>CP070806.1:0-47633 GCA_020343675.1 Phycisphaerales bacterium
AGGCGGAGGCTCTCGATCTGGACTTCTCAGAGCCGGAAACACCGGAGATGGAGGTCCCGGAAGCGGAAGTTCCGGAGATGGAGATTCCGGAAGCAGAAGCCCCGGAGATGGAGATTCCGGAAGCGGAGATTCCAGAGCCCGAAGCGGAGATCCCTTCGCCGGAAGCCGAGCTTTCCGAGCCGGAAGAGGCGGCGCCCGAGCTTGAAGAGGATGCGTTTTCGGTGGTCGAGCCTGAGGAATCTGCAGAGCCTGCGGCCGATACCGATGAAATCCTTCTGGCTCCGGAAACAGGCACTCCGGCTGCGTCGAGCGATCTGACCGACGCGGATACGGCCCTGACCGGGCTGGGGACGAGTGTCCTTGGCGAGACGGACCAGGACTACGATGTGACTGAAGACACGATGGCTGAGACGGCGATTCCGGCCGGGACCGCGGGCACAACGCCCGAAGTACCCCTGGCAGAAATCGAAGAGGACGTCAACTTAGACAGCTTCGGCAGCGGGTCGGGGCTACTGGACCTTTCACTGCAGGCGGATGACACTTCGTTGGGCGGTATTCTGGATGAGATATATACAGCCGAGGGCGAGGGCCAGGAACCTGCCGAGGCCGAAGCCGAAGCGGAAGGCGATGAAGCGGCGATAGGGGCCATTGAGCCGGAAGAGATGGTCTCCGATGAAGAGCTTGTCGCTTCGCAGCCGGCGCCGGAAGCGGTGGCGTTGGCAGCACCCGTTATTGAGACCGCCCCTGATGCGCAGAGTAACACGTTTGGAGTACTGCTTTTTCTGCCGCTGGTCGTCGTCGTTTATACGACCGTGGTAGCTGTGGCGGGTCTGCGCGGGGTGATGCCCTCGATTCTGTCATCGGTCCAGAGCTTCATCTGGTACATCATGGGTGGCGCTGCCGGGCTGGCGCTGGTCGTGACCGGTGCGGCCTTCCTGCTGACGGGAGAGCGACCCGCCAGGGCGGCGAAAGAGAAAAAGCCGAAGAAGCCCAAGAAAGTCAAAGAGCCGAAGGCCAAGAAGGTCAAAGAGCCCAAGAAGCCGAAAGAGCCCAAGAAGCCCAAGAAGCCTAAGAAGCCCAAGAAGAGCAAATAGGCCCGGGCGACTGACGTTTGTCGGGGCGTTTTCTCAACCCTGCCGGCCCAGAACATCGGCCATAGAATACAGGCCTGGCTCTTTTCCGACGAGCCATTCTGCTGCTCGCAATGCACCCCGCGCGAATGTATCTCTGTTGCTGGCGGTGTGATTGAGCGTGACCGTCTCGCCGGGCGTTCCAAAGATGACCGAATGAACGCCGGTGATATCGCCGGCCCGAACCGCATGCATGCCGATGGTGCCCTTTTGCCGAAGGGCGTCTTTTCCGGATCTGCCATGCGTGAGGGCTTCCGGAAAGTCCAGGCCCGCCGACGTGCAGATATTCTCAGCCAGCGTAAGGGCGCTGCCACTGGGAGCATCCTTTTTGAAGCGATGGTGCTGCTCGACGATCTCGATGTCGTAGTCGGGGCCGAGAGCCGAAGCGACCTTCCCGACCAGCCAGAACAGAACGTTCATCCCCACGCTCATGTTGGTGGCGTAGAGAACGGGGATTTTGCCGGAGGCGGTTTTCATTTGCGCTCGCTGGGCGTCGCTGAGGCCGGTCGTGCCCGAGACCAGGGCAACGCCGTTCTTGAGGCAATAATCGATGGTTTCTTCGAAAGCTTCGGGTTGTGAGAAGTCGATTGCGACGTCGGCGGCGCCGGTGGGATATGTGTGGGTCAGGACAACATCGATGGGCTTCGACCCGGCTGCGAGCCCGGCATCTTTGCCCATGTCCGGGTGCCCCAGCCTCTCGATAGCCGCACCGATCTCGAACTGGTCCGACTCGATGGCCAAAGCCAAAATACGCCGGCCCACGCGGCCTCCCGCACCGATAATCACTAGTCCAATTCCCATTCTGCAGAGCTCCTATTTGCGGCTAACCGTCGAAATATAACCGCCGGACCCCGGAATTGCAAAAAATTTCTGTTGAAATAGTTGGCTCCATGACTACAATCACTGGTTTAGGTATTTCGGAGCATTAGCTATGAAGAAAGACATACATCCAAAATACGAAAAAGTGGTGATTCATTGCGGCTGCGGCAGCACGTTCGAGACGCGCAGCACGGCCAAGGAAATCCATGCGGAAATATGCTCGATGTGCCATCCGTTCTATACGGGCAAGCAGAAGTATGTGGATACTGCAGGGCGGATAGAACGGTTCCAGAAGAAGTACGGCACGAGCTACGCCAAAGGGGCTGCACCGGGCAAGAGTGCGCCCGCTGCCGATTCCAAACAGAGCACGTAAGACCCACGGTAAGAGCCTGTTTTTCAAGCTGAGCTTTGCGCTCCCATCCTGCCAAGCGCCGGGTGGGGGCTTTTTGTTGTTCTGGTTGGAGGCGCACGGATCGTTTCGGACGCCAAGCGGATTTTGTTTATGGCAGAACAACAGGATAATTTGACGGCGAAACTCGATCAAATCGAGGCGCGCTACAGCGAGATAGAAAAGCAAATCGCCGAGCCGGATGTTGCCTGCGATTCAGTCAGGCTCGTGGCCTTGTCCAAAGAGCAGGGCAAACTCAAAACGATTGTCACGACGTATCGCCGGTACAAGAAACTCCAGGCCGATATCGGGCAGGCTGAGCAGATATTGGCTGATGAGGCTGCGGATGATGATTTCAAAGCCTTAGCCCAGGAAGAAATCCAGCAGCTTGACGGCAAGAAGACCGCTTTGCTGGAGCAGATCACGCACAGCATGGTCATGAGCGATGATATGGATATCGATGCCGTCATCATAGAGATCAGAGCGGGCACCGGCGGTGAAGAAGCCGCGCTGTTCGCTCGCGATTTGTACACCATGTACACGAGATACGCCGAGACGCGAAAGTGGAAAGTTGAGCAGCTTGATTTCAGCGTCGCCGAGAAAGGCGGCTTTCGGGAGGTCATATTGAGCGTCAAAGGACCGGGTGTGTGGTCCGAATTAGGCTATGAAGGGGGAGGGCACCGTGTTCAGCGCGTTCCCCAGACCGAGTCCCAGGGCAGAATTCACACTTCGGCGGCGACCGTGGCCGTACTGCCTGAGCCGGAAGAGCTGGATATCCAAATCGCCCCCGATGACGTCATCGAACACGTCAGCAGGGCGAGTGGGCCCGGCGGACAGAACGTGAACAAGGTCAGCAGTGCGATTCGACTCGAACATGTCCCAACTGGAATTACGGTCAATATGCAGGACGAGCAAAGTCAGCACAAGAATCGCGCCAAAGCCTGGCGGCTGCTCAAGAGCCGGGTGTACAACCATTTCCAGAGCCAGAAACGAGCCGAGCGCGACTCCCAGCGCAGGACCATGATCGGCTCAGGGGACCGGTCCCAGAAAGTCAGGACCTATAACTTTCCTCAAAACCGTGTAACCGACCACCGAATCAACCTCTCGCTTTACAGCTTAGACAGAATCATGGCCGGCGATATGGATGAGCTGGTCGCGGCGTTGAAAGACTACGACATGCAGCAGAGACTGAAGAACCTCTAAGCTGCCGCGTGCGTCCCGAGTCAAATACGAGATACGAATCATGGAGTACGGGAGACCAGATGATAGTCGTCGTTACCGGCATGGTCGGCATTGACAAGAAGAGCTACCTTGAACAGGCCTGTCAACGTGCCGCCGCCAGAGACAAAGAGGTTCTGCTGTGCAACGTCGGCGACCGGATGTATGCCGAGGCCCCCGATATTCCGCCCGGCAAGATTCTGGACATCCCGATGAAAAGGCTCAGCTCGCTTCGCCGAAGCATCTTCAAGGATATCATTGCGAAGGCGCAGAAAGTCCCCAATTTGATCGTCAATACCCATGCCACCTTCCGCTGGCGGCATGGCCTGTTTCCCGCGGTGGACTTCGACCAAATGCGTCAGCTCAACGCGGACATGTATATCTGCCTGATAGACGGCGTCGTAGCTCTTCACGCGCGGCTTGTCGAAGAGCATAGCGTCGAACACAGTCTGAAGGACCTGATTGTCTGGCGGGAAGAAGAAATCATCGGCACGGAAATGCTGTGCAAAGGGATCAATGAGAACATTCCGTTTTATTGCCTTGCCCGCGGCGGCGAAGAGCAGACGATGGAAATGTTTTGCCGGCTTGTTTTCGAGACGCCGATGAAAAAGGCGTATCTGAGCTTTCCCATGACCGCCGTGAGCGACATGGAGAACGTTCAAAAGGAGATTAACGAATTCAGGAGGCTGATGAAGCGGTGGTTCATTTGTTTTGACCCCGGTGATCTGGAAGAAGCCTATCTGCCGCAAAAGGCCAGGCGAGCGGCTCAAGAAAGACTGGATTATGTCGAGCTCACAGCGCTGGGGCGCAAGGTCCGGCTGGGTTTAACCGACATCCTGCAGATCGAGCGGGATATTAACAGTCAGACGTACGCCCGTGATTTCATGCTGATCGACCAGTCCGAGATGATCGTCAGCCTCGTTCCGAGCCTGGACAATGGGCGGGCCGCCATATCCAGCGGCGTCGAACGGGAGCTTCAGCACGCCCACGAGGCGGCCAAGGACGTCTATGTCATCTGGACGGCAAAACAGAGTCCGTCGGTGTTTGTCACCCAGACCGCGACCAGGGTGTTCAGCCATGTGGCCGAGGCGGTGGATTTCTTCAAGAAGAGCAAGTATATCACAGAAAACCGGATGCCGAGCACCGAACATCAGGAAATGAAAAGTAGAAACTGAGAATCATGGCTGACATTGAGTGCAAGATTTCGGACAAGGAGCTGGCCGCCTGCATCGACCACACCTTGCTCAATGCCACGGCGACGAAGGAGCAGGTCGTACAGCTCTGCCGGGATGCGCAGACCTGCGGATTTCATACCGTCTGCGTGAACGGACGCTGGGTAGCCCTGGCAGCCGAGCTGCTGGCGGGCTCGAAAGTCTGCGTCGCAGGCGTGGTCAGTTTGCCGCTCGGCGCCGATTCGACCAGGGTCAAAGTCGTCCAGGCAAAGGAAGCCGTGTTTTCCGGGGCCGGCGAAATCGACATGGTTGCCGATCTGGCGGCGATCATCGAGGGGGATTCGAAGTATCTGTGCAAACAACTGATGGCGGTGCTGAAGGTTTGCCGCGAAATGAAGCCGGCCGTGATTCTGAAGGTCATCATCGAATCGGCGGCGCTGACGGCCGACCAGAAGATATTTGCCTGTCGAACCGCGCAGCAGGTCGGCGTCGATTTCATAAAGACCAGCACCGGCCTGCATCCGGCCGGCGGCGCCACCGTCGAAGATGTAAAAATGATCAAGGAGACAGCGCCGAACTGCAAGATAAAGGCTGCCGGAGGGATAAAAACTGCGACCCGGGCTCTGGAGATGTTGGCGGCAGGGGCCCAGAGGATAGGGACTTCTTCCGGTGTCAAGATCATCAATGAGTTCAGGACAGGGGGAATGCAGTGACAGCGGCGGCGTTCGTCAAATCGGGCAGGAGTATCCCCTGCAAACTGCATCACAGAAGGATTCGCGTATCGACGGGTCTGCCGGCTCTGAGCGAGCTCTTTGCCCGGCTGAGCTCCGCATCGATTCTCGGCGGCAACGTCGCCGGGACAGATACGGGCGGATTCAGCTACTGGGCCGCCTACCCGAAGGACGTATTCGAATTCAAGGCCGGACAAACAGAGCCTTTTGAGAAGCTGCACGGGATTCTGTCCAAGTACAGAATTGAAGATGGCGGACGGTCTGGGGCCGGATTGCCCGGACGGGGGATCTTTTGCGGCGGCTGGATAGGGTATTTTGGCTATGAGCTTGGCAGATACATTGAGAAGCTGCCGGTTACGGCGGTCGATGATATCCGGACTCCGCTGATCCGGCTGTGTTTCTATGACCGGCTCATCGCTTATGACCATATCACGGGAGATTTCTGGTTGTTCGCTCTCGAGCTTCGCGGCGAGGCCGAGAGACCCCGGGATAAACTCGCGGCCCTGGAGCGCCTTCTGAATAAATCTCAAGATGTCCACATCCCGCCCCCTTTGCCTGTCGAGCTAAGCGACATCGATTTTTCCCCACTACGGTGCAATATGACCAGAGAAGATTATCTCAGTACCGTCCGGCGAATTAGGCGGTACATCTTCGACGGCGACGTTTACCAGATCAATTTCTCGCAACGGTTCGAGTGCGAGTACGACGCGCGGCCGATAGATCTCTATCACTGGCAGAATACGTACAATCCGAGCGGATATGCAGCGTATATTGATGGCGGCGATTTTCATATCGTCAGTGCATCGCCCGAGATGTTCATCAAGGTTACGGACGGCACCATCCAGACGAAGCCGATAAAAGGGACCCGGCCTCGAATCAACGAGACGACTGAGGCGGGTTTGCAGCCAGAGCAAGTCAACGCCGAAAACGCCAATGAACTACTCGGCAGTGCCAAGGAACAGGCCGAGCTGAATATGATTGTTGACCTGGAACGCAACGATGTGGCCAGAGTCTGTGTCCCCGGAACGAGGCACCTCGTCCAGCCAAGGACCATCGAGACATACCCCACGGTCTTTCATGCGGTGGCGACTGTCGCCGGGCGGCTTCGCCAAGACGTTACTTTTTGCGAGGTTCTCAAGGCGATGTTCCCGGGCGGCTCCATTACCGGCGCTCCGAAAATCCGCTCGATGGAAATCATCGATGAAACCGAACCCACGGCAAGGGGCGTCTATACGGGCAGTATCGGTTTTATCGGGATCGATGGCAGCGTGTGCTTGAATATCGCCATACGAACGATTATTATCAGGGGCCGAAAGGCGTTTGTGCAGACAGGCGGCGGTATCGTTGCAGACTCCGATCCGGAAGCTGAATGGCAGGAAACCATCACCAAAGCAAGAGCGTTGATCGCAGGAATAAAAGCAACATGGTATCAGGATGGTGAACATAGAAAAGGTAAACTCGAAGCACTGGATCTTAAGCTCTAAACAGTGTCAGAGTTCGAATTTCAAGCATTAGAACAGTCCTCTATTTTGAATTTTGGCTATTTGAATTTATTTCGGATTAAGAATTTAGGATTTCGGATTTGCACAGGATAAATGGCAGATAGAGTTTTCTTAAATGATCGATTGGTCGATATTGACAAGGCCTGCATATCTGTCACCGACAGTGGGTTCTTATATGGAGCCGGGCTTTTCGAGACGATGCGCAGCCACAATGGGGTGGTCTTTGCGCTGAGGGATCACCTGGACCGGTTGTTCTACAGCGCCGAGAATCTGTCAATCAGTACCTCATACGACAGGGGATATATCACCGATGCTATTTACCAGGTGCTCAGCGCAAATGGACTAACCGATGCGCGTTTACGTTTGACACTCAGCAATGGACCGATGGCCGAATCTGAACAGCAGCGCAAACCGACGCTTTTGATTACCGGCACACCATTGCGCGTTTACCCGTCCGAGTATTATAAGAAAGGTGTGCTGGTTGTGCTCTGCCCGTTCAGACAGAACCCGAGCGAGCCGACGTTCGGCCACAAAACGACGAGCTATTTCTCGCGCATGATTGCACTGAATCTCGCCCATCAAAAAGGGGCGGCCGAGGCGCTCTGGTTCACGGTAGATAACCGGCTGGCCGAGGGATGTATCAGCAACGTGTTCCTGGTCAAGGATTCGGTCCTGTACACGCCGCCTGTCAGAACGCCGGTCCTTGCAGGCGTAGCGAGAAAAACCGTTTGCCAGATTGCTGTGGCCGAGTCCATCGAGCTGGTCGACAAGGACCTTTTGATTGACGACGTGCTCGGCGCGGACGAGATCTTTCTGACGAACATGATCATGCAAGTCATACCGGTAGTCAAAGTGGAAAAGCACACGGTTGGCGACGGCAACGTCGGGTCCATGGCGAAAAGGCTGAGAGAAAAGTTCGATGCGCTGATCGAGCAGGAGTGCCAAATCTCGAAAGAGCAAAAGAGAGCAGACGAATCGGAATCGCGGAACGGCAAATGAAGGCAAAAGACATTGCACTCAAAATCGACCAGATGTACCCGCTTGGGCTGGCCCAGGACTGGGACAATGTGGGATTGTTGGTTGGCGACCCGCAGAAGGCAGTCAGGGACATTCTGCTGACCATCGACGTTACGAACGACGTTGTCGCCGAGGCGAGGAGACTGAACATCGACCTGATTCTGAGCTATCATCCGGTGATCTGGGACGGACTGAAGAAAATCACCGCCGAATGGCCGACACGAGTTGTGTACGAGCTGGTCCGCTCAGGGATTGCAGTCTTTTCGATACATACGGCGCTGGATGCCGCTATTGGCGGCGTGAACGATGGCCTGGCCGAGATTGTTGGCATTGTGGAGGGCAAACCGATTGGCGATTACGTTCAATCTCCTGCCGGTGACAACTACAAACTTGTGGTCTTTGTCCCGGCTGAATCGCTCGCGGCGGTCTCCAATGCGGTCTTTGCGGCCGGCGCGGGGGCAATCGGCAACTACAGCCATTGCGGTTTTGGCGCCCAGGGGACGGGGACTTTTTTGCCTCAGGAAGGCGCGAAGCCGGCCATCGGCAGAAAAGGTAGATTGCAGAAGGTTGCCGAGATACGATTTGAGGCGATTGTCCCCGAGCAGAGCCTTGCCGATGTAATCGCCGCCATGAAAAAGGCGCATCCTTATGAGACACCGGCCTTTGACATTTTCAAACTGTACGATCCGCAGACGCCGTTCGGCCTGGGCCGGATCGGCGACTTGGGCCGGCCGATGCGACTGGCGCGGATCCTCGAGAGAGTCAAGGATGTCACCGGGGCCAAAGCCCTCGGCGTGATTGGGCAGGAGAATCGGCTGGTTAGACGGGCAGCGGTTTGTGCCGGTTCGTGCGGTCCGATCATCAATTCAGTTATTGCCGCCGGGGCCGACTTGTATGTGACGGGGGAATTGAAGCATCATCAGGCATTGGCCGCACAGGAAGCCGGGCTGACATGTATTTGCCTCAGTCACACGGTCTCCGAACGGTTCATTTTGAAAAAAATCGCAAAACAGTTGCAAAAACAGCTCAAAGGAATCAAAATTAGGGCCAGCAAGAAGGACGCCGACCCGTTTAAGTGGAAAAACGTATGACAGAAGAAACGCAGGAAGTACAGGAAGTAGAAAACGAACAGGAAATCGAGGATAACGGTTCTCAGACCCTTGAGGACGAACGTTCCGATGTTTCCCAGCCCGATCAGGATTTTGAGCCAACGGTCGAGTCGGTGGTGGAGGCGGTTCTGTTTGCCAGCGATGAGCCTCTTCCGGATGCCCGGCTGGCCAACATCGTCGAGACCAGTGCCAAGCAGGTTCGTGAATGTATTGAAAACTTGAATAACAAATACCGGGCGAACAATAGCGCCTTTCGGGTCGAGCAAATCGCCGGCGGCTACCAGATGCTTACGCTGAGCCCCTACAATCACTGGCTCAAGAAGCTGCTGCGGGTTCGCAGCGACAACAAGCTCAGCCCCGCCGCTCTGGAGACGCTCGCTATTATCGCTTATAAGCAGCCGGTCATACGCGCCGACGTCGAAGCCATTCGAGGGGTGGCGGTCGGCGAGGTCATTCGGTCGCTCTGCTACAAGGGACTGGTCAAGATTGTGGGCCGGGCCGAAGTCCTGGGCCGACCGATGTTGTACGGAACCACCAAGAGATTCCTGGAGGTCTTCGGCCTCAACACGCTCAAAGACCTGCCGAAAGTCGAAGAGCTCAAGAAGCCTCCGTCTTGAACTCAGACGGCGCACAGCAGCGTCATACGGATAGCTGCTCTTGCTCGCCCAAGCTAATCCCAGGGCAGCTCCGCGGCGTCGCCGCTGACGGCGTGTGCAGGTCTGGGGTGAGCATCGTCAAAGGCGTACATATCCTCCTGCTTTTCGATGACAACGAAGCTCTCATCGATTGAGCCATCCGGCCGGCTTACCTTCTCAATCGAGAGCCTCAGGTGCTTTGCGAGAAACTTGTAGGCCCCGAGGCGCTTCGAGAGGCCGTAATCGTGCCCTTCATCCGGCAGATGAAGATACTCGACGTTATCCTGTGCCCCGAAGAGACGATAGACGTTGCCGATATAAGGGAATTCGACTTTGGGTGTGTTCTTGGTCCAGTCCTTTCCGTCGGAGATAAGTATCTGCGGGCGCGGCGCGGCCAGCGCGGCGATTTCCGTGTTGTTCGTCTCGTGGGTCTCACTCTTGTGGATGGGCATGCCGCTTTCGCAATTGCACCCGCCGAAGAAGTGCGACGAGACCATGACGGTGGGGACCGAGACGGCGACGCGGTCATCGACGGCTGTTAAGAGGAACGATTGAGTTCCGCCGCCTGAAGCGCCGGTGATGGCAATGCGCTTGGGATCCACGTCCTTGCGGGAGGTCAGGAAATCGACCGCGCGGATGCTGTTCCAGAGTTGCAGTTTGAGGGTTTTGGGCCGCTTGTGGTCCCAGCCTGCATTCTTCCAGTCGCCGTATCCGACCATATCATAGGAGAAAACGACTGCTCCCATGCGGGCCAGCGTCGCACATCTGTTTTGCATGCCGGGTCGGAACCGGCCGTAGTTGCCGGCGCTGTTGAAATGTCCATGCGGACAAAGTACCGCGGCAAAAGGCCCCTTGCCCTCGCGAGGACGATATAGGTTCCCGGTTACAAAAACGCCGGGCAGGCTTTCAAACGCTGCGTTTTGGACGGTGTAGCCATCGTATTTGCGTTTGCTGTGAATTATGGGATTCAGCTCGCACTTCTCGGGCAGTGGCGAGAGTTCTGCTCCTGCGAGAATCCCTTCCCGAATCCGCTCGGCCCGGGCCTTCCATTGGCCTAAGTTAGAGTAGCTGAGGGCAAACTTGGCGAGCTGCTCCTTGGCCTGCTCTTCCGTTTGATAATTTCCCTGGCACAACTGAGGTTTCCTTTCTTCAGCGCCCGGGGTCTGCATTGCTGAGAGCGCGAGCACTGATGCGCCGATGACAACTGTCCTGCGAATACTCCTTAATCGACCTTGCATTTCTAATCTCCTGACAAAATATCTTTGAATATATTGGCATTATCGGTTTGCTCACCACTGCGCCAGCGGTTGGAGCCGGACCGAACTGACGTCGCCGCTATCCTTCCACACGGGCGAGAGCAGGATCGCCACACGCACGCTGTTTCTCGCGTTCCGCCGCCGCACGAGCAGGCGACGCACGCCCTTGTTCGTTTTCTCAGGCGGCTCCCGCTCGGCGGACTCCACGGAAAACAGGGCACGCTCGGGGGATAGCAGCCGCGCAATCAACTCCTTGCCTTTGAGAGTCAGCCTTGCTGTTCTTCCTCTCCCGATGGTGATGTCCGCATCGGTGGTCATGGCCCAGATAAGCTCACAGGGATTGTCAATCTCGAATTCATCCTGGATGAGCACGGCGTTCCTGCCCTCCAGCATAGCGACGCCTCGCGTCACCTTCTTTGCGAACTTCTCGTAGGCGCTCGTCAGGTCGATCAGGACGAAGGCCGAGGATTCGGTTGACTCGAATTTAACAAAGTGGGCCTCTGCCATCGGATCCTGGTCTTCGCCGCCGAGCAGTGGAACGCTGTGGCTTTGCGAATTCAGGCGGTAGTAATTCCAGCGTTGGCCGCCTCTTTTTTTATCCCAGTAGCCGGGCAGGTTGTAATTGTCCGAGCCGAGGTCGCGGACCCATCGCACGCCAAGCGCGTCCATCTCGAAGTTGCCCAGGTCGAGATGGCCGTGATTGACCTGGTTGTAGCCGGCCTTAACGCCGATCCAAAGCGTCTCCGGGTCATCCCAGGCGCTGCGGAAGACGGCGACCTCGACAGGGCCGCCAAAATAGCGATCGAGGTCTCTGGCCGGCAGCATCTCGCCCGGCTCCGGCATGTACCAGACCACGTGCTGCGGACTGGCTCGACGTTCTGCCAGCATCGCGCGCTCATCGTGAGCATAAAATGGATTGTCGAAGGTGCGGGCCAGCCAGAACATGCAGGGCATGGGCCGTCGTGAGCTTCTTTCTCCGACGTCGGCCAGATTCAGATAATACCCGGTCGGGCCGGCGGTATAGATGGGGAAATTTCCCGCCTCGGCAAGTCCGTCGATTTGCAGCAGGCCGAAGTCCTTACCCAGGGCGTCTTGCAGTGCGGCCAGACCATAAGCGGTGTAGCGCGTGGCATAGCTCCAGTAGCCGGGTCCTTCCCCCCACGCACCGTCGGGACCGTAGCTTTGCAGCGCGCGGGGCAGTGACCGCACCGCGGCGGGAATAATCTGCTCGGCGTATTGCGGGTCTGATTCGGCGATGGCTAAAGCGCCGACAATCAATCCTCCGTTGCAGACCTGATTCCAGTTGTAATCGCTTCGGACCCATCCGCGGTCCCTCTCATACACTTGCAACCCCGGCTCCAGGCCGTTCTTGATTAAGCCTGCCTTGATGGCTTCTCGTGTCCCGGCATCGAGGTAGGAATAGAGCCAGTCGTAACCCAGCCCGACGGCGTGGGACATTTCAGCCGTATCGAGAAAGTGCGATGGATTCCAGTCGTTGAACGCACAAACGGTCAGCATGTTTTCGGCAGCCTTTTGGGCGTACTTGTCCTCGCCCGTCCATCGGTAGGCCATGCCAAGCGCGTAAATGCGGCGCAGGCACTCTCTGCTGACACTGAGAAGTCGCGGGCCAATCTTGCGGTAAGTCAGCATCGGCTTTTCATAGCAGTCGTCTGCTTCGGCGAGGACATCCCACAGGCATTTTTGCAGAAGTTCATCTTGTCCATGGCGGGCTTTGAGATTCTCAAGCCCGTCATCTTTGAGCATTAATCGGGGATGGTTCTTGTCGAGCGTTTCGAGGACTGCTGAAGAATCTACAGTGACCTGCCTGCCTTGAACCGGCACAAACCAGCAGCTCAGGATTGTCACCGCCGCAGCGAATTTGCACCTGTTCGCCATGATTTACCTCCATTGAAGTCTGATTGGATATATCTGACGCTATGTTTTACAGAATAAAGTCCCCGGAATCAACTCAAAATTGGATTTGACAAAGAAGCGGCTCAGTGCTAATTATTGGCTCCAGGATGGTCACACAGGTGGCCGCAGGAAGTTCGCATTGACTTTGTTAGAGACAATTCGATGAGTAACAGACCCCAGGTTTGTATCGTCGGCGGTGGGATGATCACCCATGTGCAGATTCTGCCGTCTATTTATCAGCTCCAGCGGCTTGGGCTTGTCGGGCAGGTCAGCGTCTGCGCGTTGAACAGCGCTCCGCTGCAGACGTTGGCACAGGATGCGACGCTCAAGAAGGCATTCCCCGGCCACAGCTTCACGGCTTGTCCCGCCCTGGATAGCGATCCGGAGCAGGATTTCCCCGATCTGTTCAGGGACGTTATTGCGAAGTTACCCAAGGGGTGTGTCGTGGTCGTTGCGGTGCCCGACCAGCTCCATTATCCGGTCATACAGGCCGCCCTGGCCGCCGATCAGCACATATGCTGTGTAAAGCCGCTGGTGTCAAAGCACTCACAGGCCGTTGAAATAGAAAAGAACGCCTATGACAAGGGACTTGTCGTAGGCATCGAATACCACAAACGTCTCGACGACCGGGCTTTGATGGCTCGACGGCTCTACAAGGAGGGTAAGTTCGGGGAATTTCGTATCGGCCACGCCGAAATGAATGAACCTTATTATTACCGCCATTCGAATTTCCAGAACTGGTGCACAGTGGAAAATTCCGATATGTTCACGTATGTCGGCTGCCATTACGTTGACCAGGTGCATTTTGTCACCGGACTGCTGCCCAGCAAGGTTTCTGTGTACGGCATAAAAGACACCTATCCCAACGGCAAGACGGGTTTCTTGTGGACGGATGCCCGCGTCATTTGGGAAAACGACGCGTGTCTGCACGTGACAAACGTCATGGGCTATCCCGACGAGGGCCCCGGCGGCAATTTTCAGGGCATCCGGATGTACTGCCGGGCCGAAGACAAGAGCGGCATGCTCGTGCACAACGACCAGTACCGCGGCATTGAACACTGCTACGTGGAAAAGGGCGCCGAACCCGGAGACACATGCTACTGCGAGCCGAGTCCCGACTATTTCAAGTACATCGAGCTTGGCGGCGAAGGGCTCACGCCGGTCGGATACGGGTACCGCTCGATTGAGTACATACTCAAGAATATCTGTAAGTGCATTGAGGCGTCGGCGGGTGTTGATAGCAAACAGGCTCTGGCCCGAAGACAGAAGCTGATCAGGCAATTCGATGATGAAGGTGTCATGGCAACGCCCGCAAACAGCTCGTACAATGAGTTAGTCACCGAGGCGGCGCGGCTGTCTATTCTCAACGGCGGCAGAGACGTCCAAATCACCTATGGAAAAAATGCAGGCGTTAGTTTTGTCGAGCGTTGACGTGTATCGCTCGTCCTCAATTTTTCAGAACGATAGAAAGAAACCGGGATAAAGATGGCCAAGGAATTTCCGCTTGTCACAGCCGAAGTAAAGCCCATATCAACGAAATTTCGCAAACTCTCCGGATCTGTTCCAAACAGGGCCACGATTGAGCAGATCGAGAGACTTCGCGAGGCCGAGTCGGTCAGTATGCGAGGCCAGCCCCCGGTCATTTGGGATCGCGCTGAGGGAGTGAATGTTTACGACGCCCATGGCAACATGTGGCTGGATTTCTCATCGGGCGTGCTCGTGACCAACGCAGGCCACGGGCACAAAAGAATCGCCGATGCGATTATCCGCCAGGCATCCAAGCCGCTGTTGACCAGCTACTGTTTTCCCAACCAGCCGAGAATTGACCTTATGCGCAAGCTGCTTTCACTTGCGCCCCGGCCGTTGAATAAAGTGTTCGTGCTCAGCACCGGCGCCGAAGCCACCGAGTGCGCGCTGAAGCTGATGCGCACACATGGGCGAAAGACCGGCACCGACGCCAAGAGCATTATCGTCTCCTTCGATAATTCCTTTCACGGCAGGACTCTGGGTGCCCAGCAGATGGGAGGTGTGGGCAGCGGCTCAGCATGGATCAAGAATCTCGATCCTGAAATTGTCCACGTGCCGTTCCCCGACGGATTCCGCTGTGAAGATACGAGCTTCAAGCTGTTCGAGACAACGCTCGAGCGACTCCGGATCGAGCCGAAAAACGTGGCCGGCGTCATCAGCGAGACGTATCAGGGGGTCGGCCCCAATTTCATGCCCATGCAGTATGCGAAGGACCTGAGAGCATGGTGTACTGCACACGGTGCTCTTCTGTGTTTCGACGAGGTTCAGGCAGGTTTTGGCCGATGCGGAACGCTATGGGGTTTCGAGCTCTATGATGTCGTGCCGGACCTATTCTGCATTGGCAAGGGATTCAGCAGCTCTCTGCCCATCAGCGGCGTTATCGGCAGGCAAGACGTGATGGATTTATATGGTCCCAACGAGATGACCAGCACACACTCGGGCAATCCCGTCTGCTGTGCGGCTGCGTTGGCGAGCATCGAGGTCATCGAACAGGAGAAGCTGGTTCAGAATGCGGCACACGTCGGGCGGACTCTCCAGGAGTGTTTGCAGCAAATAAAAAGCGAGTTTTCCGATGTTATCGGTTTCGCGCCGGGAGCGGGCCTGGTGGCCGGGCTGCTCATGGTCAAGAAAGGGACCAGAGACCCGGATTACGAGCTGGCCTGGAACATTGTCAATCTCTGCTTTCGCAAGGGTCTGCTGATGTTCGCGCCCGTCGGCGTAGGTGGGGGCTGCGTCAAGATAGCGCCGCCGCTGTGCATAAGCGAAGATGCGGTCAGAGAAGGTTGCCAGGTCATTCGCGAAGCCGTGCAAGAGGCGGTTCAGCAGATCCCCGTGTCGAATCTCTGAGCCGGCTCGATTTCAGACATCCATCGTGCACAATCCCCCCACAGGGGTAACAACTTCTGCTTTGACGGGCAGGTTATTTGGGTGGTAGTACTGTTCGGCCATGTTCTCGATGACGGCCGGGGCGTGTTCTTCCTCGACAACGACTACGATGCAGCCGCCCATCCCGGCTCCGACGAGGCCGGCGCCGACGACGCCTGGGGATGCTAGCGCGGTGTCAACCAGCGTGTCGATTTGGGGAAGGCTGACGTTGTATCCGCCGCCTTGTCGCCAGAGTCTGGCCCGGCTCACGCGTTCAGGATCGCCCGATTCAAGATCGCTGATCAACGCATCAATTCTCTCGTCCGGATAACTATTATCGACCGGCACGCGCTGCCTGCCGGCAAGTTTTGTCACGCGATCGCCGTCATGAGAGGTATTGATTAGATCCCCGAATGTCTTCATATCGCCCGCCCGAAGGCACTGTGGAACCATCTCAGCGCGCAGGCACTCGGTTATTCCGTAGAGGCACACCCGTCTGACGGGATAACCGTTTTCCGGTTCATCATGACTCCTGAACACGTGACGGACTTCCGGCTCACATTCGGGCATCGTTTTCAAGACATCCTCGCGGCTCGCGGCCATGGGCAGAGACTTGACCATGCGAAGAATAAGAGCCTCATCGACGGCGAGTTTTTCCGGGTTCACATCGCGCAGGTGCCGGAGCCTGCCGGCATATTCGGGAAAGTTCTTGCGGATCATCATCAGACCGAACACGTAGGCCGCGACACGGCTGTTGAACGCGTTTCGCGCTCCAGCCTGCTTCTTTGCCTCGACGAGGCAGTTGGCCAGCACGAAGCCGTAGCCGGCCGGCAGCGCGGCGCTGTCCACCGTCATCGGGAACGCGGTCAGATGCAGGATCGCATTGGGTTTACCGGAGATGATGGCTGCATGGTCGCTGAAGCCGCCGCGTGTGCCTACGTACCATTCGGCCCGGCCGCAGTGCTCAGCCAGATCGGCAGGCTCGATATGCAGGGCGTTTATTCTCAGGACAGCTTCGGTTGCGAGCATCACAACCGCCGAGGATGAACTGAGTCCCGCGGCCCGGGGGATATTCCCGTAAACCATCATGTTCATTCCCTTGATCGCCCGGGTGAAGCGGCCGTCATCGTTTGTATGAAGATGCTGGAAATACAATACGGCCGCGCGGATATAGTTCGACCAGGTCACGCTCGTGTCGTGCCTGCGCTTTTCAAACTCATCGTGGCACCAAGTGTCCCAATCGTGGATTTTCTCTCCCGCAGGCAGACAATCGCTGATGCGAAACTGTTCGTCGGGAAACTGGCTTGACTCCACGTTCTTGGCCAAGACCCGGTCATCATCGCGCGGTTCGACGACGAGCCACATGTGCTTGACCGTGATGGGGTTGACCGAGCCGCCGCGATGATCGATGTGCGTGCCCACCACATTCACCCTTCCGGCCGATCGAACCACGAGAACGCTGCGGTCCGGCCCATATCTGTCGGCAAAGGCTTCAATGGCTCGCAGACACATTTGGCTCGCTTCGTCTTTCAAATCCGGGTGGCCGCCGCAGATATGATGAAGTTTGCCGCCGAACGCACTGTCTTGGTCTCTGATCAGATGGAGCCAACTGCCAATGGGCCACCGGCCGGGGGTCGAAACAGCCATAAGTTCTATGTCCTCCAAGATGTCTCTTGCGCCGTGTGCAGTCGGGAGGAATCATAGAGATGCGCGACCGGGAACGCAAGAAAAATCCGCGTCCCTCGGCTCCAGTCCGGCGGTTTGAGAATTGGTCATTTGACAGGCCGGGGCGAATCCCGTATAAAATGGTTTTTTGCGTACCGGATATGAATATGGGGCAAGAAACACAGATTCAAAAGGGCATTAGAATACCGGGACTTGTGGATTTGCAGGTCAATGGTTTCAAGGGGATACATTTTTCCGACCCCAGCTTGGCGCAGGAGGATTGTGTGCTGGCCTGCCGGGGCGTCATTGAAGCAGGGACAACAGCTTTTTTGCCGACAGTGATAACAAGTCCGTCGGAGGTTTATGAGCACAATCTTCCGATCATCGCTGCGGTTCTGCGCGAACAGGAGTTTCAGGGCCGGCTGTTGGGCATCCATGTTGAAGGTCCCTTTATATCCGCCCGGGATGGGGCGCGCGGAGCTCACGATGCGCCGTGGATAAGAGAACCGGATGTCGGCTATCTTGAGCAGATTATCGAATGGGCTGATGGCCGTGTAAAGCTGCTCACCATCGCGGCCGAGCCCGAGGGCGCAGAAGAGTTGGCCCGGTTTGCATCGGGCCGTGGAATTACCGTCTCTTTGGGGCACCAGATGGCGGGGGAGGCGGACCTGCACAAGTTGGTTCGGGCCGGAGCCGCCTCGCTGACGCACCTGGGAAACGGTGTGCCGGCCATGCTCGACAGACATGAGAATCCCGTTTGGGCGGGGCTGGCAAACGATGACCTTATAGCCATGATCATTAGCGACGGGCACCATTTGCCGGCTTCCATTCTGAAAACCATCATCAGGACCAAAGGAGCCGGGCGCTGTGTGGTCGTCAGTGACGCTTCATCGCCGGCCGGTCTTGAGCCGGGAGAATATGAAGTGCTGGGGCATCGGCATGTGCTGGAAGAGGCCGGCCGGTTGTACGACCCGGCAACAGGGTATCTGGCGGGCTCTTCAGCGACGATGCTCAGATGTATGAACCACCTGGCATCCTTGAACCTGGTCGGTCCCGACGAACTTGTCGCCATGGGATTCCACAATCCGCTGGCGCTGATCGGCCTTGGCCCCGAGGATGTCGCCGGCGAGCGAGACCTCACATTCGATGCCGAACGCAACGTTTTCTACCTTGCCACATGAAGAGACTGTGCGGCCCAAGAACGGGAAACAGCGGGTGCTAAGTTCCGCCTGCTTAATGATATGCGCACAGGTCAATGTCAATTCGCTGCCTTTTCACTTTACAGCAGTGCCCGGCCATGTTAGACTGCGCTGTGTGCGTTGAATTGCCCTGGCGAAGCCGGGGGTGAAGCACCAATTAGGCTGTGCGAGTATTGGAATGGCTGGAAAGATTGTTATCAATTCCGAGCGATGCAAGGGTTGCGGTTTGTGCGTGGTTGTATGCCCCAGGAAGACGATTGTCATCTCCGGAATATCCAACAAGAACGGCTATTTTCCCGCTCAAACTGACAACGGCGATTGTACGGGCTGTGCCGCTTGCGCTGTGGTCTGCCCGGAGGCGATCATCGAAGTGCTTCGCGAGGGCTCCGGCAGAGTCATCGTAGCCATCGAGCCCGGCAAAGAGAAGAAACCAACTCTCACGAAGGAAAAGGCGTGAGTTCCGTTGTTGATTCCACGAGAGACAGGAATATGACAGAAAGAGGGCAGAGCTCCCGGGGGGGCGACAAAAGGGTTCTGATGTGCGGCAACGAGGCCCTTGCGGAGGCGGCCATCATGGCCGGTTGCGATGCCTATTTCGGCTATCCCATTACGCCTCAGAACGAAATCAGCGCTTACATGGCCCGCAGAATGCCGGACGAGGGCCGCGTTTTTCTGCAGAGCGAAAGCGAGCTGGCCGCGATCAATATGGTTTTCGGAGCTTCTGCTACGGGACAACGGACCATGACCAGCTCATCGAGTCCGGGCATAAGCCTGATGCAGGAAGGCATAAGCTATCTTGCGGGTGCCGAGCTGCCGGCGGTCGTGGTCAACGTCATGCGGGGCGGACCCGGTCTGGGGAACATCGCGCCGTCGCAGGGTGATTATTTCCAGGCGACCCGCGGCGGCGGACACGGCGACTATCGGACCATCGTGTTCGGTCCGTCAAGCGTGCAGGAGCTGGCCGACTGCATGCTCCTGGCGTTCGACCTGGCCGACCTGTATCGAATGCCTGTGATGGTCCTGGCCGATGGCATACTCGGTCAGATGATGGAGCCGATTGTCCTGAAAGAGAAGCCGCGCCGGGATCTGCCTGCCAAAGAGTGGGCTTTGACCGGGGCCGAAGGCCGGCCGCAGAATATTGTCCGCTCCTTGTGGCTTGGCGAAGGGGTGCTGGAAGAACTCAACTGCACGCTGCGGGACAGGTACGAGCAGATTCAGAAAAATGAAGTGATTTGCGAGCAGCACGATGTGGATGACGCCGAGATTGTCGTGGTGGCTTACGGCGTCGCGGCGCGCATCGTCTGCGCCGCCGTGCAAAAGGCAAAGCAGGACGGAATCAAAGCCGGCTGGATTCGTCCGGTGACGCTGTGGCCGTTTCCAATAGAGCAAATCAGCAAGGCCGCAGATGAGCTACGAATCTTTCTTGTTGTTGAGATGAGCAACGGCCAAATGGTCGAAGATGTAAGACTGGCGGTCTCCGGAAAAGCGCCGGTCGTTTTCTACGGTCGGCCCGGAGGCGGCGTCCCAACCGTTGACGAAATCTTCGAGCTTATCAAGCAACTGACGTTGAGGTCGAAAACCCCAATATGAAAACGGTATTCGAGCGAACGCCTACTCTTAAAGACTGCCCGACACACTATTGTCCCGGATGCGGACACGGGATAGCCCATCGACTCATCGCCGAGACCATTGACGAGCTGGGCATCCGCGGCCGCACCATTGGCATAGCGCCCGTGGGATGCGCCGTGCTGGCCTACGATTATCTGGACGTTGATATGATCGAAGTGGCACATGGCAGAGCGCCGGCCGTAGCGACGGGGATGAAACGGACCAACCCCGACAAGATCATTTTCTCCTATCAGGGTGATGGCGACCTGGCAAGCATCGGAGCCGGTGAGATTCTGCACGCCGGACACAGAGGCGAGCAAATAACGGTCATCTTTATCAATAACGCCGTCTTTGGAATGACCGGCGGGCAAATGGCCCCGACGACAATGCTCGAGCAGGTCACGGCAACCACACCCAAGGGCCGAACCGCCGCCGGAGAGGGCTATCCGCTTCAAGTCGCAGAACTCCTGGTCACGCTGCCGGGGACAATCTATGTCGAGCGCTGTGCGCTGAGCAGTGTCGCTCAGGTCCGCAATACAAAGAAAGCCATCAAACATGCCTTCGAACTGCAGCTCAGCGGCGCCCAGGGACTTTCTCTGGTCGAGGTGCTCTCTCCGTGTCCGACCTACTGGCGTCTGAGTCCGGCCAAGGCGATGGAATGGATCGAGAGTCACATGACCAAAGTGTTCCCTCTCGGGCAATTGAAGGGTGGAAGATGACCGCAGAGGGTCTCTACGAGGAAATAGTCATTGCCGGCTTTGGGGGCCAGGGCATCATCCTGGCCGGCCGGCTGCTCGCCCAGACGGCGATGCTGGCCGGCAAGGAGGTCACCTACATGCCTTCTTACGGCGCCGAGGTTCGCGGCGGCACGGCCAATTGCATGGTGGTCATCGCGGAGAAAAAGATCGCGTGCCCCGTCGTTGGCCGACCTGATTCGCTTATCGTCATGAACAAGGCGTCCTTGAATAAATTTGCCCAGCGGCTCAAGAAGGGGGGACTGCTCGTTATGAACACTTCTTTGATTGACAGTGAGCCCCAGCTTGATGAATCGATCGAGATTGTTGCGGTGCCTGCCGATGAGCTGGCTGTCGAACTGGGCAGTCAGAAGAGCGCTAACATGGTGGCGCTGGGGGCGTACTTACAGAAGCGGGGATACCTTAGCCCGGATGCAGCGGCTCAGGCTCTTGCTGATGTGCTGGCCGAGCGCCATCATAAGACACTGCCGGTCAACATCGCAGCCTTGCACAAAGGAGGTGAATTTGCTCAGAGGCATTGTCCGGTCTGAGCGGGAAGCAGGCGGCCCCAAAATCAATTCGAGAAGGATGTGTTCTCTGCTGTCCGTGCTCGAGCTTTGCGCCATTCCCGGTTCCCGTTGATGCTCGGCGAAGCCGCTTGAACAAATGGCTTGATGGCGCGACACATCCGGACTATAATAAGCCATATCGGGCAGAATGGATTGGTTTTGACAATGGAAAGACAAAAATGGCCAAGAAATCAAATACGCAGAAACAGAAGTCAATTTGTAGCTTCTGTGGTCGGTCGGCCAGCCAGGCCGACACGCTCATAGAGGGTCCGAACAGGGTCTTCATTTGTCCCGAATGCGTGGAGCTGTGTCACAATATCATCCGGCAGGACCGCAAACGCACGGACAAGGATACGGTCAGCCTTGAGAAAATGCCCAGACCCAGAGAGATCAAGGAATATCTGGACCAATATGTGATTGGGCAGGAGCACGCCAAGAAATACCTCTCGGTCGCCGTGCATAACCACTACAAGAGGTTGTTGCACAGCGACAGCAACGACAGCGACGTCGAAATAGACAAATCCAATGTCCTTTTGATAGGCCCGACCGGCTCCGGCAAGACGTTGCTGGCCCGGACGCTGGCCCGCAAACTGGAAGTGCCGTTTGCGATATGCGATGCAACCACCGTCACGGAAGCGGGGTATGTCGGTGAGGACGTTGAGAATTTTCTGCTGCGATTGTTGCAGGCGGCCGACTACGATATTGAAGCCGCCCAGCGAGGCGTCGTTTATGTGGATGAAATCGACAAGGTTGGGAAAACGTCCCAGAACGTCTCAATCACTCGGGATGTCTCAGGCGAGGGCGTTCAACAGGCCCTGCTGAAAATGCTCGAAGGGACCCTGGCCAACATCCCGCCCCAGGGAGGCAGGAAGCATCCGGAACAATCCTATATACAGATCGATACGGCGCAGATCCTTTTCATATGCGGCGGTACGTTTGTGGGCCTGGAGAATATCATCAAGAAACGGCTCGGCAAGAAAATGATTGGCTTTAATTCGGAATTATCGGGAAAGACCGACCAACGAACCGAGTACGGGGACATTTTGCAGCAGGTTGTGCCGGAGGATATCATCGAATATGGGATGATTCCTGAAATGGTGGGGCGGCTTCCCGTCATCACGACACTCTCGGCTCTCGACGAACCGGCGCTCATCGACATCCTGACCAAGCCCAGGAATGCGTTGTGCAAACAGTACCAGCGTTTTTTCGAGATGGAAAACGCCGAGCTTGAGTTCACAGACGATGCGCTGCACGCATTGGCGCAGAAAGCCCTTAAGCGGGATACCGGGGCGCGGGCGCTGCGTGCGATCACCGAGGAGCTGATGGTCGATATGATGTATCAGTTGCCTGAAGAGCCCAAGCCCGGGCGGTATGTCATCACGCGCGACATCGTTGAACGCAGGGCCGAGCTGCTGACAGCCAAGCAGAAGGTCAAAAAAGAGTCAGCGTAGAGCAACAGTCCGCTCGAAACGGTGGGATCAGTCATGTGAGCAAGGTTCGAGCACGCAGAAACCGGACGATGACGCTGAGCGGAGCGGAAACCGACCACTACGGCAAGACCCTGACTCGTATCACCGGGGCCGTTAAAAGTGACGCTGTCGGCAACAAGATTGTGAACCAGGATGTGACTGAAGTCCTTGGCTTGCTGCCCCACGGTTTCGTTGACCTGCTGATACTGGACCCGCCATACAACCTTAACAAGACCTTTACCTCGACCACGTTCAAGAAGAAGAGTATTGGGAAATACGCCGAATGGTTTGAGATGGTATTGGTTGGCTTACTTCCCACGCTCAGGAGGACCGCTTCGGTGTATGTATGCTCCGAATGGTATTCGTCCACAGCGATTCACCTTGTTCTGGACAAGTTCCTGAAAGTCAGAAATCGCATTACCTGGGAGCGGGAAAAGGGCAGGGGGGCGAAGAAAAACTGGAAAAACACCTCGGAAGATATATGGTTTGCGACGGTTTCCGACGACTACGTGTTCAATGTGGAAGACGTGAAACTAAAGCGCAGAGTCCTCGCGCCTTACACGGACGGACACGGTGCGCCGAAAGACTGGGAAAACACAGCCGGCGGCCGATACAGGCTCACACATCCATCGAATCTATGGAACGACATCACCGTTCCATTCTGGTCGATGCCGGAGAATACGGAGCATCCGACGCAGAAGCCGGAGAAACTGTTTGCCAAACTCATTCTGGCAAGCACGAACAAGAACGACTTTGTGTTTGACCCGTTCATGGGCGTGGGCGGCAGCATCGTGGCGGCCAAGAAGCTGAACCGAAGGTTCTTGGGTGTGGAGATTCACGACCAATACTGTCTGCTTGCTGCAAAACGCCTGCACTTGGCTGAATTCGATAAGGCGATTCAGGGGTACCGGGATGGTATGTTCTGGGAGAGGAACACCTTCAAGGTACAAGAAGTCAAGATCAGAGAATAGAAGGACAGTTATCGCGCGAAGAGCGCCCGAGTAGTGATCTGGTCTGAATCAAGATTTGCACGGTATGGTGCGAATATGGCTGGCAGAGAGCAAATCACGGCTGTGGAAGGTGGCCTGCTGGTGCTGGCGCCGGCTAAGATCAACCTCTCACTTCTGATAGCGGGCAAACGGCCGGATGGCTTCCATGAGATAGAAACCATCATGGCCAAAGTCAACTGGTACGACGAGATCCTCATCCAGGCGGGCCGCAAGCCCGGCGTCGAGCTGATCTGCAAGGGGCCGCACTGGGCGCCGAAGGGCCGGGAGAATCTCGTTCATCAAGCCGCGGCAAGACTGCTGGAGAGCTGCGGTTCGAAGGCCGGCCTTAAAGTCACGCTGACGAAGAACATCCCCGCGGGGACGGGTCTCGGCTCGGCAAGCAGTGACGCGGCGGCCACTCTTATCGGTCTGAACCGTCACCTGGACCTGGGCTGGGACAAAGAGAGACTGTCCGAATTGGCTGCGACGTTGGGTAGCGATGTGGCCTTTTTTCTGAATGGGCCGCTGGCCTTTTGCACGGGAAGGGGGGAGAAAGTGGAAAAAATAGATGGGAATTTCGACTTTCTGGCGCTGCTAATCCTTCCAGATATAAGTGTTTCTACGAAAGAGGTTTACGCTAATTACAGGCCCAATCGCGGTTGCTATGAAAAGCTTTCTGTCAAGATAAACAGCCACATCAAAGAAAAGAGGATTGATTTGGCCGTGGCAATGTGCGCAAATATGCTTCAGGAAACTTGCTTTGGCTTGGCCGGAAGCCTTGCTGAGTTGAAAGGGAAGATTGAATCATTGGGTATGAGGCCTTGCTGCCTGAGCGGTAGCGGTTCAGCATTTTTTTGTATCAGCGAGAGCGGGGATGAGGACATAGTCAGACGATGGGACCACACACTTGAGACAGAGATCGGATGCAAAAGCGTTATCGTGAGGAACAGTCGATGGTGAACTTTTGAGCGAGGCAAAAAAATGAAGATCAGTGAGGTCAGAGTCAAGTTGGTGAGCAACAAAGATGACAGGCTGAAAGCTTTTTGCTCGGTAACGATGGACAACGAATTTGTTGTCCGTGACATCAAGATCATCGAGGGAGGCGGAGGGTACTTCGTCGCCATGCCTTCGCGGAAAATGAGTGATCATTGCGAAAAATGCGGGGGCAAAAACCATCTAAGAGCCAAGTACTGCAACAATTGTGGATCATCTCTCCACGAGAACCGGGCGAAGAAGGATTTCAAGGGTCGAATGAAGTTGCACGCGGATATTGCTCATCCGATCAACGCTGAGTGCAGAAAGAGAATTCAAGATCGGGTCATATCAGCCTTCAAGGAGGAGCTGGAGAAGTCCAAGCAACCGGGGTACAAGCCCGTTGATTTGGACGAAGCGGACGATGATGTTCCTGAAATTGTCTCGTAGGCACGAGAGGCCGGCCTTCCCAGACCTGATGGAGCAGGAAGCGGACAGAACGGCAACCGAAGCCGCCGACCCGATACTACATCGAAAACATACCGTAGATCAGACCTGACACAAACAGACCTGCAAATGCCCCCCTCTTTTATGTGGTAAGGTTCTCAAGTACCTTATCAATAGCCAGGTCCAACCGCTCGCTTAGATCGTACCTGCCTTCGGTGAGCTGCCGCCGGACGTTAAGGATCTTCTCCTGGCGGACCTCCGGCAAA
This sequence comes from Phycisphaerales bacterium, assembly GCA_020343675.1. Classification (GTDB taxonomy): domain Bacteria; phylum Planctomycetota; class Phycisphaerae; order Sedimentisphaerales; family Anaerobacaceae. The sequence continues at coordinate 25,702 of CP070806.1, forward strand.
GAAGCGATTCTCCCGAGCACCTGGCCGATAGGCGTCGCGTGGATATTTTCAAGAATCTGCTCCATCATCAAATCCGTATTTGGAGCAAGGCCATCCGGCTCAGTGTTCACATGTTGTCTTCTTGTCTCAAAACGGCTGTTCGAATCGAAAGTTGGCATTCACACTACCTTGCTTGAAAGGCTTCGAGAACAAGAATCTCCCTTTTTTCGTCCCAAAGCAAACAACCACTATATCTTGTGTGTCCCCGAAATCCCTTTTGGAGGCTCGAAATTACCTGCTACTACTGCTATCGACTACAATGCCGCGAAAACTTTAGAAAAGTTCAACGTCTGCCTGGCTTCTTCAAAACACAACAGTTGCGTGGATTTGCCGCAAAATCGCGGTTATTAGCACAGGCAGTTCGCGGTTCGGGGGGCCTATTTTGAAACGGACGCCGGCGGGGAACGGTGGGATCGGCAAAATGGGGGATATACTATATATAGTAATGACGTGCGGATTCGGAGGGCAGAAAAACAGAGAAACTTGCCGGCATGTACCTGGTGCTTGTCTATTCCATTGCCCCGGTCATCTGAGGCGTGGTTTTTTGAGCTTGTCCGAGGTCCTGCGATTTGGGCAGCGGCACGGTCTGAGGCGGTCAGATCAGTAATAGTACTTGAATTCTATGTCCACGTCCCATGCATCGTTGTTGCCGAGGCCTTCCTTCTTGCTCAACTTGACACGTTCACACTGCAAGTTCCCCCAGCGCAGTTGAATCATCGAGAGAAACTTGGCGAATCGGGTTATGTCAATCCGCCTCAGATCGACCTTGGCGCTCTGGGTTCGCTGGTTGTTTGCCGTGATGATCGTCGATGCGCTGACGTTGTACACCGTCGGTGGTATTTTGCACAGGCTTGCAACCCAGTCCACGGCGCCGCCGTAAGTGAATTCGGCTGCGGTATCGTTTGGGTCTGCGAATTCGAGCCGGCCCGGATCGAGAGTCAGAATCTCCAACATGACGGGTTCAGCCTTCGTGTGTTGAGCGATCTGCTCCTGTCTGTCCTCTTCGGCGGCCGGTAGGTACACGGCCCATACCAACAAAGGCCACATACCCACAAGGACGGGAACCATGATGTAGTATAGAACGGGATTCTTATATAGGTCCTTCATGAGACTCTTTCCCTAATCATGTCTTCGGGGCGACGGTTATGCCGAAAGTTTCACGCCCCTCCACCAGAATGTATCGTTCTCGCACAATCTCCAATCCGCTGCTTCTGATCGTATCGAAGATCTTTTGCCTGTTCTGCCGGCTGGACGTATCCCCTGTTATGTCGATGTCTTTGGTCGTGATGGTGATCGACTTGATGTTCAGGCCTGTCTGAGCGGCGCATTTGTTGAAGGCGGCCAGCACGAGCGTCAGCTTGGAGGATATCGATGTCTTATCGGCAATCAGGCCCTTTTTCTCGGCTTCGACGTGCCTAAGGAGCTTTTCAAGATCGGTAACCGCTTTCCGGGTCGTGACACTGTTCGAGAGTCTCTCTAAGGTCACATCTGCATAGTCTTTGGCGAATGCGCTGCGCAAGTTGCTTCTGTCTCTGTTGACGCTGAACAGCTGCGTGTGAAAAAACAGGCCTGCTGCAATCAGAAGAATCGTCACAGACACCGCTGCGAACTTCAGCGTTTTATGCAGCTTCAGTTTCTTGCCCTGGAAGGGATTGAAATCGCTGCGGAAATCCACCCTGTCCCCCTTTTCCGAATGAGCCAAAGCGGCTCCATAGGCGATGGCAAAATCGATGGGGTTGGCACAGTCGGCCGGAGTCTGCGGTCCAGCTCCGGCGGCCTGATACAAATCGATCGCATCGGCTTCGAGGCCGAACTTTTCGCCAAGCTGTTGACAATCAACGTTCCCGGCCGAATCGAAAACTCGGATACTCGCTGCGGGCCCGGTTTCCTGGACCATAGCAGAGGTTATAAGTGCTTCTCTGGCAAGTACGTTTGTCCGGTCCTGTGTCGCGCCCAGAAGGAAGGTGCGGACGGTAGCCGCCTTGCGGGTCGCCTCGTCCGCCGAACCGGGCGGAATAATCAAGTAGCCGCTGTGGCGCGAAAGCATAGCGAACAGGGTCCCGCTCTGCTGGGATTCGGGCGAGGTTAGTTTGCGGCTGAGAAATCGTGACAGACAACAGACATCCGGCTCAATGGCAACCGGATCCAGATTGTATAGCTGCAGAGCGGCAAGAATATCCGACAAGACCTTTCGCTCTGCCGTGAAGACCACCAACTCCGCCCCGCCGTGCTCGCTCGAGGTCATCTCGAAAGCCAACGCGACATTGGCAACGTCCGTCGCAAGGGCCTCTTCCGTATCGAACTTCACGGTGGCGGCTATTTGTTTTGGGTCTGTGAACTCGCTGTGCAGAGCGTGCTGCATGAACAGTGCGCAATCCAGCGCCACGGCCACATCCGAGAACTTCCACTGCCTCTCGGCGCAGCCCTGGGCAATGAGCCCCGCCAACGTTTGAACGCTCGGCTGTTCCTGGTCTGCGACGGAGACGCTGAAACACCCCAAGACCCCGGCGTCCTTTCCTCGCGCATCGAGACAGACCGCTGTGGCGGTATCCTTGTCGATGTATATCCCCAAATAGCTTTGAGATTCCACTGTCAGTGAACTCCTTCGTTGCTTCGGTATTCAGTCATTGATTACAGCGATTTTCTTGACCTTGTTGCCCTCTTTCGTGATCGCAATAACGGTCGATGCCCTTGCCACTCCGCTGACGGCCGTTATTCTGATCGCGAAAGACTTACTCAGTGTTGTGATGTACTTCTCGCATTTGCTGATTGAATCGGAGTAGCGAGAAAGCGCAGTCTTCAATTCCTGCACGTTCTCGAAAGTTTTCTCTCGTCTCAGTTGAATGATATATTCGGCGATTTCAACCTGATTACCGCCAAAAATAAAGGCGGCCTCCAATACATGGCGAGGCGCCGTATTGATATTCACTTTCTGCGAACCCCACAATCCTATGTATTTCAGGGCGGACTCTTTTCGATGTTCACTGCTGAAGATCGGTTCGGCAAGGGCCTCCGTGTCAATGAACGAGCTGTGAAAGAGTTTCGCCAAATCGGTCGTTTGTTTGGAGATTTGTTCCGCGACGGGTATGACTTTCCTGCGCACTGTGGTTCTCGCTGTCCGGGCCGTACTCTTCCTCGTGCTGGTTGGCGTTGTTGTCGGCGTCTTGACGGTTTTTGTTATCGGCCTGAAGTCAACCGTGAACGGCCGTATTTCTCCCACCCGTCGGAGCTGGTCTGTGAGCGCGTCGATCTGTGTACGGTCAAGCTGCATCATTTCGCAGAAGGTCACGAATCCTGCCTCCGTCTCCCGCTGGAAGTCCTTGTCGTCCAGCAAAGCCAGGCCGAGGGGGTATTTTGCATTTTCGTCCTCGATTTCAATTCGGACTTTGGTCGGGCCAATCTCGACCTCCTCCGGTTCGGTAACCAGCGGCCACGGTGGGCCATAGGGGCCCCGAATCACGAACGCATCAGGGTCATAGAAACCGGTCTTCAGGTCTCTATCGTATCCGATGTCGTTGGCGTCTTCCTTATCGCTCATATCGTCAAACGAGCCACTGCTGTTTAGTTCTGAGAGTCCAGAACGGATGCCCCACTGGGCCAGAAGCTCCTGGTACGCCAGCTCATCGAGGGCGAACAAGTCGGAGAAATCCGGCTCATTCGGACGGTCCACCAATTGCGGATCCAGCTCTTCCAGCGTGGCAAGTGCATATTTTGCGGCCGAGTCACAACCGTACCGGGCCCTGCTGTAGTCGATGATGTACTGATTCCGGTGCCGCAGCGTCGCCACCCGGTTGCTGAACGTATAACCCAGTGTGGCCAGTACCACCAGCAACACCAGCGTCATCAGTAGGACAACGCCCGGCCGATTGTCTAACGTACTGCCGTTGTCTTGCCTCTTGTTCATTTTGTGGACTTTTCCGTCTGCTTCAAAGTGGCCGGCCGAACACCGCCGCCGTCGGGCGATTCGGCGTTCTCCTGGGTTTCTTCGCCGGCACTTTGTTCGCCTGCCGCAATTTGAAATCTGATTTTTCGAGTTCGATCGAGGGCAATCGCCCGCGTAATTTTCTGCTCATCAGGCACATCGAATGTGCCATCCGCCTTCTTGCTGGGCTCGGCAAATGAGATTGTCACCATAATGCCGGGAGACGGTGGGCCGTTCCATCTTTCCACCCGGTTATTTCCGGTGAACGCTTCTATCTTGAAAAACGTCACGCCGCCGCAGATCGGAACGAAAAGCTCTCTTTCCCAGTCCTCCTTGTTCTTGTCGAGCACTTTGTCTTCCCAGGCGATCCCGCTGTGGCTGCGGTACAGGACCAAACCATCTATGGGACTCTCATAATCGTAGCTGCTTTGCCAGGTGATTTCCTCGAATGTGAGCTCCCTGTTGCGATTGTCCTCGATAGTCTCCGTCATTGTCAACTTGGCGGCGGGAACCAGACCCGTGCCTGCAACGTTCGCGAACTTGTTCTCAATGACGATTTTTACATCCGAGTTGGACGAGATGAGATCGTCGAAGTCTTCGGCAATGCGCTGGAGAATCTCATTCGGCAGCCTGGCGCTGTCCAGCTTGTGCACTACCGCGGCCGCCGAGCGCTCGGCGCGCCGGTAAATGTCCAGCACCGCCACCGAGATCATTGCCCCAATCGTCAGGGCGGCAAGCACCTCAGCGAGCGAGAACCCCCGCATCGCTGTGCGCATCGCGGCGGTTCCTGCTGTATTGTGCCCTGCTGTTGGTGACCTCATCGCAGGTGTACTCCTACTGTTTTCGGTTCTTCATCAGGTTCCAGACGTCGGAAAAATCCATCTGTTCAAGCTCTCCATACGTCAGGCCCGTGTGCGGGTCTATCTCGTCGCTACGTCCCTGCCCACCGGGACCCACTTTGTTCTTCAAATCTGCTTCGGATCTTATCTGCATCTTCTTCTCTTCTTCGCTGGGGTCGCCGTTATTACGTTTGTAGAGATCAAGATTGCTCTTGACAAAAGAGCCGTTCTCTATGGTCTGCATTCCATTGTTCAGCCACTGCTCGACGGCTTCGGCCTCGACCCCGGCATACTCGGCCGCTTCCTCCAGCGTCTCGATAAGCTCGGCGGCCAGGTCCTCCTGTCCGTCATCGCCCCGGCTCATGATCTGAAGCAACTGATCTTGAGTCAGGTCGGTCAACCAGTGTTCAAGCTCGATGGTTTGCTCTTGTCCGTTCGGGTCATTGTATTGGGCTGAGCAGACGCCTCGAATCCACATTCTGGCCGTGATCGGCTCATAGAACGTCTCGACCACGGTTTGCCATCCTATCTCCGGATACCTCTCACTCTCACCATACTCCACGCTTTCTTCCACCGAAACAGAGGCCAGAAGCGTCTCCATGTTCTCCCGGGCCACTTCGAAAGCCCGCATGCGCAGCACGGACTCGGCCGCCGAGGTCGCGCAGCGGTCGATGACAACGATCACGCTCGAACTGATCAGCGCAAGAATGGCCAGAGCGGTCAAAACCTCCACGAGGCTGAACGCCCTCTTCTTCGCGTTGTATGGGTCAAAATGGCAGTTCATCTCCAGGCTTGGGCAGCAAGAGCCCGACATCTCCCTTTTCCAATGCGACAATTCTGTTAAGGCGGTTGACGACAATTGAGTAGGGCTGATCCTTTTCGTCGAGCAAAACGATCTTGCCGCCGTATGCCCAGCCGGCATGACCCGCTCTGAATTTCGCCCTGCCCTCGTTCGTGTATTCTCGGTCGTCGAATTCAACATACACCAGCCGGCAACTGCTGCTCAGATCGTCCTGGACGATGATTTCCTCATCCAGCACTTGTGACAAATCCGGGCTCGTAATCTGGCGCAGCAAATAGCCTTGTTCTGCGATGTCTATGATGACCTCATACCTTCTGTCACTTTCGGCTGCGGCGCTGGCGGCCATCTGCATGGTCGAGACCAGCTCTTGTATCTGTGCTCGAAACGTGTTCTTCCTGAGCAGCCCGAAAAGGTGGAGCTGGGCGAGCAGCACGAACAACGAGATGATCGCGACCACGACCAGTAATTCGGCCATTGTAAAGCCGAGAAGGCGTGAGTGAGCCAATTGGTTCCGGCCTCTTCGCGTTTTCATACTCATTCTCTTGTGCGCCCATGCGTCAGTACGGTTCAGTTTGCGTCCGTGCTGAGCAAATCATCCTCTGTTCCTTCCTCCCCATCGGGGCCGGCACTCCGGATGGCAAATTGCTTGCCGCTTTCCGGAAAAAGCTCGTAGATGAAATCGTAGCCCCACCCGTCTTTGGGCAAGTCCGTCGTTTCCAGGTAGCCCCCTTCTTCCCAGATGGTAACGTCGCTTGGCTGCTCAATCAGCTCGATCAGCCCCAAATCTTCGGCCGGGAAGCGGCCCGTGTCCATCTTGAACTGGTTCACCGCCGAGTGAAGCATTTTCAGATTCGCCTTCGTCATTACGAAGCGAGCCTGGTCTATTTTGCTGGCGACTTTCGTGACAACCAGCGTGGCAAGCAGGCCGATGATAATCAGCATCGCCATCAGCTCGACCATGGTAAAACCGTATCGGATACGTTTCTTTCTCTTTCTGCCTGTCATATTGACCTCCCAGACCGTTCGCTAAAAGTTTCCCGCCGAGACTTCCAAAATCGGCAATATTGTCGCATACGCAATGACACCAATCACTGCGGCCATCACAATGATAATCACCGGCTCGACCGCCGCACTCAGTCGTTCGATCACGATATCGGTCGAGGATTCGAGATTGTCGCTGATGCTTTTGAGCATCTTCTCAAGCTCACCGCTCTTTTCGCCCACGGCCACCATGTGGGCAATCGCCGGGTCGATCACGCCGCTGTCCCGCAGCGGTGTGGCGATATCGGCGCCGGCGAGAATCCTCTCTCTTGCCTGCTGGACGGCTTTCTTCATCAGCACGTTTCCGGTGACCTCGGCCACCACCCGAAGCGACTCGGCCATGGCCAGCCCCGAGCCGAGAAGGGTCGAGAGCGTGGAGGCGAAACGGGCCACCACACGCTGCCTGATGAGAGGGCCGAACAGCGGCAGAGACAGCAGCAATCGGTCGCGCAGATAAGCCCCGCGCTGAGTTCTCAGGAATTGCTTGAGGGCCCAGATGGTCCCCATCCCTGCCGCGATGACAACCACCAACCACCAACTGGTAAGCACGTAGCCGATGTCCATCAAACGCTCCGTGATCCAGGGCAGTTCGCGCCCCGCGCGTTTGATCTCCTCGCCAATTTTTGGGATAACCTGGGTTGTCAGGACCAGAATCGCTGCGAGGCAAAAGAGAATCAGAACCACGGGATAGACCATCGCCGTCTTGATCTTCGATTCGACGCGCCGGCGTTTCTCCATGAAGCCGGCGATGGTCGAAAGACTGCCTCCCAACGAGCCGGTGACCTCGCCGACGCGGACCATACTCACGTATATCACGTCAAAATAATCGCGGTAATCTTTCAGAGCGTCGGTAAAGGACTCGCCCGTAACGACGCGGTCCCGAACGTCCACGAGGGCGTGACGAAATCGCGCGTCAGAGGTCTGCAACGCCAAGACCGACAGCGCCTCGGTCAGCTTGATTCCCGAACTGAGCAGGGTGGCCATCTGCTTGGTAAAATCAATGATCTGGGTCTTATTGCGCTTAGAGAAGATTGAGGACAAGGCCGCTTTGCTCTCTGCTCTGGAGCTGACCTGGGTAATTGAAGAAGGGTGAATGCTCCGCACCCGGAGTTGTTTTCGCGCTGCGTAGGGGCTCTCGGCGGTAATCGCCCCTTTGACTTTCTTGCCGCCGGCGGCTATTGCTATGTAGTGATATCTCGGCATTTTCAATAGACCAATTGGTGTTGAGCACCGACCGCCTGCAAATGGATTTAAACGATGTCCGCCTGGGTTACTCTCAGCACTTCAGCGATCGTTGTCGCCCCGGCCAATACTTTCCGGGCGCCGTCCATTCGCAGCGTTTGCAGTCCGGCATCGAGGGCCACCCTCTTTATTGTACCGGCCGTTTCGCGTTTGTATATCAGGTTCTGGACATGTTCGTTGATCATCATCATTTCATAGATGCCCGTTCGGCCGCGATAGCCGGTCTGAAAACATTTCTCGCAGCCGGCGCCGACGAAGAACTTGCCGTCGTTGCCGCCGACCTCACCCAGGCCAAGCTCTCTCAATTCATGTGGTGACGGGTCCGCAGGTTCTCTGCAATCGGGGCATACTTTTCGCACCAGACGCTGGGCGATGATGGCGATCAGCGACGAGCTGACCAAGTACGGCTCGACACCCAGGTCCAGTAACCGGCTCACCGCCCCGGCCGAATCATTCGTATGCAGCGTGCTGAAGACCAGATGGCCCGTGAGCGACGACTGTATCGCCATGCGGGCTGTTTCAATATCCCGGACCTCGCCGACCATAATGACGTCGGGGTCCTGACGCAGCACGTGACGAAGCGAGGTGGCGAACGTCATGCCTTTCTTGCTGGCGACCTGAATCTGGCTGATTCCATCGAGCTGATACTCGATGGGGTCCTCGATGGTGATCACATTCTTCTCGGCCGAGTTGATTCTGTTGAGGCAGGCATAGAGCGTCGTGCTCTTGCCGCTGCCGGTCGGGCCGGTGACGAAAATGACCCCGTGAGAATGGGTCAGCAGAGAGTCGAACTTCTCCAGGTCGTCCTTCCAGAGTCCCAGCTCATCCAGTCCGAAGAGGGCCGTGCTTTTGTCCAGAAGGCGCAGCACGCTGCGTTCGCCGTAGCTGGTCGGTACGGTGCTGATACGCAAATCAACTTCACGCTGCCCCAGACGAACACTGCACCTGCCGTCCTGCGGGAGTCGGCGCTCCGCGATGTCCATGCCGGCCATGACCTTGATACGAGAGACGATCAGGGGCAGCACGTTGCGGTTCAGGCTCAGTGTATCATACAGAAGGCCGTCGATACGGTAACGTATCTGAATCTTGGACTCGTACGGATGGACGTGAATGTCGCTGGCCCGCAACTGCAGAGCGCGAAACAGTATGTCGTTGACCAGCCGAATCACCGGCGGACGGTTCACTACATCAAGCAGGTCGTCCGACGCGGCGACCTCGTCAACGAGCTGATCGAGGTTCTGCGAATCGAGCTCCTCCACTACCTCTTCGATGACGGTTGTGCGCTGCTCGTAGGCCACATCGATGACGGAGGTAATCGCGGCGCGCGTGGAGACTGCGGCCCGGACCGGCAGGCCCGTCATCTTCGAGACGTTGTCCAGGGCGTTCGCATCCAGGGGTCTTGACAGAACGACCGTGAGCTCACCGTTGTCGGCGTTCGGCCGAATTCCGATCAGATAGTGGTGCTGTGCGTACAACGCCGGGACGGCTTCGATGAACTCCACGGGCACAGCTTTGGCGGACACGTCAGCGAAATACTCCCAGCCGAGCGCTTCGGCGAACAGCTTCAGCACGGCCTCTTCCGTAAAATAGGGGCAACTGAGCAGGACTTCATCGACACGCCCGGATCTGGCGTTTTCTCCCAGGAACCTGGCCAATTGCTCGGCATCGACCAAGCCGGTCCGCTTTGCAGTTTGTATCAGCAGATTCTTCATGCCTATTGTGCGTCAAGGACTTTCACCGGCTCCACGGGTTTGGGCTCTATGCCGGGCCAGTCCTCATACTTCTGGAATTTGTCCTCAAATTCTTCAAATGCTACTCTGTTTCTCTCTGATATCCTCTCCAGATCCTGTACCCCCGCGAGTGTCTCATCGGGCCGCAGTACCTCCGCCTTGACAAATATGTACAGCTTCTTCTGCAGATCGCTATTGCCAATACTTCTAAACAATCCTCCCACCAAAGGCAGATCGCCCAGCAGTGGAATCTTTGTTCCACTCTTGCTTTGGTTCAACTTCAACATGCCGCCCAAGATTATTGTACTGCCATCGGGAACAGTCACAGTGGTAGTAATGTCCGTGGCTACGGTATTCGGCGGCTTTTCTCCTATCGTGGGCAAGAAGTCGGACCTGCTCAATGTGATGTCAAGGCGAAGTAAGTCGCCTTGACTGATATGAGGTATGATCTCGAGCGTTATCCCGGCATCGTACGGGGTATAATCGACGGATGTCTGCACCGTTCCCTGTACACCTTCGACGACAGTAGACCCTGTCTTCTCGACGTACGTGGTTTCTGTTGTCTCGATTGTTCCTTTTTCATTATCATTAACGAGCACTTTAGGCTTTGCCAAGACTCTACCGTATTCCTTCGTCTCCATGGCAGTCAATAGTGCGTTAATGTGTACATCACCATAGAAACCCACGCCGGCGCCGCCATCGGCTCCGACATCCACGAATCGATCTCGAGAGCTTGACAAAAGCCGGTCAACACTCCCGGTGCTGTCCGCTGAACTTCCCATAATGGGCGGGATCAAGCCGGAAGTCTCGACTAAATCGGGAAAGCTCTGGATTACGTTGAGATCATATTCAAACGTGTCGGTCTTGGAGACCTCGACCAGCGTACAGTCTATGAGGACCTGCGGCCTGCGCTTGTCCAATTGTTCGATGAGGTTCGATATCCATTCCTGATTCTTCTTGCTCGCATACACAATCAGTGAAAAGGTGTTGGGATCGGGAACGATGGTAATCTGTTCGTCCTGCTTCGGGACGACCTGTTGGATCTTGCCTTCTGGGTCCTGGACGGTTTCCTGGATGAGCTTCTCCAGCACCTCGGACAAATGCTGGGGGGACTGGTTCTCAAGCGGATAGAGCTTGTAAGGAATCTCTTCCTTGTCTGTTTCGCTGTCCACATAGGCCAGAATCCGGCTGATCCGCGTATGTTGCTCGGCGGTTGCGTTGGCCAGCAACGAATTCGTCGGTTCGATGACGACCACTTGCGGCTCTTCCACGAGAGATTCGGTCTCTTCGCCGGTTCGGATGCCTCTGGCTGCCGCAGTTGCCCCAACCGGAGGTTTTGCGGTTGTGGTGGCAGGTTTCGCGCCACCAGTGATTCTCATAGAATCTGTCGTACTACTGGGGCTGATAACACCCAGCTCCTCCAGCTTTTTCCGAGCCTCCTCTGCATCAACATATTCGATTTTGTACAGTTCGAGGGTCCGCAGGTCCTGCTGAGCCACATCCAGTGTATCTATGAGTTCTTCAACATCATCCAACTGTTCTGCGAGTCCTATCATCAGGATACGATTTGTCCGTTCATCGGCGTCCAGATATACTGTGGGCGTGCTGGGCTCCGGCTGCTGCGGGGTAGTTGTTCTGCCTGCCGCTCTCATGCTCGCGAGTTGCCTTGCTCTGGCGGCAGCTTCGGCTCGCAGCCGGGCCTGATACTGGGCTGTTGTCTCTCCCGGTCTCTGCTTGCTCGGTGTTGTCGGCGCCGCCGTCGCGGCCGTCTCGGCGACGGTAATAGATATGGTGCCCAATTGCTCGGCAAGGGTCTGGAGCTTTGGGGCGAGTGTCTGAGCCATTGTGTACCGCAACGGCCTGAACCTGAACTTCTTGGGTTCGCCCGGTTTATCGACGATGTTCAGCAGCGTCTGAATCCGCGGCATGCGGTGTGCATATCCGGTAACAATCAGAGTCTTGGTCTCCGGAATCGGGGTGATACTCGTCGTGAGTTTCATTCCGGTGAGCAGATTCTGTGCGCTGCTTATGTCGATATGTTTCAATACGAACACTTGTTGTACGATACCGTCGCCTCGCTCGATTCTGCCCTTGTCGGTCTCCAAAAACGTTGGGTCAATATCGAGGGCGTTTCCCACCGGAACGATGGTCACGAGATTGCCCTTACCGCGGGTCATCGCAAGACCCTTGAACTTCAATACCTCTTCGAGCAGAGAGTATAGATCATTTATCTTGATAGGGCCGCTGAACTTGCCATGAGGGTTAAGCGTGACCTCCTGGGTGACATCTTTCTCGTCGTACATGAAATCCAGTTGCAGATAAGGGCCCGCCAAGCCGAGAAGCTCGGCGACCGTGAGCTTCTGGCGATCGGCCAAAGCCAGATTCACTACCTTATCACCATTGGCAATGGGAGCCGGTTCATACGCCGGGCCGGCGGCGGGCGGCTCCGACGTGTCTTGTTCCGACGCGGCGGCGACGGCATTGGGTTCGGAGTTCATGGTGCCGTTTGCAGCCAGAAGGAACCTCGCTTCGTTGGGCTCATTCAACACTGAGACCTTCTGTTTTGAGGACGCCCGGGACTTCTCCGGAGTTTTTGGTGTGTCCGGTTCCTTGGTCGAGTCGGCATTCGGCAGGGGCTCTATGGCAGTGACGATTCTCTGAAGTAATCCGGCTGGCGCGATAGCGATCACCGCGTCATGGTGAATATCGATGATGGCTTTGGCGCTGGCGTTCACCGATGGAGGATCGGACAAATTGCCGATAGATATGCCTCTGGTCAGGCTGGGGCTGAGTTTGGCTGCGATCTGTTCATTGGATGGTATTTTTCTGGCTGCCGAGAGGGGAAGAATCTTCTGTATAACGAACTGGTCCGGGCTATCGACCAGGTCGAGAATGACTTGTGCCCTGGTCAGCTCGGATGGCTGAGCTGTCACAAGCAGCGTGGACGTACCGGGAAAGTGCGTAATCGTCCCTGCGACCAGCTCGCCGAGATATTTTTCGCCCTGCTCGACAGATATGTGCTTCAGGGGGAAGAACTTATAGCTTGCCCCCTCGGAAGCACTCGCTTGCTCCGCTGCGAAGATACAGTTGCCGACCAGTAAGCAAATTACCATTACCACCAAAGCGAGAATTCCGCTGTACCCCCCGCGAGAGAAGCGCCTGTCATTTATCATATTTCACCCCTTCACCCGATAAATCCTGAAGTACTAACCCTGCTCCTGACTCGATGGACCCAGATATCCAGGACCATTGTCATAACCCTTTTTCACTTAAGCCCTTACGTACATACTCTCTGTGCCCTTCAGGTCCGGCTTTTGCCGGATACTTAATCAGACATAGAAAATGGCCAAAAGTTCCCGTTTTCAGGTAAAAAATCGCCGATTTTTGCATCCCGAAGTGGTGGCATCTCCGCGGTCAATTCTCAGTCGAATTGGGGACTCAGGGTGGGGGTGAGCGAGGATGAAGAATCACGGGTGCACAGACTTGCGGGACCGAACCCTCTCGCGTTGCACGGAATTTGCCCACACGGCGCACGGCTATTCTTCACGCGACCTGTTTGGCTCGATGGGGCCGGCTTCGACTTTGCCCTCGCCTGCCGCCGGCAGAGCCTGATTTGGCTCCGGCCCAGCATCTTCCAATGTCTGACCCAGATCGCCAAGCTTCTTTGCCTCTTTGGGGCTCACTCGCGCCGACCTCTGTGCCGCTCTGTATTGACTGATCAGTTCGAGTGTGCGTGTGGTCTTTTCATCCTGGCTCAGACCCGAGCCACTTTTCTCGGAAGCGCTGTTCTTCTGGACATCTATGAGCTGCCTGGCAAGCTCTTGGAGCTTTGCATCTCTTTCAGTGTTTCCGGGCTGTTCCGGAAGGGACCTGGATCTGCCCGCTGGGATAGTCGCCGCAGATGCCCTGGTGGACGTTGGCAGGGTTGGTCTGGAACGGCTTGGAGCGCCTTTAGGGGTCGAAACAGCGGGTATAGGTTTCGCCGGCGCGGTCTCCGGATTTTGCTCAATTGCCACCTCGAAGGTCTCCTCGTTGCTTCTGACAACCACAAGGCCGTCTCTTACCTGCTCAATGACCAAGTGCCCCACGGCGCTGGACTGACGGACCCAATGCCGTCCCCTGCCCGGCTCATCGATCAGAGCCAGCGACATTTCCGGATTGTCTTCGAAATAACTTGTGGCAAAAACCTTGAATTTTGGTGTCGTAACCGGCATGGCAGGCAGTATTCCTGCCGCCTTCGGTTGCTTCCGAGCTGCTGAAACGTTCGTTTTGGGGGGATTCAGATACAGCGCGAAGGCTTCTGCCTGCTGGAGAAGTGGTGAGGCCCGGTCTTCACTGGGTTTCGCCTTGCTGTCGGCGGCCTTCTCGAACTTCTCTCTGACGCCGGGAGAGGCCAGGAACGTGTTGGTCCGCTCATCGCTGCGAACGCCGAAAACCACCGGGAAAACGAACAAAACGCCCGCTAACAGCACCGCTAAGACACTTGTTATTCGCAACGTGTTTATCATGTCAGTTCTGGAAGAACACAAGCAAGGTAAGTCTTGCTTAGAATACTCCTATGTTCCTGTTTCTTCCTATTTGACATGATTGGCGGCATTTGGTTCCGCCCAGTGGACAATTTTTTCCCGAAAAGAACGCTCATTTCCGGCGTATTCCCCACTGTGCTCAGGGGTATGGCAGACAATGCAGGCTGACTTGGGCTCAGTGGTCTTGGCCCAGCCTCCACTTCTGTTGTGTTCCGAACCGGGGCCATGACAGTTCTCACAGCCGACATCCTTCAAATCCACAGTCTGCTCCGCCGAAACGAATCCGCTCTCATAATCCAGGCCGACTACGTGACAAACAACGCATTCAGGGTCGAATTGCGAGCCGATCTTCTCGAGCGTCGCATAGGCGCTCGCATGAGCGGTGCCGCGCCACTTTTCGTATTCGGAGTCATGGCAGGGCTCGCACGACGCAGACCCAACATACTCCAAGTCGTTCGGCAAGGCGACACGGAGATGCTTCTGGAGAAGATTGCTTTCCTTGACGAATTGCTGATAGTCTTCGTACAAGTTCACCAGAGAAGCGTCTTTCGCGAGGTCTTCGCTGACCGGAATCACATCCAGGCTCAGCTTCAAAGCCTGCCGGGATCCGTCAGTGGTTGCCTGAAGCTTGCATACGTACCTGCCGAACCGGCCTACAGAGAACACCAGAGGTTTCTTGTCCGGGTCGCCGACGATGATCGGTTCGTCCGACTCAGAGGGACAGATGATGCAATCTACGGAGGGAGCCGCTGCCGCCACGGACTCGGCGATGTCCGGGCTACACTGGTCCACTATCAGGACGTTGAGAGTTTGCGCACCGGCCTGTGGACTGAAGAGCTCTCGGACTTCGTCCAGAGACCCGGATTTTGTTTTGAGAGCAGCTATCGTCACGGCCACAGCCCTTCCGCCCAGCGCGAGTGTTTTGGTGTACTTCGCAGGCAAGTCAATGTCGGCTCCGGCATATGCGCCGATCAGATTGAAGCCCAGTTCCGCGCTGTCCAGCTCGCCGAGTGTTGCGCCTATATCGATATCCTTCTCGCTCAGGCTGACGACGTCGTAATCGAGTTGCCTGAGGGCCTGGAGGATGATCGTGTACTTAATCAGGTCCTGTTCGGCCTCGCCGGCGACAAACGAGCCGATATCCACAGCCAATCGTCTCTGCCTGGGCACGGCGTTCAGCACTGCCGGCCGTCTCTCGAAGCCTCCGAGCTGTCCGCCGGAACAACCGCACGGCTTCAGCGCCCCAAGCGTGCCGCCGGTGAAAAAGACCGTGAGAGACTCGGCTTGCGTGCCTTGCCGCCGATATGCAGGGGGTGTCCTCCGCTCGGTCGGGACACACGAAAGCCCTGCTATCAAGCCCATGAGGAACAACGCGCCAATGAGCTTTTGCTTCGCTATGGCTGGGATGATCAAGGCCCCCTTATTGCGTCTGAAGGATGGGTTTCCTCTTTGCAAAGTACCCATTACAGACAATCGACAGTTTCGTACCGCCTTTTAGGTTCAGAGTGAGCGTGTCGGAGAATCTTATCGTCTCGCCCGCAGGAGGGGGCGTTATCTCCACATCAAGCACGTAGCCGTTCGAGATTTCCTGCTGCTCCAGGAGTTTGACGCCGACGATGCCGCTTTTCGAGGCCACAGATTCAATCTCGAAATCTCTCTTGTAGTTGTTGAGCACCTTGACTTCCCTGACCGTCGGCGTTTCCGGCTTGGCGTCGAAAACAATAATCAGCGGCGGGGAAACCGTGTATTGCGGCAGCACGTTGAACAGCAGAGAAACGGTCTTGCCTTCCGGATGCGTCAGCTCAATGTTGACACGCCCCTTGAGGTTCTTCTGCAGTTTCTCCTGATCCACCTTGGGCTGCAAGACAAACCTCGTTGCTTGCACCGAAGAGTCATAATCAGCCGTTATCGCCTCAGCTGTTGACTTGAATCCGGAGATTGAAAATGGCCGATCGTCGAGACTCCTGAGCGTGATTTCCGGGCAGCCGGCATTTTCCTCGTCAAGGAAAAGTTTCAGTGTGGACGGCTCGGCGACCACTCTGGCCACGACGATGGCTCTTATGCCGACCGAGACCTGGGGATTGGCCGGATCGTTGCTGCGCACGACCAACTGCCTTGTGAACTTGGCTGGCAGGGGGCCTGATTTCCACTCGACTTTCAGCACGCCGCTCTCGCCCGGCGCATACTCGGTCTTGTCGAGTTTAGTGACGACCCCGCAGCATCTTTCGACCTTTGTGATTTTCAACGGAGCGTCACCGGTGTTTGTGAATTTGACTTCATTTGCGTTCTGTGTGTTCGGCCCCACTTCTCCGAAATCGCAGAGCATCTTCTCGAACGTGATTTTTGGCGAAGGTCCACCGACCTTGGGGGGTGATTTGGCCTGTTCCTGACAGCCGGCCTGCAGCAGCAACATGCAGCCGGCTGCAATAAGGCCTGACAGATAGTATGTTCGTCTCATATTCTAATCTCCAAATCAGATTCAGATGTAAGTTTCGGCTAACTAACGACCTACAGTTTAGTGAAAAAAACACCCCCAGGCAAGGAATTTTCAGCCGGAACCGGCACTGAGCGGGCGCCCAACGTCAGTCATCCGATGCGGACCGCGTGGTCGCTTGAATACGCGGCACCAATCTGCCTGGAGAAGGTCGATTCCGAGCTCGAAATCTGCTTTACCGCGTTGTATTCTGGCCGGCAGGGTTCGCTTTCGGCTGTCATCTTGCGCTATCAAGAGACACCCACCGCCCACCTTAATGCGGCAAATCACGCGCGACGCAAGATAGCACCGCAATTGCAGCGTCCGAGAATTGCGCCCGGGCCTGGCACAGACAACTGCTGCAACAGTCGTTAAAGGATCGTTCTCTTGCTCGACCGCGGGTCGCCGGCGATTTCGCGCCCGTTGCAGAGTTTGCCGCTGATGGCCATATCTCTGAAGCCGGCCATCGGGTCGTAGAACTCCCTGCTCAGATCGACCGTGTTGGCCATCAGGCCGGGCCGGTTTGCAGCGAGCTGGCGGACTATCACGCCGTCCGGCTGAATGAAGCACGATGGATAGGGAGCATAATAGCCGCTTGAATTCGACATGCTCACCCAGAAGTGATTCGTCGCCGCCCGGCACTGCATCGTCTGGCGCATGATCTGCGTGTGCACGCTCGGCCCGCTCTGGCGGGCGTTGTAGAAGGATTGGAAAATGCACTGGACCTTCTGTCTGTACAATTCGCGATAGAGTTCGGGAAACCGCAGATCGAAGCATATCAGCAGCGAGCATTTCACACCCTTGAGGGTGAAGTTGACGAACCTGTTGCCCGGCGCTAATCGTCGCAGGTCGCCCGGCGTGCAGAACCGCTTATCGTAACGGTCAACAATCCTGCCCTCGGGGTTGATCAGGTACAGGCTGTTGTGTGGTTTGTTCGGCTCGGTCAGCCTGTGCGTGCTTCCCAGAACAACCCAGAGACCCAGCTTGGCGGCCAGCGCCAAAACCTTCTCGCTCTCTGCGCCGAGCAGGTCCCAGTCGTACCCGTCGAAGTTGGGAAAATCCGTGCCGACGTAGCCGCTCAGCGCGCATTCGGAAAAATGCACGATGTCCGCCTTTGCTTTGCGCGCCTTATGCATGAATTCGCCGATCGCGCGGGCGTTTCGTCTAATCGAACGCCCCACGCCGAACTGACACGTCGCCACTTTCAAGACACCACTGGCCATTACGTTTTCGCTCCGACTTGAAATCTATTCACCATCAGGTCAATCCTGAGTTTTCGGGCGGAATTTTAGCACAAACTGCCAAAGCCGTCCATCGGAATTTGAATTGCCCGCCAAGCCCCTCAGGCTATAATGGCAGAGGCCATCAAACAAGCGCAAGCGACAATGGCATCCGAGCAGACTCGCGATAGCGACAAGAAGGCAAAAGCCAAGATCGTCCGCGCGGCCATCCATGACATGGCGACGAAGGCGGGCATCGATTTGAGACGAGCAGAGGAAAGCAGGCGTAAGTACTTGTGTTCTGTAGAACCTATGCCATATTTGCCATAATCCGGATGATTGTGAGTTCTGACAGGAAGGAATTGAAGATGGAGAAATGTCTAATATCAGGCGTGACGTTGATCACTTGTCTTTCGAGCTTCGTGTTTGGTGCCGGGGCGAGTGAGTTGGTGTCGAATCCGACGCTTGAGGCGGTCCGTCATTCTGCCGGAGCGGAGTTGCCGGAGGGGTGGTCGGTTTGGGAGCCTGCGTGGGAGAAAGCGGCGTGCAGGGTGCGAACGGATGCCGACGGGGGGCTTCTGATTGACAGTGTGGACCCGTACGCGGTGGGGGGAGTCACTCAGGATATCAAGGGTATCGAGGGAGGCAAGGCGTATGCGATTAAGGCCGAATGTAAGCTGCACGACGTTCCAGCGCCTTACCACTCTTTATTAGTGCGTTTAAGCTGGACGCGGGGCGGCAAATCGCTTCATCCGGCGGGGAGACTTGTGCGCGGGCCGGTTGTTCACGGCAAGGTGGCGCGGTTCGACGATGTGCTGGTCGCGCCCGAAGAAGCCGACGGCGCCAGGTTGTCGTTAGAGGTCAAATGGCTCCGGGGCGGCTCCGTGCTGTGGAAACGGGTGAGCATGCGCGAAGTGCCTGCGCCGGAGCCGCGGAAGGTCAAGGTCGGCACGGTATATCTGCGGCCGAAAAACAGCACGCCCCAGAAGAACCTCACGCTCTGGTGCGACCAGGTCAATGCGGCCGGAAAGCTCGGGCTCGATATTGTCTGTCTGGGCGAGACGATTACCGCTGTGGGCACATCGGCCACTATCGAGCAGCGCGCCCACCCCATACCGGGGCCGGTCAGTGAGAAGCTTGCTGATGCGGCTAAGAGAAGCAACATCTGGGTCGTGGCGAGCCTTAACGAGCGGGTCGGCGAGGTTGTTTACAATACCGCCGTGCTGTTGGACCGACAGGGTCGGCTCGCGGGCAAGTACCGCAAGGTCCACTTGCCGCGAGAGGAGTGGAGGCAGGGCGTTCGGCCGGGGCATGAATACCCCGTCTTCAAGACGGATTTCGGCAAGGTCGCCATTCAGATATGCTACGATTGGTTCTTCCCGGAAGCGACGGAGATGTTTGCCCTTCAGGGGGCGGAGATCGTCTTTGCCCCGACCTGGGGCAATACGCTGCCCGATGAGGACGGTCAGGTCAACGGCGAAACTACCTTTCGGGTGCGGGCACGCGACAATGGCGTCTATATGGTTCCCTCGGTATATAGCGGCAATAGCCTTATCATCAATCCGATGGGCAAGATTCTGGCCTCGAACGAGGGCAAAGAAGGCGTGTTCTGGGCCGAGATCGACCTGAACGAGCGAAAGCGTCTGGAATGGGTCGGGCACTGGCGCTCTATCGGGCCGCGCCACCGCATGCCCGGCACGTACAATCTTCTCTCGGAATCTTCCCAATAGAATCCGGTGCCGCCTCCGGCGAAGCAATAAATGAGTTGTCTTGGGGGGATTGGGGTGATATTGTCTCGTGCGCCATGATTACTTGTAATTGAAGGGTATGCGTCTTTGAGAGACAAACTGCAAGGCAAGTTCATCGTCCTTGACGGTCCCGACGGCTGCGGCAAAAGCACACAGGCAAAGCTTTTAGCCCGGTGGCTTGATGGACAGGGTGTGCGGACGAGTTCTTTTCGCGACCCGGGCGATACTGCTATCGGCGAGAAGATACGAGAAATCCTGCTTAGCCCAGAGCACGATGCGATGAGCACCAGAACGGAACTGCTGTTGTATATGGCGGCCAGGGCTCAGCTCTGGGCCGAGAAGATCGCGCCGGCCCTGCGGGATAGTCACTGCGTCGTCCTCGACCGGTGGTTATCGAGCACATGCGCCTACCAGGGCTATGCCGGCGGCTTCGGGATGGACAAGGTCATCAAAATCGCGACCGACTGTCTTGATCGGGTCTGGCCCGACCTGACCATCATTCTCGATGTGGACCTTGAAACCGCTTCACAGCGTTTGAACCGGCAATTGGACAGAATGGAGGCCAAGGGAGACGGCTACCACCAAAGAGTCCGCGAAGGCTTTCTGGAATTGGCCGAAAAGCGCAAAGACGTTGTGGTAGTCGATGCCACCAGGGACCTTGATATAATCCACAAAAGAGTAGTGCAACTTATCTCCGAGGTGAGTTTCAGATAGATGTCATTCAAAGAGATTTTCTGCCAGGACAGGGCGATTGATTTGTTGCAGCGGGCGTTTACGTCGGACAGATGGGCCCACGCGTATATCTTCGCCGGCCCGGAAGGCGTGGGCAAATTCAAAACCGCCCTCGAATGGGCCAGGCTGCTGCTCTGCGCCGAGCCGGTTGTCGAGGACGGCTTGGCCGACAGTTGCGGCTTGTGCCAGTCGTGCAGGCTTTTCGAGGCCGGCTCACACGCGGACTTCAATCACGTCTATAAGGAGCTGCTCGAATTCACAAAGGACAATAAGGGGCGGAAAACGCCCGTTGATTTGCCGATAGACGTGATTCGAGAGTATCTGATTGCCAGAGTCTCGACCAGGCCGACCCTCTCGAGCAGAAAAGTCTTTGTCGTCAGCGAGGCCGAGAAGCTAAACGTAGCTTCGCAGAATTGCCTGCTGAAGGTTCTCGAAGAGCCGCCTGAGTACTGTTCGATAGTGCTGCTTTGCACGCGGCTGGAGACACTTCTGCCCACCACCAGGTCACGATGCCAGACGATTCGCTTCGGGCCTGTCGATGAGTGCAGGACGGTCGAGAAGCTCAGAGACATGGGCCTTGAGGGCAAGCAGGCGCAATACTTCGCACGTTCGGCGCAGGGTAGCCTGGGCACGGCGTGCAAGTGGGCGGAGCTTGAATTAGCCGGTGCGGACCTGTACGAAATCAAGAAAAGGCTTCTGGGGTCGCTGGCCCGCTATGAATTCGCCGGCGCTCTGGACCTGGCCCAGGAGCTTTTGACGGACTGCAAGAAGGTCGCCGAAACCTGGGCGGGCCTTGATGAGGCCACAAGCAGGACCGATATCAATCGCAGGGCGGCCAGGACGGTCCTTCAGATGATTATCTTGGCCCTGCACGATGCGATGAGGTTCAACGCGGCCTCGACGAGCGAACCCGTGAACTTCGATCAGGAACAACAGATACGGAAACTGGCAGCCCGCTTCGATGCCGAGCGTGCCGCGGAAAAAATCGCGGAGTGCTATCGTATGCTGGACTGGATTGAGTCCAGTGTCAATGAAAAGCTTATTTTCGAGCGACTCTTGTTAAGCCTTGCTGATTCTGCTACAATGCACGTTTAGCGATGGGGTAGCCTAACGCTGTACGAATCCGGGTGGTTTCAATGGCAAAAAACTCAGAACCAAAGGCCAAACAGGCAAGACATAAGAAGTACATGCTGGTTCGGTACGGCCGGATGGGTGCGCTTGGGCTCTTCGAGCATCACGAGACCGCGATTCCCAAAGTGCAGGATCAAGTCGTCATCAAGACCGGCCGGGGTCTCGAATTGGGCCATCTCGTGGGCCGGCTCACCTCCTACCGAGGCGGTCAGTTTCGATTGAGTCAGGAACAGGTACAGGAATATTTCAACGAGAACGAGATCGATTTCCCTCAGGGGCAGGCCGGAAAATTCGTCCGCTACGCCACCGCAGCGGATGTAAGTGAGCAGCGGCACCTGCGGAAGATCGCCAGGGAAGAGATGGAAAGCTGCAGGAGTTTCGTCAAGGAAATGAACCTGCCGATGAAAATCGTCGATGCCGAGCATGTCCTCGGCGGCGAACGCATCATCTTCTACTTCATGTCCGACGGGCGCGTGGATTTTCGCGG
>CP070806.1:47733-86373 GCA_020343675.1 Phycisphaerales bacterium
GTACGTTTTTGGATGCCATGACACGTTTTGAAGAAGACAACGGATGCCGTGAATGACCGAGGAATTTTGGGCGGAGACATTGGCTGGAATTGAGTATACTGTTCCCCGAATTGTCTAAAGCAATCGACCTAATTGATAAAATAACGAATCTCTTGGGAACAATTTCCTGACTTTTTGACGGACAATCACAAGGAGGCGACAGTGAGGTTTTGCACTGCCATAAACTGCATGGATGGAAGGGCACAGATCCCGGTCATCCGCTATCTGCAGAAGCGTTTTGACGCCGAGTACGTGGACATGGTTAGTGAACCCGGGCCGAACCGGATTCTCGCCGCAGGTCAGGATACCGTGACAATTGCGTCCATCGAGAGGCGCGTTCGGCTGTCCGTGCAACGGCACCAATCCGTAGGCGTCGCGGTGATTGGCCACCATGACTGCGCCGGCAACCCGTCGCCCGCCGTGCAGCAAAACCAGGATACTGCTGCAGCAGTACTTCGTATTCGCACAGCATTCCGGCATATCCCAGTGATCGGACTTTGGCTGAACGAGAGCTGGGAGGTCGAGGGGCTTCAGGATGAGGCAGCCAACAAGCCGGATGTAGGCGACTCGTAACACTCTCGCCTGATCTGCAGCGTTCGCTCTTTACTGTAAGCGGGAGGTTTCATTATGTGAATTCGCGTCATGATTTCATTTTTCGGGGGACATCACACTTAGATTGAATGGTGCGATGCATCGCACCCTACCTTGCTATTGACGAGTGAGATTGCCACGGCCCTTCGGGCCTCGCAATGACGGACGGAGCGGGGTTGACTCCGGCGGGGCGGTCGGCTATGATGCCGGGCTATGAAAAAGATAATCGCCGACAGGACTGAGCTTGTTGACGCCAGCGGGATTCGCAAGGTCTTTGCATTAGCGGCTGAGCTGCAAGACCCGGTGAATTTCTCGATAGGCCAGCCGGACTTCGACGTGCCCGAGGCGCTCAAAGAAGAGGCCATCCAGGCCATCCGGGCGGGGCAGAACAGCTATTCGCAGACGGCCGGCGACGAGGTTCTCAAGGAAAAAATCACGCAGCGGGTGGCGGCCGAGTACGGCTGGGAGAATCCGGCCGTGCTGGTCTCCAGCGGCGTCAGCGGGGGGCTGCTGCTGACATTCATGGCCACCGTCAACCCGGGCGACGAGGTCATCATCCCCGACCCTTACTTCGTGATGTACAAGCATTTGGTCAACCTGTTGGGTGGAAAGTGTGTTTTTGTCGATAGCTATCCCGATTTCGAGCTGCCGGTGGAGAAAATCAGCCGGGCCATCACGGACAGGACCAAGATGATTATCCTCAATTCGCCCTGCAATCCGACCGGCGTGGTGTACTCTGAGCAGCAGGTCAGGAACCTGGCGCAGATTGCGTCCGAGCGGGACGTTCTGGTTCTGACCGACGAGATATACGAGAGGTTCTGCTACGACGGGGCGTGCCCGAGTATCGCGCATTATCACCAGAAGACTCTTGTACTCAAGGGCTTTAGCAAATCGCACGCAATGACAGGCTGGCGCTTGGGTTACGTGGCGGCCCCGGCGGGCCTGCGGGACGTTATCGAGCAGATGACCAAGATTCAGCAATATACGTTCGTCTGTGCACCGAGGCCTTTCCAGAAGGCGGCCGTCGCAGCCATGGATTACGACGTGAGCGATTGGGTGGCGGGGTACCGCCGCAAACGCGACCTGCTCTACGAGGGGCTCAAGGACACGTTCGAATTGGTCAGGCCGGGCGGGGCGTTCTACGCCTTCGTAAAGGCCCCCGGCGGGGCGGCGAGCCCCTTCGTCGAGAAGGCCATCAGGAACAACGTGCTGATTATTCCGGGCAGCGTCTTTAGCGAAAAAGACACGCATTTTCGCATCAGCTACGCGACCAGCGACGAGAAAATCGAGCAGGGGGTGGAGATTCTTCGCAGCCTGGCGTAGGTCCGGGTTGTTTCATTTTTACTGCGGCGTTTTTCGCTTGACCGCTTACGCCACGCCGGATTAAACTGCCGCGCAATGATAACAATCAGAACGAGCACAAGCACGCAAGGAGACAGAGGTCAGCCGTTTACGTATTTGTGATACGCCGGTGTTGTAGGGAGTGTCTATGGTCAAGGATATGATTTTCGGGACGGTAGGGGGCTTAGGCCTGTTCTTGTTCGGCATGGGCATCATGTCCGGTGGGCTGAAGGACATTGCAGGACAGAAGCTCAAGGATATCCTTGGCACGCTGACGAAGCACCGAATGTTCGGCGTTCTGATGGGGGCGTTTACGACGGCGCTGATTCAGTCGAGTTCGGCAACGACGGTGATGACCGTCGGATTTGTCAACGCGGGCCTGTTGACGCTGAAGCAGGCGTTGTCCGTCGTGCTCGGCGCGAACGTCGGGACGACGTTTACCGCGTGGGTTGTTTCGGCCTTCGGGCTGGGGGGACTGAAAATCACCGCGTATGCACTTCCGGCTATCGGCGCAGGCTTTCTGTTGCGAACGGCGGGCAAGACGCAAAAAATGAGAGGCTTTGGCAACGTGCTGCTGGGCTTTGGCCTTCTGTTCGTGGGCATCGGGTTTATGAAGGAGGCATTCGATCCTCTCAAAGACAACCCTGACGTGACACGGACTCTGATTTGGGTCGGAAAGAACCCGCTGCTGGCGGTGCTGGCTGGCATGACTCTGACGATGCTGCTTCAGAGCAGTTCGGCCTCGATCATGATCGTGCAGATTCTGGCTTTCCAGGGCGCGTTCGGGACGGACTGGCATCTTGCCGTTCAGGTGGCCATACCGTTTATCCTGGGCGATAACATCGGCACCACCATTACGGCCGAATTGGCCGCAACGCAGACGTCTCGAAATGCCAGGCGTGTGGCCAGGGGGCATACGATGTTCAATGTCATCGGTGTGGTCTATATGCTGCCGCTGGTCTGGTACGGGGTGTTCGGCAGAGCGGTCGATTATCTGACGCCGTGGGAATTGTCCGAGAAGACAATCATGGCTGAACTGGCCTTTGCTCACAGCCTGTTCAACGTGTGCAACGCCCTGATGTTTACGGCCGTCCTCGGCTGGCTGGTCACTGTCGTCAAGAAGATTGTCCCGATCACCGAGCAGGAGATTGCTCAGAAGCCTGTGGCCCTCGAGAAGCACCTGCTGAATACGCCGGTGATCGCGCTGGAGCAGGCCAAACGGGAAATCGTCCGCATGGCCAAGACGGCCAAACAGGCCGTCAGACAAGCGGTTGACGGGATCATGGACAAGAACAGGAAAGAGTTGAAATCGGTCAGAGAGTTGGAAGACTTCATCGATGTGATGCAGCTCGAAATCACGTCGTATCTGACGGCGCTGTCACGCCGGAACTTGTCGAACGAGGTTTCCATTGAGCTGCCCGTGCTTTTGCACACGGTCAACGACCTCGAGCGCATCGGCGACCATGCCGTCAACATCGTCGAAATCGGCGAACGTAAGATCGAGCAGAAACTCTCCTGGAGCGATTCGGCGCAGGCCGAAGCCGACATGCTTCGAACAGAAATCGATCAGATGTGCGATCGCATCATAACTGCTCTGGAGCATAACGATATCAAGGCCGCCGAGTCGGCTCTGACGAACGAACACAACCTTAACCGGATGCAGCTCGAGTTTCGCCGCAGTCACGTGGACCGGATGGGCAACGGCATCTGCACGCCCCAGGCCGGCCTGATATTCATCGACCTGGTGGACAACATCGAAAAGTCCGGCGACCACCTCACGAACATCGCCCAGGCGATTATCGGCGGCCTGCAATGGGAGGGAATCAAGCCGAAAATTCCGGCCGAGACATAAACAGGGCGTTGCCAGCCAGACCGTCGGACGGTATAATTCACGTTATGGAGAATGCATTTCGTATAATTGCGGTTGGTGTGCTGTGCCTGTTCTTGTTCGCGGGGGCGGGCGCGCCCGTCGAGCTGAGCGACGCCGGCGCAGAGCCAACATCCGTCAAAGCCGCGGTCATCGTCTGCAAGGGCCTGATCGACGACGGGCTCTACAAATCCATCCGGCGCCGGACCCAGATTGCCCTCGATGCCGATGTGGAATACCTGATTTATGAGATTGGCACGTACGGGGGGCTGCTCCAGTCGGCCGACGACATCTCCAAATACTTCATACTCGATATCGGCAAGAAGGCGCACACCGTGGCGTACATCACGACCGAGGCGATATCGGCCGGGGCGATGATCAGCGTTTCGTGCCAGGACATCATCATGCTGGAGAACACCACCATCGGCGACTGCGCCCCGATCACCATCGGCGGCAAGCTCGAAGGCGTCGAGCGGGAAAAGGTCGAGAGTTTCACGCGAGCGGCCTTCATGCGGGCGGCCGAGGCAAACGGCTATCCCGCCGCGCTGCTCAAGGCCATGGTCACCATGCAAACGAAGGTCTATCGAGTCAGGAATCTCCAGACGGGCGCTTATGAGTATGTCGAGGACGAGCGGCTGGCCGAAGACCCGAATCGATACGACGCCGACGGCAAAGAGCTGATTGTCAACGATGATGAGCTTCTGACGCTGACGGCCGCTCAGGCTCACGACTACGGCATCGCCAGGGCACAGGTCAAAGACAGGTCGGGGGCGCTGGTGTTTTTGGCCGAACGCGACGGCGTGACGTTCGCCGCAGAGCCGATGGTCCTTGAGACCAACTGGTCGGAGGAGATGGTCCGGTGGTTGAATTCGCCGGCGGTGATGGCCGTGCTGGTCATGCTCGCCCTGCTGGGGGCGTATATCGAATTCAACACGCCGGGTGTTGGGCTGCCCGGGCTTGTGGCGGTGATTTGCTTTGTCATCATCATCGGCAGCAAATACCTCGTCGGACTGGCCAACTGGGTCGAGGTGGCGCTGTTTTTCCTGGGGATTATCCTGATGCTGGTGGAAATCTTCGTCCTGCCCGGCTTTGGCATCGCGGGTTTTGCCGGGATTACGTGTATTCTCGTCGGCCTGTTCGGGATGCTCGTCAAGAATCCGCCCGACCGGGTGCCGTGGCCGCAGGACTCCATCGGCTGGAATGATTTCATTCAGGGGGTCATCGGGATGTCGCTCGGCTTTGTCGGGTTTATCATTGGGGCGTGGATTCTGGCCAGGCACCTGCCGCGCATTCCGTATCTGAGCGGCCTGGTTCTCGTGCCGGGAGCGACCGGGCAGGGGATGAAGATGCGCGTCAGCCTGACCGCTTCGCCCGAGACCCAGACCACGGACGTACAGCTCGGTGACACCGGCAAGGTCATCTCGACACTCAGACCGACGGGCAAGGCGCAATTCGGCGACGCCATTGTCGATGTCGTCGCCGAGGCCGAGTTCCTTGACAAGGGCACCAGGGTCGGGATAATTGAAATTCACGGCAATCGAGTCGTTGTTAAAGCTCTCAAAGAGCAATCTTAGGAAGACACACATGGGCTGGTGGCTGATCTTAGCTGTCGTTTTGTTTCTTGCCTGTGCGGCGTTGATCGTCGCGGAGGTGTTCGTGCCGAGCGGCGGCTTGATAAGTGTTTCTGCGCTCGCGTGCCTGGTGGGGGGTATAGCCATATTTTTTCACTACAGCACAGTCGCCGGCTGGATTGGGGTCCTTCTCGCGATGGTCATGATACCGGCGACGTTGATCGTCGCTTACAAAATATTGCCGAAAACGCGGTTCGGAAAGAACGTCACACTCGCGCCGCCGCAGCGCGAGCAGGGTGATGCCGTTCCCGATACGGCCGAACTTAAGAAGCTGCTCGGCACCACCGGCGTCGTTTTGACGCCGCTGCGCCCGGTGGGCACATGTGATTTCTCGGGAAGAAGAGTCGAGTGCGTCGCCGAGAGCGGATACGTTGACAAGGGAATGAAGGTCAAAGTGATCTGCGTCCAGAGCACGCAGTTGACTGTTCGCATGATCGAAGATAGCTGATGAAAGGATACGAAGATGAATAGCTTGACAGGTGTGATATTGGGAGCTGCCGAGGCTCCGATGATAGGCACGATGGTCGTCCTGGTCGTCGTTGGCATTATAGGTCTGGTCGGGTTGCTCCTGATCGTGAAGTTCGCCAGACTGTGGCTGCAGGCATATTTTTCCCGGGCCGACGTCAGATTATCCGAGCTGATCGGCATGTGGCTGAGGAAGGTCGATGCCAGGACCATCGTAATCAGCAAGATAACCGCGATACAGGCGGGCCTGACTCTGACGACAAAAGACCTGGAGAGCCATTATCTGGCCGGTGGGCGGGTCCCGAATGTCGTACGCGCATTGGTGGCTGCAAACCGGGCAAATATTGACTTGAGCCTGAAAACGGCTACAGCAATTGACCTGGCCGGCCGCGACATCCTCGAGGCGGTCCAGACAAGCGTCAATCCCAAGGTGATTGACTGCCCCGATCCCGAGAAGAGCAGAGGCACTATAGATGCAGTTGCTCAGGACGGCATCCAGCTGAAAGCGAAGGCACGCGTGACGGTCCGAGCTAATATTGAAAGACTGATAGGCGGCGCTACTCAGGAGACTATCATCGCTCGCGTGGGCGAAGGAATTGTTACCACAATTGGCAGTGCCATAACGTACAAAAGTGTTCTGGAAAATCCGGACGACATTTCCAAGTCGGTTTTGTCCAAGGGACTTGACGCCGGTACGGCTTATGAGATTTTGTCCATCGACATTGCCGACGTTGATGTAGGCCAGAACGTCGGCGCCCAACTGCAGGCCGCCCAGGCTGAGGCGGATATGCGAAGGGCAAAGGCCGAGGCCGAGAAACGCCGGGCGATGGCCGTCGCAAGAGAGCAGGAGATGCGAGCGCTCGTGGTCGAGAATGAGTCAAAAGTGCCGTTAGCCATGGCTGAGGCTTTCAAGAAGGGCAACCTCGGCGTCATGGACTACTACAGAATGAAGAATATCATGGCGGACACCTCGATGAGAGATTCCATCGCAGGGCCCAAGAAGAAAGAATAGTCTCGATACCCCGGCATCGGAATCCTGATAACCTCTGTGGTCTGCGGGGAAAAGTATGAGAGATCTTATACCTTTGGCACAGACAATCCTGGCTCAGCGCAACGAGGACGCCGAGAAGTGGATGAACATCCTGTTCGTTGTGGTGCTGGCCGTCTTTTGGGCCCTGGGCGGTATTCTCAAAGCCAGGACGGGAAAAACGAAAAGCCGCGATGCCATGCAGCCGCCTCGCAAACCGGTCCACGGGCCGGCGGCGCAAAGCAGGGCGGCACAGGAACGACTGCTCAAGGCACCCCAACGCCCCGCCGGCGGCAAGGAATCTCAGCCGCATCGCCCCGCACGCACGCGGCTCGCCGAGTGGCGTGTGGCCGCCCAGAAACTCGCTGCCGAAGCCGAACAGGCCTTCCGCGATCAGATTCAACAGCCGGAACAGACGCCGGAACGCCCGGTCCGAAGGCCCAAAAGTCCGCCCAAGGTCGTGGATGCCTCGCAGTCTCCTGCAACATCCTCAGCAATACCGCACGCTGCGGAACTCTCGCCACCCGCTGAAACACTCCCGTCGGCATATCTCCCCGGACTCTTGTCGGATTACACGGACCCCGACCAGCTCAGAAGGGCAATCCTCCATTACGAAATCCTCGGCAAACCGTTGTCGCTGCGAGAATCTCCCGACTCCCTTATCGGACCTTAGATCGATTGCGCGGCAAACTCATTTCTTGCCGACGCTTGTGAACAATTCTCGCCAAGGATGCACATCGCCTCGCCCGTACGCGGACAAGCACGTCCGTGACAAACACAAACGATCACCGCACACATCCACCATCTCTGATCTCAGGCACGCGCCTATCATTTCCACACGCCATCCGCGAAAGGTACTCAGTACAAACTCCCACGCCAATCGATACGCGCGATCAAAAACAATTCACCATTGGCGCCCGAACTTGCAGACCATAGCGACCTCGGACGAGTCATTATCTGAAGTTGGCACCAGAGTAACAGGCGAAAACCTTTGACCGCTCACTCAAGACCCAATGCAGCTGCAATGGTGTATCGTCGTGGAGTCGCTAAAAACGAGACCATCCATAACGTCTCATAATATATGTTATGTTTCATTCGGGCCGCGTTCTGAGCTCGTCAGTGGGGTTTGCGATATTTGGCCTTGTCGGGGCATTTCGCCCGTCAGAATGAGAACGGATACTTTGCATTGACTGCGTGGTCGGCCGTGGCTGAAAGATTGTCCCATGTCACCGCTGCCCGGTCCAGCAATCCGAGGTTCTGAAGAATGATGGAGATGTTGACCGTGGCATCCGGTGCCGAGTAGTTGTTCTCGAGGTGACGTTCGAGATTGAGCAGCGAGGAGGCAAATTTTATCTTGTTGCAATACAACAGGGCGGTTTGGTAGTGAAGTTCGAGTGAGTCCCTGTCCAGACCGTCGGGGCCGGTCAACTGCTCGAGCGCTTCACTCTTACGCCCTGCCTCGAACAAAGCGACGGCCAATTTGCTCCGGGCCCTGGTGTAGGCCGGATTAAGGTGCAGGGCCGTCTCGAACGAACTGATGGCATGACTCAGCCTTCCGACGTTCATCAGCAGGAGGCCGAGTCGATAGTGCAAGTCAGGGTTTTGAGGCCGCAACTCGATCTGCCGGCAGTGAGCCGTAATGACGGCATTGGTCAGACCGGCCGAATCCTCCACCTCATCGAAGAGCGAATTGCTGCTGAGCCTGGTCTTGAACTGAAGCATTGCGGTCTCGGTGAACAACAGGGAGCTGTTTGGCTGAATGGCCGCAGCCAGGGAGAGCGTGCCCAATGCCTCCGGAATCATTCCGGCCAGTTTTTGAGCGATGGCCAGGCCAATGTAGGCCTCGACAATGTTGTCGTTGATTTCGACGGCTTTGTTGAATTGCCGGGCGGCAAGCTGCTCCTGGCCCGTCTGCAAGTATTGGGTCCCCAGCTTGATGGCGGCCTCCAGGAAATCCGGGCACGAACGCAGGGCCTCCTCATATTGGCAGAGAGCCTCTGTGGTGGCCCCCAACATGCGAAGAATGTCGGCACCCTTCAAGAGCAAATCGATTCTGTGAGGCTCGGCCCGCAGCAGGTCCTCGACCTGCTCGAGCGCCTCTTCGAGCTCGCCCTCGGCGATGAGCTGGTCCGTCGTGTCATTTGGAGTGTGGAAGTTGTCCGGATGAATCAGGATCGCGGTGTTAAACGTCTCGATAGCTTCGGCGTATTTACCGATGGCCATGTACAGATGTCCGAGCGTGACGAGCGTCGCGATCTCGTCGGGGTACTCGCTCTTGAGAAGCTCATATTGGCAGAGAGTCCTCTCCAACTGACCGTTCTTGAAGTAGATGGCCGCCAGCCGCTGGGCCGGAAGCTGCAAATAGCTCTTGAACTTCAGACAATCCTGGTAGAACTCTATGGCCTGAGACTCTTTGCCAAGCCGCTCATAGCAATACCCGAGAGCATACAGAGCCATCGTATTATTCGGGTGGCGAAGATACACGGAATTCAATTCCTTGATCGCCTCCCGGAGCCGGCCCCCGTGCAGGCAGATCGCCGCCGCCGCCAGCCGGCCGTGCGTGCAGGCGGGATTTTCGAACAGATACATCCGAAGCTGCTCGGCGGCCGTATCGAGCTTCATCCGGCTCATCAGCTCAATCGTCGTATTGAACTGCTCGCATCGGGCGGATTCGTCCTCGCCGGCGGGGAGCCTGACCGTGTTGAGCCAGTGCCATATCAAATCGGCGGTATCGACCGTAATCGCCCTGCCGAGAATCTCAAGTAATCGACTCATACATCACTCTCATCCAGTCTTCAACGCTTGGCTTGCAGTCGTGATAGTGGGTCTGTGAATCATCCTCCGTCCGCATGAATCACAGTGAGAGTATCGACCATCGACGCGCGCGGATTAACCCCGCCCTGGGCAGTTGGCGAGACGATACGTCATTTTGTGTTGTCGTTGGGCGGATTGTGTGTGCTGTGCCGATTGTTACGATTTTTCAAACGCGGGAGCCCATTGTTGAGGACCTTTGCCGATCCGATGAGACTGCCCTATAAGAAGTGCTGTTGCTGTAATCTCAGCCCCCCTGCCAGCAATGAGACGTGCCTCGACGGGTTTCAAGAGGCAGACGGGGCCTGGATAAGCGGCACAGTGCCGGGGGAGAGCCCTGGTGACCTGGGCCGGCAGGGCCCGAACGCAAAATCCCGTCCCCTCGCGGGCACGTTCAATTTATGGGAACCTGTTGTCTCTTGCTCGACCGTGATTCTACAGTGAATCAGATTTTGCCATTTGTGCCTGTCGTTCTATCTCGCGTAGATACGTCAGCGTTCGGTCCATCTTATCGGTCAGGTGTTTCAGTTTCAACATCGTCCTCACACGCGTCAGAAGCTCGAGCTTATTGACGGGCTTGCTGAGAAAGTCATCCGTGCCGGAGTCGAGGCCGCGTCCGATGTCACCGAATTCATTCAGGGCAGTGACCATGATGACGGGAATGTCGGTGGTTCTGGGGTCGTTCTTGATCTTTTTACAGACTTCAAAGCCGCTCATTTTGGGCATCATCACATCGAGCAAAATCAAATCGGGCGGATTCTCTGCTACGATTTTCAGCGCCTCCAGGCCATCGCGCGCGGGAACCGCCCGGCAGTCCACATCCTCAAGGTACGCCTGCAACAGCTCACGATTCGGCCGGTTGTCGTCAACCACCAGCACAACGGGCGTCTTCGCCGGCTCCTTCTGATCCCTTTTCTTGCCCATATACAAAAGCTCCTGTTCAACGAAACCGCGTGCGTTACTTCTTCAACGCATCCATCACCGCCCTGCAGAATGCAGGCAAATCATCCGGCTTGCGTGAGGTGATCAGATTGCCGTCCACAACACATTCGGCATCGATGTATTCAGCGCCGGCGTTGATAATATCGTCTTTGATTGCCATAAAACACGTGGCCTTCCTGCCCTTGTACACCCTCGTGCTGCACAGCAACCATCCGCCGTGACAGATCGCCGCGATCACTTTGCCGGCATCGACCATGTCGTTGGCGAACCTAATGACGTCCGGGCTTCGTCGCATGAAATCCGGCGCGAACCCTCCCGGCACCAGCAGGCCGTCGTAATCGCCCGCGTTAGCCTTGGCCGCCGCGACTTCGGAGACGCAAGGATAGCCTTCCTTTGAAGGATACTCTTTTGACGCCTCGGCCGCAACGAAATTAACTTCAAGCCCCGCTTCGCGAAATCGATAGTACGGATACCAGACCTCAAGCACCTGATACATTTGGTCCACCATGATGGCAATCTTTTTGGCCGGCATATTGTACTGCTCCTTTTCTACTGTTGCCCCAATTCGCGGAAATTTCGAATCCGGTGAAAGGTCATATAGTTCGCATCGTGCGCGCGATGGGCGCCGCCGAGGCCGTCGTCATAGGCCGTCCTGGACACGGCGACGATATCGTCTCCCTCGAAAAGCCAATCGATGTATTGGAAGGCGTGCTTGATGCTGTCCCCGTGACGCAGAATCACGGATTCAACGCGCCAGCTCCCCAAATCGAACGACGAGACGAGCGTCAGAACGTTGCGATAGGCCGTCGGATTCTTTTGTTTATTGACAAGCGACCAATAGCGACGAGTCCGTGGGTCGTAGCGAATTGTGAATTTATTCGTGCCGCCGTAGAAATGGATGAAATCGCTGTCCGGATCAAAAGACACAGATTGGCCGTCCCCGGAAACACGGACCACGGCCGCTATTTCTCGTTCTTTGTTCTCGACGCGGAGGATATTGACAAGCTTGTTGTCCGGGGTGACAACGATATTTCCTTCCAACCACGCCCTGCCGGGCCATGCCTGGTCGAAGCGCAGCCGGTTAGTGGAAGTCCAGCTATCGGCCTTGAGCAGGTCCGCATCCACGGCAGCGCTCATCACGAACGAGCGAAAGTTACTGCCCCAGCCTTCCGGCGGGTATCTGTCTTCCATCGCCCGCCAGAGCCGCCCGTTGTGGATGACGACGGGCACCGGCGCGCAATGATACTGGCCTTCGGCGAACAATCGGCCCGACTGCTCATTGATCGGCGTGGTCCAGGTCGCGCCCCCGTCTCTGGAGCGGCGAATCACGGCGCCGCCGTACGGGCCGGCCGTACCCATAATGTATAGGGCCCCTTTGTGGACAAACAGCGAGGACCAGAACTGGCCGTCAAATTCAGTGAGTCGTCGCCATGTCCTGCCCGAATCGTCGGAACGGAAGATAGCCGTGCGATTTTCGTTCGTCGCCGGCCCAAAGTAATCATGCGAAGCCGCATACACACCATTGCCCAGCGCGGCAATGCTCGGCGAGCCGATATACCTGCCGCTCTCGGCCGGACTGTGGTCGATGACCACACCCGGTACGCGCCAATGATCCGCATGTTCCGGTCTCAGTTCCCGCCCTCCTCTTGCGCCTTGCTGGATCCAGGCAAGATTGAAAACGTAATGCTGCTTGCTGCTGATCAGGTGGATAAGGCCGTCGGGTGTTTGCGTGGCCGCCAGGTAACCTTTCGGCTCGGCGTGGGTGGCGTCCATCACGAACTTTCCTGTATTGCCTCCCCCGTCAATCTCCCTGGCGGGGCCGCCGTCGGTGAGCAGCCTCTTGACGGGCCAGGTCTTGCCTTCGTCGAAGCTTAACGCGACGAACATCCCGAACACCTTATGCTCAATCCCATCGGCATCTTGGATGACCATGCCTCTTCTGCGGTCGGTGAAGCTCACGAGCAGAATCGGCCCTTCAAACAGCCTTCGCAAAACAAGCCGCTGCCCGCCGCCGAGCGGTGGAAACTCGCTGGCCGAGTAGGTCCAGTTTCGGCCCATATCCTCAGAGACACTCATCGGCATCCGGCCCTCGATGGTGTCACCCCGCCCAAGCGCCATGAGCCTGCCGTCTTTGAGTTGCGTGACGCCTGCATGAATCCCGGCCACCCACGCACCGTTTGTGTCCGATTCAAACGTCGGCGCGGGACGGCCCTCGCCCGCATCCAGCCACGTTTTGCCTCCATCCCGGCTAACGTGCACGGCTGTGCCGCCATTGCCACCCGTGACGGCGTCACAGGGCAGGACGATAAAACCTTCCCGCGTCCTGAAGACCGACTCGACGGGCATGTGGCGAAGGCCATGCTCGGGATTGATGAGTGTCGCTTTCGACCAGGTGGCGCCGTTGTCGGTGGAAACGCGCATTACGGTGGCTAAGGATCCCCAAGTCGCCGCCGCAGACAGGCCGTTGAAGTGGTAGATGGCCTGACGGCCGTCGAACCACAAGGCCGGAGCGTGGTCGTTGCGGTCGGGTGCATCCCAGAAACACGAAGCCGGCTCCCATTCTTCGCTGCCGTATCGCAACCGGCTCGCCAGGATACACAATTCACGGCCGGGTTCATTCCAACACGAATACCAAATGGCCAACAGGTCCCCATTGGGGCAATCGACCAGCGCAGGGTCATGGTTATGCTCCGAATACATCGGGCCGTTTGAGCCGGGTGGTATCTTGACATACTGGCGCGGCCCTTTGAAATACGGTTCATTCGGATCGGGACCACTCGCCCAGTCAGGCTGAAGATGTAGAACTACATCTCGTGCGTTCAACGGCAGTTCAGAAGCCGCAAGCGGCTCGATCCCGGGCAACTCGGCCTGGACTACTCGGAATCCGATGAGCCAGCTTTTGTCCTCAGGCAGCGTCCCCAGCCGGTTGGCCGAGCGCAGGAAGGCAATCTCAGTGCCGTGACTTCCGCCGCGAGTGACCTTGAAATCCCCAGCGGCCCGACCGACCGGATCCGTCTGCTCGGCTTGCTCATAAGGCCCATACCAGTCATAGCACCATTCCTCGACATTTCCGTGCATATCGTAGAGGCCCCACGCATTCGGCGCCGTCTGCGCGACAACCAGCGGCACCGGCTCAGCACCCTTTCGGCGGCGCGCCGGATCCGGAAACCACGTCATCCTGGCGTTCTTGTGAAACTCGCTGGGAAGGCGATTGCCCGTGTGGTAGGCGCTCGTCGTGCCCGCACGGCATGCATACTCCCACTCGGCCTCAGTCGGCAAGCGACAGGGCTTGCCTTCCTTTTTCGAGAGCCACTGACAGAACCGCATTGCCTCATGCCAGCTCACGAACACGACGGCCTCGTCGTCCCGCTTCGAGAAGCCAAGCTTTCCGCGAAGCTCGCGATGCGCAGGGTCGAATTGTTCGTATTGGGCATTCGTGACTTCCGTGACCGCCATCGAAAAAGGCACTGTAATCCTTACTCCATGCACCGGCCGCTCGTCCCAGTCGCCTCCTTCTTCCTGCCCCATCCGAAAAGAACCCGGTTCGATCCGCACGAATCTCATACCGATGGAATTCGTGAATGTATCAGGTGCCTGCTCCGAAGACGCAGCGGATGACATTTGAAAAGAACAGCATCCGGCCGCCGCACACACTACTGCAACCATGAGCCATCTACATTTGGTCATGACGTCACCTTTCAGGTTATTTGACTGCTGTGATCTTCAATAAATTGGCGTATCTGCGGCTTGATGTATATCTGCTCAATATCCGCCACTTTCGATATCGCCTCGGCGCACAGCGCCGCTGCCGCAACCGACGGGGCCTGCGTGTCGAGAAAAAAAATGTGCTTTCCCTTCATTGTACAAAGCCCCCCGCCACTTCCGCCCAAAGGCTCGCTGCGAATAGTCACGCCGTTGCCTTCCAACAACGCCAATAGCTCCTGCAGAATCCTTTGCTCATCCATGGCCGTTCGCCGCCTTGTCTGTGCCGCGGTTCAAGAAAACACGTCCTGCAAGTCGATATATTCCATTAGAAATGGAATTTTATAGCAGGAGACGACCATTGGCAAGTATTACGGAAAAACGCCTTTCGCTGCACAGACGCATCAAAGCCCAGGACAGCCGTAACGAGGCCCTGAAGTCCCAGCTCGCCGGTCTTCAGCATCTCGCGAACGTGGGTACCGTCAGTCACATGATCGCCCATGAAATCAATAATCTGCTCACCCCCTTAAAAAGCTATGCGTCCCTTGCGCTGAATCACCCCGACGATGCCGTACTCACTGAAAAGGCCCTCCAGAAGACCGCGGCCAATTGCGAACGGGCCTCCAAAGTGGCCGAAAGCCTGCTCGCTCTGGCCGACGGCCAAACCCAGCCGGAGCAGACCAGCCGGCTGGACGAACTCGTGGAAGGTATTTTCACGTGTCTCTGCCGGGATTTCGGAAAAGACGGAATCTCTGTGGATATCCGGATTCCGGAGGGACTCACCGTCCGAGGAGTGCCCGTACAGATTCAACAGGTTCTGATGAACTTGATTCTCAATGCCCGCGATGCCATGCTGCCTCGCGGCGGCGTCCTGAGCATCGGCGCAACACAGAAGGCAGACGCAGTTGAAATCGTCGTCGCCGACACGGGACAGGGCATTGCACAGACTGATCTGGACAGTATCTTCGAGACGTTTTTCACTACGAAGACGGAGAAAGCTCCGGCGCAGCACTCGGGGACCGGCCTCGGGCTGGCCTTCTGCAAAATGATCGTTGATAGACATGGCGGTCACATTTCGGTAGAATCCACACCCGGTCAGGGGAGCCGTTTCACGATAACGCTGCCCCCGTCATGATCAGGTCTTTGCTAATGGCGGCTCAGATTCCGAAAATTATTCTGATGCTGGTCTTGCTGGTCGGCTCCGCGTTCTTTTCCGGCGCCGAGACAGCCTTTTTTAATCTGTCGCGCAGGCAGATGCGGCTGCTGGAGACATCCAAGCATCGGCTGCAGAAATTGGCCGCGAACCTTCTGAAAAGACCAGGGAAACTGCTTAATTGCTTCCTGTTCGCAAATATGACGGTCAATGTCCTGTTCTACGCCGTGGCCAGCGTGCTGACCATCCGGCTAAAGGACCACAGCAGCACGGCGGCGGCGATAGCCGCCTTGGGGAGCTTTGCCGCCCTGGTGCTCTTCGGCGAAATCGTGCCCAAATCCATCGCCTACGCAAATTCAAAGTCTCTGAGCGTGGTCGCCGCGGCGCCGGCTTTTCTGTGCCTGCAGATCTTCACGCCGCTTGAATTCGTATTCAAAGTCCTCATCCTGGAACCGGTGCTTCGGCTCTTGCTGGGGCCGGCCAGGCACCCCAAGGCGATCACCGTCAGCGAATTCAGGTCTCTGATCGAGACGACGCGAAAGCAGGGTCTTATCACCGCGGATGAAAACAAGCTTCTGGCCGAGGTCATCGAGCTTGGATTTCTCAAGGTCAGGCACGTGATGCGGCCGCGCGTGGATATGATGGCCTGCGCCGTCACGGATTCGAGCGCAGTGGCCCGCGAAAAAATGCAGAAACATCGACTGACAAAACTGCCTGTCTATGTCAAGAACATTGACAACATTGTCGGCCTCGTGCACCTGCGCCAGATTTTGCTGCGAGGCGATGTCCCGCTGGACAAGATTGTCCAAAAGGTCCACTTTGTCCCGGAGCAGAGGACAGTTGAGTCGCTCCTGGAATTTTTCAGGAGGAGCCGGACGGACATGGCCGTGGTGGTCGATGAATATGGCGGCATCGCCGGTTCGGTTTGTCTTGAGGACATCGCCGAAGAGCTGCTTGGCCAGATCGAACCGACCGGTCCCATTAGACCCATCGAGCAAATCGGTCCCTTCGAGTATCGACTGGCGGGCTATCTGGCCGTTCACGACTGGGCCGACGTGTTCGATGTCGATTTGGCCGAGACGCGCCAGGTCACCATCGGCGGATTAGTCACCGCCCTGCTCGGCAAGATACCCAAGCCGGGTGACACGGCGTCTCTGAAGAATCTCAAGTTCACCGTTGAGAACGTGCGAAGACGCAGAATAGAGACTCTCGTATTGACCCTTGAGCCCTTCGATAACAATGGTCCATAGCGCAATTCTATTATTGGTAGTCGTATGTTGTGTGATGCTGGGCGGTCTGTTTTCCGGTTCGGAGACCGGTTTGTACCAGCTCAGCCGGCTTCGTGTGCGGCTGGGTGTCGAGAAAAAACAGTTGCCGTTTGTCATCCTCGGACGATGCCTTCACGACGGCCCCGGATTGCTGTTCTCTCTGCTGATCGGCAACAATCTGGTGAACTGTATCGCCACAAGCCTGGTCACAGGTATGTTTCTGTCCCGGATGGGCGCCGCACATGAACACAAGGCCGAGCTTTTCGCCACCCTGGTCATGGTGCCGGTACTGTTTGTCTTCTCCGAGCTGATTCCCAAGAATATTTTCTTTTGCCGCGCCGACACGATGATGCCGGCCTTCTCGCCGCTGTTGTATGCATTTCACAAGTTCCTGAGCTGCAGCGGGATCATCGGCCTGCTCAAATTCATTTCATCCCTGTTCACCCGTCTGGCGGGGCTGGCCGCATCTTCAAAAACGGTTATTACCTCTACACAACGGCACAAAGTTCAGGCCATCCTGAAGGATACGCACGAGGAAGGTCTTCTGAGCTCTGTGCAAAGCGACATCATCAACCGGCTGGTGACAATCTCCCACGTGCACGTTAAATCGGTGATGATACCGCTGCAAAACGTCGAGACGATTGACGTCGATTCCGACCGTACTGTTCTGCTGAACCAGTTGAACAGATGCGCCTACACTCGCCTGCCGGTCACCGAGGGCCGGCCTGGAAATATCATTGGCTTTATCAATATCTACGACGTGTTGGGTTCGGGGCAGGAGTTTGCCGACTTGCGCGGTTTCCTCAAGCCCCTTTGCCGGCTGGATGCCGATACAACCGTCACCGACGCGATGAATATCGTGCAGAAGCAAAAGCAAAAGATTGTCTTAGTGACCAAAGGTGGCCGTCTCACAAAGGCAAAGCCCGTCGGGATCGCGACAATGAAAGATCTGGTCGAAGAGCTTCTCGGCGAATTGGCCGAATGGTAGAATGGCCCCGAATATGAATTTCAATCGAGTCGAGTGATGTCTGCCAGAACCATTACGATTATTGGGATTACGATACTCATCGCCCTCTCGGTGATCATTCTTGCCAACAGCATGACTAAGGAGCTCGGCCGGGACGAGCACATGTACTGCACCGGCGGCGTCCTCCTGGCCCAGGGTAAAGTGATTTACAGGGATTTTTCCTATCCTTCTCAACTGCCCTACCATCCGATGCTCTACGCTGTCCTGTTCAAAACGCTCAATACCACACGTTATCTGCTCGTCGGGCGGTGTGTCTCGGTTCTGGCCGACGTGCTGGTGATGCTGTGCATTGCGGCGGTCTTTGTTCGCGCTTTTGGCAAGCTCAGGATTTGGGGGGCGCTGCTTGGCCTTTGTGCGGCTGTGCTGTACGTGTACAACCCGGCGGTGGATTATGCCAACGGCTACGCCTGGAACAACGACGTCGTAATCCTCTGTGTTGCACTGGCCTTTTTGCTTTTCACCCGAATCGAGGCCGATCAAAAGGCCGACTTCGGGCGTGTCGCCCTCATCGGTGCCCTGCTCAGCTTGGCCACTTTTATGCGTATGACCACCGCCGCGGCGCAGCTGCTTTTCATGGCGGCGCTTCTGAGTCTGCCCGCTGCGACCGTCAGAGAACGCCTGACAACAATTGTCCCGTTCCTGCTGGCAACGGCCGTCGTCTCGGTCTATCCGGTCCTGATTGCCGCCCGCGCGCCGGAGGCATTCTTCATCAATATATTCAGGATACATATACTCAACAGTGAATGGCTGCGCGGGATCGGTATTGTCCATGACAAGCTGGGCCTTGCCCTGACATATCTGACTTTTCCGGGGTACCTGCTGCTTTTTGCCGTCGCGGGCTATCTTGTCGTCGCCCTTGTCTTACTGCGCGGCAAGTTGAAGGTATCGAACGCCCGAAGTGCCCTGCTCGCAGGTTTGCTGGCTGCTACGTTTCTTGCCATCGCCCTGAGCTTGCCGACAATCTGGCGGCAATACCTCGCCCCGCCTGTTCCCTTTCTGATACTCGGCTTTGCCTATCCGTTAGCGTCCCTGGCGCAGCTTGCGAACAAAAAAACGGGAGCGGGCCTCGCAAAAGCAGGCGCAGCTTTAATGAGTCTGGCTGCA
This sequence comes from Phycisphaerales bacterium, assembly GCA_020343675.1. Lineage (GTDB taxonomy): Bacteria > Planctomycetota > Phycisphaerae > Sedimentisphaerales > Anaerobacaceae. Next base: position 66,702 of record CP070806.1, read on the forward strand.
CTGGTTGCCTTCGGTGCAGGGCTGAACATCACCGCACGCATTCCCGCGGTTTTCAAGCCGGGAACGTGGGTTCCGATGCAAGTGCACGCAGTAGCAGCCGACATCGCAAACAGAACCAAAGAGCCGAAGCTCGTTCTGACCACTGCCCCGCTGTTTGCCCTCGAAGGCGGCTGCGAGATTTATACGGAATTTTCCGCCGGCGTATTCGCATACAGGATAGATGATCTTATGACGCAAGAGCAGCGACGCATCACGCGCACCGCCGGACCGCAAATGCTGCCTGAGCTGGTAAAAAAATCGCCTCCCTCGGCCATAATTGTCGGCGTCGAGCCGGAGTATTTCTCGCATCTTGAGGAGCCTTTTGAAACGCTGCCCGGAGCCGATTGGCGAAGAGAAGTCTATGAGAACGGCCTGAGGGTATACTTCAGACCCTGATCCCCCAAAAACGGACTCCAGACGGTAGAGGTCCGCCGATGGTTTTGGTAGAATAATGTCTCGATGGTCATGGAAACTAACAACCGGACGGATGGATCCTTGCGCATCAGTTTCATTCTGCCCGTACTCAACGAAACGTATTCGCTCAGGCAGACTGTAGATACGATATTCGAGCTTGCCCGGGCCGACCTGCACGAGGCATTGATCATTACCGCCGAAAGGACGACGCCGGAAAGCCTGGTGGTCGTTGAGACAATAAAGAAAGAGTACGGCGCCCGGGTCAGGGTGCACAAACAGACATTGCCCTTCCTGGGCGGTGCGATGCAGGAAGCATTCGAAATCGCATCGGGTGAGCACGTGATGCTGATGGCCAGCGACCTTGAAACGGACCCGGCGATGATTCCGGCGTTTATTGACAAGGTCAGAGAGGGTTGCTGGGATATTGTGGCCGCCAGCCGCTGGCTCAAAGGAGGCGGTTTCGAGGGCTACAGCAAAACGAAGCTCATCCTCAATTACCTTTTTCAGAAGATCTTCCGCATTCTGTACCGCACGACGGTAACGGATCTGACATACGCATACCGGTTGTACCGCAAATCGGTACTGGAGCCGATGCGCTGGGAGGAATTGAAGCACCCTTTTCTTCTTGAGTGCCTCTTGAAACCGCTGCGCTGCGGGGCAAGGATAACCGAGATCCCATGCACGTGGCGGGCTCGCACCGAAGGGACTTCGGCGGGTGTGTTCATCGGGACTTTCGCCTATCTCCGCATAGCCCTCAAGACAAGATTCGTCCCGGCCGGCCGTCTCAGGAAAAAGAAAAGGCAGTGAGAGAATCCCGGACTGCAACAGCGTGCAGGATCGCCGCTTGTTCTGGCGCGGCCCGCACTCGACTATGGAGCATTGGACAATGAAGGTCATTGTAACTACGACGATCAATCCCGTGACCGAGGCCATCGAACATTTTGACAGCCTTACCGACTGGCGCCTAATCGTCATCGGCGACAAAAAGACCCCCCCCTACCGCGTTAAGAACGGCACCTACGTGTCCCCTGAGGAGCAGGAAAAGTACGACAGGCAGTTATCGGACGCGATTGGCTGGAACTGCATACAACGGCGGAATTTCGGCCTGCTGCTGGCCCACGATATGGGAGCCGACATCGTAGCCGTGGTGGACGACGACAACATCCCCCGTGACGGCTGGGGACAGAACCTGATGGTCGGCAAAGACATCGAGGTCAATTACTACCAGACCGACCTGCCGGCGTTCGACCCCGTGGGTGCGACCAACGAGAAACAAATCTGGCACCGAGGTTATCCGTTGCAGCTTGTCCCCAGACGTGATTACTCCGGTAAATCAAGGCAAATCATCCGCCCCGACATTCAGGCAGATTTCTGGAACGGAGAGCCCGACATCGATGCCGTCTGCCGCATGGAGCATGCGCCGCAATGCGAGTTCGACCCGGCTGTGTTTCCCATAGCAAGCAATGGGCTCGCGCCGTTCAATTCACAAAACACGTTCCTTCGTGGGCGACTGCTGAAGGACTACTTTCTCTTCCCGCATATCGGGCGCATGGACGACATCTGGGCTTCGTATTACCTTCAGGCCAAAGGGTATAAGGTCGTGTATGGCAAGCCATCGGTTTTTCAGGCGAGAAATGAGCACGACCTTGTCAAGGACATGAAGCAGGAGTATCTGGGCTACGAAAACAACCTGAGCATCGTCAGGGACCTGGCCACCGATCCTGAAAACATATTTGACTATCTTCCGGCGCGGTCGATTCAAGCGTTTGAGCTTTACAGAAGACATTTCACGGATGCCTGAGCCCCCCGCTCGCGCGGCCACGGGCATTGGAGGGCGCCGGGGCCGGAGCAGAGTTTCAGGAATTCCGGCATTTTGTATTGACTGTCGGGTTCGATGACAATAAGTTGCCTTCGTTCGACAGAGTCGTCCGAAAATTGAGCGTGAAGATTCAAGCCAAAGTGAGCGTGTGATATGTCTGACAATGGAATCGTGACACAAATCGGATCGTTGCCTTACGACGACGTCGAGAAGGCCGTGGAATTCAGCCTGAGGCACGACATACCCTTCCTGCCCGAACTGCCCAAGCTGGGCGACGCGATGATGGATTACATCAAGAACCCGGGCAAGCTGAGCTGCTTAGAGACGTTCAAGAGAAAATGCGAAGGCCGGCCGGTCGTGAAGGTGCAGTGCATCGGCCCGGCTACTCTCATCCTCGCCGGCTACAGCGAGGACGAGGCAATTGCCAGGACGTGCCAGCACATCGAAGCCCTGCTCGACGGATTGAACGCCGGCACGATAATCCTTTTTCTGGACGAACCAGCGCTGGGACAGGCGGGCTTCGATTACCACCGACTGTGGACGCCGCTGTTCGAGAGCTTTGACGTCACTCCGGGCGTACACGTCTGTGGCAATATGAACTGGGACGATCTGTTCAATTCCCAAATCGAGATCATCAGCTTCGATGCCTCACAGTACGATATTACAAAATACCCCGCGTACAGGAACAGCAAGAGAATCGCCTGGGGGATCGAAACCAGAGAGAACGTCAGAGATTTTCAAAGAGGCGACCTGCTGACGTTGCCCTGCGGCATGGGGCCGAAATTCTACAGCACGGATGATTGTGATGTTTGGTTGGGGACGCTGCGTCAGGTCGCGGACGACGTGCGAACCGTGGAGAAACACCCGTAGTCCGCCACTGCCGAGGGTATCGAAAAATAGAAGGAGAGCAAAACCATGAAAAGACTATTCGAGCAAACATCGAGCGGATTGCACAGAATAGCTCTCAGACCGCTCGTGGTGTCCATCGCTCTGTGTTTGTTTTTGACCGGTCCGGCCGCCGCCGAACCGCTTACCCTGCCGGTCGATCAACGCCCCGACTGGCTCGGGCGAGACGGGATTGTCATGGCAGGCAGTTGGGAGCCGCTTCTATTTCGCGTCCGGCGAGACGGCAGCGAGGGCTACACGCCCACCGACGAGCAGCGAGCCGCTTACCTGCGCGAGCACAGCCCCGCGATGGTCGCCAGGCTCAAGGCCCTCGGCGTCAATTTCATTATGATGCACTGCTACAAGGGGGCCGGCCTCGAAGCTGAGCGCCAAAGCATGGCCGATGCGGTCAGGTTTGCCAGCCTGTGCAGGGATGCCGGTCTGCGCGTCGGAGTTTATAACTACAGCGGAGCCTTTCTCTGGGAGCCCTTGTTCGAAGAGACGCCCGAGGCCAAGGACTGGGTCCTGTTCGGCGCCGACGGCAAGCCGCTGACATACGGCAGCGCGACGTACCGCTACCGCTGGAACCGCAACCACGCCGGCGCTGAGGCGTTCTATCGGGGACTCGTTCGCTTTGCCGTCAACGACATCAAAGTGGACTTGCTGCACTTCGACAATTATGGATACGGCCCGGGGCGGGATCCAAACTCTGTCCAGCGCTTCGCCGATTATCTAAGCGAGAACTTCACGGCCGGCCAGCTACAGGAAATGGGCGTCGAGAACGTCAACACCGTCAAGCCGCCTATGACGGGTCCGGCCGAGACCATGCTCCGCCGGGCGTGGCTGGACTTTTCATGCCGTTCGCTTGCCGAGTCCTACGACCGGATGGGCCGGTATGCACGGACGCTGCGCAAGGACATTCTCGTCGAATGCAATCCGGGCGGACCCGGCAACTGGATTCGCCCGCCCGTGGACCATGGGCGGCTGCTTCAGGGCGGCGAGGCCTTCTGGGACGAAGGCCGACCCCCGAGCTACGAAGGCGGGCAACTGCGCACGCGCATCGGCACGTATAAGGTCGCCAGGCGGATGGACAACATCGCGTTTGCCTATGCAACAACGCCGCTCGAGATGGCCGAGTCGATGGCGTTCAACCGCGACTGTCTCGGTTGTATCTGCTGGTTCGAATATGGCAAGATCGTCGCTCGCCCGGGCTCGGACGAGCCTATGTCCGAGGCACTGCCGCCTTTCATTCGCTTCTTTCATGCACGTCGGGATTTGTTGCGCGAGACGCAGGTCGTCGCCGATGTGGCGGTCCTGCGCAGTTTCGGCTCGCAGGTGTTCGCTGGCCCGGATTCCGCCCGGCTGACCCATCAGGCCGAACAGGCCCTGATCGAGAACCGTCTCTGCTTCCAGATTATCTACGATCACCATCTGAATGATTTGAATCGCTATCGCGTTCTGGTGCTCGCCGGTTGTGTCGCCTTATCCGATGAACAGATTAGGCAAATCGAACGATACGTCAGCTCCGGCGGGCGGGTCTGTATCGTTGGGCAGGCCGCTACGCATGACCAGTGGCTGCGTCCGCGAGAAAAACCGGGCCTGGACAGCCTTCCGACCGCTCGGGTAGTGCGGATCACCGAAAATGACGATATCCTCGGCGCTGTCCGCCGGGCCTGTGACAATCGGCTTTCTCTATCGGTTGAGGCCCCGTCGGGGCTTTGTGCGGAGCTGACCTCGCAGCCGGGACGACGTCTGGTTCACCTTGTCAACTACCGGGACGGCGTTCCCGCCAAAGACATCTCAATCCACCTGCGTTTGCCCGCCCGGCGCCGGGTCGAATCGGCCATTCTGGTGAGCCCGGAGCGAGAAAGCGAGCTTCAACTGGCTTTTCAGGAGCGAGAAGGAGTCGTTACATTCGGCGTGCCGCAGGTGGGCGTGTACGAAATCGCGGTGGTCACGATGAAATAGCGCCGGTGCGGTTATCAGTTGGTGACCTCGCTGCGACTGTCGGCCTCGTCGATGATCGCCTGGGCGATGTTGTTGATGACGGTGCGGGTTTGGCCGTTCGTGTTATTGGAGAGGATGGAGAAGATGATGTCCCCTTCGGCCGTGCTGCATACGCCGGAGAAGGATTTGACACCGTTGATATATCCCGTTTTGCCCCGGATTCTGCCCCGGTACTTTTCCTGCTTAAAGTACTTCTCGATGGTCCCGTCCATCCCCCCCACCGCAAGCGAATCCCTGTAGAATTGCCAGTTCGGGCTTCTGTAAATGTCCAGGAAAACGGTCGTGATGCAGTAGGCGGTCAGCTCGTTCTGCCGGCTCAGGCCGCTTCCGTCGTCGATGTAGTATTGGCTGCTGTCCAGGCCAAGCTGGGCCAGATACTCAGAGACCAGCTCGCGCCCCCTCTCCCAACTGCCGTCTTTGCCGTCCGGATTGCCTTGGGCGGCAATCTTCTTGAGCAGCGATTCGGCGGCCAATCCGAGGCTGTTCTTGTTGCACCGCGCCAGGCAGTCGGCGAGCGAAGTGCTGTATTCGACGAGAGGCCTGAATCCCCTGTAATCATCCAGCGTTTTCTCCGCAAGCTGCCCCTTGACGTCGATGTCTGCTCCGGCCAGATGCTCGAACAGCAGGTAGCCGAAAAACGCAGCGGGCCTTTCAATCGCCACCTCGAACGGCCCGACCGCGTCCCTGCACTTGCCGAAAACGGTCAGATTGTTCGGCTGACGATTGCGATAGGTCCCCACGGCGCCGGTGCCCTTCGATATCGGCTTGACCTTGTTGATCAGGGCGATAAAAGACGTCGGCGGATCGAGAAAAATCGCGATTCTTCCGTCGATATTTTTGGTGCTGATTTTCACACAATTGTCGTTGAAATTCAGGCCGCTCACTTCGCAGGCGTACCACTTGTTCAGGTCCTTTGCCGGCCAGCTCGGGTGGACCGGCTCGTTGTCAAAGACGCTGCTATCGACAATGATATCTTCGATCGTGCCGATGCCTTTGGCCTTCAGCGTATTTGCGATGTCCTTGAATATCCAGCCAGACTCCCGGCCGTACCTGGCGTCCGTCTTTTCGTCGCCCAGCAGCGGATCCCCGCTTCCGATAACGACCAGCGCGTTACCGAGCAGCCCGACCCGGGTCCTGAACGCGTAATCGGGCCCCAGGTATTTCAACGCGGCGGCGCTGGTCATAATCTTCATATTCGAGGCCGGTATCATCAGCTCCTTCGCATCGTGCTCATAGAGCGTTTGGCCCGACCGGGCGTGGACGATGCGAATCGAAAACCGGACCCTCTTTTGCAGGGACTCGCTGATAATGCCATCAACCTGTCCGGCCAGATCCGCCTTCGCAAACCGGCCAAGGCACAGGACAAATGCCACCCAAACCAGTCGTTTCTTCATCCGTATGTCCATAGGGCCGTTCATTATTTCAAAACGCACCGGTCATATCAACCCTTTATTTAATGTTGCGGGAGAATCGGTTTGGCGATACACTGCTTTTTGCCTGACAAGGAAAAATAATGGACGAAAAGGCAAATTTGGCGGAACAGAAGCCCGACCTGGCGTATCCTACAAGACAGCAGCGGGATCTCGGCGTGAATGAGGCCTCGGTGAGACAGAGGCCGGGTCCGCTTTCCGCTCGACTCAGGGCCGGCGACCGGGCGGCGGCCGTCGAGCTTGTGGATGAATACCACGAACAGATTTACCTGTTCATGCGAAGGCTCGGCCATGACCGCCATGTCAGCGAAGACCTGACCCAGGACGTCTTTTTCAGTGCCTGGCACCATATAGGGCAGTTGAAGGACGACAAAGCCCTGAAGAGCTGGCTGTATCGCATCGCCAGCAACGTCTCGCGATTGTACTGGCGCCGGCACAAGCACAAAGAAGTGGCCGGCATCGAGCTTATTGACATGCCGGACAGCAGCGAGACCGGGCCCGAGAAGGCCGGGCGCCGTGAGCAGCTGGAGCAGGTCATAGACGCAGTGACGCGGCTGCCGACGAAACTGAAAGAGACGATTGTTTTGCACTACGTGCAGCAGTTGACGATTGCCGAGGCCGCGGAGGTCGCCGGCATCAGAGAAGGCACTTTCAAAAGCAGACTGAACCGGGCGTTAAGAACTTTGAAAAAGACCGTTCCATAGAGAGACCCGGGCGGGCGATATCGCACGCGGGCCCCGAAGAAAGACAGGGAGCTGCAATGGCAGACAGAGAAGTCCGTGAATTGCTGGCTGAATTGCCTCGGCGATGGACCGAGCCTGCCCGGCCCGGATTAGGCGAGGAAATCAAGCAGCGCATCCCCCACAGGCTGGCCCGGCACAAAATCGGCTGGGACACCGTCAATATCATCATCGATCTGAGGCTGAGCAAATCCGTGGCCGCGGCGGTGATCGTCGTTACGATGGTCCTGTTGCTGAATCTGTTCGGGGACCGGGATTCATCCGTTCGCGGGCTCGTCCGGGACGGCGTACTGCTGGTCAAGTACTGGGGAGGGGCCGGCCGGGACGATATTGCCGTCATCAGGTCCAAGTACGAACATCTGCTGCACCGGGGCGAATACGTGAGATGGTATGGCGACGCCATCGACACGAAGGACGGTCAGACCGTGCTTATGCAGCAAAAGCTCTCTGACGGCAGCTACGTGGTAACATACGTGGATGGACGCGAGAGAGAAGTCGATTCCGAGGAGCTGCTCGAGCTGCTGGCCCGCATGCTCCAGGAAAAAGCCAAATAGGAAACTTTCCCGCAGATAAGAAACCTGACGATTAATCCTTGAATCCCACGCGGCCACGTGATAAAATAGCTAAGAGTAAGTTTTAAGGGCGGTTATTGTAGTGTTTTGGAGTGCTAGTATGAGAAAGAGAAGAGGGTTCACCCTAATCGAATTGCTGGTTGTGATCGCGATTATTGCGCTGTTAATGGCCATTATGATGCCGGCCCTCCAGCGTGTCAAGGGCCAGGCCCAGGCCGTCGCCTGTCTGGCAAGGCTCAAGGAATGGGGCTTGTTGTTCAAGCTCTACACCGACGACAACAACGGCTATTTTAACAGAAGAGAGCAACAACTGTGGATGAGTGCAATGCGGCCCTACTACAACAACGAGCCGGACATGCTTCTGTGCCCGACGGCTACACGACTCATGCGGGACTTTTCTGACTGGGGCACGTTCAAAGCCGCCTCACTCGAAGGTGACGTCTTCAGCTATGGCATCAATTCCTGGGTCAACAATAATGCGGGGGACCGTGGTGCCCGTCCGGTGGAATGGTTCTGGAAGCGAGTGAACAACAATACAACCGTCGCACCCGACCGAACTTTTATCGGCAAGCCAGTCAGCACAAATACCATACCAGTCTTTGGTGATTCCACGTGGTACGACGCCTGGGTGAGAGACACGGATACTCCGGCTCTGACGATGGATGCTTTCGGGATAGGCAATAAAGGTGTAAACGATGAGATGAATCACTTTTGTGTCAATCGGCATGATGGGTTCATAGGCCTGCTGTTTATGGACTGGTCCGCCAGGCGCGTCGGGCTCAAGGAGCTGTGGACGCTGAAATGGCATCGAGCTTTCAACACCTCAGGCGTCTGGACGACAGCCGGCGGCGTCCTCGCCGACGACTGGCCCCTCTGGCTGCGACGCTTTAAGGATTATTGAGAAGAGACGGCAAGACAAGAGGAAAGGCCGTCTCAACCCGGCCTTTCTTACCGGCGGGTGATTTCCGGAAGATTCGGTCTATCCGAGCTTTCATGTGGTTCTTGCCTGAATCGTGGAAGGAGTGCTATCATGAAGCACCGGCAAGGTTTCACGTTAATTGAGCTGCTGGTTGTGATCGCGATCATTGCGCTGTTGTTGGCCATCATGATGCCGGCTTTGCAGCGCGTCAAGGGCCAGGCCCAGGCAGTGGCCTGCATAGCGAGACTCAAGGAATGGGGGCTGGTTTATAAGCTGTACACGGATGACAATAACGGCTATTTTCCTGAAGGCTGGCGCGACGGCGACGAGAGAGTGATTTGGATCAACGCCCTGAGGCCCTATTACAAGGATAATTTCGAGATGCTCTTGTGTCCGACGGCCACACGCGAGATGCTAAGCAGCGCCGACTGGGGCACGTTCAAAGCCGCCTGGCGCGACCTGGATCTTCCGGAAGGCGGCGTGCGCCATTTTGTCTTCAGCTATGGCAACAATACATGGACAGACTATATGGCCAGCGATCGTGGCGATCGCTTGGAGGAATGGTTCTGGAAACGTGTGGACAACAACACAACCGTAGCACCCGGCACGCGAACCGTTATTGGCAGGCCGGTCAGCACAAATACTATACCGGTCCTTGGTGACTCCACGTGGCACGATGCATGGCCGCGACATACGGATGAGCCGTCCCAGCTGCCGGATGCTTTTGGCATACGCGATCAAGGCGTAAACAATGAGATGAACCATTTTTGTGTCAACCGGCACGATGGTTTTGTGGGCATGCTTTTTGTGGACTGCTCCGCCAGACGCGTCGGGCTCAAGGAGCTGTGGACTCTGAAATGGCATCGGGCTTTCAACACGGCAGGCCCCTGGACAACAGCCGGCGGCGTCCTGCCCGGGGACTGGCCCGCCTGGCTGCGACGCTTCAAGGATTATTGAGAAAACACCGCCGGAGAAAAAGGTTGGCTTTTCTTACCGGCAGGTGATTTCCCGAAGGGTTCGGTTTGTCTGGACTTTCACGCGGTTCTTGTCTGAATCTTGGAAGGAGTACTATCATGAAGCGCCGGCAAGGTTTCACGCTAATTGAGCTGCTGGTCGTGATTGCAATTATTGCGCTGCTGATGGCAATCCTGATGCCGGCTTTGCAGCGGGTCAGGAAGCAGGCCAAGACGGTCCTGTGCCGGGCCAACCTCAAGCAATGGGCTGTTGTCTGGGCCATGTACACCGACGAGAACGACAGCAAGTTCCCCGACTACATGGGTCTGAACTGGATGCAGAAGCTGATCGATTACTACTCCAATTCCGAAAAGCTTCTCTATTGCCCGATGGCGACCAAAACCATATCCGAGGGGGTGCCGGTGCGCTATTCGGCGCTTCCGGACGGAGCCGGCAGCTACACCCTCAACGAGTGGGTCAATGACAGCGACGATGTCAGTGACGGCCGAAAGCTGGAGGACTACTGGAGGCATACGAATCACAAGGGCCTGAACAACGTGCCGGTGATGGCAGACGGGGCCTATCGCGCCGACGGCCAGCCCTTCCCAACCGACAGCCCTCCGAGCTACGATGGGGAGCCCCGCACCGGCGTCGGAACATCGGGAAACGAAATGCGTATTTTCTGCATTGACCGGCACGATGGGTCGGTGAACGTTTTGTTCATGGACTGGACCACAAGAAGAGTCGGGCTCAAAGAGCTGTGGACGTTGAAATGGCACGGCAGCTTCAACATCGCGGGCCCGTGGACGATGGCCGGCATGGCCCGGCCGGACGACTGGCCCCAGTGGATGAGGCACTACAAAGATTATTGATCCCCCCCGCTTCTTTGCCATCCTGGGCAAAACGGGGCGTGCCCGGATGCTAATAGATGATGGCTATCGCCTCTTCAATTCTCTTGATGACCTCCGTCGGTTCGGCCGAGTACGGCACATAGCCGTCGAAGCCCTTGCTGAGCAGGGCCGCCGCTTCGGAATCGCTCAGATCGTTTATCAGCGCGATGATCTTGATCGTTCGCAGGTCCTCGTTGTCTCGAATGCCTTTGCAGACACCCATCGCATCGATGCCGTTGGCTAAGAAGCTGACCAGCAAGACGTGCGGGGTGAATGTCCGAACGATTGTGCCGGTCTCAAAGCTGCTCTGGGCGGTTTGCACTTCGTAGTCCGCCTTGCCTTTGAGGACGCCGGCCAGGGCCGAGGCGGTTTGCTCGTTGCTGTCGGCAATGAGCACACGGATTTTGCCGACCGCCAGCTCGGCCGTCGGCATGTTGTGCACCTTCATAAAACGAATCAGCTCGCTGAGCGGTATGCGCCGGTCTTTGCTGCCTGGAATGCGGTAGCCTTTGAGCTGGCCGTTGTCAAACCACTTCGATACGGTTCGCGGAGCCACGTGACAAATCCGAGCCACGTCGCCCGTCGTCAGTACGTTCTTGCCTTTAGCCATGTCTGGATTCCCGCTACTGAGTATTCAAAACCGTACTTATCTTCGGCTCTAAAGGGCCTGCTGTTTAACGCGGATGCGCAATTCTCGCGTGGGCTGCAAATAAGCGGCGGCTTCGGCCGCATGACGTCCTATAAGCGCTTCCGGGATGCGCAGAAAAGACCTGTGCGCAGGCAGAGCCGCGTCTTGCCGCCGCCGGCGTATCGGGCCATTGAAAATGTTTTTGATTTGCTCATCGCAGGCAGTAGAATTTCGTAGATTGTTCTGGTCCGCCTGAACCATTGGGAGATTGCTTATGACGATACACTTGTCCCGGCCGGACATTACGGATAGAGAAATCGAGGCCGTCTGCGCGGTGCTTCGCAGCCCCAACCTGTCGCTCGGTCCCAGACTGGCCGAGTTCGAGGGGGCGTTCGCCCGGTACATCGGCACCAAACGCGCCGTCGCCGTCAGCAGCGGCACGAGTGGCCTGTTTCTATGCGCCTCGGCGCTGGAAATCGGGCCCGGGGACGAAGTCGTGACGACGCCGTTCACGTTCGTCGCCTCGGCCACTTCGATCATGATGGCCGGAGCCAGGCCGGTCTTTGTCGATATCGACCCGGCCAGTCTGAACATCGACCCGACAAAAATCGAGTCCGCAGTCACGGGCAAGACAAAAGCCGTTTTGCCGGTCGAGGTCTTCGGCAATCCCGCCGGCCTCGACCGGGTCTGTGAGATTGCCCGAGAGCACAACCTGGCGGTTATCGAAGATAGCTGTGAGGCCCTCGGTTCGGCGCTGAATGGCGTCAAAGCTGGCACATTCGGGGCAATGAGCGTGTTCGGCTTCTATCCCAACAAGCAAATCACAACCGGCGAAGGAGGCATGATTCTGACCGACGACGATGCTCTGGCCGATGCGTGCGTGTCACTTCGCAACCAGGGACGCGCCAAAGACGGCCGCTGGCTGGGGCACGAGAGACTGGGCTACAACTGCCGGCTCAGCGATATCAACTGTGCGCTGGGCGTCGCGCAGTTGGAAAGAATCGACGAAATCAAGGCCAAACGCAAACAGGTTGCCCAATGGTACCGGGAGATGCTGGCCGATGAGAACCGGCTTATCGTTCCCTCCGAGCCGGCCAATTGCGACCTGAGCTGGTTCGTCTTCGTGATCCGTCTGAGAGAGGACTTTGGCCTCAAGCAGCGGGACCATATTCTCGAGCAGATGAGAAGCCGGGATATTGAGGTCAGCAATTACTTCCCGCCCGTGCATCAGATGCCTTTCATCGCCGAGCGGTTCGGCTACGGACCGGGCGACTTTCCCATTTCCGAAGCCGTTAGCCGGCGAGCCATCGCCCTGCCCTTCCACAATCACCTGACCAGGGACGAGGTCGCCACGGTCTGCCGGACCCTGAAGCTGCTCATGGGAGGATAAACAACACGGTTTCGACGTTTTCCGTTTGGCATCCGGCGTTCCATATACTACATATTTAGTAGAGGAAAGCGGAAGAGACCGGCTGGGGGGGGAACCAGCCGATAAAACAATGTTCCTTTGGGGAGAATCATCGTGAGCGGCTGGAGATCAAAATTCATCTTCCTTCTCATCGTCTATTTTGCCGGCTTTGCTACAGCTATCTACACCCTGGCTCCCGCGCCCAAGAACGGCAAGCAACTGTCCCTGGGCTCACTTGTTCCGACACGCTCGGGGCAGGCCGAACCGTTCGACAAGGAGGAATTCGTCGAATCCTTTAACACCGGGATGCACAAGTGCATCGATTTCGGCAAGGCTGCCGCCCTGCAGACGGCCAAGTTCATCAGGGAAAAATTCAAAGAAATGCCCAAAAGCTGAAAACAGGGCGCAGGATTAACTTGAAGCGTTCTGCCTGAGCTGCTTGTTGAACGTTCGCAGTTGCCCATCTATCGCGCTGAGCACGTAGTCGATGTAATGCAGTTTGTGAACCGGCTGGCGATGCCCCTCGTTCATCAGGCCCGTTTGAACCATCGCCACGAACCTGTCTATCGTCTGGCGGCTGATCTCCGTGGGCTCGGCCGCCCATTTTTTCAAGTCTTCATACTGCTCTCGCAACATCGGATTCTGTCGTAGCTGCTCGGCCGTCAGGTAGTCCGACGGATTGTACGCCAACTGCAACCCCTTCAAACACATAATCAGCGGCTCATAATTCGTTCTCTTATCCAGGCGGATGAATTTGTACTGCTGGACATACGTCGTGGCCTGCGCCGGCGGCTTGTTCGCAATCTCATCCCCGCCCAGATACCACCGGCGCTTGCTGGTCCGGGCAAAAACAAGCTCTTCGCCGAGCTGGTACTGTTTGATCTCGTCGTATCCCATTCGGGATACCCACAGCCTGCCTGTCTTTTTCCGCTCCGGGCCGCCGCCGAGCACCAGCAGACATTTGACGAAACCGAGCGGCAGAAGCTTCTGGCTGTCGAGCTGTCTCCTTCGAAGCTGCAATGACAAATGCAGACTGTGCGGACGCACGTCATAGAAATTGACAATCTCATGGATCAACTGATTGAGCAGCCACGGGTCGGCGGTAGCCGGCCGGGACAGCTCGCCGGCGATATTCAACCTTCCCGGCGCCAGCTCCAAAAAACCGCTCCGCCGTCCCTGGTCGGTGGCGCCGGTGTGGTCGTCCACATAACCGCCGAGTTTCCAGGACAGAATGTCCAGGTGAAAATCATAAAAGTATTTGAACCCGTCATAGACCGGGTCGGTTGTCTTCTGAAGGCTTCTTTGCGGCTCTACGGCGGCCGCGCCGAGGTTGCTCAATTCCATCTCAATGCCGAGTGGGACCAGTCCGGCTTGGAGATTCGAACGGATGTGAGCCAGATTGGATTCAACCACCCGAGCATCGAACATGCTTTTGGCCGCCCGGACGGCGTACTTCACGTAGTCAATCAGATCGTTCTTTCGATGGGGCATCGTCTGCAGACACTTGCTGACGATCAAATCAACCGTCTCCGGATTTCTATTGATCATTCGCAGAGCAACAAGCACGCTGGCCGAGCGGTTGAAATATCTTTCCGACGTGCGCAGGCGCTCGATTTCAAACCGGTGCTGGGACTGGATATGCTCATCGAGCTGGTTGAACAGTACCTGCCTGACGACCATGGTGAGATAATTCCTGATAAAGGGCTCGGCCTCGTGGTCGTCGTACAGGTGTTTGATGCTCGGCCGGGGGCGGTCCAACTCATGTTCGAGATAGTAATCGCTCACGGCATCCGTACGATAATGGCTCATCACCAGATCCCGCTCGGTGGTCGCGAGCAGCTCCCGGTCCGCTCGGCGCTCCGATTCGGCATCGACGGTCCGCTCGCCCGGGCGAATGTGCCGTTTGATGAATTTCTCGATGCGCTTTCGCAGCCAGAGCTCGTGGATCAGGTTGACGTGAAACCTGTCGCCGAAATGCTGTTTCATCGAGTCGTGAGAAACCAGATAGGCCTGGGCCTCGACGGTGCCGCGTGCCGTGTTGACCCGGACGGTTTCCCTTTCGTAGCGTTTGCCTTCGTACCTGTCGATCTCGGCCATGGCCCTGGCCGGGACGGCATAGATGACCAAACCGTCAATTCGTGAAGACGGCGCCTCGATGGCGTAGTGATAAACGTCGTCCGGGCTAACGCGTCGATGATGCGGAAGCAGCGCCGATTCGGCAAAAAGCGTCTCACTATCGATTTTGGAGGCCCTTCTGGAGAAACTCAAACCACAGACCGATTGAAGAATCGAGCTGTCTCGCAGCGATCCATAAACGAATAAATTGGCCTTTCCTTCGCTCATATCCTGTGTGTCGCACCCTCAGAATCCTGTTTCGTCTCGGCTGTCAGTTCCCGCTGCGAATTCGATGATGCAGCTCGAATAACTCCTTGAATGCGCGGGCAATAACCCGAAGGCTTGCACCGGTTTGTACGCCTGCGGTTCGGGGATAGTGGTGCACCCCCTTCTGCGTAATACGGTACCCCTTCAGGGCGGCCCGGGCCAGGATCTCGGCGTCGATCAGAGCCCCAGTGCTCGAAAGTTCAATCCGGTCGAAAATCCCTCTTCTGTACAACTTGAACGCACAGTCGATGTCCCGGATGTTCAGGCCGAAAAGCAGGCAAACCAGCTTCGTCCAGGCCCAGCCGTTGATCTTGCGTACGAAGGAATCCCGCCGATTGAGTCGGTAACCGCTCACAATGTCATAGTGCTCCATCAAGTCCAGTAAAGGCGGCATCTCATTCATATCGAACTGGCCGTCACCGTCCGTGTAGAAAACAAGCTCCTTCGTTGCCGTTTTGAAACCGGATCGCAGCGCCGCTCCGTACCCGAGGTTACGCTCGTGGTGCACAACTTTGACCCGGCTGTCGCGGCCGGCAATCTCGTCGGCGATTCGCCCCGTGCCGTCTTTGCTGCCGTCGTCCACGATAATAACCTCGAAATCGGCGTCGAGTTTTCCCAGAACCATCAGCGCGTTTTCTACGGTCCGGCCAACATTCTCCTGCTCATTGTAACACGGGAAAAAAACGCTGACGGACACCATTACCACCTCTTGCTCGCAGACAACCAGGCTGTCTCATCCAAACATTCGCTTTCCTTCAGCGCATAACGGCTTGCCACTTCCATATCCCCCCGGGCCCGCGCGGCAGTTTTCAAATGATAGCAGGCCAGCCGCGCCGATTCGAGGTGAAGGCGATAGCCGTCCTGCTGAGCCCAAAGTTCCTGATTCTGCGTGAATTCCTGAACGTACGCTTCGCAGAACTTGTCAACCTCGGGTTTCAAATCGGGGTACTTCGCACCGAAGGCCATAGTTTCCAGCATTGGCGTAGGAGATCGTCTCTGTTTGAACGCTTCGAGAGCATGATCAAGCCCCCTCTTCCGGTCAGCCAATTCCGGCAGAAACAAGAAGTACGTGCGCGCGAGAATCAGATTCCGGTGATAGTCGTCCGGATAACGCGTCTGGCCCGTCAGAATTCCCCCGAAAAGCTCTTTGCCCCGCTGGGTTCTTATATCGACGAAGAGCTTCTGCCTGCGGCTGAGGAAAACGAGTCTCCAGTTGGGATTATACTCGATCCCTTTAATGGCGTGATACATGGCTTTCTGATCCGGATCGGCAAAGACCACGGCCGGCATCAGGACGACCCAGATATTGTAGGCCTGCATTTGTTCGTCCATCCATTGACCGATCTTGACGTAATCGGAAGCCGTCACCGGCTGCCCGCGGGCTTGAGTGCGCTGGAGGGTCTGGCCAGTGATCTGGCCGCCGGCCATGACGTGTGACCAGAGGTCGAACGTGCTGCGGTTGTAGGCCGCCTGTGCCCTGCCGTCCATGAACAACTGCAAAGGCGTTCGGCCCGTGTTCGGGTCCGGTTCCTGGCCCCAGGCGATAAAGCCGCCCTCGGTCCAGTAGTTGAACATTTTGCCCGACAGCTCGTTATCTTTGATGAACTTCATGGCGTAGAACGGCTTGGCGTCCGAAGCGGTCATTCGCATGAAGACCGAATTCAGCCTAGCATCGGACGGCCACGCATCGAGATAAACACGCTTAAACTTGACCGCCCACGCCGTGCCTAAGAACAAAACGACCACCGCGCCGGCAATCACGCAGAACAGTTGCACACTGTGCGGCATGCGCGAGACCGTCAGACGACCCCGGGTATGGAAGTTCCTCGCCGCGGAAAACGCCTGAATGGTCTGCTCGGTCAGCATCGCCACAATCGGGCAGGCGGCGATGGCCGCGATTGGAATGAAACGGCGGGACCGGACCGCCATATAAATCGTCAGGGCCGCAACCGCCATGATCCCCAAGTCAATCCTGGGCAGTCGATAGGTGTCATCCGCCGGCGGCCCTTCAGGCTCCATGACCGCCTGGTTGATTGCGCTTCTCAAGAAGGGAATCCCCAGCCAGACGACGATGGCAAGGATATTGACCACGTAAAGACCGTCGAACAGGTGGGCGTAAGTCACTTCGAGGTTGCGTTCGTAGACCGGACGTGACAAACGCTGCAGGTCCAAAAATTGCTGCACGTGCCAAATCGATTTGTCAAACTTGAATGGATCGAAGATCAAAACCATCAGGACCAGCGAAGCGACCGCCGCGGCGGCGACAAAACCGATGTTCCGGGTCTCGCGCTTTACCGTTTTCGAGATAAGCGAAGCCAGAATGTGCAGGAGAACATACGCGGGCACGAGAACAAAAGGATAGAAATACCTGCTGTCATAACCAGCCAGAGGGTCCCCCGACCAAACGGCCAGCAGAATAAGCGGGACGACCAGGTAAATGAAATGAATGCTCTTATAGACGCTCAGCATGAGGACCATCGCAAAGAGCGCGCAGATAAAAAAGCTTCCCGCATCAAGTGCGAGAAACGAAAAACTGACAAACGTCACCCAAAAAACGAATACGCACAGGGCCGCGCCGAAGATTCTCGATAAGAACCCGAAAAGCTTTCTCTGCGCCTCAAGCTCGTTGGTCGGTGCTTTGAGGAACCTTGGCACCAGGAATCGGGCGAATACCCAAAGCACAACCAGACCAATGCTCAGGATGTACAGCACCAGAAATGGGAAGCCTGTGCCGACCCGGTTGGTCCAATCGAAGGCGGATTGCCATTCGTGAATGTCACGCCAGCGTTCGGCGTGTTTGCTGACGCTGACGACGAACGTATGCGTCAGATTCGTCAGGTGAAACGGGTTTAGCGCAATCACGGCCAGAAGCGTGACCGCGCCCGCGGCGACGGTGTGACAGACGCCTCGCAGCCCGATCGAGCGAAACCTCTTTTTCGAGAAGCTGGTCAGCAGATGAAGTCCGACGAAGGGAACGAGCGTGATGAAGACGTAGATGTACCCGCCGTGCACGTTGCACCAGAAGACCGTCACCGGGACGATCAGCCAGACATAGAGGATGTTTCGGTAGCTCGCGAGGACAAGAACGAGCAGAAAGACGGCAACCAGCAGGTTCGAGAAACCCGCCGGCCGGATGTCGATATACGACCGTCCTGCAAAAAGGGCAAAGCACGAGACCACCGCGCACAGCACCGGGTTGACTCCGAGAAGCCGCCCCGTGTAATAAACGCAGAGGATGGCCAGGATGTAAACGGTGAACTTCCAATAGACCAGGGCGTTGGATGAGAAGCTCAGGCCGTCCGCGTAAGAGGACTCGGGAACCAGCGAGTAGAAGATTACGTGGGTCAGCCAGTTCTGGTTGATCCAGCCGGTGGGATGGCAGGCTTTGACCGCATCAAGGCCGACGGTCTCGGCAATCCACCGGGCCCAGCCGGGCCATGTCGCGATCTCCTCGGGCGTCGGGCCCGGCTTGTGCGAATTCGCACTGAACGGCTCGACGGTATCGACCCCGTGATGGACAAAATGCCGCCCGCACGCCATCGCCACCCACGTATCGCCGGCGGCGACCATGTGGGTGCAGGCATGAAACGTGAAAATCAGCATGGCGGCCCAGCCGATAATCATGGGCCAGCCGGCTAAGGCGCGGGGTCCGGCGGTTGCTGCTGCTTCTTCAGAGACGGATGAATCGCCCGTCTGCGGCGCGGGCGACGCTTTTTGCTTCCTTCTCTTTACTGATTTAGCCATTCTTGAAGTCTGTCTAATCCCTTGGTAATCTGTTCGAGCGAACAGGCAAAACTCAGGCGCACATTGTTGTCGCAGCCAAAGGGCAGGCCCGGAACCACCGCGACGTTGGCCTGCTCCAGAAGGGCTTTTGCGAAATCCATGCTGCCCTTTATTTTCGCCCCGTTTATATTTCGGCCATAATGGCTCGAAACATCAGGGAAACAGTAAAACGCGCCGGTCGGCTCGGAACACAAGATCCCTTCCATGGCGTTCAGCCGTTTGGCCATATATTGCCCTCGACGCTCGAATTCCTTTCTCATGCCTTCGATGGTCTCGGCCGCCGGCTCGCCCAACGCGGCGATGGCCGCGTACTGCCCGAACGTGACCGCGTTCGAGGTCATGTGCGATTGCAGGCGACCCATCGCCTTGATCACTTCCAGCGGACCGGCGGTATAGCCGAGACGCCAGCCGGTCATGGAAAACGTCTTACTAAAGCCGTTCAGCGTCAGAGTCCGGTTATAGGCATCGTCGCTCAGCGCGGCGAAACTCACAAACTCAGTGTCGCCATAGATGAGCTTTTCGTAGATTTCATCCGACAAAACACAGACGTTCGTCCCTTCGAGCACTTCGGCCAGGGCCTTGAGCTCGCGGGGCGTGTAGGTGAATCCGCCGGGGTTGTTGGGTGAGTTGAGCACGAGCATCGCGGTTTTCTCCGTGATGGCCTGGCGCAACTGCGACGGGGTGACCTTGTAGCCAGTACTGGCCTGGGTTTCAACGATTTTGGCCTTTGCGCCGGCCAGCTTGACGGTCTCGGGGTACGTCACCCAGTAAGGCGTGGGCAGAATGACCTCGTCGCCCGGGT
>CP070806.1:86473-124909 GCA_020343675.1 Phycisphaerales bacterium
AAAGACAATCCCGGTTATGGGTTGCCGGTCAGAAGCATGGACACTCTGCTGAGAATCTTCGACCATGACAAGAACCGGATTATCAGTGAAGCTGAATGGATGCAAACGATGTCGAGCTTCGCCGCCCATAGTCAACCCAACCTTCTGGCCATTCGTCCCGGAGCGACAAAGGATGCCCGTAAATCACATGTGGCCTGGGAAATTCAGCGCGGTATTCCCGAGACGCCCTCGCTGCTCTATTGTCGGGCAAAACTCTACCTCCTGCGGGACGGCGGTGTGTTGACCTGCCTCGAGGCAGCCACCGGAAAAGAACTCTTCCGTGAACGAATCGGGGCGGCGGGGCAATACATCGCTTCACCCATTGTCGCGGACGAGAAGGTTGTCGTTGCCTCCGTGCGCGGCGTCGTCACGGTCATCCAGGTCGATGACAAACTGAAGGTTCTGGCAAGGAACGATTTCAGGGAAAAGATTTTTGCCACTCCGGCGGTTGCCGAGAACAAGATATATTTGCGGACAACCGGTCATTTGTATGCCTTGGGCGAGTAAAGCGCATTTCGGTATTATTGCCGGAAAATTCCGGGGCCACCATATCTGATCTTAGTCGATTTACACATCCCAACGCTCCACTGTAATTCCGGGCGCCCGCTGTCCTCTGTCTCAACCTATCATTATCAAGCACAACTCATCGAAAGATGGGCGGCAGCCCTCTAATTCGCTCCGAGTGCTGCTATAGATTCAATTTGCATATCTGGTCCGTTTCAGTTGATCTTGAAGCTATAGGCGTAATCGCATGGTCTGTCTTCTGGCATGGTGATCTCCAGCCCTGCAGCCGTGCGGTTCCATTTGACCGGCTCTCTGGCACCAAGCATCGTGACCGAGTTGATTTTCTCGGGGCGCAGCGCCGAATCGGCCTTGAGCGATTTAACCACGACCTTGCCATCCTCGGGCCAGCTTAGAGCGACCGCGTACAGTGTCTTGCCGTCTTTCGACTGTGTGAAGCGGATATCATCGGCAACGAAGTCCTTTCGGTAGTCCCAGCCCGGTTTGAGTTTTCCACTGCTGGTCTTCTTCATCGCCATCAGTTCGGTCGGTCCTTCGGCATACACTTTCCACGGCCTTGTGGCATAGATGGCCTCGCCATTGACTTTCAGCCAACTGCCGATACCGCGCATGATCCGTTGTTCGGCCTCGTGTATTGCGCCGTCACCCATAGGAGTCAGCGACAGAAGAAAGATGCCGCCACGGCTGACCAGGTCGATAAGGCTCCTGGTATGGTAACCGGGGCCGTCTCTGTATTTCTTGTTGTTGACGTATGACCACGGATAAGCGATCGCGCGGTCGATCAGGAACCACGGCCCAATATCGGCGGGCATCTCGCGGCCATTTTCGAAGCAGCGAAGCCCGAATCGCTCCGGGAAGTTGAAATCCCCGGCATGCTTGTTGCAGATCGTGACGTCCTGGCCCTTTTTTCCGGTCTTGTTGAAATAATAGGCAAACACGTCCATCACGTCCTGCTCTGAGGGTCTGTTACTGCGCATACTGGTGGCCAGGCCGTCAAACCAGATCACATCGGGGCTGTATTTGTCGATGACCTCGGTGATCTTGGCTTTCCATTCAGCGCGAAAATCTTCCGCGTCGCGAGTCTCTTCGCCCCAGTAGAAATCGTTGTACTTCGGATCGAAGATGTCCCAGGTCCGGCGCATCTGGTCTGTGATTTCTTCCTTCCTCAGAAAGCCGAACGGATAACCGTACGTGCGACCGTGATGGAAGGTCGCAAGAAGTTTCATGTCGTCGTAGCCGCGGACTGCTCTGACTATCTCGCCATAGATGTCGCGTCTGGGCCCCATATTCTTTGAGTTCCAGTGGTTTACCTTGCTATCCCAGAGCAGAAATCCATCATGGTGGACCAGACATATTCCGCCGAACTTCGCGCCGGCCTCGTGCATCAGGCCGACCCACTGCTCGGCGTCGAATTTCGGCGCGGTGAACATCGGGATGAAATCCTTGTAGCCAAAGTCTTTCAGATCGCCGTATTTTTCCCTGTGATAACTGTAAACCCCTTTGGTGTCGGCCCGGGGCGCGTAGAGGTTCTTCACATAGTCCGGTCCCCCGTGGGCCGGGATCGAGTAGATTCCCCAATGCGTGTAAACGCCGAATTTTGCGTCTTGCATCCATTCGGGAACCTGCTTTTTCGTTAGTGACTCCCAATTTGCCTCATATTCTGCCTTTGCCGCCTGTGCCAAGCCGAACTGGATAACGGGCAAGACGGCTGCAATGCGCATGAGTTGTCTGAGATGTTGCACGATATACTCCTTTTTGGATTTGCTGATATTATTCTCCAAACGGTTGAGATCAGCGGCGAGCGTTAGCGAATCCGCTGGATTGATTTGTTGGCCCTCTTGCATGTTGCTCCAATAACACAACACCGACTACGAAGAAGAATACAGTCGCGACTATGATAGTCACAGAAAACCCTTGTTCTTCATTATACCTGATCGCAGGAAAACATACCTCATGAAGTCGTGTCATCAATACCAGACTTAGCGTATTGACGATGAAATGACAAAGCATGGACAAATAAATCGATCCGGACCGCAGGACAACATATGTCAACACAACACCCAACGGGAAAATCAGAATCATCCTATAGGGATGCAAATGATAGAAGGAGAAAAGCATCGCTACCACGATAACTAATGGCACCGGCTTCAACCTTCGCCGCAGTGAAGAAAACAAAATCCCTCGGAACAGCAGTTCTTCGCAGATGGGCGCCGAGAAAGCCGCCAAAGCGAATAGAATCGCAAAGCCCGTTTTTGTCTGCCCGCAGCCCCGGACCCCCTCGACTAAAGCATTGAGTTCATCAGGCATGGGAAGAATGCTCATTTGCCAAGCGAGCATTTGGTGCAGTATGATGCATGAACTCGGTGCGACCAGCAGAGTCCCAATCAAAGGTACCCCCTCAGGAACATTGAGATTCAAGGATTTGTAAAGATCATATCGCCATGCTCGCAAGACGAAGACAATCGGAAAGAACATGAATGCCCATTGCGCCAGAAATTCCAGACCAAAGCAGAAACGCATGGATTTGACGCCAGAGACCATAAGCACAACGCCCATAATCAGCATTAGTACGACAGTCATCCCGTAGAGGGCGAGAGACAGCTTGATAGAAGGGACTGACCGCAATGGTCTTTCTGAAGATCCTTCATCCATCTCAGTGCCTTGGTGGTCAACTATACGCTGATGGGCGGCCTTCCAGGGCGGGCGCGCTGGGGAGCATTCATCTGTAGCTCCAAAAATCAGGAAAAAACCACCGGGCGGAATGTTATACTGCGGCAGGAGGATGTGCAAGAGGAAAAGGCCCTTCAGAATAGTGTGCAGGTGCTATACGGATTTAAGCCAGTCGATAATCAGGGTGGTGATGTTGTCGTGGCCGCCGGCGCGGTTGGCCGCGGCGACGAGCGACTTGCAGGCGGCATGAGGGTCGGCTTCGGTCCTTAGAATGCCGGCGATGCCCCGGTCGCTGACCATGTCGGTCAGCCCGTCGGTGCAGAGCAGGATGCGGTCGCCTTTCTTGAGGCCGAAGGACCGAACATGGGAGTGGGCCTTCTCTTCCATGCCGACGTAGCGGGTCAACTGTCCGCTGTCGGTGTGATCGAGCGCTTCCTCCGGTTCGATACGGCCGGTTTCAATCAGCTCAGAGACGACCGAATGGTCCCGAGTCAGTCGCACGAGGCGGTCGGCCCGAAGCCGATACGCCCTACTGTCGCCTACATTGGCCACAAAGCACCGGCTGTTTCTCAACAAGACCACGACGAGGGTAGCGCCCATGTCCCTGTAGCCGCTTTCACTGGTTCCTTCGAGCTGCAATTGCCTGCTCTGCTCGGCGATGGTCCGCTCGAGCAGCGAGCGTATGGTTCGCGTGGCACCCACTTTCAACCTGTCCAGAGCATTCTCAATCATCACGGGCAGGTCTTCGACGACGATTCCCGACGCAAGGGCCCCGCCGCGATGGCCGCCCATGCCGTCGGAGACTACAAACAGTGCCGGCTCGGGGTCGGCAAAGAAGCTGTCCTGGTTTTCCTGGCGCACCTTTCCCCGGTGTGTCTCGGCGCCCCAGCGGAATTGAACCGCCGGGCCCGGCGTGGCGGTCGGTTCGGTCATCTCGGCCACCTGTGACCTCCTGCTTTTCAGTTGACTCAGACCAGCCTCTGTTTGCACCAGGGGCAGTAATTCCAGAAGGCCGAATCCACCGACCAGCCGCAACTGCCGCATACTTCCGGGAAGGGCCGGACATGCCAGGGCCGGCGGACCTTCCGGCGACACCACGGACAGTAACGCATGAAGCGCATGAGCTTGCCTTTGCAATACCTGCACCGGCTGTGGTATCGAGCCCCAGCGGTGGATGTTTTGGCGGGCGAGGCGAATCCGGGCCCGAAGCACCACGGGCAGAATCGCCACTCAGGCAACACACCCTTATGGCATCGTGTGCATATGTGGCTCAAGGGTGTCTCGGCGTCAAAGCGATTACGGCTGCTACTGCACCAGGGACAAATTGACATACTCTCGGCGATAGGCTCACCGCAATCGATGCATCGCAGCAAGGCTGGGAAGGCTGTACGGTAGCGTTTGACAAACGCGGCCCGCCGCATCTTCTGCCAGTCCGGCATCTTCCTGCCGGAGGATTTCAAGGCGGCCGTCAATTTCAGCTTTTTAGGAACCGCCTGCAGCAAAGCCGCCCGCATCTTCTCCGCGTCCGCAAACCGCTTGTCGGGATCGACCGCCAGCGCGTGCTTGAGGAATCGCACGAATGCCAGACTGGTCTTGCCGCGAAGGCGCTGACAGCCTCGCGGGGGCCAGCGGAAAGGCCATTTTGGCAGAAAACCGGTGACGTACTCATAGAGGATCAGGCCGACGGCAAAGCAATCGCTTCGATGGGTGGGCCGGCCGTAGGCCTGCTCGGGAGCGACGTAGCCCGGCGTGCCGAAATCGTCCACGGTCCTCATTCGGCCTTTGAGTTGCAGGCCGATGCCGAAATCGCCGAGTGCGACCCGGCCGTTTGGAAACAGAAAGATATTGCCCGGTGTGACGTCGCAATGGACCATCCGCTTCTGGTGAGCGTAGATCAGACCGTCAAGAACCTGGGCGGCAATGGAAATGATGCGCCTGACCGACATCGGCTTGGAGCAGTCGGCCAGGGTCCCGACCGACAATTCGGTCGCCAACACGGCATGACCGCCGATAATATCGGCGTTCTTAACCGGCATAATGTGGGGATGGCGCAGCCTTGCGACCAAACGCACTTCGCGGAGCAGGGCTTGGTTGTCGCGTTTGCCGTGCGTGTCGGCCAGCGGAATTTTCAGCGCCACCCAGATGCCCTCGACGGTATCGCGAGCCTTCCAGACCTCGCAGCTTCCGCCCTCGCCGAGCAGTTTTGCCAGTCGGTACTTGCCCAAGCGCCCGCCCGGTGCCAGATCCAGGCTCGACCCTCGGGTCGCTGTGATTTCATTTGTTTTGCTTGACCGGGCCATATTCCAAGCTTTCCGAAGCAGCCGCAGCGCGCAATGCCATCGCACATATCTTAACAAGAACTGCCGCCGCAAATTGCAGGAAAATCGGCCTCAACTCAACAAAAATTTTACGCTTGGTATGGGCATAAAGCCGTAATTGGGAACTATCTGTGAAATCTTTGGATGCAATTGGCGACAAATAGGGCTTGACGCGGCACACCAGAATCAATACTTTACACGGCTTGTTCAAGCGGCGTTTTTCGAAGGTGGTTTCCATGGAAGAAGCTATTGCAAAATCTCGTGCTTTGATTGAGGCGATGGAGTATATCCGGCAGTTTCGCGGGCGGATCGTCGTGGTCAAGCTCGGCGGCAGCGTTCTGGACGATGTTTCTCTTCAAAAGAAGCTGCTGACAGACGTCGCTTTCATGGCGACCGTCGGGATGCGGCCGATCATCGTCCACGGGGGCGGCAAGGCCATTACCCGAGCGATGAACGAGGCGGGGCTCGAGCCGGTCTGGGTCCAGGGCCGGCGATATACCGACCAGCGAACCTTGACGATTGCCGAGCACACGCTCGTGCACAAAGTCAATACACCTATCTGCAAGACGCTGAGCGAATTGGGGTGCGAGCCGATGGGATTGCACTCGCTGGGCAGTTGCGCGTTGTTTGCCGAAACCCTCAGACTTGAAGGGGAGGATGGGCGCAAAATCGACCTTGGCCTGGTCGGGAAAATCGTGAGCGTCAATGGGCAATTGCTGAAGAAATTATGTGCCGACGGGACGATCCCGGTCATCGCCTCGGTCGCCAAGGACAACTCAGGCGGCAAGCTGAACGTGAACGCCGACAGCGCCGCCGGCATGGTCGCCGCCGGGGTCAAGGCCGAGAAGCTCGTCGTTGTCAGCGATACGCACGGGATACGCACGAACCTCGACGACCCGGACAGTTGGGTCTCGAGCCTGGATGAATCGCGGATCAAAGAAATGATCGACGCCGGCATTATCACCGACGCGATGTTCCCCAAAGTGGAGGCGTGCCTGACGGCGCTCGATGCGGGCGTTAAGAAGGCGCACATCATCGATGGCCGGATCCCCCATTCGCTATTGCTCGAAATCTATACCGACAAGGGGATCGGAACACAGATCGTGAGGAATTGAGAATGATTGGATTCCTGCTGGAGTCTATCCGGCATTCGGATGCGGGGCAGGAATGAATGACGAAATACGATATACGAAATACGAGATACGCATTATGACGACACAGGAAACCATTGAGTTGTTCGACGAATATGTTATCGCCAATTACGGCCGGCTGCCGCGGGTCATCGTCAAAGGCGAGGGCTGCACCCTCTACGACGCGGACGGCCATGAAATCCTGGATATGTTTCCAGGCTGGGCCGTCAGCGCGCTGGGGCACTGCCATCCGAAGGTCGTCGAGGCGCTGCGCACCCAGGCGGGCGAGCTTTTGCACATCGACAACACGTTCTATTCCGAGCCGCAGGGCAAGTTGGCCGAGCTGCTGAGCAAGCGGGCCTTCGGCGGCAAATGCTTCTTCTGCAACAGCGGCGCCGAGGCCAACGAGGCGGCGCTGAAACTGGCCCGGCTGCACACGGCATCTGGAAAGTACAAATTCATCACCGCCGAGGGCAGTTTCCACGGGCGCACCTTCGCCACCGTCACGGCCACTGCCCAACCCAAATATCACGAGGGCTTCCTGCCCTTGCTGCCGGGCTTTGTCTATGTCCCGTTCAACGATATTGCGGCGCTGGAGTCCGCTTTCAGCGACGAGGTCGCGGCCGTTATGGTCGAGCCGATACAGGGCGAGGGCGGGGTCAATGTTGCGAGCATGGAGTATTTACAGGCGATTCGTCGGCTCTGCGACGAAAACGGAGCCGTCATGATCCTGGATGAGGTTCAGACCGGCATCGGCCGGACGGGCAAATGGTTCGGATATCAGCATTACGACGTCGAGCCCGACATTATCACGATGGCCAAAGCCCTTGGCGGCGGGGTCGCCATCGGAGCGATGATGGCCAGAGAGGAAATCGCCGCCTCGCTGGTGCCGGGCAAGCACGCTTCGACCTTCGGCGGCAACTGCTTGGCCTGCGCGGCCGGCGTCGCCGTCATCGAAGCGATAGAAGAAGACAAGCTCCTGGAGAACGCCGTCGAATTAGGCGAATACACCAAGGATAAGCTCGAACAGTTGAAGCAAAAACACTCCATCATGGAGGGTGTTCGCGGCATCGGCCTGATGATCGGCGTTCAGTTGGCCGGCCCGGGCAAGGACATCGTCGATCAATGCCTTGACAAAGGTCTGCGAATCAACTGCACCAATAATACCGTTTTGCGATTCATGCCGCCGATGATTGCCACGACCGGCCACATCGACCGGGCAATAGATATTCTCGACAGTGTATTGGGCGAGGGCAATTGATGAAAGACTTTCTCTCTATCATGGATTGTTCGGTAGAGCTGCTCGAAGAATTGCTCGGCATCAGCGCCGATCTCAAGAGTCTCTACACGGCCGGCGGCAACGATTCGCCTCTGTCGGGCAAAACGCTCGCCATGCTCTTCCAGAAGCCAAGCCTGCGGACCCGTATCAGCTTCCAGGTGGCCATGACCGACCTCGGCGGCAGCGTCATCTACGTCAAGCCCGAAGACATCGGCGGCATCGGCAAACGCGAGCCGGTCAAAGACATCGCGCGCGTCCTGAGCCGGTACGTCAACGGCATCATGGCCCGAACCTTCGAGCACAACACCGTGACCGAGCTGGCCAAGTATGCGACGGTCCCGGTCATCAACGCTCTGACGGACTTTTCTCACCCGTGCCAGGCAATGGCCGACGTGCTGACCATCCGGGAGCACTGTCAGAGAGTCGAAGGCATCAAAATCGCTTTTATCGGTGACGGCAACAACGTCGCTCGTTCATTGGCCCACGCGTGTGCGAAGCTCGGCATGAAAATGGTGGTTGCCTCGCCCGCCGGCTACGAGCTGGACGCCGAGACAATTCAGAGCGTCGATAGTGTATCCGCCGAGTGTGTCCGGCAGACAAACGACCCGCGAGAGGCCGTTCTCGACGCGGATATCATCTATACTGATACCTGGGTCAGCATGGGCCAGGAGGAGCAGAAGCAGAAGCGCCAGGCCGATTTTGCCGGTTTTCAGGTCAACGCCGAACTTCTCAAATCCGCGCCGGCGCACGCCATGATCATGCACTGCCTTCCGGCCTATCGCGGCTTCGAGATTACCGACGAAGCCGCCGAATCGCCCAACTCGATCATGTTCGACCAGGCCGAGAACCGCCTCCACTTCCAGCGGGCGTTGCTGAAGAAACTAATGAGCTAACGATGACACACCACAAAATCATTGTTGGGGATTCCAGACGCATGACAAACGTGCCGGATGAATCTGTGCATCTGGTTATCACGTCTCCCCCGTACTGGCAACTGAAAGATTATGGAAATGGCAGTCAGATAGGTTTTGATGATAGCTACGAGGATTACATCAACAACCTTAACATAGTATGGAGCCAATGCCACAGAGTCTTGCACAAGGGCTGCCGGCTCTGTGTGAACATCGGCGACCAGTTTGCTCGCTCCGTTTACTACGGGAGATACAAGGTCATACCGATCAGAACTGAGATCATAAAATTCTGCGAAACTGTCGGCTTTGACTACATGGGGGCAATCATCTGGCAAAAGGTTACGACCTGTAATACGACTGGAGGGGCAACCATAATGGGGTCATTTCCCTTCCCGAGAAACGGGATTCTGAAGATTGATTACGAGTTTATTCTAATCTTCAAGAAGCATGGTACCGCGCCCAGAGTCAGCAAAGAAATCAAAGAACAATCCAGAATGACGATAGAAGAATGGAACCAGTTTTTCGCGGGCCACTGGAATATACCGGGTGAGAAACAGGACAAGCATCTGGCAATGTTCCCCGAAGAACTGCCCAGGCGCCTGATCAAAATGTTCACTTTCGTAAATGATACGGTGCTTGACCCGTTTATAGGTAGCGGCACAACTTCTCTGGCAGCAAGAAAACTGGGAAGAAACTCTATCGGGTATGAAATAAATCCGCAATTCCTGCCCCTGATCGAAGAGAAACTGGGCGTGCATCAGAAGATGATTTTTGAAGAAGCGGAATGCGAGGTCATCACGCAGGCCAAGGCTAATATAGATCGCAGAGAACTGACCGCACGGCTCCCCTATGTTTTTACAGACCCCGTCACATTCGATAAGAAGCTTGATCCTCGGAAGCTCCGATTTGGCTCGAAAATCGATAATCACACCTCACATAGAGAGAAATACTACCGAGTGAAAGAAGTGCTTTCACCGGAGGAGTTGGTAATCGGAGATGGCTTGAAGGTGCGGCTGTTGGGCGTTAGAGAAAAGCCGGAGAAACGAGATGATGCAGTTCAATTTCTCAAAGAAAGCACCAGGGGGCAGAGAGTTTTTATGAAATTTGACAGCGTTAAGCATGACCTCCAGAATAACCTGCTTTGCTACTTATACCTTCAGAACAGAACCTTTATAAATGCTCACTTGGTCAAAGAGAGTCTAGTATCAATAGACACTGAAACGGATTTCAAATTCAAAAAGAAGTTTATGCGTCTGGCGCAAATGGGGGCACCCTCAAAGTGAAAATACATTCGAAGAATTTCGGCAAGAAAGAAAAAGTCTTGAATTATGCCAACCAAACGTATCAATTATCGCGGCCAAACAAAGTAGGGGCCGTTATGGCCCTAATCAGAGAGTGCCAGCCAGAAACTATCGAGGAGTGGGAAAAATGGTACTTCGAAACAGCACACACAAAGGGAAAGAATCCTGCGAAAATCACAAGGGATACGCTCGTAGAACTCGGTGAGAGATTGTATGTCATCACAGAGATTGTTATCCCTGAGTGGGAGGAGGCGTTCAATCAACTAACACTACAGGACTGTATCGACTACATATACAACCTGACCATCAACCGAACCTTCGACGGGTTTTACAGAGAAAAGTCTGTCGTAACCGGAACTTTGGAGAAAAAGTTTTTGGATGTTGAATTCGTCCAGTCGGAGCCACAACTTGACCATGCGGGAGACGTCGATTATCTGGGGTACGTTGGTGATAAAGCGTTTGGCATACAGATAAAACCTGTAACCGCTAAAGCGAACTTCGGCAATTATTCTCCTTCCGAAAGGATGAAGGCAAGCTTCCGAGAGTTTGAGCGAAAATACGGAGGCAAGGTATCTGTTATTTTCAGTGTCGATGATGAGATAAAGAATATAGAAGTCCTCGAAGAAATTGAAAAAGAAATTGTCCGACTCAAGAAACTGCAAGAAGGAGCGATGGATTGAAGAGCCGGTGCAGGATACTTCTTGCCAGTACAAATCCGGGGAATTTGAAAGAGTTGCGCGAGATACTGGGACGGGATATCGTATGAGTCAATTTAGGCGATACCAGAATATCGACGAGATTGGAAATGAAATCGAGCGGCTGCGGAATCGAGGATCGTGGTTGCGAAGCTGTTATTGAGGCGGTACAATGCCCTGTGTGTGGAACAGGTTGTTTTGCCGGGGCTGATTCAGAATGGGTAAGAACAAGAAAGCAGAAACAAAGCCGCTTGAGATAGTTGAGCCGATAGGTAACCGCGTTCTGATTCGCAAGGACGAGGACAAGAAACAGACCAAGGGCGGCATCCAACTGCCGGACAACATCGAAATCCCCACCATCACGGGCCGGGTCATCACCATCTCCGCCGAGGTGGAAAACTCCCCCGATATCCCGCTGCGCCAGTACGACAAAGTGCTGTTCAACCCCAAAGGCGCGATCCCCGTCGATTTCGAAGGCGACAACCGGCTGTTCGTGGTGGAAGTCGAAAATGTCGTCGCGGTCTTCAGAAAGTCGTAGTATCACTGACCTCCGGCGATTGTGGTTTCTTTCTGATATTCTCGTGAAGTCTCAGGGAAGTTCTCAAATTGATCCTTGGCGCTTGGGCCGGATGCGCGTATATGTGCAAATGTCAGGCGTTGGATAATTCAAAGTATCAGGGACTCACGGGTTAGGGAAACTCACGACGAGAGGAAGCGACGTTGTACCTAATACTACAACGCTACGAAGCCCGTTTTTGAGCTGTCTTGACATGGAGAACGACTTTTGCCATTTCGGCTCTTCCAACCAGCCCAGGGCAACCTGGACGGCGTTGCAGCCGGTCCGGAACTAAGCAAAGACGACCCCGGCTTCGACTGTGATGTAATCGCAGGTTTACGTTTTACGCATGACCAAGGCATAAGCCCTTTTAAAACAGTGAGTTACAATGAAACGTGTAATGTTTGTAGCGTTGTAGTACTAAGAAAAGGAGAAATATATGAATGGCGAAGCGATTGACCAGGAAGGCGTGATTAGAGAGCTCAGTGCCCCCTTATATCAATGCAAGGGGTGGATGAAATTGGTAGGTGTCATGTCTATTCTTGGGGGTGCACTATACGCGCTGACGCTTATTGGCATAGTCATAGCCTGGCTCCCAATATGGGTGGGTATTCTACTATTTCAGTCCGCCGGTGCAATAGAATTGGCCTACCAGAGCGGGGACCGAAATACAATGGCGCGATCGCTAGCTAAATTGAAGACCTATTTCGTCATCATGGGTGTGCTCACCTTAGTTGGAATCGTAATCACAATATTGGCGTTCGTTTTCGGCTTTCTTGGCGCGATCCTGTCCACCCTCGAAATCGCCAATGCTTGAAAGAACACAGCAGAGGCGGGGCATGCAAAGTGCTGTGGGACCTCTTGCATTTCGAGATAGAGGCACTACTCTTCCAACTTGCTCTGAAGGTGAAGCTGTGCGGCTTCTGCTTGCCGGGGGTTTACGAATCAGCCTGACGCCGATGGAGCGCCGGGCCGTGTGGATTGTGGCTTTGATGTTGTTTTTGGCCAACTGGGCATACGTTATTTTGTGCGTGGGGTGAGATTTCAATTGACAATCTGCAATTGACCCCGTGAGATAAGTCAAAAGCCAATATCTCACGGGCTGGATGATTGAACTATGGGCAACGGAAACAAGAATACATGGCTTGCGAAGACGAAGAGGACCATTACTTCGATACTGCCGGTTTCTGAAGAACGCCAAGGACAGTGCATTAGCTGCGGCGCCTGCTGCAAGCTTCCGAATGTCTGCGCGTTCCTCAAGCGAAGCTCCGACAACAGAGCCTTCTGTTCTATTTACGCAATCCGTCCGTATAACTGCAGGAAATACCCGCGAACGGAATCTGAGCTTATCACGGAAGAAACGTGCGGCTACAGGTTCGAGTGAAGAGTATTGAATGCAGAATGTAGAACGTCGAGTTCTTAGTTCATTCTCTTGCGTCTCAGAGCAAACAAGCCGCCTAATATGAGCAGGGCACCCGTGGCCGGTTCGGGTACTTCCGGCGCGGGCTTCTTGCCTATCGCATATACGATTGGCTGGGATTTCGGTTTTGGACCTCCGCCGCCGCTGAAGCCGCCCGGCTTGCCCAAATCCACGGCGGTCGGGAACAATCCGCTGGGGGCGCCACCACCGGCCGTGGGAAGGCCTGTGCCGTCGGCGGAGATGCCGTGTTCGACCTGCTCGAAGACCGCCACTATGACCTTCGGCTTATTGAGATGCACAACGGTGCTGGTTGCTGCCGGGTCACTGACATCACCCAGCCAGTGAACAAACTGATAGCCCGGCTTCGGAAGCGCGCTCAGCATGACCTCTGCGCCCGGCGTGAAATGATAAACACCCGCAACCGGAGTAATCTCACCGCCTTTGACAGGGGTCTGTTCGAGCAGAAGCACAACATCCGACGCCTGGCAACATGCAGGTGCGAACAACCCGCACGCGATCATCACAGCAGCGAATGTCAGGCCTCCACGTCGAATGAATATGGGAACCCCCCTTTTCATCTCGTCCCGCCCCTCTTGCACAATACACAATTGCAGGCTTAGAGACCGCCAAGCGGCCTAAGCTTCGACACGTATATTACACCAAATTCCCCTCGAAAAGTCAAGCCTTTTCTGCGGTGTTCACGGGTTATCGGCCGCCTCTCCGACAGGAGTGTTCTGAGCTTGTGACCTTGCGCCTATTATGGGCCCTTCATCCAAAAGGCAAATCACACGAACCGCAAATATCTCGATGCGAAATCCGGATATCTAAACCCTCAACAAACTCAGATTGCAGATGCCCCAATTCTCAAACCGGCGCGTTCTCGCGGAGCGGACCCTGCGCGGTTTGGGATTCAGGATCTCGGGCCTTCGTGCTCGTTTAGAATTTAGTGCTTGCGATTTTCTACCTGAGGACACGGAGTGTCGGCTATTGACTCTTGCGTACGAACCGGCCGATGTTACGAATGGCCTGCCGCAGACGCTGCTCGTTCTCCACCAGGGCGATGCGCATGTAGTCTTCGCCGCCTTCTCCGAAGGCGCGGCCCGGCGCGATCGCGACCTCTGCGTGCTCCATCAGGTCCATGGCGTAGGCGATGGACCCTTTGCCCCTCGAATGTTCCTTCGGCACCTTCGCCCACACAAACATGGTGGCGCGGGGTTTTTCCACCGGCCAGCCGATCCTTCCGAGGCCGTCACACACCACGTCCCGCCGCGATTGGTACCGCTGGTTCTGCGTGACGATCTCTTGCTCGCAGTGACGCATCGCAATAATGCCGGCTATTTGTATCGCCTGAAAAATGCCGTAGTCGTAGTAGCCTTTGATTGTGGCCAGATAATCGATCATGTCCTTGTTGCCCGCCACAAACCCGATGCGGAAACCCGCCATATTGTAAGGCTTGCTCAGTGTGGTAAACTCGACGCCGACGTCTTTTGCCCCCTTGACCGAGAGAAAGCTCGGCGCCTGGTAGCCGTCAAAACAGGTCTCGCCATACGCAAAGTCGTTAATCACGGCTATGCCGTATCGCTTTGCCAATTCGACAACCGGCTCGAAGAATCCTTCGTCCACGGTCATGGCGGTCGGATTGTGCGGATAATTGAGAATCAGAAGCTTGGGCTTCGGATACATATTTTCCATGACCATCGTGACGTTACTGATGAATTTGTCATCGTTGCCCAACGGCACGGATACGACGTTTGCGCCGGCCAGTGCGACCGCGTAATTGTGTATCGGGAAGGCCGGTTCGGGGACGATCGCGGTATCGCCGGGGCCCATCATCGCCAGGCAGAGATGGCTGAACCCTTCCTTGGAGCCGATGCAGGCCAGCACCTCCGTTTCCGGGTCGAGCTGCACGTTCCACTTGCGTTCGTATTTGATCGCGACTTCTTTTCTGAGGTTCTTGATACCCTTGGATGCACTGTAATGCTGGTTGCGCGGATCCCGCGCCGCTTCACACAGTTTGTCAACCACGATTTGCGGCACCGGGTCCGAGGGATTGCCCATGCCCAGATCGATAATGTCCACGCCAGCCTGACGCTTGGCCAGCTTCAATGTATTTAAGCGTCCGAACAAATACGGCGGCAGGCGCGTGATTCTCAGCGCCGGCTCGATCCCTTTGGCCAAAGAGGCCTGATGGTGGATATCCGTCGTCAATTCACCCATAGTCTCGTCCTGCAAATCAGCGAACTTGTTTCTAAGTACAATCGCACAGTGTACATCGACGGGATGAGTTTTCAAACGATTTTTGCACGTCGCGGGTTTCGGAGGCTCGTCAGCCCTCCAGGGGCAGCGTCCCCGAGTAGTTCGGCGCCTCTTTGGTAATCTGTATGTCGTGCGGATGGGACTCGCTGGCCGAAGCGGCGCTGATGCGAACGAAGCGGCTCTTTCTTCTGAGTTCCTCGATATCCCGGGCGCCACAATAGCCCATGCCGGCCCGCAGTCCGCCGACCAGTTGATAGACAAAATCGCCCAGCGTGCCTCGGTATGGTACCCGGCCTTCTACCCCTTCGGGCACGAGCTTGCTTGCCTCGGTCGTGCTGCTTTGGCCGTACCGGTCCGCGGAGCCTTTGACCATCGCTCCCAGAGAACCCATGCCCCTGTATTCCTTGAATTGCCGGCCCTTGTAGATGACCAGTTGGCCCGGGCTTTCTTTAAGGCCGGCAAACAGCGACCCGATCATTACGCTCGAGGCCCCGGCGGCGATAGCCTTGGTAATATCGCCCGACTGGCGGATTCCGCCGTCGGCGATCACGGGAATGCCGTGCTTTTCCCCGACCGCGGCACAGCCCATGATGGCCGAGACCTGCGGGACGCCGACGCCGGAGATGACTCGGGTGGTGCAGATAGCTCCGGGCCCAATCCCAACCTTCACGGCGTTTGCCCCTGCGGCAATCAAATCCGCCGCGGCCTGCGAGGTGGCAATATTGCCTGCGATAACATCGATATCATACTCGGCCTTAATCTTCTTGACGGTTTCAATGACATTTTGCGAATGACCGTGGGCGGTATCGACCACGATAATATCGACATCCGCTGCGATCAGGGCCTCGATGCGCTGGTAATCGTGCACGCCCACGGCTGCCCCGACGCGGAGCCGGCCCCGTGCGTCCCGGGCTGCGATCGGGTATTGTTGCACCCGGTCGATATCCCTCATTGTAATCAAGCCGGCCAATTCCCCCTTACCGTTGACCAGCAGAAGCTTCTCGACCTTGTGCTTCTGAAGGATTTCCTTTGCCTGTTCCAGGGTCGTCCCGGCAGGCCCGGTAACGAGGTTGTTCTTGACCATGACCGTGCGGATCTGAACGTCATAATCTTTGAGGAACTTCAGGTCGCGACGCGTGAGAATGCCCACGAGCTTTTTGCCCTCGATAATGGGAATGCCGGAGACGTTCTGCTCGGCCATCAACTCCTGAGCTCTTCTGACGGGCTCATTGGGCGACAAGGTCACCGGATCGAGAATCACGCCGTGCTCGGAACGTTTGACCTTGGCCACCTCGCGCTTTTGCGCCTCGACCGGGAGGTTCTTGTGAATAATGCCGATCCCGCCCTCCTGGGCCAGCGCGATGGCCAGCGCGGCCTCGGTTACAGTATCCATGGCCGCCGAGACGATGGGGATATTGATGGTAATATTGTTGGTCAATTGCGTTGCGGTGCTCGCCTGGCTCGGCACAAAATCACTTTGCGCCGGGACCAGTAGCACATCATCGAAAGTTATGCCTTCGGCAATAATTTTTCCCGTATCCATTTTTCGCTCCAGATAACAACCGCCATCTTGGCCTGGTATAAAGTGCTTGATTATAGTGGAAGGAACTGCAAAAATCAAAATGCAAAAATAATCCGTCGCTGTGTTTTCGCTGGATATTCAGAATCTATGCCTCAAGAGAATCGACGCATCCTTGTTGCCACGACCAACCCGGGCAAGATCGCCGAGATAAGAGCGATGCTCGGCGCCGAGACGAGGTGGCTGAGTCTTGGCGAGGTTGGCGCCGCTGACGAAATCGCCGAAGACGGTGCTACGTTTGCCGAGAACGCCCGGAAGAAAGCTCTGGGCTACGCAAGAGCAGCCGGACTCTGGACGATAGCCGACGATTCGGGCCTGATTGTCGATGCGCTCGATGGGGCGCCCGGCGTGAAATCCGCCCGATTCTCCGGCGCAAGGCCGGACGACCACGACAGGAGGCTCATAGACCGCCGAAACATGGCCAAAGTCCTATGCCTTCTCAACGGCGTCCCCAAAGAAAGAAGGACTGCGCGGTTCGTCTGCTGCCTGTGTTTAGCCGATCCCGAGAAGGTCCTGCTCGAAACCGAGGGGACACTCGAAGGCCTGATAAGCGACACCGAAATCGGCGAGAACGGCTTCGGTTACGATCCGATCTTCTTCGTGCCGCACCTCAAGAAAACGGTAGCCCAGTTGACCTGCGAGGAGAAGAACGCAATTTCACACCGGGGCAACGCCATTCGCAAGCTCAAAGGCCTTCTCGATGAGCTTCTGAGAGCCAGTTAGGGAGAATCCGTTGTGCGGCCGTAGGAACTCGGTCTTCGAGGGGTTTGGGCCGTTTACTGGTTCGCAATGGCTGCCATAGCGGGCACGACATTCTGAAACGCGTGTACGCAAGAGGTCACCCATATCGCCCGCCACCATGCCCGCTCGCGCCAGACCAGATACGAGCACGAGAAAACGAAGAAAGGCCAGATCACCCCCAACCCCCAGGCCGGAGCGGCTATCGAATGCAAGCACGCCCAGATACACGCCGACATCGCGGCCAGCGCGATCCTGCGCTTTGTGATGAAGGACAGGATGCGAAGCACCAGGCCCATGAGCACTGTCTCGACGGGAGGTCCCACGATGACGATCATGACGAAAAGGCCAACAGCCGACCCCTCGAAGCTCGGAGTGGTCTCTTCGGTTATGATCCCGGAGGTCGCCAGGATAAAGACAAGCGCCAGGGAAGGCAGAAGGCTGATAAGTCCCGTGCGCAGTACATACAGGCGCATCGAAATGCGGTTGTCAAAAAGCCAGCGAAGCAGCCGTGGCTGGGGTTTGGCCTCTCTTGTTGTCTCTTGTGTTTCTTGCTCTGGCTCCAACGCTCGACTCCGTACATGCTCGGTACAATAAATACCCCATCCACAGGACACATGCAACATTCAAAACCATCCTTTCCCACCGAATCATCCACTCCACTGCAATCCTAAGTCCGTTGCTTGCGGTCCCTCACACCTTGAGCCCACCGGCCCGCGGCCTACTGCGGCCGCCCTGGAACCCGATAATTGTTTTCTCTTGACATTTCCACAGCCGGTCTGTATTTGTCCGATTCTAAATTTTGTGGTCAATATTGCCGATGAGTAGTCGTGAAGCTGGCTCCTGATTGATGTGAGTGGGTCGGTCCTCGTCCGGAATCGAGCGACGGGAATCGAAGAATATCAACCATTGGATCGTATATCTATGGCTAAATCGAGCGCATCCAAGAAATCTCTGGTGATCGTCGAATCGCCCGCGAAGGCGAAGACGATCAATAAGTATCTGGGCCCGGATTATGAGGTCAAGGCCTCGATGGGCCACGTTCGGGACCTGCCTTCAAAAGGACTTAACGTCGATATCGAACATGATTTTGAGCCGACCTACGACGTCATGCCGGGCAAGAAACGCACGGTCACGTCATTGAAAGCCGCGGCCAAGAAATGCGACAAGCTGTTTCTGGCCACCGACCTTGACCGCGAAGGTGAAGCCATTGCCTGGCATCTGGCCGAGCTGCTCGGCGTCCCGGAGAGAAAAACATACCGCGTCATCTTCAATGCGATCACTCATTCGGCGATAAAGCGTGCCTTTGCCGAGCCGGGCAAGCTCGATATGGACAAGGTGATGGCCCAGCAGGCCCGGCGCATCCTCGACAGGATCGTCGGGTATCAGATCAGCCCGCTGCTGTGGAAAAAGGTTACCCGCGGCCTGTCCGCCGGTCGCGTGCAATCCATCGCCGTCAAGATCATCGTCGAGAAGGAAAAGGAAATTCGACGGTTCGAGCCTAAGGAGTACTGGCTGATTCCCGCCGTCTTCACAACGGATATACAGAATGACTATAGCAGGCAGTGGCTCGATTTCATCCGGACCGAAACAGAGGGCGACAAACCTCCGACTCTTGCAGAACAGAGCAAGTGGCTTACAGAACACCATGCGTTCAAGGCCGAGCTGTGTAAGATAGGCGACGAGGAATTCAAAGCGTCCGACAAGGAGTCCGCCGAGCGCGTTTTCAATGCGCTCAGGGACGCCGAGTTCAAGCTTGCCGACGTCGAGACCAAGCAGTCCGTCTCTCGGCCTTCGGCGCCTTTCATCACATCCACGCTGCAACAAGCGGCCGCAAACCGGCTGGGCTTTGCGACCAAGAGAACCATGCGTGTGGCCCAGCAATTGTACGAAGGCATTGATTTGGGCTCGATGGGTTCTCTGGGTTTGATCACCTACATGAGAACGGACAGCACGCACCTGTCAAGTGAAGCCGTCGCCGAGGTTCGCAGGTACATCAGCACACACCTCGGTCCCGACTATCTGCCCAAAGAAGCCAAGATCTACTCGGCCAAAAAGACGGCCCAGCAGGCCCACGAGGCGATCCGCCCGACGGACGTTGATCTGCCCCCGTCCGAGATCAAGCCGTTCCTGACCGACGAGCAATATAGACTCTATGATTTGATTTGGCGCCGGTTTGTTGCATGCCAGATGGAATCGGCCAGATGGGACGTGACGAACCTGGGCATTGAAGCCGAGACATCGTTGGGTCGTTGCAGGTACAGAACGAGCGGCCGGGTCATGGTGTTCGACGGTTTCACAAAAATCTGGCCTGTTGCATCAGCCGAGCAGGAGCTTCCCCCGATGAATGCGGGCCAGACCCTGGCGGCGGTGGACATCAGGGCCGACCAGCATTTCACCAAGCCGCCGGCCCGGTTCACCGAAGCCGGCCTGGTCAAAGCCCTCGAAAAAGAGGGAATCGGCAGGCCAAGCACGTACGCTGCGATTATCAGCACGATCCAGGACCGAGGGTACGTCGAGCAGCGGGAGAAGAAATTCTTCGCGAGCGACCTCGGTGAGGTCGTCACGGAGAAGCTGAGCGAGTATTTCCCCAAAATAATGGACATCGCCTTTACCCGCTACATGGAGGAGCAGCTTGACAAAATCGAAGAACAACACCTCGACTGGCTGGGTGTCCTGAAGGATTTCTATGGACCCTTCAGGGAAAATCTCGAAACGGCCCAAGCCGAGATGAAACACGCCAAGGCGGAAGTGACCCCCAGCGAGTACGAATGTCCCCAGTGCGGCCAACAGCTCGTTTACCGGTTTGGAAAGAACGGAAGGTTCCTGAGCTGCTCGACATATCCGGCGTGCACGTTCGCCTGTCCCTGCGACCAGGACGGCAAAATGATGGAGCAGAAGGTCAGCGAACACGAGTGTCCCCAGTGCGGCAAACCGATGGTGCACAAGAACGGCCGCTTCGGCCCGTTCCTCGGGTGCAGTGACTATCCGGAGTGCAAGACGACGCTTAAATTAGACAAGCAGGGCAACGTCCTGCCGCCGAAACCACCTCCTGAACCGACCGGCGTCAAGTGCCACAAGTGCAAACAAGGCGAACTGGTCATAAGACAGGGCAAAAAAGGCCCGTTCATGGGCTGCAACAGGTTCCCGAGGTGCAGGACGATTGTCAACATCAAGAAACTCGACCAACTCAAGCAACTGCAATCCGAGGGACAGTGGCCGCCACAAACGCCCGAGCAGGCTGATGAACTGCTCGGACTCAAAAAGGCCAAAGAGACAGTCAAGGCCAGAAAGTAATACTGCGCCATCACTCGATTCAGCATGGCCGGCCCTGACGCAAATGTCAAACCGCACGACATGAGCACCTCTCACGCCGGAGCGAGGGCTGTAGCTGAGCGGAGACTTGTGGCAGCTAATCTCGTTCACAGTTGACAAGCCCATCGTTCGTCACATTCTCGGACTCTCACCAATTCTGAAGAAAACCTCGAAAACCTGCCGATATACATTAGTTGCAGGTGTTTGACTCCGCGCGCCGCCGGTGACCTGCGATGAGCCCGGCGTGCGGGGATAGGAATGTAGTTACTCTGAAAATGGGCCTCTTATGGGACGTGAGAAGGTCACTGGAGGTGTGAACCCAGCTTGGGATTCCATGACGGCAGAGAAAATGTGATACAGAGAGGGAGCCCGGCACGCCGGGGACCAACAGGGTGAAAA
Source organism: Phycisphaerales bacterium (assembly GCA_020343675.1). Lineage (GTDB taxonomy): Bacteria > Planctomycetota > Phycisphaerae > Sedimentisphaerales > Anaerobacaceae. The sequence continues at coordinate 107,602 of CP070806.1, forward strand.
AAAAGAAGAAATCACGTAGCAGAGCTTCGAGACATCAGACAACAGGTACCATCTCTCGGACGGCGATGCGGTGCTTTGGGATCGGTGTGTGCCTGGTTCTTTTATGTAGCTGCCTCAGTTTCGATATCGGAGACTGGCCCAGCGGTTTTGCGTACCCTCACAACAGCCCGACGACCAACTGGTGTGGGTCCATTGGGGCCTTCTGCGCGTATTACCTGCTCTATTATATTGGTCCCGGTGTGTTTGTCATTTTGGCCTCGGCGATCTGCTATCTGGGCGCCCAGCTTGCACAGCGGCCCACCAATCAGCCGGTGCTGCGGGTCACCGGGCTGGCCCTGGTCACGGTGGCGGCGTCGATGACTTTCCAGTACTTCTGGCCTCATCGAATCTTTACCTTTCCATCCGGTTCGGGCGGCGTGCTCGGCGTTGGAGCGGCACAGCTTTTGCGAAGCCATTTTGCCGTATTGGGCACGTTCATATTGGTCGCAGCGCTCTGGACGGTCGGCGCCATTCTGCTCGCGGACGGCCTTATCCTGCTGATACTACGCGTTTTTGCTTTCGTGGCTTGCAAGTTCGTCGGCGTTGCAATCCCGGCCTGGGCCGCGGCAAAGCAACATTCACAGGTTCTCAACGAAATATGGCGGGAATTGAGCGCCAGACAAAAACCGCCAGCACCCGCCACTGAGTCCCCGAAGCCGCTGGTAAGAAGCGAGCCTGCGGCAGTGCGGCCGGGCAGCGACGTCCCCAGGCCCGTGGACGGCATTCCGATAAGAACACAGAGTGCCGTCGTACCTGAGAAACCGGATCGCCCGCAGAGCAGCCCGCCAAAGCCGGCGGTTCAACCCTGCTCTCAAGAGTACCAGCTTCCGCCGCTGGATTTGCTGGCTGAGCCGGAGTACAGCTTTGCCTCCATGCAGGAGAAGGTCGTCAAGGCAAAAGCGTCCGCTCTGGAAAAACTGCTTTCAGAGTTCAATGTCAATGCACGCGTGGTCGCCGCCGACAGCGGACCGGTTGTGACCATGTTTGAGCTGGAGCTGGCCGCCGGCGTAAAGGTCAGCCAGATCGCCTCCCTTGCCAATGACATGGCTCGCGCGCTGGGCGTCGGTGCGGTCCGCGTCGTGGCGCCGCTGCCGGGCAAGCACACAATCGGCATTGAAGTGCCGAACAGCGAGAAAGAAAGAGTCCGCATCAAGAATCTGATGCAACTGGCGGGTGCCAAGCCGCAAAAGATGCAGATCCCGCTGTACTTAGGCAAAGACTCCTCGGGCGAGGCGCTCGTTTCGGATCTGACCAGGATGCCGCACTTGCTCATTGCCGGCACCACCGGCTCGGGCAAGAGCGTGTGCATCAACAGCATCATCACGGGCGTGCTGCTCACCAAACGCCCCGATGAGGTCAAGATGATCCTGATCGACCCCAAGATGGTCGAGATGACGGCCTTCAACACGATTCCGCACCTGATGTGCCCGATCGTCACCGAGACGCAGATGGCCGTTCAGATCCTCGAATGGGCCACGGTCAAAATGGACGAGCGGTACGCCCTGCTGGCCGAGGCTCGGGTCAAGAACATCGCGGAGTTCAACGCGCTGGACGCCGAGGAGATTATCAGACGGTTCGACCCGAGCAGCGCCGATGAAGAAGAGAAGATTCCGAAGAAGCTGCCCTACATCGTGATCGTCATCGACGAGCTTGCCGACTTGATGATGACCGCCGCCAAGGAAATAGAAGCGTACATCGTTCGCCTGGCGCAGAAGAGCCGGGCGGTCGGCATTCATATCGTCCTGGCCACACAGCGGCCCCAAGCGACGGTTGTCACGGGGCTGATCAAATCAAACATGCCGACGCGGATCGGCTTTCGGGTCGCCGCAAGGATGGACAGCCGCATCATTCTCGATCAGAACGGCGCCGAGACGCTCCTCGGCGAGGGTGACATGCTGTTCCTCAAACCGGGTACGAGCGAGCTGGTCCGTGCTCAGGGCACGTTCATGGATGAGGCCGAGATCAAACGGATCGTCAAACATCTCAAGGAGATCGCCGAGCCGCAATTCCATCCCGAGCTGACCCAGCTCAAGAAGCTGGATACCTCTGAGATGGCCAGGGACGAGCTGTTCGACGACGCGGTTCGCATTGTCCTGGAAACCAAGCGAGGCAGTGTGTCGCTGCTTCAGCGGAGATTGAACGTCGGCTACGCCAGGGCTTCGAGGATCATCGAGATGATGGCCGCGGCGGGAATCCTGGGCGAGTACAAAGGCAGCCAGGCGCGGGAGGTCATGATGACCTTGGAGGAGTACGAGCGGATCCGCGAGCAGATGGAAGCGGACACCGAAGCGGGGTATCAGGACCTCGCCGAAACTGCGGATTCATCCGAGCCGGCCTATGTCAGCGAGGGCCAGCAGGGCTACATGTCCACGGACAGCGACGATGATTGAAAGGTGCGCCCTGCAAGCGCATGCACCTTTTCTGTCGCCGGAGCCGTCCAGGTTCGACAGTCCGTCAGGCATCTGGTAAACTCTCCCTCGTATGAACCAGGACCTCAAAGACAAAACACTCGACGAACTCGAGCAGATTGTGGCAGATCTGGGTCGCAAAAAGTACCTCGCACAGTACATCTTTCATTTCATTCACGTCGAGGGTGCCACCGAGGTTAGCCAAATCACGCCGTTAAGCAAGGCCTTTCGCGCGCAGCTTCTCGCGCAGGGGTACCGTATCTCCAACCTCGATATTCTGGACAAGCTGACCGACAAAGATGGAACGATCAAATACGTCTTTGCATTGGATGCAGGCCGGATCGAGACGGTGCTGCTCCACGACGGGCAGCGCCGGACGCTCTGCGTTTCCACTCAGGTCGGCTGTACGATGGACTGCCGATTTTGCGCCACGGCGCAGATTCCCTTTCAGCGGAACCTCACCGCGGCGGAAATCGTCGATCAGGTCAACATCGCCCAGAGTGACGGCGGCAGAATCAGCAACATTGTCTATATGGGCATGGGCGAGCCGCTGGCGAATTACGCGGCGGTCGTCAAGTCGCTGCGCATGCTGAACCATCCGAAGGGCAAGAACATCGGCATCCGTCACATTACCATCAGCACGTGCGGCCTGGCACCGGCAATCAGAAAGCTGGCCGGCGAAGCCGTGTGTCCCCGGCTGGCGGTCTCGCTCAACGCCCCGACCGACACGCTGCGCACGAGGCTGATGCCGATCAATGCCAAATACCCGATAGCGGGCCTGCTGGCTGCCGTGCGTTTTTACCAGAGCAGGACCCGCCAGCGAATCACCTTCGAGTATGTTATGATAAAAGACATGAACGATTTGGCCGAGCATGCGAAAACGTTGCCAAAGCTGCTGGAAGGGGTCTTATGTAATGTGAATCTCATCGAGCACAACCCGTATCTGGGGTGTGAGTTCGCAGCTACGAGCAGCACACGCATCAGGCAGTTCGCGTCGATCCTAGACCGTGCGGGCATCGAGACGACCGTGCGTTTCAGGATGGGCCGGGGTATCAAGGCGGCCTGTGGCCAGCTCGGAGCTGGCTGGCTGAACGAGTAGGGCAAACGGGATGGAAAAGACTTCGATAATTACTGTTGGCCTCTCGCCGGCGTGGGACATCACCTGCCGCGGACGAAACCTCGAATGGGGTGGGCATCAGTCCATCGAGGAGCAGGCGATTGATCCCGCCGGCAAAGCGCTCAACGTCTCCAGGGCGCTGGCATGGATGGGGCAGGAAAACATCGCAGCCGGGCTGTGGGGACGCAGCGACTACCGCCAGATGCTGGCTGCGGTGCGAAACTCGTGGCCTTTGATAAAAGTTGAAATGACCGCTGCCGCTGGCAGTACGAGGCGAAACGTTACCGTTGTCGATGCGGCCAATGGCAGAGAGATGCATCTGCGCAGCAAGAGCCCGCTGGCGTCGGTGAAAACCCTCAGGAGAGTTCAAGGCGACCTAAAGAAAATCGTGCGCAGAAACAGCATTTGTGTTTTCGCAGGGACGATGCCGGAGGGCGACCTCATGGCGGATGTCATCCAGATCATGGAATCCTGCGCCCGCCGCGGCGCAAGAATCGTGCTGGATACATCGGGCCGGGCGCTGCGGAAAATCGTCGATACCGGCGCGGCCTGGCTGATCAAGCCCAACGTCGAGGAACTGTGTGAGCTGTCGAATCAGAAAATCAAAGACGCCCCCGCTACTCTCGCGTCGGCGGGGCGCAAACTCCTCGACAGAGTTGATATGGTCCTGATCAGCCGGGGCAAGAAGGGCAACTTGGTCGTTAGCAGGCAGGGCGTCTGGCAAGGCCGATGCACCGGTCGTGGGAGGGTCTTGTCAACCGTGGGATGCGGCGATTATCTGTTGGCCGGTTTTCTGAAGGGCCTCGCCGATAAGTCCGACCCGCCAAGGCCAGACCCGGGAGCAGCGCTGAAGTTGGCCATGAAGGTCGCCACGGCAAAAGCCTGGGGCTGGACGGAGAACAAAGAAGCGTCTCGGGCGCTGCGCGAAATCAAGGTGGTGGTAGGGCAAGTTTAAGGGGGAAGAACTCACGTGAAAAGAAGGGTAGTTGTTCTGGTAGGGTTAGCCCTGACCAACGGCTGCACGGTGCAAATCGGTGTTTTTTCTTGATTTTCCTCGTTTTTGAGCTGATTATCGAGCTGGTCGCATTTTCTGATGAAAAAGAGTTGATTCGTCGTTGAGAATCCTATATATTTCCGTCTTTGAAAAATCGCTCTGTCGCACGGGGTAGCGTGGTTTTTGGGGTCAGCAGTATCACGGCGTGGCTGACTCAAGCCTCCGGCGGGGCCAAATCGGGCCGGGACAAAACGGTCTCCGTGACAACTTGGAAGATAAAAGATTAAGATGCAAAAATAAGAATTGTGGAATCGCCGCGTAGCGGCGAGGGCTTCTGTGTTTTTGATCTTTTGTCTTTGATTTTTCAGTTTTGCGTTACCCGATGGTGTAATTGGCAACACATGGGCTTTTGGTGCCCATATTCCAGGTTCGAGTCCTGGTCGGGTAGCTTTGAAGTTGACTATTTGTTGTTGACCATTGAAAAACAGAAGAAGATTGCGTCGCTTCCCCTTCGGCGGAACTCAGGGCCGTAGGTATATTCGCAATGGCAAGCGGCGTGGTACGATCGAATGTCGGACACGGTTTTATGGCTGAAACAGCGGCGATAGTCCTGGCGGCAGGCGTCAGCAAAAGGATGAATACGCAGTTGGCGAAGGTTCTGCATGAGGTCTGCGGCAGGCCGATGCTGGCCTATGTACTCGACGCCTGTCGTGAAGTCGGCATCAAAGAGATCTATGTGGTGGTCGGTTTCTCGGCCGAGCAGGTCAAAGAGCAATTCGGCGGGGCCGATGACATTGTCTGGGTCGAACAGACCGAGCAGTTGGGAACGGGCCATGCGGTTCTGTGCTGTAAGGAACATCTCAGAGACTTTAACGGCCAGACGCTCATTCTTTGCGGCGACGGGCCGATGATTCGGGCCCAAACACTGAACGTGCTGATAGACAAACACGAGTCGGCGCAATCGGCCGCAACGCTGGCGACGGCCGTCCTCGACGACCCGTCCGGGTACGGGCGAATCATCCGTGACAGTTACGGCAACATGCAGGGGATTGTCGAGGACAGCGACTGCACGCCGGCGCAATTGGCCATCAAGGAAATCAACCCGAGCAATTACTTGTTCAACAACAAGATTCTCTTCGAGGCGTTAGAGAACGTCAAGCCCGACAACGTCAAGAAGGAGTACTACCTTACGGATGCCGTCTCCGGCATAATCGCCACCGGCCACAGGGTGGTCGCCATTACGGCGGTCTCGCCCGATGAGGCGGTTGGCATCAACAGCCGGGCGCAGCTCAGCGCCGCCAGCAAGATTATGCAGCAGCGGATTCAACGGCGGTTGATGGAAAACGGCGTCACCATCGTGGATCCGGACACCACTTGGATCGATGCGAGGGCGCAAATCGGACAGGACACCGTCATTGAGCCCTTCACCTACATTCATGGCCAAGTCAAAATCGGCCAGGGCTGCCGGGTCGGGCCCTTCGCCCATTTGAGGCACGGCACCGTCTTGAAAAACGACGTCGTATTGGGCGTTTACACCGAGGTGAAGAACTCCCTGCTGGGCGACGGCGTCCGGGCACGGCACCACAGCTATATCGGCGACGCGCTCATCGGACGAAACGTGAACATTGGGGCCGGCTCCATCACGGCAAACTTCGACGGCGAAAATGTGAACAGGACAACCGTAGGGGACAACTGCTATATAGGCTCCGGGGCCGTGCTGATAGCACCGCTTGAGCTGAAAGACGGCTCAAACATCAGCGCCGGAACGGTGGTCTCACAACAGAGTGTCAATGAATTGGGCGGGAAGGCCAAAACAGATGTTTCTGAATGACAACTTGAAGATATTTTCCGGCAGCAGCAATCCGGTGCTGGCCGGCGCCGTCTGCAACTACCTGGGAATCCCGGTAGGCGGCGCCAAGATGGACCGATTTCCGGACGGCGAGAAAGTAATCAGAGTCGAGGATGACGTCCGCGGCAGGGATTGCTTTGTGGTGCAGTCCACGTGTGAACCGGTCGATGAGCACCTCGTCGAGCTTCTGATCTATCTGGACTGTCTTCGCAGGGCCAGCGCCCGGCGTATTACCGCGGTCATTCCCTACTTCGGTTATGCACGGCAGGACAGAAAGGACGAAGGGCGGGTCCCTATCACGGCAAAGCTGGTCGCGAACATGATAACCACCGCCGGGGCCGACAGGGTCCTTGCCATCGATCTGCATGCACACCAGCTCCAGGGCTTTTTCGATATTCCCGTGGACCACCTTGCGGGTGAGCTGGTGCTCAGTACGTATTTCAGGGATATGAAAATCGAGAGGTTGACGGTCGTCTCGCCCGACGTGGGGAATATGAAGACGGCCTCCCGGTACGCGTCCATCCTCGGTGGCGATTTGGCGATCGTACACAAGAAACGGCTGAGCGGCAGTAAGGTGGACGCTCAGGAAATCATCGGAGAGGTCCGGGGCAGAAACATTCTGATGTGCGACGACATCATCGCGACCGCCGGGACCGTCTGCAGCGCCGCCAGCCTTGCGAAGGAGCGCGGAGCGGAGAGAATCTACGTGGGCGGCACACATGGCGTCCTTGCCCCCCAGGCCGTGGACCGGTTGAACAAGGCGCCGATCGACCAGGTTGTGGTCACCGATACGATCCCGCTCAATAAGAGATCGAGGGGGATCAATGGGATCAAGGTCTTGAGCGTGGCGGCCATGTTGGGCGAAGCCGTCAAGAGAATACACAGAAACGAATCCGTGAGTAACTTGTTTAACAATATTTGATCGGGATACAAGATATGGCAAAGACGTTAGTGTTAAAGGCGGAAGTTCGAGAACACACGGGGCGCAAGGTTGTCCAAAGTATGCGTCGAGAGGGGAGAATGCCCGCCATAGTGTACGGCCATAAGCAGGAACCGGTTGCCGTTGTGCTGGACGCCCACGATTTCGTCGAGGGGCTCCACCACGGGCATCGCCTCATGGACGTCCAGATTGGCAAGAAGAAAGAAAAGATCATTGTCAAGGAGCTGCAATACGATCACCTGGGCAAGAACATCATTCACGCGGATTTGATGCGGGTTGACGTCAAGGAATCCGTCAGAGTCACCGTTCCGATTGAGCTCAAGGGTATTGCTGCGGGCACACACGAAGGCGGGATTATTGAGGAGCACCTGGACCGCCTGGAAATCGAGTGCAGGGTTACGGACATTCCGGAAACGATCGTTGTTTGGGTCAGGGACGTACACGTGGGCGACGCGGTGCACGCCGGGGAAGTTGAGCTTCCGAGCGGTATGAAGCTGATCAGCCCTGCCGAGACGCTTCTGGTGACCTGTCACATGGTTGCCGCCGCCAAGACCACCGAGCAACTCGAAGAGGAAGCCCCCGCTGCTCCGGAAGTTGTCGGCGAGGAAAAAGAACCTGAGGAGGGAGAAGCCCCACAAGAATAGCCGACGGAGCCGGGCGCGCACAAATTATGGGCGATATGAAAATGGTCGTCGGGCTGGGCAATCCGGGCCGCGAGTACAAAGACACACGACACAACATGGGATTCAAGGCCGTTGACGCGCTGGGGGCCGCGTTGGACATAGAGGTAAAAAAGAGGAAGTTTGGCGCCCGTTTCGGTTCGGGCGAGTTTGCAGGTAAGAAGTTGATATTGTTAAAGCCCTGGCGGTTTATGAACCGCAGCGGCCAGGCCGTGGCGACGGCTGTCGGTTTCTACAAGCTCGACGTCGCCAATCTGCTTGTGGTCACCGATGACATGGACCTGGAGCCGGGCCGGATTCGCGTCAGGGCCACCGGCTCGGCCGGGGGCCACAATGGGCTGGCGGATATCATCGAGAAGCTGGGCACGAATGAGTTCGCTCGCTGTCGAATCGGCATCGGCCGAAGCGACGTGCACGACGCGGTGGATTTCGTTCTCGATGAGCCGGCGGATGCTGACAGAGTCCTGCTGGCCGAGGCGGCCGAAAGGGCGCGGGATGCAGTGTTTTGTTGGATCGAATATGGTATCGATAAGGCAATGAATATGTTTAATCGTTCTGGTGAATGACCGTTGTACGTCAAGGGTATGGCGTTGAGCCCAAATGCCGGACACGTAGCTTAGCGGGAGGTAATTAGCTTGAAAACTGTGGCGAAGAAAAATTTGTATGAAGGAATGTTTCTTGTGGATTCAGCCGAGGCCGGTACCGATTGGGACGGCGTGATCGCATCGATCACGAAGATACTTGAAAGGGCCAGGGCTGAGATTGTCTCGGTCAGAAAGTGGGACGACAGACGGCTGGCCTACGATATTCGAAGTGTATCCAGGGGCACGTATATCCTCACTTATTTCAGAGTGGAGGGGCAGGAGATCGAAAACATTGAAAAAGCCGTCCAGCTCTCGGAGAGGATTATGCGCGTTCTGATTCTCAGCACTGAGAATATGTCGGCCCAAGACATTGAGAAGGATACACCGGCCACCAGGGCCGAGAAACAAGAATCGGAGCCGGCCCCGGAGGCCAGGGCGGCGCAGCCGGGCGAGCAGAAGGAAACGCCGGCTGTGGAAAGGGCCGAGGCGCCCGATCAGGCCAGAGCAGAGCAGGAGCAAGCGCCGGCTGCGGAGGAGGCCAAGGCGCCCGATCAGGCCGAAGGAGAGCAGGAGGAAGACTCGCAAGAGTCCCCGCCCAAAACTGAAGCGGATCATTAACACGGAAAGAGTCTGAATATGGCCAATTTTAACAAAGTCATGCTGATAGGCAATCTCACCCGCGACCCGCAGTTGTCCTATACGCCGAACCAGACGGCCGTGGTCGATTTTGGGCTGGCAACGAATCGCCGCTGGACCGGTCAAGACGGCAGCCAGCGCCAGGAAACGTGTTTCGTGGACTGCCGGGCGTTTGGCCGGCAGGCAGAGAACATAAACAAGTACCTGACCAAAGGCCGGCCGGTTTTTGTCGAGGGCCGACTAACCTACGAGGCATGGACGGCTCAGGACGGAGCGAAACGCAGCCGGCACAGGGTGACGGTTGAGAACTTCCAGTTTCTCTCCGGCGGCGGTGCAGGGGGGGCGGATCAGTCCTCCGCGGATTCAGGGGCCGATACCGGGCCAAGAGACCACAAAGGGGGCGACGACATACCGTTTTAGAGCAGGAAACAGGTCGAGGTCGGCGAGAACGGCTTGACCGTCCGACCGGCGACTATTGAACCGGATCACATGAGGTAAAGTATGGCACGAAGACCGAATAACAACAGAAACAGAAGAAAACCGGGTTTTGTGGGGGCGCGCGAACAAACGCAATGCCGTTTTTGCAGGAGAGGCATAGAGTACGTGGACTACAAAGACATCGGGACCCTGCAAAAACTCCTGACCAATCGCGGTAAAATATACTCGCGCAAGCGCAGCGGGAACTGCGCAGGCTGTCAACGAAAAGCCAAGAGGGCGATTAAACGGGCCAGGTACATGGCATTGCTGCCGTTTACGGCTTGATGGCTGTTGGTCCGGGATTTGATGTACGAGATACGAGGTGTGACACATGAAGGTTTTACTTTGTGAAGATATTCAGAAACTCGGTTGGCTTGGCGACATCGTTGAGGTCAGTGAGGGATACGCAAGGAATTGTCTGCTGCCGCAGGGGTTGGCCAAGCCTGCCACCGAAGCCAGCATCAGAGCCATAGCCGAGGAAAAAGCCAAGCGCGCCGAGCTGCGAAAGCTCGAGGGCAAGCGGCGTGAGGAGGCGGCCAAGGCCGTCGAAGGGGCGGAAGCCGTTCTGGCCGCCAAAGCCAACGAGCAGGGGCATCTGTTCGGTTCGGTGACCGCACGCCAAATCGCGGCGAATCTTCGTTCGCAGGGATTCGAGGTGGCCGACGAGATCGTACACCTGCCCGAACACATCAAAGAGGTCGGGACACATGCGGTGACACTCCAGTTTCACGAGGGCGTCACGGCTACCGTCAATGTCGTCGTCGTCCCCGAGCAGCAGAGCGAGCAGGAAGCCGACGACTCTTAAAATTAGAAACTGTATCGCAGGCCGAGGTACATATTCGTATTGTCGCGGAACTGGCCGAAGAAAGTGTTCGGGTAGTCGCCGAAAAATATATTGCCGCCGACCTCCACCGCCAGGCTGTCACTAACTTTGTAATTGACGTTCGGACGCATATACACATCCTTGTCTGAGGGGCTATAGTACGTGAACAGCGAGCATCGCAGATTCTGATTCATCAGCAGCTTCGTCAGGCGCAGCGTCGTCAGATGTCTGTTCCTGTCGCGAGCAGGCCCTGAGGGCAGGCTCCTCTTGTAAGCGCTGAAGTCCAGCATTTGTTCGATGTAGTACTGCACGCCCAACGTAAAATCTCTGCCGATCTCCTGGGTATAGCCGGCTAAATACCGCATTTCCGAGTTGTTGACTAAAGGGTCTTTGCCGCTGAGATCGTCGGCGGATTCGTAATATCCGGCCTCCAAGTTTCCAATCCCCTTGGCGACGGAGCCGCGAAGACTCGCCCCATAAACATTCAAATCGGGGAAGGTGGCCTGAGTCATGGTGACGTTTTGTCCGCCGGGGCTTTTCCAGAAGCCGCGGTAGCCGTAGAGGGCCAGCTCGTAATTGTCGATGTTCTTATAGACTCGGGCCGCGAGTTCGGAATCTCCGAACCAGTCATTGGGCTTGTTGGTATGGACGATAGCATCCTGTCCGGCCGTCCTGCCAAGATTCGAGTTCCAGTATGAGATGCGCTGCCCGCTGATGAAACGGTCGGGATCGAACTGCGGCGTCAATACAATATCCAGGTTCGCCCAGTCGCCGAATAAACTGACCTTGGCGGCATCGGAGGGGGCTTTGAGGTACTCGGTATCTCTGCCGATGAAGAAAGACTGCCAGTCCTTCGGGAACAGATCGTTGATGAACACCAGGTCTCCCGTGCCCCAGGTCAGAATCTGCCTTCCGACCTTCAGATCCATATAGTCCGTCGGCCGGGCGAAAATGTTGGCCTCACGCAAATCGAAATCGCCCTGTTCCTCGACTAAGTCGCCGATAAAATCGCCCTTGAATTTCAGGTCGCCCCAGTCCAGATACGAGAACAAGTCGAGCTGGAGCCGGTTTTCCATAATCGACATGTCTTTTTCGTACTTGTCGTTCTGGAGCCTGTACCCCGCTCTGATCTCATAGAACCCGTGCGTCTCAATCGGAAGCTTGGAAAAGAACGACTCGTCGGCATTATCACCCGAGGCCGGGGCGACCGCCGGCAGGAGCGCCCCGACGGTAAGACAAGTGGCCAACAATCGTCTTATTATCTCTGACCGGATCATCGCATGGCCTCCCGCGGGGGTCTTTGAAGGTACCGTTCGGTGAAGATGTCGCCCAGGTTCATATTATACTGGACATTGGTGAATTCCATCTCCGTCTTGCTGCCGGTCTTGAGATTCGAGACGACCGATGTAACCACTGTGTAGAAATCCTGGATCTTCTGGACTTTCCTCGACTCGATGACGCGGTAGAGCTTATTGTCCTTATCGAAAAACTCCATCTTCATCGGCACATACGTCTTGCGGTCTATCGAAACGTTGTAGTAGTTGAACTCAACCGTATCGGGCTGTTTCGGAACATTTTTCACGACGAAAAATTCATCGGTCGTGTGAATCAGCTCGTGCGTATCTTCCTCGAGGCTTCGGCCGGAGACATCTTCATACAAGAAATCCGAGCCGACAAAGCTCGTTCGCTTGTCGCCGGCGGCAATTCGCTTGACCAAAGAAAGGGCGGGCAGGTACAGCCATCGGTCATCATCCTTTTGGGGATCGGCGTGCTTGTGGACCATATAGGTCATCCGACGAACGTCAGCGGGCAGTCGAAAATAAACGAAATACTTCTGATCCCCGCCATCCTCGACGTCTTTTCGCAGGATATTGAACTCGCGCTGCCGCTTCTGGCCTTGCTTATCTGTGATGGTCATTTTCACTTTGGCCTTGCCGTCGTCGCCCTGATAGTACGCAACCAGATTGGCTTTGTTGACAATGGTTTGCACATCGGAAGTCTGCTCAGCCTTCTCCAAAGCCAGCAGCGGCACCGAAAGACCCAGAACAAACGCTACTACAGATGCTGATATCAGTCTCATTTCACACCTCTCTTTCATTATGTTGCACATGCCTGGCTCTTGACGCCACACTTCATAAGTATCGTCATCATCGGGCACCAATCAGTAAAGGCTGATTGCAGCAGGTTCAGGCCCACAAATCCGGTAAAGAACAGCCAGTAGGGCGAATGGTAGTGCGCCAGCAGAACACTGGCCAACACGAAGAAGCCTGCAATGCCCCTCAGTGCTCTCTCAACAGTCATAAATCACCTCACGAAAATTCGGTTCTTTTCATTTCTTCTTTTCCACCGATTCAGCCGTCTTGCAGGCCTGTCGGCGCGACATGATTCCACAAATCAGCGCCATCACCGGGATGGCCGCGGCGCTGAGCCAGACCAACGTGCTCCAGCCCACCACGGCAAACTGGTGGATGTTCAACGCCACAAGCGCAACCGCGGCGGTTGAAATAATAACGCAAAACGCACAGTTGCAACTGCGTTTCACCGGCTCGGCGACCGGCCTGAATAACCTCTTTTCCAGCACGCGGATGATGGCAGGCAAGATCAACAGAGTCGTGACGCCTGAGACTGCAAGTATAGCGCAGACGAAGATTCCCACCGTCGTGTAAGGCACCAGAGAGGCCATCAGGAGCGGCAGGAATCCAATCGCAATAACGACGACGTTTCGACTGATGGCCCGCGCTGGCTCGCCGAACATCTCCGGCGACGCCTTTTCCCATGAGCCCGTCTGCGAATAGGTCGCGCGAGCGCGCTCCAGAAAATGGATGGCAAAATCCACCGCCATCCCCAGCGACAGGGCGCTGAGCACCGCCACCGGCATATCGTAATCCTTGCCCACCAGACCGATGATGCCGTAGATCGCCGCAATGGTGATGGTCAGCGGAATCATGCAAATCAAGCCCCACAGCGCCGAGCGGAAGAGGATGGCCATCATGATGAACACAATAATGAAGCTGCCCATGAACGATTGCAGCATCCCCCAGACCATCTTGTCCTGCCAGACCACGTTGATATACGTCAGGCCCGCCCACTGGTGCTTGAGCGGTACCGGCGGCGGATTGGCGGCGAAGAAATCGTCCACGGCCCTGACCACCTTTTGCATGTCTTTGTTATCGCCGCTGGGCAGTTGCATCCAGATGGCGGCGTGCATATAGTCCATGGTGACCAGGTGCCATAAATCGTCCGGATTGTGGCTGCTTTGGAACTGCAGCAGGCACTGCGCGACCGCCGCGGAGGTATCCGGAATCCTGTGATTCTCCTGCCTGCCGTCAATCAGCTCCTGGTGCACCTTCTTGACCACGTCCGCGACGGAGTTGCTTTTTCCGACGAGACCGGTCATTCCAAGATGTTCCTGGAGTTCGGCCGTATAACGCAGCACATCGGGCCGCTTGAAGATCTTGACGTTCTCCTTTTCAAGCTCGAAAAAGTCCGTCACTTCATACCACAGATCGGCCTCTTCGTCTTTGACGGTGTCGCGCTTCTTCTCGGCAAAGTCACTCAATTTGCCGAGCAAGTCATCCTTGCTGAGGGCCTGGCCGGCCTGCTGGAGCAGCTCCGTCTCAACGTCCGGGATAATGTTCGCCGCGTCGGGAAACTCCTCTTTGAGTTCGAGCAGCCTGCCTGTGAAGCGTTTGCGAAGATCGTCAATGTAGCCGGTCGGAACGACCTTCGTTTCATTCGGGTCAAGCACCAGGTAGGCCATGTACGTTCCGCCGAAATGCTTGTTCAGTTCGATGTCCGCCCGGCGGATAGGGTGTTTCTTGGAGAACCATTTGACGGGATTGTCGTTGATCTGGACGCGCGTGATGCCATAGACGGCCACCGCTGCAGCAACCAGCATCACGATGAGAATCGGCCTGGCCTGTGAGTACGTCAAACGTCCGCCCGAACGCAGCAGTCTTCCGAGAGGGCTTTGCCTTTCCGCGTGGACGTTGGCCGCGCCGAAATTCTCCAGCGAGTGTTCCCTGATCATCATAATGTAGGCCGGCACAAAGGTAATTGTGCACACCCATGCGATCAAGATGCCGATGGCCACGAAGACGCCGAATACCTGCACCGGCGGAATCGGCGTCAGGGCCAGCGAGGCAAAGCCCGCCGCCGAGGTCAGCGACGTGTATAGCATCGGCATAAAAAGGTTTTCCATGACCTCCATCGCCGTCTTCTTCCTGCCCTTCTCTTTCGTATAAAGGTCAAAAAACTCCGACAGAATGTGTACCGAGTCTACCACCGCGACCGGCATCAGAAAGATGGGAATCATCGAACTCATAATATGCACGGGGTAGCCGAATCCAATCAGCAGCCCCATCGTTGAAATGACCGAGACCATCGCCACGATCATCGGCGAGATGACCAGCGCCAGCTTGCGGAAGAACAGCAGCATGAGAATGAAAATGACCAGCATCGCCAGCGGCGCCGATATGGCCATTTGTATGAACATCTCGACGCCGAACGTATCTTCGGCTACGGGAAGACCCGTGATGTGGTATTCCTCGTCTCCCCTCTCAAGCGTCGCGATCTTTTTCGTCAGGGCTGTATAGACCTCGTGGCTCAGGTCTTTGCTCGTCAGCGGCAGGTACAGGCAAATCGCTTTCGCATCTTCGGAAATGAGGGTCCCTTTGAGCAAAGGATTCGACATGGCCCGGTCCCGTATCTGCAGCGCCTCGCCCTTCGTCGCCGGCGGTTTGGCCATCAGCCATTCGAACGTCACTACGCCCGGCCCGCCCTGGCCGATATGATCGACCGTGGAGGGAGCGAGCAGATCGACTTCAATGACGCCGGCCTGCTCGTTGGGATCTTCTTTGTCCGGCCATTGAAGCGATTTGGCGAATTCCGTCAACTCGTATATTCTTGTCAGCGACGAAGGATTGAACACTCCGTTCGGGTCTTTGTTATTCACAATACCGACCACGACGATGTCACTTAGACTGAACTGTTCCTTGGTCGCATTGTGAAACAGTCGAACGGGCTCGTCCTCCGAGAGCATGTTCTCGGGGTCCGTGTCAATCCGGATCATAGGGATGAGCGCTCCAAGCACCAACGTGAAGACGACCATGATTACGGTGATTAGCTTGTGGTGTTCCAGCGGGTATTGCGTGATCTTGTGCTTTAGCTCCATTTTTCATATCCGCCAAAAATTGATTCATCAATTCTACGAGAAGTTGAATTGCATTTCAACTCCATCGCATCACTTTGCCCTTTGGTGTTTTCCCGTTCACGCTCTTCGGCGCATTGCCTTAGCGATGGGCAATCGCTATCCCTACTAACTTTCTCGACTAAGTAGTATTTGCCATAGCCCGGTAGGTCATGTATCCGCCCGACAGGTTCCTGGTATCGAAACCGTTCTGTTCCAGAACCCTACAGGCGATATAGCTTCGAAGTCCGAGGCCGCAGCAGGCGTTGATCGTCCTTTCTCTGGGCAACTCATTGAGCCTGTTGCGGATGCTGCCGAGCGGCATATTCTTTGCATTTGGAATGGCGCCTTTGGCGAATTCAGCCGGCGTTCGGACATCCAGGACAAAATCGCCCTGCTCAAGCTCGTTGAAATGCCTTACCTTCACCGTGCCGTCAAGGACGTTTGCAGCGGCAAAGCCGGCCATGTTCACCGGGTCTTTTCCGCTGCCATAGGCAGGGGCGTATGCCAGTTCCAGTTCCTGCAGGTCGACGACGCTCATCCCCGCGCGGATCGCGACGGCCAGCACGTCAATCCTTTTGTCAACGCCATCGCCGCCCACAATCTGAGCGCCCAATATCCTGCCCTCAGGCTTGCCGAACAACAGCTTGATATGCATTATCTCGGCACCCGGATAGTACCCGGCGTGGCTGGCCGGATGCAGATATACTTTCTCATAATCAATGTTAGTTTTGCCCAAGGCCTTCTCATTTGCCCCGGTCATCGCCGCAGTCAAGTCAAACAGTTTCACTATCGCCGTGCCTTGGGTGCCGTTGTATGTTCGCTTCCTGCCGCAGATGTTGTCTGCAACCATCCTCCCCTGTTTGTTTGCCGGCCCGGCCAATGGAATCAGAGTCGCATCGCCAAGAACAAGATCACGAACTTCGACCGCGTCGCCGATGGCATAGATATCAGAGTCGCTTGTCTGCAGATATTCGTTGATTCGTATGCCGCCCTGCCCGCCGATCTCCAATCCCGCCTCCCGGGCGAGCTTTACTTTAGGCCGTACGCCGGCGGCAAGCATGGCAAAATCGCAATTCAATTCCTCGCCGGAGTTGAGTGTGACGTTCAATGAGGAACTGTTTTGCACGAAGCAGTTGACGCCATCGCCCAATCGCAATGCGACGCCGTGCTCGATTAAGTGCTGCTCGAGAAACCAGGCCATCTCCTTATCCAGCCCCGGCATGACCTGATCGAGCATCTCAACGATCTCGACAGACAAGCCCCGGGCGGAAAGACTCTCCGCCATTTCCAAACCGATATAACCGGCGCCGATCACAAGGGCGCTGCGGGGATTCTGAGTGCGGATGAATTCAACGATCCGGTCCATATCAGCGACGTTGCGCAGGGTAAAGACTCTGTCGGAATCAGTGCCCGCAATAGCAGGCCGGGCGGGCTCGGCACCGGGGGATAAGATGAGTTTGTCGTATGGCTCAAAATATTTGCTTCCCGTGGCCAGCTCGACGACCTCCACTTCCTTGTTTTCCCTATTGATACCCACGACTTCATGCCTGACTCTGACGTCAATGTTGAA
>CP070806.1:125009-158180 GCA_020343675.1 Phycisphaerales bacterium
GGCTACTACAGGAATCCCACATCGACGCAGGCCGTGATCCGAACCGACGAACAAGGCGTACGCTGGTTGCTGACCGGCGATTTGGGCCACCTTGACGAAGACGGATGCCTCTATATTACCGGCCGCAAGAAGTTCGTCATCGTCCTGCCCGGCGGAAAGAACGTCAGTCCCGAGCTGGTCGAATCGGCGCTGTCGGAAGCGCGCTTCGTCGGAGAGATTCTGGTCGTGCCCGGTTTCCGCAAGGACGGGGAGGGCATCGAGCAGGAAACGATCCGCGCGATTGTCAGGCCCGCGCTCGACACGATAGGAGTCCACGCCAATCTCGCACCCGCCGAACTTGAAAAACAGCCCAGGTTGTTGAAGAATCTCGTCTGGCAGAGCATCAATGAATGTCAGAAGAATAGCCGGCGGCTCTCTAACTTTGAGAAGATATCATCGCAGCACCTGGAGATCAGGATCGAGGAATTCGCGAAGACCTCGACCGGAAAGATCAGGCGTCAAGCTTACATGAAGCTCTGACATGGCGTCAAAAGCGTTGACCGAAAATAAATTTGCACAATGACAGATAAGGAGGAACACGAGATGTCGGAACGTCGAAAAATCTCAATCGCCAATACGAACACCGGACGGATCAGCCGGCGCGGTTTTATGGCCGGCGCCGGCGCGGCGGCCCTGTCTTTGACGGTCGCCGAACCCCGGGTCGTCCGCAGCGCCGGCTCGAAAGTCAATCTGGGCCTGATCGGCTGCGGGGGCCGGGGGACGTGGATCGCCGATCTGTTCAGGCAGCACGGCGGATACAATGTCGCGGCCGTGGCGGATTACTTCAAGGACAGAGCCGACAACGCGGGCGAGAAGCTGGGCGTTCCGGCGACGAATCGCTTCACCGGCCTGTCGGGCTACAAGAAGCTGCTGGAGAAAGTCGATGCGGTGGCGATAGAGAGCCCGCCTTACTTTCACCCGGAGCAGGCCGCCGCGGCGGTCGAGGCCGGCTGTCACGTCTATCTGGCTAAGCCGATAGCCGTGGACGTTCCCGGCTGTCACAGCATCGGCGACAGCGGCCGAAGGGCCTCGCGAAACAAACGCTGCTTCCTCGTGGACTTCCAGACCCGGGCCGACCCATACTACATCGAAGCGCTCAAGCGGCTCCGCGACGGCGCGCTGGGCGACTTTGTTTTCGGCGAGGCGATTTACCATGCGAATTGCCCGTTCAAGCGGATGTACGACACCTGGCGAAGCGACCCGGACAATTCCGAGAATCGCCTGCGCGCCTGGGGACTCGACCGCGTGCTCTCGGGTGACATCATCACCGAGCAGAATATTCACACGCTGGACGTGATGAGCTGGATCATGGACGCTGAGCCGGTTTCGGCCGTCGGCACGGGGGGCCGGACAATTCGCCCCGTTGGGACCTGCAACGACCACTTTGAGCTGCTGTTCGAGTATCCGAACAAGATGTCCATCACATTCAGCTCGAAGCAGTTCGATGGTCACGGCACGCAGCCCGACGGCATCCGCAATCGCATGTTCGGCTCCAAAGGCGTGCTCGAAACCGAATACGGCGGGCAGGTCATCCTTCGCGGCGAGAACTTCTATCGCGGCGGAAGCAGCCCCGGCATCTACAAAGACGGCGCCGTGGCCAACATCGCCACGTTCCACCGCAGCATTGTCGAAGGCAAATTCAACAACCCGACCGTTGAGCCGAGCGTGCGCAGCAACTTAGTGACGATTCTTGGCCGGACCGCCGCCTATACGGGCCGCAAAGTCCGATGGAGACAGCTCGTCAAGAGCACCGAAAAACTCGACGCCAATCTCAAGGGCGTCAAGGCATAGATGGATTCGATGGGCGTGCGGTCTTTTAGGGAGAGTAAGGAAATGGAACATGTGCAAATGACTCGTCGCCGGCTGATGGCCGATGCCGCTCGTGTGGCGGCCGGGCTGGCTTTGGTTTCGTCGTGCGCTCCGAATAAGCAGAGGCACACCAGAGCGTCCGGCGGCTTCAAGATCGGCGTTTGCGACTGGACGATACGGAAAATGACGGATCCCGACTCGCTCCGGATGGCCAAACAGATTGGCCTGGACGGTGTGCAGGTGGATTTCGGACGAGCTGAGGACGAGTTGCCGCTGTTCGATACCGACCTGCAAAAGAGATTCGTCGACGCCCGGGCCGAGCACCAGATTGAGATTGCCTCTCTGGCGATGGGCGTGCTCAACAAAATCCCGTACAAGGTGGACCCGCGCGCCGACCGATGGGTCCGGGAGGGCATCGACGTGGCGCACGCCATGGGCGTCAAGGTCATCCTGCTGGCCTTCTTCGGCAACGGCGAGCTGCGAAACGACAAGAAGGGTGTTGACGTGGTGGTCAATCGTCTGCGTCGCGTCGCAGCCAAGGCTGAAGACGCCGGCGTCGTGCTCGGTATCGAATCGTATCTAAGCGCCGCCGAGCATATCGACATTGTCAGGAGGGTCGAGTCGCCCGCCGTGCAGGTCTATTACGACGTGGCCAACTCGCGCAATGCCGGCTACGACATCTTCGCCGAGATTCGCACGCTTGGCCCGCTCATCTGCGAGTTTCACGCCAAGGACAACGACGGCTTGTACGGAAAAGGCTCCATCGATTTCAAGCGCGTCCGGCAGGCGATGGATGATATCGGCTATCGCGGCTGGCTCGTGATGGAGGGGACGGAAATGCCGCTGGGCGTGGAGCAGAGCTGCCGGTACGACGCCGAGTACCTCCGCACCATCTTCCCAGCGAAAGTCTGACACAAAACGATGAAAGGATCGGAGATGAAATCGCGCTGTATCTTCACAGTTCTGTTCGCATTGATTCTCGCCGTGGCTTCGCCGGCGCTGGCGACGCCCTTGGACGATTATGTCGCGGCTCCCGATGCGAACTACCGCTACGAGGTCGTCAAGACCGTCAACGGCCCGGGCTACACCGCCTATGTCATCGACATGATTTCGCAGCAGTGGCGGACCAAAGACGAAGTGGACCGCCCGCTCTGGCAGCACTGGCTGACTATCGTCAGGCCCGAGAAGGCGACTGCCGACACGGCCATGCTCTGGATCAACGGCGGCAGCAACGGCAGGCCGGCGCCGGAGGAGCCCGACAAGATGCTGGCCGGCATCGCGCTGGCGGTCAACGCCGTCGTCGTGGATCTGCGAACCGTGCCCAACGAGCCTTTGACGTTTCCCGATGGCGGCGGGCCGCGCTCGGAAGACGCCATCATCGCCTACAGCTACATCAAGTGCCTCCAGACCGGCGACACCACCTGGCCCCTTCTGCTGCCGATGGTCAAGAGCGCCGTCCGCGCGATGGACACGGTGCAGAAACATCTTTCGTCGCTCGATACCGGCTCGCTCGATATCACGAAGTTCGTCGTCTCCGGCGGCTCCAAGCGGGGCTGGACGACGTGGCTGACCGCCGCGGTTGATAAGCGAGTCGTCGCGATTGCCCCGGCCGTCATCGACGTGCTCAACATGGACGAGCAGATGAAACACCATTTCGCCGCCTACGGATTCTATTCCCAGGCCATCGGCGATTACGAGGCCCTGAACGTCTTCGAGAAGCTCTTCACGCCTGAAGGACAGGCCCTGATCAAGATTGTCGATCCGTACGAGTACCGCGACCGCTACGCAGGTATCCCGAAGTTCATGGTCAACTCCTCGGGCGACCAGTTCTTCCTGCCCGACTCAGCCCAGTTTTACTTCCACGACCTGCCCGGGCAGAAGTACCTGCGCTATGTCCCGAACACCGACCACGGCCTGGGCGGCTCGGACGCCCCGCAGAGCCTGACGGCGTTCTTTAAGTCGATTCTGGCCGGAGCGGCTCGCCCGAAGTTCTCGTGGCAGGTCAGGCCCGACGGCGCGATAGAGGTCGAGACCACCACTAAGCCGCTCGCGGCCAAGCTCTGGCAGGCTACGAACCCGAAGGCCCGCGACTTCCGCAAGGACATTATCGGCCCCGCATGGAAAGATGAGCCTCTGGAGCCGCAGGCAAGCGCTACGTATCTGGCCAAGGTGCCTGAGCCGGCCGAGGGCTGGACCGCCTTTTTCGTCGAGTTGACCTTCGACAGCGGAGGCCCCTTCCCGCATAAGTTCACCACCGAGGTCCACGTCGTCCCGGAGAGGCTGCCTTTCGCCAAAGAGTGACACCCCCGCGGCGCCGGTGCGAAATATCCGTAAACACGGCAGATCTGGCCAAACCTCCCGCCTCTGTTAGCCGATATGGAGAATGCGGAATCGGGGGGATGCTATCTTAGCAGGCGGGTTTTCACGATGGCCAGAGACACAATGATCCTCCTTTTTTGTCTTGTCGCGCTGCTTGCAGCGGGATGGCTGGGCTACAGGGTGTTCTTTGATTCTCCGAGCGAGGCAGCCAGACAGCACGAAGAAGCGGTCAAGCGAGCCCAGTTGGAGGCCGATCTGCTCAGAGCCGTTGCAGAAGGCAACGGGCAGACAGGCAATTCGGGCACGCCGAGCCAGAGGTACACCCACACGACTCCCAGACCACGCCCTACGTGACGCCGCTAACCACCAGACCGTGGCGTCCATGGTCAACAAAACCCAAATCAAATTAACCGCGAATAGACGCAGGTAAAACGAAAAATCGTCAATCGCAAATCGTAAATGACAAGGTTCCCTGTTGCCCTTCCTCCAATCTTCTTGCCGTTTGCCATATCCGCGTATATGTTCATGCGGACCGAAACCGTCTCTTGACTCCAAATTTTTGTGCCTAAGCTTATGGTCTTTAGCCACGAGAAGCCCGAAGAGAGATGAACAAGGAAGACCAGATCTAGGTTAGTGTTGAGGAGAGATCAGAATCGGGTCGTTATACAGCGATTCGATATCATTGATAATGCGCTCGCATCGCTTCACAAGGTCCTCGTTCTTCACCTTTTCCTCAGGGTACTTTGTCCGCCTAAGGAACTCAACCTGGCCATGAAAGATCTTCGCGCAATGCATGTAGTCATAGATATCGTTACGTGTCTTGGCATGCGCAAAGAACGTTTTGCGGAACTCGTCGTACGTGAGAGCCGGCAGAGTTATGTCTGTTCGCATCGGGAGGTGTACACAAGGATTATCGCCGAACATATCATAGAAATCGGTTACGGTGGGAACACACGCGCCGGAAAAGGCTCGACTGATGACCTTGATGCTTCCCATTATGTTGTTGATCAGGTCAATCGCCAGTGTGCGATTCTCACTGCCGGCAAGAAGCCCGAGGCTCCATTCCCCCCAACAGCTATGATGCTCCGGTCCATCCAACAAGAAGCGGAATTCAAGCTCTGTGCACTTTCGTTTCTTGAGGAAACGGCACTGAGGCTTGGCGGGGTACTGTGGAATGCACTTTTGCATAAACTGGTATGGTTTTGGACAGGCCAGCGCTTGGTTCCGGAGCTCCTTTTCTCTCCCGTAAAGGTCGTCGGCCCATCGAGAGAGGCTGATGGGTATGGACATGATTTCAATCGCTGCGCCCGGCGAGGCTGTCGCCAGGTACATGCCCGATTCATCCTTTGCTGTCAGATAGGTGACAAGGGTCGAGTGCCAATGTCTCGCAAACAACCATTCATCTCCGCTACGGTGGTCGCGGTTGCCTGATTGGTAAGGGGATACCGTGGAGTTGCGATCCACAATTTCTGTGTCGAAGAGAGTATCCAGTAGATGCAGCGCGCGGAGCATTGGGACATACAGCTTATATTTGTCTTCAATGAGGTAATCAGGACGGACTCTCAATTCTCCTCCGCTGTTCCATACCATTTCCAATAGTGTAGACATGTAGCTGTCAAATCTTTGGGTCTCAATGAGAAGCTTCTTATCAAGCATTTCACACTGGACGATGACCTCTTCCCACGTCTTCGGTACCTCACCTTCTAGTATCCGATCGCACGCCCACTGGATGACCTTTTCTACACATTTGCGGTAGACCTTCTTCGCCGGAGGTGTGGCACTGCAAAACGGAAGAGCGTCTTTCAGCTCATCCGCCAATTCTTCCTGTCTATAAGCTCCCATACGGCCATCATCACTCTCATCTTCAGGCTTCGGCGTACGGGCTGTCTTCTTGTATCTATTGTATAATGCACGCATCAGTTTCTGTTCTCGATTGACCAGTTCTCGTAAGCGAGCTTTCACCTTCTCACGGCTGAACTGCTTCCTTGAGCCATCGAGTATGTCCTTGCGGAATGCAAAGAATCCTACGCTTGCGTCATAGGGCACAGCAAGCCATTCAGTTTCCGATGGTTTGGTGTTTTCACCACAGAATTCCTTGGCATCCTTAACCCATTCCTCTCCACGAAAGGGCTCTCTTGCTTCTATAAGTTCGGGTAGAATGCCGGATCGCTTCTCCCCAAACAACCGCAATTCCCCAAAGGGAAGACGTTGCAGAAAACAACTGTAATCTTGCGCAAACGGCGTAGACGGTTTAAGCAAGTCCCACACCAAACGTTTGAATATCGCTTCCAGATTGCGGATGCCACGTTTTGAGTACGATGACCTTAAGAATCCCTCAAACTTGGAAAGGCGGACGATCCTATTCATCTCCTTGGTGACAGACTGTGCGTGGTGCGCACGGACCCTCCGTTTCGGCGATACGCCCTTAATATCAGGCATGCCCATCCTAAAAGCGTGCACGAGTGAGTTGACGAAACGACAGTATTGGTTGTATTGCGTTGATTCTAGCTTCAGCAATGGTTCGAGTGCATTGTGCAAGTCACACTTCAATTTGAAACTGCGATACCAGCCGACCCAATACGAGTCAAAACTCGACAGATACATATCGGTTTTCAAAGGGATGTTCCGCAAACGACGCTGTCCTTCATAGACCGATTGCATGCTCATGCGATCGAAGACCTCGTGGCGCAGTGCCGGATAAGAATCCGGCACGTCTCGTTCGAAAAAGGACTTCCAAGCCGTTCGTTGCGGCTCATTTTCAGCAAACAGAATGATCTTTCCATCTCCCGGATACGTTTCAAAGAACTGAATGCCTCTGGTGGGGACAATGTCATAGGCACACCTGCGTGATTGATTGGCCGACGCACGCGACTTTAGTACGCGGCAGAACGAGCGCGACTCAATGCTCTTGGCTCCCTCGTGAATCAGGGCATTGAGGCTGTAACCAAGCGAGGATTGGATATGCTGCTCGTAATCCTCAGGCACACAGACCGGCTCTGGACGCAAGAGAATCTCCGTATCGCAATAAAAGCTTTCCGTAAATGCGGGCGTTGGGCTGGGCGCGTAATAGTGGTACTCGCCCGTAAGGAGCAATGTATTACACGGGCCGCGTCTTTGCCCGGCGGGGCCGAATCGCAAAAGATCACAGACAGCTTTCAGGAGAACCCGGGGCTGACTCCCAATTTTCCCATGGCTTGCAGCACCCATAAATGCGTCGATAGAGTCCATGACAATCAGCAGTTCGCCCTTCTTCAGTAGGTCGACCAGGTGGGATGCCGTAGCCTTTGCGAATGCATCCATTAAGTATTCTGCAACAAAACCAAAGAGAGGTCGCACTGATAGCAGGCTCGCGCCTTTCGTGATTGCTTTTCTGACTTGGACTCTACGATCCGATTGAGCACACTCAGTTGGCGTAATAAGGCTCTTGGCGTCCAGACAATACAGCTGCGCACCCGAAGCGCCTCTCATTGCGGCTTTTTCTGCAAGCCCGAAATGAAAGCTTTTGTCCATCCGGCCGAGAAGGTTTGTGCTATCCTCTTCGAGGGAAAATAAGACCGCTTTGTTGTTCTTGTCGTCCTTCAGGTAATCCGACAGGATTTGAAGAACAAGCGTGGTTTTGCCGGAGCCGGGTTCACCCCGCACCAGCGCCACGCAGCCTCGCCGGATGCCACGAGCGCCCGAGCCATACCCGGAGCCTTTGCCCAGTAGAGAATCGAGTTCCTTTATTCCGGTCGAAATCCAGTCTGAACTCATCTCTCATGTTCCTCTCTGTAAGGGAAGCTGATCCACTAATTCACTTACCCGCTCATTATGAAAGGCGATTCCCGCGCGCTGAATGTAGGCAATAAAACAGAGAATAGCAAGGAAAATGAAAGGAAACGTAAAAAAAATGCCGAGAAGGCCGGTTTCATCGTTCCGGGCACGGATTAGGTCAATTGAGCGAATTGCCTTTGGCGGCCCTTGTCATTCTGTCGAGGCCGTCGAGGCATTTTTGCGACCAGGTTTCCAACGTCTCGCGGGTCTGCCCCGAGCCCGTCGCGCTGTGCGGCCGAATTTGTGCTGCGCCGGGATATCGAGAATCCATCAGCCGGCCAATTGACGCAGGCGTCCGGTGAAGCACACGAGCAACGTTGTGAGAGCATCTGCAATTCTGTTCCCAGGAATAAGCTCCCACCACAGTCGGGGATAGTCCTGGCCGTTCTTAAGTGGGCCATCATGGCTACTTGATCCGGAAGTTCGATGTGATTTGTGTATCGTTGTCCGATAAATTCAGAACGCTGTCAGCTCGAAGTACAGATATCAAATAAGCCTTTCGTTGCTGACAGGACCATTGCTGCAATCAAAAAGGCCGAAAAGCTCTGAAATCCGCGTGTAATGCGGCACTACGTAGTGCTACGTATTTTTGCCTGACAGAAGCTAAACAAATCAAAGCCCCTTTACTTACAGCCGATGCGCAACCAGAGCGTAGTGCGAGAGACCATCTTACACGCTGAGGCACGCGGAGAAACGGCAACATCTGAATCAGCTCTGAAGCACGGTTCCTACTCGCTGGATCTCGCAGATGAAGCCAATAACAGACTTCTAAGGCGAAGGGGAAAAAAGTGTTTTCGAAGCTCAAGAAAAGGGAACGCCCGTCCGGGGCGACGCTCTTGGAGACAATCTGTGCGGCTGTTGTATTGTCGATCATCGTGATCGGGGCCACTGGCTATCGGTATCACTCCACCCTCAATGCCCGATGCGCTGACGAGCACATAGCTGCCGCCAGGCTTGGGCAATTGGTCTGTGCGAGTTGGGCGGGTCTCGAAGGTGACGAAACCTATGATCCAGTAGCCCATCTCGGTTCAGAGCTGTCAATGGAGGTCTTGGGTCCTCCGAAAAGCTTGCCGCCGGCCTTTGTATTGTTGGGAAGGTACAGAGCCACTATTGAAGATGTTGACTACCGCATCGTGCTCTCCTGGAATGATGTTTCATCAGAGCTGCGGGCTCTATGGATTCGAGTCGAATGGGACTGGCGAGAGGAAGACCCCAGCGACCCCCTTAAGCCCCTCAGGAAATCGTTTGTCATCATAACGTACGTACCGAAATAGAATGGATGGCGAAATGTCTCTCAAAGTAAAATCGAGTTAGATTATGAACAGATGCCCAGGATTACGACAGAAGGGTTCTGCGTTGACACTGGCAGTATTTGCGATGGTGCTGCTGACCTTGACGGGTATGGCGTTGTTGGATCTCGGCTTCAAGTCGCGCATCAAGGCGATACGAACTGCTCAGGGGATTCGAGCCCAGTGGGCCGCTGATGCCGGAGTGTATAAAGCGTTGGCCGAGATGAACAAAAAGTTAAAGGCCAAAACGTGGTCTGATACGTCCATGCCGACGGTCACAGATGAGGCCCTGTTTCAGTCCGATCAGAGTTTCAGCTACCAAGTCGGAAGAAACGCCGACGGCACTTATATGGTAACATCCGTTGGAACAGCTGGTCCGATCGGAAAACAGGTTTCAGCGATTTTTGGACTCAAAGGTCTGTTTGAAAGCGCGATCCTTGTTAAGGATAGAATATCATTGATGCCTAACACACAGGTTAGAGGTTATAATTCAAAAGACCCGACTGACAGCGAGTTTGATTTGGCCATCGGCACAACAAGTACTCTGGCCGGCAGAATTCCTTTGGGGCCAGGCACCGTTGTCGATGGAGATGTCTTTGTGGGAGTTGGGGGCGATCCAAAAACCGTGATTGGAGCCGGCGGTACTATTACCGGCCAAAAATATTCATTGAACTTAGAACCCCACTTCCCTGATGTCATTCCACCTTCTCTGCCTGCGGTTGGCACACCCTTATCAACCAAAGGAGAAACGATCATGCTCAATCCTTCCAATAGCGGAACCTATTCCGAGATCAACTTATCCCAGGCCCGTGGACAGCCTGGCGTCTTAGAAATACAGGGCGGTGAAGTCATTCTCCACATCACCGGGAATATTAACCTGGGAAATGGCTGTGAACTCATCGTCAGACCTGGTTCAAGTTTGGTGCTCTACGTCGATGGAGATATCGCCAGTGACAATTCGGTCGGCATCAATAATGAAGCCGGCAACGTCAAGGATTTGCAGCTATATGCGACAGGTACAGGTGGGCAGGTATTCAGCCTGAAGGCCAAGAGTTCGGTGTTTGGGACTGTATATGCCCCGGAGGCCGACATTACATTATACCCGAATTCGGAAATGCGAGGTGCAATCGTAGGCCGGAATGTAACATTTAAGAGTGGCGCGTTCTTCCATTATGATGAAGCGCTCAAAGAAGCTCAAGTAGGCGATGAGGGGGTGAGCTTTGTAGTCAAACGGTGGTATGATGGAAATCCATAATCGTCAAGTGTTGGCGAGACGAACGAGTGTCGGTGATTCAGGTCAGATTATGAGCTTCCATAATCTACGATCCGGAGAATGATTCAAGCCTTCGCCGTGGCGATCCATTGCCCACGAGCGCAACCTGCTGCCTGGCTGATGGGGCTTCTTGAAAAAACTTCAATGGACCCGTCTTCCAACGCATTGACACATTCACTTGCTATAGTCGGATCGGGGATTCAACATGCTCTTGCGGCCCTGGTCATTCTGTCGAGGCCGTCGAGGCACTTTTGCGACCAGGTTTCTAACGTGTCGCGGGTCTGTTCGAGCTCGTCGGCCGTCTTAAAGGCCATCTGGGTGATCATCTGCTCGCGCTTGCTGACCTTCGGTTCATCGAGATTCCAGCAGTGGACGATGCCGAGATGGACGCTGCCGACCTCGTTCGAATCGTCGTTGAGCAGGGCGACGACGCGGTCGCTGTAGGCCGTCTCGACGGAGACCTCCTCGGCGACCTCACGCTCAACCGCGGCCAGATACGTCTGGTAAAAGTCGGCGTTGAACAGGGGCATGTCGTCGGCGGGATTGATGTGGCCGCCGATGCCGATGGAGCGTTTTGCGACTAATCGCGTCTCGCCGGCTCTGGCGCCCCGGACGTAGCTGAGATACTTGCCCTGATGAGTCATGATGACGTAGGGGATGATCTGCTTGAAGGACGGGTCGTGCTCGGCCTGCGAACGCGGCATGAAACGCGGCACGCCCGGCACGAAAATCCGCTCGAGGTAGAGGTCCACGTCGAAGGTCAGACCCTCGAAGATGCCGACCTGCTCGATGATCGTTCGCTCGATAACCAGTACCTGCTCTTGAGGCATTCAATCGCTCCCGTACAAAACAAAACGGCGGGGCCAGCCCCATCCGACAAATTCAGCCGCTGCGCACTTGATGATATTATTGTGAGAATCACTGCGAACACAAGGAAAAAAGCAGAAGACGAAATACAGCAGGCAGAATGCAGAAGACGGGAGACGAAGCGCTGCAATGCGACGGTATCCTTTTGCTCATCGAGATACAGGATTCGGCGAGTTGATATTAAGGAATAACCTGATTGGTGTCCCGCTGTGGATTGCAGATAATACAATATCTGTGGCTTTGTGCAAGGCCCGGTTGCTGTCGTTGACGAGCATGGAGGCGATAGGCTACCTTGAAAAGGGCTTCTCGGCACGGAAGCTCACAGAAACCTGCAAGCCCCTGCCCAGCTCTCCTTTCTCCGCACGCAAGCAGGGGCTTCTTTTCTTGGCCGCGCCTCCGTCGAAGCAACTCGGCGCTTGCAAAGCGCCGCCGCGTGCGTTACCCTGACCACGAGTCAAATGAGCTGGCCGAACGAAATAAGGTCCGTCGCACATGGTTAAAACACAGAACATTACGGTCAAGACACGCGGCAACTGCGAAGTCATCAATATTACCGAGCAGGTCAGTGGGGCGGTTGCTCTGGCGGATATCCGGCAGGGGACGGCGACGCTGTTCAACATCGGCTCGACGGCTGGGATTACCACGACCGAATACGAGCCGGGCCTGGCCAACCACGACCTCGAAGCGGCGTTCGAGAAGATTGCGCCGGAGAACGACCGCTACGAGCACGAGCAGACCTGGCACGACGACAACGGCCACGCCCACGTGCGGGCCTCGCTGCTCGGGCCTTCGCTGTGCGTGCCCATCGTGGACGGCCGGCTCACCCTCGGGACGTGGCAGCAGATTATCCTGGTCGATTTCGATACGAGGCCGAGAACGAGAACCATCGTCTGTCAGATTGTCGGAGATTGAAGATCGAATTTCACGCTGTACTTTTCGACCTGGATGGGACATTGCTCGACACGCTGGCCGACATTGCCGCGGCCGCCAACGCGGCGCTGGAGCGGCTCGGTTTTTCGCCGCGCCCGATTGAGAGTTACCGGCATTTTGTCGGCGACGGTGCGGGCTGTCTGGCCCGGCGCGTGCTGGGCGAAGGGCGGGACGATGAGGCGACCGTCGAGCGGTGCAGGCGGGCCATCGCCGAGCAATATCAGAAGTGCTGGGCGCAGACGACCCGGCCTTATCCGGGCGTGCACGAGCTGGTGGCCGAACTGCGGCGTCGCGGTGTGCCAATGGCCGTACTCTCGAACAAGCCTCACGAGGCAACAGCAAGGGTCGTCGAACATTTCTTCCCCGAGAATCCTTTTCATATCGTTCGCGGCGCGCTGCCCGACGTCCCCATCAAGCCTGATCCGGCAGCAGCGTTTCAAATCGCGGAAGAGTTGAGCGTTGAGCCGTCGCAGTTTATTTATCTGGGTGACACCGACACCGACATGCGAACCGCCGTGGCGGCGGGCATGTTCCCCGCCGGAGTTCTCTGGGGCTTCCGCACCGCCGATGAGCTGACCGCCAGCGGCGCCAAGATTCTCCTCAACACTCCCGCCGACGTCCTGAATCTGCTGTCTCTTTGATGTCTCCGGTGACAAGCAGAGACTTCTAATTCCTGGTATTTTAGACACGATACAACCGACTTTAGTTACTTTGGAATGTCTCTTTTCAGATTCATAGCTCAAAATTTGACTTGACATTTACGTCGAAATGAGTATATTTTGGTATGGCTTTTCAAATTCCCCCACGTCAAGCTTCTGGGAGAAAGGAGAAAAGGACGTTGTAATTCATTCTAGATAAGTTAGTTGTTTGACGAGAGGGTGCTATCTGCACACGCCAACGATCCCGGTATTATCGACAATTTGCACAGGAGAACCAATATGAGAAGCATTCGATTCTATGTCAAAATTGAGCTTATCATGATCCTGCTATCCGTTTCGCTTGGGATTGAAGCTGCATCTTCAAGTGCCAATTTGCAGGACTTGGCAACACAGGATGTGCAGATGATTGAAGTGGAAGTAGCCCGATTTGCAGCGATGTCTGCCCTCCCGCTTTTCTACGAAGGCGGTTGGCAGTATTTCGATCATTTGGTTTACTACGACCTGGAAGGCAGGCCCGTTACGTATGCCATTATCTTTAAACGGCAGCTTCAGGGAGCAACCGTTACACCCGAATCTATAGTCACCCCAACCCTCACCACGGGTAAATTGGAAACGCTGGAAGACGGCACGATGAACATGCGGGAAGCAGCTGACGTCTTAACGGATCAGATTTCTGAGATAAAGGTTATGAGCGTCCTGAGCACTGAAGAGAAGGCGTTGCTATACCGGGAGCTTGCAGAGCAAAAAAGTGAGATACAAAGGCTTATTTATGGCATGGATGAATTTGCCACCGTGGTCACTGGGGCCAGAGAGGATATGCCGCTTATTGTGAAGTGCTATGAGGGATTTCCACCGGCTTTTGTCAAGAAATCCGATGCTGAGGCCCTGGCGCAAGACCAGGATCCCTCGGGCAATTGGCACATCAAACGACTGATATATCTCGACCGATTCACAGAGGCTGTAGAAGTAGTGCGTGAATCGGGTACCAGTGCGAGAATTCTCACTAACGAAGAGGGCGTGGTGGTCAACATGCGGACCTACGGAATCGAACAGCGATCAACACTTCGCCAGCGATTTGACAAAGCTCGGCTCCATACAGGAGCAGGGCAACAGCAGGCCGATCCAGACAATGTCATTCAAAGAAACAGGCGAGTATGGCAGTTATGGAGACAGCAAGCTCTCGATGGCTTATTGCAGGCTGATTCGTCTGATGCCTTATCTGGCGAGACAATCCTTACCGAGTCAGAAATGCTGCCAGTGGGCTCTGATCAGAAAATCGGCACGAATTCGCCTGTCCGCGATATAGCAGTCAGAGCAGACAGGGCGGATCTCCGGCCGTATCAGCTGGAAGGCTGGGCGGATACGATCCTGGTTACCGATGGTCCCGATCAAACCACCGACACCACAGTATATGCATACCACAAAGTCTTCTTAAAGTGCGCCTATGCTAATTTTGGCTATGCAGATACTGCGAGTTTCTGGGTGAGAATAGAAGATACGATTTCTGAACAGGTAGTAGCTGAATGGAAGGTCGATCCTGTTGTCGCCCAAGGAATATCGGTATGTGGGGGGTGGGTGAAGCTGCTCAAAGGCTCAAGTAGCACCCACGGGCTCAAGGTGACTGTTGACAGCCGTTTTGACGTGAGTGAATCCGACGAAGACAACAACACGTACACCCGATCTATTCATGTCCACGATGACATTGTCAGGAAGAACGAGATCCCAGGCGCATCCAACAAGCCATATTCATCCGTCCCCGTATATGTCAACAACCAAGCCGTTTATGATATCCCCGGTTACCCGAACGATAAGGGTATCTGTGTGGCAACGGCGACTGCGGATATCCTGGGTTACTGGGATCGAACACCGTATGAAGGTGTTACCTATTCCAACTTGGTTGCCAATATTATCGCGCCTCTCAGGGATACAAGTCCACCGAATGCGAATGTTCGTGATCTGGTTGTGACGCTTGGAAAATATTACTATGTCGATCACTACAGTACGGATCAGGTCAAGAGAGAGGCGATTCGATACGTCGCCAATGAATTGAATGGTTATGGATTCGATGTGCAGCTTTATGATACGGATGCAGGGGAAACGAAGAATCAGCTTTTTCAGAGGATACGAACAGAGATAGACGCAGCACGACCTGTGCTTTGGGGGGTAGATAGTCTGAGCCAAGAGGCGCGATCAGGCCACGCCATGCCTGTTATCGGATATGTTGATTGCAGTGGGACTGACTTTGACTCGGCGTTTGTGCATGTGAACCTCACTATCAATGGTGACGACGGTAGGAGTGACGAGTATGTTTATTGGTATGGTGGTGATCTATTGGATGTCGATAGCGACGATATTGTCACAATAATACCTGGTATCAGTGAAAGCGGACCCTCAAAGGCCACTAATCCCACACCAGTCAATGGTGCGACAAACCAGCTAACCACTGTGAACCTGAGCTGGTCTGACGGCGGAGGTGCGAGCAGTTACGATATCTATTTGGGCACAGATTCTTCACCTGACGCGGGTGAATTCAAGCGTAACCAGTCTGGACAGACATATAACTCTGGGACTCTCCAGTACGATACAACCTACTACTGGCGCATTGATGCCAAGAATATGCAAGGGACTGCAACAGGCGATGTCTGGAGGTTTACGACGACAAAACCGGGCGGAGGCGTGAAAGGGCAGTACTATCTACACTACAAAGCGACTCCTCCAGATCCGCCCTCGAATGCCTTTACGACTCATATGCTGACTCGCACAGACCCTCAGATTAACTTCAACTGGGGTAACGAATCGCCTGATCCATCAATTCACTACGACTACTTTTCAGCGAAGTGGACCGGGGAAATACGGGCTACGTTTACTGAGCCATATACGTTTTACACGATGACTGACGATGGCGTGAAGTTGTGGGTGGATGGCCGGTTGCTCGTTGATAACTGGACCAACCACGCGCCCATTGAGAACGCGGGCACGATTGATCTCGTGGCTGGACGGACATACTCGCTTGAGATGTGGTGGTATGAGTACGGAGGCGGCGCTGTTGCCGAACTGCGTTGGTGGAGCCCCCACACACCCAAGCAACTTGTGCCTCAATCTGCGTTGTCCACGCCGATCAGAGCAAGCAGCCCTGAGCCCCTGAGTGGAGCTGTGGACGTACAGGCCCGGCCCATGCTGACCTGGACGCCGGGCGAGTTTGCCACTTCACACCGGATTTACTTCGGGAGTAATGAAAGCTCTGTAAGGAACGCCACAACAGCTTCCGGCGAGTACAGAGGCATGACACCGCTTGGCTCGGAGCGCTACGAGCCAGGGATGCTTGATTATACAAGTGACTATTACTGGCGCGTCGATGAGGTCAGCAGCTCTTCACCCGGGAGCGTGTTAAAAGGCCCTGTTTGGAGCTTCACAACCGGCGACTTCATCGTTGTGGACAACTTTGAGTCCTACAACGATCTCGATGAAACTGATCCGGCAAGTAACAGGATTTACTTGAAGTGGATCGACGGTTTCGAAACGCCGACAAACGGAGCGTTCGTTGGCTATATGAATCCTCCTTTCGCGGAGCAGGATATCGTTCACGGTGGTATTCAGTCGATGCCTGTGGCCTATGACAACCAGGGCACGGCGAAATATTCAGAAGCCGTATTGACATTGGATTCGCTTAGCGACTGGACGGAACAGGGCGTTGTGGAGTTGTCGCTGTGGTTTAGAGGTCATCCCGCATCTGTCGGCAGCTTCACGGAAGGTCCGGGTCAGACGTATAGAATTTCTGCATCGGGCGCGGATATTTGGAATTACCATGACGAGTTCCACTACGCCTACAAACGGCTGTCTGGAATGGGCACGATCATCGCCAGAGTGGACGACGTTCAGAACACTAATGAATGGGCCAAAGCGGGTGTGATGATCCGCGAAACCTTGAAGGGGAATTCCAAATTTGCCGCAGTCTATATTACGCCTGGCAATGGGTGCCGATTCCAGGCCAGATTGTCCACGAATGACTACGCACAAAGCGACACATCAGTGTCCACTGCCGAGCAGAGAGCCATCACGGCACCCTATTGGGTCAAATTGGAGCGAGGCAGCGGTAACGTGTTCAGAGGTTATTATTCGACGAACGGTTCCTCGTGGCAGCCAATGTCGTGGAATCCTCAGAGCATTCCGATGAGCTCGGACGTCTATGTAGGTTTGGCGTTGACCAGTCATGACGCGAGTCTAACCTGCCAGGCAAGCTTCTCAGGCGTTCGGTTCACAGGTTCTGTCAGATCTCAGTGGGCGAACCAGGATATCGGCATAATCAGTAACGATCCTGAGCGTATGTATGTAGCAATCAGTAATCGCAATCGGACTCCCGCCGTGGTGTACAATGATGATCCCAGTGCGGTCAGAACAGGTACTTGGACCGAATGGACTATTCCTCTTGAGGACTTTGCAAACCGAGGTGTGAATCTCAGAGATGTCGAGACCATGGCCATTGGCTTTGGTAACAGAAGTAATACGTCCGCTCCAGGTGGAGCAGGAACAGTCTATTTTGACGACATTCGACTATATCAGCCAAGATAAATTGGGATAAGAGATCTTCCTGCTTCAACGAGCTACAGAGTCATCACATAGCTGATGATGCAGCTTTATCCTGACAAAAAGAAAAAAGCAGACCTTGAATAGGTGGGCGGGTTATGGGTATAATGTCCCGAAATAAAGAGCTTTGTAAGGGATACGTTTGTATGGAAAATCATCGCAAGAGCAAGGCCAAGAGAAACCGCAAGAGCGGGTTTCGGGCGCGGATGCAAACCAAAAGGGGACGAAGGATCATCAACAAGAAGCGGCGTAGAGGACGTACAACCAACGTTTCGGCTCACATGTAGCCGTCTCACCTGAGAACCTCAACAGCGGCGGGAGAAAAGCAATGGCACGACTCAAAACCGGCTTGCTGATTCTGTTTTGCATGTGTCTGGTCCTGAAGGCTCAGGATGAGCCGAAGGCGAAGAACCGGCCCGAACGCTGGGAAGAGACCATCCGGGCCTTCGAGGACGGGGACCGCAAGAACTCGTTCCCGTCCGATGCCGTCCTGTTTGTGGGCAGTTCCAGCATCCGGCTGTGGCCGACCCGCGAGTGTTTCGAGCAGTTCCCCGTGATTAACCGGGGTTTCGGCGGCTCGCAAATCTCAGACGTCAATTACTACGCCAAGAGGATTGTGCTGCGCTATGAGCCGAAGGTGATTGCTTTTTACGCGGGTGACAACGACGTCGCCGCGGGCAAGGGCGCCCAGCAGGTTCTCGATGATTACAAGGCGTTCACGAAGCTGGTCCACGCCAAGCTGCCGCGGACCCGGATTATTTTTATCTGCATCAAGCCCAGCCGGAGCCGATGGTCGCTGTGGCCCGTGATGAGCGAGGCAAACCGGATGATCGAGGCGTTCTCGGAAAAGGACGGCCGGCTGTTCTATTTCGATGCAGCCACGCCGCTGATGGGCGACGACGGCTTGCCCAACCTCGATTTCTTCCTGAGCGACAGATTACATCTGAACAGCAAGGGCTATGAGGTCTGGACTGGATCGCTGCGCCCGATCATCAAGGAAGCACTCAAACCGGACGAGAATTGATGATTCGGTCCGGCGCCGAATTCGCTTGACATCGCCGGTTGGGGGCCGTAGGATTCAGGGTGCGTTTTTCACCGTAATTTTCGTCTTTTTGAGGTGCCTTGTCCATGAACACTATGAGCATAAGAAGCGTTCTTGTCGCGGCAGCCTTGCTAATGCTTTGTTCTGCGGGAGGTTGCGCCGAGCGGCAAACGACTCGCGGCGATGCGCTGAACCTCGCCACCGCGGATTTGGGTCCGACCATCGGCTCGCTGGCCACCGTGCTGGGGTCCAAGCCGATAGCGGTCGAGGGGTATGGTGTGGTCGGCGGGCTCAAAGGGACCGGCTCGGCGGAATGCCCGCCGGCGATTCGGACCTATCTGGCACGCGAGATACTCCGGCAATTGCCCAGCCGGGGTGCGCTGGACGTCGAGCAATTCATCAACAGCTCCGACACGGCGGTCGTGCACGTTGAGGGAGTTATTCCCGAAGCGCCTTTCAAGAACGAGTACTTCGACGTGAAGGTCACGGCCTTGCCGAGTACGCAGACCACCTCCCTGGAGGGCGGCGGATTGTTCCCGACCGAGCTGAAGCTGCCGGGAAACTTCGGCGTCCAGACGCGGATCCTGGCCGACGCGGAAGGCCCCTTCTTCATCGACAAAATCAGTGACACCCGGGCGGACACCAGGACCGGATATATCCTGGCCGGCGGCAAGGTCCTCGATGAGCACAGGATTATCGTGCTGCTCGACCAAGGCGATTTCAGGCTCACCAATACCGTTCGCAACCTGATCAACGGGCGTTTTGGTGATACCACGGCCCGCGCCGTGCAGCCCGGCCGGATCGAAGTGCTGGTGCCGGCGCAGTACAGGCAGCGCCGGCAGAGGTTCATTGCCATGGTCAAGGCGATGTTCTTGACGCAGGAGGCGGGAACGACCGCCGAGAGAATCACGACGCTGGTCAGGATACTCGCGGGCTCGGAGTACAACTATGACAGTGAGGTGGCGCTTGAGGCCATCGGCAACCAAAGCGTCGGCGGGCTGCGGACGTTGCTGGATTCACCGGACGAGCCGGTCCGGCTGTCGGCGGCCCGGTGCATGTTGAACCTGGGCAGTGACGCGGGGCTGGCTGTTCTTCGGCAAATCGCGATGGATAAAGGTTCGCCCCACCGGCTCGAGGCGCTGGAGTCCGTCGGCGCCGCGGCGCGCCGAAATGACGCCGCGGCCCTGGCCCGGAGATTGTTGCAGGACGGCGACTTTCGGATCCGGCTGGCGGCTTACGAGCACTTGCGACGGCTGGACGATGTCACCATTTCGCAGGATTTCATCGCGCGCAATTTTTACCTGGAGCGAATCGCCCGGACTGATCACAAGGCGATCTTCGTGTCGCGCAGCGGCCAGCCGCGCATCGTGCTCTTCGGCGCCCCGATCGATTGTCGCGATAATATCTTCATACAGTCGCCGGAGGGGGATATCACGGTCAACGCCTCCACGGGCCAGAACTACGTGACGCTCCTGCGCAAGCACCCGAAGCGGCCCGGCGTGGTCGCGCAGGCCAGGAGCTCCTTCAAACTCGACGATCTCATCAAAGCGCTCTGTGAAGAACCCCCGAAAGAAGGGGACAGTGCCGGCGGCGGTTTGGGTGTCTCGTATGCCGATGTCATCGTGCTTTTGAAGCAGATGTCCGACAAGGGCGCTGTCGATGCGGAGTTTCGGGCCGGACCCCCGCCAAAAATCGACCTAAATATCAAGAAATGACAAACCTTCGGCCGATAACAGTAGTGCGTATTCCGCGCAAAGTTGTTGTGTGGACATCTTTGCAAAAGTTACCGGACGTTAGCAACAGGATAATGGATGAGACTTGAAAAGGTTGTACTCAACGGGTTCAAAAGCTTCGCCGACAAGACGGAATTTGTTTTTGATTCACCTGTCACCGCCATCGTCGGGCCCAACGGTTGCGGCA
The DNA here is from genome assembly GCA_020343675.1 of Phycisphaerales bacterium. Taxonomy (GTDB): domain Bacteria; phylum Planctomycetota; class Phycisphaerae; order Sedimentisphaerales; family Anaerobacaceae. The sequence goes on from CP070806.1 coordinate 145,554, forward strand.
AGAGCAACGTAGTCGATGCCGTCAAGTGGGTCCTCGGAGAACAAAGTGTCAAGAGCCTGCGAAGCGGGCATATGGCGGACGTGATATTCGGGGGCAGCAGCAGCCGGAAACCTCTGGGGGCGGCGCAAGTGACCCTGGTCCTGTCCAATCCGGACCGGGGTGGTTCGCGGCCTCTGCCGGTCGAAGCCGAGCAGGTCGAGGTCTCGCGCAAGATTTACAAGAGCGGCGAAAGTGAGTATCGCATCAACGCCAAAATCTGCCGGCTCAAGGACATCCGCGAATTGTTCATGGACACCGGTATCGGCACGAGGGCTTATTCGATTCTCGAACAGGGGCAGATCGAGCACCTGGTCAGCGCATCGAAAACGGACCGGCGGTTTATCTTCGAGGAAGCGGCCGGCATCAGCAAGTATAAGGCGCACAAGAAAGAGGCGCTTCGCAAGCTCGAACGGACGGAACAAAACCTGCTCAGGCTCGCGGATATTCTCGGCGAAGTCGCCAAACGGCTGCGCAGCGTCAAGCTCCAGGCCGGCAAGGCGCGAAACTACCTTGAATATACCGGCAGGCTCAAAGAGCTTCAGGTCAATTATTCCCTCGTCGAGTACGCGAAGAACCGAACGCAGCTCACGGAGAAGCAGGAGGGACTTGCCCGGGTCAGCGAGCAGTTCGAGACTCTGGAGGCACAAGTTACGAAAGAGGACACGCTGCTCAGCAGGCTGGGCGAGGAAATCATTGAAACCGAGCACAAGCTCACCGGCACCGGCAACGGCCTCGTGTCCGTCCAGAGCAAGATCGAGCAGCAGATTCAGCGCATCGACTTTCTGCGAACGAGAGTCTCGGAGCTTGGCGAGCGAAGGGAATCCGCGGCCGAGAAAATAGAGACGCTGCGCGAGCAGATGAACGATTTCAAGGAAAACGCCGCCCGCTCGAGCAGCGAGTCCGAACACTGCGAGAGGATGCTCGAAGAGAAGGCCAGGGACGTGGAGCAGACTCAGGCCGCGATCCAGAAAATCAACGCCGAGTGTACGTCGCTGGAGGCGCAGCTCGAAGACGAGAAGTCGGGAATCATCGACATCGTCCGAAGGACGGCACAGCTTCATAACGAGGTGCAGAGCATTTCGGTGTATCGAAACAGTCTGTCGAGCCAGAAAGACCGTCTGGCCGGCCGGGCCCAGACGGCCCGCGCGGAGCTGGAGGAGCTTTTGACGGAAAAGGCCCGGCACAACGCCCGGCTCAGTGACATTGAGAAGGTGCTGGCTGAGCTGAAGGAGAGCCTCGAATCCAAGCGCAAGAGCGCCGAACAGATCGAACACGAGGTCGCGGCCGACGGCAAGCGCCTGGCGCAGAGCAAGGAGGCGCGCAGCGCGTTGAACAGCGAACTGACGGTATTGACGGACATGGAAAAGCGGCGAGAGGGGCTCAAGGCCGGCGTCAAAAGCATCTTGCAGCATCGCTCGGCCCAGAGCGATCAATTCGATTACATCGAGGGCGTGCTCGCCGACGTCATTGAGGCCGACGTCGAATATGCCCATGCCGTCGAGGCCGTTCTCGAAGGCCAGACCGATGCGCTGATCGTCAACAGCACGGACCGCATGCTGGCCGACCAGGAGACCATCCGGCAGCTTGACGGCCGGGTGAATTTCATCTGTCTGGACCGAATCGAGCCGCTTGTGGACAACGTGGATTTGTCGCAATTCTCGGGCGTCAAGGGCCGGCTCGCCGAGTTCGTAAGATTCGACGCCCGGTACGCGCCGCTGGCGTGGAAGCTGCTCGGCAAAACACTGGTCGTGGACTCGCTGAACAAAGCGATCGATCTGGCCGGCAGGGCGATGGATGGCTGCAAGCTGGTGACGTTGAAGGGCGAGTTCGTCGGTTCCGACGGGACGGTCAAGCTCGGGCCTCTCGGCAGGGCGACCGGCCTGATATCACGCAAGAGCCGACTGCGCCAATTGCAGGAGACCATCGACGAAATCGCCTCGCAGATCGAAGCGATTGAAGAGCAAATCGCCAAAAGCAGTCAGACGAAGGTGCACCTGGACAAATTGCGCAAAGACTTGCGGACGGCCGTCTATGAAGCCAATACTGAAAGGATGCAGGTCGGCTCGAAGCTCAGCGTTATCGAGCAGAACATCACGCGGCTCAAGGAAGAAGAACCGCTGATTGCCGGTGAGATCGACCTTCTGGCCGAGCAGATCGCGCAGTCGGTGCAGAAGGAATACGACTCGAAGCAGAAACTTCAGGAGCTCGAAGCGGTCAACAGTGAGCGGACCGAACACATCGAAGAACTTGAAGCCGAGCACGCCGGCAAGAGAGAGCGGCAGCAGGCCCTGGCTGGCAAGCTGACCGACTCGAAGATTGCGCTGGGGCAAATGACCGAGCAGAGCAAGGCGCTGAAGCAGATGCTCGCGAGCCTGCAAAGCCAGATGGAGCAAAACCGGACGGCTACCCACACCGCCCAGCAGGAAATACGAAGCGGCGACGAGCAGTTGGCCCAGGCCCAGAGGGACATCCTCAACTCCGAGGCCGGCGTTTCGGAGCTGTTTGTCGAGAAAGAGAAAAAGCAGCAGGAAAGCCGGCTACTGCAAAGCCGGATCGAAGAGCTCACCGGACAGAAAAGGCAAACGGAAGAGCTTATCCGACACAAACGCGCCGAGAAAGGCCAGACCGAGCAGAGAATCAACGAGCTTAAGATCGCGCTGAGCCAGTTGGAGGTCAGGCAGCAGGACCTGGTTGAGCGGGTCCGGGATGAGCTGCAGATCGAACTGGCCGAGGCCTACGAGGACTACACGCATCAGGAGGTCGATTGGGAGGCAATTAAGGCCGAGATCGCCGAGCTTCGCGGAAAGATCGAACGGCTCGGCAACGTGAACGTCGATGCCATCGACGAGCAGGAGGCCCTCGAAAAACGGCACGGATTCCTGAGCGACCAGGTCCAGGACCTCAACAGCGGCCGGGCGCAATTGCAGCAGCTCATCAACCGCCTCAACAACAAGAGCCGCGAAAAATTCCAGGAGACCTTCGAGGAAATCAGGCGGCACTTTCAGGAAATCTTCCGCAAGCTGTTCGGTGGAGGCCGGGCCGATATCATGCTCGAAGACGCCGAAGACATTCTCGAAGCAGGCATCGAGGTCATCGCCAAACCGCCCGGCAAAGAAACGCGAAGCATCTCGCTGTTGTCCGGCGGCGAAAAATCCATGACGGCACTGGCCCTGCTTTTCTCGGTCTTCAAGGCCAAGCCATCACCGTTCTGCTTCCTCGACGAGGTCGATGCCGCCCTCGACGAAGCCAACAACGAGCGGTTCAACATGCTGGTCAAGGAGTTCCAGAAGGATTCGCAGTTCATCGTGATCACGCACGCCAAGCGGACGATGAGCATCGCCGACGTGTTGTTCGGCATCACGATGCAGATCCGCGGCGTGAGCAAGAAGATCAGCGTCCGGTTCGGCGAATACGAGCCCGAATCCGAACCCGCCGCCGTGGCGTAAGATCTCGCCTCGTTCTGCCTTCTTTGCGTGATACGGTCGATGTGCAATGGGATGTTATGATTCGAAAAACCGCACGCAAACATTCTTTTTGGGTAGTTCTTCTCAGACGAATCAAAACTCTCAGTACTGGCCCCGAACCGATGTCCACCTATGGCGCACTTAGCCTGCACCAAGCCAACACCGTTATGCTGGCTCCCTGAACAGTCACGTCCGTTGTCGGCCCCATTTGTCAGGGTTGGGCTGCGCCGCAACGTTACTCATAGCTGATATGCAGCAGCGCCGCGTCGTCCCCTGGCCCAGCCTCAGCACATCGAACGCCCAAGGAGGGATTGGCCGGGTTGTCTCTGAACATCAACACTATGGCACCGCCGCCGGCCCAGCCATCCTGGTTGATGATCTCCTGGATGATCGAGACGATGCTCGGGGTAGTCTGGTCAGGCCCCTGGTCACCCACGGTCGTCCAATTCGGCACAGTCCACTGCACCTGTGCGGCCGTTGTGGGCCTGCTGCTGATGTCACCTGCAGTTGAGCTAAACGCAGCGGCATTGGGAGACAGTTCGCCCTCGATGATAAGGTTAACGGGCTCTGTGCCGCCTTTGGTCTCATCGACCTGGAATCGCACCCACGCCTCCGTAACGGTCGCGCCCCTGGGAATGGGGATATCCGCAAAGCGCAGGCCTGCTATTTGCGGGTTCGTCTGACCCACTTCTTCATAGGGCAATTCGATGTCGCTACTGCCCATGTCGATGCTGCCCGGACCAACATCCTCTTCGACATCATCATCATCGTTAACGATGCTCCACTCGTTGGGAGGCGCAGGAGCCACCGCATACAGCACGATATCGTCAAAGTTCAAGGTGCCGGCGGCGCCGTTGCCGTCAATGCCGATGGCCAGGCTGCTGATGCTCTCCGGGTTCGTGCCCACTGCTGCCAGGTCGATAGTCCATAGTTGCCACGCGGCCATCGCTATGTTGCCGGCTGCGCCGTTGTATGGAATCTTAGAGCCGTTGATTTTGACGTACATCTGGCCCGTGTTGCCCGCAGCGCCTCGGAACCATATCGCCAGGGTCGTGACGCCATGCTTTGTCCAGTTCTGGGCAGCGGCAAAGGTGCGGGTGATTTCCGAGGACACGACGCCGCCGGTGTTGCTGTAGAACACCGGCATGGACTGGACGCCGCCGTGGACAATCGTTCGGTCCAGATAAGGAGGAAGGTCGTTGCCCACCAGCGCCCCGTTAGTCGGGACATCATAGCCGTCAATCCATGACTCGAATACTCTGTGGCTTTTCGGATCGGGCGGGTCGACGTCATTGTACGACTCGAAGTCCTCCACCACAAGATACTCAGACGTTGAAAAGCTCCAAACGTCGCCTTGCCAGATTGTCGGCATCTCGACGTCGTTGACTTCGTCAATCCGCCAGTAGTAAGTGTTGGCAAGATCGAGGTCTGAACTGTAGCTGGCGTCGGTTATGCTGACGGTCGGGACGGTGCCGTCGATGACGGCCTGCTCGTCGGTGCTCAGATACACATCATGCGTGGCAACCTCTCGGCCCGCTCGCCAGGTAAGGGTCACAGCCGGGTTCACATCGGAAGTCCCGGGACCCAGCGAGGGCTCTCTGGCGACCACTGGGATGGAGAAGAAGCGAACCTCACTGAGTCCAAATTGAGGCAGGACGCCTCCCCAGTTGCTGCTCGCGGTCAGTTTGACGTACCTGGCCACCGCGCCGCCAAAGTCAACCGTGGTATTGTGCGCATAGCCGGATGTACCGGGCGCCTTGGCGAATTCAGGCACATCGGCCAAGGCCGTCCAATCGACGCCGTTGGCTGAGTATTCGACGGTTACGGTCTTCATACCGAAACCGAAAAGACCCTCAAAAGTCTGATTGGCGTTCCAGACCCACATCTGATGCAGCTTCTGCATCTTGTCGAACTCGTATTGGACCCACACCCCCTGTGGTTCGTTGTCGCTAAGCCACATATCTGTCGCGCCTGTCGAGTGCAGATCGTCCGCGTCCAATCCCGAGCCGTCAATGGTCTTTTCAGGGCCGAAATCCCCTGGAGCAGCGCTGGAGGCGGTGGCGATAATAGTCGCCCCATCAACAGGGTAGCCGACAGGTTCAGTGGTAAAACTCCAGATATCGCCTCGGAATACGGTCGAGTCCGGCGGGGCATTGACCTCATCGACACGCCAGTAGTACGTCGTACTGAAAGCAAGGCGCCCGGGATCATAACCGTTGGCATCCTGAGTGGTGCCGCCAATGCCGTCGTTGACGTCGCTGAAGCTCTCGCTGAGGAAAACAATGTGCCCGCCGAGTGCCGGTGCAAATCCGCCCGGTGTCCAGTTCAGAACGACATCTACTGATACGTCCGTTGCCTCCGAGGCCGGACGGGGATTGGTGGCAAAAGCTGGAGGCGGGCCAAGCGCAACAGGGGCAGCATCCGCTCTCCAGAGAGCCCCTGCAAGGATTCCGTCGTTTTTGTAAGGGGACACGTCATGGGCCGTTGTTCCTGAGCCCTCATTAAACTTCCAGTAACCGACCAATCCTTGTTCATCGCCGGTGAGTTCCTGGTACATGTCGGCCTTGATTTCTTCCGGCGTGCGAGCATAGTTCCAAACGCGAAAATCGTCCAAAACAATATTGGCCCCGATGCCAATGGTAAGAACGGAGGCCTGCGTGGTATCGGTAACAGAGGAACTTCTCCTGGCCACTTCTTCGCCATCCTGATATATGATCTGCTCTCCCGTCAAAGACGTAAGCACAATTGCCACATGGATCCACTCGTTTACTGGAATTCCTTCAAAAGTGTTCAATGTTGACTGACCACTGCCGGTGCTGTGATCGAAATGCAGTCCGGGGTCATTTGGGCGCAGCGCCAGGAGCGGTCCTCTCCCGTAAGAAGAATTTGTCGAACCTTTAGTGAAGATATTTCTCCAGCTACCTGTTGGTCCTTCCAGATCTTTCAACCAGAACTCGTAAGCGTAACTACCTAATCGAAGAGCATCTTCATCATCATCAATTGTCACAGTCCTGCCCCCGCCAACTTCCAAAGCATATCCGTCTGCGCCGTAAGCGGCCGGCATCGACGTGAGCAGGGAACACGCAACTGACAGAAACACAACCAACACAAGATCTCTGAACAAACTTACTTTCCTTGCTGAAGGAATGGAGTGAGTTTTGCACACCTCCAAATCTAACACGTTCACTATGGAAGCCAAATGAGCCAATCTCTTATACATAATAGTCCTCCTTCAAGAAAGATTAACATTAGACACACCGATAGCTGGTCTTGTACATATCGGTTGAGAGTAGCTCGTTCTTCACAGCGTTCGACGACCTCCGTCCTCACATAAGAAGCGCTTCTGACAGCCCGAAGACTATCAGCTTCGTCTATGCTCACTTGTACCAAATTCGCCTGTGCGGGTCAAGCATAATCTCCGGCTCGTGTGCCGGCAAGCGGCGTTCATACGCCAAGCCCTCTATTTCGCAAGCTTTCGGGCCTTTGAGTACGGAACAGACAGATTTCTACCCTTGGGGAATTTTCTCGACCTGATTTCCCGTATGAATTCACGAACAGTGCTGCTGAACGCTACGGCCTCTCACACTATGCGGTTCGACTGTAACGCTTCCGGCCGTAGACTCAGCCGCCATTACTGTCAGACGGCACTGAATATTGTGGAGGAACGTCGAGAAGGCAGACAGAAGTGAGCAGCGATTTTCAAAACCTCTTGAGCGGCTCGTCCAGACCAGCGGTGACTTCGTCATCGTCAGAAGACGACCTCTTTGGCGTCGAAGACGGGGCCGTGCTCACAACACATTTTGTAGATAGTCTCGCTGGAGCCGGGCACTCTGCACTCGACGGCGCAGCTTTGACAGAGCCCGATGCCGCAGGCCATTCGCCGCTCCATGCTGAGTTGGCAGTCGATGTTTCTTTCCGCCGCGATTCGCGACACCCTGGCCAACATGGCCTCCGGGCCGCACGCACACATCATCATCTCATCAGGAGTCAGCTTGGACTGCTCAAGCCACTGGAGCAAGTGATCGGTGACAAGTCCGCGATGGCCCGCCGTGCCGTCGTCTGTAGCGACCAGCGATTCGACGCCGCACTTGGCAAATTCCGCCAGAGAAAACCCCAATTGCTGCGAAATGTCATCCAGGCGGCCTTCGTAGGGCAGCGCCTCGGCCGTCCTGGCACCGGCAAACGCGATGATTTCAATGCCGCTGCCTTGTGAGGTCAGGGCCTGCGCCAGATGCTGCAAGGGCGGCGTCCCCATCCCGCCGCCGACGAGCAGGAGCGTTTTCTTGCCTTCCGGGATCCGGAAGCCGCGCCCCAACGGGCCGATGATGCTCAGCTTATCCCCGGCCGAGAGCGTCGTCATTCGCACCGTGGCCGGTCCGACAACACCGTAAAGAAGCTCGCCCGTCGTCTTCCTGCCTTCGGCTGTCATCTGGGCGAAGCTGAAGGGTCTTCGCAGCAGCACGTTGCGGCCGGCGGCGTCACGCAGATGGTCCGGCACAGCCTCCGGCGACGGCAGGGCGGTATTGGAGATATCCAATTGAGCGAACTGGCCCGGCTCGAAATGGGCGAAAGCCTTCGCCCCCTCGCCCGAGAACTCCAGTCCGAGCCGGCAGAACCCGGGCCCAATCCGCCTGTTGAAAGAGACAACCGCCTCAAACGTCCCCCTGGCTGACGACAAGCATTCTTCCGACATGGTTCCCGGTCCCTGCTACAGCAGACCTTCATAGACCCTGACCCCGTCCACCACCTTGCACACGTGGACGGCGTATTTTTCCGCAAAGTCGGGACAGCTTCGCGGATACGCGGTATCGACCGCGGCCTTCACCGCTTCGACGGATTCGGCGCGAACCAGCGCGCCGGAGGCACCTTTGTCGCCCCCGCCCAACATCCGCTCGCCAAGAACACCCGGCACGGTTCGGACGATATCGCACATCGCCTCCAGCTCGGGTCCGGATATTCTGTAGGCATCGCGCAGGCCGAGGCCGTCAGTGCGGAATATCCGCCCGACCGTCTCGATCTCGCCGGCCTTCCACGCGTCGAGCATCCGGTAGAACCGCTTTTGGGCGCTGAAGATGTACCTGAGCCGGTCGCACAGATCGGGGAGTTTATCGCCGAACGCGCGGATGATCTTCTCATAAAGTGCGTTGTCTTTGATGTCGGCCAGGCACGAAATATCGTACCCTTGCTTTTGCAGAATCGAGACGAGCTTCTCGCATTCGTCGCGCCGGATCTTGTACGTCGATTTTTCCAGCCCGGGCCGGTCCGTCCCGGTATCGAGCACAACGATTCGAAAATCGGCCGCGCCGGCTCCGATGGGGACATAGTCAATCGAACGGTCCCGGGGATTGTAGTGCGTCGCCATTCCCTCGCGAGCGAACAGTATCATCGTCTGATCGAGCTTGCCGCAGGGTGAGCCGATATAATCGTTCTCGACCGCCTGGGCCAGATCGACGATGTCCGTTTTCTTTTCGGCTTCGATATTGTTGGCGTCGAACAGCGAGAGGATCAGGTTCAGGCTCAGCGAGGCCGAGCGGCTCATTCCGCCGCCCGGGATGTTGCCATACAGCACGGCGTCAATCCCCCGCGAGAGCTTGAAGCCCTCGCGGCGCAGAATATAGTCGATGCCATAGGGAAAGCGTCCCCACGTCTGAGCAATCTGGTCGGACTTCGGCTCTGGCACATCTCCAAGCTCAAATTCGATGACCCCGTCGTCGGGAAAATTCGCGCTGAAGAGCCTGACCTTCTTCGTGCCGCTCGGCTTGTAGGCCATCCAGATGAACCGGTCGGTTCCGACGCCGAACAGCTCGGTGCCGTTATAGTCGCCATGCTCAACGCCCAGGCAAAAACGCGACGACGTCCTTCGGATCTTCGCGCCCCCGACGTCGATACCGTTGTCTCTGGCGGCCTTCAAGATTATGCCCAACGCCGTCTTCCCTTCGGCTGTCAACTCCATCGTGAAATCCTCATCAGTAAGTCACCGGCGGATCCCCGCTACCAGAATAAAATGTAAAGCACTATGGTCAGGAACGTCACGAAGACGCCGAAATAGACCGAACCCTTCGACCAGTTCAATTCTATTTTCGTCTGCTCCGGCAGCTTGATCGCTTCCTTCATCGGTTTGATCAATGTCACCAAAAGCAGGACCAGGGCGATAGCGCCGACCGTGATCGCCATCCGGTTCAGAAATGCCATATCACCCCAGCCGAAGAATAGAATCCCGTAGATGATCGGACTGAGAACGAGCCCCAAGACTCCGCAATACCGGGGCGTCCGTTTCACAAACAACCCGAACAGGAAGATCGTCAGCACGCCAGGCGAGACGAAACCCTGGAACTCCTGGATGAACGCGAACGCGCCCTTGAATCTTGGATTCGCCAACACAGGCGCGATTAGGCAGCCGATGACCACGCCTACCGGCACGCAGGAGCGGCCGACCCACACCAGGACACTCTGAGTCGCCTTCTTGTTGAACCATTCCCTGTAGACATCCATCGTGAATATCGTCGAGGCAGCATTCAGCATCGATGCCAGCGAGCTGATGACGGCGCCCATCAGGGCGGCCAGCACGAATCCCCGCAGGCCGGTCGGGGTCAGGTACCGAATCAACAGCGGGAAGGCCCCGTCGTAGTCGTATCCCACCAGCTCCTGCCTGACTGCGACATCGGGGTGACTTTTGTCCACGCCCGAGAGCAGTCCCGCGTTCAGTCCAGCCAGGTCGGGGCCCGCCGGAACGGTCTTGCCCAGAACGGTCGCATTGAAGGCCATCACTTCGGCGGCCAGCGCAGGCTGCAACTGGGCGAAGTCCCCATCGAATGGGATGACCATCCTGACCTGCGCCGGCGAGGCTTTGGCCTGGTCAAATGCCTCCAGAACGGGCTTGTTCAACGACTCCTGCGTCATGGCGTTCTCCTGCATCTTGCCCGCGTATAACGTAAAGGCGATGATACCGGGGATGCACACGACGAAAGGAATGATGAGCTTCAGGAAAGCGGCGAACACGACGCCCCGCTGGCCCTCGCGCAAGGAATGGGCGCCGAGCGTTCTCTGCATGATGTACTGGTTCAGGCCCCAGTAGTAGAAGTTCGGGATCCAAATCCCCAACAGCAGCGCCGTCCAGGGCAGAAAGTCACTGGTGCGCGGCAACACCATGTGCATATTGGCCGCTTTGAGCGCCGCGAACTTCTGGCCGAACGTGGCGCCTGCGCCGACCCCGAGCGATGTGTTCACGGCCGCCGCGTCGATTCCCTCGAACCGGCCCGGGTCGTCCAGGGCCATGAACGAGAACACCATAATAACGGCGCCGCCGATGATCAACGCCGAACCCTGGATCAGGTCCGCCCAGGCGCAGGCCTTGAGGCCTCCGGCGGCCACATATATTCCCGCGAGGATCCCGACAAACCACGAGAGTGTCGTGATGTTGATCGGCAATCCCATCAGCTCTTGCTTGAATAAGGGGCTCAGCGCCTTGGCCCCGAGAAAGATGACCGTGGGGATTGTCACGCCTAAGTAGATGATGACCATCAACAAGGACATGACCAGCCGGGACGTGTGGTTGAAACGGTATTCGAGGTATTCGGGGATTGTGAAAATCCCGCTCTTGAGGAACTTGGGCAGAAAGAAGAACGCCACGACGACCAGTGTGATCGCAGCGATCCATTCGTAGCTGGCCACCGCCAGGCCGATGGAGCCCTTGGCGGCCTGGCCCGACATGCCGACAAACTGCTCGGCGGAGATATTCGCCGCGATCAGCGAGAATCCAATGAGCCACCACTTCAGGCCCCGGCCCGCCAGAAAATAGTCTTCGCTGGTCTGTTCCCTGCGGCTCTTGAGCAGACCCACCGTGATCACGCAAACGAAGAATACCGCCAATACTCCAACGTCCAGGCCACTTAGTTCCATGTGCGAGCTCCTTAATTCAATTCTTCCGTGACAGGATTCTTTTCCTCTGCTCGGTCCTTGCGCCAACGGCTATGTCTGAACTTTCGTACTGCGCATATTACGTACAAATACTTGAAAAATCACCTATTTTCTGATAAAAATGAGCGCCATGAGTGATGTTACCCGCATCCTGAACGCCATTGAGCAGGGTGACGCTCGCGCCGCCGATGAGTTGCTCCCTTTGGTCTATCAGGAGTTGCGTCGTTTGGCCGCCCGGAAGATGTCACAGGAGCCGCCGGGCCAGACGCTTCAGGCAACCGCCCTCGTCCACGAGGCTTATCTCCGGCTGGTGGGTTCGCAGGACCGGAACTGGAGCGGTCGAACGCATTTCTTTACCGCGGCCGCCGAAGCCATGCGCCGTATCCTCATTGACAACGCACGGCGCAAGCAGCGCCTCAAACGCGGCGGCGGTCGGCAGAAGGTCGGTCTCACAGATGTGGAGCTTGCCATTGAACCGCCTTTAGATGATCTGATTGCATTAGACGAAGCCCTCATCAAGCTTGCGAAAATAGACAAGGTGAAGGCGGACCTGGTCAAGCTGCGCTATTTTGCCGGTCTCACACTGGAACAAGCGGCCGGTGTGCTCGGGCTGCCCGAGCGAACGGCTAAGAGGTACTGGGCCCACGCTCGGGCCTGGCTCTATCGACAGGTTACCGAAGGCCGGTAGCGACGCCGGTTCTTGCAGATTCTTGACAGACTATCACCATCAGAGGGTCGATTCCGGCTGCGCAAGGCCTTTCGGAGAGGATTTTCTTTTTTTGCCGTACGAATTCTGGCCCGAAACCGGCCCGAACGGCGCATTACCTGGTGAGGGGGAACAAACGAGACGCCGAGAATGGCAATTAGGGAGCTGCAGTCATGGCGACAGAAAACTTCAAGAAGGCTGGGGAGATCTTTCAGAATGCAATTGAAATAAACGATCCCGCAAAACGGGCGGCTTATCTGGAAAATGTCTTCAAGACGGAACCGGAGCTGCGAACAGAGGTCGAAGCCTTACTCAAGGCCCATGAAAAAGCGGGTGGTTTTCTCGAAACGCCCGCTCGTGCGGCGGATGTGACTCTTGAGGGTCCGGCCCTCGAAGGCCCCGGCACGAAGATCGACCGCTACGAGCTGCTGGAGTTGATTGGCGAAGGCGGCATGGGGCTGGTCTATTTAGCCCAGCAGAAAGAGCCGGTCAAACGCCGGG
>CP070806.1:158280-191249 GCA_020343675.1 Phycisphaerales bacterium
CGTTTTCAGGTCGTGAGCGGCTATGTAGGCAAACTCCTGAAGTTCCTTGTTCGTCCGTGTCAGTTCCTGGTTGGCCGATTCCAAGTCCCTGTTGAGCCTGTCCAGCGCTTCTTCGACCTTCCTGCGTTCAGTGATGTCAAGTCCATAGGCGTTCACATAGCCCGCCTCAGCTATCGGCGTCAGCGTCATCAGGAATATGCGGCCATTGGAACAGATGAACTCAAAGGAGCACAGTGTTCCGGAAGCCACCATTTCTTCGATCCTCGTGCAGCAGTCATGTGGAACCTTCTGACCTTGCTGGATTGCCCATGTCTGAAGTACCGGGCGGCTCGCTTCATTGGCGAACAGGACGACGCCGGCGTCGGATATTCTCAGGACGGGATTGGGATTTTCCCTCGGGAACCTCGCGAGGTTTTCCCGCTCCTGTTCGGCGCGCTTGTGAGCGGTGACATCGTTGACGATGCTGAGCAGATGTTTGTTGCCTTCATACATCGTCGTTGTTGTGCTTACTTCAACATGGATTGTCGTACCGTCTTTGCGGATACCTCTGTATTCAGCACGAAACTCTCCTGTCCCGGCCAGAATTGCCACATGTTCGTCAAGAACGTGGCCGTCGTCGGGATGAATCAGTTTCTTCGCAGGTACACCGGCGAACTCTTCGGGCAAGTAGCCGTAGATCTGCGACGCCTTGGGATTGGCGCCGATAATCCGTCCGTTGGAGTCAATAACAAGTATTGCCTCGCAGGCCGAATTGAAGATATTGCGATATCGTTCTTCGCTTGCGAGGAGTTCCTGCTCCGCTTTTTCGCGCTCGGCGATCTCGCTTTTCAGCTTCTGTTGAGAGATCACGAGTTCCGCCGTGAACAGTTTTGACCGGGCGATCCGCTGGAAAATGACCAGGGCCAGGACTGTAAGCAGGCCGGTAAATCCAAGACCCGAGACCATTGTTATCCACGGGATAGAGGTTCGTGTTTTGGCAAGCAAAGCGGGCAAGGCGGTGCAAAGAACGACCCACTTTCTGTTTGCCACGGGCAATATCGCACTCGATCGCGGACCCGCCGATTCAGACGCTCGTAGAGCAGGACAAGGCCCGAATGCCGCGTCATCGGCAGGTGTGCAAGTGCGTGACAGGTGGGAACCGAGCTGACATCGGCCGTGGGGTGCTGAGGGGTCACAAAGATGAACGTCCATTCCGAACGGTTCGAAATGGCTCATGACTTCATCCAGGAAGAAACTCATCTCCACGGCGACGATCGCGAAGCCATCGAGGTTCTTCCGGCGGTTTTCGATTGAATCACACGGGGCCCCTTTGTGGTAAACCGGCTTGAAGGCAAACACGCCACATTGTCCGCCGGTCCTCTGGCCCAGCATGACGGGGTTGCTGACCGACGGTTGGCCATTGTCGCGTGCCCATCTCAGACAATCGGCCAGCACAGGATCACAGCCGAGATCAAAACCCAGGGCCGCTTCGTTAGCGCTTATGGGCTCGATGAAAGAGACTGGATAATACTCCTGGCGCCGAGCCGCCCGCGCCATCTGGCCCTGACTTGTTCTTTCATTGAACTCAAAGTCGATGCAGCCGTCTTCCCTCGCGGCCGCTTCGTACACGGCACGCTGGGCATCGGGAATCCTCGGCACCCATCCTAGAGCGTGGATCTCGGGGTGATGGGCGAGATAGGGCTGCACAAATCCCCTGAACTCCAGCCGGTTAACCTCAGTCAGATTGTTGTGCAGACCGGCAACCCAATCCAGCGCGTGCAGACTTTCTTCGATATGGGCCTTGAGTTCGGAAATGCGTTCTCTCGCCGTTTGTTCGAAGCTGGTCCTGAGTTTGGCCTGTTCCTCACGACGGAGTGCGACACACAAGAGGGTTGACGCCGCGATTCCCGCAGAGGCCAAAAGAATGAGCAGAATGACTTGACGGGGTGAGATCCCGGCGCGCAAGCGTGCATCTTGCTGCGTTACGTGACTTGCCGGTGACCTCGAACGTTCTCGCATAACGGCCCCATATCTACAAACAAGATGGCTCCCAGGCGTTTTGCAGGTTTTCTTCAGGTGCTGTTCTTGTGTTGCTTCATGCTGAGGAGATTCATCCACCCAAACGTTGCATTGAGAGAACCAGCCCCCCAGTACGGCGGTTCAGACCCTGTGTCTTTCGCATAGACACACAATTCCAGGCGGGCACGGGAAGTGCCCGCCTGGAACAGAATAAATCCACTACAGACAGATCTCTAATTGTCAGCTGTTAAACTCCTGGAATTCGTTCTCGTTGGCGCTTGGGTCGTCATCCAGTGGAATCGCCGCTGCAGCCGCCTGTTTTGAGCTGCCACGGTGCAGATCCTTGTAGAAATTACACGTCAGACAACCGCCCCGTTTATCGGCCCAGGTGCCCTGTACCTTGCCGCCGCAGAATGTCCCGGCGACATGCCAGCAGTTTCTGCCGCTGTCAGGATAGGCAGGGCATATACCTAGTTCAGCAACGTTGCTGCCGCCGGGCGTGCGCCCGCACTTTTTTACTTCCCAGCAGTTGGGTCCCGTCTTGGCGGCTATTTGATGGAAAGCCTGGTCCGATTGCCGCACCTGCCGATGACCTTCGCTGCGATGTCTCTGCTGGGACCGGTGCTGCTTATGGGTACCGGCCTGAGGATAGTGGCCATGATGAACACTGCCAGGCGAGCCGCTCCCGATATTGGTCAGAGTAAACTCCTGCACCATGCTCTGGAGCGATTCGGCTTGAGAGTTGAGCTCTTCGGCGGCGCTGGCGCTTTCCTCGGCGTTGGCCGCGTTCTGCTGCGTGACCTTGTCCATCTGCGCGACGGCATTATTGACCTGGTCGATTCCCTGTGCCTGCTCGCCTGAGGCGGCAGCGATCTCGCCGACAAGGTCGGTGGTCTTACCGATGCTCTGGACGATTTCTTCGAGCACCTTGGCCACTTCATTGGCAATATCCACGCCGCTCTTTGAGTTCTTGACCGATTCTTCGATCATGTTGGCCGTGTTCTTGGCGGCCTCAGCCGAACGCATCGCAAGATTTCGGACCTCTTCGGCCACCACGGCAAAGCCTTTGCCGGCCTCGCCCGCTCGGGCGGCTTCGACCGCAGCGTTCAGGGCAAGCAGATTCGTCTGGAACGCGATCTCATCGATGACCTTGATAATCTTGGCCGTCTCGTCGGAGCTTTTTTGGATATCATTGATAGCATCGCTCATCCTGGTCATCGACTCAGTGCCGGTGTTAGCGGCCTTGCGTGCCTCGGCAGCTAAGGTATTGGCCTGCTGGGCGTTGTCGGCATTCTGCTTGGTCATAGAGGACATTTCCTCAAGGCTCGATGAGGTCTCCTCCAGACCGGCGGCCTGTTCGGTTGTACCTTCGGCAAGCGTCTGCGACGAGGCAGATATCTGCTCGCCCGCCGAGCCGACCTGCTCGACGGCTTCCGAAACCTGGGCGAGCGCTTCTTCGATCGCAGCCAACGTATTGTTCACATTCTCCTTGAAGTGGGCAAACTGACCTTTGTAATCGCCCACGACTCTCTTGGTGAGGTCCTTTCTTGCGGCTCCTTCGAGCACGCTTCCAGCTTCCTCCAATGGCTCGACAATGCTGTCAAGCATCTCGTTGATGCCTTCGCGAAGGGCCTTGTAGTCCCCTGTTGCCGTACCCATTTCCGCCCGCTCGTTGAGCTGGCCGTTACGGGCCGCCTTGATCAGTCGAGCCACCTCCTTGAGCGTCCCTTTCTGCTCGGTCTGATCAACAACCACTTCGAGACCGCCATAGGGATTACCTTCCTTGTCAAATAGTGCCGAGCACACCGCCATGACCGGGATCTTCTGCCCCCTGCGTGTGGTCGCCTCTACTTCACCGGTAATGACCTCCTTGTTCTGCATGCAATTCTTGATGGTACACTGGGCGGTGCCGCAAATCTCGGTCTGGCACATATCCGCACAGGTCATTTTGCCAACGACCTCTTCACGTGTGTAGCCCAGCGCATTAAGGACGGCATCGTTGGCCGACTGGATCACAAGGTCCTTGTCAGTGACAAACATCGGCGCCCCGATGCTGTTGAGAATATTCTCCATCTTGAATGTTGCCTCGACCACGGCTGAGCGGTCACCGATGACTTCCATGCCACCGACCGCTTCACCCTTCTCGTCAAACAAAGCAGAGCACTGCGCCGAGACGGGTACTTGGGTGCCGTCACGCTTTGTGGCAACGGTTTCGCCGAATATCGGCTTGCCTGTCTTCATGCAGTTCTTGATCGTGCAGTTGTCGGTTCCGCAAAGCGGTGTCTTGCACAGGTCTGCGCAGGTCATTTTGCCGACCACTTCTTCGCGGGTGTAGCCCATGGCATTGAGCGCCGTATCGTTGATACGGGTAATGACAAGATTCTTGTCGGTCACAAACATCGGTGCGGCCATGCTGGAGAAGATGTTCTCCCATTGTTTGACCTGGGATTGGCCACGCGTGGATCGGACCGACGGCTTTTTTGTTCCGGATTTCTTCGATTCTTTCGCCATCTTTTCGTACTCCAAAAAAGGTTTTTCTGCTTTGTTTTGTCCGGCGGCCTCACGTGGGGTCTCTGACGTACAGATTCACAACAGATGCTGCGTCGCCGGATAGCGTCGGCACAAACATCAGAATTCGTGCTTCACCTGGATTCCGAATGCGCTTTGTTCCCGATGATTGGCGACGTTGCCTAGATTTGCATAGCCGCCGGATATGGTCGTGTGGTCGTTCAGAACATAACCCAGGCACAGTGTCCACCAATCGTTTTCCGCCTTTACCAGGTGGTAGCCCCCTGTGCTGAACTGGTCCATCAAGTCGGATTTCTGACGATATTCAGCAGCAAAGGCGAGCCGGTCGGTCAGAAAAGCGATCACGCTGCCTTCAAACGTTGTGCGTCTTTCCCCGGCAAATCCGAAGAGGCCGGTGTGAATGGCATCGCCATTGCGGACTCCCGCCGAGACGATGACCGGTCGAGGCAGCAAATCCGTGACCGTCTTGCTTGCAACAAAGGTGAATTCCATGCCGCGGCTGTGGTCCGAACCCAGCGTGTCCAGAAGACCGCCAAGGTCATCATCGAGCTCTGTCTGACCTTCATTCCACTTCAGGTGGGTGCCAAATGTTACCGCCGGCATCCAGGGACATTCGAAATCGCCCTCCTTAACCGTCATGATCCGGAAATTGAGGTTGTGCAGACCCAGATGTTGGCTGACGCTCGCTCCCGCCGCCGCCTTGACGTCATCAGGCCAGTCCCCCAAGCCAAACCGCTCGTACGCGTAGCCGACCTCGATGGGTCCCCAGAGGTTCTCTGTTACCGCAAAGGATTCCAGATCCTTTTCGCCCAAGAACACGGCCGTTGTGGAGACACTCGGCAAACCGAAAGCCTTACCGTCGTCAGCAGGATTGGCCAGATAGGCGGTACCGGACAGGCATACGCCACTGGTGCCCTCGATGGTGTGCAGGGGTAAGGGCGGACCCGCCTGGGCGATGCCCGATAGGGCAAGAACGATCGCCAAAACAACAAAGTACTTCACTCTCTTAACCATTTCAGGCTCCTTTCACTATGATACGTTGTCCGCAGACTCATCCGGAGCGGACTCGGTCTGCGACGGCTCGGGGCGGGGTCCTACCTGCTGTATTGGCTCAGATTTGGACTGAACGTTTTGGCCCCTCTGGCTTTGGTCCGCATACTGCGAGGCAGCCAAGTCCACCTTCGAAAGGACCTCATCGATATCCAGCAGTATCTTCACGGATTCAGCGATCTTCCCCATGCCAAGAATGAAGTCCGTGTTGACGGACGAGCCAAACTGCGGCGCTTGTTCTATATTCTCACCGGCTATATCGAGTACCTCCTGTACGCGGTCAACCACAATTCCGGTGCTGAAATTGCGGTTGCCCCGAGATGTCTCGACAACAATGATGCATGTCTGCTCGGTGACATCGGTTGTCTCCATGCCGAACTTGGCCCGCAAATCGATGACCGGGATGACCTGTCCGCGCAGATTGATTACGCCCTTGACATGAGCCGGAGTCTGCGGGACGGCCGTGATGTCCATGTAGCCGATAATCTCACGGACCTTCAAAATCTCCAGGCCATACTCCTCGGGACCAAGGGCAAAGGTAAGGTACTTACCTTCCTTCTCCATGATCGCTTTGTTCAATTGCTCTGTTTGAGCTGTCGCTTGAGTCATAATGAATCTCCTTGAACTCTTAACCCTACAAACGTGTAGTCACAGAAAACATCAAGACGTTGCAGCCGTTCAGTACCGACCATGGAACCAACGACGGGGCCTCTGACATGACCTGTCGCCGTTTGACGCGGTCTTGATACTCATCTGCAGCGCCCTTCTGAAGTGCCATCCATCCGATGCTGTTCTTGGCTTCGACAGGGCCTCTTGACAGTTTGACCCGGACGACGGCACGAGCCGACAAATCACAACTCCCTCTCTGACGGTATGTCGAAGAGTCACAAATAAGGCACTGATCTTTCTGCGGTTAGTTTTTTGGCGTGTCTTGTTGAGTGGTTCTGTCCAGCTTCTTGTTCACGAACAGACTGACTTGCTTGACTATCCGGTTTCGCAATTTCGCCAAACTAACCTCTGCAATATTTCAACCCCATAAAGTGCTTGGTGGACTGTTCGACCAGTTTCGGGCGCAAGTTAATTTCGGAAACTACGTGATTGTGTGGGGAGGTCCCGGGCAAAATGCACTTCGGTGACAGTGTGGGACATAAAGAAGGCTGCAGATGCCCGGCATTCGTGACACCGGGAAGGGCTGGCCAAACGTACCGTCTCAGCAGCAGCCCGAGAATCTGCGTTCACCCTCGTTCTGCTTTGGACGGCAAGAGGGCTCGTTCGACCTGTCGATTGAGGTAATACAGAAGTCCGGATTCCCGGGGGATTTGGCCGGATGAGCCCTCTTCAAACGGACCAGACATTCATGCAATCCCTATCGCAATGGCTTGTCTGACCAGGTCGGCCGCGCTGCACGCGTTCAGTTTTCGCATTAGTCGATGCCGGTGATATTCGACCGTTCGCTGGCTGCGGCACAGCGCCCGGGCAATTTGTTTATTGGTCTTGCCCGCGATGATTGACCGCAGAATCTGCGTCTCACGCCGGGTCAGAGGTTCGGCAATTATCGATCCGTCATTCCTTAGGGACGCCGGATTGACGAGGGTCTCTTCCAAAAGGCCATCGAGCTGGGATGAGCATACATTCCCTTCACCAGGAGACTTCGCGTCCAATGGGCCCTCACTCGCACTTGGATTCGATGCCACGCCGTTTGCACACACCGGACTGGGCCTCTCAAATGTTTTCATACGATACGGCCATCACTGGGTATCACAGCAATCATTGGCCTTACAGGGCTTTGATCGGCAAGAGCCGAAGACATCTGCATGCAGGATATTCCCCGATATGGGCTCCCAAAAGGATGATTCAAGATTAGGATAATGCTCATTGGGTTTGCCATTGAACGAACGATGCTGGATCCTCGGCTTGTCACCACATACACAATCATGCCGCGAGAAGTGAATCCGTGCGGGCTCTCAGATAAGAGCTGGCAATACGACGGGCGCAGAAGTAGCAACAGGCAGGGGCCAAAAGGAAACTCTCAGCCTCAGTTTCGGACTTTTTTGCTAAAGTGCTCGCAAGAATCTATCGAAAAGAGGACATAGGTATTGTGAGCACGACTGGTAGTCACAGAAGCTCACGGTGGACATCCACTCGTGTGGATGCACCCTGAGGTTTCAGGTTCAACAGTTGGGGGAAAGCCTAATGGCTAAGTCAATAATGATTGTGGACGACTCCGCGACGATGAGGAAAATCATCATGCGGACCGTGCGCGTTGCCGGTCTGGACATCGGCGAGACCCACGAGGCCGGCAACGGTAAAGAAGCACTCGAGAAACTCAAAGCTTCCGGCGCGGACATCATGCTATGTGACATCAACATGCCGGAAATGACCGGCCCTGAGTTGGTCAAGAAAGTCCGGGAATTGCCCAGTTGTGCGCAAACCAAAATCGTTATGGTATCGACGGAAACGGCCAAAGATATCGTTGACGACGTCCTCACAAGCGGAGCCAATGACTATATCAGCAAGCCGTTTACACCTGAGAAGTTCAAGGAAAAACTCGCGCCACTGATGAATTAGGGTCAAGCTCGCCCGCACCGGCGCAAAGCGTTGAGTCGGGAATTAGCAGATGGGAGTCTCTATGATGGTTGATGAGGTATGCCTCAACGAAGCGCTGCTGGCCGGCGCCACAGAAGTCTTTGAAACAATGATTTTCATGGACGTCAGGGCATCCGACGAGAAGGAACAGCATCCAAAGGGCAATACTCTCCTGGGCTCGATCACCTTCACAGGAGAGATGGAAGGTTGCCTGGGGATTTGCTGCAGCGTCTCCTGCGCCAAAGCAATTGCCCAGAATATGCTTGGACTGACGAAGGCTGAAGAACTGGACGAGGCAGAAATAACCGATGCCATCGGCGAAGTCGCCAATATGGTGATGGGCAGCGTCAAATCGAGAATACAGGAAACAGTCGGCAATCTGAATGTTTCGATCCCGACCGTGGTCAGAGGGCGATCCCTCGACAATAGCTTAGGGGATCATCCAAACCCTACCCGTAAAACTCTCATGAGGCTCAACATCGCCGACGAATACACGGCCGAACTCTCGCTGTGGCACAGGCAGAGTTAATAGTAGCCTTTTGGGCTACGGAGCCGCCGGACAAGACAAAAATGGCAGCACCACTAACAGAAGTCGAATCACAGGCCATAGAGCTGGCCGCAGAAGCCTTCAAGACCTTCTGCGAAGATGTCGGCGGCATGTTTGACGTGGCCATGGACTGTGAACAGAAAGAGGTTCGCGCCGAGACCATTGAAGGTCTTAAGAAAAAGTTTAAGAAACTGGTTGCAGTCAATGTGGTGCAGTCTGAAGGTTCTTTAAGCGGAACCTTTCAACTTATATTCGACCAGGAGGGATTCTTCACCCTTGGCGGTATCATCGTCATGCTGCCTGAAAAAACGATTCTGGCCAACAGAAGAGATGCTTCGCTACAGCTTGCTACGAGCATGGTGGACGCTGTGGGAGAGGCGGGCAATCTCCTGGTCGGCTCCTGGGATCGGGTCTTCCGAGAAGGGCTCAAAGGGCACGGTCATTTCCTCCAGAAACTGCCGGCTTTCATCGGCAAACCGTGGGATGAACCTGGAGAGAAGATAGGATTGGCCGGCGATGTAGAGTTCGTGTATGTTCCCTACGAAATCACCATCGGTTCCTACCCGGCTTTCAACTGCGGCGTCATCTTCCCAAAGACTGTCTTCAGTGGAAGCTCCGACTCTGACTCTGAACAAGCCGCCCCGGCGGGGGAAAATCCTCAAGATACACAGGCGACACCCGAGAAAGCCGGCGCCAAAGAGTCCGATGCGCCGCAAGACAGTGACGGCGCACAATCCAAGCAGAAAGAGCCTAAGGCTGAAGCAGTGCGTCCCCGTGATGAAGCTTCTGTAAAAGAAGAGGCGCCCCAGACTCAGCCTGAGGATGCCATAGAGGACAAAACCGAACCTGAACAGCCCGCCAAAGATGAAAAGAGCGCCAAGAGGAAATCGAAGCCAAAACGGCGCGCTGCTGAAAAAGCGCATACAAAAGAGCCGGATGGAAAGGAGGCCGCGCAGAACACGAATGCCAAAGAAGCCGCCGAAGTTGAGCCCGATTCTCAACAGACCGGCGAAGCTGAGATAGCCGACAGCGAGGAATCTCAGTCGGCGCAGCCCGAGGCCGTTGCTGATCAAAAGGATGCTCCTGCAGAAGCAGACGTTGTTGACCGGGTTGCCGAAGACGAGAAGGTCCCGTCCGAAGAGAACGAGCAGCCGGTAACGGGCAAAATCTCTGAAACCATCCGGAAGATGGCTCAGTCCTCTCCTGTGCTGCCGGGCGAGTCCCGTCAGTCTGCGATACCAGAAGGCGCAGTTCTCTGCGCATCGGGCGGACTCCTGTCAATCTGCGCCAAAGACATTATGAAGGGCCAGGTCACGTGGGCAAGCCCCGACGAGACGGTACAGCAGGCCTTGGCGAAAATGCAGCAGCACGATACAGGCTACTTGACGATAGGGCAGGACGGGGTGCTGAAAGGTATCATATCAAGGTCCGACATAACGGGGGCGCTCAGTCCCTACCTGCGATCCATCTTTGCAAAGTGGCGTCGGCCCCTGGATGACGCTACGCTCAAGATCAGAATCAAGTGGATCATGAGCCGACCGGTTCGCACGGTTAAACCGGAGACGCCGCTGGCAACTATCATGGAAAATGTGTGCCGGTTTGGCGGATGTGCCCTGCCTGTGGTGGACGACCAAGGCAAAGTGCAGGGTCTGGTAACCGTGTTTGACGTTTTCCAGATACTGCTGAAGGCCTGTGCGGATATTCCTACCGTGGGCAAGGCGCCTCAGGCTCCTCCATTGACATGAATCGACATCTCATGAATCACGACTGAGAGACTGATTCACCCCTCGCTGTTCGACCCCAAATCCCCTCCCCTGCGTCTGGAAACAAATCTGATATTCTTCTAAACACGCCCCCCTCAAATGTCGAAAATACAACTGCAAACTTTGGGTGTTTGGCAGCAACCTCAGATCGATGGGGCGGTAAGTAGGATAAGATGCAAGAGACCGATAAACTTTCTGAGCTTGTCCATCGGGCAGCTTCTGCGATAAACGTGTTGAATCCGACGGAGATGTCGGAGCTGGAGAGCCTTCAGACTATCCTCGATGAGATCAGGCAAAATATCACGGGCATGAATGATGGCCCGGACCCTTGCTCGGCCGGACTCGAACAAGCCAAAGGGACAACATCAGATGCGGTCGAGGCGCTGCAAAAGATATTTCAAAGCGAAGCTGAAGATGTCACCAAGTTGATTGAGACAATAACGCAGGCGGTAGTTACCCTTCAAAGCTTCACGGATGAACTTGAACAGACGGCCAGCCAGTCAGGTTCGACGCCGGCTGAATACACGAGCATCGCCGAAGAGGATGTCTCGCTGGTCCTCGATTTCATCACCGAGGCAATCGAACATATCGAATCTGTCGAAGCCGGACTACTGGAACTCGAGAGCAAGCCCGGTGACACAGAAGTCCTCAACAAGATATTCCGCGGCTTTCATACCATCAAGGGCATGGCGGGCTTTCTAAATCTTGCCGACATAGGGTCGCTGGCGCACTCGGCGGAAAATCTCCTCGACATGGCCCGAAAAGGCAATCTCGCGTTAGCCGGGGAGAATACCGACGTCGTTCTTGAGGCGGCGGATATGATGAAGAAGATGGTCTCCGAGCTGAAGGCGTCGGTCGAGGCCAACAAGCCCGTCTCCAGTCCGGAGACGCTGCCGGATTTGCTGGTTCGATTGGATGCCGCTGCGGAAGGCCGGAATCTCGTCGCTGCTGCCAACAGTCCTCAGGCCCGGCATACAGATAAGCAGTTGGAAAGAGTCCTGGTCGCAAAAAGCGAGCCAAAGATACGAGATACAACTGCAAAGACACAGATTCGTCCCAGCGATGAGAAAATAAAGGTCAGCATCAACCGACTCGACAATCTGGTCAATATGGTCGGGGAACTGGTCGTGGCCCAACTGATGGTTACTGAAGAGGCCAATACCACGCTGGCCTCCGACCACACATTCTCTCGCAAGGTCGCTCATCAAAGCAAGATCGTTCGTGAGTTGCAGCAACTGTCGATGTCGATGCGCATGGTGCCTATCCAGGGTGTCTTCCAGAAGATGGCCAGACTGGTTCGTGACCTGTCCAGAAAATCCGGCAAAGACATCAGTTTCAGCACATCCGGCGATCAGACAGAGCTCGACCGGACCGTCGTTGACCGAATCACTGATCCGCTGGTACACATGGTGCGCAATTCCGTCGATCACGGCATAGAACCACCCGATGACCGCGGCAAAGCAGGAAAAAACAGCACCGGCCACATCGAGTTGCGTGCTTTTCATGAGGCCGGAAACATTGTCATCGAAATCGAGGATGACGGCAAAGGCCTCAACAAGGAACGCATCCTGCGTAAAGCTGTTGAGAACGGTGCCGTCGCACCTGAACAGGAATTGAGCGAAGAAGACATCTTCAAACTCATTTTCCATGCGGGTTTGTCAACCGCGCAGAAGGTGACAAGTATATCGGGACGTGGCGTTGGCATGGACGTCGTCAAGAAGAACGTTGAATCGCTCCGCGGCAGGATAGACATCAGTTCCGTGCCGGGCAAAGGCAGTGTCTTTACCGTTCGCCTGCCATTGACCCTGGCCATTATTGATGGCCAGGTAGTAAACGTCGGAACAAATCGTTATATCATTCCCATAAACTCAATAGCGTGCAGTCTCAGACCCGGCGCCGAACAGATCTCAACCATTCAGTGCCAAGGTGAGATGGTCAAGGTTCAGGGCGCACTCATTTCTGTTGTACGACTGTACGAGCTGTTCGGCGTTGTCCCGGCCACGAGGGAGGCGACCGAATCCCTGTTGGTTGTCGTGGAAGACGATGGAAAGAAGTGCGGCCTGCTGGTGGACAACCTGTCAGGTCAGCAACAAGTCGTGATAAAGAGTCTGGGTGACGGATTAGGCCGCGTCAAAGGAATTTCTGGCGCCGCCATCATGGGCGACGGCAAAGTAAGCCTGATTCTAGATGTCCCCGGATTGATGGAGCTGGCTCGCGAAACCTGAGCCGGAAGCTGAGATCTGCCGTGGAAACATTAACCGTACATAACGTAGTTCTGACAGAGCGGGATTTTCGCAAGATCAGCGATCTCGTGTACGAACATTGCGGAATCAATCTGCACGCGGGCAAAAAAGAGCTGGTTCGCGCCCGACTGGCCAAGCGGCTCCGTCATGGCAACTTCAGAACCTTTTCGGAATACATGAGGCACGTCCTTGAAGACACAACAGGAAAAGAATTCTCGATACTCATCGACTCGCTCAGCACCAATCTGACAAGTTTCTTCCGTGAAGGACAGCATTTCGATTTTCTGCGGAACAAATTCCTGCCGTCGCTGATGCAGCGCAAGCAGGAGAAGCACGATTTTAGAATCCGCGCCTGGAGCGCCGGCTGCTCGTCCGGGGAAGAGCCTTACTCGGTCGCGATCACGCTGTTGGACACCGTCCAGGGCCGCGGCCGATGGGACGTCAAAGTCTTAGCCACGGACATCTCTACAAGTGTGCTCGAGGTGGCCAGGACCGGCATCTACGACAAGCAACGCGTAGAACCCGTCGCGCCCATGCAGAGACAGAAGTACTTTCGAGTCTCACGCAAGCAGAACCAGAGGACATTCGAGGTCAACCAGATCTTGCGAGACGTCGTGATCTTCAAGTATCTGAATCTGATGGGAAGCTGGCCGATCGACACGCGCAACGGCGGACTGGACTTCATTTTCTGCCGGAATGTGATGATATACTTCGATAAACCTACGCAGAGGCGCCTGGTGAACCGCTTCTGGGATGTACTGAGTTCGGGTGGAATTCTGTTCACCGGCCATTCCGAATCGTTGACGGGCATCGAGCACAAGTTCAGATATGTCCAGCCGACGATTTATGCTAAACCGTAGAGGTCGTTTATGTCGAAGAACAGGGTAATTATCAATGTCTCGGAGGGTCGGGTCTCCAACAATCCCATGGACATCCTGGCCACCTATTCACTGGGTTCGTGTATTGGCGTCTGCTTGTATGACCCCGTGGTGCACGTCGGCGGTCTGCTTCATTATCAGCTTCCAAGCTCAGTGATGGACGCCAAACGGGCCGAACAGAATCCAATGATGTTTGCCGACACCGGCATGAATGTTCTGATACGCAAGATGCTGGCCCTCGCGGCAGACAAGAAGCGAATGCAGGTCAAGATCGCTGGTGGAGCTTCCATGGACAGCGGGCCCAAAGGCTTTGATATCGGCAAACGCAATCATTTGGCCATCAAGAAGATTCTGTGGCAGAGCCGTATGTTCCTCGACGCAGAGGAAATCGGGGGCTCGTCAGCTCGCAATCTGTACATGAACGTCGCCAACGGCACCGTCACGGTCAGGTGTAACGGACTGGAGAAGGCCCTGTGACAGGGGTCGTGTGAACGTTAACACTTTTAAAGAGGTGTATTATGGACATGAACGTATTGATTGTGGACGATTCATCGTTGACTCGCAAAGCGATACGGCGAATCGTTGACATGATTGGCCTGGACATCAACGAGGTCTTTGAGGCGGAAAACGGCGTGGAAGCCCTGAAGATTCTCAACGAAGCACACATACAACTCGTGCTCGCGGATCTGAACATGCCTGAGATGGGCGGCATTGAAATGATCTATCACATGAGAGGCAATGAGGCAACACGAGATATTCCGGTGGTTATTGTCTCGACCGAATCCAGCACAACCGTCATCGAGGGACTCCTCGCCGACGGAGCAAAAGACTATCTGCACAAGCCGTTCACGCCGGAAGAGTTCAGGGAAGTTTTGACACGTACTGTTGGAGTGTGAATCATGATTGAAACAAACACGATGCTTACCGAAGCCCTGGTGCAGGCGCTTGAGACCATGGCGTTCCTGACCAATCTGCCGCTTGAAGCCGATGGGGTCGCGCCCGAGAGTGCCGTGCTGGCTCAAATAGGCTTCACAGGCCCGAAAACCGGAACCATTCAAATACTCGCGGGGATGGACTTCGCCAAAGTCCTTGCCGAGAACATCGGCGCTCTTGAGGGAGTGGACGATGAGACGGCATTCGATGCCATGAAGGAACTCTCGAACGTCACCTGCGGCTTGCTTCTTCCCATGATTGGCTCCTCGCCGGCCGATGTCTTCGACATGACCATTCCGACTATCCAGAGCGGACAGGCATCGCCCGGATGGGATGAGTTCACCGCCCGAGAGGACTGCCGCCTGCTGAACATCGAAGACTTTCTGGTCGCCGCCCGGTTGACGATGAAAGAATGAAGAACCTAAAAGGAGATGCTGTATGCACACAAAGGATTTCTCAGGAATAAGAACAAACGGCCTGTTGCCCAGCCCCGGGGAGCTGGACGTCCCCGGCGATATCGCCGATTTGCTGGATGATTATATAGAGTCAACGACTTCCATGCTGGAGGAGCTCGAGAAGGCAGCGCTGGCTTATGAAGCCGGGACGGACCGGCAGACGAGTGCGGCAACGATCCGACGGATTCTGCACAAGATTAAGGGCGAATCGGGAATGGTCGGCATTGAAGATATATCGGAATTCTGTCACCAGGCCGAATACGCCTTCGAGGAAATGGATCTAAAGCAGCGCCCCGATATGTTGCTGAGGTTCAAGGACTGGGTTTGTGCTGCAATACAGAATTTGAAAGGCTGACTTTATCATTGGAGCAAGTACGGTGCCGGCCACCCTTAAAACACATGTCCGAGTTCTCATCGTCGATGACTCCGCGATCGTACGAAAGGTCTTGAGTCAACAACTGGGCCACTATCGTGGCATCGAGGTCGTGGGCACCGCACCTGACCCTTACATCGCCCGGGACAAA
The DNA here is from genome assembly GCA_020343675.1 of Phycisphaerales bacterium. Classification (GTDB taxonomy): domain Bacteria; phylum Planctomycetota; class Phycisphaerae; order Sedimentisphaerales; family Anaerobacaceae. Next base: position 173,787 of record CP070806.1, read on the forward strand.
ATCGTGGCATTGGAGCCGGACGTATTGACCCTGGACGTCGAAATGCCAAGAATGGACGGCATCACGTTTCTGCGCAAGCTAATGACGTACCATCCCATGCCCGTGATCATTCTAAGTTCTCTCACGCCCAAAGGCGGCAAGACCGCGATGGAGGCGCTTGCGGCCGGTGCCGTAGAGGTCGTGAGTAAGCCGGGTCCGGCTTACAGCGTCGGCGAGGCCTGCAACGACCTGGTCCAGAAAATAAAGGCCGCTTCACGGGCTCGCGTCGATAGGCGGATTGCCGCAGAGACGCCGGCCCAATCAGGAGCCGACACGCTTCACATGGTCGAGACGACCAACAAGATCTTTGCCATCGGGGCCTCAACCGGCGGCGTCCAGGCTCTGTCGTGCGTTCTTCCCGCTCTGCCTTCGAATGCTCCGGGAACGTTGGTCATCCAGCACATGCCAAGCAATTTCACCAAATCCTTCGCCGAGCGGCTCAACAGAGAGTGCGCCGTCACCGTCAGGGAGGCCCAGGACGGAGAGCACGTTATCCCCGGAACCGCCCTGATTGCTCCGGGCGGACTGCACATGCTCCTGCGGCGCTCCGGAGCAAACTACTACGTCACCATAAAAGATGGGCCCGCCGTGTGTCACCAAAAGCCCAGTGTTGAGGCCCTGTTCAACTCGGTGGCCAAGTACGGGGGCGCCAACGCCGTAGGGGCGATCCTCACCGGCATGGGAAGTGACGGAGCAGGCGGATTGCTGAACATGCGTCAAAACGGCGCTTTCACAATCGCGCAGGATGAAGCATCGTCTATTGTCTTCGGCATGCCCAAAGAAGCTATCGAGTGCGGGGCGGCTCAGAAAGTGGTCCCGCTCTGGCAGGTCGCCAAGACGATGATCGACGCTATACGGATTTAGGCTCCTCGAATCTCAGAGTCGATCTTGTCCGGTTCTGGTGCGAACGCCTCTTTCAAGCTCGCCACGGACGCTGTCTATCGATGGTCCCCGACAATATGTCCTTGGCAACGAGAACATCCTCTCTGACCTGGAAATCAAACATGCCTGCACAAATGAAATCGGCCCCTCCTTCGTAAGCATATTTGAAGGCATCGCTCGGATGGATAGCCCCGGCAGCCATCACCTTGTAGGCAATCCAGGGCTTGTCCACCGTCTTCATGAATTCGATGGTCTTCTCGGGAGTCTTTGACCAGATGTTATCGTGATCGGGCTGTCTGTTGGCCGACCAGTACTTGTGGCTGTGGAGGGTCTTCATGTAGAAATCGACGCCGACCTTTTCCCGTTCACACGCGATGGGAACGTCCACGCTGTGGCCCCCCACGCCGGCGACGGCTCCGTTTTGTTTGATGAACTCGACGGCCTTCGCCAGAAGGTCCACGCGGTTGTTGGCGACGCAGGTGTCTGCAACGCCGCCGTGCACATAGACCCCGACGGCGCCGCTGTCGATGGCGGTCTTGGCCTCACTGAGCGGGTCGCTCGACGGCATCTTGACCTGGGCGATCCACTGGAGCTTGCCGCCTCTGTCGTTCCAGTATTTGTTGATGATGCGGATACAGTGCTCGTCGAGCCGCAGAATGGCGGTGTTCATACCGACCTCCTCGCAGATCTCGAACGTCTCCATCACCTTGTCATCGGTGAAGTACTGCCTGAGCAGGCTCGATACGTAAATCAGGTCCCGGCTGTGGGCAAACCCGCTGATCAGATTGCCCCCGCAAAAGATTCTACTGATAATGAGGTTGCCGATTTTCCCCGTTGGAAGGCCCTGAATAGAGTCACCTCGCGCAACGACCGGTCTTCGCGCGCCGGCTGCCAGGAGAGCTTTTTCCTCAAAGCTCAGGGCCAATCCCGCGGTGGGGACAATCAGGGACTTCTTCAGGAAACCGCGACGATCCAGATTATCTGACATAATTCACCTCTCAATACGAACTCAAGCTAAACATAAGCAATCATACAAAATATCTCACAGTCTGTCCAGACCGCCAAGGCCAAGAATTTTAAGTTCATGTAAGGTTTTGCACGACACTTCGGCCATATCTTACGTTTGTTCTGCCTGTTGAGCTACGACTGTGCGGTTCATCAGGCCGTACTTGTTCCCGCCGAGGTAGTGCAGTGTGTGAAACTTCTCCGGAATCCACCTGCCGTCAAATAAATCCTCATCCGCTGCTGCTCGAACGACCTCACAGATAAGCAAATCGTGCGTTTGCATCTCGAAAATCTGCACGACCCGGCATTCCAGATGGGCCGCACACTCTTTGATCAGAGGCGGTTGGACCAGTTGGGCAGCCACTGGGGTCAGCCCGCTTTCTTTGAACCTGTTGCGGCCCCGGCCCGTCCCCTGGCCGACGCGATGAGCCTGTTCCAGCAATTCCTGGCCGGGGACGTTGATGACCAGCTCATGATTCTGCTTGATTAGCTCGTAAGAATATCTGACGTGGCTTATCGCCAGCAGGATCAGACACGGATCGGCGCTGTTAACGGGCGTCTGCCAGCTAAAGGTCATCACATTCGGTCGTTCCATGGTTCCGGATGTCACCATCACCACGCAGCCCGGCTCGACAAGCCACTTTGCCTTGTTCAATTCCACCTCTTTCTTCATTCACGCACTCCATAAAAATATCGGTATATCAGTTATTCTGTTGTGCCTTCTGTGGGGGAAGCTTTGCTCGCCATTTGTCTGCTTCTTCGGTTTTACCCCACTTTTCGTAGAGATCGATGAGATTGCTCAACGACTGTAACGTGTGAGGGTGAGTGTCACCGACTTTGAGGCGGCGGCCTTCAGCGGCCTGGAGCAGCAGTGGTTCTGCTTCATTGTAACGGCCCTGCTCTTTGTAGAGCAGGGCCAAGTCGTTTTTCGATTCCAGTGTGGCTGGGTGATCTTCATATAACTTCTTCCGCCTGCCCTCCAATGCCTTCATGAACAGAGGCTCCGCTTCACCATAGCGTTTCTGCTTTGTAAGCAGCACGCCATAGCCGTTCATGTAGCTGAGAGTGTCTGGGTGTTCTTCTCCGAGTTCGCCAGGTGCAATCTCCAACATCTCAGTGTATAGAACCTCCGCCTGCTCGTAATGGTTTTGAGCCGTATACAGGCGTGCAAGACCGTACATACAGAACAACGTCCACACGTGCTCATTGCCCAATACCTGGCGCTGCCCTTCCAATACCTTGACGTATAACTCCTCTGCTTGCTCGTACTTGTCCCACTCTCTATACATATCAGCCATTCGAATCTTCTGGTAGAACTCAAAGTGGCTTTCTACCTCTTCGTAATTACCAGTCTTCATTACCTCCGCAAAAAGCCGCTCCGCCTCTCCATACCGGCCCTGAGATGTGTACACTTGGGCAAGGCTGGACTTGTAATAAAAAAGGCCCGGAACATTCTCCTCTCCCAGCTCATTCTGATCTATCTTAAATATCCTGTCGTACAACAATTCCGCATCTTTGTATTTACCAAGGCACATGTACGAATAGGCAAGGCCATTCATGATGTTCAAAGTTGGTTCCCCAGGGTGTACGGATTGACTGATTTGGAGAGTCTCGGTGAACTGGCGTTGCATGTCGTGATACCGACCCTGGTCCCAGTAAACCCAGCCAAGTTGAGTCATTACCCATAGTGTATCCGGATACCTATCACCAATGTTCTGCTGATAGAGCTGGATGGCACGCTCTAAGTGTTGTTCAGCCTTCGTTAAATCGCCAAGATGACGATATGTCTGGCCGAGTGTATAACGGATGGATGCCTCAACGAGCGGCTGGTCCTTGAACCTGCCCTCAAGATTCTCCGATGCTACATCAAGAAGATAACGGACGGTTACATCCTTGCCCTTTGCCTTGCCTGGGCTAACCGAGGACAAGACGTCATCCTTGAGAAAGTCGGCAATAAGCTCCGCCTCAGTACGGGCGTTGTCTGCCTCGACACGGGCGCGAGCTTGGCCGATGGCGAAGATCGTAGAAATAATAACACCCGCCATAAGCACAAACAGGACGGCTACTACAGCGGCGACAAATCCTCGTTTTCGGCGTACAAACTTGCTGATCAGATACATGGTGGATTCCGGCCCGGCTATGAGGGGAGCCCCTTCCAAGTAGTTCTGGATGTCATCGGCAAGCTCCGAGGCCGAGCGGTAGCGGCGAGTGCGTTCTTTACGCATCGCCATCAGCGGGATCCATTCCAGTTCCCGGTGTAAGCGTTTGGCCAACGTACCGACCTCTGTCCGGCGCCTTTGGGCAACCTTCGTAGCCTCTTGGCCTAAAGTTGTCAGCCGCGTGCTCGGAGACTTGGGCTCGGTTTCACAGATAATCTGCCGGATCTGGTCAACACCGCCTTTGCGAAGCTCCTTCGGGTCAAAGGGAAGTGCTCCGATGAGTAATTCGTAGAGTATGACACCGAGTGAATAGATATCCGAGCGAGTATCAATATCTTGAGCGGTTGTCTGGGCCTGTTCGGGACTCATATACTCGGGGGTGCCGACAAACTGACCCAGCTCGGTGTAAAGTGTTCTATCGGTCAAAGGTTGACTGAGGGCTTTGGCTACCCCGAAGTCGATAATCTTTGGCACTGCATTATTACCCTCAATGGTCACGAGGATATTCGAGGGCTTCAGATCGCGGTGAATAATGGCTTTCTGGTGGGCGTGTTGCACCGCTTCGCAAACCTGCAAGAACAGCTTGAGGCGCTCTTCTATGCCGAGCTTTTCCTGGTCGCAGTGCTGGGTGAGAGATAGACCCTTGACATGCTCCATGACAAAATACGGCCGACCCGTCTTTGTCATTCCCGCATCGAAAACCTGGGCGATATTCGGATGTTCCAGCAGAGCCAAGGCCTGACGCTCCGCTTCAAAGCGGGCAATCACCTGCTTGGTGTCCATCCCGGGCTTGATGACCTTCAGTGCCACTCGGCGTTTGACGGGCCCCTGATGCTCCGCCAGATAGACTACCGCAAAACCCCCTTCCCCCAAGACACCCAGCAGTTTGTAGGAATCGACCTGATCGCCGGACCCTCCCACAACATCTGCAAAGCTTGCAGTGGGAACCGGTTTCCTTTCATTAGGCAGTGTGTTGCCTTTCTCGCCAGCAGCGCTCATTAGTATCCCTCGCTACAGACTACCTCGGCACTCTATGATACATAAAGAACAGCGGCCGATTAGAAACAGAATTATGCCAACTGCAATTGTACGGTCCTGACCTCGTTATCGCAACGGCGAAGGTATCCCTCTCATGAACACACTGGCGTGGAACTGTCCAGCGGAAGGGTAACCGTGAACGCAGTCCCTTGTCCTTCCCTGCTTTCGGCGGAGATTCTCCCGCCATGTTGTTCCACGATCTGTTTGACAATCGAAAGGCCCAGCCCCGTGCCGTCCTTTTCAGTTTTCTGGGCGTTAGTGGCCCTGAAAAACTCATCGAAGACGTGTTCGAGCTCGTCGGCCGGGATGCCTATCCCGGTATCGACCACATCGATCCGGACATGATCGTCCTGACCTTTGGCCTCAAGGTGAACGGTCTTGTTCTCCGGTGTGTACTTGACGGCGTTGAACAATAGATTCGATATCATTTCATTGACAGAGAACTCATTGCCGATGATTTGGCCTACCGATGGATCAACGTTGCTGGTGACGGCTATCGATTTTTCCTGAGCCCGGTTGGCGACCGCCGCCAACGCTTTGGATAGGCACTCGGGCACCGAAAACGCCTGCATCTCGAGACGTCCGCTGAGTCTCATTTGCGTCAGATTCAGCAATTCCTTGACAAAACCGGTTAGTTGAGTGGTGCGCCTGCTCGCCCGCTGCATGAAATCGGATTGTTTCTCGTTCAGCGGGCCGATGGATTCGTTGCCGGCTATGTAAAGACAGCTCTGAATAGCGGCCAGATGTCCCTTGATATCGTGTGTGACGCGCGAGACATACTCGTCCTTGATCCGGTCCTTCTCCTGGAGTCTGAGATTGGCCTGCCGCAACGCCTCTTGCTGCTTCTGCAGCTCAATGAAGAAAAGGCTCTTCTGTACAAAGTTGATCTGGCGGGCAGCGGCCTCCACGAAATCGAACATCTCCTTCGATGACTTTTGTTCCAGAATATCCAAGTATAGAGCGTCGATGGTTTCACCTAACTCATTCACACGGGCAGAGAAAACCACGTGAGGCTTGTGCTCGTCAACGATGGTCAGGGCGATATTGCGGCCGGAGGACTTACCACTGCCGGCCATGACCGGAGCCTCTTTCGAGCGAATGGCGTCGAGCACGCGCCGGGAAAAATGCAGATAAGACGTCTGGGCAACGTTAGCCTCGCCCGCGCCAAAATTGAAGGCAAGAACATCAGGCGATTTCGGCAAAGACTCGGGATGGCGGGGCAATCGCACAATTGCGACAAGCGTATCCAGCATCTCGGCCAGAGACAAACACGCCTGGCAATACAGTTCGGCAGGGCTGGACAATTTCAGCAGGCGTTCCGTGAGCTCGTTGAGATCGTGAATCAGCGCCGGCGACAGGATAGATGCCTGGTCGGCTTTGTAAGACACGACGTCCTGTCCTGCCGTCTCATCCATGATCAGGATTGTGCTTCGCGCCCCAGCGCCCTCTGCCACCTGATGATCGGATTCCTGCACTACCGATATCGTAAACGGGCGTATGCTGATCTTCTGACCGGGCAATACGGCCTGCGCCTGAACACGATGCCCCTCAATCAAGATTCCGTTCTGACTGTCCAGATCCTCGACAATCCAGCGGCCAAAGGGATCCTGGGAAACCCTGGCGTGCACCCGTGAAACCGCGGCGTCGTCGAGTATGACGTCACAGTCTGACCCTCGTCCCAGCGTTGCCCCTTTCGGATTGAGCAAAACCTGCTTGGTTTCGACCGGCCCGGATATAACTAATTTTGTCTTCGCCATATCTGTCCCTCTCACTCTTTAGCGTATAGTGAACTGGATTAGGCGACAGCGCATAGGCTATACGCTCCTCTTGTCAAGGGTACACCGAACGAGGACAATCGGCAAGCTTTTCATAATTCATTCTTGACACTGGACTTCCGTTCGCGGTAAAATCTCCTAAGAGGCCTTCATAGTAGGACGGCGTTGAAGAAACTTAATTCCGGGACTCCGAACAGCATGGGCAGGTGTCTGACTCAGGAACTGGCCGAGCGCTATGCCGCCGGCGATTGTTCAGACGATGAGCGTCAAGTTATTGAGGCTCACCTGGCCGAGTGCGAAGCGTGCCGGCGACGAACAACGTCCTTCGGCGCAACGGAGAAGTCAAACTCAAAAATGACTCCTCAACATGCTCCCGCAAAATCGGTTGAAAAAACCTGCGTACTTCCGGATGAACTCCCGACTAAGTCCCTGGCAGAACCGACAGCGCCTTCATTGGGCCAGCACGACTTCGCAAAATCCCTGCAATCGATGATCGAGGGCTATGAGATCATCGAGGAGATGCCGCGGGGCGGTCAGGCCGTCGTGTACAAGGCCGTACACACGGCAACGAAAACACACGTGGCCATCAAGGTCTTGCTGCCGACGTTGCTCGCCTCGGCCAGAGCACGGCATTATTTCGAGAGAGAGGCCGAGCTTATTGCCAGTCTCGACCATCCCAATATCGTTGGCATTCGGGACAGCGGGATTATCCATCATCAATACTACTTTGTGATGCAGTATATCGACGGCCAGACGCTGGAGAAGTACGTGCGCTCGGAGAACCTGTCTTTTCGGGAAACGGTGCTGTTGTTCCACAAGATCTGCACTGCCATCACCTACGCCCACCAGCAGGGTGTGATGCACCGTGACTTGAAATTCGCCAACATTCTGGTCGATCAACGAGGTGAGCCTCATGTGCTGGATTTCGGACTGGCCAAGGCGGTGGGCCTCACCGAACAGGCGCCGGACAGAGCCGTGGCGACCATGACCGGTCAATTGGCGGGGACCCTGTCCACGATGTCACCCGAGCAGGCGGCAGGCCGGCCCGATTTGATTGATGTGCGCACCGATGTCTATTCCCTGGGGGTCATCCTTTACCGCATGTTGACCGGCCAGTACCCGTATGACGTAACCGGCTCGACTCTGGAGGTGCTTCAGAACATCCAGCAGGCCGAACCGGTTCGCCCCCGCCAGATTATACGCAAGTTCGACTCTGACGTTGAGGCCATTCTGTTGACGGCTCTGGCCAAAGAGCCGGACCAGCGATACCACTCCGCCGCTGACCTCAAGAGCGACATCGAGCACTGGCTTGAGGGCCGTCCGATTCGCGTCAAATGCGTCAGTACGACCTACCTGCTCCGCAAGATAATTGCCCGGCACCGTTATACGAGCACCGTTGCAGCACTCTTGTTGCTGATTGTCATGGCCTTCGCCTACGTGAGCTTTGATTTGTATCTGACCACAAAGAAGGCACAGCGACAGTCGGAACAGAAGGCTAATTCTCTCAGTGCTCAGATCGCCACGACCAGCGAGGTGACTCGTCTGTTGGCATTCACTTACTTCCTGGAGAACTGGCGGTTGAACTTTGACAAGAGGGCCGCATTGGCGCTGTTCTACATATCTACAGGTTCGAAGGAACAGAAGGCAGCCATGTTTCTCCGTAATCCGGCCCCCGTTGCCGACAAGGCCGACAGTTTTCGCCAAGCCTGCTCGGATGAGGACCGCTGGTTCGCAGAGTTCATTATTGGCGAGAATTATCTCAGGAACGGCGACCGGAACAAGGCAGCCCAAGCCTTTAAGCACAGTTACGAGGCTATCCCTCGTGCACCGCAAGGGACCAATCCGAGCATTAACAATTGGCTGTTCAGACAAATCAGGGCCAGACTGGAGGAGCTCAACGCCGCCGGTGCACCGACGATAGAAGACGAAAGGTCATAGACAAGAAACCAAGGACCATGCAATTGTGCCGTTCTACATTTGGCAGGCAACGCGAAGGTTTTACCTTGATAGAGCTGCTCGTAGTGATCGCCGTAATCGCCGTGCTGCTGGCGATCCTCCTTCCCGCGCTGCGCAAGGTCAGGACACTGACAAAACGTATCACCTGCCAGAGCAATTTGAGGCAGATCGCCGTAGCGTGGAACCTGTACCTGGAGGACAACGACGGGCGGTTTTATCAGGACCGGAACGCCAACCTCCTCTATGGCGGGTGGTCGGGAATGCAAGTGCCGTCACTCCGCCCGCTCAATAAGTACTTCAACCTTCCGGTAGATTTGGCGGAGGAAGTCAAGATTGAGAACGATGCGAAGGTTTTCGCCTGCCCCGCCGACCGCGGCGGAGTACCAGGCTACGCCGCCGACGAGAAAGCTTACAACTACTATGGAACGAGCTATCAAACGAACTTGATGCTCATCGGGCAGGACCAATTGCGGATTCCCGGCGGCCAGTTCGCCGGTCTGCATGAGGAAGTCAATAAGCGGCTGAAAAATCTGAAGCTTAGCCGCGTGAGTCAGCATTCGCGTCTGCTTCTCATTGGTGACTACGGATGGATTAATCAATGGCAGCCACTGCCTCATCCTCGTGAAGACTGGAAGCAACTGGCCGAATGGCACGGCCGCATGGACTGCCACAACATGGCTTTCCTCGACGGCCATGCGAAATTCCTGAATATTCGCAAGGGCATCTATGTTGCTGATGAGTACAGTGTCGTGCCCTTCGAGGAACTCTTTACGCTGGCGCGCCAAATTCAGGAACAATAGCACGACACCGAAGGTCGTGACAAAGAAAGGGTATTTCTGCCCAATTTCTTCTTGACATTTGACACACTGTTCCATTATAGTGCTTTTAGAGTGCATCAATTCAGTCCAAAGCCAAAAAGGAGGCAGGATTATGAAAAGCGTTTCATGTTCATTCGCGTTTTTTATCGTGTTCACGCCGTATGTAATCTTATCCAGCGGGTCGGTTGACGCCCTCCCAGTAGAGCCGAGCGAAAATCCTACGCCCCGGGAAATCTTTTATACAGTCACAGCGTCGGCGGATTCCAACGGCTCGGTCAGTCCCGAAGAAGTCACCGTCAGCTCCGGCGATGATGCGACGTTCACAGCAACTGCCGACAAGGGCTATGAAGTAAACGAGTGGTTTGTGGATGGTGAGCTGGTGGAACAAGGTGGCGACTCCCTCACCGTCAGCGATATCCAGAGCGATCACAGAGTTTATGTCACTTTTGAGCTCATCTGGTACACCATTACAGCATCAGCAGGTTCAAACGGCTCGGTTCAACCGGCCGATATGACCGTTGACTATGGGGAAGACGCAACGTTTGCAGCAACTGCGGACTTCGGCTACGTGATAGATACATGGTATCTCGACGGCGAAAATGTGCAAGTCGGCGGCGAGAGCTTTACCGTCAGCAACATTGAAGACAATCATTCGCTTGACGTTACATTCAGAAAAGCATTGTCTTACTCTCTCGGCGAGATCGATTTTGAGGACGACGAGGAATTTGAGACCCGCACCGTCACGAACAATGTGACTGATCCGGATCAGCCGGACGTATCACGTGTCCACGTTGGACGGTCGACCGGCATCGGACCAGATGGTGGCGGAGCCATGGTGATGTACAATTTAGAGGATATTGATCCGACATCTGTGACGTATGGGCGGATCATTAATGCTCGCGTCAAGGGCACCTTCCTGAAAACCGGCGCTGACAGAATTCTGGTCCAATTTAAATATCTGTTTACATCCTCCGAGCCGGGCGTCGAACTGGTGGTCTATCTCTCGGATGTGCCTGAACTACTGGCTCCCGATGATCCGTTACGTTCACAGCACTACCTTGAGGTAGCCCGTGTTCCGGCTCCCCCTTTCCCCCGACCCGGCTCCGAGGGCAGCGGGCGTTATGGTCTCTTTCAGAAAATCGTCTGGACCGGACATCTGAACTTCAGCGAAGCTCTCTACATCGAACTGGAGCTTGTGCAGCCGGCAACAAACGGAGCTCTTTTGGCCAACAGAGTACAGAGAGCAGCAGCAGGACTGTTGGGCACCCCTTCAGTCAAGACGGCACTCCAGGCCGATTCCGCCGGAGGGGCATACATCGATAGTTGGAGCCCGGCAGTGCAATGTTACGGGATTTGCCTGGACATTAACTGGGACAATTTCGTCGATGAAGCAGACTTTCTGATGGTGGTTGGCGGCTGTGGACTCACGGCCACCGGTGAGGCGGCGTGCATGGATGGAGCTTTGAGCACCGATGGGTACATGGATTCTTATGACGTCGTCTCATGGGATTGGGCGCTCAACTCGGACCAACGTCTGCTCAACTACTGTGGGGTCCCTCTGGTGGATGCGGCGGGTACAAGCCTGTCTGTGATGAGTGCCGTCAAGGGCGACGCGACGACTGCCGGCGCGCCGCGCGCGTTTGTGGACCTTCCGGCGCCTCTGAGTGACCTGTTGATCGCCGGCAAGAGCGGAGCGCCGGATGCGCAGAGTAAGCTGAAGGATCGCCTCTATGTCTTCGACACCGACGGCATCTACGGCGGATACTCAGAGCCCTCGTCGGACCGCGGCAATATCAGATTGCTACAGGGACCTTCAGGCGACCTTTACCAGCTCAATTCCGAGACAGGACTGCTCCGGCTCGACAGCAGCAACACCGTCGTCATCCCCCCGGGAGAAACCAGGCTCACAAACATCCAGGATCCCCGGTACAACACGGCCGCGACGGTTTACATCGGGATTCAGGACAAGGGTGCCGATTCGTTCGGTCGGCCTCTTCTCGATGCCGCCTTTGACACCGAATATGTCTATGTTGTCCCGGTAGTGGTGAATCCCGACGGTTCGGAGCCTTATACGGCTGCGGCCAAGCTCAGGCTTCTGGACAGTGGGAATCCGCCCTACGAAGTCGTCGCTTTGTATGACGAGCCTCCGCTGATAAACGACAATCAATACCGCGACAGCCTGCGCGAGCTCGAACTGGACGGGGAAGGCAATCTGTATGTCCTCAACGTCCACGCTATCAACGAAAGTGACATCCTCTGGAAATACGCCCCGGACGGAAGCGTCGAACGCCTCGACCTGGGTAGGCCCGATAGTAGCAGCTATGTCCCCGCTCCCGTGGGCATGTTTGCATCAAAAACGACTGAGATGCTCTATCTGACGTCCGCCACATACGACCCTGCAGACCCGGATTCAACCGTGATATACGGATTCTCTACCAAAGGACCATTGACACTGGAAAGGCTCATGACGATCAGTGACTTGCACCACGTAACTTGCATGACCGAAGATCCGGATACGGGGACACTCTGGGTCGCCGGTTTTAACATGTACGATATCCCGGCTTATCCCAACCCGACCCAACAGGCGTTCTACTACCCCTTTGTGGCACGCGTGCCCCAGGGAAGCGATCAGGCACAGCGCATTTCACTGTACGATCCGGATACGCACGATCTGGCGCTGCCGATGTCAATTCTGTGGACTTCGCCGTCCTCGCAGACCCTTTTGGCACCGGCTATGGTGCAGTGATGGCATGGGCAGGTTCCCTGCCCATCTGCGAAACTACATATTTTCCGCCGGCTCGTCAGAAGGAGAATCCGGCGTGTCCACCGGAGCAGCTTCCGGGGTATCAGCAACTGTGCTGCCTTTGGCGCCGCTCCATATCCGAATGTCCGTGACTTCCACCTCCGTGGCCATCTCCTCCATGGACATGATACGCGAGGCGCTGTGAGAACAGGAAAAATAGCGGCGCGAGCCCGGCATCAGCGGGCCGGGCCAGTCATCATCGGCCGCAAAAGGCGTGGCCGCCCATTCGTTGGATTCGCAAACGATTTCCCCAACCGCATTGAGCACGACCACTCGCAATGACAGAAGCGACACAACCTCCGGACCATTGTTGACAACCGTGATCGACGTGCGGGTCCTTCCGCTTTGTTCCGGCGATGGAGTGGTCTTGGCCGTAATCTCAAGCTGGCTGCTATAATCCGGCTGACGGTGGTCATCCAGGATATCGGCAAAGACCGGGGGCAGCGACTCTTGCAGAGCAGGCAATCCTCGGACGGCATCTTCCACCAGCGAAACAAGTTTCTCAGATTTCTCGCCCGCAAAGTGCATCCCGTAGATGATCACCACGGTGCAACAGACAATCAGCGCGATGGCGATGGCGCTCACTCCCAGGGCAAGAGCCGACAGGAATGTATGCCTCCTGTAAGTAATCTTCGGATAGTCGCTCATCATATTGGCACTCCTAAAATACGCGGTTATTTCAGGTTGTCATGTTACTGGACAATTCTGCACAATGATCTGAAGATTCTCTCCTTTCAGACGCACCTTGATTTACCACAAACTTGACCTGAATACAACAAAAAAAGAGCCCTTCAAAGAAAGTTGTGGAATTCAGGAATTCCGGTGTAGATTCGTCAAATAGACGCCTGTGAGCACCAGGGCGGCGCCCACGGCAAGAGAAGGGGTCACGGATTCACCCAGGATCAGCAATGCCGACAAGATCGCAAAGACCGGAACAAAGTTTATGAACAGGCCGGCTCTGGTCGGACCGAGGCGCTCCACGCCTTGATAGTACCAGACAAAGCCAATGACCGTTCCGAAAACACCGAGGTAGAAAACGCACAGCCAGTCCACAAACGACTGGCGTCCGAGATTCTGTATCAGTCCCTCGAACACCGCGGGAATGAACAGAGCGATGGCCCCGATAGACGCCGAATACGACACCGAAACCAGCGGAGACAGACGTCTCATCACCGCTTTGCCCACCAGGGAGTACGCCACCCAGCACAGAACACAGCCTAAAATGTAGAACTCCCCTCGGCCCAGACTTCCTTTGAGTATCTCGTCTATGTTTCCTCTTGAGATGACCACGCCGGCGCCGCATACGGAGATAATGACGCCGAGACCTTTGACTATGCTCATCCTCTCTTTCGCTAACAAGGCTGAACAAACCGCAATGAAGACGGGACACGTTGCAATGATCAGAGACGCCCGGCCGGCCTCAATGAGCTTCAGCGCCTTGAAGAATAACACGTTGTAGGTAAAAATCCCCGTCATCCCCAGCAGAACAAGAGCCATCAGTTCAGATTTGCTCGGTTTTGGCAGTGTCCCTTTGATGGTTCGTGTCAGAAGCAGCAGAAGTATCGAGGCAATGGCAAACCTGAGAAAGGCGATGGAAAAAGGAGCGATGTTCTGAGACACGATCCGGCCCGCGACAAAGGCGCCCCCCCAGAACAACGCGGTCAAGAGCAGTTTCACATAAATCTTCATAGAAGCATCCAAATACATTCTCAATTGACAATTGACAATTGAAAACTGACAATTCGTCCGGTCGCCTGAGCAATGAAATAGAAACGGATCATTAGATTCTGGATAGGATACCATCGATGAAGAGGAATAAGTTGTCACGACGTGATTTCATTTCCAGTTCTTCTCTGGTCGCCGCCGGACTGCTTGCCGGCCGGGCCGGTGCTTCCGCGACGAACACAAGAGCGGATGCGATTCGGGCCATTGTCCGTCAGGTCGGCAACCTCGACAGCGACGAACTGCGGCTGGACCGTCTCAGAGAGCTTCAACAACAGACCGGGTTGGATGCATCCGTCCGGCAGGATCTCACCAGGCTCATTGACCAGATCGATCGCTGGCTGCACGAACAGCGGCTGGACTATTTTGGCTCGGAAGTTAGACGCAACAAGGACTTCGATTTCCGGATCCCTGAGGATTCCATCCTGCACCCTTTGACCTGGCTCTACCGGGGCAGGATGGTCATCTGGTACGCAATGGAGTCAGGCAGCATCTGGAGCATTCCCGAGAGGCGGCGGGAATTCTTCGCCATCGCTCGCGGCTTCTTCGAGAAATACGCTAAAGCCTTTCCCGAAAACAAAATCGCCCGCATGTACTTGGGGCATCCCACCGGGCCGGACAGGCACTACGACGCAGCACCGGGCGCACCTGCATGGGCGGTCCATCAGCGGGAAGGCCTGGAGCGCCTGGCCGAAACAATCGAGTGGTGGATCGACAACCGCATGCAGCAAGACGGCCAATACGGCGGCGGCTGGGGCGACGACTGCGAAATGTGGCGATGGTGGGTGCCGGTCCTGATCGGATTCGACAGCCCCAAAATCACCGACGCCCAGGCTCGTTTTTCGGCAGCGCTGATGAATCAGCCGCACATGAGACAAGGCTACACGACCCGCATGTCGGACGTCGAGCACACCGCTGAAGATTCCGCCGACGCCGTGACGCCGATGATGCACCTTGACCCGGCCAGTGACATCTGGCGCAGGCACGCGCTTCGCATGGCCGAGTTCATGGAGAACCTCTGGACCGCTCGAAACCAGCGAGGCCTGCTCCAATTCAAAAGCACCTACTTCACCGCCAACAGGCTCGATACAAGCCCTCAGCGAGCCTGCGACACGGTCTATCATCCACGTGTCGTCCAGCCGACGCTGCTGTACTGGCAGCGGACCGGTGATAAGCGGCTGACAAAACTGTTCTCGGCCTGGATGGATACCTGGGTCGATGCCGCCGCCCGAACCGAACGCGGCAAGCCCGCCGGCATTCTCCCTACGGCCATCCACTGGCCCGATGGCGGAATCGGCGGCCTCGGGCCCGACTGGTGGGACCCGCGAAACCACGGCGAATACACCCTGTATCTGTTTCCCAGCGCGATGAGCATGATGGTCCACACGCTGCTGCTGACGCACCACATGACCGGCGACGCCAGGTATCTCGCTCCCATCCGCTCAATGGCCGGCATCCGCCTGAAATACCTTGACTCGCCACCTTCAAGCGAGCCTGCCCCGGGCACTAAATCGTGGTGTGCGGCCAGGCTCGGCGGCCTTGCCGGCGTGCTGACCAAATACAGGTTTCTAACCGGCAGCACGGAATTCGACGAGTTGCTCATTAAAGAGATGTCGCCTTACATGCGCTTCAGACTGCATGGTGACGCCGGGCCGCTCGTCTCGGCCCTGCGCCGCAATGCCGAGGCCCTGCGGATCAACTTCGAAGGCTACACGAGCGAAGTCCGTTACACCGACCGCGTGTTGCGTTTCCCGGCCCTGTTTGGTGACAATGGCATCCTGGGCCGGGCCGTCGAGACCATCCACACGCCGGATACGTCGCTGCTCTACTCCATGGTCACCGGTGATCCGGGCGATGCCGGCTATTTTCCGCTCAATGCCGTCCGATGGCTCACGCCGCCTCGCGAGATTGCGGCTTTAGTGACCGAATCGGGCAAGAGCCGCCTGGGCGCGGAGCTTTTCAGCTTTGGGCGGGACAGACGTTCGATGGCCGCCGAGTTCTATTTGCTCGACGCTGGCCGCTACGAGCTGACTGTCACCGCCGCGGGACAACCGGTGGCGACGCGGCGGTTCAGCGTGGAAGGTCGCACGGCGCGGGTCGATTTCGAACTGCCGCCCAGAGAAGTCTGCGTCCTCCAGGTCCGGCCAAGCTAAATTGCCCATATTAACATTGGCTTTGTTTTTCAAAGTCCTTTCCGCTGCGCGCCAGACGCTACCGAATTGGCTTTGTTTTCCCACAACCCACGAAGGGGTGCTACCATAACTATATCTTCCATAAGAGCTTACGTTGCATTGACCGGCGATTGGCTTTGTTTTTTCAAATTCCTTTTCGCAATATCCATAACGCAGCACTCAATACGAAGTAAATTGGCTTTGTTTTTTCATATCAGCCACCAAGCCACAAAGCTGCAGAGAGTGATGTCACTGCGCGGCCCAGAGGGCCGTGGCGATCTCCCGCGTCATTCGTCAATCGTCCCTCGTCTCCTGCATTCTGTCTCCGGTATCCTAATTAGGTAGTTTTCTATATATCATACTCAGCCAGGAAATGGATGTCAAGTGAAATCTTCATCGACAAAAGGAGCAAAAGGGGTCAGGCTTTGCATTTTGCGTTTGGAAGTATACGCCACAATCGCCTGCGTCCTTTCGGCCGCCTATTCTCCCGGGCCACGAGGCGGCTTACGGTATATAGGCTGCCCATGTGCAAATGGTCACTCAGCCATTGATTGCCAACGCCGCACTGAGACTTGATCCAACTGGCCAGAACAACCTTCCATTCGCAACATTTACCCTCCCTAACAAGATGCTCGTTTGTCTTGCCTAAGCTCGATACAAAAAACCTCACCTGAACCATCGACCCGGAAAATATCATCTCGGTAATTGCCGCGATTCATAACGTGGTAAATGGCATCTTCATATTCTATCCGTGGCTTGCTCGGCATAGGTGGAGACTAAAATACTGAATACTTCTCGTCAACAGCAAAAAGAAAAGCCTGACCCCTCTTCTTTCCAATTCGAGGGGTTCTGCTTCGGGGAAAGCTAGTGATACGCGAAAAGAGTTCGCAACCGTCCTTTCGACGACCTTAAGGCAGGCTTGACAAAGGCCTGCTCATAGATGTCCTCTGATATCGTGCCAAAACTTAATTCTTAAGGTCTGACCCCGCCATTTCCCGAAGGCCCAAACAATATGTGTTACTGAACAAACCGAGACAAAAAATGAGACAGGCGCTTCTAAAATGAAAACCTATCGCTTATCTTCATGCCATTCGG
>CP070806.1:191349-221699 GCA_020343675.1 Phycisphaerales bacterium
GGCCGGTGCGGTGCTCTCGGCAGAGGGGCAAAAACGATGGTCATTTGGCGGGCAGGCCGTCGAGATTCCTTTTGACCTGCTCGGCATAGAAGCTGTTCGGATACAAACTGATGAAACTGTTCAACGTTACCCGCGCCTGTTCCAGAGCCTTCTTCTTCAGCGCCTCGTTCGCCTCATCTTGCTGGCGCCACAGACTAATCTTCAGCAGTCCCAGGTCATAGAGTGCCAGCATTCCGGCGTCGGTCTGGCCGTACTCTTTGTGGAGTTCGCCCAGCTTTTCGGCCCGAAGCTGCTCGTCGGCGATAAGCTTTGCCTGGGCCAGCAGGATATTGTCGCGAAGACGGTCTCCGTCCTCTGTTTGTTCGAGAAGGCCGTCGAGGTGCTGGGCATAATCGGCAGCGTGAGGGTTCAGCATGACGAATTTCGCCAGACGCTCTTCGGAGCCGGGCTGGTCGGTTCGGTTTTCCGGACTGATGAGAATCCGCAACAGATGTATTCTTCTTTGCAGGTCGCTGAGCTTGGGCGATGTCATGACCGAGTCGACCGGCGGGCGAAACAGGCCGGACAATTTCCCGGAGGGTGCCTGCTCGGCTTCGAGCAGTTTCGATTGCTCCGCGGCCAGCATGGTCTGCGCCTTGGTCAGGAGCTCGTCCGCCTGCTCGAACAAGCCGCGACCGGCCCACTGCATGGCGACGCGCCATCGGGCCTCGATGGATTCGGCGCTGTTGCCGAAGCCTTGGTACAGCGCCCACCAGATCCGTGAGGCTCTTTCGTGGGGATAATCGCTGTAGAAATGCAGCGCTTCCTTCTGGCCAAGCATGCGCGTATCGGGGCTGTATTCGGCTAGAAGCGCTTTGAAGTAAAGCGCGATCGGCATCCGGCGGCTGCCCTGACGCCGGTTTATGAAGAAGTCATATTGCTCTCGCAGCGCCTCTTTCTTCTCTTTGTACATCAATTCCGGCGGGACCGTGAGCCATTCGGGCCACCCGTAGTTGAGTTGCTCTTGGATGTCTCTCTTGAGCTCGGCGCGGCGGGCGATGGGGTCGGCGGGATAGAAGGACTCGTCCAGGTATTCTTGCGTGGCCGGGTCCTTCATGGTCTGGTCCAGGATCTCCGTGATGCTGTGGTCGTGAAACTCGCTCGCGTGCTCGGGATTGTTCTTGGCGACGTAGAGCTGATAATCCAGCTCGTCGAAGCCGATTGTGACCTCAAAAACAACCACGGCAATCACGAGCGTAAGGGACGTGAAGATCCAAACCAGGCCGGGCCGGTAGCGCGTGAAGTGACCTATGCCGAGAACAAACCCGGCGATGGTCAGTGCATCGAGCCAGGCGCACGTCCACGGTGCGAAAGAGTATCCCCACTCAATGGGTTCGACTCCGCGCGCGCCGCCAAAATGTCCCCAGTAGAGAAGCTGCGGTGCCGTGCACAGCGCGATGGCAATGAAGCGCGAGCGAAAACGCAAAGGCCGGCACGCGGCGGCGAAGCAACTGATCAGCAGACTCATCGCGAAGACCGGCAGGTTCGCCAGGAAACACACCGCCAGGATGAAAATGATGCTGTAGCGGAAACACATCAACTGCGAGATCAGGACGGGCACGGCGGCCAGGATGCCCATCAGCAGGCCCAACACGAGAATCTGCCAGGGATATTCGAATATGCTCACGCCGGTTGTAATAGAATCGCCCAGGCGCGGGAATTCGGGCGTTGTTATGGTTTGAAAATCGAACGACCAGAATGATCCGGTGACGATCTTCGACCAGAAAAGGCAACTGATACCGAACGCCATGACGGCGAGAAGCCAGCATCGCTGAACGTTCTTGTGACTGTAGTGCAAGGTCGGCCCGACAGCCAGGAAGGACTTTGAGACCGCTATCGGCGTCTTTTCCGTCTCTTTCTGATCCATAAGTCTCACTTGCGCATTTACGATTTCCGATCTTAAGTCGGCAATCAGCCATCGGAAGTCGGCAATGGTTATGTCCCTTCACCGCTGGAGGCAAGATAAGCAATCTGTTCGGGCGTAAGCTTGTCTATGGCGATCGACATCGATCTGAGCTTGAGCTTGCTGACCTTTTCCTCTATCTCCATCGGGACGTCGTGGACGGCAACGGAAAATCTGCTTTGGTTTTTTATCACGTATTCAGCCTGCAAAGCCTGCGTGGCGAAGCTCATGTCCATCACGCTCGCAGGATGTCCCTCGGCGGCGGTCAGGTTGATGAGCCGGCCTTCACCGAGCAGGAAGATGCGCTTGTTGTTCTTGAGGACGTATTCGTCCACGTGATTTCGCACATTCCGAATCAGTTTTTTGCTCAGTTTCTTGAGGGCCGGGATATCTATCTCGACGTTGAAGTGTCCGCTGTTGGCGACGACGGCCCTGTCCTTCATGGCGCGGAAGTGCTCGGCCCGTATGACGCTCTTGTTGCCCGTGAGCGTGACAAACAGATCGCCGACCGTGGCCGCCCGGGCCATCGGCATGACATCGAAGCCGTCCATGGCGGCTTCGAGCGCTTTGACGGCATCCACTTCGGTCACGATCACGATGGCTCCCATTCCCCTGGCACGCATGGCAAGCCCGCGGCCGCACCAGCCATAGCCGGCGACGACCACCTTTTTGCCCGCCATCAGAAAGTCGGTCGCCCGGATGATGCCGTCCACCGTCGATTGACCCGTCCCGTAGCGATTATCGAACAAGTGTTTGGTTGCCGCGTCATTGACGGCAATCACCGGAAACTTAAGCTTGCCTTCGTTCGCCATGGCCCGCAGACGAATGACGCCGGTCGTAGTCTCTTCCATACTCGCGATGATCCTGTGAGCCTCTTTCTTCTTGTGCGTGTGCAGCTCGTTGACCAAATCAGCGCCGTCATCGAACGTGATAACGGGCTTGTGATCAATGGCGGCCGCAATGTGTTTATAATACGTGCTGCGATTCTCTCCACAAACCGCGAAGACGGCTATATTGAAATCCTTCACTAATGAGGTCGCCACGTCGTCCTGGGTGCTCAGGGGATTCGATGCACAGAGAACGACATTGGCGCCCCCCGCTTTGAGCGTTCTGGCCAGGTTGGCGGTCTCAGCGGTGATATGCAGGCAAGCCGAAACGTTCTTGCCCTTCAGGGGCTTTTCTTTGGCAAACCTCTTGCGAATTGCTGCCAGAACCGGCATATCGTTGTCCGCCCAGAGAATCCTTTTCTTCCCGCCCGGGGCTAACGAGAAATCAGCTACATCGCACTTGATCCTTTTAGACATTTGTACTTCCTCAGCATTGCCTTACATATTCTGTCCCGTCGGAGGCCGGTATTTGTGTACGCCGAGAACATCCAACGAGACCACTATCGAACCGTTCAAAAGATAAACGAGAGGTCCAACTATAAGTCCAACCGGCTACTTTTGCAAGCCTTTATTTGGCTCGTGCAGGGCCGCGCGCTGTTCCGGTTTCCGCCGTGCCGCGGCCGGCTGAACAGCACCGGCGGCGCTAAGAAAATCACTCACCGGCGCTCTGCCTGAGTCGATACAGGTGCACGTCCCAGTCAGCGAAGCGGTCTTGAAAAACGCCGTTCTCAGAGGCAAGCGTTCGATTCTCGCCGAGTACATCCACGGTTCTTTCGCCCGCAAGGCCCCGGACGGCGAACGTGGCGGTTGTCTGGCCGCCTCGCATCCCGACGGCGAAAAGATACGTTGCGCCGCCGTGCTTCTTAGCCATTATGGCGATGGGCGCCGCCTTGTTGTCCGACGCTACACTTGCTGCGCCTGCTGCTGTCGGGCTGTTCAGGATCGGCGCGAGTTCGGCAATCTGCTGGTTGACGGCGGTGACGGCTGAGAGCATCTCGGGATCGCTCAGAAGCGCCGACTCATTGAACCTGGGCTCCCATTCGTGTACGAAGTAGATCAATCCCATCGAGCCGTGAATGATGGACATCCACACTTCGCATCGTACCTGGTGCGGCGTTGCCTTTTTGTCTGGATTGTGAATTCGCGTACACTCAATACAATTCCAGACCACTTGCCGGCCCTGTGTCCATTGCACCAGCCGCCCTACACCTCTGGCCACATACCAGAGGTTCCCCGCCACCTCCGGCTTGTCGTGAGCGGCCGGGTAGATGTCGAACGAGGCGATGTCACAACCCTTGACGTATTCGGGATAATCTTCGGAATGGTTCTTGCGAACGCCGCGGCCATACCAGCCGTCCCAGGCCACG
Source organism: Phycisphaerales bacterium (assembly GCA_020343675.1). GTDB lineage: Bacteria > Planctomycetota > Phycisphaerae > Sedimentisphaerales > Anaerobacaceae. The sequence continues at coordinate 195,546 of CP070806.1, forward strand.
CCCTGGCCGAGATTCAAAAGCACCGGCCGGGTCGGGTCGGCCTCGCGAATCCTGTAATAATCTTCGACTATTTTCTCAGGTAGGACCGGCGGACCATAGCCCTTGCCTGCCCCCAGGGATTGAGCGTTGTCGGGCTCGTCGCCGTGCATCCAGCCGACGATCGTCGAGTCATTTTTGTGCTTGAGCGCCACTTTGTTCTGGTGGCAGATGACTTTCATGCCGGTGGCTTTGAGTTCTGCAAGCTGTTCAGCCGTGGGTCCTCGCCAGAGCCCGACGTAGGTGTTGAAGCCGGCCTGTTTGTACCGCTGGGCCTTGCTGGGATTCTGGAGCCAGACGGCTATCGGGAAAAAGCCCGCGTCCTGCGACGGCCCATTCTCCCACTTCACATAGGGGCTTGCAGAGGTATTGCCCCCTGGGGCCAGGCCCGCCGGGGCGGCGCCGAAGGCAGACGCCAGAACGGCCACGCAAATTCCAAGAATCATATTCGCTCTCCACGCAATCGCGGTCTTCCGGATACAGCAGGGATATTCTGACTGGAGCACAATATACCAGGAAAACCCGCACGCGACAAGCAGAGGCCGAGAGTTGCCCCCCCTTGGGCGCAAAAATTAGCTGCATTAAATCTTGATGAATGCACCCATCAATATTAAAATTCGGGTTTTCGCCTTACAGATGTTAACAGGCAAACACGCTGAATTGAAAGGAGCGAAGCAATGCAAAGGTCGATCACACTTTCATCCCGTTGTTTTGGTGTTTTTCTTCTGTTCTTGTCTCTTTCACTCTCCGCTTCGGTGACATGCGGCCAGACTCTGGCGCGCATCACGGTCGAAGCGGGAGACTACACGCGCGTCGATACCCCCGTGGCGGCGGAGCTGGACGGCGTGCCGCTGGGTTTCCCGGCCGACAGGGTCTACCTTGTGGAGGTCAAAGGCTCGCAGCGCACCGCCGTTCCGGCGCAGCTCGAAGCGGGCAGTCCTCCGAAGTTGTGGTGGGTGCTCTCGGGCACGACGCGGGCCGGGGCCAGCCGCACGTATGAATTGCTGGAAGGCGCCGGACCCAGGGTATCTGGCGTGAAGGCGGAGCTCGATGAAAAGGTCCTGCAAATTGAAAGCAGCGGCGCAAAGGTTCTGAGCTACAACCATGCCGTTGTCCCGGCGCCGGCTGGCCAAAGCGCCTTGTATGACCGCAGCGGCTTCATTCATCCGCTCTGGTCGCCGACGGGTTCTGTACTGACAAATATCCACCCGAAGGACCACTATCATCATCTGGGCATCTGGATGCCCTGGACGCATACCGAATTCGAAGGCAAACCGGTTGACTTCTGGAATCTTGGCGACGGACAGGGGACGGTTCGTTTCACGAGGTTTATCTCGACGACGAGCGGCCCGGTTTATGCCGGTTTCCAGGCTGAGCAAGAACACATTGCGCTCAAGACCGACGGGGGCCGGAAGGTTGTGCTCAACGAGGTCTGGGACGTTCGTGTTTACAATGTCGGTGGCCCCGGCGGTGGTTACTGGCTCTGGGATTTTGTATCCGCCCAGCGATGCGTCGCGGACAGCCCCCTGAAGTTGCTCGAATACCGCTATGGCGGCTTCGGCTTCCGCGGTGCCGCTGACTGGAAGGGCGAGACGGCCGCGTATCTGACGAGCGAGGGCAAGACCCGCGAGAACGGCCACGCCACGCGCGCCCGGTGGTGCGATACCGCGGGCGTCTCCGACGGACAGTGGAAAGGCGTGACATTCTTCAGCCATCCGAAGAACTTCCGGCATCCCGAAGCGATGCGAATCTGGCCTGGATTCGACCAGGAGGTGTTCTTCAACTGGGCGCCCGTGCAAACAGGTGATTTCGAGATGAAACCGGGCGACGACCATTTGTTCCGGTATCGCCAATACGTGCATGAGGGCAAAGCGGACGTCGCCAAGACCGAACAGCTTTGGAACGACTACGCCCATCCGGCGAAGATAACCATTGAGGCCGTCCGTCCGGGCAACGCCGTCGTGCTCTTTGACGGCACGGACTTCTCGCATTGGACGACCGGCAGCGATAAAGAGATTGGCTGGCGGATCGTCGATGGCGCCATGAAGGTTGTGCCCAAGAGCGGCAGCATAATGACGAAGCGCAACTTCAAAGATTTCAAGATGCACGCCGAGTTCAAAACGCCGCAGATGCCGGCGAATGTCAAGGGCCAGGGCCGGGGTAACAGCGGCATTTATATCCAGCGCCGGTACGAGCTTCAGATACTCGATTCTTTCGGCCTGGAGCTCAAGAACAACGAATGTGCGTCGCTGTACAAATCCAGGGCCCCGGATAAGAACGTTTGCAGGATGCCGGGCAGGTGGCAAAGCTACGACATTCTCTTTCATGCCGCCCGCTACGAGGGACAGAAGAAGGTCAGGAGCGCGCGGATCACGGTCTGGCACAACGGCGTCCTGGTCCACGACGACGTGGAGATCCCGAACAAGACAGGTGCAGGCCGCGTGGAAGGACCCGACCCGCAGCCGATCCTGCTCCAGGAGCACGGCAACGAGATTTGGTTCCGCAACATCTGGATTGCGCCTTTGTGAAAGAGGTTGGCCGTTTTTGGCAGGAGATTTGAATTGCCTATGGACCGCCACCCGGTATAATCTGATACTTGTTCTCGGAGTTTGTGGCAAAGGTAAACCCGGACATTTATGAGCGTAAGTCTCGTCATGGAAGGTCGTTGCAGCACCTGCGCTCACAAGGAGGAAATCGTAAGGAGACAATGCGCATGGGCGTTGTTTTGTCTAAAACGGCACTTTTCATTGAGGCAGTCAAGATATTCTGAAATTAAGGAGAATGACAAATGGCAAGACCTGTAACACTCTTTACCGGCCAGTGGGCGGATCTGTCGCTGGACGTACTGGCCCAGAAGGCGGCAAGCTGGGGTTATGATGGGGTGGAACTGGCCTGTTGGGGCGACCACTTCGAAGTGGACAAGGCTCTGGAAGATGACGGGTACTGCAAGGCCAAGCGCGAGCTGCTCAAAAGTCACGGCCTCAAAGTTTTCGCGATCTCGACGCATCTGTGCGGCCAGGCCGTTTGCGACAACATCGATGAGCGCCACAAGGCAATCTTGCCCGCAGACGTCTGGGGCGACGGAGATCCCGAGGGTGTTCGCAAGCGCGCGGCCAAGGCCGTCATCAACGCCGCCAAAGCGGCCAAGAAGCTCGGCGTCAAAGTCGTCAATGGTTTTACCGGCAGCTCGATCTGGCACATGCTGTACTCGTTCCCGCCCGCCTCACCTGCGATGATTCAAGCGGGGTACGACGACTTTGCCAAGCGCTTCATACCCATCCTTGATGCCTTCAAGGCCGAAGGTGTGAAGTTCGCTCTGGAAGTGCATCCGACGGAGATCGCGTTTGACATCGCCTCGGCCCAGCGCGCCGTCGAAGCGGTCAAGGGCCACAAGTCCTTCGGGTTCAACTACGATCCGAGCCACCTCGGCTACCAGGGCGTGGACTACGTCAAGTTCATCCGCACGTTCAGCGACCGCATCTTCCACGCCCACATGAAGGATGTCTGGTGGGGTCACGGGGACGGCACCGTCGGTGTCTTTGGCGGACACACTGACTTCGCGGACCCGCGCCGTTACTGGGATTTCCGCTCGATTGGCCATGGCGACATCAATTTTGAGGAAATCATCGTCGCCCTGAACGACATCGGCTACCAGGGCCCGCTTTCCGTGGAGTGGGAAGATAGCCGAATGGACCGCGAGCACGGCGCAGCAGAGGCCTGCCAGTTCTTCAAGAAGGCGGACTTTAAGCCCTCGCAGGTTGCTTTCGATGCGGCGTTTGACAAGGACTCGCGATAAGACCATTTTCTGCCGCAGCAGGTAGGGTGGGCAAATTCCGTTTTGCCCGCGCAGCAGGCCGGCGTGTGCAATAAATCCCTCAGGGACAAGTTGCACGCCCTGCAATTTCACGATGTAGGTGCAGTGTTATGATGAAGACCAGAAGAGTTAATCGCCGCCAATTCATCAGCGGGGCGGTCAGTGCCGCCGTGGCGACTGTGACTTTCCCGCACATTGTTCCCGCCTCCGCCCTGGGCGGAACCGCCAATGCAGCGGCGAGCGAGCGGATCACATTGGGCTTCATCGGCGCAGGCAAGCAAAGCAAGCATCTGATGAGGTCTTTTCTGAACTCGCCCGGTACGCACGTTGTCGCTGCCTGTGATGTTGACCGGCTCAAGCTGGAACGCGGCAAGAAGATGGTCGAAGACTACTACGCCGGTAGAAGTGGCGGTGCGTATAAAGGCTGCGACACGTATGGCGACTTTCGCCGCGTGCTTGCCAGAGACGACATAGATGCGGTAGTGATTTCCACGCCGGACCACTGGCACGCCGTCACGGTCATTCAGTCCGCCGAGGCGGGCAAGGACATCTATTGCGAGAAGCCCCTCTCCCAGACGATTGCCGAAGCCAGGGCGATGGTCAATGCGGTCAGGCGCTACGGGCGCGTCTTCCAGACCGGCAGCATGCAGCGCTCGGACTGGCACTTTCGCTTAGGCTGCGAGCTGGTCCTCAATGGTTACATCGGCGAGCTCAAACACGTGACCGTCGGCATCGGCGGACCGCCGGCGGATGAACCTCTGCCTGCTGAGCCGGTGCCTGACTACCTCGACTGGGACATGTGGCTGGGGCCGGCGCTCTGGAGGCCGTATAATTCTGAGCTGTCGCCGCATCTCAGCTATGACGGTTTTCCCCATTGGCGCAACCACAGCCGCTTCGGCGGCGGCGGCATGACCGACTGGGGGGCGCACCACTTCGATATTGCCCAGTGGGGCATGGGCATGGACGAGAGCGGCCCCGTTGAAATCGTCCCTCCCGATGGCAAGGATTACGAGGTGCTGACTTACAGGTATGCCAGCGGCGTCACGATGACCCGTGACAAAGCCAACGGTGTCTTATTCACCGGCACCAGGGGTGAGGTTGAGACAAATCGCAGTCATCTGCGCACCGTGCCCGAGGGGCTGAAGGATCAACAAATCGGCCCCAATGAGATTCACCTGTATGAGAGCAGGAATCATTACGTTGATTGGCTGGATGCGATCCGCACACGCAGCAAGCCGATTTGCGATATAGAAACCGGCTGCCGCTCGGTCACCGTTTGCCATCTTGGCAATATTGCCTACAAGCTTGGCCGGCCTCTGAAATGGGACCCCCGGCGCGAAGTGTTCATCGGGGACGCCGAAGCTAACCGTTTGCTGTCGCGCCCCATGCGCAGCCCTTGGCACATTTGAAATTGAAGGTTGAAGCGGCACAAGAAAGAAAGGAGCAAAGATGAATAAGCGGTCGAAACTGTTTGGCCTTGTGTTGCCGGGCCTCTGGTTCCTGTCGCTGGTTGCGGGCCCTCTGCAGGCGGCCTCGCCCGAGACGCTGCGCGATTTGACGGCTGCGGAAGTGCGCAAGATAGAAGAGGCCGCGCCGAAGAAGGCAACCGTCAGATCCGCCGAGCCGCGCAAGCTGCTTGTCTTCTGGTTGTGCGAAGGCTTCTTCCACAAATCGATCCCCCTGGTCAATAAGGCGGTCGAGTACATGGGCGAGGCAACCGGGGCCTACGAGACGGTCGTCACGAACGACATGTCCGTATTCAGGCCGGAGAATCTCAAGCAGTTTGATGCGGTCTGCTTCAACAACACAACGGGCCTCAAGTTCAACCCCCAGAAGACGCCCGAGCTGTGCAAGAGCCTGATGGATTTCGTCCGCGGCGGAAGAGGCATCGTGGGAATCCACGCGGCGACGGACAACTTCAACGAATGGCCTGAGGCGCAGGAAATGATGGGCGGCACGTTCACCGGCCATCCCTGGACGGCCGGCGGAACGTGGGCCGTCAAGATCGATGAACCCGGCCATCCCCTCATGGCTGCGTTCAAGGGAAGAAACTTCAAGATAAACGACGAGATTTACCGAACCGAGCCTCCGCTCTACGGGCGGGACAAGCAACTTGTGCTGATGAGTCTTGATATGAGCGACGAAACCACTCGGAACGTCAAGGGATTCAAGCCAACGGATGTGGATACCGGTACCGGTTGGGTCAAGACATGGGGAAAGGGATGCGTATTCTACTGCTCGCTGGGGCACAATGATCATCTGCTCTGGAACCCCGCGATTTTGCAGCATTATCTCGACGGTATTCAATTTGCCTTTGGAGATTACAAAGTTGACACAAGGCCAAAAGGCACTGTTAGTTCAGGAAAGGGATCAGACATGGCAGAGTTGCAGGAATTGCTGGCAAAGGTACAAACATACGATTGGGGCCAGAGTCGCTTGGCGTTGACCGAGGTGAGCGAGATCATAAAGAAAGCGCACGGCAACAAAGCAGAGCTGGCGAAGATCGAGAAGGCGTTGCTGGGGGTACTCGATTCGGACGCCAAACGGGCCGGCAAGCAGTTCGTTTGCAGGGAATTGAGCATTATTGGCAGCGAGCGGTCCGTACCCACTCTGGGCAAAATGCTCGCCGATGCGGAAACCTCCGATATGGCCAGATATGCGCTGGAGCGGATCCCGGGTTCGGCCGTCGATGAGGCCCTGCGCGGCGCCCTGAGGAAATCAAAGGGCAACGCGAGAATCGGCATCGTCAACTCGTTGGGCCAACGGCGCGACAAAGGCGCCGTTCGCAATCTGAGAAGGCTTCTGGGCAGACCCGACCAGGATGTTGCCGCCGCTGCCGCCGCCGCACTGGGTCAGATTGCCGATTCTCAGGCCACCGCTGCGCTGGCGGAGGCGAAAGAAAAAACGAGCGGCAAGTTACAGATGGTGGTCTTGGATGCCTATTTAAAGTGTGCTGACCAGCTTGTGGCGGATGGCCGGAAGGTTCAGGCCTTGGCCATCTACAAAGAGCTTCAGAAAGAGGGAATGCCCAAGCCCATTCGCACAGCCGCACTGACAGGCATGCTTAATGCGGCCAAAAAGTAAAACAGGACCGATGAAAACCAAGTGCACGATTTCCAAATCATTGGCTCTCTTGCTCTTGTGCTCTTGGATCTGCTTCGGTGCCGGCGAGTCCTCACAAGACGATGCGGTCGGCATCATTCTGGAGATTCTCAGAGGCGGCGACCAGGAGATGCAGGCCGTGGCCATAGCGATGGTCAAGGACATGCCCGGCGAGCAAGTCACAGAGGCGCTGGCCAGGGAGCTGCCCAACCTTTCAGGGGCCGGCCAGGTCCAGCTTCTGTCGGCCTTGGGCGACCGGGCCGACGTGGCGGCCCTGCCAGCCGTTGTCGCCGCGGCAGAATCCCAAAATCCGTCCGTTCGAATTGCTGCCTTGAGAGCCCTGGGCCAATTGGGCGATGCTTCGAGTGTTGATTTATTGGCCCGCGCTGCGGCTGCCGGTTCGGGCAACGAACAAAAAGCCGCCCGTGCCAGCCTGTATCGTCTGCGCGGCGCGCAGGTTGACCAAGTCATTGTCGCGGCTATCCCGGAAGCGAAGGCCGAAACGAAAGTCGAGCTTATTCGCAGCGTGGGGCAGCGCAACATCCGTGCCGGCGTCGGCGCGCTGCTCAAGACCGCTCGGGATGCGGACCGGACGGTCCGAACCGAGTCGCTCAGGACCTTGAAGATTGTCGCCGGCCCCGAGAATCTGCCCGTGCTGGTCGAGCTTCTGATGAGTGCACAAAGCTCATCGGACCGCAACGAAGCGCAGAAGACTGTTGTCGCTGTGGCTCACAAGATTGAGGACAGAACCCGCCAGGCTGCCAGCGTCCTGGCTGTGCTGCCTTCGGTCAAGCAGAACGAGCGCCGATGTCTGCTGCTTGGCATTCTCGGCAAGATTGGTGACAGTACCGCTTTGCCAGTACTGACTGCTGCCCTGAAGGAGGCGGATCCGCAGGTTCAAGTCACGGCCATTCGTGCGCTGGCGGAATGGCCCACTCCTGAGCCGCTTGGCAATCTGCTCAAAGTGGCACAAAACTCGGGCGACAAGGTGCATCGAATTCTGGCTCTGCGTGGTTTTGTTCGATTGCTTGGGCTCAAAAACGAACGACCGGCCGAAGAGACAGCCGCGATGTATAAGAAAGCTATGATCCTGGCGCCGGACGTAGGCGAGAAGAGACGGGTGCTCTCGGGGCTGGCCAACACGAGATCCCTCGCTGCGCTGCAAATGGCCGCCGATTATCTTGAGGACCAGACGCTCTGCGAGGAGGCTGGATTTGCGGCGGTTAAAATCGCCGGTGGAATTCATGCGGACCTCCCCAACCAGGCCAAAGACGTGCTGAGGCGGGTTGTGCAGGTTACAAAAAGCGATTCGCTGCGCGAGCAGGCGCAGGAAGTAATGAACAGCATCGGGCAGCCGGTGGGAACACAGGGCCGGCCCGGCGAAGAAGAAAATCGCTGATCGGATATTTTCACTCGGAGTCGAACAAAGTGCCTGTTACGACAACGCAACCGAAGAAGGCACGCTTACAGGAGACAAGATCATGGGGACGAACGTCAGTGGGGATAACATCAGGTGTTGCGTTCTTTTAGACGGCCGCAGAAGCATAGTTCTCTTGGTGGCCTTCATGGCGTCCTTGCTTCTGTCCTCATGCGCCGGTTTGCCGGGGGCCGACCCGGTCCTTGAGGCAAAAAAGGCGCTCGAACGGTGCGATCCCTTCATGGGGGACTACCACGGGAAGTGGAAACTGGCCGACGAAAGCGAATCCGGGCCGCTGGCGGCACAGGTGATCGTTTTGGCCGAAGGAATGTACAGGGTCAACCTTCTTGCCGAGTTTGACACGCGCAGGCCGCCTATGCTGATTCTTGAGGGCCGGCGCGAGGGCTCTGTGTTGCGCCTCACCGGACGCGGTGGGCAAAATGACGCCGCCCAAATCGAGGTTCAGGCGGCGATTGGGGGCGGTACGTTCAGCGGCACCCTCAGAGGAGACGTGGTAGGCAGCTTTACCATGGTTCGGGTGGTCCGCCTTTCGTCAACGCTGGGTGCCGAGCCCCCGGCAGATGCCATCGTGCTGTTCAATGGCAAGGACTTCCGCGAGTGGGAACCTGCGAACAAGAAGCCCGGCACCGATTCCGTGCGGTGGAAGCGAGTAAGGGGCCGCGCCATGGAAGTCAAGAAGGACACCGGCTCGATTGTCACGAAGAGGGAATTCACCGATTTCAAGCTGCACCTCGAATTTCGCACGCCGTTTATGCCCGACAAGAGCGGCCAGGCGCGTGGCAACAGCGGCGTGTACCTTCAGGGGCGATACGAGGTGCAGATACTCGACAGCTATGGTCTCGAGGGCAAGGACAACGAGTGCGGCGGCATTTACAAAGTCGGGCCGCCTCTTGTGAATATGTGCTCGCCGCCGATGCAGTGGCAGACCTACGATATTACGTTCTCCGCCCCACGATTTGACGGTGCCGGCGCGAAGACTCAGGATGCCTCGGCGACCACGGTTCACAACGGTGTCACCATACACGACAAAATAGAAATCCCCAAGCCGACCGGAGGGGCGCTGGATGCGGATATCGCCAAGCCCGGCGGGATTCTCCTGCAGGACCACGGCAACGCCGTGCAGTTTCGTAACATTTGGGTGGTTGAGCTATGATGAAAGGCCGGAAAATGACAGAGCGTAGCGGCAAGATGATTTCCCGACGTACGTTTGTGAGTGGTGCAGCCGCCTCGGTGACTGCCTTTACAATTGTGCCTCAGTACGTTCTCGGCGGCTCAGGGAATACACCTGCGAGCGACCGGATAAATCTGGCCTTCATTGGTACCGGGGGCCAGGGCATCGTCAATCTGAAACGGATGCTGGATTTTCCCGAAATTCGGGTGGTTGCCGTCTGCGATGTAAACGAGGTCAGTGACTACAGTGAGTTCTATTTCGGGGGCACGGCGGGGCGCGAGCCGGCCCGTCAGATTGCCGAGCAGTCCTACGCCAAGCGGCAGGCGTCCGGTACGTACAAAGGCGTCGAGACCTATGTGGATTTTCGCCAGATGCTTCAGCAGCGAGAGGATATCGACGCGGTCCTGGTTGCTACGTGTGACCATGTTCATGCGGCCGCTTCGATGGCGGCGATGAAACTCGGAAAGCACGTCTATTGCGAAAAGCCTCTGACCAATACGGTCTATGAATCCCGAAAGCTCGGCGAAGCGGCCCGCGCGTACAAGGTCGCCACGCAAATGGGAAACCAGGGGCAGGCGTCGGAGGGAACGCGCCTGATGTGCGAGTGGATCGGGGACGGGGCGATTGGTCCGGTCCGCGAGGTGCACGCCTGGACCGACAGAGCCGGAGGCCGCTGGCCCCAGGGCGTCGAACGTCCCCAAGAGACGCCGTCGGTTCCGAAGACCCTGAACTGGGATATGTGGCTGGCTCTGGCGCCATACCGGGCCTATCATCCGATTTATCTGCCGTTCAGGTGGCGGGGATGGTGCGATTTCGGAACGGGGGCTCTTGGTGACATGGGCTGTCATGTTCTGGATCCGGTTTTCCGGGCGTTGAGGTTGGGGCATCCGGCAAGCGTGCGCGCCGAGTCCACGGCGTTCAATCACGATTCCTATCCGGTGGCTTCCACCATTCATTATGAATTCCCCGCCCGAGGTGAGATGCCGCCGCTGAAGCTGACCTGGTATGACGGCGGGCGATTGCCCGATCGGCCCGAGGAACTGGAACCCGGCAGACGAATGCCGGCCAGCGGCACTCTCTTTGTGGGCGAGACGGGAAAGATTGTAAGCGATGAATACAGCGGCGCGCCTCGGATCATCCCCGAGTCGAAGATGAAGGCGTACAAGATACCTCCCAAGACCCTGCCAAGATCGATAGGTCACCACAAGGAGTGGGTCGAGGCCTGCAAGGGCGGCAAACCGGCGGGCTCTGACTTCGAGTTCGCGTCGCTTCTGACGGAAGTTGTTTTGCTTGGTAATGTGGCGCTGAAAGCCGGCAGGAAGCTATCCTGGGATGGCGCGAGCATGAAGGTGACCAACGATTCCGAAGCCAACAATTATTTGCATCGTTCCTATCGAGAGGGATGGACTTTGTAGATTGACCAAGAATCCGTGGCAAAATTGAGGAATACTACTATGAACGATCAGGAGATGACAAAACAGAGGAGCAAGAAAATATCTCGGCGTGATTTCATGGGCGGTGCCGCAGGGGCGACGATGGCCTTCACTTTTGTGCCCGGCCACGTCCTGGCTCAACCGCCGAGCGGAAAGCTCAACGTTGCTTCTATCGGCGCCGGGGGAATGGGGGCTGGCAATACGCGCGCCTGCGCAGATGCCGGGGCCAACATTGTTGCGCTGTGCGACGTGGACTGGGATCGCGCGGCAGACACCTTCAAGAAGTTCCCTAATGCGAAGAAATACAAAGACTTCCGCAGAATGCTGGATGAGCAAAAGGACATCGAGGCGGTCATTGTCGCCACGCCGGACCACATTCATGCTGTTGCCTCGATGGCGGCGATGAAGCGGGGCAGGCACGTGTATTGCCAGAAGCCGCTGACCCGGCTCGTGGCCGAAGCGCGTGCTTTGACCGAGGCCGCTCGCAAGTACAAAGTCGTCACGCAGATGGGCAATCAGGGGCACTCAGGCGATGGTGTTCGGGACATTTGTGAATGGATCTGGGCCGGCGTGATTGGCGAAGTCCGGGAAGTCCATGCCTGGACAAACCGTCCGGTCTGGCCTCAGGGTATCGACCGGCCCAAGGAAGTCCATGAAGTTCCCAGTACGCTTGACTGGGATCTGTGGCTTGGCCCGGCCCCCATGCGGCCCTATAACAGGTGCTATGCCCCGTTTGCCTGGCGTGGCTGGTGGGATTTCGGCGGCGGTGCTCTGGCGGATATGGCCTGCCATGTGCTGGACCCGGTCTTCTGGGCGCTGAAGCTCAAATACCCGACCAGCGTCGAGGCCAGTTGTACCCCGGTCAACGAAGAGACGTTCCCGCTGGCTTCCATAGTCCACTATGAGTATCCGGCTCGCGAGGGTATGCCGGCGGTGAAGGTGCACTGGTATGACGGCGGGCTCAAGCCCGAGCGGCCCGAGGCGTTGGAAACGGGGCGGAAGCTAAACCAGGCTTCGAGCAACGTGCTGTTTATCGGCAGCAAAGGCGTGTTGAGGTGCGGCGAGTACGGCGACAATCCCCAACTGCTTCCTTACGAGCGCATGCGCGAGTTTTCCAGGAACAAACCTCCGCAGACGCTCAAGCGGATCAGACCCACGAGCCATGAGGGCAACTGGATTGAGGCCTGCAAAACCGGCGGGCAAGCCGTCTCGAACTTTGACTATGCCGGACCGTTCACCGAGATGGTCACGATGGGCAATCTGGCGATTCGCCCCGAGAATGTGGGCAAGAAGCTCGAATGGGACGGCGAGAACATGCGCGTCACCAACGACGAAAAAGCCAACGACTACGTCCACCCGCACTACCGCGAGGGCTGGTCGCTGTAATTGCCTCAGCGTGATTACCCGAAAGAAGGAATTTGTGGAAAGAGGAGTACTGTTGATGGGAGATCAGAAAGAAACGAACACGAATTCGAGCATGAAGATCTCTCGGCGCGACCTCATGGGCGCCGCTGCGGCGGTCGCGGCCTTTACGCTCGTGCCCAAGCGGGTCCTCGCCGGTTCGGCATGCAATAGGCTTAATATCGCCGGCATAGGCGTCGGGGGCCGCGGGGCCAGCGATCTCAGGGCTGTAGAGAGTGAGAATATTGTCGCCCTTTGCGATGTGGACCTGAACAGGGCCAAGGGGACGCTCAAGAAGTACCCCAGCGCCAAAGTCTATCGCGACTTCCGCCAAATGTTGGACAAAGAGGCCCGGAACATCGACGCGGTAGTTATCGGCGCCCCGGACCACATTCATGCTCCCGCTTCCATCAGAGCGATGAAGATGGGCAAGCACGTTTATTGCGAAAAGCCGATGGCTCATACGATCTTCGAGGCTCGCGAGATGACAACAGTGGCACGCGAGACCGGTGTAGTTACGCAGATGGGCAACCAGGGCCACGGCGGCAAGGGCCTGCCTCTGTATTGGGAATTCATCCATGACGGGGCGATCGGAACGGTCCGCGAGGTTCACGTCTGGAGCGATCGGGCCGGCACGGCCGACCGGCCGTGGTGGCCGCAAGGTATTGACCGGCCGAAGGGCAGCGCGCCCATCCCTGAAGGTCTCGATTGGGACTTGTGGCTTGGTCCTGCCCGCTGGCGACCCTACGCAACGTTTCCAACGAGAAAAGGGCTTGGGTCCTACTGCCCGTTCAACTGGCGCGGCTGGTGGGATTTCGGCTGTGGTGCCATCGGCGATATGGCGGTACACAACGCGGACCCGGCGTTCTTCGCGCTTGAGCTGGATGCGCCGACGGCGGTCGAGGCCGATACCAGTAGTGTCAACGATGAGACGTTGCCCATCTGGAATATCATTCGGTTTGAGTTCCCGGCCAAGGGAAATCGGCCCCCCGTCAAGATGACTTGGTATGACGGCGGCAAACTGCCGCCGGTACCGGCTGAATTGGAGGGTCGTCGGCTGGGCGGCAACGGCATACTCTTTGTAGGTGACAAGGGCAAGCTGCTGGGTCCGGACCACGCCGGTGCGCCGCGACTGATTCCCGAATCCAGGATGAAAGAATACGGCAAACCGCCCACCATGCTGCCGAGGTCGCCGGGCCACCACCAGGAATGGATCGATGCCTGCAAGGCGGGCAAGCCCGAAGATGCGAAGTCGGGCTTCTGGTACGCCGGGCCTTTCGTGGAAGCCTTGCTGGTCGGCAACTTAGCGGTCCGGCTGCAAAAACGCGTCGAGTGGGACTCGAAGACGATGCGCTCGCCAAATTGTCCTGAAGCGGACAATTACATCACTAAATTCTATCGCACCGGTTGGGGGGTGTAATTTCCCCTGATCGGGCACTTGAGCCCTTTTGATGACCTTGGCAGGCGTGTTCAGCCGGCTTCAAAGCTTCGAAAGGGAGACTCTGATGAGAGATTGGGACAAAGTATGCGAAGGCCGGAGTTTGAAGGTTTCGCGGCGTGATGTCATGGGCGCTGCGGCGGCAGCCGCGGCGCTCACAATTGTTCCCCAGCATGTTCTGGGCGGCCCCCGGCGCATCCCGCCGAGCGAGAAGCTCAACATCGCCGGCGTGGGTATCGGCGGCCGCGGCGCCGGCGACCTTGACGAGGTCGGCACCGAGAATATTGTCGCCCTCTGCGACGTCCATGACCAATACGCGGCCAAAACGTTCAAACGCTATCCGAAGGCCAGGAGATACCGCGATTTCCGCAAAATGCTGGACGCCGAGAAGAACATCGACGCGGTCATCGTCGCCACGCCCGACCATACGCACGCCGTGGTTGCCATGATGGCGATCAAAATGGGCAAGCACGTCTATTGTGAAAAGCCGTTGGCCCATTCGATCTACGAAATCCGCCGCCTCACCGAGGCCGCCCGAGAAGCTAAGGTCGCCACCCAATTAGGCAACCAGGGCCAAGCCTCCGAAGGAACCCGGCTGGTCTGCGAATTCATCGCCGATGGCGCTATCGGTTCCGTACGCCAGGTCCATTCATGGTGCAACAGGCCGATTTCGCCTCGCGGGATTGACCGGCCGAAAGAGACGCCCCCCGTGCCCGGAGGTCTTGATTGGGACCTATGGCTTGGGCCTGCACCGCAGCGCCCGTACCATCCGTGCTATCTGCCGTTCACGTGGCGCGGCTGGTGGGATTTCGGGTCGGGCGTCTTGGGTGATATTGGATGCCATCAGTTTGTTTCGATTTTCAGGGCCTTGAAACTCGGATATCCAACGAGCGTAGAGGCCTGCTCCAGCGGCGTCAATTCCGAAACTGCGCCTCTGGCATCTATTGTTCGGTATGATTTTCCCGCCCGCAAGGGGATGCCGCCGCTAAAGCTGACCTGGTACGACGGTGGCCTGATGCCCGCGCGCCCGGAAGAGCTCGAAGAGGGCCTGCGTTTCGGCGGCGCCGACGACAATCTCTACGTAGGCGACAAGGGCAAGATGCTGGGCCACAGGCTTCTGCCCGAGGCGCGCAGCAAAGAATACGGCAGGCCTCCGAGAGCCTTGCCGCGTTCGCCTGGACATCACAAAGAATGGATCCAAGCGTGCAAAGGCGGCGAGCCTGCCGGCTCGAATTTCGACGTTGCAGGACCACTGACCGAGGTGGTTCTGTTGGGCAATGTCGCCTTGCGCATGGGCCAGCAGCTATATGAGAAGGGTCTCAAATTGTATTACGACGGTCCCGGCATGAAGGTTACAAATTTGCCGGAGGCGAACAAGTATATCCGCAGTGAATATCGAGAGGGCTGGACGCTGTAGTCACTTCAATACCTACGATAAGAAAACGAAGATTGGCCAAAACCTGCGATTGAAAACAGAAGACAGTGAAACTTAAATACCTATCTTTCATTGTTTCATCATGGTTTGTCATAACCATGTGCCCGAGAACTCTGGCAGTGACCTATTATGTCAGCCCTTCCGGAGATGACGGTAATCCAGGGACCTCTACTCAAAGAGCATGGCGGACACTCGATAAGGTCAACGCCTTGGATTTGAATCCCGGCGACAGAGTGTTGTTGGAGGCAGGTCACGATTATCCCGGTAACCTGCTTTTGACGGCGGAAGATGCCGGCACACCAGTGCAGCCGGTTGTCATCGGCTCCTATAGCTCCGGACGGGCCATGATCAAAGCAGGAGACGGCTCGGGTGTGACGGTGCAAAATGCTGGCGGGGTCGAGGTAAAAGATCTTATTGTAACTGGCGACGACTATAAGACCAACGTTGGTAGCGGTGTCAAGATCGTAAACGAACTGCCCAATAATCAGAAGCTCGAATACATCAGGATTCACAATGTTGAGGCATCAGGTTTTGGCTACCGCGGAATCTTTGTGGGGGAATGGACGGAAGACGAAAGCAAGAGCGGTTATAAAGATGTCCGAATTACACATTGTGTTACCCATCAAAATAGACGCGAGGGCATTTTGATAATTGGTTGCCCCCCGGATGATCCCGACACCCTTGCCAACAGCAATGTTTATGTGGGCCACTCCAAGATGTATGATAATCCAGGAGATCCTGAAAATCTCGAAAGTCATTCCGGTAGCGGTATCCTGATGGCGGAAGTAGATGGTGGCGTAATCGAGTATTGTGAGGCTTACAACAATGGCTACGATACGGGTTGTAGACGTGGCGGCCCGATTGGTATCTGGACGTGGCGGGTCAACAACATTATCATTCAACATTGTGAATCACATCATAATCGAGCACTCGCAGGTGATGGCGGTGGATTTGATTTCGACGGTGGTACTACCAATTCCATCATGCAATACAATTACAGTCACGATAACGATGGAACAGGATTTATGATCTGTTCAATTCCATATGAGAACACACCGCACAGTTATAGTAACAACACTGTACGTTATAATATCACTGTGAACGATGGGCAAAAGAACAACTACTGGGGGATCAATCTTTGGACGGGCAGTGCCAAAGATGCCCCAATCTATAACACCCAAATTTATGGCAATACGGTTTACAGTTCAACCAGTTCAGCCATTGCTTTTTGTGTGAAAGAAGGGATCTATAACACGAAGGTCTTTAACAATCTGTTTGTTACATCCAATAATCAAAAATTGGTGCAAGGAAATCCCGATAGATCCATGGCAACATTCGCCGGAAATGCCTACTGGGCTGTTGACGGTAAATATGACATTGCAGGACACAAAAGCTTGGAAGCTTGGCGAAAAGCCACCGGCCAGGAGATGCTCAATGGAAATCCCATCGGATTGGCTGTCGATCCGAAGCTGATTGACATGGGAAAGAGTGTTACTATTGGAGATCCAACAAAACACCATACGTTGACCGCCTATCGGTTGCAGAAGAATTCCCCGTTGATTGATGCGGGATTAGACCTGCGGTCTCTGTTCGGGATCGACCCTGGAGACAGGGACTTTTTTGGAACTTCCATCCCGCAGGGCAAAGCCTACGATATAGGCGCCCATGAAATCGTTTTAGAGAATACTCCGACTGTGAAACGAAAGTAGTTTTTCGGACATAATCTTGATACAAGAGGAGCACACTTATGAAAAACAGCAAGAAGCCAAACCAAGGGCAAAATGGCAAGATCTCTCGCCGTAATTTTATGGGCGCGGCAGCGACGGTGGCGGCGTTCACGATTGTTCCGCGAAGCGTTCTCGGAGGTGCAGGCAACATCGCGCCGAGCGAGAAGCTCAACATCGCCGGCATCGGTGTCGGTGGGCGCGGCGGCAGCAACCTTCAGGCCGTCAGCAGTCAGAACATCGTGGCCTTATGCGACGTGGACTGGAACCGTGCAGGTGGCGCGTTTAGGCGGTATCCCGATGCGAGAAAATACAAGGATTTCCGCCGGATGCTGGACAAGGAGAATAAGAACATCGAGGCGGTCATCGTTGCCGCGCCCGACCATGTCCATGCTCCCGCCAGCATGATGGCCATGAAGATGGGCAAGCACGTCTATTGTGAAAAACCCCTAACGCACTCGGTCTATGAGTCTCGCATGATGGCCGAGACGGCGCGCGAGTACAACGTCGCGACTCAGATGGGCAACCAGGGTCAGGCTTCGGAGCAGACTCGCCTGATGTGCGAGGCCATCTGGGACGGGGCGATTGGCCAGGTGCATGAGGTGCACGTCTGGACGGATCGGCCGATGCGCGGCATCAACGGACTGTACTGGCCTCAGGGTGTGGAAAGGCCCGAGGAGACGCCGCCTGTGCCGGAGACGCTGGACTGGGACCTCTGGCTTGGCCCGGCTCCCTATCGGCCCTATCATCCGTCGTATGCTCCTTTCAAGTGGCGGGGCTGGTGGGACTTCGGCACCGGTGCACTGGGCGACATTGGCTGCCACCGGATCGACCCTGTGTTCCGCGCCCTGAAGCTGGGGCACCCCACGACGGTGGAGGCCTGCTGCACCATCGTGAATGACGAGTCATACCCTGTAGCGTCTCGCATAACGTATGAATTCCCCGCGCGCCCCGGTTTCGATCCGGTGACGTTGCACTGGTACGACGGCGGGATGAAACCGCCCCGTCCCAAAGAGCTGGAAGACAGTCGATCCTGGGGCACCAACGGCATCTTCTTCGTCGGTGATAAGGGCAAGATGCTGGAGGAACGGTTGATTCCCGAATCCCGGCAGAAGGAATACGGCAAGCCGCCTCAGAAGCTCGAGCGTTCCCCCGGCCATCACGAAGAATGGATTCTGGCCTGCAAAGGCGGCAAGCCGGCCGGCTCGAACTTCCCCGATCACGCCGGCCTGCTGGCCCAAGTGGTCTTGTTGGGCAATCTGGCCCTGCGCCCTGCATTGAAAGAGAAACTCACCCGTGTGAAGCTTCACTGGGATGGTGAGGCTATGAAGGTGACCAATCTGCCTGAGGCCAATCAGTACCTCAAACGCAAATATCGGGCCGGTTGGCAATTGTGATATACCATTTTCAGGCAACACAACGTCTTAGTAAGTAGGAGAACAGAGTATGAACACGAGAACGAAACAAACTGTGGCTGTGCTGGCGTTTGCCTTGTGCCTCTGCTGCTTGCCCAAAGCGGCCCACGCCGATAGCTGGAACGACTGGAAGCTGGGTATGCAGGCGTACAGTTTCAATCGCTTCACGTTTTACGAGGCGGTGGACAAGACCAAGGCGCTTGAGATGAAATACATCGAGGTCTATCCGGGCCAGACACTGAGCGAGGAAAAACCTGATGTAAAGACGGATCATAACATGTCTTCCGAGAACAAGAAACTGATGCTGCAAAAGCTTCGGGAGGCCGGCGTCACACTGACGAACTACGGCGTCGTTGGCCTGCCTAACAATGAGGCGGAATGTCGAAAAGTATTCGCCTTTGCCAAGGAGATGGGTATCGAGACGATAGTCTCCGAGCCGCCGGAAGATGCGTTCGATTTAATCGACAGGTTGTGTGAAGAATACAAAATTGACGTGGCGATCCACAATCATCCCAAACCTTCGCATTATTGGGATCCTGATACTGTTCTGAAGGTCTGCAGAGGGCGCAGCAGGCGAATCGGCGCCTGTGCCGATACAGGTCACTGGACACGTTCCGGCGTCGATCCGCTCAAAGCAATCCAGAAGCTCGGCGCGGCCAAGCGCATCATCAGCCTCCACTACAAGGACCTCAATGAGTTCGGTAACCGTCAGGCGCACGATGTTGTATGGGGCACGGGTGTAAGCCAGGCCCGGGCGATATTGACCGAGCTGGACAGGCAGAAATTCAAGGGCGTATTCTCGATAGAGTACGAGCACAACTGGCTCAACTCGATGCCCGAGATTTCAGGATGTGTGGCGTTCTTCAGGAAGACTGCCGCCGAGCTTAGCGATGTCAAGTACAAGAGAGTTTTCAGGAAGAACCTTTCGAACGCTATAATGGAAGCCCGCTCCTGGGCTTTTAACGACGATGGCGTTCTTTCACCTACACCGAGCGGTCATGGCGACATCTGGACCAAAGAACGCTACGGCAATTTCATACTCGAACTCGATTTCAAAGTCCCCGAAAAGGGCAATAGCGGTGTCTTCATCCGCGGCGCTGATTTGAAGAACTGGATCCACACCACGATTGAAATCCAGATTCACGCCACCACCGATGGAGCCAAGCACGGCCAGTGCGGCGCTGTTTATGACTGTCTGTCGCCCTCGAAGGATGCGACCAGGAAGCCGGGCGAGTGGAACCACTATGTTATCACCTGTCTGGACAATAAGATCTATGTCAATCTCAACGGCGAAGATATCATCGATATGGACCTGAACCTATGGACCGAGGCCGGCAGGAATCCGGATCCGCCGGCCGGCCCGGGAACCAAAAATAAATTCCGCTACGCCTACAAGGATATGTCGCGCGAAGGGCATATTGGCTTGCAGTATCACGGAAATCTCATCTGGTTCAGGAATCTCAAGATCAAATCCTTTGATTAGGGCTTAATGACAATGGGCAACGTGCAGATGAAAGACAAAGACAATAAGCTCATCATTCGTGGCAGAACGGTTCTCGCTATCACGATGTTGGGATTCAATGTGTTTGTGCTCGGCGGCGGACAAGCCGTGCGGGCGGCCCATTCCAATTCGTCCGAAGGGTGGGTCTCGCTGTTCAATGGCAAAGACCTGACCGGCTGGGATGGCGACTCGCGCCTCTGGTCGGTCAAGGATGGCGTCATTCACGGCCAGACTACCCTGACCAATCCCGCCCGCGGCAATACGTTTCTGATCTGGCGCGGTGGTATACTCAAAGACTTCGAGCTGAAGATCGAGTTCCGCATCGAGAACGGCAATTCCGGCATTCAGTATCGCAGCAAAGAGGTCGATAAGTGGGTTGTCAGCGGCTATCAGGCCGAGGTCGAGAACAACCCGGGCAAAGTCGGGTTCCTCTACCACGAAAGGGGCCGGGGATGGCTGGTCAATGTCGGCGATTTCATGGTCATCGACGAAAACGGTACCAAGACCGTCGTGGGCAATATCTCTGACAGGGACGAGCTGATCAAGGCCGGCTACTACAAAGAAAAAGACTGGAACGAATACCATATCATCGCTCAGGGCAACCACCTGAAGCATTACCTTAACGGCTACCAGACGATGGAGCTGGTTGACAACGACCGGCTGACCGACCCGAACGATTCGAAGGACAGGAAAGGGGCCGCGACCGAAGGTATCCTGGCGCTGCAGATCCACGCAGGTCCGCCGATGGTTGTGCAGTTCAAGGACATTCGCGTCCGGCATTTGCCGCCCAGGTACGGCGACGCGGTTGTGCTGTTCAACGGCCGGGACCTGGATAATTGGCAGGTCAAAGGCAACAAGGAGAACAGCAAATGGCTCGTCGGCAAGGCCGGCGTCTCGTCGCGGGATCCGAAGCGACTGGTGGCCGAAAAGGGCCAGGGCGAAATGGTCAACCTGCCCGCCAAGCACGGCGACAGCCTCGACATATTCTGCGATGAGAAGTTCGGCGACTGCCGAATCGAGTTGCAGCTTATGGTCCCGCAGGGCTCCAATTCGGGCATCTATGTCATGGGCGAATATGAAATCCAGGTCCTGGATAGCTGGGGCCGCCCGAGGATGGGTCCCGGCGATATGGGAGCGATATACGGCGCGTCGCCGCCGCCGGTCAATGCGTGCCGCAAGCCCGGCCAGTGGCAGAAGTACGTCATTGAATGGCAAGCCCCCCGGTTCAATGCCGCCGGCGACAAGACGCAGAATGCGAAATTCCTCAAGGTTGAGCTCAACGGCCGGGTCCTCCACGAGAATCTGGAAATGTCCAAGCTGACCCCCGGCGGGGTGGTCAACAGGGAAATCCCGACCGGTCCACTGATGTTCCAGGGAAACCACGGGCCCGTGGCGTTTCGCAACATTATCGCAAGACCCCTGGCCGAGTAAGTGTAGGTAGGCATGTAAGCTGGAATGGCTGGATGTGGGACGAGCGCCGAAGCGCTCGGGCTCGCGCTTGACAGTAAGGTGGAGTGGCATTATATTGCCCGAGGAGCTGAATTGGCGATTGGTTTGTTAAATTTTTGGAGCGAACAGAGCAAAATGAAGAGTCAAGAAACTATGAACAAAATAGACAGACGTAGTTTTCTGCGTTCTACCGCGGCCGCAGGAGCAGGTTTAGCGTTCTCACCGATGGTTTTCGCCCAAACCAGCGGCGGCAAGGCGGATGCCATCAACGTGGCCCTCTTGGGGGCCGGAGCCCAGGGGCAGGTCCTGATGAATGCCTGTCGGAACATTCCCGGCATACGTTTCAAGGCCGTTTGCGACATCTGGACGGCTTTCAACCAAAAACGTGTCTCGCGCATGCTGACCGCCTATCGCCACGAGCACAACACGTATGTGGACTACCAGGAAATGCTCGACAAAGAGAAAGACCTCGACGCGGTCATCGTTGCCACGCCCGACTTCTGGCACTCGGAACATGCCGTGGCCTGTCTGAAGGCCGGGTTGAACGTCTATTGCGAGAAAGAGATGTCCAATACCCTCGAAGGTGCCAGGAAGATGGTGGAAGCAACCAAAGAGAGCGGAAAACTGCTTCAGATCGGCCACCAGCGACGGAGCAACCCCCGCTACCGGCATGCCTACGAGAAGCTCATCGCCGGCGCCAAGCTGCTGGGCAAGATAACAACCATCAACGGTCAGTGGAACCGCAGCAAGGCGGCCTGTGAAGATTTGGGGTCACCGAGGAACGCCGAAATCGACCAGGCGACGCTGGAGAAATACGGTTTCAAGTCCATGCAGCAGTTCAGAAACTGGCGCTGGTACAAGGGACTCGGAGGCGGCCCGATCGTGGATCTTGGCTCGCATCAGATCGACATCTATAGCTGGTTCCTTGGCGCCAACCCCAAGGCAGTCCTGGCCAGCGGCGGCATTGACTACTGGAAAGGACACGACTGGTACGACAATGTCATGGTCATCTATGAGTATGATCTTGGTGACCGGACCGTCAGGGCATTCTATCAGACGATAACGACCAACAGCAGCAATGGATATTATGAATCCTTCATGGGTGATGAAGGCACGCTGGAAATTTCGGAAGCCTCCGCACGCGGCAGCGTGTACCGCGAAGCGTGGGTCCCGGCGGATAACTGGCAGAAGTGGGTCAAGATGGGCTTCATCAAGGAGCCGGTTGAGCCTGAGGCGGAACAATCCGCCGGCGATGCGGTGCTGGATGTGCGCGAATCGCCGAAGCCGCCGAGCTACGAGATACCGGTAACCATGGAAGGCAAGCCCTACCATCAGCCGCACCTGGAGAATTTCTTCGACGCGATTCGCGGCAAGGCCAAGCTGAACTGCCCCGCTGAAATCGGCTACGAAACGGCCGTGACCGTACTGAAAGTCAATGAAGCCGTGGCCGCCGGCAACAAGCTGGAGTTCAAGCCCGAGGATTTCGAGGTGTAAATCCTCCGCGAAGCGGGGCGGCGGCGCCCGATGAACGTCAATGGGTTCAAAAGATAAGGACTGGGCATACATTGAAGAACGGACTGATTTCCACAGGCGTCTTATGTTTGCTGGCCCTGTGTCTTGCCGCCGGCGCTGCCGAAACTGAGCAGAGGCTTCTTGGCGATGAGAGTGACGGCAGCAGGGCGCATCCAATCCACCGTATCCAACTGCTCGCGGCGCCAAGCGAGCAGGACGGTGAGCCGGCACTGATCGACCCCAATATTGACCCTGAATCTGAGGTGCTCCTGCCCTTTTCAACGCGCCACACGTGCGGCAGCTGCCACAGCTATGACATCATCAAGCAGGGCTGGCACTTCAACGGTGTCGATCCGAATGCCGGCGCCGGGCCGCCTGGCCAGCCGTGGATCTATGTCGATGCCCGCACGGGTACGCAGATCCTGCTTTCTTATCGCGCCTGGCCCGGGACCTTCAGGCCTGGGCAATTCGGCCTGACCGACCGCGGATTCACGAAGATCTTCGGCCGGCAGATGCCGGGCGGCGGCCCCGGAGAGCAGCTCAGTGACCATCCGGATGAGATTATGCGGCAGTACATCTCGGGCCAGCTCGAGATCAACTGCCTGAGCTGCCACAACGGTGCTCCGGGGCAGGACCAGGGCGGGCCCGCCGGCTACGCGGTGCAGGTAAGCCGGGGGAATTTCCGCTGGGCCGCGGCCGCATCTTCAGGTCTGGCGTTGGTCAAGGGTTCGGCCGACGACATGGACGAAATGTACGATCCGTTTGACCCCTTCGTGGTCGAAACGGCCCAGAGCGGAAGGAGAAAACCGCCGACCATTACGTACCACAGGAACGTCTTCGACCACGAGAACTACGTATTCTTCGATATCGTCAGAGAAGTCCCTTCGCATCGATGCTACTTCTGCCACTCGAACCTCTACACGGGTTCGGAAAAGACCGAGAAGTGGGCCTGTGACGAGGATATCCACCTCAAGGCGGGCCTGACCTGCGTCGATTGTCACCGCCACGGGATCGACCATAACATCACGCGTGGATACGCGGGCGAACAAGAGATCTCGGCCAACGACTTGGCCGCTACGTCTTCCTGCGAAGGCTGCCACCTCGGAGAAGGCAGCTCTGCAGACCCGGTCGCCGGACGCCTGGGAGCGCCGATTCCCGAGCATCGTGGCCTGCCGACGGTGCACTTCGAGAAGCTCACCTGTACGGCTTGTCACTCAGGTCCGTGGCCCGGGCCCGAGCCTCACACCGCTAAGACGTCGATGGCGCACCGTCTCGGGACGCCCAACGTCAACAAGGCGCCCGAGATGCTTCCGCATATTGCCGCTCCGGTGTTTGCCGAACAAAGTGACGGCAAAATCGCGCCGCACAAGCTTGTCTGGCCCGCGTTTTGGGGCGTTCTGAGCGACGGGAAGATCGAGCCGATCGTGCTGGAGACCGTCACGAAGGTCATCACGGACGTACTTTCCAAAGAGAAATTCCCCTTCTCGGGTGATTGGCCCGACTTAACGACCGACCATATCGTCAAGGGTCTGGCCTCGCTGGCATCCGACGGTTCCGTGGAGGACAAGGTTGTTTACGTTGCAGGCGGGGCGCTCTACAGCCTCGACGATTCGGGCCGGTTGCGTCAGGAGAAAGACCATCCGGCGGCCAAGCCGTATCTGTGGCCCATCGGACATGACGTCAGGCCGGCCGCCCAGGCTCTGGGCGTTCGCTACTGTACGGATTGTCATGGTACGGATGCGCCTTTCTTCTTCGGCGACGTCACCGCCGATACGCCTGTGGCCCAGGACCGGACGGCGAAGAAGATGATTGAATTTCAGAATATCGATCCGTCCTACGCCTGGGCGTTTGCCTTCTCATTTGTGTTCCGCCCCTGGATGAAGATCATTGTTCTTGGTTCGAGCGCGGTTCTGGCGCTGGTTCTGTTGTTGTACGTGCTCAGGGCCCTGGCTTGTCTCGTCAAGGCGCTGGCCGGCGAAAATGATTAGCTCTTGTTGAATGAATGTGGGTGCTATGTCGCGGAAGAGTTCAAAACCAAAACGAAGTCTTGTCGATGTTTTGAGGATGCTTGCCTATCTGGTGGCCTTGCTCTGCTTTGTCGTCTTGGCGGTGACAGGTTTCTATCCCGTCCTTGTTCTGGGCGAGCATGTTTCGGGCTACCTTGTGATGGCGCATGCCACCTTTGCACCGGTTTTCACCGTCTGCGTGGCCGTGCTGGCCGTGATGTGGGCCCGCAATTGCCGTTTCACGGCGGGCGACTGGCCCTGGCTTGAGCGTCTCGTTCGGCGCGCCACTCTGGCTCAGAGCGCTGGCGAAAAACCGCGCGGGCGGAACGCATGCCTTGGACTTGGGCAGAAAGTAGCTTTTTGGCTGATCATCTTTCTGGTTCTGCCGCTGGGGCTCTCGATTATGCTGAGCATGCTTCCGCTTTTCGGGACCCATGGGCAGGAATTCCTTCTGGGTATGCATCGTTATACAGCGCTGGTATTCGCGCCCATCGCGGTGGTGCATGCCGTCCTGCTGCTAAGGTCCGGGGCGAAATAGAACTTTCCCGGCCGGCTGTTTTCACGTATACTCCTCAGGTCGCCGGTGCGCAGGATGAGGCGCCCGTGAGTCGTTCTATATCCCGAGGTAGAGTGTAGCCTTGTTCCATTGTGATGGGCTTTTGTTCTATATAGTGTCTTTCTTACGCACGTGGGGGCTCCTGTGACGGAGCCGGAAAGGAGACATAGCCGATGGAAAAGGTCAAAGTGGCTGTCGTCGGGCTTGGCTTTGGCGCCGAATTCATTCCCATCTACCAACAGCACCCCGACGCCGAGTGTTATGCGATCTGCCAGCGAAACCAGAACCACCTCAATGAAATAGGCGAGCAGTTTGGCATCGAGAGGCGTTTGACCAAATTTGAAGATCTGCTGAGCATCGACGAGCTGGATGCGATCCACGTTGTCTCGCCGATTGCCGACCACGCCTGGATGTCACTGGAGTCCCTCAAGGCGGGCAAACACACCGCCTGTACCGTCCCCATGGCGACGACCACCGAGGACTGCCTGGCCCTTGTCGAGGCCAGAAAGAAATCGGGCAAGGTCTATATGATGATGGAAACGGCGGTCTATGCCCGCGAGTGTCTTTACGCCAAAGAGCTTGTCGAGTCGGGCCAATTGGGCAAGATTCAGTTCCTCAGGGGCTCTCATCAGCAGAATATGGGCCTGCCTGGCTGGCCGGAATACTGGTACGGTTTCCCGCCCATGCACTATGCGACCCACGCGGTCGGTCCGCTGTTGCGCC
>CP070806.1:221799-251339 GCA_020343675.1 Phycisphaerales bacterium
GGCGGATAGTCGTTGTAGTCCTCGAAGTCCTCCACAACAATGGACTCTTCCGTCGTGAAGTCCCAGACATCGCCTTGCCACGTCGTGGGCGTCTCGGTATCGTTGACCTCATCGATTCGCCAGTAGTACGTGCTGGCCAAATCGAGGGGGGAACTGTAGCTCGCATCGGGCACGGTAACCGCTGGGACCGTGCCGTCGATCACAGCCTGCTGGTTGGCGCTCAGGTACACATCGTGCGTGCCGGCCTCTCGTCCCGCTCGCCAACTGAGGGTTCCATCCACATCCACGTCGGCAGCCCCGGAACCCGGGGAGGGCTCTCTGGCGTTCACAGGGATATAGAAGAAGCGAACCTCGCTGAGACTATACTGGGGCAGAACGCCTCCCCAGTTGCTGTTCGCGGTCAGTTTGACGTACTTTGCCGCCACACCGCCAAAATCAACCGTCGTATCGTGTGCATACCCAGCCATACCGGACGCTTTGGCGAATTGAGGTACGCCGGCCAGAGCCGTCCATTCGGTCCCGTTGGTCGAGTATTCGACGATCACATCCTTGACCCCGAAGCCAAACAGGGCCTCAAAGGCTTGGTTGGAGTTCCATACCCACATCTCGTGCAGGCTGTGAACCGTGTCGAACTCGTATTGGATCCAGGCCCCGAGCAGCTCATTGCCGCTGAGCCACATGTCCTCTGCCTTTGTCGAGTGTAGATCGTTCTCATCCAGTCCCGAGCCGTTGATGGTATTCTCAGGGCCCAAATCTGCCTGGCCCGAGCTGGAGGCCGTCGCGGTGATATTCGCACCGTCAATGGGATACCCCACAGGCTCGGTGGTAAAGGTCCAGATATCGCCTCTGAATACCGTCGAATCCGGCGGGGCGTTGACCTCATCGACGCGCCAGTAATAAGTCGTCTCGAAATCGAGCCGTTGGGCGGGAGCATAGCTGGCGGCACTCTGGGTGACGCCGCCGACGCCGTCGTTGACGTCGCGGAAGCTCTCACTGAGATAAACCCTGTGCCCGTTGGTCGCCGGCGCGAGTTCTCCTGGCGTCCAACTCAGGACCACGTCTCGGGGTACATCTTCGGCCCCTGCACTCGGGATTGGTTTGGAAGCCGGGCCAAGCGGCGGACCTTCCATGACTTTACTGATCTGTGCCGGTGTTAACGCTATGTTGTATAGCCGAACATCGTCAATAATCCCGACGAAGTTCTGGCTGGATTCGAGACGCCCGCCAATGGAAAGCGACAGATTATTCTGTTGAAGTTTGCCTGAAGCGGCGGCTCGGACAAGTTCCTCTCCGTCTTTGTACAGAATGACGGCACTGCCATCATAGGTCATACAGAGGTGACCCCATTCGCCCGGGAAATTTGGCGTACTAGAGGTATCGACGCGAGCCGAAGCATTGACTGTCGCACGGATGCTCGTACCGTTACCAGCATATTGTATACCGTAAGGGTATTCGCCTGATCTCTGCTTAATGAAGGGTTTAGCGTACGAAGGTTGAACGGCTGCTTCGGGCTTGATCCACAGGGCCATCGAAATGGCGTATTCCAGGTGGAAGTCGGGATGATCGGGGATTTCCACCTTGTTCTGGCCGTTGAATTGGAGGGCTTTGCCGAACTTGCCTTCGACCCATGCGGGAGACCCTTCGGCGAAATGTCCAGTGTGCCCTCTGCCCGATGAATCAGCGACGCTCGTGCCCACACCGTCGTCAAGCTTCCAATAGCCGACAAGACTGGTGTCGTCGGCGTTGGCCCCGTTGGTCAGAACCAGACCGAGCACGAAAACAAAAGAAGTCAAGAAGGTCAGTTTCTTACACATCATAGTCCTCCTTCAAAGAAAATTAACATTGAACACACCGACAACTGGTCTTGTACATATCGGCTGAGGATAGCCCATTCTTCAGAGCATTCGACGGCCTCCTTCCGATCATAAAACCCGCCCCTGACAGCCCGAGAACTGCCAGACAAACCCGCTTCACCTGTACCTTGTACCAAATTCGCTACGCCTAAGTCAAGCGAAATCTCCGGCCCGTACACTGGCAGGCGGCGTTCTTGCAGCAAACGCACCTTTTTCGCGGGATTTCGGAGAATCCGGGGCCAGCGTCAATCCTTCGGCTGCGCGTTCGACGAAGTTCATCCCTTCGAATTCCTCAGGGCAGGCTCTCAGCGTAGCCGAATGGGCTTGGAGGCTGTGAGAAATGCAGGCTAATGGCCCGGGCGTCCACGGCGCCTGCCCGGGATCTTGAAAGCGCCACACGCAGGACCGGTTGTCAGGCGGCGGGCCGACGCCGGGCCAGGGACCAGATGTAATAGACGGGGATGCCCACGAGAATGCTGCCAAGGCTGTATGCCGAAGGTCTGCGCCATTGTATGAATGCGAACACGGTCATGAAGAGGACAACGATCATGAAAATCGCCGGAACAAGCGGGTATCCGGGCACGCGAAACGGTCGTTCCATGTCCGGCCGGCGCCATCGAAGGACGTACACCGCAGCGATGAAGAGCATCGCGAAGATCGACAATCCCACCGAGGCATACTTATACAGGTTCTGGAAGTCCGTCACGAATAGAATGACGATCGCACAGGCGCTCTGGGCGAGCATCGCATAAACGGGAATCCGCCCCTTCGAGCTGACGCGCCCGGCTACGGAGGGGAACAAGCCATCTTTTGCCATGGCGTAATAGACCCGAGGGCCGGTGATAATAAAGGCGCTGACAGTCGCCAAAAACGCCAATCCGAGCAAAACAGAGAAAACGCTGGAAGCCCTCGGCCCAAACAGGTTCTCGACCGCAAGCTGGGGAACGCGCTCGGCATTGTCGAATCCCACATCGGCCAAAGGCACAGCGTACGCAAAGACGAGGTTCAGGGCCAGATACAACACGATGACCAGCCCGGTGCCTAACAGCAGAGACCGTGGTAGAATGTTGCCCGGGTTCCTGACCTCCCCGGCCAGATAGCTGGCGGCGTTCCAGCCGCTGTAGGCGAACATGACATAGAACAACTGCGTAGCCGCGGTCCCAAGCTTGACCTGTCCTATCGACTGGCCTTGCGTTATGTGTGCGAAGTTCCCGCCGCCAAACACAAAAGCCATCACCACGAGGACCACGAACAGGCCGAACTTGCCAATCGTGGTGAGGTTTTGTGTCCAGGCAGACTGGCGGTGACCCATGAGATTAGGCACCGTAATGGCGACGATAATGGCCGCAGCCGTAACCTGAACAAGGCGCCCTGTTTCCTTTTCAGCTAATCCGAAAGGTGCCAGAAGGTACAGAGCCGCGATATAGCCGGCCACAGCCAGGGGCGCCGAAAAACCGAGAAAGAAAGACGTCCAACCAGAGAGAAAAGCAGGCATGGGGCCGTATGCTTCGCGAAGGTAAACGTACTCCCCACCCGCTTGGGGCAAGGCGGCCGCCAATTCCGCAACGCAAAGAGCTCCACATAAGGCCAACAACCCGCCAAGGGCCCAGAGTCCGAATATGACGGGGTAGTTCTGGAGCGAGGCCATCATGTATCCGGGCGAGACCAGAATCCCCGTCCCGACCATACTGGCAATGACCACATAAGTCGAAGTGGATAGACCAAACGCGCGTTCGAGTTCTTCCTTTGCCATACTCATTGCCCTTACAGTGCGGCCGTCGCTCAGCGGATTCTCTTCAGGCGTTCATGGAGTTGGCCAGCATCCGGTCCCAGATCTGGCGCTGTTCGATCAGTGCCGCGACGCGATCCGGGACCTTGTCACTGACCTCCAGCAACTGCCAGCCGGTCCAGCCCATCTTGACCAGCAGGTCCATCTGGAGCTGGTAGGGGAATTCCGCGTCCTTAAGGTTGTGCAGATGAAGCGTATCGCCCAGCAAACCCTTGACCAGGTTGAAATTGTGCTCGAACCCTTCGCCCTGCGTGTCCCTCGTGGCGCTGTTGAGTTTCAACCCGACGCTGGTCTGGTCAACATGTTCCATGATCGCTTTGAGCGTCGGCAGCTCGCCCACATTGCCGTGTGCTTCGAGGCGGACCTGCTGGCCATAGTCAGCAGCAAACGCACCTACAACATTCATCGCCCGGCCGATCTGCTCGATGGTCTGCTCTCGGGGCACGCCCTCGTGAAAACTATTGGGGAACACCCTCACGCCACTGCTTCCTACGTCCTTGCTGAGCGCGATATAAGCTTTAGTATTCTCAATGGCTTTTTCGAGCTCCGCAGTGTCGGGCGAATCAAAACGCTCACTTGTGGCAAGACCCACGAGAGTGATGGGACTATCGGCAAAACGTTTCTTCACCTCACGGCGTTGCTGCGTATTCAGCTCCAGCTCGACGCCATGAGCATACGACTGGCTAGTCCGCAGCTCGACGCCAAATACTTCAGCCTTACAGCAGTTGGCGATCAGAGTCGGAATGTCCCAGTCTCTGCCCCATTGGTACGTGGTGAATCCGAAGCGCGTCTGTGCGCGGTGTTTCGCCCCCGTCCCCGCGAGATGACATGAGGGCAAGGCTGCGGCCGCAGCAGCGCCGGCGGCGACGCAGATGCCGCGTGAAAGAAATGCTCGACGTGGAAGTACTTTTGCTTCTGAAGACATCGTTCCAAAACCTCACCTGATAGTAACACGGATTCAATTATATGTGCCGGCGCTTCTTGAGAGTAACGCCGATACCACTGCCCCGCTTGTGCAGGAAGATCGTTTCCAGCTCCGCATTTGTTGTGACGGCCTCGAGGTAGTCCTCCATCTGCGATGCGACGTCCGTCGTGTTGTGGGCCAGAATCAGCCCGCCCGGACGAACCAGAGGCAGGAGCTTATTGAGGTAATCCAGGTAGCCGTCCTTGTCCGCATCGATGAAGACGATATCGATCGGCCCTCTGAGCTTTTGAACCGTCTCGTGAGCATTGCCCTCGATGAGTGTCACGAGCGTATCGACGCCGGCTCGTTTGAAGTTCTCACGAGCCAGTGAAGCCCGGTCCGGATCGATTTCATACGTGGTCAGCCTGCCGCCGGTGGTTCGCAGAGCCAGGCAAAACCAGATGGATGCATATCCGTTCGAGGTCCCAATCTCCACAACGTGTTTGGCGCCGGCCGCTTCGGCCAGAAGCCGCAACAGCCTGCCGTCTTCCGGCGGCACACTCAATATCCCGCTGTAGGGGCCCCGAACCATTCGATCAAGCACATCGAGGATTCTTTTCTCTCGTTCGCTGCTCGGAATCGGGGCACGTTCCCGGCCCGGCGGCATCTGGCTGTCCGCACTATCACTGCCTCTCTGGGCCGTCAAGCTCCCGACCCCCGCGAACACTACCGCCGCCGCAACGGCTAATATCGCCCTGGCTGACATCGACCACTCCCTTGCTGAAAGTGCACTTTCTTTGCCTTTCGCCGGACTGAACTTGTATCGATACAGACGAAATCAAAAATGAACCTTATTGCAGGCTGGCTGAAAAATCCAGACAAAAATAATGTCAAGAGACTGCCCTAAACCCACTCGAATCCGTCCATTTCTGTCAATCCGAAGTTCTCTTTCTCTGTCAGGACCACCCATGCCCGCCAGTCCTTCTTGTTGATCCGCACAGGTTCGATAGTCCGGACGTCCGTGAGCCAAACCAGGAAGCAGAATTTGCAGTCTATCTTGTTTTGCCAATGCTCGTCGCCACCACCGATATCGTGGTTGTATCGTCGTTTCAGCTCAAGAACTGACTCCGGCGTAAGGTTCTCGAAGTTCTTAACGTCCCCCGCAGTCGCCATCGCACAGACGGGCCCCGCACTTATCTTCAAGAACAACCTGTCGCCGGGCAAGACGCGCCCGAAACCATGTTGTCGCGTTCTGCTCAGGCGCAGTTCGATCCGCTTTCGTCCTTCGACGATCATCTTCAAATAAGGCTTCTTCAAAATGACGAGGTGACTGTTCGCCATCGTCTTGTCCCGTATCGACGGATGCTTTCATTTTCCGCCCAGCATCTCAGCCACAGCGCGGATATGTTCGGGGGTCGTCCCGCAGCAGCCGCCCACGAGCCCTGCACCGGCTCGCCGACACTCGGCGATCCCCGCCGCAAAAGCCGCCGGGGGCATGTCGAATACTGTTTCTTCGCCGACCAGTTTGGGCTTGCCCGCGTTGGGCTGCGCCAGAACGGGCAGCGATGTTGCCACCTTGAGCAGAGAGACGACGACCGCCATCTGCGACGGGTCAAGATCGCCGCAATTGGCACCGACGGCATCGGCGCCCGCTTCCGTGAGGCTCTTGGCGCATTGTTCCGCGGAATTGCCCATGACCGTTCTGCCTCCATTTTCTTCGGTAGCGAACGCCATCGTGACAGCCACGGGAAGTGCTGTGTTGTCCTTGCATGCTCGAAGGGCACATATCGCCTCGCGCAGATCGAACATGGTTTCGACAATAAACCCATCGACGCCGGATCCGGTTAAGATTTCAGCCTGCTCCCTGAACGCATCGTAGAATTGCGATTCTTTGTACGTTCCATAAGGTTCGAGCAGTTGACCGGTCGAGCCGATATCGCCAAGTACGTATCGATCCGTGCCGGCAGCCTGCTTAGCCAACTCCGCGCCGGCTTTGTTCACATCGCGCGGCGAAACACCGACGTTGTGCGTTTCGAGGTAAATGCGGTTCATCGTCAGGGTATTCGTGGTCAGAGCGTGGCATCCGCATTGGGCGTATTCCCGATGTATCACCAGAACAGTCTCCGGCGCCTCAAGGTTGGCCCGGCCGCCGGCCGTCAGCCCGTGTTCATCCAGTTGCGTGCCCATGGCGCCATCGAGCAGAATAACGTCTTTATTTTCTAATGCGGCCGAGAGTTTCATTGGTCATCCCTTTGCATTTCTAATCTGCCCATTCCACTGCGAGTTCGGCCAATTCCCGCTTCACCTGGCCGATGCTCTCGAAAAGAATTGTATTGAGCCCTGCTTCTTGCGCCCCCCTGATATGGTCTCGCCTGTCATCTATGAATACGGACCGCTGAGCCTTCGAGCCGAGCCTCTCAAGCGTGATTTCATAAATCCTCCGTTCGGGCTTCATCAGGCCCTCTTGGCACGAGAAAACCAGCACATCGAACATATCATAGCCCAGCTCGCCAAAGAACTCTACGGCTGGAAGCTCCGTATTGGACAGCAGCGCCGTTCTGTAACCTCTCTCGCGCAGCGCCGAAGCCAGGCAGAACACGTCCGGCCTCGGCACGTACGCCGACCGGAAAGCCTCGGACCAGAGCGAAGGCACTTCGGGCGCCGGCTTGCCGAGCTTGCGGCCTACTTGCCGCCAAAACGTCTCTTCGCTGATCAGACCTTTGTGAAAATCGTCCAGAAATGAATCATGGGCAGGCGTATAGTTTTCCTGTGACAGCCCGAAAGCCTCGGCGCAGTACCGCAAAAGCCCCGGCCTCGGGTCGTCTATCAGCACCCCTCCCCAATCGAAAATGACAGATTCTATTCGTTCCATTTCAGGCCGCCCAACACGCATTGTCAACGGTCCATCGTCTATTGTCAATCGCCCGTCTGGGGCAACGGCTGCTTTTGGCCTTTGACGAACGGCTCATCACCATCTATAATCGAAGGCGATCTTCTCAGGGACGAACAAAAGATGGAGCTGATTCTAATCATTGTCATTGGTGTCCTGGTCTTGGGTGTGCTGGGGCTTTTGGTCTGGCTTATAGTTTCCAACTCGGCCAACGCCGAGAAGATGGCGGGCCAGCAGGCCTCCATTGGCCTCTTGCAGCAGCAATTGGAGGCCTTGAAAACCGCTCAGGACAGGACGTCGGAGAAACTGCAAGAATCCCTCAAGACCGGCCAAGAGACACTCAGCCAGAACCTGCAATCCAGCCGGAAGACGCTCAGCGAGCTGCACAGCCAGATTGGCGAACTGCAGGGCACGAACAAAAAGATGATGCAGATGGGGGACGAAATCAAGCGGCTCCAGAATATCCTAAGCTCCCCCAAGCTCCGGGGTCAGATGGGCGAATGGTCGCTTGAAAATCTTCTCTCTCAAATCCTGCCCAAAGACAGCTACAAGCTCCAGCACGCATTCAAAGACGGCAGAATAGTCGATGCGCTCATACAAATGCCGGCCTTCTCGGTGTCCGTTGACGCCAAGTTTCCGTTGCCAAGTTTTGAGAAAATCGTCAAAGCCGAGACCGAAGAGGAAAGGCCGAAGCTTCGCAAGCAGTTTCTCCGCGATTGCATGACGCATATCGACAAGATCGCCGGCGACTATATCAGGCCCGCCGAGGGGACGCTGGACTTTGCCATTATGTACATCCCCGCGGAGAACATCTACTACGAAACAGTCGTCAAGTACGTCGGCGAAACTCAGGATATCTTGCCGTACTGCTTTGAGAACAAGGTCATCCCGGTGTCTCCGAATCTTTTGTACGTGTATCTGATGACCGTGGCAATGGGCCTGCACGGCCTGCAAATCGAAAAGCAGGCCGCTGAAATCCGGCAGAATCTGGGAAAGCTGAACGCCTCTTTCGCCGATTTCGGCGGCACCTGGGAAATCCTCGGCAAACACCTGCGAAACGCCTACAGCCAATACGACGAAGGCCAGAAGAAGCTCGACCGTTTCGGCATGCAGCTCCACCAGATCCAGGAGAAAACGGAGGAACAAGAGTAAGATCAAGGGCGTGCATTTCCAATTTCACACATTCGGAACTCAGTAGGTCAAAGGATACGTGTTATGGCTGAGACTTATGATTGCATTATTGTCGGAGCCGGGCCGGCGGGGCTTGCGGCGGCCCTCTATACGGCCCGTGACAGGCTCAGGACGCTCATTCTCGAGAAATTCATGCC
Source organism: Phycisphaerales bacterium (assembly GCA_020343675.1). Classification (GTDB taxonomy): domain Bacteria; phylum Planctomycetota; class Phycisphaerae; order Sedimentisphaerales; family Anaerobacaceae. Next base: position 230,564 of record CP070806.1, read on the forward strand.
GGGCGGGCAGATCAATAATACCGACAGGATAGAGAACTATCCCGGCATCGAGCGCATCGACGGGCCGGGCCTGGTTGAACAGATGCGAAAGCAGGCCGAGAATTTCGGCACCGAGATAAAGAACGGCTCCGAAGTGACCGGCCTCGAGAAACTGCGCGACGGCAACATCGCCGTTTGCTGCGACAAGGACAAATATGTCGCCAGATCCGTCATTTTGGCCCCGGGCAGCGACTATCGAAAACTCGGCATCCCGGGCGAGGATAAGTTTCGCGGCTCGGGCGTCAGCTATTGTGGGACGTGCGATGCACCGTTTTTCAAGGGAAAACACGTCGTGGCCGTCGGCGGAGGCAATACAGCGGTCGAAGAGACCCTGCACCTAGCCAAATTCGCCGAAAAGGTAACGATGATCCACCGCAGAGACGAATTCCGGGCGGCGGAAGTTCTGGTCGAGGAGCTTCTGGAAAAAACCAGCGAGCCGAAGTCGAACTTGACCATCAAGTACAGCACAGTAGCGACCGCCATCAACGGCGACAACAAAGTCGAGTCGGCAACGCTGAAAGACGTCAAGACCGATCAGGAAGAAGATTATCCGTGTGACGGCGTATTCATCTTCGTCGGAATGGTGCCGAACACCAGCTTTCTGAAAGGTTTTGTGGATCTGACCGACCACGGATTTATAAAGTGTGACTGCGCATATCTTCGCACGAGCGTTCCCGGCGTCTTTGTGGCGGGCGATTGCAGAATCGGAGCGGCGATGCAATTAGCTACAGCCGCGGGGGACGGCGTCGTCGCTGCGATGATGCTCAAGCAGTATTTCAGAGACCCGAACTGGTGGAACGAGCCGGTCCGCGACGTTCTTCCGCCGGGGGGAAGGTGAGACCGACAGAAAAGCGCCTGAAATTCCCCACTACATTTTTTCAGTTCTGGTTTGAGCTTCTTCGTTGACGGCGCCGGGCGATTCAGGTACGATGCCCTTTGGACAACCCGGCAGGATGGCCGAAGGGCGATTGTCCGTGGAATCTTGGTTGAAAGGATAACGTAATGGCTGGTAGTGTAATCGAACTGACCGACGCTACTTTTGACAAGACGGTTCACAATTCCGATGTTCCCGTGCTCGTCGATTTCTGGGCGCCCTGGTGCGGACCCTGCAAGATGATCGCCCCCATCGTCCAGGAAATCGCGGAAGAATATGCCGACAGAGCCAAAATCTGCAAGCTCAACACCGATGATGCGCGCGACAGCGCCATGGAGTTCGGCATCAGTGCGATACCCACCCTCATTTTGTTCAAAGACGGCCAGGTCCAGAAAAAATGGGTTGGATTAACCAGCAAGAAAGACCTCGCCGAGGCGATCGATGGGGCGATTTCCACCTGAGATGTGAAGTCTTTCAGTGGAGGTCGCCGAAGTTGAAACGCCGAACCATCCGAACAATGACTGCGATAGCGGCAGGGATCGCCGTAGTTGCATGCCTGTCCTGCCAAAAAACGGCGAATTCAAGAACTACGGCCACTCCGAGGCCAAATCAAGAGCGCAAGTCCATTTCCTTAGCGGGGCAATGGCGCTTCCAGTTAGACCACGACGACGTCGGCGAGCAGCAGAATTGGTCCGGCCGCACACTGCCGGGTCGCGTCGCGCTGCCGGGCTCGACGGCTGAAAACGGCTACGGCAACGATGTCGGCGTCGAGACAAAATGGACGGGCAAGATTGTTGACCAGTCATGGTTCACGGACTCCAAATACGAGAAATACAGACAACCGGGCTCGGTGAAGATTCCATTCTGGCTGACGCCGGTGAAACACTACGTCGGCCCGGCCTGGTATCAGCGAGAGATCGATATACCACAGAACTGGAGGGACAAGCGAATCGTCTTATCTCTCGAGCGTTGTCACTGGGAGACCAAGGTTTGGGTGGACGGCACCCTCGCAGGTATGCAGGACAGTCTGTGCACACCACAACGGCACGAGTTGAGCGACCTCTTGACGCCGGGCAGGCACCTGCTGACCATTCGCGTGGATAATTCGGTTAAATATGACGTCGGGGTCAACGCCCATTCGGTCAGCGACCACACCCAGACAAACTGGAACGGCGTCGTGGGCAAAATCGAGCTGCACGCGAGTGACCCGGTGTGGATCGGCGATGTACAGGTTTATCCCGACATTCGAGAGAAATCGGCGAAGCTTCTTATCACCCTGGGCAACCGCACGGGCGGGCCGGCCCGTGGAATGCTCAGGATCGGGGCCAGGAGCTGGAACACCAACCGAAGCCACGCCCCCACACAGAAGATGGTCGAGTTCACCACCTCAGAGCCTGAAACCGTTGTTGAAGTTGACTATGTGATGGGCAACGACGTGCAACTATGGGACGAATTCTCTCCGGCCATGTACAAGCTGACCGTCGCCCTCATGGCCGAGGCAGACGGCAACAGGTTCCGGGACGAGAAGACCGTCACCTTCGGCATGCGGAGAATCGGAACCCGGGGGACGCAGTTTACGATCAACGACCGCCCGATTTTCGTGCGCGGGACATTGGAATGCTGCATTTTTCCGCTCACGGGATATCCACCCATGGACGTCGAGGCATGGCTGCGGATCCTGCGAATCGCCAAGGCCCACGGCCTGAACCACCTGCGTTTCCATTCCTGGTGCCCGCCGGAGGCGGCCTTCGAGGCCGCAGACCGGCTGGGATTTCTCTTTCACGTCGAATGTGCCGCATGGGCAACCGTGGGCAACGGCCGACCCATCGACAGATTCATCTACGCCGAGGGCGACCGTATTCTCAAGGCTTATGGCAATCGCCCATCGTTTTGCATGCTGGCTTACGGCAATGAACCTGGCGGCCCTAATCAAAAAAGGTTCCTTGGGAAGCTGGTCAATTCCTGGAAAGATAAAGACCCGCGCAGACTCTACACCAGTGCTGCCGGCTGGCCCATCATTCCCGAAAGCCAATACCACAGCACTCCCAGACCTCGTGGCCACCAGTGGGGCGCAGGGCTCAAGAGCCGCTTCAACGCCAATCCCCCCGAGACAGTCACCGACTACCGCGATCTCATCGAGGACTACGATATCCCAGTTGTAAGCCATGAAATCGGACAGTGGTGTGTGTATCCCAATTTCAGGGAAATCATTAAGTACACCGGGGTTCTGCGGCCACTCAACTTCGAGATCTTCCGCGACTCTCTCGCGGCGCATCACATGCTTGATCAGGCCGATGATTTCCTGATGGCCTCGGGCAAATTGCAGGCTCTGCTCTACAAGGAGGAGATAGAATCCGCCCTGCGAACCCCCGGCTTCGGCGGCTTTCAACTGCTCGATATTCACGACTTCCCCGGCCAGGGAACGGCGTTGATTGGCATCCTCGATCCCTTCTGGGACTCCAAGGGCTATATCGAACCACACGAGCATCATCGCTATTGCTGCGAGACCGTCCCACTCGTGCGGATGGAAAAACGCACCTGGACCACCGACGAGGTATTCATCGCCGATGTCGAAATCGCCAACTTCGGTCCGGCTCCGATTCGCGATGCCGTTGCTGTTTGGTCCATCAGTACTACTGACGGCGCAGAACTCGCAACCGGAACACTGCCGAAGCTGACGATTCCGCTGGGAAACGACATTCATTTGGGAAAGATTGAAGTTCCACTCGCCGATATGGCCGCACCTGCTGGGTTGTCTGTAAGCGTCTCACTCAAAGGGACGCCATATGCGAATGACTGGGACATCTGGGTCTATCCGGAGAAGCTCGATACTCAGCCGCCGGGCGATGTTCTGGTCGCTGAGCAACTCGATGGTCAAGCTCGGTCAACTCTGAACGCAGGTGGCAAGGTACTGCTTACGCCCGCGCTGAATTGCATCGACAGCGACGTCCCGCCCGGGTTCACTACAATCTTCTGGAACACGCAATGGACACGGCGCCAGCCGCCTCACACGCTGGGCATCTTGTGCGATCCGAAACACCCTGCGCTGGCGCGATTCCCCACGGAGTTTCACAGCAACTGGCAGTGGTGGGACCTGGTGACCAAATCCCGATTCATGGTGCTCGATGAATTCGAGCCCGAGCTTCGACCGATCATCCAGGTCGTTGACGACTGGAACACCAATCGCAGGCTCGGCCTCGTATTCGAGGCGAGAGTAGGCAGGGGCAAACTGCTCGTATGCAGCATGGACCTTCGTAACAATCTTGACCGGCGCCCGGTCGCACGGCAGATGCTTCACAGCCTGCTGAGCTACATGAACAGCGCGGCCTTCGCACCAAAGCACAGAGTTGAGACCAAACTGATTGAGGGTCTGTTGAAGAAGCCATCCTTATTGAGCAATGCCCGCATCGTTCGGGTTGACAGCGAGGCGCCGGGCTACGAAGCGGCGAATGTCATCGATGGAAATCCTGATACCATCTGGCACACCGCCTGGGGGCCGGGCGCGCCCGCGTACCCGCATGAGATTCGGATTGAGTTGTCCGAAAGCCTTGAAAGCAAAGGCCTGACGTATCTTCCCCGGCAGGATATGTCGAACGGCTGGATCAGCGAATGCGAAGTCTATCTCAGTGCCGATGGACAAGAGTGGGGCCAGCCGGCTGTGACAGCAAGATTCGAGAAAGGCCGAGATGCCAGGCGCATTCTCTTCGAGCGGAGCAGAACGGCACGATTCATTCGCTTTGTTGCACTGTCCGGATTTGACGGGCAAGAATTCGCCTCAGCCGCCGAGATTAGCCTTGTTACCGAATAAACAAAGGTTGACATGAAAAGCCAGGAATCGGGTCAAGCAGACCGTCCATCCAGCTACAATATGGCCTTCATCTGGCTGGTCTGCCTGGTCGCGGCGATGGGTGGCTTGCTGTTCGGCTATGATTGGGTCGTGGTCGGTGGAGCCAAACCATTTTACGAGCCTTATTTCCAAATCACTGATGAAACGCCGCTCTTGCGCGGCTGGGCGCAGAGCAGCGCCCTGGTCGGATGTCTTCTCGGCGCTGTCGTCTCCGGAGTCATCAGCGACCGGTCCGGCCGTAAGCGGCTACTAATTCTGTCGGGCTTGCTCTTCACAGTCTCTGCCATTGGGACCGCTCTTGCGTGGAGTTTTCTTTTCTTCAATGTCTTTCGCATCTTAGGAGGGATAGGCATCGGGCTGGCTTCGAATCTGTCTCCGATGTATATCGCCGAGATTTCTCCGGCCCCCATGCGGGGACGTCTTGTCTCGATAAACCAGCTTACGATTGTGATCGGAATTCTCGCCGCGCAGATTGTCAACTGGCTAATTGCCCAGCCGGTGCCGGAAGGGGCGGGCGCCGAGCACATTCTGGCATCATGGAACGGGCAGTCCGGTTGGCGCTGGATGTTCGCAGCCGAGACAATTCCTGCGTTTTTGTTCTTTGTGCTGATGTTCTTTGTGCCGGAAAGCCCGCGCTGGCTTCTCAAGTATGGCAAAGATGAGGCGGCGGCGAATATCCTGCAGCGTGTGGGCGGTCAAGAGTACGCCGCTTCTGCAATCGACGACATCAAGAACACGCTCGCGAGCGAAGAGATTGCCCGAGTCAATTTCAGAGACCTGGCCGAGCCGAAGTTGCTCAGGATTGTGGTACTGGGCGTCTTCTTAGCGGTCTTTCAGCAATGGTGCGGTATCAACGTGATATTTAATTACGCTCAGGAAGTTTTTTCAGCCGCCGGCTACGGTGTCAGCGACATTCTGTTCAATATCATCGTTACCGGCATCGTGAATCTGCTGTTCACGTTTGTAGCGATATACACAGTTGATCGATTCGGCCGGCGAATCCTCATGCTGATCGGCGCCGGAGGACTTGCGGGCATCTACGCCATCCTGGGCACGGGTTACTATCTCCAGAGCACCGGGGTTCACATGCTGATCCTGGTGGTCTCGGCCATCGGTTGCTATGCAATGTCCCTGGCGCCGATCACATGGGTCGTCATCTCGGAGATATTCCCGAATCGCATACGCGGGGCGGCGATGTCGGTGGCTGTTTCCTGCTTGTGGGTCGGCTGCACGGCCCTGACGTTGACGTTTCCCTATTTGAAGAAGGGCCTCGGCGCCCACGGAGCTTTCTGGCTCTATGGCGTCATCTGCGTGGTCGGATTCATTGTGATTCTGACGAAGTTGCCCGAGACTAAAGGCAAGTCGCTGGAAGATATTGAGCGCGAGCTGGTCGATTAGAATTGACAATCATCGCGTATCGCGTATAAACAGGATTGCCGATCGCCGATTGAAAATCGGATATCGCAAATCGTAGATCGAGAATCTTTTGGAGGTTCTGGCCATCTCGATGGACAGGAGAAGTTTTATCAAAACCGGTTTGGGTACCGTTGGATCGCTTTTTGTCTTCGGCCCGACGGAAAGCCTTGGCTCGGAGGCAGCCGCCCGTTTCGCCCTTCTGGCCGACACCCACATCCCTGCGGACGTTCAGAACAATTACCGGGGATTCTATCCCTACCAGAATTTGCAGAAAGTCGTTCCGGACGTTGCCTCTTCTTCGCCGGATGCGGCCGTGATTGCCGGCGACCTGGCCAGGCTGACTGGCGAACCCGGCGATTATGTCAATCTCAAGAAGCTGTTAGAGCCGCTCGTTGAGAAGACACCGGTTTTCATGGCGCTGGGCAACCACGACAATCGCGAGAACTTCCTTAAGACGTTTGAAGAGACCGCAGGACAGAAACGACCCGTCTCCGGAAAGCATGTCGCTGTAATCAACAAGGGACCGGTCCGGTTCATTCTCCTGGATTCGCTGCTCTACAGCAATAAAGTGCCCGGACTGTTGGGAAAAGCACAGAGGCAATGGCTTGAAAACTATCTGAGAGAATCTGACAACACGGCCACCATCCTCTGCTTCCATCACACATTGGGAGACGGTGACGGCGACTTGTTGGACGTGCTGCGTCTGTATCGCATGATCGAGCCGATGCAGAAGGTCAAGGCCATCGTGTACGGCCATTCTCACGTTTACGGATTCTCCCAATTCGAGGGAATCCACCTGATCAATCTTCCGGCGGTGGGCTACAACTTCAACGATAGAGACCCCGTCGGCTGGGTGGAAGCGAACTTAACCGCGAACGGCGGCGATTTCACCCTGCACGCCGTGGCCGGTAACACGGATGCGAATTCTGCCGTGACGAAGCTAACATGGAGATAAGAACACAAGGGCGCAGTACGATGCTTCTTTCCGCAAGGATGCAAAAAAAACAATGGGTCGTTCGAACTGGCGATGGTCGCTCGCAAGAGCTTGCCAAATCCCTGAAGGTCTCGCCCCTTGTGGCCCAGCTTTTGATTAACCGGGGAATCACCGAGACCGCAGCAGCTTCTGTTTTCCTGCGGCCGAAATTGACCGACCTGATCGAGCCCGGGCGGATGCCGGGTATCGAACCTGCCGTCGGCAGACTCAAACGGGCCATCGCCGAAGGGGAAAAGATAACCGTCTATGGCGACTATGACGTGGACGGCATTACCGGCGTGGCCATTCTCTGGCAGGTCTTGACACTGCTCGGCGCCGACGTTGAATATTATATTCCTCATCGCGTCGATGAAGGCTATGGTCTCAACGCCGAGGCCATTGAAGCCCTCGCCAAATCCGGCACGCGAGTTCTGCTTACCGTCGATTGCGGTATCACGGCATTTAGCTCGGCCGAACTCGCGGCCCGGTCGGGATTGGATTTGATCATCACGGACCATCACCAGCCGGACCTCAAGATGCCTGAAGCGCTGGCCATCGTCCATCCAGCCCTGGACCCATCCTACCCGAACCAGGATTCAGCCGGAGCGATGGTTGCCTTTAAGCTGGCCTGGGCCCTCGCCAACGAATTCAGTGCAGGCCCCAGACTCGAACCGGGCCTGCGAGAATTCATGATCAGTGCAACCAGCCTGGCGGCGATGGGAACCGTCGCCGATATCGTGGACCTGCGAGGCGAAAACAGGGTCCTGACAAGCTACGGGCTCAAAGCCCTGCCCGATTGCAGGCTTTCCGGCATACAAGCCTTGATTGAATCGGCGGGATTGACGGGGCACGAGCTTGATTGTTATCACATCGGGTTTCGCCTTGCGCCAATGCTCAACGCCGCCGGCCGGATGGGCCATGCGCGATTGGCCGTCGAGCTGCTGACCTCGGAGAGTCCCATCCGCTCGATGCAAATAGCCGAGTACCTCAAAGAGCAGAACGGCCAGCGCCAGCAGTGCGAACGCAAGATTTTCAAGCAGGCTTGCGAGATGATTGTCCAGGGTGACCTGAACCATCCCGACCGCAAGAGCATCGTTCTGGCGAGCGAAGACTGGCACACCGGCGTCATAGGCATTGTTGCTTCAAGAATCGTGGACAAATTCTACCGTCCGACCGTCCTGATCAACGCAGGCTCCTGTGAAAACGGCTTCGCCCAGGGCTCGGGACGCTCGATTCCGGGTTTCTGTCTGTTGAGCGCTATCAAGGCCTGCTCGCATCACTTAGCCGGCTTTGGGGGACACAAAATGGCCGCGGGCATAACTATCGAACCGGACAAGATAGACCGCTTCGCAGCCGAATTCGAGATCCATGCAAAACAGAACCTCAACCAGGACGATACGGCGGCAAAGCTTCACATCGACGCATTAGTCCCTCTAAGCGAGTTTCGCAGAGAAACGGTTGATGAGCTGCAGTTGCTCGGTCCCTTCGGCCAGGGCAATCCCGAGCCGAGGTTTGCCACGAAAGGCGTGCGTCTGGCGTGCCCGCCCAGGAGGGTCGGCGCCGGCCGCGAGCACTTGCAGCTTGCAATAACCGACAACACAACGGCGGTCCGTTGTATCGGCTTCAGGTTCGGCAAACTCGAGAAAAAGCTGCTGGAGCAGGAATTCTTCGACGTCGCTTATCAGCCTCAGATCAACACCTACAACGGAAACAGCAGCGTCCAATTCGTTCTGACCGACATTCGGTTCGAGTAAGCTCCCGCGCCCGATCCTATCTTTTTCTGACGAGAACCCTTTCGATTTTGAACTGGCCCAGGGCGGCCGCTAAGTTGAAGAAGTCTCCGGGCTCTCCGTCGCCGACGGCCAGCGCGATGTGGCCGGCGTCATAGCCGCCCCGTCCGCCGCCTTTGAACGAGGCATCGAGCCCGATCCATCGGCCACCCACGTAGGCCTGCGTCCAGGCATGTCCCCCAAAGCCCTGATGCCCCCCAAAATCACTCACATAGGCCACCCCGACAACCACCTGAGCGGGTATGCCGACGGCGCGGCACATGGCCGCGGTCAGGACCGAAAATTCCGAGCAATCCCCCTGCCGGCTGGCGGCAACCTCCGCCGCCGAGGCGTAGCCGACGGAAAGACTCCTGTTCTCAATATAGTCGCCCACAAAGGCTTCTATCTTCCCGGCCGCTTCGGCGGCGTCCTGTGTCTCGCCCACCGCCCGGCGGGCAAGAGCAATCACCTGCTCGTGGTCGCTTTGGAGGAACCTTGTCGGCTTCAGGGCGTCGAGGATGGCCTGGTCCCGGCCTCTGTAAGGAAATTGTATGCCCGACCGCGCCGCTACAGGCTCGACAGTGACAGTCATTCGGCCATTGCCGCGCTGTTGCACCCTTTGATTGTCGGTCGAGGGTATGGTCACTTCAGGTATATCCTGTGCCGGCGCCAGATAGTACGTGATGGATCGTGCCTCAGCGAGATTCTCCAGCGGCTCCGGGCTGGCTAAGAACATCTTGTCAATCATCTCCAGAACATCGTTGCGGCCCATCGCAAATTCCCTGGCGCAAGCGACCATCTCAACCTGTATCCCCGCAATCGGCATAAGGCTCTTCTGAACTCGGAGCTCGTCGTCAACATAGCTGGTCGAGACAATCTCACCGGCCCCAGGCATGTTAAGCGTCGTGGTGACCTTTCTCAAAGGGACGACCCGGCCAAGCAAATCGACGTTCTGCCTTGGCCCGATGCGGACCTGAGCATGAACCGCCTGCAAAATCCCCGGGCTGAATATCTTGGCAAAATAATGCGTTCCCTCCTCAAGGCCCTTGTTCAGGCCCAGCAGTCGCAGACCCTCGGCCAGCACCGCTCCCTCGGGCCATTCGAGGGTACTTTTCTGCTGCGCTCCCATGGACGTGGTTGTCAAACTCACCTTCCCCTGGTCGTCCACTTTCCCGGTCATTTTCATCACCATCGCGCCTAATTTCTGCTCGGCCTCAAAAGCAAGGGGTTTGCCGGCTGTCGTTTCGATGCTGATCTCCTTCATCTCCATGGTCATCGAGACGCCCATCCGGCTCACCGTGATACTGACTTCTTCGGAGGTGGTCACTTGCCCGTCGGATACGACCCGACTCTGAATAGCATGGCCAACCTTCTTGCCCTCCATAAACACGGCAAGATACTCCGTGTCGTCCGAAACATCTTGCGAGCCGGCCGAACTCGAATGAGTCAGGCAGACAAGCACCACAAACACGAGGCAGATGGTGAAAATGCGCCGAATCTCCATGATCCAATTCCTTTCACAATTGACCGTTGTCAGCGATGATTATAAGACCAAACTGGAATCTTTCACCAGATTATTCTCAAACAGCCGCGATTTACTTCCGTTGCGTTTGATGGTCTCAGCAAAAGGTCTCGATTTTCGCCGAATGACGGCGGCGGTTGCATTGTTCCGGCTTTTGCCCTAAGATAGCTCGCGTCCGGGTGGGCGGCAGTGAACAGCTCCTCTGTGAGCAACAGCGGTCAATTTGGCCTATTTAAGAGAGGGCAACGTAACAGTATGACGTTTGAAGAGCTGGTGATCCTGGTCCGGTCGGGCAATAGGCTGCGAGTGCATACGGACTCGCGTCTGGTGCAAGAGGGAGATATCTTCGTAGCCATCAGGGGCACTGAACATGACGGCCACGATTATATCGAGAAGGCCCTCTCCAACGGCGCCAGGTACGTCGTCAGTCAGCAGCTCCAGCAGCCAGCAAAGAACGGTACATCGAACAAATTGATAACAGTAGAAGATTCCACAGAAGCGGCAGCTGTTCTGGCACAGGCGACATGCGGGAATCCGGCCTCGCAATTGACGAATCTGGCCGTCACCGGCACCAATGGTAAGACGACCGTTGCCTTTCTTGTTCGCTCATGCATCCGGCAGGCGGGGCGCAAATGCGGTCTGGTCGGCACGGTGATCTACGATACGTGCGCTGCGGGCAGCTATCCGGCGCCTCTGACGACGCCGGATTGTTTGGATATTGCTTCCCAACAACAGGAAATGGTCAACAACGGCGCCACGCACATGGTGATCGAGGCCAGCAGCCACGCCCTTTCCCAAAACCGCCTGGCGCAGATCAACTTCAAAGCCGCAGCTTTTACCAACCTTGCCGGCGACCATTTGGATTATCACAAGACCAAGCAGGACTACTTGGCCGCCAAGACAAGACTTTTCTCGGCTCTGAGACCGGATGCCACAGCCGTGCTGAACAGACAATCGGCCGAAGCCGAACAAATTGCCGAACAAACGGAGGCTCAACGGCTGTGGTACGCCATCGACGAGAAAGCCGACCTCACAGCCCACATCGAATCGATGGATACAGACGGAACAGCCTTTGCGCTCGAATACGGGGGGCGATCTTCGATTGTACGAACTCCGTTGCTGGGCCTATACAAAGTCAGCAATTCTCTGGCGGCGGCCGGATTATGTCTTGCGGCGGGTTTCGATTTGGATACCGTCGCGGCCGGTCTGTCCACCTTGAAGACCATCCCCGGCCGATTGGAAAAGATCGAAGGCGGCAACTTCTCCGTCATCATTGACTATGCCCACACAGACGATGCCCTGAAAAATGTCCTGGCGACACTGAAGCCCCTGTGCAGGGGCAAGTTGCGGGTCGTCTTCGGCTGCGGCGGCGACAGAGACAAATCCAAACGGCCTCGCATGGCCCGAGTCGCCGAGAAGTTGGCCGATTTCGTCGTCGTCACCAGCGACAACCCGCGAACCGAACAACCCGACGATATCATTCGCGATATCGTCGCCGGCTTCAAGAAGACTGATACGAAGATCATTGAGCCGGACAGAAGAAAGGCTATTGAGATAGCTATGAGGGCTGCGCATGAAAACGACATTGTCCTTATAGCGGGCAAAGGCCATGAAGATTACCAGATCATCGGAAAACAGAAATTCCACTTCAGTGACAAGGAAGTCGCCCAAGAGTGCATAGGAAAGCAGCGATGAAGGAATTTTCAGTTAGCCATTTGGCCAGAACAACAGCAGCCATACTTCAGATGCCAAGCGCCACCGGTAGTCCTCCTTCGTTTACCGGTGTGAGCACGGATTCGCGGAGCGTCGGACCAGGAGACTGTTTCTTTGCGATACGGGGTGAGAATTTCGACGGCCACGATTATGTTTCTGATGCTTTCGCCAAGGGAGCTGTCTGTGCGGTTGTTAGTAAGCAGCTTGAGGGCGAAGAATTTGCAGACAAGTGCCTGCTTCGGGTTGCCGATACGATAAAGGCTCTGGGCGATCTGGCCGCCGAGTACCGCCGGCAAGCCGGTTTCAAAGTCGTTGCAATTACAGGTTCGGTAGGCAAGACGACCACAAGACAGATCATTTATCACGTCCTGAGCCGGAATTTTCGTGTCCACCAGTCTCCGGGCAGTTTCAACAATAACATAGGGGTGCCGCTGACTCTTCTGGGCGCGGCCCTTGAAGACGAGATAATCGTCGCCGAGCTCGGCAGCAATCATCCGGGTGAAATATCCGGTTTGACTCGCATCGCCGGCCCCGACATTGCAGTCGTCACCAATATCCACCCGGCTCACCTGGAAGGATTCGGAGACTTGCAGAGCATTGTGCGTGAGAAGCTCTCGATATGCGAAGGGCTCAGGCCCGGCGGCACGATGATAATAAACGCTGATTTCGAGCAATTGGCACATGCCGGCCGAGATAAGGGCCTCCGATTCGTCACGTTTGGAAAATCAGACGGCTCAAAGTACCGAGTCACGGACATCCGCTCGGAAGGCTCCGCCAGCCGGTTCACCATCGACGGCAGAGACGTTTACCTGCCTCTGCCCGGCCCGGGCAACGTGGAAAATGCACTTGCCGCCTGGGCGGTGTGCAGCGAACTGGGACTGGCGATCGGGGACTTTGCCCGAGACCTTGAGACTCTGCCGCCGGTCTCGATGCGTTCCGAGCTGCTGCACATCGGGACGCTGACGGTCCTGAGCGATTGCTACAATGCGAATCCGGCCTCTATGAGAAATGCGCTCAAAATACTGGCCGGTCTCGAGCCCGCCGACAAAAACAGGCTTGTTTTCATCTGCGGCGAGATGGCTGAACTGGGGCCGCAAGCCGGGCAACTGCACGTCGAATTGGGCACGTCAATTGCGCAGGCAGGAGTGAAGTTGCTGGTGGCCGTCGGGGAGCGGGCGAAGATCGCCGCCGAGAGTGCAAGAGCGGAGGGAAAATACGACGTGCACACTAAATGTTTCCCCGACACGATTTCGGCCTGTAATAATCTGAACGAATTGATAAAAGATTACGATATAATACTAATCAAGGGTTCGCGGACGGCCAAATTGGAAATGGTCGTCGAGAGACTTAAGGAGCTTTTTTCGGCAAAGTGTGTCTCGTAAGTCGAGACGGCAAGGGCAAGGGGCGAGATGATATACCACTTGTTATGGTATTTCCGAGAGGTTTTTACTCATCCGGTTGGGTTCTACGCCTACCAGAACGTGGTTTTTCGTTCGGTAGCGGCCATCCTGACCAGCTTGCTGATCGCGCTGATCGTCGGACCCAAGATCATTCGCTGGCTGATGCGAAAAAAAATCGGAGACCGCCCCGAGTTCCATCACGCCACTCTGAACGAGTTGACCAAGGAAAAGGCAAATACCCCCACGATGGGAGGGTTAATCATCATTATCTCGGCCATCTCAACCACCCTGTTGTGGGCAAGATTGAACAATCCCTTCGTTCAGAAGGCGATCGTACTGGTGATATGGTTTGGCGCGTTGGGAGCAGCCGACGACTGGCTCAAGCTCACCGCCGGGGCACGTCAGCGAAGCAGAAACGGACTGCGCCCGTGGGAGAAGCTCATCTTCCAGATCGGCGGAGCCGTGCTGATCGCATCGTTTCTATACGCCGACTTCGTCAATATAGACGACGCCAAGTTGTTCTGGCTGCCTTTCTACAAGCACGGTTTGCCTTTAGCCAACTGGATGTTCATATTGATCGCCATTTTCTATTTGTCGGCGACCAGCAACGCCGTCAATCTGGCCGACGGGATGGACGGATTGGCCGCAGGATGCGTGGGTATGGTCGCTCTGGTGCTGGCCCTGCTCTGCTATGTGGCCTCGGAGACAATGGCCCGGGCGACGCCTGTGACGTGGGCAAGTTATCTGCTGCTGCCGGCCATACCGCAGGCCGGCGAGTTAAGCGTCTTCTTCGCGGCGATCCTCGGGGCCGTGTTGGGCTTCTTGTGGTTCAATTGCCACCCCGCTCAGACCTTCATGGGCGATGTCGGCTCGCTGCCGTTAGGGGCGGCCATGGGCTACGGCGCTCTGGTAACAAGGAATGAGATTCTGTTGTTGGTCATCGGCGGCGTGTTCGTCGTCGAACTGCTCAGCGTCGTGCTACAGGTAGGCTATTTCAAATATACCGGAGGCAAACGCCTGTTCAGGTGCGCCCCCATCCATCACCATTTCCATCTGATCGGCTGGAGCGAGCCGCAGGTGGTCGTGCGTTTCTGGCTCTTAGGCGCCGCCTTCGCCGCCCTCGCGCTGGCCACACTGAAAATCCGCTGAGCATCCGCCCCGAAGGGGCGAGACGCGCAAGCGTCCCGAGCGCAGCCGAGGGACCTTCGAGCAACATCGGGGTATCGGCCTCAACGCCCGATCTTGGTATCCTAACACAAACAAGGGCCGGCAGTGTCTCAAGCTGCCGGCCCTGGACGATATTGGGCGTTTTGTTCCTTTCTGAGGTGGCCTACTGTGCCAAAGCCGCTATCTGCTCTGCGCTGAGTGCAAGAGGGTAGATGCGGACATCATCAATCAGGCCCGAGAAGAAACTGCCTGCATCAAGGGTATTACCAGCGCCAGAGTACAGTCACCACCTGTCTATCCACGTGTCGAATATCCTGTCTCATTCGTAGTCGTTGTAATTTTCAAGATCATTGTCCAAAGGCTGTAACCGTGAAGCTCCAAACATCGCCGGGATGTTTCATCGTACCGTCGGCCTCGACCTCATCGATCCGCCAGTAGTAAGTCGCGCCTTGGATAAGGGCTCCGGGACTGTAGCTCGTCTCAATCTGGTTGACTATGAAAGCAGTACCGTCTATCACTGCCTGCTCATCGGTGCTCAAGTACACATCGTGTGTGGCGGCCTCTCTACCTGCTCGCCAAGCGAGCGTCACATCCGGGTCTACATCCGTCGCTCCGGAGCCCGGGTAGGGCCCTCTGGCATGGACAGGCATACAGAAGAAGCGGACCTCACTGAGGCTATATTGGGGCAGAATACCTCCCCAGTTGCTGGTCGCGGTCAGCCTGACGTACTTCGCCAGCGCACCGGCAAAGTCAACCGTGGTATTGGGTGCATAATCAGCGGTTCCGGGCGCTTGAGCAAATTCAGGCACGTCGGCCAGAGCCACCCAGTCGGTTCCGTTAGTCGAGTATTCGACAGTCACATCCTTGATCCCGAAACCGAAGAGGGGCTCAAACGTCTGATTGGAATTCCATACCCACATCTCATGCAGTTTGTGCACCTTGTCGAACTCGTATTGGATCCAGGCCCCCAGCAGTTCATTGTCGCTGAGCCACATATCTGTTGCTTCTGTCGAGTGAAGGTCGTTGGCGGCCAATCCCGAGCCGTTGATCGTATTCTCAGGCCCCAAACTGGCTTCGCCCGCGCTGCAAGCCGTAGCGGTGATGTTCGCACCATCGATAGCATAAGCCATGGGCTCGGTCGTAAAGCTCCAGACGCTTCCAACCCATGGACTGTCGGGATGGAGGTCATTGACCTCATCGACGCGCCAGTAGTATGTGGTGTTCACATCAAAGACTCCGGCAGGAACATACGTTGTCTCCGCCTGGAGAGGAGCTCCTGTGGCATTGTATACGTCGTCGAAACTCTCGCCGAAGTACACTTGGTGTGAAGCAGCGTATATTCCCGGCTTCCAACCAAGAACGGGTGGCAGCCAGACCCCTGTGCCGCCGTCCGGCGGGTCCGCATTCCATGTCCGTGGGTAGCCGGTAACAACTTCAAACATCTCCGTGTTGTCCATGACCCCGCAAATCACCTCGGCACCCACGCCCCAGCCGTAAACCGGCACGTTAGTGGCTGTATGGCCGCTGCTACTCCATTCGACAGTGGGCCACGCGCCGGCCCCGTTGTTGGCTAACACCGTCAGCCCGCCGGTTTCGTGGTCGGCGGCTACGAGTATCAGCGTGTCGGTGCGTCCTGCCGCCCAGTCGATGGCCACCTGTACGGCATTGCTGAATTCGAGAGTCTCGAGAACCATGTTGCGTCTCACATTGTTGTGCCCGGCGCCGTCTATGTGTCCACCTTCGACCATCAGGAAGAAACCATCGGGGTCGTTGTCCAATATACTCAGCGCAGTGTCGGTCATTTCGGATAGATGCGGCATTAACCCCACGTCGGGCTCCCAGGGCAGGTCGCCGTAGTCGCCTACAAACCGGCCGTAAACCATATCGATATTCTCGGTGTCCAGCGCCTGCATGCTTGCATTATCAGTTATGACTGTATAGCCGGCACTCTTAAACAGCTGGATGCTCATGCCGGTACCGCCGCCGCCGAACAGCACATTCGGCCGGGTCTGGATTCGGTAATCCTCGCCGATCTGGCGAAAGTTCTGTCTGCTTGGCTCGTGGGCGCCGAAGGCCGCAGGCGTCGCGTCCGTCATGAACCGGGTGGACACTAATCCCGTGCTCCTGCCTCGGGCCTTAGAATATTCCAGCAGGGTCTCCAGCTCGCTGCCATCGCCGGGAATGGCCATACTGACCACGCCGTTATTGACCTTCACGCCGGTGGCAAGCGCCGTCGCCGCTGCCGCAGAACAAGGTATGTTCGAGTCGGCTGAATACGTAGTCAGTTCCCCACTGTAGGGAAACGACTCGAACGATAGCGTACCCGGCTCGCCATGGGCATACATCCCCGCTGCCTTGACCTGCTCGAAGCCCATTCCATCACCGATCAGAAAGATCACATACTTCGGCTCTGCCATCGCATGCCCGCCGCTAAGCATGACAGCGGCCACACATCCAAGTAACATCAACCTCATTCTGTAACCATTCAGCAATTTCATGGTACTCCTACCTTTCTGCCCTTTTTGCTCAAGGGATGTAAAATAATTGTTGACCATCGCCAATGGCGGACCTTTCAGAGCCTTTCAAAGGCCTCTGCAATAGAATCCGTAAGAAATTTCTAATCTGGCCCCAATACCCGAATATTTTTTGAGAAATTTCACGAATAAGGTCTAAGTGCTTGGAGAATCATGGCTTATTCGTTGCACATTTTTTCAAAATGAGCTATCGTTTAGTTCATCAAGCTGGGCGGTGCTTCTGAGGGATGCCCAATATGAGGAACCACGACCAGACAAGCATGGGCGGCGAAAGGGAGACGTTTCTTACAACCCACTGGTCTCTCATTGAAGATGTGAAGGAACACCACGACAAGGACCGTGCGCTCATCGGACTATTGCTTAGACGGTATTGGAAGCCGGTTTACTGCTATTTGCGTTGTAAAGGCTACAACAATGAGCAGGCCAAGGACTTGACGCAGGGATTCCTCCACGAGGTTGTGCTCAATCGTCACCTGGTTGACCGTGCGGACAGCTCTAAGGGCCGTTTTCGCTCGTTCCTTCTGCACGCGCTGAACCAGTACCTTCTCGATGAAAGGCGTAAAGAGGCCGCCCAAAAACACATCCCTAAGGATAAGTTAGTGCCGTTGGATATTGCCGATCCTCCGACACTGCCACAGATGGTCTGTAGACTCGATTCGGAGCAAAGCTTCAACCATGTCTGGAGAGCAGATCTCATGGCGCGTGCCCTTGCAGAAGTGAAAGACAGATACACCGAACGAAACATGGAGATGCATTGGCATGTATTTCAAGACCGTTTGCTTCGCCCGACCTTGGAAGGTCATGATCCACCTTCGTTAAGGAAGATATGCCAGAAATACGGCATCGAAAGTGAAGCCACGGTATCCAACATGCTCAATACGGCTAAGAGACTCGTACGAAGCGTGTTGAAGAGCCATGTACGTCAGACGGTCGTTTCTGGAGAGGCAGCCGAGGAGGAATTGAAGGAAATTCTCAAATTATTTGAAAAAGAAGGCAAGAATTAGGACTTTCTTACGGATATTGTCATGGCACTGTGTTTATTTGTCATTACGGAAAGGCCCTTATCTCGGCAAGGAATAAACCATGAAAGATCAGTTGGGTAAGCCTAATGAAAGATGATTCATCCATATTCGATGCAGAACCTGAGAACCTGGATCGGCTGTTTTCTCAGATTCTGGGAGAACCGGAGGGTCAAGAGGATCCTGCCAAAGCAGCGACAGTGGACGGGGTCCTTGAACGGCCTGGCGGTCAAATTGGACGTTACAAATTGCTCAGTGTCTTAGGCGAAGGAGGGATGGGTATTGTCTATCTGGCACAGCAGGAGCAGCCCATCAAGCGCCAAGTGGCTCTTAAAGTCGTCAAGCCGGGGATGGATTCCAAACGTGTCATTGCCCGTTTCGAGGCGGAACGCCAGGCTCTGGCCCAATTAGACCATCCAAATATCGCTCATGTCCACGATGCGGGGACGACAGAAGACCGTCGACCTTACTTCGTAATGGAGTATGTCAAGGGCTTATCCATAACCGACCATTGCGATCACCACAAGCTTACCATCGAAGACCGGCTGAATCTATTCCGGCAAGTTTGTCTCGCAGTCCATCATGCTCACCAGAAAGGCATTATTCATCGCGATATCAAGCCGTCGAATATCTTGGTTTCGACTCAGGACAACCAGGTTCTGCCCAAGGTCATCGACTTTGGGGTGGCCAAAGCCCTTGCTCAGCCACTCACCGAGCGGACACTTGTGACTGAACAAGGCCAGTTGTTCGGCACGCCCGAATACATGAGCCCCGAGCAAGTGGATATGGCCAATGAGGATATCGACACCCGCTCCGATGTTTATTCGTTAGGCGTGCTCCTCTATGTACTGCTGACTGGCATCTTGCCTTTCGATTCCGATACACTTCGTACGGGTGGTATCGACCACATCCGGCAGATTATCCGAGATACAGAACCCAAGACACCAAGCACCCGACTATCCAGCCTGGGCGAAGAGGCTAAAAAGGTCGCTCAGAGTCGCCGGACTGAGATTGCAACGCTTGCTAAAAAGCTCCACAAGGAGCTTGAATGGATTCCCCTCAAGGCGTTACGCAAGGAACGCGATGAACGTTATCGCTCGGCCTTGGAACTTGCGGATGATATCGAGAACTACCTAAAGGGCGCTCCATTACTGGCCGGGCCACCGAGCACCGTGTACCGGCTGAACAAATTCATCCACAGGCGCTGGGCGTTGGCAGCCGGTGTTGCGGTGGTACTCATTGTGGTCATTGCTGGTGTGGTGGGCATCGCAATATTCGCTATCAAGGCCGAACGACGCCGCACAGAAGCACAAGCCATAGCTGATTTCCTGATGAGCGACCTCATCACTTCGGCCGATCCGGAAGTTGGTGTTCATGGTGGCGATTTAACCACCCACCGGTTCCTTGATAACGTATCGGAAAACCTCGAAGCTAAATTTACTAATCATCCCCTTGTTGAGGCTTCCATCCGGGAGACGCTGGGCTGGAGATACCGGAGCCTCAGCGATCTAAAGGCGACAGAGCGACACTTCGAGCGTGCACTCCAGCTCCGCAAGGAACACCTCGGCCCTGAGCACCAGGAAACGCTGAACTCCGTCAAAAATCTTGGCTGGCTTCGCTCGTTTCAGGGACGAAACCAAGAGGCTGCAGAATTACTTGAGGAAAGTATGTCAACATGTCGGCGTGTACTGGGGGAAGAAAATGACACAATGCTGAGTATCGCCCGTGCGCTTGGCGCGGTGTATACGAACCTGGGTCGTAATGACGAGGCCGAGCAACTATACCTCAAGTATACTCCCATCGCGAGGCGAGTGCTTGGCGAAAAGAAGGGCCTGAGCCTTCTTATGGTGGGCCAGCTCGGTATAACATACGAGGCTCTGGGCCGTTACGACGAGGCTGAGCATCAGTTTCTCGAGATGTTGCGGTTGCGCGAGGGCGTTCGGGACGACGATAATGCACTCACTTTGAGATTCAAGAGCTTCCTCGCTGGGGTGTATACAAAACAGAAGCGATACGGGCAGGCAGAACGGTTGTACCTCGATATACTGCCGATACAGCGGCGCCTGCTCGGCGATGAGCATCGTATGACGCTGCATTCGGTGACTGGACTTGCTCGAGTATATACCCATCTGGGCAAGTATGATGAAGCAGAACCACTTCTGCTCGAATCATTGCAGGGCAGGCGGAAGGTGCTGGGCGAAGAAAATCCTGATACTTTGGCCTCTTGGAACAAGCTGATCGACCTCTACGAAGCCTGGGACAAGCCGGAAGAGGCCGAGCAGTGGCGAGCAAAACTTCCGCACGGGGAAACTGAAGAATAGTGACAGGGCACACGTAAACGGCCCTCTTTTCGACTTACTTGCCGCAATCTGATGGGTTGTTGTCCCCAGACCGAGCACTGAGAGCCAATCAGTCGTCTTGATGTTCTTCGATATGGATTTGCACGTTTTCCCGGTAGCCCGGCGAATCGTCTGAAACGGCTTTGTCGAGTTCTCTCTGTGCC
>CP070806.1:251439-280889 GCA_020343675.1 Phycisphaerales bacterium
CTGTACGAAATCTCCAGGTTATGTGTCCCGGCTGAAAGTGTGAACGCGACCGGCGGTTCGCCGGATTCATCTTCGCTCTTGACCTCTTGTGACCAATGCCAGTAATCTCCTGTCGGAATGTCATTGAAGTGAATCCAGCCGCTGGAATGAACCGGTGACGTTACAGTCGCGTCCTGGATACGAATCCAGCATGAATCATCGCCGCCGGGAAATCCAATCCGCAGACGCGCCGTATAAGTTCCGCCTTCCACGGTAAAGGGAATACTCACAGTACCATTCGGATACGGCGGCGCCGCGCCTTCGTCTGCCGTGCCGGTCACTGTGCTGACATACTGACCGCCGGAGGCGTCGGGATCGTCATATACCATCATAGGTGCAGTAATTGAAGTATTCGCCTCTGCCTCAACCCATACCTCTTCCGATGGAACCGCAGGGGCCGAAACTGCCAGCACAATCTCATCCACAAACACGACCCCTGAACCTCCTGGGCCACCAGCCCTTTCAACGCCAATAGTGAGTGACGAAACGTTGTTTAGATTTACGCCTGTCAGGTCAATAATCATCGGCTCCCACTGTGGCCTGGCTATATCGCCGTCAAAGGAGAACTTCAAATCGCCGATCTTTACGTAGAGCCGGCCGTTACCGGTATTGGCCGGATTGCCATAGAACCAGAGCACCAGCACACTGGGAGAACCTATGGTCCAATCCCGGCCAATCGCAAGATCATCCGTGTTCACGGTGGCCTCTGAGTAGCTTGCATTGCTGTTGTTGTAAAACAACGGCATTGACTGAACTCCGCCGTAAACGACCGTTAGCTCGGCAAAGGGAAACGTATCGTGCCCTACTTGTGAACCATTAGCCGGGTCAACGTCTCCACCTATCCACGTCAAGAATATCCTGTTGCTCTCAGGATCATCGGGATTGAGATCATTGTAGGCCTCAAAATCATCCACCACAATATACTCTTGCGTCGTGAAGTTCCAGACATCCCCTTGCCACATTGCGGGATCCTCGACATTGTTGACCTCATCGACCCGCCAGTAGTAAGTGACGTCCAGATCAAGCGGCGGGGGACTGTGGCTTGCATCGGTCACAGTCACAGGTGGGGTGGTACCATCTGTCACAGCCTGCTCGTCGGTGCTCAAGTACACATTGTGCTCAGCCGCTTGTCTTCCCGCTCTCCAACTCAGAGTTACATCCACGTCCACGTCGTCGGCTCCGGAATCCGGCGAGGGGCCTCTGGCAATCACGGGAATATAGAAGAAGCGCACCTCGCTGAGACCATACTGGGGCAGCAGACCTCCCCAGTTGCTGCTCGCGGTGAGCCTGATGTACTTCGCCACCGTGCCGCTGAGACCAACTGTAGTATTGTGTGCATAACCGTCCGCTGCGGGTGCTCGGGCAAATTCAGGCACGCCGGCCAGAGCCGTCCACTCGACGCCATCGGTTGAGTACTCAACGGTCACATCCTTCATGCCGAAGCCAAAAAGGCCCTCAAACACCTGATTGGAGTTCCACACCCACATTTCGTGCAGCTTGTACATGCTATCGAGTTCGTATTGGATCCAGGCCCCCAGCGGTTCATCGCCGCTGAGCCACATATCTGTCGCGCCCGTTGAGTGCAGGCCGTCAGCATCCAGTCCCGAGCCGTCAATGGTCTTTTCAGGACCGAAACCCACCTCCCCTGTGCTGGACGCGGCGGCGGTTATGCTTTCTCCTGGAATCGGGTACGCAAGCGATTCTATCGTGAAGCTCCAAACAGGACCTCTGAATACCGTCGAGTCCGGTGGCGCATTGACCTCATCGATCCGCCAATAGTAGGTCTGATCGAATTCAAGGCGGCCGGCATTATAACTATTAGCGTCTTCGGCTGGACCGACTAATTGAGGACTCCCCGGACCGGCACTGTTGACATCATTGAAGCTGGTGCCAAGATATACGTTATGTTTGTCGGCGAATTGCCCCGGGGTCCAGCTCAGGACCACATCGCGAATGACATTTTCCGCCTGATCAACCGGATTCGGGTTTAAAGCAATTTCAAGAATGGGAGATAATTCACCCTCAAGGAACGAACCGCCCGCTGCGTGCTCCATTGATCGAACGATTAACTGATTATTCTCTGCACTGGCTGCAAACAAAAATGTGACAATCCCATCCGTGTCGCTATTGAGGAAATCGGCCAACGCTTCACTTGTATCGGTGGAAAACCTTGCTCCTGTTTGTCCGGGTCCGGCAAATGTCAGCAAGATATCCGTAAGATCTGCAAGATCCAGCTCGACGGGCGAGTCAAGGGGTAGGGCTGGACTGTTCTGGACGCCTGGTGCGGTATTCCAGGTCAGAGACTCAACTTCAAGCAGATCCAAACTCTCGATAACGCCATAGACACTTGTCTCACCATGTTGGTCATGACTGAAATGGCTGAAACTCACATTTGAGAATTGCCCCGCGCTCTTAAGCGCCGAGATGTCGTAGCTAATCAGCACGACGCGGCGTCTGGGTGCAGAAATATCACGTGCTCCCAGACCAGAACCGTCGCTGTTTGCGTCCGGCCTTAATTGTGAATCATTGCCAAGCTCGATATCTTCCACGGCGCCCAAGCTGAATGGCTCCGCCTGCACACTGGCTGCTATGCAGAATAGTGTGACAACAGGGATTAGAAAGAACAGTTTGTCATACATTGTAGTCCTCCTTCTTAAAGACAGCTGGAACAACGTTATAGAATGCATACCCGACACTTCCCTTTTGCACTTTGTTTAGCCGCTCCTGTCCATTGCAAGTTCTATGATACCAAAACCTCATATAGACGGCAACAATTTTTCAGCAGGCCTTTACGATAGTTTAACGTGGATTTTTCAGGTAATTCGTGACAAATTGGCATAATTCTGGTAGTATAGGTATTGTAGATCATCCAGTTTGCGCGAGTGTTTAACGACCACGGACAGGGAGAAACAGGACTGCGGCTCTTCTGTTGCCCTTGCTCAAATGCAGGCGTGGCGATTGCGAACAGGGAGACTTGAACTGCCGTCAGGAGGAACTGACATGGATGCGAGAGATTGGGTAGTGCCGTTGGTGTTTCTGTTGGGTATGGCCTGCGCTGTCGCCGGGCAGACGCCCGGTGACCCGACAGAAGGCTTTGAGACAAACGATTTCAGCAAGTATCCGTGGGTACTTGCCGGCGATGAAGACTGGAGCATCACGCGACAGGAGGAACATTCCGGCGTCTATTGCGCCAAATCCGGTGCGATTGGAAGCGACGAAAGCACCAGTCTGCAGGTGACCCTTGATTGCGCAACGGGCACTATCACGTTCTACCGCAAGGTCTCTTCGGAGTCCGGTTTCGACTCCTTGAGGTTCTCTATCGATGGCGTCGAACAGGATGAGTGGTCGGGCGAAGAGGACTGGGCTGAAGTATCTTTCCCTGTGACGGAGGGCGAAAGGACGTTTGAGTGGACCTATTCAAAGGACGGCTCGGTCTCCGAAGGCCGGGACACTGCGTGGATCGACGATATTGTCTTTCCAGTCGAGACCGAAGTATTCTGGCGCAGCGGTTTGTATCCCGAGGACTGGACTCCAGGTGACAAGGATTCCCTGGGCCGGTTTCTGCATGATTTTTCTTATGCCGGCTACCACTGTGGCGAGGCCGAGATACCACTGATGCCGCCCGGCGCGATTGTGGACGTTACCCAGCCGCCGTACAGGGCGGATAACACCGGGGGCATTGATGCGACCACAGCCATACAAGCCGCCATCGACGCAACAGGCGCTATCGGCGGCGGCATCGTTTACCTGCCGGCTGGAACCTACAAGCTCAGGCCACCTCCCGGCTCGAACTGTGCCCTGCGCATCGGGTACAGCGGTGTCGTACTCCGCGGCGATGGGCCCGGCCAAACCTTCCTGCTCAACGATGAAACCTATATGCGCGGCAAATCCGTCATCCTTGTCAGGCCAGTTTCCGGCGGGTGGCACAGTCCGCTGAGCGGTACTACAGTGTCCATTACTGAGGATGTTGACTACCCCAGGCAAATTATCCCCGTCGCCGACACCGCGCGTTTCCAGTCCGGGGATTGGGTCGTTCTGCGCACCGATTGCACAGACGAGTTCATCGACGAGCACAGCATGACCGGTCTGTGGAAATCCGGATTAAGAGGCATCACTTTTTACCGCCGGGTCACAGCCGTTGACACAAGCTCGAATTCCATCCGCGTGGATATTCCCACACGGTACTATCTCAAGAAGCGTGACAATGCCAGGGTGTACAAAATCACCCCGCACATCGAGGAAGTCGGCATTGAATACCTCTCGATCGGTATGCGGGAAAATCTGACCGGCGGGCTGGCAAACTCTGATTACGGCACGCCAGGTACAGCCGCCTACGAGGTGCACAATTCGCACGTCATCGAGTTTTGCCACGTCGCCAACGCCTGGATTCAGGACGTGCATACCTACCGACCCCCGGTTAACACAAACAACTGGCATACACTCTCGAATATCATCCTGCTCAATCAGTCTCGCAGCGTGACGGTCCGTAACTGTGTCGTGAGCAGGCCTCAGTACGAGGGCGGCGGGGGCAACGGTTACGGCTATACACTCAGGAGCAACGACTGCCTGCTCATCGACTGCACTGCCTACCATACGCGCCACAACTATGATTTCAAGAGCATGTGGTCCAGCGGTAACGTTATCTTTCGATGTCAAGCCCGCGATGGACGGCTCGCCAGCGATTTTCACATGCACTTGAGCCCGGCGAATCTCTTTGACAGCATGGTCGTGGACGGCGACTTCCTCGAAGCCAGGTACCGTCCCTACGGGACCACAATACACGGCCAGACGACGACCGAATCGGTCTTCTGGAACACATACGGCACAGAGCGATGCGGCTCCCGGCTCATCGTCTCGCGACAGTGGAAATGGGGTTACGTCATTGGCACCAGCGGCCCGGTCTGTAACGTCCAGCGCGGCACTCAGGATAATACGGCCCCCGAGGATCTTCTCGAAGGCCAGGGACAAGGTTCGACGCTTGAACCGCAGTCACTGTATCTCGATCAGCTTCATCGAAGATTAGTAAAGGCCCGCAACCCAATCCCCGGCAATGGACAGACAGGCACTGAGAGAGCCCCTGTGCTTCTATGGACCGCCGGAGACGGAGCCTGCTGGCACGATGTGTATTTCGGGATGGATCTGGCGGGTATAAGGGACACCGATATTTCGGATAATACCGGAGTGTATCGTGGGCGATTCACTGAAGCCAGTTACGCTGTGGATCATCTCGAACGGAATAGAACGTACTACTGGCGAATCGATGAAGTCGAGGCCGACGGCACGACGATACACAAAGGCGACCTTTGGAGTTTTACAACGACACCACACGGTCGATGACGGCTACAGAAGTATGTCGCCCTACGACCGATGTTAACCGGGAGACTCTTCGTCTTGTTCGTTCATCGATTGTAGCTCCCGCCGATAGTCCTCGGGATAATCCATGTCCGAGAGGACAGAAGAGGTTGAGACCACTAATTCAAAAACCTCGTCTGGATGGGCATGCAGGAGCCCTCGCAACCCGACATCGTCGTAATGCGTCAGGATTTCTTCACCATATTGGCAAGAGAACAAGAGGGGGTGACCCCGCCTGCCCTCGAAACAGGGCACGAGAATATGCTTTTCAGAGGCTGTGAAAGAACGAATCATCGAATCGATAAGCTGAGTACTGATTGAAGGCTGATCGCCAATCGCAGCCAAAACGGCCCGGCATTGTTCCGGCAAGGCACGTAGCCCACAGCGAACCGATGAAAGCATCCCTGATTCGTAGTCGGCATTGTTCACGATAGAAACAGACCGATCAGATAATTCCCCCCTGATTCGCTCGGGCTCATAGCCCGTGACGACGAAGATTCTGTCCACGGCACTAGCCAGAAGCTGATCGACAATGTGAGAAACGACCGTTTTGCCGCCGAAGGGCAATAGGAGCTTTTGAACGCCCATGCGGAGGGACCGGCCGGCGGCAAGAACAATAGCGCAGATCATGGCGTTCTCGTATCGGGGGCTTTGTGAATTATTCCTTTTCGGCGGACGGCAATTAACTCGGCAGTAATACTCGCGGCGATTTCAGGCACGGTCACCGCGCCGATATCCAAACCGATAGGGGTAAAGACCCGGTCGAATTGCTCTTCAGTCGCCAGACCGGATTCAACAAAATTCTTGCGAATCAGTGATACTTTGCGTTTGCTGCCGATCATGCCAATATAGGCCACAGGCGCATGGATGCACGCCTCCAGGGTCTCGGCGTCCAGCTTGTGCCCCCGGGTGACAATCACGATGTATGTCTCGCCCGGTGCCGACAGAGCAGCGATCTGTTTCGGAATATCGCCGCAGCGCGTAGTGGTCTCGGGCCGAAACATCGCCTCGTCGGTGAATTCGGGCCGGTCGTCGATAACATTAACATCGAAGCCGACCAGGTCGGCGGCAGCTGCGACGGCCTGACCGACATGTCCCCCGCCTGCAATCAGCAGAAGCGGCTTGGGAATCATTGGCTCGACAAGAACTTCGGTAGCAACCTCGGGACTTTTGGACCTTTCGACAAAAAGCTCCGGCGTTTCACGAGCCAAGCATGAACGAATCTTTTGGGCGCCAGGAAAGGCGGCATCGGTCGGGATCTGCTCGGCGCCGAACCATTGGCACCCAGCCTCGGTATGTCCGGCGGTGCGCACCGTGGTCAGGATAATCCCGCGGCACCGCTGCTGGGCCGCCTCGACTACCCGGGCGAAGCATTCCCTGTCCTTCGCTGCCTTCGGATCCAGAAGAATACGCATCGAACCGCCACAAATCGGTTCGTCATCAGCCCTTCCGCCCCCCTGGAAGCGCATTTCGAAGACAGCCGGACGGCCCGTTTGACAGACCTCGACGGCCCGGTGTTGGGCTTCAGCCTCGACAAGGCCACCGCCGAGCGTGCCGTAGATTTTACCGGTTTCATCGATGACGGCCCTGACCGCCGCCTTGCGGGGAGTCGAGCCTTCGGCGCTCAGGACCAGCGCCAGGGTAAAAAGCCGCCCATGGTCTATGAATTCCAGGACTCTTCGGTGAATCTCAGCGGAGCCGTGGTCTCTATCCATTTTGTTCTCCCGGTTTCCGTCACGATTCACGCCAGTTGCCTGCGCAGGGCATTCTGCATCGGCATGGCGCGCAGCCGGATTCCCGTGGCTGCGAAGACAGCGTTCCCAATCGCCGGAGCGATGGCAATAATCGGCGTCTCTCCGCCACCGGCCGAGGGGATATCCGTCTTTTTAACCAGATGAACATCAATCTTCGGCACATCTTCAAAACGCGGCACCAGGTAGCGTGCAAAGCTCGCGTTCAGAATCTTGCCGTCCTCAAATTGCATTTCTTCACGCAGCGCAGGCCCCAGACCCATCATAATACAGCCCTGCACCTGAGAAGTCAGGTTGGCGGGATTCTGGACGGGGCCGCATTCGAAGGCTTCACAGACCTCATTCACTTTGATTTGACCTCTCTTGCGGTCGACATGGACCTCGACACATGCGGCCACGACGGAATTCTTTTCCGTCCCGCAGGCCAGGCCAACGCCAATTTCCGCCGTGACCTTTTTCTTTCGCGCCGCCCAATTGAAGTGCTTCGCAACCGTCTCAAGGACGGTCCGTATGCGAGAGTTTTCCAGATGGGCAAGCCTGAAGGCGAGCGGGTCGGCTCCGGCAGCGGCCGCAAGCTCGTCCATGAACGACTCGCGCGCAAAGTTGTTGCCGGTGGCGGCAAGGCAACGGTAGGAGCCCTGACGCAGAGGAGAATCGGAGCCGGCCGAGAGGATTCGCGTGTTGGCGATATTGTAGGGCGTGTCGATGGCGGACCCGCCGGCGTTGATATTGGTGAAGTCCCAGGCAATCAGTGAACCGTTCGCTTCCAGTCCGCCCTTGCACTCGATGACCGCGGCGGGCCGGAAATAGGCCCAGGTGAACTCCTCGGCTCTGGTCCAGTGCACAGCCACCGGCCGCCCCGCCGCTCTGGCTAAGCGGGCGGCGTCTTCGGCCGCCTCACCGGTGTGCTTTCCGCCGAAGCCGCCACCCATATCGGGCACGATAACGCGGACGCGGTCGGACGGAACATCGAATGCCCTGGCCAGGTCTCCCTGCACTCGCTGTGGACCGTCCACGCCGGACCAGACGGTCAATTTGCCGTCGTTCCATTCGGCAATCGCGGCCCTCGGTTCCATGGGCGTATGCTGGACGTAGGCCAAGGTGTAGGTTTCGCTGAGGACTTTGCTCGCGCTGGCAAGAGCGCTGTCAATCGACCCTCTGGTTCGTGGACTCGATCTTCCACCGGTCCGAGCGTGCTCCTTCAGATGCGAAAAGAGCTCCTTGCCCGACGGCTGGGGCGTTATCCTCCACGAGGCGGTTTGAGCGACGGCTTCCAGAGCCTGTGACGCCAGAAACGACGAAGGAGCAGCGCATCCAACAAACTGGTCGTCGCGAAAAACGAAGACGTCTTTCATCGCCCGGGCTTTGGACAGATCTATCGATTGAAGCGTCGCGCCGTACGACGGAGGTCGCAGGATCTTTCCGTAGAGCATATTGGGCCGAACGACGTCCGACGGATAATGATGTGCGCCGGTCAAAATGTCCCGGCTGTTGGGCCTGGCGACAGACTCGCCAAGCACCTTCCACTCACTCACGGGCTTCAGCGCAACATCGGAAGAGACGCTCTGCTTGAACGCTTCAGCAACATCACTTGAGCCAGCCAGATCCGCATAGCTGATGGTCTGCCTGGTTTTCTTGTTTGTAATTACGCCGTCCTGCACGTTCAGGTTGGCGGCATCCACTTTCCACCGGTCGGCCGCGAGACGAACCAGCAACTCGCGTGCAGTCGCAGCGCCCTGCCGCACGGCGGGCACGGTCGAGGGCGTGGTGCGGCTTCCCGCTGTGATGCCGTCGTCAGGAACTAAGCCCGTATCGGACATGATCAGGTGGATGCGATCAACCGGCACGCGCAATTCTTCGGCGGCCGCCTGAGATAATTGTGCTCGCGGCCCCTGGCCTTCCTCCACCTTGCCGGTCATCACATTGATCGTGCCATCCCGGTTGAGGTGAACGCGCGCCGCCACGGCGATGGAGCGCCCCCCGCCGCGACTTCGTTGTCCGATGGATATACCTTCGGTCACGGTAATAAGCAGCCCCGTACCCAACAGTTGCACGAAAGCGCGCCGGCTGAGTCCCGCTTCCTGAACGAACTCAAAACATTTTGAATTGACCTTTTCTTCGGTCGCAGTTTTTTCAATCATGGCTTTTTCACCTCCGCGATATTGGCCGCGGCGCGGCGGACTGCGTTCATTATTTTCGTGTACCCGTTGCACCGGCACAGATTACCGTTCATCCCCTCGATGATCTGCTCGTCGGTCGGACGCGGATTCTCGTTCAGAAGTGCTACTGCCGACAGAATCATGCCCGAAGTGCAATAGCCGCACTGGATAGCGCCTTCATCGAGAAACGCCTGCTGAACCGGATGGAGGCGGTCACCGTCGGCAAGCCCTTCGATGGTCGTAATCGTTTTCTTATCCGCGCTGCCAACGGGAACGACACAGGCGAGGGTGCGCCGGCCGTCCATCAAGACCGTGCAGGCGCCGCAACGGCCTTCCCCGCAACCGTACTTCGGGCCGGTCACGTGCAGCTGCTCGCGCAGGACATCGAGAAGCGGGCGCTGCGGATCTGTAACAACCGTTCGTTTATCCCCGTTGACGGTCAAAGTAATTCTGGCATCCATAAGCTGTCCTCCAGTCAATCTGGAATCTCCCAGACCATGTTCTGCCGGCCCATCGCCGGTCTTACCACAGGATTATATACAGATTTGCTCACTTAAAACAGTTTTTTCACCAATGACCAGATCACGCCAGCAAGGTCACGCTTTTAACCTGGGCGTACACCGATTTACCGGGCTTCAAATTAAGCTCAACGGCCGACTTTTGAGTGATTCGTGAAAGAATAGGAACATCTGCAACCAGCAATCGCACCATCACCTGGGCTTTGCCCTCTGGAATGACCTGGTCAACGGTGGCCGCGAATATATTCTGGATACTGGTCTGCGATTGGCGTTCCAATGTAAGACTGACGTCACGGGCCGCAAGCCGTAACCTGACGTGACCGCCGGTCGGCACCGCCCTGCGCGGCACGATAAAACGACCTCCCACGAAATCCAGATGAGTCAGATGATACTCCTGGTCGTGTCCGACAACGACGGCTTCGACAATCGAGGCCGCACCGCTGCCGTGAGCAAGGGGCAGATCGAGCCGGGTCAGCATTTCATTGACGGCGCCGGTCGCTACGACCCGGCCCGCTTCGAGCAGGATCAGATGATCAGCCAGGCGTGCTATCTCTTCCAGCGTATGGCTGACATAAATCGCAGGGATCTCCAGCTCGTCGTGCAGCGATTCGATATAAGGCAAAAGTCCCTGTCTGCTGGCCAAATCGAGAGCCGCAAGCGGTTCATCCATCAGCAGCAGCCCAGGGCTGACCGCCAGCGCCCGAGCAATCGCGACCCGTTGCCGCTCGCCTCCTGACAGCGTGTCCGATCTGCGTTCAAGCAGATGCCTGATGCCCAACAATTCGATAGCATTATTGAAGGGAATTCTACGCTCGGCCCGCGGAACTCGCCTGAGGCCGTATTCCAGGTTGCCGCGCACCGTCAGATGTGTGAATAGACTGGCTTCCTGGAAGACATAGCCGAGGGAACGGCGATGAGGCGGGACAAAACGCTCGGCGTCCTGCCAGATTGTATCGTCAACCTTTAGAAAGCCATCGCGGTGGTATTCAAGGCCTGCAATCGCGCGCAGCAGACTGGTTTTTCCACAGCCCGAGGGGCCGAACAGGCCGGTCACGCCCCGGGCTGGAACGCTCAGGTCAACATCAAGCGTAAAGCCGCCCCGGTTGATATGGAATCTGGCTTCGATGGTCATGGTCGCACCACCCTGAAACGACGGTTGAGAGCATATACAACCATCAACATGATAAAAGACATGAGCATCAATCCACCGGACAACCAATGGGCGTGCGCATATTCCAGCCCCTCGACGTGGTCGTAGATGGCAATGGATACGACCTGTGTCGCACCGGGAATGTTGCCGCCAATCATCAGGACGACCCCAAATTCACCCACGGTGTGAGCAAACCCAAGCACCGCCGCAGTGAGAAAACCGGGACGGGCCAGCGGAACGGCAACGCTGAAAAAACTGTCAAGCGGCGAGGCCCGGAGGGTTGCGGCCACCTCCAACGGACGCCGGCCGATTGTGCTGAAAGCATCTTGCAATGGTTGGACGACAAAAGGCATAGAGTAGATGACCGAGCCAATGACCAGGCCGGCAAAGGTAAAAGCCGGCGGCCGGCCGCCCAGCCATTCCACTAACCCGCCCACGGGACCATTGGGACCGAGCGCTATAAGCAGGTAGAAGCCCAGCACGGTAGGCGGCAACACCAACGGCAAAGCGACCACTGCTTCAAGCATGAACTTGAACCGCCAATGAGTGCGCGCCAACCACCACGCCAGTGGCGTTCCCAACAATAACAGTGTTATCGTGGTGATCACCGCAAGCTTGAAGGTAATCACAAGAGCTGTCAGGTCTGCCTCGCTGAACATCATGGCGTACTGTACCCGTATTCGCGGATAATCTTAAGTGCCTCCTCACTCCGGACAAACACCAGAAAGTCGCGTGCGATTTTGCTGTCTTTCAGCAGCACCGCCTGCTGCTCGATGGGAGAATAGAGCGTCTGCGGCGCCTCCCACCAGGAACCTTCAATGGACTGACCCGGGCGTTTCACCTGGGAGCAGGCTACGAAACCCAATTCCGCATTACCGCTCTTGACAAACTGGAAGGTTTGACTGATATTCTCCCCACGCACGAGCCGCTCACTGAGCTCATCCCATATGCCGCGCGCCTGCAATACTTCCTGAGCAGCCCGACCGTAAGGAGCGAGCTTGGGATTCGCAATCGCCAGATGGCGAAAATCCGCCTGTTCCAGCACCTTGCCTTCCCGATCCACATATCCCGCTTCGGGGCTCCACAGGACCAGCTTGCCCACGGCATAGGTAAAGCGGCTACCAGGCACGGCCGGTCCTTCCTTCTCCAGCAACTCCGGCTCGCGTACGGCGGCGGCGAAGAAAATATCGAAAGGCGCTCCATTTTTGATCTGCGCATAAAGTTTGCCCGTGGAGCCGAAAACCAATACTACGTTGCGATCCGTTTTCGCCTCGAAACGCTCGGCAATATCCTTGATGGTATCCGTAAAGTTGCTGGCAACGGCGACGCAGATTTCACCCGTCGCCGATTGTACGGTAGTGAACATAATTGCGACCGTTACAAGAAGAACTACAACAAAGGTGATGAGTACGACTGAAAAAAGTTTACGCTTCACAGGGATTTCCTATTTACGTTCATCGATGCTACTTATGCACATCAATGTCCGCCGCCGCGCATCATCTGCACGGCGTGCGGAAGAATACTGAGGATAATCTCCAAAGACTCACGGACGCCCCTCGGGCTGCCCGGGAGATTGACAATCAACGTCCCCTTGCGAACGCCCGCGACTCCACGGGAGAGAATCGCATTGGGCGTCCTTTTGAATCCTTCGGACCTTAGAAGCTCGCTGAATCCGGGGGCCATTCGTTCACACACGTCCTCCGTCGCCTCCGGCGTCACGTCACGCGGTCCCAGTCCCGTCCCTCCCGTGGTCAGAACAAGCTCGACGCCCTGCTCATCCGAATAACGCCTCAGCATACTCGCTATGGTTTGTCGGTCATCCGGGACGGTTGCCATTTCAATCAGTTCATAATCGCCATCCTCGAGCATTTCTTTTATGGCCTGCCCGCTCAGGTCGGCTCGCGTACCCTGTGCACAACTGTCGCTGATTGTCAGTATGGCAGTTCTAATCATCGATTCGTTCTATCGCATCGCCCACGTGAATCCGGCCGGGCGCGGTGACCTTTGCAAAAATTCCTTCTCGCGGCATGATGCAATCGCCCGCCTGCTCGAAGATTTCACACCGACTATGACATTCCTTGCCGAACTGCGTCACTTCGAGCTCGACGCTACCGCCAAGTCTGAGTCGGCTGCCCAAAGACAGCGACAGCAGATCGATTCCCTCGGTGGTGATATTCTCAGCAAAATTACCGGGCGAGACCTGTACGCCCTTTGCAATCATCTTCTCAATCGACTCGGCGGCTAACAAGCTGACCTGTCTGTGCCACTTGCCCGCATGGGCATCTCCGACCAGACCGAAGTCGGCCCTAAGCTCGGCTTCGGGCACGTTGACTTTCTGCGTGCCTTTTTCTTCCGAGACCGATATCGCCCTAATCGTGCCTCTTGTAGTCCCCACTTTTTCCACCCGTTTTTTCGAGAAGCGTTATCTCGCCGATGGTCATGCTTTTGCCCGTGTATTTGAGCATATCATAGACGGTAAGACACGCCACGGCCGCGCCCGCCAGAGCTTCCATTTCAACCCCCGTCTTGCCTGAGGATTTGACGGTCACCGTAACCGTCACCGACTCATCCGCCTCGTTCAGCTCAAATTCGACATCGACGCCCTCGACGAGGATCGGATGACACATCGGAATCAGCGCCGGTGTCAATTTAACCGCGCCAATCGCAGCGACTTTGGCCGTCGCAAGGACATCACCTTTCACACAAGTACCCCGCTTGAGCGCGGCAAACGCCGCCTCGCCAAGAACGATGCTCCCGCATGCTCTGGCGGTTCTGGCCGTGACGGCCTTGTCTCCCACATCGACCATGCCCTTCGGGTCCCGCATTTGACTCTTAACCTCCGATACTCTGCATGGAGAATCTCCTGAATTCCTGGACGGCGGAATTGACTCTCGTAAATTGCCCTTTTCCCCGCAAGATCGATCTGAGCAGGTCCCGCACCTGCTCGTCGCCGGCACCGCTTCTGAGCAGTGTCTTGAGGTCATAGTCGGGCGCCGCATACAAACAAGGTTTGACTCTTCCATCGCTGGTCAGCCGAAGTCGATTGCACGTCGGGCAAAACAGTAACGAACGTCCGCTGATAAAACCTATCGTCCCGGCCGAGCTCGGCGCTTTGAAATAAACCGCCGGGCCGTCCATATCGCCGCTCGGAACAGACACAAGCGTACCAAGCCGGCTCTCGATAATACACCGAATTTCGCTATTCGGAACGTAGCTGCTCGCCGGGCTCGTGTGTGTGTCCGTCGGACAATATTCGATGAACCGAACCGCTACCGCTAAATCCATGCTCATCCCGGCCAGCGCCTCAATTTCTTCGACGCTGTCGTTCAAGCCTTTGACGATGACGCTGTTGATTCTCACGGGAGTAAGCCCCACCTCTATCGCCTTGTGAATGCCCGAGATCGCCTCAGGCAGCGCATCGAAGCCGGTCATCTGCTGGTACGTCTGCAGTTTCATCGAATCGATACTGATATTGACCCGCCCAGCGCCGGCGGCTTTGAGCTCGGCCGCCATCGGCGCAAGAAGCACGCCATTCGTGGTCAGTGAAACTTCCTCAATACCCTCAATCGGCGCCAGACGTCTGACAAGCTCGACGATCCCTTTTCTGACCAGCGGCTCGCCTCCCGTGAGCCTGACCTTGCGAATACCGCAGCCAGCCAGAAGCCCAACCAGCCGCTCGATTTCCTCAAACGTCAGGATTTCCTCATGCGGAATAAAATCGCACGCGCCCGGCGGGCTGCAATAGGTGCACCGCAGGTTGCATCTGTCGGTAACGGAGATTCTCAAGTAGTTCACATTCATCACATACAAAAGCCAACAGTGGTTTTCGCACCTAAATCAATCTGACCTGAACGAGCGTTCCCTTTTCGAGCCGGGCCACGCCGACATCAACGCTGATCAGCCCGTCGGCATCTGAGAGCGAGCTGATATGGGCCGAGCCGTGATATTCGATGAGCTTGACCTGCCCCGCCTCGGTGATCGTCACCGGAAACCACACCCGCCTTTCCGTTTTCTTTCGCTCTATCACCTCAGCCAACGGCATCCGCACGTTGGGGCATTTGTAATCATGGCCCATCAGCTTATAGAGGAAAGGCTTAATCAAGACCTCGAACTGGACAAACGTGGACATCGGATTGCCCGGCAGGCCGAAGCAGTAGCCCTGCTCCGAGACGCCGAAGACCGAAGGCTTGCCCGGCTTTACGGCGATGCTCTCGAATAACAACTCGACATCGTTCTGCTTCAATATCCCGGGCACGAGGTCGAAATCGCCGACGGAAACGCCGCCGGAGATAATAACCACATCATTCTGCGCCGCGGCCTTCTTGAACATGGCGTCAATGGCGACCTCGGTATCGGCGGCAATGCCATAATCGGTCGCCGGGATGCCCATCGCCCTGGCCTGTGCCGCGAGCTGGGCGCTGTTGCTGTTTCTTATCTGTGACGGTTCGGGCCGCGACGCCGGGTCCACCAGCTCACTGCCGGTCGCCATAATTCCGACCGTCGGCTTTTTCGAGACCAGCAACTGAGCGTGGCCAACGGACGCGAGGATGGCGACATGATGAGACTTGAGCAGCGTGCCTTTGGACAGAACGACCTGGCCGGCTTTGACGTCCTCGCCCTTGAAGCAGATATTGTCGGCGGTCGATTCACCGGTGAAGCGAATGGTATTTTCCGCCGGCGTCTCGACGAATTCCTTCATTACCACGCAGTCGGCTTCTTCGGGCACAACCGAGCCGGTCATGATTTTCGCGCACTGGTTCGGCCCGATGGATTGCGAGGGAACCGCTCCGGCCGGGATGGTTTCGACGACTTCAAGCTCGTGGTTCAGATGCGCTCGCCGGCACGCGAAGCCGTCCATAGCGGATTTGTTGAAGGGCGGGATGTCCATATCCGATGTGACGTCCTCGGCCAGCACGCGATTGGCCGCCTGGTCGAGGTCCACCCGCTCGCCGCCCAGCCTGCGCGCCGAGCCCAGGACAATCCTCAGAGCCTTTTCAAACGCCAACATCGTTCCCATGCGTACCAGACTTCCCATCGAAGCCCCTTTAATTCAGATTCGCGGAAAGCCATTATACTGTCACAGCATCATCTTTCAAGGAAATCCGCACCAACCGTCAGTTCCAAGGAAACAGACGTGATCCCGCAACAGCTCCGGGATTCCCCGGTTGTTCTAAGGGTGATTCATCCGCCGGGTGATTTGTAGCCGGAGGCACCGAAAATTTCTCTGGACAACTGCCGGGACGAGCGTTTATATTCCCTTTTCAGTATTGAAGTCCTAATTTGAGAATAGAGAGGGTTCGCTATGAACGAGACCATTTCCTTCACACTCAACGGCAAAGAAGTGACCGTGACCACAGAAGGCGAACGGCCGCTCTTGTGGGTCTTGCGCACCGACCTGGGGCTCACGGGCACCAAGTACGGCTGCGGCGAGGGCACGTGCGGGGCATGCACTGTGGTGATGGGCAACAGGGCCGTCCGGTCCTGCATCGTTCCGGTTCGGAGCGTTCGGAACAGGGAGGTTCTAACCATCGAGGGGCTGGCCAGGAACGGCCAATTGCATCCGCTCCAGGAAGCCTTCGCCAAACACGATGCGCTTCAGTGCGGCTTCTGCACGCCGGGCATGATTCTCAACGCCTATAGCCTTCTGCTGAGAAAGCCCGAGCCGACCTACGAGGACATCGTGAGTGGCATGGAGTACAACCTCTGCCGCTGCGGAGCGCACACGCGAATTATCCGAGCCATCGAAGATGCCGCTGCGGAAATGAAAGGAGCCAGATAAAGATGAACGACGATAAATTGCAGGTCGCCGAGCACGGCCGTGATGAGAGTCTCTATCCGGTCAGCCGTCGAGAATTCTTGCAGGGCCTGGGCGGCGGGATCATCATTCTCTTTGCGACAGGTGATTTGGGGCAGGGGCAGCAACGCCGCGGGGAACGTCCCGATTTCAACGCCTATCTTCGCATCGGCGAGGACGGCAGAGTCACCTGCTTCGCCGGCAAAGTGGAGCTGGGGCAGGGCCCCATGACGTCTCTGGCCCAGACTCTGGCCGACGAGCTTGACGTGTCTCTGGATTCGGTTGATATGGTGATGGCGGACACGGCCCGCTGTCCGTTCGATGCCGGTACATGGGGATCGACGACAACGCCGAGATTCGGACCGATTCTCCGAGCCGCCGGCGCCGAAGCGAGGGCCGTCCTGATCGGGCTGGCAGCGGTGCGTCTGAAGGTGCCCAAAGAGCAGTTGGCTGTCAAAGACGGAGTCGTCTTTGACAAGACTCAGCAATCCCGCAGAGTAACCTACGCTCAACTGACTCAGGGCAAGAGAATCGAAAGGCACCTGGAGCAGGCCCCCGAGATAAAGACGGTCGGGCAGTATAACCTGATCGGAAAACCCATCAACCGGCTGGACGCCCGGGACAAAGTGACGGGCAAGGCCAAATACACCGGCGACATTCGCGTGCCCGGCATGGTCAGCGCGAAGGTTCTGCGGCCGCCGTCGCACGGCGCGACTTTGACGAGTCTCGATACATCGGCCGTTGACGAAATGGAGGGATACCAGGTGGTCCGGGATGGCGAGCTGGTGGCCGTGCTCCACAAGAATCCCGATCAGGCCGAAGAGGCCCTCAAGAACCTCAAGGCAGAGTACGATATCCCGAAGGCGCGTTTCGACGACAAGACCGTCTTCGATTATTTCATGGATAATGCCGGCGAGGGCAGAGTCACCGACAATGCCGGCAATCTCGGAAGCGGCCGGAAGCTCGCCAAAGAGGTGGTTGAGGAAACGTATTTGAACGGCTACGTTTCTCACGCTCCGATTGAGACTCATACGGCCGTGGCGCACTTCGAGGGTGACAAGCTCACGGTCTGGGCCTCGACGCAGACGCCTTTCGGCCTTCACCGGCAACTGACGCGCGACTTGGGAATGCCGGCCGAGAACGTCCGTGTGATTGCGCCTTTCGTAGGAGGCGGGTTCGGAGGAAAGATTAATTTCGAGCAGGCGATCCAGGTGGTCAAGATCGCAAAGATAGTGAAGAAACCCGTCCAGCTCATCTGGAGCCGCGCCGACGAGTTTTTCTATGACACGTTCAGACCTGCGGCCGCCGTCAAGATAAAATCGGGATTCGACAATTCAGGCAAGATGGTTCTGTGGGATTACACGGTCCACGGAATGGGCGGGCGAGGCGCCAAGCTGTTCTACGACGTGCCGAACAATCGCACGACCCTCCATCGGGAGTTGCGTAACGGCGAGCGACAACACCTCGTCAAGACCGGCCCCTGGCGTGCACCCGACAACAACACCAACAGCTTTGCGCGAGAATCGCACATCGACGTCATGGCCGCCCGTGCGGGCATTGACCCGCTGGAGTTTCGCCTGAAGAACATCCAAGACGAGAAGTTCCGCGCGGTCCTTAAGGCCGGGGCGGATAAGTTCGGCTGGACCCCGGCAAAGAAGTCTCCGAGCGGACGCGGCTACGGCATGGCCTGCGGCTTCGACGTGGGCGTGCCTGTCGTGCTTTTCGCAGAGGTAGCCGTTGACGAGCGAACCGGGAGCATACAGGTCAAGCGCGTCGTCTGCGCGCAGGACCTGGGCCTGGTGATCAATCCCGAAGGCGTCGCGCTGCAAACCGAAGGGTGCATCACGATGGGAATGGGCTATGCCCTGACCGAAGAGATACACCACAGCGACGGACGAGTCGGTGACTTAAGCTTCGGCACATACGAACTGCCTCGATTCTCGTGGCTGCCCAAGATCGAAATGGTGCTGATCGAGGCCGACGATGAGCCTTCAAAAGGAGCCGGAGAACCGGCGATCATCTGTATGGGCGGCGTCCTGGCCAACGCCGTATACGATGCAACCGGCGCCAGAGTATTCCAGATCCCGATGACGCCGGAGCGCGTAAAGCAAGCCATCGCCGCTCGCGCCTGACAGACGGTGTACACATCGCGTTAGCTTTGAACGACGATTTGGACGGTCTGGATGACGTTGTGGCCGGACTTGGGGAAGGGACGCGGCATGGGCTGGGCGATGCCGTTGGCGTCGATGGTACGGCAGCGAAGCTCGTACTTGCCCGGGCGCGGAGCTCTGAGCAGGGCCGCCCAATGGACAATGGTGTTACGGAGTGGCCACTGCCTGGGCTTGCCGGTAGCGTCAAACTGACGCGGCACAGGAGGCAGCTTGCCGTCAGGAAGACCCCCGCCCCACTGCTCGGGAGCGGGAAGAACCTCGGCGTCTTTCCATTGCCCCTTCGCGAAGTAGGGATCGTCATCCGGAAGCGGCTCACCTTGCAGGTGCAGCCAGTGCTGGACTTTGCTCAGACCCGACATACCGACCTGTGCGACTCCGGTTATCGCCGCCAGCTCGCCGGCCTTCATCTTCTCCGGAGTATGAATGAAGCGTGCGCAGGTCTTTAAGTGACTGACGGTGTCGTTGTTCCACTCGGCATAGGTATCATTTGCCTTGAAGCTGTTGGTCAGCATGATACGCTGGAGCCACTTGACCGATCTGTTGCCGTACTCCTCCGGGACAATCACGCGAACGGGCCCGCCTCGCTTGGGCGTGAGCCATTCGTTGTTGAGCTTGTAGCAGAGTATCACGGGGTGCTCACCCGGCGGGTCCTCCAGAACACGGCCGATGGGCAGAGAGCTCTGGAATCGCTGCTCCTTGTCCTCGTTGTGGTAGCCGTAATAGAAGACCCGGCGGACGTTGGAGGTCGGCCGAGCAAGCCAAACGACATCGCGCATCGGAACGCCTTCCCATAAACCCATACCGAACGGCTCTCTGCCGTTTGTGCAGGACATAACACTCATGAACCTGACGGCGCGCGTCTCGGCGAGCTTCATCAGCCCGGCGAAGTCCAGAGCGGTCCCCGAAGCCCTGGAGAGCGGTCGTTCCAACTGAGCGTTGCTCTGCGGATCGGGAAGAATCTCGAGCCACCAGGTCTCGCGAGAGAGCCCCACCTCGCGCAGCTTCGCGGCCGGCAGCGTATGCGGCTTCGGTTTACCTCGGCCGGCGTTGCGGAAATTCTCCTCCCGCGTGAGATACTCCAGCCGAGAAACGGCCTCAGCGAGCAGCGCATCGGCATCACCGCCCTGCTGCGCCCACAGCCTGGATACGCTCAAGCCGGCTGCGCCTGCTGCTCCGAGCTGGAGCAGGTATCGCCTCGTGACCTCGGTGTGTTCCTGTGCTAATCGTCTTATTGCGTCCATAATAGAAAATCCGCTCAATTATCCATATCTCACAAGCGCGTTGTCAAGACTTTTCTGGCGAGCGTTGACAATAGATGCCTGCGAGCCTATATTCAGGTAAGGAAAAGAGGTCAAGCTATGAACAAAGTACTGATTATCATTGGCGAGGCGACCGAGACCGTTGATACGTTGTATCCGTATTATCGCCTGCAGGAAGACGGTTTCGAGCCGGTGGTGGCCGGGCCTCAAAAGCGGCGGTATCACATGGTCCTGCATGAGATTCCGCCCGATTGGGATGGGCAGGTGACGCGCGAATTCGAGGGCTACACCGTCGAGGCCGACATCGCCTTTCGAGACGTTAAGCCAGAGGAGTACCTCGGCATATTCTTCTCGGGCGGCCGCGCCCCCGAATACCTGCGCTATGACGAAGAGCTTGTCCGCATTACGCGGCATTTCTTCGAGACCAACAAGCCCATCGCCTGCGTCTGTCACGGCGTGGAAATCCCGGCCTATGCCGGCTGTGTGAAAGGCCGGCGGATGGCCACCGTGCCCAAGTGCAAGTTCGACCTCGAAGTCTGCGGCGGCACCTTTGTGAACGAGCCGTGTGTCGTGGATGGCAACCTTGTCAGCGGCCGAACGTATCACGACCATGGCCACTACGTCAGTGTATGGATCAGGATGCTGATTGAGGCCAGAGAATCCACTCAATCGTCCGGGACCGTGTGATACGCTTCGGGAAGAAACCTGTGATGAAATCAACCCACACAACAATGTCACGGCGCGCTTTTATCAAGAATACCGCTGTGACCGTTGCCGTTCCGCACATTGTTTCGGCCTCAGCACTCGGCAAGAATGGACAGACGGCCGCGAGCAACCGCATCACAATGGGGCTGATCGGCCTGGGCAGTATGGGGATGCGCCACGCGGATGGATTTTTGCAGGAGACCGATTGCCGGATTGCGGCCGTCTGCGACGTGGACGCCAAACGCCGGCTCGCCGGTGTGCAAAAGATAAACAGACATTACGGTAGTGCAGACTGCGCCGGCTACAACGATTTTCGCA
Organism: Phycisphaerales bacterium; assembly: GCA_020343675.1. Classification (GTDB taxonomy): domain Bacteria; phylum Planctomycetota; class Phycisphaerae; order Sedimentisphaerales; family Anaerobacaceae. The sequence goes on from CP070806.1 coordinate 272,656, forward strand.
CGCTGATTGCCCGCGACGACATCGACACCCTTTGCATTTCCGTCCCCGACCACTGGCACGCGGTCATCGCGCTGGCCGGGATTCGTGCAGGCAAAGACATCTATGGCGAAAAACCGCTGGCTCTGACGATCCGCGAGGGCCGGGCCATCGTTGAGGCGGTCAATCGTTACAAGTGCGTCTGGCAAACAGGAAGCTGGCAGCGCTCGACGGACCACTTTCGCTTTGCCTGCGAGCTTGTCCGCAATGAGCGGATCGGCCGGCTCAAAAAAGTGGAAGTGGGGATCGGGCCGGGTTTCAAGCCCGCCGGAGGCGCAGAAACCGTTTATCGAATCGATTCGCAGCCGCAGATGCCGATCCCCGACGGTTTCGATTACGAGCTATGGCTTGGCCCGGCGCCGTGGGCCCCGTACACCGAGAATCGCTGCCACTGGAACTTCCGCTGGATTTTGGACTACTCCGGCGGCCAGGTCACTGACTGGGGTGCGCATCATATCGACATCGCGCATTGGGGCATGAATTGCGACGACACAGGCCCGGTCGAAGTGCAGGGAACCGGCGTCTTCCCTCAAGACGGCCTGTGGAACGCGGCGGTCGATTACGACTTCGAGTGCGCCTACTCCGACAGCCTCGTGATGCGCGTGGCCAGCAATAACCACTTGCCTCAGGGAGTCCACTTCATAGGCGACACAGGCTGGGTACATGTGACGCGAGCGGGCTTGAAGACGAGCCCTGCGAACCTGCGCAAGACAACAATCGGACCTGATGACATCCATCTTCCCAGGCCCGCCGGCGACCACCGTCAGGGACATCGCCGGGACTTCCTGGATTGCGTCAAGACAAGGGGCAGGACGATATCGCCGGTGGAGGTCGGCCAGCGTTCGGCTACAGTTGCGCATCTGGGAAACATCGCCATGATCTGCGGCCGTAAGATGCGATGGGACGCCGAGAAAGAGCAGATAATCGGCGACCCCTCGGCCAATCGCATATTGAGCTGCGCCCTGCGCTCGCCCTGGCGCCTGTGATTGACACGCAAGTTGCACGTGGAAGGAGAAATCGTGATATGAGTCACTATAATTGCACACGTCGTGAGCTTCTCAAAACAACGGGACTCGGTGCTGTCTCGATGATTGCCTGGCAAACAACCGGACTCGCGCGCAGATCGCCGGCGCTCCGGCCCAACATCGTCTTTGTTCTGGCCGACGATTTGGGCTGGAAGGACGTGGGTTATCACGGCGGCAGTATTCGGACGCCCAACATCGACAGGCTCGCCGCCGAAGGGACGCGCCTCGAACAGTTCTACGTTCAGCCGGTATGTTCGCCCACACGCTCAAGCCTGATGACGGGGCGATATCCGATGCGCTATGGATTGCAGGTGGGAGTGGTCCGACCCTGGGCCAACTATGGATTGGCTTTGGAGGAACGCACGCTGGCTCAGGCGCTGAAGGAAGCCGGCTACACAACCGCCATCTGCGGCAAATGGCACCTGGGGCACCTGAGCTCTGAGTATCTGCCGACCTCGCGCGGTTTTGACCACCAGTATGGGCACTACAACGGCGCTCTGGATTACTTTACCCACATTCGCGACGGAGGTCTGGACTGGCATCGCAACGATGAGCCTGTACGCGAAAGAGGCTACACGACCGATTTGCTCGCCGACGAAGCAGTGCGCCTCATCGAGCGACACGATGTCTCTGGACCGCTGTTCCTCTATGTTCCCTTCAACGCCGTCCATTCACCCTTCCAAGCGCCTCAATCGGATATCGACAAGCACAAGCATATCGAGCAAAAGAGAAAACGCATTTTCGCTGCGATGGTGACATCGATGGATAATGCCATAGGACGGATCGTCACCGCGCTGGATGAACGCGGTATCAGGGAAAATACGCTGATTGTCTTTTGTTCGGACAACGGGGGCGTTGGCAACGTCTCCGACAACGGGCCCCTCCGCGGGCAGAAGGCCCAGCTTTACGAGGGAGGCATACGCGTGCCGGCCATTGTCGTCTGGCCCGGCGTACTCAAAGCCGGCGCCGTCGTCAACGAGCCGCTTCACATCGTGGATATGTATCCGACGTTAATCAATCTTGCCGGCGGTACGCTTGAACAATCATTACCGCTGGACGGTAAAAATGCCTGGCCCACAATTGCCCAGGGCAAACCCACACCGCACGAAGAAATACTGCTGAACGTCACGCCCGCCAACGGAGCCATCCGCTGTGGCGATTGGAAACTGGTGTGGAACGCAAGTATCGGAGCCAACAACGCGGGGCAACCAACTGAGCGAAATGTCTTCGAGCTTTTTAATCTGGCCGAAGATCCTTCTGAAAAGAACGACCTGAGCCGGAAACGTCCGCAGAAGCTTCGTGAGCTCAAGCGTCGTCTGGAATCCTACGCCAGCCAGGCCGTCAAGCCCAACGTCCCGCCCAACAAAAAGCCCGGTGACTTCAAAGTCCCAAAGGTCTGGGGCCATCCGGACTGAAATCGCTTATTTGTCCGGGCGGAAACACAGGACCCCTCCGTTTACAGTAGCCATGTATAATCGCCCGGATGCAGCGGCCATGCCATCGAAGACGGGCGGACAATCCACATCGTAACGCGCCAACTCGGTCCCGTCGGCAGCCGATACGGCCATCAGCAAAGCGCCCTTGCGGCCATCCAGAGCCGCCGCCTGCTCGGCCAGATTGCGCTTCACGTGCAGATCATTAATCTGTCTGAACGCTTCGGATTCGTCAACTAAATCCGGCGGCCCTGCGACAAAGAGCGTTCCGCCTGCCAGGACCATCGCGCGGACGATCACCGGCATGTCCACGGTCCAGTTGTGTTTGACAGCGAACCCCGGAACAGACGCCGCCGCACCGGTGAATTTCATGGCCCGCCCGAATTTGCCCCGGACGGAAACCGCCCCATCGACCTTGCCATTGTTCCCGTTGCCCGATGCGTCGGAAGCATCCCCTTTGTCAAAGGAATACCGCAGCGCCAAATCCGCCTCGTCCACTTTCCCAGGCGACGAAGTATGACTGCTGATCTCAACAGCGCTCAGCGCGCGATGATAGATCCTGACCTCATCTGCCAGACCCGCCAAGCCAAACGGGCTTGTGTAGTCGGCGACGATGGAGCCTTCGTCGGCGCCGATTTCCATTGCTTCCTGCGGATCTGCTGCAATATAGCCCGGCGCCTTCGCCGAGCCGGCAAGCTTGCCCTGCACGTAGATTTGAAGCTCCTCACCGGTCAGGACACCGGCAAGGTGGACCCACTTGCCAACGACTCTTGCCTTGGCGACAACTGAAGCGGCCTCCCCGCGAATACGGACGGCAAATCGCGGCCGCCCGCCCTGAAGGTACAGTGCGTAGCCGTGGTTGCTTCCACCGTGGGCAAGAATCACCCCGCCGGGCCTATCCGCTTTGACCCATGCCTCGACGGTCAAAGGCTTGCCGGCGGGATTGAGGCTATCGGATTTCTCGATGCTGATGAGCGATCTGTCGGAACTACCATCGACCGAACCGCTGAAACCTTTAGAAGCGGCGAACAACTGATGCTCGATGGGCGTTGTCCAGCGGTAGTATTGTGGCTTGCGGCCGAACCCATAAACCTTCGAATCATCGAATACAAGAATCTTGCCCGCCGGAGCCTCCTTGCCGGCCAGGAAATAGCCGCACCAGCCGCTGACGAACGTGCTGCCGTACATCCAGTACGTGCGGTGCCAATAGGCGTCGTCGAGAAAACCGGTCGGACTGAACAGATGCGCATACTCGGCGTGCTGCGTGGCGGGCGGGGCGCCCTTGTCTGCATCCTGTCCCGCCGGCATTTTCTCTAACGGCAAGCGTGTACCATCAAGGTTGAAAGGCTGAGAGCGCATGTAAATATACCGGCCATCGCTGGACAGGACGTCGGGTAGAGCCGGCGGCATGTTCAACCAGCTCACGTATGTGTGCAGGTCCTTGCCCGTGGCAGGCTCGCGGTCGTCCAGCACGGTTTCTGAAAGCAGTCGGCCTGTTCTTGCATCGAGACGCAAAACCCGCAGCCCGTCATCGAGAAACATTGACCGGCCCGCGACGCAATACAAAACATCGCCCTTAATAAGCACGCTACCGTGGACGGGCCAGACGGACTCCAACTGCTCGAACGCCGTCAGGCGCTGGTCCACCGGCGCCGCCAGAAAGCGCCACAGCAGAGCACCATCCGAAGCATCGAGACAATAGACCCATCCATCAGTCGAGCCGAACAGCACCTGGCCCTGATAAAAAGTAGGCGGCGAATCGATGCGCCCGCCCGTCGTGTAGCGCCACAGCTTCTCGCCCGAAGCGGCGTCGAGCACATGGAGGGTATGAGAATCCACAGAAGCGACGAAAACTTTGCCATCAGCGACGATGGGACTCGTCAGCCTGCCGCCGATGCCCGCGTGCCATGCGCGCTTAAGTGCCGGCGGAACAGTTGTGCTCGCCCGGCCGCTGCGCGCCGCATCGTGGCGGTAGGTAGGCCACTCATCGGGATTTTCGATTTTAGAATTAAGATTTTCGATTTGCCTGTACGCGGGGCCTTTCTCAAGGCGCTCATTGCTGCCGGCTCTGCCGGTAATGCGCGGGCTCGTCGAAGCCGGCGCCAAGGCGTTAAAACCATACAGCTTGGACTCGAGATAGCACGCGCAAGGGTGGGGTGGATTGTAAAGCAGACCGTTGGCGGGCATAACGCCGTACAGACACGCACCGCGCGTCCAATGGTTCGGAATCCACTGCTCGTTGTGGACATCGACAAACTCTGTGCCGGCGCGCGAGACCAGCAGATAGTTGTCGGTGGCTTTGCCGCGATAGCAGCGATGGTGGAACCAGTATATCTCGACGTTGGGCGAGAACTCGCTTTTGACATCGCCGGTGCGCGGGTCCCGGCCGGTAAAGACCCCGACCGCCCTTCCACTGGTGGTCTCGCCCGTCCAGACAAGGCCGTTAGCCACGAGCATATCTTCAGGGGAGCGGTACCCCGATGGCGGATGATAAGCCGTCCAGAGGACTTCGCCCGTCTCTGCCGACAGCGCCGTCATCGTATCCTTACCGCTGGTGTACCAGGAGCCTGTTTGCAGGCCGGCCGTCTCACCGCCGGAGAACAAAACCACGTCCTCGTACAAGACGAGGATCGGGATATAGAACGAGCGGATCTCATCGGCCCGGGCAATCGGCGTTGATCGCCAAATGTCGTCTCCTGTTTTTCGGTCGAGGCAAACCACGCTCAGACCGTCGTGGAAAACGACGCGTTGCTTGTCCGCAGCCAGCGTGCCGGGCAGCACGCGATGACGGGTCGCCCACAAGATTTCTCCGCTTTCGGCGCGGACCGCCGCGAGTTTTCGGGGGGCCTCGTCCCAGAACTTCTCCCGGGCGCCCTTAGCGAAACGTCCGCTGCCATCGTAGTCGGGCTTCTGTACCGCGTCATTGACAAGCACGAACAGCACGCCGTCCGAGAGGATGACCTCTTCAGCAGCCCCCGTGCCTTCATACATTCGGAGAGTTTCACCCGTCGCCGCGTCGAGCGCGGTCAATGGGGAATCCAGAGAGAGCGTCCCATACACGCGCTGGCCGTCCGTAACCAGACGTCGAGGCAACTGCGCCGGCCCGCTCTTGAGGGGCCAGAGGTGTGTGAACCATTTGCCTATCGGCCGCTTCCACAGAACCGTACCGTTGAAGGCGTCGCGTGCGATCAGCGCCCACTTGGGCGGGATCAGAATCGAGGCATGTGACGCCTCGTCCATAATGTAGAAGACCCGCCCCCCGGCCGTCACCGCCGCACTGACGCTCGACATGCGATCATGGTGCCGCGCGTACCGCGGACTGCCGACCCACTGCATCCGCCGGGGCGGTGCGACCACCTGGTCATGTGAGACGGCGTTGTTCGACGCATCGTGCAGATAGTGCGTCCATTCATCGAGCTCTGTCGATCGCGGTTTAACCGTCTTGACCCATTGGCTGTTTTTTCGGATGTAAGCGACGCCATTCGGGCATAGCACCCGCATCACCTCGCTCATCGGAACCACGCCAAGGTCTTGCGAGACCACCAGGTTCACAAGATTGTCAATGTAGGGCAGGCTGGTGCCCTTCAGTTTCTCGACCGACACCGGCCCATAGATACCGATGGATTGGAGATACGCCCTCACACGTTCGATATTGCTCTGACTCGGATCCAGACCATGCACGAGATAGCTGTCGCCGGCGCGCAGAGCCGCAGTAAGGCGACCGTTGCCGCAACCGATGTGGACGATCAAACCGCCCTTGATATCACACGCTTTGAGAATCGGCTCCGCCCGCAGTTCGGGCGGCAATGGCTGAGCCGCCGCAAAGGGCGAGGCCCACCACATTATTGTAGAGACGAGCAAGGACAATACCCAGAATTGAAGCTTCGCGGCCTTCATAATCGCACATCCTTATTGCATCACCATTGCTTTGCTGTTCAGTCTCACCAGCGCCGAATCGGCGCTGCGACATCGTATGGTATGCAGAATAGTGCGGGCCTTCAATTGATTTCTGGGGAGAAGGTACGATGAAAGAGAACCTGCGCCGTTTTCTTGTACCGCTTACGTCAATTCTCTCGCACTTTGACGTCGAGGTACTTAACGCCCCATTCCAGTGCGGCCTGGTGGGTATGGAAGAACGCATCCAGCTTGTTGCCGCGGATGGCGCCGCCTCTGTCGAGGACTTTCACAACCTGGCCGTTGTTGTAACCGGGGATAAGCATTTCGGTCCCGAAGGCATATCTTCTGTCGGCGGCCACAAACGTGTCGCCCGGCTGTATTTTGTGTCCGTTGGCCGTGATGCCATCGGAATACTGGCCGCAGCACTTCGGGCAGGGACAATAGCCGGTGACGCGCATTCTTACGGTTCGCCATTCGCTGGATTGTGCGTTCGTCTCTTGCCCCTCGGGCAAAGAGGTAGGGTGTGCAACTTGTACCTTAGGCACTTGTTGCACATGCGGATCAGCAGCGACATCTTGCGCCGGCGTGCCCGTCGCCTGCGGTTCTGTTGCAATGGAGCTAAGCAGCATCACAGTTCGGTCAGCCTTTGTATAGGCCACGCCGGCGATGAAACTAAGGACGCAGACCGCCACCGTCACTTTGAGAGAAATACGATCTGAGCTTTTCCCCCCTCGCCTGTTCACTGAATCCCCCCTCGCTTTTCATCTTCCGTCGGCCGTCCTTTGGTGATGGTTCCCTCATCCGGTGAATTGTTGAGACAATTGTACCCGAAATGCGGCTCCAATTCAAGCCGATAGCGCGCAGACGGCGCTTATCGGACGAGTCAAAGCGGCTCAGTAAAAGGTAGGAGAGGTTTTATAGGCCCGGCGAGAGAAGTTTTTTCACCGTGCCTTCCAAGTCCAGCCAACAAAAAAGGCCGACAACTCGCTTGAGTTGCCAGCCTTTAGATCTATTTCACACAAGCCTTGTAACTACGGCCTAACGGCCCGGTTGTAGATGCGGACCTCGTCGATCAGGCCGGAGAAGAAGCTACCCGGCTCCATGCCCTTGCCAGTGCCAAAGTACAGGCCGTTGCTGGAACTCGGCAGAGCATCCTGCGTATCTTCTGCCGCGACGACGCCATCGACATAAAGCATTCTGCGCGAACCATCCCAGACCAGACCGATCCGGTGCCATTTCCCATCGGTGATATTTGTCTGCGACACCAGGAAAGCAGCGCCCCAGTTCGGACTCTTAAGTTCGGTCATGATGTTGCCCAATGCGTCTGCCTTGAGCAAATTGGCGCCATTCGTCTGCGAAATGATCACTTCGCCAGGCGCGCCGCCTTTGACCCAGGCCAGAACACTGAATGGCCCTTGCGCCGGGTCCAGCACGAAGCCGGTCGAGACGCAGTTAATAACCCCGTCGAATTGAAGTGCGCCATCCACTTGCCCGCCAGTCGGTTGCCACAGCGGGTTGCCCAGAACAATGCCATCACGGCCATCAATACTCTCGTGAGCCGCAGTGCCTTCTGTCTCATCCAAGGCCCAGTGAGCAATCAGCGCGGGATCGACCACTTCCTTGCCAATGTACTCGGCCAGAGCGACTATGTCCTGGAGGTCCACAATGCCGTCACCCCAGGCAAACGGGCCAATATCACACACGGGATCGTTTGTGGCCCATTGGGCTACCATGCAAAGCAAATCCTTTCCATCGACTTGGCCGTCGCCATTGAAGTCGCAGATTGGGAGGATTGGGGCTTGGCGTTGGATCAAAGGGTAGTCACTTGGACCGGAGACATAAT
>CP070806.1:280989-309063 GCA_020343675.1 Phycisphaerales bacterium
CGGCAAGCTCTATCACTATAACGTTCCCAAATCCATCGGCACCAACGGACATGACGATCCGGGTTCGTGGGAGCTGGAACTGAATCCGGCGGGTTGCGACCGTCTGGAGGAGGAGCCACATATTTTCAGTCTTAAACCGGGGCAGTTCGGCGGCACCCTGAGCTGGTATGCTTCGCCCAGGAGCGACCGGCACCACACCGATGGGCTGCTCGCCGCCGATGCCGAGTGGGTATTGGAGCGTTGCGCCCGACGGACAGATCGCCCGTTCTTCCTTGCTGTTGGATTCTATCGCCCGCACACGCCATATGTTTCGCCACAGCCCTATTTCGATCGCTACCCCGAACGTGAAATGCCTGTCGTGCAGGGCGTAAAGGAGGATCAGGCCGACTTGCCATCCCCGGCGCTGGGCAGTTACAAGAAGGAACAGGACAAACTGACCGACGAGCTGCGCCGTCAGTGCGTTCAAGCCTACTATGCCAGCACCACGTTCATGGATGCCCAGGTTGGTCGTGTGCTCGATGCACTGGACCGGTTGGGCCTGGCGGAAAACACGATTGTCGTATTCACCAGCGACCACGGCTATCATCTGGGCGAACATGGGCTGTGGCAAAAAATGAGCGTGTTTGAGGAAAGTGCACGCGTGCCGCTCATCATTGCCGCACCCAAGTTGGGTGTGAAAGGTGGTGTGGCCAGCGATCCGGTAGGACTCGTTGACCTGTATCCGACGCTTACTGAACTCTGCGGTGTCAAGGCGCCGGAGAACTTGCAGGGTCAGAGCCTGGTACCCATGCTCAAAGATCCCTCGGCGACGGGTCGCGGCTGGGCGGTCACTCAAGTCTCGCGTGGCGGCAATAGAAGACAAGGTGGCCGTTTCTTTGGCTATAGTCTGCGCACGCCACGGTGGCGTTACACGGAATGGGCAGAGGGTAAGCAAGGCCGCGAACTCTACGACCATGGTGCTGATCCGCGGGAACTGACGAACCTCGCCACTGATCCTGCACACGCGGAGACGATCGCCCAACTCTCCAAGCGACTACGCGAAGCCGTCCAGCAGACGTTCCCGGCCTCCGGCGAGACTCCTGAACTCCGGCCTATTATGTGGGCGCCCAATCTTACCAATCCCTGACGGGCATCCCGACCGAAGATTCTGTCCGCCGTTGTTTATTCACTGAGGCTGCGAACAGTTCAGATCATTGAGACACTCCTCAATCGAAGGAGAGGAGCAGCGGAGAATACAGAGTATGCCTACATGAGAGAGCTATATTACGCCTGCTCGACCACGCGCGACGGCGCACGGACTGCACAAAATGTGAGAGCCTGTCGCGCAAGAAGTCGCACAGGCCACACATTTGCTTTGCCACCGATCCGCAAACCGGGAGGGACTTGCCGAACACAAAGGCCTTCTTCGAGAACCGCAAAAGAGACATCTATTCGTTCATGCTGGCATAGACCTTCAGGAACGAATCTGAGTATATCTGCTTGTTCATCAGCATCTCCGCCGTGGCCAGAACGTTCATCAGCTTTTCGTCGAGCACATCGACAATAGCCGAATCCAGGCCGCGCGAGATGCCCATGGCCAGAAATACCCGGTTTATAAGGCTTCGTTCCGTCGCGCCCTGAGAAAGATTAGACAAACCGATTGTCATGTGCGGGGCCGGTTCGGACAGGTACCTTATCTGATCCATGGCCGAGAGGATATTGCCCGGCTGGACCTGTGCATTGGGCACCTTGACCGGCAGAATAATAGGGTCGACGAACAGTCGCTGCGAGTCGAATCCCTTTTCCATCGCCTTCGAGATGATATCCGCTGCTATTGCCACACGCGTATCCACATCCTGCGGCACGCCATTCTTGTCCATGGTCAGAGTGATGATGCATGCTTTCGGCCCGGCCTGATCTGCCATCTCCATGTACTTATCAAAGATTTCTTCGTCGGTTTTCTTATTCAGAGGCGTCGAATTCAGGATTACCCCGTTCTCAGCGTTGATGACCTTCAGCCCGGCCGCGATAACATCCGGTTTTTGCGAGTCAAGGCTCAAGGGCGTGGCGCACGTTTCCTGGATGGTCTCAACCAGCCACTGCATGGTTCCGGCCTGGTCCGCCGCGGCGGTGCCGACGTTCACATCCAGATACGTAGCGCCTGCTTCGGTTTGCTTCCTGGCCAGTTCCTGAATGACCTTCTTGTCTTTGTCGGCGATAGCCTGCTTGACGTTGGTAAACATTCCGTTGATTCGTTCTGCAATTATTATCATGGCACTCTTTTCCTTTCTGTCTGCGGGGCGGCCACCTTAGTTGTCCTCCACGGGCTGATACGCCGGCCTGCCCCTACGAGTTATTCTTTTGGCACACTTGATCGATAAAACCTTTAACGGCGGCAACCGCTCTGGGATGTCGCATGCGAATGATATCGACGCCGGCTTGCAGCAGGCAAACGGCGGTGGCGGCCTCCCACATGGGTCCGCGGTCGGCTGCATCGCCCCAGCCGGGGGCGTCGGCAAGCTTGGCCTCCTTCGCACGCCATGACTCATAGCCGACGTCACAAATAGCCGGCATGGCCATCATCTTATCGCCTGTGAGGGCTGCCTGGCGCTGGCGCTCCTGGATGGAATACGCATACTCGATTCCGTATCCCAAGGCACCGGTCGATTGGAACGTCACGATTCGCTCCAGCGGAAATCCCATATCGGAGGCCAGGATGTTGACCTGTTTTGCAATGTTGATATCGAGAGGGGCCTCGGTAATGAGGAAATGACCGTCGGCCAGGGCGATAGCCGTCAGAGATTTGTAGTTGTCCTCGGTGACGGTCCCGATGAGGCAATTCTCGCCCTTCGCAGCGCCGCTGACCTTGGGCATAACCTGGTTGTCCTTCTCGTCGAATCCGCAACTCCAGAGCACAAGAGGAACACCAACCGCCTTGAGCACCTCCTCGGTAACCTTGACGGCGTGTGTGGCGTCCTTGTCGCCTTTGTCCGGGTGAATTGCCTCGAATTTCAGACAGATGAGCTCCGCTCCGTACTCTTCCACGCATTTCTTGGCCCAGTCGCCGGGGCTGTCGAGAACATCTTTGTAAGGTTCGAGCAGGGCATCCGGCCAATCATCCGGTCTGGCATCGAGGACGTCCATGGCAATCACGGGTTTCTCGCCGGCATCGTTCGGCGAGCCGCCATAGACCATATTGCGTGCTCCGCCCACGGTCACTATCGAGGTGCGCGTGCCGCCACCGTCTTTTGTCGCGCCGAGCGTGACGCGGTTTACCGAGCCTGTAAAGCTTTCTGCAATTTCAGGGACTGGCATCTCAAATTCTCCAAAAATAACTTGTCGTTCGTCACGGATTCAAGACCATTATCTTCTCAAGTATGCTGCGAGCAGCCACAAGGGCTGGGCTGTCGTCTTCAAGGTCAAAGACCGTCTTTCCTTGCATTGAGGCGTCGGAGACGTCCTTGTCATAGGGGATGTGTCCAAGAATGTCTATTCCATTCAATTCTCTGTCTTGATCGGTCCTGCTCCATACAACGCCGATTTGTCTGACAGCGATCGGAAGCTTTCGGGCCAACCTGAAGATTCGCTGGGCCGTGACCGCACCGACGGAGGTCGGCTCGGCCGCGATACAGAGCACATCGACATTGTTGGTGGTCCGCCGGGAGAGATGCTCCATACCTGCCTCATTGTCCATGACCACGAACCTGTATTGTGAGCCGAGGCCATCAAGGAATCTTCTCAGCAGGTTATTGACGGCGCAGTAGCAGTCCGGTCCTTCCGGCTGACCCATTGTCAGAAGGTCGAATCCCTCCGCTTCCGTGATGGCTTGTTGGATGCCGTATTCGACCGACCTGACTTTGTCCATCCCGGTATTGGTGGGGGTTTGAGCGCGGGCCTGTTCGCGAATCTCGGCAACAATGCCGACCGGCTCGACCCCCAGCGTCAGTCCCAGGCAGGAGTTCGGATCCGCGTCCACCCCGAGGACGGCTCCCTTATCGGCTCGCTCCAGCAGGGCCCTGACGATCATTGCAGCCAGAGTCGTCTTGCCCGACCCGCCTTTTCCACTGATTGCTATAGTGACAGCCATCTTAATATAGGTCCCTTGTACGATTCAGGTTGCTTTTCTGGTTCGTCTTCCTACGCACGGTGCATCAGGCTTTCCGTTACGGATGGAAACAGCGATAAATCCGTATGGGGTAGAAAGTTAGCTCTTGTAAATTCATCCATATATCCCGGGTGGCTCATTAAATCGAGATACGTCATGCCCTCGGCAATTCTTTCTGCGGTTTCGAGCGCGTTTCGGCTCAGCAGAACCGTCTTTGCCCCGGCGATGGATGTGTTTCCAACAAACTGTATTTTCTCCATGGGCACGTCGGGAAGCATTCCGATAGTGACGGCCTGGCGAACGTTCAGGAAGTTTCCGAAACCCCCGGCCAGATAAACGGCTTCAAGGTCTGCCGGCTTTGTTTGGGTTGACTCCATAAGCACTTTGATGGCGGCAAAAACCCCCGCTTTCGAGCGCACCAGGTTGTCTATGTCGGCTTGTGTGATGGCGATTTCGTGATGGCCGTCGTGCTCCGGGGCCAGTTGGAACTGCCAGCCCTCCTCTGCCTGGGTCAGTCCCGGTTGGGTATTGTCCCTGAATCGCCCGGTTCGGTCGATGATACCGTTGGTGAAGAGTTCAGCGAGGGTGTCCAGCAGGCCCGATCCACATATACCTACCGCAGGCATATCCGCAACGGTCTTGAGTTCCACAGAGCCATCCTCAAGGATAGTCATTCGTTCGATAGCGCCGGCCCCGGCCCTCATTCCGTGCTTGACGCCGCTGCCCTCGAATGCCGGGCCGGCTGAGCTCGATGCGCAAACCAGCCAGTCGCGGTTGCCCAGAACCACCTCGCCGTTGGTTCCAATGTCGGCGAAAAGATAGACGCCGTTCTTGGTGAAGATGCGGGTCGCCAATACTCCGGCCACTATGTCGCTGCCCACATAGGCAGCCACGCTCGGCAGGCAATACAAAAGCCCTCGCTTGTTAATCTGGATACCCGCTTCGGCCGCTCGAATGGGCGGCACAAAGCCGGCGGAGGCCACGTAGGGCTCGCGGCGTATCCGGGTCGGATCGAGATTGAGCAGAAAATGGATCATGGCGGTATTGCCGGCACAGATGACGGTCGTAATCTCCTGCAGATCGACCTTCTGCCTGGCCGCAAGCGTAACGATCAGGCTGTTCACGTCCTGGACAATACGATTCTGCATTTCATCAAATGCGTCGTTCTCCTCAGCGTAGATGATTCGCCGGATGTAATCTTCGCCGAAGTTGATCTGGCTGTTGTAGGTGGCTTCTTTGTCCGCTGTGGCGGCATCTGTCAAATCGACAAGATGTGCCACGACCGTCGTAGTGCCCAAATCAACCGCCACGGCAAAGTTCCTCTTGCGGCGGTCTCCCGGCTCAATTTCAATGACCTCGGTCGTCCGGCCTCGCCGGCCTATCGTGACAGTTGCTTCATAGTTGGAATTCTGCAGCAATCCGGAAAGCCTTTGGAGGATGCGGAACCCGGTTTGCATGATGGGTGCGTCAATCTGCCGGCGTATCGCCAGATACAGGCGCTCGTGATCCGCTGTATGGTCATGCACCGTCGGCGGAGACATCTCAACGAATACCTTCCGGACCAATGGATCGAACTTGAATATCCCGGCCCGCACGTCGCCCGCAAGTTCGCTGAATCTGTGGGCGTCCGTGTCCATGAGGATTTGGCTTGTTTCCAGGGCATGGGATTTGGGCACGGTCAATCGCATGTCAGAGAGAACTTTGGTCTGGCACGCCAACACGACATTTTGCCTTATTTCATCCGGGGTCAGCAATGTCGTGGGCCGGCTCTGAAATTGCCCTTTATCGACCGTCACTTTGCACTTGCCGCAGTATCCGTCACCGCCGCAGATGCTGTTGAGGTAAATGCCCGCCTTGTGTGCGGCATCGAGCAGGACTGTCCCGACCGGTACCGTGATCCCGAGACCGCTCGGCTCAAAACGGACTATGCATTTTTTCTTCCCGTCGTTTTCCATTGATACGTGAGTGCGTCAATGTGGGAATTTAACCTGATTCTCACGAGCCTGCTCCTCTATCCGGTCAATTCCAGACTTCCTGCAGATACTTCGGCAGCATGGAACACTCGCGCGGACCGACCAAAATCTCCCAGTTCGTGGCTTCTTCGAGCTTACCGCTCATGACCGCTACATAACCGGGGATGATCAGCTTGCGGTGCTTGACAAGCTTATCCACGCCGAATTTGGCCATAGCATCGGCCACAGCTTTCTCATTGAGCTTGTCTCCGGAGTAGGCCGTCAGGACACTGGTGCCTTCGGTATCTACAACGAGTATGTAGCTGGGGACTCTGCTGGCCTCAACATCTGACTCCACGGTATAGTAAGTCAACGAGAAATTGGTTGTGAACATCACGGGCGAGTTGGCGTCCGGTTCGCCGATCGGATACACCTTCGGCTCCACCTGGACGGGCTTTTGCGGGTCGGTGAAGATGTTCATCACGGTCGTGAGCATGGGCAAAAGCGCGTACGGTTCGGCGGTGTCAACCACCACGATGCCGGAATACTTGCAGATCAGGCCGATGGCTGAGGCCATTTGTACATCCCCGTCACCGTCGCCGACAAAGGATATTGTCGGATAGCCCAGAGGCCTGAAGACTTTCTTCAGCGCCAGAGTCCGCATTCTTGACAGATCGAATAACCGATCGCGCAGGTCCGCTCCTTCGGGGCAGGACAGCACGATGTCTTCGACTCCGTGTGTTTTGATCTTCTCGGTCAGCTCGGTCAGGGCGTCGATAGTCTCAGCCCTTGCTGCGAGGGGGCAGCCGTTTTCCTTGGCGATTTTGGCCATTTCTTCGGCCGTATCGGGCTCCGCCCAGGCAAGCAAGGGCACTGTCTCCTTGACGCGGGCTGCTGCGGCCGCCATCGCTTTGGAAGACTGCGTAACCAGTATCAGTGGCAAATCGCCGCCGGCCTTCGCTGCTTCACAAGCTGCGACAAACGAATCCGCAGATCCGCTGTCGTTGACAACGGCTATGGCACCGACCCCGATCTTGGTGCCCACACGCTCGAACTGCAGGGCGCTTACAGTCTCAATGCGTTTCTTCAAGTCCTCGCCGGTCAATGTGTCGGAGACTGTCACGGCCAGCGTGGTGGGATTGTGGAACTTCTCTTCGTGCCGGAACATGACCGTTTCCTGCCCGATCTGCACCTGCGTCTGCGCGCTGCCGAACACCACTTTCCGCATGGGCGGTGCGGCTGCGGCGGCGAGCTTGTCCTTTGCCTCCTGAGAAACGTCGGGGCAATCGTCCAGTTTTGCGCGTTTCTGTGCAAGGGCCATGGCAAAAGCCAGACACGTCGGCATGCCGCATTTCTTGCAGTTCGTCTTGGGCAAAAGTTTGAAAATTTCCAATCCGGTCAAGGCCATAGCGTTTATCCTTTCTTTATAGGGTCCTACTTCCTATCTTCTGCCGCTCTCCCTTCTCAGAACATGGGCTGCAAAGCCGTCACGGGGTGCTCGTTCTTGGTGATGAACTCAAGGACCTCTTCCTCTGTCGTTGCATTGGATTCATCTGCAATCTTGCTGAGGAAATCCTTGCCTCCGAGTCCGAGCTCCTCCGCCCTTTTGGCAAAAGCATCTTTGACTTCTTCTTTGAGCATCTTGGGCATCCATACGATCCGTTGAATGCCACCTTCGGTGGCAATGAATTTTTTCGAATTGATGTAGTGTTTGGAGTGTCCGATGAAGCCCGGTGTTTGCTGACCTCCGCCGACCGTGCCGGCAAGCGTCGAGAACTTCATTCCGCACGGCGTCATGTCGGCAAACTCTCTGTTGACAATCATGATTCCTCCGGTCGAGGGCAGCACCGCGGCGATGCACTCAAAACAGCCGCAGGACGTCATCGGATCGACGATCATGCTGTACTGGCTCATGCGCTCGATGTTGCCGCCGCTTGCCTGGACGACAAACGCGTTGACCCTGTCCCACTGGCCGACGGTCGGTTCGACGCAATTGCCTTTGGAGATAGGCTGATTTGGGCCCGACGGCGTGATCTCGTAAGCCGCCCGGCAGTCGAGCCAGCTATAGGCCCCGCACAAACCGGGTCGCTCCGGAGAAACGACGCATACGTGGTTCGGGGCAAAACTCTGGCAAAGCAGGCAGGAATAAAAAGTCTCCACGTCTTCGTCCTGCATCCCCGCCAGCCTCGCGTCGCGCTCGGCGTACACGGCCTGAGCCTGCTGACGCAGCGCCACAACTTGCTTTTCATCCGTATATATCTTGACCTGCACTTTGTCCACGATACTGGAGTATTCATCGTGGTATTTTGCATGAAGGAGCTTGCCGATGTGTTCCAGTTTGAAACCTGCTTTGGCGGCGTCTTTGCTGATTCGCACCCAGTTGATATCTCGCTGGCCCATGTGCCAGATTCCCTGGGCTTCGTTCAGGAAGGTATGAATTTGGCGTTCGAGCACGGGCTCGAAATCTTCCTGCATTTTTCTGCCGGCGGCTTCCACTATGATTCCCAGCGGCAGCTTTCCGCCTTCTTCGAGCGAGTCAATATCAGGGCCAATGACTTCAACCGTGCCGTCCTCAACATCACTGATATCGCGCATCCGAAGCCATTCGAAAGCGGGGGTTCTTTGGCCGCCAAACTCGCTTTGCATGTCCTCCTTGCGGATCCGTTCGCCCTCAAACGCGGGGCTGACTGAGACCGGAATGGGGATTTCCGTAATCTTTATCTTGAGGCCTCGCACTTCAATGGCTTTTTCTACGATCTGCTCGTGAGGAATTCTGGAGACCACGTGCTCATAGGTGCAGACGCCGGTGGGAAGGATTTCCGGGATGTCGGAATCGGCGATCGTTGGGAAGCCGTAGTTGATCGCCCCGGCCGCCGTGGCATACCATTCATCAGTGACCTCGCCCAAAGCCAGAACAAAGGCGAAAATCCGGTTCTTGTTGTAGAGCAGATTGCGCCTGAAATCACCGGCCTGGACGCCGCCAAAGCTCAGCGCTGCCCGGCTGGCAAAACCCAGTGAATAGATGGCCGAGGTAATTTCCCGGCCGAATGGCACCAGACGTGTTTCCCATCCCAGTTGCACGCCCCCTTCGACAAGCTGTTCGGCGAAAGTTGTCCCGTTATTGTGCGCCGACATGAAGACATACAGGCAGCGTTCCTGCAGCTTGCGAGCAATCGTGACCGCCGTATCGACATCGGGAGCTGCCCCGACGATGGCTGCGAAGCCGGGCGCTGTGCCGTCAACGAATTGGATACCGCGCTCGCGGAGAATCACGTCGTCCGCGGCGCCCAGCCAAATGTCATCCACCGGGTTGGGGCCGATCAGATACTTGCACGCTTCAATAATCTCCTCGGAAAACAGCGTCGCCATTCCCGCATCCAGAGTATGTCCGAGGTAGGGTACCCACAAATCATCATCCACCGGCGGAGGCAGCAGGTCTCTGACCTCGTCCATCACTTCCTGGAAATCGGACAGTTTCTCAACCCCTCGACCCGTCATGGAGTAAATAATCGGAATGTGATAACCCGTGTTCGGGAACTCGACAGGGCAATCTTGCCCTTTCTCTTTGATCGCGCGGGCCAGGATATCTTCAGCCTGTTTTGCTATTTTATGAGCGCCCCGGATGGCCGCTGATGCAATGATTTTTGACATAAACTAACCTTTCTTCGATTCTCAATTCTCCATACCTGCGTCTGGTCACCCTCAGATGCAGCCGAAGGTTCGGGCCTTACTCCACAGCCAAAGCTCGCCGGTCCTCCATATCATAGAGCTTGCGTTCCTTCTCTCTGTTTATGCCCAGCGCATCGCGTTTGGCTTCGATATGTTCCAGTATCATCTCCGCGGCCTTGACCGGGTCGGATTCGACCGCCCAGTGGCCGCCGAGATCCTTCTCGACTTCATCGAATAGGTAGTTGCTCACATTTTCACTGCCCAACACGGGCATGATTTCTTTAGCAAAGACAACCAGCGCACCGCTGGCTACGAAATACTGCCCAATCGCCAGCGCTTTCTCACTGACGGATTCCAGGCATGCCCCGGCCACCGGTAACTCTGAGATATCCTGCCCAAGACCGCCTTCGCGGACCAGCTCGCTGCACGAGACCAGCAGGCGGGTGTTGTCCACGCAACTGCCACAGGTCAATACAGGCGCAATGCCCACCGCTTCACAGACTTCCCTCAAACCGGGGCCCGCCAGCTCCAGCGCCTCTTTGGGGTTCGTGAGACCCTGTTTGCCGCACGCAATGGTCGCGCAGCCGGTGGTCAGCACCAAAACATCCCTCTTGATCAGTTCGCGTGTCAGTGTGGTGTGTGTCCAGTCTTGCGGTATTTTGGGATTCGTGCAGCCGACGACGCCCACGATGCCCCGGATTCTGCCATTGATGATGTTGTCATTGAGCGGTCTGAAACTCGCACGGTAGCGCCCGCCCAGCATGTAGTTTATCGATTCGAAGCTGAAGCCGCCCACGGCCGATTTCTTGTCCTTCGGAATATACACTTGCCCGCGATTCTTGTAGTTGTCGATGGCCATCTTGACCAGCTCTCTGGCGGTCTTGAGGGCTGTCGTCTCCTCGATGGAAATGTGCTCGACTCCGGGCATTTTGGCCTTGTCGGCGGTTGTCACCAGCTTGGTGTGGTAGCACTTGGCGATGTTTGTCAGGCCCTGCATCACGCATTGGACATCCACGGCCATCAGCTCAATTGCTCCGGTGGCAATGACCAGCTCCTGATTGAGGAAGTTGCCGGCGATGGGTATGCCGTGCCGCATCAGGAGTTCGTTTGCGGTGCAGCACGTTCCCGAGACGTTTATGCCCTTGGCTCCGACCTTCTTTGCTTCATGCAGCAGTTCGTTGTCCTGTGATGCCGCCGCAATCATTTCAGACAAAATGGGTTCGTGCCCGTGGACGATGATATTGACCTGATCCTTCTTGAGCACGCCCATATTCACCTCGCCTCGTCCTGGGTAGGGAGTGCCGAAAAGAACATCCTGCAATTCGGTCGCCAGCATGGCTCCGCCCCAGCCGTCGGCCAGAGCCACCCGGCTGGCGTGCATGAGGATATTCCTGTAATCCTGATCCACGCCCATCGTGCTGCGGTGCAGCGATTCGGTAACCTCACGGTCCACCGCGCGAGGCGTGATTCCAAAGCGATCCCAGATTTCCTGGCGGGGCTCCGGGGCGCGGCGCGCCATCAGTTGCGTCCCTTCTGATTTGCCGAACTCAGCCAGGGCGATTTTTCCTACGTCAACGGCAATGTCGTTGAGCGAACGGTCTTTTGTCTCCACCCCAAGCTCCTTGGCAAGCTTGTGCAGCTTGACCGTATCCTTGAGCTTATAATCTCCCGCCTCACCCCTGGCAGTTGCGATGAACACTTCAGCTACGGTTCGGCCATGGTCGCTATGGGCACTGACGCCGGCTGCCACTGCTCGCAGGAAATTACGCGCCACGATGGTGTCCACGTCGGCCCCGCAAACGCCCAGCGTCGCCTTCTTTGTAATCCGGCACGGCCCCATAGCACAGATTCGGCAGCACACACCCTGCTTGCCGAAGCCGCACTGCGGCAGTTGCGCCTGGAGCCTGTCCCATGCGTTCTGCTGACCGGCCTCGGCCATACGAGCTATCATTTCCTGGGCTGCCTTGTCGGCGCTACGTTCCTTTGGATCCATAAGAATTCCTCGTCTTTAAGGCTACCATTTATATACTAAGAACTTGTGAAGTCCGCCTACCTACATAATAGATGTTCCATGTGTTGTCAATTGTCGTTTTTCTTCTCATTCAAAGCAGCTCTGAAAGCTGGCCAGCGGCGCGTTTCAATTCATCTGTAATCTCGGTGTCCGCCCCAAACACCGCAGTGCGTTTCAGGTCCGCTTCCTGCAACGCGCGACTGTACTTGAGAGTTCCAAGCAGCACGGCGTCACCTAACTGAGACTGAATCAACTCTGTCTGGGCTTGTTCTGTGATTTTATTGGCGATGACACCAACGTGCCGGATGCCCAATGCCCTGGCCATGTTCGCCATATTCCGCGCCGTTTCGATGCTCCTTCCGCCGGGCTCAACGACCAATGTGAGCGCATCAATCCCCTGGACGCTTGCTCGGCCCATGAACTCAACACCTGCCGCCAGATCGACAAGGACCAGTTCCTGGCGCTGCAACATGGTGTGCGAGAGCAGGGCCTTGAGAAAGGCCCCTTCAGGGCATGCGCAACCGCCGCCGGCGCGCGTAATTGCCCCCAGAACCAACAACTTCACATCGTTTATTTCGATCCAGTACTGTTCCGGCAGGTCGCTGACCTTCGGATTCAGCGTGAAATACATCCCGACGGGGTCCTTTCCAGTACCGGTTCGCTCGGCAATCAGGTCCTTCATCTTGATCAGCGGCTCCGGGCTTTGGTCCGTAGGGATGCCGAAAGCCGAAGCAAGATTCGTGTCGGGATCGGCGTCGATGGCGAGAACGTCAAATTCGTCCTGAGCGAACAACTGTGCCCATATCGCGGAGACTGTGGTCTTTCCCACGCCCCCTTTGCCGCCAATTGCTATTTTTGCGCCTTGCATTACAGATATAGTATGAGGTTTTCACCCAGCCGGCGTGCGTTCCTGTCTCTGAAGGAGCACGGCATCAGCTCGACGGAAAAACGAGAAATGTACTATTTCTACCCCAAGCTGTCAAATGATATTCTTTCACAAGGAACGACTTTTTTTCTTAGACCGCCCTGGCTTCCATACGAGAGGGGCTGACAAGTGTTCGCCTCCTGGGCAGTGCCAGATTTGCCGGAGGTTGCTTATGAAGATGCGTAGATCTACTCGTTTGGCGTTGCGGCCCCCACTATGGCTGTGCTGGCTACATTCGCAGCCGCCATAAGGGCATCCAGCGGCAGTTGGTCGGCAGCGCTTTTGTCGAACAGGATTGATGCTCTGGCTTCGAATTCTTCGCATCGGGCCCAGATGACGACTGTCAGCGGCAGGCGGGGTAAGACAGACAACCGAATTGAGGCGTCACCGAATTCACATTGTTCGGCTCCAAGAGGCGGGCAAGCTTTATAGAGGGCTTCGGGGGAGTCGCCGAAAATGGTCTGCAATTTTTCCGTGCCGAGGCTGTGCGGGCCGCGAAAGAAAAACTGCCCGCCCGGCAGCGTTTCGGCCTTGCAGAGTTTGCCGGCGAGCGGCAATTCCTGAGCGTTAATCAGATAGGCCAGAAGACAAAGCTGCTCCAGAAATCCCGCCGGTCTCTGCGACGAATCGGTCGAGGCCGGAAGGATACTCCGCTCCGAAAGACTCACAACGTATTCCATATTCAACAACGGAACAACGTAGCGTTCAGGGCCGGTAAGATACTGGCACTTGGCCCGCCGGGCCGTGCCGGCACCGTTGAGTTTCTCGAGCTGTCTCCAGAGTCCTGTGTGAGCCATCGCGCGATCCGATTCTTGTGTTTCGACCGAGCTCTCACGGCCGAGCGCCGAGGTCCCTTTGGAATTGTACATATTCGGCTATCGTATTCAAGTTCGCCAAATTCGTATCCAATTCAATGTACCTCACACCACATAGCTTGAATGCATCGGCTATTTTTCGGCCTCCTGATAAGAGGACCTTGTTTATGGCTTTAAGCGCAGACTTGCGGTACACGGCGAAAAGCGGCTCATATTGCCCCTCGCCCGTAATGGGGACAACGATGTCAGCGCTGCTCTCGACAGCTTCTGAGAGCATCTTTCTGACATATCTTAATGCCACATGTGGGATGTCGCAGGCAAGCACGAAATTCAGTTCATTGGCCGAGGCCTCCAATGTTGACGCGATGCCCATCAAGGGGCCCTGCCCGGGGATTCTGTCCGGAACAACCTCAAGGCCCAGAAAGGCGAATTTGTCTACATCATCGGCACTGACAAGCATCTGTTCAAAAGAATCTCGAAGCTGCCGGCAAATCCTTGCGACAAGGGGCCGGCCATTTATCGGCAGCAAGCTCTTATCCATTCCCATTCGCCGGCTGCTTCCACCGGCCAGGACGATTGCGGTGGCCTTCTCGCGGAGTTTCCATTTGCCGTCCACGAGGTGGATTCGCTCAAGATCAAGGTCAAATGTGCCTTCATGTGAAGTGACAATTCTGTCCGCGTATCTCCCCAGTTGTTGGGCGGACTCTTTCCATGCACTCGAGTCTTTTCTCCGCGCCAGAAGAAACAGGCCGGGCTCGACCACGCAGCGCAACGAGTTCGACTCGCAAATGCAGGTGGCATAGGGTCCGAGCGTGTCAAGCAGGGCGGCGGCTCCCTCTTGAAGGTGCGTTTTGAGCACGCGAAGCCAGTAAACCGGGCTTGCACCTGCCGCGGATAGCCGGCTGGTGTCTTTGCCGGAGCGATTGTCCGTCTCGGCCGTGATGCAGAAATCTCCGGGCAGGGACGAACAGACGCCGCAGCCTTCACCGCCTCGGGGGCATTGTCCATCTTTGTCGTTTATCGTCGTGACCTTAATGCCCGCGATGTCGTGGTTTCTGCTGAGTCTGCGAACAAGTGCGCAGGCCAACTCGGTCTTGCCCACATTTGCCCCGGCCGAGCCTATCATGAGCATTCCGTCAATCTTGATCATGGTGCGTTTCGAAGCCCTATATTGTGCTGTGCCGACTTCCGCGCGAGTGGTAAATCACTTGAAGCACCCAAGCTGGCATTTGCAGACCTTTATGTTGTTCTCATTACAGATGCGTCCAATCTCGATAGTCTCCACGTTGAACCTCTTCGCCAGGGCAAACGCCTGGGCGCAAGTCAGTTGTTTGTGTCCAGCGGTGTCTCGTGCCGTGACGGCGGACTCAAAAACAGCGTCCAGTAGTTTCTTCTTCTTGTTCATCTATTTCTGCTTGTGAAGCTCAACAGGGGTCAAGCTGTGCTCGACCGACCCCGAACCAAGAATTAGAACCTTTTGCCATGCTGCTGTCAAGAAGAACCAGCCCGGCACAGATCCTGCCTCGCAGTCGGGCGGACACATTACCTGTGTGCAGGGATTATCGTGCTTCGAATCTGGCTGAAAAGAAAATGGTTTGCTGACAAACAGCCGACATCAGCAGGCCATATGGCCCTCACGCTCTTTCGCGTCATGGGCTTTCACTTGGGTCGGAAATGTGAAGAAGAATATGCTTCCTATTCCGGGTTCGGATTCCACCCAGACGGTCCCGCCGTTCAATTCGACAATCTTCTTGACGACTGCGAGGCCGACACCAATATGTCCTGTTTCGCTGCGTGGGGAGAGTGTCTGGAATATTCTGAAAATCTTCTCAACATACTTCGGGTCGATTCCGGGACCGTTATCGGCAACACTGAATCTCCAAGAACCGCCCTGTTCGCGACAACCTACGCGGATTTGCCCCTCGGGCCTTCCCATGTGTTGTACGGCGTTGCTCAACAGGTGATGAAACACCTGTCTGACATATGTCTTCTCACATATCAGAGCAGGTAGTTCATCCTCGATGGTTATTCTGATCTTTTCCGGGACCTCCATTGCGCCGATCACCTCCGCAATGACTGCATTCAAGTCAACTTCCTGCTTCTCCTGTTTGTATTGCCCGAGACTTGAGTACTGCAGAACGCTGTCGATCAGCACATTCATTCGCTTCGTCCTTGCGAGCAGGAGGGTGATTTGTTCTTTGCCCTTGTCGTCCAGCCTGGCGGCATAATCTGTCGATATCCAATTGGCCAAGGTTGCTATACCCTGCAGTGGCGTCTTCAAGTCGTGGGCCGCTATGTAGCTGAGTTCCTGAAGCTCCGCGTTAAACCGCGTCAGCTCTCGCACGTGCGATTCCAGATCTGTGTTGAGTTCTTCCAGGGCCTGTTCAGCTTTTTCTCGCTCCACGATTTGCGACTCCAGCACTTCGTTGGCGCGGACCAGTTCGGCGGTGCGTTCCCGAACTCGTGTTTCCAGTTCATCGCGAGCCTTTCGCAGTTCATCCTCCGCCTGTTTGCGCTGGTTGGCCATCTGCCGGAAAGCATCAGCCAACTGGCCGATTTCGTCGTCCGACTCAATTTCTATTGTGGTATCGAAATCACCTTTGCCAATATGGACCATTGCATCTCTGAGCGCCATGATCGGCTTGGTGATCGAGCGAGTGATGGCAGCGCTGAAAACGGACACATCGAGGAACCCGGTGAGAACCAGAATAAGTGTTACGGCAACGGTCGTCCCGACCATCTTGTGGCCTGCATCTTTGGCATGTTTCAGATCCGTACTCGTGAATAGCTCAAACTCGCCGCCCAGGAGTTCGTCTATCCGGCTTTTCATCTCCGCGAGCTCGGGGAGGTTCTGCTGGCGGGCATTCTCGATGGTAATGATTTCTTCGACCTGAGACAAGGTTTGGACACATAGGATTTCAAGCTCTTTTGCGTGTTGCCTTTCTTCTTCGGTCAGGCGTGAATTTTCGAATGCCGCAAGTTCCTGTACAATATTGCCGACACACTCAAGAATATACTCTTCGCATTGCCTGTTCGGAGTCCGGAGGAAGGTTCCCAGCGAAACAGTGACCTTCGCGATATCAGCCTCTATGTCCGGCGTGTCCGCCCCTCTTTTGAGTCCGGCCGGCGAAGTGAGGTCAATTGCGGTGTCTTTTGTCTGGTCGATGATGGTATTGATTCTCTCAAAGCTCGCACAAATCGCAGCGAATAGCCCGTCCTGACGGTCCTTCTTTTCCGCAAGATCACTCTCCAAAGCCTTGTATTGCCGGTAGAGCACGACTGTCCGCTTGCCCAAATCCTTGCCTCGGATGATCTTTGTCAGGTTATCGTCTATCTGGCCGATTTGCAGGTATGAGATGACGCCTAACGCCACGAACAAAATCAGAAGGATTCCGACTCCCATGCTCAGTTTTCTTCTAATTGTCATCCCTGTTGTTCCTTATGTTGTGCCTCGGTTGTTCAGGTTCTCGCGCTTACCTCAAAA
Organism: Phycisphaerales bacterium; assembly: GCA_020343675.1. Lineage (GTDB taxonomy): Bacteria > Planctomycetota > Phycisphaerae > Sedimentisphaerales > Anaerobacaceae. The sequence goes on from CP070806.1 coordinate 297,930, forward strand.
CACGCGCTGTCACTGGCCAATGGGTCAGGAAATCGATGCTCCTCTCAATATTGAGGCGACCTTCACTATTCCGGCAGATTCACCCGCCGTCCTTCTCGTCGATGTAATCCCGGATATTCTCCGATTGTTCAAACCTGTGATTCGGCCCGGCGACTGCTTCCTGAGCTATGGCGACGGAATGTTCTCCCACAGATTCTTGCAGCCTTCTCTGCGTGATGCGGGTACATATGAAGCCGACGCCGCCCGCCACGTCCGCAAATCAGTTTCTGCCTGACCGTCATGCCAGGATCCCATTGTTCTGCTGATCCCGGAGGACCGGAAGCTGTGCCCGGTTCTTCCATGAAGGTAGTTCCGTCTCCATGAGGACTGTCGCACGCCCTCCCCTCGGGGCATTTGCGCTGCGCCTACCGCCGCACTGTGAGCACACCTGGTCGAAGAACCTCAGTTCGTGTCGGCTGAGGAGATTTCTAAGGCGACTTCTTGTCGAACGGCGGATTTCGGTACGGTGAAACAGAAGATGTTCTTCTTCGTCTCTGAACTTTCAGCCCATATTCGCCCGCCATGCATTTCCACCAGTTCCTTGGCAATCCGGAGTCCGAGGGCAAGGTCCTCATGGCCGGCATGGAACTGTTCTCTGATCCAGTCAGACCGATGGACAATCCTGTGAATCTCGTTACGCTCCAGCGGCGGGCTGTCGTCCTCTATCGCCACGCATAATTCGTGGCCGGCGTCCTTTGCCTGCACGCTGACATGCGCGCCCGGAGATGAGAACTTGATCGCCCTGCTAAGGAGATTCACCAGGACTTGCGCGATTCTGCCTTGATCGGCGTTAACGACAAGTTCAGAGTCGTCGGACAGGTTCTTCAATTCGATGTTCCTTTCGGCCGCAAGCGGTGCGAATGCGCCCAATGCTTCGCAGAGCAGTGACGTGAGACTGAATGGCTGCGGTTTGAGTTCAATCTTTTCCGCCTCAATCTGTGAGATGTCGAGATAGTCGTCGACGAGCCTTTTGGCCATCTCCAGGTTATTAGCAGCCAGCAGTTTTTTTAGCGTTTCCGCGGCCATGATGGCAATCTCATTGTGCAGCTGATTCTTCTTCTTCAGCTTCAGACTTGCCGTTCTGATTTCATCCTCCACAAGGATACGTTCCGTGATGTCCCGGGCCACCCCGACGATAGCGACGTCGTGTCCATTGGCGTCCTTGATATTCGACCTCGAAAGGGAGACCGGGAACACGCTGTCGTCCTTGCGCCTGTGGTAGAAGCCGACCTCCCAACTGCTGCCGACGGTTTTGGTCTGGAAGACGCTTCTGGTATTCTGGCTCTGATGCCTTCCGATCCAGAGTACGTTGCCGTTTTTCCCGACGATTTCGTCTTCCTTGTAGCCGTACGTTTTGCAGAAGGCCTTGTTGACGAAGACAATCGTGCCCTGTATATCGGTAATATAGACGCTATCCTCGGTGCTCATCACGGCTCCGGAGAGCAACTGGAGCTTCTTCTCCACCATGCGGTGTCTGACGGCATTCTCGATTGTGACTGGAATTGCCTTGAGGTAAGTCTGATTAATATCCTTGACCAGATAATCGTACGCGCCGGCCTTCCATGCATTGATCGCTGTTTCCTCGTCACCCGCTCCGGTGACAACAATGATGGGGATGTCTGAGGCCGAATGCAGGACGTCGAGCGCCGTGCCGTCTCCGAGTGAATGGTCGGTTATGATGATGTCAAACTGGCTTGTGCCCAGGACACGCTTCGCCTCGGTCACGGAGCCGGCCACCGTGTAATCGTATGGAATTCCATTCGTCTCGACAAAACGCGTGAAAGCCATCTGGTCAAGCTCGTTATCTTCAATCAGTAAAATCTTGTATCGTGTGTTTTCCATGGACCTACTCTCCGTTTGGCGGCAATTTGCTCAGCGTCCAGTAAAGGTCGATTGTCTTGATCGTGTCGATGAATGTGTCATAATCAATGGACTTGACCATATACCCGGCTGCGCCCAGTTCAAAGCTATTGGCGATATCCTGCTCAGTGCTTGACGTCGTGAACACGATGACGGGGATCGTTTTCAATGCCTCATCGGCCTTGACAATTCTCAGGAATTCCGTGCCGCTCATTTTCGGCATATTCAAGTCCAGCAGAATAACACAGGGTCTGGCCATACGCTGGTTTCGAAGGTATGCAAGAGCTTCCTCGCCGTCGCCAGCGGGAACAAGCTGGTTCGACACATCGAGCTCCTTGAAGGCACGTTTGACAGTCATCACATCGACGCTGTCGTCCTCAACGAGCAATATTGGCTTCGAGCTTCGCATCCTCTACCCCCATTTCTTTCCTTGGCCATGTGAAGAAGAATGTGCTGCCTTCTCCGACCTTGGACTCGACCCAGATTGTGCCCCCGTGCAATTCCACGATCTTTTTGGCCACAGTAAGGCCGACGCCTGTGCCTTGAAACTCTTCGGTAACCGACAGCGCCTGAAACATTGTGAAGATCCTCTCGAAGTGTTTTTCCTCGATACCAGGGCCGTTGTCGGAGACGCTGAACTTCCAGAAGCCATCCTCTTCGACGCAACCAACGCGAACTCGGCCCTCCTCCTTGTCCATGTATTTTATGGCGTTGCTCAGCAGGTTCTGGAGCAACTGCATGATCTGAGTTTCGTCGCATTCGATGACAGGCATGTTGTCGTCGACAGTTACCTTGATGTGTTGCGGCGGAACGACCATATCGATGATTTCCGGAATAAACTTATCAAGATTCACCTGGGTTGGTACTTCTTCGGTGTGGCCGACGATGGAATACTGAAGGGCGCCGTCAATCAGGTTGTACATTCGCTCCACCCGGCCCAGGAGCAGGTTCATCTGCTCATTGCCCTGATCACCAAGCGTATCCGAACAGTCGTCGAGTATCCAGGTGGCCAGACTTTTGATTCCACGCAACGGTGCCTTCAAGTCATGCGAGACAATGGAGGCAAAATCCTTCAGTTCCTTATTGATGCTGTCCACTTTCTCGATCAATTGCGCCTGTCTCTGTTCGGCCTCTCGCCGCTCGGCGATCTCCTGCGTGAGTTGTTCGTTGACCCCCATGAGTTCGTGCGTTCGCTCCTGCACCATTTGTTCCAGTTGTTCGGTCTTCACAGATGCCTGTCTTGCGAGGATCCATTTTTCCGTCAGGGCACTGGCGAGCTGCGCTACTTCGGCGCTGTCAAACGGCTTTTTCAGAATCAGAAGGTTCTCGGACCGTCCAAGTCGCTCGCTTATCTCGCCCCAGCTATAATCTGAATAAGCGGTGCAAATGACCACCTGAACATTCGGGTCGATTTTCCAGATGTGTTCGATCGTTTTGAGTCCATCCCAGCCCGGCGGCATCCGCATATCCACAAAAGCCAGTTCAAAGGGGTGGTTCTCGGAACACGCTTGTCGGACCTTCTCAGATCCTTCCTCGCCCTGAGAGGCAAACTCGAGCTCATAAACGCTCTTGGTCGCGGGCTGGCTGCTATTGTCGCCAAACACTTCGCTCCTGAGACTGCTGAGGCTCGCACTCTCCTCTTCTTCGAGGAGAATGGTCTGGAAGTCCTTGTGTATGCTGGGATTATCGTCAATGACCAGAATATGGTGTGTGATGGCATTTTGTGACTTACTCATTTTGCAGCCTCCTGGGTCTTAAAGGGTAGTTCAAGGGTGAACACGGCGCCTCTTCCCGGTCCGTCGCTGTGGACTCTTATGGAGCCGTCCAGTTCATTGGCTGACAGCGCCGTGCTGTGCAGCCCGAATCCATGCCCTTTCTTCTTGGTTGTGAATCCGTGCTCGAAGACACGCGTCAGGTTTTCTTTGGGAATCCCGATGCCGTTGTCACATACATCGATACGGAAATACCCATCTCTGGGCTCTCCCACACGTATCTTGAGAACCTTGTCGTCCCGGCCACTTTTTGACAGGGCATATATGGCATTGCTGATCAGATTTGTTAACATCTGCAGAACTTTGTGACGGTCAAGCAAGACCGTCGGATGGTGCGCGATTTCACGTCTGACCTCGACATTGTTTCGGGTCAGCGCTTCAGAGTTGATTTGAATCGTGTCCTCCACAAGTTCCGCGACTGAAGTCGGTTCCGTGAGCCCTTTCGTTTTGCTGTGCGATTGTTGAAGTTGAATGATATCGCCCACATGCTGGACGTGCTTGGTTAGTGCTTCCAGCGCCTCGAGGCAACGTGTCTGCTCTTCGACCAACTCCGCGGACAGGTTTGTGAGAAAGGCGGGCAGTTTCCGGCCTCGTTCCTCCGTGCTGATGAATGTTGCCAGCGTATCCTTATGCTCATCGAGAAGGCTCACGACATCCTCAAGATACGAGACCTTCGAATTCCGGACTCTTTTCTGAATGGACTCGGCCGTGACGCTTACACTGTTAAGGACATTGCCCACATTGTGCAGCACGCCGGTGGCCACCTCTGCCATGCCCACCTCGCGAGCCGTCTCGAGCAACTTTTCCTGCGCGGTCTTCAGTGTGGCTTCAGCCCTTTTGCGCTCTGTAATGTCCCGGGCGATCGCGATGATGTAGTCCTGCTTCTCCTGGCTTACAAGCTTCAGGCTTGTCTCGACAAAGAACGTCGTTCCGTCCTTGCGCCTGTACTGGCTTTCTTTGACGATGTCGTTCTTCTGCTTGAGTTGCTCGACCTGTTTTCGCCACGAGTCATCATCGGGCAAGGACTCCTCTATGTCCTTGATCGTCATCATATTGAGCAATTCCTTTTGCGCGTATCCGAGACTCTCGCAGGCCCTGTTGTTGACGTTGAGGAAGCGACCCCACTTGGGTTCTACGGCAAAAATGCAGTCGTTGGACCGCTCTATCAAATTTTGAAACAGTCGGAGCTTCTCCTCGGCCTTCTTGCGTTCGGCAATGCTGCCCAGCCATTCGGCGACCGCATTGAGCAGATCGTTCTCTTCTTTGAGGAACACGTCTTCACCGCTCTTCGAGGTTCCCGCCAGATGATACACCTCGATCACACCCACGTCTTCAGCTTGCGCCTTGATCCGCGTGTGGCGGCTGGACTCGCTCTTCTTGAAGTTGTCCGTTTCATAGCGTATCCCGTCGAAAGTAATTCTCACGCACATGGCGTTGGGATACCGGAAGGCATCGCGAATCAGCGAGATCGTCTCCTGGAATATCTGCTTGAGCGGTATTTCCTGACGATTGACAATCTTCGACAACCCGTATAGGCAGTTCAGATGTTTGAGACGCTGCTGCAGTTCTCTCTGGTCGAGCGGGCGATTCGCAATTTCCGTCTCCAATTTCAGCCTCGCGGCCGACAATTCAGCCGTGAGCTTGCGGACCTTTTCATCGAGACGCTTGGTGCGCGCCTGAAACTCTTTGACTTCGACTCCCGTTTCCTTCACGGGTGGGCATGGCTCGATGGCTCCGTATATGTATCTGTTGTAGAAGTAGATGAGCACACATGCTGCCATGATGGAAATCAGGCCGCAGTGCGTGACATCCTTTGTCACTTTCTCCTGGGCCAGCAGAAAGACACCGGCCACAACTGCGATGAATGCAACGACCAGGATCGTCTTCTTAATTGTACTTTTCATATTCATTTCTCATGACCTGTGCTTTTTAGGACATAATCGAGCTGTAGCGAGCCTCACAGAGTAGGGCGAGCCGTGCCAGATGCCTGTCGCTGAGACAAATGCTTTGGCCGGGAAGGCCGATACGCGTCTCGAGTTTTTTACCTTGCGCGAAACCATTATCTGTCGTCATCCAGCAGTGGCCACCTTTTTGTATTTTTTCCATTTGGCTTTGACAATTCGTCCCAGGTCTCCCAGATCGAGCGGCTTTGTAATATATCCATCCGCGCCTATCTCAAACGCCTGATCCAAATCACCTATCATTCCTCGGCCTGTCAGCATGAACACGGGAATGTGCTCAGTCTGTTCGTTGTGCTTCAGTTCCGCAAGAACTTGTAATCCGTCCATTCCCGGCATCATCCAGTCCAACAAGATGAACGTCGGTTTGTTGTCCCGGGCGAGCTTCAGTCCCGCCGGCCCATCTTCAGCCAGAAAGACCCTGAATCCATACAGTTGCAGACCGCGTTTCAGCGCCTTGCGAACAAGCTCTTCATCCTCAATCACTAAGACAGGAATCCACTTACTCAACTGACCAATCCTCTACACGCTTGTTAGGGACTGCCCTTTGAGACGTAAGTCATTTCACCTGCTGTCCCTGCGGCAACCGGCCATGTCCCATAAACAACGGATCTCCATTTTATGTGAAGATTATCGACACATCCGGGCAGGCGTTTTATGAGAAATAGTATTTTTTTCGTATTATTGCCGGACGGAAGGCCTGGGCCGAGGCAGGTGCTGTCCGCCCTGGGAATTGGCAATTGACGATTGGCGGATGACCCTTTAGTATTGAGACATAGCGGCAGAGCTTGTCCAGACGTTTGCATTTGGAGCGCATTGGAATGATTGGAGCCGTGGGAGCCAAGACGATAGGGGGGGTAAACAATATAGGACGCTTCGCCAGGTTTGTCTGGCAGTCGATGATAGCGTCTTTTCGAAGCTGTCTAAGCCCATGTACATATCCTCTGATCTGGACGCAGATGCATATTATTGGAGTCCGGAGCGTTCCGGTTGTGATGATTACGGGCGCATTCGTCGGAATGACTTTGGCCGTTCAGGCATACGATCAACTTGCCGGTATGGGGCTGGAGGAGCACCTGGGTGTATTGATCAATATCTCGGTGGTGAAGGAGCTGGGGCCCGTGCTTGCGGCCGTTATGTTGGCCGGACGTATCGGGGGGGCCTTGACGGCAGAGTTGGGAACGATGAACGTGACCGAACAAATCGATGCCGTCAGGAGCATGGGCACCGACCCGGTCCGGTACCTGGCCGCACCGCGAGTGCTGGCCTGCCTGTTGCTGACGCCGTTCTTGATTATCTTTGCGGATTTGATGGGCATTATCGGCGGATATTTCGTAAGCGTGGTCGTCCTTGGCATCAACAGTCGGGCCTACTGGAATTTCAGCGCCTCCGGCGTGGAACTTTGGGATGTTTCCATCGGAGTGGTCAAGGGATTCTTCTTCGGTGTGGCCCTGGCGGCGATCAGTTGCTACAAGGGCTTCACGTGCAAGGAAGGCGCGCGCGGTGTCGGACAGGCGTGTACCGAAGCATTCGTGGCCAGTTTTATTTCCATACTGGCGCTGGATTTCGCCTTGGCCGTGATTTTCAAATCCATCTACAATACATTTTGGCCACTCAAGAGTCTGGTTTGATGAAAGAGCGAAGGGCAGCGTGAAACAGGACAGTAACCAGGACAGAACACAGGACGGTACGAATGACGGAGTCATTGTCCTGCGGGATATCACCAAGAGGTTCGGCGGCAAAGTCGTTCTGGATAATGTCTCTCTCGGCATCGAGAAGGGCAAGACGACCGTAGTGATCGGACCCAGTGGGTGCGGCAAGACGGTCCTGATCAAGCATCTGATTGTTTTGCTGAGGCCCAACTTGGGCCAGGTCTATTACCGCGATCAGCGTATCGATAACCTCAGCGAACGCAAGCTGAACACCATCCGCACGCATTATGGTTTCCTCTTTCAGGGAGGGGCGCTGTTCGACAGTCTCAGTGTTACGGAAAACATCATATTCCCGATACGCCAGCATTGTGAAATAACGGACTGGGCACAGGTCGAGGACCTTGTCAAAGCGAAGCTGGCCATGGTCGGTCTCGACGGCTTTCAGAATTCTTTCCCGGCCAATCTCTCCGGCGGGCAGCGCAAAAGAGTCGCGCTGGCCAGGGCGATTGCGTTGAACCCGGAAGTGATTCTGTACGATGAGCCGACGACCGGCCTGGATCCCATTTATTCCGATGTCATCAGTGAGCTCATTTTGAAGCTCCAGAGAGAGCTTGGAGTGACGTCCGTCGTCGTCACGCACGACATGACAATGGCTTATAAGGTCGCAGACCGGATCATCATGCTGCACAACGGCAAGATCATTGCCGACGGCGACGCCGACCACATCCACAATCATCCCCATCCCATCGTTCAACAGTTCATCAAGGGACAAGTCGGTGAAGACGACCTCGCGGTTCTGCGCATGAGCGGCACCGCCTCCCAAGCTCAGTTCCTCCCTCGTGATTTTCAGTAGTGGGCCAGACGAACGTGATCCAATCGATGAACAAGCAGGCGCAGCAGATAGCGGCCGACCTGGCTAAGGTTGTGCGGGGCGAGGTGTTTGGCGACATCGTGCACAGAGCCGCCTACAGCACTGATGCGAGCATTTACAGGATTCTGCCGCGGTGTGTTGTCGCACCCCGCGACGCGGCCGACGTGGCCGCGGTCATCAAATATGCAGCCGCCGAAGGTATTCCCGTAGCGGCCCGCGGAGCCGGAACGGGTCTTGCAGGCGAAGCGCTGTGCGCCGGCATCGTCTTCGACATGAGCCGGCACATGACCGCAATCATGGGCGTGGACAATGATGGTCAGACCGTCACCTGTGAGCCGGGCGTCGTACTTGACGACTTGAACCGATATCTTGCCCGGTTCGGCAGCAAAATCGGCCCGGACCCGTCGAGCGCCAACCGGGCCGTGGTCGGGGCCTGCGTGGCCAATAACTCCACCGGCTCTCACTCTCTGCAATTCGGGTATATGAGCGCCTACGTCGAGGCCATCGAGGCCGTTCTCGCCGACGGCAGCATCGCCCTTTTCACGAACGATCTTGATCCCGAACAATCGCAGGATGACGCTATTGCTGCGGTCGCGCGCGAATGCAAGGCTGTACTCTCAGCCAATCAGTCCGTTATCGAGAAGGCCCAGCCCGCCACCAAACGAAACCGAAGCGGATACAACATTGCCGGGATTTGCCATAATGGGCGAATTGACATGGCCCGGCTGCTGGCTGGCTCGGAAGGAACTTTGGCGATTTTTACCCGGATCACGCTCAGGACCGTCCCGGTCCCGCCGGCCAAGGGGCTGCTCCAGCTTGAGTTCGACTCGCTGGAGAAGATGGCAGAGGCGGTACCGGCCATTGTCGATAGCGGGGCCGCAACGTGCGAGCTGATGGACAAGGGCCTCATCGACATGGCGTTCAAGGCTTTGCCCGAGTATCGCGACGTTCTGCCCGCGAGTGCCGCGGCGGTTCTCTTGATCGAGCACGTGGGTCAGACCGAGCAGCAGGTCACAGACAAGATAGAGCGAACCGATGCGGCCGTCAGGCCTTTGGCCGCAGGGCGCCGTATCGTGCTCGATGCCGAGCAGCAGAAACGCCTGTGGAAGTCGCGCAAAGACGCCGGGCCGTTGCTCTACAGGAAACGCCGCAGAGAACACCCCGAAGAATTCATGGAAGATGTCTCGGTCGATTATCGCCGGCTGGGAGATTACCTTGCCGGCCTGCAAGAGATTGCGAAGCGATACGATTTCGAGATGTTCTTCTTCGGTCATGCAGGCGATGGTGAGCTGCACATGCGGCCTTTCCTGGACTTGAGTGAGCCGGCCGATGTGGAGAAGATGCGGATGATTGCGCAGGATGTCTTTTCGCTTGCGTGGTCGCTGGGCGGATCCATCAGCGGAGAGCACGCCGACGGCCTGGTCAGAGCCGCGTTCCTGCGACAGCAGTACGGCGATGAATACTATCAGCTGCTGTGCAAAATCAAGACAATCTTCGACCCGCATAACGTGATGAACCCGGGTAAGATCATCAACAGCGACCCCGATGTGATGGTCAGGAATCTCAAGCGGGCCCGTAAAATGCTGCCCGAACGCCTCCGGACGGACCTGCTTTTTGAGACGGATGAGCTGGCCCTGGAAATCGAGCAATGCTACGGGTGCGGACTGTGCCTGAGCAAGGATCCCGACCTGCGGATGTGCCCGGTTTTTCGGGCGGCCGGCGGGGAACTGGCCGGCTCACGCGCCAAGGCGAACATGCTGCATTTCTGGGCGACAGGCCAACTGGACGAGAAGGACTTCCAGTCGCCTGAGTTCAGGAAGTTTCTGGATATGTGCGTCAACTGCAAGGCCTGTCTCGTGCAATGTCCTTCCGGCGTCGATATCTCCACACTGATGATGGCCGCCCGGGCCCAATACGCCAAAAGCAGGGGGCTTCGCCGCCCCGAGCGGATACTCAGTCACAATCGTCATATGAGCGTGCTGGGCGGCATTTTCTCGCCTGTCTCGAATCTTGCGATGCGGCTGCCGGTTGTCAAGATGCTTCTGGAGAAGACCGCCGGCATCGACAAGCGACGAAGCATGCCCCGCTTCACGCGAGGTTCGTTCCTCAAAGCGGGGAGGAAATACCTGGCCTCTTGCGCCCCGATAGAAAGGCCGGTTGACAAGGTGGCCTATTTTGTCGATACGTACGCCAACCGTAACGACCACGATTTGGGCCTGGCCGTGCTGGAAGTCCTTCGGCATAACGATATTGACGTGATTCTGCCCAAACAACTGCCCGCTCCGCTGCCGGCGATTGCCTATGGCGACGTGGCTCGGGCCAAGAAGGATTTGTCTTACAACGTCAGGCATCTTTCCGAGGCTGTGCGAGCGGGTTACAAAATCGTCTGTTCCGAGCCGAGCGCGGCGCTGACCTTGAAGCAGGAGTTGAGGCATTTTGTCTCCGGTGAGGACGCAAAGCTCGTCTCGGAAAACACTTACGAACTGATGAACTATCTGCTCGATCTTCACAAGCAGGGCAAGCTCAAGACACCGGCCCAATTGGTGCGTCAGGAATTTGTTCATCATCCCCCTTGCCATCTCTGCGCGGTCGGTAGCGAGACGGCCAGTACGGAATTGCTACACGAACTCTGCGGCGCCAAGGTCACTGATCTGAAGGCCGGCTGTTGCGGCATAGCCGGCACGTTCGGTATGCAGAAAAAGAACTATGATCTTTCCTCCCGGATCGCTTCGGGGCTCAAGGAAGCTCTGGAAAAATCGCCAACCCGGAATGTCCTGACCGAATGCGCCGCGTGCAAGATGCAGATTGAGCATCTGAGCGATTGCGCCGTCAGCCATCCGATTAAGATCCTCGCTGCGTGCAGTCGTTCCGCCGTGCAGTAGAGCTGCCCGGCCACTCAGAGCTTCAACATGCTCATCGCCGTGCGTTTATTCATGCCGCTCCTTCGGGTCCTGGTGGGCGAACCGGCCTGGGGTAAGCTGG
>CP070806.1:309163-336030 GCA_020343675.1 Phycisphaerales bacterium
ATAAGCGCGTTTGGCGCGAGGGCCGAGCCACATGTCCCAATCCAGCCCTTCGGGCGGAGTCGTGTCGGGGCACCGGCCTATCCCACTCGGATGCATGTTGCTGATGCGATAGGCCCGGCCGACAGTGACCTTGCCGATCTTGCCCGCCTGGATGTCCCCAACCGCTCGCATATATTCTTTCGATGAGCGCCGATGGAGGCCGACCTGCACGACGCGATTGTAGCGTTCTGCTGCTTCGACCATCTTCCGACCCTCGACGACGGTGACCGAGAGCGGTTTTTCCACATAGACGTCTTTCCCGGCCTGGCAGGCCATGATGGTCTGGACGGCATGCCAGTGGTCGGGCGTTGCAATCACCACGGCATCGATGTCTTTACGGTCGAGCAATCGGCGGAAATCCTTGTAGCGCGCTACGTTACCGCCCAGACCCTCCTTCATCTTCGGGATCCTGCTTCCCAGGGCGTCGAGCAGCTTCTTGTCCACTTTTGAATGATCTCTCATCAGGTACGGCTCGTACGCGTCGCAAAGGGCGGCCACTTCCATATCATCCTGCTTCAGGAAGCCGTTGAGAAGCTGGCTGCCGCGATTGCCGATACCGATGAAGCCGACGCGGATTTTTTCATTCGCCCCGCGCGCCGTGCCAACCAGAGGCGCGCCGGCGACATTCAGTCCCAGGGTCACCGCCGCGGCTGAGGCGGTCGAGCTCTTCAGAAATCTGCGTCTTGTCGTTTCTTGCTCATGCTCACTCATGTTTCTATCTCCAGTAAGTTATATTGTTCCGGCCAAGTATCTTTCGATCAACAATCAGCGTTTGTGCTTGACTTGCTCTTGCCAATTCCTGAGCAGCGCTTTGAGTCTTCGCACATCGTTCGTGCGACTGCTCAGGAGGTTGTCTTTCTCCTCCGGGTCCCGCTCGAGGTCGAAGAAATATTCTTCAACATCGTCGCCGTTTTGCAGCCGAATGTATTTCAAAGAACCGTCCCGCACGGCTCTCCTGGTCCTTTCTCCTCTGCGCGCCCGCCAGAAAAGCGTTCGCTTCTGCATGGGCCCGCCTGTTTGGACGGCCTGCAAGATATCTATTCCGTCGAAGGGGCGATTCGCCGGCGGCCCGCCGCCCGCCGCCCTGACAATCGAGCAAGAAAAGTCCATCGTCATGCAAGGCTGGCCCGAGACCGCGCCTCCGGCCAGCACCCCGGGCCACTTGACAATGCACGGCACTCGTATGCCGCCTTCAAAGAGATTTCCCTTGAAGCCCGAGAAAGGCGAATTCTTGCCGGTCTTGTTGGCGCCGTTATCGCTCATAAAAATCACAAGCGTATTGTCCGCCACTTCTTCTTCGGCGAGCGTCCTCAATATCCTGCCGATCCCCTCGTCCATGCGCTCGACCATAGCCGCGTATGTTTCGTGCGAGCCCTTGCCGTAGTCTTCCTGCCGGACCGGCTCAGGTTTCCTGTCGCCGGGACCCTGATAGGGAGTGTGGGGAGCAGTGTAGGCGACATAAAGGAAGAACGGTGCGCTTTTGCGGCGTTCGATGAACTTGACCGCCTCGTCGGTGATCAGGTCTGTCATGTAACCTTCGCGTTCGACGGGCCGGTCGTTCTGGTAGAGGGCGGGCTCGCCCGTGTATTCGCGGTGGTGGAAATAATCAATGGATCCGCCCACCGGACCGAACCAGTAATCGAAGCCGTGCTTGCGGGGGAAGAATTTAGGCTCGTATCCGAGATGCCATTTGCCGCAGACGGCCGTGGCATATCCGGCGCCTTTGAGCATCCGCGCGATGCTGGTTTCTTCGGGGGGCAGGCCCATCTCGTGCGTCTCGCGGAGTCTGATGGCATCGTCGTACCGGCCCACGTTCCCTATGCCCAGAGCGCATTCGAGCCCGCCGACGCGATGCTGATAACGGCCGGTCAGCAGCGCGGTCCTGGTCGGCGTGCATTCGGGAGCGTTCGAGTAAAAGGCGGTAAACCGGACCCCTTCGTTTGCCAGGCCGTCCATGGCGGGCGTTCGGATGTCGGGGCAGCCGTAACAGCCAACGTCCCCGTATCCCAGGTCGTCAGCCATGATAAGAACGATATTAGGACTTTTCGCCTTCGGCGGCCCGCCGAGGCGGCACCCGGTGCCGACGGCGCCCAGGGCCGTGAATCCAGCAGTATGAGCCAAGAACTGACGCCTCGTGAGTTTTCTTGCCATATCCATACTCCTTCAAATGACACCGTCGCAAATGCACCGTGCAACCTGCATTATAAGGCTATCCGGCTGTTGGGAAAAGACCAATTTTCAACTTTGAAGAAGCTACCCGGTCTCCGGGCTCAAAATGGGTGGACAGAGTGTACACGCAGGACTATAATGCCTGCCAATTCTGTGTGCTGTCTGGATAGGACGAAATACCCCTGTTGAAGGGGCAGGCTTGCCCTCGTCGAAACGGGGGTTGGGAACGCAGCGCGTTTTCAAATGCCGTCGGTTTTTGACTCTATCCCAATAGAGGAGCTTCATGAAGGCTTTGGTCTATACAGAACCGTATTGTTTCGAATACTCGGATTTCCCCGACCCGACGCCCGGCCGGGACGATGTGTTGATTCGCGTCAAGGCCAGCGGCATCTGCGGATCGGATGTGCATGGCAGCACGGGCAAGACGGGCCGGAGAATTCCCCCATTGGTTATGGGCCACGAGGCGGCCGGCATCGTCGAGCAGGTGGGCCCGAATGTGAGCGGCTTTGAAAAGGGCGATAGGGTCTGCTTTGACTCGACGGTCTATTGCAACACGTGCCCGGCGTGCCGGCAGGGCTTGTACAATCGCTGTGACAAGCGTCAGGTGCTGGGTGTTTCCGTCCCGGCCTTCAAGAGACACGGTGCATTCGCCGAATACGTTGCGGTGCCGTCGTGGATTGTCTTCAAGATTCCCGAACATCTGCCTTTCGTTCAGGCCGCTCTTCTGGAGCCTGCGTCCATCGGAACGCACGCCTCCAACCGGGCGCCCATCGGGGCCGACGACACGGTCCTGGTCATTGGAGCCGGGACCATCGGCCTGTTCATTCTGCAGGGGGCCAGACTCAGAGGCGCCGCCAAAATCATCGCCGTCGATATCGATGATTTCAGGCTGGACACAGCGAAAAAGCTCGGCGCCCATGCGCTCGTTAATCCGCGCAAGTCCGCTTTGAAAGATGCGATTCTGGAGCTGACAGACGGGCAGGGAGTCAACGTCGCCTGGGAAGCCGTGGGGTACGCCAAGACCTTTGCCGATGCCATCTCCGTCACGAAGCTCGGCGGTTACGTCGTTGCCGTCGGCAATCTGGAGAAGGAGGCCGAGTTCGATTTGCAGGAGCTGGTCGCCCGGGAGCTTACCTTCACCGGTTCTTATGCCAGCTCGGGCGAGTTCCGCCAGTGTATCGATTTGGTCGCTTCGGGCAAAATCAACGTCGAGCCGCTTATCAGCGATGTTTTGCCTCTGGAGGAAGGCCCGCGGGCGTTCGAGAGGCTGCTCAAGGCCGAGGAGAATCTGCTCAAAATCGTCCTGGAACCGTAAGCACAGAGGAGTCAATGATGCAGGATTTGTTTGACCTTTCAGGTAGGGTGGCCATTGTCACCGGAGCCAGCCGGGGCCTGGGCCAGTATTTCAGCAGAGCGCTGGCGAAAGCGGGGGCCGATTTGGTGATTACCAGCCGCACGCTATCGAGCCTGGGCGAGTTTAAGCAGGAGATTGAATCTCTGGGGCGAAAGGCGCTGGCCGTTCAGGTGGACGTGCTCTCACAAGCGGACATCGAAAACATGGTCCGGATGGCCATTAAAGAGTACGGCAAGATTGACATTCTGGTCAACAATGCGGGCTTAAACATACGAGGCCCGGGTGAGCAGTTCTCCTGGCAGGACTGGGATACGGTTCTGAACACCAATCTCAAAGGCAACTTCTTCTGCGCTCAGGCCGTTGCCAAAGAAATGATAAAGCGCCAATACGGCCGCATCATCAATATGGGTTCGTGCACGTGTGTTTTCGGTATGGAGGGAATCGCTCCCTATACGGCCAGCCGCGGAGGTACACTGCTGATGACCAGAAGTCTGGCGGCTGAATGGGGCAAGTACGGCATTACCGTCAATGTCTTGGCTCCCGGCTGGTTCAAGACGGCCCAGAACGCCGCGCTGTACGAAAACAAGAAATGGCTGGACAATATCAAGAGCCGCATCCCCTTGAACCGTCCCGGTTTGCCAAATGACCTTGACGGTACCGTCATCTTTCTGGCCTCCGATGCATCGGCGTACATTACAGGCCAGATCATTCTGGTCGATGGTGGTTTCACCACGGGTGCGACAAAAGCAATCACTTGAGGACAGGCAAATGAGCATGGACTTACGAGGCATCGTTCTTGCCGGCGGAACAGGCTCGCGGCTGATGCCCTTGACGAAAGTGACGAACAAGCATTTGCTCCCTGTCGGGCAAAAGCCGATGATTTTCTACCCCATTGAGAAACTGACCTCGGTTGGAGTCGAGGAAATCCTGATCGTCACCGGCGTCGAGCACATGGGCGACGTGGTCAGTCTGCTCGGTTCGGGCAGGGATTTCGGCTGCCGGTTCACCTACAAGGTCCAGGACCAGGCGGGCGGAATCGCCCAGGCCCTGGCGCTGGCCGAGAACTTCGCTGGCGGCAAGCCGCTCGCTGTCATTCTCGGTGACAACATCTTCCATGCGAGTCTGAAAAGTCATGCCGAGAAGTTCATCGCTCAGGGGGCGGGAGCCAGGATACTGCTCAAGCGCGTCGGGTACCCGCAGCGATTCGGCGTCGCGGAGCTTTCCGAAGGCAAGATTATCGGCATCGAGGAAAAACCCGAACAGCCCAAGTCGGACTATGCCGTGACGGGCATATATTTCTATGACGCTTCCGTTTTTGAGATCATACGGACGTTGAAGCCCTCGGCCCGGGGCGAGTTTGAAATCACCCACGTGAACGATGCTTATATCGCAAAGGGCCGGTTGGCCTACGACATCCTCGAAGGGTGGTGGACGGACGCCGGGACGTTCGAGTCGCTGACCCGCGCCAACGAATTGGTGACAAGCGAGCCGCCCCAGTGACAACGACAGCGAGAAGAGGGTGTGAGTTGACAAGAATGAATGTGATACAGACAAAATTGCCCGGTGTGCTTGTGTTAGAGCCGCAGCTATTCGGCGACGAGAGAGGCTACTTCCTTGAGACATGGAGGAGCACCCGCTACGAAGACGCCGGCATTCCGGGGCCCTTCGTGCAGGACAACGTCGCCTTTTCCGGCAAGGGCATTTTGCGGGGCCTGCATTTCCAGCATCCGCAGTCCCAGGGCAAGCTGGTCCAGGTTTTATCTGGCGAGGTTCTGGATGTCGCCGTGGATGTGCGCGTAGGTTCACCCACCTTTGGCCAATGGGTCGGCGAGCGTCTCTCCGAAGCGAACCACAGGCAAATGTATGTTCCGCCCGGTTTCGCTCATGGATATTGCGTGCTCAGCGAAACGGCCCTTTTCTCCTACAAGTGTACGGATTTCTACAGTCCGGAGGCCGAAATCGGCATCATCTGGAACGATCCGGATTTAGATATCGAGTGGCCGATTACTGCCCCGGTTGTCTCGCCCAAAGACGCAGGTCATCCGAGCCTGAAAGAGATACCGCCGGACAGGTTGCCGCATTTTGGGGGCGGCTGATGGCAACGCACACCACGAAAACTGTCATTTTGGGCGGCAGGGGTATGCTTGGGTCGGATTTGGCCCGGGCCTGCCGGCAACGGGGGCTCGAACCCGCAGTTCTGGATCTGCCGGAATGCGATATCACCAATTCCGAACACCTTCAGCAAGCAGTCTCGGGCGCCGGACTCATCATCAATTGCGCAGCCTACACAAATGTTGATGGCGCCGAAAGCGAGGCTGAGCTGGCTTATCGGGTCAACGCCGAAGCGGTAGGGCGGTTGGGTACCCTGGCGCAGCACGCCGATATATGGGTTCTGCATGTCAGCACGGATTTCATTTTCGACGGGCGAGGGGATAAGCCGTACGTCGAGACGGACCGGCCCAACCCCATCAGCACCTATGGTAGAAGCAAGCTGGAGGGTGAACAGCTTCTGGCCGACAGCGGCTGCCGGCATTGCATCCTCCGCGTTGAATGGACCTACGGCGCAGCCGGGGAGAACTTTGTCACAAAGCTGATGCGGCGTGCCAAAGCCGAAGGGACATTGAGAGTAGTCGATGACCAGGTCGGCTCACCCACGGCGACAATCGAAGTCTCCGGGGCCATCTGTGAGCTGCTGAAGAACCGGCCCGAGGGTTTGTTTCATTTTGCAGGCGCGGGGTATGTCAGCCGGTATGAAATGGCACGGTTTATCGTTGATCAGCTCTCGCTGGACGTCGAGGTCGTGCCCTGTAAGACCAGCGACTTTCAAAGCCCGGCCGCCAGACCCTTGAACAGTCGTTTTGATTGCGGTAAAATCCAGCGATTGCTGAGTGAGCCCATCGAGGCATGGCAGGTTCCCTTGGAACGTTTCCTGAGGCAGCTATGAAAAAGATCCTGGTTACAGGCGGTGCAGGGTTTATCGGAAGCAACTTCGTGCGCATGGTGCTTTCCGACCATCCCGACTGCCTTGTCGTCAATCTCGACAGGCTCACCTACGCGGGCAACCTTGAGAACCTCGCCGAATTCTTAGAGCATGAAAACCACAAATTCGTCAAAGGCGATATTTGTGACGGCGCGCTGGTCGAGAAGATCATCGATGAATACCGAATCGAGGCCATCGTCAATTTCGCCGCGGAAAGTCACGTGGACCGTTCCATAGCCGAGCCGAAGGTCTTCATCGAGACCAACATCACCGGCACGCTGACTCTGCTCGAATCGGCCCGGGACAGGAAGCTGGAGCGGTTTGTTCAGATTTCGACCGATGAGGTCTATGGCGCGCTCGGCCCGGAAGGAAAATTCACCGAGCGGACACGGCTCAGTCCGAACTCGCCCTATTCAGCCAGCAAAGCGGCGGCGGACCATCTCGTCAGAGCGTTCGGACATACCTGGGGCGTGAAATACAACATTACCCGGTGCTCGAACAACTATGGTCCCTATCAGTTCCCCGAGAAACTGATTCCCCTGATGATCAATAACGCGCTCAACGACAAGGAGCTTCCCGTCTATGGCGACGGTTTATACGTCCGCGACTGGCTCTACGTCCACGACCACTGCACGGCCATCTGGCACGTCCTGCAAAAAGCGCCGCCTGGCGAGATTTACAACATCGGCGGCTGCAATGAAAAGGCGAATTTGGAAGTGATCCATCTGATTCTGGGTCGACTTGGAAAGCCGGAATCGCTCATCAGGCACGTGACCGACCGACCGGGACACGACAGGCGATATGCCATTGACGCGGGCAAAATCATCAGCGAACTCGGCTGGAAACCGTCGGTGAGTTTCGAGGAGGGTATCAATAAGACTATCGACTGGTACCTGGCAAATGCGCAGTGGCTGCACAACGTCGTCTCGGGCGACTACCAGAGCTACTACGAATCAATGTACGGAAACCGTTGAGTTCGGGAAGAAACCCTCACTGATGTCAAATCTCACCAAAGGTAAAGCAACGATCTGTCTCGCAAACTACAAGACCGTCGAGCTGCTCGCACTCCCGATGAGTCGGTCCGGGTGGTATCTGGCTTGTACTACTCCGGTCGTCAATCGCAAGGGGCCCGGTTTGCGAGAAAGTCCCATCACGAAGCCTTACAGATTAGTCAAGGAAGTCTTGTCGTCGGCGAGATTCCGGGATACACTGGCGGGCGATTCGTGAGACGAACAAAGAATATGCAGAAGAGGATTAGCAATATTGTATTTACGCGGAACCGGCCCCTGCAGTTGGAGGCTTATTTGGAGAGCCTGTACAGGCATTTCCCCCGGGAGCTCATCCAAACCTATATCATCTACAAGGTTGAACTTTTCGCTCAAGAGTATGCACAGGTATTCAAGACGTTCCCGGACTGTGTGGTCACGGAAGAGGCAGATTTTCATAGTGACTTCATGCGAATTCTCGACCAGGTCAACACGAAATACATCCTGTTCGGAATAGACGATGTTGTTTTGTTTGACCCGGTTGGCTTTGAGGTCATCGATCGGACATTCGCCGAGCAGGGTGAGAATGTATTCGGTTTCACCTTGAGGTTCAGCCCCGAGTCTCTGAAAGACAGCGGGGATCTAATCACCGAGTGCACGGTCGCCGGAGAGCCGGTATACAGGCTGAACTGGAAGAACGGGCAGACGCCGCACACAAGATATCCCTTCGAGTTGTGCTGCACATTCTATGCCACGGACCTTGTGAGGACGATCATCTGCCGTTCAATGAATCCCAGCCCGGTGGCGAGGTGCCTGTTCAAGCCTGGATCCGCCCTAATAAAGGCCTCAGCGAAGGTGGGTCGGAAGCGCTCCGTGCTGAAACGCTTCGGGTATTTTTTCAGCCCCAACACGCTCGAATCCTGGCCCTGTCGATGGTGCTGGAACCATAGTGAACAACTGCCCGGCTACACGTACTTTCAGAAAATCTGTGCCACTGCGATACAAGTGAATAGGGTCAATACGTCCACGAAGAACGCCTATTACGGCACCGACGAACATACGGTTGAGGCCCTCAACGACAAATACAGACAGGGGTACAGACTTGACATTGACTATGTTGCCGAAAGCAGCCCGACAGAGCCCGGGTGCGGCCCGGAGCATTTCAGGCTAATGAAAAGAAGCCGGCTTTGACGACAGTTAGAAAGACTGATGAGAATCGTTTCTGGTACCCTGGATGCAAGAGCCTTTGAAATATTTTCTCGAGCGAACAACGCCGCTGGGGGCGCTGGCCAGAGTCCATAGACAACGGAAGCTCAAGAAGAAGTTTCGGCAGTGGAGAAACGATGGTGCCGTTGGGCCCATGCCCAATCTCGGCAAGCAACAGGTGGTTGTCCAATACATCAAAGAGTACTCTCCCGACGTGTTCATCGAGACGGGCACCTACAAGGGAAAAATGGTTTACGCTGTGATGCCATATATCGATCAGATCTACTCCATTGAGCTCGATCAGATACATTACCATAATGCCAAGAGGAGATTTGCTGGTTATCCTAATATTCACATCATTCAAGGCCAAAGTGGAGAGATTTTGCCGCAGGTCACAAGAGAGATCGACAAGCCCTGTCTCTTCTGGCTCGATGCCCACTATTCCGGCGGTTCCACTGCAAAGGGTGATTTGGAAACGCCGATAATGCAAGAGATTGAGTGCATATTGAATCATCATTTGGCCGCCGAGCATGTTGTGCTGATTGATGATGCCCGCTGTTTTGACGGTCGCGGTGACTACCCGGCGCTCAACGTGTTCAAGAACGTCGTTCTCGCGGCTCGTCGTCACTGGGTCTTTGAGGTGAAGGATGATATCATTAGGGTGCATGCGAGAAGGTATCGGCGTGAATGTGTCTGTCTTGACCGATAGACCGATTCAGGGTGGGCGGGCTGCGTTGACTTGCGGTTCTCAGTCGAAAGGTCTCGAATGGAACATGGGGTGAGATTGAAGCGCTGGTTCTGCCAGGGGGAATGTCTTTTTTTGGAAAATCATCTATGAATATTTTGGGCATATCAGCATTTTATCATGACAGTGCAGCCTGCCTGCTGCGGGACGGCAGCATCGTGAATGCCGCGCAAGAAGAAAGATTCACCCGAAAGAAACACGATTTTTCTTTTCCGCGTCATGCTGTCAAATTCTGTCTGGAAGATGCTCAGTTGACGGCTCGTGACCTGGATTATGTCGCCTTCTATGATAAGCCCTTCATCAAATTTGAACGCATTTTGGAGACGTATCTGACTTTTGCCCCTCGTGGCATCCGGTCATTTGTGAAGGCCATGCCCTTGTGGATAAAGCAGAAACTCTGGATCAAAGAGGTCATTTCAAAAGAAATTGGCTCTCACAGGCCAATCGTTTTTCCCGAGCACCATGAATCTCACGCTTCTTCGGCCTTCTTCCCCTCGCCGTTTAAGGAAGCGGCCTTCGTCACCGTGGACGGTGTAGGCGAGTGGACAACAACCAGTTACGGGATGGGTCGCGACAACAAGATAGAGATCCTTGCGGAGATACACTTTCCTCACTCGATTGGGCTGCTCTACTCGGCGTTCACATACCATGCCGGATTCAAGGTAAACTCTGGCGAGTACAAATTGATGGGATTGGCGCCGTACGGTGAGCCCCGGTACAGGGATTTGATACTGGACGAGCTGATGGACCTGAAAGAAGACGGCTCCTTCAGCCTCAACATGAAGTACTTCAATTATTGTGCCGGTCTGACCATGACGAATAAGAACTTTGACCGGCTATTTGGCAAAGTGCCTCGCAAACCGGAGTCACCGCTGACCCAGAAGGATATGGACATGGCCCGTTCTGTGCAGGAAGTGGCGGAGGAGGTGATGCTCAGAATATCTCGGAAGGTCCACGCGGCTACCGGCCAGACGAGGTTATGCCTTGCCGGCGGGGTGGCTTTGAATTGTGTTGCCAATGGCAGGATTCTACGGGAGGGTCCCTTCGAGAAGCTGTGGATCCAGCCGGCGGCGGGCGATGCCGGGGGCGCTTTGGGCGCTGCGTTTTTTGTCTGGCACCAGTACCTTGGCAACGAACGTGAGCCGGATGGGTCGAATGACATACAGCGGGGATCGTACCTGGGTCCTGAATTCGAGGATAGCTGCATTCTGGAATACCTGCAGAGCCATGGAGTTCCCTACACCAGGTTGAGCAGTGAAGCTATTCCGGAGACAATCGCTGATTTGATCCTGGACCAGAAAGTCGTGGGGTTCTTCCAGGGAAGGATGGAGTTTGGACCACGGGCCCTCGGTGCCCGGTCGATCATCGGGGATGCCCGGTCTCCGAAAATGCAGGAGATTATGAATCTAAAGATAAAATTCCGTGAAAGCTTTCGTCCCTTTGCGCCTTCTGTACTGGCGGAGAAGGCCTCCGAGTACTTTGCCATCGATGTTGAAAGTCCCTATATGCTGTTGGTGGCACCTCTGAAAGAAGGCATCCGACAACAGATGACCGCGCAAGAGGAAACGTTGTCCGGATTGGATAAACGTCGCGTGGTACGCTCCAGTATTCCAGCGGTTACTCACGTTGACTATTCCGCTCGGATTCAGACCGTGAACGACAACACGAATCCACTGTACCATGAGACGATCGCGAGGTTTGCCGAGAAATGCGGCTACCCGGTGATTATCAACACGTCGTTCAATGTCCGTGGAGAGCCTATTGTCTGCACTCCTGAGGATGCTTACCTGTGTTTCATGAGAACGAATATGGACTATCTGTTGGTGGGCAGCTTTCTTTTGGACAAGAGAGGCCAAGAGCCTCTGAAGAAGGATTCGGATTGGCGCAGTGAGTTTGAGTTAGATTAGAAGAGCCCCTTGCGGGTGAATGAGACAATGAAAGAGAAGGCATCCAACAGCGAACTGCTAAGATTTGGCGTAATAATGTCATCTTTTCTTGCTCTGCTCGCCGGAGTGCTCATCTGGCGAGACAAGGGCTACTACGCATACCTTCTTGTTCTCTCCGTGTTGTTTCTGGTTTTCGGGCTGATGCGGCCTGCCGTCCTCCGCCCGGTCCACAAATCATGGATGACCTTCTCGACCATTATTGGCTGGTTCATGAGCAGATTGATTCTGATTCTTCTGTTCTATTTGGTAGTGACCCCGACGGCCTTGCTGTTGAGGATAATGGGTCATGATATGCTCAACATCAAATCCACGAAGACTTCTCGCGAAAGCTACTGGATTCCAAGAAAACGGAGCGATTCTCAGAATCGGGATTATGAAAGGCAGTTCTAGTGCGCTCCGAGAAGAATCGCCAGATGCATTTACCCATTCGGGCTCTCTTGTCGCTGATGGGGGAGACCGTGCCGGGTTCTCGAAAGGATTTGGCACAGGCGATTCGACTTCTTCGCTGGGAGCTTGACCGGTTGAAGAAGTATTGTATACTAACACGGGTCTGGGTATATCAAGAGGGCATTCTATGAGTAAAATTGCAATTATAAGGGAGTTTTGGTTGTTCCTCAGAGTCCGAAGGAAATGGTGGCTTGTACCGATTGTCATTTCCTTGCTGCTGCTGGGAGCTCTCCTGATTTTTGCCGAGAGTTCGGCGATAGCGCCGTTCATCTATACGCTTTTCTGAGAATAGGCTCGCCAGGATTCGGGAAGGTGTTCAAGAACCAAGACCAGGAATCCTTTTCGGAAACCGGCGCAGGAACGGCTGGATACGTGGCTGAGGCACACAGTTATGAAGAAGGCAAGGTCTGAACTCGAAGCAGCAGCGTTGAGCTTTGAAACGAAGTGCGGGCGCGTCTTTATCCGTGCGATGATGGTCCTTTTGCCGCTGTTTGTACTGGATTATTTTAGCCCCTTCTTCTGGTTTCATCGTCGCAGTGAGATTGAGAGAAAGTTTCCGGTTCAGGTTGTCAGACAGCCTCAACCCTACACCATGTTCGGAGGTGTGAAGAACGGCATCCTAAGCGAGGACATAGTGCTCAATGGTCGCGGCTACATGGGGAAATCCGTATCCGTTTCAAAACCCCCCGGTGAATTCAGGATATTCGTGTTGGGTGGTTCCACCGTTTTTCTTGGAGATCCGCCCATATCTGAACTGGTTGAAGAGGAGTTCAGAAGACGCGGTCGCGAAAATGTCAGACTGTACAACTATGGCGTGGTTTCTTCGGTCTCCGGAATGGCGCTGTCTCGAATTGTATTTGAAATAGCCGACTTGGAGCCCGACCTGGTCGTCATGTACAACGGCGGCAATGATATGCTGCACCCGTACGAGTATGACCCTCGGCCGGGATACCCTTTCAATTTCATAGTCTATCAAAACAATCCTCTTCTGGAAAGCGACGTCAGGGCATACCCCGGCTTTAAACTGTTGCTGTATGGCAGTAACTTGGCCAGGTCTTTCTTCCCGCACTATTTTGTAAGGCAGTTTGTTCCCCTCAAGCAAGAGCGGCGAAAAGTGGGCTGGGGCTCTGATGAGTGGCGCACCGAGGTGGCTCGCCGATATGTGAGCAATCTGGTCAAGTCGGACAGAGTCTCAAACGCCTTCGGTGCAGGTTTCATAGGGTTTCTTCAGCCTATGGTCTGCCACAAAGATCCGCTTTCGACCGAAGAGAAGAACAACAGGCCTGATCCGGAACTGGAGAAGCACTGCCGCCATGTTCGCGATCGGATTCTTGAACAAATGACGCTGCTCGACAAGGACTCTGTGCCGCTGCTGATCGATTTAAGTGATGTGTATGACGGCATGGCGACGACGGTATTTATCGACGCCGTTCATACGACACAAGAGAGCAAGGGCGTGGTGGCAGAGGCCGTCTATCAGCACATAGTGGCGAATTTTGAAATTGAATAGGGGTAAGGACCGGAACAGAGGATTCATGGCCGTAGAATTGGCAAAAGACAACGATACTGTTCGACCCAACACGTGGCTGAGTACATTTGCCAGAAATGTCACTTCGCAGTACGGCGAAGACGGAATAATCGAGAAAGTCTTGGAGGTCGTGGGCGTCAGAGATAAATGGTGTGTCGAATTTGGAAGCTGGGACGGAAAGACATGCAGCAACACGTTTCATCTTATCTGTGAGAAGGGATATTCAGCCGTACTGATAGAAGGTGACCGCGAGAGATTCGGGAATCTTCTCAAGACGTTTGCAGGCAACGACAAGGTTATTTCGATAAACGCCTTTGTTGGTTTTGAGAAGGAAGACGGTCTGGATTCCATACTCAGAAAGACACCGATACCCGCCGATTTTGACTTTCTCTCCATAGACATCGATGGAAACGACTATCACGCGTGGAAAGCGCTGCAGGACTACAAGCCGAAAGTGGTCTTGATCGAGTTCAACCCGACCATTCCCAAGACCGTGGAGTTTGTGCAACCCGCGGACCCGCGCCTGTGCCAGGGCAGCAGCTTGTTGTCAATCGCCAAGTTGGCCCGGTCCAGAGGTTATGAGCTTGTCTGCACCACAAAGACCAACGCCATCTTTGTGGATTCCAAGTTCTTCGGGCTGTTCGGGATACGAGACAACTCGGTCGAAACGATGATGACGGACGAGTCGATGATCACTCACATATTCTGCGGGTACGACGGCACGGTGTTCGTCCGGGGCTGCGGCATGATGCCCTGGCAGGGCATTCCCTACAAGGACTCCAGAGTCCAACAACTGCCGACATGGGCAAGAAAAGTGGTCGGTGATCGCAACATATTCAGAAGAAAGCTGGGCAAATTGTATCGGCGTCTTAGAAAGAAGAATCTCATTTAGCGCACGATGATGTACTTTTGGCGGGCCGGTGCACGTAGAGCATACCATGAAAGATCTTAGAAAATCAGGTCGGAAACTGCTGTGGGTGGCGTTATACGTTCTTCTCATATTTGCTGTCCTTGAAGTAACGACGAGAATCTACATTACCCACTTGGCCGGACAAAGAACATTCCTAAAATATGCTTCTTTGGGACAATTGCAGAAGAGACCCGCGTATGCAAAGTCCAAATATGCGCCGCATCGATACCTTGGACATTATCTCACGCCAGACTACGTCAAGGGTGATAACAAGCACAATTCCCTGGGCTATAGATCGGACGAGATCGCCCTGCCTAAACCGACGGGGCAATTCAGAATAGTCTGCATGGGAGGCTCGACGACTTATACGACCGAGGTCGAGGACTATCGACTGTCGTACCCGAGCCTCCTGGAGCGAGAGCTCAAGTCACGTGGTTACGGCCACGTCACGGTGATCAACGCCGGCGTGGGGGCTTGGACGAGTTGGGAGTCGCTCATCAACTTCGAACTGCGAGTCCTTGATCTGGAGCCTGATATGATCATCGTCTACCACGGTGTCAATGACATTCTGTCGAGATTTGTCTGGCCACCGGAGGCCTACCGAGGCGACAACTCCGGAGCGATTGCGCCCGTTAAGATGTCGATGCCGAGCATCTTTGAGTACAGCGCGTTCTTTCGGTACTGGATGATACGATCGGGCCTGGTCAAGCCCCACTCGTCCATGGACAGGCAACTCGCTGCGCCTCCGGGCACGTACTATGCAGGTGAATTCTATGGTCAGAAAGTCAAACACGTCTATCCTGACGGCGTTTTTGCTCGCACAAGTGCCAAAGAAATGTTGGCAGCCAATAGGCCGAAATACTTTAGACGAAATATAGAACACATCGTTCTGATCGCAAGTCACCGGGGCATGAAGACAATACTCGCGACGTTTGCGCACTCACCGCTCTTTGAGGACCAGCCAATCGTTGTCTCGGAAGAATACACTGCCGCCTATGCCGAAATGAACGACACACTGAGATCAATTGCCTTGGAGACGGGCGTCCACCTGTTTGATTTCGCCGCAGCTTTCCCTGTCGACAAGCGTTATTACACAGACGGAATACATGTAAATGCGGACGGCGCCGAGCTCAAGGCGAGCTTGTTTGCGGAATATATTGTTGACAACGCGCTAATTCCCCCCTCGCGGGTCGCGCACGTAGAAGCTCCGGAGTCGAAATGAACGAGTCCAAACGGATCTTTGCCGTCTATGGTATGAACTACAATCCGTTGAAGATGTTCTTCCAGACACGTAAGCTAATCAAGGGTTTCATCCGCCTGGGTCACGATGTCAGTACATTTAACTATGACAGGGCGCTGCTTGAAGTTAGCGTTTTCAAGAGCAAGACGTTGTCGGAGCGCCTCTGCAAGTCACGGGTCGACGAACTCCTGGCGAGCCAGATCCGAGCCTATCAGCCGGAAATCGTTTATGTCAGCTTCGCCAAGGCGCTTGATGCCGACTCGATCACATGTATGCGCCATGCAGCCCCTGGTGCCATCTATGTCGGCGGTGATGAGGATCCCTGGCCGAAGCTGCAGAGAAACAGGATCGACACGGCCAAAGAGCTTGACATCCTGACGGCAACGAACGACGGTCGGTGGCTGCAGGACTATCGCGAGGCGGGCGTACCCCTGTGCAAATTTCTGCCCAACGCCTGTGACCCTGATATTGAACATCAATACGCTGTCGAAGAGAAATGGAAGAACGATCTTTTGTGGATCGGCAAACTGCGACACCATGCCGATACCAGCGAAACATTCAGAGAAGATCTGGTGAAAGAGCTTACTCGGCGGAAGAACTGCACCATTTATGGCTGCTGTGGACAACCTTCAATCGGTGGGATGGATTGCTTGTATGCGATCAGTGGTGCTCGAATAGGGCTCAGCGTGAATGCCTATGGCCCGGTAAACCTCTGTCATTCCGATCGGCTTATTCGGTATACCGCCTGCGGCACCTTTGTGCTGGCGAAGAGATTTACCGGGGCCGACGTGCTTTTCAAGGATGGTGAGCACATGAAGTATTTCGACGAGATCGGTGAGTTTTTTGAGTTGGCCGACTGGTATCTTAAGCACGAAACCGACAGAAAGAGAATAGCAGATGCTGGCATGGAACGGGCCCATAAGGAATTCAATTGCCAGAGGATAGCGAAATATATCCTGGATCTAGTGGAAAAGGGCAGCTATAGCGCTCCCTGGGCCGAGTTCTGTAGCTAAGTCCTGCGAAGTGTCAATCGACCCGTCATCGGAGATCATGCCAGGTGGGCGACATAAATCAGCTTATCTTCATCCGAGAGCGTGCCGGGCAATTTGACGGCCCCTATCTCGAGGTCGGCTCAAAGAATTACGGCACGACACAGGATGTGCGTTCACTATTTTTGGCACGGGATGACTATGTTGGTGTTGATATGGAAGACGGTCCCGGCGTCGACCTTGTTCTGGATCTCACGGCCAAGTTCGAACACGTTGACGCCAGGCTGGGCAACAGGCGGTTTGGAACAGTCTTTTGTCTCAGTGTCCTGGAGCATTGTGAACACCCATTCAGAATGGCGGAGAACTTGACGTTGTTGTTGAAGCCGGAGGGTCGGATCTGCATATCAGTACCTTTTGCCTGGCAGATTCACGGCTATCCCAATGACTACTGGCGGTTTACGCCCGAAGGCGTCAGAAAACTCTTTCCTCGGATTCAATTCGACACAGGGAGGACTCTGGCCGCCACCTCCAGGCCGCATGACTTTCGTGAGCTTAGCGATGATTTGGGCAAGATACCTTTCAGTTTTAGCAAGCATCGTGAAGCCGGCCATACGCTGCGCGGTGTCTCCGCCAGGTTGCTCAAGGTACTGTCTCATGTGGGCGTGCTGACCTGGCTCACAGGCTATCGCCACGTCTTTACGCCGACGACCGTCCTGATGATCGGAAAGCTCGAAGGATTATAGTGCGGCTTCGCGACCCCCGGCGGTTGCGCGTCGCAGCGAACCCCAATATTGTGGCGGTATTGAAGGGAAGAATAGGGTTTCTATGAATGTCACACAAGCTGTCTCGGCTTGTGCCTGCCCTGGGCATTGGAGGTGTGGGGTTGATACGTCACAGGCAAATGAGAGTACCCTGTGTGACCAGATGTGTTGGTGTCACCAAGACACGAGGCAGAAATGGAAGTCCTATTCCGATTGTTTCTTCCGTCCTCGAATAAGGTGCTATGAGCTATGAAAGTACGAGATGTTCTGATTCGCAGATTTGTCGTTGACAGGTTTATTAAGCTCTATTATCACTCTCGACCGAGAATATGGAATAATACGTTCTGGTTTGGAGTGCCGATAGGTAAATGTCCCCCGGACTTATGGACCTATCAGGAGATTATCTTTGAGACAAAGCCTGATGTTATCATTGAGTGTGGCACCGGCTCTGGAGGCAGCGCGCTATTCTTAGCCCAGCATTGTGACCTGATGCATAATGACCGGATCATTACTATAGATATCATAGACCAGCCAAATCGGCCTGTTCATGAACGAATAACGTATATTACCGGTTCATCTACAGCGGAGCGGACCCTTGGATTGGTTGCAGAGTCGATAGGCGACAAGGATAGGGTACTTGTCATACTCGATTCAGATCATAGCAAGCATCACGTCTTGGAGGAGTTGAATCATTACGGCCAATTTGTCACTCTTGGAAGTTATGTGGTTGTCGAAGACACCATCATAGGTGGACATCCGGTGAAGCCGCATCGAAAACCTGGGCCAATGGAAGCCGTCAAGGAATTTGTGAAGGGCAACGAGAGCTTCATTATAGACAAGAGCAGGGAAAAGTTCTATTTGACGTTCAACCGTAACGGCTATCTAAAGAGAGTCAAATAAGGCTATGTATGAATGTCGATCATGAATTCCCTTTCTGTTGCCTCAATCGCGGATGTTGCCATTGGCAGAACCTATACAGCAGTTGACTCCTGGTTCTTCTGGGCCCGGTTCTCAATGCACTGATTAGTGACGGGCGTAGCGGAATCTGGCTCGGCGCGGCGTGCCGAGAACGGGCACGTGACAGGCTCGTCACAGTACGGCCGCGGCAGGCGGAGCCGGACACTGTACAGTGCCCGTGCACGTGCGCCATCTCGCGGGGCTTTGAATTCCTCCCATGCTGTTGGTGCCGGCAGGTTCGATTCCCGTGATCAGACCATTCTCATCCACACAGGACCTTTCTTCTAATAAATTACCCATCTTAATATCGGTGTGAGAATCTTGAAAATCCGCACTATAGGCGCGATGAGCCCCACTCACCGTCTGGGTTCTCCAACGTATATCAGCTCACAGACGATGACGAGGCATTGGGGCTGAGCGTTTTGTGGAAGTTTCAGTAGAATATGCTTCAACAAGACAAATCTGACATAGATCCTCAGCGTTCCCATTAAGCCCCTGCCTCTCATATTCTTTTGAGAGGCAGGGGCTCTTCTATCACTGACGTATCCAGACGGCCCAAGAGCAAGCCAACCTGAGATGAGCGATAGGTGAGGCCCTTGGAGGGGCATTGACAGAGAGATCTTTGGACAAAAGTTTTGGCGTGAGGGCTCGAAGATATTGCCGATGCCTCGTGGGATCCTGTCGGCGCCGAGAAAGTGGCTGGCAACAGAATGGGCGTCGAAAAGGTGGTCAGCGTATTGCAGAGAACCGCAACAGCTTGTTGGCCAAGTCGGACAAGAAGTGCCGACGTTCTTTGAGAATGCTTGGACCCATGTTGCGCTTGTCGATCAAATAGTATATATTCCGATGCCTTTTGTCAAAATAGAATGAGTCTGTCAAATCCGAGAAATCGTCTTCATCAAAACTCCAAACGTGATTCTTATCTGGTCTTCTATTGCGGTAGGGTACCCCCACAAGCAGCAAGTTCTCAGTCGCATCAACCAAGTTCTGCATTCCAACTTGGGGATCGTCTATGTGTTCAAGTGTTGCCAGGCATATTATGTTGTCGTAGTTTTGAGGGAGAGCTTGCATGATGTCGTGCTGAAAGAATTCAATTCCCGCAAGTGCTTGATTGCTCTGACAGACCTCAATCGCTTTTTCAGAATAATCGGCACCGACAAACTTGTTGATTCGATGGCATTTATTCCTGAGATACGCCAAACCGTCACCGAGAGCGCAGCCAACATCAAGTAAAGATCCCTCCATCATGGACAAATCGAAGATATCATTGACATATCGATAGTCTTTGTCTCGCCATCGTCTTCCTTTCTGAAGAAAAAATGAATCCCAGTCTCCTTGTCCCCAATATACGTGCGTTTTGAGTACTTTCATGCTGCGCTCTTATCGTCTGATGAATACATTTCGGCTGCACACGTCAGTAAAACGCCTGTGCAACTTTCAAGTCTATAATATCATAGTCTCATCGTGGTTCCAACCATCATCTACTTATCGGTCCGATCAAGGGTCTCTTCAGTCCATCTTCATGCTGCCGCCACGTCAGACGATCAACTTTGTTACAATGCCCACCCCTTTACCGGGCTCTGCTAATCGTGTCGTCAGGCGTTTCAAGATTCGGGCAATCTCATACGGTGCCAGCCGTTTCTCGCCTCTTGCATTGCGTCCTCCTTCGCGGTATATAGTCTTAGAAACTACGGGGTCCCGCTGGGCAGATGATGGAGCGGCAGGCTTGGCGGCGACCTGAGTTCAGCCGAATATTTTATTCTTTTCAAAGGTGGAGCAAGAACCATGTATCAGTGGGTCAAGCCTCTTGCGAGCCCCATCGTGTGGGTCCTTCTGCTGATGGCCTTCGGGCTGGTCCTGGAGCGATTTCGCTCCAGGAAGCGACTGTCTCGCTGCGGTCAGTTCTCAGTCGTCGCCGCGGCGCTCCTTCTGTATCTCCTGAGCATCCCTGCCGTCTCAGGCTGGCTGCTCTACGGACTTGAAAACCGCCACCGCCCGCCAGGCAAGGAGGTTCTGGCGGACCTAGATCTCGTGGTGATCCTGGGGGGTGGTTACCACCCATCGGGGAAATTTCGGGCGTCGCCAGAGCCCAACGGGCTGACCTACGCGCGGCTGGTTGGAGGTCTGCGAGCTTTCAGGGAAACCCGCGCCGCCACTCTGGCGCTGTCGGGAGGCGGCCGAAGCGGCGAGACCGAGGCCGGGGTCATGAAAAGCCTGGCCAAAGAATTCAACGTAGCGCCCGAGAAGCTAATCACCGAGACCCGTTCATACAACACGATGACGCAGGCGATCGAACTTAGGAAACTACTCGAGGTCACCGCCGCACATCGCATTGGCCTGGTCACATCGGCTCTGCATATGTCGCGTTCCGAGCGTGCCTTCAGGGCCGTCTTTGCCGAGCAGAGTATTGTGCCCATCCCTGTGGGCTATCGCTACAGTCCCTCGGAAGGACTTCTCGATCACCTGACCCCATCCGCCCGGTCGCTGGCTGTGAGCACAGAGGCCATCCACGAATGGATCGGTATGGCCTGGTACGTGGTCCGGTACGGGTCAAGACCCTGACAAACCTGAGCAGGGCAGCAATGTGGTGTTTTCGTCTCTGGGGCATACGGTTCGCGCGTCGGTGCCTTTGGCTAACCAGGTCTTCCAGGATCCAGGGCAAGAGAGGTCGTTTGCCTGTCGCGCCAAAGTGCCATCCGGCCACTGCCAGATTCCTGGCAGAACGAGTGAAATGGTCTACGCACTGGCGAAGACGATCCTGACAACCGTCACATGGAACGTATGTGATTCAGCCTCGTTCTGGCTTCAGGGCTTAGAAAAATCGCGTCTCCCCACCTGAGCTGGCCATCCTTTGCCCTTTTGAGGTTGTAGAGATTAAAGAGCGTATAGCCATACGGCTCAAGAAAGCCAGCCAGCTCGTGAAAAATGCACCCGCCTTCATAATGGGGCACGAACATCACCTCTGTGTAGATGAGCTCTATCTGTGTGGCGGATAGCTTTCGCGATGCCCCTTTCAGCACCTTTGTCTCGGCACCTTCGACATCCAACTTCAGGATATCGATCGTAGATATATTCTTGCAGTCGCAGAAACTATCCAGTGTCGTTGCCCTGACCTCGATTGTGCGCACGTTCTTCGACCTCTGTGGGCAGTACCTGCGACCACGTTCAGAGCGAGGAAAGAATGAATTGCAGCTTTCATCCGTGTTTACATAGAATTTGAGATTAGCCTCTTCGTCGGACATCGCGAGATTGTAGGCGTCTATGGACAGGTCGCCGCATCGCCGACAAAGCTCTCGAAAGGATTCCGGGAATGGCTCGAAGGAATAGACAGTTGAGCTTGGGAACGCCTTCTTGTAGGCCGCGGTGATTTCGCCGACGTATGCACCGACATCAAAAATCACTATATTGCGAGTATCGCCAAAGAGACATCTCTGTAGATCAAGAGCGTTCTCAGTCTTGCAGGATTTGGGTCTGTATAAGTACTTGAGTATATTGGCCATGCTGTTTACACCCTATTCGATCCTATATACGCTATGATTCACCTGACGACAAGGACAAAAGAGAAGAAGACCGCACATGTTATGACAAAGAATTAGTGCTCATCCTTCATTTCCCTGGCATTGTAGATGAGAATGGGCTTGTAATCCAACAAGGGATATGGTAATGATTAGTGCACTTCGAGTGTAGAGTAGTGCCTGAATGAAGCGTATGTGGGAAATCCAAGTCCGGCGACGAATAAGTAATGCTTTATCGAGTAAATTGCCTGTTTGACTGCTTCGATACACCGACTTCTGCTCGTACGAGGGCAAAACAACTATCACGAGAAGCTTTCGACGCATCCAATGGAATGATGCATTCGAAAGACTACTTGGCGCTTTCTGCCATCCTCCTCCACTACAAACCCAGACTAATTTTTGAGATAGGCACCTACCTTGGAGTCACTTCAGATTTCTTCCTGAGAATACTGCCTGACTGTGAGGTTGTTTCGATAGCGTATCCGAGAGTGCTGCTGAGTTCTCTCAGAAAGGCTTACAACAACAGCGAACTCTCACTGCAGGAGATCGGCAGTCACGTTGTTCCTGAAAGACGGAACAGATTTCATCAATTGTACGGAGATTCACACAAACTGACCGCCGATGCCCTGGTCAAAAGGTGGGGTCACTTTGACTGTGTTTTCATTGACGGAGATCACTGCGCCGAAGGGATCCGTCAAGATACAGAACTTGCACGGGCAGTCCTCTC
Source organism: Phycisphaerales bacterium (assembly GCA_020343675.1). Classification (GTDB taxonomy): domain Bacteria; phylum Planctomycetota; class Phycisphaerae; order Sedimentisphaerales; family Anaerobacaceae. The sequence goes on from CP070806.1 coordinate 331,663, forward strand.
AGATGACGGCATTATCTGCTGGCACGATGCCAATCCCAAAGAGAAATACAGAGATGTGAAATTGTATATAGAACAAGGATTGCCTCTGCAAGCCGTGGCAACGATGGATGACTACGTAGGCGGCATTGCCTGTTGGGGCAGAGACATAGAAGAGCGAATTGAAAGACTATCTCGGAAGTGCCGCCCTGGGGAAAGCGACTAAGATGCCGCCTCATTTACTTGACAACGGTTAACAGTAAGATGCGGTACTGTACAGATTGTCTCGTGACCAGCATTTGGTGGCAAGGGTCCGGCCTCCAGCCAAAACGGGGCCGGTCTTTTGCCCAAGCCGGAGCAGAATGTTGAAGAAATCCGATATACGTTCTACTATTTCGTGCATCCGAAATACCAGCTCAGCAGAAAGGCCCCAGATTTCTACACCGACACAAGAATCAGAATCGTGTCAGAGTGCCTTATCTTCCGGTCCACCTTCAAGATCGTCAAGCCCCTGAAGAAACTCTTTAGCTGGCTCATTAATCTACATGTGTCTCTCCAACAGTACTATGAAGAGAATCTGTGCTATCTAATTCCGTGTCACGGGATTGAAATCGTGTTCACCCCCGACCGGAAGGAGGAGAGCTCATACTAACGCTTCTCTCAGGCCGGAGTATCACGATATGCCTGCACCGCGTTTGCTACCTTGAGCACTTCCTGCTCACTAAGCCACGGGTGTACAGGGAGAGAAAGTATTTCACCACATACTCGCTCAGTAACCGGCAAGTATGTGTCAAATCCTAAGTCCTGATATGCTCTCTGCTTGTGGACTGGAACAGGGTAATGAATCTGCGTATCTATCTCGCGCTGAAACAGAAAGTTCTGCAGCGCGTCTCTCTGCCTGCATTTTATAACATACTGATGATACACGTGCCGCGCGTATTTTTTCTCAATAGGCGTGATAATGCCAGTATGACTCAAATGTACGTCATATTGCTCGGCGATTTGCCTTCTCCTCATATTCCATCTGTCCAGAAATTTGAGCTTCACTCTAAGCGCTGCGGCCTGGATTTCGTCCAGTCTGCTGTTTATTCCAATGAAAGTATGTACGTTCTTCTCGGGTTGACCATAATTCCTCGACCTTATTAATTTCTCGGCGAGTGTTCCATCGTTTGTCACGACTATACCGCCGTCGCCATATGCACCGAGGTTCTTGACAGGATAAAAACTGAAACACCCCACGTGACCAATGGCGCCCACTCTCCTTTCGTCGCATTCTGCACCGTGAGCCTGGCAGGCATCTTCGATTATGAAAAGATTGTGTTTCCTGGCTATAGCGCCGATCTGCGTCATGTCTGCCGGATGGCCATACAGATGAACAGGTAGAATGGCCTTTGTCTTCTCGGTAATTCTGTTTTCTATCTCGGCCGGATCGATACAGAATGTGTCAGGGTCAATATCCACAAATACGGGCCGGGCGCCGTTTCTTATAATGCTGTCCACCGTTGATATGAACGTGTGTGAAACGGTAAGTACTTCGTCTCCTGGCCCGATGCCGAGAACCTTAAGTGCCAATAGAAGGGCATCAGAACCGGAGTTAACCCCAACGCCATATCGGGCTCCTATATAGGAAGAGAATTCCTGCTCAAAACGTTCCAGTTCTTCCCCTAAGACATACCATCCGCTCGTCAAGACTTTATGAACGGCCTGTCGGACCTCTTGCGATATCTCGTTGTACTGTTCTTTGAGACCTGCCAAATCTATCATTTTGTTCTGGCCACACCTTCTGTCTTGCACTGATAAGCTTTCCCACATGAACACATGGCAAAGGAATCCTTGAAGACAAGGTCTCGACAACATTCACAAACATACCCTTTGACACTGGCTGGAATCCCATAGACAAGGGCATAGTCGGGCACATCCTTTGTGACGACACTACCGGCTCCCACCAACGTCCACTGTCCCAAAGTGATACCGCAAATCAGCGTAGCGTTCGCCCCGATACTCGTTCCTTGACCGATATGTGTCGAAGAAAACTGAGCCGGATACGACTTGCTGCGGGGCCGAATATCATTAGTGAATGTCACATTCGGCCCAATAAAAACACGGTCTTCTATTCTTAAGCCGTCCCATAGATAAGCACCGCTTTTGATTGTGACGTCATCTCCTATAACAACATCCCCCTCAATAAGCGTATGATCACAGATGTTGCAGTTCTTCCCGATCAGCGCACCTTCCAAGACATGGGCAAAAGCCCATACCTTCGTTCCGACGCCGAGGCGGTCAGTCTCCACGATTGCCTGATCGTGTATCTGCACTCCCTCTATCTTCTCAACTTTGGCCATCGGCTATTCCCTCAGCTGCAAGCTGCTTAAACTCATGGTAATCTCTGATGTAATCTTCCTGATCATAATGCTCAGAGGCCAAAACAAGACAAACTGAACCCGAGGAGAAGTTGTCAATTTCACGCCAGGTCATGGTCGGGACATACAAGCCGTAGTACGATCTGTTCAGATAGAAATCCTCCTTTTCAAATCCGTTATCCGTCCGGACAGTAAAACTGCCGCTTGCCGCGATGACAAACTGTTGCAGGTGCCGGTGGGCATGTCCACCTCGTAATGCACCTCCGGGCACATCGTACAGATAATAGACGCGCTTAATGTTAAAGGGGATGTGGCAGCAGGCTTCAATGAAGGTAAGATTTCCTCTTCGGTCCAATATTTTCGGAAGTTCGATCATTTTGCATTTTAGCTGACTCACTGTAGTCCCTTTTGAGCACACTATATTCAATCGTCTACATCGGCTGGTTTCTTGCCTCTGCAGGTATCAACCCTTCAACGGCCTCGCCAGTGCTGTAGAGATGCGTATTCGATAACGCATCATATAGGCGGTATTATACCAGATCCTCTTGGTGTGCAAAGTACATTCTCACACCGTTTCCAACTTGCGGGACCTCGATCGTGTCTATGCCGGCGGACGCAGATTGACATGGGGCGTTGCCCATCCGGAGCTGGTCATGTAATACAACCAACCGTTGGAACGACCGAACAAGGAACCGAAGGCAATGAAGTTTCTTGTGGTCATCAGTAATCCGAAGCGGGCCGGCTTCAGGCAGCGCGTTGCCGTGTACCTGGATACTATGCGCGGCATTTCAGCCAAGTCCCTAAGAATACTATCACGGATAGGGATATTATGCTGGCTCATGGGCCATCGCCATCTATTTGCGCCAACAGGTATTCTTATGTTTGGAAGATTAGAGGGCACTCAAAGTAGATTCTTCACAGGGTATCCAGAATACTGACCCAAACATATCCGAGGCAAATGACCTTAGCTTTCTTGGCTGGGCGCACCTACAATTCTGCTACAACCCAACAACCCGTCATCCGCCAATTCAAAGAAATCTCCGATTCGCAAACTGCACAGCATCAAGGCTTTACAAGACCGCGAAAAATTGCGAACGGTTTCAGTGTCCTCTCCTGCGGCAGCAGAGTGCTGCTTCACCAGAGTTGTGACTTCTTCTGGAGAATATTGTTGATTTCTGTATGGCCGCTGCGGTATGTTACGTGGGCTTGCCCCGATGACGCCATCTACGGCTTTTCCACGAAAGGGGCTCTGGCCCTTGAGAGGCTGATTACGATCTCTGGGATACAGCATGTCACGTGCATCACGGAAGATCCGGATTCGGGGACGCTTTGGGTCGCGGGCTTTAATATGTACAACATCCCGGCCTATCCAAATCCGACCGTGCGGGCGTTCTACTACCCCTATGTGGCGAAGATCCCCTATGGGAGTAGCCAGGCCCGGCGCATTGCTCTTAATGACCCCGGTTTCCACGATCTCGCGCTGCCGATGTCGATTCTATGGACAAGAACCGTTGAGCATTCTAACGTCGAATAGGATCATACCAGTGGTCCAGGTTCAAAGCAAGCGAGGTCTCTCAGCCTTCCATGCAGTGGAGCCGATGATTTTACCGCGACATAGCTTGTCTGTCTCCGCCCGTTGGCCGGTTAAGTGTATTACTTCAAGTTGTCGTTGTGTCATGTGTTTCTCGTTTCTCAGATTCTCAGGGAGCCCGCAAATATCGCAGCGTAGATACCGCGACTTCCATGAGAACGCACTCTGACATCGCAGGTTCAAGAAACGACCCGCGAGCAGGGGGGCTGGCCCTCTCTCCTTCCTTTGCTACTTCTTCTCGGCTCTGGCATCAGGTGAACCTCGGAGCGTCCTTGTCTGTTTGTGGTCAAAGGCGAAGTCTCTCGGTGAAACACGAGTTCTCACGGGGTTGGATTTCAATCCACTTGGTTTCGTTGCTTCCCGCTTTGCCGGCGCAATTAGACTCTTTCCCCCTGGATTACATTGTTGGCTACTCTTTTCCTCCCTCAACGAAGGAAATCG
>CP070806.1:336130-360935 GCA_020343675.1 Phycisphaerales bacterium
GCTGGACAAGAAATATGTCGACTTTAGATCAGAGCCTCACAAGAGAGCGAAGAAAAAGGAGATTCCTACAATGAAATACACGCAATTGCTGATTCTAGCAATCGCCACTGCACATGTATCCGCCGCCGACTGGCCTCAGTTTCACGGGCCCAATCGCGATAACATATCGGCCGATATGGGATTGTTGAAAGCCTGGCCCGAAGGGGGACCTTTGCGGATCTGGGAAGCGGCCGGGATTGGCGAGGGGTACTCCACAGTTGCTATCGTCGGCAAAATGATCTACACAGCCGGAGCGATCGACGGCGATTGTGTCATTACGGCCCTCGACGTGAATGGAAAGAAGGTCTGGATCCGAAAGAACGGCAAGGCGTGGAGCGGAAGCTATCCCGGGACCCGCTCTACCCCGACAGTCACCAATGACCTGCTTTACCACCTGAGTGGAATCGGAAATCTCATATGCCTCAGGGCGGATAATGGTGATGTGGTATGGTCCACTAATATTCTGAAGAAATTCGGGGGCCGCAATATCACGTGGGGGCTGGCGGAATCTCCACTCGTTAACAGAAACAAGGTGATCTGCACTCCAGGCGGCAAGAACGTCAGTATGGTTGCGCTCGACAGGAAAACGGGGGAGGTTGTCTGGCAATGCACCGGCGCCGGCGACAAACCGGGGTACGCCTCTCCAATCCTGATCGAATACCAGGAGCTTGAACAGGTTGTAACGCCGATGTCGGAATCGATCGTCGGGATTCGAGCCTCGGACGGCAAACTCCTGTGGCGGTGCCCACATAAGGTCTACACTGACCAGAATATCACAACGCCGCTGTTTCACGATGGTTTTCTGATTGTCTCCGGTTGCGTTGGAAAGGGAACAACTTCGCTGCAACTCCGCGTTTCAGGTGACGAATGCTTCGTAAAAGAACACTGGCATAATGGGACGCTCGATAACAAACAGGGTGGCATCGTTCTGCTGAACGGTAGATTGTATGGATACGCACCGAGTCAGAACAAGTCGGAACCATGGGTGTGCGTCGATTTCAAGTCAGGGGACACGATCTTCCAGTCTGCCGCCGTGAAGTCCTCCTATAAGTACGAGAACGGTTGTCTTACGTGTGCTGACGGGATGCTCTATCTCTTCTCTGATGATGGTAAGATGGCCCTGGCCAAGCCGATGCTTAAGGGTCTTGAGGTCACCGGCAGACTGACGATCAAGGACCCAGGAACGCGCCCGACCTGGGCGCATCCCGTTGTGCATAGTGGCCGGCTGTACCTCCGCTATGGTGATAAATTAGGTCTTTATGATGTCTCTGGAAGAACCAAGTAGTCATTGATGTTATAGGTGGGATCCGTTGTACGCTATGAATCGTGGTTTATCGTGAACCGACGATCACTGTAAACCTCTGACGGACAGATCGATTGACTCCGTCGGAGAGAATAAGCAGATCAGACAAAGTCTCTATATGGAGAGCTCAAAGTCAAAAACTAAATTCCCTGTTGCCACACAGTTTTTCTTTGAGGCGTCCATGTCACGATGTATCAGTCAGCCAATGTCACTCGCTAATTCGCGTCGTTCATTGAATACGTTCACAATTTCTGCTGTTCTTGTGAAGCAGGTATGATACAGGGCCCATGAAATGGAAATTTCACAGAATCTGGCGATAGCGGGTTATGAGGTTGCAGATGAGTTGAAAGGGCAAATCTCCTATCGGTTGGATCCTGACTTTGGGCCTGGGAGGAGATGATTTCATGTTTTGGGTTGGAATCGTCATTACTCCGGTGGTATAGTCATGCCTGTTCGTCGGTGGAAGGCAAAACTGCTGATAGGCCAGATACACAGGGAACACGACATGAAGAAATATCTCAAAATAGGAATCGAGTTTCTCGAAGACCAATCGGCCCTATTTGTCATTATTTTGACAGGCATTCTTCTGACACCTGGCGCCCTCGCCCGAGCGAACTGGCCCGGTTTCCGCGGCCCGACCGGTCTGGGCTACACGACGGAGGAAAACCTGCCAATCGTCTGGGGCGGCCCTGCGAATGAAAACGTGCTGTGGGTTTCGCCGCTTCCCGGTCAGGGGCACGCCAGTCCCATAGTCTGGGATCATGCGCTCATCGTCTGCACAGTCAACTGGCCGGCGGATGTTGAAGACCACAAAAAGGTCATCCCGGAGCATCACGTTACCTGCTATCGCACGTCCGATGGAGGATTGCTCTGGGATACGCTCGTACCACCCGGACCCTGGTTGCGCAAAGATTTCCGCAGCGGACCGGGTGGAGGCTACGCCGCCGCCACGCCCGTTACCGATGGCAAGCTCATTTACTGTGCGTTCGCCTCATCGGTCCTGGCCGCGATCGATTTCCAGGGTAATATCGCGTGGCGAAAGGAAATTGTTCCTTACTCCTTCGACGTCACTCTGGGCAGCAGCCCGGTCCTCTATGGCGACACCGTCATCCTCTTTTGCGCGATGGCAAAGAAGGAAGACTCGCGAGTAGTCGCCTTCGACAAGACCAACGGAGATGGGAAATGGGAGAGGAGACTCCCGCAGATGCAGTTCGGGCACAGCACGCCCCTGATCATTCAGGTCGATAACAGACCCCAGATGCTTCTTGTGGCCTCGGGCATGAAACAGACGGGCGATGCCCTGCAGAGCCTTGATCCGGCCGACGGGAAACCCCTGTGGTGGTGCCGGGGCGAGGGAGACGCATCATCGCCGGCCTACGGAGAGGGCCTTGTTTACTTTGACGATGGCCGGGGCGGTACCGGCGTAGCCGTTGATCCGACCGGTTCGGGCGATGTCTCCGACACACACATCCGCTGGACCATCACGCAGAGAGGCGAAGCACTGAGTTCGCCCATCGTTGTCGGCGAATACCTATATCGCCTGCGCACTCCCGGCTTCCTCCAGTGTTGGGAAATGGCTACAGGTGAAGAGATTTATTCCGAGCGTCTCCAGGACATATCAACCACCTGGGCCAGTCCTATTGCGGACCCAAAGGGGCGTCTGTTCTTCGCAAACGCCGGCAAGAGCTATGTCGTTCAGGCAGGGCCTGAGTGCCGCATCCTCGCTGTCAATGACCTTGGCGATAGCAATCACCCATCACCTGCGGCGGCAAAAGGCAGACTTTTCCTCGTCGGAATGAAGAACATCTACTGCATCGGCACCGAGAATACCGGGACACCCAAATAGCCCTCCAGAACAGGCACGCCGGCTGACGTCTGCCTGGTTCCACTTCTCCCGGCAAACTCGATCAGCCTTTCGGTGGAACATGGCTTGCTGCAAATTCACCAGATGGCAGACTCGTGTGCGAGAGATACTTATGTCGGCCCTTTTTCATGTACAGTACGCAAAGCATCCATCGAATACGTTCACAGCCTTTGTCGTTTTTCTAAAGCACTGATGTTACAGGGCTTATGAGATTGGAGTTTCGCAGAATTTGGAGGTAACGGGCTTTCGGGTTGTATGCTTCGACCCACGAAAACGGGGCCATTTTCGCCGTGCTTTGTACAGCACCGTGTCACTCCGCCCTTCAGACCAGTCGACTGATACTGCTCTATGCACATATAGGGCATAGAGAGCAACCATGATCTCTTGCCCTTGAAATGTGTCGCATAATTTGGTATAAATAAAGGAGAATCTGCAGGGCTTCGTTCGGGGGATGCGGCGGCGATCCCTGTCGGCCAAGGCAGCATGTTACAGGTCGCTGAGAATGCCGGCCCCTGTAGTCTGCCTGAGGGTGCTAAGAGCCCAATCAGAATATGAGAGCGAATCAAGCCATCTTCGTTGCGGCAGTCCTGGTGTTTTCCGGCCGTGCCCTGGCCCTGGACTACCGCGAGAGAGGCTATCAGTATCTCTCGCCCATACCCGAGGCCGAGTACGTATCCCCTCGGACCCGGTTCGTTCTCGTGCGTTTTGAAACCCTCTCCCCCTATGAGCTTACGAACCTATCGAGCTTCATCGAGGTCACAGCAGACCAGAGTGGATCCCACCCGGGCCAGACCACGATTGCTGCCGATGAGAGGACTGTTATCTATGACGTCTCGTCGAGTTTCTCGAAGAACGAAACTGTTACCGTAACGTTGACCCCTATGACCCATCGTCCAGTTCGTGAGGTCGTTGAGCCTTTCCAGTATCGTTTCCATATCTCTCGGTCGGCGGACAGTCTGTCGGTACAGACGGCCGCAGAGGCTTCGGTGCACGTCCTGAGCCACACATCCTCTCGGGCCAATGCAGCCACACTCACCCAGGACGCAGCCCCCACAGCCGTTGCCACCGGGCTTATGGTCATGCAAAACGGGGTCTCCGTACCCAGCGACTTCCCGCATGTGGATATTCTCGTCAACGACAGCCCTGCTCCTGGGTACATCTATATCGACTACGATAGTAGCATCGACTACACAATGATTTTGGACAACACGGGCGCCCCGGTCTGGTACAAACGAGGGTCGAGAGGGCGAGATTTCAAGCTGCAACGAAATGGCATGCTCACCATGGTAGGTGGAGGCGGATTTGTCGGTTACGATCGGAACTTCAATCAGATTGCCACCTTCCGCGCCGTCAATGGCTACAGTACCGATGACCATGACCTGCAAGTGTTGGAGGATGGCGGGTATCTGCTCATTGGACGCCGGAACGAAACAGTCGATATGCGTCGATATGTCGAAGGGGGTAGGCCTGAGGCAACGGTGCGCGAGACCGTACTCCAGGAGTTCACAGCTGCCGGCGAGCTCATTTTTCAATGGCGTGCCTGGGACAATTTCGACATTCGACAAATGGAGAACTGGAGTTACGACGACCCGCTGACAGGTCACTCAATTCGATTCCCCCACATGAACGCCGTCGACATCGATACGGACGGGCACATCGTGCTATCGAGCAAACGCATCAGCGAGCTCACCAAAATCGACCGCAACTCAGGTGAAATCATCTGGAGACTCGGCGGAGCCAAGAATCAGTTCACACTGGTCAATGATCCGTTGGACGGATTCAACGTTCAGCATGATATCCATGTTGTGGGAAGGAATCGTTATACATTGTTTGACAACCACTGGTTACATCGAACGAACGAGTCACGTGCGGTTGAATACGAAATCGATACCAACGATATGACGGCTACCTTGATCTGGGAATATCAAGAGAATCCGCCGTATGAATCTTACCATATGGGTAATGCGCAGCGGCTGCCCAACGGAAACACGCTCATTAACTGGGTGGAGGCAGCGTTGCCCAAGGCCACGGAAGTGAGGCCCGATGGAACCAAGGTCTTCGAAATGAACTGGGCACAAAGGAATTCCAAGAGTTATCGTGTGTTCCGATTCGGCTGGGAAGGCATGGTGGAAAAACCCTATTTAGTCCTCGAATGTCATTCTGACAACATGACCTTGATCTTCAACAAGTTCGGCGACCCAAACGTGGCTTATTACTGCATCTATGGCGGAACCGAGCCTCATCCAACGGCTTTGCTCGATACCTCCGTGTCAACACTGAAACGTCTGACAGATTTGGAGAATGGACGTCGTTATTACTTCCGCGTTGCGGCTGTGGATACGGACGGTCGCCAAAGCGATTACTCCAACGAAGAAGACGCCCTGGCTCGTTTTCTTGGACCAGACGGGAACATGGTCTTCAACGGGGATTTCTCCCAAGAAAAAGAATCCTGGACGTGGGAAGTTGGGGATTCTGCGTCAGCAGAATGGATGATTGAAGACGGCACGAGCCATTTTGGCATAGCCAGCGGTGGTAACCACGTATCGGATGTTCAGTTAAGGCAGACCGGCATGCAACTGGGCTGGGCCGAAGAATACGTCCTGGAATTCGATGCCTGGGCCAATCAACCTCGAATCATCGAAGTGAAAGTGGGGCAGAACAGACCCCCGTGGACTGACTACAGCAAAATCGGTTTCTTCTATGTCGGTACAAGGAAGAATCGTTTTCGCTACACTTTCATGATGAAGAACGCGTCAGACTACGACGCCCGCATTGTATTTAACATGGGCAATCACAGTGCGGATGTCTATCTGGACAATGTCTCCCTGATCGAAAAGGGACATCCATGAAAGTATTCCGTTGTCTGTGCAAGTAGCATGCTGCAGGTCGCTGACAATACCGGCCGCTCCGGTCCTCCCGAGGGTGCCAAGAACTCGATCAGGACATGAGAAAGAATCAGGCCATCTTCAGTGTTGTAGTCCTCGCACTTTCCAGCCATGCGCTGGCACGTGAATACCACGAGAAAGGTTATCAGTATCTCTCGCCCATACCCGAGGCCGAGTACGTATCCCCTCAGACCCGGTTCGTTCTGGTGCGTTTTGACACCCTCTCCCCGTACGACCTCATAAACCTATCGACCTTCATCGAAGTCACAGGAGACCAGAGCGGCTTCCACCCGGGTCAGACCACGATTGCTACCGATGAGAGGACTGTCATATTTGACGTCTCGTCGAGTTTCTCGAAGAACGAAACTGTTACCGTAACGTTGACACCTATAACCAATCGTCGCGTTCGTGAGGTCATCGAGCCATTCCAGTATTGTTTCTATATCTCTCGGTCGGCAGACAGTCTATCGGCACAGACGGCCGCAGACGCCCCAGTGCACGTCCTGAGCTACACATCCTCCCGGGCCAATGCAGCCACGCTCACCGAAGACGCAGCCTCCACAGCCGTTGCCGCAGGGCCTATGGTCATGCAAAACGGGGTCTCCGTACCCAGCGACTTCCCGCATGTTGTTGTTACCATCAATGAGGAACCCCATCCCGGCTATGTTTTCTTGAACAATCGCGGCAGAGGAACGCCCTACAACATCATTTTTGATAATAATGGCGATCCAATCTGGTACCTCCGTACGTCAGACAGACGGCGGGATTTTAAGGTTCAAGCCAACGGCTGGTTGACGATGCTCATCCGCGGTGGGTATGGCGGCGGCTTGGGATTTATCGCCCTTGACCGGCACTATGACCATGTGAAAACATTTCGGGCCACAAACGGTTACAGTACCGATGAGCACGAGTTAGTTGTCCTCAAAGAGGGCGGCTATCTGCTCATCGGACTGCGCAACGAGACCGTGAACATGCGCCGGTATGTCCCTGGCGGAAAATCAGATGCAACCGTTCGGGAGACCGTGGTTCAGGAATTCACCGCGGCCGATGAGCTCGTTTTTCAGTGGCGGGCCTGGGACAATCTCGATATTCGCAATAACACGCTTGATTCGCCCACCGGCCAGAGCATTCGTTTTCCTCACATGAATGCCATCGACATTGATACCGACGGCCACATCCTGCTCTCCAGCCGCCATCAAAGCGAGGTGACCAAGATCCATCGCCAAACCGGCCAGGTCATCTGGAGACTCGGCGGGGCTAACAGTGATTTTACCTTTGTGGACGATCCTTTGCACGGATTCCAAAACCAACACGCCATTAGCTCTGTTGGCGAAGGGCGCTATTTGCTCTTCGACAATGGCAACGGACATCGTCCTGCCGTATCTCGTGCCGCGGAATATAAACTGGATACTGATGATATGACCGCCACTTTAGTCTGGGAATTCCGGGATGCACCGGACCGCTTCTCCCACTATATGGCCAATACCCAGCGTCTGTCGAACGGTCATACCCTCGTCAACTGGGCGGTGCGTCAATCGCCCAAACTCACCGAGGTACGTCCCGACGGAACCAAGGCCTTTGAAATGGACTGGGTCCTGGAAGATGAGTGCTATCGCGTTTGGCGACATTTCTGGGATGGCCACGCCCTGAAGCCATACCTCATAGCGGAATCATACCCGGATAATGTCACGCTGATCTTCAATCAGTTCGGCGACCCGAATGTGGCCTATTATCAGATCTATGGAGGGACCAGTCCTCAGCCGACTGAAGTGCTTGCCACCTCGGAAACAACATTGTTGCACTTCGCAGATCTGAGCGATGAACCCATTCATTATTTCCGCGTAACCTCGGTGGATGCGAACGGTGTGGAAAGCGATTTTTCCAATGAAGAGCAGGTGGAAGTCCTGTCCTATCGAGCGCCAAGGCCCGGCTATAACATGGTTGAAAATGGTGATTTCTCGCAGGCAAAAGACGCCTGGACCTGGGAACTCCAGGGCGGGTCGGCGAGTTGGACGGCTCAAGACGGCGTGTGCCATATCGCAATCACCGACGGGGGCGGTCAAATATATTCTGTGCAGTTGCGTCAGAACGGCATGCCCCTGCTTCAGGGTAGGCGGTACCGCTTCGAATTTGACGCCTGGGCGGCCTGGCCGCGTATCATCGAGGCCAAGGTAGGACAGGATCAAGGTCCCTGGACCAACTACAGCCGCATCGGCTATACCGCTCTTGCGATGCGGAAAAATCGCTATTCCTACACGTTTACTATGAGGGACCAGACAGATACAAATGCGCGCGTAGTCATCAACGTCGGAACCTCTGAGACTGATGTTTACGTCGATAATGTCTCCCTGATTTGGACAGGGCATTGACTAAGGCCCATGAATTGTGGTATTATTATGAGTTGTCCATTCATTGAACCCGAGGAAAGGGTGCAGTTATGAAGAAGGTCATTGTTATTCTTATGCTTCCGTTATGTGTGGCGTATGTCCCAGCAAGCGCCAATGGACAGGTGGCCCCGGCTGATCCCAACGCTGATCCCAACACGAGTGGCACCCTGCCTGAGGATTTCCCTGAATTCATCATAACGCAGAATGGTGAAACCGCCCCGGGATATTTGGTTGGAAGCGTTAACTCCGAGGCCGAGGGTGTGGGTAGCTACTTCATGATCCTGGAGAATTCGGGTACACCTGTTTTCTACAGTCAGACCCAGAGCCTTGGGCGATTGGCGACCAATGGATTATTTGCCTCGAGAACGGAAATCAAGGGAATGAAAAAGAAGTACACCTGGTTTCTCAGGGACGAGACATCCACATTTGAGGATGCCTTTCAAATGGGAAACGGTTATCTTGCGGATAATCATGATTTCCAGCTTCTGCCCAATGGGCACGCGCTAATGCTGTGTTATGACGCACAGATCATTGACATGAGTCAAATCGTCAAAGGCGGCCATCCAAATGCAGAGGTGATCGGATCTGTGATTCAGGAGCTGGATGTGTACAAGAATGTTGTTTTTCAATGGAGAAGCTGGGACCATATTCCGATTACGGACTCGTATCGAGACTTGACCAGAAAGAAGTTTGACTACATTCACGTCAATTCCGTCGAACTGGATGAATTGGACGGCAACATTATTATGTCGTGCCGAGAGACATCTGAAGTCATTAAGGTTAGCCGGGCTACCGGAGAGGTAATCTGGCGTATGGGGGGAAAACACAATGAGTTTACCTTCATCAACGAGCATGAAGAAAACGCACCTCGCTATTTCAAGGTGCAACATGACGTACGGCGGCATCCCAACGGGAATCTCACCATGTTCGACAATGGTGCGGACAAAAATGACAGATCCAGACCATACTCCCGGGGCGTTGAATACGCGCTGGACGAGCAGAACAGGACGGCAACCATGGTTTGGGAATTCAGACATGACCCGGACATTGTTGCCTTGAGCGGTGGAAATGTAGTCCGCCTGCCTAACGGCAACAGTTTGATCCGCTGGGGGGGTGCTGCTAAGACAGGGGACGCTCCGGCCGCCACAGAGGTCGATCCAAACGGACAACTCGTGTATGAGATTTGGCTTGCCCAGGACAGAGTCACCGGTGGATTTACCCGATTGATATGGCCGCTTGAGACTATGTCCACTGCCGTGACACGCTATGAGCTTATGGAGGGCAACACGTATATATTTGATGACGACTCAGCCATTACCGGTGTAACGATAAAGGTGAACTCATACGAGGGACAGGGTTATAACGAGGCCCGCGTAACAAAGGAACCGTTTGCGCCGCTTTATCCAGAGTTTCCGGGGAAGGTACCCCGGGTGCTTCCCGTTCGCGTGATTGTCTCGGAATTCGGCATCGACGGCATCAATGCGAGCATCTCGCTCGACGCAGAGAGCTTTGCCTTTGCTGAGCCCAATCTCCTGACCATATACCATCGGGAGTTTGCAGGCCAGGGTCTGTTCATTCCCCTGCCCACGTCATATAATCCCGTCACGAAAAAACTGAGAACAACGATGACCCGATTCGGCGAATTCACGTTCGGCCGGCCCGATTTGGAACATGTGGCAATCGCTCCCCTGCTGATCGCACCGGAACATCAGGGCTCCGTGAACCAAGACCTGCCTGTCACACTGTCCTGGACACCCAGGGGATTTGTCCATGCCTACCAGTTGCAGGTTTCCAGAGAGGCCGGATTTGAAACATGCGTCGTTGACGAACCGTGGTTGACCGAAGCTCGCTATACCCTTGAGGCCGTAGAGCCTGACACACTCTATTACTGGCGCGTAAATACGACCAATCAAGCCGGCACGAGTGAATGGTCCGAAGACTCGTTCGAGACAGTACCGCCTATGGTCCAAGTCACTGCACCCAACGGCGGCGAACAGTGGCAGCGCGGTTTGGAATACTTCATCCTGTGGGACGACAATCTGAGTGAGGATGTCGTGATTGAGCTCTACAAGGGCGACGCATTGCTGCAGACCGTCAAGACGACTCCCAGTACGGGCGCGTACACATGGGAGGTCGGTTTGGATCTCGGACCGGGCAGCGATTATTCCATCAAAGTGAAAAGCTCGGCCGATGAAACCCTGTTCGATATGAGTGACAACACCTTCACCATCGATTAGCAGCGAACTGCGCTCACCGAGACTATCTTTCACAGCCGTGACATCGACCGATGTCGCCCACGTGCAATCTACAAAGACAGAACGAATTCAGCGATGGCCGCTATTTCGCCATCGGCCAAGTCGGATGTTCGGCCGTGTGCGTCATTCGGATTGTGCTTCTTCAGCACGTCCACAATGGTTTCCGCCCGGCCATCGTGCAGATAAGGTGCCGTCCGCCAGAGCTCAATCAGAGTCGGGGTGTCAAACGACTGGTCTTCATCAAGCCCCTTGCCGGTGCCGACGTTATATGTCTTCATGTCCGTATAGAGCTCTCCGGTGTGGCATGAAGCGCATCCGGCGCTGCTGAAGAGCTTGCGGCCGGCTTCTGCGCGTTTGGTGAGTTTGCCCCTGACGAGAAAGGGGCTCGGAATCGGCCTGAGGGACTTGAGATATTCATCTATTGCCACGGCGTCCTCTTCCGGGCGGATGGCGAACTGGATGAACTTGATGCCCGCCCGAACAGCGGTTTCAGCATCAGCCCGAACACCCAGGGACATCGCAGGCGGTGTCCGGTGGGCGAGAAGAAGGCTCTTGGTGTTCTTCGGATTGCCGAGACCGTCATTCATAAGGTCCCAGTTCAGGGCATGGGTCCGTGCCGAACCCGGGTGGCAGCTCGCGCAGCTTTGCCACTTCTGAAAGCATAACGCGGCATCATGGAAGTACATCTCGCCTTTGCGCACGGCGGTCACGGGCACAGCAGGACCCAACCGAATCGATTCGGCCCCCGGCCTGGCGTCAGGGTCGATGTCCACTACGCCGAGGCTATCCGTGAAGTACTCCGCAATAAAGGCCTTGGTGCCTATCACAGTCAGGCCGCGAGGACCGTTGCCGCCCAGCTTCACCCTTCTCCTGAGCCCGACCAGAAACGAAAGGTCATTCGGCACCTCGTCGGCCGAGGACGCGGCATCGGAGACCTTTTCGCCGCGAGCAGCTCTGGCGATCTTGTGATGAAGCCCCGCCCGGTCGATAATGCTCAGCTCGTGAGTACCGGCGGTCGTTACAAGGATATACTTGCCATCTGCCGAGCAGGTCACGCCCCAGGGATTGGCGGCGCCGAGATCGACGTCGTCGAGAAGAACGGTATTGACGAACTTCTTGTTCGGCACGTCGATAATGGTGAGCGCGTTTGTATTCATCCAGCCGCGTTCGAGCTGGGTGGTTGGAAGCTGGTGGCGGGCTAATATGTGGGTCACGTAAGCATATTGGCCGTCGGGAGCGATTGCGATCCCGTGCAGCGAGGCGCTGCCGTTCGGAAGCTTTATGGAGTTTACGACGTTGTTGGAGGCCGTCTCGATGACGGAGACTTCCGCCGCGGCATAATCGCCGTCGGTTGCGCCGGCAGGCAGATGATTGGCGACAAAAAGAGTCCGGCCGTCGGCGGTGATGGCGGCGGCGACAGGCTCACGCGGCACGGCGATTCTTGCCAGTACTCTGCCTGAGGCCGCCTCGATGACAGAAACATCGTTGTTGAACTGGTTGCAGACGTAGAGCCTCTTGCCTTCAGGGCTCACTACAGGTGCCCCAGGTGTGTGACCTGTGCGAAATCTCCCCGTTATCCTGCCGGTTTTCAGGTTCACCACGAAGACATGGCCGTCCGGCGAAGCTCCGGTAACATACAACGTCGAGTCGTCGGGCGCGACAGCCAGTCCGCTGGGCTGAGCGGGAACAGGAATAACCTTCTTGAACCCGACGGACCGGCGACTGTCACTGCGGGCCTGAACATCCATGACCCGCACTTGCCTGGCGCCGGCCTCGGCGATATACAGAGTCTTGCCCTCACTGTCGGCCACTACCTCCCAAGGCGAGAGATACTTCTCATCGACCCCAGGACCGGCATAGACCGCCGAACCAATACAAGAGAAGAGAACCACTTTCAGAAGAACCTCTGTCATGGCAACATGCCTCATCTGCTGTCTCCTTGTTAACATTAACCGATCTGCCTTGAGTGCAAAATCGCCCTGCTATCGTGCGAGTGACAATCTGGTTTTGCATGCCTGCCTTTGACGCATATTCTCGTCAAGGACTGCCAACAGCCCCAGCCCGGCCTTTTCGGCCCGCCTCAAGTATCGTCCCGACGACTTCTTCGGTCAGTTCATAGCCCCTCAACAGGGGAAAGCCCTCCCATACCACATATCCGTCCGGCTCCAGAATGATAATGTGCGGGATTCCGAAGACACCTAACTGCTCTTTCATTCTGGCGCGGGTGTCAATTGCAGCGAAGTACTCGATATTCGGTTCGTCGAATTTGCGAACGGTCTGCTCTTTTTCATCGGATATCCCGATCACAACCAGCTCCCCGCCGAACCTGCGGTGCAACTGGTTGAGCTTCGGGATGGCCCGTCTGCACTGACGGCACCAAGTCGCCCAGAATTCAATCAGGACGTACTTGCCTTTCGTATCAGGCTCGCTGGTAAGCCACTTTTCTACAACGAAATCAGGGGCCTTCTCCCAGAGACAGGACCTAGCCCAAAGCTGCTTTTGCTTTTGAGGGACCGGCGATTTGTATTCGGCATCAAATGGAGAGTTGATGGCAAAGCGCGGGATGTCGTGTGTTTTCACAGACGATGCAGACGGCGCTGGAGTGCCGGCAGGCTCACTTTCCACAAGCTGCTGCACAGACCCCGCCGGACCCGTCGTGTTAGTATCGTTTGACCTCTCCGACGGGCTCTTCGACGCGGCGCAGCCGACCAGTATCATCGCTGCACTCATCGCCGATAGGGTCCGAACCGGTGATTGTCGGCCGCAGAAAGTACTCACGTTGCGCCTCATGTCTTCAACTTGCTGACTGAAGTTTCCTTATTTACCGCCCAATCTCCTTGAAGTCCCCCAAAGTTGCTGCTCATTATGCCGACTCTTCTCAAGAACGCAAGTCTTCTCTTTCGGAGTAACGATGGCCGCAACGAGATGAGGTAATCGTTACCGGGTCAAGGGGAACAGGAGCAGGTATTGCCCGAGAAATTTAGATAGTGTCAGAGCGCTGCAGTCTTCTGCTCTAAGCAGGCGATATTCAGGTTCTTGGCTGCTACAGTCTCGTCTGGACGACAAACCACGGTTGTGGTCGGAGCCGATTTGAGTGTCTCCGGCTCAATTCCGGCCCGCTCGGCAATATCTATCATCGCATCGATGAAAGCATCAAGGGTTTCTTTGCTCTCTGTCTCGGTGGGCTCAATCATCAATGCTTCTTTGACCGTCGTCGGGAAATACACGGTCGGGGGATGAAAACCTCTGTCTATCAAGGTCTTGGCAACGTCTATCGCGCGCACTTCATTTTGGGCCATTTCTTCGGAGATGCTGAAAACGCATTCGTGCTTGCAAAGCCCGTCAACGGACGACCGGTAATGTCCCCTGAGCTTTTCTTTGACATAGTTAGCATTCAGGACCGCGTTTTCCGCTACGCGACGCAGCCCTTCTTTACCAAGCATCAGGATATAGACATAGGCCCTCAGCACAACGGCAAAATTGCCGTAGAACGGCGCGATGTACCCGATGGACTTTGCACGGTCGTATTCCAACGTATAAGTGCCGTCGCCTCTCTTGACCACAACCGAAACGGGCAAGAACGGCAGCAGATTTTCCTTCACGCCCACCGGTCCGGCTCCGGGCCCGCCTCCGCCATGCGGCGTCGCAAACGTCTTGTGCAGGTTCAAATGCACAATGTCGAAGCCAAAGTCACCGGGCCGCGCCTTGCCGACTATCGCATTCAAGTTGGCGCCGTCGTAATAGGCCAGGCCGTCAACACCATGAATCAGATCGCATATCTCTTTTACCTGTGGATTAAACAAGCCGAGGGTGTTCGGACACGTCAGCATCAGACCGGCAATTTCATCGCTCAGGTGCTGCCTGACAGCTTCGACATCCATAAGTCCATGATCATTGCTGGGTATCGATACGACCTCATAGCCAGCTATCGCAGCGCTGGCAGGATTCGTTCCGTGAGCGCTGTCGGGAATAAGAACCGTTGTCTTGCTGTTGCCCCGCTCCCGGTGATATGCCGCCATAATCATCATGCCCGTCAGTTCTCCATGCGCGCCGGCGAGCGGTTGCATAGTGAAACCCGCCATTCCGGTGATTTCACGCAGCAGCAGGTCCATCTCGTACAAAACCCTCAACGCCCCCTGAGTGAGCATCCCGCCGATCCTCAACTGAGGCAGCAAAGGGTGCAAGTCGGCGAAACCCGGATAGGAAGCGATGTGCTCAGCAACCTTGGGATTGTATTTCATCGTGCATGACCCGAGTGGATAGAAATTGCTGTCCACACCGAAGTTCCGGCGTGACAGTTCCGTGAAGTGCCTCACGACGTCAAGCTCGCTGAGCTCCGGCAACGGCGCCGGGCTCGGCCTGAGCAAATCCGGGGCTATGCCAATAGGCGGCACGTCGCCTGCGGCCGTTCGAGATGCCCTGCGGCCGGGCACACTTTTCTCGAAGATAAGTTTCACAAAACACTCTCCAATGCTTCGGCTAACATTCCAATCTCCTGCTTGGTTCTCTTTTCCGTGACACAGATCAGGATGGAATTGGCCATATCGTCGTAGTATCTGCTCAGAGGAAAACCGGCCGCAAAACCCTTTTCGATCAGCTTTGCGATCACGTCCGCCGCCTCAGACGGCAAATCCAGCACAAATTCATTGAAGAACCACTTGCCCCGAAAATGCGGCCGGATGCCGGGGATGGCCGTCAAACGCTCGTAGGCATAGCTTGCCTTATCGGCGCAGAGCTGGGCCGTTTGCCTCAGGCCCTCGGGGCCAAGCAGACAGAGATAGACCAGAGCCGTTAATGCACACAGGGCTTCGTTGGAGCAAATGTTGGAGGTTGCCTTGGCCCTGCGTATGTGCTGCTCTCGGGCCTGGAGGGTCAGAACGTATGCCCGTCGGCCGGACTGGTCAACCGTCTGTCCCGCGACCCTGCCCGGCATCTTTCGGACAAACTGTTTTCGTGAAGCCATGAATCCCAGATAAGGCCCGCCGAAAGACATGGGAATCCCCAGGCTCTGTCCTTCGCCGGTCACGATGTCAGCCGCCATCGCGCCCGGCGTTTTGAGGATTCCCAGCGATATCGGATGGCAGGAGACAATGAGGAGACCCCCTTTTGTATGCACGGCGTCGGCCACATCGCTGAAGTCGTCGATACATCCGAAGAAGTTAGGATTCTGCAGTATAACCGCTGCCGTCTTGTCGTCGATCTTCTCCAACAATTCCGTCCGATTAGCCAGACCGTCCCGGCAACACGTCTGGTCAAGCTCGATCCTGAGATTCCGCGTGTAGGAAACCATCATGACGCGGTAGATCGGATTGACACTGTCGTCGATAATGACTTTGTTTCGGCCGGTGATGCGCAACGCCATCATCATGGCTTCGTAGAGCGCTGTTCCGCCGTCGTACAGCGAGGCGTTAGCCACCTCCATATCCGTCAGCCGGCAAATCATCGACTGGTATTCGTAAATGGCCTGGAGTGTCCCCTGAGAAAGCTCGGGCTGATAGGGTGTGTATGAGGTGTAGAACTCGCTGCGCGAGATCATTGCATGAACTGCCGCCGGAATAAAGTGATCGTAGAAACCCCCGCCCAGAAAACAGATAAGGTCTGTGGCGTTCTTCTCGGCCAGTTCCCAGAGCCTGTTCCGGACCTGCTGCTCGCTCAACGCCGGCGGCAGCTTGAATTGCCTCGTTCTGAACTCTTCGGGAATGTCACCAAAGAGATCGTCCATGGTGAGCCCGATCTCTGCAAGCATTTGCTGTTGCTGCTGGGCCGTGTTGGGTATGAAGGGCATCGTCCTTCACTCCTGAGACAAACACTTAATCGACTTGAGGGCTGTATTCTTTGCCGGCTGACATTTCCTTTCTGCGGCTCTATAGGCTGCCCACATATTCCTCGTACTGCGTCGAATCCATCAAGTCTTCAACGGACTTCGTATCAGCGACCTGGAGTTTGCATATCCAGCCGGTGCTGTAACAATCCTCATTGATCAGTTCGGGGCGGGATTCAAGCTCATTGTTAACATCAACAACTTTGCCAGGAGTCGGAGCGTACACATCATTGGCCGCTTTGGTACTCTCTACAACAGCAAGCTCATCCCCTGCGGCCAGTTCCTTCCCGGCAGCCGGCAATTCCACGAATACAAGCTCACCCAGCATCTGCTGGGCGTAATCCGTGATCCCAATGGTTGCAACGTCCCCCTCCATCCTAACCCATTCGTGGTCCTTTGTGTAGAGCAATCCCTCGACGACCATCCTGTTGTCTCCAGTTAAAATTTCGCAAAACGACCGGTCACGCTGCCTGTCAGGTCGGGCTCCAGAAACTCGCCTTTCTCAATACTCTGTTTCCTGCCTTTTTCAATCTGCCCCTGACTTCTGGCCGCGTAGTAAATCCCCACTGAAGCATCCTCTGCCAAGGACTTGGCCTCTCCATAGACAAGGGCAATTTGCTTTTCACCGATAAAGGCAGCACTCGTTACCCAACCCAAGCACCGACCCTTGTTATCCAGCACGCCATCGTCCGGTCGGACCGGCCGGGTTCCTTTCGTTCCCGGTAGTTGAATCCGGGCCACTGTCATCTGATACCTGCCTGAGACCCCTTCCATGGCCGCTTTGCCAATGAAGAACTCCTTCTGAAGTTTGACGGCCCATCCGTATCCGGCCTCATATGGTGAAATGCCAAACTTACCTGCCAGCTCGCGCCCGTAGAGTGGAAAACCTGCCTCGATTCTCAGGCTGTCGCGTGCACCTAACCCGCACGGCAGCAGGCCCAGCGGCTCTCCCACCTGGAGAATTATCTCCCACAGCGATGATGCTTTTTCGGGATTCACAAACAATTCAAATCCGATACTCGCTCCTGTGTAACCCGTGCGCGAGACCAGACATTCGACGTCGCCAACCTCGGCCTGCACGAATCGAAACGGTCGTAACTCACCGATACGCGACTTCGTTTCTTCGCCTTGCACGAGAGCAAGAAGCACTTCGATGGATTTGGGCCCTTGCAGGGCGATATCCACGCTGTAATCCTGCCCGGACTCGACAACACGTAGATCCCACATATTGAGCCGACTGCCGATACTCCGGCTCGAATTTCGCGGATCGACACAGACTTCTCCACTCAGCAGCGCACTGATCCAATTCCTGATTTTGTCACTGTTGGCAGCATTAACAACCAGCATGAAATTATCCGGACCCTTGCGAAAAACGATAAGGTCATCAAGCACAGCGCCGGAAGCGTCCAGAAGGAATGAGTACCTCGCCTGCATGACCTCGAGATTCATGACGGCATTGGTGGTAAGCTGATCTATAAATTCCGCGGCGCGGCTGCCGGAAATCTCCAATACACCCATATGAGTGCAATCAAAAATTCCCGCGACTTCCCGCACGGCCATGTGCTCGCGGGCTATTGACGAATACCACAAAGGCATCAGATAGCCGGCGAACGGGATGATGTGAGACTTATCGGTCAGTTCAATATGCTGAGGGTAGAGGACAGTCCGGCGGGGCGCCTTCTCCGCTGCCCGGGCTTGTGAACTGCTGACATCATCCTGTGTCACAGGCCGGCCCTTTCAAAAACTTCAAACGCCAAACAGACTACACTGGTTTTGACGGCTCTCCCGGTCGTCATCCAATGTCGTTGCCAGCATATACGAGTCGGAAGTAAACCGTCAAGGCTATAATCCGACCTTTCGTTTGCAGGCTCCAGGTCGTTCGCCGGTCCATTATTGTCCGCGAACAAATGGAATGGTTTGTGGTCCCTCCGGCAAAACACAAATAGATGCGCAGCGCCCGTACCGCTCGAGCAACTCATTGACGGCCGCTTCAACACTCCGACACGGCCTGAGCAAAGCGCCTCTGATCTGGTCATTCGTCAAGTTCTCGCTATAGAAATAGACGTCCGCCTTCCGGCAAATCAGAGCATGGATCTGCGCCTGCCACATATCCTGTTTTAAGAATCCGGGCGCGCAAACGGTCTTCAGAAGCGACTCAACGCTGTCCGCCTCACGCAGCAGCCGGCCGTATTCGCCGTGATCGGGGATGCCGTCCCAGCAGTCGGCGGCGGCGATGATGCTGCCCCCCTTCTTAACAACCTGGGACGCTGCACTTATTCCTTTGATCGATTGATACAGATTGAGATCCAGTGGATAGCCCGAATTGGTCGTAATGACAATGTCGAACGGCTCTTCGACCGGGACCATCGCGTTGGTCCTGGCAAACGCGCAGCCCTGAACGTGCGCTTCTTCAAAGTCACCGGCATAGACGCCCGTGACGTGCTTATCCCTGTTCAGTGTCACGTTCAGCAGAAACGTGGGCTGCGTCATAGAGGCGGCCTCACGGATGTCCTCCCAGGCCGGGTTGCCTTCCGTCACGCCCCAATGGGCCATGGGATGGTCCAGATTCTTCGGACTGTGATTCCTCAGCACAGTCTCCAGCAGGGCCAGGCCGGGCATAACGGCTTTGCCTCCGCCCGAAAAACCGGCAAAGAAGTGCGGCTCAATGAAACCGGTCAGTATTTTTACATCACATTTCATGAAATCCTTATGTATCCAGATATCGTTCCCGGCTTGCGTCGTCCCCACGAGCGTGTGAGAATCCTGGTCTCGGCAGTCATTCTGCACAATGGAATATCTTCTCACAATTTCATCGCCGAGCATCCCTCGCAGCTCTGCCTGGGTATTGGATCTGTGTGTTCCGGTTGCATTGAACAGCGTGATCCGGCTCTGAGGCACATGATCGAGCTGATCCAGCAAGGGCGGTAAAAGAACCGGGTATGGAGTGGCGCGGGTAATGTCATTGATTACGACGCCGACACGATCGGATGATTGAACGCGCTGCCTCAACGGCTTCGATGCAATGGGCTGCCGCAGCGCGTCGTGCACGGCTTTGGCCTGGTCCGCAAATCCTTCCACGTGCGTTGGCTCGACGATTCGTACGTTCAGGTCATCAGGAAGGTCTATGACCAAACCCTCTCGGCCATATGCCAGTCTTATCTTCATCGCTTCACTTTCCCGCCGAACTCGTTCCTTGTTGTTTTACATTGCCCTCAATCGCGTGCAGCCGTGCCGCGAATGGTTTCGACCCAATGGAGGGCCTGAACGTCAGCGCCGTCGGTGAGTTGAGAGCGGCAACTGAAACCGCATGCAATAACCGCCGTCCCAGCCTCGCGGTCCCGAACGGCGGGGAAAAGGCGATCGCGACCGATTTGCATGGACAGGTCGTAGTGCTCCTTTTCGTGACCGAAAGAACCGGCCATGCCACAGCAGCCGGTATCCACCTCGGAGACGGAGAGCCCGGGTACGCGGGCAAGCAACCGTCTCATGGCACCGGTGCCGCAGAGCGATTTCTGGTGACAGTGACCGTGGATGAGAACCCTGCTGAAGGGTGAGGTAAACTCACATTTCAGTCGGCCCTGGTCAACTTCCATCGCGAGGAACCGATCGATCATCATGACGTTTTCTTTGATACGCCGGCCGAGCTGTTCATCCTCTATCAGATCGGGCAGGTCGTCGGTCAGGGCCGACCAGCACGCCGGCTCGCAGACCACAACTTTGAGACCCTGCTGAATATATTTATCCAGGTTGCGAAGCGTCTTTTCGCCCTTCGTCCTGGCGTCTCGCAAAAAGCCATGACTGATTCTGGGTCGCTGGCAGCAGCCGGCATTGGCCAGGGCCACCTCGTACCCGCACGATTCGAGCAACTCTACTGCCGATATACCGACGCTCGTGTGGTGATAGTTCATATACGTATCATCAAAGAGGACAACCTTCCTGGTCAGCCCGCCGTTCGGTCGAGGCCGCCGAGCGAACCACCTGGGAAAAGGTACTGTCGCGTATTCGGGCAGTTTGCGACGGCTGTCAAAACCGCAAACCGCCTCAAGCACCTTGCGAAAGAGCCAGGTCCTTTGAACGAAGTTGACAACATGAGCCTTTCGCCCCGCAATCACCTGAGCCATGGCGGCCGAGCCGGCGATGATTCTCTCCCGCAGATCCGGACGATGAGCGTCATGATACTTTTGAAGGAATTCACTTTTGAGCCGAGCCACATCCACGTTGCTCGGGCACTCGGCTTTACAGCTCTTGCATGAAAGGCACAGGTCCATAACATCAAAGAGACCCGGGCTCGTCATCCCATTCGGGCCAAGCTGTCCGGTCATCGCCAGGCGCAAGGCGTTTGCCCGGCCGCGGGTCGAATGTCTCTCGTCACCCGTGGCGCGATAGCTCGGGCACATCGTCCCGCCGAGCCTTTGCCGGCAGTCGCCTACTCCCGTACACATTTCAACCGCTCCGGCGAAGCTACCGTCCTCGCGATAATGATATTCGGTTGGCTCAGCCGGCGTTCGATAGCTCGTGCCATAGCGCAGATCCCGATCCATCGGATTAGCCTCGACAATAAGGCCCGGATTCATCAGTCCCGCCGGATCAAAGAGACTTTTTGTCTGCTTGAAGGCTTCATAGATTTGACTTCCGAAGAATCTCTCAAGGAAGGGACTTCGAACTCGGCCGTCACCGTGCTCGCCGCTCCAGGCGCCGCCGTAGCCCTTCACGAGTCCGAAGGCAAATTCCGCGATGGCCTTCATATTCTCGATGTCCAGACCGTCTTTGAGATTCAACACCGGCCTGATATGGATTGTCCCGACACTGGCGTGGGCATACATAGCCACGCGAACATCGCGCCCCCTGCAGAATGTCAGTATCTTGTCAACGTATTCCGGCAATACCTCTATCGGCACGCAGGCATCTTCGATAAATGGTATCGGCTTGCGGTCGCCCTTGATACCGAGCATCAGCCCCAAGCCGTTCTTCCTGACGCTCCAGACCTTTGCCTGTTCAGCCGGCTCGGTGATCACAGGCCAGGTATAACCAAGCCCCTGCTTTTGCAGATCCGAAGCGAGCGTCTGGCACTTGCGTTCGGCCTCTTCGGGCGTTTCGCCAAAGAACTCGACGACAAGAATGGCTTGCGGGTCACCCTGAATAAAACCGCAGAGCGGCGCAACACTGAGATTCTTGCGGGCCCGAACAACCACATCGGCATCCATAATCTCCACGGCCGAGGGTTTGTGCTCCAGGATAACTGCAACGGTCCGAATCGCTTCGAGCAGGTCGGCAAAGTGAACCGTGCACAAAGCTTTGCACTTCGGCAGCGGCTCCAGGTTGAGCTTAGCCTCCAGAAATATGCCCAATGTCCCTTCGCTTCCCACCACAAGTTTGGTCAAATTCCAGCGGTCGGTATTGACAAACGCGTCGAGGTTGTAACCGTTGACGCGGCGCATGACCTTGGGAAATTGCTTTTCGATCTCGCTGCGGTTGGCCTCGATGATCTGTCTGAACCGATGGAGTATCTGGGCTTGGCGCGTACTCGAACCTGCCAGGCGCTCGTAGTCGGGCAGCGAAAGCTCCTCACATTCCAGAATCGTTCCGTCGGAAAGCAGAACCGTGCCGGCCAGCACGTGATCGCACATCCTGCCATAAACAATGCTCTTGGTGCCTGATGAGTTGTTTCCCATCATTCCGCCAATAGTTGCCCGGCTGCTGGTGGCCGGATCGGGGGCGAAGAAAAGACCCTCTTTGGCTAGTACGGCATTGAGCTGATCCAGCACAATCCCAGGCTGAACACGGACCCAGCGATCCTCAACGTTCAGCTCGAGGATACTGTTCATGTACTTCGAGAAATCGATGACCATCGCCGGGCCAACGGCCTGGCCGCCCAGACTTGTGCCGCCGCCCCGAGGCAGAATACTAACGTTATAATCGGCGGCTGTTCTTACCGCCGCACACACGTCGGCCCGATCCCGAGGCAAGACCACCGCCACTGGAGTGATTTGATAAATGCTCGCGTCCGTCGCATAGAGGCCCCGAGTGACGTCGTCAAAAAAGACGTCGCCGCGAATGCCATCGCGAAGCGTCTGCTCGAAATCTCCTCGTCTTTCTTCTTCCACGTCAAGCCCCCTTAAAATGAATCGCAGCTCTTCGGATATTACAATTGATTCCTTGTTCCATAAACGATGAGGATCGCCGCCCCGACGGCAATCAAGCCGGCGATAACCGTTCCCAGATTCAACAGGCCGTCCGTAGCAAACCATACTACCGAATACCCCACTGCCCCGACCAGCAGAGCGTAATAGACAAACGGCAGCAGCGTCCTGCGAATCACAAGCCCTTCTTTGCCCAGCAATCCCACCACGGCTGAGGCCGCAACGACATTGTGCACGCAAATCATATTCCCGGCCGCCCCACCCACGGCCTGCAGCGCCACCACCCAGGTCGGATCGACCCCGATGCGCCGGCCCACGTCAAACTGGAACAGAGAGAACATCATATTGCTGATGGTATTGCTACCGGCCACGAACGCGCCGATGCCGCCGATAAACGACGCAAAGATGGGCCAGGCAGAACCTGCAAGGGCCGCCACGCCCTCAGCCAGCGCGATCGGCATTTTAGCGTAGCCCGCCGCTCCGCCGTCCGAGTTGATGAACACCTGCACCATCGGGACCGTGAAGACAAGAGCCATCGAGGCCGCCAGTCCCGTCTTGATCGAGCCGGACCATGCCCGCGTGTACGAAGCCCAGTCAATCCTGTGCAAAAAGTATGTAATGACCGAGACCAGGATAAAAATCGTCCCCGGCAGATAGAGCGGTTCAAAACTCGCTTCGATATCAGTCCCCAACAAGGTCGGCAACGTCACTTTGCAGCTCTTGATAAGTTTCAACAGCGGCAGAGCTTTCAACCGGGTCACAAACAGCAGCAAGACCACGAGCAGATAGGGCAACCACGCCCTCATCAGACTCATCGTATCGTTGTTCCGGTCAACTTCGACTTCGATTTTGCCGATCCACTCGGGGTTCCAGTTCTGCCTTTGGTCGAATTCCCAATACTTGGCCCTGGGGGGCATCAGAAATCCTT
The DNA here is from genome assembly GCA_020343675.1 of Phycisphaerales bacterium. Taxonomy (GTDB): domain Bacteria; phylum Planctomycetota; class Phycisphaerae; order Sedimentisphaerales; family Anaerobacaceae. The sequence continues at coordinate 359,753 of CP070806.1, forward strand.
TGCGGGCCGCAGTCGTCACGACGGCCAGGCCCACCAGAGACCCGAACAGAGAGGGAAACTCAGGACCCAGCGTATGGGCAACAATCAGATAGGGTATCACCATCGCCAGGCTGGCGAACAGGGCGAACTTCCAGACCGCAAGCCCTTCGCGAAATGATTTGTTCCTGCCGAAGAACCGGGTCAGAAAACAAACGAGTATGAGCGGGATCAGCACCCCGGCCACTGCGTGCAGCGTCGCGACCTTGGCGCCGATCATGCCCAGAAAGCCGTCCCAGTTGTACCCTGCCGAGGCAGCGTACTCCTGAACCGCCTGCGAGGTGAGTCCCCCATTGACCCCGATGAGGATGGGAGTGCCCGCGGCCCCAAAAGACACGGGCGTGCTCTGAATAATCATTCCCGAGACCACCGCCGCCAGCGGCGGAAATCCAAGGCCGGCCAGCAGCGGGACGCAGATCGCCGCAGGCGTGCCGAATCCGGCCACCGCTTCCATGAGCGAGCCAAACAGCCAGGCAATAATAATCACTTGAATCCGTCTGTCCGGCGTGATGTCCGTGAAGCCTTTTCGAATCGCCTGCAGCCCGCCGCTGTGGTGTAAGGTATTGAGCAGCAGGATAGCGCCGAAAATGATATAGAGCAGAGTCCCGGCAATGACCAGTCCCTTGATCGAAGCGGCTGCGACTCTGACACCCGGCACCTTCCACACAAACAACGCCAGTGCTACGGCCACAAAGTAACAGACAGGCATCGCCCGGCTTGCCGGCCAGCGCAACACAACCAGAAACAGCGCCACGGCAATAATGGGTAACAGCGAAAGAAGCGAGAGCATCTCAATAGTCACGTCATCTATCTCCGGTTAAAACATCAAATCTATCAAGGGCCATACAATACACACATCCCGCGAAGGCGTCAACGGCCGTTTGTCAGAGTCATCGTCCCAGGGATTGTGGTGGAAGGATGCGGAGGATTCTCCGCTCGGCGGCAAACTGACGCAGCCACTCCCAGGTACGCCTGTGCGCCGCCAAAGTAGCCCTGCCACGCCAAGGGCACAGTTCAGGGAGCAAGCCGGCCGTCGAGGATCTCTTCGGCTGCCCCGCAGCAAGGCGCCCCCAAGGGAATGCTGTCAAAACCTTCTCATTATCAAGCACAACGCATCGAAAAATCTGCCCCTATGGGGCAGGCGGAC
>CP070806.1:361035-384845 GCA_020343675.1 Phycisphaerales bacterium
TCCAGCTTACCCCAGGCCGGTTCGCCCACCAGGACCCGAAGGAGCGGCATGAATAAACGCACGGCGATGAGCATGTTGAAGCTCTGAGTGGCCGGGCAGACCGGTTCGCGCGCTTAATGGGTGGGTCTCCAGAGGTCGGACGTTTGGCCAACGGCAGCGTTCTGCGCAGGCCGCTGACGGTATGAGCAGAGCACGTCCCACGCGGGCGCATCTCGAATCAGATGCTCTGGATGGAGTCTCGCTTCAAGACGATGCCGGAGAACCGCCACATCTTCTCGAACTGCTGATGGGGCACCAGTCTGGTTCCGGTCACCGGGTCGGCGACCGTGACGGCCTCGTCGGAAACATTCAGGATTGCAATGCAATGGTCCAGAAGGAATGCATCCCGCACAACAGCTAATGTGATGCCGGCACTCCTGAGTTGATCGATCGAATCGAAGCGACGGTACTGGCATCTGAGACCATCAGCGCCGTAACGCTTCTGCAGGGCTGATGATAGACAGGCGGGCAGGGTCCCCACGACAGGGCTCGAATAGGAAAGCACGGCGAGTTCCCCCTCATCGCCGGACAGGCCCAGCCGTCCCAGGGCCGTCACCGCGGCGGCGGGGCCACACGTATAATCCGTCGTCTGGCGACATATGCCGTTCGCATCGAATCGTGTTCTGAGATTCGACAGCCGGTCCCTGATCAGAGCGGGAAAAAGAAAAGGCAGAACCGAGAACCAACTCACGAACCCGGCCATCAAAACGCACACAATGAGTTTTTCCCATCTGCGGGGCAGGCGCGATAACGGCACGGTCAGCCCCATCGAGACGGCCAGCGATAAGGTGATGAATCTGACGCGCCCCGTGGTCACCCAGACAAAGGGCCGAACGAAGTAGAGAGCGTTGTTGAACCTGACCAGGGCCAGCATCCCTATCAGTATGGCCGGGAAGAGATAGGCTAACACCCAATAGGGCTTTCCAAGACGCGAAAAGACTCGCCCCACATACACGCCCACCAAGGCGACTAGAACAACGCCGATAGTCTCTACCCAAGGATTCATTTTCAGCCTTTCAACCCCTCGTATTGATGCTTTTATTGTATCAAAACAGGCGATGCGAGTCAAGCGAATTATCATTTCAAACAAGACCGGACAGCAGCCGCATGACGAGCCAGCAGCGCACACGAGGGTACCAGGGCAAAGGTCCTATAGAATCGCTGTTGACGGTTCAGGCGCCAGGGCTTATAATCGGGGTAGCCGTAGGGTTGAGCTATGACGACTCGGGCTGCTGGAAAGGTTTAGCGGACAATGACCGGGCGTCCAGAAACGGCGAAGCTAACCAGCGTCATCGGCGTCTCCGACCGGAAGAGTCCGCTCGTCAGGGCAAAGTGCCTCCTTGAGAAGGGTCAGTTTTTTTCGCTTTTACGGGCATATCAAGTTGATCCGGACGCCCCATATGCCGATAATAGCGTAGACAACTCGACGTGCGAAAACACGGGAACGAACAATCCAATAGTCCAACGGAAAGGAGAATGGTAATGATCCACGTGCGACCGATAACGGCGGCGATTCTACTACTGCCTGCTTTTGCCCTAACGGGTTGTTTCTCGTCCAATCCGAGAGACGTACAGGCATTCACGATGCCGCACGAGGTGGACGTTTCGCTGAACCAGTATGTGCTGAACCCGCCGGATGAGATTGAGATACATTGTTCCAGGGCCCCGGAGATCGACCTGCAACGTCAGCAAATTCGCCCGGACGGCAAGGTAAGCTTCGAGGCAATCGGGGAGATCTACGCAGCAGGCAAAACACCCGCACAAGTCGCCGAAGTCCTGCGCGAGAAAATCATGGAATTGTATAAACTATCAGGCGATAATCCCATCGATGTTCGCGTCGTTGCATTCCGGAGCAAGAGGTACTATGTCCTGGGCCAGGTGGGCAGCCCCGGGGCCCAGGTCTATTCCGGACGCGATACAGTCTTGGGCGCGCTGGCACTGGCAGGAAGCCCCACAGTGCTGGCGTGGGTAGATCGTATCCAGATAATAAGACCATCCGCCAGTAAGAACGTTAGACCCAAAATCTTCGAATTCAACTTCGACCGCGCGGCTGCTCATGGCGATGCCTCTAAAGACGTATTACTGGAGGAAGGGGACATCATATACGTACCGCCGACTGTCCTTGCAGCCGCCGCGATGAAGATAGAAGAATTCGTACGGCCCATTGCCAGAGCGTTCTCTGGTTATTATTTGATGGGAGGCGGAGAGCCTGCTGACGTGGCCCGCGCCCGTGCCGTCAGCTATTGACAGCGTTGCAGCTAACTGTGTTTTAACCAGCCTACGACGAACTTAGAACAGGAGAGTGATAATTGTGTTGGGGCGGCAAGATGAATTGAGAACTGCTCACATTGCCAGCACGATCTGGTTCGTTCTGGCCGTCGGCTACATCATGGTTCTCGCGTTGCATCAGGCCGGCGTCAGGTGGTGGGTCGTGTTTTCCCTGTCGGGGCACGGCGTCCTGATCGCCCTGGTGCTGGTCAGCCTGTACTTGTTCGCCATTTTCAGGGGGATCAGCAGCAGCCAAAAAGTGCAGGCAGAACACCCCCTGACCAGTACACCGTACTACGCGGTGTTCTACGTTCTGACGCCTCTGCTGGGCGGCGTGGCCGGTTGCCTGGGAATGATCGGCTCGCGTGTGGCCAGCCAATTCATTCTTGGAGTCGCCCTGGGTACCCTGGGGATTACGTTTCTCGTCTGGGTCATTCTCGACCCGGCATTTGGGCTGTTGGAAATGCTCTTGCCCGCAAGTCGAGAGCATCGTATCCGGCGGCTTGCGCAGGCACGAGCGGAACGAGAGAGGAAGCAAAAGGAGCGCGAGCGTTTGTTGACACAAGTGCTCGCGCAGGAAGATTCCGACCGCCGCTGCTGGCAAGAGATATTGAAACATCAGGCGCAGGAGCTTGCAGAATTGCTCGCAGGCGAACGAGCCGACCCACAGCAGGCAGAGCGTGAGGCGGTAGGCATAGGCCTCATGGCCTGGCAGAAGGGGGGACTGAGCTGTATGCAAGAGGTCCGCGACATGGCAATGGACATCTGTAAACGTAACCGCAAGCACAAGATTGTTGCGGACTACCTCAATTTCTGGTGGGACGGCATTGGAAACTGGCGAGCCACACCGCTCGGCTCATCCTCGGAATCCGCCCCCTGCTAAAATCGGGCCTTCGGATCGGATGACCAGAGTACCCCCGGACACAGAACCTGCTCTGACAGTACGTATCATCTCGACTGACGTTCCCGTTTGTGTCTGAGCATAGAGACCCTCACCAGACGCCGGAAAAGGCGAAGTACTCCTGCCATCGCCTTTTCCGGCCTATCTCTGCTCCTACACAGATCCAACAAATCCACCTACAGGGTTTGCCGTCTCCTCAACCAGCTAACAAGACACGCACCTATGCCGCCCAGCACGACGGCCCCAGGGGCCGGAATCACGGGCAGGGGATCGCCCAATCTGACGGCCCACTCTTCGAATCCTGCATTGTTGGGATAGTTCTCTCCGAATCTCGAATAGAGATAGACATAGTCGCCATGACTGTCGTCAAACAAGTCGTCGGGAATGTAGGCGAGCATGTCTCCGGAACCGCTGCCGTGATTCAACTTATAGTCGAGCCAAATCCAGTTGTTGCCGGCATCGTCCAGATCGTAGATCAATGTACCCAGGTTGGGATAGCCCGTCAGGTCACCCGAACCGGCCAAATAGACCTCTATCGTATCCAGCGACAGGAGTCGGCCCTCGGTAGTGCCTTTCTGGTTAATATCCAGCAGAAACTCCCGGTAGAGCGTTCCCTCTTTGCACACGATAGGAACATAATCGATCGAGACGGTCCGGATATCCTCCAACAACAGAGATCGCGTGAATTGTGGAGAATTGTTCTCATCAAACTCCAAAGGACGTGCATCCGTGTTATAGCCTTCCGAAATATCCTCATTCGTGGAAAGCCTGACAAACGGGTCAATGACTCCTGACCCCGTTGACTGAGGATCAACCTGCTCGAAGTACGCCTCGCCAATGTATCCGGAACTTCCAGCCGTTGTCAGATCTAAAGTCAGGTCGGCGAATACAGGCATACAAAGAAATCCAGAGAGCAGCAGAGCAGCAACGAGCCACACCCTCATCATTCTTGCTGACCCTCGCGAACCGACGGCTACGGCCCTGAATACAGGAAACCCAAACAGACCCCGGCCCGGCACCGTGCGCCAGCAAGACAACACAAAGCTCAGCAAGACTTTCATACCATCCTTAGCTTTCATAATTACCATCCTTACATCAAGAGCCTCCCGCAAGCGGACAGCGTTCCCCTGTAGAAGTCCTGTTCCTATCCGCCTGCGAAGGCATCATTCAGGCCACTTCGTACTACAGGTTCTGTGGCCCATCAAAACAGAGTAACAGCTTTGGTGTACGCTGGCGGACCGCGCGCGGACCCAGCAGCAACGAACGTTCTTATCCAACAGCGAAGCGGCTCTCCACGGAAAGCCGCGTGCCGAGTCTCGGACATCTCCACGCCGGTCAAGTGCACCCACGTGCTCTGACCCCGTTTCAGCCTCCCGCGATATCGAGCAATCGTCAGACTGCCTGTCCGGACACTCCAATAGGCCGGCCTGCGGTCCTGCTCAGCCGCAGAGCCCCCCCGCAACATATCCGATACAGGCAAGCTCCGCGACGACAACCAGGGCATCGAACCGGTTACGGTCCACTCATCCACGCAGAATACACGTCCAAGACCGTTCGGTAGATGACCCGGCCATTGTGATTCGTTCGGGGACACAAGACCATGTGAACGCGACCCATCCCCTCCGCATTCCTTCCCGGCCACACGCCAACCTGGCACTGGGAAAAGCCTGGGCGCAGCCCGGCACGCCTGCACGAGATTGCCCATCGCCGCGAGCCACAGACCGCGGTCCCTGGCCGCCAAAACACACAGAAATCCAGCCAACGACAGAAAGATGGCACCCGGCGCAGGTGGCAGGGATTTTGTGCGCCTTGCCCCCATTTCGAAGCCGCCAAAACTAACTGGTACCCTGTGAAATTCCCCCATGACACTGGCCAAGTGGCCAATCGATAGTCCGGTAACGTCGTGCCTATTTGCGCATCCGGGCGCATCTGGCGACACATCTGAAACAACGTACCGGCTGAAAAGAGGCTGCGCGCGGTCACTTCTTGTCGGCGCGCCAATCGCTGCTGCCGTCGCAAGAAAGACCGCCAACCCTACCATTCCCTTGGTATTCGTGCCACGCACCATTTCTCCTCTGTCTCCTTACAGAGTGCGCTAGCAAACAACCATACACCTTGTTGGCCACCCTCACACGCACATCCTAAGATGGCCTCCCCCTCAAAGGCTAACGTGCCGATTCTCCTAATCTGACACGCCCTCAGTATATACTACAAACAGCGGTCAGAAAAGCACAAAAGGCGACGCGATGCCCGAAAGGCACTGTTTTTCGGACCATACACTCCTTGCTATTGTTATCGGACGCCGGGTCTTGATAGCTTGAGCCGAAGTTTGCACACCGCCGTAAGAAATCAAGAATGGCTACAGACGTGGTGAGTGTCCCCGGCAGCGAAAAGCCGCTGCAGGTTGAATCGAGATGAAGTATTGCTGCGGTATCCTGAGGCTAATGTGGTGCGGTGGCCGCATCGGGTGTTCTCCTTCGGCGATGCGGCCCTTGTCAGGGCGCAATAGCGGCCGCGTCAGATGTTTCACGGGGATCCCCACTGCTGTGAGGTATTTGGAGGGCGCCGACTGACTGTCGGGTCGGGAACAGGCAGACGTGTGCGCAAGAAGCGCAAGCACTGCCCGTGTAGGGCGGGAGACGGCCCGCTTCTGATGAACTCAGTCCGTAGCAGAGGGCGAATGTCCTGCGCCCTCATACGTCGTGGAGGCAAGGTCTCGTGCAGCCGTCAGGAACCTCAGGAGCATTGCAATCTTGCTTTCGACATGGACTTTTCGGTAAATATTCCTGGTATGAGTCTTTACTGTGCCCGGCTTTATGCGCAGAACCTTGGCGATGCGACCGTTTCTGTGGCCCTGGCAAATCAATTCCGCAATCTGCCGCTCACGAGGCGTCAGACCATAGCGGCTTTGTACGTACTGCCACTGTTTCCTGTTCAGCAGTACGACGTCGGGGCGCTTGAGGCCGGACTCACTGCTCACTAAATCCTTGGCTTGTGAATTTGGCATTTGCAGCATACCTAACTACCCTCCTGTAATTGTCTGAGCAGACGCTGTGCCTCAGCAAGGTCTGCGGTTGACAAACCCCCGATTCGGCTCTCCAGTTCCAGAGCCCGGTTCAATTCTTCCATCGCTTTGCCTCTCTGCCCGACTTGCGCCAGGGCTTTTGCCAAATGAAAGCGTGTGGCAACAGTTGCCGGCGTTATGCCGGGATGGAGATCCATACAATTTGTGAAGTCCTGGATGGCCTTCTCGTATTCACCCAACCGGTAGTACACGACGCCGCGAGTATCAATAAGGTCAATGTAATTCGGAGCTATCTTCAGCCCTTTCTTGGCCAGCTCGAGCGCCTCAGCGTGCTTGCCCTGCTGTGCGGACATTGTCCAGGCCAAATTGTTCATCGCAATCACATTGCCGGGCTCAAGTTCAAGCAGCCTCTGATAAAGTTCAGCCGACTCCGCAGAACGGCCGGGTGTTTCCAGCAACAGAATAGCAAGCACACTGATCGCCTCGCAAGAATCAGGAGAATCCCTCAGCACGATCCGAAGAAGATCCTCCGCCACCTCCTTGGCCCGGCCGTCCGCATTGGCGATCAGATCCCGTGCAACACTAACAACAGTACGGCTATCCTCTGGATGCTCGCGGTACCAATCCATGACTCTTTGGCTCAACGCATCCCAGAGCTGGTCGTCTCTGAGTACCTCGGCCTGGGCGAGGAGCGGCGCCGGGTCGTTCGGCTCAGACATAAGCAGCGCGTCGAATTGCCTTTGCGCCCTTCCCTTCTGGCCGTTCTTGTACTGCGCGACGGCCAACGCAATCCTGCACCGTCTGCCGGACCGCTCGTCGCACGCGGCCAGCGCCTTCTTCAGCAGGTCCGTCGCCTTTTTGGGCTCACCCGCTTTGACGTACGTGTTGGCCAGCAAGATCGCCACCTCGACATCACCCGGATTTGCCTCGTGCAGCACCCGCAGCGTGGGAATGGCCAATACGGGTGACCGGACGGCCTCGGCGTTTGCCTTCAGCAGCAGCAGCACCCTGTCGTCGGGACCGTGGACCAGACCTCGCAGAGCAGCATCCAGGGCCTTTTCAGGTTGTCCCCTTTTGATCGCGATCTCTCCCATGAGGGCCCATGCCTCACTGATCTCAGGGCGCTCCCGCGTTGCCGCCAGAAGAATCTGCTCGGCTTTGTCAATTGCCGGCGCTGTTCCTTCGGCAACCAGTGAACGAGCATTGAACAGTTGCAGTCCGATGTCATCGGGATTCGATTCGAGAGCCTTTTGGAGAAGAGCCTTGCCCTCCCGCACTTTGTCCGGATATCTGGACGCCAGGAGCAGGCTAATCCCGCGCTTCTGGATGCCGACGTCATCGGCGGCCACTGACAGCGCCTCTTGAATATCGGCAGTCGCCGTCTCAAGCTGGCCCACAGAGCGGTGAAAATCGCTCCTGGCCACCCACGCAGAAGCGTCGTTTGGCTCGATGGAAACCGCATAGTTGATATCTTTCGCCGCCCTGTCCATCTTGCCCAGCGTGGCATACGTTCGAGCCCGGAGGACATAAGCGGAAGCATTGCCTAAGCGGTCCACGATTTCATCGCAAAGTCGCAGGGCTTCGGCCGGGTCGTCTCGCCGAATGTTGAGCTGGATTTGGGCGGCCGTGACCGGCAATGAGTTGGGATCATGGCTCTTGAGCTTCGCCAACAGATTCGAGGCTTCGTCGAACTTACTCTGCTGCATTTCAAGAAAAGCCAGAGACAGACAGGCTGCCTGGTTGTTTGGATCATTGCTGAGAAGATCCTGCAATACCCCGGAGGCAGAATCCAACTCACCGCGTCTCAAGTGACTCTGTAGCCTCAGCTTTTGCAGTTCCGGATGGTACATATCCCGGGTGGATGCCCGCTTGAGCACCTGCTCGGCTTCTTCATACTCCCTTGCGCCGTACAGTGCGGCCACAGCCGGAATGATTACACGCAGGTCATCAGGTGACATCCTCAGGGCTTCCCGATACCTTGACATCGCCAATTGCGTGTCGCCACCGCGTTCGTAAGACCGTGCCAGGAGCAGACGGCTGGCTTGATCGCTCGGATTGGCCAGCATGTTCTCCTGCAACAGAGACGTAATTTGTGGATAACGACTCTTGAAGTTGTCCGAGACAAACCAAACCCTTGCCTGCTCATATCGCCACTGCCAGCCTGTATCACCCTCGAGCAATTTGATTTGATTGACGAGTGTCTGAGCCTGCCCGGAATCCTTGATGACCTGTTCACACAATAAGAGCCTCCGCTTCAGGGGAATATCATTGGGCAGTCTCCCCACCACTGTCTTGAGCATTGTGTAGATGCTGTCCTGACGATCCCACCGCGTGTAGAACAGGGCAAGCAACAAAGCCTGCTCCCGTTGCGCAACAGGGTCCTCGATCCGTGTCAATGCCCTTTTGATGGCTTCTTCACATTCATCTCGAAGCCCCTGCTGATCGAGCAGAATCGCAAGGTATCTCACCAACTCGGCAGCCTGTGGAAATTCTTCCGTAGCTTCAGTCAGTTTCGCGATCGCTTCATTGATCTTATCTTGAGCTGCAAGCCACTCCGCTTCGGCCGTCACTATTCTCACCCGTGCAAACGAAGTCTCCTTGAGCCGGGCCAACAGTATCCGGGCTTCTTCGAAATCACCCCGTCGAAGTGCGAACTGAAATTGCCAGAATGTGACATCCGGGGGGGGTTGCCTGGTCTTGTTCAACGCGGACAACCGTTTCTGAATACCCCCCCATTGGTCAGGCATCTGTCTCCGGTCCACGGAATCTGTCGGCAACAATTGCATTTCAGCCTGCACCTGCACCAAAGCAGCCTTGATGTCCTGCGGCGAAAGTGCACTCGCTTGTGCGGCGTGCTCGGCCGCCTCGGCCCACTTTCCGGATTGCAGCAACAGCCTGGCAAGTGCCAGATGTCCCTCTGAAGAATTGGGCCTTTCGGAAAGGAGCGTCCGTAACTGCCGCATCGCCGATTGCGTATCACCCAGACGAGACTGAGCCGAAGCCAGCAACAGCCGGACCTGGACCGACTTGTTGCCTGATTCCATCGACTGCCGCCAACGCCTGACAGCCTCAGTCAAATCGCCCCGCTCAGCAGCGATCAGGCCACGCAGGAACGCAACAGCCGAGGGGAACACATCCTTTTGGGCCATTTGGGAAATGCAATCATTGGCATCCTCCAGGTTCCCAGATCGGATGAACAACTCTGCCGCCAGGGGCATGAAGTCCCAGGGCTGAGATGAAAGCTCTCTCAATCCCTCCTGCGCCACTGTCAGCATTTTTTCGGGCGACCGTGACTTCAACACGAGCTGAGCCCACACTTGCCATAGGCCCTGGTCCGTCGGCACTGTCTCTTGCAGAGCTGCGAGATGTTCCTCCGCTCTGTCCAGGGTACCGCAATCGACGAATTCCCTTGCAAGACGAAGCCGCACAGGGGGATCGGAGAGGTCCTTTTCTTCCGCCTTCTCCAGATCTGCCAAGGCCGAAGACAAGTTTTCACTTCTTCGACGGAAACCGGCGCGAACGATGTACGCCAGCGCCGAAGACGGATTGTTCCTGACGGCATCGTCGAACCATTGCAGCGGACCATCTGGAAAATCTTCCGGACGTTGCTCGATGAGTTGACCTAATGTCTCATAGGCCAGGATATGGTCGGGATGTCCCTGTAGGATGGCCTTCAATTCTGTGGCAGCTTCCGCAAACTTCCGCTGTCCGGCCAGCGCCAACGCCAGCATCCTTCGAAGCTCCGGGGTCGGATTTGTCTCAAGCTGTCTTCTGGCAATCAACTCGGCCTCGCCCGGGCTGCCGACTCCCAGATAGATTTCCGCCAGTTTCACGGCCGCCTCGGAATTGTTCTTGTCCACTCTCAGGATGGCACGATACGCTCCAATGGCTTGCCGAATATTGTTGCCCTTGGCCGGCCGGATGTTCAGATGGGCATCGGCGTATTTGAGCAATGCGACCACGTCATCCCGCTGTACGGAAAGATACTGGCCCAAATGTTCCACCGCCTCCTGCCACTTCCCGGCGTCATAGGCTTCATTCCCAAGCGCACTGCCCTGTTCAGTTCTATTGCTTTTATGCCATTGGCGCAGTCCGAAAGCACCGACACCCAAAACAACCAGGCTGATCACCAGAACAGCCGCCAGTTTCCAGTTAAAATATCTTAACGGCATGTATCCACCCTTTCGCAACAGTTAAAATTGGCTGATGAAATTATCAAGAAGCTTCTTGGTCGTTCGCCAACATAGCCACAAATCCGTCTTCAACGACAGGTTCCTGACATACTTAATGTCGTAATGAATCCACTCCTGGAAATCTCTCATAGGCTCTCGCGTCCTGAATATCTGCCAGAGCCCGGTAATCCCCGGCCGAACCGATAATCTGGCGTCGCGCCAAAGCGGACACAGTGTGTTCTCCGATTCGGGCGAAGGCCTCGGACCGACGACACTCATCTGGCCGAGCAAAACATTGACGAATTGAGGTATCTCATCAATATAGGTCTCCCGGAGAAACCGCCCCACCGTATTGATTCGTGGATCGTCTGTCATCTTGAACTGGGGGCCATCCACCTGGCTAACGGCACGCAGTTTCTGCTGTATCTCATGAGCGCCGGTGATCATCGTCCTGAATTTCAGGCAGTCGAATTCCCTTCCGTGCAGACCCTGGCGCTTGTCCTTATAGAAAACGGGACCGGAAGACGTTAATTTTATGGCCAGAGCCACAAAGGGAATCACAGGAGCAAACAGAGTCAAGACCGCCACGGCGACAATGCAATCAGTAATTCGCTTGAGACACCTCGCATAGGAAAGCCGTCCCCATGTACGGAAAGGATTGTACACATCCTGCGGCGAACTCAAGTCACGACTGGTCCGTGAAGCCCGCCCGGAATGACCCGACTGCGAAGAAGTTGACCGGCTCCAGTTGTGTTGTGGACCTTCCACAACACAGCCCCGTACAAGTCGATCCCTCGGCACGCAGCTCCCCGGGCCTATGATTGATGAATGTATGATGGCTCCTGTCTCGATTCTGACTCTGTCGCCAATGACTGCCGGCCCAATAATGATAACGTCTGAACCGGCGCTAATATTCTCTCCCAAGAGCACCTTTCCGACGATCCTCGGATTTCCCGATATTTTACCTGAATCCCCCAGCCTGGAGTTGCGATACCGTGCAAGCTCCGTTCTGCAGAAGCTCAGCAATCCATCTTCCGTTCCCAGATCCAGAGCGTTCCCGCATACGACAATTCCGCGCAGTGTCAAACCTTCCGACCGGCACCTTTCGGCAAAGGCCGAAAAAGACGCAGGTAAAGCATTGCCGGCCACGACATGACTGAGCACGTGGTGGCGAACAAAAAGGTGGTGAGGCCAATCCCCACCCGTGAAGGTAAACTCGGCCCAATCTGAGTACACCCGGCGAAACCCCGCTACCCTGCCCTCGGCTGTCAAACGCACTTTTTCTCTTTCGCCCGGCAAGTCGGGGTCCACGTTGACCGCCAGCACATCCGCCCGGATGCCAGTCAGTGCGCTTTCAAGTAGTCCGGCGTTCACCTGTGTGGCGAAGCGCCCGTTGGAAATGGCAAACCAGGAACTCAGCAATTTCTTTCGCCTCACTTCGGCCGCAAGCTCGGAGGCAACAGGCACCCCCTCCCCATAGAAAGTTACATTTGACTGAGTATGTTCAGCAGGGCGCCGCTCCACTTCGCTCGGACCTGCATCGGCTCCGGAGCCAAACCTCCATCCCTCGGGAATGGCGATGGCGGTCTCGCCAAAATCCAGTCCTCCAGAGCGATGCAAGCACCGACTCAACCCGTCGAGAACAACACGGGCAAGAGGTTCGCTGGCCAGGGCGAACGGAAGCAGACCCTCACCTCCGCCATCGGAGGAGTTCTTATGTATGACAATCAGGTTCATGGGTGGACACCGGCACAGTGCTTATCATCATGCGGCAACTTGGCATCGGCACAGGCCCAATCGGCATCGGGCGGACGGCTTACGGATCATGCCTCGCCCTGTTGGGGGTCCTCGGAAACCTCAGGCGCGTCGGTTCTTTCTGCGCCTTCCTCCATGGCGAACATCAGCTTCCTTCTGGATACCTTGGCGCTATCCCTCGACTGGGTATAGTAGGTATGCCCGTGACGGAAATACGCATGGCCGGCCTCCACGCTGCTGAGAACGGTCCCCAACACGTTGACATTTATTTGTGCCAGTCGTTCCTTGGCTTCCTTGAGATCCGGCATGGTTGTGTGGCCCGCAAAGCTGACCAAAATAGCCGCATCTCCCATTTTGGCCCACAGCAGAGCATCAGGAAAACCGAGGGCCGGAGGAGTGTCAATAATCACGTGGTCGTACTTCCTGCTGATCATATTGATGCGCTTCTTTGTTGATGGCAGGGCCAGGAGTTCGTAGGCATCCGCCGAATCGCTGAAATCAGCGGCGAGCACATCCAGCCCGTTTGAGGCAACCGAGCACACGGCTTGCTCAAACTTGACGCCGCATAACACATCCTGCAGCCCGCGGGAGCCTTTGGGCAAATTCAGCAAACGCGAGACATCAGGTTTTCTCAGGTCGCCGTCTATGAGCAAGACCTTCTTGCCGGACTCGGCCAGACTGGTCGCCAAATTGACGGCAAACGTCGTCTTGCCTTCCTTCATCCCCGGGCTGGTCACCACCAGCTTCCTCGGAATCCCTTTGCCACCGATAAGCCCAAGGTTGGCACGAATGGTCTGATAGTCTCCGACAATTTGTTCGGGAAGCAAAGCGGGTTTGACCGTATTCAAACTGGTCGTTGTGCCGATAATTCGAATGCCGATACGCTTGGCGACATCATCGGGTGTCCGCAAGCACAGGTCGGCTTTGTCCCGGAGATATGCCAAGCCCATGCCACAGACGAGTGAGCCAAAAACCAACGCCATGGAAAGTTTCACCCGCCTGTCGGCAATTGAAGCGATATCGGCATTATAGTACACCGAGACCCTGGCCGGGCGCTTCCGCTGCAGTTCGAGGTCCTGGATGCGCCGGAGCACCAGATCATACCGCTCTTTGGTCAAATCCAGATCGGCCTGAAGTTCCTGAATCGTAAGTTGCTTGCGTCCCAGACTGATGGTTTGCGTGTCTTCCTTGGACAACGTTTCTATGAGCCGTTTCTCATACTCTCGTGTTTGTTCCAATTCGCTGCGAATAGCGACGAGCTGCCTATTCCCTGCTTCGGCCGTTTCCTTGGCCACCAAATCATCAAAATCTTTGCTGGCCTCCTGCTTTCGCTCCTCCATGCGTTGCTTGAGTGCTTCCAGCAGCCCGATCTTGTTCTGAATCTCCGGATTCGCAGGGGACAATGTCTGCTTGGCAACAATAATCTCCTGTTCCAATTCCGTGATGCGGCCTGTGAGCGCCGTAACCGACGTGTCCTCATTGATGTACTCTCGCCGCATCCTCAGTAATTCCTCGGGTGCGATCGCCTGTTGTCTCGTTCGCTCGAGCAGCTGAACCTGTGCTTCGAGCCTGATTCTCTCTGCCTGTACACCGGTGAGGGTGTCGAGCAAAGAAGCGACACGCTGCAGCATCACATCCTGCCGGTCTTCCAGGGCAACGGTCCCATACTCTTGTCCCAACTGGTAGATCGTCTGACGGTCGTTCTGGATCTTTTCGTACAGGACGTCCCGTTCGCTTTCCAGCAGATCCAACTGGCGGTTGTCGTCTTCGTCCGACGTGACGACTTCAATTTCCATATAGGCCTTGATGAACGCGTCCACAATCTGTTTGGCCTCTTCCTGATTTGAGCTGTGCATGGTCACCTTGATCAATTCCTTATCGCGGACGGCAGCAACAACAATCTTCTGTTCGTCAACGATGGCCCGCTTCAACCTCATCGCTGGTTCGAGTCTTGGCGCCGGACCTCTGAGCTTCTGCTTCCACTCTTCAACAAGACCGGTAGGCTCAGCTTTGAAGAAGGACAGGTCTCTATCGACAAGCTCATCAGCCACTCTTTGCACAACCGAACTGCTGGTAATCTTTTCCGCCTCCGTGTTCATGAATCTCAAGTAGTCCGATATTTCTCCGGGATCCGACTCCCCGCTCAAGATGTCAGCCAAGATGGGGGCGACCCTGAGCGCGCCGGTCACCTCGTATGATGGTCGGACCAACATCCACACTCCGGGCAACCCAATGGCACACAGGACCAGGAAGACCAGCAGCGCAATGTACCAGCGGCGTAAGATGCCACCCACCAAATCCGATGTGGCGTCACCGTCGGCGTCGGGTGGAGCCTGCCAGTTGACGACCTCTTGTCCAGCCATCTGCTCATGATATTTTTGTAACTCGCTCATTCTTATTACTCCTTCGATTAGGGTTTGTGATTGTATTCAGGTTCGAAGTCCATTGTGCAGGTCTCTGCAGAATGGATCGCCACAGACAGTTTCTCACCCGTTTTGCCGGGCTATTACGATTTGTTCTTCTGCGTCTGGAACCGCAGTCAGTTTTGTCAAAAGCCAGAGTTCGCCGACGACGGCCGCGAGCGCCAGCGGCATCATCGCATATCCGCCGAAATCGTGGAATACATCGTCCCAGAACTGGCCGCTGAGTCTTGTCAGCGCCATCGCGGTCACTGTGAGCCGCACGGTATTGCAGAACAGCGCAATCGGCAGGCTTGAAATCAGAATGATCAGCTTCTCCCACCTGGCGCGCTCAACCAGCAAGACGACGAATCCACTGATCACAATAAAGGCGGTGATCATCCTCAGGCCGTTGCACGCATACGCCACCTCAACGCTGGCATCGCCGATATGGATTATATTGCCCTCCTGGACGATCCCGCACCCCACCATCTCAAGGCAGAAGACCGCCGATGATGTGGCCCAGCGCTGCAGATGCAGCCCAACGTGGTACTGGATGAGATTTGGCCAGGGCAGCATCAAACACAGAAACAATAATAGCGGGAACACCTTCCGAAAGAACTGCCAGCCAAAAAGCAGTAGCACTAAAGCGGCAATGCCCAGAACTATGGATGCTCTTTCGGCCGAACTATACATAAAGAACAACCCGAAGAGTCTGACGGCCTGAGCCCCGGCAAAGGCCAGCAGGCCCCAGACAGACGGCCGAATCCGACACTGAGCCAAGGCGTGGCGCCTCGACCACAGGACATAAACGGAAAGAAGAGGAACCAAAAGGCCCGAGGAATATTCATCGCTCCTCATCCAGAGGCTCCAGAGCTCTGTCAAACCAGGCCAATAGGACCAGATAAAAGCTGTTATGACAAGGCTGGATGCAAGGTACGAAAGAACGGTCTTTCGGTCAGATCGAATCCAACTCGGCAATTCTTTGCTGATCCCGTTAAGAAGTGGCTGTACCTCGCGCCGCAATCGTAATCCGCTGTTTATCGAGATGGCTCTGGTTCGATGGGCCAAATGTTCCAGGATTCCTGCCGACTTGAAGGGTATGGATTTGTCTTCCACAACGGCGCCGCTTCGAACAACCGCATCGCGGTCGATTACGCATCGGCGAATTTCACAGTCTGAGTCCACGCAGGCAGCATCCCACAACACACTGTTGATCACAACGCTGTCTTTGCCTACTGTGGCATTGCGTCCGAGCACAGCCGGTCCAAGAACAACTGCCCCGCTTGAAACACGGGCGCCGTCCATGACGACGACCGGCCCGCAGAGTCGCGCCCCGGGATCCACCCTGGCACTTGCCGCAATCCGGACGCCGGGAGGCCCGGTGCCCTCGCCAGACCCCAAATCCGCATCCAGCACGGGGCCAGGTTCAAGGTGATCTGCGATAGCGTGCAAGTATCCTTGCCGATCCCTGAAGTTCCCGGCATGTTGTGGCAGCCTCGCCGCATGAACACGCTTTCCGGCCTGGAGCAGCTCAGGAATCAAGCCTTCCTTGATATCAAAGTAGCCAGCGTCCGGTATGTGTTCCAG
The DNA here is from genome assembly GCA_020343675.1 of Phycisphaerales bacterium. GTDB lineage: Bacteria > Planctomycetota > Phycisphaerae > Sedimentisphaerales > Anaerobacaceae. Next base: position 377,185 of record CP070806.1, read on the forward strand.
CACTGACGGACTGCAAACATATATTCCGGACGCCTGCCCCGCGCTCGAATCGTCACTTCCGCCGGGGTTCAGCATCACAGTGACGTCAGAGCAACCCTCGCGGTGCGCCTCTATTAACACCTCGATGCTCGGAGGGCACACAATGTTGCCGGGAAATACCAGAAGCAGCGCGTCGGTTCTATCATTCGCGGCGCTTCGGAGGGATCCCGCGGTCCCCACCGGCAGCGGCTCATCCAAGAATGTCAGTTCCAAACGACCATCAACACGGATCGACTCGACCAGAGGTGCGTCCTCGCCACTGAAGCAAATCGCTACCTTTTCTATTCCTTCGTCTGCCAAATGTGATAATAAACGCTCCAAGACGGGCTTTTCTGAGACCGGCCACAAGGCCGCCGGCACCCGGGATGCCAGTGGACATCGACCGAAGTCTCGACTCCCCACAAGGATGATAGCCTTGACACCAGACTTTGGAGGATATTGCATGCTACTCAAATCAGATGAACTGTCGTAATTGCGTCTTCTTGAGAACAAAGGTGATCAGTATCGAAGCAGCCAGGATCAGGCACAACAAGGCCAGCGGGTGCCCTTCAAGTATTCCAGTGCGATAGATAACGATGATTATCAGAGGGTGAACAAGATAGATGCCATACGATAACGGCCCCAGCGTTTTCGATACCCGATCCATCCTGCCCTGCCAATGCAGGGCCGAACAGACGACTGCTACAGCCGTACAATATCGAATCGTATATTTGCTGCCGTGGTCAAACCAGATACTGTACTGGAGCCCCGTAAGTGCGGTATAGGCCACATAGGCTACCGCAATTGACAGGACAATGAGCAGGTAGAGATTTCGTCTATCCTTGTGGTTGGGCAGAACATTGGCCCGGCCAATGGCCAAGCCCAGAGGTATTGCCGGCAATCCCAAAGTCCATTGTATTAGTGGTGTCGGTAGCGAAACACGAGACTGTAGAATTGCACAGCCAAGCACGCACAACGCTCCCACCAAAGCTACAGTGACAATACCGAACACATCCGAAACCTTCGTGATTCGCGGATACAGCAGACCGAGCAGTATCGCAGCAACAAAACCAAACGGCAGGAACCAGAGATGAATTCGCGTTCCGGTCAGGAACATCGTCGCCGAGAAGACTTCTGAAAATGGCACATCCATGTAAATCACCTTTGCCAATCTCAGCGCTCCATAGACAACCGACCAGAACAGCCATGGTTTCAGCAGACGTTCCCCCTTTTGCCTGACCAGAAAGGTGAATTCGTACGGCTCTGGCCTATTGACTACAAAAACGCAGAGAACGAGCAACAAGATGATGAGGCCTGTGAAGGCGGGACTGTGCGGGAACCAGGAATGTGTGTGCAAAGAAACAACGGCACACACCGACAAAACACGCAGTCTTTCTATGTTGGCGATCCGATGCAGTCGGGAAGCATTCGCTGGTTCGGCATCAGATGTCAAGCAGGAAGGCGTCTTCATCGTTGTACTCAGCAACAGTGAGTTCAGTTCATAGCTCCTACAAGAATATCACGCATTGTAAAACTGTGCTGGACGTCTAACACTCGCCCGCCATTCCAGCGAGGATAATCAGCAGCTGCTCGGCCATTCTTTTTCTTCCCCGGGCATTTAGGTGTCCGCCGTCGTCGCTGTACTCGGGCACCATGACAGGAACGTTCTGAGCCCGCTTGGCGGCGTGGCATTTCAGACCATTCGGAGTTGTAGACTCCATCAAGGCAATATCGAAAATGGGCTCCGCTTGGGAGTACGCGTTTCTCAACAGCTCGTTGTAACGCTCCCGCATAATGTTGTCGTCCAGAACGCCGGGGATGCCGATGAGGGACTTCACGGCCTGCTTCAGACCTTTCTTTCCTCCCCTGGGCATCGAGCACAGCGGAACCGTAACATGCAGGAACTTCGTTGTGGAGTACCGAAGCTTCAGACCTTCAATGGCAGCGGCGTACGCATCGAAGATTTCTTGCGCGTCGGAATCTCGCATGATATCCACGTAACAGAATTTGAAGAATGCAATATCCACCTTCTGTCCAAGGCCGGCGTTCATAATGTTTTTGAAGCTCTCGATCTTCGAATGCGGATCGGTGTTTCGCCCGATGCGAGCGTGTGCCAACATCGGCCGGTCAACTTGCGCCGGCGCATGCGTCTCGACAATGTTCAGTTCTATCTGGTCGTACTGGTCTGCAATGTCGGCGATTCCGTGGATGATATTGTATCCTACGGATTGACGGCCGAAGAAGATTTTCGCCCGGGAAAGGTTGGCCCAATGTTCCGCCCGTACTTCGCCAAGCGAATGCGGGGCTATCTTGTCTGTGTACCTCTTCTTCATCTTCACTTTCTCAAATGACAGCGTCATCATCCGCGCTGTCCGAACAGCCGTTGCTCTTGCGAACCGGTCACAATAGGATTTCCTCTACCTTCTCGACGAGCACGGGTGGCGTGTGCAGATAACGTGTGGCTTTGCGCTTGGCGTCTATGTCCTGGTACACGCGAGCTACCTGGTCTTCAGTCAACCCGGTCGCGGCGGCTACCTCAACAAGCGGTATCTCGTGGCATTTGCCATAGAGGCACAAATCCATTTTCTCATAGGGCAGGGAGAAATAGAACTCTTCCTGACTCTGCGACATCGAATACGTATCCGTGGTCGGAGGCCGACAACAGATTTCTTCCGGGATGCCGAGAGACCGTGCCATCTGATAGACTTGCGTCTTGTAAAGGTGAGCAATCGGCTTGATGTCGGCCGCCCCATCACCCAACTTGACGAAAAAACCCTGATCGTATTCCTGCCGGTTGGGCGTCCCGGTCACAGCATAATTCAGTCTGTCCGCATGATAATATTCGAGCATTTTGCGCGTGCGCTGCTTGAAATTCGTGGCCGCGACGATGCCAAGATACGCAGATGGCGTCAATCGGACCTTGGTCTGCACACCGTCAGGAGACTCAACCACCAGCGAGAAGATTCTGTATCTCTCATCATCGCAAACGCCCGGAAGAACAATCTTGCATTTGAAGCCCGGCCCGTACTCCGAAACGACGCTTCGTATGGCTTCATCTCTCCTCTGGTAACACCCCACGGCATCCAGGATGCCGCTGATATCTTCATGGACGGTCCGCACCTGCAGATGGTCGCTGATCAGACGGCTAAGTCGCAGCGTCTCCGAAGCAGAATCCTTTTCCGGCATCAAGAGGCCCAATACCCGTTCCTTGCCGAAGGCTCGAACGCAAAGGGCCCCTACGACGCTGCTGTCAATACCCCCGGACAAGCCGACCACGGCCCCTCGTTTCTTGAACCGCTTCAAGACTTCTTCCCGAAGGACCCCGACGATCCTTTCTGTTTCACGTGCACAATCGAGCTTGAGCGATTCCAAAGAAAATGTCCTGCTATGCATTGAAAACTCTCCAATCTCCCCGTTCAACTATGGGCCGATTTTCTCGACGGCTCGTATCGCATTCTCAGTTCCGCCCCGGCTATCTTTCCGGATGCATTCTTCGGAATCGAACTGACGAATTCTATTTGCGTGGGCCGCTTGAAAGCAGGCAAGCGGCTCCTAAGAGCTTTTCTTATCCTGTCCTTTGTCAGGCGGGTGTTTTCTTCCGGGACCACGAACGCCGCAATCGCTTGGCCAAGAACCGAATCATTAACACCTATGACGGCGGCTTCATATACCCCCTCGACGTCTAACAGTGCATCCTCTATCTCCCTGGGACTGACTTTGAGACCGCTCACCTTGATCATGTCATCCGACCGACCCAAGAGATAAATGTACCCATCCTCATCCATCTTGCCGATGTCACCCGTGTGATAGAGACCATTTCTCAATACCCTCGAGGTTTCAACGGGGTCATTCCAGTACCCCATCATTATGTTGGAGCCTCTGGCGACTATTTCGCCGACCCCGTTTGGTGGCAGTCGATGGCCATGTTCGTCAACGACGAACAATTCCACGTTTGAAATGGCCTTGCCGACAGAACCGCATTTTGAGCTGAAGTCCGCAGGATCAAGATAGGACAATCTGGGGGACGCCTCGGTCGCGCCGTACATGACGAACAGCTTCGCAGGGGCGAAGACTGCGGCCACTTTCTTCTGGATGCTCGGCGCCATCGAGCCGCCGGCCTGAGTGACATAGCGCAGCGATTCACACCGCAGATCCAATGCGATGGACCTGTTGAGCAACATGAGGAAGGTCGATGGAACGCCGGCAAAACCCGTCACTTCCGTTTGTCGCATTGTTTCCAGGACAACCTGGGGAAAAACGAATCGATTGTCGATAACGACAGACCCACCCGCATAGAAGTGCGTCGTCAACAGCGACTTGCCGTATTTGTAGCAGAACGGCAAAACGACCATAACCCGGTCCTTTTGCGTCAATTCGAGATATCGGACAATCGATCGCGTGTTGCTCACCACGTTAAGGTGTGAGAGCATGACACCCTTGGGGCCGCCGGTGGTACCCGATGTATAGACGATCGATGCAAGGTCAACGTCTATGCATTGGACACCCGGTTGAGTTGCCTTCCCATTGTCGTAGATTTCCTTCAGGCAGATGTGATTGCAGCGGACGTTGCCCTCGTTCTCGAACACGCCCTCCCGGTTGGCAATGACATCTCTGAGTTCGGGCGCTCTGCCGAGCGATGGGACTATATAGTGCGAATACTTGCTGTCTGCTATCAGTGCCTTCGCGCCAGAGTGGCTCAAAGCATGCGTCAAAGTGCCGACGGTCATCTCGGTATACAGGGAAACATCAACCGCCCCGGCTTTTAGAACAGCGAAAAAAGCGATTATATAATCAAGCGAATTCTCATAGAGTATCGCGACTCGGTCGCCTCTGGAGATACCGGTCTCTTTCAGATAATTGGCCAATTTGTTTGCAAGAACGTCTATTTGACCGTAACTCGTCCAAGACCCCTTGTACCATACGGCCTTGTTGTCCGGAAACTTTTGCGCTGCATCTTCAAGGAAATTGTTGATTTGCATGAGTTGCTACCTTCGGTCAGAAGACCTGAGAATTGTCAGGGGAACTTGATTGCAGTTCCTTGCTCTTCAGTTGCTTCTTGTCAATTTTTCCGTTCGGTGTCTTGGGCAGGCTGCCCATAAACTCGATGTACTTTGGCACCATGAAGCTCTCCATGTTTTCGGAACAGTATTTCAATACCTCTTTGTCGGTCAAATCGACATCGGGAGCCGGCACGATATGGGCCTTGATGACCTGGCCAAAAATCTCATCAGGCACTCCGATGACAGCTGCTTCCGTCACGCCCTCCATGTTGCAGATGATATTCTCGATCTCCTTTGCACTAATCCGTTCGCCCCTGCTTTTGATCATGTCATCTTTTCGACCCAGGAAATAGAGAAACCCTTGCTCATCCTGGCGGAAATAGTCGCCGGAATGAAGCGTTCGTTCGCCGGGATAGCGCCTTTCTTTATAGGCTTTGGCCGTTAGATCGGGATCTGCCCAGTAACCCTGCATGACATTCGAACCCCTGATGATCAACTCCCCTGTTTGCCCCGGGGTCACCTGGTTTCCATCTTCATCCACAACAAAGACTTCACAATTCGGCATGGCTTTGCCGACCGACGAGGGTATTCGGTCAAGCTCTTCCTCTGGCAGATAGCTGACCCGCTTGCACTCGGTGAGCCCAAACATTGAAATCAGCGTCACATGAGGGAACATGCCTCTGAGCTTGCGGATATGCTCGACCGGCAGCGCCGCTCCAGTATTCGTCATGTAGCGCAGCGTGCTGAAATCATAGTTCGTCAAATTCTGCAACTTGAGTAACATCGCCACGACGGTCGGGACAATCGGAAATCCGGTCACTTTCTCCTTCGCGACCCGTTCAAGAATTCTGTGTAGATAGAGGAAGGACTTCTCCAGCACCACCGTGCCGCCAAACATGAACGCCATGATGACCTGGTACAGTCCGTAGTCGAACGAAAGGGGCAGGACATCCAGAATAATATCCTCCTCGACGTTTCCGATATACTGAATGATACTCCGTGCCGCCGAAATCATGTTGTGGTGCGTGGACATGACGCCCTTGGGCTCCCCGGTCGAACCCGATGTATAGATAAGTGTGGCCAAATCGACATCAATGCAACGAGGCAGACGACTGTTCCTGTGCAACTCGTCCATGCCAGCGGCAGGGTTGGAGAACACCCCATCCCAGCTCAGCGACGTCCTGGACAGTGCCGGCGGGATTTGCGCCGAAGGCCCTGTCCAGATCACCCTGCAATCTCTCGGCGCTCCGCTCAGAGCATCAACAACTACGGCCGTTTTGCTGGTATGTGTAATCAGAACATTCGCTCCGGAATTCTCCAGGATATAGCGCAGTTTCGCTCCTTTTATGGAACCGGCCAGTATAATGAAGACTCCTCCGGCCTTCAGAATGCCGTACAGCGAGATGACGGTCTCCACGGAATTGTCCAGAAGGACAACAACTCTGTCCTGGCGTTGAACGCCTGCATCCACCAGAGCCGCCGCCAGGTGGTCCGTGCGCTGATCCAGTGCTTTGTATGTCCAACGCTGCCGGTCGCATACAAGCGCCACCTTATCTGGGAATCGCCGAGCAGAGCGACCAAGCCAACCGTGAACCAAAGTCGGGTCGAACTCAATCATTTGTGCATACCTCCAGAAGAGCTTGACGATTGCTTCGTTTTCTCGGCCTTTGAGTTACCCATACTCACTTTATGCACTTGGGAGCTGCCGACCGCCGATCCACGATGAGGTCGGGGCAAACCGAGTGAACGCCTTTCCAGGGGAACTCTTCCACAAACTGACGATGAACGAGTTGCGAGGAAAGAACACCCACGAGGGCCATGCTGTCCATTTCGCTCGGACTGCTGAGGGCCTGGAGTTTCCGCACGAGCCTCGTCACCTTGTCCACGTCAAACAAACCCGCCCTTTTCAATGCCGTCTCCGAAAGCGCCTCATTTGTATATTCGGCTGTCCTCTCATTCAGCAGGCTTTGTTTTATGGGAGCACGATACGGGTGTTTGGGACGGCTGGTTATTTCGTGAGGCAGGATGTCCTTAAAAGACTTCTTCAGGATGTATTTCTCATTCAGACCCAGAATCTTCCATTTGGCCGGTACGCGTCCCATGAAATCCATCACACGGAAGTCCAAATAAGGAAGCCTTATCTCCACCGAATGAGCCATCGCCATCCGGTCACCCTGCGAAGAAAGTAGATAGCTGCTCAAGAAAATTGCCATCTCCAGGTACTGCGCTTTTGCGAGATTGTCCGCCTGCCCGTACGCCTTTGGGAGGCTCTGCCTGACTTGCTCGTACCCGCAATATGGGCCTATCGCACTGATGAGCTCATTTGAGAAAAACGCCTTGATTCTGCTCGTGTTCTCCCATCGTATCATGTGCGAGAAGATCGGGTCCTCCGTCTTGTCGAGACCCTGAGCGAAGAATGACTGAAGAGTTCGCTTGAGCCGGGGATTGGTGAAGATATACGGGTACAGCCGGCCGATGAGATCGCTCCGCTTCTGTGCATCGGGGAACTTCGCCCAGAACCGTCTGACCTTTGCCTCCCGAAAGATATTGTAGCCGCCAAAGACCTCATCGGCACCCTCGCCGGTAAGCACTACTTTGAAATTGTTTCCGTGCACAACCTCGGAAAGCAACAATAAAGGAATC
>CP070806.1:384945-407925 GCA_020343675.1 Phycisphaerales bacterium
GGTTGAATACCAGCACTATGGAACCGCCCTGAGACCACCCGGCCTGGTTGACGATCTCCTCGATGACTTCGGAGAGGTCCGAGGTCTCGTGTGGCGTATTGTCTGTAGGCCAATGCGCCGGACTCCACTTCGCCACCGCCGTCGTTAGGGGTCTGGTCGAAATATCCCCGGGCGCGCTGCCGAACGCAGGGGCGTTGGGAGTGAGATGCCCCTGGATGATGATATTGCATGGGCCATCGCTCTCAATCTCTTCTTGTGTCAGTACGACATACGCCTTACTAATGGTGGCACCGGCAGGAACCTGAACGCTGTTAAACCGAAGACCGATCGTCTGTATACCGCCATCATTCATGAACTCCAGGTCGCTGCTGCCGAAGTCCATAGCCCCCGTCGGAGTCGGGTTACTTTGTTCAACACAATCCGCATTGTCCTTGACTATGCCTTCCCACACTATATCCTCGCCAAGGACGACATTGGTGCCGGCCAAAGCCAACACGAGAGCAAAATAGACGAAATAAGACAATTTTCTACACATGGTAATCCTCCTTACACAGGAAATTACAGAAAGCAGTGCCCTGGCCACGCACCAGAGCCCTCGGCGACGGTCTGACCGCCACCCCAATTTCTGAGACAACCACCCTCGAAACGTCTTTTAAGATATGACTTGCTACCTCCTTCCTTCTTCCTAGGCCCGTTACAGGCAGTTGATCAAGATGTCAAAGCCCGAACTCTTTTACAGGCATAGTTGCCCGTCGGAAGTGCGGATAAGACCGCAAACTCCTACCAACATCATTATATACCAGATTTGCCCGACCGGCGTCAAGAAAAAACTGTTTTTTTTTGGGGGATTTAGAGAGATAATGAGGTCTTCATCGGCAATTTCAGGCGGGATGCGAGTCGACGAGCGAGCAGGGCCGGGGCCTGCAGAGACTCTGTGGGGCAGACAGAATGCACAGGACAATGGAGCTGGGGGCAAGGTAGCGGAAAGACAAGAATCGAAGCCGGCCAGGGCAACACACCCTCATGGCCATCCGAGAAGATTGTCACGGTGTGCGATTTGGTGACGCGAGCGATGAAATTCCGCATTTTGCCCTGTGTGGTTTGCCAGCGACCGGGGTAATTTCATTGAATGCATGTGGAATTGGAGAGATTTCAAGGCTATAATCGCTTTGCCGAGTCTGAAGATGCTGTCCGAATCTGGAATTCGTGGACACTGGGAACGCCAATGAGCGAAACGAGTATTCTTCTGAAGGCGTACTACGAAGCCCTGTATGAGCGGCTGGAGGCCTGCAAAGAGCTTCTGGCGCGGCGAATCGACGACCTGCTGGCTGCGGAGGTTGCCGCACGCGGGTTCGACGATTTCGACGACGAGAAATACGCTGCGTACAGGGAGGCCTGCCTGGCTTTTGTCGAGGAGCGGATAGAAGCCTATAACCCGATTGGCATCCAGTATTTGTACGACCGGGAAAGGGCAAAAAGTGCCTTCGAGCTGGAACTACAACTCGATTGGTATGACAGCCGGGCGGAGTTTGCCGCCCTGGTTCAGGCGGCCCGGGACAAAGCTGAGCCTAAGGTGACGCCGGAGCGATTGCGGGGCTTGGCCCAGGAGTTGATGCGGCAGGCCGGGGCATTCCCCGACAAGAGCATTATTTCCGCCTACGAGGCCAAACCGGGCCTGAAGAAGCTGCCGGATTATATTGTCGCCCGTACGATTGAGGAGATCATTGTCTGAGCAGGGCGGGGAGCAACTTTTTTTTAGTTTGCCATTGTCGGCCTGTCTTTGTTAGATTATGCTTTTTGACTGTGCCGACGTTGCCCGGCCGAAGAGCCGGCTGGGTCATTCTGCTTTACAGTAGGCAGAGATAATTCATGGAATTCACAAATTCAACCAAGCATGTCCTGAGATTCTGAGGAAGGAGATTACCTATGAAACATTTGACACGCCGAGCGTTTATGAAGAGTTCAATCGCCGCGGGGGTCGGTCTAACGATGGCTGCTCCGTTCTCCCGTGTCCGCGGGGCCAACGATGCTGTTCGCGTGGCCGTGGTCGGTATCAATGGGCGTGGCGGCTCGCATATCAGCGCATTCAGCAAGATGGATGGTGTGCGCTTGGCGGGCCTGTGCGATGTGGACAAGAAGGTCCTGGAACGTCGGGCCAAGTCGTTCAAGGACCGCAATCAGAAAGTCGCCACTTACGTGGATACCCGCGAGCTGCTGGAAGACAGGAATATCGACGTCATCTCTTTGGCAACGCCGAACCACTGGCACTCGCTGGCCACAATCTGGGCCTGTCAGGCGGGCAAGGACGTTTACGTGGAGAAGCCGTGCAGCCACAACGTCTTCGAGGGCCGCAAGTGCGTCGAAGCCGCCCGCAAGTACAACCGAATCGTCCAGCACGGCACGCAAAGTCGTTCCAGCCGCAGCTGGGCCAGACAGATTGCTGCCGTCCAGAGCGGCAAGTACGGCAAGCTGCTGGTTTCGAAGGCATGGGCCTCCAAGAACGGAAGCGGGCGATGGAGCATTGGCTTCAAGCCCATCAAGGAGCCGCCGGAGAACCTCGACTTCAACATCTGGCTTGGGCCGGCACCTCTTCAGCCGTACCATGAGAATCTGGTCCACTATAACTGGCACTGGTTCTGGGATACCGGCAATGGAGAGATCGGCAACCAGGGTGTCCACCAGATGGACATCGCCCGTTGGGCGATTGACGATTCGGCCCTTCCCAGGAGCGTGATTAGCATGGGCGGCCGCTGGGTGAACTCGACGGAAGGTCATCCACCCTTCACGGACCAGGCCCAGACGCCCAACTGCCAGTTGAGCATCATGGATTTTGGCGGGCCGCTGCTTGTGTTCGAGGTGATCGGCCTGGTTGACAGAGCGGGTCTGGACGGTAAGAAGTATCCGAGGAAAGTTGGCAACGAGTTCTACCTTGAGGACGGAGTGATCAGGGGCGGCAAGTTCTATCCCAAGGGTTCCGACAAGGCTGAAGATCTGGCGGACGTCGATGTCGAGATGGGGCCCGGCGATCACTTCGAGAACTTTATCTACAGCGTGCGCAGCCGCAAGGTGGACGACCTCAACGCGGACATTGCCAAAGGGCATCTATCGTCGGCGTGCTGCCACTTGGGCAACCTTTCTTACCGCCTTGGCGAGCAGGTCGCCGGCACCATCAGGCCCGACGTACTCGACAAGCACGAAGAAATCTCCAAATCATGGGATACGATCAAACAGACCGTCAAGGGTACTATAGGCTACGACGTATCAGAGAACACGTACCAGCTCGGGCCGATGCTGAAGTTCAATCCCAGGACCGAGAAGTTCGTGCGCAACCGGGCAGCTAATAGACTGCTGACGCGACCCGAGCGCAGGCCGTTCGTTGTCCCTGAGAACGTGTAGCCGGTCGCAGCGGTTCAGTTTGGCGGTTTGTCCGGATTGTCAAATGCAGACGAAGGCGTCTGGGCGGTGGAAGGTGTGTTCTCTGTCAAGAGAACTTCCGGCCCCGGAGTCTCTGCAATAGGATGCCGCCCACGATAAAGACCAGGCCCACTATCGTCGAGGGCAGAATCTTTTCCCCGACGGCCACTGAGATCAAAACAAGCGACAAGAAAGGCACCAGATAGATCAGGTTCGTGACGTGCGCGGTTGTTTTCGAGAGCTTCAGTGCCTTGAGCCAGAGCAGAAATGTGATTCCCATCTCGAATAATCCCACATACACGGCTCCAAGAATGCCGCTAATATCCGGGAGTCTCACGTTCGCCAAAAGCAGCATCGACGCAAATGTGACAGCCGAGCCGAATGCGAAGTTGAGAAACAGTCTGACCACTTCGTCTCGCCTGTCTCTTACGTTATAGATCCAGAACAACGCCCAGATGACTGAGCTGCCCGTGGCCAGTGAGACGCCGACAGTGTCGGTAAACTTGAATCCCAAAACATCCCCGCGCGTTGAGATGACCAGAACCCCGACGAAGCTGATGATTGTCGCAATAACGTCTTTGGGGCCTATCCTCTGCTTGAGCAACGGGATCGACAGCAAAACAAGCGTAAGGGGCCAGATGAAGTTAAGCGGCTGAGCTTCCTGAGCGGGAAGAATCGAGTAGGCTTTGAGCAGGACGGCGTAGTAAAGGAAGGGATTCAGGGAGCCGAACAGGGCGGAGTGGAGATAGTCTCTGCGCCGGAGGTCCTTGAGCAGATTCAGCTTCTTTGAGAAGAGCAAATAAACGAAGAAAGCCGCTGTGGATGTCATCGAAGCATAGAACAGTAGCGAAAGAACGTCCATGTGTCGAAGTGAAATCTTGAAGGCCGAAGCCGAGGTGGACCAGAACAGAACAGCGATGCCCGCATAGATATAAGCCTTTTTTTGTTTTTCCATATCAGCCGGAACGAAATAACGTCGTGCTGCAAATCCAGCTCCTGCATCGTGGCTATTTATAGTTGGCCAGAACGCTTTCTGCAACACCTTCGCTGATTGTGCGGGCGTCCAGAAGGGCGTTGACGGATTCGACCATGGTCATCATCCCGTGTTTCTTGCCCGTTTCGATGACGCTTCTGAGGAAGAACCCGCCTTTTCGTCTGATGATGTTCTTCGCGGCACTGGTGACAACCAGTATCTCGCAGGCGACCCTCTGCCCGCCCTTGAGGGTAGGGACCAGCTCCTGGTGAATCATACCCTGCAAAGATTCGGCCAGCAGGAACCTCAACTGACCTTCGTCGGAGGCGGGGGCATAGCTGAGCAGCCGTTCGATGATCTTATCGATGGATATCACGTGCAGGGTGGAGAGGACCAGGACGCCGGTCTCGGCGGCGGCTAAGGCAATCTTGATGGTCTCATAGTCTCTCATTTCGCCGATGGCAATGACATCCGGGTCTTGCCTCAATGCCGCTCGCAGTCCCGTGTGGAAACTTTGCGTATCTCTTCCGACTTCTCTTTGTCTGACCACGCCGGTCTTGTTCGTGTGCACGTATTCAATGGGATCCTCAATCGTAACGATGTGCTTCTCACACGTCGCGTTGATTTCGTCGATCATCGCTGTCATCGTTGTGGTCTTGCCCTGGCTTGTACTTCCGGTGATCAACACCAGCCCTTTTGTTCGGCGGGCCAGGTCTTTGACGACATCGGGAAGAGACAGTTCCTCAACGGTCCGGGGCCGCGTGGGAAGAATTCGGATTGTAGCGCCGACGGCACCGTTGAAATAGCCGATGTTAATCCGATACCGGCCGGCCCCGTCGGCCAACATCAGGTCGTAGTCCAGATTCTTCTCAAACTGGATTCTTTGCTCTTCGGTCAGCAGTTCGAGCGAGATATCCCGGCTCTGGGCGGCGGTCAGCGTCTCTTTAGTAATGGGGACTAATTTTCCTCCCAGCCTGAACAGGACCGGAGCGCCGGCACAAATGTGGATGTCAGTCGCCTTCTGGGCCTTTGCATGCTCCAGAAGTTGTTTCCTGCTTATCATAGCGCGATTTCGTACTTGTTTTCGCCTTTGAGCGTCTGCCTGCCACGGGTGCACGAAGTTCTGATCAGAATCTCCACTTGCCGGTCCGACGGCGGACTCACCGTCAGGTCCAGACGCGAGCCGCGAACGTTCATTTTACTGACATCCAATTCTATCGTTTGAGGAGCAACTTCTCCAGCTTTGTCGGGAACATTTTGCCTGGCCCAGGCCAGGCCGCTGGCCGTCAGGTTCCGCCTGCACGCCTGCAGGTAGGCCCTGTGGGACTGAAACTGCATTGTGTTGGCAACGCCGGCCAGGACGAACATTTCGATCCCAATGACGGCTATCGCCGTGATGACCAGTATCAACACGAATCCCCTTTTCTTCAGTGCCTTCATCTTCTGCTCCGCAGTCCCTCAAAAAGCGTCCACAAAAAACAGATGCGCCCGGGCCGTCTTTTCTTCCAGACGGCCACGAACCTTAAGCTCTATGTGAGTTTTGAGCTCCACGGCGTAACGTTCGCCGTCTTTTTGCCAAACGTGCCATTCGACTTTGCCATTGGGCACGGACCAGGTTCTTTCTTCCTCGGCATCGTTCGCGGGCGTGCCCGTGAATCTGCTTCGCGTTATCCGGTCTTCTTTGATTTGGTAGCCGATCACTGTACCGGGCAATTCGATCAGGAGCAGCTCTTCGCCAGCGGTGCGGCCGGCAAATTCGGCCGGCAGTCCTCTTGCTTTGTCAACGTCTTGCTGGACCCGCTCCAGAAGGTTCAGCAGCGTTGTGCTCTCCTGGGCAGTGCGCCAGGACCGCGGCATCTCTGTCAGAAGCGTCGCGAACAAACCGTCCAGTAGAACCAGCACGAACGGCAGGATGATGATCACGACCATCAGTTCCACCAACGTAAAGCCCTTGCGCATTTTCTTCACTTCCCTTCGGCTAAGGATCCGTCCGATCGAACATACCGTGACAGTCTGATGTTCACGTCCTTGCGATAGCTCTTTCCGCTTGCGGTGACCTCAACGAACTCCAGCCCCTGCCATTGTCCCTCGCCCGGTGATTGTCTGACCGAAACGGTCAGCCCGGGCCAGAGCCGGCGGAGGTCTTCCTCGCTGACCGGCCGGCTCGTAGTAGCGATGCTGTCGAGCTGCGCCTCAGCGGCCGCAATACATCGCTGCCGAATCAACTGGTAGCGATTGAACCGTGCAAAGCCCGCCAGTGACACTGCCAGCCCGGCCAGCACCATCCCCAGGATGGTCAATGCGACAATGATCTCGGTCAGGATAAAACCTTTGGATTTCTCGTTCTTGCCAGACACAATAGTGCTCCATTTATCCCCGTTACGGATTGACCTGGCCCGTCAATTGGGTGATGATCGAAATCCCCGGCAAGAAAATGGCCAGGACGACGAATCCTACGATGGCGCCCATAACGAGGGTCACACAGGGCCAGAGAATAAAACGGGCCAGATTAACACAGTAGGCGTAGTTCGAGCGGTAGAACGATTCGAGCGTCTCTAATATCGAGAGTGTGTTGCCCTGATTCACTTTTTCATCGAAGGCCCATGCCAACGGCGAGCCCAGTCTGTTCTGCCTGGCCGCAGAAGAGACATTGTCACCCCGTTCGACGTGTTCCAGCCACCTTCGCATCCGTTTCTTAAAACAGTTGTTCACATCCAGACCGAGTGCGTTTCTAATCGCCTCATTGATGGGACAGCCGGCCTTCAGTGACAGCCGCAGAAGCTCGACCACCTGCACCATCGAATAGTCTTTCTCGAAGCGGTGAAGAATCGGCAGATGCCATTTTATAGAGTCCCCTATTCTGGAAATCAGAAACGGTTTCTCCGGCCGGCGTGGCCTGAAACGAACGTAGATCGAGGCTGGAATGATCATCAGGACAAGCAATGCGAGGATGAGCCAAACCAGCCACGCATAATCATGAACGGCAAATTCCATAACCGCAAGGAGCGATCGGGTAGCTGCTGGCAGAGTATCCCCCCCAGTCATTTCTTCCAATACGGTCTTAAACTGCGGAATGATAAACGTCATGACGCCCAACAGCATCAGGAATGTAAAGGTCATGAGTATCACCGGATACAGCGGATGCACGGGCCGGATTCTTTGGCGCTCGTCGGCCTTGGCCATCATATCGTCCTCAATGGCCTTAATCGCATAAGGAAGCTGGTCGATACGCTCGGTTGCGGCGATCATCGCGAGCGCATAGCCCGGGCACTTCGGATAGCCTCGCTTGACGGATTCACTCAGTGAGTAGCCCTGAACGAGCCATTTCTTTATTCCTCGCAGCGCCCTTGAGCGGCCGTTGGATATCCCACTGGCAGCGGATTCCAGCGCCATCGGCAACGGCAGATTCTGTCTCATACTCGAGCCGATTGTCGAGATGACATGCGCCGCCGTAGCGTGCCGGGAGGTCAGGCCGTAAGCGATGATCGAGCCAAAGAACAGAATGACAAAGAAAAATCCAATCATACCCAAAGGCCCGAACACAACGACCATCGTGACCAGGGCAAGCAAACACGTCAGGAGTATGAGAATCCATTTGGCACATGCCTGGGGCCACTGTTCCGCGTCGGGCTCGCGTTTGGTTAGCAACACGGCGATGAGGGTTGCGGCAAAGACCAGAGGCGCAACGCTGACCGCCACAACATCCTCCTCCGCGGCTGCCATCACGACCAACGCGCCGGCAACAAACGGCGCCGTGACCAGCGCGATCCCGGGCCGTTTCAATCCGACGATTATGTAACCGACCGTCGCCAATAGTGTACTTGCAATGATGAGCATATCCTAACTCGCAGACAACGATGTTATGACTTGTGTCATGGGCAGGAACATCGCAAGGATGGTCAGTGCCAGAAACCCACCCACGCCGATTATCATCAGAGGCAATAGAACCGCCTGGAGCCTCGCCTGGCCGCACCGCGCCTGCTCGGCGTACATCTGGCCCAGACTGTATAGATTGTCCTGCAACTCGTTGCGCTGTGTGCCTAACTGAATCGAATAGAGGAACAGCCTGGGTATCATTCGGCAGAATTGCCCCGCCTCTAAGATATTCGCTCCCTGTTCGATTTGGCCCCCAAGGGCTTCGCTCTCGAGGATAAGCTTCTCGCTTCCGGTCGCGCCAGAGCTTAATCTCAGGGCCGCCGGCATATCGGAACCGGATGCAACCATGACGGCCATCGCCTCAGCCATTCTGCAAAGCACACTGCTATGATAGACCCTGCCGATGACCGGGACTTTCAGAAGCACCGATTCCTTGAACCGGCGGCCCCCAGCGGATGTCGAAAGCATCGCGTAAAGGCCAATTATCGCGGCGATGATCAGCCCGACCGTGAGCCAGAAGGGTCCGACGTTTCTTGCCATGCCGAGAAACGCTCTCGTCAGCGCGGGCAGGTGCCTGCTATCGGTCATTTCGGTCAGTATTGTTCCGAATTGGGGGATGATGAACGTGAAGACGCCCGTGATGATGATGGCCGCCAGGACCAGAATGACGGCCGGGTAGCTGATCGCCTCGAAGATAATTCTCCGGGTCTGGTTGGCCATCTCCAGATGCCTGTTGAGGCTGGTGAGCATTTCGCTCAATCGGCCCGTCTCCACGCCTGCTTTGAGAATCCGGCCGTACAGGGGCGGAAAATGTCTCTGCTTGCTCTCAAAGGCCTGTTCGATGCTCACGCCGCTCTCAAGCTCCTCAGCGATGCCATCGACGAGCCGCTGCATGGATCTTGAATGGACGTCGTGGGCAAGCTCTCGCAAGCCTCTCTCCAGCGGGATTCCGGCTTTGGTGATGGAGGCCAACTGCTGGTTGAAGAGCACGAACTCGTTTCTGCCGATAGCTGTTTTAGGCTTCTCGGGTCTGGCCGTTTCGATGGAATTGACGGCGAGCTGCATCTGCTTGAGCAACTCGTCCGCCTCCTGGCGCGAGGCGGCTTCAATCGTGCCTTTCATCAGCCGGCCCGCCGATGTCAGTGCGTTATACTGGAATGTCGCCATCTTGGATCCTTTACGTATATTTGATTATTTCTTGAGCACGATCTCATAGTGAACGGTGTCTCGTTCATTGCCCCCCTCAGGTATCGCCGATTGCAGCGTTGCGCCTGAACTCATACGGCCATATATAAACGCCTGGCCGCTCATCAAGTCGTTCGGGACCTCGATGTCCTGGATATCCCCAAGCACCTGCGGCAACTGCCCATCATGCGTGGCGGCGTAATGGCGTATCGCCTCGACAACCTGCAACGCATTCAGGTGGTTATCCAGCCTCCTGATATTCATCCGAATCCGATCCAGAGCCGGTTTCAATTGCTCTTCTCGTTCCTTTCGGACCAGGGCGTTTTGATCATTGAGATTTGCTCTCTCGTTTTCGATGGCCCTTTCCACATTAATAAGCGGCTCAGGCATATCCTTCAGCGCCCCATACAGATTCGGAGCATCCTGGCTTTGCACGAATTGCTCGATCTCTCGGCACATCAGTCCACCGACTGTTGCTCCGACCAGCGTTTGCAGGATCGTCGGACCTTCTCCTAAGTGCCTGCCCATCGCAAATCCCGCTTGCATGGCAAGCAAGGCGCCGTCATACCCGCCCCGGCTGATTTCCAGCCTCGCCCACAATTGAATGACAAAGGCCAGTTCTCGATATTCGTTGAAACTCGGCAGTTGGTCCCCCGGCTTCCACTCGGGCCAGTTGCACTGCTTGCATTTCGTGGCCTGAAACACGAGCTTCAGACTTTCCAGGTATTTCTGGACCATCTCTTCGGCTTGCTGTTGAGGCAACTCCTCAGGCGGCAGCTTGAGCCATTCCCGCATCTGGTCCTGTTTGATGCCTCTGGGCATCGATTGGACGGCTCTTTCGTACAGCGGCGCCGCATCCGCGTCGCTCTGCTCGTCCGTTTTCGCCAGAAGCACGATTTTGTCCCCGGGTTCAGGGGCTATGGCCGGGTAAACCGTCAACCGAACCGGACCATCAACAAAGCGACGTGCGTCCGCCGGTGCCAGAACCAACCAGAGAACAACAAGACTGACAACCGTGCGTTTCACAAAACGTTCTCCCAAAGCCTATAAGCTGTCTGAGACGATTCCACAGACTTTGTTCAATTCATCCTGCGTTGTGATTCCATCTTCGACCAGTCGCCTGCCGTCGGCGAGCATGGTCGTGTGGCCTTTGTCTTTGAGGATGGTCTCAAGCTCGTCCAGGTCCGCTTTGGCCAAAATGGCCTTTCGCAACTGACTATCGAGCTGGACTATTTCTGCAATCAAGACTCGCCCTTTGTAGCCTGTGTTAAAGCATTCGTCGCATCCCGTGGCGTTGAACAAGTCCGCTCCTTCGACCTGCCGCCTGCATTTTGTGCAGAGTTTCCTGACCAGCCTCTGGTTCAGAACCGCCGAGATGCTTGAGGTGACCTGGTATGGCTCAATCCCCATCTCCAGCAGTCGCAGCAGCGCCCCGGCGGGCGAGCCGCTGTGCATCGTGCTCATCAACAAATGCCCCGTCAGGCCCGCTTCGACGGCGATCTTTGCCGTCTCGGCGTCACGGATTTCGCCGATCATCAGAACCTGGGGGTCCTGCCTGAGCAGCGAGCGCAGCGCCGTGGGAAAGGTCATCTGTCCATGCGGCGTAATCTGGACCTGCGTGGCCCCCTCGATTCGGATTTCCACCGGGTCCTCGAGCGTGACAACGCTTCGGCCCGCGAAGAACCTCAGGATATGTCGCAAAAGGGCGGCGAGCGTTGTGCTTTTTCCGCTGCCCGCCGGGCCGGTCAGCAGCAGAACGCCATGGTTCTGGGCCGCGATGCTCTTCAATGCGCAGTACGTGCGTTCGGAGAAGCCCAACTGCTCCAGCTCCATCAGTTCCGTGTTGTTGTAGAACAAACGGACGACGGCTCGCTGGCCGTGTATTGTCGGGAAGATTGCCAGCCGCTGGTCCATGATTTGGCTATTTTGGCCAATCTTGATCTCTATTCGGCCTTCCTGCGGTATGTCGTTGCGATAGGTCAGAAGCCCCCCCAGAACCTTCAGCCTTGCGATTATGTTATCACAGAGGGATTGGGGCAGTTTCTCTACGGTGTTCAGGACGCCATCCAGCCGGAATCGAATGTCCAGTTCTGTGCTTCTTGGCTCGAAATGGATGTCGCTCGCGCCATGCTCCACGGCCTTGTTGAGCAAGTCGTCCACCAGAGCGACTACGTCCTTCGCATTCTGCTTCGGTTCGCAAAAGTTTCTTTCGCTGCGACTTGTATCCATAGCGATGCGGCCTGATTCTGACGAATTCTGCATTTCCAACGCTTCGTCACCGACTATAAGACGCTTGGGTACCCCGGGGCGTTATCTAAAAAAAGCGGTTTTTTCCTCGATTGGGAAGATTTTATGTTAACATATCATTAGTTGCTGCGTCTTAGCTGGTGGGATAACTGATAACCAAGGGTGAATGGGCGCTTATGTTTCGCAAGGCCTTGAGTTGCGAGTTGCTTTGGGACGGTGCCGTCTCCGGGGTAGTTGCCGAGAGCCAGCGGTGGATTCTGTCCACGATGCAGAAGTGCGGCCCCGAGCTGGTCACGATGCTCTGGCGCATATTGGGTAACGAGCAGGACGTTTGCGACGCCTATCAGGATACTTTTCTGCAACTGGCGCATTTTCAGGGAGGGCGCAAACCCGAGCACGTGAAGGCGTACGTCTTCCGGACCGCAAACAACGTGGCGATTTCAATGTTGAGACGCAGGATGGCCGAGCGGACCCGGTTGAGCCGACCCCTGGCAACCACGGAGGCGGAGAACTCGCCGGCTGAGGAAGTCGATTCCGAATACCTGCAGGAGGCTCTGCGAAGGCGTATGGCTCAACTGCCGGAACATCTGAGGAACGTGGTCGCGTTACGCGACCTTGCCGAGCTCTCCTACGTTCAGGTAGGCAGGATACTGGGCATATCAGCCGGCACGGCCAGAGTGTACAGGTGTAAGGCAGTTCAGTTGTTGGCAATGTGGATGAGCAAAGAAGAATAACCATGGCAAGCATAAAAGCAAACAACAAGTGCAGACGAATCAGAACTTGGCTATACACTGCGATGAGAAGGCGTTTGGGGGTCGAGGTGGGCTGGGTGCAAAACCATATTTTGAGTTGCCCCAGATGCCGGCGGCGGCTTCTCTCCTTGGGTAAAGTCAATGTTGCGTTGTCATTCATGAAAGCTAAGCCGCACAGCCTTGATCTTCTGATGCGTGCAAACGAGCAGGCTATTCGCACGCTCAAGCATAGTCTCCGGCATGAGCCCAAGGCTCAGAAGCTCAAGACAAGCCTGCCCGAGCCTAAGCTGGTGGAACGGTGCGGCCCATACGGGCACTCCATCGGCAATCTGGCAGCTTGTGTCACGATCCTGCTGCTTATGAAGATTGGCGTTTTTTCCTCTATGGACATGTGCCAGACTCAGGGCCAGGACGTTATCAGGCAGTATTACGCCAAGCAAGTCGGCCAGGACCTCGCAGAGGAGGTCTTCCCGACACAGACAGGGCCATCTTCGTCCGGGAATCGGCGTGGTATTGCCAGCGTGTAGTCCTTTTTCGTCAGTGAAAAGACCACGAAGGCCAGTTCCTGTTCAAGTCACCTCCCAACCATTCCGATAATTGTCCGAGCAGGCTCATTCTGGCTTTGCGGCCCGGAAAAAGTGCCATTTTATGGCCGCAGGCTGATTTGATTGGCCAAGAATTATTACTTATATTTTAGGTGACGGTTCTCAAGGACGGACTATACGCGTGCTGGCAGTGGGGCGTAAGGCTTCGGTCTGGGATGCACCCTGGCTGGCTTCCTGAAACAGGAGCATTTTGCCGGATTCTCAGGCATAAAACTCTTTAGGTTGGGGGTATTCTTGAAAATGGCACGGATTTTTGGATTTCGACGCAAAGAAGAATGGTCCGGCGGCGGCCAAGCCGTAGACCATTTGAATGACGGCGGTGAAGACCAAATCATCGGTCTGTCACAACTGTATAGTCCCGAAGAAGAGCAAAGCCCTGCTCAGGTTCGCGATGTGGCCGATGTGCTCTGCGAGATGGGAAAGATTACCGCTGAGCAACTCACCGAAGCCAGGCGGACACAGAAGGCACGATCCAACTGTGACATTGCCGAAGTCATCACCGAAATGCAGCTTGTGGCCGAACCCGACCTCTCGATGGCCCGGGCAGGTCTATACGGGTTCGAGTTTCGCAGGGTACTGCCGGATCAGGTGCACAAGGACGCCTTCAGTAAGCTCGACCCTGAGTACATAAGGAGCAACCGGATCATGCCCATCGAGGTCCGGGGCGAGACGCTGGTGGTGGCAACGAGCCGTCCGGCCGACCTGTTCGTCATCGAAGACGTCAAGAGACAGGTTCAGATGAACACCGAGATGATCGTGTGCCTTGAAGAGGATATAGACGGAGTCTGCGACGCCCTCAATGACGAGAAAATCGATTACAACATCGACGACATCATCAGCGATATGACGGATGTGGAGGTCGTTCAGGACGAGCAGGAGGAGTCCGAGGACCTCGAGAAGATGGCAGGGCAGTCGCCCGTCATCAAATTCGTCAACTATCTGATCAGCAATGCCGTACGCGAGGGTGCCAGTGACATTCATATCGAGCCCAAGGAAAAGTTGATGCGGACGAGGTATCGTATCGACGGTGTGCTTTTCGGCATGAAAGAATCGCCTTTGAAAATGCACCCTGCGATTGTCTCACGCATCAAAATCATGGCGAATCTCGACATTTCTGAAAGGCGGCTCCCACAGGATGGAAAGATCAAAGTCTCCATAGGCGGCAGGGCCATTGATTTGCGCGTCTCGACGCTTCCGACCAACCACGGCGAAAAGGTCGTGATTCGTGTTCTGGACAGCCAGTCTGTGCTGCGCGGCCTCGAACAGTTGGGTATGGAGCCCGAGGTGATGTCAACGTTCGCTGAGCAGATTGTGCTGCCTCACGGGATTCTGCTTGTGACCGGTCCGACGGGTTCCGGAAAGAGTACCACGTTGTACTCGGCGCTGTGTCAGATGGACCGCGACAAGCTCAACATCTCGACGGTCGAGGATCCGGTTGAGTACGAGCTGGATTTCTGCAATCAGGTTCAGGTCAATGAAAAGATCGGCCTGGAATTTGCCACCTGTCTGCGGAGTCTCCTGCGTCAGGACCCGGATGTGATCATGATCGGAGAAATCCGCGACAACGAGACGGCGCGCATAGCCGTCCAGGCGGCGCTGACGGGCCATCTGGTTCTATCGACATTGCACACTAATGACGCGGCGGCCAGTATCACGCGATTGGTGGATATCGGCATTGAGCCGTACTTGATAGCCGCTTCTCTGAACGCGGTGCTCGCCCAGCGACTGGTCAGGAGGGTTTGTCCCAACTGCAAGCAGCCTACCGACGTCTCTGAGAATATCCGGCAATATGTGGAAAGGGCCGGGGTTCAGGCGGACCAGATATTCCGCGGCGCCGGCTGTGACGAGTGTCGGGGCTCTGGCTACGTGGGCCGAGTCGGCATTTACGAGTTGTTGGTTGTTGATGAGCAGTTCAGAGACATGATTAACAGAGACCCGTCGGCGAACAACATGCGCCGGGCTTCCCATGAAGGCGGACACCGGAGTCTGTTCGATGACGGGATTGTCAAGGTAAAGCAGGGCCTGACGACGATCGAAGAGGTCCTGCGCGTAACCGAAGTGTATGGCAAGAACGAAAACGAAGCCTTCGTCGAAAACTTTAATCCCGACGAACAACAGCACTAATACAACGGGTAATGTGTCCCGCGCTCGCCTGGCGGGTGGTCAAGAAGAGATGATTCATGATTGAAACTTGAGATCATGCGCACGAAATCGATCATTCTGGCTTCTATATTGCTTTTTGGCGGCGGTTCTCTACTTTCATGGGTGCTCACCGAGCAAAGGGAGGAACAGGCAGAAACAGTTCGGTGCCAATTGAAGTACGGCACTGAGAATGACGACTACCTCAAGCAGTATAATGAGTGGTTGCAGCTACCTCCGGAGGAGCGTGCGGGACTGCCTTTGTTCCTGGACAAAGACGGAAAAGCCAAAACGAGAGAGCAGATCGGGCAAGAGCAGCAAGAGAGACTCAAAGCCGATCTTGACAGAATCGTGTCGGGCGAGATCACCGTTCATCCGTTTTCCGACGTTCTCTACGGAGAGAGCTGGCACAGCAAGCTGAACGAGTACAAGAGACAAAAATCGCTGAATGAGAATATCCTCAAAGGCTCTGTCGTGTGCACATCGATAGGTGGGCTGGTCTATGCCTGGTGGCTGTTGGTGTGGGTGGGGCAGACGATTGGCATGGGTGTCGCTCGCCTGAGACAATGGCGCACCGGCGATTCCGAACCGCCCAAGAAGGCAGCCCCTGTGAAAGCGACCGCCCAAGAAGCGGTGTCCAAAAGGTCAAAACCCGACAGATGGAATCCAACTCCCGGCGGCGATGCGCCGCGAGAGCAGAGAACTCGCCGGCCGTCGGATCCTTCTGAACCAAGGCCGAACCTCGTGAATGTGAATTGGCAGAGACCGGTGCAGAAAGCTCCTGCGGTCAAACATGATCCGAGGGTCAGTGCGGAAGTGAACCAGATCAAGAGGATTTCCGACGAGGCCGAGAAGATCGCAATGCTGCTTTCGGACGAAGAGTCCGTCGACTTGAAGGCTTCGCCCGGAACCGCGCCGGAGCAGTCTGAGAGCCGGGATCCGTCGAAACCGCTCAGCAATACTCTCAGAGAGCTCAGCCAGCAGGTTTCAGCCATTCGTGAATACACGACCTACCAGCAGAACAGGCTGGAAAAACTCCAGGACGGCTATGACTGGAACATTGTCAGGACGTTTTGCTTGCGGGTCATCCGCTGCATCGACAATCTCGAAAATCGCATAAGTCAAATAGGGGAGAACGAGGCCAGAGCCACCCATCTCGAAGAAGTCAGAGATGAGCTGGTTTTTGCCTTGGAGTCAAGTGGTATCGAGCAGTTCAGGCCCGAAATCAACAGCCAATATCGAGGGCAGGAAAAGTACGCCGAAGCGGTCAAAGACAAACAGCCCTGCGATGAGCCGGAGCAGGCGGGCAAGATTGCCGCTTGTCTCCGACCGGGCTATCAGTATTTCATTAACGAGGAGAATATCAAAGTGGTGCGTCCAGCTCAGGTAAAACTGTTTGCCTGATGATCAAAGCAGCTTACGACTGAAAGAGCCACTGATATTAGGGGGTGTACTATGACAAATATAGTGGGAATTGACCTCGGCACGACATTCTCGGCGTTGGCGATTCTCAACGCTATCGGCAAGCCGGAGATAATCCCAAATGCTGATGGTGAAAGGCTCACACCATCTGCGATTTTCTTCGACGAAGAAAATCCGGACATCGTCCGCATCGGTGTCGAAGCGATTAACTCGCGACACCTGAACGCTCAACGGTCCGTTCGCTGGGTCAAGCGGCACATGGGCGATCCGGATTATCGCAAGAATATCGACTCCAGGGATTGGACGCCTGTGGAGTTGTCCGCTCTGATTCTGAAGAAGCTCATGCAGGACTGCTCCGTCGAGCATGGCGAGACCCGCGACGCCGTCATCTCGGTTCCCGCCCACTTCGACGAGGTTCGCCGCAAGGCGACCATGGACGCCGGGACCGCAGCCGGCCTGAACGTGATTGGGATCGTCAACGAACCCGTGGCGGCCGCCCTGTATTATGCGACCACACGCAAGGTTTCGGGAAGGGTCCTGGTCTATGACCTCGGCGGAGGCACGTTTGATGTCACCATCATGAACGTCAAAGGGCATGAAATGGACATTGTCTGCTCCCAGGGCGACCACGCACTCGGCGGCGTTGACTTTGACCGGAAAGTCCTCGATATGCTGGAACAGAGTTACCGGGAGAAATACAGCGCCGAACTCATCGACTCCGACGAGGATAGGGCAAAATATGAAGACGAGGCCGAGGATATCAAGAGGACGTTGTCCCGGCGAGACGTTGCCAAGAAGATGCTCTACGGTCCGGCGGGCAACATGAGAGTGGAAATTACCCGCGCGATGTTCGAGCAGGCGATTTCCGAGTTGATGGATCGTGCTGACATTCTGGTCGAAGTCGCCCTTGAGGAGGCAGGCATCGAACCATCAGGCATTGACAAAGTGCTTTTGGTTGGCGGCAGCACTCGAATTCCGTTCGTCCAGCAGCGGCTGGAGAAGATGTTTGGATTCCCGCCTGAGACGGCGGTCAACGTCGATGAATGTGTCGCGTTGGGCGCCGCTCTGCATGCTGGCCTGACGATGATCAGAGAGAAGCCCGATACCGTGGCCGCCGGCATTGCCGATGGGCTCAAAGACATCAATCTGACCGACGTGTGCAATCACAGCTACGGCACAATTTGTGCTCCTCTCGATAAGGAAACGGGCCGGCGCGTTATCGAGAATCGCATCATTTTGAAGAAGAATACGCCATTGCCTTGTGAAGCATCGCAGATGTTCTACACACTGACCAAGGGTCAATCCGAAGTGGCGGTCACCGTGACACAGGGAGAAGACAGGACGGTCGATTACGTCAACAAAATCGCGACACACAAATTCAAGCTTCCTGCGGACAGGCCTGCCGAATGTCCCATCAAGGTTACGTACAGCTACGACGTAAACCAGAGAATGCACTGCAAGTTCGAAGACCTCGAATCGGGCCGGGTACTGGAGGTTGACCTGGCGCTGGACCAGGACGGCAAGGTCTCGAAGCGGAACGTCAAGAAGAAAGAGAAACAGGCGGCTGCGGTTGGCAAGTCCAAAGTCCGGTAGCAAGATGCGCGGGTGTGCGAATGGGCGTACTTCTGGTTTCAGTTTCGGTTTTGCTGGCTGCATCTGCGGCGGTGATCTTCTCCGGTCTGGTTGATCGCTACAGGTTCGCGCGATTCGTAGATCATCTCAAGCGAGCAGGGCTCCATTACCTCTCGAAGGCCCTGGAGTTGCTCGAATGTGCCAAGTTGTCGGGTGCGTTTGGTCGCAGAAGAACCGGGATGCTGTCGAACATAGACTCCGACCGGGTTCCGCAGTCTCCCGCACCCGTTGACATCCGTGTCCTGAACTGCCGCGTGCAACGTGCAACGCTGAAAGAAGAGAACCGCCTTGTCGACGCTTTCAGCGTGGATATCTGCGGCTCGATTCATACCTCGATTGCTGCATGTCAGGCAACGTTAAAGGTCACCATCCTGGATCTCACGGATGGATCGCCAAGGGCCGTACAGACCCAGATCAAACAGGGCGCCACGGCAGGCGGGCCGGCACTGTCTCCGTTCTGCCACAAGGCCGACCTCGGCAAGCTGCCTCATCAGGTAACCATCTTGTCGGACTGGACAGCCGTCGCGCAGTTGCGACTCGACAAGCTTCTGTTCCCTCGCAAGGGTAGCCGGAATCTACAGTTTGATGCGTCCGTCTTGTCGGCCGGGACCGGGCAAGAGCTTGCTCACGCTCGCTGCCGGTTTGACTACGAGAATCCGGACGTTGGCTATGCGGACTTGGAGGACAATGCCGAACGGACGAAGGTACTGGCCGTTGCGCTGGCCTTTGCCGTCGGTGCTGCAGACGGCGACCTCCACGACTGCGAGATTGACCTGATAAAGAACTGGGCAAGAGACAATATCCTGGACACTTGCGAACAGGCCCCCGATCAGGACGAGGCCAAGCTCGAGAAGGCGTTGAGTAAAACGGTAGCCTTCTTCCGCGCGGGTAACAAGCTCGACAGCTACGGAATGTGCATGGAACTTCTCGATATTGCGCCGGTTGCACAGCGTTATGACATCCTGGAGCTGTGTTTGTATGTAGCCCGGGCCAGCGGTTCCGTCGCTGCCGAAGAGCTGGCTATCCTGAAAGACCTTGCGATTTCGTTGGACGTTGACCTTGAGAAATTCCGCGCTATGCTGGAGAAGGTCCTTCCAATCGAGATGCATCAGGTCAAAGACATAGAAACAGTTCTCGGGATCACCTCGGATATGGGCAGAGAGAAGGCCCGCCGCCATCTGAACAGAGAGTACAGCAAGTGGAATTCGAGAGTCACCAACGCCGACCCCGGGATTCAAAGCCAGGCCGACCAGATGCTCAAGCTCATTACAGAGGCCAGAAGCCAGTACATCTGCGAACAGCGAGTCCCCCGGGAAGACGCCAAAGCATCGAAGCGGTGAAAATCTGATTCTCGCCCCCCGGGACAGTCCTGTCTGTCCACGGTAATCCTGCCTGCGGCATCCAAATCCGGCACATCTCGAAGGCTCTATTGCCTAAATCCAGCTAATTCGCTATGATGACGGCCATGAGAGCAGTTATCAAGGCCGTGGTGATATTCGATGTGATCGCCGTGGCGTGCGTGATTCTTGGGGTGCTGATCGTCAGGCCGTTCGGGATGGACGGGAAGGAAACGGCTGCCAAGAGCGCAGAGCCGCCGACGGCGAAGGAGAAAGAGGGCGACTGGCCCATGTTTCGGGGCGGGCCGAATCTTTCGGGCAGGGCGCCGGGGGCTTTGCCACACTCCCTGAAACTGCTCTGGAAATTCAAAACTGAGGGGGCGGTCAAATCCTCGCCGGCGATTGTGGACGGCCTCGTCTTCGTTGGTTCATCCGACAAACACGTTTATGCACTCAACATGCAGAACGGACGACAGGTCTGGTCGTACGCGACCGCGGACGCTGTTGAGTCGGCGCCATGTGTCGTCGAGGGTTCGGTTTACGTGGGATCCTCCGATGGTTTCCTGTATGCCTTCGACGCAGAGAACGGTGCGCTCAAATGGAAGTACGAGACGGATGGACAGATTCTCGGCGCCGCCAATTGGACGCAGTCCCCGGACGGTCGGATTTGGATACTGCTGGGCAGCTACGACAACAGACTGCATTGCGTGGACTCAACAAACGGTGAAGCGGTCTGGGTCTATGAGACGGATAACTACATCAACGGCTCTCCCGCGGTCGACGACGGCAAGACCGTCTTTGGCGGCTGCGATGCGCTGATTCACGTTGTCTCCCTGGCCGACGGCAGCAAAGTTATGGAGATCGACAGCGGCTCGTATATCGCCGCCTCGGCCGCGTTTCTCGACGGGCAAGTCTATGTTGGCAACTACGATAATGTGTTTATCCGGGCCGATCTTGCCGCTGGAGCAATCGTGTGGAAATATGAACAAAGCGATTCGCCGTTCTTTTCCTCGCCGGCGGTGGGCCCGAGCGTCCTGGTGGTCGGCGGGCGCGACAAGCGTGTGCATTGTATCGGGCGCGACGACGGGAAAGTCATCTGGACGTTCACGACTCTTGGCGAGGTTGACAGCTCGCCTGTGATTTGCGGTGACAAGGTCGTCGTGGGTTCGGAGGACGGCCGGCTCTATCTGCTACGACTCTCCGACGGAAGCAGGATTTGGTCGTATGAGATGGGCCAGGCTGTTACGTCGTCGCCTGCGGTGGCGGCCCCGGTCGTTGTAGTCGGCTGCGACGACGGTCACGTGTATGCATTCGGCGCCGGGTGACAAGATCGGGGGCAAACTCATGCGTATCGTTCAGATTACACCCAGCGCGGGTGAGGACTTCTATTGTGAGAATTGTCTGCGCGACGCCGCCGTCGCCACCGCGATGCTTGAGCTGGGGCACGATGTCCTGATAATGCCCCTCTATCTGCCGCTGCACGGCGAAGAAGGGGATTCGGCGGGCGTGTCGCCGATTTTCTTTGGTGGAATCAACGTGTATCTCCAGCAGAAATCAGCGTTTTTTCGGCGAACGCCCCGGTGGCTCGACCGTTTATTCGACTCGCCCAGGCTTCTGAGGTGGGTGTCACGCCGGGCCGGCATGACCGGCGCAAAGGACCTGGGGGACATGACGGTCTCAATGCTGCGCGGAGAGCAGGGCCGGCAGACCAAAGAACTGGACAGACTCATCGAGTGGCTTGGCGCCCAGGACAACAGACCCGATATCGTTTGTCTGTCCAACGTTCTGTTGATCGGACTCGCACGCCGTATCAGGCAGAAACTGAACGTTCCAGTGGTGTGCTTGCTCCAGGACGAGGATGGGTTTCTCGATGGCTTGCCGTCGCAGTATTCGAGGCAGGCCTGGCAGGTCGTCGCCGAACGAGCGGCCGATGTGAATACATTCATCGCCGTGAGCAAGTACTACGCGGATGCAATGCGCCAAAGACTGGGGCTGGATTCAGAGAGAGTGTGTGTTTCGTATGCGGGGATTTCGTTGGACGGATATGAACGAAGCCAGGCGGAGCCAGAAGCGCCCACTGTCGGCTATCTGTCCCGCATGTGTCCCGACAGGGGCTTAGATACATTGATAGAGGCCTTTATTCGCCTGAAGGAGAACCAGAGACTTAAGCACGTAAGACTGCGGATAGGCGGCGGCAGTACGCCCGATGACAAGGCGTTCCTGGACAAAATCCGAGGACAGCTACGCTCCCGCAGCGTGATGGATGATGTGGAGTTTGTGCCGGATTTGGGCCGGGATGCCAGGCAGGCCCTACTGCGAACGCTTTCGGTCTTGTCCGTTCCCGAGAAACAGCCTGTCGCCTGCGGATTGTACGTTCTCGAAGCCTTAGCGGCTGGTGTGCCGGTAGTGCAGCCTTCGCACGGCGTGTTTCCGGAATTGTTGGAGATAACAGGCGGCGGACTTTTGTGCGAGCCAAACAACGCCGGGGCCCTGGCCGCAGCGATTGAATCTCTGCTGCTTGATCCGGATTATGCCCGAAAACTGGGAGAAAGGGGCAGAAGGGCGGTTTCTGAAAAATTCCACATCAATCAAACCGCCCGAAATTTGCTGCGTATATACGAGCAAGTGGTCCGGCACAATCTCTGAGGATAATCATGCTTGAGCTTGTTCACGTGGGAAAAAGTTATCCATCGGCGCGGGATCAGGACGGCGTCCGGGTCCTGAAGGATATTTCGCTGAAGGTCGAAAAGGGCCAATCCCTGGTGATCGTCGGACCATCGGGCAGCGGCAAGAGCACGTTGCTCAATATCATCGGTGCCCTGGACCGGCCGACAAGCGGGCAGGTTCTGTTTGACGGTCGCGACCTTGCCGGGCTCGATGAGACAGAACTGGCGCGAATCCGGAACAGACAAATTGGCTTCGTTTTCCAATTGCATCATCTTCTGCCGCAGTGCACGGTGCTGGAAAATGTCCTGGTGCCGACCCTGGCCGGTGGGAAGCGTTCGTCGGCAGCGGAGACTCGCGACAGGGCGGTCGAGCTGCTGGATAGTGTAGGACTCAAAGAATTCCTGGTGCGGCGTCCCGGCGAGCTTTCGGGCGGGCAGCGCCAGCGCGTCGCGGTGATCAGGGCGCTCATCAACAGGCCCAAACTACTGCTCGCCGATGAGCCTACAGGCTCTCTGGACAGAGAGGCCTCGGAGAACATTGCCGATCTACTGATCGAGCTCAATCGAAGCGAACAGGTGACATTGATTGTCGTGACACACTCACTCGGGCTTGCGGGTCGTATAGGACACGTCATGGAATTGCGTGAAGGTATGTTAACAGGTGGGAGCTCGTGATGAGTCTGTGGCGACTGGCGAAAAACAGCCTCGGCTTCTACTGGAGAACAAATCTGG
>CP070806.1:408025-429833 GCA_020343675.1 Phycisphaerales bacterium
GGTTCCGACTCAGCCCAGTTTGTCGTAACTTTTGCACACGACAGCGCGAATCCGCAAACGGTCGCGGTCAACCTGGGTACGGCTGGAAAGTTGGACGGATTGACTCAGTTCGCCGGGAACTCCACAGCGGTCGCCAGAGACCAGGATGGCTATGAAGCAGGCAGGCTCGCCACCCTTTCGGTCAATAATGAAGGGATACTCATCGGCGCTTTCTCCAATGGTATCAAGAAGAACATCGCGACAATGCAAATCGCGCTGTTCCAAAACACGTCGGGCATGGAACGCATTGGTGACGGATATTACGTTCCCTCCGCGAACTCCGGAGAGGCGATTGCCACACAAGCCATGACCGGTGGCGCCGGTTCCATCCACGGCGGGGCCCTGGAGAAATCCAACGCGGATGTGGCCACCGAGTTCGTCAACATGATTCAAGCCCAGAACGGCTTCCAGGCCAATGCCAGAACGATCAGAGTGGCGAATGACATCCTGCGTGAATTGACCAGCCTTATTCGGTAGCAATGACAGAAATCTGAGATGACAGCAGGACTGACGGCAACCGCGGGACTGAACATTGTGATGATGGTGTTGACACCTGTCGAGCGCTGGTACGCCGCGCGTCGGCTTGACACCGGTTTCATGGCTGAACGCTGGTTCGTTCTTGCCGGGGTATCAGCAATCGTTGTGCTGACAGCATTGCTTGTTGTCGTTAGCTATCATCGTGCCGTGCGGCGCCGAGTCAGCCGTCGGGTGTTCTCTGAGTATGCTGACCGGCTGGGTCTGACCGGACGCGAGTGCCGGATTCTCCACAACATAGCGGCCCGAATGGGACTCCGATGGCACGAGTCCGTTTTCACCATGGACGTCGCTTTTGAGCGGGGTGCGGCTGAAATCGTGACCGAGACCCTGGCAATTCTCGGCGCCCAAAGAAGCGCCCGTGTCAGTGCCGAGCTGTCTGTTCTTCGCGAGAAGCTCGGCTTCAGGAGGCTGCGTCCGAGCTCGGCGGATTCGCGCAAAAAGCCGAGCAGCCGAGACATCCCCGTGGGCAAGAAACTCTACCTGGCGGGTCCCGGCAGCGCCGGCCCGGCCGATATCGAATCCACCGTGATAAAGAACGACGATGTCGAGTTTGCGGTCAGACTGGCCGCCGGTCTGGAAGGCAACCCAGGTGAACTCTGCTGCGTACGCTACAACTTCGGCGCATCGGTCTGGGAATTTGACGCATCGGTAGTGAGCTGTCATGGGGGCATTCTCGTGTTAAACCACAGCGACGATGTGCGATTCATCAATCGTCGGCGTTTCCTTCGTGTGCCGGTAAAGCAGCCGGCTTTCATTGCTCGCTTTCCCTTCGCGCGGACCCTTCCGCGCCAGAACGATCAGAGCGAAAATCCGGAGCAAGGCCCGGCGCCGCTGTCCATCGAGACCTGGGGACCGCCTGAATTTGTCCCTGCGCAGGTGACTGAACTGGCGGGGCCGGGTTTGCGCGTTGAGGCTCCGCTGCACCTCAAGGTGGGCGAGAGAGTGGTCGTCATACTCAAGGTCGCAGCGCAGGCAACACAGAACTCCACAATGGGCCGTGAGCAATTCCCGTCCGGCTCAGCCGAAGTGCAGCACAGAGACGCCGGCCCTTCAAAGATTGTCGAGAATATTGGCGAGGTCCGGCACGCTGAAGCCACGCAAGACGGTTTCTCCATAGCTGTCGAGCTGACGGGCCTGAGTGACTCAAACGTGAATGAGCTGATTCGTGCAACGAATACAGCTTCTGTGAAAGCCGCAGCCGGAGCGCGTGATGTGTCCGGCTTGAGCGGCGATGATGACTACAGGACGGTGAAATCTTCAGAACCGGCCCTGGTGCAGGGAGTCTGAAATGTCGTCGATCATCGAACAGGTCAGTACAAGCATTGATGCCTTGACGCGTGAGTTTGACGTGATCGCGCACAATCTGGCCAATGTGAGCACGACCGGATTCAAGCGCCGGTGCAACGCCTTTTCGAAGTCCCTGGAGGCGCAGGATCCGGAGGGGTATTCGCCCGGTACCGTCGATTTGAATTCGACGTTTGATTTTTCCCAGGGAAGCGTCGCCGAAACCGGCCGGCCACTTGATTTTGCCTTGTATGGCAAAGGGTTCTTCGTGATAGAGACGCCTGACGGGCCGCTCTACACGCGCAACGGCACGTTCCTCACAAATCAGAATGGCCAAATCGTGGATTCTTTGGGACGACTTGCGGCCGGCCAGGCCGGCCCAATCACTGTCCCGAACAACGTGGGGATATCCCAGTTGCTTGTTTCGAGTGATGGAACCATCACTGCCAACGGCACGGCCATAGGGAAATTCAGACTGGTGGATTTCCAGGATGACCAGGACAAGCTGATTCCGGCCGGCGAGAGCTGCTATCAAATGCCTGATGCGACGATTGCGCCGGTCCCGGCCGAACACCTCGTCGTAAGGCAAGGCTACCAGGAAGCGTCAAATGTCAGAATCATTGATGAATTGGTGGACATGATATTGGTGTCCCGACTCTACGAAGCGAATATGAAGTCCCTTTCAGCTGCAAAGGAAACGTCCAGCAGTCTTACCAGCGCGGCGATGGGCTGAGAGATGACCGGCAGACAAGGAGAATAACAGCATGTTGAGAGCATTTTCCACAGCGGCGACCGGAATGACGGGACAACAGACGATGGTGGACGTAATCGCCAATAACCTGGCCAACGTCAACACCTCGGGATTCAAGCGAAGCCAGGTAAATTTCCAGAATTTGCTTTATGTCACAATGGAAGAACCCGGCACGGAAATAGCCCCGGGCATAAATTCACCCAGCGGGATAGAAATTGGCAGCGGAGTCCGTGTCGCATCAACGATAAAAGTTTTCAGTCCCGGCGAACTCGAGAATACTGCCAATCCTCTCGACATAGCTATTTCAGGTGACGGCTTTCTTCAGGTGACTATGCCAAACGGGGATTTACGATATACCCGTGACGGCTCTCTGCTGACAAATGCCAACGGTGAATTAGTGACCTCTAACGGATACGCTATAGACCCGGCCATCAGCGTTCCAACAGACGCCGTTTCCGTGAGTATCGAAAAAGACGGAGGCGTCAATGTTACCGACTCTTCGGGAACTCAATCCGTTGTGGGCACGATTCAACTGGCGCGCTTCCCAAATCCATCCGGCCTTTCAAACGAAGGCGGTAATCTGCTGGCGGAAACCGAGGCAAGCGGCACGCCCACGACCGGCACGCCGGGAGAAAATGGCTTCGGCACTATCCAGTCGGGATTTCTGGAGAAGTCCAACGTTCAGATGGTCACGGAACTGGTCAATCTCATAACCGCCCAGCGGGCCTACGAGATAAACTCACGCGCTATCAAAGCGGGCGATGACATGCTCCGAACGGCAAGCCAGATCGTCAGATAGGGAATCACTATGGGTAAGAGCACAAGCACAAGAGCACGAGCACGCATGAACGCGGCGATGCTTGTCACTTCTGTGGCTATGACTCTTGTATTTCTTTGCCGAGCCTCGGCGAACAACGCCCCCGAAGGCCAGCAGGAAGAGTTCGGCCTGAGAATCTACCTGCCGAGAGAAGTCTCGGTCAGGGACAGTCACCTGAGCCTGGGTCAGGTCAGTATAATCCGAGGGGAAGATTCTCTTATCGCCAGGGCCAGCGGAGTTGCGTTGGGACGGATTTCCATGCCGGGGCAGTCGCTTGTTATCGACAGGCCGACGGTTCTAAGCCGGTTGGCGTGCAGTGGAATTCCCACATCGAGGGTGATATTGACCGGAGCCGAAAAGATGGCGGTCACACAGCGACACAGGGTCATCAGCGGCGAGGAATTTGTTTCCCTGGCAAACTCCTTTCTTGAGAGCCATCGTCCGCATACCTCCGTTTCGCGATGGACGGCAACACGCAAACCGCAGGATTTTGTCATCCCCGGAGCGGACAAAGACATACGACTCTGCCCTCGGTTGAGCGAAAGCAGCGCGACAAACCAGGCCCGAGTGGAGATCGACGTGTTCATGGCTGAGAAGAAGATGACCACGCGTGATGTGATGTTCGCTTTGAAGTACGACTGTCGTCAAGCCGTCACAAAGACCGCTATGGCCGCAGGTCAGGCAATCAGCCCCGAAAACGTCGAGATACAAACGACCGAGTCGAACGATCCGGAGCCCGCCGATTGGAAGACGCCTTACGGTCTGGTCGCCAGACGCCGATTGCCGGCGAACACGATACTGCGTCCGCACATGGTGGGATCGTCTGAATCCCCCACCGTAGTCAAGCGAAATCAGACGGTTGTCATACGGATCGAAAGGCCCGGACTTCTGATCACCGCCGTCGGAAAGACGATGGAGGATGGCAAAGCCGGTGAATATATCAAGGTCCGGAATGCGGATTCGCAGCGAGTTGTGCTGGCAAGGATCAACGCAGATGGCAGCGTGGAGCCGGTATTTTAGCACATGGCATGCACATTTGACGATGGGCCTAAAATGGAAACTTCCGGAAAGGCAGAAACCATGAATAGTAGAGTAAACACAGCGATGTCCCTGGCGGTCTTTGTGTTGTTCTGCACGACGTGTTCGCAGGCAGGCTCGATCTGGGCCAAGAGGGACAAGAACATGAAGGCTATATACGCCGACGATGTCGCACGCCGGATAGGAGACGTCCTGACGATCAAGGTCAGTGAGGATAGCAAGGTCGATAACAAAGCGAAAAGAGACCTGAAGAAGGAAACGGACCGCTCAACCATTTTCAATGGAGAGGTAGGCAACTTCGCAGACCTTGGTGAATTCGGCATGAGTGCCGAATCAGACAATGAATTGAAAAGCAAAGCTGATTACAAAGACGAGCGTAAGTTTGTGGACAGCATCACGGTCGTCGTCATGGATATCCTGCCCAATTCCAACCTTGTCGTCATGGGCACCCGCAACCGCGATATCGGGGGCGACATCCAGACGATCGAGGTCAGCGGCATTGTCCGACCGAGTGACATTGCGTTTGACAACACGGTCAGGAGCGAGCAGGTCGCGGACTTCCGCATCGTCTCCAAGAACGGCGGAGTCTCGGCCCCGTACACCAAGCCGGGCTGGCTCGGCACGATCTTTGACATTATCTGGCCATTTTGAGGACCTGCTTCAGGTCGATTCGATTGTCTGAGAGCGATAACCTATGAAATCGATAATGAGCAAGAGACAACAGAACATCACAGCCCTCATGATTTGTGCAATAGTCGCCTGCACACTGTTCTGTCCGGCCGGGCGGGGTGAACGGATCAAGGATATCGTCGATATTCAGGGCTTGCGCGGGAACCCGCTTTCCGGGGTCGGCTTGGTGATCGGTTTGGCCGGCACCGGCGACAGCAGCCTGCTCTCCCGGCAAATGCTGACGAATCTGTTGAGGGATTCAGGACTCGTTCTGACCCCATCGGATCTAATCGGCGGCAACGTAGCCGTGGTTTGGGTTATGGCTGATCTGGGGCCTTTTGCGCGTGAAGGCACGCGCATCGATGCGGACGTCTCGGCGATAGGAGACGCCAAAAGCCTTCAGGGCGGTCAACTCCTGGCCACGCCGCTCAAAGGCCTGGATGGACAAGTGTACGCCGTCGCCGGCGGAGGAATATCCATCGGCGGCTGGACGGCTACAGGCGATAAGGCGTCGATCACCAAGAACCACCAGACGGTCGGACGCATTCCCGATGGCGCCATAGTTGAAAAAGAGGAAATCGCGACATTTGTCGAACACATCGGCGACGACAGAGTGATCACACTCAATCTTAGAAACGGCGATTTCACAACCGCAAGGCAAGTCAGCGAAGCCATCAACAAGAATTATCCGGATAGTGCAGTCGTGGTCGACGCCGCGACCATCCGGGTGAACGTCCCGACCGAGGTCGCTCCCCGAGGAATTGCCGGCTTTATCGACAACATTACGAAACCGGAGGTGACGGTGGATGTTCCCGCCGTCGTGGTGATCAACGAACGCACGGGCACGATTGTCGTCGGCGAGAAAGTCGGTGTATCGGCTGTGGCGATTTCCCAGGGGAGTCTTGTCGTCAAGATCAAGGAAACCGAACTGGTCTCGCAGCCGACGGCTCCGTTCTCGGACTCCGGCACGACTCAAAAGATCCCGGATACCCTCATCGGAGTCGAGGAGAATGAGGCGTACCTGATTCCTGTCTCCCGCTCGGTAACCGTCTCGGAGTTGGCCAAGAGCCTCAATGCCATCGGAGCGACACCGACAGATCTGATCGCGATATTCAATGCCCTCAAGCAGGCCGGCGCCCTTCAAGCCAGGCTGGTGATTATGTAGGAGCCCTCTTATGGATAGCGCCAACCTGATTCTGACCCAGCCTGTCCCGCCGCCGTCGCCGTTGGAGCATGTTTCGAAATTGGATATCGACAGGCTGTCGGATCAAAAGAAAAGACAGATCGCCAGGGATTTTGAGTCGATCCTCATCAATAAGGTGCTGGACCAGATGAAGAATACCATCGGCGACTGGGGATTTGAAAAGGACGGCTCCTCCGCCCAGGTTCAGGGCATATTCTGGCTGTACCTCGCCCAGGATATCGGCAACAACGGCGGGATGGGGCTGTGGAAGGACATCTACCAGTTCCTGGCCGGCAATGATCAGCCGGATGCAGCAGTCAAGTTGCTGGATGGGCGCGTATGAACGCAATTGCAGAGGACAAAGTCGAAGATTTGCTGGCCTGTCTTGAGACAGACAGCCTGCATATTCGGGAAAGCCTGTCTCGGCTCAATGAGCTGCGCAGCCTGGTCATCAAACGCGACGATGTGGCTCTGGGTAAGCTCCTTGAGAGCATTCAAGCCGAGTCGGATCGCCACAGGAGCCAGGAACGGAGCCGGCAGTCCATCCGAAAGGACCTGGCAAACGCCCTTGGATACGGCGTCGAGCAAATGACCCTGTCGATGCTGGAAGAGACTCTGCCGAAGACAAAGAGCGAACGCGTAAGCCGGATGAAGGCGGAACTGAAATCGTTGATTGATGCGCTCAGGAAGGAATACCTGAGCACCGTGCTGCTCTTGTCCGAATGTTCCAGGCTCAACGGCATGATTCTTAAGAGTATCTTTAATCTCGGCAGGGCCGGAGAAGTCTATTACAACGCCAACGGCGTAACCAAACGGCAGACGGAGACCGCTTTTGTAAATCTACAGTTTTGAACGGCCCATCGCGTCTCTGCGGAAGTCCGCAGCGTGTGATGGGGATCTTGGAGCCGTCGTCCGAACACGAGTTGAAACATGGATAGTTTTGGCATA
This sequence comes from Phycisphaerales bacterium, assembly GCA_020343675.1. Classification (GTDB taxonomy): domain Bacteria; phylum Planctomycetota; class Phycisphaerae; order Sedimentisphaerales; family Anaerobacaceae. The sequence continues at coordinate 415,292 of CP070806.1, forward strand.
GGTATTAGCGGTCTGAATGCCGCCCAAAAGGCCTTCGAGATCATCGGCAACAACATTGCCAATGCGGCCACGGACGGTTTTCACCGCCAGCGCGTCAATCTCAGTCCCGCGTATTCGGCGCAGGTAGGCTCGGTTCTCCTGGGAGGAGGCGTTGACCTCGCCAGCGTCACCCGAATCATCGACGGGCTTCTGCAAAAAGAGATGTTCAAGCAGGCCTCGTCCATGGAGCAGATCTCCAAAGAGCTCACGACGTTGCGCATGGTTGAAAGCGCCTTTGGAGAACTCTCCGGGCGCACCGGTTTGAGCACGACGATTGATGAATTCTTCAACGCGCTGCAGGACCTTTCCGCCCATCCCGTTGAAGTTATCTGGCAGAATCAGGCTGTGACCGCTGCCGAGACGATGGCTGGCCAGTTCAGGACCATGGGAGACTTTCTCACATCTCTGGAAACCCAGATCAGGCTCGAAGCGGAAAACGCGATTGAAGAGGTCAACGTCCTGGTCGCTCGAATCGCCGACCTCAATGACAGTATCAAGAGGCACGAAATCGGCAGCGGGCAGGCCAACAATCTCAGGGACCAGAGAGACCAGTGCATCACCGAGTTGGCCAGGCTGATCAGCGCGGAGACCCAGTCGCGCGAATATGGCGTGGTAGACGTCAGCGTCAGCGGTATCCCGGTCGTGACCAGCACGTCCGCTTTCGCACTGGAGGTGGGTCTGCAAGAGAACCTCGGATTGGGTATTGGTGTCGCGGGAGAGTCGAACTACACCGTAAACGCCGAAGGCGGGCGTGTTGGCGCGCTGTTGACGTTGAAAAACGATTCGCTGGCGGACATACGCAGCGACCTGGACAGTCTGGCCGGTGCAATCATACGGCAGATCAATGAATACCACGTTCAAGGTGTAGGTTCGGAAGGCTCCTTTACCGGGCTGGCTGGCTGGCCAATGAGCAGTGAGACTTTGGCCGATTTTGCCCCCCCGGTCTCGAATGGCAATATCTACGTGAGAGTCACGAACACCAGCACCGGAGCGATCACGAGGACGGCTGTGCCTGTCGATGCGTCCACGGACACGTTGACCACCGTAGCCACGGCCCTGACGGCGATTACGGGGCTGACCGCCTCGGTATCTGATTCGAGACTTAACATCCAGGCCGACGCAAACTACGAGTTTGACTTCCTGCCCTGTGTTCTTCCATCGCCGACAGCCAGCGATTTCACCGGAGCGACATCCCCGCCGACGGTATCCGTATCCGGTATCTATACGGGCACAACAAACCAGACGCTGACGTTCACGGTCTCAGGTACGGCTTCGGTCGGAAACGGGACCCTGCAAATCACTGTGACGGATGGGGACGGAAGTACGGTTACGACGCTTAATATTGGCTCCGGTTATGCTGCCGGGGACAGGCTTGACCTGGGCAATGGAATCAGAATAACGCTCAGCGCCGGCGACCTGGTCGATGGCAACACGTTCGAAGTGGATGTATTTGCCGATACGGACACTTCAGGGGTCCTGGCGGCTGCGGGCATGAACGCCTTCTTGACAGGCAGCAACGCATCGGACATGGCGGTTCATTCGGACATAGTGACCACGCCGGGGCGTCTGGCCACCGCGCTGGGTGCGGACATGACAGATAACTCCAACGCCCTGCGCATGGAAGCACTGCGGAACCAGGCCATAACCGATCTGAACTCCATGACGCCCGGAGAGTTCTACCGTCGGCTGACGGCCGACATTGGCCAGCAGGTCGCCATCAAGCAGATACACCAGGATAATGTCGAGGCGATGGTCCAGAGTATCGCGAACCAGCAGGACGAGATCAGCGGCGTTAATATCAATGAGGAAGCCGCCCAGATACTGATTTTCGAACAAATGTTCAAGGCCATGGCCAAATACCTGAGCACGATTCAATCGTCACTTTCGACTGTGATGGACATAATATGACAGGCCTGAGGCGCGACTCAGGCGGCGCCCGGAAAGATATGGTGGTGCATAAATGAGCAGCTCGCTTGCCAACATTTATAACAACGTCAACTATGCTTTGCATCTGCACAGCACAGCGATGACGCGACTGCAGGAGCAAGCCTCCACCGGCTCACGCATAAACCGCGTTTCGGATGATCCGTCCACCGCCTACCGGGTCATGGGATTGAGTACGCAACAAAGGGCGCTGGACAACTATGCCGACAACCTTTCGGAAGTTGTCAGCTTACTGGACCTTTCGTCAACAGTTATTGAGGAGATTGCCTCGGCCCTCACCGAGACGAGGGTCCGTCTGACCCAGATTGCCGGCGGCATCTACGGCGACGAGGCAAGGCAAAGGGCCGCAGAAGGAATCAACGATATATTGGAGCAGACCGTATCTCTGGCCAACACAAAACATATGGGCCAGTATCTCTTTGGTGGAGGTGACACCAGCTCCGCACCTTATCTCATAGAGCGCACAGACGGCGAAATCACTCGTGTGACATACCAGGGCAGCTACGAAAATCGAAGCGTGGGAGTAGCTCCCGGTGTGAACTCATCGGCCTTCTATGTAGGCGATGAAATGTTTCGTTCCGACGATCGCGGGCAACTTATTTTTTTGGGCGCGACCGGTGCCAAAGCCGGCACGGGAACCTCCGCAGTACGCGGGGATACCTGGCTGACCGTAACCGGCTCTGCCGGCAACTACACACTCTCTATCGATGACGGCCTGACAACGTTCAATACGGACGGCACGGACACTAATCTGGCCGTCACGAATTCGAAGACCGGTGAGATCCTCTACGTGGACACCACCGGGATAACCGCTGCCGGCGTTGACATGGTCCGGGCCCCCGGAACGTATGATATATTCAATACACTCATTAGCATCCGGGACGTGCTCCAAAATGAAAAAGGGCTTTCCACCAGCCAATCACGTCAACTGCAGGATGGCGCGCTGATCTCGCTGGAAGAGGTCAACGGGTTGATCGTCGAGGCCGAAGTCGCCGTGGGCTCACGCGTCGGCTTCCTGAGCAACCTCAAGGACAGCCTCAAGAACCTGAAATATGACGCCGAGGACGAGACGACCCGTCTGCAGGAGGCCGACATCGCACAGATCGCCATAGACATCTCGCGTCGTGAGATTCTCTATCAGATGTCGCTATCCGTCGCCGGAAAGCTCATGTCCGTATCGTTGCTGGACTTCCTCCGGTAACCGCCTAGGACAAGAATCAGCATCAGGCGGGCGCGTTCTTGAACGCGCTTGTATGTCTGATATTTATACAGATTTCACGGGGGATGCCACGAAATTGCCAAATACGTGAATGCCACCTGGCGGCACGGAATTTGCACAAAGGCCCTTGAGGGCTTCGGCTTCTCGTGTAGGGACAATGCGCTCGGCAGGACTTTAAGGGAGTAATGTAGACGATGATGGAGCCAGATTCGAACCCGCTCGATAGGGAAAAGGACAATCCCGGACGTGGAGATGTGAACCCGTACGAGAGGGGCCTGCAATTGGCGGAAACCGGCAGATATGAGGAGGCCCTGGTCTGCATGCGGGAGCATCTTCACACCTCGCCCCCGGATGCACAGATTCTGAATGACATCGGAGCCATTCTTCACTGTCTGGGGCGCTCAAACGAGGCGATCGACCATCTCATCAAGGCCCGGTCCCTGCAGAAGGACTCGCCCGAGATCGCATGGAACCTCGTCGAGGCGTACCTTGCCGTCGGCAAGGCAAATGACGCGGCCTCCCTCTTCGATGAGATGGAGCGCATGAGCATTCTCAATGTCGATCTGCTCAACAGAACGGCTAACACGTTCCTGAATCAGAACAACAAAGCCGATGCCATCGAGACGTTGCTTCGTTCGCTGCGCATTTGTCCCGACCAGGAGATTCTTCAACCGATGCTCCAGGTCATTCGTTCCAAAAGGCCCAAGCTGGCCTTCTTCTGTGGCGGCGACGGCATGGGATTCCTTGATGAGATCGTGGAGTTCGCGAAGCCACGATTTGAGGTGCGTCTGTTCGAAGGCCGGACCGAGGAAGAGTTGCGTGAATTAATGGCGTGGAGCGATGTTTCGTGGTTTGAGTGGTGCACGAATCTTGCCGTGATAGGCTCGAGGCAGCCAAAGGTATGCAGGAACATTGTCAGGCTCCACCGCTACGAAGCCTACGAACTGTGGCCCCAGCAGGTCAACTGGGCCAATATCGACGTCCTTGTCACGGTCGGCAACAGGTTTGTCAAAGAGGCTCTTCTGGAGAGGGTCCCGCAGCTTGAGAGCAGGACATCGTTGGTCAATATCCCGAATGGTGTAAACCTCCAGAAGTTTCCTTTCACCGGGCGTCAACGGGGCAAGAACATCGCCTTTCTGGCCAACCTTCGGACCGTCAAGAACCCGCCTTTTGTCCTCCAGTGCATGCAAAAACTGCATTACGTCGATCCGGAATACCGCCTGTTCTTTGGAGGCATGGTCCAGGACGCGGCGCTCGAGCAATATCTGAAGCATATGGTCGAAGCTCTTGAGCTGGGTGAGGTGGTGTTCTTCGATGGATGGCAGCCGGATGTCCGTTCCTGGCTCGAAGACAAGCACTACGTCGTCTTGACCAGCATTATTGAAAGCCAGGGTATGGGGGTGCTGGAAGCGATGGCGTGCGGCTTGAAACCGGTGATCCATAACTTCCCGGGCGCGAGCGAGACCTTCCCGTCCGAGTTCTTGTTCAACATCGCCGAAGAATTCTGTTCGCAGATTTGTTCCGATGTGTACGAGCCCCAGCGGTATCGAAGGTACGTCGAAGAGCGTTACACGCTCAAGAGCCAGTTGAACAAGGTCAATAACGTTTTCACGCGATTCGAGGCCGAGATAGACTCGCAGCGCAGCGACACGTCGCGCAATAGTCACCCAGCGGATTCGAATCGCGAGCGTATTGAGCTCTCAGCAGAGATTTCGTCCGGGGCTTACGAAAAGGACGCGATTGTGTGAATCTTGGGGACTTTGGGCAATCTCAGATACTCCTGAAATGACAGAGAACTACGACAAAAAGGCCGGGCCGGTTGTTAGCGTACTCATCCCGACGTTCAACCGGCCGCGATATCTGGTTTCGGCTCTGGCCAGCGTTCTGCGCCAGAGCTATAGGCGTCTCCAGGTCATTGTCGTCAACGACGGGGGCGTCGATGTCAGCGAAATGGTCAATTCATTCCACGACCGGCGGGTGATCTTGATCAATAGAAAGCAGAACCTGGGTAAACCCCATTCGTTGAACGAGGCTCTGGAGCGAGCCGAAGGTAAATATGTGGCCTATCTCGATGATGATGACCTGTATTATCCTCATCACATCGAAACGTTAGTGAGTACTCTGGAAGGCGAAACGGATTGCCAGGTCGCGTACAGCGATTTTTACAAGAGCTATTGCCGCGTGTCCTCGGACGGTAACCGACAGGTTTTGAGTAAAGTCGTGGAAGTCAGCCGGGACTTCGACCGCTTCTTCATGCTGCACTTCAATCACGTTCTGCATGTCTGCCTGATGCACCGCCGGGACCTGATTGAGCGAACGGGCCCCTACAACGAACAGCTCAACGTCCTGATCGACTGGGACATGACGCGACGCCTCGTCTTCTTCTCCGATTTCCACCACGTCTGCGAAGTTACCGGCGAGTATTGCCATCCCATGGGGGACTGTGACAGAATATCGGTTCAGCGGCGCAAGGACAAGAACGAGTATGCCCGCAACGTTCTGGCCATACGGACGAGCCGCCCCCCTGAGCCGTGGACAAAGATTCGGGAGATGTCGATCATTTTTGCCGGGGATCGGCTCGACAGACAGGCAGGCGCGACGATTGGGGCCATCTGGCGGCATACGTTTTATCCCTACAAGCTCTACCTGCCCCTGCCGGCGTCTGATTTCAACCGGTTCAAGACGGATATGCCCAATCTGGTCCGAGTGCCCGTGGATCCGGCTTCGTCCTCGGCTCAACGCGTGGACGCAGCTCTGGCACAATGCGACGGCGACACCATCGCACTCGCGCCGGCGGGCCTGCCCATCAAAGACATGTGGATAGAGAATCCGCTCTACGCTCTGATGAACAATCCGTCGGGCGGTGTCGCCTTCGAGGCCGAAGGATCCACGGACAAGCTCTGGGCAGCGGCCATGAGCAAGAACGATTTGCTCGGCGCCCGCAGGGATTCTCCAGATTTGCCCGTGCGGGAATCGCTCAGGGCCGCCGGCATGGTATTGAGGTCGCCGGATTTCGAGGAACTTCCCTTCCAGTTCGACAATTTGCTTCTTCAGGCCCGGTCGGAAGAAAAGGAGGGCAACTACCTCGAAGCGGCCCACATGTTTGAGTACATCGCCGAGCATCATGGCAATGCCCTCTGGATGCACAGTCTGGCCGCCAAGGCTTTCTTCAAGGCCGGCGAGCACGCCAGAGCGGCCGAGTTTAGCCACAGGGTCAACCAGAGACGGCCGACTATTGACACGCTTCTGTTAGAGGCAAAAGTCAAGCGCGAACAGAAGGATTTTGGCCCCGCAATTGAATTGCTCAGGGCAGCCGAGCAGATACTGTCCGATTCTGACTCGAACATCCCGGTCTCTCCATCGGCTTGCGAGCATAGCCGGCGGGCCCCAAAGGGCTATGAGAACGGTATCTTTGAAGGAAACGACTCTTTATGGACGTGACAGAGAACAACGTAGGCGTGCAGCATGATTCCACCCAGCACTACGAGCTCTTACAGGAACTGGCGGACTGTTACACATCCGTGGGCAGTTACGAGCAGGCACAGCATTACTATGAAAAAGCAGCGGTCCTGTCGCCGGATGCGCCCGATCCCTACGCCGGACTGGGAATCCTTGCATTGCAGAAAGGAGCGCTTGAGGATGCAGAGGTTGCCTTTAAGGTAGCCTGTCGCTTGGACGGGCATTCTGCCAGGGCCTACGCCGGACTCGGTTTGGTTGCACAGCAGAAGGGTGACTACAAGCAGGCTTTTGAGATGTATCTGAAGTGCCTCGAACTGGACACGGATAACCTGATCGCCCTGCTGGGTCTGTTTCAAGCCTCGTGCCAAATGGGCTCATTTGCAAAGGTGACCCACTATCTAAAAGTGTATCTGGACATGCACCCGGGCGATGTCTCCGTGATGTTTCCCCTGGCGGCGCTTTATATGAAAGACGGCCGATTCGAGGACTCGAAAAAAGTACTCCAGGACCTTCTGGCGCTGGACAAGAATCACAAAGATGCGGCGGACCTGCTGGAAGAAGTCGAGCACAGCCTGGCGCAGGCCGGACAAATGGGCGCCGCCGCAGGCGCACAATGAAATCGTATGGATATCGGTGTTGAAACTACTGTGAATGAAGCTACAGGCCTGTTGGATGAGCTTGAGGGCCTCTTGAAGAGGCAAATTGAGCTGGCCCATCAAGGGGACGCCGCCGGCGAGCAGTTTGACGTTCTGACCGCAAGGGCCGGTTCTCTTGTGGAAACAGTCTCGCAGCTTGGCCCGTCCGGCTCCGGGCAGTTTCAACACAGGCTTGAGAAATTGCGGAAACTATACGAAACCTTGTCTCTGGTCGTCGCGGCTGAGAAAGCCGACGTCTCTGAAGAGCTGGGCCGGATTCGCAGGGGCAGGAAAATCATTGGAACGTATCGCCGTAATATCTGACTGAAGGGAAGGTGCAAGCGTGCGAATCTTGATAACGGGCATCACGGGTTTCGTCGGAAGTCACCTGGCCGAATACATACTTGAACACGCCCCCGATGTGGATGTGACGGGTTTGCTCCGATGGCGCTCACCGAGAGATTACATCGAATCGATCATGGACAGGATTACCCTGCATTACGGCAACTTGCAGGACTTTGCGTCTGTGCGAAGCGTCCTGGCGGACTGCCGTCCCGATATCATCTTCCATCTGGCGGCGCAGTCCTATGTCGATTTCAGTTTTCTGGCGCCGGCCGATACGCTGGAGACGAACGTCATCGGCACGTGCCACCTGTTGGAAGCGGTCAAGCAACTCAAACAATCGGACTCATGGGATCCGGTCGTTCACGTATGCAGCTCATCCGAAGTGTACGGCCAGGTCAGGGAAGATGAAGTCCCGATCAGAGAGAACAATCCCCTGCGACCCGCCTCTCCCTACGCTGTGAGCAAGGTGGGAGAGGACATGTTGGCGTTTCAGTATTGGACGTCGTGGCAGGTCAAGACGATTCGCAGCCGGATGTTCACCCATACGGGCCCTCGCCGGGGCGAAGTGTTCGTTGTCTCCAATTTTGCCCGGCAGGTGGCGGCGATAGAGGCCTCTCTGGCGGAACCGCTGGTCCGTGTGGGCAATCTCGACAGCGTCAGGACATTCTCCGATGTCCGTGATGCCGTCAGGGCTTATTGGCTTTTGGTGCATAAGTGCCCGCCCGGAGAGGTCTACAATATCGGCGGGATCGAGACCATGACTATCGGTCAGATGCTCGATCAGTTGCTGGCGCTCTCGACGGTGAAGGACATCAAGGTTGAAATTGACCCGGCACGGCTGCGCCCTTCCGATGTGACGCTGCAGATACCATGTGTGGACAAGTTCTACGAAGCAACGGGATGGAAGCCTGAAATCAGGTTTGAGAAGACATTACAGGATACTCTGGATTACTGGCGTGATTACTACGGAAAAAGACAAGGTGCTGGACAAGACCAGCGAGTTGAATCGGCGGCTGTATAAGAAGCTGTATCTTATCAGGCGATGCGAAGAAGAGATTGTTGCGCATTATTCCCAAGACCGGATGAAGACGCCGATGCACATGTCCATGGGGGCCGAGGCAATTGCCGTCGGCGTCTGCGAGGCTCTGGCGGCTGAGGACCAGGTATTTGGGACATACCGGTCTCATGCGCTGTACCTGGCGAAAACCGAAGACACCGATGATTTCTTCGCTGAAATGTACGGCAAAGAAACCGCCCTCTTGAAGGGCAAAGGAGGCTCGATGCATCTGTGCGCTCCGGACCACGGATTCATGGGCACTTCCGCCATTGTGGCAAGCATTATCCCGGTGGCCGCGGGATGCGCCTTTGCGAACAAGCGGGCCAATAACGGAAAGATGGTCGCCGTGTTCTTTGGCGATGGCGCTGTCGAAGAAGGGGTCTTTTGGGAAAGCCTGAACGCCGCGTGCCTGATGAGACTGCCTGTTCTTTTTGTTTGTGAGGACAATGGCCTGGCCGTACACACGCCGAAATCACAACGACGAGGGTTTGAGTCCATCACAGAGATCGTCTCGGCGTTCAATTGTCTGGTGTATGAAGCCAAGGCCACCGATGCAGAGGCCATCTACACGTTAACGCGCGAGGCCGTCGAGCAGGCGAGCGCGCAGTCCATGCCTGCGTTTGTTCGTCTGGAGTATTTCAGGTATCTCGAACACGTCGGGGTGAACGAGGATTTTGACGCCGGCTATCGGTCCAGAGACGAATTGGAGTCGTGGCTGCAGGCGGATCCGGTCCGTCTGCAACGGCAGAAGCTCAAAGACTCAAGCTGGCGGGAAAGTGCGATAGAGGCCCTTGAGGCCGATGTCGATGAGAGGGTAAGCAGGAGTCTGATTAGGGCGCAAGAGGCAGAATTCTGCTGTATATCCGAACTGAACAAGGACGTGCTTGCATGAGAAAAATCAGCTACTGCCAGGCTGTGAATGAAGCGATAAGCCAGGAGATGGATCGGGACCCGTCTGTTTTCGTCTATGGGATAGGAGTGCCTGATCATAAGAGGGTATTCGGGACGACGGTCGGCCTGCTGGAGCGATTTGGCCGGGACCGGTGCTTTGACACGCCTCTGTCGGAGGATGCGATGACCGGCTTTGGTCTGGGGGCCGCAATCAACGGAGCCCGGCCGATTCACGTACACATGCGCGTGGACTTCATGCTCCTGGCGATGAATCAACTGGCCAACATGGTCGCCAGCTACAGATATACCTCGGGCGGCACGCTGGAAGTACCGCTGGTTATACGGGCCGTCGTAGGCCGGGGATGGGGACAGGCATTTCAACACAGTAAAACGATGCACTCCTGCTTCGCTCACATCCCGGGATTAAAGGTCGTCATGCCGACGACGCCCCGCGACGCCAAAGGGCTGCTCATCTCGGCAATACGGGATGACAATCCCGTGATCGTCATTGAACACCGATGGCTGTACTACGCGGTTGACGAGGTCCCGGAAGAGGATTTCTGCACCCCAATCGGCAAGCCGAACGTGTTGCTTTCGGGCGATGATGTCACGGTGGTCGCCACTTCATGGATGAACGTCGAAGCGATCAGGGCGGCCCAGATCGTAAGAAAGAAGCACGGCGTGAGCGTCGAGGTGATTGACGCGCGCTCGGTCCAGCCGCTTGACGACGCCTCCATTATAGACTCGGTCGAAAAAACCGGGCATTGCATCCTTGTGGATAACGACTGGATCCATTGCGGATTCAGCGCCGAGATAGCCGCACGAATCGCCGAGAAAAGCTTCGGCAAACTCAAATCGCCTGTTCGCCGGCTGGGATTCGAGCACACCCATTGTCCGTGCGCAAGGCATCTCGAAAACGCGTTCTATCCCAGCGCAGCGCGGATTGTCAGGGCGATTGAAACAAAGCTGTCTCTGCAAGAAACGGATTTGTCGGGCGAGAACTTCTATAGCTACGAGCAAAAATTCAAAGGACCTTTTTAACATCGGGCTGAAAGGCATCGCGTACACAAGGGAAATCAGATGGATAGTCTCACAAAAGAACTCGAAAGAAAATCGCATCACATCAGAAAAGCAATGCTGCAAATGTGCATCGATGCGGGCAAAGGCCACGTGACGTCCTGCTTTTCGTGTGTGGACATCCTCATTGCGCTTTACTACGGGAATCTGCTTCGCTGCGATCCGCAGAATCCCGAGTGGCCCGAGCGGGACCGCTTCATTCTCAGCAAGGGCCAGGCCAGTCCCGCCTTGTACACTATCCTGGCCGATTTGGGCTTCTACGATAAGAGCGAGCTGAAGAAATTCAACAAGCCGGGGGGGATGTTTGCGGTGCACCTGCAAAAGGACGTCCCCGGAGTTGAGATTACCGCGGGATCGTTGGGGCAGGGCTACGGTGTCGCGGCCGGAATCGCCCTGGGCGCGAGAATGAATATGGAACTGTACAACGTCTATGCGCTGCTCGGCGACGGCGAATGTTATGAAGGCTCGATCTGGGAGACGGCCATGTTCGCCGCCCACAACAGGCTAAACAATCTAATCACTGTTGTTGACCGCAATTACCTGTGCGTCACTGATTTTACGGAAAACCTCGTGGCTCTGGAGCCTTTCGAGGACAAATGGCGGTCCTTTGGCTTCAATGTCCTTCGCGTGGATGGACATTCCTTCGAGCAGCTTCTCAGGGCTTTGGAACCGCTGCGATCCAGAACCTCCGATAAGCCGACCGTGGTGATCGCCGAGACGGTCAAGGGCCAGGGAGCAGAGTCTTTGTGCCACCAGCCTTTGTGGCATGGGCGTGCTCCTTCGGGGCAGGTTGCAGATAGATGTTTGGCGGAACTCGACCGGAGGTATCAACATGTCTGACGTAACTCAGCGAGATGCTTTTTTTGACAGGCTTTATGAACTGGCCAGAGAGGATGTGAACATCGTCATTGTGGCTGCGGACATGAGCGCGCCCGCCCTCGATAAGTTCAGAAGAGATCTGCCGGCACAATTTGTCAACGTCGGTATCGCCGAACAAAATGCCATCGTGATCGCCTCGGGGCTGGCCCTGACCGGCAAGAAGGTCTTCGCCTATGCGATTGCCCCGTTCATCACGCTTCGATGTCTGGAACAAATCAGAGTCGCAAACGCCATCATGCACATCCCTATCACGATTGTCGGCATGGGCACGGGCCTGAGCTATGACAGTGACGGCCCCACCCACCATCTCATCGAAGACGTCGCGGTGCTCAGGGCTTTTGCGAACATCGAAATCCATAGCATCACCGACGCGGTCATGGCAGCCGCCTACGCCGATATTTCGTGTACTAAGAAGAAGGCCAATTACATACGGCTGGATAAGGACTTCTACCCCGTGATCTATGACGGCGGTTTTGACTTCTCACATGGACTGGCAAGGCTCAGGGAGGGCAAGGACAACATCATCATTGCTACCGGTCCCATGGTCCACGTGGCGAACGCGATTGCCGGCTCTCCAGGATTCGAGGGTCTGGATATAGGCGTTGTCGATGTGTTTGAGATCCCGATCAACGAATCGACGCTGCTTGAGACGATAGACGGCGTCAAGAAGATCATTACGCTGGAGGAACATTTCCTGCCCGGCGGGCTGGGAAGCGCGATTTGCGAAATTCTGAACGATAACGAGATGCCTGTTCCCGTAAAACGGCTTGGACTGGATATTAACGCGGGTTACCAACACTGCTACAAATATGGCGGAAGAGAGCTCATAAGGCGTTGCCATGGAATCGACAGGCGCAGCCTCGAACAGGCCATCAGCGAGTATTTTTGCGCACAGCCGCAAAGTGTAACGATATGAAAATGTTTCACCAACGATTTTAGTGAACGAGCGGTTTCGGAACATAGGCGTCAATTGAAGGAGATACGATTATGCCACAGATAACTTTAGGCGGCATGAACTACGCAAGTGATGTAGAAAATGCGGCAAGAGACAAATTTGTTGATGTATTGAAAAGATCCCCTCTTCCCGACGACGCTATTTTGCCTAATCTTGGCTTATTCCTCAATTCAAAGACTCTCTCGCGTTTGCTCTTTTTGGACTTCTTATACAGACAGGCGATAGATATCCAGGGGGTCATCATGGATTTCGGCACGCGCTGGGGGCAGAACATGTCCTATTTCGCGGCCCTGAGGGCGATCTATGAACCCTACAACCGGCACAAGAAGATCATAGGCTTTGACACCTTTGAAGGATTCCCCAGTATCAGCCAGAAGGACGGCAGCTCCGAAATGATAGAGGTCGGCAACATCAAGGTCACGGATGATTACCTGCCCTACCTGGATGAAGTCATGCAGTGCCAGGAAGGGGATAATCCCCTCAATCATCTAAAGAAGTATGAGTTTGTGGTCGGCGATGCCTGCAGGAAGGTATATGAGTATCTTGAGCAGTACCCCGAGACCATCGTGGCCATGGCATTCTTCGACTTTGACCTGTACGAACCCACAAAAGTGTGCCTCGAAGCCATCAAGCCGAGACTGGTCAAAGGAAGTGTTCTTGGATTCGATGAGCTGAACGACCATGACTCACCCGGTGAGACCGCCGCACTGATGGAGGTGTTCGGACTGAACAACATCAAACTGCGACGGTATCGCTACGCTTCGAGGGTGTCCTATTTTATTGTTGAGTAGCCCGAATGGGCGGGATGGTTTCTCGTGATCAAGACAGACATCTTAGAGAGTTTCAGTGGAAGTAACGTACTCGTGACCGGCGGGACCGGCCTGATCGGCCGGCAGGTCGTTAGCATCCTGTGCGATGCAGGTGCCAACGTGAAGGTGGTCTCACTGGACAGGATAAACGTTGACGACAGGGCCGAACACGTGCTGGGAGACCTTGCGGATTTTGGATTCTGCAAAGACATGACACAGGGCATGGATTTTGTCTGTCATCTGGCGGGTGTGAAAGGTTCGATAGAGGTTACGAAGGCCAGGCCGGCCAGCTTCTTTGTTCCGCTGTTGATGATGAATACGAACGTACTGGAGGCGTCCCGGCTCAACAACGTCGCAAGAGTGGTTTATACCAGCTCCATCGGCGCCTACGCCAGTGCGGAGGTATTCAAAGAGAATGAAAACCTTGACGGCCCACCGATGGACATGTTCCCCGGTTGGGCCAAGAGGATGGCTGAACTCCAGATTAAGGCATACAAAACTCAGTACGGCCTGGAAAACTTTGCCGTCGTCCGGCCGTGCAATGTCTATGGGCCGGGGGACAACTTCGACCCCGACAACGCGATGGTGATTCCCACGCTCATGCACCGAATATACAGGAAGGAAGATCCGGTCGTGGTCTGGGGTGATGGCTCGGCCATCCGCGATTTCGCGTACAGCAGGGACGTCGCCGAAGGCGTGATTCTCGCCCTGTATCATGGGACAAAAACGGATTTTGTGAACCTGGGCAGCGGGCGGGGCTATTCCATCAGAGAGCTGGTTGAGACGCTGAATCGGTTTCTGGATTTCAACTACGTTCTTGATACGAGCAAGCCCTCCGGCTTCCCGCGACGGGTCATGGACATCTCGCTTGCCAGAGACCATCTGGGCTATGAGCCGTCCACGTCGCTTCTCGACGGACTCAAACTCACCTGGCAGTGGTACATCGAGAACAAAGATGAATATCTCAGCAAGCAGAATTACTTCAGAGAAGAGCCGGCGCAGCGCAGAAACCATACGACGAAAAAGGAGTGTTGCCGACATGGCTGAGGACATGCAGACCGTCTGTCAGACACGGCCCGGTCAGGCCGCTCATTATTGCTCTGTGGGTCTGGCCCTGCAGGAACTGAATCGGTGGGAAGAAGCAGCCGCGAATTACCAGGTGGCTCTGGCGATCCAACCCGATTTCGCTGCGGCACTGGAAAACCTGAACCTTCTGGCTCAAGAGCAAGGTTG
>CP070806.1:429933-450411 GCA_020343675.1 Phycisphaerales bacterium
CCATCAGCATCTGGTCGTCCACGAACAACTGCTTCTTTTGACCCGGTTGGGGCAGCTTGGTTTTCCAGTGGCAAAACGTCTCCGGCTTCTGGCTCTCCCAGTAATCTGCGCCAAAATCCCGCCGTTGTAATCCTTCTTCCGTCTGGACCAGGGCGCCGAAGTACTCTTCGCCATATTCAATCTTTCTTCCCGTGCCATGACATTGGCCCAACGGTTTGTTGATTGCCCAATCGTTCATTTTTGCAGCTTCTCGCCCTCAGTGTGAGCTACTTTTCTTCAAAGGTTATCCACTCGCTTATGTCCTGGACCGTCTTGGGCCCTATGCCGCGGATTCTCTGAAGGTCCTCGCAATTCTCAAAGGCCGGGCGTGTTCCTTCTCGATGGGCATTCTCGCGGTACGCGACGATGGCTCCGGCGCGTTCGACTCCCAGGCCGGGCAATCTGACCAGGCTTTGCACGGGCGCCTCGTTCGGATTTATCCGGCCGTCCAACCGAATTTTACCCGCCGGGCGCTCCGATTCATCCGCCCCCAGATTCGAGATAAAACCGCACGAAAGGCAAACCGCCACACCTATGCTGATGACAAATGCGAAAGACTGAATCCTGTGTTGGCCTGTTTGTCTCATATTATGTACCGAATGGAGTTGTCCGGCCGAGTCAAAAGTCATGATGCTCGGTACGAGTTCTTATCATCGGCTGAAAATGCCGTCGTGCAGTTTCCTCAGGGTTTGAAACGATTCCTTGGATTCAAGTTCGCTTGTCAACAGCCCGCTGTGTTCTATGGTGCTGTCCTCTGTGTCCACAAGGTTCGAATACGTCACCGAGTTGACAAACGCTTTACTGAGTGCAATTTTGTAGAACTGCTCGATCCACTGGCCCTGTCTGGCTTGATTCCATTGTTCGTGCCAAATGCCTGCAACGTTCCCATCCTGCAGACCGTCCACATCCTGGCTTGGAACTTCCACATCGGTCACATACAAGGGCTTGGCGATCGGCCCGAAATGATCCATGATCGCAGAGATCTGCATCATGTCTCGAATGTGCATGCCCGATTGATTCTTGCCGAATCTCATTTGCAGTGCGAACGCGTCAAAACTGATCCCGCTTTGCACGACCATATCCATATAGACCAGCGGGGGGATGCTGTTGGGTGTTGTCGTGTAGTATTCCCCCCACGGATTGCAGACTTCGATGATCTTGAAGGTCCTGTCGCTGGCCTGCTTCACGGCCATATTCGCAGCCCGGGTCATTTCCAGGATCTGCTCAAACCCAAATCCGAAATGATTCTGCGCGTTCAAGCCGCTTACGGAATACCACGCGCGAATCACGCCGGAATAGCGACCCACAACATTCAAAATAAACTGATAGGCCGTTTCCCGGATCTTCTCGAATCCTTTTCCGTTGCGGAGCACCCATTTGGGCAGATGTTCCTTGGAAAAACAGAGCAGAGGGCCGGCGCTGAGTGCCACTTTCTTCTTGGCGAGCGCATCGACACAGGCGTCAATTCGCGAGAAATCGTAAGTGCCCTTGCGAGGTTCCACCTGGGCCCAGTTTACAGGTATGGTTGCCGACCCGAACAATTGCAGCAGCTTCTCAACGTACACAGGATTGTCAATTTGTGCGGGGTCGGCGCGGCAGCCGAAGCATCCCCGGCCAAAACCGTGGCTCCGGCTCCGGGTCTTGAAGAGGGATTCTGCTTGCTTGATGGCCAGCTTCTCAGAGAAGACGACAGCTTTCTCCAGCGATTCGTCCGCCAGTTTCGAGGCCTCCGACGGCACGGAGATATTCTGAATCGCCCGAATAAACAGATCCTGGGATTCTTTCAGCAGGTCCGTCAGGCCCTCGATGTTGTTGAAGAACAGCCAATCTTCCCTCTTGTTGACAATTTGCATGAGCTTTGCCCGTGCGATCTCGACATTCAGATTATAGGGCCGTTCTCTCTCGGGCAGGCAGGTGGTCGGCAGCAGTACACGTCCAAAACCGTCGATGGGCCAGAGCAAGGCCAGACCGGCCGTTTCCAGATTCGGCTTTATACACTCCACGAAACCGTCTTTGAAGGTTATCTGCGCTCGGCGGACGCCGAGCCCGTCGCCGCCGAACAGATAGGCGCCGCACAGGGTGAATTGGTCAACGACCTGGCCGTTTCGAAAAACCTGGAATTTCACTGTTTCCCTTTGTCTATCAACGTCTTGCGCTTATTCTTTGGTGACGGAGCATACAGTCCCATTCTGTCCGGTCATTATAGGGCCCCCATCCCGGAAACGCAATTCAAACTTTGCCCTCAGCTGATTTTGTCCGGGGCGGAAACAAGCGGCCAAGAATGGGATAGATGTGAGATAGAGGTCAGTTTGTCGCCGGCGTGCCGGGACCACACGCGCGGTAGTATTTCATTTGGGCTTCGTAGAGGAGATTGTTCTTCTCGATGAGCCTGGCGATCAGGCTGAATTGACTGAGCAACATTTCGATCAGATCGATGTTGATCAGGGTCGATTCCGGGCTGTAGTTCGGCAGGGCGACGATGACGTAGCCACAGTCACTCTGTTCGGTCGTCAACTCTGCGGCAATGATACTGCAATCCTCCGCCTGCGTTACCACGGGCTCGGCGCCATCATCAATCTTGCTGCGAAGCTCCTTCAGGAATGACTCGCTGATATTGAGCTTGGCGAACTCTTCCGAATCGCTGGGCCAGCTATTGCCGCGTCTGTCCATGATCAGAACCAGCGGTCCCCGTTCGGGCAGGACTTCGAATACCTGCCGTGCGATTTGCTCGTTCAGCACAAAGCTCGGAGACGAAAGCGACTCATACATGTTCATTCCACGGGCTCCTTATTTGCTCTTTCAATCATGCCATCTGAACACACTTCGGTATAATTGCGCGGAGACTTTCCAAACGGTTGGTTTTTCACCTGATTCTGCGGGTAAAGTGCGGCGGTTGACCGCGGATATGACGTTATGGGACGCAATAGGCCCCTCACCCGGATCGAAACGCCGGTCGCCGCTCAGCAACAGAGCGTCTATTTGAGCCTGCTCATCGGGAATCTGGTTCCCGGGCAATGGGTCACATGTGCTCCCGGAGTGCTGTTATGGCCGTAGATACGCCTGTTCGAAATCCCATATCGTTTTTGCAGGAAGCGGACCAGTCTCAGGAGCGACTCCATCTGTCGTGATGTTGGCATTGTGCGATCAAAATTCCCGACGAGGCAGATTCCGATGCCGTCCTCGTTGGCCCAGTTGCCCGGCGTTCCTCCGCAATGGGCACCCGGAATTTGCCTTTGCCAGCGGAACGTGACTTCGACCTCTCCGTCGCCGCTATCCGTCCCATTGCCAATGACAAAATCGTAGCCGATGCCGGCCCAGTGGTTCTGCTCCCTGTGCATCTTGTCAAAAATGGCGGCATTTCCATTTTGTGTTGCTGAGTGGTGTATCACGATCGCCGTCCAGTCCTTCTCAACCGAGGAGGGGGGCAGCCAATTTCTTGGAACGTTATCGGTCGTGCTTCGCCGGCTCGGCGCCGGCGGACTCACTCTCGGCGGCACACGGCGGGGCTGAGGGCTGGGATTATAGACAATTTGCGGCATCGCCTCATCATTCGGCGTACAGCTGCCCAAAACGAACAAACAGCTGCAAAAAACTACAACTCTGCAAGACATTCTCATGTATTCCTTCTTATCTACCACCGACTCTATCCTTAATCCGGCCGGGGCCTTCCTGGGACTATGCCTCTATTTCGCCGGATCCAATTGTCATATCGGGTTTCTCTTTGTATCTGACCATGTACACGCTGTTGCCTCGCTCGTTGTATTTCACAGTGTCCATATACGAATTCATCAGGAGCAATCCTCTGCCTCCGGGCTCGAAGAGCCCTATGCCAAATCGGGGGTCCGCCACGGAGTCCGGCTCAAATCCTTCGCCCTCGTCTGTGATGCAGATTTCCACCTTGTCTGAATCCACAGAATAGTCGATCTTGACCGTCTTGGTCGGGTCCATCTTGTTACCATGCTTGACGGCATTGAGAAACGCCTCTTCCAACGTCAAATGAACGGCAAAGATATCGTCTTTGCCGAAATTATAGGCTTCGAGCTTGGACAGAATCTGCTTGCACACTTCAGAGACAGCAGACGATTTGCTCTCGACAACCATGGAGCAACTAATTGGTGCTTCTGACGCCATAAGCTCGCTATGCAAGAAACTCTTGCCTAATCGGCTTGTGAAAGGTCTTCTATTGCGCCTTCACTACTTTCATAAATATCGAACGTTTTGGTCAGTCGCGTTATCTTAAAAATCTCATAGATTTTCGGATTTATGTTACAGAGCCGGAGTTGTCCCTCGCATTCGTAGATCCTCTTACTGATTCTTATCAAGAGTCCCAGGACGGCCGAGGACAAGAATCGGACGTTGCCAAAATCCAGAATCAGATTGATTCGTCCCGAGGCGGACTCAATAATGGGCATGACTGAATTCTGGAGGGCCTTGATGTCTTTCTCTTCGAGGATCTTCTCATCGGTGAATCTTACGATTGTGGCGTTCCCGGCGTACTCAACACTGATCATTGGCTTAATCACAGCCATAGCGACCTCCCTAACAGGACCAAAAATTGTACGCGAATCCTATGTGAGAGCCCCTTCGATGTCAAGTCTTTTGCACATTAGACAGGAATTTTGGCGCCGCTGTACCCTCGTCGGAAGACTTCTCTGATTTGAGATTCGCCCGGTGACTGTGGATTGTGCGCATGTCAGAGAGTGGCACTCTTGCCAACTGGCATGCAAACGGATACCATTTGCTGGCCCATTCCTGGAAGAAACAGGAATGGAACTCGGTGGATATGCAGGATGTTCGCCGCGTTTTTGGATTTCTTCTTTGGGACGTGTGTACTATGCATATCAGTGAATTTCAGCGTTTGATCTCTCAGAAATATGAGAAGAGAGACCGGGAAAGAGGCATTCCAGCGACGTTTATGTGGTTTGTTGAAGAGGTCGGCGAGCTTGCAACGGCCCTGGCGTCCCAGGATCAGAATAACAGAGAGGAAGAATTTGCCGATGTTTTCGCCTGGCTTTGCACACTGGCCAACATAAGCGACGTGGATCTGGAAAAAGCCTGCGCCAAGTACACGGGCAACACGGTCAAAGGTTTCAAGCCCAAATGACACATGGCGTGGCGTTCGGCATCGCTCTTCTGAGCCGAGCGCGAGCCGGTTCCGCATCCGGCGTCGGTTACGCGTCGGTTTCCTGCTCTTCATCCCCGACTTCGTCAGGATGCTGAATTCCCGCATCTTCATTGGCAGCCGACAACGCCCTGTAGAAACACCAGCCCAAGCCGCAGATGATCAGTAGGGAAACGGCGCCGAGAATGACATAAGATACAGTGCTAAGCTGTTCTTGCGGGGGATGAGCGGCGTGCTCGCTTTCTTTTGACGTGGAATAGACCAGGCACAGGGCGATGAAGCCGCCGATGTCAATTGTCCCGAGCATTCCGCCCCAGCGGGCAAGCCGGGATGCCCGGGTATCCGATTTGTTGTGCCTATTGAGCAGATGATTGCCGATAATGACCGCGGCTGCCGGCAGGGGCAATGAGGCGCAGAGCAGGAGTCTCTCGTGGCGGCCCTCAACCGCGAATCTGAACAAGACCATGATGAGTACGGCAGACGCCCCGGCGAGAACAAGAGCGATAGTCCCGCCGAACTGCCCTTTGGCTTGAAGGTTCATTTCAGAGCTGTTCCGCCGCTCCAGGTCGCCGCGCCCCCTGGCACAGCTTACCAGCACCGCGGCGATAGGCACCAGAATCATGACCGACAGTCCCACGCAGTTGGGCAGAATCCAGTCCCCGTCCGGCGAACGAAGGAATCCCTCTTCCCGGGTCAAGTCGTCAAAGAGGCTCCAAAAGAACAGCGAGCAGAGAATGACCGGGGTGAAGATTCGAATGAGGTAGTCCCACCATTTGCCCAGTTTCCAGTCGCTTCGCTCGTTGGCGTGCCGCCGGAGCACGTCCACGCGCCACAGCCATCCTATCGTGATGCACTCCAGCAGACCGAGAAAAGCAATGCCCCATGTCCCGTCGATAAAGTCGCCGACGACTCCAAGCCAGTTGAGCCCCCCTTGAGTGATATATACCATTCCTATGGCCAGTCCAACGATGCTGATGACCGGCAGTACGACACAGCGTCGCCACCCGGTCTTGTCTGTTATCGCCGCCAGAACCGATTCGGTGATCGAAAATCCGGAGTCGATGCCAAGTGTCGCAAGCGCGAAGAAGAACACGAAGCTGAACCAGGCCGAGTAAGGCAACTGCGCCAGCGCATAGGGAAAAGCAATGAACGCCAGCGCCGGGCCGCCCTCGGCCACGTTTTGCACTGCTACGGGATGCCCCGCCTGCCTGGTGACGAAGGCCATCCCGCCCAGAGTGGCAAAGACGGCCAGCCCGGCGACAAAACTGGTGCCAAAATCCGCAAGCCCAATGATCGCCGCGTTGTTGTTGAGGTCGCTCTTTCTGTGAAGAAAGCTGGCATACGTGATCATGACTCCGCCGAAGGCCAGAGACAGCGAGAAGAATGCCTGCCCGAAGGCAAATCGCCACGTTGTAGCTTTGGTCAGTTCCGACCAGTCGGGATTCAGATAGTAGGCCAGGCCCTCGATGCTGCCCTCGAGTGTCAAGCCGCGTACGGTGAGAATCAGCAGCATCAACCATGGTAACGGAACCGTCAGCCAGACAATCTTGCCGACCAGCTTGACGCCTCTGAATATGCACAGGTACATGACCACCCACGTCACGACCAGGGGCCAGAATATGTTCCACCGGATATTGCCGAGGCTGGGACCGTCGATCTTGCCCAGGTAGGTATTGTTGAAGAAGGACTTCGCATTCTCGACGCCGGTGAGCCCCTCGCCCGCCCAGGGCAGCTCCCCCCCGGTGACGATCCCCTTGATGCTGAACCACAGAAAGCTGAAACAATAGGCCAGAATCACTGCGTAGAACGTGATAATGACAAAGCCCAGAATGATGCTCCACCAGCCGACGAATTCCAGTCTTTTGTGGCTGCGCGCGAAGGCGTTGGGGGCGGCGCGCTGTGTGAAGTGCCCCATGCTGAACTCCAGAATCAGCATCGGAACACCAATGACAAACACCGCGATGATATACGGAATCAGGAAAGCCCCGCCGCCGTGATCGTACAGTTCGTACGGGAACCTCCACAAATTACCCAATCCGACGGCAGAACCCACGGCGGCCAGGACAAATCCACCACGCGTCCCCCAGCTTTCTCTTTGCTCTTCCAAAAGCTCTGTCATGGTTATTTGTCGTCCTTCTTGTCCTTCTTGTCTTTTTTGTCCTTCTTGCCCAGGCCCTTGCGCTCCTTTGTCTTTTCAGCCTTGTCCTCTTGCGTTTCTGTGCTCCTTGTCTCTACGCCAAGCAGTCCGAGCGTGTCACGTTCGATGACACTTCGAATACTTCCTCGCGGAACAGTCGGCAGATTGATATCCGCCAGAAGCATATTGAAGCCGAGCAGTGTCTCGATGCACTGGCCTGCGTTGCCCGATGGGAATCCACTGCCGAACAAAAGTTTATCCATCACGCCGTATTCGTGGGCCGCCACGACCATGTTGTACGTTTGCCAGACATTTTTCGGCTGTATCGTCAAATCCGCATAGACGTTCTCGTGCCTGCTCACCATCAACAACGTCTGCTCGATGAAAGGCACCCCCATGTTTCCAATGACCATTTTTAGCGCCGGAAACTCTCTGGCCACCTCATCCAGAAGGTGGGGCTGGGTATATTCGAGGACGGCCTGGGGCCCCACAGTATCTCCGGCGTTGTGGAAGAAAACGGGAAGAGCAAGTTCCTGCACCGACTCATAAAACCTCATGGCTCTGCTGTGAGCCGGATGAAAGCCGCAGGCGGAGCAATACAGAACCACTCCCTTCAGACCCAGTTTCTCCACGAGGTGTTTGAGGGTGTTGGCGCTGACCTTTTCCTTGCTGGGCTGCAACACCGCAAAGCCGACCATTTTCTCTTTGTGCTTGTTGACGTATTGGGCCAGTTTCTTGTTAATTTCCTCGCTCGGGCCGTCGGTCGTGGCCAGCACAATACACCCATCGACCGTCTCGGCCGCTGCGAAATGCTCGGACGTCTCGGCATCGTCCGCCGCGAGATTTATGTGTGTGTGACAGTCAACTATCATAATCGAACGCCTTTTGTTGGCACAGGGTTCCTCACCGGTACACGCAGGACTTTGTCTTCTTGTTTGTTGCTTCAGGCCCGTCTCAGGCTGGATTCGCCAGCAGCCGACGCCCATCAATAATCAATTCCCCCGACCTCGTCAAGAACAAATATTCCCTCGGCCGGCAAGTCACCCATAGGGATAATTTTTTTGAATTTTTTCTGCCGTCCGGCGTCTTATATGGTAGAATCGCTCGGCGGATACAGTCGTGCCCTTTGCTGCCGGGCCTTGCAGGAACGCTCATTGGCCCTGAGTCGTGAGTGAAGTTATATGGATTGTCCCGTTTGCAAAAATGCGATGATCACCCTTGAGCTCGAAGATGTGGAGATCGATTATTGCACCGACTGCGACGGCATCTGGCTGGACGCCGGCGAACTCGAGCTTCTGCTGGGTGAACAGGGAAAAGCAAGACACCTGATCGACTCGTTCAAGGTCGATCCCGGAAGCAGCGAAAGGGTGAGAACGTGTCCCATCTGCGACAAAAAAATGCAGAAGATCGTCGTCGGCTCCGCCGCACCCACGTTGCTCATCGACAAATGCCGCAGAGGGGACGGCCTGTGGTTCGACAAGGGGGAGCTGCACGAGATCTTCGACAGAGCGCAATTGGATCGAGGCAACAGAATTCAGACGTTACTGAAGGATATGTTCGGTCACAGTCACGGTCAAGGTTAATGAAAGGAGCAAGGTCATGAGTACATGGAGCATAGTTCTGATCGCGTTTGCTGTTGTCGTCATAGTCGTCGCATTAATCATGAAGAAAAGAGGATAGTCATCGAGACTGAGGACCTCTAACAAAGGAGAAAACCTATGGGGCTTGCGGGAATAGTACTGATCATCATCGTCGTTGTCTTGGTTCTTCTGGTCCTTTTTGTTATTGGCATCTACAATGCGCTGATCCGCCTGCGTAATCAAGTCGATAACGCGTGGTCGCAGATTGATGTCCAGCTCAAGCGCCGGCACGATTTGATTCCCAATCTTGTCGAAACCGCCAAGGGCTACATGAAGCACGAGCGTGAGACGTTTGAAGCGATCACAAAGGCCCGCAGCCAGGCGATGGGAGCGAAGACGGTCTCTGAATCCTCGAAAGCTGAAGGTCTGCTCGGCGAGGCGTTGAGCAAATTCATGCTGGTCGTCGAGAACTATCCCGACCTGAAAGCCAATCAGAATTTCCTGGCGGTTCAGGAAGAGTTGACCGGCACCGAGAACAGAATCTCTTTCGCCAGGCAAAGCTATAATGACCAGGTTCTGTTCTACAATAACAAGATTCAGATGTTCCCCTCGAACATCATTGCAGGCATGTTTGCTTTCGGCAAACGTGACTTCTTCGAGATTGAAGTCGCCGCTGAGCGTGAGGTCCCGAAGGTGAGCTTTAGCTAAGACACCGAATGAAATACATGAAGACGCAATGAGAAAGTCCATCTTCGGACGATAGTCTCCTGCCGGCGCCTTTGGCCCGAGTTAAGCGGGGAGCGAATTGGTGAAGCGGCGGAATCGCAGAAGGACGTTCTCTTGGGCCGGCTCTCGATACGGCTTGTGATGAGGGAGCGCGAACTGTTTCTATGCGGCGGGCACGTTCAGTCGATGCTGCGTCCGGAAGTTTTCATCTTCGGTCTCGAATGGAATCACGAGTCATAGACTATGTGGGAGCTGATTAGAGCCAACAAAAGGAATTCCATCGTCCTGATGGTGCTGATGGCGGCGGTGCTGCTGCTTCTGGGATTTGTCATTGGCATGGCTTTTGGGCGGGGAGCGGGCGGTCTTTTCGGCCTGATGATTGCAACGGCCATCTGGCTGGTTCTGACTCTGGTCAGCTTCTCCAGCGGTGACCAAATCCTTCTGGCGGCCAGCCGGGCCACACCTGTCACCCATGACGTTCATCCTCAACTGTACAATGTTGTCGAGGAGATGAAAATCGCGGCGGGTCTGCCCGCTATGCCCAAGGTTTATATCATCAACGACCCGGCCCCCAACGCCTTTGCGACCGGCCGAAACCCTCAGAAGGCGTCGGTGGCCGTAACCGCCGGACTCCTGGCCCGGCTTAACCGCGATGAGCTTCAGGGTGTCGTCGCCCACGAAATGAGCCATATTCTCCACCGTGACATCCTGTTCGTGACGCTTGCCGGCATCATGCTCGGCTCCATCGTCCTGCTCTCACAGGTCTTCTTGCGCGGCATGTTCTACAGTTCGATGACGGGGTCCCGCCGGAGGTATTCCGGCGGTGGCCAGGGTGGCGGCCAAGCCCAGATTGTCATGCTGGTTGTTGCAATCGTGGCCGCGATCCTGGCCCCGATCATGGCCTACCTGCTGTACTTCGCTCTTTCCCGGAGGCGGGAGTACCTCGCTGACGCCGGGGCGGCTCGTTTGACTCGATATCCGGAAGGCCTGGCCAGCGCTCTGGAGAAGATTGCCGCTGACCCATCCCCCCAGTTGGCGGCGGCAAACAAGGTGACCGCGCCGATGTATATCGCCAATCCCTTCAAGAAAAAAGGTCAGAGGAAATTGTCCGATCTGACCAGCACGCACCCGCCGATTTCCGAAAGAATAAAAATCCTGCGCAACATGACACAGGGGGCTTCGTTCAAGGCGTACTCTGATGCGTTCACGAGCGTCACACATGGCAAAACAGTGGTTCCCGCTACTGCGGTAAGCAGTAAAGAGGATGTTGCGTTGCGCCAAGCCGGTGCCGGAGATGAGAAAAAAGAGTCCCTCGAAAAGCAAATGCGCCAAGTGGGCGACATCATGCGACGGGTCAATCAGTTTATCTTTCTGACCTGCGTCTGCGGCCTGAAGCTGAAAGTCCCTCCAAACTTCAAAGGCCCCAACGTCGCGTGCCCTCGGTGTCGCAGGAATCTGAAGCTTCCCCGCAAATGACCCGATGAACGCAGCGCGGTTCTCCGTACGGTGGCCCGGGCGGCTTGCTAACCGGCCCTGAGCCCGAATTTCTGCTTCTCAACGAGTTTGCGTATTTTCTCCACCTGCTTTTCAAGCCTTTCGAATCTCGTCTTGCAGACGAACATGTATAGCTCATCTTCAGGGCGCAGGTTGCCTTCTCGTCCTTTACTCTGGCCGACAGATGTCACCTTCTTAGTGATATAGTCGTTTATAAGCCGGCGTTGTTCCTTCAGCAGCCTGTGCAGCAGCTTGACCGTATCCGAGAGCACGACGCTTTCTCGTTCCAGTGCCGCAACGCGTTGTTCTATTGTAAGTCTCATATACCAACAACTACTTCGTTCAATATTCTGCTCGTGAACGGTCCCGGAGCGCAAAGACTCTCGCGCCCCTTGAGACTCCACGATGGGATGCCAGGGTCAGGGCAGATGAAATCCTCCGGGATTCGGGTATCGCGAAATCTGCCCGATCTGGTCTTGCGGGCCGAATGACTTTTCAACATGCCTCTTGACTGCGGGACGGTTCTCTATTCCACGCCGAATGTCTGGCCCGGCGTCAATATCTTGGCATCGCATTCCGCGGCCTCTGCGAATTTCTCCGCATCGTTTCGGCCGCCCACAATATCACCCCAATGATACGGTATGGCCACCTTCGGCCTGATGATGTTCACGGCCTCAGCCGCCTCGGCTGCGTCCATAGTATAAGTGCCACCCACCGGCAGCAGCGCAACATCGATCTGCTTCAACGCCTTCATTTCTTCCGTAAGGTCCGTATCGCCGGCGTAATAGAGGCGTTTTGAGCCGAGCTCGACCACAAAGCCGACCCAGTTGTTGGCCTTCGGATGAAATTGCTTGTCGGGATTGTATGCGACC
Source organism: Phycisphaerales bacterium (assembly GCA_020343675.1). Taxonomy (GTDB): domain Bacteria; phylum Planctomycetota; class Phycisphaerae; order Sedimentisphaerales; family Anaerobacaceae. The sequence goes on from CP070806.1 coordinate 441,904, forward strand.
ACACCGGTCAGACGAGCATTCTCCAGCTCAATCGTCAGTCCGCCCATGATAGCCTCTCCCGAGTTCTCCTTTGCAACAACATCAGCCGAGGCGATGAGCTTGGTCTCGGGTCCACTGACCTTTTCAAGATCCTCCGGCGAGTAATGATCATGGTGACTATGACTGACCAGAACCAGCGTCGCGTCTTGTGGCGAATCCCGCAGTTTCCACGGATCGATGTATATGATCTCATCTTCATGGCAAATCCTGAAACTGGCATGACCCAGCCACTGAATCGTTATACCCATAGCCGTCTCCTTTCCTGTTTCTTCTGCTGCTGTCTCGGTCGTTCCTGTACCGGCGTTCTCGTTCTTGCATCCGCAGACAACCGCCCCCAGGGCGGCCGCCAAAATGAATAATCTCGCAAGCCGCATCTCATTCTCCTTAATGCCAAATCAGAGATACATCATGTCACTGCTCCGTCAGCATCTTTGCGAAAGACCATCTCCGGCGACTCATGGACAGCATTGCTCTTCTCGGCTCGCCAATCCGATGTTGTCAGAGAGCAATTCTCGCAGAGCACGAAGGCCTTGAATCGCAAATCCAGACCGATGGTGAATGATCGATGTCCGATTGTCAAACAAGAAAGGCCCCGCTGTTCGGCAGGGCCCGTGGTTTTTACTACCCAAACATGTTGCAGTTCCTGTTCAGCAGGGACGTACGTCGACAGCTTCGGGGCCCTTCTTGCCCTCAGCCACTTCGTACTCCACCGCTTGGCCGTCTTGCAGGGACCTGAAGCCTTCCACCGCGATGTTCGAGTGATGGATGAACAAGTCCTGGCTGCCATCGTCGGGAACAATAAAACCGAACCCCTTCCTCTCATTGAACCATTTCACTTTACCTTTGTCCACAATGTTCTCCTTAGGCCTTACTTACAGCCCGCAATATTGATTCCCTCATTTTCAATCAGGAGTACACTCCGAGGGAGAGCAGCATACTCCTTGACACAAGATTGATGGTATCGAAGAAACCTGTCACTGTCAATAAAATACAATAATTCAAAAAAAAAGTTGGGCCAAAATTTCCTGCCCGCCATCGGCGGATACGGGGGAACCGGGAGGAACGCCCGTATTCCGGTTATCCTCAGTAGCAAACAAATTCAGGATCTGAGCTTGAGGCAATCCGGCATGAAGCAGCAGTTTGTGTGGGGGCAATCGCTGTTTGATCTGCCAAAGCATGGGTTGTGACCTTCTGCCATCTGGATGGCGTGTATGAGTTCGGCTTTTTTCGCCTTCCCGGGTGTCAACCCAAGGGCCCGGGCCTTCATCCTTATTTCCGGCACTCCCATTCGTTTCTCTGCGACCCGTGCAAAGGCCATTCTTCTGTCTCCTTCAAAGTCTTTTTTTATACAGGTTATGCCCCGCTCACGTCTTTCTGATGATGCCCGCAATTTCGGTGCTTTTTTTGTTCCTTTCGCAATGCGCCGAGCCGATTCTTCGTGAGCCTGCGCGACAGATTTTGCTCCTGTATTTTTCGGCGTTTTCGAACGAAAAACCACAGAAAAAAGCCTCATTCGGCCTTCGCTTTCTGCAAGGCTGCTCTGGAGGATGGAAATCGGCCTTTTTCTTCGCTCATCTGCGATGCTGCAGAGAATCGCCCGGAAACTATGATTGAATTTTCTTATTATGTAATCAGGTTGGCTGATATTCTGCTGCGTTATCGGCCCATTTCTCTGGGCGATAAAGACTGTGCGTGCCTGAGGCTACGATGTTTCTGATGTCAGTTCGAATCTGAAAACAACAGCCGGGGCCTGTGTCGAAAGAGTCGGCATAGGCCCGAAGAATACAAATTCAGATGTATTCATATCAACGATGCTCAATCAAGCCGGATTAGTGCGCACCCGCTGGCACGCGCCCGGGCGGAGCTGCTATTTCGGCTTCAACCTGTATTTACCGGTCAGACTCCGGCGCCAACCGATACAGGGCGATATCGTCAATGTACAATGTGCCGCCGGAGCCGTTGCCGTCGATGCCAAGGGCCAGGTTCGTGACGCTCGCCAAATTCACGCCTAATGGGGCAAGGTCGATATTCCACTGGACCCACATTGGATTGGCGATGTCGGCCGCGTCGCCGGGATAGGGGACCTTGTCGCCGTTGACCTTGACGTACAATTGTCCCGTGTTGCCCTCGGTGCCGTAGAAGTACAGCACCAATATCTGAATACTATGTTTGGTCCAGTCCTGCGCAGGGGCAAACGTGCGTGTAGCCTCCGAGTATGTAGCACTGCCAGTGTTGCTGTAGAACAGCGGCATAGACTGTCTGCCGCCGTGAACAATCGTCGTCTCAACAAGCGGAGGCATGAGATTACCAACCTGGGAGCCGTTTGTCGCGTCCTCGTAACCGTCCAGCCACGTCGAATAGATCTCGTTGGGCGGGTAATCGTTGTAGTCCTCGAAATCATCCACGACAAGGTACTCGGGGGTCGAAAAGCTCCACACGTCCCCTTGCCAGGTTGCGGGTGTCTCGGCTTCGTTGACCTCATCGACTCGCCAGTAGTATGTGCTGCTCAAGTCGAGATCCGAGCTGTAGCTCGCCTCGGTCACACTTACCGCCGGGATGGTACCATCTGTTAGCGCCCGTTCGTCCATACTCAGATATACGTCATGTGTGGCGGCCTCTCTGCCTGCTCGCCAACTGAGGATTACGTCCGGGCCGATATCGCCAGCCCCGGACTCGGGCGAAGGTCTTCTGGCGCTGACGGGGATGGAGAAAAAGCGAACTTCACTCAGACCATATTGGGCAAGCATACCTCCCCAGTTGCTGGTGGCAGTCAGCTTGACGTACTTAGCCGCTGCGCCGCCAAAATCGACTGTAGTATTGTGGGCATATCCATCCGCACCGGGCGCCTTCGTGAATTCAGGCACGCCGGCCAGAGCCGTCCAATCAGCGCCGTTGGTTGAGTATTCGACGGTGACGGTCTTCATCCCGAAACCGAAAAGCCCCTCAAAGATTTGGTTGGAATTCCAGACCCACATCTCGTGCAGTTTGTGCACTTTGTCAAATTCGTACTGGATCCAGGTCCCCAGCGGTTCATTGCCGCTGAGCCACATATCCGTTGCGTTTGTTGAGTGCAGGCCGTCCGCATCCAATCCGGAACCATCAATGGTCTTCTCGGGGCCGAAACCTGCCTCGCCTGAGCTGGATGCTGTGGCCGTGATGTCCGCACCGTCGATGGGATAGCCGACGGGTTCAGTTGTGAAACTCCAGACCTCGCCCTGGAATACGGTCGAGTCCGGCGGGGCATTGACCTCATCGACACGCCAGTAATACACCGTGCCGAATTCAAGACGTCCGGGATCATAGCTGGTGGCATCCTGAGTAGTGGCGCCAACGCCGTCGTTGACGTCATTGAAGTTCTCACTGAGGTAAACTGTATGGCCGTTGACCACCGGCGCGTGTATTCCCGGCGTCCAGCTCAGAACAGTATCCCGTGACACATCTGCTTCTCCGTCACCGGGGGAGGGGGCGCAAGCCAGTCGTTCGTCTATACCGGACATGGCCCGCAAAATCTCGACTTCCGAGAGAACATGGTCGTAGATTTGAAGGTCATCCAGCAGACCGCCGAAGTGTTCCCCAGCCGAAGCTCCGCCCCGATGGCCCACCACAAGGGTCGTTTCCGTTGGTGTGCTGGGGACCTCGGTCGTTCCTTCGACCAGCAGTACGCCGTTGAAATATATCTGGACCGCGTCGGTGGCACTATCATAAGTAGCGACCACGTGAACCCACTCGTTGGCGTTCAGCGCACCCGCTCCGGTTCCCGTCGTTGAGCTGCCGGCGTCAAATAACTCGTTTTTCAATTCTCCATTGCCGCGAAGCCATACTTCAAAGTCACCCCCTGCTCCGAGGATTCGCTCCTTGGTTTTGGCCAGGGCCGGATTGATCCAAAAGGCAATGGTACCTTGCGGTGGCGCGACGAAGCCGAGAATTGTAACGACATCGTTCGTGCCGTCAAAGCTCATGGCATTGCCGTATTGTCCAGGGACCGATTGGGCGCCATCGATAGTCCCGTTAAGGCCTCCGGACGAATCCATGGCTATCGTGGCTCCGGCGACCGTGTCTTCGTCGAATTTCCAGTGGTGAATCAGCTTGGCCTGCGCCGATGTCACTGCAATAACGAGCCCAAGAATGATTGAACAAGTCAATCGTCTGTACATAATGTTCTCCTTCCAAAAAGGCAGTGGGGCCTGCCCCGCCAAAATCGTTGAGCCACTACGGCGTCACTGCAAGATTGTATATTCGAATATCGTCAACCATCCCGGAGAAGAAACTACCTGGCTCGAGATTTGCGCCTGCGCCAATATGCAAGCCGCCTGTCGCTTCTGTAAGAACGGGTAGTGCATCTCTTGATACTTCAGCGTCGTCAACGAACAGAGCACGTTCGGCGCCATCCCACGCCAGGCCGACGCGATGCCAGGCCCCGTCGGCAATCACCGATTCTGAGACCAGTGGTGTCGCGGCAAACCGACCCCAGGCGGGGCGTGACAATTCCGTCATGAATCTGCCTTGGGCAAGGTCCGCTTTGAGCCAATCCGCGCCGGCGATTTGCGAGACAATTGTCTGGCCCGGAGTATTGCCTTTGACCCAGGCAAAAATGCTGAACGCTCCGCCGGCAGGATCCAGGACAAAGGGGGTAATGACGTAATCGGCAATACCGTCGAGCTCGAGCGCGCCGCCCACCATACCTGTAGCCGGTTGCCAGGACGCAGCGCCGTTGAGTTGTCCGTCGTGACTGCCGGCGCTGTCCCGCGCAGCCAAGCCTTCTGTCTCGTCGAGTTTCCAATGGGCTATAAGGCCCGTGTCGTCAAGCCACTGTTCAACGAACACGGCTAAATCTCTCCAATCAACAATCCCGTCACCGAAAGGAGGCGGGGCGATATCCGCCTTGGTTCCGTGACCCAACCACTCCTGCGCCATCAGGTGGAAATCCTTGAAATCCACAAAGGCATCGCCAGTGAAATCAAAGGAAGTCTGCGCCGAAACAAGGGCGAACTGTCGCACCGCAAAGCTGTCCGAGCCTGCGAAGACGAGGTGACAGGTCTTGCCGTCAGCACTGATCCACTTACTGGGGATATGCGCGCTCTCGCCGGGATCAACGTCCCAGTTCTCGGTGTAGAAGACGGTCGTCCACGGCCCCCACGGCTCGGGCGCATCGTAGATACTGAATTGACTGATGCCGCCGGCCTGAGCGCGGCTGCGCATCACCAGAAGGTAGCGTCTCAGCGGAGCATTGTATGTCACGTCAAGACGGTTGCAGCCCCCGGTAAAAGTGAAAACCGCCTTGTGCTGGTTGATGTCACCGGACCAGGTCGGATCGCCTTCGGCATCGAGGCCCGTAAGAAACTCGTAAGCATCCCTGAGGGTAATGCTTTCCCTGGGTACGCGAGCCAGAACCACCGTGCCGGTCTCATCGTAAGCGCTGGGAGTGTCGGGCGAGTACACATAGACGTAGGTATCTCTTGCTCCGGCATAGTTCCGTCCGAAGTTCAGGAAGCATGGGTAGCCCAGTTCGGCGAATTTCCATGAACTCCAGGTCCACGTTACGGCGTGATCCGAGGACCAGGCGAGCTGACTCTGACGGCCATTATTGTCTGCGTTGCGAACCAGCATATAAAGTATGCCATCGACCATGAGCATCCCGCTTGCCTTCTTGCCGGAGCGGCCGTCGCCTTTCAGCTCGCCGGTGGCCGAGCGGATGTTGACTCCGATGCCGGGCGCAGCGCCGCTGACCTTGACGAAGCCCATGCTCAGCTTCTCCGGGACCCTGGGATCGAAGCCCCAGCCGTCGCCATAGGCGGTGTACTGTTCGCCGTCGTCGGCCCACGTGATGGGCCAGTTGTCACTGCCGGTCGCCTGATGAACAATGGTTCCGGCGTCGGCCCAGGTGATCTCGGTAATGACGCCGCTCATGGGGTAGGGCGGCCCCTGCTGGGCAACCGCCGGTACAGCATGTAATGCCAGTATCAGTGCGATTCCTTTAGCGTTCATGCTCCCAGCCTATCTGATGGATTTTTGCAGTCGGCTTCAAATTCAAGAGGTCGGATCCGGCGCAGAACCTTCGTGTGACCTGAGTGTCCAATGTACACCTTACTGAAACGCCCCTGCAAACTTCAAGTCTTATAATATCGCGATTTCGTCTCAATTTCAACACTATTTTGCGTGATGTCCAGGATGTCCGGCAAGGCATTGCCCTCGGCAATTCTCTTTCTTAAGGCCGTGGAGCATTCAGGTGGTGGTGATGCTCGCAAGCCCGTCTCCACGGCCCCGGCCGGATGGACCGTTTAGTTCGAATTGAGAAGGTCGCCTTTTCGCCGTCGGTTTGTACTTTAAGGTTGTGTTCGGCCTCAAAGTAGTGTAGATATGGGCTGCCTCGAAGAACTCTCTATTGTTTTTGTGCGTTCCGTGAAAAGACGGACTGTTGCCCTGATAACGTTTGAAGTGAAAGGAACGACTCGATGTTGAAAATAGGAATGGTTGGAGCCGGTTTTGTGGCCGGGTTTCACGAGCGGTCATTATGTTCGGTCCGCGGGGTCGAATTGGCCGGTGTTTGTGCCCCCGAGGGCGCAGAGGCGCTGGCCGAACGAGCACGCCGGGACGGCCTGGGAAACACCGAGGTGTTCGAGACCGTTGCCGATCTTTGCGCCGCCGTTGACGTCGTGTGCATTTTTGCTCCAAATCCCGTCCACGTTGAGATCATGCGAACCGTCGCCAGGGCCGTCGAGGACGGGGCCAAAATTAAGGGCATTATTTGTGAGAAACCGCTGGCCCGAAACCTGCAGGAGGCGGACACGATGGCAAGGATGGCCGGGGCCCTCCATGTCCCCACGGCGTACTTCGAGAATCAGCTTCACATGCCCAGTGTTGTGGAGTCCAGGCGTCAGCTCAAGGCCGTCGAGCAGAGCATGGGGACCGTGCACCTGGCCCGCAGCGCCGAGGAGCACGGGGGGCCGCACGAGCCCTGGTTCTGGGATCCGACCCGGCAGGGCGGCGGCGTCTGCTGCGACATGGGATGCCACAGCATCGCGGTCGGGATGTACATGCTGACACCGGGCGGCAAAGCCCCCGATTTCCTCACGCCCGTTTCAGTGACCGCCAACATGGCACTGCTCAAGTGGGGCAAAGAGCCCTGGCTGAGCCGGCTCAAAGAAAGGGGCGTCGACTACAAGGCTGCGCCGGCCGAGGATTACTCGAACGTGACCTTTGAGTTCAAGGACCCTGAGAGCGGCGTTTGCAGCGTCGCCCAGGCTACGAATTCCTGGATGTACGATGCGCCCGGCCTGCGGCTGCTCATGGAGGCTTTCGGCCCGGGCTATTCCTACACGGTCAATTCGCTGGAGTCACCCGCCGGGTTGTTCATTAGCGATGCGGCGGCCACAGCCGTGGCCGACAGCGAGCTTGCTCTCGAAAAGGCCCAGGCCACGCGCGGGGCCCTTGTCCTTCAACCCAACGAGCCTGACCTGTATGGTTACGTGGCCGAATGGCGGGATGCACTTTCGGCGTTCGAGCAGGGCAAGAGCGCGCTGCTCGATTTCCAATACGGCCGCAAGGTCACGATGCTCGTGATGGCCGCATACATGGCCCACGAGAAAAAGACCACCCTTGACCTGACCGATTCGGCGGTGCTGGAAGAGCTCGAAAGCTACGTTCCCCTGATCCAGCAGGGCAAAGGCGGACAAGTGCTTCTGGGCGCCTGAAACGTCGCGGTACCGAACCGGACAGGTCCGGAGCTAAGGGCTTAGAGCCTTGGCAAAGGGGCGGCGTCTCGGCCAAGAATGTACAGTCGAGCCGCGGAGAAGCCGAAATAGTGGATAAGGCCATATTCATGGATTTGACGAATTCGGAATAGGAGATACAAAATGAAGCGATATGTATTGATGAGCCTTCTTCTGGCGGGTCTGTTTGCCTGCCCGGCGGTGTTCTCCCGTGATTTCGAGCGCGAGGATGCCGAGTTCGATATGGGGGTGCGCGAGAGACAGATGGAGCTGGAGCACCGGCAGGCACAAATGGAGACCGAGCGACAGATGCAGAGGCTTGAACTGGATGAGCGCAGGCTCGATCTTGAGCGCGCACACGATGGGCACGACAAAGATGAGATGCATGGGCTGCTGCTGCTGATTGTGGTCGTCCATATCCTTTTGGCCGTGTGGGTCTATATGGATATACGCCAGTTGAACCGCGGCTCCGGGATATGGATCGTACTGGTGCTTCTGGCCGGCCTGCTCTCGGCGTTGGTTTACGCCGTGGTCCGCCTCGGCGACAACCGTCAGGACAAATCCTGACCCGAAGGTGCACCGCTGGCGCAGTGCTGATGCAAAAGGTGTCATAGTGAGTTAATTTGCGCGCGTCTAAGTGCGCGAACCAGTCTGCCCGGCCGCTCAGAGCTTCAACATGCTCATCGCCGTGCGTTTATTCATGCCGCTCCTTCGGGTCCTGGTGGGCGAACCGGCCTGGGGTAAGCTGGAGGCCTTGCTT
>CP070806.1:450511-470807 GCA_020343675.1 Phycisphaerales bacterium
GGGATTATCGCCTCGGCGGTATATCTGATCGCGCTGTCGGCGCTGCTGATTTACGCGATCTTTCAGTTTTGGCCCGGGCAGCTTTCGCAGAAGGGAGCGGCCGCAACGGTGCGTTTTTTCGATGCGAGGATTACGATGTCCGCCGAACTGCGGCTGCTGGCCGTAGTGGCGCTGACCGGTGCGCTGGGCGGCCAGATCCATGCGCTGCGGTCGTTTGCGTGGTACGTGGGCAACCGGCAGCTCAGGCTTAGTTGGCTGATGCACTATTTTCTGACGCCGTTCGTGGCGGCGAGCCTGGCGCTGGTGTTCTACTTCGTCGTGCGCGCCGGCTTCATTTCCTCCGACTCGTCCGCGGCCGGCAACAATGTGTATGGGTTCGTGGGTCTGGCCGGGCTGGTGGGGCTGTTCTCGAATATGGCGGTCAACAAGCTCAAGCGCATGGCCGAGGAGCTACTCGGGCGGCCCGAGCGAGGACTGGATGATGTGCCGGAGAAACCCGAGGGTTCGCAGCGCTCCGGATGAGGGGTTTCGCAGCGTGCGTTGACCAGGATGCCTCGCCGGGCAAGGACAAGGGCGGTGAAGAGCTGCTGCCGATTTCAAAAATAAAAGCCGAGCAGGTTTTTGTCTGACCTGCCCGGATCAGATGCGACGAAATAAGTTACACACGGGAGATTTCAGTAGCGGTCCACGTTTCGCTGGGCTTTGCGCATTCGCCGGCGATTCTTCTCCGACGGTTTTTCATAATACGCCATTCGCTTCATGTCCCTGATGAGACCTTCCTTCTCGCAAAGTTTCTTGAATCGGCGAATCATCTGCTGTACTGATTCGCCCGCCCGCGACTTCACTTTCAACATAGAAAAATTGCCCTTCCTCTGCTTCCGACTCAGAAGCAGCCACAAAAACGATTCACTCTCTTTATCTTTAGTTCGTCAAAAACCATTCGCTACATCACTGTACCCCAGAGGCGGCCTCTTTTCAAGCCCTCAAAAAAATTTTTCGCCCCGGATTTTCGTCGAAAAACGCCAAGCCTGTCCGATAACGTTCCTGCCGAGCGTCCAATAGTGCATATTTTCGTCGATTTTTTGGGATTTCTTGAGCGCGGCGGGCCGATATGTTAAAATAGGACAGCGTTTACTTGCTGGTGCAGGGACGTTCTTGGAGGTCCGATATAGTTGGAGAAGCTGCGTCAGACGCTGAGAGTCAGAAAAGAGCGGGCCATTCTGGTCGGCGCGGTCCTGCGGGCCGGTCCGAACGGCGACGACCTGGCCGAACTGACGGCCCTTGCCGAGAGCGCCGGCGCTGTCGTTGTGGACCGATTCCAGCAGAAAATCCGCTGGATCAATGCTTCGACATACCTCGGCAGCGGCAAAGCCAAGCAGCTCGCTGCCCGCGTTAAGCGTTTCAATGCGGATGTGGTCATTTTCGACAACGACCTCTCGCCGGGCCAAATCCGCGAACTGGAAAAGATCGCCGTCGTCAAAGTCCTCGACCGCAGCGAGCTAATTCTCGACATCTTCGCCACCCGCGCCAAGACCAGGCAGGCCAAGCTCCAGGTCGAGCTGGCCCAGCTCGAATACACGTATCCCCGCCTGACCCGCATGTGGTCGCACCTGGACACCGTCGCGGGCGCCGGCGGAGCGACAGCCGCCGGGGCGGTGGGCGGCATCGGAACGCGCGGGACGGGCGAGCAGCAGCTCGAAATCGACCGCCGCCTCGTGAGCAAGCGCATCACCGAGCTCAAGCGCGAGCTGGCCAACATCGACCGCCGCCGTATTCGCGAAATTGACGGCCGCAAAGGCCTGTTCAAAATCTGCCTCGTCGGCTACACCAACGCCGGCAAGAGCACGCTGCTCAACACGCTGACCGACGCCGGCGTCCTTGTCGAGGACCGCCTCTTCGCCACGCTCGATACGCGCACGCGCCGCTGGTCCCCGGCCAAAGGTGTCGAAGTGCTCGTCAGCGACACGGTCGGTTTCGTCAAAGACCTGCCGCACCAGCTCGTCGCCTCGTTCAAGGCCACGCTTGAGGAGGCCGTCAACGCCGACCTGCTCATTCACGTCGTCGATGTCGCCAATCCCGATGCGCTGCGGCAAATCGAATCGGTCAAGAGCGTGCTGGCCGAAATCGGCTGCGGCGAAAAACCGGTCCTGGCAGCGCTCAACAAAGTCGATGCCGTCAGGAACATCGGCGAACTCGAAATGATCGAGACGCTCTACCCCGGTTCGGTCTCAATCTCAGCCAAAACAGGCTTCGGGCTCGATAAGTTGGCCGAAGCTGTCACGAGCCGGTACAAAGGCGATGAGCTTCTGCTCCGCGTGGTCAGCAGCCAGTCGAACGGCAAAGTGCAGAGCTTCCTCCGCGCGCATGGCCGGGTTGTCAACGAGCAATACGCCGACAACTCCATCCTGATCGACGCCCGATTAGGCCGAAACCAGCTCGGCGATCTGAAGAGACTCCATCCGCAAATAATTGAAATCGTGGATGCGTGAATGTGCAAATGGGGTGATTTATGGAAGAACGTATTGAATCAAAGCACAGGGGTAGGTTTGCCGTCGCGAAGAAAATCCTTGGTTACGGGGTGTTGTCCTGTTTGGCCTTTCTTCTTGTCGTGTACTTTTGGGCCTGTTTTTCTATCAGGTCAAGCGTCAAGCAGATTAGTGCCGAAGCGACCGAAGCATACCCGGGTGACAGGATCGAGGCATTGATGAAGTACGCCGGCTCCGAGAATCACAGTCTCAGGCAAAGGAACCGTGCCGTCTGGGCGCTCGGGCAAATTGGCGATGAACGTGCGTTGCCTGCCCTGCGCCAGTGGTATGTCGGCGGACCCTGCGACCACGACAATTCTTTGTGCCAGCGAGAGCTTCAAACAGCAATAAAGGGATGCGAAGGCAGCTTCAACGCAACCGCCTGGCTCCCGCGATGAATTTGGCTTCTCGATGGCCGGTGTCCGCGACCTCTCAACGGGACGCCGAACAGTCGCATTTGGAGGGCAGGTTTGGTACATTAGTGGGGTGGAAGGCCGGCGGTTCGGCTAAGCGGGCCTGAACAGGGGCTTTCCGCTTTTGTTGCCGAGAGAGAGAGCAGAGTATGGCTATGCGCAGATCAGTAGGATTTACATTGATAGAACTCTTGGTCGTTATCGCCATTATCGCCATATTGCTGGCGATATTGATGCCGGCCCTGCATCGCGTCAGGGAACAGGGCAAGCGCGTGATGTGCCTCAACAATCTCAAGCAGTTGGCCCTGTCCTGGATTATGTACGCCGATGAAAACGACGACAAGATTGTTAACGGCGCCGGCGGCGTAAGCAGAACTCACAACGGAAAGCCCGAGACCCCGTGGGTCGGGCGGTGCTGGGCATCGAACTACGGCTCCGGCGGACAATTACCTGAGCAGGAGCAAATAGCACAGATCAAGAGCCCTTACGGAGCGCTCTGGCCCTATGCCAAGGACATAAAACTCTACCGGTGCCCAACCGGCGCCAGGGGAGAGATGCTGACGTACGCTGTAATGGATTCGATGAACGGCTATGGCGATGGAACAAAGGAACGCGGACTGTGGATTAAGAACAGGATGGAGATTCGCAACCCGGACAAGAAGGCCGTCTTTATCGATGAGGGCTGGGTGACTCCGGATAGTTTTGCCGTTTATTATAAGAATGAGCAATGGTGGGATGATGCTCCTGTCCGGCATGGCGATGGCACGGACGTCGCCTTTGCAGATGGACATAGCGATTACAAGAAATGGAAAGGCATCGACACGATAAAACGCGGCCGAAACCTCGTGCGCGGCCACGCCGGCGCAGGGTGGGTCCCAGAGAGCCCTGAAGGCTTTGAGGATCTGTACTGGATACAGAAGGCCACGTGGGGGAAATTGGGTTATACACCAAGCCATCCGTAGCCCGTATTGTGTGAAGTCCGTCGGTGCGGCACCGGATGACACATGTATCTCGTGAAGCGCAAAGCGCATCGTGACTGTCGATATCGGGTTCTGTGCATTCGTGCTTGTTGTGTGCTTCGACATTCGCTCTGTGAGCGAGAATGAAATTTCTCTGCAAATTTCCGGTTTTTGGTTTCAACTCCCTGCGCGATTCGTTAAAAAATCAGCAGGGATTTTGTCTTTTTCTCCCCGTGGCGGCGGCTCGTGTTGCCGCCGGAGGTGTTATGCGATGTGGGGACATACGAGAGGTGATAGACGATGCACCCTCTGATTATCGTTGGTTTTATTGCGTTCGGCATTGTTGTGGCGGTGCTGGCCTACATCGGCTCGCTCAGACGCCGGGAGGCGATGGCTGCGGTGGCGGCCAGGCTCGGGCTGCGTTTTTCCTATTACAAGGATCGGGGCCTGCCCCGGCAGTACCGTTTCTTAGACAAGCTGCGGATCGGCTCGAATCGCTACGCGTTCAACATCCTCTCGGGCGACTACGAGGCTCACGAAGTGACCCTGTTCGATTATCATTACCGAACCGGCTCGGGCAAGAACACGCACCACCACTACATCTCGTTCTTCATCCTGCACGTGCCGGCGTCCTTTCCGGAGCTGGTCATCGGCCCGGAGGGTTTCTTCTCGAAGATTGCCCAGGCCGTCGGCTACGACGATATCGATTTCGAGTCGCACGAATTCAGCCGCAGATTCTGCGTTCGCTCGAAGGATAAGAAATTCGCCTACGATGTATGCAACGCCCGAATGATCGAGTACCTTTTATCGAATGCGGACCTGACGATTGAAATCGAAGGCAGCGCGCTGGCTATCTCGTTCGATTCCCGGCTGGCGCCCGAGCGGATCGAACCGAACCTGAATCGACTCATCACGGTCCGGTCGCTGCTGCCCGAGTATCTATTCTCACGGAGGTGACCATGGCGCCGGTCTTGATAGTTGTCGCAGCTATTTTCTTGCTACCGATTGTTTATGTCGTCCTGACGTACAATACCCTGGTGGCTTTGCGGAACCACATTCGCGACGCCTGGAGCAACATCGACACAGAGTTGAAACGCCGCTACGACCTGATTCCCAACCTGGTGGCCACGGTCAAGGGCTACGCGGCCCATGAGAAGGACATCTTCGAGCGTGTTACTCAACTGCGCGCCCAGTGTATGGCCAGCCGGGGTAAACCGAATGAACAGGCCGTGGATGAAAATCAACTGGTCGGTGCGCTGCAGCGGCTTCTGGCCGTCGTGGAGAACTACCCTCAGCTCAAGGCGGACCAGCACTTCCTCGAGCTCCAGCGCGAGCTGGTCAACACCGAGGACCGCATCCAGGCGGCCCGGCGTTTCTTCAACGGCAACGTCCGCGACTATCGCAACAAGTGCGAAACCTTCCCCAGCAATATCATCGCCGGTATGTTCGGCTTCGAGTCCCAGGACTACTTCCGCGTCAGCCCCTGCGTCCGCGAAGTCCCCAATACCGATTTCGGTTAATCCAAACGTCACGTGACTCGATGCCCGATGCGGAGCGCAGCGTAGATCCGGCAGGGCAGTGCGACGGGCTTGATCCTCATCTGTCGCGGGCCGTAAATCACACGTTGTATTGCTCGACCTTCACTGCGACAGGAAGTAAGGTTCAGGGCCAGGCGGCGAGGACCTCGTCCCTGATGTGCCACTTCGACTGACGGGAGACACGAACAACCATCTCAAACGGTCTCTATGGTGCGCGCCTGCGTGCGGATCTTCAACTCTGCGATCAACGAATACAGGACCGGAACAACCAGCATCGTGAGCACTTCAATCGTCATTCCCCCGAAGGAGGGGATCGCCATTGGCACCATGATGTCCGAGCCGCGGCCGGTGGAGGTCAGCACGGGAATCAGCGCCAGGATGGTCGTGGCGGTCGTCATCAGGCAGGGGCGGATTCGACGCTGGCCTGCTGCAATCACGGCTTTACGCACGTCGGTGACGTTGTCGATCTTGCGTTTTCTAAAGCTCTGCTCCAGATAGGTCCCCATGACAACGCCGTCGTCCGAGGCAATCCCGAACAGGGCCAGAAATCCCACCCATATCGCGACGCTCAGATTGATCGGATGCACCTGGAAGAGCTGCCGCATGTTGACGCCGAACACGTTGAAATCGAGGAACCACGGCTGGCCGTAAAACCATATCATCAGGAAGCCTCCGGCCCAGGCCACAACGATGCCGGAGAATACCAGGAGACTCGTCGGAATGGAATGAAACTGAAAATACAGGATCATGAAGATAATAAAAAGGGCCAGAGGGACAACCAGCGAGAGCGTCCTCTGCGCGCGAATCTGATTCTCATAACTGCCGGCAAAGGTGTAACTGACGCCCGCGGGCAGCACCAGCTCGCCTGTATTGACTTTCTCTTTCAAATACTTCTGGCACTGTTCGACGACGTCCACTTCCGCATAGCCGGGCGCCATGTCGAATACGACGTACCCCACGAGGAAGGTATCTTCGCTCTTGATGGCCTGCGGCCCACGGACATAGCGAATCTCGGCCAGTTGGATCAGGGGAATCTGTGCGCCGTCGGCCGCCGGGACGAGAATTTCGCCCAGGGTCTCGATCTGATCACGCAGCTCTCGCATGTATCTGATCCTGACGGGGTATCGCTCGCGTCCCTCCACGGTCGTGGTAATGCGTTTGCCCCCGATAGCTACTTCAATGACTTCCTGCACATGACCGACGTTCATGCCGTACCGGGCGATGGCCTCGCGGTCGATATCGATTTCAAGATAGGGCTTGCCGACAATGCGGTCGGCGATGACCGCCAGCGGCTCGACGCTCGGGACTTCTTTGAGCAGGCGTTCGATTGCCAGGCCGACGCTCTCGATTGTCTCCAGGTCGGGTCCCTTGACCTTGACCCCCATCGGGGCGCGCATGCCGCTTTGCAGCATGACGATTCGGGTGGCAATCGGCTGGAGCTTCGGCGCGGAGGTTGAGCCGGGGATCTGGCCCGCTTTGACAATCTCGTCCCAAATATCGTCCGGGTTCTTGACATGGTCTCGCCATTGCCTGAAGGGCCGGCCGTGAGGGTCGGGGATCAGCGCACCGTTCGGATCGCGCGGGTATGTCTCTGTTTTGCCGTCATACTCGAAACGAAGGGGACGTCCGTCCTTGTCCGTGAGGTACTCGGACTTATAGTTGATGACCGTTTCGACCATGGATATCGGCGCCGGGTCGAGCGGCGAATCCACGCGGCCGATCTTGCCCACCACCGACTCGATTTCAGGGATGGATCCGAATGCCATGTCCTGCTTTTGCAGCACGTCGAGGCATTCGCCGATGGAGGCGTGAGGCATCGTCGTGGGCATGTAAAGGAATGAGCCTTCATCCAGAGGCGGCATGAATTCGCGGCCCAGACCGGGGAACTTGTGAACGGCGGCCGCCCAGTAGCTGTTTGCCCTGAACTGCTGGGGGACGAAGAAGAAGACCTTTGCAAAGCCCATCCAGATCGCAGCTCCGAGAATGACCAGCGCCGTCGGGACGCTCAGGAACAGCACCTTGTGAGCCAGACACCATCCCAGAATTCTTGGGTACACCCTTTGAAAGATTTTGAAGAAAAGCAAGAGGCCGCCGATAAGCAGGGCAACGAATATCACATTGCGGATTGTCCCCTTCTCAGGTCCGAGCGGAAGCCAGTGGCTGGCAAGGATGATGCCCACCACGAGAATGGTGGCCGCGTTGGCTATCAAAGGCAGCCGGCCTGCAACCTTCTGCGGGATGCGCTCACTCAGCAGATGGTAAAGTCCGATGACGCCGATAAGGACGCCTATCCACACGCGCAGCCAAAGGCCGGCCAGAATGGACGCGGCGACCAGCAGCGCGCCTAACACATAGCGTTTTGCCTTCTTGGGAGAGAATTCTCTGGTGAAAAGGATGTGCGCCGCCGGCGGAATGATCGTCAGTGCGGTGACTATCGAGGCGATCAACGCGAATGTCTTAGTGAAAGCCAGAGGCTTGAACAGTTTGCCTTCCGGCCCGGTCATTGTGAAGACCGGCAGGAAGCCGACGACGGTCGTCGAGACCGCCGTCAGGACCGCACCGCCCACTTCGTTTGCAGCCCTGTAAATCACCTCCAGCTTGTCCTCATCGGGGTCCGCTTCGTCGAGATGTCGCAGGATGTTCTCGCAGATCACGACGCCCATATCCACTATCGTACCGATGGCAATGGCAATACCGCTGAGGGCAACGATATTTGCATCAACCTTGAATGTCTTCATGGCGATAAAGGACATCAAGACGGCCAAAGGAAGCAGGCCGCTAATCAGTATCGAGCTTCGCAGATGCAGGACCAGGACAACAACGACGATGACCGTCACGAGTATTTCCTCGACGAGGGCCGTGTTGAGTGTGCCGAGTGTCTCATAGATAAGGCCCGAGCGGTCGTAGAACGGCGCGATGGTCACCTTTGAGACCGTACCGTCGGGAAGAGTCTTCTTAGGCAGTCCGGGCGATATCTCTTCAATTTTCTCTTTTACGTTCTTGATTGCCTCGAGCGGATTGTAGCCGTAGCGCACAACGACCACACCGCCCACGGCTTCGGCTCCGCCTTTGTCCAGCGCGCCGCGGCGCAGGGCGGGGCCGTAAGAGACTTTTGCCAAATCCTTCACGTAGATCGGGACATTGTCGTTGACCTTCACGACGGTCTTCTCTATGTCCGGCAGGGCCTTGACAAAGCCCAGGCCGCGAACGACATATTCGACTTTGTTGATTTCGATTGTCCTGGCCCCGACGTCGATGTTCGAGGCCCTGACGGCTTTGAAGATGTCCCCGAGTCCGACGTTGTAGGCCCGCATCGCATCCGGGTCCACGTCGATTTGATATTCCCGGACGAAACCCCCGACGGACGCGACCTCGCTGACCCCTTCGGCGCTGAGCAGCGCATAGCGCACGTGCCAGTCCTGAACGGTCCGCAGCTCATCGAGATCCCAGCCGCCGGCAGGGTCGCCGTTCGCGTCCCGGCCTTCCAGGGTGTACCAGAAGACTTGCCCCAGCCCCGTTGCGTCGGGACCGAGTGCCGGCTGGACCCCTTCGGGTAGGGTCCCCGCCGGAAGACTGTTAAGCTTCTCCAGCACTCGGCTGCGGCTCCAATAGAAATCGACCTTGTCGTCGAAGATGATGTAAATGCTGGAAAAGCCAAACATCGAGTAGCTGCGAACGGTTTTGACGCCCGGCAGGCCGAGAAGCACAGTGGTCAACGGATAGCTGATCTGATCTTCCACGTCCTGGGGAGAACGCCCCATCCATTCGGTGAAGACAATCTGCTGCTTTTCCCCGATGTCCGGTATGGCGTCCACCGCCACCGGATTGCGAGGCAGCCCCCCGATGTCCCAGTCAAACGGCGCCACCATGACGCCCCATCCAACCACGAATATCACCCAGAGACAAACGACAAGCTTGTTCTCAAGGCAAAAGCGAATAAGCTTGCCCGTCAATCCTGCTGTTTCCCGGCCTTCTCTGTTCAGTCCCGCGTCCATAGAAGCTTACCTCTGTCCTCGATCAAGACTTAAGTCTCATTCCTGTCGCCGCGCAGAGCAGGCCCCTGGCAAACCAGACCCCATTCCTGACCCCGGCCGGCAACGCCGGTCTGTTGTCAGTTCTGGAACTGCGGGAGCTTGGCAATGTACTTTTCAGGTTCTTCCTTGAACTGATCCTCGCAGCCGGGACAGCAGAAATAGACCTTCTTGCCCTGGTACTCGATGAAAATGTCCTTGTTGATGGCGCCGCCCATGACGGGGCAGGTGGTCTGCTCGAGCGCCGCTGTAACGACCTCTGCCGCCTCTGAGGCTTTATCCATCATGGCCGCGTGGTCGTGACCCTCATGGCCCTGCATTTCCTGCGTTGTCCCCGTCGGTGTCGGCGGGGGGGCAGGCTCGGACTTCTTGCAGCCGTCGAGCATGAGCAGCCCCGCAGACAGGATCGATGTCGCCAATAGTATCGTCCCAATGTTTGTACTTCTGGTCTTCATGTTACCACTCCTTAAAAGTAAGTTTGACAAAACGTGTTTCATTTCATTTCTTTACCTATCGCTTCGGCGACTTCGCCACACTTGAGCATCGAAGCCCCAAAATACGGATTCAGCGTATCAGCGTTGCCTTGCAGCCAATCCGCCCCCTTGTTATTGAACGCCATCGGGCAGTGGAATCTGTTGAGGCTCCGGTTCTCGGGAACTCCAAAGTGCTTAACCACGGTGATCAGCTCGTTCGAGAGCTGCTCGAACGCCTGACGCGTTTTCTCTATTTGTCCGGCTTCTTCTATCAGATCCAGCGCTTCGTTGATTTTGTCGCTCCTTTTCATCCACAGTTCATGCGGCTGTCCGGCCAGCAGAGTCATATCGACCGCCGAGAGGGCCTCCGTTGCCGCCCGTGCTGCTGCGACGGCGCGGTCCTTATTGTCGCCGGCCAGGGCCTGGTGAATCGACAGATATTTCTCAACGATGCTCCAGAGCTGCTCGCGAAACGCGCCGGGCACGTCGAGTATCTCGGGCACTTGTTCCCGGACGGCATGTCGATGCGCTGCCGCCGTCTCAGTGCCGGCGGGACTCATCATGCTGGGTTTGGCCTCGATCTGAAGGGCCGAATCGATCTTGAAGTTTCCTTTGGTCACAACGCTCTCGCCTTCGGCCAGACCCTCCTTGACCAGATAATACTCGCCGGCCCTGGGCCCGAGCGTCACCTGGCGTCCCTCGAAGGTGGGTTTTTCCTGATCGGGTACCTGGACGTAAACCACGGCGCGCGTTCCCGTAATCAAAGGAGCCGACGCCGGGATCACCAACGGCGCTTCCCTGGGCGTATCGACAACGTAGCCGAGCGATTCGGTGGTCACCAGGTCCATGCCGCAGATATCACAGGCGCCGGCCTCGGTTTTGACCACCGCCGGGTGCATCGGACAGATCCACTTGCCTGCCATCTCAGGGGCCATGACCTTGCCGCCCCGGGCGACCTGTGAGCGAACGACGGCCCTGACAAACATGCCGGGCTTGAGTGTGCCGTCCGTGTTGTCCACATTCACCCTGAGCTTGACCGTTCGCGTCTTCTCGTTGAGGACGGGATCGCGAAAATTGATGGTGCCCTCGAAGAGCTCCCCTGGGTACGCCTCGGCGGTGAATTCGACTTTCTGGCCGTAGCGAATCCAGGGCAGATCGGATTCGTAAGCGTCCAGTTTCACCCACAGTTGGGTAAGGTCCGCGACAGTGTAAATCGGCGTGCCGGTATTGACGTACATGCCTTCGGTGGCGCTCTTGTGGATGACGACTCCCCCAATCGGTGAATAGATTGTGATGTGGTCAACGGGCTTTCCCGTCTGCTCGATGGCGTCGATCTGTTCATCGCTCAGGCCGCGTAATTTCAATCTCTTCCTTGCCGCCTCGATATTTCCAACCTTTAGCGTTTTGGCGAAGTCGGAGCTGTCCGGTCTTATGCTTCTTGAAGCCTCCAGGGCAGCCAGCAACGCCTGCTGGTCCTCCAGCAACTCCGGACTGTACAGATAGACCATGTGGTCGCCTTTGTTCACGGTCGTCCCGGTAAAATCCACATAGAGCCGGTCGATTCGTCCGGGTACCCAGGCGGTGATGTTTTTGACACGTGTTTCGTCATAGTCGATTTTTCCAACCATTCGCACTTCGGCCGTGACGAATTTTCGTTCTACCGGTGTGGTCGCAATCTCCATCAGCTTCAGCGCCGCCGGCGAAAAAGTGATTTGCCTTTCGCCCACGTCCGCCCCGGAAGAAGAGGCGGGGATCAAATCCATGAAACAAATGGGGCACTTGCCCGGCTTGGGCTGGCGAATCTGCGGGTGCATGGAGCAGGTCCACCATTGTTGTTGCTCTGCGGTCGATTCCGGAGGATGATCGTGTTCGGCGGCCGGCTCGGGCGGGCCTACGAGAGATTTGGCGGCATAACCCAGGACAAAGGCCGCTATAATAAGCGCGATGATTTTGAGGCTTCTTAAACCAGTCTTTGTTTTATGCACTGAGTTTTTCATGCTCAACACCTTGAAATCTTCCTATTTCATACCGCATTAGTAGGAACATGTTCCAAAAAAATCTACTGCTATGTGCAGCACGAGTCTTCATACAACCACCTCGTTTGTTCGGCTACAGCTCGCTTCCGACGAGCATTTCCAGCCTCGCTAATCCCTGTTGATTGTCCGCAACGGCTCTTTCATATCGCAATTGGAACTCGAGCAACTTCTGTTGGGCGTTGATCAGGCTGAGAAAATCGATTGTCCCGGCCCTGTAGGCGGTCTCGGAGGCCTCCAACAGTTCTTCGGCCTTCGGCACGAGAACGTCACCATATAGTGTGGCTTTTCTGTTGCTGTCCTCGAAATCGTAGAGCGCCCGCTCGGCGCGAGCGACGATTGTGTTCTCGGTCTCGGTCTTCTGATGGGCCGTCTTCATAAGTTCCGCTTTGGCCTGCAGCTCGGCAGCTCTGTAACTGCCCCGCCAGATCGGCAGGTTCATGGTAAACATCAGGATAATCGGGTCCTTGCCGCTGTCACGCACTCCCGGGTTCATGGCGCCGTCGGTGTCGGTCCAGCCGACGCCCACACCGACATCGGGCCAGAACTTCTTCTTCGCCAATTCCACCCTGCTCCTTGCCGCCTCCAGCTCGAAGTCCAGTGCCCTAAGCTCAGGATTTTGCGCCCTGAGCAGCTCTACGACCTTCTGCCGGGCCACTTTTGGCGTCTGGAATTTCTCCGCCCGGGGCCAGGGCAGCATGTCGAGACTCTGCCGATTGAGGACCGCGTTGAGCCGGGCGACAATCGGGGTCCGCAACTGTTCGAGCGTCTTTAGCTGGTCTTCAAGCTTGGCCAGCTCCACCTGGGCGCGAATCACGTCCGGATGGCTTGCCGCTGCGGCGATGTATTTTGTGCGTGCCACTTCTTCAAAATGCTCGACAAGCTCGAGGTTCTGCCTGCCTATCTCAATCGCCTCGGCCAAGTAGGCGTACTCGTAAAATGCGTCTTTGACTTCAAAGAACAGTTTCAATTTTTCCGCCTCATATCGCTGGCGGGCCGCCCGCGCCGCCGCCCCGGCAGCATCGGTCCTGGCCTCAATCTCGCCGAACCACGGGAACATCTGCATGATTTCGACTTTGCTTCGTTGGGGCCCTACCCGTGTCTCGACCTCTTCGATAAAATACCCATAGGTAAATTTGGGGTCGGGCAAGGACTTCGCCTGGGGGACCTGCTCCAGTGTCATCTTCCACTGCTCAAACGCCGCTTTGAGCCCCGCATTGTTGAGCGCCGCCGAGTTGAGGTAGTCTTTGAGCGTAAGCGGGTCGTTGGCATCGGTCGGCTGCGCCGACGATGGTGCAGACAAGGTCAAAAAAAGTGCTACCGCTGACATCATTAAGAGAGCTTTTCGCTTCATGTTCGGTACCCCATGGTCGTTGTTTGCGGGCGTTGTGCCGGTCCGCCCGGGACAATCCCCGAAAAGACAAGAAATCCCATGTTTCGCATGGTCTGGCCCATTGTGCCACGAATGAGCATAGTCTATACCCTGCGTGCCTGATTGATAAGCCTCAATATCTCGTCCAGCTTCTCTTGTTTCTGCCTTTCGGAATTGCCTTTTACCGCGGCGGTCACACAATGCCGAAAATGCTTGTCCAGAATCTTTTCTTCTACTCTGGCCAGGGCCCCTTTGACAGCGTATATCTGGTTCAGAATATCGATGCAGTACTTGCGGTCTTCAATCATCTTCTGGATCCCGCGGACCTGGCCCTCGATGCGCCTTAAAGCGAGTAGATTATCCTCATGCCCCGGATTATTCTTCATGTCCTGTTCCTTTCAGACCATTTTCCTACTATACCCATAGGGGGTATGGTATGTTCAGAGAATAATCCACTATTTTCCGCGATTTCGGTCTAAGAAATCACTTCGGCCGCTATTGTACCGCCTGCGACGATATTATCGTCCCCGTTGTAGAGCACAAGCCTCTGGCCCGGGCAGGGTGCGAATTGAGGCCGGTCGAATTCGGCGGTCACGCCCGCCCGCCCCACAGTGGCAAGCGTGCAGGGCTGGGGCTCGCCGTACGAACGAATCTTACCGAACATGGGCCGGCCTGCGACAAGCTCTCCCGGAATAAGTGCGTTGATCCGGTCGGCGTTGATGGTCTGAAGACTTGCTTCTTCTCTGGTGCCTAAGGCGATGGTATTCGTTCGAGCGCATATCCTGCCCACATAGAGGGGCTTTCCGCCGGCGAGGCCAATGCCCCTTCTCTGGCCCAGCGTGTAGTGTGCAATGCCCTTGTGCGAGCCGATTATGTTGCCCCGCATGTCCGTGATGTCGCCGGGCCGGTCGGCGCCGGTAGAGGCCAGGGCGGCCCGGTAATCTCCTTCGCCGGCGAAACACAGTTCCATGCTCTCGGCCTTCTCAGCAACGGTCAAACCCAGCCGGCCCGCCGTCGCGCGAACGTCGTGCTTGGTCATTTCTCCCAGCGGAAGAACAAACCGGGCAAGTTTCTCGCGTGCGATGCCGTACAGAAAATAGCTTTGGTCCTTTGCCCGGTCCTTCGCCCTGCCGAGACGTGCCGGTCCGCCGGTCTGAATCACTCTTGCATAATGGCCCGTGGCGAGATGGCGGATGCCGAACGTCTCTTCAAGAAAATCCCACACCAGCGAAAACTTCAGAAGCGTGTTGCAATCGACGCATGGATTGGGCGTTTCGCCTTTGCCATAGGATAGTCGGAACCGCTCGATGATTAGCTTCTCGAAGGCCTCGGTGACATCGACAAAATAATGGGGGATGCTCAATTCATGGCAAACAAGGGCGGCATCGGCGCCGCAGCAGCCGCGGCTGCCGGTCCGGCATGACACCGGTATCTTCATCGTAATGCCCAGCACGTCCCAGCCCTGCTCTCTGAGCAGATGGGCCGCTACGCTGCTGTCCACGCCGCCGCTCATAAGCACGGCGATCTGCCTCGACGGTTCGCTCTGAGGCTCCCAGGCCGCGAAGCTGGGCTCGAAGAGCTTGATGTTCCACCGGTTGGCTGGCATAGTTGACGGTTCCTATTCGAACAAGGCCGTGCTGATATATCGCTCGGCCGTATCGGGAAAGACGACAACAATCAGTTTGTTCGCGTTTTCCTTTCGTCTTGCCACCTGGATCGCTGCGACTGCGGCGGCGCCGGAGGAAATGCCGGCAAAAATGCCCTCTTCTTTGGCCAGACGTGCCGCCATATCGAAGGCGTCCTCGTTCGTGACCTGAACCACCTCATCCACCACGTCCATGCTGAGCACGTCGGGTACAAAACCCGCCCCAATGCCCTGGATCATGTGAGGGCCCGCCTTGCCGCCTGAGAGCACGGGCGAATCGGCCGGCTCGACCGCAACGTTTTGGATCGAAGATTTTCGCGATTTGAGCGCCTCGCCGGCGCCGGTGATTGTCCCGCCCGTTCCGACGCCCGCGACGAAGATATCCAGCGCCCCGTCGGTGTCTTTCCATACCTCCTCAGCGGTCGTCTCCCGGTGGACCTGCGGGTTGGCGAGGTTTTTGAACTGCTGGGGCATGAATGCACCCTCGGTCTTTCCTGCAATTTCGTCGGCCTTGTTCACCGCTCCAGTCATGCCTTCTTCAGCCGGCGTGAGTACGAGTTCGGCGCCGAACAGTTCCAGTATTTTGCGCCGCTCGATGGTCATGGACTCGGGCATTGTCAGTATCAGCCTGTAGCCTCTTGCCGCCGCGACCCACGCCAGGGCGATGCCGGTATTGCCGCTGGTCGGTTCGACAAGCGTCATTCCGGGCTTGATTTTCCCTTCGCGCTCGGCCGCTCGTATCATGCTGACGCCGATGCGGTCTTTCACACTGCTGGCCGGATTGAAGAATTCCAGTTTAGCCGCTACCTTGGCGCTGCTGTTATTGCTCACCCGGTTCAGCCAGACTAAGGGCGTGTTCCCGACCAACTCGGTCATGTCATTCGCTATTTTCATTTGCCTGATCCTTTCAGATTACCTTATCGCCATACCCGGCAGATTGTGATCGGTCGCGGCCGGCTCCACAGCGATTATTCTCACCGATGATTTCTTTTCTTTCAAGTATTTACCAATGCCGCTCCGAGTCCCGCATGTTCCGAAACCCGCGAGGTCAACTGTGCTTTCGTAAACGCTGCTCGGCATTGCTATTTTTCCCGCCTCAGAATCCTGGTATTAGCAGCACAATCCCTGTTCATCCCCGCAATTCGGGGCCGCAAAACGACATGGCGGACAATCATTTTTTTCGGCGCACTTTCACACGGAAGTGGTCGCCGAGACTTCTGACTTCCAGGACTTCCTGGCCCTGCTCGGAGAAGCTTGCGGGCACATTCCTTATCGGCTCGCCCTCGTCGAGCAACACTTCAAGAACGGCCCCGGCCTGGAGTTTCTCAAGCTCGAGCTTGGCCCTGACAAAATTCAAGGGACACGCTACGCCGCGCAGGTCGGCGATATGTGTTTGCCCTTGAGCCTGCTCGGTGGCGGCCTTCTGCGCCACGGGTTCGACCGTGAACTTAAGGTTGGCATCGAGGGACAAGAAAAGCTCTTCCACCCGCCGGGTCAACTGCTCAACCTCGGGCAGCAAATCCTCGATAGACTCTTTCTCGCCCATACGCCAATCGACGACGTCGTCGAGGAGTTGCTGCGTCTGAGGTTTAACCCAGCCGGGCTCGATAAGGTGCTTGGCGAACGCGGCGAATATCTCTCTGTCTTTCTTCGGCTCCAGGCCGAAGGTGACAAGCAGCGCCCTTGCAGCGGCTGCAACCGCCCTATAAACATTCTCACTCTGGGCGGGCCTTGCCTTGACGGCATCCTTGGCCTCGTCAACGTCCACTTTCATCACGTCCATGACGCCCGCGCCGCATTCGCCCGGCCCTCTGCCGGCCAACGAGAACGGCTCGTCCGAACCGTAGTCGTAATAATAGTCCTCGGGCAGCAGCTCCGGACTGATCTCACCATGTTCTTCAACGAGGCGCTTCATCCGGTCCTTGTCACCGGGGCCTCCGCCCAGAACCTGCGAGAGTAAAGCGGGTATTCGTTTGGCCGGCACGGTGCCGATCTTCTCGGCCAGATGCGCACGACCTTCGACGATCTCCGCGTCCACCAGCACATCGTAGCACGGCATCAGCCTGCCGTTGACCCTCTTCGCTTTGCCCTGGAACCCGATGCCGGCGATATAATGATGCCCGCAGGAATTGGGGCAGCCGCTGATTCTTATGACAGTCTCGGATCCATTACCCCGGAAGGTGGTTTGCCGCAGCTCGCTGGAAATTGCGTCAGCCAGACCTCTTGAAAGGCACAGCCCCAGCTTGCACGTGGAGGCCCCGGCGCAAGCGACGACTTTGAGCCGGCTGTCACCGGAGACGTCAATGCCGCGCCTTTCTAGTTCTGTGTTGACCTTCTGAACATTGGCTCGCGATACACCCGTGATCAACAGATCCTGCAGTTGCGTGGTTCTGACGATTGCCTGGCCGGACTGCGCCGCGATCCGGGCAACCGCTTTCAGGTCATCCGCCGGTATGTCGCCATTTTTCAGGTGCAGCCGCACCGTGTACCGCCCGGGCTTTTTTTCCGGCAGCACATTGGCCTGCTCCGGCTCGCCCTGCTGTGACGTTTCAGGTGTGCCGTTGTCCCGATCGAGCGCGCGAATCTCCGGCACTTTGCGCGAGAGCCCCTCAGCTTTAAGCGTCTGCCGTTCAGTCTTGTACAATTCGACGAATCTTCCGGCACCGATTCGGGCCAGGACGTAACGGAGCCTGGCTCTGTGCTTGTTGGCGCGGTCGCCATGCTTGTCGAAAAGTCTCTTGACGGCCTCGGCTACCTCAAAAATCTCTCCCGGTTCTGTGAAATCCTCAATCTTGAGACCCACAGCGGGATTGGGACCCAGCCCGCCTCCCGCATAAACCGAGAAACCCCGGCCCCCGTCTTTGTTGTGCGCGAAGAAGCCCAGGTCCGCCACGGAGGCGAACGCGCAATCGTCCGGGCAGCCGGAAAAGACGACCTTGTACTTCCTGGGCAGGTTGAACGAGCTTCTGTCCTGCAAAAGGTATTCGGCCGTCGCGACGGCATAGGGAGCCACGTCGAACTTTTCCTTCGGGCACACCCCCGCTCTCGGGCAGGCGGTGACATTTCGAACGGTGTTACCGCCGCCGCCGCGAGATGAAAGCCCAACTTCGAGCAACCGTTCCAAAACATCGGGCGTATCCTCGATGTTCACTTCATGAATCTGGATGTCTTGCCTTGTGGTTACGTGGATGATTCCGTTTCCGTATGCCTTGCTCAGCTCGGCCACCCGTTCCAGTTGGAAGGGCAGAACCAGTCCGGCGCCGATGCGTATTCGAACCATATATTTTCCCGCCGTTCTCTGTTCGTAGATTCCCATGGGCACTCGATAAGCCCGAAAGGCCACCGGAGAAGTCAGGCCTTGCAGGAATTTGTCCACTTGGCCGCGGTAGTTCGCAGTATCTTCCACAACGGTCTCCGGCAGGCGTAAGATTGGCCTTCTCCTATTGTTCATTGCTTTTCCTCTCACGGTTCCTATATCCATATCATGTTTTTAGTATGTCCACAGGTACCGCCGTTATTGTTCCATTTCTTATGAGAAACCCTTTCACCGCAGGAGCGTCGGCGTTGCGAAGCGAAATGATGACGTGCACCACATCGGGCGTAAGTGCCAGCCGGACGTCTTCGGCCGACGGCTTGGCGGGCGTTTCAGGGTGGCTGTGATATATCGCCAACATCTTGAGACCGGCGGCGCGCATATCTTTGACCGCTGCGAACTGCTCCCTCGGCTCCATCATGAAGTGGCGGCTGCTCCGGTCGGCATTTGTCATCTCATAGAGCTTCTCGACGGTGCCGTCGGCGCCGGCCAGGATCCCGCAGGCCTCGACGGGCGCCTGTGTTCTGACCTGCTTGACCATTTGCCTGAATATGTCAGTTGGAATTTCCAATTTCAGCATTTGCAGTCTTTCAAATCACAGACAGTTTGCTCTTCGTCTTTCAGTTCGGTAATCTGCGGGGCCTCGCCGCACAACGGGCAGTCCGGGTTGCGGTTCAATCGCACCTTGCGAAACTCCAGGGTCAGCGCGTTGTAGGTCAGTAAAGTGCCGGTCAAAAGCTCGCCTATGCCCAGCAGATACTTGATCGCTTCGGTTGCCTGCAACGATCCGACCACGCCGGCCAGGACTCCGAGAACCCCGGCCTGCGAACACGACGGCACCGTGTTGGCCGGCGGCGGGGCGCCGAAAATGCAGCGATAGCAAGTGGTCTGCCCGGGCAGAACGGTGATCATCTGACCGTCAAATTGCAGAATCCCGGCGTGCGAAAACGGTATCTTCTCGAAATAACACGCATCGTTAATCAGGAACTTGGCCGGGAAGTTGTCCGTTCCGTCGATAACGAAATCGTACTCTCGAATAATCTCTCTGATGTTGTCGGCGACGGCTCTGCGATCATACGTGATAACTTTCGTGTCGGGATTGATCGTCCGTATCTTACGCTTCGCCGAGACCACTTTATCTTCGCCTACGTCGGGTGTGTGATGGATGATTTGTCTCTGCAAGTTGCTCAAATCGACCCTGTCTCCATCGACGATTCCGATGGTTCCCACTCCCGCTGCGGCCAGGTACACCCCCGCGGGCGACCCAAGGCCCCCCGCGCCGACGAGTAATACTTTCGATGCGAGCAGCTTCTCCTGACCGGCTCCACCGACCTGCTGCAAGATGATGTGCCGGCTGTACCGTTCCATCTGCTGTTCAGTCAGCGACATGTCCACCTCCCATGAAGTACAGAAACTCGACCTTGTCGTCTTCCTTGAGCAGGGTCTGGTCATACTCACTTCGCCTGAGAATCTGCCCGTTCACTTCGACCGACACCATCTGCGGCATCTTTACATTCTCTTCAACCAGAAGTTCACTGACGGTCAAAGCTTTGCTGATTTCTGTCTGTTTGCCGTTTACTACAAGATTCATGTTCGTCCCTCAAGAGCTTTTGTCAATGGCCTGTTCGAAGTCGGCCCTTATGTCTTCCAAATCCTCTATCCCCCCCGAGACTCTCACCATCTCTTCGGTGACTCCCATGGCTCTCTGCTCGTCGGCGGAGAACTCGTGAAATATCGTCGAGGCCGGATGAATCACCAATGTCTTCGCATCGCCCAGATTGGCCAGATTCTTGGCCAGGCGCAGAGAGTCGATGAACCTGAAGACTCTCTGTTTGTCGCCGAGTCCGAATGTCAGCAAGCCGCCGCCGTGCCGGTCGAACAGGGCGGCCACTCTCGCGTGAAACCGGTTGTCTGCCAAGCCCGGATAGTTGACCCGGGAGACCTTCGGGTGGGCTTGCAGGAACTGCGCCAATCGCTTCGCGTTTTCACAGTGC
>CP070806.1:470907-490898 GCA_020343675.1 Phycisphaerales bacterium
TCGGCTGATGAAGAATACCGGCCCACCCTTGTACTCATGTTCCCAAGGGCTGGAAAGATGTTCTCTCGTAGAACCGTGACGGTTCATGGCGAGGTTCGACCAGTCCATAATATGAGCTGACCAGAAGGATTCGATAAAGGTTCGTGTGGCTTCCGGATTTACTTCCCACATCAGCTCATAGTAGGGAAAGTGGTATTTCAATTCGTGGAGATATGCATATCCCGAGTCTGTAAACATACACACTTTATCAGTCCGTGCGTCATATACGAGATGCCCGCCCCAGTACAAAAGACCGTTATCACTGCGTAGATTCTCAAACGCATATTCAATGGCGTTCACGGCAGCTTGTCGGTATTTGGGATCACCAGTCATCTTGCTGAGGCCGTCCAATGTACGGAACAGATTCTGCTGGCTCGCCAGATTGGATAATACCCACACTTCTCCCCCATATCTCCACTTCACCGGCTCCCGCGTATGAACGTTCAGGCCGTCGACGAACAGCGGCGTGTGCTTAGGCCCATAGGTGTCCCGACCGTATCTCAACACATTGTCGGCGAAGGTGCGAACGGCGTCCAGATACTTGGAACTCTGGTTGGGATCGGAAGGTTCTGCGGCGGGGCAGATGAGTGAACAGTTTAGGATGAAGATGATAAGGATATTCAGCCTGTTTCTCATAGATCCTCCAGCGGTATAGATTATTCCTTCACTCCGTGCTTGTAGAGCAGTTCTGCGATTTCAGTGTGGCCCAGATTCCGCGCCCAGTCCAGGGGGCTTCGGTCTCTGTTGTCTTTGATACCGACATCTGCACCGCGGGCAAGGAGCAATTCTACCATATCTTTGGCATCCCGAACGACCGCGCGCTGCAAAGGCGTCCAGCCCCATCGATTCCTCGCGTTGATATCGGCGCCTTTGTCCAACAGCAATTGGGCAAGCTTCGTCTGGCCCTGGTAGGCGGCATAGTGCAGCGGTGTATCGGAATCTGCATCCTCGGTCTTGACGTCGGCGCCGGCGGCCACGAGCAACTCCGCCAACTCCGCGCTTCCCACCATCAGGGCCCAATGCAGAACGGCATAACCATCGTTGTCCTTCGTGTTTACATCGGCCCCGGCGTCGATGAGCAGCCGGACTGTGTTGGGATCCTGGCTCCACAAGGCCCAGTTGAGCATGGTGCAGCCCTCGTCATCCACCGCTCGGATGTCGGCGCCGGCGGCGATGAGCACCTTGGCCACGGTCGGGTGCCCTTTGCTGGTCGCATGGTGCAGCGGCGTCCACATGTGCCGGTCCTTCGCGTTAACCTCGGCCCCGCGGGCGAGCATCATTCTGACCCGTTCCAAATCGCCCAGCCTCGCCGCCAAATGTAGGGAACTTACGGCGCTGCCCTGGCCGATGAGAAAGCCGACGATTTCGCTGTGCGACTGTTCGGCGGCCAAGTCTACCGGCGTTTGGCCCTCCCTGTTCTGGGTATTGATATCGGCCCCGGCGGCCACGAGGGCTCGAACAACTTCCTCATGACCTGCCGCAGCCGCGCAGTGCAGGGGCGTCATTCCCGTCTCGCTTTGAACGCGGAGGTCAGCCCCTTTTGACAGAAGCAATTCCACAAGTACATCCTGGCCCGTGTATGCCGCACAGTGAAGAGCCGTCATGCCGTAATTATCCTTTGCGTGAATGTCGGCGCCATGGGTAATGAGCCGCTCGACCATCGGCCGGCTTGCTCCGGCGACGGCCCAGAAGAGCGGCGTTTGGCCCCGGTCGCTTCTTGCATTGATATCGGCTCCGTGGGCCACGAGCACATCGACGACGTCCTTGCGGCCTGCTCTGACGGCCGTGTGCAGAGGCGTCATGCCGAAGCTGTCCGTGGCGTTGACATCGGCGCCCTCGGCAATAAGCCGCTCCGCAACTTTCCAGTTGGGCGCCGAGTGCAGCGTAGTCCGGCCGAGCACTTCGTCGGGTCCGGCCGGCCTGAGCCTGACCCGCTCAGTCCCGGATTTTCCGGCCCCGCACCCGGCACCGGCAACCGCAAGTGCCAGAGCCAGGCAGAACAACGCGAGCCATTGGCTTTTTGTTCCGTTACTCTTGTTCCTTGGCTCCGCCCGCGAAAAAGTGCGACGATGCGTGCGCCCCTCCATCGGATCGTCTCGGCTCTGTCTGGTGAGGTCCATAAGTCTGCTTTGCCATGTGGTCTTGGCGGCTGCAACCGAACCATTAGCCGAGTCTGTGGTCTGAATGTGCCGCCAAAATGAATCTGCCTGCCTTATTATGCCCGTTTCGACCTCAGAATAAAACAAAATCCGGTAAGGCAAAGGGTTTTCATAGAAGCCAAATCCTGTCATGCTTTTTTTCGTGCCGAACGAACTTCGGCGAGTGGCCGGCGTATGAAACTACACAAAGCCACGGGCTGAGGTATTTAACTTCACTCCCCTCCTCCTGACCTCAGCCCCTTTTTTATTCATAACTACATCTCATTAAAGGCTTTACATAGGCAATCTCTTCCGGAAGGCTGCCCAGCAGGCATAGGGCGCACAGGCCCCTGTTTTCGGGAGGACAAATTTCTTGAGTTCGGCAAACCCGTTGAACATTCAATCCAGGGGCGGCGTAGTAACAAATAATGGATTCTGGGCTGAGGTTTTTCGACCCTCCTTTCCTCCTTGCCTCAGCCCATCTTTTTTGCCCCTTTTGAGGGCGTAACGAGCGCTCTCCCCGTTCTTGTCGCGCCGGGGTAATCGGTTTTGAGGCAGACCGTTTCGTATTCCAGGATTTGGGAAAAGCCGTCCCGGCTGTTAAATCGAGGGTGCTGTCCGCAAGCAGCCTTCTCCGGATTGCTCGCCTGGACTGGAAAATATTCTTCTCTGAGTGCAAAAAAACTATAATTCACTTGACAGGGCAAAAGTTGGAGAGTATTGTTGTGGCACAAGCTGCTGATGGAATGCTATTTAGACAATGTTCGGGTCGGAAAATGTTTTCTTCGCCATCGAACATTTTTTTTGGAAAATAGTATTGCTTTGTGCAGAGCTTTTTGGTATATTGATTTTTAGTAAAGCACATTCACAGGGCTGAGGATATCTCGCTTTTTCCTCTCCCTCCGCACCTCAGCCCTGTATCCTCTTTCTTTCCTCAATTTGACTCAGGTGAGGTTTTTCTGCCTCAGTTTCCTCCCTTGGCTGCTGGCAATATCGGGCGGAAGCCTCCTTGTCTTGAATTATTTTCCGGAAACTTATCAAAGGTGGAGTTCGAAAGAAATTGTCTCGGCCCCCGTCAGGCAGACAGAGCCCCGCCCGGCGAGATTCACATTTCTCTTGTCTGAAAAAAAGCACATCCGGTGCTCCGGCTCATGGACATGCACAAGCGTCAATTCATGCCTGCCGCCGAATCCGGCGTTCACTTTTGAACTCAGCGTTTTGCTTCAATACCGCCGGGTAGTTGTTTTCTCGGGGCGGGTGTGGTTGATGAAGAAGTATCGCAGGGCGTCGATGGGGTGGTCGTAGAGGCCGTCTTTGAGAGGCAGCTCGCCGGGGGCGCCGCCGGATTCGGGATAGTGGTAGCATTGCAGCGCCTCAATCAAACGCGGGCACCTGGGCGAGACAATCAGTCTGCTCTTGCCATCGCCGGAATGAATGGCCCGACGGATGAGCTCGACGCCCTCCAAAATCGCGCTGCGTCTGGATCGCACGGTAATCCCCAGGGCCCTCAACTCTCGGACAGTACTTGTTCCAGTAACGTCATTGACGCTTCGGCCCGCCGGGTCGCAGAATGTTGCGGCCACCTGCTCCTCGTGTACCGGCGTACGGCGCTTGATTTCCGCAGCATGCACGTCGATGGTCGCCCTGCTTCGAACATACTCATCGAACACGCGGACAACGCCGTTATCATCGACCTGAATCCACAAACACACAAACGGATTGACAAACCCGAAATCCAGCGCCCGGTACAACAGAAGATTCGCATCATAATCAACCGGCTGAACATGCACAGCCGCATCAAACTCATCGAACACGATATTTTCGCGCGACGGTCTCTTGCAGAGCATCTCCGCCTCCCAGCTTGCTCTGCTGGCGCGACGCATCTGAGTAATGCAGTCGTCAATCTTCAGATAGCCGTTCGCCTTCTTCGCATTGCCTTGGCAGTCGGACCACAATGGACACTGCGAGCAGGTTCTATCGCGGCAGTTCTCAATCACTTCCCATACGCACCACTTGTGGATCGGCGTGCCGGACTTCGGGGCCTCTGACACGGCTTTTTGCATCAGGCCATAGGGCCGGTGCATCGTGCTGATCAGCTCCATCGCCGCGCCGACTCCGGCGATGCTTTGGGTCGTGAATTTGGCGGCGGCGAACACATCCTCGTTGAAAAGCTCCAGCTCATCGCACCGAAGCTTCTGAACGTGCTGGCCTCGGACGCTGGCGGCCGACTGGGTCAGGACCTCGACAGCCGAGCCGTTGAGAAAGCGGCATTTGGCCTTCTGCGCAGGCCTAGCGAGAAACGGTTCGAAGCCGTGACGTAGAAACGCCGTCAGATATTCGTACATCCGGCCCGCCTGTTCACCCGAGCCACCCAAAATCCTGACCTGACAACCCGGCTTAAAGATACAATCCAAAAGCGTCGCGATGGCAGCCAATTCGGTCTTGCCCCCGGCACGATTCGCCCAGACGATGATGTCATTCGTGGCTCGGCGCTGTGCACCGGATACTCGCTGAGTATCGACACTGAAGCGGTTCCAGAGATAATCCATTGGGCTGTTATGGTCGGGACAAATTTGCCTGTCGGGCACATTAATGCCCAGGAAAACCTTCACATAGTTCTTTAGGTTAGTTCGCGTGCTCGGCGGTGTCACCCGAAGGGCAGCGTAAAGGCTTTCGGCCGTTTTGAAATCACTCGTCGTCCTGGGAAAAACTGCTTCCATCTTGGCAATACCCTCCGCATTTTGAATGTGGTTTGTTGAGGCGGGCAGTTGCACGAGGCATTGAGGATTCCCTAATGGAGAAACTCAGCTGTCCGCCATTCCAGCATGTTTTGGAATTTCGCGCTCAGGACTTGGAACTTGACGTTTGGCGCTTCGTGCGTTTGTTACCCACCTCTATCGCGGCTGTACAAGAAGATGACGCTCAGTGTTGAGACCAAGAGCAACCGGGATCCCGTCGGCCAACTGCTGGGCCGTGTAGGACGTTCTTGAATTGGCCGCCAGGTCGTGAACGATGTAAAGCTTATCGCCCTTGACGGTGAACCATTCGGGAAACTGATTGATGCGCGGCCAATCGAACGGCATTTTCATAATTGTCTGATGACGCGGCGTATCAAAAACGAGCCTGCCCTGCCAGTTGCCGTCGGCCCGGATTGTGACCTTGATCGTGTCCCCATTCTGAACGGCTCCGACAATAACATCCTCGCGCCAAGGCTGGACGGTCAGGCCTTTTGTCTTCCAGAGACAATACATGATGGTGGTTCTGGCAAAGTTCCCATCTCCGTGCCAGCCTTCGATGACACCGTCCGGCTTCTGGATAGCCCACATCACTTTGATTTCATTGTCCATCCACTTTGCCGCCGATTCGACGGGCTCACGGTTGTAGAGATTGATGGCGCTTTCGATGGAGTCGGCGTAATCATCGGCCCCGCCCCACTTGTACCTCGGGTGACTGTAGTAATCGTACAGGTTGCTCAGCGCTGTGACAACTGCCTGACGATAGACCTCGGTCCTATCGATCATATAGACGGTGTAGAAACCGTTCAGATTATAGCCCCAGGTGTCCGTCAGGCCGTTGTCATGCCGGCCCGTCTTAGGCTCGATGGCGTTGTAGAAAAGGCCGTGCTCGTTCGTGCCGACTCTGAGAATACATTCGAGCATTTGGTGGACGGGTCTGCGGTACGCCGCTCGTTTGCCCGGCATGGCGAAATGAACCGTCGCGTACAGTTCGCACAGACCGGAGACGATTTCGCACCCGTGGTCTCGGAGCCGAAGCGCGCTTTCGTCGCGTGTGGGATGATGCGCATCCAGCAAGTAGTAGTCGCCCAGACGCACGGCCCATTCCAAGTATCGCCTTTGCCCCGTCATCCAATAGACGCGCGAGAGCGTCTGGAGCATTTCGCCGTTGATTTCCTGATTCGTCGAGACAATGTTTCCGTATCGGGTTTCGACAGCCGCTCTGGCCCACATGTCGTCCAGGATTTTGAGCATTCGCTCCGACCACGGGCTGGATCCGAGCCATTCGGTCAAGGGCAGCAGGCCATCCTTGACGTACTCCGACGAGCCGAAGATGATTCGTCCCGGGTCCACTCTCGAATCCCAGAAAGTCTCTTTGGAAAACGAATAAGTGTCGGGCAGATTCCCGATGCGACTGGTCAGTTGCGTTTCGGCATTCAGCATGTTGCGCATTCGGCCTTCAAACAACGCCCGGTCGGTAATCGCCGCGGTCAAAACCATGAACGGGTAATTGTCCGCTGCGCTGTCCTGGGCGTTCCAGATATCTTTGTCCCGGCTCAAGTTCCTGGGAATCAAACCGGTCTTCGGGTCGGCCTGTTGAAGCCAGCCTTCGACGAATCTCCGACAGCGGCGAAACCCTTCATTGGCGAGGCGTCCGTTTTCCAGAGCCTGGCGAAACGCCGCATCGTCGGTCTCGGCCGACTTGCCGACACCTCGGCGAGCCAACTGTTTCAGCTCGCCC
Source organism: Phycisphaerales bacterium (assembly GCA_020343675.1). Lineage (GTDB taxonomy): Bacteria > Planctomycetota > Phycisphaerae > Sedimentisphaerales > Anaerobacaceae. Next base: position 477,561 of record CP070806.1, read on the forward strand.
AGATGGTTTTCATAGACGCCGCGAGGATCGGTCTTGTGCTTCTTGCAGAGCGAGGCGGCCATACCGATCAGCTCGCCCATCATCCCGCCGGTCCGCATGACCCGGACGGTCCCCAGGGCCACATGAGTGACACTGATGCAACGGCCCGCCATCATGAGGTTGCCCACGTTTCGCGAATAGAGACAGCGGTATGGAATCGGATACGGCTTGATCTTGGCATATTTGGCAATAGAACGAAATTCTTCGCCCGGGAAGTACTTGGAGTTCGTCGGGTCCGGATAGTGAAGGTCGATGGACCAGGTGGTCGTGATAAACGAATCCGGGAATCTCCTGCGGCGCTGAATGTCCTGCTGCCGAAGGATGACGTCGCCAAGCAAACGACGCGACTCTCGCTTGCCGGCGATGTATGCGACCCATTCGAGCTTGCGGTCGGCGTACTTTGCCCTGTCCTGGCTTTGGTTTTTCAGAAACGCCCAGTTGCCATAAACGGCGCGCAGAGCGTGGTCGCGGATGTACTCGAACTCCGTTATCTGGTCCTTATTCATCCCCGCTTCCCAGTCCCAGTCACCCCGGATCAGGTAGTGACAGCTCTGCTCGTTGAACAGAAGGGCCCAGGGACAATCGGGAAACCTTGTGGGTGTGCCGGTCTGCCCGGAGTACCATTGGACCGATGCGCCCATCGTCATCCTGTCAGGCCGATCGGGCGCCAACGACTCGCCTGTTTCGCTCCTGCTTTCGCGTCCCATCCGGTAGTCGGCGCCGGCCAGGTATCCGAGGTTGCCGTCACCCGTACAATCGGCAAACACCGGAGCCGTAAAGCGCAGCCACCGGCCGTTCTGGATGTGCTGGGCAATCACGGCGACGATTCGGTCGCCCTGCTTCTCAACCTTGAAGGCGTGCATGTTCAGGAACAGGTGGATATTCTTTTCGGCCCGGATGACGTCGAGCTTCTGCTGGTCGCTATAGTGCTCGGCGGGCTGAGCGTTGCCTCGCAGGCCGGTGTCAAGCTCGTTGACCACACCGCCCAGAGCCGGGTAAGGGGGTAGGTTGACCTGCCCGTTGAGATGAACGCGGACTTCCGAGCTGTTATTGCCCCCGAGTACGGGACGGTTTTGTATCAAGGCCACCTGCAGGCCCAATCTGGCGGCCGAGACCGCCGTGCACGTGCCGGCGATTCCGCCTCCGACCACGGCTAAGTCAAAGTTTCCTGCATCTTCCGGCTGCTCGCCCAGACCGAGCATCTGCCTGCGAAAAGCCGCCATCGGCTCGCCCTCGTTCGGCGGGGCGAAATTCATGTCGGTCGTAAAGACAATCGCATCACACCGACCGTCAAAGCCGGTCAGATCGCGCAGCACGAGCACAATCTGTTTCCGGGTAATCTCAACCATCCCACCGTCCTGCCAATGCCATTGGGCCCCCTCGGTACCGAATACGGCCGGAAGCGGCACGCGGTCAATAACGAGTTGGAATCTCCCCGGCGCTCCCGGCGCTTTCCACGGCGCGACCCAGTCGCGCGTTCGAACCCAGAGGCGATACTTGCCCGGCGCCGGGAACGAGACGGCGGTTGCAGCATCTTTGACCGGCTCGCCTAAACCGTGGGCTAAGAGGAACGGCGAACCCATCTGATCCATGAACTGCTGGTCAATGACCCAACCACCGCGATTGGCAAAACTCTCGGCCTCGACGAGAACCGTTTGGCCGTCAACGGAAGAAACCAATGCCGTAAGTGTAAGTATGAATATCGATGCGCTCAGAATTCTCTGTTTCATTACAGCAATACCTCCTGCGTCTTTCTGCCGTGTCCATGCAATTGCTTTGATTCGCAACGGTTTGCTTTGTTGTATCCGCAAGCCACTGTCGAAGTCAAGGATTTAGCATTGCAGCCCTCCTCGATCAACTCTTAAGAAGGATCGATTCGGACGGGATATTCCTGCCACGGAACGGCGCCGGCTTCGATGATATGGTTGCGAAGGGCCGTAGAGAGCCTTGAATACATCTTATGCTTTCTATCGAGCGGATTCTGTTCCCTGGGGTCGTCTTTCAGATTGTAGAGTTGCATCGGCTCGAAGGGGCTGTTCTGCACAAGCTTGAAGTCTCCAGAGCGTGCGGCGTAATACGCCCGCCCGTTGTAGCGGCCGCCCTCGCGACGGACCCAGAACAGAACGCGGTCCTCGTCGGGTTGCGATTCGCCCAAGAGCGTCGGCAGGATGCTTCGGCCGTCGATCTGGTGAGCGATCTTTGCCCCGGCCGCTTCGCAGATAGTCGGGTACAAATCCATCGTTAGCGCGGTGCGCTCACTGCGAGAGCCCGGCCTGATCTTGGCCGGCCAGACGGCGCACATCGGCACCCGGATGCCGCCTTCATACATGTCCTGCTTGCCGGCACGCAGCGGGCCGTTGTTGGCGCCGACGTTAAGCTGGCCCCCATTGTCAGAGGTGAAAATCACTAGCGTATTATCACTGACCCCGCAATCTCTCAGGCACGCTACGACTTTGCCGATGCCGTCGTCGAGATGCTCGATCAGGGCGACCAGCTTTGCCCGCTTGTCGCTGATGCCGGGCTCGCGACGTTTGACGCGTTCGAGCCAATCGGTAGGCGGCTGTATCGGAGTGTGCGGAGCATTGTAGGCCAGATACAAAAAGAACGGCTCCGTCGATTCGGCACGCTGCTTGATGTAGTCAATGCTCCACTGCGTGAACAAATCCGTGGCGTGGCCTTGCGGATCGATTTGGCTTTCATTGAGCCGCATGTAGTTGATGCCGTGCCGGCGGTGCTCGTAGTAGTCGTCCATCATATCGCCTAAGAAGCCGTGGAAGTGGTCGAAGCCGCGTTCGTTCGGCGTGTTGGACGAGCCCAGGCCCAGGTGCCACTTTCCGACGATGGCTGTGTGGTAGCCGGCCGGGACCAGCAGCTTGGGCAGCAGCACGGCCTGGGGCGCCAAGTAGCCCCAGTTGTTCGTGATATGCGTGCGGATCACTCCCGGCACGCCGACCATGTCGGGATATCGCCCGCTCAGCAGCGCCGCCCGCGTCGGAGAGCAGACGGGGCAATTAGCGTAGAAGTTATCGAACCGCATCCCGGAGCCGATGAGCTTGTCGATGTTGGATGTCTTCAAATCCGTCGCCCCATAGCTCGACAGATCGCCATAGCCGAGGTCATCGACCAGAATCATCAGAATATTCGGTGCGCCTTCAAGCCCCCGTTCGCGGGCCGTCAAATCCCCCGACGTCGCCAACACTGTCGCCCCGGCTCCCATCGCCTTCAAAAAACCCCGCCGTGTGTAATCGAACTGACTCATATCCGTTTGCTCCTTCGTTCTTCTGCCTTGTGCCACCCTGCCGCCGCTTCCTCAGAACCTGGCGGCCACCATATCTTATTAAACTTATGTTCAATAAGCGAATCCTTATTAGACTTCAGGGGCCTGAAGTGCTATAAGACTGACCTCTCAGACTCAGAGGCGGCCCATCAGCAGGCCTTTTCTTCGGTTAAGGAGGCGAGTATGCGGCCGGCGGTTTCGGCGGGAAGCTGCGAGTGCTCCCGGGCGTCCTGCGACGACGAGGTGGTCGCGCCATTGCCGGAGGGGCGCATTGAGATGATGTCCAGGCAGGCCTTGCGGGCGGTTTCGCCTTTGTCCTGCTGGCTGAGTTGGACGAGTTTGTTCGCAGCCTTCGGCGCGTGGCGAGCAAGATGCAAGGCGCTGCGGCGATGAGCCGCCGCACTATGTCTGTCCAACTGCTCACTGAAGGCCGGCTCGCTCATCCATTTGTTAAAGAGCTTTCGGCTGACTTTGTATTTGTCCAGAATTTCCTGTTCGTTTTGCTCGCTGGAAAACAATTCCTCTAACACCGAACGCTGTCGCGTAGTCACTGGTTTTGACTCAGTCATATCATGTGTCCCGCATCAAAATATCGAAGTGCAGAGTGTTCGCTGTCACTACCACGCAGAGCGGCTCGGCAGCCGCCCGTTATGCAGTGGACGGCTTCGCGAAGTGACATTCAATCGGCAGTCTTACGTTTATCGGTGTGGTCCTCACGCCTCACGGGGTTTTCGAGGGCGAGACTTGATGGCTTTGAGATAGTCCTTGCTTTTTCTCAGGCCCAGTTGGCGGGCCTTGGTCTTGACCGCACCAGCAGACCGGCCAAATAGCTCGGCCAGCTCATCGGTCGCCGTATTCGCGTAACGCTCTCTGAGCAGTTTCAGATCCTCATCCGTCCAGTACTGGTAGCCCTCCGTCTTTATTCCCATATCGTACGCTTTTTGTCGCACCGCCGTTAGGGGTCGGTTCAGCCGCTTGGCGATCATTCTCGTCCTGCCGTGCGGGTACAGCCTCTTGAGCAGCCCAATATCGTCTTTTGTCCACGACCACGGACCTCTGATCAGGTCCCTTTCTTCTTGATTTGCCATGACACAACGTCCCTTCCTTAAATGCTGCACTCTCAGCCCTCAGCAAAGCAAACAACGAACCCTGCTGCAAACACCTATATGTCCGGCACAAGGGGTTGGAATTAGAAAAGCCACAATTCCGGTACGACATGAGCCCCGATTGTATTGTGGAAGAACAGCCTTCACCATTCATGCTCTTCGCACAATATCAACGGTATTATCGGCAATTCCCGGCCTGTTTGTAAAGTAATTTTGCGACTTCGCCGCAAAAATACTTGGGCCGCGGGAAGCCGCTTAGCGTCCCTCATTATCACATTTCTTCTTGCCTTCAGCGAAATTCTTAGCAACATATGTCAGGGCCGCGGCGTTTCTTGCGGCTTTCGTGTTCTCACTGCCGTTCTCTTGTGCAAGGGACAACGCCTCCTCCACAATGTGCTGCTGGGCATCACTCAGAAAAAACACTTGCGCATTCGCAAATACAGATTTCGCACACTTATCCTTCAAAGAGTTCATGGATTGAGTGGGGACAATTCCGTCGGAACGAACCTGTGCCAATCTTCGGATCTGCTTTGCGGTATGGGGCAGAAATCTCGCCAGGTCGCGAGCCTTCATGCGTTCGTTCAGCCGCCTTAACAACGCAAGTTTCTTCTCAAGCACGTCTGAGCCGCCAAGTCGGTTGAGCGTCGCGAGAAACACCTCGGTCTGTTCTTCGTCGATGTTCCAGATAACCACGTCAACAGTCGCATAGCCAAGCTCGTACAAAGCTCGCCAGCGATTGTGACCATTGATGATTTGAAAACAATCGTCTCTTGGCCGAACCACTATGGGCTCGTAAAGGCCCGTCCGCTCGATATTGCGAACCAGCCTGGCAAAATTGATCTTGCTCATTCGATTCGGATGAGCCGGATGAGCGATGAGCTTGTCGATGGCTATCTTCGATACTTGATTTGCGACCCGTGATTCCCGCATCAGCAAACCTCCTTTCCAGATTCCTCACAAGCATGGTCAATTGAGCCGCCCATATTGAATTTCGGATTGAACCAGATGTAGTAGACCGGCCGGGTGGCCAGTCTGCTCAGGATGTAGCGAGTCCGTTCGAGACCAGGGGGCATGTCCCGGCGTCTGCCGTGCGATTTGAGGAATTGATGGATCGATTGCTCAATGAATCTGGCTCCGGCATTTGTCAGCCCATCCAGTTTCTGCTGAACCTTTGCGGCATCGACAAGCTCGGCGCTCTCTATGCCGAGCAGACTGAACGCCTCCATGAGCCGGACGTTTGCGGTGTGCGGCTTCGCTCTGTAGGCCCTCATCCCCGCTTTCTCCAGGAATGGATTGACCAGTCCCATCACCGCAACGGCTTCGACGATGGGAACATCCAATCGCGGCATCGTCTCGCGGACCAGCCGGGTGGCCAATCCCAGCCTGCGAAAACGCGGCTCGATAATCAGCCGGCTGATCCGCCGAATGTTTCTGTTAATCAATCCCAACTGCGTGCCTCGATCAAGGCCGGCAAAGAAATCGTCCGTCGCTGCGTTTCGCAGTTGTAGAACAGCCGTAGCGCTCGAATACACGACGACACCAACAACTGTCGTCGACAACAGCCCGGGTAGTGTGCCGTCGGATTTTAGGGCAAAAACAGCCTTGCACGGACCGGGCCGAATTTCACGGTAATGATAGCGCGCAAGCCGCTTGTAGTCATTGAGGCCGCCGGGGACAATCCGCAGCTTCTCATAGACTGAACATCGCCGCATTGTTACCTCCTTCTGGTATGTTTATAGATCACCCGGGCGGGACCTGAAAGCGGCTTCTCGATCAGGACATCCGGAGCCAGATCAAGCAGTACATCCTCACGGCTTGATGCCAGGATGAACGTTGTGCCCGTTCGTTTGGCGAATCTGTGCACGCCGTTTGAAATCACCAGTGCGGTTATGGCGTCGAGACCGGAGCAGAACTCATCGGCAAAGACGAATTTCTTTTGGGCCGCTAAAGCCATCGCCAGGCGAAAGCGATATTGTTCGCCCCCGCTCAGATTGCCGGGCTGATTAAGAATACAAAAACAGTCATTGAGTCCGGCGGTGCTCAGGAAGCGCAGGCTCATCATCAAGTCGCCTTCTATACAATCGATCAGGGTCTTGTCCGTCGGCAGGACAATTTCAGCCACGTTCACGCGGTCTGAGGCCGGAATGGAGGCTTCGAGTTCCCTCAGCACGACACTCTTGCCTGCTCCGGAAGGACCCGTGATGTAGATGATCTCACCCGCGTTGATCTCCAGATCACACGCGTGAACGAATTTCTGTTCAGTGAGCCGATCCGTGGTCAGGCCAAACATCCTACAGACCGAAGCAACCCTCTCGGTAATTGCACCATTCCACTTGAACGTCCTTGAAACACTGTATTTCGTCATGATCCGACCTTCCTATTGGCCATAGAGCAACCTGAGTTCTAAGCTGATTTGGTCCGTTCTTCCGCCCCGCTGATCAGGCGACGAATCTCCATCAGGATCCTGCGCACGCGATGAACACTCGATCCTCTCTTCTGAGCAATCTTGCTCATCGGAAGCCCCGTCAGGAAGAAATCCTTTGCAATCGCCATCTGGTCGGTTGTGAGCTTTGCGCGGTGCCCTATGCACGCAATGTAGTCACTGCCCATGAGCCGTTTCGTGATTCTATGTACCCTTCGAGCCACAGAAGTCTCGTTGACACCTCGAACGCGAGCGATCTGCCGAAAGCTGTTGCCGTTCTCCACATACATGGTCATTAAAACCTTGTCGGTTCCACTCAAGAGTGCCAACCTTCGGCGCAGCATGTCCATCTGGTCGCGATGGCAAGGCCTGACTTTCTCCACATCCTCTGAGATGTTCTCATGTATTCTCTGCATATTGCATCCTCCGCCCTTGTCAATACAAGCCCGTTATAATCCACATATCGCTCATCTCAGCTTCACGGTATTTAAGAATATTGTTTATTGCATAAAAACCAAATACCGAACCTATTTTAACCACAGCAGAAATCCCGTCAAGTGTTTTGTGTATTTTTTTTAATTTTTTCTCATATTTTACTATTTTGTGAACAACCCTCTCCAGGAAGTTCCGCGTTTTGAGCTTGAATTTGGCCATTTTGGCACGATGATAAAGACACTTTCTTCTGCGCCGTCCGGCTTCGATTCGCTCCGGGCAGCATAAAAGGAGACCTAGAATGAAAGATATAGGCGATCAATTTCATCAAGGAACGAAGTACTCGCCGGACCGAATGCCCTCCCATAGGCTTATCTGGGAGGCGAAACCCGAACTGTACAAACAGTACGCACAAGCCCCAAAGATTGACCTTCCCTCTGTCGAGCCCTCACAAGCCATGAGCCTGGACCAGGCCCTCCGACAGAGAAAGAGCATTCGGGATTTTCGTGACAAGCCGATCAGCAAAGGGCAGCTCTCTTATCTGCTCTGGGCATCGACCGGTATCCAGCGAGTCGAGGACGGCTACGCATTTCGGACCGCTCCCTCAGCCGGAGCTCTCTATCCGATGGAAACCTACGTGATTGTCAATAACATCGAGGCTCTGGAGGCGGGTCTCTATCACTATTCCATTCAGACACATCAGCTCGAAACGCTTTCCCAGCGCGACCTTCGGCGCCAAATCGCCGCAGCGGCTTTAGGCCAACAGATGTGTGCGGCAGCCGCGGCGGTATTCGTCTGGTCGGCGGTCTTTGAGCGATGCGAATGGAAGTACGGCCAAAGGGCGTATCGTTACATCTACCTTGACGCCGGCCATATCGCCGAGAATTTTGCCTTGGCGGCCGTGAGCCTGAACCTGGGCACCTGCGAGATCGGGGCCCTATTCGACGACCAGGTCAACGCCATCCTGGGCATCGACGGCGTCGAAGAAAGCGTGATCTGCATGGCCGTAGTCGGTGTCCCCGGGTAAGGGCCAGAGCAATTTCTGTACGCTACGTTGATGGAGCACCTTTGAGGCAACGAGAAAATTATTCTCAAGTAATCTCCGGCTTACCACCCCCCGGATTGACATCAAACCACCTGATCAAACGACGTCTGGCTTCGTCCAGCATGGCTCCCTTCTGCCGCCGATTATAATCAGGATAAAAGCTGGACGCTTCAAGAACGTGCCGCCAACCCGAATGTTCGATAGTCGAGAACTTATCTATGACAATTGACTGAGCTGTATGGACTATCTCCGAGTTTTTGTGCCGCAGTAGAAAATCCTGTCCCTCAAGATAATCCTCCCTATTGGTCAGCATGATTGTGATATAAGTATCCCAAGCATGAGCCTGAGCACGCTCTAAGTCCTGTCTTTTACCTTCCTCCCTGTCATTAAACGCAAAAAGCTTCAGGAGCAATAGATTCATCGGTGATGGTATCTGAACTTCAAGACCGCTATCTTCTGGACTTTCCAGAGAAACCGTTCTGAGACCTTCTTCTATGAAGCAAGCTTCGGGTGTGATCCGGCCGTGCAACTTCGACCTGACAAACTTGATCCTTACGTCATCCTTCCTGAATCCTTCTATTGGTGGCGAGAGAATATCAAGATACTGGTGCTGACCCTTCTTAAAATGAAGATGTTCCCGACCGTCGCGAACAACGTATCCCAATCCGCCGGTAATCATCTCAGCAATAGCCCGACATTGGGCTTGTTTGAGAACCTGCGTCTTTGTCAGCATCAAATCGATATCGCTCGTGGCCCGAATCATTTGTCGAGCTTGTCCTTGAGCTTTGTAAAAACACAGGTAAATACCCAGCCCACCACAGATGACGGGCTTAAGCCCGATTCTGTTGAACGATTCCGCCAAGTCAGCTAATTGCTCAATTATCTTTCTATCCACTACTTTCGATCCTTTGCAAAATGCGCCTCTTCAACTGCTCGGCGATCTTCGGTCCTCTCGGCGCATCAATCATCATCTCAAGATACAACTCGATATCATCAACTACTGAATCGATTTCTCGCCAATCCGGATTGAACCAAACGCCTGTGTCACTCGTCTCGGTGATGATTACGTTTCCAAATTCCACATCCGCGGTAATTGAAACCAGTCTGTCCTCAGCCTTCCTTCTAAACTGTTCTATATCCTTGACAAATATCGTGATCTTGTCTGTCACAGCCAAACCTTTGATCTGTGCGGCATAGAATCCACATGCTAAGTAGTCTTTACAAAAGCCGACTACTCCCGCAGAGAGTTGCTGAATATTCCCGATGCTGAATCTGTATGTTTTTCGTCTTTTTCGTTCCGTTGAATTTTTGTAGCCCTCCACGAGCTTCTCCAAGAGCATCTCTGGATCAGGCACAGAAATGAGAGATTTGTTTCTATTGATCAAGAGTTCTTCTTCAAGTGACTTAAGCACCTTCGAGACCGTCGATAACGCCACTTTCGGATTTCGGTCGGTTATGAAATTGTATACATCATTCACAGATATAAATCCATCTGGCTTCAAGAGCAGCGCCCTGCTAACAAGAGACGATGTCCCCTGGAAGATTTTCTTAATCGGCGAGGTGTCGGGAAACTGGTTGGGCTTTCCGGTTCGCTCGATATATATCCGGTTCGAGACCCTGACAGACATATTGCCGGATAGGTCTATCCATGAGATGCCTCTATCTGCCAGAATCTTAGCTTGCTTCGCGCCTATATAGGGAGCCACAATAAATGGTACCCTATTCGTCTTTCCTGCTTTGGCAAAGTAATCAGCGAACTGTCGGGCCCTCTTGAGAACGTTTTCTGGAGTGGAGACTGGCGCAATCTCAGCCAGAGCTTCAAAGGAAGGACCATCCTGAATCGAAAACTCAATGACCGCATCAACGCGATATCCTTCTGGTAAGGAGACCTCTTCCTTGAGGCGTTTCACTACAAGAGGAGCATATCTATCGCCCATGTTTTTAAGAGATCGTAAAATGTCCTTTTCGGTAAGTCTCATCCATATTTTCCTGTTATTATCTATTTTCCTATATAGGATATATCGTACTTTTAGGAAATAAGCAATAGGAAATTTCTCATATTAGCCTGATTTCCTGAATAGGAAAATACTTGTTTATAGGAAAACGCCTCGTTTTTTGATATCAAATTGACCTTTTTCCGTTTTTCCGTAAAATTTTGACCTTGTCTGAATTGGCTTCGTAAAGAACCGGAATCAAGTATCGCACGAGGAACAATCTATGCGTGATATGGATGAGCTATTCGTGGCGTTGGGGCGGTCGGCGTTTCGCAGCCGGTTTCGGCTTGGCGACAAAGAGTCGGCATACCTTCGGCAAAAAGGCATCAAAACGATTCGCTCGCACGCGCGCGATTTTATAACAACCCGACTGGCGCCTGCCCATCCCGCCAACGACGGCCGGCAAACACCAATGAAGAACCATCCGGTCTTTATCGCACAGCATGCAACCGCCACATGCTGCCGGGGCTGCCTGGCCAAGTGGCACAGAATCCCCAAAGGCCGTCCTCTCACGCAAGAGCAAATCGACTATGCCGTCGAGGTCATCGCGCGATGGCTGGCCGGGCAGAATGCCTCGCCGCCGAGTTGTTCTCAAGACGGAGGGCATTGATGATTGTCGTGAAAAAAGTTTTGCATTTGACATTCGGCTGCCTATACTGAATCACCAAAGGGGTTGCAGCCCTCGGCCATGAGCTCGGGCCGAATGGAGTACAACCTCCAAGGCGTTTTGCAGAAGGCAAACTAAAGGTAACGGGCCTTATGTCGGGAAGGAGTCCTAAAGTAGTTGTTGTCGGCGGCACGTATGTGGATATGGCGATACGTTGCGGCCAAATCCCCCCAGCCGGCGAAAGCGAAACCGGCTCGGCCCTTTCGTACAGAACCGCCGGGCCCGGGCCAACCCAGGCAGTGGAAGCGGCATTATGCGGCTGCCAGGTCCATCTGATAAGTAAAGTCGGCGGGGATCCGTTCGCACAGATGGTCCGGAACAGCCTGGCGGAGTTCAATGTTAGTACGGAGTTCGTTTACACCGCCGAGGCCAAGAATACCGGCGTCGTCGTAACGCTTGTGAACGCCACGGGGGAAAATGCCTCGTGTTATTACGCCGGAGCGAATACCGCCTTGCTGCCGCAGGACATCGCCGACGCCGAGCAGGTTATCGCCGAGGCCGATGTTTGTCTGATTCACGGTCAGTTGCCCCAGGAGGCTATCGTCAGCGCGCTTCGCTGTGCGGAACTGTACGGTGTGAGGGTCATTCTCAATCCCGTCAGGCCGTTGGAGCAACGGGGCCAGGGAAGCTGTGACCTGCCCATCGAGTACTTCACGGCCGACATTCTGATACCGAATCTCTATGAAGCCGCCGATATCGCCGAGCAATCCACGGCGAATATTCGAGCCGCTAAGCTGATCGGCTCGGACCTGGTCGCCCGCGGCGTGGACTATGCGGTCATCACTATGGGCCGACGCGGCTGCATGGTCATTGACAGAGACAGCGCTCATCACATACCGGCTTTCGAGATTGAGCTCGTGGACCACACCGGCAGAGGCGATGCATTTGCCGGAGCGTTGGCGGCCTATTGTGCCATCGAGAACAACGTCAGAGCCGCGGCCAAGTTTGCCTCAGCAGCAGGGGCACTGACCTGCACGAAATTCGGTTCCCTCGAAGCCCTGCCCGCCAGAGCTGAGATTATCGAACTTCTGCAGAAAGAAGATACGCCATAACATCAACGGTCAGAATATGGAAGACTGAATTCTGACTCCCGCGTGCTCAATCCGGGCCATCATCAGCTCTTTGGTTTGATCAGAAGATACTGCGGGCCCTGTTCGGCGCGAAGCTTCAGCCTCTCGGTCTTCCAGTTAATGATGACTTTGCCGCCGAAGACGCCCACGAGCGTGACCTCCGTCGGTTCCACGGGCAAGGTGACCATGTGCCGTTTGCCCGAGGTCCAGAATGCAATCGCGTCATCCTGGCCGTTGGTCAATCTATAGGCGAAGTCCTTTTCATTGCCGAGATCGATTTTCCGCTCGATGGAATACCCCGCAAGCGTGGACGAGAGGACTTTCACGGCCAGATACGCCGCCTTTGGATTCAGGTCATGACCGACCGTCCCAAAATTATGCTCTCTCTCGTTGGGGTCCGTGCCGTCATTCTTCCAATCATACCAAATACTGACGGGGATACCCTGGTGAAGATTAGTCAGGAACATGCGCGCCAGGTAGTGGGCCTGCTGCTGTTCTGTCAGACGTGACTTGTCCCAATTGATGTTCGAGTATCCCCATTCACCGGAGATGACGGGGATTTCTTTTCCCGCCGGGGCATATCGTCTGACGAGCTCGCGAAGCTTCGCGTAATCCCCGACCACGGTTTCAGGTGCACGTGAACGGTAGGGATGTACACTCAGGACGTCGATTCGCCTGAGCAATCCTTTCCTGAAACACTCCTCAAACCAGTCCAAAGGTATCTGCGACGTGGCTCCGGCCACGACCTGGCCGCCGGGATCCGCTTTTCTGACCAGTGGAGCAGTTTCTTCGACCAGCTTGCAGTAATCCTCGACGCTGGGCTGCGGGCTCCAGAAATGCTTGAGGTTCGCCTCGTTCCATATTTCCCAGAGGATCCCTTTGCCGGCGTATCTCTTGGCGGCCGCTTCGGCGAAAGCGGCAAACGCTTTGCGGCCCTCGGCTGTTCGAACGGACCTGTCCTCTTCATACAGCTTGTTGCTGTAGTCGAGAATGTACAGCAGATGGATGCCTCGTTTGGTGCATTCTTCCGTCAAAGTGTCATAGCCGGATTTCTCAAAATCGTAAACACCCTTGGCTCTCTCCACCCTCGACCACGACAGGTCCATTCGTATGAACTTGAACCCGGCCTCGGCAATCATGTCGAGGTCGCCCGTTTGCCTTGTGAAATGGATGTTGACGCCGAAGCCGTTCGGGATGGCCGGGTGCGGCAACGAGGGAATATCCGCCAAAGCAGGCGAGATTAAACCGATAACCTGCGAAAGAACCGCGGCAAAAACCAGCAGGAC
>CP070806.1:490998-510187 GCA_020343675.1 Phycisphaerales bacterium
AGCCTGTAAACGGCGTCGAACTCATATTGAATCCAGGCCAGCTCGGCCCCGGGGCCACTGAGCCACATGTCGTTCCTTTCAGTCGAGTGAAGGGCATCGGCACCCAACCCACTGCCGTTGATGGTATTTTCAGGTCCCTCATTGGCGCTGGACTGGCTGGAAGCTGTGGCCGTGATATTCTCAAGGGGATAACTAAAAGGCTCGACCGTGAATCTCCACACGTCGCCGCTATATACCGCATAGTCCGGCGCGTCACCGATCTCATCGACGCGCCAGTAATAGGTTTTGTCGAAATCAAGCCGTTCAGGAGCATAGTTGTTAGCGTCCTGAGTGATTCCGCCGATGCCGTCATTGACGTCGTTGTAGCTCTCACTAAAATACACTATGTGTCCATTGACCGCCGGCGTAAATTCTCCAGGCGTCCAACTCAGAACCACATCTCGCGGCACATCCATCGCGTCTTCAGCAGGGCTTGGATTAGAGGCCGCCCCAAACGTCATCTCTGTTATCGTTACCTGGTCAAATAAAGCGTGACCGGGGTGATTGATATTGGCAAATCTAACCCAGCATGGCCCGGGTTGGTTGAGTTCAACGACTTCCTCCACCCAGGTTTCCCCACTAAACGGTCTCGAAGCCACCGTAGAAAAACCGGAATCCTGGTTCACGGTGGACACTTGAATCTCAATTTCTCCACCGCCACTTCCTCCCATGCGTTCCCTGATCCAGTACGTTATCGTGCCAGCTCCATTTGGCAAACCTGGCGTTGTTATATGAGCGCCCGGATTGGCGATATCATCATTAATGCGGACACCCGTCCCCGTTGCGTCCAGAGCCTGAGAATCGCCTCGTATCTCATTTCCAAGCCATTCACCAGAGTCCAGGATAAATGACTCGGAAATATACTTTCCCCCTCCTCCGATTGGTACGGCGGGATCATCAAAATCTTCAACGAATACTGCGGAGGTGCTGCCAACCAGGCACAGCACCAAGGCCAAAGAAACCACATCAGTCAATCTTCTGAACATCACAATTCTCCTTGCTGTACAACGTTAGACCTTCACTAAACAAAAACAACCACAAATGAGCTTTCTTCACATACACATCCTCCTTTGAAAAAATCAATAACGGCTGTGCCTTGGCCATTCGCCTCTACAAAGCCTCTGGCGAAGGGGGATTGGCCGAGCAGGGCACGCCAAAATAAGATTCCGAATTGAAACTGCTTTCGAACGAGGAAAAATGGCTGTAGGAGACTTACTCATTGGAAGGCCGCCTAACCGTCGGGGCGGCGGCTGGGTCTTTTCAGAAGCTGTGGGAGACTTGCTCATTGTGAGTTCGTCCACCAGGGTGAGATCTTCCGCTATCGCTTTAACGTTGACTGTCATGTCGTTTACATCGACTAAAAGGAAATGACGGACGTTTGCATGATGAGCCGAAAACCACTCATTTCCGTCGGCGGGATTGACTGGCCCCCCCAAACCCCCTGAGATATAATAAATCCTTCCATTGGGATCGACCAGGCCCGAGCCGCTCGGCACATCCTGCACCTTCGTATCATTCCTGATTAGATGTGTCCTTTCAAAGTGATGCTCATGGGCGGTAAATACGATGTCCACCTTGTACTGGTCAAGCATCGGACAGATATCCGACCTCAAACCCAGATTAGAACCCCCGGCCGACCGAGTCGCGGTGCTATAAGGCGGAGAATGGATACATACGAATTTCCATTCAATCTTCGGGTTGTAGGAGGCCTTGTTCAAATCATGTTCCAGCCACTTATATTGTGGACTGCCCGGCAGGATGCGTGAATCACCCCACAATGCATACAGAACCGTAAAATGCACTTTGCCGTAATCAAAAGAGTAATACTCCTCCTTGCCTGCGCCGGTACCATTCAAAGGCAGCACGAACTGGTCGAAAGCATTCTGTGCCTGGTGGGGGTCTCCGTGGCTGCCCCAGCATGGCATATAGGGCATCGTCGTAAACTGAGGCTTCAGGTTGTCGAAGATTTCATCCCACTGCGGCTGGTATTGCCCCCTGTTGGGAATGTCGCCGAGGTGTATGGCGAATTGCGGCTGACATGAAAGAATCGTATTCATAACCGAAATCCTGTATGCGGCATATGTGGGATTGGGCGTGGTGTCATCAGGATTTCGTGAATCGCCGCCAATGCTGAAGATAAACCTTTCACTGCCACCGGCCGGCACCCCCGTAGTGAACATGAAATCTTCAGAGAAGCCACCGGCACTGGAACCACAGCAATAGTGATATGGGGTAACAGGGGCCAACCCTGTCAGCTTGACTGTGTGTATATACTGGCGACAGGCCGACGACCAGACACTTGAACCGGTCCGCTGAGAATCATACGACTCTGTCAGACCATATTTGACAACGGTCTCCACATCCGTCAACGTCGCCCAGGTTATTACCATAGTCGTATCGGTTGAGTTGTCGTTCCAGGTCAAATGGATGTTGATGGGTGGGTCACTGTCACCAACGGATCCGCCGGCATCGTTCCGGCCATTACCGTCCGGGGTCAAAGCCGTGCTCTTCTGATTGACCTGCCGATCTTGAGCCTCGTTGAAAACAAGGCCTCTGGCTGAAGTGGAGAGCGCACCTCCGGCACCGTCGGCCGGTGCGCTCCGCACGCTATGGCCCGCAGCCTTGGCCCGGGTCAGATCTGCCGCATGAACATCTGCTGCCAAAAACAACGCCAGAACAAAACAAATCAAGCAAGTCGATCTTTTGAGCATCCTAATTCTCCTCGGCCAAGGGGGAATGAAAACCTACCCTGAGGACATATAAGTCCACCAATCTACTTCATTGTATGTTATACCAAATCAGCAGGCATCCCGACAAGGGGAAAATAACTCAGGCTAAGGGTCTCGACGAATGAAAGCAACATTTCGGCCGGGCCAAGCGCCGGCACAAGCCGCTCTCAGAGCAAGAATTCGAAGAACGGCGACAGAAGCAAAGGAACGCTCTGCGGGCGCCGTGAACCGGCCAAAAGTCCGTCTGCTCGAAATACCTTTTCAGTTGAGCTTGCGATTGATGCGTTCTTAGTACGCCAGAGCCTCGATTTGCTCTGAAGTCAGCGCCACATCGTAGATGCGAACATCATCAATCAGGCCGGAGAAGAAAGTGCCTGTATCAAGGGTCTTAGCAGTGCCAATGTATAGGCCCCCACTCGAAGCTCCCAGGCCACTCTGTGTGTCTTCGGCCACCGCAACGCCATCAACACAGAGCGTTCTGTTTGAACCGTCCCACACCAAACCTATGCGGTGCCATTGCCCATCGGTGATGACTACCTGGGACTGCAGCGAACAGCTGTCTCGGCCGATACTCTTAAGCTCGGTCATCAGCTTGCCCTCGGCATCCGTCGTAAGCCAGTTCGCCCCGTCCTGTTGTGATATGACCACTTGGCCTGGCCCGCCGCCCTTAATCCACACGATGACACTGAAGCCCGTTTCTGCCGGATCCAGGATAGAGGGCGTACTGAGATAGCCATCGATCCCCTCGAACGCCAGAGCTCCATTTCGCTGGCCATCGGAAGGCTGCCAAAGCGACCCACCATTGAGGATGCCGTCCTTGTTCCAGATACTATCATAAGCAACGTTGCCTTCTGTCTCGTCCAACTTCCAATATGTAGCCAATTCAACGGGGAGAATCTCCTCAAACAAATGCTCAGCCAGGGCAACCAGATCCTGTACATCGACGACGCCATCGCCGAAGAGTGGCGGAGCAATATCACACGAAGCGTAATTCTCGCCCCAATGGTCAACCAGGATGCACATGTCGGCGGCGTCGACAACTTCGTCACCGTTAAAATCAACCGTCGGTATTCTCAGCGTCAAAGGAATGAACTCGTGTGTTATCGACGCTGGTGAATCAACATGCCAGAGCCTAAAGCCCAAAGGTCGACCGTCGGAATTCGTGCTTGTACATTCGCCGTTTACCAGTTGAATGCCATTGTACTCTTCGATGGTGGTCCTATGTGTGTGACCGGCAAGGACAGCAACCACTCTCGAGGTTTCAAAAAGGGCCAACAACTCATTGGATGCAGGCAGAGTATTCGTGGGATGGTGTTGGACCACGAAAACAGGGCTATTTCGACCATGGGCATCGGCCAGCGTCTGTTTGAACCAGGAATCATACTTCTCTGATTCACCTTGGAGTTGTGTTCTCCAAAGCGATGTATTCGCCATGACGAACGTGTAGCCTTTGTGCTCGACGGAGAAGTAATCTTCACCCATGGCTTCACGATAGCGATTTAGTGATGCGACTGTGGGTGTATCACCAACGTCATGATTTCCGGGGGCGGGATAATAGGGCATGGTGAGATCACCCATGATGTCTATGAAATCGGCGACGGAAGTGTCGTCGAAGTTATCGACCAGGTCTCCGCAGATGACCACAAGGTCCACTTTCAAGGCGTTAATCAATCTTACGGCCCGCTTCAACGACCTCACATCGTGCTCATAACCCCCCTTGCCCAGTTGTGTATCGCAAAGTTGTACAAATGTGAAGGCCTCTGTCGCGGAGCTCTCGGCTGCCCAAACGAGGCCGGGTAATAGAACTGCCGCCATCGCGGCTAGCACCAGACTGAGGCCCAAAGCGAGTGAAATGTTCTTCTTCATGTTGTCCCTTCTAAGCATGGTCAGTGTCTTCAGGCCGCACGTACTGCGCACCTTCACCGTCTTCGGTTGATTTTCAGACACTCTCGTTGATTGCATACCATTTGGATTCTTCCTCCACGCACCTTATTGAAAGCGAGCGCCAGAAGCCACTGTCAGCATTGTACAGAAATCGCCGGGCCGTGGCAAATGTGCTGACTACGTATTTTCGAGAAGAAGGGGAAAGAACGAGAATACAGGACACAGGAGCCGGGAGACAGAATTCGAGGAATCCAATTAAAAAAACCGCGTTCATCGGCGGTTTTAATTTGAAGGAGATATGTCACGGAGTTTTAACGAATCGTGCAGGGGGTTGAAAACAAAAAACGCCCATTTGAAAAAAATTTTTATTACCTGCTACAAAACAACTTACGTCGAAAACCGTGTCTACAATTTTGTAGATTTTTTAACGAATCGTGCAGGTACGTCCAATTATGGGGGCGACGTTAATCGCCCGGTGACGCCTGGACCGAGCCGGCGGCAAGGTCGATCTTGGCAACTGAATAAGGGAGAGTTAAGCATGGGATTTGAACTCGATATCTTTGACGATGAGCAACTTGACGCCGACTACATCGAGTGGCTGGTCGATACGCAGTCGGTCGATATCCAGACGCACTTTGGAAAGCTGTGGGACTATTACGCCAATCCGAGGATCGAAGCAACGGGCGCCGGCGTCTCGGCCAGAAAGGTCAGCGAATCGGGACGCTGCTACCTCCAGGCCCAGGAATACGGGCTGCCCGCCAGAATCACAGGCCTTGTGCATTCGTCTGGCGCAGGCGTGTTCGGGGCAAGGCCCGTCAGTCAGGTGCAGCGGAAAGAGGTTGTCATCGAAAATGATATTGCCTGGCGAGCCAATGCAAGCGTGGATTTTCTGTTCGGCAAGCCAGTTACGTTTGTCTCCAAGTCGCCGGATGAGCCAAAGCGTGCAAAAATTGAGAGCATTATAAAGGCTGTGTTTGCGGCCAACGGCGGAATAGGATTTTTCCAGGATATGGCGGTGCTCGGAAGCGTGTACGGTTTCGTCGATTGTTTCGTCAGGCCTGACGATGAAATCATCGAACGCATCACTTCCTCCTCCACCCACACCCTCTCATTGGACTCCGGCAAGGCCGGGGCCCTCGATGATGTGCTGCAATTGGCACAGGCAATCGGCCTCGAGTTGATCGAAGCGCCAAGAGCACTGCCTGTCCTGGATGAGAACGACTACAAGAAGACCCGGTATTACGTGCAGCACTTCTGCCAAAAGAAGAATGCCCTGAGCGGGAAAAGCTCGTTTCTTGCACGGTTGTTGTCCGGGGGAAAACGGAACGGTGATGGTCGCCAGACGGTTGCAGTGACCGAGATTACCTCCCCCCATGCGTGGCAAAGATACGAGGACAAGCAGCTTGTCGGCGAGGGTCCATTGCCGTGGGGGTTTCTGCCCGTCGTGCATATCCAGAACATCGCCCAGCCGTACTACTACGAAGGGCTCAGCGACGTCGAGCCGTTAATCCCGCTGCAGGACGAGCTGAATACCCGATTGAGTGACAGGGCCAGCCGGATTACGTTCCAGTCGTTCAAGATGTATCTGGGCAAAGGGATCGAGGGTTTCGAGGACAAACCCGTCGCCCCGGGCAGGATGTGGTACACCGACAACCCGGAGGCGTCGATTGAAGAATTCGGGGGAGACGCCTCAACGCCCAGCGAGGCCAGGCACATCGCAGAGATCAGAGAGGCAATGGACAAAGTCAGTGCGGTCACGCCGATCGTGGCCGGGGTCTTGAACAACAAGCTCGGCAATCTAACCAGTGCGGTGGCTCTGCGATTGACCCTCATGGGGACACTCTCGAAGAACGAAAGAAAGAGATTCACTTACAGCGAGGGGATCAAAAACATCTGCAGAATGGTTTTGGCGATACTCGATACCGCCAACATTTACAAGACTCGCGACGTGGACAGGGAAATTGAGATCCTTTTTCCGAGCCCGCTTCCCGAAAACACGATGGAAAAATTGAAAGAGGCCCAGATCAAGAAAGACCTGGGTGTGCCGGCTGAGCAAGTGCTCAGAGAGCTGGGATACGAGAGTCCATAGGGAAGAAAGGAAGAGTCTATGAGTCCGATTGAGACACAGGACGTTATGTCAGAAGACATGGTCGGGGCAGGTGATAGTGACAACAACAGGCTTGTCCCGGTGGCCGAATCCATCCGCTATCGAAAAAGAGCGCAGAGTGCCGAGAAGAAACTGGAAGTCTTGACCGAGCAGTTGGCCCAGGCACAGACGCAGACCGCGCAGTTGTCGGAGCAGTTGAGCAATTCTCAGGCCGAACAGAAGCTGATCCGGCAACTTGCCGCCGCAGGAGCCGTTGATCTGGAAGCGGCGGTGCTCATTGCCGGAGCCAGAATGCAGGGCCAGGCCGAGGCGGATGTGAGTGGTGTGATCGAGCAGTTGAAGAAGGAAAAGCAGTATCTGTTCGGCGGTGCCGGCGGGAACATGACGCAGGCCAAAACGGCCGGCTCAAGAAATCGATTGACAAACAACGAGACCATTCTCGAAAGGGCCGCCCGGAAAGCAGCCACCTCTGGGAGCCGAGCCGACTTGCATGAGTATCTGAGACTGCGAAGAAATTTCCTATGACGTAACTCAAGAAGAACAGCCATGCTTGGCCCTGCAATTTGTTGCGGGGTGCAAAACGGGAGATTAACAAATGGCATTTACAGGAAAAGCAACGTATTCAGCCGGGACGAGCTTGCCCGAACTGGCCGAGGACGTCTCCGACCTAATCGGCATTGTCTCGCCCTATGAGACGCCCTTGCTGGACGCCCTCGGCGATCCAATGCGCGAGGCAACCAGCACACATCACGAATGGCTTGAAGATGCGCTTCTGCCCAACAAAGATGCAATCAACGACAGCACGTTCACGGATCCAAGCGCCGATACGGATTTTGTTGTGGATAACGGCGGCAGGTTCCGCGTGGGCGATCAGATTCAGGTCGAGGGCAGTGAGGAGCTGATGCTCGTGACCGGTATCGCCACCAACACCCTGACGGTCGTTCGCGGGTACGCGGGCACTGCGCCGGAGAACCTGGCCGACAATCAGGTCATCAACATTCTCGGAAACGCGGCGCTCGAAGGCGCCGACAAGCCCAGCGCCAGGTTCACGAATCGCACCCGGTGCGGCAACTATACGCAGATATTCGCCGCCACGGTCGAAGTCAGCGGGACGGACATGGCCGCGAGCCAACTGGGCCTGGCCGACGAGATGGATTATCAGAAGCAGGAACGTCTGCGGGAGCTGATTCGCGACGCCGAAAACACCGTAATCAACGGTGGCCAGCCAGCGAGCAATCCCGAAGGCAACGGCTCGGTTCGACGGTCTATGAAGGGCATCATTCAGCACCTGGCCATGAATGTCTTCCACACCGGCGATGCAGGCTTTCCGACCGGGGCCGACCTGGACGAGGCCAAGATCAATTATGTGCTCAGGAAGATCTGGGAGAACAGCAGCGGCAACGTGGACCTGATCGTCGTCGGCGGTTTTCAGAAACGAAAGATCAACGCCTTCTCCGCCGGTAGCAGAAGCTACGGAGCAAATGACACCACTTTCACCGATATGATCGGCGTGTACGAGAGTGACTTCGGCGTCTGCAGAATTGTCACGACACGATGGATGCCACAGGACGCGGCGCTGTTGCTGGATTCCTCACGCGTCAACATCCTGCCATTGGCCGGGCGAAGTTTTCACTTCAAGCCTTTGGCAAGCGGGGGCGATTACGAATGCGGCGAGTTGATCGGCGAATATACCGTGGAGCTTAAGAACGAAGCCGCCCACGGTTTGATACGTGATCTGAGTATAAGCTAAGTCGTCAGGCCCGCAGTTTATTGCGGGGTCATGTGCGGACGGAGCCCCGCGTTCTACGCGGGGTTCCATCCTCGCAGGGAGATGAACACAAATGGTTAGTTTCTCAAACGATGCGGACATTTTGAAATACGAGCCGATCCTGTTCGCAGAGCTGCATCTGCCGTGGCAGGTTTTGGCGGTCGGAACAGGAGGGACTCTGAGCGGCACGACGTTTTCGGCCGCCGGGACCGATTTTGTCACTGCCCAGGTCGAGGCGGGCGGAGTCATACACATGCAATCCGCCGATAACTCACTGGACGGCGCGTATGAAATCGTCTCGGTGGATTCGACGACTCAGCTCACCGTTTCCGTACTCAGGCCGGATGGGCAGGCTCCTGCCATCGCGCCGCCTGCCGCAATAGATATATCTTGGCGCATCAGTACATTCGGGCCCCAAGCGAATGAGATCGGTTTCCAGCTGACCGAGCAGTTCAACATCAGCCCGGGTAATCCGGCTTCCGACGTCAATGTAGAGGATGTTCTGGATACGAGCGTGCTCAGGCGGGCATCCGCTCTGGCCGTCATCGCCATTGCATACGTCATGTTGGCCGGCAAAGCCGGTGAAGAGAATTACTGGAAGAAGAGTCTGCACTACCAGAAGCTGTTTGAGCAAGCACGTGGACGCTGTCGCCTCAGCATTGACACCGGCTCTGACGGACTGGCTGATATTACCAAGGTGGGAGCTTCCGGAAGGTTAGTGCGGGATTAGCTTATCAAGAGAAGGCCGATGAAGACGACTTTAGACGAACAAGCCTTGTTTGACACTCAGCAACTGGATATCGAGGTCGGCAGTTTCAGCCGGGATTCGATTGAAAGGACCGTGTGCGGACTGAACGGCGTGCTCAGCATAGATCTGGGACAACGCAGCAGGAAGATCAGACAGAAAGGTACGCTCCGGGCCAGGAGCCGGGTACAGATGGACGAGAGGATCAGCAAAATATCCGCCTGCATGGACGGCCGAACACACACGCTGATCGCCGCGAACGGCTGTGAATTCAGCAACGTCCGAATGGACTCATTTGTGGTCGGCAAAGAACACGCAGACGGTGCGTGTATCAGCATCGACTATGAGATCCTCTATACGCAGTTGGCGTAGCAACGAACGCCGCATTTAGCGTCCAGCTTCAACTGGCGATCTTGAAAAGGAAAGCAGAGCAATGTCACTTATCAGCAATGGCATATATTCGGTTCGGGCATTTGCACTTCCGGCGGGCATTCGAACGGATGGCCAATGCGTTCGGGCTTCGCGAGTGGCCTTGCTGAGGTGGCGTTCGAGCTGGAGTGACAAGCATCACCAGGCGTATGTGAACGGGCGATACGCAGGAACAACACACGACTGTCATCATAGGGAGATGATTATCCCGACCCCGACTTCTCTGGAGTCACCGGTTCGGATAGAGGTCTTTGCAGTTGAGCCCGAGCATTCTCACATGGATTTCAGCGACGAGCTCGCCCGACCAGCGGTGGACAGTGGAAGAGTTAGAATCACATTGCTGCGCAGCCAAAATATTCCGGCCGATGCGACGGCGGAGATCTACTTTGACAACGGTACGGGGCAGATTGACTACAACAATCCACTGACGGACTCGCCAATCCGGGTTTGGCCGGCCTGGCAGGACAAAGCCGGTTTCGCAATGAGCCAGTTCGGCCTTGGTGATTTCGGTTACGACTCGGCGGCAGCCATCGGGTTTGGCAAGGGCACTTTCGGACATGGTCAGTTCGGCTTCGACGCCGACACGATCGAGTGGGTCAGTCCTCCATTGCCGCGCGGCAGCTACAGATTTGGCGTAAAGCTCACGGATGGATCCGGGACACAGGGCACCGCAGGTGAAACCGAGCCAATCACGGTGACGCCGACTGCAAAGCCCGCCGAGGAGCTGAGTATTTTGTCATTCGATAAGCAAACGAATCGATTGGTTCTGGCTGTAAGCAACCCTCAATAGAATCGGGCACTGAACACTTATCGACCAAAGGAGATCGTCATGGCTGAAGCGTATCCAACCGACAACGAGCTATTGAACATGCAGTCCGACGGCGAGACCGGCGTCGAGTATATCCCAACCGGTACAGCTCCGTATTATCTGCACTTTAGAAGACTGTTGTACAGGTTGCTACTGGCAACACGGCGGGCCAACGACTTGCGAGTCTTTGACGAAGGTGGACTGGATATCGGCGTCAAGCCGGGCAAGTTCTGGCTCGGCACGGAGCTGCTCAGCTACGCGGGTTCATCCGGCCACACGCTGGCCGATGATAAGCCAAATATCTATATCTATCTGGATTCATCGGCTTCACTGGTCACGAACGAATACACCGGCTTCCCGGATATGGCCACGACGCCTCATGTTCGGCTGGCCCAGGTCAGCACCTCAAACGGAGACATCGACGCGATCACTGACTGCCGAACCGGGCATAATATCGTGGTGCCTTACGGAGCCGGAGGCTTGAAGAGAATCATCGAGGAGCACACCAGTAACGACACGTTGACCGTCGCTGAATCCGGAAGTGTGCACAGCAACCGCGCAGCTACGTCAATGGTAACATTGATCCTTCCTACCTCGGCCCCGGCGGGAACGGTCTTCAGCTTTTCGGTTCAGGCCGCACAAGAGCTCCGAATCGATCCCGGAACGGCAACCATCCGAGACGACAGCGGCCAGACGGCGGACAAATACAAATCGGCCAATGCCGTTGGGGCAGCCCTGAGCCTTATCGCCGATGCCAACGGTGACTGGGCCACCATCGCCAAGAACGGAACCTGGACCGAGGAAGCGTAAAGGATTAGCAACAAAGAGATCGGCACGAGGAATGAATTATGGCAAATGAAATCCATGTGAATTACACATCCGGCAATACACTCTATGCCGTCGTCCGCAACGTTGCCGGAGGGGTCTGGTACCCGGCGGGACAGACCTTTGAAGCCTGGGGGACCGGCGGCCGGACGGCGGACGATTATGATATCAGCGTCACGGACAAAAACGGCAGCCGATACATCGGCGACTTCGACGCGGATATCCCATTGGGCCGATACTTCGTGCAGGTGTTTCTCCAGGCCGGGGCGAATCCAGCCGACGGTGACAACCTTGTGGCCGGTTATGAAATCGTGTGGTCGGGGACAGGCAGAGTCACCGCGGACAAATTGCTTGCTAACAAAGCCATCCAGAACAAAACGACCGGAACAATCGAATACTACGACGATGACGGGCAAACCGTCCTTCTGACTCACACTCCAACGGACGCCGAAGCAACAATCACAAGAATACCGGCCCAACCGATGCAATAACAGGAGGTTTGAGATGGGCAGCTTTTCGGATTATTGGGAAAACAAGGTTCTGGACCATATCTTTGGAAATGACAGCTACACACCGCCGACCATTTTTGTGGCTCTTTCCACAGCAGAGCCGCTGGATGACGCCTCGGGAGTAGCGGAGCCAAGCGGCAATGGTTACGCGCGTGTAGAGACGGGCGCCTCTGACTGGAGCGTTTCTTCGGGAGGATCTGTCAGCAACGCTACCAGTATCACTTTTCCCACAGCGAGCGGAAGCTGGGGAACAATCACGCACTTCGGCCTGTTTGACTCAGTCACGGGCGGCAACATGCTGGCGTACGGTGCGTTGAATCAGCCCAAAGCCATTGGCAACTCAGACACAGGGAAATTCGAGGCAGGTGACTTGGAAATAAACCTGGATTGAACCGCGATACTTACAGGAGTCTAATATGGCAACAATAAGCAAGAGTTGGGCATCACCGAGCCAGATCATAGGAACGGGGGACGGTTATGTTACACTCTCGGGCACCGCGGAGTCGTACTCTTCAGATGTCGATATGGAAACCAACGGCTACGAAGGTGCTCATGTCATTGTCGAGATCAATTACGATCCTACTCCCACGGACGAAATCAAGATCAAGCTCTACGGTTCGCTGGACGGCACCAACTATGATGATACGCCAATCTGGGAGATGCAGGGTGACAAGAGTGTCGATCCACAGCAATTAAGCTTCATCGTCAAAGACCTGGCCCACTTCAGAATGGGTGTGCAACAGACAGGTTCGACAGATAGCCATGACGTCAGGGCATATGTCCAGTGCTGGAACTATCAATCGGTCTAAGGAGGCGAATATGGCTGATATTCACATTGGCAAGGTCAAACAGACGGAACCCGGCAAAGGCAAGGCTCAACTGTTCTATCACATCCCCATCGACGCGCCCGTCAGCGGGATTGTGCCGACCTCTGAGAGTGCAATCGCGGCAAGTCTGCAGCAGGCTGAGATTGATGCTTTGGCCGCCGGCTCGCTGGTCGAGGTATCACGGACCATCGTGGTCCTCGCCGGTCAAACACAAGCCGAGATCACATTGGCTGTGAAAGCGGATTGGCAGAATACGAAAGTCGAGTACAACAAC
Source organism: Phycisphaerales bacterium (assembly GCA_020343675.1). GTDB lineage: Bacteria > Planctomycetota > Phycisphaerae > Sedimentisphaerales > Anaerobacaceae. Next base: position 503,943 of record CP070806.1, read on the forward strand.
AAGTACGATTTTGCACATAGGTTCTACGGGGTGACGCTGAATGTCACAGCATAAGCCAGCCAGAGGAACACAAATCAACTGGACCCATCCGCTCGCCAGAGGTCTGGCCGGGTGCTGGCTGCTGAACGAGGGAACGGGCAGCCGAGTGATGGATTCGGGCCCGTTCAAACAGCATGGTGATTTTCAAGGCGGGCCGCCTTTGTGGAAGCCGGGCCGCCGTGGACACTCGGTTGAGTTTGACGGTGTCGACGAGTGTATTGATTGCGGGCCCATCAAGTTTGGCTGGGACAGAACAAACGAGGTCAGTGTCGTCGCTTTAGCCAGCCAGGCAGCGAGCCAAACTGCCAAGTGTGTCTTTGGCCGTGGAGTCTATGTGCGGCCCGCGGTCCTGGCCACCCAGACAAGCGGTAAATTCTATTGGCGCGTTCGCACAAATGTCACCGTTACGAGCATAACATCAACATCGACCCATGCCACAGACGGTTCGGAATGGGTACACGTCGCCGGGACGTGGAAACAAAACGATTCCCGCCTGTATGTCAACGGCGCCGAGGAAGCATCGAATACGACTCTCGGCGGCACCTTGAGTCTCATAGACACATACTCAGGAATCGGCGGAATGTATGACGCAGGATACGCCAGCGTCTTCACAGGCCGCATAGGCTATGTGCTCATTTACAGTCGTGCGTTGAGTCCCACAGAAATTGAATGGCTCTACCGGCAGCCGTTTGTCGTGTTCGAACACCCAGTCACTCCGGCGTTCCTTCTTACCACTGGGGCATCGGTCCCTCTCGCCGGGTCTGTGCAGGCGACATCGACAGCTTCGGCGCGATTGGAGTCGATTTGTGACTCGCCGAAGACAGAACAACAATGGCGTCTGGACGCTCTGTTCAACGGCATGACCGCCAATGCTCTCAAGCTGGGCACAACCTTGAGTCTGGGCTGGTTCTGGGCCCGCGTTGGCGGCTGCTCGGCGCTCTATCGCGGACCCGGCATGGAACAAATAGATTTCGAGAGCATACTCGCAGTAGCTGATCTGAGCGCCTGCGAGATTTCACCTCCGAGTTATCTGCCGCACAACGGCAATTCAACATGCTTCTATGTAGTCCGGCGATTCAACCACTGCGGCTACCGCGAGCTCACACTGGCTGCGGCGGCAAGGGTCTCACTCGACATACAGGGTGGACTGGTAGGCTCTCAGCCAAACAGAGTCTTCGCTTCAAAGGCCGAAGAGGCGCACGCCAATAAGGTTAGGCTCATCTGGTTCTATTGTCCCCTCGACCAAGAGTCCCCGCCGGCAAGATTCAACATCTATTATGACAGTGGTGCCGGACAAATCGACTACGAAAATTCAATTGGCACAGTCAGCTACAAGGGACAGAAGTTCTACACTTTCGAGAGTGACGCGCTCCAGACAGGCAAATACCTGTTTGCCATACGGGCGCAAGATCCGGCCGGAATCGAGAATAGTTCTCTGAATGCCCTGCCCGTCGAGCTTGCCGGAAGCGGTCCTGATGTGCCTGATATTTTAGAGGCTGAGGCTGTGTAACACGTTGGCACTCGGCGCTGGGCGGGCATCAAGCGACGAAAGACGAGTTATGTCAAACCGAATCGACTTATACCAATCGGAACAGAGACAACTGGCGCTTCCTGCTGCATCCTTTTCGATCTTCGTTGACGGCATGCTATGCCCAACTCTCGAACTGATAGAGATCGTACGGAGCGGCTGGCCGGGCTTTAGCTGGGCTAAGCTCGCCTACAATCCCGCCGGCCATACGGCAAGCGCCATCACAGCCACCGAAGATATTGAAAGCGAACTCGGCATAGGAAAGACTCTCTGTGTCCGGCCGTTTTACAGCGACATACCACCTGGCGGCGCACCGTTAAGCTTTCCCATCTTTCACGGACATATCGAAAGTATTGAGACGAAGCTGTCCGGCACAGATGAATGGGTGGAAATTACCGCCAGAGACTACAGCGCGAACCTCCAACGGGTATCCATCCATGGCCAGCGACTGGCAAGAGCCGATGGAACCAACGTGTTCCTGGCCGGATTGGACACGGTTTTCAATCCGGACGGCAAAGCAAACGCCAACCCGGTCCCGATTGAAACCGCCGGCAGAATCTATACCGTCTTTTGCGCCGAATTCTCACAGGGCAGACTCTGGAGCTGCGCCGAAGTGATCGACTATCTGCTTTGTGAGTACGTCGCGGCCGGTCTCTTGCACACGCCGAACCTGGCCCAACTGAAAACCCTGACGAACAACTATATCGTCCGCGACCTGGATGTCACCGAGTTGAATCTTGCTGAAGCCCTTCATCGTTGCTGTCAGAGCATTGGCTTGAAGTTTAAGTTCGTCCCACGCCTCGTACAGACCGGCCCCTCGGAGGCGATTGTGTTCTACACGAACGCCACAAGCCGAGTCGTGGAACTGACTTCCCAGCTGGCGGGTCAGCAGCTCAGCCTCTCAAAGACAAACGTCGCAGCAATGCACAGCAGAAAGAGCTTCTGGCCCCTGACTCACAGATACACGGGCCAGGGTGACTTCAGGATTTATGAAGCGACCTTCGAACTGGTCAAAGCCTGGGACGAGAATCTCGAAGACATCGACTATGACAAGTTCTCTCCTTCGACCAACTCTGATTTTTACAAGGTCAAAGATGTATACCGCAAGTGGTCTCTGAACGAGGCGGGTCTGTACAGCATCGCCCCATACAATCGGGGTGCTGCCTTTGACTTCTCGAAAATCTTCCAGAGCACGAACTTCATCCAACATCGAAGACGCTTCCATCCCGCGCTGACTACCGACGCACTCGGAAGGTCGTTGGGCTACTTTGTACAGGTGTCTTTTGATGACGGCCAGAGCTGGTGGGAGTACCTTCATGCTTTCAACGTTCTGCTGGACGAGTGCGGTATATGGCTCAGCAGTGACCAGCTCGACATCGATACCTGGATTGCTGCACTTCGCGGCTTTCTGAGATTCCGAATCACTGCGTCGGTTGTCAGTGATGAGCGATTGACCTGCGTGGTCACCGATGGGCCGGTCAATTCGACGGCTCCGGTCGTGGACCACGTCATCACGCTGCCGCGCCAGTTTAAGTACCGCAAGGTCTCAGGTCAGAGCATTTTTGCAGGATCGACGGACGAAACGCTCGGGGCTCCGGACGAAGTGGATGATTCCGATGCTCTACATGAATTCGTTCACCGCACAATCGAGGCGTCGCCCGAAATCATCGAAACCATCGATGTCCAGACACCAAGTCTGATGTTCGACTGCCAAGTGGGGGACAGGGTGAGCACGAGCCCCGAAAGCAGAGACCTGCTGGCTGGCCGGAGTGACAACCGCAGCAGAAGCCACATCAGCCGCGTGCAGATGGATTTCCGGCAGCAATGCACAAATCTGAAACTCGTTCGATGGCGGGGGTGTCGGTGATGAGCAACGCAACGAGAAGCATCGAGAATCAACAGGTACTTGAGCGACTGTGTCGTGAGGGTTCCCAGGGCGCCGGTGAGGTCGCAGTCGTGACCTCGCCGGGAGCCCGGACCGCCGGATGGGCCGTGAAGGTCAAAAGCCTTTCGTCCTACAACGTCTATAATGTCATCGCGGTAGTAATCCATGATCCCGGGGCGATCCCCAGCGAAATCGGCCAGCAGACGCAGGCGGTCAACTTGGCTGAATCGTTCACCCAGCAAGGTACGTTGCCGGCAGGCACATACGTCGTCATGACGCGAGTCGGCGACAAGAACGTGTTTTACGCCAAACCATAACAGCACACCATCGAAAATCCGATGAGAACGTGACTCGATCAAATTCAAAAACGTGGCGTCTGAACCGGCAGATCAATCTCTCTGTGATTGTGCAGCTCGTGCTGTTGGCTTCTCTGATCGTGGGCAGTTGGGTCAACTTGCAGAGACAGCTTGATCTGCTGCAGCGAGACGTAAACACCCTGCTGCAAGCACAAGACACGTTGCAGAAGAAACTCGAATCACTCTGGACAAAAAGCATTTCCCACGAATACCGCCTGCAAGCCATTGAAAAACATACCAACAACACGAAAGGGGCATTTTGATCGTCAAATATCGCCATATCAAGGAGAGAAACGATGAAACAAACAGGCAAACGCAAACGAGCACCATTGTCGCGAACTGCCACTGTCGCCCTTGCATTGATGGGCCTCGTACTGGCCGGTTGCGACAGCCTGCGGTTCGCTCCGAGCGAAGCCCAGAAGCAGAACGCCTGGCTGCATAACCGCACGGCGCTTGTCACGGCCGAAACCGCCCGCGCGGAGCAGACTTCGCCCAAGCTGCAAGCCTTAGCCCAGCTCGGAGAGATCCAGAGCCGGGCGTTCAGTGCCTACTGCGGCCTGCCGGAGGAATTTCCGCCCACCGAGACGGCCGAGGATATCCTCGCCGAGTCAAATTGGCAGCTTGCTGGTGCAGCGTTTCAGACCGCGGCAGAGCGGCCCGATGCGTGGCAGGTGGCCGATTCGATGCTGGAGCTGGGCATCGGTATCTGCGCCCTGCTTGGCGGCGTCTATGGCACGCGGGCGGTTCGCTTCCTCGGCGACGCCAGAGGCAAATCCCAGGCCCTAAAAGAAATCATCGCGGGCAACGAGCTTTTCAAGAAGCAAAACGCTTCAGCCTCGGCCGCTTTCAAGCAAGCCCACCAAAATCAATCCCCCCAAACCCGCCAGCTCGTCGCCCAAATGAAGACTTGACCCGTGCAGTGAATACGGAGTAGTTGTATGTCACTGTTCCGGATTTGAGGACTCGCGGAGTCTCCTGAGGAATTCCGGATCGACTTGGTATCCCAGATTCTGTGCCCTGCGAACGTCCTGCCAGGCCTGCTCGTAAAGGCCCTTGTTCCGGTAAGCAGCCGCACGGTGGAAATGAACCTTGCCGTTGCGGGGTTTTATGCCGATGGCTATCGTGAAGTTCAATATAGCCCGGTCGTACTCACTTCGTGCGGCCCGAGCCAGCCCACGAGCATCGTACACTGCCGAAAGTCTCGGATTCAGTTCAAGAGCGCAGGTGTAGTCGGTGATCGCCCGCTCGTGCTCGGCCTTCATGCAGTAGGTATCGCCCCGGTTGACATAGACTCGTGTGTAGCCCGGGTCAATTTCAATGGCCCTGCTGTAATTGGCGATGGCGCGGTCATATTCGCCCTTAATGTAATAGACGTACCCGCGATTCGCGTATGCCTCGGCGTTCCAGGGATCCCTCTCGATGGCTTTGTCATAGCTTGCGATGGCCCGGTCAAACTTGCCTTTCTTGGCATAGGCAAACCCCCGACCAGAGTAATCGGTGTACATATCACCGCACCCTGCCAGCAACAGCAGAGAGACCATTGCGACCATCGAAAATTTCGCCGGGACATCCATCGTTCAGCCTTTGTTCTTGCTGAGCCTTTGAGAGTCAATGGTAGAGAAAGAGCGCGAACATGTCAAACACGGGAATATGCGTCGTTGTCGGATGGCGGGGATGTCATCCCGGAAGCAGGAGCAATTTGATGCCCATCAGGAACAGGAACACAGCGACGATCTTTCTAAAGTGCTGCTGCGGGATTCTGCCCACAATACGCTTGGCGAATGCAGCGCCCAGAAAGGAGGCAGGGATAAACAGGGGCAATCCATACAGAAACAGGGTGGGCAGCCTGACCCCGTTTGCAAGAACGCTGGTACCCCGGATGAAGTACGCAAGGCTAATGCGCAATGGTTCGCAGCCAGTTGCCGGCGAAGATTGCGAATTCGAAGCCGTTGGCTACGCCGTCTTGACTGTAGTCGGCCCCACCAATCTCGTTTCGGAGCCAATGATCGACAAACTGCGAAAGGTCGTGAGCATCCACTGAGCCGTTGCGGTTAGAATCGCCGTAAAGACCGAAGAGTTAGTGAGGAAGAAAGTCGACACCGCCGGCTCCTGCACGTAATCGCACCATAGTAGGAACATCGAGCACACTGTCCAGCGTATAGGAATACGGCGGCACAAAGACATCGTCATCGCCGTCATCGATGCGCCCGGTGCAACTGTCAAAGACGTTTCCTGATGCTCTTATCTTACCTATCATCTCGCCGGCGTCATGGATGTAAACATAGTATGGGTCTTTGACGCTGTCGAAGTAGTTGTTCTCGATAAGGCACTCGGCCTGAATACGCGAGCGAAGGCAGTAGAGATTGTCCGGGCAATTGTAATAGTTGTTGTAGAGATGAACCCGGCCATAACGTACCGAAGGTATCCGCTGCCCGCA
>CP070806.1:510287-528812 GCA_020343675.1 Phycisphaerales bacterium
GGATTTGATATCCTATCGGAAAAGAAGCCTTGATGATAACAGGAGTCAGCCGTGAAGAATCACAGAATAACACGACGAACGTTCCTCAAGAGTACCGCGGCGGTTGCGCTGCCTTGCGCGGTTTCTGGATCGGCGCTCGGAGCTGGCGGGCGTGCGGCGCCGAGTGAAAGAATTGTCATGGGCGCCATCGGCGTCGGAGGCCAGGGCACGCGGCACGTCGGCGGCGGGATATGGGTGCAGGGTGGCGGTTTTCTCAGTAAGTCCCAGGTGCAGTTCGTGGCGGTCTGCGACGTGAACAAACGCAACCGCGATAACGCACGCAACATCGTCAACAAGCACTACGGCAACAGCGACTGCGCCGAATACAATGACTTCCGCGAATTGACGGCCAGAGACGACATCGACGCGGTGCTGGTCGCGACGCCCGACCACTGGCACGTCCTGACGTCCATCGCAGCCGTCAAGAGCGGCAAGGACGTCTATTGCGAAAAGCCCTTGTCCCTGACCATCACTCAGGCCAGAGTGCTCGCCGATACGGTCAATAGGTACGGCAGAATTTTTCAAACCGGGACGCAGCAGCGCTCGTGGCGCGAGTTTCGTTTCGCCTGCGAGCTGGTCCGTAATGGCTACATTGGCCAGGTCAAGTCCATCACGGTCAACGTGGGCGGCCCGTCTGCCTGGTCGTGCAATGCGCCGGGCGAGCCCGAGCCCGACTGGCTCGACTGGAACTTCTGGCTGGGGCCCGCTCCGTGGAGACAATACACCTCCAAGATCGCCCCGGGCGGGTGGATGGCCTACAGGGACTACTCCGGCGGCGAGATGACCAACTGGGGCGCGCACATGTTCGACGTGGCGCAGTGGGCGATGGGCGCCGACGAGAGCGGACCCGTGCGGATTATCCCGCCCGACGGCAAAGACACCAAGGTGCTCACCTACAAATACGCCAACGGCACGATCATGACGCGCGACAAGATCGGCAAAGAAGTGCCGGGTGTGCTGTTCACGGGGACCGATGGGAAAATCGAGGTCAGCCGCGAGCACTTAGTGACATGGCCCGATTCGCTGCTGAGGCAAAACCTCAAGCCTGACGACATCCACCTCTACGAGAGCAAGAACCATCCCGACAATTTCCTCGAATGCGTCCGCACACGCCGGCGGCCGGCCAGTGACGCCGAGGTCGGCTGCCGCTCGGTGACGGTCTGCCACTTAGGCAATATCGCCTACTGGCTCAAGCGTCCGCTCCGGTGGGACCCGGGAGCAGAGAGATTTGTAAACGACCCGGAAGCGGACAGGATGAAAAGCAGACCTATGCGCGCCCCCTGGCGGCTGTAGGTGACGACACTGTTTTGTCAAGTCGAAGGAAACATCAATTAGAGGCTATAGTGAGGTGCCGACAATGATATGCAGGGTAGTGACATTTATTTTATTGTTGGGGGCTCCGGGGCTGGTTTGTTCGGCGCAGGCGGCAAAAGTAACCGGGCCGGTGAAGGCGACGTGGGAAGCGCTCGAGCATGAGCCTGCCGAGTGGCTTCTGGATGCGAAATTCGGGATATATACCCACTGGGGCGTCTATAGCGTGCCCGCGTTTGCGACGGAGTGGTACGCCAAGCGAATGTATGAGCAAGATTCGCGGGTCAACAAGCATCACACGCAGACCTACGGCGACCCGAAGCAGTTCGGCTACCACAAGCTCGTGCCGCTGTTCAAGGCCGAGAGGTGGAATCCTGCCGAGTGGGCGAAGCTGATGAAGGCCACCGGAGCCAGATACGCGGGCATGGCGGTCGCTCATCACGACGGTTTCCTGCTGTGGGACAGCGCCGTGAACCGCTGGAACGCGAAAAACATGGGCCCGAAGCGCGACTGTTACGGCCAGTACGTCAAGGCCCTGCGCGCCGAAGGCCTCAAGACCATCGCGACGTTCCATCATATCCGCACGTTCAACTGGTACCTGCCGGGCGTCGGCGGCCTGGGTGGGGCGATCAAGCCCGAATTAGCCGAGCAGATAAGATCCGAGGGCTGGGACCTTACGGACCCGGAATATGGCGATTTGTACTGGAACGAGCTGGCCGGGCGCAGGTACGAGGATTTTCTGAGCGAGTGGCAGGCGAAGGTGCGCGAGGTGGTCGACAGGTACCAGCCCGACATTCTATGGTTCGACGGCGGCAGTTTCCGCCAGGGCGATTCTGAGCAGATTGTGCTGAACCTGCTGGCCTACTATCACAACCGCGCTGTCGGCTGGGGCAAGAGCGTCGAAGTACTCAACAAGCTGCCCGTGACGGGTCAGTTCAATTTCCCGCGCGAATACGGCATCCTGACCTTCGAGGAGGGACGCGACCGGCTGGGGCGCGTGGAGCGGCCCTGGATTGACGACATGAAAATCAGCGACCGCGCGTGGTGCTACGTCGAGGGACAGCGGTACAAGAGCGCCAACGAGATTATCGACGGATTGGCCGACCGGGTCGCCCGTGGCGGCGGGCTGCTGCTGAACTTCTCTCCGAAAGCCGACGGCATCGTGCCCGACGAGCAAAAGCAGTCAATGCTGGCGGTGGGGCGGTGGCTCCAAACCAACGGCGAGGCGATCTTCGCTACCCGACCCTGGAAAGTGGCGGCCGAGGGCGACCAGACCAAGCTGCTCGGAAAAAAATGGACGTTCGTCGCGTGCGATGCGTCGGACGTTCGCTTTACACGCAGCAAGGACGGCCGTTTTCTCTATGCGATTGTTCTGGGCTACCCGAAGGCGGGGCGCGCGAGGATTTTCACGTTGGGCGGGCAGACGGTCATCGCCGACGGGGGCATCAGGCGGATTACGCTGCTCGGGCACGATGGGCCGCTGACGTGGAAGCGCGACGCCGTCGCTCTGGACGTCGAGTTGCCCGAAGACATCGACAAGGACCAGCCCGCATACACCCTGAGGATCGAGCCGGCCGGAACGCTTTGTATGCAGTAGGGCCGCAGCGCGTCAATTGTCATTTGGCGGACCTGCCGCTCTGTTTGTCACCGGAACTGGTGACCCTTGAATCTCTGTTCTTTGTCGAGCACGTCCCCGATGAGATTTTCCGTATGGGATTGCTCGGCGAATCCCTTCATTTTCGCCAGGACATCGGGGAATCTGTCCGCAATGTTATTCTGCTCGCCTATGTCCTTACTGAGATCGTATAGCTCAAACGGCTTGTTCCTGGCCGGCTTGATGGCCTTGTAGTCGCCCATTCGCACAGCCACCTGCTGCTGGTGTTCCCAGTAAAGAAATTCGTGTTCTTGCTGCCTGCGGCCGGAGACGTCCTCGCCCAACAGCGTCGGGACGATCGACATTCCGTCGATATTCTCAGGCGGGCTGGTGCCTGCCAGTTCGGCCAGAGTCGGCATGACATCGGCGAAATACCAGAGAAAATCGCTGACGACGCCGGGCTTGATGCGCCCGGGCCAGCGGATAATCATCGGGACGCGAAGCCCTCCCTCATACAGATTTCCTTTCTGGCCCCGGAAATATCTGTTGGGATCGAAGAAATTATTGAATCCACCTCTGCCGCCGTTGTCGCCGCAGACAAAGACGATGGTGTTGTCCTCGATACCAAGCTCTTTGAGCAGAGCGAGTATCTGGCCGATTTGGCGGTCCACCATTGCGACCATCGCGGCGTACACTTTTGCATCTTTGGGGACTCCGGGCCAGGGTTTATCCTTGAATTCCAGCCACGCGGGTTCGTCTTCGGGAATTCCCCATCGGCCGTGTGGCGGCGTCCACGCGCAGTAGCAGAAGAAGGGCCTGCCTTTGTTTTTGCGAATGAACCTGATCGACTCGTCGAATATCAGGTATTGCGAGAACTGCTTGCCCTCACTGAAGTCGCCTGTGTTGCCTTCGAGAGGGACTTTTTCGCCGTTGCGCACGAGGTAGTTAGGGAAGAACGAGTGGGCGTGGGTCTGATTGTAGTAGCCGAAGAAAATATCGAAGCCGTGCCGCTCGGGAGCACCGGTTGTACCGCGGTCGCCGCAACCCCATTTGCCGAATCCGCCGGTGGCGTAGCCTGCCTGCTTGAGGACCTCTGCGACGGTGACATCCTCGGCGCGCATCGGCCAGACCTGGCTGTTCTTTCGCACGGTGCAGTGGCCTGTGTGTTGGCCTGTCATCAGGACACAGCGAGTCGGAGCACAGACCGGACCGCCCGCCAGAGCCTGCGTGAATCGCATCCCTTCGCTCGCCATCCGGTCGATGTTCGGGGTCCTGAGGTATTTGTTGCCCATGCACGAGAGCTCGAAGTAGCCAAGCTCGTCTATCATGATATAGACGATATTCGGTTTCTTGCCTTTGGCCTCGCGCAGGAACGCCTGAGCGCACCCCGGTAGCGCAAAGGCTCCGACACCCAGACCGGCGGCCTTTAGAAAATCACGACGTCGCATGTCTATTCCTGTGCTTAAATGTGTACGACATTAATCCCGGCGAGCTGACAATAGGCCTTGAACGGAAGTTCCAGGTTGCCATAGATGAAAAGCTGATGGAAGCCCTTGGTATCCCGACAATCGGCCACATCATCCAGTTCAAGCTCGACCGACGTCCGGCACCCGCCTGCGGGCGGGGTCTCGATATTGCGGAGCACTTTGCCTGTGCCCAAAATAATGGATTCGGGGCCCTGGAATTTCATCACGGTGACTTCCTGGCCTTCGCGCCAGAGCACCTGGGGGGCGACGCCCGTCTCGGATTCCGAGTGGCTGCGAAGAATGAATGGTTCGGCCGGCTTATCGAAGCCCGCGAGCTTGGTCGGGCACGAGCAGTGCGCGCCCATCAGCGTATTGTTGACCGTATTCGGTGCCGGGTCCTGCATAAAACCGGGCCGGTCGAACAACAGGCTCGTCAGTCGCAGCGAGATGGCGGAATTCCATTCGGCCTCGCACGCGCCGACGGAGCCTTCGTCGTTGAGCCTCAGCCACGCGATACAGGGCGGGGCGGGAATCAACCGATTCTGTACCAGGGGCAGGCAATCCACCGACATGCCCTGGCACTTCTCGGCGGCCATGATTCGCCGGGCCAGCACATAGTTCTTCGCGGCGTTGATGATGTCCTGCTTGCTCGGTTCGACGATTTTCCTCGCGTGCCTGGCATAGTAGTCGGCAAGCTCGCGCACCTCGTCGCTCAGCTCGATCTTGCGGTATTCCTGCGGGTAGCGTGCGCGGGGAATGTAGTGCAGCGTCGTGCCGATGACGTTGAGCGTGCGGTCTTCTTCTTTGTCGCCCCTGACGATGCACAGCCGCGTATGCTTCATGTCCCACATCGTTCGCAACATTCGGACACCGAAAGTGAGCCAGTCCAGGTCCTGCGTCGCCGCCACATAGACACCGGGGATATTCCGCGTGCCCTGGAGGTGGGCGGTGAAGGACGTCCCCATTGGGCTAAAGACAATCGTCGGGATCTGGCCCCGGTCGGCGGCGATTTTGTTGATGTGAGGCCATGATTGATTCAGGCTCATGCTGACCACGATGAGGCCGTTCGGGGGCTGGGCCTTGAGTTGTTCGAGGCACGTGTTGACGTCCTTTTCGTCCGCGAGCGGTTCCGGCCGCAGGTCAAGCTCCACGCCGAATTTCTCGGCGGCGGCGTTGAGGATTCTCGTGTAGTCGCGCTGGCGGGCCGCGATATCGTACGCCGCACCGGGCCAGCCCATCCAGTACCCCTCAACGTCCGGACGTACGAACACGATGCGCACGAGCGGCTTGCCCGGGGACCTCGACTCGGCGGCAAACAGTGACGAGGCGAAATCGAACACGCCTGTTTTCATCGCCACCGCCAGAACGCCGGCGCCGGTGAGAAAACGACGGCGGTTCAACATCAATGGACAACACGACTTGGCACAGGTCTTTTCGGTCTGCATCTGCATCGCTCCTTAAAAAGTAATCGAATCGGTGGGCCAGGGCCCACCCTACGAGTCTTGGTGTCACCTGACTGCTTGTGCCGTCACGTTCGCTTCCTCTCCGGGCAGCGGCCAGTGCTCCGAAGGTACGTGGGCGGCCTTCATGTATTCTTCGATCCTCTCGACGATTGCCGGATTCCTGTCTGCGACGTTTTTCGTTTCACCGACGTCGTTCTTCAGGTTGTACAGTTCTATCGGTCCATCGGGATTCTTGGCTACATTTTGCCGAACACCTTTCCAGTCGCCCATGCGGACTGCCTGCCTCTTGCCCTGCTCGTGAAACTCCCAGTACATGTACTCGTGCTTGACCTGCCCTCCGTCACGGCCGAGAAGCGCCGGGACCATGGAGACGCCGTCAATTCCTTCGGGCGCCTGCACGCCGGCCAGCTCGCAGCAGGTGGGCAGCAAATCCCAGAAGGCCGAGATGTGGTTGCTGACCGTTCCTGCTTTTATCCTGCCCGGCCAGCGGGCGATCAGGGGCACGCGAATGCCGCCTTCGTACAGGGCGCGCTTGTAGCCTCGCAGGGGGCCAGAGCTTTTGAAGAATTCGGAGTCGCCTCCTCCTTCTTTATGCGGGCCGTTGTCGCTGGAGAACATCACCAGCGTTTTGTTATCCAGGCCAAGCGTTTTGAGCCTGGCCATCAGCCTGCCGACGTCGCTGTCCATGCGCGTGATCATTGCGGCATGTCCTTTCTGCGGGTCGGGCCAGTCCTTGTCCGCATAAGGCCCGAACGAAGGCACTTCCATGCCTTTGCTGCCGGCCTCGTTATTGGCGTGTGGAATCGTCAGGGCAAGATACAGGAAGAATGATTTATCCTTGTTCTTCTCGACAAAGCCCAAGGCTTCTTCGGCGAACAAATCATGCGAGTATTCCACGCGTTTTGTTGCCACACCACCCGGTGTACGGTCCCGTCCGCCAATGACGTGGTTCACTTCGTTGTCCAGCTTGACCTTTTCCTGGTCTCTCCAGAGGTACTCCGGGTAGTAGTTGTGCGCATGCCGCTGATTGAGATAGCCGAACCAGTAGTCGAAGCCTTTCTTGTTCGGGATGCCCGTGGTCTCGGGCTCGCCCAGGCCCCATTTGCCGATGATGCCGGTCGTGTAGCCGGCGCCCTTGAGCAGTTCGGCGACGGTCACATCTGATGGTCTCAATGGGATGCGGGCGTTGCCCCGGATAAACGCATGGCCCGTGTGCAGGCCGGTCATCAGGCAGCACCGGGACGGTGCGCAGACCGTGCTGCCGGCGTAGTGGTCGGTGAAGCGCATGCCCTGGACAGCCAGCCGGTCGACGTTCGGCGTTTGGATAGTCTTCTGCCCGTAGCAGCCGAGATCGCCATAGCCCAAGTCGTCAGCCAGGATAAAGATAATATTCGGTTTATTCGCTCCGGCTGCACCCATCCGGCCCGCGCCGGAACAGCCAGGCACCACCGCGGACGCACCCGCAGAGGCCGCTGCAACAGAGAGTATTTGCATGAATTCTCTTCTGGTCTGTCTGCCCATAATTGTTCCCTTCAAATCAAGATGCGACAGCGAGTATATGACGTCCCTGAAATCGTGTCAACGATTGACAGCTCCGGCAAATCGTCTCGTGCTGGCAAAAAGCTCCAGAGCAACGTGAAGATTCGTCCGGGGAACAGCCCGCCGGCCGCCCAGAGCTGCGATCCTCGGAGATTCCACGCAAACTGGGAGCCGGCTGGCGAGAGTCTATCCGGGCCGTTGCTTCTCTCTGTTCCAAACAACCGCGCGATGTGTTCTTGGGCAAATTGGGGATAAAAACACACAAAAAGGTGTTTGTCAAACGGCCGCAATAAGGTATATTAGAGCTATGCGGCAGCCGTGAAACAGCCTGCAGAAAGGCTTGCTTTCCGGCAAGGAGTTATAAGGGCGCGAGGAGGTCTATTCATGTGCGGTCCAAGGCATGGTCAAAGTTAACGTTTTTAACGGAGGAATATCATGTGTGGAAGATGGCTGTCTCTGGTTACTTTGGCATTAGTGTTGGCCCCGGCCGGTTACACGCGGGCGGGCCAGGATCCCGTGGCGCACTATCAGTTTGACGGTGCCAACGACTTCAGTAACACCGGCACTGACGCCACCGCTACCACGGGCGAGCCGAAAGGTGATGCACAAATCATCTGGGATGACGACAGAGGTTCGTACGTCGTGAGCCTGGATGGCGACGGGGACTATGTCTATTTCGACAGGAGCTGGCAGGGCATTGTCGATACGGAAATCACGGTCGCGGCCTGGATTAAGACCAGCTCGGTGGGAACGAACGATAATATCGCTACTCTCGGGTACGCCTGGAAACTGCAAAGCGGCCCAGGCGGCAACGTCGCGTTTCACGTTATGAACACAAGTCCCGTATCCGCGGCCGCCGGAACCATTCCCGTGGACGATGGCACGTGGCACCATGTGGCCGGGGCGTACGACGGGACAGAATACAAACTGTACATCGACGGCAGGACGAATGTCTCGGTCGCTTCTTCGGGAGTCCTACTGGGTGGTGCTACGGCGTATTACGGAACCATCGGCGCCCATTACAAGAGAAGCGACGGCGCCCCAAAGAACTTCTTCAAGGGTTTGATTGATGATGTTCGCATCTATAACAGAGTCTTGTCCGAAGAGGAGATCCTTGAGATTACCGGTTTTTCAGGAGTGAAGGCGGTCGAGCCGAGTCCGGCCGATGGCCGGCAATTGGATGTGGTAGAAGGCGTAGTTCTTAGCTGGGTACCGGGAGTAGAGGCCGAAGAACACGATGTGTATTTCGGAGCCAGTTTTTACGACGTGAATGCCGCCGATGCGACAACCGCCCCCGGAGGTGTCTATAAGGGGCGCCAGGATCCTAACCACTATGCTGTCGGCATGACCCTCGATTTTGGAAGAACCTACTATTGGCGCGTTGACCAGGTCAGTGGCCCGCCCGGTTTTACCATACACAGAGGCAATGTCTGGCAATTCACCGCCGAGCCCCTGGCCTATATAATCCCGGGCTCGGCTATGGCCGCCGCGGCTTCCAGCTCACTTTTGGCCAGTACGGGGCCTCAGAAGACGATTGACGGTTCCGGCTTCGATGGCGACCTGCATTCGACAGAGATGGAGGATATGTGGCTGAGCAGTTCTGGGCCCCAGCCGACCTGGATTGAATATCAGTTCGATAAGGTTTACAAACTCCACGAGATGTGGGTCTGGAATCAGAACCAGCTCATTGAGAGCGCGATCGGCTACGGATTCAAAGATGTTTCTATTGAGTATTCGGTTGACGGCGTCGACTACATGACATTGGGAACGACCCATGAGTTTGCACAGTCACCCGGCACCCCGGGCTGCGCACATAATGCCACTGTCGATCTGGTCGGCGTAATAGCGAAGTACGTCAGGCTTACGGCCAACAGCAACTGGGGGGGCTTGGTCAGCCAGTTTGGTCTCAGTGAGGTTCGCTTCTTCTATATACCTGTGCGTGCAAGAGAGCCCGACCCGGCCGATGGCGCAACGGGGACGGGCCCCGACGTGGTGCTCGGCTGGAGAGCGGGAAGAGAAGCTGCCACACACGATGTGCATCTGGGCAGCGACAGAGAAGCCGTGTTGAACGGGGCCGCCTATGTCGGCTCAGTGACCGAAGCGGCCTATGATGCCGGGGCGCTCGACTTGCGCCGAACGTATTTCTGGCGGGTCGATGAGATCGACCAGGCCCAAAGCCCGCCGTTGGAGGGCGAGTTCTGGAGCTTCACGACACCCGATTATCTCGTCGTTGAGAACTTCGAAGATTACAATGACTATACACCCCATGAGATATGGGCGACGTGGAAGGATGGATACGACATCCCCGAAAACGGTTCGACGGTGGGCCATCTGAATCCGAATTGGTTCGCAGGTGAGCATTATGTCGAAACGACGATCGTTCACGGCGGCGATCAGTCGATGCCGGTGTACTACGACAACAGCTTCAAGTATTCGCAGGTCGAGCGGACGCTGAGCCCGGCTCAGGATTGGACGAAGAACGGCATTCAAGCGTTGTCACTAAACTTCTATGGCGATCCTAACAACGCCGTTGAGCAGATGTATGTGAAGATCAACGGTTCCAGGGTTGCCTATGACGGTGATCCGGCCGCCATCACCCAGGGAGCGTGGACGCGGTGGAACATCGATCTCGCATCGTTCGGCGCGGACCTGGCCAATGTCACGACATTTGCCATCGGTTTTGGTGACGAGACGAACCTGAGAGCCGGCGGTCTGGGCGTGGTGTACTTCGACGACATCAGGCTGTATCGGCTGGCCCCTGAGCCTCCTGTAGAGAAATGGTTCGAAGCGGAAGCGGCGGACAGCATCACGGCACCCATGCAGACTTACGATGATCCGCGGGCCTCGGGCGGCCGGTACATCGGGACCCACGGGGACTCCGAGGACCACACTGAGAATCCGCCCATCTATGGTGTCGCCGCCTACAATTTCACCGTGCCCGAGGGGACCTACAAAGTCCTGCTCCGTGTGATCGTCATTGGAGGTGCCGATTCGTTCTGGGTCCGGATTGCCGGCGCGGTCTGCGATCCCGGGACCCACAAGGATACCGACTGGATCAGGTTTAATGTGATAGACAAAGGAGATGACTGGCACTGGGATGAGGTGCACAGCAACGATCACGGCAACGAGGTTGTAAAATTCACGTTGTCGGCCGGCGAGCACACGCTGGAGATCGCGCGTCGTGATGCGGGGACGCTTGTGGATTGTATTCTGATTACCGATGAGCTGGATCTCGACCAAAAGTCGCTGCCACACGTGATTCCCTGAGCGGCTGGTGAGCTGTGGGAAAGCATAACAGGGCTGTTCCAAACGACTTTGGATCGGCCGAGGACCCTGTCGAAGCGCAGTTCAAAATTGCACCGTGACATGGCCACGTGATCCACTACGTCGGTGACTTGAAGGACCTTCTTGGCACCTCGGCGGATGAATCGTATCGCCTCGGCCGCTGTCCGGTCTTCCGTGTTGCTCGTTTGCCTCGGGTCTTGCTCTAACGCTGGATTGATGGGCGGGCGCCCACCCTTCCGTTCTTGCAGAATATCACTGCCGGGGCGACGGAATCGTGATGTCGATTTCGTTCACGGGTCCCAGTACGGACAGCGGCTCATCGAAAGCGTCGGGCCGGCCGACGGCCAAGATTTGCAGCTTGTCGGGCCTGAGGTGCTTTTGGGCGACGCGCAGAACATCGGCCTTGGTGACTTTCTCGACCTTCTCTTTTGTTTTCTGCAGGAAATCCGCCGGATAGCCAAAGTACTCCAGGGTCATCAGCCGCCTGACGATTTGACCCTTGGACTCGAAGTTGAACACAAATGAATTAAGGAATCCTTCTTTTGCCAGAGCCAGCTCCTCGTCGGTGATTTCGCTTTCGGTGATCTTGCGGACCTCCTGCATCATCGCACGGGTGGCATATACTGTCGCCTCGGACTTGGTCTGACATGAAACCCGAAAAACACCTGGATGGTCATAGCCCGCGCCATAGTACCCGTAGGCCGAATAGGCCAGTCCCTCGCGCGAGCGCACGTTCTTGAACACCCGGTCACTCAGAGCCCGATTCATCACAACCAGGGCGAAGTAGTCCGGGTCGTTCATCAAGCCGCCGATGTGTCCGAGTTGAATGCATGCCTGATTGATGTCCTCCTTGCGAATGACGTTCACCGTTTTGCGAAATTGGTATTGTACCTTCGGTACGGCGGACAGTTCGGTATCGGCCGTCTCCCAGGCGGCAAAGGCGTGCTCGATCTTCTTAATCATCCGGTCCATGTCAAAGTCGCCCCAGACAGCGAGCATCATGTTGTTGGGATAATAGAACTTCTTGTGGAAAGCCACCATGTCGTCTCGCGTGATGTTGTCGATGGTGGCATATTCGGTCTGCCGCGCATAAACGTTCTGGGGGCCGTAGATGAGCTTGTTAAACTCACGGGACACGATTTGGCGCACATTATCGTTTCGCCGGGAGATGTTGCTGCGACGCTGAACCCTGGCCAACTCAATCTTATCTTTGCGAAACGCCGGATTCATCAAGACATCCGCCAGAACAGCTAATCCCGTGTCGATGTCCTCTTTCAATACAGACACGGACGCCGAGCCGGAATTCTGCCCGATGCCCGTTTCTACGGAGGCGGCGATTTGTTCCAGTTCCTCGTCGATTTCGTCGCCGGTCCTGCCGGTGGTCCCACCGGTGCGTATGACGGTTCCGGTAATGGACGCCAGCCCGATTTTGTCGGCGGGCTCATAAACCGAACCGGTCCGAATCATGGCCGACATGTTGACCAGCGGCAGCTCATGGTCCTCCAGCAGGAACAATTGCATCCCGTTGGCCAACTTCACGCGCTTGACCTCGGGAATGCGGATGTCGCCCAGTCCGGGATACGTCAGCTCTTCGTAATGCACAGGGCTTCGCCGCCCGGTGACCAACGTATGGTTCTCGGAGCAGCTCAATCCTGCCAAACACAACACCGCGGCAAGAAGAACCAAACCTGTAATTGTCGATAGTCTGTACGTGCTCATCTTGCTTCTCCTGAGACGATTAGTTTTCAATTGGCGTGGTCTTAATGATGCCGACCGACCGATTTTTGCTCGTGAAACAGCCTTTGGCGATGCGTTGAATGTCCCCGGCGGAGACGGCCTCGATTTTATCAAGCTCTCTAAACAGATTGCGCCAGTCGCCGGTGATGACGTCATAAAAGGCCAGCTCCATCGCCAGTGCGTAATTGGAATCCAGTTCACGGATAAGTCCGGCACGCACGCGGGTCTTGGCCTTGTCTAATTCCTCGGGCAAAACCAGCTCGGTTTTAAGTTTTTCGATCTCAGCGTAGATGGCCTGTTCGCACTCCCGGCCCGTATGGCCCTTGGCCGGCATCGCCGAGAAGGTGAACAGACCCGGATATTTACTCCATCCGCCCGAGGCATAAGCACTCACAGCAACCTTCTTTTCTTTTATCAGGGCCTTGTGCAGCCGCGAGGTTCGTCCTGTGCCTACGATTTGGGCAATCGCCCCGTATACGGCGTTGTCAGGATGATTGATGCCTGGTTTATGGTAACCGATCATGATTCCGGGCTGCGCCGCATCTTCAATCACGACCCGGCGCTGGCCGCGCTGGGGCGGTTCTGTAGTCTCGACCGGTTCAGGCTTCGGACCGCTCGGAATGTCTCCGAAATATTTCCGTGCCAGTTTCTTTATTTCCTCAGGATTCACATCGCCTGCCATGGCAACGGTTAGATTGCTGGGGCAATAATATTTTTTGAAAAAGGTCTCGGCCTCGCGCCGCGTCAGAGTCTGAAGATCGCTCATGTGGCCGATGACCCCTTCGCCGTACGGATGCGCCAGATACGCGATAGCCTGGAATTCTTCATACAAACGCCCACGTGGATTGTTTTCCATCATTCGACGTTCTTCCATAACGACATTCTTTTCCTTGTAGAATTCGCGCAGCACCGGGTTGACAAACCGGTCCGATTCCAGTGACATCCACAGCTCGATTTTGTTGCTGGGCAGACTGACAATGTAACAGGTGTAATCCTGCCCCGTGTACGCATTGAAACCGGCGCCGCCTTCTCGCTGATACACGTCCCAGTACTCATCGTGCTTGATATGCTTCTGGGCCTCGGCCTGGGCCGCTTCGAATTGCTTCTGCAACTGCTCCAGACGTGTTTGGTCGGGCTCGGTCTTTCTTCGCTCGGCCTTGACGGCGTCAAACAGTTCGTCCATCCGGGCCATCGCTTTGGCTTCGGCCCGGTAGTTCTTGGTGCCGATGGTTTTGGTTCCCTTGAACGCCAGATGCTCGAAAAGGTGCGCCAGGCCGGTGATTCCCTTGACCTCATCGACCGCTCCGACGTCGGCGTGGATATGGAACGAAACGACGGGGACATCGTGTCGCTCCAGGACCAGGAATTTCAAGCCGTTATCCAGCGTGAACTCCGTCATGCGTTTCTCGAACGCCGCCAGGTCCTGAGCGACCGTTAAGCCCGGGAAGAGCGCCGCCAAAGCACACAACAGGATTGCCACATGTGCCACAACGGCTCCTGATTTTTGTATCGCGTGTTTCATATCTCATACTCCTACTTTGTACAAAGCCCCGATGGACGATGGAGGATTCCGGTCCGGCAAAGTCCCGGTTCACTCGTCTCTTGGACATTTAGTTGTACATAAAATAGACTGTCGCGGTGCAGTCGCGATCCACGCCGACGCGTACCCAATGGGCGGAAAAACCGTCGGGAAACACGTGGTATATATATCCCGTGCCGGAGGGCACCAGGGTCGTCTGATATTCCTTCCATGTTCCGTTGCCCAGAAAATCAACTTCGATCCTGAAGCGCACATGCTCGGACGACTCATGGGCAAGATGCACGACCTTCTTATCGAAGCCGGTCATCAGGAATGGATCGCTAACGGTTCCGGCCTTGACGGGCGTTTTCCACCAGGGCCCGCCCCAGCCGGCCGGTTTGCCCATCGACCAAAGGTCGTCGATGTTGCCGAACCACAGGCCCGACTGAGGCTGGCCCTGGTCGTGGTCGATCTGATCGCTGGCCAGCACGAACAATCCGCGCCAATAGCAGAAATCGGGAATCACGCGAAGATGGCTGCAAATCGGGCGGATGCCCCATATTCTGCCCTCGTAAGCGAATGCGGGCAGCTCGTAGAACATACCGTGAACGTCCATCAACAGCCGCTCGGTCACTGCGTGACGGATGCGCATCCATTCCGTGTTCCAGGCGTGGTCCCACGTGTGGCTGGCCTTCGGCAGCAGGTAGCGCTGCCACCGGCCTTTGACGAGCGCGCGAAGCACGACAGAGGATTTTGTCCAGCCGGTCGCGAAGATGGTGTCCCCGCCGTAAGAGGGGCCCGAGGCGCTGCCGCCGACACCGACGAAGGGATTGCGTTCGACGATGGTCCACTTCCTGCCGTCCCATTCGGCCAATCGTCCTGCGTCCCGCTGGCCCAGAAATTCCTTCTCGTCGTACGTGTTGTTTGCCACGACGACGCGCCCCTGCGCGCTGTGAGCGCCTTTGAAATGTGCTTTGGCGTCCTTGATTTCAAGTTCTTTGACCAGGTTGAACAGCAACTTCGATTCGAGGCTGTGCACGTCCACTTCCCAGAAGCGACCCTCCATACCGAGGAAATAGACCTTGTTCCTCGGGTCGGTCAGATGGGAGACCGTGGCGGTCAGGCGGTATTTCTTGAGCGATTCAATCGTTCGCACATTCGCGTCGGGGTCAATCGCGTGCGGCCCGATGAACGCCTGGCCGGACGGCCAATGGGCCATCCGGTTGGCGAACGTGCCCGTCACCGCCGCCGGGTGACGCCGCATTGTCATATCGTCACTGATCTCGTAAAGCCCGAGTCCCTCGCCCCGGATGTGCGCGACATATCCGACGGCCCACAGCTTTTGAGCCCACGGAATCAGCGCCCCGATCCCGGCCTCGGAGTCACTGCCCACGCCTTTGGCCATGACGGTCAGACCGGGAAAGACACCGTTGACATGTATCGGGGATTTGCCGGTTCGTGCGGCTCGCTCCTGAGCCTGAGTTCGGCCGGCACTCATCGTCAACGTCAATAGAACAACAAGAACAGACAAGCACCAGAGCCTGGCCTGAACACTTGTGGCTCGGGGTTTTCGCATCGCGAGGGCAAAGATCTGCTCTGCCATAGTTGTGTCCTTCCACAATAGCCGGGCTTCTCTGCACTGAATTCCTTCAGTAGAACTTCAGAGCGCAATATATGACGAGCAGCAGACCCTGTCAACCAGAGGATTTCGGGTGTGAGCGGTTGGCGCGATTCAGAATTTCAGGGAAGCGAGCAGGATGGGTCCGGCAGCTCGGCCGGATTGTCGATGCCGTGTCTAATTTTCGTCTGTGATATTGGCGGCTGCTTTGCGGCCGACGCCCCGGCAGCTTTCGCAGTCACAGATCCCGACCTGCCTGAGATGCGATATCCCGGCCAGTTTCTTGGTCTCGATCAACCTCGCCCCTTTGGTCTCCATCTTGCGGAGTGTCAGGTTGGCTTCCTTCTTGTCGTGCGTCCCGATGGCGTCGATGACGACCGTGACGTGCTTGCCCCGCTGGAGCAGACCCAGGGCCGTCATTTTCACGGCTCCTTCGAGACTGGTCCCGACCAGAACGAACTCGCTGGCCCGCAATTCGCTCAGAAGCCTGTCAATTCGGGGCTCGTCGAAAGGATCGACGCAGCGTTTGTGCAGAATGACTTGCCGGTGGCGCCGAAGCATGTCCCGGGGCAGGTCGGTATTGCCATCTGCGGCGAAAATCACCCTGTCACTGAGCAGCGTGTAGCGCACCTTTTTCTGACCGTCGGTGCCGTCGATGCAGTAGCCGACAGGATCGTCGCCGTTGTGGTTGGGATACACCTCGGCGGTCGAGATGATCGGAACGTGCTGGAGCCGGGCCCACGCCATGACCCTGCGTATATGCGCCAGGACGCGTCTGTGGTTTCTGATGCAGGCTTTGCCCTCTGCGAGGAGAAAGTCTTTTTGGGTGTCGATATCGACGAGGATTCGTTTGCGACGCGTTCTGACCAGTTGTAGAATCATCTTCAGACTTCCTTCCTGGCCTCTGCATTCAGTCCTATAAAGGATACGCATCGGCCTTCAAGTAAGTTCAAGAGCATTTATCGAACACCGGCGAGGCGCACTTTAGCGGCGCACAGCGGGCGAAAACAGTTTCCCTATTCGCTTGAGTATTCGCTGCGCCTTATGATACGATTTGCAGGTGTTGGCAAGTGGCTTAAGGTACGGTTTGGACGTAACTTGGTGAATGGCTCGAATTTTGAAAGATTATCCCGGCGTTTCGTTGCAGCTTGAAGACGTAGAAGGCAGAATCGACTTTGTTCGGATTTTCGGACGTCCCGGCCCGGTCCACGTCGAAATCGGCGCCGGCAAGGGCACCTTCCTTCTCAACCAGGCCAGGGCCCAGCCGGGCGAAAACTTCCTCGGCATCGAATGGGCGCGCAGGTATTACCGCCACGCGGTGGATCGCATTGGCCGATGGGGCCTGACGAACGTTCGGATCATCCGCACGGACGCCGTCACTTTTCTAAGCTCTTGCATCCCGGACGATTCGGTCGATTGTTTCCATATTTACTTTCCCGACCCGTGGCCCAAGAAGCGCCACCACAAGAGACGCTTCATCTCGGCCCGGAATCTGGAACATCTGATCCGCTGTCTGAAAACGGGGGGGCAATTGCGAATCGCAACGGACCACGCGGATTATTTCGAGCAGATCGAGCAGGTCCTGACCTCTCGAAGCGACCGGCTCGCACGGATCGATTTTCCCCGGCCCGCCGGCGCCGACCCGGGCGAATGGACCGGCACAAATTTCGAGCGCAAGTACCTCAAAGACCAAAGGCCCATTTATACCATCGCCGCCCGGAAGACATAGCCGCGATTGCGGGCCCCGAGTTCTGTGAGATTGCCCGTACCGTGCTGCCTAATCCTTGAAATTTCTCATCCAGGGTGGCCATTGAGGCGGGCCCACTTGCAGCTTCTCAGCAGACCAATGTCGGTGCCATCGGAGGTCCCACAGCTCCTTGAGTCCAATTCGCCTGACCGAAAAATCCATAAAAGCTCCGTTTGTCATCCCGTTGCGTTGGCGGTTCAGGCAGACGCGCTTCATGTCCTCTTCGCAGTACTCAAACTCGGCAGATACCTGTCCATCATATTCGGGAGGATAGGCATCAGCCGTGGGCTCAACACCGCTCCACTGACAGTCCAGGATCAACGGTATCTCATCTGCCCCGCTGACATTGGCATTCCGCCAGTAGTAGGTTAACCACTGAATCGAAGCCGGGTCCTCACGCCCGGACGGCCAGTTCCTGATCCAGTAGTTCATGCCGTAGCTGCCATAAAGATGTTTCGCGCCCGAGGAATCCTCGAAACCCCAGCCGTCGGGAAGCTCATCGCCCTGGTGGTGCCATGCTGAGAATGGGTTGCGGCCGCTCTTGTCTTCGGGCTTTGTCGCGAGTGGACAATAGTACAGCTTCCTGTCTTTGTGGTACTGCCACAACGTGGTGTACCAGATCTTCTCCTCAGGATGCTCTCCCGACACGAGTGAACCATCAGGCCTGTAGGCCGGTTCGGAAATGAAGTAGCCGTCGCTGTCGCCAGTGTACATGCCGAATATTTGGGCCCAATGCCGCAGGTTCGACATACAGGCGACGGCCTTTGCGTGCCTCCGGGCTCTTCCCAGGGCGGGTACTAATATGGCCACCAACAGCGCAACGACGGCAATCACAACCAGCAGTTCGACCAGTGTAAATGCTCCTGGTCCTCGCGTGCCCACAGCGACATGCTTCGGCTTCTGATTGTGTTTGACAACTGGCATCTGAGAGGATAAACGCATTTGCCCATTATACTTGAATCCTGAATCTCGTGTAGGGACTCGTTTGAACATTTGCAGTTCCTGGCTTGCCTGCGGCTGCATTTGGCCAGATTCTGTTTCGGCCGCGAAATAGGACCTAAGTTCGTGTCTGGCAATATGTTACATCGACCTGGGAAGCGGCAGTTCTTCATGAATCGGTTTCGGAGTCAAGAAAACTGTTGATGCCAGCCGCAGGTTTCGGTACCATACTGGCCCAGGTTGATTGTGCTCCAGTGGCGATTCCTGG
>CP070806.1:528912-547048 GCA_020343675.1 Phycisphaerales bacterium
GGCTTAGCATGTTGATAATTCTCATGTAAAGCCAACACACTGAGATTTGTGCACGAATCTGTAGTAAAGAAAAACTATGTTGAGGAGGATGCAATGAAAAAAAGAACAAATTTTATGGTTTTAGCCCTTGTTGTCATGTTGGTGGGTACTTCAAGTGTGTTAGCTCAGGAAATTACCTGCATTGAATGCCACGATGACACAACGCTGATCACCGGGGCAAAAACTGCCTGGAGCGAATCCGTGCATGGAACCGGTGAATCCTACGGGCGTGGAACAAGAAGCAGTTGTGCTGCTTGCCATTCCGGCGGTGCCTTCAGCGCGATGGTTGCCGCGGGTCTCACCCCAGACACAGTCAAGGCAGGAGATCCCAACCCGACCCGCCAGGACTGCCGTGCCTGCCACCAGATTCACACCAGCTACACCGCTGGGGATTGGGCTTTGGAGACCATCGATCCAGTGGTGCTCTACGCTTTCGAAAACGAAATCTATGTCGGTGGTAAGGGCAATCTGTGCGCCAACTGCCACCAGCCGCGTCGAGTAATTGATGGATATGTGGATGATGTTAATGGCGTTACTAATGTCTCCAGCTCACACTGGGGCCCCCACCACGGCCCGCAGAGCGCAATGCTGCTCGGTGTGGGCGGCGCCAGTGCTGAGGGTTATGCCAGTGGACATTCGTATGTATTGGACACCTGTGTTACCTGCCACTTGAGCGAAAACGCCACCCACACTTTTGAGGCAAATGCTGATGCCTGCACAAGCTGCCATGGTGAAGTCGATGATTTCGATATCGGCGGCTTGCAGACTGAGATCGAAGAGCTGATCGTTCAGCTTCGCGATCTGCTGTTAGCCAAGGGTCTACTCGCTGAAGAAACAGAATATGAAATCAGTGACGATGGTGTCATAGAAGAAGTAGTAGTAGGATATCATCCGGTTGTCGGGGTCTATCCCTCTGCGGAGGCTGCCGCCCTCTGGGACTATATCTTTATTGCTATCGAGGATGGTAGCGTTGGCGTCCACAACCCGCGTTACACTAAGAACATGCTCAACGCGTCTATAGCGGCTCTACAATAAGTTGCGTAGCGTTGGAGAGATAGGTAAGTAATAAAACTGGGACCGCTCTCAAAGCGGTCCCAGTTTACTTTGCCTGTCGCCAGCACTCCAATCGTTTGTGACGTATAAGTATGGCCTTTCATCATAGCAGCGGATTCCCGATTACAGGAACGAATTGACAATTTGATTGTCTTCAAAGGTGGCATGGGTAAGAAACAATTAGCAGATGCACAGTAGAGATGAACCCGGCCATAACGTACCGAAGGTATCCGCTGCCCGCAAGACGTGCCGAACCAGTTGTGGTGGAAGGTGATATGGAGCTTGCCGAGGTCGTCGGCGGCGCTATCGCTGCTGCCGATGAGGCTTACTCGCGATTGGTCGCTGTCCGAGGCGGTGAAATAGAACTTGCACCGCAAAAATAGATCTGGCTATCATCGAATTCTACAGGCACATATTCGGCCCACATGTTATGGCCGACACACCTGAGGGCCCGGCATACTCGGATTGGCAGACCGCACTTGTTCATGCGTTTGAAACGCCAGAGCGATATATGGAGGCGATACAACCGGTCACCAGGGCACATCAGAGCATATTGAGACAAAAAGGAGGGTTAGACAGCTACGTGAATGTGCTTCTGAAGGTGACCGATGCCTTCGAGTGGGCCAGAGAACGCATGTATGACGCCGGAGCATTGGTGGGTCGCTATAACATCAGCTCCGAGCTGTGGGAAGAACAAGAAGGTGAATATAGATTCAGAAAATCCGTCGAATTGAACAAAGCTCTTGCGGACCCGAATCGAACGACCGGCTTTGTCTATCTCGACAGGCAGGGAGACCTGGTTCACTCATATCGCCCTGCCTCGACCATAGTCAATTCAAGCGGCCAGACGGTTACTTCGAAGGCGGCAGACCTGAGCCCTGTACGGCTTGTACCCCACACGTTCAGTGAGCGCTTGAATGAACCCTCGCCGGTTTCACTCATTGATTTCGGAGAGCACCAGAACTGCAGACTGGAAATAATCTTCCTCTCCAAATAAGTGTCAGGAACCGAGTCGTTCGTGAATGCCCGAATCCTTGCGCGCCTCAGCTTCCACAGCGGCGTTGCATTCCGCCGGTAAATACTGTATTTTTCATTCACCGGGCGATCTCGTACTCGCAACCGTGTGCAATAGCTTGACAAAGGGGAATATCGATATGAGAAGATTCATCAATTCTTGCTCGATAAGCATCATCCTGTCGGTTGGCGTCTGCATAGGTGCACCGGCTCCGGACGGATTCGTGCTGATCAAAGGCGGGACCTTCAACCGAGGGACGGGTGCAAACCAAAGGGGCGCTCTTCTGCGCGTGGGAGATTTCGAGATTCTGGACCACCCTGTGACAAATGTAGAATACCAAGCATTTGTCAAGGAGACGGGCTGTTCGCCGCCTCTGCATTGGGTCGGCGGCAGGATTCCCGAGGGCAAGGACCAGCATCCGGTCATTTTCGTCAACCGCATTGATGTCAACGCCTATCTGCACTGGCTTTCTCAGAAGGCAGGACGCCTCTGCCGCCTGCCCACGCGAGTGGAGTTCGAGTATGCAGCCCGCGGCGGACTCAGGAACCGGCCGTATCCCTGGGGAAGTGATAGCCCCCGCGGGAAGGCAAATTATGATCCCGACGGTAATCGCCGCTTTGACGGGTGGCAGGGCTATCTCAAGCCCGCACGCTGGGGTCACAGAAATGAATACGGGCTTTATGGAATGGCGGGCAATGTGTGGCAGATGACCGTGGCCGGCCGTGACCCGGCCACCGAGCGCTTCAAGTACCGCATCGAAGATCTCTCTCTGATCGAATCGGCCGTCATGGGCGGCTCGTGGGCGAGAAGCGAAGAATACCTCAAGTGCGGATATCGACTCGGAATATCCGTGGGCATCCGGCACCCCGACCTCGGATTTCGACCGGTGCGGGAACCGCACGCCGGTGATTGGGCCGTGCAGAATCGCAACCTGTGTGCCGTCACTGTGGGCGAGGGCAAAATACTCTTGAGCTGGTCTCTATTGAAAAACGACACGTCATCCACCCGCTTCGGCGTCTATCGGGCCCAGGGACGCGATAATGCCGGGACCCTGGCACAGAAAGAGCCAATCGCTCGCTCGACCACATTCGTCGATTCGGGCCTCACGTCCGGAAGACGGTACCACTATTACGTCAAGCCGATTGACCCGTCCGGCCAAGAGGGCAAGCGGTCTGAATGGGTTGGCGTCACAGCCGCCTCAGAGAGTAGCTCTATCATCGTCGAGTTCAGGCCCTTGTTCAACCAGGGTTCGCTGGTCCCGATTTTCGGTGACCTGGACGGCGACGGAACGCTCGATTGCGTAATTCGGATGGACAACGGAAACCGTGAGATGTCACAGGACCCCGGCATGCCGGTCCAACTCGAAGCATTCACGTCATACGGCCGCTCGCTCTGGCGCAGAGACATCTGCTATCACGACCACTGCTACGGCAGCGCGAACAATGTGCCGTTCAACGTCTGGGACATGGACGGCGACGGCAAGGCCGAGATCATTACCCGCCTGCAAATCGGCGATTCAGTGTACGTAGCGATACTGAACGGCATGACCGGCCGGCTCAAGTACAAAGCTCCGTGGCCGGAGATGGTCTCGGATTTCTACAAATCCTCGACACGAATCCACATGTCAGTGGCCTACCTGGATGGCAAACATCCCGCCGTAGTAACCCAGACGGGACTGTACGAAAATGAAATCTTCGAGGCTTTCGACGCACGGCTCAAACCATTGTGGAGGTTTGAGAGCTTCGCCGAGACTAACGGAAGCGGAGGCCACAAGATCGAGGTGGCCGACGTCGATGGTGACGGCAAAGACGAGATATTCAACGGCACCACGTGTCTCAATTCAGACGGCACCCTGCGCTGGTCCATCTATAAGCAGCACCCGGACATCGTTTCGATACACGACTATCTTCCCGACCGTCCGGGCCTGGAAGTCTTCTACATCGTCGAATCCAGCGTACACGCCGGAGTGTATATGGTGGACGCAAATTCCGGCTGGATTATCTGGAAGGTCAACCGCGAGGACGACCCGCGCTGGACGCACGGCCACTCCGGATGGACGGCGGATATCTGGGACACTTCGCCCGGCATGGAATGCGTGTCAAACCGGGCGGGGCATGGAGATCGGAACCTCATTCTCTTTGCAGCTGATGGAAAGGTCCTGTCAGAGCCTTTTCCCTACGGATACATGCCCCTTGAATGGGACGGAGATCTTTCCCGTGAACTGCTGAGCGGACAGAGTGACAGGATCGGCAATTTCAACGGCCGAGAGATCATATTCGCCAACAATGACCAGCCGGATCTGCCGGCAGACAGCCGGATCATGATGGTGGCCGATTTGTACGGGGACTATCGCGACGAGCTTGTGCTTTCGGTGACGGGGCAGGACCAGAAGCAATTCATTGCAGTCGCAACCGCCACGCACCCAACGAGCCACAGGTACCTGGCAGCGACCGAGCGCCGGGACTATCGCTTATGGCTCGCCCGAAATATGGGGGGAGGATACAGATCGATATACGACCGGCCGCTGAGCAAGCCCTGACAAAGACGTATCGGCCTGCGGCAAGGCCCAACGACATGAACGCAGCAAACAGCGTCTTTGGCCGTATCCGGAAGACACATGAGCAAGCAGACTTCCGGAGGGGAGTTTCTGAAGCGAATGGTTCGACATGTTCACCATCCTGAGCGGCGTCGATGATGGCCTCGTCAGAGAATCCTTCAGACTGCTTGGCCCATACTCTCAGGCGGATCTCACTTTTGGCTTCGCAAGGATCTGCTGCAGAAATGCTTAACGTAAAACCCCCAAGTTTCAGTACGGTTTGCCCTTGACTTCGATAGGGGGGAGAATGTAATTTACCGACCGCAGGGTAGTGTGGAATACGCAGCTCCGGCAGCCTTTGCGGTGAGATACCTGGAGAAAGGCTGTGCCATGCTTCGCCTCCCTCATGACAGGGTGGACAGTTGTGTGGTGCTCTGATGCCAGCAGCCCGGAAGAACACTAACGACGCAGAAAGGAAAAGGTGCGTGCCAGCAAGTAAAGGCAAAGACACTCAGCACGAACGCCAGAGCTCGCTCATTCCGGCCATAGAGAGGCAGGAGGAAGAACTCCGGAACGAACTGGAACAGGCTCGGCGCGAAGCCGAAAGTCAAATCCGTCGAGCCGAAGGGCAGGCCCAACAGCACGTCCAACAGAGTCGGCAGAGCATCTCAGAACTCGTGGAACAGACACGAAAGGAAAGGTTCGCAGAGCTGGAGAACCAGGCCGGACAGCTCCGACGGTCGTCGGAACAACGCAGGGCGCATTTGCGGGGGCGGAAAGAGAAACGTATGGCCGAAGCGGTTCGGAGAGTGGTCGATGCAGTGACGGCCGCGGGAGATGAAACGTGATAGAGGCCATGAGTTTCGTCGAAATCATCGGACCCAAAAAGGTCTTTGGTTCCGTCCTCGATACGCTGCAGCAGACGGGGGTAATGCACATCGAAGAGATCCCGACTGCCAGCCAGAGCAAGACGGTGTTCCTCCGGAAGATACACCTTTCTGAAGAACAGACAAGGCAGAGTCAGACCTACGAAGAGCTGGCCAAGCTGCTGGCCGAAGACGGTATTGCTCACATCCCGAAGCCACTCGTCTCGCGTCTGAGAAATTCCGAAGAGTTCGGCGCGCAGTACCAACAGTGGAGTACCTGCGACGATCCCGATGTGGTAGCAACAGCCCGGAAGGTGCACGCTCAGGTCCGATCCTTTATGAGACGCGGAAGGAACCTCGACGATGACGTCCGGGTACTGGCCGTCTATGAGGAGTTGGCTGAGGCGCTGGCGCCGCTGGTCAAAAGCAGTGAATTGCCCAAGGAGTACGAATTCGTCGGCGTGATCTTTGAACGGAAGAACCTCAGTGCAAAGACACTGTTGAAAGAGCATATTCACAAGCTTACGTCGGGGCAATGCCGGTTTCTCCAGACCCAACTCAAAGGCGGTCGAGCCGCCGCCCTGGTCGGTTTTCATAAACAGCATGCTCGAGAGTCGCGACAATTCATCGCCGAAGCGGGTCTTAGCGAAATACACGGTCCCAGGCAGCTCAGGGACAAACCCTTTGAAGAAGTGCTCGTCCGCGTGCAGAAGGATCTGGCTGGACTCAGAACAGAGCAGCGGCAGCTCTCCGGCCAAATGCAGGAATTCTTCGCCACGACGGCTTCACTTCTGTTGGCGCTAAAGGCCGTTTGCGATGATCGACTCAGCCGGTTGAATGCCATCTCCAAATTTGCACAGACGGACTATGCATTCATCATTCAGGGCTGGATCCCCACGGCCCGTCTCGAAGTCCTTTCGGCCCGGATCCGGTCGATATCCCGGAGCCCCATCGTCATCCACCCGCTTCATTCGCGCGAAACGGTCAATACTCCGCCGGTTCGCCTCTCAAACACCAGTCCTATTCGACCCTTCGAGCAGTTGCTTGCTTTGTTTCCACTTCCACGCTACGGGACTATTGACCCGACATCTTTCGTCGCAGCGTTCTTCCCGCCCATGTTCGGACTGATGCTCGCAGATATCGGCTACGGGTTGATTATTGCCGCAGGCGGGCTTTTCCTGCGATTCAGGCGACACTCGGGCACTCTGGCTCGCGCCCTTGGCACCGTCCTGACCTGGTGTGCATTCTATACGATCATTTTCGGCTTCGTATTCGGAGAGTTTTTCGGAACCTTCGGGCATCATCTGGGCCTCAGACCCCTCTGGAGAGAACGGTTTACCCTGGAGGGCCCTGACAAGACCGGCACCCTGCTGGGCTATCTGGTGCTGGCCGTGGCCGTCGGCAGCGCGCATACCCTGTGCGGACTCGTACTCGGCATATTCAACGCCCGCCGGACGGGCGAAAAGGCAAAGGCGATCGGATGCCTGGCGCGAATAGTCGGGCTCATCGGTCTGTTCTTCATTGTCGCAAGGCTTGCCCGCCTGCTGCCTCCGGCTTTTTCCACGGTCGGCATCGGAGCACTTCTGGCCTTTTTCGTCTTAATGGTTGTCTCCCTGATCAACCACCCCATGCACGGCATGATATTGCCTCTGGAATTGCTGAGCACGGTGGGCAACGTCCTCTCGTATGCACGAATCATGGCGATAGGAATAGCTTCGGCGGTTCTTGCCATGCTGGCCAATCAATTCGGCGGCGCCATTGGAAATGTCGTACTGGCGGCTCTGGTCGTCATCCTCTTTCATACTCTGAACCTCGTCCTGGGCATTGTCGATCCGACCATACAGGGACTGCGTCTGCACTATGTTGAATTCTTTTCGAAGTTCTACTCAGCAGGTGGAAGAGCCTACTCGCCATTCAGAACGAAAGGAGAAACCCTATGAATTTTGTCAAACAGGCAAGAGTGATAACCGCAATTTTGGTGGTGCTCTTATGCTCAACGTATAGCCGGGCTGCCGAGCACTCGTCGGCCTCTCAGGCAACAGAGGGCGTCAAGAGTGACTTTGCCATCGGATTGACAGCGGTCGCGGCGGCCCTGGCTGTCGGGTTATGCGCCCTGGCCACGGCGATGGCCCAAAGCCGCATCGGGGCCGCCGGCTGTGGAACGCTCGCGGAAAAGCCCGAATTGTCCGGCACGGTTATCCTGCTGGTTGCTATTCCGGAAACCATGGTGATCCTGGGCTTTGTCGTCGCGGTCGTTCTGTCGTTTACGTAGGCAGGAGTGGGATACAGATGCAGGATGATATCAGGCAATTATTGGCGGCAATCAGAGAAACGGCAGACGCCGAGATGGCCGATGTGCGCGCACAGGCCGAGCAGGAAATTGCCAAAATCAGCGAACGCACGGAAACGCAGGTCAGACAACTACGCGAGACGGCGCTGGCTCAGCTCGAAGAACAGCTCAGCGCGGAATCCGAGCGCATTGTCGGCAGAGCGGAACTCGATATACGCGACAGGCTCGTTCTTGAGAAGAATAAGGCCCTTGAGGAGGTCTTTGAGCTTGCGAGAAAAGAACTCGCCTCACTCGATGACTCCGGAACAAACCAAGAGGTCCTCAGACGACTTATTCAGGAAGCGATGGGCAAAATCAACAGCGAAGATGTGCGTCTGCGAATATCGAGAGATGACTTGGCGCTCTGGGAATCGCTGAAAGCAGATTTCCCGACGTTGGAATCGGCGACCCCGTGCGACGGGCCAAGGGGAACCGTCATTGTGGAAACCTGCGATGGTACACAGTCAATCGACAACAGTATCGAAACCCGTCTGGAGACGGCGCGCGAGGTTATGAGGCGGGAGCTGATTGAGCTTCTGTTTGGCGACGAAACTGCCGGAGAAGAGGGCATATGAGCGAGTACGACTATCTCAACGCCCGAATCAAAGGAATGCACAGCGGTTTGCTGGATAGAGAGTTTTACGAGCAGATATTGGCAAGTGAAAGCACAGCCCCGCTGATCGACGCCCTGCTGAGCTCGTCCTACGGCCCTCATCTGCGGGACGCATTAGAGCGCAACCGCAGCAGCGCCAGCATCGAACGGGGCCTGCGTCGCAATTTGTTCGATACATTTGAAAAGGTCAGGACATTGGCCCCGCCCACCCCGCGTCGACTCCTGAGCATTCAATTCCGCAAATGGGATATAGAGAATATCCTTGCGATTATTCGAGGCAAGGCCGCCGGACTGTTGCCTGAAGACACGCTCACCGGCGTTTTCCCTGCGGGCGAGCTGGGTGACGTGGAATTGGAGGAACTCGTCGCAGAAGATAATACGAAAGCCGTGATCGATGCCCTGACGGCATGGAGTTTCCCCTTTACTTTCGAACTTAAGAAAGTCGTGCGTGAGCATCCCGGCCAGCGAGATGATACATCCATCGAGGTCGAATTCATGCGAATCTTCTATGCATGGGCACTGGACAATCTCTCTGTCAGGGACCAGGGTCAATCCCTGCTGAGGGACCACATTCGAGGCCAGCTCGACCTGGCTAACCTCAAGAGTGTTCTGTGGGCCGTCTCGCAGAAAGAAATAGGCCGTCGTCCCGATGCCGTTTTCCCCATCCCAGGCGGCCGTATCACGACCCGAACGCTTTCCAGAATCGAGCAGAGTTCTTCGCTTGAGATGAGCTTTGAGATTCTGGCGGAATCCTATTTCAGACGCGCTATAGACCGGGGCATTCTGACATTCGGCGAGGCCCGAAGACTGGCCGTCATGGAACGATTCCTTGAGATCGAAATTATCGAGGCCGGCTGCAAAATGTTCAGGGCGGACCCGCTCGGAATCGGCGTGCCTATCGGCTACATCTGGCGGAAGTACAACGAATTCATGAATCTGAGGATACTTTTGAGAAGTAAATCATTCGGCAAGCCCGCACCCGCCACGAGAGAGGAGCTTTTCGTTGTTGAAGGTATTGGCAATTAGTGAAGGAGAGCTTGCCAGAGGTTTTGCGCTGGCCGGCATCGAGACCTGGACCGTCTCGGATGCGGATCAGGCCTCCGAGGCCCTCGCCGAAATTGTCTCCAGCGGCGAATACGGCATCGTGATTATGGATGAGAAATTGTCGTCGGGGCTGGACAAGCAGGTTGTAAGAGCGCTGGCACGGTGCAATGGTCCTATGCTTGTATCCATCCCGGCAGAGCTTCGCTGGCGCGATACCGAAACGCTGCCTCAGGATGACTATGTGGCCCGCCTGATAAGACGTGCCGTGGGCTATCAGCTTAACGTAAGACTGTGAGGTTTGGACGAATGACGGCTTCAAAAAATAATGTCAATGGCGTTATCATAAAAGTCTCCGGGCCCGCGGTTATTGCCCGTTCCATGAGCGGCGCTCGCATGTACGAGATCGTTGAGGTCGGTCTCGCGGGGCTGATGGGAGAGATCATTCGTCTGGACGGCGACACGGCGTTCATACAGACCTATGAGGACACATCGGGAATATCAGTGGGCGAACCCGTCGCCGGGACCGGACACCCGTTGTTGGTCACGCTCGGGCCGGGGCTGCTCGGAAACGTCTTTGATGGAATCCAGCGCCCCCTGGAGACGCTTCGTCAATCAGGCGGCGATTTTATCGCCCGGGGGCTTGCAGCGGCGCCCCTTGAGACCGAAAGACGCTGGCTCTTCAAGCCGGAAGTCAAGATCGGACAGAAAGTCGAGGCCGGAGATTGCATCGGCTGGGTGGCTGAATCGGGTGCATTCAGCCACCTGATTATGGTTCCCCCGGATGTGAATGGGACAGTCGCGGAACTCAACGAGGGAGAATTCACGGTTCTCGATGCGGTCGGGAGGTTGGATGATGGCCGGCCCCTGCGCCTGGCCCAGCAATGGCCTGCAAAGATTCCTCGCCCTGTGAAAAACAAACTCGATTGCACGGATCCGTTCGTCACCGGTCAGCGCGTCCTGGATTGCCTCTTCCCCATCGCTTTAGGTGGAACGGCGTGTTTGCCCGGAGGCTTCGGCACGGGCAAGACCGTCCTGGAGCAGAGCCTGGCGAAATTCTCTTCGGCCGAGATCATCGTCTATGTCGGGTGCGGCGAGAGAGGCAACGAAATGGCCGACGTGCTTTCGGAGTTTCCTGAGCTCAATGACCCTCAGACAGGCGGAAGACTCATGGACCGAACGGTGCTGATCGTGAACACCTCCAATATGCCCGTCGCCGCGCGCGAAGCGTCGTCCTACGTCGGAGTCACCGTCGCCGAATACTTCAGAGATATGGGCCACTCCGTTGCCATCATGGTCGATTCAACCTCTCGGTGGGCCGAAGCCCTGCGAGAGATATCCTCCCGGCTCGAAGAGATGCCGGGAGAGGAGGGCTATCCCACGTATCTTGCCTCCCGCCTCGCCTCCTTCTATGAGCGCGCGGGCAAGGTCGAATGCCTCGGCGGCGATGACCGAACAGGGTCGTTGACCATCGTCGGGGCGGTCTCTCCGCCGGGTGGCGACTTCTCCGAACCTGTCACGCAAAGCACCATACGGATCACTGGCGCTTTGTGGGCCCTGGACGCCTCGCTGGCGCGTAGAAGACACTATCCGGCAATCAACTGGCATCGCAGCTATACCCTTTATGTTGAGACACTCCGAAACTGGTTCTTAAAGAACGTTAATCCAGCCTGGTCGGGGCTGCGAGATACCCTGCTCGAAATTCTCCAGAAAGACGCCGAACTGCAGGAGATGGTCCAGTTGGTCGGTCCGGATGCCCTTCCGGCACAGGACCGGCTGGTTCTGGAAACCAGCAGAATGTTGCGGGATTGTTTTCTGCAACAAAACGCAATGTCAGAGTATGACGCTTCTTGTTCCGTCCAAAAACAGTTTAGAATGCTGGAGATGCTTTTGGCCTTCTATTCAAAGTGTGTGGATGCTCTCTCAAAAGGCTGTGACCTGGACGAAATACTCGCACTGCCGGTTCGCGAGAAGGTATCGCGATTGCGAGAAGTCCCGGAAGGCCAGTGTGAGGAGCAATGCGAGGCGCTCAACGAAGAAC
Organism: Phycisphaerales bacterium; assembly: GCA_020343675.1. Taxonomy (GTDB): domain Bacteria; phylum Planctomycetota; class Phycisphaerae; order Sedimentisphaerales; family Anaerobacaceae. The sequence goes on from CP070806.1 coordinate 540,446, forward strand.
TTGCGGCCTCATTCGAAGGTTTGTCAGTGAGTAAGACCATATCATGAAATCCAAAGAGTTGATGAAGAAACACTATAGCGGCGTCAGTCGCATCGCCGGTCCGCTTCTCTACCTCAGACGCGCGTCGGACCTGCCGTATTCGGCCCTGGTTGAGATCACCGCGCCAGATGGGCAAAAATGCGGGGGGCAGGTCATTGAGGTCTCGGATACAATTGCGGTCGTTCAGGTCTTCGAGCAGACGATGGGACTCGACGTAGTCAACACCCGGGTCTCATTGGTGGATCGCGAGGTGAGATTCGGAGTGTCCGAAGCGCTGATTGGAAGAGTGTTCAGCGGTTCGGGCCGGCCTATCGACGGTCTGGCTCCTCTTGTAGCCGATCAGTCGCTGCCCATATCGGGCACGCCCATCAATCCCGTTTCACGAGAGCAGCCAAGCGATTTTCTTCAGACCGGCATATCCGCCATCGACGGCTTCAACACGCTCGTCCGGGGGCAAAAGCTTCCCATCTTCTCCGGCTCGGGCCTGCCGGCAAACGAGATCGCGGCCCAGATACTGAGACAATCCAAGGCCATCGGCGAGGATGTACGTTTCGTAGTAGTCTTTGGGGCCATCGGCATAACCAAACGCGAAGCTTTGTTCTTCCTATCAGAATTCGAGAAGACCGGCGCCCGGAACAGGTGCGTCACATTTATGAACCTGGCCAGCGATCCGACCATCGAACGACTTTTGACGCCGCGTTTTGCACTGACAACCGCCGAATATCTCGCTTTTCAATGCGGCTTCCACGTTCTCGTGCTCCTTACCGACATGACCAACTATTGCGAGGCGCTGCGTGAAGTGGCGACGGCCCGAGAAGAAATCCCCGGCCGGCGCGGTTATCCCGGCTACATGTACACGGACCTGGCAACACTCTACGAGCGTGCGGGCAGCATCAAAGGAATGAAAGGCTCCGTGACGTTGCTTCCTATTCTCACCATGCCAGACGACGATATTACCCACCCGATACCCGATCTTACAGGCTACATTACCGAAGGGCAAATTGTGCTCTCGCGCCAGTTGTATCGACGAGGCATCTTCCCTCCGGTGGACGTTCTGCGCTCGCTCTCAAGACTCATGAACAACGGAATCGGCGCCGGATCCACCCGCGAGGACCACCGGGAGCTTGCAAACCAGCTCTATTCCTGCTACGCCGAGGGCCAGGAAATCAGGCGCCTCACGGCCATTGTCGGCGAAGAGGCTCTCAGCGACCTCGACAGAAAATTCCTGCGGTTTGCCGACCTTTTCGAACAGAAGATGATTCATCAAGCGGATCAGGAAAGGTCCATTGAAGCAACGCTGGATATCGGCTGGAAGATATTGGGTATCATACCGAGGTCCGAGCTGCGCAGAATCAACAAGGATCTGATCAGCAGGTACTTTTCCGAATTGATGGAAGACGGCGTCAAAACACCTTTTTATTGAGAACGCTGATTGATGGAACAGGTCAGTCCAACACGAACGGAATTGCTAACCCGGCGTGCGCAGATTCGCCTGGCCGAGCAAGGGGCCGAGATGCTCCGCTCAAAGCGTGAGGTGCTGATCAGAGAATTTCTGAAGGAGCTCAAAGATTTTTCATCACAACGCGACAAAATGCGCTCTGCCGTTGTCAAAGCCATTCAGTCGTTGCTGACTGCCATCGCCATTGACGGAACTGAAACGCTCTGCTCGGTCGCCTCCGCGACGCGGCAGCCGGTGACGGTCGAACTGAAAAAACAGAACATCTGGGGCGCCAGTGTGATCAACGTCAAAAGCGACTATTCAGTTCGCCCCTCCGAGGCGCGAGGCTACACGCCATACACGGTCAGTGCCCGGATCGATGAAGCGGCCGGACGTTTTGAGCAAGTCATCGACCACGCGATTCACGTGGCCCCGGCCGAGCACAAGCTGGCCGTGCTGGCTGAGCATATCAGAAAGACGTCGCGTCGGGTCAATGCCCTCGAGCAGCGCCTGCTCCCGAGTCTGCGAGAACAGATTCGTTTTATCCGCAATACGCTGGACCAGCGGGAGCGGGAAGATACATTCCGACTGAAACGACTAAAGCGTAAGAAGACCCGCTCCATGACCGAACCAGACCCGGAGAACAAACCGGTTGCCTCCGGGCAAACACAAATGTGAGGTGCGATAGTGCGTTTGACCGAAATCTTACGGGAAGATATTATCAAAGTCAATCTGGATGCAACGAACAAATGGGAGGCCATCCGGGAATTGGTGGATCTTCTTATCTCCGCCCATGAGCTGCGCCTGACGGACAGGAACGAGATCATCGAAGGCGTATTTGCGCGCGAGCGATCTCTCAGTACCGGGCTCGAGCATGGCATCGCCGTCCCCCATGCGGTGGAAGACTGCGTGGAGGATGTCATCGCTGCTCTGGGAACCTCGCAGGCAGGCATACCGTTCGAGTCCCATGACGGACAGCCTGCAAAACTCATCATCCTGCTGCTTATCCCACAGGGCGCGTTCCAGAGACACGTGCGGACCCTTGCCGGAATCGCACGTCTCGGGACAAACCCCGAACTGCGAAATCAACTATTTGATGCAAAGACCCCGGCCGAAGTAATGGACGTCCTTGTCCGGGCTGACGCATTGAACACGCAATAGATTTCTACCGGCTCATGCGCATAGCATGGTCCTGTGCAAGCGGTGCTTATCCATTTGTCGCGGGTAATTTCATCTGCGGGTTTGCGCCCGTAAGATTGTGTCGGAAAACCATATTGGCGTGGCGTCGTTCCTGGACCGTCTCGCACAGCAACTTCACCATCGTGCATGATGCCCTCCTGCGCAGGATGCCACAAATGCGCACTTCTGGCCGCGATTATACAGATTCTTCTGTGCTCAATCCGGCTCTTTTGCCGGATTCTTCCTGCGGTCACCTTTCAGTTTCTTCGATGCTCGATTCTTTCGGCTCGCAGCCAGCTCCTCTGTCACAATCGGGAGCGGCTTGTCGGCCAGGATTTCCCGGAAACGCTTTTTGGCCGTGAGCACTTCCGGTGCCGTCGAGTCCGTCACATCCTTGTAACCCGTCCCATCCCGACTGTCGCCGCAATCGAAGAAACGGCCCGGGTGTCCCGGGCCATTATCCTCCAACAACCATCGCTTCGTCCGCAGAATCTGGCGGTCGCCGAGATAACTGTAGATCCACTCGCGCGTAGGGCCATTATGACCCTGAAGCAAGGGGGCAAAGCTCCGGCCGTCGATCTCGTGTCCTTCTGGCAGTGTGCCCCCTGCGAAGTCGACCAGCGTGGGCAGAATGTCCGACAAATCCACCAGCTCATCGCTGGCCTTCGACGGCTTGACGAGCCCTGGGCAGTTGGCAATCATCGGCACTCTTGCGCCGAGCTCAGTCGGCTGGCCTTTACCCTGACCACCCGTCCCGTTGTCCCCCGTGAATAATACTACGGTGTTCTCGCGGAGGCCCGAAGCGTCCAGCGCTTTGACGATTCGGCCGACAAGTTTGTCCATGTACTCCACGTTGGCCTTGAAGTTGCTCCGCAAATTCTCGAATTTTCCCTGCTCCGACCGGACCGTCTCGGGCGTGACATAGAACGGCCCGTGCGTCAGGCACATCGGGTAGTAGACGAAAAAAGGTTCGTTCCTATGCCGCGTGATGAAGTCAACAACAAAGTCAGTGAAGACATCAGGGCCATAGTCGTCGGGGCCCGTGGGCAGATACTGTGCGTTTTTGACGATGGACGGATGCCAGTACCGCGAGGTTTTGCTCCCCGGCCGGCCTTCCCAGCCCCCGGTGTGTTCCACTCCCGGCGGAAGATTGTGCTTATAGGCCCACATGCAATACTCGTCGAATCCGCACTCGCGCACCAACGTCGGGATCGCGCCTGTGAGCTGCCATTTGCCCGCGTGGGCCGTCGCGTAACCCAGCGGCCTGAGGACCTGGGCAAACGTCAGATGCCTGGCAATATTGTCCTCGAGCGAGCCAGCTACCGGCCCGCCCCGCCGTCCGGGAAACTGGTAGATCTTATTGTGATGGCCATATTGGCCCGTCATGATCTCGAACCGCGTCGGATGGCAAATCGGCGTGGCATAACACGTCTTGAACTGCATGCCCGTCTCGGCCAGCTCATCCAGGTTTGGCGTGCGATGCTCGGTGTTGCCGTAGCAGGCCAGTTCTTTGGCCCCCAGGTCGTCGGCCATGATCACAACGAAGTTCGGCGGCTGCTTGGGTGAGGCGGCCGGTACGCCCGACCGGGTCCACAGCACACCGACCATGGCTGTACCCGTCGCTCTTAAGAATTGTCGTCGCTGCATACGATGTCCTCCTAATACAGGCTTTCAAGCCAATCTTTACAAAGCGTCTCATCAAAGCTCTCCAGCCCGCTATCCTATGAAACCTGGACCCGTTAAGTCAAGCTTCCCTTCGAGAGCAGACCGATGCAAAACGTCAGGACAAACATTCTTTGCGCTCGACCTTTGAATCGGCTCGGAAAATGTGCTATAATCAAGGTCATCTGGCAAAACGACAAACTGTGTCGTGTCTCTTTGAAAGAAAGGGGCAATTGTTATGCGCAACCGAAAAGGCTTTACGCTCATAGAACTGCTGGTTGTCATCGCAGTAATCGCCGTGCTCATGGCCATCTTGATGCCCGCTCTCAGGGCTGCCAAAGAATTGGCTCGCGGTTCGAATTGCCTGGCCAACCAGCGGTCTCTGGTGCTGGCCTATACGATGTACGCCGACGACAATGATAGCCGCATCGTCCGAGGTCACGTAGACCGGAACAACCTGGACAGTCCGATGTGGGCCTTGCCCCCCATAGACGTAACAGGCGCGTATATTAGCAGCACTCCGCTACTTGAGGATCGCGTCCGCGGCATCAAGCGAGGGGCTCTCTATCCCTACATTAACAACCATGAGATGTACCACTGTCCCGGTGATAACCGGTATCAGACGGGGTCCCCGGAGCACCTGCGGATGTATCGTAGCTACATCATCCCCGATGTCCTCTCAGCGGCCAGAAAGGGATTTCATTCCTGGACGGAGGCTCGTTACAAGTACTTCCCCAAGAAGCTGGACGAGATCACGCCCCCCGGTATGAAGTACATCTTTGTGGAAAGCGAATTCCAGAATCCCAGCTTCAACTACGATCACGGCGGCTGGAGTTTCGCTCCCTGGATAGATAATCGGTGGGTCGATGCACTGGCCACTTTCCACAGCAAATCAGCCACTTTCGGCTTTGCCGACGGCCACGGAGAGAAACATAAGTGGGTCCATAGCGAAACGTGGAAGATCTTTATCGGAGACTTACCCATATCCACGCTCGAGCCGGCCGCGGGTATGAACGAGGATTGGCGGTGGTGCTGGGAGCACTTCCCGTATCTGCACGAATCGGAGAAACCTCGCTGAATCGCGTCGTCCCGAGCGACGTCGAGGCAGTTCGTCGGGCCTCACTTGGAAGCTCTGCTCAGAAAGAGGGATAAAACACCCCATATGTCCGAAACACCAACAGGTCAGTTCTTGGACGCGCCCGGCAGGACTCGACCCTGCAACCTTCGGATTCGAAGCCCTCGCTTGCCCACACAAGCCCGTTGTCTGCAATAAGTCACGGGCCGTTTTTTGCGCAAAAACAAGACTTACACGTGATTGACAGGTAGTTTACAGCTCAACCCACAACTCATTTGCCACTGGCGACTGACGCATTTCTGACGCAAATTCTGTCCACAGATATCTCCCCTTGAATAGCCATATTCTGCCGTTATAATCCCTGGTATATGTTGAAGTCGAATTACCTATTAGTCAGCGACTATGGGAGTCACTATAGTGAACTACTTTGCAGCCGAAACTCGATACGAAAACATGACTTACCGACGTTGTGGGCGAAGCGGTCTGAAGTTACCTGCTATTACATTGGGACTTTGGTACAACTTCGGCGGCATTGATTCATTCGAAAATGCCCGGGCTATGGTTCGTCGTGCATTTGACTTGGGCATCACCCACTTCGACTTAGCCAACAATTACGGTCCGCCGCCAGGTTCGGCTGAGGAGAACTTCGGCAGACTTCTCTTACAAGATTTGGGACCTTATCGAGATGAACTGATAATCTCTTCAAAAGCCGGGTATCTGATGTGGCCGGGACCTTATGGAGAATGGGGCTCGCGAAAATATCTCGTAGCAAGTCTTGACCAGAGTTTGAAGCGGATGGGCCTGGAATACGTCGACATTTTCTATAGTCATAGACCAGACCCAGAAACACCGCTGGAAGAAACCATGGGTGCACTCGATTTCATTGTAAGAAGTGGCAGAGCCCTGTACGTGGGTATATCGTCCTACAATCCAGAGCAAACAAGGCAGGCAGCGACAATCTTACAGAATTTGGGTACGCCCTGCATTATTCACCAGCCTCGTTACAACATGTTCGATCGTTGGATCGAAGACGGTTTATTGGATATTCTTTCAGAGGAAGGTATTGGCTGCATCGGATTCTCGCCGTTATGTCAGGGCATTCTAACTGACAAGTATCTCGAAGGCGTCCCAAAAGATTCGCGTGCCGGTAAGTGGAAAAACCAATTAACCTGGGGTGATACTATCAGCAAAGAACGCATTGCCAAGGTTG
>CP070806.1:547148-563503 GCA_020343675.1 Phycisphaerales bacterium
AACTGCCCGCTCGGACCGAGAGCATCACCTACGACCTCGAATATGGCACCGACACGCTCGAGGTCCATCGCGACGCCGTGACCCGCGGCGCGAACGTCCTGATGGTTGACGATTTGCTGGCGACCGGCGGGACCATGGCGGCTGCGTGCAGACTCATCGAGAAAATCGGCGGGCGCGTAGCGGGCATCGTATTTCTTATAGAGCTTGCAGGCCTGCGAGGAAGAGAGAAAATGGCCGGTCATGAAGTAACATCAATTATCTCATACGAATAGACCTTCACCCAAATGCCTGTGGATACCGATAAGGAGACTCGATAGTGGCAACCAGTGGAGACGGCGGAGATAGGACCATCCGCCGGGGACCTTACCCGGAGCTAACACTCACCGCGCTTCTCGTCGGCTATGCTCTCGGCGTGCTCATCACAATTAGCATGGGCTATGCCTGCCTTATCCTGGGATTCTCGCACGAAGGCTCAGAGCTGGCCGCCATTCTGGGCTTTGGCGTTCTCAGGGGCATTCTCCGGCGAAACAGCATAATTGAAAACAACATCAGCCAGACCGTCGCCAGCAGCGTCAACGGTGCATCGGCGGGGGTGATGTTTTCTGTGCCGGCGTTGTTTATTATGGGCGAGACGGATTTCAATCCCTACCTGATGGTATTTTCATGTATTGCCGGTGGTATTTTGGGTATAGCGTTTATCATTCCGCTTCGTAAGCAGATGATTGATTTCGAGCGTCTGACCTATCCGGGCGGAGTGGCCGTTGCGACAGTCCTCAAATCGCCTGGTGCCGGCGTCCATAAAGCAATACTCCTTATGATTGGCGTTGCTCTGAGTGGCACCGTGAGTTTCATCAGCCATCTGACCGGATTCGAGAACTGGGCCCTGGGTCAGCACATCGGGATGCCGGACTACATGAACGGCGTCTGGTTCGTCTCGTTGCTGACAGTGGGTATCGCATTTATCGCAGGCAAAGGGGGACTTTGTTTTGTCATCGGTGGTTACGCCTGTTATTGGGTCCTGGCGCCGATACTGGCAAGGATGAACCTGTTACCATCGCCGGATCAATTACAGGAGTTGGGGCAAACAATGCCGGGGTATTTGCGGATTTCGCTGTTCAGGCCGGTTGGAATAGGCATGCTGGTCGGTGGGGCACTCACCGGGATCGCATTGGCGCTGCCCTTGATTATCAGTGCCATTCGCAGCATGCAATCGGCGGCTAAAACCGGTGCCGCAATGTCGAAGGATGAAATGCCGATAAAGCTGCTCTATGTCGGCATCGTCGGGGCTGTCATCGTATTGTGTGTTGTTGCAGTCTCCTCGGTCGAGCAAATGGGCATCGTCAGAGGTGTCATCATGGCTGTGCTGGGCACAATCTGGATCTGGATGGCCGGGGTAATTCTCTCGGAGTGCATCGGCAGGACGAACTGGTCGCCCATGAGCGGTATGACACTGATTGCCGTTACGATCCTTATCGTGATTACGAAAGGTCTGGGTGACAAATCGGCCATTATATCCTCGGTCATGGTCGGCGCAGCCACGTGCATGGCAATGTCTCAGGCGTGCGACCTGATGCTCGATTTGAAAACCGGTTACCTGGTCGGTGCTATTCCCAAAAGGCAGCAGATGGGGCAATTTCTTGGCACGTGGCTTGGGCCGGTTCTGATGATAGGCCTTTTGTTTGTGCTCCACAAGGCATACGGCCTCGGCAGTGAAAAACTGCCGGCGCCACAGGGTACGGTGCTGGCGAGCATGATAAAGGGAATTCTCGAAGGCGATGTCCCTGTCTTGAAGTATCTGGCCGGCGCGGGCCTCGGTGCACTGCTGAGCACAACGGGTATCGGCGGGCTCGGGATTCAGGTCGGCCTTGGATTCTATCTGCCGTTCAGCATTGTTCTTACATATACTATCGGGACAATCCTGCGGATGGTCAGCGACAAAGCAAAGGGCCGGCACTTCAGCGAGCAGGTCGGTATCCCCATCGCGGCAGGATTGGTCATTGGGGAAGGGATTGTCGGAGTTGGTTTCGCCATCTACTACATTGTCGCAGGAATGCGGGGAGGGTAGGGATAGACTATGAAATTAGTTGGCTTCTTAATGGTGACAGTTGGCTTCATCGCGGCAGCTTTGGCTACGGTTGTCGATGAGAATGCCGTTAGATGGTTGTGGTATATACCGGCGCTTGTCGCTGGGGCGGCGGGAGTTGTAGCCATCAAAATCGATAATGCCCGCCAGAGCAAGACCGAGCACCATGTTGCTTCCAGGATTGAAACCGTAGAAAGCAGCCTTGAAAGAATTGCCGCAAATATCAACAAGCTCAATGCCAACAAGGCCTCGATTGACACGTACGATATGCGCCACCGGATTGATGAACTGTTCATTGATGACCTTGAGATGTTTGTTGACGCCCGTGAAAGCATCGCTCATCGTTACGGCCTTGCCGCGTACGGCCAGGTGATGAGCAGCTTTGCAGCAGGTGAGCGGTATTTGAACCGCGTCTGGTCGGCCTCGGCCGACGGCTATATCGATGAGGTCAACGCCTATATCGAGAAGGCCCGCGCCCAATTCGCCGAGAGCCTCGAGGAAATCCGCCGATTGAACACGACGCCCTGAGCCGTGCTACAACCCCATGCCGCCAGGCAGATTCGAACGGGCAGCCGAAGGGAGATACGAAAGGACATCGATGACAGGGAGAAATAAGTAAACTGTCGCCGGATTCACCCCAGTCGGCGACGTTCAGGGTAAACTCTGTCCGAAGGACGTTTGCGGGATTTTTTCACGCCAATTCCAAACATCTATTCGGCGTCGCCCGATTCCGGGGCGCCAGCCGGTCTCTGCGTCCCAGAGCGCGTAGGATGGGCAGCTCGGTTGCCCCGCCGTAAGGCATCCCCAAGGGCATGCTGTCAAAACCTTCTCATTACCAAGCACAACGCATCGAAAAATGGACCCCCTATGGGGCAGACCTACTCCTCGAAGCCCCCCTTAATTGCGTGGCTATCCCTAATTTGACGGCAATACAAACTTGATAGGTTAATACATTGTATAGTAGTATTGGCAGTATTCTAATGACACAAAAATGCCCATATAATGGGTGGTAAACAGGCAGGCGTATATGCGTCTGTTCTTGAGCCATGATAATACCGGCTGAGGGCATGTTCAAAAGCGTTACAGCTCAGCCGTCTATGACAATATTATAAAATCTGCAATGTACAGGGTACAGCTCATGGAACGAAACGGGAAATCTCGAATTGCGACAAGCAAGAAAATATCTCGCAGGAATTTCGTCGGCAGAACAGCATTAGGAATCGCAGGGACAGCTATCTCAGCCGGGACCGCTTTGCCCGGGAGCGCTGCTTCATACAAGCGGATCATAGGGGCAAATGAACGCATCAATATCGGTTTCCTGGGATGCGGTGGTCGTGGAAACGGACATCAAAACATGGTCAAAATGTCGGAAAAGGATAAGAACCTTGGCGTGGTAGCTGTGTGTGATATCTGGAAAATGAATAGAGAAAAAGCAGCGGCAAGGTGCAAGAAATTATTCGACAACGATGTTACCCAATTTAAATATTCAGAAGATATGTTAGACATGCCGGAACTGGATGCCGTAATGATTGCTACCGGCGATTTTCAACACGCAAAGATTTTGGTCGAAGTCGTCAATGCCGGCAAAGATTGTTACTGTGAAAAACCAATGGCCGAAGACATTGAAGATGCAAAACTGGCACGTGCGGCAGTTATTGCTTCCAGCCAAATTGTGCAAATGGGCTCACAATGGGTCAGCGATCCTATCCAGATCAAGATAAGAGATATGGTACGATCTGGAAAATTGGGACAAATTACCAAAATCGAACAGGTTTGGAACGATAATAACCATCGGTGGCATGACCCCAATGATCCCGACGTCATGTCAATCCGGGAAGAGGATACCGATTGGAAAAGGTGGCTTCTGGGAAAACCTTACGTTCCTTTTGACCCCTGGAAATATTTCGAATTTAGAATATTTCGCGACTATTCAGGAGGCATTACTTCCCAGTGGATGAGTCATGGTATTGGCCTGGTGCATTTCTATACGGATACGGCTATTCCTGATTCCATGGTGGCAAATGGCGGTATTTTCGGATGGCCTGATATTCGTCAAAATCCGGACACATTCCAGGCGTTGGCAACCTATGACGACGCGAAATTTTTGTATTCTTACACCTCAAATTATGCGAGTAAATTTGGTGATTATACCTGTATCCGTGGAAAGGACGGCACCTTATTCGCACACGGAGGAGAAGGGAGTCCGCGTTGGTTCTATATTCCAGAGCACCAGCGTCTGCCTGGAGGATTCGATTTTTATGAGGGCTTGAAGGCAGCCGTCAGATCCGGAAAGGCGGAAATGATCACAGTCGAAGAAGGCTACAATAATGAACTGCCCCCCGTTGGTGTCAGTGATGACAGTAAATATCACATAGACAATTGGATTGATTGCATCAGAGAGAGAAACTTCGAAACGAACGGACATATTCATACAGGATTCTGGCATTCAATTGGGCAAATTATGGCTACTCGTGCATACCGTGAAGGTAAGAAGTTGTATTGGGACAGACGCAATGAAGAGATAGTTGACCACAAACCTGCTTAAGATCGATGTCCAGAGCTTGTCCCGCCGCGTTTATTAGCAGAAAAATGCTGAAACTGGCCAGCCCTGGGGGACGTGCGCGCGCAGGCCCCGGACGGCGCGGGAGAAGCGTGCTCGGCGATTCACACGGTACTCTTGAGGTGCTGCTGGGCCCAGATGGCTAAGGCCGAGCCCATCAAGAGCACGACGCCGGAGAACAACTGCACGGCGCTGAACGACTCGCCAAAGACAACCGAGGAAATCGCCAGGACGATAAGCGGCTGGGCCAGGATGACTAAAGCCGGGATGGTCGCTCCGATGCGCTTCATCGCGGCGTAGTACAGTGTATGAGCGAACGCTATCGCCACCACAGCGGAAAACACAACGCACGCCCACTGCCACGGGCCCATCCGCAGACAGTCTTCGACGCCGCCAAACAGCAACGCAAAAACGCCGAGCCCCGCGCTGGTATAAATGCTCGTGACCGAGAACGCGCTTCGCGAGTCGATGTCCCGGAAAGCGATTCTCGCCGAGACGGTGTATATGCCCCACATGAAGGCTCCGGCCAGGGCAATAACGATGCCGGTAACCGTCCGCGCCGCCGCAAGGTCAGCCCGGTAGTACATCACGCCAACCAACCCGGTCAGCGAAAGCGCCAGGCCCAGCCAGAATCGTCTGCTCCTGAGAAGGGTCCTTTCCTCAGGGAAGAAGATAAGCGAGAAGCCTGCAATCCAGATGATGTTCGTCTTGGTCAGCAAGACCATGAAGGCGGGCCCGACGTAGTAAAACGCCGCCGCCCAAAGGCTCTGCATCATCACATTCGCCCCGGCTGGCACAAGGGCTCTTCGCCAGACTCTCGTGTCGAGGCGTTTGGCCCTGATCGAGGAAAGAAGAAAGGGCAGCCAGAACAAACACGCCACCGAATAGCGCAGCGCGTTCTGTGTCCAGGAGTCCAGATATCCGGTGAGATACTTTATGAAAATCGGCCCCAGGGACCAGCCGGACAGCGCCCCAAGGCAGGCAAGCGTCGCCGGGAGGTTGACCCTTCGGCCGCGACCAGGGCAAGGTTTTCTGATACCATTGTGTTTGTCCACTGAGAATCTCCAGGCTCTGGACGGCGGTCCGAGGGCGTCTGCGAAACGGGCTAATCAATGCAGCATTTCAAGGGCGATCCTTGCGACTTCCTCGCGGGCGTTCTTCTCGGCCAGAGGCCCGGTCAGCTTTGCCAGCGACGTGCTGAGTTGAGCCAACCCGTCGCCATCTTCCAGGAGCTGTTCGATGGCTGTGACAATCGGGTCGATTGAGCTGAAATACGGCATGAACTCCGGCACCAATTCCTTGCCACTGAGGATGTTGACCAGGGACAGCTGTTCCGTGGCAACCAGCCAGCGCCCGACCAGATGCCAGAGAAGTTTGCTGGACTGATACATGATGACCATTGGACAAGCGGCCGCGGCCACCTCGAGAGTCGCACTGCCGCTGGCTACAATGGCCAAGTCGGCTGCGCGGGCCGTGTTGTGGACCGAATCGACGGCGTATTGGCATTCGAACCCGGGCAACTGCGCCGCTCTGAGAATCTGCTCTCGTTCGGCATCGACCGCTACGGTGACGAACGTCGCCCCTGCGTATCTTCGCTTCAGACGCAATGCGACCTGCTGCATGGGGCGCCACAGCGAGTCGATCTCGGCCGGGCGCGAGCCGGGCATAATGGCGAACCGAGTATTCTCCGGCTTGAAATCCTCGTATCTCTGGTAATGTGCCAGGTCTGTTTCCAACTCATCGAACAGTGGATTGCCCACGAAGACCGCCTCCACACCCCGGCGGCCGAACCAGTCCTGCTCGAAAGGCAGCAGGCAGCAGAGTTTGTCGCAGGTCTTGCGAAGCTTGCCGATTCGCCAGCCTCCCCAGGCCCAGAGCTGCGGCGCAACGTAGAAAAGAGTCTTGATACCGGCTTTCCGGGCCGCTTTTGCGACGTGGAAGTTGAATGAGGGCGAATCGCAGACCACGACCAAATCGACACTGCTTGTTCTGAGGAACTGGTCTATTCGCCTGATGAGCTTGTAGAAATGAGCGACATGCGCGAACGCCTTGTAGATCATAGCCGCCTTGGCAACGGTACTTTCCAGCAGAGTGCAGCCGGCCCGGGCCATTTTGGGTCCTCCAACGCCGACGAATTCGATTCTCGGTGCCTCTTTTCTTAAAGCCCTTATCAGGCCTGCACAGTGAGCATCTGCGCTTGGCTCAGCAGCGCTGAGAAAAATGCGATATTCTTCGTTCCGACCGGGCATAGGCACCCTTGTTACCAAGATTTCAGCAAGACGGCAATACTAATCCAATTTCACGACCTCCAAAACCTGCGAGACCTCCAGAAGGGACAGCATTTGTCCGACGTTGTGTGCCGTGTGTAACAAATTTCTCCAAAAGGACTTATGTGGATTCTACAAGTTCGAAACGTCGAATCAGTACTCATTAGGCCAGCTTAAAGGTTGACTTGAGGGTTCATTACGGGTATTGTATATGAAGTCCACTTGTAGTGCTGTTCTCTGGATGAAGCGAAACGGTTCCGACCGGTATTGACGGCGCGATGTTGTCTTTGCCGGGATTGGATTCAATGTTTGACGCGGGCGAAGGCATGCTCAGCAGTGACAACAGAACGGAGATCCACCAGCGAGTGCGATTGGCGGCGGAAGTCTTCGACAAGTACAGCGATGATATTCGTGCGATCATTCATTTCCACGTCAGGAATAAATCCAAAGTGGACGATGTCTTCCAGGACTTTTTTGTTTCGCTGGTGCGCAATCCGATTCCTTCGCACGTCGAAGATATCAAAGCGTATCTCTACAGGGCCGTCACGAACGATGTGATTGACATCCGGCGGCAAATGAGGAATCGTCGAGATTGTATTCAGAAGTACGCCGAAGCCCAGAAGAGCGACATGATACAGGAAGACCCGCAGAACGGCTTCATCCAGGCCGAAGCAACCAAGAAGATGTTTCGGCTCATCGAAGGTCATTTACCCAAGCGTGAAGCGACCGTCGTTGCCCAGCGGTATGGCAGCGGCCTCAGCACGACCGATATGGCCAAGAAGATGCATCTGGACAAAAGAAGCATCTGTCAATATCTTTCGAAAGCACGAAGAAGAATGCGGCGGTTCATGTCTGAAAGTGTGGGTGATGCCAAATGATCTCTCATAATCCCCACTCAAATTGTCTGAACGCCCGGCTGTACTACTGCGACTTCCTCAGTGAAAGGACCCGGGAAGGCATTCCTGAAAGCGCCTTGCACCACATAAAGCAGTGCCGGGACTGCCAGGCGGAAATAGAGAGGCTGGAAGCCTTGCTTGTGCACGCAGAAGAACGCGTCGGAAGTGAGCAAAGCCGGCGAGATGCAGCTATCAGCACCCTTCTGAAACTCCATTTTGCCCGTGCGGGTGAGCCGGTCACGTGTGCCACGGTGAAGCCATTCCTCGCCAGTCTGGCCGACCCTGTTCTGCCGGTACGGGTACCGACCCCCATAACGATGCATGTTGACAAGTGCGGGCAATGCTCGGACGACGTGCAAGCGCTGCGCGATTTGCAGCTCACGCATAAACAGCTATGTCACCTGGGCCAGCTTTTGGCTGACGAGCCGGCGGCAAGCGAAGTGAGCTGTTCATCCGCCCGGGCGGCCATCCCGGCGGTCATGTCTATAGCCTTCCGCGAGACGGACGCCGAAACACTGAAACACCTGTGCATCTGTCCTTCCTGCCGCAAGCACTTATATCGGCGCCGCGAGGCGGTCCGTCAGAAATTGCTGCGCGGCGAAACGACGCAAGGAAAATTCCCGTGCGAAGCCGTCTCGGCCGCCGATATTTATGACTATACGCTGCCTTACGGCATCGACCCGGCCAACGACCAGTACGCCGAATTCCGACCCGGGCTTACCTCGCATCTGCGCGCGTGCCCGAACTGTCTGGCCGGCGTGCAGGAGCTTCATCGCACGATCAGCGCCATAGCCGAACGGGCCGAATCTAATGTGGTCACCGTATATCATCTCGATGAATCTGTTGAGGCTCCGCTGCTGAACGGCCCCGCTGAGACCGGCGCCGGCTCGGTTGCGGAAGTGACGGGCCATGAGCAGCAAGAGCCTGCGGGGCGGCCCGGCGCGGGCGTTGACTTTGCCGCTGACCTTAAATTGAAAGTCTCGCCGCTGAAGGCCAAACCTGTGCTCAAAGCGGGTCTGGCCGCCGCCGCTGTGGTTCTGATAGGGCTGGGCTTGCTGCTCTACTCGCCCAGCGCCACGGCAGTTACGATAGACCAGATCTATTCGGCCGTCGAAAGAGTAAGAAACATTCATATCACAACCCTCACCGGTGAAATGCAAGAACAGTGGGTATCGCAGGGACTGAATGTTTACTTGATCAAAACCGGGCCGCGGTGGACGCTGTCGGATATCTCCATTGGTGTCACGAAAAGCAAGGACTCTCATACTGGTATAATAGACGAAAAGCAACTGGCCCAAGATGAAATTGCCGGCGTCAAGAGCAAGATGAGTATTATCCTGACTTTGATGCCGTTTCACGATGCTCGTGGTCTCCCTCCTGATACTCAATGGACCCGCGTTACCGGTGACACTCTGCAATCCGCAAGAGGCCGTACCGAAGTGTATGATTTGACGTGGACCGAGAGTACTTACAGCGCCATGATAGAGAACAGACGTCGGTTTTTTGTCGATCCCGAGACAAAGCTTCCCCGAAAAATCGAATTCTATCAGAAGCAAATTGATGATAGAGATCACTCCCTGAGGTCGGCCATACACGTTGAGTACATGAGCGATGCTGAGGTGGAAGCGGTCATCAAGGCGATTTTTTTATAAGGCGTATCATTTTGGCGACCAAAGGGGGCTTTTGTTCATATAGCCATCGGGCGTTTTCTCAACGAGCAGATATCCGGCCTTGGTGGTGCTGACATGGTTGTCCCCAAAGCCGATGTTGACCACTTTGTTCGGATGGCGACCATCTATAGCGTCTTGTTCCTGGCCCGGCAGAAGACTCCTGAGCTTGTTGATTTCAAGGCCGGGTATGTAAGCCGTCTCTTCCCCTCGGCCGTTAATCAGAGGTACGGGAGGCACATCGGCAGCGTGCCACCAGCTTGTTATCGCGTAGCCGCTGTCCACAATTAATAAAGTTCCACCCGTAACATCGGTGCTGTTCAATGGAATCCCGGCGAATTCTTCTTTCCGGTCTTGAGTATCATAGGGGCTTTTGAATACCGACCGGTTCACGCCGTAGTTGCCATGGAGGACGGATTCCCTGAGCCTTATCGTATTGAGCGATTTTGAGGGACAGCAAAGCAGCGTCCGCTTCGTGTCGTTGTATCCCTTGAGGAAGTGAAACCACCACCACCCCATCCTGTCGTGAGCGGGACTACCCAGATAGCCCCCCGGAGGCGGAGTGAAACTGTCCACGAAACCGTAGGGGAAGGTTTGGTTATCCGCTTCGTACATGAGCAGGTCTCTCGTCAACTGCATGATGCGCGAACTGCACAGGAGCGTCCTGGCTCGCTGCTTCGAAACGTGTAACACGGAGACCGATATGGCTATAAGAAAGGCAATGATAGCAATGACCACAAGCAGTTCAATGAGGGTAAAACAAGAGCGTTTCATAACCGTCGATCTTACGACCACACGTGCTGTGAGTCAACGTCGATGAAGACACCCATGGGTGAAAGAATCAAGCAAAGGCAGGTGATTGGGGATTCTCACCTACCTCTGCTCACTGCTTCGGGCTCCTCGTCAGCCACATGCGCGCGTGTAATGAAGGTCCCAGTCTCCGGTTATGTCGCAATCCCAAGGGTCGTAAGGATCTACGATACAGGGGGACTCGGCGCATCTGATGTAGTACGAACTCTCGCATGAGCCGCTTTCGGCCGCCTCGCAACCCCATAGCTCGGGGTAGAATTCGTAGTAACCATCGCAAAAATACGAGCAATATACCACTTCGTACTCCTGCAGGAGGTTCGTACAGGAGTAGCCGGCCCCTCCGGTAATCGTGCGAAGTCCGGCATCGTCAATGTCTCTGAACGAGCCCGAGATGGGACGGTCCGAGATCACCAGAGCCACGCCGTCGGTCCAGTCCATGTCGAAGAAGCTGATATCGGTGCGGTAGCAGAACTTCTCGCTTGCCAGGTCTATGCTCCAGACATACGCATTGTCAATATCCCCAAGCACGACAAAGTGGTTCTTCTTTGGAATGTGCAGGATGACCTGGCAGCCAGTCAAGCTCCTGAGCGTTCGCGTATCGGCCCGGATGGCCCGGCAATACAAGCCCGAACGCACGGCAAGACTCTTCAGAGCGTAAAGACTCGTGGCGCCGTCGCCTGTAACTATCAGTCCACTGAGCTGCCGGTCCGTCAGGTCTTTGCCCAACTGGGAAGCGGCATATTTCATCGCCGCGGTTGCACAGTTCTGAGCCTGAATGCCCTCGGATGCGGCATACGCCAATCGGTTGGCCAGGAGCAGGTCCGTGTCAAGGATCGGCGAATAGCGGTACCTTATAGGCCTGGCGGTGACACTGGAACGATACTCTATCAATGCATCTTGCTCGTATTCAACGGTGAAGCCCCCGATCCCCAGCGCGGGGCTGGCACTGCTGACCATTGTAAAGTCCCAGATATCTTGTCTTGAGAGCTTGTTGGTCATGGCATCATATTGCTCTATGGAGATTGTCGTTGGCACCCAGCGTCCGGCGACCATCTGATAGTTGCCGTATACTGTCGAGGTCGTTGTTTTGATGGTTCTTGTCACCTGGGAGACAAGGGCATAGTTCTTGCCTGCGTCCATCACAAAGGACATTTCCGAGCCGTCTGCATTGCTCACTGTCAGATGCACCTGCGTTTGGCCGCCCACGTCTTGCTCGGTAGCCGAGGATTCGGCGGCGGCAAGATTCGCATACGTATAACGGCCGTATCCCCACGGAACCAGCCCGGCGGTCAGCGGGCCATTA
Source organism: Phycisphaerales bacterium (assembly GCA_020343675.1). Lineage (GTDB taxonomy): Bacteria > Planctomycetota > Phycisphaerae > Sedimentisphaerales > Anaerobacaceae. The sequence goes on from CP070806.1 coordinate 558,735, forward strand.
ACGACATGCGGGATCGAGCCCGTCGAATCCACCATGGCGGAGTTGCCCGACCGGGAGTAAATGGTGTACTTCTGCCCGTCCCATGAAAAGACTCGCTGGGCGTTCCATGCCAGGTCGAAGTGGTCGGTCATGAAATTGCCCTGAAGATCCGGCCCCGGCTTAACAGAGTCCGTACGGGAATTCACGTTGATCTCCCAGTAGAACCTGGCGCCCTCAACCTTGACCACCACCTTCGATCTCATCGTGTGCTGGTTGGACAATTCGTAGCGCACGTTGAACGGTATCGCGTCGAGCCTCATTTTCTGCATTTCTTCGGCCAGCTCTCTTTTGTTGGGATTGTTCTGATACTCCCGAATCGCCTGGCTTATTTGAGCGCCGATCTCGGCCTGATTCGTCGTTTTCGGCGCTCCGTACTCTTCGTGTGTTGCCTCAATCACACCTGTGGATATCCAGGTTTTTCTGGGTTGACCTGTCAACTGCTCGAAGATCTGCAGAATCTCGCTCCTTCCCAACGGTCTATCCCCAAGAGCAACGCTATTGAGAAACAAAACCAGCACGGGAAAAAGCCCCAATACAACATGTTTCGCCTTCATAATTAACTCCTTAACATTGATTTGGTTAGCAAAAACTGACGCTTGGATAGAATACGGTTATCAGGCATGGACTTCAGATGCCTGTCTATTTCATGGGGCGATTGAGAGCCGGCAAATGTTGACGGTTTTTTTGCAAGATTTTCGAAAAAACACGAAAAAATTTGCCGTGGGGCCCACAAAGGCAACGTCAGACGTGATAATCCTGTGTCCGAGCGGGAATCAATGGCATCCCGGCGCGCGGGTCGGTCTTTGTTTGGGGGGGCAACCCCGGCTGCCCTGGAGCGGGCCAAGGGAGCCACTACTGCGTCGTCTCAAGCCAATAATCCGCAAAAAGCGCCAGATCATTGCCGTCAACGTCGCCGTCCGCATCCAGATCCGTGCCTTCGCATTGGCCGGATTCGCTGCAATCCGTCGCCCCCCAATACAGGGCGAACACCGCAAAGTCGGCGAGGCCGACCCCCGTGTCGTGGTCAAAATCGCGGGTAGGCACGTGGTTAAACACAAGCTCATAGACGGGAACGAACAACCCACCCGGCACACCATAATCGTAGAAAGCCACCCGGCAGCCCCCTACGTTTGTTGCGGTGTAGTCGATAATGAACCAGTCGCCCGCCCCCCCGCTGCGATGCGAGTGCAGCTCGAATCCGGAACTGAAAGCATCCTCAATGTTGTTCACGCGAGCCCTCTGTCCTGCCGCCTCGAACCGCGAGCCTTGCCAGTCATGGCTGACATCATTGTAGTCTCTGGCCGACAACATGCCATAATCTCTGTCTATCCCGCTGATATACATACCGCCATCCCAGGACTCGGCCGCATCCGAAGCGATGACAATGGTCAGCTTTGTGCCGGCCATGATATCTCTATAGACCAAAGGGATATTGGGGTCGGCCGGTTCGAGGGGGGTGTTGCCATCAGCCAGGTACACACTCGTCGAGACCTCTGCGGCCGCTATGGAGCTGATACCCAGAAGCAGCATTAATGGCGCCAGTCTTTTCACGACACGTCCTCCTTAAAGCAAGCATGCTCACCAACGCGCAAGAGACCCGGGAAAACACCCTATTCTACTATTTATGACCGGTGACTGCAATCGAAAAGTGCGACAATGAGCAGTGCCAGACGGTCGCTGCGAGTCGGGAAAACGGCGGCCAAAGGCTCGTTTCCTCCAAGTCCCCCTGCTGTGGCAGCGTCTGCGGCCGTGCATGGGAAGGAGCCGGACCGCACGACAGAAATGCAACGGAGAGGGCGGGATTCGAACCCGCGGTAGGGCAAGCCCTACACAGCCTTTCCAAGGCTGCTCCTTAGGCCACTCGGACACCTCTCCGGGACAACTTACCTTCGGTCAGTATAACGGCCAAAAGAGGGATTTGCAACGCTAACTCCCCGCAACCATGAACGATTTGTCAAGGAAAGAATTCCTTGAGAAGAACCTGAACCGGAGCAGAGGAACGAAATTGGCTTTGTTTTTTCAGATGAGCCACGAATGAATACGAATAAACACCAACTCAATAAAATTAAGGCTTTTTCGCCGTATCCCTTGTCTTCCGCTGTCTCCTGTTTGCCTGATAACCTGGCCCCGCCTTCCTTGTTGTCTATCAACCATGAGCGATGAACGATCTACTCCATTGTTTTAGTTATATATATATTATATACCGAGATGGCCCGGCCGTCAAGGAGAATCTTAGCCGCAGATTAACGCAGACGCCGTCCTGAATTAGCCGAACGGGCAGCCGAAATGGCTCGCCATAAGCTTCTTTTCAAGCGCGCCGGCCAGCCACGTCAGCTTTGTCAGAAATCGGTACACGTCCCTGACAACACTAATAACATCCTACTGAGATCCTGGCCCGGAAAGCCTCGATTATGGCTGAGACCGCGTATCTGATGAGCCTAAAACCAGAATTTGGCGGAGATTGCGATTTTTTTAAACGCTGGGGGGCGTGATTTTCGTGATACTAATGAGAAACAATTGTTTCGGCTCCGGAGCGACATGACGAACATAGTGGAAGACAGGCTGCTTGTATGGGAGTTCAAGCAAGGCAGTGCGGAGGCCCTGCAGCGCATCTATGAGAAATATGTGACTCACCTCGTAACGGTGGCAGCTACTCTCCTAAACGACGTCAATAGTGCCGAAGACATAGTGCATGATTTCTTTGTCTCTTTTGGTCAGTCGGCTGACAAGCTTAAAGTCCAGGGACGTCTGAAAGCTTATTTGACGACCTGTGTTGTAAACCTTGTACGAGACAATATTCGAAGAAGGCGACGAGAAGGTGCCACTTTAGACGAGGCAGAATCCGTTCGATCAACTGTGGACGCCCCCGATCAATCGGCAGTAAGCAGCGAAGAGCAACAACAGTTAAGCACTGCAATGGGCAGACTACCATACGAACAGAGAGAAGTTCTCATCTTGCATCTGCATGGCGGATTGATGTTCAAACAGATAGCCCGGTTGCAGCAGGTTTCGACCAATACGGCATGGAGTCGGTATCGATATGCTTTGAAGAAACTCCGGTCACAGCTAAATAGTGAGATGGCGGAATGAAACTGAACAAAGTGAAAAAGTTGGTCAAGAGATTGCATGTCGCGCCCAGCGCCGACATGTACGAGAGAACTCTGGATGACACCTTGAGAGCACAGGAAAATTCTAAGAAGAAGCCGTCGGCTGTGTACAAGCCGAACGTATGGAGAGCCATAGTGGGAAGCAGGGCTGGCGGCTTGGCTGCGGCATTTCTCATCATGTCTTCCTTGGTGACTGTCTTGATCCGATCCAGAGAAGTCACGGACTTGAGACATGAGCTGGAGCTGGCCAAGCGGGATGTCACTATCGCTGCTGCTGGCGATTCAGCCACTATCAACCTGTATCTGAGAGAACATCAGGATGTGGTTGCCCGGCATGCTTCTCTGAATCCGCCCGTACAACGACCGTTACAAATGCGAGTTGACCAGCGTGACATTCTATATTACGAAATCCTTGATGATGAGCCGGAATATATGCGTCCTGGCATAATTGTCAGAGGGCCTTCATCTCAACGCGAAATCAACTCATCCGAAGCCCCGGCAATTTCCAACGGTCACACGCTGTGTCTTTCTAAAGCCAAAGAAACCACCAATTTTGATTTAGTGGCGCCGCCGTGGCTTCACCCCTACTATAAACTCGACCAGATCAGGACTATTGAGGACCGTGACGCCCTGCAACTGCTGTACACTGATGGTATCAATTCGGTATCATTATTTGAGCAGCCTCTGGATGGACGGCGCGGGCTTGAGTCAAAGGATTTCAGAGAATATGCCGTCTATCGCAACGAGGGACAAGTCGGAGGGATCATTCTCGCCTGGAGAGATGATGTCCTTTCTTATGTCTTAATCGGTAATATTGAAATGTCACAATTAATGGATATGGCGCAGTCAATCAGCGCCGGAAAATAAAAGGGAACAAAAATGAACAGCAGAAGACCAATCACACTGACTTTATGCTGGATTGTTACAGTCGTACTTGGATTATCTGTTCAGTCGTTTGCGAATAACAAATCAGAGACGAATCCAGAGGCCGAAACCCACTTTCAAAAGGCAAACGAGCTGCATATACTCGCCGATTACGATGCCGCAATTACCGAATATCAGACAGTCATAAGCTTGTCACCTAAGAGTAGAATCGCCCAGAATGCTCAATACTGGATCGGACAATTATATTTTGAATCAAAACGGTTTGATGCTGCATTATCTGCGTTTCAAAAACTTCTCGATGAGTATCCAGAAAGCAGAACTATCCCGGCAACAAATCTTATGATAGAGCGCGTTCAGCAGGCAAAGAAAAACAAATCACTTTTTGAGGCAATTAAGAAGGCGGATGTCGAAAAGGTTAAGTTGCTTATCGCAGAAGGTGCCGATATCGATGCCAAGTGGGGTGATACCAGTATAATAGAGAAAGAGGAGACAAAGAAAGAGGAGATTGCGAGTGCCACTCCACTGTACTATGCCGTCGATGCAAACAATATGGATCTAGTAAACCTTCTTGTCGAAACAGGTGCCGATGTCAATGCAGGATTATGGCCTCCATTGTGTCAGGCAGTTGATAAAAACAATACGGCCATAGCTGAATACCTGATTGACCAGGGAGCAATCGTAAACTATCCGCAGGATTGGGGGCCCTTGCATGTGGCATCAGCCTATGACATCGAGATG
>CP070806.1:563603-579771 GCA_020343675.1 Phycisphaerales bacterium
ATAGGGCGTTTGCTCTCCATCGCCATTGCGAGCTTGCGCCCGGAAGTCATAGCGGCGGTTGGGAAGCAGCCCGTCACTGTTCCAGAAGCTGTTGTCCCGACGCCACGACGACGTGCGTCCGGCGGTCAGGTTTTCAAAACGCAGCCCTGACTGGGCCCGGTCCAGACCCGACGGCGTGTTCTCCGACCGCACCTGGATGCTGTCGGTCGTAATCGCTCCGAAAACAATGCTCTCGGGATTCTCGATGGCCGAATATTTTTCGATTGTGGCGGAGAAGGCCGTCTCTACGGCGTCGCCATTGCGCGCCTTGACATGGTAGGCGTACCCGACATTGGGCGCCAGGTCCGCATCGAGCCATTGGGTCGTGGTAATCCAGCCGGAGTTCGAACCGCCGGTGATGTTCGCGCACCAGTACTGTGTGCCGGCCGGGTTTCCGTTCGCGCCCCAGTGGGTGAGCAGACTGGAGGCGGTGACGTTCGAGAAAGCGGTCGGCGCCGGCACCATGGCCAGGGTATAGATCTCGGCCAGGGGGCCAAACGGCGTGTAATCGGCATCCCCGTTGCGGGCCTGGGCGCGGAAAGCGTACTGCGTGTTGGGCAGTAAGCCGTCACTTGTCCAGAAGGCGTTCTCGCGCAGCCAGGCGGATACCTGAGACGCGGTGACATTTTCCAGTTTCAGGCCGGACTCGGCCCGGTTCAGGCCCGAGAGCTCATTGCTTGACTTGGCCTGAATGCTGCCGGTGGTAATCTCGCCGAACGCCACGCCGGCCGGCGTCTCAATCGCGGAATAGGCGTATCGTCCGGCCGAGTACGCCGTCTCATTGCCCAGCCCGTCGCGCGCCTTGACCCGGTAGCCGTACTGATGGTTCGGATTCAAGCCCACATCCGTGTAAGACGGACTGAACTGCCAGGGCGAATCCGAACCGCCGGCCCCGCCCGTGGGGCTGGAGACAAAATCAAAGATGTACTCCTCCGGCCCCGACACGTCCCGCGCGATCTCGCCCATCATGATCAGCGATGAGGTATCGATCTGATCGGGATCAATCGTCCAGACCACCGGGTGAGGGATTGGAGGGACTTTCTCGGCAAGCGTAACGAACGTGCCCGTACGCCCGGAGTCAAACTCCTCGGAGTTCTGTGCACGGAAACTGTAGAAGTAGCGGGTCTCAGGGATCAGTCCGGCGATCGTCTGGGCGAACACGCTACCGCTATGCTGGCCTTCGACCCACTCGGTTTGCCAGCGGCGCTCATCGTACGTCCAATAGGTGAACCGGCATCTGCATTCGTCGCCCCCGTCATCGGCCAGGGTCCCCCGCAGCGTCACCGTCGTCTCCGTGGCCTCGGCCGAGCCGGTGACCGCTTCGGGGTCGTTGATATCGGGATTGTCGACGTCGTCCTCCTCCTCTTCATCAGGCGTGCCCACTTCACGCACAGAAGAAGCCTTTACCCGGCCACAGTAGGATATTGGACAGGCCCCGTCATAGTACGTGCCCGTGACCTTGATGATGGTGCCGGAGGTCAGGCCCTCGGGCCCATCATAGCAGATGTCTATCGAGGTCACATCGTCCAGGACATCGCCCGGATCCTCAATGACCTCTATGATTGAGACCTCGACCATGTACTGACCATCACACACGGGGAAGATCTCACGGTGCTCGTCTGTATCCACATAGGCCTGGAACTCAACGTCACCCGTGCCCCATCCCGTGGTCTCACCGGGCACGGCACCCAACAGGGTCAGAACGAGCGCATATACCGACATTGCAGACATGATACACCCACCTCCTCACTGAATCGCACCAAAACAGCCGCGTGAATCAGCCGAAATGCCAGAGTCCCGATAAGCGGCCTCCTCGCGCGCCGTCACAAGCCGACTCGAACAGAACATTGCCACGAAACAACGAGTATGCCACACCAAATCTCCGGTGTCAAGTGAAATTCGACCCAAAATAGCAGGTGAGGACGCGTTTCGTGGATTTTTCGGCTTGCAGAACTGGCGTCGACACTCTATAATTCCGGGTTTATTCGGATGGTTCCTGTACGACGCTTGATGCTCTGGGCCGGGTAATCGCAGCGGCGACAACATCGAGAATCGGGATTCGAGTCATGTTTGAGTCATTGACGGAAAAATTTAATTCGGTCTTTCGGTCGCTTTCCGGCCGGGGGCGCATTACCGAGGCGAACATCTCCGACGCCATGCGGGAGGTCCGCAAGGCCCTGCTCGAGGCGGACGTCAGCTACAACGTCGTCAAGAAGTTCTGCAAAGACGTCACGCAGGCCGCCCTCGGCGCCGAGGTGATCAAGAGTCTCCATCCGGGCCAGGTCATGGTCAAAATCGTCAATGAGGAGCTGACCAAGCTGATGGGGCCGGTCGATACGCGCATCTATTATGTCTCGCCCGGGCCGACGGTGATCATGTTAGCGGGCCTGCAGGGCTGCGGCAAGACCACCACAGCCGCCAAGCTCGGCAAGTACATCCTTGCCAACGGAAGAAAGCCGCTGCTGGTCGCCGACGACCTGCAGCGACCGGCGGCCGTCCAGCAGTTGATCGTCCTCGGCGAGCAGACGAACATCGACGTCTATAGTGAGGACAGCAAGGACTCGGTCAGGGTCGCGAAGAACGCCATCAAGCACGCCCGGGCCGGCAGTTATGACGTGGTCATCCTCGACACCGCGGGCCGGTTGCACATCGACGAAGACATGATGGGCGAAATCGCCAACGTGGCCAAAGCGGTCACGCCGCACCAAATCTACCTGGTCTGCGACGCTATGACCGGCCAGGATGCCGTCAACTCCGCCAAGGAGTTCAACGAGCGGCTCGAACTGGACGGCGTCATCCTGACCAAGCTCGATGGTGATGCCCGCGGCGGCGCGGCGTTGAGCGTCAAGGCCGTCACCGGAAAGCCCATCAAGTTCATCGGTATCGGCGAGAAGCTCGACAAGATCGAAGAGTTTCACCCCGACCGGATGGCCGGCCGAATCCTGGGTATGGGTGATGTGGTAACGCTGGTCGAGAAGGCCCAGGAGCATTTCGAGGCCGAGGAGGCTGCAAAGCTCCAGCAGAAGATGGCCAAGGGCAGCTTCGGCTTCGACGATTTCCTCAAGCAAATGCAGGCCGTCAAGAAAATGGGCGGCGTCAAAGACCTGATGAAAATGATGCCCGGCATGGGGGGGCAGCTCGACGACCTGGATCTCGACGGTGCTGAACTCGGGCAGATGGAAGCCATTGTCTATTCGATGACGCATCGGGAAAGACGTGAGCCGGATCTTATAGAATCGTCGAGACGAAGGCGGATTGCCGCCGGGGCCGGAGTCGAAGTCCAGGATGTTTCCAGTCTGGTAAAGACGTTCAAGCGCAGTAGAGACATGCTCAAAGCGCTAAGTGGCGGCAGCTTCGGCAGGCTCGGGAACCTGCTCAAGGGCGGCCTGAATATGGGCGCGATGAGCCAGATGATGTCAAGCGGCAAGAAGATCAAGCAGCGCTCCAAAAGAAAAAGAATCATCAAGCGAAGAGGCAAGATTAAACGACGATAGGGGCCGTGCGTTGGGCCCCTGGGTAAGCGTGTGTGGACCTTGGCGCCGTCGGGCGCGAGGGCAACCAACGCCGGGCCGGGTGGGTCGTCACAGCCGTCCCGTTAAAGATGAACAAAATTTGATCGTGTGAATAGGTAGTGTGAAAATCTGCCCCCGGAGAACCGGGGAGCCGAGCATAATGACGGTTATGACGAAGATTCCGATTGAGCAATATCTGGAAAAGGTGGCCCGGTTCTCGGCCAGCGATTATGGCAAGATGCTCAGAACGCAGTTCGAGGATATTCATGGCGACAGCGAGCTGGCGATGTTGGCATCGCCGAGCACTGAGGAACTGGAGCAATTGAGAAAGGCCGTTGCGATTATGACGCCGGCCGAGAAAGACAGTGCCGATTCGCTGACGGATGAGCAGGTCGAGAAGCTGGCGACGGATGCTCAAATCGATCCGGCCAATCTGGCCATCTTCATCAACGGCTATGCCCTGCATTGCAAACGTGTTCCGTGACGTGCGTTGTGCCGGTTACGGGAATTGATAATAGGCTAAAGAAAGGAAGAAACAATGGCAGTAAAACTGAGAATGACGAGGATGGGAAGGCGGCATCGGCCGTTCTTCCGCATCAACGCCGTCGAAGGGCACACCCCGCGCGACGGCAGAGTGATCGAAAAGCTGGGACACTACGACCCGATAGAGAAAGACCCCGCCAGGCAGATTGTGCTCAACAAGGAGCGGACGCAGTATTGGCTCGACAACGGCGCCATACCGAGCGAGACGGTCTCGCAGATCCTGCTTCGTGAGGGAATCAAGCATAAATACGCCGAACAAACAGCCGCCCGCCGGGTAAAAGCCAAGGCCCTGGCGCGGGCCAAAGGCAAATTCTTCAACAAGGCTCAAAGAATAGCCGCGGAGAAAGAGGTCCAGGCCGCCGCGGACAAGGCCAAAGCACAAGCCGAAGAAAAGGCTAAGGCAGAGGCCGAAGTGAAGGCTAAAGCAGAGGCTGATGCCAAGGCCAAGGCCGAAGCCGAAGCTAAAGCGGATGCCGAGGCAATAGCCAGGGCGGACGCCGATGCCAAGGCCAAGGCAGACGTTGAGGCCAAGGCGGCCGAAGAGAAGGCTAAAGCCGAAGCCAAGCCCGAAGCTAAAGCGGATGCCGAAGCGATAGCCGGGGCTGATGCCGATGCCAAGGCCAAGGCAGACGCTGAGGCCAAGGTAGCGGAAGAAAAGGCTAAAGCCGAAGCCGAGGCCAAGCCCGAAGCACAAGCCAAGGACCAAACTGAAGAGGAATCGGCTGCGAGTGAATAGACAGGCAAAAGCGATGAGGATTGATGTTCTTACGCTTTTTCCGCAGGCCTTTGAATCGCCCCTGAGTTGTTCGATACTGAAGAGGGCTCAGGACAACGGCTTGGTTGAAATCGCGCTGACCGACATACGGGATTTTGCCGAGGACAACTACAGGAAGGTCGATGACAAGCCTTACGGGGGCGGTCCCGGGATGGTCATGATGCCGGGACCCGTCTTCGACTGCTTCGAACACGTTCAGAAATTGTCTGCCGAGAGGGGCCGGGTCCTTCTGCTGACGCCCCAGGGACAAAAGTTCGACCAGGCCAGAGCGCTGGAGTTCAGCGCCGAGAAACGCCTTGTGCTCATCGCCGGCAAATATGAAGGGTTCGACGAGCGAATTCGCACGGGCCTCGGCGCCGAGCAAATCTCGGTTGGCGATTACGTCCTCAGCGGCGGAGAATTGGCCGCGATGGTTGTCATCGACGCCGTGGTCAGGTTATTGGCCGGCGCGCTGGGCGACGAATCCAGCGCCAAGGACGAATCGTTCAGCGAGGGCCTTCTCGAATACCCGCACTATACCCGACCCGAGATCTTTCGCGGGATGAAGGTCCCTGACATCTTATTAAGCGGCGACCACGCCAAAATCGCCGAGTGGCGCTGCCAACAATCCATCAAACGAACAAAAAAATGGCGCCCGGATTTGCTCAGAGATAGTGACACTACTTGAGTGAATTGCCGCCGCTCCTTTCTGTCATTCCTGCGAAAGCAGGAATCCAGGTCGCAAGCAAATTCTTTTTCTCATCCACACCAAACTGCGAAATGCGGCTCACAGGCGGACAACCTTTATTCCAATGCCCGCCCGCCGATCCGCCAGGAGGCGTAAGGTCCATTCCGTGCGACCCTCTGGGGGCTCGCCGCAGGCTATGGCTATGAGCCGAGCTTCCGCATCACCATCGAGCTTGTGCGTGTAGTTTTTACGCTTGTGGCGCTCTAATGTGGCCTCCAGATTCTCTTGCACCAACCGCTTTCGCAGGCGTTCCACGGTGGTCAGATGGGCTCCAAATAGTTCTTCATCTGAGGTCTCCTCACCAATATGTGTTTATTTTCCATATCGGCAAGAAGACTCCGAGCCGGCATATTGACTGTTACGGACTACTGGTCGGCTCTGTGTACGGTTCTGATTTCAGTCTCGGCTGTTCTCACAGACAAAGCGACTCTGACATAGGGAGTAAGAGTGAATCGGCCGCCTACAGAATTTGAGGCGTGTTTCGCAGCAAGAGAGGTGTGCCGGCGATAGCTTTGTGAACGCAGGGGACACTTGAGCCGGGCAAATGTCCCCTAATGTATATTTCTGAATCGCTCGGCAGAGATTTGAGTATCTGCCGTCTTGCGATTGCAGTTCTTGTTGCGGATCTAAGCTTCCGCTGCGTGTGCAAGCACGGCGCTATTGAGTTGGGGCCTCGGCCGCCGACGGACAACACCCGCTCACCTCAGCTTGCTCGGCACAGCATGGTTTGGGGCAATCCGCTGGACAAGGCTCGCAACATGGCTTTGGGCAATCCAGGGGACAAGGCTCGCCGCAACAGTCTTCTGGCGGATCCTCGGCACAACACGGCTCAGTGCGTCCAGCCGGGCATGCCTCCGGGGCGAACGCGGCCACTGCTTGGCCGGGGCAGGATGCTTCAGCGTTTTCGGCGAAGTTGACCTGTGTCATGGAACAACCTGTGCAGGCCTTGGGCTCGACGGTGCTATCCGACTTGGCAGGTACGAACTTCGCATAGCCTCCCAGCAAAACTGTTCCCGCCAACAAAGCTGCAACAACACCCCCAACGACGATCAGACTCTTTTGCTTCCTAAGACTCATCAGCACATTCCTCATCAAACAACAATATTAGCCTTCAAGCCCGCTCCACGACCGGGCCTCCAAAGTTGTATTATACCATTTTAGCGCCGGTCGGGTTCGCAAAAAACGCCGGCTCACTGGCGAAAATCTGCATCATTTGCCACCTGTGCACATCAGGCGCCGCGCACCGGGATGTGTGAGGCCCCATAAAAATACACGAAATACGGATCTATCCCGACAAATGCTCCTGCGTCAAGCGCTGGGCCGCGGATGCGAGCAAAGTGCGGCTGTTCTTCAAGGCATAGTCGAGGGACGCATCATCCGGCTTGGTTGCTATGACTGCGACTATGCCATTCTTGCGCCACAGCTCTTCCGGCAGGCGAACCTGACCCGCAAGCACAGCCACCCGAGTGTTTGACTGCCCGGCCATTTTCAGGATGCCCGACACGACTTTGCCGTAGAGAGACTGGCGGTCGAACGAGCCTTCGCCCGTGATGACCCAATCGGCGGATGCAAGCTCGGCATTCAAATTGCTGCGAGCCATCACCGTCTCTATGCCCGAGACGATCGAGGCGTCCATGAATGCCGCCGCGCCGGCGCCCAGTCCCCCAGCAGCGCCCGCTCCGGGCAGACTCTCAATCTCCCGGCCGAGCTGTTCTCTCACGAGGTGCGCCAGATTCTTAAGCCCTGTCTCCAACTGCTCCACCATCTTCGGTGTGGCGCCCTTTTGCGGGCCGTAGACTTTGGCGGCGCCATGCTCGCCACAGAGCGGATTATCGACGTCGCAAAGCACCTCCACCGGGATTCGGCCTCGTGTCGCGAGCAGCACATCCGGCTCGGGCCGGATTATTCGTGCAAGCGTCGCCAGCCCCTGGCCGCCGAGGGCGACCTGATTGCCCTCATCGTCGAGGAACTTCCAGCCCAGAGCCGCCGCGGCGCCAAGGCCACCATCGACGGTAGCGCTTCCACCCACGGCCAAAAGAACTTTCTTCGCCCCGTATTCGACCGCAGCTCTGATGAGCTGGCCCGTCCCAAAGGTGGTGGTCTTGAGCGGGTTCATCTGCCCAGATGAGAGCAGCTCCAATCCGCTGGCCGAGGCCATCTCCACCAGCGCTGTTTCATCTGCGAACCAGGCAAAGCCCGCCTCGACCTGCATTTCCGGCAGCGGTCCGATGACCGTTTGCGGAATCCATTGCCCGTCAGCTGCCTTGATCATGGCTTTGGCAGTACCCTCGCCGCCGTCCGCCATTGGCTTGAGCACAACCACAACATCCGATAGTGTGTTGCGGATTGCATCGGCTATGATTTCACACGCCTCGTCCGCTCTGAGCGTGCCCTTGAACGAATCTGTTGCCACCACTACTTTCATGAAATTTGCCTTGAACGCAGTTGAACGGACGAGCTTGTTCAGGATCCAAGCGTTGGCACTCAGGATTCACCCGTCTTCAGATTCTCGCCGGCGGCAGATCGGCCCCAAAGGCGTCCCGCACCCACTGGAACATTTCCTCGTCGGATACCGAGGAGACTCTGTCGGCCGCGTACTCGGCGTCGATTTGATCCTTAATCCGGGTAATGCGCGGGTCGTGTTTGGGGATATCAATCTCGTACCGGGCCTCTATCCAGTGCTTGATACCGGCCGCCCCGGTCTTATCGGTGATGGCCACGCCGGCCGGACGGTTGAGCAGCTTCTGCGTATTGAAACAATTGTAGATTTCCTCGTTCTTGAGCAAGCCGTCGGCGTGGATGCCGGCCCGCGTCACATTGAAATCCTTTCCGACCAGCGGATAGTTCCGCGCGATTTCGAGCCCCAGCTCCTTTCGAGCGTACTCGGCCAGCTCGGTGATCGCCGCGTAGTTGACGCCTTCGGTCATCCCTTTCAACTGGGCGTGCTCGACGACAAGGGCTTCGAGGGGTGGATTTCCCGTTCGCTCGCCGCAGCCGAAAATCGCCGTGTTGGCGGCGCTGCAGCCATAGAGCCACGCCGTCGCTGCATTGACCTGGACCTTATGAAAGTCGTTGTGCCCGTGCCATTCGAGCCATTCGGACGGGACGCCGATTTGTCGCAGCCCGCGGACGAGTTTTGGAACGCTCCTCGGCAGAGAGACGCCCGCCCAGGGCAGGCCGAAGCCCAACGTATCACAAAGGCGAATCTTGACCGGCTTGTCGTACTCTTCGGCCAGCTCCATCAACGCGGCGGCGAAGGGCAGCACGAAACCATCGTAATCCGCTCGCGTGATGTCCTCAAAATGGCAACGCGGGATAACACCGTTGTCTAAGGCCGCTCTGGCAATCTCGAGATAGGCGGCCAATGCCTGGCTGCGGGTCTTTCGCAGTTTCAGGAAGATATGATAGTCGCTTGCCGAAGTCAGAATGCCGGTTTCGCCGAGTCCCATTTGTGAGACCAGTTTGAAATCAGTCGCGACGGCTCGTATCCAGCCGGTTATTTCGGGGAATTCGTGGCCGCGTTCTTTGCAGAGTTCCACGGCCTCTCTATCACGTTCCGAATACAGGAAGAACTCGCACTGGCGGATCAAGCCGGTGCCGCCGTCGATTTGGTGCAGCAAATCGTATATCCTGAGAATCTGCTCGGGCTTGTAGGGGGGCCTTGCCTGCTGGCCGTCACGGAACGTCGTGTCGGTGATCCAGATTTTCTCCGGAACCTCGTACTCGATTCTCTGGCCGTCGAAGACCGCCGTCGGAAACGCCGAATAGGGAAACATCGGGCGATATAAATTGGGCTTGCCTGCATCCACGAGCTTGGGATTCTTGTTCGCCATCGTCTATCTCCAAAACATCACTGGCCGGTGAAAATCCGGCATACCATCTGGTCTCAAACATTCACGTCTCTGGTCCGAAATGCGCGTCGTTCTTGCCGAGACGCGGATCATAGCCGAGGTGGGATTCGAACCCACACGCCCATTACGGGCAGGGGATTTTAAGTCCCCAGCGTCTGCCATTCCGCCACTCGGCCGGCACTACCGTCAGACGGGTCGGACCAGTCTGACACGTTGGACCGCGATTCTATTTTAAAAGAGGGGATTCATCAACGAAAAAAACGCCGAGGACACGGCCCACCAGCTCGTTCGGGCCTGCTCCCGCAGGCGTCCCGAGCGCAGCGAAAGCCCCCCTGCGCGTCAAGGCTGACGGGGATTGGGCTTCAGGACGCGGATATCGTCGAAATAGAACTGTGTTCCTCTCAAATCGCCGTATTCCGAGACGATGTCAAAACGTTCGGTGGCGGTCCAGTCATAAGCCCCAATCGGACCGAACCAGCCGTTATCCCATGAACCGTGTTCAGAGAATGCGCTGAGCGGGATTTGCAGGTGATTCCATTCGCCGTTCCAATCGGCGATATTCCGGTCAATTCCATATCGCATGCGCCAGGGGTGGTCGCCGGGGTCCTCTGTTTTGGTGTCCAAGAATCGGATGTCAATCCTCGCACTCGGATTATTACACCGGACCCAAAAGTCGATCGCAAACCCGTTGTCAACCAATACGGACAGGTCTTTGACCGGCGAGAAACGAAAGGAGATATTATTGTACTGATCGACTCCCGTGAAGTGAATGCAGAATTCGCCGGAGGCCGGATTATCTCCAGAGTAAAAATCAAGGATTCCATTACTAATCTGACTGGATTCGACAATGTTTGGCGCGATATTGTCAAGATATAGATCGAATCCGCTTACCTCCGGGGTCAGGATGAACTCTTGCTGCGGCGGCGCAACGAGTCCCAGCGCTTCAACCAGAGGAATGTTCAAGTCGTAGTCGAACAGCTCGTTGGTTCCTTGCTCAAAAAGGCCAAAGCCGCCTTTATAATCCCAGATCGTCCAGGCGATGCCTTTCTGTTCAAGATGGTCTCGCACAACGCTATACCAGTAAACGCGGTCCTCGTCATCGCTATTGGGCATAAAGACGCCGAATTCTCCACAGAATAGGGGCACATGACGCTGCGCCTTGAAGGCGGCGGCGATATCGATCAATTCCCTGACGCGCTGCACGGTCCCGTCATCTCTATAGTTTGTCAGACTACTCTGTATCCACGTGCCTCGCAGTTGCTCGGGGCAATCGGGCATGCGGGCAGCATCGTAGGGAAAGGGGACGCCCGCCAGCGGTGCCATGGACGGATTCACCCAGGTTGCGCCCTGATGAGTGAACATGAACGGAGCATAGAAGTGAAACGTGTAGATCAGGTTATCATCTTCATATTCGGGCATGAACCGAAGGTTGTCGTAGCCGTTCCATCCCGCCGGGCCGATGATGATTGTATGCTTCTGATCGACGGAGCGAATCGCGTCGATGACTCTCTGCTGGATCTGGTTCCACATTGCATCGGAAATGCCATGCGGCTCATTAAACACTTCGTAGCAAACGTAGGTTGAGCGATCCTTGTAATGCTGCGCCATTTGCGTCCATAGAGGGACCAGAATATCTTCAACGCTTGGACGGGTGTTGCCCAATAGGTCATTATAAGAGGAGTGATTATCGAGAATCAAGTGCAGTTCCAGCTCTTCGGTCCAGTCGATGATTTGATCCAGAAAGTAATAGAGCAAAGGATCAATCGTATAGTCCGGCGCGCCATTGGTCATGGCGTGCAACTCGATGGGCAATCGAACGACATCGCAGCCTAAACTCTTGATGTTGTTCAAATCCTGCTTCGTGAATCTGGTAAAATGAATCTGCCGCGCGCTCGAGACGTATTGGAACCAGCCGGTTAGGTTTACACCGCGTTTGAACGGCACTTCGGGAGGTTCCGTCTCGCCGGCGGCCGGAAATGTGATGTCATCGATCCACGCCCTGTCGTCACCATCGGAGATCGAACCGTCCTTCGAATAGACCCACTCGAAGGTTCTTGTGCCCTCATTCACTGGGTAAGATGCCTGGCCCCAATCCTGTTCGCCCGACCACTCGTCTTTTTCTACCCCATCAATGGAGAACGTCAAATAATCGTAGCCCGACTCCGAGGAGACTTTGCGATAGAAGGTGATGTCGCCGGACACGCATTCAAAAGTCACCTGCAGGGTCGTACTTTCATCATGCCCGATTGAACCGGATCTGGCACAGTAGCTTCCGGAGTGTCTCTCCTGCCGTGTCGTGCGCCAGCTTGCATCCCCGGAATGGTTCCACGCAAATCTGCTGAAGTCATTCGTTTCAAAGTCTTCCGTGACGTCAGGCGCGACTACGGCCCCGGCATTGCCGGCCACGCCCGGCAGGCATGCAAGCGTCATTCCCCAAAGGACCATGCTCGTCCGCAAACTCATTGCATTCCTCCTCACGGCAGCCATCTTCTCATCAGAAGCGAAAAGCCCTCACTCAGACGAGAGCTATGAGAACATTATAGCAAATCTCAAGACCCTGCTGCAATGCAAAAGTCGCTTGCCACGGCCCTGTCCTGAGACGACCCAGGGCGAGAAATGATTACGAATGGTGTCCAGATGCGGATCAAGGCCCGAACTGCCCGAGTACGCCGGTTATGCGCTGTCTTGCGCGAGCTACGGCCAGACGGCGCTCGAGTTTCTTCAACTGCGGATCGTCGGCGTCCAGACCGCGCGCTCTGCTTATCCTCTCGGCGGCCTCGCTCAATCGGCCCATCTCCAGGCAGACCCAGGCCGAGTCTCTCAGAGTCGGAACGTGCTCATTCCTGATGTCCAGCGTGTGCCCAAAAAGCTCCGCGGCATCTTCGAAGTCACCTTTGATCGCGCTGATGACGCCGAGATAATAATAGGCGTCCGCGTTGGCACAATCGATATCGACGGCGCGTAACATGCAATGCGTCGCACAGCCGAGATCGCCGATGGTCAGGAACATCGACCCCATCGATACCAGTGTGCCCGCGTCCTCCAAAGCCAGCTTCAGCTCCGACATCAGATACGCTTTGGCCTCCGACTCCCGGCCTCTTGAGAGCGCGTGCTGAGCCAGTCTGTAACACGGCCCCTGGAGCGTATCGTCTTTCCCAAGCGCCTGATTGTACAGCTCAGCCGCGCGCTCGTGGTCGTCGTTGTTGAATGCGATCTCGCCGAGATAGAACAACGCTGCCGCAAAATCCGGATCCAGCTCGAGAATCCGGTTGAACTTCTCTTTTCCCGATTCGAGGTCGCCGGTCTTCAGAAGAAACAGCCCAAAGTCAAAAATCACGTCGATATCCCCCGGGTTGGCACGAAGCTCGACGAGGAAATGCTCGCGGCTGCGATCGAACTGGCCGTCCGACCAATAAGCCTGGGCGATTCGGTAGTTGATTTGCGGGTGGGTCGGATCGAGTTCGGCCGTCCGCAGCCAGCAGCGGATCGCTCTTTTATACTCGCCCCGTGCAAAAAGGGAGTTGCCGACATTGTAATAGCACAACGCACAATCCGGTTTTATCTGCTGGGCGAGGTAGAACATCTGCTCGGCAAGGTCGTGCAAACCCATTTCGGTGTAGGTAATAATGCGATTGCAGTAGGCCGGCTCGAAGGTCGGATCCAACTGCTGAATATGCTCGAAGGTGTCGATGCCCAGGTCGTACTGACCCGCGCGCGTATAGTCAACTGCCAGGGAGTTCAGGATCTCCAAATCATCCGGGTTGAGCTGTAGAGCGGTTTCGTATTCGGTGATCGCTTCGTCAAACCGGCCGATGGCGTCCAGCGTCAGCGCTTTGTTGAAGTGCAGCGAACCGCAGGCGGGATTGATGTCGAGGGCCGTCTCAAGCTCGTCGAGGGCTTGGGACATCTTGCCGTCTTCGTAAAGCTCAAAAGCCTCTCGGGCCTTCTGCTCGGCCTTGTCATAGGGGCCGAATTCCATCTCGTCAAAAAGCATAAACACACCTTGTTCTGTCTATCGCCTGTCAAGCAGACTTCTTACTAAAGCCTTATCGCCCACAAAATGTGACGCCCTTAGCAGTTTCCCGATACGCCGGGTGCTTTTTGTATCCCGCAAAATTCCGCTGGAATCTCGACCCATAAGCTCTTATAATCTCGGGCGTTAGCTTTTGGCGTCGCGGGATTGCGCCCTGAGGGGTGATCGGCGTTGATCCGTTTTTCTGGAAAGCGGCTCCCAATAGTCTTATAATGTGTCGCCGAGAAAGTCGCGAATCGCGGGCGCAAAGTGAAGGCAGTACAGCATAATTTAGTTGGGGAAGTGGAGCCATGATCAAAGAGATAAAGGGTCAGGTCACAGCCGGCAAAGGCGCTTATGCCATCGTCATCAGCAGGTTCAATGAGTTCATCACATCCAAGCTGCTTGCCGGTGCGATAGACTGTCTCCAGCGTCACGGCGCCGCCGACAAGCAGATATCCGTAGTCTGGGTGCCCGGCGCGTGTGAAATCACCCAGGCGTGCAGGAAGCTCGCCGACAGCGGCAAATACGTCGCCGTCCTCTGCCTCGGCGCCGTCATACGGGGCCAGACCGCCCACTATGACTATGTTTGTCAGCAGGTTGTCCGGGGAATCGGGCAGGTCAACTACGATTCGGCCACCCCGGCCGTGTTCGGCGTTCTGACCTGCGAAACGCTCGAGCAGGCGGTCGAAAGAGCCGGCACGAAAATGGGCAACGCCGGAGCCGACGCAGCGATGACGGCCATGGAGATGGCCAATGTGATGCAGCAGATACACGATCTGTAGCGACGGGGGCCGTAGTCCACGGACTACGAGCTGCGAACATGGACAGAAGAACGAGGGCCAGAGAGTTGACGATGCAGGCGCTATATCAACTTGATGTGCAGGGCCCGGACGTGCTGGAGCTGTTGGGCGCATTCTTTGTGGAGGAAGATGCTGACGAATTCGTGCGAAAACTTGCCTCCGACTGGACACGAGGGACGTGGGAGAACATCAGACAATGTGACGAATTGATTACTGACTCGACGATTAAGTGGGAATTCACGAGGCTTTCACCTGTGGACAAGAGTATTCTGAGACTGTCGGTCTATCAGTTGAGATTCTGCCCCGATATACCGCCGAAAGTCGTACTCAATGAGGCCATTGAACTTGCCAAGAAGTTCAGCACGGACAAGTCCCCCGCGTTTGTTAACGGCGTGCTTGATGCCGTATTGAAAGGAGCGAAAACCTGAAACCGCAGAGATTGAATACTTGAATCCGCCGGCTGTTGAGGATATCGAGGTTCTGATCCTGCTTTTCGCCTGACCATGAGAACGATTGCAGTGCTAAACCAAAAGGGAGGCGTGGGCAAGACGACGACCGTGGTCAATACCGCGGCGGCTCTTGCCGAGGCCGGCTCGAAAGTTGTCGCCGTTGACCTCGATCCCCAGGCCCATCTGACCATTCACCTGGGCCTTGAACCTCAGAGCATGGAGGCCGGCGCGTACAGGATTCTGACTCAGTCTGCCACATTCGAAGGGCAGATTATGTTGATGCGTCCCAATCTCTGGCTGCTGCCCTCCAATATCCACCTGGTCGGCGCCGAAAGCGAATTGGTCAGCGTGGTCGGACGCGAAACCATCCTGCGAGAGGCCATCGAGGCGTGCGAAGAGGCGTTTGACTACTGCTTCATCGACTGCGCGCCGTCGCTCGGCCTTCTGACCCTCAACGCCCTGGCTGCCGCCCAGGAGGTTCTGATTCCCCTGCAGCCGCATTTCCTGGCCTTGCAGGGATTCGGGCAACTGCTCCAAACCGTCGAGCTCGTCAACCGCAGAATCAACCCGGGTCTGCGAGTCAAAGGCGTCCTGCTGTGCATGTTCGACAGCAGAGCGTCGTTGCCCAACGAGGTCAAGGCCGATATCGAACAGTTCCTCAGGAATGCCCGCGGGACCGACAGCGCGTGGTCGGAAGCCTGCATTTTCCCCACGTTCATCCGCAGGAATATCAAGCTGGCCGAGGCCCCCAGCTACGGCAAGACCATTTTTGAATACGAGCCGGCCTGCAACGGCGCCGAAGACTACAGGAACGTCGCTGAATTCATACACGCCGGATTTCAATCGCCGCCACAGACCGAGGCATTGCCTACTGTTGCCGAGCAGGAGATTGAAAGCCCGCCCGACACTGTGGAACCGTTGCCGTCGCAGGCGCAGTTCGCCGATGCCGGCCAAGACGAGCAAAAGCCGTCCTCGCCGCCTGAGCCTTTCTCGCAGGGCGAGTCTGAGCAACCGCCACAACCGGACACCGAGCCCGTCCGAGACGAGCAGACCCCGACGCCTCCTTTCGAAATCAGGCCAATTTCACCGCCCGATTCTCCCAAGCCGGAGGAATTTACCCCCAGCACGGAGCAGGATTCGCCCGAAACGGGCCACGTCGAATTCTGATCTCCCCGCCGATAGGCACTAAATACAGCGGGCAACCTCCAGCGCTGGCCTCATCCGCCGAATGGGTCCGCGCCCCGTTTGAAATCGGGTTGAATTGGCTTTGATTGGGTTTGTTTTCCCGCAGCCCGCGAGCCGGTGTTGCTGTAACTATATCCTTCAAAAGAGCTTACGTTGCATTGGCCGTCAAATTGGCTTTGTTTTTTCAAATGGACTCATGGCCACAGATATCCGGAGGGGCCTGTAATGGACGGAGCCATCCCGCTGATCACTTTGTCCCTGTGTGCCTTTGC
>CP070806.1:579871-595469 GCA_020343675.1 Phycisphaerales bacterium
TTTGAGAAATGACCGCTTAATGCACGCTCGAGCTTCTTCTTGCTATATCTGCACAGATGGGTCGGGTCATCCCGGAGCCGAGCCCATCGACCTCCCCATATTGCATCTATGAAATCGCATATCCTTTTCATCGGATAGTTCGGTGTAGTGAGAATCAGGAATGCCTCCGGCCTCATGACTCTGGCGATTTCCTCAAGATAGATATCCCGCTCTGCAGAAGGAATATGCTCTATGACCTCGACAAAGTTGACAACGTCAAACGAACGGTCCTGATAAGGCAGCGGTTCATTGAGCGCCAAGACACGCGCGTTCGCCCACCCGAGCTCCTTGCAGCGATCGATCCTTTTCTGCGAGACTTCAACGCCGTGTATGTTCTCCGCCAGGAAACCTTTCGTTAAAAGATACGGAAAATAGCGGCCATCGCCGCAGCCAAAATCCAGGAATTTGACCTGGCTATGATCGCAAAGACCTTTGGCCTTCAGCTCTTCATAGAACGCGTTCTCCCAAGTCACCGCAACCTGGCCAATCATCCTCTTGGCATCGGCATATTGTTCAAAATCCCGGTTGTCCATTTAGCGGTTGACCAACCCCGAAAACACTTCGATATATTGAGCCACGGCCCGGTCAATTGAATAGTACCGCTGAGTCTGCCTGACGTGTTCTTTTAGCTGGCGGTACCGATCTTTGAGCCGCCCGACGATCTGCTCAACGCTGCCCTCGTTTATCGGCAGGCCGTTCTCCGCTACGATCTCGGCGCCGCTGCCGGCGCCGTCGTTGTAGATAACAGGCAACCCACAGCAAATCGCTTCAAAAACAACGTTCGGACAGACATCTTTGACAGCCGGATGCAAGAGAACGTGTGAACGCCTCAGCACAGCAGCGCCCTCTTTTTGGCCCAGGACTCCGAGCAGTTTGACCTTCCTGCTATCTACTGAATCAGGCCAATTGCCCATGTGTGAAACCTCAACGCCCTCACATTCAGACACCTTCGCAATCAGATCCTGCCGCTTGATTGAATGAAGGGACATTGAGGACGAGACCATTCTAAGTGTTTCTTTGCCATCCCATACAGCGCTGCCGCTATCATGGAAGATAGCCGCGTCGGCGCCGTTGTGAATCACCGCGTCGTGTTTCCCTTTGTAGCCATATTTTGTGAAGAAACTCTTCTGGTAGTGGCTTTGGAATATGACCATATCAGCCATATTCAGCAGCTTGTTTCGAGAAATATCACGCAGCCATGATCGCAGTGTTGGGCCGTGTGAATGTCGTCTCAGATTGATCGCCCTCACAAGGATCCGTTTGCCAGCCGATGGATCTCCACGGGCTTGCCTTATTCTGCTCAAAGGGCTTATCCTGCTACCGCTTGCGGGTCCCATGCTGAGCTGATTGAGAAACAGCACATCGTAAGAATCTTCTATGCTTTCAGCAAACTCAAACCCACCTGCCCGCGACATCGCATTGTGCAGCGCCCTGATGAAGTTGTTCGCTCCGCCCCACGGTTCGTCCACGTGCTTGTAGTTGAAATAAACACGGATTGTCTTCATGTCGGGATCTGGCGTCGGCTCATCTTTTAACGACGCTTCACTTCATCAAGGTCAAGCCGTAACGCAGAATCATCAGTCGTCTCGAGACGAATCTATTGGGATAAAGCTTGTTTTTCTCTGATCAGAGAAAGTAGAAATTCCGCATGGCCCGGAGAAAACGAGCTGGGCCTCTCTTCTGCTTTTGCACACAGCAAACCGATTAAATGACCATCCGAAAGTACGGACTCGGACACAATTCGAAATCCCTTGCCTTCCAGAAAAGGAATAGCCGTTTGCCTGGTGAAATTGAACGGATGGTCAATTTTGAGGGAATCCTGAACGCCTTTGCGTCGGACCACGTATTCCCAGTCAACAATATCCACAAAAAACAGACTGCGTTCTCTGAGCGAACTCCTGATGGCGATAATCGTCTTGGCCACATCCATGAGGTGATCTATTGTTTGGCACAACAGGACGATATCCCAGCGCCTCTTATGAATATTCTTTTCTTCCACAAGCCCTTCAATCGTCTCAAGGCCCGACATCTTCGCCACCGCCAGCTCCTCAGGGGATGGATCTATAACCGTTGCCTTTACGGAGAATCCAAGGGCTTCAAGATTCTCCTTGAAGACCTTCGTAACTACCCCTGTTGATCCTCCCACGTCAAGAATCTCAAGTACGTCTTTTGAGGGGGATAAATAACGCTCTATCCATCCGAAAAGTTCCCTAGCGTACTGCCTTTGTCCTGCGATGATCGTAGCGGTGTCTATTTTCTGCTTCAGATAGTAACTCACCAACGGCCTGTAATACTTTTGGTAGAACACTCTATAGCCTTCTACGGTCATTCGCGGGGACAGATAAACCAATCCACATCCAAGGCACAGACATGCGGAAACGTCAAGCCCGTAACGGTCTTTCCTCGAAATGACAATGGAACGAGATGAGCCACACACGTTGCAGCGCGATACGTGCTCTTTGACCTGGCTGGTATAATCAAAACCGATGTCGCCCAGTGTAATGTTAAAGTCTTGACTCAAAACATTCTCCTTGGCTTATCCCCCGCTGCAGCTGATCAGCCATTCGGCAATACACCAGTCCATAATGTCGTCAATAGCCACTGAGCGAGCCTTCGGCATTTCGTAGCAACAAGGATTCTGGATCATGATTTTGCGCTGTTTCAGCAACAAATCGCGACGAACAAGATAAACGGCGCCATTTCGCCAGTACAATCGGTGCAACGACTGCCTTTGTGAAGCAGGGTCCAACTGCCGCACGGCCTGCTCCAGGTATTTGCCTTTCTTGTGATATAAAGTGGACAGCCTGATGTGCTGAGCGTCGCAGACAGAAATCAGGCAGGTTGCTTTGGGCTGATTATCAAGATAAGACTTCACAGCGCCCTCGATGTCTTCTGCGGCCGTCAGCGGATTCGTGGGTTGAAGAAGCAGAACGCTGTGAATGGTTTCTTTATTCTGCTGTTCCCACCACCTCACAGCGTGTATGACCGTCTCAACGACGGGAGAGTCATCCGTGGCCAACTCAGGCGGCCTTAAGAAAGGAACGTTCCCACCTCCCTTTTTGGCTATCGAGGCGATCCGCTTGCTGTCTGTGGATACAACATGACCAATAATGAAACCCTTGTTTTGCACCTTTACGGCCAGTGCAATAGCGTAATGAATCAAGGGTCGGCCGTTAAGGTGTTTTATGTTCTTGTGGGGAATGCCCTTCGAGCCGCTCCTTGCAGGGATAACGGCCAATATCTTTCTATCCTCAGTCTTTCTCTTCATTGAGTCCGTCTGCGAAAATATGGCGATGACGAATTCGGGCGGCGTAGAGTCTCACTATCTGAAACGTATCCCTAACAAAAGCCCGGCGGTACTGCTGCCGGAAGAAATGTTTCTGCTGAGCGTAATAGTTGTGGTTTTTCAAACCTTTGTCGCTTCCGCGCTTCAACAAGATGGACAGCTCAGCACCCGACGATTGTGAACGTACTGCGCGGAATCCAGCCGAGTGCGCAAGACGCAATACATTGCCCTCGCAAAAGTATGAAATATGAACCGGCCTGAGATAGCTCGTTCGAAAACCTTTTCTGATGGAGAAATTTGCAGCATTGGGTACGGACAAATAAAGCAATCCGTCCGGATGCAGAAATCGCCGTACACGGGATAATGCCGCTGACGGGCTGAGCATGTGCTCCAGAATAGCGCGAAAGACCACAATGTCAAAAAAGTGCTCATAGCCCCTAACGTCATCAAACAGAGATTCCCCAATCACGGTGCCGCCCCTTGTCCGGATCGCCTCTGACAGTCTGGCGACGGCCTCAATGGCGAAGTAGCGGCAATCGTGCTTTCGGAAGTAGTCCAGTGCCCATCCTTCCCCGGCTCCGATGTCCAAAATGTTCAGTCCCTCCCGCAAATAAGGTGAAAGCTGTTCGTTGAGTTTCCTTTCCTTCTTGGAATTGTCGGGATTTTGTTGGCCGTCGGGCAGATACTTCCTTCCGAAAAAACGTCTGTTCACGATGGAATATTCTTTCTCATCAAACAGAGGATATGCCTGAATGTGTCCACAATCACGACAAATGGCGACTTTGTGGAACATTTTGATGCCATACCAGGAAGCCATCCGGCAGAGCACTTCCAGAGATTCGCCCTCGCAGACCAGACACCGATTCTTACACGTGTTCATCCGGACCTATCCCATCGACCTTAGCAAGAAGTCTGCGAATTCTCTTTTCTGCTCATCAAATGTCGTGCTGTCAACGGTAGTGCGCCCCTTCTTATTAAGTACATCTTCATATAAATTCAACGGCGTGGAGTTCTTAAGGGCGGCGGCAATCAGACTGACAACGTCCCTTTCAGAATACCTGTAGCCGTTCAAAAGGTCTTTCACCACGCCTGGCAGTTCCCGCAACGACCGAACGCATCTGACCATCTCATCAGGAAGGACGTCGTAGAACGTGGTCCCGAAGGTAATCACCGGTTTTCTTTTGAGGATTGCCTCGAATCCTGAAAAGCCGGATACGGTAAAAACCATTCTCGCGTTTTCAACGATGCGTTCCGAATCGACATAGTGGTCCACCAACACGACGTTGGGGATTTCCAGAAGCCTTCGGTAATATCCGATGTTTCTGCGTCCGACACCGGCCGGGTGATCCTTGACGACCAGCTTCCACGTCACCGGAACGGATTTGGCGATATTTCGAATGAGCTCTATTTGATTGAGGTACTCCCGGCCAAAAAGAGAAAGGGCGATTTCCGGTTCGACGTGCAGCGGGTAATAGGCGTAACTCCATTGACTCAGCATCTCCAGGGAACAGTATGGCAAGATAACTCGAACTATCTTGTCTCTTATCGGATTGCGGATATTCCTGTAGAAATAACCCCACTGGCACCCCCGCTCCTCATTGTCCAAATGGGTTTTCCTCAGGTAGTACCTGGCTACCACAAAAGGGTATTTGAACGTATTGCCGAGCCATTGTCCGCAGGGAAAGTGGGCAGAAGAAGTGATGACGCCCTCGTATTTTTTATCTTTGGCCTGCAAATACTGTCTCGCCTGCTCGAGAAAGACATCGCCGTCCTGCTGTTGCAGGTAAGCAGCGTAGTCTTTGTGAAAATGAGGAAACTCCCTGTAGATGTCCTGCGAGAAAGTGACACGATTGAGGATCTTGGTAGGATTCAGATTCATATATTTGATGCCCTTGACCTTCGCGCAGCGATAGAAAATGTATTCGGCGGACGTGACCGGTGTAAACCCGCCGATGATAATATCCGGCTCGATCTCTTCGACGAACTGCAAGACGGCCTTGAAGCTCTTCTGAAGCACGGCCAGCATTTCATCGTGCGTGAATCTGGGCCTGTAATCCTGCTTGTATTTTGTCAGGATTCCGTTGTATATCCTTCTGTCTATGACCAGCGCGTTCCACAGGAACGGCTCCCCGAATTCATCCTCAAGTGTCTTGACAAAATCATCATCCGCCCCGTCCTCAGCCGAGGTCAAGTCCCATCCGTTCAGAAAATCCACGTTCAGATTCAGACGTGCAGCTCTTTTCAGATAGCGGGCATGATTAGACCTGCCGGTGACATAGAATCCCACACGGTCCAAAGTCAGCTTCTGCGCAAGCAATGGAAGCACATCCAGGTAGAAAAGGGCATACTCGCCCTGCGTCACAAAGATTATTTTCATCGATTCCGGCCCCATCTGCCTACGAATCGCTTGGCCGCAGCCACCTCCTCTTCGTACAAGAAATCCTCATTCTGCGAGTCTTTCTTTTTGCCCAACATGCTTCGCAAGAGAGACCTGTATCGGACGATATCCTCCACCTGTTCTGTCAAAAGATCCCAGTCCGCAGCTCGCCCTGGGCCATAGCGACCCAATTTCATGTGGACTTCCACGATCTGCGCCCCGTGCGCCATGGAGAATTTAGCCGGCTCGGCGTCCGGAGCATGGTTACTATAGCCAACCCGGGGAAAGTTGTCTTTGAGCCACAGGAACTTATACATAAAGGCCTTGTTCAAAGGCGTCGGATACATCGAGACCGAATGCAGCAAGGTAGCATTGATTTTGTTATCAAGCAAAAAGTCAATCGTCTTCTTAATCTCCCGGATGGTGTGCATTCCCGTAGAGACAATGAGGTGGTCGAACTTCCCGGCTAATTTCTCGATCATCGCAAAACTCAGCAGGTCTGGACTGGCTATCTTGACTTCCTTTAACCCCAGGGACGCGAGAAAATCGACTCTCCCAATGCTGAAGCACGTGGTCAGGAAATCGACCTGATGTTTCCTGCATTCTGCAATCAGCTCGAAATGGTCGTTGTCCGACAAGGACGTCTGCCTGACCCAGTCCGCTTGAGGGTCTGACTTGTCGGCCAAATCCTGATATCGCGAAGACTGGAACTTCACACAGTCGGCGCCGGCCCTTGCAGCGATTCTTATGAATTCTCTGGCAAGAAGGATGTTCCCCTGGTGATTTGAGGCTACTTCCACAACGATTCTAGCGCCCATATCATATGGCCTCCTCGGAAATTTTCTCAGACACCAACATAAAGACCTTCTTCCAACCGTCAATCGTCGCCCCTCCGATGTGGGGAGTGATGATAATGTTTGCCCCAGAATTCTTCCGCGCATACTTGTAGAGCGGTGACCGTCTATAATCGTCCAGCTCCCGCTCCAGGACATCGACTCCTACTCCGCAGAGTACGCCGTTTTGCAGCGCAGCGCACAGAGCCTGTTCTTCGATAACCTCACCTCGCGAGATATTCACCAGCGCGGCCCCGCGTTTAATACAACCGATATTGTCCATATTGACCAGATGCCGAGTCCTCTCGTTCAGGGCGATGGAGACAATCACAAAATCCGCAACTGCAAGCAGCTCGTTCAATCGCGGCATCCTCTGCCACTTTCCACGCTTGATTTTGTCCCAATAAAGCACCTTCATCCCAAAGGCTTTGCCATAGCAGGCCATTTTCTGGCCGATTCTGCCCATGCCGATAATCCCCATCACCTTGTTGTTCAACTCTCTTCCCAGAAAATCGTTCCTTTCCCACCTGCCGGATTCAACAACGTCCCTGTGGGCCGCCAGGACCCGTCGCGACAGAGATAGGACAAAGGAAAACCCGAGTTCCGCAGTTGAGCTGATCGAGTCTATCTGCTTCCTGTAGTCATTCAAGCTCAGTACTTTGATTCTCCCTTTGTTTTTTCCAATCCTTATGTGGTCCTGGCCGGTCGTGGGGGTAAAGAGTAGTCGCAGATTCCTGGCCTTCGCGATGATCTCATCGTCGATCACCACCTTCAAGCTGGGGACGACCACGTCGAATTTGTGAATGTGACGCAACAGCCACTGGTAGTCATAATCTTTCATGACCAGCGAATACTTGCCCGACAGGGGGCGCAGCACGTCCTCAAATACCTCATATTTGTCCAATGGATAACCGATCAGTATCTTCTTCACACGACAAACCTCTTCTCTACCCTCGGAGTAGTGTTCTCCAGGAGTTCTGCGATCTTTTCGCCGGCGGTTCCATCGCCGTACAGCGCTGTCGATGGGTATCTGCCGCCGTTTTGAAGATGTCGTTCCAGCGCCTTGAGTATCTCGTGTTTCGAGTAGGGAACGTTCATCACATTCTCGCCCTGCTCCCTGCCGTTCTGGCGTGTGCCGACATTGATGGCCGGCACACCCAGGAAGGAACACTCTCTGATGCCCACCGAGGAATTGCCCGCTATACACCTGCACTTCAGAAGAAGCGCCAGGAAATCCTGCGGTGTGAAATTCCTGAAAAAGTGCACATTCGCGGGGCGGCACTGCTCTCGGAATTCTCGAATCGCCTTGGATGTCAAATCAGAACCGGCATCCACGTTGGGCCAAAAGACGATTGCCGGAATCTGCGATTCGTAAACAGCCGTCAGTGTCTCCTTCATTTGGGAATAGGCGCCTGCAAACTCCGTCGTTACGGGATGCTGCAAGACAACAATAAAATCCTTATCGATATCGACGATTTCGCCGACCCCTCCATATTTTGAGTAAAGGTAATCGCTGTCCATGAACTGAGGGCGGTCCCTTACTTCCCTGGCCAAATCGATCGAAGGACACCCTGTCACAAAGATGCTGTCCGGGGCCTCGCCCATAGCCCTGACTCTTTGGGCGGCAGATTCGTTCGCCACAAAATGAAGCGAAGAGAATTTTGTCACTGCGTGCCTGACTTTTTCATCGATCGAGCCGGTGATTTCACCCCCTTGAATATGCGCCACAGGGATGTTCAAATAGGAAGCGGCTATGGCCGTACAGATTGTCTCAAACCTGTCGGCGATGCTCACGACGATATCGGGCCTGGAATTGTCGAAAACAGTTGCAAGCTCCATGATTCCGATTCCCACGGTCTTGGCCATGGTCGTAGGATTCTCCCCTTCCACGACCATATAGACTTTCTCATCGATGCAAAACCCATCATTTTCCAGAACCTCGACAGCGTTCCCGTACTTGTAAAGGAGCAAGGAAGCCGCACCCACGAGGAAAAGCTCCAGATTCTCGTTTCTCTTGATCGCTCGCAATATGCTCTTGGCCCGCGCATAACTGGCACGGGACGTTATGACGACACATATTCTCTTCACGCTTTTGTCCTTCTGCTTTCTTGTAGATGATATTGCCAGACTCCGTCCCCGTGGGGTGCAGCCGACCTGCTTTTCAGGAGAAACGTAAAACAAGCAAAGGCTGCGACCTTCTACCCTTCCATCCTCATCGTCGGACTCACCGGATCAATCCGTCAGTTCGTTCGCTCATCCAACAGTCAGGCTTCACGGACCCGCTTTCGGCTCTCTTGGACAGCCTCCAGCAGAAAGGCTCCAAACGTAGTTATCATCAGCAGTGCCGCGAACACAATCCCGGTCTTCTTGAGACTGCCTTTGGGAACAAGATAGACTCCGGGTCTTTCAACGATGGGAGCACTGGCCGACATGACGTTTTCTACTCTCTTGACATACGCACTCAGATAGTGCCTCAGCTCGCTGCCTTCGTAGTCGCCCGCCACGCGAGCCAGAAACGAGTGAAATTCCCCAACGGCATAATGCGAAGACATCTTGTTCCTGACCTCCTCCAAAAGCCTTTCATCAAGACTCAGCAACTTTCCATAATAACTGTACTTCTTCTGGTCGGCGTTGATGGTCTCTTCGATGTTGATTATGTTGACATCAGCAGCTTGTACATGGTAAGATAGCGGCAAGTATGCACTGTCCTTATGCACATTCTCGAAGTGCAGGATCGGACCGCTCTGGGTCATGCCGGGATCTGCGGATGCCAGAGTCTTGAGTCTTACCAGAATCGCCTTTTTCCGCCCCAGCTCGAGTTCCAGACTGAATCTGTCTTCCTCGATATTCGCCATCTCGCTCTTGAGTCTTACAACCTCGCCGCTCAAGTGCTCCTCCACAAAGTACATTGGAATCACGTTCTCCAGATTATCTCTCACAATTGAGGATATTCTCTGTACATCTTCTCCTCGCCTGCCGGTCACCGTCATCGCCAGCGAGGTCTCTGAGGTCTCCAACTGAACGTTTGCCCTGGATATTCTCTCTGCATAATCACCAAACCCGCATTCCCTCAACCTGGCGGCGAGCCTATCCAGATTCTCATCGCTGTAGAATCTATCAGGCACCATTGTGTGGACTGTTCCGGGCAGTTCATCACTCTCTAAATCAGCGCGGCATTTGTCCGAAGCTCCTGCACCGGTGAACCCACCAAGCAGCGCTACGGGGTCTTTTTCATCGCTTCTGACGTCATACGTGTAAGTCACCCGGCACTCTCCCGGCGAAAAGGCAAGAATCAAGCAGAAGAGCAAGGCGGGAAGAAATGTGCCGAGCACAACGAGGTGTCTCCGCTTCCAGACTACCCTGAGATAGTCATTCAGGTCTATTTCGTCCGCGGAAGTATCGGTTCTGCCCCCGGTCTTTGTTGAAAGCGACCGGCTGCCTTCAGTGTCGCCATGTGAACTTGCCATCCTCTCAGGCTCCTTCCGATACTTGTAAGAATCTCCAGGACCTCAACGCCGCAAATAGCCTGTTATTGGTCCTTTCCTGTTCTCTGGCCGACGTACTCCCTTGTTGTTCCACTCATTCCAGACTGTTCCATCCATGCTCGGGCAGTTCGAGCTGGATGATAACGGTCTGACAATCGCCGGTCAAGTGTTTTCCAAAGCCATGAGCGCCATTTTCGTGAATGCGCTGAAGCGTCGCGGCAAGTTTTCGGCAGTGCTTGACTGCATTCTCGGCCAGCGGTCCGTCGCATCCCGCTCGGAGCCATGCATCAACACCGGCTGAGCAAATCGTGAATGCTCCTGTAGGCATCGAGCAAGACGGGCGTGACTTTGCAGCGGGGGCAGGCCCAGTGAAACAGGATCTCCCGGTCCCGGTCTGCCAAATCGTTGGGGGCGTAGGGTTTGCGGACATATTGCTCGACACAACAGGGTGGGTAACCGAAGAGAAAACCTTCGATCCGCTGGGTGGCGGGAGATTTGTCTATAGGGGTGCCGGCAAAACTCTGTTCATACAGCCGGATGCAGGCAAGCGTCCGGCTGAAAACAGTCTCGATGACTTCCTGGCCGGTCTTGACCGTCCGGCGCATTTGTCTTGTCGCCAGGTGCATCTGTTGCAGCAGGCCGAGGACGCCCTCATCCAGAGGTTTCTCCCATCGGCTCAAAGGTTTGAGACCTTCACGGGTGAGCAGCACGAGATAGGCCAATTCGAAATCGATTTGTCTGAGGGCCCGAAGGTGGCTTTGAAATTCCGATGAGCCGACATGCAGACCTCCGTCAGTGCATCGAGCAGCCATTTCATCGGTCCCGGTTAATCTCGGCGTCTTCCAACCAGCGTTCAACAAGCTCAAGGAGGTCGGCGGAATCGACCCGGCAATCCTTGTTTGTATCCGAGGGAAGGTAAATCGTCCCCAGATCGCCGCACCGGCGGGGCATTTCCAGAATCTTCACCAACAGCGGAATGTCCACCCGGCCTGTTCCGTGCACGTCGCCGGCGTAGCTGAGCGAGCCGTGCCCCATGTAGTGCAACGCCAGTACAGGCACATCGGTGGACAGGCCCAACCTGAGATTTGTGACTTGCCAGTAGCCCATATTGACCGTCGCGCCGCAGATGTCACAATGTTCAATGCCTCGCTGCATGAAGCTCACCTTATGCAGGGCATCGATTTCGGGACCGTTCGGATCGAAAACAGGCAGAGAGTCGATGGCCCGCGCACATTGCCCGGCAAGCTCAATGCCGTCGGCTGTCAGGTCATCGTCCTGGTCGGCGTCATACAAATTGTAGCCCGAGGCCAGCTCTTCAGTGTCCCTGAGTAAATCCCCATCGAGGTCGGCGCCATCGACCGGCAGCCGATGGTCGTTCGGGTCGTAAGGATACCGCGTCTCAAGGATCCTCAGCAGCCGGGGGACATCGACCCGGCCTTGATGGACATCGCCAAAACAATCGAACGAACCATGCTCCATGTAGTGCAACGCCAGATCGGGCAAGAGCACCGCGTCCAGAGGGTCGTTGGGGTCGGGATACTGCAATTCGACCCGGGGATTAAAGATTTCAATGCCGCCCATATTCACCTTCTGGCCGCAGATATCGCACAGCTCGGAGCCGAACAGCGCCCGGCGTATCTTATAAGGCCCGTACGGTATCGGCATCTTCGTATCCGGATTGTAGAGGTACAGTTTGTCGATGACCGCGGCGCAGTGCTGGGCGAGCTCAACGCCGTCAGAAACCGTGTTGCGGTTCTGGTCGGAATTGAAGGGAAGGTATCCGATGGCGATTTCTTCGGCGGCGCCAAGCAAATCTCCATCCGCATCCTGACTGACGGGCATTTGGTGCCCATCCGGCGTGGATACGCCAGCGCTTTTGCTCAGACCTGCCCCCGCCCCCAAGGTGATAACAGCGGCGGTGCCGGCCGCGATGGCCCTCTGTCTGAGCTTGTTACGCTTTTGAGCCTGTCTCTGATGAGCCCTTCTTAACCTTCTCATAGCATCCTCCAGCTTAGATCCGGCTATTCTCAACCGATATTCAGTCTTTGATTATAACAAATCGACAGCATTTTCGCAATAATCTCACGGCAACAGGCCCGGCAGAGAGACCGCAAAAAAGACTCATGCGTGGACAAACGCCTTCCTTGAAGCATTATGGGCAAGATACAAAAAAAGCCGGGCAGGTGCACCCGGCCTTGTCGGTCACGCACAATTCCCGGCAGCTCAGGCTACTTCCCGTCGGCTCCCACCCGCACAAAGCCGGCGGGAATGTTCGGGATGAACGTCTCGTCAGGGAGCTCCGGATTCCATTGGAACCGGCCGGTAACCCTCTTTCTCGGTCCGTCATCCTGAAGCCACTCGGATTCCATCTTCACCGGGAGCTTCGTTTTGTTGTCAAACCAGATTCGATGCTTGTTCGTGTCGGGATTTGAGCCGTATTTCTTGGCGCTCAGTTCGAACCCGAAGCACTCAATTCCATCGATCCCTTCATTTCCCCAGAAACGATCCGCCTTATCGAACCAGCTCGCAAGGAATACGATGTTGTCCATTGGATTGTCGGGATGAGACTCCCTGCCGTGCTTGACGATTTTGTAGGTCTTATCCCCGAAATCCACAATTGTCTGGGTCAGTTGAAAACTCTTGTCATTGAAGTCAAAGGTCGTGTTGCCCTGGTCATCCCTGCTGATAGTAAACCACTCTGTTCTTCGGGGGGCTCCATTTGAATAAGAGTCCCTTCGCCATTGGCGCTCAGATAAGGATATCCTTGTTCCACTGCCGAGACCAGCCCCGTAACCTTCCCAGAAGACGGCGGTCTTGACGTCCTTCAATGTTGCCGCGACCTCGGCTCCCAGCCCGGAAGGGACATCCGCATAGACCATCTGCCCCTTCTTTTGTTTTTCTCTGGCGGCTCGAAGTTCGGCAGGCTCGGCATTGATGAAAGCATCCGGAATCTTCGGCTTAAACATCTCCGCGTCGACTTTCGCATAGTATTCGAAACGGTCTTGTACCGTTGTGAAGGTCCCTCTCAGACCGTTGCCGATCGGTCGGCCGTGCTTTTCTATACGAACAGGCAGCTTTGTCTGAACGTCGAACCAGATCCGGTCAGTCCGCCCTTTCGGATTGTCTCCATATTTGCTCGTGTCTATTTCAAAACCTACGCATTCGTGACCTTCGAATATCTTGGTTTCGAGTACTCGATCCGCTTCATCCAGCAGGCTGACGTAAAAGCGCAACTGCTCTAATGGATCACGGTCATAGGCCTCCCCTTCAAGGGTCTTGATTGTGTAGCACTGAAACTCAAAGGAAACATTGGTCAGTTTCAGGTCGTTCCCGTCAGGCACCTGCCACGTCGTGTCCTGAAGCACACTGCTCGGGCTGTTATCGCCAAAAGTATCCTCATCCGTAGGCTCGTAATAGGTGTCCCTTCGCCACCTGTCTCTGGCCTCATAGATCTTGCTCCAATTGCCTGAAACATGTGTCCAACCATAGCGGCCCACGAATACCCCTTGGTCCCTATAGACCAGCGCCTCGGTCTTGTCTAGTTTGGCCATGATCTCCTGGCCCCAGACGGCCGGCGGCCCGAGCCACCACTTTCCATTCTCTGAAGTGGCGCCGGGCCAGAAGGTTGCCCCGCCCAGGACCGCCGCCACAATCGCCGCTGCAGCGACCAGTCTGATCTTCCTGCGGCACATAGTTGTTCGGCGCACAAATTCCACGCGCATATCAGGTGTGGAGGTTTGCCTGTTCGTCACGACGTCGAGCACCGCCCGTTCCGCGGCTTCACAAGCCGGCCCATCCGCAGACAGCTCGCCTATGCGCCCTGTGCATCTGAGCAGCGTTTCGAGTCGCTTCAGCTCGCAGGCGCACCGAGGGCACTCAGAGACGTGCGTGGCTACCTCAGCCTTCAATTCCTCCGAGAGTTCGCCGAGGGCAAAAGCCACCAACAATTTGTTGATCTTCCTGTGCTTATTCATAAGTCACCTTTTTCATTCCGTCAGGTCATCGCCAAGCTCACGACTCAGGCGCTTGAGCGCCCGGTGCAGATGAACTCTCACCGTTTCCCGCGAACAGCCCAGAAGCTCGGCGATTCTTTCGGCTTTGAGGTTTTCCATTTTCGAGAGCACAAACACTTCCGCCTGACGCTTCGGGAGTTGTGCCAGGCGTCCGGCCAGCTTCTGCTGGAATTCGGATACCCTCAAACGCGCATCCGGCCGGCCGCTGCCTGCAGAGGGCGGCGCCTGCCGTTTCAAGAGGCTTTCATTCCGTGAGCGCCTGGCCAGTTCGATGGCCTTTCGCACAGTCGCCCGATACAGATAAGCATCCCAGTTGGTCCGGCCGTTGTACGTGTGCCATCGCTTCCATATTGCAAGGAATACTTCCTGATGGACGTCCTGGGCTTTGTCCGCATCGCCCAGAATCCGCACCGCAGTGCTCAGCACCCGCGCGCCATAGTCATTGACTAAGGTTCTGAATTCTTCCGTCGGCACCGTTTCACTTTCTCAGCAATTATGCCTTGCACAGCTCGAACATGCGGCCGCGTATCTGTGACTATAGAGGTATTCTATAGGGCTCCGTTTACAGAAAAAATGAGCGTGGAGAACATATTCGAAGATTTATCATTTTTTTTGCTTCCGATTCGCTCCGCATTGAAGATGATTTTATTGGACAGTAAGAAACGCGATCACAATCGCCCCTGCATTTGCTCTATATATGGGGGGCCTTGCGAGAGCGACTCCGTTATGTGGTGGTTTGGGTTATGGGGCGTTGTTTCGAGTCTTGCACGGTCGGCTCAAGAAAAATTGTCCGCACTGTCGATATTCGGTAGGTTACCAAGATTTTCTATCTGCTTTGAAGGACGTGGACGTATGACTAAAAGGGAGTTGATCGACTACATCTGCAAAATCAACAAAACTGCCAGACCTGAATTTCTCGCCAATTTCACCGAGGAAGAGCTCAATGCCTACCTCGAGCACCTGATGGAGCTGGATTTGCAGGAACTGGCTGTCTGCAGTTGACTCCTCCTGGCTAAAAGCGGCCCGAGATCCGAGGAACGAGAGACGTTTCGTCCGTCGTCCATCGTCATCTGTCTTCTGTGGTGCAACATGTCGTGCTACTTATCTACAGCGTCCATGTGCGGCCGTTTTGACCGCCACTCTGCCGACTGATAGATCATGTGTTTGACTCTAACAGTCGCTGGAAACGAGGGTGGTCGCGCAAGGGATCCCAGGCTGGATCAAGCCGAAGCAAAGGAATCGACATGCGTGCCGGGATAGACAGTAACAACTCAAGCTGATCGATGGCTGCATCAAAATCCCCAACCATCACATAGATGCGGGCTAAGCTTTCGACTCGAAACGTCCCTCCGTATGCTTCCTTGCTTAAAGGAAGTAACTCCACTGCCAACTTCCCTTCACGGATCGCATCTTCCTTGCGGCCGAGACCAGCATATGCTATGCCGAGGGAACTTCGGAAACGCGGATCCTTCGGTTGCTCTCGAATTTTGGACGTCAGAATGTCTCGAGCAGACTCATAATAAGCGCGCTCGCGTTTCTGGTTTCCCATCAGGCCGTGGATCTGA
>CP070806.1:595569-610589 GCA_020343675.1 Phycisphaerales bacterium
GCTATTTCCTCAACACGATGGCCGACGCGGCCGATTATGTCAAGCGCGTCAATCACCCGAACTGCGGCGTGATGTTCGACACGTTCCACGCCAACATCGAGGAAAAAGACCCCGTCGGCTGCATCAGCCGGAATATCGACGTGATCAAGCACGTGCACATCAGCGAGAACGACCGGGGCACGCCCGGCAAAGGGCACATCGACTGGCCCGGCACGTTCAAGGCACTTCGTTCGGGCGGCTACGACCAGTGGCTGGTCATCGAGGCGTTCGGGCGGGCCTTACCCGACCTGGCCGCGGCCACTCGCGTCTGGCGCGATTTCTTCCCCAGCCGGGATGGAGTCTATATCGAGGGCTTGAAGTTCATCCAGGAACAGTGGAAAGCTGCTGGTTGAGTAGCACGGATAGTACCATTCAAAATTGCTTTTACCGGAGAGAGAGTACTATGCGCTCAATAGGTTTGAGAGTTGCCTTTTGTTTTTTGTGTATCGTCTCGGGGATTGGGATCAGCAGTGCGATTGGTCAGGAAGCTGAGTTTAAGCCCATCTTCGATGGCAAATCGCTGGATGGCTGGAAAACACCCAATATGAGCTACTGGTCCGTGCAGGACGGGGCCATCACGGCTCAAGCCACAGAGAAAAATCCGGTGAAAGAAAACCAGTTTCTCGTCTGGCAGTTGGGGCAGGTGGACGATTTCGAGCTGAAGCTCAGTTACCGCATCAGCGGCACGCCCTCGGCCAACTCCGGCATTCAGATTCGCAGCCGGGTGGAACCGGATGGGCACGCCGTCGGCTATCAGGCGGATATCGACCTGGCGGGCCGATACGCCGGGGCGCTCTATGACGAACGCGGCCGGGGGATGCTGGCCGAGCGAGGGCAGAAAACCGTAATCGGCTCTGATGGCAAGATGACTCACACGCCGCTCGGCGACTCGGCCGCCCTGTTTAACAACATCAAGAACGACGATTGGAACGATTATCATATTATCGCCCGGGGAGGCAATATAGTCTTGAAGGTCAACGGGCAGACCACAGCGGAAGTCATCGATCACGAAGAGCGTAACCGCGAGCTCTCCGGCGTACTTGCGCTGCAATTGCACTCAGGCCCACCCATGACCGTCCAGTTCAAAGACATCCGGCTCAAGCGTCTGAAACTGGGTGAGCGAAAGAAGATTGTCCTGGTGGCCGGCCCGCCCAGCCACGGCTACGGCGCCCACGAGCACAATGCCGGCTGCCTGCTGTTAGCCAGACTGTTGAATGAAAACGTGCCCGGTGTTTATGCGACGGTTTATACGAACGGCTGGCCCAAAGACCCGACCGCGCTGGACAACGCCGATGCAATTGCGATCTTCTGTGATGGCGGCGGGGGGCACGTGGCCATGCGGCACCTTGAAGAGCTGGACAAGCTCGCGAAGAAGCGTGTCGGTATTGCCATGCTCCACTACGCGGTCGAGGTGCCGAAGGGTAAGCCGGGCGATTACATGCTGGACTGGACCGGCGGATACTTCGAGACGTTCTGGTCGGTCAATCCGCACTTCAAAGCCGAGTTCACGGAGCTGCCCGGCCACCCGATCGCGCGAGGCGTCAAGCCGTTTGCGATTGACGACGAGTGGTACTACCACATGCGCTTCGCCGAAAACATGAAGAACGGCACGCCGGTACTTACCACGGTCCCGCCGGACAGTACGCGAAGAGAAGGCAACGATGCGCACCGTGCCAATCCGCACGTGCGCGCGCGGATGGGGAGCCCAGAGCACGTGATGTGGACTATGGAGCGTCCCGGCGGCGGGCGGGGCTTCGGTTTCACCGGTGGACACTGGCACCGCAACTGGGCGCATGACGATTTTCGCAAGATCGTGCTCAATGCTCTGGTCTGGTTCGCTGGCCTGGAGGTTCCGCCCGACGGCGTACCGTCAAAGACGCCATCTGTCGAAGAGCTTGAAGTGAATCAGGATTACCCGAAGCCGAAGAACTACAATCCGGAGAAAATCAGGCAGATCATCCAGCAGTGGAATCGTCCGTAAGAGGGACGTACCCTCTTGAGGCCGTACGCGCCGCGAGCGGGGAGTTCCTCGGCCATAACTGACAAAGGAGGATAAAATGAAGACGCTGTTGCGAATCTCAATTACGATTATACTCTCAGGCGTCCCGGCTTTTGGCCAGGTGCAGGCAACGATAGAGAAAATCGGGGCCGATGCCGACGCTGTGAAGACCTGGCTCGTTCTGAAACGGTACGACCAGAATCATCTTGCCCGCATTGCTCTTCCTTTGGGCGGGATTGGCACCGGAACTGTCTCGCTGGGCGGCAGGGGCGACCTGCGCGACTGGGAGATTATGAATCGCGCCGCCAAGGGATTCGTGCCGGTGGCCGGGCGGTCCACGGGGCCGTTCTTTGCGCTTTTTGCCGAGACGGCCGATGGGCAGACGGCAACCAGAGCCATAGAAGGGCTGATAGACCTGTCCGGCTACGAAGAGAGCCACGGCAGCACGGTGCCTAACCACGGCCTGCCTCGGTTTCGCAACTGTTCCTTTGCGACAGCCTATCCTTTCGGACAAGTCATGCTCTCGGACGCGGACGTTCCGGTGGACGTGCGCATCGAGGCATTCAATCCGCTTGTTCCCGGTGACGCCGAGGCCAGCAGCATCCCCGTGGCGGTCCTGCGCTATGTGCTTATCAACAAGACAGGCAATTCAGTGAGCGCTTCGGTCTGTGCAAATATGCCCAATTTCATCGGTGTGGATGGTTCGGGCACGACCAAGGACTGGAAGGGCGAACTGGTAGCCGTCGGGGGCAAGGCCAATCGCAACGAATTCCGCCAAGGCCGCCATGTCCGGGGGATATACATGCACTCCGAAGGAGTGGCCCAAAGGGCGGAGCAGTGGGGCACGATAGCCTTGACCACCACCGCCGAAGCCAGTCTCAGCCACCGCACGGGATGGATTCGACAGCGTTGGGGCAGCTCGGTACTCGATTTCTGGGACGACTTCAGTGATGATGGGAACTTGCAAGAGCGTGACGCCACAGGCGAAGATATGCCGATGGCGTCGTTGGCCGTGAGTGTAGAGCTGCCGCCGAAAGAGACAAAAGCGGTGACGTTCCTGCTCACGTGGCATTTTCCCAATCGCCAGAGCTGGACGCGGAGAGGTAACGAGCGGGACCGCATTGGAAACTACTACACGACGAGGTACAGCGATGCATGGGACGTGGCCGAGAAATTCGGGCCGCAGCTTGCGGACCTGGAGGCAAAAAGCATTCGTTTTGTGCAAAGTTTTTGCCGGAGCGATTTGCCCGAGGTGGTTAAAGAGGCTGCGTTGTTTAACATCAGCACGCTGCGTACCCAGACCTGCTTTCGCACCGAGGACGGACG
This sequence comes from Phycisphaerales bacterium, assembly GCA_020343675.1. GTDB lineage: Bacteria > Planctomycetota > Phycisphaerae > Sedimentisphaerales > Anaerobacaceae. Next base: position 598,934 of record CP070806.1, read on the forward strand.
TTTCTATGGCTGGGAAGGATCCAGCAACAAAAGGGGCTGCTGCCACGGCTCTTGTACGCATGTCTGGAACTACGAGCAGGCGACGGCCTTTCTATTCGGCAATCTGGCCCGGTCGATGCGCGAGGTCGAGTTCGCCCACGCAACCGATGATAAGGGGCTGATGAGCTTTCGAGTGAATCTGCCTTTGCAGCGCGCCAAGGGATTTGGCAAGGCCGCCGCGGACGGTCAGATGGGGTGCATTATGAAGATGTACCGGGACTGGCAGCTCTCGGGTGACGAGCAGATGCTCAGGAGCCTGTGGCCCCAGGTCAGGAAGGCCCTGGAATTCTGTTGGATTGAAGGCGGATGGGATGCCGACCGCGACGGTGTCATGGACGGCTGTCAGCACAACACGATGGACGTGGAATACTACGGGCCCAATCCGCAGATGGGCGTGTGGTATCTGGGGGCTCTGCGGGCGGCCGAAGAAATGGCCCGCTATCTGGGCGAGGATGATTTCGCCGGAATCTGTCACCGTCTCTTCGAGCAGGGCCGGCAATGGATCGACGAGAATCTGTTCAACGGAGAGTACTACGAGCACCAGATACGCCCGCCGAAGAACAAGTCGGATATCGCCTCGAGCCTGCTGGTGGGTATGGGGGCAAAAGACCCGACCCAGCCCGATTATCAGCTCGGTGCCGGTTGCCTTGTGGACCAGCTTGTCGGCCAATACATGGCTCACGTTTGCGGTCTGGGATATCTGCTCGAACCGGCCAATGTCCGCCAGACGCTGCGCAGTATTATGAAGTACAATCTTCGGGAAGGCATGTACGCCCATCTCAACTGCATGAGGAGCTTCGCTCTGGGCGATGAATCGGCTCTGCTGATGGCGAGCTACCCGAAAGGCCGTCCGAAGAATCCTTTCTCCTATTTCACTGAGGTGATGACGGGCTTCGAGTACACGGCAGCCGTCGGGATGCTCTACGAAGGCCAGGTGGACGACGGGCTCACGTGCATCAGGAATATCCGCGATCGGTATGACGGACGCAAGCGCAGCCCCTTCGACGAGGCGGAGTGCGGCCACCACTACGCCCGGGCGATGGCCAGTTGGGCAGCGGTGCTTGCCTTGACCGGCTTCAACTATTCCGGAGTGGACCGGTCTATGACCTTTTCCGCCCGGGAGGGCGAGTTCTTCTGGTCCAATGGTTCGGCATGGGGAAGCTGCTTGCTCGAACGAACGGCGCAGGGTATGAACGTCGAACTATCGGTGCTGCACGGCCAATTGAGTCTTTCGAGATTCATACTCCGCGAATTCGGAGATATGCAGTTCGGCGAAACTCTGCTCATCCAGGCGCCGCAGAAGGTCAAGTTCACAGTCAGCGAATGAAAAATCTTCGGGCCGGGCTCTGATGTTTCTTATTGCGAGGATTCAAAATGAAATCATCGATTACGAGACGACAGTTTCTCAAGGCTTCGACCGTCGGCTCATTGTCGCTTGGCTCTCTGGGCTGTTCAGCGTTAAGACCGGCTCTGGCGTCGGTGCCGGCCGAGCATCCCAAGGTGGGCGAGCATCAGATTTACTTCGGCGATCTGCACAATCACAACGAGGTCGGCTATGCTCGCGGTTCTCTCGAGCGGGCCTTCGAGATAGCCCGGGAACACCTGGATTTCTTTGCCTTCACCCCGCACGGCTACTGGAACGATATTGGTCACTACGAAAACAATATCGAGAGAAAATGGCTCGACGGGTTTGAGGTCACGAAAAGAAGATGGCCGGAGGTTTTGGCGATGGTCCGCAAGTACGACGAACCGGGCCGGTACGTCCCCATCGCCGGTTTTGAGTGGCATTCGACCCATCTTGGGGATTACCACATTCTCTTGCCGACTCCCGACGCCGAATACGTCCGCTTCGATGATCTGCGCCAATTCCAGCGCTTTGCGAAGCAGCACCGCGCGATCATGATCCCCCATCATCCGGCCAATCGCCTGGGGCATCGCGGCGCGAACCTGGCTATGCGTGACCCGGATGTCTCACCTGTCATCGAGATATTCTCCGAATGGGGCAACGCCGAGCACGACCGGGCGAGCTCGCCCTATGTTCGACACACCGAAGGCGGGCGCTGGACACAAAATACGCTGCATCATTTTCTCTCGCAGGGCCATCGCTTCGGGGTGATTGCCAGTACGGACGACCATCTTGGTTTTCCCGGGGGTTACCGCGAAGGCCTGGCTGCCGTGCTTGCGAGCGAGCTGACGCGCGAGGCGATTTTCGACGCTATCCGGGACCGCCGAACATACGCCCTGACCGGCGACCGTATCGCGGTTGACTTTCGACTGAATGGGCAGCTGATGGGCCGGGAGATGCCCTATGCCCGCAGGCGCGAACTGGCCGTCACCGTCACGGGCTGGGACCAGATCGACAGAGTCGAGATCCTCAAGAACAACCGTGTCCTGCATCGTGATTTTCCGATGGATCGCACGCCCGCCGCCCGAAGCTGGGATGATCCTGTCCTGCTGCGATTCGAATATGGATGGGGTCCCTGGCCCGCCCTGGATATGACGCGCATCTGTGACTGGGATATCACGATTACGGTTGATGGAGGCGTATTGGAAAGCGTCCAGCCTTGCTTTCAATCCGGTCCCCTTGATGAGACGCGAAGAGATAAAATACTGGAGCGCTCCGACAAGCATCTTCGCGTCAGATCCTTCACGGCTTTGCGTCAGCAGTTCGAGGATATTTCCACCAAGGCCGTGGTCTTGAAAATGCGCGGCGGCCCCCAGACCAGCGTCACGGTGACACTGCGCGAGCCTACGACTGTGTCTTTAACCCAGACCTTTAGGCAATTGGCCCGGAGCAATGAGATGCTGTTCACCGGCGATTTCCCGAAAGAGTCGGCGATGCTGCATCGGCTCGTCTTCGGCGACCATTACCATACGTCCTACGAAGTCACCGACACCGACGACGGCAAAGACCTCAACTGGTATTATCTGCGCGTCGTTCAGGCCAATAATCAGTATGCCTGGTCGAGTCCGATCTGGGTCGAGCCCCGCGCCGCCACGCCGGTGATTTAGCACATTCTTTATTGGTAGGCGGGGTGGATTCTGATGGCTAGACCGCCGCGCGGTGGCAAGTCGGCGTTCAGAATGGATGAGGAATCAACCGTGGCGCGGCTGATTTTCACATGGGTCCTTGTTGGTACGGCCGGATCATCACTGTAGATATAAGCAACGTACTGGTGGTCCTTGTCCAGAAAATCCAGCGGCACTTTGAGCGTGTGCGGCTCGTCTGCGTTCATGCAGCCGATAAACCAGCTCTGTCCCGAGCGCCGAGCGAGAACGGCGTATTCTCCGATTTGGCCGTGGATGACTTCTGTATCGTCCCAGACCGTGGGGACGTGGTCGAAGAACTCCAGCTCGGGCTCATCCCCGATGACGTTATGACTGCCACCGGCGCCGCCGGCCCTCTGCGGAGATCCGCTCGGCCGGTCATACCAGTAGAGAAACTGCCACGGGCTGTAGAAACACACGCTCTTGGCCAATTGATACGCGTGGCTGGCGTTTTCGTCGACCCGTCGGTCGTAGTAGCAAATCGTATTATCCGCCGAACCGGCCAACATTCGAGTAAATAGAATGGTCAGAGTCAAGCTGTTGGAGGGCTTGGTTTCATCGCCTGCGATGCCCTCCTGCGTTATGAGATTCGGATAGGTCCGGCTGTATCCGGTCGGGCGATATTCATCGTGAATATCCACCATGAGATGGTGCTCGGCTGCCTTGCGGACGGCTTCGTGGAGCCATGTAGTCCAGCGTTGTGAGCCGACCTGTACGAAACCGTATTTGACTCCCTTGATTCCCCACTTCTCATAAAGCGGCAAGATTTCATCGAGCTGCCGCTCCAGTGCCCGACGATTGACATACAAGAGAATTCCAATGCCTCGCCGATTCGCGTAGTCAATGACCTGATGGAGATCCAGCGGGCCTTTTGAGCGTTTGGGATCGACCGAAACGGTCGTGGCGTCGGATTCGTCACTGTATTCGTGGCCGTACCAGCCGGCGTCGAATTCCACATATTGCAGGCTATGCGCGGCGGCGAAATCGACGCATGCCTTGCCGCCGTCTGTGGTCAGGGTCACTTCGCGGATGACCTTGCCCGGTTTTATCCACGATGTCTCGGTAATCGCGCAACGCTCATTCAGGTTCAGGAACAGATCGTTGCGCTCGAGCAGTTCCCCCGGCGTTCGGCCCAGCAGCAGGACCCGCCATGGCGTTGTCAATGGGGCGGTTCCACGAACTTCACCGGCCAGCGAGCTGACGAGCGTGTGTCCCCGAGCGCCATGGGGCGAAAGGCGCATCCGTGCGTAATCCACCAGGGCGGCTTCGCCTACTGCGACAAAGAGGTTGTCACCTATCTGAATTGTCAGCGGCCTCTCGCAATCGTTCTTGATTTCGCTGAGCCGCGCCTTGCTGTACTTGCCCTGGGCCGAATACACAGCCCAGGCGGCATGGTCCTGGTCAAAATGAAACTGCGTTTTCTCCGCCGAGATGACAACTTCTTTCAATGCGTCCTGCTCAGGTACGATGTAGCGAAAGGCTGCACCTTCGTTGTAAGCGCGAAACGTCAGTTGAAGTCGTCGATGGGGCGGGTGGTTTTCTCTGAGCTCGACGACGAGCTGGTTGTAGTGGTCCCGCACATTCTTGCGCTCACCATAGACAAGGGAATACGTACTGTCGCTGCTGCTGGTGGAGACGTCGATAATGTCAAAGCCGGTCTCCAAGGGCGCAGCGTCCTTCAGTGCAAACCCCAGATGCGAGTCGGTGACGATGGGCTGATTCTCGTACGTCACTGTGTAGATCGGACAATCTCTTTGCCCGTGTGAGTCCTTAACATTAAATGTGACAGTGACGCTTCCATCGGGCGAGGCGACAATGTGCTCTGCCTGAGCAGACTCATTACTGATGAGGCCCAACAGCGGGAACACCAGGACAACGGGCCAAACGCGCTGGAACCAGTCAAAACACGCTTGATGGCGCATGGTAACCTCCGTATTTGGAGCTGAGTTGTCAAATGGATTCGTAGGGTGGGCCTTGGCCCACCGACTCGGCTGCAGCCCCTAAGATTGGCTCAACGCCGCTGCGATGCTTGCCGTGTTAAAGAATGAGTGGATAAAGATAGGTCGAAACAGGGAACCACTCTTCTCATAGGTATAACCCAGGCCCACGCTCAAGACGAACAATGCCGGCCAATGCCCCGCGTTGGCGTGCATGAGGGCGAACAGGCCGGAACTGGCGGCGATTGCCAACCACGCTCCGTTTCCACCCACAAAAAAGGAGCGTATCGCGGTCTGTACGAGTCCTCGAAACAGCAGCTCTTCGAGCAAGGGGGCCATGATCACGGCAACGACGACAATTGTGATTCGCAGCGGCAGTTCGGGATTTTCCGCTATGAGTTCCAGCTCCTGATGTTGCTGCATCTGGTATTCCTGTCCCCAGATACTCTGTCCCAATAACATCGTGACAACGATTGCCGCCATGATCAGCGGCCAGACAGCCAGCAGGTTCACAAGGGCACAGAGAAAATCGGCTGCCACGGTTCTGATATCCAGGCCGAAACCCCTCAGCCGTCGGGCAAAATGCGCTCTTGCCAGAAGGAGAATCACCGCCGTCGTTGCTGCGCCACCCACGATGAAAACGCAATTCTGCAGAAAGGCGGTTTGCCAGTCCGACAGGCGATCTTGTGTCATCGCCCGGGCAACGAGGACGACCATGGGAACCGGTCCGAACCAGATGAACAGTGGAATCAGAGGCAGATAGACAGGCATGTTATTTCGACGGGGCATCGAGTCGGCCAGAGCCTTGGCGCCGAGTGATGTCTTGAGCAGCCAATAGGCCAGCACGATCAGCCCTGCAAGACAAATCCAGTGCTCTGCCGTTAGAGTCCTGACGAATTCCGTTGACCGATCAATGTTGAACATATACCATCCATTCTCAGTTGTCAGTTGTCAATTGTCAATTGCAAAGCCCCGCGCGCCGCGCGACGGATCAAAGGAATACAGACTATGGACACATTTGTTATCGACGGGCCGGTTCGGCTTTCCGGCAGTGTTCGTGTGAGTGGCTCGAAGAATGCTTCTCTACCGATTATGGCGGCCGCGATTTTGGGTCCGGGCAAATCGACTCTCAAAGCCGTGCCTCGTCTTTCAGATATCTCCGTGTGCGGCGAGCTGCTTGGGCGATTGGGCTGTAAATTCACCCGAGAAGAAGACGGTCGGCTGTGGATCGATTCGACGGTCATCGATAACCCGGTTGGTGAGTATGAAGTTGTCCGCAGAATGCGGGCAAGTATTTGCATCCTTGGTCCGCTGCTTGCTCGCTGCGGCAGGGCGGAAGTCTCTATGCCGGGCGGCTGCGCGATTGGGGACAGGCCCGTCAACCTCCACGTCAAGGGCCTGCAGGCACTGGGCGCCCGAATCCATCTCAAAAACGGCTATATCATCGCCGAAGCCCCGGACGGCCTGACGGGCACCGATGTTTTCATGGGCGGGCCGTTCGGCTCGACCGTGCTCGGCACCGCCAATGTACTGATGGCGGCCACTCTGGCCAGGGGCCGGACGACAATCGAATCGGCGGCCTGCGAGCCCGAGATAGCGGACCTGGCAAACTGTCTGAACCGGATGGGGGCGAAGATAACCGGCATCGGCTCACCGCGGCTGATGATTGAGGGCGTCGAGCAGTTGCAGCCGGTGGAGTATGAAGTCATTCCGGACCGGATTGAGGCCGGGACTTTCATGGTGGCTGCCGCCATCACGGCCGGCGAGCTGCGAATCGAGAACTGCCGTTTGGATGGTATGATGGCGGCGGTTGACAGGTTGAGGAATATGGGCGTGACGGTTGACGCTGCGGGGGCCGGATGTGTCGTCAGCCGCCGGGACCCGATCAGGCCTGCTGACGTGACCACGCAGCCCTATCCGGGTTTCCCGACCGACCTGCAGGCTCAATTCATGGCATTGCTGTCACTGGCCGAAGGCAACAGTGTTGTCATTGAAAAGGTCTTCCCCGACCGGTTCATGCACGTGGCGGAACTCAATCGAATGGCGGCTAATCTGCGCAAGGAAGGGTCGGCCGTCATTGTGGCCGGAGTCCCGAAACTCATCGCCGCTCCGGTTATGGCATCGGACCTGCGGGCATCGGCGGCGCTGGTTCTGGCCGGACTGGCTGCGGAAGGAACGACAACGATTGACAGGGTATATCACATCGACCGGGGCTATGAAAGAATCGAGGAAAGGCTGAATCCCCTCGGTGCAAGAATCGCCCGAGAGAATGTGTGAATTGGATCCCTACTCAATCATCGTGGGGCGCTGGCCCTCACCGGCTTTCTTGTAATGCGCCAAGGCGCTTTCACGATCATCAAAGTCCTTTTCAGTGAACAGTAAAGTGGTCTGGCCGATACGGATCTGGTCCCCTTCCTTCAACGGTGTCAGCTCGGTGATCTTTCGGTTGTTGATGAACACACCGTGCTTGCTGTCCATATCCTCGGCGGCGTGCCCCCTTGCCGTTTCATCGTACCGTATTCGCAGATGTTTGCGGGAGACCATATCGTCCAGGACCTGCATTGGCAAAGCCTCGGCTCTTCCAATCACATTTGTTCGCCTGCCGAGCGGCAGAAACTCGCCTTTTTTCTCTCCCGATGTGATGATAATAGAGGCCATTACAACTCCTTCTGACAAACACTTGCAGATACACACGCGTATCGGCCAAAATCTGCGGTCGCTTTGACGTCATCGTGATAGGTACCCATAGTATGAACCGTCCGCGGCACAGTCAAATTCTTTTTGAGATTCTGGAATTTTTGCCATGACATGGACGTCTTACCCGGTAGAGCTGCCAAAGCATACACCATAGCTGAGAAGGGCTTCGAATGACCGACGCGAACACGGGAAATGATGGCAAGCCGGGCGGCCCAGAGGCGGGTCGGACCAGCTCTTTCGGTGACTCTGGGAGAGAACCTGTCGGGCAGATCGGTCCTTACAGGCTGCTTAGTGCCCTTGGCGAGGTCGTCGTCGATCACATCCGAAAGGTCATTCGCGAGCAGGGGACAGAGGAACAATGACCGGCCCCGAGAAGATGGCATTGGCATTTCTTCGTTGACGGCCTGCTATTGATAGTCCAAGATATTGGGCATTGAGGTTTCTTGCCGGGCCGGCGATTCCAGCAATGCCGGATGAACATTATTGCCGGGGATAGTTGAAAAGGATCTGATCATGCACGACGTCGCGATTGGCAATCCGAAGGATTTCAAAGCCAGGACGTGTCTGCATTCGGTCAGCTATGCCGGCTTCTGGCGAGGGCAGGCGCGATTAAGCACTGATGAGTTTCTGGAGAAGGCAAAGGAGCTGGGATTTGACGGCGTCATGCTCACGGCCAAAAGTCCTCATGTCTCACCTCTGGATTGCGACACGGTGGCTCGAAAGGCCTTGCGAGATAAGATTGACCGTCTCGGCCTTGCCTTAGTGTGCCTGGCGGGGTACACGGATTTCACGGCCGGAGTGGATAGAGCCGGAATTCCAAACGTTGAGATTCAGGCCTGTTACGTGGGAGAGTTGGCCAGACTGGCGCGCGATTTGGGAACCGACATGGTGCGCGTATTCACGGGCTACGAACGGCCCGGCATACCGTTTGACGCGCAGTACGCCATGGTGCTCGAAGGGCTGAAGCTCGCCGGCCGGAAGGCGGCCGAGTACGGCGTGACCCTTGCCGTTCAGAATCATCACGATATTGCCTCGCACCACGATATGATGCACTGGCTCCTCACGGAAGTGAACCTGCCGAACGTCAAGGCAGCTTTTGATCTCTGGACGCCGACGTTGCAGGGCCTCAACGCCGAACAAATCAGAGCAGCCGTCCTGAAGATGCAGCCCTTCATTGTTCACACCACGGCCGCTCAGTACGTGCGCCTGCCGAGGTACTGTTACGATGACAACCTGATAAACTTTGCAGAGCGAGAGACCTTGATTCGAGCCGTGCCGATGCCAAAAGGCATCATCGACTATGGCACTTTCTTCAACGCCTTAAAGGAGATTGGCTACGAGGGATATATTGGATACGAGATGTGCGCCGTCCTGTCCGGCGGGGGAGATATCGAGAACCTGGACAAAACTGCAAAAGCCTTTCTGGAATACATGAAGAAATTTGAGGGTCGGTGAATTCCGGAATTGCTGGGTCCGGTGGCCTCAAATGATAATCACCATTCATGCACTTTAGACACGCGAACGTAAGACCAAATCCTCCAGCGCAGGATTGTTTCCGGATTTGCTTTGTCGTACAATCTGTGCATGGACCTTGGGCGGGACAAGACTGTTCAGGAGATAACCTCTCGGCTCCGGAGCGCTGCGGCCGGACAGGTGGTCCGCGTCGAAGGGACGTGGGGCTCCTTCGGGCCGATGCTGGTCGGTCATTTGTCTGAGAAGAGCGGGCGGCCGATTCTGTATGTTCGCCCCCACATCGACGATGCCGACAAAGCGGCCGACGACCTTCATACGTTCACGGGCCGGGCCATTGACGCGTTCGGTGCCTGGGAAGGCGAGGAGGATCTGGCCGATGCGACCGATGAGATTCGCGCGGCGAGGCTGGCACTGATCTCGCGTTTGGATGCGGACAACGGTTCGGCCCTGAACTCACCGTCGAAGGGATGCATCATCCCGTCGTCGATACAGGCTCTTTGTCAACCGGTGCCCAGGCGAGAGGCGATAGAGAGGGCAACTCTGCACCTGGAGGTTGCCAGGACCGTATCGCCGGAAACGGTGGTCGAATGGTTGGTTGAAAGCGGTTTCGAGCGCACCGACCGGATCGATCTGCCTGGCCAGTTTGCACGTCGGGGCGGGATTGTCGATATCTACGCTCCGCTGGTGAAGGAAAAGGTTCTTCCGGGTGATGAAGCAGGCCTGTCTTCACCGGACGCCGAAGCGATCCGCGTGGAATTCTTCGGCGACACAATCGAGAGCATTCGCCAGATCGATCTGGATACGCAACGTTCGAGCCAACAGGTCAAAAGCATCAGGATTATCTCGGCCGTTTGCGGGACGGCGCCTGGGCAGAGGGAGCTTCTGGTCAAGATGCTGCCCAAAGACGCGATTATCGTTCTTGAAGAACCGGGTGAGATTGAGGAGGTTGCCAAGGTTTTCTTAGACAGGGTCGATGATGCGAGCGGGCTTTATGGTTGGCCGGATATCTACGCGGCGGCGAGCCGCTTTGCACAGCTTCATATCTGCAGGTTCGCCACATCTGAGCCGGGTGATTTTCTCAAGGTGGACGTCAGGAGCGTGCAGCAGTTCCAGCATAAGGCGACCTCCGTGTGGGCGGGACACAAGGCGGCGCTGGAGGAGTTGGTGGCCGAGGCCAAGCAGGGTAAGCGCGTCCGGCTGTATTGCGAGAGTGCGGCAGAGCTCAAACGGGTGGGCGAGATTGTTCAGGACATCAACAAACGAGTCCCGGCCCGATTCGAGATGCTCTCAGGCTTTATCCACCAGGGCTTCGTCGTCCATTCGCTCGATACGATTATCATCAGCCATCACGAGCTGTTCGGGCAATATGCGCTTCGCCGAAGACGCCGGCCGGGGCGCGTCAGCTCGCGCGTGGACACGCTCAGCGACCTGCAGGACGGTGACTATGTGGTTCACGCGTCGTACGGCATCGGTAAATTCGCAGGCGTCCAGACGATACGGGAAGAAAGCGGGACGAACGAGTACCTGACGATTGAATACGCGGACGGCGCAAAAATCCAGGTATCGGCCCGCAACATTGCCCTGGTGCAGAAGTATATCGGGACCAGTCCGAAGCGGCCCAAGCTGAGCAAGGTCGGCTCGAAGAGATGGCAGAAGCAGAAAGAGAAAGTCGCGGATTCCGTCCGCGATCTTGCCGTCGAGCTGCTCGACGTTCAGGCGAACAGGCAGGCGGCCGGAGGGATAGCATTCGGGCAGGATTCGAGCTGGCAGATAGAATTCGAGGAGTCATTTGCCTATCAGGAGACACCCGACCAGACCACGGCGGCCGAGCAAATCAAGGCCGACATGCAGCAGCCCGTCGTGATGGACAGACTGCTGTGCGGTGACGTGGGCTATGGAAAAACCGAACTTGCCATGCGGGCGGCGTTCAAGGCCATCGAAAACGGCAGGCAGGTTGCCGTCCTGACACCGACGACGGTCTTGTGCGTGCAGCACGGCAGAACGTTCACCGAGCGGTTTGCGGACTTTCCGGTCTGCACCGAAGTTCTCAATCGCTTCAGGACGTCGAAGCAGGCCAGAGATATTATTGCACGTGCGAAAGCGGGCAAGGTCGATTTGTTGATAGGAACGCATCGGCTCCTAAGCGGCGACGTCGGGTTCAAAGACCTGGGCCTTTTGATTATCGATGAGGAACAGCGTTTCGGAGTCGAACACAAAGAGAAGCTCAAGAGACTACGTGTGAACATGGATATTTTGACGATGACGGCCACGCCGATTCCCCGAACGCTGCACATGTCGCTGCTGGGGCTGCGCGATATCAGCTCGCTGGCCACGCCGCCTTTGGACCGACGAAGTATCGTGACAACGGTGACCGCCTACAACAACGACCTGATCAGGAAAGCCGTTTATCGTGAGCTGAATCGTCAGGGACAGGTGTTCTTCCTGCATAACCGGGTCAAGAC
>CP070806.1:610689-625188 GCA_020343675.1 Phycisphaerales bacterium
ATTTTTTGCACATGGTAATTCTCCTGATAAATAAGGTTCAGATTGTTCCGCTTTGGTCATGCCCCAAAGCGGCCAACGACGACCCGGACCCGGGCGCACACGCTCGGCCCGGCGGGGACAAATTCTCTTGAGATGATTCAACCTCCTTCCTTCTGTTGCCCGGTTCGGGCGATTCACCAATCAGTGGAAGTCCATCATTGGCTACTGAAAAATCCTCAACTGCATGATTCGAAAATCCACCAGGCAGCTATCTCTTTTTTACCAGATTGCCGGCCCCCTCGTCAAGAAAAATCCGTGTTCAGGGCCATATAAACGGGCCGCCTATGACCCAGGAAGGCGGTTTGAGGAGCGAGTACGTGAACCTTTCCTCATTTTCCGGGGCAACGCCCCATCATCCGCCTCTTGCCGCCAGGGCGCGGGCCAGCGTTACGGCCCAACCGGCGGCAATGACGATGAGCAGGGCCAAGATCATGGTGCGGAGCCTGACTTGCTCGAAAAAACGCCCGATGAAAGGAAAATAGACTCCAAGAACGGCCACGATGAGGGCGAGAATGGCTGCGACGACCGCCAGAGAGCACAGGAGTCCGCACGCCGGCTGGGCGTAGAACGCCTCGATGATTCTGCCCTGAGCGAAGGCGAGTGTCGCGGTGGTCATGCCGCAGGTCGGACAGGGCAGGCCCGTTCTCTGCTTGAATCCGCAGTAGCCAAGCCACCGGCCCATATTGAGATTGTAGTGTCCGGCCAGGGCAAAGATGCCGAAGAAGGTCGCGATCGCTATGCAGATGACCGCTGCGATTATCCGCTGCGTAAACGAGGCGGGGCGGAACGATTTCGACTTATTTAGCTGTTGGCTTGCCTGGGTCACGACGATAGAATAGGCAGATGCAATGCGTATGTCAAGATAGAGGTGGATAAGACGATATGGCGTTAGAGCAGCAAGATCTTAGCCGCATGTTGGAAACGGCCATCGTGGCCGCTCGCCTGGCGGGCCAGCGGGCGATGGAGGAACTCAGCTATGCAAAGGTCTCGGTCAAGAACTCCAACGAACTGGTCACCCAGGCCGACGCCCGTTGCCAGAAAATCATCATAGACCGGGTCAAAGAGAACTACCCCGATCACGGCTTCATCGCTGAAGAAGGCGATGAGGGCAAAATGTTCAAGCAGCCCCCGCGAGGCCGAGAACGGTTCTGGTGGGTGATTGACCCGATAGACGGGACGAACAATTTCGCTCATAGCATGCTGTTCTTTACCGTCAGTGTCGGCGTTCTATTCGAAGGTGCGCCCATCGTCGGTGTGATTTTCGAGCCGGCCACCGAGTCCATGTTCACCGCCGTCAAGGGCGGTGAGGCGCAGTTGAACGGCAGGCGAATCGTCGCGAGCGAGGAGACGATCGACCAATTCGCGAGCGTGGGCCTGGAGAGTCATTTTGACGACGGCGTGCCGGCCTGGACGTGCGAGCTTATGCAGCGGACGAGATTTCGCAACTTAGGCTCGACGGCCCTGCAGTTGGCGTACGTGGCAAAGGGTAGTATGGTGGCGACCATCGCCGGTACACCCAAGTTGTGGGACATTGCGGGCGGTGTGCCGATTGTCGAGGCAGCCGGGGCGGTGGTCACCGATTGGCAGGGCGACAAGGTCTTCCCCGTGGATCCGGACACTTACGACGGCCGCCGATTCGGTGTCCTGGCAGCCAACAGGAAAGTGCACCCTCAGATTCTCGAGATGCTAAAACATTGACGATTTTCTAAAATCGAAAACAGACAATCGGAAATCTCTTACCTTGGATCGGGAACGGTGTGGAAGGCGACGATTCTGACTCTGTCAGTGGGCGATGTCACCTGGCTTCTGTCGAGGATGGCTAAGACTCTTTTCTGGGGGCCGTCGGTGCCGGTGCGAACGAGGATGTAGGCGCTAAATACGTCGCTCCGGACGGTGGTAACGTCGCTGATCCGCGAGAAAATCATGTCCCGTTCTTCGAAATCACTCACCGCTCCGTCGCTCGGCGTCAGATCGGGGGATCGGTCCAAATCGACCGAAGCATACGCAGGGTCGTAGGCATAGTAGCCCATCTCAGGCACCTGGCACAGAGCCCCGGTGCTCTGGAATGCTCCGGCCAGGGTGTCTCGATACGCCACAATCGCCCGGGCAATGTCAAGCTCCATCCAGGGCAACTGAGCGATGACAAAGGACGGCGCCGTATTGATGTTGATGCGCCCTTTGATCCGCGTTTCATATTCTGAATGGCCGTGATTGACCGGGTCGATGACGGTCAGATATTGAAAGATCTTTGCGAAGATGGGATTGCGCAGGTCGAGCCGGACCCGCTCTTCCGGAGGCTCCGAGGCCAGCCTTATGCCGATCATATCACATGGGTCAGCGCTCGGCGCCACGGTTAAGGCCCTTGTTATCTCACCGGCCGATGCAAATGAGCCCGTGGCATTCGAAGACTCATAGAAGTTGTAGTTCTTTCGCGAGCTGTCGAGGCCGTTGTTGCTGCCCAGCGTGTTACTCGCGGCCGTCAGATCCTGATACACCACATTCCAGTTGCCGTCGGCGCGCGCATAGGACTGCGAGAGATTCTTGACGGTGTCCCAGGTAAACCATCCGTCCTGCGTTAGCTGCCGGTCAAGGGCCAGTTCGGAAGCCGTTGTCTGCCTGAGCAGCCAGAGGTCATATCGTTCTTTCAGCACGTACGCCGGCGGGTCCGAATCGGGCACAGGATCATAAAGGGCCAGCACCAGGGCCGGGTCCTCCTTGCCGAGGCCCGTGGACATCAAGCTCGTTACGCCGAAGGTGCTTGAGGCCGTTGAGCCGTTGGTGATTACGAATCGGCCCTGCCCCGCTATTGCGTAGCCGGCCAGGCTGACCGTGGCGACCACGTCTCCGGTTTGCCGGCGAAGCTCCAGCCTGAAGCTACTGAGAGGAATATCCGTATCGAATGGATTGTAAAGCTCGACGGCAAAATTGTTGTTTGTCGAAACGTCGGCGTCCGTCTCGCTGATCAGAGAGCCGATCTCGCTGATAAACGGTTGAGGTTCGAGACCGTAGTACGTGGCGGCGCCCATCGGCATAACGGTCACATCCGTGTCGCGGTCGCGAAGATCGACGATGTTGACCGCCCATTGAGCGGCCAATCGGTCAACGTCGGCAACGTTCGGGTCGATGTTCCCAAGCCCTTCCCGTATCGCTTCGTAGAGCAGGTTCTCGTCAGCCGTATTGACATTGATCATTTTCCCGTCGTTGAGGGTCTGTCCGGCGGGATGAATGATTCGATCCATGTTGTCTGTAGTGGCAACGTGTCGATAGGCGTAGTTCGGGTCCAGACCGCTGCTGTCCCCGACTCTTTCGAACCAGGCATCGATCGCCCGCCCCCCCGAGGTGACGGGAGTGGACAAGGTGTTGTTCCTGAAGTGTCCTCCCCATTGTTCCAGACGCGTGTCGATATGGCTGTGATTCAACAGGAATCTGTAGCGAAGCTCCAGCTCGTCGGAAATATCGAAGGGCGTATAAGGCCCGTTGGGATCGTCGTAATACCAGATCACATTCTTCTCATATTTGCGCAGGTCGAGTGGATCGACGCCAAGCCCTGAACCTGCCCTTGCATAGAGCAAGTCCGTTTCATCCGTTGCGGCAGGGGGCTGGCCCGGCGCGCCGGCGACGCTCATCAGGTCGATATGCAGTTGACCGGACCCGCCGAACGCCAATAAGGTCGTATTCGGATCGCCCGGATAGAATTTGAAAGCCGTGTTGGCGTTCAGCATGGCTCCGTGATCCACGATTCTGACGGCGGCGAAGATGGGTTTGCCTTTGGTGCTGCTGACCTCCGGTACAATGGCCCATCGCGAATCGGCCACACCGTCGCCATCGGCATCTGCGGCGGCGCCCTCGACGATGACACTGGGATCCTGATAGTCCGGGACCGGTACGGCCTGCACGTTAGGATCGAAGCTATTGCTATAGAGGTTGCTCGTCTGACGCCAGTAGTAATCGGCGCCCAACGGATAGGGTTCAAGGGCTGCCAGCCAGGCATCATTGGCGTCCGGATAGTCGTAATACTCGTGGCCCGCCACGCCGGGGACGTCCAGGATCAGCTCTCGCGATATCTCGGCCACGACGGTATCGACGGCAAAGTCCAGCTCCTTCGTTTCGGAGATGGCCGAGGTGGCCAGCTTGTCCACGCGGGACGCCATCACAAACAGCACGCCCACGATGGCCAGAAGGCTGGTCAAGACAACCGTCAGGATCAAAGCGGAGCCGCCGCGGCACGCGGCCGAAAGTTCCTTTTCTACCCTTTTCATTGTTCGCAAATCAATTGCCCAAATATACAATGTGCGTAAAGGTTCTACCCTGCTTTATGATCCCCTTGGAGTCGAAGAGCGTGAATGTGAACTTCAGTGCCCGTCCGAGTCCGGGAATGGCCTCGAAGTGAGCCTTATCGACCTGCTCTCTCGGATAATTAATGTTGTTGATCATCACACCGCCGTAGGGCGGATGTGGATAAAGCACCCCCGGAACGGTGTTCGGGTCATTCATATAGAAATGCGTGTCTGAGAGATTGCCGTCCCCGTCCGGGTCAACCTCCGGGATCCATCTTTGCTGCGCATCGTACCAGCTCTGAATCTTGAACTCGCCCACGCCCTCACACAACAGCATGTGAATCGAGTTTGCATCCGCCGGGTCCACCATGGCGCCCTTAACCGGTTCGCTGATAGCGCTGGCATCGACCTTAACGTCGGTCACCACAGAAAGCATATCCTGTTTGTTCTCCCAGGCAATCTTCTTCCATGCCTCCGGCGATATCTTGTCGTACTCATATTGGTTGTTCCACTGATACCATTGCTGCTCGCTGAAGCTGTTCAGGTCCAGGAAGGCCGGAAGGGCCGGGTCGGCCGTGAGGATATGCTGGGTTCTCGCAAGCACTCGCTCATTTGGCTTCTGAGCACTGGCTTTGATATTGCCTTTTTGGGCCAGCATGTAGCAGATTCGCGCCATGTTGCCCCGAATCACCGGGTTGACCGAATAGGACTGAAAATCGCCGCTGGCAAAGAACATGATTCGGTCAAATCTCTCATACCCGTCAAGGTCAAGATCGTCATAGCTGGCCGACGAAGGCAGGGGCCTGGCCACCCAGGCGGCAAAGATCTCACCGTCCTTGTTGAGGCCTTCAAAGTCGGCGTTAAGCTGGCCCGTGATGGCCCGCAGTTTTCGCATAATCTCGGAGTTGGCCATCGCCGTACGGTGGGCGCCGATGCTGACTCGGAAAATGACGCTCGCAAAAGACAGCACGATGGCCAGAATGCCAATGGCCACCATCAGCTCGATTAACGTAAAACCCTTGTCAGTTCTTAGTTCATGGTTCATAGTTCATTGTCGGACAGATTTTTTCAGACCACTAAGCGTCTTTGATAGCTCTGCCAATTCATCTCTCAGCTCAGCGCACTTGTGTTGACCGATATCTGCACGAGCGTAACGCACTCAAAAAGTGAACCTCTTGCAATGTCTATGAAATGACTGAAATCCTTCTTGGTTCGCGCTGAGCCTTCGGAAATATTCGATGGTATAGATACGGCCGCTCTCCTGAGTTGACTCGTTAAGCCAAAAGTCTCTTCCTTTGGAAATCCCTTTGTTGATGAATAAATATTGCTGACAAAATTTATGGCTTTCTTGTACACACCAAGTTCTTCAAAATTAAATCCCATCGCACTCTCTTTCTATGAACAATGAACTACAAACTAAAAACTGATGAGCTTCTGGTATATCGCAATGCAGGGATACCTGCCGCCGCCGACCGGCGGCGCAACCACCCAGACCGAATCAGCCACCGCGCCCTGCCAAACCCTGTCGAGCACGATGGTGTCCGGGGCATCGGGGTCGCGCTGTACAACGCGGTAGAGCCGGCCCGTCCGGTTGTCCACGATCGTGGAACCGCCGTCAATAAAGGGCTGCTCGCCGGGCGTGGTGATCGCAAGCTTGTTTTGATGGCCGGCGCCGCTGACCGCCGCGACACCGACCTGGACGGGAACCGGTTGGGTCGCCCCGCCCGCATAGGTGGTGCTGCTGCCGACCTTCCTGCCGACAAAGACGGTCACCTGCACAAGGCGGTTACCCGAACCGGCGTCCACGGGCCTGCATAAAGCGGACCAGCAGTATTGTCTCTCGCCCGGCGTATTCGTCGAAGGATACAGGAATTCGTCCGAGGCAATGGGATTCAATGCTGCGAAACGGACGAGCTGGTCTGTTGCCAGAGCTGGGTCGGTCGGGTTAATGCCGTACAATCTGATCTTAGCAAAGGCCTCGTCCGCCACCACGGCGGCGATGGTTCGTTCCGTTGCAAGGGTCGTAAAATGAATACCGGCAAAAAATGTGCCGCCGATGAAGATCATTCCGATGGCCAGCGTGGCGACAGCCAGCAGCACCTCGGTCAGCGAAAAACCTTTATGTTGCACTCTGTCTATCATAGACCTGTCAATCCGGCGCAATCATTGTCCCCGTATAGGGATTGATATGGACCGGTTCAAGACGATTCAGATAATCGAACCTTCCCCGGGCGTTCAGTTTGTCAAACTCGGTTCTATCATAAACAACGAATCTGTTTCGGCTCGGCTCGGCTCCCAAACCCAGTTCGGCATAGTCATCCTGGACAAACATACCGACGCCGGAGTTGGCGATGTTCTCGGGAGAATTGAAGACATCGTCTAAGGACGCCTTGTTGGCGACCGTATTGTCGGGCTGATAGACTCCGTCTCGGTTTCTGATTCGAACCGGACGTATCACGAGCTTACCGCTCGGGGAAAAGACAACTGAGAAACTGTCTATGTCCCGAACATACGCGTTCTTTCCATCCGGGCTGATGTTCGCCGGATTCGCGTCATCGAAATACTGCATCTGGAGCGGTTCATCGAGTGTGTCGGCCGCATCTGTTGGGTTTATGCCGTGATTAGTTCTGACCATCAGATCCATGACGCCTGAACTGCGAGGCAGCTTGACGGGTTTGATACCTTCGACCGCGCGAAAGCCCGAGTTCAGTCCGGTTGCTTCGAAGTCATGCACGATGAAGACCATATATTGGTCGCCGGCCGAACCGCGCTGAAAACGTATGCCGGCATAGCGTTGCTCTCTGGCCGCGATCGCGCGAGCGCCGGCCAAAGCGGCGCTGATCATGCTTGTTGCCCCGCTGCCGGACTCGAACGAACGAACAAGCATGCGGACCGCCGGCAACCCCAGGCTCATAAGCAGGGCGATAGTGGCTACAACAAGCACTATCTCAGTCATCGTCAGGCCGGATTGTCTGGATTTCGTTCTCATCTCTTATCGGTTGCTCATGTCGTCCGTTGTGCCGAAGGTCTTGTCGGGCCCGGCCGATACCAGCCGCGGGAAATTGTTGCCGACGACATATTGGTAATCCAGCGGCGTTCCCCACGGGTCGTAGATCTCAGGGAGACTCTGGGCCGTTCCATATTTGTTCTCAATCGAGGCCCGGTCGATTTGTTGCAGGATTTTCTGCGCGCCGGGTATCGACTGAAGCTCGCGGTAAAGATATTCCGAATGGTTGACGGCGTTGGCATGGTCGGTTTCAGCCTGTTCGGGGAAGCGATCCATGAACTGGCGATACTCCTGCAATGCGCTGTCCAAAAGCACGAACATGGATTCGACGCCCTTTTCTTTGGCCTGGCTGTCGATACGGCTGGCGACCGAGATGACCATCGTCGCCAACAGCGCGATGACACCCACGACAATCAGTATCTCAACAAGGCTCATGCCATGTTTGCATCTGCGAGTTCTCATAGTCTCGGCTCGCTTACTCAACGAATTTCAAGTCACGCTGAGCCTGTTCACGTTGCTCAGAATGACAGGGGGCCCAGGCGGGCCTAATTGCCGAAATTGCAGACGTCGTCGCCTGTTCCGTAGAGGCCGTCCGCTCCGGCTGAAATCAAAATGTACGAATCGGCCCGGTAGGGCCAGGGCCTGGCGTCTATTTTCGGATTTCTGATATAATCGTAGAAGAATTGATACGGCACCGTCCCCGCCTGCCGGGCCAGCGGATGCTCCCGATTGTCCAGCTGCTGTTTCATCAAGACCAGAGCGTCATTGTCAAGGACGTCATAGATTGTGTTCAGGATTTTCTGGGACGTATTGGCTTTGTAGTAAAGAACGGGCGCTCCAACTCTTTCGGTGGCGGTGATGGGTAGGCCCGTCACCGGATCGTTTCCCTTGAGCATGGTGACCTTCTTGGCGTGAAATGCGTCACAGATCACGTATGTCTCCGGCGCCAGCGGCCCGAGCGTGCTGGTCGATAAAGGGTAGAACAAATCTCTCAGTTTGAACGCGCTGGTCGTGGCAAGCTCCAGATAGGGACCCTTTCTTTCGTCCAGCGTGTCCGGGACGCCGTTGCCGTCAAGGTCTCTTGTCTTGAGCGGATCGTAGGTCCCGGGGCCGCCGGCCGCGTCAAGCCCGTCCGCCCTCCAGGCGGTCTTCGGGTGAAATCCCAGCATATCCCAACCCAGCAGCGCTTCGGCCAGCTTCTGCGCGCCACAATAATCATTCGTAAGATTCGGTGCGGATGACCACGAGGACGGCGGGTAATCGCCATAATCGTTTTTGAAAGCCGTCAGAGCCAGCTCGATGGAGGCGAACTGGGCCTTTTGTTTCGTTTCTTTGGCGATGTTCTTGACTGCACTGAGAGCCGGCAGAAGCAGCCCGACCAACAGCGCTATGATTGCCAGAACCGCCAGTAGCTCCACCATTGTGAAAGCCGTCTTTTTAAGTTCCACAGCTACTCCTTTTTCAATATCCATGACCGTCTGCGGCAACAACATCAGCACGGTCCTCTTTATAGCTACTGCGTAGCCAGTTATCGGCGAACATAGCCAGGTCGAAGAAATTGACCGTGCCGTAGCCGGGCAAGTCATCATCCCGAAACAGATTGTGTCGATCGTAGGAGGGCACTTCATTGAGCCATACAGCCGTACCCAGTTTCAGGTCGTTGATATCGACATAGCAGTCGTGGTTGAAATCGCCGGCCAGCAGGCCGCCGCCGTTACAGAACAAAGTACATCCGATCGAGTCCCACCGTACGCGGTACCGCTCGAACGACAATCCGGGCTCATCGACGTTGATTCTCACACCCACCGACAACGTATGAGGATTCTCATCTCTGTATTTGTCCTCGACGGCATAGGCCCGGGCAAGGTATTCGCCTCTCAAGTCCGAGGTGGCCCCGTTCGGCTCCCAAACCACGTCACCATCGACCAGCATAACGGCTGTCGCGATATTCGGGTCCCACGCAAGTAGCGAATAGGTATCCATTTTTACGTCAAACGTTATCTCATTTACATCCGCCAGGTGCACTTGCTGAGAAACTGTCGCCATATCTCCGGCGGCAAAGGCCGTAAACCACTGTGATTGCACGAACAAGCTGAAACTGCCATCGGTTGCCCATGAGCCATCCGTCCTTGCGGCAAACTTCTCCGATGGAACGTTCACGTCCCATGCGTTCGGCTCCTGCGCCGTGATATCGCTGATCAGACCGTCATCTTCGAAACTGCCGTTGGCAACCTCACAGGTATCAGTCTGTGCCCAGTTGGTTCCTGACAACATAACCATTATCGTTCCGGCAACTATCCAGTTCTTCAACATCGCTTCTTCCCTCTCCATGAGCCATCGTTGACCAACGACTTCCGGAGCAGGACTGCTCCGCCGATCTGAGAAACCTGCGGCGCTGCAGTCGCTGCACGCACGCTTCGACTGCCGGCCAGAGACCCGTTACGGCAGCGCTCGGTATTTCCATTCGTAATTGCAGATGTCGTCAGGGGTGCCGTATTCGCCGTCGTATCCGGCGCTAATCAGGATAAATGTATCGGCCCTGTAAGGTCTGGACACAGTAGTCACTTGCTCGTTCTTCGTGTTCATGTAGAACCGCACGCCCTGTTGGCCATTCTCGACGGCAAGCCTGTGCGGCGTGCTCGCCGTGGCTCCCTGGTCCCCGGGCTTGCCGAGCATGAGCAGCGACTGATTGTCCAGGTAGTTGTAAATGTTCTGCGGGTCATTGGGATTGGCGGCGTTGTGCCTGGTATTGGCGGTGTTTGCCGTATAGTACAGGATAGGCATTCCCACCCTCCTTCCGGTGGTCCGGTGCGTGACACGCCTGAACACATCGCACAGGACAAAATGCCTCGAGCCGAAGGGTCCGGTATCGCCATACAGGTCCCGGATCAGAAAGGCGTTGGCGTTTGCAAGCGGCAAATAGGGCCCTTTTCTCATGCTCAGATTGTCCCTGTAGGCCCCCGGGCTCACGGAATTGGCATCCGGATATAACGACCTGATGCCATCCGAACCGTCGCTCCTGAAAATCGAGTCCCGATGAAACCCCTGCAGGTCCTGGCCCATCACCGCTTCACAAAGCTTCATGGCTCCGCAGTACGGCACACCATCAGGTCCCAGTGGGCCCGAATCCGGGTAGCCGTCGAACTCGCTGTTGAAAAGCTCGATCGCCGTGTCGATACTCTTCAACTGTGCCTTCTGCTTGACCTCGTAGGCATACCGCTTGACCTGATTCAGCGCCGGCACGAGAAGGCCGATGAGAATCACGATGATACTCATCACGGTCAGCAGTTCGACGATGGTAAACGCCGCTGCTCTGTTGGATTGTTTGACGTTTGACTTCATTTTTTTCTCCTTACTTTCCAATTTAGCAATTGAACATTCGATTTTTTCGTTGGGTTTCTACGCAGAGGAACTTAACGTCGTAATAATCTGAATCATCGGGGCGAAAATAGCCAGAACGATGGTCATAACCATCGTTCCGAGCACGACGATCATGATCGGTTCGAGCATCGACATCAGGCCGGCCACCAGCACGTCAACCTGCTCGTCGTAGTTGTCGGCCACTTTCATAAGCATCTTGTCCAGGTCACCCGTTTCCTCGCCGACGGCGACCATGTTCGAGACGATCAGGTCCACCGTCTTGGATTGACGCAGCGGCCCGGCAAACGTGTCACCCTGCCGGATCGAATTGTGGACGTTGCCGAGCATGTTGGCATAGACTTCGTTGCCGGCCGTCTCGCGGGTCACGTTGAGGGCATCCAGAATCGGCACACCGGCGCTAATCAATGTCCCAAGCGTCCTTGTCCACCGCGTAACCGCGACCTTGCTGGTAAGCTGGCCCATGACCGGCAGTCTCAGTTTAATGTTGTCCAGGACAAGTCTGCCCCGTCGAAACCGCCTTATGAGCCCCAGCACAAAGATTATTACAAACGGCGACGGCAGCAGAATAGCCCATCCCCCGAGCGGCCATCCCAATAAGGGGATGCTGATTTCCACCCCGGGGATAACAGGGCCCATGGCGATCCAGCCGCTGATGGCCAGCACGATCTGCGTGATCTTCGGCAGGGCTTGGCCCTCTGTCATTTCGGTCAGGGCGCTCTCAAACTGGGGCACGACAAAGAGCATCAATCCCAGGAGAATCAGAAATGCCGCCGTCAGAACCACCGCCGGATAAATCATCGCACTTTTGACCCGGGCCTTGAGTTTTGCGGCCTTCTCCATGAAGTCAGCGACGCGCGACAGGATCAGGTCCAGGACGCCGCCGGTCTCGCCCGCGGCCACCATGCTCACCAGCAGCCGGTCAAAGGCTCGCGGGTGTCGGCCCATCGCTTCGGAAAGCGTCGACCCCCCCTCGATGTCGTCGGCCACATAACCGATGACTCTCCTTAATGTGCCCGATCGTTGCTGTTCTTCCAGAATTCTCAGCGATCTCAAAATGGGCAAGCCCGCATCCTGCAGAGTCGAGAGCTGCCTCGCAAACTGGGTGATGGCTTTGATTTTGACCTTGCCGCCGGCGCCACGTCGTTTCGCGGGTCCGGCGGCCGCCTTTGCACCGGCCTTTTTCGCCGCACCCCGAGCGCTGACTTTCGTGGGAAAATATCCCATATTCCGTATCTTGCTTATCGCTTCTTTTTGACTGAGGGCGTCGACTTCGTCTTTTATTTCCACGCCCTGCGAGTCAAGTGCGGAATACTGAAAAACAGGCATCTTAAATACCTCCACTGTACCGGTGGTTGATTCTTGAATTCCAATCCATGATCAATCGACCCGTGTCCTACACGTCCTCCATCATGGTTTCTTTCACAATTTCGTCTATTGTGGTGACGCCGTTGTAGATGACCGCCAGGCCGTTGTCACGCAGAAGTTTCATGCCGACTTTCTGAGCGGCTGCACGCAAAACGTTTGTCGAAGCCTGATTCATGACCAGGTCTCGTATCTCATCATTGAACACCATGATCTCGAAGATGCCGGTTCGTCCCTTGTAGCCGGTTCCGTTGCACCTGCTACAGCCTCGGCCGTAATGGAACTTCTTTCCCTTGACATCATCCGGGGTGAGCTGCAGTTCCATCAGTTGAGCTTCGTTCGGCTCGAATTGCGTCTTACAGTTTTCGCAGATCTTTCTGATCAACCGCTGAGCAACAATGCCTTCGAGCGTGGCGGTGATAAGGAACGGCTCGATCCCCATATCCAGAAGTCGGGCGATCGAGCTCGGCGCATCGTTTGTGTGTAGGGTGGTGAATACCACGTGACCCGTCAACGAGGCCTGCGCGGAAATCTGCGCGGTTTCGAGGTCACGAATCTCGCCGACCAATATCACATCGGGGTCCTGACGCAGAATAGAGCGAAGGCACCGTGCAAAGGTCAGTCCAATATCGGGTTTCATCTGAACCTGAACGAGGCCGTCCACATCGTATTCCACGGGGTCTTCCGTCGTGATGATTTTCGTTCCGATGTCGTTAAGCTCATTCAGGGCCGAGTACAGAGTAGTCGTCTTTCCGCATCCGGTCGGGCCCGTGACGATGATGATGCCGTTGGGCTTGTGGATCAGCTTGCGCACCAGGTCGCGGTCTTCAGCGGTCAGACCCAGTTCCGCCAGGTTGAAGCTTGCCTGGCTTCTGTCCAGCACACGCAAGACAACGCTTTCTCCGAACATGGTGGGCAGAACGCTGACGCGCAGGTCAATCGGGTTACTCTGGACAGTGAGGGAGATTCGGCCGTCCTGCGGCAGACGCCTCTCGGCGATATCCAGATCGGCCATGACCTTGATACGCGAACTCAGCGCCGCGGCAATATACTTTGGCGGAGGCACCATTTCATAAAGCACGCCATCGATGCGGTAGCGCATCTTGTACTCATTTTCAAACGGTTCGAAATGGATGTCGGACGCCTTGTCCCGAATGGCCTGCAGCAGGACCAGGTTGAGAAGCTTCTTGACCGGATTCGACTCGGACAGCTCTTTCAATTCATCCAGGTCGATACTCTGGTTCCTGCCTTCAAATTCCGCCAGGAACGAGTCGCCCTGAATCTCGTCGATCAACTCGTTGATGTTCTCGTCCTGTTGCGTCTCATAGTACTTGCCCAGGGCTTTCTCCAGAGCATCAGAATCCGTTATTCTTGCAGAAACCTTGAAGCCCATCAGCGTGCTCAGGTCGTCGGTGGCTCGGAAGTTTTCCGGGTTGTCAATCGCTACGGTTAGTTCGTTTGCCCCTTTACTGTATTCAATCGGCACAATGTGGTAGGTCTTGGCCATTTGCGCCGGCACCTTCTCAACCACGTCGGCCGGGATATCGAGCCCGTCCAGGCTCACGTACTGCATACCCCGCTGAGCGGCCAGTGCCATCTGAAGCTGTGCCTCATCGACCAGCCCCAGCTCGATGAAGATCTGGCCTATCTGCACTTTGCCCTGACGCTGGCCCTGGATCTTCAGGCACTCGTGGACTTTGTCTCTGCTGAGAATACCCATTTTTATGAGTATTCTGCCAAGAGTTCTGCCCCGTAATTGCTCTACAGGGGGCATCTTTTCTATCGTTCCTGTCTTCCCCATCAGATATCACCTCTATTCAAACTGGCTTTCAAACTACAATCATTATACGACAGTAAAACCTTTTTGGCAAACAAATTATCAATTGGACATTTAGTTATTCAGACTGATCTCAGATCCCGTATCCACCTTCACTTACGAGCTCAGGAACGCAAGGGCACACGAACACGACCGCCCGATAATGTACTGGCGACGCATCATAATCGTTTGTACGGAGCGCCCTTCCGTTCCCCGAAGGCCAGCGCTCCGAGCCCGCGGATTGTCCAATTCTGAGAGTTTTTCCCGCGGCGTGAGGGATGCGACACTATGTGATGTGGGCTGAAACAGCATATGAAATGACCGGCAAAGCGTACCAGTTCTGCTTCTTGCCAAACGTGCGGCGGGGGGCTTGCCCAGGGTCTGATGTCGAAAGGGCAGGCGCAAAGCCCTTTCTTCTGGAGAATTGCTCGGACAGACCTGCGTAAAGCGTAATTTCTGCGTTCTCGTATCTCTCTTATCGGTTTCTTAGATTGAGATTCGCCGGCACTGTGGCGACATTCAGCCCGTACGACCCCGCGCGACTCTGAAATCCTACCTCATAACCCAGCGTTTTCCCAGGTAATCCAGCTTCAGGCTGGATCTCAAGGCCGTATCAC
>CP070806.1:625288-639141 GCA_020343675.1 Phycisphaerales bacterium
ATAGCCATCCAGCCACGTCGAGTAGATCTCATCGGGCGGATAGTCGTTGTAGTCCTCGAAACCGTCCACGACAAGATACTCAGGCGTGGAAAAGCTCCAAACATCCCCTTGCCACGTTGTGGGCGTCTCGACGTCGTTGACCTCATCAATCCGCCAGAAGTACGTATTGCCTAAATCGAGGTCTGAACTGTAGCTCGCGTCGGTCACGCTAACAGCCGGGGTGTTGCCGTCTATCACAGCCTGCTCATCGGTGCTCAGGTACACATCGTGCGTGGCGGCTTCTCTGCCCGCGCGCCAACTGAGGGTCGCGTCCACGTCCACATCCGCCGCCCCGGAATCCGGCGAGGGCTTTCTTGCGCTGACAGGGATGTAGAGCAAGCGAACCTCACTGAGACCATATTGGGGCAGCACGCCTCCCCAGTTGCTCGTTGCGGTTAGCCTGACGTACTTTGCCGCCGCGCCGCCAAAGTCAACCGTCGTGTCGTGTGCATAATCGGCTGTTCCGGGCGCCCCGGCGAATTCAGGCACGCCGGCCAAAGCCGTCCAATCGGCGCCGTTGGTCGAATATTCGACAGTAACATCCTTCATCCCGAAGCCGAAAAAAGCCTCAAGCACTTGATTGGAGTTCCACACCCACATCTCGTGCAGCTTGTACACCTTGTCGAGCTCATACTGGATCCAGGCCCCCAGCGGTTCATTGCCGCTGAGCCACATGTCCGTCGCTTCTACCGAGTGCAGGTCGTTGGCATCCAGTCCCGAGCCGTCAATGGTCTTCTCAGGGCCGAAATCTGGCTGGCCCGTGCTCGACGCTGTGGCGGTTATGTTCGCACCATCAATAGGATAGCCAATCGGCTCGGTTGTGAAACTCCAGACCGCGCCTGGGTATACCGTAGAATCCGGTGGCGCATTGACCTCATCGACCCGCCAGTAGTACGTCGCGCCCAAATTAAGGCGTCCAGGATCATAGCTGCTGGCACTTTCGGTGATGCCGCCGAGCCCATCGTTGACGTCATTGAAACTCTCACTCAGGTAAACCGTGTGCCCATTGACTGGGGGCGCATAGTCTCCCGGCGTCCAGCTAAGGACCACGTCCCGCGGCACGTCTGTCGCCTGATCAGCCGGGTTCGGGTCAGAGCTCTGGCCCGGCCCGCCGATCTCGCCAAGCAGATAACGGACCGCGTTGATGAACAGCTTCTCGCCCTCGGCGGTCAGGTTGTAAGTGCCGTCGCTAACACCCGAAGTCCCGCCGGAGCAGAACAGTAGGCGCTGGCCAGCAGCAGTCTGACCCGCGCCGGAGTAGAACACTTGTCCCACCTGCCATTCGGCAATCCAGACTTGGTTATTGTCTGCTCGCGTGGCAATCAGCGTGCCGTTGCCAACGGCGGCAGTGTTCACAATGGAAGTATTCGTCGTGAGGACTTCGACCTGGTTGCTCGCGTTGAGCGCCACACCTGTGAAGATGGGATGGGCAGTAGCCACGGCCTGCATGGTGGGTTGAGCATCATTGTAGCTATCAGTGTCCAGCCACAACCATCGGTTGTTTCTGGCGATATGCCCGATTTGCATGATGATCGGCGTCGTGACGGAGTTCCACTGGGTCGGCTCCTGGCCATTGGCGTAGTCGCCGCTGTTCGTGTCACGACTTATTATAATGAGGTCGGCCGCGTTGAGGGCCGCGATCTTGGCAGCATCAAGGGTGCGGCCTTCCTGGTTGCGGAAGCTCAGATCAACAGTGTACCCCTGAGCCTCCAGCAGGTCCACCCAGGCCTGGTCGGCCGGGACACCGCTGGCCGGGGTTTTGTTGTCTGAGACCCAGACAATGGTGGCCGCGTAAGCCGACGACGTCAGGCAAAAGGCAGCCACCAGAATTAGAAGCAGCGTTTTTCTGTACATAGCCAATACTCCTCAATTAAGAAAGTTGATTTGAAACGGCCGGCAAGAATCCTTGCTTGCACTGCATACCGAGACCATCCGTCCGGGATAACTCCTGCGATCTGAGACCACCTCCTTACTTCAGTAGGCCAAAAACTCGTTTCACTGATTTGGCCCGTCTTCGTAACCTTGCACCGGGTCATCGCCGGCGAGGAACTGACGGATTGACAAAAACCCTTGTCTCCAAAGCACCCTCGGGGTGGCAGGGCTATGTACGCCTTCGATGGTTCCGGTTGACCCGGGGCCAGCTCAGGGGAACTCCGCACACCTACACACAAAAACCGCCCCAGACAGCCCAAAGCCTGTCAATCCTTTCTATCTTACTTGTACCAAATCCGCCCCACCTGCGTCAAGTAGAAAGCCTGGGAATTTTCAGGAAATGAAGGAGCCTTATGGCGGTATTTCCCGCCTATGTGCGGTCATGAGTTGAGAAACGGGTTCTGAGTGAGCGTGGAGCTTTGCAGCCCAGTGTGCGGACTTCTCCCAAGGCCCGCGGCACCCGGGTTTTCAGGGGTTCAGCCCATCCTTAGCCTATCCCCGACGAGCAGGTCTGCGAGGCTGTAGCCGGCAAGACCTATGACGGCTGCCATGACGGCACACAACTGCCACCGCGCCAGAAGTGCTTGCAGCGTCTGCGGTATCTTGTCAACAAAGACCCGCCCCTGGTCTGTGAACCCTGCGGCCGTACCTTGCAGAACCCCGGCCAGAGCATCCGTCAAGAGCATCGGCACCAGGGCGGCAGCGGCAAGAAGGGCAATACAGCCGGCCAAAGCGAGTCTCTCCTGCAGGACGACCCGGGCCAGAATCCTGCGTTGCTCGGCCTGCCTGATTTGTCTTATTGTCTTTGGGGTGAAATCAGCCGGCACGGGCTCCGACGACGCTCTCAAAGCCCGCCCTAACATTTCGTCGAAGCTATTTTCGCTCAATCTGTTCTTCATGTTCGATTTTCTGAGAAGGCCGGAGTAAGGGCCGTCTTCAATCTCTCGCGCCCTCTGAACAGGTACGTTTTGACCGTGTTCTCTTTCGTGTTCATAATTTTTGCGATATCAGCCACGCTTTTTTGCTCCCGATAGAACAAGATCACGGCCATCGCCCACAATCTGGGCAGCTGGTCAACGGCCGCCCAGACAATTCTCTCGGTTTCCCTGCTCTCTGCGACGGCCGTCGGCCCTTTTCGGTCATCATCGGCAATCCGGTCATCCGGCTCGGTTTCAAGCTGGCGGTACCGGCGATTTTTTCGCAGAAAACTGATTGCCTGGCGGTAAGCTATACTCCACAACCAGGTACTCAGTTCGGCCTGGCCGGCATATCGGCTCAATCCCCTGTAAGCGGCCAGGAACGTCTCGCCAGCCACGTCTTCAACCTCGTGCTCGCCCAATCCCAGCCTTCGGCAGCACAAGAAAACCGTTTCTTTGTAGTTATCAATGAACTCGGCAAACGCCTGTTGGTCGCCGCTCTTGAGCAGCCGCAACCAGTTGTCCTTTTGTTGCTGTTTCCATTCATTATCTGACAACAAAAGTCTCCTTTTTCCTTTAGTCGCAGCCGGAGCCCGGTTGGTTTCAGCTTTTTTGAAAGTAAATTATACTAAAATCCCCGCCTGCTCACAAAAAACGATAATAACACAAAAAATACAGAAAAACCTGGGATCTTTTGAAACCAACAGCAGAGCGCCGGCGACTAATCCACAACAAGGAACGGAAAAACTTGAGCAGAAAAGGACAAAGGAATCAGCGGAGATCAGGAAATGAAAACGAACTGCTATCTCAAGCCGGCATGGACACATAACGGCTCGGTCAGAACCGACCTTCCCTTAACGGTGATAGCAAAGGCAGGCAAGAGAAGGCTCTTGGATAGGCTAAGTCCGGGCCAACTCGTTTGTGTCGGGAAAGTCTATATGAAAACCCACAACGGAACAATAAGGATCAGGTAAGCGAACAAGACGGATCCCAGTTGAAAGGAGTGAAAATGAAGAATCGTCATTTCACAAGGTTCTCTCTTGGTTGTCTGCTGTCTCTGCTGACGCTGCTGGCCGGCTGCTTCATCAACATCGGAAGTTGCGCCATGCAGGCAAAATACGAAAGGACGGTCGATCTGTCGGCTCCGTTGTCGCCGGGCTCGACGTTTGCCGCCCAGACGCACAATGGCTCGATTACCATCGAAGGCGCGGATGTCACCGAATGCAGTTTAACCGCAACGATTGTCGCCCGAGCCGCGACCGAAGAAGATGCGCAGGATCTGGCCGAGAGAATCGAGATAACACTGGAGCCGTCCGGGGATAAGCTCACCGCCAAAATCGACAAGCCGAGGCTGAGGATGAACCAGTCTGTCAACGTCAGTCTTGATGTCGGTATTCCGAACGAGATGGACCTGGAGCTTCGCACACACAATGGAGCCGTGTCGCTGGGGCAGATCACGGGACGAATCAGTGCCACCACTCACAACGGAAAAGTCACCGCCGAGCATGTTTCGGGTACCGCCGTGCTCCAAACGCGTAACGGGGATATCGAGTGCGCACAACTCTCAGGCGATGCCCAATTGAAAACGCATAACGGCAGCGTCAGAGCGTTGTATTCCGAGAGCGCTGAGCCGGTCTGTGACGCATCGATTGTCACGTACAACGGCGGTATAGAATTCACCGCCCCGCGTGATTTCAGCGCCCGTGTCGAGGCCTCAACTCATAACGGTTCCGTGCATACGGACCTGCCGATAACGGTTGTCGGTAAAGTCAGCAGGAATCAGGTGAATGGAACCGTCGGAACGGGTCAGGGCAAATTGCACCTCGAGACGCACAACGGCCCGATAAGAATCAGATAGCCAACGGCGCCCATGCAAAATCGGGAGGACTTAAAATGAACAAGCATAACAGAATCATTCCGGCGCTGGTCTTCTGTTGGTTCTTAGCCTGCTGCGGCTGCGATATTCAAATAGGCCACTGGTCGCAGGCCAGGTACGACAGAACGGTGCAACGACAGGAACCACTGGCCCCCGGGTCCACACTGGTCGCCAGAACAAGCCTGGGCTCGGTCACGATCACCGGCGCCGACGTCGTCGATTGTAGCGTCGTTGCCGAGATTACCGGCCGGGCCCCCACCGAAGAAGAGGCGCAGGAACTGGCGGAAAAGGTCGAGATAGAATTGGAGACGGTCGGCAACACTCTGACCGTCAAGGCCCACAAGCCTTCTACGAAACACAATCGCTCGGTCAGCATTAGCTACACCATCATTGTTCCGAAACGGACGCACATCGAGTGCTCCAGCTCGTACGGTGCGATCGAGCTCAGTGATATCGGCGGAAACGTCCGTGGAAAGACCAGTAGCGGTTCGATCAGCGCCGAGAATATCGAAGGCGTCGTCAAGCTGGACACGTCCTATGGGACGGTCACGTGCACGAATGTCTCGGGCCAGAGCGTCGCCGTCAAAACCAGCAGTGGCACGATCACGGCCGAGCGCATCAAAGGCTCGACCGAATTGAACACGTCGTATGGTCCCATCTCCTGCACCGGTTTCTCGGCCGGCGATCTCAAACTCAAGAGCAGCAGCGGCAAGATCAGACTCACGAATGCCTCGTTCGGCGATTGCGACGCGCACACTTCTTACGGTTCCATCGATGCCGAAGAGCTCGAAGGCGATTTGATCAAGCTGCATTCGGACAGCGGGAGCATTGAAGTGGCAAATGCCTCGGCGGACACGGCCGATCTATCCACGTCCTACGGACGCATCAAGGGCAGGCAAATCACCGCAAACGAGCTGACCGCCAAATCCGGTAGCGGCAATCTCGATATCGCCTGCTCGGCCGCAGCACCGCCCGATATCACAGCGACGCTGGTGACCTCATACGGGAGCATCGATTTTACGGCGCCGCTCGATTTCGCCGGCCAGGCCGATCTGTCAACCAGCTACGGCTCTATCACAACCGACCGGCCCATCACGGTCAGCGGCGAGATAAGCAAGAAGAGACTCAAAGGAACCATCGGCGAAGGAAATGGAAAGCTGCATCTGCAAACCAGCAGCGGCTCGATAAAACTGAAACAACAAACGAAGTAGCAGGGGCAGGAGAATCTGCCTGTCCTGCAAAGTGAAAGATTGAAAGGGTAAAGAAGATGTCACCGGAAGAAGCATTTGGCGTATTTCTCATACTGCTCGGTTGTGCGGGCCCCGTTGTCATTGTCGGCGTTGTTTATTATCTCAAGAAACGGCTCGAACACAAACAGATTATGGCGGCTATCGAGAAAGGAACTCCCTTGTCCGAGCTGCGGCCGCCCAAGCCAAACGGCGCACTATGGATCAAGAACCTCACGATCGGAATCGCCCTGCTTATCATCGGCCTGGGTTGGAGTCTCATGGTCCCGATCGGACGCGGTTCACAGTTCATAGCCCTTATCCTTGTCGGCGTGGGTCTCGCGTGGATTATTCGCGGTCTGCTGAACCGAAGGCACCAGGCACGCGAGTCATCTGCGCTGGACCGTGCGGCGAGCGGAACTGACAGTGCCACGTAACACGTCTGCATCAGGATTTCTGCGTCAGGCCGGCCGCGATGGACGTTGCTTGGCGGCATAGGGCCTGTGAGACAATCGTGACACCCCTTGATTCTTCGGGGGGTGCTTCTTTCTCGTGTATCTGATAGAATGCTTCTCCATAAGTCCCGTCTCGGAGCGCCCAACGAGGGTTAGGCTCTGAATAGAAGGATTCCGCAGGTAAGGAACCCGTGAGCTCGTTTACGAGCCTCATCATTTGGAGAGCACGGCAATGAAGCGCATGTCCGGACAACTCGTTCTTATCTTCGCATTAACTGCGGTCTCATACGGGGGGGCCGTCCCTGAGCGGTCCAGTTCTGAACGCGTTCTGGTGCCCGAGATTCAGGGCCCCTGGTGGCAGGTGGCGGGCAATCCGAAAGAGCACAAATACGCCACAGAAAAGCAGGAGCCGGTGGACTTTGCCATCTGGCAGGCGGGGGACGGCACATGGCAACTCTGGTCCTGCATTCGCAAGACAACCGCCGGCGGGCCGCAAGGCAACACCCGGTTCTTTTATCGCTGGGAAGGAAGAAATCTGACCGACGTCAACTGGAAACCGATGGGCATCGCTATGGACGCCGACCCTTCTGTCGGCGAGGCTCCCGGCGGACTCCAAGCCCCCCACGTAGTCAAAATCGGCAAGACCTATCATATGTTCTACGGCGACTGGGTGAACATCTGCCACGCCACGAGCAAGGACGGTAAAGACTTCACGCGAGTGATCCAGAAAAGTGGCAAGACCGGAATGTTCAGCGAAGGGCCCGGCGAACACGCCCGCGATCCGATGATACTGCAGGTTGGCGACCGATACTACTGCTACTATACGGCACACTCGATGCGGTCTCCGGCCTCGAATCATCGCGGCGTGAACTACTGCCGAATCTCGACCGGTTTGCAGAACTGGGGGCCGTCAAGAATAGTCGCTGAAGGAAGCGCCTATGGCAAAGGGCCGTACTGTGCAGAGTGTCCCCACGTCGTCTATCTACCCGAGTCCAAACATTACTACCTGTTCAACACGCAAAGATACGGGCATCGCCAACATGTGACCGTTTTTCGCTCTTCCGATCCACTTCGTTTCGGTATTAACGACAATCGTCTCGAGGTCGCAACACTGCCGGTGGCGGCGCCGGAGATTATCTTTCACGACGGACGGTACTACATCGCCTCGCTGATGCCGAGTCTTGAAGGCATCCAAATCGCCAGGTTGAAGTGGGTGGAAAGACTCCGTACGAAGTGAACGGTTGCCGTAGGATGGCGTTGAAACACACGTCCATTCCTAAAGCCCGGCCGTATTTTAGTTTGCCCGAATCGGCCCAACAAGCTACAATTTTGCCGTGATTACGAGAAGGAAAACGAAAATGGTCAAGGTCGGCTCGGTAGGAATCGGCTCGGCCGCCCCCATCGTTATCCAGTCGATGACGAAGGTTCCGACGACGGATATTGCGCGCTGCCTCCGGCAGATACGCCAGCTCGTCGAGGCCGGCTGCGAGCTGGTGAGGATCGCTGTGCCGCGACGGGCCGACACCGCCGCGTTTGCGAAAATTGTCCCGAAGGCCAATGTGCCGTTGATTGCCGATGTTCACTTTAGCCCGGACCGGGCGATTGAGGCGATCAAAGCCGGCGCGGCCAAGATACGGCTCAATCCCGGCAACATACGAAATCGAAAAGACATCTTCCGAATCATCGACGCCGCCAAAATGCACGAGACGGCAATTCGCATCGGAGTGAACGAAGCGAGCATCAGGGACCTGAAGGCTGCGCCCGTACCGACAGCGAAGCGCATCGCATTGATGCTCAAAGAGATGAAAGGGTACGTCCGGCTGTTCGAGGCTCGCGGTTTCACGCAGTTGGTCCTCAGCGCCAAAAGCAGCGACGCGGCCAGAACGATTGAGATCAATCGCCGGATCTCGCAGACGTTCGATTATCCTATCCACCTCGGTCTGACTCATGCGGGGCTGCCCGAGGATGCCCGGGTGCCTTCGGCTGTCACTTTGGGCGCGCTGCTGGCCGACGGCATCGGTGACACTATCCGCGTCAGCGCCGCTGGCAACCCCGTCGAAGAGGTCAAAATTGCCAAACAAATACTTCTGTCGCTGGGTCTGCACGAGCGCTCGGGTCCCGAATTGATCGTATGTCCGACCTGCGGCCGGACCGAGATCGACGTCATCAAACTGGCCCGACGAATCCAGAAGGCCATATGCCGGCTCGATAAACCGGTGCGCGTCGCCGTGATGGGATGTGTTGTCAACGGCCCGGGCGAAGCCGCCGACGCCGAGCTTGCCATTTGTGCGGCAAAGAACAAAGCCTTTATCTACCGCCGGGGCCGCAAAGTATCGACCGTACCGGAAGAAAGAATTATCCCGGCTTTGATGGAAGAGCTGCAGGGAATCTGACACGATGAGTGGAGACGAGGAATTGTCGGACAATCTATCCGAATCGCTGAAAACAACGCTCAAAAATCTTTGTATCGCAATTGCGTTCAGCGTTGCTTTCGCCTACATCGAGGCGGCCGTCGTTGTCTATCTACGAGCGATCTTCCATCCGGGGGGATTCACCTTCCCCATGAAGGTCTTCGGCGCCGGCCCCTTGACGAAGCGCTTATTGCTGACCGAGATTGGCCGGGAGGCGGCAACCATCGTGCTGATTTTCACCGCCGCGTGGCTTTTCGGGCGAAATCGCCGGCAACGGGTGGCGTATTTCCTGACTATCTTCGCCGTTTGGGATATCTTCTATTACGTCTGGTTGAAAGTCCTGATCGACTGGCCCGCCTCGATCATGGACTGGGACATCCTGTTCTTGATCCCCGTGGCATGGGCCAGCCCCGTACTTTATCCGGTTCTGATCTCAGTCACGATGTTTGCCTTCGCTGTGATCCTGCTTTGCCGGCCCTGCAGCGCCGGGCCTTTCAAGGTGACGTTGCTCGACTGGTTTGGATTCTTTGTGTCGGGTCTTATCGTGGTCTTCTCTTTTTCTGTTGCCGGCCTGCATATCACCGAACAGGACTTCGCATCGTACTTCTATCGGCCTTTGTTTGCCGCCGGCTACTTGCTCGGCGTGGCGGTCTTCGCGAGATGCCTGCTGAAGTCCCGATAGAAGATGCCGCGGCACGTTAGCGCTGTGAGTTTCCGCTCCTGTTGCTCCCGGAGTTACCGGATCGAGCCGACCTCCTGAATGGCCGTCGCCGGTTGTTTGTGCCGGTCTCCTGGGCGAATCCCTCGAATTTGCCGAAAATCATCTTGCCGGCGGAGGTCTGGAGCGAGCTGGTGACGCTGATGAGCAGGTCCCGCCCGATTTTGTTGCGGCCGCCCTCGACGACGATCATTGTCCCGTCATCGAGATACCCGATGCCCTGTTCGGCTTCCTCGCCCGGCTTGATAATTCTGACCTGCATAGTCTCACCCGGCAGGGCGACGACCTTGAGAGAATTGGCCAGGTCGTTGATGTTGACCACGTCAACCTCTCGCACCCGCGCAACTTTACTGAGGTTGTAATCCGTCGTGGCCAGACGCCCGTTGCAGGCCTTGGAGAATGTCAGGAGTTTCTGATCGACGCCCTTGACCTCTTCGATTTCCGGCAGCACAGTGTCGTCGATTTCCACGTCAATGACGGGGTCCGTCTGCATTTTGTTGAGTATGTCGAGACCTCGCCGGCCCCGGTTGCGTTTGAGCTTGTCGGCCGAATCCGCAATGAGCTGCAATTCGTTGAGCACAAACCGTGGGACCACCAGCGGGGCGTCAAAGAGCTTGCTCTGGCACAGGTCCACGATTCGCCCGTCAATGATGGCCGAGGTATCCAGGACCAGCGGGCGCGCGCCCTTGGTCTGCTTGGCAAATTCCACATAAGGGATTACGAAACGCACATCGTCCTTGGTCCGCATCACGATGGTGATGACCAGGTAACAGATGCATATTCCCATCAGCCACTTGATGGCGTAAACAGCATCCGGGATCAGCTCAACGTTGTACGATTGGGCCATCATATCGATTATCGGCGCCAAGGCGCCGCTGATAAGGACGCCGATCAACAGGCCGAAGAATACTCCGGCCAAAGAGGCTAGCTTCTTTTTGGGTGTAAACACGTCCACGAGAAAGACGAATATAGCCATCGCCAAGCCACTGAATGACACGGTCCAGAAACTGGCCGAGTTTTCTTCCTTGGTTATTTCTATCGTGCTAATATTGACAAAAAGAACGCCCAAAACAACAAGAGCAAAAATGGCTCTGAAAATCCACAGCAGTTTCATGGTTACGAACCTCCCAATCAGTGGATAGTTCCATTCTTCCAACCTCCGGCATTATACCGCGGCTCAACGACAGTGGCAACAAACATAATTATCTGACCTGCCGGCTTCTGTTGCTGCAGAAGCCACCGAAGCTCCGCGCCATCTCGGCCTGGCCGACCGTCCATACGCACACCTTCCTCAAGTTATGTCGGTCGCAGGGGCGGGGGTGGCACGCTATGAAAAAAAACTGGCGTCTTGAACTTCCGTGCAATAGAATCGTATAAGAAGCATTGTTGGTGCAGAACTGCCGAACCTGGTTGGTGTCTTGTCAAAATTCGAATCGAATAGGAGTTCAAAATGTACATTGACAGTCTCAGAAAGAGCAACACTATGACCCGTTATTGTGCCGTTGCGACCGTCGTCTTCACGTTTCTCGTTATGCCGTTCTCGGCTCTGGCTGAGGACCAGGAGAGTATCGCCGCACTGCGGAAGATGGGCAAGGCCTTTGCCACGATCGCGGAAGAGGCTTCTCCGGCCGTGGTGGGACTCAGGGCCGAGAGAACCGCCACGCAGGATTCCCCGACGTATCACAACTGGCCGTTCGACGAGGATTTGTTCGATTTCTGGTTCCGCCGGCCCTCGCCTCGTGAACGCTCGCCCCAGCGCAGATACCGGGAGCAGCCGGTCACGGCGATGGGCTCCGGGTTTATCATCTCGCCGGACGGCTATATCCTCACAAACAACCACATGGTCGGGGACGCCGAAAAGGTCGAGATCGAGTTGACAGACGGTCGAAAGTTCGGTGCCAAGATCATCGGAACGGACCCGGATTCGGATGTCGCCGTCGTTAAAATTGATGCCGAGGACCTTCCCTATCTGGAGTTGGGTGACTCGGATGCGCTTGAGGTCGGCGAATGGGTCCTGGCCATCGGCAATCCCCTGGGCCTGAGCCACACGGTTACTGCCGGCATCGTCAGTGCGAAGGGCCGCAGTGTCGGCTTGGCCCAGATCGAAAACTTCATTCAGACCGATGCCGCCATCAACCGAGGCAATTCGGGCGGGCCTTTGATTAACCTTGACGGAAAAGTGGTGGGAATCAATACCGCCATTGTCGGGGCCACCGGCAACATCGGCATCGGTTTCGCCATCCCCATCAAAATGGCCATGCATGCCTACAAGCAGCTCCGTGAGGGCAAGTCGGTTGAAAGAGGCTTCATCGGCGTTCAATTCCGGCAACTGACCCCCGAGTTGGCTGCTTCGCTTGGCTTGGCGGAAGAGACAAAGGGAGTCACCGTCGAGAGCGTGGTTGCGGATTCCCCTGCAGAAAAAGCCGGCCTCAAACCGTACGATGTCATCGTCGAGTTCGAAGGCGCGCCCGTCGAACAGAGCAATGAATTTGTCAACCGCGTATCCATGCTGGAACCGGGCACCCGGATCAAGCTTGTTGCCCTGCGGGACGGCAAACGAAAGACATTTGATGTCAAGCTGGGCACACGTCCGCCGAGCGAAGAGCTGTCCGGCGGCCGGCCGACAGATGTCTTCGAGGAGTTGGGCTTTTCCGTCGATAATCTTACCAGAGATATGGCCGAGCAATTAGGCTATGAAGGCCAGAGCGGCGTACTCGTGACCGAGGTTGATCCTCGCTCGCAGGCCGCCGAGGTTGGCCTGGCGCCGGGTGTGCTGATTAGAGAAGTCAATCGACGAGAAGTCAGCAACGTCAAGGAATTCCGCGAAGCGATAGACAAGGCAAAGGAGAAGGGAAGCGCTCTGTTGCTGGCGCAGCGTGACCGCTCTACGTTCCTGGCGCTGCTTCGATTCCCTGAAGATTAGGCCGACAGCGTGTTCTAGACCATCGAACCTCCAGCCCCGCACTCCGGCGGGGCTTTTTTATTGCTCATCCCGGCGCTTCGGCCGGCGTCTTCGGCCTTGCTATTTCCCGCCTTTTCTGTTCTATTGGGCCGCCATGGAAAGCAGCCTGTTCAGCTTGTCGGGTAAAACGGCCCTGGTGACCGGGGGCGGTCGCGGCATCGGCTTGGCCATTGCCACGGGCCTGGCCCAGCACGGGGCGGATGTTGCCCTTGTGGCGCGCACCAAAGAGCAGCTCCACGGGGCATCGCAAAAGATTCACGCCGAGACCGGCTCAAACGTCTGGATCTTCCCGTTCGATATGGAGAACGTGGATCGGATAGAAGATCTCTTCGAGAGCATCGTCGCCACAACAAAAGGGGTGGATATTCTGGTCAATTGTGCCGGCACAACAATTCGAGGCAAGGCCGAGGACGTTGACCTCAAGACCTGGGACCAGGTCCTGAAGGTCAACTTGACCTCTGTGCTCGTGTTGTCCCAGGTGTTCTGCCGGCATCGAAAGCAGGCGGGCGAGGCGGGCAGCATCATTAACATCGGCTCTCTTACGTGTCACGCCGCCCGGCCGACCACCGCGGCCTACGGCGCCAGCAAGAGCGGCCTGCTCATGCTCACCAAAACGTTGGCGGTTGAATGGGCCGGCAACAACATCAATGTCAACGCCATCGGGCCGGGCTATATCGCCACGGAGTTGACCGAGCCGCTCTGGACCAACGATGATTTCAACCGCTGGGTGCTGCAAAAAACGCCGCTTGGCAGGTGGGGCCGGCCTGACGACCTGATAGGCACGGCGGTCCTGCTCGCCTCACGCGCAGGCGAGTTTATCACGGGCCAGATCATCTACGTTGACGGCGGCTGGCTCGCGCTGCTTTGATTAAGGAGAAAGACAGTGTCTGGAACTCGCAAGCGGGATGTTGTGTCAATGTGTGTTTGGCTTTTAGCTTGTGCCTTCACCGTCGCGCAGCTTTCGGGCTGTACCCCAGTCGCCAGGCAAGACAGCGCAATACTGACGCCCAAGCCGGGTGCGAAACCGCGCATCAATGGGCCGAAGCTCTACGGCTGCCGGCCGGGCCGGCCCTTTATCTATCGCATCCCGTGCACAGGCAAAAGACCGATGACCTTCAGCGCGCAGAACCTGCCCCGAACGCTCGCGCTCGACGCCGCGACCGGAATCATTAGAGGCGCCGCACCCGTAAGGCGAGGCGACTACCTTGTCACGCTCAAGGCCGCGAACCGTCACGGCTCGGCCCAGCGCCCTTTCAAAATCGTCGTCGGTGACACCCTCGCGCTGACGCCTCCGATGGGCTGGAATAGCTGGTATAT
>CP070806.1:639241-652916 GCA_020343675.1 Phycisphaerales bacterium
ATTCCAACCTGTCGCCCGATTTCTGATACTTCGCCGACAACTACTTCGGCGATCCGAGCTATCTGAAAATCGACGGGCGTCCCGTTGTCTTCATATATCTGACGCGGGCGTACTTTCGCCAAACGCCGGGCTACGATGCGCTGGCCGCTTTGCGGGCCGAATTTCCTGATGTATACATAGTTGCCGATGACGTATTCGGCCGCAACTACTCGTCGTCCCATGCCGGCAGATGGGATGCCGTCACCGCCTACGACGTGTACGGCCAGACACTGGGCCAATTAGGCTCGACCGCAGCGGCACTCGATCGCCTCGAAACCATCCTGTCTCAGGCGAAAGCCGCTGCCAACAGCGTGGGTGTCGGCCTGATCCCGTTTGCAATGCCGGGATTCAACGATAAGGGTGTGCGGGACGGCCACGCCGGCGCGCCTCGGTATTTTGAAAACAGGTCGCAATCGCTCGAAGGCGATTTGTTCAGGGCAATGCTCGCCGATGTGGTCGTGCCCAAAGTCGATCCGCTGGCCGAGAATATCCTGATGATTACCTCGTTCAACGAGTGGCATGAAGATACTCAGATTGAGCCCACGGCCGGGACAGGTGGGACGACCAACGTGGACGATTCGGCAACAGGCAGCGACTACACGCAGGGCGACTACTACACTGACTACGGCTATCTGTATCTGGATATCCTTAGCCAAGAAACATCTGTTTTTCAGGTGGATTTCCTGTCCGAAGCATTGGACACCTCTTTGAGTTTCACCACAGGCGGCGATGAAGATTGGTTCAGCCAGGATGCAGAGTACTACCATGATTACGATGCAGCACAGAGCGGGGATATCTCACATGACGAGGAGTCATATTTGCGGACGAAAGTTAACGGAACAGGAACAGTGAGCTTCTTCTGGAAGGTTTCTTCCGAGAGGAGTTGCGATTACCTAGAATTTTACATAGATGGCGTGCGTCAGGATCGTATTAGTGATTCAGAGGACTGGCGTAATATGACGTATAAGATTACTGGTTCGGCTTTGCATATATTGGAATGGCGATATTTTAAGGATGGGAGTATAGACGGAGGAGACGATTGTGGCTGGGTGGACAAAGTGGTGTGGACACCAGCCCCTTAGGGGAAGTAAGGGCTACGATGCCTTCTTTGAGAAGGACAATGCCCCAGAGCCCTTCTATGTCGTGATTGAGGACAGTGTCGGGAAAGTAGCGGTAGTGACACATCCGGACACGAGCGCTACGTTAGGAACCAAGTGGCGGAGGTGGGACATTCTCCTGTCAGACTTGGAGGCAGAAGGTATTGATGTTACCTCGATCTCCAAGTTATATATCGGTCTAGGTGATCGCGACGAGCCGCAGGCCGGCGGTTCGGGTTTGATCTACATCGATGATATTGGGGTGATGAAGCGAATACTATAGACATCTGGTGGATTAACAAAGGGCAGGACTATCCCCGACTGTGGTGGGAGCTGATTCCTGAGAATTGATCCGCTCGAACTTTTCACAGCGTGGGGAGTGTGGTTGGCCGTACGGTTACCATAAATCGGAGCATGTGAGATTTATGAAAAGCACAACGCCCGTGACTCTACGAGCGTAAAACTGCTTTTCAGTAGTCCTTAAAGGCTCTCATCCATTCCGGCCAGTCTGACGGCACGACGCCGCCTGTCTTGGTCCAGGCGTTGGCCGTATTGAAGCCCCGATACCAGTTGAGAGTCCAGAGCTCTTTGAGCCCTGTCTTTCTTCCCGACCAATCCATAAAAAGAACGTTGATGAACCCGTCGTGACGGTTGACGCACACCCGCTTCATCTCGCCTGCACCTCCGCTCTTTGAAACGTCACCCGAGTAGGCGGGGGGTTGGTCCGTATCATACGGATACACATCGTACCAGATACTGTCGAAAAACAGAGGAATCTCGGACGCCCCTTTGACGTTAACAGTCCGCCAGACATGTTGCGATCTGGACTCGCCCCGGGGTGTGTTATAGGCCAGCTCATTCATGCCATAGCTGCCGTAGTCGCCTTCTTCCTTCGGCCCGGACCAGCCTGGATCGTCGCCTGCAAGTCCGGTTCCAAAGACGCCCCAGGCCGCGAACGGACCCCGAGCTCCTCTCGACATAGGCTTTGTCGCCGTTGGGCAGACACGGAGTTTGGGTTCCTGATAGTAGGGCCGCAATGCACCGATCCATGTGCCGTTGATACCGCCGCTATAGCCATTCATGAGTAATCCGTTATTGTCATCGGTGTACATGGCGAATATGATTGCCCATTCATGCAGATTAGCTGCGC
This sequence comes from Phycisphaerales bacterium, assembly GCA_020343675.1. Taxonomy (GTDB): domain Bacteria; phylum Planctomycetota; class Phycisphaerae; order Sedimentisphaerales; family Anaerobacaceae. The sequence goes on from CP070806.1 coordinate 641,528, forward strand.
AAGCCGCTGAGCCGGCTTGTTTCTTGACGCGCTGCAACGCCGGCATCAATATCGCCAGCAACAATGCGATAATGGCAATCACCACCAAGAGTTCTATTAGAGTGAAACCTTTTCGCTTGCGCATGATCTTTTGCCCTTCTTTGTCAAAGAGATACAATGGCCATTGCTGGTATGCTTGTCTGTCATAATTATACCACATTCCCACTGACTCATGCAAGCCAACAAAAATGGCCGATGGAAAATTCACTCAGGGTCATAGGTGGAATTGGCTGTATTCCGGCGGGCAGACCCACTCCCCGCAAAACAAGCGCGGCGATAAGCACAATCAACGATGTTTTGACGCGTGTCTGTTTTGTGCTCAGGGAGAAGTCGCGGCCCCTTTTGGAACGATAACGAGGACCTCACCGCGCTGCGTTGGGAAGGTCAGCAGAGAGCCGGCGAGATCCCTGACCCGCCTGGCGTCACGATACAGAGTGACGGCGGCGCCGGGCCAGGGATTGCGCAGGCGACACTCGCCGCCGGCGTTGGACCGGATTTGGACGAATTCGATTTGGCCTTTCTCCATCGATGAACCGACCAGAAACGCGCCGCGTGTCAACAGCAGGAACGTCGCATCCCACTGCCTGGGCCACGCAGGAAAGACACGAATGACCGGCTCCTTCCCCGGCCCGGCAGGCGCACTCCGGCACAGCGCTAAATGCAGCGCATCGGCCGCCCTGCCAATGCGCTGAAGGCCCGTCGTCTGTGCGCCTTCTCGCAGCGTCATCCGGTTTGTCAGTACACGAGTCTCTCTGGTCTGAATCTGATTTGGAATCAGGACCTTCACGTCGTCGGAACGCCCCAGAATTGCAGCCGCGACCGCCAGTTTGGATAGCACGCCGATTCTCGTTTCGGGGCCTGGTCCGTTGCGAAAACAGGATTCGAACGTGGCGTTTGCAATTCTGCGTGTTTCCTCATCCTCGTTTTCGAGATTGCACAAATCAAAATACCACATGGGCATGGTGTTGCCGTCCGGATGGGAGACTGCTCTTCCTCTGGATGCCGGCCCCGAAGCCCTTATCCAGACGGGCGGTCCATTCCCTCCCAGCGGCAGCGGCGCCAGATTGTCCAGAAATTCTTTCCATACCGGGCGCATCGCCGCATCGAGATGCAGTATCTCGGAAGCCTTGATAACGACGGGAAGGATTCCTCGCATCGCGGAAATCTCCTCGTCCGTATCCTGCCCGCCCCATACGGACTCGTTGCTGTTTACATTGTGTATATGATACTTGCCGTCACGTCCTTCTCTCACATTCGGGTGGTTACGATAGAATTCGGCCACACCCCTTAGCATCGGGTACGCCCGGTCGCGCAGCCACTGCAGGTCCTTCGTATATTCGTATCTCATCCAATATTTATAGGCAATCTTTGCGCCTCGCGAAAAGATATGGTTCACGTTGCCATAAGGGCCGGCCCCCTTATCCGTATACTGCCACTGACCGCTCTGCCATTTCCCGGTCGCCTTCCAGTTCCATCGGCTGGCATGAGGCTGCCTGGTCCGGGCATATTCGCGAAAAGCTGAAGACCGAACATCCCAGGGTTTTCGCAGCAGATAGAGGTCTTGCATCTCTTGCGCTATGGCCTCGGGCAATTCGGCGGGTCCGTCGAAGGCCACCGTCTCGGGAATATAAATGCCCTGACTGCCCCATTGTTGCCGGGCGGCCAGGGCGCAGGCATCGTACATTGCCGTGTACATATCGAACATCGGGTCCGTCAGCTCGATTCGGTTGGCGGCAAACAGGCCATTGTAAAGGCAGCTTTGATTCGCCCCCCAGTATTGTGCTCCCCACTTGCGGGTGTCGCCGCCTGTTGTCCACAGCATTCCGTTGAATTTGGGGGGAAACCTGCCACGGGAACTGGAGGCCATAACATACAGATAGTACGCATAGTTTTCTTCGATGGCGTCCGCAACGCCATCGCTACTGTGCAAATGAATAAATGACTGTGTCCAGAAATCGTGCCACCATTGCCTGTTCGCCTCAGCCAGTCCAGGGTACCCTTTGGCCTCAGCGGCTTCGAGCGGGGCCAGAGTTGAGGCCGCGACGTCTTCTTCTGGATCGAAACTGGCCGCACTGGCGATCAGAATCGTGAACGAGCCCATACCGGGCTCGGCCACCAACTGAAGCTCCTGGTCGTTCACGAGCTTCACCCTGGTGTTGCGTCCGACAGCGGCGACGGTCATGGCTGAGCCGCAGTAGTAGTCATCTTCTTCGAACTTCTGGGTCAATGTGATTCTTCCTTCGCGGCTGCTCAGTTTCGATGTGGCCGTATGGCTTCTTGTTCTGACGACCGCGGGACGAAGCATCCTCAGGTGCGTGCTTATGGCGGCCGGTTGGCTTCGTTCGTCGCTGACTTTGACGGCAATCACATCGTGTTCGTTCCAGGCCAGGACCTGAGCTTTGACTCCCCTGCCTTCGACGGTTATAAGCCCATCGTAGCAGGAAAGATGCTGCGACGTGCGTTGGTCGGTGAAAACGTCCGCTCCAAAATCAACGAAATCGATATCGATAAAACCGCACCCGCCGCAATAGTCGCTGTGGCGTTCAGGGAAACTATTGGTCGCGCCGTTGCTGGCGAACACGTCCACGCGGTTGATCTGCAGCTTGAGCGACGTGGGCACGGTCCAAACCAGACTGCCCATACGTCCATTGCCGACCGGCAGACCCTCTTCGCTGCGTGTGACGGGTCGGTCGTAGCTTAAATCGGCCCGCGAAGCCAGGGTTCTGTAGTCCGCGTCGGTCAAACTGACGGTCGTCTCGCCACCGGCATGTGACGACAACGAGGCGGCCACCAGCACCAGGCCTGTCAGCAAATGTCCTTGCATAGCGATCTCCTTCTCCCGGGGGGATTCGGGCTTCCGCCGTGTTCAGTGGAAGACTCAACGTCCGCCCAGCGCCGTGCCCACGGCGGTCAATTGCTCCATGAATGCCTCCGACATCAAGCCGTCAGGCTGAATCGGAACGTCCCACGTGATCGCACCGCCTTTGCTGCGCACGTCCCGGGTCCATTTGAGCACCTGCTCTTCGTTGAACCGGGGCGAGCCCATACCCCACCGCTCGCCGAGATAACTCAAAACGTGCACCTGTTTTCCGTCGATTCGCCCATCCACGGCACGCCGTATCTCCAGACGATCCATCGTGCTGATTTCACCGGCGATGTAGTCCTCATGCGGAGTGACAGAGATGAGTCGAGGCACGACACCCGGATTAAAGGCAACGACACTCTCGGGATTACCCGCTCTCGCTGCGGCGGCGAAACTGGCGAAGTTCGGAGGTTCCGTAAAGCGGTACATCGAGTTCGGCCAATAACATCCGTCGAACCACCAGCCTGTCACCTTGTCCCCCCAGCGCAAGGACCATTCCCGAATCACCTGCTCCCACTTCAGCTGGAACTCGCGGTTTCGGTGTGGGCCGTTCTGCCAACCCAGCGCTTCGCTGGCGAGGCGATCTCCATTTGGAGCTCCCGAAGGCAGGTAGACCATCAGCCTGATTCGGCGCTTGTGCAGCGCTTCGTGCAGATCCGCGACCAGGTCCCGCCGGGAACATTTGCTCGGCCGGATGCCGGCATAGCTGTCATAGGTGGCGTTGGGAGCGAGATAGTAGCCGGAATTCTGGCCTATTGTGATGAGGTAATAGCCCGCTCCGACCGATTCTATCTGCTCTGCCAACCCCTCCACATCGAAGCCGTCGACGAGTTTGTTCCACTGCTCGACGCTCATCTCCATTTTCTCGACGCGGGCAATCCAGTCGGCCAGGTAGTGGTTCATCACGCCCCACCGGGCCTGCTTCATCCACACCGCTCTGCCCTGCGGTTCGGCAATGCCTGAGATGCCGCAGCACATAACGAGGATGAGGGAGAAAACGAATTGACCTCTGAAGCGACGATTCAATTGCTCCATTCTGCTCGAGCCTCCTGCTTGTTACCTGGGTTTCAGTTTCGGCTTGATCTCAAAGGTGCCCGCATCCCGGTCTATGGTCACCGTCGTGCCATCCGCAAAAGTGCTGCGCTCCTTACGGTAGCTCTTGTCCAGGAATTCATGGTTTGTCATTTGCAACAGAGCGACTCTGTCGTGCAGAGCACAAATCCGCCGCAACAGACTCATGCTCCTGCTGTTCGTGATATCCCTGGGAACGCTGGCAAAGCCTCCATTCAGAAGACATCGCAAGTGATCCTGCAATCCGCCCTCGGGCGTCATTACGGCATCATGATAGACCAGACTGTAAAGCGGCACTGAAATGCACTTGCCTGCATTTGCCCCTGTACAATAATCGACGTAGGGAACGACCCAATCCGCCCCATCCTCTGTGCCCACGATCCCCAGATTACTCCGCGCCCATTTGAAGCAGGCTGCACGATATTTCATGCAGCCGGCTCGTGTCAGCGGATGCTCGGGATTGAAGTCTTCGGTCGGCGGCACATACCCGAACACGTCCAGATAACTGCCTTGCATTCTTATGCCGTGATCAAAGATGAGTTGGTAATTCTTCATCAAATGTCCCAGAGCAAAGCGCGCGTTCAAATAAGCCATCTTCCCCCCGTCCCAGTAGTCCATAAACGGAATGGCGCCTTCTTTCCAGGTGCCGAATCGCGTCCCGGGGAAAGCCGTAGGCCGGCTTATCGTGTCCTCCTCATGGACTGCAAACTGCGGGTCGTAGGAAGGGGCGTCAACATAATAGTCACGATATTGATCGTGCAGATTGTAAATATATCCAAGCTCGCCACATGTATCGGCCCATCGTTTAAGCCCTTCCCATCCCCCGGCAGCCGGGGCAGGCGGCAATGCATCCGGATGTTGACGGTCATATCCCAGATAGGGCCAGCCTGCAAGAGTCACATACAATCGGTCAACGCCACCGGCCTTCAGCTCGCGAAGCCGCTGCGCCAGTTCATCAAAAGTCGTCACATTATAGTTCCTCTCCGGATTTTCCGGATCGTAGCGGCGGCCCCCGGGTTTGTAATTCCGCAAGGCATGTTGACGCAAATGCGGCGTTCCGATCAGCTTGGCTACAAGAGGTTCCTGCTCGATTTTTTGCTTCAGAGAAACAAATTGCCCCGTGTCCATCACGTGCCGACGATAACGCTTGCACAGCGTCACATAGTTTCCCTTTGGGAAGAAACACATCCGCACGGAGCGCGGACAACGAAGCTTGCCGAGTGAAGCCAGCCAGCGAGGGCCAAGAACTGTCGGGCCTCCGGCGGGATGATGAAATTTATACGCGGCGTCGTCCGGCGTTTCCACGATGAGGATCATCGCCGAGTCGCCCTTTTGAAATCCCCACCATGACATCGACCAACACTCGATGAGGTTGCTCTGGATGATGCTTGTGTCACTCTTCATGAGTGACTCTTGCCCTTCCGGCACATTGCTGTACGGATGATATTCCTCTGGCCAATTGCGAGCAAGCAGATTGCCCCTGACATGATTCAATACTGCGTAATCGACATCGTTGGCATCCAGTTCTTTCGGCCAATCCAGTTGTCGGACCAGCGCTTCGTGCTCAATCGCGACGGCTTCGCATACCAGTTCCTCCGCCTTGCCTTCGAGGCATACCGTCAGAGACAATGCCAAATCCAGCTCCAGTCCTTCATGCAAAAGACCCTCGTGACGAAACTGCTCCAGCCTGATTTTTACGCCTGTTTTGTATCCTGTATCGTAAGGCGTAATCTCTATCTTGCCGGCATCAGCGAGACGAAGGTAGAATTGCTCTGCCCTTGATTTGACGAGTACGTCGTTCTCCAGTGAGGGCACCATCATCCAATTGACAGGACCGGCTTCAACTTTCATCGACAAGTCTGATTCGTTGAGGATGACTTTGTGTTTCTTGCCTGAGAGAATCCAGTTTCCCTGCACATGAGAGACTGTGACAGCCGGTGCTCCCCACTGCTCACGCGGGACCGGAGGCAGCGTCTCGGCGAAGACCGCCGACGAAAGAGAAATCATGGATGCAAACACAATAAGACTGATGCGACACTCTCTCATTTGTGCACCTCGAATCTGCAGGGTCGATCCTCCTGGAGAGAACTCAGAGACAACGTTCGGATGCCAGCGCGTTCTCGTCCAGCATTCTTTCCGACGCACGGCACGCACACGCTACTTCGAAAAACGCCCGACGAAGCCGCCGCCGTTGATCATTTCGATTGCGAGCGTATCGTTTCGCCGCACGACCCTGTCCTCCAAGACCACATTAGCTGCATCCTGCCTGTTGTCTCGGACCAGCGAGGCCTTGTATGGCCCGTCGCCGAGGAAAGACAGGGGCACGCGGATTGCCTTAGCCTGCGGGCCGCACATGACGGCCAGGAACCATGTTTGCCCGGTGCGCCGCGCGAACACGGCGAGCTCCCCGATTTCCGAATCGGACAAAACGATTGTCTCGTCCCATACAGCCGGGATACTTTTGATGACATCCACCGCCGGATTATCGAGTACGGACTGCGGATGCGCCGCCACTGTCAATAGTGGGCTGTCAAAAATCGCAAGGCTGGCTATCTGGTGTGCCCAGGTCGTATCGCCGCGGCGTTCTCCGAAGTGCATGGTCGTGTATTCGGCCGGACCAGCCAGAAAGCGGGTAAACGGCAGGATCGTCTCGTGACGCGCGCGCTCACGAAGCGAACTGCTCTCCATTCCCCGGACGGCTTCGCGCACCAGCTCGTTCGGCCAGGTCCGTTCTCGCCCGGTGGGCTTGTTCGCGCCGTGAAAATCGACCACCATCCTGTATTTCGCGGCCGTTCTGAGTAGCTCCTCGTACAGATCGACCGTCTCTCTGGCTTCGTGGTCGAAGAAGTCAATCTTGGCGCCGCCGACTCCGAGGTTGTGCAGATTCGAGAAGAACTCCTCTCGCTCCTGGACGGTGCGCAGCCGGTTGCTGTGCACCCAGAACAGCAGCCGGACTCCTCGCTCGGCGGAGAATTCCACGATCTGCCTGATCTGTTCTTCACTCCAGCGTCGCCAAAGACCTTCGAGGATATGGTATTCGTAGCCCAGCTGTCCGGCCATTCGGGAGAAACCGTTCAATCCTTCGAATGAACTGTCTCCGCCGTCCACGTACCGCCACACCGCCCGGCCCGGCCTGGCCCACTCCGTCTTGATGCCCTCGGGAAAGTACGCAGGATCGGGCGCCGGGCACAGGTTATGCACGATGTCGCAGTTGACTAAGTCATTGAGGTCCCGCCCGGCCATCACGACCCGCCACGGGGTGGCGATTGTTCCGCTAACCGATGCCGGCTTGGCAAGACGCTTGGCTTCCTCTCGCCCGTAGCGTAATTCATACGGGTAATTCAACGGCTGGCGGTGGCCGAGTCCCATCACGAAACCGCGGCGGCCATCCGCCTCGAGCGCCATGCCGCTGTAATTGACCAGGTTTGCCTCGGTAATCGAGCCGTAACCGCCGCCCGACAATTTGAATGTTACCGGTGGTCCCGCCCACTGTCCCGCTTCAATCTCGGAAACGTCGCGCTTCTTGTACGGAGCCTCGTAATGTCCCCCAAGACCGTGGCTCCAGACCGTCGAGCCGACCGGCAGAACAAACGTTGTATACTCGTCCGGCACCCTCGATGTTCCTTCGTTGCCGGGGATCACGTGTCGAAAAGCCGCCCCGTCATCGAAGACGCGAACCTCCAGAACGTAGTCGATAAACGAGAGGTCATGCTCCAGCGAGATCCGGGCGCCACTGCAATGGTTGAGAGCTCTGCTGTGTTTGCCCTGCCAGGGATATTGCTCGTTGATCTCATAGCGCTCCACCTCGCCGAGGACAACTCCCGACGAGAGGTCGTAGCCGTCAACCTTCATGACAATCGTGGATGAATCAAGCACCGGCTTACCGCCCAGGCTCACCGTGAACGTCAGCCGCTCGGCGTTGGGCAGCATTGTCAGCCTGACATTTCCGTTCGGGCTGGTTACCTGAATCTGCCCCATCCGTACGCGCTGTGACCGTCTTGTGCGTGGGCGCTGCCTGGTCAAAGCTGACTCCGCGAGCGACAGAACCACTACAAGCCCCAAGATCGCCCACTGTCTGAATTCTGAACGCATGATGTTGTCCTTTCAACTACAGTCCAAATACGCGCTTCCGCTGTCATCTCGGCCGTCAAATTTGCCGTCGCCGGGCCGTTCCATGCGGATAGTCTAACGCAAATCCTTGCCATATCAAGGGTATTGACTACAATTGGGGACAGCCGTACTCTCAAAATGGGTCTTCAAAACGGGAAGGGTAGCAATAAATGGCAACATTATCCACACTCATATCCGACGATGGCCGACTCGACGATCTAAGGTCTTGGCCTGAGTTGGTCCGTTTCGGCTCTGTGCACTTCTGTCTAATCCTTCTTGCTGCTGTGTTCGGGACGACTGCGTTCTGCGTGGCCGGAACAGATGCGGATGTCCTGAAAAAGGCCCCCATCCCGGCCTTTCCCGGCGCCGAGGGGGCCGGCGCGTTCACGCGGGGCGGACGGGGCGGAAAGGTCTTCGAGGTGACCACCCTCCGCGACGAAGGCCCGGGCAGCCTGAGCGAAGCCCTCGAAGCGCAAGGGCCGCGTATCGTCATCTTCCGCGTCTCGGGCATTATCACACTGGAGAAGCCTCTGTCGATCTCGAACCCGTATATCACCATTGCCGGCCAGACCGCTCCCGGCGACGGTATCTGCATCCGGGGGCAAACCACCGAAATCAATACGCACAACGTCGTGATTCGATACCTGCGCTTCCGGCGGGGCAACATCAAGGATCGCAACGACGGACTCGGCGGCTATCCCGTAGGCAATATCATCGTGGACCACTGCTCGGCGAGTTGGGGGCTGGATGAGAATTTGTCTCTCTACCGCTATATGAAGAAAATGCCCGACGGCCCGGATAAGAAAATGCCTACCGAGAATCTAACCATCCAGTGGTGCATATCCAGTGAAGCGCTGGACCTGAACAACCACGCCTTTGGCGCCACATGGGGCGGCCGGAATGGTTCGTTCCACCACAACCTGTTTGCGTGCAACACGGGCAGAAATCCCAGCATCGGCTGGGGAGACCACTTCGACTTCCGCAACAACGTCCTTTTCAACTGGCGGCACCGGACGGTGGACGGAGGCGATGCCAGCTCGATGGTCAACGTCGTGGCCAACTACTACAAGCCGGGACCGGCCGTGAACAAAGGGGCCAGCCGATACCGCATTTGCAGGCCCCAGCATCTTGACATGCACAGCGAGGCTCAGCGGGATGGCAAGTGGTACGTGGAAGATAATTTTGTCGTCGGTAATCCGAAGGTCACGGCGAACAACTGGGACGGCGGTGTCCAGTTTGATGACGTCGAGGCCGAAGCCGAGATCCGGGCGCTGATCAGAAAAGTGCGTGCGACAACGCCGGCTCCGGCGGCTCCGATTACCCAGCAGAGCGCTCAGGAAGCTTACGAGCTTGTCCTGGCTTCAGCCGGGGCGACCCTGCCCAAACGCGATCCCGTGGACGCCCGCATTGTCAATATGGTGCTCACGGGCAAGACTACCTACAAAAACGGTATCATCGATATTCCCTCGGACGTGGGCGGCTGGCCCGAGTACCAATCGGCGCCCGCGCCTGTTGACAGCGACCATGACGGAATGCCGGATGAGTGGGAGAGGAAATTCGGTTTGGCATCGAACGATCCTTCCGACGGCGCTGGCGACGCCGACAACGATGGTTACACGAACGTCGAGGAATGGCTCAACGGCACGGACCCGACGGTGTTTGTGGACTACCGCAAGCCCGAGAATAACAAGAATACGCTCCACTAAGCGCTCAAACATAGTCCTGATGGCCTATTCAGATCCTTCATGGGGCGTGACATATCGACAAGCCTCTATTAAAGAATTGATTTTTGTTCAAGACTCTGCTACAATAATACTCCGGATTTGCAGAAAGTGGTTATGAAGAATAAAAGAGTCGGTTTTACGTTGATCGAATTGCTGGTGGTCATTGCGATCATCGCCCTGTTGATGGGCATCCTGATGCCCGCGCTGAGCCGCGTCCGCGAAGTAGCCAAACGAGCCGTCTGCTCAAATCAGGTCAAACAGATCGGCGTAGCGATTGTCGCCTACACGTCTCAAAATGAAAATCGCATGCCCATCTATAATTCCAACAAAACGAGCACGAAACCTTACTTGTTGGTCCAGTCTTACGTCCTGTATCGCAGCGAAGCTAATTATGTTGACGCCAATGGTAAGCCGATTCCCATGAAACTGGCCGTCTTGTATGAAGGCGGGTACGTCGCGGACCCGAAGGTCTTTTATTGTCCTTCGAACAAGCATCTGCTCTACAGGTTCGAATCCTACAATGATCCAAAACCCTGGGGTACGCTCCCGCAAACCTACAACGCCAAGGATGGAACGGGGCACAATCAGTGGATACGCATGGGCTATACCTATCTTCCTATCAACCCGAGGATTCCGAGGAATCCGGCCACGAGGATGCCCGATGAAACCGCTAAGACTATTGACGTGATCGACCCTTACGTTCCTTTCATGACCGACCATATCCGCCACAAGTTCCAAATCAGCCACAAGAGACAAGGCATGCACGCGGTCAACGCCCTCTTCAAGGATGGCCATGTGACGTTGTGCAACGACCGTCGTGTATTCGACAACGATGTGTGGGATCAAAGGGAGAGAGGCCTGGTACCCGAGCTGGCGGCCAACTATACTGTCTTTCAGTTAATCGGCGGCAGGCAGCTTTCCAGCCAATGACCTCACAGGTGCTTTTTTATGAGGGCCGAAATTGCACGAAGCCACACCCGTTGCTGTATTCGAGGGCCTATTGGCGCAGGTTTTTCGATGTAGTCAGTGCGATCACGCGGCCCTGATCTCCTACGGCGCAATAGAAGTGATAGACAATGCCATTGTGTTTGATGATCCAGGGCTTGTGGGCGTAGGTTCGGTCCCACGGTTCGGACGGTTCGATTAAGTGAGGTCCGTCCCACTTGGTCCAGTGCACCAAATCGTAGGAACAGGCGAACGTGTCGAAGGCTTTCGGCTTCCAGCCCGCTCCGAAATAGAACATCACCCACACCGGTCCCATTTTTGTAATTTGCGGATCGCCGGAAATGCCTTTGCCGTTGTCGATGACCGGGGCCGTGCCGTAGCGCCGCCAATACCTCATGTCGCGCGAGACTGCCATGCCGATGCGCTCATATCCGTTCCTCTTCTTGCCGTTGTAGAACATCACAAAGGGATACCCGAGCGTCTCACTCTCGTCATAAATGATATTGCTCTTGTACTGGGTCAGCGCCTCAAAATCGCGCACGTCAGGCTGGTCGCGCGACAAAACAGGATCGCCGATACGGTTCCATTCGAGGGGCCGGGCCGGATCATGCGTCCACGCGACGCCTATCGCCAGCGG
>CP070806.1:653016-666213 GCA_020343675.1 Phycisphaerales bacterium
CGAGCAGCTTCCTGCCCGGCCTGCTCATCCGTGAATCCATCACCATTATGTGACGGGGTCACCCGATGCTCTGAGCTACCGCATGCGGCAAAAGCGTCTTTCTCTTCGTCCCTGACTTTGCCGATCCGCGTATTGAATTCCTTAGCCGGGCCGGTCACCGTCCGGCCCGCTAAGTATTGGCAGATGGACACAGCCGCCTCTTTGCCGTCTGCGACGGCTCGAACCGTCAGTCTTCGCTTTCGAACGGCATCCCCTCCGGCAAAGACGCCGACGATGTCCGTCTGATACGTATCGGAATCTATCGCAATGCCGTTGGCGCTTGTTTTGAGACCCATCGGTTCGGCGTCCGCTCCGGCCGCAACGAACACGGCGTCGAAATCTCTGCGCAAATCCTCCAGCGATAAGGCTTGGCCGACTCGAACCTGAAACTCGAACTTCACGCCCAACTTCTCAATCAAGGCAATCTCTCGAGCCAGCACGTCCCTGGGCAGCTCTTTCTCCGGAACGCCGTATTGCAGCATTCCGCCCGGCTTGTCGTGGTCGTCGAAGATCGTGCATGCCACTCCTTCCTGCTGCAAGTAGTACGCCGCGGCCAATCCCGCCGGGCCGGCCCCGACAATCGCGACGCGTGTGTTCAGCTTCGGTCTGCACGCCGGTAGATAGGGTTGTGTCGACTGCAGATCGACATCGGCGACATAGCGTTTGAGCAGGCAGATTGAAATGGCCTGCCCCGCTTCATCGACGGCGGCCCGCCGGCAACCCCGCTCACAAGGTTTCGGACAAATCCGGCCCAGAACTGCCGGCAAGGCGATATCTTTCTTGACGGTGATAATGGCGTCGCGAAGCTTACCGTCCCGAATCTGGTGAATCATCAGCGGGATATTCATTTGCGCCGGGCATATGACGTGACAGGGTCCCATGCAGTCGCCCACGTGGTCGCTGAGCAGCAGCTCCAGGGCCGCTTTTCTGGCCTGCTGGACCTGGTCACACTCGGTCTCGACGCGCATGCCGTCCGCAGCGGGCGTTCCACATGCCGGCGTCAGAGACGCCATGCCGTTGACTTTGACCACGCAAACCATGCAGCTGGTCGAGGGCTCGTATTCTTTCAAAAAGCACATTGTGGGAATTTCAATACCAAGCTTGCGGGCGGCATCAAGAATGGTTGCACCCCGGTCAACTTCTACTTCACGATTGTCCACGAATAGTCTGGGCATTGCCTACCGAACCTCAACCGCATCTGCGGGACAGACCTGCTGGCAAGTCCCACAGCGAATACATTTCTCGGTGTCGATTTCGTGCTTCTGATATGGCTTCATGTCAATGGCATCAACGGGGCAGCGCTGGGCGCACAAAGTGCAGCCAATGCAATCGTCGGTGACTGAATACGCAATCAGAGCTTTGCATTTTCCCGCCGGGCAGCGCTTCTGGACATGGGCTTCGTATTCATCGCGGAAGTACTTGACCGTGGAAAGGACTGGATTGGGGGCGGTTTTGCCAAGGCCGCACAGGCTGGTTGTCTGAACCATCCGAGCCAGGTCTTCCAATTCTTGAATGTTTGCCATGCTGCCCTGCCCGGCACACAAGCGATCGAGGATGTCCAGCATGCGCCGGGTGCCGATCCTGCAAAACGTACATTTGCCGCACGACTGGTTCTGCGTGAATTCCAGAAAGTAGCGGGCAATATCCACCATGCAGTCGGTCTCATCCAGCGCAACCAGTCCGCCGGAGCCCATCATGGTCCCGATGCTTTGCAGTGTCTCGTAGTCCACCGGAAGATGCGCCAGGTCCGCCGGGACGCACCCGCCTGAAGGCCCTCCGACCTGCACGGCCTTCAGACGCAATCCGCCGGCGATCCCCCCGCCGATGTCTTCCACAATCTGCCGCACGGAAATACCCATCGGTACTTCAATAAGGCCAACACGGTCCACTTTGCCTGCCAGGGCGAAGACCTTCGTCCCCTTGCTGCTGCTCGTCCCAAGCTCGGCAAACGCTTTCGAGCCGTTTCGCAGAATCCAGGGCACCGCGGCGTACGTCTCGACGTTGTTGATGAGCGTGGGCTTGCCCCAAAGACCGTTCTGGGCCGGATAGGGTGGCCGCAATCGCGGCATGCCTCTGCGACCCTCAATACTGGCGATCAGCGCCGTCTCCTCGCCGCACACAAACGCGCCGGCGCCGGGTACGATTTTCAGATGCAGTGAAAATCCGCTGCCCAGGATATTGTCACCGAGAAAGCCTCGCCGGGTGGCATTCTCCATGGCCTGGCTGATCCGCTCGGTGGCCAGCGGATACTCCCCGCGAATATAGAAATAGCCCTGTTTGGCGCCGACTGAATGGGCTGCGATGGTCATGCCTTCGATGATGCGATATGGATAGGACTCCATCAACATTCTGTCCATGAAGGCCCCCGGGTCTCCCTCATCCCCGTTGCAGACCATGAATTTTTCGTTGCCCGGCTGGTCTCTTACGGCAGACCACTTGCGATGCGTCGGATAGCCGGCGCCACCGCGACCGCGAAGCCCGCTGCGCTCAATCTCAGCGATGACCTCTTCGGGACTCATCTGGCGAATGCATCGTTCGAGGGCCTTGAATCCGTCGCGCGACAAATATTCGTCGATGTCAATTGGATCAATAATTCCGTGGTGTTCGGTGGCGATATGTTCCTGCCTGCCGAGGAAATCAGCCACGGGCTTGTCGCGCACGTTGATTGAATAGCGCGTCACAGGAGCTGATTCTTCATCCGTCAACATTCGATCGAGAACCTGAGAAACGCCACCGGAGATCCTTCGAGCTATCCCACCTACCTTGAAGTGACGCGTGACAATGGCCTTGGCGTCCCCCGGCTGCACCTTTGCATACAGGAACGACCTGTCATCGGGCATCACCACTTCCAAGAGTGGCGTCTGGTGGCACATGCCGACACACCCCACGCGTTTAACCCTGATTTTCACGCCGGTATCGCCTAACGCCTTTTCCAGGGCGTCGCGCAGCTTGCCGCTGCCCCGGGCGACACAGCACGAACCCAGGCCCAGGCGAATTTCACCCCGGCGGTCCGAGCTTTCGGCCCAATGCTCGGAAGCTTTCTTATGGCGGCCCGCCCTGCTTCGCTCATATCTTAGAAAATCGTTGAGCACTGTCGCAACGGTGCCGGGAGAGAGGTGCCCATATGTTACGTCATCGATCTGCACGGCGGGCGCCAGCGTGCAGCATCCGAGGCAGGCTATTCTCTCGACCGTAAACATCTTGTCGGCGTCTGTATCGTCGCCCTCGGCGATACCAAGATGACGCTGGAACGCCTCATACACGCGATCTGCTCCTTTGACATGGCACGCGGTGCCGACGCAGACGTGAATGATATGGCGCCCGACGGGCCGATGCCGGAACTGGTTGTAGAACGTCGAAACGCCGGCGATGGATGCAGGAGTAATCTCTGTGATCCGGCAGATCCGCTCGAGAGCTTCCTGGGGCAGATATCCGAAGTGCCCCTGGACCGCCTGCAATATCTCGAGCACGTTTTCCTCGCCGGTCCCGAGTCTGTCAACCGCCTGATCGACAAATGTCAAATCGAGCTCACTCATTACTCGCTGTTTCCTACGCAGTAGAGGTTCTGAAGGCCCCGGATGAAGAGACGGCCATCTGCAAAAGCGGGCGATGCCCTGCATTCTTCGCCCAATGCGCACTGAGCCAGTTGCTTGTATTCCGGCCCTGCCTCGACAATGAACATCTGGCCCTTTTCACTCAATAGATACAGTTTCCCGCCTACCAGGCTCGGTGAGGCCTGAAAGTACTCCAGCAAATCATGCTCCCACACCTTCGTTCCATCCGAGAGCTTGTAACAGCCCAAAAGTCCCTCGGTGGCCAGCAAGAATATCAGTTCTCCGTTGCTGACCGGCGAACAGATATCCGGAGCTCCTTCCTCCATGCTCCAGGCGATATGTGTCTGGGTGACATCGCCCCGTCCATCGGCACGAATCGCAACCATTTTACTGTAGGGTTCTATGGCCAGAACGAACGCATTCGAGTAGATCGGCGACGGCGCGATGTCGCCGGCCAGACATTCGGCGCGCCAGAGCTCCGCGCCCTTGGCCGGCTCATAGGCGATCACCCACGGGTCGGCGCAGGTGATGATCTGGGTTTGCTCCCCAACAGGAGCCACGATGGGCGAACTCCATGAGTTCCCGACCGGCCGTTTCGTCCGCCAGACAATTTCACCCGAGAATCCATCCAGGGCGATGAGGGCCGAGAGCCCATCTTCGATACCTCCCTGGTCGTATTGAATCAGGAACAAATTTCGAAACACCGTAAGCGAAGAGGCGTATCCGTAGGAACTGTCGGGTATGCCCAGGCTTTTTTCCCAGACCTTCCGCCCCTTAAAGTCGAAGCAGCCGACGTCACCGGTCGCAAAAATCGCGCAAACGTGCCGGCCGTCCGTCGCAACGGTGGAGGCGCAAAAGCCGGTGTCCTCCATCGGCTCCAGCGGCTCTTCATCGTCCTTCAGGGCCACGCGCGTGACCTCGCCCGTCCAGAGCAACACGCCCGAAGCGGCATCGAAGCAGTAAACCTGTAAGTCATTTGCATCGCCTCCGGAAAGGAAAACGCGGTCGCCCCAGACAACGGGTGAATTGTGCCCGGGCAAGGGCACCTTCGTTTTCCAGAGGATCCCCTTGCCTGTTTCGCCGTCCCAGTCCGAAGGCACGTCGGTATGGGTGCTTATTCCGCTACCGTCGGGGCCGCGAAAGCTCGGCCAGCTCTTGCGCGCAAGCTCCGCCGAGGCCAAAGAAGTGCCGGCTGCACCGGCCGCGGGAAAGTCAATCTTCGGCCTCAAGACCAGAAACACGGATCCCAGGCCCAGCAGAGCCATGCCTGCGGTCACTGCCCATCGGCCAAGCGCTGCTCTGCGAATCTGCTCATCAGCTTTGTCGGCGCCGCCGCGAGGAGCAGGCAGCTCTCGCTTGAGTTCGCCCATCACCTTGAGGCTAATCAACACGATGACGACACCGCCCAAGAGCAGATAACCGCCCATGCGAGAATGGTCCAGCGAGCGAAGCCGCTGTTGTCTGATTTGCAGGTCCAGTTCGCGAATCTGTGAGAGCAATTGTTTGTTTTCAGGCTGCGTGCGGCTGTCGGCTCTGAGATCCAGAAGTTGTAATTCCTGTTCTGTATCCACGATAGTACTCTTGCCGTGATTCAAGAGCATAAAAACACAGACAACCACAGAAAATATTCCACTGACCAGCGCCGTGGCGACAGCACATCGGTACCACGTATTCGCCATCCCGGCACTCTCTGAGATGTTATTATTGTCTGATTTCATAGGCGGCTAAGTTTTCACCTCCTTAGCTTGTTCCAGCCGGACGTGCTCTCTGGGGCAGTACTCAAAACACCGGCCGCACGCCAGACAACTCGCCCTGTCAGCCTCGTAGTCTGTCCGCTGACGCCAGACGGAAAGTCCAATCAGTTTCAGACCAATCACCAGGCCTGCAAAACCTCCGAAGAACCACCCGCCAAACCCGAACTGAGCTCGAATACTCGATGCGTCCGCATAGAGTTCTTCGATCTCTTTGCCCGTTGCTCTGAACGCCGCGCTGGCATCGGTGGTCTCCGTCACCTCGCCGGTCTCTTCCAGGTAGATGCGCTCAGCCAATCGGACCGTCTCATGGGCGCGTGCCGCGACTGCTTTGAGGCTTGAGCCCGCCCATCCACCCAACAAAACCAGCACCGGCAAAATGAGAAGGAAAAAGCCCAGCCTTTTCTTGGCGATTCCGTAATCCTGGTCCGACCACTTTGCCGCGGGCTTCTTGATTGCGCCAAAAGGACACGACTCTTCGCACAGCTTGCATTGGATACACTCGTCAGGGGTAATCGTCACACGTCGCCGCGAGAGGCGCGAAAGCTGCCTGAGGACAACCCCATAGGGACAAATAAATCGGCAATAGGGACGTCCGACAAATACGCCGATCAGCAAAAGACACGCTCCAAGTATGAGAATGTTCAGGTCGCCCGTCAGGCGGAATATCGAAATGAACGGATCATACCGGCATATGATAAATGCGCTTCCGGTAGCGGCAAACAGGACGGCTGCGCCCAGATACACGTACGCCAACAGGCGCAATCCGCTTTCGGCCCAGCTTGGCACTGCAACCGGACGGCACAACACCAGGTCCTGGACCGCCCCAAGCGGACACACTGCCGCGCAAAAAGTCCTCCCGAAGAAAAGGGTAAAGACAAGTGGCAAGAGAAAGAACGCCGCCACCGTAATCGGAACGACATATTCGGCGTCGAAAATGCTCAGGACAATATTTTGAGTGCCGCCGATAGGACAAACACAGCCCTCTCGCCAAAAGCCGAAGTACAGCAGTGAAAAGACCGTGAGTGCAAAAATCGCCCGCCGGCTGCGTTTCTTCAACACCAGGTACGAGGCCAGTCCGAGCGCTGCCAACAGGACCACGACGTCGATGTATTCATAGATGTCCTGCCGCGGATGAGGTGTTGTCGGGCTGGGCATTTCGTGGCCGCTCTCGAAATCGGGCGGCGGAAAACGCTCGGCCGACCATACGAGACCGCACGAGATTAGAGCAAGGGCTATACCGGTTATGATTTGGGCAAAGCGCATCATCAAGCGTGGCTTTCTCCCTTCAGAAGATAAGGCTGGTCGGCGGGCACCCGCTTGAATGCTCCTGAAGGACAAGCCATGGCGATGGCACACTCGTTGCAGTTCAGACAGCGATCATGACGGACTTGCAGGAACAACGAGCCGTTTCCGAAGGCAGCGCAGCCCTTGACGCATTTGGCGCAGCCAATGCAAAGCGATTCGTCGATGGTATATTCGTAGTAGGGCTCCTCGACAAACGTTCGTGTGATCGCCCCGGTCGGACAAAGCTCATTTTCGGCGCCCGGTTCCAGCACGGAAGCCCCCAGTTCGAAATACCCGGGGCAGAAATCGCAATAGCCGCATATCGCATAAACCTGCACACACTTGACTGCGGATTCTTCCAGCACGCAATACGTTGCGCAGTTTGTACATGAAGTACACAAATAGGGATCGATTTGCCAGATCAGGTCGGTTTTCTTGTGCTTGCGCGCCGCGGCTCCGGCCACCATCCCCAATCCGACAAGAGATGCGCCCCAGAGGCTGTCTCTAAGAAAACAGCGCCGGTTGATTGTTTTGTTATCTTCGCCCACTATGCACTCCTGCCGAAATCTTCTTCGCCGACAACGCCTCCGGCAGAGCGCACTGATGCAAAATCGCGCAACCGCCGCAGAGGCCGCCGCTGATGCAAACGCCCTCTCGTAGCAGGCGATGTCTTTTGGCAACGAGAGCCGCTCCGCCTGCGGCCAACAGCCCCAGAGCGGCGTATCGCAACGCACCGGCAAACAACTGTCTGCGGCTGCATGGTTGTCGGGAAGATTCGTTCATCATCGACCTTCTATTTTCGTAAATATCCTCACATTGTTCCTGATCGTGTCCAGCACGAATACGCGTCCGGCGGCATCAACAGCCACGTCAAAACCGCCGGCCTGACATTCTTCGGGAAGGTCGCACACTCTGCACTCGCCTTCGCGGACTAACTGGCTCGGGCCGGCGACCACTCCAGCGAATTGACCCTCGGAATCATAGACTTTCACTCGCACCAAACCCTTCTCACAGGTGACGTATCCGCCGTCAGGCAGCACGGCGATATTGACGGGATTGCAGCATCCACAGAATCCTTCGATATCCACAGAGCTGACGCCCCACCAGAACTCGATATCACCCTCGAACGTGTACGCTTCAACGCGGCGGCGCCCGGGATTGACTACCCGGAGCAATCCGTCACGGGAGACCACCAGATCAAAATAAGGACTGGGAATCACAAACCCGGGTACGTTGCGGAAGGAGTCTTTCTTGCCGATATGTCCGAGAACATTGCCTGATACATCATAGCGGATCACAACGCGGTTGCCCGCGTCGGCAACAAAAACATCATCGCCCTGAGCCGCAATACTGGTCAAGAGGGCATTCGTGCCCAGACTATCCCAACTGGCCTGGCGCTGCCCTTGGGCATCATAGATTTCGACATGATCCTTGAATCCGACGAACAGGTTTCCATCAGTTGAGACCGTCAGACATCCGGCCGGCTCAGCCAGCTCGATTTCGCCGAGGATGACGCCACGATCGGAGAATATGCGAACCGCGCGATCTGCCGCGACGTAGATGAAGCCCTTTGAATCGACAGCAATACCGTGCGTGGCGGCAAGGCCCGTCTCAATCGCATCGGCTGACTCTTCATATACAATCAGGGCCGGGTCAACGCGTGTCAGTTCTTCGATATCATACTTGAAGCCTTTGCCGAGACCGTTGCCCTTTCGGCCGATCACGTCAAGCCTTACCACGGCCATAACCGCAACCATAACAGCCAGACCAATCAGAATCCCGACGAGCAGCCTGGTGTTTGCCTTGCCTGTGATCTGATCCATATCAGTACCTCTGCAACTGGTATAAAGTCTCATTTTAGCAGGAAAATGCCCCATCTTCAATGAGCTGGATCTAAGGTTGGGAGATATCGAGGCATAGCATTCGTTCCGTGTCACGTACAATCAGCCTGCCCGAAGCGATGGCCATCGGACCCCACGATTCGTGTCCGTCCAGTACTTTGGCTCGGGCTAGCTCCACGTAACTGGAAGGATTGGCCTGTACCAAAGTCAGTTCTCCCGTATCATTCATCACATAAATCAGCCCGGATACGATAGAATATGGCCCGCTGCCGAATTTGTTCGCGCTTGTGCTGGTCCAAATCACGTTGCCTTCAAGATTGAGACAGGCCAACTGCCCATCCGGGCGGACGCCATAGATATGGTCGTTATAGAAAATGGGGCTGTGTTGTATCGAGCCAAATACTTCCGTGGGATGCAGGAACTCGGATTCAACAGTGATTTCCCCATCGGCCTCGGTCAGACGCAGCATCGCGCAGCCGTTCTCGGTCTGACCATAGCCGGCGGTCAGGAATACGCGGTTCGGCCCGATAACAACCGGCATAGGAACATTGAAACGAACTTTCCACTGGTCCGTCTTCCACAGAACGCTCCCATCTTCAGCCGAAACACCTATCACTCCGCCCCTGATGTGGTCGCCGCCACAATAAACATAGAAACGCTTGCCGCTGAATTCCATAGGCACCATTGACGAATGGGTCATGATCCAGCCGTCTGGATTGGGTGTCTGCCAGAGGATCCGGCCCGTTTCGCAATCGATGGCCATCATAAGAATATCGCCGGCCGGGGCAATGATGGCCTTGCCCTCGTCAATCAGCGGACACTGGGCCGTGTACCACTGCGGCACTTTCGTGTTGAACTCCTTGACGAGATTGAACATCCAGCGGAATTCACCGCTCACGGAATCCAAACAAGTTACGTGGCATTTCGGCCCCATGGTCACGACATATTTTTCCGTTACGGCCGGCACTGTCCGGCTCATTCCATGCCAGCGCTTGACCTTCACGGGATAAGAATACCGCCAGATGTCTTGGCCGTCATCGAGCGAGAGGCATCGAATGACGTCCGCCTGGTTTTGCCGGTCATAATCCATGATGTACACGCGCCCGGCCAGAATCGAGGCCCCGGCGTAACCTTCTCCGACCTCGATCGACCAAAGGACTGCGGGGCCGCCCACCGGCCAAGTCCTTGTTGGCGAAAAATCCTCGATACTGACGGCATCGAAGTTCGATCCTCGGAATCGAGGCCAGGCGCCGGGTAAATCTGCCGGAACGCCATCAAGCTGCACCAGCTCACCCTGTATCTTGACCACATCTTCATCATCAGGCAGCACCTGCGCCGTATCCTGGGCCGGAGGCACACGCTCCGTCAGGTCTATGGCGGCATCGGCACTGAGCCATACATAGAGTAACACCACTCCCAATACGGCGAGCCCAACAGGTATTGACTTTGTGATTGTCGTTTGTCTCATCTTCTGCTCAGCCAACGTTTGCTGCGTCTATTCGCTTCTCAACGCCTCAAGCATGCCCCCACTTAGTGCGAAGGCCGTCGCGACCCATATCCATATCATACCACTGATTCCGATTGCTGCAATCGTCAGCACTAACGAAAGGTGCCCGATATCCGCTCCGGGGGATTTCAGCGCTGGCCCGACTGCAACCAGTGCCGCAGCAACTCCACTGCCCAGGCCGAAGAGCATCAGTCCGCTGTGCTCCTCGAAGACCATTTTGCGCAGTGTGTGCTTGTCGAATCCGACCGCTCTGAGCATCGCAAGCTCACCGCGTCTATCCAACACGTTGCGAAGCACAACCAGCCCCAGTCCCACGCTCCCCAGAACCAATCCCAGCCCTCCTAACAACTGGAAGATCGACAGATATGTATTCTCAACGGCGCTGAATTCCGCAAGGCGCTGCGCCGCCGGCGTAAGGGCCAGGCCAAAATCTCGCAATCGATAAGAAAGCGTGTCCATCACGTCGTCGATCGTATCCTCGGGGGTATCGACAAGGAGCAGTCTGTATCCGCCCTCGGATGGAAACCGCCCGACGAATTCGTCCTCGGCAATGAGCAGGCTTCCCTGAAGGATCGAATTCCTCACAGTGCCGACGATTCGCAATCGAAAAGTCCTGCCCTCTTCATCGGTGTATTCCAGATCCTGCCCAACGGATTTGCCCAGCGCCCAGACAACCGTCGCGTAATCGCCGACCGCCGGGACCACGTCGTTGCCGAAATCGCGTGTCAGCAAATCCCAGGCTTCTTCGTCGCTGGCCCCGTCAATGACCTTCGCGAACGTGAAGGAGCCCCGCATTCTCGGTCGGCTTGGCGGCACACCCAGAAGCCGTGGCCTCTGCGACCGATTCAAATTGAAGCAGCTCGCATCGTCCCCGTCGTGTACGCGGATTTGAACGGTCTGCACGCCTTCGAGACTGGTATCATCCAACCCCATCTTCTCACGGCCTGACTCGCTGCTCAGATCGTGAAGAATGCCAATTGTGGATTCGCCATACAGCGCGAAACCTCCGGTTCCCGAAGCCCGCTTGTGGGCATCCGCCGCCGGGTCATGCCGATTCGCCCCCACAGCAATTACTAGAAAAACGCCGCACGCAAGCAATCCCACGATGGCCAGGCTGCGTCCGCTTCGCCTGCTCGAATTTCGCAGACCCAAACCAGCCACGGATGCCATCGTCCTGTTCCAGCGCCCTGCTAACATCTTCAGCAGCGCGTGGGCCAATCCCATCCCAGCGATCAGAAGCAGCGCGCCGGCCCCAAAAAATGCGGCCGAAACGGAGCGGCTGTCGCCGGTGCCGAACATAGCAAGCAGCACAACGGCGCCGATAGCCGCCACGATCCCAATCCATAATCCCGCTCTGCCTTTGGAGAGGCGCCCAGCCCTGAAGAATTGCCATTCGATATTCCCGGCAAGAAGCTCGTGCGCGGGCCGTGAGACCTGTTTGCGTAAGGTCAGCCAAATCGCAAACAGAGAAACGGCAATCGCCGCCAAAGCTCCCGTCAACAAGGTCGTTGGTTTGGCGTGAAAATATATCGCCGAGCCACTCACCGCGCTATGCCACGCGGTCGTGAGCCCGTAAATCATTGACTTGGTATACAACAGTGCCGCGGCGCTGCCGACAACCGTCCCGAGAATGGCCAGGGCGCCGCTCTCGGTGAACAGCAGCCACTTGAGTCGTTTTGGTGAAAAGCCGACAGCCAGCAACATGCCGATTTGTCCGCTGCGGTTCTCCACACCGAACACAAACACAAGAGCCGTGAGAATCAGAACCGCGATAATCAGAAACATACTCAGGCCCAGAAAAAGCTGGCCGAAATCCGTGGTGCCGCTTCCCGCTTCTGTTCCCAGCTCGCGTACAGGCTGGAAGAACAAGCCGACCGAAGCGGGATCGACGGTCTCCAGGAGCCTGCCCGCTATGTCCGGGCCCGACGCCTTGCTGAGGGGATAGCGCACCGCCGTGAGGTTTCCGTAACGATTGGCCCACATATTCCGGCCGGCTTCGAGCGTGACAAACGCCTTGGGCGTGCCTCGATAAGTGTCCCAGTAATCCTCGTCGCTCTTGCGAATCCTCTCCAGATCGATGGGGATGCCCGCATCCCAGTCCCGGCAGTTCTCGACTCCCGTCAGGCCCGGGAAGTCCGGCATCAATTGCGGGTCCACGGCCGGCGGTTCCATCGGCAGAATAGCCCGCACACGGAAACTGGCCTTCTGTTCCTGAAGCTTCCGCATCGTCGTAAGAACGTAATAGCTCAGCTCAACCGAATCTCCCGGTGCAGCGCCGAGGTCGTCGGCAAGCCATTGACTGATGAGGATCTCGTCGTCCTGCATATCGCCGCCGATGATGCCGCCTGCCTCCGACTGTCCCATCGCCGTGACCATCGAATAAGGCGTCGCCTTCTCACCCAAGCGCAGCTCGTTCACGAAATACGTTAAGATTCCGACCGCTCCATCAGCCTCATTCATTGCAGACCGGCCCAGAGATTCATCGATGAAGACCCGCTCGCTCCGCATTTCCAGCACACCATGCCGATCGAGTCGCCGAAGCTCAAGACCCGCATCAGAAAGCTGCCAACACTTGGCCAGCGCTTCGCTCGCGTCCGTCGGCGTCGTCTCCCTGTTCGGATTCGAAGCGACCAGAAGCAAGTTCGCCTGTCCGGAGCGGTCGATCTCTTCCTGTATCCAGCTCAGCGGCACAAAAACATTGAGCGGCGCCGCCTGATTCGCCCGCAAACTGAAGCGGCCAAATTCCGACTCCGAGGCAATGGCCCTGACTCCAAGCCGGAAAGCAATCGACAGATCCGAATCCGGCGTCAGCGGCAAGTCGCGTGACATGAGACTCGGTTTTTCAATTCGCAACACCACTTCGTCCCCCGCGTGTACACCGAGCCTGGCTGCCAGAGGTTCATTCAAGATGACGCCCTGGCTCCAATCGCCGGCAAACGGATTCCGTCCCTCTCCCACAATGAAGAAACGCTCATCAACGCCGAGCACCTCGATCCGGTTAGCCCGCCGCACGTCGTTGCCGTCGGCAATCATCCCCCGCAACTGCAGCGCAGCCGCCACGGGGCTGCGGAACTCTTCCGCCAGATCATCGGCCAGTTCCGCTCTGAAGAACCTGTCCCGCGAGATAAGTGCATAGTGCGTCGCGCCCAATCGCGCTTTGACGATCATGGCAAGGCTGTAACGCACGGAATCACCCACGACCAGGGCGCCGCTCAAGA
>CP070806.1:666313-679478 GCA_020343675.1 Phycisphaerales bacterium
TATGTAATCACTGAAGGAGTGTCACCACAGGATGTAGTGATTAGCCTTAAAGCAGAATCAGCAATCTCCTGATTACAGGGCATCTATTGCTTATGTTATTATTAAGTGTTAATACAAAAAGACAACTAATAAACAGGAGTAATAAGCAGAATAAATGATTGTGCAAAGCTCGCTATATTAGCAGCAAGGCTTTATCTGGACAGCTAACAACATCAAATAATACTTTAACAAATGATGAAAGGAGAACAAGATGAAGAGACTATTAGCATTACCCTTTGTGGCGGTCATTCTGATGTTGGCCGTTGGAACGGTTGGGCAGGTGGCCGAGCCGGAAGTAGAGGTAACACTGGCTGTGTCGGAGCCGGCAAACGGAACTCACTATGTCGCCAGCGAGAATCCGGTAATAAGCGTCGTTCTGCCGGACCAGCACGTCCGCGAGGATTATTCGCAATTGCGCTTGCATGTTTATGGCCCACAGGAAACAAGCCAGACCAAAACAGCGGTGAAACTGCTCAACGCGTCCACCGACCGTGCGGTAAGGCCCCATCATTACATTGACCTTATCACAGATTCCAATGTAGAGATTAACGGCAGCACGCTGACCTATAATCTGCAGGCGGTCTCGGATGAGCAAGCGGGGACGTACACCGCCGGGCTTTGGGTTGTTATGAAGGATTCGACCATTCAATCGTTTCCGCTCGCCGATTTCCAAATCGGAACAGATATGGTTGAATTACAAATCGTGCAAAGGGAAAAATGCGGGGCCTGCCATTTGGGTGCTGATAATGGACAATATTACTATCATCACGTTGATCCCCGTTCGGTTGGTTCTTTCGGATACCCATCTATTGAATCGTGGGCCGTTAGAACCTGCAAAAGCTGTCATAACAACGATGGATATGCCGCCTATCGTGATCCGGATGATCGGGACGTACGTATTGCCGATCCGATTGTATTTCGGGTGCATGGTGTTCATATGGGAGAGCATTTAGAGAATCCACGTAACAATGATCCGAATACGGGAATTTTTAAAGACTACATTCATGTCGAATTTCCCGCAGACATCAGGAACTGCACTAAGTGTCATGTGGACGACCGCTGGAAAACCGAACCTTCACGTCTTGTCTGTGGAGCGTGCCATGATAATATCTGGTTTGACAATCCTGATGAAATGCCTGATACCTCAGAGGCACATCCCGGCGGTCAGCAGATTAACGATTCCGGCTGCTCTTTCTGTCACCCGGCAGACGGTTCCTGGACAGAGGGTACATCCCCGGCGCCCATTGCTACGGTTCACAAAATCGACACGCCCGCCTTTAAACAGGTCATAGAACTTGGTATGACCCCACCGGCTAACGGTACGTACTATGTTGCCGGGGAGGCACCACAAGTAACGATAACGATTAAAGACGCCGCTACGGGCAAGGTAATCGATCCGGCCACAATAGTCGAGCCGGCAGACTCACAAAACGTCGCCGATAACGAGTGGCGCCGCGTCAACCTGTTCGTCTCAGGCCCGCGAGACTATACCATGCCGGTACTGACTACCGCGGCCGCCCATATAGATCCCGGGCACTATTACGCAAATAACGATTTGCGAGTGCGAACCGATCCGAACAATGAGGATCCCAAGGTTTCGCGTTCAGCAACAGAAATCACTTATCAGCTTGGTGATGTCGCCGGCCTCCGTCCCGGCACGTATACCGCATTTATAGAGATAATGCCGGCCGCTCCACTCGGCGCATGGACGATGCTAAACTTTCAGGTCGGCACAGAGACCGAGGAGCCGAAAGGTTGCACCAACTGTACCGACTGCCACGAAGACACGCGGATGCACGCAAGCTATTTCGCGGTACAGTTCAATCCGGACATCTGCAAGAACTGCCATGACTATCTGAATCAGACACCCGGCAAGACCGGATGGAACGATGCTAATTGGGGATTCGGAGCAGCGCCTCTTTCCCGGAGGATTCACGGTGTCCATCGTGGCCATTATCTCGACAAGCCCGGGGAAATCCACGGCGAAAGAGACGCCGAGCACTTCGGTTCGATCATCTTCCCACAGGATATAAGGAACTGCACCAAGTGCCATGCTGATAATCCCATATGGAAACAAGAGCCATCCAGGCTGGCGTGTATTTCGTGTCATGACAGCGATGAAGCGATATATCACGGCCAACTGATGACGTTCTTCGTGGAGCCGGACGATCCGTTTAGCGGCAGCGAAGTCGAGACATGTATTGTGTGCCATGGGTCTCATGCCGATTTTTCGCCCGATAAGATGCACAACATTTCTGATCCGTATAAGCCTCCGTATCCACGAGAAGCGAAAGAAGAATAAATGCAAAAGTAAGGAAAACGCCGTTTGTTTTAAAAGCGGGACCGGATCGTATAAGAATCCCGTCATACAGACACAAATTAAGGCCGACAGCTCCTGAAGAAGGGTTGTCGGCCTTTTGCTGTGATGGCTGGGATGAAAAACAATTCTTAGGTATCTGATACGGAAGTTCGGTACTTTTTAGAGTTTCCACAGTTCTTCCTGTATTCTGCAACATTCAGTGTAAGGGATTCCTTTACAAACAAAGGTGGGTAACAGTACGACAAGATCAGGTTTCGCCTGATTTTATATAAAGAGCCTGTTTGCTATACTTATACTATATAGTGATGGTCAAGTGGCTACATCTGGCATTTATCTCGGTGTGAGCCTTTTAAATTTCCGTTGCGGCCAATGAGTACAGGGAGAAAATCACCAAGGCGGGGAGAATATCTGAGATTCGGGATATGTCTGATTGGATTAAGACAATCAAGAGCAACCGGTTATATATCGCTGTTCACATTCCGGGATTTTTGAGTAGTAGCAGCTCAGGAGAATAGGAAACCAGCAAATAACAAACTCACGACGATAATGGGAATAGTACGATGAAAGACGTATTTAAGCGGTTAAACTGGGCACTCCTATTGTCTCACAAGATCTATGGCGGGCCACCTCCGTACAATTGTCGGAAGGCATGGTATAACCTACTGGTCATCAGCTTAAAGCTGCACGATAGGATTTCCGATACCTTTGAAGCTAAGCTGGATGCATTACTGCAGGCAATGTCCGGTCCCAATGGGAACAACAATGTGGCAATCGTCAACTCGCTTCAAGACTTGGTCAACGTTGTTACTTCCCAGAACGGCAACCAGATTCCGAAGACAGATGCAGACGTCGTGATCGCTGCCGCTCAAGAGCTTATTCGACCCCTGCGCAGGCCGGCAGTAGAGCAGGCATCGCAGTTGTTAAATTCAAAACGAGAGGAAGAATATCGTCAAAGTATTGTAAAAGCGATTTTCGAAAGGTGACCGAATGATGATTAAAATAAATTTAAAAGTGATGCTTACAAGCTGTCTGATAGCAATGCTGATAGGACGTACGGCATTTACAAAAACCATATACGTAGACGACGATGCTACCGGGGCAAATGACGGCTCAAGCTGGATGAATGCGTATAACTGGCTTCAGGATGCTCTGACCGACGCTAATTCTGCTGAGAAACCAGTGGAGATAGCAGTAGCTCAGGGTTGTTATAAACCAGACCAGGGAAGGGGCAAGATCCTTCATGGCCAAAAAGCCACATTCCAGCTAATCAATGGTGTCACGCTTAAAGGTGGATTTGCCGGTTTCGATGAACCTAACCCAAACACCAGGGACGTCAACCTTTACGAGACCATCCTTAGTGGCGATTTGAAAGGCAATGATGTTGACGTGAACGATCCACAGGATTTACTCGACGAATCCTCTCGAAATGACAACAGCTATTGTATCGTAACCAGCCGCATGACACTAAAGACGGCTGTGCTTGATGGCTTTACGATCACGGCAGGGAGCCATCATGGCATGTGCAACAAGAGAGGTAATCCCACTGTAATCAACTGTACCTTCCGAGGAAATCGGGCGGAGCGCTGGGGCGGCGGTATGTGCAATAACAATGGGAGCCCGAGCCTCAAGCGCTGCACATTCAGTCATAACTCAGCAAAATACGGTGGCGGAATATGGAATATGAAAGGCTCGCCGGTCCTGACTTTGTGTACGTTCAGGGGGAATTCGGCGAAGTTCGGCAGCGCGATGTACAACTACGACAACAGCCATCCACAGATATCCAATTGCACGTTTAGTGGAAATTCAGCGAAGTACGGCGCCGGCATATACAACAACAAAAACTGCCGACCGAAAGTATCCAACTGCACATTTACTGGCAATTCAGCTGACCGGAAAGGGGGGGTTATACATAACATTCACTATTCCAGTTTAATACTGACTAATTCTATCCTATGGAACAACGCGCCGGATGAGAACGAGATTGTCAACTATGTCAAGAGCAGCTCTATTGTAAGGTACTGTAACGTTCAGGATGGCACTGGTCAGCTCTGGTTCGGAGAAGGTTGTATTGATGCCGATCCGCTTTTTGTAGGCGATGACAATTTGCGATTGTTGCCCGACTCACCCTGTATCAACGCGGGTGACAACACAGCCGTGGCTTTTGACATCGCAACGGATATTGACGGTAAGCAATGCCTCACCAACAATACTGTCGACATGGGTGCATTTGAGGGGGAATAGTCTTAGACGTTGGCCGAAGAAGTTTTAGAATCTCCAGTCCTGCTTTCGACAGTCCTGCTTTCGACCGGCTTGGATGCTGGGCCAAGCTACCCTTAAGAAAGTCTTGGCCGTTAGATGTGTTTGGGTGTCCCGCGCCTAACAGCTTTACATTCATGCAGAGACGTTCATCAAGGTACTGGTGCCGTCGTAGCCCCGGCAGATCCGGGCTCAGGAAAGATAAGAGCCAGTGAATCCCGAAAAAATTTGAGGGCCTTGTCACGCTCACCGCGGGCCGAATAGATGCGCCCCAGTTCGTATCGGGTGCGCGCAGCAATGGATCGATGTCCCACGAGAGGCAGAAGGATTTGCTCGGCTTTTCGGCCCTCTCCGGTGCGGGCCAGAATAATGCCCCAACCGAGTTGTGCCTGGTGCAGGCTTGGATTGTGTTTAAGTGCCGTTTGGAATCGTTCGGCCGCACTGTTTGGGTCTCCGGCCGCGAATTTCAAAAAGCCAAGCGCACAATGAGCCTCCGCTAGTGATGGATATTGTGCTATGACTTTTTCGAAGATCGAAGTGGCTTCATCAATCCTACCCTCGGTTTGCAGCTGCACACCAAGGTTGTACATGCGCCAGGCAGCCGCCAGATCCGGTTCGATGCGGTGAATAGACGGCTTGATATGCTCGTTCATCGTCTCTTCATCAATCTCGCCGAGAAAGAAGCGGAGCCTTGCCTTGACGACCTGACGAAACTGTCGCGCATGACTGGTTACGACGAATTGCAAGGTCCCTTTGGCATCAAAAAGAAGCGTGGTGGGGCAAACAATCAATCCGACTTTCTCATATAAAGTTCTTAGTGGATCAAGCACAATAGGAAACGATATCTTTTCATTTACAAGGGCTGCCTGAACATTCTGCACCGAAGAGAGTTTGGCATCGACAGCGAGAATCTTGAATTTTGATGGACCGACTTCCTGGGCAACCGCTTCCAGATCTCTGAGCGCTTCAAGAGAAAGTTCATGATTGGGTCGCCAGAAGATAATGGCGGCTGGTTGACCAATCAATTGCTCGGATGGGTACAGGCCGACTGTTCCGTCAGCGCGGGGCAGGAAAAAGCTGGGAACAGAATCGCCAACCTTGATATTCCGGACCGCATGTGCAGACTGTGGGATGGCCATCACAATGACTAAGAATAATAGACCCTTAAAAATACCGGCTTGTTTTTCCTTCATAATACATCTCCAAAATGTAAGCTTATCGTTGTATGATCTCCTGCTTTCGATCGTAGGCCCGTGGGACATGACAGCCTGGAGCACATTTGCCGCCATCCACAGCAAGTTCGAAGTTCACAGGGTACTTCCAACTGCCGTAAGGCACGAAATCCTTCATTCGTTTTGGCTTCGTACCAGCATGTACTTCATGGCACGCCCGGCAGGTCCGGCCTCTTTCCTGGTTGACATGAATGTAGTGCAGGTTCTTATCTCCGTTGCGAAAGTCGGTCAAAGCCGTTGTGCGCTCTTCCAGAACGAGTGTGTCCTCATGGCACTGGAAGCACAAATCATACACTTCCAGGGAGAACGAGCTATAGAATGTGCGCGGGTACTCATGTGTTAAGATTCGGAAATGTTGCGAACCGTGGGGCTGATGGCAAAGCGTGCAATTGCCCTCGCGTATCGGTCCGTGGTGTTCAGGATTTTCTTCGATCCAGGCTTTCATGTTAATGATCGACCCGTTCGATGTCTCAAAAGGTTCGTCGTGGCAGTCCAGACAGAGATTCACTTCCTGATCCACAAGGAGTCCCGGCACATTGCCCCCGTGAGGTTCATGGCAATTGGCACACTTGCTATCTGCTGTGATGGGCTCATGGGTGACTACAGCCTTTTCGATGATCTCACTGATGTCTTCGTGGCATTCCATGCACAGAGCAGGGATATCTTGCTTGAGTTGCTGGCTGAAGTTGCTGCGATGTGGATCGTGACACGATGTGCAGTCTTCTTCGCTTATGGCTTCGTGTTGTATCCGCACGCTGTGAACATGTTCGCGCATATCCGTATGACATACGAAGCACAGATTATTTCCTGTTTCGAGCAACATAAATTCTTTGGGCCCACTGTGTGGGTTGTGGCAAACAGTGCACACGCCCAGCGATACGGGTCCGTGCTGGAACTCGGTCATTTCAGGCGGATCATGACACTCATAACAGAGATTTGGTTCTGTGGTGGATATCTCGAATTTGTGGCTCGGCTCATCGACCAGTGTATGACAGGATTCGCAGTCTTGCTGGGCGGTTGGTCCGTGAACGAACTCGCCGAGCACCACTGCAGAATGGCACGTACTGCTCACACATCCACCCTCAATCTTCTCGGGAGGCAGACTGGTTGGAGCATCGGAAAAAAGGTCGATCTGTGGCATGGCAATGACCTGAGGAATAGGCGCTTCCGGCAATACAGCAGGCAGTTTCACAATTGGTCGGAAGGATGAAAGCGCCTGTTTTGTGGCGATAGGTTGTGACTCGGCGGGCGCGTTTGGTTCCGTCTCCATGAGCACGGAATGGTCATGCTTGGCAGTTGGTTCTGTTATGGGTAACTTTGGAGGTGATTCATCTTCTACTATGGGCTCAGTTGTGCTCTCATGCAGCTCCGCGGCCGGAATGGATTTGGATTCGGTAGTAGTAACATGCTTCTCTATGGCAACTGGTTGTGACTCGACGGGCAAAGCCGGTTCAGTCACAGCAACTTTGGGAAGATCTTCTTCGGCGACCGCCGTCACGGTGGTCGGGTGAGATACTTGATGCGGCAGCTTTCGGTAGAACGCGACGTGCGTTTCTGTAGGAACGTGCGGATTATGGCAGCGCTCACAAGCGGACTCGGAGTTTCGGTCGATTCGAATCAGTTCCTTGTGTTCGTTCGTCTTGCCCGATAGAACGAGCCTGACCGCTTCCCTGCCGGGCCCGTGACAAGCTTCGCAACCGACCCCTTCCTCGGCAAAGTGGCCTGTCTCAGAATTCAGCCCCGTGCTGTGACAAGGCAGGCAGTTGTCCTTCACCGGTTCATGTTTAATACGCTCGTACGTGGTGGCCATCTTTGACTCGCGCCAGGTTTTGACTGTTCCGGGATGTGTGGCTCCGTGGCAGCCGATGCAATACTCACTCCCGACGAATCCCTCCAGCGCCAACGGATCCAGCGGCTCGGGCAGTTTCATCTGGGCAGTTTGTGGTGTGACATTTGACAAAAGTTCTGTTGGAATCGAGTCGCCTTGATAACACATCATCAGGAACGTGAGCAATTGAGCTTGTTCGTCAGAGAAGTTCTCATTGGGCATTTCAGATGTCTCCACGACCGATTTCGGGTCCTTGAAATGCTTGAAGTGCCATTCAGCGTCATGGATGCTTCCGGCATTGGTAATGTCCGGGCCAATATCACTACCCCGGCTGCGCAACCTGTGGCACGAAAGGCAGCCGTACTCGTAGAACAAGTCCATAGCAGCACTGTAACGGGCCACACCGGGGAGCGAACGCTCAGTGTGGCACTTCGCGCAAGACCGATCCAGCTCCTCGCATGCAATCATGGGTTGAGGCCAATGTTTTACATGCCCATGGGCATCCTCTGCCGTAGTGGCACGTCCCTGCCCTTCGTGACAGATTGTGCACCCGAATTGCTCCTTTGGGTGATCCTGCATGGTCTGTCCCGAATGCGCCGTCAAAGGCTGCGGGGCGTCATTCATGCTGGGATTGTCGATGGCTACGTGACATGTAAGGCAGCGATCAATACGATTCAGGTGAGGCAAATACAATTGCTTCTGTCCTACGTCGAAACGCTCTGCTGCCTGGCGCTCGCGATCGGTTGATGCCCGCTCTATTAACTGGTGCTTGTATTCGTTCTGGTGCTGATACCAATCGGCGCCAAGGTTTTCCTGGTACGCCGCATAAGCCAGGAAAAGAAAGACCGCCAGGCTACTGCCCAAAAGTAATAATTTCATTAACATGTTTTGCAAATCCTGCATAGTTGCATTTCCGATCATCGACAACTCAGTGTTCGATCACGGGCCAATCGGCCTGTGACCAGTAGAAAACCCAATTGGGTCCACGGTGAACAGCAGCGAAATAGGTTAAGATTATGAAGAAGACCAGGGCACAAGTAAGAAGACCGACAGATGCCATACGCGTCGAATTTGTCAGACGCAGAAGTCCGAGAGACCAGATCGCACTGGCCACTACAAACACCATGCCTGGATTGAATAGCATAATCACAATCTGCGTAGCCCTGACATGCTTCTGGGTGAGTTCGGGAAGCCAGTTCCTAAGCCAGCCAAAGTTTATGGTGAACGCTAGAACACCTACACACACCACAACAGCGTACGCAACGCTTAGAACGGTAATACGACGTCCTTGCCGGCCACCAAACCATATCCCCACATCATCTTCTTCGCGATCCAGAAAAGGGATCAGAAGAAGGCTGACGATGATGATTCCGGGAATGACCATCCCCCCCCCAAACGCAGAGTAAGAGACCAATTCCTGGAGCGCAAGAAAATACCATGACGCCTTGGCTGGATTCAATGGAACTGGTGGGTCGGCTGCCTGCTCTTCCAAGGGTGCATCAATGAATAAAGACAGACCTACGACGATAAGCAGGGCGACCATGGTCAAAATCGCCTCGAGGCGGAAGACCCGCGGCCATGAAGGGACAGTGTTCTCGATTTCCTTATCCGTAGCCGGGGTTCTCTCACGGACGACCGCCATCAGGCCAAAGCTCTTGGTCGGAGCATCTTCGGGACCAACACCTTCGGCGAAAACAGGAGGATCGGCCGATACAGGACGTGCCAATCCGCCGTCCTTCCGTATGCGCCAGAAATGCACTCCAAGAACAACAACCAATGCGATGGGCAGCACAATCACATGGAGGGTGTAGAAGCGGATCAGTGCCTCCTGCCCCACCATGTGGGCTCCCAGCATTATTTCTCTTACGAGACCTCCGGGATCAAAGTACTGGGTAATGCCCAAAGCGTCGGTTAGGTCCCGCGGTGAGCCGGCGATTCCAGATCCGATCGTGACACCCCAGTAGGCCAACTGATCCCAAGGTAAGAGGTAGCCAGTGAAGCTCAATCCGAGGGTTATGATCAATAGTAACATCCCTACCACCCAGTTAAACTCACGCGGAGACTTATAGGCACCCGTGTAGAAGACTCTTGCCATATGCAGAATCATCAGTACAACCATACCCTGTGCGGACAAGCGATGCACGTTTCGGATGATCCTACCAGTAGGCACTACATAGTGGATGTCCTTGATGGAGTCATAAGCGGTCTCTACAGAAGGCTTATAGTAGAACATCAAGAGGATGCCCGTCACTGCGAGGATCAGAAACAGAACTGTTGTCATGATCCCCAAGCCCATTGTGGTACTCCATTTAAGTGTATGTGTATGTGTGCGAGCCGGGTGGATATGTAGGAAAAAGTTTTGGACGACCGTCTGGGTACGCGCTCGGTCGGAGGTTGGTCTGCCATGCCGAATCGCCGACTCTCGGAAGTTGCGGAAAAGATTTCTGATGTTCCGGAAGAATTGGCGCGTGGCATTGTAGCTCATGAGGTCTCCTTCAGATTTTGAAACGCGTTTCAGCGCTAACTTCACGTTCACTGTCAACAATGAGCCGACCGTCCGGTCCCAGCGTTATCTCAAGCCACGCTAGACCACGAGGCGGCGGACCGCTGAGCACTTTGCCTGCGCTGTCGAATTTAGCTCCGTGGCAGGGACAGATGAATTCATCGTTGTCCTGGCGTTTTACCAGACAGCCAAGGTGCGTACATACCATCGATACGGCGGCGATGCCATTCTCTTCGGAAAACACCCAGAGCTGTCGACTTGATAAGTGTATGGCCTCGCCCACCGGAAATTCTTCCGGCCTGCCGATGGGGAAGCGGCTATCAGTTTCCGGGAAGACGCTTGGCATAGGCAGCTTCAATGCGCCGATTATGGCGGCGATGATTGTACCGAAAAATGTCCATACGGCTGCCAGACCTAAAAAGTCCCGCCGTTCAATTTGTTTCTCGAACCGCGGTCCGCTCAGTTCGTTTTGCATGCCATTTCCCTTCGAATGAGAACATTTCCATGGTGATCGCCCCAGCTGGGCAACGGTCGGCACAAAGCGCACAGCGAATGCATCGTGCTTCGTCCTTTATAATTGCCGAGGCTTGCTCCCGGGGTGTCTCGCCACACATTGCATCCAGCACGGCATCAGTCTGGCTGTTGGCTTCAAGCTGGCTGACTGATACGATTCGTATACAGCCTTCCGGACAAACGTCAACACACCCTCCACACAACAGACACTTAGAGGAATCAAATATAGTATTTACGCTGCATTCTAAACACCTTGCCGCTTCCCAGCGGGCCTCCTTATGGGAATAAGTCTTCTCGACCTCGATATTTTGGCCGATCATCCGCTCCTCAACAGAAGCGGCTGGTGCGCGCAAACGCTTTAGCGTCTCATAATCTCTTTCACGGGCAAAGCGAGACAGCGCAAAGTATCGACCTCTGGTCCCCCCGTCAAATCCGGAACCTCTTAAGTAGCTGTAAATCGACCGCGCTACGCGTTTCCCGCTAGCAATTGCCTCTATCATCAGTCCCACTCCATGGGCTACGTCACCTGTCACAAACACATCAGGTGCAGATGATTGTTGTGTTTCTGAGTCGATAATGATCGCGCCGCGTTCGCCCAGTTCAATCCCGTCCCTAACTGGATCCAGAAATGACAAGTCGGCCTGTTGTCCAATTGCCCACAATACCGTATCCGCTTCAATGGTCGTGATATCGTTTTCATCGAACTTCGGGGCAAATCGCCCTTCCTTATCGAACACCGAGAGAACTCGCTTGAAGCTTACTGCCCTCACTCGCCCCTGATCATCAAGGTGAATTTCCTTTGGTCCCATGCTGGGACGCAATTTTACACCCTCCTCATTTCCTTCAATGATTTCTATATCGTCGGCCGGCATCTCCTCAAGGCTTTCAAGACAGCACATGTGTACTTCGCGAACACCTTCGGCACGAAGGGCCGTACGAGATACATCCATTCCTGCCTGGCGAATCACCGTACGGGAGACATCGAATGCTACATTGCCGCCTCCAATGACCACTACCCGGTCGGAAAGCGGCGACGGTTGATTCAGCGCCACAGCCCGCAACAGATCGACTCCGCCCATAACACCAATCCCGTCATGGCCCGGAATCTTCAGACGACGAGAACGCTTGGCCCCTACGGCAATTACTGTTGCAGCATACATCTCGCGGATATCGTCAAAGTCGATATCCTTACCGACTTTTGTATTGCAGATGATCTCCACACCTAACTGCCGAATGACCTCAATTTCAGCCCTGATCAGGTCCCGTGGCAAACGGTACTCTGGAATACCAAGCGCTAACATACCGGCCGGCACAGGCTCTAATTCGTAAATCGTCGGACGCAATCCCATAAGCGCCAGATCGTGCCCGGCAGCTAGGCCGGCGGGCCCGGATCCGATGATCGCCACCTTCTCACCTGTGGGCTGTCTCAATTCGCAATTATCGAACGCCTCGGCCAATACCGCTAAATCCTCGCCGCTAAGCCGGTGCCTCCACTTGATGCTGTCGATTACGTTCCTCAGCAGTTCCAATGGTTCGAATCCCCCGGATCTGACAGCAAAATCCTCAGTAGCAGAACGTTTGAGTGCCCGAATGGAAACAGGCTGGTCGATGTTACATCGCCGACAAGCTACCTCGCAGGGAGCACCACACACACGGCCACAGATCGATGCTAACGGATTTGGGCCACGGGCAATCAGGTAAGCCCTTTCGAAATCTCCATGAGCGATTGCCCGGACGTAGCCGCAGGCGTCAGTTCCTACCGGACAGGCATTTTGGCACTTGATGCTCTCACGAAAATAACTGGCGTCAGCAATATCCACTTTATAACGTTGAAACATACTCATGAGAAACTGCGTGTTTTCGCCTCTGCATTCTGCTTTCTTCTGCTCTTGGTATGCCAACGACCCCAATTCGCAGAAGAAACTTCAGCGGACGGTCACAGACATACCTTTATTGCTGTAAATCTATTATAGCTATCCTGTAGTTTGTGCTAATCGGGGTAATACTGATTTTACTGTAGTGTTTGGGAGTATAATATGTACGAGGAAAGACTACAGCCAATCATTAGCTATAATTTGACCTACTGTTTGGCGGAGGGCAGGATCGACATTCATATATATATTGTGTTGGTCAAAGCCGAAAAAGAATGCTCCAATTGTTTTGAATAATAGCCGTGGAAACACCATTCTGAGCAATCACCGAGCCAAAAGTCATCCATAAATCATGCAACATCTTCCTTGCCAATGAAGTGTTTTCTGCTATTTTCAATTACTTTGTCAGTTTGTTCAGAAACATTCTGCACATATCTTGTTGCCATCGTCAAATCAACATGACCAAGAAGCCTTTGAACTGCAAATGGATCTCCAGATCTTGCCGCCATTGTGGCGGCCGTTCTGCGAAGAGTATAGAAACCCGTACCCTTCGGAGCTTGGATTCTAACCTTCTTCATCAGTCTTGAGAATTTCGTACTGATT
>CP070806.1:679578-692575 GCA_020343675.1 Phycisphaerales bacterium
CATCCGCTTTGTTTCCACTTGACTGCAGGACAGATACACGAATCTACAATGCTTGACGCCGTTTTGATGGGTGCTGATAAGCAGTTGGTTAATGCCAAAGGCGATCCCATTGCCTGGCCATTTGCATTAGCCGGTGACAAAGGATATCGTGCTGACTGGATTGATGAGTATCTCATGAACTTAGATATTAACCCGGTGATTCCATCGAAATCGAACGAGGATCGTGATGCTCGTAATGTAGAGTTTGACTCACAAGCGTATCGTGATCGAAATATAGTTGAACGTCTTATTGGGTGGTTGAAAGAATGTCGTCGAATCTTCACCCGTTTCGAGAAAACAGCAATGAATTTTGGTGGTATGATGAAAATGGCATTCATTCAACGCTACCTCAAACTTGTATCAATATAGGCCTTTTCCGACAGAACCTAGTATTGCCAGTCTATAATTTGTGCGGTGCATCTTTGGCAACTGCGCTGAGCCTGACCGCACTGCCAAAGAGACGAAGTATCCCACAACCTCAAGGAATGCTTCATCGTCAGGCAGGTCTACAGCCCAAACATCGCCAGATAACGGGCGATGCTTGTGAACTTGACAAATGGCAAGCTTGCGTAGAAATCCATTTCCTCGTCGCTGGAGCGCCACGTGACTGACCAGATATCCTCAAGCATGGTCATGAGCGGCTTGTTGACGCCGCGCGCGATTGCCTCGTCCCGCATTTGCACAAATCTTTCCTTTGTGCGCCAAAACCTGTTGTGGCCGGTTATGCTGCCGTTCTGCAAGTTCTTGGCCGCGTAAGCAGTCAAATAATCCATGGAATTGTAGCGCGGAATTAGAAGTATTGTCGAGCCATCCACGCCAATCCACTCCGCGACTTCCGCGTCCAGGCCGGATTCATAGCCGTAGGGCGCCCACTGAGTTCGATTCACGACTGCCTTTAAACCGAACGACCGCAAAATCTGAGGCATCTGTGCAAAGGTCCCATGCTCCTGATTCATGTAAATATCTATCTCCATATCAAGATGCTCTTTGGCGGCTTCCAGCCCGTACATGAACTGTCGCATATTTGACTCACCGCTGATAAGAAGATTAAAAGGTTCGCTCCATGTTCCCCCCACTATCTCTATGCTGCCTTCTTTCAGGTACGGCTTGAGCGATTCAAGATACTCCGGTGCATGTTCATTGATCGAAACCCAGCAACTGCCTCCGATTTCCCAAGTGCTTGTGTAGTTGGGATACTTTGGCGATCTGATACGCTGCATCTCGATTTCCATAGTCGGGGTCTGCTTTTCGAGCGGCTTTACAAAACCGTCGTGGTAGCCGGACGAGAAATAGATTATCGCGTCTTCGGCGATCATTGAAGCCGATCCTTTGCGCGGCGGCTCAGTTGTGAAAAGGTTTCTGCGCTGCCATCCTTCCGGCACAGCTTTCAACGATTTTACTGTACTGCAAAGGCCGAATTCCTCCAGCAATTTGGCCTTGCCCACGAGTTCGATGGTTTTTATCTCCCAGGGACGCATTTCAAAGGAAGCATTCATGTTGCCGATCTGCTTGAGCGCATGCGTGCATTCGGTCAGCGAGCTCTTTTCGTCGCCGAATTTAAGCCCGATCGAATCTTCCTGTCCCGCCCATTCCCACAGCCGGATGAATAACCGACCACCGCGTTCGAATAGAGCGGTAGCGATCGTGGTGTTCGAATCGAGCCGGACGAGGCCAGCTTTCTGCGGCAATGCCGATCGCTCCCTGCCGGGCTGGAGGGTGACCATTGGCCGCTGAAACTCGTCTGCACACAGGGGAAGTTTTGCCTTACGCCAGTCACCCATGTAGGGCACAAACCTGTAACGATGCGTTTGCTTACCACTTAGCGGCAGTTTTTCGGCTTTACCATAGACATACTTCTTCGGCGCAAAAGCCAGCACATGCCTGCAGGCCGAATCCTCTTCGATATGCCCGTAACCCGACTGACCTATGTTAAAATGCGCCATCCCATACTTCGGTGCCTGCAGCGCGAGATAATGCAGGCTTTCGATAGAGCGGGACTTGACCGCGGACCACGTAAGAAAAGGAGAATTGTGCAGCAGTTTTGTTTCCGTATCCGGAAGTCGCCAGTTCATGCAAAGCTTGCGCTCGTGCTGGAAATAGTGGGTGCGCCGCGGTTCTTTTTCAAAGTCCTCGATCTCAGGACCGAAATAGCAGCCGCTGCCGTAATCGAAAGTCGTTTCAATGTCGATATACTCTCCCGACGCGGCAAATCTGTGCACAAAGGCAATATCATTGATCCTGCCTTCTATTCTGGCAAAAGCTTTCTTGCGGTCACTGCTCAGCCAGGCTTCCATCTTTTCAGGCTTCACAGAGCGGCAGTCAAATGTCTTGCCTCCGGCATACAGCGTTAGATGACCCAGAAGAGCGGTCCTTTTATCATCCGAGCCTATTCTTGTTTCCAGGCAGCCGTCTTCCCGCAGGCGCAGGCTGTATTCTTCCGTCTTGAACCAGCCCTTCCACGGCGTGTTTCTATCTTCTTGCGCCTCCTCGAAGGCATTACCTGAATCTGCTACGGCATATCCAAAGGCAGGTACTTCGGAAATCCCTTCTTTGACCGGACGCGTCCATGAAAGCGTGTTTAAAGCTACGGCGGATCCGCCTGTAAGAGAGGCGATGAACTCACTTGCCTTTTGCCGCACCTCTGCGGCGATCCCCCTGGCCTGGTCGCACCATTCTATGCCGGTTTCATCGTACAGGCACACGTGAACATCGTGGTTGTGTGAATTGAGCAAAAGCTTCCAGGCTTCGTCGAGCTGCTTCGAGCAGCTCTGGAATCCAAGCATAAAAGCCATGGCCGCAAGTGTTTCAGCGTCAAGAATCTCATTCTCAACCTCCTGCTGGTCAATACGCACTTTGTCGCCGCGTATGCCCCACGGAAAT
The DNA here is from genome assembly GCA_020343675.1 of Phycisphaerales bacterium. GTDB lineage: Bacteria > Planctomycetota > Phycisphaerae > Sedimentisphaerales > Anaerobacaceae. Next base: position 682,498 of record CP070806.1, read on the forward strand.
GTCGATACAAAATCCTGCTGGGTAAGATGGACCGAAGGCATTGAGGCTTTGGCCCCGGATAATCCCTGGGCAAAGGACAAACTCCCGGTAATGTGCGCTGATGCAATCGCCGCACCGGCGATATTGACTTTCTTCAAAAAAGTTCTCCTGTCCATAAGCCTTCCTTCAATAATAACGTTGCCGGTCGTTTTGAAACATATAGGCGTTCCAGTGCCAAAGCAAAGCCGCACTCGGCCAGTTCCTACTGATCGAGGCTCCGACCCTACCACAACCGCCCGAAAACGCAAGCATTTCTCCATTCCAAATCTTTGCTTTCCCTCGCTGTGGACAAGCCCTGTGCGAGATACAAGCGCACTCTCGAGAAGGCAAAGATGCCGGTCTCATACATGTTAGCTCTTGAAAGCCTACTGAGAATGTAGTACGACTATTGGCGTCGTATGGAGAAAAAACATTTTTTTTTGACCGTGTAAATGAGAAGTGTCAGATTCAGGTTTTCACTATCGCCAGCATAGATACGTTTCCAATGAAAGAGAAAGGAGCATGTAGAATGTGTACGAAGCAGCACACAAATGGGATTTCAGTGATATTTCTTGCAGGTGTTTTGTTGCTGTGGCTGGCGACAGGTGATCTATGCTCTGCGGCGGAGGACTACACGCAATATGTACACGTTGTACAGAACGCCAACGGTCAGAACGGACTGCATAATTCCGCCCTCCTAAGATATCCATTGGGTCGCATCGGCGTTTGGTCTATCGATCCCGGGGAGGTCGCCGATTCGGTCACAAGAGGGATAAGACTATATCCCTGTACAGGTGATATCATCGCCAAAGGCGAGGATGACTGGAGAGATAGTATTTCCGGCAATCCGTCTCAACTTGATGTTACTTATAAGCGAGGCACGCCGGCTCAGGGCTGCCGGGTCAGCCTGACGGTCCGCCCGAATGTATCGGTATATAAATTCTCCTTCAATGCCGATCACGGCGCCGTGGCAATCCAATTGGGAGAAGTGGAATTCCCCTCCTGGACTCACAAAGACTGGAACGCCAACAGCCTCAGGATAGTGGATTCTCGAACCATGGAAGCCGTACTCTCTGGTGTCAATGGAAATACCGTCAGGTTTTATATCACCTTCAACGTACCGAGCACGAGCCGGGGAACGATCGCGGAGAAAGCTGTCAGTGAAGGCGCCGATTCGATCAGTGGTGACACCGTAGGGGGATTTTTCAGATTCGACGCTCCCGAAGTGGTAGCCAGTGTGGCGATGTCTCACACGAGCATGGATCAGGCAAAAGCCTATTTCAGGAATGAGTTCGCCGACATGAATTTTGAGCGTGCGGTACAGGAACTACGAGGCGCCTGGAATGAAAAGCTCAGACGGGTGGAAATTACCGCTTCCCGACATATCAAGGAGATGTTCTATACGGCCCTTTACACGATATATGTGAATATCATCGATGCATCGGACGGTTCTCCTTACACTTATCGCCCTCTCTTGACCATCTCTTCCAGTGACTGGTGGCAACATTTGGGCGGATTTCTGCGCTGCAGCTGGGACAATGTCCGAGCGGTTTATCCGCTGTTAATCATGATTGACCCCGACTTGATGACAGATATTCTGAACGTATATCAAAATCAATATGATACCGATGGCTGCTTCTACGGAAACTGGTGCCCCCTGGGAGGCTGGAAATGGCGGGAAAAGAACAGCATCAGCCGAGTCTATCTGGCAGCATATCTACACGGCATAAAAGGCGTCGATTACCGGAAAGCCTGCGAAGCTCTCAAGGAAACGGTGGAGAACCATTATCCCGACATAACCGCCTATATGACTAACCATTACGTTCCATACAATGAGAACGGACCGGATGCGAACAAACAGTCTATACGTTTTACCCTCGAATATGGATACCAGCTTCACGCGATGGCCCTGTTGGCGAACGCCCTCGGGGACTCGGCAACGTACAACAAATACATCGGCTGCTCGCAATACTATGTAAATTGCTGGGACGCCGAGAACAAGGTGTTTCGTCCGAAGAACAGCGACGGCTCATGGGGGGCCATCGGCAAAGGTCTCTACGAGGGCAGTCCCAGGGATTGGGCTTTCGCTGTACCCAACGATCCGTATGGACTGATTGATCTCTATGGGAGGGTCGATGCGGTTAAGAGAATCGATGATTATATGCAAACAGCCTGGCTTAATGACTACCAGCTGATCTATCAATTCATTCCCATTTACGCCAACGAACCCAGTGTAACTGAGAAGCTCTCCCGTGACGTATTTGTACCGAAATTCCGCTCCTATATCATGGCGGAGGGCTTTTCCAGGAACAACTCTCCCTGGGGATGCTATTATACGTCAAACGCCGGCGCCCTGGCTTGCACGATTCTGGGATTGTATCACATACCTGCCCCCGGCGCACAATGGATATTCACCAGCCCTTCCGTAGAAAAGGCCATAGTTCATGGTAAAACAAAAATCATGATTGAGACGGTAAACTACGCCGATAAGAACGACTACATTGAATCCATTAAGCTTAACAATGCGCCCTTCCCAAGCTGCATGATTTCCGGCCGGTCGCTGACTTCCTCTGATGTAACGCTGACATTCGCCATGACAAACCAACCGACCCGCATGGGGCGCATCTATTTAGGTTCCGCAGACGCCGAAGTGTTGTCGGCCTCTTCCGATGGCTCTTCTTATCTGGAGTTTGAGGTAGATCCGATAGGAAAGGATTGCAGAGCCAGGGTATACAGCGGAACGCCGCCCGCGAGTGTATTGGTGAATGGGTCTCCTATTCATACCTGGGACTATGACAGTGACAAGGTGATCAACATCAATAACATCCCCAAAGGAACGGTGCGAGTCACTATCGAATAGCAGTGCCGGCATTTGAAAAGGCAAAAAGAGGTAGGAATCAGGAATACACAAGGATGATGGCACAAGTTCCTGCCTGATCTCATTACCCGAAGCCTATCCACGGAGAAGGTGATCAGTGTCCCTTCCCCCTACCGCACCGTCATTTCGGCAGGGAGGGCAAATAAGTAATAAGTGGCGGGAAATACGTCACAAGCAGGACAACCGCCAGCATCGCCAGTACATAAATCCAAATCGTCCGGCCGAGATTTTTCAGAGGAACATTTCCAACCCCGCAGGCAATAAAGGTCAAGACTCCGACCGGCGGAGTGACGCCTCCGATGCCAATCGTAATCAGAAAAATCAGGGCGAAATGAATTGGGTCGAATCCATAGGTTGCGGCCAATGGCGCCAGCACCGGCACCAGAATCATAATGGCAGTCAGCCCTTCAAGAAACATCCCGATAAAAAGCAATAAAATAATGATCAGTAGAATAGATATCCGGGGATTTTGAGTGATACTTGTCAGAAAATCGACAAGCACGACTGGCAACTGCTCTACGGTCAATATCCAGCCGAATGCCGATGCGCAGGCGATGATGATTAAGATGGTTGCCGTTTTCCTGCCGGTATTGAGAAGCGTGACCCAGAAATTCTTCAGGGTAGTTTCACGGTGGAAAATTCCCAGCAACAGTGCATAAAAGACAGCCACCGCTCCGGCCTCAGTCGGGGTAAATGCACCGCTGGTGATTCCGATGATAATGATAAACGGCGCAATCAAGGCCCAAAACGCCCCCTTAAACGCCGACCAGGCTTCATGCAAATCCGCGCGTTTCTGTCGGGGATAGTTCCTTTTGACCGCATAGATGTAATTCACAATCAAAAGTGATAATCCGATCAGAATTCCCGGAATCACACCGGCCAAAAACAGCTTTACGATGGAAAGATTCGTGATAGAGGCATAAATAATCATCGTTATACTCGGAGGAATGATCGGTCCCATGGTCGAGGCGGAGGCCGTGACAGACGCCGAGACATCATCCCCATACCCTTCCTTTCGCATCGCGGGAATGAGCACAGATCCCACTGCGGCGGCAGCGGCCGTGGAAGAGCCTGAAATGCTGGCAAACACCATGCTTGTCACGACCGTGACATGACTCAGGCCGCCTTTGATATGCCTGACCAGAACATTGGAAAAGCGGATTATCCTTCGGGTAATGCCGCCTGTATTCATCAACTCACCCGCCAGGATAAACAAAGGGACAGCCATCAAAGTACTGGAATCGATCGAAGTGATGAGTCGCTGCGCAACGAGGACCAGGGGAATATCTCCGGCCAGCAACGCCAGAAACGCACTGAGTCCCATGGCAAATGCTATGGGCATGCCGATGAGCATGAAGATGACAAAACAGAATAGTAATATGCCTAACATATGTCTCCGCAACTTTTGAATAGTCACGGCCGGTCCGGCGATTGGGCCGGAACGACCGGTTCCGATGTTTCTTCGAAGGTGTAGACGGTCATGAATACTGCGATCAGATTCTTGACGGCATAGAGCAGCCAGAAGACCGCACTTACCGGGACCGCAGCATACAGATACCCCAGCGATATGCGCATGGCCGGTGACTTGGTGGCCGCGACATCTCTGGTAATGAGTAAACCTTCATAGATTATGGCGGCCGAAAATAAAATTATCCCGCTCGCAACGATCAATTGAAAGCCGTGCTTCAGCCAATTCGGCGCCTTGTCCAACAGGTGATCCAGGGCAATATGCGAACCGTCTTTTATCCCGAGAGTCACCGCCAGGAGAACACCCCACACAAACGTAAAACGCAGCCACTCATCAGCCCAGATTACCGGTGCATGAAAGACATAACGCAGAATGACCTGCAGAAAGGTCACGGCCGCCAGCAGCCCGAAGATCGTTCCGATGACAGCGTGCAACAGTTTTTCGACGATTCCAAAGAATTTATCCATAGATCCTGGTTTTCCTGAATGCCGGCTCCGAGGTGACCCGATTCATTATTTTTCCTGAAGAGGCGTTGTTCGCAGACGTTCGGCTTCTGCGATCAGCTCTTTGATTCCCGGATATTTTTCTTGAAAGACATCCCAGACCTGAGTACACGCCACTCGCAGGGGCTCGATGTCAATATCAATGAATTCAATCCCGTTGTTTTTCGCTTCTTCCATTTTTCCTGCTTCAGCGTCGATGAATTGCTTTCGGATTATCGGTTCAAGCTCACGCGTGGTTTCGGCCACCGCTTCCTGAAGATGTTGCGGCAGGCTTTGATAGAAGCGTTCGCTGATCACCAAACCGTCGATGGTATTCATGTGGTGAGTCTGGATCACATATTTAGAGACGTCCCACAATTTATTGGCATAGAAACCGTCCGCCGTGGTTTCGGCGCCGTCGGTCAGTCCGGTCTTCAGGGCCGTGTAGACTTCGATCCAGGGTAGTGGGACCGGGATAATCTTCAGCGACTTCATCGTTTCCACAAACACTTCCGCTTCGGGGGACCTGAATTTCAGGCCGGCAAAATCTTCGAGCTTTCTGATCTCAGTATTCCCGAAAAAGAAGCGAAACCCCGAATGAATCCAGCCCAGCACGCGCAATCCCGTCTTATTCGCCATTCTGTCCCCGAGCCCTGCGAGGGCCGGACTGTCCATCATCCGTTCAACGTGACCGTAGTCGTCGAACAGGAAGGGCAGCCCCATGGCGGAGTACTCAGGGATATAGTCGGAAAACACACCGGGAAACGCGAAGGTCATCTGGAGAATCCCTAATCTTGTACTTTCAAGGGTCTCTCGGGTCCCTCCCAACTGCCCGGAAAGGAAGAGTTTGACTTCGATTTCCCCATTGGTCTTCTCTTCAAGCCTCTGTTTGAAACGCTTTGCCATATCATATTCGCCGGACCCCATCGTATGAAAGTCCGCGAAGCGAATGGTGTAGGTGGCTTTTTTCTCGACTCCGAAAAAAAAGACAATGAGTCCAATGCCAGAGACAAACACGACACAGACTGCTATTACGGATAATAAGTGCTTAGTCATATACTCTTTATCTGCATAAGACAGTATTCATGGGATACGATCCGCGGGTTACTGGTGCGCCGGGGCGTCCTCGTTTCCATATGGACACCGGATGACACAGGGTTCTGCAATAACCGGCCGGTATTTCTTGATCGGGTCGAGTTGTCTCAATCCCTCTGAGAGCTTGTCAACCGTCACCTCTGTGCCCGGGTCACTGTCCACAGTGGAACCAAGATACTTGAATCCGCTTTCTCCGAGCAGGGCATAGCGTTTGCTCCAGTCACAGAGCAGAGGATCAGTCAGGTTGAAACGGTATTCCCGGTTTTCACAATCGATAGTTACTTCGCGGGTGCTGATGGCCTTGGATGGACAACTTGTCATACACATCTTGTCGCAGTCCGCACATAAATACTCGCCCGCCGCCGGCGTGTAAAGCTCAGACGCATCCAAAGGCGCATCCGTAACGACCGCCATGAAGCACTGCCGAATGCCAAATTCCGGAGTGGCGGCGTGGGCACTGGCGGTCAGATAGCCCAGACCGGCGGCGACCGCGGCAAAGCGGTTGGAGAACAGATCGTTTTGTGGCCCTCGGGGATTGGCGGTCCGTGACGCCGTATTCAGCAGGTCCGCAGCAAGAACGCCCCTGTACCCGAACCCCTCCAAACGTTTGATTAGTCGGACCGCGGTCATGAAGCCGAGCCAATTGGTAATATAGGTCTGGAACGCATAAGGGCCTACTGCTTCGGCCGGAGGGCGGGTAGCCCAGCGCACCACTTCCTTATGAAATCTCAGTCCGAACACGATTACTGATTGTGCTCCCTCGATGTAATCCCCGGGGCGCATGAGGTGGCGCTGCTTAACCGTAATGTTCGGTTTCCACTTTTGAAAACGGATCGATTCATCTTGTGCAACCATTATCTCCTGCCCTTCGAAGTGGGGCATCAGTTGGTCGGCGATCCAATCAAGCCGTTCAACAGAAGCGACCCCGAACAGATCGATGCCGAGGGATTCTGCAAATAACTGGAGGGTGGTCGTGAGCGTTGTCTGAGCATTGCCGGCATCCGTGCCCGACTTTGTGGTGGTCACAGGCAAGCAGCGCGATGCTATTTTCTTGTGTGTGATCACGGTATTGGCAATGACCTGTCCTTCAGGCAATCCAGGCAGCGTCGCAAGGATCTGCCGGGGCACATTAGATGCATCGGTCACATCCACATGCGAACCGGAACTGCGGATCGTCATGACAGATCGAAATCCCAGTTCATCCAGGTCACGGGTGATGTCGTAACAGATGCTATCGACTAGATAATTCGCGGCAAAGGCGAAATCCTGTTCACTGCTCTCGACGCCGCGCCCATTGAGTTTTTTGTCTCTTGTGATGATCACGGTCACGGCGCTTTGCGCTCCCGCAAGCTGTTCGGCCAGGTGGATGCCCGCACGTTCGAGCTCCTCGGCCGTCGATACGACAACGTATTCGGCGCCTTTGGCGTAGCCCCTACTGAGAATCCTGTCCATAACGCTACGTGACTCAAGCGATTCATCAAACGAGACCGCCTGCTGACGCAGTGGGCTTTTGGAATAGCTCGAGTCGAAATGCCGTCTGGTCTTGGGCACGCAAAACTTCAGACATTGTCCCATCTCGCCGGCACGAACGCCGTGCTCGACCACGTTTTCCGCAATCACGGCTTCAGTTACCGCCTCTGGAATCTCCAGGTCCAGATCGAGATCGAAATGCTCGCCCCAGGCGCATCGCCACAGATTCTTGTTCGGGAAGCGGTACTCATAGTCCCCGATCCTGAGCACTTTGTCGCCGTCAATCTCTTTGGCAAGTGCGGCCGTGGGGCAGTGTTTGCGGCAGAGCATGCACTTATCACAGACCGTTCCTGGAGGGATGAGTGGGTCTTGCTCAATGTCCGCATCGGTAATCACGGTGATGAATCGGTTTCTGGGACCGTATTCCGGTGACAGGGCGATGCCACTGAAACCCATGTCCGTCAGCCCGGCCACCACCGACATGTAGATATGGCTGACATCAGGAGCGAAGACGGACTTCAAGTCCTTGTATTGATTATAACGCCAGATATTGCTCGACACGATCGGCACGGCACCATAGCCCTGCTGTTCGAGAAAACTGCCCATGCGATAGGACATCTCATCGAGTCTGGCATTCATGAGATACTGCACAGAATAGGGCCCGACCTCTTGAGGGTGGGTCTCTCCGCCCAATTCAATGCAGGCGTCAGGATGATGAATACCCATCACGATTATTGTTTTTGCTCCGGGAAAGAGACCCTGAGGACTCATCATCATCGGGGCGTGCTTACATCGATCGATCCCGCCAAAACCGATGAGGTCCGCTCCAAGCTCGCAGGCATAGTGTTTCACTGTTTCTTTAAACGACATAAACACCTCTTGTTATGAGTGGCATTCATTTATCTTGTCTCCTCAACGGTTGAGGCATGTTAGGCATTCTATCACTGCCTTTGTCACGGTTCAAGCAATATGATCGTTTTCCGGACCCCGTCGATCAGGCTGCGGTCCGGCAAGTGAGCGAGGGCAACGCTCCCTGCTGGTTTTGTGGCGTCTGCGAACAGGCCTTTCGGCCGGCTACAGGTTGCATTACGCGCCAGTCTGGGTGGAACGTTTCGGCATGTACTATTTCGAGTAGCACGAAAGCCTGCTGCCGTCCGCTTTATTCACGTACATCGAATAAAGAGAGGTGTACAAATGTTTTGATTTTTGGACAAAAAAGGCATATGCTACGGGATTAAGGAACATCAATATTGTGTGTGTGTTTTCTCAAAAGGCAAAAAAGGAATATTAGAGAGGGTCGTTTGATTATGCCAAAACAAAAGCACTGTGGATTTACATTGATAGAGCTTCTTGTGGTAATTGCAATTATTGCCCTGCTGATGGGAATATTGATGCCGGCACTTCAACGGGTGAAAAAGCAGGCGCAGGAAATTATTTGCAGGAGCAATTTGAAACAGTATGGTTTATCGGCAAGGATGTATATTGATGATAATGACGGCAACTTTCCTTACTCGTTCTTATGGCTATTTAAATCTGCTAAGGTCGCCGGGCATCAAAGAAATGCCTGCAGTTGGCACAACGCAGAGTTTAATCTTGACCGCTATCCAGAATATGCGGGCGTCTTCTGGTCCTATCTGAAAAACAAAGATATACATGTATGCCCGACATTCAAGAGTGTTGCCAGGCAGGTAGGTTTCTGTAGGAAGGCTTGTAATGATGCTTATCCTATAGAACCGGTATATTGTTATAGTCAAAACGCCTACCTAAATGGCGACACTGTAAACTATATGACGACAACAGAACTAAAGAACATCCTCATAACCGCTCGTAGAGAAAATGGAGTAAAGAATCCGGCATCCGTGTTTATGTATTCTGAGGAGAATTCATGGGCAATTGAGGGTATCAGCGGGGTCGGACTTGGTGATAACAATTTACGCGCTACACCAAGCGGCTTGGATAATAGCTTCGCTACATACCACAATGCTCGATCCGGGGACTTGAATTCGGGTTTTGCCAATGCGGTATTCGTGGATGGGCATGTCGACCGCGTCTCTGCATTTCCCAACCCTAATACTTTCGATCTGAGCTGGCCGGGCGGCTCGCCGAAACCGAGATGGTAAGATAGTTCTGTCTAAATTTCACTGTTGCCACGAAACAGAAGAAACAATGCTTTGCAGATGCCCATCTTGACCAACTCCTGCTGACTATGGTATAATTTCCGTTGGTTTTTCGGGAGTCAGCAGTTGTGTGTAAACACTTGTGAATTAACAAAGATCGAATTTTCGGTAGGGACAAGTGTTCGGACGCTTCCGGAGCGTGCCGAGCAGGAAACATAACCGACTGGAGTGTCGCATTGTCAGAAGGAGTAGAGCCATGCCCAACAGCAAGATAATGAGAGAGTCTGAACGAACAACCCCGAAGCCCGACCGACGGACCTTTGGCAAGGCCGTTTTGGCGGGCGTTCTGGGCGGACCGGCCGCCTTTTCGTCTATTGCCGAGGCCGCAGAAGAGCAGCGATCATCAAGCCGTTCCAGAGCAGGAGATGGGGGCATGAAACTGGCACTTATGCTCCGCCCGGAAAATCCACATAACTGGGTGCTTGCGAGTCAGATCGGTGTTAATCACGCTATCGTGCCGTTGAGTAAAGAGTTGGAAAAGGTGACCCGG
>CP070806.1:692675-705669 GCA_020343675.1 Phycisphaerales bacterium
GCCGACGAATCGAGCCCGCCGCTGAGATAGCAGCCCACCGGCACGTCGGCGCGCAGCCGAATCCGAACCGCATCTTCGAGCAGGTCCCGGATTTGTCCGCAGATTTCTTCCGGAGCCAGGTCCAACTGCTCGGTGCGAGGATACAAGGGAATATCCCAGTACTTCTTAGAAGTGACCTTGCCATTGGATGTTTTAAGATAATGACCGGGAGGTAACTCGTATATGTCTCTGAAGACCGTTCTCGGAGTCAGGGTCGTCCAGAATGTGAATATCTGGTCCATGGCGACCGGGTCAATTTCCCGTGGAACGTTCTCATTGGCGAGAATCGATTTGACCTCAGATCCAAAGAACAGCGTATTATCGATAATCGCATAGTACAGCGGTCGAATCCCGATTCGGTCTCGCGACAGAAACAATTCGTTCTTTCTCGCATCCCAGATCGCCATGGCCCACTGACCGTTCAGCCGTGCCAGACATTCCGGGCCTTCTTGTTCGTACAGGTGGAGGATCACTTCCGTATCGGAGGTTGTGTAGAAACGGTGGCCTTTGCACCGCAAACTCTCGGCCAACTCGAGGTAGTTGAATACTTCGCCGTTGTAGATGATCCAGAGCGTCTTGTCTTCATTGTGGATCGGCTGTACGCCGGATGTCAGGTCGATAATGCTCAGACGCGCGTGCCCCAGCCCAACCTGATCGTCCAGGTACAGCCCGCTTTCATCCGGTCCGCGGTGGCACAGCGTCCCGATCATACTCTTGAGGGTGTCCAGGGAAATACTGTTGGCGCCGTCTAAATGGCAAATGCCTGTAATTCCACACATAACAACAGTCCGAAATCTCGAAAGTACATTCTGTTGAGCGTACCGACGCAACTACCCCTCCGCCGTCGAGTCGTGATCCAGTTTCCCGGCGACAAACCGCGCGATGTTCTGGAGGCTGTCCATATTTTCCGGGATGAGCTCCTCATCTTCAATGCGCATGCCGAAGGTCTCCTCGAGAAAAAAGACCAACTCCAATATCCCGGTGGAATCGATGATTCCCTCTTCCATGAACGAGGTGTTATCCTTTAGCTCCTTTGCATTTCCGAAAAGGAAATTATCGACTACAAACTTTCGTACCATCTCAATGCAGCTCATCTTTGGACCTTCCACTTATGCTTGTCAGGGATCACGGCCTTTTACGACGCAGCAGGATTCTGCAGAGCTCAGATCGACACGGCCGGTTCACTGTCCATCCAGACAAGCAGAATCTTGTTGTTCGTCCCGGCCGCGGACTTTCTCTGCGGAGACTTCCTCACGGCGGCCCGATCTTTCATAGGGTCGCTGAAACTCATCGATATATGGTTTCAATTCTCCGATGTCTTGTTCCCACCATCGCGAAGCCAAAAGCTCGTTAATAGTCTCCTGTCGAAAGCGGTACCGGACGACTCGTGCCGGATTGCCGATGACAACCGCATAGGGTTGAACGTTCTTGGTAATGATAGCACCGGCACCAATCACGGCCCCATCCCCAATCTCAGTCACATTCCGGAGGATTATGGCACGCGTGCCTATCCACACGTCATTGCCGATTTTCAACGGAGTCTGTTTGGTCAAATACTTGTGGCAATACTTTAAGTCGGGATTGAAGAAGAATGCGTGCATGGACTTGAAATCCATCGGATGGTCCCGGTTGAGGATTCTGACGCCGCTGGCTATCGAACAGTATCTGCCGATAGTCGTACCGGGGCCCACACTCCCCGGCACAAAACATCCGCCGTGGGAATACATCCCTATCTCAACTTCATAATACTCTTTGAAGATCCTGCGCAGGGTGGCTGAGTACATTTCCCCGCCTTCGAGCCTGTAGAGAATTCCCCTAATGGCGTTTCGGATCGGACGGTTTTTTACAGCGTAAAGACGATACAAGAGTCCAGATAACCACATACTAATCCCAATCCTCAATCTCGGCCAGAAAACTTGATATTCTCTTGGCCACTGCTTCCGCGTGTGTTTCACGTCTTGTAGGCACAAAGTGTCGGAGGGCCCCGATTTTATCAAGCATATCATCCTCATTATATGCCGCCAGCAGGTGCCCGAGATGTTCGAATTTCTTCGCAATGGCCAGTTGATGGTCGTTTACAACTTCACGATACCGTCTGAGCCTTGGCATGACAAGCAAGGGCTTGTTATTATTCAGGGCCAGTGCGATATTTCCCATGCCTGCATGACTGATTATTCCGGATGCCTTATCCACATACTCATCAAACAGCGCTTTGTCCATATATGGGACAGCTTGAAAATTCCTCGGTTGATACGGACTATCGCCTATCTGCGCCAATACTTCCTCAGCGAGCCTTCCCGATTCAAGAGCCTTGTCCACAGCCCTGACGAGGCGGTCAAACGGGAACTGTGTTCCAACGGTCAGGAAGATCATATCACCGTTCCGATAAATTCGACCCGCTTGTACCGGCTCGCCAAATCGGGCCATTGTACCAGGAATAGATCGGCAATCCGGCGGACCATTCGTCCCGACAAGGATATTCGCTCGACGTTCGTAATACTGTCAATCCATACAACCTTTGCGCCGAGTATCTTGCCCAAGAAACACAACACACATCCCGCCGCCGCACCCGTGCTGATAACAACATCGGGCCTCTCTTTGAACACCACCCGAATGCACCGCATCAGGACCTTGATCACCCGGCCCGGGCACTCCCGGTTGCACTCACCCACAACGTAAACTCTGCCGAATTTGCCAAGCTCATCGCGCGTAACTTCTGCTGTCGTGACACTGAAAATCTCGTAGCCATCCCAGCTTGAAGCCAGCTTGAGCAGTTGGGACAAGTGCCCTCCCGCCGAGGCAGCAAGACAGATTCGCAGATTTCTTCGTTTGACCATACTTGGGACATTCCCCCTATTGTTGCGTTGACACCTCTCGGAGCACCAACTCGGCCTTACTCTCCCATGAAGACTGAGCCACCCTTTGCCTCCGGGCGGCAACGCGCGTATCGTCGTCCTCGGCCACAGCCGCCTGTATGCTCCGGGCAAATTCTTCCGGCGTCGCCGCCAGGTATATGAGGTCAAGGTATTTGTCCAATTCCGGAAAGGGCGTACTGACGATCGGTTTTCCGAGCGCCAGGTATTCCTTGAGTTTTATCGGATTGCATGCTCGAATCCAGCGGTTCTGGCGCCAAGGCATGATCGCCACGTTGAAACACTTTCCATAATGAGGTATCTGCTCGTACGGCTTTTGTCCGAGCAGCCAGACGTTCTTTCTTTGCTGCAAACCAGACACACTTGCGGACGCTTTTCCAACAAGTACAAAGGACATTTCCGGGAGCAGTCCTGCGACCTTCTCAAGCAAAGCGATGTCGGATGTATGGTCGTCAATCCCGCCGAAGAAGCCGACGATCGGCTTGGGTATAGCAGCGATGTCTGCGGGCTTGTGCTCTGTCCGCTCGGCCGTTGAAAAAATCTCGTAATCCACGCCGTGGTCGAGATAGAGTGACCTCCTGCATTGATCCGCTTCCTCATCGAGCAGTTTCTGATTGACGAACACTGTCAGATCGGCCGACGCCTTCAGTTCCCGGTCGTACGCCCTTATAGCGCCGCTATCCACGTTCGGGTATTCTTCATATCGGTCGGTTCGCTGATAAACGAGAAAACTCCTCCTGCTCTTGATGGCAATCTCACATGCCGCGGGGCACACCACCCAGATCAACGGATTGTCCAAGCGCAGCTTGTTCGCCACGCGCCGAATCTGATAATTGAGGAGAATTTCATTCAGCCTCTTGACGCCGGAAATGTGGTGCACAGGTAGTGCCAACGGACTATACACCCAGAAGCCGGCCTCCGACGATTTTTTGAGTCCCGCCAGTATGCTTCTCGTCTTGCGAAAGAGCTTCTGAGCGAAGCTTGCCCCTCCCCCGGTATTCTTCTTCAAGTTCGGCTTCTGCATCACGATCGAATTGACATAAAGGGCCGGTCCCAACCGGGCGAATTTGCGCATCAACTGCATGTCAAAATGGCCGCGGTTGTGGTACCACCAGTCTTCGCCGCCAAAACAGATAAAGGACATGTTGTCTTGATCTCGTATTGTCATCCAATACAAAATCTCCACTCACACAATAGTTGGATTGACGGTGCACTCGGCAGAGATACTCACCTCTTTGGAGCAAAATTGGCCGTGATATATCTATGGGAGTGCATGGTTATTCTTGCCGGATTTTCATTTCCTGAGAGATCACCCGACCATCCTGTAAACTCATACCCCGGATCGGGATATGCGCTCAGGACAACCTCTTCGCCCAAGGCAAAAGGGGACAGCTTGGGATTGCTGGTCACCGAACCGCCGGCTGAAGTGATCTTCAACACCGGCGCCATTGTCCACACAGGGCCATACTCGCAGCGATACGCATCCCACATCGCTTCGGCGAATCGTGAGGTCTGCCTCCTTACGTTCCGCGTACCGACTGTTCTAAGCTCAACTTCCATGAACCGATCCATGTAGTCAAAGAAAGCATTGTGATTCCACAGCTCTTTGGCACCCATGATGTGCGCCGCCAGGGCAAATCCACACCATGAGTTTGCCGTACACCAGTGCCTGTAGGCCGTGTCCCAATCGAGCCCGTCCTGATTGCGATCTACTGCATGGACGATGCCCCAGTCAGGCATTTCCCTGTGGTGCTCCTGATACTCAAGATAATCGCGCCTCTTGGATAGACTGCCGTGTCCGTAGTACGTGAAGCCGCTGCGGGTATGCTCTTGGTAAGGTGGCTCGTAAATATCGTCGTCACTCACAAAAAAGGTCTGGTCATCTTCTCCAAAATGAGCGTAGTCGGGTGGTTCATTGGCAGGCCCAAAACCATCAATGTACAGATAGTCTCCCGATTTGAGCCCGATATCTCTCATGCCATCGTCGTTTAGCATAAGCCCGGCGAACAAAATCGGCCACTTGCGGCCGCTTGAGTGACCGCCATTGTTGACCCAATTGTCGTTTCCCCCATCCAGGATGATTCCGTAGAGATCGATTCCAAGCTGGACATAACGGATGAGCAGTGTCTCTTTTTCTGCATTGGTGAAATCAAGGTGCAGCATCAATGCGCCTTCACCTGTCTGCGTTGACATCTCTCTGCCATAGTCAGGCATGTTCTCGACCGGATGCTGATAGTGGCCCGTCCAGCCGGGGATATGGTCCAGCCAGGGGCGTTCAAAATAACGTTCCACTTCCAACAGGCCGAGTGGCTCGGGCACGGGTTTCAGGTTTGCGAGCAAAGCATAATCGAGTTGGTCTGAGCCAAATCTGAGCGTCTTGTCGGTGCCGGAGTAGGCAGGCCGAAACTTTCCGTCCGATGCGGGATTGGCAAGAGTAGTCAGAATTGCAGCCGTCTTCAATTGCGTCCTGCCGGTTGCTTCCGCAGTGCTCACGGTGGAGACCAGTGAGCAATCCGGCTCAAGAACGAGAGGATTGCTTCTCGAAAGACTCCAGCCATTGGGACGGGCCGCATTCAGGCTTGGGTCGTAGCTGCCCCGTCCGGCGTATCTTCCATACATCGCACTATCGTAACCCTGCGTTTGTCCAAGTCTCGGGGACGGGTTCACCATTGAACCGTTTGTCACTCTACCATCTATCTCGACGGAAGCCGGATCTATCGCTACGATCGTCACCGGCCCCACGACCCAGTTATCGCCATTTGCAAACTGTCCGACCGGATAGTCTTTGTCGAACGTCCACGTGATTCCGAACTGAGTAACCTGCCGCTCGGCACGGGCAAACTGACAAGATAACAAGATCAGTAGAGAAGCTAATGCGATAGGCCCGTAGATATCTCTCATGCGGAAAAATCCCAACTTCAATGGCTCTTGCATAAATGCCCTCCTTTCTGTGGATGAATTCGGCCGAAGAGTATGCTCACAATTCTGTTCCATTCCATCCTGAGATATGCGCTGCAAGTATCTTCAAGCACTACACTCACGAACACAATCGATAAGTTTCCGGGAAATAAATTCGATGTGCAATTCACTCAATTGCTGATGAACAGGCAAGACCAAGAGATTGTCCTTAAGAAAGCAGGCATCGGGGTATTCGTCCCAAGGTAAGCCACGATGATATCCCGCCCACCAGGCAACCGCACTAATAGACACATCATTCAACTTCTGACACACTTTTCCCCGATTACCTACAATCACAGGGAAATACAGAGGACAAACCCCATCGGGTAGTTCTTCGTAAAGCGGCTCCACATCCTGCAGGTCTGACAGGAAATTCAAATAATGGATAAAATTCGTTCTTCGCCTGCTGATGATAGTGGCCACGTCAAATGTCCCCAGAAGTCGCTCTGTTAGCCTGGACACTTTTCTGTCGTTGAGCCTCTCATCATAGTAGTAGTTGGAGGGCATATCCGGAAGCGCGGTCCTGGCAGCCCCATTACTACTACTGGCGGATTGCTTATGCTCGAGTATATACAACAATATCGGGTACAATAGATTGGAACCTGCCGACATTCGTAAGACATATCTCTTTATTAGCGGAGGTACATTTCTTGAGACTCTCACGATCGGTGGTCCCCGCATCTTCCAACTATCCACATGGAGATCTGGATTGTTTATCAATACCATGCCGCCATCCGGAACCGGCAACGTCTTCGGGAAATTGAAAATTGATATATCACCGCTCGAACCCAGTTTAGCTTCTCCATCACAACTAAATAGTGACAGTGCACAATCTTCTATCAGTGGAATCTGTCTTTCATCACAAAACTGTCTGATACTGGCCGTTGGCTGCGGAAAGCCAAAGTAATGAGTAACATACACAGCCTTTGTCTGGCTGCAATATCGCTTGTGCAAGTCTTCCAAATCAAGCTGACCCTCTTTATCGACACGATAAAGTGTGACAGAAGCACCGCAGTTCAGCAACGGGCTAATTTCAGAACCACAATTGTATGCCGGCGTCAGGATTTTCTGTCCTTCTCCAAGCTTCAGCAAATCGCAGGCCCAGCGAATGCCGACCCTTGCCTTGTGCGCATAAAACACCTGTTCTTTCTCGAACCATGCACCGACACTATCGCCTCCATCTGTTCTTCGTCTATGACAAATACTCGGACTCGAAGGCCCACAGTACAACTGTTTCGGCATAAAGACCATTCACTTAAATCCCGCAAGCACTCAGGCTTTGATCCGAATCTTCCAAGGCACTCTTCACTCTACGAATAGCCCGAATGCGGCTCCATTCCCCAGCTTAGTATGTTCACGCCCACACAATGAAAAGTCGGTTCAAGTATTATTGGCAAGAGCACATAAGAGGCCACCAGTCTTCTACTCTCCTTGCCCATACTTGCAGTGAAGGTGTGTCCACTTATTGAAGCCCAACGGGACGAAAGACACCTAACAAGAACGCGCCATGCTCTTGACTTATGTATATCCTGTATTTTAGTCTATGAGGACTACACTGGAAGAGGACACCATGAAGTACTTCGAATCGCCTCGAGATACCTCTATAGATAGCATGTGATTTAGGGTCATCCTTCATAGTGATACAAAATACCCCGCCGGGTTTGAGCCAGTTCGCGTAGCGATTAAGTTGTTCTATCACCTCTTTAACACTGAGGTAATACAGTACCTCAGTGAAAACGATTGCATCAAATGGTCCGTCGCTATTGGACGTGTAATCACACAAATCACAGCAATAGAACTTCACACTTTGCAGGCCACTGTCTTTGAGCACATTCTTCCGGGCATTTTCGATCGCATACTCAGAAATATCTATGCCAACATAGTTCTCCAGTCCCTCTTTTAGTCCGGCGAGTGCCATGTGCCCTCCCGCGCAACCGACATCGAGCAGCGATTTGACGCCGGGTGCAAAATTCCGAATGAGAGTTGCTGTCAGTGTATTGATCACATCAGAAGATATGCGTGTTTTAAGATAGGCGGCCTTTGTGCCGGCAAGTTCTCGATCCCAAAAAGACGGACTTCGATTGTCTGATGCGTGGCCAATTTTGTGGAACACCCGCTCAAAAACAAATGGGTTCCTATACGCCGCCAATCGAAGATAGTATCTAAACACAGAATGGAACCTCCGACGGGCACGGGTGAACATCTCTCTATCTATCATTCAGGACGATCCTTTTGCCTAACCATGATGTCAAACTCAGACCGATCGTTGCACACACACAACCTCATCGTATCAGATGAGATTCTCAGATACGTTCTGTTCCCGTAGATCGGGAATATATTCAACACGAACAGCTTCACTCCGTTCAGAAACAATCAAGCGTAGGGCAATTCGCTGGACCGTATCCAGATTTTCCATAACGGTCTGTGCTTAAAGGGCAGTCTGGGGGCTAATCTGCAATACCATATTCTGTAGTAACACAGATTCAGAAGCCATGCTAATGCTCGAAACACAGATACTCGAATCAAGAGGGGCAGCTTCTTCGGACAGACGTATATACTCCTAATTTGGAAAAGCACGCCACCGAGTTGCAGTTTGTGCTCATATCTTCCGCGCATACTGTCCAGATATTCAACACCATTTTCTTTGAGGATATTTCTTATCTGCTCGGCAAAAAGGACTCTTCCCACATCCAAGTGGCCCCGTGATTCTGACACCGAACGCGCATCCAAAAAGGCATAATGCTTGTTGCCGAATCTATAGCCGTATTTGTACCCGAGAGGCGAGTCGCCAAGCTTCACCTCCAAAAGCCTGAGCCTGCCGCATTTCAACTGGCTTGCCGCGGCATCACGGTGAAACTCATATGAGCAAGGCCAGTCCCCGAAATGCCCCCGTCTGCCCGTCATTAGCCACCGAGACTGGTGCATTTCCACAAAGCTCTGGAAGATTTCACTGAAGTCTTCTGACCGAGCCAATCTCGAAGCCAACTGCTTTGTTTCACGGCGTATCACTCGGTCATTCTTCCTAAACTTGTTCCTTTGATTCTTGGAAAGGGCATACACTTGTTCTTCCCAGCTACCTGCCAACGGAAAGTACGTCTGCTCAGCTACCGTCTTACTTTTGACGCTGTAACCTTCACCGAAAGCTTCAGCACATAGGAAGGCAACCTCTTTGGAGCTCTCATAAAGACCCGCCAAGGGCCCAATTAGGAGAATATCCCATTTGTATTTGCAGACTGACCGAGAGAAGGCCTGCACTACGAGCATCAGGTGATCTTTAGCCAAAGGAAGACTGAACTGACTGGGTGTAAAGTCGGAGCCAACGATCTTTCCCACTCGTACAAGTATCGGCCCAAGCCGAATCTCTTCAAAGAACAGAGGGATTATTCCCACCAATTCATCATTGTTGTGAAAAAGAAACACTTTTAGATCGCGATCTCTTCCATAGTAGTCCCACCATATTCTGCACCAGTCATACGTGAGAAATATGCCCCCGTCGGCCGATTCGACGAATTGGTCCCATTTCTGCTGAATGCCACGCAGCGATTCGAAGTCATCATAGGCTTCGACCTGCAATGTTTCTGCCGAACCGGCCCTGTCTGTTTCCGTCACCACCTCTTTTGCGTCTGACGGGTTTGCCATAAGTCACGAAGGGTTCTTCAGTAACATGTATCTTGCTGGACATCCTAAGACAGTGTCCCGGGGCACAGCGTCTCCAAAGGTCATGAAAACGAACACGTTCTTATCCAGAGTGCCCACAACGGTCTGCGCTTGAAGGGCAGCTTGGGGGCTAATATGCAGAACCATATTCTGTAGTAGCACAGATTGAGGAGCCGTGCCATAGCTCGAAAGATATACATTCTCATTGATACAGATGGTTCCTTTGAGCAAATGAACATGTTCCTTATCGGAAAAAGCCTGCCACCCAAACGGAGCTTGTGCTCGTACTCGCCCCGCATACTGTCTATGTGCCTGATCTGTTCTCCAATGGCCTTTTTGATCTGCTCACAAAAAGTTACTCTTCCCCAACTCACACGATTTGATGAGGAAGTATTGACACGTGAATCCAAGAAATGTAGGTACTTGTCACCAAATCTATAGTGATACTGATAGCCAAGACAATGACTCCCTATACTCACTCTAAGTAATCGCAATCTGCCAAGCTGAAGATGTGACTGAGCCATTTCCCGATGAAATTCTAATGCACTGGGCCAATCCATGAAATGCCCTCCTTTACCCAATGTTTTCCAGTGCGCCTGGTGCATTTCCACAAACTCATCGAAGAAGCCCGTGAAACTATCCTGTGTGGCATAATAAGACTCAACATTTCTTGACTCATCACAAAACGACTTATATAGATAATTATAGTTCCTTCTTATGTTTCCCCTTTCGTTCTTGCCAATAGCAGAGAGATGGTCTTCCCAATTGTCCAGAAGTTGGAAATAAGTCTGTACCCCTCCCTGTTCTTCGAGAACAGAATAGGAATTCCTAAAAGACCGTCTCAAGGCATCTCTTAGGCTATCATAATGTCTGTAAAGCCCCGCAATCGGCCCAATATGAAAAATCTCCCATTTCTCCTCAGAAAGGTATTCTGAGAGTTTTTGTATGATGGCCCCTATATAGCCTTCTGCCACAGCAAAGCTAAATTGACTCAGAACAAAATCAGAACCGACAATCTTGACCGCGCGTAAGAATGTCGGCCCAAGCCAAATCTTTTCAAGAAACAAAGGCATTATTCCAATTAGCTTTTCGTCGTGGCGAAACACAAACACTCTCAGATCGCGTTTCTTTCCATAGTACTTCCACCATATCCTACACCAGTCATACGTCAGAAATATCTCACTGCCTACCGACTCGACAAACTCGTCCCATTCCTGTTGAATGCCCTGCAATGATTCGAAATTATCATAGACTTCAACCTGCAACGTTTCTGCCGCACTGGCGTTGTCTATTTCCGCCACGACCTCTCTTCTGTCTGACTCATTCGCCATAAATCAAAAACCGCCCCCCAAAAAGGTGAATCTTGTTGGATCTCGAAGAAATAACGCCAAAGCGCAAATCAGCTCCAACGATCATACAAAGGCGCACATTTTGACCCAGATTTTCCGTAATGGCGTGCGCCCAAAGGGCAGCCTGGGAGCTAATGTGCAAAACCATATCCTGTAGTAGCACACATCAAGAAGTCTAGAAAGAATCCTGAACATCATCACGCGGATCAAGACAAGCCCCTTCTTCCGCAAGACATAGATGCTTCGAACAGGAAACAGCTTGCCTCCCAATCTCAGCTTGTAGTCGTATTTACCTCTCATATCATCAACGCATCGGACATTCTCACTCATAGCTCTCTTTACCTGCTCCGTGAACATACTGGTGCAGACGTTAATATCCGCCAGCTTTTCTGAATCCGTGCGGGCGTTCAGAAAGGCAAAATACTTGTCGCCGAATTTGTAGGCATATTCATAGCCAAGGGATCTTGTACCCCAATAACTCGCCATCAGACGCAATCTATCGTACTTGAGCTGTGCCATCACCATCTCTCTGTGAAACTCGAAGGCGTCCTGCCAATCTCCAAAATGCCCCAGCTTGCCGCAGGCTTTCCAATGAACTTGGTGCATGTGGACAAAACCTCTGAACATTTCGTCTGCATTTTCGACAGTGGCGAATTCCGAAGCAAAACGTCCCGGTTCATGGTGCAGCGCCTTATTTAACTGCCTGTAGTGCCGGCTGATTCTCTTCCGGGCATTCCTGCTCAGACCTTTTAGCTGGGCCGCCCATTTATCCGCTAACAGAAAGTACGTCTGATCCTGTGTCTTTTTTGCACGTAAGATACAGGAGCCACCGAATGATTCATCCAAAGCCTCACTTAATTCCTCGTAATGGCTATACAGACCTGCGATTGGACCTATATGTATGATGTCCCATCTTTCTCTTGAGATCAGCTCGTAAAACCGCTGCACAACAGCTCTGATATGGTCACGACGGACAGGCGGGCTGAATTGAGCCAACGTGTGGTCCGAGCCTACAATTTTGCCGGCTCTCACAAAGACCGGGCCCAAGCGGATGCTCTCAAAGAACAGCGGCAGTACGCCCACTAACTTTTCCGCACTGCGAAATACATACACTCTCAAGTCACGACCTGCCCCGTAGTATTTCCACCATATCCTGCACCAATCGTACGTCAGGAATATCTCGCTTCCCACCGATTCGGCCAACTGGTCCCATTGTTGCTGTATCGCCTGCAATCGTTCAAAACTGTCACACACCTCCACCCATACAACCTTCTCTCCGCCTTTAACATCTCTTCCTTTCGTAAACGTTTCGATATCCGACTCGAATGTCATAATTCCTCTATATCACGGGCGACCCAACAAGCCGAATCCAAAGTCCTTTTTGGCTTCACGTCTATCATAGCGACAATCTTCGGCGTCGTTGGCATTTCCTCATATAGATCGGCCTTCTTGAGAAGGTCTGTAATCAGCCTGAAAGAGAGTAACGAAGGAGTCCTTCAGTAAGTGAACGGCCCAGATAGACATGATAAACGGCATATCAAACTGTCGAGAGAAGACAATTGATCTGGCATTGACAAACCGAATACGAAGACCAGACTGAAGAAGACGCTTGACCAGATAAACCATACCATTGGCAAGACGATAGTACAGTACAAACAATCTTCCCATGCCGTGTTGCTGCTTTAGATATGACCGGAAACGTTTGCGCAAACACCGATTATAAGGATAGCGAACCACGCTGACGAGGGCCTTTTTTCTTACGGCAAACCT
Source organism: Phycisphaerales bacterium (assembly GCA_020343675.1). Lineage (GTDB taxonomy): Bacteria > Planctomycetota > Phycisphaerae > Sedimentisphaerales > Anaerobacaceae. The sequence goes on from CP070806.1 coordinate 705,322, forward strand.
GCCACGTTCAATACCGGACGTTTCAGCGATACGTCGTGCGATCGGCCGATCATAGTTGTTATACAGTCGCCAGGGTTTCATCTCCTTCGAGAGCGAAATTCTTTTCAGATCCAGAATATTTCTCGTCAGGATCAAAGGTACTGGAATCAGGACAAAGCCGCTTTTGAGGCGTATTTCCATATAGCCCATACCGGTTAAATCCGTATGGACTATGTCATTCACCAAACGTTGACGCAGCACATTCGTGTCCCACATCACGTCTCCATGGTTACCATCGAATATAACGGCCATATCACATTCTTCCTGAATGTGTTCTATCATCGAATGCATCGGTATCTCTATTGCATG
>CP070806.1:705769-718458 GCA_020343675.1 Phycisphaerales bacterium
ATCTTCAACGGGACATGCCGCTTGTCAGCAGAGAAAGCATTTCGATCCGCAGCAGCTTCGCGGTCAACGCATAGACCGCCGCCGCGGTAGGAACAACTACGGCCAGCCTCAGGACGTCGGAAACTCTGCCGGGCGCAAGCCCTTTCATCAGCAGCAGAATCGCCGCCCCGGCCAGCCACATAACAGCGGTGGCGGCAAGCGTCTTCATCAACGCAGCCCACAGCCCGTCCAATACGGAATGGCCCAATCTCCTGCGCAGCACGGTGACCAGAACCGTGACCTGAAGATATGAGCAGATCGCCGTAGCCGCAGCCAGGCCCCCTGTCCCCAGAAACCAGATGAGCGTCAAATTCAGAACCACGTTAACGAGAACGGCGCCGACTGCACTCAGGGCGGGAGTCTTCGAATCCTGTAGCGAGTAGAACGCCCGCGTTGTGAGTTGCTGGAGAAAATAGCCCGTCAATCCCAGGGCATAAAACGACAGCGTCCAGGCAACAACCGAGGTGTCCGCACTCTCGAAGCTGCCGTGCTCGAACAGGGCGGAAACCAGCGGCCTGGTTACCAGGAATATTCCCGCCGTTGCGGGAATCGCAACGAATATGGCGGCCCTGGTTCCGCGAGCGATTGTCCTGGTCAGCGCATCAAAATCCTTCCGGGCGGCGTCCGCGCTCATCACCGGAAAGATCGCCGTCGCCAGCGAGATGCCCAGCACCCCGAGCGGAAGCTGGTAGAGCCGCTGGGCATAGTACAAGTAAGACGGCGCCCCGTAGCTCAACGGGTAGCCATGCTCGGTCATAAAACACAGCGCGATGATATCATCGGCAAGGGTATTGATCTGCGTCACGACCAGCCCCAATATCATCGGCCCCATCAGAAGAATGACCTTGCGGAACCCCTGCGAGCGAACGGCCCAGGCCGGCCGTATTGAAACGCCGCTGGCGCGCAGAGAGGGGATCTGAATGGCAATCTGGGCCAGCCCTGAAATCAGCACGGCGACCGCAACGAAAAAGACCTGCCGTTCCGGCTCAATCCTCAAAAAGCGACCCGTGAGCAATATGCTGCCGATAATGAAAAGGTTCAGCACGATGGGCGCCGCAGCGGGCGTAGCGAAATGCCGATGCACGTTCAGGATGCCCGCCAGAATGGCCACTGTGCAAATCATAATCATGTAGGGCAGCATGATCGCACACAGGAGCAACCCGAGCCGAGGGCCGGTGCGGGTCTCGAAGAAACCGTAATAACTCAAGACCAACACTTCGCCGATGAGGACGATTGAAGCCAGCAGGACGAATACCACGCTGACGACGGTATTCGCCAACTGCTGCGCCTGCTCCGGGTTGTTGTGAAGCTCTTCGCTATAGACGGGGATCAGCGACGCCGACGCCGCTCCTTCGCCAAAGAGCCTTCGAGCCAGGTTCGGCACCTTGAATCCCATCGTCCATGCGGTCATCAGCCAGCCGGCCCCGAAGAAATGCGCAAAGGCTATGTCCCGCAGCATGCCAAAGACCCTGCTGAGCGCTGTCAGAGCAGCAATTTGTCTGAAACCTCTTATCATCTCTTATACCGTGAATCCCCGACGTCTGGCCCAAAGCCGGTAACCCTAAAAGTTGCGTTTCGGAGCCACGCTGAACGGCCTGCACCGCCCGATGTTGTTGAGCAGGCCGACGCAGAGGATGCTCACCACCAGGCTTGAACCCCCATAGCTGACCAACGGCAGCGTCAGGCCGGTAATCGGCATCAGACCTACGGTCATACCCACGTTGATAATCACTTCAACCACAAACACAGCGACAATGCCAATAGCAAACAATCTCCCGAAGGGATCCGTATTGTTCGCCGCTATTTCCAGCCCGCAACTGACAATGACCACGTAGAGCCCTAACACGACCAGGCAGCCTAAGAATCCCCACTGCTGTGCGATGACGGCGAAGATAAAGTCATTGTGTCTTTCCTTGAGAAAGTCATATTTCACGAAAGGCCCTTGCCGAAAACCGTAGCCCGTGGTTCCGCCCGACGCCACCGCGTATTTCGAACGAATCAGGTGCCAGCCCCAGTCGTTCTTCCACTTGTTCTCGGTAAATTGCGTACCGACAAGAGCGCTGCCCAGGCGGGGGTGCGCCTCGGCCTGCTCGCGAACCCACGCGTTCTGCAGCAAAAGGCTGCTGATTCTGATTCGCTGATAGGGCCTCATCTTGTACCACAGCATGGGGCTGACCATAAGGGCCATCAAGACAATCAGAAGAAGATGCTTGACCTTGGCGCCGGCCGCGAACAGCATGGTGAACAGGATCGGCATCAGCAGCAGCACGGTCCCGAGGTCAGGCTCGGGCAAAATCAGAACCATCGGCAGCAGCGCCAGCGCAAAAGGCCCGACTAAGGCCTTGAAGTTCCGATAGTTGCTGCGATACCTCAAGTACCACGCTAAGGCCAGGACATAGGCCAGTTTACAAAATTCCGAAGGCTGCACCGAAGGCAGCGTGTACCCGCCTACCGTCAGCCAAATCCACCGGTACGTTCCGACCCTTGGTTTTGCGAAAGGCAGGGTCACCACATATTTGCTGAAGAGCAACGCGGCCAGCATTATCAGTACGAAGGCGAAGATCCAGTAACTCGCCTGCCCAAGACGTCTGTAGTTCACCGCGTTGGCCACCAGAAAACCGGCAATCCCAACGACGGCGAACATCACCTGCTTCTTCCAGTAGCCGCTCAAGTCCTCGGTCTGGGCCTGGCTTTGCTCGGCGGGGTGGCCGACCGAGTAAATCGTAGCGATTCCGATACATAGTAGAGCCAGAGCCGCAGTTAGAAGGCATATTCTAACAGCGAGCAGTCGTCCTTTCATAAAGCTGAACATAGTGGTCACATTATCACGCATATCCGGCTGTCTTTCCATGCCTTAAATCGGCTACTCCCATCGCAAATCTTGGGCTTTTCTGCCTTTTTCGACTCAGCCACCCTACAAGCAAAGCTGCGACACAAGGTAATGATACTCTCAAAACGAGGATTGACATTTTGCCCTGGTTCGCTTTATTCTGTCCCCCGTGGCCTTTCGAGAAAAGCGCGTGCGGATAGCATACCAAGACGCCGCATGTTACGTGGATCGGCGTCGTAATCGGATGGGCAACTCGCTTGCCCATGCGGACGGGCCATTATTATGTCTGCCAGCGGGAATGATATGACACGATATCGACAGGCAAAATTCTGTGGTGGTATTACAAGCACAGGATATTGAATGACTATGACGGAGATGTCGGAGAGGACTTTACTGGAGAACAACAAGATCAGCATGGGTTACAGGACTTTCGAAGGTGCCATTTGCGTAATGCAAGGACATGAAGATGAAGAAGAGTAAAAGGACGGTTCTTAAGATTTTCATAGCCTCGGTGATCGCTCTCGCTATTTGCCTTGCTTTGTATATTTTATTGAACCTGTACGTCTTCGTAGGGACAGTGTACTTCGGCCCCGATACGCAAGAAATGCGAGCACGCCTGTTGTACCACACGGATCATCAGGCCCTGTTGGATGCCTGCAGAGAGATTTCAAGACGCGTTGTCATAGGTGATCTAAGACCTGGAACATACAATATCCGAGTTGATCCCGATCCAGAGGCATCATCTTTCCCGCAAGTGATTCTGGATCTTGCGCCAAATTATGTCTATGTAGACGAGGGCTACAGTGGGCGCGTAATGCTGGAAATGCACGGAGGGTTAGGCCATCTTGGTGTACAAGCATATCCTGAGGATTATAAATCGCCTTCCTATAGTAAGTTTGGAGACAAAGAGCTCATTGATGGATTGTGGTATTACGACGATGGATACAGAAAGAATCCACAGTGGGAGAAGAAAACCGAGGCATTGATACAAAAAGGGCAGGCGAGACAAGTCCAACAGTAGTCGAAGCGACAGTCCTCTTGGCTTGAGTAGATGCTATGAGGGAATTTGGGGGTTAGGAGACCAAGATTCGGAAGGCAAACCGGTCTCTTGCAGCCCTGTTTCTTTTGGGCACATCCCTCGGTTGGCCTATTCTTGTTGGTGTGCCGGCCGTTTACAAAATCCGATCTCGGCTTCAAATGGATAGAATTGATCGCTGGAATTGGAATGCTTATCGTAGGCATCCATGCGTTGAGATGTCTTCTTACACTTGGGAGAATACCCTAACTTAATACAGCAGTTGGGTAGGGTGCGCAACTTGTTGCACAGGGGAGCTATTAACAAAAAAGTAATCTGATATAGTATTATCCAAATAATTCCCCCCGCTTTCCCGGCGTGTGCAAAGTGAATTTTGCTCACCCTATCCGCTGCCCGCTGAAAGATCGTAGGTGGGGCTCGCCCCATTATTATTCTTGTTGACCGACAGGCTCGCACGGATTAAGCTGAGATCTACAGATGAACGTAGGAGTAATTGCCGTGTCCCCGCATATCGCCAAGGAGAGATTATGCAGAGCAGAACAATGGGTGTACTGAACAGACCGAGAGTGAGCCTGGCGGACCGCCGGCTTTTTCTGACGCGCTTAGCCGCACTGGGCGGAGCGGCCGTGACAATGTCGGGCCTGGACTTTGTGATGGCAGCCGAACCGCCAAAGAGCGCCGGAAACGCGGTGGGCAAGGTCCGGCAGGTGCGCGGCGAAATCAAGGAGTACAAGGACCCGAAGACGGGTGCTCGCGTCCGCCGGCTGACGGGCGACGGCTCCAGCAACGTGCATCCCTACTTTACCTCCTGGTCCTTTGTGGGCGATAGCGCCGACAACGCCATTCTCGTATCGAATCGCTCCGGCGCATACCAGTGGTACCTGCTGGATATCCCCGCCGCCCGCATGGTGCAATTGACGACGGGCCAGAAGATTTCAGCTAACATGGCGTGCGTCGCGCGGCGTGGCGAGTTGTTTTACTTCGACGGCCCGGTACTTCATGCGATCAGTACAGATACGCTCCAAGATCGCGAGCTGTACCGCGTGCCAGCGGGCTTCAAGCCAGCCCTGCCCACCTGCACCGCCGATGGTCGCTATGTAGCCTTCGCCTATTGCCAGGAAACGGCGCTGAGCACGAAGACCGGCCGCATCTACTCGACAATGCACGAGCGCTATTACCAGCACCCACACTCGGTCGTGATGCGCATCGACACCGAAAGCGGCGCCGCGGTGGCGGCCTGGGGCGAGACGACGTGGATCAGCCACGTTCTGATCCATCCGACGCAGCCCAACCTCATCGTCTTCTGCCACGAAGGCGGGAGCACGTGCGTCGATCAGCGGATGTGGATTGTGGATCTCAACGACAGGCAAATGCGCAAGGCCTCGCCGCTCTATCCTCAGCGACCGGGCGAGTCGTGCGTGCACGAGTATTTCACCCAGCAGGGTGACGTGGGCTTCCAGTACTCGCTGGACCGGGACGGCAGCCGCGAGCAGTACAACGCCTACATCCGGCCTGATGGGACGTGGATTCGCCAGTACCTTTTCCCCGGCCGCCGGCCCGGCCACATCCAGTCGAACTCGGACAACAGCCTGGTGGTCGGCGATGGGGCTTATCTCAGCCCCGACGACAGGGAGGGCCGCAATTACGTGGGCCTGATGACCCACGCCAACGGCCGCGTCCAGGTTCGCCGCTTAGCCTGGCATGGGACGTCCTGGCTCACCCAAGCCAGCCACGGCCACCCCAGCTTCAGCCCGGATGACCGATGGGTGATCTACAATTCCGACGCCGAGAAGAGCGACAACGTGTATATGGCCGACGTGCAGAGCCTGTAGGCGCTGCGGCACCTCGGTGCGGCGTGCAGAACCACCCGAAAAAAGTTGGGCGATCCAGAGCCCAACGGCCACCAGCGGGGCCGGAAAATCCGATTTTTCAGCGATTTTTTGACATTTTTTGCTTGCAGCGGATCAGGACTTGTGTTAGGATGCAGTTGTGCTTGACCTGCAAGGGTCGGTGCATGACCTAAACAACGCAGAGTAGCCTGCTCTGTGAGAAGAAGAAAAGGAATAAGGAAGGAGTAATACCATGCGAAAAATCATTATCCCCCTGATGGTAGCCGTGTTGGCTGCTCCCGCCTGGGCAACCGTCGCTATTACGGTGACGGACCTGGGCGATGGACAAGCTGCCATCGAGTACTCGGGGACCGAGTTGGCCAGAGCGTTTGCCCTGGACATCACGGTTGATGCCGGCACCATTGAGGCCATCAGCGACTACGCGGTCGGCGATGACAACAGTGGATATGGCATCTTTCCCGCCAACTTCAGTCGGTATGTTACCGTGGACCCGGTGACCGGAGAGGTTATGGATTGGGCCGCGCAGGGATATACACCTGTGGCCGACGCCGGCGATCCGGGCGCACTGGGGGGTCTCGGAACGGACGGGATCACCATTGAGATGGGGTCGCTGTATGACACGAAGGCTCCCGCTATGGAGGGGCGGCTTTGCGTGATCACGTGCAGCGAGGCCTGCAAAGTGACTGTCACCACGAACGCCACGCGCGGCAACGTCGTACTGGAGGATTCTTCCGAAGCGACCGTGGATCTAAGCGGGGCGACAGAGGTTCCCATCGGCAGCACCGGGGGCGGTTATACCGGCCCGCATCCCGATGAATGGCAAGCTGTGGGCCAGCCCGAATGCTGGATAGCCAGTATCAATCCGAGACAATGCCGCGGCGACGCTGACGGCACCGCCCAGGGCAAGCAGAAATTCTGGGTGTCCACCAATGACCTGGATATTCTGATTGCATCCTGGAACAAAACGTTCGAGCAGATAAGCGAGCAGAAAGTCGGCGACGTTCCGTTGATTTGTGCCGACTTCGACCATCTGCCGCAGGGCAAGAGCAAGTTTCGTGTTTCGACCAATGACCTGGACATCTTGATTGCCAACTGGCAGCTTGCCGACCAGCCGGCGCCGGACTGTCCATAGGGGACGCAAAGGTAGTGGCTGGCAAACATAAAGCAAATAAGACTCAGATGTTTCGGGTGGACTGTACTGTTCAAACGGAATGAAAGGAGAAGATGATGAGAAAGTTGTTTGTATCGATTCTGGTTCTTGGGCTGGTGCCGGCGGTGAATGCCGCGCTCATCCAAGTCGATGGCCAAGCCGGGGATGCCTTTGACGTTCTGGAGAATTCGGTCATTACCGTTGTCGGCGAGGATATTTCGAGCTGGCTGGGTTATGTTATCGTCGATGAGGGCTCGGCCGGAGCCCTGAGTGACGCGGTCGCGCTCGATGGAGCGGGGAATCTGGCCAGTGCCTCACCGTATTCAGAGGCCGGCTGGGGTACGGGTTATGAACTGACCGTTGCGATGGCCCCGGGAGGCGTTCCGGCCATTGCTGTCGGACCTCAGTTTAGCATGAACTTCGCGGGAGCGTTGGGGGATACGGCCAGGATATCGTTGTTCGTGGACCCCGAGTTCGCCGTCCCGGTCTCGTCCGTGCTCTTGACGGTTGTCCCCGAGCCAATGACCATTTTGCTGCTCGGGCTCGGCGGCCTCTTCCTGCGTCGTCGCAAATAACCGACCCGTCCCGGTTAGAATAGTCGAAGAAGAAATTAGTCAGCACAGAGGCAAGCCCCTGGGCTTGCCTCTTTTTTTGCCTTGCAGCCCCGACCGAGACCCCTTAGAATCCATCCGAATTTTGTTCATGGCAAGAGCCGAGCAAATACGGTCCTGAAGCCTCGGCAACGTTCGACCGTCGAGTCGAATCTGAACCTATGAAACGAATAGCCATACTGTTCGTGTGTAGCTTGTTCGCTTCTTTGCTGTACGGCTGTCACAATCACGCTGGCAACGAAGGCGGCGTGGAAGTCATCATCGAAGGCGGCAGATCCTTTCCCGACTTTCTGGTCGGCACGTGGAAAGCCGAACGAGGCGGCTGGGAATTTGTCTTTGAGCCGGACGGGACCATTTCATCGGCGGTCGTCAGTCTGGGCAGGGTCCGATTGAAACCGGGACAGGTCACCACCGTGCCGATGCAATTGGACGGAGAAGGAGTGTTCAGGCCCGGACCATGGGCCGTCCAGTACTCGTACGAACAGCGCGAATTGATTGTCGATATCAAGATAGAAGACTTTCGCATCGAACTCGGAGAAGGCGTCGTCAAGGGCCGAACGCAGGACATATTCGTAGGTTCAATCTCGGGGGACGGCCGGTTGTGGTGGGCCGAACGATTCAGCTATCCCGAATACATCGCCGACACGAAAAAGTATCCCAATCACAAGCTGGACGTCGAGCACAGTGACACCCCCCGTGAAGGGTTACTGTTCCAGAAAGTCGGGGAATCGAAATAGACTACTGCTGCGTCGCGGACCTGCCGGCCTCAATCGACTGAAGATATCTCTGTAACTGTGCCGCCGCCTCGTCGTTGCCGATGCGGGACATGAAAGCAATCGCCTTGCTCAGGCTCGCAGCCGCTTCGTCAAACCGGTTTTGAACGGCAAGGACCTGCGCGAGCAGAGAATGGTTCTTTGTATCGTAGGGGTTCAGGTTCACCGCCCGCTGAAAATAGGTGGTTGCCTCGCCGAAATCACCGACCGCAGCCAGGGCGTTGCCCAATCGGGCGGCTATCTTAGCCGAATCCGGATTCCCGGCCAAATCTTCCCGATACCCCCGGATCGCCTCCCGAAAATACCGCAAGGCTTCGTCCTTGTTGCCGGCTCTTTCCGAGACGACAGCCATATTGTAGTGAATGTTGGACAGACTCTCGGTCAGCCCGGCCATGCGGCTGTATTGGACTGAACTCTCGAAAGCCTGTAAGGCCTGCGAAAATCTGCCCCGCTCCGTCAGAATCATCCCGATTTTGTTATGGGCCTCCATCGACGAGGCCGGGTCCACATCGATGATATCTCTGTACCTGGAGATGCTCTGCTCCCACCTGCCTTGCGCGAGCAGCTCCTCCGCCTGCACGCGGTATCTGCCGACCAGCAGATCGGCCGCGTCTTTGAGCGCCACGGGGGCAAGAAGGTTTTCAACAGGGGCATGGTCATCCGTCAAGACAAGTCCACGCGCTCTGGTCTTGAGTGCTTCAATCTCGGAATCGCTCAATATCCACAGGTCCAGATTCTTCGTCAACTCCTGCGAGCGGAGCCTCTCGACGCTGATTTCCTGCCTGCCCGCAAGGATAACAAACGTATTGCGCCCGGCACGAGGGCCGTTCTCAGCAACCACATAAACGAAGGGAAAGGTCTGTTCAAGGGTGTTCACGAAGGCACCGATAAACAAGCCGCTGTCGTAGATATCTATCAGCTCGATCATATACACGCCCCGATCGGTCAATATCTGAGCGATTCCATCGTTGAATTCCTTCGTCGTGAGCTGATAAGGTATCGAATAATCACTCAAAGCATCTTCGTATATGAAATCGTAAAGCGTCTCTGGTTTTCCGCTCCGTCTCTGCTCCAGTAGTTGGTGCACGTAGGCGCGAGCATCCATCGTGAATGTATTGATGGGGGCATCCCTCTTCAGTCCGAACGCCTGTATCGCCGCTTCGGTAACGCCCGGATCGATTTCGACAACATCGATGCGGCTGCCGGGCCAGAGCTGCTCGACGTACCGAGGAAAAACGTACCCCCCGCCTCCGATTACGAGAACCGACAGCCTGTCCCTGCCCTGACTCAGCAGATGCGTGGCCGCAGCGTGAATCCGCTCGTAGGAGTACTTCAAATCCAGGACATTGTCCATAACGATATCGCTGTGCATCAATTTGTCCTGCATGAAAGCTCGCCGGTCGGGACTTTCGGAGACACGCTTGACCGCGATGTAACAATAAGGACTCTCATCTTCGTAGATAATCTTAGGGTCGCGCTTCTCTCTCAGAGCAAGAGCAACTCCCGCACCCTCGGCCCAGCCCACAGGCGCCAGGCCCACCGTCATCAAGGTAACAAAAATCACCGCCCAGACGTGCAGGAGCCGGAGTCTGGCCCAGTAGAGAACGGCCAGGACCAGCAGGATCGCGGCCACCGTCCAGACGATTGCGGTCGTCCCCATCGCCGGGATCAGGTAGTACCCCGTTGCAAACGTCCCAGCGATACTCCCAGCCGCTCCCCATGCATAGATATCGCCGACGGTCCGGCCCGTGGGTAGCCCCTTTTCGAGGGCGGTCTTGGCCACGACCGGGCTGATCATTCCCAACAGCGTCGATGGGATCAGGAATACGACCGAGACGTGGCTGAAGACAAGCACGCGCCAGCCGAACCGCCACAACCACAGCCACTGACCGATCAGATTATTGAGAACCACTGTAAGAACGCAGGCCGCTGAGGCAAGGACGAAGACTACGGCCAGCGTTTTTCGCGGATTGAACCTGTCGGCAGCCCGGCCGCCCAGATAATTGCCTATGGTGATGCCCGCCAGAACGACTCCGATGACCGCCGTCCACGTGTACAAGGACGAGCCTAAGTGCCTGGCGATCAGGCGCGCCGCCACAAGCTCGAGCACCATGACGCAAAAACTTGAGAGAAAGACCGTTCCGCTCGGAGCCGCAATGGAGAGAAAACTCCTGGATTTGCCCATACTGAATTCGTCCCTGTTCATGTCGGACGGGAGTATAGCAGACCGATATCTGGCCAGCAAGCCGATTCTGCGCATTCGAGACCGCGAATCATGCGAGCCCGGCCAGGTTTTTTCGATGCATGCCAGCCCCAAACGAAAGGAAAAAACAGTTGACACTCCCGGGCGTCTGCGCAATCATATTCATAGTCAGGCTGCAATTTGTAGAGTCTAAAGGCCCTCTGATGGCTAACGCCGCTTCAATTTGGACCGGTAGCACCAGAACCATCTCGAACTGAGAAGGAGAGAACCGATGAAGAACGACGAACTGTCACGAAGAGATTTCATGCGTCATACGTCTCTGGCCGCGGCCGGGACCGTTGCGGGAGCCCTTGCATCTCAGGGACAGGCGGCCGCCCAATCTGGGAGCGGGACCTCCAGAATTCTCAATTTCCACCCGAAGATGCAGTACCGCAGATTAGGCAAGACAAACCTGATGGTCTCCGAGGTCAGCCTGGGCGGACACTGGAAGAACCGCAATGCGGGCCGATACTGGGACAGCTTCGCCAACGAGCAGGTACCCGCCGACGTCGCCAAGAACCGAACCGAGGTCGTCAGCGCCTGCATCGATTCGGGCATAAACTATCTGGATATCACGACCGCCGCGGAGTGCCTGTGCTACGGCGAGGCCCTCAAGGGCCGCCGGCGGAAGATGTACGTCGGCGCCGATATTCACAATCTCGGCCCGCGCGGCTCCGACCGCTGCAACGTCAAAGACCAAAGCTTTAACGTCGAGACGTGCCTGCGCCTGCTCAAGACCGATTATCTCGACATCTGGCGTCCCCAAGCCAAAATGTCGGGAAAGCTCGGCACAAACCAGCTCAACACGGACGAAGAAGTCGAATCGCTCATCGAGACATTCCAGAAGCTCCACAAACAAGGCAAGGTCAGACACCTCGGCATGTCCTCTCACTGCCGGCCCTGGTTCGAGCACGTTCTGAGCAAGTACCCCGAGTTCGAGATGATCATCTTCCCCTGCAGCGCCAAGACCAGGGTCAAGGGCGAGACGCCCGCGGCGGGCAACGTCGAAGAGGTCAACCCGGGCCACGGCTCCGACCAGACACAGAGCATCTTTAGTCTGGTCAAGGAAAAGAACGTCGGGATCGTGACCATCAAGCCCTATTTCGGCGGCAGCCTTTTCGAGAGCTATGGCAAAGTCAAGTTCCCGGTCATGGGCGTGGGCAGCAAGACGGAAAACGATCTCGCCCGGCTGACGCTTCAGTGCATTCTGGCCAATCCGTCCATCACAGCGACCGTGCCCGGCTTGTCGTCGGTCTATGAAGTCGAAAACGCCGCACGAGCCTCATACACGCGCCAGTTCGGAATGTCACCGGCGGACCGGCAATGGCTGATGGAAATCACCGAGCAGCAGTGGGTCAACCTGCCCCACAACTATGCATGGCTGCGCGACTGGGAAATTGTTTGAGGCAGAATACGGGACCCAGAACACAGAAGACAGAATTTCTTTTTCTTGCTGCTCGGTCGGGCATCGAATCACTTGAATCGGCCAAATACAGAAGGAGAGAAAAGTGCGCTCGTACACCCGAACAATATCGTATTTTATCACAACGATTATTGCCCTTACAGGTCTTGCCGGCGTCGCCGGGATTTGTAACGCTGAAGAATCGCAGGCCGAGGAGCCAAGCGGGAACAGCAAGTGCTACGTTTGTCATCCCGGCATGAAGACCGAGGAGCTGACGGCGAATCATCTCGCAGCGGAAATCACCTGTGATGCTTGTCACGGCGCTTCAGTTGAGCACATGCACGACGAGATGCTCATGACCGAGCCTGACCTGTTGTTTGGGCGCTCAGAGGTCAGGAGGATGTGCTCGAATTGCCATCAGCCGGGCGAAGGGCGTGAAGCCTATGGACGCCAGGACCACACCAAACCCATCGCGGTGGAAGCGTTTTTTAAGAAATGGACCGGGCGGATGCGCCCGAACGGCCGGGCCGTCACAAAGGATTCGATCTGCACGGACTGTCACGGAACACACAACATCACCAAGCCGCTCGATACACAGTCGGGGGGCGAGCAGACCGCCGAATGGGTGGCCGCTTTCAATGGTCGGGACCTGGCCGGCTGGAACGCCTCGGGTTCGGCCAAGTGGAGCGTCAAGGCCGGCCGGATCACGACGACGCCTGCCGGAGCCGATCGAGGTGGTACGCTTTGGACCGAGAC
>CP070806.1:718558-731053 GCA_020343675.1 Phycisphaerales bacterium
TGCCGGCGGGACTCAAACTCGACGGCGTCAATCTGCTGCCCATGCTGATGGACAACAGGAGGCTCCCGGAGCGCGCGCTGTTCTGGCGTTATCGAAAGGAACGTGCTGTTCGCAAAGGCCCCTGGAAACTCCTTGTTCAGGGCAGGGATGTGAAGCTCTACAATCTCGATGATGACCTTGGCGAAAAGAAGAACCTTGCCCGGGCCGAGCCGGGGAGGGTCAAGGCGCTTGAAGATGAGCTTGCCGTCTGGGAGAGTGACGTCTTAGCCGGCGTTGAGTTGAGGGCATGAGTACCTCGAAAGGTTCGGATCGAGAACAAGGTCGAAGACAGAAATCTCAACAATGTTGGAGGCATAGGCTATGAAAGGCAAATCGATCAGCCGCCGTGATTTTGTGAAGAATTGTGCCGCGGGTGCATCGGCCCTCGTCGGCTCGGCGCTGATTACCGAACAAACGCTCGCCCGCGAAAACGCCAGGCCGAACATCGTCCTAATCGTCAGTGACGATCATGGCCTCGAAGCTCTCGGCTGCTATGGCAATCCCGTCATCACGACGCCGAGCCTGGATGGGCTTGCGGCCGAAGGCGTTCGGTTTACGAATGCCTTCTGCACCACGGCCAGTTGCAGCGCGAGCCGGTCGGTGATTCTGTCAGGCATGTACAACCACGCCAACGGTCAGTATGGCCACCAGCACAGTTATCATCACTTCATCTCGTTTGAGAACATCAAGACACTGCCGGTTCTACTCACCGAAGCCGGGTATCGAACGGGGCGAATTGGAAAGTACCACGTTGCGCCCGAGAGTGTCTATAAGTTCGATACGGAGCTTCCGGGCAGCAGCCGCAGTCCAGTCCAGATGGCACAGAACTGCCGGGACTTCATCGGCCGTGACGACGGCAAACCCTTTTTTCTCTATTTTTGCATGAGCGACCCGCACCGCAGCGGCGACGTAGCGGATGACCTACCCGGAAAACCCAACCGGTTCGGCAACAAGGCCGAGGGCGGCTATCCCGGCATCCAAGAGGTTCATTACGCCCCGAAGGACGTGGTCGTTCCACCGTTCCTGCCCGATATCCCCGAGTGCCGTGCGGAGCTTGCGCAGTACTATCAGTCCGTTTCCCGCGTTGACCAGGGGGTGGGCCGGCTGCTGAGCGTGCTTAAAGAAACCGGGCAGTACGACAATACGCTGGTCATTTACATCTCCGATAACGGCGTTGCTTTTCCCGGAGCTAAAACAACGCTGTATGAGCCGGGGATGAAGTTACCCTGCATTGTGAAACGGCCCGGGCAGAAGAACAAGGGCATCACGTGCGATGCGTTGGTCAACTTTGCAGACCTTGCGCCGACGATGCTCGATTTCGCCGGGGCGCTATCGGGTGGCAATACCTTCCAGGGCCGGTCGTTCAAATCTGTGCTCGAACAGGAGCATCCACGAGGCTGGGACGAAACTTACGCTTCGCATACTTTCCACGAAATCACGATGTATTACCCGATGCGCGTCGTCCGGCAGCGCAGGTACAAGCTCATCTGGAACATCGCGCACGGGCTGGATTATCCGTTCGCCAGCGACCTGTGGGCCGCCTCGACGTGGCAGGCGACGATACGGAACAACCGCAAGTACTACGGCAAACGCACCGTCGATGCCTACCTGAACAGGGCGAGATTCGAGCTATACGATCTGGAAGACGACCCGCACGAGGTCAGGAACCTCGCCGATGATCCGAAACACCGAAAAATCCTGGACGAAATGAAAGCAAAATTAAGAGCATTCCAGAAGCGAACAAACGACCCGTGGATCCTCAAGTGGGACTACGAATGAAAGATTCGCACGGAACCGGAACTGAACAACCAGGACTAACAATTGGACGAGAAGCAGGAAAAGTAAGGGCCTCACGAATGACACTTTTGCTGGGCTACGACGTCGGAAGCTCGTCGATCAAGGCGACGTTGATGGATGCCGGGACAGGCAAGGTCCTGGCGGCGGCCAGCTCGCCCGATAAGGAGCTGGAGATAATCGCAAAGCAGTTGGGCTGGGCCGAGCAGCAGCCGGACGTTTGGTGGGAGCACGTCAAGGCGGCCACGCAGAAGATCAAGGCTAAAGCGAAATTCGACGCGGGCGACGTGCAGGCGATAGGCATTTCGTACCAGATGCACGGACTCGTCGTTGTGGATAAGAACAACAAAGTCATGCGGCCTTCGATTATCTGGTGTGACAGCCGGGCCGTACAAATAGGCGAGCAAGCGGCGGAGGATATCGGGCAAGAAAAATGCCTCAAGAGGCTGTTCAACCTGCCTGGAAATTTCACCGCGTCGAAATTGAAGTGGGTGATGGAAAACGAGCCTGACGTCTATTCCAGGATTCACCAAATCATGCTGCCGGGTGACTACATCGCCATGAAAATGACGGGCGAGATAAAGACGACGCCGTCGGGTTTGTCCGAAGGAATCATGTGGGATTTCGAAGCGGACGGATTGGCCGAGTTTGTGTTGGATAACTACGGCATCTCGCGCGAGCTGATCGCCGAGACCGTGCCGACGTTTTGCGTTCAGGGCGAGCTGGCCAAAGAGGCGGCGGCCGAGCTTGGCCTTGCCGCGGGGACAGCGGTCAGCTACCGGGCGGGCGATCAGCCCAACAACGCACTGTCGCTGAGCGTCCTGGAGCCGGGCGAGATCGCCGTCACAGCTGGCACCTCCGGCGTGGTCTATGGGGTCAGCGACCGCAAGAACTATGACCGGCGTTCACGGGTGAATGTCTTCGTGCACGTTAATCACTCGGCGTCAAATCCGCGGTATGGCGTGCTGCTGTGCCTCAACGGCACCGGGATTCTCAATAGCTGGCTCAAGCATAACTTCGTTGCGGGCGAGGGCCTCGACTACGAACAGATGAACGAACTGGCCGCACAGGTGCCGGTCGGCTCCGACGGACTGGTCATCCTGCCTTATGGCAACGGCGCCGAGCGAACTCTGGAGAATAGAAACATCGGGGCCTCCGTTCACGGCTGGAATTTCAACGTGCATAAGAAGGCGCATTTCCTCAGGGCTGCTCAGGAAGGAATCGTCTTTGCCTTGAAC
Organism: Phycisphaerales bacterium; assembly: GCA_020343675.1. Taxonomy (GTDB): domain Bacteria; phylum Planctomycetota; class Phycisphaerae; order Sedimentisphaerales; family Anaerobacaceae. The sequence continues at coordinate 721,630 of CP070806.1, forward strand.
TACGGTCTCGGCATCATGCGCGATATGGGGATAGAACTCACGACCGTCAAGGCGGGCAACGCCAATATGTTCCTGAGCCCCTTGTTCGCCGAGGCCTTCGCCACGGTCACCGAGGCGACCGTGGAGCTTTATAACACTGACGGCTCGCAAGGCGCTGCGCGCGGAGCAGGCATCGGCGCCGGAATCTACAAAGGTCCCGAAGAAGCCTTCGTGGGCCTGGAGCCGGTCAAGACAATCGAACCAAACCAGACGTTGACTTCCAGCTATCAGCAGGCATACCAGAGCTGGCAAGACGTCCTGAGACAATCGGAAAGGAGTAATTGAAGATGGCGGACAGGTCTTTACACAGTATATGTCGATGGACATTCAATCCGGGCAAGGGCGGATTCGTGCCGGGCGATATGCGGCCGGAATGGGGCGGTGCGTTCGGGACGCCTGAGATGGTCAAACTGGTCGGCGACAAAATCGCTCCGAGGCTGCCGGATAATATCGAATTGGGTATCGAGGTACACTACGACGCGGAGGTCGATGACAAGAACGCCGCGGCGGTCGCCGATGCGCTCATGGACAACAAGCTCTATCTGGCGATGATTACGCCCGGCGCGCATTGTCACTTTGGCTATGGCGGCGTCGCCTCGCTGGATCCCAAGGAGCGAAAGGCCGCGGAGGAGTTGGGCACAAAAACGGTTGACTTAGCCTACGGAACGCTGAAAAAGGCCTGGCACCCGGACGCCGACAAGGCCCCGGCGCTGATTATCTGGAACGGCTCGTTCGGCTACGATATCGCCACCGTCGGCATCCGGCAGATGTACCAGAACCTTAAGGAAAGCATCGCTGGGCTATGTAAGTACGAGCAGAAGAAAGGCGGCAGTCTCTACATCGGCTTCGAGCCCAAGCCCAACGAGGGCCACCCGGCCATGCTGATCCCGACGGTCGCCAGCGCGCTGCTGTTCTGGAGAAAGATCGAGGACGAGTTCGGTGTCCCCAAGGCGAAAAAAGGTGTCAACAAAGAGTTCGGGCATTCCGAGATGATCGGCCTCGATCACGTCTATGACACCGTCGAAGAATTAGACAACGACGCGATGGTTCACATGCACCTCAACAGCCAGGGCTACAACGACGGCCTCATTCTCGGCGGGCCGGGCAAGTACGACATTGACCACGGGGCGCGAATCAACGGCATGAACGTTGCGATTGCAGGGCTTATCCAGCAGGCCGGTTTTAGCCGGTGGAAAGGTCACGACATGCAGACACGCGCGTACGATAGCGCCGAGCAGGGGATCGACCGCGTGGTCCGAAGCGTCCTGAGCTGGGAGGCGTGCGAAAAGGCCGCTAGAGAGCTGGATGCTGACGGCTTGATGGACGTGCTTGCCAAACGCCAGACCGCCAAAGCCGAAGATATGATGCGGCATGCGGTTGTGGCCGCCCAGGGCTATTTCGACACGATGTACAAGTAGATCCGGGGCACGAGACTGAGCCGGCGCTGCATAACGCCCTATGGAAAAACCTCGTCTGCTATTCATTGACAACCTGAGAATCCTGCTGATCACGCTGGTCGCGATGGTCCACCTGTCTATTAGCTATGGAGGGGTAGGCTCGTGGTACTACAAAGAAGGTCAGTCGGATACGCTCACATCTGTCTTGCTGAGCTGGCATAACGGAACCGTCCAGGCATTCTCGATGGGCCTGTTTTTCCTGATCGCCGGCTACTTCACTCCCGGCTCGTACGACCGCAAAGGACCCGGACAATTCCTCACGGACCGGCTGCTGCGTCTGGGCATCCCGATGCTTTGCTTCGATATTGTCATCGGTCCGCTGATGGCTTATCCGTTGATGCGGCTTGGCGGCTGGCAAGCCGGTGGCTCTTATTTCGACTTTCTTATCCGGTACTACGGCACGTTCCACATCGGCACCGGCCCCTTGTGGTTCGTCGAGGCCCTGCTGATATTCGCGATTGTCTATGCCCTTTGGCGTGCCTTTGTGAGAAAGACTGCTCCTGTTGCTCAGAGCAACGGCAGGTTCCCAGGAAGCCTGGCAATTGCAGCTCTTGCTGTCGCTCTGGGCACCGTCAGCTTCATCGTGCGGATATGGCTGCCCATCGGCTGGGCGTTCGAACCGTTGAATCTTCAGTTTCCTTTCTTTCCGCAGTATATCTGCCTGTTCATTGTGGGCGCCGTTGCCTATCGTCAGAATTGGCTGCTTCGGATTCCCAATGCGACCGGAAGATTCTGGCTATTGGTCGCGGTCGGTTTTGTCGTCGTACTGCTTCCCGCTCTGTTCGTGGCCGGAGGAGCACTGAGCGGGGACCCCACGCCGTTCATGGGCGGTCTGCACTGGCAGTGTTTTGCGTATGCCCTCTGGGAGCAGGTGGCCGGCGTGGCGATCATCATCGCCTTGCTGGTCCTATTTCGCAAGCGCCTCAACCATCAGGGAGAACTCGCACGGGCCGCATCCGCAAGCGCCTACACGGCGTATATCATCCATGGCCCGATTGTCATCCTCGTTGCTCTGACGATCAGAAATGTCGCGTTGCATCCGCTCTTGAAGTTTGCGCTGGCCGTGCTGATTTCCGTGCCGTTGTGCTTTGTCCTCGGCAACGTGGTTCGAAAGCTGCCTTTGGCAGGAAGAATCCTGTGATGGGGCGGTCAGAACCAAAGAGACTGCTCTTGCTTTTACCCCTTTGGGTCGATACACTCAGGCGCGCTATGACGCTCGCGATTGAAACCAATGACCTGACACGTTGCTTTGGCGAACTGCGTGCAGTGGACGATCTTAATCTGCGCGTCGAAGGCGGGACATTCTACGGCTTTCTCGGCCCCAACGGTGCGGGCAAGTCCACGACCATCAAGATGCTCACGGGTCTGCTGGCCCCCACGCGCGGCACGATGCGCATCCTGGGCGAGCAAGTGAACAACCCTGAAAAAGCGAGAGAGATCAAGCGGCGCGTCGGAGTGGTGCCCGAGGAGCTGGCCCTGTTCGAGAATCTGACGGCGCGTGAGTATCTGACTTTTGTCGGGCGCATGTATCGATTGGCCCCGGCGACGGTTCGCGAGCGTTGCCGGGAATTGCTGGCCATGATGGACCTGGCTGAGCAGGAGAAGAAACTCACGCTCGAATACTCCCACGGGATGAAGAAGAAGCTCACGCTGGCGGCGGCGCTGATTCCGAATCCGGACCTGCTGTTTCTTGATGAGCCGTTCGAGGGCGTCGATGCCGTCGCCTCTCGCGTCTTGCGAGACACGTTGAAGCGCTGCGTGGCGCGCGGTGCCACGGTGTTCCTGACCTCGCACGTTCTGGAGATCGTCGAAAGGCTCTGCACGGACGTCGGGATTATCGCCGAAGGGAGGCTCGTGCATCAAAGCACGATGGACGAGATTCGCGCTGCCGGCTCGCTGGAGGAGCGGTTCCTCGAAGCCGTGGGCAGCGACCACGTGGAGCGCCAGAAGCTGAGCTGGCTGGAGGATTAGATGGACTGGGGCCAGCTTCGCACGATCATCTGGCTGCGGGGGCGTCTGATCCGAAATCAATGGTCTCGCAGCGGGAAGCTCAACGCCATTCTGACGATGATTGTTGTGGGGATTGGGTACGTCATCGCGGCCGCAGGCGGGCTGGGAGGCGTTCTGCTGGGCGCGTTCGCGCTGGCCAAGGCCCCGCCCCGCGACATGCTGGTAGCCTGGGACGGGATCGTCATCGTGTTTCTGTTTTTCTGGATGATCGGCATCGTCACGGAACTCCAGCGCTCCGAGACAGTCGATATCAGCCGCATGTTGCATCTGCCCGTCTCGCTCAAAGGCATTTTCCTGGTGAACTATGTTGCCTCGCATTTGACCTTCAGCATCATCCTGTTTCTGCCCGCCATGCTTGGGCTGTGCCTGGGGCTGGTCCTGGGCAGGAGGGGGGCCATGATTCTGATGTTTCCGCTGGTGCTCGGTGTGATCTTCATGGTGACCGCCTGGACCTATTGTCTGCGCGGATGGCTCGCCGCGCTCATGGTGAACAAACGGCGACGTCGTGCCATCATTGCCGGGGTCACTTTTGCATTCATTCTGCTCAGCCAGCTTCCGAATCTCCTCGGCAACCTCCTGCACAATCACGAACGGCATCGGCCCGGGACAGCTAAATCGATGCCGTCGGACCAACAGAGTTCTGCTCGCCCCGCTGGCGATGAGAAGGCGCCCCTTCCCCCCGTGGTATTGGCCGCGCACAAGTACGTGCCGTTCCTGTGGGTGGGCAACGGGGCGATGTCGCTGGCCTCGGGCAATGTCTGGCCCGCCGTCTTGGGGGCTGCCGGCGCGTTCGGCATCGGGGGATTGGGCCTGAGACGTGCCTACCGGGCCACGCTTCGTTTCTACAGGGGACAGGCAGCGGGCAAGACGAGCGTGAAAAGACCAGAAGTGGCCAAGGCCGCCGCGGCCGGGAAGATTCTTCTTGAGAGAAGCTTTCCAGGCGTTCCCGACGAAGCGGCTGCTTTGGCGCTGGCGTTCTTTCGCTCTCTGATGCGCGCGCCGGAAGTGAAAATGGCCTTGGCAACCAACTTGCTTATGCTGTTGATTTTCGGGGCGATGGTCTTGGTGCGGCGTTCGACCGGCATCGAGGACTCCGTCAAGCCGTTCATCGCCAGCGGTGCCATCGTATTCACACTTCTCGGGATGAGCCAGCTTATGTTCAATCAGTTCGGCTTCGATCGGAGCGGGTTTCGCCAGCTCGTCCTGCTGCCGGCGCCGCGAAAGTGGATTCTGCTGGGCAAGAATCTTGCGTTCCTTCCGATCGCACTCGGCATGGGGCTAACCATTCTGGCGTTTGCGGCGCTTACGTTGCATATCTCATTGACTGTTTTTCTTGCCGCTGGTTTACAGTTGGTGGCCGCTTTCCTGCTGGTCGCCATGGTAGGAAATCTTCTATCCGTGCTCGTTCCTCACCGCATCGCTCCGGGCTCGCTCAGACGGACAAAAACATCCGCTATGACGACGTTGCTTATCTTTGCCTCGCGCCTGTTGTTTCCGACGGCGATGATTCCGCTTTTTATTCCGCCCGCCATAGGACTACTGATGTCCCGTGTGACTTCCTTGCCCGCTGCCCCGGTGAACCTCTTGTTTTCGGCGGTTCTGGCAGGATTGCTCGCCCTCTTCTACAAGCTCAGCTTGGCTCCGCTCGAACAGTTGCTCCAGCGGCGTGAAAAGCAAATCCTTCAGGTCGTCACCGAGGAAGTGGAGTAGCCCCCGCTAAATAATCAGCATGGCGTCCCCGTACGAGTAGAAGCGGTAACGCTGCTCGATGGCGTGGCGGTAAGCGGCGAGGATCTCATCCAGCCCCGCAAAGGCGGTCACCAGCGCCAGCAGGGAAGATTTGGGCAGATGAAAGTTCGTGATCAGGGCATCGGTCATCTTGAATTCGTAGCCGGGCCTGATGAACAATTCCGTCGTGCCGGCGGCGGGTCTGATTTGCGAGCCGGCTGCAACTGTTTCGAGCACCCGCGTTGAGGTTGTGCCGACTCCGATGATGCGCCCGCCCCTGTCCTTCGCTGCGTTGATGGCCCGGGCGTTTTGTTCGTCGATGCCGAATCGTTCCTCGTGGATCTGGTGCTCTTCGATGTTGTGGCTACTGATCGGCTTGAAGGTCCCTGCGCCGACGTGCAAGGTGATGAAGGCGAAAGATATACCGGCCTTCTTGAGTTGCTCGATGAGAGGCTCGGTAAAGTGCAGCCCGGCCGTCGGGGCCGCGACGGCGCCGGGACGCCTGGCATAGACCGTCTGATATCGCGTCGAATCGGCAGCGGCACGGTCGATGTCGTCGTCTCTGCTGATATAGGGCGGCAGCGGCGGAAAGCCGATTCTCTCGAGCACGGTCTCCGGCCCGGCCTGCGTCGCGAGCCTCAGGCGGCACTTGCCCCCGCCCAATTTTTCGAGCAGCACGGCTCGGCAAAAATCGGCCTTCTGTTTGTCCTTCAAATACAACGGGGCGCCGGGCTTGAGCCGGCGGGCCCCCTTGAGATAGACCGTCCAGATGCCGTCGCCGTGCTCGCAGAGAAACAACCCTTCCAGTTTGCCTGCTGTTGGGCGCCGGGCGAAGAAGCGGGCCGGCATGACCTTGGTATCGTTGAGCACGAGACAGTCGCCGGGAAGGAGAAAATCGCCGAGCCGGCTGAATTGACTGTCCAACATCTCGCCGCCGGCGCGGCTCAGAACCAGCAGCCGGGAGTCGCTTCGAACGGACACAGGTTCCTGGGCAATCAATTCAGGCGGCAGGTCATAATTGAGCTTCTCAGTTCTCATGGCGAAACGTTATCAGACCATCTGGCCATTGACAAAAAAATTTTAGCCCAATGGCGGGCCAGTTTTGCCCCTTGTCCGGCGACGTCGGATTTACCACAGAAGCCGTAACCGGCCAGAGACGATAGAGATAGTGTGAATCCAACTTTCGTGAATGGTCCTTTTCAAGGGTCTTGGGGATGGTCGAGCGAGAGTACTTCGAGAAAGAAGCGACGTCAATAGCCGCCTTGGGACGGAGCGAGCTTGAGAGACGCATCAAGAGTTTCAAAGGGCGATTCAAGCTGGATTTCACCGAGGATTACCTCAACAAACTCAGCGTTGACAGGCTCAGGCACATCCTGTTAGCCGCATTGATCAATGCCAGGCCCCACGCATAGTAACTCTGCCGATCCGCGTGGCGGACAAGCCCGCCAATAAAAAAAGGCGGACGCGGTGCCCGCCTGTAATCCAACATCATCGGGTCAGGGCTGCTACTGGAACGGCTCCTTGTGAGGCCAGCCGTACTTCTCGAACCGGCCGAACTCCTTTTCTGAATTGTCTGACGTATCGGCTTTCAGGGCCGAGCGAACCTCTTGAACGTGGGCATCGACAAAGACGGCGTTGATGGTCCCCCTGTTCAGGTCGCCGCTCATCGGGCTGTGGAAGGTGCCGAACCAGTCCCGGTTGTCGGGACAGAGAGCGTTGTCATTAAGCACGATAGAGCAGCCGGGCCGGCTCCACATGTTCTCCTCTGCAAAGAAGAACACCTCGGCCTTGCTTCTTGTTATTTCAGCGCGTTTATAGATGCCGCCTCGCCCGGCGCTGTCTGTGGCGGCCGATCCGCCTGAGTCGCCTGACTTGGCGCCCAGCCACGAGTTCATGCTGTAGCTGTATTGGGGGATGACAGGGACCGAAGCGACGTGGCTCGGATGTCTTGTGCCCATGGATTTGGCGAGGATACTGAACGTCGGGCACAAATTCACGCCCGCTTCGGGCATGTAGGACCACAAGGGACCGTCCGGAGGGTATCTCGGGTCGTGCCATCGGCAGTACCGCTCGTATCCGCTGACGGGACGTTCATTGGCCACCAGAGACCTCCATGCCGAAGGATAGCGGTCGTCGTTGTCGTCGAGGTACATGGTTTGTGCAATGCCGTATTGACGCAGATTAGCCCGGCATCTCATATCCCTGGCCTGCTCCTTGATGCGCTGCAGTGCGGGCATCAGGATCCCGAGCAGGATGGCTATGATCGCAATCACCACCAAAAGCTCAATTAACGTAAAGCCCTTTTGTTTAACCATCGTGGTGTCTCCTGTATGTTTGTTTAGTGCCACAGGTCGTGTAACCGCTCTTTTATGCGTTCGACGAAATCACAGATTCAGTGTTTATCAATGCCTTGGCGCATACGTTGGTGAATAGCCCAATTTGCCCCAGATAGCCTTTTGCATCCTGTACAAATCCTGGTAATCCTCCTCAGACTCAGGCTGCATCTGGTGCAATGGATGCGCATCGAGGCCGGGAACAGCGGCGAGCTTGCCAACCTCCAACGTCTTGCTGCCTACGTACTTCCAATAATCAGCGTGTCCGTCCGCGAAAGAGGCGTTCGTGCCGTCACCGTGCCGGACAAAGGGCGGGTCCCACCAGCGCTCATTCACATAATGGGTCGCATAACTGTCGGGCGTTATCCGGCCTTCGTCAAGAAAGACGATTCGCTGCGCCGGGCCGGGGACGCTGATCTCCGTTCTCTTCTTCACCCACAAGACGGTCCCGCCGACTCTCACTCCCGCACCGCCACTTACAACTCCCGTTCTACCGCCAGTACGGCCGTTCATGGCATCGGTAATGGTGTACGTCCGCATCTCTCCACGCACACCGGTCGGGCATCGGTATAGGTTTTCATTCTTACAATATGGAAACAAGGCGCCGGCTCTGATCGCTTGTTTTTGGAGCTCCGGGGGTAAACTTGTTCCGGCCCAAAAATCTGCGACGTCGTCACCCGTCCACCACCGCTCCCCCTTATGGAGGCCGCCTGTGGGTATGGGTGCCGTGCCATCACCGCCACCGTAGGCTTCGCCATTGACAATCTTGTCGTCGTTGTCATCGGCGTACATGATCCAGGCAAGCCCTAACTGCTTCAGATGGCCCAGGCAGACGGCCCGTCTGCCCTGCTCCTTGACTCTATTGAGCGCGGGCATCAGTACCGCCAGCAGAATCGCAATAATGGCAATCACCACGAGAAGCTCTATGAGGGTGAACGCCCTTCTCTTGTTCATAATGCCACTCCTAAATGCAAGTACGGCTCAAATCAATTCCTGCACGTGCCGCACAAGAATCGATAAGTTGGCTTTTACAGCTTTCCCTACAGTTTGTGCAAGCCAAATTCTCAATAATCCTTGAGATGCGTCATCCATTCGGGCCAGTCGCTCGGCTGGGCGCCGCCGGCTAAGGTCCAGGGGCCGGTCTCATCATACGCTCTGTGCCATTTTAGCGTCCAGTATTCTTTGAGTCCCACTTTGCGAGCCGAATAGTCCAAAAACAGGGACGCGCCAAAACCGTCGTGGCGATCGAGGCAATACCGGCCCATCTGTGCATCGTCATTCCAGCGTTCTCCGCTGAACGAGGGTGGCCTGTCCGTGTGTAACGGCACGCCATTATAGCGCTGGGCCTCCAGGAACAAGGGCACAAACCCGGCGCCGGCCACCGTTGGCCCGCGCCAGAACCAGCCCGGGTCCCCGCCATGAGGTTCCCGGCCCGGCTGGGGGTCAACACACCAGGCATTGATCCCGTAGCTGCCCTTCATCGGCTTGACCCAGTGGCTCTTGTTCATATAACCCCAGGCCATCGTCACGCCAATGTTCGTCCCCTCGGCCCCCTCAGTGACACCATACTCGTCCACCCATGGCTTGGTCGCATTCGGGCAACAGGTGAACTCGTCATCCCATTTGTAGTACTCTCCGAGCGCGCTGACCCATCGATTGGACTGCGGCTGAGCTGTAAAGCCCTTCATAAATCTGCCGTCATAGTCGTCGGCGTACATCGCAAAATACAGGCCCCACTGCTTGAGTTTGCTCAGGCACGCGACGCTCTTGGCTTGCTTCTTGACCCGCTGCAGTGCAGGCATCAGAATCGACATGAGCAGTGCGATGATGGCGATGACGACCAGAAGCTCTATCAGG
>CP070806.1:731153-743638 GCA_020343675.1 Phycisphaerales bacterium
GTGAATACGAAGATGGTCGGATACTTCGAGAGGGCTGCCACGCGAATCGCGCCCCGCATATAGTCCGAAAATACCAGGAATGTTCCGCCGAAAGCCCGCGTCAGGCCGCTGACGGAGATGCCGTTCATGATCGCTCCCATCGCGTGCTCTCTGATGCCGTAGCGCAAATACCGGCCCTCGGGGGCATCTTTCTGGAAGTCTTTCGCGCCGGACCAGCGCGTATTGTTTGAAGGCGTCAAATCCGCCGAGCCGCCCAGGACCAGAGGCAGCTTTGGCATAAGAGCATCCAAAACCTTGCCCGAGGCCTTGCGTGTCGCAACGGAACTGCCCGGCTCGAACCTGGGCAAGATCCCGTCGAGCTCCGCCGGCAGCCTGCCCTCGGCGGCGTCCTGGAGCTGGCCGGCCAGATCCGGATGGGCCTGGGCGTAACCGGCCAACAGCCTGTTCCAGGCGGCTTCGGCCCTCTTGCCCCTCTTGCAGATTTTTTCCATGTGGGCGCGGACTTCTTCAGGTACGCAGAAACTCTTCTGGGGGTCCCAGCCGAAGCGTGCCTTGATCAGCGCGATTTCCTCGGCGCCCAGAGGCGCGCCGTGCGCCGCGGCCGTATCCTGCATGTTCGGACTGCCGTAGGCGATGTGCGTGCGGAGTTTTATCAGCGTCGGCCTCTGCTTTTCCCGTTTGGCGTTTTTCAGCGCCTTCTCGAACGAGGCCATGTCGTTGCCGTCGCCTTCAACGACCCGGACGTTCCAGCCGTAGGCTTTGAAGCGCTTGGCCCTGTCCTCGGTGAACGAAAGATCCGTGCTGCCGTCAATGCTGATATGATTGTCGTCGTAAATGACAATGAGATTGTTCAGGCCCAGATGTCCGGCCAACGAGCTGGCTTCCGAAGCGACGCCTTCCTGCAAGTCGCCGTCGCTGGCGATGACATAAATCTTGTGGTCGATAATGGGAAACCCTTCGCGGTTGAAGTAGTTGGCGAGGTATTTCTGCGCGACGGCCATCCCGACGGCGTTGCTAATGCCCTGGCCCAGGGGCCCAGTCGTGACTTCGACGCCGAGAGCAGGATCGTATTCCGGATGCCCCGGCGTCTTGCTGGCCCACTGCCGGAAGTTCTTCAACTCGTCCAGGCTCACATCGTACCCGGTCAAATGCAGCATGGAGTACAGCAGCGTGCTGCCATGCCCCGCCGAGAGCACAAAGCGGTCGCGATTGTGCCACTTGGGATTAGCCGGATTGTGCTTCATGTGCTTTGTCCAGAGCACGTAAGCCGCAGGCGCCATGCCCATCGGCATCCCCGGATGGCCCGAATTGGCCTTTTGAACGGCCTCCATGGACAAAAACCGAATCGTCTGAATACAAAGCTCGTCAAGTTCTGACAAACCGGGGTTCTTCACGGATACACTCATCACTAATTCCTGTCATCAAAGGTTTACAATACGTTCGGCGCCTACAAAACGAGGGCCATAAAGTAACACCGCCGCTTCGTTTCTGCAAGTGCTTTTGTGGGACCGTCGCCTGGGACCGTATTCGGCGCCGAATCTTCAGAGCAGGAGCTTTCTCATTGGACAACTTGGCCTGCCTGTCCGATAATGAGAGCCATACCATAACAGCAAATCGAAGGAGACAACACATATGAATCAAACAAGTAGTCTCATGAATCGGCGGGATTTTCTAAAGCTGACCGCAGCCGGTGCGGCGATGTTCTCGACGCCAAGTCTAGCGCTCTCGGCGAACTCGACAAGGAATAGGCCCAACGTGCTCTTTATGGCCATTGATGATCTGAACGACTGGATTGGCTGTCTGGGAGGCCATCCCGACGTCAAGACGCCACACCTCGACCGCCTCGCCGGCCGGGGGGTGCTCTTTACCAACGCTCACTGCTCGGCGCCGGCGTGCAATCCTTCGCGGGCCAGCCTCATGACGGGGATTCTGCCCTCGACCTCGGGTATCTATCACAATCCCGACCCGTGGCGAAGCTCGCCCGTGCTGAAAAACGCCGTCACGATTCCGCAGCACTTTATGGCCCATGGCTACAGCGCCGTCGGCGGCGGCAAGATCTACCACGGTGGTTTTCCTGACCCGCCCTCGTGGCAGGACTATTTCCCGTCGCAGCAGAAGAATAAGCCCGATGATCCGATGCCCCCGAACCGGCCCTTGAATGGTATTCCAAACACCGCGCATTTCGACTGGGGTCCCGTCGATGCGCCGGATGAAGAGATGGGCGACAGACAGGTGGCGGCCTGGGCGAGAGGGCGACTTCAGAAGAGACATGACAAACCGTTCTTCCTCGCGTGCGGTTTCTTCCGGCCTCATCTGCCCTGGTATGTGCCGCCCAAATACTTCGATATGTACCCAGCCGACCAAGTGACTTTGCCCCACGTCAATGATAACGATCTTGACGACGTCCCGCCGATAGGCAAGAAAATGGCCAGGCCCGACAAGGATCATAAGAAGGTGATCGAGCACAATCAGTGGCGCAAGGCCGTCCAAGGTTATCTCGCATCGATCAGCTTCACGGATACCTGTGTCGGGCGCGTTATCGATGCGCTGGATGCGAGCGACTATGCAGATAATACCATCGTCATACTCTGGAGCGACCACGGCTGGCATCTCGGCGAAAAGCTCCATTGGCGCAAATTCTCGCTCTGGGAAGAGGCGACGCACAACGTCCTGATGGTCGTCGCGCCGGACGTCACCCGGCCCGGCCAACGCTGCTCCAGGCCTGTGACCATGCTGGATATCTATCCGACGCTCATCGAACTGTGCAATCTGGCCCCGAGGAAGGAACTCCAGGGCAAGAGCCTCTTGCCCTTACTGAAGAATCCACAGGCGGAATGGGACCGTCCCGCCCTGACCACACACGGCCGTGAAAATCACTCGTTGCGCTGCGAACGGTTCCGATATATCCGGTACAGCGATGGAACGGAAGAGCTCTACGATCACGGCAAAGACGAGTTGGAATGGACCAATCTCGCGAACGACCCGGCATACGCCGAGGTTAAGCAGCAACTTGCCAGGTGGCTGCCCACAACAAATGTTCCCGAGGTGCTGCCAGTTAAAAAGAAAGAGCGAAGCGCGCCGAAGAAGACCGGGTAAGCCCCGTACGGTTTTGCATACAGGCAATTGGGATGCTGCTGCTTTGTGAGACAGCACCTCTTGACGAGAAGGGAGTCCGTCAGCGCACCGGCTTTTGTTTTTCACCTGCATACATGCAACTCCAGCGGAGACGGCCTCTTGCAATGAAACGTTGCGAACGCGCCAAAGAAAAATAAATTATTCTCTTGATTTATTGAGACGGCGCCGGTATTCTTTTCGTATCACTTCGGAGAAGGTGGATGATAAAGGATGCGACGGGTGTGGAGGAAGACGATTCGCATTGACTCTCCTCACCTGTGGAAGGTCTATCGATTAGTGGCTGTGAGCGTGCCAGGAGACTGCGATGTCCGTTTTTAAGGAGAAAAACGGTAAGTGCGAAGGAGCGAATCTGCTGTGCGAAAAGGCACGCTTTCAAGCATGCCCCGGCCGATTCCGCATCGGCCGGGGTCTTTCTTTAGGTTCACAATTCATACGCGCTCCACGGCGCAGCTCTGTCAGCGCGCCAAGCGCGCGCTCGGCGCCGGCAACCCAGGCCGGCGTCTTCGAGAAAGGAGGTGACAGCGAGAAGAGAGATTGAACGCAGACCTATTCAAATATAAAGGAGAATACAATGAAAAGGATTTCAATTGTAGCAGCCATCCTATTGATGGGTGCGACCGGTCTGACAAAGGCCCATTCCTTTTACTGGGGCCGGGGCCACTGGGATCACCGCGTTCGTTGGTCTGTTTACACGCACAGCCTGGTTCCAGGCGACCTTTACTACAGCCCTTACGCCTACCGCAACGGCCATTCCGGCCTGGTGCCCTACTGGGTACGCTATTCGCCTTACGCCTTCGGCACCAACCATTCTTCCGGCCTGGTCAATGACCACGCCAGTTCCATCAGTTCCATCTATTACGTCCCCGATGGCCGTAGGTACGCCGATTCGATCCGTATCGTCCATGCCGGCCGCCGGGACGGGCTGCATTGCAGCAGCCGTGCTGATGTCCATCAGAAGCCAGCGAGCTATGCTCAAATGGTGGAAGCGCGCAGGAATCAAATAAGGCAGTTGGCCAAATCGGGCAGACGAGAAAGGGCGACAGGAGAAACCGGCGGCAGTCAAATTATCGCCGCGTACCTCAAGAGTAAGAACATCGATTTCAGGACGAACAGGCTCCTTCAGATCGCCGGCAAGACGATAAGCGTTGATTTTCTGCTGACCGACCGGAACGTCATGGTCAAGTACTGGGACCCGATCGAGATACTGGCCCTGGATCAGCAGGCGGAATACCGGAAACGCGCCTATGAGGACTACCTGGAATCGTGGAAAGACTTTTGCGGGCAATATCAACGCGCCGGCGGAACGGTCTATTCAATCATCTCGGCCGACTCCGGTGAAATACTTGCCGGGCTGACCGATTGCAGCGAGCTAAACGGTGAGGAAAGAACCTACGCGCTCGCTCAAGACAACGCGGCCATCATAGACGAGCAGCAATAACGAGCCACGCACTTTGGCAACGGGTGGCGATTTCGTCTCTCACGCGTCTTATAGAACCGGCTCAGGGCGTTTTCGATACGAAGTGGTAGTCTCCTGAGCCGATGGTGAAGACCGCGTCGTTCCTATCCATGTACAGGAAATGCACTGCTTCGGCTTTCGTGGCGGGTAGCCCGCTTTCGGTTATGCTCTTGAGACCGGCCGACGGCACGTAAACGGTTGCGGCGGTATTCGGCGGAATGGTCGTATTCAGCGTGAAGGTGCCGTTGCTGAGGCGCCAGTCGCTGATGATCGTCCCGTGAATGGAGTCATAGCTTCCCCTGGCACTGGTGATAGTAGCGCCGAGCCTGGGCCGAATGATGATCCTCTTGTAGCCCGCCCCGTCAGTGTCGATTCCGGCGACGGTGTTGAAAAGCCACCGGCCCACCGAGCCGAATGCATAGTGGTTGAAGGAATTCATGCCCGGGTCCTGGAAGCCCTTGTCTTCGGTCCAGCCGTCCCAGCGCTCCCAGATGCTCGTGGCGCCGTTCTTGATGCTGTAGCCCCAACTGGGGAATGTCTCGTTGGTCAGCAGCCGGTAGGCGATGTCCAGGTGCCCGGTCCGGGTGAGGGTCGGCAGCAGGTAGCTGAGCCCGACGAATCCGGTGGACAGATGCCAGTTCTTTGCCTCGATCGCTTCGACGAGATGTTCGGCCGCACGCGGGCGTTTGTCTGCGGGCAGCAAGTCGAAATACAGAGCCAGCAGGTAACAGGTTTGCGTCTGCCCTTTGACGCGAACGTCTTCGGAGACGTAAGCCTTATTGAAAGCCTCTTTGATTTGCCCAAACAGTTCTCGGTATTGTTCCGCCTCCTCGTTCCTGCCAAGAACGGCGGCGGTTTTCGAGACTAAGTTCGTGCTGTAGGCGAAATAGGCCGTAGCGATGACATCCTTGGGCGTGTTGGAGGCGATAGAGACCCAGTCCCCGTAGCCGTAGGCCGGGCGCAGAAGGTCCTTGCTGTTGGTTCGCAGGTACCCGATCCACTTCTTCATGGATTCATAATGTCTCTCAAGGACCCGCTTGTCGCCGTAAACCTCATAGATCGTCCAGGGGCAGATCACGCCTGCATCGCCCCAGGCCGGGACGCCACTGCCGGTCGCCACCTTGTGCGGCGCGACATCGGGAAAGGCCCCTTCTTTAGTCTGAGCGTCTTCGAGGTCCACCAGCCACTTGGTGAAAAACGCCGCGACGTCCATGTTGTAGGTGGCCGTGCGTATGAAAATCTGGGCGTCGCCCGTCCAGCCCAAGCGTTCATCCCGTTGCGGGCAATCGGTCGGCACTTCGATGAAGTTGCCTCGCTGGCTCCAGACGATGTTTTTGAAGAGTTGATTGATCATCGGGCTGGAACATTCGAACGAGCCGGCTGGCGGCGTATCCGAATGCACAACGACGCCGGTGATCGCGTCGAGACCGGGCCGGCCCGGATAGCCGGCCACTTCCACGTATCGAAAGCCGTGATAGGTAAAACGAGGCTCCCAGATTTCTTCGCCGCTTCCTTTGAGAATATACGTATCGGTGCAGCGGGCCGCACGGAGGTTCGTGGTATAAACCGTACCGTCGGGATCGAGCATTTCGGCGAATCGCAGGACGACTTTGGTCCCGGCCTGCCCGCGGACTTTCAGTCGGGCCCAGCCGGCAAAATTCTGGCCCATGTCGAAGACGTAAAGGCCCGGCTTCGGTTCGGTGAGCTTCTTCGGGTCGATCTCAAGAATCTTCTGAACGGTTACCCCGGGATAGGCCTGAAGCTCTCCTTCAATTGCGTCCGTGACGGCCACCGGCCCCCAGTCCGTATCGTTGAGCCAGTACGAGCACCAGTCCGGATTCTCCCTGGGGCCGTCATAGGTCTCGCCCATCAAGAAGTCCGCTTCGAGAATCGGGCCGTATGTGGCCTTCCAGGATTTGTCGGTCGCGATCGTTTCTCTGGTGCCGTCGGTGTATTCGATTTCGAGCTGTGCGCACAGCCGGGGTTTGTCGCCGTAGTGTTCGCGTTTGTTGCCGAAACCGAGGTAGCCTGCATACCATCCGTCGGCGAGGATCGCCCCGATGACGTTGCCGCTTCTTGTGAGCAAATCGGTGACGTCATAACTCTGGTAGTACACGCGCTTGGCATAGTCGGTCCAGCCGGGCGTGAAATAGTCCTTTCCCACGCGCTTGCCGTTAACGTGCAGCTCATAGAGCCCCAGGGCTGAGGCATAGACGGTTGCGCGCTCGACGGGCTTGTTCACGACAAAGCCCTTACGCAGATAGGGCGGCGGGGGCAGAATCAGCTCCTGCCGGGCGGGCTGTCCCCACGGCTTGTCGCCGACTTGGGCGATCTCTTTCGCACCGGACCATGCCTGGTCATCGAAATCCGGCTCCTGCCAGCCGGTCTGTTCGACAGCGGAGGCTTTCCATGAACGGTCGATCGGGACGGTCATCGGGCCGCCCGTCTCGAATTCGATCAGCAGCGTGCCGGCGAGCCCCGCCGGGTTAGGTGCATCCCCCTGATTCGCCACGGCCAGGGCGAGCGTCGCGTGCGCCGTTGCGAGCTGCTCAGTGATATCGAGCGTCTGAACCGTCTGCCAGCCTTTGACCTTGCCTGCCTCCCGGCCATTGACAAAGAGCACAGCCTCGTTGTCGGCCGCCAGCGCGAAGCGCGCTCGCTGGACCTTTTGGTCGGGTGGGATTTCGATGGTACGCCTGAAGAATCGCGTCGCAACCGGAGCGCTTTGCTGCGGGTCCGGCTCGTCAAACCAGACCCATCTGTTTTCCCGCAGGTCCGGCGGCTCGGGTTTGTCCTTGATAGTATAGGAGGCCGGAGGCTCTGCATCATAGCCGATCCACTTTGCCTGCCAGTCTTTCGGATCGAGAAGTCCGACGGTCCACATGGCCGGCTCGCTCCAGGCGGAGACTCTGTTGTCCTTGTCCCACACCCTGACCCTCCAATAACAGTGCATCCGGGACTCGAGCGGCTTGCCTTCGTACACCACCTGGCTGCTCCGGTCGGATTTGACCTTGCCCGTGTCCCAGAGGCTACCTTTGTTGCGCATGAGGTCTTTTTCGCTTCCGGCAACCAGAATCTGATAGGCGGTCTGCTTCTGAAACCGCCGCCGGCTGTCTAAGACCCAACTGAGCCGAGGTCTGGCCAGATCGATGCCCAGCGGATCGATGCGGTACTCGCAGCGGAGGTTCTTTACGGTTGTTTCCAGGAGGGCGGCGCTGCCGTGTGTTTGTACGGCGTCTTTGTCCATGCAGCCCGAGCCCGACAGAAACAACAAGAAGAGAATCGCAACGGCAGATGGGAGTTTGACCGTCTTCATATCCGTGTCCTTTCCTGAATACACAGCTTCCCCGAGATCTTGACGCCTGCAAACAAATCCGAAACAATATCATCGAGATTTAAACGCTCAAATGACCGAAACGTCTTAGATTTCGGATTTAGAGCTTCGGGTTTGGCGCGTAGCGTTGACTGCGTCATCCCCAGGGGACGCCGAATTGGCTCCGCCATAGATGAAGCGCATCCGACCGATATTGGGAATAATGCCGAACGGAAATCCAGCGAATGGTTTGAATCCGCCGGGCCAATAGACAAACAGCGCCTTGCCGACCAAATAGTCGCGCGGCACGGTCCCCACGCGGTACGCGGGCAGTCCCCTGTTTGACAGGCCCGCCCTGTTCCACCATCTGCCATCCTCGCTGTTGGGGCTGTTGTCGCCCAGCACGAAAAACTGGTCGTCGTCGAGGATAAAGGGGGAATCCTCCGTCGCTCTGCCGTCTCCTCTGCTGTTGGCAAACTTCGCTGCGGTGTAGTGAATGTCCCTGAAAATCCCGATGTGCGACAGTGTCAGTCGGCCGGAACCGAAGATTTCAACGCGCGGCTCGATGTCTTTCTGGATCGGGCCGGCGCCGCCCGGGTGACGTCCCAGGTCATGCGTCCACTTTGTTGAACCGTATTCGAAAATCAACTGGTGGTCAACGTTGGCAAATCTGACGGGCGTCTGCTTGTTCATTCGCGGCTGTTTGATCGATACGGCAGTCAATTCTACAGGCTCTTTGCCTTTTTCCTGCTTCGTAACGACCATTGTCCCCGACCACAAATAAACTTGTGCCCGATAGGTGGTCTCATACTTGCTCAGAGCGATTCCGACCTGTCCGGCGGGCTCACCGGGCAGGCAGTCGAAGCGCACCATCAGGTCGCTGCAGTACGGCATGTAACTATACGTGTCGATGTCGTCATACGCATAGGTCGCGCGAAAGTCGTTGCCGATTGACGTATCATAGACGAGCGAATGGATTTGGCCGGCCGGGCTGTCCAAGCAAAAGACGGTCGGACGGTCGCGGTCTTCTGAGATCCACTGCGAACCGTTCACATTCTTAAACGGCTGCTCCCACAAATGGCCGTTGAACGAGCCATCGTCGGGACGGACGGGCTGATAGTCGTTGTCATAGACCGGCATCCACAATTCTTTCCGGATCCTGGGCGGTTTTCGGGCAATTTCACCGTTGATATAGATGTCCCCATCGATGATCTGGATTCTCTCACCCGGAAGGCCGATGAGCCTCTTGATATAATTGACGGTGGGCTCGGGCGGATTCTTGAACACGATAACGTCCCATCGCTTGGGCTCAAAGAACTGATAAATACATTTCAGGACCAGTATGCGGTCGCCGTTCGCTACCGGCATTTTCCTGTTGCTTGTCAGTTCGTCGCTGCACTTTGGGCAATGCGTGCGCGGCCCTTCTGCGCTGCGGCCCGGGCCGTTCTTTTGAAAGCGTCCGTTTCTGTTCGCGAGGGTGCGGGAATCGTAGATTTGCCCGCACCTGTCGCACTGGGTCTGAGATGGATACCGCCCGCAGCTCGGGCACCGCGTGATAGGCACCGGGGCGTCCCCCGCAGGGATCGTATCCTCCGGCAAGCGATAATCGCTCGGCACAAAACCGTGCTCATACTTGTATCCACACTGCGGGCACGCCAGCCGAAAATGGGCCCCTTTGAGCGTGTCAGCCATGCTGCCGGTGGGGATGCGAAACGCCTCCATGACGAACGCCCTGAAGACGAAGGCCAGTATGAAGGCGGTAATCAGCCATTCGAACGTGTTTGCAACCTCCGCCGCCCTGTCTTTCTTCTTTTCCGGCGGCTTGCCGGACTTGCCCTTGTCAATCTTCTCTGGAGACATACATACCAATCCTGTTTCTCATGTGAACGCGGTGCCCCATATTTCAGAGCAAACACAAGAAGGACAATTATGTCCATAAATCCTTTTCCGGTCAACACAGTAGTTCGTACCCCGTGCTATTTTCCCCGGAGATTCCCCGAGACACTCTGACAAACTCGAATCTCTCAGAAGAGGCCCTTGCTGGTTGTATTCCCGAGCCTTCATCTCTCTGCTTGATCCGGCATCCAAGGCGTCTGCCCGCCGCCGGGGCCGGTGCAGCCGTCCGGGGGGATTTCTCCGCGTTTGAAACCGTACCGAAAATTTTTCTTGGAATCGGGAGGAATTTGGCAAAAATTCCTTGCCGCGTCGAAGTCTTTGCTGTATAGTGAGTTGCGGTTTTTCAAAAATTGTGCTTTGCGGGTTGGCTTTGGCGTCGAAGAGAGGAATCAGCGCCCGGCAAAGTATCGCGGGAGCAGTTGCTTGTGTTTCACAAGGGGGGCTGAGGTATGTGTGGTGAAGCTGTAGGATAACAGAGAGAGTTGATTGGTTATGCGGCAGCTTCTGCAACGAGAAAAAGAATCCAGTTTCCTAACAGCTCTTTCCTGAAGTGAGGTAGTTTATGACAACAATTACAAAGAAAGAACTTATTGACCGGATTGCAGAGCAAACGCAGGCGAAAAGAGTGACGGTCAAATGTATTATCCAGGCATTCCTTGATGAGATAACGAGGGAACTGTGTGACGATAACCGTTTGGAGTTCCGAGATTTTGGCGTCTTTGAGACCAGGACCAGAGCAGCAAGGGTGGCGCAGAATCCCAAGACTCTTGCACGCGTCGAAGTCCCTGCCAAGCGAACGGTGAAATTTAAGATGGGCCGGTTGATGCGGGAGAACCTTTGTGCTCCCGTGGCGGAATCGGCCGAGGCGAAATGAGTGTACCGGGTGGAAAGCCGTCGCCCGCGATACCATGCAGCAGTTTCAACGACGGCCTATGAACTGCATGAATTTGTGCGGCGTGCTGAGAATAGTCGGTATGAGCAAACAAAAGGAGCGTTCTATGTCAGACGGAAAAGTCAAGTGGTTTAACCCGCGAAAAGGGTATGGATTTATCGCTACCGCTGATGGCCGTGATATTTTCGTCCACTACTCAAGTATTTCAGGTGATGGATTTAAGACTCTTGTTGAAGGCGACCCTGTCACGTTCGACATCGTCGAGGGAGAGAAGGGGCTCAGAGCTGAAAACGTCGTTGGAACGTCGGCCTCCGGGGGTGAGGAAACCTCCTAAGGCCGCTGTCCTGTTTCGGGCCAGAGGGAGATGTTGTAAGCAGGTCTTGTTTTCTCACTTCCTCATTGCCTGAGGGCGTTTCAAAACGACAGGTAAAACGTTCAGTGATCGTGTGCCACCCGAAGCCTGGCTTCGACAGTTGGAGTGTTCTCCATTTCACCTTTGCGATGAGGCAACGAGACGTTCGATATGGGATACGAGAACCGTGATTGCAGGAGAGTATCAATCGGGTCTGGACTGTAATGTCCTTGTGCTGAACAAGCACTATATGGCGATTCGCATCGTGGGGGCCCGGCGAGCGTTTTCCCTGCTCTTCCGCGACCTTGCCGAGGTCGTCTCACTCGAGGAGGGTCGGTATTCCAATTATGATTTCGAGAGCTGGTGCGAGCTCAGCCAGCTCAGGCGCGATTTCGAGCCGGATGGGCATGACTGGGTCTCGACGATCAACTTCCATATCGCCGTGCCGCGGATCATCCGGCTGCTCTTCTACGACCGTCTGCCGAGAAACGAGGTCAAATTCAATCGCCGGAACATCTTCGCCCGCGACAAGAACAAGTGCCAGTATTGCGGCAAACGCTTCCCAACCAGTGAATTATCCCTCGACCACGTCATCCCGCGGAGTATGGGCGGCAAAGCAACGTGGGAGAACATCGTTTGTGCCTGCCCGGCCTGTAACGTCAAGAAAGGCAGCCAGACCCTGAAATATGCCGGCATGAAACTCATCAAAAAGCCTATCAGGCCCCGGCACAACCCCCTCGTTCACATCCACCTCGACCACCACCGATACCGAAGCTGGAAGCAATTCCTCGACCACGCCTACTGGTCCGTCGAGCTAAAATGACACTTTTCGGCGTCATTCTGAGGCCGGGCTATCCTGAGTGTAGCCGAAGGGCCGGCCAATCTCATATCCAATATTCAAGACAAAGGGCCACGGATTTCACAGACGCCGTCCTGAGCTCCTTTATCATCTCGAGCGCAACCGAGGCCCTGTCCTGAGCTTGTCGCAACGGTTCCTGCCGGGGATTTTGCGTGTTCTATATTCGCAGCCAGAGGCCAGGAAGCCTCTCGGCAATTCAAGCTCTTACTCTACGACATACGATGTCAATTCAATATTCTTTAGCCAGTTTTCTTCCAACAATGCCAAATCGAGATCATCGACCCGACAGTCCTCATTCAGATCGCCGACCAGGGGTACATAGTCCGGCAGAGATTTAGCTGCTTCACATGCATTTTCAAAGACATGTATCGTGATCGTGTCAGTGCCGACATCGGACGAATCGTCTGCGGCAAGCTCAAGTACGTAATCGCCCACACTGCTGCACACCACGCTGAGACTTTCGGTATCGGCGGAAGCCGGCGTAAGTTCTACAGTGCTGCCTTCGGGCTGGGCTGTAACTTTCCACTGTACGGTATAAGGCGCCGGCTTACCGTCGTCCTCCACCGTACCGGCCAGGGCGAG
>CP070806.1:743738-755993 GCA_020343675.1 Phycisphaerales bacterium
CCGCCGGAGCCCATGATTGCGCCTACCTCTTTCAGACGCTCGTAATCTACGGGCATATCCAGCAAGTGGCTTGGGATGAAGCCTCCGGAAGGGCCTCCAGTCTGGACGGCCTTCAGTTTCTTTCCATAGGGGATTCCCCCCCCTATATCGTACACGATCTCCCGCAACGTGATGCCCATGGGCACCTCGACTAAGCCTGCATTGTTGATGTTGCCTGCCAGGGAAAAGACCTTTGTCCCTTTTGAGGTCTCGGTCCCAATTTCTGAGAACCACTTCGCTCCCCAGTTGATTATGACCGGGACGTTGGCCCAGGTCTCGACGTTGTTGATGTTCGTTGGCTTTTCCCAAAGCCCCAATTCGGCGGGGAAGGGCGGGCGTATGCGTGGCTCGGGGGGCCTTCCTTCGATCGAGGCGATGAGTGAGGTCTCTTCTCCGCATACGAAGGCTCCAGCACCTCTAAAAATGTCCACATCGAAGTCAAAGCCCGCGCCAAGTATATCCTCTCCCAGTAAACCATACTCGTGAGCCTGATGAACGGCGGTCTCCATCCTCTCAATCGCCAGTGGGTATTCGATCCTTGCATATATATAGCCCTTTGATGCTCCGATGGCATAGGCGCCAATGGCCATACCCTCAAGAATAGAATGAGGATCGGCCTCTATGATACTGCGATCCATAAATGCACCGGGGTCCCCCTCGTCAGCGTTACAAATGACATATTTTGGCTGCCCCTTTGACTTTCGACAGAACTCCCACTTCGCCCCTGTCGGGAAACCTGCGCCCCCTCTTCCTCGCAGTCCCGATTCTTTGATTGTCTCGACAACCTCCTCGGGACTCATCGAGGTCAGAACCCGGGCCAGCGCCTTATACCCATCCCTGGCAATGTATTCTTCAATTTTGTCAGGGTCGATCATGCCGCGGTTTCGCAACGCGATAAGTCTCTGGTCCTTAAAGAATGGAATGGCCCGCAACTCCGGAATGGGGGCCTCTTCACCGGGCGGAACGTACATCAAGTCTTTGACCGGTCTTCCCTTGAGGAAATGCTCCTCAACGAGATGGGGTATGTTTTCCTTCTTGAGCTGTTGATAGAAGACACCATCTGGCTGAACGACGAGGATCGGACCTCTCACACAGAGGCCGCTCGCTCCGGTGGGTACTATGAGGATGTCGGCTTCCAAGTCACGCCGCTGTATCTCGGTTTCCAATGCATCTTTTATCTGCAGAGAGCCGTTTGAGATGCAGTTCGTGCACGTACATATCATTGCATTTGCTCTATAGGGCATAGTTGTAATCTCCTCAGAGCGTCCTTTCACTTCCAGCGGCCAGAGCATACTCTGTTACGATCTTGCCGCCGAGCACGTGTTCCTCAAAGACCCTCCTTGCCTTTTCCGGAGTGAGGTCCACGTATTTCACAGCCGGCTCGCCCGTCAATTCGACGGTAACCATAGGTTCACGGCTGCAAAGGCCTGCACAGCTCGAGATGGTCAGGATAACGTCCGTGATCTCTCTACCTTCAATTTCGTCCATCAATGCCTTCATCACGGTCCTGGCCCCGGCAGCGATACCGCAAGTGCCCATATGTACGATGACCTTAGCCCGGCCCGTCCCTTCTCTCAAGAGCATTGTTCTCTTGATCGTTTCTCCAATCTTCTCAAGGTCGTCAGGTCTAATCTTGGCCATATTCATTCTCCTGAATGGTTGTATTTGCCGATGAGTTCCACGACCCTGCTTTGCCTCATGTATCCGTATATGTCTTCATCGACTGTCACCACAGGGGATTGACCGCAACAGCCAACGCAGTTGACCATTTCCAGGCCGAATTGCTTATCCTCGGTCACGCCTCCTACACCGACATTCAAATGCTTCTCGAGTGCCCTTAGAATTCTCTTTCCTCCCTTGACGTAGCAAGATGTGCCCATACACACGCGAATAACATGCTTACCTTTTGGCTTAAGGCTGAAGGCGTTGTAGAAGGTGGCGAGTCTGTACATCAAACCAAGGGGGATGTCCAGTCTCTCAGACAGGTATCGGACTGCGCTTTCGGGCAAATAGTTGTACACATCCTGTGCCTCCTGCAACACGGGCACTATTATGCCTCTGCCTCCTTTGTGCTTTTCCATAATGCTTGCCAGCCTGTCCAACTCTTCCGGCGGCACTGAGACTTCAGTTTTCTCGCCGGGTTCCAGGTAAGCTCTGTTCCTGACCAGGCATCTGTCCGTGCACTCGCCGCAGCCGGTGCATTTCTCGGGATCAACAAAGCGCGCCTTCTTCCTGATCTTGACAGTAAAGTTCCCCGCGGCGCCCTCAATCGACTCGATCTCGGAGTAGGTGAGTTTCTCGATGTTCAGATGTCTGCCGCAATCGACCATTCGGGGAGCGAGCGTGCACATCGCGCAGTCGTTCGTCGGAAACGTCTTGTCGAGCTGGGCCATCACGCCGCCGATGGACGGGCCTTTCTCGACCAGATAGACTTTGTATCCGGCCTCGGCCAGATCCAGCGAAGCCTGCATACCCCCGACCCCGCCGCCGACGACCAGGACGGCACCAACCTTCTCAGTTGCTTGTTGAATCATTTGGCCTCCCTTGGATATCTTTGCGCGACCGGACTAATCTTCGCGGACGCCGCTGAGCAGTGCATCGGCGCTGACAAAGTGTTTTTGAAGTCCGAGCTTCGCCGGCGGTATTCCAAACGCCAGCCCCATCAGTTGCGTGAAGTAGAAGACAGGCAGACCGTACTGAGTCCCGTATTCCTGTTCGACCTCGGTTTGTCGCGTGTCGAGATTCACGTGACACAGCGGGCACGCCACCGCAATCGCATTGGCCCCAACCGCCACGGCTTCCTCGAGGATATCGTGTGTCAATTTGAGTACGACGTCGGTCCGCGTCACGGCAAGGGCGCCGCCGCAGCAGTCAGTTTTGTACGACCAATCGAGTGTGGCGATTCCCAGCGAGGCAAGCAGCTCGTCCATCGCCATCGGATACTCGCATTCGTCGAACTGCATCACCTTTGACGGCCGCGTCAACAGACAGCCGTAATAGCAGACCACCTTCAGACCGGGCCACTGCTTCGTCACTGCTTCAGCGATGGGTGTGCCGTCGTTGAATATTTCAAGGGGGCTCAGCACATTGACCGACTCGGGCAGCGGAGCGTCGAGGACCTCGCGAATCTGGCCGGCGATGTCGGGATCTTCGGCCGCTTCATGTACGGCGGTCTTGAGCCTCGAAAAACAGGAGGCACACGGGGCGACGACGTCGGTCGCCCCCATTCGCTCGACCAGAAGGAGATTTTCGTAAGGAAGGGCCAGTGACAACAGGCGGGACGTGCAGTGCGCGGGCGAGGTGCCGCAGCATACCCAGCCTTTGATCTCGTCAATCTGTATGCCGAGCTTTTCGCAAACCGCCCTGAATGATACGTCGTACTCGGAGCCGGTGGAGTGGAGTGAACACCCCGGGTAGTAGGCGTACTTCGCAGCCATTGTCTGCTGTCCTCCCTGGAACCGTCGGTAAGGGGATTCTTCGTTACGCGTATTCTCAGAGTATCACCATAGACCTTTTTACCTCAGGCGTTCCGATTCTTTTTCTCCACGTTCTTGACCCGGCGAAAGATTCTCAGCGTGGTCAACGCGCCGCCGAGGCTCGGAACCATCCTGAGCTTGCCTTTGCGGAACATCTTCATGCCCAGCCCGACATCTTTGAAAAACTCGAATGTTCTGAGCTTGAACCCGACAATCATGCCCAGCTCGTACATGCGTCCGCACTTCTTGATGTTGGCCAGCGCTGCGTTGTAGAACGACGCCACCTGAGGAATGGCGGGCTTGACACCGCGCCGCAGTGCGGTGATCTTGACTGCGTCCATCACCTTGGCGACGTCCACCTCCTGAGGACACCGGGTCGTGCACGTCTCGCACGATGCACACAGCCAGACCGTCTTGCTGTTGAGGACCAGATCGTCCATGCCCAGACGGATTGCATGGATCAGTTGGGCCGGCTTGTAGTCCATCACGTAGGAGATGGGACAGCCCGCCGCACATTTTCGGCATTGATAGCAGAGGTTCACATTCTGGCCGCTTTCGCGCAGGACCGCTTCGGCCAATTGTGACTGCGCTTGTGTCGTTGGACAGGATTGAATCATTTTGCCGGCTTCTTTCTCCACCAGAGCAAATGCTCCGTTGGCCTTACCTGGAACCGGGACTCTTCCAGGTGCTCTTGCTCCCACAAGAAAAGCGTTGGCCGATTTCACGAACGACCCATAACCACAGGCTCATTTTCTCAATACCGAGAAAGAACGCAAGAGAAATCTTCTCACTATTGAAAAAAGAACGGTGACGAATCGTGTGATTCTTTGAAGGCGCCGTTGATCGTTCATTTGGATGTCACCTTTTTAGTCCAATTTGGCTTTCGGAGCAGTCTTCTTCAACTGTTGACCTGTCTGTGTTGGCTTTCTCAAATGAGGGAAACGGGGCGTGCAGGTGTGGCCTCCAAGCCGGCGCAAGCCATCCCCTGGCGGACATCCACACCATTCTTGCAGGGTTTCTTCGTTGCTCTGTGAATGGGCTTGGATAGGTGGTTTCTGTGAGCGAGTATGGGGCAATGGCGAGTGCCACTGTGCTGTGAGGAGCGAGTCGTAGTTCGCCTCAACCCCGCGTTTCCACCACGTGTGCAGGCTTGGTCTGACTCACCTGGGAAGGGCGGACACTTGGCCGTATCGACGTTATCTTGCTGAGAAAACCGAGCGGATAACTGCTGCATTTGGCGCGTGAAGCGCTGGTTCACGTGTTCTTGCTGCTGGTGAAGAAACTGCTGTAGCCGCCGGTATCGGCCTCTTTTTCGGTGTCACCGGGCAATAGCGACTGGTAGTTCTCGATCACTTTCCTGTAGGCGTTGGCGTGCTCTTCGATGGCCTCGGGCTCATGGTGCTTGAACCACGGAACCTCGAAAACGCGGCGGACGATGCTCTCTGCGACCGGCAGCGGCTGGGCATATTGCTCGATTTTCGCGGAGTCATCAAGAAAGGCTATCCGTGTGGGCCGGCCATGCCCATAGACGTCCTGCTCTGTAAAAAGCGGATGCCGGTGCAGCGGCTTGTTACAGCCGGGATTGCAAATTGAGCCTTCGGCGCCAACGGCCTGGCAGAATCGTGATAGAGAAAGTCCTCCCAGTTCTTCGGTGAGATACTTGAAATGCGGATAGTACCAGCCGCCCTTGGTGGTGTTTGTGTCCTTGGCCGGCCGCATCGGCCTGATGCCGGCGGTGTCTTCGAGCAAGTCGCAGAAATAATTCATCGCCTTGTCGATCTCGGCCATCTGCTTCGGATACAGCTCCAACTGGACCAGCCCGAAGGCCGAGCTGAGCTGGTGCATGCGATGTTTGGCGGCGCCGGAGGGCAGTCCTACGAAAGGTTTGAGTTCATCCAGCGTGATTTCATCGTGGCGGATGTAATGCCCGAACAGAATCGCCCGCTCATAGACCGCGCGATCGTCGGTAAAGAGTATTCCCGCTTCTCCTATCGCAAGAGCCTTTCCGGTCATCAGCGAGAACGCCGCCGCCTCGCCGAATGTGCCGACCTGTTGGCCTTTGTAAAGGGCCCCGTGAGCGTGTGAGGCGTCTTCGAGCACTTTCAAATTGTGCGCGCGGGCGATTTTCATAATCGCGTCCATCTCGGCCGGCATGCTCGCATAATGCACGACCACAATCGCCCTGGTTCGAGGCGTGATGCGATGCTCGATGTCCCTCGGGTCGATACAGAGTGTATCGGGATCGATATCCGCGAAGACGGGCGTGGCGCTGAGTGTATAAGCCTGCGCAACCGAGGCCCAGTAAGTGATGCTCGGGCAGATGACTTCATCGCCCGGGCCGACGCCCAGCGCGTACAGCGCCCCCAGGATGGCGGCGGTGCCGTTGTTGTACGCCAGGCCGTATTTTCTGCCGAGCATCCGCGCGTACCTTTTCTCGAACTCTTTAGTGATCTCGATGCCGGACATCTTCCGGGCGCGCACCACGTCCAGCACGGCTTGTTCGTGCTGCTCGGTGACGATAGGCCAGGCAAAGATGTCTGAGTCCGACTCAACCGACTTTTCACCACCTAATAGTGCTAATTGCTCCTGGGCCATCTTGGTGGGCTCTCCTCTTTGACTGTCACTGCCGGGCTAACTCGAGCGACCTCGTCGTGATGTAGTACTTTGCTATCATGTTGGGAACTTCCCATTCGGGGAGCCGGCCCTCGGCCAAATACTGCAGATACGCATCCATGACGTTTCGAAAGTGCGCCTCGTGTCCGACCCGGCATTTGTCGGGTATGACGATGTGCCAGCCGTCTCCGGCCTTCTCGGCTTTCAAACCGGGGAATTTTCTCTGCAACCCGGCAACGGCTTTTTTCAAAGATGCGGCTACCTTACCGGCATCGTTGCCCGGGGCGGGCTCGACATACACCTCCGGTCGATAGTCCTGCTCCTTGCCCTGGCGAATGATCACATGGGCCTTGCTCCCTCGAAACAGGGACGTATGTGTGTCCGCACCACCCTCCGGTGCCTGAAAATTCCACGTCACCGACAGTTTCAAACAGATACCTTTCATCGTGAAGGTCGTTTCCCCGTTGGCGTAGCAGGGCAGAACTCCGTTGTCGTTGAGCTTGCCTTTGAGATAATCGGGAAAGTCGGCCACGCCCGTTACCCTCTTATACTGCTCCCGCGTAAGCATAGTGGGCCAGCGCCTGGCGTTGTTTATCGTAATGTCCTTGCAATAGTCAATCGCCTCGGTCGGGAAACAGGTCCACATCATCAGATCGATAAGGTGCGTTGTTACATCGACCAGGCCTTCACCTTGCTGGGTTGTGTCGAAGTACCAGGCAGGTCGCTTTAGAGGGGCGCCGGCGACGTACTTGAAGAAGTGGTGTACACTCTCCTTGACGACCGCAGGGTCCTCCGGTGAGCCGGCTTCCATTTCGCCAAACAGGTCCTTGTTCAGGACGAGCAGCTTTTGAAGAATGCAGGTCGTGTTGAACCGTTCGGTCATGATGTCGTAGAGCAACAGATCGTTTTTCTCGGCGGTTGTGAAGGCTTGCTCCAGCAGCCTGAAGCCCTCGGCATCGATGCACATGGGTTTGTCGCAAAAAACGTTCAGACCGGCATCGATAGAAGCCTTGATGTACTCGGCTTTCCGGCGGTTGTTGCCCGAGAGGACGACTATATCGCCCGGTTTTTCAGCTAACATTTTTTCCAGGAAGTCGTCGCCCGTATAGACTCTCTGCCGCCAGCTCGTCGGGTCTTCCTCACGCTCGTTGAACCTCTGAATTTGGTCCAGATGATTGTCCACGTCCGGCCCATCCGGAGCGTAAACATAGACAAGCGGCTCAACCTGCTCGTACATGCTTTTTTGAACCAGGGCGGCATGATAGTGCCCCGGATCCAGAGTCACGAGTTTAACCTTGTCGGCGCAGCCGGGCGCGATGGCCAGGCAAATACACAGAACCGAGAGAATGAAATTGCGTAACATGTCAATGCTCCCTGTCAATCAAATGTCATGGTTGTCAGGCTATCCCTGGATAATCCAATAGACCGCACCGATCAGCAGGCCCACGCCCAGCCAGGCGGCCAGAAATCCTCCGATGCCGACAAGGGTGGGTCTGGGGATCTCAAAATCAGGGTGGTCTATGAGCGTTCTTCGCTCGGCCGGTTCCACGCCTGCCGGCAGCGTAAACGGCTGTGTTTCCGGCTCATCGGGCCCGATAGGTGTCCGCAAGCAGGCATAAAACCGGTCCAGATCTTCCGCCGGGACCCTCTTTGTGAACAAGCTGACCACAACCATGACGACAAAGCCAGCGCTCAAGTAAATAATCATCTGCCAGGGCAAATAGAGCTTGTCATCCCATAGCATAAACGCTGGCAGCTTGTCGGCAAAGTGTGCATTGAAATCCCAAAGGACATATTCACCCAAGGGGATTGTACTGGTGAAAATAAATGCGACCAAACCGGTCAGGGTTGCGGCCCAGGCGCCGGCCGCGGTTGCGCGGCGCCAGAACAGCCCGGCCCAGAAAGCAATCCCCATAAGAGCGGACACCATCCAGTAGAATTCCAGACCCTCTACAACACTTTCCAGGTTGAAGGCCACGAAGATGCCCAGGATGACCACCAGTGCGGATGCAATACGGCCGACGAGGGTGTAATGCTTATCGGGTTTGCCGACCACGAAGAATTTCTTGTAGAGATTCTCGGTAAACAAGGCTGAAGCCACCACCATCAGTGAATCGCACGTGCTCATGACCGAAGCGAGCATGCACGCAATAAATAGTCCCATCAACCCGGGGGCAATATCGGGCAGCAGGTCACGCGCCATCTTGCCATAAGCCAGATCAGGATCAGCAAGCTGAGTGTACATGACCACGGCGCACAGACCCGTGAGCATCCAGGCGATTGTACATATTCGTTTGCCGAAGATACCTACAGTGACACCTGTTCTTCCCTCCATTTCCGTCTTACCTGCTGCACAGTTTGCCATGGTCTCAGGCATAGTGACCCAGCCGACCAGAGCATTGAAGGCAATGATGACAATATAGAAGAGGGTAATCTCACCTGGGGAGACAAGTGAAAGCATATGCGAGTCGGAGATAGACTCCCGCAGGCCGCCCATACCGCCGACTTTGTCCAGCGCAAACGGCAGGATAAGGAACGACAAGACAACCGTCAGCAACCCCTGAACGAAGTTGGTCGCGATCGCAGCGCTGAGTCCGCCGGCGATGCCGTAAATCAGGAAGATGACCGTCATCGCTATAATAGCGAGATTGGAGCCTATGGCACCGCCCGAGACGGCCTCGACAATCGCCCCGGAGCCTTTTAACATGACGCCGAGGGCAATCGTGAGCGGCAGTATGCCCATCGCTGCATATAGGCCGCTGACGCTGCGCCCGTAGCGGATCTCAAAATAATCGCCGGTGGTCACGGCACGCATCCGGCGAAAAAACGGCGCGATGAGCCAAAAGAACGGGGTGACAAAAAGCCACAGCCACTGGTACCAGATGCCCGATGCGCCATTGCTGTAAGTTTTTGCCGCGACGCTAACCGCCTGCTCGGAGTGCGTCCCTGAGCCGAACATGAAGAACGCCATCATCACTTTCCCGAACTTCCGGTCGCCGATGAAGAAGCTGGCGGAGCTGCGGACTTTTTTGACGGCCCAGAGGCCAATGAAAGTGATACCCAAGAGGTAGATGACAATGACTATCCAGTCAACGAGCTCAAGACCTAACATATACACTCCTTTCCCAGAACACCATTTCTGCGAAGGACATTATAGGGACCGGGAGGTGGAGCGGCAAGGGCGAAAAATTCGCGCCCTTTCAGGACCTGTAGTTTCTTCACTGGCGTTGGACCCATGATATGGGTATGATGGCGGAAGCTGCGGACGAGCAGCAGTTCGGAGGTGCTTGTTGGTGTCCGACGTTGACAGACTTCTGTAATCGGGCGAATGGATTTGCGAACAAGGAGTTTGAGGATGGACGCACGTATCATGAAGACTCGAAAGCGCAGACGGAAATCGTATTGTCGGCTGGTTGTTCTGGTGGGTTTAAGTTGTCTTGCGATTGTCTCGGTGCCTTGCGCCCGAGCGGGCGGGCAGGCGGGCTGGAAGGCGGGCGTCGCTTCGATGGCCATTACGCCAAATGAGCCGATGTGGATGGCCGGCTACGCGGCCAGGGACAAGCCGTCGGAGGGCAAGGTCCATGACTTGCACGCCAAAGCGCTGGCGCTGGAAGATGAGCGGGGCGCCCGGCTTGTCATTGTCACCGTCGATTTGATTGGCATCCCTCGCCCAACGCGTCACTGGCTGGAAGCGCAGGTTCGTCAACGCTACGAACTTGGGCCTGAGGCTCTATTGTTGAGCGCGTCCCACACGCATTGCGGCCCGGTCGTGCGCGAGACGCGGTATTCCATCTATGGCAACACGCTCTACGGGTTGTCGCCGGAACAGATTCAGGAAAGTAACCAGTACGTGGACGATCTCCAACGCAGATTGCTGGAGCTCATCGGGCAGGCGATTGAGAATCTGTCACCGGCGAAGCTCGGCTACACCCACGCGCGGGCGGGCTTCGCCATGAACAGGCGCTTGCCATCCGAGTCCGGCTTTCGCAACAGTCCGAATCCGGACGGCCCGGTCGATCATGACGTGCCCGTCCTTCGGATTGACGATCCCGAAGGCGAATTGCGGGCCGTGCTGTTTGGATATGCCTGCCATAACACGACGCTCAGTTTCTACCAGTTCTGCGGCGACTACGCAGGCTTCGCCCAGCAATACGTTCAGGAGGCGCATCCGGAGGCTGTCGCGATGTTCATCGCAGGTTGCGGCGGCGACCAGAATCCCTACCCTCGGCGCGGGCCCGAGCCTCTGGAGTATTGCATGCAGCATGGCCGCGCGCTGGCCAACGGCGTCGAAACGGCATTGACCGTCAAAGCGAAACCCGTCACTGGGCCGATTCATGCCGCTCTGGATACAGTGACGCTCGACTTCGCCGAGCCTCCCGGCCGCGAACAGCTCGATGAGAGGGCCAGATCAAAGAACAAATACGAACGTCGCCACGCCGAAGTGCTGCTCAAAGAGCTTGACGAGACCGGGGCCATTCGAAAAACATACCCGTACCTGGTACAGGTCGTGCGGTTAGGTGGCGACCTGACCATGGTCGCATTGGCGGGCGAAGTTGTGGTGGACTACTCGCTGCGCTTGAAGTCGGAGCTGCCCGGCCCGGCCGTGTGGGTGGCTGCGTACTGCAATGACGTTTTCGGGTATATCCCTTCGGTTCGCGTCCTGCGCGAAGGGGGTTACGAGGCCGGCGACGCCATGCGATACACGGAATTGCCCGGCCCGTTCGCTGCGTCGGTCGAGGAACGGATCGTCACGAAAGTCCATGAACTGGTCGATAAGACGAGCACGAAGAAGGGCGAAGCTGGCTTGGAATGGATTCGTCCCGGCGAGGATGGCAGTGGTTTTGTATGCGTCGGCTCGGGCGCGGAGTTCCGGGCTTGGGGTGTCAACTACGATCATGACACGCCCGGGCGGCTGTTGGAGGATTATTGGCGTCAGGAGTGGCCCACCATTGTGGCCGATTTCCATGAGATAAGAGCACTCGGCGCCAACGTCGTTCGGATTCATCTGCAGACCGCTAAGTTTATGAAGACCCCGAAGGAACCCAACAAAGTGTCGCTCGAGCAGCTTGCCCGCCTCGTTGAATTGGCTGAGCGGACGGGGCTTTATCTCGATATCACAGGTCTGGGCTGCTACCACAAGAAGGACGTGCCTGCGTGGTACGATGCAATGGACGAGGCCGCGCGCTGGGACGTTCAGGCCCGGTTCTGGGGGGCAGTCGCGAAAACCTGCGCTGGCAGCCCCGCCATCTTCTGCTACGACCTGATGAACGAGCCGATTCTTGCCGGCGCAAAAAAAGTCGAGACCGAATGGCTGGCCGGAGAATTCGGGGGCAAGCATTTCGTGCAGCGCATTACCCTCGATCTGAAAGGGCGCACCCGAGAGCAAGTGGCCAAGGCCTGGGTGGACCGGCTCGTCGGGGCAATCCGAGAGCACGATGACCGTCACATGATCACGGTCGGCGTGATCCCCTGGGCGCACGTCTGGCCCAAGGCCAAGCCGCTGTTCTATTCCGAGCAGGTCGGCGAGAATCTTGATTTCGTAAGCGTGCACTTTTATCCGAAGAAAGGCCAGGTCGAAAAGGCGCTGGCCGCTCTTGCCGTTTACGAGGTTGGCAAGCCCCTCGTCGTCGAGGAGATGTTTCCGTTGAGCTGTGGTATAGAGGAGCTGGAGGCTTTCATCGACGGCTCTGCCACGATAGCCGATGGCTGGATTAGCTTCTACTGGGGCAAGAGCATCGCCGAGTACGCCGGGCAGGACCTCGACCTGGCCGGGGCGATCACGAAAAATTGGCTCGAGCACTTCCGCGCCAAAGCACCTGTGATGCTTGCTCGCAAGTAATTGGTGTGATTCGTCACACCCTATGTCCCCGATTTGATCCGTTTGAGCAGCTCCAGCGCCTGCTCTATCACGATCTCGCCCGCACCCTTGGCGAGCCTCGTTGCGCTGGCCGGCTCGTATCCCCCTTCCTCGTACGCATCGCTGTGGCAGACGTATCCAATAGCGTCGTTGCTGATCGTCGCGATAAGAAGCTTCTCCAGGCCGGCTCGCTTTTTTATCGGGAGCCCAACTTCGACGAGCACCTCGCCCGGCAGACCCAGGATGTAAATGTCTCCCAGTTTCAAGACC
>CP070806.1:756093-768279 GCA_020343675.1 Phycisphaerales bacterium
ACCGATCGAACCGGCCCTGTTGAGGTCAAAGGCACAGGAAAGTATCCGCGCGACGGCCTTTGGAACGTGCTGCTAAGCTTTGAAATCCAGTACAAATACGCCAACGGCGTTCGGCTCTTCTATAGCATTGGTCAGCCCTATGTGCGATTCGAAGGGACTGAGGGCTGGATCCAGGCTGACTACAATGGCAGAAGTCTCAAAGCTGAGCCGGCGTCCATTCTGAAATCGCCCATCGGCACGGATGAAATCCACCTACCTCTCAAGAGCGAAAAGCGAGATTTCCTCGACGCCGTCAAGACCAGAAGCCAGACGCTCGCCGACGCCGAGGTTGGTCACCGCACCAACTCGCTGTGCCAGATCGGACACATTGCCATCCAGGTCGGCCGAAAGCTCCGCTGGGATCCCGACGCCGAACGATTCATCAACGACGAAGCTGCCAATCGACTGCTCAGCCGCCCAACGCGAAGTCCATGGCGGCTTTGAGATTTTCGATTTATGATTTACGATTGAAGGACTTTTGACGGGATTGAGACATGAAAAGCAACAGGTTCAAAAAGGCAAGTGTTATCACACGCCGGCAGTTTCTTGAGGGTTCGGTGGCAACAACAGGCGCAGTTCTGTTGGGGCCGACCATTGTGCCGGCTTCGGTCTTCGGGGCCGAAGCCCCGAGCAATCGGATTACGCTCGGCTGCATCGGAGTGGGACGCCAGGGCATGAGCGATATGAGAGGATTCCTTGGGCTGCCGCAGTGCCAGGTCGTCGCTGTCTGCGACGTGGACGCCAACCGCTTCGAGAACGCACGTAAGACCGTCGAAACGCATTACGCCAGACGAGGCTCCGGCGAAAGCTACAAAGGATGCCGAACCTACGCTGACTTCAGAGACCTGATCGCCCAGGCCGATATCGACGGGGTTTCAATCGTCACACCCGACCACTGGCACGTGATACCTGCAATCGCTGCGGCCGAGGCTGGCAAGGACATCTTTTTGGAAAAACCGCTGAGCCTGACCATCCGGGAAGGCCGCGTGTTGAGCGATACTGTCCGGCGATACAACCGGGTCTTTCAAGTCGGAAGCCAGCAGCGCTCCGGTGCGCAGTTCCGCCAGGCGTGCGAGCTGGTTCGCAACGGTCGGATTGGCAAGCTGCACACCGTCAAGGTCGGCTTCGGCATTGACCCACCCACCGGCCCGGAGCCACCGATGCCGGCCCCCGACGGCCTCGATTACGATTTCTGGCTGGGCCCTGCTCCGTGGGCGGCTTATACCGAGAAGCGTGTCCATCCGCAATCCGGCTATGGCCGGCCCGGCTGGCTGAGAATCCAGGACTACGGCGCGGGAATGATTACCGGCTGGGGCGCTCACCATAATGACACCGCCCATTGGGGCATGGAAACCGAATACACCGGCCCCGTCGAAATCGAGGGCCAGGCTGAATATCCCAAAGACGGGCTTTGGAACGTGCACGGGCCGTTTCGTATCGAATACACCTATGCCAACGGAGTTAAGCTTATCTGCGCCGACAACGAGAAGAATAAGCAGGGAATCCTCTTCGAGGGCACTGAAGGCTGGGTTCACATCCGGCGCGGGCAAATCGACACTCAACCCAAATCCCTGATGACCTCGACTATAGGCCCGGACGAAATCCACCTCTACAAAAGCAACAACCACAAGGGCAACTTTCTCGATTGCGTCAAGTCGCGAGCCGTTACGATCGCTCCAGTCGAAGTCGCCCATCGCTCGTGCAGCGTGTGCCTGCTGGGTGACATTGCCATGCGGCTCGGCCGAAAGCTCAAATGGGATCCCGACAAGGAGCAATTCATCAACGACGAGACGGCCAATCGCATGCTCTGGAGGCCGATGCGAAGCCCGTGGAAACTCTGAGATCTGCTATTTCTGTTGACTACTGAAAAACGGGAGCCTTGTATGAATCGGTGGAGACTAATCGCTGGAGCCTTGTTGACAGTCACATGCGGCTGCTCCCTCGTGCCGGCCGCTCCGCAGAAGGTGACGGCCAAGCTCGAAAAGGGCCAAATCGCTGTCACGATGGACGGCGCATTATTCACGTGCTACAAATTTGCCTCCTCGCAGAAGTATCCCTATTTCTGGCCCGTCGTCGGGCCGCTGAGCGGCAAGTCCATCACGACCGAGACCTCCGAGCCTTATCCGCATCATCATTCGCTGTTTTTCGGCTGCGACCGCGTCAATGGCGGTAATTATTGGCAGGACGTCAACGCGCGGGGCCAGATCCTCTCACAAGGCCCGAAGCTCATCGAGGCTTCGGGCGAGCGAATCGTCTTGACCGACACGTGCCTGTGGAAACAGCCAGACAAAAACCCCGTCATCGAAGATAAGCGGAAGATTACCGTCTCCGCGCCGAGCGAGACGCTGCGGATCATCGATTTTCAAATTACCTTGACGCCGCTGGTGGATATCGAGATTCTCCAGACCAATCACTCGCTGTTCTCAGCCCGCGTGGTGCCCGAGTTGAGCGTCAAATCCGGCGGTACGCTGGTCAATGCCCAGGGCGATAAGAGCGAGAAGGGCACATTCGGCGCCGCCTCGCCCTGGTGTGACTACTCCGGCACGCGCGATAGCGTCACTGAAGGCATCGCCATCATGCAGAATCCGAAGAATCGCTGGTATCCCAGCAAATGGTTCACGCGCGATTACGGCTTCTTCTCCCCGACGCCGATGTACTGGCTCGAAGGCGACAAGCTGAACCTGGCCAAGGGCGAAGAACTCTCTTTGGAGTATCGCGTCGTCGTCCATGCGGGCAACGCAAAAGCCGCAGACATCGCCGGGTTGTTCAACCGGTATAGCCCATCGGCGAGGTAACATGAAATGCGTCGAGTCGTCATCACGGGCATCTTTGTAAGGAAAATCACATGAATGAGCCACATCGAACGCGACGTGAATTTCTCAAGATGCTGGGATTGACTGCAGCATCACTGGCCGTGCCCGGATATGCAAAGGCTTCACAGCACAGCCGCTCACGTCCTAACATCATCCTGATCATGGCGGATGATTTAGGCTATTCCGATATCGGCTGTTACGGCGGAGAAATCAGGACACCGACTCTCGACGCGCTGGCCGCGGGTGGGCTGCGGTTCACGCAGTTCTACAACTGCGCCAAGTGCAACCCCACGCGTGCATCCCTGCTCACCGGCCAGTACGACCAAGCCGTAGGGGTTAAGAACATGGAGCACGGCGCGACGTTCGGCGAGGTCCTGCGCCCCGCCAGCTACCGAACGATCATCTCGGGCAAGTGGGATCAGCAGCCTCTTCCAACCACGCGCGGGTTCGACCGCTACTACGGCCTGGCAGACGGATGCTGCAACTACTGGAACCCCGGGATCAAAGCCAGACCGGGAGAAGGTGAGCCCGGCCGAAAAAGATCCACGCCGCGCCGGTGGGCTATCGAAGGCAAGGCGATTATGGGCTATACGCCCGAAGACAAGAATTTCTACACGACCGATGCCTTTGCGGATTACGCCATTGAACGGCTTGAAGAATATAAGAACGAGGGCAAACCGTTCCTGCTGTATCTTCCGCAGACGGCGCCGCATTACCCGCTGCACGCTTGGCCCGAGGATATTGCCAGGTATCGCGGCAAATACAGAATCGGCTGGGACGAGCTTCGCCGGCGGCGCTACAAGCGACAGATAGAGATGGGCCTGCTCGATCGCAAGTTCGCGCTGTCCCCTCGCGATGAGACTGTACCGAGCTGGGAGTCGCTCAGCGATTCGCAAAAAGACCAGGCCGATCTGACAATGGCGGTCTATGCCGCTATGGTGGACCGCATGGACCAGGCGATAGGCCGGGTGCTCAAGAAAGTCAAAGATATCGGCAAATGGGATAACACGCTTATTTTGTTCCTCGCCGACAATGGCGGCTGCGCAGAAACGCCCGATACGACGCCCGAGATTCCGCCGGGACCTGTCGAAAGCTATCGCGCGGTCGGGCCGCCCTGGGCCAACGCCAGCAACGCGCCCTACAGGAAGTATAAATCGACCGATTACCACGGCGGCAACTGCACGCCCTTCATCGCCTGTTGGCCCGGCGTCATCAAGCCGGGTTCTTTCACCGATCAGGTCGGGCACATCATCGACATCCTCCCAACGTTCATGGATATCACTGGCGCCGCCTACCCAAAACAGATCGACGGCAGAAAGCTAAAGCCTCTCGCGGGAAAATCATTGCTGCCGGTCTTCAAAGGCGAACAAAGACAGCCGCACGATGCGCTGTACTGGCAGTTCGGCAAGGCCAAGGCCGTCCGGGTCGGCGACTGGAAACTCGTCCAGTATGCAAAGGCGGATTGGGAGCTCTACGACCTCAAAGAAGACAGAACGGAATTGAACAACTTGGCGCGGCAACACCAGCAAAAGGTCAAAGAGATGGCCACCATGTGGCAGAGTTGGTGGGACAAGTGCCGCCAATGACAGAAGACCGAAATCAGAAATCGGATGTCCGACTTTCGGCCACCGACTTCTGATGTTGGAGCTGCCATTCGTAAATCGAGGACACTTTCGGCACCGGCCTGGCAGTGGGCCCGAGGGGCAACACCTCGTTATCTCTGACGACCGCTGGTTCAGCCTTGCCTGAGACTGTTGTTCCGCTACCGCCATGTAGTTTGTTTTCGATCAGTTCAATCCCAATGCAATCGTCGGCGGCCAGCGAGACCATCGGCGACTTGCCGTCCTTGACGACGAACACATTGTCTTTGATGATGTGATCGAAGCTTGTCGGTTTGGCGAAAACGCCCGGGCCGGTGTCGGCGACGAAGCGGTTGTGGAGGATCAGCCAGTTCTCGTTCATTCCGCCCATCCACAGTCCCGCCCGGGGCGAACTGACGTCGCAGTTATAGACAACATTTCGCGGGCCGTTCGGGCCGTGCGCCTTGTCTTCCGGCGGCGAGGCCCACATGCCGTAGCCGTAGCCGCCATGACCCCGCACGGACTCGATAACACATTGTTCGATGAGATTTTCGTTCGTCCAGCCGGCATGCCACTGGCCGTCGCTTTCGTGGAATACGCTCTTGCGAATAACACACCCCGCGGCGGCCCACTGGAACAGAGGGGCGTGCCGCATCTTGAAGGTCTCGACGTTCTCCATCAGGCAATCCCAGCAGCGGTCCCAGCCGGTGTAGGCGGTGCCGCCGCCCCCTTTGAACCATGCGTCGTCGAAAACGCAATTGCGAATCTCGCACCACTTGGCCATCGAGCCATAGACGGGAAAGCGCCCGCATTTTTTGATGGTGACGTCTTTGGCCCAGCAGTTCCAGCCATGGGAGAAAATGACGCTGCTGATCCAGAGGTTTTCCGTCTGTTCGAGGGTGAATCCTTCGACGCCGCAGTGCTGGATAGGCTCGATTTTCTGAATGTATGATCCGTCAATGACGGGAAATTCTATCCGTAAAGGCTGGTTGACCTTGACGGTTTTTCCCTCGACGCCGGTGACGACTAATTCGTACATTCGGTACGTGCCCCATAGGCAGGCATTCCTGGTAAGCTTCTTCCAGCGGTCCGTGGCTGGGCCTTCAATCAGGATGCAGTCACCGGGGCGTAGCGGCGCGGCCTTTTGTAACACCAGCTTCATGTCTCCGCGTTTCCCATCCCGGGCCAGTGAGAATCTGGCGCCGACCGTTCCCCGGCCTGCAAACGTAATCGCAGCGCGCGAGTCGGCAACCGGCGTATTGTCCTTGAACGTCGAATCCAGAACGATGGGAATTTGCCCTGAGCGCTTTTGGCCATTATTGTATTCGGCGATTCCCTTGAGCGTATGCGGGCCGTCGGCGGTTTTTCCGATGGCGTCGCGCCCGCGGCGTGCGAAGTTAAACGTATTGCCCGAGTGCTGGCCTCGGGTCCAGGTGCCAACGACGGTGTCATCCATCAGGATGGTCATCCTGGCCAAGCCGGTCGGCCTGGAGTGCATTTCAAGCCGAGTCCCGGGCCCTACCTTGCTGCCAGGTAGGGGGCTGTAAAAGACCACACGATCATCGGGAACCGCGTATCGAAAGATCAGGCGGGTCCTGTGCGGACCTTGCCCCCGGATAATCACGTTATCATGTCGGACCGTCACGGGGCGATCAAGATAGTACGTGCCTTCACCCAGCAAGACTGCGCCACCACTCTTGGCACCCGCGGCCTCACATGCCCGGGCCAGGGCTTCTGAATCATCGACGTTGTCGCCGGCCCGGCCGCCGAAGTCTTCCACCGAGACGACCGCTTTGACCTGCGGGATTCCGCCCTGAACGCCGCACTTGGTCCAATTAGGATAAACAATCCCGTCCGGGCCGGGCATGTCGGCGGGTGTCAAACGCTGCGTCTGGTTCGACTTTATCTTGTACTGCCGTTCCCAGGGCACTGCGCCGGCAGAAAGACCCAGCGTCCCGAGAAGCAGCAATGTGACAATCCGACGATGGATGAGAAATGCCGGACAGCTTGAAAGAAGTGGTTGTGATTGCATTGTGCAACTCCATGACATGAACAACGGAATTCACCGTACTGTCACATTAGTAGCAAGGCGATGGTTCAGTGTCAAGCAGAAAAGACTCGTCTGAATCGTCCGTGTGTGGCTCAGTTCTGACAATCGTGAGCCGACCGTCGACCATCGGAAGGCCGGTTGGGCGTTTGCCTTTGTTGTGCCAACGCAAGGCATATCTCGCCCAATAGGGCCCCCATGAGATGGGCTGAAGGCTGCCATCTCGGGGAAACGAATTTTTCCGGGTCGAAATAAATTACTTGCACTGGCCGCAGAGAAATGCAAGAATCACCTGTCTCGATACTCGATGTTCCGGCAAGATGCCGGACTTGATGCTCGGCGGGTATCGAGGTTCAGGAAGCGAGCATCAAGGAGATAAGGAGATATAGCGATGAATGAGATTCAGGCCGGTCCGAACGATTTGCTCGATACCACCGATTGTCTCGAGGCGGTTGGCGTCTTCAAGGGATGGAAGAACTTCTTTTTCATCATTATCGTTCTGTGCCTCGTACTGCTTCAGGTCTGTTTCTGGCTGGTTGATCGCGGATGCATCCAGATCAGCCCCTCAGCCGAGGCGGCGGTCCCGGAGACTCCGTACGCTGAGCCGGTCGCAGCGCCCGAGATCGAGGTCTTGCAGATTCCCGTCGAACGGGCGCCAATCCTTGCCGAACCGGAAGAGACTGAGCCGGTTGCTCCAGAGACTTCCCCCGCAGAGCAGGAGCCTGTTGGCGAGCC
This sequence comes from Phycisphaerales bacterium, assembly GCA_020343675.1. Lineage (GTDB taxonomy): Bacteria > Planctomycetota > Phycisphaerae > Sedimentisphaerales > Anaerobacaceae. The sequence goes on from CP070806.1 coordinate 763,308, forward strand.
GGAAGCTCCGGACGCTCCAGCCGTTGAGCCGAATGAGCCTACCGAACCCAATCTCACCTCGCGAGCGGCAGAGTTGCAGCGGGCGATCACGTGGCCCTCGTCGGACTTCGTGTCCGGCATCACCTCGGAACAGCTCGCGTGGGCGATTCGCCTTGTGAATGCCGTGCTTGTCCTGACCGCCTCCTTGTATTGCCTGACCCTGATGTTCAGCCTGAAAGTCTCCATGCACGGCCGACTCGGCGGCATAAACCATGTCAGTCGAGCGTTTTTCCTCTCCCTGCTGATGCTCGTTCTGTTGCTGCCCTGGCAGATGGTCTTTGGCGGCGTCGTGACCGGAGCAGTCTATACTCCCGCCGAGCTGATGAAGTGGTGCGCCGCCGAGAATACCGAGGACATATTCCACACGGTCCTCTACTATCTGAGGTTCAGCGGCTACGGCGCGTTGATCTTCCTTCTGCTGCTGCTGTCACAGTATCGCAGTCTGCGATGGGCAAAGGCGATTCTACGACGGCTCGAGATCATCTAACTCATGGCCGAACTCGAACGCATCGGAGTCTCACTTGACAGGGACCTGCTGTCGATGTTTGACCGGCTCATCACCCGACAAGGGTACCGAAGCCGGTCCGAAGCCATCCGCGATCTCGTACGCCGACAGCTCAGCGACGAGCGTCTTCGCCAGCCAAAGGCCAGGGCGGTGGCCGCCGTGTTTCTCGTGTACGACCATCACGCGACCAAGTTGACCAAGTCGCTCATCGATCTTCAGCATACGCACACCGTGGGTACCTCGCTGCACGTCGTCTCGTCGCTTCATATTCATCTCGACGAGCACGATTGCCTCGAAGTCATCGTGCTTCGCGGGTGCATCGGTGAAATACGGAAGATGGCCGAGAGCATTATAAGTATGAAAGGCGTCAAGCTCGGGCGCGTCAACGTCGTCGCGACCGAGGCTGAAACGTAATTTCAGCACTTCAGAACGGATGCCATTCGGGAAACCACCTCGCCGCGCTGCTTGAAGGATAGCAGCAAGGCCATGGATGGAGAAGGCGCCTGAACAAGCGGCGCTTTCTTGCGGCCGGGGGCGTGGGCGGGCGATGCCTAATAGATGTTTGGAATCCCAGTGAAAAATCCCGCGACAGGTTTGGCAGAAGTCTGCTCATAGATATCCGCCGATTATCCGACTTCGGCAGATTCACCTTCAACTGCCACGAATATGCCCCTTCAAGCGGTGGTGCTGAACTTGGCGATTGCCGTAGTTCCCCGGAAAGATTATAATCTCAGTTTGCATGGTTTATGCTTCCACGAGGCCACAGCTTTTGTGATACGCCACTGCAAGGCATTTACATCGGGGAATGCCTATGAGCAAGGCGAAGGAACAAAACGATAGGCGGCCTGAGGACAAAAGAGCAGGCCCAACACGGTCTTTTGACAGCTCGGTACCAGGACCAGGCAGCCAAATCGGTCCATTCCGGATTGAGCAGGAGCTTGGCAGGGGTGGTGCAGGAATCGTGTACTTAGCCCATGACACCAAACTCGACCGCTCGGTCGCCATAAAGAGCGTGTCGGCCGATTTGGCAGACGACCCAGCTGCACAATCGCGTTTTCTGCGAGAAGCCAAGTTGCTGGCGTCGCTGAATCACCCCAACATCGCCACCATCCATGAGGAGCTCGAAGAAGCCGAGGGCGCAGTCTACCTGGTCCTGGAGTACGTTCCGGGTCAAACACTGAGTGAGCAAATAGCCAAGAGTAAGCTTGAGTTGAAAGAAGCTCTCTCAATAGCTTGCGAGATTGCCGAAGCCATTTCGTATGCTCACAACAAGGGAGTGATTCACCGGGATCTTAAGCCCGCCAATATAAAGATCACTCCGGAGGGAAGAATCAAGGTGTTGGATCTCGGCATAGCCAAAATGATCGGAGCTCCAAGTGCGGCGGCCGTTACGATTACCGAGCCAGGGCAGGTCATCGGCACGCCCGGCTACATGAGCCCCGAACAGGTCCGAGGCAATCCTGCAGACCAACGCACGGACATCTGGTCATTCGGCTGCATTCTGTATGAGATGCTCGCGGGATCATGCCCGTTCTCGGGCCAGACCGCATCTGAGGCATTGGCGTCAATCTTGAAGACTGATCCGGATTGGGAAGCATTGTCGGCAGAAGCCAGTCCAGATATACTTAAAATCATTCACAAGTGCCTGCAGAAGGATCCTGAGCAGCGCTACCAGTCAGCGAACGAACTTTGCGAAGACCTGTGCAAGTCCAAGGAATCCTTGATAGTCCTTCCACCCAAACCGGTAAACATCAGGGCATTGTGGGTGCTGCTGAAAAGGCCCAAAACAGAGGTAGCGGTTGCGTTGTTCTTATTGGTATTATGCTTGATAACGTATGGAATAATCCGGCATATCAAGAACACTCGCTGGGCTATTGGGGCAATTCCGGATATTATCAAACTGATAGAGGCGGACCAGTATCTGACCGCATTCCAACTCGCGGAGAAGGTCGAGAAATACATTCCCAATAATTCGACCTTGAAAGAACTCTGGCCGGAGATGGCCAGAGAGTTTTCGGTAATTACGAATCCACCCGGCGCTGAGATTTACTTTAGGGATTACGGAGACATCAACGGCGCGCCCTTGTTCCTGGGTGTATCCCCGATGGAAATGATCAGATTTCCTTATGGCATATATCGCTGGGAGATTCGTAAGCAGGATTTTGACAGCAGAGAGTGCTTGCGTAGCACCTTTGAGAATGATTCTTCCAAGCTCGAAATCACACTGCTGAAGAAGGACTTGCACAGAGAGATGTTGCTGATCCAATCGAGAACGTATGGGGACTACCTGATTGACAAGTACGAGGTCACGAACCGACAGTTCAAGGAATTCGTGGATCATGGTGGATATAAGGATCCCAATTACTGGAGGCACAAATTTGTGGATGAGGATGGGAGGATTCTTGGATTTGAGGAGGCGATGGATAGATTTCAGGATCAGACCAATCTGAGAGGTCCCGCTACATGGGAGGGTGGGACTTATCCCAAAGGGAAAGATGACTATCCTGTGGGCGGCGTGAGTTGGTATGAGGCAGGGGCATATGCGGAGTTTGTGGGCAAAATACTACCGCCTCTTGATCTCTGGAATAGGGCGGCCATAGCCGAGTGGGCCCACGTAGTACTTCCCCTTAGCAATTTCAGTGGTGAGTTAGCTTATGTGGGCTGTTACAAAGGCATCAGCGCCTACGGTGCATACGACATGGCAGGCAACGTACGGGAGTGGTGTGTAAACGCACCGGATGAGGGCGAACGCAGTCGCTACATTCGGGGCGGGGCTTGTAATGATCCAGATTACATGTTCGTCCGGTGGGACCTGCAATCCCCGTGGAAGAGATACCCCGAGAACGGCTTTCGCTGCGTTCAGTATCTGGACGGCCAAAAGTCTCCTCCGGCCTATTTGTTATCCCCAAAGCAGTTGCCTTACTGGATTCGCACGGGGTACCCCACTAATTTTGTCCCCAAATCCCGTGCCGTGATAGACGCCTACATTGAAGAGTTTCGTTATGATCCTCTGCCTTTGAATACGCGAAAGCTTGGGCAGCAGGATACCAGATACTGGCGCAAAGAGAAGGTTGTATATAGTGCTGCATATAACAACGAAGAGATTATCGCCTACCTCTTTTTGCCCAAGAATGCAAAGCCCATCTATCAACCAGTCGTTTATTTCCCTGGGAGCAGCGCACAGGATATGACGACCAGCGACACTTTGAGAGATACCGGGCCAATCGGTTTTATAATTAAGAGTGGTCGGGCGCTGCTTTATCCAGTTTACAAGGGCACGTACGAACGTCGGTTTACAGAGAAACAAGAACCTGAGACACCACGTGCTAGGCGTGACTGGATACGGCAACTGGCCAAGGACGTTGGTCGTTCGATCGATTATCTCGCCAATCGCGGCGATATGAATATGGAGAAACTGACCTTCTATGGCCTGAGTTGGGGGGCATGCCAAGGTCCGGTCTATTTGGTGGCGGAAGAAGAGCGTATCAAGTATGGGATGCTGTTTGCCGGGGGCCTGATAAGCGATGGTGTATTTGACCCCTCAGTGAATCCTATAGACTATCTCGCACACGTGCAAGTGCCAATTTTGATGATCAATGGGGACCAGGATGCTATATTCCCCATAGAGACAAGCTCCAAAGCGATGTATGACCTGCTTGGATCTGAGGACAAACAATTCAGGACTTACGATGGGGGGCACAGTCTCTTCGGGCTGGTCAGCTCAGAGGTCAAAGACGATGTGCTCAAATGGATGGACAAGCATCTCGGACGAGTGGACTAAACACGCTATTGTATAGCAAGTTGGCAGTAGGTATATTCTTGGTGTGGATTCTCAATGAGTGATGGTGACACAAAAAATGATAAGGGAATTGATCCCACTCGCTCGTTTGAAAGCTCGATGCCTGGCCCGGGTAGTCAAATTGGCCCGTTTCGCGTTGAGCAGGAGCTTGGCCGGGGTGGTGCAGGAGTCGTGTACTTAGCCCATGACACCAAGCTCGACCGCTCGGTGGCCATCAAGAGCCTGCCGCCAGAAGTCAAGAATAACCCCAAGGCCCTGTCGCGTTTCACCCGCGAGGCACGAGTCCTGGCTTCGTTGAATCATCCGAGCATTGCTGCTATCCATGAGGAACTCGAGGAAACCGAGGGCGCGGTCTACTTGGTCCTGGAGTATGTGCCTGGCCAGACTTTGGCTGAGCGCATAGCGAAGGGGCCACTGAAGCTGGAAGAAGCTTTGACAGTCGCCTTGCAGATAGCCGAGGCGGTGGCGGCAGCACACGAGCATGATGTGATTCACCGTGATCTGAAGCCCGGTAATATCAAGATTACGCCGGAAGGCAAGGTCAAGGTCCTTGACTTTGGCTTGGCTAAAGTCGTTGGTGGCGAAACGACGGACCAGCAGACCACTATCACCGAACCCGGCCGTGTGAT
>CP070806.1:768379-780265 GCA_020343675.1 Phycisphaerales bacterium
TGCTCTGGCCCCAGCCGGCGGCGCCGGAATCGGTGAGAATCTTGACAATGACGGCGCCGCGGCCGTACGTGCCGCGCGGGCCGGTGAAGAACTTGAAATATCCTTTCGTCGGGTAGAGCACGCAGAACAGGTTGATGCGCGTAATCTTCATATCCACCTGTTTTGTGTAGGCAAGCGAAGTCAGGAGTCCCAACGGCGCCACAGCGGAACTGCGCAGGAATTGACGCCGGTTACACTGCTTCGAATCATCGAACGTGGCAGAATCAGTTTTCGTCTTGCTCTTCATACGCGAACACGATCTTCTTCGGTTCGATCTCGAAGTCTCCTCAGAGTTGGCCGGCAGTTTCTCCTGCCATGCCGACCAACGCACCGTTGCTGAGTTTACGCTCTGTGATTCTACTTGGCCGGTCACGGTAATGCAACCCCTGCGGGAATTATTGCTGTCCGGCTCATGGCAAAAAAAACCTTTGACGAGTCCCGCTCGTGGAGGTACATTGTCATCGTCTTTGCCGAGTGCTGTGACAGAGCGTCCATTTCGTATGCAACGAGTTTTTCAGAAGAAGGAGTGCCCGAGGATGAATAAAAAGACAATTGCAATTGTGTTCAGTGCCGTGCTGTTGTTCTGCGCCGTTTGTCAGGCCGGGGAAAAGGTGATGCGCCTCGGTATGATAGGGCTCGATACGTCGCACGTCATCGCCTTCACAAGGATAATCAACGATCCGAAGAACAACTATGGCTGCAAAGTAGTGGCCGGCTATCCCGGCGGCTCGCCCGACATGGAGGCTTCGGCAAACCGGGTCGAAAAATTTACTGCGCAACTGCGGGACCAACTTGGCGTGGAGATTGTGGACACCATAGAGGAGCTTTGTGAAAAGGTCGATGCCGTACTGCTGGAGAGTGTGGATGGCCGGCCTCATTTGAAGCAGGCCCGGCCCGTGATCGAAGCCGGAAAGCCGCTCTTTGTCGACAAGCCCGTGGCGGCCAATCTCAAAGACGTGATTGAGATATTCCGCTTGGCCGAGCAGAACAATGTGCCTTGCTGGTCGAGCTCTTCCTACCGGTATGCCGAGGGAGTCCTCGGGATCGAGAGCAACGAGAACGCCGGGAAAGTGAAAGCCTGTGACGTGTTTGGCTCCAGCTCATGGGCCGAGCACCACCCCGACCTTTACCTGTACGGCATACATCCGGTTACGGCGCTCTTTGCCGTGATGGGAACGGGATGCCAGACAGTGTCACGGTTTCATACCAACGACGGCGATCTGGTCGTGGGGGTGTGGAAAGATGGCCGGATCGGCACTTTCAGAGATCTCCAGGGTGGAAAGAGTGAGGCAGGAATCTTCATATACGGCACCAAAGGCATGGTCAAAGCCAAATCTGCCGGTTACAAGCCGCTCGTCGATGAGATTGTCAAATGCTTCAAGACCGGCGAAGTGCCTGTCTCTGCCGCTGAGACCATCGAGATTTACGCCTTCATGAGCGGGGCGGATGAGTCAAAGGCCTTGAACGGAGCCGCCGTCTCGATAAAGGCACTCATTGACAGAGCTGGAGAGCAAGGCGAACGCGCCGCTCCATGAGAAGCCCTGCCGGACGAGCGTCAGAATCCACACCTTCGCAGTTTGCAGCCATTCCGACGTCTTAGAGTGACTGCCGGACGAGACGGCCGAAGCCTGCCTGCGCAGCCAGACCGGCGTCAACAAGAGCAATGACGGGAGGACTCCCCTTCGTGAGTGAAATTCATCTCGATTGCCCTCTGTATGGACGACATAAATTTGAGTCGGTGACCACTATTTATCGCGCCACATGCCGACGGTCATGTTTTCCGCTTCCACGTACTCGGAATGCCAGTCGAGAAACAAAACGTTGCAGCCTTTCCTGTGGCGCTCGCGAGCGATCCGCCTGCCTCGGGTTATGTCGGTGCTGTCCGAAGCCGGCAGATGCCCGGGATCGAAGATGTCACAGCGCGAGATTTCCCGGCTGTTTTCGTCCTCGATAATGGGACGCCAAAACCCTGCCTCGTTGTCGGCCATATATATCGTATAGGCCCGTCTTGCGAACACCGAGAGTCTTGTGGGCTTAGTGACGGACGAGCCCTTCTCGTCGGTTCTGCTGGAGAACGTCCAGTCGTTGACGACGTAACAGACGGTCTGCCTGGAGTTGGGAATTTCATACAAACCGTTGCCGGTTCTGGGGAAGCTTCTGCAGCGGTAGATGTCCACGCTCCTGTAGTCTCCCTTGTTCTGCTTCTGGCCGACGTAGGGCAGGAACTGAATGAACCAGATGGAGCTGCCGGCGCCGCGTGGGATGAACGAATCATAATCCTCTGCATAGAGCGCCGCCGCCAGGCCGATCTGTTTGAGATTGCTCAGACACGTGGTGGCCTGGGCCTGCTTCTTGGCCCTGTGCAACGCGGGCATCAATATCCCCATAAGCAGCGCGATAATCGCGATAACCACCAACAACTCTATCAGCGTAAAAGCTCTTTTGCCCCGGACCATGGACGCTCCTTCCTCATTTGACAGGTTGTGACCGTGCTGTTCACTCTATTTGAAGATGGACGCTGCGCGTCCCCACGCCGGACGGAATCGTGATGGTCTGCCGTGCAGAGAGAGAACGTCGTTCGGTTTTTCCGTCAATGGAAAGAGAGATGTTCGCGCCGCGTTTCTTTAGATAGCGTTCGGAGAGCTGCAACGTCCAATTGGAGAGATTCTCGGCAAAGTGTCGGCAGTAGTGAGGGTCGTATTCGAGCCGGATGTGAAACCCGTTGCCCGGAACAACTTCGATCCGGCTGTGGAGGTAGGCGCAGTACTCGTTGAAGCCTATCCAGCGTTTGTTTTTTCTGGACTCGATCCAGTCTCGTTTCCTCAGATCGATGCGCCTCCCTCCAACCACCTTCGCGGCGAGCAAGGCCGCCGTTGCGGCCTCCCGGACGTTTTTCGCCGGGCTGGTGATCTCCGAATCCGCTCTTTCGACAAGGTCCAGATCGTGACAGACCACATGTTCGGGGCACATCTCGGGGATGCTGAACAGGATGGAGTAGTCAGTACCGATGTACTGCCAGCGGTCAACGCCATAGCCGGCAATCGCGGCCAGCCGTGCGTTATCGTGCTCAAGGCTCGTACCGGGGCGGACAGTCACGGCCAGTGGAGTCACGCCAAATTGTTTCTCGACTGCGTCGCGTCCGATCTTGTAGAGGAAAAGCATGTCGTTCGACGGCACAGGCCTGTCGCGTCGCTGGTCATACGTCTCCTGGTACCAGTCCCCATGTGCCATCTCTCCGTCAATCGGCCCATCCCACCATGGTCCGGGCGGTGAGTCCAGGTCCCAGGTCACGTGTGTCCAGGCTCGATGGGCCTGAATCTCGAACGCGCCACGCCGCAGACCCTCGTCAAGCCCTTCCTTGGTGGAGCCGTAGTCCTGCACATTGCCGAACGGATCGGTAAATGTCTCAATGGTCCAGGGACTCTCGACCATGCGCGTCACCGGGTTGGCATAGCCGGGCGTGACGTTCTGAACCATTACGAATCCGTGCTCGGCCAGCGGCTCAACCAGATACTTGACAATATCCTCCTTCGACGGCGTTGGATAGTGCCACCTCAGACTGTAAGCATGTTCCGAGGCTCCCATGTCATCCATAATGAAGATCAGAGCGTTCTCGAAATTGTCATTGAACAGGCCGTAGCCGATGCTGTAAACAAGTGCTTGCCTGAAAAGTCTCCTCATCACAGCGGACTTGCCGAACCAATCCCGGCCGCCCCCGATCCAAACGGCCTTCGTTTCGTCGCTGACGTCTCGCACCGTCAACTGAGGATATTTGCCTATAGTGCCGAGCACTCCTGTACCGGGGCGCGCCGAGCAGCGGACTACCCGCAACAGCGACTGCGTTTCGGCCTGCACAACCGTTCCAACGGCGCCGTCGGTGATAGAGTGCTCTCTGGAAATCCTCAACGCGGCGTTTGCGCTTTTGACAGGTTGGCCCGAGACGCCCTGATAATCAACGCCCACGAGGTCGGATAATTCAGGAGCCGCGACATAGTCGAACAGGGCTATCAGGCTCATCCCATACTCTTCCACGGCGTGGCGCAGGGTTTCATAATGGGCGGAGAATCCTCTCAGGCGGTCCGGGTCGGCCATCCAAATCACACAACTGTAATTCGGCTTGGCAACGCCGTTTAGAAACCGGTTGATCTGAAGACGCTGCTGGTCCAGGCGCAGGATGTCGAAAGGGATGCCCCAGACCTTGAGCATGGTGATCACATCGCGGAAGTCCCCGGCGGATATGCGCGTCTGGCCGCCATGTCGGCCTTCTCCGTCGATGTTGTAACTGCCCGGGTCGTCCCACTGCTCGCCGATGACCACCAGCGCCCGGTAAGGTCTCGATGCAGTCCGGCCCGAGGTCGCGCCCCAGGCAGACATCGCCGGCAGAAGCACGAGAGAAAGTACAGCCATCAGTTTGAGTTTGGTTTGCATGGTCGTCTCCTGATTGTGGTCCGGTTGTGAATTGCATTTATATGTGTGTTCCAGACCGATTTGTTCGAGCTTGCTCCATGGCGGCCCATTGTACTATCCCGGTGCCATGAGCACAAGAGCAAGACTCATTCCCGCGCCCCGTAGGCGCGACAACCGGTCCGCGCATGCCGGATTCGTATGCCGAGACACTTTCCCTCCCCCTCGGCTCGAACCGGACAGCCGAAAGCGTGGCTTGAATTATGAATCGGGTATTGGCCGCTATCTCTTTTTGGCCTTGCTTTTCTTGGCCTTGGCCTTCTTTTGAGTCTTCTTACCCGATCTGCATCCGCACGTCTTGCACATTCCTGGCCCCTTCACATCCGGCCCTCGATTGGCGCCGGACCCCAAAACGACTATTCCCTCGGCGATTCTCGTATTTATCAGCGGCACGGGTGAATGTCAATCAAGAATTTTGAAGAACGTTGGGGTTCGCTCGGAACATGGGAAACAAAAGAAGGATTTTCGTTTGACAAAGGTGGGCCGAGGCGGAATAATACGCCGTCAATAAGGCCAAGCCGAAGTGGCGGAACTGGCAGACGCGCGGGATTCAAAATCCCGTCCTGGCAACAGGGTGAGGGTTCGACTCCCTCCTTCGGCAATGTGAGTCCTGTCTTTGTTTCCTGCGCCCTCAATCAGGGGGCCTGCGTGTCGCAAGCAACCGGTGACAGAGCGGAGGCGGACGCCTATCGCTTTCCGGCGGTAAGACGGCAATAGTCGAGCAGTTTCCAGCCGGAGGGCAAGAGGATGGCCGCTAACACAATCTTCAAGACGTCGCCCGGGATAAAAGGAACCAGCCCGACGACCAGGACTCTGGAGCTGCCGCCCATCAGGCAGGACAGCCAAAACAGCCCACAGGCGTAGATGGCGATGTTCCCGAGAGCCATTGCAAGGATCGTCGTTGCCATTCGCCTGTCCCATCCCCTTTGGGCCAGCGATCCTGTAATGTACGCAGCCGGAATAAAGCCGATGAGGTAGCCTCCCGTCGGCCCGGCGATTGCAGCCAGGCCCCCTCCAAATGCAAACACAGGCAGGCCCGCCAGACCCTGCACCAAATAAGCCAGCACGGCCAGGCTGCCCCGCCGGGGGCCGAGCAACGCGCCTATCATCAGCACGGCAAACGTCTGTCCGGTCACAGGCACAGGCCCAAAGGGCAGCAGAATCTTCACGGCAGCACACAGGGCAATCAGCCAGGACCCGCCAACAATCAAGGTCACATCATAAAACCCCGCGAGCCTCTTCTCACAAGGCCGCCAAAGGTCAGCCACCGTTGCATTCGTTACCATATCTGTCCCGTCATTCCGTAAAACAAACCTGAATCACTCTAATCAACAGCAAAACTATGCGCAGGTCATTGTACACCGGAGGCGTGTCTGCGTCAAATGCGATGTGGCAGCAGGAAGGGGTATTTCCGGGCGTACGCCGGGGGCAGGGCGAGTTGAGAATCCGTAGAAGGAGGTTCTCGCCGGAGGCCTTATCTGGTATGTTGAAAGGCCGGATCCGATGCAGCACGAGAGAGAATCTTGTCTCGGAATCAGGCCGACTGAAGAGAACGTCAACAGCAACGGTAACCTGAACGACTCGATATCCGGAGGAACGACCGTGAAACGTTCGCTTGTCTTGTGTATCGCAGCGCTCTCAGTGCTGTTGGCCGCCGGAGCCAAAGGCAATGAGCCCTCAAATGCAGACCGCATCAAACCGTATGCCGAGAATCCTCGCTATTGGCAATACAAGGGCAGGCCCGTGCTCTTGTTGGGGGGAAGCAAGACGGACCACATATTCCTCCTGGACGACCTCGAACGGCACCTGGATGAGATAGTGAGCGTCGGCGCTAATTATGTGCGCAACACGATGAGCCAGCGGGAAGGGCTCGATCTCAAGCCGCACAAGAGACGGCCCGACGGCAAATTCGATTTGAACCAGTGGAATACCGATTACTGGGACCGGTTCGCTAATTGCCTGAGATGGTGCCGCCAGAGGGACATCATCATCCAGATAGAGGTCTGGGACCGATTCGACTTTTCGCGGGAACATTGGCAGAATAGTCCCTGGCGCCCCGCCAACAATATCAACTACACGTCGGAGCAGTCCGGCCTGGCCAACAATTATCCCGCCCCGGCCTACCGGGACAGGCAGCCGTTCTTCCACACAATTGCGGGCATGCCTCTGTACAAAAAACAACTCGAAATCGTTCGCGCATTCCAGGAGGAATTCGTCTCGAAGATGCTCTCATACAGCCTGCGCTACAGTAACGTCTTGTATTGCATGAACAACGAGACATCCACCCCCGCCGAATGGGGACGCTATTGGATGAGATTCATCAAGGCCCGCGCCGCGGCCGAAGGTGCCGAGGTCTATGTCACGGATATGTTCGACGACGCCTGGAAGCCGAAGGTCTCTGCCAAGCTCAAGCAGGCCTTCGACGACCCTCAGGCCTATGGGTTCCTCGACGTGTCCCAGGTGAACAGCCGGACCTTCAACCAAGACCACTGGGAAAATATGATTTGGATTTCGCAACAGGCGCGCGACCATCCGCGCCCGCTGAACCACACGAAGATTTACTCGGATGGCCAGACCGGTTTCGGTTCCGGCACGCCCACAGACGGCGTCGAGCGCTTCTGGCGAAATCTCATCGCCGGGTCCGCCTCGTGCCGCTTTCATCGTCCCACGAGCGGCATCGGCCTGAACGAGACGGCCAAAGCCTGTATCAAGGCCGCCCGCAAAATCGAGAGCCTCATCGAATTCTGGGACATCGAGCCCCATATCGAGCTTCTCAGCGAGCGGCAGCCGGATGAGGCATATCTCGCGGCCAAGGCGGGCGAGCAATACGTGCTTTTTCTTACTGATGGCGGCTCGATCGGCGTCGATTTGAAGGCATGCCCCGGCACGTTTACCCTTCAATGGGTGAATATCCAAACGGGCGATTGGGGTCCGAAAGCTGATATCGAAGGCAGCAAGATAGTCACAATCGTAGCCCCCGGAGAAGGTCCCTGGGCCGCAGCGATCGCGAAGGAATAGCCCGCCCTGCCCAGTGGTGCAATATCTGACGGCACTGGAGTATACGAATAGAGCCGGATTTCTACACTAAATCCGTGCAAAAGAACAAGATTTTGTTAGTATAGTATAGAGATTGTTGAGACCGTCGCGGGTGCGTGCCGGGACGTGGGGTTTCCTCGAGCGCGATTGTACCGCCGAGCCGTTGAGAATGCAGGTGCAGGATGCGACATCGAACTCAAAGACCCGTTTTGTTCGGCTGGGGGCCGGATTATAGTACAGTGCTGCATCCCTCGGCCTTTACGCTGGTCGAGTTGCTGGTGGTCATCGCTCTTGTCGTGCTTCTGGTGGCAATCTTGCTGCCGGCCCTGTCTCTGGCCAGGGCAAGGGGCCGGCAAATGACCTGCCTGAATAACCTCAAGCAGCTTCAGATCTGTGCCAAGCTGTATTCGCTGGACAACGACGGCTTCCTGCTGCCGAACCGGTACGTCTATCATATCGGAACCAACGAACCCTCGGTCGGATTCAGCGAGAACCTGACGTGGTGCCCCGGGCTGGCCCCGCGCGATGCGACCACCGACAATATCAAACGCGGGCTGCTCTTTCGCTATAATGAATCCACGGAAATCTATCGGTGTCCGTCTGATGCGGGATGGGTGCGAACGCTGGGAAGGGTGCCCCGGATTCTGAAGCGCACACGCAGTTATAACCTGAGCCAGTCTATCAATGGCGCGCCGTATCCCGACAAGTCGGTCACTTTGCCAAGCTTTGCCAAGGAGTCGGAAATCGACTATCCGCCGCCATCGGAGCTGCTCTTCTTTGTTGAGGTCCACGAGGATGCCATCTTCGATTCCCACTTCGGCATCCCGCCCCGGGGTTGGCGGTTCGCTGAGAACCCGCCGCGGTGGTGGGACCTCCCGGCCGGCCGGCATTCGCAGGGGGGCAACGTCTCTTTCGCCGACGGTCACGTCGAGCGATGGCGATGGGTTCGACCCAAGATCTTCACCACACTCGGCCAGCGCGTCCGCAAAGACGGTGAAATCCAGGACTACCTCCGAGTCCAGCGGGGTGTCAAACCCGACACACGCTTCTGAGGCCGGGCAGGGGAGGCGATATTCTATCTGGCCGTTTCCGTTGCGGTTCTGAATGACCTTTTTCGCTCTGCCCGGGGCTACACGTAGACGCCGGCGCAACACTCGTGCGGGCTGTCGGGATAGATCGGCCCGTGGAACGATTCACCTCGGGCGACTTTCTCGTCTTCTCTCTGGAACAGAGACAGGCAGGCCTGAGCCGTCTGTTCGAGTGTTTTGGATTCAGCCTCAGTGATCGGACGATACGAGCGCCCCGCTGCGATGGCCTTATCGAGAAGGTCGAGGAACGAAGGCGGTATCCCCGCGGCGACGCCTTCTTGCGAAAGGGTAAAACGCATCGCAGCGTTCGCCTCTTCCTGTGTCTCGGTCGCGCGGTACCACCATTTGCGGGTTCTTTCCATGCCTTGCGGCCAGGGGCCTTTCGAGAGCGGCTTGATCGCCAGTACCGCGGCTCCCTTTTCGGCGGCAAGCTCGAGGACCGCCGCGCCGAAGTCCCTCTTGAAGTACTCGACGAAGTTGATGGGGAACATGACCGTATCGAAATCGAAACCATTCAGAGCTTCCAGTGCGCCTTTGGTCGTGTGAGCGGAAAAGCCGATGTAGCGGATTTTGCCTTCTTCTTTTGCCTTCAGTATGGTCTCCATTGCGCCGCCGGGACCGAGCGCCTGTTTGACTTCTTCGGGCGTGCGGATGTGGTGCAGTTGGTAGAGGTCGAAATGGTCGGTCTTGAGCCTCGTGAGCGAGCGTTCCAGCTCCATACGCGCGCCGTCCTTGTCCCGCATTTTTGTTTTGCAGGCCAAGAAGATCTTACTGCGGTCGAGGGCCTGCAGGCCCACGCCCATCTTTATCTCGCACTCACCGTCTCGCCCGTAGGCGGGGGCGACATCATAATAATTGACGCCCCTCTCGAACGCCTGAACGATTCCCTCATTGCAGCGGTCCTGCTCATAATGGCTCAGGCAGAGCCCTGGAAAACCTACAACGGAGACTTTTTCGCCCGTGCGGCCGAGTACTCGGCGGGGCAGTCCGCTGACTCTGTCCTCGCGAGCTGTGGCAGCGCAGCCCGTGGCGCTGATGGCATAGCCTGTTGCGACGCCGCCTGCAATTTTCAAGAAAGACCGTCTTTTCATAATCGTCTCCTTTTTCGTCCAAATACTACAACTGCATACCGTAGTTGCTCTCGTTGCCACCTACGTCACGGAGGCAAGCCTGACGTATCCATTATACGCGTATCACTCTGCTATATCAATTGCACCTTTCCCGGTACGGCCACGGCTCTGACCGGCATCTTGCCAAGCTCATATTTCGCCGGAGACAGGTCGAGCTTCGATGCCTTCAGTGCCCAGTCGTATTTCAAGGCCCGGCCCGTGTAGGCGCTCATGCGGCCCAGGATAACGGTCAGGGTGCTTTCGGCCAGCCGCCTGCACTCGTTGATCGGCTCTCTGTCGCGAATGCTTTTGATGAGATTCACAAACTGCGCCACTTCTCCGCTGTGGATCGGATCGCTGTATGTGAAGACCTTCCTGCCTTTGACGTCCTCGATATAGCCGTCGGCCCGCGTCGTGTTGGTGGCGCCTTTTGTACAGAGAACACGCTCGCCCACCCGAGGCGTCGAGCCTTCGATTTGCGAGCACATGCTCATTACACGAATTCCGTTGGGATATTCGTACTCGGCGGTGAAGTGGTCGTAAATATTGCCGAACTCAGGACCCGTCCGAGCCTGCCTGCCGCCGACCGCTAAGCACTGGACCGGAGGCGAGCCGATGGCCCAGTTGATGACGTCCATGTTGTGCAGATGCTGTTCGACGATGTGATCGCCCGAGAGCCAGACGAAGTAGGGCCAGCACCGAATCTGCCACTCCATGTCGGACCATTCGGGCTTGCGCTGCTCGAAGTGCCACTTGGCATGGCCCCAGTTCCAGTAGGACTGGCCGCCGACGATGTCACCGAGCCGGCCGTCGTGGATGCGTCCGATCAGCTCCAGATACTGCGGCTGCCATCGCTGCTGCGTGCCCACGACGATGGACAGGCGCTTGTTGTCGGCCAACTCCGCCGAGGCCATCAGCGAGCGCACGCCGACCGGGTCCACCGCGCCGGGCTTCTCCATGAAGATATGTTTGCCGGCCTCGAGCGCCGCCCGGACCATCTGCGGGCGAAAGGCCGGCGGTGTGGTCAGCATGACGATATCCACCTCGTTCATCGCAATGACTTTTTTGTAAGCGTCGAAGCCGAGGAAGGTTGTCTCGGGCGTGACCTTCAGCTTGCCGGCAAACTGCTTTTTGATTTGCACCAGGGAGCTGTCGACGCGGTCCTGGAAAATGTCCGCCATGGCGACTATTTCCGCGGCCGGGTCGGATTTGAGGCAATCGAGGGCGTCTGTGGTTCCTCGACTGCCGCAACCGATCAGGGCCACGCCGATCTTGTCCGAGCCGGCGGCAAAGGCGCGGCTGCGAGCCGAGGCGAGCGCTGCCGCAGAAACCGCCGCCCCGGTCTTCAACAAATCTCTTCGTGACATCTGGTTTGTTCTGGTTTTCATTTCTCGTCCCTCATTTACCCTTGGATTGTTCCTGTTCGTGTCATTGGCCCCGGCGTCTTCCTGCCGGAAGACAGGAGCGCAAGCCCGAAAGTGCCCATATCAGCACGAGATTATACGCCACGAAGGGGTCCTGTGCAACGAGAACAAAAACATTTGGATTCCCGCGTCGAATCTGATATCCTGCTGGGGGCCCTTCCCGGCGGCGCTGCCGGGTGGGGACAGCAAGTGGAACGTTCGGGTCAGATGTTTTGTCCGAAAGGAGCTAAGTAATGAGAAGCGGGATGGTTGTTCTACTTGTCGCGGTCATAGGGTCCTGTACCGGCTGCGCCAAGTACTACTATCGGGTAGGCACGAGTTTCGAGCAGGCCAAGAGTGACTGTGCGGATTGCACGTCCGAGCTGGAGAAACGTGTCACCAACACGAAGCCCGGCGCCTATGAGCACGAGTTCATGGAAGATTGTATGAGGCGCCAGGGATACGAGCTCGTCACGGAAGACAAGCTGCCTCTCGGCGTCAAGCGTCAGGATCCCGATCTGAGCCTTCGCGGGTTCCTTTACGGCAGACGGCGGGGGCTGGCCGGCACGATCGAATAGCGACCGTCGGATTCTCTTGTCAGAGCGGCCTGTGCGGTGTAGAGTAGGGCAGACAGATGGAGCAGTGGCCGAGCGGCTGAAGGCGACGGTCTTGAAAACCGTTGTACCGAAAGGTACCGGGGGTTCGAATCCCTCCTGCTCCGTTCCCTTTCTGCCATCGTTTCAGAGG
>CP070806.1:780365-792055 GCA_020343675.1 Phycisphaerales bacterium
CGCAGTGATTCGCGTCGCTCGCCTTCGCCGGCCGCACCTTCATCGGACGGCCTCCGGACCCGGTAGATAGCCCCGACCGAACCGGGCCATACTGGCCGCCGCGCCCCGGGCAAACTCGGCCCGCGCCACCGCCCGTCGCCGTACGCGCGTCTGAGGCTCGCTGTGATATGCCTCCCGAAACGCTTTGACCCGCGCGATGTCGTCGCGACGCCAAATGCGCCACCCGCGCCAGTCCCGCTCCACGTCCTCCGTCAGCCCCTCATCCAGCCACCTTAGAAGAGTACTCTTGGATACGCCAATACGCTTCGCTGCTTCGACAGTACTTAGCATCAATTCATCCTCAAATAAGTTAGCTATACCTGGTATATTTATATAACGTGGTATCTTTGTCAAGGCTTTCCCATTGAAATTTCAAAAAATCGGTTACCTCGGATGATATGACGGTGTATAAGGTATCCGAAACAGCCGAGAAAAATCGTTCGGGCCCCAGAGGTCCAAATCACCCCCTGGCTGCCTAATTCGGCCCTCACCCCCCTAATCAGAACACTATATGCCTGCCCTCTGATACACTCGTTCGGATGCTTATCGCGGCGAAGAACGGTGATGCTCTCTTCAATTTCATCGTATTCCGGCTCTTCGGAGGACGTCGTCGAATTCGATAATCAGGCCCGCCCGACCCCGGACACGGACCTTATTACATCCGGGCAATATTAGGGACATTCTGGTTCTTGGGTTCGGGGCACGAATTCCGAGACACACACGACGAATCACGCGATACGAAAGATGGTGTGCGTTTCGCCCGATGTTGTTAAAATGGGTCTGAGCGGTTACGATTGTCTCAGGAAGGTCGCCATTATGAACAGACGATACGGTTTCACGCTCATCGAGTTGTTGGTGGTCATCGCGATCATTGCCCTGTTGATGGGTATCCTGATACCGGCCCTGAGCAGGGTGAGGAAACACGCGGCGGGCAGCGTGTGCCTTTCCAATCAGCATCAACTCGTGCTGGCCTGGATTCTGTACGCCCAGGACAACGACGACAGGCTAATCGGGGGCCATGACGGTCACTCCTCCTCGCCCAGCAAGGGCTATGACTGGGTCCAGTTGCCGCAGACCGAGGATGGCACGGTCGTCGCGGGCGCTACGGCTACGCTCGAAGACAAAAAACGGGGCTGCGAACGCGGGGCGCTGTTTGCCTACGTGCAGGACGTCGATCTCTACCACTGCCCCGGCGACCGGCGGCACCGAAGCGAAATGACCCATCGCAGCTACGGTATCCCGGGCGGCATGAACGGCGACGTCGGCACCGGCGCCTCAAGCTGGCTCATGCAGCAGTGGGGGTACCCGTCCTACAAGAAGCTCACGCAAATCAAGGACCCCGGCGTCAAGTACGTGTTCCTCGAAGAAAAGACCGACGTGGGCGGCTGGAACTGGGGGTCATGGAATCTGGAGCGCCAGGGTGATCGCTGGTGGGACCCGATTGTCGTGCGGCATGGGCAGCTCAGCGTGCTGGCCTTCTCCGACAGCCACGCGGTCAAGCACAGGTGGAAGCAGAAGAGCACCCTGGAAATGACGCATGTGCCCTATCCCGATTGCATCCGCTGGCCCGTCACCGACGGCACCGATGATCTGAAATTCATGCGGCGGGGATACAACCCCGCGCATTGAAGAAAAGTATCCGCGTGTGCAACAAGTCCCTTAGGGACAAGTTGCACACCCTATAATCTGTGCTATTTCTTGAATCGCCACAGGTCGACGTTCATATCTTCCGCGGCTAACCAGTCAACGTGCCAGTCAAGGTACAGCAGGTTGCAGCCGTCCCGGTGCCGGGCCTGGGCCACCCGTCTGTCTCCCTCCGAGGGGTACAGATGGTTCGGGCTCCAGACGTCGCACCGGGTGTCTCCCGGGTCGCCTTGCTTTCGGATGATATGCCGCCAGAGGCCGTCCTCGTTATCGGCGAGATAAATGGTATCGGCCGGACGGGTACAGCCGGTGATCCTGGACGGTTCCAATATCTCTGTTCCGACCATGTCTTCTCTGTCCTTGAAATCCCAGCCGTTGACAACGTAGCAAACGGTTTGCTCTTTGTCGGGGTAGCTGGGGCAGCGATAGATGTCCACACTGCGATAATCGTTGTCGATCGGCTTCTGCGACAGAAAGGGCATGAAGAACTGGTACCAGGCCCTGGTGCCCGAGGCCCCGCGAGGAACGAACCTATCATATTCCTCGGCGTAGAAATTGGCGCCCAGGCCAATTTGACGCAAATTACTCTGGCAGACAACACCCTTGGCCTGTTTCTTCACCCGCTGCAGCGCCGGCATGAGGATGGCCAACAGCAGCGCAATAATGGCAATAACAACCAACAATTCAATCAAAGTGAATCCCCGTCGTTTGTGCATGGTCGCATCCCTTCCTTAAAGCTGAGATTTTCATCTATTCTGCAGAGCCTCGTTGACACTTAGAATAACAAATCTGGTTTGAAAGTTCAAGCATTTGCTGTAAAATTGCTGGATTGCAAATGGAGTAACTCCGGGACACGATACTTGTGGTCGTGTCGTGTCTGTGCCGGTGACAGGAAAACGATTCCGGCCTTTCGAGGTGCTGTATTATGAGGCGAGGTCTTTTATGGATGGCTTGTTTGGCTCTGGTATCGGTGCTCGGCTGTGCCTCTATCACGGGAAGGCAGAGGCCGTCCTTCCGGGATACGTGCGTCAAATCACAGCAGTTCGGTGCCACGCGACTCGACTTTCCAGTCGCCGGCGGCAAAGGGTTCGTTATCCTGCCGACCAAAGAAAGAGCGGACGGTTCCAGGCCGTGGATGTGGATTGCCCCCACGTTCGTGCATCATCCGGAGCCGAGTAAGGAAGTCCCCCGCGATGACCACGGCTGGATATGCCGGCAACTGCTGGCGAACGGCTTTCACATCTGCGGCGTTGACGCGGGTGAGTCCTATGGCAATCCGGAGGGCAGGCGACTGTACAGCAGGTTGTATGAGCTGGCGGTGAGGGAGTTCGCACTTGCCGAGAAGGCCTGTCTGCTCTGTCAGAGTCGCGGCGGATTGATGGCGTATAATTGGGCCGCCGAGAACCCACAGCGCGTCAAATGTATCGCCGGAATTTACCCGATGTGTAATCTTCAGGGGTATCTTGGAGTGGCCAGAATCTACGGGGCTTACGGGATGAATGAGAGCCAGTTTCGCTTGTGCTTCCACGAACACAATCCCGTCGATAGGCTGTGGAATCTTGCAGAGGCGGAGGTCCCGATCCTTCACGTACAGGGTGACGTTGACAAGGCCGTTCCTCTTCAAGACAACAGCGGTGAGCTGGTCCGGCGGTACAGGATTTTGGGCGGGCCGGCAGAGCTGCTTGTCGTGGAGGGCAAGGGGCACGAACTGTGTCCGGAATTTATGCAGAACCGGGCACTGGTCGATTTTCTCATCTCCCAGAGCGAGTAGTGAATAAAGAATTCCCATTAGAGAGCGATGACTCGCCCGGGCCGTCCGGATTATTTTCCGCCGCACCATTTGCATGCGATGTACGGGGCCAGAAAGAACAGAAAGCAGAACGCCTTCAAGGCCATCATGCCGGAATAGTGGATCACCGCAAGCTCATGCCTTGTTAGATCAAACCACGTCGAATGAACCTCGTGTATCTGCTCTTCTGCCACGGCGTACAGAAAAAACCAGAGCAGAACAAATACCATTCCGAGAAAAAAGCACCGAATTGTGATTCTGGCAATAGTTTCCATGTCTGCACCTCCCGGTTTCAACGGTTCGGTCGGTTCGTTTGGGTTGCATGCGCGACGGGGCCGCTTCAATACTCTTGAATATATCGTTATCCCATCCAGAAGCCCTTGCGGTGAGAGACGCCGAGGACCTTACGGCAATGAGGACAGAAATAGACATGGCGCTTGCCGAATATTCCCCTGAGCAACTGCATCCAGAGAGTCCTCAGCTCGGCAGAGCAGTGGGGACAAATCGGCTGAACATCTTCACGAGCTTCCAACTGCAACATTGTGCTTCTCCTTGTCCAATCGTCGGCTTCAGTACAAGCTCTTCTCAAGTCAATATACGCTTCGGGCCTGCGTTTATTCAAAGTGTCCGGAGAATATGGCAGAAAAACACGCGGAGACCATACTCGCAGGCAAAGACGGCCCGGGAATGCGCATGTTGTATCCGGATTCTATTTGGCGCTTGAAAAATCGAGAGCCCATGATAGTCTCTCTGTGCGCGTAGAACGTTTTGGGGCAAAGGAATCAAAGAGGTCAGACACCGCTCTTGTGCCGAAAACGCCGGAAAATCGCAGGACATGACACCTATTGGCGAAGGCAGCCTGGGACTGCGTATGCTGCCCCTGGAGTCAATCTGGAGCGTGAGCTGATGAGAACAATCGGACCGTGGGCTGTTACGTATTGTATTCTTTGTCTGGCGGCTATCACGTCTATCCATTGTGCGGGCGGGACACAGGAGCCGGCCGGGGCGCTGCCCCCGCCCAGGCACGGGGACGTGTACGTCGTGGCCCACCGCGGTGCTCATATCGGCATCCCTGAGAATACTCTGGCCGCCTATGAAGCGGCTATCGAGATGGGGGTGGATTTTGTCGAGGTTGATCTGCGAACGACGCGCGACGGCCATATCGTAAGCATCCATAACAAAGAGATTGACTCCTACGTGACGGACGGAACGCGGGGGCTGGTCTCGCAGATGACCCTCGAGCAGCTGAAGCGATTGGACATAGGCAGCCGGATCGATCCTCAATGGAGCGACGAAAGGATTCCCACTTTTGAAGAGATTCTCGATCTCTGCAAAGGCAGGGCGGGCATCTATCTGGATGTGAAGGAGGCTTCGGTCGAGCAGCTGGTCTCCATCGTGAAGAAGTGGGGCATGGCGGGGCAGATCTTGTGGTACGCCGACTACGACGAGCTGGACCGTGTCGCGCGATTATGTCCGGAGTGCATTCAAATGCCCGATCCGGGAGCGGAAGAAAACCTCTCGAAGGTTATCGAGCGTTTTCGGCCCTCGGTTATTGCGGCCGTATGGCGTCACTATTCGCCGAGCTTCGTCGAAAAATGCCACCAGGCAGGTGCGGTCGTTATCGTTGATGAAAGCGGCCCGGCCTGTTGGGCGGATGCTCTGGCGTGGGGCAGCGACGGCATTCAGAGCGACCATCCCGCGGAACTGATTGCCTTGCTGGAGCGTCGAGGACGTTAACTCATCGTTTTGAGGTTCGACATTCGATACCAGACGAAAGGCAGATTGTGAACAGACGCAGTTTTCTTCAAACGGTGCTTGCGGCGGCGGCCGGCGGTGCTTCCCGCAACGTCTCTGCCGGAAACCAGAGTTCGGCAACACGCTCGAAGCAGAAGCCACCGAACTTCATCATTGTTTTCGTGGACGACCAGGGATACCAGGACCTCGGGTGCTACGGCTCGCCCAGGATCAAGACGCCGCGCATCGACCGGATGGCGGCCGAAGGCATCCGCTTTACGGATTTCTACGTCGCGGCGCCGATTTGCTCGCCCTCGCGTGCGGCGCTGCTGACGGGCTGCTATCCATCCCGCGTCGGATTGGGCAACTGGGTGCAGCGGCCGGACTCGCGCATCGGCATTCACCCGGATGAAGTCACCTTGGCCGAGCTACTCAAACAGGCGGGCTACGCGACGGCGTGCATCGGTAAATGGCACCTCGGGTTCCTGCCTCCGTTCGTGCCCACCAGTCAGGGTTTCGATTATTACTTCGGTCTCTATCACAACCTCGACCTCGAAGCGGATTACCTAGCCGACGAGGGGGGCGTGCCGGTCCTTCGCAACGGCGAGGTGGTCAAGCGTCCGGCCAATCCCGCCGAGCTGACGGAATTATACACCGAGGAGGCCGTCCGGTTTATCCGCGGCAACAGCGATAAGCCGTTCTTTCTCTACCTGCCCCACACGATGGCCCACCAGCCGCTCGGCATCTCGCAGCGATTCAAAGGAAAGTCGGCGGGCGGGTTGTACGGCGACGTGATTGAATGTCTGGACTGGAGTACAGGCCGGATTCTCGATACGTTGCGCGAGCTTGGGCTCGACCGAAGGACGATTGTCGTTTACACCTCGGACAACGGCCCGGGGCCGGGCGCCTCGGCGCTGCCCCTGCGCGGACGCAAGCTCACAACGTACGAAGGAGGCCTGCGTGTTCCCTGCATCGTGTGGGGACCGGGATATGTGGCGGGCGGGCAGGTCTGTCACGAGCTGGCGACGTCGATGGACTTCTATCCGACGTTTGCAAGGCTGGCCGGCGCGAAGATGCCGTCGGATCGCGTCATCGATGGCAGGGACATCGGGCCTTTGTTGGCCGAGCCGGCCAAAGCGAAATCGCCCCACGACGCGTTCTTTTATCACGGCAGTCTTGGCGAGTTGGTGGCGGTGCGGTCGGGCAGGTGGAAGCTGTTTCTGAATCCGCAGCCGGCCCTTTATGACCTGGAGGCGGACATCGGCGAGCAGCACAATATTGTTAAGGGCAACGGCGCCGTCGTGCGGAAGCTTCGGGACAAGGCCATTGCGTTCCAGGAGGACATGCGCCGCAACTCGCGTCCGGCCGGGATGGTGGATTGAACAGTCCGCTTTGCAGCTCCATAGACCTTGAAATATCGCGAGTTTGTGGTAATCTCTCTGCATGGGTGCGGCCCTCTCGGGGCGAGCATGACGCAGCAGAATGAGCAGGAGACAGGCACTATGAAAAGAAGAGAATTTCTAAAGACCATCGGCATGACGGCGGCGGCGACATTATCCGGGCGTTTGCAGGCGGCCGGGACCGGACGGCCCAACATCGTGCTGATTATGACGGACCAGCAGTATGCCGATGCGATGAGTTGTGCGATGGGGGACAGGTATATCAAGACGCCCAACATGGACCGCCTTGCCGCGAGCGGGATGCGGTTCAAAAAAGCCTACTGTGCGAATCCGCTGTGCGTGCCCAACCGCGCTTCGATATTCTCCGGCCGCTATCCGCACGAGCATGGCAAACAGATCAATTCGACACGCGCGATCGATCCCGAGGAGTTTCCGAATATCGGGATGGTGCTTCGCAAGGCGGGCTATGCGACCGGTTATTTCGGCAAATGGCACCTGCCTTATCCTTTCAAGAAAAGCACGGCCGAGGCGAGCGGCTACGACCGAACGTTTGACGCCCTGGACTTCAAGATCGCCGCGCCGGCCATCGCGTTTATCGAGCAGAACAGGAGCAAGCCGTTCTTTGTGGTCTTTTCTCTGATGAATCCACACAACATCTGTCAGTACGGCCGGAGCCAGCCTTTGCCCGATGGTGACATTGGGCCGGTGCCGACGGCTGACAAATGCCCGCCCGCTCCGGCCAATCTTGAGAAAGCGAGGGACCAGTCGGACGCGCTGGAAATCATCTGGCGGGGCAGGCTCCGGGCGAAGTACAAAGACACGGACAAGCGAATGTTCGCGCCGCTGGAGCTGTGGGACGCCGACGATTGGCGAAAATATCGTTGGGCGTATTATCGCATGGTGGAGCTCGCGGACAAGGAAATGGGCAAGATTCTCTCAACGCTTGAGAAACTGGGGCTCGAAGATAATACGGTGGTCATCTTCACCTCCGATCACGGCGACGGTATCGGTGCGCACCGGTGGGCGCAGAAGAACATGTTTTATGACGAGTGTTCCAGAATCCCGTTTATCATCACCCAGAAAGGTACGACCAAAACCGACACGAGCGACTTTTTAGTCAATAACGGCCTGGATATCATGCCGACGATTTGCGATTACGCCGGAGCAAAAGTTCCGCCGAAGTGCAAGGGCCTGAGCCTTCGCCGGATCGCCGAAGGCGCAAGGCCTGCGCGGCAGCGAGACTACGTGGCCTGTTCGACGCATTTCGTTCAGGACCTGCGAGAAGACGGCAAGCCCATCGACCTTCAGGGCCGGATGATACGCACGGAGAATTTCAAGTACTACATCTTCGATCAGGGCGGCCAGCCTGAGATGCTGATCGACATGAAAAATGACCCGGGCGAGATGCAGAACCTGGTTGGCAATCCCGATTACAAAAGCGTCCTGAGCGAGCATCGCAAACTCTTTTCCCGATACAAAACGCAAAGCGGTGACACCTTCTCGAAGAGATAGAAAAGGGGATATTCTACTTTTTTGGCCGGAAACTGAAAAAGGAAGATTCCGGAAAGGAGCGAGCCGATGGCAGCAAGACGCCGAGCTTTTACGCTCATCGAGCTTTTGGTGGTGATTTCCATCATTGCGTTGCTCCTGGCCATTTTGATGCCGGCCTTGTCGGAGGTGAAGAAGCAGGCCCGGACCGTAGCCTGCCAGGCGCGCCTTCGGCAATGGGGGCTGGCGCTGAAGTTTTACGCCGATGACAACAATGGGTTTTTCATGTCGGGTTCAGGCGGGAGCTATTTCGAATGGATGGAACCGGCTCTGCCATACTACAAAGAATACGAAATGTGCCTGTGCCCCACGGCCACTAAGAACGTACAGCCGGGCACAGGGCACTGGGGCGGCACATTCACCACCTGGGAGCGGGACGAATTTGTGGGCAGCTACGGGATCAACGAGTTTCTCTTCAATCCCAATCCGAGTATGACCACGCAGTGGGGCCACGACACATCGATGAACTGGAGAACCGAGAACGTCGGCGGCGCCTCGTACATCCCCGCTTTTGCGGATTGCCTGTGGGTGGGTGGCGCTCCGCACTACACGGATGATCCTCCCGAGTGGGATGGCGAATGGCACGCCTCCTTTGTCCACAACACCAAACGCTTCTGCCTGAACCGCCACAACGAGACCATTAACATGCTCTTTCTGGATTGGTCGGTGGACAGGGTCAGGTTGAAAGCTCTGTGGCGGCTCAAGTGGAATCGGGACTTCGACGTCACGGCCCCGCTGCCCGTCTGGCCGGACTGGATGAGCTCATTGCCCGAAGCGGACAGGTGAGAGTCTTACGCCAATAGAATATGATTTCAACGAGGCGCGACCGGCTTCTGTTGTTCCATGGGCTGCTGTGCACACCCATCGAAGGTGACATGAGTGCCTCATAATACTTGAATTTGAGGATAATCCGTAGTTTTGACAGGGTCATAGCACGCGCTGGCTGAACCGCATGGGCAAGAAACGGAATTTGCCCACCCTACGAATATCGCCAGGACACATTTTTTTGGCGGCGCAGCCGAGAAATCCGTTGAAATAGTTCCGCGAAGCGGCTCTTATTTAAGAGCCTCTTAGCGACAAGATTTTAACTGCTTTTTGGAGCTCTGAACACGAGTTGGGTTTGATATCAGAGGAATCAATATGAAAAAATGCTTCTGGTTCGTTTTCATTTGCATTGTTGGTCTGTCACTGAACTGCGGCGGGCTGTTTGCCGAAAGCCCTCGCGCGGAGCTGCGCGAACAAGCCGCCGCGACGATGCGCAAGGCCGCGGAATTCTTTCGCACCCGGGTCGCTTCGCATGGCGGATACGTCTATTACTACAGCCTCGATCTCAAGCAGCGGTGGGGCGAGGGCGTCGCCACGGCCAGCCAAATCTGGGTGCAGCCACCCGGCACGCCGACCGTCGGTATGGCGTATCTCAAGGCGTATAAAGCTACGGGCGAGAGGTTCTATCTCGATGCGGCTATCAAAGCGGCGGAGGCGTTGATGTATGGGCAGCTCAAATCCGGCGGCTGGACCAACTGCATCGACTTCAATGCGGCCGGGCGCGTCGCTCAGTATCGCAACGGAAAAGGCGGCGGCAAGAATTACTCATCGCTGGACGACGGCCAGACTCAGTCGGCCATTCGGATGCTTGTGCTTGCCGACGAGGCGCTCGGGTTCGAGCACGAAAAGATTCACGAGTCCGCCCTGTTGGCACTCGATGCTCTGCTTGCAGCGCAGTTTCCCAACGGCGCTTTTCCGCAGGTCTGGAGCGGCCCGGTATCGCCGCAGCCCATTGTCAAGGCGAGCTTCCCGGACTACGACTGGCGAACCGAAGGGCGGATCAGGAACTACTGGGACATGTACACGCTGAACGACAACATCCCGGGCTATGTCGCCGAGACGCTCATCGAGGCCCGCCGGGTTTATCGCGATGCGAAATACGACGCGGCATTACGGCGGCTGGGCGATTTTCTTCTGCTGGCCCAAATGCCCGAGCCCCAGACCGCGTGGGCGCAGCAATACAACTATGACGCCAAACCGATATGGGCCAGGGCCTTCGAGCCGCCGGGGATTTCAGGCCATGAGTCTCAGGAGGTCCTTGAGACGCTGATGGATATCTACTGCGCCACGGACAACCCGAAGTACCTCGAACCGATTCCGCGTGCGCTGGCGTATCTGAGGCGTTCGCTTCTGCCGGACGGACGGCTGGCCCGCTTCTACGAGCTGGAAACCAACAAGCCGCTCTACATGTTTCGCCGGGGCAAGGTCTATACGCTGACCTACGACGATTCGGACGTGCCGAGTCACTACGGCTGGAAGTTCGATTCCCGCCTGGACGAAATCGAGGCCCGGTACAACAGACTCAAGAGCGGCGCTGCCCCGGCCGCCGCGGGCCGATCCGCGGCGGAGCTTGAACAACAGGTCCGGCAGATCATCGACAGCCTCGACGACGAGGGCCGCTGGCTCAGCACTTATCGCGGACAGCGACTCGTCGGCCAGCCGAAGTTCGAGCCAGGTATGGTTTACATCGCCAGTGAAGTGTTCAGCCGGAACATCGAGACGCTCAGCGAGTACCTGACTGCAACCGCGGCAGCCGAATCGCGTTGACGGTGGGCAATCCCAAAGAGAGCAAAAACCGGAGATCATTATGAGAGGCAATTGTGACGCTGCGAATCGGCGGGCATATAACAACGCGGTGACCCGCCGGGAGTTTCTGTTGGCAACCGTTGGCGCCGGCGTGGCTTGGGGTTCGGGAGAATGGCTGGGTACAGCCAGTGCGCGCGAAGAATCTGACCCGGGGATGCTTGTCAAAAAAGTCGCGGACGCGGTTTTGCGAGATTTCCCCGAGCCGCCGCCCTTCAACTGGGGAGAAGGCACCATGCTGACCGGCATGATGCGCGCCTATGACCTGACCGGCGACGAACGCTACCTGGGGTTCGTGCGAACCTTCGCCGACCATCATTACCAGCGAGGCATCGGCCCGACCCTGAGCCAACGGGGCTACTGCGGCCACTGGGGACCCGGCTATCCTATGCTCATGCTGTACGAGGCTACGGCTGACGAACGCGCCCTCGAATTGGCCGAGCAAATCGTCGCGTTCATCATGAACAAGGCCGAGCGGACCGCCGACGGCGGGCTGAGCCATTTCAACGGCAAGCCTCAGCTTTGGGTCGATACGCTCGATATGTGCTGCCCGGTGCTGTCCAATCTGGCCCGCATTGGCAAACGGCCCGAGTTGCAGAAGGAGGCGGTCCGGCAGCTTCTGATTTTCGCCAAGCACCTGCGCGACCCGAAAACGGGGCTGTTCTATCATGTATGGGACGAGCAGAGCCGCGAGCACACGCCCTCGTTCTGGGCGCGCGGTAACGGCTGGGTCGTGATGTCGTACACCGAGGTGCTCAAGAACGAGAAGGCCGGCTCTGCCGACGCCGCCTTGTTGATTGCGCCGTTTAAGGAGCAATTGGCGGCTCTGGCGGCGACGCAGAACAAAGACAGCGGCCTGTGGCACACGGTTCTCGATCAGCCCGACACGTACGTGGAGGGGTCCGCGT
>CP070806.1:792155-803051 GCA_020343675.1 Phycisphaerales bacterium
ATATCCTGGGAGCTTACTGGGGCTCTCTGGGGCTGAAACAATTTCGCTGTGCCGAAACGGAAAAGTATGCGCACGTCACTTTCTTTTTCAACGACTATACGGAAAAGCCGTTTCCGGGCGAAGACAGGCAAATCGTGCCTTCGCCGCGTGTTCGCACGTACGATTTGAAGCCGGAGATGAGCGCATACGAGGTGGCCGAGGTCGTGCTGGAAAGGCTGGATTCGAACAAGTACGATGTGATTGTCGCCAATTTCGCCAATCCGGACATGGTCGGCCACACGGGCATACTATCGGCTGCGGTCAAAGCCGCCGAGACGGTCGATCGATGCGTCGGCCGCATACTGGACAAGGCAAAAAGCCTCGGAGGCATTGCCCTGATCACAGCCGACCACGGAAACTTCGAGAGAATGTGGGATTCCGAGGAGAATAAGCCCCACACCGCCCACACTGTCGGCGACGTGCCGCTGATCGTGTTCGACGAGCGTTTCAAGGGAGCGAAGCTGCGCCAGGATGGCCGATTGGCTGACATCGGCCCGACCCTGCTGAAGATGATGGACCTGCCGCAGCCCGAAGAAATGACCGGAAAGAGCCTGTTTGAGAGTTGAGCAACGCAGGGCCGGGCAAACCTTCGATGACAAGAGAATGCTATGGCGGAGATATTTCCCGAATCGATAACCCGTCTGCCTGAAGCAGACATTCCGCTGCGCGGGTCGAGAGCTTTTGCATACCCGAGGAGGCCAGACATTCGGCAACAATATACGCAGGATACGCTGATATTTCGTTCTTCGACGAAAAAGACCGCTACAAGAGTAAATAGCGCCGCTCCCTGATTTGGCAGCGACGATAATTCTGCCGGCTTTGTCTTTTGCGTGGGCGGACCACAAACTGCAAATCAATCGGCGGCTGGCGCCAGGCTCGGGTAAGACTGCGGGGCAGTGATTGGAACAAGAAAATGGGGCAGATAGCTGTACTTGACCAGAATATGATTAACATGATCGCGGCCGGCGAGGTCATCGAGCGTCCGGCCAGCGTGGTCAAGGAGCTGATGGAAAACAGTATCGATGCGGGGGCAACGAAGATAACCGTCTCTATTGAAGATGGCGGCAAAAAACTCATATCGGTCACCGATAATGGCTGCGGCATGGGTGCGGACGACCTGGCCCGCGCCTTCGAGTCGCACACAACCAGCAAAATCAGAATCAGTTCCGACCTGCACGGCATCTCGACGCTCGGTTTTCGCGGCGAAGCGCTGGCCAGTATCGCTTCGGTGGCGCAGGTCAGAGCCGTAAGCCAAACCCGCGAATCGGCAACCGCCAACTGCATCGAGATTGACTGTGGCGACAAGGGCGATGTTGCCCCGTGCAGTGCGGATCTTGGCATGACAATTCAGGTCAGAGACGTCTTCTACAAGCTGCCCGCCAGGCGCAAGTTTCTCAGGACCACCAACACCGAAATGGGGCACGTCAGCGAGCAGTTCACGCGCATCGCCCTGGCGAAACAAAACCTGGATTTGACGCTGAACCATAACGGCCGGGAGCTGCACCGGCTTCCCGCCGAGCAGGAACTTTGCGCGCGAATCGCCAGGCTGTTTCCGATGTTGTCCCTGAGAACCTCGAACGACCTGATCCAGGCCGCAAGCACCGAGAAAGGTCTCCATATTCTTGCACTGCTGGGCAAGCCGGCCATTTCAAGAACAAACAATCGATTCCAGTATGTATTCCTGAACGGCCGCTTCATCCGCGACAAGTTCATTTCACACGCCATCAAAGAGGCTTATCGCGGGCTCCTGGAACCGAACAGGTTCCCGGTCGTCTTCCTGTTTATCCAGATGCCCTGCGAAGACTACGACGTCAACGTGCATCCGACGAAAATCGAGGTGCGTTTCTACAATGCCAATCTCGTCCACTCGCAGATTCTCGGGGCCCTCCGGGAAAAACTCTTGGGGACTGATCTTGAAATGCCGGGCAGGCTGCCGCCAACCGGACCGCCGCGAAGCACAACACCTCGTTCGGCGCCGGTATCAAGTCAAAGAATCGCCGACGCCATGGCCGAATTCTTCAATAAGCACAGGCCCGTCCATCGACAACAGCAAATCAAATTTCACCCTGCATCCGGGGCCGTGACGCGGGACGTCTCGGCGGACAAGCCCACACAATACGACAGCAAGTTCATGCAAATCCACGACAGTTTCATCGTGGCCCAGACCGACGACGGATTCGTCATTATCGACCAGCACGCGCTTCACGAGTGCATTATGTACGAAGATTTGTGCCGGCGGATACGAAATGGAAACCTTCAGTCACAGAAGCTTCTGATTCCCGAGAGCTTCGAGGTCACCCCCTCGGCGGCCGAGGCGCTTGAAAATAACGCCGAATTGACCGAAAGAATCGGAATCGAGCTTGTACCATTCGGTCCCAGGACGATGGCCGTCCAGGCGTTTCCCACTCTGCTTTCCAACGTGCAGCCGCTCGATTTCATGCAGGACTTGATGGATCTGCTGGAGCACACGGACGCCGGGCCTGACGCGGCCGAACTGCTCGACGAAGTTTTGAACATGGCTGCCTGCAAGGCGGCCATCAAGGCGGGCCAGAAGCTGACCGACGGCGAAATTGAGCAACTGCTTGCGGACAGACAGGAAGCAGAGTCTGCAACGCGCTGTCCCCACGGCAGGCCCACCACAATAAAATTCTCGATAGACGACCTGGAAAAGCAGTTCAAGAGAACCTGATGAATAAGTGGTTATGGCTTTTATTGACGATCGCATGCTGGATGGCCGCCGGATTTGCCGTGTGCCGCCCCGGAACGGGACAGGCCAGGGATAATAGCGCTCCGCCGGCTCGGCCGGACAGAATCGTTTCGATGGCTCCGAGTTTGACGGAAATCCTCTTTGCACTGGGGCTCGACAAAGAAATCGTTGGCGTGACCGAATACAGCGATTATCCCCCCGCGGTAATGAACAAACCCAAAGTAGGAAGCTTCTGGCAGCCAAATATTGAAAGCGTTGTGGCCGCCAGGCCCGACCTGGTCCTGACGGTGACGACGACGGGGTTTGACCAGCAGAAACGGCTGGCCATGCGTCTGACTCGAATAGGTTACAACTGCGCGACGCTCAAGATCGAAACAATGGCAGAGTTGTTCGAAGGCATCAGGAAGATCGGCGAAGCAACGGGCCGGTCGCAACAGGCAGATGAGTTGGTCAGCAGCATCAAAGAGAAACTGAAGAAGCTCTCAGCTCTGGTCGGCACCGAAGAAAAGGTGAGGGTACTCTGGGTCGTTCAGAGAGAGCCGCTGCGGGTGGCCGGAAGGGACACGTTTGTGAACGAGCTGATTGAGCTGGCGGGCGGCGAAAATGCAGTCGGCCCCACCCTGCACAAATATCCGCCCATCGGGGCCGAGCAGGTCATCGCCAGCAAGACGCAGGTGATTATCGAGCCCGACATGGGTCAGCATGACCTGATCGCCCAGCAGCAGAGCGCGATTCGATATTGGACCCGGTTTGAGAATCTGCCCGCCGCGACAGACAAGCGGATCTACGTCATTCCCGGCGGCGCGGTCTCGCGGCTCGGGCCGAGGCTCTATGAGGCAACAGAGACAATTGCAGAGTGTTTGAGGCCGCATCTTTTTGAGAATTGAGGCGATGGATCAATTGCTCAGACCCAGGAGAATGATCGCCACGACCGGATTGGCGCTCGGGGCGCTTGTCGTCGTGATGCTCACGTGCTCGCTGATTGGCAGCGAAAACGTCTCGTTGAAAGCCGTGTTCAGCGGCTCCGGCGATCAGTCAAAGGCCAACCCGGACTACGAGATTTTTGTGCGGGTCAGATTGCCCCGGATAGTCCTGGCCGGCCTGGTGGGCGCAGCGCTGGCATGTTCGGGCGTGGTCTTCCAGGCCCTTCTGCGGAACCCTCTCGCCGACCCGTATATCTTAGGCATATCGAGCGGAGCCGGATTGGGGGCGATCATCGCCGTGGTCGGCGGGCTAAACTGGACGCTTTGGGGCCGCTCACCCATAGCCGTGTTCGCATTTGCAGGAGCCCTGGGGACGGTCTGGCTGGTGTGGTCCATCGGCCGGCTGACGGGGAAGTTTCACGTAACGGGACTCTTGCTCGCGGGCGTCGTTGTGAACGCTTTCTTCTCGGCCGTCATCATGTTCCTGACCTCAATAGCCAAATCGGAGCAGGTTTACTCGACGATATTCTGGCTCATGGGCAACATGGCCGAGGAAGACTTGCTCGTGCTCTGGGTGGGGGCCGGGTGCGTGGCGGGCGGCATCGTGGCGCTGTTCTTCATCAGTCCTCAGTTGAATGCCTTGAGCTTCGGTGCCGAAGACGCCCGAAGCATGGGCGTGAACATCGCCAGAATCCGGACAATCGCCTTTGCAATCGCGGCTGGTATCACAGCGATTGCTGTAAGCCTGAGCGGGCTCATAGGATTTGTGGGACTTATCGTTCCTCACGCCGTGAGGCTGGTTTTCGGCCCAGACCACCGGCAGATGGTTCCGCTCAGCGGAGTCGTCGGAGCAATATTCCTGGTCGTCGCTGATACGCTTGCTCGGACTATTATCGCGCCGGCCCAGTTGCCAGTCGGTGTTGTCACGGCGATTCTCGGCGGGCCTGTTTTCCTGGTTCTTCTGGTCAAACACAGTCGAAAGGTGGGCTGGGTGAAATGAGCGGAATCATTCACGTTCAGAATCTTAGTTTCGGCTACACCACCAAGAGCCTGGTGTTGAAAGACATCAGCTTTTCCGTCCCTTCGGGGGGGTTCCTGGCCATAGCCGGCCCAAACGGCGCCGGTAAGAGCACATTGCTTAACCTTATCTGCGGGGCATTGACGCCTCGCTCGGGGACGATAATCATCGATGCAGCGCCAATCGAGTCGTACAGTACACGGACCCTGGCGGCGAAAGTAGCTGTCGTCAGACAAGAATCAGTGCCCATATTCGGCTTCTCGGTTGTCGAAACAGTCCTGATGGCACGGACGCCCTATTTCGGGACTGCCGGATTTGAGAGCCAGGCCGACAGGGAGATAGTCCAAGATGCGCTTGAGTTGACGGATACAGCCGGTTTTGCCTCGCGCCCGCTAACGAGCCTGAGCAGCGGGGAACGCCAACGCGTATTCATCGCTCGGGCACTGGCTCAGAACAGCCCCATCTTGCTGCTGGATGAGCCTACAAGCTTCCTGGATTTGAAGCATCAGGTGGGTATCTACGACCTGCTCAAAGCCGCCCAGTTCGGAAAAGGCAAGACCATCGTCGCAGTAACGCATGACATCAACCTGGCCTGCCAATACTGCGACCAGGCCCTGCTTCTTGGGACCGATGGTCTGTCCCGGCATGGTCCCGTGAGCGAAGTCCTGTCCACAGAGCAGATCGAGAACGTCTTCGGCGTCGAGATTTTCGCCGGCAGGATTGGACAGGAGGGATTCTTCATGCCTCTAGGCAAACTCGCAAAAGACAGGGCGAGAATTGAAGCCAAAACCGGGAACTCTTGAACATAAAGTACTGATATCAAATCACTTAAAGCGAATTCTGTGATTTGGCTTGAATAATCGCTTGGCGTTATCTATACTTGTCGGGCCCGAATTAGGGTCTTCGCATTATGCTGTCTGGGGAGCAATGTCGCGATGTGATGACGTCTTTCTCGACAGAAGGACGAAGAAGGTTTGGCAATCAGAAAGGTAGATAGAGAAGTGGCACAAGAACGTAAGAAGGTATCTCGAAAACAAGTAAGTGCAACCAGAAAAAGAAAACGCGGTCTGACAGCCGCCGATACTGAGAGTTTCAGGCAAATGCTGCTGCAAAAACGCAGGGAAATTTTGAGAAATGTGAGCGAATTTGAGGATGAAGCTCTGAAGAAGTCCCGGCTGGACGCCACCGGGGATTTATCAAGCATGCCGATCCACATGGCCGACCTGGGAACCGACAACTACGAACAGGAATTCGCCCTGGGATTGATGGACGGCGAGCGAAAGCTACTGCGAGAAATCGACGAAGCGCTGGGACGCATCGAACACGGTACGTACGGCATCTGCGAAGGGACAGGCAAGCCGATACCCAAAGCCCGACTCAAGGCTCAGCCCTGGGCGAAACACTGTGTTGACTACGCGCGGATGCTCGAACAGGGGCTCATCAGAGAGCAGTAGACACAGCTATACGCATGAAA
This sequence comes from Phycisphaerales bacterium, assembly GCA_020343675.1. GTDB lineage: Bacteria > Planctomycetota > Phycisphaerae > Sedimentisphaerales > Anaerobacaceae. The sequence goes on from CP070806.1 coordinate 798,317, forward strand.
AGCAGATGCCCGGTCTGTCACAAGATTGTCGGAACGCCCGGCAAAGAAAGAGCCAAAGACACAGGATTCTTTCCTTTCTGCAGCGAGCAGTGTAAGCTCGTGGATTTGGGTGCCTGGCTGGATGCCAATTACAGAATAACGTGTGGGCAACAACCGGAAGAATCTAAAGAGCCATCCGACACAACTTCCCTCTCCTCCGACAGCCGGTGAAACGAGGCACTCAGGGCAAATTCTTATGGAATGTGTTGAAATCGACCGATAATACGTTATACATAATTGCGGTCGCTTTTGGTTTGCGCAACGGCAATTGTACCACTCTTGAAAGGACGCAAAATGGTCGGCGGCAACAACTCCTCTCAATTGTTGGACGGCTTTCTCTTTCCCGGGATATTTCAGGCATTCCGCATGTCCATTCAGCCGACCAAATTGATCATAACCGTCTGCGCGTTGGGCGTAATCTGCCTGGCTGGCTGGCTGATGGATTTCAGCAAGACCGTCGTCGCCGGAGGCGACGAAGTGACGGAATTGCAGATATATTTGGAGAATCCGGGCAGGCTGAAATATTTCATCGCTGAAAACAAAGACTTCCCAGGACAAGGCGTGTTTTCGACGCTCTGGGACTTTTCGGCCGACAGATTCAAGGGGGCCGTCCATTCAGTGGTGCGCGAACCCGACATTGACGGCGTTATCCAGAACATCATCGCCTACTTCAACGCCGTGGGATGGGCTCTTCGATACCACCCCATTTATTGCGTCATCTTCTTCGCCATCACGCTGGCGGTTATGTCCATTGCCGGCGGCGCGATCTGCCGGATCGCGGCTCTGCAGTTTGCCCGGGCCGAAAAACCGGGGCTCACCGAAGCGGTGCAATTCAGCACTAAGAGATTTACGAGTTTTTTCACCGCTCCACTGGCCGCGATGGCCATTATTGCCTTCATCGGACTGTTCATATTCCTTCTGGGATTGGTGGGCAATATCCCCAGGGTCGGCGAGTTGATTGTCGGAATCGGCACGCCTTTGGCCCTGGTTGCAGGTTTCTTGACAGCGGTCATTCTGATCGGGACTGCAGTGGGGTTCAATTTGATGTTCCCCGCAGTGGCCCACGACGGATCGGACTGCTTCGATGCAATAAGTCGCTCGCTCAGCTATGTTTATGCCAGGCCGTGGCAGATGATTTTCTACACGGCAATCGCCGCGGTCTATGGTTCGGTCTGTTACTTGTTCGTGCGCGTCTTCGGATTCTTGACGCTCTGGCTTACCCGCTGGTTTCTGCAAATCGGCCTCTGGACGGACAGCGCCGGCTCAGAGGTCAACAAGCTTACCGCCATCTGGCCGAAGCCGGAATTCGGCCGATTGCTTGGTTCTTCAGATGCAATGCCCGGAAACTCGACTGAATGGATAGCGGCCTTTCTGGTGCGCCTGTTTGTGCTGGTTGTCGTCGGGCTGGTCGTTTCCTTTATCATCAGTTTCTACTTCTCCGCCAATAGTATTATCTACTCACTCATGCGCAGCAAAGTGGACAACACCGCGCGAGAGGACATCTACATGCCTTATGACGAGGCGGAAGCCGAGCCTGCCGAGGTTGAACGCGGGACCGAGCAGCAAGAGCAACCCGTACCGAAGCCGGAATCGGACCAGGAGTCACCTTCTTCGGAATCATAGCAGCATTGTGAGAATATGCCCGAGATAGACACGAACACGACAGAGAACAACGAGAATCAAAGCCCGCCACAATCTTCAAGCCCCTCACCCGCCCTGCTGCTTCGTTTCCGCAGACCTTTGATTGTCCTAGCCCACATCGCGGCCTTTGCTGCTTCTTTGATGCTCTCCTTTCTTGTGGTACAGAACATGCAATTCAGAAGAGAGTGGCTCGAACTATATCCCGCTCTGCTGCTGTTCTTTCTTGTGGTGAAACTGCCTGTCTTCGGGATCTTCAAGCAATATCGCGGCTGGTGGCGTTATGTGGGCATTTCCGATCTGCACGGAATCGTGCGGGCCTCTCTGATAAGCACCTGTATCATCGTGGCCTTGTGGTTTGCGGCGGGGCGATTCTTGTCCATTCGCACGTATCTTCCGCCGGGCCTGGAGAGACCCGCCGAAGGCGTATGTATGGCCGACATGCTTGCGACCGTCTTGATGCTCGGCGGGCTGCGGATCGTCATCCGGCTGTACTACGAAGCAACGGGCACCGCCGAAGCGGGCCGGCTGAAGCGGTTTCTCGTCGTCGGTGCGGGCAACGCGGGCGAGGCGCTGCTCAGAGAGATTTTCCGCATGTCCGTCGCGCAATACGACGTCGTCGGATTCATCGATGACGACCCGATTAAGCAGGGCACTCGCATTCACGGAATATCGGTCCTGGGCACGGTCGAGCAACTGCCCGACATCTGCCATGACCGCAGCATCGAAGAAATCGCCATTGCCATGCCCTCGGCCAGCCCGAGGCAGCTCAGGCGCGTCATCCAGGTGTGCGAAGGGGCCAAGGTTCGTTTTCGCACCGTCCCGTCGATTACAGACATCGCCTCCGGGAAGCTCCGCGTCTCGCAGATTCGAGACGTTGACATCAACGATTTGCTGGGCCGGGAGGCCGTGCAGCTCGATCTGGATCTGATTGAGACCTTCGCCCGGGACAAAATCATCCTGGTCACGGGGGCGGGCGGATCCATCGGCTCTGAAATGTGCCGGCAACTATGCCAGTTCAACCCGAAACTGCTGCTGCTTGTTGAGCAGGCGGAAAATCCACTGTTCTACATAGAGCGAGAGTTAAGCAGGCAATTCCCCGCGGTGAGAATTACGGCACTTGTCTGCAATATCACTGACAAGGCTCGCGTGGCTGAACTTTTCCGGACGTACAAACCGCAGGTTGTCATTCACGCCGCCGCCCACAAACACGTGCCTCTGATGGAACTGAACGCGGGCGAAGCCGTCAAGAACAATATTCTGGGCACACAGATCGTTGCCGATGTGGCAGATGAGCGCGGCACGAGCAACTTCGTGATGATCAGCACGGACAAGGCCGTGAATCCAACCAGCATCATGGGTTCATCCAAACGCCTCGCAGAGATGTATATTCAGGACCTGAGCAGAACGAGTAAGACCCATTTTGTCACCGTGCGTTTTGGCAACGTGCTTGGCTCGGATGGTTCGGTCGTTCCAATTTTCAAAAAGCAGATAGCTGAAGGCGGCCCTGTAACCGTCACACATCCCGAGATGAAGCGGTACTTCATGACCATACCGGAAGCCAGTCAGCTCGTCCTGCAGGCCGCAACGATGGGAAAAGGCGGAGAAATCTTTGTGCTCGATATGGGCGAACCGGTGAAAATCGTGGACCTGGCCAGGGAGCTTATTACGCTCAGTGGCTTCAGGCCGGGAGAAGATATTGAGATGCTTTTCACAGGCTCAAGAGCAGGCGAGAAGCTCTTCGAGGAACTCTCCATAGAGGGCGAGGACATGCAGCGCACAAGACACCCCAAGATCAGTATATGGAAGAATATTCCGATCGACCGCGACAGGCTGCGCAGCGGGATCGATGAGCTGGTTGCCATCGCCAAATCGCAGAGCCACGCCGGCATCGTGCAGAAGATCAAAGAGTTGGTGCCCGAGTATACGGGCGCAAACAACAGCTGAGCCCCCCTGCTCATCCGAGAATCTCCGTCTCTTTGGCACCGGTCAGGGTGGAATTGAATTGACCAAGAAGGGCTAATCTGCAATCATATCCTGCGATTTGGCCTCATTTTTGCCCTATTTGTCAGAGGAACTTTTTGTGGTCATGTTGGTCTAATTCAGGAGAGAAACTTTGACGGAAGCCGCGAATACTGACATCGGACACCCTCAGGCTGCCGACGGACGCGTAAACAAAGACGACCGCCCGCTGATAGAGCAGTCTGTGAAGGGTGATTCTGCGGCCATAGAGCGGCTCATCCTCAAGTATCAGAATCGTATCTACAACGTTGTGCTGAAAATATGCTCGGATCCCGACGACGCAGCGGAACTGACGCAGGAGACTTTTGTCAAAGTATTAGAGAACCTGGATAAATTCGAGGGACGAAGCAGCTTTTATACGTGGGCGTTCAGAATAGCTGTTAATCTGACCCTGAATTATCGTCAAAGAAATGCCAGGTTGGCCATCCGGTCCCTGGATAGCGATTACGAGCAGTACGATAGCCAGGCAAAGCAGACACTGAAGGAGTTTCTGAGCGACGACAGCGCCCCAGATCCGACGGCTATAGCTGAGAACAAAGAGTTGCATGAGATCGTGATTGGAGCACTGAACAACTTGGACGAGGCCCAGAAAGCGGTGATCGTGCTGCGGGATTTCGAAGGGATGAGTTATGCCCGGATTGCAGAAGTACTGGGTATTGAGATAGGAACGGTCAGGAGCAGATTGAGTCGGGCCAGAACGAAGCTGAGAGATATCTTGGAGGCCATTTTGAAATGAGAGAGAATTCGGACCAGGACGGATACGCCGGGGACACGCGTATCGACGAATTGCTCAGTAGCTTCATCGATGGAGAGTCGACGGCTGCGGAACAGGCTGAAGTCAAACGGCTTATCGCTCAGGACGTGCATATTGCGCGACGGCTGCGACAACTGCAGAAGTGCAGAACGCTGGTCGGCTCTCTGCCTCGTCACGATGTCCCGGCTGAGGTCTCGGAGGGCATAAGAGCCTCCTTGTCCAGAATGACACTTCCGGGTCAAGAGTGGGCTTGCGAAGAACGGCTCGGAAAGAGACACCTGC
>CP070806.1:803151-813899 GCA_020343675.1 Phycisphaerales bacterium
GGGGCGAGTTACGGAGTCGGCACTGTTGTCGAAGTCGAAGGCACAAAAATCCTGGAGGTGCCTTTGTGGCGAAGCTACTTGGCGGGGTGCATTCTGCTGGGCATCGCTCCTTGTACCGCCATGGTGCTCGTTTGGGGCTATCTGGCCAAAGGCAACGATGGCCATACGCTTGTTATGGTCGCGATTAACTCGCTTACGATGCTTGTCCTCTATGGGCCGTTGGGGGGTTTCCTGCTGGGCGTGGGCAAACTGCCCGTGCCCTGGCAGGCATTGTTGTTGTCTATCGCGATTTACGTCGCGCTGCCTCTGGTGGCGGGGTATTTCTCCCGGCGATGGATCATCGCGCACAAAGGCCTGGACTGGTTCAAGAACAAGTTCCTGCACGTCCTGACACCTGTTACGATCATCGCGCTGCTTGTCACGCTCGTTCTGCTTTTCTCATTCAAGGGAGACGTTATCCTCTCCAATCCTCTGACGATCCTGTGGATTGCGATTCCACTTTTTATCCAGACCAGTGTCATCTTCCTGCTGGCCTATGGCCTGGCAAAGATTCTGAAGCTTACCTATCAAGACGCTGCGCCTTCGGCGATGATCGGCGCATCGAACCATTTCGAGGTTGCCATCGCCACTTCGACGATGCTGTTCGGCCTTTCATCCGGAGCCGCTTTGGCGACGGTTGTAGGCGTACTGATAGAAGTCCCTGTGATGCTGATGTTGGTCAGAATATGTCTGCGAACGCGAGGGTCGTTTCGTCAGGCCGCCGAGTAATCAAGAGAGTCCGGAATGTCTCCGAAATCAGAACACATAGACATACGACGCGCCATGGCAGCGGATGCACCCGTCTTGGCGTACATGGGGAGACTGACTTTTACGCAATCCTATGCAAGCGTCATTGCTGCCGAGGAGCTTGCAAGCTATACGAGCAGGACCTTTGGTTTGGAGCGAATTCGAACGGAGCTGGCGACTGCGGAGATTACATATCTGCTGGCGCTCGTCGAAGGAACGCCTTGCGGCTATTCCAAGCTGGAGCCGACCACGCCGCCGGTGGCAGTAAATGGGCCGAATCCGGTGGAATTGGCCCGTCTGTATGTCTTGCCCGAGTGGATTGGACAAGGCATCGGGACAACACTCATCAGGGAAACTCTGGGCGCCGCTCTCGAACGAGGTTGCTGTTCGTGCTGGTTGCGCGTCTGGACGGAAAATCAGCGAGCCATCAAGTTCTATCGTCAGTGTGGATTTCATGAGGTTGGCAGTGAGCCGTATTATGTTGGAAGGTGCTCAGAGACGGTCTTACTCATGATTCGAAACCTGAGCCGGTGATGATTCTATCAGTAACTGAACGAATAAAAAATTCGAGGGATTGGAAAATGGACAAGAAGATCGAGGAAATGATTGCTCTTGGCGTATCCTATGGAATAAACTGCACGTTCTGCATGGAGTATCACAAGACCAAAGCCCTGCAGGCGGGTTTGGCCGAAGAAGAAATGCGGGCCGTCCTCAAAGTTGCCGAGCAGGTCAAAACGGGCGCTGCGAACAAAACCAAGGCAGTTGCCAAGCAGTTGTTTGGCGAGCCCGAGGACAGCGGAAGTTGCTCATCCGACGATCCGTGCTGCCCCTGAGAGGATCGGACATTGGCAAAAGAAGCGATCCGGGAAATTTCATTCATAACACGCAACGGGCGCCGAATTCCCAAAGTGCCTGCGGAATTGAATTGGGCCGATACGTTTGGCCGTTGGAAAGCGCGCTGGGCCATCGGGAGGATGAAATACGCGGTCGAGCCCGGGATTTATGCCGTTGGGAATCCCGACGCAGATTCTGGTGTTTATGTTTCGGCCAATTACAAGATGAGCTTCGACTGCCTGAGAAGCAGCCTGGCCGGACGGGACGGATGGATCCTTGTGCTTGATACCAAGGGCATAAACGTCTGGTGCGCCGCAGGCAAGGGGACCTTTGGGACGCAAGAGCTTGCCCGGCGTATCGAAGAGACCGGGCTGAGCGAATTCGTCAGGCATAGGACGCTTGTCGTGCCCCAGTTGGGCGCCCCAGGGGTCAGTGCGCATCAGCTCAAGGCGCAAAGCGGATTCAGCGTAGTTTATGGACCCGTCAGAGCACAGGATTTACCGGCTTTTCTGGATGCCGGCATGCGGGCGACCGAGCAGATGCGCCGCGTGCATTTTCCTATTGAAGATCGAATTGTCCTCATACCCGTGGAACTGGTTTCATGGGGTAAATATGTAGCTCCCGTTGCCGCGGTTTTCTTCTTCCTTGCCGGTCTGAATCCGAAAGGGTATTCGGGTGCCCTGGCAATTTCGGCTGGAACGCAGAACGTTCTGCTCCTGCTGGCAGGCTTCCTGGCGGCTGCTGTCTTCGGGCCGGTCCTGCTGCCCTGGCTGCCCGGACGCTCGTTCTCGGTTAAAGGTTTGTGGATCGGTATGGCGATGCTCGTATTGGGCGGACTTCTTCTCGGCCGTCGCATAGATGTCCTTGGTGATTCGTTCAGTGTGGCTGCGTGGGTGTTAATGGTGCCGGCTCTGACGAGTTTTGTCGCCCTGAACTTCACCGGCGCCTCGACGTACACGTCTCTGTCGGGAGTAAAACGGGAAGTCAGGATTGCCGTGCCTATACAATTAGCTTGTGCGGCCCTGGGTATTGCGTTATGGTTAGTCGGACTTTTTGTCTGATGCAACACTCAAAGAGGTGAGCCAATATGGCGAGACTCGAATATCTCAAGAATGTTGTTACACTGAATCTGGACGCCGACAAATGCATCGGCTGTGAAAGATGCGCCGAAGTCTGTCCGCACGGCGTGTTCACCGTTGAGGACAGAAACGCTCGAATAATCGACCGTGACTTGTGCATGGAGTGCGGTGCGTGTCAGAACAACTGCCCCGTCGAAGCGATTTCGGTTGGAAAGGGCGCCGGTTGTGCCCAGGCCGTCATAACCGGGGCGCTGAGGGGAACGGAGCCGACCTGCGACTGCTCCAACAACTGTTGCGGCTGATAACCCGTCCCGCCGCATCATCCCATATCCGGCGTCTTGTTGACGGATCAATATTAAGACTTGACAACAGTCATTCCGCAACGGTTTACTGTTGCCTTATGACGGTTGACGCTGTGGCTCGGCATTTTCGACGAAGGGGACACCTTTCGGCGATGCGATCAAGGGAGAATATGTGGGGGACTGCGGCCCGCTGGGCTTCAGTCGCCATGACCCTCGATTGGGAAAAGGGGTTTCAGTCACCTGAGATGACTGATTACCGCGTTTTGAAAGGGGATAACGAATGGCCGCTACGCTGTTGATGATAGTAGCCCTTGTGGCTCTTCTGATTGGCTACCTTCTGTACGGGCGCTATGTCGCCCGGAAACTGGGTCTGGATCCAAGCCGCGCCACTCCGGCGCACACGAAACAGGATGGCGTGGACTATGTTCCCGCAAAGGCACCGGTCCTGATGGGGCATCACTTCGCCTCGATTGCCGGCGCCGCCCCCATTCTCGGGCCGATTTATGCTGCGGTGTTCGGGTGGGTTCCGGTCTTGCTGTGGATCATCATCGGCAGCATCTTCTTGGGCGGGGTGCACGATTTTTCTTCCATCGTCGCTTCCGTGCGGCACGGCGGAAAGACGATTGGGGAAGTGATTGAAGACCACATCGGCAAGTCGGGCAAGCGGTTGTTTCTGGTCTTTGCGTGGTCCGTCGTGGTTCTGGTGATTGCCACCTTCGCCAACGCAGTTGCCAATGTCTTCGTCGCAGAGCCCTCCACGGCCACGGCCTCGTTCCTTTTCATTATCGTGGCCGTGCTGTTCGGGCTCAGTGTCTATCGGCTCAAGACCTCGTTGTGGCTGTCTTCTATCATTGGAGTGGCCATACTGCTGGGCTGCATTGCTCTCGGACTGCGATTTCCGATGGTTTTGCCCCACGGCACATGGAAAGTCATTTTGTTCGTGTACGTGTTCTTTGCGGCTGTGGCGCCCGTATGGATTCTGCTGCAGCCCAGAGACTACCTGAACTCTTTTCTTCTGTACATTATCCTCATATTGGGAGTTGTCGGCATCTTCGCGGCTAAACCCGAAGTCACTTTTCCCGCCTTTACCGCATTTCACGTGGAGGGCAAAGGATATCTGTTTCCGATTCTCTTTGTGATGGTGGCCTGCGGGGCGATATCGGGGTTCCATTCCCTGGTCTCGGCCGGCACAACAGCCAAGCAACTCGACAAGGAAACCGATGCCAAAGCCATTGGGTACGGCAGCATGCTCATCGAGGGTCTGCTGGCGGTGATAGCACTGATTACGGCGGTGACCATCTTGCAGAGCGACTATGCCCAGAAAATCACTGCCGGAGGCGGCGGCCCTATCGGCATTTTCTCCGCTGGAATTGGCAGTTTTGTCTCACATCTGGGTATCCCCGAGAAGGCCGGCATGACCTTTGCCGCACTGGCGATCTCGGCGTTTGCCCTGACCACGTTGGATACGGCCACGCGACTGGGCCGGTTTATGTTTCAGGAATTCTTCGAAGGGATGCCGATGCAGTCGGCCCTCAGCAAGAACCGTTACGTGGGAACAGTGATGACAATCGGCGTCGCGGCGTTCCTGACCTTCACGGAAGCGCGCGGGGCGCTTTGGCCGCTCTTTGGCGCGGCCAACCAACTGCTTGCCTCTCTGACGCTGCTGGCCATTACCATCTGGCTGGCGAAATCGGGCAAAGACAACAGGTTCCTGAAATATCCGATGTATTTTATGTTCTGCGTGACGATTACGGCGCTGGGCTTCATGGTCTATAACAACTTCACAAGCGAACCTCGGAATCTCACCCTGGTCGTCTTCTCTTTGATACTGCTGGCCGTGGCTATCACCCTGGTGGCCAACGCGACTAAAAGTCTCAGAAACGCAACAAGAACGACATAAGTAAGGAAAAGATAGCAAATGAATGCACCAAAGACGATGAAAAGAGTCCTGATGGGGCCGGGACCATCAGATGTTGATCCGGGGGTTCTCGAAGCCCTCTCGCGTCCCACAATCGGACACCTTGATCCGGCGTTCCTTGAGATACTCAACGAGATACGGGAGCTGCTCCAATACACATTCCTGACACAGAACGAGATGACGCTGGCCGTCTCGGGCACGGGAAGCGCCGGCATGGAAACCTGTGTCGTCAATCTCATCGAGCGGGGCGATCCCATGTTAGTTTGTATCAACGGCGTGTTCGGCAAGCGCATGACCGATGTCGCCGAGCGGTGCGGCGCCGAAGTTTCAACCATTGAGATTGACTGGGGCAAGGCGTTCGCTCCGGAACAAATCGCCCAAGCGCTCCATAAGCAGCCGGCCAAAGTTGTTGGCATTGTGCATGCCGAAACCTCCACGGGCGTGTGCCAGCCTCTGGAAGAAATTTCCCGGATAGTCCACGACCATGGAGCCCTGCTGTTGGTGGATGCCGTCACCAGTCTGGGCGGCATGAAGGTCGATGTGGATGGCTGGAAGATCGATGCGTGTTATTCCGGCACGCAGAAGTGTCTGTCCTGTCCGCCGGGGCTGGCGCCGGTGACCTTCAGCGAAGCCGCCATGGACGTCATCGAAAATCGCAAAACCAGAGTCCAGAGCTGGTATCTCGATATGTCCATGATCCGCCGGTACTGGGGCAGCGAACGTTTGTATCATCACACGGCCCCGATCAATATGAACTATGCCCTGCTGGAATCCTTGAGGATCATCAAGGAAGAGGGTTTGGAATCGCGCTGGGGCCGCCATGTTGCCAATCACAAAATCTTGAAAGCGGGCCTCTCGGCGATGGGCATCCGGTATTTGCCCGAGCCCGGCTACGAGTTGCCGATGCTCAATGCCGTATCCATACCGGACGGCGTCGATGATGCCGCCGTGAGAAAACAACTGCTCAATGAGTTCAATATCGAGATCGGCGGCGGGCTGGGGGCCTTCAAAGGCAAGGCGTGGCGCATCGGTCTGATGGGCTCGGCGTGTACCCTCAGCAACGTCATGCTGGCCCTGGCGGCCATAGAGAAGTCTCTGTCGGATCAGGGAGTTAAGCTGAAGCCCGGGGCGGGGATCGCCGCGGCGACAAAGCAGGCATGCGGATGAAAATCGTTGTACTGGATGGTTACACCCTGAATCCGGGCGACCTTTCGTGGGAGAAGCTTGAGGCCTTCGGTGAATGTGCGGTCTATGACCGCACGGCCCCGGAGCACATCGTCGAGCGGACGGGCGACGCCGAGATTGTCCTGACCAACAAGGCGGTTCTGTCTGCGGACGTCATCAGGCGATTGACGAAACTCAGATATATTGGGGTGCTGGCAACCGGCTACAACATTGTGGACGTCGAGGCGGCCCGCGAGCGAGGCGTTCCGGTGAGCAATGTCCCGACCTATGGAACGGGTTCCGTGGCCCAGATGGTGTTTGCCCATCTGCTGAACCTGACGCAGCACGTGGCCTACCATGCGCGGACAGTGCGCGAGGGGCGCTGGGCCGCGTGTCCGGATTTTTGCTATTGGGACATGCCCCTGTTCGAGCTGGCCGGTTTGACCCTGGGCGTCGTGGGATTCGGGAGAATCGGCCGGGCGACAGCGGAGCTGGCGCGAGCATTTGGCATGAAGGTGATTGCCTGTGATGTCACCGCCCCGGCTGTGATGCCCGAAGGGTGCCGGATGGTGGAACAAGAGGAAGTTTTCCGGCAGGCAGATGTTCTGAGCCTGCATTGCCCCCTGACACCTCAAACCGAGAGGCTCGTCAACGCCCAACGGCTGGCGACGATGAAGCCGACCGCGTTCTTGATCAACACGAGCCGTGGGCCGTTGATTGACGAACAAGCGCTGGCGGATGCACTCGATGCCGGCCGGCTCGCCGGCGCCGGCCTCGATGTACTTTCCGAGGAGCCGCCGGCCCGGGATAATCCTCTTCTGAAGGCAAGAAACTGCTTCATTACGCCCCACATTGCCTGGGCCACGCGTTCGGCAAGAGAACGCCTGCTCCGCGTCGCGATAGACAACGTCGCGGCCTTCATCGCAGGAAAACCACAGAACGTCGTCAACGGCCAAGGTTAAGACGGCCACGTCAGGCCGCCCCTAATCATACTCGAGCAGCACGACCTCGTAGTGGTTCAGTTCGGGCACGGTCAGCCGCACTCGGCTGTCGGGGCCCACGGAAAACTCGAGTTCTCGCGTGTCCTTGAGCAGCCTTATCCTGTGGACCGGTTTACCAGGTTTAATATGTATTTCCATGTCTCTCATCGGGATCGGTGCATGAAGAGCGTCTTGTCGCTGGCCCGAATGATTGTAGAGAGCGATCCATTCGAATCGCCCTTTACTGTCCTTGCGATGGGTGACTTCGATGAGCGGGTGACATTCGACTTTCAGGCTGCGCCTCAGGCCCAGCAGATTTTCCATGGCCCCGAGAACCAGGTTTGCATGTCCCTGGTGATATTGCTTTTGATAGTGAGAGCCGACTTCCCAGGGAAAGTATGCCGCCGAGCCCTTGCCTGATTTTCTGTAGAAGAGGGCCGGTACGTCCGAGACATTTCTGTAATAACACTTCTCAGGCGGCCCGAACATATCACCCGGAATTAACCTGAGCAGGTCTTCTGCGCCCGCATCCGACCGATAGACGTGGAAGACTCCCTGCAGGAATACCAGATCCAGCTTCTCAAAAATCTCCCGGTCGATCCGGCCGCGGTCTTCGGGGCGAATTCTAATATAGGAGCCCTTCTCAGGCTTACGAGTCTTCTCGAATTTCAGATCGTTAAGACACTTGAGATTCTCCGCAAGTCTGCCGGTGATCAGGGCTCTCCCTCCCTGCTCGATGTATTCGTCGAGAGCGCCAACCTGCGGTCCTCTGAGCCGGTCGGTGCCGGGAACAATGATGAGTTCATACCTTTTCAACTGTTCAGGATCGAGCTGTGTGAGTTCGAAGGGAATTTGATTTTCGCACAGAATCTCGAGCATTCCCATATACTCTGCGTTCTCGCCGGCGAACAGCGCGACCTGGGCGGCGGGCCTTGTATCAACGAGGAACCGCTCGTTGGCCGCGTGGAAGCGGTAGATGTCCCTGACGATATCCAGGCCGAGCCGGTCTTCCTGGCGATGCAGCGGACCAATGCAATAGAAATCCAGCCAGGCGCCGTTCATCATTTGCTGAGATAGTCGTCTGCCGGTTAAATACGGCGCGACGGACGTATGGCGGAAGGGAATCGCTATGAAATGCACGGCGGCGTTCGCCAGTTGCCTGCGGCCGGCCTCCAGAAGTGTCTTCTTGGCCCTGTGAGTGTCCATATACGTCCCCCTGCCCAAAGCGGAATTGGACTCCTGGCGGATAATGTCGATTCCTTCCTTCGTATAGGTGCATATCCCGAGACTGGGTCGCTTCGATTTGAGAAGACGATTCACTCGCTTGAACTGCCTGTCCTTCATTTTGGAAGTGAACTGTTGATACTTCCTGTATGCCGGGTCGTCTTCTTTGACCGTTGGAGGCAGCTCAAGACCTGAGTAATCCTTGAAGAGCCTCTTGCAGTTTTCGCATTGACAAATGCCGTGGTAGTTGCCGCTGTAATCGCTTCGCTGGTAGCCGATCATATTGAAGAATACCCCGTCAAGGCGGTAGCTGTCCACCGCTTCACTGAGGATTTTGAGCATATATTCCTGCTGATAGTTCCCGCTGACGCACGTATGGACCTGGCCGTTGTAATTGACGTTCTGCCCGGACTCGCTCACATAGAGCCAATCCGGATTTTGGGCGGCAAATTTCTCATTGATTTTGCTGAAATCGAACCGGCCGATCATTCGAATACCTTCGGCGTGCAGTCTTTCCAGAACGGCCCCAACCATGTCACCTTTCATGTAGGTATTGCGCCACTGAAATTCCAGGTCCGTCGGATAGTTCGCGACGATGCCGCCGACGTTAAAGAGCACGACGTCGGCCCCGAAGTCTTTGATATCGTCAATATAGCGGTCCAGGTCCATCGTCGCGTCGATTTCCCGAAGATTCGTCTGAATCATTCGATGCGGACGCAACCACCACTCGTCATTCGTTGGCAATTCAGGGATCTGCCTGCTCCGCGCTGCTGTAACCTCGTCTGAGGTGATCATGCCAGGGTTTACGGATGATGTCCGGGAGAGGCAGACCGGCGATAATGCCAGAGTCAGACTCGCCACGACGGTCGCAGCCGATACGATACTCCTAATGTTTCGCATTCTTTTTACCCTTTCGGTGCCCATCAATGGGATTGTGGATGTTTGTCACGTTCCGAGGAGGCGCTGAATGTTGCCGCCCAGAATCAGACGTTCTTTTGCCTGGGGTAGTCTGAGCAGCTTGATTTTGTGAAGCTCTACTCGTGAGTCCACAAGCGGGCCGTCCGAACCGAAGATGAGCTTTTCCGCCGGAAGCTCGCTTGCCGCGCGCTCGAGATACCCGAAGAACACGACAGAAGAGGTGTCCAGATATAGGTTGTCGAGCTTCTTGCTCGCCTCGACGGCACGAACGTGTTCTTTCCAATCGCGTGAGGCAAAGCTCCCCAGATGGGCCAGGATAAAAGGGACCTCAGGATAGGACTCGACGACGTCGAGGCTGTCGTGAACTCTTGACGGGTGGTAGAGGATCGGAATTCTCAGCTCCGCTGCCGCTTCGGTCATCTCTTGTGTGGGTACGCCGTGCAGCTTCAATCCTCTCAGGCCAAGCTCACGAACTTCGCGCCGAAGCATATCCCGGATTTTGCCCGCCTCGGTCTTGCCGTCGTGCTTGGCGAAACCGATGAACCTGTCGGGCCAGCGGCGCACGTAAGAAGCGATCTCTTCGTTGGCGGTCTCGTACGTTCGATTACTGATGGGAAAGATGATGGTCTTGTCGATCCGGACTTCGTCGGCTCGGCGCAGAGTCCACATCGGATCATTGTACGTGGTCCACGGGTCGCTCATCGGGTCATTCTTGTCGTGGTTCAGGCCTTTGCCGGCGTGGCAGTGGGCATCAACCACGATTATCCGTTGTCTTCTCTGACTCTGCGCTGCGCGGGCCGGCCGGGCCAGATAAAGGGAACTACTCAACAGAACGCCTTTGCAGAAACTACGTCGCTTCATACGCCTTCCTTTCCAGACCAATGGGGTCCGAATCCAGACTTGGAATTGCCGGACAGTCTTCGCCGGTTCGCCCATTCGGGCGATCCATTGTATGTTATACCGGGCCGTCCTCTGCGTCCACTACCTTGGGAATCTCGGTGTGGACGAGCCTAAGATGCCCGCGATCCAAGGGTGGGATTTTCTCGACATCCGGCCACGAATCTTCAAGTACGAGCGAGATTTGGAGTTTTTGTCGCCTATGGGGTTGACAGGGCGAACGCCGACCTGCTAATATCACCCGGTCACGGGCAGGTAGCTCAGTTGGTAGAGCAACGGACTGAAAATCCGTGTGTCGGCGGTTCAAATCCGCCCCTGCCCATTCATATAAGGTTAGAGCAGTCAAGCATTTACGTTTGGCCGTTTATTTGGTTTGTCACGCCGAACTGACCATTTGTGCCAGTTTTGTGTCAGTTTCTATCCTCAGTCACGATTTAAGGCCACGGCGATTCTTGTATGGCGGATACAACTTGTCCGGAACCCCTTACTCCAGAACACTCTTTAGTGTGGCATGATTCTCCGCATGATAGAACGGGCCGGGTCGGAAGTTCCTTCCCGGTTCGATGAAGCCAGTGACTTCTCAACAGAACGCTCATACTCTTCCTGACGCTGTACGATCAGCGCATGATACTCGTGCCCAAACAGT
>CP070806.1:813999-824561 GCA_020343675.1 Phycisphaerales bacterium
TCACTTTGCTGGACGGCGCCGAAGAAGCCAGGGGCCGCATTCTTCAGGGCAACTTTCCTGAATATATTGTCGCGCGATTCTCAGACATGTTGGACTATTTCGGCCAGTCACCTATTATCGTGCGTTCCAGCAGCCTCCTGGAAGACAATTTCGGCAACAGCTTTTCCGGCAAGTACGAAAGCGTCTTCTGTCCTAACCAGGGGACTCAACAGGAGCGTCTCGAAGAATTCCTCAACGCGGTGCGGTTCATCTATGCCAGCAGCATGAGTGAAGACGCACTCCGGTATCGGGCGGAGCGAGGCGTTCTCGAACGGGACGAACAAATGGCTCTGTTGGTCCAGAGAGTATCAGGCAGGCCGTATGGAAGTCTCTTCTTCCCTCAGCTTGCGGGCGTTGGTCTTTCCTATAATCCCTATGTTTGGGACGAGAACATCGACCCCGAAGCAGGAGTACTGCGCCTTGTTTTCGGACTCGGAACAAGAGCAGTCAACCGCTCTGATGATGATTACACACGCGTGGTTGCCCTGAACGCGCCGTCCATTCGGCCCGAGACCGGCTTTGACAGGGTTGCCCGGTATGCACAGAAGCGGATGGATATGTTGGACCTGGAGAACAACCGCTTTGCCTCAGGCGACTTTACAGATATTGCCAGCCAGAGCCCGGCGCTACATGTCGCGATGTTTGCATCCCATGATCGAGCTATAGACCGGGATGTTCAGCATCGCCATGGTCGTCGTGCGCGGCATTGGGTGCTTACCTTTGACAGGCTGCTCTCCAAGACAGCGTTCACTGAAGACATGCATGAAATGTTGAGAATTCTCAAAGAAGCCTACCACAGCCATGTTGACATCGAATTCGCTGTGAATTTCTCAAGTGACGGCCGCTACAAGATTAACCTTCTCCAGTGCCGGCCTTTTCAAATCAGGGAAGCCGGATCCATCGGCAACTGCCTTCCTTCTTTTGAAAAAAAGAACCTCGTTATGGAAACGCATGGAGGCATCATTGGCCCGAGCCGGATGCTTACTATCGATCAAATTATCTACGTGGTGCCGTCAGTTTATGGTCATCTGCCTGAAAAGGACCGCTATGCAATCGCACGCCTGATTGGGAGGCTGGCTCATCTGAAATGGCCGGGCAGGGGGCCCCATACCATGCTGCTTGGGCCGGGTCGCTGGGGATCGCGTATGCCCTCTCTCGGTGTCCCAGTATCCTTTGCCGAGATAAACACTGTTTCTGTTCTTTGTGAGATCGATGCCATGCGTGAAGGCCTGACCTGCGATCTTTCCCTCGGAACCCACTTCTTCAACGATCTTGTCGAAGTGGACATGCTGTACATAGCCTTCTATGGCTCGAAGAGGTCAAACGTGCTCAATAAGGATTTCTTGAAAAGCCTGCCAAGCCAATTGGCCAATCTTCTGCCGGACGCATCTGACTGGTCTGAGGCCGTTCGTGTTGTCATGGCGCCTGACGGGAACAGATTCGTTCTGGTCGCCGATAACATCAAACAGAAGGCCGCTGTCTATATCAGACCCGATGACTGAAGAGGGGCCTGCGCTCTTCCAGAATGGGGGCTTCGCCATTCAAGGCAATAACACCCGTGAACGTTTCTCTGGAGATGCTGTGTAAACGGGTAGGATGGAATGATGAGGACAATGTATTTACATATTAGCCATGTATCATAAAGACAATAGTAGATCGGTGATATCTGAATTGAAAATCAAAACAAAAGAGGAGATACAATCATACAAAACAAAGCCAATTTCGATAGGACTATATGCCGAGAGGATCTTAGGAGTATTTTCCCATTGCTTTGCTGAGCTTGCGTGGGATCCGGGGCTGCGCCGCTCATTGCCAGAGGCAGCCCGGCGATACGTATCACGGGCAGTCGTGCAACGATGGGGCGTCCAGTCGGAGGTAGCTCCGGCCCCTGATCGGATGGTTCTATTGTTTGTCTTCGCCGGTCAGGTACAATTCACCTCGGCCCAGCCTGTCGTACCACGTGAACTTCATAATGATTGACGTGACGACCAGCACGGCCACCGAGAGCAGCAGGGTCGTCTTCTGTCTGATGACTAAGCAGATGGGAACAACCATCAACGTGAGCTGCCAGATAATCCCCACACCGACGTTGAAGGCGTCCCATGCGAAATCCGTGTTCTTCGTGAGATTCGGATTGTCGGCCAGAAGCCGCTCATGAACCGGCCTCCAGAACCCCCAGGGCCGAACGCTGCGATAGAAGCTCCCCAGCACGTCGTCGCTCTCCGGCGGCGTTCGCAAACAGACGATGACCGATGCGACTGTGCTTGTGACGAGGCTGAAGGGCAGAATGTACATTTTGTTCATATCGGGAACGATCAGCAGCGGCACGAGCGACGCCGCAATCCCCGCTATCATGCCGGCGAAGTACCCATACCCATTGAATCGCCACCAGTGCCACTTAAGGATGTTCGGGGCGACGTACCCGCCGTACAAGCCGAAAGTAATCCACGTCGTGATATCGTGGATGGACTGGATCTTGAAGATGCCGACGACGGCCGCGATGAACACCAGTAGAATCGAGCAGAAGTAGCTGAAATACACGTATTGCTTCGCCGGCGCATTGGGCACGACGTAGCGCTTGTATATGTCGTTGACAATGTACGCGGCGCCGGCGTTGACCGTCGAGTCGAACGTGCTCATGAAGGCCGCCAGCAGCCCGGCCAGAAGGATGCCAACCAGGCCGACCGGCACGAAATCCCTGATGACGTAGGGCAGGATGTTCTCGAAGTCGAATTTCTCGCCCGCCGCGAGCATCGCGTTGACCTGGGGGCTGAAATAGACCAGCCCCAGCACGGCGATTCCGGTGATCATCAGAAAGCGAGGTATCAATTGCACAATGGACATCCACCAGTTTTCCAGGGCTGCCTCTCTCGGGTTCCGCGTGGAAAGCACGTGCTGCATGCCGTAGCCCGGCGTCGGCCCCGCCATGCTGACCAGAAGCCCTTTGAGCAACATCAGCATAATCAGCACGCCAAACAGCGAATAGCCATCGTCGTTGATTTTTGTATTGAGCTGGTCGAGGAGTCCACTCCAGTCCAGGTTCAGCCTCCAGCCGAGCCGAAGCTGGGTCCAGCCTTCCGGAACGCATTTTGCCAGCGCATCAGGACTGACCTTCTCGATGGCAATAAACGCGATGAACGCCGAAGCGATGGTCAAGAGGAAGAACTGGATAAGGTCCGTCAGGACGACGCTGTACCAGCCGCCCAGCAGCAGATAGGCCGTGGTGATGGCCAGAATAATCACGGCGTACATATCCGCCGAGGACAGCGGCCCCCACGCCAGGTCCCAGGGAAAGAACACTTCGGCGAATTTGCCGATCCCGATGAAGGCGTAGCCGAGGAAGCCGACGGTCGCTACGAGGGCATAAACGACGACACTGATGTGAGAGAGGTTCCCGCCGAGGCCGGTCCCGAAACGGGTCCGCATCCACTCGGCGCCGGTCAGGACGTTGGATCGGCGAATCCAGGCCCCCAGATACACCTGGCGGAAGACCCTGTCGAACAATGGCCATATCCACGGGATAAAGGCAGCTTTGACACCGTACGTGAAAAGCATCGCCACAAACCACATCGTGCCTGTAATGTCGAATCCGCTGGCGCCATGCGAGGTGCCGATGACGTACCAAGGCAGGCTCCGGCCGCCGAGGAAGTACGCACTGAGGTTTTTCGAGGCCCGCCTGGACAGCAGCCAGCCAATGACGATGACCGTAGCGATATAGGCGATGATAATGAGAATGTCGATGGCGTGCAGTTCCAGC
Source organism: Phycisphaerales bacterium (assembly GCA_020343675.1). Lineage (GTDB taxonomy): Bacteria > Planctomycetota > Phycisphaerae > Sedimentisphaerales > Anaerobacaceae. The sequence goes on from CP070806.1 coordinate 817,796, forward strand.
TTCATCCGGCGTCCTTTCCTATGCGGGGCACGAGAGCAGGTAGTCCAGAAGTTCGTCGAGCGAGCAGGTCGCCACGCCGATGTATTTGTCCGCCGCGCCGTAATAGACAAACAGAGTCCCGTCGATGAGCACTTTGCCGCATGGGAATATGCAGCCTTTGTAGTAGCCGTCGATCTCGTAGTCTTCTTCGGGCTGCATGATCCAATCGGGCGTGCGGTGCAGGACTCTTGTCGGGTCTTCGAGTTCCAGCAGAAGGGCCCCGAGGCGGTAGTATTTGTCCGAGCCGACGGCGTGGTAGATGGTCAGCCAGCCGTGCCGGGTTTTGACTGGCGGTGTGTTGATGCCGATCTTGCCGCATTCCCAGTCGTACTTTGCCGTGGCCAGAAGCGTGCTCTGTTTGAATCCGAGAAGGTCGTCGGCCATCGAAATCCAAATGGCCGGGAATTCGGTTCCGTATTTTTCGCCGACCCATTCGAGCGGCCTGTGCATCATCACATACCTGCCGTTGATCTTCTCAGGAAAGAGTATCACATCCCTGTCGTCCAGTGTCGGGTCGGTCAAGCGTCCGGCGCGGATGTAGGTCTTGAAATCTCTGGTCAGCAGCAGGCCGGTGCTCGTTGCGTTGGTTCGAATGACGCGTGGAAAATGCGGCGGGCACACCGGTGCCCTGTAGCGCTGGTCATCGGGCATCCAGAATTGTCCGAAAGGAAAGACGCGGCAGGCGTATGTGATGTAATAGTCCTCACCCATCTTCACCATTCTGGGATCCTGCACAGTGCTGGCATCGAAACCGTCCACGCTCGGGCTGAAAGCCGGCTGGCCGCTGACGCGCTCGAAGTGGTACCCGTCGCTACTCACGGCCAGGCCGAAACAGCACTTGTATTCCGCATGTGCCTCAGCGGCTCGGTACAGAAGTAGAACCTGCTTCTTCTCCTGGTCATACCAGGCCGCCGGATTAAACACGGCCAGATTCTCCCATTTGTTGGCCGGATTTGGGCGAAGGACAGGGTTTCCTTTGTAGCGTTTCAATTTCACGGATGCTTCTCCGACAGGATTCATTCAGGCCATTCGACGTTCATTCTTCTTGCAGTGACCAGACGAACCGGACCGAGCAGGCCTGACTCGAGAAGCGGCGTGTCTTTCCAGGGCACTTCCCAGGTCAGCGATTTTGTGATGTTCGTCCGGCAGTATCTCTCGCTCGCGGGTGAGTTGGCGTCGCCCGTGAGGCGATTGGACCAGGTATTAGCCACCTCGACCACGAGCTCGTTTTTGCCCGGCCTGAGTGCTTCGGTGACATTCACACGGAAAGGGGGCTTCCACAAGATGCCCAGATTCTTCCCGTTCAGATGAACGTCGGCGACGAATCGAACTCGGCCAAGGTCCAGGAAGATTTCCGTCTCTGCGGCCAATTGTTCCGCCGCAATGTCGAATCCCTTGTGGTATGCAGCTATGCCCGAAAAGTACCTCACTCCATCATCCGAATCCTGTGCCCAGGAGATCAGGCTTGGAAAGACTTTCGATGCCGGCGCTCCCCAACCCGGGGCAAATCGGACCTCCCAGGGTCCGGTGATTTCTCGGGCATCCGGGAGTGCATCAGCATCGATCCTTATATCCCGCCCCCGCGCAGTCTTAAGGACGTAGGTTCCGTTCTTGAAGATGCGCAGCTCAATGTCATTGTGTTGGCCGGGCAGAACCTCCAGGGCGGCGAATTCCCGTGCCGCGCCGGATGATGTGGGGAGAATCTGAGTCTTATTTCTTTTAACAGCAACAATATGATCTCGCCTTGGTTCATCGCGGAAGATCACGAAGACAGCGCCGGCCGGCGAGAACCGCAGAGGAATCCTTGTGCCGCCCTCCACTGATTCGAAGATGAGCTGTTCAGTGATCCGACCGGTTGTTGGGTCCCACAATTCCGGTCTCCTGCCGAATATGCGGAACGTACACTCGACTTGCTCCCAACTCATTTTCGTATTGCGTAGGAAATAGATATCTACGTTCCCGTCGCGCCGGTGGATATAGTCCAGATTGGCAGCCGGGCCATTCCGGCGGGTGAAGCTAAAGTCCGGTCCGATACCCCGGGTGTGCAGTATCTCACGCAGGCTGCGTCCACAGATGATAGTCCCTTCCCCGTATCGATGTTCCTTTACTTTTTCGCCGTCACAGGGTCCCCAAAGCTTGTCGGCGAGCCTTCGGATTTCTCTGTTGCGCCGTGGGTATTCGGTGAGCCCGTTGGATCTTATCGGCTTGCGTCCGACAACCGTGGCTCCAGCTCTGACCAGCTCTTCGAGCTTGCTCAGGACTTCCAGGTCCATGTCGTCCCGGTTGGGCAGAACCAGCAGCTCATAACTCATCCTGTCGGGCAGAACGAGTTTGCCGTCCCGGACGCTCATACGCGTCAGGATCACCTCAGGGTTGGTGACGTCATAATCATAGCCCTCTCCAAGAGACGGATCGACGTGTTTTGGAGGCACGAAGTTGAATCCCTGATCGCCGTAGTAATAGCAGACGTCGCCGACAAAGAGACCCTGCTGCAGGAGGTAGCAACAGCGCGAGAGATAGTCGATGAACGGTTTGGCCTTGGGCCACCACACCAACGCCGGGTTGATGTGTGTTCCGGCGTGATAGACCCAGCCGGGCAAGCCTGCATGGGGCGGAGTATGCGCCGACGTGTGGAAGGTAAAGTGATTCGTTCCCCCGCACATCGCCCGATCCGCAAGGGGCTTGAGCTCAAACGGACCATCCTGCCAGTGACGCCAGCTCGTGAAGCTTTCCATATCGATGATCTTCTGGCCGTAGATGTGCGCGGCGCAGGCCGTCTCTTTGACGACCCAGACGTTATGCTCTTTCCAGAATTCGCCTCGCGGAATGTCCAGCGAGCCGAGGGCCTTCAGTGCATCGACGGGAACCTGGTGCAAGGGCGGGCCGGGTCCGCCGGCCTCGGCGCAGAGCAAAAGGCCGTGCCGATTGGATATTTCCTTGGCCGTCCTGTAAAAAGCATCAACCAGCAGCTCGCCCAGGGTTTTTCGATAGTCGTAGCGAAATCGCTCGGTGACCTCGGGGCTTCCAACAATGGAACCGAACAGAACCGGAAGATATGATGTCATATCATAGCCACGGCGCTTCTCGAACTGGCGCAAAAAGTCCGGCGTCCACGTCGAGCCACTCAACTCATAGCTGCACACGTAAGTGTGTTTGAGGGCCGTATTCTCGAATGCTCCAAGCTCCTCGTGCAAACGGTCGATGAGGTAGTCGAAATGGGCTTCTGTAGCTTCGGGATTGAAATGGTCGATGGCAAGTCCGCCGGAGGCGGGGCTGGGCAGCTTCAATGCAGCTCCCGTATTCGTGCACACAAATCGCATGATGGTCCACGTTCCGGGCGGAACACTCCAGAGAAGGCGTCTCTGATTGTCCAGACGGTCTGTCAGATTGATGATCGAGTCGGTCCGCTCAATAACGGTGGGGGGCGGTCCCTCGGAAGACCAGCTTCCATCCCGTCCGGCTGGAAGCTTGACTTCAGGCATCGCCAGGATGGCCACGTCCTTGTAATAAACGGGCAACCCATCCGAGCCTTTGGGCGTCTGTTTGGGGACTGCCGGGAAGGGGAGAACTTCCGCAAAGTCAGCGGGGCCCTGGACAGTCTTTTGGCAATGGTAAAGCCCCATACTGGCGTGCTCGGGTCTGACCCACGGGCCGCCGCAATTCCAGCTACTCGATGTGACGATGCCGACCTCCAGTCCGAGCCGCGTTGCCTGCCTGACCGCATGGCCAATCGCTTTGACCGATTCCGGGCCCATAAAAGCCGGGCCGGCAGGAACGATTCCTTGAGGGTCTTGGGCGCCGACGTCGAATATATAGACTCTGCTGATGCCTTTAGCCTGCATCTGTTCGAGTTCGTATGTGAGCCGACTCTGATCGGTAAGCCCGTTGACCCATACCCAATAGACGGCCGGCCGGGCGGGCATCGGGGGACTTCTAAAACTGCCCGCCAAATCTGCTGTCGAAGTGCTATCCCCCGGCCAAATCGGGCGGGAGGTCTGCCGGGCCTCAATGTTGCCTGTCTCAGACAAGAGGAGAACTGTAATAGCCAGGACGAACCGGAACCATGGTTCTTGCAGCATCATATCTGTCCTGCCGTCAATTCAAGTCAGCGGGGCAACGCTCATGCTTGCATAGTCTACCCTATGGTAGGGTGTAAAATAACCAAAACAACTATCCGGGTCAAAGGCAAAACCATACGACCGGCAGGCGTGGCACATCATCTAAGAACTTCGACTCGCAAGTGAGCTTGCTCTTGCCGGACGGTCGCCTTTGATGTTAAACTGGTTCGGGTTTGGCTGCGCAACATGTGAGGCGCCGTCTCTGAAAGCGGCCGGCTGTGCTCGGCGATTGCCGTCACATAAAGGAAGGAAAGCTATGCCACTTGAGAACATGACGACGATGCTTGCCAAAGCGAGAGCCGCCGGTTATGCGGTCGGCGCCTTCAATATCCTGGACTACAATTCCACGAAGGCGGTTATTGAAGCCGCGGAGAACGTGCGCTCACCGGTCATCATCCAGACATCGGCCAAGACGGTTGTTTTCTGGGGCTGCCCGGCCATCATCGGCTGGGTTAGGGAGCTCGCCCGCTCGTCGAAAGTTCCGATTGCCCTGCACCTCGACCATTGCAGGGATTTAGGACTTATTGCTGAGTGCATCGAGGCCGGCTGGACGTCCGTGATGATCGACGCCTCGTCGAAGACGTTTGAGGAAAACCTTGCTTTGAGCAGGCAAGTCGTGGAGATGGCACGACCCAAGGATGTTACGGTGGAGGCAGAACTTGGGGCGATTGTAGGTGTGGAGGACGACATTCACGTCAGAGAGCAGGATGCGCATCTGGCCGAGCCCGAGCAGGCGATCAGGTTCTGCAAGGAAGTCCAGCCGGACTGCTTCGCCCCGGCGATAGGGACCGCTCACGGCGTGTATAAGGGCGAACCCAGGATTGCCTACAACCGGCTGGAGGATATCGCGCGCAGGACAACGATCCCCATAGCACTGCATGGTGGTACCGGGCTGGCCGACGACGTGTTCAAGAAGTGTATCGCGCTCGGCTGCGCGAAGGTCAACATATCGACGCAGCTTAAGTACGCATTCATCGACGGATTCGTCGCTTATCACAATTCGCACAACGCCGAGTACAATCCGCTGAAAGTGATTGAGGCCCAGTTCAACGCTCTGAAGGCGGACATTATAGAGAAAATCGGCCTGTTCCGCTGTGCCGGAAAGGCTTGACAGAACAATAGCACCGCGACGAGAGGGCATTTATGAGCGCGATCATTTTTGACTGTGACGGCGTTTTGGCCGATACCGAACGGGATGGACACAGGGTCGCCTTTAACAAGGCGTTTGCGAAAGAGGGCTGTGCGATAAACTGGGGCGTGGACCTGTACGGCGAGTTGTTGGAAGTCTCCGGCGGGAAAGAACGTATGAGGCACTATTTCGACAGCTATGGCTGGCCCCGCGGCGTCCGTGATAAGGGCGCCCTTATCAAAGAGCTGCACAGACTCAAGACGGATTTCTTTGTGGAGATCATCGAGTCGGGAGAGCTGCCTTTGCGGCCAGGCGTGGCACGAATTGTCGATGAGGCAATCGCCGCAAACGTCATGTTGGCAGTGTGCTCGACCTCGCACGAACGTGCCGTCAATCTCGTTGTCGAGAGATTGCTCGGTCCAGGGCGCAAGGCCCATTTCGCAACGATCCTGGCTGGCGACGTTGTCTCGAAGAAAAAGCCGGACCCTGAGATTTATGATCTGGTCTCGCACAAATTGCGACTGGCGCCATCGAAATGTGTCGTTGTGGAGGATAGCCGGAACGGTTTGCTGGCGGCAAAAGCCGCGGGCATGTACTGCATTGTCACCACAAACGGATACACGAAAAACGAGGATTTCACGGAGGCCGACCTTGTGGTTTCCGAACTGGGCGATCCGCCCAACGTCCAGGTCACGTTGGAGACGGTCGCGAACATTGTCGAGCGGCGATGATATCGTCACGACGCGATGAAAATGTTTGTGGCCATGGAATGCATCGTTGATATCGAATTCGACGAATCTGCAGTTCGTTGGGGAGCTAGCTATATGACTGACACGATGAAATGGATGCTTGTGATTCTTGCTGCCGTGGTGATGCCGGCAGGGGAGGTATTCTCGCAGCCGGGGCCCGGCGATGTGTTCCGGGAGTACGTATGGTACAAGGAAGATGGTGATGCCGGCAGGTCTCTGCGCGTGGGTGGCCGGGTAGGATACGAAGGTTCTGTTGCTCTTGAACATGATTTCGACCTGGAGCATGCAACGAAGGCCGAGCTGATTATCGAAAAGATTCTCTGCCACGACGGCACAACCGGCCTGGCGATTCAAGTCAACAACAGCGATTGGATTTACATCCCCGAAGCGCCGGCAATCCCGGCTCCCCAATGCGATTATCAGCATCATTTCTATCCGACGGTTCGTATCCCGCTGGATTGTCTCAAGCAGGGGCCGGACAACGCGTTCCGCATGACGGTCGATACGAAACACCCCTGGAACTGGCCTCAGAATCTCATCTATGGCGTGCACTTTCGCATTTACTATGATCCGGCCAAAAAAGCTCACCCGACGGGGGAGATTACAGGTCTCAAATCGGGTGATACACTGGGCAGCTCCGTCACTTTGACGACTCAGGCCGACAGCCCCAGCGGGCAGGTCAAGCAGGTGGATTACATTGGCTTGTACGATGATGTCAACTTCGAAGGCGA
>CP070806.1:824661-835086 GCA_020343675.1 Phycisphaerales bacterium
CTCGCGCAGGAAGAGTTGGCTATTGCGGCCAATACCTCCCACATAAATCAGACGCTTGCCGTCGGGCGAGACCGCTATCTCAGAGCGGTCCTCGTTCAGCATTTGACTCTGCGGCGGGCTGATGGGAAAACGGGACGGTGGCATATGGGTCGGTCGTCTTGGACTCAACGTCACGAGAATCGCCGCCATAGCCACGAAGGCCGCGCCAGCTACTGCCGCAAGCAGTGGGCGCTGCCTCAGAGTCCACAGTACGCCGGGCGCAGGGGCGGTCACTGCGCTGACACTCTCAAAGCCAGTCAATGTCTCACTTATTTCGATACCCGCATCTCCGATGTCTCGAAGTCGGCAGCGCGGGTCTTTCTCCAGACAGCGACGCAACAGAACCCGGATGTTCGCCGGCGTCCTCTTGGGTAACGCCTCCCAGTCGGGGGCCGTTTGCAGAACATTGGCCAGCGTGTCGGAGGTCGTTTCGCCTCTGAAAGGAATTGTAGCCGTCAGCATTTCGTACAAGATGCATCCGAACGCCCAGATGTCGCTGCGCTTGTCGGTTGGCTTACCGCGGGCCTGCTCCGGACTCATGTAGGCTGGCGTACCAATGATCCGGCCCGGCTCCGTCGCAGTACTCTGCTGATCCGCCGCTTCCCGGCCGGCACTTTTGGCTAAGCCGAAGTCCAGCACCTTTACCTTGTCGTCTGGTGTTATCTTGATATTGGCTGGCTTGAGATCGCGGTGGACAACGCCGTGTTCGTGCGCCGCGGCCACCGCCTCGGCTATCTGCAGCGCGATTGACAAAGCCTCATCCAGCTTGAGCCTCGTCCCGGCGATCCGCTCGGCCAGCGTCTCGCCGGGGACATATTCGAGGATAAGGTAGCCGACACCCTCAGGTTCTTCGAGCACTTCGTGAATCGTGGCGATGTTCGAATGATTCAGGGAGGCCAGCACCCGTGCCTCGCGCGAAAACCGAGACCGGGCCTCGGATTTCTCCATAACCTCAGCCGGAAGGCTCTTGATGGCCACTGAGCGATCGAGCTTGGTATCATGGGCCAGGTACACCACACCTACAGCCCCGCGGCCAAGCTCCTTCTCAATCCGGAATGCCCCGATTTGGCTGGGCGGCTCTGTCAACGGGCTGTCGAAAGAGCGCGTCGAAGCACGTTCCTGGTCTTTGGGCTGCTTGTTGTTCTGTTCTTTCGCTTCGCTCATCAGCATTCCCCGCTGTCAACCCCTTTCAGCGGTGTGTAGGCCAAAGCCGTGGGATCGTAAGAGCACAAACCATGCGGATTTGAATTATAGTGTATTCAAAGAACTATGGCAAACTCTGAATTTGGCGTTTGCTGCGCAGTAACAGGCTCTAAACCATGCTTGTTCTCCGCATGAGTCCTTTTCCCGCTCGTGGGCAGCCTGCATTGGCCGGGCCGGCTGCACTTGCGTATTCGTCCTATAAAAACTAAAGCCTCAGGTCTGGTTCTGCCGATAAAATAATGGGTTGGTGTGTTTCTTCTGACGGATAGGGAAGTCATCTTAAACGAAAGGAATCGCAAATGGAGAAAAGAAAAAGACTTGCAGTGAAAAGACCCGCCGTGAGGACCCTCATGGCGGCTGCACTAATGGCGGTCGGACTGGGCTTGGCCGGATGCGGCGAAGAAATGGCAAGGATGGAGCAGGCGCAGTCGAGGCTGCTGGCGATGGTCGAGGCGAACGCCGAACAAATCGCTGTGGTGGCCGCACGTATCGAACAAAACCAGGAGGCGTTGCAGGCGGGACTTGAAAACCTTCGCGGGAACATCGGGCAGGTGGCGGCCGAGACCGCCTCGGTTGGCCGGGAACAGCTCAAGCTGCACGAGGCCGTGCAAAGCAGCTCCAAGCAGTTAGCCGGCAAGATGGCTGCAATCGAGCAGAACCAGCATGAGCTTCGGGCGGGCATCGAGAACGTGCAGAACAATACGCGGACGGTCGCTGCAGAAGTTGCCTCGCAGATCGCTTCAGACATAGCGGCCGTCGCAGATGAGCAGGCAAGACTCCATGAGACGGTGCAGACGCACAGCCAGCAGGTGGCGAACGATGTGGCCGTGATTGAACAGAACCAGCAGCAGTGGCAGAGTAAGACCGAAGGTTTGCAGGAGAATATTCAGCAGGTCGCGGTCACCATCGATGCGCTCGGAGAGGACCTGCTCAGACTCCAGGAGACTCTGCGGCAGAACGTGCGGGAGCTGGTGAGCATGATGGAGATAGCTGGCCGGGATCAGCTTAAGTTTCGCGAGAAGACTCAGGCCGGCCTTCAGGCTTTAGACGATTCACTCAGCTCCCTGGAGCAGAACCAGAATCGACTGCAAAGCCAAATTCAAGACGTGCAGAACAGGACCGAGAGCATGGGCCGTGACGTTCCGGATGCCCTTGTACGGCTTGCCGATGAGCTGGCCCGCTTGGACATTGTCGAACGTGCCGAAATAATGGATATCGAACCGTCGTCGTCGTCTCCCTCGGAGTCGGGCGGCGAGCAGTGATGTGTGACAGATGTGCTCTGTACCTGGCGACGGTCGATTAGGCGCTCTCTTTCATAGTCAATGCAGGCAGCTCCGCACCGATTGGACCTGAATCCGAGTTCAATCGGTGCGGGGCATGTCCTGCACCGGATTGACTGTTCATTTCTGACGCTGCTCAAGAGCAACTCATACCTGAGGGCATTATCAGCGCGATCGGACGTGTCACTTGCCGGTACGGATCTTCGGTCAGCCGGCCGGCAACGTGGACGAGAAGGCGGTTTCATTACCGTAGGCGTCGCGTGCCTTGACACGGAAACGGTGGCCCTGTCCCCGTCTGCCGACTCTTACCCTGTACGTACGTGAGCTTTGCCAGCCGCTGCTGAAGCCCGAGTCGGTGGTGCACTCGAAGTAATATTCTATGCCGCCGTCTGTGTCGGTCGCCTCCACCGCGCTCATCTCAGCCCAGTAATCGAAGGTTCCGCCTCCGCCGTAGGTTTGACGCGGCACAGATTGCCACTGCAGCGGGTCGGGTGTTGGGGGCTGGAGATCAACCGTAATCTGGGCCGAGTCACCCGTGGTATTGTGATTCGACGATTTGTCCCGCACTCTGACCACGAAGCTGTAGAAACCCCTGAGCAAAGAGCCTGCCTGATAGACCGGGCTGTCTTGCCAGTCACTGCTGTACGCCGGGTTTGACGTGCAGGCGAAATAATACTCCACGCCGCTTTCGTCCGACGCCGTTTCAGCCACCATGCGAATGGCCGCCGGCGGGAGCACATAAGGCTGGGTTTGCCATGCCGCCGGGTCCGGCTCTGGTGGCGTTGTATCGGGAGCAAGAGTTCTCGCCGAACGCGTTTCTGAGTAAGCCGTCTCCACGCGATTCGCTTCGTTGCGGGCCTTGGTTCTGTAGGCGTATGAAGTGCCCGGGGCCAGGCCTGCGTCTGTATAGGCCGGTTCGCTCTGCCAGCCGCTGTCGTGGCCGCCGGCGGTTATGCATTCGAAGTAATATTCTACGCCACTGCCGTCGGTAGATACCGCGACGGTGGCTGTCATCGCTATCGCCGTTCTCGAAAGCGCCCCAGGCGCAGCCGCCCAGGTCAACGGGTCGGGATCCGGCGGCGGCGGCGGGGGCGGCTGAGGCCGCCAATGGCTCAGAAGAATCGAAAAGTCCGTGAAATCGACGATTCCGTCCCTGTTGATATCTTCGGCCAGCGGGCCTTCGGTGCTCAGCCATTGTTTGGCGAAAAACGCTACGTCAGTGTAGTCCACCCAGTCGTTGACGTCATTGACATCGGGATTGAGGTCCGCCGCGCTGCCAGCCTGGAGCAGGGACATGCTGGCTTGAGGCGTGCCGCCGTACACGCCGAGGTTTATTCGCCTGCCGTGCGGCCAGAGTTCCGCCGTCCAGTCGGCGTTGGGATCGCCGGCATCGATGCAGGGGCTGGTCTGAGTGTCACTGACCCAACGGTTCTCGGCAGGGCTCCAGTGGCCCGCTTCAGACTTCAGGTGGTAGTCCCCATCGACCCAGAAGTCGTCGCTTTGATCGGGTGTGCCGTTGGGGTCCCAGAGACCGTCGGTTACGAACAGCGGGTTGACAACGACGTCACCGGGGCCAACGACGCCGCCTCCGCCGAAGTTGCCGCCTTCATTCGACCAAAGGGCATTGAAGGAGCTGATGGAGGCTCCGTAAATCCCGCCGACCGAGCCTGCCCGGTTGAAGGCGATTATATTGCTGTTGACATACCCCGGGCATTGACTCAAGCCGCCACCGTTTTCTCTGGCGGCGTTGCCCACGATCGTGTTGTAGTATACCCGGGTGCAACTGAACAGGCCGCCGCCGTTGTCGGACCGGTTGCCGGCAATAATATTGTTGATGATCTGGCCGCGACAATTACAGAGCCCGCCGCCGGCGATAATACTCCTGTTTGCGATGATTAAGTTATCTGCAATCCGGCCCGGGCACTCATAACATGCCCCGCCTTTGTACGTGGCATAGTTGTAGGCGATCACATTTGCCGTGATCGGGCCGTCGCAGAAAGACAGTCCCGCGCCACGGCCAAGATCCAAGTCGCTATTGTTCGAGATGACATTGTTGGTTATGGGCCCGTCGCAATACGCGAGGCCGCCCTTGTTTTCTGAGATGACGTTGCCCGTGATGGGGCCGTTGCAATAGATTATCCCGGCAAGAACGCTGGACTGTATCACGTTGTCGGCGATGATGGGTGCGGCGTTGTTCGCTCCCTCAATACCGTAATTGGCGCAGTCTGTGATAACATTCTTCGAGAGGGTTGGCGAGGTACCGTAACAGTGGATGCCTCGACCGGTGATTGTAAAGCCGGTCAGTACTGATCCGTTGCCTTCCTGAAGGTCGAAGGTCACGCTGTGACCCGAAGCGGCGGTAATGATCGTTGCCTGGACGACGTTCGGGTCATTCGGATCTTCGCTGGTGAGCGTTACGGCCTTATTGTCGAAGGAGATTCTCTGGTCGTATGTGCCGGCCTTGACAATGATCGTGTCGCCGTCGCCCGAGGCGTTGATTGCAGCGGGAATCGTGCGGAAGTCCGCAGGTCCATCGTCATCAACGGTTATGACTTTGGCCTGAGACGTCAGAAGCGGCAGCACGCATACGAGGACAAGAACCAGTTTTTTCATCCCCAAACCCATCCAGTAACGCATTCATGTTCCTTTGAAATATTGTACTACAAAAGACGCCCGAATTCAAGCGAAAAGCACCCCACAGGTTTGGGCTCGAGCGTTGGCATGTGTTACGCGAAGAGAACCGGCAAAGCGTCACTTTTTCGAGCTGATTCTCGGACTATAGAGCCAGGCCGAATCCACCAGGTCATAGTCGATTATCTCGTCAGGGCTGAAGAACGACGCGATTTCCTTCTCGGCCGATTCCGGACTGTCCGAGCCGTGGATGAGGTTGTATCTCTGTGAACAGCCGAAGTCGCCGCGAATGGTGCCGGGCTGGGCGTCGTAGCCAAACGTGCTGCCAATTATCTTGCGGGCCATATCGACGATGCCGTCGGCCTCCCAAACCATCAAGAGCGACGGCGCTGACGTCATGAATTTCACCGCGGGCTCGAAGAACGGCTGGTCTCGATGGGCGGCGTAATGCCGGCGCGCCACCTCTTCGGGAATTTGCATCAGTTTCGCCGCGACGAGTTTGAGGCCTTTTCTTTCGAGCCGGGCGATTATCCGGCCCGCCAGGTGTCGCTGTACGGCATCCGGCTTGATGATGATTAACGTGCGCTCTGCCATTCAATAGAAGTTTTCGATTTCTGATTTGCGATTTTCGATCTTAGCTCGGCAATCGCAAATTGGATTTCATACTCCTTCAGCGACAATATAGATTTCGACGCGTCGGTTTTGTGGATTGCCACCTTTGTTGGGCTTGTTCGCCGCGACGGGCCTGAATTCGCCAAAACCTCGCGCGCTGAGCCTCTTCGAGGCAACATTGTTGTTCTCCATGATGTTCAGCACGGCGATAGCCCTGTGCACGGACAAGTGCCAGTTGGTCGGATGCTTGGCCCGGGTTTCGGCTCTGAGTATAGGAATGTCGTCCGTATGCCCCGCAACGATGACGTCAAACCTCTTGCCTTGTTCGGAGTTCAAAATAGTGCACAGTGCTTTGACGGCTTCAATCGCCGAGGACGCCACTGTGTCGCTGCCCTTTTGAAAAAGCAGGTCGCTTCTGAATTTCACGATGCCCCGGCTGGCATCATACGTAACCAGGTCGGGCTGTTTCCTGGCAAAATCCTCGAGCATCGTGCTAAGCTCCACCGGCAGCGCTGCCCCGCCCAAGAGCAGCCTCTGCTGCATCGACGCGATCAACTCTTCTTTCTTGGCGATGTTCTCCTCAAGGGCCGCAATCTGCTGCTTCAGCGCATCGATCTCGACGCTATCCTTCTGGTCTGCGGCGGCCAGTTTCTTCCGCAGTTGATCAAGCTGCAGGTTGGCTGCTCCCAGTTCGGCCTGGAGTGTCTCTATTTGCCTTCGCTGTGTGTCGTTTGCAATTCGCAGGTCCTGCAGCTGCGAGTCGCAGCCGTTCACCATGAGCACGCCGGCACAGACAACAAGAATCGCTGAGAGTTTGACAGTTCGCATCGTCCAATCCTTTCCAAGAAGATGATTAAGCTACCTCTTTTCGCCATCCTTCGAATACACAAGCCCTTCGTATGAGCGATCTCTAAAACAACGACTCACTCTCTACTCTCCCCACCCTCGCGCACAAATAGAACCGATTCATGTTGGGCCGTCAAGCACAAACTTTGCAAAATATCAGCGGCCTTTTTGGCGGTATATCGTGGCACGGACAAATTTTGGTGGATTGAGGTGAGATTCTCGCATAGACTGTGACAGAGCAGTCCTAAGGCTCCCGATTGGGTGTGTGCATCTGATTCTTATGAAGGTTTTAGTTGCCGAAAAGTGCGGATTCTGCCACGGCGTCAGGAACGCTATCAGTGTCGCTGAGAAAGTCCTGGCCGCCCAAGACGATGTGTACAGCTTTGGTCCGATCATTCACAACAAAGACGTGGTGGAGCGGCTGGCCAGAGAGGGGCTGAGGACCGTAAGCGTAGTGGAGGAGATTCCGTCCGGGACGGTCCTGATCCGTTCTCACGGCGCTGCTCCTTCCCAAGTGGCGAGGTTGACGGAAAGAGGGCTGCATATCGTCGATGCTACGTGCATCCTGGTCAAACGGGTCCAGCATATAGCCGGTGAGCTTGAACGGGATGGCTACAAGGTTGTCATTGTCGGGGAGGAGAATCATCCCGAGGTCCAGGCCGTTGTCGGCTGTGCACAGGACGTCATTGTCATTGCCGATGAGGCGGATTTGCACAGGTTGCCTCAGAACGCGAAACTGGGTCTGGTCTGTCAGACGACGCAGGATCCGGAGCGCTTCGGCAGGGTGCTTGGGGCGATAGGGCGGGGCAGCTTCAGCGAGCTGAAAGTGATCAATACGCTCTGCCGGGAGGCCATAAAAAGACAGGAATCGGCTGTGCAACTATGCAGGAGGGTGGACATCATGTTTGTGCTCGGGGGGCTGGAAAGTGCCAACACCCGCCGGCTGGCGGAGCTTTGCGCCAAGGTCAACGAGCAGACATTTCACCTGCAGAACTGGGGCGAGCTTGATACAAGCGTGCTCTCCGGCAGGGAAACGGCGGGGGTTACGGCCGGAGCATCGACACCCGATTGGATAATAGGCGAGTTTGTCCGGAATCTGGAAGCCTTTGAGAGCCGCGCCCCCTGAGATGACGCTCCCGAAAAAATGGTCAAAGAGATACTTGAAAAAAGCAGGTCTTTCGGGTATATTAACTCGTTTTCTGAAATGTTTCTGTTGAGAATAGCATTTGCTGCGTGGGCAAATGGCTTTTTGTGAGTTGCCAAAAAAGTGAATAGGATGTGCTCTGTTGCACAAAAGCCTCTCGGCGTGAATGTGGGGCGCTGAGCAGCGTTGAACAAAGACTCCACAGAGGAATGAAGTTCTATGGTAGATAGAAACATAATCAACAAATTGGGTTTGTCGGAAGACAGGCTGACCGAGCAGGTCAGCGAGATATTCGGGGAGCAGGAAAATCGATTTCTGGAAGAGGCTTTACAGACGAAGGTGGATTCTCGGTTGCCCGGGACCATTCTGAAAGGAACGATCGTATCGCAGATAGGCAACGACGTTATCGTGGAAGTCGGTCTCAAAAGCGAAGGGATTGTGGATGCGAGCGAGTTCGATAGTCCCGATCAGATAGAGCCGGGCAGGGAGATTGAAGTGCTCCTTGAGGACACGGATTCCGAGAGCGGCCTGGTCCTCTTGAACAAACGCAAAGCAGACCTCATGAGGGGATGGGAGATAATCCTTGAAACGAAAAAAGAGGGCGACGTTGTCAAGGGAAGAGTCATAAGGCGAATCAAGGGCGGTTTGCTTGTGGATATCGGGGTGCCCGTGTTCCTGCCGGCTTCGCAGGTGGACATTCGCAAACCGGGCGACATCAGCAGGTTCATCGGCAAGGAAGTGGACTGTAAGATTCTCAAGATCGATGTGGACGGCCGGAACATCGTCATATCCAGGCGAAAGCTCATCGAAGAGGAACGCCGCAGCAGCAAGGAGAAAATCCTCGCCGAAATCGAAGTGGGCCAGCGCCGCAAAGGTGTGGTCAAGAACATCGCCGACTTCGGCGTGTTCGTCGATCTGGGCGGCCTCGATGGTCTGCTGCATATTTCCGATTTGAGCTGGGGCAGAATATCTCACCCGTCGGAGGTCGTCGATCTTGACCAGGAAATAGAGTGTGTGGTTGTTGGCGTGGATAAAGAACAAGAGAAGATTTCACTGGGCCTCAAGCAGAAGACGGCCAGCCCCTGGGAAGACGTTGAAGCACGCTATCCCGTCGGCGCCAAGGTAAAGGGCAAAGTGGTCAACGTGATGAGCTATGGTGTGTTCGTCCGCCTGGAAGACGGCATTGAAGGACTGGTCCATATCAGCGAAATGAGCTGGACCAAGCGCCTGGCTCATCCGAGCGAGATGGTTAATCTGGGCGATGAGATAGAGGTCGTCGTGCTGAACGTCAACAAGGAGAAACAGGAAATATCCTTGGGCCTGAAGCAGACGCAGACGAATCCCTGGGCGATTGCTTCCCAGAAGTATCCGTCCGGAGCCATCGTGCCCGCCAAGGTGCGCAGCATCACCAATTTCGGCGCGTTTGTGGAGGTGGAGCCGGGCATCGACGGCATGATCCACATCTCCGACCTGAGCTGGACAAGGAAGCACAGCCATCCGGGCGAAGCTCTGAAAAAGGGTCAGGACATCAAGTGTATTGTCCTTGAAGTCAACGAAGAGAAGCGGCGAGTCTCGCTGGGTATCAAACAAATGACGGAGGACCCGTGGATCCGCGCCATCCCCGAGAAATACATTCCGGGACATATCATCAAGGGCACGGTAGCGAAACTGACGAATTTTGGCGCGTTCGTGGAGCTTGAGCCGGAGTTGGAGGGGCTGTTGCACATTTCCGAGCTTGCTGATCACAAGATCGATAAGCCTCAGGACATCGTCAAAGTGGGAGACGAAGTGGAGGTCAAGATTCTGAAGGTCGATACGGATGCCCGCAAGATCGGCCTGAGCCTGCGAAGGGTCCAATGGGCGGCTGAAGATGAGGAAGCAGCCGGCCCGGTGCGCCAGCGCGTGCCGGCCGGTCCCGAGAAGGTCCTCTCCGATGCTGATATGAGCCAGCTCAGAAAACGGACCCAGAAGGCCGATGAGAGCACGGCCGAGGATACGGAGCCGGACCAGGCGCCGGAGGCGGCAACGACAGACGAGCCCCAAAGGGCGGCGACGGACGAGCCCCAAGCGGAAGCGACCGAGGACTCCGGCGGGGCAGAATCTCCGGACCCGAGCGCCTCAGAGCGTTGAGCAGGCCGGCACTCGAGATGCCTCGCCATGACGCGAGGCCGGGAAAGCATAACACGGCAGAGAAGCGAACAAGGAAGTTTCTCTAATGAACCGTCAATGATACCGCCGGTGCCCGTCTAAGTGGCTCGGCGCCTTGGAACTCTCCGGCGTCGTCTGCGCAGAGCGCGATGCTTCTTGTTCGCGGTCGAGCCTGTGTTCACGTGCAGCACCGATTTGGATGCGTCTGTAGGTTGCACGTGTAGCGAATCAGATTTTGTGTAGGCAAAGCCTTCGCATTTTTCCGGTTTGAACTCGCGTCCGATGAAGGTTTCAATCTTGCGAAGGTATTGTTGTTCATCGTAGGAAACAAACGTGATGGCGTCGCCCAAAGCCGTGGCTCGTCCCGTACGGCCGATGCGATGAACGTAGTCTTCCGCAAAGGCGGGTACATCATAGTTGATCACATGCGAGATCCCCTCAATATTGATCCCGCGAGCGGCGATATCGGTTGCGACCATCACCTGGTATGTGCCTCTCTTGAAGCCCTCCATTGCAAGCAGA
>CP070806.1:835186-845453 GCA_020343675.1 Phycisphaerales bacterium
AATCCTTTGAACAGTTTACCCCACTGCACACCTCCATCGATTGCTCGGCGCACGATCACAATCGCAAAAGCCACGATAATCATCCAGACGAAACCCTTGAGGATGCGCTCGTACAGTCTGATGCCCCTGTGACCGCTGCTGTATGTCCAGACCACGGCGGTCGAAATACTCAAAACAGCCAAACCGATTCCAATGAGCACTATCTTCTCAACCGCAGGTGACGAGGGCGCCCAGCCCGTTGCTGCCTTGATCATGTCCTCCGTCATGCCGCCAGCTAAAGCGTACTGAGGCAAATGCCAGATGACAGTCGCCAGCAGCGCACCGATGGCCCAGCTCCACCCGACAACGGGATGGATATAGCGTTTCATTGCACAGAAGGGACGCACCCCGGTTGACAGAGTCTGGTACGACATGGCAGCGAACATGACGATGCCCAGTGCCATGGCCACGGGCTGGACCCAAAGCAGTTGGTATCCAAAAAAAGCCCCGATATACAGCGAGGCCCAGGCACTTCCGCTTCCTAATATCAGAGCGCTCTGGAGCCATCCGGGCCCCGTCT
Organism: Phycisphaerales bacterium; assembly: GCA_020343675.1. Taxonomy (GTDB): domain Bacteria; phylum Planctomycetota; class Phycisphaerae; order Sedimentisphaerales; family Anaerobacaceae. Next base: position 835,746 of record CP070806.1, read on the forward strand.
TGGCAAAGAATCCCCGCCACCGCTGCAAGAAAGGTTTGCTCTGGAGCTCCGCCAGCTCGGCCTTTTCCCTGGCAAGGATTTCGGGAGCCGAGGCCGTGAACATCGGCAGTCCCTTGACCACGCCTGACTCGCCACTGTGGCGCCGGCCATCCCCGGGTGGATTTTGGTTCCGCGTTTTTTCCATGGGCGACACACTTCCTTAGCTGAATGAAAAATCAAATATCAAAAAAGAACAACATAGGCCTTTCAACCTTCCCTATCCTACCAGATGCGAGCCTATGATACACCCTGTGGCGATGCAGTCCAGAACTTCCTCAGTTTGTGTGAAATCAGATTTCCGCAGGAGAACACGAAGCTTGTGAGCGGGCGCAGAGACCGCCCCGTGATTGGAGATTGCATATCTCACAGGAATGAGGTATTCTCCGGCTCAGTCCGGAACAAGGGATTGAGAGGCTTTGAACTCATTATAAACGGGATGCTCAGAAAGGAGAGTTCTTGCGTTATCAGGTGCGTGATATGAGGGCAAGAAGAGTTTTTGAAATTTGTTTGTGTTTGCTGCTTGGGAGTATTGCACTACGGCCCCGGGTCGTATGGGCAGCAGAGAATTTCCTGCGCGAAAGTCAACGCTTCGTCAAGGTCAGCGCGCGCGATGGGCGATATTTCGAGCTGACAAACAGCCGGCCCTTTGTTCCCATCGGGCTGAACATGATCGCTCCATACGGCAACAATGAACAAGAAGCGCTCCAGCGTATGGAGCAATGGATCGATAACCTGTCCGAGAATCGAGGCAACTACATACGCCTCTGGCTAAGTCATAACTTTTTTGACATCGAACACGAGCGCAGCGGCCAATACGATCCCGACAAAGCCAAACGTATCGATGCCGTTCTCGAAATGGCGAGGACGCACAACGTCCGTGTCAAGATGACGATTGAACACTTCCGTCATTTTTTCAGAGACACTCAGAGCTGGGCGGCCAAGCCGCTGCACCACGTTTCTCGCGGCGGCCCGGCCGCGGATATCGACGATTTCTTCCAAGGCCGGAAGAGCCGCGATGAATTTAAAAAGAAACTCGCATGGTACGCAGACCGGTACGGCAGTGACCCGGTTATCTTCGCCTGGGAGCTCTGGAACGAGATGGACACGGTCCGAGGTAAAGGGTATATGGAATGGACTGAGGAAATGCTTGCGGAGCTCAGGCGGCTTTTTCCGAAGAACCTGGTGACCCAGAGCCTCGGCAGTTTCGACGATGACAGTAAGCGAGAGCGGTATCGCAGATTGTCTCTGATGACGGACAACGATTTTGCCAACGTACACCGCTACCTGGACCTCGGGGCCTCGCTGGATGTGTGCAAGGGGCCTGTGGACATCATGGCGGCCGACGCGATCCGGGAATTGAAGAACTTCAAGTCCGCAAAGCCGATTCTGTTGGCAGAGAGCGGCGCCGTCGAGCCGAGCCACACGGGTCCGTTCAAGCTGTATCAGAAGGACAAAGCGGGCATCATACTCCACGACGTCATCTTCGCTCCATTCTTTGCAGGGGCGGCCGGAACGGGACAGACCTGGCACTGGGACCACTATGTCGCGGCCAACAATGTGTGGTTCCAGTTCGACCGGTTCGCCGAAGCCGTCAAAGAGATTGACCCATCCGCCGAGCACTTCGAGGCAACGATGATTGACCACCCTCGGCTGCGCATCTACGCCCTCGAGGGCAAACACACCCTGCTCGCCTGGTGCCGAGACAGGCAAAACACGTGGCGAACCGAATTAGCCGAGGGCACGCCGCCATCCTCAGTGACAAGTGTTGTTGTCTCGTTGCCCGGTATGACCAATCAGTTAAATCAGTCCACAGTCAGTTTTTATAATCCCTGGTTGAATCAATGGTCAAAAGGCCAGGCGGAGGGAAATAGCATTGCCCTGCCCGCCTTCACCCGTTCCGTTGTAATCAAGATGAGGTACTGACCGCCATGAACCAAACAGACACAAATATAGGCAAGCTTCCAATCCAAACGACACCCGTTGTTGTCTGTCTCTTGTGCTTTCTACTTTGCGGTAGTGACGGCTCGGCCGTAACGCATGAAATCTATCCTGCAACGGTGGACGCTCAAGAGGAATTTGAGGACATCGCCAACTCGCTCAAGCCCGGCGACGAACTCATCCTGCACGGCGGCGTTTACTCCCAAAACGCACGCCGGTCAGTCAGCGTTCAGGGTACGGCAGACAAGCCGGTCGTTATCCGCGCTGCAAAGGGGCAAGAGCCCCTTCTGACCCGCCCTGCTGATAACGCCTACAGGTTCAATAACATCGAGTTCGTCGATTGCGCCCATCTGATTATCCGAGGGCTACGGTTCAGAGGAGGCAGCTCAGGAGTTCGATTCATTCGAGGTCACCATGTCACATTTGAACAATGTGAGATCTCGCAGACCACCAACAATGCACTGACCATGAACAGCGGGGACTGTGACGCTTTCATTATCCGAAGAAATCACATTCACCACACCGGTCTGAGCACCCGCGGCCGGACGGAAGGAGAGGGGATGTATATCGGCGTGCACGACGGCTCGCGCATCACCACAAACACGCTCGTAGAGGGCAACTATATCCATCACCTCCGCGGAACAAGCAGCGGCGGAAACGACGGCATTGAAATCAAATTCGGGTCGTATGGAAACATCGTGCGAGATAATGTCATCCACGACACGAACATCGGCAGCAGATACCCAGGCATCTTCGTCTATGGCGGCGGCAAGGGAATCAACATCGTAGAGGGCAATGTTGTCTGGAACGCGGGAGAAGGCATTCAGGTGGTTTCCGACGCCATCATCAGAAACAACATCATTTTCAATTGCGCGATGACCGGCATTACGGCGGCGCCGCATGCCGCCGTGCCGCATGTCCGCAATACCCGGATTGTGAACAACACCATCGTCAGTCACCCGAAAGGTGTTCTTATTCGATGGAACAAGGCACAGGACATGGTCTTATCCAACAATGCCATCTACTGTCCCGGATCAACGGCTCTGGACGCATCAGGAATCGACAACGGCTCGTGCAGCGCGAACTACATCGAGGGTAGGTTGACTGGTGCAACAATCGACGGCTCCGGATTTCACGGCGGCGCCACCGTCTCGGCGGTTTTTTCCGACCCGGCCAAGAACGATTACTGGCCGCGCCCCGGCTCAGTGCTGATTGGCCACGCGAATCCAGCTTTCGCCCCTGAGAAGGATTTCAACCATGCCGCGAGGAAGGCGCCTTTTGACGTCGGCGCGTATGAGTCTGAGGCAAGCGCAAGAAATCCCGGCTGGCAGATTCGGGCCGGCCTCAAAGACATTCACTAACGAACACGGCAAGGCTACCGGACCGCAACGCACTTGATCTGTTTCTGGTCGCGGATGAGGAGCTTGCCGTCAGCCAGGGCCAGCGGGCCCCAACATTCCTGTGTGTCGAGCAGGTCCGCACTGGCCAGCGGCCTAAAGCCCTCGGGAGTGGGCTCGATCAGATAGAGAATGCCTTCCCGGCCGTCCACACTCAGGATAAGATCGTCGGCAAGAATGAAGCCCCCCTTGTCAAAGACCGGCGATCGGCCCGTCTTCCATTGGAGCTTTCCATCAAGACTGAGGCACGCCATCCCGTCGCGGCGTGAGTTGGTCGTGCAATGCCCGTAAAAGTGGCCCTTATAGATTACGGGAGGATGAACATGCGTGCCGAAGTCCTGCGTGGTGTAGAGCTCCTCCACAACATAGCCGGCGCCCTTCTTGCGGATTTCGATCATCGCCGAGCCAGCCATGTAGCCGCCCGAGATGAAGAGCTGCCCACCGCCGACGTCGGTCACCTGCGGTATTGGGATTCGGCACTGCCAGCCTTTGTAGGTCCAGAGAGTCCGTCCGTCCCTGATATCGATTCCGAGAGTCACGCTATCAGCGCCATCGTCGTCGCCATCACCCCAGCCGCCCGCCGGAGCGGAACGGCCGCCGCGCTCTCTCCTCGATGTGGCGGTGATCATCACGACCTGGTCCCGACCGCCAATGTCTGCGACAATCGGCGTAACGTAACCTAACATGCCGGGCAGCGCCGGAGACGCCCATCGGATCTCACCGGTAGTCTTATCATAAGCAACGATGCCAACCTTCTTGGTCTGGGAGGCCAGGATGAGCAGCTCACCGTGAATGAGCGGGTTCTGGCAGATACCCCACTCAGGGAGTTTGCCTCCACCATGGTCCTTCCAGACGTTTTTACTCCAAACGGGCTTGCCGGTGCGCACGTCAATACAATAGACATCGCCGAAGCTGCCGCAGGTATAGATGGTGTTGCCGTCGATGGCCGGTGTCGAGCGTGAGCCCTTGTGGCTGAGCGTGCCCCGGGCGTCATACGCGAACGACCAGAGTTCGGCGCCGCTGTTCAAATCAAGACAACGAAGCACATCCTGCCTGCCCGCGATGCGGTCGAGCAGATAGACCTTGCCGTCGCTGACGGCCGCCCCGCCGTAGCCGGGACCCAGGTCAAATATCCAGAGGACTTTCGGGCCTTCGGCGGGCCAGGAGCGCAGCAGCCCTGTCTCGTCGGAGGTCGAATTTCGATTCGGCCCAAGATATTGCGGCCAGTCGGCCCCTACGGCGCACGTTGTCATTGCCATGATCGTCACAACTACACAGAAGCGGCTTCTCATAATCCTTACCTCTCAAACTGATTAATGTTGACTTTGTCCTGACACACCCGGCGGCACTTGGGGTGCGGCGCTGGCCGTTAAATCCGGCGACGTGCCGGACCACCACAGCGAACGCCAATACGCGCGATCCGTGGCATAGACGTCGATCGGAGCATCCTCTGGCAGGTCCCTGGGCAGAATACCATACCGCTTCATTTCACGCACATAGCCCGGCGTAGGACGAAAGCCCGGCATGTCGAAGCGTTTGATCTCTGCGAGACGCCGCTTGCCTTCGCGGCACAAGGCCAGGATTTTCTGATAGTCCGGATCGTTCGCGTCGGCAAAGACCGTCACCGATTCGCCGGGAAGGCCGTTCTCGTCTCGCTCTCTGCACAGCCCATAGCCTCCGGCGTCGCTCGCCAACGGTCCCAGCAGAATCAGCGATTTCTCGGGACGCGAGAGATTGAACATCAGGTGACGCGAGAGCCTGACCCGAACGTCGTTCATGTCGGGATTCGAGAGAATCAACTCCAGATTGTCGGACAGATAGCGGGGCATCGGAAGCGACTTGTCGTGGCAGCCGGTGCAGCGCCGATCGCTGGCCTCGGCCGCGGCGATGGAACTGGGCCACTTGCGGTCGCTCGTTTCGAGTACGCTTTTGGGAAAGCCGCCGATCATGCCGGTGCCCAATGCGGCGTAGGTACCCGGGTACGGTGCGGCCGATTCTATCCAGTACCGGATCATGTCCTGCTCGTGCTGCGTGAGTCGGGCGTCGTAGTGACTGCCGTCGAGCATTTTCATCAGCGGGCTGGCCGACGTGCCCACAGTGCGAGGCGGCAGGTTCGTTTGCAGGCGGTCACGCCCGTCGGAAACCAGTTGTCGTTCCGTTAGCGTATAATAGCTGTGCGAAAAAATCGGGCCGTGATCACCGCTGAGAATGACGCCGCCCGCTCGCTGGTCGTAGTCGTGGCACGCCAGACAATGCGTATCGAGGATCGGCTGAATGTCGCGGGGATAATCGAACACGTCGGGAATTCCCGCAAGAGGTGCGACTTTGCTGGGCGGCCTTCTCAGCGCCTGCACCGCGCCCGGTGCCTGAGGCCGTGGAGTTCTTTGCCGCTGTTCGTGGCAGCCGAGGCAACTGGTCGTCTCGCCCGGCAGCACGACCAGAAAGCTGTGCATCCGCTTGACGGAATTATTGTTTTCGTCCAGAGCGACAAAGAACAGGCTCCGCAGGGCCGGCACCTCCATATAAGCCGACCCGTCGGGTTCGACGGGAACGGTGCCGACGATACGTTCGAGCGTGTAGGTTCCGCCGTAGCTCATGGGCGGCATCTTGCCGCTGTAGTTGATCGGCTTGGGCAGGCTCTCAAGCACGAGGAGTTTCTTGATCTCGCCCCGCTTGACGCCTTCCATCCTCCGCCCTGTATAGACGTCCTGGAGAATGAGCCGTCCAACGGCCTGCCCCGGATCGCTGCGCGGCGGGATCACGACCTCCCGCGGCCGGGCTCTCAAAGGACGAGGCTCGTGACACTCAACGCCCGCCTCGGCCAGCGCGGACGGCAGGCGGTAGAGCTGCCGGGTTTGGCCGCGACTGTTCATCACCAGCAGTTGAGGACCCCGGGCCACGAGAAAGCAGTCGGCCGAGAGCGGATACGGGTCGCGGAAATCCTTGCCCCCGCTTATATCGCGAGCCGAAGCCACTTCATCCGGCCCCCGTTTGGGCGTGACGATGGTAATGGCCCCTTCGTGTTCTTTGCGGCCGTGCTGAGGGGAAAAGACCGCCACGACCTCGTTGTCGGTGCCCGGAATCGGCTTGGCGTCAATCATCAACGTGTGGGGATGGAGATTCCCGTAGTAGATCATCTGGCCGGTGCCGTCGGGGTTGGCCGTCCAGAGGTGGTGAAACGCGACCCGGCTGCGGTCCACATACTCCCACCGTTCATAAATCACCCGGCCATCCGGCAATGGCCAGGGCGTATTGTCATGCTCGATGTTGGCCGAGACCGGCCGGATATTCGTCCCGTCTCCATCGCAGAGGTACAGGATCGCAACCTGTGTGTACCAGCACGGGACCCAACGGTCCGCCCGGCTGGAGCAGAACATGATTTGGCCGTTAGGCAGGTAGGTCGGCTCGATATCGTCATAAGGCCCCGAGGTGAGCTGTCTGAGCCCGCCTCCATCGACGTTCACTTGATAAAGATGGAAATAGTCCGTCCCGCCCGGGCGGTACGAGATGAGGATCTTGCCGCCGTCATAATGCATCTGCGGATCCCGAATCGACCCTTCGTCATCTTCCAGCAAAACAGCCAGTTCCCCGGTCGCAACGTTCAGCCGGCACAAACGGCCCTTTGCTCGATAGAGCTTCTGGTTCTCGTTCTGGGAGTAGTAGCCGAAGTTCTCGTACCAGTGTCCCCCCGCGCCGGGCTGACGACAGGCAAAAATAATCTCCTCAACGCCTAATTCCTGCAGGCCCGCCCAGGTGCAGGGCTGCATCAGCAGCAGGACGACTAGTGCTCTTAACAAAGAACCTGCGGGGCACATCCGTTGATCCGTTCGCGTCATCATGCCCACATGATAGCATATTGTGCAGCACATGTTAACTCTTGTTCCAAATCATTCCACAGAGACGGGAAAGAAAACAGCCGCTCCGTCGCCGGTTTGGAACACGCTGCGCCGGGCCCCCAATAGAAGGGCTTCTGAGCACCGACGTACTCAGAAGCCCGAACAGAACCTCCAAAAAGTGTCTCGGCTATTCAGGACACGTCGAGAGCCACGCGGCCGTAATATCGACCAGATCCTGAGTGTTGATGAGGCCGTCGCCGTTGAAGTCTTCACATACCGGACGAGTCATATCCGGAGCGAAGGTGTAGTCCTCGGTCTCACCGATATCGTATTTCGACAGCGGCCCTGAACCGCCGTTGCCTGTCTCACCGGGATGGCTGCCGCCTTTGAAGGGCCGCTCCGAAAGCGTGATTCTCATCCACATCTGGTCAGGGCCGTTCTTTGGATGCCAGGGCAGAATCGCGGGGGTGGTGATTTGATGGACTCCCGCCGGCAGATTGAACAGAAGCTGATTCTGAACCGCCCACTCCGGCGCGGGACCGCGCGTGCAGGTCGGTGTGTCATCCCAGTCGCCATCACGGTTCCAGTCACACCAGACGTTCACCCAGAGATCGGTGCCCGGCTCGACGACTTGAACAACGTAGTCGAACGTCGCCCAGCGGCAAGAGGGCAGATTGACGGGGAAGACGACGCCGTCATCCTGCCGGTCGTTGTCCGGCGAATCGGCCGAGGGTCTGATGTTGTTGACTCCGTCCTGGTCGGGGCCATGATCGGCTTCGGTTTCCCATGTGACCATCTCACCTAAGTAGGCAACAGCCTTGGGCCGCATATGGACCGGCCCGTGAGGCCCATTGCCGGTGCCGTCGTCGAAGACGGTCGGGTAATTAGCGTTTACAACGACCGGCAGAAGGCCCTGGTAGGGATAGGCACTCATGAGCCTGCCATAGTTGTTCGTACTGTCGGGTGCATCGCCCAGATCATACTGCTCAGCCGGCTGCTCGCCCTCACAACTGATGCTGAGCACGCCCTGACCGGTCTGGTCGCCATAGCCTCCCACCTCGATCAGGTAGCGGTTGCCGGCGACGACATTCACCGTCAGTTCGGACTGACGGCCACAGGCATCGTCGTTGCATCCTATCAAGTCACTCGACTTCGGATAACACTCCCACCCTCTATAGACAGCCAGCATTGTGTCGAAACCGCTGCCGCACAAGCTGATCACTGCCGGCCCTGTGCATGACGCCGTGTAGCGATACCACAGATTTGGGCTGTCCATGCAGTGACCGGGACCGTCGAATGTCGCCTCGCGCGTGTCGAAGGGCAGGTTCGTCACGTCACCGACCTTCCGCGCGTTCAGACAACCGTCGTTATCCAACGGCGGCTCGAAGTCGGAGATGATGCTGATCACGCCCGGGCCGCTCTCGTCCACGCTGTAACCTCCAACCTCAATCAGGTATTCGTGGCCGGCGACTGCCTGGAATGTGACCTGAGAGTCCAAGTGGCCATCGAAATCGTCGTTACACTCAATCATGTCTTCCGACGTCGGGTAGCAATCGGCCCCGCTGTAAACAGCCAGCGCAGTGTCGTACTCACTACCGACAAGGCTGACAGTAACATCACCCGAACCCGCGGCAGCGTAGCGATACCAGATGTTCGAGCTGGTCTCGCAATGCCCGTGACCGTCGAGCGTAGCGCATGTGGTATCGAATGGCAAGTCTGTTACGTTCTCAATGGACTCTGCGCCTTCGCAATCATCATTGTCCGGCGGATGGGCATTCTTGTCACAAGTGACAGTGATCACACCTTGCCCCGTCCGGCTGCCATACCCGCCAACCTCAATCAAGTACTGATTCCCAGCCGTCACGGGGAAGCTGAGCTGTGATTGCCGACCGCGGAAGTCGTCGCTGACTTTGATCAGGTTCGTCAAGCTCGGATAACATTCGCAGCCTTCATAGACGGCAAGCTTCGTGTCATAGTCACTGCCAAGCAGACTGACCGTCGCACAACCTGTGCATGGAGCCGTGTAGCAGTACCACAAGTTCGGGCTTCTCATGTAATGCCGGGGACCGTCAGACGTTGCATCCGTCGTATCGAATGAAAGGCCTGCCACATTTCCAATCGCCTTTGCGTCGGCACAGTCGTCATTGGGCACACCCAGAGCAATCCTTGTGGTGCCGAACAGCAACATAAGCCCGCAAGCCACCGCTAATTTTGATCTGATTCCTTTTTCCATGGTTCAAACCTCCAAGAATGAAGACCCACATATCTGTTCACTTATGGTTCGCAAGTCACAGCATCTGTCGCCTGCGCAACCACAAGATGTTATGCCACTTCTTCATGTACGGGGGAATCTCCTCAGCCTATCCAAATATTATCGAATTCACGCCCGTCGCTTGAGGCCGGATAGTTGTCGTACTGCTGGAACTTGATCCGAACGTCCGACAGGTCCGCCCCCGAACCGGCCGCCGCCACCGCCTGAGCCAGCACCGGGTCCAGAT
>CP070806.1:845553-855642 GCA_020343675.1 Phycisphaerales bacterium
TAGCATCGAACTGCTCTTGGCTCTTCTTAAACAGGTTGTATTCTTCAGAGTCTTTATCTTCGGTGTCGTAACCTTGTTGTTGGTATCCGTCACGGCTTTCTTTGCGCTGTTGATATTCTTTCTCGCATTCTTTGTAGTTGCTATAGTCCACGTTATTTATCTTTTCAACTTCGACTTTTTGTTCCTCATATACTTCTTTTTGAGTCAGAAGATTTTCCTCACATTTTTCAACTTTTTCCTCTTGGTCTTGAAGCTTTTTTATATTTTCGGGACCTATTTTCCGGCTATATTCATTGGTCCTTGCTTGCGGTATCTGGCTCTTTGCATCCAGTAAGAAGGCTTTATACCACAGAAGATTGGCCAAATACTCAGGCAGATTATTCTCTCTTGGCGAAGTATAAGAGATTTTGTCTTGAAGTGAGTCCAGCTTAGATTTCAACCCATTCTCGTTCGGCAGTTTTTCATAAAACGGCCTTAGCTTCTTACACAGCGCCTGGTTGGAATATGCAAACTCCTGAAATATTGGGTGCTCGGCCAGTTTGTTATATATTGAATGCGGACGTATTTTTATATTCCAATTATCTCCGCTCAAGTTTTTTATTATGTCGCCACAGGGGCTCAATTTTGTATTACTGAGTTTTTCGGGAGCTTTTCTTATCAGCATTTCTTACTACTCCCCGGAATACAGTTCTTCAATTTTGTCCAGGGTATCCTGATCTATTTCCGTAAAGTCACTTGGGAGAATCTTCAGATCGTTGTCTGCCTGGAACTTTCGGACTGCCTCTATGGTCACATAGTCCAGTGTATTGTCATCTTCTCCGCATTCATAACCCAGATTTTCCAGCCGTGCTTTGATACCGGATGGTGTACCAACTGGATCAAGATGGCCTAACATGATTTCGTACACCTCCTGATCTTCACCTTCATCGAAAATGATTACACCTTTTAATGCATCGGGCGGAATCGCCTCATCCAGGTAACCGTCATTATCGGTCTTGCCTTCCTTTCGAGGAACCGAGCTTCCGCTTTTTGTCGTAATGTCAAGGGTGTACGGGACAGCCTTTCTGGGTGCGTCATCTTCTTCATCTCCAGTTAGAAACTGTATTCGCAGTCTCTCAGGGACACCCTTGCGTCTGAAACGATGCTTCTGCTCTGCTTGGCACTGCTCTTCTTTCAACTGCTTTTCCGGAATAACAAGCGAGTCACCGGGAAAAAGTGCGTTTGGATCTTTTCGCAGTTTTTTGAGCTCCACATTGTCGGGATGATCCCATATGGTCTTAGGGAACAGGTTGTAGGCAAAGGCAATGCTGGAAATGCAGTCGCCTTGTTTGACGGTGTATCTCCTATCAGCCATCAGATCTTCTCCCACGCTTCCTTGTCAAGATCCGGGAAACAAACCTTGCACGTACCCTTCTCGAATCCCTCCACGCGGGCGAGTCCTTTCTCATCGAGAGTGCCCTCGGCGACGGAGCCATCCGGCAAGGTGATTCTGTACTTCTCACCGGGAATACCCTCATCGTCTTCGCCCACGAGTTCAATCTCAATCCAGCCTTTCTTCTTCTCTCCTTCCTTTTCTTCTCTGCCTTGCTCCGCCGCTTCCTCCTCTTCGGCCGAGGGCTTGAACGGCTTGGCCTTTTGGGAGCCGTATTTGCCGGATTTCGTCTCGAGCTGCTCTGCCTTTATCTCTGCCACCTTGCCGGGATCGGCAATGTCAGCGTCATCAGGCCTGTCCGGTACTGCCGGGGGAACTGCCTTTCCCGCCCTTCCACTCTTCTTTCCCATTTTGACACCAAGCTTCCGTCAGTTTATTTTTACGATGCCACCCTTGACTTCTGTCATAGCACCGCCCTGGATGGATGTCTGGGCCTTTCCGTTGACCTGAACTTGTGTACCATCGATTTTCAACTGGCCGCTCGTGTTAATTTCTATGGTGCCCGCTTCGATGGCGATATAAGAACCGCCGACGCTCAGAGTAATGTTCTGCAAACCCTCGATCACGACATTCTGGGCTTTGACGTAGTAGTCTTTTGTGGTCTGCTCAGAGTGGTCGGCCTTGAAGACCTCGATCACATCACCCTTGACGGTCAGCGAGAGACTTTTGGCAACCTCTTTAGCCTCCTTGCCCTTTACCGTAAGGTGCCGGTCCTTCCCAATTGTCTCTTTGTGGTCGGCATCGACCTCTTCACTGCGGTTGTTGTCCACATGCTCGAACTTGTCCTGTTCGACGTGCAGGTGCCGGTTCCGACTGATTGTCTCGAAGCGGTCGTTCTTGGCGCGGATATCGAGGTTCTTCTCAGCGTGAACATAAATCTGCTCTTCGCCTTTTTTATCCTCGAAACGGATTTCATTGAAACCTTCGCCGCCTTTGCTGGAGCTGGACTTGAGAGTGGATATGGTCTTGTTGCCGGGCAGGTCATATGGAGGTTTGGCTTGGGCGTTGTAGACACGGCCGGTTATGATAGGCCTGTCGGGATCACCCTCGAGAAACTCCACAATTACTTCCTGACCGATACGCGGAATATACATCGCCCCCCAAGTCTTTCCTGCCCAGACTTGGGCCACTCTGATCCAGCAGGAGCTGTTCTCATCCGCCTTGCTGTAACGGTCCCAATGGAATTTGACTTTGACCCTGGCGTGCTCATCCGTGTAAACCTCCTCCCCGGAAGGCCCCACCACAACAGCCGTCTGCGGACCGGCGATCGATGGTCTGGGTGCGACCCTCGGCGAGCGGAAAGGCTGAGAACTTTCGATCGAGGTAAGCTTGCACGAATAGGCACATTCGCCGCCTCCCGAGTTGGCAGAGAAGATTTCGTCCCCCTTGATCCTGTAATTTACCGAGGTAATCAGGTATTCCTTGTTCCGGTCGTCGCGGGGATGGCCCGTGAGACTGAAAGTAAATCCGGCGCAGATGCCGCGTGCATCGCTCTGGGCTGTTGCTACCTCATACTCGGCCTGAAGCTCCTCGATCCGTTTCCTGGCATACTCTTCTCCATCGCTCGTCTCGGCATAGTCACCGGGATAATCGTATACTTCGAAATCTGCAGCTGTGTGTTGGCGGCTTATTCTTGCCCTTGACAGTAAATCCTTCTTGGGGTTCTTAAAATCGAAATCTTTCAGTGCATAGGAACCCGGTTGCAGGCGGGTCTCTACCACCCAATCCGATATACACTCTTCAGCGGCGGTTCCCTTGTCGGCTGGCTCGTACGTCAGTTCTTCAAACTCAGGATAAGGGTCATGAGCGCTGTATGAATCAGCCAGCACCAGTGAATGTTTGCCGTTCTCGTGCTTGAAGTAATAATAGATACCCTCCTGTTCCATCAGTCGGCTCACGAAGCGAAAGTCAGTCTCCCGATACTGTACGCAATATTCCCAGGTCCGGTAGCTCCCACTCAAGCCATCCTCAAAATTGGTGAATCCGCGATCACGGAAAACCTGCTTGATAATGTCAGGGACTTTCTTGTCCTGGAAAATCCGGCAGTTCGCAGTGCGGCTGAGAAACCACAGCCAGGGTACTACGGTTGCCTGGTAGCGAGCGAGCTGGCCTGTGGTAGTCAGCTGGGTGAAACGACTCACGTGACCGTCGAAATACCGCGTCCTGCCAGCCCCCAGTTCCAGGCGAATGGTGACGTTTTGCCCCACAACGTCCTTGGCGTGGATCTGATGGTCATCGCTGGCCAACTCCAGGAGGTATTCGAAAGGCTGCCCGAGCTGTTCAGTGCCCGACATACTTATCAGCAGGAGAACGTCTTCACCTAAGGGCGTGTAAATTGCCAATTCCCTGTTCTTCTGTGTGGGTTTGTCAGCCATTATATGATTCTACCTGTGGAGCTTTCAAGACTCTCTACTCTATTCTTGGCGCAGTCCGTGTACAATAACTGTTCTTTTGACGGTTGAACTCTACGCCGCATGTCACTCGAAGGTATAATTCAACTCGTTGCCTTTCACACCCACGTGTACGCGTTTCGCTGTCTTGCCATCCATAAGTCGAACCAGCAACTCGTGGCCTATCTCAGGGAGCACCGTGTTGGTTAGAATCGCATCAACCGTTCTTGCTCCGCTTTCAACTTCAGTGCATCTGCCCGCAACAAGTTCGACCACTTCATCGTCATAGCTGAATGGTATGTTGTGATTCTCCATCGTGCGGCGACCTATGCGGCCCAATTGCAGGCGAATGATGAGTCCAAGTGTCTCGTCATTTATCGGGTAATAGGGCACAGTAACGAGTCGCCCCAACAGAGCTGCGGGAAATACATCGAGCAAGGGTTTGCGAAGAGCCCTGCATATGCCATCTGGTTCTGGCATCAGCCTGGGGTCCTTGCACATGTCCATAATCAGATTCGTCCCGACATTGCTCGTAAGCAGAATTATCGTATTCTTGAAGTCGATTAGACGTCCCTCGGCGTCCTCCATTATTCCTTTGTCGAACACTTGGAAGAATATTTCATGCACATCCCTGTGGGCCTTTTCGACTTCATCGAGCAGCACGATGCTATACGGTCGCCGCCGCACAGCTTCTGTGAGGACTCCTCCTTCGCCGTAACCCACGTATCCCGGAGGAGAACCCTTGAGCGTCGAGACTGTGTGCGCTTCCTGGAACTCGCTCATATTGATGGTAGTTATGTTGCTCTCCCCGCCGTACAGAGCTTCTGCCAGAGCCAGCGCCGTCTCGGTCTTGCCCACGCCACTTGGCCCGACCAGAAGCATTACCGCGATAGGGCGATTAGGATTCTCTATGCCGGCGCGCGATGTCTTTATACGCTTTGCGATTGCCGCAAGCGCATGATCCTGGCCGATCACACGTTCACGGAGCTTATCCTCCAGATGCAGGACGGCTGCAATCTCATCCCTGACCATACCACCGACGGGAATCCCGGTCCAGTCAGCGACCACCGAGCTGACTGCCTGCGCATCAACGCAGGGTAGGATTAAGGGTCTCTCTCCCTGTAGCTTCTTAAGCTGACCCTGGAGCTGTCTGAGCTGTTTGAGTAATCCCTTTCTATCAACCTGTTCCTGACAAGCGTCCGCCTTCTCGTCGGGTCCACTTTTCCAAGCTTCAGCCGCCTGTTTCGTATTCTTCTTGGTTTTTGGGAGTTCCTTCCCGGTCTCTTCGGTCTGTTCGATGGTTCCTTCCCCAACTCGGCGCAGTTTGGCGCGAATGTCCAGAATCTCGTCGACTTTTTCTCTTTCCTTCGACCAACGATCCTGCAGTTCGGTGTGTCGCTTCCTTTCCGATTCGATTTTCTTCACGACTTCAGACTGGCGCTTCTTGTGGTCCATGCCTGTGGCAGTTTCTCTGTCGATGATCTGGAGCTCTGTTTCCATCGCCTGGATTCGTCGCCGGCAGTCTTCAAGTTCCGGCGGAACGGCGTGTTGACTAATGGCAACTCTGGCGCAGGCGGTGTCGGTCAAACTCACCGCCTTATCGGGCAGTTGGCGCTCGGCAATATACCGATGCGAAAGACGGACTGCTGCTTCTAGAGCCTCGTCCAGAATCTGAACGCGGTGATGCTTCTCAAGGTTTGACGCGAGCGCTCGCATCATGACTAATGCTTCTTCCTCTTCTGGCTCGTCAATCTTGACTACCTGGAACCTTCGGGTCAGCGCAGGGTCTTTTTCGATATACTTCTTATATTCCGCCCATGTTGTGGCTGCAATAGTTCGCAACGTGCCTCGAGCCAGAGCCGGCTTGAGCAGGTTGGCCGCATCACCGGTGCCAGCCGCTCCACCGGCACCAATGAGAGTGTGTGCTTCATCAATGAACAGAATGATCGGTCTGGGCGAGCTCTGCACCTCCTCTATGACCTGACGGAGACGGTTCTCGAATTCTCCCTTCATGCTCGCGCCGGCTTGAAGCAATCCTACGTCCAGAACGCGAACCGAGACGTCCTTGAGCGAAGGAGGTAAGTCTCCCTGCGCGATTCGCTGCGCGAATCCTTCCACGACTGCTGTCTTGCCCACACCCGCCTCGCCAGTCAGAATGGGGTTATTCTGGCGCCGGCGCATAAGGATATCAACAATCTGGCGAATCTCTTCGTCACGCCCCAATATCGGGTCCATTTCACCGGTGCGCGCCTTTTCCGTAAGGTCCACCGAAAACTTCGCAAGGGCTTCCTGCTTTCCCATCGCCGCCGGTGCCATCTCTTCACGACCTGCGGCGGTTTCGGGCTCGGCACGCAGCGACGTACCATCAGTTGCTGCCATAGATTCCTCGGGCGAGCCGGCGACAATTCCCGCGAAGTTGTCCGTCAGCTCCTCCAGCTTGATTTTGCGAAACTCGTTCGATATTCCCAGAAGGACATTCTTGAGACCACTTGTTTTGAGCATTCCTACTATCAAGTGACTCGTGCGAATCTGTGACTCACCGAACAGAAGACTGCCGTAAACCCAGCCTCGTTCAACAGCCTCTTCAAGATGAGAGGATAAGTCCGAAATGGATGTGGAGCCTCGCGGCAGTCCATCCAGGTTGGCCGTCATATCGGCGGCGAGTCGCGAGGGATCTATTTCAAAGTGCTTTATGATACGGTGGAGATCCGAGTCGGGCAACTTGAGAATCTGGTGCAGCCAGTGCACCAGCTCCACGTATGGATTGCCACGCAGCTTGCAGAAGATCGTAGCACCTTCAATAGCCTTGTAGCCACTACTATTCAGCTTTCCGAACAAAGACGTGCGACTTATATCCGCCATAGTTCTGATCCTTTCGCCTTGCCTCGAATCCGCGGTGCGTGCTGATAGGCACCGAGTTGAGCTGCTCAAGTGTGCAAGTCGGACAACATAAGCCACAGGCCCCACCTGGCACCGGAACGTCGAAGTCAATCGCCCACATAAGGATGCGTGCCACGTTGGTCTTCATTTTTGCTGAAACACAGTTCAGTGTCAACTGTTTTTTCAGACTTCTTTGAAGGTGATATTGGGTAGTCCGCCTGATGCAGGCGACGGATCAGCGGCTTCCTATGGTTCGTTTCACGCACAGAGTGCTGGTGTTCTCGGCACGTGGCTGTCCGCCCGGCGTCGGCCGGGATCAGGCAAGGCTGCTTCCTGAGCCTGGGTGACCCAACGACGTTGGGTATGGAGGACAGAATGTTCACTCCACAGAGACACTTTCTTGTCTGAAGTCAAGCCATGTCATCTCGACCGCGCATTCGCCTGGGCCTCTTCTGCCAAAATAGTGTCCGGATCGGACCATCTACGCCAAACGACACGCGTCCGTCTCAGATGGCATCCCTTCCTTTCGTGGAGACCTACATTACTTTCGCCCTCCGTCCTTGAAATTGGCTGCCGGTATCGCCCTGAGTTGGCTTATCGGTTCTCAAGCAGTACGTCCAACTGCAGGCCAAAGGATCGAAGGAATTAAGAATGCGGTTGTCGATAAATCTTGCCAAGTCGGACTTATTTCCTATGAACTCTCCCTGGTTCGGATCGAAAACGTACACGTGCCCAGAGGGCAAAATGCCTGCATGACCCGACCGCCAAATCCCCACAGCATGCCCCCACCCTCCTCCACCAGCTCCGCCGAAATTGTAGTGGAAACCCGTCCGCCGCAGATCCTTTACGTAATTTGTAAGTGCTACGCCGTTCAGATTGTAGTGGGGCTCGCCTACTATTTGGGAGTCGCCAGCCAAACGAAGGACCCATGCGCACTTCCTCTTGACGCTGTCGAGCTGGCTCCACTTGTCCGAATATACATTCTGTAGTCTCGGCGCAAACCTGCGGATTGCCTGCTCCAGCACGAGTTTGCGTTGAGCCGGTCCCTGGCCTTTGTGGTCACGCATCTCCCTAATCCAGCAGGCACTGAGCACGGCGCACACCCCGCCGCCGACGCCTGCATAGTCTGCTTGGTTGAAGTCAAAGTTCTGTGTGAAAGCCATTTCTGTGTCTCCTGTTTGTATTCTAGCTACAGGTAGTATTCTGGTCAGTTGCGCAGTGAAGTCAAGACAAATCCTTTAGAATTCGTGGGTCCGCTTGTGTTCTTGTGTTTGCCCAGATTCTTGCATGGCCGACAGCCCAAGTGCTGCTGTCCTGCTGCGTACCTCGCGTGCTGCTAATTGATATTTTGGCCAAGAGAGCCCCTTCATCTGCGGCCAGTAATGCAGTATATCCTTGAGATCCTCTGTATCTGTGCTAGACCAGCCGAAAAGCTTCCATTTACGTTTCATCTTGCTGAGGTGTTCCTTGCGTTTATGTTTCTCTTACACCTTTTTTTGATCAACCCGTACTCATGGAGTATTCTCCTGACGGCCTCGTGACTGCAGAGTAGATGGTGTTCGCGTTTGAGACCTTTGAAAGGGAATTGCCTCCGAAGATTAGCGATTTTGCGTGCCGTTACCGATGAAGTCTTGGAAGTCTTGTTTGGGCAGGTAGGCGGTATTCTCGGCAGCTCGTTGAGCCCTGTCAGGTGTTCTTGGCGATACCGGTTGAGCCATGTTCTGACTGTCTTGGGCGTTGTGTCAAAGATCCTGGCGGTTGGCTCTACGCCGTATTTGATGGCGTGTTTGACCATTCGCAGTCGCAGGTCGAACTTGTCAACTTTGTTTGGCATTCCTGTTATTTGTTTGAAGTAGCTTAATGGCTTCGCGATCAGGCCCTCGAAAAGGATTATCTCGTCTTGGAGGGCCACATTTTCTCAGCCTCTTGTGGGCTGTTTGGTTACCGGACGTTGCGCGGCAGGAGTTAGCCCCTGCCCCTCCCATCTTCTTCTGAGCATCTGGTACTGATCCCAGGACATACATCTTACCTTCTCGAGGAGGATACGAGGTTCATTGGCCATCCCAGAAAAAAATCTTGAAGGGCTTGACAGTATGTTCCGATTACTATAAAATCGCGACACGGCTGGAAAGGAGTGTTAGCTGGTCCTGCGGTTAGTTTCCCGCTGTGGGATCCGAGCCTTTCCTTCCTCTTGTGTCAGAGCACTGGCTGTGCCCACTGATGGATGGCAGCGTTCAGCGTGCCTAGCGTGCATCGCCGGACATGCTGGAGCAGCGCGTGTTCTATATCCTGTTTTTTGGTCTCTTGCGAGGATCTGGCTGCAATACCGCTTAAGACCAAAAGTGAGTTCTTTAAGATATTTGGTTAGGCGGGACGATGCCATGGCGATTGAATTTGAAAGCCTGCTTTCCGAAGTGAATCCGGAAGCTCCATGTGGCGAAGACCTTTCCTACGATAACTCCTTCCTTGCCCTTGAGGGCATGTTGCGGCCTCAGTCATCGGGCGGTGTTGTGGCGGGCGTGCAGGAAGAGGCGGAGGAGCCCAACTGGCGGGATGTTCGCGAAAAGAGCATCGAGCTTCTGCGGCGTTCCAGAGACCTGAGGATTGCAGTGTACCTTCTGCTTGCCGCGCTGAAGCTGGATGGACTCGCTGGATTGCGCGACGGTTTGGGCTTGCTGCGAGGACTTTTGGAGCGCTTTTGGGAACATCTCTATCCCCAGCTCGACCCGGACGACAACTATGATCCTCTCGAGCGGATAAACATCCTGCAGTCACTGTCCCCGGCGACAGTCAGTGAGCAGGACCCCATGAAGTTCAAGCAACGACTGGCAGAAGTACCGCTCTGTAATTCGACTCAGATGGGCAAGTTCAGTCTTAGGGATATCCAGATTGCCAAGGGGGAGATTCCGCTGCCAACTGAGGAAATGGCCGGAGTCCCCGATATGTCAGTAATCGACGCGGCCTTTCAAGATACGGCAACCGACGAACTGCTTGCAGCATCCCAGGCCGCCGAGGAGGCGATCGAGCACTTGGCGAACATCACGACTGTGTTCTCCGAGAATGCTTCTCAAGGACAAACGCCCGACCTCAGTGATTTCGAGTCAGTTCTGGGGAGTATCCACAGGTGTATTCTAGGGTATCTGGCTAAACGCGGCTACGGCGAGGCCGTCGAGGAAGCTGCGCCCGCGACCGACAGGGAACCAGAAAGAGGCGAGATGTCTGTCAGCGGTGAGATTCGCTCGCCCCAGGAGGCCTTGCTGGCCATTGAGAAAGTCTGCCAGTATTTTGATCGGCATGAACCTTCCAGTCCCGTGCCGTTGCTTCTGCGCAGGGCACAGAGACTCGTCTCTAAGAACTTCATCGAGGTTGTCGAAGACGTATGTCCGG
>CP070806.1:855742-865782 GCA_020343675.1 Phycisphaerales bacterium
ACATCGGAGATGCGGCTATCGAAATCAGCGAAACACTGACCGACTTTGAGAGTGCTGGCGTATTCACTGCCCCCTTGCCGGGCACACCACTGACTTTGGGGCTGAGGCGATTGATAGCGGCAATGGCCGGTGTGGTCTTCGTTGCTGTTGCGGTGAGTCTGGTAACGTGGAGTCTCAAGCGACCAACGCCTACGCCCCTGCCCCTATCCCGCTTTCCCGTCAGCCTGCCGCAGAATCAAATGCTGAACGAGGAAGAGTCCGGGATAGCCGTCTCGCCCGATGGTAAGCGGCTGGTTTACGTGGGCGGTGTTGGCCGCAACAGCCAACTCTTCCTGCGCGAGCTTGACCAGGTCGAGGGCATAGAACTACCGGAAACAAAGGGCGCCCTCTGGCCCTTTTTTTCGCCTGATGGTAAGTCCATCGGTTTTAGTGTCGGCGGCAAGTTGAAGACGCTGTCCCTGGATGGTGGGAGACCGAAAACCCTTTGCGACGTCAGCTATCTTGTGGGCGCCAGTTGGGGCTCGGACGACATGATTTACTTTTCTCCTGCGGTGACAACGGGCCTTTACAGGATACCAGCCGCTGGAGGTGTTGCGGAGGTTGTGACGACCCCGGACAAGGATGAGTTTTCCCACTGGTGGCCCGAGGTCCTGCCGGGGGGCAAGGCTGTGCTTTTCACGATGTGGAAGACCACGCTGAGTGATACCTGCGTTGCTGTGCTTTCACTAAAGACGGGCCAGTCGCGAACGCTTCTCATTGGCGCGTCTCATGCCCGCTATGCCCCGACCGGCCATCTGCTCTATGCCCAGTCCGGAACGCTCATGGCGGCACCCTTCGATATTGAGCAGCTCAAGGTTGGTGAGCCGCGGTGTCCGGTCGCCGAAGGTCTAAACCAATCCCTTGACTCTGGGCGGGCGCCCTTCTGCTTTTCCCAAGACGGATTGCTCTATTATGCGCGAGGCGGCGAATGGCTGGCCCGCCGCCAGCTAATCTGGGTCAACCGCCAGGGCGAGGAGGTAGAGCCGCTGCCGTTACCTCCGCGAGCGTACAGACACCCCCGTCTATCGCCCGATAGACTACGTTTGGCCTTTACGAAGTTGGAGGGGGATACCCTCAACGTCTGGGTGTATGACTTACCGAGCGGGCTGGCAAGTCAGCTTACGTTCGAGAGCAACAACATGCTCCCTCTCTGGACGCTGCAGAATGGCAATAAGCTGACATTTACATCTTACCCAAACGGGCCATATGACGCATACTGGATGCCTGCGAGCAGGAGTAGCCCCAAAGAGCCACTCGTGACAGGTCCCTACGATCAGATAGCGTCCTCGTGGTCACCCGACGGCAAGATGCTGCTCTTTACCGAAGATAGTCCCGTCACGGGTAGGGACATCTGGCTTCTCCCCGTCGAGGATGGGAACGCGCCGCGGTCCTTTTTATGCGAATCCTGGGACGAATGGGGTGCTGTCTTCTCACCCGACGGAGATTGGATTGCCTATGCCTCAGAGGCGGAAGGCACGAGCGAGGTCTATGTGACTCCATACCCAGAGCCTGTCCCGCAGAAGATTTCAACCGACGGTGGTTACCACCCTGTATGGTCACGGGATGGCAAGGAGTTATTCTATCGCTGCGGCGACAAAATGATGGCCCTGACTATTGAAACTGAGCCTGAGTTCAGAGTAATCGACTCTGAGGTTCTGTTTGAAGGACAGTACCTAACTGGCGCGAGGCGAAATTATGACGTTTCGGGCGATGGCCAACGGTTTCTTATGGTCAAAGAAAGCGAAGAGCAGCCGGCGGCAACCCAATTGATCGTCGTGCTAAATTGGTTTGACGAGCTCAAGCGCCTCGTACCACCACCATAGGCCCCTTACCCTGTCAGCGATTGCATCGCTCGGCCCAGAACACCACACACATGAGAATTGTGGAAGAACCTGATCGACCTCCACGAGGCCTGGGGCAAGCCGGAAAAGGCCGAACAATGGCGAGCAAAGCTGCGCGAGTGAGTTCTCTGGCTGCCGTCACGCAGTGTTTGAGCGAGACTCTTACCCGGGTGATTCGTGTTCCGGTTCCGAGCAGGACAAATCCTGCGGATGTGTTGGCTAATAGTCCTTGTACTTTCGCATCCATTCGGGCCAGTCGCTGGGCTGGGCGCCGCCGGCCACTGTCCAGAAGCCCCCCGTCGGGTACTTCCGATGCCACTTGAGCGCCCACAACTCCTTGATGCCCACGGCTCTGACGGACCAGTCGAAAAACGCGTGATTGTTCGTCCCGTTGTGCCGGTCCATGGCAAAATGCATCATTTCGTACCCGGCCCCCAGCCACTGGCCATTATGATCAGCAGGCCTGATCCGGTTGGACTGAGGGTTGTTGTTCTGATAGAAGGGCCCGCCTCCCCGCCACATGCTATCGCCAAAAAGCGGGACTTGATTTGAACCTCTGACGTCCATGGTCTTCCAGTTCCATTCAACCGGACGGTTCTGAATAGTACTCTGCCCCGCGCGTGCATTAAAGATCCAGCAATTTGCGCCGTAGCTGGCTTCTTCCCGTCGGTCCTCCATTCCGCCTGTGCCCATCCTGTAGGTCCTGTCGAAACTCCCATGGCTGGGCAGACTCGGCAGCCGTTTCTTGGCTGTCGGGCATATGAGAATGCCTGCTTTTGTCCGGTACAAAGGGCGCAGCGCCTCTATCCAATTGCCGCGCGGCCAGCCGACGTAGTTGGATTCCATACAGAAATAGCCGTCGTTGTCCTGGCAGTACATCGTCCAAATCTGGGCCCATGAGTGCATGTTCGCCTTGCACGCAGAAGACCTTGCCTGCTTCCTCACCCGCTGCAGCGCGGGCATCAATATCCCGAGCAACAACGCGATAATGGCGATCACAACCAGAAGTTCGATGAGGGTAAAGCCCTTTATCGCCTGGCCTCTGGAAACGCTTCTCTTTGTCAAATTTGTCCGCGTTGACCGGCACATGCTAAATAACCTCCCAGTATCCTCAATGTTTTCCGGCACACCTTAATCAAGATGCGCCCGACCACAATTCTGTTCTCGGATTCACGTCCTTCTTCTAAAGATTATCATACCACAAATCGGCCCGTTCTGCAACGGCAAATTGCCAAAACGCCGGAAATAGCCGCTGGCTGAACGATGCATCGTGCCGCCGACGCGCTGAGAGAGCCCGCACGGCCCGGAGCGAAAAGTCAATTTTCGCTTGACAAAGAGGTGGGAGTTCACTATTAGAAAGCTTTTTGACGCTATTGTCAGGGGAGTAAGCACTGACGTTGAATAACGCATTTAGCCGGATACGACGTGAAAATTATGGAGTAGTTGAGCATGTTACCAGTGAAGAAGACCAGTAAGAACCGGACCCGCACCCGCCGGAGCCATCACCGTCTCAAGGCGGTCAACTACGCAGTCTGCAAGAAATGCGGCCAGGCCAAGCTGCCCCACGCCGCGTGTGAGAATTGCGGGTATGTCAACCCGAAAATCACACTGAAACTCGGTAAGGAGTCCTCATAAGGGCAGGCGGACTATGCGAATAGCCATTGATGCCATGGGCGGCGACAATGCACCGGAGGAAATCATCGCCGGCGCGCTGGAATCGATTGAGCTGCTGGGCGAGGACGATGAGCTGATCCTTGTCGGCCCCGAGGATGTTATAGAGGCACAGTTGCCGTCCTTGAAGTCTCGCAGGGGGACGATCACTATCGTGCACGCACCGGATATCATCGCGATGGACGATGTGCCGATAGAAAGTCTTCGACGCAAGCCCAAGAGCTCCATCCCCACTATCGCCAAGTTAGCCAAGAGAGGCCAGGCGGATGCGGTTATTTCAGCAGGCAATACGGGGGCGTGCGTGGCGGCTTTCCAGATGAGAATGAGAAATCTGCCCGGCGTCAATCGCCCCGGCATAGCGGTCGTCTTTCCCACGCCGGAAGGGCCGGTGACGATATGCGACGTCGGCGCCAACATCGCCTGCAAGCCCATCCATCTGTACCAATACGGGGTCATGGCGAGCGTGTATTCAAAACACCTGCTCGGCATCGAAAAGCCGCGCGTCGGACTGATGAGCATCGGCGCCGAGGACGCCAAGGGAAACGAGATCGTCAAGAAATCGCGGGAGCTGATGAAGACGGACTCGAACATGAATTTTATCGGCAACATTGAGGGCAGAGATATCTTCAAGGGAGCGTGCGACGTCGTCATTTCGGACGGTTTCGTCGGCAACGTGATCCTCAAGCTCACCGAAGGCCTGGTTGACGGTTTGTTCAAGGCCATCAAGCACGAGCTTATGGAAGAGAGACTCCGGCTTGCCATGAAGTTCAAGCCGGTGATGAAGAGGATCTACACGAAGTACGACTACAACGAGTACGGCGGCGCCCTACTGTTGGGCGTCAACGGCACCGCGCTGATCTGTCACGGGTCCAGTCAGAGCCGGACCGTAAGAAATGCCATTCTCGCCTCCAAGAGATTCAATACGGAAAAAATAAACGACAAGATAATTGAGTATCTGTCGCGAACTTGCGTAAGGACCGCTGATGGACAATCCAGCTAAAGCCCCCTCCCCCTGCTACCGCGCTGTCATCACCGGTCACGGTTCGTTCGCGCCGGAAAAGACGCTGGCGAACGATGAGCTTGCCAGGATGGTGGACACTTCGGACGAATGGATCACCACCCGGACCGGCATCAAAGTCCGGCACGTGACCACCGAGAACGAGAGCACCGCCTTTCTGGCCACCGAGGCCGCCAAAAGGGCGCTGGCCGAAGCACGTCTTGACCCGGCGCAGGTCGAGCTGATCGTTGTCGCGACGATTACGCCCGAGATGGTCTTTCCGTCCACCGCGTCCTTCGTCCAGCGCGCCCTCAAGGCCAACAGAGCATGGGTGTTCGATCTGTCCGCGGCGTGTAGCGGTTTCGTTTATGGTCTGTCCATCGTGCAGCAGTTCATCGAGAGCGGCCGACTCAAGAACGCCCTGATCATAGGGGCGGAGACGCTGACAAAGATTACAGACTGGACGGACCGGACAAGCTGCATCCTCTTCGGCGACGGCGCCGGCGCCGTGGTGCTTCAACGAGCCGACGACGGGCGAAGAGGCATTCTCTACAGTACCATGCACTCCGATGGCGAACGATGGGAAGCCTTGAACTGCCAGGCGTACGGTTCGCGCCATCCGGCGTCCAGAGAGCTGGACGACCCGAAGAAGATCTATATGCAAATCAAGGGCAGGGAGGTGTATCAGCAGGCGATTCGACGAATCGTTGAGACCGTTGATGAGTGCCTCCATGCCTGCGATGTGACCCTGGACGACATCGGAATGATCATTTCGCACCAAATGAACGCGAGAATCATTGAATCCGCATCCAAGCGTCTGGGCGTGCCCCAAGACAAAGTCTTTATCAATATTGCCGAGTACGGCAATACCTCCGCAGCCTCGGTGCCGATCGCCTTCGATGAATGCGTCAGGACCGGCAGGCTCGAGCGAGGCGATATCGTGGTTTTGGTCGCGTTCGGCGCCGGATTGACATGGGGCGCCAACGTAATTGTGTTTTGATGGCTCAGGGCGTTGCCGCGGAGCCATAGGCATCATAGGGAATTCAAGGTGAGAGATTCGAATTATGAACACGGCTTTCCTGTTTCCGGGACAAGGTGCCCAAGCTGTGGGCATGGGTGCTGATGTCGCCCGTCTGTTTCCTGCGGCGGCAGAGATCTTCGAGAAAGCAAATGACATCGTCGGCTTTGATTTGCGCGGGATATGCTTCGAGGGACCCGCGGAAGAGCTCAACAGCACGACCGTCTCGCAGCCGGCGATTTTTACCACCTCCGCAGCGCTCCTGGAGGTCCTCAGAACTGAGCCGGCCACCAGCGGGATCCGTCCGGACGCGACGGCGGGCCTGAGCCTTGGCGAATACACGGCCCTCTACGCCACGGGCCTCATAAGCTTTGAGGATGCCCTCAGACTGGTTCACAAACGCGGACAGGCGATGCAGGCCGCGGCCGATGCGAACGAAGGGGCGATGGTGAGCATCATTGGCCTGGACGATGAAACCGTTCGCCGACTCTGCGAACGGGCCGGTGAGGCAGACCTGCTCAAGCCTGTCAACTTCAATTGTCCCGGACAAATCGTCATAAGCGGCGGCAAGAGAGCCTGCCGCAGAGCCAAGGAACTGGCCGTAAAGTGCGGAGCGATAAAGGCGGTGCGTCTGGAGGTGGCCGGGGCGTTTCATACCGAGATGATGTCCGGCGCCGCCGAAGCCTTGCGCGAAGCGTTGGCCCACTGCCCGATTGCCGAGCCGTCGGAAGGCAAGACTATCGCCAATGTCGATGCGCAGTATTACCGGACAAGCGAGCACATCAAAGAAGGTCTGGTCAGGCAGTTGACACACCCGATTCTCTGGCAACAATGTATCGAACAGCTTCTGGCCGACGGCGCCGAAACGTTCTACGAAATCGGCCCGGGCAGGACCCTGACCGGGCTGATGCGGCGAATCGAACGAAAGGCAAACATCATCAACGTCAGCAATGTGCAGGCGATAAAAGGATTGTCGGGATAAGGCCCCGGGTCCAACACGGGACTGCGTTTATAATTTCGAGAATTTATTTGGGAGATATCAGGGATGTCGGAAAAGAGATTGGCTGTTGTAACCGGCGCTGCCAGAGGAATAGGCCGGGCCATTGTTCTCGAACTGCTCAGGCAGGGACGCATCGTGGCCGGGCTGGACATCATTGCCGAGCAGCTTGGCGAGCTGGAGAGCACCGTGAAAGAAGCCGGCTCCACCGTCGTGACAAAGTGTGTGGACATCACCGATACCGCCGCCTTTACCGAGACGCTGGAGTCTCTGGCTTCGGAATACAAGGGCATCGGTATTCTGGTCAACAACGCGGGGATCACTCGGGACAAGCTGATGATGCAAATGAAAGAAGAGGATTTTGACCGCGTCATGAACGTCAACCTCCGCGCGGCTTTTATTGCGACGACCTTTGCGCTGAAGTCTATGGTCAGAAACAAGTTCGGCCGGATCATCAACCTGAGCTCCGTGGCGGCAGTGATGGGACAGGCCGGCTCGAGCAACTACGCCGCGAGCAAGGCGGGTCTTATCGGAATGACGAAATCCGTTGCGCGGGAGGTCGGCAAGAAGAACGTTACCGCAAACTGCATCGCGCCCGGTTTTATTATGACGGAAATGACGAGCGTACTCCCGGATGCCGTCAAGGACGCGGCAAAGCAGATTATTCCCGTACGCCGGTTCGGCAGCGTTGAAGACGTCGCCAGGGCGGTTGCCTTTCTCGCCGGTGACGAGGCGGGCTATATAACAGGCCAGGTCCTCTGTGTGGACGGCGGTATGGCCATGTGAAAAAAAAGCAAAAAAAATGTTTGTCGGGGGGTTCTTTTGTGAGTAACATAGCCCCCCGAATTGGACGGGCAGGATGGTTGTGAGCGCGGTTTTGTCGCTGCCCGGCGTCAGGTTAAGAAATGAATTCCTATATCGATTAGGGAGGATAAACAAGTGAGTGCTGATGGTGTAGATGTTCAGGCGATTGAGAATCGAGTAATCGACATAATCAGTGAGCAGATGGGTGCGGACAAGTCTGAAATAGCGCGCG
The DNA here is from genome assembly GCA_020343675.1 of Phycisphaerales bacterium. Taxonomy (GTDB): domain Bacteria; phylum Planctomycetota; class Phycisphaerae; order Sedimentisphaerales; family Anaerobacaceae. The sequence continues at coordinate 863,342 of CP070806.1, forward strand.
AGACCTCGTTCATTAACGACCTGAACGCCGACTCGCTGGACACGGTCGAGCTTGTGATGGAATTCGAGGACGAGTTCGATATGAGCATTCCGGACGAAGAGGCCGAGAAGATCCAAACGGTCGGCGCCGCAATCGATTACATCGTCAACGTTGCACAATCCAAGAGCAAAGAATAGCGAACAAGTCCCGGTATGAAGAGACGGCGAGTTGTTATTACAGGCCGGGGTTGTGTCACCGCCCTGGCGGAGTCCGTGGGCGATTTTTTCGCGGCGCTATGCGAGGGCAGGAGCGGCATTTCCACCATAGAGTCGTTTGACACGAGCGCCTACCCCGTTCATTTTGGCGGCGAGATAAAGGATTTCGATGTCACCAAATACGTGGACCAGCGGGAAAGCAAGCGGATGGACCGCTTCACGCAGTTTGCAATGGCGGCGGCACATCAGGCGGTGGCCGATAGTGGTCTTGATTTCTCGAAAGAAGACGTCTCTCGTGCCGGGGTCGTCGTGGGGACGGGAATCGGCGGCATCGGGGAAATCGAGCAGCAGCATATCAGGCTGCTGGACAAGGGGCCGGGCAAGGTCTCGCCCTTCTGCGTTCCACGACTAATGGCCAATGCGGCCAGCGGAAATATCGCCATTCGCTACGGTCTTCGCGGCCCCAATTTCTGCGTCTCCAGCGCCTGTGCCTCGGGCAACAATGCCATTGGCGAGGCTTTCGCGAACATCGTCTGCGGGCGAAGTGACATCATGATCACCGGCGGGGCTGAAGCGGCCCTGACCCCGGTGGGACTGGCCTCGTTTTGCGCCGCCCGGTCGCTGAGCCTCCGGAATGACGACCCACAGGCGGCATCGAGACCATTCGATAAGGACAGAGACGGATTCGTTCTCTCCGAGGGGGCCGGCGTGCTTGTCCTGGAAGAAGAAGGCCGCGCCAGGAAACGCGGTGCAAAAATATACGCTGAGCTTCTCGGCTATAGCGCCACCGACGATGGCTATCACATTACCGCCCCGTTGCCGGACGGCGCCGGCGCCGCAAGCGCCATGAAGCGGGCCCTGGCCGATGCCGGCCTGGCGCCGGAGAAAATAGACTACATTAACGCACACGGCACAGGAACCGAACTGAACGATTGTGCGGAGAGTTCCGCGATCAGGTACGTATTCGCAGAGCACGCTTACAAGATTCCGGTCAGCTCGACGAAGAGTTCCATTGGACACTTGCTCGGCGCCAGCGGCGCGGTTGAGCTTATCGTGTGCGTCGAGGCGATAAACGAGGCCGCCATCCCCCCCACGGTCAACCTGGAGAACCCGGATGAGCGATGCGACCTTAAGATGGATTACGTGCCGCTGCAGGCTCGGCAGGCAAAGGTCAACTACGCCCTGAGCAATTCCTTCGGCTTTGGCGGGCACGATGCCTGCCTCGTCGTGGGCAAGGTGTAGACCGTTTCGTACGCTGCGATCGGGACGTTGCTGCCTGAAAATCTCCCCCAGGCTGCCGACGCGGAGCAAGTATTACCTGCAGAGGGGCAAAGAGCTTGAAGTTGCATCCATCTTCGATTACTGTCTCACAGGAATAAACCCTCAGCGACATGGGGACTCAGCACTAAGGATATGGCGATACGATGAACTTGGCCGTAGCGATTGCACTATTGACCGGAGGATTGCTGATTCTGTGGAAGTCCGCCGACCTGCTGGTGGCCGGAGCAGTGGGATTGGCCCGGTCGCTCGGCGTCAGCTCGCTGGTGGTCGGTTTGACCGTGGTCGCGATGGGGACGTCGGCGCCCGAGGTAGCCGCGAGCATCGCCGGTGTTTTGCGCCAGACCGACGGAGGGGACCTGGCTGTCGGCAACGTCTTCGGCTCGAACATCGCTAACCTGGCCCTGGTCGGTGGTCTGGTGGCGCTGATTCGCCCTCTCGAAGTCAGGAAGCTGACGCTGCTGCGCGAGATCCCGGTGATGTTAGCTGTAGCGCTGTTGCTCTGGCCGCTCCTGCACAATCTGCATTTGAGCTTGTGGGAAGGCCTGATGTTGTTGGCCGTCTTTGCAGGATTGATCGTTCTGACCGTGCACAGGGCAAAGAAAGAAGCAGCGCAAAACAGAATCCGAGTGGCCAATGGCGAAGCAGGCCTGACAAGCCCTGTGCCCCGTCCGGCCAAGAACTCACTGATGGTCGTCATTGGATTAGTGGGCCTGGCCGTGGGGGCAAAGATGGCGGTCGATGGAGCGATCGTGATCGGCGAGCGCGCTGGCCTGAGCAATGCCGTGATCGCCCTGACCATCATCGCCTTCGGCACGTCCCTGCCGGAGCTGGTGACCTGCGTTGTCGCTGCCGTCAAGGGCCATCACGACATCTCGGTTGGCAATCTCGTCGGCTCGAACGTCTTCAACACGCTTTTGGTGACCGGCGCCGCCGGCGTCGTCAAGCCGTTCGAGGTCGCCCCCCGGC
>CP070806.1:865882-875789 GCA_020343675.1 Phycisphaerales bacterium
ACTTCTTTCAGGAGCATGGGTTCACCGTCACCTGTTTACACGGTTGATATTCAGACCGGCGAGTGTACGGCTGTGGCTCAGATCGAAGATAGAAATATCAGACAGGCCGAACTTTCCGCTGATGGAAAGACTCTGATATACCGGAAACTGGGTCTCGGCACTGTCACGCCGTTCTTTGCCAGAAATATAGAAACGGGCAGTGAAAATGAACTCTTTCAGTTCGAAGGCCCTCAACTTGTCTTCTGGTCGCTTTCACTCGATGGAAAGGAAGTGGTCTATTCCATTCGGGAAGGGGAGGCCGGAACGCCCTTTCTTCTTAAAATCATGTCCGTGGAAACCGGCGAATCCAGGACTCTGGTTCAAGACGCAGGGCTTTTTCCGGTTTGGTCAATTGATGGTCGCGACGTTTTCTTTACCAGACTCAATGAGCTCTGGCGTATCTCGGCCGAAGGAGGAGAACCTCAGAAACTCTTGGAATGGAAAGAGATGATTATGGCTCCCTGTATTCATCCGGACGGACAACGCGTCGCTTTCCATAGCGGCGGATTTGTTTCTGAAATGTGGGTGATGGAGAACTTTCTGCCGACGGCTGTGGCGGCTGCGGGTAGATAACCGCTCGAAGTTTCGTCTGTCCGAAGTTTCTCGGCGCCAGCTCATTCATACGCGAGAATGGCGACGATAGTGGTTCAGCAGGCCATCTGAACTTCGAGTTTGGGTTCGGACATTAGCGTTTCCTGCTTGGGCAGAGTAAAGAAGAATGTGCTTCCTTCGCCGACTTTTGATTCCAGCCAGATCCGTCCGCCGTACAGCTCGACGATTTTCTTAATAATCGTCAGACCTACACCTGTGCTTTCGGATTTGTCACGCGGCGAGAGCGTCTGGAAAATCTTGAAGATCTTGTCGAAGTATTTTTCGTCGATGCCGGGGCCGTTATCAGCAACACTGAATTTCCAGAAGCCCTCCTGCTCAACACAACCGACTTCTACCCGACCCTGCGGCTTATTCATGTACTTGATCGCATTGCTGAGCAGGTTTTGAAAAACTTGAGTAATACGAGTCTGCTCGCACATAACCACGGGCAGGTCGCTTTTCACCGTGATTGCGATGTTTTCCGGCGGAGAAACCATCTCGACAATTTTCGGAATAAGCTCATTCAGATTCACCCAAACCTTTTCTTCCTTGACCCGCCCCACTCTCGAATACTCAAGCACACCGTCGATGAGTTGATACATCCAGTCCACCTGGCTCGATAGCAGGTTTATCTGCTCGGTGCCGTTCTCATCGAGTTTGTCGGAGTAATCCGTCAATATCCAGTTCGCGAGGGTCTTGACGCCGCGCAGGGGGGCCTTCAAGTCGTGAGAGACGATCGACGCGAAGTCATTTAGTTCCTGGTTAACGTTCTCGACCTCTTTGAGGAGCTTAGCTTGTTTCAACTCCGCCTGCTTACGCTCGGAAATATCCCTGATGACACCTATTGACCCCGTCGCTTTGCCCCCGGAATTCTTCAGGACACTGAGGGAGATGTCCACATCAATGACCCTGCCGTCCTTCCTGGTCATTCGGGTCTCCAAATGATGCTGCATTCCTTTTTGTCTCACGTTGCAGGCTCTGATTCTCTTCCATTCCTCAACCGTGTACAGCGACTCCACCGGCCGCAGATACAGGTCCTCCCTGCTCATCCCCAGAAGCGTCTCGGTAAACCTGTTCCATGAAATAAGCCGCTCTTGTTCGTCCGCCATTGTGATAGCAACGGCTGAATTCTCAAAAATTGTCCGGTATCGGTCCTCGACCAGTTGAAGCTTCTGCTCGGCCTTCCTTCGCTCAGTGATGTCATCGACGGCAGCAACCACATACCGGTGCCCGTCTATGATGACCGGCTCGGCGCTCATCCGCACCCACAAGGGTGTTTCTTTGCCGTCAATGCCGAACGTGGAATGGATTTCAACATCATGAACCGATTGCCCCGAATCCAACACACCTTTTACGGTTCCTCTGAATACGCAGGCTGCGCAGGCCGGGCCGTGTCCGCACTGCCGGCCTCCACACATGCAATTGACACAGCCCAGAGCATTTCCAATCTGCTGATCGACAATCTCCGGATCGCCTCTGCGGACCATTTGTCTGATGGCATGATTGACATGTGTGATGTTCATGTTCTCATCGGCCAACAACATGCCGACAGGCGTCGCATCAAATATGGCCTCCAGGTTCTTCTGTTTTCTATCCAGTGCCTCCTCCATGTTCTTATGTTTGATGGCATTTTCAATTGTCCTCGGAATGGCTTTCAGGTAATTCCGTTCCAAGTCTTTCGGAAGGTAATCGTGGGCCCCGGCTTTCCAGGCACTGGTGACCACTTCTTCGTCGCCCGCACCCGTGATAACAATGACCGGGACATTCTTTACAGACTCCAGAATGTTCAGTGCTGTACCATCTCCGAGCGAGTAGTCGGAGATGACAATGTCAAACTGCGCCGAACCGAGGATGTGTTGGGCCTCTGAAACCGACCCTGCCACGATGTAGTCGTAGGGGAGCTTCCTGCTGTTCACAAATCGAGTGAAAGCCATCTGATCAAGCTTATTGTCTTCAACCAGCAGAACTCTATACCTTGTGTCCTCTGCAACCATCCGAAGAGACTTTCCCACACAATACAGGATTCCTTCCTCCAAGCACGCGTTGGAGTCTTCACTCAATCACGTATGTATCGACACCACTCCGTGACGACTTAAAGAGAAATTCCTTGAGAATGCGGCGACCTTGGTCTCTATTGTCAGACCGATAACCGCTTCTGAACACTGAACTACCCACTTGCGCACAAAAACTCCCCAAGTGCCCGCCCATGAACGCCGATAGATTTAGCCTGAAGGGGGCAAACGACCCTTCGCCCGTACAACGGGCTGGAATTGACGCATCATTCAGAGGACATGGACAATGGAAGAAACTGTTGAGCGTCCCGAAAAAATCGTGGCCATCAGTCTTGACGACACAGTCAAGTCGGCTGCGAACAGGATGTCAGATAACAAGATCGGTTGTCTTATTGTGAACGACCGGAACGGCCAATTTGCGGGCATTGTGACAGAGCGAGATATTGTCACCCGGGCGGTGGTCTCCTCCATCGACCTCGAAAAGACCCCTGTAACCGAAATCATGACACCTCAAGTCGTTTTGTGCCCGCTCGGCACGCCGACCAGCAAGGCCCGGGAAATCATGGCCGCTAATCACATCCGTCATCTACCCGTTATTGACAGGGGAGTGGTTATCGGCATCCTCTCTGCGCGTGATCTTATGGGACAGCAGCGTCTTGAGGACCGAGCCGCGGCTGAAGAAGTGGCCATGCTCTCCAACTGCCTCAAGAGCATCGAGCTTGGCGAAGCCGCGGATACGGTTGCCCGGGAAGTGCCGAAACTTTTTCACGCCGGGCGATGTGTCCTGTGTCTCTGGGGACGTCCTCATCCGTGGAACAGGATCGAGAAACGACAGACAAAAAGCGAAGACCCCCCGGCCGTTATGAGCACCAACAGGTGCCTGTGCGCCCGAGAGCAGATCGAGCACTCCGCCAGCGGCGAGGAGTCAGACGATGAAAACCGGTTCTACGATGAAAGCATTCCGGATGATTGCCTGAAAGCCGGGGCAAAGGGACCCCGTTTGGTTATCCCGCTGTCGATTTCGGGACTCAAAGACGCCCCCGAACACGAATTGTCTGGCTCCTTGTGCATGTGTGGGCTGTCGGATTGCAGCGTTCTGAACAGGGAACTGACCTCTTACAAGGCAAAACTCACAAAGGAGATTCTGACTTCGCATCTGACCAATGCGAGTCTATACCATCAGGCCAGGATTACTTCTTTGACCGACGCCCTGACAGGTGTCGGGTCCCGGAGACTTCTCGAGGACAAGCTCGAGACTGAATGCGCCCGCGCCCGACGATATAAGCGTCCATTTTCCGTTGGCATCATAGACCTGGACAATTTCAAGACGATCAATGACGTGCTGGGTCACGCGGCTGGCGATGAGGCGCTGAAGAAACTCGCCGCATGTATGAAAAGCCAGAAGCGAACGCCGGACGTACTCGGCCGTTACGGGGGCGACGAGTTTGTCGTCCTGATGCCCGAAACCAAGGCGCAGGATGCTGCCGTGTTGCTGGAACGAGTCCGAACCAAGGTCTGGCAAACACCGGTGGCCGAAAGTCTCTCGATGACCATTAGCTGCGGGATAGCACAGGGCCTGCCCGATCAAAACGATTCTTCCAGTGAAATCATCCGCCGGGCGGACCTGGCCCTGTACGAAGCGAAAAGTTCCGGCCGAAACTGTGTCAAAATTTGGGATAAAACAATGTCGAAGGTTCTCAAGCCCAGCGACATTGAATTTGAGAAGATACAGGAACTCAAGAGACGCATCGCCGGCCTGTCGGAACAGGCAGAGAGAATGTTCATTCAGAGCATCTGGGGATTGGTCCAGGCGCTTGAAGCTAAAGATCCCTATGCCAAGAGACACTCTGAAAACGTAACGCGGTACGCCCTGGGCGTTGGCGAGACAATAAAGATGCCCTCTAAACAATTAGGGGTCCTTCGTCGGGCCGCCATGATCCACGACATTGGGAAGATCGGGATACCGGATGCCATTCTGTCCAAACCAGGCAAACTGACGCCCCGCGAACGTAATATCATTGAGCAACACCCTCTCATAGCCGTCCGGATACTAGGCAAAATGAGTTTTCTGGAGCAGGAGATTGACATCGTCCGCGGTCATCACGAGAAATGGAACGGTCAGGGCTATCCGGAAGGCCTGTCGAATAGCTCCATCCCGCTGGGTGCGCGCATTCTGGCCGTAGCTGACACATTCGACGCTCTGACTTCAAATCGATCCTATCACAATTCACGATCTGTTTCCGAGGCAATTGAAATCCTGGTGGATTCATCCGGATACGATTTCGATCCCAAGGTCGTGGATGCCTTGGTCTCGTGGATCCGGGAGGTTCACAATCGGCGGGGCAGGGCCGAACAACTCGCTCTGGAGACTCTGCTGGACTTAGAACCGCAACTCGACGACGACCCGGCTGCTAAGCGTGTTGTCGAAGCTTGCGCAACAGACGATTGATATTGTGGATGCGAGCCTCGAAAGGCGGGTGCGAGGAGAAATAACTGCCCAGATCGAGTTGATGAGGAGGCGCCTTGAGCTCGGCCAGACGCGACAACAGTTGCACACAAGCCTGACGCTCATAACCGGCGGCGGCAACAAGGTGCACGCCAAGCCTGTCCGCTTCAGACTCCAGGTCCTGTGAATACGCGCTCTCAACGAACTGCACACCAACCCGGCGAAGCCAACCCGCGACGAGCCCGCGAACGGGTGTAACCCGAGATGCAGCGGCGATGGCCGAGTTGCTGATAATCCGGTTCATCGCATGCCCGCGGAGGATGTGAGCCATCTCGTGGCCAAGTATGAAAGCGACCTCGTTCGGGTTGCCGCGGCAGAGTTCCACTAGCGACCGCGTCACAAAGACGAATCCCCCCGGCAGAGCGAATGCGTTAGGCTCAGTGCCTTCGACCGTTTCAAAACTGAATCTGCGAGACTTGTTAACTACGCAAGTGGTCAGACGGCGACCGATTTCATTCAACATCCGACCGGTCTCGGTGTTCGGCGTCGAACCCAATTGGCGCCTTATTTCGCACGCCAGATCCTGACCGACCTCGTATTCGACCTTGACGGCGTCGGCCTCACTGCCGGCTATAGATTGCCACATCCACCTGGCCTTGCGGACTTTCGGTCCAACCTTCCTTCCCAAATTGTGGAATAGCCCGCTCAAATTAGTCGATCTCCTTCGCAAATCCGATGACACAAAAAAATGAGAGTGCTGGGACTCGAACCCAGGACCTACGGCTTAAAAGGCCGTTGCTCTGCCAACTGAGCTACACTCCCGACATTTCTAAGTCCCGAAAACATAACACCTTCCGAAGACACTGTCAATCCCCTTTGCTCGAAAAAGCAGGCGCGTGCCAAATGCGCGCCAAATTCTGGCACACACCAGCACTCGCTGCGGCCCTCGCACGGTCCACCAAATCGTCTGCCACGGCCAGGTAGAATTGATGGGTTGTCTCAAAAGTTGCATGACCAGCCAGCTTCATGACTTCGTACTCATTGAGACCGTTGGCAAACCAATTCGTTATGGCCGTGTTCCTCAGATCATGGAATCGCCGGACTCTGACAGAAGCCCCCTTTTGAATCCTCTCGTATTTCCGCCGAAAGTTGTTGATGACCTTCAGCCTTGCATCCGAGAGGGTCCACTTGCCCTGCTTCCTCAACTCCTGGATTACCTTGTACCGCTGCGGTGGCACAAAGACATAGGCATATTTATCCGGCTGTCTTGCTTGATGTTCGGCCAGCATGAACACTGCTTCATCCGTCAGAGGCAAAATCCGTCGGTCCGTATCCTTAATCAGCCATTGCCACGTCTCGGGTGTATTCGCTTTAGGTGAAACGTGGATTTGTTTAGCTTCGAAGTCCACATCTGCCCAGACCAGATTGAGCAGTTCCCCGCGTCGCATCCCTGTAATGATCGCCGTATAGATCAATACGTCCCAGGGTAGAGCCGAAGAATCTTCATGGGCGATTCTGAGAAGACGCTCGCACTCATCAGGCTTATAGACTTCGATCTTGGTTTTCCTCCATTTCGGTGGTCTGAGATACCGAAACGGATTTTCCTGCAGTTGTTTTCGCTCTACAGCCAATGCGAACAACCTCTTCAACGCTCGGACCTTTTTGGAAACCGTAGCAGGACTGTTGCCTTTGTCCAGGCGACTCTGCCGAAAAAGCTCTCCATGCGCAAGAGTCACACGTTGATAGTCGATATCCCCAACGAGTTTGATGAATTGTTTCATCGCTGAGCGCTGTTCATATTGGGTACTATCCCGCGTCTGTTGTCCGGTCCTGTTCAAGCTGTCCTCAAGAAAATCACTTAGTTTCATCGAACCTGGTACCACTATACCCATCCGCAACTCACGCTCTCTTTGTGCTCTTTGCTTCTCAGCCTTCCTTTTGTCAGCGTGCCCTAAGGAAATACGCTTTCGCTTGCCGTTCTCGTCCAGATGATCCAGCATATACACGAACCTCTTTCCATCCCGCGATGGTCTTGTTCTCAGTCTCACCAGTTCACTCATACATGAACCTCCTTTCTTACCGACTGGCAAGACGGTCCGGACATAATCTAATCGGGATGTGCAGAATTTCATAGCCCAAATTCATTCTCTCTGCCCTTTCACCCATTCCATAACCATATCTCGCGGATACAGAGGCTGTCTACAGATATGTACACAAGGGAGGTCTCGCATCCGCTTCAGATTTTTGACAACGTTGTGGAAGTCCTCTGCCTTGCTGATCTCCGGAATACGTAGAAGTCGTATCAATTCATCTTCGGTCAGGACCTCAGGACAAGGTGTAAACCCGCCATTTCCATCCGGAAGATTATTGAAAAGGTTCAAGAAATTGTTGTCAGAAATTGCTCTTTTCATCTATTGTCCCCCCCAAATATCTGTATCGTGTACCCCTGGTTGTCGTGTTTCCCTCAACGACCTCTAATACGCCGTCAACAACCAACATTTGTAAGAACTTACTGGCCTGCGTCGCCGATACACCCAATATTCCCGCAGCACTCCGACATGCCAGCCAAAAAGGTTCGCTCTCTCGAAGTTGCTGAAGCTCACAACAGACCTTGATTAGCAGCCGGACTTCTTCACTGTCATATTCTTTGGCTTCAGGTGGGATTCGTGCTGAGCCAATAGCAGTCTTCACGGCCTTTTCTAACGTATCATCGCCCTTCGGCCATTTGACCTTCTTCCAGCCATGAGCAAGATCAGCCCAAGTCTCGGCAAAGGGTTTGGCCCCGATGAACGGAAGAGCCTTTTCATGCCAGAGTTGAATAATTGGCTTTAATGACTTAGCGGGAAGATCACGCAGGCTTTCCAGACCCTTTAAGTAACGACAGAATTCAAACATTTCCCTATTACGTTGACTCTCCTTATTGGGTAATGTCTTTATAATCATATCTGCTAGTAGATCTTTATCCTTTGGACTTAGACCACTACTTCCAATACCATCTATACAATCCCTTACCCTACCCCTTATACTTATTGCTTCTATTTCTTCTATTTCTTCTGTATCTTCCATATCTTCTGTCTCTTCTGTATATTCATCCAAATCCCACTTACGAAGATCCAACAGGGGTAGCTCTCCATTTGGCGGTATAACCCATTTATAAACACTCTTCTTATCAGGATGCAGCGAAGGGGGTAGTAGGGCGTATTTGTTCTGAACCAGCAGGTCAATCTTGTCATAATTGAAGTTTTTGTCCAATTCTGATCTGAAATAAACGTGCATACCCCGTGAGGTCTTGACGGTTGGCAATGTCTCTGCAAGCTCTTGGTGGCCCTTCTTCCACCATTCATATCCTTCCATTGAGTCAAATTCGAGAATTGTCAGCCCCCCAGAGACTCGGCCAGTAATAACTGCCAGCTTCTTGTATTTGTTGGCAAACCACTGGTTCACTTGGGATTCCGTTGAATTCATCGTGAAATACTTCTGCAGCTGGAATCCTCTTGGGGGTATCTTCTGGAAACCTATCGGAATGACACACCATCCCCCATGAAAATATTCCAATGCAAAATCCAGTATTGTCTTGTTGGTACACTCTTTCTTGCTCATCGTATCCCCTCCAAATGGTAGAAAAAAATGATGCAAAATCGAAGGTTAGGTACCATTGCACTTACCCTCAGAATCGCCCCCAAAAATCTGTGTTTATGACCCTGATAAGGCCCCTTTTTTACCCTACTTTTTCTACTTTTTCCTTTTCTCATCCTTTTTCTGTTTTCTTCTTTTCTCATCTTTTCTGCTCCTCCGCATTATGTTTCCTTTTTCGCTTCCAGCTTCTTTTTTGCTTTCGTATTCACTCCGCCGCACAATGCTGACACCGTTTCTTCTTTGGTGGGATATCCACTCCGCACTCCCTGCAGCAGTTCTTGTCTGCCTCGGGGGCTGCTTTTATCTTGGCGTATTGCGCACGCACCTTCTTCTCAAAGGCGGGATCTTCAAGGAGAGTGCCAGCCTTATACCTATAATTAACTGGAACCAATACACTTCTCTCAAAGTAATCACATGGCTTGCCGTCCAACACCAAGCATTTGTCGTGGAGCTCACACCTGCCTTTGTTGTTGTACCAATATGAACAATCCTTTTTGACAAACCGCCTCAATGCACAACCAACTGTCTTCTTTGGGACTTTAGAGCTGTTTAAGTAGCGGTTTCGATTAGCTCCATCCCCTATTCCGATTATGATTCTTGTATCATTGTTCATTCTCTCCTCCGCCATTTTGTTTCAATGCTTCCCGTATAGTCCTATTAGGGGCTCGGGAACCTATCCATGCGTCGATTTAGCTGGGATCACCATATGAATCCCACTCGCTATATTGTATATTATACCCGAGAAAACATGAGCGCAACGGTTGCGCAACAGGTGAATCACAGTCGTGATGAGGAGAATTCAGAAAACGATTCTTAAAGGGTGGAGAAGAAGTGAGAGTTTATTTACTATGCAACAAGGGTGCAACTAACCTTGGTTGGACTTCAGTGGGCTTCTCAAACTTAAGCATGCTTCAGGGATTCCCTACAGCGAGAAAAAGGCGGCAGAAATCTTCGCTCGTTTAGTAAAGAACGGCACTTGGGTCTGCCCAACGCTCTTAGCTCGTACAGAAGGGGACCCAAATGATCCGCGATTCAAATACATGCCGCTATCTGTCAGGGAACTTCTGCGGAACAAAATTAGAATGACTAGTAGTTTGTAACGCTTATAATACTGGGTAGAGTTTCTTTAGCTTTACGCGAGCGTCCGCAGTTGTAAATTGCCAATCCACCGTAGCGCCAGCAT
>CP070806.1:875889-885775 GCA_020343675.1 Phycisphaerales bacterium
GCGGCGGCCGGGTGTCACAAGTACAATGAGCATATGAGTCTCTTCACAAGAGCAGTCTTACGAACGAGCATCGTACAGGCGGCGCGCCGATAAGCCTAGACTTCAAATTGACATCTGAAACTGATGAGGAGTGCTGGCAATGGTCTCACCGACAAAAATGAGCCGACTCAAGGTGATACTTACTCTGGCATGGGTCTCGACGGTTTGCCTCAATCCTCCCGGAGCGTTTGGGTCGCCGCAAGAGCAGGCAACGCAGATTCTGAACGACGCGGGTATCAAGGGTGGTCTGATCGTCCACGTCGGCTGCGGCGACGGAAAGCTCACAGCAGCGCTGTACGCGAACGATAGCTACCTGGTCCACGGCATGGACACCGACGCCCGCAACGTCGAACAAGCACGCGAGCATATCCGCTCGCTGAATCTGTATGGCAAGGTCTCGGTCGATCATTGGAGCGGCAGGCACCTGCCGTATATCGACAACCTTGTGAACCTTGTGGTCTCGGAGAACATCGGCGATATCCCCATAGAGGAACTCGTTCGCGTTCTGGTTCCCGAGGGCGCGGCCTACATCAAGGAAGGCGAGAGCTGGACCAAGACGGTCAAACCATGGCCCGAAGAGATTGACGAATGGACGCACTACCTGCACGATTCCAGCGGCAACGCCGTCTCGCATGATTCGATAGTCGGTCCGCCTCGTCGATTCCAATGGGTTGGAAGCCCGCGATGGTCCCGGCATCACGATCGCATGGCCAGCGTCAGCGCCTGCGTCTCGGCCAACGGACGAATCTTCTATATCATTGATGAAGGATCGCGCGCGTCCATTCAACTGCCGTCAAAATGGACTCTCGTAGCACGGGATGCATTCAACGGCACGATTATGTGGAAGCAGCCGATCGGCGCGTGGCTCACTCAGTACTGGCCTTTCAAGAGCGGTCCTGCTCAGCTTCCTCGCCGGCTTGTTGCCGGGGCAGACAGCGTTTATGTCACCCTTGGAATGGACGGAACTTCGCTGAGTGAGCTCGACGCCGCGACGGGGCAAATCATCCAGACCTACGACGGTACCCGGATGACCGAGGAGCTGGTCTGTTCGGAGGGGATCCTGTTCGTTGTGGTCAAGCAGAATCCGCCGGAAACGGGATGGAACGAATACGTACCGATACACCGCGCAGTTGGCCAGGCCAAGACCCGCGTGGCCAACGAGTGGCCCTGGGACCAGGCTGATCGGCGGATCATGGCCATTGAGGTAGATACGGGTGAGGTTCTCTGGCAGCGGGACTTTCCGGTTGTTCCGCTGACGTTGACAGCCGGCTCCCGATGCTTGTTTTTCCATGATGGGCAGCGGGTGGTCAGGCTGGATCCTCGAACCGGCGAGTCCGTATGGTTTTCTTCGCCTGTTCCAATAAAGGCATCAATGCCGGCCAACTTCGGACCGACACTCGTCGCCTACCGTGATGTTGTCTTGTTTGCAAGCGGCAACTCCTCCAGAACCCTGACGGCGCTCCGGGTTCGGACCGGCCAGACCCTGTGGACATCCTCATACGAACCGTCCGGACACAATTGTCCGCATGATCTTCTTGTCATCAACGGGCTGGCCTGGGCCGGAGCAACCGCCGGCGGCGGGCATTCGGGTATCTTCACGGGATGGGACGTACTTACAGGTCAGGTCAAGAAACAGTTTCCTCCCGACGTACAGACGTACTGGTTTCATCACAGGTGCTATCGGGCCAAGGCAACAGAGCGATATCTTCTGCCTTCGAGGACAGGCATCGAGTTCATTGACGTGCAGGCGGAGCATTGGACCCCACACCATTGGGTGCGAGGCGGGTGCCTTTACGGAATCATACCCTGTAACGGCCTGGTTTATACACCGCCTCACAACTGTGCCTGCTACGGCGAGTCAAAGCTCAGCGGATTTTGTGCCCTGGCCCCTGAGTACACAGACCGGTCCTATCCGCGGATTGTTCCGGACGAGCAGAGATTTCAAATCGGACCCGCCTACGGCGCGGGGCCCTCGGGGTCGCCGGGGCCGCAGGACTGGCCGACTTATCGCCATGACGCGGCACGCAGCGGACACACTCCATCGAGTGTGCCACACGAGTTGAGTATCTCGTGGCAGAGCCGGCTTGAAGGTAAATTGACCAGTCCCGTGGTTGCGAACGGCAGCGCTTATGTTGCTTCCGTAGATACGCACACACTCTATGCTCTCGATGAGGATGACGGCCAGGTGCAATGGAGCTACACTGTCGGCGGTCGAGTGGATTCGCCTCCGACGATCTACAGCAGCCGGGTGCTTCTCGGTTCCGCCGATGGCTGGGTCTATTGTCTTCGAGCCTCTGACGGTGCGCTGCTCTGGCGCTTCCAGGCGGCGCCTGAGGATGTCCGCATGACGGCGTTCGAACAACTGGAATCGGTTTGGCCCGTTCACGGCAGTGTGCTTGTCCGGGATGACTCTTCAAGAGGCCCCGGGCAGGCGGTGCTTGACTGTGTTGCCGGAAGGTCGATGTTTCTCGATGGCGGCTTGCGCCTGTTGCGTCTTGATCCAATAACGGGCCGGAAGCTCTCAGAGACTATTCTCGACGACCAGGATCCGCAAACCGGCGAGAACCTGCAAGTGCATGTCAAGGGCCTCAATATGCCGGTGGCCCTGCCGGATATTCTGTCCGGTGACGACCAATACACCTTTATGCGATCTCAACGATTCACACTTGAAACACCCGGGCGGTCCGGCCCTGAGCTTGTTCGCGAGCAGATTCCCCCGCATTCGGCCAACAGCGACGACCAGGCGTCCGAGCAATATGGTGACGGAGCGCACTTGTTTAGTCCTTTTGGCTTTTTGGATGATACATGGTTTCATCGCAGTTACTGGGTATTCGGCAAGAGCTTTGCTTCTGGTGCAGGGGGCTATTACCGGGCCGGCCGGTATGCCCCGGCCGGGAGAATTCTGACGTTCGACGATTCGTGCGTGTACGGATTCGGGCGAGAGCCTCAGTATTTCAAGTGGACCACGCCCCTGGAATATCACCTTTTCGCCGCCGACAGAGAGCCTGCGAGCGACGCAACCTCGCAGGCCGGCAGCGAGGACTCGATAATCCGGGTCGATAAATCTGGGAGTCTCAATCCCGCCGGCACGCCGCTGGCCGTCGAAGCCTGGGTCAAGGCCGACAAGGCGGACGGTGTCATTCTCGCCAGGGGAGCCGGTTCGCATGGTTATGCCCTTTTCGTGCGAGGCGGCCGGCCGCAGTTTGCAGTCCGCGTAGATAAACAGATGCATGGGGTCAGCGCGAGCGAAAACGTGTTGGGACAATGGGCTCATCTCGCCGGCGTTTTAACCGATGCCCAGGAGCTTCAGATTTATGTCAACGGCCGGTTATCCGCCACGGGCGAAGCATCCGGCTTCATTTCCTCCGATCCCGGCCAGGCCATGCAAATCGGCGCCGACGAAGGCGGCGCCGTGGGCGATTACACCAGCCCGTTTGCATTCACAGGCATTATCGACGAGGTCAGAATTTACCATGGAACCCTCAGCGACCGTGAAATACGCAGTCACTATTCAACGCCGGGCCGAACCAGTGCCGGCAATGCTGAGCTTGTTCTTTCCATGTCGTTCGACGATGGCGATGCGACCGATGATTCCGGCAATGGCAACCACGGCGAGATCGAGCAGGCTATCCCCGTGGAGGGCAAGTCCGGTGATGCCATGAGGTTCGTGGCCGGCGTGAAGTCCTGGGCCGGCTCCCGATTGCAGTATCGCTGGTCTTTGAGTATCCCGCTTTTCGTTCGTGCGATGGTCTTGGCTGACGAGACGCTGTTCGTCGCCGGGCCGCCCGATGTGCTCGATGAGGAGGAAGCTTTCGATAACTCCGCCGACCCGGCCATCGTTGCCAAACTCCAGGAACAGGACGCGATCCTCGATGGCCAAAGGGATGGTTTACTCTGGGCGCTATCGGCCATGGATGGCGTACGATTGGCTCAATACACTGTCGATTTTCTACCTGTCTTCGATGGGTTGATTGCCGCCAACGGCCGATTGTACATTTCGACTCAGGACGGCCGGCTGTTGTGCATGGCTGAAGATCCCTGAGATTCCACACGTTGTCTCACGGGCCGAGAAAACCTGAACACTAAGGAGGTTTTACGATGATGACAATGTACAGGCTACCCCACGCCAAAACGCCGAGCTGCGTTGGGGGAACGATTCTCATGGTCTTGACGCTGACGATGCCCGCCTGGTCCGCCGAACGCGACCTGGCACAGGAGATTCTGGACCAGACCCGCATCAAAGGCGGCTTGATCGTGCATGTCGGCTGCGGCGACGGCACGCTCACAGCGGCACTGCATGCGAACGATAGTTACCTGGTCCATGGCCTGGACACCGACGCCCGCAACGTAGAACAGTCACGCGAGCATATCCGCTCGCTGAATCTGTATGGCAAGGTCTCGGTCGATCATTGGAGCGGCAATTACTTGCCGTACATCGATAACATGGTCAATCTCATTGTCTCGGAGAACATCGGCGATTTTCCCATAGAGGAACTCGTGCGCGTTCTGGTTCCTGAGGGCGTGGCTTACATCAGGGAAGGCGATAGCTGGACGAAGACGCTGAAGATTCGGCCCAGGGAAATGGACGAGTGGACGCACTATCTGCACGATGCGAGCAACAATCCGGTCGCCCACGATCTTCTTGTGGGCCCGCCTCGCCGGTACCAGTGGATCGGCAGCCCGCGCTGGTCGCGGCACCACGATCACATGGCCAGCATGAGTGCGCTGGTCTCGGCCGGCGGGCGTTTGTTCTATATCATGGACGAGGGCCCGAGAGTCTCGATCCAGTTGCCGGCCAAGTGGTCTCTCGTCGGCCGGGACGCATTCAACGGCACCGTGTTGTGGAAACGTCCGATGGCTTCCTGGAACACGCACAAATGGCCCTTGAAAAGTGGCCCGGCCCAGGTGACGCGGCGCCTGGTGGCCGTGGACGACAAGGTTTATGCGACGCTCGCTTTGGACGCCCCGGTGACCGCCCTGGACGCCGCCAGCGGGCAGACAGTTCGCACTTACACAGAGACGGCCAACACTGAGGAGCTGATTGTCTCGGACGGCGTGATTCTTGCGATGGTGAACGACACGGCCTCGAAGTGGCCCGAGTATCGGCAGAAGTTCGCCTATGTTTGGAGCAACACAAACCACGCCAACAGAGATTGGGCGTGGGATGAGCGGCCGCGACACGTGGTCGCCGTCGAGGCTGATACCGGCAAGATCCTGTGGAGGCACGATGCTCCGGTTGCGCCGATGACACTGGCAGCCGATTCGCAAGGCGTGTACTTCCACGACGGACAGAAGCTCATTTGCCTGGATCGCAGGAGCGGCGAGCCGACATGGCAGTCCGAACCCATCGGGCGGCGAGATCCCATCCTCGTCTGTTTCGGGCCGCGTCTGATCGTGTGGAAGGATGTGGTGGTCTTCGCCGGCGGGGACAGGTCCATGACGGCGGTCTCATCAAGAACAGGTAAGACGCTCTGGACGGCCGAACATCCCCGATCAGGACATCAGTCGCCTGAAGACCTGCTTGTCGTCAACGACCTGGTCTGGTCGGGCGCCATTGCAAACGGTCGGGACTCGGGTATTTTCAGGGGACTCGATCTGCACACGGGCCAGATCAAGAAAGAGTTTCCACCCGATGTGGATATCTACTGGTTCCATCATCGCTGCTATCCGGCCAAAGCCACGGACCAGTTCCTGCTGACCTCGCGAACGGGGATCGAGTTCATCGACCCTCAAACTGAGAATTGGCAGACCCACCACTGGGTCCGTGGCGGGTGCATCTACGGCATCATGCCCTGTAACGGCCTGATCTATGCGCCGCCCCATTCCTGCGGCTGCTACCTGCAATCGAAGCTCAACGGATTCAACGCCCTGGCGCCCGAGTACATCGGACGCTCCATTGCGAAGCAGGTCCCGGACCGGGAACGACTGCAACGCGGACCGGCTTATGAGCAGATGCGGGATGCGAAGTACGAAGCACCGGATACGGGTGAGTGGCCGACCTATCGCTGCGATGCTGCGCGCAGCGGCTGCACAAAAGCAGCCGTGCCCACCGACTTGAAACGCTCCTGGCAGGCTGAGCCGGGCGGCAAGCTCAGCAGCGTGGTCGTCGCCGACGGCAGACTCTTCGTTGCCTCGGTCGATACGCATTGTGTGCACGCCCTGGATGCTGATTCGGGAAAGCGCCTCTGGAGCTACACCGCCGGCGGACGCGTGGACAGCCCGCCAACCATCTGGAGAGGGCGGGTACTCTTCGGCTCGGCCGACGGCTGCGTCTATTGTCTGAGGGCCTCGGACGGTGCGCTGGCCTGGCGGTTCCGCGCTGCGCCGGTGGACCTGCGAATGACCGCTTACGAGCAGGTCGAGTCGGTCTGGCCCGTGCATGGCAGCGTGCTCATACAGGACGGCGCTCTGCATTGCGTCGCGGGGCGGTCGATGTTTCTGGACGGCGGTCTTCACATGCTCAAGCTCGACCCGCAGACAGGTCGCAAGCTCACAGAGACTATTCTGGACGACCGTGACCCGGAGACGGGCAAGAATCTGCAAAGCCATGTCAGGAATCTTATTATGCCGGTGGCGCTGCCTGATATTCTGTCCAGCGACGGAGGCTCCATCTACATGCGGGGCCAGCAATTCGACCTCGACGGTGTCCGCCGTCAGCTCGCACCCCTGCCCCCCGACGAACAGACGGGCGAAGGGAGCCATCTGTTCTGTCAGGTCGGCTTTCTGGATGACTCGTGGTTCTTCCGGTCGTACTGGATTTACGGCCGGGGGATGGGCGGCGGCTACGGCAGTTGGTTTCAGGCCGGACGCATGGCCCCTTCCGGGCGGATCATGGTGTTCGATGACGATTCGGTCTATGGCTACGCCCGCAAGCCTGAATATATCGTGAACTCCTCAGTTCTGGAGTACCATCTGTACGCTGCCGACAAGCAAGTCAGCCCCGAGTCAATTCAGCGCATCAGGCGCAGCAACGGCCCCATCAACGCCGAATCAGAGAACAAGAACGCCAACTCCTCGGACTGGCAGGTGCGGCAGGGCTTCGACGCCAGGACGCTCTGGGCCGCCGATACCCGCTGGACCCAAGAGAAGCTGCCGCTGCATGTTCGTGCGATGGTCCTGGTCCGGCACGAAGGCGACGGAGCAAAGCTTTATACGGCGGGCCCTCCAGCTGTGGCCGATGAAAAGGCGGCCTTCTACGAACCCGACGCGCCGGCCAATCGCGACGCCCTCGGCGAGCAGGAAGCCGCCTGGGAGGGCAGCAAAGGCAGTTTGTTGCAGGTGGTCTCGGCCTCGGACGGGGAGAAACTGGCTCAGTATAATCTCGAATCCGTGCCTGTTTGGGACGGTATGGCGGCGGCGAATGGCCGGCTGTATATGGCGACGATTGATGGCAAAGTCGTTTGTTTTGACAAACAATGAGGCATCGGGTAGCGTAGTACAGAAAGCCGAATACTCCAGGACAGACGACAGAGCTCGGGCCTGGAAGTACTGACTTCTGAAAGGGCGCCAGATGAGACTATACCGGATCAACCTCGTGATTTTTGGGCTTTTTGCCCTGCTGCCGGCAGTGGTGGACGCCTGCTCGGTGCCGGTTTTTCGCTACGCCATGGAGCGATGGCCGCCGGACTACTACGATGCCGTTATCATCGCCCGCGGCGAGTCGGCAGAGCAGACGCCTGCTGCTGCGCTGCTGAAAGACGAGACGGCTGAGCTTCTGAATCTGCGTCTTTCGGGGCTGGACCTTGCCACGGCTCCGGAAGAAGAGGTCAAGAGCTTGTTGGGTCCGAACACTCCGGAAAAGCTGCCGGCCCTTGCTCTATGGTATCCGTGGCTCAAAGGCCGGGGTGCACCGTTCTGGACGGGTGAATTCACTCCCGAAACGGTATCGAAACTGGCCCAGTCCCCCATGCGCACGGAATTGGGTGAGCGTCTGAGCAAAGGCCAGTCCGGGGTCTGGATTCTTATTGAATCGGGTGACGCGGCCAAGGATAAAGCCGCCCTGCAATTACTCGAGCAGGAATTGGAGACGGCGACGAAGGAATTGAAGGAAATGGCGCCGGCGCTCGTTGAGGAGCTGCAAATGCCCGGATTATCTTTCGAATTCTCGACGCTGAGCCTCTCTCGCTCGGATCCGAACGAGCAGTTTCTTCTGGCGATGCTCTTGAGCAGCGAACCGGACCTGGACGAATACGCGGGCGAGCCGATTCTGTTCCCCGTGTTCGGGCGGGGCCGGGCCCTGTACGCACTGGTCGGGCAGGGCATAAACGCAGACAACATTCGCGAAGCGGTTGGCTTCCTGACCGGCCCCTGCGGCTGCGAGGTCAAGATGCTGAACCCGGGTGTTGATCTGCTGATGGCCTTCAATTGGGACGCAGCGGTGATGCAGTTCTACGAGGAATTCTACGAAATGCAAGAGACGCCTATGGAGCTGACGAGTGTCTTTCCGGAAGCTACGGGCGAGATAACTTCCGAAGTACAGGAGGCGACCGCTGAAAGCGAATTGGGGAGCGACCCGACTTACGCCGGCAGCACGCAGACCGAACCGCCTGCAACTGAGAAACAACGCCGCCACGGCTTTGGTCTGCTGGGGACGGCCGCCGTGTCCCTGGGCGGTATCGTCGTGATTGTGGCTCTGGGAACCCTGGCAGTGAGTCGGCGGCGAAAGGAACAACTGTGACAATCTGGAGCTTGTTGATTCGCGAGATCCTGCATCGCAAATTGAACTTCGCCCTCGGCGTGCTCTCAGTCGTGGTCGCAAGCGGCTCGCTCGTCGGAGCCGTCACACTGTTGCGAATTCACGACGTCCACACAAACCAGTTACTCGAGGACAAACAGGCCGCGTTGGCCGAGCAGATGGCCAGGCTCAAGGACGACACGCGAAAGGCGATGCTGAAGCTCGGCTTCAATGTCGTGATACTTCCCAAGGATCAGAATCTCAACGACTGGTACGCGGACGATTACGCCTCGAAATACATGCCCGAAGAATACGTGGACCGGTTAGCCAACAGCGGCGTTGTGACCGTTCGGCATTTTCTTCCCAGCCTCCAGCAGAAAATCGAGTGGCCCGAACACAAGCGAAAGATCATTCTGGTCGGCGCCCGAGGTGAGGTCCCCAATTTGCATAAGAGCCCTGTAAAACCAATGGTCCAGCCTGTGCCGCCCGGGACGATAAGCCTGGGGTATGAACTGCATCGAAGCCTGGATATGAAGGAAGGTGACACCGTTGAGTTGATGGGCCGGACATTCACGGTTCATGCCTGCCATAAGGAACGAGGCAATAAGGACGATATCACCGCATGGATTTACTTAGCCGAGGCCCAGGAGCTGCTGGATAAACCCGAGAAGATCAACGCTATTCTGGCTTTGGAATGTTTGTGTGTCGGCGAAGAGGGTCTGCCTCTGATACGCGCTGAAATCGCAAAGGTTCTTCCAGGCACGCAGGTCATCGAACGCGGCTCCGAGGCCATCGCGCGAGCGGAAGCCCGTACCAAAGTCGAAGAGCAGGCCCGAGCCTCGGTCCAGCAGGAAAAAGACGCCCGGGAGAATCTGCGAGCAGTCCGTGAGCGATTCGCGTCCATACTGACCCCCGTGGTCGTCACGGCATGCGCGATATGGATCGCCATCCTCGGATTCACAAACGTCCGGGCACGACGGGAGGAGATTGGGGTTCTTCGCGCGCTCGGGGTTCACAGCCGGGCCATCCTGGTCATGTTCCTCTCCAGGCACGTCCTGGTCGGGGCCCTGGGAGGTGCGCTGGGATTCGTCGCCGGCATTCTATCGGCCGCCTGCTTTGGCGCCGCCCGCGAAGGTACGTCGGTGAGTAAGGTTGGCATGGGCCTTTCCTGGG
>CP070806.1:885875-895725 GCA_020343675.1 Phycisphaerales bacterium
GAGCTGACGATTGTCCACGGCGGCAAGCAGTCCATGCCGCTGTTCTACAGCAACACCGGCGGCGCCACGTACTCAGAAGGCAAACGCACCTTTGCCGCTGCCCAGAACTGGACACAGCACGCCGTCACGACACTGGTGATATGGTTCCAGGGCAATATGGGCAACACCGGGCAGTTGTACGTGAAGGTCAACGGCGCCAAAGTGGCCTGTCCCGGCGATGCGGCCGACACACGGTGGAAGCAGTGGAATATTGACCTTGCATCGTTGGGCGTGAACCTCCAGAGTGTCACGACGCTGGCTGTTGGTGTTGACGGCAGCGGCGCCGGCGGCACATTGTACATTGATGACATTCGGCTGTATCGGTTGGCTCCCGAGATTGTGGTTCCCTCGGAAGAACTCTGGATCGAGGCGGAGGCGGCCGATACGATCACCGCACCCATGAAGACGTATGACGATCCTATGGCGTTGGGCGGTAAATACATCGGCACAGACGACAGTGCGGGCGACAGCACTGGCAATCCGCCGCCCGATGGTATCGCGACGTACAATTTCACGGTAGCGGGCGGAACCTACGAGATCGGCATTCGCGTTCGGATTCCCAACGCCAACAACTCCTTCTGGTTCCGCATCCCGGGAGCGACCACGCCCGCCGAGACGGAGCTGCACAGCAGCGGCTGGGTTCGCTGGAACGACACGCCTGATTTGGGCGGCTGGTTCTGGAGCGACGTTTTCAGCGACGACGACAACGAAGATGCAAAGGTACTCTTCACGCTGGCGCCCGGCGCGCACACCCTTGAGATTGCCCGCCGTGAAGCTGGCGCTCATTTGGATGTTATCGTGATCTCCAAGATTGACTAAGCGTTGTTGTCATAAGCCCTGCCTGCGATGTTTTGCAGCGCAGCGGGGCTGAGGGAAAGATTTGTGTCAATTTGGGGCCTATGCGAATTCGGTGTAGGCCCCTTTTCTGAATCCGTGTGGAGGGACCGCAATGTGCGATTATCCCACCGCCCGCGCTCCAATCGGACAAAGCCACTGCACTATTCGGCGCCGGCTGCGATTTGGATGTCCCTTTGCGTCTGATTCTGATATTGCCGCCAGGAAAACACGGCCTCATCCCCCGAACCGGATCTCGAGAGTTGCACGGCCGGTATCGCCCGGTAGTGCGGGTTTGTCACGGCGACAATGTCGGCCCAATGCTCGGCAGCCTTCTTCAGCAACGCGACGGCCTTCCAGCGTTGTTCGCCGACAGCGGTTTTACGAAAAGTCTCCAGCGCCACTCCGGCGCGCAGCTTGTCTGCAAAATAAAGGCTCAGATGCGCCCACGCCTGCACGTCCGCAATCTCGCAAGCGAGTGTGGGCGAACCTTGTCCGACTTTGGCCGTCAGGCTACTCGCAAGCTTCAATGCCTCGCCGCCGTCGCTCTCCAGGGCCTCGGCCAGCTCCAGAGGCGTTACGAGAGATTCTTCGATGCTCTGCTTGCCGACCACCGCTTCGACGTAATCGGCGATCGACAGGTACGCCGGGTCGAGCGTCTCGTGCCTGATCAATTCATCTATGGAAATGAAAGGTGAGACTTTGTCGTTGAATCCGGTCTGGGCCGGGGCAAGAAAACCTTCCGAATAAAGTGTGTAGTCCCACGTGGCTCGATGAAACGAGGCCAGTCTGAGCGGCATCCGGCCGGCCAGGGCGTATGCCTTCAGCAGCGTCTGGCCTGTACCGTCCCCATAGCGGTGGTCAAATTCGGCCGCAAAGACCTCATCCGGAGTATCCGGCTCGTAGAGCAAACGGCCCCACAGCATATAGAAGAGCCATTGCTTCTGGAAGGCATATCGCCAGGTGACGTGGTCGTTGGGCTTATGAGCGTATTCTTTGGCCGGAATATAGCCCTCAGAGCCGACGAAGTAGCCTCCGACGTAGTCCAGGCCGTTTGTCACAATGTGCTGCCGGATAAAATCAGGCTGTCCCCAGCGCAGGATGAAGAAGTCCTCATTTCGAATCATCCAGGCGATTCGATAATTCTCGGGCGCGGGCTTCCAGAATCGCTCGTCGATTTGCCCGGACGAGTAATCGTGTGTGATGGCCAGCCTCGGCGTTGAGTGGCCGTGAGACCAGTTGAATTTGACCTCTACCCA
This sequence comes from Phycisphaerales bacterium, assembly GCA_020343675.1. Classification (GTDB taxonomy): domain Bacteria; phylum Planctomycetota; class Phycisphaerae; order Sedimentisphaerales; family Anaerobacaceae. The sequence goes on from CP070806.1 coordinate 888,008, forward strand.
TACCGGGTCGGGGAAGTCCGCCTCGTCAATGACGCGCCGCATCTCGACCGGCGAGCCGGCCAACACCGAACGATGAATGAACTTGGCCCGGCGCTTCGCCTGGTTCATTCCCTCCACAAACGTGTCCTGAATCCAGTCCTCTCGCTCTTTGGGCGTCATGTTGTTCATCCAGTCGGCTAAAGTCACGCCAAGCCCGGTAAGCTCGTCGTACTCGTCGATGACCTGCCTGACGCACTGGCGCGTGTACCGCCGGACAAGATCGGAGGTGTCATTTCTTTCCTTGAGGCCGTGTGCTTTGGCAAATTCGGGCGAGACGACGATATTCCAGTTTACGACGTAGGTCTCGATGCCGTGTTCTTTAGCCATCCGGAAGAGCCGGCGCCAGAAGCGCTGCCACCGGGCCAGTTCCTTGTCGGAAAACGGGCATGCCTCGCCGAAGCCTTCGGGCCGAATCATGTACGTGAACGGATGAAGATTCCACAACGACAACACGTTGAAACGGTTCTGGGCCATCATGTCCAGAAACCGCCGCCAGAAATTCAGATCCCGGCAGGTCTCGATGTGCAGGTTCATGGCCGGGTTTGACTCGGGCCGGTACGACGACCAGGGCAGATTGAACTTGATCGCGCGGAATTCGAAACGCCGATTCGACAGTTTCTCTTCGATCTTTTCTAATCCCTTCACGGTTCGAATCTGCTCGGCCAAATCCAGCACGCCATACATGGCTCCGGTCTCATCGCGGGCAATCACGCAGACAACATCCTTTTTCGCTGCGTGTCGTCTGGCAATCTGGAAACCTTCCGGCTCGATCCGAGAGAGGATGGACGATTCCAGCGCCGCGCCCGGAAGAAAGATCGCCTCACGCTCATCAGCGGCAATGAGAATATCGGATTCACCAGGGCCGGCAAGGTCAGTGAGCACCAGTGTCTCATTCACCTGACGCAGAGCCTGGTCCAGCCGGGAAACGGCAAAACTCAATTGAGGCGATTCCGTTCGATAGGCAATGGAAACATCCGCTTCAGCAGCGACGACAGGCATGAACCATAGCGCGATAAGGAACAAGAATTTGATGCGTCGTATCAACGGTTTTTTCATGATACACCTCGCTTCTGTCCACCAGTTATAATGACCGGAATCACCGACCGAGACAAGCCGTCAGGCCACATTCTTACTCAATACAGTATGCCGACTCTCGGTAAAAAACTCAAATAATTATCTTCTCGCAAGGCGAGTTGTTTTTTGCACAGCTCGTGTACTTCGAGTAAAATCAATTCGCGCAATAAAGTGGCTGTTGTATCCGTGCTTGGAATCAGCAATGGAGTGTAAGGACGTCCAAGCAGCGATTTATTCCCTTATGAGCCGGAGTTAAAATGAAATCACGAACAAGAAGTCTGACACACCTTGTGCTGATTCTGTCCGTTCTCGGCATTTTTTCCTGTGCTTCGACGCAGCACCGCACAGGCGGGCCCCAGTATGATTCGAATCCTTTTATTATCCATCTTGATATCCCGGCCCCGGAGGACGACAAAGGCAGCATGATCGTCGTTGATCTCAACAATGACGGCTTGAAAGACTACCTGGTGACGGTCCCGGGACATATTGCTGCCTATGAAAACAATGGCCGGAAGCTGTGGATACTTAAAACTGATATTCGGCTGTCAATGGATTCGGAAAAGTGGGGCCTGCCCGGACAGCACGCGCCGGGGATTCAGGCCGGGGATGTGGACCAGGATGGCCAGATGGAAGTTCTCTTTCTGACTGAAGACAGCACCATTTGCTGCTTGAATGGGACAACCGCCTCCGTGGAATGGACAGCCAGGCCCGCTATCCCGCGGGGCGCGGTTCAATGGGAGCACCTCGTGATTGCCTGTTTCCGCGGCGAAGGCGACACCGACCTGCTCCTGCAGGCCACGAACAAAGACGGCTACCGAATGGGACGATATCTGAGTGCGTATCGGATAAGCGAGCTTTGCAAGGGTCACTTGAAGCCGATTTGGGAGATGGATGATTTTCTGGCCTGTGCCCACACGGCCGCCCGTGTGGCCGACCTCGACCTTGACGGAAGGGATGAGGTCATCGGCGGCACGCTTGTCAGCAGCGCCGGACAGAAGCTGTACCAGTTTCCTCTGACCGGTCACATCGATGCCGTTGCGGTTGCGGACGTTCGCCCGGACATTCCGGGGCTGGAGGTAGTCGCACTGGAAGAAGGCAACCGGCGCAGCAAGCAGCGCGACCGCGTATTCCTTGCAAACGCCGGCGGCCTGATATGGCAAGCCAACCACGAGAACAGAGAGCCCCAGGATGCAGCTATCGGCGACCTGGATCCGGCCCGGCCGGGTCTGGAAGTATTCTGCCGGCACCGAGGGACGGGCTTGGCCGCCAAACCTATACCGAAAGAGAAATTCCCCGCCAACGGATATCAGAAGCCGTTCGTTTTCGATGCCTATGGGAATGTGATATCCGACTATAGTACCGAAGACGTGACACCCGAGGGCTGGACACCCATGGGGCTGCAGGTCTGCCAGACGATTCACTGGGACGGCGCGGCCAAGGCGCTGGTCGTCGCCACTGAGCGAGAGCAAAACGGCAACGTTGCGCTTATTGATCCCATCGGAGGCGAATTTCTGTTGCATTTGAAGAATGAGAAAGCTGACCGGCTCTTCGTCGTGGACGTCTCCGGCGACTGGCGAGAAGAAATCGTCATACTCAACGGCAACGAGCTGCACATTTATCACCATGAGGGGCCCAACGCTGATCCAGGTCGGGCCAGCTTGTGGGAGCAGCCTCACTATCGGCGCAATAAGATGACGTGGAATCGCTCGACCAATTAGAGCGGAAAGATCATGAGGCGCAGTCCTCATTTTTGTCTGTCCTTTAGAATCACGATATTGGGAGAATGATCATGTCAGAGTTTCTCAACCACACAAGAGCGCCGGATCGGCGGAGCGCTCAAAGCAGCATGGGCCGGCGCGAATTTCTCGGCTCGGCGCTCGGTGCGGCCGTGGCCGCGCAAACGGTCCGGCCGGGCCCGGCCCGGGCGGCATCCCGGGAGCAAGGTTCACAGACCTATACCGAGCACCAGGACACACCTGTTGTGGCCCGGCACCAGGTGGTCGTCGCGGGCGGGGGCCCCAGCGGAGTCATCGCCGCCGTCGCCGCCGCCAGAAGCGGCGCCGATACGCTGCTCATTGAGCGGTACCCCTTCCTCGGCGGCAACGGGACGGCCGGGTTGATGACGTGTTATAATGGTTTCCGAAACCAGCGGCCGCCCGAAGCGCTGCAGACCGTCAAGGGAATCCCCGCCGAGTACATCGCCGAGCTCGTTCGGTTGGGCGGCATCGCCGACGACGATCCCTATCCGAAAGCCAAACGCGATGTGGCGGGCAGTGATCTGCCCTACTGCATCGGGTATGACCCCGAGGCGGCCAAGGTGGCCTCACTGAACCTGATCCGAAGGGAAGGGGTCAAGCTGCGCCTTCACAGTTGGGTGGCAGCGCCGATGCGCGATGGTTCTCGCGTCACAGGGATCATCGTGGAGTCCAAGTCCGGCCGGCAGGCCATCGCCGCGGATGTCGTCATCGACGCCACCGGGGATGGCGACATGGCGGCGCGGGCAGGGGCGCCGTTCATGAGTCCGGCTCAGCAAGGCGACCGCATGGGCATGAGCCTGATGTACCGCCTGGGTGGGCTGCCTTCCAGCATCGAAGGCAACTATGGCGGGATTCGCATCGGTGACCGGGTTGTCAAGTGGGGTCCCGGCTTTGGCGGGGACGGAGTGGACGTTGAGAACCTGACGCGGGCGGAGGTCGAGTCCCGACTGAAGCTCTGGGGACAGGTCCAGGAAATGAAACGCAAACCCGGCATGGAATCTCTCTATTTGATGCAGTCCGCTACCGGCATCGGTGTTCGTGAGACGCGCCGCATCCTGGGCGAATATACCGTCACGGAGCAGGACGCGATCAAAGGCACGCATTTCAGCGATGTTGTCGCCATCAGCTCGAATCCGATGCCCAGTTATCACGGTAAGCGATTCTTCTTCGAGCACGAAGGTTTTGAAATCCCCTACCGCTCGCTGGTTCCCAGGAAAATCGAAGGGCTTGTACTGACGGGACGCTGTATCTCGTGCGAGCAGGCGCCGTTCCAGTCGGCCCGCTCGATGGCCCCGGCGATGGCAATCGGGCACGCTTCAGGCTGCGCGGCGGCCATGTCGGCGAAGGGCCAAATACCCCCGCGAAGGCTCGATGTCAAAGCCTTACAAAAACTTCTGCTCAGCCAAAACGCTGAGTTACGGATATAGGAGTAAATTTCTCCAGGCATGGGCTTGTAGAAATGAACTTCTGGAAGCTAAGGTGAGCAGTGATACTTTTTTATTGCTGGTTTGCCTTGAGAGCCTCGCTTTTTACTGGATATGGAGCCGTACCTCTGCGACGGCCACCTCGCACGGCCTTTCTTTGCAGGGAGCCACTCCGGGTAACTTGGCCCTTCATTTGGGTTGCCACATCTCTTCAGTCATCTTTTCGGCCTGAACCCAACCGGAGCCTCCGTCCATGAACGCTGCGTTGCAGCCGTCCCGGTGGCGGGCGCGGGCCACCCGTCGGTTTTGATCGGTACCGGATGGAAGGTGTCGCGGGTGCCAGACGTCGAACTCACCCCTGCCGCTGCTCAATCCCTGGTCTTTTCTGATGATGGGACGGATCGGATTGCCAATGGAGTTTAGTGCGTACTCGTTGTCTGCCAGGAAGACCTTTGAAGCGGGCCGGCGGAAGTCGCTGACCGGGCTGTAGCCGATGTATTCCGTCTCGCCGTCTTTCCAGGAATTGATGACGTAATCGAGGGTCTGCTCCTTGTTCGGATAGTTGGGGCAGTTGTACACGCCCATCTCTCGATAGTCCTCGTCCTGGTCCCCTTGCCCGCCGATATAAGGCAGAAACTTGACAATCCAAATCCCGCCATTGCGGGGGAATTTTCCCGCGTTATCCTCGGTGTACAAGGTAAAGGCCAGGCCAATCTGTTTGAGATTACTGCGACACGCGACGGCCCTGGCCTGATCGCGGGCCCTTCGCAGGCTCGGCATGAGAATACTCAGAAGCAGTGCAATGATGGCAATGACCACGAGCAGTTCGATCAGCGTAAAGGCCTTTTTGCTCGACATAACCCGATCTCCTTGCGATATGGATCTGCAACGGGCTCTCCGGATGAACAATCACGGTGTTTCATGACAGAAAACTGAGCATGAGCCCCCGTGACACCAGCCATGCAAATAGTATATCATATCCTGAGCGGCTCGGCAATAAAAATCAATCAGATCCAGATCGGTCAGATTGGAAAGATGGTCGACTGAGATGATTCCCAGTGAGACCACAGTCATTCCTGCGGCTCAAGCACAACGGGTTCGGCGCCCGGCGCCGAAAGGCCCCGGCGATGCAGAAGGGATCCTTCCAGCCTATACAGGGACACCAGTGCCTTCAGGTAATTGGCAACCGCCTCTATCTCGGCAATTTGGCTGGCAACAAAGTCCCGCTGGGCCTGCCCGACCAGCAGCGACGTGGACTTACCGACACGGAATTTCTCGGTCTCAGCACGAAGCTTCTCCTCCTGGAAATTGCGTGTGGCCGTGGTTGCGGCAATCTGCTCCTGGGCCCGAGTTACCTCGATGTGGGCTGCCCGCACGTCAACCTGAACAAGCTGTGAAAGGTTTTCCAGGGCTTTGCGAAGCTGCTGGCGACCGAGCACGGCACGGCTATAGCGAGCCCGCTCACCTCGGTTCAGCGGCGCCGTTTCAAGAACCAGGCCCCAGGTAACGTCGTACCTGTCCTCATCCATGTCATCTAAGGCCCTGTCAAAAGTGTCCGCGTAACCGGTTTTGCCGAATGAAATAAACATGTCCATTTTGGGAAGCAGTCCGTTCTTTGTGCGCACAACCTCGAGATCGCCCCGCTGAATCTCGAGCCTGGCCTGATTCAGGTCGGGGCGCATTCGCAGGGCTACCTGAACGTGCTCTTCGACGTCCTCGAGATTGATTTCCGGCAGGGACGTTTCGTATTGGAGAACGATCTGCCTGTCCCAGTTCATACTCCCGGACGGATTCAAGAGTCGAAGCAAATCCAGGCGTTCCCGTGCCAACGTGCTGCGGGCATTGATGAGGTTCTCGCGCCCGAGGGCAACTTCGGCCTGGGCCGCCGCCAGCTCCGTTTCGGCAAGATCTCCGATCTTGATGCGCTCCTGGGTCTCGGCCATTTGCTTTTCGGCCAGGTTCAGCGAATCAGTATAGATGTCAATCTGTCTTTGAGCAAGTGCGTGATCCCAGAACTTCAATTCAACCTGCTCCAGCAAGATCTCAGTGAAACCTCGAAGCTCGTACTGCGATATGAGGGTGTCGAAGCGGGCCTGATTCACACGCGCCATATTGGCCTGGACATCCATTCCTCGCAGCAGCGCCTGGGTGACGGTGAATCCGAGACGATTGGCCGTGAACGTGTCGCTGTACAAAGAGTGGTCAGTATAGCTGGTGCTGGCCTCGAGGTCCAGAGCCGTACCGGTCGGAAACAGCTTGTCGAGCAGGATCGAGCCGTTAATCGAGTTCACCGTGGAATTTTCCGTACTCGATCCGGCGCGCGAGAGCCGGCTGGTGACAGTTCTCCTGTTCGAAACCTGAGGGCTCAAGAGCGGATCAAAAACTGCAAGCTCTTCCTGCTCAAATGTGCGCTGAATCTGCGGATTCATCCTTTCGACGATCAGCGCCTGATTGTTCTCCATAGCCAGCAGAATGGCCTCCTGGATTCCGATTCTCAAGGGGCCTTCTGGAGCGGGTGTTTCGTTGGAATCGGGCGTCTCCGTGAGATTGCTCTGCGGCTTCTCGATACGGACCTCGGATGCGACGTCATGCGAAGAATCATCCGGCGGTACTGACGCGCACGAGGATACCAGCAGCGTCTGAAACGTCAATGTCATACCACACAATACGGCAGTTACTTTATCGAGAAGAACGGTCATCGTTACGCCACGGTCAAAGCACCTCGTTTATCCGTTTTTCCGCCGGAGTTCGTCCCCGGCCTCAGACGCTCAAAAATCGAATACACTACAGGGACAAACACGAGCGTGATCAGAGTCGAGCTGAGCAGCCCTCCTATAACCGCCCTGGCCATTGGGGCCTGCGCCTCGCCGCCTTCGCCAAGGCCGAGCGCCAGCGGTGTCAGGCCGATGATGGTCGTCATGGCCGTCATCAATATGGGGCGCAGTCGCCTTCGGCCTGCCTCCTCAATGGCCTCACGAATAGGCATGCCGGCCCTGCGACGAAGCTGATTTGTCTGGTCAACAAGAAGAATGGCATTGTTGACGACAATTCCCTCCAGCATGATACAGCCAATGAACGACTGTACATTGAACGTCGTCCGTGTCAGGAAGAGCATCAGGATTACCCCAATCGCGGCCAGCGGCACGGAAAACATCACGACAAAAGGGTCACGCAGCGACTCATACTGGCAGGCCATGACCATGTAAACAAGAACAATCGCCAGGATACAACTGAGCAGAAGCTCACGAAATGACTTCTGCTGCTCTTCGTAGTCGCCGCCGAAGGCAATGGTAAAGTCGGGTGGCACAGGAACATTGCGAAGCGGTTCACGCAAATCCGAGAGAACCGAACCCATATCTCTGCCGCTTATGTCGGCCGAGACATTGATGACGCGTTCCTGGTCTTTCCGCTCGATGAGCACGGG
>CP070806.1:895825-905673 GCA_020343675.1 Phycisphaerales bacterium
CAGCATTCAGCGGCCAGCGAAGATGATTGGCCCGCGTACCGTTACGATGGATTCCGCAGCGGCATCACCAAGACCCAGCTCCCCGCGGCGCTCAAGGTGTGTTGGGAAGCCAAGCTCCCCACCGGGCCGAGTGCCGTGACCAGCGGGGCCGGGAAGGTATTCGTTAGCGATGTTGACACGCATACGCTGTATGCCTTGGCGAGCAGCACCGGCAAGACAGAATGGACGTTCACCGCAGACGGTCGGATTGACTCTCCGCCTGCCTACTACAAAGGCATGGTGTTGTTTGGTTCTCGTGACGGCTGGGTTTACTGCCTCAGAGCCACGGACGGGGCGCTGGCGTGGCGTTTCAAGGATCTGCCGGACAAGCTGATCGGCGCCTATGGGCAGTTGGAATCCAAATGGCCCGTTTTCGGAAGCGTGCTGATCCTGAACGATACGCTCTACTTTGCCGCGGGTCGTTGTTCGTACCTGGATGGCGGCATCTTTCTCTATGCGCTGAATCCCCGGACCGGTGAACTGTTGAAGAGCCGTTCGTTCTACGGACCTTTTTCCGAGGAATCGGGATTCCCCGTCGGCGGGCATGCAGGGTTTAAGAACGATATTCTGGTCACCGACGGCACCAAGCTCTACGTGCGCCACAAAGCCTTTGATCTGGACTTGGAGGAAACCTCCGGCGCCAGACACATCATTCCCACCGGCGGTTTTCTGGACGACGAGCCCCAGCACCGAACCTGTTGGACGCTGGCCTCCTCGATCAGCACGGCAATATCAGGCGACATCATGGTTAGCAACGGCAAGGACTACTACGAGGTCCAGGGGTTTCCGCTATGGGGAAACCACTCCTATTTTGATCCACGCAAGAACGGGTATACGCTGTTCGCGGGCAGCCTGGATCCGTCGAAGGCCTCGCCGAAAGACGCAACAAAGAGCAGGCGGGGCGCGAGGAAGAAGCGCGGCAGAGGCGTGGCCGGCAAAGAGATGTGGCGTCTGCATATCCCGATCACGGGCAAGGCCATCGCCATGGCCGGCGGAGTTCTATTCGTAGCTGGTGAGCCTATGAAGTTCGAGGACTCCACTTTTGAGAATTACGTTGCCGCCTACAATGGCCATTTGGGCGGTCGGCTGTTAGCTGTTTCCGCAGCCGATGGCAAACAGTTGGCGCAGTACAAGCTGAAGGCTGCCCCGGCCTGGGATGGCATTGCCATTGCGAACAAAAACCTGTATATCGCCCTGGAAGATGGGACGGTGCAGTGTCTGGGGCAGTAAGTGCGAAATAACGGCAACTTGGAACTTGCCTTTGGATCAGACCCAGCCCGGCAAATGAGAATGAAGTGATGTAACTGGCTCAAGGTAACTGAAAATGCCCGTTAGAATCTTACTTCCGTTGTCGTGAGTCACTCGGGAGGTGACACCTGTCAACGATCACAAGGAAAGACCTGGTCGGCCGAATCGCCGAGAGCACTCAGGCCAGGCAATCGTTGGTCAAGGAGCTGAGACAGTGAGTCTATTGCGACCTGACGTGGAATCTATATCTGCTTGTGCCCGAGACGGGACCTGCAGATTCCCAATCCGTTGTTCTGGCCTTGGCCAAATCGTTGCTTCTCCTGTCCTATTCCTCATATCCTAACATCAGCGGTAACGATGTTGTTGGACCGCTATGTTAACGGTGCTTTATTCACAGGCTTATCTCTTCGACGTATCCGTCTTCTGCGCGGTATTGCTGCTCTTGGTCCATTTTGTATATGCGCTCGACCAGGCGCCATTTCTCTTTGGCCGAAGCATCGGCCTGCGTCTTCTGGTACTTCGAAACTAGAGCTTCCCATTCGGCTTGGCGCGGTAGTGTGGCCAGTCTGGCCATGGCCTGTTCATGGTCGAAATCGCCTTTTGTGTCCATGATCATGAAGAGGGTCGCACCCGAGATATATATTTCCATGTCAACAATGCCAACCTCTTTCATGCCAGCTGTGATCTCGGGCCATCCGGCCCCCATTGCATGGAGCTTCTTATACTCTTCGATTAGCGCTGGATCGTCCTGGAGTTCCAAAGACTTGCAGTACCTTTTGAACACTGTTTTCATATAAACCTCTCGAGTCAATGCCTTCCTGGGCTTTGCTAAGAACCGCGCATCACGGTACTCTCTCGCCTGGGTAGCCCGACCTTGGGCAGACGCTTGAGCACAGCGTATTCTATGCCGTGTTGGCGGCAGTACGCTCGTTTCTCGGGCTTGCCCCCCTCATCATTTACGGCGTAGATGTCGGGCCTGAGCCTCTTAAGCTCTGGTTCCGCATCAAGCCAGCCCTGACCCGTCGAGGTCCGCGCCTGCTTCACGTGACGAATGCAGGCAACCATATAGCGACGCTGCTCCTGCGGAAACATCGGGTGACCTTCTCCCTTCAGAGCCCTGACATTGGCATCGTGGCCCACCACAACGTACAGTGGACCAAGGCGAGCCGCCTCCTGCAGGAAACGGACATCGCAGGAGCGAAGGTCGTCAAAGCCCCCGCACACCACAACACACTTTTCGGCGATGGTCATGACTTCCTAGTTCTCACCTTGACGTGGAAAGCTCCCGGGATGGGTTGGCCTGATGCAACGTACAAATACCCTCCGCCGCACCCCGAATACATCGCACCGGGATACTGTGCCTGGCAATATTCCAACAGCGGCAGCAAATCCACATTCAGAGTTCGATGGAGCACCACAGCATCGTAGCAGGCCTTTCCAGATTGCCCGAGTCGTGCAATCCATTCAGGCTCCAGGTTTTTGGCCTCAAGTGGGCTGTATCCATCCGGTCGCGGAGCAACGGGAAGGATATGAATGACGCACTCCAGCCATGAGGCAACTTGTGGATCGTTGTCTGACTCAATGTACCGAGGGAAGACACCTCCCCGATGCGCGTAATCGTAATCGAGCCGGCTGATACCCGGATGGATAAGGCCAATCATATCCTGTGAGCCCGACGGTTCGGCCTTGCCCTTGTTTTCAGCTGCATAGAGTTCCTCAACGAGCGCATCGGGGTGGCGGTCGGGCAAGTCGTCCTTTTTCAGCATAGACTCGGCCGTCCGATTGCTATTGGGTACCACAGCTCACCTTTCTCTGCCCCACTTTTGGCCGCACGAACTCGGGCGCCGGCAGTTGCTACCTGTATCTTATTGACTCTTTGACGCTTCGGCCTTTAGAGTATAACATGGTTATATGTATAGCATATGACAATTGTTGCCCAATTCATGGCAATTGTAGACTTTTCGTGGAGTTGATACCAATGGTTTCCCCTACGACAGACAGGTTGACCGACCTCTCAAGACCCAGCAGCCAGCAACAAAGAAGAACCGGAACGGACGATTCCAATGTCACTGGCGGAAATGTCTTGGCGCCGTGCTTGGCGCGTTTGTGCGCCGGACATAGCCCGGCTATGACTTCAGGTGAGAAGGCTACCCCCTGCCGCTATCGAAAACAGCGTTTTTGAACGCGCCCGGCAGGACTCGAACCTGCAACCTTCGGATTCGAAGTCCGCGACTCTATCCAATTGAGCTACGGGCGCGAGAACCACTCGGTTGCACGCAGTATAGGAATTCCCGCCACAGCCTGTCAAACCCTTTTTGCCCCTGGGCTTTCTGCTCGGTGCCAATCCGCTGTGGCATCCGCCCGGCAATCCCGGTAGAATGGCACGCAATGAACAACCGTGAACGAACCCACATTGTCCGGAGGCATGCCATGCGTACAACACGCTGTAGTCTGATATTTGTTTTGTGTGCGATAACACTGCTCTTGTGCCTCTTTCGGGCAGAGACCGCAATGGCGGAATTTCGCGCGGCCATAGCAATACGCGATGTGACCCCCGATGCATTGCTTCCGGTCTCGGGCGGCGTGGGGCCTACTCATCCGGTCAGCCGGAAAATCGGCAGGCTGACGGTGCGCGCCTTGACGCTGGAAAACAATGGGACGCGAGTCACCATCTGCAGCACAGATTTCCTTGGATTCCCCGGCGTGCTCTGCGATAAAGTACGCGCGCAGGTCGATGGCATTCCGCCCGAGAATATCCTCATCGGCGCCACGCACAACCACAGCGGGCCTGATTGCTATGGCTTTCCCGACCGGACGGGCAAAACCACTGTCGACCTCAAGTACCTCGACAGCGTGTGTGCCAAATTGGCCGAGGCGATCAACGAAACAGTAGCCCGTCTCAGGCCCGCGCTTGTCAAAATCGCCACCGGAAAGGCCCGCGGCAAAATCGCCTACAATTACTACGCAGAGCAGTTGTACGATCCGCGATGCGATGTCATCCAGATTCTCGATAGGCGGCGCAAGCCGTTTGCCATGCTCGTCAATTACGCCTGTCACCCGGAGATCATCGGGCCGGACCAGGGAATCCTTTGTCCGGATTTTGTAGGTCCTCTGTACGACCGTATTCAGGAACGGTCCGGCGGCGCCGGTATCTTTATGAACGGCGCGCTGGGCGGCATGGTAACAGCCGACTGCCGGGGCCCTGACGGCAAAGACATCCAGACGTGGGACGAATGTGTTCGCATCGGCTCGCTCCTGGCCGACGAAGCACTGCGCATCGCGGCTGAGGCCCCCATTCGGGAAAATCCCGGATTGTATTGCGCGAATACGATCATCAGATTCCCCGTGGAAAACGATATGCTGCGCGCCATTGTCGAGCTGTCGCCATTGGGCTTTGTGCTGGACGAGGTCGGATGTGTCAGCACGCGCGTAAACATCGTCAATCTGGCCGACGCCCAAATCCTCACTATCCCGGGCGAGGCCCTGCCCAATATGGGCTACTATCTGAAGCGCAAAATGCACGGCCGGCATAATCTGCTCTTCGGCCTGACCAACGATGCCTTCGGGTACATGATGACCAGGGTGGATTGGAACAGCTTCGAGCGCTACGACTACATTACCCGGACCTGCCTGGGCGAGATGACCGGCGATATTTTCATTGAAGAGGCCCTCAAATTCGTGGATGCCTGCCTCCGCCCCGAGAATACACCCGTTCGTTGACACGAACCGCCGTGCCGGCAAAAGAATCGAAGAATCAGGTCGAACAAACGCCCCGAATAAATATGTTACCTTTCCGTCTCAGGGTGCCTTAAGTAGGTGAAGGGCAGAATATGAGCTGCCCGGGCCAGAGTCGCAAACAACTGTTGAACGTGGTTTTCTCAGCCCGCCTACCGTCTGGCGGGCAAGAAGGGAGCAGTGGATTATGATGGGTCGAGAGTATCTCTTGGGTCTCGCCTGCCTTTGTGCGGCTGTAGCGATGTCAGGCTGTATCGTCGTATCGACCGAATCATTTCCCGTCGCGGTCGAGGAGATCGCAATCGGCTGTGCGCCCCCGCCGCCGCCGGCTGTGATTGTCACACGTCCTGCTCCGCCGAGCAGATTCCACATCTGGATTGGAGGACAGTATATCGTGCGTTCAGGCGCATGGGTCTGGCTCGAAGGGCACTGGGCAAGGCCGTCACGCCGCGGCGCCGTCTGGGTGCCGGGCCACACAAGGCACCGTGGACCCGTCTGGCTCTGGAGGCCGGGCCACTGGCACTGATACGCCGCCGGCATAGGCCGGGCACTTCTTGAAAAAACATGGGGTGCAATCACCCCTCCTATTCCTGTGAGGCAGGCGAGAGCCTGCCTCGGCCTATTTGCCTGCAGACGCCATCCAGAGGGCTTTGAGAAATTCAGGGCTGACCTGATGGTCCAGGCTTTGGGCCTTTTCCACGTCCTGCCGGGCCTTGTCGTATTCCTTCTTGTGGTAGTACGAAACGGCACGGTTGTAGTAGGCTTCGGCAAAGTCCGGGTTGATTTCAATCGCCTTGGTGAAATCTCTGATGGCGGGGTCATATTGATTCTTCTCGTAGTAGGCGGTGCCCCGATTGCAGTAGGCCTGGGCGAAGCCCGGCTCTATCCTGATGGCCTTATCGAAGCAGGCAATGGCCTGGTCATACTCGCCTTTGGCCAAGTGGGCGGCGCCGCGATTATAGCAGGAGATGCCCCGTACAAGGCCAAATACGCAATAGGCGACCATCGCTAACGCGATGGCTGCCACGGCTATCATCCAGTTCTTTCGCTGCATCGCTCTGCCCTCCGACGATCAGTCACGCCGTCGCCCCGGGCCAGGCGCGGCGTCCCGCAGCCGCCGCGATGGGCCCGCGCTCAGAGGTGCCACGGGCTGCGCATCGCACGCGCGAGCATTCGGTTGGCCTCGTCGTCGTTGACAAAATGCTCCTGCTCAGGATCCCAGCGAAGTTTTCGCTTGAGTGTCATGGCGATATTTCCAAGGTGACAGATCGTCACGGAGCGGTGGCCGATTTCGGCCGGTGCGGCCGTTTCCCGGTGCGACCTGATACAATCGAGAAAATTGCGATGATGGTCGTTGCTCTCGTACAGATGGATTTCATTCGGCCCGATGACGGAGGTTTTCAGCGACTCCGGGTGACACGTCAGCTTGTTCCCCTGAATCTGGATCCAACCGTCCGTACCTTCAAAACGCCTGGGACCGTCCTGCTCGGTCCTGCAAATCAGCTCGACGCCGTTCGCGTACTTCGCCCGGAAATGCACCTTCGTGGCCGTGGTGAAGAGGCCGTCTTCGGGAAATTCGCCGCCCAGGTCTTCCACCTCGACCGGGCCCGTATGGTCCGTGCCGTTGGCCCATTGGACGATGTCGATGGCATGCGCCCCTAAGTTCGTCGTCTGGCCGCCGGAATAATCGAAGCCGAAGCGGAACGTATAGAGGCACCGGTCCTTGTGATAGGGTGCCCACGGTGCCGGGCCCAGCCACATATCGTAGTCCAGCCACTCGGGAACGGGCATGGGCCTCCAGTCTCTCGGCGGAGCCTGCTTGTTGTTCGCCCCGATGGTGGTGATGGCCTTCTTGAGTGTGCCGATTCGCCCGTTGCGGATCAGCTCGCAAATGAACCGGGATTGTTGGTCCGACCGCCTCTGGGTCCCAGTCTGAAAAATGACACCGTGCCGGTGAACGGCTTCAACAATGGCCCGGCCTTCGGCGATCGCCAGAGTCAAAGGCTTCTCGCAGTAGATGTGCTTGCCGAGTGAGGCGGCAGCGATGGCCGGGATGGCATGCCAGTGGTCGGGGGTCGTGATGCAGACCGCGTCGATGTCATCGCGCGCCAGCAGCGCCCGAAAATCAACATATGCGCGACATCCCTTGTATTGGCCGACCCCCGTTTTGTCCGCATAGTGCGCGTCGACGATTTTTCGGGCGGGCTCCCTTCCAAACCACTCTCCCTGCCACCCCTTTTTGTACCAGTGCCCATACTCGTTGCTCGCCTCGACGACGTCGCAGACGGCAACGACCTGCACATCCGGCTGAGTCAGGAACGCCCTCATGTTGTTCGTTCCCATGCCGCCGACGCCGATCGAGCCCATTGTAATCCGGTCGCTCGGCGCGACACTGCCGGCCCCACCTAAAGCCGATGAAGGGACAATACAGGGAAGACCCATTACCCCGACAGCAGCCGTCGCTGCTCCTTTGAGGAAACTACGCCGGTCGATTCTCACATCCTTCATCGCAAGACCTCCCAAAAAGTGGTTCTCTTGGCAGTGCCTGCCCGAGGTATCGGGACGCAACCATCGGACCGGCTCCCAATCCGGTTCTCAAGGTGTCATTTTACTATCCACGGGTTCGGAGGGCAAACGGCAAAATTGCCCGCTCTCGTGTTGGCTTATAAAAAGACATAGCTTCCAGGCCCAAAGAAAGGTATTATCTCATTCAAAAGATCCGGCTGCCCCCAGCCTGAAGACACGCCGGACCAGCTTGAGAGTAATGCTGTTGAAAGGGTGAGTCCCATGAACCGAATTCTTGCATGCATTATTATGGCCATTCTTCTTCCGGCCACCAGCGTCTATGCACAGGCCAATTGGCCCCAGTTTCGCGGACTCTCGGCCGGCGTTGTGGAAGGCGCCGTTCTGCCGCACACATGGAGCACCACCGAGAACGTGGTCTGGAAAATCGACATCCCGGGACGAGCCTGGTCATCGCCCATTGTCTGGGGCGAGAAGATATTCGTCACTTCGGCCGTCAGTGAGGGCGAGGCTGAGGCGCCCAAAAAAGGACTCTACCTCGGGGGCAACCGGGATAAGCCTTCGGGCAAGGTCCACCGCTGGATGGTCTATTGCATCGATTTGGACAACGGAAAGGTCCTCTGGGAGCGAATCGCCCACAAGGGTATACCCAGGCACCCTCTGCATATCAAGAACACCTACGCCTCCGAAACACCGGTCACGGACGGCCAGCGCGTATATGCCTACTTCGGCAACGTTGGGCTGTTTTGTTACGACGTGGAAGGCAAGGCGCTGTGGTCCAGGCAATTCCAGAGCTTCAAGATACGTTACGACTGGGGGACCGCCGCTTCACCGGTGCTTTATGAGGACGAGATTTTCGTCATCAACGACAATGAGGAACAATCCTTTTTTATGGCGCTGGACAAAAAGACGGGCGAGCAGATTTGGCGTCTCGAGCGCGATGAGAAAAGCAACTGGGCGACGCCGTATGTATGGACGAACAAGCTCCAGACCGAATTGATAACCCCCGGAACGGGCAAGGTCAGGTCGTACGACCTCGACGGAAAACTGTTGTGGGAGCTGGGTGGCATGTCGAATATCGCGATCCCCACTCCGTTTGCAGAGCATGGCCTGCTCTATGTCAGCTCGGGCTACGTCGGCGACAAAAAGCGGCCCCTCTTTGCGATTCGGCCGGGCGCCGAAGGGGACATTACGCTGAGAGACAATGAGAGCAGCAATCAGCACATCGCGTGGTGCGACAGGCAAGGCGGACCGTACAATCCATCGCCCATCGTCTATGGCGATTTTCTCTACGTACTGTACGACCGGGGCTTTTTGAGCTGTTACGACGCAAAGACGGGCGAACAAGTCTATAGCAGACAACGTATCGCCGCCGGAGCCACGGCCTTCACCTCCTGTCCCTGGGCCAATGACGGCAAGATATTCTGTCTGAGCGAGGACGGCGATACGTTTGTCATTCAGGCCGGCCCCGAATTCAAAGTACTCGACAGAAACGCGCTGGACGAGATGTGCATGGCCACCCCCGCCGCCGCTCAAGGCAGCCTGATCATCCGCACGATCTCGAAGCTCTATCGCATCGGCAATTGAACTAATCCGCCATCTCGGCGAAGCCTTGCTCCTGTATAGAAATTGGGCGACTATTGCGATTGCGGCCGTTCCGGGCAGCGTGTACAATGATAGACGCGCAGTCTATGTTCTCATGCGTTCGCCGTTTGTGTCATGCGTTGCAGGTGTCCTGGGCAAGGGCATTTGCAGTGAGGAATGCCGATGAGCGAGGCTAAGGAACAGAACGATAAGCGGCCCGAGGACAAAAGAGCAGGCCTAACACGGTCTTTTGACAGGTCGGTAACTGGCCCCGGCAGCCAAATCGGTGCATTCCGGATTGAGCGGGAGCTTGGCCGGGGAGGCGCCGGGGTAGTGTATTTGGCCCACGATACCAAGCTCGACCGCTCGGTCGCCATCAAGAGCCTTCCGGCTGAGGTCATGGCCAATCCCAAGGCCCGGTCGCGTTTCTCACGTGAGGCCCGAGTTCTAGCGTCGTTGAATCACCCGAACATCGCCACTATCTACGAGGAACTCGAAGAAGCTGAGGGCGTCGGCTACCTGATCCTCGAATACGTTCCCGGCCAAACGTTGGCAGAGCGACTAGCGAAGAGGCCATTTAAGCTGGAAGAGGTGTTGTCAATCGCGCTGCAAATAGCTGAAGCGGTGTCGGCGGCCCACGAGCATGATGTCATACACCGCGATCTCAAGCCCGGCAACATCAAGATAACGCCGGAAGGCAAGGTCAAGGTGCTGGATTT
>CP070806.1:905773-915309 GCA_020343675.1 Phycisphaerales bacterium
ATGCTGGAGGCACTGCCCGATTTGATGATTGAAACGATGATCGCCGAGGCCGTCCTGCCCATCGCCGCCACCGGCTTCTTCGGCCACCTCCACGGCACCGATTTTCTGCAGATGATCCGCCGCAAAGCCGAATGGCTGAACAAAAACCGCGCGCAGCTCGCGGAGTTGATTGGAGAATCAGAGAATTAGAGATTGGCCTGCTGTCGCCCGATGCCGGAGCACAGCACAGTTCCGGCCACACAGCCGACGGATTCGATTCTCGTTAGTCGCCGACCACCGAGAGCTCGTTCTGTTCATCGGCTGAGGAGCTGATCCACTGACGACCGCTTACCCGGCCATTCTCTCGCTCCGTGCTTGCCGAGTAGTTCGACGATTTCGATGTGGCCCTTGTCCTTTGCCAAAGACAATGCAGTCTGTCCCTTGTTTCCCTGAGAATCCACGTCTGCACCCTTGGCAACCAGCAGTTCTACTACTTTCAGTCGGCCTATACCGGCTGCCCGATGTAAAGGAGTCTGTCCACCATTGTTCGTTGCATCAATATCAGCTCCTTTGTCGATAAGGAGACTCACGACATCTCTACGGCCATTGCTGGCTGCCCTGTGAAGGGCCGTCCAACCGTTCTTGGTCTTTGCATTGACATCCGCCCCCTTGGCGATAAGGAATGCTGCCGTATCCCGCTTGCCTGCGGCACATGCGAACCAGAGAGATGCTGCACCCTGATTGTCTTTCTCATTTACGTCGGCACCTTTGTCGACAAGCAGTTCTATCACATCATCATGGCCCGGAGTTACTGCACGGTGCAGCGGTGTCCGGCCATCCGCGCCCTTAGCTTCGACTTCAGCTCCTCTGTCGATAAGCAGTTCCACAAGTACTCTGGCACCGGACCGAGCTGCGTGATGCAGAGGAGTTTTGTTCTTATTCGTTTTTGCATCAACATCGGCACCTCTTGCCAAAAGAAATTCAGCTACCTCCTTCTGACCCGTGCATGCCGCCCAATGTAGCGGCGCCCAAGCCAATTCGTCTCTTTGATCAATATTGCTTCCTTCATTCACAAAGCGTCTAACTCGCTCCAAATCCCCTATACATGAAGCAATATGGTAGTCGGGAGCATTGCCGCCCTTCCCAACAAAGAGCTCGACTATGTCCCGATTCCCTTGCGCCGCTGCATGGCGAAAGGCCGTCCAACCGTTCCTGTCTTTGGCGTCCAACCGGGCTCCGTTGTCGATGAGAATCTTCGCAGTCTCCACGCCTGCATCCACTGCATAGTGAAGGGGGGGGTATTCATCGTTGGGTGTGAAGTTGACATCAGCGCCCTTAGCAACGAGAACTCTTACAGAATCGTTGTGCGCACGCCAAATTGCCTCGTACAATGGTGTATAACCCCATTTGTCTTTCGCATTGGCATCAGCGCCGTGAGTAAGAAGCAGTCCGACTACCTCCTCTTGGCTTCTCTGGACTGCACGCTGCAGTGGTGTCTCGCCGTTCCTGCCTCTTGCATCCACGTCAGCGCCTTGTGAAATGAGTGTTTTGACCAGTTCGATGTCGCCAGCAGCTGCGGCTTCGTGGAGTGATTTGGCTGGTCTGGGCTCTTTCGAGTCAGCAGGAGATCCGTCCTTAAAAGGCTTCTTTTCATCTGTCTTCTGCACCTCTGCCACCTTGGTCAATATCTCAATAATCTCAGCATTGCCCCTTCGCCTGGCCAAATCCAAAGGAATCTGGCCTCGTTGGTCTTTGATATGTACATTGGCACCATGCTCGATCAGGAACTCCACGACGTTCTTGTTGTCACGGTGGACCGCATGATGCAACGCCGTCGCGTGGAGCGGAGCACCTTGTGGTTTTTCCTGGGCATTAACATCAGCCCCCTTGCTGACTAATAATCGAACCAGTTCCTCATTATCGCCGAATGAAGCCAGATGCAATGGCGTACGCCCCATACCATCCCTAGTGTCGACAGCAACACCCTCTTCCAGCAGTGCCTTGACCCTCTCGATATCGCCGGCAGCTGCAGCTATGTGGAGTGACTGGTCTGATTTGCGCTCTTTCGAGTCAGCAGGAGATCCATCCTGAGAAGCGTTCTTGTCAGCTGTCTCTTGCTCTCTCGTTGCCCTAGTCAACATCTCAACAATATCAACGCGACGTCTTCGCCTGGCTAAGTCCACAGGCGTATTACCGTTTCGGTCTTCAATATCTATGTCGGCACCATTCGCAAGCAGGATTTCAACGACGTCCCTATGATCCCCAGCGACGGCATGATGCAACGGCGTCGCGCAGTATCCCTGATTTTCTTGA
This sequence comes from Phycisphaerales bacterium, assembly GCA_020343675.1. Lineage (GTDB taxonomy): Bacteria > Planctomycetota > Phycisphaerae > Sedimentisphaerales > Anaerobacaceae. The sequence continues at coordinate 908,066 of CP070806.1, forward strand.
GCATTGACATCTGCCCCACGACCAATTAGCAAGACTGCTATACCCCTGTATCCATGAGCACACGCAGTATGCAAGGGCGTTTCACCACTTTCATTAACGCCCTGTACTCTGGCCCCCTTGGCAAGAAGGAGCTTTACCATATCCTCGTGCCCCTCGTGTGCGGCCCAATAGAGAGGAGTGCAGACTTTCCTTGAATTGCCATCCACTGTGGCCCCTTTAGCAACAAGAGCCTCAGTAATATCCTTGCGGTCGTTCCAACATGCGCAATGCAACGGCGTGAGACCACGGGAAGTCATCAAATTGGCATCTGCACCGTTTGTCAGGAGAAAATCTACGATGTCCCCTTCACCACCGCACGCGGCACAAAACAAGGGAGTAAATCCGGCAATATCCTTGGCATTGACCTTAATTCCCTGTGCGACAAAGCCTCTCACTTTGTCCAGATCGCCAAGGTATGCGGCCACATGAATGGGCGAAGCTTCAAGTCCTTTGGCCAGAAGAAACTTGACCATTTCTTCTCGATTTATTATCATCGCGCGGTGTATGGCTGTTTCACCTCTGAATTTTGCCGTGATGTCGGCACCCTTGGCAATCAGTAGTTGTGCTACATCTATATGTCCCTGAGATGCAGCTAGCAGAAGCGGTGTCGGTTCGCTCTCTTCCAACTTGGCGTCGATATTGACACCACGTTCAACAAGCAATTTAACTTGACCAAGATCGCCTTCACCTGCAGCTTTATGAAGTGATTTGATGCGTTGGGATTCGTCCCCTGAGACAGGAGCGACATCCTCCCTGGCTCCGTGCTTTTTCAGCAGTTCAACGATTTCGGTATGCCCTCTTTGCCTGGCCATAGCCAAGGGCGTCAAGCCTTCATTGTCCGAGATTTGGATGTTCGCCCCTTTCTCTATCAAGAGTTCCACGGTCTCTTTGTTACCGTTCCGCACAGCAATCCAAAGAGGCGTAGAGCCTCTTCGTCTGTCTGCCGTGTTGATGTCGGCCCCTTTTTCTAACAGGAATTCAACAATCTCCTTTTGATCACCAGCGGCCGCAACCCAGAGAGGGGTTGCTCTCCGTCTATTTCTTGCATTGATATCTGCGCCTTTATCGATGAGAAATTCCACGACTTCTATATCCCCATCTGAGCAAGCACTATGCAACTTCTTCTGGTTCTCTTGACTGTGGATATCTGCCCCTGCGGAAACAAGGAACTCAATGATCGGTAATTTGCGTGCAGCCATAAGAGGGGTCAAATCGTCGGGCCCTGCCGTGACATTGATGTCTGCACCTTTGGTTATAAGCAGCCTGGCCACCTCAGGAGATTCTCCCAGGACAGCCCAATGCAAAGGCGTGCAGCCAAACTCGTCTTTGTTGTTGACCTCCGTCCCCTCCTCAAGGAGTGCGTGGACCCGACTTAGATCTCCCCGGCAAGCGGCCAGATGGATCGTTTCAGGGTAGTCTCCCCTTTCGAGAATGAGATCGAACACATCCCTGTTGCCCGCAAAGGCCGCCCAATAGAGCGGTGTCAAACCACGATTGTCTTTGAAGTGGATATCCGCACCGGCGTCAAGCAAGGCCTCTATACTGCCTAAACGCGGCGTCCCGGTCGTGATAGCATTGATAAGAGGAGAGGCGCCTTGATTCTGTTTATTGACGTCAGCGCCGCTTGCAATCAATGCCTTGACGACTTCTGCACGCTCCCGGTGTTTCTGCTCATTGTCTTCATCGGGGTAGATCCAAAATGCGTAGTAGAGTGCGGTCCAGCCCTGGAAATCGGTGGCATTGACTTCGGCTCCGTTTTCCAGCAACACCTGCATCACGTCAGCGTGCCCCCTATTGGCAGCCGCCATCACAGGTGTGAACTTAGCCTCCGGGATTTCCGGGTCCGTTGCGTTTACATCTGCTCCCTCGGCAATTAGCCTCTTCACCTCCTCTAAATCCCCAGACAGTGCCGCTTCAACAAGTGATTTAACTGGGGGCTTTTCTTGTGTTTCAGTAGTAGCCGGTTCGGCCGGCCTGGTCTGTGCTAATGCGACGCCGAGAGAAAGACATGCGGCCACAATGCCCGCTGCTAAGGCCCACATTGCTCCGGTGCGTGGATTGCTGCAATGGTCCTTCAAAATGCGGCGGACTCTGCTGGAAAGGCCATTTCTGGTGCTGACTACCGCCGGTACGAACGCCATTTGCCCTTCGGGTGTCAGATTAAGCAGCGATTCGACGTAATCGGCACCCGACTGGCCGGTGGCTACGACCCAATCATCACATGCCTGCTCGCTCAGGGCGATCAGCCGGGACTTCGCCCACCACAAGAGTACATGCCAGGGCAAAATACACACAATCAACTCCGCCAACAATCCGTAGATATGGTCGCGCCGTTTCCAGTGCGCCAGTTCGTGACTGAGCACGCCGGGCCAGTCTATTGAATTGCCCAATCCCCCGGCCGTACTCGACACCAACAGAATAGGCCTGCGTCTCCAGCACCATATCACGGGGCTGTGAATCTTCTCGCTGGCATAGATCTTCACGTCTTTGCTTATGCCGAGCCTTGTCTTGGCAAGATGCACGGCCTGTTCAATCTTGTCACGATTCAGGAGCCTGGCGCGATTCAGCAGCCGGACCCCCAGAACAAATGTTACAACCAGTCGGCTTGCTAAAATCAGACTTGCTGCAAGCCAGCCGTACAGCAGAGCCAGGCGCCAGGGAAAAGTGAATCTTTGCGAATCGGATATAGCCGGCGGCAAATCCCTTTCAGCACGGCCCGGCTCGCGCTCAAGCTCTTGGGCGCCCACAGTACCTGTTGCTTGTGGGCCATCCTCGAAGACCGGATTTTGACCTGCCGATTCGAGTACGCGGGGCTCCGAGACAAACACGCCCAATTCGTAATGCTTCACGAGCATGCTCATCAGCGGCACAATCACGGCTGCGACCATCGATAGCAGCAGCACTTGATGTGCCCTTGAGCAGCGACGCCGCAAGAGAAAGCTGCCCAAGAGCCCGACTGCGACAAGAACCGTGCTCTGCCACACACACGTAGACAACGAAAAATCTGCTGAGAATATCCCGCCTGTCATGGTTTCCTCTCCTTTCTCTTCTCGTCAATCATCTTGCGAAGTTCTTGAAGTTCCTTGTCGCCGAGTTTGCTGGTGCGCATCAGATGCTGGAACATCAGCAGGGCGTCGCCGTCGAACATTCGCTCGAGAAATTGTCGCACGGAGCTGGCACCGGCTTCCTCACGGCTGCGGGTCGGTGCATAGACATAGACCTTGCCCTCGGCGCGATGGCGCAGCCAGCCGGCCTTCTCCAGCTTCTGCATCGCGGTCAGAACGGTTGTGTAAGCCAGCTTCTTCTTGCGGCCGAGCTGCTTTCGCACCTGGTGAACACTTGCCTCGCCAAGCTCCCAGACCACCTCGATCACGGCGCGCTGCAAATCGCCCAAATCGTCAAGCAGTTTTCCGCTCATAAGAGAAACCTCCTTATCTTCCTTAATCAGATCCTATTGTTATCTACTGCCGGACAAAGTACTATAGGTTATAGTATTTGTCAAAGAAAAAGTTGAGATTCTTGAAAAAAATTTCTCTCCCGCTTCATATCGTTATTTTCACCCTCGAAAAGGGCGAAAAAAGGCCTCTGCACTGGGTTTCGCGCAGAGGCCGTAACATGCTGCAAGTTTCAGGTTTTCGCTTTGTTGTCGTGTTTATGCCTCGAGAAACAGTAGAAAGACGAGAATGCAGGCCAGGGCGATGGCGGCCGGGACCATGAAGACCTTGCGCCACTGGAACTTACCGTCCTTTCTGAACAGGTCCATGATGAAGCCGGCGAACTGCGTGCCGAGGAACAGGCCGATCCCCGTGGTGGCCGCGAAAAGCATTGCCTGGGTCGAGCTCTGAATATCCTCGGTTGCCTGTCTGTTGGCGAAAATCTGGCCGACAATGACAAAGAGCACATAGGCCATGCCGTGGAACGACTGGCACACGACGATCAGCCACCGCGGCTTCTCCTTGATATAGACGATGTACAGCAGCAGCCAGAACGTTGCGCCGATGGTCAGGGTCCATTTTGTGCCGAGCTTATCCATGAACAGGGCCATCAGGAAGAAGGTCGCGACGGCCTGGACGGCCTGGGCGATGGCCATCGAGGCCGGGACGTTTTTGGGCGGAATGCCCATGTCCTGCATAAAGGGCGCCGTGCCGAGGAAGTAAAACTGCATCAGGCCGAAGAAAACCATCGAGACGATGATGAAGATCAGGAAGTTGGTGCTCTTAAGCAGGGCGAGTGCCTTGAGAATGGGAATCTCGCTCGTCCCCGACGGTTGCATGGCCGGTAACAACACGAGGCAGCCGACGCCCATGATGATCGAGAGGACCGCGCCGAGGTAGAGGCAGTCGGAGCCTTTCTCGCCGGTCTTGAAGATCCACCGCCAGCCGGTCAGGAAGTAGCCGATAAAGGCCCATGCAACCGGTGCCCAGAGGAATACCTTGCCCTGGTCAGCTACGTCCGAAACATTGGCGAACAACACGGCGTTGACCAGCGGCAAGGTGCCGCCATAGAAAAAGCAATAGGCAAGCATGATTGGAAAGAGGCTCTTGAACGTGGTCTTGCGAGCCGCCAAAAACAGCAGGACTGCACCGATCAGATGCGCGCCGCCGAGGATCCATTCGGTGTTGAGGTACTTGTCGGACAGCAGCCCGGCGATCAGGGGCGAGACAATGCAGGCCAGCGGCAGGGTGGCGTAAATCCAGCCGGTTTGCTTGCCGCTCATCTTCAGCGGTCCAAGAAGGCGTGCGGCCAGCACTGGCATCCAGGCGCCCCACACCGCGAATTCCATGAACATCGCGAAGCTCAGAGCGAAGTACAGTTTCCATTCCATTGTATTCTCCTTCAGTCATGTCCGGATTTTCGCCGTGGGATATTGAACTCCCGGCGGTTTTCTTTAGCCGACACTGCTGAGCCGCTCGGCGGCGAGCTTGACATCGCCGAAGCGGTCGTCGCCCGCTTCGCGCTCGATGGCCAGCGTCCCTTCATAACCGATCTCGGCGAGCGTATTGAGAAACGCTTCGGTTTGCACCTCGCCGTTACCCCAGGGGACTTCCGCGCCCCAGGTTCCGGGTGTCTTCGTGCGCGTCGCATCCTTGATGTGGATGTGCTTGACCCACGGTGCCAGAACCTTTATAGCTTCGATGGGATTGCCCTTATCGTAAAGGATCATGTTGGCCGGATCGAAGTTGACGCCGATGGCCGGATGGTCGAGCTCTTGAAGGAAATGACGCAGCTCCTCGGCGGTCTCCTGGCCCGTCTCGAGCAGCAGAATGATGTTCTTCTCGCCCGCGGCGTCGGCCAGGGATCGTACGCGCTCGTAGAATTTCTCGGCGTATGCAGCATCGCTTTCATCGATGAAGCCGGCGTGCATCGAAAGGTACTTGACGCCGAGCTGAACCGTCAGGTCGGTCGCGCCCAGAAACAGCTCCTGATTTCTCTCCCAGTATTCATCGGGGCCTACGCCGCCCGTGACTTTGATGCTATCGAGGGTCGAGTAGTCCTCCTGCGGAAAGTCGATCATCGTTGCGCTGACGGTCCATTGCTGCTTTTGGACTGCGGCCAGGAACTGCTCTGCCTTTTCCTCCAGCCCCGGCCTGACCCCCAGATGCACGTGGTCGATCCCGATCTTTTTCATGGCGTCGGCGACCCCGTCCACATCGGTGCGCAGCGACCAGCTACAGACTCCTATCGGCCAATTCTTGCACTTCATAGTACCGTTCTCCCATTCAAGTGTTCATCTTGTCTTAGCGAATCGAGACCTTCTGTCCCTTCTTGGCGGATTCCTTCTCGGCCGCGACGATTCTCACCGAATTCATCGAGTCAGCAAGCGTCGTGATCGGCTTGAGTTCTTCGCCGCGGATGGCCTTGGCAAAATGTGCGATTTGCAGGCACCAGCCGTCTGACGCTTCGACCTCGGGCGTAAACGCTGCTCCCTCGGCGGGGCAGACCCTGAACGCCGGATCGCGCGTCAGGTCATAGACCAGCGTGGCTTTTTCCAGCGCGATGTTGAAGCTCATCTCGAAGCCGAACGCCGGCGTCATCGCCCAGCCGCCCTCGGCGGTGATGACCCTGTCGTCGTCGTAAAGATACTGTGTCACGATATGAGCGAGGGCGCCCCCGGGGCCTTTGGCCGCGAAGCTGCAAACCGCCTTCGGTACGCCGAACAGATACTGGACGTAGTCGGTGTCGTGGATGTGCAGATCCAGGGCCATGCCTCCGCTGCGCTGCTCGTCGAGGAACCAGTTGTCCGCGCTCCACATCGGGGCGGCGCCCAGGCGCTGGAACGTCGCCGCGATGACTCGCCCGTACTGGCCACTTTCCACGATCTCTTTGGCCTTGGCGTACTCGGGCCAGAACCTAACGCAGTGCCCGATTTGCAGGACTTTTCCACTGCGTTTGGCCGCATCGATCATCCGCTGGCAATCCTCGTCGGTGAGTGCCATGGGCTTCTCGCACATGACGTGGATGCCCGCCGAGAGGGCCTTGATGGAGCAATCCGCGTGAAGATAGGTAGGCAGGGTAATCGAAATCGCGTCGAGCTTCGCCTCGGCCAGCATCTTCTCGAAGTCCGTGTACAGTTCGAGGCTTCCGAAATCGACGGTGTCCTGGGTGTCGCCGATGTTGCCGACCGCCTTTTTGGTGTCCTCTTCGATATTCGGATTGACGTCACAGACGGCCGCGACGTCAACACCGTCGAGGCCCTTCCAGCACTTGTAGTGCGTCCGCCCCATGAACCCGAATCCTACAATGCCCACTCGTATCATAGTCGTACCTCCCGTTCATTGTCCATTGGCGCCAGCCATCCCCAGGCGGACGTCCGATTCTCACACTTGATGACGGTGGAATTGTATCAGAGTCTCGAATGTTGGCAAACCCATTTTGTGTAAATTTAAGTCGGATAAATTTGCCGCTGCTCCCGCTTCGGGCAGGGGGGCCGGGCCATGCGATTTGTCGGGCAGGCGTGTTCGCTAATTCAGGGGAAAAACGATGTCGTCTATCCAGGCCGTATCGTCACCGTCGGAATCGGAGCCGTCTTTGGAGTATTCCCATCGGAAGGTCCTTCGGCCTTCTGAGACGGCAAAAGAGACTTCGGCCCAGTCTTTTTCACCCGACCATTTGCCCATTTCCTCGTCATCGATATAGAATCTCAAATAGTCGAAGCCCGATTCGGAAGAGACTTTGTAGTAGAAGTTGATTTGTCCGGAAATGCA
>CP070806.1:915409-924777 GCA_020343675.1 Phycisphaerales bacterium
CAATCTGCCAAGGCAAACCTGGCCGCGACGATTCCTCCAGAGTACCGCAGGGGCAGTCTCGGACCTGTGGCCTTACCACGCCCGGCCAAGGATGGATACCTCCTAAAGATCACAAGTGATGCTTCAACCAATCTTTGCCGTGGATACGTTATGCTCAGTGGTGAATGGCGACAGGTAGGAGATGCCTTTGAAGTCCCTGCCCGAAAGACAAAAGCCGAAATCAAGACCGGTGGCGGGCAAAGAGGCAAATCAACTACGCTGTGGTTCGATGACTTCCGCATGTATCCCCGGCCCGAGACGCACTATGTTACAGTCTCGTTAATTCGCCCGGACAACTATTACCCCGGCACCCGCAACCATATCGGATGGCCGCCGATCTGTTTCGACTCCGAGAACAATAGGGTTTCCCTTTCGGACGTCTCTGTCAAACTCTATGCTGCTGATGGTAAGACATTGGTTGATGAAACAGATATTGGTATGGCGTTCGGATATGGGTTGCTCAAATTGAAGAAGGCACCGTGGGACATTTACCCGGCGGGGGCTGTCATTCGTGTTTTCATCAAGGATCAACAGATAGGTCCGGACCATATCATCCACGCCCAAGCGGTCGAGGGTCTTTACCCAGACGATGTCTATACGATAATACTCGAATGACCTGATAACGAGATCAGCGGATTTACGTGAAAGGATCCAGCGGTGGACGTAGGCAACCCAAGGTCGTACCGGCGCGTCGTGGCCGAAACTACCCTCTGGCTTTTGACCTTTAATTGTATAACATTACGAGAACGTGACATAAAAGTGGTTAATTATGGATAGCACTATATTCTTGGCACAATTTTGGGGATGGCTTTCGGTGATAACGGCCATGGTTTATCTCCTGAGAGGAAGTCCATTCTTGGATGAACTGCTTACCATGCATGAGGACAAGGGTTTTGTTTTTCTCTCCGGGTGGGTGCTCTTGGCTCTGGGTTTGATCACGATAATATTGCATCATGTTTGGGTTGCTGATTGGAGAGTCATTATCACTATTACTGGCTGGGCCTCCACCTTTAAGGGAGTTACAAGGATGGGCTTTCCAGAAGCTACACAGAAGCTAACTGATGCTATTCTTAGGAATAGAATCTGGCGCTTCAGGATAGCTATGGCTGTCGTAGGATTTCTGGGTCTTTGGCTCACATGGATGACTTGGGATTAAGCAGGATTGCCTGACGTCAACATCAGGACCGTGACGATTGAGGTTAAAGAGCCACCTAAGCAGTCTATTTCCTCTTTTTCGCAACAATGAGCAACGGACAGGTAAGCCGTTGGACAGCAGATCTCTGACCAACGCGCCCTGCGACTGCCGGGAGACGGGGCGGTCTGTGAGAGAGTTCAGGCAAGAGCCCGCTAACAGGCTTCACTGCAACGGTATCACCACCCCGTCTCGATCACCTACCGTTACTTTGATCGTGTTCCCATTGGCCGTCACCGACTTGCCTTGCCACGTATCTTTCCTGGCACGCAATCCCGCGCCGCGAGTGCTGAGCCGGATAGTCACTTCGCGGGCCTTCCGGGTCGGATTCAGCACCCACAGGTACTTCCCGCCAGGGCCATCGTGCAGGCGCGCTTTGATAGCCGGGTTGCTCGAACGAACACGCTGAGCAACACCTCCCCACGTCAGTAGTCCGGCAAAGAACTCCCTGGTCCCGCGGGAATGGTGTTGGTAGTAGCCGGCACCGGGAAACGTCCCGATCAGCAGAGTTCTTCCTCTGCCGAAGTCATTTTCCACCGCCGCTGCAGCTCCGTTGTCGAAAGTCCCGACAACCCGGGCGCCCGCGGTTGAATATTCCTGGAGGAAATACCGTCCGTTAATCTTTGAGCCACGAACTTCGAGCGTGAGGTTTTCTAAAAGGTCGGGAGTAAACTCGACATATTTCTCTCGCGCGCCGAACAGGCGGTCCAGGCCCAGATTCGGCTGCACTTCGCCCACGTGTCCACCGTCGCCGAAGTAGCCGGGCAGACCTTCGCAGATCAGTTGCCCCCCTTTTGCCACATACTCGGTCAGTTTCCGTGCCGTCTCCTTCTTCAGCATCACAGGGTAGGGTAGGTAGGCAATGGGGTATTCATTTATGTGCTCGATGTGCACGAAATCGGGCTGAATGTTCGAGTCGAAGAAACCCTGGTAGGCTCCACGAACCGAGTCGGAATGATGCCTCGTCCGGCCAAGCTGGACATAATCGAAAATCGCTGACTCGGGAATCCAGACTATACCGATATCACCTTTTACCGGTTGGGACCGCCACAATTCCGGATGGGCGCTGGCCCACTGAGCCACTTTACTCGCCATCTCGGCTTTTGGCGTCACTGAGCCATCCAAACCCATTGGTCCAAACGCTCCCCACAGCGGGCCATCCAACAGAGGACGCCACCTGGGATAGAGGATCCCGGTTGCACCGCCGGCCATCGAAATCAGGTTCCAGATTCTAACGTCCTGGGCATCGGATATGCGTCCGTCCTCGCGTGCCCGTCCCGGCACCTGCGGCTGCATCCAGAGAGACCCGGCTTCCGCTTCGGCGTGCCAGAAGGGTTTCCCCCGCGCACCTGCGCGCACAAAATCCACTGCCTGAAACTGCATCCACGGCTCATTTCCATTTCGCGAGGCGACCCAGGTGAAGCCGAACACATCAAATTCTGCGGCATCGCGCCAATCACTCTGTGCGACGGGAAATGGGGTGATACGTGCAACGAACGCGCTGTGACCCGTAACGAGGTGTTTCTTGTCCAGGCGTCGAAACAGTTCAACGCGGCGCCTTAAGAGGCGGCTCTTGTTATCGCCGCGGAATTCCACCCAATCCATGGCGTCGGCGAAACCGCCGCGCCCCTGTCGCGGACGAACGTATTCCCACTTGGCCATGCTGTAGCGGTGCCAGGCTTTGCCCAGCGCCTCGAGAGAACCGTATTTTTCTTTGAGCCACTGGCGGAATTTCTCTTGAGTAGCTTCACATCGACACTCTCCGGAGTGCATTTCGTTCCACAGGTCGTATGCGAGCAAGGCGGTGTGATCGCGGTACCTCTCGATGAGGGCGGTTTGAAACCTTTCGGCTGCGTGAAGAATCTCGTCATTGTCCAGACACATGCTGATACTGCCGGTTACGCTGCTACCGCTCATGGAGGCGGATGAGACAGAGTTGTTGCTGGACACCGTACGCCCGGCCGGGTAAAGCTCGCCCATCCATTCGGGAGCGGAGTTGGATATTTCGCCAATGATGACCTTGATGCCATTCTCGGCGGCCAGGTCCATCTGTCGGTCGTAATCACTCCAGTCATACGTACCCGGCGCGACTTCAATGACGGCCCACATAAACCAGTGTCTCATCACGTTGACGCCCAACGCCGCCGCGGTTTTGTAGTCCCTTTCCCAGTCCTCCTGGGGAGGGTTCGATTTGCGGAAATACACCGCTCCGTATGGAAAGACAGGGCCCCCATCGGCCACCCCGATGACGGACGGCAGTACCAGCAGCAACACACAGATAATCTTACGCATTTCATTACCTCCTGACGGACAACGGTATAGAATACCGTTCCAATGGGAGAACCGGGCGGGGTTCATCGCCGTAACTTCGCCCGCGTCGGCGTCAAAGCACTTGCTCGAACTCACCAGACACAGGGGATTCTACTATTCTGACGGCATGGATACACTAAGAAAACCTCACGACAGATTCCTTTTACCCGGTGTTTCTCCGAACCTTGAGAAAACCCCTCCAGCCGGGGACGGCGCGCACCTCCAAAATCTGCCCACTCGTCACCATGCAGAGCTTCACAATGACAGCTTCCTGCTAACTCACACATTCTCAGCTGCCTGAGGGACCGCCACAGGGTGACTACTTGTTGGCGAGTTTCTGCCCTGCATCCACAGTCTCACGCGATGGGAAGAAGTAGCACTCATGTATTTGTGGATAATCGGACAACAAGAGCGATTCCCGATAGATCGGCTCGCAAAAGAGCAGGTCCTCGTAGTCGACGATGCAAATCTCTGCAGGTTAATCTGATGGTTTCAGCGTGGACGATCAGATAGAGAAAGACAGAATAAGCCGATCCACCGATTCTCACCAGGATCTGCGGCAAATCTCTACGTTCTGGCTTTCTCAGCTTGTTTCCATACACAAATGTTCCTATTACAATGTAGTGAGAAAAATCTATGGCCTACCACGACTAGGCAAGAAGGAGAAGCTGATATGAAAACAAGACGTGGCTCGTTGAAGTCAGGTTGTGTTATTGTGGCTTTCTGGGCGGTCTCAGTTGTGACAGCTCAAACACAGGAACCTAGGCAAATGGCCGGTCAAGCATACCGCGGGGCCCGGTTTGTAGAAGGAATCCTTGACCCCGACGGTGCGCGGATTCCTGCTCCACCACCCGGGCATCCACGGCTCTACCTTCGAGCCGAGCACGTAGCACAGTTGCAGCAAAGGTTGAAAGATCCGGTGCTCCGGACGATTGTCGAGCGGCTTGAATCGCAGGCGAAGAAATCGCTGCAATCCAAAGTTGAATGGGATGCAGTTCAGTATCTGGTTACCCGCAGTACCGGGTTGGGGCGTGCCACGATCGAGTCGGCGCTGCCTTTACTGCAGAAGTGCATGCTGGCAGACCGGCAGGACGCATGCCGTGAGACGGGCCGAATGATGGTCACCGGCGCGATCGTTTATGACTGGTGTTATGATCTGCTGACGGTCGCCCAGAAGGAGGTGTTCATTCAGGAACTGGTGCGTCTGGCCAAGACGCAGGAGTGCGGCTATCCGCCCACACGCCAAGGCTCGGTTACAGGTCATTCCTCCGAAGCGATGATTATGCGAGACATGCTTTCGGCCGGGATCGCTATTTATGATGAGTTCCCGGAAATGTATCGCCTGGCGGCCGGGCGCTTCTTCCGCGAGCATTTACCAGCCCGAAACTGGTTCTACGACGGGCACGCCTACCACCAGGGGGATTCCTACGGGCCGCACCGCTACAGTTGGGACACGTATCCGTTGTGGATTTTCGACCGGCTGGGCGTAGGCAACGTGTATAATCCCGAACAGGCTTCTGTGCCTTACTTATGGATTTACACCACACGTCCGGACGGTCAGCGACTTCGGGCCGGCGACACCTTTGCCCACGGTGCCCCGCGGGGCCGGCCTTGGGGACAGTACATCGGAACAGTCTTGACTGCGAGCTACTACGGTGACGGCATTCTACTAGACCAGTATGAACGTCAGGGCGGCAGTGGCGGTAACGAGACAATCTTCGAGTTTCTTTGGCGGGACCCAATGCTTCAGCGCAAATCCATCCACACGTTGCCCTTTTCACGATACTTTGGTGCGCCTTTCGGCTGGATGGTGGCGCGTACCGGCTGGGATCAGGACGCCGTGATCGCCGAGATGAAGATCAATGAGTACAACTTTGTGAACCATCAGCACCTGGACGCAGGCGCGTTCCAGATTTATTACAAAGGGGCCTTGGCCATCGATTCTGGCCTCTATTCCGGCTCCTCGGGTGCATACGGCAGCCCGCATTGTATGAACTATTATTGGCGCACCATTGCACATAACAGCCTGCTGATTTACGACCCTGGCGAGGAGTTTGGCAGGCGAGGGTATGGCAACGACGGCGGCCAGCGCTTGCCCAACGGCCGCTCCGAGGCGCGCGACCTCAGCGTTCTGCTCGCGCCGGAAAACGGGTATCACACGGGCAAGGTCCTTGCACAGGGCTTCGGCCCCGACCCGCAAACGCCCGACTTCACGTTATTGCAGGGCGAGATCACCGATGCCTACAGCAGGAAGGTGCGAGAGGTGAAGCGTTCTTTTGTTTTTCTGAACTTGCGCAATCCCCAAGTGCCGGCGGCGATGGTCGTCTTTGACCGGGTGGTGAGCGCCGACCCTGGCTTTCGAAAATACTGGTTGCTCCACACGCTCGAAGAGCCTCACGTGGATTCCGTCTCGGCAGCGGTCAATTGTACCCAGCACGGCTACAGCGGCCGGTTGGTGTTGGACGTATTATTGCCAACTGCCTCAAATGCACACTTGGCCAAAGTCGGCGGGCCGGGCAAGGAATTCTGGGTGTTCGGCCAGAACTACTCCAACGATGTCAATCCGCAGCGACTGAAACGAAGCTCCATCGAGACCGGCGCATGGCGTATCGAATTATCGCCAAAGAGCGCTGGCGCCGAGGACTTGTTCCTCAACGTCATGCAGATTACCGACAGTCAATCATCGGCTCGCTGGCCCGTGCGGCGGTTGGATGCAGGCGAACGGGTGGGTTGTGTCATCGACGGACCTGAGGTGGTTTGGGTTGTTCTCGTACGCAAGGACGGTCAGCGTTCCACTGAGCTGTCAAGGTTCACCGTGCCGGGGCAAAGCCCGGCGCGTATGCTTGTGACCGACTTGTGGCCGGGCCGCTGGAACGCACGCCGTGAAGGTTCGGCAGAAATTCTCGAACTCTTTGCCAACGAAGATTCAGGTGTAGCGTGGTTTGAAGGTCATACCGGTACCTGGATACTTTCTCGTTGAGCCAAACATAACAAGACACCCGATTATTACTGCTTGACAGGCACACAGTGTCCTGCGGGCATGCTGTGTTCCGGCATCCTCGTACCATCCTCAAACATCTGCTTGCCGAATGACCAAATGTCGGTATCATGGACTGGGCCCACGACGGACAAGTAGAATATTCGAGCTGTCAGTCGGGCACTGTGAGTCAATGGTAACGCGATACAGGAGACGATGTCGATGGAACGGATACGAGTATCGAGGCGATCCTTCTTGAAGGCGACGGGAGCAGCACTAGCCTTGCCCGCTTGGCCGCTGGTGGCCGGAGGCACCGATAAACAAGCACGTCCCAATATCCTGTTCTGCATCGCCGATGATGCCTCGTGGGCCCACATGGGGGCGTACGAATGTTCGTGGGTGCGGACGCCCGGGTTCGACCGCGTGGCCCGAGAAGGGGTGCTGTTTACCAATGCCTACACGCCCAACGCCAAATGCGCGCCGTCGCGCTCTTGCATCCTGACCGGACGCAATTCCTGGCAACTGGAAGCGGCGGCCAATCACTGGTGTTATTTTCCGGCCAAGTTCAAGACCTACGCCGAGGTGCTGCCCGCACAGGGCTATCACGTCGGCTTCACGGGCAAGGGCTGGGCGCCGGGTGTGGCCGGTACGATCGACGGCAAGCCGCGGCACTTGGCGGGGCAGCCGTGTCAAACGCGCACGCTGAAGCCTCCCACGAGGGCGATCAGCGGAAACGATTACGCCGCCAACTTCGCTGACTTCCTGGCCGCCAAGCCATCGGATTCGCCGTTCTGTTTCTGGTATGGGGGCCATGAGCCGCATCGGGCCTACGAATTCGATTCGGGCCGCACGAAAGGTGGTAAGCAACTCGGCCAAATCGACCGTGTACCGGATCAGTGGCCCGACAACGAAACCGTTCGCACAGATCTGCTCGACTACGCCTTTGAGATCGAGCACTTCGACACTCATTTGCAGCGCATGCTTTCGCAGTTGGAAGAGCACGACCTGCTGGACAACACGCTCGTCGTCGTCACGGCCGACAATGGCATGCCGTTCCCGCACGTCAAGGGCCAGGAGTACGAATACTCGAACCATCTGCCGCTGGCGATGATGTGGAGACAGGGCATTCGCAATCCGGGACGCAAGGTTGACGATTTCGTCAGCTTCATCGATTTCGCCCCGACGTTCCTCGAGCTTGCGGGCATCGATCCCGCCCATGTCAAGATGCAGCCGATCACGGGCCGCAGTCTGACCGAGATCTTCCGAACGACCAAGGCCGGGCGTTGCATCGGTGATCGTGACCATGTGCTGATCGGTAAGGAACGTCACGATGTCGGCCGGCCCAACGATGTGGGCTATCCCATTCGCGGGATCGTCAAGGGTGGATTCCTGTACCTCTGCAACTTTAAGCACGAGCGCTGGCCAGCAGGCGATCCGGTGACGGGCTATCTCAACACTGATGGCAGCCCGACCAAGACTGAGTGTCTCCAAGCCCGCCACGCGCCTGAAACTCAGCGCTATTGGGCTTGGTCATTCGGCAAGCGTCCGGCTGAAGAACTCTACGACATCGACAAAGACCCTGATTGCCTGGACAATCTAGCCAATCGATCCGAATTTCAACAGCGCAAAGCGGCGCTCAAGGAGCAACTCTTCAATGAACTGCGAGTCCAGGGTGATCCGCGAATGCTGGGCCAGGGTCACCTCTTCGACGACTATCCTTACGCCGACGTCAAGACGAGCCACTTCTACGAACGGTACCACGCTGGGGAACTGGATAAGAAGGCTGCCGGCTGGGTCAACCCCTCCGACTTCGAAGATCCCATGCCCTGACGGAGCGAGTCACGGGGCTCAGGTTTGGCGTCCCAGTGTCCCGACGGCAGCTATCGATGCACCCAGAATGCATCTGAATGCAGACGATGCGAAATCAGACAACAAAGCCGTTCACCTCCTTCAGGCACTATGAAATATCCAGCTATGTGAGCAGTTCAACCGGCGATGAATCGCTTTTCCTGGTAGAATCAATTATTTTCTCATACGGTGTGACCGCCATAGGCGAAATAGCAAACAGAACAACGCGGTCAAAACCTGTGTGCTTGACCTTGTTCAAACCTTCTTTGATGTTCCATTTGCCGGTTTCAACCTCGACGGCAATGGTTTGACCCGGTTTCCTCACCACGATATCCGCGGCCCCGTTGCTTTTTATCTCAATCAAGAATTGTTTTGCTGGACTTTCTTAATCGACCCCATGCCCAGGACTCTGAGTGTTTAGTTCAGCCAGACAGCATTGACAAAACCGGGGTTGCCGGCTGAGTCCCATACCGCAAAACGTACCCACGACTTCCCGGAAGCGTCGAACGGAATCGAAAAGCGCTTGCTGCCAAACGCCGGCAGATCCGTGGTCGAAATGACTTGACGGTCAATGTTCTTGCCATCACCCCATACTACCTCGACAAACTCAAGCGGAAACGTCCATTCCACGTCCGCCGTTATCGTTCGCTGATTCCCCGAGCCCTCAACTGCGTAGCTACTTATTAGAATCTCGCCAGTCGTTATGAAATAGTCCCCCTTACGTATGGCCCGCAAAATCGGGCTCCAGTCCTCATCCGGACCCGGGACCCGGTCGAGCTTCAGGTACGTAACCTGGTATCCGGGATACAGATCGTCTTCCGGTCCCTGCTTGTAGGTGTCGATGTCGGTGAGAAAACCCTTCGGTTGCAGCCCCGAGTTCGCGCACATATTATTCATCTTGTCTACCGCATCGAAGCTCCGCCATTCACTCATCCGCTTCTTTGATAGATCCACATCCATTCCCTGAGTGAAGTCGACACCCAGGTAACGGTCGTTTTTGGC
>CP070806.1:924877-934244 GCA_020343675.1 Phycisphaerales bacterium
CCTTTGCCGGCGAGGTAGTTGAGCGCGCCGATGATGCCCTTGCCCTTGCCGTTCTTCCAGGTCGGGTCCCCGGCCTTCCAGTCCCGCAAGTGCGGCTCGTACTTATGAATAAAGGTCCCCACATCTTTGTAACTGCCCGAGTCGGCGCTTGCGTCATAAGTATCGTCGAAGTCCGCGTAGGCCAGGAAGTTCTCCGGGCTGTCGGCGCCGCCCTTGAGAAAATACTCACCGTTACCGGCGTATTTGAGATAGTGCTCGCCGACGTACCGGAGGAGGCCTTTGGCCCGATGGTCCCGGCCGGTCTTGTCCGTCTCGTCGATTTCAAGCATCCCGGTGGCGCCGTCGAACGCTGTGCCGGAGCCGGCCCTTCGATTCGTGCTCAGTGCAACGTCCGGCCCCGTACGGAAGGAAACGCCGAAGGACCACCGGCCCACCTCGTCGGGCACAAAATGCACGCGCCATTTGTTGCCGGACGTGGCGCTGGTCTGCGCCGCATCGCCGTCGGCGGCGTAGTAGCCCGGCACGACGTAGCGCTTCGTGCCTTTGACAAAAGTGACGCTCAGCCGGTAATCGCGGAAGGGATTCGGCTCGGCCGTTTCGCTCGTTTCGGGACCGGTGAAGGTCAGCGTCACGTTGTGCCATTTCTTCAACTCGCCCGAGACTTCATATTTCTTACCCGCACCATAAGCACAGGCGCCGACTGCAAATATGAAACAAACGGTAGTAATTGAGATCGACCGATACGGCTTCATCTTTCTGCTCCTGACAAATGAGTGAATTATGTTGAGATATGTTATAAGGTACTTGTGAAGGTCTGCAACAGATTTTTGGCCGCAGATTTGGCAGATTACTCGGTCCGTACGTAAGCAACAGACCCGCGCACAAAAAAGGCCGAGCGAGATACAGCCCGGCCCGTTAAGCACAAACCAAGCCTACCAGACGTGTCACTTCGGCAGATTCTCCGAGGCTACTTTCCTGGCGCTCAAATCGCCATATACAACGCGGTAGGCCTCTGGGTCTTTTGACCGAGACCAGAATATTGCTTTCTCGCCATCGCCAAGTCTCACACCATCTCCGGCATAGTGCCATCCGCGGTCGACTTTTTTTTGTGCCGATTGTGCAAAGGATAGACCCTTCAATATGACGTCCAGTTGTTTCACAGCCTGGCCAAGTTCTTCTGCCGGGTCTCCATCCTTGTCGAACTTCTCTATCAACATAGGCCTGATCATGTTGGGGTCGCCGAGGTTGTCAATTTTTGACGGAAACATCCCACCCGACATCTCTGCCCAGAAAACAAGGGCTTGGATCAGGCTATTCCTTCTTGTCCTGGCTGTGTCAAACTGCTCTTCTTCAACAGTGTATTCTTTCGGTGGCTCCAGACTGAACAGCGATTCATCAATCTTTGCGTTCCAGACAAAATCACTCATAACTGTCTTCAATTCGTTGGGTATGCGGCTGCCGGCACGAAGTTTATCTATAGTCGTGTTCCTTGCCGTGTCATCTTCTCCCCCAAAGTCCTTTAAGGTTAAGTACGTCTCCGGGACCGTGATGGGGTTCGGCTGGATAATCATTTCAACACGAACTGGAAGATTAGCGTCCGGGTCAACCCACACGGTCGTTTTGCCGGAAAGTCCCACAAAGACATTTGTCATCTTCCCGTTCACTTTTTTCTGACCTGCAAACTCAACTCCCTGCTCGTGAATTGTGCTGATCCAATCCAGATAATTGAAAAGTCTCCCTTCTCTTGGCCTGCCGGCACGCTGTGTCAGTGTGGCTCTCTTGCTGTCCGGCATGAGGTGCAGAGTCTTGCCGATGCTAAGGTCTGAAATCAAAATGTCACCATTGATCTGTTCTGAGCGCATAGCCCCCGATTCCGTTATCATCTCTGTGGTGGTAGATTCCCAGCTTTCGCCAGGAAAGAAGGTATGTTTATAACTCACGCTTCGGGCCCTATGAATCTGTTCCACCACGTCTGCAAAAACAGGAGCCGTTACTTTGATTGACCGACTGACATAATATACAGCTATTATCATCACCACCGCGGCAGCTAATTTTGTGATTGGACTTCTCATAATTCGTCTCCCCATATTCGCCTTCATTGATGCCGACCTGATGTTCTTTGTTCCTTCGTGAGCTGTGAGCACCTTGTCAAGCACGGCTTCATCCATCCCGGGATTGGTCTCAATCGCTGCGTTCTTGAAGAACTTCCTCACGTTGTCTGGCGGTTTCATTTGTTCACCTGACTATTTAATATTGACCGCAGTTTGTTTAAGCCGTACCGGTATCGGCCCTGGACGGTATTGATGGATGCGTTCCGGGCTTTGGCGATCTGTCTGAACGTCATGCCACCCTGCATGTAGAGGCCGATCACTTCACGCTGCTCATAGGGTACTTGGGCCATTGCCTTGCTCAGCAATTCCAGCTCTTCGCTCAGGATGGCCCACTGCTCGGGCCTTTCTGCCTCACAAACGGCGCAATCCGCGTTTTCAAGGACGGATGTCTTGTGCCTTTGCCGGTCGCGCCTTGTGTTGCGAATCCGATTGGCCACGCACATGGCCAGATACGCTTTGAGATTCCCGGCCAGCCGGATTCTCGACGCCGACTGAGCGAAGCTCAAAAACACATCCTGAACAGCGTCTTCGGCGGTTTGAACATCGTTCGTCAAAGCGACGGCTAATTTGAGCAAATCGTTCTTGTACTTTTCATAGATCCGGCGCAGGGCATCCGTATTGCCGCACTTGAATTTCCAGATAAGGAGTTTGTCTTCCGCCATGTGGCCCGACGCATCATAAGAAAGATCTTTCTTCGCCTGTAACACACCATACCCGCCGGTTTTAGTATAAACAAGGCCAGTTTTTTCGCCACTGCGATGCTGCTTGCCCTTTCAGGGCGCACAAGAAAGGCCGAGCCAAATCGGCCCGGCCTGTTCGAAATTCGCTGTTCAAAGGGTATAGGAGGCAGTCCTGTCTATTCGGGGGATTCCGGCAGAAGGACGCGTTCGGCGTCCGGGGTGAATTTGACTCTTCCGGAGTCTTTGGACCATCGTTCCCAGGCCGAAATCGCCGCTTCGTTTTCCTGGCCCGTGGCGGCCGGGTCGTAGCCGAAGCTCTGCCCCGTTACGGTCCTCAGGCGGTTAATCATGTTGACAACCATCTGGCGTTCGCTTGGGTCGTACTTGCCGTACCGCATCAGGGGATTGTCCGCGTATTCGAACATCTTCCCGCCCGAGGGGGTACGCAGCGTAAGGATCATCGAGGGCAGAGAGGCCTGCAGGTCTGCCTGAGCGGCCTCGTTCATGCCGAGGCGGGCATAGGCCAGCCCCCGGGCATAATTGCAGTAGTTGAGCGGCTTCTCGCCACCGCCCCCGTACGCCTTGAATATTTCGAGTACCTTTGTGAATTTCTCGATGGCCAGCTCGTACTGGCCTTGTCCGTAGTAGGCGCTGCCCAGCCAGAACCAGGCCCAGTTGCGGCCAGATTGATGCTGTGTGACAAATTCAAATAACTCTGCCGCTTCGGAGTAGTCACCGCGAGCGAGGGCATGTGTTGCCTGACGGAAGCAATCGGCGGCCTTTTGCTGGATGCTTTCTTCCTCCAGAAGCCAGTCCGGCACCGACCCAGCGGGCGCACCCGGACGCTTATCGACGGCCACGTAACCCTCTGGGATGACGATGTCGAAGGTCCCCGCCGGCGGCTCCTCGTAGCTGAGCTCGGTATCGCCTATGGCGATCGGCAGCTTCGTTTGGGGGTCAACATAGCACTCGGCGCTCATATAGGGCCACCACACTCTGTGAGCACCCTGGCCCTTGTAGATGTCGTTCTCTTTGAGGATCTTGCCTTGCTGGCGAAGATTCTCCAGGGCCTTTCCCAGCTCGCCGACCCACTGGTACTGCACATCTTTGCGGTCGTAGATAATCACGGCTTGCTTGTTGTGTCGATAAACGGCCGTGGATTCGCCGTCCTCAATGGCGAAAGGGTTTGGAGGGCTGTCCTGTCGATAGCGTACTTGGAAGCCATCCATGCCGATCTCAATCCATCGCTCGTCTTTGATCCGCCCCTGGTCGTCGCGCCCGATGACGTGCAGGAACCGAACATTCCTGAGGGCTTCGACGGTCTGTTCGAGGGCATACGCGGGCGATGTCACCTTATCGATCACCGCTATCGACAGCCCCACGGCTGTTATTATCACCGCCGCGGCGGCTAATTTTGTGATTGGATTCTTCATGATTTGTCTCCTTATGTTCGACCAGGCTAAAGTCGGCGTTGCTTCGGATTCGGCCAGCGCATGCAGCATGTCCTCGCGCACCCGCCGGTCCATCCGGGGACTGGTCGTGTCTGACAGGTTTTCAATCAGTTTCTTTATTTCTTCTGCCGGTCTCATTTTTCCACCTCGCTATTCAACAGTGACCGCAGTTTGTCTAACCCGTATCGATACCGGGCGTGAATCGTACTGACCGAGACGCCTTGCACTTTTGCCATCTGCCTGAATTTCATTCCTCCTCTGATGTGCAGCAGGACGGCTTCTCGCTGCTCGTATGGGATCTGACGCAGGGCTTGTCGCAATCGCGTTATGTCTTCCGCCTCTGCGGCGCATTGCTCCGGGTCGTTCGGCCTCGTGGCAAGCGGATTGCCCGGAGCCGGAGCTTTGGCCCATCGCGCTGCGGCCCGCATTCGGTCCCGGGCGCCGTTGACCACCGATGTGGCCAGGTAACCCTTGAGGCTGCCGGTAAGCTCAAACTGTCTCGCTCGCCGGGCAAAGGCCACAAACGCATCGTGCACGAGGTCCTCGGCCTCTGCCTGCTCGTCCACAAGGCCCCTGGCCAGGGTCAGCAGGTAGTCTTTGTACTTTTCGTAGAGCCGGCACATCGCCTCTTTGTCGCCGCGGCGGCATTTGATAACAAGCAGCTTGTCTTCCAGCATTGAAGGCCTGCCTCATTGCTCTTACACTAACGATCGTTCCACTATAATAACGAACAAGCGGCGCCGTTTTACATAAATCAAGCTCATTTTTTCTTTCGTTTTCCGGCAGTTCAAATCCGAAGGGTGATATCTTGCCGCGCCTGGGGCTAAGCCTCGGCGGTGTATAAAAAAGGCCGGGTTGAAGAACCCGGCTTCTTTGGGCTTCCCATAAAAACAGGTGGGGTAGGCAAATTCTGTTCTTGCCCATCGCCTTAGTCGTCTTTATTGAGAACATACCAGGTTACATACCAGCGCCCCGGCTGACCACTGACTGCTCTGACTGTGAATGTCGGGTTGACAGTCTCCGCCTGGCCGTCACGCTCGATTCGATATGTGCACTTGACTCTGTACACAGGCAGTACATTCTGAACGTATTCCGGGCTGCCGATGGAAACCGTGCTCACAGGCCGCAAGTGGCCAAAACGTTCGGTCAGTAGCCTTCTCGGCGCGCCGCCGCAGAGCTTGCTTGCGGTGGTATAATCTTCCTTGGCCAGGGCTCCCAGAGTCTGACCAAGAGTCTCCACAACAGCCTCTTCATCGGTCATCTCGCCCTGATCCATACCCACTTCCCGGGTAACCTGGTCAATAACGATCGTGTCCTCAGGGAAATTCGGCTTGAAGAGTCTGGGGTCCATAGGCTCGTTGTACTCCAGCACTTCGGTACCCTTGTGGAACACTTGCTCTGGCTCCATGCCCCAATAATTGTCGACCCTGACAACGAGTTTCGTGACCGGATCGACAACCAGAACCTGCCTGAGTGACTTGCCGTCCGTGCGCGTCACATGAATCGCCTTGAGGCGGACATAAGGCGGAGGATCCTGGACCTCCATGGCGGCTTTGCCCTCAGCCACCAGCGCATGAATCTCCTGCACGATGGTCTGCGGGTCGAATTCCTCAAGACCCTCCAAGCCACCGTCGGTGTTATCTACACGCTTCATCAGGTGAACACCCTCCGGCGGTGGAAAATACTGGCTCTGGACACCATTTTCCCATAGCGTCAGCAAAGATCCGTTCGGACCTTCGCCTTCCTTCTGCCGATAGCGAAGCAGTTTCCCTTTTTCATCAAATTCAGCCCAGAACTCATCCTTGCGGCGCTGTTGGAAGTAGGTTTGTATGTGGAACGACCGCTTGCCCTGCATCGCTTCGACGGTCTGTTCGAAAGCGTATGCCGAAGGCGTTGACCTATCCCAGAGATGTATTGACAGAATTACTGCTCCAACTATCGCCACCGTAGCGGCTAATTTTGTGATTGGACTTCTCATAATTATTCTCCGTATTGAGAGAGTTGCGGTCTGTCTGGATTGGCAAGAGCGGGCTATTGCCTGTGAAAGACGCTCTTGATGATGTTTCATATTGGAGTCCATCTTCTCAACGAATTCTGTTAATAACGCATCTTCGTTTCTTAGTGCGCGTGCATAGTCCCGACAGGCGGCACATTCTTTCAAGTGTTTCTGGAGCTTCTGCACCTGGGCTTCCGAGAGGATCCCTGTGACGAGGTCCGCGATTTGGCCTTTCATGGTCTCACAGTCGCTGTTCATTATTCGTCCTTTCGGTCAGCAGTTCATGCAGTTGCTGTCGTGCTGTTCTGATTCTATGACAGGCCCTGGAGTGCGAGATATTTAATGTCTCGGCAATTCTTTTTGCATTCTTACCGTCGAAGTAGAACATTGTCAGCGGCACCCGAAGCTCCTGCGGCAACCGTCTTATGGCCTGTTGCAAGTTGTCGTTATCATCGCTCTTCGGGCTGGATGGCCTTGATTCCTCGACGTTGGATACTCTTACGCGTTTTTGCCTGCGAAAAGAATCAATGCAGAGATTCCTGGCAATTTGCAGAATCCACCACTCAAAGTGATCAGGCTTATGAAGCTTCTTGATTTTCAACAAGCCCTTGAGCATGGCCTCCTGTGTCGTGTCTTCGGCGTCATGGACGTTTCCAAGCATGCCCAGACACAGGGCGAAGACGCTTTTGTAGTACCTTTTGACCAGCACGGCATAGGCCGCCTTGTTGCCTTTCTGACAGGCACGAATCACACTGTTATCTAAACGAGCATTCAATCGGAGCTCCTGTAACCGATTACCCTAATAAAGACGATTGTCGGGCCTCCCAAATGCAGAAAACTTTACAACTCTTGTGCGAACATCTCAAAACGGCATCGTCAAGGAGGTCCAGGCTCAAGCAGAATATAACCTTTCTGACAATACTCTGTTACTTGAAGCCAATAAAAAAGCCGGGCCCATCGCCCCGGCTTTTCTTGGTCCTCTCAAGGAAAAGGCAATCTTAGCCCTTCCTCAAATTCCCCCGTCAACAACATATCGTTTTGCCGGGTTGTCGTTCCGCACCGCCAGATTCATCTGCTTGGTGTGGCCGTTCCTGAACCTGATTTCGTACGGTACAAACCAGCCCGGGTATCGGCCCGACCTGAAAGGCTCGCCGATGCGGATGATTTCCAGACCCCCCAGATAGTCCTTGATGCGCTGGTCAACCGCGGAGGCCGACCAGAACTTGAGGAATTCGTCCCAATTCTCATCTGCGCAAGCCTCAAAGAAGGCCCGCGCCGTCTCCCTGGGTCCCATTTGCTCATATTTTTCATTGTCCGCCAGCTCTCTGGGCTGGCCATACCAGATAACATCTTCGGGAAGGTCTAAAGCGAACAACGCCGGGTCAATATCCAGGTTGTATTGAATGTCGGTTAACTGCAATACCAGTACATCCTCTTCATCGGTGTGTACATAGACCTCCAATGTCTCCAGCAATTTGGTCTCGGCGTCGAACGTGTAGATTCTGCGGTTGTCGGAAGCGGGGATGGATTTGTTCTTGAGCCAATCATTGGTGAAGTCACCCTGGGCCAAGGCCTCTACGCTGACGAGCAGCTTGTCCTTTCCATCCAGACTTTCTTTGTGGGTCAGCAGCAGTTCTGAACCTTGTTCTTGAGCAAGCCTAATTTCACTGTCGAGAACTTTGTCCACATCCAACAGCGGTTTTAACCATCCAATGAATCCGGTATGGATTCCGCCTTTGGCGGCGTGATTCGGACGGATCAGCAGCAGCGAGGACGCGCCGTCCATGACGACCACTCGCCCCGGCTTCTCGATGCGCCATTTGCCCTGGGGCGTGCCGTCGAATTCCTTCCACATTTCATTCGGCACAAAATCATAGTCGAGGCCTATCAGCTCGAAGTTATCATGGGCGATTGTGCGTATTTGTGCTTTGATGTAAACCGAGCGCAGATTTGACAAGGCCTGCGCCGCCTCTGTAAGGACCTGGGCGGCGGCGGACGGCATCGTTTTTTCCCAGAAAGTTCCTGCCAGCATCAGCGCGACAAGGATTACCGCTGCGGCGGCTAATCTTGTAATGGGACTTTTCATGATTTTGCTCCTGTAATGCGGCCGGGACGAAGCCGGCGCGGTTGCCTTTGATTGGTCCTGAGCACACCGTATCTTCTTGAAGACGGCTTCATGCCTGTCGGGATTGGTGCTCAGCGTTGCTTGCTGAAAATATCGCTTTATATCCTCTGAGGATTTCATACTTTGACCTCGCTATTGAGCAGTGAGCGCAGTTTCTCAATTCCATATCTGTACCGGCCATGAACGGTGCTGATGGACGTCTTCTGCAGACCGGCGATTTGACCAAAGGGCATGTTTTCTGCCATGCGCAGCGTGATGACTTCTCGTTGCTCATAAGGCAAGCCCGTCATCGCGCAACGCAAGTGCTCAAGTTGCTCACTGAGAACGGCCCATTGTTCGGGGCGCTCGGCAAAAGACGGCAAATCTTCGGCCTCGTCGAGACTCTGTAGTCTGCGGCGGCGGTTGTCACGTCGCTGGTTTCGAACACCATTCAAGGTGCTGGTGATCAAATAACTGTTCAGGCTACCGGTCAGGCCGAACCGATTCGCCGATTCGGCAAAATGAACAAATACGTCCTGGATGATATCTTCGGCTATGTCCAAATCACCCGTCAGCACGACGGCCAGCTTGAGCAGACGGCCATGATACTTGTCATAAATCCGCCGCAGGGCTTCGCGACTTCCCCGCTTGAATTTCCAGATAAGCAGCTTATCTTCCATTACTCTATTACACACCGAAAAGGACATTTTTATATATCTTTTTTAAAAATTTTTTCAGTCAAAATCGTCGGTAAGATGAGTCAATGTGCCCGTTAAAAGGACCATGGAGGATTTTGACGGCCCGGCGCGCATATAGCAGTGGGCTCACATGTGTTCTTCAGAATCAATCCTCGATATTAACGTATAAAAGCCAGAGAATCCATTACTCGCCAAAGTCCGTATGCGTGGAGAAGAAAAAAGAGGCCGAAGCCATTGGCTCGGCCCCTTGGATAAACGAAGACAGGCTCGCTTCTATCGCAACATGTCTTGGCCTGTTGCGACAGTTTCATTCACTGTGGGTGTTTT
>CP070806.1:934344-943531 GCA_020343675.1 Phycisphaerales bacterium
CGGGTCTTTCGGTATCAAGCCGGTGGTGCGGATAATCTCGGCCCATCGGACGCCGCGCATTGCTGCTGAGTTTTCGGAAAACGCCGCTCCAAGCGGAATCAAAGTCATCATCGCCGCCGCGGGTATGGCCGCCCACTTGGCCGGCGCCATGGCGGCGAAAACGACACTGCCTGTCATTGGCGTGCCGCTGGTTTCAGGCTCGGGCCTCGGCGGCATGGACGCGCTGCTCAGTACCGTTCAGATGCCGCCGGGCGTGCCGGTGGCGACGATGGGACTTGGAAAGGCCGGAGCCAGGAACGCCGCACTTCTTGCCGTGCAAATACTAGCCCTCGCAGACGAAAATTTCCGCGAGAAGCTGGCCGAATTCAAAAAGACCCAGGAAAAGAAGGTGATTGAGAAAGACGCCGCTTTGTGACAAGAAACGGACTTGAACGTAAGAAGACGCTTTTTCCTTGGGGCTTTTGAATTCCCCTCTCCATAGATTTTCCGTGGCGGATGGGTAGGTCGCGTGTTATTCAAGGCCAAGGCCGGGCGAGTTGCACCAGCGCTTCTGAAGGTTTTTCGAGCTTTGATCTTCTTATGGGTGCACTTGCCCTGACTCTCCATGTATCGGCGGAGTTGCCATGCTATATGTATGGTTTTGGGGAACGAAATTCATGCTTGGGGCTGGGGATCCTCAAGACCGGTTATCAATTCACGTGTTCAGAAGAGCCAAGTTTCACCGTTCACGCGGCAATGACAGCTCGCAAGACCGGCCGCAAAAAAAAGGGCCTGCACCGAATGATTCTATACAGGCCCCGAAGTAACACAAATCCAGCCCGAGGTCATGCGCCGTATCGTTTCGCCAAGCCAATGTGACCGCCGGCTCGCACTGGGCCAGATGGCTTCGGCTTCAATTCATATTTGCCCAACAGGCTCCGGAGCCAGCCGATACAGCACAATATCGTCAACGTACAATGTGCCGGCGGCGCCATTGCCGTCAACGCCAATCGTCAGCCTCGTGACGCTCTGGAGATCGAGGCCCAACGATCCGAGCTCAACATTCCACTGCTTCCACTGTGATTGCGCCAAGTCAGCCACATCGCCCGGATAGGGCACCTTGGTGCCGTTTATCTGCACATACAACTGCCCGGTGTTGCCTTCAGTGCCGTGGAAGTACAACACCAACGTCTGAATGCCGTGTTTGGTCCAATCTTGCCCAGCGGCAAACGTGCGTATGGCTTCGGAGTATGTGGCGCCGCCGGTGTTGCTGTAGAACAGCGGCATAGACTGATAGCCGCCATGAACAATAGTGGTCTCAACAAGAGGAGGCGTGAGATTGCCGACCTGGGAGCCGTTTGCCGGGTTCTCGTATCCGTCTTGCCACGTCGTGTAAATCTCGTGGGGCGGCCAGTCGTTGTAATCCTCAAAATCATCCACGACAATGAATTCCTGAGTCGCAAAGTTCCAGACATCGCCTTGCCAGATTGCCGGCGTCTCGGCGTCGTTGACCTCGTCAACCCGCCAATAGTACGTGCTGGCCAAATCGAGGTCTGGCGGGCTGTAGCTGGCATCGTTCGCAGTAGCAACCGCAGCCGTACCGTCGGTCACGGCTTGCTCGTCGGCGCTGACGTACACATCATGTGTGCCAGCCTCCCTGCCCGCGCGCCAGCCGAGGATCACATTCACGTCCACGTCGGCAGCCCCGGACTCCGGCGAGGGCTCTCTGGCGACTACAGGTATATAGAAGAAGCGGACCTCACTGAGACCATATTGGGGCAGCACGCCTCCCCAGTTACTGGTCGCGGTCAGCCTGACGTACTTGGCCAGCGCACCGCCAAAGTCAACCGTCGTATCGTGTGCATAGCCAGCCGCACCGGGCGCCTTGGTGAATTGAGGCAAGCCGGCCAGAGCTGTCCAAGCAGCGCCGTCGGTTGAGTACTCGACGGCAACGTCCTTCATCCCGAAACCGAAAAGGGCCTCAAAAACCTGATTGGAATTCCATACCCACATCTCGTGCAGTTTGTACACCTTGTCAAGCTCATACTGGATCCAGGCCCCCTGCGGTTCGTTTGCGCTGAGCCACATATCCGTTGCTGCTGTCGAGTGCAGGTCGTCAGCATCCAACCCGGAGCGGTCAATGGTCTTCTCAGGGCCAAAATCCGCCTGGCCCACGCTGGAGGCCGTGGCAGTGATATTCGCCCCATCAACAGGATAACCAACGGGCTCGGTCGTGAAGCTCCAGACATTGCCCTGGTACACCGTGTAGTCCGGTGGGCCATTGATCTCATCGATGCGCCAGTAGTATATCGTGCCTAAGTCGAGGCGTTGGGGCGGAGTATAGTCGTTGGCATCCAGAGCCATGCCACCGACGCCGTCATTGACGTCTCTGAAGCTTTCGCTGAGGTAAAGTTTGTGCCCGTTGGTTGGCGGCGCATAAATTCCCGGCATCCAACCAAGGACCACCTCTCGTAGCACATCTGTTGCCTCATCAGCAGGGTAGGGTTCGGTGGCCTTTGGCGAACCGATGGCTGTTACCTTAGTGGTTCCTCCGATATACGTCACCAGCACAGTCCCTATCCCACCGTAGGCGGTAATCTGACCCGCGCCGATAAAGTCATCGATTCTTGACCTCTCATCGCCTTCTAACACCAAAACACCTTCGCCAAAATCTATCAGGCCGTTGGCATTGATCCTGAGACCGCCCGACTCACGGACGGTAAAGGTGCCCCCACGCAGGTAGAAATGGCCGTATGCTCCACTACTCGTGGGAATCACTAATCTCCCGGCAGTGATCGTACCGCCGCTCATATCCAAAGTACCTGCGCCGCCGGTGCCAGGCCCCCATCCAAGCTCGAATTCGTTGGCAACAGTTACGGTGCCGCCACTGTGGTACCAAAAGGCCTCGATATTATCATAGTCGCCCCACCACACAAAGTCCGTTAGCTCAAGTTTTCCACCCGTCATGGTCAGCTCGGGCTTGCCCGGGCGGCCTGCCAATTCATTCTTGAGCCCAAGAAGCTTGATATTCATCCCATCCCGAATGATCGGGCCGTGTCCAGCATCTGCTTCTGGTGAAAGAACCTGGGCCTCGTCGCCAGGCCCAGGGACAACGCCTCCGAGCCAGTTGTCCGGATCGGTCCAGAGGTGGTTGTGAGTCGCGTCACCATCGCTCCAAAAGATCTCCGCAGCGTTGCTGACAGAGCCGAGCACCAAAATAAAAGAAGCCAGGAAAATCAATGTCCTACACATAACTGTCCTCCTTTGGAAAAAGTATACATTGCAGCAACCGGTGACAATTGTTGCCTCCACGGCACTTTCTTGTATGGCTGACTTGGACATGTCTTGCATCTTCATGTGACCTCCTTCCTTTATGAACGGACCAAAACCAACAACCTACTTCGTCGACTTGTCAAGAACCCTTATCTCCGAAGCGAACGACTCTGGTTTCTCCGATTCCTTCCGGCGTGTGCCCTGGGCTGAATGGTCAGACAAAGATGTTAAGTCCCTTCTTGCCAGGGAACCCGACCACGCAGAAACCCTGCCTGTCTTGAGCCTAACACAATCGCCTCTTGATTGTCAAGGAAAAATCCGTCAACTTTTGAGATGTCCAAGGAACATCGTATCCTCCGCAGGGGGATACGATGTATGTCTTGGGATCAGTACCAGATGCTCAGAAGACGATGGAAGAGGCAGGGGCTAGCCCCGGCGGCGGAAAGTCCGGTAGCCAAACGCCCCGCAAGAGGCTAAGAAAATGTGGCCCGCGAAGACGAAATAATCATTTTCAAAGGCCTGGTTGTGAAACCATTAGACTACTTCGAACAGATGACAAGAGCGCCTAACAGAGCTGACAAGTTCTACCTTCGACTGAGGATGGTTAAACACACCGTCGCATATGGCATAAAGCCTACCGCCAGGAACGTCTGGCCGGACTCAACAAACTGCCAGGTATACGGTTAACTTGCCCACATCGGCGAGCTGAAAGGCGGCACGCTCAGTACAAATCCCGATGCGAATGTTGCTGTCCTTGGGACGGACTGATCGACGACGGACAACTCTACAACCGCGGTTTGTCCGAGGCTCAAGTTCAGGCGCTTGCGGGTCTGTAGCATATTCTCTTGATCGATTTGCGCCAATTCGGGGCCTGCGCCGGACAGTTCGGTGGGGGGGAAGAAGACTCTGCCTGACTCCGGCAGGTTCGGCCGGCCGCACAAGAGCATACGACTTGTGCCGGCCAACCAAACCTCCGGAGCATTATTCATAGAAACATGAGAACAGTGCCTATAGGCAGCCTCCTTTCTCCCCCCACAAGAACTCCAATACCGGTTTCTGCGAAAGCGTGTGAACCTCCGCGAGAGTCACATTTCACTGTGAGGTCCTCTGCGGTCCGGACGCCCGGTCAGGTCACTCGATGCCCGTGTTGAATTGCCGGACGGGTCAACGTCGGCCGCCAACGAAATGGCCCTGGCTCAGCGAAACGTCAACGTTGTTGCTCACCTTAGCCGTGGAGCAAGGGCCGCCAGAGACTGCGGTGAACTGTGTCGCCCGGACAAACTGATGCGATGCACGGACTCCATTGGGAGTGGTCTGCATCTGACTCTGGGCCCCGACGACACATTGTGCGCTCGTTGCACGGCCGACCCCTCCGCGATGAGATGTCAACGTCTCAAGACCCACGGTGAGCGTCTGGCCGTCGGCCCGAGGTCCGAAGCGGCTGGAGCGCACAGACTGACTTTGCACGCCGTCAACAGAGGCTTGCTGTGTGACAATATCTCTGCCGCCGGAACCGACGGCTCTGGCATTCTGGATCAACGCAGCTCCTTCTTGCTGGCGGGCGACGGTACCGTGCGATGCATTGTACGCCGTCTGGGCATGGCCGACTATGACCATGCTTCGGCCTTCCGCCGAGCCGACATGCCCGCTTCTGGTGACGCTGTTGAACGCGTCGATTGAGAAACGTTCCGTCTGTCCGACAGAAGCAAGAGCGCCCGAGGACAGCAACAGGACCGCAGTAAAAGAGGGTAAGCATTGTCCAAGCATTGTAAGACTCCTTTCTTGCTGTATGGCTCAGAAGCCCGCCATGCTCATGAGTTCGCGGCTGACTTCCACGCCCCAACAATCTTTCTTCTGCCCGGGCATGAGGACGGTCTCTGCCGGCGGGATAGGGATAGACTGAGGGGGCTGCACAGATCTCACAGGCGCCAGACTTCGTTGTCTGACCGGCGGCGCGGGCTTGCACGCTGCGTGGATCCGATTGTAGAATGACTGTGGAATCCTTCTTCTCTTGACGGCCTCCGGCCAGAATCTGTAGCCAGCAGCGCTGACAAGAGCTCTTCCCTTGCCCTCGGTAATGCCGCTGGAGGCCGCGCCAAACAAAGACACCGAATAGTTCGCCTGGCTGTACCCGCCCGCCGCGCCGGGGAAAGAGAGATTGGAGCCGACCGTGACGCCGCGCATGCCGCCGGAGATCAGCAGGAGATCCACGTCCCAGGGCAACGCCTCCGCGACCGCAGCATCATAAACCTGGTCCCAGTTGCGATGCACTTTGCCTTCGAGGCTCACTTTTCCGACGTACGCATAGCCCGCTTCTCTGAGGACATTTGTGTCAACATTCGAGTCGATGAAGACCAGCAGAGGTTTCCCGTTGGGTCGGCGGTCACGGAACAAAGAGTTCCCTATATCGAACCCGCGCCCGTGGTGGAAATTGTCAGGCCCCCCAAAGACAGTGCCTACACCATTAAGAATGCCTCCGACAACTTCCAGCGGTCCGTCGTGAGCCAATGATTCAAGGACACCCTTGAGCATTCTCACGTCATCGGGGTCGTCAGGGTCAAAGGTCTGCTCATACACCTGGTTGTCGATGTTGGGGCCGTTTGGGAAGTACGCTTTGATCGTGCCCCAGCCGCCGTGGTTCCAGTACGGCAGGTAGGGAGGAAACACAGAAAGAGGGGGGGTCCGTGTCTCGTAGTTCGAAGTGGTGCTGATGCTGGCGCCGGAACTGGCACTGCCCCCCTTGGCCGAAGCACTGGCATCGCCGCCTTCGGATATCGAGGTGGCGTTGCCGCTGTCAACAGAAACCCTCTGGGTCTGGCTCGTCGTGATGTCGTTGTCAACTTTGACGATCGTGCTTGGGATAGGCTCGGGAGGCGGGCCGCCGGTTGCGTAAACACCCCCAACGGCCATCAACACAGGAACCAACACTGCAATTAGCCTTTTCATGATCATTCTCCTTAACAGAAATTCCCTTTCCTCATTCAAGCAAATCCTTTCAGACACCCTCCTGGTGTTCCATTATTTGTGTTGTCTTCCTGCTCTTATCGCCTCCTTTCTTCCTCCGCAGCTAACAATAGAGTATTCCCGTCTTGTGAAAATCGCCGTGAATGCGCTGGTGCAAGAAAACCGGAGAAGCTCTCACCCCCAATGCGGACACACCCCCTGACAATCCGTTGTGAGCATTCGTGAGTATCCATCCTCAACCACACGGCACGCCTTGCCTCCATACCCCACAAGCCGTCGGGGCAAACAAACACACTCCCCAATCCTTTTCCAAGTAGTGAAAATTGTAATGTTATAGGACGTTGTTGGCAAAGAAAAAAAGATTTTTTCTGCTGGGTCGGTAAGTACCCTCCACCGGGAAACTTATGTCCGAACAGGCAGCCAACGCTGCCGGAGAAATCTATGAAATCGCAGCTCGAAGTACAGGCCCGGTCATTTTATTTCGAGGACCGAGTTGAACCCACCAAACGGATTAAGTTCCGTAAGCTCATTGTACGGATCCTGCTGCCACTGGCCGTCCACAACCAGCCGGTAGCGATACCGGCCCGCGGGCAGTCTCATTTGCGTCTGCCAGACACCGCTGTCACCGACTTTCTGCATCGGCGCCTCCTCCGGCTTCCAGTTATTGAAGTCGCCGGCGATCTGTACGTTCTGAGCGCGCGGATACAACGTGACGAAGACGACGGCATCGTTGATCTGACTGACGCCGTAGTAGTCGGCGAGCTTGGCGGCGGCACGTTCTTCCGGCGTGCTTATTTCAGCCGCCTCCGGTGCCTGGGGCTCTGGGTGCGTTTCCGTTCTGTGTTCTGCAGCAGGCATCGCCGTCGGGGCCAACTCATCGGTTTGCCGAGGAGATTCAGACGGCTCCGTTGCCGGTTCCTCAAAAGGTCGTACCGATGGCTTCGCCGCCTCCAGCAGCTCATCGGCCGTGGCACTGATGGATTCAAGCTGGTCAGCCAAAGAGTTGACAAATTCGTGGCGCTGCTGTTTGGCCTGCGTGCCCAGGACTTCTTCGGCCAGTGCGCTAAAATCCTTTCGACCCTTACTGGCGGGATCGTATTCACCGATGGGCTGGCCAAAGCTTGAGGCTTCTTTGATCTTGGTATTGAAACTGACGACTGTTTTGAACATTTTGTCGCCGAAATGGTTTCGCAGCTCGGCCAGAACCTCCCGGGCCATCTTTGTTCTGATATCATACATGCTGGCGAGAACCCGGACGTCCACCTGCTGGTTGGATCGCTTGCAGAGAATGCTCAGGGTCTCGAGCTGCTTGCTAAGCCCGTGCAGGGCAAAGTAACCGGTCTCGACGGGGACAAGAACATCCGTGGCCGCTCTCAGCGCGGTGAAGGTCAGCAGGCCCACCGCCGGCGGGCAGTCGATGATCGCGTAATCATAACTGTCCTTGACCTCGTTGAGGGCTTCCTTGAGGCAGCACTCACGGTCCGCAATGCCCGTCATCTGCTGCTCGAAAGCAGACAGGTCTAAACTGGCAGGCGCCAACTCCAGCCCGTCACTGATCTGCCAGAGTATCTCGGTGAGCTTTACCGGTTCGTTCCTGCTTCGGCTGATCAGCACATCATAGATGCTCTGCTCGATCTGCTCTTCGGGCACCGCCAGCCCAACCGCACAATGAGACTGTGGATCCATATCGACCAGGAGCACACTCTGGCCTGCCTCCGCAAGAGCACTGGCCAGGTTGATGGATACCGTTGTCTTGCCACAACCGCCTTTCTGATTGACAACTGCTATTATCCTCATCGTTTCTCTCCAGCCCACAAAGTGGGTAGTCCGAAAAAAGCCCTTCTTGCTTTGGAAAATGCATTCCCAGCACTATGATAGCAATACGCCACCACTTATTTTTCGGCAAAGGAATCGGGAAAACTTTATCTTTTTATGGGACGGGCCAATAAAAACGGGACTGCTCGCACAAGCAGGTGACGCCCTGTGCGCCGGCTGGCATTGAGTCCACAACAAAGAGGATTCTGGGGGTATTTTCGGACGATAATGCCACCGGTTCTGGCTGCCGCGGTTACTCGACAGGGTCCGTTCTTGTACGACGAACCCGAGTTTTTCAATTTGGATTTTCTGCCGAAGTTGGTATATTGCCAGCAGCGTGCTGCCTGCTGCCGCGCCTCCGACGCAGGACGGGGCCGTCGGCAGCACGTTGTGGAACAACTTTCAGACGCACATGGCAATTAGGAGACAGATTCATGAACAAAGCAACTATGGAACGGCGTGACTTCCTGAGATACGCTGCTACGGCCGCCGTCGGGGCGGCCCTGGTGGGCCAGTCCTGTGTCGGCCAGGCCCGGCAGAACGATCCCAGGTTGCGAAAAGCCCTTCAATTCCGAATGCTGCCAAAGAACCTCTCCGACGCGGCCAAATTCAAGCTCGCGAAGAAGTGCGGCTTTGAGGGCGTCGAAGGTACGCCGATGGAAGACCTGGCTGCTGCCAGAGAACTTGGCAGGCTGGCGCGCGAGGCCGGTACGCCGATTCACTCCATTGTCTATGGTGGATGGAATGCGCCCTTCTCGGACCCGGACCCCAAGGTGATAGACAAAGGCCTGGCCGGGATGGAAACGGCTCTGCGCAGCGCCAAGGCGCTGGGTGCAGATACCGTTTTACTCGTGCCGGCGGTTCTCAACGAAGACGTCGGGTACGGCCAAGCCTACAAGCGCTCACAGGAACATATCCGCAAGTTGTTGCCACTGGCCGAGCAACTCCGTGTGGTCATCGCAGTCGAGAACGTCTGGAACAAATTCCTGCTGAGCCCACTGGAGTTCGCGCGGTACGTCGATGAGTTCGAGAGTCCATGGCTGAGGGCCTATTTCGACGTCGGCAACGTCATCATCTACGGCTACGCCCAGGATTGGATACGCACGCTCGGCAAGCGCATCGTGAAAATCCACTTGAAAGACTTCAAGCGCAAGGG
>CP070806.1:943631-952757 GCA_020343675.1 Phycisphaerales bacterium
TTTTGCGAGGCAGGCCGCGAACCTCGAAGATCAGTGGCGCGGGCTTGTAATCGAGGAACACCACTTGTGTGTTGGCCGTTTCACCGGCATCGTTTACTCTGAATCTGCCGCCGAAACTCATCACCCGCGGCGCCAGTCCGGGATCGCCCAGCGCCCAGCGGCCCAGATCCATCTCGTGAATGCCCTGATTGCCGAGGTCGCCGTTGCCGGTATTCCAGACCCAGTGCCATTTATAGTGCAGGCTTTCTCGCCGCAGGGGTTCCATATCGGCAGGCCCGCACCACAGATTGTAGTCTATCGATTCCGGCAGCGGATTCGGCCCGTTGGTCCCGTTGACGATGCCGTTTGTGCCCTCGAAGCGGGCTTTGTAGCACAGAGAGCGCACCCACTTAATCTTGCCGAGATTGCCGTCATGCATCCACTTGAACGCCTCCGGGTGGGCCTCGGAAGAGCGCTTCTGCGTGCCGGTCTGCACGATCCGGTTGTACTTGCGGGCGGCCTCGACCATCTTGCGGCCTTCCCAGATCTCGTGCGAGACGGGTTTTTCGATATAGACGTCCTTGCCCGCCTGGCACGCCCAGATGGTCACGAGCGAGTGCCAGTGGTTGGGGGTGGCCGAAGTAATCGCATCGATGCTCTTGTCCTCCAGCAACTCGCGAACGTCAGTGTAGGTTTTGAGCTTGACGCTGTTCTTCTTTTCAAAGTCGGCGGCTCGCTTCTCGACATGGTCGCGGTCGGCATCGCAGATGGCCACGAGTCGAGCGCCCTTACATTGCTCTCCGAAGTACCTCATGTGGCCGCCGCCCTGGCCGCCGACGCCGACGACGGCAATGCGAATGTCGTCATTGGCACCAAGCACGCGCGACGCCGGTCCGGCCAGCGCCAAGCCGGCTCCGACCGCCATCGAACTTTTCATAAAATCTCTGCGATTCAGCTTGCTCATAATACTTCTCCTGTATTTCTTGAAAAGGTTTTCTTCACCGGCATACGTCGGATTTATTTTTTCGCCGCGTATCTGCGGTACTGCTGAGCCACTTTGCCCTGCTTCTCATCGCCCTTATGGAAGTAGAAACGATATTTGAACGTCAGACTCTCGCCGGCCCGGATGGTAATATCACCAGTTCCTGCGGGCTTTTTCTCGAAGTAACTCACGCCGAACGGATTGGCCGCGAACAACCCGTAATCCCGCACGTGCCACCACGTGGGATGTTTAGGATTCGAAGGGTGGTCGAATATCGCCACGCCGACCACCTGGCCGTCAACCGGTCCATAGTAATCGCACCACGCAGCCCGCTTGCCCCATGTGCTGCCGTCGGTGTCACCTTCGCTGTTGACGATATGCCCCTTGCCCACCTTTCCTTTGAGCCGCATGGTCGGAGCCAGGCGAATCGCCATCGAGCCTTCCTTGGTATCACCCAGAACCACCTTGCCTTCCGAGGCGTGAATCGTAATCTCGATGTCCATGCTCTGCCCGTTCCGCCGGTTGTAGAAACGGTGCGTCCGCGTATCCGTGCAGACGACTTTGCCGTCTTTCGCTACCCACTTATTCGTCGAGACAATCTCACCCATTCGGCGGCCCGAGCTGACCTTCAGAAATTTTTCGTGGACGATATTGCCGGACCTGCTGCTGCCTTCGCCCCAGAAATCCTGCTCGTTGACCTCGCCGTGCGTAAACCAGAGGCTCTTGTGGTGCACATGGTCCTGTGCTTCGTCCTTGTTTATCTCCTTCATCGGCCAATGCCGAATGACCGGTACGCCGGTCGGCCCGATGACCGGATAAAAGTAAGGACGCGGCACATCCTGGTAATTGTACTCGGTGAAGAGCTTGCCGTTGATCGTGACCCTCAGCTTCTTGTCGACGTCGTCGATCTTGACACCGCCCCGGCTCTGCGCGCCGCCAGACTGGGCCTTCGCAATCATTTGCTCGAATACTTGGCGCTGCTCGGCAAGAGCTTTGACACGGTCGTCGGGAGTGGCTCTTGCTTCGAGCAGAATCCACCCGTCGTAGTCCATCGCGACAAAAAGATTCATCAGTTCCTGATAAGGATAGTCGCCGATATTCAACTCTCGCACGTGCGCGGTGTCGCCAAAGCGGTCCTTGACCAGGTTGAAGTTGTACTCGAGCCCCTCGCCCTCCAGGTCCTGCCCATTGCAGTTCCAGCAGACGCCGATGTTGGGGTGGTCAGCGACGTCCATAATGGCCTTCATGATCGGCAGCCGCGAGCATCCGCCATGAACTTCGAGGCGAATTTCCTGGCCATAGTCGGCGCCAAAGCGCCCCAGTTCGTTAAGCGATTTGCCAATTTGCTCGATGGTCTTTTCCTGCGGCACCCCCCTGGGCAGATCGTTCGGCTTGACTTTCACGCCGGTGCCCCCGATATCGCGAGAGAGTTTGACATACTCTTTTGCCCCTTCAAT
Organism: Phycisphaerales bacterium; assembly: GCA_020343675.1. Classification (GTDB taxonomy): domain Bacteria; phylum Planctomycetota; class Phycisphaerae; order Sedimentisphaerales; family Anaerobacaceae. The sequence continues at coordinate 946,050 of CP070806.1, forward strand.
GTCCTTTCTGAGCTTTGCCTGGTCGGCGTGATGGAAGGCGAAGTTCGTCCCCGGGCCCAGAACCGTTACCCGGCTGTCGGCAAAGCGCTTCTTGACCTCTCGGCGCTGCCGGGCGGTGAGGTTCGATTCGACGCCGTGGGCGTGCTCGGTCCGCAGTTCGACGCCGAGCACTCCGGCCTTCTGACAGTTGGCGATCAGCGTCGGCAGGTCCCAATCTCTGCCCCACTGATACGTGACCAGGCCGAATTTCATCTTAGAACCGGAGCCGGCCATACCGGCGGCAAACGTTTTGCTCAGCGGCCCGACCGCCAAGGTGCCGGCCCCAAAAAGCAGTGAACTCCTAAGAAAATCTCGGCGCGTGCTCATGATTGTTTTCATCTGTATCCTCTTTCAGTAATCCCGGTCTCCCCATGAGAGACCTTTGCATCATTTGGCCCAGGGCCAGGAATCGACCCGATCCTCGGGAACTCGCCCAAGGATATCCACGCTTGTATTTCAAATACCGTCCTCACTGAAAGCCAAAAACTGAATTATCGTTGCAGGAAGCTTTGCTGTCAAGCGATTTCGGGGAAATTCTCTGAATCCCGCCGCTGCCCCGACGACCGTGTGCCGCCGGACCTCGCACCTCGCGGCCTCTATGTGTTGCTTGCCATCTCCAGCAGCGTCTCTGCAATTTTCAGCTCCGCTTGCCGATTTGCGACTATCTTGCCCCCCTCCGCCATCACCTGCCGCGTTTTCTGATCCTCCATCAGCTTCTGGAGCTCCTCCCAGAGCCATTCAGCCTGATCCTTTTCATCCGGTACATCATCGACAATGACGGCCGCTCCGACCTCGACCAGCTTGCCCGCATTGAGGTATTGATGTCTGTCTTTGTGATACGGATAAGGTATGCAGATGCTCGGCACGGCGGCGGCCGCGTATTCGGCCACGCTCACGGCGCCGCTTCTGCCGATAACCACATCGGCCGCGGCTAACAGATTCGCCATATCGTCAAAGTAGCTCAGGACCTTGTACTGGATCTTGACGTCACGGTAGTAGCTGTAAACTCGTTCGTAATTGTTCTGGCCGGCCAGATGGACAACCTGCCAATCCTCGGCGAATGCATCCAGCTTCTCCAGCAGCGCACAGACCGCGCTGTTGATGTTCTGCGAGCCGCTCGAAGCGCCGGTTACGAGCAAAATCTTCTTGTGGCTGTCGAGACCTAATTGCCTTATCGCCTCGTCCGGCTGCGGATTGGCGAAGCCGCTTCGCAAAGGACAGCCAACCACACTGACTTTCGGCGCCAGCCGTCCCGAGGCAGACTTTCCTTGTCCGGCCCGCCGCCCCGACTCGCGTCGGAAGACGCGGGGGCGGGCGAAATAGCGCGCCGTTTCCTCGAACTGCACGAAGACCTCATCCGCCCACCGAGTGATCAATCTGTTCGCCCGCCCGGGCACGATGTCCACGTTTATCAGCGCGACCGGCACGCGGCATTTATGTGCGGCCCAGCATACGGGCGCCGAGACGAATCCCCCGGAACCGACCACGACGCTGTTCCAGGACTCGCCTATTACCTCCTTGGCCGTACTGTAGCTTTTCCGGAATGACTTATAAAAGTCGATGAGTTTCCTGGGCCGGACCGAGAAACCCTTGGCTGGAAGTGCGCGGTAGTCGAAGTGTGTCTGTCCGAGAATGCGCCCATCGATAGGGCGAGTGCTGCAAAAGAAATGTATCCTTGCCGTCGGTTCGATTTTGGCGATTTGCTCGGCCACGGCGATGGCCGGGTAGATGTGGCCTCCCGTTCCTCCACCGGCAAAGAAGAAACATCTGTCACTCATAACGCGTATCTCGTATTGCGTATCGCGTATCGCGTTACGGACGACGCATCACGCAGTCCACACGACGAACACAAGTGTGCCCGAAGCCGGCCTCCAGTGCAAGCGTTTTCTTTACGGCAAAAAAAAACGGGGCCCGTACCGATTGATTCGGTACAGGCCCCAAACTAACGCAAATCTTACTTAGTTGCCGACGAGTCGTGCTTGCCCAAACAGCCTGGGATTCTGCCACGAATCATTGTCGTCGCTATGCCAACGCAGGAGGGTCTCGCGAACGCCGCCCCCGTCATTGTCATTGATCTGCACTTCGAATCCGATAACGTTGTTGAGGGCAATTCCAGTGCCGGGGATGATATTGCCATCGGCGTCAAGGGCCGGCTCCGGGTCCTGCGACGGATATATCTGCAGCACGTCCAGCGGGAACGATGCTTCGATATTGTAGCCCAAAGGGGTCAGCAGTACTTTGAATGTTGACCCGTCGATAGCCAGACTACTGTCGGTATCCGCCAGAGCGACGTCGTCCACAGTGATGCGAATCTGGTTGTCGTTGACGCCGTCGTAGGCGTCGCCGTGGCTGTAGTCACCGTCGAAGTACACCTCAAGGCCATCGCCCTGGTAGTCCGAGAACTCGTAGTCAATGACACTGTCCCAAATTTCCACAAAGATGTAGAAGTTGTTGTCGTCGTACATAACCTTGAACCTGGCGGACAGATCGTTGGCGTCCTCGGGGGTGGCACTGTCGGCATTGACCATATCGGTGATCAGGCATTGCGTCTCATTGACGTCGTTCCAGACCGGATCCCACACGCCATCGATGATCGGTGCGGTGGCGGTCTTCGGAACAATCACATGATCGGGGTCAAGGTTGACGACTACCGGCGGGTATCGCCGGATGTCGTCCACGTAGAGGATTCCGCTGGCCTCGGCCTGGCCGGGAAGATCGGCGATACCGATGACCAGCTTCGTGACGGCCGCCAGGTCCACGCCGGCAGCAGTGAATTCATTGAGCGAGAGCTCCCATTCCACCCATTCTGCAGACGTGAAAATGGTCGAATCGGGATTGGCCAGCTTATGCGAAACGCCCGCGCCGTCTTCGATGATCAGGTACAGCTCGCCGGGCGCGTTCTGAGGACTGCCGTGCGTGTAGAGCTTCAACGCGTTGGAGCCCACGATCGCCCACGTCCAGTCCTGCGGCTCGGCCCAGACACGCTGGGTCTCGGATTGCAGCGCTGCACCGGTATTGTCGTAATACAGCGGCATGGACTGATCGCCACTGTGGACCGTTGTCTGTTCGGCGTAGGGTGGAAAGTCGTGACCGACCAGAGCACCGTTTGTTTCGTCCCCATAACCATCTATCCACGTCTCGAGTATCCTGTTGCTGCCAGGCTCGCCGGGGTTAGTGTCATTGTAGGGCTCGAAATCATCCACGATGACGAAGTCGGCCGTGATGAAGTCCCAAACCGGACCCGTCCAGGGACTGTCCGGGTTGGTCTCGTTGACCGCATCGACCCGCCAGAAGTACTCGGTATTGAATTCCAGACCGTTCGGGTCGAAGCTGTTCGCATCGAGCACCATGAACGTGACGTCCGGGTCGCTGTCCATATCGGCACCGGTCACTTTGGCCTCATCAGTACCAAGATACAGATGATGTGCTGCGGCGAAGGTCCCAGCCGTCCAGCTCAACGTCGAGTCCACGGGTACATCTCTGGCCCCATTAGCCGGGTGCGGGTCTTCGACGATTCCTGCACCGGTCAGCCTCATGTTGTCGAGGTAGAACAGCACCCAACCTGTATAGTTCGTGTCATTGGCGTTGCTGACAAACCTCAGCGTGAACCACTGGAGGTTGTCAAAGTCGATCTGGTCCAGGTATTGCCCGTAATCCCAGATTGCCGTCTGAGGCGTATCGACACTGGTAAGCAGCCAGTGCGCCCGGTATCCCATGTCCTGCCACAGGCTCCAGCCGTCGCCGCCGGCGTCAATGACCATGTGGATTCCGTTCCACTCAAAGCTGCCTTGGTCGGTAGGGTAATCGGCCTTCATGCGCGTCACGTCTACGGACATCTGCCGGTTAACCTTGAACAGATCAACGAGCCCGTTGCCGATAAGGTCCAGCGTGAGACAATCCTGGTTCCAATCGCCGTTCGGGATGAATATGTCGAGGCTGTAATTGCCCAGCGTTACGCCGTTGTGGTCGTTGAACACAGCGTCTGCGCCGCCACCGACAACCCAGCCGTCCAGGTCCTGCTCCCAGTTGCCTAAGATCGTATCCGTGCTCTTGCCGGTGTCAGGTGCGGGGCCGACCAGTTGCACATTGTCGAAATAGAAATGTCCGATGCCGTCGCCGCCCTGTATGGCAATGACAATCTGGAACCACGTGGCCCCCGTTAAGTCATAGTCCGAAATGTCAACGCTGTAAGTCTTGACCACATCGGGTGCCGTATCCCACCACCTACCCCAATCGGTCGAGGTCGATTCGCCCGTGAGTTTGTCAATGGCGTTGACGTCGGCAAATTCTTTCCAGCCCGAGGGGCCGTCGCTGTTGAGGGCCACCTTATCGGCGACTTTGGTCCATAAGCCGACAGGCCATTCCGAAGCAATCATCGTCAGGTCAAACACAAGGCTATGGCCGGCCAGCGACTCCGGGATCGTCGGTGCATCCCACTGGAGGCAGTAATAGCCCCCCGTAGTTGTCAGGCTGAGGCTTCCGCTGCCCGATGTGACTCCGATTGTAGAGTTGGCCAGAACGGGAGAGCCATCCCATGCCGGCCCCCAGTTGTCCAGGCTGCCGTCTTCAAAGTCACCTATCACAACGGTGGGTCGTGAAGGCGGAGGCGCTGAGGAGACAACTCGCAAGTTGTCGTAGTAAAGGATCCCGTCGCCTCCTGCATTGGTGATGAGCCTTATCTTTGCCCAGCCGGTCAGCGGACCATTCACCAATTCAGGCTCGTAATTGAAGCTCACTGTCGTGGTCGTCGGAGTGCCATCGGGACTGGCTATATCGACTTGAGGACTCTGGAGGTAATAACTGCCATCTGCATTTCCTCCCTGAAGGACGATCACCCCGTTGAGATACCCGCCCACTTGATCGGAGGTTACTGACGTGGTTACGTCAACCTCCAACGTGTCGTTGGTGTTGAAAATTCCGAAACCAAGGCCCAGATCAATATGGTGCCAACCCGCCGTGAAGTTGCGCTGGAGACTGTAACTTCCATCCGTTACTCCTTCAGTGCTTTGGGCCAGAGTTTCCGGGGGGTCCATAATCTCCCAGGCACCCGGGCCATCTTCAAAGCTGTCTATTAGAGCCCCGTAACCAGTCGACACCAGCGCAAGCGCCAAGACAAGCGAAAGCAGGCCCATTATTTTCTTAATCATGATAATACTCCTTCAAGAATTTGCGGTAATTTCGTTATGCTCCGGCCACGCGCCGTAGCGGGTTTTGTCATTGTAATGCGCGCAGAAAAACTATCCCTTCCGCGCGAGATTTGCATAAACAACACCAAGTTTTCACAGCCTGACTTGGCCCTCACTCCTCTCCTCAAGGCACTAATTCGAGCCGTTCATCCGAACGGAACCCACAAGCTCCATCTACCCTATTTGTATCAAACTGCTCGTGCTGCTGTCAAGGCCAATTTGCCGCAAACGGGCTTTTTTTGGTCTCACGGGAAACCTGAGCTTTCTCCTGTGCCTCCGACTGCCTGAATTTCATTGCAGAATCGCGGGTAACCGCCGGGATAAAAGAATCGGGGCCCATACCGAGTCAATCCGTACAGGCCCCCGAATTGATTCAAAACTCAGAAAGCATTACGGCTGAGCAATTGCATCCGGAAGCGCACCCTGGTCCTGATCAAGGTTGTTCGTGATCAGAACGGCGTCAAGCAGCACACCCTCTTCGCGCTTGGCAATCTCCAGCGTGTGCTCGCCAGCCAGCAAGACCCAGGTCACAACCGCCTGACTGTGATCGTCGCTGTGAACTTCATCCCACGCCCAGCCGCTCGGCGCATCGAACCCGTTGAACCGCACCCAGCCGGTGCCGGGCTGATCGGGATCTTCGTGCGTCTGCAGCGTGGCGCTCGGGATCCGCACCCAGAACGAATCGTTCCCGGTTTCCTGCCCACGGAGCAGGATTTTGTACTCCCCGGCCGGAGCCGTGAAACTGTACGTGGCAGTCCACTCCGCTCCAGGCGCATAGTCGTAGTCGTGGCCGTCACCGGTCTCTGAGCCGATCGCCTTGCCGCCTGATGCATTCGGATCGTCATAGCTGCGCCAGCTCGCCCCGAGCGTGCCGGCGGCTTCGGCCTCAAGCCAGACTTCCGCCAGAGGCGCCGATTGTGGATACAACCCGATGTCGTCAATGTACATAGTACCGGAACCACCCGGCTGCGGATTGGCCTTATCGCCCAAGCCAATGAAAATCTTGTCCACATCGGTCAGGTTCACGCCTTGGGCTGCGAATTCCTGAAGGTCGATACGCCACTGCGTCCAGGCGCCTATCTGGCTGGCCGCCGGATCACCGTACGGTACAATCGCAGGCGAACCACCGGCGTTGGCAGTGCCGACGTACAGCGCAACAGGATCGTTACTGGACATAGCTTCATCCCCAACGACCTGCTCGGCGAACTGCCCGGTCGCCGCACCGGTGATCGTGACCTCGGAGAATACGGCCTCGCTGGTTACACCGGAACTGTGCGAGGTCAGCGCCAGGCCGATATACACCGGGCCCGGCATCGTAACCATCGCCGGATCACCTTGCTGCTGCCACTGGCCGTCCAGGAAGACATAGCCGGTAAACGTGTTCCCTTGACGCACCAGCTTGATAGAGGTAGGCGGCGATATGCCCGTCAGGCTGCGCGATGAATCGGAGCTGCCGCCTGCACTGGGACGCCACTGGAAAGTC
>CP070806.1:952857-961964 GCA_020343675.1 Phycisphaerales bacterium
AACAACAGCACAAACACGAACTTCTTAGTCATCTGATTGTCTCCTTTACAAAATAATGTTTCCTTGTACTATTCCGGCGACTTAGAGAGTCCAGGGACTCCGCATGGGTCGAGACAGGCGACGATTGGCGGCGTCATTGCCGACAAAACGCTCTGTTTTCGGGTCCCACTTGAGTTTCTGTTCCAGCCGTATGGCAATGTCGCTGATGTGACAAAGGATATCGCCCTGCACGGCATCGTCGATGTGCGCTATCGTCCTGGCCCTGGTCCTGGTGCAGTCGAGCAGGTTACGCACGTGATTGCTGCTCTCGGGCAGACGAATATCTCCGGGCCCGAGCTCGGTTTGCAGCAGCTCCTTCGGATGGGCATTGATTCCCGAACGGTCCACGTGGACCCAGCCTTCGGAACCCTCGAACGCCGTGCCGTGAGAGGTTGTTCGGCCGTAGCGGTTCTTCCATTCTTCCGGGAAGGGATCGCCTGTGAAATTCATTGTCAGGCCGCTGTCGTACTTGAGCACGACGTTCCAGTTCATCGCAGTATCGCAAACGCCTTCTGTCGGCCACTGGCCCTTGCCCTCAACCGTCAGCGGGGTCGTGACCTTCTTGCCCCCGCCCCAGAAGGCAATATCAATAGGATGGATACCCCAGCCGGCAATGAAGCCCAGGGCGTAGTCGGAAATGAACCACCACAGCTTGTTCGAGCAGCGGTCTTTGGTGTAAGGCGTGTACGGCGCCGGCCCGAGCCATCGCTCGTAATCGAGCCATTCCGGCACGGGTACCGGTGTCGGGTCCCCGCCCTGACTGCTGCCGGGAGACCACACATTAATCGTATGTACGTCTCCGAGCCGGCCGTTCAACGCCAGCTCGCAGGCAAACCGGAAGTTCCGGCTCGAACGCTGCTGCGTTCCGAATTGAAATACCCGGCCGTGACGATGCACCGCGGTGCGCAGCGCCTGGTCCTGGGCGAGACTGAGTCCCATCGGTTTTTCGAGATAGACGTCCTTGCCCGCCCGGACAGCCGCCAGCGCCGCAAGCACGTGCCAATGGTCGGGCGTGGCGACGAGCACGACGTCGATGTCATCGCGGCCCAGCAGCTCGCGAAAGTCTTTGTACCCGGCGCAGCCTGGGCCCTGGTAGTGCTGGTTGACCCGGTCCTGGCCGGCCTTGAGCACCTGGCTCTTGACGTCGCAAACGGCAACCACCTGCGCATCTTTCTGTGAGAGGAAATTGCGCATCACGGCCGTGCCTTGAGGCCCGACACCTACACAACCTACTGTGATCCTGTCACTGGCGGCGACGCGGCCCGCCCCGCCCAGCGCCGACGATGACACGAGATAAGGAAAACTCATTGCTCCGGCGGCATATCCGAAGAACTGACGCCGATCGATTTGTTTCTTGCTCCTCATAAGACCTCCTGTACCTCCGCTCTTGAGAAACTATGCGTTCCGGTTAAGAGCGACCATGTGCCTGGCGACATCGAGGACCCTCGCACGGAGGGCTTTCGGCGCGAGCACCTGAACCTGGTCGCCATAGCTGACGACCCACCAGGTGATTTCGTTCAGGCCGTCAACGCGAAACTCCACAATGGCCGAACCGTCCTCGGCAAAGGTCACCTTCTGCGTACTGTGCCATTTCACTTCTGCGACAGACCGGGCGACCCTGGGCAGAAAGCGCAGCCTGACATCATAGATTTGGCCTTCCGGCGTCACGGACCAGGCCCTGCCGAGGTATTCGGATACATCGAAGTGCTCATCGTCAAGGAAGCATCTCTGTGTCGCTTTCAGCTCCTTGACACGGTCAAGCTCGAACGTTCGGACACTTTTGTGTGGGCTCGAGAGACCCAGCACATGCCAGGCGCCATTCTTGTACAGCAGATGATAGGGACACAACTCAACATTGATGAGTCCGTCCACAAAGAGCGAATCGTAGCGGATCTCCACTCTGCGTTTCCTGGCAATAGCGTCGTAGAGCTGAGCAAAAATTCTGTCAAATCGGGCATTCTGTCGAATCGCTTCCTGCCCATGCGGTCCGGCGGAGATGTTTCGCAAAGCCACGCTGCAATACTGTCTGACTTTCTCCGGGAGGTTGTTCTCGATCTTCAGGGCAGCCAGGAGGGCCGATTTCTTAAACGGCATCTGCATCTGCTCGCTCACCGTATGGGCCAGCAGAAGCAGGCCCAGCGCTTCCCGGAGATTCAGGTCTGCCGGCGGGAGAAAATATTCGGGGTCGATCGTGTAGCGACCTGTCTTGGCGTCGTACTGGCATGGAACTCCGATAGCCTGCAGCTCCCTCAGGTCGCGAAAGACTGTCCGCCGGCTTGTTCCGAATACTCTCGACAATTCCTGGATGGTGTAGCTCTCCCCCGCCTGCAATGTTGTGAGAATCTGCATCAATCTGTTGATTCGGCTATGTTTCACAACTCGCACCTTGAATCCGTGCGGCTCCCTGCAGACGAATACACGCCTGACGTACACGGGCCGTTCTCTCGAACCCGCTTGCCTGCAAAGCGGTTCTTTTGTCAGCCTGCAAATACGGAAGTGATTATAGACCGGCGCGGCGTAACTGTCAAGACGCTACTTCGGCAGCGTGAAGAAGAATGTGCTTCCTTTGCCGACTTCGGACTCTACCCAGACCCGGCCCTTGTTCAGTTCGACGAGCTTCTTGACAATTGAAAGCCCGATGCCCGTGCTCTCGACCCCGTCGCGGGGTGCCAGCGTCTGGAATATCTTGAAGATCTTGTCAAAGTAGTTCTTATTGATTCCCGGGCCGTTGTCCGCGACGCTGAATTTCCAGTAATCCTCCTGCTCGACGCAGCCAACTTTGACCTGCCCCCTGGGCTTGTCCATATACTTTACGGCGTTGCCCAGAAGGTTTTGGAGAATCTGTACGACGTGTGTCCTCTTGCACCTCATGCTCGGCAACTTATCCTCGACGGTGATCTCGATGTTTTCGGGCGGAGCGACCTCGGCAATGATTTGCGTGAGAACCTCATTGAGATCGACTTGCTCACGCGCTTGGAGGCTTTGGCCGACCCGGGAATATTGCAGAATATCATCGATCAAAGCGGTCATTTGTTTTGCCTTCGCCACGAGCAGCCGAACTTGTTCTTTGCCCGGCTCATCAAATTTGTCGGCATAGTCTTTCGATATCCAATCGGCCAGCGTGCCAATGCCCCGCAGCGGTGTCTTTAGGTCGTGGGCCGCGATGTATGCAAACTCCTGAAGCTCCTTGTTCGCCCGTGTGAGTTCCCAGACGGCCGACTCCAGGTCTTCGTTCAATCTCTCCAGTGCCTGCTCGGCCTGCCTGCGCTCGGTAATATCGACAAATGCCTCAAGAAGGACCTCTTCACCTGCGAGCGAGACAGGCAGAACGGTCTTAAGGATCGGGATCTCCTCTCCGTTGCTGTGCAGCAGCGTTCTCTCCGAATTGTCAACGGATTGGCCCAAGTCCAATACAGGGCACTCATTCGCCTCCGCGGGGCATATTCTCCTGTGACATGTGGTTCCGACGAGCTGCTCGGACAAACTACAACCCATCATCCTCAGGGCCGTCTTGTTTGCCCTGCGAATTTTTTTGTCCCTGCCGACAACTATCATGCCAACGGGCATCTCCTCCAGGAGAAGCTCTCTCGTTTGAAAGGCTTCTTCGATTTCTTCCCGGGATTGTCTGAGCTGCTCCTCGGCTTTCCTGAGCGCGACCACCTCCTTCCTGGGTGTGATGTCATAAACGATGCCCTGGCTTCCGCTGATTCCGCCATGTATGTCCTTCGTAAGACTGCAAAAGACAACAACGTAGATCGTTCGGCCGTTGAACGTCTTGAGAGACAGTTCCTTGCTCTCAATAAAGCCCTTCTTGAGTTCCCTCAGAAACCGCTGCTTTTCTTCCGGATTGAGCCAGAACCGTTCCGGCAAGAAAGGCCGGCCGATCAGCTCAGCCGGATCCGGGACTTCCAACAGTTCCACAAACGCCGGATTCACATAGGTGATCAACCCGTCCAGATTGGCGGTGTAGACACCGTCTTTGGACTCTTCCAGCAACATGAAGTGCTTCTGTTCTTCGATTTGAAGCTTGCTCCTGACGGCCATGAATATGTCCGTCTGCGTCACGATCCCGCACAGGCGCTTGTCTTTGGTGACAATCAGTCGGCGGACATTCATTTCCTCCATGGTCTTGCCGGCGCTAAAGACGGAGTGGCTGGAAGGGATGCTCGTGACGGGAGAAGACATCACCTGCTCTGTCGTGACGGATGCAGGGTCCTTGTGCAGGGCCACGACCCGTCCGAGCAGATCTTTTTCCGTCAGAACGCCTGTCACCTCCTCACCGTCCAGAACCACGATACACGATATCTCCTGGGACGTCATGACTTCCGCCGCTTCAGCCACGCTCGAGGTCTTCTGAACGACGGCCACGTCCTGGCTCATGATCTCCGAGACATCTCTCCACATGCCGTAGGACGTCAACGCTCGGACCAGGTCGGTCTGCGTCACAATGCCGGCTAATGTCTCCTTTTCCAGGGCGGGCAATCGTTTGACACGCTTTTGCCCCATGATTTCACTGGCGTTCAGAACAGACAGATCAGTCGGAACGGTTTCTACAGGGTAAGACATTATTTGTCCCAACTTTGTCTGATAGAAATTTTTGCCGTTTCTGACGACTCTTCGAAGCACGTCTGTTTCGGTCAGAATGCCTGCGACATCTCCCTTGTCCATTATCACCAAACTGGAGATCTTCCTATCCGACATCAGCTTGGCTGCCGAGACCACCGCCGCACCGGGGCTGGCCGTGGCTACGTTCTTGCTCATCACATCGCCCACCTCCAGCCACGTTCGGCAGGACGTAATCAAACGCCCGGAAGGAACACGGCCGCTTTGAATCGCCATCAGATGACTGAGTAGTTCTGTGTCGCTCATCCGCTAATCCTCACCCTTGCGCTTCATTTTGTGTGTGCAATCTCTTCCGCAGTCCATGTTATCGGTAAACGTCGAGCCAACGATGAGTGACAAATGCGGTTATAGGACTCGTCGGGCTCTATCTGATGCGCAGGCGTGAGCGTTTCGTTTCCTGTGACAGGATATCTTCAGGCAGCCCCGAGGTTAGTATCCGCTTCTGGTGGCCTGAAAGGCCCCTCGCGTGAGAGCGGTTTCCTTCGCCGGGGATGGCAATGAGTCTGAACGCTGATTTGTCCTTCTTACGCCGAGAGCCAACATCTGTGGTGAATCTGGGAGAAAATGCGAGGACGGTTTTTTTGAGCACATTTCCGGACGTAGAATGCTTTGGCTCTCCCGACCCCGAGGGTCGCAATCTGAAACGTCGTTATCTCCATTCGGCGATCCTCGATCGGGCGCGAGAGCTTTTTCGTTGACAGGACCGCGGGGGGCTGCTACAATCTCTTTGTAATCAGGGGTAACCGTGCTGTCCGGATGGCAGGAACACCTGATGGCGGGCTAAGAAAAGGAGATATGATGAAGGGCGTTTCTGTTTTTGTGTGCAAGGCGATTCTGGTCGCTGTTCTATGGTTTTCCGCTTTCCTGCCTTGCGGTTGCAGTTCGTACGAGCAGCCTGGTGAGACCGCTGCAGAGGGCCGCCGCAGGCATCAGCGTGTCGCCAGAATCAATCAGCAAGAGATGATGGCCGACATCGACAAGGCCCTGCTGCTTGATCGACCCAGCAGGCTCACCGACAAAAGGATACCATGATTCGCAGCGCGGCTGCCATCATCGATCTGCTGTGTTGGGTGAGCCCCGTCGCAACATAGGTCGCCGATAACGCGCAAGGCGAACAAAGGGATTTGATTCGTGGATATAGTCATTGATTATTTTAAGCGAGTCGCGAGCTACGGCCCGGAATGGTGGTATGTTGCCATAGAATTGATTCTCATCGGGTTGGTCGTCTATTGGGTCGTGGATTTTCTTGAAGGCACGCGCGGCGAACGCCTCTTCCGCGCCGTTTTGTTTATTCTCATCGTGGGGTTTCTGGTCTTGAAGCTCGTTGTGAACAAGTTTCCGTTCCAGCGTTTGCAGCTTCTCTACAACGGTTTCTTGATCGCGGTCTTGATTATCGCGGTCGCGGCCTTTCAGCCGGAGGTCCGAAGAGCTCTGATGCGAATAGGCCAGAGTCATTTCTGGTCGAGCGCGTCGCAGCAGCTATCGAGGACCGTGGAAGAACTCATTTCCGCTGTGACCGAACTGTCCGCCGCTCGAATCGGAGCTATCGTAGTTATTGAAAGACGAGTGGCGCTGGGTGAATTCATTGAAACCGGCGTGCGCGTTGACGCCAGGGTAACGTCCGAGCTGATCAAGACGATTTTTCAGCCCGGCACGGCCCTGCATGATATGGCCGTCTTGATACGAGGGGACAGAATTGTCGCAGCACGGGTACAGTTGCCTCTGGCTGAGGCCGGAGGAACCAGCGGCGCCGGACTGGGCTCGCGTCACCGTGCGGCCATAGGGATAACAACCGGCTCGGATGCCGTCTGTTTGGTGGTCAGTGAGGAAACCGGCATAGTCTCTCTTGCCGAAAATGGAAAGCTTACCCGAAATATGGATGAATCCTGGCTGAAAGAACGTCTCGCAAAGGCGCTCTCTTGAGTTACGTTGGGCCGGACGTGCGGTACGGAACATGATATTCGATAAGATAAAAGTCAGCAAGATAGCCATTGTGGTGTTCCTGACGGTCCTGATCTGGGTTTGGGCCGACCTTGCCCTGGACGAAACGCTCCCCGTATCCGGCGCGATGATCATCGTGGACGAATCCACCCCCAGTCGCTGGGTGACTATCGGCGGCAGGGCTTCCGCCCCAATCGAAAATATCGTGCTCAAAGGTCCGGTCTCCAAAATCAGCGACGTCAGGCGGAAGACCCGAGACCGTCCGAACTCACCCAGTTTCGAGTTCTTCCTTGATGTCGAACAGGAGGGAATAATCGAGCCGAACGAATATCCCAGTTTTGACGTTCGGGATTTTCTACGGAAGAGCGACCAGATACGACGGTTGGGGCTTACAGTCGAATCCTGTAAGCCGGCCAATCTCAACGTGAAGGTGGTTGGGCTTTTTGAAAAATCCCTGCCTGTTCAGTGCTATGACATAAGCGGGAATCCTCTGAAACATGAGAGCATCGACCCGGCTATCGTAAGTATGTTTGTCCCTGAGGCCTGGGGACGAAACGAGCCAGCCCGAGTCACGTTGACGGCTCGCGAAATCGAACAGGCAAGAGCGACCTCCGTTAACGCAACGCCGTACATCGAATTGCCCGATGGTCAGAGGCGCAGGTCGAGAACCGCTGTGAACGTCAGAATACCGCCGGAGGAAGACCGCCTCAAGAGCTACAATATCACCACGGCAACACCAAGCTTTCTGCTGGGCGCGAACTTACAGGGAAAGTACAAGGTGGAAGTGAGCAACATGAATGCCGTGATGGGAGCCATCCAGATACGAGCCACTGAGCAGGCAAAACTGGCATATGAGCAGATGGATTACCAGGTGGTTTTGCAGATCGTCGATGAAGACGTCAAAGCCACCGACACGATACGGCGAGAACTCATCTACAATTTCCCTCCTGAATACGTCCGCAAGGGCGAAATTGAGTTGGTGGTTACCCCGGATCAGCCGGCCGAGGCCCAATTCAAGCTGGTCCGGCTGCCTTCTGCGGACAATCCGTAGAACGTCGTGCCCTCATCATCCAACTCGTAACGATTGGCCGGGAATCGCAGATAGAGGCCGTACGCCAACGAAAATGCAACGACAACCACCAGGAGAATTACGACCAGGATGCATCGCTCTGGAGTATGGTCGGGAACCGGGATTGTCTCCTTCGGCAACGGAATCATCGCGATTTGCGACGCATTCCGGTATTCTTTTCCGTTCTGTGCGGGCGTGCCAGAAGCCGTATCGGCACTTCCTCAATGGGCAGCATGGACCGCAATCGGTTTGTGATCGTCCTGCGGTAGTTTTCTTCAAACAGTTCGGGTTTGTTTACGAACATCAGTATCGTAACGGGATTGGCGGCAATTTGTGTTGCATAGTAGATCTTGGGCCAGCTCTTCTTGCCGCCTTTGGCTGTGCCGATTTTTTCGCTTTTAATGATCTCAAAGGTCTTGTTCAGCCTGGCCGTCGGTATCCACATGGTCGCCTGCTTGAAGATTTCCGCCGCCAGGTCCAGAACGCTTTGGACATTCCTTGCCTCAATCGCTGTCGTAAAAGCAATCGGCGCGTACTTCAAGCCGGGCAGTAGTTTCGTCAAATACTCCTGGTAGTCCTCCGTGGTCGCCACCTCTTTGGCAAGGTCCCATTTGTTGACAATGATGATACAGGCTTTGTGTTCGTCCGCGATGAATCGAGCCAGTTTCTTATCGACCTGTGAGACCGGCACGGCCGCATCGATCAGAAACAACACGACATCGGCGCGCTGAATCGATCGCGTGGCGCGAACGTAGCTGTAAAACTCAATACTGTCGGCCAGCTTGCTCTTCTTCCTCACCCCTGCCGTGTCGATGACGATGATGGTTCTGCCGTCCTTTTCGAAGCGCACATCGACCGCATCCCTGGTCGTGCCCGGCGTCTCGCTGACGATAACGCGCTCGGCGCCGACCATGGCGTTTACGAGTGTGCTCTTGCCGGCGTTTCGCTTGCCCACGACCGCCAGCTTCATGGCCGGTTCCGTTGGCCTGCCTGATTCCACATGCGCAAGTTTGTCAAAGACAATATCAAGCAGAACGGCCTTGTTGAGATTGTCCTTCGCCGAGATGCACAGGAAATCGCCGAAGCCGAGCCTGGAGAATTCGGCGGCGGCGGGGAACATTTTCGCCGTGTCGGCCTTGTTGGCCACGCCGATCACGTCAAGGTTGTTCTTGCGCAGAAGCTGGGCGATTCTTCTATCCAGGGGCACGAGACCGTCGCGAATATCGACCATGAACAACACGAGATTCGCCGATTCTATCGCCTGGAGGATTTGCTGTTCGATATGGTCACTTAGCTGATCGCTATCGACGATTCCGTAGCCGCCGGTATCGACAAGCTCGAAGTACCGTTCATCTCTGCCGATGATGGCGCTGACGCGGTCTCTTGTCACGCCGGCGGTCGGCTCGACGATACTAATCATCTGCCCCGACAGCGC
>CP070806.1:962064-971129 GCA_020343675.1 Phycisphaerales bacterium
TGTGGCATCGCTACGTGCCTGAATCGGGCCACTGGCACGACGGGACTTTCACCCGCTGGATTGCAGCCTTGTCGGCTGCTCCAAATCCCTGGTGCCACAAGAATTGTCTTTGAGGCATCCACGCTGCGACGTATCAGCCATGCCTCGTAGCTTTTCTGAGCAGCCCTTCGACCTCACGATGCATTATCATGGACATCGTGAATCCACCTATGTCCCGGTCAGCGCAAGCGGAGAACTCATCTACACTATATGGTTGCCGCACAAGTCTTGTATACAAAGATAGTTACAACAACTCGCCTGAACACGAAACTCTGTTAACGGAAATGGCATTAGCTTCAATTTGTTAGCTCCTGAGTATCCGAACAGCTCTTCGGTTTTACGACGCGGTTTGTGCGATCTGAGAGAAGTCCTTGCAATTGACACCCAATAAGACGTATAATGCGTTGGCTATTCTCTTTTGAGCCTACTATGAGGAAAGGCACAGTATCTGGAGAAGTGTATGTGAACTCAGGCCGATGCGTACTGAATGGCCAACGAGCCAGACGGGATACTTCCTGAAGCACTGGAGGATCGTATCATGCGAAAGTTCGGTGGATTCACGTTGATCGAGTTGCTCGTAGTGATCGCTGTTATTGCCCTTCTGTTGTCTATCCTGATGCCCGCCCTGAACAAAGCCAGAGGCCTTGCCATGGGGGCGGCGTGTAAAGGCAATCTAAAGAACTACACTTTCGCGATGGCGATGTATCTCGACGACAATAACGGCAACTTCTGTTCGGCACACACATGCTACTTCAAGACGACAGAGCGTCTGCCACTGGAGTCGGGCATCGGGGGTAACCACCTTCACCTTCGCTGGTGCAACGGAGACATCGATCTCAAGAGCAATCCGGAGCACGGTGGAGTTCTGTTTCCATATCTATCCGACGCCAGGTCTTTCATCTGTCCGGCATTCAAACGTTTGGCGTCTCAGCATTCCAGCGACCAATTCTATCGAGCGCACGGAGCGACCGTGCGGAATTATGAACCCTGGTACAACTACACGATGAATGCCTACGTCGGCAGCAATGATGCAGGCGTCAGAGAAACGCGGGTCAAGAATATCACCGAAGTCAAGAATCCCGCTTCGACCTTCTCGTTTACGGAAGAGAGTTGTTTTGTGGATACGGCCTACAACGCCTCCGGGTTAAACGATACCTTTATGGTTTGCGGCAACGATTCGATGGTCCAGGGTTGGCTCAGTCAGGTTGGGGGGAGTCCACGTCTGGTCGAACCCGGCCCTGACGGCGTCGGTCAGTTCTGGGACGTCATTGCCGGTTTCCACAACGCCCCATCCGGGGACAAACTCGCGGGCAGAGGCAATTGCGCCTTTCTTGACGGCCATGTTAACGCTCACTATCGCAAAGAGACCTTCTTTCTCGCTTGGCCCAAATAGATTACGCTCCGAAATTACAGACTATTAGAGTTGGACGCTTATACGTGGATGTGAGGTGGAGACCCATGCAGAAGACACTGTTTTGTCTGTTACCCGCTACAATTCTTGGGGCTTTCTGCGGAACTGTCTGTGCAGCGGATAGTCCGCAACCGGTTCATGCCGGAACACGAATTCTTCGGAGTGGAAATCTGATTGTGGAGGTTGGGGATCCCGATTCGTCGGACTGTCGTTGGAACAAGGGCCTCCGTTTTTCGCCCGTCGCCAATATAGTACAGGTGAGACTCAACAATCGAGAGTTTTGTTATGCCCCGATTAATGGGGGGACTCTTGGTTATATCGGTGGCTTGCCCATGGAGTTCGATATTGGGCAGGAATCATATCAGCCCGATCCTCCCGGATACAACGAGGGCTCTAACGGCTCAGCATTTCTCAAAATCGGCGTGGGCATCCTCAGACGCAATTCCTCAGCTTACAATTTCAGCACCAGCTACCCGGTAGTGGAGCTTGCCCAGACCATAACCACCTGGGAATCAGACCGGGCGCACTTTGTCCAGACCTTGTCCGGAACGGCCAACGGGCATTCCTACAAGCTTGAAGAAGACGTGATTGTCAAGAACGACCGCATCCTCATGCACTACGTCTTAACGAATACCGGCACAAAGACCTTCAGTACAGAGCAGTACCTTCACAATTTCCTGGCCTTCAGCCAAAAGACTGTGGGCCCTGACTACAGAGTGTACTTTCCATACAACGTGACAACATCGCCCCAGACAAGGCAATGGGTACCGCCGGAACTCCAGCTGGTGGGCAGAGGGTACCACTTTGTGGACACCAATCCGCCCATGGTGCGATTGGGAAATATGATCCTATATACGAAGACCATCACCAGCGTTCCCAAGACCTGGATCTATAAACCGGATGACTACTCTGGTCCGGATACGATTGCGGTAGAGCAAAGCGATATCGGCCAACGGGTGATTATTGACTCAACGCTCAGATCGGCCTATATCGGCATTTGGACCACTTCCTACCAGGTCTCGCCCGAGCAGTTCGTCGTTATCACCCTCGCTCCTGGAGAGCACGCTACGTTCACACGTACTTACAGGTTCTCAACAGGCCAATCGTTGCCGCAAGACTGTACAGGCGACGGTGTCATCAATGGAGGGGATTTATTGGCGCTGTCATCGGCATGGCTCACGGCTCCGGGCCAGACGAGTTGGGATTCCTCCTGCGATGTCTCAGATCCTCCCGACAACTGGATAGACAACAAAGATTTGGCGGCCTTGGGCCGGGCATGGTGCCAAGATGGGATCCGTCCGATGCCGTGGGCGCATTGGCCGCTGAATGAGACAACCGGGCTGGTCGCCGCCGACAGCGTGGGCTCTTATGATGGTTCTCTCGTGGCCTTCTCAGGGGATGATTCTCAGTGGGTGACCGGTCGTGTAGGCGGCGCGTTGGAGTTCGATGGCGTGGACGATTATGTGGAGATAGACGGCTATCGCGGCGTTGCCGGCAAGGGGCCTCGTACAGTCCTTGTCTGGGTCAGAACGCGCGGAACCCCAACCGGCACCTCTCCTATCATCGCCTGGGGGCGAAACCACCCGGGGGCGCGCTGGCTTCTGGAAGTTGACGAGGATCAAAGACTCAGGTTGTCCTGTGGATCAGGATTCATCTCTGCGAACGAACAGCAGATAGGAGATGGCGATTGGCGTCATGTCGCCGTTGTACTCGATTCCGTTGATCGCCAACGTCCGCTCATAAGCGATGTCTTGCTGTACGTGGACGGCAGACGCAGAACAGTTTATAAGATGCAAGAGGCAGAGATAGACACCGGTAATGTCGAGAATGTGTGTATTGGCGCTGCGCACGGCCCTGACAACCCTAAGTTTGCGGGTACCATTGACGAGGTGATGATATTCGACAGGATCGTGGGCCCCACAGTCATCCACCAAGCCTATCTACACTAAGCAGTGGATAAGTTGGCCGGTCAACGTGGAAGGTGACAAGCGACCCACGAAGGAAACGAAACGCCTCGAACATTCGAAGGGCAGGCAGTCCCTCAGGGACCCCTTGTGGAGCTTGAGAGGGTTGTCAGTCCTTCTCTCTTGGGCTCATAGGACAGCAAGGCAAGGCAATACGAATTCTCCAGTGAAAGCGGTGACGTGACTACTATCAGTCTCTGGTGCTTTGCCGGCGTTGACTCAACGCGTGGTGCTCTATGAGGCGTTGGAACCACCGGAGGTGCAAACATGACATATCTTAGAGATCACCGGGACCTATGGCATGTACTGCTCGCAATGGTCCTGGCAATCGGGCTGTTCGGGTGTTCGCCGCTGCTCAAGCCAGACGCTGGTCCCGCGCCACCGGCGGTCCCGGCCGAACCGAAAGCAGCATCCCAATCGGAAAAGATCACCCTTTCCCTGGAGCTCGGATCCGGGACGAAGACCCGGTACAGGGTGACCACCGAGTCCGTCACGGCCATGGAAGGCCCGGAGACTGCCGGCCAGGACATCGGCTCGACAGCCTCATTTCCGAAGGTGTCCGAAACAAGCGAAGTGGTCTTCACCCAGGATTTCTTGGGATCGATGCCTGACGACACGAACATGGTTGTAGCTCAGGTAACGATCGACCAGGTCAGGTATGTGCGCACGACTGCCGGGCAGCCTGTTCTGGCTTTTGACAGCCAACAGCCCGCGGACCAGAACAGTCCCTTTGCCAAGCTGATCGGCCAGGCCTACACTATCGAAATCAATTCCCTGGGCTACGTGCCCGGCGTATTCAATCTGCGTCCGGGGCGCGTGGCCGTGCGGGGGCCTACCCCGGCCCACGCCGCCGCCCTAGACTTGATGAGCCCGCCGGCCATCTTCTCACGTCATGGGTTCTTCAGCCTGCCGGGGCCGGATGTCGGATCCCTGCCTGTAGGCGGCCGGTGGCGGGGCGTACAGCAGGTCACCCTCAAGGCACCCGGCACGAACATGGATCACCTGGGAACTCACAGGTTCGACAAGATCTACCGCCTGGAAAGCGTGGAGCAGCGGCCGGCGGGCACCGTGGCTGTGGTGGTCTTCGAGGGCTCACCCATACCCAGGAGGACCACGGATGGTCGCCTCGTGGAGGTCCCGTTTCTGTCGTGCTCATACGTGGGGGGTGGGGAATTCAACTTGGATGCAGGGCGAGTCGAGGGCTGTCTGGAGCACCTTGAGGTGCGCATGCCATTGCCCGGAACCGGATCGCCGCCTGCCGAAGCCCCTGAAGGCCGCATCATAATCGCAACGCGTCGCTGTTGGGTACAGCGGCTTGATCTGGACTGATACTACCCGGAAAAGAACCAAGATAAAGACACGGTATCCTTTGGGGTCAAGCCTGCGAGAGGAGGCGGTCCCTCGGACGCGACACAGAAGAACTCATAAATGGCCTTCGCAGAGAAAACAATCCCCGGGGTAAAAGCCAGGTCATCAGGGTTGTTGTCGCAGAATGCCTTATCGTATAGATGCACCCACTATGATCTTATCCGATCCCGATGTACATATAGATTGACCCTGCGCTTAATAAGCCCATCGGCACCTGAGCCGGACAGTTCGTGGGGCTATCTCATACTACATAACATTGTACGTGTTTAACCAGCGAAAACGGCTTTCTTGAGTTAAGAACGAGGCTTCAAGTCTACGAAGTCCGTCAAAACCTGCCCAATAATGTTACGGCTCCCGTTCTTGGCTCGAAAACAGGCATTTCCTGGCTAAACACGTGCTTAGCGTTATTACTTCGCAGAGTACAAGCAGACTCTACTTGAGCTAACCCTGCCGACGGTGCCAAGCTGTTCGCTCCGATTAGCACCTGCTGCGCTTCTTAGGTAGCAATGCGCCAAGACCCAGAAGAGCTTATTGCGGCGGTGGCGGTGGCGGCGGCGCCACAATCACGCGAATGTTGTCGATGTCGATCGAGTTCTCACTCGGCGCGACTGCAAATACGTCCTGGCCGTCAGCGTCTTTCCTGACACCATACGCAGAACCATCATCCCTCGCATTGGTCCAGAACTGGATGGAGAATGACTCTAAAGCCGTGATATCCGTCAGGGCGCTTATGTTGCCCCAGTCTACAACATCATCGGCCGCTATGGTCAGCGTGGCCCATTCGCCCACCGGGTAGATAGGTGCAGTGGGCGTGCACCATAACCAGCCCGGATATCCGCCATCTGGCTCCATTGAGAAGGCACCAGGAATCTTTTCGCCCATCCAGCAGGCAGAGCCGATGTTGCCAGCAGTACCCGGAATCCAGGTCTGTGACCAGGCATCATTGCCGTCTGCAACTTCGCCATTCCACTCAATGAGGTACCAGTCGACATTGCTGATGTCATAGACTCGCATGTCGATGACGAACTTCATATCCGGGCCGAAAGAACTGAGATCAATGGGTGTGCGCGGTGTAAACGTTACGCCAGCCCATTCTCTGACAGCTGTATCACAAGGATCGTCAGAAACCCAGCCCCCCGGAACATTGAAGTCGATAGCCATGGCCTGGGAACCTTCAGAAACCATGGGATAGCCACCTGTGAGCAGGGTCACGTCAGCTCTCGTACCAGCGGCAGCATCTCCGCTTCCTGTCCGCGTCCAATTCTGGGCCAGGTCCCCGCTGGTCCAGTAGGACTCAAAATCGTCTACAGCAGAGGCACTTGAAATCAAGCCAAGCACCACAACAAAAGAAGCCAACAATATCAAATTCTTACACATAATAAACTCTCCTTTCCTTACCTTTCTCTTTTGCTTTGCCTGCAAGCCGAGACAGAAACAGAACTTCTTTATGACGAGCATTCAGATCGGCTCTGTTACCGCCAACGATGCTCACCTCTAACAACCTTGCACAAAACAAGCAACTACTCTTCCTTGGCAAACCATATGCCTGTTTTGAACCAGACTTGCTCCTCCATTACGCAGCAGAGAGACACACATCATTGCGGACCACCAAGAACAGTCCACAAAACCTCACTGTCTCACCTTATACCTAATCCTACATCTTCCTGTCAAGTATATTCTATATTGATTATGGGAAAATCTTGGGCTGGCTGTCAGGTGTAGGTCATTTTCTCAGAAGCTTTCAGTGAATTACCACGGGTATGTACGGGTTCATCCCAAAATGGCTGTTTTCAGCCCAAGAGCAGCTTACGCTTGGGAATTGAGCGATTTACATGGCTCTTTAGAAGAGAACTAAGACCCTCGATAGATGCCTAGAACGGTGTTTTCCTTGGCTTTGAAAAAACGGAAAAAAACTTGTATAATCGTCAATAAAGGTGTAGAGTGTTTTTCAATAATGCCTGATTTCGGATTTTGTGCAATCAGGCCCCGCAGCAGCATAGATGTGGTTTGGAGGATCTGTGCGTATCGTCAACATCAATCGTAATGTAACTGCCCCCAAATCTGCGGTTGAGGTATAACAAATAGGTTTAAGAAAATAGGTGAGACTATGTTTAGGAAATGTTTCCTCTTGTGTTTGCCCTGGCTGTGCCTGTCTCTGGCCGCATCCCCGGCGGGCGCCACCTGGGGCACGGATCCGGGAATGGAGAACTTGGTGGCCTGGTGGAAGCTCGACGACGGTCCAGGCAGCAGCACCATCCTCGACTCGAGCGGCAATGGCCGTCACGGCCAGTTCCCCTCCGCCACGGGCCATCCGGCATCTGCCGACCCGGAGTGGGCCTTTGACCACACGGGCGGCATGTGTCTGCGTTTTGATGGGACGGACTACATCAGATGCGGAGGAGGCAAGAACTTGGGACCAGATGTGGACCCGATCGACCTGGACTCTTGCACGGCCCCCCCCACCTGGGCCGACTTCGACGGTCAGTCTTTTACGATCGCCACGTGGGTCAAGGAAATCAATTCCAATAGCTGGGCCACCTTCGTGGGCAAGGGCGAACGCGCCTACAAGCTACAGATGCTTTTCGCCAGGACCGATGTTCACTTCGCCTTTCCCCGCACCCCCTCGGGCGGCCATGCCGAGGGTAGTGCGGAGGACAATGTCTGGAACCATATAGCCGGCATGTGGGACAACGACCGGGAGCAATCCAGCATCTGGATCAATGGTGAGCTGGCGGGCACAAGGACCGACTGGGTCGATGTGGTGACAGACCCGGGCAACAACGACTATGATCCCGCCGCCCCAGGCCGGCGCATTGACAGCGATTGTGAAGTGACGCTGGGTGCCCGCGTCAACGAGGACTGGGGCACTACAGGAGACGAGGACAACCGCCTGTTCAAGAAGTGTGGTTGCCCGCAGCCGGCAGGGCAACCCTATGCACGCAGTAACCTGGACGGTCTGCTCAGCGATGTGCGTATGTACAATCGCCTGTTAACCGCCGACGAGATGCTCTACCTCTATATCGAGGCCGACCCGAGTCGCTTCAAAGCTACCCGTCCGGATCCGTGTAACGCGAGCGTGCTGGGGGAGGCCCCGTCGACGCTGTCATGGCGGCCCGGCGATCGGGCCATTTCGCACAACGTGTACTTCGGCGAGAACCCGGAGGACGTGACCGCCGGCGCGGCGGGGACCCTGCTCGGCTCTGTGGATGTGAACGCCCTGAGCCTGGACCGGGCGCTGGAGTCCGGCAACGTGTACTATTGGCGCGTGGAAACCGTGAACCCGGACGGTACGGTGGCCGGCTACGTGTGGAACTTCGAGCTCAAGAGTCCCAAGGCCTCATCCCCCAATCCGCCGGATGGCATGAAATGGGTGGATCCCAGCACGACGCTGTCGTGGGAACCCGGCGGCGGGGCCACCGCGAGCGAGCTGTATCTCAGTAAAAACCGCAGTGACGTGGTCAGCGGCAAGAACCGTGAGGTGGTCCAGGGCAATGAGTACATTCCCCCCAGCGAGTTGGAAGCCGACACCACGTACTACTGGCGCATAGATTCCGTGGCGCCCGGCAAACTGTTCGAAGGTGATGTGTGGATCTTCACCACCAAGGGTCCTGACGTCGGCGGTTTGCTGGGCAGTTACTTCAATAACCAGAACCGGGAGGGCAATCCGGTCCTGACCCGGATCGAGGGCCCGATTGCCTTCGACTGGCAGACCGGCTCCCCGGAGCCAGACGTAGTGAACGTCGACGATTTCTCCGCGCGGTGGGAAGGCCTTCTGGAGGTGCCGATTACGGATACGTACATGATCATGGCCCGCAAGGACGATGCCGCCGCTTGCTGGATCGACGGTGAGGTGATATTCTACGACATGAAGGCCTCCTGGGGCGGCGGCGAGGTCAGGGGATTCGTCGAGCTGGAGGCCGGCAAGCACGAGATCGTGGTGGAGTACTTCGATGCAGGCGACGTGGCGCGGATAGAACTGCTCTGGAGCACCGAGAGCATACCTCTGCAGACCATCCCGATTCAGGCGCTTTCCGGCCCGCCCAAGGCCAGCAGTCCGCATCCGGCAGACGAGGCGGTGGAGGTAGATGTCGAGGGCCTGACCCTGATGTGGACGGCGGGCAGCAAAGCGACCCAACATCGAGTGTACTTAGGGCCGGATCGTGATGCCGTAGCAGCTGGTGATCCCAGCGTTGACATGGGTCTGGTGGACGAGACCACGTTCACGGTTGTGCCCGAGGCCAAACGGAGCCAGATGTACCACTGGCGTATCGACGAGGTGAACG
>CP070806.1:971229-980240 GCA_020343675.1 Phycisphaerales bacterium
TCCGCCTCGATCCAGATTTCTTCCGAAGAAACCACAACCTCGGGAGCCGAGCGGTACAGCCGAATGTCATCAATATACAACGTACCGGCGGCGCCGTTGCCGTCAATACCGAGGCCCAGCGTCGTAATGCTCTGGAGGTTCAGACCCAACGAAGCAAGGTCGATATTCCATTGTTGCCACCGGAAGAGCTGCATAGCGGCCGGATCGCCATCATAGGCCACCTTAACGCCGTTGATGTTCGCGTACAACTGCCCGGTATTGTCCGGACTGCCGTGGAAGTACACCACCAATGTCTCAATGCCGTGCCTGGCCCAGTTCTGCGAAGGGGCAAATGTATATACGACCTCAGAGTACACCGCGCCGGCAGTGTTGCTGTAAAACAGCGGCATGGACTGGTCATCGCCGTGAACGGTAACCCGCTCCATATAAGGAGGCAGGTCATTGCCAACCAGCGCGCCGTTTGTCGTGACATCATAGCCGTCAATCCAAGACTCGAATATCCTGTGGCTCGCCGGATCAGGCGGGTCGATGTCGTTGTACGACTCGAAGTCCTCCACGACAAGGTAATCAGGCGTTGAGAAACTCCAAACCTCGCCTTGCCAGGTTGTGGGCGTTTCGATATCGTTGACCTCATCGACGCGCCAATAGTACGTGCTGCTTAAATCATAGGTGGAGCTGTAGCTTGGCTCGGCCAGGCCAACCGCCCCGGCAGTGCCATCTAGAACAGCCTGCTGGTCGGTACTCACGTAGATATCGTGCGTGCCGGCCTCTCTGCCTGGTCGCCAAGCGAGAGTCACAGCCGGGTCCACATCGGCAGCCCCGGAATCCGGAGAGGGCACTCTGGCACTCACAGGCACATACAAGAAGCGCACCTCACTGAGGCCAAACTGGGGCAGGATGCCTCCCCAATTGGTGCTCGCCGTCAGTTTAACGAACTTTACTGCTGCACCGTCGAAGTCAACTGTCGTGTTGTGTGCGTAACCGTCTGCTCCGGGTGCCCTCGTGAATTGAGGCACATTGGCCAGCATTGTCCATTCAACGCCGTCAGTCGAGTATTCGACAGTAGCATCCTTGATACCGAAGCCAAAGAAGGCTTCAAGGACCTGATTGGAGTTCCACACCCACATCTGGTGCAGCCTGTAAACGGCGTCGAACTCATATTGAATCCAGGCCCCCTGTGCTTCATTGTCAGTGAGCCACATATCCGTGGGCAGTGTCGAGTGCAAGCCGTTCGGATCCAGTCCCGAGCCGTCAATTGTCTTTTCGGGGCCGAAATCCGGCTGGGCCGCACTGGATGCCGTCGCCGTGATGTTCGCCCCATCAATAGGATAGCCAACGGGCTCGGTCGTAAAACTCCAGAGCTTGCCTTTGAACACTGTCGAGTCCGGTGGCGCGTTCACTTCATCGATCCGCCAGAAATACGTCAGGCCCAATTCGAGGCGCCCGGGGTCAAAAGTGCTTGACGTATGGGCCGGACCGATGAGTAACGGACTGCCTGGCCCGGCGTTACTGACCTCGCTGGAACTCGTTCCCAGGTACACGTTATGCGTGGCGGCGGACGCCGCAGGCATCCAACTCAGAAGTGCATCTCGATACACATCCGTCGCTCCGTCGGCAGGACCTGGATTTCGAGCTTTCGTCGCCGGCCCCAAACCCTGGTCGCCATCCCACCAAATCTCATCGATATAGACTCTTTCTGCCTGACCTGTTCCGGCTGGATTGGCGAGTATTACGCCGTTCAGCGGATCCGTTGTCGGAACTCCAAAGGGTATATTTCCGGCAATGAGGTCTTCCGGAGCCGGCAGAGTTGCGTCTCCGGCCGGACCGGCGGCTTCGCTCATGTACAAATCGAAGGTGTCGGTCTCATTGTTAGCCACAATCCAGACGTTGTACCATTGGCCGCGTGCAAGGCCGGCCTTAAGAACGGTCGTGCCGTCTGTTTTGACGAGGTTAAGTCCACCGGAACCATCATCTAACAATCCGAATCCCACCGGAATATTCGTCGGAGTCTCGGCGTTCGCGCTGGTGATGGGATCATCAGTCAGACCCGCAATCAAACCGAGATAGGAGCGCGGGATCGGGCTTGAGCCACGGACCATAACGCGGAAAAATCCTATTCCTGTTTCGGTGTTCTCAATCGGGTTGTTTATGCCGCCGACTCCAACAGCGCGTGCGACTCCGCCAGAACTATGGCCAATAACATTCATAGCGTTGCTTCCGCCGATAGATCCGAGGCCGGAATTCCCGGTGCCTTCGATCTGAGTATCCAAAAAGCCTCCCAAGACCCCATTGCATGCCTGACCATCGGGACTCCCCGAAAGGCCTTCAAAATTCGTCACCAATTGTAGTTTCGCCTGGACGGCGCTGCCGGCCAACAGTACGATCAAAATTCCAGCCACATATTTGACTAATCGCTTCATTGTCATACCCTTTCAAAATCGGCTGTTCATCGTGGTTCCTAATTAACGATAACAGATATTGGACAAATGAAATTCCTGCACCTGACAATTCTCCTCAGTTCGAGGTCAATTGAGTCGAAACGGCCAAGACAAACACCTGCCCACGTTGCCTTTTGGCAACATTGGCCCGAACATGCTTCACGCTCTGAAATGGCCTCCTTCCTTCCCAAATCGTCGATTGCGCTGTGTGTTTCTCACACAGATCAGACACTCTGTGAGAACCACCTCAACAATCTTAATTATACTCGACCAGACGGCCTGTTGGCAAGAAGAATTTTGGGAACCGTCAGGCTTGTCTGAGCCCGCGGGATTTGGTACTATTGGCACCGGTTGGATTGCAGCCGGTCAAAGAGAAGGTCCATCGCCAGCTTGGAAAGGGTCCACATGAGCCAGAACGCTATTTCGCGCCGAGATTTCCTGCGAAGATTTGCCGCCGGAGTCGCTGCGGCCGCCATGCCCACCGTTTTGCATGGCAGCAATACGACCACCAAAAGACCCAATATCCTATTTCTGTTGGCGGACGACCAGCGTTCGGACACGATTCGGGCTTATGGCAACAGGCATATCAGGACGCCGAACCTCGACAAGCTCGCGGCGCAGGGATTCAATTTCAGAGGCAACTACTGCCTTGGTTCCGGCGGCGGGGCGGTCTGCGTTCCGAGCCGCGCGATGATCCACAGCGGCCGGGCCTATTTCAATGTCGATTCCAGACTAACCGGCGTCAAAATCATGGGCGAACTGCTTCGCGAAAACGGCTATACAACCTTTGCCACCGGCAAATGGCATAACAGAGAGGAGTCCTTCCTGCGCGGCTTCGAAAGAGGCAAGGCCATCTTCTTCGGAGGCATGGCGGACCATACGAAGGTTCCGGTTGTTGATCTTTCGCCGGCAGGGCGGCTGGTCAACAGGCGTACGGGTGATAAGTTCTCCAGTGAGTTGTTCACAAACGCCGCGATAGAATTCCTTGAGAGCTACAAAGAGGACAAGCCCTTCTTCGCCTACGTGGCGTTCACGGCTCCGCACGACCCGAGAAATCCACCCGCGAAGTATCGGCAGATGTACTACAGGAACCGCCCGCCTCTGCCGAAAAACTTCATGCCCCAGCATCCGTTCGATAACGGGCACATGGTCGGGCGCGACGAGAGCCTGGCGCCGTGGCCTCGAACCGAGAAGATTGTCCGCGACCAGTTGGCGGAGTATTACGGCCTGATTACGCATCTGGACGAGCATATCGGGCGCGTTTTGAAAACGCTGGAAGAATCGCCCCACGCCAGGAACACGATTATCATTTATGCCGCCGACCACGGCCTGGCACTTGGAAGTCATGGGCTTTTAGGCAAACAGAGCATCTACGAGCACAGTATGGGGTGCCCTCTGATTTTCGCCGGGCCGGGAATTCCCAGAGGCGGTTCCACGCAGGCCTTTTCGTACCTGCTGGACATCTTTCCGACGGTTTGCGGCATGACAGGCATTCGAGCGCCCGCCGGGGTCGAAGGAAAAGACCTGCGCCCCATCTGGCAAGGGGCGACGGACAAGGTGCGAGAAACCGTGTTCCTGTCCTTCTCCAAAATTCAACGCTCTGTGCGGGATGATCGATGGAAACTCATTCGCTATCCGAAGGTTGATCACACGCAATTGTTCGACCTGAAAAACGATCCTGATGAGCTGCATGACCTGGCCAGCAATGTCGCTCAGACCGGGCGCGTGCAAAAAATGCTGCGACTCTTGAAAGAGAGCCAGCAGAAGATGGGGGATGATTTGCCGCTGAGCGTCTCGAACCCGGGCCCAAAGGAAATCGACATGACCGGGCATGCGCGCGAACCCGACCGTTGGCAGCCCGAGTGGATACGCAAGAAATACTTCGCACCCGGCAAATAGCCATCGCACAGATGCCCGGACGAGAAGTCCCAAATAGTCCTTGTGCATGGCGCCTTTTTCGATTAACCTGGGGGCGTGGCCAACGTCAACTATACTGCTATTCCCGGCAAATACAAAACAAGGAGACCAGCTATGAATCGTCAAATCGAACGTCGTACATTCCTTAGGAACAGCATTGCGGCCGGTGCGGGACTTGTAATCCTCAAATCGGGCATTCTCAAGGCCGGTGCCTCGCCCAATGAGAAACTCAACATCGCCATCATCGGAGTGCGCGGGCGCGGTGGGGCCAACTTGAGGGGCGTCAAGGGAGAGAACATTGTCGCCCTCTGTGACGTCAACGCGCAGAATCTGGCTGCGGCCGCCAAGGACTTCCCGAGGGCCAAAACCTACGAAGATTGGCGAAAGTGCCTCGAACAGAGGAATATCGATGCCGTAGTCTGCTCGACGACGGACCACACGCACGCCTTCGTCAATGTCTGGGCCATGAACCGGGGAAAGCACGTCTATTGCGAGAAGCCCTTGGCCAACTCTGTCCATGAGGCTCATGTCGTCCGCCAGACATACCTGAAGAACAGCAGCAAGATTGCCACGCAGATGGGCACGCAGATTCACGCCAGCGACAATTACAGGCGGATGGTGGAGCTGATTCGAGGCGGAGCGATTGGAACGCCCAGTGAGGTGCGTGTCTGGTGCAGCCGGGAGCCCGAGGGCGGAAGCTATCTGCCGAAGGTCACGCCCGTGCCGGATCACATCAACTGGGACCTGTGGATCGGCCCCTCGCCGGTCCATCCGTTCAATCCCGGATATATCCAGGGTGGCTGCCTGAGCTGGAATCGCTTCTGGGACTTTGGCAGCGGGCAGATCGGCGATATGGGCAGCCACATGAACGACATGGCCTACTGGGGACTCGATTTGACGCTTCCGACGACGTGTCAGGCTGAGGGGACAGAATTCAATCCCGACACGTGCCCGCAATGGCTCACCGCCGAATGGGACCACCCGGCTAACGATTGGCGGCCCGCCGTCAAAGTCTATTGGTATGACGGCGGCAAAAAGCCCGGCATGCCGGCAAAAGCATTCGACCGGGAAGAGCTGTTCAAAGGTGCGCTGTTCAAGGGCGACCAAGGATGGCTGCTGATGGATTATGGTCTTCGCATACTCATGCCCAAGCTCGATAGTGACATGACTCACTACAAATCACCGAAGCCCGAGGACTTGATTTCGCCGTCACTCGGTCACCACCAGGAATGGATCGCCGCCTGCAAAACGGGCAGGCCCACGACGTGCAACTTCGATTATTCCGGCGCCTTGATCCACCACAACCTGCTGGCTCTGGTCGCCTACCGCGTGGGCAAGAAGCTCGAATGGGACGCCACGAATCTCAAGGCGACCAACTGCCCGGAAGCGGAGCAGTATATTCACAAGACGTATCGCAAGGGCTGGGTACTGAACGGGTAGGAGCAGCAGAAGTATGAGTGACATCTTTATGACGCGCCGCCGGTTTCTAAAGGCCGCGGGTCTCGGGTCGTTATTGATGGCCTCGGGGCCGTTGGCGAGGCTGCGAGGGAATCAGCAGCCAGAGCAGCCGAACATTCTCTTGCTAACGGCGGACGATATGAACTGGAATGCACCGACCTGCTTCGGCGGCCGCACGCCGGGCGTCACGCCCAACATCGACCGCTTAGCCTCCGAGGGTGTACGCTTTGAACACGCCCATATTACGATAGCGGTTTGCCAGCCGTCCCGCTCGGTGCTGATGACGGGGCGTTATCCCCATCGTAACGGCGCCGAGGGTTTTCAGCCCATCAATACGAGCATTCCAACGCTGCAAGAGCAGCTTCACAAGGCAGGCTACCTGAACGGCATACTGGGTAAGGTCACGCACCTGGCGCCGCGCGAGAAGTTCAAATGGGACATGGTCCAGGATTTCAAAGAATTGGGCAACGGCCGCAATCCGAAGCTCTACTACAAATACGCCAGGAGCTTCTTCGGTCAGGCCACAGATCAGGGCAAGCCGTTCTTCCTTATGGCGAATTCTCACGACCCGCACAGGCCGTTCCACGGAAGCGCCCAGGAGCAGAAGAAGTTCGCCGCGGTTCTCAGCAGCATCCCGGCTCCCTCCCGTGTGTACAAACCCGAGGAGGTCGAGGTGCCGGGTTTCCTGCCCGATTTACCCGATGTGCGCAAGGAAATAGCCCAATACTACTGTTCTGTCCGCCGGTGCGACGATACCGTCGGCGCCGTGATGCGGGCGCTGCGCGAATCCGGCCAAGCCGGCAATACTCTGGTCATGTTCCTCTCGGATAACGGCATGGCCCTTCCTTTTGCCAAGACCAACTGCTATCTGCATAGCACAAGGACGCCCTGGATTGCTGCCTGGCCCGGCAAAACAAAGCCAGGTTCCGTTGATGACCGGCACTTTATTTCAGGCATTGATTTTATGCCGACCGCTCTGGCTGCGGCGGGGCTGCCTCAGCCCGAGGGCATGGACGGTTCGTCTTTCCTGCCGATCCTGCTGGGTGAAAAGCAGCCCGAACGGGACAAGGTCTTTACCCAGTTTCATCAAACGTCGGGCCGAAATCGCTATCCGATGCGATGTGTTCAGAACCGACGATTCGGCTATATCTTCAATCCGTGGTCCGACGGGCAGCGCATTTTCAAGAATGAATCGCAATCGGGCCTGACATTCAACGCCATGAAGGCCGCCGCCGAAGCGGATGATTCCATCGCGACCCGCGTGAGGCTCTTCCAGTACCGGGTCGTTGAAGAATTCTACGATTTCGAGAATGACCCCGACGCGCTGCACAATCTGATCGACGATCCGCGCTTCAAGCAAGAGATAGAGAACATGCGACAAACGATGCGCAAGTGGATGAAAAAGACGGGCGATCCCGCACTCGAAGCGTTTGAAAATCACGATTCAAAGGATGCTCTCAAGAAGTTCATGACTGAACAAGACGCAAAAAGCGGTCGCAAGCAACCGAAAGCAAAGAAGAAGACCCGCAAGACGAACCGTTCGACGTAGATGGGGCGGCGCCGGCGGTGCGGGAGATAAAAGATGAGACAACGAAAGGTACCGGGTTCACGCGGAAAGGAATTTCTCGCAAGTGTTCTGACGGCACTTGCATTGTTGCCTATCTCAATCGCGCAGGCCCAGGAATGGACGCGATTCCGGGGGCCGAACGGCCAGGGCATCAGCGAGGCCAAGACAATTCCGGGCAAATGGGCCGAAAGCGACTATAACTGGAAAGTGGAGCTTCCCGGCGGTGGGCATTCTTCGCCCGTGCTCTGGGGGGACAGGTTGTTTGTCACCTGCGGCGACCAGAAGGCCGGACACGCTATGCTGCTGGCCCTGAGCGTCTCGGACGGGGCTGTTTTGTGGCAGAAGGAATACACGCTGACTGCCTACCGGATGAGCAAGCTCAACAGCTACGCAACAACGACACCGGCGCTCGACAGCGAGCGCGTCTATGTCCTGTGGACTACGCCCGAAGAGACGATTCTGGCCGCTCTCGACCACGAGGGAACTGAAATCTGGAAACGTACCTTCGAAGGGGTGCGCTGCCAGCATGGGGCAGGCAGCTCTCCGATTGTCCAGGGCGAGATGGTCGTCTTTACGCACGAGCACGAGAACACCACCAGCAAGGACGCCAAAAGCGCGTGGATTGCAGTGGACCGCAGGACGGGCGAAACGCGCTGGGCCGTCGAGCGGCAGACCGGCCCCAAGACCTCCTACTCGACGCCTTGCGTTTACTCGCGAGAAGACGAGGCACCACAGCTGATCTTCACGAGCCACTCGCACGGCATGACCGGCGTCGATCCTCGCATGGGCAAGGTGATCTGGGCAATGGAATCGGTCCTGCCCGCCCGCGTCGTCAGCTCGCCTGTCATCGCGGGTGAATTGCTCATCGCCGCCTGCGGCGACGGCGGAAGAGGTAAGCGCCTTACAGCAATTCGCCCCGGCGCAAGCGATGGAACCGTTCATGCTGTGGAAGCCTACAATATCGACGCCGGGCTCAGGCCATATGTGCCTACGCCTATCAGCAGAGACGGCTTGCTATTCACTTTTCTCGACCAGGGGCACGTTTCGTGCCTGCGCACCGGCACGGGTGAACGGCTTTGGCAGGAAAAGCCGGCAGGCCGGTTCTTCGGCTCGCCGGTGTGGGTGGACGCAAAGCTGTACTGCATCACGATGGATGGAGACGTCGTCGTGATCAGGGCCGCCGACACATACGAGTTGCTGGCGGTCAATCCCCTCGGAGAAACCAGCCACGCCACGCCAGCTGTCGCCGGCGGCAGGATGTACCTTCGAACGTATTCACACCTGTTCAGCATCGGAGGCAAGAAGTAGCCACGTCCGGAGCGGGGGGGCATGAGGCGAACTATGGCAGCTCGTGGTCCGAGGGTGTCAGGCCTCTGGCGTGTTTCCCCATGCCGATTTTGTTAGGCTTGTACTGACCGACAAAATCGACCTTGCTCTTAGGCGGGATCTGCTCTTCCATTTCCAGTGCCCAGTAGCATGCGTTCACAAGAAGGCGTCGAAAACCCTCGCTATGGAGGTCGAAGGAATGCCCCATTGTCGTCGTGAACACGCGGGTGGTTTTGCCCTTCTCGCCCGTGTAGGTCTTGGTCCAGGCGACGGGCACCAGCTCCTTGTCCGGGTTGGGCTTGTCG
>CP070806.1:980340-989248 GCA_020343675.1 Phycisphaerales bacterium
GAATTCCTTATTTCAAAGTTCCGTACAGTCCTATCTGCGGCAACACAGGCTATATACGACCAGTTTAGTCCTATTTGTTCTCAAAAATCTTCCCTTTGCACAAATAATTCAGCAGATTCCCCATAATTCTCGTACCAGGCATCGCTGCCGCTGCGTCGGGAGCAAGGGCAGCCAACACAAATCCGTTTGACTCGGGGTTCGCCCGATGCGACTATTTCAGCATTTCCGCCAAATCCTCGTCCACGTTGCCAATCGGCTTGATGTTGTACTTGTCCACGAGAACGTTCAGCACGTTCGGGCTGACAAACGCGGGCAGGCTCGGCCCGAGCTTGATATTCTTGATCCCCAGGTGCAGCAACGTCAGCAGTATTGCCACGGCCTTCTGCTCGTACCATGAGACAGCCAGAGACAGCGGCAGATCGTTCACGCCGCAGTTGAATGCCTCGGCGAGGGCTGTTGCGATCTTGATCGCTGAGTAGCAATCATTGCATTGACCCATATCGATCAGACGCGGAATGCCGTCGATAGCTCCGTAATCACGGGCGTTCAGGCGATATTTTCCACAGGCGGCCGTCAGTATCACACAGTCCTCGGGAACTTTCTCCGCAAGCTCGGTGAAGTAATTGCGCCCGGGCTTGGCCCCGTCGCACCCGCCGATGAAGAAGAAGTGCCGGATCTTGCCTGCTTTGACGGCTTCGATGACTTTGTCCGCCAGGCCAAGCACCGCCGAGTAGTGGAATCCCGTACTCAGTGTCCCTTGCGGATTCTCAGGCAATGGAGGCTGAGACAGGGCCTTTTCAATGACGTCGCTAAAATCTCGGTTCTGAATGTGCTTAGCGCCTGAAACGCCTGCGATGCCGCACGTGAACAATCTGTCTTTGTAGCTGTCCTTCGGAATCATGACACAGTTGGTCGTGACCAAAATGGCTCCGGAGAATTCATCGAACTCTCTTTTCTGGTTTTGCCATGCGGTACCGTAGTTGCCGACAAGGTGCTTGAACTTTCTCAGTTCGGGATAACCGTGAGCGGGCAGCATCTCGCCGTGCGTGTAAACGTTGATTCCTTTACCTTCGGTCTGTTTGAGAAGCTCCTGAAGGTCGAGCAAGTCGTGGCCGGTCACAACTATGCCGGGGCCTGCCCTGGTGCCGCTGGGCACGGTCGCCGGGGTCGGATTGCCGAAGGTGGAGGTGTGGGCCTTATCCAGCATTTCCATCACGCGGAGATTCATCTCGCCGGCCTTGAGCACCAGCTCCAGATGGCGGTTCAGGTCAAAGTCCACATTCGTCAGGGTCGCGAACATCGCCTCGTGCATGAACGCATCGACCTGTTCATCTTTGTGCCCAAGCTCTCTTGCATGATACGCATACGCGGCGATTCCCTTGAGCCCGAACATGAGTATATCCTGAAGGCTCTGGATGTCCTCGTCCTTGCCACACACTCCGACTTTTGTACAGGCCGTGCCGCCGGCCGTTTGTTCACACTGAAAACAAAACATAACTCTCCTTTCGCTTTCCATTAATTTCACGGTTCAATTCTTGAGAAACAGCTCCGCTGCTATTCTTTGTCCTTTACGGGTCTTGAACGTTTTATCGATAATCTCGGCCAGCTTCTCTTTGTTGGCCTCGGGAAAATCCGCCGGAATGTTGACGAGCCGGTCGGCGTCCCACAGGATCCGAAACTCGGTCGTGTCGATGTCTTTGGCGCTGTGATGATCTGCAATAATCCTGCATACATGCTCGACAGTTTCATGCGGGATATCATGTTGTTTTAAGATGTCCGCCGCGATGGGCGGGCCTTCAATCTCCTGGTATTTTCCCGCGGAGGAACCGTGCTTCTGCTGCGCCTTCTGGATTCCAATATCGTGCAGAATCGCCGCAGCTCTGACTACTAAAGGGTCGCCCCCTTCGACGGCCTGGATTCGCTCGGCGTAGTCCAGGACGGCCAGCGCATGCTCAATCCTTTTTTCGTCCTGGCTAAAAACCTCTTTCATCTCGTCGATTAGCTTCTGCCGGACAATCGTCAGACTACTGAACCTCACGCCCAGGCACTGCTCCGCATACTGGCACCATTCGGCGCAACCGAGGTCGATCTTGGGGTTAATGACGGCGTGGCCGCACTGGCGGCACTTCAACTGCGGTTCATCCTTGAAGAACTCCACCGGCTTTCCGCAATTGGCGCAATCGACCTCGAAAATATCTTGAGGCTTCCAGAATCTTTGGTCTTGTCCGGGACACCGTACCATAACGTACTCTCCGGCCGGCCGCGACAGCCGGCCTTTCCGAACCTCTCAGGCCTCCTGCTTCTTCGGATTGACGACCTTCTGGCCGCACTTGCGGCATTTTCGGCTCTCTTCGTCCTTGAAGAACTCCATCGCCTGGCCGCAACCGGAGCATTCGACCTCGATGAAGTCATCCGCCCCCCATGATCTTTGCTCTTGTCTCGGACATTTGTGCATCGTTCTATCTCCCTGTTTTCTGCCCCTAAGCTGCTTGAGCCTATGCACGAATCATCGTGAGCAGCATTTTGAATCTCTCTTCGGCGTTGACCGAATGCGGCACGTTGGCGGGCATAATGATGAGCTGCCCCGCACGAGCCGTCTTGTCGTCGCCGCCTATCGTGAGCCGGGCGGTGCCGTCAAGAACCTGCACGACCGCATCATAGGGCGACGTATGCTCACTCAGACTCTGGCCCTGGTCGAAGGCAAACAGCGTAATGGTCCCGACGGACTTGCTCAATATTGTCTTGCTCACAATCGAATCCTGGGCGTAGTCGATCAGGGCCCCAAGCTCCTGGGCCTTACTCAAACACGCCGACAACACGGTATCATTCTTTCGTTGCTCAGCCATGTCTGTTTCCCTTCGCCGCCTTGATTGCCTCTATTCTTTCTCGCGCCCGTTGTGAAGCAGCTCGTCCAACGTAATACGGTCAAGAAAATCGCGCACATAGTGCTGAAGTTCAGCAAGTTTCGTTCGGGCCCCGCAGTCATGCTGCCGCTTACAGGCGTCCGCAGCCAACAGACACCTATTAATACTTATGGGACCTTGGATTGTTTCCACAACCTCGCGCAGGCTGATTTGCGAAGGGTCTCGCCCCAGGCTGAAACCACCCTTCGGGCCCATACGGCTCTTGACGAGCTTCGATTTGTGGAGTTTCTGCATGAGCTTGCACGCCAGTTGGTAGGGAACGCCCTCCTCCTTGGCCGCGGCGCGGGTCGAGACAGGCCCGTTTCCATGATATCTCGCCAGGTTCACCATCAACCGCAAGGCGTAATCAGTGTTTCGCCTAACCACATCCACCATCGCTGTTCTTTCCCTGAAAGTAGAGCCATAGGGTACTTCAAACATATATAAGACTTACAAAGTCTTATATATGAAAAATAGTCCTGCTTGTTCACTCTGTCAACACAAAAAAAGATTTTTTTTCGGAAATTTGCCGGGCTTTGCCGGCTCCACAGAAGTGCGCGAACGCCTCTCCAATGTTGCCTGATCCGGATTGGCCCTCGCCACGTTTGCTGTGCTGTGCGCTGCCAAAAATCCTTGCATGGCGTCAATGTGCTGGTACATTGTGCGCATGTTGTGTCTCAGTGCTAAAGCTGCATGTTGGATCGGGGTATTCTTGGCCGGCGTCATATTTGCCGTACTCTGTTTCATTGCACTCGGCGCCGCTATGGCCCCTGTCTCAACGTCTGAGTATTGCGGCAGCAAATGTCACGAGATGACCAAGGCCTACCTGAGCTGGGAGCTTTCGCCGCACGGGGCCAACGCGCATGGTATCCGTGTTGAATGTATAGATTGTCATCTCCCGCCCAAAGAGAAGTACTTCACTCACGTTGCAGCCAAAGCCTATGCGGGCGCCAAAGATACGTACAAGCACTACTTTGGCGGTCCCTACGATGCAGAGCAGACTCGCAAGAGGGTGCTGAACCATTTGCCGAGTCAAAGATGCCTGCACTGTCACGATCATTTGCTCGACAAGCCCGGCAGCTCGGCGGCCAGAATTGCACACACCACCGCACTGGCGCAGCCCGACGCTGCTGAAAACAGGTGTGTCCAGTGTCACGAGGATGCAGGTCACCAGCGCCGGGGCAAGTTGTTCTCGCAGTAGAAAGGGAAGGAAGAAGCTATGGAAACGTTGAAGACAAGCGTATTATTCGTATTTGCGTGGTCCTTCTCTTCCGGATTCGGAACCACGGCAACCATCCGGGCCGAACAGGTATCGCCGCCTCTGAAAGAGTATCGCATCGTCAGGAGTGTCTTGGAGGATGCCCAGGGCTGCATCGAGTGTCACGCCGCGCAGAACGAGGGCATTGTCGCGGACTGGTCGGCGAGCAGGCATGCCCATGCAAATATATCCTGTCTGGATTGCCACCGTGCCGGCCCCGCCGATCCGGACATCAGTAAAGAGCATCTCAAAATTGACAAGACGCCCGTCAGCGTCATTGTCTCGCCCAAAGACTGCTCGCGGTGCCATCCGGCCGAGGCGGCCCAATACGCTAAGAGCAAACATGCCAACACGATCGAGCTGATATGGAAGATCGACCCGTGGCTGAACAACGGCATGAACAGCAGCATTGAGCGACAAACCGGCTGTTATCATTGCCACGGCAGCATTGTGAAAGTGGAGAACGGCCGACTTAGTACCGAAACCTGGCCGAATGTGGGCGTCGGGCGGGTCAATCCCGACGGCAGCAGAGGAAGCTGCACGAGTTGCCATACCCGCCACAAATTCTCGCTGGCCGAAGCCAGAAAGCCCGAGGCATGTGGCCAGTGTCACCTGGGCCCCGACCATCCGCAGATCGAGATCTTCGCCGAGTCCAAACACGGCGCTATCTACCAGGCCGAGGGTGACAGTTGGAACTGGAACGCCGCGCCGGGGACGTGGACGCCCGGCGTCGATTACCGGGCGCCGAGCTGTTCGGTGTGCCATATGTCGGCGGTCAAGAGCGTTGCGGCCACGCACGATGTCACCGAACGTCTGGCCTGGGAGACGCAGGCGCCGCTGACGGTCAGGCCCAGCGAGTTCGGCCCCTGGCCGGCGGAGACGCAATGGCCGCAAGAGCGGCAGAAGATGGAGGCTGTCTGCCTGGTCTGCCACTCGCCCGCCTGGACGAAGGGACACTTTACGCGGCTCGACGCGGCTGTGGCCAGCTACAACGATGACTACTACAGGCCGATGAAAAAGCTCATCGACGAGCTTTACGAAAAGAAGCTGCTCAGCAAAGAGAAGAATCTCGACGAGCCGCTTGAAGTCGAGATGTACGAACTCTGGCACCATGAGGGCCGGCGCGCCCGGTTTGGTGCGGCGATGATGGCGCCGGACTATGCCTGGTGGCACGGGTTTTATGAGCTCAAGAAACGCTGCATGGCCATCGAGGAGCAGGCCGAAGCGCTGCTGAACAGCGGCAAGCCCGCAAAGGTCTTCAAGGTCAAAGGCTCCGATGGCGAAACGACCAGGCCCGACTTCGAGCCATAATCGGTCTTTGCTCGGTATGCGGGGGCCACAGGCCGATTAGTTCTTCCACTGCTTGAGTATATCGAGGCATTCGATCATGGCCCGGCCGTTGTGGTAGCCCGCCTTCCAGGTGTTAGCTTTGTCGCCCTGCGGCCGGCCTTCGGGGGTGATGGTGCCGTGCCATTCGCCGTTTTCCCAATCGACCATGTTCTTCTCGATGAAGTCGGACGTCTTCTGGAAGATGGTCAGATACTTTGCATCTTGTGTCATACGGTGCATGTATAGGGCGCTGACAATCGCTTCGCTCTGGACCCACCAGACTTTGCCTCGCCGGTCGGCCGGCCGATTGAACGGCCCGCTGTCATAGAACCCGCCGTTGGCTTGGTCGTAGCCGTACTTCAACGAATAATCGAACAAGGCGCCGTACAAATCGCCGAACGGGTGATTTGAGACGCCCGCGGCCTCGCACGCATCCATCAGCAGCCAGACGTTCTCGATATCGTGGCCGTAGGAAACCCTCGCCAGGTCACCTTCCAGCATCGGCGTCCAGTCGCGTGCGTACTTGTCCGTACAGGCGCCGAGGCCCTTTCGCACGACGGCGTTGCTTTCGATGTTGATAAGCTCCAGCAGACGCTCGCGCGCCGGCGGCAGTCTGCTCGCGCGATAAAAGGTGGTCATCGCCTCCAACAGGTGCAGATGTGTGTTCATCAATTTCAGGCCGGCTCCTCCACCCATATAAGAGCCTCCCGATGCGGGCGCCGGCGTCCAGTCTTCGTTGAAAAACTCGATGTAGCCGCCGTACGTGTCGTCGTGAGACTTGGCTTCCAGCACGTTAAAGAAACGGATGGCGAACTCCAGCGCATCCGGCCTTTGTGTGGCGAGGTAGAACTCGGAGATGGCGTAAAGACCAAAGGACTGGCCGTAGAGGTGCTTGCGCGGTTTGAGTTTTTTGTCTCCAGTGGCATCGACTTCCCAGTAGAAACCCCCATGTTCAGCGTCCCACATCTTCTCTTTCAGGAAGCGATAGCCCACGTCGGCGGCCTCGATGTACTCTTTGTTGCCATACCCCGCCCTTGCCAGCCGCGAGAAGAGCCACACCGTGCGGGCCTGGGTCACAATCATCTTCGTGCTTTCGCCTTTAGGCTCGCCCTTCGGGCCGAAGTTGATGGTGTAGCCTCCGTTTACGCGGTCGATACTCTTGTCGTACCAGAATGAGGCGATGTTTTCCTTGAGTATCTTCTCGAACCTCGGCGTGTAGGTATTCGCCACGGCGGCTCGGTCCTGTGCCGTGCAACGCCCCGCCCCCACTGCGAACAGAACAACGAGACTCGAAACCAGAAACAGTTGGATGTCTTTGAGCCTTTTCTTAACCATGATGTCTCCTTCACTTAGCCCGCCCTGCGGGTCGGAATAATTGGCGCGAATCATCACATCCGGACCGCTGTAGATTAAACCACGAGGGTACTGAGAGCCACGAAGAAAACAGTTTTTCTGTCAAAACCTCGTGTTTCTTCGTGAGCTTCGTGGCCAATTGGCTTTGACTGACTTTGTTTTCCCGGAGCCACAAGGGGGGCATTTTCATAATCCTCCATAGCAGGCCAGTCTACGTCCGTATAGCCTTTTGCGAAATTCGGTCTGTTTGTCATTATGGGCGGTCAGACAACAAGTACTTCGTCGGCACTGTTAAGAGGATGTACCCTCTTTTACACGGAATAGATACGGCACGAGGATTAATCAGAAAGCGTGTCAAAGACCGGAGGCATGGTATCCCGGACCAGATCCGGAGTCGCGTTGACAGGGGGCTCTCGGCGTGCTCTGAGCGACTGGCAACGGAGCCGCTCGCTGCCTGCGGCGAGCCAACACATCGATCGACTACCCGACGAGCAGATGCATGTATAGGGTAGCGAGGCAAAAACATGGGTCACGAAACTGCGGGACTATGCTCGCGTATGTGTATCGTGTTATTTCGAGCGGCAATCCACCGCAGGGGTAGTCCCAGACGATTCTTTGCCGCAAGGAGACATGAAATGAAACTCACTTTTTCTTGCCATTCTATCGCTTGTTGTGACTCTCGCAAAGGCGCTTCGCTGCAGGCCCGTTCGAGCTGGTTGTCTATTCTCTCAAGGCGACCCCGGAAAAAGCCAAAAAACAACCGGGGCCTATACCGAATACATCAGCATAGGCCCCGGACAAGTGCAAATCTGTTACCGTGCCCACGTTACCGACTACTGCCCAGTCGGCTCATGGTTCACTTCAGTCTTCACCGTTAGCGTCCAATGCTTGTAACCGTGAAGCTCCAGAGATCACCCGTGTGGGTCGTACCGTCGGCTTCGACCTCGTCGATCCGCCAGTAGTACGTCGCACCTTTGGCAAGCTGTTCAGCAGGAGTGTAGCTGGTCTCTGCCTGGTTGCCTATCAACGCAGTGCTGTCTATCACAGCCTGCTGATCGGTGCTGAGGTACACATTGTGCGAGACGGCAGAAGCGGCCGGCTGCCAGCTAAGGGCAGCGGCCCTGGGCACGTCAGTGGCGCCGTCAGCCGGATCCGGGGACCTGGCCACCATGATCGGCGCGAGACCGGCCAACGCCCTTACCTCATTTTCACTTAGCGCGATGTCGTAGACGCGGAGATCATCGATCAGGCCGTCCCAGCCAGCGCTGGAATTTCCATCTTTGCCCTTGCCGGCAATCAACTTGGTGTAGCCCGTGGTAGTACCGGTCGTAGCGGTGCTGTTGGCCATCGGCGTGTCGAGCACTCCATTGACGTAGAACTTCAATTGCTCTCCGCTGCTCCACACCATTGCGCAGTGCTGCCACTCCGTGGTTTGAAGGCCGCTAGAGCTCTCTATTTGCTGTTCACCACCAGTTGACGTCACCGCCATCTTCAGCAAATCCGTGCCGCCGGCGGTTGCGCCAGCCTTGTCGTAACGCATATCGTGGCTGTCGTTACCTTCGGGATCTTCGCAAATAATGAAGCCCTTGTCTGTGTTGGTCACGTCAGACTTGATCCAGGCGGCGAAAGTTATTGCACTCAAGCCATTAAGGTAGCCGGCGTCGTCATCGACAACATCGTCGCCGCCGCCGCTAAAGTCCATCGCACCGCCTACCTTACCGTCTGCCACCCAGGTCGTGCCGTTAACAGCACCGTAACGGCTATGGCCGGAATGATCAATAACAACATCGCCGGCATCTTCGTCAAACGTCCACCAGACAAGAAGATTCGGATCAGTAACGGGGATATCGAGCACTGTCGCGAAGGTCCAGATATCACCGGTGCGGATGGTGCCATCGGCCTCGACCGCATCGACCCGCCAGTAGTAAGTGGTCTCCGCCACAAGGGCTTCCGGGGCAAAGCTGAATTCTGTCGTGTTGCCTACGAGCGCCGGTGGGCTGGTAGTGCCGAAGTACAGATCATGCGAAACCGCGTAAGATCCCGGCCACCAACCAAGAGTGGCATC
>CP070806.1:989348-998195 GCA_020343675.1 Phycisphaerales bacterium
GCATTGGTCACAAGAGGTCAAGAGCGAAGATGAATCCGGCGAACCGCCGGTCGCGTTCACACTTTCAGCCGGGACACATAACCTGGAGATTTCGTACAGAGGTGCCGATTTGAGAATCGATGCTATTGTGTTTTCAAAAATTGACTGAACGAGATTGACTGTACAAATCAATGAAGCCCCTGTCTGGCAAAGTCGTTCTGCGAGCAGGGGCTTCTTGCTTATTTGAATGGTCCGATGCACCGACAATTGGTTCCATGCCTTTCTTTTTCGGATAATCCTTGATCATGCGCGCAGGACTCAGGGCTCAACCGTCACAACGATGCGGCGGTAGCTGTAGAGATTCGGTTCGCCGTGGTCTTTTACTTCGAGAATGACGTGAATCTCCCTTGACTGATCGACTTTGGGGGCGACGAAGTATGCCTCTTGACCCTCACTGTTGCGCATGTCAATGACGCCGACATAACTGCCCGCCTCCCGATACATGAACCACTGATAAGAAAGCTTATCTCCATCCGGGTCATCACTGCCGACGGCGCTGAGCCTGACCATCTCTGACGCCTTGACGTTTATTCTTACCACGGCCTTGCTCCTGTCGCTGTCAAAAGCCGCCACGGGGTTGTGGTTGGCCGCCTCGAACGTCTCGGCGACACACCAGTCCATTCGCGCGGCGAAGTCATGCTGGTAAACCTGCCGCCATCTCCAGATGGTTGCCTGGTCGGAGGTATATTCGATGCCGTTGTCCGCGACGACCGTGTCCTGAGAACCTCTGGCGTTTGTCCAGATGGGGCGCGTCTCGGCGTACGTTTGGCAGAGGACATAACGTCCGCCCCAGCCGCCGTACGACGGGCTGATCCGGCTGCCCAACCCATTGCTGATAAGGCCGATGAATGAGGGCGTGTCGCCTTCCATGATGTATTTCAACCGCGGATAGAGCGCCCCGAGGGGGCCGTGGTTCCTGATGATGTTTCTTTCTAACCATGGATTATCGACCAGCTCGAATTTGTGAAAGGGTGCGTTCTTGTACTGGCGGTCGCCTGAAATCCCCGTCCATGTGGCCTTGTAGTATTCGTGGTGGCCAACCTCGCTGGGCGAGACGATATAAAAAAGCTTCGGGAAGGTCAGCCGCATCCAGCGTCCTGAATCGTCCTGGTCCGAGATGGTGTAAACGCGCAGCTTGGCTACGAAGGCGTCCAGTTCTTTCGGACTCCGGGTGTTCTTGACTTCCCAGAGCGCCTGAGCAAGACAATTCGGCCCGCCCCAGACACTGACCCAGACGGGACGCTCATCAGATCTGTCAACAACCTCGATGATATGGCGCGAGCCGTCGGAGCTTTTGCCCGGCCCGACGCCGGCCATGCCGAATTCGGGCAGCCCGACCCTGGTGACACTCAAGAGGTGTTGCCCGGTGGGATATCCCTGCGCGTGCTTTGACAAGTTCTCTCGGACTTTGCCATACGCTTCAATTCGCTTGCGGATATTGTCGGGACGTACCTTGGCTCGAAGCCAGACGGACGTCGTGGCAATCAGCCCCTCGACATCGTATTCGTTCGAATAGAGAAGGAAACGCACCATCGACTGCTCGTCGTCAGGCTCATTGGTAATGTCCGTCAGGACAATCACGCGAGGCTTGTCCAGGTGCTCGAAAACCACTTTCTGTCCGGCCTCGCCACTGCGGAAAATCGTCAGAATAGCCAGCAGAGCGACCATACCCCTGGCCCCAATAGCATTTGTATGTTCTGTAGCCACGTCTTCTCTCCTTCTGTCAAGATCTAACTGCACACGTCACGGGATTGTAAACTCCCGTTTCGGTCCATCGACGCCGATGCAGACGGTGAACGTTCCCTGCTTGGCGTCAACGGAGGCCTTGATTAGCTCACCTCCTTCGGGATTCGTCTTATTGGCGATGAATTCATCGGGCGTATTGCC
Source organism: Phycisphaerales bacterium (assembly GCA_020343675.1). Taxonomy (GTDB): domain Bacteria; phylum Planctomycetota; class Phycisphaerae; order Sedimentisphaerales; family Anaerobacaceae. Next base: position 991,275 of record CP070806.1, read on the forward strand.
CGCGTCGCCATACAGGATGTTGTAATGAATCTGGTAAATCGCCTTCACGCCGGGCAGTGCGTTTAAGGCTCGGAACGTATTGGGTTGGATTCCCTTCTTCGGCCCGTTCATCGCCACGCACACGGTCGGGCTCAGCGCCTCGAGCAGCGTGGGATTGTTGCTCTGGTCCAGCCCGTGATGCGTGACCTGATAGAGGTCCACTTTTCCGATGCAGTTGACCGGATGTGCCAGGTGATACTCCACGTTCCAGGTAATGTCGCCGCCTGCGAAGAACTTGAATTTGCCATAGGTCAGAATCAGCGCAATGCTGCGTGCGTTCTCTGACTCGTCTGGTCTTCTGATATTGAATCCTTTCACAGGTGCATCAATATCTCCGCCGAACCCTTCTATTTCTTTGCCGGAGGCAACGCAATGCAGCCTGATTGGAGGGATTCGTCCGGCAGGATCATTCTTCAGCGGGACATCATCGCCCGCGTGTAAGGCTGTGACATTGCCCTTCGTCGCCTGTTGGTAGAGCGGATAGAGCGTTCTGAATGTCTTGTTGTCCTGCTGGTGCCTGGGCGGCGGTCCTTTGTCGATAAAGCGTTTGATGGGGATTCTCCTCGACAGCTCCAGTATCCCGCCGTAATGGTCCGAGTCGAAGTGCGTGGTGATCAGATAGTCGATGCGTTCCAAGCGGGCTTGCTGACAGGCCCGGTGCATCCGTTCGGCATCGCGGTGCTTCGGTTCGAGCGATCCCGTGTCAATCAGGACCGACTCTCCCAGGGGCGTGACGATCAGGGTCGAGCCGCCGCCCATCATGTCCAGAAAGTAGATGTCCAGAGTTCGGCGGGATTCGCCGGCGAGGTCTGTATTCAGGGCTGCGAACATTGTGATGGCAAGGGCTGCAAATGCGCGTCTCACGGTGAGGCTCCTTTCTTCAATCTCCTGCGGATAAAACTCCGCACGGAATACTCGGGAAATATCGAGAAGCTACTATATTCGACTGAGAAATGCAAAGCCTGTCTTTCGTCTCCGACGACCCGGTACGTGGATTTGCTTGTGATGCCGGCGGATTTTTCATATTGTAGATGGACTCAGAAGGTACGGAACCGTCGGTAGGCATCAGGCGGGAAATGCCGGCCGGGAATACGCTGAAGAAAGGAGAGACTATTATGAGATCAGCAAGGTGGTCTTCGATTCTTGCTGTGGTCGTATTGTTCACATCCGTGCAATGCGGCGCGCCGCCCGAGTCGAGAGGCGTGCAGAACTACAACTTCGAGCCTGCCGGTGAATCGTTGAAGAATTACAGGGTCCCTCAGTGGTACGAAGATGCCAAGTTTGGGATATATTTTCATTGGGCGCCTTTTTCCGTGGCGGCGTACAAAACCGAGTGGTACCCCCGCTGGATGTACAGCCCGGAGGCGATCAAGAGAAGACGTAATTTCCAGGATATTCCCAAACACCATATGGAGACGTGGGGGCCTCTGGATAAGTTCGGCTACAAGGATTTCATTCCCCTGTTCAAGGCCGAAAAGTGGCAGCCCGAAGAGTGGGTGAAGTTGTTCAAAGAGGCCGGCGCGAAATATGTGGTCTCGGCCGCGATTCATCACGACGGGTTTGCAATGTGGGATTCGAAACACATCCCCTACAATTCCACACGCATGGGGCCGAAACGAGACGTGGTGGGCGAGTTCGTCGCTGCGGCTCGAAGAGCCGGTCTCAAGACAGGTGTATCCACACACTATGGGCGGCACTGGGCCTACTATACGTTCCGGCCCGAATATGACAACTGGGACCCGAAATACGAGGCCCTCTATGGACACCGCCGGAGCGATGATGATCCGCCAAGACCTGAAGATGAGCAGCACTGGGAAAATGTCCTGAGGGAGCTGATTGACAATTACCGCCCTGATTACATATTTGTTGACGGTGGCATTGGTGACGGCGAAAGAAGATTCGAAAAACCGTATTTCAGACAAGCTTTCTACAATGTGCTCGCTCATTACTACAACAGCTCGCAGCAATGGGGCACAGAGGTAGTGCTTACCTATAAACGCGAATTCCTCGAGCCGGACCAGGCAGTCGAGGATTTTGAGAGATCGGGCATGGACCACATTAGACTCTCGTCGAAGTGGCAAACGGATGACAAGATCTCGGTCAACGGGTGGTGTTATGTGGAGGATACGGAATTCTGGCCGGTCGATTATCTCATCGGCGCCCTGGCGGATATTGTCAGCAAGAATGGCAACCTGCTGCTCAATGTGGGGCCAAGACCCGATGGAACGCTTCGAGACGCGGAAGTCACAACGCTGAAGGAAATCGGCAAGTGGCTCAGGGTCAACGGCGAGGCGATCTATGGCACGCGTCCTTGGCGCGAATTCGGCGAAGGAACCATGATCAAGATCGGCGACGACGGCAAAAGCGGAAAGCTGAAAATGGGGCCTGATTGTGTACGTTTCACCGTCAGAGGCGGAGTGCTGTATGCCATCTGTTTCGGCCGGCCCGATTCCGGCGGCCTTATCAAGTCCTTGAGTTCCGCGCATCCGGTCAGCAGGCAGGGTATCGAGTCTATCACGATGCTCGGGTCTGATGGACCGCTGAAATGGCGTGAAACAGTGAAAGGTCTCGATGTCGTCTTTCCGGCCAAAGCGCAATGGGATTACGCCTGTGTTTTGAAGATTGTGCCCAGGGGCGAGCTGTTGTTCACGAAACAGGCCAGTCCGTAGCGGGTTATTCAAATCTGGATGAGTTTCGTGTAGGGGTGTTCAGCGACACGCAGCAATTTCAGAAACTCTCTGGAGATTTGCTGTTCGAGCCTTGCCGAAGCCGCTTTCGTCAGGCCGGCCAAAGGTATCTGTCCGCCTGCATAGGTCTTGTGTCCGCCTCCGGTGCCCTTTCTGCCGACGAGACGATGTACCAGCTTGCCCGCCTCGATGCCTTCGTCGGACGTCCTGATTGAGATCAGAATCTTCTCGGCGCTCAGACCATAGCACAAGGTGCACGTCACGTCGTCGTCGCGGCCGAATAGATCTGCGACCTCGCCGATCATATCAGGATTGTTCACGAGCCCGAGACTGGCGATGATTACGCTGTTCTTATAGACGCGAGCGTTTTTTAACGCTTCGGCTAACATCTGGAAGTATTCCCGGTTGACGCACCCGCGTTGTATCTGGCTGAGCACCCGCTTGTTGGCTAAAGGATACAGATAATAGATGGCGTCGATATCGGCTTTTATGGCCTCTCTGCCCAAATCCTGCGTGTCGGATCGAATGCCGTAGAGCAGGGCGGTCGCCAGCGGCGGCTCGATGGTTGCCTCGATAGATTTGAGGTACTCGCACAGAATTGTGCTGGTCGAGCCGTAGTTTCTGCGAATATCCGTGAACCTGCACTTTCGCGTGGTCTGGCGCACGGGATGATGGTCGATGACAATGTCGGGCAGTACGCCGGCCGGGAAGGAGTTGTTGCCCGTTCCGGGTTGTGTGTCCACCATGCAGGTCACGTCAAATTTTGCCGGGTCCATTTCTGTCAGCGAACGCAGATTCATGTTTATGTATTGGACCAGCGCTCTGTTCTCGGCCCGGCCGACGGTGCCGTCAAAGGCGATTGTGCATTGGGCGTCGGTCTGGCTGTTGGCGATCTTGCGGAGCCCCAGGGCTGAGGCGATCGAGTCCGGGTCGGGATTGTCCTGCATCACGATCAGCATGGACTTTGCCTCTTTGAGCAGACCGACAAGCGAGACTGCTTTCTTTCCGGTCCTGGGCGATACATTCATTGATTCACCCCCTTTTTGGGCTTCCACAACGTCCCGGCGCCAACTGCATGGCTGGGCCTTGAATGTCACAAGATACGGAGTTTCTTGTCAGAATGCAAGCTTTCATCAATGAGATCGTGTTCAGACGCGGCACAATGCGCTGCGCTTGACCGGGCTGGCAGCGCGCTGTATCCTATGGCGACTGACGGGCTTGTGTTTTTAGAAAAGGAGCTTCTGACTGATGCTTGCACAATCGACTCGCCGTGATTTTCTGCGCAATGCCGCCCGAGGCGGCGCGGGCCTTATCATTCTGCAAAACAACCGGCTGGTGCGAGGCACGCGGGCCAACGAGAGGCTGAACATCGCCGGGATCGGTGTCGGGGGGCGCGGCGCCGCCGATATGGCCGCCGTGGCCGGCGAGAACATCGTCGCCCTGTGCGATGTTGACCACAGACACTCGGCGCAGACCTTCGAGCGATTCGGCGATGCGAGGCGATACAAAGATTTCCGCAAGATGCTCGATGAGATGGAGAGCAGAATCGACGCCGTGGTCATCGGAACGCCCGACCATACACATGCTCCGGCGGCGGTGATGGCCATGAAGCTCGGCAAGCATTGCTATTGCGAGAAGCCGCTGACGCACACCGTCTATGAGGCCCGCGTAGTGGCCGAGACCGCCCGCCAAAAGAAACTCGTGACGCAGATGGGTACGCAGATTCACGCTTGCAGCAACTACCGTCGGGCGGTTGAGCTTGTCCGGAGCGGCGCCATCGGAAAGGTGCGCGAGGTGTACGTATGGCTGGGCGCGAATTTCGCCGGGCCGCCCACGCCGACGGATATGTCTGGGCCCGATGCCCCGACAGCTCGCCCGCCTGTGCCCGAGACGCTCGATTGGGACCTCTGGCTGGGGCCCGCCGCCTACCGGCCTTACCACCCGGAATACGCTCCGTTCAAATGGCGCTACTGGTGGAACTTTGCAAACGGCCAACTGGGCGATTTCTTCTGTCATTATTGTGACTTAGCGTTTTGGGCTCTGAAGTTACGGCATCCAACCAGTGTCGAGGCCATCGGACCCGTCCATCCCGAGAGTGCGGCTAAGTGGACGATTGCAAAGCAGCAGTATCCGGCCCGCGGCGATTTGCCGCCGGTGACTCTAACTTGGTACAATGGCGGCGCCTATCCGGCGCGCGTTAAAGAGGACAACATCCCACAATGGAACAGCGCGGTACTTTTCGTCGGCTCTGACGGGATGCTGATTTGCGATTACAACAAGCATCAATTGCTGCCCGCAGAGAAGTTCGCCGACTTCCAGCCACCCGATCCGTTCATCCCGGATTCGGTCGGCCACCACCGGGAGTGGGCCGAAGCCTGCAAGACGGGCGGGCCGACCACCTGCAATTTCGACTATTCGGGCGCGCTGACCGAAGCGGCGCTTCTCTGCAATGTGGCGCTGCGCACGGGCAGAAAGATCATCTGGGACGCCAGGGACCTCAAGGCGGTCGGCTGCCCCGAGGCGGATGCGTTCATCCGGCGGCCCTATCGACAAGGCTGGACGCTTTAAGGTGAAGTAGAGTACATGTGAGTTTTCGCCGGGCCTGAGAAGGAGAAACGATTATGACAGAGCAGAACACGGAGCAATCTAAAATGATATCGAGGCGTATATTCTGTCGCTCGGCGATAGCGACGGCGGCGGCGATGCAGTTTGCCGGGCCGCTCGCCGGGGCATCGCAGACAACGGCTAAAGTCAAGTTCTACAGGAACCTTGGGCAAGGCCATATCGGTGTCAAGGCCAACCAACGCCAGGCGCTGGAGTACGCGGTCAAATACGGTTTCGCCGGCATCACCCCGAATCCGGGTGAATTCGAGAACAAATCCGCCTCCGAGGTCCGCGAATGGGTCGAGACCATGAAAGAAAAGGGCATCCGATACGGTACGGGCGGCCTGCCGGTTAATTTTCGCCAGGATGAAGGCCGATTCAAAAGCGATCTTGCGCGACTGCCCGGACGGGTCGGCGTCCTGAAGCAATTGGGCGTCGAGCGCGTGGCAACCTGGATCATGCCCGGTCACAACGAACAGACGTACCTTCAGAACTTCGAGCAGCTCAAAACACGCTTTCGAGAAGTGGCGAATGTGCTCAAAGACTACGACATCCGCCTGGGTCTGGAGTTTGTCGGGCCAAGGACCTCCCGGGCGCGATTTCGTTTTCCCTTCATTTGTACCCAGCCCGGCATGATGGAGTTGGTCGAGGCGATTGGTACGGGGAATGTCGGGCTTCTGCTCGATAGCTGGCATTGGTACACTTCGCACGGAACAGTGGACGAGTTGCTTCGGCTCTCCAACAACGACATCGTCCACATTCACGTCAACGATGCTCCGCAAGGTATCCCGGTCGATCAACAGGTCGATAACCGGCGCGCCCTGCCTGTGACGACGGGCGTAATTGACCTGAAAGGATTCATCAACGCCCTGGTGAAAATCGGTTACGACGGTCCGGTGGAATGTGAACCCTTTGACCGGGCACTCCGCCAGATGGACGACGAGGCAGCGCTGCAGAGAACCATCGACTCGCTGAATCGCTTGTGGGACCTCATAGTTACATGAGGATAACGAAGGGTGGAATTGACATGGGTGTAAAGAGTATCTCAAGACGCGCATTTCTTAAGGAAGCGGTAACCTTGGGCTCGACTCTGGCGATGAACAGGCTTGCCTTTGCTCGGCCTGCGTCTGCGCGAGCGCGGAGGCCGAACTTCCTGGTTATCATCGCGGACGATATGGGCTATTCGGACGCCGGATGCTACGGCGGCGAAATTCAGACGCCCAATATCGACCGGCTGGCAGCCGACGGTATCCGGTTCACGCAGTGTTACTCCACCGGCCGGTGTTGGCCTTCGCGAACGTCCCTCCTGACGGGCTACTACCCGCAGCAGGTTCGCATGGATCCGCCGCGGGGGCGGTTGCCCGCCTGGACACGAGTGATTCCGCACTATCTCAAGCCGCTCGGCTATCGGTGCTATCAGTCGGGCAAGTGGCATCTCAGGGGCGCACCCAAGGGCGTCGCGGACGGAGGCTTCGACCACTCCTACATCCTGCACGACCACAACCGGTTCTTCGCGCCCAAGAACCATGAGCTGGACGACCAAAAGCTCGCTGCTGTGGAAGAGGGCACGGGTCACTACGTCACGACAGCC
>CP070806.1:998295-1006779 GCA_020343675.1 Phycisphaerales bacterium
CCACGTTTGGCTTCATCAAGCACAACGAATTCGCCGATACGCTGAGAATCGCGAGGATTCTGTTGAAGGACAAAGAAGATTTGATCCACAAAGCGGCCGGTTGGATGCTCAGAGAAATCGGCAAGCGAGACATTGAAGCCGAAGAGAGATTCCTAAAGAAGCACTACAGACAGATGCCCCGGACTATGCTCAGATACGCGATAGAGAGATTCCCCTCGCCGATAAGACAAACGTATTTGAAGAGCCTGATATAAAGGCTCGGCAGCAGGCGGACTACTTCAACTCGACGATGTTCGTAAATCGCACGAGGGCACCGGCTGTCGGCTTATGAGGCTCTATCGTTCCAATGAGCCCGACTTTGCGACCGATCAATCCGCTCAAATCCCTCTGCGCCGCTGAGCCGGCCGGCAGAGCGTAGCAGACCATGCTGCCCGAATCACCGACGATCCGGTAGTGCCCGGGCCCGAAGGTTGCGTATGTCTGAAATTCTCCCGTCACGGCAAATCGGCCCAGGTCCTGAATTTCGGCCAGGCGTGTCTCGCGGGCTTTCTCGATTCCCGCCTTGATCTTCTGCAACTGCTCGTTCTGGAGACGTATTTCTTTGGTGACCGCCAGAGCCAGCTCGTAGCCTTCAATCTGCCGCAGAACAAACTCGGCGTAACGCGCCGCCTTGTCCGCGCTTTCGTTCTTGGCAATCTCGGCCAGGCTCTTCTTAAGCTCTGAATAATCCTGCTGGTCCGTGGGTTTGGCGCGTTCGGCCTCCACCTGCTGCTTCAGCGCGCGATATTTTTCGAGCGCGGACTGGGGTGTCACCACTGGGGGTGTCACCACGACGGCTTCGTTCGGCTCCTGGACTCCGGGCGAAGGCGCGACCGCGGTGGCCGGCGGCGGCTCGACGGGCGCCGGGGCCGGTTTGGTGAAGTTCGTGCTGACCCAGAGGTAGGCCGCCGGCGGCGGGGCGATTTTATAGTACTCGTCCATCTGTTCGCCCAACAGCTTGACCTTGTCGCCCGTGTTGAGCTTGCCCTGCAACGTTGTCGAATAGAGCGGCTTGACGAAATCGGAGCCTGCATAAACCCGGACATTGTCACCGGTGACAACGCCGACGCCGGGATTGGCCGGATCGATCTTGACGTACTGCATGGAAATCCATGAGAAGCTGCCGGCCGGTGGAACGATACGGGACCAGCTAAACTGTTTGGCCACCACTCTGACTCTGTCGCCTTGGTTGAACTTGCCGCAGTGGTAGAAGTTTGTGCCCGGGCCGGAGCGGATATAAACGTCATCGCCGGTGATCACGGCATCGTATGGAAACGGTGGGGTCTCGACGTCTTCGGAGGCGGTGCCTTCGACAGCGCCCTGCGAAAGACCGACAGAAGCCAAACCTGCCAGGACAGCGATAATGAACAAATTCGTGGTGAATCGCATTTTCGTATCTCCCTATAAAGCGGTTCTCATCCCCAAATCCTAACGGTTGAATTTGATAACGATTATTCGCTTAGTAAAATTAGCATCGGCAAAACAGGCTGTCAACTTTTTTATTGGATTAAATATAGCCCGGGCAGCGGGATTTTCCAGGCGTTTGCCGCGGATTTCGCAGGTCGTCTCCTTGCGGCGCTCGCGGGGATCAGACAAAGGCAAGGCAGGCTCCACAGGCGCGTCCGGCTGTGGTTTATTGGACGGGCGTCAGCCTTGCAGCCGGGCAAGCTCGTCCCGGCACATTTTCAATTGCCCCGGGTCGGTGAGTTTCCGGGCCGCGGCCTCCAAATGCTTGACGGCAGGCTCGGTCCTGCTGAGATAGCGTGAGTACAGGATGCCCAACATCAGCTCGACCTGCTCGGCGTACTCGTAGCTGCCATAATGAGCCAGAAACTGCTCGTAGGCGAGCGCCGCTTCAGCGTGCCGGTTCTCCCCGGCAAGCTGATTGCTGATGTCGAGCAACTGCTGGCGGGGCAGAATCTGCTGGTCGTCGAGTCCCATCAGATCGAGGTAAACTCCGGCTGCGGCCGGCAGGTTCCGCTGGGCCAACCGGTCGCTTATCTCGCTGCGAAGTTCGCCAGTCTGTTGCTCCTTCTGTTGCTGGGCGGCGCTCTTGATGACCTCTTTGACCCGTGTTTGCCTGGCGGTGGTCCGGCCCGTATAGGGGTCGTAGCCGCTCGCAACGACATCGCGGTAGAGGCGGCGCCGATTCCATCGTTTGATCATGGCCCACAAGTCGAAACTGCTGCTGCTGACCAGCCCGGTGGCGAGCAGACCGACCGTGACGACAATCCCTACGGCGTATCCCGCCAGATGGGCCGCGTAGGCGACGGCAACCGGCGGGGCAAAACGCGGTTCAACCATGTTGTCCCAGATGATGAGCTTGAACGCGATGAAGTACAGGGCCGGAAGCTCCATGGTGCCGATGAAGAAGAACCAATAGATGACGGTGATGAGGGTCTGCGGGAACAGGACCAGATAGGCCCCCGTCACGGCGGCGACGGCCCCGCTGGCCCCGAGAACGGGCGCGCCGCTCAGAAATGTATGGCCGACGCCGCTGAAGACCGCGCCGGCCAGATAAAAGCACAGGTATCCGATATGTCCGAGCTTGTCGTTGACATTGTTGCCGAACAGGTACAAGAAGAACATGTTGCCAAGGACGTGCATCAGACCGCCGTGCAGGAAGGCGTAACTGACGAACTGCCATAGATACAATTGACCGGGCCGGGGATCCAGCACGAACTGGTCGGCCCACGACCTTAGAAATTCCGGCTCCCTTGTAAGCGGATCGAGATGAGGCCAGTAGGTCAGCAGAAAAATGAAGACATTGACAACGACCAGGGCGTAGTTGATGTACGGGGTCTGTCTTGGCGAAATACTCGTCCGAATCGGCAATAGCATCGTATCGTTACCAACCGAGGTTCTTGAAAAAGTCCAGCACTACGTGAGAATGCTCCAAATCAACACTCCGGGATTGTAACGGAAACAAGGGCTCCTGACAAGGTATAAAAAAAGACGGCCGAAGCCGTCTTTTCCGGGAAAATTGGGCGTTATAAGCAGTTCTTCTCCCTTGCGGAAAACACCAAGGGCCGGTACAACTATTGACGCCACCGGTTTCCCCCCCAGCAAGGTTTCTGTCTACTGAAAGTATAGAAATAGAGCGGTGCGACGCCAAACGGTCTGCAAAAAAAGACTTTATTTCTTCTCGGATTGCTGCAAAGATGAAGACTATGAGACGACAGATAATGACATTTGCATTTTGTTTGTTTGTCCCGGTGACTGCGTCCAGCACTCGGGGCACGAGCAGCGACGCCCGCCCCATCGCGTGGCGTCAGGGCCTCCGGCAGCGGGCCGAGTTTTACGCCGGCGACGAGGCGGTCCGGATCGCCGACAACGTTCTTCTGTACCAGCGCGACGCAGGCGGTTGGCCGAAAAACATCGACATGGCTCCGGTCCTGAGCGAACGGGACAAGGCGAAACTGCGCATGGCCAAGAACAACAAAGACTCCATGCTCGACAACGGGGCGACTCACACGCAGATGCGCTACCTGGCCCGCGTCTATCAGGCCACCGGCCTTGAACGCTTCCGGGACGCCTTGCTCAAGGGGCTGGACTATCTGCTTGATGCCCAGTACGAGAACGGTGGCTGGCCGCAGCGCTATCCGGATCCGACCGGCTACGCCAGACACATCACGTTCAACGACGGCGCCATGATCGGCGCGATGAGCATCCTGCGCGATATCGCCGATAAAAGACTTCCCTTTGCCTTCGTGGACGAACGGGCCCGTCAAAAGGCCGAAGCGGCGGTGCAAAGAGGCATCGATTGCATTCTCAAATGCCAGATCGTCGTGGCCGCCCGCAAGACGGCGTGGTGCGCCCAGCATGACGAGAAGACCTTTGCCCCGGCCAAGGCCCGCAGTTATGAGCTGCCTTCCATCAGCGGCTCCGAATCCGTAGGCATTGTCAGGTTCCTGATGAGCATCGAGAGGCCGAGCCCCGGGATTGTCGAGGCGGTGCAATGCGCTGTGGCCTGGTTCGCCGAGGCCCGGCTCGAAGGGATCAGGCAGGTCCGAAGAAAAGACAAATCAAAACCAAGGAGCTGGGACAAAGTGATTGTCGAGGACGCATCTGCTCCGGCCATGTGGGCCAGGTTCTACGACATTGGGACCAACAAACCGATTTTCTGCAGCCGGGACGGCGTGCCGAAGGCGACACTCGCCGAAATCTCATACGAGCGTCGCACCGGATACAGTTGGCTTGGCTATTATGCGACGGACCTGCTGGCCCGGGATTATCCGGCCTGGCAGAAAAAGTGGGCTCCGCAAGCAAACGTGCTGGGCGACTGAGCCTCTGCAAACGCAATCGATCGAAGGGCGGCCTGAGATGAACAAAGCAGTGATAGCCGGACGCATCAGGACGGTCCGCCGTCAGATGAGCAAAAAGAGAATCGGCTGCCTGATTATCACTAAGCCGGCCAATGTCACTTACGTGACGGGCTTTCAGGGCGACGATAGCTGGGCCGTGATCGCCGCGGGCCGGGTGTATCTTCTGACCGACAGCCGATATACCGAGCAGGCCGAGAAGGAGTGCCCGAGCTGCAGAATCATCGACCGGGCCGGGCCAATGGCCGAGGCTGTCGCACGACTGGCGAAGAGAGTTGAATCCGTGCGGACGGTGACCGTCGAGGAATCAACGTCGCTGGGCGACTTCAAGCGGCTCAAGGAATCCGTCAAGGCCAGGCTCAGAACGGCTTCTCACATCATCGAAACCGCACGGAGCACCAAGGACGCCAGTGAGATTGCCGTCATCAGGAGAGCGGCTTCGATCTCGACTGAAGCACTTGAACAGACGTTGTCCCACATCAAACCGGGCGTCACCGAGAGCGAATTAGCGGGCATGCTCGATTTTCAAATTCGCAAGCTCGGCGCGCGGAACAGCTTCGAGACGATTGTCGCCTTTGGCCCGAATGCTTCCCGGCCGCATCATCAGCCGGGCGCCAGAAAACTCAAGAAGAAAGACACCGTCCTGATCGACTTCGGCGCACGATACAAAGGCTATTGCAGCGATATCACGCGCTGTTTCGCCATCGGTGGAATGACAGCCCTTTACAAGAAGGTCTATGATGTGGTGGAACAGGCGCAGGCCGCGGCGATAAAGGCCGTCAAGGCCGGCGTGAAAATCACACAGGTCGATGCCGTCGCACGGCAGGTGATTGCCGAGAGCGATCTGCCCGTTTACGGCCACGGCACGGGGCACGGCTTCGGGATAGAGATCCACGAATCGCCTTTCTTGAAGGCCGACGCCAAAGGCACGCTCGAAGCGGGCCAGGTCATCACCATCGAGCCGGGCGTCTATATGCCCGGCAAGCTCGGCGTCCGAATCGAAGACGACATCCTCGTCACCGACTCCGGCCGCAAAATCCTAACCCCCAACTGCCCCCATTCACCCTTTTTGCCCATCGCTGTGCGAGATACGAAAGGGAAAAATAAACAATATGTCACCTGATTTGACCTGAAATACTTGCTTCAGAATCCAGATATTGGCCTATAATGTTACGGACGCCCATAAGGAGCAAATATGATAGGCCAGACCATATCCCACTACAGAATCCTTGAAAAGATCGGAGAAGGTGGGATGAGCGTGGTCTATAAGGCGGAAGATACTACGCTCAGAAGATATGTTGCCCTGAAATTTCCCTCAGAACAAGTTCTGGCGGACGAGGCGAAAAAGGCACGGTTCGTTCAGGAGGCGAGAGCCTCTGCTGCTCTGGATCATCCTAACATCTGCACGTTGCATGAAATCGATGAGGCAGAGGGAAAGACTTTCATCTCAATGGCTCACATTGATGGGCAGAGCCTGTATGAGAAGATCAAGTCCGGGCCATTAAGCATAGACGAGGTGGTCGATATCTCGATTCAAGCTGCCCAGGGTCTTTATGAGGCTCATGAAAAGGGGATTATCCATCGGGATATAAAGAGTGGGAACATCATGCTCACGCACAGCGGCCAGGTAAAGATTATGGATTTCGGCCTGGCAAAGCTGGCGGGAGAGACGACCGAAACACGTCTGACCCAGCAGGGTGCCATCATGGGCACGGTAGATTATATGAGCCCCGAACAGGCCAAGGGCGAGCCTGTGGATTACCGGATAGACATATGGTCATTGGGCGTCGTAATGTATGAGATGCTGGCCGGTGAGCTTCCTTTCAAAGGCGGCGTTGGCCAGGCTGTCATCCATTCGATCCTGTATGAAGAGCCTAAGAACCTGAGAGAGCTGCGAAGGGATATCCCGACAACATTAGAGCAGACTGTGCACAAGATGATCCAGAAAGATTCCTCAAGCCGACCTGATAGTATGAAAGCGGTGATAGCAGACCTGGAATCGCTTAGTCCCACATCCAGCTTATCGAAAGGGCAAGTTGTGGCCAAGCGAACCAGACGAACAACCGTCGGAGTCCTTGCTGCTGCTTTAGCATGTGTGGTCATCCTTGCTCTTGTGTATCTACGGCCGTGGGCAGATCAACAACAAGTTGTACCTCCAACGACGACTGAGGAAGAACAGAGCCCGGTTTCTATTGCTGTTTTGCCTTTTGTGAATATGAGTGCCGATCCAAATCAGGAATATTTCTGCGATGGGATGGCCGAAGAGCTTATCAATGCACTCAGCCAAATAAAGGACTTGCGTGTTATTGCCCGGACCTCTGCTTTCTCCTTCAAAGACAAGAATGTGACGGTTCGTGATATAGGTAGCCAGTTGAATGTGGCGACAATATTAGAGGGAAGTGTACGAAAAGCAGGAGACAGATTGAGGATAACCGCACAGCTTGTTGATACGGCAAGTGGCCATCATCTCTGGTCAGAGAGTTATGATCGAAATATGGGTGATGTTTTTGCCATTCAGGATGAAATAACCTCGGCTATTGTAGATAGATTAAAGCCCAGACTACTGGGGCGGGAGAAGGCAAAACTGACGAAGCGGCGGACTGTTGATCTTGAAGTGTACAACTCGTATCTACAGGGCCTCTTCTTTTGGAATAAACGAACTGAGGCGGATTTAAAGAAGGCTATCAAGCACTTTCAAGATGCAATCCAAAAAGACCCAAACTATGCCCCGGCTTACGCTGGACTGGCCTTATCCTACAGTTTTCTTCCGATTTACAGCCCTTTACCGCCAAAGGAAGTACTTCCGAAAGCGAGGGAGATGGCATTAAAAGCATTAGAGATTGATGAGACGCTTCCTGAAGCAAATGCTTCGTTGGGATATATTAAGGCATGGTACGAATGGGATTGGGCCGGTGCGGACAGACATTTCAAGCTGGCCGTTGAGTCTAATCCACGTTATGCCAGTGCTCACAAATGGTATGCAGAAACCCTGATGTATCGGGCTCGGTTTGACGAAGCCATTAAGGAGATAGAACAAGCCCTTGAACTGGATCCTGTCTCTGTTGCCATAAATAGAGAGTTAGGAACAGTCTACTATTTCGCCGGCCAGTTCGACCGTGCTATAGATGCGTTGAAGAAAACGATTGAAATGGACCCATCCATACCGCATGCCCGCCTTACTCTCGGGCTGGCCTATCTGGCCAAGTCAATGTATGAAGACGCCTTGAAAGAATACCAAGAAGAAAGAGAGCTTTCAGGACACGCGTGGGCCGAGTTGGGTATCGGGCACGTCTATGCAAAAATAGGCAAGCCAGAAGAGGCCCGATCAGTGCTGGACAAGCTGTTTGAACGCTCAGAGACTGAATACGTTTCGCCTTTCATTTTGGCCTCTTTCCATTTTGTGCTTGGGGAAAACGACAAGGGCTTCAAATTATTAAACAAGGCATATGAGGAACACGACCCGCGGCTACACCACCTCAAGATAGGCTCGGAATTTGACAATGTTCGCTCTGATCCACGATACATCGAACTGCTTAAGAAAATGAACTTCGATCAATGATAGGCTAATCGTATGATAGGCCAGACCATAAAGTATAGATTCTTAACTTCTACCTGGGCAAGACAGTGGGAGGTGGATCTTTAGACCGGTAAAGTACAATCACTGAAACCGGCCGGGTGATTGGCACACCGGGCTCAACTCAAACGTTCGGCCGCGAAATGACAGAAGGAGAACAAAGATGTTCCTACACAAAATCTGGATAGCTTTGGCGTTGAGCATGGTCTTCGTATTTGCGGGATTTGCCTTAAAGGACAAGGAGGATTCATCCAAAGCACAGGCAGAGGTTGAAGGGCAGAATAAAAGCATTGTTACAACCCCAATTGATAGGAAGAGTACGAAAATACGCCGCGTTGTCACGGGCCATACGCCAGATGGCAAGGCAATCGTCGCGAGTGACACGAAAGTAGATGGAGTAACGGTTGATTCACTTCCTGGCGCTGAGTTTCACAAGCTGTGGGGTGCAAATGAAGCCCCGACTTTTCCCGATGATGGTAGCCCTCGACCGGCTCGACTGTGGTTCCCACCAGTTGGGGGCTTCAGATTTGCTATGTTCACAATGGCACC
>CP070806.1:1006879-1015346 GCA_020343675.1 Phycisphaerales bacterium
GAGACTGGGACCGTTCACGGCGGCGAGCAGTCCATGCCGCTGTTGTATAGCAACACCGGCGGCGCCACCTATTCAGAGGCCGAACGCACCTTTGCCGTTGGCCAGGATTGGACCAAACATGGCGTTCAGACGTTGGTGCTGTACTTCCACGGCACTCCGGGCAACACGGGGCAGTTGTATGTGAAGGTCAACGGCGTCGAGGTGCCCTATCCCGGTGATCCGGCCGACATAGCAAGACTACTGTGGACCCAGTGGAGTATCGACCTTGCCTCGTTGGGCGTCAACCTCCAGAGCGTCACGACGCTGGCCGTTGGTATCGACGGTAACGGGGCCGGCGGCACATTATACGTTGACGACATTCGGTTGTATCGGTCGGCCCCTCCAGAGCCTGCCGAGCAGATATACATTGAAGCCGAAGCAGGCAGTATCACCGCGCCCATGACAGTCCGTACTGATCCGCTGGCATCCGGTGGCAGCTACATCGGCACAGATGACGGCATCGGCGACGAAAACGACACGGCTCCTGCGGATGGCGTCGCGACGTACAATTTCACAGCTCAGGGCGGCGTCTATAAGATCCTGATTCGCGTGATCATCACCGGCGGCAGCAACTCGTTCTGGCTCCGGATCCCGACGGCTACGAGTCAGACTCACGAAGACCCGGATCAACCGGGCAGCGGCTGGATTCGGTTCAATGACATCTCGGATGGCGCTGACTGGCACTGGGACGAGGTGCACAGCAACGACCACGGCAACGCGGTTGTGAACCTCACGTTGCCGCCCGGCCAGAATACGCTGGAGATTGCTCGCCGTGAAGACGGCACCTTGCTGGACGCAGTCGTGATTTCCAAAATTGACTGAGCGTAGTTGTCACAAGTCCTGCCTGTCAGGTTTCACAGGGCTGCGTGAGTGCAGCGGGACAGACGGCAGGATTTGCATCAATCCGGGGCCTGTACCGATTGACTCGGTGCAGGCCCCGGCTGTTTTTGGCATAGAAGCAGCACCACTCGTGGCTCTCTGCAAAGACTGTACGGACACACATCTGAAGGGCACGGCAAGAATGCCGGATGCATCCGGCGGCGTTTTGCAAGCCGGAACAAACAAATCGTGAGAATCACCGGAGCCGGTTTTTCACCGGCAAAGTCCACGTGGATTTGTAACCTCCCCGGATTTTTCCGTAACTACAGAGTGCGAACAGTGCAGAAGACACAAGAATTGCCACGCACCTGCCGGGGCAGATCTCGGGCCCTGGCGCGAATGAGAAGGCGGTGGATTGATTTGGAAGCAACTGATTTGAAGGGAGCCGGATTATGGCCGAAACAAACGAAAGCCCCGAAAATCTCGAGGGCGAGCAACCAGCGCAGCCCGTAAACACCGAGCCGCGCGAGGCACCTCCGCACACAGGCGACGTCAGAGAACTCGACAGAGACGCTCGGATGTGGGCCATGTTCTGCCACCTGGCGGGAGTCGGCGGATTGCTGCCTGTCATACCGGTTATCGGAAGCATCATCGCCCCGCTGGTCATCTGGCAGATAAAGAAGGATGATTATGATTTTGTGGACGACCAGGGCAAAGAGGCCGTGAACTTCCAGATCTCCGTACTTCTGTATGCACTTGTGGCCGGGCTTCTGTGCTTTGCCTGCGTCGGCGTTGGGCTGCTGCTGGTGGTATATGGTCTGGACGTGGTCTTTCTGGTGATTGCCGCGATCAAAGCCAACGACGGTCGGCACTATCGCTACCCACTGACGATCCGGTTCATTAAGTAACGGCTTCGGGCCTGTTCCGGATCCGGTGATGAACGGCATTCCGATTTTGAGTGAATTCTCGCTTCCTTGTAAAGACTGGATATGCGTTTGAAAAGCATATCCAGTCTCTTGAAGGAGGGCGGTTATGTGCGAAACTGCCCTGGGCAAACAAATATGAAAAATCGCTAATTCTGATGGCTTTGTTATATAAGACGCTTGCCAAGCCCAAAATGTTGCTGCTTTTTTTCAACAATTTTACCGACAAGACGAATCCCGTCGCTCCCGGGACTTCAGGTCGGCATGTCGAAGGGGGCTCGAAAGGTTGGGCGAATCCATCCGGAGGGCCGCAATGTGCCCATGCGACGGCTGCTTACACTCACCTTTTGTGGTGACTACGAATTTTCGATGGACGAGCCCCTGCAGGGCGGAGGGAGAGGAAAAAGCAAGTTTTACCCGCAGGGGCTTGCGAAGCAGTGTACGTTCGGTACACCACACTACCGCCCTCCTTCAAGCACCACCATTGAAATCGTTCTCGAAAGAATCCGCCACTCGTGATATTACCTGTTCTCTCGAAAAAAATTACGGACCCCTGCATCGCATATCAAAGCAATTGGCCGAGTCCGCAGCGATTTGGACGCAATAGCCGGCATGTCGAGAGATTTGCGTCCGGCGTGCCCTAAGTGCCTAACTGAGGAGCTTCGGTGCGATGAATCGCCGCTGCGGGAACGGCCGTAAGGCACACCGCCAAAGCGTGGCAAGGAAGGTTCCCGAACAGAATTGCCCTTTGTTCTCTGCCTGCGGGGTCTGCCGGCACAGATTTTTCAAGGCCGAACCAAATGCCTCGTGCTTCGTAGGGTTTCAGCACAAAGAAATTGGGCCTTGCCTATGATAGATAAGGTTGGCAGTCCAGAGATGGATCTGGACATGTGAAGGCAAGGCCCGATCTTTTGAGCTCCATCCTCGTGAGAACACCTCATTCTAAACGATCGGTGCCCCAGTCGTCAATTGTGGTGACTGCGTATTTCTTGCGGACAACCCTCGTCCAAACAGGAATAAGGAATGCGCAGGGCCGCAAGGCGGACAGTTCGCGGGGAACAATCACTCAGCGGGGCCGGGCCGGCCGGCCTATCAGTAATCCTTGAAGCTTCTCATCCATTCTGGCCAGTCTTCGGGCTGGGCGCCGCCAGCCATTGTCCAGGGGCCCGCCGTGTCATACTTGCGATGCCACTTGAACATCCACAACTGTTTGAGTCCCACTCTGCTGACAGACCAATCCAGAAAGACGCTATTTGTTGTCGCGTTGTGGCGGTTGATACAGAAACGTGCCATATTGTTGCGCCCCTGCCACGGCTCACCATCATACTGAGGAGGTTCGTTGGTGGGACCGGGCCAGCCGTCAATCCACTGAGCATCCATAGACAACGGCACATACCCGGCCCCTTTGACCTGGGGAGTTTTCCATCGCCTCAAGTAGTTCTCTTGTGACATTCCCACACCGTCGGTCATGTTGCGGGTCTCAACCCACCCGTTTATTCCGTAGCTGCCATAATCGCCTTTGGTGAGAAAGTCGCCGGGGTCAACGCTCCAGGCTCCGAAAGGCGGCCAACCTCCCTCAGTGTATGGTTTCGTGGCCGCCGGGCAGCAACGCAAATCCGGCTCCTTGTAGTACGGCCGCGTCGCATCCATCTACCACAGACTCCCTTCTTTGGCGCCGACCCAACCTCTCTGGAAGTAGCCGTTGTTATCATCCGTGTACATCGCAAAGATGATCGACCATTGTTTCAGGTCGCGCTGACAGGCAACGGCTCTCGACTGTTTTTTTACGCGCTCCAATGCCGGCATGAGAATCGCAAGCAGCAGTGCGATAATGGCAATCACCACTAAAAGCTCGATCAGAGTAAAACCGCTTCTTTCCCGCATGTCATTTGGCATTCCGTCTCGGGCAGAGACCGTCAGTTCCCTCAGGTTCAGTAATCCTTTAAGGGTCTCATCCACGCGGGCCGGTCGCTCGGCTGGACGGCCCCCGCCATGGTCCACGAGCCTGCCATGTTATATGGGCAATTCCATCTCAATGTCCACAGCTCCTTGAGCCCGACTTTCCCCGCCGAGAAATCCAGGAAGAGGGTGTTCACAAATCCATCGTGCCGGTTAAGGCAAATACGCCCCATGCTATCGCCCTGCCACTGCTCGCCGTCGAACGTCGGAGGCGTGTCGGTCGGTTGGGGCCAGAGATTGTATCGCTGAGCGCCCAGGAACAGCGGGACATAACCTGCGCCCTTGACGCTGGGCGTCCTCCAGTGATTCTGCTCGAAGGAGTGTTCGCCCTTGAGGCCCAGCTCCGGATTATTTCGCCAGCGATTACTGCCCGCGCCTTTGCTCGTGTCTGAAAAACCCTCCATGAAACAGCCGCCGTATTCCTCCATACACATTGAGAACCACAAGCTCCATTGTTTCGGCGGTGATAAGCAGGCCGCTGTCCCTGCCTGTTTCTTTACGCGCTGCAGTGCCGGCATCAGAACAGACAATAGCAGTGCTATGATGGCGATGACAATCAGAAGCTCTACCAGTGCGAAGCCACGTTCTTTGCACATGACGTTCGCCCTCGTGGCCCGAAGAGAAACAACGAGTTCCCTTGGCACTCGTGCCGGCAATGATTGTAACACAAACAGGTACGGCTATGCAAGCAAAAGACTGTCCCCGTTCGGGAGAAGGCCACTCAAGAACATACGTTGTGGGCACATCGGCGATTTTCTCGTCGGGACGAGGGCTCTGTTGCCGGGATTGCCTTGACGATCGTTCTGAGAAAGACGAGAATCTGTGGGTCTTTGTCCGTGGACTCTCGCACTGTTTAGGCGGCTGGCTTTAGTGAATTGTCAATACATGCAGGATTGAGATATTCGGAGAACACAATGAATGATTTTGAGAAGGCTCGTGAGCTATTGAGAGAATTCAAACGCAACACGTATTTATTCGGCAATCATGTGCTCAAGGATATTGGTGGTAGGGTGGTTTGCGGAGGCAGGCGTGGTGCGTTGATCCATGCTGAATTTGCCGGCACGGAAGACTATCTGAGCACGATTCGCAACTCCATTGAGCAGGCCGGCGCAGAGCTCATAGCTCAGATCGCGGGTGCCAGGCCCAATGCGCCGCGTGAAGACCTCCTGAGAATAGCCGATGAGTTGCGAGAAGCAAACGCCGATGTCATTATCAGCTTCGGTGGAGGTAGCACCATCGATGCCGTGAAGGCAGCTGACGTTCTTCATGTTCTGGGCGGACCGATCGATCAGTATTTTGGAACCGGCCTGGTCACAAAAAGACTCCAGGAAACCGCCTGCCGATTGACTCCTCACGTAGCCATCCAGACCGCCGCCAGCTCCGGGGCCCACCTGACCAAGTACTCGAACATCACAGACCTCGCCACCAGTCAAAAGAAGCTGATTGTTGACGACGTGATTGTCCCTGCCTATCCCGTGTTCGACTACACGGTGACGCATAACGCGCCGCCCGACCTGACGGTGGATGGCGCGATGGACGGTGTGGCTCATATCCTGGAGGTCTTTTATGGCGGGATCGGCAAGCCCTACTATGAAACCCTGAGCAAGATCGCACATGTTGGGATATCCCTCGTCGTGAACCATCTGCCCAGAATCAAGGACAGTCTTGAGGACGCTGAAGCGCGCGAAGCCCTTTGTCTGGCAACCGATCTTGGAGCGTATGCAATCATGTTGGGAGGGACGAATGGAGGGCATCTGACCAGCTTTTCTCTCGTCGATATCTTGAGTCATGGCCGCGCCTGCGCGCTGATGAATCCATATTACACCGTCTTCTTCGCTCCGGCCATCGAGAAACCACTTCGGCTAATAGGGCAGGTGTTTAAAGACGCCGGCTACATCTCGCCGGAGCTGACCCAACTCAAGGGACGAGACCTGGGGACGGCCGTGGCCGAGGGGATGTTTGCCTTTGCCGAGGCGATCGATTTCCCCACGACCCTTGGCCAGGTCAAGGGCTTCACGCAGACTCATATCGATCGGGCCTTAGCAGCGGCGAAGAACCCGCAACTCAAGATGAAGCTCGAAAACATGCCTATCCCTCTGACAGGGGCGATGATTGACGAGTATATGGGCCCGATCCTTGAAGCAGCCGCAGCGGGCGATTTGGCGCTCATCAAGAATGCGTAGAAAGGACGTGTGCATCGTTTTTTTCCGCATGGCTGTTTCCACGAACCTCCGCCGTCACCGCATCGAAGCTGAGGGCGCTGCCTAACCACAATTTTTTGGCCGCACCTGCCAGGAAAAGGCACGCCGGAGTGGACACGAAGCGTCCCGAACGGGATCCCGTTCTCGCGAGTTGACCCATACCACCTGCCTGCAACCGGACAGCTCATTACCTGCAAATTGGAAAAAGAATGGGTATTTCATAACATCTTTACTGCCAATACTTTACAAAAACCACAAGAATTGGCGGCGTTTTCAATGCAGGTGTTCAAAAAAGAAAGAGCTGGCGACTTTCTCAAGCTGCCAGCCCTTTAGCTATGTTAGGCGCTAAGTTCTGTGTCGAGAAGGCGCTACTGCTCCGATTGACAGTGCAGTTCGATGTCGTCGATTAACAGTTTGCCTGTACCGCCCGGTTTGGCCCTGTCGCCAACACCCATGTACATCCTCTTGATGTCCTTCAGATCCACGCCGACGAAATCGCTTAGTGGAATAGACAACTGTTGCCAGGATTCCGTGGTTGGATCGAAATCCGGCAATGTTACTGTTTTACTGTTACCGGGGCTGTCTTCCAGGGTGATGAAGAAAGGTTCAACTGAATTATCGGGTTCTCCATAAACCCAGAGCTTCAGCAATTCAAGGCCTCTGATGCTCCAATCTTGGGGATTCTCCCACTCGCGGAACGTCCTGGAGATCGGCGCAGTGCTGTTGTCGTATAAGAACGGCATCGACTGCAAACCGCGGTGTACTGTCGTCGGCTCGACGTACGGTGGATCTGCATAACCTACCTGGGATCCGTTCTCCGGGTCTTGCCAACCGTCCCACCACGTCATGTATATCTGGCCGGGATCAAACATGTCACCCTCGACAATGTAACTCTCGAAGTCGTCCACGACAAGATAATCCGCGACGGTGAAACTCCAGACATGGCCCTTGCTGATGGTGCCGTCGGCAGTAATCTCATCGATGCGCCAGAAGAAAGTCGCGCCGGAATCGAGCCTCTCAGACGGGGTATAACAGCTCATATCCTGCGGGCCCCGATAGATACCGCTCGCATCAGAGATGTCTGCACTCTCGACGGCCATCGAATCCTGACTAAGATACACATCATGCTGAGTGGCGTACCATCCAGGTGTCCAACTCAACTCGTCCACGGGCATGGTTGAGCCATCCGCGGGCCTCGGATTCATCGCCAATTTGGGATCACAAAGGTAGTCCACGTCCTGGCCCCAGTAGTCCATCAGGACTTCCAGATCGGCTTCATTCACGATGCCGTCGCCCCAGGGCATCGGACCGATATCACAGCGTAGGTCATCCGTCTCCCAAGATTCTACCATGAGCAATAGATCGCTGAGCCCGACACTCTGATCACCGTCGAAGTCCACTACGGGAAGGATAGGAGCTTGCCACAAGTCGAAATTGGTCCATGCCCATCCTGACCCTTCATATCGATTGGAGGTGAAGTAGAGTGTAGAACCATCCGCTGAGAGCGCTGGGCCTTCTTCACCGTCTGCGGTGTTAATCGCCGGCCCGAGATTCACGGGTTCACTCCACTCGCTCTCTATGGTCGCGCGCCGGCTGAACCATAGGTCCGTTCCGCCGAAACCGCCCGGGCGTGGATCACCGTCCCAGAAATCAGCCCAGAACATTAGGAGTCCGTCGCTGGAGATCTCTGGCTCCCACTGGCAAGCCCAACTATTGATCGCCGGACCAAGGCTAGCGGGTACTCCCCAGGGGGCGTCTGTTGTTTCACGTCTTGCTACATAGAATACGTGGTCAACACCAGGTAGGTCAGGGTCCCTAAGAGTGAAGTAGAGTTCCAATCCATCTGCCGAAATACTTGGGGCCGACTCATGTTTCGTGCTGTTGACAATTGGACCAAGGTTAACTACCGGTCCCCAAGGATCGTCTTTTGTTGCGCGGGTCGTTACCCACAGATCACTCCCGCCCAAGCCACCCGTCCGAAAGGAGTTGAAGTACAATTCCAGGCCGTCGGCAGAAAGCGCCGGATTGAAATCCTCCACGTCGCTATTGACAAACGGGCCGAGATTCCACGGCTCGTCCCATTCATCTTCTGTAGTCTGGCGGGTGGCGAGCCATATGTCGGGGTCGCCCGACCCACCGTCTCGCTCCCAAGAGACAAAGTAGAGTTCCAGGCCGTCCGCAGAAACATGCGGTGCCAGCTCGTGAAACGCACTGTTGACTTTCGGCCCGAGATTGACCGGCTGGCCCAAGGTGAAGTCCGCCCTCGCACTTTCGCCGCCAACGATAATCGCGACCACAACTCCAGCCAAGACGAACTTCATGCTGTTTGTCTTTCTACTCATGGGTTTTCTCCTTTCATCAAAATCACAAAACTCTAAACTTGTTTTGAAAACATGCTTCTACCTTTAAGAACCGAAGAATTTCTCAATCCTGCCAAAATTCTGATTTTTTTTCATAAATTCATTCAAACAACGGCCGATCTATGGAAACTGCCCATCACTCATCAAGGCTGTAACCTCAGTGTTG
>CP070806.1:1015446-1023760 GCA_020343675.1 Phycisphaerales bacterium
AGCTCGGCGATTTTCTCGGCCAGGTCCTTGATTGTTATCTCAAATCCACTTCCGATATTCACCGGCTCGGCGCCGTTGTAATGCTCCGTCGCCAATAAAATCCCCTCGGCGGCGTCGGCGGCGTAAATGAATTCCCGTGAGACATTTCCCGTCCCCCAGCAGAGAATGTGGTCTGCGCTCTGCTCAACGGCATCGACGCATTTTTTGATCAGGGCGGGGATGACGTGGCTGCTGGCCGGGTCGAAATTATCGCCCGGTCCGTAGAGATTGACCGGAAGCAGGAAGATCGAATTGAATCCGTACTCAGCCCGGAACGCCTGCGATTGAACCAGCAGCATCTTCTTGGCTAATCCATACGGAGCGTTCGTTTCTTCCGGGTAGCCGTTCCACAGATCCTCCTCTTTGAACGGTACCGGCGTGAATTTCGGATAGGCGCACACCGTGCCCAGCGCAATAAATTTCTCGACGCCCCGCAGCCGGGCCTGCTCGATGAGCTGAACACCCATCATCAGGTTCTTATAGAAGAACTCGCCCGGATGCTCGCGATTGGCGCCGATTCCGCCTACGGCCGCGGCTAAGTGAATCACGATATCCGGCTTCATCTGCTCGTACATGCGAATAATATCCTGCACATTCACGAGGTCGTATTCTTCGATCCTCGGCACAAGGACATTCGTGCAACCACGTTTCCGCAGCCCTTCGGTGACGTAGCAACCCAGAAACCCGGCGCCGCCGGTCACCACGACCCGCCTGTTCTCAAAGAAACTATTCATGACCGCGCTGCCCCATGGTCCCGGATAATCTTCTGATTCTCCGCGCTCTTCGTATCCGCATCAGTCATCATCCTCGCAAGCTCCGCAAAGGTCACCTTGGGCTCCCACTTGAGCAGCCTCCTGGCCTTGCTCGCATCCCCTTGCAGAAGGTCCACCTCACTCGGCCTGAAATACCGGGGGTCAATCTCCACATGCTGGCGCCAATCCAGTTTGAGATAGCCAAACACCTCCTCCACGAATTCCCGGACGGAATGGCTCTGTCCCGTGGCCACAACGTAATCTTCGGGCTTGTCCTGCTGGAGCATCAGCCATATTGCTTCAACGTAATCCCCGGCAAAACCCCAGTCTCGTTTTGCATCCAGATTTCCCAGATAGAGCTTATCCTGCAGACCCAGCTTGATGCGCGCGGCGGCCCGCGTGATCTTTCGGGTCACAAACGTCTCGCCCCGGCGGGGCGATTCGTGATTGAACAGAATTCCGTTGCACGCAAACAGGTCATACGCCTCGCGGTAGTTCACGGTCTGCCAAAAGCTGTACACCTTGGCGCAGGCATACGGGCTGCGCGGATGAAAGGGCGTTTTCTCTGTCTGCGGCGTCTCGACGACCTTACCGTACATCTCACTGCTGGAAGCCTGATAGAACCTGGCGGGCTTGGCGCTGGTCCGGACGGCCTCCAGCAGCCGCAGCGTTCCGAGGGCATCGGTATTGACCGTGTAGATGGGCATATCGAAGCTCACCCGAACGTGGCTTTGCGCCCCCAGGTTATAGACCTCATCGGGCCCGACTTCATTGATGATGCCCGAGAGGTTACTGCCGTCGGTCAGGTCGCCATAGACGAGCTTGAGCCGGGGGTTCTCATGCGGGTCTTTATAGAGATGGTCAATCCTGCGCGTGTGGAACGAGGAACTCCGCCGCATGATCCCCCAAACCTCGTAGCCTTTCTCCAACAAGAGTTCCGCCAGATAGGAGCCGTCCTGACCCGTAATACCCGTAATCAATGCCTTCTTCATCCTGCCGAGCCTTTCTTGCCGGGTGTACAATCCGAGACGATTTCCGACCTGCGGAATCCCGGTACCAGTTTCATCCCTGCACTCTGAGAGTATGGCACATCTTTGGAGATAATGCAACGATTGAAGCACTACTTTTATACTCCGATCGCAAGGCAGCTCTCATCCTCAAACCAGCCGAGAAGGGTATCTTTCGTGGCCTTTTTCATCTTGTCTTCAGGGGCGGCGGGGATTCTTCTTGATATCGCATACAGCCCCAGGTAGAATAGCATGGCTAGTTCGGCGAAAAGCTATATTATCATCTGACTGTGGAGATCCGATGATGAGCGCATATCAGAAGATCAGCCTTCTTGTGATTCTCATCAGCATGTTTGTCTTGCAGGCCGGCTGCCAGCAGCAGACAAAGGTGGCCACTACTCCAGAGACAGATGTGGAAACAGGTGAGCCGACAATCGAGTTCGAGAGCCTCGTTTACGATTTCGGT
Organism: Phycisphaerales bacterium; assembly: GCA_020343675.1. Taxonomy (GTDB): domain Bacteria; phylum Planctomycetota; class Phycisphaerae; order Sedimentisphaerales; family Anaerobacaceae. The sequence goes on from CP070806.1 coordinate 1,017,711, forward strand.
AAGGTCGGGCCGGGGCAGAAAATGGTTGGCGAGTTCAAGTTCACCAATACCGGCGACGCCCCCTTAAGAATCACAAAAGTCCAGAAATGCTGCGGTGCCGTGACCAAATTGGACAAAGAGAACATCGCCCCAGGTGAATCAGGCGTACTCCAAGTGACCTACACCTCCAGCCGGACGGCCGGTGCAATGACCAAGCGGCTATACGTCAGCAGCAACGACGAAACGGCACCCAGGGCGATGTTAACCATCAAAGCCAAAACCGTCCTGCGCGTCAATTATGAGCCGAAGAGCCTCAAGCTTCTGCTCAAAGACGAAAACGCGGCCTGCCCAAAGATCACACTCACCAGTACGGATAATCAGCCTTTTTCAATCACACGATTCCAATCGACGGGCAACGCGATCATGGCCGACTTTGACAGCGCGGTCGAGGCCACGAGATTCATTCTTGAGCCCAAAGTCAACATGGAGAAGGTCAGGAAGGGGCGCGTCGGGCGTATCAACATCGGCTTGGTTTATTCCGAGCCCGATACGCAGCCCGGGACGGTCTCTATCATGTACCAGATACTCTCGCGATTCACCGTCCGGCCCTCGACGCTGGTGCTGTTGCACAGTAATCCGGGTCAGACGTCTAAGAAGTCGCTCTGGATAACGGACAATTACGGCAAGGACTTCGAGGTTGAATCGACCGTCTCAAAGGAGGGCCACATCAAAGTGCTCGATCAGACCAAGGTAGGCAATCGACACCAGTTCTTGCTGGAAATCACGCGGCCATCCGACAAGGACGAGCAGAGATTCAGTGACACCTTCACCATTAATCTCAAAGGAGGCGAGGTACTGGAAGTGCCCTGTCGGGGCATCTACAGACCCTGGTCCCCCAGAAAACCGGCGATTAGGTCGGGGCAGTGATGTAGTTGCCGACATCCTTCGGATTCTCATATTCTATCCATACCTTCGACACGACCACTGCTTGCTCGAGGGGCCGTTACCCTCAGCTGTAACGATTCGCTATACCAGTACTGCGCCTTGGTGGGCAAGATCCACTCCACTGGGAAATCGCTTCATAATGGTTCCCCAAATGCTTTAGGGGTAGGCCGGCTCAAACGCACAGAAGGTGTCTTCCTTCGAATCCGCTCAGGATCATGAACCTGTCGAACGGCGCGCCATACGCCGAAAATTCCTGGAAATCATCGCAGGGTAGCTTTGGCTCTTTCGTTTAATCTGTGGTTTTGCGGCGATGATGTGACCGGCAGGTCGGCCGCAGCCAAATCAGGAAAAACTGCTTTTTGAACAGGAGAATCGAGCATGAGTCGGGCAACTAATGGCAAATTCAATTACAGAGGGTTCATTTCGGTCCTTGCAGGTTTCACGTTCTTGGCGATGGCCGTGACGGGGCTGGTGATGTTCTTTGCGCCGTCCTGCCGGATTGCGCGCGATACGGGCTGGACCGTCTGGGGCCACGGCAAGGAGCAATGGGCCGGCGTTCACGTGTGGTTCGGCACTGTCTTTGTCGTCGCTTCGATATTCCACATTTACCTGAACTGGGCGGCGCTGGTGAACTACTTCAAGACGAAAGTTCAGCAGGGTCTGGCCTTCAGGACCGAATGGATCTCGGCACTGGTCATCTGCGGTATTATTTACGCCGGGACGGTGCACGACGTGGCGCCTTTCTCATCGCTCGTGGCCTGGAAAGAGTCGTTCAAGCACGAGGGACCCGGCGCCGGAGCGGCCGGGCAAGGTTATCGCGGGGGCAGAGCCTCCCTCCAACAGGGCCAAAATTATCTCGGCTCCGCAGCAGCAGGCACACCAGGCCGCTCGTGTGAGCTTGGCGGGGGGCAGATTGAGTGCGGCTCAGGCCAAACGCTCGGGAAGGCTTGTGAATCAGATAGTGTCTGCGGAAGTACTTGTCAGTCGCAGAATCTGACACAGCCACAGCAGCACGCCAGTGGAGCGTGCGAACAAGGAGCTGGGCAGGTTTCAGTAGCAAGCAGGGGTGGCTTTGGGATGGGGCAGAAAACGCTCCAGCAATTCTGTGCTGATGAAGGTATCAACCTCTCGTGGGCGATCAACCGCCTGCAGAGCCAGGGCCTCACTGTGCGGCAGGCCATGACGATGCGAGAGATTGCCGACAGTATCGGCTTGCATCCGCGTGAGCTTCGGGGCTTGCTCCAGCACAAGAAATAGCATCAAAGTCAAAGAGGAGGGAAGAAGGGATGCCGTCTGCGGCGCTTCATAAGCAATTCCTTGCCAAATTGTGGAGATTCTGGTAAACTCCTGTACGAGAGTAATCCGAACGGATTTACTGGGAATGTTCATCATGGCTGTCTTGAAACTAAAAGAAACTAGCGAACGCCAGGAAATCGAATTTGAGTTGGATTATTTGGCGTCATTGACCACCCGACAGCGGTTTCAAATGATGATGGCCAAGAGCCATGACATGGCATTATTGCTGAAGCGAAATGGACGTCGAAAATCTCCTCAAGTCGTTAAAAGAACATAAAGTTCGCTTTGTGATTATCGGGGCGACGGCATTCCCTGTTCATGGGTATTCGCGGGCAACACTTGACATTGACTTGTTTATCGAGCCCAGCGAAACAAATGGCAGGCGGACGCTGGAAGCCCTGAAGTCATTTGGATATGATGTCTCTGATATCACTGTCAATGACCTCCTGACCAAGAAAGTATTGTTACGACAATACCTGATTGAGACAGACATCCATCCGTTTGTCAAAGGTATCAGTTTTGACCGTATTTGGATGAACAAGGTAAAGGCCAAGTTCGGCGATACGTTTGCGTGGTTTGCATCTCTTGAGGACTTGATCAGAATGAAACAGGCTGCGGGACGATCAAAAGATGCCGAGGACCTCAAGTTCCTTCGCAGACTGCAAAAGAAGAAACGTAGCCGCTCATCTTAAGACAAGCGAGTTCTCCGGGATTGAACGGCGTCAATTTTGTGAACGAGGTTGTTTGAAGATAGTAAGTTGTGGAGCAGTTCATTCCACAAGGTCCGGTGCCGGTCCGCGGCGGCATAGGCCGATCAGCCATTTCTGCTGGTCGGGGCTCAGGTGTGGCCGCAGGGTCAGCACATGTGTTGCGATACGGCGCTCGAGTCGGGTGTGAGCCGAGGTCAGCTTCTCGATATGCCGGAGTAAGTCATCGTTAGTCGTCCGCGAATCTTCAAATGCAGCGAGCAGCCCGGCTCTTTCGGCCAGCAGGGCGTCGCGAAGCCGGTTTGAATCGGCCTCGAAACCAGGGTCCTGTTCTTGAGCGATAACGAGTTGCTCCGCGGTCAGTCTCAAGTGCTGGGCCAAGCCACCTCCGAGCCTGCGACCTCGACCATATCCGCCGCCCATTCCTCGGCCCATTCGATTGCCGGCGCCGTAGCCGGCGCCTCGGCCGCCGCCCCGAATCATCGGTCCTCGAAATACCTGAGCGCAGAGGTCCATCAGGCGCTCACGTTGTGTGGCGGGCAATTCCGAGCGGAGTTTCGCGATGTGCTCGCCGACCCGCTTGAGAAGGTGCTCGTGGGCGGCAATGACGGCCTCGAGCTGAACTAGAATCTCGCTGTCCGCGGTGGCCGGGTTCTCAATGGCGTCAGCCAGACCTTTCTGCTGCCGGCCAAGGGTTGCGATCAGAGCATCGGCCTCGCGATTGAAATCCTCTTCGAGTTCCAGAACAGAGGCGGAGGCCTCACCGAGCCACGAGACGGCCCCGTCCTGACCAGCCTTCTGAGGTCCGGTCGCAGCCAGACGGGTCGTCAGAAACGATATCCCGCCGGATACCAGGACGACGGCGATCAGCGCTAGGGCTCTATTTCGATTCATTGCTGATTCACTCCGCCCGCGTTATCCTCTTCCAGCACCGCCCAGGTCAGTCCGCTCGACCATTCAAAGCCCAGCGCGGCCACATAGCGCGGTCCCTCGTCCGGCGCGGCCGGCTGCGGTGTATTCGGCGGACCACTGTACCGGCCCAGCAGATGCCCGCCACCGGCCGCGAGAATGACGGCCGCCGCGATGCGAAGCGCTGCGGCCGCCGAGCTTCCGAATGAGATGAGTACCTTCCTCCCGGGTTCGCGTTCGGCCGCCAATGCTTCGATACGATCGGCGACCTGATGGGTCAAGGAGTCAATCTGCCAGTGGCCTAATGTATTCCATGTCTCAGTAGCCTCGCGGCATCGGCTCGCACAGGCCTTGCACTCGGCGATGTGCCGACGGACCTGCTGGCTTTCCGAGGCGCCGAGCCTGCCCGCGACATAGTCCAACAATCTGATTTCACCTACATGTTCCATAGCTCCTGCCCCTGATTAAACGAACACGCAGCTCTTATACTGCGGACTATTCCACAAAATCTCTCAGTTTTGCAAGCTTTTCTCTGAGATTGCCATAGGCCCTGACCAGCAAGGATTCTACAGCGGACTGGCTCCAGCCCGTCACTTCGCTGATCTGGGCGTGGCTCAGGTCATCGTAGCGGTGCAGTATCACCGCCAGACGCTGGCGCTCGGGCAACCCCTGCACGGCCGCTTTGACCAGTTCGGCCAGCTCCTTCTTCTCCGTCGGATTAACCCGCGGCGGCGAATATTCGGCCAGAGTTGTCGACTCCAGCGATGCCGCGGCCCTTGCGCGTTTTCGCTGTTCGTCGAGGCAGAGATTCACGACAATTCGATAGAGCCACGTCGTGAACTGGGCCTGCGGACGATAGCGTTTTGCGGCGCGATAGACGCGCAGGAAGGTCTCTTGAGCAACGTCCTCTGCCAGGTCCCAATCGCCCAGCGTGCGAAAAGCAAGCTCCAGGACCCTGCGCTGGTGTCGGTGGGCCAGTTGCCCGAGCGCAGTGATGTCACCCTGGCCCAGATGAGCCATTAACTCAGCGTCGCTGGGCTCTTGATGCGTCATAAGAAAGAATCACATTTACGGCGTTTTGAAAACACGCCATGTTTCGGGATTTCGCACATACACTTCCCTGAAATAATCTAATCCTTCGCACCGTGGTTCCGGATCAATTCGACGATTTCAGTGTGGCCTTTCTCCAAAGCCCACGACAGGGCGGTTCTACCACTACCGTCCTTGATGGTCGCATCTGCGCCGTTCGCGAGCAGAATCTCCGCTATCCCCTTGTGCCCCCTCATGGCAGCTTGGTGCAGCGGCGTCGAGTTGTCCTGCCATTTTGCGTTCACGCTGGCACCTTTGGCAACGAACAGTTCGACCATCTTCCGGTTTGCAGCGTCGAGGGCATGCCGAAAAGCCGTCTTACCATCCTGGTCTTTAACATCGAACTTGGCACCATGGCCAAGGAGTACCCTCACGATATCCGTATTCTCCAACCATACAGCATAGTGCAACGGAGGGTAGTTTCTCTCTGGGCTGTAATTGACATCTGCTCCCCTGCCGATGAGCAACTTTACCATCTCTGCGTCGCCATTCCAGACGGCTGGATAGAGCGGCGTATAGCCCCCTTTGCCTTTGGCATTCACGTCTGCGCCTTGCTCAAGAAGGAATTTGGCGAGATCCGTGTGTTTTTTACTGATCGCTTCATGCAGCGGCGTTTGGTGGCTCTCGTCCTTGACGTTGACATCGGTGCCGCTTTCAATAAAAGCCTTCACCTTGGCCAAAGATCCCAGGACAGCAGCCCAGTGGATAGAAGTCTCTGCAGCTTTCGCCTGGAGTAACTCCCCTATTTCCCCGTGACCCTTACTCACAGCCAACTCGATTGGTGACAGGCCGTTGTTGTTCTTGGCCTTTTCATCAGCCCCTTTAGCGATAAGCAGCTCTACCATTTCTTTATGACCTGTCCTTACAGCAGAATGCAGAGGTGTATCACCGGCAGGATAATCTCGCTTCGCGTTGACATTCGCCCCATGAGCTACGAGCAATTCCGCTACGTCCTTATGCCCTTTTTCTACTGCATAGCCCAAGGCCGTTCCACCAGGCCAGACATCCTTGACATCCAATCGAGCCCCATTGTCAATAAGCAGCTTCGATACGTCTTTCTGACCACTCATCGCTGCTCTATGAAGAGCTGTCCTTTTGAAACCATCTTCTCTGCCATTGACATCA
>CP070806.1:1023860-1032172 GCA_020343675.1 Phycisphaerales bacterium
TCATCCATTGGGGCCAGTCCTCGGGCCGCATGCCACCGGCCGTGGTGTAGGCACCCTGCGTATTAAACTCGCGGTTCCAGTTCAGCGTCCAGAGTTCCTTCAGGCCGACCTTCCGCACATTCAAGTCCAGAAAAACCATACTGATGAAACCATCGTGTCGATTGATGCAGACCAGGTGTATCTCGTTCTGGACAATTCCGTCGGCTGCCGGGGGGCCTTGTGTGTCATTGGCATAGCAATCCCAGACGACGCAGTCCATGAACAACGGGATATTGTTGGCCTTCTTCTGCTCTCGATGTCTCCAGAAGCGATCGTCCGGACGGTCGCCGAGCCATTCATTCATGCCGTAGCTGCCATAGTCCTCGCCCGGCTTGTTCGCAAAATCACCCCAGCCTCCACCTTCAGTTCTCCATCTCCAGGCACCGAACGGAACCCTGCCTCCATCGCTGTAGGGTTTTGTCGCCGCTGGGCACAGGGTTAACGCCCCCCTGTCCTTGTAGTAGGAGCGCAACTTCTCAGGCCAGTCGCCGGAGGCCCCGGCGCCGCTGGGAAACTTGCCCTCGGAATCGTCAAGGTACATGTGCCAGCAGTAGGACCATTGTTTGATGTTGGACATACAGGCCACCGTCCGCGCCTGTTTGCGGACGCGCTGAAGGGCGGGCATGAGCACCGCCATCAACAACGCGATAATGGCGATGACCACCAGAAGCTCGATCAAGGTGAACCCCGCCTTGTTGGAGGGGCTTCTTCCGGTGCGGCCCGCGAGAGACTGTACGCTTCGCCAAACCGGATGTCCTATATCTGACCGGATGCAGGTTCTTGAGCTGGCCATCTTCATTCTCCTCGCTTCAAGATTGGACTCTGCTCTTGTCCATAGGACGTGCAGAGTGGGCTTTCTATGCCGCAAAATCCACCATTTAGCCCTATGTCAACTTCCTGAATACAAAATCATTATACCATCTTTCGCCGCGGAGTCACACGAAATTTTGGATATTTCCGGGCCTGCAGCGGTCTCAGACGCAGGGATACCACCCTTGCGAACAATAGCTGCAATTTGACGGTAGATGTGGTATCCTGAACCAGCAAAAGGCCGGTCCAGCCGGCCGTTCGTGATCCTGGATGTAATTTTGGACGATGGCACAGAATATCATCACCGTCAGCAATATTAGCAAGAGCTTCGGCAAGGTCCGGGCCGTGCGGAACCTGAGTTTTTCCGTCGAAGCGGGCCGTTGCTTCGGCTTCCTGGGCCCCAACGGCGCGGGCAAGACCACCGCCATGAAAATTATCTACGGCAAATCCACCCGCGACCGAAGCGGCCAGAGCCTCATGGATATTTTCGGATACGACCCCGCGGCAAATGAGCTGGCCATCAAGTACCTCTCAGGCGTAGTCCAGCAGGAGAATAATCTGGACGATGAACTGAACGTCATCCAGAACCTGATGATTTACGCCCGGTTCTATCATCTGCCGGGCAAGACCGCCGCCGAACGCATCGAGTATCTGCTCGAGTTCCTCGAACTTTCCGACAAGGCCGATTCAAAAATCAAAGAGCTTTCGGGCGGCATGAAACGAAGGCTCGTGATCGCCAGGGCGCTTTTGAATTCCCCGCGATTACTCATTCTCGACGAGCCCACGACGGGACTCGACCCGCAGGTGCGTCACCTGATCTGGGACAAGATCCGCCAACTGCAAAAGCAGCAGACAACGGTCCTGCTGACCACGCATTACATGGAAGAAGCGTTCCAGCTCTGCGACCGGCTGCTGATCATGCACAAAGGCCAGAACATCATGGAAGGCACGCCCCACGAACTGCTGGAGCAGAACATGGAAAAGCACGTGCTCGAAGTGCGGGACGTCGAGCGGGGCCGGGAGATTCAGCCCGAGAAGATTCCCCACGCCATCAGGGCGGACCGCTCCCTCGATAGTGCGCGCTACTATTGTGACGATATCGAGCTGCTCAGAGAGCTGGCCGGCTCCGGTTTGAAGGCCGGCGGCTATCTCATCCGGCAGACGACGCTGGAGGACGTATTCTTGAAGGCAACGGGGAGGCAGCTCGATGACAGACAGTAGGACCATGATGTATCCGCCACTGCACCGAAGGCTCTACAGTGTCTGGTTCAGGCACATGCGCGTCTATACAAAGAACCTGCTGAGCAACGGATTCCCGCCGTTCCTGGAGCCGCTGATTTTCTTAGTGGGTGTCGGGCTGGGACTCGGCAAGTACATCACCGAGCCAATGGGCGGTCTCAAGTATATCGAGTTTCTCGGCGCGGGCCTGCTGGTCACCACGGCGATGTTCACCGCCGCGTTCGAGTGCAGTTTCGGTACGTTCATCCGGCTGGAGTTCGAAAAGGTCTATGACGGAATGCTCGCGGCGCCCATGACCGTCAACAACCTGATCGTCGGCGAGATGCTCTGGGCCGGAACCAAGGGGCTGTTCTTCTCGTTCGCGGTCCTGTGTATCCTCTCGGCGTTCAAGATTATCACGCTGCCTTACGGCCTGCTCGCGCCGTTCGTCGGATTCCTGACCGGCGTAATGTTCGGCGCGCTGTCGCTGCTGGTGACCTCGTTCGTCAAGACCATCAACCATTTCAACTTCTATTTTACCGGCTTTATCTCGCCCATGTTCTTCTTTTCGGGCGTTGTCTTTCCAGTCGAGAGTCTGCCCTATTTCGTCAGGCCCCTGGCCGAGCTGGTTCCGCTGACCCACTCGGTCAGGCTGGTCCGCGCGGTGTGCCAGAATACGTACAACTCGATTCTGCTGCTCGATCTGCTCTACATCGCCGCGTTTATCGCGGCGGTCGGCTTCTTCGCCGTGCATCGGCTCAGAAAACGGCTGGTGAGCTGAACCATAAGTAAGAGTATCAGGATACCGGGTCATCAGGGTGCAGAGTAGGGTGTGCAACTCGTTGCACACGCGGGTCTTTTACCAGGTTTATTCCGCGTGTGCAAAATGGATTTTGCACACCCTACGGTTTGTGCAAGTGACATGAGATACAGATGATGGACATGAAAATCGCCAGTTATAACGTGAATTCCTTGCGCGTCCGGCTGCCTCTGTGCTTAGAGTGGCTTGCCGAAAGCGGTGCGGACGTTTTGTGCGTGCAGGAGACGAAGGTGCAGGATGCCGATTTCCCGCGTGGAGTGTTCGACGAGATTGGGTATCACTACGCTTTCAAAGGCCAGAAAAGCTACAACGGCGTCGCGATACTGAGCAGACACACCATCGAAAAAATAGAATATGGTCTGCCCGATGAGCCGCACGACGAGCCCCGGCTGATCCGCGCCGAGATCGGCGGCGTCACCATCGTCAATACCTACGTTCCGCAGGGCTACCTGCCCGAGACGGAGAAGTTTCAATACAAGCTGCAATGGTTCGCTCGGCTGCGAAAGTACTTCGAGCGGAGCTTCGAGCCCGGCGACGCCCTGCTTTGGGTGGGCGATTTGAACATCGCCCCGGCGGCTATCGACGTCTATGACCCCGAGACGCTGCTGGGCCACGTCTGTTTCCATCCGCAGGTGCACGAGGCGCTCAATAACGTGATGGCTTGGGGATTCGTCGATGTCTTCAGAAAACACTGCGACAAGGCGGGCCAGTACACATTCTGGGACTACAGGATGCGCGACACCTTCGCGCGCAATCTGGGCTGGCGCCTCGATCACATCATGGCGACCGTCCCCCTGGCCGAGAGGAGCACCGCGTGCACAATCGAGAGGCAGTTACGCGCCGCCGAGCGTCCCAGCGACCACGCCCCCATCGTCGCCGAATTCGACTGGCCGTGACGCGCGTAGGGCGGGGCTCGCCCCACCATTACTCTGAAGCGGAAGCCATACGCTGATGCTGTCAAACTGGCCGGTATCATCGAATGAGCCTACACCCACCTTGCCGAGCTGGAACCGGCTGTCGGCGCCGGTCATGACAGGACTCGAGATGTCGTCGAAGTACACTTCGATCGTTCCCGCGTCAACATCTCTGACGATCCAGACAGTGTGCCAATCGGAGTCCCACGTGACACCGTTATTGTTATGGTCCGTAATCGAGGTACGGTCTGCATCATCGACAACATGGATCTTATGGGCCACGTCATCAGGCTGACTGGCGATATGGACATAGTAGTAATTCGCCGGGTCCTGATAGCCGAAGAACAGGCACAGATCGCGGTGCGGGTGCTCGTCCACCGTGGAATTCAACTGAAGCTCCATGATAAAGCTGCCGACCACGACGTCCTGAACCAGGTTGATGTTGAACGGAGATCGGTGTGGCGGAGCATAATTGCTCTGGGCTGTAAGCGACAGAACATTGGTGTCACCCACCTGTTCAATCTGCCAGACATTCGGATCCGTTGCCAGCCAGGCATCCAGACCATTGGCCTCGAAATCATCCCGGAATGCCAGAACGACCTGGGCAGAGTCATCGTTGACATCCCCGGCAAATGGCTCCAGGTACTCAAGCGGGACCGAGTAGATAAGCTCTATACCATCGCCGGTCCCGAGGTTGCGGCTGTATTGCTTCTCGACGGCATTGTTCCAATGCTCATGTACGCCGAGACTGTCCAATCCGAAGCCGGTCCCGTCCGGATCATAGAAGGTTCCGGAGCAGGGATCGTTGGCCATGGCCGCCTCGTGGAGATAGTCATCTACAGTACTGTAATTGTCCGGAGCGGCGATATACGTCATGGTGGGCTCGCTGCGCAGGAAATCGATGCAGACCGAATCAATAGCCACCGGGTCCTGGGAGACAAACAAGCTCGACGGCCAGTCATTGTCAAACGGCTCCACTTGCCATTTTGGCGAGTTCCTCACCGACGTGCCCATATGTAATGCACCATAGAGCGCATCGACAATATAGAGAATCGTCTTGCCCCCCAAGTGTTTATAGCCCATGAGATCTACAAGGGCCTCATACGATCCCATCGGCCTGGCTGGGCGCGAAAATCCTGACTGTCCCCACGGCTGAGTTGTATCAAAGGCGTTAACATGGCCGTGGATAGCATTGCCAGGCCAGAAACGCCAGCCGTCTTCCACCCATGTAGAGCCGAAATGGTTCTTGGCGCACAAGGTGGCCCCGGTCAATACATGGCCCTTCAGACCGGCAATGTTGATCAGGTACGATGCCTCCGAGACAAAATCGGGCACCCAACGAGGCGGCACTGCCGGATCGGAGGGTTGGAGCATGGCATCGGGGTCGCGATTGGCCTTGATTCTGCCGTTGCCGCCTTGTGTATCGGCAAAGCGCACACCGGCCAACTCACCGGCGCCGCCAAGATCATAAAGCGTCGAAGGCACACGGCGTGATGCATCATATACGGTGATATCCGACGGCGCAACTCCCACGACATTGACCAGCTGCCTCAGTACTGCTTCGAGCAACTGTGGGGCTGTGTATGACTTATTGCCCTCGTTTCCATGGGAGCCACACTGATTCAGATTACACTTGATTGCAATCTTCTCGCCGGCCTGGTAGCCCGCGCCGTCCTTGCCATGACGTTGATTGTAATATCTAAAGATGCTCTCCCAGGCGCCGCTGTCTGTCGTCTGACCCGTGAGCCATTGGATTGCGTTGCCAAACATCTGACTGACCCGATCCGGGTCTGTGTACGTGTCGTTCCACCAATATCCTGAACCCTTCTGCCAGGTAGCGGCTTCGGGATCGTGTATCCATACGACACGACCGGGATGTACACCCTTGCCGACTCCCATCGGATTGTTCGGCGGATCAATCGGCGTAAAGATGCCGCCATATCCAGCCCGGGCATCCCGGCCTGTCATGCCGGCCGACCACCAGATTGCGAAAACGGCGGTCACAAAGCATGCGACAGCCACCACATAACGGGCCCTGATCCAGTGCCTTCGTGCCTTGCGCACAAAAACCGTAGAGCCGGCCAGGCCCAACAACCACACAACAAAGCCGGATGCCAGCGGTGCAACGACACGTTGGCATGGATATGTGGCGCGCGAAGGCTTCGGAACTACCCTGATCAGGAACCAGACCAGCCCAGCCAGCCCTGTGAGGGGGAGCAGCCATTTAATATATCGCACCGGCCGCAGTTTCGCCCCTGTCTTTGGGCATACAGTGCCGTATTCATTGCCGCCTTTGAGATGGTTTTGAGTTTTCATTCTGATCCTCCGACCCTCTCAGTCCCGCTAATCGTGCAGAGTGCAGGATCTACCACATGTTCTGTTTTGCGACGTTCACAAATCTCCCGATGCTCTATTGTATCTTTTTCACCTTGAGATTTCCATAGTCTTTGCAGACTTTTGTACTTTTGTTAGTGCCCTAAGCGGCGTTGGCAAGGGCCTCGATTAAGAAGTCGAATTTATTGTCATGTACGCTCGAATTCCCGAACATAACTTTTATTCTTTCACGCCAGAGTTCGCGACGCAAACAACTCAAGGCATCTGCGAAGCTTGCAGTGGTCTCTTGACGGTACCACGGCCGTACAGGATAGTATCTTCGACTGGATTCCTGATTGATGTACCGCAACCATACCATCGAATAGAGCCACAGGCCCAAGGCCGCAGCACGTTCGGGACCTTTTTCCTTATAGCTCTGCGGTTGCCGGGCTGCCTCGGAACAGGCGACACAGACCAGCGCTGCGGAGCCGACGGCCCGGATCGCCACGATTCGTCTCATGTTCAAATCTCCTCAAGAGCAGGATCAAATTTCCGACATCGGCGCTGTAGCCGGGCCACGCCGTTGAATCATATCCACCCGCTGTGACACACTCAATCCGCCGATCGAAGCAGCCGTAGCCTTACTTGGGGATGTTTACAAGCGTCTTCGACGTTCACTCCACCGGGTCGGGCAGAAGCATCGAGTCAGTCTCTTCTCCAAGAGAAGCTTATCTCTTTGATTCACTGCACGAGAACATTACAATTGTGCACATGGAGCCAGAGAGAAGAACCACGGCGTCGGCAGGAACGAATGTCCATTCCTTAGAGATTTGGACATCGGGCGTGGATATGCCCGGCATCATCCCCGCAGGCAAACAGAGAGCCGTGGCTTGCCGGGAGCCTCTCGTGGGTGCTGCCGGGTCTCGGGCAGATCTATACTGCACGTGTTGAGCGCGGAGTCTCGTTGATAATCCTCGCTGGGCTCCTTCACGTGCTTGCCATCGCGTCTTGGATCTCAACGCGAACATCGGTACTTCTACCCATCCTCCTGAGTCTTTGCGGCATCATAGCCATTCCAATATGTGCATCTCTGGATGCGTACAGGTTGACAAGAAGACGCAACAGCAAGTTTTTCGAGAGAGAACGAACTCTTGGAAAGGACCCATGGCTGGCGGTCTTCTTGACTGTCGTGCTTCCCGGCCTGGGGCATCTTTACCTGCGCAAACGTATTGTCGGCGTTCTCCTTCTTTTGAGCTTTTGTGTCCTCCGTGTCAAAGCCCGGGCGGACTATTATGCGCTGTTTCCCATTCTCATATTTCCGGCGGCGGCTTGCGCTCACGCCTACGCCGGCTGGAATCTCCACGAGATTAAGCTGAAAGATCCATTTTTTCTGTTCGTTATTGTGCTTCTTTGCTCAGGTTTTCTGAAGAGTCTTTTGATACCACAGGTGGAAAGCCGATTCTTCATGCAAGGTTACGTCATTGCGGGCACGAGTATGGAACCGACGATTCTACATGGATCGCTTCTTGTAGTGGACAGGTTTAGCTATCTCTGGAAAGACCCGGCAATTGACGACATCGTCGTCTTCACTCCTGTAGAGGGTGTTTCCCCCGATCCTCCAGATTGTGCGTTCAAACGCGTCGTTGCAGTAGGTGGGGAAACGATACAGGTGCGCGATGGTGACGTTTATGTGGACGGCAGAAGGCGAGAGGCCAAGGGCCGCGCACCTGGCCAGGGACGTCCTGGATCACCACTGCCCATAGACTTCTTTGGGACAGATAACCGCTATCTCGTTTGTGGCGTTGACGAATCCTATCGTGTTCCTGAAGGGCACTACTTCGTTTTGGGTGATAACCGCTCCTACAGTGTTGACAGCCGATGCTTTGGGGCCGTTCCAAGAGAGAACATCAAGGGCAAAGCCGTCAAGATCGCCTGGCCGACTGGAGGCGTCGGAGTTTTAAAGTAACGGCGCGTTAATCTGCAGAGGGCAAAAGGGTGGCTGGGTGGACTTCGGAGAGCGGACCGGGCCTTCTGTGGCGCCGACGGTTCTCTCTATTGCGTTTGGGCACGCAACAGGTTATCTTGGGGCCGATTAGGAACATGGTCCCCCGGATGAGGTTTCGGGAACTTGGATTTCGAACAAACTACAGGAGAGATGCTATGTATGGACGATTGGCGGTGTTGTTGGTGGTGTGCTC
>CP070806.1:1032272-1040500 GCA_020343675.1 Phycisphaerales bacterium
GTTCGGCATCGGGCTCGGATATTTTCTCAATCCGCGCCTCCGCCTGTTTCAGTATTGTCCTGCAGTGCTTAATCAGAGCCATGCCCTTCTCGTACTGCTGCAAGCTGTCCTGCAGGGCAATCTCCCCCTGCTCAATCTTGCCGACGATGTCCGTAAGCTCTTTGATCGCTTTTTCAAAACTCAATTTTCCGATATTGTTCTTGGACTTCTGAGCAGCCATGTGCTTTCCCTGATTATGATCAGCTTGTGCGGAGCCGATACTCCAGTTTCTACTTCTTTGTGACCTTACTTTCAATGAAATTCTCGCCGGCCAGCTCGGTAAATAATTCCTCTCCGATGTGAACGTCGTCCGAAGCTCTGACTAACGAACCGGTCTTCTTGCTCGTGGTGATGCTGTATCCACGCTGAAGGACCGACTTGGGATTCAATGCGGTCAACCGATTCTCCTGCGCTGTAAGCCGGATTCGGCAGTCGTTCGTGATCCTGTTTACACCTGCCTTTGCTCGGTTCTGCCAGTCACTGAGTTCGACGGTCTTGCGTCCGAGGAGCCGGTGAGGTTCGATTCGGACAATCTGCTCATAGCCCGCGGTCACTTTTCGCTGTGCCTCAACGAGTGATTGCCTCATCTGCTCGGTCAAATCCGCGGTCAGCTCATCCAAACGTTGTCCGGCGTTTTGGACGAGCACGAGAGGATCTCTGAAGACCGCGCTGGCCAGAACGACCAGCAGGTTCTGCCGGGCCAGTTGCGCCGTTGCCTTCGCGTGATTTGTCAATGTGCGCTCAAGTGCGCTCAAGTGGCGCCATACATCCCGCACATCGGGAACGGCCACGACGCCCGCTTTTGTCGGCGTCGATGCCCGAGCGTCCGCGACGAGGTCTGCAATTGTAGTATCGACCTCATGACCGACGGCACTGATGACCGGGATCTGCGAGTCGAAGACGGCCCTGGCCAGGATCTCCTCGTTGAAGGCCCACAAGTCCTCCAGTGAGCCGCCGCCTCGACCGATGATCAGAACGTCCAGTCTGAGTGTTCGGTTTCGCCTGTTGATATCGCGCAGGGCGGCGGCAATCTTGGCCGCTGCCCCTTCGCCCTGTACGGGTACCGGGTAGAAAGACAATCTGCCGCATGGCCATCGGCTGCGGATGCTGTCGATGATATCGTGTACCGCGGCCCCCGATTCGCTGGTCAGTATCCCGATGCGCGCGGGGTAGGGGGGCAACGTTCTCTTATGAGCCTCGTCGAAGAGTCCTTCACTTTGCAGCTTTCGAACCATTTGCTCGAACGCGAGTTGAAGCGTGCCGACACCGGCCGGCTCGAGCTTGTCAACATTAAGCTGGTACCTTCCGCCAGGCGTGTAAACATCAACGTGCCCGGTAGCCAGAGCAGCCATTCCGTCTTCGGGCGTGAACTTGACGGCCCTGAACTTACTCGCCCACATGATGCAGGGCAATACGGCCGCTTCGTCCTTCAGCGAGAAGTAGCAGTGCCCGCTCGTGTGGCGTTTCCAGTCGCCTATCTGGCCTCTGACAATCAATCGCGGAGGCAGGTTCTCTTCGAGAGCCACCTTGACGAGCGAGTTGATCTGACTAACCGTATATATTTTTTTTGGTGTCGGCATTCGTCCTTCATGAGCCCCGGGACCTTATTACTGTGCTTGACTCTGCGACGGTTCATTATATGTGCAAGAGGCTCTGTGATCAATTCTGGATTGACTCTGCGCCGGATGCACACGGCAAGGCTCGCGCTGCGGACGCGATGAAGCGCAGGTCTCCGGAGTCTTCGGGCGGTTCGGTTGCGTGCGTGTTATCGGAGCTTGTTTGTCAAGCGGCGAGAATTTGCCGCTTCGTGGAGTTCGACCCGGCTCGACCAAGGCGCTCGTTGTACTCGAAAAGATGCCTTCTTGCTCCCCATTCGAAATGCTATAAGTTCCATTGGAAAAAGAGCTTAGGGTTCCACGTGCGGGGCCGAAGGCGAGGCGCCGATTCGTTCGGTCCGGAGCCTGCGTTTGAATCGGAGAAGCCCGAGAGATTTGTGCGATGGAACCTTGACAAAACGCCGATGAGCAAGGTAAAATGTAAAAGTACCTTCATGGAGGGGGTACTTTCACGTTCGCTGCACTGACGGAGATTCTGTTGTGGCATAGGGATGGATGGTAGGCTTAAGCTACTACTTTGGAGCTATATCCTTCGATGTATCCGATTGGACGCAGGCGTTTGACTAAGCGGAGAGAAGGTTTCTACTCGATACATACGGCGGCGGGACAGATACCGGTATGGTTTGCCTGGATTCTGGCCTTGCTGCTGTTGGTATCCGGCGGTGTCACCTATCGGATCCTCGCCTCCCGATTGAAGCTTGTTGTTGGCACTCCCATCAAGCTCCCCGTGCCACTGGAGGCTTTCCCGAGGCAAGTAGGTCAGTGGGTCGGCCAGGACGTGCCTATCCCGGCGAACATTCAACGCGTGGCGGGAAACGATGCGTCTCTCAACCGTCTATACAGGAACGAGACAAGCAACCAGTGGGCCAATGTCTATATCGCCTACACCGCTCACCCGCGAACGATGCTGGGTCATCGCCCTCAAATCTGCTACGTGGCGGGCGGGTGGGTCCATGACGGCACACAACCCGCTACCGTTACATCCGGCGCGGGCAGGGAAATCCCGTGCCTGGTCCATCGTTTTCATCGACCTTCTCCGGAGACTGAAGAGACCGTGGTCTTTAACTTCTACATTGTCAATGGCCAGCTTACGTCCGATGAAAGTGTCTTTTCCGGTGTGGGTTGGCGGACGCCGAATATTGGGGGTGATCCCGCCAGGTATGTGACGCAGGTTCAGATAGGTTCGATATTAGAGAATTCGATTCGAGCGGCGGCTAAGGATATCACCGAGCTTATACTGGACTTCTTCCCGGACGAACAAGGGCGAGTCCGAGCCATCGAGCACGACGAAGGTCCAAAGGCCATCGGGAAGTGAATCAGGATTACGCCGTCAGGAAGTGGCTGAGGCGATGCGGCAGAAGTGCTGCAGCCAAAGACGCTTAGCTTAATTTGTCGGTGCGCCCGACGGGGACGAAGTGCAACCAGAGTCAAATGCATTGAGCACGTCAAACCTCATCCGCGGCACAATTTCTGATACAGTTGGCCGGGCAATGGGCACTGGTCTCAAGGCCAAGAGCCTCCGTGCGGTGATGAAATTGAGCGTCGGAACCGCTGCCGGATACGGCATGAAGTTTGTGCGCCGAATGATTCTTGCAAGGCTTCTGGCCCCTTCTGAGATCGGAGTAATGGCCATTGTCATGGGCTTCTCAATGGCCTTTGAAGCTTTTACGGAGGTCGGCGTGAGGGACTCAGTTATTCAGAACAAGAAAGGAGCGGAGGCAGCCTACCTGAATGTCACCTGGTGGGTGCAGGTGGTTCGCGGATTTTTTCTGTTCTTGCTTGCAATTCTCTCGGCTCCATGGATAAGCTCTTTCTACAACAAGCCGGAGTTGTTAAGTTTGCTGCGTGTCTCTTTTCTTGCCATTCTGTTCAAAGGCCTTGTCAGCCCGCGAGCCTACGTACTTGAAAAGGAATACCGATTTGGCCGCTCAGTCATGCTCAACCAGGGCAGCGCCGTGCTCGGAGCGACAGTTACAATCATCCTGGCCTTCTTGATAAGAAATGTCTGGGCGTTAGTCATCGGTTTTGTAGCTGAGATGGCGCTACTGTGTCTGGTATCCTTCATATTTGTGCCAATCGTACCTCGCTTTAAGATCGACAGACAAAGCCTCGGAGAGTTGATGAAGTTCGCGCGCGGAATGTTCGGCTTGCCCGTCCTGGCGTTCGTTGGTTATCAAGTGCCCATCCTGGTGCTTGGCAAGGTCATATCCGACGACGAGCTGGGCTTCTATAGTTACGCTACGATGCTCGCCTATTTTCCAATCATGATTTACACGAAGATGGTAGGCCCGGTTCTACTGCCTGCGTTCTCAAAAAAACAAGGTGACAATGCCGCGCTCTGTCGGGGGCTTCTGCTGGTGACTCGTTGGACGGGCGTTTCCGGCATACTCCTGGCGACGTATATGGCCTGTTGTTCAAGTGAGCTTTTGTATGTCATCTACAAGCCCGAATACGCCGCCATGGCCATTCCATTTGCTGTCCTATGTGTACAGATCATCGCCCGGACTGAAACGGCAATCCTGGCCGGAGTATATCTTGCTGTGGGCCGGCCCCATCTACATCGTCGCTATTCGATAGCGCGCGCTGTGGTTATTGTCGGCCTCATCTACCCGGCCTCCGTCCATTTTGGGGCACTCGGTGCTGCGGGGGTCGTCGTTGTCAGCAATCTATTCATTCTTTTCATGCAGGTGTTGGGGTGCCACAGAATCATCGGTTTGGACTTCAGTCGCTACGTGCGCTGCTATGTGCCCGGACTCGTACTGGCATTACCGATTGCATTGACGTTCGATTTGTTGTGGTTGTTTGAAGTTGACCATTTCACATGGGTGATTGCCATTGGTTCGTGTGTGTTTATCGCCACACTTGCGATAAGCATGTTCGCTGTCAGTCGCTCCGAACAAAATGTCCAAAATCATCCAGAAGACCGGCGGCTGACTTAGCCCGGCATTTCATTCTCACGATGACAGTCCTTGATAGAGATGGGGCGGAAAGACAAGAACAGGAAAATATGTTTGCTCGGCGCCTCGTTCGAAACGGGCAATATGGGAGTCAGTGCGCTAGCCGAATCGAGCATTAAGCTTATCCTGCACCGCTGGCCAGATGCCGAGATTACACTCATTGGCGGCGGATGCCAGCTCCAGCGGCGCCGGCTTTCAATAATGGGAAAAGAAGTGCAGGTTACACTGCTCCCGATAAGGTCCTCAAAAAATGTATTCTTGCGATGTCATTTGCTGAGGTTTGCCCTTTACGGTCTTCTTGCGAAGGTGTTACCCGGCTCGTGGTTCAAGGCGTGTTTTGTCAATCGCAACGAATTCTTCAGAATCCTGTACGAGGCGAATATTGTTGCGGATATTACGGGTGGTGACAGCTTCAGCGATATCTATGGGTTAAAACGGTTCTTCCGCGGATTCTTGCATAAGTGGCTCGTCATCTTCCTTGGAAAAGAGTTGATTCTGCTGCCTCAAACGTATGGACCGTTTAAGAAGCCGGTAACTCGAGCATTGGCCAGGTACGTTATGACGCATGCGAGTTTGATTTATTCGCGAGACAGAGCTGGCGTGGAGTATGTGAAACGGTTGCTCGGGGTCCATTCGGAGAATGGAAAGATCAGATTTGCGCCTGATGTTGCCTTTGTTCTGGATGCACGTGAGCCCGAGACTGCCGGTCTGGAGCTGCTGGAAGACGTACGGCCGGGAGAAGATTCGACCGTGGTGGGCTTCAACATTAGCGGCCTTCTGTTCAACGGCGGCTACACGCAAGACAACATGTTTGGGTTAAGGACTGACTATCAGGAATTGGTGTATGAAATCGCCAAACTCCTGCTGAAACACAAAGAGGTAGTCGTTCTTCTAATTCCACACGTATTTCCCCCTAAGGGTTTGGAAGTCGAGAGTGACTCCGAAGCGTGTCGAAAAATATATGCGAAAATGCACATTGGATATCCCGGTAGGATTTTCATGCTGGACGGCACATACGACCAGGGTGAAATAAAGTATCTCATCGGGAAATGCGATTTCTTCATTGGTTCACGAATGCATTCTTGTATTGCCGCGTTGTCACAGTGCGTTCCCGCGGTCGGATTGGCCTACAGTCAGAAATTCCAGGGTGTCTTCGAAAGTATCGATGTTGAGAACTCTGTGATAGATATCCGCAACGCCGAAGCGAAGGAGATACTGAACACTGTAAGCATGGCTTTTGAGCAGCGTAAGGAGACCGCAGAGCGGCTAAAGACAACCATGCCGTCGGTCGGACAGCAACTCGTGGGAATATTTGATGACGTTGCGTAAAACACGAAGATGCAGAACTGCAGAACAGGTTGCCGCCTGGCGGCTTTGTATGGGCTGCGGTGCATGTGTTCCCGCTTGCCCCAAGGGTGCTGTTCGATTGGTGGACCTCGTTGATCAGGGTATCAGGCCTGTCACCGACAGTCAGTTATGCGAACAGTGCGGCCGATGTGTTGAAGTTTGTCCCGGAGTGGAAATCTCCCACGGGTCGTTTCAAGAGCAGACCATTCCGGAACTGCGCAAGTCTTGGGGACCGATACTCGAGATGTGGGAAGGCTATGCAGGTGATCCGGAAATTAGGTTCAAGGGCTCATCCGGCGGCGCGGCGACAGCCTTGGCACTTTTTTGCCTGGAGAACGAAGACATTTCCGGAGTCCTGCATACGGGTACCAGGGCGGCAGCGCCGTTGCGAAACGTTCCAGTTCTGAGCAAGAGCAGAGAAGACCTCTTGGCCCATACCGGCTCGCGGTATTCACCTGCAGCCCCATGCGCAAAGATCGACTGGATTATGGGGGCTCGCAGTCCGGTTGTGTTTATTGGCAAGCCCTGCGACGTGGTCGCCCTGCGCAAATCACAGGCAGCTTGTCCTGCGCTTGAGGACAAGGTCTGCTTGGCTATCAGCATTTTCTGCGCCGGGACTCCCACCACCGAAGGGACTAATAAGATTCTCAGCGCTCTTGATGTTGCACCTGAGCAGGTTGAAGAGTTTCGGTATCGCGGTTGTGGGTGGCCCGGGATGACGACGGCGAAACTGACGGGCGGAAATAGCCGGATGCGCCAGATGAGCTATGAGCAATCTTGGGGCGATATCCTGAGCAAACACGGTCAAACCCGATGCCGCTTGTGCCCGGACTCGACGGGCGAGTTTGCCGACATTTCCTGTGGCGACCCGTGGTATCGCCAAAAGGAGCCTGGTGAGCAGGGTTGGTCACTTGTACTGGCGAGGACTGAAAGAGGAAGAGAGATTATGCACGCGGCGATAGAGGCCGGTTATATCAAGCTTGAACGTGTTGATAGCAGCGTTCTTCCCTTGTCGCAAGAGGCGCTGCTCAAACGCAGGCGGCATCTTTGGGGGCGATTGCTGACGATGCACGTGATGCGAATTCCCGCTCCATGTTACAACGGATTCTCTCTGTTTGATGACTGGCTGAGACTGCCGTTTGGCCAGAAACTCCGTTCTTTGGGTGGCACGTTCAAGCGGATCATCACGCGTGGCTGGAGGAGACCTTTGAAACCGGCGGCCGGATCGGAGCAATTGCAGGATTCCGGCCGGAGCGAACAACTCGTCATTGATCTTGATGAATCTGAGGTGAAATGCAAGCCGTAACTCTCACAATAGCCGTCATATTCTCGGTATTGGTGCTTTACCTGCCTCCCATCTACGCCTTAGCTGCATATATTACATGCCTGTTGTGGTACCCCAGCTTTCTGGTCGTGAGTATTGGGACGATAGACATATCGGCAAGCCGTATAGTGGTCGTCGTTTTGTTTTTGCGGTGCTTGTGTGATCGTGAACTTCAGAAGAGCTTCAAATGGTCAAAGCTGGATTCCATGGTGGCGTTGAGCATGGCCGTGTACGTGATAATGTACTGTTTAGTCATGCCGATGTCGCAAGCATTGGAGAACAGGGGCGGCTTCCTGTTGGATACATGGTTTGCCTATATGGTGGCAAGATATATTGTGACAAGCCGAGCACGGTTAGCGACAGTCATCAAGTGTGCGGCCCTGGCTTTGGTGCCGCTGGCTGTGTTGGGGCTGATAGAGGCCGTTACCTACTGGCATCCTTTTGCCCCCCTTGTGCGTTATTGTCCCTGGGCCATGTTTGTGGGTTCAGACACCGCTCAGGAGTTGCGCTTTGGGTTCGCTCGCGCTATTGGGCCGTTCAGCCATGCTATTCTGTTCGGCTGCACTTTTGCGATGTTCCTTCCGCTTATCTACTGCTTGCGGTGGGAAGGGAAGGCTTGGAGAACACGGGCTTATGTTCTGGCCGGATTTGCGGTTGTTGGTACTCTCAGCAGCATGTCCAGCGGACCCTGGGTAATGCTATTGTCACTAATCTTTTGCCTGATAGCTGAGAGGTACAAGCGGTGGGTAAAGCTGCTGTTTGTATTCGGAATAATGTTATGTGTGTTTACGGGGATTGCCAGTAACAGGCCTTTCTATCATGTGATAGCGACTCGTATCGCGAATCCCGTGGGAGGTGCAGGCTGGCATCGTGCCAGGCTCATTGACCTGGCTATTGAGCGTTTCGACGAATGGTGGCTGGTTGGTTACGGTGATCAGGACCCCG
>CP070806.1:1040600-1048801 GCA_020343675.1 Phycisphaerales bacterium
CAGTCCACCGGGAAAATCCAACTTGTCATGGGTAGAGATTACGAGTGCGTCTATGAATTTTCTCTCAAGATGAAGGGCAAGAACGGCACCAAAACAGTGACTGCCCCAATAAGACCGGCAAAGGCAAGTTGGCCCAGTCCCGCCGATCGGATGGCAGTCAGTCCAAACAAAGAACTCAAACTGACCTGGAGACCGGGGGAAAAGGTCAAATCACATAAGGTCTATCTCGGTGCTGATAAGCACAATCTACCTCTGCTGGCCAAGGTAAGAAAGCCAGACCAACTCCGATTGCCGGTCTTAGAGGAGAGCCAGACGCATTACTGGCGCGTCGACGAGGTAAGGGCCGATGGTACTGTAGTAACTGGCGACATCTGGGAGTTCTCGCTTGGCAAATTGCTTGGCTGGTGGAAGCTTGATGGCGATGCAAAAGACAGTTCCGGCAATAACCATCATGGCAGCATTAAGGGCAATCCGAAGTGGGTGACAGGTCGCATAGGGAATGGCCTGGAGTTTGACGGCGTGGATGACTATGTGGATACAGGTTGTGAGACAGATATATCTACCTTGACAGTCGCTGTTTGGGTGAGTAGCTCTGCAGCACCTTCATCAACATCACAAGATGAGGTGGTCTCTTGGGAATCGATTCACATTAACTGGAACCAGCCTGGCCCGTTCTTCCGAGGAGCAGCAAGCTTGGGAGTAGGGAACAGATGGTACGCTGCCAGTTTCGGGACCCTGAAGGCCGATACCTGGTACCATCTCTGCGCAACCTACGATGGAGAGAATCTCAAGGCATACAGAGACGGTGTCCTGACCATGGTCAATGCTGATCCTTCGGGACTCCCAATTACTGGCACGGGGACCCTGAAGTTTGGCAGACACTCACTCGACCACGTAGAAGAGTACTTTTCCGGCACCATTGATGATGTTCGTATCTATGATTATGCCCTCAGCCAAAGTGAAATCACGAAGCTTCTCCAAGGAGACAATGTGAAATAACCGTATCGTCGGAAGCGAATTGACACCGTCTCATAGAATGCGTGTTGAAAGAGGAACACGCATAAGACCATATCAAAAGAGGGACAAAACGACCAGAATACTCAAAGAGCTAAGTAGCATCAGAGAGTCACCAATTCTTCGTTCTTGCAATAGTCTGGCCTTCTCATATGACACTTCAAATCCTAACTCAGCTATGCCGCAGGGCTTGTCATACACAGTTGTTTGTGCTTCAATAACGCTCAAAAGCGCCGACGTCTCTTCTTCCAACCACCACCTTGGTGCGAAGAAGGTCTTTTCCTCCATGATTATTGATTGGGACACCCGTGTCTATGCATGGCGAACCAGGCCTGAGCCGATATCCACGCAGGGCAGCCATGGTCTTCAAATCAATATCGGCGCCTGCAATGCCGGGCTGGACAAACATGGGATTGGCGGCTATGGGGCGGGCATCCGACTTGTGAGGTGGGATGTTGAAGTAGAGATTATTGTGAAATGACGTATTGATCCCGTCGGCGTTCTTGCCCCATTTCCCCCGTTCTTCGAAGAAGAATATGTTGTTTTCGAAGAGTGTGTTAATGGGAGTTCTTCCTTCAGGAAATACGCTGACATCAAAGCCCTTGCCTACAAAATGGGTGTTGTTGTAGACATGGATGCCTGCCGCTTCTCGGTCATTGTCAAACCCGTAGAAGTATATTCCCTCCTTGTCGTTCTGGCTGACATTATAACGTATGACCACGTTGCGATTTCGCCTCTTCATGATTCCACAGAACCACATGTTGTCATGGCTGTAGTTATATTGAATAAAGGTTCTCACGCAGTTGTAATCGGCGTCAAAGCCGCCTCGATCCCTTCCATCATCACCCACATTCCCATACGCTTCGTTGTACTGGATCCTGATACCATCGGTATTAAAACAGAAGATGCTGTGTCCCGTGGCGTATCGGCTACTGTTGGCCAACGTGTTGTATTCATAGACTGCATCTTTGCTGACGCGTGCGATAACGTTGTTGCGCCCGGTATTGTCGATGTAATTGCCGGCCACGTAAACCATGGTCCACAAATAGTGGCAGGCCGTGTCATACTCGCGAAATTCGACGCGCCCGCACGAGGAAGCGTTTCCAATGCCCACGCCCCCGACTCGGACAATTCGGTTGTTCGTGATGCGAAGGTCATGGATCACCGTGGATTCGAGGTCCTCTACATGGACATGGATTCCTCCGCGCCCTTTCCCAGCTACTTTCCCGTTAACATCGTGTATGTAGCAATCGTTGATGTATATATGTTTGTATGTCCCCTCCGCCCCTTTTGCCAAAACGTAGATACCGAACAACTGTCCTTGGTCACTGTCAGTTCCATCAGTATTTGTGATTTCTAGACCATTGACTTCCCAGTAAGACGGATCTCGCAGAAACACTCCGGCAAGGTGCTTGCCATGACTGTTGATTCTGGGTCTTTCCCCATGCCCGTAGGCATCAATTCTGATTGGAGCCTGCTCTGTGCCATTGCCGGAAGGCGCAAACATCCCGTCAAACTGCACTCCCCGCTTGAACAAGATAGTATCTCCCGGGAGGAAAGCGGCTGTACTAAGAGCATCGAATTGCCTCTGCGAGTCAATACGGTATTCCGCAGCCAAACACGGGAGACATTGCAGGGCAAACAACAAAAAGAAGGCAGCAATATTATACTTGTTGTGTCTAGTCACAGTTACACCTGTCTGAAGACGCACATCTTCTAAACGCTCATTGATTTCGAGTGCCACATTCCCAACCAGTCTCTCACAAATTACGATGTTGTCAAGCAGGGCAATGCTATCCCTGCTCCCCATTGCCCCTTTGGATTCCAAGAAAGAAACAAGAATCAGCACCGCAGGCCTCAGTACCGAGAGTCTGTAAGTCCTTGATGATCTTTGGCGTCGCGAGTTGACCAATAGTCTTTTTGAAACGCCTTAACAGCTGGTTGTTTCTCGGGAGCGATAACTGTACGCCCCATCGCGAACCTTTGATGTCCTCTGCACGGCGCGGCGCCACCGTCTCAATCCGCTTCATGTTGGCAAACCGCTCCATCCCAAATAGTGGCCCATCAGACGCCATCACGCAGTCGACAACTCCGCCAACGAGGATCGCTGCCGCTAGCCACAAGATAATTCGCCGTCCCATCTTGGATTCCTCTATTACCTGCCCCACTCAAGAATTCGAACTTGTTCGACTCCAATGGCTTACGTAGACACCCTGATTACCGAATTAGGATGAATTCTATAGAATATTCAAAAGCAGGCAATTGTTAATTCATACTTGTTCCCATTTAAAAACTTGCGAATCAAGTACTTTTGCCGTCACTCTGGGCTCTACGTGGGACAGGATGACTTTCAATGGAGCCAGAATCCAGATCGCTGAGGAGAAATCGCTGATTGAGGTGCGTCGAAAGAGTGTCAGAATATTGCATTTTCGGCGGATTAGTGTATCTTGGGGCCTTTCTGGCAGGTGTATGAGCCGTGTTGATGGTCAGAACTGTTGATATCGCCGCCCCGATTGTGGTATTATTGACCATGTGGCGTGCAGAAGCACTGATTGTGAAGTCAGATGGGAAATGTCGATCCAATTGTTGTTGGCTGGTCCAGCTTGAGATGAGGTACAAGGTATGAAACGCGTGGTTCTCTGTGTATTGTTCTGCCTGTTCGTGGGCGGTGTGTCAGGGTGTACGAGGTCAGTAGAGATCATTGCCCACCGCGGGGCGTCGTATCTGGCTCCGGAGAATACGATGGCCTCGGTCATGCTCGGCTGGGAAAAAGGCGCCGACGTGGAGGTGGACGTCTATCTGACAAAGGACAATCGCATCGTCGCAATCCACGATAATTCGACAAAGCGCACGGCCGGGACAGACGTGAAGGTTGCCGAGACCACCTCTGACGGGCTTCGCAAGCTTGATGTGGGCAGTTTCAAGTCGAAAGAATATGCCGGCGAGCCAATCCCTTTTCTGGCCGATATTGTCAGGACCATCCCCCCCGGGCGAAAGCTCTATATTGAAATAAAGTGTGGAAAAGAGATTCTGCCCTATCTGCGGGCGCTTCTCGCTGAGAGTGGCAAGATGCCGCAGGTCGTCATCATCGGATTCGACCTGGAGACGGTGGCAATGTCCAAGGAACTGATCGACGTCCCTACCTTCTGGCTCAAGGGCACCGAAAAAGTCAAGGAAACGGAGCAATGGATTCCGCACGATCCGAGGCTTGTCCGGACAACCGGGGACAGGGGCCTTGACGGTCTGGACGTTCACTATGCCGGTGTGACAAAGGAGTTTGCCCGGGCGGTCAAGGCTTCGGGGCAAAGACTCTATGTCTGGACGGTGGACGATCCGGAAGAAGCAGTCCGGCTGGTCAAACTCGGAGTCGATGGTATCACGACCAACCGTCCCGGCTGGCTTCGAGAGCAATTGAACAACGATGTGCCCGGAAGATAGCGGTCGGGCGCCGAGCCGTCACAATCTTGAAAACAGGAGAAACCAGAAATGAATATGCTGCGCGTTTGGCCCATCGTGTGCGAATTCGGTATCGGCGCACTTTTGTGTCTTGTCGGAATTTGGTGCGGGCTCCGCGGTGGATATCTTAACCTGAAAATCGCCGAAGACCGCCGGTTTCTCATCACGCTCGTTGCCGGTTACGTCTTACTGCTGGTCCTTGCCTGTATCTTCACGTTCCTGGCGCCCAACTGGGCAGATGGAGGATTGGCATGATTGCTCAAGCGATTGGCGGCCGGCTCGATTATGCAGTGATGCTGGGTTATTTTGTTGCGGTGCTCGGCTTCGGCCTGTATTTCGGCCGATACACGACGACGACCAAGGACTTCTTTTTTGGAGGACAACGGTTCTCGTGGTGGCTCATTGCCTTTTCATGTGTTGCCACGGTCGTCGGCAGTTACAGTTTCATCAAGTACAGCGCCGCCGGATTCAGGTATGGCATCTGCAGCACGCAGTCCTATCTCAATGATTGGTTCTGGATGCCCCTTCTGGTGTTGGTTTGGCTGCCCATCGTCTATTATAACAAGATCACGTCTGTTCCCGAGTACCTGGAAGCTCGCTTTGACAAGAGGACGCGCGTTGCCGCAACGTTCATTATTCTGTTCTACATCGTTGGATATATCGGTATCAACCTCATCACCCTTGGCAGAATGCTGCACACGCTCCTGGGCTGGCAGATCATGACCGGAGCTATCGTGACGGCGGTCGCCGTAGGGTTGTATGTCTATATCGGCGGACAGACCGCGGTGATCATGACCGATCTCGTTCAGGGCCTTATACTGCTCCTTGCAGGTCTGGGACTTTTTGTCGGTGCCGTTTATCACTTCGGCGGTTTCGGCGACTTCTGGGCCCTGCTCCCTCGCGAGCACAAGTACGCCTTCTCAGATTTCGACGGGCCGGCGCAGTTCAGTTTCATCGGCATTTACGTGCAGGATGGTCTGGCCAATACCGGGGCGCTCATGCTCATGCACCAGGGCTTCATCATGCGGTTTCTCTCGCTCAAAAGCGTCAGAGATTCCCGTCGCATGGTGGTCTGCTGGATTCTGCTGCTGGCTCCCTTGGCCGCAATCGCCACCAGTTGCGGCGGATGGATTGCCAAAGCACTGGTGAACAACGGTGAGCTGGCCACCGAACCCGGCGATTCTTTTGTCAAGGCTGCCGATTTCCTGTGTGCTCCGGGGGTGTTCGGTTTTGTGCTCGCCGCCCTGACCGCAGCATTGATGAGCACTGCCGATTCGCTCATCAACGCCGTCAGTGCAATCTTCGTCAATGACATCTGGAAGCCGTACGTCAGGCCCGAAAGCACGGACAAGCACTATCTTCGGGTGGCGCGGATAGCGAGTTTGTGTGCCGCCGGTTTGGGTCTGTCCCTGGTTCCCATATTTATGAAAGACACCATTTATGGCGCGCACAGCATGTTCACTGCGGCGGTCACGCCGCCGGTTCTGACGGCGATTTTCCTGGGCATTACATGGAAACGCTACACGCCTGCCGCCGCTTTTGTGACCATTGTGGGCGGAGCCGTTCTGATAGGCCTGTCTTTTGTCTGGCCGGATGCACTCGTGGGGCCGTTTGATTTCGGCATGGGGCCGGGCAGCTACAAGTTCATGCGAGCGCTATTCGGCCTTGTGGCGGCCGGCGTGCTGGGTGTGTCCGTAACGTGGTTGACCAAACCGAGACCCGAAGAGGAACTGAAAGGGCTTGTCGCTGGGACCCAAATGGATGCCATGCGCCGGTTCAAAGGCGGCCGGCCCAACCGAAAACCCGGAGCAAAAGTGCGGCTCCGAACGAAGTTTGACGCGAATCTCTCGGGGAAGAACGTGGTTGTCGTTTCTCAGTCGGTTTTGGACCAGATGGCTGCCGAACGGGGGGACCTGCTCTACGCCAGCCACATCCGCTGGTGGTATGGAGGCCTGCGCTCTGTGCACGTCAAGGCGGGTTTGCCCTGCGAAGGTGAAGGCGGCGAACTGATGCGAATCAGCCCGGAAGACGCCCACATGGCCCACTTCATGGACGGACAGCAAGTGGTGGTCGAAAAGATCATATGAGCCGGGCCGGGCACGGAGCCGATACCATAGAGTGACACGGAGAAGATGAATCCCAAGGAACTGCTCAATACAACGTTTGACTGCGAATGCGGGCGTAGTCACCATGTTCCCATCCGAAAGCTCATCTATGCCGAAGATGCTCTGGAGCGTTTGCCTGAGGTGCTGGGCTCGCTCGTGGAAGGCCGCTGCGCTGTCGTGCTTGCCGATCCACGGACCCGGGACATCGCAGGCCGTCATGCGCAGGAGATCCTGGAGCAGTCCCATTGGTCCGTGCGCCACATTGTTGTGCCCCCTGGGGCCAGGCTCGATACAGGCCGCGGCGGTCCTGTCTGCGATGACACCACCTATGACTGGCTCAATGCACGGCTGCCGCCTGCGGATATCGCCCTTGCCGTCGGCTCCGGCGTCATTAACGATCTGACGAAATGGTCGGCGTTCGCCCACGATGTGCCCTACGTTGTGATGGCCACTGCCGCAAGCATGAACGGCTACACCGCGGCCAACGTGGCGCCTACTCTCAATGGGGTCAAGACCCTGGTCCGCGCCCGGCCGCCGTTAGCGGTTCTTGCGACGCCCTCGGTCATCGTCGGAGCTCCTTTCGAGCTTACGGCCGCGGGCCTCGGCGATGTCATGGCCAAGCCGATCAGCGCCGCCGACTGGCTGCTCAACCATGTCTTCTATGGCGAACATTTCTGCCGGTACTGCAGCGAGATCATCAACGGGCTGGAGCCGTACTACCTTGACCGTCCGGCCGACGTCAAAGACCGCAAACCCGCTGCGGTTGAGGCTCTGTTTGAAGCTCTTTTGTATTCCGGGATCGCCATGACAATCATAGGCACTTCGGCGCCCGCCTCCGGCGGGGAACATCTGCTCAGTCATACGCTTGACATGCTCTCCAGCGTCGATGGTGTCCCTCATGACCTTCATGGCCGGCAGGTCGGCCTCGGCACACTGTTTGCCTCGGCTCTCTACGACCGCATCCTCCGGATCGAAAGCCCCGATTACTCGCCTGTGCCTGCCGATATCGACAGTACCTTTTGGGGTTCCTTGGCCCCGAGTGTCCGCCAGCAATACGAGCCGAAGAAGTCCATGCTCGGGACTATGCGAGAGAAGCTCACCGACGGCCAAACGTGGCAGAGCTTTCTTGCGGCTTGCCGCCGTCAGGTTCGTTCTGCTGAACAGATCAAGAAGTGTCTTCGAGCCGCCGGCGCCGCCCACACCTTCGCCGATATCGGATGCTCCCGCGAGCGTCTGCTTGCCGCTGTGCTGCACATGCACGAAATCCGCAAACGGCCCACGATCATCGATCTGGCCTGGGTTCTTGGCATTCTCCCCGGAGCAGCCGAAGAGATCATCGATTGCTGGCTTACCGCCTGAACTGCTTTCGCGGCACACGCCTGTCAGAGAAGTGGCTGTTTGTCGATTACTGTTTCCTGTTTGTTCTGGCTTTGTGCCGGATTGGGCAGGAACCAGATACAGGAGAGGATTGCCAGGCAATGCGAAAGGACTATAATCTGAGCCAAATGCTTTTCTATATTGTTTGCCTGCTCTAATATACAGTAGACTTTCGCATTTTTGTGAATGGCCTGAGCGGCGTTGGCTGAGTGCATTGTCCCAAAGACAAGATGTCCCGTCTCGGCGGCC
>CP070806.1:1048901-1056882 GCA_020343675.1 Phycisphaerales bacterium
TGTACACCTCTGCACTGCGCCGCTCGTTACGGACACAAGGAAGTAGCGGAACTACTCATCGCCAAAGGTGCTGGTGTCAATGCCAGAAACAATGAGGGCCAGACGCCTCTTGACATCGCGGTTGAAGAGGGCCGCCCCGAAATCGTCGAGCTGCTGCGGAAGCACGGAGCCAAAGAATAACGACCCCATTTCCCACAGTGACTGCCAGACTTTGATTTGTTGGGGGACCACGCCGCCGGTTTATCTCAGCCCAGCGGTCGGGAGTATCCCTGCTTTACGAACGTCTCTAATTGTTGCTTGAGTTCGGCCACGATGTCGGGGTACTTGAAATAGAGATTGTGCGTTTCGCCCGGGTCGGCCTTGAGGTTGTACAACTGGCCCGGTGCATCCGGCGCATCATCGGGCAGAGCAAAGGGTTTCAGGGACGCCTTGTTATAGTTGTTACCCCCGGAGCCTGTGTGGTCGAGGTACTTCCAGTGCCCTCGCCGAATGGACAACGCCAGGCTGATGGTCTGCTGTATAAGATACTTGCGAATGGGCTCGCGCGGCTGCCGGCCGAGCAGGGCCGGCAGCATGTTATAGCTGTCCTCGGCGGCGTCATTGGGCAGCTCCGCCCCGGCAATCGCCGCACAGGTAGCCATGATATCGGTCAGGCTCGTCATCTGGTCCGTCATTGAGCCGGGCCTGATCCTGCCCGGCCAGCGCGCGACAAGCGGTACGCGATGGCCGCCTTCCCATTGATCGCGCTTCATCCCTCGCCAGGGTCGAGCGCCGTTGTGCCCGTAGTCTTTTTGCATGTTGACCACGCTGGTTGTCTCGGGCCCGTTGTCGCTTGAGAACATCACGAGCGTATTATCTGCGACGCCGAGACGGTCCAGGGTCTTGACCAGCTCGCCGACGATGGCGTCGAGTTCGAAGATGAAGTCTCCGTGAGGTCCGGCGTTTGTCTTGCCCTTGAACGGGTCGGCGGCAAATGAAGGCAGGTGAACAGACTGACACGAGTGGAAGAGGAAGAACGGCTTGTCCGGATGGGTTCGGACGTGCTTTTCGAGAAACGCCTTGCTCTTTTCCAAAAAGACAAGGTCGACCTTCTCAAGGTCGTAACCCGGCGCGATCATCCCGCGGCGATTGTCCCCTGAGTAGGGGTGTTTGGGCAGGGCGGTGCGGTCCAGTATGCCGGTCGGCGGCACGGGGATCCGGTCGCCGTCGATATAGGCGTAGAGCCAGTCTGTTGTCGGGCAGCATGCGGTTCCGAAGAACTCGTCGAATCCCCGATGGACGGGACTATCCGGGATCGGGCGCGAGTAGTCGATTCGTTTAACTCCTTCGAGGCCGCTCTGGTGGATCGGCTTGCCGTCGGCGTCGAAGAACGTCAGCCCGACGTGCCACTTGCCGAAGCAGGCGGTTGCGTATCCTTTCTGGCGGAGCATCTGCGGCAGGGTGAGCCGGCTGTCCTCGATGAGGCAGGGACCGCCTGCGCCGGTGAAGACGCCTTGCATCCCGGTACGAAAGGCCATGCGCCCGGTCAGCAAGCTGTAGCGCGTGGGCGTGCAGACCGTCGAGGCGCTGTGGGCGTCGGTAAAGACGATCCCTTCGCTGGCCAGCTTGTCAATGTTGGGCGTCGGGACTTTCGAGGCGGCATTGTAGCAGCCGACGTCGCCATAGCCGAGATCGTCGGCCAGAATGAATACGATATTTGGCGGATGCTTGGTGGCGGTTTCTTTCAGTGCACGCCCGGTGCAGCCCTTTAAGAGTGTCGATGCCGTGTAAAGTCCCGTCAACTTCAGAAAATTGCGTCGCTTCATTCTCGTTGTCCTATTGGTCAGCAGCCAAAGACTCTTCGTTTTAGTTCACATGCACGCCGTATGCGTATCATACTGAAATAGCGCGCCTGATTTCAATCATCGATTCTCTGCTTCTTCCTTTGCTCGGCCATGTCTATCCGCCAAATGTACTTCTGCGTTCTATAGATAATTACGCTCAGAACGGTTATCGAGGCGACGAAGAGATAGGCCAGGATTTTTTCAATCCAGCCGACGCCGGATACGATGATACAGAGATTCAAGATGATAAAATATATCCGCATTTCCGTTGGGCCGGTCCCCAGGTAGGTTATCTTGAATTCGTTGGTCGCCCCGAAAGCCAGATAGGAACTGACCATGAAACAGCCGGCAACGGGTATGAACAGAAAGATCATCGGCCTGTGCGAGCCGTCAAACAAAAATGAGTAGCCTATCAGGACCGAGCTCATGAACACAAAGTCCAAAAGGTGATCCATGTAATAGCCCCATTTCGGGATACCGGTATCTCGGTATCTGCCCAGCGCGCCGTCGAAAGAGTCCGTGAGCCACTGCAGGAACAGCATCAGCGACGAGCCCCACAACCAGTGATAATTGTCCCTCGCGAGCCGGCCGAAAACAATCAGGCCGATAGACCAGAGAAGGGTCGTCAGCGTCAGATGATAGCCTTCGATCCACTTCGGAAAGCGGTGCACATTGTTATCGATGAGCCTTCGCTCGGACCGGGCCAGCAATGAGGTCATCGGAAGTTTCTTGTCCCCGCCGAAAGTGTGATTTTCCATTTTCCTGCCCCTGTTCAGATGGCGAATTGGCCTGTTCAAGGCCGCGCTCGTATTATACGGATTTCTGGTGTTTTCGGAAGGTTGCAGTATTTGTTGACAAGCCGGCAAGGCTCCGGTTAGATTCTCATCCGGCATGGGTTGTGCCCAGTGAGCCGGTGCTCGTGAGTCTTCGCCCAGGGGTCGCCGGCTGAGGCAGAAGTTGTTCAGAACGATCAGATGAAAAGGAGGTCGCCAAATGAGTGTAGAGATCACAGCGCAGGAGCTCGACACCGAGCAGTTCATCAATGAGAAAGTCAAGGAGATCAAAGACGCCGTAGGGGACGGAATGGCGATCAACGCCCTCTCCGGAGGCGTTGATTCATCTGTGGTCACCATGCTCGGCCATCGTGCCCTGGGCGAGCAACTGATGACGGTCTTCGTCGAAAACGGCCTGATGCGCGAAGGAGAGGCCGAGCAAGTCGCTGCTCTGTTCCAAAGGCTCGGCGTCACAGTCGAAATAGCGGATGCCCGCGAAGAGTTCTTCGCCGCCCTCCAAGGCGTCACGGACCCGGAAGCCAAACGCGAAGCCATCACCCAGACCTTCTACCGAGACGTGTTTGGACGGATTGTCAAAGAAAGCGGGGCCAGGTGCCTTCTCCAGGGAACGATCCTGACCGATGTCGATGAGACCGTCGCGGGAATCAAGCGCCAGCACAACGTCTTTGAGCAGCTTGGGATCGACCCGCAGGAGACCTTCGGCTACCGCATCATAGAGCCGCTGATTCAGCTTCGAAAGGATGGCGTCCGGAGGGTTGGCAAGGCCCTCGGCCTGCCTGGCGAGCAGTTCGAGCGCATCCCGTTCCCGGGTCCGGCCCTTTCGGCCCGCGTGATAGGCGAGGTCACCCCCGAACGTATCGAGACCGTTCGGAAGGCAACCGTCATCGTCGAGCAGCTGCTTAAGGATACCGGCGCGTTCCAGTACATGGCGATTCTCCATGAAGACCGCGTGACGGGCATGCGCGAGGGCCGGCGCGATTTCGGTCAGCAGATTGAAGTCCGCTGCTGGGAGAGCATCGATGCGCGGACCGCAACACCGACGCGACTCTCATTTGAGACCCTTGAGGATCTCGCGGCAGAGATTATCCGCGAGGTGCCCGGCGTCGTCAGCGTCACGTACAACATAGCTTCCAAACCGCCCTCGACCATAGAGGCGATCTGACAGGGCCGGTCAATCGGATGGGGATAGGTGCGAAGGTGCGAGTCTTTCCCGCCTGGGAGCTTGGCCGGGCGGACTTGCTCTGCTGACGGCGCTGTCTGGCAGTCCCTTCACATAGTCTCTGTACAGATCCAGAACCGCATCATTCGACGCCCCGGCGGCGACCACCAGCCGAGAGCGGGCCTTTGCCGTCTCTGCGGCTTTGAGGTCGCGGCCGAAAAGCGACAGATACAGCGAATAATGACTCTCTCCCTCGTAAGGGGTCGATACAGCGAAGCAATCCTGGGGCGGGGCCATCAGGGCGACGGCAAGATCGGCTGTTGCACTGCGTCGTATCCCGACCGGGGCCGCCATATAAGGCATGATCGCCCATTGAACCGGATTGGGTTCTTGCCGCCAGCGCCCGTCGCGGATGATGGGAAGGGCTTCTGTAGTGGCCGGGAACATCTGCCAGTCGCCAAAAGACTTTTTAGCCCTCAGGAATGCGCCCTTGCGTTCCGATTCAGGATTGGCTCGGACGTACACAAACGGAATGGCAAGCGTCTCACGAAAATACGACGCGAGAAACACCTCGAACCGGGGCAGGTCCTTCTGCGCTTTGACAACGGTCTCCAGATCAATTGCGCTCTGGCCGGCTATGCGATAGGTCGCGCTCGTTTCGATGGGCCGGTTTTCATCCGCCGGCCAGAAGATCTGAACGGC
The DNA here is from genome assembly GCA_020343675.1 of Phycisphaerales bacterium. GTDB lineage: Bacteria > Planctomycetota > Phycisphaerae > Sedimentisphaerales > Anaerobacaceae. Next base: position 1,053,380 of record CP070806.1, read on the forward strand.
TCCGTCGGGCAGCAACTTCGAGATGCAGGGCCACTCCCACGCGGCATGGCCGTAGCGCTTGTTCGTCGTAAAGACGCGGTAGTAGCTGAAAATACCGTACGCTCCATCGAGCCTGGTCCCCGAAGGCACATGCACAACTGATGACAGGCCGAGCGTCTTGTCGTCCTGCCGGAGCTTTCCGCGGAGTACGCCCGTATCGAATACGTATTCGCCCTCTTCGTTTAAGGTGAACCGGAATTCTGCAGAGCCCGGTTCGGCCGCCAGGCCGCCGGCGCTGACGATGCAGATCGCCGCCCACATCATGCAGCCGGCTCTGAACATCTCCGTGTTAGCCCATTGGGTTTTCATCGTGCATTAGCTTATCGCAGAGCGGCTCAAGAAGCAAGGGCTCTGGAGCTCTGCGTTCCGAGGCCTTCAGAAGAGCGCGGACAAACGGCGAAGAAAATTGTAAATTGATAGACAAAACAACCAGCTTCAGACTGTCTTTATCAGTGAATAGACCCGAGGATGAGCATCTTGGACAAGAATGCGGCTGACAATGTGCTTCGAGCGGCTCTGGCAGGACATAACCCGGCGGCGGTGGAATGGATTTGGAATCGCTATGCGAGCGACCTGCTTGCGTTTCTGCGAGCGGCCCTGAAGCTCGGGGACGATGCCGAAGATGTGCTCCAGACGGTCTTTGTAAAGATTGTTCGAAAACGTCACAGATTGGCCAAGGCGCGGGACCTGGATGCCTACGTGTTCCGGATCGCACGAAACGAAGTTTCCGGATGGATTCGCCGCCGCAAGAGAGACCGGGTCGCCAAGGTCGTGGATGAACCGTGGCTCATTGTGCCGAAAAGTCACGAACAAGCTGGGGATCTGGCTGAGCAGTTGCAGGCTGCTCTGGCCCGTTTGCCACAGCCGCAGCGTGAGGTGATTGTTATGAAGATATACAGGCAGAAAACGTTTCTGGAAATATCGAGGCTGCTGGGGCTGTCTCAGAACACGGTGGCCAGCCGATACCGCTACGGCCTGCAGAAGCTACGGATTTTCCTGGAGAATCTCACATGAGCACCGAGAACCATGCCGAGAACGAACAGCTCGAACATCTCCTGAGAAAAGCGCGCTTGCCGGACCCGTCGCCCCGATTGAAAGAGCGAGTCACCGCTGAAGCCAGGAAGGCGTGGAATCAAGCCGCGCCGGATGTTCCGTGGCAGATTCCCATCAGGCGTCTGGCGGTCTCGGCGGCCGCGGCGGTATTGGTCGTGTGGCTGGCCAACTACTCAAGCGACCACGTCTTGGCCCGCCGCGCGATCGGGGGTCTGCCCACAGCGGGGCGGGTATCCGGCCAAAATGATATCGACGCGCTGCCTGAGATGCCCTACGGTCCCTTCGTGAGGCGTCTCGTGTCGGTCCAGCCGCGGTCCTCTGGGTTTGATGCTTCGGCGTTGAATGACCGCGCCGAGGTCTTCCGCCGGGTCCTTGATGAAGCTCAGCGGAGTACCTTCTCGCAGCCGCAGCGAGGCAGGCCCGAGAGTCACCTAAGTCCGGATCGGCCCTTTGCTCACTCATATTCTTGAAACACCGGCCTTGAAAGGATAGTCCAATGCGAACCAGAACTGCAAAGATCCTCAAAGGTGTTGCCATAACACTGCTCGTCCTCGGTGTTCTCTACGCCATCGGTGTTGTGGTCTCGTCAGCGAAGCTCCGTCGCGCCTATGCGGCCCTCGAGAAGGGTGGCCGGCCCATGAAACCGGCCGAGATTATACCGCCGGACGTCCCCGGTACCGAGAACGCAGCTCTACTCTACAAAAGCGCCATCCTGCTGCTCGAAGCCCAGCCCGTCCCATCGGCCCAGGCCCAGGACGAGAATCTTCTGGGACGTCTGGAGGAATTGTCCCGCCTGTTCCTGACTGAGTCTCTGGACGCCGAGCAGCGTGCCGAATTGGAGCAGTTGCTCGCGCAGAACGTCGTCCTTCAAGCGCTGTCTGTCGTCGAACAGGGAACGCATCGGCGCCAGTGCCGATTCGACTATGACTACGAGGCCGGCTTCAATATGATCATGCCTCATTTGTCGGGGTTGAGAAATTTGATACGCATTCTTGGAGCCAAAGCGTCTCTCGAAGCGCAAGCCGGTCGCTCGAAGGCCGCCTGGGACCTTGCCATGTCCCAGCTAAGATTCGCGGATGCAATGCGGAAGGACCCGGTTCTTATCAGTCAACTGATTCGCTTCTCCTCAATAAGGGTCTCGTGCGAGACAATCCAGAAACTCTGCGAGAGTGACCCGCCGGACGACGAGCATTATCGCAATCTCGAGAGTCTGCTGCTGGACTACCAGGACAATACTCCACTCGTGCTTGCCTTCGACGGCGAACGCCTGCTGGGTGGTGAATGGGTTTTTAACCTGCTCAAGACCGAATCGGGCAAGGTTCTTGGTGTGGGGTCGGGAAATGATGACGAGTCGGGATTGGAACGCCTGCTCATGAGCCTCTACGCGGCCTTCAAACCTTTGTCTCTGGCGGATCAGGCCGCCTACATGCGGATCCTGGGGGACCACACCCGCTTTGCGCAACAACCCTACCGCCTCAGCGAGCAAAACGCCTTGGACGCGCCGATCAGCCGCCTGCACCTGGTCACGTCAATAACTGTCCCTGCACTAGGCCGGGTCTACGAGGTGTTCTGGGAGACGGTTGCTCAGATGCGTATTACCCGAGCAGGGCTTGCCATCCTGCAAGAGAAGAAAGCCGGCAATTCATTCCCGGATGCGCTCGAACCGTTTGCGTCAAAGCAGGCCGGCGATCCGTTCTCCGACGGTCCGCTGCGCTATCGTTCCGCAGACGGCGGCTTCGTGCTTTACAGCGTCGGCCCCGACCAGACCGATGATGGGGGCCGCCCCAGACAGAAAAGACAAGAGACCGGCTGGGATATCGTCTGGCAGTTTCCCGCCGGAGAACAAGCCGAAGCTCAATAGTTGGCGGAATGGGCAACTCGCTTGCCCATGCTGCATCTGACAGACAAATCGTCGGCTCTGGGCAGGATCGAGCACGGATCTTTCATCTGCAAAGACGATTCTCAAGAAAAGCAGGGTTCTATTGTCAAGGGAATAGCCGATTCCGGCCAAGAAATAGGGCTTCTGCGAGAAACAAGTAGTCACCACACTTGACGACGCCGAAGCGAGGCCTTAATCTATAATGCGCGGTAGATTTTCTTAGGTCTTTTGAGAACGGGCCTTGCCCATTCACGTCCAGATTCATTTCTGGCCGTAAGCTCCTACCAACCTGGGCAAGGCCCTCCTCCGTCTTTCGAGCGGAACGCCGATGTCCAACTAATCCTATAGATACTATATAACACTATCCGAACCAGAAAGCAAGTCATTTCTCGTCTTTTTTTGGGACCGAGCGTTGTTTCCCGGGCGGGAAATGCGGGGCCCGATCCGGCAGTTTTTCCTTGACGCGATGCCGGCTGATTTAGCATAAACAAGATAGGATGGTGGAGCAGTGTCGGCATGAAGCTTGCTCTGA
>CP070806.1:1056982-1064894 GCA_020343675.1 Phycisphaerales bacterium
CGGGAAGGGCATATCGGATTCCAGGATCACGGGGCCAATGTATGGTTCCGCAATGTTCGCATCAAGCCGCTGCAGGTTCAATAGAAGGCAGAATTGCTGCAGTGCGGTTGCTCACCATCGAAAGAACCGGTACGGGTAATCCCATTCTTCAGGCTCATCGAGGTAGAAGCCATCGAGCCAGCGTTCTTCGGGTTTTACGGCGTCCACTGGCTGCACAAAGCGGTCCAGAAGCGGCGTGAGGCCGGCCACTCCCATATTCGCCAGCAGGCGCGAAACGAGAAAGGATGTACGCCGGTGTGTTCGCCTGAGGTTGGATTGTGTGCCGCTGAATTGCCAGGGCGCGAGCTGGCAGAACACAACCTGGGCTTGTCGGGCTTTGGCCAAGACCCCGTCGCCAATGACCTGTGCCCCGGCCGAAACAAGAGGCACCTCTCGCGGATCGTGGTTCTGGACGTCCGCAGGTGAGACTCCCGCAAGAACCGAGTCGATTTCGAACGCTTCAAAGTAAGCCGCAATGTGTTCGGCCCTTTTCATGGAAACCTTGAAGGGCAGTGCATCGGCGTCCGATTGATCCAAGCCCATTGCAAGGATATTCCCGCCGGCGTTGAGCCAGCCGGCGATTGCTGTCGCATGGCCCGCCAGCTCCCGACCGCCGCCGGGACCAACAACCAGGACACAGTTCGGCGAGAGGTCTGCATTTTCAAGGGGACCTGTAGGTACGCCCGCGGATTCGAGATAGTCTCTGCCGGCGGGATCGCCGGCATAGACGGCCTGGCGCCGTGGGGCCGGTTTCCAAGCCGATACGTATTGGGCGAGATTGCGGACCAACGTCTCGGCGGCTGGCTCGTCTTCTGTTCGCCCTGTCACGTCCATCTGGCAGAAAATGACCATTCCCTTACCTTCGCGGTATTCCAGCAGCGGGCTGTACCGGAGGCTGAAGCCGCCATCGAGAATGGGCAGGAAATCACCTCGCGCGGGTTTCTCGACCAGCACAGATGCTACATTGCCGCGATTACCACAGCGCCATAGCCGCGTGACCGGGATGCCGCACCATTGCACGGTCGGGCCATAACGCGGCCGCATCTCATACGTTAGTCGCGGCTGCAGAATCGCCGCCTCCCCGCGCCAGTCGTGCAAATACTCGGCGGCCAATCCCGATAGAAGGGGGTGGCCGGGCACTCGTATGAAAACCTGTCTCAGGCCGTACTCGGCCACGCGGAATCCGAATCGTTTCTCCAGAACGGCCGCTGTCTGCTCGAACACGATTACTTTCAGTCCCTCGCGCACTCGCCTGATGTCCGGCGCCGGCCCTTCGACCGCAAGCGCGGCTTTGCCTACGATGAGGATATCATCTGCAGACAAATCGGCGTTAACCTCCACGGGTCGGCTGCTAACCCCCAGCTTTTTCAACAACGCGCGGGTCTGACCTTTGGGATCGAACAGAGCGAACTTTGCGCCTGCTCGCGGGCTCGTCGAGGGTGGAAGCACGTCGATGGAAAGGCTGTCTGCCTGCGTTTCACCCGTGCTGAATTTGAAACTTGCGCTGAGTTCATACGGGCCGGTTGCGAGCGCAGCCGGTAAGTCGAAGCGAAGGGGAACATGCTTGATGCCGCCGGTTTCCACCGTGGCCGTCTCAGCCCCAGTCACGGCTTGCGGCAGCCCGAATGACCATTCGCAATCGCATGTCACCGTTTCGCGGGAATTGTTGATGACGATGATTTGCTTCTCAACGGTTTCGCCGGGGCGGAAGTTGTGGTCTTTGCCGGTGAATCGAGCGGGCTTACCGGCTATGTAGGCCAACAGCGGACGGTTGTTGCGAATCAGGGACCGGGCGGCAACTGTGGCGATCCAATCGGAGCGCTCGAAGGCCAGGTCCATCCGCTCGTACTGCTGCTCGATGTAGTCAGGGCTGAATCCCGGCCGCTGCAGGTTCTCCCAGTCGGTTGTGAATTGCCTGCGGCCTCTGTCCACACCCTCACGCAGCTTCCAGAAGTGCCCGTACTCCCACGGGGAAATCGCAGAGACACCCCAGGTGCGAAAAGCGCGCCAGTTGTCCGTCAGGTACATGGCAAAGACGGGATATCGTTCGTCGAAGCTGGTCGAGCCCGCTTGGTAAGGATAGTCCCAACGGTGCCACAGATTGCCCGCTCGAAACTGCTTGGCCTCCCAGCGGAGATTCGCCTTCTCCGGCTCGCTGATTTGGAAAGCCTTGTCCCCGAGGAACTGGGCGTTCCATTCGGCTAGGCAGAATTCCCAGGGCACCCTGGCGCTTCCGAATTCGCGCTGGCCCTTGTACCACCCGCGATACATCGTCCAGTCCCACGTGAACGGCGCGCCGTATTCACACAAGAACACCGGCTTGACACCCTGCGTCGCCCAATGCTCGAACCAGTCGGACAGCTCCTGAATCGGGGCGAAGTTCGGATAGAAATTGATCGCGTGCATCGAGCCTAGGTTGCCAGACGCATGGTGATAGACGATGCGGCCGGGGTCCATGTGTTTCACGATTGCCTCGGCGCGTAACGCGAGCTTGGCATTTCTCAAAGCCCATCTGTCGCGCCCATCCTGAATCCCGTCAATCATGTCCGGGTTCATGTCGTCGCTGTAGCCCGTGGCATTGTGGCTCATGGAATATGCCACGACGGACGGGTGGTTCTGCGCCGCTCGCACGTAGAACTCCGCGTGGCGGGCGTAGCCGTTGTTGACATCAGCATCGGGGGCTTTCCAATCGTAGTGGCTAAAGTGCGGCTGGGAAAGCGCAACGAGTATCCCCACATCGTCGGCTGCTCTGAGGACCTCGGCAAAGCTCAGATGCGAGCCCGGCTCGCAGCCGTAGTTGTGAGTGTAGACGAAGTTGACGCCGAAGCTCTTGAGCCGCTCCAGGCTCTCGCGGGTGGCCTCGTAGCCGGCCAGTGCGGCGCCAACCTGGGCATTGTCAAGCGGCACCGCAGATAGAAAGATGCCTGTGCCGTTGAGGAAGAAGTCCCGGCCTTCGGTCCAAAACTCGCGGAATCCGAAGCGCACCGGCCAGCTTGTATCAAGAACCGCGCCCCTTGCGTCCAGAAGCGAAACTTCAAGATCGTATGTGTTCTCGGGCGTATGAATGTCCCAGAGCTTCTCGGGCATCCAGTCTTGCGTGAATGCAATACGACCTTCTCTGAGGTCACTCTGTTGAAATGACGGGCTGGTGAATTCCCTGATGTTCCGGCCGTCCTTTACGAACCGTGCATAAACGGCGTACCGCGCATCCGTCGATAGTCCCTCCAACGCCGCCTCGACCGTGAGCTGCCGTCGGCGTACTGACGTTTCGGTCTTCACGTCGGCGATGTACGGCCCGCCCGGTGTGCTCACCATATACACGTCGCCGCACAAGCCCCGCCGGGCCACTGAGCCCTTGACCTCCCGCGCCGAAGCGCTATCCGTGTACGAAAGCATGACGCCTTTGAGCGGCATGGCGACCACGAGCAGGCTGAGCCTGTGCGTACGGCCTGGACGACATACGGAGGCCAGATCAACCTCGCCTCCCGGAAACCGCGCTTCGCCTGCCTTCGCTCCATCGACGTACACAACCGCGTATGAGTTCAAATACTCGACGGAAATTGAATTGCGGCGACCTGCCCAATGACTTGGGATCGTGATCTGCCTTTCATACCAGGCGGCCGTGATGCTTCCGAACCTCTGATTCGACCAGTCAGGATGAGCGTGGACCGTTTGGCTGTCCTTCTGCATATAGTTGGTGATGCCGGGCCAGCACGCCGGAACCTTGAAGTAGCCCCAGTTCCCCGCCGGCGGCTGGTCCGCGTCGGGTTCGGCCGGTTGCCACCGCCAGAGCCCGTTGATGCAGATCCGCTCGCGGGTAAGCGTTGTTTCCCGATACGCTTTGCGCAGGTCCCAGACTGGCTTCACACCGGGTGACAGGGACGCCGAGGATTGTTTCTGGCTCCCCGTAGTGCCAAGAGATCGGATAGCCAGCGTGGAGAACTGCCGCGCCGCACGGGCCACTTCATGTGCTTGAAGATTGGCGGTCCTTACCATCGATGCCCCGAATACGGTCGCTATTGCGATTACCAGCCTTTTCATGCGCTGCCTCTTCTCAACAAAGTTCAGGCGATTCAGCCGCCACTGCGTGGACCACAACAGGCGTATGTCGTATCGCCTAGCTTTCTGCCCGGGCAAACCCTGTGCGGGAGAATCCGAAGTCATACACTTACCCCTAATTTTCTTGCAATACCGGCCCGCCCAGTGTAGGGTAACAAGCAAGGCGCGGGTGCACAAGGCTTTATGCTCTTCTGTTCCCTTCGCTTGGAGAGGTGTCGGAGTGGCTGATCGAGCCGGTTTCGAAAACCGGTGTGCCCTTTGGGTACCGCGGGTTCGAATCCCGCCCTCTCCGTTTCTTTTTGGGCGTTCGTATATCCTGGCCTGTGCAGAAGTTGTTCCCCGGAGCTGCGTACCGTGCGAGTAGCGTTGGGTCAATTCAATCCGGTTGTCGGTGATCTGGCGGGTAACGCCGAGAAGATGCGGCGGCTCTATGCCGAGGCGGTTCGGGCCGATGTGGATTTGCTGGCCTTTCCGGAGTTGGCTATTTGTGGTTATCCGCCCGAAGATCTGCTCCACAAGCCGCATTTTCTCAGAGACTGTATGCGGGCTGTCGAGAGACTCGCTGCCGAGTGCCCCGATAAAACCGTCGTCGTCGGCTTTGCCGAAGGCAACGCCGCGAATTGCCACAATTCGGCGGCCATACTCCAGGGGGGAAGAGTCAGCCACATCTATCGCAAGTCACTACTTCCGAATTATGGAGTATTCGACGAGCGGCGCTACTTCCAACCGGGCGGCGAGCCCCTGAAAATCAGCCTGAAAGACCTCGATGTTGCCGTCACGATCTGCTTTGACATCTGGAATATCGGATGGCTTCGCAGCTTTCTACGAACCGTCGGTCGAATCCAAATGATTCTGAATATCTCGGCTTCGCCCTTTCACACAGGCAAGGTCAAAGCGAGAGAGGAGACCATCGGCCGGTGCGCGAGGGAATTCAACTGTGCCGTCGCCTATTGCAACCTTGTGGGCGGTCAGGATGAGTTGATTTTTGACGGTCGCAGCATGTTCGCCGATTCGGACGGCGTTGTTGTTGCCAAGGCGAATGCATTCGATGAGGACCTGATAATTGCCGATGTTGTTGCTGCCGACGGCGCCGTGCGCATCAAGCCGGCGCAGCCTGCCGCCGCCCAGCCGGCGGATCTCATCGATGAAATCTATCAGGCCCTTGTGCTTGGCACGAGAGACTACGCCCAGAAGAACGGTTTTAAGAGAGTCCTGTTGGGTCTGAGCGGCGGCATCGATTCTGCGTTGACCGCCGCGATTGCCGTCGCGGCGGTCGGTGCTGAAAATGTCGTTGGCATCAGTATGCCTTCGCAGTTCAACAGCCCCGAGACGATAAGCGACGCCGAGAAGCTGGCGAAGAATCTCGGTATCGAGTTTCACACCATTGCCATCGGGCCGGTTCTTGCACCGTTCCATAGCTCGCTGAGCGTAGTCGGAGGCTGGGACAGCAGCGGCATCGCCTACGAGAACCTCCAGGCAAGGATTCGCGGCTGCATTCTGATGTCCCTGAGCAATCAGTTCGGCTCGTTGGTGTTGACGACCGGCAACAAGAGTGAAACGGCCGTCGGTTACACCACGCTTTACGGTGACACCGCCGGCGGCTTCGGGGTGATCAAGGATGTGCCCAAAACGACCGTGTATCGACTGGCCGAGCACGTCAACAGCACAGCCGGCCATGAAGTCATCCCGAACGGCGTCATCACACGGGCGCCCAGTGCCGAGTTAAGGCCCGACCAGAGGGACAGTGACTCGCTGCCCGAGTACGATCTGCTGGATAAGGTCCTCAAAGGATACGTCGAAGAGGACAAATCCGTCACGCAGCTCGTCGAGGGCGGTTTGCCGAGCGATGTGGTCAACGCGGTTATCCGCCTGGTCGATCGCAACGAGTACAAGCGAAGGCTGTCGCCGCCGGGGATAAAAATCACCCCGAAGGCCTTCGGCAAGGACCGACGACTGCCGATCACAAATCGCTACAGACAGTCTCAAGATACATCCTGAGCTCGGTCCCTCCTGCGCGATCGACACAAACGTGCTTTTACACATGCCCCGAAGCGTCTATCTTCCAGCCAGCGCTTCGGTTATCGCTCTGCCGAACAGCACGGCTGCTTCCGGCCCCGTTGCGGTGATGATCTGTCTTTCTCGTTCGACCGCAAAGCCCGTGTAAATCGCACCGGCTTGCACGAGTCTTTGCTGCTCGGTCAGCAGGCTGGTCGCCCGGATGCCGGCCAGCACGTTCGCGTTGGCCAGGATGGTCGGGGCGATCCCGATGGCGCCGAGGACCTTGCCGCTGCGTACCGCCTCGCGCGCAATATTCAGCGCCGCGGGATTGGTGAAGTACTCGGTGGCGCCGGGGCCACCGATGAAGATGATTGCATCATAGTCGTTGACCGCCAGCCGGTTCGCAAGAACGGTCGACTCGGCGACGCCTCCGAGCGTGCCTCGGGTGACGCCTCTGCGAGGCCCTGCAATAAACGTCTGTACCTGTGCGGCGTCAAGCACGCGCTTCGTGTCGAAGAGCTCCGCATCGTGATAATTCTGACTGGCGATAATCAGCGCCGCTTTCTTTCCGGCGGCGCCGGCTCCCGCGGTTTCGGCTGCGCCCTCGCCGGCCGGATAGCCCACACAAATGACATAAATAGGCTCCAGACCTCTCGTCAAGCCGCACACCTTGCGCACGCCTCGGGTGTCAAACCCGCCGACCGTCACCGACCCCAGGCCCAGACAGACCGCCTGCAGTTGGATATTCTGGGCAATGTGGCCGGCTTCCATGAGCATGTAGTTTCGGGCCTTCTCTTTGAATCGCTCCGAAAGCTTTCTGACAGAACCGGCAACGACGATATTACAGGCGGCTTCGGCGACCGAATCCTGCGCCTTGCCGTCTCTGACCAGCGCCATGCGAACATCCTGATCGGTCAGTTGTTCCAGGCTGTGCTCGGCGGGGCGATACACGAATACGCCCTCTTGCGTGACGAAGAACAACTCGATGGGATAGACCGACCCGGCTGACGGCGCAGCGCGCAGACCTCTTTGGGGATCGGTGATACCCTGGCCGGCCCACGCCAACTGGCCGATCTGGGCCCACTTGAGCGGTTGATTCGAGAAGCTGCGAACACTCCGCCGGCTGGCCAGGGCCTCTTCGAGACTCATGGCCCCGGTGACGTTGGGCTCGGTGAGCTGGACGACCTTTCGCCGAGGGGCTCGGGTGCGGCGCTGCCCGTGGCAGGGTACGGCGAATAAGGCCAGAACCACCGTGAGAATTACCAGGCGTTTCATTTTCTCAATCCTCCAGAATCAGTTCTTGGGCGGTATTTTTAAAGGTATTGCCCTCATATTATACACCGAATTGCCAATTTCCCAGCTTAAAATTCGCTCTTGGCGCATCCGCCTGACTTGCCGCCGCGTTCGAGATTGGCTTTGTTTTTCAAATTCCTTTACGCTGTCCGCAGAACACAAAACGCAGAACGCTAATGAATTGGCTCCAATGAATTGGCTCCATTCGACTGCGCTCAGGGCAAGCTTGTTCTTTCAAAACCGCATTCCGCCAGGGAAATGTGTCGGTCCGATTGGCTTTGTTTTTCTTCCCTCTCAGATCGTCAGATTCTCCATAAACCATTGTTAATGCTGATATTACGCCGATTTTTGCCCTCCGGATAATTGGGTTTGTTTTTTCAACCTGCTTTACGCTGTCCGCTGCACGCCCAACGCCGAACGAGAACAAATTGGCTTTGTTTTTTCAAATCAGCCACCGAGAACACCGAGGACATAGAGAATCACATAATTGGTTTTTTTCTCGCAGCCCGCGAGGGATCGCTAC
>CP070806.1:1064994-1072787 GCA_020343675.1 Phycisphaerales bacterium
AACTTGATCTTGTTATCATCGGTCAGGAACAGTTGCAGGGTGACGACACCGGGCCCGGCGCCGAGTCGCCCGACCAAAGCGGCGGCTTCGGCCATGATGCGGGAGTCCTTGACGATTTGGCCCTTGCTGACCTCCCCGGCCCTGACCTCGATGCGCCGTCTCGGCACGACACAACGGACCTTCATATCGAAATCGACATAGACATCGCACGTGTACTCGGCGCCCTCGACGAACTCCTGGCAGATAGCGTTCGGGATGCGCCGGGCGTGGAACAGCAGTTCCTTGCGATTGTTGATGACAGCGTTGCCCCGGCTGGCGTAGCCGTCCCAGGGCTTGAGGAAGCAAGGCCAGCGGATTTTCTTCTTCGAAAGTGCCGAGCGGATGCTCATGGTCAACGCCGTCTCAAAGCCGTTCCTGACCAGGAAACGGTACGTCTTGCGTTTGTCCTGGCAAATGTCAATCACTTCAGGCGGCGAGACGAGCACGCGGCAGCCGGCCCTGGCGAATTTCTCCCTGTGCCGGGCCAGGGCTTTGAGGTCCAGATCGACCGTGGGAACAAGCAACCTGACCTTGTTGGCTTTGACAATCGAGAGCAGCTCGGCGGTATAGCCTGCGTGCGCCGTCGGCTTGACGAGAAAGCGCTTGTCACATAAGTGCAGAGCCGAACTCAGCTCGGTCCTCTCGGTTCCGAAGAACGAAGCGCTGAGCCTGAGCTTGCGGGCCGCCCTGCGGAAGCTCTCCAGCAAAGAAACGCGTCTGCCGACACACGTGAACAGCACGCTTACCCTATTTCTAATCTTCGATTTTCGATTTTCGATTGTCTGCCGCCTGTCTTATATTTTACAAGAATCAACTGGGCTAATTCTTGATTGAAAACGCTCAATAGTCAATATTTAATTCTGAGGCTCCAATTGGTTTGACATTTTGACTGCGTCGGCCTAAACTAACAGCTTCTGTGTTGAGTATCAGGGATGATTTATGAGCCAGTGGAAAGAAAGAGTCGAAAAGAAGCACGTTGTCGTGGGGGTCTTGGGGCTGGGCTACGTGGGTCTGCCTTTGGCGCGGGAGTTTGCTAATACGGGGCTGAAGGTTGTGGGCTTCGACATCGACGAAAAGAAGGTCCGGATTCTCAATTCGGGCCGGAGCATCATCAAGCATGTCCCTCACGCCCAGGTCAGGCAGATCGTGAAAACGGGCCGGTTTCGTGCTACGACCGATATGACCCGGCTTAAAACCGTTGACGCCATCCTTGTCTGCGTGCCGACGCCCTTGACGGAAAATCGCGAGCCGGACGTGCAGTTCATTGTCGGCAGCACCGAGACCATCGCAAAGTACCTGCGGCCGGGTCAGTTGGTCGTGCTGGAGAGCACCACGTACCCGGGCACGTCGCGCGAGCTGATGGTTCCGATTCTGGAGACCAGCGGCCTCAAAGCGGGCAGGGATTTTCACGTAGCCTATTCGCCCGAGCGGGAGGACCCGGGCAACAAGGATTTCACCACCAAGACGATTCCGAAGGTTGTCGGCGGGCTGACGAAACAGTGTCTCGATGCGGCGTGCGAGCTCTACGGCGCCGCCATTGAGCGGACCGTTCGGGTCTCCAGCCTCGAAGCGGCCGAGGCCGCGAAGATCCTCGAGAACATCTATCGCTGTGTCAACATCGCGATGGTTAATGAGCTCAAGGTCGTTTTTGAGCGAATGGGCATCGACGTCTGGGAGGTCATCAATGCCGCGAGCACCAAGCCATTTGGATTTAAGGCTTTTTATCCGGGGCCCGGGCTCGGCGGCCACTGCATCCCGATCGACCCGTTCTATCTGACATGGAAGGCCCGGCAGTACGGTATGCCGACGCGGTTTATCGAACTGGCGGGTGAAATCAACACCAGCATGCCGCATTACGTCATTGCCCGAACCATCGAAGCGCTGAATGAACGCTGCAAGAGCCTCAAAGGCTCGAAGGTGCTGGTCCTGGGCTTGGCATACAAAAAGGATATCGACGATTTGCGGGAGTCCCCTTCCATCGAGCTGATCGAGCTGCTGCGCCAAAGGGGCGCGAAGGTCGACTACAGCGACCCGCACATTCCCAGGACGCACAAACAGCGACAGCACGATTTGAAGATGGTCAGTAAGAAATTGTCTGCGAACATGTTAGCCGGCTACGATGTGGTTCTGATCTCGACCGACCACACCGATGTTGACTATGGCTGGATTGTCAAACATGCAAAGCTCGTGGTCGATACGCGAAACGCCACGGCGGCCGTGCGCGGAACCGCAAGAAAAGTCGTCAAAGCCTAATAGCAACAGGGAGTCTTAATGCAGGTCCCGATTTTGGATTTGAAGGCGCAATACGCGACGGTCAAAGATGAAGTCACGCGCGCCATCAGCGACGTCTGCGAGAGCCAGGCCTTTGCCCTCGGCCCGGCGGTCGCGGAGTTTGAGAAAAACGTCGCCGCCTACTGCGGTTGTAAGCACGCCATCGGCGTCTCGAGCGGGACCGATGCCCTGCTGGTCGGTCTGATGGCACTCAATGTCGCGCCGGGCGACGAGGTGGTCACCACGCCTTTTACGTTTTTCGCCACGGCCGGTTGCATCGTCAGGGTCGGGGCCAGGCCCGTGTTTGTGGACGTTGATCCCGAGTCATACAACATCGACCCGGCGCTCATCGAAGAGAAGATCACTGGAAAGACCCGGGCCATTATTCCGGTACATTTGTTTGGGCAGTTGGCTCAGATGAAGCCCATCATGGATGTTGCCCGCCGGCACAATCTGGCTCTGATCGAAGACGCCTGCCAGGCCATCGGCGCGAGCCAGGATGGGGTCAAGGCAGGCACCTTTGGGGACTGTGGATGCTTTTCCTTCTACCCGACCAAGAATCTCGGTGGTTTCGGCGATGGCGGATTAGTCACCACCAGCAGCGACGAGCTGGCGCAGCGGATCAGGATCCTTCGCGACCACGGGCAGAATCCGCGATACTTCTATAAAGAAATCGGGGGCAATTTCCGCCTCGACGGCATTCAGGGCGCAGTGCTCAACGTCAAGCTCAAGCACCTGGAAAGCTGGAACGTCAAACGCAGACAACACGCTGAGTTGTACGACCGTCTCTTTACCGGTTCACCGGTCAAGACACCCAGGATCGATGCAAACAACGTGAGCATTTATCACCAATATGCGATCGCCGTACCGGATAGGGACAATCTTGCGAAATATCTGGCGGAAAACGGAATAGGCTCGGCGGTGTTCTATCCGAAGCCGCTGCACGTGCAGGATTGCTTTGTGCAGCTTGGCTATCGCGAAGGCGATATGCCGATCGCTGAAAGGGTGTGCGGCGAGGTTTTGTCTTTGCCGGTTTACCCCGAATTGCAGCCGGACCAGATCGAACACACTGCCAGGACGGTGCTCAAGTTCTACGGACTACATTAGGACCACGAAAATTGCTGAAGGTAAGTGAAAATCCGCCCGTTGTTTGGCCCGAAGCCGAATCGATCAGCGACTTCAAGGGCCAGTGGTGGGTGGTCCATACAAAGAGCAGAAATGAGAAGGCCCTGGCGCATGATCTGATCGGGCGGGAGATCAGTTATTTTCTGCCGATGAGCTGGAAGGTCCGGCGCAAGAGCCGGCGGACGACACGCTCCCTGCTGCCTTTGTTCAGTGGGTATCTATTTTTCTGCGGCCAGGAGAATGATCGCGTCGAACTACTGCGAACCGACCGCGTCGCAAACCTGATCGAAGTGAAGGACCAGCAGAGATTAGTCAAGGAGCTGCGGCAGATCGAGCAGGCGCTTCGCGCCGGTGTGCCCGTGACGCCGCACAAGTATCTCAAAGAGGGCCAGAAGTGCCGAGTCGTGGCCGGACCCTTGATGGGGCTGGAGGGTGTGGTCGCAAAGGCCCGAGGGGCAACACGCCTGGTCTTGCAGGTGGACATGCTCGGCCAGGCGGCCAGCGTCGAGCTCGATGTCGATATGATTGAACCCGTTGATTGAGGATTGAACGAAGGAGCCGATGAGATGCAGATCTGTGTGGTCGGCGTCGGATATGTTGGATTGGTGACATCAGCCTGCCTGGCGGAGGCGGGCAACACTGTCGTTTGCGTCGATAACGACAGCGAGAAAATCGCCAGCTTGAAAAACGGCGTAATCCCGATGTACGAGCCTGGCCTGACGGAAATCGTCAAGCGCAACGAGCAACTCGGCCGGTTGCACTTTACCACAGATTTGAAATACGGCGTGGACAATGCGCTGATCATCTTCCTTGCGGTTGGCACCCCGTCGGCGCCCGATGGCTGCTCCGATCTCTCGGCCATCTTTGCAGCAATCGGCGAGATCGCCGAAAACCTGCATGACTACCGCATCATCGCGACCAAAAGCACTGTGCCGGTCGGTACGCACAAAAAGGTTGCGGACATTATGAAATCGAAGACAAAAGCGCCATTCGACTATGTGAGCAATCCGGAGTTCCTCAAAGAAGGCGCCGCGGTAGAGGATTTCATGAGTCCCGACCGGATCATCATAGGGACAACCAGCCCGGAAGTGCGGACAATCATGCACCAGTTGTACAGCCCCTTCATGCGAAAGAGAAGCCGCATCCTGTTCATGGATCCGGCGTCGGCTGAGATGACCAAGTACGCGGCCAATACCATGCTGGCCACGCGCATCTCGTTTATGAATGAAATCTCGGCGCTGTGCGAGAAACTCGGGGCGGACGTCGAGATGGTCAGGCACGGGTTGGGCAGTGACTCGCGGATCGGCTCGGCCTTTCTGTTTCCGGGTGTCGGCTTCGGCGGCAGTTGCTTTCCGAAGGACATCCGGGCGCTGATTCATACCGGCGCCGAGCACGGCGTTGAAATGACCATCGCCGAAGCGGTCCAGCGGGCCAATGTCCGTCAGCACGACAGGTTCGCACAGCGCGTGCTCGATTATTTTCAGGGCCGGCAGGACCGGACGACGGTGGCTGCATGGGGATTGTCGTTCAAGGCGCGGACCGATGATGTCAGGGAATCGCCGGCGATTTATTGCATCAGAAAATTTCTCCGCTGTGGAATGAAGATCAGGGCTTATGACCCGGAGGCCACCTCTGCGGCGATGGTTGCCTTGGAGGGAGCCGTCGAGACCTGCCCAAACGGATACGATGCCCTTGACGGTGCCGACGCGCTGGCGATCTTCACGGACTGGCAGGAGTTTCGCAACCCGGACTTCGAGACCATCGCAAAGAAGCTCAAGGAGCCCGTGATCTTCGACGGCAGGAATCTGTATGACCCCGATCTCGTCAGGAACAAGGGAATTCAGTATCACAGTATCGGAAGAGCATCCGTTTGAGAACTGTCTGCTGCGTGAACCTGACGCCGCCGGTTCAAAGAAAAGGATAGACTGATGCACATTGTGATCAAGAGCCTGGGCGTGCTGTTCGTCCTGATGGGAATCGCGTACCTGCTGCGCCCGCGAATTATCAAACGCCTTATGGAGTTTTTCAAGGAGGGCAAGCGAATCTATTTTGCCGGTCTGTTGAGGTTTGCGCTGGCGATTGTTTTCTTCGTGGGCGCCCGCGAATGCAGGTCGTTCTGGGTCATCTTTGCCTGCGGAATTATCTTCCTGCTTGGCGGCTCTCTGATCTTCGCCCTCGGGCCTGAGAAGATCAGAAGGATGCTCGACTGGTACGTGCAGCAGTCCATGCTGATTTTTCGAGTCATTGCACTGATTGTCTTGGCCTTCGGTTTGATCGTTGTCTTTTCGGCGTAGCGTCGCCTCTCGAATGGCCGAGGCGGCCGAACATTGTATCAAGGGTACTTTGGATGCCTGATCGCAAAGCACTGGTTACGGGAGCGGCCGGCTTCATCGGCTCGCATTTGTGCGAGCGGCTGCTGGGACAGGGCTGGGCCATAATCGGCGTCGACAATTTTGACGATTTTTATGATTCGAAAATCAAACGCGACAATATCAGCGAGTGCCTGAAGAACGAGAACTTCAGACTCGTCGAAGCCGATATTCGCGACAGTGCGGCGATGGACAAGGCCGTTGGCGACGGCGTCGAGGTGATGGTTCACTTAGCCGCCAAAGCGGGTGTAAGGCCCTCTATTGCCGAGCCGATGTTGTATGCCGACGTCAATGTCAACGGAACGGTGGTTCTGCTCGAATCGGCCAAAGCACATAAGGTTGACAAGTTCCTCTTCGCCTCAAGTTCGAGCGTCTATGGCAACAACGAAAAAGTTCCCTTTTCCGAGGACGACAACGTTGACTTCCCCATCTCGCCCTACGCCGCGACCAAGAAGGCGGGCGAGTTGCTCTGCCACACGTACCACCACCTCTGTGGCATCTCCGTCACGTGCCTGCGTTTCTTTACGGTCTACGGCCCCAGGCAAAGGCCCGACCTG
The DNA here is from genome assembly GCA_020343675.1 of Phycisphaerales bacterium. Classification (GTDB taxonomy): domain Bacteria; phylum Planctomycetota; class Phycisphaerae; order Sedimentisphaerales; family Anaerobacaceae. The sequence continues at coordinate 1,071,356 of CP070806.1, forward strand.
GCCATCCACAAATTCGCCAGGCTCATCGAAGGGGGTAAGCCCATCTGCGTTTTCGGCGACGGCTCGATGATGCGCGACTTTACATATATCGATGACATCATCGACGGCACAGTTGCGGCGATAGACAAATGCGATGACTTCAACATCTACAATTTGGGAGAATCCGAGCCGATGACCGTCAACGACTTGATCGCGGAAATCGAAAAGGCACTCGGCAGGAAAGCCCTGAAGGAGCACCTGCCCCCCCAGCCGGGCGACGTCAGACGCACCTATGCCGACATCACCAGAGCCTCCAGAGAAATCGGTTACAATCCCTCCACCAACATAAAAACCGGCCTGGCGAGATTCGTGGCCTGGCTGCGCGAAGACGGCTGATTCATCCCTGCACCCGTCAATTTTTAGAAAGAGTCTTGCGGGACTCAACGGCCTTTACTATGATTTGCTGCATTTGAGTGACGAAGAGCCGCGGCTTTGACAAATACCCATACTCAAATATACAGGAGAGCACACAATGACAGACAAGAAAAAGGCGGATTTGGCCGGCCCCGGAATTGGCGACTATGCCGAGTTGGAGAAAATCCTTCCACAGGACTATCAGTCTCTGTTGAGTCCGAAGGAAACGCAGCTTGCGACCTATGCGGCAAAGGATTACATCGAGCAGAATCTCTGCAAAGAGCTCAATCTTATCCGCGTGACTGTTCCCCTGATTGTGGACGTCGAGAGCGGAGTCAACGACCTGCTCGACCGCGACGGCTCGCGGACCCCGATCCAGTTCCACATCTCGAACGACCGCGATAAGAACCCGATCGATGCTCAGGTTGTCCAGGCCGCCACCAAGTGGAAGCGCATGGCCCTCAAGCAGTTCGAAATGAAAATCGGCGAGGGACTGCTCACCGATATGCGCGCCGTCCGCAAGGATTACTTCCTCGACCACGACCACAGTGCCTATGTGGACCAGTGGGACTGGGAGTTGGCCATCACCGCCGAGCAGCGCAACCTGGACCTTTTGCGCGAGGTGGTGCGGAAGATATGGAAAGTCCTCAAGGGCGCCGAGATCCACGTCCAGGAGCTTTTCCCTCAGTTGAAGACCGACAAGTACCCCGATCTGCCCGACGAGCTGACGTTCCTGCACGCCGAAGAGATCCTGGAACGATTTCCCGACCTGCCGCGTAAAGAGCGAGAGACAGCGATCCTGCAGGAATACCCCGCCGTCTTCATCATCGGCATTGGCTGGGTGCTGCAGGACGGCTATCCGCACGAGATGCGCGCCGCCGACTACGACGACTGGGTCACCGAGACCACCAGCGAGGACGGCCGGCCCATGCACGGCCTCAATGGCGACATCCTGGTCTGGAATCCCATCACAAAGCGCCGCCACGAGCTGACCTCGATGGGCATCCGCGTCACCGCCGAGACGCTCAGAAAACAACTT
>CP070806.1:1072887-1080676 GCA_020343675.1 Phycisphaerales bacterium
ACTAATTGCTTATCGCCCATACCCGGGTCTTCATAGGGGAACTCCAGGTCGCTGCTGCCGGCTTCCGGAGTTCCGCTCGGGTCCAACTCTTCGGAGTCGTCAGACGACTCGACGATATAGCTCTCCCACACATCGCCAAGCGTCACATTTGTACCGGCCAGAGCCACCACCAAAACAAAAGAAGTCAAATAGGCCAATTTCTTAGACATGATAATCCTCCCTCAAGAGAGTTAAGATTAGCCGGGTTTTGGCCACACACCAAAACCCTCGATGTTATCGACAGGCAATTAACATCCTCACGTACGCAAATCGAAAATACCTTACGCTTTGAGACTACCTCCTTCCTCCACGAAACCGGCAATTTGTTTTACTGACTTGGTCTGCTCTCATCACCTCGCGCCGGATCACCGCTGGCGAGGACTCACCACACCGGCAAGAACCGTTATCGCCGAAGCGCCTTTGGCGTGACAAGGCCACATACGAGTTCGGCGGTCATAGCGAGACCGGCGCTTCTCAGGCGCAGATTCTGCAGGCTCACGCACAAACCGCTCCTGACAACCCGAAAACCTCCAACCTTATATTTTCTACCAAATCAGCCCCTCTCTCGTCAAGAAGAATTTGCACAAGACCGTCACCGGTCAGTTACGGGTGGGCCGGTCAACTCGTTGTGCTGAGACTCAATCGGCCCAGAATCCCTCTTTTCCGGCGATAGAAGGCGCTTTTGGAAGCCTTTGGCGGCGGGGTATTTTTCTTGCAAACTGGTCGGATTTGCCTATACTCGGCGGATTGTCGATTGAACGTTTTGTTGCCTGATGCTTACTACTCGATGAGCATCGCGTATCGAGAGCCCAACGAATTTGGAGTTCATGTATGAGTTTAGTTCGATGGTTGCGAAAGAATAACATGAAGGTGATGGCCGTGGTGGTGGTCGTCCTGATGTTCGGCTTTGTCGCCGGCGATTTCCTGGGTCGCTGGGGCGGGCAGGCCCGGACCGAAGCGGTCGCTTACATCGGCGAGCGGGAGATCACCAACTACGACCTGTACGGGGCGCGTCAGGAGCTGGAACTGCTGCGCACGCTGCGTGCTGATGATCTGCTGCGTGCCCAGGATTTGCAGGGCGTGTTTCTGGCCGAGCTGCTTTTTTCCGACCAGCGAGGCTCGGCCGCCCTGATGAGCCAGGTCAAATCGTCGATTCGCAGGAACCTGTACGCGATCAGCGATAAGCAAATCAATGATATCTACAGGCGCCCGGCGCCGCCGAACGTCCTGTGGCATTGCCTGAAATTCGAAGCCCGGCGTGCCGGGATCGGGATTCCAAACGACCAGGCGGGCGAGCTGCTGGGCCAGGCCATCCCGCAGTTGTTCCCGGGCCAGACGTATTCGCAGTTCATGACGGCGTTGATCAGCCGGCAGGGCATTACGGAGCAACAGATCCTCTCGACGTTGGGCGAGCTGCTGGCCGTCTGGCAATATGCACGGACGATGTGTGTCAATGAGGGCCTGACCGGACGACAGATCATGGTTGAGGCGGCCGCCGAGCGAGAGAGCATCGATGCACAGATCGTGGAATTTGAAGCCGAGGTGTTCGCCGAGACCGTGGAGGCGCCGGGCGAAGAACAATTGCGACAGCATTTCGATACGTACAAGACGTTTGTCGCCGGCACGGTCGGGCAAGAGAATCCCTATGGCTTTGGATACAAGCTCCCCGCTCGGGCGCGCCTTGAGTACATCGCAGTGAAGCTCGATGACGTTCGGACGATTGTCGCACCGCCGACACAGGATGAGGTGGGAGACTATTACAATCGGAACAAAGAGGGAATGTTCACCGAACAGGTACGATCGGACCCGAACGATCCGAACTCGGAATTAGTGCCCCAGACGAAAGGCTACGCGGAAGTAGCGCCGACGATCGCAAAGCGGCTGTTGAGCGAGAAAATCAACGCCAGGGCCGATAGCATTTTGCAGGAGGCAAAGACGCTGACCGAAGCCGGTTTAGACGCCGGCGAGATAGATGCGGCCGCCGAGCAGCTCAAGGCCAAAGCCGGAGATTATACCGCTGCGGCTGAGCAATTGACCGAGAAACATAAGATCAAGATATATGCCGGCCGGACGGGATTGGTGAGCCCGGCCGAGATGCAAATGGATGAGTATCTTGGAATGCTCTTTTTGCGCGGACACGGCCAGACTCCCGTCAGATTGAGCCAGGCGGTGTTTGCGGTCGATGAATTGGGCGCGAGCGAGCTTGGCCCGTTCGATGTGCCCAAGCCGCGGATGTACGAGAATATCGGGCCGGCGAAGGACCTGATGACGGGGGCGGGCACGGCGCGCCGGATCATGGCGATCGTGCGGGTGATCGAGGCCCACAAGGCCGCCGCACCCGGGAACCTCGATATGGCCTTCAGCACGCACGGTCTGCAATTCGACCCGAATGACCAGGACGCCCGGGAGGATCGTTATTCGGTGAAGGAAGAGGTTGCGGAGGACATCAAGAAACTGGCGGCCATGACGACGGCCAAGGTCAGAGCCGAGGAATTCGTGGAGCTGGCCGGCAGGCAAGGCTGGGACAAGGCGGTTGGCACTTTCGAGCAGCTCTACGGCCAGAAGGACCCCAACAAGCCCGACGTATTCAGGCTGCAGAATTTGACGGGGCTGCGCCGGATGTCCCGCGCGACGCTGGAGGCCCTGGTGGTGCAAACACAGGGGGATCCGTCGGCGGCATTTTTTCTGAACGAGAGCCGCAAGAACCGGCTTTTCGTGGACAAGCTCTATGCGCTTGTTCCGGCGGATGCCAACACGCCCGAAGACCTGCCGGTGGTGATGGAATTCAAGCCCGACCTGCGCTATCTTGCGATCAAGGACGTCTCCGTCAAGCGGCTCTGGAAAGAGGACTACGAGACGATGAAGGCGACGCAGTTGTTCTCAAGAGAACACGCTCAAGCCCAGAGCCTGGGGGCGATTCATTTCAACCCTGAGAATATCTTTGCGCGTATGCGTTTCAAGTGGGTCGAGTCCCGCGCGGAACCCGCCGATGCCAATACGCCGGCGGAATCGGAGGCTGCATCATAATGGCACGGCGTTCGAGAGAAAGCCACATTATGTTCCTGCTGATTGTGGGCCTTGCCGGCTGGCTCGTGCCGGGCGGCGGACACGCCGTGATCAGGAAGAAACGACACGCGATCGTCATCTTCGCGACAATTGTCGTGATGTTCGCCATAGGGCTTTACATCGGGTCTATCGGCGTGGTCAATCCCGCGGGCGCAAAACCCTGGTACCTGGCGCAGATTCTGAATTCGCCGGCCGTCGCGGCCCTGGGGCACGTCGCGACCTCAGGAGACTATGCCGTGTACGGAAGACCCAGCGAGATCGGCCAGATTTACACGAGCATCGCGGGCCTGCTCAATCTCTTGTGCATCGTCAACGCCGTGTATCTGGCTCACGTGCACGGCACGGCGCCAGTTGGAGACTGAAATGCCGACAATAGCAGCATTCGTAATGGCAAGCTTCACCGTGCCCGAGAGAATCGGCGTCGATCCGCAGTCCATGGTGTGGCTGCTGCCCTTAGTCGCAGCGATCGCCATCGTCTATAAAGCCACGAAAGTACCCAGAATCAAGGCCGCCCCCTTCATCAGAGAAGTAGTTGTCTTGTTCGGCTCGATTGTTGTTTTCATGGTCGTCACGGCCCTGGTGCTGTACGCTCTGGCCTGGCTGGTTACCGAATAGACGCTCGGGCCCGCTTGGGGCTCACCGGCCGCTTGGCCCGCATTTCTCCCGGCGATGGATTCTGCGTCGGTTTTGGCGCAGAGAGTCGCTGCCCGGCTGCTCAGCAGGTATAACCGAAAGTTGTGGATGGACGGATGCTCAAGGCGGCGTATCCTTGTGGTTTTGAATAGGATTATTGTTCAAAGGAAAGGACACGCCACATGAAAAAGAATACGGGAAACAGAATTTTGACAGATGGGTCAGCTTCGCCGGACTTCTCAATAGTGAATAGTGAATAGTCAATAGCCCGTTGAGAACCAGCCGAGCCACCACCGTGCGGCTTCGGTTCAGGGCGAAGCTCTTTTTCAATCAGGGCTGTGCGAGATGCGGCTCAATCGTCTTCTTCGACGGGATCATCGAGAACACCCAACTCGACGAGCGCATTGAAGGCGGCTTTCTGCTCGGCTTCTTTCTTATTGGCCCCCCAGGCGCTTGGGAAATGGCGGTCTGTAATCACAACGCCCAGCTCGAAACATTTGTGGTGGTCGGGCCCCTTCTCGTCGAGCAGGAGATAGGAGGGCGTCGCATTGAAGTGCTCTTGTGCGTACTGTTGAAGTAAGGATTTGAAGTTGCCCTGCGCCTGTTCTGCATCAGCCTGTTCAATCAGCGGGCCGAACGCTTTGAGGATGAAGTCGCGGGCCGCGTCAAAGCCGCCGTCAATATATATCGCTGCGATGATGGTCTCGAGGACGCCGGCCGCCAGCGAGCCGGACAGGGCGCGATTGGAGATCATGCCCTTGCCGACTTTCAGGAATCTTTGCAGGCCAAGCTGTCCAGAAATCTGAGCGCAGGTCTCGCGAGAGACGAGCTTGCTCTTTATTTTGGTCAGGTCGCCTTCGAGATAATCTGAGAACCGTTGGAAAAGGGCCTGGCAAATCACCAAAGCCAGGACGGCATCGCCGAGGAATTCCAGCCTCTCGTTGCTCTGAAGGCGGTCATCAACGGCAGAGGAATGCGTCAATGCTTCTGCTAAAAGACTCGTATCAGAAAACTTGTGTTCGACTATCCGCTCGATCTGCTGCAGCACTTCTTTGTTCATACTAACCGACCATCTGCAAACTCGCCAATGCGACAAACTTGTCGTCGGCAAACTCAAAAATACCGTCGAGGCCGGTTACCGTGAAGATGCCCCTGGTCGCTGCGGCCACGCTGCAGAAGACGAGCCGATGCCCGCAGTCCGAAAGAAGCTTTCGCAACTTGAGCAGCTTCGAGATGCTCGAGGACGTAATGATATCGACGCTCGAAAAATCAATGACGACCTCGCAATCGCCCCGGTCCCGGACCGTCTCGGTGACCGTCTTAAGCTCGTCGCCCATTTCCGGCTCCGAAGGCAAATCTACAAGAACAATATCATCGGACCAATCTTGGATTCCCATCTCAATCTCCTTAGTCTCAAAGAACTCATGCATCACAGGTGTTTTATCGGCATAAGTCTCCGCCGGGTTGAATAAGAAAAAGCCGGCGAAGCAGCATTTTGGATTCGCTGTGCGTCTGCTCGTCCCGGCTTGGGCCCAGGGAAACGCGATTGACCGGGAACACAGGGCCTATAAAAACACCCATTTCTGTCCACCCTATTTTCTGTTCTGTTTGATCTCGGCCATCATCTCGTTTATCCGCCATTCGATCGCCGAGAGGATCCAGAACTTGAAGTGATTCACACGCATCTGGACATGGATCATATAGATGATCTTAACCGAGAGCATCACGGTTGTCAGCTCAACCATCAACAGCCGCAATTTCTCGTCGGCGAATATCGAAATCACGCCCGCTCCGATGATTATGACAATGAATACGGCATTGATGAGCTTCGTGTGAAAGCTTGGCACGCCGCCGATTTTACCGATGATCAGTCTGACCCGCTCCTTTTCCTGTTCAAAGTTCTCGAGCGCCTGCCTGAGGTCACTGATTTCATCTGTGGGATTTGCATGATTTTCGCTCATAAGCACTCCTTGTCTGAAGAGGTTGTCCGCTGCATTCGACGCCGTCTCTTGCATGGATTTGCGTCTTTTTCTACACCATGAACGTGGTTCCGTCAACAAACATCCGGGTCTCAACCGGACTTGGACGGCTGGATGGAGCGACAGAATTTTTTGCAGAAATCCCCGGAATTTTCTGTAAAATGTTGAAGATTTCGCTAAACTCTGGGCCGATGTCTCGATTCAGTCGAGCAGCTTGCTTATGATTCTGAATTCAATCACGAATTAAGGAGTAGTATGGAATGACTAAGATGTCACAGATTCAAACAAGAACAGGCTGGCCGCTGAGCGGCGCCGCCGGACAGTTGGAGCGGGGCTGGGTCATCGCCAACCACAAGCTTGTCTCGTTCCATGCGGCCTTTATCTCGTCCGTGCTGAGCCTTCCGGTCGAGAGGTTGCGTGAATTAGCCGAGCAGGGGGCCAATCTCAAACTCGAAGTACTACGCTTCATGTTTGCGAGCTGGGAAATGCCCGTTTCTGTGCTTATTCTGTACTTGTCCTGGCATATCGGCATTGCCATCCACGAGATGGGCCATTTCCTGACGGCCGTGAAGCTGACCGCGTTGAACAAGGACTCCCAGGAGAAGGCCGATGCCGTCGTTCAAAGCGGCAACAAGATCGGCTGGTACATCCAGATGTTCCTGCTGATTCCGTGGGGCAAGTTCTACGGTGTCAAGAAAGAGAACGGCAACTTCGCTCCGGACGCTCCCTACAACCTGGCGGTTGCGGCATCCGCGCCGATCTGGAGCCAGTGGCTGGCCACCATCTTTCTTCCGATTGCCATCATTGGCATTGCCGGCGGGCTGCTTGTCGGCGGCGAGTTCGGCGAGGTCCTCATCTATGTGGGGCGCTTCTTCCTGGCTCCGGGCTGCGTCGGCCTGCTGGACCGCCTGCTGGCCGACCCGGGCAAGCTCAGAGAGTTCCGCATGAGGGAGCAGGTGGCGGCTGAAGCCGCGGCAAGAGCCGCAGAGGCCGCGGCCAGCGGCGAAAGCTGGTCCGTCCGAGTGGCCGAGGTCAAGAAGACACTGCTGAGCTCCAGAATGCAGTTCGTGCCCCTCAAGGACGGAACCAGAGTGACGGCCCCGTGGCAGTATCGCAACTGCGCGATGGGCGGCCGTCACACCGAGAAGGAGTACCCCGAAAGCAATATTTCGATGCAGGAGAGCATGTTCCTGCCACTCTCGGCCAAGACCTACGAAGATGCCCAGGAAATGACGGTGAAGCTCCAGTACCGCCTCAAGGAGATTATCGAGTCGGCGCCGGGCGCAAAGGTCATGGGTATCGGGCTCGAAGGTGGTCTGGCCCCGTACATCGACAAGGAAGACACGGACAAGGTGCCCGAGCAGAGAATGTGGCGCATGATGAGGCAGGCGATTCTGGATTGCGAGTACGTCCCCGGCGTGGATGTGGCGATTGCCCTTGACCCGGCGGCCTCGGAACTCGAGAACTTGTACCGTGAAGAAACCGGCCAGAAAGACTCGGTCGGCATGTATCGTTTCTGGCGCGACAAGAGCAAGCTTGATATGAGCCGGGATGAGATTCTCGAACTCTACAAGCAGGCGATGGAAGACGATGTGCCAATCCTGTCCATTGAGGACGGGTTTGGCGAGCTCGACCATGCCGGCTGGAAGAACCTGATGAAAGAGCTGGGCGACAAGATCTTCATCATCGGTGACGACCTGGTTACCACCAAGGACGAGAACATCGAATCCTGTGCAAAGAACGGCGAGATCAACGCCACCCTGATAAAGGCCAACCAGATCGGCACCCTCTCGGAAACGGTGCTGGCGATGCTAACCTCGCTGGCTTACGGGGCCGAGCTCGTCGTCTCGCACCGGTCCAAGTCACCGAATGACCCGTTCGAAGCGGAAATCGCCACGGCGATGAACGCCTTGGGCCTCAAGGCCGGCGGCGGCGCCAACACCGAACGTCTTCAGAAGTACGGCCGGGTCATGGAAATCCTCGCACTGGCCAAGGCCGCCCAGCGGGACATCACCGACAAAGAACGCAAAGAGGTCGAGCAGAACGTCAAGGAGCTGGTCCGAATCCTTACG
>CP070806.1:1080776-1088449 GCA_020343675.1 Phycisphaerales bacterium
CCCGCAACACGCGGTGAGCTGATGCTGCCTTCCTTGACAATCGTCCTGACCGCGCCGGTTTTCGCGCTGATGGCAAACAGCGATCTCTGGCCTGTGCTGGCTGCCGTCGCATAGATGGTTTGCCCATCGCCCGAGAAGCAGAGGGACGAGGGGCTACGGTCCCACCGTTCGGTCAAGACCCGCTGCGGTCCGCCAGGCCAGCGGCGAAAAATGATGCGAAGGCGGTCGGACTCGTAGCCAGGCCGGTCCATCGCAAGGTAGGCCAGCGTCTTGCCGTCGGGCGAGAAGACCGGATGTGTATCCCAGGCCTGGTTATTCTCCGTCAGGCATTTGGGCGGTTCAGATCCATCAACGGGTGCTTGATAGAGATCAAAATCCGTGGACCAGGGTTCTTCGCAGCCCACGTCCCGCGCGGAAAAGATAATGCTCCGGCCGTCCGGCGTGAATGTGATTTCCTCTGGGCCGCCGAATGGTTTCGAGGGCGTATCGGCATCCATACCGCGCATCACGTCGACGGCCTCGCCTCCTGCGGCCGGCATCACAAACAAATGCGAGCGCCGGCCATCCTTCCACGTGTCCCAGTGCCGGACGAATATTCGCTCGTAAATCCGCCCACTCGTCTTTCTTTGCTCGAGCTCCTCAAGTCTCTCCTTCGTCGCAGACGGCGTACTGCAATCCGGGAAAACCTCCATCGTAAAGGCAATATGCCTGCCATCCGGGGAGACGAGAAGATTCCCCACATCGAGGGGCTCTTTGGTGACCTGCTGAGCTTCCCCGCCGTCAATGCGAATCCGCCAGACCTGGGCCGACCCGGAACGACTGGAAATAAACCAAACTGCCTGGCTGTCCGGAGTCCAGCGGGGATTCGAATCGCCTTCCGGATGCGACGTCAAACGGCGAAGACCGGTCCCCTCGGCCCAAACCAGCCAGAGGTCCGTGCGCCCCTTGTTCGCTTCGAGGTCGGTTTCGCGCACGACGAAAACAACCCGGTCGCCGTCGGGCGAGACGTGAGGGTCGGAAATGCGATCCATCGCCAACATGTCGTGGATAGAGAACGGATGAGTCCGGCCGAGAGCCGTCACGGCGCCTGAGCCGGCGTACACGAACGCGCAAAGCAACAAGAGCAATAAGTATGAACGCATTGCATACATGTCTTTCTCCTGCTTAATCAGACCCTGTTCCTCGCGTCGGGTGCTTGTCTTCCCTGGTCAGTGTAACTGGAATGTCGAGCCAGAACGTTGAGCCTTCGTTTCGGCCGTTCGGGGGACTTTGCAGGCCGATGCGCCCCGCAAGCATCGCGGCCAGTTCCGTGCTGATAGCCAATCCCAGCCCGCTGCCGGTCGATTCACGTGTGATGGAGCCGTCCGCCTGGCGAAATTTCTCAAATATTTTCTCTCTGTCGGGCTCGGCAATGCCACTGCCCGTGTCGGTTACGGCGATCCGAATCATTCCAGGCTCGGGTCCGGTGCCGCGTTCACCGGGCGCAGGAAACTGAGCTTCAATCTCAATCTTGCCGCGGACCGGCGTGAACTTTACGGCGTTGCTGAGAAAATTATAGAGGATCTGCCGGACTTTCCCGATGTCGGTCACCAGCGGCGGAAGACCCGAACCAAGGACCAGCCTGGTTTTGATTTTCTTTTTCTTTGTGAGCAGTGAAAACTCAGACAACATGCCCTCCAGCAAACTCTCCGCGGAGGCCTTCTCTATGTGCAGTTCCATCTTACCGGCCTGAGTTTTCGCCAAATCCAGCAGGTCAGTAATCATTTTCAGAAGGCTGTTGCCGCTGGTGATAATGTTCTCAGCATATCTCTGCGCCTTCTCCTTTTGCAACAGAAGCGGCTTGTCCCGCAAAACCTGAGCAAAGCCGAGGATTGCATTCAGGGGCGTCCTGAACTCGTGGGAGATGTTGGCTAAGAACTCACTCTTTACCTTGTTGGCCTTAAACAGCTCGATATTCCGCTCGGAGAGTTCGGCGATTTTCGTATCGAGCTGTATATTCGCCTGCCGGAGTTTTTCCTGTGTCGCCTGAAGCCTGTCGAGCATGTGGTTGAATGCCCTGGCCAGCTTCTCGTACTCGTCACCGGTGGCAATTGCACTTCGTATTTCAAGATTTCCTTCGGCCACATTGTTGGCAAGCGCCCGAAGCTGCCGAATGGGCCGAAGAATCAGGCTCTGCGTGATGACATAGAAGATGACAATCGCCCCGGCGCCGCCGATCAGGCCCGCAACAATGATCCAGAAGCGATTCATGAAGACCGTTTTGCTGATGTCACCGGCAAGGTCTCGCGACTGGATGACGGCCGCCCCGACGGGCTCATTGAGTCCGAATGCACTCGCGGTGCCTTGAGCATTGTGGCAGCTCAGGCAGCGATCCGTCGCTTTGAAAACCCGCACGTACGTGTTCTCCAAAAGCCCTTCGCGCCGTGCCGTCAGAATATCTTCGTCCCTGTCCTGGTCGGCCCTGAGAGCCCTGATTCTTTCGGCGACCTGCTCGCTCAATTTCGAAAGACTTTCTTCACTCTCTTCCGTGAAGCGAACCCAGGATATCTCGACGTCGTTCGGATCGCGCACCTGTCCGAGGTTATCCAGAGCAGGGAGAGTCTGGCCAAGGTCCTTGAACTGGAAGTGGCGGTCCAGCAGTACTTTCGACCTCGACCGCCCCGTATCGAACAGGTCTTTCTTTGTGAGCTGGCCCATCCACACGTACAGTATCGACAGGGCCAGCGCCAAGACAAGGATCACCGCCGCTCCAAAGGTCACCTGCACCTTTCGCGCCAGTGACAACGGCCATAACCGCAAAAGCTTTGAAAGCTTTCGCCGAACACGTTTTAGATCAATTCGCATATCCCGTGATTCTTGTCGCCAAAAAACACGAACCCGGCGCTCAGCGCGAGAATAGATCGTGCCGGGGCAGCAAGTGTTTATGTCTCATCTGCCTTCAGTTGATGCAATTCGGCTCTGACCCTGGGCAGGGCCTGCGGATATTTCGTCTTGATGAACTCTACCAGCTTCTCTCGCACCTCGCAACGCAGGTTCCACGCGGCCGAAGCGTCGGCCGCACTCATCAGAGCCCGTAACTCCACCGTACGCTCGGACGCATTCGTGGCCTGCACCCCGCAGACTTTGCCGTCCCAGTGCTCCGATTCTTTCAGGATGCGACGAAGCTCTTCTCTGACCGAGTCGACGGGAACCATATAGTCGACGTAGAGAAACACAGTGCCCAGAATGTCCGCGGTGACACGAGTCCAGTTCTGAAAAGGCTTTTCGATGAAGTACGTAATCGGGACAATCAGTCGCCTCAGATCCCATATTCTGACGACCACGTAGGTCAGTGTGATCTCTTCGATGCGGCCCCATTCATTTTCCACGATCACGACGTCGTCCACGCGAATAGGCTGCGTGAAGGCAATCTGCAACCCGGCGATAAAGGCCCCGATGGTTCGCTGAGCGGCCATCCCCACGACGATCCCGATGATCCCCGCCGATGCCAGAATCGTAGTGCCGAGCTGCCGGACCTTCGGGAAGGTCATCAGCATCGTGCCCAGGGCAACAAGACCAACCGTGACAAACACGATTCGCTTGAGGACCCTGAGCTGGGTATGTATCTTCCGGGCCCTGAGATTGTCTTTGACGCCGATTTCAAAACGCCCGACGACAAAATCTTCAAGCACGAAGACCGTTTTAATCAAGAGCCACGATACGACGGCAATGAAGACCAGACCGACAATCTGACTGACGCCGGCTGGTATTTCCTCGGGAAACGCGGCCTGTAGCGCCAAACGTATTACAAAGACGACAATCGTCCATTGAAGAGGCCGGTAGCAGTGTCTGACCAGCGAATCATCGATCCCGCCGCCGGTGCGCTGAGCGATCTTCCGGAGAATCTTGAAGACCAGGAAGTGACCGACCAGGCCCAACAGCACGGGCACGCCCAGCAACCAGACCGTCGTTCTCCAGTTCTGTATGAGTTCCCACATCTGAATTCTCCTTATGTATCATCCGCGGGGAAATGATTAGCCTTGATGCGGTTCCGCCCAGTCTATGGCTGCCGCTCTTCGACTCTCTGATCGATGACGTGCGAGTGTCTTTGCGCTCGCAGGTTCAACTCGTCAAGTTGTTTCTGGTCCACTTCGCTCGGTGCATCGGTCAGGAGGCACTGGCCCCGCTGGGTTTTCGGAAAAGCAATGACGTCTCGGATATTATCCGTACCGGTCAGCAGCATAATCATGCGGTCGAGGCCGAACGCAATTCCCCCGTGCGGGGGCGCGCCGTAGGTCAGAGCCTTGAGAAAGAAGCCGAACCGCTGCTGAGCCTGCTCTCTGGAGATGTTGAGCAGGTCGAAAACCTTCTGCTGCACCTTCGGGTTGTGGATACGAATGCTGCCGCCGCCGATTTCGGAACCGTTGACGACGATATCATACGCCTGGGAACGGATATGAGCCGGGTCCGTATCGAGCTTGCCCAGATCCTCTTCAACGGGCGACGTAAACGGATGGTGCAGTGAATCATAGCGCTTCTCGTCCTCGTTCCATTCGAACAGAGGAAAGTCCACCACCCACACAAATTCGAATCGGCCCTTGTCGTAGAGCTTCAGATCGCGGGCAAGCCTGCACCGCAACGGAGCCAGCGCCTTGTTGGCAGCGGTTTCGTCGTCGGCCACAAACAGGAGCAAATCATCGTTCTTGGCCTCAAACCGTTTAATAAGCTGCTGCTGCAAATCCGGGCCGAAGAACTTGGCACAGCCACCAAGCAGTGAAAGGACGTCGCCCTCGGCCTTGACCTTGCACCAGGCCAGGCCCTTCGCGCCGTAGTCACCCACAAAACCGGTGAGCGTCTTTTCGATATCGCTTCTGGAATACTTTTCGCCGCCCGGAGCACACAGGCCCTTGACAATTCCGCCGTTCTCAAGGGCCGACGCGAAGACTTTGAATGTGCTCTGTCCGGCCAGGTCGGAAACGTCCTTGAGCTTCATGTCAAAACGCAGGTCGGGCCTGTCGGTCCCGTAATCAGCCATTGCTTCGTTGTACGACATGCGCCGTATCGGCGCCGACACATCGATGTCCAGGATTTGTTTCCAGACCCGTGCCACCATGTTCGAGTGGACAGCGATAACGTCGTCACTGTTGACAAAGCTCATCTCGACGTCGATTTGTGTGAACTCGGCCTGCCGGTCGGCGCGCGGGTCTTCGTCGCGGAAGCATCGCACAATCTGGAAGTACTTATCGACGCTGCTGACCATCAGGATCTGCTTGAAAAGCTGCGGTGATTGCGGCAGCGCGTAAAAGCAGTTCCTCATCAGCCGGCTGGGCACGAGGAAATCTCTGGCCCCTTCCGGCGTACTCTTGGCCAGCATCGGGGTCTCAATTTCCCAAAAGCCCAATTTGTCGAAATAATCCCGCACGATCATCGTGACCCGGTGACGCGTGTGCAGTTTGTGCTGCATCTCGGGCCGGCGAAGGTCGATATACCGGTTCTCCAAGCGCAGCTCCTCACCTGTTCTATCGGCACTGTCAATCTCAAATGGTGGCGTCTTCGACGTATTGAGAATCTCAAGCCTTTCAACTGCAACCTCGATTTCTCCGGTCGCCAGCTTCGGGTTCTCCATTCCCTCGCTTCGGGGCTCAACAACACCTTCGGCTGCAATGACCCATTCGCAGCGGGCCGTTTTTGCCAATTTATGCATTTCTGGTTGAGTTTCAGGGTCGAAGACGATTTGAGTCAGACCTTCCCTGTCGCGTAGGTCGATGAAGACGAGATTGCCGTGGTCGCGATAGGAATGGACCCACCCGGCCAAAGCGACTTTCTTGCCGACATCATCCAGCCGAAGCTGGGAACAATTATGCGTTCTTTTGAGCATTCCAGAATCTTTCTAAAAACACGTCGCGTTCGGATTCCCGCGGGCGCGGAAACACCCTTGAAACAGCATAGCCGAATCCCCCACATTCGTCAACTACGGCCCTGGATATTTGAAGTCTCCTTGAGCATGTTGCGAAGATAGATGTGCTCATCGCCGTTCCAGGGCTTGGAGCAAATGTCTATGTCGCCGTCGGCGTCCACGTCGGCGGCCTTGGCTTCATGGCAGCGCTTGCCGCTGAGGATTTCGTGCTGGACCCACGTAGCTGCTTTGCCATCCTTGTTTTCCCAGATGAACCACTTATGGGGCGGTTTTTCTGTCAGCGGGCCACCGCCGGAGAAGACGTCTAAATCGCCATCGTTGTCGAAATCCGCCACCGCCAGCGAGTGGAAGTCCTGGTTCGTATGATTCGCCGAAATCAGACGGCCCGTCCAGTTCTGGGCCCCGCCCTTATTCTCGAACCAGAAGACGCGGCCATCGACGGTATCGGCCTCGGCCTCGACAATATCCAGGTCGCCGTCGGCATCGAGGTCACAAACCCAGACCTTAATGGCCAAGCCATAACGGTCGGGCCGGTTGCCCTCGGGTGCAGTCAAGACGGCATGTTCGCTCCATTGCAGCCCTTTGCCGTCGAGATTTTCGAACCACACGTCGCCGCGGACGATGTCGTCGTCCCCATCACCGTCGAGGTCTCCAATCCCGTGCGGACCGACGCCGCCGTGGATGCCGCCGCCGATTTTGTGCTCGATCCATTTTTCTCGCGGATTGGCCGGTATCTCGTACCAGACGGTGACGAGGTGGGCCTTCTGATCGCTGATGGCGACCACGTCGAGCTTGCCGTCGCCGTTGATGTCGGCCGCCACGTTGTCGTGACAGATGATGGTACCGCTATCGAATCGCTCGAAGGGCTCGGTGCGAGGCTTGCCGGTGTTGCGGTACCATCCGGTGCCGCAGAACTGATCGATCCACCCGTCGCCGTCGATGTCGAAGGCCGTGCCGCCGACGTCTGTGCGGACGCCCTGGCCCAAGTCATGCCGAATCCATTTCTCGGCACTAACGTACTCGAACCACCACGTTCTTGCCCGCTCCCCGACGACCCAATCGAGGTCGCCATCTTTATCGATATCGACCAGTGAGGTCTGACCCATTTGTTTGCCGATTCGATCTATGGTATAATAGGCGAACTCTGGAAACGCCGCTGCCGCCAGCGAACACGACAGGCAGATCCCCACAACAGCAGCGGACAAACACCGGCGATCTCTAATGTCGTAAGATAACATCTCAAACTCCTTTCATTAGTTATTGACCTTAATCTCGACTAATCTCTTGATATGTTCGACATCGGCAGAGCTTCTGACATCGATCTGCAGGCCCCGTCCTTCGGCGTATTTTCTTGCGTTCTTGAGCTCTGTAATGAGCTTCTTCGGCAGGCCGCTCTTTTCCACCGCGGCAACAGCCTTTTCGCCAAAGACAAAAGATACTCTGAAACTGCCTTTGAGAGGAATGAAGAAGAACAAGTTGCGTTTCTTCCGCAGTGTTTTGAGTATCCAGCCGGACTTCTGCCCATAGAATTTCCACTCTTCAATCAATTCGCCATACTCAGCCTTCAGATTCTCTTTAATCTGTAGCCATAGCCGATGTGATTTACCCAACGCCTTGGCCAGCATCTTATTATCCGGCTTGGCCCCTTTGTCATCAAAAACGCTCACCGACATTATCTATCTCTCCTCGTATCGAAGTTCCAAAGTTTCTGTCATTCCTTGCTCAAAGAGCGCGAACGTTCTTTGACCTCAACCTCCACGGTCGCCGTGTTATCCGC
>CP070806.1:1088549-1095944 GCA_020343675.1 Phycisphaerales bacterium
TGGCCGCACTGGCCGAAACCGTTCACGCTGTCAATCACATGCTCCTGGATTCACTGGAAGGCAGGTAGATTATGAAAAGCATGACACGTCGTGATTTCGTAAAAAGTTCGATGGCCGCGGGCGTCGCAGCGGCGATACCCTTCTCTCGCGCACGAGGAGCGAATGAAACCATCCGTGTGGGAGTAGTCGGCCTGGGTGGCCGGGGTACGGGGGCCCATGTTCCTTCTTTCGAGAAGCAGCAAGGTGTCACCGTGGTGGCGATATGCGACGCGGACACCGACCGCATGGCTAAGACGGCCAAAACCATCGAGTCCAGGTATGGCCACCGCGTCGAGCAATTCCAGGACATGCGCCAGCTCTTCGACCGCGGGGACATCGACGCTATCGGCAACGCCACACAAAATTACTGGCACGGCCTGAGCACCATCTGGGCCTGTCAGGCGGGCAAGCACGTCTATGTCGAAAAACCCCTGTCGCACTACATCTGGGAAGGCCGGCAGATGGTCAACGCTGCGCGAAAGTACAGCCGCCTCGTCCAGTGCGGAACTCAGCATCGCTCCGAGAATCGCTTCGCCGAGGCCATCCGATGGATCCGAGAAGGCAACCTCGGCAACATCAAGTGCATCCACGCCTTTGCCAACAAGCCGCGCTCCTCGTGCGGCAAGCGCGAAACGCCTTTGCCGATTCCCGAGACCATCGACTACGATCTCTGGTGCGGCCCGGCCAAGAAAGTTCCGATTTACCGCGACCGGCTTCAATATGATTGCAGCTTCGATTGGAATACCGGCGACGGCGAATCCTGTAATCAGGGTGTGCACGAAATCGACGTGGCCCGCTGGTGCCTGGGCGAGATGAGGCTGCCTCGCCGGGTCATGAGCATCGGAGGCCGGTTTGTCTTCGACGACGCCTGCGACGTGCCCAACACGCAGATCATCTACTACGATTTCCCGACGGCGCCCATACTGTACGAGGTGCATAATCTGCTCAAAGCCAAGGATTCCAACGAAGTCCCCACGTTCCGAGGCGAGCGGGTCGGGGTGATTGTCGATTGCGAGGGCGGCTCGCTCAGCCTCTATCGCGGCATCGCCTGGGATAACGAAGGTCAACAAGTCAGGACGTTCAGCGGGGGAGGCGATCATTTCGTCAACTTCATCGAGGCCGTCCGCGCGGGCCGGCGCGAGCTTCTTAATGCCGACGTTCTCGAAGGCCACCTCTCGACCGCCGTCTGCCACACAGGCAACATCTCCTACCGGCTCGGCCAGAAGGCATCGACCGGTCCAATGCGCTCCGTCGTGCGTGATGTCCCGCTGTTTGCCGAGATGTTCGAGCGACTGGCTGAGCACCTGGAGGCCCACGAGATCGACCCCGACGCCGGGATGGTGACACTCGGCCCGTGGCTTGAGATTGACCGGGCAAGCGAGCGTTTCGAGAATAACGAGCAGGCCAACCGCCTCGTCCGGGGCTTCTACCGCGAGCCGTACATCGTACCCGATTTGTCCGCCTGAGCGCGGCGGTTTCTTTACGTTTGAATTCTATATCTTTTTTGCCGGAGAGATTTATGCCTGCGAAACATCTTGCTGTCATTATTTTATCTCTGCTGCTTTCGGGTGGCGGGTTTGCTCAGGACATTCAGATGAAGCCCTTCGCCATCGACTGGCGCGACAATGATGATTCCCTTGTCGATTGCTCTTTTCTCCTGGACGCCCCGGCGGGCAGGGATGGATTCGTCCGCGCCGAAGACGGCCATTTTCTCAAACCGAACGGCAAGCGTTTTCGCATCTGGGGTATCAATATTACCGGTGCGGCATGCTTTCCCTCCGAGCAGGACGCGCCGGTTGTGGCGGCGCATCTTGCACGTCTCGGCGTCAATTGCGTCCGGTTTCACTTTCTCGACTCGAACTGGTCGGCGAGTCTATTCGCCCGAGACCGCAACGACACGCGAGAGCTGGACGCCCAGCAGTTCGACCGGCTGGACTACTTCGTGGCCGAGCTGAAGAAACACGGCATCTACACGAACCTGAACCTCAACGTCGGCCGCACCTACCGTAAGGGCGACGGTGTGATGGATTATCAGTACCTCGGGTTCGCCAAGGTCATTAACTACTTCGACGAGCACGTTCAGATGCTGCACAAAGAGTACGCCCGTCAGCTCCTGCTGCACACAAATCCTTATACCAAATCCGAGTATCGCAGCGAGTCGGCAGTTCTCATCGTCGAGCTGGTCAACGAAAATTCTCTCATCGAGGCGTGGTTCAGCGACCGGCTGCTGGGAAAGAACACGCAAAGAAATCCGGGCACCTGGACCGATGTCACAGCCTGGTACGCCGACCGGCTCACAGAAAAGTACAATGCCTGGCTGCAAAAGCGTCTCGATTCAGCCGAGCTCCGGGAGTTGCGGCAAATGGCCGGCGTTGGAGAGGATGAGCTCGTGCCCCGGCTGACAAAAGAGCAGTTCGACGCCGCCCCCGACAAAAGGTTCCACCTCGAAGCAACGTTCTACATGGAGCTGGAGCGGGCCTACTTCGAGGGTATGTACGAATTTCTGACCGAAACGCTGGGCGTCAAATCGCTCGTCGTCGGCACCAGCGACCACAATCACTGGAAGACGGGCTATCCCCTGTTGACCTCGACGTCCAGATTGGACGTCGTTGACGGCCACGTCTATTGGCAGCATCCGAGCTACGGCACGGACCCGACAACCAAGCGAAGGACCTTCTCCATACCGAACACGCCGATGGTCAACAACCCGCTCAATTCGACGGTCGTGCAGCTCTCGCGCTCCGCGGTCGCCGGCAAGCCTTATACCGTTTCCGAGACGAATCATCCTTTCCCGAACGAGTACGCGTGCGAAGGCATCGGCATTCTCGCGGCGTATGCGGCCTTCCACGACTGGGACGGCATCTTCTTCTACACGTTCGAGCACAAGAATCCTCAGGAATGGCAAACCCGAATACCGGGGCACTTTGACATCAGGCCCGACCCGGTGAAGATAACAAACCTTGCAGCCTGCGCCGTGCTCTTTCTGCGAGGCGACGTGCAGCCAGCGCTCGAAACAATCGCGCGGTCGTATTCGGCCGAGCAGGTACGCGAGGGCATCCGGCTGCCTTCGTCCGAGCGCCCCTACTTTACGCCGGGCTTCGCAGCCTCGCTGCCTCTGCGGCATACGACGCGAATCGCCGGCTTCGACAGGGCCGGGGGGCCATATGAACAGGCCGGTCAAGGCAGTCCCATCGTTTCCGACACAGGTCAGCTTGGCTGGTACAACGCGGCTGACAAAAAGGGTCTCGTGACAGTCGAGACGGATAAATCGCAGGCGCTGATCGGTTTTGTCAAGGCTCGTCATCCGGCGCTGAAGAATCTCTCGGCAGCCGTGGAGAACGAATTCTGCTCGATTATCCTGACTTCTCTTGATGGAGAGCCCATATCTTCCTCGTCGCGACTGCTCCTGGCCGCTACGGCTCGCTCAGCCAACAGCAAAATGATCTGGAACCGCAAGAGAACAACGTTGCCCGACTGGGGCACAGCGCCGACGCTCATCGAGCCGGTCACCGGAAAGCTGACGCTTCGCAACATGGTGCCTCTGCAACGAATTGAAATGATCCCGCTCGACGGCGCAGGCAAACCGTCGGCGCGGGCCAGGACAGGGGGGAACGTCGAGGGCAATTTCACATTCGAGCTCGCCGGCGAACCGGCAACGACGTGGTACCTGATAAGAATCCGCAGGTAGAAACCACCGATATAGAAGGCCGCTGTGCCATCCGTTCATGCAATTTGGATGCTCTGACGGACCCGCGTCCCACAAAATTCCAAGAAGGTACTACGAAGCTGAAGCATCGTCATTACCATGCGTACACATACACTCCTGGCTCGACCAACAGCCACGCATCATAGCGGAACCCCAGATAGGATTCAGGGATCACCATGTCCTCCAGACCGATTGTCGCTCCCCAATGGTTGAATCCGCCACCGGCAAAGAAGTTGACCGTGGGTTTACCGCTTCTGTCTGCGGAGAGGAAGATCACGCCCAAACTCACTCCTTTCAGCGGCTCTGGTAACGTGTCGGGAGAATAATAATCTCGACGCGGGACATAGTCTGTTCTATCAAGGGTTTTCAGCCACTCTCGTATGGCCGGGATATCTGCTCGGCTTCTCACTCTGTCTGCGAAACCGCGCAGGAAAGCCGCTCCGGGAGGCGGCAAGTTTGATTTAACAGGAGTGAAGACGTGAGCGATGCACAATGCCGCAACAACTATCGGGATGCTAATTTCGGTCGCGATTAGTAGCCTTGTCTTCCAGGTACATTTTGCCCAACCGACAAGTAATCTCAGAAGACTTGCCGAAACACAGAACAGGAGGAATCCTCCGACAGCCGGATACAACACAAGTTCATGATAAGCAGGGTGACGGCCTGCTCTTCCATAATGATAGAAAAGAAATCCTTCTGAGAGAAACAAAAGCAGGCACGCAACGGGCGCTATAAGAAATATGACATGCCAGCCCTTCCAGTTCCAGAAGAATTCTCGTGCTCTGGTTTGTTCTATCTGTGTGACCTCGCTCGTGTCGCCGTCCTGTCGGTGTTCCTTGCCAGTCATCCTGCGCCGCACTGTCTCGGCTTTCTCTCTTGATATCTCGTTTCTTTGCCCTTATATCTATAATAGGCTCACCGGCTACGGAAAGTCAATACTCTGGACAAGACAATGTGGAGGTCAACATGAAACAACTGAAGCGACGCGAGTTTCTATCATTGGCGGCCGGGGCTGCGGCGGCGACGCTGCCGGTGGCCGGATGTGAAAGTGGGTTTGCAGCGAAGACGGCGAAACGGCCGAACATCATTTTCATCATGGCCGACGATCTGGGCTATGGCGACCTAGGCTGCTACGGCCAGAAGTACATCCGAACCCCCAACATCGATAAGCTCGCCGCCGAAGGCACACGTTTCACGCATTGCTACACCGGCTCGACCGTCTGCGCGCCGTCGCGCAGCGTCCTGATGACGGGCCAGCACACGGGGCATACGCGTGTTCGAAACAATGCGGGAAGGGTCGGCGGCGTCCTGGTTCTGGATGACGGCTCGCCCCAGCGGCGCGTGCCGCTCGAAGCCGAAGACGTCACCGTCGCCGAGGTACTCAAACAGGCGGGCTATGCCACCGGCATTACGGGAAAGTGGGGCCTGGCGGAGCCGAACACGGACGGGCTGCCCACCCGCCAGGGCTTCGATGAATGGTTCGGATATCTCAACCAGAGACGTGCGCACACGTACTATCCGCCCTACCTGTGGCGCAACGAACAGAAGATGGTCCTTGAAGCGAACAGAGACGGCCGGCGCGGTCAGTACTCACACGATATGTTCACGGAATTCGCTTTGGATTTCGTTCGCCGGCATAAGGCAAGGCCTTTCTTCCTGTATGTGCCCTACACGATCCCCCACGCGAAGTACGAGATCCCCAGCACGGACCCTTATACGAGTGAATCCTGGCCCGACGAGGCCAAGGTGCACGCGGCGATGATTACCCGAATGGACAAAGACGTCGGTCGGCTCATGAGGTTGCTTGGAGAGCTGCGTCTCGACGAGAAGACGGTGGTCTTCTTCTGTTCGGACAACGGGGCGGCCCGACGCTGGGATGGGATCTTCGACAGCTCAGGCTCCCTGCGGGGACACAAGACCGACCTGTACGAGGGCGGCATCCGCACGCCGATGATCGTCCGCTGGCCGGGCAGGGTACAGGCGGGAAAGACCAGTGACTCGCCGTGGTACTTCGCCGATGTTATGCCAACGCTGGCCGAATTAGCCGGCGGCAAGCCGCCCGCGAACATCGACGGCATCAGCGTCGCGCCCACGCTGCTGGGCAAAGCTCAGAGGACCGATGATAGGTTCTTGTACTGGGAATTCCCTGCGGGCCAGTTCCAGCAGGCGGTCCGCTGGCGCGATTACAAGGCCGTTCGCCCGGCACCGGGTCAGCCGCTGGAGCTGTACAACGTCGTCGAAGACATCGCCGAGGGTCATAATATCGCCGCCGAGCATCCGGACGTGATTGCCCGGATTGAAGGGTATCTGAAAACCGCCCGCACCGAGTCACCCAACTGGCCCGTCAAGACCAAGCAGTAGGTGATCGCAGTTGTCTATGGCTTGGGATATCACCTGGGCCAGGCCAAGGGGAAGCTGTCCATTCGGGAGGCCGGGGCGACGTGGCCGTCCGCGAAGGCACAGTTGCCTTTGCCGGCGATGCGATTGCCGCTGGGGGCGCTGTGATAGCCCGCGATGATGTCGATGAACGTGCCTATACCATCGGGGCCCGGCTTGACGTTCCAGGCGCTGCCCATTTTCTCGACCATTGCCGGAGCGTCGCTCGACGGCCAAATGGGAAACAGCGCGGTGTCATTGAGGCCCTGCGTGTTGTAACCCGGCTCGACAAAAGGTCCTTCGTCGGCAAACGTGAATGTCGTGGCCGGGTGCTTGACGTTCATCAGCTTGTGGACGAGCGGATTACAGGGGCTGTCCTTGGGACCCAGATATGCATTCTGCGTGTAGTTCATCCAGGGATTGTAGTTGGTGACGCCGGTGGCGATGTCGTTGTCGAAGTCGCTCTGGTTGTATCCGGACTTGGCCAGACGCCGGAAGGTCGGACAGATGAGGGAGCGCACGTTGGACAGGTAGCCGAAGAAGGTGCTCCCGTATTCCGGATGGTACCGGAGATTCACGTCTTCATTGCACCAGCGGCGATGGGTACTGGAACTGGCATCCCCGGGCAGGGAGTTATTCGTGTAGAAATAGCAGCTCCGCGGTCCCGGGAATCCGTCGTCATGCTCCTGAGCGTACATTTGAACGGCCAGAGTGAAACCCTTCAGATTCCCCTGACAAACCGCGGCCTGGCCCTGTTCCTTCGCCTTCCGCAGGGCCGGCATCAGAATCGCCATCAACACCGCAAGAATAGCGATCACGATCAGCAGTTCTATTAAGGTGAAGCCTTTTCGCCTGGCCATGAACACTCTCCTTTACGACGGTTCGCGCGGGCTCACAAACCCATCACCATTGTAGCAGATTCAGAGCTGTTTGAAAGCGCGTTTTCTGTAAATGGGCCCTTGAGATTCCTCGAAATTCCGGAGCGACCAGAAACCACCTCCACGTCTCCGATACGAATTCGCACAGGTTTCCACAGATTCTTAGCAAGAGAAGAAGAAAGGGGCCTGTACCGAATAGCTCGATACAGGCCCCGAACTGATATACATCCTGCCCGGTGTCCTGTCAACGACGCTTAGTCAATCCTGGAAATCACAATAACATCCAACTGGGCGCCGTCTTCACGGCGGACAACTTCCAGGGTGTACGTGCCGGGGTCCATCGTGAACAGCACCGTCGCGTCTTCATTATCGTCGTCACTGAAGACGTCGCTCCAG
>CP070806.1:1096044-1103331 GCA_020343675.1 Phycisphaerales bacterium
GCCACCCATGCCGCCCATGCCACCCATGTCAGGTGCTCCGCCGCCGGGGGCCGGCATGTCTTCTTTCTCTTTCGGCTTTTCAGTGACCAGACAATCCGTTGTCAGCAGTAAGCCGGCAATGCTGACCGCGTTTTGCAGTGCGGTTCGGGTGACCTTGCCCGGATCGATGACACCGGCCTTCAACAAGTCCTCGTACGTGTCCGTGCCAGCGTTATACCCGAAACCGCCCTTGCCCTGGGCTACTTTGTTGACGACCAGATTTGCTGTTGCACCGGCGTTGTACGCGATGTAATAGCATGGCATTGAAAGGGCCTTGGCCAAAATGTCCGCGCCGGTTTGCTCATCGCCTTCGAGCTTTAGTTTTTTGACGGCATCGATGCATCGAACCAGTGCCACGCCGCCGCCGGGCACAATGCCCTCTTCAATGGCCGCCCGAGTGGCATGGAGAGCATCTTCAATGCGAGCCTTCTTTTCCTTCATTGCCGCTTCACTGGCCGCTCCGACATTGATCTGAGCGACGCCACCGGTCAGTTTGGCCAGTCTTTCCTGGAGCTTCTCACGGTCATAATCGCTGGTCGTGACTTCGATCTCGTCTTTTATCTGCTTGATCCTTCCGCTGATCGCTTCCCGGCCGCCCGCGCCTTCGACGATGATGGTATCATCATTGTCTATCGTCACTTTCTTTGCCTGACCGAGCTGCTTCATGCTGATGTTCTCCATCTCGATTCCCAGATCCTTGAAAATCGGCTCGGCCCCCGTCAAGACGGCTATATCCTGCAACATGGCTTTTCTGCGGTCACCGTAGCCGGGAGCTTTCACGGCTGCGACTTGCAGAATGCCCTTCAATTTGTTGACGACCAGAGTGGCCAGCGCCTCGCTCTCGACGTCTTCGGCGATGATGAGCAGCGACTTCTTGGCCTTCGCAACTTTCTCAAGCAGAGGCACGAGCTTGGCAACATTACTGATTTTCTCCTCGTACACAAGGATGAACGGCTTCTCCAGTTCGCAAACCATGTTCTCCGTGTCGGTCGCAAAATGTGGCGAAAGATAGCCGCGGTCGAATTGCATACCTTCCACGAATTCGACGGTCGTTTCAAAACTCTTGCCTTCTTCAACGGTAATGACACCGTCTTTGCCGACGCGCTGGAAGGCCTCTGCCATAATCTTTCCGATTTCCGCGTCGTTGTTGGCTGAGACTGAAGCGATATTGATGATATCGTCGGCTTTGGTGATATCGATGGGCTTTGCCAGCGCCGTGAGGCCGTCGGTCACAACTTGGGACGCTTTCTGCATGCCGCGATTGAGCGCCATGGCGTCGGCGCCGGCTGCGAGATTCTTATAAGCCTCTCTGAACAATGCCTCTGTCAGCACCGTCGCCGTGGTCGTGCCGTCGCCGGCGATTTTCGAGGTCTTGCTTGCAGCCTCCTTGACCAGTTTGGCGCCAAGGCTCTCGGTCTTGTCGATAAGGTCAATTTCCTCGGCCACAGTGACGCCATCCTTGGTGACGGTCGGGCCACCCCAGCTTTTGTCTATCACAGCATTTCGGCCCCTCGGACCCAGCGTCGGCTTCACCGCTTTGGCGAGCTTCTCCACGCCGGCCAAGAGCTTGGAACGTGCCTCAGATTCAAATGCCAATTCTTTAACTGCCATAATTACTTGCCTCCATAAATTGTCTGCCTTGTGGGAAATTCAATTGTTAATCCTTTGTCAATCAAGCACTTACAATCGACTCGCCTTTCGCATGTCCATTCGGCTTCGTCTGATCATGCAATCTATGGCAAAGCAGCAAAAAATATACCAGCTTCTTCGCCGCGGAAAGGCTATTTTGGCCGGCCTTTGATAAGTGCTTTGGCGACAAGCGATTATGTTATCCAAAAATGCGGTTCGCCGCACCTCTCGCTGTGATTTTCGCTCTGATAAAGGTGCCAATTCTGGTATTGGCATCGCCCTTTTCACGCCAAGTTGACAGTCTCAGCGGTTGACCGATTTGGCGTTAGACGTGCCCGGTCAGAGGATCAGCAGAACATCAGTCCATCACATTTGACTCTGATAGTCTTCAAGCGTGGCATCCCCGTCCCTCAGGGATGGGGATGTTCTATCTATACACGGGAAGCGGCTCCCCCAGAAGCCCGAACCCTCATTTCTGATTCAGCCAACCCAGGCTTGGCCGAAGAATGCCGTGGACGTCAGCCCACACCCGGCATTCGCGGGGGCATGCTTTCACACACTTTCTTGATGAGCTTCTGGACCTGCTCGGCCTGTTGCGGCGACAGCGCCTGGCCTGCAACACCGCCCAACACGCCGCCTATGACGCCGCCTGCCACCCTGTCGCGCGTGTCACCGCCAGCAACAACGGCTCCGGCCGCAGCTCCGGCGGCAGCTCCAAGAAACGTGGAGAAGGTCTTACCTGTACTGCCCGAGCCACTGCCGAGCCAGAGAACGCTGCCATCTTGAACATCGACAATCTTCGCCGTCATGTTCATCTCTTCTTTGTAGGTGGGTATGTTGATGAGCATTACGGCCGGCACGTTCAGGATGTTCCCCGCCTTGGCCGCATCCAGATCGCTTGTTATGCCGGAGGCCTGAAACTCCTGCTCCTTCAGCAACGCCTGGACCTGCGATCGCTCCACGGGGGTGTATCCTCTCTTGAGCAGCTCCATCGCAAAGAAGTCTCCGATCTGATTCTTGACCGCGTCACCCCGCACTGCGCCGGCAACTTCAAGAACAGCAACCTTATCGAGCGTAGCAAAATTGAAGCCGGCCCTGGAGTAGCTTTCCCCTTTGCCTGTAGCACAGCCGCCAACCACCAGAGCTGTCAATACCATGCAAACACATACTGTTCTCATAGCTTTATACCTCCCGCAAAAACATACCCGACGATCAAATACACGTTCACGCTTTCTGCTATTTAATTCATCCGTGCATAGCTGTCAATCTTTTTTTGTTTTTCGTAATTTTTGACTTCTTCGGCCGTCTTGTATAATATAGTTCTTGATTAAGCCTGTTGAGAAGAAATTCGGCGAGTCGGGTGTTTGCGAGAAAGGAGGCTGATTACGAGAGGAAGAACAGTCATTTCAAGAACTTGCACCGTTGCCAGTATTGCAGGTATATGCTTGCTTCTGATGTTGCTTGCGTTCGGCTGCAAGGAAGAATCCGAGCAGGCCGGCGGCCTGGAACAGACAAGAGAGGTTGACACTAACCAGATGAAGAAGGAAATTGGCGTCGAGGAGCAGGAGAACCAGCTCGTGGTCGATCTCCACGAAGTCTCCGTCTTCGATCTGAGCGACGAGGGATACGAGGTATCGCCGTATTTTGTGCGGGGACAGATGACCTTCTGCGATGCTGAACGTGCCAGAGTCTGGCCAGGTACGTATCCACGTTTTGAGTCTCGCGAGCCCCTCCGCGGCTCGATCACTTTCGGCGGCAAACCCGCAGCACATTCCCCGCCACGCACATACTACCTGGCGATTGACGAATCGGGCGGGACCGGCACCGGCTACGACCGGCTGTACTTCGACCGTAACGGTGATCGCGACCTGACAAACGACAAACCGCTGATGGCATTGAAGGACCCGCCCCGCGTCGCACTGCTGCCGTATTCGTCCACCGAGCTACAGGTCTGCTTCGAGAGCTTTAAGCTGACCTTTGACTTTGGCTCCGCTGGCAGACAGCCCGTGGAAATTATGACGAGGCTGATTGCCCACGAGCGAAATCCCCGATTGACCTTCTTCGCCACAAAGGTCCGTAAAGGCGCAATCGAGATCGGCGACGCCAAATATGACGCCCTGCTTGGACATGCCTATTCCATCGGAATACCGCTTGATCAACGGGGCACTGTCTTCCATCTGGTTCCGAAAAGGGATCCGCAAGATCGGCCGCGCTGGTCGGGAGCAGATCAGCTACGTTCAACACATGCTATCGGCGGACAGTATTATCGTTTTGCGACTACGCCGCTGGGTGATAAGCTATTCGGCCGGCCTTATGACGGTCCATTGGGGACGTTTGAAGTCGGCCCGGGCGGGCGTGATATACAGGAAGTCTCGATCCAGGGTTCGCTGCTTTCTGAAGAGACTGCCGTTGCCGTGGGAGACGACGGCATGGAGGACGGGTGGCCCAAGCCGGCCAAGAGCTGCCGGGTGCCGGTTGGTGACTATCGGCCCGTGTTCCTGAGGCTGACATTTGGACGGCTGAGCATTACCATATCAGGCAATTATCACGCCGATGGCAAGCCTCGCGGCGGGGGATCACGCCCCGATGTCTATGGGATAAGGATTCGCCAAGACAAACCATACATTTTCGACCTTACAAACAAACCGGACGTGCTATTTGCCTCACCGGCAAAAGACAAGCGAGTCAAGCTGGGAAACGAGTTACGGGTAAAAGCTGTCTTGGTCGACCCCGAACTGGACGTCATGGTCCGGGGACTCGATGACATGACACATGTTGAGAACACAACCGTTAAAATGGCGGATGGCCAGGAACGCACCTTCAAAAGAGCGCGGTCGCTCGATCCTAAGGTTGTCATCACCCGAGCCGATGGCGAAAAGGTCGCCGAGGGCGTCATGCCCTTTGGCTGAGACGGCACGTGCGGGTACTCGTGGCGAGTACCGACCGACCTGAAACTTAACGGCGACCAAGAGGCCTTCACCATCCAGGTGCTCTACGATACTCAGGAGTTGTACGGCAAGGTTACCGGAACGCGCCAAATCACGATCTGCCGAGATTAGGTCGCCGGGGATGACAAAAACAAAAGAGAGTTTTTGAGTTTGCTGTAACGAGAACGCACCCTTTGTGTCTATAATAGCGTATGCGCGAGCTGTAAAAAGTAGATGAGAGCCAATTATGATTCATGCCCAGATCAACAAATGCAGATTCATTGCTTGGTTCGTTTTCGTTCTCTTCTGTATGGGGGGAGTGGTCGGCCTCTGCAACGCCACAGAAACCAGCGTGCAGAATCCATCCACAGGTGTGCTGAAGCTCGAAGGAACAGATCTGGATTACCTTGTTCTGCACCGAAAGGACGGCCACACGGAGCGAATCACCCCCCCGGGCCAGATAATAGAGCTGCCCCCGGGGGAATACCGATTCGAGCAAGTACGCCTGAAAGGCAACTATACCTGCCTTAACATGGGCGGTGCACGCAGTGATTGGGTGACTGTCGCCGCCGATAAGCCGGCAACGCTGAAGGTCGGCGGTCCACTGGTCCCAACGATCAAAGTGCAGCGACAGGGCCGGATTCTGCAGCTCAGTTATGACTTGCGAGGCGTGGGCGGTGAAACCTATATGGGAGGCGACAGGAGCAAGCCGCCGACTTTTGCCGTTTACAGGGGTCAGAAGAAAATCGCCTCGGGCAAGTTTGAATACGGCTGAGGCGGTACCTGCGCGTACTCGTGGCGAGTACCCTCAACAGTGTTCGGCGAACTGAGAATTGTCCCCTCCTCTGATGTCGGGGATTTGGGCCCGCCGGAAGGCACTGCCGCCATCTATCACTGGAAGTGGTATTACAGCATCCCGGGACTGGCGTTGGGGGTCGTCCTACTCGGCGCAATCGTTCTGCTCAAAGCCAACCGCCACCCTCGTGCGCTGCTGATTCTCCTGCCTTTGCCGGTCGTGTATCTGCTATGGTCGGTTATGGCCTGGCTGCTGCGTTTTCCGTCGTCTACCAGGATGCAGTTTGGCTCAATCATCGCTTCATACGCGGCGGCCATCGCCCTGCTGTGGCTGTGTGCTCATAAGCTCGGGAATCGCAATCGGTTCATCACGTTCCTTCTGGCTCTTGCTGTCACGGCGGGACTCTGCTTCGTGGGTGTTGTATCTTATCTTGGGTGGGGCTTTCCAACAGAAGCCGTGGGGATTCTAATTGTACTGGCTGTGATGGTCGTGGTAATGCTGCTTGCCTTTGCACTGGCCGGCTTGTGCTGCCGAAGTCACTACGGTCCCGTGCGGTTCATGCTTTATCTGGCCCTCTGGACAGTGCTCATCTGCCCGGCCGTGACGCTTTCGCTTTATGCAACGGTGTTTGTCCTCCAACAGACACCGATTCCGATTCTCACGGTGCTGTTTATCGCCGGAATCTCAGGCTTGGTGCTGGGCGTGTGCATCTACGTGATTAACTTGCCCTACATGATTTTGGCGTTCATCAGTCCTTTCTTCCGGGAGCGATTTTGTGCGTGCTTGCATCTGAAATCGATGCCCAGAATAGCGGGGTATGAAGCATATCCCGACCGGCCAAACGTGCAAGACGCAGACCCAGAAGCACCCTAATCCTCGGTTGGCCGAGCCGTTCTTTCAGTCCGCTCGAAGAGGCTGCCGAAGGTCAGGGCTTCGGGACTGCATTTCGTACATTCGAGGCAGCGGATGCAGCGCAGGTCGTTCGGGGTCTTCTCAGGCTCGATGCCGTACTCACACAACTGGTGGCAGCGCTCGCATTGCGTGCACTCGTCGGCATCGAATCGCAGAAAGAACGCCGAGACACGATTGAACAACGAGAATATCGCGCCGAGCGGACAGAGCATCCTGCACCAGGGCCTTTGCATAAAGAAGATGGCCATCAAGAACAGCCCAAGGATAATCAGCTTTATCGCGTTGGGCCAGACGACCTGCTCGCCCGCGACCGCCTGGCTAACCACATTGGGCACAGCGGCTTCGAGCGCCCCGGCCGGACATATCCGGCAGACAAAAAGCGGATGCCCCTCGCCAAAAAAATAAGGAATAGCCAGAACGGTGACTATGAGCATAGCGTACCGAAAATGGCCCGTGAACTTCGGCAGGTCGAATTTGGGGGTCGGGGCTTTGGCGGCCAAATCCTGAAGAAAGCCGAACGGACAGACCCAGCCGCATATCAGCGAGCCGAACAACGCCCCGACCGCGATGAGCAGACCGACAGCTATGAACGGAAAAACGTGCAGCGCGCTGAACTGGGCGATGACGCCGATGGGACAGGCGAAGGTCGCCAACGGACACGCATAGCAATGAAAGACCGGCGAGCACATCGTATGCCATCGCAAGCCCAATGGGTCGAGCCAGACAAGTAAAAACGACGCCTGGATCCAGAATCTTCCGCCGAGCAGCTTCGACGCGAGGTTGTTCAGTTTGGTTTTTTTGACCATGGGCACCAGGGTCTGCTTGTCAACTGCCTCAGGTCGGGCAGGCTTCGGGCGCCTGTCCCGTGTAGGTCTGCTTGATCCTGCCTGATTCGTCCCGCGTCACGCCCCCCACGGACGCCTCTTTGATCAGAGCCGGTTCTGAGCTGGCAAATGCCGCGGATTCCCCCTCCTGCTGGGGCAA
>CP070806.1:1103431-1110695 GCA_020343675.1 Phycisphaerales bacterium
GTCGAGGACGGGCCGGTCGTGGCGATGCTGCAATCGAATGTCCCGCAGTCGGTCAAAAGGGCGTTCGAGTCGGGCCAGGAACTGTTCGACGGATTGATGGAAGACAGCGAAGCGGCCGTCGAAGCGGGGGCCGAATTGATCATCTGGCCCGAGACGATGGTGCAGGCGATGCTCGATCAAGGCGTCTGGCCCTTCCTGGTTTCTTCCGACGAGCAAGAGGCGTATGACGCGGCGCTGAAGGAGCACGCGAAAGAACAGGCGTACGTGCTGGTCGGTGCCTATGGGGCGGAAGTCCGGCAGGACGGCCGGGACCGTTATCTGGCGCGGTACAACTCGGCATTTCTGTACCGG
Organism: Phycisphaerales bacterium; assembly: GCA_020343675.1. Lineage (GTDB taxonomy): Bacteria > Planctomycetota > Phycisphaerae > Sedimentisphaerales > Anaerobacaceae. Next base: position 1,103,783 of record CP070806.1, read on the forward strand.
CCCGACGGGAGGCAGGACCCAAAGCGCTACGACAAGATTCATCTGGTGCCCTTCGGGGAAGTGCTGCCGCTGCGCCGGTCGTTCGCCTGGTTCTACGAACTGCTGATGAAGATCAAGTTCATTCCCTACAATTATGATTACTCGCTCGATTACGGCAGCCAGTACACCATTTTCGAAATGGCGCCACCGGGCCTGCGGCCGGACGAGCGACGAGCGACGATGGACGATGGACCCGAGACGATGCGGTTCGGCGTGATGATTTGCTATGAGGATACGGTCCCGGCGATTGCCCGGGAGTTCGCGCTGGATGAGCAGGGCCGCAAGGGACTCGACTGGCTGGTGAACATCAGCAATGACGGCTGGTTCGTCCGCTTCAAGCGCGAGCAAGTCGTGCCTAGCGCGGAGCTGCCTCAACATGCCGCGGTGTGCGTTTTCAGGGCCGTCGAGAACAGGCTCGCCGTGCTGCGCAGTGTCAACACCGGGATAAGCTGTGTGATCGACAGCTTCGGACGGATCCGGGACGGGTACCTGGCTGGTACGCTGCCCCGCGCGGCGATGACCCGGACCGGTATGGCCGGATGGTTCACCGATAGGGTTCCCATTGACACGAGGGTGACTTTTTTCAGCAAGTACGGCGAATGGCTGGATTTTTCTTGTGAGCTGTGTACGATTCTGGTCATAATAGGACCACTTTCGGTGAGATTTCTTCAGAGCCGCAAAAAGAAGGCGTTTGGCAAGGGGGTCACATGACAAACACGCACGCGAAAACGAGGGCGGCGATTCATCGCGCGCTGCTGCTGATCTGCCTGGCCGTCATCGGCGTCGGATGCAAGGACTCGTCAGAATCCCTGCTCGGCGATTTCTACGTGACAAGTGTCGCCCCGGTCCGGGCCGAGGCCAAGCACGTTATCGATCAGGCCTTAGCCGACAGTGACCCGGTGGCCCGGGTCAACGCCATCGAGGTAGTGGGCACGACCGGGCGGGTGGATTTCATGCCCAAGGTGCAGCGGCTGCTGCAGGATTCGGCCGTGCCGGTGCGATTCGCGACGGCTCTGGCGGTCGGGGATTTGCGCTATGCGCCTGCGAAAACCTCGCTCACTCCGCTACTGAAGGACCAGGATTCTAATGTGATCATAGCTGCATCCTACGCGATGGGCAGACTTGGTGCCGAAGACTATTACAGGGTCCTTATCGAAGGCACCGAAAGCAAGGACCAGACGGTGCGGGCCAACGCCGTTCTTCTGCTGGGCAAGACCGGGGAGCGAAAGTACCTGGACGTCATCAAAGCGGCCCAGGAAGACAGATTCTCGAGTGACAAAGTGCGGTTCCAGGCCCTGGAGGCCCGGGCCCGGCTCGGCGACGAAGAGGTCCTGCAGAGACTCTGGGCGGTGGTCTATAGTTCCTACGCGAACGATAGGGCGATGGGCGTACGAGCAATGGGTGCCCTGGGCACGGCGCGCGCCAAGGAGATTCTGATGACGAAGTTGGACGATACAGTCCCCGAGGTTCGGGTAGTCGCCGCAGAAGAGCTTGGCAGGCTGGGCGAGACGATCGGCGAGGAGGAAGTGCTCGATGTCTTCGAGCAGAGCCTGATCAGCAGCCTGGAGAAGCAGGACATCGAACGGATTCACGTGCTGGTCGCGCTGGCCATTGGCCAGATCCGCACTCCCGCCCTGATAAAGCGGCTACCGCAGCTTCTGAAAAATGATTCAAAATACGTGCGTATCGCGGCTGCCAAGGCCGTTTTTCAGTGCGACATGATGTAGTTTAGCCCTGAAAAGCCGGTTCTTATCAGACCCGCATTGGCCGGCCGGCATATCCGATTTTAATTTAGGCTATTTGTCAAATTTGACTTGACCTTTCCATGTTTTAAGCGTAAAATTGTGGTATGCACAGAGGTGCAAGGGCTTGGATTGCCGCTTCACGAGAAGGCCACACGTTGCACATGGTTTCTGGTCTATGTGGGGCGAGGCGTTTTCGGACGTTTGTCTGTCTGAGACGTTCTGACACGAGCCAAAGGGTGCAAGAAAAGAGATTATCGGTTCCTTGAAAAGGAGGTTGTTTTGAGCACGCTGACAAAGGTCCTAATCGTTCTGCTGACGATCGCCTCGATTTTCCTGTGTGGCATCGTGGTCACATACGTCGCGAGCGCCGTCAATTACAAGGAAAGATATGATAGTCTGTCCGGGCAATACCGGGCCGCTCAGGCGCGGGAGGAAAACGCAAGCAGCCAGTTCAACGAGCTGAAGAACAGGACAGATGAGGAAAAACTGGCCATGAATAAGCAAATGGCCGGAATCCAGCAGCAAATCAGCAGTCTGCAGGCCGAACTCAAGCAGACTCAGATCGACCGAGACGATGCCCGGCGAAGGGAAGATAGCTGGGAGGCCCAAACTAAAGATTTCGCCAAAACAGTCGAGGCGAACAACCAGTTGAGAGCCGATGCCGAAGCCGAGCTTAAGACGGTGACAGCCGACCTGATCAGAGAGCAGTCGGAGCACCAGCAGACCTCTGCGGCCCTGCTGGAGAAAATGGCGATCATCGGCGTGCTGGAGGGCAAATCGAAACAGTTGCTTGAAGAAAAGACGGAACTGCAGAGCAGGCTCGACCGGATGTTGCAGCAGTATGGAAAGCTTGTCGCTGAGCCCGTCCCCGTCACAGCAATGAAGGAGCAGGCCCGGGTGGCCCTTCCGGCTAAGGATATCGATTTGAAGGGGACGATCACCGTCGTGGACCTGCAAAACAAACTGGCGGAGATATCCATCGGTGAGGCGGACGGCGTCAGGGAAGGCATGAGGTTCCATGCGACTCGCGGAGATGCCTTCGTCTGCGATGTCGTGATTCTGGACGTGGAACCCGAGAAGGCCGTCGGCTGGCTCGAACTGCTGAAGGAAGGGGCTGGAAATCAGCCAAGAGTCAACGACCAGGTCAGCACTAATTTGTGAGAACGTAACCCTGTTTGGATCGGTTCCTTATTCGAGGTTGATCTATGAGTCCTGCCGTGTCGAGTCATGGTAAAAAGATAAGCGCACCCGATAATCTCTATACGGTCATTCTTGCTTTGGCATTCTGTGCTGTTCTTGCGACGGCCGCTTTCGTCGCCTACGAGTGTTACGCGCAGTACGAGACGATTTTTAGCATACAGTAGCCAAATCGCTGTTGACAATACCGCTCTCCACAAGTATATAGCGACGTAGCCAGTCAGGAATCCTGACCTCTGCAAAGGCTTGTATCGGGAATTCAGAAAGGAGTCGAACGTGCTATTGGACACAGTCTTAGGCTGGTTCAGCATGGATATGGGGATCGACCTCGGGACCTGCACGACGCTCGTTTGTGTCCGCGATAAAGGTATTGTCCTCAATGAACCCTCCGTTGTTGCCGTTCGCAAAGGTACCAATATCGTCCTTAATAACGGTGAAGCCGTCGGTCTGGTGGCGCGCGAAATGTTGGGCAAGACGCCGGGCTCGATCAGTGCCATTCGTCCCCTCAAAGACGGCGTGATCAGCGACTTCGAAATCACCGAGGCGATGCTGAGCTACTTCATTCGCAAAGTCCACGGGCGCGGCGGACTCGTCCGGCCTCGGGTGGTCATCGCCGTACCCAGCGGAATCACCGCCGTCGAGCGCAGGGCCGTTATCGACAGTGCCGAGCGCGCCGGTGCGCGCAAAGTCTATCTGGTGGATGAACCGATGGCGGCGGGCATCGGAGCGGGACTGCCCATCACCGACCCTACGGCCTCGATGATTGTCGATATCGGGGGAGGAACCACCGAGGTGGCGATCATGAGTCTGGCCGATATTGCCACGGCTGAATCGATTCGCATGGGCGGCGACGATATGGACGAAGGCGTCATCAACCACCTCAAGAAGACCTACAATTTGCTAATCGGCGAGGCAAGAGCCGAAAAAGTCAAGATCCAGATCGGCTCGGCCGCACCGCTGGAAGAGGAGTTGACGATGGAAATCGCCGGGCGGGACACCATCTCCGGCCTGCCGAGGAAAATCGTCATCACCAGCGAAGAAATCCGTGAGGCGTTGAGTGACCCGGTCGCCGCGATTATCGATGCCGTGACCATGACACTGGAGAAGGCCGAACCCGAGCTGGCGGCGGACCTCATCGACAACGGCATATATATCTGCGGAGGCGGCTCGCTGCTGCGAGGCATGGATACCGTTCTGGCCAATGCAACCGGCCTGAAGGTTCAAATCGTGGAGGACCCGCTCAGCAGCGTAGCACGCGGCACAAGCGTTTATCTGGAAAACCTGGAACTGTGGAAAGACACCATGGACCATAACGAATACGGATGGGAATGATTCGTCGCCGGGGGGGCGGCGCCCGTCGCGCCAGAGACTTCACGACGTGCGAGCATGGCAAGGAAGCAAGCGAAAACATCCAGGAGAATGTTATTTACCTGGTTTATGCTAACCGGGCTGATCCTGTTGTTTGCCCCCCAGGAACTGACGGGAAAGTTTCAGCTCGCGTTCGTGCACATTTTTCGCTGGCCCTTGAGCATGGGCGGCAGCGTGGCCCTGACGGCGCGCACACAGCAATTGGCCGGCGGAGCGAGCCAGCCCGGCGAGCGCCAATATCGCAACTATATAGCGAATCTCCAACAGACGCTGGACGAGCAGCGCCGCAAGTTCGAGAAGCTTTATGGCCTGGATAACACCTTTGTTTGGGAAGGCGCCGACTTTGCCCTCGCCGACGTCATCACAGCCACCACCGATGGATCGCGCAACGAGCTGACGATAGCCTGCCGCAAGACCGACGGCCTCACGAAGGGCCAATATGTCCTGGGCGACGAAAGCGTCATCGGAATCGTTTCCGAGGTTTTTCCGCAGATCGCCAAAGCCGACGTCAAGCTCGTGACGGACTCCACGTCCTGGATCCCCGTCGAGGTCGCGGGGCTGAAGAACATCCTGAAAGGCAACGGCGACTACACGGCGCGGATCGAGTGGCTCAAGAACGCGGTCAAGGTCGGAGAGGACGTGTTCGCCCTCAAGAAGGCGGGTCTCCTGGATGCCCCGATCATCGTGGGCACAGTGTCCCGGTGCGAGAGAAACACCCAGAATGCTTCGCTGTGGGATGTGACCGTCGAGCCGGCCTGTGACATCCAGAAACTCGAGGACGTTGCCGTGATCATTATCCGTCCGCCAAAGTGACCCGGTTCGCACCGGCTGAGGAAACAGAATGCGATGGTTTCGATTTGCAGCTCTTCTTCTGGTGTTCGCGATTCTTCAGAAAGGTGTCTTGGCCCGCTGGGATCACAAACCCGATCTGTTGCTCATCATTCTGGTCTTTTCTGCGATCTACCTCAATACATCGGAGGCGATCATCAGCTCGTTCACGATTGGCTTTGCCGCCGACCTGGTGGGCTCTCCGATACCGATGGGCCCGCACATGATCAGTTTCGGCATATTCGGCACGCTTCTGGCGTACCTGCACCGTGTCATCGCCATCCGGCGAATGCCCTATCAGGCTCTGGCGATCTTCGTCATCGGGCTTCTGTCCGGTGTCCTGACGCATGTGTTGGCCTTCCTGATCAAGAGTGAGCCTCTGTCGAGAAACATATACGCGGCGGTCCTCGTCACGTCTCTGTACTCGGGTTTCGTGGGGCCGTTCTTGTTCCCGCCGGCGGCCTGGTGGATGGGCGTGAAAATAGATCGCTTCCGCCGGCGCTGAGCAGGCCCAGAGCCGCTGCGAACGATCTGCTGGTGGCAACGGACACGAGCTGCAAAATAACGAACGGCTCGTGGCGGTTGATTATGTACAGCAAGCGCGTTAAAGTTTTCGTTGTTTTCAGCGCTCTGCTCTTGGCGGTGTGTGTGGCCCGCCTGGCGCAGATGCAGTTGCTCAGCGCCTCGTCCGTCCAGGAGAAAATCGCCGAGCTCAAGCGCCAACGAGGGCAGTCCAGGCAGCTCAAAACCGTTCGGGGCAGGATCCTCGACCGCAAAGGGCGGGTCCTGGCGACCGACGAAGCCCGATTCTGCGTGTGCATCAACTACACGCTCAGTTCGTTTCTGGATGAGCGCGTCCGGCAAATCCTTCTTGACAGCGCGGCCGGACAGGCGGATCCGGATAGGGCGGTCGAAGAAGCCAAAGAAGACATCAACGCCAGGCTCGAAGAGCTCGAGCAGATTATCACCAAGTGCGCTCAATTCAAGGGGGTCGATCCGCAGCAAATCACGGCCGAAATACAACGCATCAACGACCTGGTCTGGGACAACCGGATGTTCCAAGCGTGGCGTGCCGACTTCCCGAATTCGGAGATTTTTGACGACTATGAGAATCCCCTCAGTATCCCGTTCTCCGTGGCCATGGCGGATTTCGAGGCGAAGGAACCCGACTTCGTCAAACGGCGCGAGCTTGCGAGCAAAGTTGATATTCTGGAAATGTACGAGGACTGGCCGCTTATCGAATTGGAAACCGATGACGACATCTTCGCGGCCCAACTGGAATTCATCGCGACCGACGGGGTCGGCATTCTGCCCCGGGAGCACCGGTTCTATCCGTACGAGACCGTCGCCGCCCAGACCATCGGCTGGGTCGGACCGGCGACGCGGGAGCGGGACAAAGAGCTTTTCGAGCAGGACAAATTGCTCAGCTATCAGGTCGGAGAGCTTTGCGGACGGGAAGACGGCATCGAGTATGTCTGCGAGGGAGTCCTTCGCGGCCGGCGGGGCGAATGGGTCCGTGACATAGACCGTCAGATCATCAGCAGAACAGAGACGCAGTTCGGTAACGACGTTTCACTGACGCTGGATGTCGAGCTCCAGAAAAGGATCGAAGACTATTTGACGCATTATCCGCACGACCCGAATTTGGAAGGAAAAGGAATCTCGGCCGTTGTGTTGGAGGTCGCACACGCTGAGATCCTCGCGCTGGTCTCGCTGCCGGTGTATGATTTGAACCG
>CP070806.1:1110795-1117995 GCA_020343675.1 Phycisphaerales bacterium
TCTGAGCAGAAATCCCGGATCTAACCACTTGGCCCAGCGCAGGTAGTTCTTATTTGGGGCTTCGACAGTGAGCTTGAGCTGCTTGCTGCGTCCCGGTATCCCGGCATGGATTTCGGCGACGGGTTTTTCCCGGGTCAGCGGCCCGGACCTGAAGATAAGCCTTTTGTCGGCATGGACGGAAAAATCGACCGACGCGTTCGGGTCGCCGCCATCGACAATGGCCGCCCTGCCGACAAAATGAGTGAAGTCTCTATGGAGGTCGTAGATGATAGCCCTGGTGCCGAACGTCGGCAGGAAGTCCTGACAAAGCTGTCCCTGGATCCGGCGCTTATCCGACCATCGGTTTTTCTGAGCCCATTTCTTGACGTCCGCCGACTTCTTGCCAGGTTCCAGCTCGAATACCGAGACGTTGGGCACAAGTGAATGTGTGTTGTCTTTCTCAATGCGAAATCGAAGAACGGCGTTTTTCTCATGCCACGGTACGGAGACGGCCGAATCCTGGGGCTGCGCAGCGCCACCGATACAAAGAACGATAATCCAGGGTAGTGGCCCCCACCCGATGCCTCTGCACGTCTGTCTGTTGGTTTGCTTCATAGGCTCGTCTCGAATTGTGTCCACCGACTTCTCGCAGGAGATAGTACGGGATCACTTCTGATCAGTCGATCCATCCCGGGCCCGCGCCAGCGCCTCAAAATAGGCGCTGACCATCTGATTATAGCCTTTGAAATCCAGTGTCTGTCTTCTGGAGATGGCGTTCTCAAGCAGCGTGGCCGGTGTCTGCCCGACCGTTGACTGCATGGCAAGCTGCGTCCCTACGGCGCTGCGCGATTTCTTCAGGGCGTCAACCGTTTCATCGTAGGCCGTCTTGATTCCGATCCCATCGGTCCGCCGGAGCGCTCCTTCAACTTTCTTCATGGCTTCAATCGAGGTTTCGAGGTCGGTGACAGCAAGATTGTACCGTTTGAGCTCGGTCACCACGTCTTGCGACGCCCGCCTGATATTCTGCTGAGCCTGGAGGGTCTCCTCCATCATATCCAGCACCTTGGGCGGCAACTTCCCACCCATGCCAAACTCGGTGGTGCTGTCCGTGGTCTTTCCCAGACCGGTTCCTCCGGTAGCGGCACCGACGTCCTGATCTTCGACCTGTCCGGCCTCCAGCGGGGTATTGGATACGCGCTCGCGCACGCCGTATTCGTTGTCGTCGAGGTTTTTCGCTACTGACTCAACAAGCTGTCCATCGGACATGCCGGTTCGGCCGGCGCCGCTTCGGCCCTCGAGTACGTTGTCTTCGGGCCTCTGATCGCCGGTCTTGCCCTTGGCACTGGTACTGCTGATCGTCCCGTCCGCTATGGGACCGGCCGTATGGTCGAGCGAATTCAGGTAGCTTCCTATATCTTCCACTTCGGGCCGCATCTCTTCCTGCGACGTAATCAAATCGCCCACCAGATCTTCCAACTCGGACGGTAGCTCGGCAAGCGGCGCGACCAATTGCTCGTCCTCGGGAATCTCGGCAACGAATTGAATATCGTCATGGTGCCCCATCGTCGCTTCACAGTTGATCATCAGTTCCTCAGCCATTTCGACAGCTTCGGTTTCGAGGCGGTACGCATCCTGTCTGGCTTGGCGCATCTCCGCAGCTTCTTCAGCCTTCTCGGCCAGCCCCTCGGCCTGCTCGTGGATACTCTTCATGGAATCAACCATCTGGTTATCGCCGAAGTCCAGAAGATTCATGTTGCTCAAATCATTGACCACGTTGTCCAGGACCTCGGCGAGCTTCGACTGGTCGATGGCCAAATCCTCCAGCAACTGCTCGTCTTCCTGCGAAAAATCTTCCGGCGGCTGATCCTGCACCATCTGCCGTTTCTCCATGATGTCCTTTTGTCGGTCAACAAACTGCTCAAGCTCTTTGACGGTATTCTCCAGCGTCTCCTGCGGTGTCGGACTCAGCGAATCGTCCTCTTGCCCCAGAAGCTCGGCCATAGCCTTCTCCGCCTCATTCTGACTCTTTTTGGCCACGATGCCCTTAAGTGCGATGAGTTGATCGAGCAAATATTGCTGTTGCTTCTCGACCGAGCTAAGAGAAGACGACGCGGAACCATGGTCAACATCTTCGATTCCACTCGTTTCTTCTATCTTCTCCAGGACGCGGGTATGCTCGTTGTCGCGCAGCTCAAGCAGCTGTTCGACGAATTCAGGCTTGGGCTCGCCCACGACGTCCGAGGCGCGGGTCATGTGCGTGCCGACGACCTGCTGTTTTTGCTCCATCTGGGACAGATGCTTCTTGAGGGCGTCGAGGTTCCCGGCGGCGCTGCGCTCGTCAGTCACGACCTCGTCGAGATTTGCCACGAGATTGCGCGTGACGCCGAGGGCCGTCTGCTGGGCCTTAATGGCTTTGTCGAGTTCGGCGAAGGCATCACCATCTGGATCGTCCTGGGAGATTGTCAATTCCTCCAGCGACTTGACCTGAAGCGTCAAAGGCTTCGATTTGCCGACGTTGCCCTGGGGATTGAAATCTTCACAAAAGGCTTGCAGGACGTAACTGGCGCCGGGTTTGAAGGTGCCTGCATCAAGGGACAGCAAAAGATTCTCGCGGATTTTGGCTTTACCCGGCGGGCCTTCATACTCCCAGCTTCTGATGGTGTCGGCCGAACTGTCGGCTCTGACGGACTTCTGTGTTACATATATCCGCTTGGCCCCGAAATCGTCGTAGGCCTGGATCTCAAGTCGCAATCGCTCACCGGGTATCACCTTGCGATTGAGCTCAGACGTGGCAAATTCAACCTCCGGCGCTGCGTCCTGCTGGGCGAGAACCGGCCCCTCGGCGATCTTTATGCGTTGGTCAAATCCCCGCGCCTTGACTTCGATCCGATAGGACTCGGCTGGCTCCAGCCGCGTTTTGAGGGTCCACACACTATCCTTGTTCTCAAAGGGCATCCAATCGCCCGCGGCCTTGTACCACAATTCGTCGGCGCTTTTGTCGAGTTTCACATCGACAACGACTTCAGAATCCGCCGGGCCGGCCAACGCTTCGGGCGGGCCGGGCGTGCTGATGCGCGGGCTTGCCGTGTAGGAAGGGGCCAGAATGTGGAACTGTGATTCCTCGATGCGGGGGACCCGGTTCACCGTCACTTTGATGCTCCGGGAATACGTATTGGCTGCAAAGACGCGAAAGGCAAAAGATTCGGGAATCGATTCGAACGTATAACTGTAGGTGTGGTCGCCTTCGTTCGACAACTGCATCGGTGCGCTCTTGTTGTTGCCCTTTTCACTGCTCACAAAATCAGCAGACGGCTTAAAGACAATTTCAGGATACTGAAGCAGCAACTCACTCGGGCCCAGCCCCCTGACCCGGACGCGGACTTTCAGATCGTCGCCTTCAGCCAGGACGACGTCGTCGGCCGGCGTGACTTCCAGAACCACCGAGCCGGCCGGAGGCACGTCCCCCAGAGGGCTGGCGTACCGCAGGAGCGCATTGACCGCACCGCGCCCCTGACCGACGCCGTACAAAATCCACAGAAGAAGGATGATCACAAGTGCGATGAGCCACCGTTTCATCCTTTTGAACTGCCACAATTCGTTGATATCTGCTTTGGCCATCATCGCCGAGCCCGTATTGACGGTCTCCCGGGCGAACGGCTCCTGGGGGGGACTGAGCTGCGCCGATTCGAAGCAGAGGGCGTTGATCAGCATGTTCTCGGGGATCGAGAACTTGCTCTCCAGAAACAGCGTGACCGATTCGAGTCTCTCCTGCTGGATGAGCGGCATCAACAGAAGCCGCCACAACTCGAAACCCATTATAGCCAGGCCGCCCAGCGAGAAAGCCAGACGCAGTCCTTCGGGAAGATGAAGCAGGTTGTCCACCAGAAACAACGCAAACCACATCCCCAACGTCACCGTCAGCCAGATGAGCCCACCATGCAGCAGGCGGCTTGTGAGCATCAGCTTTCGGATTCTCGCCACGAGCCGGCGGATATTGTCGTCTTCATAAATATCGAATTGGTTCATGGTTCAACTCTCAGATGTTGCTCGCTCTTCGGTGTCCCGATATAGACCACGTCGTTCTCACGCCGCATTTGCCAGAGATCTTCGGAGACGGCGACCTCGGGCGTCGGATCTTCAGGCAGGAAGATGACGCGGAAGAACGTACCGCGTGACGACAGCAGCAGATCCTGATTGACCGGGTCGTACTTCCATCTCCAGATACTGAGCCTCCAGGGCTCGACTATCCGGCCGAGCTCTTTGTCCCATTCCCCGCCAATCTCACCGAAATGAGTCGGCGCAAAACGACGACGCAGATTGACAAGGGTCAGGATTTCCTTGCCGTCCGTACTCGTTATCACGCCCAGCAGTTTCTTGTCGTTATAGAAATCCCGCTGGCGCTGGAGATAGTCCTGGGCCAGAGCGAAGAGTTTCTGATCCTGGTTCGAGGGCCACCCGACAATGTATCTGCCCTTTTTCTTGACCGCTATGTAGAAATCCTCGCCAAAGGCCGATTTCACGACAAAGGTGCCGGGACGTTTGCCGCGTTCGGTTGGTACGGGGGTCAGCGAATCCCGCGTCACGGCCTGAACCACGTCGTCGGGGCCCACGGCCGTCCCAGTGAACGTGATTGTAATGTCGGCGGCAATATCTTGTCCTTTATCCAGCATCTTAATTCGAGTGACATAAACGAGGTCGTCGAGCTTCGTGCCCTTCTTGCCCCGCTGCTTGCTGAGCAGCAGGAGTCTATGCGTTTTCTGCTCGGTTTCGAGATAGACCGGTACGCTGTAGAGATGTCCTTCGAGCGTTTCGCCACTGCTGAAAACAACCTCCGCAAAGAGGTATCTCAATGGATAAAGCTGTCCCCAGAATTCCTTCTTGGCCGGCGTGTAATCGGCGACCGCGGTCTTTTCATCGTACTTGGTTTTCTCCACAAATTTCCAGTCCTGGCGCATTTGTTCCTTTTCGGGATAGAAGCGAATCTCCTTCACCGGCTCGAACGTGAACTGGCGGACTTTGCCATACTGGACGGGTTCGCCCGTCACCATATCTGTGGTTCTGAGCTTGCCGGCCTCGGGGACATTCAGCTTGAACTTCCGGCCCGACGTCAGCGCAATCCTGCCGGTCAGGATATTCCCATCCGAGAAGTACACTGCTGCCTGTCTTGGCGCTGCCGGCGCAGGGGTGGCCTGGCCCAACAGCAGAATCAGAACTGCCAGCGACTGAAAGAAAAATCGAATCCACGTGTTTGCATTCATCATTTGCTCACAGCAGATTCATCCTTCGCCGGATGATCCACTCCAGAACCAGAATACTCATAAAAATAAGAATATAAATACCGTTGTCCTCGATCAAGGGAATCTCCATACTTACGACGCGGCTGAGAATCTGGCTGCGAAGCAAACCGACGAGATTTCCAAATTCATTCTCACGAAAATACCGCCCCCCCGCCTGAACAGCCAGGCTGTTGAGAAAGGCATGGTCCACCTCCAGATTGGCTCCTTCGTTCAGCCTTGTGCCGACAACAATCGTTTTCTGATAGGACTCCAGGAGTTGCTCTGAAAGCAAAGCCTCCAGCTCGAAAACGTACCGAGCGCTTCCGGCGAAATCCAGGTTGGCCGTGAACGTATTCGGGCGCCCCAGCACCGGTTCGACGGATATAGGCGTGGCTTGTCCTTCGTGGGACATCTCGGCCCTGAGGCGAAGCTGATTGGGATCGTGACGTCCGGCCACGCTGATGGTCGCTACGCCCTTTTCGCCGGGATTGTACTGCTGCTGGTCCCACTTGACGGCGATAAAACGCTGCCCTTCTTCCCATCCCGTCAGGTTCTTGACGGTGTGCCGCCACAAATAGCCGAATGCCTCTTTGAGTGTGTCGGAAGCCCGGCACCATTTCCAGAGCGTATTGCTCGCCACTGCCATCGTTTGTCCCTGTCCATAACGCTGGATACAGACCAACGGTACGGACCGGCCGGCAACCGATGCGTTGAGCAGAGCGACGGCGCCGGTCTTGAGCGAGCCTTCGATGTTCACACTCTCCACCATTACCGCGTCTTCCTGAGACAGGATTTTGGCGGTCTCGGCGATGAGGCTGTCGCCCAAAGCAGCCGCCGGAACACCGACGGCGAATTGTCCGATCTCAAAAGCCGATTGCGCAGCGTTCAGGCGCCAGGGCAAGAGCGGTTCAATCGCCGTCCCGGCATAACCTCCGCTGCCGAATGAGTGTTCGCCCCCGAGGAACACAACGGCTCCGCCGTCCCGGACGTACTCCAGCAGAGCATTCAATTGCTCCGGAGTCCACTGCGACGCGCTGAACGAGCCTACAATAACGCATCGGAATAAGTCGAGGACTTCTTTGGACGCTGGGAAACCTGCATCGAGCTGTTCGTCGCCCTTCTGGCGGCTTCCCTGTACGACGAATCGCTGCTCGCTAACGCGAAACAGAGCCGTCAATTCGACCGACGAATCGCGGGCAAGCTCTTTGCGTATCATGCTGAAGTCCCAGCCCAGTTCCTGGGCAAAGAACAAGACATGCAGCGTGTCTTGTCGCACTTCCACACCGAAGGTTCGAACATTATTCAGACTGGAGAGCTCGCCCGGCACATCTTCAATGTGGAAGCGGTATTCCTCCATCCCGGGCTCCGGTGCCGCCTTCAGAGAAAACTTGGTCCGTGTTGTGCCGCTGTCGGAGCGAACAAACTCCGAATGGACAACCTCCCACTGGTCCTGCTGTTTTCGCTCAAGCTGAACTCGGACCGTCGGGACCGTCAGAGAAAAGTCTCTTGAAGCAAAACGCGCCAGAATATCGGCGGAGACTTCAAACGTGCTGTCTTGCTCGACAATCGTCGGAGCTTCCACCGCGGCCACGGATAAATCATTCCATAAATCCGCCGAGGCACCCACGCTCGTGACGTAGAGCGGAACCTGCGGCAGCTTCGGATTTTGAATGAGCTCGTCTCCTCCGTCCGTGAGCAGAACCGCTGCCATGTAATCCGAGCTATTCGCCTTGCCAGCGACATCGACGAGACACTTGCCCAAATCCGTGCCTCGGATTTGCGGAGTGGTCGGCGCTGCGTTGCCAGGTTCATACACGTCCATATCAAAATGTAGCATCTCAGAGTCAATGTACGAACGCAGCGTCTCGTTGAGGTTCCGGGCGAGCTTCTCAGCCCTCTCGGCTCGGCTGGCTCCCGGCTCGTCCCGGCAATCCATCGACGAAGA
>CP070806.1:1118095-1125259 GCA_020343675.1 Phycisphaerales bacterium
GGCGAAGCGCTCGTGTTGGCGTTCAGAGACGACCCGGCCAATCCCTCGACGGGTATTCGATGTGCCGGGAACGGGGCCACAGTACTGCTCCATATAGACTATCAGTAAGATTGCATCGATGGCTTCCTGGTTGGCACGGCAGAGCCGTTTGAGAAGCCGTTTTGACATAGCGTCGATATGATGCCGGCTGGACTTGCCGCTTACGCGGGACGGCGGGCAGGATGTGTATCACTTCGGGGCTTATATCGATTTACTTGGTATAAGCCCCTTCACTTGTATACGCGGCAGGGTGTCGCGTCAGGAATCTCCACTGTCGCACGGGTCTTTGTCGATGTTCATCTGGCTCATCGCGGCCATCCCTCCTATGGCTCCCAGGTTCATTGTCTCCAGCGCCGAACTGGGGACGATGATCATTGATCCTTTTTCTTTGAGGCCCTCAAACAGCATGTTCATGCCGCGAAGGTGCATGGCCCCCGGATTCGATTCGTACTGCTTGGCGGCCTGCGCGAATTTCTCCGCGATTTCGGTTTCCGCAGTTCCGAGGATGATGCGAGCGTGACGCTCTCGTTCAGCTTGGGCTTCTTTGGACATCGCGTCTTCGAGGTCTTTCGGCAGAATGATGTCACGAATTTCAACCGACTGGACGCTTATCCCCCATGGATTCGTCTTCTCGTCGAGGATCTCCTGGAGTTTCCTGCCGAGTTTCTCCCGATGCGTGAGCAGCTCGGATAACTGGTGAGTCCCGATGATGTCACGCAGGGCGGTTTGAGCGGAAAGGACGATAGCCAGGTAGAAATTCTCGACTTCGAGGATGGCTTTCTTGGCGTCCCAGACCATCCAGAAGCAGATGGCATCGACGTTGACGGGAACAGTGTCCTTGGTGAGCGTGGACTCGGAACTGAAGTCGGTCGAGCGTATCCGCATGTCAACGGATTGAACAATCGTCTCGATGATCGGGACGATGAAGAACGGGCCCGGGCCTTTCAGCGTTCTGAACCGGCCGAGCCTGAGAACGATAGCCCGTTCCCACTGGTTGGCGATCTTGACACCAAAGAAGCAGATGGCCGCAACGAGGGCGCTGCCGGCGACGATGTAGATGTTCATCCTCTCCCAGGTGCCTTCGCTGAGCCTGTTAAGGACCGCGCCGACCAGGACGACGATGGCGGCGAGCAGAGCGGCCACCCAGTTTAGGGATGCGGCTTCGGCTTCCAACTGGGCCGTTGCCTTGTACTCACGAGTGATGCTCTGCGGGGTGACTTTGGTCTTTCTTTCTTCAGCCATTTTCAAGTCTCCTTTGCATATGTGTAACGATTTCTCCAAGAGTAAAACCGTATTGGTTGCCGCGTGCGACAAGCTCGTCGCATATCTGCCGGAGCATACGCTGTTTCTCAGCTTCGCCAATCTCGACCTGCCGGTGACTGACAAATGTGCCTGTGCCTTGTTGCGTGTCCAGAATTCCCAGAATTTCCAGGTCTGAATACGCCTTGCGCACAGTATTCGGGTTTACCTGCAGGTGTACGGCCAGCTCTCGAACCGTTGGCAATTGCTCGCCGGGCATGAGCCGATCCGAGGCGATGCCATAGCGGATCTGGTCCACGATCTGCCGATGGAAGGGCACGCCACTCTTCAAATCCAGCTTGAAATCAATCATCTACGTCACTCACTTGACAATACAATATGCTATTTAGCTATAACTATAGTGTATTAGTAGTATAGTACAATAGGGCAATTTGTCAAGTGAGAATTCTGCCATTTCAGCATTATTTTTGAAGAATTTGTTGCTACAACACTACAGAAATGGAGCTTCTACAGCGTAACACCTTCGCTAAAAGGCACTTACGAATCACCCTCGCTGGTTGCATTGATGTGACGGCATCGATGCGGGCCTGTCAGATTTTGAGCAAACAGGCTTCACTTTTTCTCACTGGCTAATTTCTTGCGGAAGGCTTCGGACTCCCAGTTGTTGATGAAGTCCTGCTGGCGTCTGCTCAGTGCAAGGATTCCGCCGAGTTTTGTTGCATACATCCGAATCAGAAGCGAGCAGCCTGTAATCTCGGCGATGACCGGACTGGTTTTCTTGTCCGCTGCGACGAAAAGCCCCAGACCCTTGACAATAAATGCAGCGGCCGGTTTTTGGCCCTTGCTGATGAGCGATTTCAGCTTTCGGCTGATTGTCTTCACATCACATTCTTCCAGCCACATCGCTGAGCCGTTGGCATAGACCAGCTCATCCGGATTCAGCGCGGGCGTTGCAAGTAGTCTGGCTGCATCTTCTCGGGACATGAACGCAGCGACGGCTTCGTTGTTCGGATAATACGTGACGGGCAGCGACCGGCGCGTGGCTTGCCGAACCGCCCCGGCGATTGCCGATTTGGCGGCGGCGATGTCACTCTCAGCAGGAGACTTGATCTTGCGCGGCCTCGGTGTTTTCAACTTGCTGCTGCACGTCCTGATGACTTTTCGGACCAGCTTCAATGCAGCATCAGGCGTCCCGGCCGTGACGAACAGGCCGTGCTTCTGCAGAAACATCACCGCGGGCGTGCGGCCGAACTCTTTGCGGTACTTCTCAACCAACCGGGCGATTCGCCTGGCGAGCATAAAGCCGGGGTCCGTGTAGGGAACCCAAAGCGGCGGGAACTTCTCGGTCCTGAAAAGCTTCTCAATCTGCGGTTTGCCGCCCTTGGCATTGACGTGTGCCGCGACCACGAGCGGATGCAGATGAATCACGTACCGGTCGAGGAAGGCGTGCAGATGCGATTCCACCGAGGGACGCGCTGCGCCGGCGACGTCGTCATCACAAGCAAGAAGAAGCCTGTTTACGACTTCGGGCTCTCTCTTGTGGGCTTCGAGCGCAGCCAACGATGGATCTTTGATGACCGACAGAACGGCGTCAAGCCGAAGTCGCCGCCAGCCTCTCTTGCGATTCATGTCCTTCAGTGCCGTGCCGCTGGCTTTGATGTACATGTACGTGCCGTCCGCGGTCTTGACCGACGTATTGCCACCTCCGCCCTGAACGAGCGTGGAGTCCTTGCCGGTGACGTTCGATATTCTTATCAGGTCCGTTAAAGCGCTGTCCATATCACCTCTCGTATCTCGATTCTCAATTCTTTATACTAACTGCCGTTGTCTTTCCACATCCACGGTGTGGCGGTGACGAACCAGACAATCGTGGCCAGCAGCATGAGCCACTTGACCATGTTCAGCTCCGTTCGCCCTGCCAGGAAAACGGCGGAAGGCAGTGTCAAAGCAATCAGTGCCAACAATGAGACAATTTGTAGAATAGGACGCATCGCATGTTCTCCCTATTATTGAGCCGCCGCAGGGCGAAGTTGCTTTTGATAGAATTTGCTTAACACGATATACAAGATGGCCGCGACGAACCAGCCCGGCAGCGAGACGAAGAAAATCTGCACTCCGGCAAATTTTACCAGGACCCATGCTATCCCCAGAGTGACAAACCACGCCAAGCCGGCGGCCCAGTTAAAAGTCTTTCCGCTCAGCTCTGCGTAAGAACTTTGCATACCGAATTTGCGAATCAACCAGAAGTCAACGAAGATCACCGCTCCCATCGGCATGAGTATCAATCCGTACAAGGCTACGAAGCCCAATAATTTCATGGCAATGGCCGGGAACATTCCCGCTATTGTCGCAATCGCACCTGTGATGAGGGTGACCTTAAAGCGGGATGATTTCGGGGACAGTGCCTGGAACGCCAGCCCCGCCCGGTAGATGGTCGGATTGGCTGTCGTCCAGCCGGCGATGATAACACACAGCAGACCCGCCAGGCCGGCGGCGCGGTAGGCTAACGGACCGGGCAGAACGTCCGTGTCGGCCGGATCCAGGTGCAACTGGTAGGCATAGAGGATCGCAGCGCTGATCCAGGCCATGAAGTGTCCGACGTACATGCCGGCGCTGGTGGCGATGGCGTACCAGCTTTTTCGCGCAAAGCGAAATACCGACAGATCGCTCATCCCGATGTGCATGGCCATATTGCAGAACCAGGCAAAGAACATCACGTGCCAGATGGTGAACTTGACCTGTCCGGGCAGAGGCTCGCCGCCTTTCCATATATGTGTCTTGGCCAGCATCCATACATCGCCCATGGAGTGTATCTCGGTATTGGTAGCGACGATAAACTCTCGCAGGCCGACGAATCCGAACGCGAGGAAGACCAGAACCATCCAGGGCGAGGCAACATTGGCGAACTTCGCGACAGTCTTGTAGCCGTAAGCGGCAACGATGGCAATGAGTCCACCGACTACCGCGACCGCAACGACCCAGCCAACGCTGTTGGGCAACCGGTCGGTGAGGGCCGGCATCGGGAATTTGAACCAGACGCCCACAGCCGTAGCCGATACGGTGACCATCGCCCCGGCCAGAAAACAGAACATCACGCCGTTGGCCAGATTGTAGAGTGTCACAAGCTTGCGGCCGCAGATTTTTTCCAGTTGGTAGTAGAGCGTCAGGCGGCTGCGCGTCGCGATAGGTGCACAAAGGAACATCCAGCTTAAGACCGCCAGTGCGTTGCCTACGAGCAGGCCGACAATTAAATCGAAGGCGCTAACGCCCGCCGCGACAAACAGCGGCCCGATCATCAGCTCGGTCCCGGCGCAATGCTCGCCCGCGTACATTCCAATGAAGCTCTTGAATCCGAGCAGGGCGTTCTTTGGCACCGGCTCGCGCTCGAACTCACCGGCTGCCTGTGCCTGTTGTGACTGCTGTTCTGTGTCCATGCCGTCTCCCTTGCTATGAACTTTGGTCCATATCCTTATCTACCGGCGCTTGCTGAGCACATTTTTCTCGTAGGCTCTGACCTCATTGAGCCAGCCTTCGGCGACCGGTACATCCGATTTGAAGCAATAATAGTCCCAGATTGCTCCGAAGGGCAGCGTCTTGTTTTCTTCCTGCATCGCTAAGCGCGTCGTATAGTCGCCGGCCAATTCTGCCTCACGTAACTTTTCCGCCGGCTCCAGCAGGGCGAGCAAGAGGGCCTTTATCATGCAGCGCGTCCCGATGACCCAGGCGGCTATACGATTGATACTGGCGTCGAAAAAGTCAAGGCCGATGTGGACCCGCCGGAGATAATCGCCCCGGACGATCTCCCGCGCGATGGCGCGCAGCTCATCGGAGAGAATCACCACGTGGTCGCTGTCCCATCGCACACCCCGGCTGACGTGAAGCAGTATCTCATCGAGAAACGTCAACACCGATGATATCTTGTCAGAGACGACTTCGGTGGGATGGAAATGGCCGGTGTCCAAGCAGAGCAATGTTTTGTTCTCGATGGCATAAGCCAGGTAAAATTCATGCGAGCCGACCACGTAGCTTTCCGAGCCGATGCCGAACAGCTTGCATTCCACCGCATCGAGAAGACAGCTGCGGTCCATCTTCTCTTTGAATATCTCATCGAGCGATTTTCTCAGGCGCTCGCGGGGCGTCTTGCGGTCGGCGGGGATATCCTTGCAGCCGTCAGGAATCCACAGGTTCGCCACGCAGGCCGTCCCCAGTTCCTTTCCCATCGCCGCGCCTATCTTGCGGCACACCCTTCCGTGCTCGACCCAGAATTTGCGTATCCCTTCATCGGCGCTGGAGAGCGTGAAGCCGCTCTCGGCCTTCGGATGCGAAAAGAACGTTCCGTTGAAGTCCATTCCCAGACCATTGTCCTTCGCCCAGTCGATCCAGGTGTGAAAATGCTCGGGCTCGAGCTCGTTGCGTTCGAGCTTGCGTCCGGCCTCTGCGTACATCGCGTGCAGGTTCAGGCGGTGCTTGCCCGGGATCAGGCTCAGGGCCTTGTCCAGGTCGGCACGCAGCTCGTCGGGTGTTCGCGCCTTGCCCGGATACGTGCCGGTGGCCATGATGCCGCCGCCGGTGAGTCCTTCACCGCTTTCAAAGCCGCCGACGTCGTCACCCTGCCAGCAGTGCAGGGATATGGCGATTTCGCGGAGCCGGTCCATCGCTTTGTCACTGTCCACGCCCAGCCCGGCGTAACGCTCTTTCGCCATCTCATACGCTTTCTCGACGTTCTTCGTATTGCTCATCGTTCGTCCTCGATTTGTCGTTCTTCTGCAACCCGGCAGTCAGCGTAGGGTGGGCAAATGTCGTCCTTTGCCCACGCGGTTCGGGTATGCAATAAGTCGATTGAATCCGCGTGTGCAACAAGTCCCTGAGGGACAAGTTGCACACCCTACAGTTCTCGATTCGTAGTTTCGTAGAATCTGACGATCAGTCGGAATAATTCTCCAGCAGTTTCTCTTCGGCTTGCTTTGTCCAGAGCCCCTCGTTGAGACACGCGGCGACCTGTGGCATCTTCGCTTCTAATTCTTCGAGCCGGATGAGCCCGAGGTCGCGGCAGGCCGGATAGACGATAATCTTACCGGCGATGGTGCGATTCTCGACCGCCCGGATTCCGTCTGTGGCGCCTTCGAGACCAGAGATTGCTGCGACGCTGACGTTCGTATCGAGCCGCCCCGATTCGACTTTCTCCAGCATCCGCTTCATATCGTCCAGCGTCGAGCCGCTGGTTCCGATGAAATAGAGTCTCTTTTCTATATAAGCGTCGAGGTCAATCTCGCCGGTAACCGTCGCCGGGATGCCGGCGAAGATGTTGATGAGTCCCCGCTCGGCAGCGCCGTGCACCGACGCGGCGACCAGAGCAGGGACCGGTGCCATCAGGGCCGTGTAACCGAACGTCTCGGTCGTCGTCTCTTTGGTCGGATTGTACGCTTTGTACGCGACGCCGTTCCGGGCGGCTAATGGTGCGGCGATTCTTGTCAGAGTCGCCAGCCTGCCGTCATCCACGTCGCTTCCAAAGACGCTGACACCTTCGATGCCCTGGCAGATGTTGCGGATTACGTGCATCATCCCCATCGGGCCACCGGCACCGACAACGTTGATTTTATCGCCCGGGCGTATCTCGTCCGTCTCGGGGATAATCTCCATCGATTCGGCCGGGTCCGAGCCGACTGTGCCGATGATTCGGATGCCGCCATAGTGGACCCGGCCCACCGTCGTCACAACATCCCGGCCGAATTTGCCGCCGCACAGTACGATGTTCAAAAGACCGTTGCCGGCCACTTTCGCAAATAATCTCTCAACCACCTCCGGCGAAGAGCCAAAATAGACGATGTCGTCGTAAGCCGCGTCGGCAAGCCCCGCTACGTCCCC
>CP070806.1:1125359-1132438 GCA_020343675.1 Phycisphaerales bacterium
CGTACGAAGGAGGCCTGCGCGTTCCCTGCATCGTGCGCTGGCCGGGTGTCGTTCCGGCCGGTTCGGTTTGCGATGAATTCTTGAGCTCGATGGAGATATATCCTATGCTTTGCAGCGCCGCCGGAGTCCGACCGCCTCGCGGCGTGACCTTAGACGGTTTCGATATGACGGGCGTTTTAACGGGAAAAGCCAAATCACACCGGAAAGAGATGTTCTGGAAACGCCAGGCCAACAAGGCCGCACGTGTGGGAGATTATAAATGGGTCGAATCGGATCGCGGATCGGGACTTTTTGACCTTTCGAGCGATATCAGTGAAGAACACGACCTCTCGAAAGAAAAACCCGACATGCTCAATAAGCTCAAATCCCGTTTCGCAGCGTGGCAAAAACATATGGCCGAAGCCGAGCCGCGCGGACCATTCAAGAACTTCTAAGAGAAATCAGTATGATGGCCTCACATAACCGAAGTTGAGGGATTCTGAGCGGGGCAAGGGTCAATCCATGGCTTGGCCACAAGTTGGATGAATCCAGCCGCAATCGTCTCGTTTCAGAACTGGAGCAAGCCGATTATAAAAGAAGATGTGTCAGGCAATAAATAGCTGTCCCTGCTTTTCGAATGACAAGAGCACGGCCGAGAGCCCGACATGCTGCTTAAGGGACCGCTATTCGTGGCTGTCTTTAGTTTCTGAATTTCTATCCCGAGTTTCTCAATTTTCTCAGCCATGCTAAAAACGGAAGACCAACATGACAACCTGGAAGACGATCAAACTTGCCATTCTGGTTTTGAGTAGTCTGCCAACGACAAGTGCTCTCGCTGAAACCCGGAAGTGGAACGGATTTGATAGCAAGGCAACTGTCAGTAGCGGCGCGCTGGCCGGCCATCGTTACCGCGTTATTGTATCCACTGACATAGGCGGCACCGATCCGGATGATTTTCAGTCGATGGTTCATTTCCTTGTTTACGCGGACTGCTTCGATATCGAGGGGCTCATTTCATCACCCTTCGACATGGGGCGCAAGGAAGACATTTTGCGGGTCATTGATTGCTATGAGAAAGATTATGCCAATCTAAAGACATATTCCGACAGGTACCCCACGCCCGATGCACTGCGTGCGATGACCAAACAGGGCGAAACCGAGCGAGCGCCCTACGCCGGTGTGCGAAGCCCGACCGAGGGATCAAGGTGGATTGTTGAATGCGCGCGGCGCGATGACCCGCGGCCACTTTATGTCCTGGTCTGGGGCCTTATTGAAGATCTCGCGCAGGCGCTGCACGACGCCCCCGACATTTTGCCCAAGCTACGGGTCTATTGGATCGGCGGGCCAAACAAGAAGTGGAGCCCTGATGCCTACCAATACATCGCCGACCACCATCCCGAGTTGTGGATCATCGAGTCCAACGCTACGTATCGCGGCTGGTTCACGGGCGGCAATCAATCGGACCAATGGGGCAACAGGGAATTCGTGAGACAGCACATTTCCGGCAAAGGCGCACTGGGTGATTTCTTTGTCAGCAAGAAGGCCGATATCAAAATGGGTGATACCCCCTCGGTCGGCTGGCTGCTCAAGGGCACACCCGACGATCCGTCGCAGCCCGGCTGGGGCGGACGCTTCGTGCGGGCATGGGAGCGGCCTTATAGCCGTTTCAAGCGGATGACTGCGAAAAAGGATCGCATGGAAGTGTTTGGAATCCTGGAACTCGTATTACCGATAGGCAATGATATTTCAGAGCAGCCTGAGGCTGTGTTGACGGTTGAAAATCAGAAGTTGCCCGGTCATATATCTGGTGACGGGACGGTGCGATTCCGTTTCTGCCCGAAAGCCGCTAAGAGCTATGGTTTCAAGGTGAGAAGCAACGTCCCTGAACTCGACGGCAAAACCGGAGGGATCACAGCCTTCACGCCGCCACCTGACGTTGCGCGGCGTCCGTCCGCAAAGCATCCAAACTGGTGGACAGACGACCCATCAAAAGCTGTAGCAGAAGAAGAACACATCGGTGCGAAGACAGTCAGCCGCTGGCGTGAGGAATTCCTCGGCGACTTTGCAACGCGCATGGATCGATGCAAGAGTCCGGTTTTACCCTAATACGAATTGCTGAATCACGAGGTGAACCTATGAAAAAGAACGTGGTACTTATTTTACTGGTTGCCGTCGCGCTCGGAGTCTGCTCCAATTATACAGCGGCTGCCAAACCGCGGGTTATAGTCACGAGCGATGGAGAGATTGATGACGAATGTTCTATGGTCCGGTTCCTGCTGTATGCCAATGAATGGGACGTGGAAGCGATCATCACGTCGAGTTCACAATACCACTGGCAGGGACACAGATGGGCCGGAGATAACTGGGTTGAGCCGTATCTGGATGCCTATGCGCAGGTGTACCCAAACCTGGTGAAGCATGATCCCGCCTTTCCGACACCTCAATACCTTCGGGAACGGACGGTCCTGGGGAACGTCAGGATGGAAGGAGAGATGGATGAAGTGACCCCGGGATCACAGCTGATCGTAAAGGTGCTGTTGGACGAGACTGACGATCGACCGATTTGGCTGCAAGCGTGGGGCGGTCCCAATACTATTGCCCGGGCGCTGAAGACAATCGAGCAGCAGCATCCGGAGAGGATGATTGAGGTGGCAAAGAAAATCCGCTTCTTTTTTATCTGGGAGCAGGATTCCACCTACCAGGGCTACATCCGCCCGCACTGGGGGAAGTATGAGATTACCACGATCATTTCGGATCAGTTCGAGGCGATCGCGTATCGATGGAAGAATTGTCAGCCCAAAGAAATGCATCAGTATTTCGTTGGGGCGTGGATGAACGAAAATATATTGGAAAACCATGGACCGCTATGCTCGCTCTACAAGGCGCACAAGCATGGAGATAAGGAATTTGATGACGGGGATTTTCGTTCGGAAGGAGATTCGCCGGCGTTTCTGCATCAGATAGTGACCGGTTTGCGGAACTTGGAGTCGCCAGACTGGGGCGGATGGGGCGGCCGTTATGTGCGAGTGCGTGAGAACACGTGGCTCGATCCGGTGCCGTTTAAGGGATACGTATATCCCGAAGGGCGCTGGTATTCAACTACGGCCTGGGGACGAGATAGTTCGAGAAAGGGAGCAACAACATCCACAAACAAGCAGCACCGGGAATATTTTAAACCAATGTGGAGGTGGTCGGATGCGCTGCAAAACGACTTTGCAGCAAGGGCCGATTGGTGTGTGAAGCCCTATGATCAGGCCAACCACCCGCCGATGGTCAAACTGGGCCATGCCCTGGACGTAAAGGTTCGTCCCGGGAACAGGGTGTCACTGAGTGCTAAAGGGATCACGGATCCTGATGGTGATGCCTTGGCCTGCCGCTGGTGGCAATACCAGGAAGCGGATACCTATGATGGAACGGTCACGATAGAGAATGCCGACCATCAGCAAGCCGCGATAACTGTCCCCAACGATGCTCGCGAAGGGAAAACCATCCACATCATTTGTGAGGTGACAGATACCGGCACGCCACCGCTGACTCGTTACCAGCGGGTGATTGTGACGGTTGTGCCATAGCTAAATCGGATTTGTGTTCCCAGAATAGTAGCCAGAGACATTGATAAGTGAAAATGAAAAAAGAATAAAATCATGACGGCAAAAAAACTCAAGAAATCCAATCATCTCACCCGGATGACCGTGGGAATGCTGATAGGCCTGTTGGTGACAACCCAGGGCTCCGTCGCCCTCGGAGCGATCCGATGGGGCGAGGCGGTTCTGCGGCAACAATCCCAGTGGTATAATTCCGCCGAGGCCTGCGCCGTCGCCGATAGTGTCATTCAGTACCAGTCGCCGCAGGGCGGCTGGCCCAAGAGCACGGATCTGGCCAAACCACCGCGCACGCCCGACGATATACCGCCTCCGGATCGAGGCCGGGCGAACAGCCTGGATAACGAGGCGACTACGCTACCGATGGCCTTTCTCGCTCGCGTGGCGCAAGATACACAAACGGCCTTGACGGGTGTGCCATAGTCAAAATGGATTCTCGGTCTTACCATGTGAAGCAAGGCGATAATACGATAGAACCACAAACGATCTAATCATCTCAAAGCAACAAACATAAAAAACTCGACTCTCTCGTATCTCTTGATGGTGTTGTGTTTCTGCTTCTCTTAACCGGCATCTGCACAGGCGATCGCCGAACATACTCAGTATGAGCATTCTTTGCTTGACAAGGTCGGGGGACATGTGTAAAATATTCTATGGAATCTATTTATATCAATGAGGTCAAGTATGTCGATAAAATTGCAGTTTCTCGGAGCCGCCCAGAACGTCACGGGTTCGAGGCATCTTCTTGAAGTCAATGGAACCCGGCTGCTCGTGGACTGCGGACTCTATCAGGAGCGGCAGTTTCGGGCAAGAAACTGGGAGCCTTTTACGGTGCCGCCCGAAAGTATTGATGCCGTCCTGCTCACACACGCGCACTTAGACCACTGTGGTTTGCTGCCCAAGCTTATCAAGGACGGGTTCAAGGGCAAGATATACTGCACCGAAGCGACGGCCGAGATCGCTCGAATCATTCTGCTGGATTCGGCCAAGCTGCAGGAAGAAGATGCGGAGTACAAACGCAAGAGGCATGAGCGCGAAGGCCGAAAGGGCCCATTCCCCGAAGTCCCGCTGTACACCATAGCGGATGCCGAGGCGAGTTTTCCTCACTTCTCCCCCGTAAAATACAAGCAGCCCGTGCAAATCAGCGCCGGGATTGAGGCGACTTTTTGCGAGGCCGGCCACGTTCTCGGCTCTTCGATCATCAAGGTGAAGGTCGGCCGAAACGGCCAGGACAGAACCGTCCTGTTCTCAGGCGACGTCGGCAGGCCCCACAGGCCTATCGTGCGCGATCCTGCCCTCGTGGACGAGGCCGATTACATCCTGGTGGAATCCACGTACGGCGACCGAGTGCACAAGGGGCCGGAAGATACAAAGAAGATGATTGCCGAGGTCATCAATGCGACGAAACAGGCCGGCGGCAATATTATTGTCCCGAGCTTCGCGCTCGAACGGTCGCAGGAGCTGTTGTACTATATCAATGAGCTGCTGCTTGAAAATGCGATACCGCGGCTGAAAGTTTTCCTTGACAGTCCCATGGCCGCGAACATCACGAAGGTCTTCCAGCGGCACCGCGAACTGTACGACAAGGAGATGAAAGAGCTTCTCAGGAACAACGGGGCGCCTTTCAGCTTTCCCGGACTGAAAATGACCGGCACGAGCGATGAGTCCAAAGCCATCAATCATATCCGGGGCACGGTAATGATCATCGCCGGCTCCGGCATGTGCACGGGTGGACGCATTAAACACCACCTGGTTAATAACATCGCCGAACCGAAGAACACGGTTATGTTCGTGGGCTATCAGGCCGTCGGTACCCTTGGGCGACGGATCGTTAACGGCGAGAAACAAGTCCGAATTCTCGGCCGGGAATTTCCGGTCAAAGCGCGCATCGTGCGGATTAACGGCTTTTCGGCTCATGCCGACAAAGAAGAATTGCTCGAATGGCTCAGCGGATTGAAAAAGCCGCCCCGGAAGCTGTTTGTCGTACACGGCGAATCCGAGAGTGCCCGCCTTTTCGGCGATTTTCTCACTGAAAAGACAGGCTGGCAAGTCGCCGTTCCGGCTTATCAGGATGAGGTCGTCCTCGATTAACGTTTCCTCCCGTCCGGCATGCACGTCTTGGGCATTCCCAAGTTTGGGAGAAATTACCCTTGACAAGAAGGGGGCGAATTTGGTACATAGAGAATAGACAATGTTTGGCGGCTCGTGGGCTGCCGGAGGCGTATGCTTCGGTGATGATGTTTCTGCCTCGCAGATAGAAAGTCAGCTTTTTTGAGCAAAAGAGGTGGGGTCGAGTCCAAAAAGTCATATTGATTAAGCATATTCTGAGAGGAGCAAGTTCTTAGCGGTTGTCTTGTTGATGCTTCAGTGTGCAGCCGGAGCGAAATTTCCTATTAGTCTTCAGTTAAGAGAAGGAGGCAACAAAATGAAAAAGTTAGCGTTAGCACTCGTCGTCGCCTTTGCATTCAGCACGACAGCGATGGCAATTGACATAGCGTGTTCAACACACACAAGCTGGTGGGGGGAGGCTACGGCTCAGCGTGAAATGCAGGAAATTGCTGACAGTGTGCCTGTTTCTGTCGAAATATTCACATCAAGTGACGACACTGCCCTTGCAAATTGGGTGATGGCCCACACAGGGAATGGTCAATCAGATCTCTTAATTCTCTGTGGATCGTTTGCAACCTCTATTTATCCGGGAGGTAATGCGCAGCCGGATGGCTCATTAGCCGAGTTATTCCTGGATGATGGTAATACTATTATCAACACTGGCGACTGGATGTTTTACGTGAGTCCTGGTTCAAATAATGAGGGGGGTGGATTACAGAATATGATGGACATTCCCGGCATTTCAATGGCCGACTCAAATGGAAACGTTGCCCCCACAGCCGATGGTCGGTTGTATACTCCATCTTTCCAGGCTTTCTATAGTACGCGTCCATGGCGTCTCGATGAACTTGAAAACAACTGGCAGCCCGAACTGATTCTTGGTCAAAATCCTGATGGAACAAGAGCTGATCCGGCTATCATCATCAATACGGTTACGGGTGGTCGCTTGGGGACCTTCTACCAGGTGGCCGATATATTGACGGACGAACGCAGCGTAGTGATCAGTGAATGGATTAACAACTGGTATCTCAAAACAGTTTCCGACCCGGGAACCGCCAGGAATCCCGACCCGGAAGATGGCTCGGTCGATGTCTTACGTGATGTGGTTCTGAGCTGGACCCCGGGAAGATATGCATCCGCGGTCAACGGCCACACGGTTTACCTCAGTGAGAGCTTCGGCGACGTCAACGACCGCATTGGCGGTATCACCCAGAGTGCCAGCAGCTATGATCCTGGCCGCCTTGCGTTCGATACGACGTACTACTGGCGCGTCGATGAGGTCAACGCCCCGCCGGACTCTACCGTGTACAAAGGCCGCGTCTGGAGTTTTACGACCGAGCCGATTAGCTATCCTATCGACGGTGCGAGGATCACTGCGACAGCCTCCAG
>CP070806.1:1132538-1139593 GCA_020343675.1 Phycisphaerales bacterium
ATAGGCTCGGCCTGCTCGGCCATATACACCACAGCCATCCCGCCCTCGCCGATTCTTTCCAAAAGCTTGTAGCGGCCAATGACCGTTCCGGGACCTTCGCAGATGGGAGACTCGTCCAGGGTAACGTCGGCATCGAAGACCGGGGCTTCAAGAAAATCTCCCGCCCCTTCATGGGCTTTGAGCAGCGCCTCGACTTCTACCTTCAGGTCAGGGTCCTCTCGGCAGGCTTCGTTCAGATAGGATTCCCGATCCGCCCCTTTCTTGTCGAGTGCTTCAGAAAAAATAGGTTTTATCCGTTCCAGATCACTCATGGCCTGATTCGATGTTTTGACTTGCCTTCATACTTCAATGCGTAATCCGCACGCAGAGTGCGCCAGAAATAACCAGAATTATTGGAAAAATTCTGCTGCCAAAGCCCTATTGGACAAGAATTCGGCGAAATCTCGCAAAAGATGCCGGGGATGACCGAAACCTAAGCTTTCTGTTGTTGCGTGATTTCCCGATAGAGCCACGCACGACCCAGGGCCCAATATCTGTCAGCCGTGCGGCGGCCGATTCCCATTAGTGCTGCGATCTGGTCAAGGGTCAGGCCGGCAAAATAGCGCAGCTTGATAACTTCGGCCAGTGGTGCATCTTCATTAGTAAGTTTATTGAGGGCTTCGTTCACCGTGAGAATCTCATCCTTAGGCTCTTCGATAGCCAGGAACGCCTCACTGAGATCGACCTTCTTATAGTCTCCACCACGTCGGATACTTCGCTTATGGCGTGCCTTCTCGACAAGAATCCGCCTCATGGCCTCTGCCGCCGCCGCAAAGAAATGGCCCCGATTGTCCCAGTTCGCAGGCTCGGCGCCAACCAGCCGCAGGTACGCTTCGTGAACGAGGGCTGTGGCTTGCAGGGTCTGGCCGGGCTTCTCCCGGGACATCTTCTCGGCTGCAAGAAGACGCAGCTCTTCATAGACCAATGGAAGCAGTTCCTCTGCAGCTTTGGCGTTGCCCTGCTCAATCGCGTCCAGAATGCGTGTGATATCGCTCATGCCTATCCTCGGTTCCGAATGTCCCGGCAGCGTGATTCCATTGTACCGGGAACCGAGTGAGGGCTCAAATAGTACCTGACATTCGTGTTTCGCTTGGGACTCTTCTTCAAGGTCAATTGCAGGGATCTGCGCCCAACGGTACAATGAATCGTCGCTTGAGCTACGAGATACCAGATACCAGATGCGAGATTTGCCGGATTAGCCGCCGCGCGATAATGCCCTTGGAGGCGGGGTGGTATTCCATCCACGGCCCGCCGCGAACTTTTACGTGGACAGCCGAGCGATCCCGCCCGATGGCGGACGGGTTGTTGGCGACAATCATGTCGAGATTCTTGGCTTTGAGCTTCTCGGCGGCATTTCGCCTGAGGTTCTCTGATTCCAGGGCGAAACCGACGAGGATCTGCCCCTCTTTCTTGTGTCTGCTCGCCCATTGCAGGATGTCTTTTGTGGGCTTCAATGTGATGACAAGCCTGCCCTCGGCCTTTTTGATCTTGTGTGCGGCTTTGCGAACCGGCGTGTAATCGGCGACGGCAGCGGCCATCATCAGGCAGTCGCACCGGCTGAAATGCTTCTTCACCGCCTCGAACATCTGGGCGGCGGTTTCAACGTTGACTATCTTTGCCTTGCTCGGCGGCTTCTGAGCGGTCGGCGCGGTTATGAGTGTCACCTTATGCCCGGCATTGAGCGCTGCGCGGGCCAGCGCGCAGCCCATCCTGCCGCTGCTTGCATTGGACATGAAGCGGACCGGGTCAATGTATTCGCGGGTGCCGCCTGCTGTGATTACGATTCGCATCGGGTCTCTCGCGAAGTGCGTCCTGGGCTTTGCTTCACGCGTCGACTTTTCGGATCTTCGAGGCCATTGTCTCGACGACTTTCACAATGTCCTGCGGTTCCGACATTCTTCCGGGGCCTTCGGCGCCGCAGGCGAGCCGGCCTTCAACGGGACCCGTGAATTGAAAACCCCTCTTCTTCAGAATCGAGACATTGTCCTGGACCGCGGGGTTGGCCCACATGTTCTTATTCATTGCAGGAGCCAACAGCACCGCCCCGGATTCGATCAGAGGCCAGCACGCACAGAGTATGGTGCTGAGCAAATCATCGCAGATGCCGTTGGCCGTCTTGCCGATGATGTTGGCGGTAGCGGGTGCGACGACAATGACCTGGGCCCAATCGACCAATGCGATGTGGCCTATACGAAATTCTTCGGGCGTGCTCCACATCGTCGTAAAAACGGCCGAGCCGGTGACCGCCTCGAAACTCTTCGGGCCGACGAGCCGGCAGGCGGCCTCGGTCATTACCGTCCTGACTGCGGCCCCGGCGGCGGTCAGTTGACTGGCCAAATCGACCGCCTTGTAGGCGGCGACTCCGCCGCTAACGCCCAGCAGAATGTTCAGATCGTGAAGCATTGTCTCTCTCACTCGAGAACCGCGTCACACCGGGGGACCGCGTTTGTCCGTGACTCTCATCTACTTGCCCGTGGATTCTGCCGGCAATCCATCGTCGACGCAAATCTTGTCCTGCAAGATTTCCTGGACGACGATCTCGAGCATCGTCCTTCCTTCCGTATCCCTGATCAAGGGTCGGCTGCCTTGCAGAAGCTCGGCCAGCCGTTTTTGCACCAGTGCGGTCAACTTGAATCTGCCGCCAACTTTGTTTACCAGCTCCTCACTCTTCAGTTCGTCTATCATATTCTTCGTCTCTCACTTACCATCCGCCGAACGCAGGCGGACCTATGTTTGCGATTTCTTGCTTTTGATGATTTGCACGCATTCGTCCACTGCTTGCTGCAAATCCTCGTTGATAACCATGTGTTCATAATATTGCCAGGCTGCGGCAATCTCCGCGCTGGCTCCATTGAGCCTTTCTTCGGTGACGTCTTCGGCGTCCCGGCCCCTGTGATCCATGCGCTTGGCGAGCTCCTTTGCACTCGGCGGCAGAATAAACATCATCACCGCCTCCGGGAAAGTCGCCTTGACCTGCCGCGCTCCCTGAACGTCGATTTCCAGAATGATCACTTTTCCGGCTTCCAGCGCTTCGACGATCTTCTCTTTGGGCGTCCCGTAAGAATGGCCGAACACCTTGGCATGTTCCAGCAGAAGTCCCTTGTCGATCCGTTGCTGAAATTCCTCTTCGGAGACAAACCAGTAATCCCGGCCGTCCACCTCGGCCGCACTTTTCGGTCTGGTAGTCACCGAGACACTGAGATAAACGTCGTCCAGACGCTTGATGATCTCTCTGCAAATGGTACTCTTTCCCACACCCGATGGGCCGCTTATGATAACCAGCCTGCCTTTTCTGCTCTTCGTATCCGCCATACAATCCCAGCTACAGATCTCCAACAATGTTGAGGGTTTACTCCGTTCTACTCTACGTTTTGTACCTGTTCCTTGATCCGGTCGATCTGGCACTTGATGTCCACCACGAAACGGATGATTTCAGTGTCAGAAGCCTTACTTGCAATGGTATTCGCCTCTCGGAGCATTTCCTGGCTGATGAAATCCAGCCTGCGCCCGGCCTGGTCGTTCCCCTCACAACACTGCGCAAACTGCTGGAGGTGGGAATCCAATCGCGAAATCTCTTCGGAGATGTCCGAGCGGTCTGCAAAAATAGCCACTTCCCTGACAAGAATATCTTCGTCCAGTCTGAGTTCCGCATGCGCGAGCAGTTCATCAACCCTTCGCTTGAGTTTTTCTGCATACTCGCTCATAACAATAGTACGCCGGGCGCCGATCTTCACGAGGTCCTGCTCAATGGCCTGGCAGCGCTTCTTCAGGTCGGTTTCCAGAAAGCCGCCTTCGACGGCGCGCATCTTCTTGAGTTGTGCCAGTGCTTCGGCGCTGATTCTCAGGATCACGTCCCTGATCTGCTTGGCCTTCTCCGCATCCGGCGACGCCGGCCTGATAATGCCGGGCAGATTCAGAAGGTTGCTGATGTCAATAGTCCCCTGAATGCCGGCGGAGGCCCCCGTCCGGCTCAGCGTCTCGGCAATCGCCTGCAGGGCCGCCTGATCGATGTCGAAGAGCGCATCCGCCGAGGCATCTTTGAGCCGAAGCACATAATTGACCGTCCCGCGCGAAAGATTCTCACGCAGCAATTTCTCAATATCTTCTTCCAGGAATGCCGCCGGTTCGGGCAGCTTCACAACGGTTTTGAAGTACCGGTTGTTGACCGTTTTGACCGTGACGACGTAGCTTGCGCCGTCACTTTCACCCTGTGCCTCGCCATAGCCGGTCATGCTATTTATCATAAGATCACGCTTTCACGCCCGATTCGGCTGCATCAACAGCCATCCTATATGTGCTGCAGAACATTCTGCCTCAACTGCCCGGCGAATTCGCATCAGCACTGGTGTTGGCGTCGCCGGCTGTCTGCCCGACAATTTCGGCTGGAAGCGACTGCTCCTGACCGGCCAGAGGCTCTTGTTGAGCCGGGGGGCTCACGTCGTAGTCTCCCGTGGGGTCCTGCGGCTTGTAGAATTTGGCCATGAAGACCGCAAGGGTCAGAAACACTCCGGCCAGAACGATGGTTACCCACGTGAGAAAGTCGCCCGTCTTGGACCCCAGAATCCCGCTTGCCATGCCGCCGCCAAACGCGCCACTCAGGCCGCCGCCTCTGCCCTTTTGGATCAGAATGATCAGAATCAACACGAGACAGCAAAGGACGAAAAAGACGGCCACCAGACTCATAAAGAAGCTTATTTTCAACAACGGAAGACTGATCATGATTGTTCCTTAAAAAACAAGAGCTCAAAGTGCAAAAGCGATCCGAAAACTGACTCGAAAATAGTCACATACACTCATAACAGGCGAATCCAATTCCCTTTTTACGCCGCGGTTCCACCCTTGTCGCGTTCGACTCATACCGCAGCCTGAATGATTGCGAGAAAATCATCCCCCTTCAGACTCGCCCCGCCAACAAGCAGGCCGTCTATATCCTCACAGCCCATCAACTCTGCCGCGTTGCCCGGCTTTACTGAGCCGCCGTAGAGGATGCGGATTTCGGCGGCCAGTTGGTCGCCATACATTCGGCCAATCAGCTTTCGTATGAAATCGTGCACCTCCTGGGCTTGGTCGGGTGTGGCTGTGATCCCCGTTCCGATAGCCCAAACCGGTTCATAGGCTATGGTCACCGCCGAGAGCTTCTCGTCGCCCAGGGCGGCCAGGCCTTCTTCCAACTGTCGAGTGACCACGTCATTCGTTCTTGACGCCTCCCGTTCGGACAGCAGCTCTCCCACGCACAATATGGGCAAAAGCCCCCCATTAATCGCGGCGGTCACTTTCTTGTTAATCAGCTCATCGGTCTCGCCGATGACGTGCCGGCGTTCCGAGTGCCCGCAGAGACAATAAGTGCAGCCGACGTCTTTCAACATTGAAGAGCTTATCTCGCCGGTGAAAGCACCATCCGGCTCAGAGTACATATCCTGAGCACCGACCGCGATGCTTGAGGAGGCAAGGGCCCTGGTCACCGCCTGAAGATAGACAAAAGGCGGACACACCGCCACGGTCACAGTCCGGCCCGCCGCCTCAACGGATCCGGCGGCGATGCGCTCGGCCAGTTGTACACCGGTTTGACTGTCCGTGTTCATTTTCCAGTTGCCGGCCACAAACGGTTTTCTCATAAGACTCTCCTACATTCTTAACGCGTCGCTCGTGCCTTATTCGTCGGGCGGTCGCCCGCGAGCGATAGCCCACCACTACAATAATTCCGTCGCTCTCGGGAAACTGCCCAATATGGAGAGCTGCAAACAGTGTTTACGCGATTCGTCCAGCCCCTCGCTAATGTGCTTTTCTGTTCTGTGCCCCAGCAAATCGACAAAGAAGTAGTATTCCCACTCTCTTTTTCTGCTCGGTCTTGACTCTATGTTGGTCAGATTGATGCCGTGCTGCTTGAATACATCGAGCACGTCAGCCAGCGCCCCGGCCTTGTGGGCCGTGCTGAACAATATGGCCGTCTTGTCCTCGCCGGCCGGCTTGGCGTCCTGCCGGCTGATGACCAGGAATCGAGTTACATTATTGGCGATGTCTTCGATGTTCTCGCAGATAATTCTCAGCCCGTATAACTCGGCGGCAATACTCGAACCGATCGCCGCGGTTTTCTGCTCCTCGGCTGCCAGTTGAGCCGCCTTGGCCGTGGAGGCCACAGGGATTGTCTGGGCCTCTTTGAACGTGGCGCTGAGCCAATTCCTGCACTGGGCAAACACTTCCGGCTTGGAGTAGATCTTCTCGACCTCCTCCAGCGAACAGTTGCCCAGCAGATTGTGATGGATGGCCATAAGGACCTCGGCACAAACCTTCACGTCCGAGTCTATCAGAGCGTCCAGCGTTTCAATCACGCCGCCGCCCATGGTATTCTCTACCGGCGCCAGGCCCAAATCACAATGGCCCTTGCTGACTTCGTCGAAGATGCTGGTAATATCGGCCAACGGTTCATACTCGACGCTCTGGCCAAACTTGAGCATGGCGGCTGTATGGCTGAAACTGCCGCGAGGGCCGAGATAGCCGATCCGCAACGGCCTCTCCAAAACAAAAGAGCCGCTCATCAGCTCGCGCCAGATGGCCACCAGGCACCTGTCCGGCAGCGGGCCCTCATTGGCCTTGGTGATCTTGGCAAAGACTTCCTTCTCGCGGTCCGGTGCATAGACCGGCTTGTCGGTCTTGTTCTTGAGCTTTCCTATCTCGACGACGACGCGCGCACGCTCGTTGAGCAGCTTCACAAGCTGATGGTCAAGCTCATCGATTCTCTTTCTGAACTCTTCAAGAGGCATAAACTAAAGACCAAAGAATAAATATCTGCCAGACATCGCCGCTGCCGGTTACCCCGGGCCGTTTTTATAAAAACTAATATATCTAACAAAATTTTCCCCTTGCGTCAACGAATTTGACCCATAAGATAATATTTTGAGCACACGAGGTGGGCGGAAAATGCAAAAAGTGGCGAAATACGCAATTTTTCAGACAAAATGGGGACACTTCGGCCTTGCCGGCACCGAATCGGGCCTTTGCCGGGCTTGCCTGCCGGG
>CP070806.1:1139693-1146714 GCA_020343675.1 Phycisphaerales bacterium
GTACCCGTGCAGGTCCGGATCCTGTGCCTGGGCCATGGCTCCTACGGCCAACAAAACCACAGCCGTCACCAAAATTCTCTTCTTCATAGTCATCTCCTTTACGGATCTCTTGGCTAAATTTCCCATGCTTCACACAAAACCATCGCTTAAGCTATTATGATAAAATCACCCACCCGCTGCCTAGAAAGTTTAGCCGCATCCCATGACAAATCAATAAAAAAATGCGCCCCTGCGTTTTTTTTTTTGACACACTGTCGGGCCACGACACCAGAGGATGGATTCCGGGTCTGCGGCGAATTAAACTTTCGACAGCACTGCATATCCGGCATATAATATCTCCCGATGGGTGAAAAAGAGGGCGACAAGACTTTGTTCAGCAAGTCCGAGCGGGCCAACATAGATTCAGCTTCGCCGTTAGCGGTTCGCATGAGGCCGAAAAAGCTCAATGAGTTTATCGGACAAAGGCACTTTCTTGGGCCCGATAACCTGCTGACAAGAATGCTCGAAGCCGACAGGCTCAGCAGCCTGATATTCTACGGCCCGCCCGGCGTTGGCAAGACATCGCTGGCAGCGGTCATTGCCAATCACACCAAAGCCAGGTTCCATTACCTCAGCGCTCCGGCGGCCAGTGTCAAGGATATTCGTCAGATCATCGAGCAGGCCCGGGACAGGCTGGCGGCCGGCCGAAAACGGACCGTGCTGTTTGTGGACGAGATTCATCGCTTCAACCGCGCGCAGCAGGATGTCCTGCTCGATGACGTCGAGGCGGGCGTGTTGATTCTCATTGGTGCCACTACTGAGAATCCGTTTTTTTCGGTCAATTCCCCGTTGATATCGCGCAGCACAGTGTTTCGTTTCGAGCCGCTCGGCAAGGACGATATCGTGCAACTGCTCGAGACCGCGATCGGCGATACGCAGCGCGGGTTGGGAAAGCTGGATATCGAGGCCGAGCCAAAAGCCCTGGAGTTTCTGGCGGTGATGAGCGACGGCGACGCACGAAAGGCCCTGACCGCTCTTGAGGTGGCGGTCCTCTCGCAGATGGCTCGACGGACCGGGGCCGACCGCGCCGACGACGGGGGGCGTCCGGGAGCCGGGACGAGCATAAAATTTAATCTCGACGTTGCAAAGGAGTCGATACAACAAAAGACAATTGACTACGACGGTACGGGCGATACGCACTACGATTTGGCCAGCGCGCTGCAAAAGAGTATGCGCGGTTCCGACCCCGATGCCACGGTCTATTGGCTGGCCCGGATGCTGGCAGGTGGCGAAGATGTGCGTTTTATCGCCCGGCGGATTGCAGTCTGTGCCGCCGAAGACGTAGGGAACGCCGATCCGATGGCGACCGTGCTGGCGGCTTCGGCCGTGCAGATATCCGAGTTCGTCGGCCTTCCGGAGGCCCAGTTGCCGCTGGCGCAGGCGGCATTGTATGTGGCTTGTGCGCCGAAGTCGAATGCAGCGGCATCCGCCATTTGGAAGGCGACAGCTGACGTCAGGCAGGAACCGACGCAGCGAGTGCCGAAGCATTTGAAGGACAGTCACTATCAGGCCGCGAAGAAGGCCGGTTTCGGAGTGGATTACAAGTATCCGCACAATTACGAGGGCGGTTTCGTAGCACAGCAGTATCTTCCGGCGGCCGGGAAGAAATATTACATGCCGACGGAGCGCGGGTGCGAAAAAAATATGAAGCGTTATTTACAAAAGCTGCAAACCTTGATAGAAAAGGGCGTACCTGTTGAGGACGGCGCTGTAGAGAAGGATTAGATACAATGGACAAGGCTCAGTTGCGTCGCACGTTGCTGAATCGCCTGCATGCAATGCCCTCGGAGCAGAGGAGTGAACGAAGCCGAAAGGCATGTCGGAATCTGGTCTCGATAGAGCCGTTTCAAAATGCATCAACGGTGATGATGTTCGTATCCCTTCCACACGAGGTCGATACATCCGAGGCGATACTGCACGCCTGGCAGCTTGGTAAGGTCGTTGCGGTGCCGAAGATTTCGTGGGAACAGAGGCACATGATACCAGTGAAGATTCATTCGCTCGAAACGGGTTTTTCGACCGGCGCTTCCGGATTGCGGAATCCGATTGCCGGGGTTCCCGTACCGTTTGAAGAGATCGACCTGGTAGTTACGCCGGCCCTGGGATTGGACACGAAGGGCAACCGGCTCGGCCGGGGCGGCTCTTATTACGACCGATTTTTTGCCAACGGCGAACTGAAAGCCCTCAAATGCGGCTTTGTTTTTGCCGAGCAGCTCATGGATTCAATCCCCGTCACGGAGCACGATAAGCCGGTCGACATGGTGGTCACTGACGAGGGTATAACACATTTTGACAAGGTGAAAGGAGAATAAGATGGCTCGTCATCCTTTAAGCCCGCGAGCCGGGCGAAGAGCCCGAAACCGAACATACACGCTTCTTCTGGCCGGGCTTCTTATTGTCATGGTGGTTGCTTTCTATTACGGCCCGTTTGGAAAGAATGAAGCCGAACCGATCAACGAAGCGCCCCCACCCGAGACGAATACCGAACTCGATGAGCCTCAGGTGGATGAGACAATCATGTTCACGCCGCCGGACGTGCAGCCTGAGCCGGTGTTGCCGGAAATTCCGCCGGAGCTTGTGCCGGAACCGGCGGTACAACCTGCGCTGGAGCCGACGGTCGAGCCGGCCGTCCAGGGGAATCCTGACGCCACAAGGCTTATTGCCGAAGCCACCGCACTGGTCAGTCAAAAGCCCAGCCGGATCGTTGAAGCGCGTGACAAATTCAACGAGGCGCTGCGCATGCCGATGAGCGCCGAGCAGCAGGCATCTGTGAAGAGTCAGCTCTCCGAGCTCTCGGATCAATGGCTGTTTAGCAGGACCGTCGTGCCCGGTGACCCGCTTTGCGAGAGCTACCTGGTCAAGTCGGGTGACCTGCTTGCCATGATCGGGGAGCGATACAAGGTGCCGTATGAGATTCTCATGCAGATCAACAACATCAGCCGCCCCGAAGCCCTGCAGGCGGGCGAGACGATAAAAGTCATCGACGGCCCGTTCCACGCCAAGGTCTATCGCTCGAGCTTCACGATGGATTTGTATCTGCAGAACACGTACGTGCGCAGTTTCAAGGTCGGTCTGGGCAAGACCGGCATGGAGACGCCGACGGGGCTGTGGCGTGTCAAGTCCGGCGGCAAGCTGGTCAAGCCCATTTGGACGAATCCTCTCGACGGCAAAACGTACCATCCCGAAGACCCGGACTATCCTTTGGGTTCGAGATGGATTGCCCTGGAAGGCTTGGCCGGAGAGGCCAAAGAAAGGACCGGCTTTGCCATCCATGGGACGAAAGAACCCGAACAAATCGGCTCTCAAGGCTCCCAGGGATGCATTCGCATGCATAACGGCGACGCCATATTGATCTACAACCTGTTGGTGCCGTCCTTCTCGCAGGTGGAAGTCGCCGACTAACGTCTTCATCTGTGCCTGCGGTCCGAGCTGTGTGTCTCCGGAGGGCTTTGAACAGCATGGAGCCCTCAAGCCTGCCGGAATTGCCCCGCGCGAAATCCCCGCATAGCCCACTGAATTCCATTGCAAAATCAGGCACATGCGGATAACCTGACGGCAGGTTTTTTGGCCCTCGGCGAAGACCTCATGCGGGCCTGCACGGAGTAGCCAGGCTGCCATAAACCGGCCCTGAACAGGAATTTTTGCCATTTGACAAGGAGACAAAGGAAATGGATTTGAATCACGTTGAAAGATGGGTGTTGCGGGGTGTGTTGTGTGTCGTTTTGTTGCTGTGCTCATTTGTTCGCGCGGACTGGGAGCCGGCCAAGGGCCCGCTGATGACGCGGTGGGCAAAAGAGGTCTCGCCCGACAAAGCCCATCCCGAGTACCCGCGGCCGCAGATGGTCCGCAAGAACTGGTGCAACCTCAATGGCTTGTGGGAATATGCGATTTGTCCCAAAGACCAGTCGCAGCCGCAACAATTCGGCGGACGGATTCTCGTGCCGTTTCCGATTGAATCCGCGCTCTCGGGCGTGATGAAACCGGTGGGGCAAGAGAATCGCCTGTGGTATCGCCGCACTTTTAAAATCCCCGCCAAATGGATGGCCGGACGAATGCTGCTGCATTTTGGCGCTGTGGATTGGGACGCCACGGTGTGCGTCAACGGCACGGAGGTCGGTCGCCACCGGGGAGGGTACGACCCATTTACCTTTGATATCACCGGTGCGCTGAAAGGCACGGGGTCACAGGAGATTGTCGTCGGCGTGTGGGACCCGACCAACGCCGGCCACCAGCCGCGCGGCAAACAGGTCAAAGAACCTCGCGGTATCTGGTACACGGCGGTAACCGGTATCTGGCAGACCGTCTGGCTGGAAGCCGTTCCCGAGACGTACATCGAGTCGATCAAAATCGTGCCCGAGCTCGACAGTGAATCGGTGCGTGTGCTCGCAAAATGCTCGGGCGAGACGGCTGGCTGTCGCGTCGAAGCCCAAGTGAAGGACTGGTGGTTCACGAAGGCCAAAGGTCAGGGCGAAGCGGGCAAGGAGCTCGTCCTGAAAATCAAAAAGCCGAAGCGGTGGTCGCCTGATTCGCCCTTTCTGTACGACTTGAAGGTGACACTCAGGGATGGCAAAGGCAGGAAACTCGATGCGGTCAGCAGCTACTTCGGCATGCGAAAAATCGAGGTCAGGAAAGACAAAGCCGGGATTAATCGATTGTGGCTGAACGACGAGGTTCTGTTCCAGTTCGGGCCGCTGGATCAGGGTTGGTGGCCGGACGGCTTATACGCTGCGCCGACCGACGCGGCGCTGCGCTACGATATCGAGGTTCTGAAGAAGCTCGGATGCAACATGCTTCGCAAACACGTTAAGGTCGAACCGGCCAGGCTCTACTATTGGTGCGATAAGCTGGGGCTGATGGTCTGGCAGGATATGCCGAACGGCGACAGGCACATTCGAGGTAACCAGGCCGACCTCGAACGCAGCGAAGAATCGGCCGCGCAGTTCGAGTTGGAGCTGACGCGCGTCATCAGGGCCTTTCGCAATCATCCGTGCATAGTGATGTGGGTGCCGTTCAACGAGGGCTGGGGCCAGTACGACACAGCGCGAATCGTCGATTTGGTCAGAGGCATCGATCCGAGCCGGCTGGTCAACAACGCCAGCGGCTGGGCCGACCGAGGCGTTGGCGATGTGCACGATATTCACCGCTACCCGGGGCCCGCAGCGCCGCCGACCGAGGAAAACCGCGCCGCCGTGCTTGGCGAATTCGGCGGGCTGGGCCTGCCCGTCAAGGGCCATACTTGGCAGGATGAGAAGAACTGGGGCTACCGCAGCTACAAAACACGCGAGGAGCTGACCGACGCATATGTCGCGCTGATTGAGAATCTGCGTTCGCTGATTGGAGAGGGGTTGTCTGCGGCGGTTTATACGCAGACGACCGACGTGGAGATTGAGGTCAACGGGCTGATGACCTATGACCGGGCGATGGTTAAGATGGACGCCAAAAAGGGCGCTGCGGCGAACAAGAGTTTGTACCTTCCGCCGCCGGTCGTCAAGACAGTTGTCCCGGCCTCGCAGCGACAGGCGCAGAACTGGCGCTACACAATGAGCCAGCCGGGCGAAGGATGGGAGCAGGAGAATTTTGACGATTCGGCCTGGCAGAAAGGCCCAGGCGGCTTCGGAACCGAAGGAACGCCCGGCGCGATTGTGCGCACGCAGTGGAAAAGCTCGGATATTTGGCTGCGCCGAACGTTCGAGTTGGGCGATGACAAGCTGGGCCGGCCGCAGCTTCTGATCCATCACGACGAGGATGCGGAAGTCTATATTAACGGCCGGCTTGTGGGCAAACTGGAAGGCTACACGTCGAGTTATACCCGCATGCCGATGAGCGAAGAGGCGGCCGAAGCATTGAAAGCCGGAAAAAATTGCTTAGCCATCCACTGCCGCCAAACCACCGGCGGCCAGTACATCGACGCCGGCCTCGTAAGCGTCACGGAGAAATCGGAAAAGTAGTCTCCAGCCAAACGTGCGGCAACTGATAGAAGGTTGTTTCTGTGAACTGCAGAATGAATCGACGGGAGTTTGTTCAGTTTGTTCTTGGCGGGGTCGGGGCGGCGGCGCTGCCGAACGTCAGTCGTTCGATAGCTGCAAGTGGTCCGGGCCCGGAGGAAACGGAACGGCCCAATATCATTTTGATTATCGCCGACGACCTGGGATATGGTGACATCGGCTGCTACGGAAACGAGAGAATCAAGACGCCGAATATCGACGCCCTTGCCCGCGGCGGCATGAGGTTTACGGATTATCATTCGAACGGGGCCGTGTGCAGCCCGACGCGGGCGGCGCTGTTGACCGGGCGGTACCAGCAACGAGCCGGCATCGAAGGCGTCATCTACGCGAACGGGCCTACCCGCCAAACGGGTATGGCGCTGGAGGAGGTCACGTTCGCCGAGGTCCTCAAGAAACGCGGCTACGCCACAGGCATCTTCGGCAAGTGGCACTTGGGTTACAACGTCGCGTTTAACCCCGCCAAGCAAGGCTTCGACGAATTCCGAGGCTACGTCAGCGGCAACGTCGATTACCATTCGCATATCGACGGGGCCGGCATCGACGACTGGTGGAAGAATCTCGAAAAGGTCCCCGAAGAAGGCTACTGCACCGACCTGATCACCAAGCACGGAATCGAGTTCATCGAGCGGCGCAAAGACAAGCCCTTCTGCTTGTATTTGCCGCACGAGTCGGTGCACTCTCCCTATCAGGGCCGAAAGGACCCGCCCGAGCGCTTGCCCGGCGGCAAGAAGGGTCACAAGGCCAAGGGGGACCAGATCGCCCGCGCGTACAAGGAAATGGTCGAGGTCATGGACGAGGGGATTGGGCGGATCGTCGCGACCGTTAGGCGTCTGGGACTGGAGCGCAAGACGTTTATCTTCTTCTGCTCCGACAACGGGGCGACTAAGAACGGCTCAAACGGAGTGCTGGCCGGCTACAAGGGGAGCCTGTGGGAAGGGGGGCACCGTGTCCCGGCCATCGCGTACTGGCCCGGAAAA
>CP070806.1:1146814-1153776 GCA_020343675.1 Phycisphaerales bacterium
TATCCATGACAAGTTGGATTTTCCCGGTGGACTGACCATATACCGTAGACCAAACAGTATTGCCCCAAGAGACATTCTTCAGAAGCTCCATTGCGTGTTCGCTGGTCACACGACCTTGTAATTCTTGTAGTGCGGTGTAAGCCGTGTTGTATCTCCAACAGGAATTCAGAGCCTGCTCATGGCTCTTGCCGGAAACGACAAAATTGGTGCAAGGCTGGAAGGGTTCGGTAGTCCTCACAACCGTCGGAGAGCCGTCCAGAAATTCGATGATGGCTGAATCCCCAGATGCATCACTGATCAGAAGATGAATCTTCGGTCCATAAGTGAAGACGACATTATGTTGCTCGATCAATGCGACGGCTTCGTCAACACTGCTTGCACGGTCCAAGATCTGCCGCATAAGACAGGAAATACCCAGGGCCTCCTTGTTGGGATCATTACCGCCGTCGGCATCCGGTACGCTCATCGCCGCGACCGTAAGGCCGCACTCATTCATGCCGTCAGCGGGCAGATAAGGAGCACCGAGCAGAACAAGATAATCCAGCAAGCCGGTTTCAACCGGGTCGAATCTAAAGTAGGTAATGTCAACCATAGAAACCGATGCGTATTTGTCAGGCGGGTCTGTGAACAAAAGTAACGCGGCTTTGGTGTTCTGCCAGTCATAGTTGCGCCCAAAAACCCGATCTACCTGTGTGTTCGTGGCTGAAAAGCAAGTGCACATAGGCCCTGCATCTTGTGGTCTGAGTTGTTCGTAGGCCCATTTCCATATGCCTTCAAAGCCTCGGCCTGTCTGGGGATCCTTGAAGCCGTAATCCCCGTAATACTGCATCACATAGAAGGGGCAGTCGTCTACCTTCCTTACGGTAACCAGAGATCTCAAATCCTTGAGCTGAATATCCGCGACAAACGACAACAAAGCTATCAGGGCTATTACAGGAATCACTATGACCAGCAGGATGAGCTGTAACGCTTTTCGGATTCTTTTGCGCCGCTTCATAACAGCCCGGTATTTCCCATATAGAAGGCTTGATTGCGCCACTGACGCTTCCAATGCGACGATAATATCAGAATCTCTTTTGAGACACAATCATCAAAACTTCAATGACAATGGACGATTCCAAACAA
The DNA here is from genome assembly GCA_020343675.1 of Phycisphaerales bacterium. Taxonomy (GTDB): domain Bacteria; phylum Planctomycetota; class Phycisphaerae; order Sedimentisphaerales; family Anaerobacaceae. The sequence continues at coordinate 1,147,940 of CP070806.1, forward strand.
CAAGAAGTGACGACTCTCTCAAGCTGCCATCCCTTGAGTCACAGCTCTGTAACATCGTGACTACGGGTAGACCTGGAAGTAATTTCTCTTGACGCGGCAACAGAAGTGGCTAATCTGGCATAGAGATATGTTTGCTGAGGCATGTGGGCGTGGAGAACCTGTCTAAGGCAACATCGCATGTGCGGGTGTCGGCCGACCTGTCGAGGGAAACGCATATGCGGCAGGTATCTGGAAGCATTTGAACCATCGGCCAATCCCTTGTATAATAGTGTGACTTCATTGGGACATCCAGAGCCGAGAACGAGCATGAGCGATGTCACACGAATTCTGAATGCGATTGAGGGGGGAAATCCGAAGGCGGCAGATGAATTGTTTCCGCTGGTCTATGAAGAATTACGTCGTCGAGCTGCCCAGCAAATGGCCAAGGAACGGCCCGGCCAGACGCTTCAGGCGACGGCTTTGGTCCACGAAGCCTATATCCGTCTCGCGGAAGGACAGAATCCCAATTGGAGCAACAGAGGGTATTTCTTCAAAGCCGCGTCTAAAGCGATGGGGCGGATCCTTGTTGAGAACGCACGGAGGAAGAAGAGTCTCAAGTACGGAGGAGACAGGCAACGGCTTGAACTCACGGCAAGGATGAAGGTTTTGACAGATCGCGCAGGCTACGTCGCTGGGGCCAATTCAGATATGCTGCGGCGAGAATTCGTGCAGGAGTACGGACAGGGCTGAGAGAACAAAGAACACAAGGCTCAAGATGAAGAATTCAAGATACAGAGTGTATATCCGTTCCGTTCGTGGTTGCCACAGTGCGATTGTACTGTTGTCTGGTTTGGCTTTCCTACTGCTCGGTTGTCCGAGTGAGCCGGGCGACAATGATCTCGATAACAGTTCGCCCCCCCAGTTGGTCTTCCGGTTTGCCACGGAAGTAAAGCCGGACAATAAGGTATGGGAGGCTACTCGTTTGATTCGGCGGGAGTTGGAAAAGGCAAGCTTAGAGCATAATATTAAGGCAGGCGAGATCCAGGTGGAATTCTACGACCAGGGCATGATTGGCACGGATCGCCAGGTACTGGAGGCCTGCTATTTTGGCGTGGTGGAAATGGTATTGTGCACGTCGTCAGTAGCTACTACCATCGATCCGGCATTTAGTCTCCTGGATATGCCCTACCTGTTCAGAGATGAGATCCATCATAAGGCCGTCTTGGATGGCCCCATCGGCACAGAGCTGCTCGATGGACTTCGCCAGCAACGTTTTAAGGGCCTGGCATTCTACTCCTGTGGCTTTCGCAATATGTTTTATAAACGGGATCCTGCCTTGCCGCCGATCCAGGGACCAAATGATCTGCATGGCATGAAGATTCGGGTGATGGAGAGTCCGGTGATGGTGGCCTCGATCAATGCCCTGGGTGCGAGTGCCACACCTATGCCTTCATCAGAGCTTTTCCAGGCCCTTAAGACGGGGGTTGTGGACGGTGCAGAGAACAATCCGCGCGTCTTCATGGCAGACAAGTACTATGAGGCTGGATGCAACTACTTTACTTGGACCGAACACTTTGCCAACCAGCATGTCTTGATTGTCAATGCCGCTTGGTTTGATGGTCTGGAGGGGCGGTACAAGCAACGCCTTTGCCAGGTGGTGCGCGACATTATTCCAGAATATGACCAGCTCTGGGCCCAGGCCGTGCAAGAGGCTGTGGATCAGATGCAGGCTTATGGTGTCACCGTAACTTATCTGGATGACAAGGAACGATTTATCCGGAAAGTCGGGGACATTCATGCACGCTTCTTGCAGAAGAATCCCAGTGTTCCCATGGACCTCTATGACAGGATTAAACATACAGGCGAATGAACAACCGATCTGAAACGCTCAATCGATTGCTGGACTATCTGATCTTCCTGATCCTGCTGGTCATGGCTACTATTATGGCTCTGAATGTTTTCTGCCGGTTTGTCCTGCTGTTCTCGCTGTCCTGGGTGGATGAGGTGGCCCAGATCCTTCTGGTATGGTTGACTTTCCTGGGAGCAGCCATCGGCATCCGGGAAAGGGCACACTACACTTTTGAGTATCTGGCCGGTCGACTCTCAGGAAGGCTGCGCCGCTACTTGTTGCTGCTGAGTCACACGCTGACAACAATGGCTATCGGGCTGCTACTCTATTGGAGCAGCCAAGTGGCCTGGGGCATTCGTCACTGGATAATGCCCGCCACGGAGATCAGCCGGGCATGGGTGTACGGTGCCTGTCCAGTCGGAGCGCTACTCATGCTGATCTACTCCATCGACAATACCATGACCATATGGTACGGGGACAAAACGAAATGACAGCCGTATTGCTTGGAACCTTCGTCTTTTTGCTTGTCCTCAACGTCCCGGTAGCGTTCTGCATGCTTCTGGCGTCGTTGGCAGCCTTGGCCTGGGCCGGGATCCATCCGATTATAGTGGGACTGGAAACAGCCCGGGCCATGTCCACCTTCTACTCTTTTCTTGCCGTCCCATTCTTTATCCTGGCTGGGGAAATCATGAGCCGAGGAGGCTTGTCACAACGTCTAATCGATTTCGTTATGGCCCTGGTAGGCCATCGGCGTACAGGGCTTCCCATGGTAACTGTCTTGTCTTCCCAGATGTTCGGGGCGATCTCCGGCGCCTCCAGTGCGACCTGTGCAGCAATCGGCAGCGTTATGATTCCCGCTATGGAGGAAAATGGATATCCGCGTCCTTTTGCGACGGCTCTTTCTGCATGTGCAGGTACTACCGGTGCCTTGATCCCGCCCAGTATCACCTTGCTCATCTACGGTACCATTGCCGGTGTCTCCATCGAGAAGCTATTTATGGGAGGTATTGGTCCCGGTATCCTGGTGGGATTGGGGCTCATGTTAGCGAGCTGGCTTACCTTTCGTCATCAAAAGACGGCTATTGCGCCCAAGGCCTCTGTACACTATATCGCTCAGCAGGGTATACGTGCGGTATGGGCGCTGTTGTTAGCCTTCATCATCTTTGCCGGTATCATGGGCGGTGTCTTTACGGCTACCGAAGCGTCGGCCGTCGCGGTGGTGTACGCCTTGTTAGTGAGTTTTGTCGTTCACAGGGAATTGCGCGTTCGGGAACTGCCAGGCCTGTTTGTGCGTGCAGCCAAAACCAGTGCGGTCCTCAGCTTTCTGATCGCGTGCGCAAGCTTGTTCGCCTGGACCGTTAGTATGGGAAAGCTGCCCCAGGTTCTGACCAGCGGTTTGCTGGAGTTTTGCGATGTCGTCATCAGTGCCTGGCCGGCGGAACTGAATCCTGCTGCTTCAGCAATGGCACGTCGAATTCTTGTACTGATGATATTGAATATCACCTTGCTGGCTGTTGGTATGTTTATGGATGCCGGGCCAGCCCTGTTAATCGTCGTGCCGGTCTTGCTGCCTATCAGTCGGGCCATCGGTATGGGCCAGGGTCTGGCGGCCGTTCACTTTGGCGTCTTGGTGGTGGCAAATCTTATCATCGGCCTGATCACTCCGCCGGTTGGGACAACTCTCTTCGTAGCGAGTGCTGTAGGCCGCGTCAGAATAGGCCAGATGGTCCCCTATGTCCTGCGCTTCATGGCGGTCATGGTTGTCATCCAGTTGCTGATCACATACGTGCCGGCATTTACCACCTGGTTACCAGGCCTGCTCAAGAATTGATGTCCGTCGATGCAAACCGGAAGATTGACGAAGTAGATGAAACACAAATACATTTCAGGATGACTCGTTATGGGATCACTAAGCGATAAGAAAGCCATGATCACTGGCGCCTCCCAAGGTATAGGTTATGCGATTGCCGAAGGGCTCATCAGAGCCGGTTGTCATGTGGCCATCCACTACTTTCGCAATGGCGAAGGGCCGCAACGACTCAAGGAACTGGCCACCTCGCTCGGTCAACATGCCGAGTGCTTCCAGGCGGACTTGATGGATCCACAGGCCGCGATCGCATGTACTGATCAATGCCTGTTGTTTCTGGGTGGTCTCGATGTATTAGTCAATAATACCGGCTCTCTGGTTGAACGCAGGTTCCTGGCAGATATTGACCTGGGTTATTGGCACAGAGTCATTGAGCTGAATCTGACCACCATGATGACGGTTTCTCGGCAGGTGCTGCCTGAGTTGGAAAAAGCCGGCGGTGCCAGCATCGTGAATCTGGCGTCATTGGCCGGCCGTAAAGGCGGCCACGCGGGCTCACTCGTTTATTCGACAACCAAGGGAGCCGTTATTACCTGGACGCGGTCCCTGGCAAGTGAGGTCGGCCCAAAAGGGATCCGCGTCAACTGCGTCGCCCCCGGACTTATCCTGGGCACCAGCTTTCATGCAACCCATACTACCCCTGCATCAGTCCGGGAGACTACTGACAGTATCCCTCTGGGGCGGGCGGGGAGTCCCGAGGATGTGGCCCGAGCCGTCGTCTTTCTTGCAGGTGAATATGATGGCTTCATTACCGGGAGCACGCTGGATATCAACGGTGGCGTGTATTTCGCCTGATGAACGGTCGTGTGACGCTGCCGCTTGAATTTCATACAAGGAATTCCTGAAGAAGCCCTGCATTCCCCAGAGATCCCTGGACAGCACAAGTTCAGAAAGAGATCAGAGTCAAACACTGAAATCCCTGTTGCCATGAGGTTGCAGAAACAGTACTCTACAGACGCTAACTTGACCGACTCTTGCTGACTATGCTATCATTTCTTGTAGTCTTTTGAGGATTCGCAGCTCTACACGAATCCTTGTGGATAAGCAAGGGGCGGTTTCTTGCAGAGACAGGATCGGATTTGTCTGACTTGAATTTTGCCTTGACAGAGGGAGGCGACATATGAAGCCACCGAAACGAAAACGTTTGAGCCGACGTGCTTTTCTGCGGGGGGCGACCGCTACGACGGGTAGTCTGATGGGCGTGTCTGCCGTTAGCACGTTAACCACCTTGGGCTGCCAAGGTCAGCCGGCGAAGAGCGAGCGTAACGTAGCTGGACCGATCAGCCTTGGTGAGAAGGGTGCTTATGCGGCGGGTGCGCCGATGGCCGAGGGGGCTGCGCGTCAGGGCATGCAACATGGTGACCATGCAATGGTCTATATCGTGTTTCTCGGGACCGCCCCGTCTCGGGATGACACAGACCTCGAGCCAATCACGAACGATGCCATTGTGCGGCGGCTGCAAGAAGAGTGTGAGGGCGTGGATTTCGTGGTAAGGGACCTCACCCGAGGTGCTTCAATGCAATCTGTGCTCAATGAGGTCAAAGACTTGAAGAAACGACACTATGACGGCGTCATTATCTGCGGCTGGCCTCGGGATTATGCGTTGCTCAGAAGTGGGTTGCCGACTATTAATGCGATGGTCGTGAATGATTTCATGAATGTTCCGTATCCGTTGTACAAAAAGATCCGGGTCATTGGCGCATTCCTGGACCCCTGGCGGTTTTGTGCAGACCCAGGTGTTTCTGAAAGGATGTTTCAAGACTTGGTGGCAAAAGTCAGGCTGATCAAAGCGCTCAAACGCATGAAGCACGAGCGTATCCTCACGGTGACCGATTCGCCGTACGTAAACGTCACGTATGGCGATGTCCTGAGGAATATGCCGCCGGATTACAACGAACAGATCCTCAGCGCGATCAAAGAGATATTTAGTGTGAAGGTGACGAAAATAGGCACGAAGGAGGTCGCCGAAGACAAGGACGTTCAGAACCTCTGGCACCACGAGAGTCCGGAAGCTAACGCCATTGCGCAGCGATGGATTCGCAATGCGAAGAAGATGATGAATACGATCGAGTCCGAAGTCGTCCGATCTGCCAAGGTCTATCTGGCAATGAAGATCCTAATGGAAAAACACGGCGCCGCGGC
>CP070806.1:1153876-1160799 GCA_020343675.1 Phycisphaerales bacterium
GAACGATTTCGTAGACTTTTGAGTTCGGATTGCCCGGTTCGGCATCATATCTTGCGTCTGGCACGCCAGCGGTTGTTGTTCCCCAGTGAACATGGAGATTAGCGTGGTCATTCAGGTTCAATTGAGTAAAATCGGCCCTTGGATCGGTCAGAATGTCGCTTCCCGCCTTAAACTGGCCACGTCCGAAGTGGATCTCTGCATTGTGCGCCTGAGGATTGGCCCAGGCCAGGTAATGATACCATGCTTTTACACCAATATCGCGGAAGACAGCCCGGCGGTTTATATAGCCGACCTCCGCCGTTCCGTAAATGTCATTGATCGTCTCGTGGTCGTCATAGGTGTAGAAACTGGGCACATACCGGTGCCATTCGGCCAAGTTTCGGCCGCGACTAAGGTAAGTTTTGTAGTTTTCCCAAACGCCCACGATCGTCGGAGCATAGTTCACCACGTCCGGCTCTCGATCTGGTCGGAGGCCGACTCGTTGCATCCAACTGCTCGGCGGATACTCCCGCTGTTGTTCATAAAGCCAGTCTCCATTCAAAATTGCGAAATGGAGCGAATCACGAATCTCTCGATTCATTGTGTCGTAAGTGACGAGTTCCGGACCGGCGCTGTCGCCCGCACCGCGTTGGTTATTTCCGCAGGCGAACTCAAAACGGAAATTGAACTTACCATCTGGATTGAACTCCGGATTCTTGAAATCTTCACCGCGCGGCATCGTACGAAATGAACCCCGAAGCTGGTGATCGTAGATTCGATAGTAATAGCGAGTGTTTGGCTTCAAATCGTTCAGGGTAATGATGCCGGTTAGGTCTCGATCCACCTCGGTCATCACCGCTCTTGAAATCTGATCCGGGCTTGACTTGTCCGTTCCGTATAGTATCTTGACTTCCCCGGCGCGGTCAGTTCGAATCCAAATACTCATGCTGGTCTCGGAAGGCCTACCCAAAATGGGACCGTGGGTAACGCGGACTTCCGTAGGGTCTCCATCAGCAAAAGTCAACGAGGTGAGAAGTAAGAGCGTTGCGAGGGCCTTCAATTTCATTGCGTTAATGAATGATAGGCATTTTGATTCTTTAACCATAAGAATGATTATATTCCCCGAGGGAAAGGCCGATCAAGGAGAAAAACATCTCCTGGACCGCCATCGCGGCACCGGAGCTAACAATACAATTATACTTGGGATGCAGCGAATACTGAGCCTAAGCGTTCGTATTACGAAGATTTGGCGAGGCTCGTTGGTGTGTATTATATCAAGAGAGGTGAATCTCCGCAAAGACGCTGAACACGCCCATCGGCGAGTTCAGGCTCCCCGTACACAAACCGCCTCCCGGCTATGGAGGGGGCAGGTGGTTGATGATTGGAAGAATGCCCCTGCAACCTTGTTTTTCACGACAAAACTGCCCGAGCCACATGGAGCGCATTGCTACCAATAATCTTCTGAATATCCGAGTCATAATAGCCCAGTTGGATAAGACCGGCTGTAAATGATGGTCAGTCTTTGGACACCCGCCACCAGTACCCGTCACTTGAGAATGCGCTCAAGATAGCATTGCAGAACGGGTCAACGGTCTGACGCGCTGCCGGGTCTTCAGGAGCTTCCGCGGATCGGTGGCATCTGGCCGACGAAGCCGGCCCCCGTGCGCCGCAGCTCATCAATCGCCGCAGCCCGCAGCCGCCTCAGCGTTTCCGCGTGTTCCGGTTTCACCGCCAAGTTGTTCAACTCTTCGGGGTCCTCGCTCAAGTCGTACAGCTCTTCCAGTTCACCCGCGACCAGCGGGCGAACGTACTTGTAGCGCCCCTCGCGAAGCATCACGTACCAGGGAATCTGGCCATGAAACGCGCCACCGTCCGAGGGGATGACGTCCGTGTCTGACCCGTAGCTACGGGCCGTGTTAGTGAGCAATACGGGATGCGGCCAGTCCCTTGTTGCGTTCTTCAAAAGAGGAGAGAGGTCGTGGCCGTGCATCTCCCACGGAATCTCAATCCCCGCGAAACGGAAAAACGTCGGGACGAGATCGACTCCGCCCACCGGGGCTGGGCAAACGCTGCCCTCCGGGATCCGTCCCGGAAAGCTGATGATCAACGGCGAGCGGATATTGGCGTCATACGCCGCCACCTTGTGGCGAAACCCGTGTTGCCCCCAAGCAAAACCCTGATCGGAAGTGAATACGACGAGCGTGTTCTTCCGCTGCCCCGTCTCCTTCAGTGTTGCCATGAGCCGCTCCACGCCCTCGTCAATGGCGAGCACGCCCTGGTGATACTGCCGTACCCATGATGTGAGCGTTCGATCCCTCCACATCGGCGTGGCGTCAGGACCCTTTTCCCAAAAGTTGATCCTCTGCGCCCAGTCTGGTTTGCCGGGGCGCGGAGGGAAGACGTCGGCCGGAGCTGCAACTTCGATGCTGGGGTACTGTGCAAGATGGCGTTCGGCAGGCGTGTACGGGCTGTGCACCGCCCCATAGCATAGCCACAAGTACCAAGGTTTGCTCGGATCCCTACCCTCTCCTCGAATGAAATCCACGGCCCAGTCCGTGTATTGATCCGTTGAGTATCGCTTCAGGATCTTTGTCTCGCCGCCTTGGTGTGTGATGGGCTGATCGTGGTAGTAGTTCTGCGAGGTCTTCGTGTACTTGGGCCGATTCCAGACGATCTGGAAGTCCCAGTCGCGACCGTAGCCCGTGTCGACGCCCGTGTGCCACTTGCCGATCTGGGCCGTGACATAACCATGTTCGCGAAACACGCGCGGCCAGAAAGGACACTGTTCGGGATCGTAGACGCTGCCTGGATAGGGTCCCTCCAGCCGCATCGACTCGACGCCAAACTGATGGTGGCCGGTGAGCAGCGTCGCCCGCGAGGGCATGCACCACGTGCCGATGTAGGCCGATTCGAACCGCATCCCCTCTCGCGCCAAACGGTCGATGGCCGGCGTCCGCACCCAGGGAAAAGCCTCCGGGTAGCATCCGACGGTCCGATAGGAATGATCGTCCGTGTAGATAAACAGAATGTTCGGCCGTTCTGACTCGTTCGCGGCCAGCGCCCGCTGGGTGCTCACGCCGACGAGTAGCAGCAAACATGAAAGGGCTAAGCACGTTGATCTGTAAGGCAGTAGCATCGCTGACACGATCGCCTCCTCAGGTTACGCCACGGTTTTGTCTTCAATCATCTTACCAAACAACGCGTTCTGCAGACTCAATTGCCTACCAACGGGAGCACCGATAGGGATCATCCCACAACTCGGGGGTGTCCAGATAGAAGCCCCGGAGCCAGCGCTAACCGGCTTGGTCGCTCTCGAGCGGGCTCGAGAACCGGGAAAGCGACGGTGTTGCGCCGCTCGCGCCCATGTTACTAACAGGAAGTTTGATTTTACAGCCATAGAGACATGATCATAATCCCTGAATTAAGGCAGATCAATGGGAAAACATGACCGTACGGCCAACCAGTGCGACCAGCGAAGGCTGGCGTGTTCAGAAAGAGTTAGTCTTTCCGGGGCGGCAGCCAGAGACACTGTAGCTTGAATGGCAGGAGGGAGGTGAAACGCAGTGATATTCAAGTGATATCACCCGAGAGGCGAGCAACGGCTTGCCTGTCCGTTGCTCATACCCCACCCCATTTCCCAAAAACCGCGTTCTTCCCGCCGAGAACCAAATTTTCGTGAGTTCAAACGAAGACCAGACGAAGGTCAAAAGTACATGGTTGGCGCGCGCCTGGTGACATTGCTGGCAAGATCGGTCTATTTAAGGGCTGGACGGCGTGAAGCGTTCTGCCTTTCGTCGACTAAGAGGCGGTACATGGACGCCAAAGAAGTCAAACAGCTAAGGACGGTGACAGAAGCCAAAACCCTTCCCCTTCTTGGTGTCGGCAATAGTAGATGCGGAATGATGAGAAGTGAACATGCTCACGGCGGTTATGCTGGCCAGAGCCATGGAGAAGAGTTGATGAGATGTCGATAACATGAATGGCCGGAAAACTTCGGGTCCACTTGGGCAATTCAGACAAAGAGCGAAATGGCAAAAAGACAATGGCACAGAAAACGAAAGAAGCTAAGAAGACAACAACCAAGAGCAAGGAATTTCCTGCCAAACAGGGAAAATCGCAAGTTGGTTATGCCAAGCCACCAATAGAACGTCAATTCAAACCCGGTGAGAGCGGCAATCCGAAAGGGCCTCCCATGCATCGCGTGCAACTCTGGACGTATGTCTGCCAGTACATGGCGATGACTAAATCCACACTGAACAAGCTGCGACCCGAGAAACTAACCTGCGCTCAGCAATGGGCTCTGCGGATAGTCAAGAGCACCACGAAGCTGAGCTTTCCTACTATGGACCGTTTCGCGCGCTACGTCATCGACCGGGATGAGGGCAGACCGGCTGAACACATGTTCATCCAGGAGGACCAGGACGTCCTGACCGATGAAGAGTGTGAAGAGATACGCCAGATACTCAGACGGAAGATGGGCGTGGCTCAGAGCCGCCCCGGCGCCGCTAAGTGAGCTTCTTGTAAGACCCTATAGGAAAAGGGGCAGAATCGAATATGGATGGATGCGACGTGAATGGATGCACGAACGAGACTTACATGGGCTGGCGGCCCTTGAGCGAGCCGAGAGGCCGGCAAATCTGCGAGTATCACTTTCGCCGACATGACGACCCGAACGACAGCTTCAACCTGTGGGATGCTTTGGGCTTCAGGAGGCCAGTAGGAATGAAGAAGGTTGTGGCGAAGAAGGATGTTCCCCGTTGTGCCTGTGGCCAGGAACGCCTGCCCGGGCGAAGACTCTGTACGGCATGTGCAAAGGACAGGGAGCGAGAGCGAAAGAGGCGAGCATACCACGAACGGAAGAGTCGCCCGCAGAAAGAACCGGCAGCGCAAGGTGATATTTTGCAGTGCAAGGCGTGCGGAGCGGAGCGAGAAGCCGAGCATACTTACTGTTCAAAATGTGCCGAGCAACGGCGAAGACAGTCGAACCGGAAACGCCAAAGACAGCATTATGCCAGAAGGCCAAAATGTGTAGGTCTAACCTAACGTTTTTGTGTTCCCAAAATCGCCGTTTTTGACCCCGAAAACCGCGAAGAAATTTAGCGAATTTGCCGAGGGGGTATCATAGGCCGTCCCGGCGCAGATTCGCTAGAAGATCATCCTAAAAACGTTGGCTATGAATAGCCAATCCCTCAGATTCCCTATCGTTACGTTATAAGAGCCGTCCTTAATCTCGCGAAAAAGGCTTAGTTACAGCAAGGAATATAATGGAATTTCAGTGGGATTTCTGGAGGATTCTGGCACTTACCCTTGACCATAACTGGGCTGATTTGATACGATGAGGGTAGATAAGATTGGCAGTCCTTGGGCTGTCAGGGCGGTTATTGTGTAAGAAGGACGGAGGTCGAAAGTTCCAAAGTTGGAGCTATCCTCAACCGATATGTACAAGGCCAGTTGTCGGTGTATCCAATGTTAACCTCTATTGGAGGAGGACTATTATGTGTAAGAAACTGATTCTCTTGGCTTGCCTTGTTTCTGTCCTCGGTCTGGTTCTGACCGACAGGGTCCGCGCCGCTGACCCGAGTCTTGTCGGCTGGTGGAAGTTTGACGAGGGCTCCGGTGCTATTGCAGAGGACTCAAGCCGCAATGGACACAATGGTACTCTGAATGGGGACCCACAGTGGGTCGCGGGCCAGTTGGGCAGTGCTCTGGATTTTGACGGCGCTGGAGATTTCGTGGAGGTGCCTCACAGTCCAAGTCTCTCAATCACCAATGCAATCACTATTGCGGCCTGGACCAAAATGAGTGCAAATGCCGGAGGGGAAATGGCGATTGTCAGTAAAGGAGGATGGGGAGCAAATGACCTACCTTATGAATTAACGGAAACTCCGGGGGACGTGATCTTCTGGCAGTTTTATGATGACGGGGGCAGAGATGGCTGCCAGCCTCCTTCGCCGCCGGTAAATGAATGGCACCACATTGCCGGAACCTACGACGGGACCATCTTCAAATGCTACATTGATGGGCAACTGGCGCAGGAATGGGCGTATACGGGCACGATGCCCCAAAACACGGCTTCAGTGACTATCGGAAGAAGAAGCAGGGGCGGAACCTCCTTCAATGGTGTGATTGACGAAGTTGCGATCTTCAATCGAGCTCTCACTGCGCAGGAAATTCCCAATATCATGGCCGGTATGGTCGATGCTGGACTGGCCTCGGAACCTAATCCTGTTGACGAGGCGACGGATGTGCCCCGAGATGTGGTCCTGAGCTGGACGCCGGGTATTTACGCGCCGCCAATAAATGGCCATCGCGTTTATCTGAGCAAGAGTTTCAACGATGTCAACGATGGCATGGGTGGTGCCACCCTCGATGCGAGCAGCCATGATCCCGGACGGCTTGAGTACGAGACGACATACTATTGGCGCGTCGATGAGGTCAATGCGCCTCCGGACTCGACGGTATATGCGGGTGAGGTCTGGAGCTTTACCACCGAGCCGGTTGGCTATCCGATTAACGGTGTGAACATCACGGCTACGGCCTCCAGCGTCGGGCAGGCGGATTTCGGCCCTGAAAATACGATCAACAGCTCGGGACTGGATGAGAATGGCCTGCACTCGACAAACGCAACGGATATGTGGCTCAGCGACAATGAACTGCTCGGGGCTTGGATCCAATACGAGTTTGACAAGGTTCACAGGCTTCACGAGATGTGGGTCTGGAACTCCAATCAGGTCTTTGAGGCCCTCTTCGGTTTCGGGATGAAGGATGTGACCGTCGAATACTCGACCGACGGCGCCGATTGGACGGCTCTGCCCAACGTACCTGAATTTGCCAAAGCGCCCGGTATGGCTGGGTATGCACACAATACCACGGTTGACTTCGGCGGTGCGGTGGCACAGTACGTCAGACTGACCGCGAACAGCAACTGGGGAGGCATCCTGCCC
>CP070806.1:1160899-1167651 GCA_020343675.1 Phycisphaerales bacterium
TACCGTGTGGAGTGGCTGCGTTTCGAGCCCGACAGTCCCGTGACCGGCCCCCTGCGCGAGATTCCGCATATTGGTTATCGCGTGGACAGCGCAGAAGCCATCACCGAGGCCGCCCAGGGTATGAAGGTCTTGCTCGAACCCTTTGACGCCGGTTTTGCCGTGGCCGGATTCTACCAGACTCCTGACGGCGCGGTTGTCGAATTCGTCACGTACAAGGATGGACCTTCGCCCTGGTCGTGAGCTGCCGTTTGATGGCGCAGGCATTGTGAATACGGCGAATTCTGATGCAGAATGTGAATCGTCGCAGCTTCCTTCACCATGTGTGCCTGTCAAGCAGATATCAGGCCGCCACAACACCGCTGAACTTCAATTGAATGTGCTTTGGAAAGTCTTGTCCCAGACTCAACGACTATTGAACCGGCAGGGGCTTCTCACGAACAAGGTCACTGACGGAGCAGCCATTCCACAGCGACCTTTGCAGCATCCTGAGTTTCACCTGCAAAAGTCGTCAAGTTCGTGCCTTTGCCAGCGGCAACGAAAGCTGCTCTGACTATCGACGGAGCTTCTTCGCCTTCTCCTGCAAGCCACAGCCGCGTGGGTGCCAGGAGCGCCAACACACCGGGCAAATCGTCATACTTGGCCGCACCGGGAACGAAACTGACATCGTAAACGTCCTTCAAATCTCCAAAGCGAAATCCGGACGTGTCGATCGCTGCACGAACAATTGCCCCTTGTGCCTGTGCCGCGGCAGCGGCCACCAGAGGCCCGGTACCATTGAGCCCCACCACGTCGATCTGATTTGTTTCAGAATCGCTATGGCTGAGCGATGCTATCACGGCCAGGATGTCGTGTACACGGCGAGCAAACAAGGGCAAGTTGTAGCAGTATGTCCACCCGGCAAATGCATCTTCATCAGGCAGCCAACGTTGTTGCTTATTCAATCGTTCGTCTGCCAGGAATTCGCCTTGGTATAGCAGGTCAACACCAACCACAGTGACGCCTGCACCAAGCAGACTCTGAATGTGTGACTTTACAGAGCCATCCCTTGCATAGAGTCCGGATTTTCCCTGTTCGTCGGTCCAGACCACAGTTTGCTGAATGGGTTCTTTTGGCGTGAGCACAACCATCGGCAGTTTCGCGTGATGATCTTCAATAGATCGATAATGCAAGAGTCCGAGTGTTTCTCCGTACGTGCCTTGGTCCGCGGATTTCATTGGCTCGAATATGATCTCGGGATTCTCCGGCAGATTTCGCAGCAGAACATCCCATGCCCGACCGACTACTTCACGATAACGCTGGAGGGACTCGCTATCTTGAGGGATCAGACGGGCGATTTGTCCCTCAGCGTCGCGGGTCAGCCATTCGAGAAGCTTACGTTCAAGGTCGGGTACGCCCTCCGGCCGAGGATGTTGGTCGTCCCAGACAGACAGTTCCTCTCGTGTTAGCCGCTTGTATGAGCTTTCAACAATCGGTTCCTCAAGTCCAAGTTCGAGATGCCGGTTAAGCCAACGATACATGGCCGCTCGACTGACATAATTGTAGTTGTGTGGAAACTGCAATAGGGCAACGTGCGAAACGTTTTGTGTCGCTCCAAGCATTTTATAATGTTGTCTCAACTCAGGAAATCCATGCTCAGGCATGGTTCGTGTAGCATCATCGGCGGATATCAGGAGTAACGGCTTCGGTGCATGCAAAGCAGTGAATTCGAGGTTGTATGTGCCAATGCGAAGCCCACTTATGTTCTCGCATGTACAGCCACCCTGCCGCGTTGTAGAGACAATCACTACGGGCACTGACACGAGGGGCCGTTCATCCACTGCACATAACATAAACGTTTGCGTTCCTCCTCCACTTCCTCCAGTGACTGCGATACGCTCCGAGTCAACATCCGGAAGACCGACTAGGAAATCGAGGGCCCGGATGGAATTGTACGTATGTAGTCCCATCGGATTCTGTAGGTACAGTTCGGCAGAGATGCTGTAGAGACCATGGGCGGGAGGCTTCTTAAACTGCACACGCAACTGCGAAAACCGGTGAACCACATCAAGGGGTATCTGAACACTGTCGCCATAGCCTATCATGTCGTAATGAAACACGACACAGCCCATGCGCGCTAGTTGAACACAGCGCGACTGCATGAAGCTCCGACCGCCATTTTCGAAGCGCTCGGAACCTTTGACAATCTGCTGACGAACTGCATTACGTCCTGCATCTTGAAACCGTCCACCTGGAAAATGCCCATGAGGACTCAGCACTCCCGGTCGTCTCCCCGTTTTTCCTTTCGGACGATAGAGATTGCCAGTGACGTAGAAGCCGGGTATGCTCTCAAAATAGACTTTTTCGACGGTGTAATCACCCTGGTCGATGATGCCGTGAAGGACCGGATTCAGCGGTGACTTGGACGGCATCGGCCACAATCCCAGTGTCACGTGCAAGATGCGCCGGACGTGCTCGGCTCGCATCTTCCACTCTTCAGGGGACCGAGCCGGGATAAAAAAGAAGTCGCCCTGTTCACCCTTCAACGCACCAAGTCGTGTGTCGGCCGGAGTGTTGCCGGGTGGCAGAACCCGCGGCGGCCCAGCCGGTAAGCTGGCATCTGCGAGTCCAAGATGTAACGTAACAGCGATTAGGAGCAACAACTTCGGTCTTGGGGCGATCCTCCGCTGTGTGGTTGGAATTGTAGGTACAGACATTGAGAATTTCGGTAACATCTTGCTTAATTCCGACCGCGGAGAGTCACAGAGCATTGAAGGCGTCCGACATTTCTTGTTCTCAAAACCCATCTGCTGCCCTAAGAACTCGCGTCTTTGCTTCCGCCTTGTATCACTTGCTCAAGGTCGTTCTTCGGCATTATACTCGTTGTGCCGGTCCAGAACAAATCTATCCGGCCCTTCTATGTCTTATGGCGATTGACAGCACACGAATGTCGATGCCTTTCTCGGGATTTCTTGGAGAATCTGCCAAGAAAATCAGAATCCTCGCCAAGCCCCCGATATTGGGCCAAGAAGAGGCCGCACAGCAGCCTGGATTACATCGCTCCGGCGGCATTTGCAGCGATGTGTCTTGAGCAAGGCTCCGGTTCCCTCCGCCTTACTCAAGAAAAGGAGAATTGTTGTGAGCTACTCTCATAACAGCTGGACCAAAGAATGGGGGCAGGTCAGTGCCGATGTAAATTACACTGCTGAGGGAGACTTTCATCCCCTTGCCAATGTCTTCTGGTATGACAAGCCAAATACCATAACGCGACTATTGCTTGAACACAGAGCCAAATTCGATCTCAAGAATCGAAATGGCTGAACGGAATTTCGGCATGCCGCGTGGGATGCTCGCCAGGACGTGATCGAATTGTTTATTGCCAAGGGAGCAGATGTTTCAACGTTCCATCTGGCAGCTTGCGCAGGCGACTTAGACCGTGTCAAGAGGTTTGTAGAAAAAGAAGTTGATGTTAACACCAGGGACGAGTGCGGTTGGACTCCTCTTTTCTGGGCGGCCTGCACAGGCCAAACAGAGGTAGCCCAGTATCTTGTAGCTCAGGGCGCAGACGTTCGGTCGAAAGCAGATGTTGGGAACACTGTCCTGCATCAAGCGGCACGTGCCGGGGCCAAGGACCTTGCTCTACTACTCATTACCCAAGGCGCCGATGTGAACGCCAAGAGCGACAATGGTGATACACCGCGGTCTTTGGCAGAAAAGTCAGGCCACACCGAGATCGTCGAATTGCTCAAGAAGCACGGAGCCGGGGAGTAAAAGCCATGGCGGGTGGAGGCCCCGGAAAATACGGGGAATTCAGCCAAAATGCGAAGATTTTGTCTCAAAAATACGTAGTCACCACAATAGTCACCCGGGCCGTCCATCGGATATAATAGAGCCGCTGTTTGTGGGATCATATTCTTTCATCTCTCAAGAGTATGCTTCCAGGGTTCAAGACGTGAGAGATATCGGTGAAGTGGTCTGATTACAGGCCCAGGAGGCGAAGACGTGAGTACAGGTACAGTGAAATGGTTTGATGCAGCGAAGGGGTTCGGTTTTATTACCCCTGATGATGGCGGCAAGGATCTGTTTGTCCATCATTCGGAGATCAACACCGAGGGCTATGCCTCGCTCGATGACGGCCAGAAGGTCGAGTTCGAGGTCGGAGAGGGCAAGAAAGGTCCGTGCGCGATCAAGGTCACCCCTTTGTAGCGACCGTGGCAAAATCGGGAGGCCCTGCTCTGCGGCAGGGCCTTTTGCTGTACCGTGCTTTCGGAGGAGGGCTATCGAGAACAGTTGCGGTTGACGGATTACTGGCAAGACCGAGCATCAGAGGAGGAAACATCCATGCTCATAGCACAAGCCAATAAAGAGCAGATCGAGCAGATCATCAAGGAGATGGACTGTCCCAGAGACTTTGAATGCTACAAATCAGACTTTGAAAACCTCTGCGACGTCGGGATCGTCGGGGATGCAAAAATGGTCGAGTGCATCGAAGAAGATGCCCATACCTGTACGTTCGGGGTCCCCTTC
Organism: Phycisphaerales bacterium; assembly: GCA_020343675.1. GTDB lineage: Bacteria > Planctomycetota > Phycisphaerae > Sedimentisphaerales > Anaerobacaceae. The sequence goes on from CP070806.1 coordinate 1,165,403, forward strand.
GGGCGGGGCGTGCTCTGTAAATGCCCGCTTCGAAATTACATAGCCAAACACTTTACGCGGTAAATGGCCGACCCTGCGGCTCGACGTCAAATGCCGAGCAGAGCATAAGCACTCACGTCTCGCCCGGCCTATGTCGACTCATTCGCTGCCGGCATGGCATGTTTCCTGCGATAGCTGCAGGATGCATTTGAGAATATCGGCCCTGCTGATGATGCCCGTTACTTTACCGCCTGAGGTGACCGGGACTCGGCGGTTCGGGTAGTCTCTCAGACGATAACAAACGTCCAGCAGGCGTTCATTTTCTTCAAAACTGACGGCGGGTTGTGTCATGAGCTCCCCTGCGGTCCGGTTTCTTTCCTGCTTATGGGTGTGAAACAGGCGCAGGACATCCAGCTCTGAGAGAATTCCGACAAGGGTCATATCCTCTTCGACGACTGGAACACCGGTGATACTATTGTCTACCATGATCTGTATGGCTTCGAGTATGGGAGTGTCTTTGCGTATGCAGATGACCTCTTGTGTCATGACATCTTTTGCCTGAAGCATGGTCGTCCCTTTACATTGAGCCGTTCACAATCAAGTGGGCCTGGCTTGATCTTCCCGGCTATGATTTAGCGGTTTCCTTCGAGGCCCATTTCAAAAGTCTATCGGCCAGGATCGAAAAGAGCTTGAGAACTTTCTTTGATGAAAGATGATTGTGAGATCGTGCTGATAGTCTTTTGCGGAAGGACAACGCAGAACAGCGGGGGGCTGCAAGAAGAGAGAGGGCAAAGAAGCCCCTGCTCGAACGACTACACGACTTAAGAGCAGGGGCTCGACTTTTAAGGAGTCCACTTTCAGGACATGACCTTAACGTGGGCCGCGGTCTTTATGATATTTATCGTAAATTTCGGGCCAGGGATTAACCTGGGAGAATTACGGGTTTTTGAGGGCAAAATCCTGACAGCCACCCTTCCATAGTGAGAAGAAGCGGGTTCGTGAGACAATTTCTCGGCTTTCTTGTTTCCTTTTTTGTAGCACGCGGTGTTGACGATGTTCGTTCTCGGCCGGAGAAACCCCATAGCATTTCATGTTTTGGACAGGACTAGGAGAGGCCTTTCTGTCAAGCCCTTGTCCTGCAGAACCTTATCGCTTATCTTCATGCCATTCGGAACAGGCCCCATTATAGTCATAGCGAGTCTTCTTCCAATCATTCTTATGGAGACAAAGAGCTTATTCCCGGCTTCTGGTATTACGACGACAGATGCAACAGGTATAAGGACTACGACCAGGACATTGAAAGATTGCTGCAAAGAAACAGATACAGGGCGATGACCGGTTTTCGGAAAGGCGAACCTTGAATTCCGTAAAAGAAGACGTAAGTGCCGTCAGACGCCGAGGGCAAAAAAGCCTTACAGACGCAAAAAAACACTTGCTTTCGTAGGCGTTCTTATCCATTATTATGGTCCAAGGATATTTTCAGTGACGCGCAAGAGGCATGTCTGAGCGCTGCAGGCAACTATTGACATTACGAGGTGTACTATGGCAAAAGAGGCGAAGATCGTCGTCGTTGATGATGACCCGGACATTAGAGATTCATTGCAGACCATTCTGGAAGGCCGCGACTACACGGTGGCCACCGCCGCCAACAGAACCGAAGGCATGGACAAAATCAAGAGTGAGAAACCCGATTTGGTCATACTGGATGTTATGATGAGCTCGTGGATGGACGGCCTGGATATGTCCAAGACGCTGAAGAAAGACCCCGAATTCAAGGACATGCCCATCCTGATGCTGACAGGAGTCAAAGAGCAAACCGGCTTTGATTTCAAGCCGAAAGCCGGCAGCCCTGAGTGGTGTTCTGTGGATGCCTACCTTGAGAAACCTGTGGAGCTTGATTTATTGTTGGCAGAAATTGAAAAGCTCCTGTCGAACAAAGCATAAAGAAAAGGCTATAGAGCGTTCTGATAGTATAGAGTAGGACGCGTCAGACAAGTCATAAGTCATAAGTGGGTAAGGCGCCGGTCATGAACTCCGGCCGCTTATGTTTATCCATGATATTTGGAGAAAAGGATCAAATGATGAACAGTATCAGCCGTCGCAAATTCCTCAAACGCAGTATCGCCGCCACAGCGGGGTCGTATTTAGCACTCTCTTCGCATTCCGGCCTTCTGCCCAGCGTTCGCGGGGCCAACGACCAGGTCCGCGTGGCCGTAGCGGGTATCCGCAGCCGGGGCGGCGCCCATATCAAGCACTTCCAGAGCCTGCCG
>CP070806.1:1167751-1174469 GCA_020343675.1 Phycisphaerales bacterium
GATGGAACAATTTCATCCCAAGCACCTTACCACACAACCGGAAGTCAATTAACGGATGAAGGGAAAGGTTATGTATATTTTGAGTTTGCCTTGAAGCTGAGTGACCCGGATAGGATGAGTTACTTCTGGATGGTACCTGGAGGTAGGCATGGATCCGACACCGGCTCGCCCAGAGATGAAAGCGGGTATCCAATTCGGGCATTAAAAGCGTATACTGTCAATCTGCCACAAGAACAAAAAACCACAACTGTTCGCATAGGTGCAACTGCAGCCCAATGGCAGACAGTTGTTACGTATAAACAGGATGATCGTGAAGAAACCTATTCCGAAGGGGAGTATGCAATTGCTTTCGGCATTCCCTATATGAAAGGCAATCGTACATTAGCACCGGTTGTTCACAATTACAATCGAAAGGAAAAGCAGTATGCAATCCGGGTAATCGCTATAACAAAATCCGGCCAAGTCAGAAATTCCGGCTACAGTGGCAGCGGCGGTATTAAACTAAGCAGTCTGACGTACATCTTTAATGAACTGCCGTTGGAAACCATTAGGGAATTCCAGTTCCAGGTCCGGCCGTACACATGGGTCGAATTCAAGAATGTATCACTCCGACCAGGACTAAAGACCGGCGTGCAGGTCATTGGCCATGAGGAAGATTCAAAATTATCTGTCAGTGGATATTATGAAAGAAAGGCACTTGGCATCGGGCCCGGCTGGCAGGAATTGAGCAGGGTGGTCGGTGATCATTATAGAGGTTCGATTGGAGGTTACAGCTCTGATCAGAACAAGTGTGCAGAATACTTCCGCAAGGTTCTCTCCTGGGCCCGACCTGGTGATACTTTTGTGATGTTATTCGCTTTTGACGAGGAGAAGCGCGGGCACACACAGATGGTGCCTGAGCAGTACCTCGACCTGCTTCCGATTCCCTGGGCTCAAATAAAAAGTCATGTTAATCGAGGCGAGGTCGTGGAAATCAAGGGAAAGGCTCGCGGACTTGAGATCATCGTTCTTGCCGCTTCAGAATTGGAGCGATTGACTACGCTTATTCGTCAAACCGAACTTCTCAGAGCATTCAAAAAAATCAATGAAGTACCTTAAAACCTACGCGGACTTCTTCTTTTCTTTTGAAGCTGCCTTGGGCTTTTCGCTGGGGCTTGAGTCTTTGGCTTTGGTTTCGGCTTTCTTTTCTGTGGTACTCTTGTCGGTAGTGCTTTTGGTCTCGCTTTGGGCGGCTTTTTTATAGCTTTCGCTTCGATAGTCGGTTTCATAGAAGCCGGAGCCTTTGAAGATAATACCGGCTCCGGCACCGACGAGCCGACGGACGCTCGCTTTTCCGCAGTTCGGACACTTTCGCAGAGGCCTGGCCTTGATGCTCTGGAACTGCTCGAACTGGTATTTGCAACTTCCGCATTTGTATTCATACGTCGGCATGTTAGCTACTCCTGATCGGTGGTTTCACATTCATCTGCTGCCGGTTCCGTCGGCTTCATTTCTTGTTGCCGGTCTTCTTCCTGGATCGGCAACTTGTTAACGATCACTCTGCTTGGCCGGATAATCCGGCCGTTCAGTCTGTATCCCTTCTGAAATTCCTCCAGAACAACACCTTGCTCCTTTTCGGGATTGGCCTGTTGTGTCATCGCCTCGTGCACGGCTGGGTCGAATGGCTGGCCTAAAGCCTCTATCTGCTCAACGTTATGCGATTTGAAGATATCGAGCAATTGATCGTAAATAATCCGGATACCCTTGAGCAAAACATCCACATTTTCCGCCGAGTGCGCGTTCTGCAGGGTATGCTCGAAATTGTCCAAGGCCGGCAGCAGCGTTCTGATGAGCCGTTCCTTCTCGTATCCTATCGTATCGGCGATTTGCCTGGGCACGCGCTTCTGAAAATTCGCATAATCGGCGCCGATGCGTTGGAGTTTCCCAAGAAGCTCGTCCCTTTCCTTCTGCAGAGCCTCGATTGTGCCGCGGAGCTCATCCGGCTCGCCTTTGCCGGCCTCATGGCCTTTGTGGACCGCATCAGGCGCGTGCTCATCTCTCAGCTTGTCTTTCTTCTTTTGTTTCATCAGTGGTTACCAAGATGTTTCTTCAGTTTCTCGAAGAAGCTCACGGATTTGGGAGAGACACGCTTGTTCTCCGTTTTGGCGAATTCTCTGAGCAATTCCTGTTGTTCAGCGCTCAACCTCGTGGGCGTCTCAATTGTGACTTGCACAAGCTGGTCCCCGGTTCGATGAGTTCTGACATCCGGCAGACCCTCGCCTTTTATTCTGAAGATACCTCCGTACTGGGTCCCGGGCGGCACTCTTAACTGCCTGGTTCCGTTGATGCTGGGCACGTCGATGGTCGCTCCCAGTGCCGCCTGTGTGAAACTGATCGGAACAACAGCGATCAGGTCATTTCCGTCACGCTGGAGGAACTCATGCGGTTTGACTCTTACATAGCAGTAGAGGTCCCCTCTTGGCCCTCCGCCGCGGCCGGGTTCGCCTTCGCTGGCAACCCGTATACCCTGCCCTTCGTGAACACCAGGCGGTATTTTGACGCTAACGGCTCTCTTTCGCGGTACTCTGCCGGTACCCCTGCATTTCTTGCAGGGGTCGGTAATGATCTGGCCGCCGCCGCCGCACCGTCCACAGGTCGAAACCATCTGAAAGAAGCCGCCCCCCTTTGCGACCTGTCCCGTTCCGCCGCAAGCCGGACACTTTCCAGGTGAACTGCCTTTGGCGCAGCCGGTGCCTTTGCAGTCGTCACATGCGTCCTGGCGGGTAAACTCGATGGTCTTTTCGGTTCCCCTGGCAATGTCGTTAAGAGTCAACTCTACGGCGGTCTCCAGATCATATCCGCGTGTCGGCCCGGCCCGCCGGCTCGACCTTCTGCCCCGGCCTCCGAAGATACCACCGAAGAAATCATCGAAACCGAACATGCTGAAGATATCTTCGACGTTCATGCGCGAGAAGTCGTGCATGCCGGAACCGCGGAGACCCTCGTGCCCGAACTGGTCGTACCGCTGTCGCTTGTTCTGGTCGCTCAGGACCTCATAGGCTTCGGCGCATTCCTTGAACTTGGTTTCGGCGTCCTTATCATTCGGGTTCTTGTCCGGATGATATTTCATCGCCATGCGCCGATACGCGCGCTTGATCTCATCGGCGGAAGCATTCTTGCCTACGCCCAGGGCTTCATAGTAATCCCGTTTGGCCATTGTACCCTATCTCGTGACTCGTCACAGACAGTCCGAAGTCGGGGCCGTGGTTTTGCAGACTGCTTTGAAAGTTCTACCTTACCGAACCTGCTATCGGCTCTTCGTCTTTGTCCTTATCTTTCAGTTCGGTCACCAGTACACTCGTTGTCAGCATCAAACCTGCCACCGAAGCAGCCATCTCAAGAGCCGTTCGGGCGACTTTCGCCGGGTCGATAATGCCGGCTTTGAACATGTTGACAAACTGCCCGCTATTGGCGTCATAGCCGATGTTCTTGCCCTTTTCGAGAAGCTCGGCAACAATCACATCACCCTTTTCACCGCAGTTTTCCACGATCTGTGTGGTCGGCGCCTTGAGCGCGTTGATGATGATGTCAACGCCGATCTTCGCGTCGCCTTTCACCTTTGCCCTGACCTTCTCGACCTCGGCAATCGCACGAAGGAAGACGACACCGCCGCCGGCAACGACGCCTTCCTCGGCAGCAGCCCTTGTCGCATGGAGTGCATCGTCCAGCAGGTCTTTGCGTTCCTTCATTTCCGTTTCCGTCGCGGCGCCAGCGTTGATGACGGCGACTCCGCCGGTGAGCTTGGCCAGGCGTTCCTGCAATTTCTCGCGGTCGTAATCGCTCGTTGTCTTTTCGATCTGATTGCGAATCTGATCGCACCGGGCAGTGACCTCCTTCTTCTTGCCGGCCCCTTCGATGATCGTCGTCTTATCCTTGTCCACGACAACTCTTTTGGCCTGCCCCAGTTGTGACAGTTCAATACTTTCCAGCTTGATACCCAAGTCTTCGGTGATTACCTGCCCGCCGGTCAGGATCCCTATGTCGGCCAGCATGGCTTTGCGCCGGTCGCCAAATCCCGGAGCTTTGACCGCACAGATTTTCAACACCCCTTGCAGCCGGTTAATAACCAGCGCCGCCAGGGCCTCGCCCTCGACATCTTCGGCAATAATCAGCAGCGGCCGAGCAACCTGCGCGGCTTTCTCGAGCAGCGGGATAAGCTCACGAACATTGGATACTTTCTTCTCGTGCAGCAGGATATAGGCATCCTCAAGGACCGCCTCGAGCGTGTCGGCGTTCGTCATAAAGTAGGGCGAGATATACCCTTTGTCGAACTGCATCCCCTCGACGACGGTCAGTTCGTTTTCCATACCCTTGCCTTCTTCGACCTCGATGACACCTTCCCTGCCGACCTTGTCCATGGCGTCGGCGAGAATCTCACCGACGGACGGGTCGTTGTTCGCACTGATGGTCGCAACCTTTGCGATATCATCGTGGCCCTTTACAGGGACGCTGACCTCCCGGATGTACTTCGCGGCCGCCTCCGCAGCCTTGCTGATTCCCCGCTGGATGGCCATGGGATTGGCGCCGGCTGTCACATGTCTCAAACCCTCGGTATAGACCGCCTCGGCCAGAACCGTGGATGTTGTCGTCCCATCGCCGACGACGTCGGAGGTCTTGCTGGCGACCTCGTTGACCATCTTGGCGCCCATGTTCTTAAATGGGTCGGGCAGCTCAATTTCCTTGCTGACCGAAACACCGTCCTTCGTCACCTTCGGAGAGCCCCAGCTCTTATGCAGAATCACGTTTTTGCCGGTCGGTCCAAGGGTAACTTTGACCGCCTCGGCCAACTGCGACAAGCCCTCTTTGAGCTGTGCTCGCCCCGTATCATCAAACATCAATTGTTTTGCCATTTTTGCTTCCTCTTCTCAATGATTAACTCTTGTCCTTTTGCCCTTCCCGTGTGGGTCCGAGTCCAATGTAATCCTCTATCTTTCGACGGTTCCCAGAACGTCACTTTCTCTGAGGATGACATACTTCTGGCCATCGATTTCAACGTCACTGCCAATGTACTTTGCGTAGATCACTTCGTTCTTGTTCTTCACAGACATTTTGCCCCGGGTGCCGTCATCGAGCAATTTTCCGGGTCCGATGGCGACAACAGTGCCGATTTGCGGCTTTTCCCTGGCAGCGTCCGGCAAAATGATTCCGCCCGCGGTCTTCTCTTCGGCTTCCGATTGTCTGATAACAATTCTATCATCCAAGGGTCTAAGCTTCATAACTCACTCCTTATCCAATTTTCTCCACTGATTGATTACTCATTTATCTTTGATTTCCAGCACAACAACTGTGTTGATCTTATCGGGTGTCTGCTTTGGGACGGTCACAACGACCTTGTCCTGACCTTCGCGCCTCACAGTCAGTCCCGCACGCTTCTTGTCCGCCAGCAAATACGCCTTTGCGACCTTGTTCTTGAGACCGGCGACTTCAAGCGTACCGTCCAAAGGCCAGTTGAAAACGTGAAGGTAGAGCTTGCCGGGCTTTGCGGTGCAGCGTCCCCATGGGACTTCGCCGAGGGGGCTGGCCGTGGTTCCATAGATGCTCTCGCCATTGACCTTCATCCATTCGCCCATTGCGGCCAGCCGTTCCACGCTGGGACCGGGAATCAGGCCTTCAGCGGTAGGGCCGACGTTCAACAGGAAATTGCCGCCTTTGCTGGCGATGTCCGCCAGCTTGCGAAGCAGGTCTTCGGTCGATTTCCAATTATGGTCATAGGATTTGTAACCCCAGGTGTCATTCATTGTCATGCAGGATTCCCAATCCACGCCGGGCAGACCTTTGGCCGGAATCTGCTGTTCAGGAGTACCATAGTCTCCGGCAAACTCATCGCTTGCACTGAGACCTCGCATCCCCTGGCGACCGTTGCCCACACGGTTGTTTACGATAATATCCGGCTGAAGGCTCAGAACATAGTCAAACATATCCCAGCCCATTTCCCGGGTCCAGTCGCGGACCCATTCGCCATCGAACCAGAGAATCCCGAGCGGCCCGTAGTCCCGGACCAGTTCCTTCAGTTGACCCTTCAAATAGTACTCGACATAGCGGTCAAAATTCGGATTGGACTGCTTCGTATCGTTGTATTTGGGATAGAATGGAGCCTGGGCATCCGGATGGTGCCAGTCCATGATCGAATGGTAGAAACAGAGCCGAATCCCGTGCTTCTTGCACGCGCGAGCCAATTCCGCCAGGATGTCGCGCTTGAAGGGTGTGGCATCCATCACATCATAGTCCGTAAACTTCGAATCCCACAGGCAAAAACCGTCATGGTGCTTACTGGTAATGACGATGTACTTCATCCCCGCATTCTTGGCAATACGCGCCCACTGGTCGGCGTCGAACTTGACCGGGTTGAACTGCTTGGCGAGCTGCTCGTACTCAGAAACCGAAATGTCGGCTCGCTCCATGATCCACTCGCCGATGCCGGAAATCTGCTTGCCCTTCCATTCGCCCGCCGGGACGGCGTAAAGGCCCCAGTGAATGAACATACCGAACCTAACCTCGCGCCACCAGTTCATCCGCTCATCCTTGCTGATCGTGAGTTTTTCAGCCGGCAGACCGAGATTGGCTGATCCCGCTCTTGCTTGCCAACATCCGGAAATCACCAAAACCGACAGCGCCATAGTCACTAACACGGGATTTGTCCCGCAGTCGATTGTCCTCCGGCAGTTGCCAGATTCGGGTG
>CP070806.1:1174569-1181202 GCA_020343675.1 Phycisphaerales bacterium
GCCTTCACGGCTGCATGGCTTGAGAATTGCCCCGACTAACGGGCAAATCCGAGTCTTGAAAGATGTTCAAATCGGGCTGTGGGCCTCGGCTCACAGCCCTTTCTCCAGGAAGATTGACATCTGACTCAGGGCTGTATTGCTTGCTCGTGAAGCATCAAAGCCCACGTTCCGCCGCATCAAGAAAAAGGTCCCCGTCCGTTCGGCGCACTACTTGCCAGTGCTTGCCAATCGCCACCTGGCCCCAGCCTCAAAGCTGGATGTATTGTTTCGGTTCGAAGGCGGTTTCCATGGTCCAGGTTGTGGCTTTGCCGTTCTTGAGGCGGTAGGGGATCATGACCTCGAAGCCCTGGGCTTCGATCCAGGGTTTCAGGAAGGGGAAAGCTTCAAGAATTTGTTTCTTGAGTTCCAGATCGTCGTCCATCTCGACGGTGCCTTCGATTCTGACCTGACGGTTCTGATCGCTGCCGAAAAAGCACATCTCGACTGCCGGATTGGCCTGCAATTGCTTGTTGACGTCCTTGTCCCTGCCGGTGGTGAAAAGGATCCCGTTGTCGTCGGCCCGGCATATCATCATCATGCGCGTGCGGGGCTGATTGCCGTCTATGGTGGCGAGGCTGAAGCAGGGGTTCTTCGTGATGAATTCGATAACTTCCTCTCTGGTCATGGTCGGTCTCCTTCTGCGCTATGATGGTTGGGTGATTTTCTGCTTTCCATTCATATAAGGCCGAAGGACCTCCGGGATTGTCAGCGACCCGTCGGCGTTCTGGTACAGTTCGAGAATAGGTATCAGGATTCGAGGCGAGGCGATGACCGTATTGTTGAGCGTGTGGCAGAACAAGTTCCTCTTTGTCCCGGGCTCTTTATAACGCAAGTTCATCCGCCTGGCCTGAAACTCGTAGAATTTGCTGGCGCTGTGCGTCTCGCAGTACTTGCCCCGCGAGGGCATCCACGCCTCGATGTCGAATTTCTTGGCCTGGCCCCTGCCCAGGTCGCCCGTGCAGACGTTCACAACGCGGTAGGGCAGTCCCAGGTCCCGCATGACCGCCTCGGCATTGGCCAGAATCTCTTCGTGGTACTTTCGGCTTTCTTCGGCGCTGTTGGCACAGACCACAACCTGCTCGACCTTGTCGAACTGGTGGATTCTATAGAGGCCATAGGTGTCCTTGCCCGCGGCGCCGGCTTCCCGCCGAAAGCAGCTTGATAGGGCCACGTACTTAAGCGGCAACTCATCGGCGTCCACAATCTCCCCCATGCGATAGGCCGTCAAAGGCACCTCCGCGGTTCCGACCAGGTTGAGCTGGTCTTTTTCCATGCGATAGGTTTGATCTTCTGAACCCGGGTAGTAACCCGTCCCTCGCATTGCTTCGTCTTTCATCAGCAGCGGTACGGACAAAGGGACATAACCCCGGCCGGCCACTAAGTCCATCGCAAAACGCAGGACCGCCCAATGCAGCAGGGCACCGTCGCCCTTCAAAAAGTAATTTCTGGTACCGGCCAGTTTTACGCCGCGTTCGATATCGATAATGCCCAGCGCAAGGCCCAACTGGACGTGGTCCTTCGGCTCAAAATCAAAGCGGGGGATTTCGCCCTCTTTTCTTATTTCGATGTTTTCCGTATCGTCCTTGCCCAGGGGCACGTCGTCGTCCGCGGGCTGGGGCACCTGCTGCATCAACTCGTCGAACTGCGGCTGGAGCTGCCCGAGCTGTTCGTTGTATTCAGCTTCGCGCTGCTTGAGCTCTGATAGCTGCGATAGAGCGGACTGCTTCTCTTCAGGCGAGAGCTTCGGGATGGATCTGCCGAGACGGTTCTTGTCCGTGGAAATGTCCTGCAACTGCTGCTTGACCGTTTTCAACTCGGCGTCAACCGCAAGCAGACCATCGATATCGACATTGAAGTGCTTGGCCGAACAGGCGTCTTTGAACTGCTCCGGATTATCTCGTATTTGCTTAATGTCAATCATAGTCTGTCCTTCGTCGGTCGTGACTTGTATCTCGAACCTCGGGTCACGAGAAACGCCTTACAATGACCACGTCGTTCTGTCCCCCGAAGCCGAAGGATTCGTTCATAGCGACGTTGACCGGCATCTTGCGCGGCTTGTTGGGGACGTAGTCCAAATCCAGTGCCGGGTCGGGATCGTTCAGGTTGATGGTCGGCGGAACCATGCCGTCCCGGATCGCCAGGATGCAGGTAATCAGCTCGGCCGCACCGGCGGCGCCGATCAAATGGCCCAACATGCTCTTGACGCTGCTGGCGGGGGTATTCTTTGCCTTGTCTCTGAAGACCGCCTTGATCGCCTTGGTCTCTATCGAATCGTTCTCGGCCGTGCTGGTGCCGTGCGTGTTGACGTAGTCCACGTCCTGGTAGCTAAGGCCCGCATCGGCCAGCGCCGCGGTCATCGCCTGGACGGCGCCCCGACCTTCTTCGTGCATGTCGGTGATGCGAAACGCGTCGGTGCTACTGCCGTAGCCGATGACCTCAGCCAGGATTTCCATGCCTCGCTTTTTCGCTGAGCTCAGAGATTCGAGGACCAGCGCCCCGGCCCCCTCGCCCAGGACAAAACCGTCCCGGCTGGCGGTAAATGGTCTCGATGCCGTCTGAGGGCTCTCGTTTCGAGTCGATAGGGCGGTCAGTCGATTGAATCCCGTCAGACCCAGCGGATGGATCATCGAATGCGCGCCGCCCGCGATCATGACATCGGCATCGCCTCTGCGGATCATCATCATCGCTTCGCCCACGGCCTGGGTGCTGGCCGCACACGCGGTCAGGCAGCTCCGCGTAGGCCCCCGCGCGCCGGTCAGCAGGGCTACGTGGCTGGCGGGCATATTCGGCTCCTGCTCCAGTTCCCGCATCGCACTCATCCGGCCGAATGCAACCTCCGCCCAGCGGCCCCAGTCCATCTCGTTCTTTTGAGCATCCCACCCCGCGACAATCGCGGCGAAGAATACATCATTGTCCACGGAACCTTCGCCCGCCCCCAAATAGATGCCCAACCGGCTGCGGTCGATGCCGTCGGCCGGCTCGTCGGTTTCGATGTCAATTCCCGCCTGCCGGCATGCCTGAGCCGCGGCCCCGAGGACAAAGTGCGAGCCCCGATTGCCATGTTCGTGCAGCGAAGGGTCACCGGTGAACCCGGCAAAATCATAATCTTTGACTTCGGCATCGAAGGTCGTCGGAAACGTCGAGGCATCGAAAATAGTTGTCCTGGCGACGCCGCTCTGGCCGGCCAATATCGCCTGCCAGAACGTCTCCACGTCATGCCCCAAGGGACAGACAATGCCCATGCCGGTGATTACAACTCGCTCAGTCATTGCCATTCCTTGTCTTCAGGACTACAGCGGCTGTTTGTCCGCCATAGCTGTAGCTGCAGCTCAGGATGTAACGGATTGATGCTTTGCGCGGCTCTGTGATAATGTTCAGGTTGCAGCCTTCGGCTTGCCTGTCGCAGTTTTTGGCCGCCGGAATCCTGCCATCCATCATCGCACAGACGGCTGCAATAATATCAACTGCGCCGCCCGCTGCGCCCGTGTTGCTCAGCATGCTCTTGGTGGGCCAGACGGGTATCCTGGCCGCCGCGTCACCCAGGACCGCCCGAATCGCCTTGGCTTCGGCCAAGTCGTCGGCGGGGATTCCCGTTCCGTGGGGGACGATCAAATCCAAATCATCCGGTTCTATCTGCGCCTCGGCCATCGCCTTTTCTATCGCGATCCAAACCCCTTTGCCGTCCGGCTCAAGATGCTCATAGACGGGATTGATGTTGTTGCTCTGTCCGACGCCGACGAGTTCGGCGTAAATCCTGGCGCCGCGGCTGTCGGCATGTTCTGAGTTCTCAAGGATGACCACGCCGGCCGCTTCACCGAATACCGAGCCTTTGGCGTCGACGTCAAAAGGCCTGCACGCCGCCGCCGGTTCATCGTTGTTCTGGTCGGTCGCTCGCTTGAGCAGGCACTGGCGGATCATGACGATCGGATTGACCTTCGCCTCGGCGCCCCCGGCCAAGGCAATATCGCTGCCTCCCCGGGCAATCGTCTGCGCCGCCTCGGCAATGGCCAGATGCCCCGCCGCCTCGGCGCAGGTGATTGTGTTGCTCGGCCCCTGAATGTCATGGATGATGCCGATATGACAGGCGAGCATGTTGGGCAGATACTTGAGCAGCCACAAGGGCGTGACCAGATCGAGGCCTTCGGTGCCCCATTTGCGAATGTCGAACGTCCCGTCGGTGACGCTCGCTGCCACGGCCGGGGCCAGCTCGACCAGGTCGCAGCTTATCAGGCCCGCGCCCAGATTGACCGCGACACGCTCGGGATCGATATTGACCTTCTCCGGGTCGATACCCTTGGTGACCAGGCCCGCGTCCACGAGGGCTTCGCTGGCCGCGATGACCGACAGCTCGATGTCCCTCGACATCAGCTTGATGGCTTTGCGGTGGGTCTTCGGCACGTAGTTTTGTATCCGGTACTCGGGAACCTGGCCCGCGATTTTACAGGTGAAACCGACGGGATCGAACGCTGTGATGGTGTCAATCCCGACCTTGCCTTCACACAGGCCGGCCCATGTCTCGGCGACGGTCAATCCAAGGGGGGTCACTGCGCCGAGGCCGGTGATGACTACGCCAGGCGCGCTCATCAGGTCTGCTCCGCTTTCTGCCCGGCCCGTGAAAGCACGTCGCGCAGGAGCGACTCGAAGACCGATGTGCCGGTATTGAACACGAAGTTCTCCTCGGGAAACTCTTTGCCCGCCAGATTCTGGTCGATGTGGCTGAACATCAAATCAATCTCGGCCAGAAGTTTTTCGCCACAGGTGACTTTACCGGCGGTGCCGGCCGCTTCGGGGGCAAACGATTCGATGACTGCTTCCAACTTCAGGGTGTCGCCCGGCTTGATGCAGTCGAAAAAGACGGCCTTCTTGATTTTCGCCAGGATGACTTTTTCCTGGAATTTCGCCGCCTCGCCGACGAGGATTCCGGCCGTCTGGGCCATGGCCTCGATGCACAGGCTCTCGGGCATGATCGGATAGCCCGGGAAATGGTCGTGCAGATGCTCCTCGGCAAGCGTGACGTTCTTGAGCGCCACGGCGCGCCGGCCGCTCTCGAACTCGATAAATTTGTCTATCCAGATCCAACGCATTTTTTTCCAGGGCTTCTTTTGCGATGTTGTGCAGCGTCGCGGCCCCGTTCATAAGGACAATGAAGCGGCAGACTGGCGCCGGGCCATCCTGCCGCTGATATCCCCAGGAACAGCTCTATAGGCTAAGCCGCATTGAGCTTGTTCTCAACGTAGTTCACAATCGCACCGACAGTGAACAAATCGCCCAGCTTATTGATGTCGGGATCCTTCTCAAACTCCGACAGGTCGGTGTGCGGCATTCTCTGACGCAGCTCGGCAAGCCCCTTTTCGGTCAGCTTGCCGTTGTGGATGAGTTCCGAATCCGTCATCAGATTCTCAGCGGGGAACAGCTCTTCCCGCGGGATTTTCATACTGAACGTTTTTTCCAGCCGAAATACGATGTCCAGAAAGTCAATGCTCTCGGCCCCGAGGTCCCCCATCAGAGTCGCCTCGATCGTCACCTCATCGTCGTCGACGCCCAGCGCATCGACCAGCACTTCCTGAACCTTCTGTACGATTTCGTCCCGACTCACTGCCATACGTGTCTTACCCCTTTCGAGTTACGATTCTCCATTTATGATTTACGATTGCGGCCGTCGCCAAGGCCGTGACCAATCATAAGTCTATTGCAACAGTTTCCATCGTTCCTTCAAACTCTCAATGACGTTGGCGTCCACGGCGGCCATCGCCGAATTCTCATCGGCCAGGTTAAAATGCCTCAGCCCGAAGCGGGCCTCGACGATTCGCTCGTCGCGCGAGACGCCGAAACCGCTGAAGCTGCTGATGTTCTCTTCGATGGTCTTGGCCTCGACGGTATATTCTATCTGACAACCGGGCGCCAGGAAGCTCTTATACTTGACATTGCGCGCCTGTTCAAGCAATATCATGCTGTGCGCGAAGTTTTCGCTCTTTCGCACGAGCCATGAGGCCGACTCGATCAGCCCCTCCAGCAGCAGCACGCCCGGCAGCACCGGGAACGTCGGGAAATGGTCGGCCAGATACTCCTCGGACAGCGAGACGTTCTTGACCGCCTTGATCTGCCTGCCCGGCTCCAACGAAACCACCTTGTCAATCAGTATAAATCGCATCCACAGATTCCACCGATAACACGTTCTTGTCATTCCTGCGGAAAGCCTGCCCTGAGCGAAGTCGAATGGACAGGAATCCACTTTCATTCGCTAAAAGACTTCACGAATTCCCGCATACCATATACAAGACGTCGTCGGTTTTCCAGTTTTTTTTCGCTTGACGCGGCCAATCCTTCTCTGCTACACTACAGATGAGTGGAAGAACGGGAAAAGCTATCGATGACCCTGTTGCACAAAAATGGGGGGCGCAAGTCAATGTTTCAGGAAATGGCAGCAGTGGTCTCGGCGGTCTTGTGGGGGAGAATGATTACGGCACCATCAAGTACAGCTGTGCCAGGGGAAACGTCACCGGAAATGGACGTGGCGCAGGATTCGGCGGTTTAGCAGGACGGACCAGCGGTGTCATAACAGAATGCTACGCCACGGGTAGCGTTGTCGGCAGG
>CP070806.1:1181302-1187858 GCA_020343675.1 Phycisphaerales bacterium
ATAAGTCGTTGCACGGTCAAAGGTTCTCTGAAGAAAACAAAAGATGAAAAAAGCAAAAGGTAGTATTTGACAGCAGGCAGCCTTTCATGAATAGGGTGTACAACTTGTCCCTCAGGGACTTGTTGCACACGCTGTCTAGATGGTGAGTATTTCGGATGAAACGCTTTTGAGCTATATCTTTGCCAACAATGATGGTAATCTTCATCCGTCGAGAAAGGTCGGGATACAGATGGAGTCGAACCACATAACACATAGTTGCCGATGCGCAGCATTTGCCGTCGCACAACTACCATTGCTCTCTTGCCTGTTATTCTGCGCATCAGGGTATGAGACGACTCTGCCGCCACAAGCGTATTCGGTCGATAATGTGCCGGTGCAGGGTGAAGCTGTTCGAGCTGCGAAGGAATTGTCCGGGCGGGTAGTGGATGCCGCCGGCAATCCCGTTGCCGATGCACAGGTGGCGCTGAGCAGTGAGAAGATAGGTGTGCTCGTGTCAGACGGCAAGCTCAGGCCGATGCACGGTAATATCGAGAGCAGAATCGTTCAAACCGACTCGAAAGGTGTTTTCATTCTCGGTCAGCAGCCCGCCGGGAGCTTCGATCTGATTGTCGCGCATGACAAGGGCTTTGCATCCATAGGGTCCGATGAATTCATCAACTCGAATGACATTCGCCTGCAACCCTGGGGGCGCATTGAAGGGCAGCTCGCTGAAGGTCGTCGTGCGGCAGGGAACAAGATTTGGATGGCGGGCCTGCCGAATTCCACGTGGTTTCTGCACGAGCGAGAATACCGATATGAAACCCAATGTGATACGGATGGGCGTTTTGTTTTCGAGAAAGTCCCGGCGGGATGGTTCGAGGCGGGGTATTTGATCAGAACCGGGGAAATGGGCGCGTCCATCACGTCGCGAACGCCGGTTGAGGTCAAATCAGACGAGACGGCCAAAATCACGCTCGGCGGTTCCGGCCGGCCGGTCATCGGCAGTTTCGTGCCGCCGGAAGGGTATGCCAAGCCCATCTATTTCGGAAACGGACTGAGGTCTCTGATAACGACACGACCCGATGAGCCTCGCCCCCGCAATTACGAACGGATGACGAAACGCGAGCAACAGCAGTGGCGAGCCCAATGGCGAAAGAGCGACGAATATAAACTGTACCGGGACTCTTACTGGCACGATCCGAACTGGAGGCAATACACGTTCAGGATAAACGACGACGGTTCATTTCGAATAGAAGATGTCATCGCCGGCAAGTACGATGTTACGGTCTGGATAGAAGAGCGTTTGACCGGCGAGGCAAGACCGGAGGAGATTGGCAGCTATCATGGGACGATTCAAGTTCCGCAGGTGCCCGGCGGGCGAAGCGATGAGCCGCTGGATTTGGGACAGCTTGAGCTGGTGATGCACGATCCTCTGCGTGTCGGTGACATGGCACCTTTGTTCGAGGCAAAAACTCTGGACGACAAAAGTCTGAAGCTGATCGACTATCGCGGCAAATTCGTGCTGCTGAGCTTCTGGCAGCCTGTATCTCATCCCGAGATTGAGCGGCTCCGGGAGCTGTATGACGCCTACAGTCTTGACGGAAGGCTCCAGATCATCGGTCTGGGTGGGCACGATACACTCGAAGAGGTCGAGAAGTACGTTCAGGAAAACCCGATTCCATGGCCTCAGATTTTCGTGAGCGAAGAATTCAAATCAGGGATCGCGAGAGACTATCGAATACCGGGTGTGCCCTGGATATTCCTCGTCGGCCCCGACGGAAAGATCATCGCCACTGGCCAGCGCGGCGAAAAACTGACCTCTGCCGTTCGGGGGGCCTTGGAGCCATGATCGAGAGTGAGCCCGACGTGCGCGTTCAGCCGAAGTTGTAGTATTTCTTGACCGGCTCCTGGACGTTCCATGTGCATTCGAGCTCTTCGGGGAAGATTACGAGATCGCCCGGGCCGAAACTGACCGAATCCTTGCTGTCGCTGACAGTGACTTTGCCCTCGATGAGCAGGCAGGTCTCTTTTTCCGTGTAGGCCCAGTCGAAGGTGCTCGGCTCGCACTTCCAGATCGGCCAGGACTGACAGGCCCGGGACTCCTCGTCGGAGGGTTTTCTGACAATCACATCTTTTACCGTAGGCATATCGTTTTGCTCCTTTGACTATTACCGGTTCAGGCCGTATTATACCGCCGGCGGACAACTATGGAACAGGTAATATTGAGTCCCGAAAGAGATACGCGAAGACGCCCAAATTATTGAAGAGGGGTGGCTGCCCCGAAAGGGAGAGAATATGTTAGCCAGACTGCATAGCGTGACGCTTGAAGGGATCGAGGGGGTCATTTGCGAGGTGGAGGTTGACGTAGCGCGAGGCGGGTTCGAGAGATCCATCATCGTCGGTTTGCCGGACGCCGCGGTGAAAGAGAGCATCGAGCGCGTCAAGAGCGCCATCGTCAACAGCGGCTACAAACATCCGAAGACGGCCTCGCTGATCAACCTGGCGCCGGCCGACGTCAAAAAGGCCGGGCCGGCGTTTGATTTGCCCATCGCGCTGGGCATGCTCATCGGCCAGAACGTCCTGGCCAGCTCGATTCTGCACGAGACGATTATCGTCGGCGAATTGGCCCTGGACGGCAGGGTCAGGCCGGTTAACGGCGTGCTGAGCATGGCGATGAGCGCCGCGGCGGCGGGATTCAGCCGGATGATTGTGCCTCTCGATAACGCACAAGAGGCAGCGGTCGTGACGGACATCGAGGCCCTTGGGGTCGGCTCGCTCGCCCAGGCGGTCGGATTTCTTTCGGGGCAATTGCCGCTCGAGGCGACCTGTGTTGACATCGAGGGACTCTTTGACGTGGCGGCGACTTACACCGTTGATTTTTCAGATGTGAAGGGCCAGGAAAGCGTCAAGCGGGCGCTGACCGTCGCCGCGGCGGGCGGGCATAACATTATGATGATCGGTCCGCCCGGGGCGGGAAAAACCATGCTGGCCCAGAGATTAGCGACGATTCTGCCTCCTCTGAGCCTGGAGCAGTCGCTCGAAACAACGCGCGTGTACTCCTCCATCGGACTGCTGGGCAAGAACAGAGCGCTGCTGGCAACGCGTCCGGTGCGCATGCCGCACCATTCGGCAAGCGGTCCGGCCCTGGTCGGCGGCGGGCCGATGCCCCGGCCGGGCGAATTGTCGCTGGCCCACTTCGGAATCCTCTTTCTTGATGAATTCGTCGAGTTTCCCCGGCACGTTCTTGAGATGATTCGCCAGCCGCTGGAGGACGGTTTCGTGATCGTCTCACGCGCAAAAAAAACGGTAAGCTTTCCCGCGCAATTCATGCTCGTGGCCGCGATGAATCCTTGTCCTTGCGGGTATTTCGGCAGCGCTACGAGGCGATGCAAATGCGCGCCGGGCCAGATCAGGCGATATCTGTCCAAGGTCTCGGGGCCTCTGGTGGACCGGATTGATATTCACATCGACGTGCCGGCGATCAGTTTCAGGAAGCTGCGCTCGAAATCGGGCCAGCTCGACTCGGCTATAATGCGTTCCGACGTTGTCAGAGCTGCAAGCATCCAGGCCGGGCGTTTCGGCGACGGCAAGCTCTACACCAACGCCCGAATGAGCCACAAGCAGGTCGAGAAGTTCTGCAAGCTCGATTCGGCGGGTGAGAGTATCCTCAAGCAGGCCATGCACGAATTCGGCCTCAGCGCGCGGGCTCACGACAAAATCTGCAAGCTGGCCCGCACCATCGCCGACTTAGCCGGCGCCCGGGACATTGCCTCCGAGCACATTGGAGAAGCCATCAGCTACCGCAAGTTAGACCGAAAGCTGTGAACATGTACAGGCTTTGTCCCAGATCAGGAATTCGCGAAGGGGCAAGAGGTCCGCTGTCAAGTGCTGCCTGAATCCAGCTTGTTCTGTATTCCGATTCTCTCGGCGATTTGATCAATTGCCCATGCAAGGTACTCGCCGAGCTTTCCCGTATCGACGTCCTTGTAGTGTCGGAGAATATGCCACGCCTGCTCGGTGCCAATATTGGCCAGTGCGATGACGGCATTCCTCTGCATCACAAGCATGCGGTCATCCTCCATCAGTCTCTTGAGATCCGGGCATCTTGCCAGTCCCCCGAGTGTCCGGTGGCTGGCATGGTGGGACGGGTCAAATTCTGCACGGGGATCTGGCACGCGCGGCTTGAGGTCTCGGTTCATCGGACAAACCTCCTGGCATATGTCGCAGCCGCACACCCAGTTGCCCATCTTCCTGCGCAACTGTTGCGGGATATCATCCTCCTTGCGAGTCAAAGGGTTAATGCACAGAGCCGGATTGACCTTATAGGGTGCATAGAGCGCGCCTGTCGGGCACGCCTTCAGACACCGCCCGCAGTCTTCGCACGGGGCCACAGGAGGCTGGAATGCATCCGGTTCCAGTTCCGCGTCAGTGACGACCGCCCGCAACGCAACGTATGAGCCAAAATCCCTGGTGAGCAGAAGGCCGTTCCATCCGTATAATCCCAGGCCAATCTCGTTTGCTGCGAACTTCAGTGGAATGTGTTGGCCCTGAACCGCCCGATAGCCGGCTCCCTCAATGTGTGCCGCCACGTGTTCGGCAATCTGTCGAACCACTGGATAGTAGGTGTAGATTCTAGCCGTCTTGCCCTGTAGCTTCTGTTCTGTTGCTCTGTAATCACCTTCCGTGTCAAACGCATAGACCGCAAGGAGGACAATCGACTTTGCCGATGGAAGCGTGCGACGGACATCTGACAAATTCTCGAAGAACGTCATGGCGTCTTCGCAGAACATGTAGTCCCTTCCTGTAGCCCCCGTCTCCTTAAGTCGCGCGGAGACTTCTTGAATGTAGTTGGTGTAAACACTCACGTTGGCTACCCCGACAAGGTCAACGCCGTGAGACTTGGCAAGTGAGATGATTCCGGTCTTCAGTGACATAACGAATTACTATTTGGCATTTTCTGATAACACATGGAGGGCGTTATCGAACTACCTCCCTGCGCTCTCAAAATTGCATGTTTACTCAGGCGTTCTAACGCGATAACACCGAAACACTATGCTATCAGAAAAACTCGGTTCTATGAAGTAGGTCGGTTCCACGTTGCTGTACTGTGAAGCTAAGAAAGACAGCTGCGTGTGCAACAAGTTGCACACGCCCTATGGAACTGGACCGGAAGTTGTGAAAAAAACAGAAGGGGCAAGCCCGTGGACTTGCCCCTGCCTTCAACATTCGATATTTGTTATTCTCTTCGCGATTCGCTCAGACCTTCATCTCCAGCGGTCCCCAACCCTTGCGGGGCTCGCGCCAGGCCAGGTCGTTGATCTTCGGGTCGCTGATGATTTTGCCGGCTTCGTTCAGCTCGAGCTTCTTTCCCGCGCGGGCGCAGAGGTTGCCGAGCTGGATGTTCGCGGCCATGGGACCGGAGTAGCTGAAGTTGGACTGACTATACTCACGCGGCTTTTCGCCCCTGCAGGCTATTAGGAACTCCTCGTGGTGTCCGGGAGAGCGTTCGAGAAGTTCTTTGGGTCGGCCGAACTCCTTGCGCTTTGCCTCCGGGATCAGCAGGGCACTGTTCCAGTAGTCACCGTTGACCAGCATTTTTCCCTTGGTGCCAATGACCAGATTCCCGGTTCTCGGCAGTGTCCGCCCGTCAACCTTGAGTTCCTCGGGGTTCTCCGGCATGAAAGGTGTTCCATCCTCTTTCTTGCCCTCGTACCAGTAGGTCGTAAATCCGGGCCGGTCACCTTTTGCACGGTAGGTGCTCTTGACGACCATCCCGGCCGGCCACTGATCCTTGACGGGCCCGGTCATGACGATAGGCTCGGCGGTGGCCGCATAGCCCGGTTCCATGATCGCGTAGATTCCGTCGGTGGTATGACAGGCCATATCGCCCAGCGCGCCGGAGCCGAAATCGACTACGCCCCGCCAGTTGAAGGGATGATAGGGACCGCGCCCTCTCTTATCATTCTCCCTGGGGCCGGCGTAGGGCCGCATCGCCGCCGGGCCGATCCACGCGTCCCAGTCGAGCGTGTCGGGAACCGGACTGGTGTACGTCGGACGGTCACCGCCCTGGGGCCAGATCGGGCGGTTGGTCCAGGTGTGAAACTCCTTGATCTGGCCGATCGCGCCGGCCTTGACGTATTCGTACGCGCGCCGCCATCCATCTTCGCCGTGGCCCTGGTTGCCCATCTGGGTCACGACCTTGGGATTCTTGGCGTAGGCTGCTGCCAGCAACTGCGCCTCACGAACCGACCAGGTCAGCGGCTTCTCGGTGTAGCAATGAATGCCCATGGAAACAGCGGTCATCGACGGGGCAAAATGGGTGTGGTCCGGTGTCGCAACGAAAACCACGTCGAGTTCCTTGCCATGCTTTTCGAATACCTTCCGCCAATCCGTGTACCCGGGCACGCCATCCCAGCCTTCTTTGCCGTGGACGCCGCCCCATCGGGTTCTGTCCACCTCAGCGAAGGCGACACACTGAAGGCCTGCCTCATGGGATACAGATGTGTGGGCCCCGGCCCGTCCGCCCGCAGCGATGAACCCCACCTGAAGTTTTTCGTTGAGTCCCCGGGCCCGGATA
>CP070806.1:1187958-1194403 GCA_020343675.1 Phycisphaerales bacterium
CCTCTCGGGATTCAGACCGGCAGGGGGGCAATGGCAGGAAGGCGCCCAAACAGAGGCTTGCTAAGAGAGGAATGTAAGAGTGTCGTGCGACAGTATTCATGGTTCTTGGCTGGTCGGGCCCTGTGTCGTAGGGTACGTTCATTCATCCGAGCCAGCAGACCTCGGAATTAAGCCTTGTCAAATCATGTCTTTATGTTATCGTCCGGCCTTCACGGATGCAAGTTGAACTTGGAGGATGGTTATGTCCACGAAAATGCGTTCTGAACAGTCAGGCAAAGGGCTCGATCTACCAGTGATTGCCACCATGGCTCGACTATTATGCCGAGAACTCACCTTGTAGAACGAGTATTTGCGTTTGGAAGACAAGATCCTCAGGTCCAAGATTAAGGGTCGGATTCGATTCACAGATGATGAGCGAAGGTCCTTGGTGGATATTGCGAACGTGTAATCGGCTCGATGAGAAGAGAGTGTCCGGATCACTTCATCATCCTGAGCGAAAGTCATTTGTGCCGCACTCTCAAAGACTACATGGATTACTGCAACAACTGCAGAACTCATCTTTCGCTTGATAGAAACTCGCCATCTCTCCGAGATATTGAACCATTCGCAAAAGGC
The DNA here is from genome assembly GCA_020343675.1 of Phycisphaerales bacterium. GTDB lineage: Bacteria > Planctomycetota > Phycisphaerae > Sedimentisphaerales > Anaerobacaceae. The sequence goes on from CP070806.1 coordinate 1,188,574, forward strand.
AAAGTCATCTCGATCCCACAAGTCGGCGGACTGCATCACGTTCACAAGAGAGTTGCTTGATTCTTCACGTCAGTAATTGGCCTGTGATGAAACCCAATCCCTGTCCACCATGTGAATTCAGCCGTTCCTGTGGCCAGGACACAGTGCTCGCGACTGATCGTCATGCCCGGATGGAATCTACGGTATGGACAACGATCTTCAGAGAATTTTCTCGCACTCGCGATTTTGGGCCAAAAATGCAGGTCGAGACCTAAAAAATCCGTAGTCACCACAATGGACAAGGTGCGGAGCAAGACCTAGGATAAATGTTCGCAGAGCATGTGAGGCAGATGGCTTTGGACTGTTGTTTTCTCAGATAGAAATCAAGGGATTCGCGTGTGTGGAGTCTGTGGCGCGCCTGGTTCTATTCGCGAAGCGGCAACAGCGTGATGTTGGCTGACTATGGTGACGAAGGCTGATAATTCACGGGGGCAGGTGTTTTTTGTCGACGACGAATTGGCCGTCTGCACGGCTGTCCGTGAGACCCTCGAAGAATCAAATATATCCGTGCGTTGTTTCACTCACCCCGCCGAGTGCCTTGCCCAGTTGCGTTCCCAAAGATGTGATTTGCTTATTACCGATCTGAAGATGCCCGAGGAGAACGGGATGCAACTGTTGGAAGAGGTCAAGGAACTCACTCCATGGATCCCTGTTCTAATCGTTACCGGGTACGGTGACATACCTACGGCGGTCAAAGCTATCAAGTGCGGAGGCATTGATTTTATCGAAAAACCTCTCGGAAAAGACGGTTTCGTCCGAAAGGTCAACTCGCTATTGGAGCAGAGCCGCAGGCTCCCTCTTGATGGCTTCTGGGCTCTGACCAGGATGGAAATACAAGTACTGAAGCTGGTCGTCGCGGGCCGAAGTAACAGCGAAATCGCCGCCGTCATTAAGCGGTCCATCAGGACGGTGGAGTCGCACCGGGCGGCATTCATGCAGAAACTTGGCGTCCGTACCGTGATCGAGTTTCTCAAGCTGGCGGCGGCAACAGGGCTCATTGCTTCGAGCACGAGGCATGAGGAGAACAGTCCGGGTCGATGACGGCCCGGGCAGTGTAGCTGAGGCAGGGTGATCGGTGTCTTGGCAGTTTCTTGGTACGCGATAAGTGTTATATGTAACGAGGTTTTGCGGCGATGGCAATGCAAAGTGAAAATGGCCAGAAAAACACAACCAGCAGAACATCCTGCTGTCTGTCAAGCAGAATCTCTGGAATAATTGACGACTTTCCGGGGGGAAAAACGTGGTTATTGGCCCACAAATGCGGAACACCTCAAAACTCCGTAGTCACCACAATAGATAGTCAAAGACCGAAGTCGTACGATAGAAGTTTCAGGGTACAGGTTGGCCTCAGACTTGGAGCGGGTCGCACGCGAGCGTCCAGGTCCGCTGGAGGAGGCATGCCTTTAAGGCCATCGAGAAGTATCGGGTCTGTTAATGCCGGGGCGTGCTCGAAAACGGCTTTGATACGCGGGGCCTCCCGAGCAAAACCTGGAAGACTGCCCGTCAGGGTGTTGGGCACGGATGGGCCCATGTGTGTTAGGCTTGGGTGTTCGGGGGCGAGAAGAGGAGCGAACGTATGTGGGAGGTGAGAAAGACAGGGGGGAGCTATCAGCGTCCGGCGGGGGGAGGTGGGCGCACGAAGATTGGCAACAGATACGGAGCTGTTTTTGTCGTGGCGTCTACCCTTGTCGCTCTACTGTGCCAATCCCGCGGAGTCGCCTCGCCTGTCGATGAGGCCATCAAGGCCATTGCCGACAGGCTTGCGGCCGAACAAGTAAAGGTGGGTTTTGAGCAGGGGAGTTGGCCGCAAGAGGAGTTGTTCACCGGCCAGATCATCCAGGGGTTGGCGGATGCCTATGAGCAAACCGGCGTGGAGGATTATCTCAGTTCTGCAGAGCTTGCGGGTTATTATGTTCTCAGAAGTGCTGGATATGAGTTCTTCGGCGATGAGGCGTTGGCGCTCGCCCGGTTGAGCAGTGTCAGCGATGATCCCAACGACTGGGTTCCGGGCACGAGTGACAATATCTGGGGCCTGTCGCTTAAGATGTTTTACGCGAACATCAAGTCGTCCCCTCTTGGCACAGAGGGGTATATTTCCTATTTTGCCGGTGTGGATTCTTCGCTTGCCGTGTTGTCCTTGGCCGATTATGTCGTGGCAGCCTACAGTGTCGATGCGGAAGATAAAGAAATCTGGCGGCATGCACTGGTCAAGTGGCTCTCGGCCGTTGATGACGATGCGGCGAGCTATCCGGTGATGGCACTGGGTGCGGCCACCTGGGCACTGGCGACAACGGGCCCGTCATTGGATGAAACGGTGATCGACCCATTCGGACAAGGTGCGTCCTACTGGAAGCTCAAGAAGCTCGAAGACCTGCCTGGCCTGCTCTTGAGTCACCAGGTTCCGGCCGATCAGCCGGATGCCGGCGCTTTTTACTGGCGATTTGACCATGGTAATGGCGGCATAGAGGAAACTGAACCCAGCGGCTATACGGAAGACGCGATATTTGCGACACTCGGGCTTCTTGGAATCGACAGCGCTCATCCCGATGCGAACGACCCCAATCTGACGGCTGCCATTTTCACGGCGTCTGATGTGCTCGTGGGCAGTGTAAGCAGTTCGGGCAAGGTATCGGAGCGTCTCTCGCAGGGGGGCATGCGCTACTATGTCTACGGAGCCGAGATGCTGCGAGTGCTTTCTCAAGTGCCGGTACCACCGCCAGATCCGGAGGCTCAGGAGCCGTTGCCTTCTGCCGATTTGGCATTTCTTGGAAGCGGTTGGCTGGAGTCGCGTTGCGTGAGGTCTTCTTTTGGCATAGGACAGTTTAGCAATAAGGGTCGCATGAGAATCCAGGCTCTCTTGGCCTGGTGATTCTGAACACGGTCTACATTTGAGAGTGTGTCTATTGGAAACATTTTTTGTAAGGAGAGAAATATGGTGGAGCATCGGAAGGAATTGGGTATGAAGTGTGTTGTCCTCGCGGGAGCGATGGCTGCGGTCCTCGTCTTAGGGCTTGGCAGCGCAATCTGTGCAGCCCCGGCGGACACCTCTACGGAGGAGACCCGAGCGGCTGAGTTGAGCTTCTTTGACCCGTTCCTGCTGACCCGCGTAGTGTTGGCGCCGACGAGCGTGAGCGCCCGTGGCGTGCTGGCGGCGGCTACAGTGAGGGGTTCAAGTGGCACCGTTCGGTCCAGCTTTAACGGGAACGGAAATGGCCACGGACCGCCGCCATTCATTCCAGGCAGGCCGTCTTTGCGCAGCCCATGCAGCCCGCCATTTGGCTGGGCCTTCGGGCGTGTAGACGCGAACTAGCAGGGATGACCCTTCTGAAGAGCAGGTGCGTCCGTCGGCTCGATGGGCGTTGAGTGGTTGTGCTCTGCTGCAAGGTTCGTTAATGGACAGGGTGCGTGGTGTGCGCAGGAGGCGGGAGCGCCAGGCTTCGCCCTGAAGAAAGTCCGTGTAGGGTCGTGCGGTGAGATCCGAAGGAATGGGCAGCTGCGTCAGTATGCGGTCCCTGGGTTTTCAAGGAGGGATACCCAGTTTTCGTGTGATGAGGAGTGGGCACAGTAGCGTGTGAGGATTGCGCCCGTTGCCCTTGGTGATGTGAGTTGAAGCTGGAGTGAACCTCGTGGAACATAGGTATGTGAGTTTGCGCGCAGCGAGAGTCCGGTCAGGATTCTGTATGGTCTTGGCCGTCTCGCTGAGCCTTTATTTCGTGGGGTGCAGTGACCAAGTCGATCTGCCCTCTACGGGGCAGTTGCTGGAGTTCGAAAATGCGGGGCCGGCGCGTCCTGTCGTGGATATGGATCGTCTGGTCCGGGCCAGGATCGGGGGAGGACCGTACCGTGTGGTGCCCGGTGACGTCCTGGAGCTGACCATGCCGGCGATCCTGCAGATCGTGACGGCCGAGGGTTCGTTTGGAGCGGAGCAGGCTACGCCTTATGTATGCCGAGTCAATGACGGCGGGATCATCTCGCTGCCTGTGGTCGGTGATATCGCCGTCTCAGGAAGAACTCTGGCGCAAATCGAGGCGGACGTGATTGACGCGTACTATCCCGAGTACACCGTCACACGTCCTTCTGTGTTCGTCCAGGTCCTTGAGTACGTGACAGCGAAGGCCTCTATCACCGGCGCTGTTCAGGAACCCGGCATCTACTCGCTGCGCAGCGATCAGATGTCTCTGGTGGCTCTGCTGATGGAAGCCGGGGGCATTATTGATGACGGCGCGGCCCGCATCAGCATTGTCCATCAGAACGAGCCTCCGGCCGGCCAGGAGAAATCTGTCCAAAAGGCCCTGGGGCGGCGAGGGCTGCCTGGACCGGACGCCAGTCCGGCCGCATGGATGGATGTCCGGCTGAGCTTCAAGCAGATGAGCAGTCTAAGCACCACAGGTGAAATAGCCATCCGGGATCCGGACGACAAAATCCTGGTGCGCGAGCACTTGGACGTGGCCAGAGAGATCGAACGGCAGGCTCTGCTGGAGAGGCTGGCTGCCAGAGAGCCGCGGGTTTCAACGCATGAAGTCAACGAAAGGCTCTGCTCGCTGGCAGAGCAACTCAGACCCGGCTCCGGGTACGGTCGCAAAGGTATCGAAACCGCAAACACGGAGACATACCCGAATAGCGCTGCTCTGATGGCTTCGGCTGTTTCGCTCGGCGCAGAGGCCGGAATAGGCGGAGCCAATGCCGGCCCCAACGCAGTCGCAGACGAAGCCCTGTATGAACAGATGAGTGAATCCGGCAAGGAGGCTTACAGGATTCTTCGTGGACAGAACAGCCCGGACAGTGCTCCAAAGGCCGCGATCAGTCCATCGAAGGAGCCCGAATCCCTCGTCCTGCCGGTTAAGGGATTCAATATTCCCTTTGCGGACGTTGTGCTGCGGGATGGGGACAGCGTTATCGTTGAACGGCTGCAGCCGCCGCTGTTTACCGTGATGGGACTGGTCAACAGGCCGGGTAATTTCCCGTATCCGCCGGATATCCGGTACAACCTTGCCCAGGCCCTGGCCTTTGCCGGTGGGCTCAATGAAGTGGCCGATCCGCGCTACGCGACAGTCTATCGTCTTGATGCCAGCGACGAGATCGTCAGGGCCGTTTTCCCGATCATAGACGGCTCAAAGCTCACGGATGCTGCAAACACCTCGATCAAGCCCGGTGATATTGTGGCGGTCGAGCAGACGCCCAGAACGCGCACGGCAGTATTTCTGAACCGAATATTCAGGATCAATATCGGCACATATCTGCGACTGGAAGATACCTGGGATTAGCAAGGCCGTGAACATACGAGATATCCTGGACCGAAGGAGACTGAGGTACAGAACGTGATTAACGCGCAGGAGAACAACGGAGCCCTGGGACAAGGAGATTCGCATGGCGAGATGCATCCGTCCATGGGAATGATGTCCGAGAGTTTGGCCCTTATCCTGTGGCGCAGCCGCTGGATTTTGCTGGCAACAACGGCGGTGGCTCTCATCGCCGCCTTCATCTACGTAACCAAGGCAACGTCCATCTACACCAGCACATCCAGGCTCTATGTCGAGCAAAGCGGCCCGAAGATCTTCAGCGAGACCGAAGAGGGCGTCATGACCCAATCGAAGAACTATCTGTACACCCAGGCCCAATTGCTCACATCCACACCGATTCTGACCGCAGTACTTGAGACGCCGGGTCTGCCGCAGATGCAGACGTTTTCCAGGGTGGATAACCACCTGTCCTACCTGAAGAAGAACCTGCAACCCACTGTAGGAAAGAAAGATGACATCATCAGCTTATCCTTCGATTCCCCTTACCCGAC
>CP070806.1:1194503-1200930 GCA_020343675.1 Phycisphaerales bacterium
GAACGCCGGGGACAGATGGTGACCGATGCGACGATTTTTGCGTCAAAGGCCGTCAAGCTCGAACCGGACGCTGTATCTCAGCTTTGCGATGCAGCTTGCCTGCCTCCGGCCAGAAGAGTCCTGGCCACCGCCGACATACACGTCGGCTTCGGTGTGCCCATCGGGGCCGTGCTGGGACTGGACGGCGCGATTATGCCGCCCGCCGTCGGTTATGACATCAATTGCGGAATGAGGCTCTTGCACACACCCTTTTCAAAAGCGGACATCGACACCGACAAGATTGCTGTTGATATCGCCCGGGACATTCCTCTCGGAGAGGGCAGAGAGAACCTGCACTTAGACAAAACCGGGATCGAGGCGGTGGTCAACCAGGGAGTCGGCGCCATACCCGCTTTGGCGCAGAGAACGAGCCACAGGGCGTGGGAGGCCTTCGACCCGGATCAATGTGCCGATGATCTTCAGAAGATCGAGGAGAATGGCCATCTGCCCGCTGATCCGGCCGCCGTTCCGAGCGGCGCCGTGCAGAAAGGCTGTAACCAGCTCGGCACGCTCGGCGGCGGAAACCATTTCATCGAAATTCAGTGCGTCCAGGAAACCTTCGACCGGGCCCTGGCCAAGACGTTCGGCCTCTTCAAGAACCAGATCGTCGTGATGATACATTCGGGCTCGCGCCGGTTCGGATATGAAGTTGCGGATGAGTACATGAACGTCGCGGCCCGAAGACCCGAGAATGCAGGCCGGCCCAAGATGCTGTCCTATCTGCCCACAGATACGCGCGAGGGCAGGAATTATATCGCCGCCATGGCGGCCGCGGCGAACTTCGCATTTGCCAATCGCCACATCATGGCATTGCTGGTCAGGCGGTGTTTCAACCGAATGTTCGGGCCGACTCCGCTCAATCTCGTTTATGACGTTACGCACAACATGGCCAAGCTCGAAACGCACGGCGGCGCTCGTCTTTGGGTCCATCGTAAAGGTGCGACCCGCGCGTTCGGTCCCGCTCAAATGACCAGGGGCCTTTTCGCACAGACCGGCCAACCCATTATCACCCCCGGCTCTATGGGAACCGCGAGCTATCTGCTCGTCGGAACGGGCAATTCCGACGAGTCTCTCAATTCGGTCAACCACGGCGCGGGCAGGGTCATGAGCCGGACGGCCGCTCGTGGAAAGACCCGCAGAGGCAGGACTGTCGCCGAGGCCCTGATCAGCGACGACCAGTTCAAGCGCAGCATGAAAGGCGTAAAGCTCATCGCCGGGGACAGCCGGAAAATAAAGGAAGAAGCGCCGGACGCCTACAAGGATATCGACGAAGTTGTCCGAATCGTCGTCGAGTGCGGCTGGGCGAAACCCGTCGCCCGGATGGTTCCCCTGGCCGTTCTCAAGGGCTGAAAGCAAGTGGCAGGAAGCAATCCCGTATTGTATATTGTAGCGCATGAGAATTATTGCCGGCTCAAAACGTGGGATGAAACTGCTTAGCCCCGGGACGCAAAATTCGCGGCCTATTACCGACCGGGTCAAGGAATCGCTCTTTAGCGTACTCTACAAATACGACCTGCCGAGCGGGGCGGTCGTCGCCGACTTGTGTGCCGGCGTCGGGTCTCTGGGCCTGGAGGCATTGAGCAGGGGGGCGGAGTTCGTCACATTTGTCGAAAAGGATCCGATGATCGTTGGGACCCTGAATAGAAATATCGAGAGGGCCGGCTTTGTTGAGAAGTCAAAGGTTGTAAGAACCGATGCCTTCAAGGCTGCCCCCATGTTTGGCTCCGGGGAAAAAGACTACGGCCTTGTCTTCGTGGACCCGCCGTACGCAGCCTCAGAAAATGTTCAGGCCGATTCGCCTTTGAGCGGCCTGCTGGATCTATGGGTCGATCAGGTTGCTTCCGGCGGGATTGTCGTTGCAAGGACCAGCCGCGAGGTCTCCCTGCTCGATCAGTACGGGCCGTTTCAGATAATGGAGCGACGTGAGTGGGGAACGATGGCTGTGACTATCCTTACCAGATGCGAAACGTAATAGCGGACAGCCTCAAACGCAATACGCAATACGAGAGAAATGACGAACAGGCAGGCGGCAATAGAGATTATCAAGAGGCTCCATCGCAAGGGTTTCCATGCCTTGCTCGCGGGCGGCTGTGTGCGCGATATGCTGCTGGGCCGGCGGGCCAAGGACTACGACGTCGCCACCGAAGCGCAGCCGAAAGACGTCATACGATTGTTCAGACGAACGTTGAAAGTCGGCGCACAGTTCGGCGTCGTAATCGTCCTGTTTGAGAATCAGCAAGTGGAAGTGGCAACGTTCCGAACCGAAAGCGGCTACGATGACGGCCGGCATCCCGGCTCCGTGCGATTCTCAAACGCCGCTGAAGATGCGGCGCGAAGGGACTTTACCATCAATGGAATGTTCTATGACCCGCTCGAAAAACGCGTTGTTGACTACGTGGGCGGCCAAGCGGACCTCAAGGGCCGGATTGTGCGGACCATCGGAAAGCCCGCCGAACGGTTCGGCGAGGACTATCTGCGAATGCTGCGGGCGGTGCGGTTTTCCACGCAACTCGGCTTTGAGATTGAGCCGGCGACATGGTCGGCGATTGGCGCGAACGCAGGCAAGATCGCGAACATCAGCGGCGAACGAATTGCCATCGAATTAGAGGGCATATTAGCCCATCCCAGCCGTGCTGCCGGAGCGTCGATGCTCTTTGAGAGCGGTTTGGCGGAGGTGACTTTTCCCGGTCTGGCGGGCGAACAAAGCAACTGCGCAGTCGCCGTTCTGGGTCAGTTGCGAAAGAAAGTCGATTTCCCGCTTGCGTTAGCGTGCCTCTTTGCCGGCTGTGAGACGGAATTTGCCATGCGAAGCTGTCAGGTCCTCAAGCTCAGCAGAAACCAGACCAAACATACAAAGTTTCTCCTGACCAATCGGGGCAGGCTGCTCAACGAGCGGATGTCCATGGCCGAATTGAAGAAGATTCTCGCCGAACCGTATTTCCGGGACCTGTACGAGTTCCAGCGAGCCATTCAAAAAGCCGAAGGGGATGGACGCAAAAGCATCGCCGCGTTGCTAAGCCTCCGCAAACGAATCAAGGCGCTGGGCGATGTGGAGTTGCAGCCCAAGCCGCTGCTCAGCGGCCACGACCTGATCCGATTAGGCGCCGTCCCCGGCCCTGGGCTCGGCCAATTGGCCGAGGAACTGTATGTCGCCCAGCTCGAAGGCACACTACAAACCCCAGAGCAAGCCGAGCAATGGGCGCTGAAGTGGTTGCAGAAACACAAGACGATTGAGAGCTAATGCAGCCTTTTACGCTTCTTATTAAGCCATCGGGTTCCGACTGTAATATCGACTGTGCGTACTGCTTCTATAAGAGCAGGCCCTCGCAGTTCGGCTCGGGAAGGCAGCGGATGAGCGGCGAGGTGCTCGACAAGCTCGTTCGAAACTACATGCAGCTGGGTTTTCCGGTTGTCGGCTTTGCCTGGCAGGGGGGCGAGCCGACGTTGATGGGTGTGGATTTTTTCGCCAGGGCGGTCGAACTACAAAAGAAATACGGCACTTCGGGGCAGCAGGTCAGCAACACGCTGCAAACTAACGGTGTGCTGCTTGACGATGGGTGGTGCCGCTTTTTTCACGAGAACAAGTTCCTGCTCGGCATCAGCATCGATGGGCCGAAGGAATTCCACGACCGATATCGTCTCGATCATTCCGGCGCGGGCACCTTCGAGCGGGTCATGCGGAGCATCGAGTGCTGTAAGAAGCACCAGGTCGAATTCAGCGCTCTGGTCCTGCTCAACAATCTGAACGTGGAGCATCCGCAAGAGCTGTTTAACTTCTTAGTGGAAAACGACCTGACGTATCTGCAATTCATCCCCTGCGTTGAAACAGACTCCGCAACGGGGCGGCCCGCGGATTTCTCAATCACGCCGAAGCAGTACGGCGATTTTCTCTGCGCGCTGTTCGACCTCTGGTACGACTACGGCCCCGAGAAGCTCAACATCCGCGAGTTCGACTCGCTGCTGACCCACTACGTCATGGGCAACCATACAATCTGCACGTACAGTAAACGGTGCGAGGGCTTTGTTGTAATCGAGCATACCGGCGACGCCTTCTGCTGCGAGTTCTTCGTCGAAAGCGCGTGGCGATTAGGCAATATTCTTGAAACGCCCCTGGAGAGGCTCGCGAACAGCGCCGAGAAGCGTTCGTTCGCACGATATAAAGAGAAACTCTGCAACAAATGCCTTGTCTGCAGGCACCTCGATATTTGTCGGGGCGGCTGCATGAAAGATCGAGCCCGCTGGAATGATGAGGACCTCACGCGGGAGAGTTATTTCTGCGAAAGCTACAGGCAGTTCTTCGATTACTCGGTGCCTCGGTTCCTGCAAATTGCCGCCGGAATTGAGGAAGGCTCCGCCGGCAGACACACGCGCCCCGCCGAGGGAATCCGGCTGCACATCAAGGAGTAGCCGCAGGATGCGGGGCACCTGGAAAACCCTGGCAAAGTCAGGCGGACTCTGCTATGATCCTGCCCGAAGATTCTGGAGAAACTCATGATTCAGGGACTCATAGAATAATGCAGCCGTTCACACTCTTAATCAAGCCGTCCGGCTCGGAATGTAACGTCGATTGCGTGTATTGCTTCTATAAGTGCAGAGCACCGGAAGTCGGCCGGGGCAGGCAGCGGATGAGCGAGCAGGTTCTCGAGAAGCTTGTCAAGGACTATATGCAGTTGCGTTTTGCGTTGGCCGGCTTTGCCTGGCAGGGGGGGGAGCCGACGCTGATGGGGCTGGACTTCTTCAAGAAGGCTGTCGAGCTGCAAAAGAAGTACGGAGTTTCGGGCCAGGAAGTCGGCAACTCGCTTCAAACCAACGCCATCCTGCTCAACGAGAAATGGTGCCGCTTCCTGCACGAGAGCAAATTTCTCGTGGGCGTCAGTATCGATGGCCCGAAGGAATTCCATGATTATTACCGGCTCGACCACTCCGGCGGCGGCACGTTCGACAGGGTGCTGCGCGCTATCGAGAACTGCAAACAGTACGACGTCGAATTCAACACGTTGACGCTGATTAATGCCAGGAACGTGGCGCATCCGGAGGAGGTGTTCGATTTTCTCATGGAACTGGGCGTCAGGTATCTGCAATTTATCCCCTGCGTCGAGCTGAACCAGGAAACGGGCAGGATCGCGGATTTTTCAATCACACCCGAACAGTACGGCGAATTCCTGTGCAGGCTCTTCGACCGCTGGTATGACCATGGGCCGCGAAAGGTCAGCATCCGCGACTTCGACTCGATTGTGTCCTATTATGTCACAGGCCGGCACACAATCTGCACCTTCGACAAACAGTGCAGCCAGTACATCGTCATCGAGCACACCGGTGACGCCTTCTGCTGCGACTTCTTTGTCGAGCCCAAGTGGCGGCTGGGCAATATCTTCGAGACACCGATAGAGAAGCTGGCGGCCAGCAACGTCAAGAAAGCTTTTGCAAGAGCGAAAAAGAATCTCTGCGACAAATGCCTTCTCTGCAGACACTTAGCTATCTGTCGCGGCGGCTGCATGAAGGACCGGGCCCCCTTTGAGAAGGATAGTTTCGGCAAGGAAAGCTACTTTTGCGAGGCGTACAAGCGCTTCTTTGATTACGCCACGCCGCGGTTCATGCAGCTTGCCGCCGAGGTGAACGCCGAGTCGGCAAACCCTAGCGCTACCGGTCGTTCGTGATCGTTCTCGGAAATGTTTTGAATTACGAGCATTGTCAACGTAAGTTGCATTTGTTCAATAGCAAATTCAACTCTATTAGACCAGGAGGTCGCAATGAAGAACGCATGGCCGCTTCTGTTAGTCTGCCTGCTACCCCTTGGAATTCTTCGCCGGCAAGAAGCCCGTTCTGGTCGAACAGCGCTGGTCTTTACTCACGTCACGGTGATCGATGCTACGGGCGCGCCGGCGAAGCCCGACATGACGGTGGTGATAAAGGGTGGCCGCATCGCGGCGCTTGGCAAAACCGCTACCTTGGACGTGCCGGAAGATGCGCATGTTGTGGATGCAACCGGAAAGTTTCTCATACCCGGCCTCTGGGATATGCACATCCACCCGCTTGGTGAAAAGGACTACCTCGCCCTCTTCACCGCCAACGGAGTAACAGGCGTACGTGTAATGCGGGGGGAATCGGCGCATCACAAGTGGCGCCAAGAGATTTCTGCGGGGAAACTGATAGGCCCCCGGATGGTCATCTCAAGCCCAATTGTTGACGGGCCTGAATCGATCCTGCCTAGTACTACTGTTGTCAGCAACGAAGCTGAAGGGCGCCATGTTGTCAGGAATGTCAAAAAGGAGGGCACAGATCTTGTAAAGGTCTTCAATGATATACCGCCAGACGCCTATTTCGCTATTGCCGATGAAGCAAAGAAACAGGGGATCCCCTTTGCCGGACATGTGCCCTACTTGGTGAG
>CP070806.1:1201030-1207407 GCA_020343675.1 Phycisphaerales bacterium
ACAATGATTTCGACTACGATCTCCACAGTAAGAATGTCCCGGAAGGCCATGAATCGCACGGGGTCAAAGGCATACCAACTTATGTATCAGGTGCAGGATTTGATTTCGTCACAATGACAGGTAACTTTCAATTAGATCACTCAAGCGCCGGTTATGATGCAGGTGAATTGATACCAAACTTCAGTGACGGTTACACAGGTGTCGCACCGGATATGGGCGCTCACGAAAACGATTGGGATGACATGGCCTTTGGCGTCAACGCTGTATTCGTCCCACCTAACGGGGAAATCAGCTTCTGACGCAAAGTCGCTTTTCCCGTGACAGAAGGCCGAAGAACCTTCCGATGGGAATACTCCAAAGACGGCTCCGCTACCGACGGTGACGATAGCGCCTGGATAGACGACATCGTCCTTCCCGCTAATTAGCAAATCGGCCTTCCCGAAAGGCAGCATTGCCTGTCAGGATTGAAAAGAAGACCCGGGGATTACTTCAAGAGGACATCTTGTCCTGCTTAAATGCCATCTGTTGCACGTGATTGCTCTGCGTGCTTCTATTGCTCCTCTGCGCTTACTCCCTTCTCGCTTCTGCGTCAAGGCAAGCGGCGCCAAATGTAGCCCGCTGTTAGCTGGCCCGATCGTTCCTCCTGTTGGTCCCCATTGTCAGGACCCTATTTGGAATGATCTGTGAATCTGGTATAAATACGCATGATTACATCAATGATGGGCCAGGGAATCTATGTTCGGATTCAAGAAGAGACGAAGAAGACGGCTGGCGGCCGGGCCGTTCCCCGACCAGTGGCTTGCGATTATCGAGAAGAACGTGCCGTTCTACAGGCTCTTACCGCCCGAGGACCGAGCGGAATTGCAGCGCCATATCCTCATCTTCGTCGCGGAAAAACGTTTCGAGGGCTGCGGCGGCTTGCAGATGACCGACGAGATAAAGGTCACTATCGCCGCCCAGGCTTGTATTCTTTTGCTGCACCGCCGGACCGATTATTATCCGGGGCTGCCCTCGATCCTCGTTTATCCACGCTCTTACGTGGCCCACGGCGTTCAACGCTTCGTCGCCGGCCTGCCCGTGGAAGGCCCCGATATTCGGCTGGGTGAATCCTGGTCCGGCGGCTCGGTCGTTTTGTCGTGGGACGACGTGCGTCGAAGTGCGGCCGACATTCACGACGGCCACAACGTGGTCTTCCATGAGTTTGCCCATCAGCTTGACAGCTCGGGTGGGCGCCGAGACAGCACGCCGGTCCTTCAAGACCATTCCAGCTACATTGCCTGGGCCCGCGTCTTGGAGAGGGACTACGAGAAGCTCCGGCACGAAGCCGGCCAAAACAAGCCCACCCTGCTGGACCAATACGGCGCCAAAAATCCGGCCGAGTTTTTCGCTGTCGCTACAGAATGTTTTTTTGAGAAGCCCAGGGACCTGCAACGGCTTCATCCGCAATTGTACAAAGAGTTGAAGCGCTTCTACCAGCAGGACCCAGCCCGGCTATAGCTTGTCGAAACCGGCGAGGAAAAAGGTTCGTGTTTGATCTGGCGTTTTGAAGTGTTACCATACCGTACGCCAGAGGCACCTCGTCACCGGCGAGTAAACTCCGGCGGGTAGAATGTGTACAAGACTGTATAGTTATCAGAAAGAAAGGACCTGGACAAATGGGACACCTCTAATCCCCCCCATCGACTTTTTTGAAAATTCCGGTTCACAATATTCACGCTTAGAGACAGGATGTTGTCTCGGGCAAGTAGGAACAGATTACCATGAACAGAAGCTTTTTTATAGCGATCGCTTGGCTGCTTTCTGTTGTCGGCGCACAGGCTGGTGACTGGCCTATGTATAGAGCAGATTCCGCACGAAGCAGTTATACGCCGGAACAACTGCCCGAAGGGCTTGAGCTGCAATGGACTTACCAATCACCGCACTCGCCGAGGCCGGCATGGCCGACACGGAACCGCCAGCAGTTCGATCGTGCCTATCAACCGGTGATCGCCGGCGGTGTGCTCTATTATGGCAGCTCGGCCGATTGCAAGGTTTACGCTTTGGACGCAGCTACCGGCAAAACCCGTTGGATGTTCTTCACCGATAGCCCCGTGCGGTTCGCACCGGTTGCCTGGCAAAATCGTCTGTTCGTAGCAAGCGACGATGGCCACCTGTACTGCCTTGCTGCATCCGACGGCCAACTGCTTTGGAAATTGCGCGGTGGGCTGAAAGTCGACATGCTTTTGGGTAATGACCGGATGATCTCACGCTGGCCGGCGCGCGGCGGACCGGTCGTGGTTGACGACGTGCTCTACTTCGGTGCCGGAATCTGGCCGACCGAGGGGATTTTCATCAACGCGATTGATCCGGCCAGCGGCAAGGTGCTCTGGTGCAATGACTCGTGCGGGGGGATCGAGATGGATCAACCCCATCCGACTGCCCGGGCCAAAAGCGGCATCGCTGCCCAGGGGTATTTGGCCGCATTTGACAGCTCGCTGTTTATTCCGACCGGCCGAGCGGTACCGGCAGTATTCGATCGAGCAGACGGCAAGCTCCTCTATTTTCATCTTCAGCAAAATCAAAAAGCGGGCGCGTCGGATGTCGTGATTGCTGATGGTTATTTTTTCAATGGTGGGGATCTGTTCACCGTCAGCAACGGTGTTAGACGGGACCGCATCGGCGTTCAGGTCGCCGTGCATCCAGATTTTATTGTTTCTTCGAGAGAGAATAAAATCATCGCCTTCGATCGGCGAGAGTTGCTGGTGGATAAAGAGATAACCGACCGCAAGGGGAACAAACGCATCGTCAAGGCTCTCGCTCCGCCGGCGTGGAGCGTTGATCTTCCGCCCGGCGCCCTGGCGCCGACAACCACTCCCAAGGGAGCTGAGCCACCGGGTGGCGAGCTCATGGGGGGGACCGCCTGGAGCCGGCCGCTCTTGTCCGACGCGGCAGGTGCGCTGATCGTGGCGCGTGATTATGTTGTCGCCGCCGGACAGAGCAAGGTGTTGCTCCTTGACATGCACTCCCAAGAAACAGTGTGGGACGCCGACGTGAACGGCGCCGCATACGGTTTGGCGGCAGCTGACGGCCAACTTTATGTGAGTACGGACAGAGGGATGATTTATTGCTTCGGTGGCGGCACTGGACGTCCAGAAGTCTGGGAAACCAAAAGTACGAAGCCGCCGGCGGCTGAAAATGAGCGTTACTCAACAGCGGCGGAGGAGATTATTCGCCGAACCGGTGTTACCGAGGGCTATTGCCTCGACCTGGCCTGTGGAGATGGCCTGTTGGCGCTCGAATTGGCCCGTCGTACGAAGCTTCAAATCTATTGTGTTGAAAAGGATCCCGCCAAGGTCAAAACCGCCCGGCAGTTGTTCGACTCGGCAGGACTCTACGGCGTGCGTGTTACGGTCCACCAAGCCGATCCAACCAAGGTGCCGTATCCGAATTACTTCGCTGACCTCGTCGTGTCCGGCCGGTCGGTCACCGAAGGGCCGGGTGCAGTCTCCATTGAAGAAGTGGGGCGTATGCAGTGTCCAGGCAGCGGAATTGCATGCGTCGGCCGCCCGGGTGACATGCAGCAATCCATCCGGCGTTCGTTGGACGGTGCCGGCGACTGGACCCATCAGAACGCCGATGCCGCCAATACGCTCTGCTCCACTGATACTCTAGTCCGTGGGCCGCTAAAGATGCTCTGGTTTCGCGATACCGACTTTGTAATGTCTAACCGCCATAATCGTGGACCGGCCCCGCTTGTTGACAAGGGGCGTATGTTTACCGAAGGGCTGAACGCACTTCGGGCGACGAACATTTACAACGGACGAACGCTGTGGGAGTACCCGCTCGAAGGTATCCTACTACCCTATCACAAGGGTGAATCCAGTATAGGGGTGGCCTGGACCGGCAGCAACTTCTGCATAGGCGACAATCGGATCTACCTGCACACTAAAGACACGTGCCTCGGCCTCGATGTCAAGACCGGACGCAAGACCGCCGAACTGAAGCCACCTCTTCTTCCTGACGGAGGGCCTGGAAAGTGGGGATACATCGCCTGCAAGGAAAACACGCTGTTCGGCACATTGGCTCATGAACAATATATAGTCAAGGGGTGGGCTTCCAAGTGGGATACCAGCGAGCAGTTCACCGAGTCGGTGCTGTTGTTTGCGTTGGATGCCGAAACCGGGAAACTCAAATGGACTTTTCAGCCGGAACATTCTATTCGTCATAATGCCATTGCAATCGGCCGGGACTGCGTATATCTCATTGACCGCCCGCCCGCGACAGCGGACGAGTCGTTCGACCTGGCCGGAGGTCAGAGTGAAGCAAAGCAGCGAGCGGCAACGAGCGGCGAAACCGAAGAAGACGAATTCCGCCGTTTAAGAGAACACCCTGCCGGCCGGCTGCTTTCGTTAGACATAGAAACCGGCAAGGTCCTGTGGAATATCGGCGACGATGTATTTGGCACAATGTTGGCATTCAGCGTCAAGAACAATGTATTACTGATGAGCTATCAGCCTGTCCATCAGGCTTCGCGGCTATCCGAGAGGGGCGACCGAATGGCCGGCATACGTCCGAGCAATGGAACACGATTGTGGGATGTCGGAGCCAAGTATGAATCCCGGCCGATCCTTAACGATCGGACCATCTACGCCCAACCCGGAACGTGGGATCTATTGAGTGGTAAACAATTGCCCTTTACGTTTACCCGATCCTACGGTTGCGGCATCCCGGTCGGCTCGACGCGGATGTTGGTGTTCCGTTCCGCCACGCTCGGCTATGTTGACCTGACCGGCGGTCCCGGCAGTACGGAGAACTATGGCGGCATCCGGCCGGGCTGTTGGGTCAACGCCATTCCAGCCGGGGGGCTGATATTGATGGCCGATGCAGCCAGTTGGTGCACATGCAGCTATTTGAACCAGGCAACGTGTGCCTTGCAGCCTTCGGAGTAAAGGTGGAAAGAGCATGCTGTTCAAAATCTTGCCGATACTCTGTTGGGCCGCACAGCAATACAGGGCTGCCGCTTGTCCGTCCTGTCCCATCAAAACGCCCCCCGAACGGACCAACGGATTGTCCGATGGTCACCCGCAGGGTCCTCATCGAACGAAAGAGCCGGCGCCATACGGACCGGCGAGGAAAGAGTCTTGCGTTTGACCTGGCGTTTAGAAGTGTCGATATACAGTACGCCAGCCCGCCAGAAACGGATAAAGCTGTATAATCATCGGAAGGAAAGGATATGGGAGAATGTACCGAGTACCTTTAATTCCTCCAGGTGGGTCAATAGTCGGCGTTCGCGGGCTGGCTACTCCTTGGCGCCATGCTTGCGAAGCACTTCGACAACATTGGTATATCCTTCATTTTTGGCATATGACAGAGGATTCCAGCCTCCTCCGTCCCTTGCGTTGACGTTCGCCCCTCTGGCAATCAACAGCTCCGCGATGTCTTTGTGGCCATAAGCTGCAGTATGAAGAGGCGTCCAGTTCCAGTTGTCTTTTGCGTTGACATCGGCGCCCTTATCGATGAGTAACTCTACAATGTCCCTCAAGCCACGCCTAACCGCCTCGTGAAGAGGGGTAAACCCATAAGGTGTCCGTTTGTGCACGTCGGCGCCTCCTTCGATTAAGCTTCTTGCTTTCCCCTCATCTTTCATATAAATGGCAAAGTGCAGAGGAGAAATGTCAGCTCCTTTGGAAATGAGCAGTTCAACAATCTCGGTATGTCCCTTCCCCATGGCCGTTTCAATGGCTGTTTGATTATATTGGGTGCCGGCATTCACATCAGCGCCGTGCTCTATGAGCAGCTCAACGATCTGCTTATGACCTTGACGAGCTGCTATGTGCAATGCTGTTCGATTGCGTGCATCTTTTGCATTGACGTTTACTCCTTTGGCAATGAGCTGCTTGGCTGCTTTCTCGTCGCCCTCTTGGGCTGCGGTATGAAGAGATGTCCAGTTGCCCTGAGCGTTCGAATCAGCGCCGTTCGCCACAAGGAGTTCAACAATGTCTTTGTGGCCTTCATCCCGGGCGTACCACAATGGACTCGAAGCACCTCCGTCGATTGCGTTGACGTTCGCTCCTCTGGCAATCAACAGCTCCGCGATGTCTTTGTGGCCATAAGCTGCACTATGAAGAGGCGTCCAGTTCCAGTTGTCTTTTGCGTTGACATCGGCGCCCTTATCGATGAGTAACTTTACAATATCCCTGGAACCGGAGGCGGCCGCCCTCTCAAGAGGGGTAAACCCATAAGGTGTCCGTTTGTTTACATCGGCGCCTCCTTCGATTAAGCTTCTTGCTTTCCCCTCATCTTTCATATAAATGGCAAAATGCAGAGGAGAAATATCAGCTCCTTTGGAGATGAGCAGCTCAACAATCTCGGTATGTCCCTTCCCCATGGCCGTTTCA
>CP070806.1:1207507-1213824 GCA_020343675.1 Phycisphaerales bacterium
AAACTTCATCCACACTTTTTGTCAGCCTCAGAAACACGCTTCTGGCGGGAGTCTTAACGATGAGCATAGCAGGTCCCGGCTGCGCGCCCAGCGCAACCGAAAAAGAACTGAAGCAATTTATATCGGCGCACGTCAAAACGATCAAGCCTCTGGCCGAACAACGGAATCTGGCCTCGTGGGACGCGGCCGCCAGCGGTAAGGCCGAGGATTACCGGAAGGCGAGTGAGTTGACGCTCAGGATTCGTCAGGTCTATAGCAAGCCTGATGCGTTTGCCCTGCTTGAGGAGTGGAAGGCGTCCGACCAGGTGCACAAGCCTCTGCTCCGGCGCCAACTGGATGTGATGTATTACCGGTACCTGGAGAACCAGATTGAGCCGGAATTACTCAAGAGAATCGTCGATCTGGGCACGGAGATCGAGAAGAACTTCAGCACGTTCCGCGGCACCGTCGAGGGCGAGAAAGTCACCGACAACGATATCAAAGAGATCCTCAAGACGCAGAGGGATTCGGATAAGAGAAAGCAAGCGTGGCTGGCCAGCAAGCAGGTCGGAGCTGTGGTCGCCGAGGATACCATTAAACTGGTCAGACTGCGAAACGAGGCGGCCCACACACTCGGCTTCGACAATTACCATACGCTCTCGCTCACGGTCGCCGAGCAGGACGTCAAGGAGCTGGACCGGATTTTCGAGGAGCTCTACCAATTGACCAACGGGCCCTTCGCCCGGCTTAAGGGCGACCTGGACCGGATACTGGCGGCCAAGTACGACGTGGCCGTCTCCGAACTGATGCCCTGGCACTATCACGATCCGTTCTTCCAGGAAACCCCGATGGTCTATGAACTGGATTTGGACGTCTATTACGAAGACAAGGACGTGCGGGATCTGGCGGCGGAATTCTACGGCGGCATCGGGTTGCCCGTGGACTCGATCCTGGCCAGAAGCGACCTCTACGAGCGAGAGGGCAAGAATCCTCACGCCTTCTGTGAGGACATGGATCGCGAGGGCGACGTGCGGATTCTGTGCAATCTCAAGAACAACGAGTACTGGATGGAAGTGATATTGCACGAGCTGGGCCACGGCGTCTATTTTCAATACCACGACCGGGGCGTGCCTTTTCTGCTTCGCGAACCGACCCACACGTTTACCACCGAGGCCATCGCTATGTTCTTCGGCCGGCTCAGCCGCAATCCCGCCTGGATGCAGCAGATGATGGACCTTTCGGACTCACAGAGGGCCGAGATTGAGAAGGTCAGTGACAGGTACGCACAACTCAAGCAGCTTATCTTCGCCCGCTGGGCGATGGTCATGTACGATTTCGAGAAGCAGCTCTACGCGAATCCCGACCAGGACCTCAACGCGCTTTGGTGGCGGATGGTCGAAAAATATCAGTTCGTGAAAAAGCCGGAAGAACGCGACGAGCCCGACTGGGCGGCCAAAATTCATCTGCCTCTCTATCCGTGCTATTATCATAACTACCTGTTGGGTGAGCTGTTGGCCTCCCAACTTCACGATCATATTATGCATAAAGTGCTCAAGCTCAAATCGGCCAGGGATGTCGGCTACGTCGGCCGGAGAAAGGTGGGCCTGTTTCTCCGCACGAAAGTCTTTGAGCCCGGCGCCGTCTATCCGTGGAACGAGATGATCGAAAGGGCCACAGGCGAACCCCTGACACCGACAGACTTCGTGGCCGAATTCGTCAATGCAGACCGACGATAGCAAGGACGCGGCCCGCACAGCAAGCAATGGAAGCCAGGTTCTTAAATAGGTGAGCGATGAATCTACAGGGACAATCATTACCGGAAATTACAGTCAAGGCGGTTGTTTTGGGCGTAGTGCTTTCGGTGGTTCTGGCGGCAGCGAATGCCTACCTGGGTTTGTTCGCCGGCATGACGGTCTCGGCCTCGATCCCGGCGGCCGTGGTCTCGATGGGCGTCTTGCGGCTGTTTCGCAAGAGCAACATCCTGGAGAACAACATCGTGCAAACGGCCGCCTCGGCCGGAGAGTCCCTGGCCGCGGGCGTCATCTTCACGCTGCCGGCGCTGGTCGTGATGGGCTATTGGGACGGTTTCGGTGGAAAGAACTTCTGGTGGATTACCGTCATCGCTGCGTTCGGCGGCTTGCTGGGTGTACTGTTCACCATCCCGCTGCGACGCTCGCTCATCGTTGAGGGCGACTTGCAGTTTCCCGAAGGTATCGCCACGGCCGAAGTCCTCGAAACGGGCCAGGAGGGCGGCAAAGGAATCCGGATCATCGCCCAGGCCGCTATCGCGGGTGGGCTCTTCAAACTCACTGCAAAAGGCGTCGGCCTGTGGCCCGAGGCTATCGAAGGGGCCAGGGGAGTGGGCCGGACATTGCTCTACGGCGGCTCGAACCTGAGCCCTGCGCTGCTCTCGGTCGGCTACATCGTCGGGCTGAATATCGCGGTGCTTATCTTCTTAGGCGGAGCGGCCAACTGGTACGTCGCCATTCCCATCTGTGCGGCAGTCTCCGAGGCCGCAACTGATGGCGACGCCGTCAACAGGGCTTATGGTATCTGGTCGGCCCAGACGCGGTATATCGGCGTCGGCGCCATGCTCATCGGCGGGCTCTGGACGATCTTCAAGATGCGAAGCTCGCTGCTGAGCGGAATCAAGAGCGGCCTGGCCGCCTATCGGGCTATGAGCCACGAGCAGGTTCAAATCGACCGGACTGAGAAAGACATGCCGATGAAATGGATTCTCGTGCTCATTGTCGGCTCGATTGTCCCGCTGTTTCTCGTCTATCAGGTCTTTGTTGCGAATGTCTCTATCTCTTTGCCGATGGCGGTCGTGATGCTGATTGCGGGCTTCCTATTCTCGGCCGTGGCCGCCTACATGGCCGGGCTGGTCGGCTCGTCCAACAATCCCATATCGGGCATCACTATTGCCACCATCGTTGTCTCTTCTCTGCTGCTGGTTGTGCTCATGGGCAAGGGCGCCGAAGGCGGCCCCGCCGCGGCGATCATCATCGGCAGTGTGGTCTGCTGCGCCGCGGCCATCGCCGGTGACAACATGCAGGACCTCAAGGCCGGCCGGATCGTCGGGGCCACGCCCTGGAAGCAACAGGTCATGCAGATCGTTGGTACGCTCTCAAGCGCCCTGATCATCGCGCCGGTCCTGATGCTCCTGCATGAGGCCTACGGCTTCAAGGGCCAGCCCGGTCTGCCTCAGGAGAAAATGGCCGATGCCCTCTCGGCCGTCCAGGCCAATCTGATGGCGTCCGTCTCGCAGGGGGTATTCAAGGGTGATATGCCCTGGACGTTTGCCTTTATCGGGATGGGCGTCGCCGTGGCCATTATCATCCTGGACAGGATTCTCGAGGCAAGAAAGAGCTCGTTCCGCACGCCCGTTCTGGCGGTAGCCATCGGTTTCTACCTGCCGCTGGAACTGTCCGTGCCGATTTTCGCCGGCGGCGTGATCCACTGGCTCATCGGCGGTTTCCATAAGCGCCGAAATACTGCACTCGAACAAATCGAGGCCTCCAACCGAAGCGGCTTGCTCTTTGCCTCGGGCCTGATCACCGGTGAAGCCCTTATGGGTATCCTGCTGGCGATTCCCATCGTCATCCTCAAGCAATACAAAATCGACCTGCCCATCATCAAGCATTTCTGGGGCAGGACGCTGCCGCTTGGTGGCCTGCTCGGCGCTGTGCTGCTGGTCGGCGTGGCCTTCTGGCTCTACAGGACCGCCCGCGGCAATGGGGCGCAGGCTGAAAGCTGAGGACTCAGCCCGTGGGTGTCAAAGCTATGGATTCTGTGTCGGCCCTGGCGCAGAGAGTCGCTCCCCGGCTGCTCAGAGCTTCAAAAGGCTTGGCGGAATGTCTGTCTTCCTGCCGCTGCTGGGGGGGGGACGGGAGTCTGATACTGGCCTCGACCCGTCCTCCGTGAGGAGTCCCAAGGACGGCGATTGCGAGCCAGCCTCGACCGCGGCCAGCTCGGCGATCATCTGCTCGCGCAGCAGGTCAAAGTCGGCCTGATCTTCGACGCTGATGACCTCCTGAACCGCGAAAATGCCACGTTTGAAAGGACTCTGCGCCACGCCCGCCTTTCCCTCAGCCGTGTTAGGCTCTGTCGATTTCTGAGCATTTTCCCGATTCGCCTTGACTTGAGCCTGTGTACTCATGAAAACTCCCCTTTTCCGAATTGACTATGTTCTACCCTTGGCGTGCGGTAATTGGCAACGCTTGCCTGGTCCACGCCCGGGCCGTGGATGTAGAAAAGGCCGTTTTTCCTCAAGAATTCTGTTACCCGAGAATGAATTGCGGCCTTTAATGGATAGAGCAGTCCGACCCGGCACTTTGCCGGACAGGATTGGAATCATTGGCAGAAAGGAGACATATCATGTTGTCATTAGAATATCGAAAAGCTGTTAGGATGGGTATTCTGGCACTTATTTCGGCCCTGATTCTCCTTTGCGAACCTGTCTTGGCGGCGAAAAGCTCAAAGAAGAGCGGCTCATCCGGCAGTAGAAGTCAAAAAACACAGGTTTCACGGTCTGCCCCCGCGCCCAGATCGAGTACGTCTGCAAGCTCCAGCAGGAGTCGCAGCAGCATAAGCTCGCGCTCGGTGCGGACTCCGAGCCGGTTGACCAGTTCAAGCAGAATATCAGCGAACAGAGCACCTTCCATTTCCAGGTCTCGTACGGTAACGCCCAGCCGGAGCCCCAGCAGCAACATAAGCTCGCGCTCGATACGACCGCCGAGCCGCTCGACGTCGACAAGCCGGAGCAATTCAATCAGGACGATAAGCCCAAGAACGTCTATTTCATCGCGCTCGAGCACGCTCAGATCCACGCGGAGCCTCAGCAGCCGCCCCTCCAGCCGGACCGCGACGTCGCATGCACCTTCGGTGTCCAGCTCCGGCAGAGGCCCAACTACCAGTTCAAACAGCCGGGCAATCTCGGGCTCGACCTCACGCACCCCTTCGGCGGTTAGCTCGGGGCCGAGCCGCGGCATAAGTCGAAGCATTACCTCTCGTATCGGCAGCTCAATCGGCACGAAAAGGTCATCCTCATCCGTGTCCAGCAGCAGCTCAGACAGCCGGATAAGTCGGGGCCTCACATCGCGCATTGGCAGCTCGATCACTGGGCGGACGCCTTCGGTGTCAGGATCGAGCACCAACTCGAGCCGCCGTATTAGCTCGGGCATCACCTCTCGTATCGGCAGCCCAAGCGGCACGAAACCGCGATCCTCGTCCGTGTCGAGCAGCACTCCGGGCAACAGTTCAACCAACCGGATAAGTCGAGGCCTCACGTCGCGCATCGGCAGTTCGATCACCGCGCGGACGCCTTCAGTGTCCCGTTTCAGAAGTGAGGCCGGCACGCGTTCGAGTTCGACGAAGACGAATTCGGGTAGGCATATCGGGTCTTCCATCGGCACGACGAGGCCGTCTGCTCCCACTGTAGCGAAGTCCGGCATGGCCACAGGCGGCCATGCCGGAACTTCAAGGTCGCAGACACGCGGCTCATCTGTCGGATCTCGCATCTCAAAGAGCCAGACCCGAACCGGCAGCAGCGAATCGCGTTCGCGCATCGGTAGTTTCATCACGAGCAGAACGCCGTCCGTTTCGGCCGCGGCCAAGCAAGCTGCGACGCGCCAACGTTCGCTGCAAGACAGACCCGGCTCGCGTGCCGATACGTCGATTAGCGCGAAGAGGCCGTCTGCGGCCGAACGCGGCACACCGTCCGAGACGCGACTCAGAGGCCGGCAAAACCAGCCTACCAGGAAATCCACCGAGGTTCGGACCCCCAACCGAATCGAGGGTCTCCGGGAGCACCGGCAGACAGAGGGGCGGATCACCGACCGCTCGCGACCCGCCGCCGGGCCGGATCGATCGAGGCCGAAGAAAGTTGTTCCTCAGATTGGAACGGGCACAGTGAGCAGCCAGACAACTTTCGATCGCACCCTGAGAACGGACGGCACCCGGATCCATCGCTATACGACCGTAAGGCCTTCGTACGTGAGGTACCACGACCGGCCCCATCTGGTCAGACACACGCATCGCTACGACTACGCATACAGAGACTATCACGGCCTGCTGTGCAGCCGGATCGTCTGGCCGCGATACTATGTCCCGGTGTACTACAGTTGCGGCCCGCGGTACGCTTTCCGCTACGTGTATCCCTACTATCACCGCAAGTACATCTTCGTGAGCCTGGGCGGCTACTGGCCCATTGGATACAGCTATCTGCGCTACTACTGGTATGGCTGCCACCCCTACTACTGGTACGGCTATTATCCTATCGCTCGCGAAGTACAGGGTGACACGTACAACTACTATACCTACAACTACTCCAACGGCGA
>CP070806.1:1213924-1220233 GCA_020343675.1 Phycisphaerales bacterium
CTTGGTGCGGCCCGATCCGGTCGGTGTGCTTCTCGCCGGACGGCAAGGTTCTGGCCACGTGCGCGGGACTGGGCACAATCTGTCTGTGGGATGCCCATAGATGGGAACCGCTTCGTAAGTTCGAGGCCGATGGGATCGCAGCGGACTCGTCATCAAAAGAGAATCCGATTGCCTGGGCTCCGAACGGTGCTGCTATCGCCAGAGTAAACGACAAACAGCAGTTTATCGAAATTGCAGATTCACAGTCCGGTGGCGTCCTGCGCATCCTGTCTGCACCTGCGCAAGGCATCACTACGCTCGGCTGGTCGCCTGACGGCAGGCTGGTGGTCGCGGGAACAACGGATGGAAGGATTTATTCGTGGAACCTCACGTCAGATTCCAATGAACCGTTGACAACTCTGTCCGCTCATACCGGTCGTCTCAATGCACTGGCTTGGATGCCGCAGGACCAGAGTCTGATTACTGCCGGAGACGATGGGAAGATCGGAATTTGGGAACCGCGCTCCGGTACACGGATTAGAAACATCGAGGGATATCCAGCTCCAATCACCTGCCTGTCATTTTCACCCGAGGGCAACGTCCTTGCCGCCGGCAGTGAGAACGGAATCATCCGGCTCTGGGACACAGCAGGCGGCTGGGCGTCCACACTGCTCAGAGGCGAGCCGAATGATGTTGAAGCCAGAGAAGCCGTATTCACTGCGGTTGCCTGCTCTCCAGACGGCGGGATCCTGGCGTCCGGGGATTCCGGGGGCAAGATCAGGATTTGGGATCCTAAAATCCGCCGGCCTATTCGCTCTTTTTCGGCCAACTGCGGGCCGATAAGCTCCTTGGCGTGGTCGCCGGACGGTCGCGTGCTGTTATGTGGAGGTGCTGATGGGACCATCCGGGTATGGGATGCCAAGAGTGGCTTTCACGAACATGTCGTGCTGTTGCCCCTTTGGGGCTCCGTTGGGCCCGGCATTGCCATCAACGCTGTAGGAGACTACCGCGGACCTCCGGGAATTGAAGACCATCTTATTTACGCCGTTCGGACCGCCGAGAGCCGTCAGACACTTAAGCCGGCAGATTTCCAGAGTCAGTACGGCTGGGTCAATGAGCCCTGGCAGGTGGGGCTATACAAACCCGGCGCTGAAACCATAGAGCGCATCTACGTCAACGCTGTCTCAGAGGGGCCTTATGATGGTAAGACATGGGATACCGCCTTCAACGACCTCCAGGATGCGCTCAGCATTGCCCAGCCCAACACAGATATCTGGGTTGCCGCCGGAACCTACACACCTGATCGAGGCACCGGCGCACGGACCGCGAGCTTTCACATGAAGGGCGGCGTGCGACTCTTAGGTGGCTTCGCGGGAACGGAAACGAGCAGCTATCAGCGTGATCCTCATGAGAATGAGACGATTCTCAGCGGAGACCTCAAAGGTGATGATGGACCGGATTTCGCAAAAAATGACGAAAACAGCCACCATGTCGTGACCGCTATTCGAACCAACTTGGACACCGTTCTCGATGGATTTACCATCACTGGCGGTAACGCCAATGGCCCCGGAGAATTCCGCTATGATGAGGGTGGGGGCATATACAACAATGAAGGCGGGATGACTCTCATAGGTTGCACTCTTAAATTCAATACCTCGACCAGACCCGGCGGTGGGATGTATCATAGTTCCCCAGGAAGACATTTGTCCTTGACCACCTGTTCGTTCAGGAATAATCGAGCCAGGGTTGAACAAGGGCACGACTGGGGGGGGGGAATCTATATCGGCGGTGCCAAAGGCGAAATGAAAAATTGTATACTTGAGCATAATGTGGCAGGTGCCGGAGGGGGAGCATTCCTCAGTCGTACATCCGACTTTATTCTGCGAGACTGCACCTTCATTGACAACCGGGCAATGCGCTCAGGTGGTGGCTTACGTGGCTACACAGAGAACAATTACGCGTTAATCAATTGCAGGTTCTTGCGTAATTCAGATTGGTTCCACAGCGGTGGAGTGTTCAACGGCGTTGAGAGCAAAGTAACGCTCGTCAATTGTATATTTGTCGGTAACAGTTCGAGGCATGGCGCAGGCGGGATGTTGAATACTCGGGGTAGATACGCTCCCAGCCCCGCAGTGTTGACGAACTGTACATTCGTGGCAAACAGCTCAGGTGGTGCGATAGGCGGATTCGCAAGCTCGGAGGATAACAGCTCAATGCTAAACAATTGTATCCTGTGGTTCAATACTGGTCGTGATAGCTCGCTCGAATTAGCTCAGGTTCAAGGCGAAAGAACCGATATTAGCAACTGCTGCGTTCAAGGCTGGACAGGAAAGCTTGGTGGCACTGGAAATTTTGCAGACAATCCCATGTTTATCGATCCCAATGGGCCAGACGGCAAGATTGGCACAATAGATGATGATATGCGTTTAAGTCACGGATCTCCCTGTATTAACGTCGGTGACAATTCATCGCTTCCACCCGACACACTCGACCTGGACAGCGATGGCGACTCTAATGAGCCTATTCCTTTCGACATTGACGGCAAACCTCGCATCAAGGGCGGGATTGTTGATATTGGCGCCTATGAGAGCGGCTGAGGTGGTTTGTGTATCTCTATTTCAAGCTTTCTTGACACAATAGTCGTGAGCTTTCTTGAACAGTCGAGAAAGACTTGGCGAGACCCAGTCATATGTGCTCAGTTTCTCAAAAGACTGTTCCAGCTTATCGCTGCTGTGCCGAGAAATCTTCACCTTGTGATGCACGAGTGCACTGGCTATCGCCGCATAGTACACAGCCAGGGCTACTTCTCGTTCAACCTCATCCTTTGCGGACTCACCCAATTCCTTGGCGAAATCCTTAACTCTGCGGATCAGTGCGATCCTGGTCTGTGGGCTCAAAAGCACATCTCCAAGGGGCAGACCGGAGAGAGTTTGTAACTGCTCAGATAGAGACCTCAGGACAACGGGCAGTGATTCAAGCAATGCCGGATCGACGGGCATCTTTGAACTGAGCGTATCAGCCAGCAGATCAGCCCGAGCATTGGACGCGGCCTGATCTGTCTTGTTCTGGCCACAATCGAGGCCGAGTTTTAGAAGATTCGTGCTCTGCTCGGTGTTGAGTTGAAGCCTTTTTGGCGATTCTTCCATTTACTGCACTCTTTAAGAACAATCGAATCGATATTTCACCATCTTCGGAATACATGTATCCGTAATATATACGAGCTTATCCTCAATATCTTGGCATACTTCTCGAAAAAATATTGATGAAATAGTGAATCTCCTCATCGACCTGCGCGTCGGAGTCCACGTGTGGGCGAAGACGGCGCCTGAGGATCTTTCGAAAGCGCCCTTTTAGATTGGATATCATGTTGTAGGCCCTGCTTGGATGATCAATCCCGTACTTGGCACAAATCCTGCCCATGTCGAGTGTACCATTCTTAATATCCGGTTCCAGAAGCCAGGCCTGAAAGATCTCCCAATGGGTGCTCTTGTTGCGACTTAGACATTCTGCTTCGAGCTCCTGCAGTACCGTCTGTAGAAGCTCTTGGGCCCATGCAATATCAAATTCAGTCTCAGGATCAACTGTATCGCTCCGATTTTCGGCTCGATCGTCAAGTTCTTGTGTAGGATGCTTCTTGCGGTGGATGTCTGTAGCATAGTTTTTCAAGGATGTCAGGAGAAACGTACGAAATTTACCCTTTGTTCGATCGGCCTTCTGAAGCAGTTGTTGACCTAATATCTTCTCACTAAAGAAGCCCTGTATGAGGTCTTTGGCCTCTTCGTTGGTGAAACCCTTGCGCCGGAGGTACGAATATACAGGTCTCCAGTATTTTGTGTATAGTTCAGTTAGTATCGAGCCACCGAGTTCAGAATTCAGGATTTTCGTCCACTCCGTAGTCTGAAATCCCGAATTTCCGCCCCCGTAAGATGTATCCTGGTACCTCTTTGTCATTCAGCGGATCCTCCCCACCGAGAAATAACGTGCAAAACAATCTCAGATTTCAACGTTATTATACACAAAGCATCCAGCCTGTGAAACCGCGAATCCTAAACCAAAAAATCCAGCCATACTGGCAGGATGGCAAAAAATTTGGCGTTATTCACTCCAGCAGCAACCGGAGGACACGATTGACGCTTGCGTATCCCCCATAAGCTGTTGACGAGCTTCCCCAAAATTGCGCGGCCACAGAAAACCAGGGCTTTCTCCAATACCCCGACAAGATTTCCATTCATTCTTCGTAACGTGTTGTAGAGAAGCAGAATTGAGTCATTGAAAACTAACCAAGAAGAAAGAAGTCCGAGGATTAAGGAAATAAATCCATGAAGTCGAATGTTGTGCGGAGAATTTCAGAATTCTTTCACACCTTCGGCAAGATTCTCGAATCGCTTACGTAGCAAGATGCAGAGGAATAAAAGCATTCAATATGAACGGGGGGCCGAGAAAGGAGAACCGACCATGAGACACAGAAGAATCGTGCCAATGACAATTGGCGCTGGACTCGGGTGCCAGACTATGGGCGTTGCTAACAGCCCTGACATCGCAGGCAAAGACGTTAATAGAATAGACTATTCAAAGCGAACCTCCAGGTCATGCCTCGCGGCTTTCCGCCCCTGGTCGCGGAGGGTTGGCGGCTTCACTCTTATCGAACTGTTGGTCGTGATGGCGACGATAGCCCTGCTGCTGGGGCTGCTCATTCCCTGTCTTGGCCTGGCCAGGGAGAAAGTTTACGAGCTTATATGCCGGTCTCATCTCGAGGCCGTGGCCAAAGCAGTCCAGATGTATGCAAATGATAACGGAGGACGGTTCCCTGAAGTCACCGACCCGAA
Organism: Phycisphaerales bacterium; assembly: GCA_020343675.1. GTDB lineage: Bacteria > Planctomycetota > Phycisphaerae > Sedimentisphaerales > Anaerobacaceae. The sequence continues at coordinate 1,218,730 of CP070806.1, forward strand.
CCAGACCCCCCAGCAGATTCGGGAGAAATTACGGCCCTATGTGAGCAGCGAGAAAATCTTTTATTGTCCGGTCTCAAAGCTCCCCTATGACTTCTGTGTGACATCAAAACCGAAGACAACTCTAAGCAATGTGCGCATTGATCTGCTCTCTCAGCCCCATCGCGTACTCATTGGGGGCGAATCAAGTTTCGGAACACACGAAGACGACATGCTCTACGTCATTACTGCGGATTTTGAAGTCGTTCAGATCTCTATGCAGAAGTGGTTCGAACTTATTACGACTGACCGGTCATAGCGATCCTTTATTACTCTAATTTGGCGGGATGCCGCCAAGAAAGGAAGTGTATCATGAGAAGTAAGAAGTTGGCAGTACGGTTTGGATTACTTACAGTCTTGTTGATTTGCCTGACTTTGGCAAGTACAAGCGACGCGTGGATCTTCTACAAAGTCGCAACACCAAGGTGTGATCCCCCCATCGCACCATATTGGCGTGGGGGACTTTTAGTCCATCTTAAGTGCTATACCTCTGGAGCGACTATTCGGTGGACTTGGGCTTCTGGGTACAGAGCAGTAGCGCCGACTCCAACGTCCTCCTCGCGGCTATACTGGGCCCCGATACTCGTGACCAGAGAAGGGCAATTGAGAGCGAGAGGCTTCAAGCCTGGCTATTGGCCCAGCAACACCCGGGTTATCAATTTTCAGTATAGTTGGCGTTCCTGATCCCGCCGCGAGTCGAGGTCAAGGATAGTGGGTGAATTGATTTAGTGAGTAATCCAAGAGCAGGGCTGCGAGAATGAGGCTTGCAGCCCTTTGTTATTGCGCCAGCTCATAGAGCCTGCAGCTATGAGCCACTCATATCGTAAAATTGAGCCGTCTGGCTGAGAGGAAAGTACTACCTTACCGTCGAACGTCAAATCCCGACCTACCTCCGCCTTCAACGGAAAGGCGGTCAACCCTCTTCACTCAGGTGGCCGATGTAAAATTTGACAATTCTGTTCTCGAACTGACGTTTTCGACTAACGTCAACGGTTTCATGTCCATACAAGTCAATTTCTGTCAGTCTCTTATCCTCCGATGACGTCCTGCTTACCAGGCCGCATGTCGCTTGTTTAGAGCGGATTGTTCCTGCTACCCGGTCACGGATCATTTCTGGGAAGTGATACCATAGAGCATCGCAGTGTATCGCCGTGCATTGCCTTCGTTAATGCCGCAAAGGTTGCTCATCCAGCGAGCGGGCGTAGAAACCCTGTATATTGCTCCAGGCAGTCCCTGGGAGAATGGTTATATCGAGTCGTTCAACAGCCGGCTCAGGGATGAATTGCTCAATAGAGAGCTGTTCTTGAGTGTTCCTGAATTGAGACATATTGCGGATCGCTGGCGGATGGATTACAATCACTACCGGCCGCACAGCAGCCTGGATTACGTGGCTCCGGCGGCATTCGCAGCGATGTGTCTTGAGCAAGGCTCCGGTTCCCTCGGCCTTACTCAAGACAAGGAGAATTGT
>CP070806.1:1220333-1226597 GCA_020343675.1 Phycisphaerales bacterium
CGACGATCACGGCCAGTATCTCGGCACCGCCGCCCTGCTCGATTGACCAAAAAGCAGAATGTCCCCTTTTCCCTTTCAAAAAAATGAAAGTAAATTTTTGGTTTGCTCCGGCGCTTCGGAAATTCCGAAAGGAGCTTCATTTGATCAGTTTCTTTTTGTCGCTCTTTTTTCCGTTCCTTGCGCCGTCCGAGGCGCGTTGCCGTCTCCGCGTTTAGTGGAAGCTCTGACCTTAGCGACTTCGTCCGAGCGCGTCGAATGAAAATAAGGTTCGCGCTTCGCGCGAACACATCTTATTGTGCTTGCTCCGCCCACTCTGTGCGCGCACAACAAGCCCCACTGTTCTAAGGAAAATTTTAAAACGGCGGGGCTGGCTCCCTGATAGCAATTCTTAGTTGTACTTGTGCGCCGCGCTTCGAAACAACAATGCCGATACGAGAAACAACATAACGAAGAACGCATTCACTACAAACATGCCCAACCTGCCCGCCGCACCCCAAGAAATCTTGGGCCAGATAAAGAGCGCGATCACGGGGACTAACATCTGAGCAAGCGTCGCCGCAAACAATGTACATGCCATTCCGCGGGGCTTAAAGCGCGCCATAAGGGAACCGATGAGTCCGACAGCGAATACTGCTCCATACATCAAGTTGGCGGGATTGCCCTCATTTCCGATAATGCCGACGGCACCGTTCACACAGCCAAGAAGGAAAGCTCCCACAAGCCCAATACCAAAAGCAACTCGGTACACGGTTTTCTCCGACCTTTTAGCTATCAGTTCGTACACGAGACCAACACCGAACATGGATGCACCCATGATAACGAAATCGGACAGAGTCCAATGCCAACCTTCTCCATCTACTCCACTGCCGAGAAGCGTCAACACTAAAGGTATCAGCAGTATGAGCGCTATGACAACAGCCCACACAATCAGTCTTCGTGTAATATTTTGCATAATCATAAATATTATATTCTCCCAGATAATTGCTGCGGATGTTTCGACGAACATCCAAAGTACAAAACCGAACAATCCATCTCCCGCCTCTCGACGCTCGCGGCAGAGGTCGTTGAAGGTCTGCTCCATACTTTCTCCGAAGCGCTCGCGGTACGGCTTCGGATAGAAGCGGAGCAGTTTGGCGTACCAATGCCGATACTGTGCGCTTACATGTTCATATGTCATAGCCATAGGTGAATGTATTGGGCGAAAGACGCTTCTGCTTGGCAACCGCCACGACCTCGCGATATCGCTCCAACTCTGCCGCGAGCGCTCTCTGGCCGAGGCCGGTGATTTTGTAATAGACACGGCGCTCATCGTCCATTTTTGGATCTATTTTCTTGTCGCTCTCGCGTATCAATCCGGCCTCTATCATGCGGCCGAGCGAGCCGTAGAGCGTACCCGGCCCCATGTTCACCTTTCCCTGCGAATCCGCCTCGACCTGCTTCATAATTCCGTAGCCGTGTCGCTCCTTTGTGGAGAGCGCGAGAAGAATATGAAGCACCGCCGGAGTGAGAGGTGCGTTTGTTTTATTATTTGCCATACTGAGAGTATATATCCGTGGCGGATATATATCAAGCGGATATATTCGTTGGGATATAAAAAAGGGTACATTCTATTGTTCCGTCCGGTGGGCCAAAGCAGGCCTGCGGAGCTATTTTGCGTCAGCGGGTTCGGCGGGGGCTTGATTTGCTGAGGTGGTTGATTTTGGGCAGCAGTTCGGCGCGGTTTTGTTGTCGCAGAACATCGCTGATAAGCTTTCTGTTCTTCGGCTGATAGTACTGTAACAGCGCTGCCTGGAGGCGTTTTTCTTTGCGGGAGCGCGGGACGTGAATAGTATGGCCTGCTGAGTCCGTGCCGCAGACATACATCGCCGTCGCAAGCGTCAGCGGGATGGGGACAAAGTCCTGGACCTGCCGCGGCCGCCATGAACGCGACACAAGATACTCGGTCAGCTTCAGCGCATCTTCGGGCCGGCAGCCCGGATGAGCGCTGATAAAGTAAGGCACAAGATACGCTTCTTTGCCGGCCCGGCGGCATACCTCGGTGAACCGCTGCTCGAATTCCTCGAAGACCTCGAAGCGGGGCTTACCCATTAAATCCAGCACGTGCGAGCAGTAATGCTCCGGGGCTACTTTCAAATGCCCCCCCACGAAATGCCGCACGAGCATATCGAGATACTCGCGATTTTTCAATGCCAGGTCATGACGAATCCCGGAGGCAATGAAGACATTGGTACGTTTTGTCCCCCTGCCGCTCCATCGGACGAACGCCTCCATCATCTCCAGCATCGGCTTGTGGTCGAACGCCGCCTTTGTGCACAGCGATGGTGACATGCACCCGCTTCTGGTACAAGGCTGCTCCTGTGGACACTCCATCCCATACATGTTGGCCGACGGCCCGCCGACGTCCACAATCGTGCCCCGAAATTGCGGGTGACGCCGGAGAAGCTCAGCCTCATTCAGCAGTGAATCCAGGCAGCGCGAGCGAATCTGTTTGCCTTGGTGGCCGCTTATCGAACAAAACGCGCATCCACCGAAGCAGCCACGATGGGTCGTAATGGAAAACTGCACCGGCGTCAGCGCCGGCACGCCCCCATCGCGATTGTAGTGCGGATGCCAGAGGCGCGAAAACGGCAAATCGTACAAAGCATCCAGCTCATCACTGTTCAACGGCTCGGCCGGTGGCAGTACGACAAGCGTGCCCGGATCCTGCTCCTGGACGATGGGCCTTCCGCCCGGGCGGGCTTGCGCCTCGTACCGCCGGTGGGCATCCATGACGCCTTGAGTGTCCGCCTGCTGCCGGCTGAGCGACGGCAGCCGCACGGCCCCCTCCGGGACGGCGGCCCCTTTGTGGGCGATGTAAGCGGTGCCCGGGATGTCGGTTAGTTCATGGATGGCTTGTCCCGCATCCAGCCGCCGGGCGACTTCGGCGACGGCGCGCTCGGCCATGCCGTGCAGCAGCAGGTCCGCTTTGGCATCGACGAGAACCGAGCGTTTGAGGTTATCCTCGATGTAGTCATAATGGACGAGGCGTCTGAGGCTCGCTTCCAGCCCCCCAAGTATGATCGGAACATCACGATAAGCCTCGCGGGCACGCGCCGAGTACACCAGCAGCGGCCTGCCGGGCCGAAGTCCGAGCGCACCGCCTGGGCTGTAAACATCCTGCTTCCGGCGATGACCCATGGATGCGTAGTCATTCAGGCGAGAGTCAATACAGCCGGACGTGATACCCCAGAACAGCCTTGGCGGCCCGAGCGAGCGAAAGGCATCGACGCTTTTCCAGTCAGGCTGCGCAAGAACCGCCACCCGATACCCCAGCTTCTCAAGATACCGCCCTATGAGTGCTGCCCCGAACGACGGATGGTCCACGTATGCGTCAGCAGTGACAAGGATAACATCCGGCCCGTCCCAGCCGACGGCCCTCATCTCCTGACGGGTCATGGGCAAGCAAGGAACAGCATTTCTATGTTTTCGGGCCATATTGCGGATATTCTACTGTTCGCCCGGCTCCCCGAGCGAGATTTTTATGGTTTCCCAGGAAAATTGGACTCACTAACCCCAGAATCCTCCAATAGGGCAATAATCGCCCTTCTTAACCACTTTTCTTGTGGAAAATATTTCCAAAGTCGCCTGCTTTTCCTTGACTTACCTGCCCTGAGGTGGTAGAATTCCAGGCAGTGGCAGGGATTCAAACACGTATCAAGCACGGATTTAGCGAGGCGAGAACGTGGAACCTTCATCATCTAATTGTTCGTCGGTTTGGATGCGGAAGTTCTTTGCATCGGCGTGGCAGGCTTTTATCGCGCTTTTAATTACATTGCTCCTTCTGGTTGCCGTTTATCTTGGAATACACTGCGCGCGAAAGCAACCTGAAGTGCCATGGAGTAAAGCGGTTAGGGTATCCAAGGATGGACGTTTCCAACCCAGATTCCAGCAGGCCATTTTAGAACGCTTTTTCTCGGAACAGGAACTGATCCGGGGCAAGAATATCATCGACCAACGCTGTAACGAAGCGAAGGATGAGGCCTTGACTAAAAGACGTCGCCTTTTTGGAGAGGTTCAGGCTTTCTGTCGACAGTACTTCAGCAAGTCCCCGCGCGAGAATTTACCAGCTTATATAGGGCAAGGTTCCACATCTGAAAAAAATAGTGAAGCATCGCGAATGCTTGCCAATCTGAAGACGCTGTCTTACGGATTGACACAACCGGGGGGAACCTTAGGTCTTTTTGAGAAAGATGCTCCTGAGTGGAAAGACGAGGATGTTCTGATCCTTCAAATCTCGAACATTGTGTCAGTATTGAAAAAAGGACTTCTGGATGCCGGCGCAGAAAAGCGAGAGAAAGGGAATGTGCTGTTGGAGAAATTGCAGAATCAGGATGACCACGAAAAACGCATACGAGATGAGATTGAGGATGAAATTAAGGCACTGGAACCGCCACTCAGCTTTATTTGGCTGTATCATGAGGGCGCCGGGTGGATCTTTGAAGTAGTTTTCTGGACCTGGTTTGGTGTCATTGCCAACTCCATTATCACCGTAATTGTTAAGTGTAAAAATAAGGCGTACGATCCCGACCTGTTTTCACTGGTCATCCCCAAGTTCTTCCTGGCGCCGCTGCTCTCTGTCATCTTTGTGTCTTTGTGGGCCGCTGGTGTCACCAAAGAAAAGGTGACGTTCCTGAATCTACCGTGGTTTATGGCCTTATGCTTCTTCCTCGGCTTTATGACCGAAACCCTCTATACACGGCTGCGCATGTTTGCGGTGGCGTTTCTCGGTGGAGTCACGGAACTGTCTGGCAAGCTGCCCGGCGGCCCGGGACGGGACTACCATCAATGGCGACATATCCTCGTCGATGTCAGGGATTTGGTCAAGCCAAGGACACTCGATGAGTTGAAGGAGGCGTTGGAAAAGCAGGCTCAGGCGGAGATGGAACATACCATTGTAGAAGAAAAAGCCAAGGAGAGTGAATAGTCGGTGGATTACCGAAGACAGGAGATAGCCATGAGAATGAGCCGATATGAAGAAGGTCGAGCAGTGGTTATCCGGGTTACTGCTGTAGCGCTCATCTTCGGATTGGGAGGATGCATTGGCAGCCGCCAGGCGCTTTTGACGACACAAAAACTCCAACTGACCAGTGAACAAGCCTCTAATGTCGTTTCCCAGGCCAAAGCGAATGAAGGCATGACTGTAGAGGCCCACCGCGAGATACGCAAGGCCTATAGACAGCTATCTGAGAAAACCTGGCAAAGCCTGTTGGAAGTACAGCAACGTACGCTGGAAGCCGCATACAGGAATTCCATCGCTGCACTGGAGGCCGAACGCGCGCGCCTGCTTGTAGAACGCGAACAGGAGCGAATGAACCTCCAGGAAGCCATCGACAACAAGCTCAATGAAGCTTTGACAGAGGCAGACCGCAACGAAGCTACCGCCGAGGCAGCATCTCTTGAGGCACGTAAACAATACGTGAATGCCCCAGGAGATCTGACCTTGCTTCAGAAAAGCCTGGAAGCGGATGTTGCGTATTTCGCCCTGGCCGCACGATTGAGAGATATCGAGTTACGCGCTCGCGACCGCATCCAAAGTGAAATCGATAACGCAGACAAGCGTTTCAATGAGAGGCTTGAGATCGCGACCAAGAAGCATCGCGAAGAATTGTTGGCGCTTTATACAGATGCGAAGGACAAACTGGCCGGCGCGGAAATGCCAACGATTGATCTTGGGCCTGAACCTGAAGTGAACCATGTGTTCTACGATAGCCTGATCCAATACCTGGCTGGGGTGCAGCAATCCGCCGCTGCGCTGGTGGATTATCTCGAGTCCAACGGGATCGGTGAAAATAACCTATTGATGGAATACCTAAGGGCGGCAGGCGGTGGTTTGGTCAGTGGCGTATTTCGACCGGCGGCCAGCCTGAAGAATGCCTATAGTACGCTGCGTGAATCCGCCAAGGGACTCGGCCGGGATTACCTGTCCGAAATAAAAACAGCAGGTACCGAGGCCAAAACGGCCTTGTCCCGAGAAGCTCGCGACATTGCCGGCCGTCTCACAGAAGAACTCCTTAATCGGGTCTCCGCTGTTGCAGTCGAGGCGATCGGCGGTACAGAATAATTGCGAAAGGGAATAGTTATGGATCGAAAACGTAGAGAGCTGAATCCGGAGATATTGCGAGACCGCTTGCCCGACAACTACCTCAGTGTGTTGAATCAGGCCGAGAGCAATGTCAATCGTGCGGTGGATGAACTCATCGGAAGTTATGAGAAAGACCTCAAAGA
>CP070806.1:1226697-1232946 GCA_020343675.1 Phycisphaerales bacterium
GAGTCGTGTGTAAGGGTGCTTGATCGCAGTTGGTCAAAGAGCGCTGATCGAATTGGGGGGTAGGGCGTTTCGAACTGAGGTGAGGTTGCTGTCTCCGGCCCCTTGCAGAGTGTGATGTATTTGTGGTCTGTAAGAGGGCAGAAGGTGGTGTTATGGTCGTGAAGAAACGTCTCGCCATTCTAACAGTCGGGATTCTCCTTAGCGTCAGCGGCGCCGCATACGCGCAAACGCAGTCTATTCCCATAACCCGGCCCAGTGACGACGCCGAGGAACGCCCCAGTGGCGGAGTGGGCTTGACCAGCTCGGACCTGGAACTCGTTCAGGACGGTAGCGCGCAGACTATAGGGATGCGCTTTCAGGGCGTGGACATCCCACCCGGTGCCCAGGTCACCAGTGCCTATATTCAGTTCACCTGCGATGAGACCAGGAATGAGAATCCATGCAACCTGGCGATTCAGGGGCAGGCTGCCGACAACGCTGCGACGTTCACCACTTCGGCGCGCAACATCTCATCGCGAAACAGGACGGCCGCATCGGTCAACTGGTCACCGCCGAATTGGACCGTTGTCGGGCAGGCGGGTCCCGGCCAGAGAACGCCGGACATCTCGGCCATCATTCAGGAAATCGTCAACAGGAGTGGTTGGTCACAGGGCAATGCGCTGGCTGTGATCATTACCGGCACGGGGAAACGTGTCGCGGAGGCCTACAGCGGCGGGCAGGCCGTTCTTCATCTTCAATGGAGTACGCATGACTGTGTCGTCGGCTTTGCCCAGGCGGCTTCGAGCGGACCCGAGGATGCAGGCATGGTGAACATAGACGTTCATTTGTCCCCAGCGGTTCCCACGACAGCCGTCACAGTGGATTATACGGTGACGGACATCACGACAGACAGCAGCGATTACACACCGCATCCGGCCGGCGGTACGCGGACCTTCCAGCCCGGCGTCACCTCACAGACCATCCGCATCATGATTGGCGCCGACAATATTCCTGAGGCGGATGAGCAGTTTAAGATTAGCCTGTCTAATCCCAGAGCAGGGAACCTGAGAGCAGGTCTGGGTACCATCACGGAACACACCTACACCATCATCGACAGTGCGCCGAAAGTGCAGTTCTTCAATGCGTCATCGAGCGGCGATGAATCCTCCGAGCAGTTGTCCCTTCCGGTGATACTCACGCGGCCCTGGCCTGAGCCGGTGACCGTGGACTACGTAGTGAAGGCCGAGCGCACGACGGCCGAGAGCCCGGCCGACTACACGCTGCTTGGCGACGGCACGCTGACCTTCGCGCCTTGGACTTTCTGGCAATCGATCGAGGTGATGATCCACGATGACGTGACTCCCGAAGACAGCGAGCAGATCGTCCTGGTCTTGAGCAATCCGACCAACGCCAGCCTGGGCAGCCCGGCTGAATACACCCATACAATCAAGTTCAGTGAGCTTCCCCCGGATTGGCCGATGTGGCGATACGATGCCAACCGCGGGGGTGCAAGCCCGTTCGAGCTCTCGCCTCAACTGTCCCTTCAGTGGGAATTGCGACTGCCGCGACTCAAGCAGGCATGGCCCGACCAGGGCAACAGGATCGACTACGACCGGTGCTATCAGCCGGTCGTCCTGGGCAAGAGCCTCTTTGTGGGTTCATCCTTGACCGACAGCGTAACGGCCTACGATACCGAGACCGGCTCGGTCAAATGGCGTTTCTTCGCGGATGCCCCGGTCCGTTTTGCCCCCGCCGCCTGGACGAACGACCCGGCGGACAGCATGGACGACAGGGTCTTTGTTGTCTCCGACGACGGCTGTCTGTATTGTCTCGATGCCAATGATGGCTCGGTGGTCTGGACGTTTTTAGGGGCTCCCGCCGGGCGAAGGGGAATCGGGAACAGGCGTCTCGGTTCGCTGTGGCCGGCCCGCGGAGGGCCCGCGCTGCTCGGTGGGACCGTTTACTTCTCGGCCGGCATCTGGCCTTTTATGGGTGTGTTTGTCTATGCCCTCGACGCGGCCACGGGCGATGTCGTCTGGCTTAACGACGGCAGCGGCCCGGTTTATATGACGCAGCCGCACAGCGCGGATTCGTTTGCAGCTCTGGCGCCGCAGGGATACCTCGTGGCCGTCGGCGACCGGCTGATCGTCCCGAACGGCAGGGCAAATGCCGCCGGGCTTGACAGAGATACGGGCAAGTTGCTCTATTGCGACTTGAACACCGACAACAAGAGGAGCACAAATCACGTCGCGGCCTATGGCAACCAGTTCAACAACAGCGGGAAACTGTTCGATATTGCCGACGGGTCCTCTGTGGGGTCATTGGAGGATGGCGCGATCATGACCGCCGCCGGCAACTACACCGGCACATTCTGTATGGCGGGCGATCTTCTCTATAAGGGACGGAGCGGAAGCATCCAGGCCACAACGTTGAACGGCGTCCAAATCTGGCAAGCATCCATAGAAGGTACGCCGGCCAGTATGCTGGCCGCAGATAACAGGCTTTTCGTCGTGACCGAGCAGGGGAGTATCTACTGCTATGGTCCCGCGCGAGTTGCCAATCCACCCGTGCACAATGAAGTGCTGGACCGGCTGGCCTGGCCGACAGAAGACGAGTGGACCACCAAAGCCCAGGCGATACTGACAAACACGGGCGTGACTGAGGGATACTGCCTCGTTCTCGGTCTGGGCAGTGGCCGGCTGGCCGAAGAGCTGGCCCGCTTAGCGGAATCGAACGGCTATGATCTATACGTAATCGGGCTGGACCCCGACCCGGCCAAAATTGAAACACTGCGCAACAGATGGCACAGCATGGGCATCCTTAACGAGCAACTCAGTGCCATGGTCGGGGATATTTGTACCGCGGAGTTTCCCCCTTATCTGGCCCATCTGATCGTCTCAGAGGACCTCGAAGCAGCGGGAATAGATAATGCCAGTACGTTCGTGGAGCAAGCTTTTCATTCGCTGAGGCCGTACGGGGGCACGATGTGCTTCGATGCCTCGACGCTGGCCGTGTTGCAGCAAGCGGCGGCAGCCGGCGTACTGCACGGCGCCGAAGTCCGCGCTTCCGGTCCTTATGCCATGCTCGAGCGAGTCGGAGCGCTGCCCGGTTCGGCGGACTGGACGCATCTCTACGCCGATGCCTCGAACACGGTGGCCTCGAAGGACACGTTGGTCAAGGCGCCGCTGGGTCTATTGTGGTTCGGCGGCTCGACACACTACAATGTCCTGCCTCGCCACATTCACGGACCCTCGGAGCAGGTCATAGGCGGCCGGTTGTTCATCGAAGGGGCACACCACATGACCGCGCGAGACGTGTACACGGGTCGAGTCATCTGGGAAAGGAATCTGCCGAATCTGGGGACCTACTACAGAGGGGCCCTGGACCCGAATCCGAGTCACTATTCAGGCGCCAACGTCGTCGGCACGAATTTCGTCTGTGCCGACGACGGAGTCTATATCGCCAGAAGTACCGAGTGCCTGCGTCTGGACCCGGCTACGGGAAATACACTCCAGACGTTCACTCTCACCGAGGGCGCCGCGGCACGGGCGCCTTTCGTGCAACTGCGGATTTGGGACGACCTGCTCATCGTAGGGGCCGACCCGGTCCTCTATCCCGGCCGCGTCGGAGGTATGAACTGGAACGAGACGAGCTGCCGGGACCTGGTGGTCATGGACCGCTATACGGGACAGGTAAAGTGGCAGCGCCGCGCCGATCATTCCTTCCACCACAACACCATTATTGCGGGAAGGACGCCATCCGGCGACGTTCTCTTTTGCATCGACAGGGTTCCGCCCGGCCAGGCCGATGCGCTGAGCCGCCGGGGCCTGCCGCCAAACGATCCTTCTGCTCCGTGGAGACTCTTAGCCCTGGATGTTGTAACGGGCGATGTGATATGGAGCACGACGAACAACGTCTTCGGCACGTGGCTCGGCTACTCGCAGGAATTCGACGTCCTTCTGCAAACGGGAAGGCATTCACGGGATATCACTTCCGGCGAGCCGAGAGGACAGGTGGCCTACAGGGGCGGTGACGGCACCTGGCTTTGGAACGGAGACTCACCCGGAGGGCCCTGTCTGCTCCTGGGCGGTATGGTCATCGCGCAGAGACCAGGTGGAGGCGGTACGGCCCGCAGCATTCTCACTGGTCAGCCCATCAATCGCGAGCACCCCATCTCCGGGGCGTCGGTGCCCTGGGGATTCGATCGCAAGTACGGCTGCAATACATTCATCGGCTGTGAGAACCTGATCACCTTCCGTTCCGGAGCTGCAGGCTACTTTGACCTGAAGAACAACTTTGGTACGGGGAATCTCGGCGGATTTAAGTCAGGCTGCACACCCAGTCTAATCCCCGCCAACGGCGTGCTTAACGCGCCGGACTACACCCGGACCTGCACATGCGGCTATCACAACCAAACGTCCCTCGCCCTGATCCACATGCCCGAGGCCGAGATGTGGACCTACACCTCCATGGGTTCCGACAGTAGGCCCATCAGGAAAATCGGTGTCAATTTCGGGGCTCCAGGCGACCGCCTTTCCGATAGCGGCGTCCTGTGGCTGGATTATCCCAGCGTCGGCGGCTCGTCGCCCGACATAGGCGTAACGACCGTCCCTTCAGACCCCGATTGCTTCCGTCATCACTCATCCTGGCTCGAGGGTGAAAGTCTCGCGTGGGTCACGGCTTCCGGAGCCGTTGGCCTGACGCGTGTGACCATTCCCACCCACTCCGCTCAGCAGAAGCAGTACCTGGTCCGACTGTTTTTTGCAGAGCCGGAGGCTGCCGAAGCCGGACAACGCGTATTCGACGTGCTTCTGCAGGGCCGAAAGGTCCTGACGGACTTCGATATTGTCCGGCAGACGCCACCCGATGGCACTAGTCTCGTCAAAGAGTTCAGGTCAATTGAGGCGACAAGTCAGATTACCCTCGAATTGAAACCGACCACAGGGCGGCCGGTGATCTGCGGTATCGAGGTGATTGCCCCCTGACCTGAGACAGGCACGTCAGAGGGCTCATGCCCCTGGAACCGGGCTTCTGAAGGTTGATTCCTGCCGGGGATCGCCGTGGAGGCCGCGCAGACGGAGGAGAAAGACCTCTTTTCCCAACACCAGAGCCGGTGGCGGCAGGATGCCGGGGCAGAAGTAAACGCGAAAAGACCCGTTACGTCCGGGCCTGGTGCTGGCACTTCATTATAAGGATGGCGATGTGGTTCTCCAGGGAAAGAGGAGTGCGACGCACGCGCACGGATGCCTGGACCTATGTCTGGGTTGATATGTTCAGCAGGAAATCCGCTAAAATAGACATTGAGCAATTGCTGCCCTACAAGAGCAAGTTTCTGATGATTGACAGGGTCGTCCTCTACGAGCCAAATCGTAAGATCGTAACGCAGAAACACATCACGGGAGCGGAATGGTACATAACCGACCATTACCCTCAGGATCCTATGATGCCGGGCCACATTACGGCCGAAGTGATGGTCCAGACCTGCGCCTTGCTTTTCAGGGCCATCTATGAGAAGAGGAAGGATGCAACCGTTTACCTGACATCGAGCCGAACGAGATTCTTCAGCGTCGTAAGGCCCGAGGACAGAATCATCACAACCGCCCAGCCCATACGAGTCACGACGGGCGCCGCTATTTTCAGGGCCGAAGCCCGTGTGCGGGGCGAATTGGCTGCAAGGGGGCAGTTCACGCTGGCGTTCAGTACGTCCGGCGACAAGGACGCAGAAAAGAACGCTGCCCTGCATATCTCTGAAATCAGCAAAGTGAGGTCTTCTTCGCCGTCAACCCTTGCTCATTGCCGGCCTTGCTGATAGCTATCGCGTCTGCTCGGATAACTCGGGACCCGGCAGGCCGGCTGGCCTTCATCAGGAGGGCACAATCAGCGATTTGGCCCCGGAGGAAGGCCCGGTTTGGCGAAAAATCTCTTAAAGAGGCGTTAACTCTGGACCCTCCTGTGTCGATATTGGCAGTGGTGCATCTTTCCTATTATTCTCACCGGCGTCGTCAGTCTCGGGCGACGCCAATTTTTTACCCGCTGGAGCCTCAGGCCAAACAAACACGCGCTTGATTCCTGATGTAACCCGGCTTCCTATCAACCCTTATGGCGGTACGCCCATCCGTCGGCCATATAGTCGATATCCGACGTCTGGTCCTCGGGGGGATATTCAATGCCGTAAGTGCTGACTCCCTGGCGAATCAGCTTATCCACGCGGTCTATGGTGAAGCGGTCGCGCCATTTGCGAACTTCCGAATGGCCGTCGCAGAATCCCAG
>CP070806.1:1233046-1239247 GCA_020343675.1 Phycisphaerales bacterium
CTGGGCGGTGTCACGTCCGTTCAAGACCCCAGATTCGATGAGATCGGTCTCAAGCTCGCTCGCACTGTTCCCCTGGGGTATGACTGGTGCTACGACCTCTTTTCTGAACAAGAGCGACGTGCGGTCGAGCAGATGCTTGTTGCGCGGGGTAATCTGCTGCTCGAGCGAATGCAGAAGCGAGACTTCCTGAACACTCCCGGTGAGAGCCATGATGGCCGTGTGCCGGGATACCTTGTCGAGTTTTCCATCGCGCTGGCCGAGCGACCGGAGGCCGAGGAATGGATGGACTACGGGATGAAGTCGATTCTCACCGTATTTCCGCACTGGGGCGGCAAGGACGGAGGTTGGGGCGAAGGTGTCAACTACGCCCTTTCCTACAATGACCGCTTCATCACACCTCTCCAGTCCGTTTACACGAGCACCGGCTACGATCTCTGGCAGAAACCTTTCTTCCGCAAGTTCCCTTATTTCCTGATCTACTGTATTTCCCCGAGAGGGGAGAACACTCCCTTCGGCGACATGGAACATCTGAGCATCCTTGATCGCGGCGACACACTGCGAGCCATGCTCTTGTTTTTCGCCCTGCGCAACCGGGATCCCGGAATGCGATGGTGGGCTGATCTTTTCGCCAAGGAGCAAGATTCCTCGTTGGAGGGGCTGGCGCTCGCCAATTCCCTGATTCTGTCCGATACGATTGTTCCTTCGCCGCCAAAGAGCATCCCGCGGGATCGGGCATTCAAGGGCATCGGGTGGGCGGCCCTGCACAGTGATTTGGCCAGACCCGAGAAGGACCTGATGGTGCTCTTCAAGAGTTCGCCCTATGGTTCCGTCAGCCACAGCCACCTCGACCAGAACACCTTCGCGATCCTGAAAGGCGGCAAGTCTTTGGCGATGCCCTCCGGCGCACGCTACCCACAACACGGCTCGCCTTTTCACACTGAATACACGCGGCTCACTGCCGCACACAACGGCCTCTTGATCAACGGAAGAGGGCAGATTGACCGAGATGAAGCGGCCCGTGGAGCATTGACAAGATTTCAGACGATGCCCCATATCGGCTATGCGGCCGGCGAAGCACAGAACTGCTACGGCAAGCCCGTTACTCGGTACATCCGGCACATGGTGCTTGTGCGTCCGTCTCTCGTGTTGGTGGTGGATGATCTCGAAGCATCAGAAGCAGTTCAAATCGAGTGGCTCATGCATGCGAAGGAAAGATTCGACCTGGACGAACAGGAACAGACCTTTGTCTCCCACAGGGACGATGCGTTCATGAAGATCCATCTTCTTACGCCGGGCGGATTCGATTTCTACCAGGACAATGCGTGGCCGATCGATCCCAGGCAAGGCTATCCTATGGTAACCACGGAGCCCCCTGCGAAGCAGTGGCACTTCAACGCCCGGCGGCGGAAACGGAGCGAAAGAATCCGGATCGCGGCGATCATGACTATCGGAGACGGCAGTGATCAGCCTGAATGCAAGCTGCGGCGGGCTGCGAACAGCACGGTGGAGATCATTGCCAGCTTTGATGACGTCGGCCGGGCGAGGACAACGGTGGATTTGTCGGCGGACCGCGCACCTTCTCAACCGACAATCGAAGTTCATTATGAACTGCAAGGGGGTCAGACAGAGTATTTGTCGATTCCCTAATTCAGACGTACAAATTTCAGGGCCGCTTTCTGAAACAAAGCAGGCCGGGCATATATCAAACCTACATTCCCCTCTCTACAAGCGTACAACGCTCATAATGGCTCTTCCGTGGGATTATGGGGGCCGGGCCAAATAGTCCCTGCGAGCATACCTTGGTGCCAGGGAGAACAAAGGGGCCACATGCCGGACTGATCAGTATGGACCGCGAACGAATGCGAATCTGTCATATCAATCACGCAACAGGCTCGGCGCTCGGTTGGCGTGCGATCACGGGCTCTGTCGGTACAGCCGAATGTCGTCGAAATACAATGTACCGCTTGCACCGTCCCCGTCCATCCCAATACCCAGTGTCGTGACATTCTGCAGGTCTATGCCAAGCGACGCAAGGTCGATGTTCCACTGTTTCCACCGTGGTCTGGCTATGTCAGCGGCATCGCCGTCATAGAGGACCTTCGAGCCGTTGACTTTCACATACAACTGCCCCGTGTTACCCGAGGTGCCGTGGAAGTACAGCACCAACGTCTGAATGCCGTGCCTTGTCCAGTCCTGCCCAACGGCAAAGCTGCGTTCAGCCTCGGAATATGTTGCGCCGCCGGTGTTGCCGTAAGACAGTGGCATGGACTGGCCGCCACCGTGGACAATCACCGTTTCTACCAGAGGGGGCGTGAGATACCCTGCCTGGGCCCCGTTTGCCGGGTTCAAGTATCCGTCCTGCCACGCAGTGTATATCTCGTTCGGTGGCCAGTCATTATAGTCCTCGAAATCGTCCACGATCAGATAGTTAGCTACGGTAAAGCTCCATACGTTGCCTTTACTGATTGTCCCGTCGCTATTGTTCTCATCGATACGCCAGTAGTAAGGTCCGCCGCCCCACGCAAGAGCTTCGGGTGGAGTATAGCTTGTAAGACTCTGTCGGCTCCGATAGATACCCGTGGTATCGGATGCATCAACGGCTTGGACAGTGAGTTCGTCGGTACCGAAATAGACATCATGCTCAGTGGCCTTTTCTCCAGGTGACCAGCTAAGCGGTGTCGCGCGCTCCACGTCTGGCGTTGAGCCATCGGCCGGCTTCGGGCTGTGGGCCAGATCGACATCACCTCTGAACACCCGGGCTACCTCTTCATCGCTCAGTGGTCTGGTATAGAAGCGGGCGTCGTCCACCGTGCCTTCGAATTCATCGCTCGGGCTATTATCCCATTCCTGGCCTATTGACCACCGTAGGTCCGCAGCCGGCTCATCCTCGGCGGGATCCGTGCCCTGCAAAACTCCATCGATATATATGTATGCGGTGGCTCCGTCCCTGACGTATGTCACCATATGCCACTGGTTGTTGTTGACTGCAGGGGGGAACTGTGTTTCGGGACCATCATCCACCCACACATTCCCACTTTTGACGCCAAATTGGAGATTGCTGGTACTGCCGGAGTTAGATCCAAACAATGTCCCCTCATCCGCCTGCTTGGTTTTGATCCATGCACTGACTGTGAAATTGTTGTTTGTCATGTGGTCAGCTACACCGTCGATCGAGATATAGTCATCGGACCCGTCCAGAAGCAGCGCGCCATCGATTGCCCCTGCTGCCGGCTGCGGATTGCCGCCAATTGTGCCATGATTGCCATACCCGGACGAGTCAAAGGCGACGATGCCCTGACGTTCGTCAAGCTTCCACCAGCCGACAAGGGCAGGATCGTCAAGTGTTCTGAACCCCCAGACCTCGCCTGCGTGCTTGGTTGTACCATCGGCTTCAACCTCATCGATCCGCCAGAAGTAAACAGTGCCATTCTGAAGACCTTCGGGCGCGTAGGTTTTGCTCGCCTGGTTTCTCTTGAACGTACCGCCGGTGCCGGCAGCTACGTCGACTCGGCTGGGGCCGAAGTACACATCGTGTGTAGCCGCATTGACACCAGGACGCCAGCTGAGGACCACATCAGGCAGCGCAGTCTTGTTACCATCAGGTGGGTCGGGACTGTGGGCCGCAAAGCCCACAGCCGTGAAGCTCCAGAGATCGCCTGTGTGAATCGTAGTGCCGTCAGCCTCAACCTCATCGACCCGCCAGTAGTGAGTGGCGCCTGGAGTCAAGCCGGGAGCGTGCCAGTACATCGCCCAGGGCCAACGGTCCATATAGTCAGCAGGCCCTAAGTCCGGATTGGTGCCGAAGTACACATCGTGGTACACGGCGGTATCTCCGGCCGTCCACTGCATAAGCGGCGCAGAGCCACCTATGCCGCCGTCAACGGGGTTTGGATTCGTGGCATATGGAACCGTGTACTCTATGTGCAGCAGCGGAGCCTGAGCCTTGTCCCCGTCGAAAGCCTCGGCTTCTCGCGTTCCGCCGGAGGGTATATCCGGATTGTCTCTAAACATCAACACAATCGCGTTGCCGGCCTCCCAACCGTGTTGATCGATCAACTCCTGGATGATAGCTGAGATATCAGAGGTTTGTTGGTCCGGACTTGCCAAGTAGAAGGCTCCCCACTGTGGTATATCCCACACCACCGACACCGTCGTTCTTGCCCTGCTGCTAACATCACGTTCAGAGGAAGCAAACTCAGCGGGACTGGGACTCAGTTCACCCTCGATGATGAGAGAGACAGGGGGGATATGGTAATCATTGTTCACATCATCGGCAGTGAACTGCACCCACGCCTTCCTGATTCTGGCACCGCTGGGAAGACCTACACCCGTAAATCGGATACCTACCATTTGCAGGGAATCGGGCGCTAAGCTAAAATCATGAACCAGCTCCAGGTCACTGCTGGCCAAATCTACACTGCCAGACGCGACGTTCTCTTCGGCATCATCATTGGTGGCAGCGACTCGGATATCGACACTGAACACGCCAAACGCCGCCTTCGTGCCGACCAGAGCCAGAGCCAAAACAAACGAAGCTAAATAGATGGACACCTTTGACATAGTAAGCCTCCTCCATCAGAAAGCTGTCAGCATTCCGCAGACCAGAAGACCAAAATCCACAGCACACACTGACTATTTTATACCAGATTCGCCACTCATCTTCAAGAAGGATTTTGCCTGGATTCGGTGGGTTTCTCATTCTTCGCACTTCACGAGAGCTTTGACCGGCGGTGTCGTCACAAGCCCCCTGAGTCCGAGTGATTTTGCCATTGCGACCTACGGGGCTTTGATGTATAATCTTAACAGTGGGCAAAATCCAGCTGAGATAGGGCAGGAAATGGGAAATTCCACCGAATGGAAGAACACTGTTGTCCATTTTGTGAACCAATGACGGCAACAGCCTGAGGACTGCATTATGCGCAGGCGAAGAAGTGGGTTTACGTTGATAGAGCTTTTGGTCGTCATCGCCATCATAGCGTTGCTGATGGCGGTCTTGATGCCGGCACTTCAGCGCGTAAAAAAACAAGCACGGACGGTCGCGTGTCTATCGCTGCTGAAACAGTGGAGCTTATGGTTTTCAATGTACACCCAAGACAACGAAGGCTATTTGATGGAAGGGTGGAAAGGTACCAGCAGGGGTACCGGTAATAATACGTGGTGCAGCGCGTTGGGCGCGTACCACACGTTCGACACCGATGTTACCTGCTGTCCGAATGCCACAAAACCTTGGCTCGATGAGTCCGGCAATTCTGGTGGGTTTGAGGGCACATTCCTCGGCTCGACCACGGCCTGGGGCTACTGGAAGCACAAAGATTGGCTCAAGCCTCTCAAAGGCAGCTACGGGATGAATGGCTGGTGCAACAATCCGGAACCAGGATATGGTCTTGGAGGCAAATCTGAGAGTGATCACTGGAGGACTCCCGATGCTCAAGGGGCAGGTCGTGTCCCGCTGTTCTTAGGGGCGCAGCGATACGATACCTGGCCAAGGGACAAAGAAGGTCCTCCGGAATATGATGGCCAGCACCGAGGAAATAATCACATGCGGCGCGTCTGCGTAAACCGGCATAACGGGTTTGTGAACACCCTTTTCCTGGATTGGTCTGCAAGGAAAGTGGGGCTCAAGGAGCTGTGGGTGTTGAAGTGGCATCGCTCATACGACACGGCCGGTCCCTGGACCCAGGCCGGCGGCGCCCTGCCCAGCGATTGGCCAACATGGCTGAGATCCTTCAAAGACTACTGACAATCATTGCCACAGGCTGCAATAGGCTGTTCCGCAAGTACTTCGCCCGTTGAATATCTCGTGAACAAGCGAGCAGGTGGATTTTCCCTGATAGAGCTTCAGGGCACGCCGCGGATGCGCTGGTTGCCGCCAAAGATATACCCCATGACCTCTTACGCCCACGCACAGATTTCTCTTGACGAGGGGGCCGGTAATCTGGTAAAAAAGAGGATAGCTGCTTGGTGGATTTGCGAATCACGCAGTCAAAGAGTTTTCTGTAGTCAGTTGTCGACTTCCACTGATTGCTGAAGCGCCCGAACCGGGCGATGGAAGGAAGGAGGTTCAATCATATCCGGAGAATCTGTCCCGACCTGAGGGAGAAAGTGCGCCCGGGTCCGGGTCGTCGTTGGCCGCTTTGGGGCATGACCAAAGCGGAACAATCTGAACCTTATTTATCAGGAGAATTACCATGTGCAAAAAAT
>CP070806.1:1239347-1245448 GCA_020343675.1 Phycisphaerales bacterium
GCCGCTTCGAGCACCTCCTGATCACCTCGAGGCAGGAATGCATCCTGGTCACCCCAGACAATGAGAGTGGGGGCATTGATCTTGTTGAGCTCGCCGAAAGAATCGTCTTCCAGGAGTCCTTCGAACGTCGCCCTCCACACCAGAGCCGGGACCTTCAGGTTCTCCTGTACCATGGTTTCGACGAATGCTTGCGGCACCGGCTGGGCAAGTGCGCTCTCTGCAAACTCGCGCACGAAGTCCGGGTCGACCGGATCCGTCAGCTTCGATACGGTGGATTCCCAGATCTCAAGAACACCCGGCTTGTCTCGCAGGGTGGCGGGCGAGCCCAAGAGCACGAGCCCTAAGGTGCGCTCGGGGTGGTCTATCGCAAAGCGCCGAGCAATGAAGCCGCCGCTGGAGCCACCTGCGATGACGGCGGCTTCAAGATGGAGGGTGTCCATAAAAGCTACGAGGTCCGCCGCGAAGTCACGGGGGCGATAGCCCTCCGCGGGCCGACTCGCATCTCCGTGGCCCCTTTGCGTCAGGGCGAAGGCATGAATGGAGTCGGGCAGGTGAGGTAGCATTCGTTCGAAGGAGTGCCAGGAGTCAGCGATGGCATGCAGAAGTACCACGGAAACACCCGAGGAATCTCCCTGCTCCACATAGGGAAGCCTTACCTGGTTGGGAAGCTTGACAGACCTCACAACAGGTGCCATGTCTGGCATGTCTACCTCCTACGACCCCGCCGTTCTCACACGCTAGTTTTTCTGGCCAGGCCGATGATTCCCGATGCTCTGGCTAACGGTTGGGTTCAGCCGCCGGGTGGATGCGGCGTGAGCAACTTTGCCACAGAGCTAACCAGAATGCGCGTGGAGCAGTTGAAATCGCGCAAGATAACCCGGTCGGCTGCAACCCGTGTTAGGGCAGCCTTCTCAAGTTCATCCGGTACACTTGGAAGATGATGGTCGACCCGTAGGCTTCATACAACTGCTTCTCCCGCTCGAAATACGCCTTAGCGGAGTCGTGCCCCTTGATTACCGTACCATCGACGGCGCTCACAATCTGAACATCGTCGTATCGCCGCTCTTTACGGTCGGGGTGACGCTCAGAACCAATCGAGAAGAGGCGCTGAATAAAGCGTCGGATTGACATAACTTTACCTCCGTCGCCGCGTGCAAGACCATTCATGAGGCATGGCCTAGGACGGGGACTACGCCGCCTGGCGGGTCCGAGCTGTGCTACCGGGTCAGCGAAGCGGCTGGGTCTAGGGCCAGTACAGCTACCTCCCTCGTGCCACCTGCAGCACCCGCAGGATCACGTCGATGACTACCTGCGGTTGGTCATTCTGGATAAGATGAGTGGTGTCCTCAACCACGACCAAGGAGCCGTTGGTCGACAGGTCAGCGTACTCGCCCTGCATATTCACCTTGGTCTGGTCCAGTTGCGCGATCAGGTCGGGAGAGATATCCCCCCTTTCGCCGGATGTACTACCGTTGAACAGCACGACGAGCGGCAGGTCTCCCAACGATGTCACCTCCCTGGCTTGGTCGCCGCTGCTGTCGAGCCAACGGTCGCCACTCTCGCTGGTTATCCTGCTCCAGAATGTGTCGCAGTCAATAAAGAAGCTCCGAAAGGCTTGGAGGTCCTCGCTATCATCCGGTGACTCCGGCGGAAGCGCATCCCGCCTGCGTTCACACTGGTCGGGGTGTGCGCCATCCACCAGCACTAGTCCGGCCGTGTCCTCGGGGTACTTGTCGGCGAACACGATGTCGCTGAGCGCGGCGATGGAATGGCCCACGAGGATGTAGGGGCCTTCGATCTTTGCAGTGGCCAGCAATTTGCGGAGCATCTTGGCGTGAGTCTGGGCGGAGCGCGGTTCGACAGGGCCGCTGCTCCATCCGTATCCGGCACGGTTGAAGGCGCAGGTGCGGGTGTGCGTGTAGATTCCACTGACCACATCCTTCCAAGTATCTGGGGTCATGCCCGCCCCTGCGTCGAGCACGACCGTTGGGGTTCCTACCCCGAAACAAGTCAGGTAGAGGTGAGCACCGGCGACATCGACCTGGCCTTCAAACGCCGGAGTCAGTCCGAACGCGTAGTTGTAGGCAAAAGTGTCTCCGGGTGTCGACTCCCCGGTCACCGTGGGCGCAGGCGTCGCGGGGGAGATGGACAGAGGCGCGGCCGTCGGACCGCACGCGATGAGGACAACAATCAGCAGCAGTGTGCACAGCGTGGATTGCATGAGTGGACGGCACACTGTAGTTCCTCCATCTCTTCTGTATGCTGGAGGTTGACCAACGGCATCGCTTCCCCTGTCCAACATGCGACTGGTCATCGCCGCCACCCAACATGTACTTGGCTGCGAATTGCCCTGCAGCAACCTATGTACGAGCAGTGCCCAAGAAGCGACGACATTACGGACACCGGCCACCTAAGCCACACAGATTTGACAAAGCCTATCTTGCCTATGATCCCCCTCGAGCGAAATCATATGCCAACCGTAAGGCCGGCATCCAAAAACGCGTCACTCCGCACACTCTCCGCCACTCACTCCACCCACCTCCTCCAGAACGGCTACGACATCCGCACCGTGCAGGAACTCCTCGGCCACAAAGACATCCGCACCACCCTGATCTACACCCACGTCCTCCAACGCGGGGGCCTGGCCGTCCGCAGGCGCCCAACCTGCGGGAGGGCGTTTCGCCTCAGTGGTTGCGCATGATGAGCGGCAAGTAGGTGCGGGCGGGATTCGCCGCGCTGGTCGGTGGCGAGAGTGCAAGCCGCCGGGGGAATCGCATCCACCGCCGGGCTGCTGAGTAGCAAGGCGTGGGTCCACATGCGCCCGCCGTTGTCGGCCAGGAGGGCGCGGTGGGGATCCTGGCCGGTGATGTTGTGCGCTGTCGTCCCGTTGATCGTCGCCCCGGCGGTCTCTTGAATGAGTAGGACCACTTGTTACTCTGGAAAATGGTCAAGGATTCAACTGCCCAACCAGATGAATCAATCATCAAGCAGGTCCTTTCTTTGGTGAATTATCGAAATCTGATCCTGGACCCGCGGGAAACGACCGTTGGGTTAAGAAATGCAGGTCAGTCTGTTGACCTGGGAACGATCGGAAAAGGGTTTGCCGGCGACAAGATTCTGGCGGTTTTCAAGGAATACGGCATCTCTTCGGCCTAATAAAATCTGGGTAGCAACGTACTCGCGGCGATCTTGACGAATTCTCATAAGCTCCCAGATCTGGATTGGACCTCGCCGGGCTAGGGCGAGGATTGCCTTCGATGTCGGTGACGGGAGCGGCAGCAGCATCACCGGCGTTGATACAAGGGCTGCCATTCGCCAGATGATAGTCGCCCAGAAAAACATTCACAAATCGGGGAGAAGCGTCCATATTTCCGTCGCCCCAGTAAACCGGTCCTTGACCGTTTGTGACAATTCCCGCTTCTCCACCCTGAACATCTGAATACTCAACGGTCAGCGCCTCTCCGGGCCAATCGGTATCAAAGTAAATCTGCTCCGGCGAATTCCCCCAGACAATCGAGTTCACCAGCGTAGGCTGACTCATGTAGGAGACATTCAGTCCTCCCCCATTTCCACCCGTCCGGTTTCCGACAATAGTTACATTGACAAAAACCGGGCTGGAGCCGTCAAAATGCATACCGCCGCCTTTACCACCCCCTGAATTGTCTGCAATCACGGCGTTTGTGACGGTGCCATCGGCATGGTAAAAATGAATGCCTGCAGCAGCACCACGTGCCGCGTTATGGACCACAATCACTTTATCAAGACTCACGCTACCATACGAATAGCGAATTCCGCCTCCTCCGCTCCCAGCAAGGTTGTTCGTGACAACAACATCCTGTATGACTGAAGAGCAGTGGGCAAGGTATAGACCGCCGCCTTCGTTGTCGCTCTCGTTGCCTATGACCTTCAAGTGGGTCAAGGTGGGGCTGGAATAGTGACAGAGAATCCCACCGCCATTGTATTCGGGATAAGTAGCGCCAAGCGCATATCCGTTGGCGATGGTAAATCCACTCAACCTTGCGGTGGCAGCTTCGCCGTTCTCAAAAGTGACGACGTGGTCGTCGCGATTACCGTCAATAACGGTCTGCAGAATGAAATCTGCGTCACCAGTCGTAACAAACAGCGAGCCAACGATGATGGTTTTACCCAGGAAATTGATGTTTTCCTTATAGACCCCAGGATGCACCAACACGGTGTCGCCATCAGTAGACATATCAATCCCATGCTGGATGGTGGCAAATGGGTTGACCTCTGAGCCGTCCCCGGTTACGTCCGAACCATCGGTGGCTACGTGCCAGGTGTTGGCCTGGACCCATACTGCGCGCGTTTGAGTCTCGGCCTTGATGAATAGGATAATCATCAAAATGACCGTTCCCCTCAGTAGAGTTGTGAGTTTCATTGTATGCCTCCGTTTTTATATGTGACAATCCCATCCAATACACTTTCTTATATTTAAGCACAGCAACATTACCACAACCTTACCAAGGAGTCGGTTCTTCCGCGACTAGGAGAAAGCCAAAAGCCGGCTCAACACAAAAGCCACCATTTCCAATGAGTTCCCAGTCTTCTCCAGGTATGCCCGCACCCGTATCGGAAACCAGGACTTAGACCAGGTTCTTTTCCTCACCCGCTTCCAGAGCTATGTCTATCTCGCCCTTTTCTTCGCAGTATTGAATGGCATTATCGATCAGGTTGAAGAAACTTGGTGAGAGGCTTGATGCTTGGATTCTTAATCATCTCGTGTATCTCTGTTTGCTGCTGTCTACCAACCTCAAGAAGTCAGGCGCTGTCGCCAGTACCCCGACACCGCAGAGATTGTCAGGAAAACCAGGATAACCAAGGCGAGAATGGCGTCCAGAATACCTAGCGGGGCAGCCATAGCCAAACCTCACCTGTATTCCTTGAACCAGTATCCGACACCTGGTTTGGTCAAGACATACTCAGGATTACCGGGATCAGGCTCTAGCCTCTTCCGCAGTTCGGAGATGTAACGGTTTAGTGTTGCGGCCGGGTCTTTGGCCTCGGGAAAGTAGCTCTCCAGTATTTCTCGCGGAATCACCCAGCCCGGATTGGACACCAGCTTTTTCAGAACTTCGAATTCCAGAGGTTCGAGATGCGCTTCATGCCATTCACCAGTCCGTTTTACCTTGACCAGATAGTTTCCCAGATCGATCTTGATGCAATCATCAATTGAGATAGGCTCCCGCAGAGCACGGGGTAACCTGGCCTTGATGCGAGCCAAAAGCACCTTTAGTGGCTTGGATTTGCTAACGAAATCTACAGCTTTCAGCTCGAGACATAACCATTCGAGCTCATCATCGTCATGCCCGGTCAGAATGAAGATAGGTATTGTATTGTCCTTTGCCAGGATTGCCTTGAGGATATCAAATCCTTTCCTCTCATCAGAGCCAAAGCCGATGTCAAGAATAATCAAATCGGGCCGAAATTCATCGAGGAGATACAACGCCGCTAGATCATCTTTTGCGATGACTACCTCATAACCTTCTTGCTCCAGGATTCGAGCAAAGGCGCTAACCTGTTTGGGCTCGTCATCCACGATCAGGATTTTGCAGGGCACATTCAACCTCCCATTCGTCACGGTTCTTGGCGAACGCGTCCTCTCCGGTCGACTCTGCCGCTTTCCCTCGCAAGCGGGATCCTAGGCGCTCTACATCAAGTTGGCCGCCGGGACACTGCCAATTCAGATGGTGACGTCGACCGACACTGTCGTGGTCGGGCTGGAGGTACCGGCTCCGGCGACCAGGTTTATCAAGCGGAGGCCGGTAGACCTGGCTGAAGTAACGTTGTTACTCGGTGGTGTGCTCGGTCACCAGGCGAAGACTCTGGCTGCCAACATTCGAAAGCGGAGGCCATTTCGAACTCCATTCGCGGTACGTGGAAAGCAGCGATTGTTCAACAATAGTTTAGCACGGAAGGACGGCGGTGACAATTCTGTGGATCACGAGGGGAAATGAAATCGGGAGTCTGTGGAAAGCGGTGAGGTATTTCGGCAAGCAGCCAAAACAATGGTCACGAAAAATGCCATTCCCATCACCTGCCTGGCTCGTAACGGCTTGACTTTCATTTTGCTCTCCTGCTTC
>CP070806.1:1245548-1251598 GCA_020343675.1 Phycisphaerales bacterium
TGCCAGTCAACGCCACACTGGCGATTGTTGCGGTCTTCCACCCACGGCGTGACCTTGCGAGTCAGAGATTGAATACTCGGCGTACGGGTTCGAAGACAATGACGACTCAGAACACTCAATTCGCATTCAGCAATGTTCAGCCAACTGCCGTGTGTAGGCGTATAGTGAATCTCAATACGTTCAGCTAGGCGGCGTGCCTTAGCCGGGTCAAAGGCCTTGTAGAACGAAGCAATCCTATGGGTATTAAGGTTGTCGCAAATCAATATGACTTTCTCTGCCTCAGCATACCTGCTTTCCAGGAGATCAGCAATCTCCTGGGCCCAATTAACAGCCGTTCACTGCTGGCGAACGTGCACATCACGCCAGCCCTGAAGGGCTTCTGTAAACAAAAAGATACATGCAGTTCCCGCACGTTCATACTCGTGATCATAACGTCGGGGTCGCCCCGGTCTGGAGGTCAACGGTCGGCGAACCTCCTTGACCAGTTGAACCGGCTGTTCATCCATATTCACAACCGGGTGTTTCGGGTCATAAGGCCGCTTGTAAAGGTCCAGGACGTCCTCCATGCAGGCCACAAACTCAGCATTGGCCTTGGGTGGAATCACCCAGCATTGCTGAAGGTGGGGCCGCAACTCGTTTTTTTCAATGTCCGTCGCACCGTCTGGTCAGAGATCGAGTCGACCACCTCCAATCGGACTAACGCATCGGCCAGCAGCTTCAACGTCCAGCAGTCGCGACCTTCGGGCGGCTTGCTACATGCCAGAGCGATCAATCTCGCTTCGCCGTCGCCATCGAGTTTGCGTTCTCGTGAGGGCCGAGCCTGCTTCTTGCGTTGTAATGCCGCCTCGAGTCCTTCAAGGACAAATCGTCGCCGAACGTTCTCAACGCTGCGCGGATGGCATGAAAAGGCTTCTGCAATCCGTTGGTCAGACCAAGCCGACCCCTCAACGTCTGCCGCCAGCAGGATGTTGGCATGCTTTATCCTGTACGCCGCCACCTTGCCTTTGCTGACCATGGCCCGCACTTCCGCGCGTTCTTCACTTTTCAAACGAACTACATATTTCTTTCTCATGACGATGCTCCATCAAATCAACCTTGATCCAATGGAGTTATCGACAAATACATACAAATTCCTAAACTCAATTGTCAGGGAGCACTAGAGCTCGATATACTGAATAGTTGCCTCGTCCGTAACATTCCCAGAACTCGCGGCGAAGTACCCTCGACCCCATATATGTCGGCCCCAGAACGCTCTGCTGATGTGCTTGAACTCGGACATCATTTTCCGCGAACTTCTACCCTTGAGGCTCTGCATCAGCTTGCTTACCGATATATGAGGCGGAACAGACACAAAGATGTGCACATGATCTTTGGCTACATGCCCGCGAATGATCTCTACATCCCATATACGACATATCTCACGGACCAGCTCTCTAGCCCTTCTCGTTGTCTCGCCCGTCAGAACCGCTTTACGATATTTCGTTATCCAAACCAGGTGATATTTGATATCGTATGTCGTATGGCTCGATTTACGGTAATGCTCCGTGCTCGGATAATACTAAAGTCTTCGCCTGAAGGCGAGGGATTTTCTCCCATTCCTCAAAGGGAACATTAACAAAGCGCTGCTCGCCAACGACTTAATTCCATTGGAGGCAAGTATGGCAGAAGAATATCCGGCGTCGGCAAAAATTTATCCGACCGCAGAGCAGGGCAATCTGAGCATTCTTGATATGCTGGATTACTTTGAGAAGCACGGCGCGCTGCGGGTCTCCGATCTGCACATCAAGGTCGGCGCCCCGCCGGCCTACCGCATCGACGGGGGCCTGGTCAAGCTCAAAGGCCCGAATGTGACGCCCGAGATGACCAAACAGCTCATTTACCCACTGCTGCGAGAGGAAACCAGGCAGAAACTGCGCACCCGGCACAGTGTGGACTGCTCCTACCGGGTCGGCTCGCTGCAGTTTCGCATCAATATCTTCAGGGAAAACGACGGCCTGGCCGCAGCTATCCGGGCCTTGTCCATGGACATTCCAAGCCTGGAGGATATCGGTTTTCCAAATGATGTCTGGGCCGACATCATTGGCCGCAAGCATGGCCTGGTCCTGGTCACCGGCATCACCGGCGCGGGCAAATCGACGACGATTGCTTCCCTCGTGCATCGAATCAGCGAGAAAAGTGCATGCAGGATCATGAGCGTGGAGGACCCGATTGAGTACCTCTTCCCCCAGAAGTACTCGATCATCTCGCAGCGGGAGGTCGGAAGGGATGTCAAGTCATTTCATGACGGGCTCAAAGAAATGCTCCGGCAGGATCCCGACATCATCTTCGTCGGAGAGATGCGCGACGCCGAGACAATCGCCATGACGCTCATGGCCGCCGAGACGGGACATCTCGTTTTCTCCACGCTGCACACAAGAGACGCCACCGGCACAGTCACGCGCATCCTGGACTATTTCCCCTCCGGCCGGCAGGCCGAGGTGCGAAACCAACTCTCGCTCGGACTGGCCTACATCATAAGCCAGAAACTCGTGCCGAAGAACGACGCCAGCGGAAGAATTGTCGCGATGGAAATTCTCAATAACAACTACGCCTGCGCGAACCTCATACGCACCGGCAAGATCGAGCAACTCTACTCGCAACTGCAAACGAAAACGCGAAACAAGCCCGATGAAAAAATGATCACTCTGGAAAAACATCTGGCGATGCTCGTCAAGCAGGGCAAGGTGGACCTGCTGGAAGCCAAGAAATGGGCCAACAATCTCAAGAGCTTCGTTGACGTGATGCAGCAGGCTTGAGTATGACAATCCAATTCAACTGCCCGAGCTGCAATGCGCTGATCGCCTTTGCCGACAGACACGGAGGGAAAAGAGCGCGGTGCACCGCCTGCGGACAGCGTTTCATTATTCCTCTCAAGAGCAACGAATCGCCCAGGACGATCGAGCCGCCCGAAGAAGAAGGTAAGCCCCTGCCCGGGTTCTACCGTGCGGTATTCGTCGGTAGTTGGAAGTTGTTTGTGAGGCCGCAGAATGTAACCGGTCTGGTCTTTGTCGCCGCGGCGGTGTGTTTCAAGTTCTTCACAGGTCATACAGATTATTCCTGGACTTTCGGCGGATTCAGGTTTCAGGCTCCAACCGGATTGGTCATAACGTTGGCCGCGTGGGGCTGTCTCTTCTGGTACTACATGGAGATCATCGGCGCAACGGCCCTTGATACCGAGGAGCTGCCGGACGTATATATGGGCGGGCTCTTCGGCTTCATCTGGAACGTCATGGCCTCGCTGCTTGTCTTTGCGATGGTGCTGGTGGTTGTTTTGCTACCCAGCATCATTTACCTTGCGACATCGAAGAAGGCCGGCGTTGCCTGGCACGTATTGGTTCATGCGGGGTTGTTTGTTTTTCCGATGGCCATTCTGACGTTTTCGGTGGGCAGGGACGTTGCCATGGTCCTGCGCCCGGGCTACATCCTCAGACCCATCGCGAAGGCCTTTTGGCCTTATCTTGTCGTGTTCGGCCTGTTTGCATTGGCTTGGGAACTCCAGTTGCGAACCTCCCGATACGGGCAGCTCATCAACAAGAACGCGTCCATCATCGCACTACACCTGTTCGCCAATCTTGCCGTCCAGATGATTGCCCTGATTGCGATGCGATCCATGGGCTTGTTCTGCCGTCACTACAGTTGCCATCTCCCCTGGTGAATGCGGCAAAGAGAATCATCTGTCTCGTGGCCCGAACGCCCTCTGATGAACGACGGGTTCGCCGCTTCGCAACAGAACAGGACGCGATGAATCAGTGGGTGGGGTGTGGGGGCAGAAGTATGCGAGGCGCGCGCACGCTCAGTAATTGTAGAAGGCAACGCCTTCGTGGTCGGTGCCGGTCCAGTTGATCCCGAACTCGCCGGTTTCCTTCTTGTACAACCAGCCGCTGGAGGTGCCATCCACAGCCGCGGAAAACGCGGTGGCCTCCGCTACGTAGGCGATGGTGGACAAGTTGTTGAAGGGATTCTTCGGGATCTTCTTGAGATAGGGCCCGTAGATGAACGGGCTGGTGGGATTCGGGTTGGATGAGGCGACGCCGTCAACGGTGGAAGTCCCAACGAATTGAAGCGTCAGCACGTCCACACTCGCGGCTGTGCCATTGACATATCCGGGCGGGACACCGTTGTGCTGCAATTTGTACAGCTCGATCTGGCTGCGAATCGTCATCAGATTGCTTTTCGCTGCGGACTCCTTGGCGCTTGTCGCATGGTCGCTGAAGGTTGGCAGAACCACAGCCGCGAGGATGCCCAGGATTGTGACAACCAATATGACTTCGATAAGTGTAAAAGCTTTTTCTCTCATTGCCTATTCCGAAAAGCACGGAGACTGTCACATGTATGTATAATATCGGCCATTACAGAGACCGACTTTGCCCGGACAGTCCGGTTTTTTTGAGCGGTGTCGTTGTTAAGAAAGAACGCTTTTTTTGAAAAAGTGACGCAAATCGCCCATATTATTCCTTGTTCGCCCGATAACAATGGGCCTTTGTGCGAGTTTTGATTTGGGCACGGTCAGAGTATTTGCCTCGGGCGGAATTTGTTCCTATTATTTATTAGGCAACATACGCGAAAGGGTATTCTTGCCGAGGGGGGATTTTTTTCAATGGCACGGGTCAACAAGACATTTCACTCATCCCGAACGCAAGAAGCCGGACGATCACAAACGCGCTTTGGTTTCCGTATGACCGCTACATTTCGTGCATGGGACAACGAAAAGAGGCCGATTCTTAGGGGGGGATAACGATGGGAAAAAAGAAGAATATACGTGTGGGATTCCTGGCAATCATAGTGTGTGTTCTGGTAACCGTGTACGCTGCCCCGTGCGGCGCCGAACTGATAGACATCTTTGATTCAGAACCAGATGTGACTTCAGACGTTTACTGGGACGATTTCCTAATGGTCTATGGGACGCTGAATCTCAAAGCGGGTGCGGTTGTGGGTGACGTGTGGATTCAGCCGGGTGGGACGGTCAACATGGACGCAGATGCCTATGTGCTTGGTGGCATGTATGTTGACGAAGGCACGACAGTCAAATTCCGCGGCGGATCGGTCGCTTATGGCATCTATATTTTCAGCGACCCCGACCCGCAGCCGGTTATCACGGTCTATGGCACGGATTTTGAAGTTACGAACTACGTCGAATGGAATGCTGACAAGTTCATCCCAGCATCTGGCAGCGCCAGTGTATTGACAGGGAAGGACGAAAACTTGGAGGTCTTTTCCCTGGGGTTCTATGGCCCCGGCGATGTCCCCGTTTATCTGGTCAATCAGGCACCTGGACTGAAGATTGACATCAAGCCGGGCAGCGACACAAACGTCATCAATCTCAAGTCCAAAGGCGTCGTCTCGGTGGCGGTCCTGACAGCAGATGGTTTCGATGCCGTGGCGGTTGACCCGACCACCGCCCTGTTTGCAGAAGCGGCGCCGGTGCGCTGGACGCTGGAAGATGTCAATGGCGATGGGGATGAAGATATGCTGTTTCATTTCAGGACACAAGAGTTGGAACTCTCCGAAGACAGCACAGAGGCTAAGCTGACGGCCCAGTTGACAGGTTCATTGACGAGCCAATCGACGGACCAGGCGAGCGGCGTCACAACCGTATCCGGGACGGACAAGGTGCGAATCCTCTCGTCGAAGTCGAAGAAGTAAATTCTTCCGGCTGCGGCCGACTGAATGAGTAGGTTAGACAAACGGGGCCCGCACCGATTGACTCGGTACGGGCCCCGAACTGATATACATCCTGCCCACTGTCCCGCGCAAGCGGAAAGCCGAGCCGGAATCGCATCAACGACACTTAGTCAATCCTGGAAATCACAATAAGATCCAACTGGGCGCCATCTTCACGGCGGACAACTTCCAGGGTGTACGTGCCGGGGTCCATCGTGAACAGCACCGTCGCGTCTTCATTATCATCGTCGCTGAAGACGTCGCTCCAGAACCACCCGCCCAAATCAGGCGTGTCGTTCCAGCGAACCCAGCCGCTGCTGTGCAGCTCCGTCTCCGCGGGCGTAGTCGCT
>CP070806.1:1251698-1257738 GCA_020343675.1 Phycisphaerales bacterium
ATGCTGGCGCTACGGTGGATTGGCAATTTACAACTGCGGACGCTCGCGTAAAGCTAAAGAAACTCTACCCAGTATTATAAGCGTTACAAACTACTAGTCTTGCGGACGAACGGTGACGGTTGGTCAGAGCGCTCTGCAACCGTTTTCAATGCCCGTGTCGAAAGTGGCATACTGGTTCTATAAGTACATTTGATGCAAGACTTTACAGTGTAGATGGAGAAAAGCCCTCGACTCATGTCTCCATTTTGGTACTATTTTGAGCGTTTCTAACCGCCTTTTTTCGCTTGATTTGCCCCCTCAAAACTACTATAGACTCGATATTATGAGAAAGGCATGGGTATACTGATCAGCGACAAATAGAATTACCGGTTCAGTTTGAGAGCCGGTAGGCTATCTGGATTCTCCTTATGTCAAGGAGATCCGGATGGTTACGGACAATCAGGTAAGAATGCTGGAAAGCAGCAACCATCCAGCAGCGGCGTTGGTAACCAAGCTGGCTGTGCTGTGCCGAGAGCAAAAGCGATACGATGAGGTGGAGCCGGAATTCGCCAAGGTGTTGGATTCTATCCGCCGGATGGTTGGTGCCAAGCAGCCGCTCATGTTGCGTCGCCGCGCCTGGTTACAGGCCACGTGCCCGATTGCTGAGTTTCGTGACGGTCCAAAGGCGCTCGAGAATGCCACCAGAGCCTGCGAACTTGCCGATTGGAAGGACTACCGTTATTTCGGTACTCTCGCGGCTTCCTATGCTGAGGTTGGTGATTTCAATTCTGCCGTGAAGTGGCAGAAAGAAGCGGTAGATTCAGTGACGGAAGATACATCTGCTGAGTCGCGGTCCAATTATGAATCGCGGCTGAACCTGTATCAATCGGGCAAGCCTTACCGCCAAAGTCCGTAAGCCGAAGCAAGCCAACGACTGGCGAGCGAAACTGCCCGTGGAGGAAGATACGGAGAAATGATCCTCAGCCGGTACGAAATCTGGTCATCGTATTGATAGTACGATACCCTGAAATGCTAAACCTCTGCCGAATAAGGACTTGCCACAAGCCGGGACCGGCGATTGCAAACCAGCTTACAAACAAGACTGGAAAATCGCCCCCAATGTCTTGACAATGCCCGTGCGGTTTCTGACCCGTTGGCGGGACTTCTACCATCGCCCACACCAATGCCCAGAGTCTCACAGAGTTGCTCTCAGGGGCGTTTTGCGCTCGCAGAATCAGCGGTCTCGTCTTGATCAATATCGCACAGGCCCTTCTCTCAGAAATTGCTATTTTCTGGGCCCCAATGTGCATCCTAATGCGTAAAAATGCGTAGTCACCACAATAGACGCCTCGTTCCCCAATCCCGTAGAATGCCTCCATTGCTCATGATTTAAGCCCCTGCTGTTGGTCTTGTTGACATACACGGCCCATGCTACCTGTGTTACTTCCAACGATAAGGCTTGGCCTCTTGCACCTGTTGGCACCAAAACACAATTCCGCACGGAGACCACATGCACTTCATCACATTACTTCACTACTGTTCCGTCAACACGAACATGTCAGGTTGATACTTTGTTCTAAGTCGAGCTTGGGGCGCTCTAAAGAATGCTCAGGGACGTTTCAGTAGTCTTTGAAGCTTCTCATCCACTCTGGCCAGTCGCTCGGTTGAACGCCGCCGCCGAGGGTCCAGGGGCCGGCTTTAACGAATTCTTTATGCCATTTGAGGGTCCACAGCTCTTTGAGCCCCACTTTGCGAGCCGAATAGTCTAAGAACAAACAGCCGGCGAACCCATCGTGCCGGTTGAGGCAATAGCGCCCCATCTCGGTATCGTCTGGAGAGCTGCCCACACTGGGCGCGCCAAAGAAGATCTCGCCGCTAAAGCTGGGCGGCCGGTCTGTGTGTAACGCCCTGCCATCCAAGCGCTGGGCATCGAGGAACAATGGCACGTACCCGGCCCCCGCCACATTGGGCCCGCGCCAGAAGTATTCCCGACCGCCCCGCTTGGGAGAGAAGCCCGGCCCCGGATCATTACACCAACCATTGATCCCGTAACTTCCCTTCATTTGCCTGGGCCAGTGAGGCAATTTCCCGTAGCCCCAGGCCATGGTCACCCCGACCGTTGTTCCTCGGGCACCCGAATTTACCCCCAATTCGTCAGACCAAGGCTTATTCGCGTTTGGACAACAGGTGAATTCGTCATCCCATTTATAGTAATCCCCAAGTGCGCTGACCCAGTTGGCCCATTCTCCGAAGACCGTAAAGGGCGCCATGAATCGGCCATCGTAATCGTCGGCGTACATCGCAAAAAACACGCCCCATTGCTTGAGCCTGTTTAGGCAGGCAACGGTCCTGGCCTGTTTCTTTACCCGCTGCAGAGCGGGCATCAGTATTGCCATCAATAACGCAATAATGGCGATGACCACTAAAAGTTCTATTAATGTAAATGCTTTTCTTTTCATTGCTGTGCCTCTACACTGCAATGTCAGGTTAGGTGGCTGGGGCAAAGTGAAACGATACCCCAGCGGGCTTGGCCTGCGGTTTCGCTGCGCTCAGCCGCCAGCCATTACCTATCTGACGCTGCCCGGAATTCTTCTTACTTTGGGGCGAAGCGCCGGCTCATGCGGCTTTCACCGACCGGTTAAAGCGTTGTGACCACCGTCACCTCGATCGGGCCGTCAAGATTGTCGCAGCGCATCCATTTACGTGGCTTATCTTTCTTTTCCGATCCTTTCGGATAGCTCACGACCTGTATTTTCTCGGAGGTAAACTCGAATACCCGTGTTCTGGTGCCGGAATCATCGGTGTCATCGAGCACCCATTTGACTGTCACCAATCCCGATCTGCTCGGGCCTTCAGGTATCCACAGTCTCTCAGGCGTATCGGTAATGGTGGGCGTCTGGGCGCGATAGTCGTCGGGATCGGTCCAGATGTCGATGGAATGGCCACCATTGTAATTGGTGGTCGATTCAGAGCCTACCCCGTCCAGACTTGATATGTCAACCTGTATAACGACCTGCCACCGGTACGGGAACAGGGCGGGCGGGACCAGGGCCAACGGTAGAGTATCTACGAGATGGCCCTTGAGATCATCCCCCTCGCAGAAGTAGCCTTCCGCGTCCACGTCCACCGTTTTCGCAAAGGTGCAGCTGATCGGAACAGGAGCCCCTCGATCAATTCCAATCCAACTGTTAAGTGCGAGCGTCTGGTTGGTCTCACCGAGACCAAAAGAATGTGGCCCCGCGCTTTGCATAGGACCGCTGATTGTGACCATGGCGGTGCGTTCGCCGTCGCTAGGTGGCTTGGGAGGTTTCTTAGCTAAGGCGGTCCCGGGCGTTGTCAGGACAGCCCAGAGGCCGGCCAGGACCAGGCAGGTCGTTACAGCCATCAAACAAAGTCCAACTTTCTTGTTCCTGTTCTTGCCACACATAGTAAACACCTCCATATTTGCATTGCTTCTTCCTCCGCGATATAATGAAATGAACGTGTGTCCGGACGCGCAGAGTTGACGTCCGGATTACGTCGGGCCGGTGAGATGTTGGTTTGGTGCCTGATTCTCACCGGCCTACTTCTTCTGTCTTCTGCCTCCGCCGCAATCACCTCCTTTCTAATCCGGCAGGAAGTTCTCCATGACCCACAGCTCCGAGCCAAGCTGTTCGACGGTAAAGGCGATTTGTCGCCCATCAGGATGCATGGCCGCACCGACCAGGCCTTCAATCGTCGGGCCTATCTGCTGCTGCTCGCCGGTTGCGACATTGACCTTCCACAGCTCGTTATTGCGCATGGAGAAAATCAGATGCTCACCATCGGGCGTCCATCTGATGAAAAACTTATTTGCGTCGCCTGCTGCGTTGTCATCCATGTCAACGACTTCTCGTGGCTCACCGCCGGTTGAGGACATAACAGACAGAGAATCCTTCGTCGAATAGAAGGCCAGCCATTGCCCATCCGGGGACACGTCGAAATCCGACGGGCCCCACGGTCCCGTGTAAAGCGTCGTCTCGCGCTCGGTGGCCAGTTCCAGCTTGCTGAGGCGGAATAATGAGCGGATGTATATCGAACTGCCGTCCGGCGACCACACGGCTTGTCTCAAACCTCCGTCGCGGTTACTTGCGATCACCGTAGTGGCACCGGTTTCAACGTCCAGCGTGAACAGACCTCGTCCACTCTCCTGGCCGATCCCCCATACAAGCAGCGATCGCCCGTCCGGTGACCACCGAGGCCCACTCATAGGTGTGCCCGCACGGAACGACGTGGATCGGGTGAGGATGCGCTCTTGCCCTGTTTCGACCGAATAGACTACCAATATCCAGTCTGCCGGTCCCAAGCGACCAGCCCCATACTCAGCCCTGCCGGCCTTATACACAAGGAACTTGCCATCGGGCGAGAAGTCGCCCATAGTTGTGGAGCCCACGTTTTGCGAACTGACCAGCTCGGGCTTTCCCTCAAAATTCAAGCCCTTCGGGTCAAACCCGGCAAGGTACACATTGCTGGCCGTCGTGGAAATGCCATAGTAGTATGACCCATCTGAAGTGAAGCCAATCGGGCTACCATTAACGAATACCTCCTTCAGCAGCCTCGGCGGTTCCCGGGCAGCGCCCTGGTCGACGTCGATCACCCACAGACTGCGCTCTGATGTGCGGTTGCTCGCGAAAAGAATCCTTCTGCCATCCGGCGCCCACCCGAACAATCGGTCATCAGCGGGGTGCTCAATCAGAGGAATCTCACTCCCAGCGTCCAGCTCGATCATAAAGACATCAAAATGGGTCAGCCCAAAGTCGTATGCGACATACCGGCCGTCAGGTGAGAAAACGGCCCTCTCAGGCCTGCGGGGTTCATACCAGGTTTTGAGGACCCGGACCGAGCCATCAGCCGCCGAAACCAGGGCCAGATACATTTTGCCAAAGAGTTCACCGGTCTTCTCGTTCACGAGGTTCCTTTCTGCATCACAGAAATATGCCAGAATTTCCCTGCCGTCCGGGGACCAGGCATATGGCACGATATAGAAAATCGAGGGATCGTGATACAGAACCCGCATATTGCTTCCGTCCAGATCAATGATACGCAGGTCCCAGAAATTGACGCCCTTTTCGTTGTGCCACGCGTAGGCAATCTGCTTACCATCGGGCGAGATGACCGAGATGTAGGCCCAGCCGTCGAGGGTCTCCCATGTGGTATTCTTGGTGAGAAGCCAGCTCGTATCAGTAGTTAAATCACGGACAGCAAGATTGCCCGCAGTAGTCCAGTCAACATAGGACAAGTATCGGCCGTCAGGCGATATCCCGCCCGCAAGCTCTAACATGGGCGGTGCGTTCCAGAGGTGGCGCTGAACCATTCCCGCCGCGTGTTCCGGCGTGCCGGGCCCGAAGCTCAAACCAACGAACTTGGCCGTGGTGGCACCGACAGCCAACACGGCTGTGACTAGCGCAACAGTTATTACGGCAACCTGATGACGCAGGACAAACTTGTGCAGACGGTAACCCACAGTTGGTGGACCGGCTGAAACCGGTTCATCGCTCAAATGCCGTTCGATATCTAATATTAACTCATTGGCTGTCTCGTAGCGGCGGTTCCGGTCCTTCTCCAAAGCCTTCATCACGATCCAGTCCAGATCGCCGCGTATAAGTTTCCTCAGAACATCAGGTGCCACCTTGCGCTGCTCGGCAATGTCTGTCAACTTCTCTTCCAGGGTGCTTAACCTAGTGGAAGGTTTGATTGGTGCCTCCTCACACATGATCCGCTGCATCTCGAGATAACCTGCTTTGTGCAGTTCCTCTTCGGCAAAAGGTGTGGTTCCGGTCAGCATCTCGTAGAGTAAAATCCCTAAGGAGTAGATATCGGTTCGAATATCGATTTCTGAATCGCCCGTCTCTGCCTGCTCAGGGCTCATGTACGCCGGCGTGCCGATCATCTGGGCAAACCGAGTAAACAGGGTCTTTTCTGTCAGCCGTTGATTGACTGCCTTGGCAATGCCAAAGTCAATAACCTTGGGCACGGGTCTGCCATCGTGCAGCGTGATCAACACATTCGAAGGCTTGAGATCTCGGTGGATGATGCCTTTCTG
>CP070806.1:1257838-1263828 GCA_020343675.1 Phycisphaerales bacterium
GGGCGTTATCCATCGGGACCTCAAGCCCGGCAACATCAAAATCACGCCGGAAGGGAAGGTGAAGGTTCTCGACTTCGGTCTGGCCAAGGCCTCCGCCCCTAAAGGTCAAAGCGTCGAGACCGCCGTCACTCAGCCCGGCCGTATAATGGGTACGCCGGCTTACATGAGTCCGGAACAGGCGTGTGGCAAAGATACAGACTACCGCACGGACATCTGGTCATTCGGCTGCATCATATATGAGATGCTGACCGGGAAAGTTCCATTCGAGGGTGAGACTGCGACAAACATCATAGCACACATCCTCGAACACGAGCCGGATTGGCAGGCACTGCCGAAGGAAATCCCACCGAATATCCGAACTCTGCTTCGTCGCTGTCTGGAGAAAGACCCGCGCCGCCGGCTCCGGGACATCGGAGATGCGGCTATCGAAATAAGAGAATCTCTCGCCCCGTCCGCAACCGCAACAACAGCAGTTCAGCTCATCCCGTCTCGCACCCTGAAACGCTGGGCATTCGTTACAGGCGCTGTCGTTGTGGTGCTCGTGGCGTTGTTCGCGGTGATCAGGCCGAGACTGCTGACCAGCCGCCACGACCGTATCCGATCCATTGCCGTACTACCGCTCCAGAACCTCACCGGCGACCCGAATCAGGAATACTTCGCCGCCGGAGTCACCGACTCGCTGATCGCTGAACTAGGGCAGATCGGAGCGCTGCAGGTGAGGTCGCGAACGTCCATCATGCAGTACAAGGATGTCAAGAAGCCCATCTCGGAGATTGCGCGAGCATTGAATGCAGATGTGGTGGTCGAAGGCTCGGTCCTTCTCCTCGGCGAGAAGGTCCGGATCACGGCCAAATTGATCCATGCGCCCACAGACACGCAGCTCTGGGCACGCACTTATGAGCCGGATGAACGAGACATTCTGAATGTGCTGGGCGAGGTGGCACAAACCATTGCCGACGAAATCGAAGTTACATTGACACCCGATCAGAAAGAGCGACTGACCGCGAAACGCCCGATCGATCCCAAGGCGTATAACCTGTATCTCATGGGGATGTTCCACCTCTATAAAGAGACGCCGGAAGGAACCAAGATGGGCCTGAACTATCTCCACCAGGCAATAGAATGTGACCCGAACCATCCCCTCGCGTATGGCGCCTTGGCGCTAGGCTACGTCATAAGTACTCATGCCCCAGGCGCTCCACCGGATGCCTTCGAGCGGGCCAAGGCAGCGGCATACAAGGCACTTGCACTTGACGACACTGTGCCTGAAGCCCACGCCGCTCTGGCCATGACCAAGGCATACAGGGATTGGGATTGGGACGGTGCGACAAAGGCCTACCAGCGTGCCCTGCAACTAAACCCCAATTTGATCCTGCCTCGCGCACACTATGCGTGGTATCTGCTGCTCTTCGACCGCGTCGATGATGCTTTGGTGGAAATGAGAAAGGTCCTGGAGGCCGACCCGCTGACGCCCCTCTGGTCCGCATATCTGGGCTGGCTTCATTTGTGGGCCCAGCAGTATGATGAGGCGATTGAAGAGACCGAGAAATCGCTCGAACTCGACCCTGGTCTTCCGCTTGCTTATCATGTCCTTGCCTCCGCCTATGCCGGAAAAGGGATGTATGAGAAGGCCATCGAACTGCACAAGAAGGCGGGGCAGCTCAGCCCCCAATGGAAATGCGGTCTCGCGCGCACCTATGCGATGGCCGGTCGCCTGGATGAGGCGAGGCAGGCCTTGGCAGAATTGGAGGCGAACCCTTCGCCTTGGGATGCTTGGTTTATAGCTCAGATCTATGCAATACTGGGCGAGAAAGATCAAGCTCTCCGATGGCTCGAAACGGCGTACGGTCCTCCCAACCACCCATACCTGCCTTGGATGAAGTACCTTCCTGACTTCAAGCCGCTGCGCGACGACTCGCGCTTCCAGGACCTGTTGACCCGGATGAATCTATCGCAGTGATAGTCAAATACTACTTGGTGCTCGAAGCACGCCCAGCATATCGCATCAATCCGACCAGCCAACGGCGGCGCGCTGACAATCGACAGAATGACCACAGCCTGTCCAGCAGGCATCGCAATGACGGCGAATGCTAGGGTCCAGCGGCGGGTTTTTGTGTACAATAGTCAATCGTAAATAGCAAATCGTCAATCCAAACCGTTTCACTTCACTAAGTGTCCAATTGTGTTAGAATGGCCTCTGGTAGGGTTAAAAACGCGATTATTTGGGGCGATTTGACTTTTTGGCATATCGGGCCTATATATATGTAGCACGGCGGTGCAATCCGCCGGGCGTGACCACCCCATCAATTCGGGGGGGAGGTGCTTTAGCTTGATGAAATACGGTTAGTGTGCCGTAGCAGAAGTAAGGATATGTCCTGATATATGGCAGGGATGTTCGATAACAGCATTGTCCTCGAGGTCCAGCAGGCCAACGATATCGTTGACGTGATTAGTGAACACGTGAGCCTCAAGAAGAAAGGCCGGGAGATGGTGGGGCTGTGCCCATTCCACGACGACCATCGGCCGAGCATGAATGTTAACCCCGCCAAGCAGATCTTCAAGTGCTTCTCGTGCGGCGCCGGCGGAGATGTCTTCAAATTCGTCCAGATGCGCGAGAACCTGACGTTCCCACAGGCGTTGGAGCGATTGGCCGAGCGAGCGAATATCAGACTCCGGAAGTCAGAAGTCAGAAGACAGAGGACAGAAGTGGGGGGCGAGCAGCCCGAGCAGGTCGATCCTAACCGGCTGGCCAAAGCCAACGCATGGGCGGCCAAGTATTTCCAGAAGACTCTTGAGGATGTGAAGATAGGCAAATTCGCCCGCGATTACTTAGCGGACAGGAAGATCAGCTCCGAGAGCATCAAGAAATGGCAAATCGGGTTAGCGAGCAGCGCCCAGGATGGCCTTGTCAATGCTGCAAGGACCCAAAAAGCTTCCCTCAAGCTGTTGGAACAGGCAGGACTGATCGCGGGGCAGAATCAGGACAAGTTCGTGAACCGCCTGATGTTCACGATTACGGACGTGACGGGCCGGGTGATTGGCTTTGGCGGCCGGACGCTCGATGACAGCGGCGCCAAGTACATCAACTCGCCGACGACCGTGCTCTTCGACAAGAGCAATTGCCTATACGGGCTCGAACAGGCCCGGCACGAGATCGTCGCGTCGGGAACGGCCGTCGTGGTGGAAGGTTATACCGACTGCATCATGGCGCATCAATTCGGCTGCGGCAGCGTCGTCGCGACGCTGGGAACCAGCCTGACCGCCGGGCACGGACGCATGCTGCGCCGCTACGCCAAGAAGGTCATTTTAATCTTCGACGGCGACGTGGCGGGCCTCGAAGCGGCCAACCGCGCGCTGGACGTGTGCCTTGCGCAGCGGCTCGATATCAAGCTGGCATCGGTGCCGCAAGGCAAAGACCCTTGCGAGTTTCTCTTAACTGAGGGCAAGGAAGGCTTCGAGCGCGTGCTGGACGAGGCGGTCGATGTCTTCCAGTTCAAGTGGGACCGGCTTACGGAAAAGTTTGGCAAAGAGGACACGCTGGCCGGCAAGAGGGCGGCGATTGAGGAGTATTTGGACACGGTCGCGACGGCTTTGCAGGCCGGCAGGATTTCGGAGATTGACCTGGGGCTTCGAGTGAATCAAATCTCGCGGATTATAGGATTGGACAGCAGGCAGATTAACGCTGAGCTGAACCGGCGGCTGAGGCGGGCCGAGCGGGCGGCCGACTATGAGCGCCGGGGTCAAAGCGGGCAGGCCATCGACTACGGGCAGGGACTTGCCGCCGCAGCCCAGCGCGAGACGCTTGAAGTGCTGCTGAACGAGCCGGCGCTGTATGATTCCGTCAAGCGAAAGATTACCGCCGAGGCCTTCGACGTGCCGATACTGGGACAGGTGGCTGCGATTTTGTTCGAGACGCTCGATGCCGATGCGAATGCGTCGCTCAATCAGATTCTGGCGCGGACCGAATCGGTGGAGCTCGGTAATTGCATGATGGAATTGGCGCAGGCCGGGCAGGCGAAAGGTAATTTTGAATTACGGCTGGCCGGGGCGATGGAGACCATCGCGCGATACGCGGCGCCGGGACAAGAACAGGCCGACCGGGCCGGGACGGTCGAGGACCAGAGACAATACCTGAGGCGGATTCATCAAGACAAGGGAAGGGAAAATCGGCACAGCGTGGGAATGGTCGAATGAACAACGGCGGCCGAGCCGCCGTAGAGGCTGTGGGTGTGAGGCGGTTATGATTGTGCAAAGCTTGAGCGTGGGTTGGTTTTTCGCCCGTGCGGCGACGGGGCGATTTTGTTGGCAATAAAAAGGGTACAAGCTGTGGCAAAGAAACGAAAGAAGAAAGAAAAAAAGAAAGACAAAGTAGAGCAGACTGAAAAGGTCGCAGTGAAGGCCGAAGCGTCAATCGGGACAAAGACGAAAGACCCCGAGCAGCAGATAAAGATGCTCATAGAAAAGGGCGCGAAGAAAGGGTTTCTTACCTACGATGAGTTGAACGACGATCTGCCCGAAGATGCTGTCAGCCCCGCGCGGCTGGACCGACTCCTGGCAACGCTGGATGAGAAGGGAATCAGCCTGGTCGATGAGGCCGACGCGGAGTCTCTAAAAGGGGCCAAAGGGCGTGAGGAGGGATTCGAGACGTCCGATGAGGATTTGGATGCCGAAGACGACGGCAAGGAGCAACATCTCAAAGACGAAGACGAGTTGCTCGAAAAACAACTGGTCGGCGAAGAGGTCTCGCGGCGAATTGACGACCCGATCCGCATGTATTTGACGCAAATGGGCCAGATACCGCTGCTGACGCGAAATTCGGAGATTGCTCTGGCGCGAAAAATTGAGATCGCGCGCATGGCCTTCAGGCGGAAGATGCTCCAGTGCGACTACTGTGCGAGAAATTCGCTGGAATTACTCCAGCAGGTCCACACAGGCGTGATGTCGTTCGACCGGACCGTCAAGGCCGGCACCGCACAATTCCAGACCAAGAGCGTGATCAAGAAGCGCCTGCCCGAGAACCTCAAGACCGTGGACAGCCTGCTCACCATCAACCAGAACCTGTTCAAGAAAGCGCTCGCCAGCGAAGACAAGGCCGAACCGGAGGCCGCCCTCAAGCGGATGCGCCGGGCCAAGCGCAAAATCGCCACCCTACTCGAAGAGCTCAGCCTGCGAACCAGCCGCATCCAGCCGCTCAAGAACAAGCTTCACGGCATCTGCGACAAAATGCACCAGTTAGAGCAAGCCATCGCCGCCGGCCCCAACGGCGACATCACCGCCGAAGACATCGAGACCATGCAGCAGGAACTGCAGGGCCTCCAGGAGCTGGTCGTCGAGACCCCGGACCAGCTCGCCAAGCGCATCGCCGTGCTCGAGAAAGTGTAC
Organism: Phycisphaerales bacterium; assembly: GCA_020343675.1. Lineage (GTDB taxonomy): Bacteria > Planctomycetota > Phycisphaerae > Sedimentisphaerales > Anaerobacaceae. Next base: position 1,263,221 of record CP070806.1, read on the forward strand.
ACCCAGTACGAAGAAACCAAGCGCCTGCTCTCCAGCGCGAACCTGCGTCTGGTCGTCTCCATCGCCAAGAAATACCGCAACCGCGGCCTGTCCTTCCTCGACCTCATTCAGGAAGGCAACACCGGCCTGATGCGCGCCGTCGATAAGTACGAATACCGCCGGGGCTACAAATTCAGCACCTACGCCACCTGGTGGATTCGCCAGGCCATCACCCGCGCCATCGCCGACCACGCGCGAACGATTCGCATCCCCGTCCACATGATCGAGACGATGAGCCGCCTGCGCACCGCCGGCAAGGTCCTCCATCAGAAGCTCGGCCGCGAAGCCACCATCGAGGAGATTGCCGAGGAAGCGAAAATGAGCATCGAGGAAACCCGCCGCGTCCTCAAAATCTCCAAGCACCCCATCAGTCTCGACAGGCCCATCGGCGAGAGCGAGGACAGCTACTTCGGCGATTTTATCGAGGACGACGAGGTCGATTCGCCCGTCGCCTCGGCCACGCAGGAAATGCTCAAGGACCGCATCGACGTGGTCCTCAAGACGCTCTCCTACCGCGAGCGCGAGATCATCAAGCTGCGCTACGGCATCGGCGACGGCTACACCTACAC
>CP070806.1:1263928-1269884 GCA_020343675.1 Phycisphaerales bacterium
AGCCATACAATCGACCTGGTATGGAACGCTGTGGATGCGGGTCTTCCGACAACGGCCACGGGCGAGGGTGACCCGTTCAACCCGGAAGTGACGCCGGTGGAGTTGAAGATGACGTTCGATCATCCGGCCAATGACTGGCGCGGGCCCATCAAAGTGAGCTGGTACCAGGGCGGAGCTATGCCGCGGTCGCCCAAGAAGTACGTCGACCTGAACAATATCGGGCACGGCGCGATGTTCAAGGGCACCAAGGGATACGTCATCTGCGATTTCGATTCGCGAATCCTGCTGCCGTTCGGTGACAACGCAGATCTGACCTATTACAACAAGCGCACCAAGGACAAGGTGATTCCGCCGCTGGGCCACTTCCAGAGGGAATGGGTCGATGCGTGCAAGGGCGACCTGAAGACCCATTGCGATTTCGATTACGGCGGAACGGTGATTGAGCAGATGTTGCTGGGCCTGGTGGCCTATCGCGTCGGCAAGAAGCTCGAATATGACGGCGCCAGAGGCCGGGTCACCAACAGCGCTGAAGCCAACGATCTGCTCGGCCGTCAGTACCGGCGCGGCTGGACCTTGAACGGCTGAGCCGAGACTTCAGACACAAGACACGAGACCCAAGACGCAAGGATAAGACTTCGGACACACAACCCGAAGCTGGAGTCTGGCAGGGGGGTGTCTCGTCCGCTACGGCCGGAACCAAGATCAAGGAGTTGAGTGCATGGCAAAAGTCAGGAAGACGCGTTTAAGCTCGAAACGCAAAGCAGTCGGCAAGGCGCGTACGGCATCGAAGAAGACCACCTCCAAACGCAAGAAATCAAAAAAGAAGGCGGCCAAAAAAGTCGCCGGCAAGCGTACAGGCAAGGCGCTCCGCGTCTCAAAGAAGACCCAACCGAAGGCAGAAAAAGTCCTCGAAGAATCGCCGGAGCAGGCCGATTCCTTTCATTCCACGGCCGAAGACATGGCCCGGCGCCAGCGAGAGATATCGGTGGCCGAATTCTTCATGAAGAACCGGCACCTGCTCGGGTTCGACAATCCCCGCAAGGCATTGCTGACGACCATAAAAGAAGGCGTCGACAACTCCCTGGACGCGTGCGAGGAAGCAGGCATATTGCCGGAGGTCCGGATCGTTATTGCCTCCGGCGCCGAAGAAAATCGCTTTCGAGTGACCCTTGAAGACAATGGGCCCGGCATTCTCAGGAAGCAGATCCCCAAGATCTTTGCCAAGCTGCTCTACGGCTCGAAATTTCACCGGCTCAAGATGTCGCGCGGGCAGCAGGGCATCGGTATCTCGGCGGCCGGCATGTATGGCCAGCTCACGACGGGTAAGCCGGTCGTCATCACCTCCAAGACCTCCCGCAATCAGCCGGCTCACCACTACGAGCTTGAGATCGACGCCAAGAAGAATGAACCGCGCATCCTGGTGGATGAAACCGTGAAATGGAAGACGCCGCGGGGCACGAAGGTCGAGATTGAACTGGAGGCCAAGTTTCAAAAGGGTCGCCAGTCCGTGGAGGAATATCTTGAGCAGACCTCGATTGCCAACCCTCATGTATCGCTTGCGTTGGTGACGCCGGACGGCGAAACAAAAGTATATAAACGAGCGTCAAAACAGGTGCCCCGTCACACCAGGGAAATCAAGCCGCATCCCTACGGCGTGGAACTGGGTGTCCTGATCAAGATGTTGCACGACACCAAAGCGCGTACCCTGCAATCGTTTCTGCACACTGATTTCTCTCGCGTCAGCTCGCGTGTGGCCAAGGAGATCTGCGAGAAGGCGAAGGTGTCCGAGCGTTCTCGGCCGTCGCGCATTGCGCGACAGGAGGCCGACAGCCTGTTCAAGGCCATCAGTCAGACGAAAATCATGAACCCGCCCACGGATTGCCTGAGCCCGATCGGCGAGGAGCTGATCCTGGCCGGTCTGAAGAAACAGATCGATGCGGATTTCTTCACCGCCGTGACCCGGCCACCGGCCGTCTATCGCGGCAATCCTTTCCAGATCGAAGCGGCCCTGGCCTACGGCGGTTCCCTTCCCGGTGACGGGCTCGCGCGCGTGCTGCGATACGCCAATCGAGTGCCTCTGCTCTACCAGCAGTCAGCCTGTGCGATCATGCGTTCGGTGCTCAGCACGGCCTGGCGCAATTATGCGCTCCAGCAGTCCGCCGGCGCACTGCCCACAGGGGCGCTGGTGATTATGGTCCACATGGCTTCGGTATGGGTGCCCTTCACCTCCGAGAGCAAGGAGGCGATTGCCCACTATCCGGAGATCATCAAGGAAATACGACTTGCGCTGCAGGAGTGCGGACGGAAGTTGGCCGTGTTCGTCCGTCGCCGGCGAAAGGCCGCCGAATCCGAACGCAAGAAGGCCTACATTCATAAGTACATCCCTCACATTGCCGTGGCGCTGCGCGAAATGCTGGAACTCTCTGAGCCCCAGCAGAACACCATGGTCCGACAGTTGACAGATGTCCTCGAAAGGAGCCGGTCGTGAGCAAGATCGCCAGTCAAATCAAACAAACCGCCGTCGCGGTGCGCTCCAAAATCCAGCGCAGAGGCAAACCCACGCTGTCCTTCCCGCTGCGTTCGCTGACCAATGTGAAGTACCACCCGAAGAAAGGCTTTCTCGAACTCAAGGGCAAGAAGAAGACGCGCACACTCACGGTCGCCACGGTCAAGACCTTCGCCCAAACCCTGCGCATGATGTCCCAGGCCAAGACGCTCGTCGAAGGCGACGAAATCATGACCAAACGAGAGGCGTACTATGTGTCCAAGAACTGGGACGACGCACGCTTCGATGAGCAGCCCGAATCGGACACGGTGATTGATGACATCGAGGCACTCTTCGAGGTCAACCGGGAGCAACTGGGATTCATTCCTGAAGAAAAGGGCGGTGAAGTGGCCGGCAAGCTCGTCGTTATCGACCGCGACTCGGAGACGGGCAAAAAGTTACGCATCGACTGCACGAAATTCGGCTCAGGCGCCTACTCCATCCCGATTTCCGTGGAGCATCTGAAGTTCGAGACAAAAGCCAAATTCGTCCTTGTCATTGAGACCGCGGGCATGTTTCAGCGTCTGGTCAAGCACGGCTACTGGCGCCAGGCCAACTGCATCCTGGTCTCCATGGGCGGAGTGCCCACGCGTGCGTGCCGGCGTTTTATCCGGCGGCTGGCCGACGAGCTGAAGCTGCCGGTCTATGCCTTTGTGGACTGCGACCCTTACGGCATGTTCAACATCTACCGCACGCTGAAGGTCGGCTCGGGCAACGCCGCCCATATCAATCCCTTCTTCTGCGTGCCCAAGGCCAAATTCTTAGGCGTCACGCCTCAGGACATTGTTGACTACAAGCTGCCCACCCACCCGCTCAAGGACGTGGACATAAAAAGGGCCAAAGACGCTCTCAAGAACGACCCATTTGTGCAGCATTACAAGCCGTGGCAGGACGCGATTCAGCAATTGCTTGCGATGGGAGTCAGGGCTGAGCAGCAGGCCTTTGCCGTGCATGACCTCAACTACGTCATCCACCACTACCTGCCGGAGAAGCTCGCTGTGCCCAAGACTTTCCTGCCGTAAGAGGTTGGCCGTCAGAGTCCGGTAATCGTTCGCCTCTCAGGGCGCGCGGCACGAGATTCTTTGAGAGCCGACTGGACAATCTCACAGAGAAAACGCAACATCCCGCGTTTTCTGCGTCACATTTTGGCCCTGATATGTTACAATAGTATGTAGTGATGATGGTGTATAACGAATAGGAGAATCAGTTTGGACAACCGGAATCGAGGGTGGTTTTTTGTATTGCTTGTTGCCATCGCGTGTTTGGTCTCTGTTGTCCGGGCGGATCGGCCGGGGTGGGATCAGCGCGATGTGGACTGGCTCGCCGGCCCCGGCGGACGCATCACGTCGGTAGGCTATCCCCGGGGCGGGGCTCTGCCGTTGCTTGTTGGACCCCGCGACCGTGAATCTGCCGCTGCTCGAAGAACAGCTCCAGCGGCGGGACCGTCTGCGAGTATTGGCCTGTTCTCCGTGGAATCTGCGGTTCTGTCGAACCAGGCCAATGTAATTGAGTCGCCTCCGATTGCAGGATTTGTCCCGTGGATAGCTGTTGCCGTGACTGACAGGCGGGGCGATGACTCTGACTGGGTGGCCCAGGCTCACACGTCAGTGGTTGGTCAACCTCTGACAGGCAATCCCGAGACAGACTTCGCCATTGGTTTGTTCGACACAGGAGCCAGTACCCATCTGATGAGCTATGCTGCGGCTCAGCGTACCGGCGTCTATGCCGCCGATTTGCTCACGACCAATACCGTCGAGATCATCGGCGCGACGAATTCGACTTTTGCCCTCGTGAGCCAGCCGCTGGCCCTTTTTATGGATGGATTGGCCGCCATCGATGCCAATACGATGACGCTGGACGACTCGAACATGGTCGGCCAGAGTAACGTTTCGGTTGTTGTCGGCGATGTGCCGCCGCCGGATATGAAGGATTTGCCGACCGCCATCGGATCGCCCATGAGTGTGAATTTCGTGGCGGCTATCCACAACGACCGTCCGGTCACGGTCACATATGACGGCAATGATTACACCTCACCCGACATTCGTTTTTACGAGCATGGCGACCCGGACATCCCCGGTTTCTCCAGCACGATTCCTCTCAATCTGATTCCTTCCGGCGCCATGAACATACAATACATACCGGATCTTGAAGCAATTCTCGAGTTCATCTTCCAACCGGGCCAGCCCTCTATCATCGTCGGTAACCTGGGGCAAAGTCTGTTTTTTGCTGAAAGCGTGGACCTGCGGCATAAGGCCCAAAGTGCAGTTGACAAGGACCGTTTCATGCTGGACACGGGCGCTCAGATCACCGTGATCAGCTCGGGCATCGCTTCCCGCCTCGGCCTGGACCCAGCCAATGCCGACTTTGAAGTGGATATCGAGGACGCGACCGGTACGATTACCATCCAGCCCGGCTTCTACATCGATTCGCTCGAAATCCCGGCGCTTGGAGAATGGCTGAGCTACACAAACGTCCCCGTGGTGCTTCTCGATGTTGCCTCGCCCGAAGGAGGCACGCTCGACGGAATCATCGGCATGAATCTGTTTGTGGGTTTCAACCTTGTTCTGCGGGGCGGCGGCATGCTTGGGCAGGATCCGCCTTCATTGGCATTCGAGCGTATTCCGGCTCCTCTGGCGGCCGACATTGCTCCGCCGGAAGGCGACGGCGTGGTGGACTGGCTCGACTTCGCTGCATTTGCGCAGGCATGGCTTTCAAGTTCGGGTCTGCCCAACTGGAACGCCAGCGCCGATCTGGCGCCGCCCGGCGCCTCGGACGGCGTCGTTGATTGGCTTGACCTTGCCGTCTTCGCAGAATCGTGGCTGGAAGGAGCAGCGCGTTAGAAGAGCGCGGTTCGCATCTGCACTGCTCGTGCGGTTCTTGCCACAGCGTGCGAATTCTTCATGTCATCCTTGTACGGCTATGCAACTGTTTGACATTGTCTGACTCAGCGACTATCATTCATGCCCTGCTTTGACGTTTATTGTCTGACAGGACGAGCGAATGAGATACGTATTGGATGTGCTGTATTTGTTGGCCGCTCTGGCGTACAGCCCCGTTATCATATATCGAGCCATCAAGCAAAAGCGCTACCGAACCGGCTGGGCCCAGCGGTTTGGGAAAATCAGTCGCAAAGATCCCGCCAGGAAATGTATCTGGCTCCACGCTGTCAGCGTGGGTGAGGTCAATGCGGCCAAGACCATTATCCAGGGACTCTCAAACCAGTTTGGCGATTTTGAGATTGTGGTCAGTACGACCACGGACACGGGCTTTGCCCGCGCAACGAGTCTTTTCGGCGAGAAGCATCAGGTCTTTTATTTTCCTTTTGATTTTTCATGCGTGATGCATCGCGCCTTCGACAACATTCAACCGGCGATCTGCCTGCTGATGGAATTGGAAGTCTGGCCTAATTTT
>CP070806.1:1269984-1275887 GCA_020343675.1 Phycisphaerales bacterium
ATCATCTCAAGAGCAGCCCGACCCTCGTAGATGCTGCCTTTGGGTTGCGTGTCGGTCTCGATGGCCCGGATCAGATCGAGGGCAATCAGGTGATTGCCGAGACTGTGTCCGGGGTCCGTGAGAGTCTCCGGTTTGTCGATCCCGGCGCTGGTGATTCTCTTCCAAGGGGCGTTGCTGGAGCCGGGCTGCCACGAGGGGTCTTCGACAAACCAGACTTCCGGCAGCGCGCCGGTGGTCATTGTGATGATGCCCTTGCTTGCGAGAATTTGCAGCCCGAAGCGCTTCGCCGCCCCGTGTCTTGTCCGGTGTGTCGAGAAATAGCCCATTGTTGTTCCGCCAAACCGGTAGGTCGCATGAATCTCGTCGCCGGCCAGAGGCCCGATGCCCTCGGCCCCGTCGCGCACTTCGCTGCTGGTGACGGGCTTGCCGCCGTCGCTGACGCGCGCGAAGCACCACTGCGCGTCGCCCGCGAATAGACGCATCAAGTCCATGATGTGTGTCCCGAGCACCATCAGGTCCTCGCCCCCGCCCCGGCGGTCCTCCTTGCCCCGGCCTCGCAGTTCGAGGATGTCGCCGAAGCGCCCGTCGGCAATGAGTTTCCGCACGTGTTCCAGCGTGGGGCTGTGGCGGGTCTGATGGGCAATCGCCAGTTTCAGACCGCGCTTCTCGAAGGCGGCGATCATCTCGTCGGCCTGTGCGAGTGTCTGGCACATGGGCTTTTCAAGAAAGACGTGACAGCCGTGCTCGGCACACGCCAGGGCCATGTCGCGATGGCAGTCCAGCCAGCGAGGAGCCACGCTGACGATCTGTGGGTGCTCTTTCTGCAGCATCCGGCGATAGTCGGCGTAGGCTTTCGGCGCCTTGAGACGCTCGGCCGCGGCGGCACGGCCCTGAGCATCTTCATCCGCAACAGCCACGACCTGCGCCCGGTCTATGCCGTTCCAGACAACGTCCAGTCCGTGGCCGTAATTGCCCCGGCCCGTTCTGCCTATGACCGCAACCCGATACTTCGCCCCTTCTGTTCTCGCCGCGTGTGTGCGGCCCGCAGCGAACGCCACCAGTCCAACCGTTGCGTTCCTGATAAGCTCTCGCCTTTTCATGGATCTACTCCCGTCTGCGTAGCCCACGCTTCATTGAAGCGCACGTATTTGATTGTCTTGCTGGGGCCGCCTTCTCGGTCACCGTGGCGATAGCTGTACACGACGTGCAAGCTGCCATCCCGGCCCTGGATGATAGACGGATACGCGCTGGTGGTTGCCAGCTGTCTGTCACGCATGTCGCGTTCGAGGTGCCGGGTGTATGGCCAGCTCCTGCCCTCATCGGTGGAAATCGAGACCGCCAGGCTGTGCCTTCCGCGTTCGGTATCGTTGTACGCCAGAACCCAGTGGCCGTTTCGCAAAGTGACAACGTCGGCACCCGAGCCCGGGTTGGGCAACTCGGAATCCTGCACCAGAGACCACGTCAGGCCCTTATCGTTAGAAGTGCTCACGTGAAGGCGCTGGGGCACAGGTCCGTTGTCTCGCATGTAGGCCACGAGCGTCCCGTCGGCTTTTTGAGCGATACTCGGCTGGATATTGCCCGCGCCCACGAGCGGCTCGCTGAACTGCCAGGTCTTGCCCCCATCATCGGTGATGGCCATCAATGAGAAACTGAATCCGTCGGAGTAGAAGGGCACAATCATTCGCCTGTTATCAACGATCACCGCCTTGTTCTTGGTCTGCCAGCCGACCCGGCGAAAATAGGGATAACCCATCTTCTGATTAGTGTAACCACCCTTGCCGTCGGAGAGTCGGCCGCCACGCATCATATTCTGGCCCCGCGCTTTGGCAAGCAGGTCCTCGGCCCATCGGTCTGCAATCCCCTGCAAGACCTCCTTAGACATGCTCGCGTTCCTGGAGATATACTCTGCGTACTGCCTGACTTGTCTTTCGACGGATTTGACGAACCGGTCGTCGGGCCGGATACCGCGTTCGGCCGGATCGCCCGGCTTGACGTGCAGAACGTCCTGCCAGCACCATTCGGGCGCTCCATCCGGCGCAGTGTAGTTTTCGCTGATGCGGTATTTTGGCAGGGAGGTTTCCCACTGGTTCGCTATTACCGTGTACCACATCAGCCACAGCCGGTCCTGCGCGTCCATAAATAGAATCGGATTGATGTCGGGAAATCCGGGAACATCCGCCATCACGAACGGCTTGCTCCAGCTCTTCTGCCCCGCGCGGCGTCTGGCGCCCATGATGGCGACATCGTCGGCCCAGCGCTCGCCCGAGCCCTGGAACCAGGCGGCCAGCATGTCGCCGTTCGGCAGTTCCACGATGGTCGAGCCGTGCACGTGCTGGCTGACTAAAGGAAATATCTCGCTGGCCTCGTAAACCGCTGGGGGCTCTTGTGCGAACGATGAAGCGACGTGACCGGTGGCAGGTAGAAGGCACGCAAACATCACTGAAAGAACTTTGTTTACTCTCATCGCGGTCCCTTTCCGAAGAAGAAGAAACAAATAGCCAACACCAGTCATCAAAATAGCGGAATCCCTTCGCAATGGCCACCTTAAATTTTGCGTCTTGCAATTCGGCACTCGGAGGGTAACATGGGCAACCAACGAATCACGAGCTTTCGAATTAGGGAAGGACTGACTCGCATGATCGATACGGTTCACGTAGGCATCGGCCCGTTAGGACAAAAGGTGCTCAGGTACGCCGTCGAACGCGGCTGTTTCAACATTGTCGGCGCGGTTGACCCGGATCCCGGGAAGGCCGGCCAAGACCTTGGCACATTGTGCGGAATCAAGCCGCTTGGAATTACCGTGCGTCCCACGCTCGAGGAGGCACTGGCCAAACGCTCGGCCGACGTCGCCCTGCTCACGACGGTCAGCAGCCTCGTCGCTCTCGAAAGCCAGGTTGCAGAGCTGGCAAAGGCCGGCCTCAACATCGTCTCGACGTGCGAGGAGTTGTTCTTTCCCTGGAAGACGAATCCCGAAGTCGCCGGCCGGATCGACCGCACGTGCATTCAGAATTCAGTGGCATGTGTCGGAACCGGCGTCAATCCGGGCTACCTGATGGACCTGCTGCCGACCTTCCTGACGGGCCTGTGCCAGAACGTCGGGAAGGTGGAAGTCTGGCGAATCCAGGACGCCTCGGTCCGCCGCATTCCATTCCAACAGAAGATCGGAGCAGGCCTGACCCTCGAGGAATTCGAGATCAAAAAGAAAGCGGGCACGCTCCGGCACGTCGGCCTGCCCGAATCGGTGGATTTCATCGCCCACAGGCTCGGCTGGACGCTCGATCGCAGTGAGGAAACGCTCGAACCGGTCATCGCCGAGGAACAGATCGACAGCGGGTACAAACCGATTGCCAAAGGCATGGCCCGCGGCGTGCACCAGGTCGGCCGGGGCTTCGTGGGCGAGAAGGAAGTCATCACCTTGAACTTTAAGGCCGCCGTCGGCGAACCTGAGTCCTACGACCAGGTCCACCTCGACGCCGAGCCCCCGATTCAATCCCGAATTGCCGGCGGCGTCAACGGCGACATCGCCACCTGTGCGATTACGCTCAACGCCGTCAGGTCGATTCTCCAGGCAACCCCCGGTCTCAAAACCATGGCGGACATTCCTCCAATCGCGTTCTTCAACGAAACGGCCATGTGATGATACTGGACTACGCGATCATCATCCTCTACCTGCTCGGGATTCTCTGCCTGGGATTGTGGAGCGGCAAGGGCATGAAAAGCCTCCAGGATTTCTCCGTATCCCATCGCTCGTACAGTTCGCTGGTGGTTTTCGCCACGCTCTCGGCTTCCTTCATCGGCGGCGGATTCTCTATCGGCAACGCGGAGAAGGTTTTTCGCCTCGGGATCGTCAACATCGCTGCCCTGTGGGGCTTTAGCCTCAAGGAAATCCTTGTCGCCCGCTTCATCGCCCCGAGGACGGCCCATTTCCCGGGCGTTATTTCCGTCGGTGACCTCATGGATCGAGGCTACGGAAAGACAGCGCGGATTGTCGCCGGATTCTTCTCGGTCTTTCTCTGTGCGGGGATCGTCGGCGCCCAGGTCAAAGGCATGGGCGTGATCTTCAACGTCTTTCTCGGCATGGATCCTCTCCTTGGCATTCTCATCGGCTGCGGCATTGTCATCGCCTACTCGACGGTCGGCGGGATGCGCGCGGTCGTGCTGACCGACGTTATCCAGTTCTGCGTGCTCGCCATCGGACTTCCGGCGGCGCTGGTCTTCGGCGTCGTCAAGCTCGGCGGCGTCGCGGCCGTCAAAGCCGCTGTGCCGGCCGAGCACCTGTCTATCCCGGGCTGCGGAATGACCATCGCCGGCTTCATCTCGCTGTTCCTGACCTTCCTGCTGGGCGAGACGCTCGTTCCGCCTTATGTGCAGCGATTGTTCATCGGCAAAGACGCCGGACATACCGCGCGCGGGACGATGCTCAGCGGCCTCTTTTCCATTCCCTTTTTCGCGATTACCGGCGCCATCGGGCTGGTTGCGCTGGCGCTCGATCCTCAACTGGACCCCAATCTGGCCATGCCCTACGTGGTCCGCACCGTTCTGCCCCTCGGCGTGCGCGGGCTGGTCATCGCCGGGGTCATCTCGATTGTCATGTCGTCGGCCGATTCGTTCCTCAACGGCGCCGCCACCTGCTGGATCAACGACGTCGTCAAACCGCTTCGAAGGCGTCCTCTGCCCGAACGGCGCGAGCTGATGTTGGCCAAAATGACCAATTGCGTCGTGGGAATCCTCGCGGTCGTCTTTGCCATCAAGATCGGCAGCGTTCTCGACATTCTGATTTACGCCTACAACTTCTGGGCGCCGGTCATCGTCGTACCGTTAGCGGCGGTTCTGCTGGGTGCGCGAGTCAGCCGCGCCGGATTCGCCGCGGGCACCTTCGCCGGCGTCACCGGGGTGCTTCTCTGGAATCGCCTGCTCAACACGCCCGCCGGTGTCGAAGGTCTGGCCATCGGCGTATTCTGCAACCTCGTCGCCTTTGTCGTCGCCAATAAGCTCAGCCTAAAAGACGCCGGGCCGAGAGCCAAAGAGTAAGCAGAAATACATAGGGTCTCCTGCGATTGCCGAGGCCCACTCTGCCGGTTCTACACGGAGAGATATGCAAGGCATCCTCCGATTTCGGTCACTAAATGGACGATCTGTCCTCAATGGGTATGACTTACTTTTCACTTTACCCATGTCTCTGCGTTTTCTTATAATGCATGACAAACAGACTCACATGTGATGCTCCAGAGCTTATCGATACCGAACGAGCGGCTTTTGGCGTATCTGTTGGGAGAACCCAATGCGAGGCAAGAGATACAACGCAGTGGGAGGGAGCAATAGGCATCGTGGTCACAGATTCGCGACCATGAGGATAAGAAAGCTCCGGATTTTGGTCGCTCTTGTGGTGGTCGCTTGTGGTGCCTGGGCCGTTCTATTCCGAACTGATTTAATGCCGAATCAAAGGACAGTAGTGAGGGAGTATATTGAAGACCTCCTGGCGGGAAGGCGAAAGGGACGCATACATGGTATAGTCTCCAGCGAAGATGGCTTCACTGCCCTTATCGATGGTCAGGTAGTCCGTGAAGGAGATAACATTCACGGCGTTACCGTGGTCAAGATACTCCAGGCCAAGGTCGAATTTGAGAAAAACGGCAGGCGATGGACTCAGGGATTGGACGAGATTCCGCGCCGCGAATGGCGAGAGGTCGCCGAAGCCAGAGCCCAGGCGGAAGCCGCAGCTAAGGCCCAAGCGGAAGCCGCAGCCAAGGCCCAAGCGGAAGCCGCAGCCAAGGCCCAAGCGGAAGCCGAAGCCAAAGCCCAGGCGGAAGCTGAAGCCAGAGTCCAGGCGGAAGCCGAAGCCAAAGCCCAGGCGGAAGCTGAAGCCAGAGCTCAGGCAGAAGCCGCAGCTAAGGCTCAGGCGG
>CP070806.1:1275987-1281854 GCA_020343675.1 Phycisphaerales bacterium
ACATCGAGCGAGGGAATTTGACGGCGTCGGGATTGCCGTTTGCGGCCGTCTTTTCGATACTGGGTCCGCCCGGGTAGGGCAGTTTCAGGATGGTCGCAACCTTGTCGAAGGCTTCGCCCGCAGCGTCGTCGATGGTCGAGCCCAACAGCTTCGGTTCCAGAGGCGAATGGTAGTCGTAGAGGCAGGTGTGTCCCCCTGAGACGATCAACGCCACGGCCGGTAGCTCCAGCTTCTCTTCGGACATCATCGCCGATTGCAGGTGCGCGTGCAGGTGGTTGATGGCGATCAGCGGTTTTTCCCAGACAAAGCTGAGCGTCTTGGCGGCGGTGACACCGACCACCAGAGCGATGGTCAGCCCGGGCTGATTCGCAACGGCAACAGCGTCGATATCGCCCTTGCCGACGCCGGCCTGTTCCATTGCTTCGGCGATAACCGGATAGATCTTCTCAATATGCGCCCGCGAGGCAATCTCAGGGACCACGCCCCCGTATTTCTCGTGCAGCTTCGTCTGCGAAGCCACGACCGACGACTTGACCACCGTGCCGTCGGCAACCACCGCCGCGGCCGTCTCGTCGCAACTGGTCTCAATGCCCAGAATGGTAATCCCGGCTCTTCTTTCTTCAGTCTTCATCGAGCGGATATTAGCCGGGCCGGCATCGACTGTCAATCTTCCATGGATTGGGCTTCAGGATGGCGGCATGATGAATGCGAGGCTTCAGTCGTTGATGCCTGCGGCGTTTTTGACCTGCTCGATGTCGAGCTCTCGGATGAGATCGACGAGGTTCTTCCATATAGCGTGGTGGCCGAAGCCGCCTTTGGTCATTTCCTCGATGGCCTCGTCTTTGCTCCAGCCCTGCACCGCGATGCGATAAGCCGCACAGACCGTCCCCGTTCGGTCGGCCCCGTGCTGGCAGTGCACGAAGACCGGGGTCCGGCTGTTGTCGGTGACAATCTGCAGGAAGCGAACGACGTCCTTGGCTTGTGCGTGGAACGTTGTCATGTGGATATGCTCGTACGCCAAGGCGGTGCCTTCAAGCTTGTCGCGGTCCGAGAGGAGAAACCGCAGGTTGACGACCGTCTTGACGCCGAGCTTTTCCAGTTGCTTCATGCCCTCGGCGGTCGGCTGCGCGCCGCGATACAGCTCGTCGCAGACCTTATGCAAGTTCGGCACGCCGGGCAATTCAATGAGCTGCGCCCATTTCCGCGAGGCGGCTTGTTCGGTTTCGATCTCGCGCTGCTGGTTGCCGAGCCGCGCGCCGAAGGGGAGCCCGCACTTCGGCACCAGAGACGCGCAGGCCGAAACGATGATCATAGCGGCAAATAGTACCGTGTAACGCAGCCGCGTAGATTTAGGCTTGTCTCGCCTTTTCGGCGCCATCCTTTGTCTCTCTGTCAATCCGAAGCCCGAACCAGTGTATTTCTTCTTCGGATCATTTTTGGGGTCTCTTGATAGCAGCTTTACCCAGAAGGAGTATTTGTTTGCAGATGCTCTCGAAGACGTGCAGCAGCGAGAAGCGGATCGGAACCAGTTCGGGCAGTTGAAAATCCGTGCAGATGCTTGTCGAATAGTCGTCGCCGGCCAGATTCATCCGAGCCGCGTCGCAGCAGCCGAAACCACTTTGCCTTGCCGTCTCGATGATGGGCAGATTCTGTGGTTCGATGCCGACGAGTGCGGCGCAGATGGTTTCACACGCAATCGGGTCGGCCCCGCCGATGAGCCAGCCCAGAGGCCGGGATCTGCCGCCAATCGGACCTGGGCCGTCCATTGCCATGACGGCGTCGATGAGGGTCAGGGCCGGGTTTAGAAACCTGTAGATGTCGATGAGCAGCTCGCAAAAATCGCTGGTGTTGCCGCCTTTTGTGAAGTGCCAGAGGGCCTTTCGCTTGCCCGCGACGCAGCCGAACATGTTCTTGACGGCGAACGTCGCCGCCAATTGCTGATGCGCTTTGAACTTGGGCAGATTGATGATGACGTCGGCGTCGAGAGCAACCGAGCTGATGCCGACGCGCGTGCCGGCGGCCCCGACCTTGCACCACCGGGGCTTGTCGAGCTGCTTAACCGGCACGCCCATCTTTTTCAGCGGCTCATCGAGCTTGAGCACCTTCACGCACGCAAAGACATCGGCCCAGGCGGGTGAATCGCCCACGAACGGCCTGGCACCGAAATCCTTGAGCAGCCGGGCCGTTTCGAGAACAACCGCCGGGTGCGTTTGGGCGGCGTGCCGCCGGGACTTCGGCGCGATGAAATTGGGTTTGAGCAGGACGCTGTCGCCGGGCTTGACGAATTTCTCCGGACCGCCGAGCAGCTTGAATTGCCTCTCGATTGCCTGCGCGACGGCAGGCCCGTTGTAATCGGCGCATCGGGTCAGTGTCACAGTCGGATTGCTCATCGGCAGGTCAATAATTCACCCCGGTGCAAAACAGCAGAAAGACCCTCACAGCCGGCTTGAATTCGGCGGCCTCGGTCTGGCTGAAGAACAGTCTGCCTTGCGGATTGCTGAAAAACAAGCCGCCCAACGTCGTCTGATCGCTGAGGTATTCTTTCGGCCCCAAATAGACAAAGTCCCCCGGCCTCATGTTCAGGCCGAAGGCGGCGGTGGTGAAGGGAAACTCCCGCATCTTCGCGCGGAGGGTCAATAGCGGAACCGCCCGTTGGGTCGGAGGCGAGAAGACCGGGTAGGCGCTGACGCTGCACCGGCCCCGTGCGCCCGGGATGGTCTCGGCTTTCACTCGCAGGCCCAGCACACCCGGCCCGATATTGGCCGCCTGTTTCGAGCCGTCGGGCGCGGTGAAGAAAATCGACTGCGGCCGGTCCAGCCCGGCCACAGCGATGGTTTCGCTCAGGGCGTCGGGCAGCGCCAGCGAGACATTGGCCACCCTTTGGCCCCCGGCGGCCAGCACGATGTCCCGGATTTGGCTCCACCGCTCGCCCTGGCCGAAGCGGACAAGAAACCCATCGGCGTCGAACGAAGGATAGCTTTTCAGCCGCAGCGGCCTGATGTAGAACGTCTTGCGGATCTTATCGAGTTTGTCGAGATTCGCAGCCGGCGTCTCGAAGATGTACACGTCCAGATTGACGGTCTTGAGCGTCTGCGGCCGCGGTGTCCTCTCGCCTTCATAGGGGGCCAGGTCGCCGATCTTGACCTGTTCCCAGACGGGAACCGCGTTCTCTGGCTCGGCGCAACCAACCAGGCAAAAACAGGTCAAGACACAAGACACAAGACCCACGATGCTTGGGGCTGGGGTCTGGAGTCTGGAGTCTAAGCCGACCGCAATGTAAGAGGCGCGAGCCATGAAGACAGACTACCAACCATGTGATTTTCTGTCAATAGACTCGATGCGTGCTGGCTGCGGGTCGGCAAGGCCCAAGCGGACGCGATGCGGGGCTACTTACTGTCGGCCGGCCAGTTGTTAAGGAGAATTTCAAGGTCATCGATATCGACGGCGCCGGAGCGGTCGAGGTCGGTGCCGTCGCACCAATCATTGCTTGAATCGCAATTGCCATTGAGCCAGTGCTCTATGAAGAACACGAAATCTTCTATTGTGATCCCGTCGGGGCAGACAACATCGCCTGCCGGAATCTGCCATGTAAGCCTCGGATAATTCGTGCCCTCGCAGATGCTCCAGATATCCTCGGTCCCGTTGGCCGTCTCGCCCACAAAGTCCCAGCCGGCCTCTAAGAATGTGCTCGCCGTCTGCATCTCGGCCGTAGTCCTTCCTGTGCCCCCGGCACTGGATGACTGGCCTGAAGTCTCGATATCCCAGAAACTCGATATTATGCTGCCCCCTAAATTCACGCCCAAGAGGCCACCAGCAGAGTGAGCACCACTGACCATGCCGGTACTGAAACAATTGGATATACCGCCGCCCTGAAGATCATTCGTTCCTACGAGGCCACCCACATTGTACTCTCCTGACACAGGGCCTGTGGCATAACAGTAGCGTATGTGGCCGGGTGGGGGTGGAAAGAACTCGTAGTCGCCAGCCAAGCCATTGTGCCCGACCAGCCCGCCGGATTGTGAACCATTGACCGCAGCAGTACTATATGAATCGGTGACACTTCCCTCGCTATTGCCCACGAGGCCGCCGACAGTGGAATCGCCGCTGACCGTTCCAGTACTGTAACACGTGGTAATACTGCCGAGAATGTTACTGCCCACCAATCCACCGACGGCCGAGCCACCACTTACTGTACCCGAGATGTAACAGTCAGATACGCTCCCATTGCTTAGGCCCGCCAATCCGCCAATGCGACTCCCGGAGCCTGTTATTTTGATATCCCCTAGCTCCAGGTTCTTGACCTCGGCACCAGATTCCACCCGGCTGAACAGCCCAAGGTAATGCTCGCCTGTGATTGTCAGACGCAAGATCGTACGACCGTCGCCGTCAAAGACACCCGTGAAGTAGTTGCCAATGATCGCCCTGTCGAAGACCTTGCGGCCGGGCAGGTTCGGGTCCAGGTCGATGTCGGAGGTCAGGATGAAGTGCTTGTCGTAATCTTCGGGCGTTTCGCCGAGGGCGATCAGGTCGGCGGCGGTGGCGATCTGGTATGGGTCGTTAGGATCGCCTGTGCCGCCCGAGTACTTGCGTTCTGCAATGGCGTCGAGAGTGTAAGAGAACAGGTCGGCGCTGTTCGGCGGGGGAGTCGTTCCGCCCGCCAGTTGTGCCGAGCCGTTGGTGAGGGTCAACGTCAGGCGGACGTGGCTCTCAGTACCGTCGGCGCTCTTGCCGACCAATGCAAACGTCTTAAGAGTATTTTGATCGCAGTTCAGGCCGGTCAGGTTGAATATCTCATCTAGGCTCTGGCTATAGACGTTGCCTTTTTCATCGATCAGGCTGGCATCGACCAGTTCGAACAAGACATCACCGCCGCACAGACCTACCGTCAACCTGAATTGCCCCTTCACCGAATATGTCATATGCACGCCTGCAAACCCGCCTGTTTTGAGTACTGTGCTGCCGTTTGGATCGAATACATAGGTTTCCGTCTTGTCCGTCCGAGCTGCCTTGGCGTCGAGGGTGAAGTGAAAGAAGTCCGCGCTATTGGGCGGGGGGGTCGTTCGGCCTTCGAGGGTGACGGTATCATCGGTAAAGGTCAACGTTATCAGGACGCTGGTCTCGTTGTTGGTCATGCCTTCAAACCGGATGGTTGTACTGTTCACGATGACTCCGGCCAGGCCGGTCATGTTGAATACATCGCCCAGAATTTGTGGGGGGTAAGAGCTAACGGGACTCAATAAAAAGGCATCCACGCAGACAAATGAAGCGATTCCGGCATCGGCGTCCACTTCGAGTTGAAATTGCCCCTGGATGGGATAAGTTTCATTGACCCCGGCGAAACCGCCTGTTTTGACCACGTTACTTTGGCTGGTGAGAAATACATAGGTGCTCGTCTGAGCCGCCCAAGCCGGGCTTGCAAGAGATGCGAGCAATGACAACGCCAAAACGATGTTCAGGCCGTGTACGTCGAAAGGCCCCCGAGTCCTGTACATATTCTTCATTCTTCCCTCCAACAACAGAGTCGAGAATTCATCGTCTCGTACACTACCATTCTATCATTTCCGGGACTCATAGTCAACGACTATCCGGCGTAAGCTCGGACCGTGCCCCCCTTGTTTGGCAATTTGCTTGACGGGTTGGGCATTTTGGTTTTTAATACCGCGCCAGGGTGTTACAAACGGTCCGTAACATCGTTGGGAAAAGAACGACGATTGGAATTGGAAAGGTTCAGAACAGATGAAAATCAGTCAACGAGCCCAGGATGTGCCGGCTTCAGCCACCATCGCTGTAACTTCGCGGGCGCAGGAGCTCAAGGCTCAGGGCGTCGATGTCGTCGGTTTCGGCGCCGGAGCGCCGGACTTCGATAC
>CP070806.1:1281954-1287750 GCA_020343675.1 Phycisphaerales bacterium
ATGCACCACATCGGCTCAGCAAGCCAGTTGCCCTACGAGCTGACATGGGACACATCGTGGGTGCCCGACCAAAGACAGGCCATGCAAATCGCCGCCCGAATCACCGACGACACAGGCATGGTCTATTTGACGCGAGCCGTCGGCGACCTTCGTCTCATTCGCGCCGGCCTGTCGGTTGAGCTGTGCAAACCTTATAACGTCCCGAAGAAATGGGTGACCAGAAGAGCAGAGTATCAAGAGCGCTTCGACGTCACCGGCTCTCTTGACAAAGCCGTGGCCGCCCAACTGGTCTGGTCCAGTTGGAGCCCGGGGTACATGAATGGTGTCCATATTAACAGAACGAAGGTCTTCGATAGCGAAGGACCCAAATATGATTATCACGCTCACCGTGTCACCGTTGAAGATGTGAGTTGCTTCAAGCGCGGCGTCAACGTTCTGCGAACGGGCAAGACGCCCAAGATCAACGGACAGATGGTCCACGGGATGGAAGTGAACTGGCCCGGCATCATGGTCCTGATTCAATATCGAGACGACGAATGATCGAGGATTGAAATCGGCCGTGTGAATAAGATGAAAGTAAAGTGCTTGAAAACCCTATGGATGTTCAGTAACTTGATGGTGCCCGACAATACGTGCTCGTATTCAACAATGGAGAAGGTTGTGAGAAGCAAGGCTTCATTGACGATGTTTATCACGATGTGGATTTTCACCTCAGTTGCGCAAGCGAGCACGTACGCGCCCTGGGATGAGCTGACCGAGGCGTCGTGGATTGATTTTGGCGATGTGGCCGTTTGGCCCAGGATGTATCCGATCAACGCCGGCAGAACAGGATTGCTCGAATCGTACGCTGTGGGTTTTTCGCCCGCCGGCGCGGACAATAAGGCCAAAGGTATGAACGCGATCAAGTTTCAGCACGCTGGACAGACAGCCGGCCACATGGTTTCGTCCGATCAGACCGGCAGCTTCGAGATTGTCAATACAGGCAAAGACAATACGTTCACGGAAGTCCTGTTGCTTGTGGCAATCAACGCCGGAGAAGGGTCGCTGCGCGATGGATTCCAGATGACGCTGCATCCCGAAACGGGCGATGTTTTCACACTCGATCCGAATCACTTTGTCTTCTATGACAATCCGTTTGGCAGGCCCAGCGGATACTATTTCACCACAGACCCGGCCGACCCGCACAGCACTGACCCGCCGGGCGAGCCGATTGCATACGCATTCGAGAGGGCAATGGTTACGCTCTATGCCGTCGAAGGGCTTGAGTCCCTCGTACAGAATCAATCCGTCAGGATCGATTATCGCTTCAGCAATCTGCCGGGCCCGGCCGTATTTAGCGCGTATGGTTACATCGGCACGGATCCCCTGGCCAGCATATACCACACGAACCGTGCCTTCGTCGATGCGAACGACAGCCAGCACCGAGAAGTTTCGACATTCGCCGTCACGGTGCCGGGCGATGTGAACAAGGACCTGCGTGTGGACCTTGCCGACCTGGCTATGTTGGGCGAGAACTGGATGGTTGGAACGCAATAATATGGGTGAGTGTGAAACAGTGCGATATGGCAGTGAAACATCTCCTTCGCCTGCGTCGTCAAGTCGAAAGGCCTCTACCCTGATCGAAGTGCTCGTGGTTGCAGCTCTTATCGCGCTGGTTGTCTCACTGGTGGTGCCGGCTCTTGGCCGGGCGCGCGACCAGGCAAACGTCGTGGCCTGCCGGGCAAATCTCAGATCCCTTCTGCTGGCCTCTCTCGTGTATGCAGGCGAGCACGATTCCCTCCTTCCGACGGATGCGACCGTGGACAACCCTCATTTCGGCCTGATCGCTATGCTCAGCCGTGGCGGCTATGTCGATGCGATGGAGACCTACTATTGTCCGAGCGAGCAGAGTCCGGAGCTGCGTCGTTGCCCGGGGAACTTTGAAGCCGGCAATATCGGCTACTTCTATTACAGCTTCACCGAACGGCCCGTTAGCCGCTACCTCAGCAACTTTCTGCGTAAGACGATTCAATGGCCCCGCGTTCTTAAGACGACCATGCCACACGACGTCTGGGTAGCCAGTGACAGTTGGTTCAGCAACATGCCCACGGCACATCGCTATTACAAAAAAGGCGTCAACTATGTTACGCTGGGCGGCACCGCCGGGATGGTCAGAGAAAGTCCGAGAGCGCAATTCAAATGAGGACCTGCATGGCCATTCTTCTCATTGGCATCGACGATACGGACAACCAGAGCAACCCCGGGACGGGCCGGCTCGCGCGACGGCTGTCCGACGAATGTGCCCGGCGGGGCATGAGTCCTCTCGGCGTGACCAGACACCAGTTTCATATTGATCCCGCCATCCCCTATACGTCCCACAACAGCGGCGCGTGTATCGCTCTTGAATCAGAGGATGAGATCAATAGTGCCAAGTTCATGTATGATTTCGTTGCCGGCAATTGCGCGAACGGTTCGGATCCGGGCGTCTGCATCGCCAAGGCATCCAAAATGCCCGACTACATCATCGAATTCGCACAGCGAGCGACGCAGCAAGTCGTTACAATGCCCGAAGCATACTGGTTGGCCGAACGAGCATCCATCGCGCTTCGCGGTCTGGGCGGTACAGATCAGGGCGTCATCGGCGCCCTGGGCTCCGTCGGGTTGCGGGCTTCCGGCAGCAACGGCAGGTTCATTGATTTGCCCGGACTGCGCGAGCTTCAGGGTTGCGTCGATGCCGCGGCCTTTGATAGAATCGGCGTGATGGTTGAGTATGACCGTTGCGAGCGGGCTCCTGCTGCGAACCGCCGCTGCGAAACGCTCGGCTGGGTGCGTCCCAGACTTCTCGGCGGCAAGCCCGTGCTGCCCCTCGAATGGTGTGAGCAGAGAAATGCGTGGGTACCTCTGGATAGAAAAAAGGCCGGCTCTGACGGAGATGGCTCTCGGGCCTGAAGGTGTGCGAGGTCTGGCCGTTTCGTTGAGCGTCGGTGTCCTTGCGGGCTGTCTGGCCGCATATCTGAGATTTCATCTCGGTCTGCCCGGCCACAAGGCCCTGCTCTGGATGACGCCGGTCATCGCGGCCCGTCTGTTCGGCCGGTGCAGAGTTGGAACCACTGCCGGGGCTCTGATCGCAGCTTTTGTCTCGCTCGGCATGGGTGGCAACCTGGCCGGGGGTCTGCCGGGCCTGCCTCTTGTTGGACTGGCGGGCGCTCTGATCGACGCAACCGTAGTCCAATTAGAAAAACGCAAGACGAGCGTCCTGACTACGATCGCTGCTGTTGCCTTCAGCGCAATGTTGGCGAACCTCATCTGTTGCGCGAAAAGGCTGTTTGTTCCGGCGGGCGTCACCCCCCACGATATCTTCGGCGCCGTGAGCCTTTTGGCCCGTCCGCTATCCTACGGACTCTTCGGTTTCCTGGCTGGCCTCATCGCCGCAGCCAGCGCACAACTGCCCCGGCGCCGCAAGAAGCCCGGCCGATGATACTGGGCTGCGAACCGCCTAATTCCTGTTCTGAGGCCACGCGGAATTGAGTTCGAAGACTTCCAGAGTTTCAAGAACCACATTGCCACTCTTTGTGAATATCTCCAGCGACTTCGAGTTGTCAGCAAGAATGACCCCCATCGGCATATAGACTCTGCCGTCATTGCCGAAAATCTCGATAGATGTGCGGTCCACCAGCAATTCGACGCGGATCTTGTTATCTACGGGTGTCAGGCGGGCGGCTTTCCCCTGACAGGATAGCTCCCTTTTTTCGGTGTTGTAAGTCACGGGAACGTCACGGACGACAAAGCCGGTTTCCCGCGCGTCTTCAAGGCGCATCTGGGCCCGGATGTGAAACAGTTCGCCCTGAATCTGTGAAAACAGATTTTGTCCCGGCACCAGAACCTTGTTCTTCCATCGCCATTGCTGCTCGTGGAGTTCCTCAATCTCACGTATCGGTTCGGCAAACATCCGAGGTCCCTTTTCGGTTGTCTGCAGTCTCAGAGTGACCGGGAACAGCATCATCTGGTTGAACGGCATATCGGGCATCGCTACACGGCCCCAGGCCATCTGGATACGCCGGCCGTCCTCGGCGGGGATGTTGCTGAAAGTCTGCGAGGCATAGAAGCAATTGCCGTAATGGAAACGAATCGCTTCGGTGTCACTTATAAACGCTCGCCCATCGAAACGTCCGATCAAGTACTCCCCGCTGCCGCCGTACAATATCCATTTTTTATTATTTTCATCTCCGTCGACCGGCAGCTCAAAAAGCTCGGGGCACTCGTGAAAGCACTCAAGCTTGCTCTGGAATTCCCATGATTTCAGATCTTGGGACGTGAAGAATCCCATCATTCGTTTATCCAGGTACAGTGCCATCACCCATTGGCTGGTTGGCTCGTGCCAGATTACTTTCGGATCGCGATTTGAGCCGTTGACATGACCCAGAACCGGATTGTCTTCGTAGACCTTCCATGTTCTTCCGCGATCGTTGCTATAAGCTATCGATTGAGTGAAGGGTTGGCCCTTCGACATCGGATTTCTTCCGCCAGCAGAGGTGTAAATACAAACAATCACCTTTTCATCGCCGGTTTGCAAGCCTGCCGTATTATTGACGTCAACGACGGCAGAACCGGAGAAAATTGTCCCCAAGCTATCTGGATGAATCGCATCGCCCAATTCCGTCCAGTGGACCATATCGGTGCTGATAGCGTGACCCCATGTCATGTTGCCCCACTTCCATCCGTATGGATTATGCTGATAAAACAGATGATATTCACCATCATAATAGACCATTCCGTTGGCATCGTTGTTCCAGCCCCGTCGGGACGTGAAATGAAACTGCGGACGGAGCTTTTCCCGATAAACGTCCTCTTCACCGATGTAAGTATCCGCCTGGTAAACCGCATCGAAGCCTTTTGTGCTTGCCGGGTCGTATTTGTCGATGCGCAATGTGGCCTGTTGACCTTTGAACGCACCGATTTCCAAAAAGACCCAGAAGTCTGCTTCATCGTGCGCAATCTCGATGTCAAACTCACGAATAATCTTGCCGTCGAGAATCAGATGAATGTAGCGTTTCTCTGCTCCGTTCTTGACAGGGAAGTTCAGGTATTTCTTTTGCAGCAAAAATGCGCGGCTCTTATCGGCGATCATCGTGTCTTCTTGGGCGGCAGCGGTGCCCAAGGCGCACAGTACCACGCCGCAGACGCTTATCAATGCTTTGTTCATTGGATTGCCTTTCATGGAGTGCTTGGCTTGTCGAGATCAAGTCTATCGCGCGTTTCTTTTTGCAGCTCCTTCAGCCGGGCTCTCAATTTCTTCAGAAGGCCTGCACTGGCCGGGTCGTCGGCGAGGTTGTGCATCTCCAGCGGATCCGTTTTGAGATTGTAGAGCAGTGTCTTGTTGATCTTCGGGTAGTAAATCATTTTATAGTCGTCGGTGGTGATCATTCTCTGCAAGTCGATGTAGCCACCGTAAATGGCATCGTAGCTGCTCACGGTCCGGCCAAAGACAAGCGGCATCAGGCTCTTGAACTGCACGTGTGGCGGCTTCTTAACACCGGCCAGCTCCAGCGCCGACGGCATGATGTCCTGAAGATAGACGGGCGCCGCGATCCTTTCGTTTTTCGGAATATCGGGGCCGGTGACCATCAACGGCACCCTGACGCTATGATCATACATGTTCTGTTTGCCCATCAGGCCATGATGACCGATAGACAGTCCATGGTCGGCGGTGAAGAAGATATACGTGTTGTCGGCCTTTCCGGTCCTTTCAAGAGCATCCAAAATGCGTCCTACCTGGGTGTCCATGTGAGTGATGATCGCGTAGTATTCCTGACGATT
>CP070806.1:1287850-1293568 GCA_020343675.1 Phycisphaerales bacterium
CCGGGAACAAATACCCCGCCTGCAACTTCAAGAAATTCTCGTTAATCCACGTCATTCCATAACCTCGATACTCGATACAAACAGAAATGGTGTGCCCGGCACACCCAGCCAATCAGAAAGAGGGTGTGATTCTAAAGACTCGTGCCCGTTCCGTCAACCCTGTTAAGAAGCACCCGCAGGATATGGAAGATGTGTAAGGACCACCAGGTAAGACAGAGGCCATCAACCGAAGAGTTTGGTCGCAATCTCGGCGACGTGTTTGCCCTGAAATCTGGCTATCGCCAGCTCATTTACGCTCGGCTGGCGCGAGCCATCGGTATTGGCAAGAGTCGTGGCCCCGTATGGCGTGCCACCGGTGATCTCTTTCATGTTGAGCAACTCCTGCGCGGTGTAGGGCACGCCGACAATAATCATGCCGTGATGCAGCAGCGTTGAATGAAAGCTGGTAATCGTCGTCTCCTGGCCTCCGTGCTGCGTTCCGGTACTGGCGAATACACTGCCGACCTTGCCGGCCAGCGCACCTTTGAGCCACAATTGGCCCGTCTGGTCCAGGAAATTCCGCATCTGGGCGGCCATATTGCCGAATCGCGTCGGCGTCCCGAAGATGACCGCCTCGGCCTCGGCCAATTTGTCGGGTTCGACGACAGGGATGTGCGCGAATGCCTTACGTGCGGCCTTGGCCCCGCTCTTTTCCAAAGCCTCATCAGGCATCAGTTCCGGCACCTGATAGAGCTCCACCTGCGTTCCCTTGACTTCACGAGTCCCCTCCGCCACCGCCTCGGCCAGCTTGAACACGTGCCCATACATGCTGTAAAAAACGATCTGAATCCTTGCCATAGCAATTCTCCTTCTCTGCCAGTCACCAACCTCGCAGAGTTCGTTCGATTTACCCGTAGAAACCTCATTGACGCTCTTCAACTCTGTCATTTCTTGCGGCGGACGCATATGTGCTATTGCTACGTGACGCCTTGAGGGTTTGTTCCGCGAATTGGCCGGCAATCTACACTGTTTCATGGGAACGGCCAAGAAAAAAGGCGTCTGGTGGCTTGAAGGGTAGGACCTTTTTGCTTTCTTACCGCCTGCGTTTCGGGTATATTGGTCGGGCAACGGACACATTGTGTTCGAATACGTGTACACAACCAGACTGAAAGGAGAAGATTCGATGACTACCGAAAATCACGACGATTATCCGGTGCGAAGCACATGCTGCCCTTGCGGTCACGACCATTCGGCGAGCGGCGTCACGCGACGGGGCTTCCTGCAGGGCATGGGCGGAGCAGCGGTTCTGGGAACGGCTCTGGCCGGCATGAGCTGGTCGGCCCTTTCGGCTGCTGAAAGACAAAGCGGGGCCGGGCCGCAAAGACGCCCCCTTGTCGTCCAGCCGATACTTCTGTACAGCACGCCCAAGCCCCGGCCTCAATGGAGCTGGCGCAGTTGGGGCGGCATCCAGACCCAGCAGGACGCCGAGCAGGAAGTGGGCCGGATCAAGCGCGAGCTTGGCGATCTGGGTGATAAGGCGGACTTTCCCGTGGAGTTTCTCCCCGTTGCCGCCATCAAGGGTGCTGGCGACCTGCCCGGCCTGAGCGGTATCGACAAGGCCGATGTGCTTCTGGTCTATGCCGCCGGCGGTGGGATGGATACGTTTGCCAAACTCGCTGAACGCGGCAAGGACATGATCTTCTTCTGCCGGCACAAGTCAGGCCCCGTCTATTTGTGGTACGAGATTATCAGCCCGCGTTATTTGCGGCAGCATACCGATACGCTGGCCCTGACGGGAATCGACGACGGGGACATCGTCATCGACAGCCAGGACGAGATTCTCTGGCGTCTGCGTGCGCTGTGCGGCCTGCGCAGCACGATGGGCACGCGAATCGTCGCCATCGGCGGGCCCGGCGCCTGGGCCCAGCCGAAGGACGTCGTGCCCAACTTAGTCAGGGAGAAGTGGCAATTCGACATGCAGACAGTTTCCTACGACGAGTTGGGCAAGTTAATCAAAGAAGCTCGCGCCGACGGCGACGCCGTGCAGCGTGCGCGCCGGCGTGCCGGAGCCTATCTCAACGCACCGGGTAACACGCTGGAAACCCAGCGCGAGTTCGTCGATAACGCCTTCCTGCTCGAACAGGTCTTTCGCGGGATCATGAAGGAGGCGGACTGCCAGGCCATCACGGTCAATAGCTGCATGGGAACGATTATGGCGATGGCCGAAACCTCGGCGTGCATGACGCTTTCTCTACTGAACGACGCCGGGTACATGGCCTTCTGCGAGTCGGACTTCGTCGTGATCCCGTCGGGTGTGCTGCTGGTCAACATCTCAGGCAAGCCGATGTTCTTCAACGACCCGACTTATCCTCACGACGGTATTATCACCCTGGCTCACTGCACCGCCCCGCGGAAGATGAACGGCAAGGAGTTGGAGCCGGTACGCATCATGACGCATTTTGAGTCGGACTACGGCGCCTCGCCCAAGGTTGAGATGAGCAAAGGGCAGGTGGTGACCAACATCGTGCCCGATTTTGCCTCCAAGCGGTGGGTCGGCCTGTTGGGTGAGATTATCGATGCGCCGTTTATGGACATTTGCCGCTCGCAGATTGACATTCGTTATGCGTGCGACGACCGGATGCTGGCCGAGCGGATGCCGGGTTTCCACTGGATGACCTGCTATGGCGACTACATGCGCGAGCTCGGCTACGCCCTGAAAAAAGTCGGGATCCAGTGGGAGAACCTGACCACCTGAGCGGCGTCTTGACGTTCTTTACGTATCTCAGACATAAGGAAGAATGGCATGAATCGTTTGACTGTGATACGGAAGGTGCTCTGCAGCACGGTCCTTTTGCTGGCGTGCGGCCCGTGCGCGGGGGCCGTGAATCTCTACGTATCTGTGGAGGGCAGAGATGGATGGTCGGGAAGCCTGGCCCGGCCGAACGCGGATCGGACCGATGGGCCTCTGGCTTCTCTGACCGGGGCGCGCGATGCAATCAGGCGATTAAAGGCGCAAGGTCCGCTGGCCGAGCCTGTGCGTGTTCTGGTTACAGATGGAGTGTATGCGCTCACCGAGCCTTTGGTTTTGACTCCCGAAGACAGTGGAACGCAAGCCTGTCCGATCAGTTACGAAGCCGCCGCCGGAGCAAAACCCGTCTTTACCGGCGGGCGGCAAATCACCAGATTCAGACAAGGCCCGGACGGGCTATGGGAAGCCCGCTTGTCGGACGTCGCCTCCGGCAAGTGGTATTTCGAACAGTTGTTCGTCAACGGGAACCGGGCCGTCCGCGCGCGAACGCCCAATGAGTTTTATCACTACATGGGCGAGACCGTCGAAGAGCCACTCGAAGGCAAGAAGGACACATTCCGCCGTACAACCGATGTTCCGCCGGCCACTCTGGAGCCGCTCAAAGGGCTGAGTCTCGACGAGCTCCGGGACGTGACGTTTATCGCGTATCATAAGTGGTGCATTACAAGGCGGTTCGTCACCGATATCGACGCCGAAAGGAACGCAATTATCACGATAGGCGAGAAGCTCAAGAGCTATTCCGGCTGGCCGAAGAATACGCGCTTTCAACTGGAGAACTTCCGGACCGCTCTCGATACGCCGGGTGAGTGGTTCCTCTCTCGCGACGGCACGCTCAGCTACATGCCGCTGCCGGACGAGGATGTCTCGACGGCGCGAGTTATGGCTCCCGTCATCGGAAAACTGGTTGTCTTCCGTGGCGAGCCGGAGAAACAACGATTCGTCGAGCACATCTCGCTGAAGGGACTCGTGTTCGAGCACAACCAGGAGCTGTTGCCGAAGACGGGCTACGCGCCGTATCAGGCTGCCTATGTCACCGAGGCGGCGATTATGGCTGACGGCGCACGCAACGTCACCATCGCCGACTGTGAAGTGGGTCACGGCGCGACGTACGCGGTGTGGTTCAGGCAGGGCTGCCGGAATTGCAGGCTCGAACGCTCTTTCCTGCACGACCTTGGAGCAGGCGGCGTGCGAATCGGCGAGGGGCAGATACGGCCGGATGAGCCCTCGCGCACGAGCCATATTACGGTTGACAACAACATCATCCGCTCGGGCGGCCGGATATATACTTCGGCAGTCGGAGTCTGGATCGGCCAGAGCGGTGACAACGCCGTCACACACAACGACGTCGGCGATCTTTATTATACCGGCCTCTCCGTCGGTTGGAGGTGGGGCTATTCAGACAGCCTGGCCAAACGCAACACCATCCGCTTTAATCACGTGCATCACATCGGCTGGGGTGTACTCAGTGACATGGGCGGCATCTACACGCTTGGCCCCTCCGAAGGAACCGTCATCGCCGACAACGTGTTTCACGACGTCTATTCCTACGGTTACGGCGGCTGGGGCCTCTACACCGACGAGGGCAGCACCGGCATCGTCATGGAGAATAACCTGGTCTATAACACCAAGACAGGCGGCTTCCACCAGCATTACGGCAAGGAAAACGTCGTCCGCAACAACATTCTGGCCTTCAGCAAACTGCACCAAATCCAGGCCACGCGCGTCGAGGAGCATTTGTCCTTCACGTTCGAGAACAACATCGTCTATTGGAATACCGGCGCCATGCTCTCCGGCCGCTGGAAGGAAGTCAATATCAGGATGGACAAGAACTGCTTCTGGAACACCTCTGGCGCCGAGATCAAACCCGCCGGGCTGACACTCGAAGCATGGCAACAATTGGGCCGCGATAAAAACTCGATTATCGCCGACCCGCTTTTTGTCGACCCCGACAGATACGATTTTCGCATGGACCCGAATTCCCCCGCCATCAAGCTCGGATTCAAACCGTTCGATTACACCAAGGCCGGAGTTTACGGCAACCGCCGCTGGATAAGAAAAGCCGTGAGCGTGACATTCCCGGAGCTTGAAGTCGCGCCCGATCCGCCGCCCGTTTCCATCAACGACAACTTCGAGTCGGTTCCCGCCGGGCAGCAGCCGGGCACTGCTCAGTGCAATGTCGAGAACAGGGGCGATGCCATCGTTGTCACCGACGAGACGGCTGCGTCAGGCCAGCGGAGCCTGAAAATCGTTGACGCCCCCGGCCTGCAAAATACATGGAATCCACATTACGTTTACTCGCCCAATTACAGCAGCGGCACGGCCCGCTGCGCCTTCGATATCCGGATCGGCAAAGGCGTGCAGATCAACCACGAATGGCGTGATTGGCGCACTTCACCCTACGGTGTCGGGCCAAGCCTCTCGATTGAAGGATCCTGGTTAAAAGTTGCCGGAAAGACTCTGCTGAAGATGCCCGTCGATAAGTGGGTGCACTTCGTGATTACCGCTGATTTGGGCAATGACAACGAGAACACCTGGGACATGAGAGTGACAACGCCCGACGGCATGACAAGAATATACAAAAGATTGAAAGCCGGAAACGCCAAATTCAACAGGCTCACATGGCTCGGCTTCACAAGTAACGCAACAAAAAAAACCGTCTTCTACCTCGACAACCTCGAATTGACCAACGACGCCTAACGCTGCGCGCCGTCACCGGTTGCCGCTCATCAAGTCCGCCTTGATTGCCTTGACCGCTCTGTCGCAATGATATTCGAAATGATCGCGTGCCTCGGTGATCACGGAGCCGACAATGGTCCCGCTTGCACTATCGACAATCCGAACGCGCAGCTTCTTCTTGCCCACGCCCGAATCGGCATCGTAGTACGTGCACATGATCAGGGCCTCGACGCCGAGAAGCTGCTTGATCCTGG
>CP070806.1:1293668-1299318 GCA_020343675.1 Phycisphaerales bacterium
GGCTGGGAATACCACGGCGCGCCTGCTAAGATTCCGGGACTTGAGATCGTGGCGGAAGGGACGGCGTTACGTGGCGGCGTCCAGCCGCAGCACTGGACGGCCACGATCTACCCTGGCCCGAAGGGAAACTTCGTCTTCAATGCGGCCACGATCTTTTGGGCTCAGGGCTTAAGTTCGCCACCCGGCCATATGTTGCCGTGGTCCCACTGGAGCCGCCCCCACGGTCCCGACGATCGCGTGCAGCGGATCACGCACAATCTGCTCAGACGCGCCATAGGCACATGATAGATATCCGGACCTCTATTCGTGGAGAGAATTGAGCCAATTGCCCGAAACGGCTAAGACTTTCAGTCGATTTAATCGTCCAACTTCTTTATCGCCCGCACAGTAGGCGAGGAGCGCCCGGTTTCCGACGAACGTGATCGCCGTGTAGCAATACCACCCATCAGGATTACCCTCAATGACCCGGGACCTGCTCCAGGTCTTACCTTCATCCCGGCTGACCGCCATGCACAGCGGTGTGCGACAGCCCGCGGGGTAGCTATGGATCCCTGAATGGTCATTCCATACACAGAGCAAGTCACCTGTCCCGGGGATGCGCTCAACGGAGGCGGGACTGAGGGGCGAAGCCAGATTCGATGGCCCGGCCCTTGACCAGGTTTCACCGCCGTCCTGCGAGTAACAGATATACTGACTGCCTGCATTCGTCCGCATGAACATCATCAATCGCCCGTCCTTGAGTTCAATGATTCCTGGTTCCTGCACGGTGATGCGCTGCCCATTGGGTCCATACCCTTTGAACGAATCTCTACTGCGTCGCCAGGTTTTGCCCGTATCATCGGAGAGATAGCACATGACCACGCCAGCCGTGTCCCGGGCCTGGCCGGGGCCTTGGTGCCACGCTACAGGCAGGATAAGCCGGCCGGTACTTAACTGGACGGCACGGTCATTGTTCAGCACGTAGTAGCCCACCTTATCGCGAATGCATACGGTGGGCTGGCTCCAGGTCTGGGCTTCGTCGGTTGAGAGGCACATCAGGGGCCGGCAGTCTTCTTTGGAGGTCTTGCGCAGATAGAATAGAGCAATGGGGCCACCGGCCAGCCGCAGCAGCGATACGGACATCACATTCAAGCCGCCCAGTCGTCGGACGACAATGCTTTCATCGCTCCAGGTCCTGCCGCCATCGTCCGAAGTACGCCTGACAAGATCGGCTGCCGCATGGTCACTGCTGCCCCCTGTGAACCGGGTATAGATCAGGCACAATCGTCCATCGTTCAACTCAATGATATCCCCTTCGGAATTACGCGGGTTCTTTGTACTCGGTTCTATAACAAGCAGCGGTTCGATCTCTGCCCCGGCCCCCCAGGTCGTCCATCCCATCAGGATCGCCACGGCAGTCAGACAACTTGTTCCGGCTTTCATTTTTGATCCCTTCGTCCGTCAGTTTTGGTTCGTGAGTCTTAAATTGGTAGGCTGTGGAACTCAAAACGTATAGAATCCTGAAACGCAAGTATAACGCATCCCCGGTAGATCGCAAGAAAGCGGGCTAAATCCAGGTTCACCGTCGGTGATGTCTTGAGCTGGCGCAAGGAAAAATAAAACCGGTGATTCTGCCTTGACCCTTGTCGCGACCCTGTTTAGACTCCCCCATGAGGCAAGGGATCCTCGGATATTGGGCTGCACCTGCCGGATGGTTCATCTATACTCTGGATAGAGTGGATCCGGCCCTGGCAGACCAGACGGTTGTTGACCTCGTGACCGACTTCCAGGAAAATGGGGCCTGCGAATGGATCTTTGGTCAGAACCGCAGGTTGCCCAACTACCTTGCAAGTGCTTCGTTGCCGCTGGCGGGCATTCGTGCCATGATAGAACGTCGCAGAACCAGGACCTTCTAAGTTCGATGTGAATTCAATGACACGACAACCAACCTCCAGAACATGTTTCGTATGTGGTCGTGAGAATAGCCACGGCCTTAAAATGGTGTGGGACAATGACCTTGACTCGAACCAGGTTGAAGCCCTCATTACCATAGCCGAACATTTCAACGGCTATCCGGGAATTGCACACGGCGGAATTGTTGCCGCGATTCTTGATGAGACCGCAGGCAGGGCTGTTATGCTGAACGGCAATTTTGACAATCTGTTCGTTACCCTCCGGCTGAACCTCACGTACAGAAGGCCCACACCAACCAATACGTGCCTCAAAGCCGTGGGCTGGCTGGAACATCAAGGCCACAGGGGCATGAAAGTGGCTGCAAAACTGTTGTTGCCCGATGGGACGGTGACCACGGAATGCAAAGCGACTGTAGTGAGGCCAACGGGCGAAATAGCTCAGAGTTGGGAACCTGAAAGGAAGTTCTGGCGGGTCGAAGAGGATTGATGGCACGGGGCCGAATCGGTCCCCATCTTAACAGAGCAGAGAGGTGGTCCGATGGATGAATATGTGGAAGTCTTTGCAGCAAGCGATATTACCTTTGCCTATCTGATGAAGGCAAACCTTGAGAACGCTGGAATTCCGGCTCAGATTACCAACGAGAATCTTCAGGGAGCTTATTGTCTTGACGGTATGGTTCCGCGTGTGCTCGTTCCGAGGAACCGTCTCGAACAGGCCGAGCAAATCATCGAAGAGATTCAGCACGCATCGCAAAATGAGCAGGATGATGAACTGCAAACTTAGGGAGACAGACCGCTTCGTGAGGCTCTCGAGAATCCCTTTTGCAGGGGGCCGCTCAGATGGGTACGACAAAGAACTCAAGGCAACGGGACTTTCATTCCTGAGCTCACAGGTTGGCTTAAGGTATGAATCACCGAAAGGAGGTTTCTAAATGAGACGATGTGTTGTCATCTATTTGGCCATGTGTGCGACTCTGCCAGTAGGGGTCGGACAAGAACACTCCAAGCTCCGCCCAGGGCATGCGCAGACGCCCGAGGAAGCGATAGAGGAGCTGGCACAGTTTAGAAGTACGTATGAGAATCTGGCCGACTGGAAGCTGCGCAAGAAGAGCATCCGCAACGGAATCCTGGAAGGTGCGAAGTTAGCGACGCTGCCCGCGAAGACGCCGCTCAAGCCTCAGTTCTTCGACAAACGCAGCTATGAAGGGTATATCGTCGAGGATGTCGCGTTCCAGAGCTGGCCCGGTTTCTACGTGACCGGCACGCTCTACCGCCCCTCGGATTTCAAGGAACCGTTGGCCGGAATCCTCTGTCCACACGGCCATGGCGGACGATTCAGGCCCGAGAGGCAAACCCGCTGCGCGGTGCTGGCCCGGATGGGCGCGGCGGTCTTTCTCTATGATATGGTCGGCTACGGTGACTGGAAAGAGGCCGGCTGGTCGCACAAGGAGACGCCGGAGGTTCTGAGGCTTCAGACGTGGAACAGTATTCGGGCCTTAGATTTTATTCAGTCGTTGGAAAAGGTGGACGCCGAGCGTATTGGGATGACCGGCTGTTCGGGCGGCGGAACACAGACTTTCCTGCTGACGGCCATCGATGATCGCGTGAAGGTAGCCGCGCCGGTTTGCCAGGTTTCTGCACATTTCTTCGGTGGATGCGTCTGCGAGAGTGGTATGCCCATCCACTGGGGGCCAAACCACAAGACCAACAACGCCGAGATTGCAGCCCTGGCGGCCCCCCGACCGTTATTGATCATCTCTGACGGCGAGGACTGGACGAAATTCACTCCCCAGACGGAATTTCCCTACATCAAACATGTCTATACTCTTTACGGTGGCCCGGACAAGGCGCAGAACGCCCACTTCCCTGACGAAGGGCATGACTATGGACTGTCCAAGCGAATGGCTATGTATCCTTTTATGGCGAAGCACTTAGAGTTGGATATGCGTCGCGTGCGGAACCGGGACGGCAAGATCGACGAATCATTCGTGGTAATCGAGGAGTACGAGGATCTGCTGGTTTTCGGAGAAGACAATCCGCGTCCGAAAGATGCCGTTAAGGCCAATACCCCTTTGCCGTGAAGGATAGATGATGCGCAGATTCAGGACGCGATTTGCTGAAAGGGAATGCGATGAAACGAACGATGAACAGGCGGCAGTTCATAAAGGTCGCCGGCGCGAGCGCGGCCGGACTGACCGCCGGGGGCTGTGGGGCGGTTGGGGCAAAGACCGCCGGCCGAAAACGCGACAAGCCCAATCTGCTATTCATCTGGACCGATGAGCAGCGGGCCGACACGATGGCCACCTACGGCAATAACCGCATCCATGCGCCCAATCTGAACAAACTGGCCGCCGAGAGCGTGGTTTTCAGCAACGCCTACGTGACCCAGCCCGTTTGCACGCCCAACCGCTCGGCCGTCATGACGGGGCTCTGGCCCCATACGACCGGCTGCATCAAGAACAACGTCCCATTGCCCGCCGATGTTCCATGTCTGCCCGAGTTGCTGGACGACCCCGAGTACCGCACTGCGTATATGGGTAAGTGGCACCTTGGCGATGAAATCTTCGCCCAGCACGGCTTCGAGGAATGGGTCTCGATGGAAGATGGTTATGGTTCAGGCTACAGCGCGGGGCGAGACCGCAGCGCCCGAAGCGACTACCATCATTTTCTCATCGAGCACGGTTATCAGCCTGACGGCGGCGGTAAATTCAGCCGGGGCTTTGCCGCCCGGCGTCCTATCGAACACTGCAAGCCCAAGTTCCTGGAGCTAAAGGCGTGCGATTTCCTGCGCCGGCACCGTAGCGAGCCGTTTGTTCTCACCATCAATTTCCTGGAACCCCACATGCCCTTCTTCGGGCCGCTGGATGATGAGCATGATCCGAACCGGATTCTTCTGCCCGCCAACTTCACGGACCCGCTGGAAGAGAACGAACCCCTTCGGTATCGCATCGCCCGCGAGTATTGCCGCGCCAAGTACGGCCAGAGTGAGCGCGAGATTTGGGAGCTGATTGCGCGATATTGGGGCCTCGTGACACAGGTGGACCGCAGCGTCGGCGCGATTCTTCGAACGCTGGAGGAGCTGGGGCTGGCTGAGAACACCATCGTTGTCTATACCAGCGACCACGGCGATATGATGGGTTCACACCACATGGTCGAAAAGAGCGTGATGTACCAGGAAGCCGTCAGGATCCCGTGGCTAATGCGTATCCCGCGCGTCAAAGGCCGCCGAATCGAGCAGCCGGTCAGCCAAATCGATATGGTGCCGACGCTTCTGGAGCTGCTCGGCCCAGGTCGCGGGGCGGATCTGCCGGGCCGGAGCCTCGTTCCATTGATGCAAGGTGCCTCCCCTGCCCGGGACCATGTGTTTATCCAGTGGAATCCAAACAGTGGTGCCCTGAAGCTCAAGAAAGGCGGCACGAACCTCGCTTCCAGAGATGAATTGAAGCGTATCGAGAACGAGCACAGCCGGGCCGTCATTTCACCCGACGGCTGGAAGCTGTGCCTCAGCGACGTGGACAAGTCTCAGCTTTTCAACCTGCGGGACGACCCGGGCGAAACCACGAACCTTTTCGACTCCGGCCGGCACGCCGACGTCATCGCGCGACTGAGCGCGAAAATTCGAGCATGGCAAGAATCCGTCCAGGACAAGGTGAAGCTCTAATACTCCGATAACATCGACTTTTCCGGCATAACTCGACTGTTTCGCCACGGCGGAGAATCCTCCCGTGGACGGGCTGCTAGGGCTATAAGCCCTTAAT
>CP070806.1:1299418-1305046 GCA_020343675.1 Phycisphaerales bacterium
AGGCTGCGACTAATGCCGGAGTACTATTCGACCTCTATTCAAATCATACGGCGACATCTCGACCACGACGGTGTCGCCCGGCAAAATCCGAATGAAATTCATACGCATCTTGCCTGAAACATGCGCCAGAATCTGGTGGCCGTTCTCCAGTTCCACTCTAAACATCGCGTTCGGCAAAGCATCAGTCACTTTGGCTTGCAATCGTATTGTGTCTTTCTTTGCCATTTTCATGCCGGGCGGCTCACGACCTGCCATGTTCTCAACAACCGTGCTTTACTGCCCTTTTACAGTCAATATTTCACAACCATTTTTCACTATCGCAATTGTATGCTCAAAATGAGCCGAGCACTTCCCATCTCGTGTAACCACCGTCCATCCATTCGGCAGAGTCCGTACGCCGCTGGAGCCGGCGTTAATCATCGGCTCGACGGCCAGCACCATTCCCTCGGCCAGGACAACATCTTCAGTCAGCAGCTCACTGCTCACAAAATTAGGGATTCTCGGATCCTCGTGCATCTTCCTGCCAATCCCGTGCCCAACAAAATCCCTCACCACCGAGAATCCCGCAGACTCCGTGTAACGCTGCATCTCAGCGGCCACATGGCTCCACCTGACCGACGGCGCAGATTTCTCTATGGCGATAGCCAGAACATGCCGCGTTACATCCATCAGCCTGCGCCTCTGCTCAGAGATTTCGCCAATCGCAATAGTCACCGCCGCATCAGAACAGTAGCCATTCAACCTGACGCCGAAATCGATGCTGAGGATGTCGCCGTCCTCGAGCTTTGCGTCTTCTGAAGGAATCCCGTGGACCACTTGTTCATTGATCGAGGCACATATGGCGCCAGGAAACGGCTCCTGAGCCAAGGGGCTGTGAACCCCCTTGAACAGGACCTCCGCCCCGGCGTCCATCGCCATCTGAAAAGCGACATTGTCCAGGTCCAGGGTGCTGATTCCCGGCTCTGCCATCTCTTTCAATTTTGAAAGAACATCCGCAACAACGGCACCGGCCTTGCGTAATAAGCCAATTTCTCTTCGACTGCGAAGCGTAATAGCCATTAACCTCTGTGTCTCGTGGTCCGTACCTCGTGTTTCCTGATTCGATACAGCCTCGGCGCTTCACGCCCTGACAAGAGCATCCAGCTTCTCGAATATCGAAGCCCTTACGTCCTCGGGGTCCCTGTCAGCATCGAAGTCATACACAGTGCCGTTGTTCTTATAGTAGTCCACCAGCGGCTCTGTCTGCTGGTGGTACGTTTCAAGCCGATTCGCCACCACTTCCGGGCTGTCATCCGGCCGTTGAACGAGTTCGGTGCCGTCATGGTCGCACAGGCCGGCCCTTTTCGGCTTCAGGTTTTCAATGTGGTAAACCGCACCACATGTGGGGCAGCTCCTTCGCCCGGTCATTCGCCCGGCTACCACCTGGTCATCTATCTGCAGATTCAAGACGGCGTCAATTTCTCGTCCATCTGCTTCCAGTGCGTTATCCAGCGCAGCGGCCTGATTCACCGTCCTGGGAAAACCGTCCAGGATAAAGCCAGCCCGCGGGGCCTTCTTTATCGCCTCGGCCATCATTTCGATGATAATCTCATCCGGCACAAGACCGCCCGAATCCATGTACTGCTGCGCCTTCTTCCCCAACTCCGTGCCGGCCGCTCTTTCCCGCCTCAAGATGTCTCCACTGGACAAATGAAGCAAGTTGTACCGGTCCACAATGCTTTTGCACTGCGTTCCCTTACCTGCACCTGGGGCACCCAACAAGACTAGTCTCATCCGTACGCCCCCTTGATTCTGCCGGCTCCGCTAAACCCTTCGTAGCTTCGCATCAGAAGGTTGGCCTCGATTTTCTGAACAAGATCCAGCGAAACACTGACGACAATCAACAGACCGGTGCCACCCAAAAACGCTGTTACCCTAAAGGGAATGTCCAACGATTGTGCAATCACAGACGGAACGACGGCAATGATAGCCAGAAACGCGGCTCCGAAGTAGGTGATCCGGGTCATGACCGTTTCCAGGTAG
Organism: Phycisphaerales bacterium; assembly: GCA_020343675.1. GTDB lineage: Bacteria > Planctomycetota > Phycisphaerae > Sedimentisphaerales > Anaerobacaceae. Next base: position 1,301,441 of record CP070806.1, read on the forward strand.
TCGGCGGTTCTACGCCCAGGGCGAAGTCCGGGGATGAAACTGCCCGAATCCCGCAGATTCTTGGCCATTTCCTTGGGCTGAAACTGTACGGTGACCCAGAAATAAGCGAATAGAAAGATCAACAACATGTAGAGAACGTTGTAGGTGTAAGCATCGCCCCGGAACGCATCATTGAGCGTCATAAGGGTGCCCGAATCGGGAAATCTCTTTGCCAACTGATCGAGGATAATTGGCGGGAACATCATAAAGCTCGATGCAAAAATGATGGGCATGACGCCGCCGTGATTGACACGGAGCGGAAGGTAATGGCGCGCGCCCCCATAGGTGCGCCGGCCTCGCACCTGCTTGGCCTGCTGAATGGGTATCCGCCGCTGGCCCTGCGTAATGAGTATGGCGCCGGCTACGACGAAGACAAACGCCGCGACGAGGAACAGTATCTTTGCCGGACCGTATCTGCCGGGCGAGGCGACTACCGTAAAATCGGTATTCTGGATAACATCCAGCACCGCCCACGGCATTCTGGCCAGAATCCCGGCCATGATGATCAGGCTGATACCATTGCCTATCCCATATTCATCGATCTGTTCACCAAGCCACATCAGGAATACCGTTCCGGCCGTCATCCCCACGATGCCCATGATCATGGCGTGCCGTTCCATGCCGGGATAGGTCAAGCCGCCCCCCGCCCCCAACAACCTCATGAACATCAGAGATTGGACCACGCAAATCAGCACGGTCAAGTACCGGGTGTATTCCTGTATCTTTTTGTATCCCGTCTGGCCTTCCTGGCGCAACTTCTTCAAGGCGGGAATAACCTCTCCCAACAACATCAGGATAATCGACGCGGTGATATAGGGCATGATTCCCAGACCGAACAAACTGCTCTTGGCCAGATTCCCGCCTGTGAACATCTGCATGTATTCGGCCGCTCTGCCGAGCGGACTGCCCGAATCCCTCTCGCCCGCAATCCTCTCAATCGCGCTGGGGTCAAAGCCGGGAACGGGAATATGGAACCCGACCCGATATATTATCAGCAGCGCCAAGGTAAAGAGTATCTTGTTGCGCAGGTCCTGGACTCTGAATATGTTGACTATTGTTCCAAGCATCGTTCTATGTCCCGTATCTCACTCTTTCGCGCTCCTTCTGGCGTCATCCGGCACACCAAGGACATTCAAATCACCGTTGTTGTACCGCCGGAAGCAGTAATCTTTTGCTCGGCGCTCCTGCTGAACTTGTGAGCGGCAACCAGCAGTTTCTTCGTCAGGTCTCCTTTGCCGAGAATCTTGACCCTGCTGTTGGTGCTGTCAACCAAGCCGGCGTCAGACAACTGCTCAACACCGACAGTGGCACCATCTTCAAACCTCTCCAGTTGGCAGATATTGACTATTTCGCATCGCAGGGCGAAAGCGCGATTGCTAAAACCTCGCTTGGGCACCCGGCGAAACAGAGGCATTTGTCCACCTTCATAAAGCGAGAATGAGGTCGCGCCGGCTCTGCTGCCGCTACCTTTGTGGCCGCGACCGCAGGTCTTGCCGCTTCCACTGCCCCGGCCCCGGCCAATCCGACGACGCTGCCTATGTCCACCTGCGATGGAAGTTATTTCATGATTTAGCATTCAAACCACCCAATCATCTATCGGCCCTTGTCAAACGTTTATCGCCACGCCACGAAGAGATTCGACCGTTTCTTTGTCGCGCAACTTCAGCAGCCCGTCCAGTGTTGCTTTGACGACGTTCTTGGCGGACGTGCTCCCATAGACTTTTGTCAGGACGTCCTGCACACCTGCGTATTCGAGCACGGCCCGGGCGCTGGAGCCGGCAATGACTCCGGTACCAGGACTGGCCGGCACCAAAGCGATCTTCGTGGCTCTGTATTTGCCGTTGACCTGATGTGGAATCGTTCGGCCGTCCAAGGCCAATTTGTGCAGGGCCTTCTTGGCGTCTTTTACACCTTTCTCAACAGCTCGCGGAACTTCTTTCGCCTTGCCATAGCCGACGCCGACGGTACCGGCACGGTCGCCGACCACCACCAGCGCCGCAAAGCTGAATCGCCGACCACCTTTGACAACCTTGGAACAGCGATACACCTTTACGACCGTATCTTCCAACGGCTTTTCTTCCTGTTCCGACAATCTAAGCCCTTCCGAAACGCGCACCGACGGTGCAGCGCCTTCATCCGGGCTCATACTTCCAACAGGATTTGCAGATTCTGCTGCCAATTTCTTCTCCAAGCCTTATCGTTCGTTTTTTCAGAAGGCCAGCCCGGCTTTTCTTGCCCCTTCGGCGAGGGCCCTGACCCGGCCATGAAATTTATACCGATCTCTATCGAAGCAAACGCACTTGATGCCGACGCCAAGGGCCTGCTTGGCAACCGCCTCTCCGACTATTTCGGCCGCCTTTTTGTTGCCGGCACTGGGAAGCTGATCTCGCAGGCCTTTTGTCCTGGTACTCGCCGAGGCCAAGGTTGCGCCCGCCGTATCATCGATGATCTGAGCGTAAATATGTCGGTTCGAGCGGAACACCGACAACCGCGGTCTTTCAGGCGTCCCGAAGATCTTCTTTCGCACGTGATACTTGCGCCTCAGCGCTGCTTTTTTTCCCTTGTCAGCTTTCAACTCTCAATTCCCTGCCAAAAATCCTTATGCCGACCCGGAAGCAAACGCCTTGCCGACCTTGCGTCTGACCTGCTCGTCGGCATAACGAATGCCTTTTCCTTTGTAAGGCTCGGGCGGCCTGCTTTTGCGCACCTCTGCGGCAAATTGCCCCAACAATCTCTTGTCTGTTGACGAAAGCGTGAACCTCGCGGGAGTGTCATTTCCCCTGGTCGTGGCGGCCTCGATGGTAACTTTGACCCCCTCAGGGATGACCCGCTCGACCGTATTGGCATAGCCCACTTGAAGAAGCAGCTTACCGGCCTGCTCGTTGACGCTGTAACCGGTGCCGTAAATCTCCAGTTTTCGTTCGAAGCCCTTGCTGACGCCCGCGACCATATTGGCGATCAGGGCACGCATCGTGCCGTGCAACTGCCTGTTCTGCCGGTCCTGGGGACGCTCGTTTTCAACGATTACGTTCCCTGTGGCCTCATCAATTCTCACTTTTATCCGCGGGTGGCAATCCAGCTGGAGCTGACCGAGCGGACCCTGAATCTTCACACACTGGCCCTGGAGCTCGATCTTGACACCCTTGGGAATCTCAATAGGTTTTTTTCCGATTCGACTCATCAGCTAACCGTACACAGTATTTCGCCGCCGACTTTGGCCTCGCGGCAACTCCTATCACTCATGACCCCTTTGCTTGTCGAGACAATCGTAATCCCCATGCCGCCCAGAATGCGAGGCAGCTTATCGACCGGCGAGTAAATCCGGCGGCCGGGCTTGCTCGTCCGGGTTATCGCGTGAATCACGGAGCAGCCGTCCTGGTCATACTTGAGCGTAATCCTCAGTATGCCCTGCCTACCGTCGTCGATTCGGTCGTAGTCCTCGATGTAGCCTTCCTTTTTCAGGACAGCCGCTATGCCCTCGCAAATATTGGATGCGTTCACTTGAACCTGCTCCTTGTTCACTCGCACGGCATTGCGAACTCTCGTCAGCATATCAGCTATGGGGTC
>CP070806.1:1305146-1310626 GCA_020343675.1 Phycisphaerales bacterium
ACCCTGTCACGGTCAACCTCAAGGACAAGACGGGCTTCACACAAAAAGTCGTCACCGCCGAGGCCGGGCAGTTTGCCGTCGAAGGTACGGAGGATTTGAAGCCCCAGCAGTTTGTCGTGGCCGATATCGTCTCGATTAATCCGCCCGTCAAACCCATCCCGAAGTGGACGGGGGATATTTCAGCCGGGATTACTTCGACTCATGGCAATACCAAGACCGAGATGATCAGCGCCAACGCCAGTTTTGCCAAGCGCACGGAGCAGGATCGCACGACGGCCACTGCGGATTATGCCAAGGGCGAACAGGAAGACCCGGATACCGGCCAGACAGTCACTATCGAAGACTGGTGGCGGGTCAAGGGCAAGTACGACTACTTCTTCAGCAAGAAGTCGTATGCGTATCTTGACGGCCGGTACGAGAAGGATGCGATTGCAGAGCTGGATCGACGCGTGATCGTCGGTCTCGGTGGCGGCTATCAGTGGATCGAATCGGACGAGATGAACTTCTCGACGGAACTCGGTTTGGCTTCTCTCTATGAGAAGTTCGACAACCAGACGGACAGCAACAGCGAGATATCATTTCAGGTTGGCTACAACTTCGATAAGAAACTCAGAGAGAACATCAAGTTCACGCACGATCTCACATATTATCCAGCCATTGACAAGTTTTCCGACTACTTTCTGACGTCCACCGCCGGGATTCGCGCCGATTTCACCGAGAGAATTTTCATGACGTTCAAGACCATCTTCAACTATGATGCGACTCCGGCGATCGGTTCCCATAAGACGGATGTGAAGTACTTCTTAGGCATTGGCTACAGGTTCTGAAAAATGAGGAAACGGCTCAAGATTCTGTACATTGTCTTCTCGGTGCTGGTGATAGGTGTTGTCGGCGTTTTGACTGGCGTCAGCCTGTTTGCCGATGGCGCCCTGAGAGTGGCCATCGAATCGGCGGGCACCAAAGCGCTGAACGTCGGGGTCAGTGTAAGTGACGTTGATCTGTCCGTCTTGCGGGGCCGCCTCGGCGTCCGGGATCTCAAGATCAACAACCCGCCCGGCTACCAACATGAAAAGCTCCTCGAACTCAGTGAAGCCGGAATCACGCTGGACGTCGGAACCGTGCTGGACGACGTGATCAACGTAAAGGACATCCGGCTCGACGGCGTAACCGTGATCCTCGAACAAAGAGGCGTCTCGGGTAACAATCTCCAGGACATCATGAAGTCACTTCCGGCCGGGCAGAAGCAAACGTCGGAAGCCGAAGGTAAGAAGCTGCACATAGACAGCCTTGAAATCACCAACGCAAAAGCCAGTGTGAAGCTCCTGCCCGTGCCCGGCAAAGTGGACACACTCACCGTGAAACTGGCTCCGATCAAGATGACCGACCTCGGGGGCGAGAAAGGAATCGACTCTATCGCCCTCTCTCGCACGGTCCTGCTGGCCATAGCCGGAGGAATTGCCGAACAGGGGGCGGATATATTGCCCGAAGAGATGTTAGGCTCTCTGGCCTCCGAACTCCAGAGGCTCGAAGCCCTGCCCGGTCTCTTGCTCGATGAGACTCTCAAGGTGATGGGAGCCGGAAAGGACGCCGCAGGCGCCGGAGCCGGTATTGGCCAAGAAGTCCTGAAAGGCGCAGAGGAGGTCGGCAAAGGGATTACAGAGGGTTTGAAAGGTCTGTTGAAGCCGAATGAAAAAGAGTAAGTCTCTGCCTTCCAGCTTTTTTGTGCGGCCCACCAGGTAGCTTATGATGTAACATTCTGAATGTGTGAAGGACCGGGTCGTCCGGGCCAGTGGCTGTACCCGGTCCGAGCCCATGAAGGAGGTATTCATGAATCGTCGAGCGTTTCTGAAACTGACCGCCGGCGCAGGCGCATCATTGTGCTTTGCCAACGTCGGGCCCGCATCCGGAACACTTCGCGGAAAGCCGAACATTATTCTCATCGTCCTGGATGAGCTCGGATATTACGAGCTGTCCTCTATGGGGCATCCTCTCATGGAGACGCCGAATATCGACCGAATGGCTAAGGAGGGCATGAGGTTCACCCAGATGCTTGCGGGCGGGCCGGTCTGCGCGCCCACCCGTTGCACTCTGATGACAGGCAAGCATCTGGGACATGGGTCCGTCCGCAGGAATCCGGGGCACGAGGCGCTCCGGGTCGAGGACATTACCGTGGCCCAGGTTCTCCAAGAGGGCGGCTATGCGACCGGAGGCTTCGGTAAATGGGGCTGCGGCGGGCGCGGAACGACCGGGGTCCCTGAAAAGCACGGCTTCGACATCTTTTTGGGCTACTACGACCAGGTTCACGCCCACACCTTCTTCCCCGCCTACCTGATCAGGAACAGTCGGGAGGTGCCGTTGAAGGGCAATACCGGCGCCCTGTACGAAGGGGAAACATTCTCGCAGCATCGCATCTTTGACGAAGCGTTGAAGTTCATTCGCGATAACAAAGACGGGCCTTTCTTCTGCTATTGTCCCTGGACGCCTCCTCATGGGGCGTGGGGGCTGCCCGACGATGAGCCTGCCTGGCAAAAGTACAAAGGCGAAAAGTGGGATGCGGGCTACTCGATCAAAGAGAACGAGGCGCAGCGATACGCCGCCATGGTCAATATGGTCGATAGAGAGATTGGCCAAATCCTGGATTTGCTTGGAGAATTGAGAGTCGACAACAATACCATGGTCATCGTCAGCGGTGATAACGGGGGCAATCTGTATTTTAAGAATGAAATGCATCCCCATGGTTTCTTCGCCCCTAATGTCGATCCCAAGACGGGCAAAGTCTTCAGAGGTCAGAAAGGTCTGCTCTACGAGGGGGGGCTGCGCGTCCCGTTTATTGTCCGCTGGCCTGGCCGAATAAAGGCAGGTTCAGTGAGCGATTACCTCGGGTATTTCCCCGATATGATGCCCACGTTCGCAGAAGCTGCGGGTCTCGAGTGCCCTGAGAACATCGACGGAATCTCCATCCTGCCGACACTTATCGGTGAAAAGGCCGCCGGGCACAGACAGAAGGACCACGAGTACCTGTACTGGGAATACTCGGGCCAGACGGCGGTTCGCTGGAAGAATTGGAAAGCCTACAAGCCCAGAAAAGGCCCTTGGCAGTTGTACGACCTGAGCAGAGACATCGAGGAAGAAGACAATGTGGCGGCACAACACCCACGCACACTGGAGAGGATGACCAGGTACGCGGCAGAAGCTCACGAGCCACATGTTCCGGGGGACATCCTCGATATGGAACTGTGCATGAAGGACCACAAAGAGGCGAAGAATCCCAAGCCTTGGGAACAGCGCCGCCGGTAGAACAGTGCAGCGGTATCCGCGTGGCGCTGCAATAACTATTGGCGCGGACGTCCCGACCCTATATAATTCGGCCCTATCGATCAACGTACTTGTCTTGCCGCAAGGCGAGCGTTGTCAAGAATACGGATTTGAAAAGGAGCGACCATCAATGAAAGATCAAAGCGCAAATGTCAAAAATAAAAATGGCGGAGGCCCTTCGGGCCGATATCCTCAATTTTGTATTTTCCATTTTAATTTTTGCACTTTCTTCGCGTGCCTTCTCATGGTTTTGGCCGGGTGTGCGACGGAGCAGGCGGCCAAAAAGACCCCGAAGATGCAGTACGTCCAGACGGACACCGGCCGGTGGCTTATTCATGACATGAATCGCCCTGCACCGCCGGTGATCACGCCCGGGCACGTCCCTTCCGATGCAATCGTTCTGTTCGATGGAACGGACCTGTCGGAATGGACCGACACCAAAGGCAATCCGTCGAAATGGATTATGGGCGATGGGTACATGGAGGCTGTCAAAGGCTCAGGCTACATCCAAACCAGGCGGGACTTTGGCTCATGCCAACTACACGTTGAGTTTGCCACGCCCTCGACGGTCAAGGGTTCCAGCCAGGGGCGGGGCAACAGCGGCGTGTTCCTGATGGGAACCTATGAGGTTCAGGTCCTCGATTCCTACGACAACAAGACCTATCCCGACGGCCAGTGTGCCGCACTTTACGGTAGGAATGTCCCGCTGGTCAACGCATGCCGCAAGCCCGGCCGGTGGCAATCGTACGATATCATTTTCCACCGTCCGATCTTCAAAGGCAGAAGGGTCGTCCGAAAGGCGACGTTTACTGTTCTTCATAATGGCGTGCTTGTGCACGATCATGTCGTACTCGAGGGAGGCACCGGCTGGCGAGGGCCGCACGCGATATCGGATTATGAGCCGCACGCGGACACCGGACCAATCTCGCTGCAGGACCACGGCAATCCCGTGAGGTTCCGAAACATCTGGATTCGTGAGCTTGCCGACTGAGAAAAGATGAACCCTTATCGGCGAGTGAAACGACCGACCAGACGATTTCCAGTCAAATATGAGGAGAAGAAATGCGACGCTCAATTCTTGTTGTGACTGCAATGTGTGTGATGGCGCTGAGTTTCTGTATGGCAGGCAGCGCGGCCGAGAAGCCCGTCCCGATCAAGGCCCTGCTGATTACCGGCGATGATGTCTCGGTGCATCCCTGGCGCGAAATCTCCGAGACAACCCGCGAAATCCTTGTCAAATCAGGAAGGTTCGACCTCAAAGTGTGCGAAGATCCGCTAATTCTCGAATCCAAGACGGCCCTGGATGCGTATGATGTGATTGTGTTTCTAATCTACAGCCGAAGCATCGACATGCCTTCCGGGGAGGCCCGGCAAAACCTTCTGAACTTCGTCAAGCGTGGAAAGGGCTTCTTCGTTCAGCATCTGGCCACCGCCTCGTTCCCCAAGTGGGAGGAATTCGGCAAGCTGTGCGGCCGTAAGTGGGTCATGCGCACATCAGGTCACGGCCCGCGGTCCGTCTTCACGTCCAACGTGGTCAATAAGGAGCACCCTATCACGGTGGGGCTCAGCGACTTTGAAACCGATGATGAGCTGTACGCCAAATTGCAGGGTACCGGCAAGATCAACGTGCTGGTCTCGGCCGATTCCGATTGGAGCAAGAAGACCGAGCCTCTGGTCTTTACCCAGAGTTATGGCAAGGGCCGTGTTGTCCACAACGCCTACGGCCACGACCGCAAGGCCCTGATGACGCCGAACGTTCAGAAGATCATCGCGCGCGGCGTCGAGTGGGCGGCCACCGGAAAGGTGCAGCAATAAGAGTCGCCCCGACGCAGCCATACAGGGACGGCACATTATGACGGCCAATCCCAACCAACCTGGCGTAAGCCGCCGGACGATGGTGAAGGCATTGACGGCGACCGGTTTCTGCGCCGCTATGCCCGGAGTTGCACTCGACCGGCTCGCTGTTTCCCGGCCGGAGTGGAAATCTGCGGTCACAGCGTATCTCGAAGGTCTTTCGCGTCCGGACGGTGGCTATGCGTGGCAGGACCAGCCGCACTCGCACCTGACGCCGACGTTCGCTGTCATCGGCAGCTGCCGGGCGCTGGAATACGACCCGCCTGACAGGCGAAGGCTGGCCGAATTCGTCCGGACGCACCATCCGTCCC
>CP070806.1:1310726-1316016 GCA_020343675.1 Phycisphaerales bacterium
CATATCATCAATTATAGGCTGGCCCAGCACCGCGTCAACAGAATTTGGGCTCACATTCTTCAGATCAAGCGCCCGGCCACACGGCGCTGCCCTGCGATAACGCAAGAGTACCGAAATCTTGTACACATCCCAACAATGTGCCCTTTCAGCGCAACTTAGAGGCCTTTTGCGTCAAAGACCAGCACGTCAAAAGGCTTCAGTTCAAACGTGTGTTCTTTGCCGGCAGAGAGCACAATTGCTTCGTTGCCAAGGTCTTCTTTCCACGGGCTTTTTAGAGAATACTTCTGTGCCGCCCCTCTGGGCAGCTCGAAGGTCTTGCCAATATCTATCGTGATGACGCCCGGCTTGTCACTGGGATTACGCAGCGACAGAATACCTTTTCTCTTGGACCATGCAGCCCAACCGTAAATCTGCCCTTGAGCCGGGTCGCCGCCTACCCAGTGCGTATCCATCAGCACGTCCGTATTGCCGCCGGACCATCTGGCCGCCTCAGCCAAAGCGTCCCAGTGCTCCGGGGTCATCAGAGAGGGCGTAATGTACAGTTCCTGACAGTTGGTCCCGCTGGCGAAGAAGTCTCGAATATCTTCGGCAAGATAATCGGCCTCGTCCGGAAGGCCGTGATTGGCGAACATGACCCCCTGAGTCATGAGCGAGTTGAGCGGATGCAGAGGCGAACGTTTGACAACATTGTGGTAGGTTTCCTTGTCGCGGTACGTGACCTGCTGCTGGCGTTGCGAACCGGCGCCGTGCGTGCCCCAATCCCTCCCGGAGCGCCAGACGGAATCGCCATACCACAGCCAGAAAGGTGACGTCCACATCCCCGATGTGATATTGATGAAGACATCCGGTTTGGCCTGACGCAGATCGCCGATAAGTTGCATCAGGGCTTCCATATCATTGACGAATTCAGGGGCGGGGCCGGTCGGTCTGCCCGTTGTGCCGATACCGTCGAATTTGAAGTAGTTCAATCCGTATTCGTGGATCATTCCGACACAGACCTCCCGGAACCTGGAATAGTACTTTGGGCCGGCCAGAGAAAAACCGCTCTTGTTTGTCTCGAAGCCCTGCTCCCGGCCGTACTTGAGCCTTGCCTGCTTGGCTTCGCCGTAGCCACCGAAAGGAGAGAGCCAGGCGCCCAGAACCGAGTCATACGTCTCCACCGCGCGCTTCAGCGGAGCAAAACCATCCGGAAAACCCTCGTGGAACCGCCACAGCGACGCAGGGTTGTCCCAGCCGTCATCCAGGACAAATGAGTCCATTGTCACCCCACGCCGGCTGATCAGCTCCCTGCCAAAGAGCTCGACGACTTGAAGAAACTGTTTCGGCTGTATTTTTTCGGCCCGGTAGCCGATGTCGTACCAACTGTTGTAATGCAGGAACGGACGGTAGGGATGCGCCCGCTCGCGTTCGAGATAATACAGGAATCCCCGCCGCAACTGTCCCTCGGGAACGACGCCAGCCGCTGAGCTTTGTCTGAGCGGCTGAGACGGCATCAGGGGAACGTTGCGGGCCAGACTGCACCGGAACGCATTCGGATTCTCCTGCAGTAGCCGGCTCTTCGAGAGAGGATTCTCCAAGGCGAAGAACACGTTGCCGGCCGCCACCGGAGAGCCGTCCACAGTTCCCATGACCCGGGCGCCCGCGGCCGGAAGCTCCCACAGCACGATCTCTTTTACCGCGATTGGCTCGTTCTTCGCCTCGAAGGTGATCTCTTGCCTTACATAGCTCGAACCATCGCGCAGAACTGCACTCCACTTGACGCTGAGATTCTCATCGGAGCAGGTCAGTATGACGGCAATTTGTCTGCCCGCGAATCGCTCCGCCAGCCGACATGAAGTGCGGCTCGGCTCCAGTCTTCTTAGCCTCGGCTTGCCCGCCATCTGCAAATCAGAAGCCTTCACAATCCGCCCATCGTCCAGAATCAGTTGAAAGCATTCCGTCTCATGCAGTTCGAGCGTGGCGGAGGCGAGTCTGTCAGTGAGCCTTTGCGGCTTCAGCCGCCCCCCGACAATGCTCCATGCACATGAAAGAACTTCATTTTCCAGGACAATTTCGGCCGGCTCAATTACGGCCTGAGCGCTGCCCGGTGCGGGTCCCGGAAACTGGAATGGGTATTCCGCTTGCACCCGACCTGCTACAAATAGAGCTGCCAAGGCCGCCCATGGTACGAATAGATGTCTTAGGATTCGCTCGGTCATTTGCCGTTCCTTTCTGGCCTTGGAAGTATTGACGTATTGCCGACCCTTGCTGTTGCCATTATACTTGTGTTATGTCGAAATGGCAGGGCCTTAACGAGTAGAAAATTTACGAGCGGGTGGGAAAAATGAAAATAAGTGCGAGTTACTGGATGTTCGAAGGGGGACTTGAAGCCCAAAAGCCTGTCGTCGAGGCGATGCGCCAGGCGAAGGCGCTTGGATTTGACGCGATTGAATTAGCGATTGCCGGCACGGGGGTGTTGACGCACGAGGCGACTCAAAGCCAATGCGAAGACATCGCCGCAACAGCCAGAGACATCGGCATTGAAATCGCGAGCGTTGCCTCGGGCGAAAACTGGACCTGTTCGCCCACCGCCAACGATGAAGCGGTCAGAAGCAAGAGCATAGAATTCAACCGCCGGGCCCTGCACGCGGCGAAATGGCTCGGAACGGATGCTTATCTTTTCGTGCCGGGGGCCGTCGATGTGTTCTTCCTGCCCGACGCGGAGGTGGTTCCTTACGATGTTTGTCATCAAAGAGCGTCCGAGGCGCTGCGACAGATTCTGCCGGTCGCCGAGCAGACCGGCGTGGCGATCTGCATCGAGAATGTCTGGAACAAGTTCCTGCTCAGTCCGCTGGAGACGCGCGACTTTATCGACAGCTTCGATTCTGAGATGGTGCGTGCGTATTTTGACGTCGGCAACGTGCTGCTGACCGGCTATCCGGAGCACTGGATCCGGATTCTCGGCACGCGGATAAAGCGCGTACACGTCAAAGACTTCAAGCGCTCGGCGGGGACCGCGGAAGGTTTTGTCGATCTGCTGGAAGGTGATGTGGATTTCGAGACAGTCAAAGAAGCTCTTGCGGACATCGGTTATGACGGCTGCGTCACCGCCGAGATGCTGCCCTTCGAGCCGGGCAGGCCTGAGAAGACCGCACGGGCCATGAAGAAGATTTTCAAATAAGCTGTCCCGGACTGCGGATACAAGAGGGACTATGAGCGATGTCACGCGCATTCTGACGGCCATCGAGCGGGGCGATGCCAAAGCCGCGGATGAGTTGCTCCCTTTGGTCTATGAGCAACTGCGCCGCCTGGCCGCTCGAAAGATGTCGCAGGAGCCGCCGGGCCAGACGCTCCAGGCAACAGCCCTCGTCCACGAAGCCTATATCCGGCTGGTCGGGTCCGAGGATCCGAACTGGAGCGGCCGCACGCATTTCTTTGCCGCGGCCGCTGAAGCGATGCGCCGCATCCTCATCGACAACGCGCGGCGCAAACAGCGTCTCAAACGCGGAGGCGAACAGCAGAGAGTCCCCCTGGAAGATGCAGCAGTCGCAATCGAAGGGCCTTCGGAAGACATTCTTGGCCTGGACGAGGCGCTGACAAAGCTGGCCATCGAGGACCCGGTCAAGGCTGATTTGGTGAAACTGCGCTACTTTGCCGGCCTGACCATCGAGCAGGCGGCCCAAATGCTCGGCATCTCAAGGGCAACCGCCGACCGCTACTGGTCCTACGCCCGCGCCTGGCTCTTCGACGAGATCAGCCGGAGCGGATGACCCGGCGTTCGCGTCTTTTGTTCCCGCGCTGCATTTTTTTCATTTCTTTCTGAGGCGTTTTTGCCCTTGACGACGCATTCTATGATAGACAGACAGAATCCTAATTCAGGAGCAAAATCATGGCTGATAAACCAATAGACATAGAAGCCATATACAGCGCTGCTCTGGCCAAGGAGTCAGCAGCGGAACGGTCCGCTTACCTGGACGCCGCCTGCGGCGAGGATCAGGCCCTGCGCCGCCGCGTCGAGGCATTGCTCAAAGCTCACGAGCAGGCGGGCCGCTTTCTCGAAACGCCCGCTCGTGCGCCCGATGTGACCCTGGAAGGGCCCTCCATTGAAGGTCCGGGCACCAAAATCGGCCGCTATGAGCTGCTGGAGCTGATTGGCGAAGGCGGTATGGGGTTGGTCTATTTAGCTCAACAGAAGGAGCCGGTCAAACGCCGGGTCGCCCTGAAGATCGTCAAGCTTGGCATGGACACAAAACAGGTTGTTGCTCGTTTCGAGGCCGAACGTCAGGCCCTGGCCCTGCTGGACCATCCGAATATCGCCCATGTATTTGACGCGGGAATGACCGAAGCGGGACGCCCCTACTTTGTCATGGAATACGTGGAAGGCAAATCCATAACGAAATATTGTGACGAGCAGACGCTCGACATCGAGCAGAGACTCGGGCTGTTCCGAGACGTTTGCGAGGCTGTTCATCACGCGCACCAGAAGGGAATCATACACCGCGACATCAAGCCGTCGAATATCCTGGTGGCCGTCCATGGGCAAAGACCCGTTCCCAAGATTATCGACTTCGGCATAGCCAAAGCCATCGCGCAGCCGCCCGGCGAGAAGACCTCGTACACAGAACAGGGCCAGTTGTTGGGCACGCCCGAATACATGAGTCCTGAGCAGGCCGAGATGGCCTACGGCCAGGTTGACACCCGCTCCGATATATACTCGCTGGGCGTGGTGCTTTATGAGCTGCTGGCAGGCGTGCCGCCATTCGATGCCAAGAAACTCCGCGAAGGGGGGATTGACCGCATTCAGCAGATCATCTGCAAGGAGGAGCTGCGAACGCCGAGCGCCCGGCTGACGAGCCTGGGCGATGAGGCCAGGGCGATTGCCGAGCAGCGTAAGACGCAGTTCATCACATTAACCAGACGTCTTCACAGAGAACTGGAGTGGATCCCCATGAAAGCGATGCGAAAAGATCGAACCAGAAGATACCGCTCGGCCTCCGAACTGGCCGACGACATTCAAAATTACCTTGCCGGCGCCCCTCTGATTGCCGGCCCTGAGTCGGCGGTGTACCGGGCCAAAAAGTTCGTGCGTAAACACGCTGGCTCGGTCGCCACAGTTGCACTCATGGCACTGGCGATAGTATTAGGCCTCATCGTCAGTACAGCGTTGTACTTCAGGGCTGAGAGCGCATTCGGGAGAGAAGCTATTGCCCGCACCCGGGCTGAGCAGGCACGGGATAAGGAGGCCGCTATGCGTGCACAGGTTGAACAAGCTCTGGTACGTGCTGAGGACGCTGAAAAGGCAACCAAGGAG
>CP070806.1:1316116-1321351 GCA_020343675.1 Phycisphaerales bacterium
GCCCTGAAAAGACCATTGACGGCTCGGGACTGGATGAGAACGGCCTGCACTCGACAGAACCGAAGGATATGTGGATGAGCGGCAGTGAACCGCTGGGAGCCTGGATCCAATATGAATTCGACAAGATGCAGAAACTGCACGAGATGTGGGTATGGAATTCCAATCAAGTCTTCGAGGGTCTCTTCGGCTGCGGATTCAAGGACGTGACCGTCGAATACTCGACCGATGGGGCCGAATGGACGGCCCTGGTCAACGTGCCTGAATTCGCCAAGGCGCCTGGAACGGATGGTTACGCACACAATACCACGGTTGCATTCGCCGGCGCGTTGGCAAAGTACGTCAAGCTGACCGCTGCCAGCAACTGGGGAGGTCTGCTGCCCCAGTCTGGCCTCAGTGAGGTCCGTTTCTTCGCCATACCTGTGATTGCCAGAGAGCCGTCTCCGGATTCCGAAGCCACGGATGTGGGCGTGGATGCGACGTTGAGCTGGCGAGCAGGCAGAGAAGCCGCCACGCACGATATATACCTGAGCACCGACGAGCAGGCTGTGATAGATGGCAACGCCCCCGTTAACACCGTGACCGACGCGAGCTACAGCCCCTCACCCCTCGATTTGGCCAGCACGTACTACTGGCGGATTGATGAGGTCAACGAGGCTGAGACGCCCGTGCTATGGCAAGGGGATATCTGGAGTCTCTCGAGCCAGGAGTATCTTGTGGTGGATGACTTCGAGTCCTACAATGACATCCCCTCCGGGGAAGAGGGGAGCCATTTAGTCTATGAGGTATGGTCAGATGGCCTTGCTGATCCATCGAAAGGTGGCTCCCAGATAGGTTATTTCGCGGGGACTTCTTTTGAAACCGATATCGTGCATGGTGGCAACCAGTCGGTGCCCCTTTTCTATGACAACACCGTGGCCGCCCATTCCGAAGTTGCAGTGAATGTCGCTGATCTCCAAGCCGGCTCGGATTGGACCAAACATGGCATTAAGGCCTTAACACTACGCTTCTACGGCGATCCAAACAATTCTGTCACTGAGCAGATGTACGTGAAACTCAACGGCTCCAAGGTGAGGTACGATGGTGACGCCGAGAACTTGAAGCGAATAGGGTGGCAGATGTGGTATATTGACCTGACCTCAATCGGGGTGAGCCTCAGTCACGTCTCTGAGCTGGCCATTGGTTTTGAGCGTATTGGAGCGTTTGGTGGCCAGGGAGTAGTTTACCTTGATGATATCCGGCTGTATGCTCATGACCGTCAGCTCATCACGCCGGTAGAACCCAACAACGCTAATCTGGCAGCGCATTGGCAATTTGATGGCAATCCGCTTGATTCGTCCGGTAATGCCCTCAACGGGACACTCATGGGTGACCCTCCCCCACTCTTTGCCGCTGGGGTGTTCGGCCAGGCTTTGGATACTATCGAGCCCGAAGGCCCAAGCTATCTGGAGATAACCGGCTACAAGGGCATTCTGGGCCCAAATCCTTTTAGCATCAGTGCGTGGATTAATACCACTGATATTGAAGGTACGATTATAGGCTGGGGCAGCACTGCCGGCGGGACCACGAGAGTGGAATTCCGGATTAACGCAGACAGGTTGCGCTGTGAGAGCTCCGGCAATGTCCAGGGTGACACCGCGTTGCCCAACAATACATGGATCCACGTTGCGGTGACGGCAAAAGCGGGCGCCGTAATCGATGATCCGGACGTGACGCTTTACCTTGACGGCCGAGACGACACGAGGGCATCAACCGGATCAGCGAATCCTCTTGAAATGGCCGCCGGCTATGATGTGGCCATAGCTCGTCGCCACTCAGGTGAATCCAGATGGCTCGACGCGTTGATTGACGATGTTCGCATCTACGACTATGAACTCTCTGACGACGAGATTGCATGGCTTGCAGGTCGGACTCAACCGTTTGACAAGCCGTTTTGAGACGGCATGAAAAGGAATGGCGGCGTTCTTTACTTGCATGGGACGCACAGCAGGATGTACGTGACTTCGGGGGCCTGTACTGATTGACTCGGTATGGGCCCCGCTTGTGTGTGCTGAGCATGTTTGACAACTTGGAGGTGCAAGTCCTCTACACAGCCTGATATGAACACGTGCACCTATGAAGAGCTCAAAGTCAAGTGCTAAGATTTCCGATGTCACAATGATATTATCTCCGAGGTATCCATGTCATAAGGTACCATCGAATGTCACTCACTTTTCGCTTCGTTCATTGAATACTTTGACGTCTCTGGAAATGTCGTTTTTCTGCCAAAAGAATGATATCTATCGGCTGTCATTAGGGAAAAATGAGGGTCTGTGGTAACAAAATGGAGACACGATGTCCCCATGTCTTATCGGCGTTTTTCGGCCCCTGAAAGGGACGGCCTTGCGAGTCTGATGTCACTCTCTTGTCGCTTCTGTTTGAGGCAGTTTTGCTCGCCGCTTTTTGGCTTCTTCTGGTTTGTTCCAGACATGATTGCGGTCCGGTTGCCCAAGAAGACCGGGAACCTGAGGCTGATCCAGAAGCAGCTCGGCATGCATCAGTGGCCACAAGAACAGCGCAGAAACGATAATCTGCTCTCGGAGGATACCCTGGGCCATATTTTCAGAGATCACACTTGAATTGGACCGGCCAGATAGGATATAGCCAATGTATCGATTTAACACTCAAGCCCCAGCGAATATCTCGCTTTTTTCTCTCCCTCCGCTTCGCAGGGGCACTTTTTCTGAAAAATACATAGTCACCACAACAGACAAACCGAATTGATTTGTTCACAATTAGGAGAGCTTTTCTTTGCCTGCAAACAAGTTTTCTGGAGGAAAAGCTCCATGTGGCTTACAATCAGCGGGATCTGGTCACAATAAGGTTGAAATGTACATGGGAAATCCCAGTTTAGCCCTTAGTGGAGGCGGAATCATCATGTAGAACATGGAGTTAGAGCGAAAGCTTTGTGCTCGGCGGCGTAGAGATTTTACATGTCTATTGACAATTGTTTATTGTTTGATGAAGGAGAACTATTATGTGTAAAAGACTATTCTATTTGACTTGCTTCGTTTTTTGTGCTGGTTGCGTCTCCCCTATAACTCATACACAAGTCGACAACCTGGCGCTGAATCCAAGTTTTGAAGAGGACGAGGTTATCCTGAACGACCCGGATTGGTCTCACTGGTGGACTTGGGCTTGGGAAGATGGCGTCAACAGCACTGTCGAAATCGATGGAACCGAGTCCATTGATGGTGCAAGAAGCCTTCTGATTAAGCCCAAAGGATTTGAGAACTGGTATTTCATTGTGGCGAATAGTCCCATGCCGGTCGAGGTCGGCAAAGGCTACACGGCCAACTTTTGGGCCAAAGCTGCAGAACCGCGTCCCCTTGGAGTTCACTTCAAAGCGACAGATAACTCCGATTCATGGGGGTATACAGACTTTCAGTTGACAACCGAGTGGGCTGAGTGTTCTTTGACTGCTGATGCCCTGAATGCCGAGGTGAAGCTGGAGTTCATGTGTGCCGGCTTTGAAGTTCCATTATGGTTGGATTCTGTTTCCGTCTATGAAGCAACCCCGGCTGACTAACTGGCAATCCTCGCCCGGCGGGTTATTGACTTGAATCTTCAGAGCGGGATTGAGAACGACCTGGACGCCAAGCTGGATGCGGCACTAAAGGCAATTGACGACCTCAATGAGAACAACGATGTGGCGGGTATCCCCGACTGCCCTGAGTGTGCCAACGGAGCGCCAAACATGCGCATCTGTTTCAGATTCTGCTGCAAATCGCAGGCTCAGGTCAATCTGTTTCCCGTCAGCAGAAGTGGCACAGGATTAAGCATTTGGCGAGGGGCGGCTGGCGGCAACCATTCATGAAACATCCGGGCTAGGGCCGCTGATCGCCGTTCGCGCTTTCAGCAATCGCCAGCTCGGCCTTGAGACGGAAACCTCTCAGGAAGAAGCCGGCGGGCGCACGCACCTGTGTGTAGGTCTTGTCGCCCGACCTGATTCCGAGGAAGAAGGCCCCATAGCCATGCCATGTGATGCCGGCCCGGACCTCGACTTTCTCCGGCCGGCCGTATGTTGTGAGCAGTCGTTCGGGCTCCAGTCCGGAGTCTACGCCGGTCACGAGGACGGGATCTCCATATCTGGTCGGGTTCTCAAGGTAGGCGTCCTCGACCTCATCCCAGAAGCACTCTCCGTCCTCCTGAGGAAAGAGCTGCTCGTCCAGGATTACGTGGGCCCATGCCGGTCCCCGGACCATCTTGGCCGTGCCGGCCTCAGTGAGCAGCCCGGATATTGCCAGAAGCACACAGGCCATGCCGACAGACAGCTGCACCACGAAGTGTGCGATTCCGTAGGGGAGGTACTGCCTTACGCCCCAGGGCAGTCCACCACCCGTCGGATCGCGCAGATCGGCGTCGGCCACTTTGTGGGCGAGCGGAAGCCCGGCCGTCGCCGACCAGACGAAGAGACTCGAGCCGGCGCAGATCGCCGCGGCAAAGCCGACGGCCAGCCAATCCGAGCAGGCGGAGAAGGGCCCTTGGGCCATCTCTCCTATCAGCGGCATCATCGCTGCCGCGGCAGGCCCGGCCGAGAAGAGACCACTGCAGGCGGCGGTCAACGCCATGACCGCGCAGAACAGGAGAAGAGGGTCTTCGATGGAGGCGTGCAGACGGGTCGCCAACCAGACGAGAACGCCGCTGTCCTGGACGAGGGCGGCGATGAAGAGAAAGATCCCCACTGTGATGACGGGCTTCAGATCGAAGCGCCGGTAGAGTCTCGCGGAGCCTCCTCGTGGACCCACCACGGCCGCCGCGGAGAGTCCGAGGACGGCCACCAACTCGGGCGGTACGAGGCCTGCGGGGAGGGTGGCCCAAGCGGCGAACATCAGGAGAAAGACGACGGCTATCCGTGTCACTGCCCGGTAGTCTATGCGCACATACCGGTACTTGGCGCGCAGCAGTGCCAGGGACACCGCGCGCTTGTGCTCGTCCTCTTCCTTCCGCGCTGAGCGGCACGCGGACCGCGCGAGGATCAGGTGGCCGATTATCACGATGACGGCCGTCCCCACGAAGAGAGGGAAGGCTCTTGCCAGGTATGCGACGAAAGAGGTGAGCCCGGATTTCATGATGATGAGGGCGGGAAAGTCGCCTATCGGCGTGCTTGCTCCCGCAAGGTTCGAGATTGCCAGCAACATCGCGAAGAAACCTGCGACGAAGCGCCTCTTCAGCCTGATTGCGCGCAGGAGGACGAAG
>CP070806.1:1321451-1326639 GCA_020343675.1 Phycisphaerales bacterium
TTTCCGCCATTTCTTGAATCTTCTTAAGCTCGCCGATCGATTCTTCATGTTCTACTTTCATTCGTCTTGGTGTCTTCAGCTTCGTGAGTTGCTGTTCAATCGTATCAATCATTCTTCCCCATTCTTCACGCCATTTGGTCATTTCTTCTCTCAACCTGGCTCTTTCTTCTTCAGAAAGATTTTGCCAGTTGCGAAAGCTCTCGCTGCGTCTGACAAGTTCTTCAAAGGCCGGCTTCAGCCTTCCGGCCTGCTCTTGGATCGCCTCAATCGCCTTTTTCTGTGCGTCGCGGAATCGAGCCCGACGCTGCGCCCGTTCACTTTGCTCCTGCCCAAATGCAACAAGGGCCACCGCCATAACGACCAGAGCAACTACGCTTGAAATTAGATGCCGCTTCATAATACGAGCCTCCAAAATGTGTTAAAACGTTACATTTGACAAAATTCCCGCTGCCCACCGTGGTAATCTCGGGAAAACTCGACAAATGTACCGCTCTGTCGCAGTTTAGGGCGTTGTTGCGGGGCTGTCTATTGTGGTGACTACGTATTTTTGAGGGCGGAGCCCCCGCGCAGGGCGGACTCTTGCCCCCAGAGGACCTGATTAGCTTATATTCCCTTGCCGGATAGCCGATATAGCTGAGAATCTGTGTGCGGTGAGATGCTGGCAATTCTGCCCAAGGGTGTGAGAAATGAACCGACTGATACCCATAACCGCCGTTTCTGCCCTGTTTGCCATCTTTGCAGGATGTGCCAAGCCGTGTTTCTATCAGGCTGGCAAGAGCATGGAACAGTGTGAACGTGACTTGGTGGAATGTCTTCATTCGCCTGATCTGACTCGTTTGTATATGCACGAACGAGGGTATCAGTACCTGGATGCTAAGGAGCTGTCCCGGGACTGCAAGCGAATCAGGGTAATCACACCTTTCGGAGACTACTGGGTCGCAGACGGTCTTGGCGTGATGGCCAACGACCATCACGTTGTCTCTGAACAAGGGCCTCAAGAAGGCAATCCAGACCCTCCAGAGCCTCCAGACCCCATAGGCCCTCCAGAGCCTCCAGCGAAAAGACGCATACAATACCGAGTTCTGAAAGATGCGTCAGGCCAACTCATCAAGGACGCGTCAGGCAATTTTGTATTTGTCCCAGTCCACAAAGACGAGCAGGATAGAGAAACAGCCCGGTCAGGAGAGAGTCAGAAAAAGTAGCTTTACCCCCGCTCAGGATTTCTTTAAACGACAGCCCGAAGGTCGTCCTGCACTGCCTGAAAGTGCGGCCTCTGGAAATATGCCTTGTGACGCTGCTCACCGCCGGATCGTTCAAAGCAATGCCCCTCAAATGCGCCAGCGGCCTGCTGGAGGCCCCGAATTTGAATAGGTGTCAGCGAAGGTCTGCTGATAAATCCGTCCGAACCAGCTTGCTGGGTTGCGGCGAGAGCTGTAGAGAGCCTTCCACCTTGATAGATGAGATGGACAGCGAATTTATGGGAAGAATTCTCGGCACCGCATCCGCAAGCTGTATAACAAGCCACAAGTCAATTGCCGAGCTTAGAGGTAAGCATTGAACCTGTCTGATTCATTCGAGCGTCGGGGGTAATTGTCTAAGATGTTTTGTTGCATTGTACTTGGCATTGAAATCTCTTATCGCCCTCCTAACCTGCTCCTCAGTCAGATTCAGATTCTCACACACCTGTTCGACGGGAACATTCTGTTCCCACGCATAGAGCAGCAGATCGAGTGTCGCGTAGGGAATGCGGAAATAGAATTCCTCGTCGCTTACTTGAAAACTCCATGTATCCGGACTGGGAGCTCTCTCGATAATCTCTTGAATCACTCCGAGGTATTCTGAAAGTTGATATACCTGGGCTTTATAGAGGTGACTGATGGGCTCAATGTCAACGCCCCCATCTCCATATTTCACAAAGAATCCCTCGATGACCTCCGTTTTGTTGGTCGTCCCGCACACAACGTAGTTCTTCGTTTCAGCATAATAATAAAGATGCATCATTCGTGTTCTCTGTTTGGTATCCGTCGCAGCGACTATCCCATTGAGCATCTTCTTGTCGAGCCTTGCTGATTTCACATCGCCTTTGCCATCTTCAATCTTCAATGTGAAGAAGTTGAGTGAATCTCTCTTGAGTAAATCAGCAGGAAGCGTAATTTTGGATTTGCACCCGCTGTCATATTCAGGAAACACGCTTTTGATCACCCTGTCTCTTTTCTCGTATGTCCCAAAAGCCTCGAGTGTGGGCGTGATGTCGACTGTCTCTGTTTCTATGCCGAGTTTCTTCGCATGCTTTGTTGCGTACTCAGCGCTTACCGGATTAGACTCCTTCTCGGGAAGAATCAATCCGAAGACGTTGTCCTTGCCCAATACCTCCACGCAAAGAGCGGCACATAATGCCGAATCGATCCCACCACTGAGTCCGATCACGATGCCGTTACGCTTCATCGCGCGCACGTGATGTTGAATGAATGAGCAAATGCGTTCAACCTCACTGTCACAGTGAATCGTGAGAATATCCTTATGAAAATTCATGATAACCTCCAAGACACAAAGGATGAGTGTGCGTCAGGGACTCTCGAGACTGAACGAGGTTGCCTCCCGGAAACACCTCTACTGGACTGAGGGCCTCAAACCTGGGCTTATAACGCCGAAAGGCCCTGGGGCAGTCCATTCCCGCCATGATTTGCCTGACCTCGTGTTCCTGCTGTCGTGTGAGTTCCATCTATCGGCCTCATTCATGCAAAAGCATGAGAATACTGCCATATTGCAACTGGGCCGGCAACAAAAAAGCCCTGCTCTGCCAAGGCAACGCCGAGGAAAACTGTATTGTAAGGGCCCGTCGGCAAAAGGGGCGGATTCTACGTGGCGTAGCTGTGCAGGCCGGGGAAGAGCCTGGAGAGGTTCACCCAGAGCAGCGTGATGATGATGGCGGCCATGCCGAGGATGGCCAGCAAGCTGTTCGTGCGGGCACGCCGCTTGCCGAACATATAGCGGAAATGAAAATACGCGACATAGACCAGCCACGAGACCAGCGACCACAATTCCTTCGGGTCCCAGCCCCAGTAGTCGCCCCAGGCCTTCTTGCCCCAATAACTGCCCAGAATCAGCCCGAGGGTCAGCAGGGGAAAGCCCACGCAAATCAGCCGGTACGTCGCCTGTTCCGGCTCCAGCAGGTTCCGGTCGTGTTCGGGGTTCTTGCCGGCCAGTTGCCAGACGGCCTGGACGGTCGCTTTGGCCATGAAGATGTACGAGAACATATAGACCGCCACGTGAGGCGTGAAGAGCCAGCTCTGCAGGGCGGGCGGTAACTGCTGCGGCTCGGCGTGAAAGACAAAGCCCGCGGGAAACAGAACGATGGCCCCAATCAGCATGTCCGCCGCGTAGCCGCCCACGCGCAGCACGCGCCGGCTGAATAGCGAGACCGGGTAAATCATGCCCAGGCACAAGAAGACCTCGAAAAGATTTTGCAGCGGGACGTGACGGACGTGAACCCAGCGATAGCCATAAGCCACAACGGCAAATGCAAAGCCCATCAGGTACAAAAGATGTCCCGTCCTGGCCCGGCGCAGCATGGTGACGACGAACGCCGACAAATATGCGGCGATAGTGAGATAAACAAGCAGGCCCTGAAGTGTGAATTTTATTTCCATCTATGCGCTTTTCGATTTCATTTTTGCAAGTACGTGTCTGAGCCAAAGGTGCCAGATGATGCCGAGACAGAGCAGCCAGTAGCCGGCGTAAACAACGTACAGCCCGGTGTCGGCATGGACCGAAAGGACCGTGTAGCGCCCGGCCTTGTCATCGTAGGAAGACTGATAGAAATGGTAGCCGCCGAAGTGCAATGGATGGTTGACCTCGACGTCCTTAGCCCCGACGACCTTGTCGTTCTCGACTATCTCGATTTCGCTGATGTAGTCGCTGATGGTCCGGCGGTAGTTCATCAGGAACGCATCCTGGCCATGACTGTGCCCGGGGAATTTCTCGAAGATGTACTTCGTCGCGACCTGCCCATCGGCCTGGGTCACCTGTACTTCGAGAGCGGGGTTCGAGCCGACATTCGGGTCGTCGTAGAAGACGTTCTCGCCGTCTTCCTTGCCCATCTTGAAGTTTTCGAACGTCCGAACGACCTTGGCCGTTCCGAGCCCCTCACCTACCGCGAATTCCTTGTCCAGCTCAACCGGGACTTTCAGTCGCTCGCCCTGGCGGGTCTCGATATACAGATTCGCCGGCTGATAATACTCGATTCGGAAGTCGTTGAGCTTCAGCGAGAAGGGCAGCGTTTCGAATTCCCGGCCGGCGTCGTCCACCACGATCCGGTTCTCGCTCGTGCCCTCGTAGATGACCATTCGGCCCTCGCGAACCTTCTCGATTCCGAAGAGCCGCTTCTGCAGGTCGTGTCCCAGCTTCGAGCCCCACATCCCACCGACCAGAATCAAAACGCAACCGGCGTGCATCATCAGCAGGCCGGGCACGCGAACCAGCCGGCGAAACACCGCAATCCCCACGGCCAGCAACGCCGCGAAGAACACCCAATAGACCGCCAGCGGAACGCGGTTAAAGAACGCCTGCGCCCGGTCGGCGCCGATAAAGGCGCCGTAAATCGACAGGACCGTCAGAGCGACAATCGCCGCCAGAGCGGCCCACAGGATGGCACGTCTGAACTTATTCATCGAATTCCCTTAATACCCATCGGCAAAATCCAGGGGGCTGATTATGCCCGAAAGTGGACTATTTGCAAGAACTTTTATATACGGCCGGTCGCTCCGGCGGTTCGGGGCCGGCGCAGTTTGCGGTTGATATTCTTCGCCGCCCCCTTTAGAATGTGCGAAAAGTACAAGATAACGTACGAGATAATCCTTTCGGGTCGAGCCCGGCTGCATCGCAGTCCCGGGTGTGCAAGTGGAGGTCCGGAAAATGGCAAGGGAAACGTCAACAGGCAAGTGCCATCTGTGCGGCGAAACGTTCGATAAGTCCGCGATGACAAAGCACCTCAAATCGTGCAGGCAAAAAGAAGACTCCGAGCCGGCGTCGAGCCGCCGGGGCTCGCGCACAAAAGACGTCTTTCATCTGCTCGTCGAAGGCCGCTATTGCCCCGAGTATTGGATGCACATCGAGCTGCCCTCGGATGCCAGGCTGAAGGTGTTGGACGGCTTCTTACGAAATATCTGGCTGGAGTGCTGCGGCCACT
>CP070806.1:1326739-1331926 GCA_020343675.1 Phycisphaerales bacterium
CTGACTCACTCATGATCAAATATTCCTTGCCGTCTATTTTGATTTCCGTTCCGGCATAGCTTGTGAAAAGCACCATGTCACCCTTTTTTACCTGCAATTTCCTTACCGTACCGTCGTCGAGCATCTTGCCATCGCCGACGCTGACGATTTTGCCTCTTTGAGGTTTTTCTTTGGCGCTGTCCGGCAGGACGATTCCCCCGGTCGTTTTGGATTCCGCCTCGAGACGCTGAACGAGCACCTTGTCCGCTAATGGTCGAATCTTCATTTTCTACTTACTCCTTTCAGATAACTTGTTGTTCTATGTTTTGCCAAATTCGTACACCGAACGTGCCTGAGACGTCGGATTTCTGCATTCTTTGTTCATCCCGCCCTTCACCGGAAGATGTCGCTGTCATACTTCTTGATGAACAGCCTGTTCAGTTGCTGCCGCAGAATGTGCATATCAACCGGCTTGTCAATCACGCTGAAGACGTCGAGTCGAAGTGCCTTCCCCAGCAGGGATTTGCCCGCGGAGCTGGCCAACAGGAGGCACGGTACCAGAGGATAGTCCATCCGAATGATTCTTATGGTCGCCAACCCGTTGGACTGCTCCGAGTCCATATCGACTATGGTCGTGTGAATCCGTCTCCGCTCGATAATGTTGACGAAATCCGTCGCATTCTCCGCGACAAGCAGATTCACGCCTCTGGGCCGAAATATGCAGCGCAGCGCCTCGGGCCAGGCCCAGCTCGCGTCGCTGGCCAGGACATTAACTTCTTCGAGTTTTGACAGATTGGACACCATATACAGCATTCCTTGCCTGCGAAGGTGCAAATATCGTGCCAGACAATTCCCCTTCCCGCAATGTGTGCATAAGTCCTTATCGAAACTTTATTTATGAGTCTGTCGCGATTCCTCCAACATCTGCCAAAATCTTCCCCCGACTCCCCGTGCCCTGCCAACCTGACAGCTTACGATTCCGAGGGATTCATATCTCAGGCACTGCATCCAAGCTGGATCTTCAAGCCGCCGGGCTCATCCGGACGATTAGCCTTGCAGCTATGTCTTTATAGGACCTATGCGCATCTACTGGCGTGCGAAATGCTCCGAGAATATTCTCAGGCACAAAATTTCCATTTTTTTTCGCAGAACGTTATAATATAGGAAAGGGCACGCTTGGCTTTTTTGTTAACTTGGACAAAATATGTACCGATATAACACGTGAAAACCACGGGAATTGTACCTGGTTCGATGGAGCAGCCAGGGGGAGGATCGACAACCTACCGGGCGATCTTCTTGCCTTGTGCTGTTTGGATATCCGAAAGGAGACATATAATGAAGCGACCTCTGAGTATCTCGGCTCTTGTGCTGGCATTTGCTTTGTCCGGCTCGTTCAGTTGCGAAAGCTGGGTCCGCCGCCAGACATCCCAGAAGGCCGAACCCGGTCTCAGCGCCAGCGATCTCTTCAGGCAGCAGTCTCGCGCGCCCGTGGCCGTGCCTGCGGCCCAACCTGTTCCGCCTCCCACAAGAACAGTGCCCGCGCCCGCCAGATCGGATATGGTGGCCGTGCGGGACGCCGGGGCGTCTGTCGTCTCGCGGGCATATCCGTGGCCGGAGTGCGGGATTGTACGGGTGGACAAGACGATGCCGAATGAGGTCGGCCTCAACAAATCGTTCAAGTACACCATCGATCTGACAAATCTGACCGAAACGACCCTGCCCGATATCATAATCACTGAGGAATTACCCGGTCATTTCAGATTCATGAGCGCCGTACCGACAGCGAGGGAAGATGGAAACAAGCTTGTTTGGGAGATCGCCTCGCTCGGCCCAAAAGCCACGAGACAGTTTACAGTTTCCGGTATGGCCACTTATATCGACGCGCTCAACCACTGCACGACCGTCATTACCCCTGTCATTCCAGCCTGTGCCAGCGTCCTGGTCATTCAGCCCGAGCTGAAGTTGACAAAGACCGCGCCGGCCGAGGTCCTGCTGTGCGACCTGATCCCGGTCAGGTACATGGTAAGCAACACTGGAACAGGATCCATACAGAACGTCAAGATTGCGGAGAACCTTCCCGCCGGGCTCAGAACAACCGAGGGAAGAGGCGAATTGGTGTTTGATGCAGGCACGCTCATGGCGGGCCAATCCCGCCAATTCTCGGCCGAGCTAAGGGCCACCCAGACAGGCAGATACGTTAGCAAGGCCGCGGCGACCTCAACGACCGGCCTGAGCGTCGAATCGGCCGCGACAACGACCACGGTGGGCATGCCCGTTCTAAGCATAAGCAAGACGGGACCGGACCGGCAATACATCGGCCGCCCAATCGCCTATGAAATAACAGTCACCAACAAGTCGGATGTGTCCGCGAAGAACACGGTCCTGGAAGAGACTATCCCCGACGGAGTGGACTCGGTGAAGGCGACCGCCGGTGGAAAACTTTCCGGATCGAAGCTCATTTGGGAGTTCGGCACGCTTGAACCGACCGCGTCCAGAGAGGTTCGCATATCCTATGTTCCGACCAAGGCCGGCGTACTGGTCAATAGCGCCAGCGCAACGGCATACTGTGCAACGGCTGTCAACACATCGATGAGAACGTCAGTGACCGGGATCTCGGCGCTGTTGATGGAGGTGGTTGACGTCGAGGATCCGGTTCGGGTGGGATCCTACGCGACGTATGTGATACGCGTGGAGAATCAGGGATCAGCAACCGCCACGAACGTTCGGATCGCTGCCATCCTGGAAGACAACGTTCGATACATTTCATCGGCCGGTGCGACTGCGGGCGCAAGAGAAGGCCAGACCGTGAGATTCTTCCCGCTGGGCACGCTCGCGCCGAAAGCCAAGGCTGCCTGGCGCGTGGTGGTCCAGGCGGAAAGGCCGGGAGATGTACGATTCAAAATCATTATGCAGGCTGATCAGCTCACTCGTCCCGTCGAGGAAACAGAGTCCACGCATCTGTACGAGTAGCTCAGCAGTTCCCATATCAGGCAACTTCGGCACCACGGCTCAGTCCGAGCCGTGGTGCTTTCATAGACAGCCAAGCCGTCCCGGTGACAACTACGACATTCCCGTGCGCTGGCCCCTGACGGTGTAACCGTACAGGGCCAAGAGACTCACACCATATCCGGTTGAGAAGTGAACTTAGGCCTTTTTCGACCTGCCAAGCCCCGCCAAGTCAGAGGCAAAATGCGTGTTCCGGCAACAATTCGCTTGACAGGAACCACGATTTCCTTATATAATAGAGCTGTTGCGAGTGCAGATCGGCGATTCCGCCATCGCGCTACCCGCGGTAACGCGCAAACAGGCATATCGCAACAGGGAGGCAGGCCCAAAAACTGATTTTCATGATTGCCTGTGCCTCCCTTTTTTTGTATCATGCCGGTGAGTTCATTCCTAATAAATGTTTTTTGGGAGACCTGATATGCGAGTGATCGAATTCCTTGACAAGTCAGCGGTTCACTATGAGGTCAGTGAACACCCGCCCGCCTTCACGGCCCAGCAGATGGCGGCTGCCGAGCATGAGCCGGGTAAGTACGTTGCCAAGCCGGTCATCATCAGGGCCGACGGGAAGTACCTGATGTGCGTGCTCTCGGCGTGTTACAAGATTGACGTGGCCGCCCTGAAAAGTCAGCTCGGCGCCAAATCAGTCGCTTTGGCCGAGGAAAAAGAGATCGGAGCGCTTTTCGATGACTGCGACCTCGGAGCCGAGCCCCCGTTCGGCAACCTGTACGACCTGCAGACGATTATGGACAAGGCACTCGAGAAGGACGACCACATAACGTTCCAGGCGGGGACGCACGAAAGGGCCATTCGGATGGGCATGGATGACTACCGCAAGCTCGTTCAGCCCAAAGTGCTCGAGTTCAGCTATCACGTGACATCGTGAATCTGCAAGTGGCCCGGGCCCCTGCAGAAAAGCCCGCGGGAGAACCCGGGAGTGAAGAGGAAGTCCTTCGCCGCTCATAAGACCGACGCAGGGATGTTCTAACTGAGTTCCTCCTCGATCCACGTCAAGAGTTCTTTGAGGTCGTCGAGGGTAATATCCCCCATGTGGGCGACCCGGAAAGTTTGTTCTTTGAGCTTGCCGTAGCCGTTTCCAAAAATCGTATTGTGTTTCTTCTGCACGGCACTAATAATCTCAGCTACGTTGACGCCCTGCGTGTTCTTGACCGTTGTCAGCGTGTTCGAGGCGTACTTCTCCTCACAGAAAATGTCAAAATGCCCCTTGGCCCAAACGCGCACATAATCCCCCATTTCCTTGTGGCGTTGCCAGACATTTTCCATACCCTCTGTGAGCAGCTTTTTGCACTGAAAGTTCAGGGCCACGACGTGAGGGATACTCGGCGTTGTGGGTGTCTGGCTCTTCGCAGCCGCCTTGGCAAATTGCTGAAAGTCGAAGTAATAACCCCGGCCGGGAACATTCTTGCTCTTTTCCAGGGCCCGGTTACTGACCGCAGCGACGGCAAAACCGGGCGGGATCGCGAAGGCTTTTTGAACGGAGGCGAACGTAACGTCCCAGCCAAGATCATCGAAGTGCAGGGGCAGACCGACCATCGCGCTGACCGCATCGACAAAAACCAGCACATCCGGATATTTCTGTTTCATCATCTCGCTGATCTGATAAACCGGATTCGTCAGGCCCGTGCTCGTCTCATTATAGACAAGGGTCACGGCGGCATACTTGCCGGAAGCGAGCTTTTCGTCGATCATCTCCGCCGTGGTCGCCAGGCCCCAATCGACTCTCAACTCTTCGACGTTTCTGCCGCAGCTCCGGGCCACATCCGCCCACTTGTCGCTGAACGCGCCGCAACACGTGCACAGGACGACCTCGTCGAGCCCCACGCAGTTGCGGATGGCCGCCTCCCAGATTCCAGACGCCGAGGACGTCGAGAGAAAGACGTTCTGGCCCGTGAAGAGGATCTTCTTGAGCATATCGACTGTCTCACCGTGCAGTTGAGAATATTCCTTCCCGCGGTGTCCCAATGTCGGGCGCGCCAACTGCTGCAGGACATCTTCATCAACCTTCACGGGTCCGGGAATGAATAACCTGGGGGGGTTTTTCCAGTCTGCCATGTGCGGTCTCCAAAAAAATACGGTCAAAACTTGTTTATCGTTAGACCCGAATACACCTTGGGGTAGAAGTACGTTGATTTCTGCGGCATTCTTTCGTTTGAATCGGTCACCATCTTGAGTTGCTGTATCTTC
>CP070806.1:1332026-1337172 GCA_020343675.1 Phycisphaerales bacterium
CGCCAAGCCCTGCGTCGTGCCCGAAAAATACAGGGGCAAGCCTGAGTTTGACCTGAATACCTGTATCGGCTGTGGGGCGTGCGTCAATGTGTGCCCCTCAAGCGTCTGCCTGACCATGACCGACGATCTTGAGGCGGATCCGCCCATCAGAAGGATCACACTGAGCTACTACACGTGCATCTTCTGCGGCAATTGCCAGGACAATTGCACGACTGAGACGGGCATAAGACTCTCGAATCAATGGGATCTGGCTACGCTCGATAAAGAGAGCGAGGTCGAGACCCATGAGTTTGAGCTGCAATTGTGTGAAAAATGTGGCGCACTGATCGGCACAAAAAAACACCTTCTCTGGCTCTACGACAAGCTCGGCCCGCTGGCTTACACGAACCCTTCGTTGTTGCTTGCCAAGAGCGGCGAGCTATTGACTGAGCCGGAGCACATTCACAAGCATACACCGGCCGATGAGAGTGTCCAGGCCGGTGATTTCATGCGAATTCTCTGTCCTGCGTGCAAGTGCGAGCTAAACATCCGGCTGTGAGGCTGACATGGGTGCCGACCGGCAACTCCTTGAGCAACTCGATGAACTGCGCGGTTCCCATACGCTTATCTTAGGAATAGGAAACACACTCAAGGGTGACGATGGGGCGGGGCCTTTGGTGTGCGCGGAACTCAAGCGACTGAACGTCTCGGCCGACTTTATTGACGTCGGCACCGTGCCTGAGAATTACATTCAAACCATCATCAAGAAGGGGTCCCGGAATCTGCTCATTGTCGATGCGATGGACTTCGGCGCCGCGCCAGGGACGATCAAGATACTCGATCCCGGGCAGCTCAGCGCCCACGCCTTTTCAACACATACGCTCTCACCACGATTGTTCGTCGAGATGATCCGGCGCCAGTTGAAAGCTGATGTCTACTTCGTCGGTATTCAGCCTGCGCAAACACAGTTTGGCCAGACAGTCTCTCGCCACGTTGGTGAGGCTGTCCGGCGGCTTGGCTGCGTCCTGGCGGAGATCTTCGGTCCGAAATGAATCGGATTAGCCCGTGCATCCCGGTTCTTTCGACCGATTCATTTGAGCAGGCGCACGGCCTTGCTCGCGTCCGCCTCGGAATCGAAGGCGATGTGAATGATGGCCCGGTTGCCGATTGCCGCGCCGGAAAAACCTCGAAGGCTGAATCCCGCCTGGGCGAGTTGCTTTGTCAA
This sequence comes from Phycisphaerales bacterium, assembly GCA_020343675.1. GTDB lineage: Bacteria > Planctomycetota > Phycisphaerae > Sedimentisphaerales > Anaerobacaceae. Next base: position 1,333,231 of record CP070806.1, read on the forward strand.
CTCGGCACCAAAGCCCGGCTTGTTGCCCGTCGAGATCCGAATCCCGTGCAGTGATCTTGTCTTCTCAAAACCGACCTTTCGTGCCGCCCTTATCTGCCTGGGGCCTTTGATGGGCGTGACGAATACGACGCCGGTTCCAGGGCTTGCCGATGAGCGGCGTGCTACGACAAATTCCAGATCAGCCCCGGCCTGGGCGAGAGCATCGAGCTTCTCCGCCAATCCACCGGGCCGGTCCTCCATGCTGGCGGCCCACACATCGACACGACTGACATCGACTTTCATGATACGTTCTCCAATATTTCAGTGAACATCCGCAAAAAAAGTCTAGAACAACAGCGCCAATGAGTTTGGCTGTTGCCGCAGCCTTTGTCAATAATTTCGGGGATTCAATTTGACGGAGTTTTGAGCAAACCCGTTCGGGCGTCGATGACACAGCGGTTCTTTTCGTACCGAGGCGAGTATTCAAAAAACGAGGCCTGTACCGAAAGATACGGTACAGGCCCCGAACCGATACAAATCCTGCCGTCATTGCCAATGACGACCACGCTCAGAGTTGCCCATCATGCTGCAAATCTGCTATGTAGAGCATATCCACACTGTTTCCGTTGATGTTAAAACGGCTGCTCAAACGGCTCAGTCCTGCCGGTCAGCCACGCGACCTCACCATGTGACAGAGCATAGTTGTAGATGCGCACGTCGTCCACGGCCCCGGTATAGAAGTTGCTTGCGGTAGTATCATCCCACTCCTGGCCTATTGACCACCGTGTGACGGTGCTCAGGCTGAAGCTGGATGAATACGAACCTCGCGGAAATCCATCGACGTACACGTATCCCGTGTTGCCGCTCCTGACGTAGGTCAACAGGTGCCATTGGTCGTCATTGACCGCAGGGGCGAATTGTGTGTCGCCGCCATCATTCACATACGGATTGCCAGCTTGAATGCCAAGCATGAACGGGTGGGCGCTGGCACCATCATTAGTCGCAACCAGTTCGCCTTCACCACTCTGCGTGGTCTTGATCCACACGCTGATCGTAAGATCGGTGCCTGTTATGTCGTTGACGACTCCGTCAATGGCGACATAATCGGCGCCACGGAAATCCATGGCGTTCGAGCCAACCGTGCCGGCTACGTAGGCTGCAGGAGTTACACCAGAGGTGCCATGATTGCCCTTACCGGAGGAGTCCTGCGTGTTGCCGTCGAAGGTCCAGTGCCCTATCAGCCCCGCAGTGTTCGGCGCAGAAGGGGTGACGAACTGGCGCTCATAGGGATACAGCCGGATATCGTCAAAGTACAACGTGCCGCTGGCGCCATTGCCGTCAACCCCAATGGCCAAGCTGCTGACACTTTGCAGGTTCAGCCCTGACGCTGTCAGATCGATATTCCAGGGTTGCCAGCCAGCTCGCGATATGTTCGCCGCTTCGCCATCGTATGGAATCTTGGTGCCGTTGATCTTGACGTACATCTGGCCGGTGCTGCCCGCAGTGCCGAAGAAGAACAGCCCTAACGTCTTAACCTCATGCTGCGTCCAGTTCTGTGAAACGGCAAAGGTGCGTGCGCCCTCTGAATACGTAGCGCCGCCGGTGTTGGTGTAGAACAGCGGCATAGACTGCTTGCCACCGTGGACAATTGTGGTCTCAGCCAGGGGAGGTGAGAGATTGCCGACCTGGGAGCCGTTTGCGGGGTTAATGTATCCATCCTCCCACGTCGTGTAGATCTCGTAGGGTGGGTAGTCGCTGTAATCCTCGAAATCCTCCACAACAATGGACTCCTGTGTCGCAAAGTCCCAGACATCGCCTTGCCACATCGTTGTCGTCTCGGCCTCGTTGACCTCGTCGACCCGCCAGTAGTACGTGCTGGCCAGATCGAGAGCGGAGCTGTAGCTCGCCTCGGCAACGCTGACAACCGGAGCGCTGCCGTCTATCACGGCCTGCTGGTCCGTGCTGACGTACACATTATGCGTGGCGGCCTCTCTGCCCGGTCGCCAACTCAGGGGCCCATCCACAGCCACGTCCGTGGCCCCGGAATCCGGCGAGGGCTTTCTGGCGCTGACAGGGACGGCGAAGAAGCGAACCTCACTGAGACCGTATTGGGGCAGGATGCCTCCCCAGTTGCTGGCTGCGCTTAGCTTGACGGACTTTGCCGCCACGCTGCCAAAGTCAACCGTGGTGTTGTGTGCATAATCACCCATACCGGGCCCTTTGGCAAATTCAGGCACGCCGGCCAGAGCCGTCCAATCGACGCCGTTGGTCGAATACTCGACCGTCACATCCTTGAACCCGAAACCGAAAAGCCCCTCAAAACTCTGATTGGCATTCCACACCCACATCTCGTGGAGCTTGTACAGCTTGTCGAACTCGTATTGGATCCATGCCCCGGCCAGCTCATTGCCGCTGAGCCACATGTCCTCGGCCAGTGTCGAGTGCAGATCGTTATCGTCCAGTCCTGATCCGTCGATGGTATTCTCGGGGCCGAACGTGTCCTGGCCAACGCTGGACGCTGTGGCGGTGATGTTCGCGCCGTCAATGGGATAGCCAACCGGTTCGGTGGTAAAGCTCCAAACATCGCCTCTGTACACGGTAGAGTCCGGGGGCGCAGCGGTCTCGTCCACGCGCCAGTAGTACGTCGTGCCGTATTCGAGTCGTCCGGGATCATAGCTGGCCGCACTCTGAGTGATACCGCCTGTGCCATCGTTAACGTTGTTGAAGCTCTCATCAAAGTAAAGCGTGTGCCCGTTAGCGGCTGCGGTGAAAACGCCGGCCTTCCAGCTAAGATCCGTATCTCGCGAGACATCTGTTTGCCCATCCGGCGGGTTGGGTCTCGCCGCGTTGCCCAGTGACCACTCTATATGCAGCAGCGGCGCCTGGGACGCCGACCCATTGAAAGACTCGGCGGCGCGAAGGCCGGTAAACGCGCCCTTGCTTGTATCTTCACCTATGATTATCTCTATCGCGTTACCAGAGGCCCAGCCGTCCTGATTGACGATCTCCTCGATGATACTTGAGATATCCGAGGTGTGACTGATCTGGCCGGCGGCGGTCCACGGCTCCGGCTCCCACTGCACTTTGGCCTTTGTTCTCGGGCGGTCGGATATCGTAGTAGGAGTCAAAGGAGCTCCAAAGCCATCAGGATTCAGCGCAAGGTGACCCCAGATAAGCAAATAGGCATCCGCACTGTTGAATTTTGTCGCGTCACACGCGAACTCGATATACGCGCTATGTATAGTCGCCCACGGGGGGACGGTGATATCCCGGAAGTTCATACCGACGAATTGCCTGCCGCCGTTGTCGTCATTATCATCGACAATTTCCAGGTCTGAACTGGTGTTATAGGTATTCTGAAATCCGGGATTCACGGCTTCCTCGGCGTCATCACTGCCGGCGGAGACTCTCCGTTCTATGACGGTGGCCCCGAAGACCGTGTCTACACCGGCCAGAGTCAGTACGAGGCCGAGGCAAATCAGGTAAGCAAATCGACACACGGTAATCCTCCTTTCAAAAGGTTTGACATAATCGCGCCTTGGCCGCACGCCGCGGCCGCCCGGAAGAACCTCAGTTCCCAAAAAGGGCCTGTACCGGGCATCCCGGTACAGGCCCCTGACCAAATGTCCACCTATAGGGACTTAGTCTGTGCCAAGCCGACACTCTTGTGTCGGGTACTTGAACAGTCAGGCCCATATTCGGCCCCGTCTGCCAAGTTGGGTTACACAGCCATTCTACTGATAGTCTATATGGAGCAGCACTGTGGACCCGTTCCCGGCACATCGAATACCCGTCGAGGGATTGGCCGGGTCGTCTCTGAACGCCAACACGAGCGCTTCGCCCGTCCAGCCATTCTGGTTGACAATCTCCTGGATGATCGAGGCGAGGTTCGGAGTTCTCTGATCAGGACCCCGCTCACCCCCGGTCGTCCAGTTCGGCACGCTCCACTGTACCTTGGCCGCC
>CP070806.1:1337272-1342414 GCA_020343675.1 Phycisphaerales bacterium
GTGCGGCATCGCCGACGGCGATGAGCCCGTCGGCTATACTGTCGGCCAGATGAAGCCGGCCCGAAACGCCCCGGTCAATCTGCACGCGGCCGGCGTCCAGACCGGCGGCTTCGGCCTTTCGCCGGGCCTGATCAACGTCTTCGGAGCCGGGCAACTGCACATAGACCAGCAGGTTACTTCTGCGTGCGATCTCGAAAGCCAGCTCACAGCGTGAATCGCCCAAAACGACGCATATCCCGCGTTCGGTGCCGAGCTTCTCGAGCAGATCTTCTGGACTTTGCCGGGCAGCCGATGCGCCCGCCCCGACCATACTTAAGGCAATTCCGAGGATCAGACAGAGTGAGATAGACTTTTGGTACATCATGGCACTTCTCCTTCATTGAATAACATCACAAATCATACCGCCTCGTGTCCGGCTTCTCAAGTCCCATCCGCCGCCAAATCTTTCGCAAAGGCACCACGTTCGAGGCGGATGAGCGAATGTCGAAATTTAGTCAACACAAGCACTTGTCCGCAGAATCAGTTTTCACGGAACTTGATCCCAATTGCCCGAAGGTGTGCCCGGTGGTATAATGCCCATGGACAAACCTTGCCCGGAAACTGTGCTGTCGAAACGCAACGGTTCAATATCGGAGAGCTTAGGACATGGGAACAACACTTGCATTCATACCTGATACGTCGCCGGTCAGGAATATCAGCAACAAGACAAGAACGACCAAGGCAATGTCCCGGCTTATCGTGCCGGCCATCCTGCTGTTCTTTGCGGCCACCACTGCCGTGACGTCGGCCGCTCAGACGCAAACAAAAGCCAACAGCACCTTTGGTCTGGAGCCGCTGTGGGCTACACAGGTTGACCCCCGGTGGCGTCCGGGGGATTCGGTCGGGGACGTTGAAGATGGGATCACCGCCGAGTTCGTCGAGTTCTCGGCTGACGGAAAGCTGCTAATCACCGGCAATGGTCTGGGCGAGGCGTTCGTGCTCAACGCTTCGAACGGGGCTGTCGAACAGCGCTTCAGCTACATCACCGAGCAGGACCTTGCCGGGCGAACCGAATTCGACATCTCCGGCGGCAAGACCAAAGGTATGGAAGTCGAGTGTGGTGCGTTCACACCGGATGGACGCTTTGTTGTTCTCGGCGGCAACCTCAACGGCGTCAAAGTGTTCGATCTGCGCAACGGTTCGCTCGTGCGCCATATCAAGGTCGCCGAAGAAGTTGATGGGCTGGGCATCTCTCCCGATGGCCGCTTCTTTGCGCACGCCGCACCCATGTCCGCGCAGGTATATCACCTGCCCCATTGGAATCCCGTCGCGAGCGTTCGGCATGGCGACAAGGAAGGTGTGACCAATTCCATCGACTTCACGCCCGACGCGGGCCTGATGGTCTCGGCGGGCAACTACGGCCACGTGATCCTCACCCGCACCCCCGACTGGCGGCAGGTCGGCGACGGCCTCATCCCCAAGACGTCCTCCATCAAGTCCGTCCGCTTTTCGCCCGATACGCGCCTGGTCGCCGCCGGTTACGGCGGGGCCGACTGCGCTGCCGTCTATCGTACGAAGGACATGTCCCTTCTCAAGCATCTGCCGCTGTTCTATATCGAGGCGGTGGCCTGGACCAGCGACGGCCGCTTCCTGATGGCCGGCGGCCGGGACGAGCAGGGCTGCATACGCGTGTTCCGCATGAGTGACTGGCAGCTCGCCGGGGCTCCCAAAGTCCAGGCCGACCGCTCCAATATCGAGTATATCGACGTTCACGGCGAACGGGTTGCCGTCGCCGGCGAAGATGCTCATGTCCGCCTGTACCGCGTTCAGTAGAACCGGGCCGGCTCGAAATCTTCCGCATTGTTGAAAATTGTGTGAGGTCATCCTATGAAAAGAACACTTGTGCTTGCTATGACCATCGTCTCGGTCGGCAGCAGCTTCGCCGCGACGCCCGAGAATCCCTATACCGTCAATACGTTCGAGTGTATCGGCATCTATTACAGAGTCGATTCAGCCGACCCGGGGGACTGTAAAGTCAATTACAGAGCTTCTGGTGGCGGGCAATGGAAGGCCGCCCTTGATCTCTGGTTTGACCAGCGGGACAGTGAATATCGAGGCAGCATTGTCGGCCTGACGCCGGATACGGAATACGAAGTCGAGCTGGTCTGTGGGCAGGGCAACGTCCGATTCAAGACGAGGACCCGCAGTGAGCAGTTCAAGATCGGCAAGACGACCTACCTCGATGCCGGCGTGACGGCGACGACGGTTCGTATCACGGAATCGGGCAATGAAGACGGCTGGCATCTGGTGACGTCCGCGCCGGGTAGCAAGACAACCATCGATCCCGAAAACACGCTGGACTACAATATCGTCGTCGAAGCTTCATTTGTGATTATTCGTGGTCTCGAACTGAAGAACGCTGCTATTCACGGCATCCTCATAGAGCGAGGCGTTCACGATGTCGTGATTGAAGATTGCGACATCACGTTCTGGGGTCGAATAGGCGGGCCGAGAACGTTCGGCAACACCGGCGGCTCCGACAGCGCCATCTGCGCCAAAGAAGGCACGGCCGGTCTTGTGATTCAGCGAAATCTCATCCACGACCCGCGCGGCGCCAGCAACGATTGGGACACGGGTCATCCGAGCGGACCCCAGGCGATCACGCTGCACAACTCCAGAGGCGGCAATATCATCCGCTACAACGACATCTTCTCGACTGAAGATCACGGCTTTAACGATGCGTTCGGCGGAAGCAGCAACTTCAGCGACCGGGGCAGCCCGAACCGCGATTCCGACATCTACGGAAACATCATCTCGAACGTCTGGGACGACGCCATCGAAAGCGAAGGCGCGAACATGAACGTCCGCATCTGGGGCAATTACCTGCATCACACATTTCAGCATATCGCCGTGGCGTGCACGTCGAAAGGTCCGCTGTATATCTTCCGCAACGTATTCGGCCTCAGCCGCCGGACACATAGGGACCCGCTTGGGGGCAGTATGATTAAGGTGGGCGAAAGGGACCAGTACGGCGGGGGCAGGCGATACGTTTTTCACAACACTGCCTTGCAGCCGAAGGGCGCGTTCAGGGTCTTTAGCGGCCATACGTGCCCGAACACGATTACCCGCAACAATATCTTCGATTGCCCGGGTCCGCTGACCGGTTCGAGGCCGGCCGACCCGCCGAGCGATTTCGATTACGATGTTTTCACGGGTCTGAGCATGGGCCAGGGCCATGAAAGGCACGGGATCAGAAGGGACCCGGCATTCGTCCGTTCCCATGGCCTGGAGTTTTATCTGGCCCCGACCATCTCGACGGTCAAGTGGGGCAAGACCCCCACGCAGAGGGGCGAGAGGACCGTGGTCATTACAGACAAGGTCATTACGATCCCCAACCCGGCTATTGACGCCGGCGTTCTGATTCCCGGATTCAACGATGATTACAAAGGCAAAGCGCCTGACATGGGCGCGTTCGAGCGAAGAAACCCACCCATAAGATTTGGACGTCACGCGCAGGGCCGGATTGTGCTGGCCCCGTGGGAAGAATTCTGAAAGGCTGTGCCGGGCTTGACGTCGGGGGTTGAATGGCTAAGATGAGTCGGTACCCGAGGCCTTACCAAGAATGCAAATAAGGAAGCACTGAGAATGAGAGCACAGAAACAAATCGGAAAGTTCGCTATTGCAGCCGTCTTTTTAGCCGGAGCGTCGCTGAGCCGGGCCAATCCCTATATGGGCGAGTACAAGGGAACGTACCACCCGGACGGGGCGACGACAATGAGCGCCTCGGCGCAGGTCGTGGCCGAGGGCGACGATGTGCACTATCGCATCGTGCTCAAAGGCACGCCGAACGAGCAGGACGCCGACGGCGCGGATATCGAGCTCTATGGCCATCGCCAGGGAACGACGGTGCATATCGGCGACAGGGCGGGCGGATACTACTGGACCGGGCAGATTCAGAATGAGCGTCTATCGGTCAAGAGCAGCTACGGCCAGCATTTCGAGCTGGATAAATTCGTGCGCAAGTCTCCGAAAGAAGGCCTGAAGCCGCCTGCCGGCGCGGTCGTGCTTCTGCCGTTCAGGGCGGGAATCCGACCCGATATGAGCGCGTGGCGCAACGCGGACTGGAAGCCGCTCGATTCCGGCGCCATGCAGGTGACCAAAGGCTCCAACCGCACGAAAGAGCAGTTCGGAGATATCGAGCATTTTCATATCGAGTTCAAGCTGCCCCTGGAGCCGAACAATCGCGGGCAGGGGCGCGCCAACAGCGGCGTCTATTTCGCCGGCACGTTCGAAGTGCAGGTGCTCGATTCATTCGGCCTGGTGCATACCTCAGGCGACTGCGGGGGGCTCTATAACAGAGCGAGGGCCAGGGTCAATGCGTGCCTGCCGCCGGAGACATGGCAGACCTACGACGTCGAATTCCGGGCGCCGCGACTGAAGGCCGACGGCAGCATTCGCCAGAACGCCCGCATCACCGTCTATCACAATGGCATCAAGATCCACGACAATCAGGAGATTCCCTACTCCGGTGACAAATGGAAGGGCAAAAGCGAAGCCACAGGCCCCATCATGCTCCAGGATCACAGGCACCCGATTCAATACCGCAATATCTGGCTCGTCGAAGCCAGGTAGCAAAAAGCGTGGCCAACAGACTCACGTCTGCTACGCCAAAGCCTACGGATGCCGAAGGACTAACGCAACCGTTTGGAGAACTCTATGTGAGATGCGAAAGGACCTCAATGAAAGCCGGAAGTAAGTGAGGTATCCCCCGATCTCCCCCAAAAAGCGCTTCCAGGGTCACAAGAGGCAGGTACATAGAAATGGACAGGAACGAAGGATATCGACCATGTTACAGGGACTCTTAAGAACGATTAGCACCGATCAGATGGAGCAGATCCATCAGGCAGTACTGCATGTCCTGGAACAAACCGGTCTGCAGATTCGGGGGCGGTTTCTGTTGAAGGCGTTGGCCGCCGCCGGATGCCGGGTGGATTTTGACAAACACCGTGTCTGGTTTAAACCGGATCTGGTAGAACGTCAAATCGGAGCCCAAAAAGACCGCTACCAGAAGGTTCGATCGTCCCTGTGGTATCCGTTTTGCAGTCGACTGCCGGACGTCGATGTGGCCTGGCCGGATGAATTCACGCTAGACTACGGTTTTGG
>CP070806.1:1342514-1347639 GCA_020343675.1 Phycisphaerales bacterium
GGTACTGTTGTTGCCGCTCTCGACCTCGATGTACTGGCCGCCGGACGCTCCGGGAATGGCCGAGAAGACCTTAAAGGGCACCGTAATCGAACCCGCTTCGGCCTCGATCCAGATTTCTTCCGAAGCCACGGCAGGCGCGAACCGATACAGCACAATGTCATCCACATACAAGGTGCCGGCAGCGCCAGCGCCGTCGATCCCAACAGCCAGTGTCGTGACGTTCGTCAGATCTATGCCAAGCGACGCAAGCTCGATACTCCACTGTTTCCACCGCGGTCTGGCGAGGTCCGCCGCATCGCCGGGATAGGCCACTTTGAGGCCGTTGACCTTCACGTACAACTGTCCCGTGTTGCCCGCGGCGCCGTAGAAGTACAGTACCAACGTTTCAACACTGTGCTTGGTCCAGTCCTGGCCAGGGGCAAACGTGCGGCTGGTCTCGGAATACGTCGCGCCGGCGGTGTTGCTGTAGAACAGCGGCATGGCCTGCTTACCGTCGTGAACAATCGCCGTCTCGGTGTAAGAAGGTTGAGGCGGGTCATAGCCAATGAGCGCCCCGTTGGCCGCGACTTCAAAGCCGTCACTCCACGACTCAAATATCCTGTTGCTGCCCTCTTCTCCGGGATTAGTGTCGTTGTAAGACTCGAAATCGTCCACTGCAAGATACTTCTGTGTCGAGAAGCTCCAGATGTCACCTTCCACCATGGCGGGGGTCTCGACGGCATTGACCTCGTTGATCTTCCAGTAGTAGCTCTGAGCCAAATCGAGTGACAACGGGCCGTGGCTGGTCCCGGTTACCGTATCAGCGGGAACACTTGCGTCGGTCACAGCGTGCTCGTCGGTGCTCAGGTATACATCGTGCGAGGCTGCTTCTCTTCCAGCTCGCCAGCTCAGCGTTGCATCGACCGCGACATCGGTCGCTCCGGGATCCGGGCTGGGATATCGTGCGCGAATGGGGATGTACAGGAATCGAACCTCACCCAGACCATACTGGTCAAAAATCGCGCCACCCCAGTTGGTGTTGGCAGTGATCTTGACGGACGTTGCAACCGCACCGCCGAAATCGACGATCGTGTTGCACGCATACCCATCTACCCCCGACGCTTGTGCAAATTCGGTGACATTGGGCAGCACCGTCCATGTTTGGCCGTCTTGAGAATACTCAACGGCAACGTCTTTTAGACCGTATCCAGTAAGAAAAGAGGGTCCGTTGAAGTTCCATGCCAACATCTGGTGCAGCTTATAGGGCTTGTCAAAATCATATTGAATCCAGGCCGACCCCGGAGCGCCGGCATTGCTGAGCCACATTGTTTCCAATTCGACTGAGTGCAAATCATCAGTTAGTCCCGAACCGTCGATAGTCTTTTCCGGTCCCGAATCGGCATCCTGAGAGCCGGAGGCCGTCGGTGTTATTTTGCCGGCGGGAATCGGGTACGCAAAAGGTTCGACCTCGAAGCTCCAGACGTAACCCTTATACACTTTGGAATCCGTTGCATTGATATCATCGATTCGCCAATAGTAAGTCTGCCCGAAATCCAGACGGCCGGGATCATACGTATTGGCAATCTGGTCCCGATTGGCTAATACGTTCAGCGGATTGCCCCTGTCGGCGTTGTTGACATCCTCGAATGTCATTCCGAAGTACACGTCGTGCGTTTGTGCGTAGTCTCCCGGCATCCAGCTTGTTACGGCGTTTCTCGGCACGTCCGTTGCGCCGTCTGCGGGTTCCGGCATAGAACTCGAGCTGACGTCGCGACCGACAGCCATGATGCTGGCCGGGTCGATGCCCGGTGCTGTGATGACAATACCATAGATCGGTATATCCGAAGTAAGAACCGCACCGAAGGCAATCTGCTGCGTGCTCAACAACGAGGCAAGGTAACCTGTAGAGGTCCAGTAGAGAGAGCCGCCTGTAAACGAAAGGGCGTTTCCCACGGGATTGCCGGCGGCGTCCAAACCTTGTATTGTGCCCGAGTCATTTCCATTCTTTTCGAGTATGAAGATCATGCTGACCGGTTCACTGAAGACGGTCAGCATCCAGTCCTGGCCGTCGGCGCATGCTGACGTTTCGAGCGTGAAGTCGTCGGCGGCCTCGGCAGGCTCGTTTCCCGATTGGCCCGGAGGGCTGGCATACTCCGAGGCCCCAACGATCAGGCGACCCACAGGGTAACCGTTGAGCGACAGGACATCCCCAAAGTCGCCGGTTATCTCCCAACTGGTCAGTGGCACCATTGTCAGATCGGCTCGAGCCGCCGTCAGACAGAAGCCAAACACCAAAAACAAATAAACAATTTTCTTACACATCATGGTCCTCCCGAAAATGAAGATTAGAGAAAGAACAGAACAACACTGTCCTCTACACTGGGTCCATCACAACATACATCTTTCTGAGATAATGTCTTTGATATGCTCTCACCTCCTTCCTCAACCGCCTGCTTGTTGAAAGGTAAGCCTCATTCGTTCACTCTGGTCATCATCAGGGCATCCAGTAATGCACCATCTTCTCTATAGGCCACATCAAGTGTATAGGTCCCGGCACCCATCGTCCACTCCACGTCCTTGTTGCCGTCGTCACTGCTGTGGACCACGTCCCAGTGCCAGTCGGAACCGCCTGCTATGTCATTCCACCTGACCCAGCCGCTTGAGTGGTTGATGGTCTGAGTTGTCGCACCCTGGATCCTAACCCAGAACGAATCATCCTCTGCGGAGGGAGCAACCACGCGAGCGTTGATCTTGTAGGTTCCTCCCTGGACGGAAATCGTATAGCCGGCCACACCACCTGTCGCGGGCGGGCCGTCGGCACTGTTGTTCCCAATCGCCACCTCGATGTACTGGCCGCCGGACGCTCCGGGAATAGCTGAGAATACCTGCAAGGGCGCCGCAATCGAACCCGCTTCTGCCTCGATCCAGATTTCTTCCAGAGCCTGCGCAGGGGCCAATCCGTAGAGCCGAATGTCATCCACATACAATGTCCCGCTTGCACCGTTGCCATCTATCCCAATGCTCAGCGCCATGACGTTCGTCAGGTCTATGCCAAGTGACGCGAGGTCAATGTTCCACTGTTTCCACCTCGGTCTGGCGATATCCGATGCGTTGCCGGGATAGGCCACCTTGGCGCTGTTGACTTTCACGTACAACTGCCCGGTGTTGCCCGGGGTGCCGTGGAAGTATAGCACCAACGTCTGAATGCCGTGCTCTGTCCAGTCCTGGCCAGCGGCAAAGGTGCGCTCGGCCTCTGAGTACGCGGCGCCGCCGGTGTTGCTGTAGAGCAGCGGCATGGACTGGTCGCCGCCGTGGACAATAGTCGTCTCGACCGCAGGAGGTGTCAGATATCCTACCTGGGACCCGTTTGCCGGGTTCTCATATCCATCCAGCCACGTCGAGTATATTTCGTAGGGCGGATAGTCGTTGTAGTCCTCAAAACCATCCACGACAAGATACTCTCGTGTCGAAAAGCTCCAGAGATCGCCTTCCAACATGATGGGGGTCTCGACGATATTGACCTCGTTAACCTTCCAGTAGTAGGTCTGGCCCAGATCGAGTGACAACGGGCCGTAGCTGGTCCCGGCCACAGTGTCAGCGGGCACACTGCCGTCGGTCACAGCCTTCTCGTCGGTGCTTAGGTACACATCATGCTCGGCTGCTTCTCTTCCGGCTCGCCAGCTTAGGGTTGCATCAACGGCGACATCTGTCGCTCCGGAACCCGGGCTGGGGTATCGTGCACGAAGGGGGATATACAGGAAGCGAACCTCGCTCAGGCCATACTGGTTAAAGATCGCACCGCCCCAGTTGCTGTTGGCCGTAATCCTGACAGCCTGTGCCACTATGCCATCAAGATCAACGATTGTGTTACACGCATAACCTTTCGCACCCGGCGCCCGCGCAAATTCGTTGACTTGGGACAGTGCAGTCCAGTTTGCGCCGTCCGTCGAATACTCAACAACGGCCTCTCTGATGCCGAATCCGGTAAGAAGAGAGGGCCCATTATAATTCCACACCAACATGCGGTGCAGCTTATAGGGTTCATCGAAATCATACTGGATCCAGGCCGGTCCGGGATCGCCGGGTTTGCTGGCCCACATCGTTTTGGTGTCAATCGAGTGCAGGTCATTGGCCAGCCCCGAGCCGTCGATGGTTTTTCCCGGCCCCGTATCTGCGTTCTCGGAGCTGGAGGCTGTGGCTGCTATCCTATAGCCGGGAATCGCGTAGGCAAATGGTTCGGTTGTAAACGTCCAGACTTCCCCTGTATAGACCGTGGCGCTCGGCGGGGCATTGACCTCGTCAACTCGCCAAAAGTACGCCTGGCTGAAGTCCAGAAGGCCGGGGTCGTAAGCATTGGCGTCCTGGTTCTGGTTGATCAGCACACCCAGGGGGTTGTCTCTGCTGGCGTTGTGGACATCCTCAAACACGGATCCGAAATACACGTCGTGTTTCTGCGCATGGATTCCAGGCGTCCAGCCAAGAACTACATCGCGAGGCACGTCAGCCTGCTCATCTTCCGGGCGGGGGGCAAACGCTATCTCGGACGGCGGCCACTTGCCCAGCATGGCATCCCGAAGCTCGGCTTCGGTCACCACGTGGTCGTAAACACGAACATCGTCCAAAGCACCGATAAACTGGCCCAATCCCGGGGTGCTGGCATCACGACCGATCTTGAAGGTCTCCGACGAAGGGGCCATCACAATCGTCGTGACCTCTTCTCTGTCAAACACGCCGTTGACGTATGTCGTGATGACGCCCCCGTCAGCCGTCTGAACATAAGTGGCTGCCAGGAAATACCACGTGTCCCTTTGCAGGGCTGTTCCGCCCCCGGGTCGGTTGGGCTGACCGGAAGTCCCTGCGCTGCTTCTGGCTTCAAGCTCCAGGTTGTTGTTGCTGTATATGCCCATCGTGTAGCCGCCGCCGTTCGCGCCGGTGGTGATGTTCCCGCAAATCTCGTGGTCGCGAATCGTTGCGCCCGGTTTGACCCATGCAGTCACCGTAAGCTCGCCGACAATATCCAGGCTCGGTTCGTACGCGCCGCGATCGAGATAATCGTCCGTTCCATCAAACTCCAGGCCACCCTTAAAGTATCCTTCCACCCACTGCGGGACGCCGTTCAGGAAGACATCGTTGTTATAGCGGCTCC
>CP070806.1:1347739-1352843 GCA_020343675.1 Phycisphaerales bacterium
ACGACGAACGCACGATTCGCCAAGGCGAAGTGCAGGAATTTTTTGTAACCGTTTTCCAGAGCCTTAAAGAATCGTCCGCTGGTTTCGAATACCTTCCCACGAAACGTGCGTTTGAACCTTTCCTCGGCCGGTGCGGCCGGAAGGATACGAGCGGAAAGCATCGGCACGAGGGTCAGCGCCACCGCAAGCGAACACAGCAACGAGAAACTGACCACGACAGAAAGCTGCTTGAACATGACGCCCGACATGCCTCTGACAAAGACCAATGGAAGAAAAACCACCAGCGTCGTCAGCGTGCTGGCGATCACGGCCGAAGTGACCTCTTCGGCGCCATTGACCGCGGCGTGCTCCAACAAGTCACCCGACTCCCGCATGCGAAAGATATTCTCAAGTACGACGATTGAATTGTCAACCAACATGCCAATGCCCAGGGCCAGGCCGCCGAGTGTCATGATGTTGAGGGTCGCGTCGCCGAAATACAACAGGGCGAACGTCGCAATGATCGAGACGGGGATCGCCGTGGCGATAACAATCGTACTGCGAAAATTGCGAAGAAACAGAAGCAGCACAATGACGGCAAGTACGCCTCCGTACATCGCGGACGTACCGACGTTGGTGATGGAACGCAGGATGTAGTCGGATGTGTCGATGATGGGAATGATCGTAATCTGTGGGATGTCGCGGTTGATACGCTCGAGCTCGGCCAGTGCGCCTCGCGCGACCTGGACCGTGTTCTTGCCGGACTGCTTGTTGACGGACATCCACATTCCAGGCACGCCATCGACCCGGACAATCCTCGTGATTTTTTGCCAGGAGTCTTCGACGAGGGCGATTTCCCTCAACTGTATCGACGCGCCGTCTCTGACCGCGATCACGGTATCCTGGAGCTGTTTGAGGTCGGTGTATTCGCCCGGGGTTCTGACGGTAATCTCGAAATTGCCTTTCTCGATCGTTCCGGCGGGAATGTTCACGTTCCCCTCGCGTATGCGGGAGATAATGGATTCGAGCGGTATCGCCAGCGCGTTGATCTTGGCCGGGTCAAGACTCACGTGTATCTCACGCTGAAGCCCTCCCCAAATACTGACAGCGGCCACGCCGGGAACGCGCTCAAGCCGGTATTGCACATGGTCTTCAATAATCTGCCGGGCCTGGACGGGATCCAGGTTGCTGGAAGCGCCGAGGATCAATATCGGAAAGCTGGCAAGATCGAATTTTCGAAGTGTGGGCCGCTCGGCGTCGTCGGGCAAATGGTCGATAATGCGATCCAGGCGGTCACGGATGTCGTTCGCGGCGGCGTCCAGGTCCGTCCCCCAGGCAAAAGTCACTCGAACTGTGCCCTGGCCTTCGAGCGAAATCGAGGTCAACTCTTCGACGCCCGGAACTGCGCTGACGGCTTGTTCGACCGGCCGGGTAATGAGTTCCTCGATTTCCTCCGGGCCGGCGTTTTCATACGTACACGAAATGCTCAGAGTCGGGTAGGAAATGTCAGGCATCAGGTCAATCGGCAGCCGCAGCAGTGAAATCACGCCCAGAAGAAGGACCATTAAGACCACCATGATCGTGAAAATGGGCCGCTGGACGGCAAGACGCGAGATCCTCATTGCGAATCTCCTGACCCGGTCTTGGCCGGGATTGTCTGAGAATTGTCATCCATGCCCATGGCGGCCCCGGGCCGCCGCTGTTGCTGGAAGGACTCGCTGTCGGGTATCGTAATATCAGAGCCGTCCTCCAGAAGATGATTACCCATCGTAACCGCCAGGCCCGAAATCTCCGGCTCTGTGATTTCGACCAGCTCATCGCTGATTATGCCGGTCGTCACCGGCACAAAACGGGCCTTGCGATTCTGTAAATCGGCGATGAAGATCCCCTCTCTGTCATTTCTTCTGACCAGCGCGGCAAGAGGAACGAGCGCGGCGTTTTCATGCCTGGCGAATTCGACCCTGGTCCTTATGAACATTCCGGGCCTGAGCATAAGCTCGGCATTCGGAACCTCCACTTCCACCCTCGCCTGGCGGCTGCTTTCCTTCAGCAGCGGCGCGATTCGGGTAATGCCGCCGGCGAACGTTATGCCCGGGTAGGCGTCGGTGGTCACAATGGCCTGCTGACCTATCGTAACCTTCGGGTAGTCCCTTTCAATGACATGAACGACCGCTGTCAGCGGGTTGTTCTGGAGAATCGAGACAATGGGCTGATTCATCTGAAGCAGGGATCCTTCGTCCACAAATCGTTCACCAACAACCCTCGTCTGATCCCCTTCTTCCCAAAAGGCCTGGACCTTGGTGTAGGAAAGCCGAACCAGGGCCGTTTTCAGAGCCGCTTCTTTCTGGGTCACCTGGGCCAGTGAAACCTTGTGCCTGGTCTCGGAGGCGTTGAATGCCGCCTCAGAAACGTCCAGCTCCGAAGCCGACGCGATTTGCTTTTCACGCAGCGCCTTTGCCCTTTCATATTCGCGCTTGGCGATATCGAGATCGCTGGCGCAGTTTGCGGCGTTCGCTTTGGCGACCTGCAGCTCGGCCCGGGCCTGTTCAACCTCCTGAGCGAACTCCTCGTCATCCAGAATGGCAATGACCTGGTTGCGGGCAACCGTATCGCCGACATCGACGAGTAATTCTCTGAGCCAGCCCGCGACTTTTGGAGCAACGATAAACTGCGACTTTGGCTCCAGAGAGCCGGTGAAGACCCCGACATCGTAAATAGGCCCCTTGCCAATCGGCCCGGTCTCCACGGCCACTACAACGGCGGAACGCCCCGGCTTTTGCGCAACGTCCGAGCCGGTGAGCCGCTGGTACAAGCCCCAGCCGGCCATCCCGCCGATGGCCAGGATGAGCAGGAGCAACAAGAGCTTTTTCATTCATCGTCCCCAAATAACCTGTTACTGGTAGGAGGGCGAATTGCCGCTGGACATTATATCAGAACGCCCCGTGCAATCCAATTCCTTCCCAGCAACTCTTGATAAATTCCCTGGTGTTAACACCGGTCGATAGGGAGTGCCTGTTTTCACAGGGGTAGTCGAGGCCTTCCCGTGCGTTATGCTCGGCTTCTTTTCGGAAAATTCTTCTTGACGAGACGGTGGCAAGTGTGATATATAATAAAGGTAGGTTGTTTCTGTGCGTTCTCTGCTTTCCTTCGGGACGTTCCGGAGGAGTTCTCCGCAAAACGGTCCCAAAGGCGTCTTGATCGTGAAGTGTGTCTATCTGCGCTGAAGTCGTATTCTTCGGAAGCGACGTGTTCATGCTGCGAATCTATACGTAGGTTGAGGGAAGGAGCTACCGCCAGAACAGACGCGACATACCCGGGCCAGATTCTTACAAATGCCAGTCAGGAAAAGCAACATTGTCTGGTCGGTTTTCCATGTTAGCTGAGAAGAAAAGTATAACCCATTTTTGAAGGAGGACTATTATGTGTAAGAAACTGATTTGGCTGAACGGATTAGTGGTACTGGCTTTGGCCGGGGCTGCACCGGTATGCTCGGCTGCGGTGGGGCCCGTCACCAGCATTACCACGGATAATCCCCCCGGGAGCCCACCCTACAACATTCTGAGTATCACAGTGGGCAGCTACACGGTTACGGCGGACCAACTCGGCACAGGGAAAACAACGCACGGCGGCATCGGTGGCACACCGTGTCCCGAAATGGATGACTGGGACATTAATACGGCCCTGGACTGGAATCTCGGTGGAGGCAATTTCTGGACGATTAATTTCGGCGGCGGGCCCTGGAAGAATTCCAACGGGGACGATCCCGACTTCTTCTTGTTCGAGTACGGTGGCTCTCAGACCCCGGACATCGCCGCGATCCTGCCTGGCGGCGGGCTCGGTCAGACCGTCACAATACCGGATCAGTGGGCCGGTCTCGGATACAGCCGTGTGGCTGCTGCGTCGGGCGATCCGGTCAGTGGTTCTGGGAATGGTCAAAGCCTTGAAGGCATGTCTTGGGCGATCACCGATCTGTTGGATGCGGCCGGCAATCCCCTTACTAACAGTAGCGTGATTGAGGGCATTGCTATCGTCAACCGTAACGGCATCGATCCCGTTGGTTTCTTCGCAGTGACGCCGCCGCCTGTTCAGGCTCAGGATCCTAACCCCGCAGACGGGGCGACAGATGTGCGTCGAGATGTGGTTCTGAGTTGGATGCCAGGGCAGACCGCCCAGACACACGATGTGTACTTCGGCACGGTCTTCACCGATGTCAACGACGCCGACAGAGCCAATCCACTGGACATGCTGGTCCGTCAAGGCCAGAGCGCCAACGCCTATGATCCTGACGGCCTTCTGGAGTTCGAACAAACCCACTATTGGCGGATCGACGAGGTGGCTGTTGACGGAACGGTGTACAAGGGCGCGGTCTGGAGTTTTACCACCGAGCCTGTTGGTTATCCTGTTGATGGTGCGAACATTATCGCCACAGCGTCCAGTGTGAGCGAGGCCATTTTCGGCCCTGAGAAGACTATTGATGGCTCGGGATTGGATGAGAATAGCCTGCATTCGATAGAGCCGACGGATATGTGGCTTAGCGGCAATGAACCGCAGGGAGCCTGGATCCAATATGAACTCGACAGGATGTACAAGTTGCACGAGATGTGGGTCTGGAACTCCAATCAAATCTTTGAGAGTCTTTTCGGTTTTGGGATGAAGGATGTTACTGTCGAATACTCAACCGATGGCATCACTTGGGCCGCTTTGACTGATGTGCCTGAATTTGCCAGAGCGTCTGGGGCTGCTGATTATGCTCACGATACGACAGTTGACTTTGGCGGCGTGGTAGCAAAGTACGTCAGGCTGACCGCGAGCAGCAACTGGGGAGGTGTCCTGCCCCAATATGGTCTCAGTGAGGTCCGGTTCTTCTTTATTCCTGTCAGTGCCAGAGAACCCTCGCCGGACTCTGGGGCGACGGATGTGGACGTGGAGGCGACCCTCGCCTGGCGCGCGGGCAGAGAGGCCGCCACTCACAATGTGTACTTGAGCACCAATGAGCAGGCTGTGATAGACGGCAACGCCCCCGTTAATGCCGTGGCCGACGCCAGCTACAGCCCCTCACCGCTCGATTTAGGCAGCACGTACTACTGGCGGATTGATGAGGTCAACGACGCCGAGACGCCCACAA
>CP070806.1:1352943-1358040 GCA_020343675.1 Phycisphaerales bacterium
CCTGGGATCGCGCATAACATAGAGCTCCCCCGGTCGTGTACCACAGGTGATACGTATCCTGCATCTTCAACACGCTGATATGACTTCCCAGGGATGGTTCCCAGGGATGCTCCGGGGTGATCGTATGCTCATATGTTTTGTGGGGTGGATGCACGATAAGGTCAATGTTTGCAGACCGGTCAAGAAATCGCCCGTCGATGAATACTTGCCGCCGACTACCCACGTCCAGAATGGCCGTGTCGTCTTGATTTGTGTTTCCTTGGTTGTCCGATGTGATGGCCGATACTGAAACAACACCCGGCAAGAACAGGCTAATACAGCACACCCACCGGTAGTTTTTCGACACCTTAGTTGGTTGAAATGACGGACACATTATTAGGGAGCCTCCTTCTATAGTGTTCGACTTAATAGGGTCATCGATATAGTATCCTGTAGTGTTTCACAGCGAATGAGACATTTGGCGGGTGTGATATAGTGACGGTTCGGATCCTTTCAGGCGGTCCTCGGGGGCTCTGCCCCCGAACCCCCGGCTTCAAAACCCCAACCGGAAAGCACCGGAAGGGTCGGAAGACGGAGTTCGTGGGCGGAAGGGTCATTCTTACATCGGCGCAGCGTCGCGAACGGAAGGAGGAACCGTCATGGGGCGTTCGAGCGGACGTCGTCAGTGGACCCCGGAGCAGAAGCTTCGGATCGTGTTGGAGTCGATACAGTCAGACCAGCGCGTGGCGGAGATCTGCCGTCGTGAGGGGTTGTCTCCGAACCTGATCTACAAGTGGCGGCAGCAATTGATGGGCTCAGCCCAGGCCGTGTTTGCCGACAAGCGCGGGCAGCGACAACGTGAGGATCCACAGATCGCCAAGTTGGCGGCCGAGAATCAGCGGATGAAGGACGTGATCGCGGAGATCACGGCGGAGAATCTGGTTTTTAAAAAAACGCTATCGGATTAGACGATCACGCACAGGTTCCGCCGGAGTTGCAGCAGGAGACGGTCGCCATGGTCGAGCAGACGAAACACCGCAGTGGTTGGCCGGTGATGCAGACGCTGAAGATACTGGAGATACCGCGATCGACGTATCAGCGTTGGCGAAAGACGGTTCCTGGTCAGAGCATGCCGCCGCGTTCGGCGCCTCACAACCTGTACGAGCTGTTGCCTTTGGAGAGGCGGGCTATTCGTGAATATGCGTTACAACACCCTGAAATTCGGCATCGGGAATTGGCTTGGCGGATGCTGGATGAAGGGGTCTGTGCCGTCTCATCATCGAGCGTCTACCGTGTTTTACGAGAAGCGGGTTTGGTGTGCCGATGGAAGCCCAAGGTCAAGATGCAAGGCAGCGGACGAGAGAATCGGCCCTCGAATCCGGACGCGCAGTGGCAGACGGATATCAAGTATGTTCGGGGCCAGGCGGGCAATTATTACCTGCTGAGCTTCATGGACGTGTACTCGCGGTACATCGTTCACCACGCGTTGCTGCGTTGGATGGACGGTCAAACCGTTTCGACGGAAGCTGCGGCGGCGTTGGCCAAGCTGGATCGCCAAGCCACACCTCAGATTCAGAGCGACCATGGCTCAGGCTTCATCTCGCGGGAGTTTGCCGAGACGTTGTCGGAGTTTGGCGTGACGCACAAGAAGATTCGGCCCCACACGCCGACAGACAACGCGGAGATCGAGCGGTTCCATCGCACGCTCGATGAGAAGTTGAGTGACCTGGAGGAGAGTGATTATCAGGCGACCGCCGACGAGATCGGCCGGATCATGGACCACTACAACCACGAACGGCTGCATTCGAGCCTGGGGTTCCTGCGGCCGGTGGATTATTATCGAGGAAATCCGGAGGCGTTACAGGCCGAACGTCGTCGGAAACTGGAACAGGCCAAAGCGTGTCGGAAACAAGCGAATCTCAAGCTACGCCAGCGGATGATGCCCTGGCCGGAAGCCAAAACCGTTGCTTAATCTGAAAATCAAAATGTCTCATTGACGTGCGAAACAAATCACCTCACTCGACGATAGAGCTTTTCTCCTGCGGTCTTCTATCTACTTACTACTTTCTATTCATAAGGTCGTTGATGCCAGTCGCCCTGATTAAGTAAGACATATAGAAACAAGGATTTACGTCAATCCTTGGCGTGAGTCCTTGTTTCATTTATCCTTGGCGCGCCAACGGTTAGCCAACGAAAAGTCAACGGTTTTCGTCAGACGGTGGCAAGGATAAGGTTTATTCAACCTGCAAAACTGCGCACGGTCTGCCCTGCTTATCCAGCCGGAGGGCAAGCAACGGCCCTTCTGTGGTTATTCCTTTGAGCATGATGGGCGTTCTGTCTTTTCTGAAAGCCACAAGAGTTTCGGTACCATTAATATTGATACGCAGGCCAGGGCTTATTCCCGATGATAAGGGCACTATGGCAGTGGGGCGCGTATCGCCCATTCGTGTAGGCGTCAACACTGCAAGATAACCGGTCTCTGCAACAGGTTCCGCTGTTGCTGTTATGGCATAGTGTTGCGTGGGAGATTCTTTTTCCGGCGGCGGTTCTGAACCTTCGTGGGTTGTTATGGCCAGCGCTTCCGGTTTAACGAATGTCACATTAAGCGCGGCGGCTTCCTGCACAATTTTCATTGTGTTGTTTTCCATTGTCACTGGGCAATTGGCTCAAACACGATGTCGATGGCATCACGCTTTGTGACTTGGCTGGACACACGCACACGCAGGGGCACGGACGAATCGCCACCTGCGAAGGGTTCTATGAGATCATGGATCACGTGTGCCGGAAGTACCCGCACATGGTGTGCGAGAACTAGATGAACAGCACAGGCAAGCCGGATTTCGGAGTATTGCAGCGGCACCACGCCCAGTTGATCGGCGATGCCTACAAGTCGTTCTTGCTGCGCCAGATGTTCTAGGGACATAGCCAGACCTTCCCCGTCGATCGGCAACATCGCTACCTGCGGTTGGACCGGTCGACTGCCGGTCTGGCGTATATGATCCGAAGCGTATCGATGGGCTATCCTTGGACGCTGCGGTAGGATCCCCGGTTACTGAGCGATGAGCAGAAAACCATCATCAAAAATGAGATCGCCCTTTATAAGCAGGTCCGCCAGTGGTGTAAGGAGCACATACTGACGATCAGGTCAAAGGGCTCAAAGCACCATTAGTATTTCCCGATATCAACGCGTTCAAACGCCACACGATTCGATACTCGAGCCTCCTGGGCATGTTGTGCCGCCAATGCCAAGCACCGGGGCGGTAAGTCAATACCTACAATGCTGAGATTCCTGCTAGCCGTACCAGGTGTTTCTGAAAAACCGAGTAGATCAAGCTTGACAAATGCTGGTCCTCATGCCTACACATTATATAGACACGCTCTCAAGTCGTGGAGGGAAAAAAGAGGAAGTGTGCAATCCAGCGTGTGAGGTGTTCCGCATTGCGGGCGTCATGCCAGGTGGATTGCGCACGTCGCTGGGAAGGCATGTTGAGGCACAGAAGCAGCCGAAATTTGCGCTGGTTCTGACTCCCGTGATAGGCGCCATTCTGCTGGGGAAGGGGAGGCGGGAATATGTACCCCTGAGCAAGCAGTTATGGGTGTCGTTACGCGCACACTCAACGTGCACTCAATACGAGACTTAAGCCTTGTCTCATCTGAAGTAGTACCTAGATGACTATGCAGTTGCGAATAACGAAGTGCTTTATAGGTATTGCAGTGTTCATCGTCTTACTGCATCCAGCGATGGCCATAAATGCAGCTACGAGGACAATCGCTACATTCGCTGACCCTGCTGCTGACGGAAACACTCCTCTATTTACGGTTGACGTTACAGGCGGTCAAGTGACAGGCGGCTGGACTGATCCGGGTCTGATCCTGGAGATTCCAGGCATCGGGAGTTTTACGGATACGACGTTTGCCATGACGCCTCTGAGTTATTCAGGATCGATCCTAGGTGGGACAGCCAGCGATGGCAGTCTTTCTTTCTATGAAGCAGGTGCTATCCCAGGCTCAACACCGCCGCTCGTGATGATTTCTTTCGACAGCGTGCAATGTAGCCCAGGGGGTTTATATGCTACCGAGCAGCTGAGTATGAACGACGTGACTATCACCGGTTCAGCAGTTCCAGGTGGACTTGCACAAGAATCATTTTCATTCGCTTTTGCCAATCAGGAGCTATTCTCTGAAGGGGAGGGTTTCACAGCCACTGCGTCGTTCACCTCATCGGCGATTCCTGAACCAACGATAATAGCGTATATGGCGATTGCGATTCCCATGGGTATTTTCGGCCGTCGCATACGTCAGAGTTTTCACTGACAAACATGTAAGCCAGTAAGTATATAAGGCACAAGAAGCATGACGCGCAGTAGTATCAAGTATCCACAATGACTTACGAATAAGGTGACACTTACTGTTGAATGATCGAGTTGCTCAGTATTCGACGATCATCATGGATACAAGATCCTTGACACGATCTACTTACTGCGGTGAGAGGCAAGGAACCCAGATGAGATAGTGTAATGCAGCGCCTCGTTCAGGGAGAGCCATGTGGGTGCTGGAGACCAAGGACGGCTAATCAGTTTTGAATGGGTCAGTCATCTCTTTGTTTCGTTGCCTCTTGGTTCTCTTCCTGTGTCTATCACTGATTCTGTTTGTGCTCTCGCAAAGAGATTTCTTTCTGTGTTTTTTTGAGGAAGAATAACAAGGCAATACTGGCCCACAAGAAAATGGATGACCGCTGGCAAGCTTGTTCATCGTGCCCAGCCAGCGAATCTGGGATACCTTAACTGCCAGCTACGATATGGTTGACTGTGAGATCATATGTGATACCCCGGCTAACAAGCAAATAACTGAAAAGATGAGCAAAGGTGCTGCTATAGAATAATGAATTTATAAGCCCGAAAGAGGAGTATAAGCATCACGGTGGGAAATGCCGGTCAATACCTTGGAAGGAGAAACAGGATATGAAAAGGTTAGTCATTTCAGTATGCGTTGTTGGTCTACTGACGTCGGGTGCGAGCGCTTTCGGCGCCGCCATGCTGACCGACATCGGTGTGCTCACGCCGGGACCGGGTGGCACTCCCGAGAGCCAGGTAAGAGCCATCTCGCCGGGCGGCGAGT
>CP070806.1:1358140-1363215 GCA_020343675.1 Phycisphaerales bacterium
GACGACGGATCAGTTGTAGACTGGTAAAGGATAATCGCAGTGAGAAATCCAGGGCATTCAGAAGACAGTATGAAAAACGTAAAGACCGCGCCCATTCGATCCCTTCCGGTCCGCACCTGGCACTTACTCCTGGCCGTAGGCCCCGGCATCTTCTGCATCGGTCACACCATTGGTACCGGCAGTGTGACCACGATGTGCAAGACCGGTTCCATGATCGGTATGGATTTGCTCTGGCTGCTGGCACTATGCTGTCTGTTCATGGGCTTTCTGATGGAAGCGTTCGGGCGTTATGCCGTCGTTACCGGGCAAACTGCGATCTATAGCTTTAAGAAACACCTTCCATGGGGGCGGGCCATCGCAATTCTGGTGATCGCGGGCGTTGTCCTAGCCCAGTACGGGGCTTGTATGGGAATCCTCGGATTGTGTTCGTCCATGATTGTCGAAGTGATCCGAGAAAACGCTGCCGACTCCATTCTTTCATCCTACGCGGCCCGATTGCTGGTGGCCGTGTTGATCGCCGCATTTCTATACGGCCTGCTCCTCGTCGGCCGTTACTCCTTTTTTGAAAAAGTGCTCGTGTTCTTTGTGACCGTCATGTGTATTGTGTTTCTGGTTTCTATGGTAATGGTCTTGCCCGGTCCACGTGTGTTTATCAGGGGCCTGATTCCCAGATTGCCGCAGGTCAAAGGCTCGTTTGTACTGGTTCCTGCAATGGTCGGTACGACCATGGCCGCGGCCACCTTTGTCGTACGCCCATTGCTGATGAAAGCGAAAGGATGGACCATAGAGCATCGGAAAGCACAAACCCGCGATAGCTGTACGGCAGCGCTACTGATGTTTGTCATCAGTGTGGCGGTTATGGCCAGTGCGATGGGTGTGATGTTTGAAAAGGGCCAGGTGGTTGAGAAGGTAATGGATATGGTCGAGGCAATGGAGCCGGCGGCCGGCAATCTCGCCAGGGTGTTTTTCTTCGCAGGTGCTCTTGGGGCCGGCCTCTCTTCGCTGTTTCCGATCATCATGATCGCACCATTGTTGATCGCCGACTACCGGAATGGCAAAATGGAAACCAACACGCCTATGTTTCGAATTCTATGCGCTATCGCCTGTCTGGTGGGGCTCACGGTTCCCATTCTGGGTTTCAATCCAATTCAGGCGCAGATCGTTACTCAGATCGGTGGGGTATTCGTTCTGCCCCTGAGCATTGGAGCAATGATTTACTTAGTGAACCGGAAGGACCTGATGGGCCCCTACCGTGCGGGATGGGTTCTCAACATGGGTTTGCTTATGTCGTTCCTTTTCTCTATCTACATTACGTACACCGGATATATTGCCATTGCGGAGCGTCTGCGACACCTTTTGGAGAGCCGAGTGTAAGCCTGGTGTATTCGGCTGTGAAAGAGTATTGTCAGGCCAAATGCCAGTTATCGATAAAGACCAAGTAATGATCTGTGACGGCCAAGGAGCTAACACATGCATAAAAGGACAAGCCAGATGAATGATGTACTCTGTAACAAGATGTATCAATCGGGTGTGATTGCCGTTCTGGTCATAGACGAGGTGAAAGACGCCGTACCATTGGCCCGCGCCTTGTTGGAGGGGGACGTGGACATCATGGAATTAACGCTACGTACTCCTGTGGCCATGGATGCTCTTGAGGAGATTAAAAACAATGTTCCGGAAATGATGGTGGGGATTGGGACGGTGCTCACCCCTGATCAAGTACGGCAAGTTTCCAGATTGGGGGCTGCATTTAGCGTGGCGCCCGGATTGAATCCCAATGTTGTCAAAGCCGCACAGAAGGAGGGGCTTGCGTTCAGTCCAGGCATAGTAACGCCTTCTGAC
Source organism: Phycisphaerales bacterium (assembly GCA_020343675.1). Classification (GTDB taxonomy): domain Bacteria; phylum Planctomycetota; class Phycisphaerae; order Sedimentisphaerales; family Anaerobacaceae. Next base: position 1,359,983 of record CP070806.1, read on the forward strand.
ATAGAATGTGCCGTTGAATTGGGATGTAACGTCCTGAAATACTTTCCAGCCGAACCGGCAGGAGGATTGGCCTACTTGAAAAGCATGACCAATCCGTATACCCACCTTGGCCTTAAGTATATTCCCCTGGGTGGCTTAAATCAGGATAATTTCAAAACCTATTTAGAATTCCCTCCTGTCTTGGCGGTCGGCGGATCATGGATTGCGAAACGTGATACGATTAAGAAGAACGATTGGAAAACCATTACCGATAACGCACGCCAGGCATCCAAGGTGGTTAAGAATTTGCGAGGATCATAAGATGAAAGTCGTTACCTTTGGAGAAATCATGGGGCGGCTCTCCCCGGAAGGATTTTTGCGTTTCCGACAGGTCATGCCCGGGAGACTCAATGTAACCTTCGCCGGCGCAGAAGCCAATGTGGCTGTATCTGTTGCGTTATTAGGTGGAGAATCCGCATTTGTTACCGCACTTCCCAAGAATGTGCTTGGAGATGCCTGCGTTGCTAACCTGAGCGCATTGGGAGTGGATACACAGCATATCCTGCGCGCCGATATAGGGCGCCTGGGATTGTATTTTGTGGAGACAGGTGCGAATCAGAGACCCAGCCGAGTGATTTATGACAGAGCCCACTCAACGGTCTCGGAGGTACGATCAGATCACTATCCCTGGGAGACCATTTTTAACGACAAGACCTGGTTTCATACCACAGGGATTACACCTGCATTATCGAGAACGGCCGCAGATGCGGCCCTCTCTGCAGTGCAGAAAGCCAAATCCACAGATCTGAAAGTCTCATGCGATCTCAATTTTCGCAAGAAACTATGGCGCTGGCACGATTCCCTGAAACCCCGGGAATTGGCAGAAAAAACCATGAGAGCTATTCTTCCATTTATCGATGTAGTGATTGCCAATGAAGAAGATGCGGCTGACGTCCTGGGTGTCCATGCGGAGGACACCGATGTGCATTCCGGTAAATTGGCCATCGATAAGTACCCGCAAGTAGCCAGGGAGATTGTCAGTCAATTCAGCAATGTCTCAGCCGTGGCGATTACCCTGAGAGAAAGTATTTCCGCGTCGCATAACAATTGGGGTGCCATGTTGTACGATGCGAAATCGGACCAGGCCTTCTTTGCGCCTGTTCGAGATGGCGAATACACTCCATATCAAATCAGAAACATCGTTGACAGAGTGGGTGGGGGAGATGCGTTCGGCGCCGGACTCATCTTCGCGCTGCAAACACTGGAATTGTCCGCTCCGGAAAATGCGGTGGCTTTCGCGACTGCTGCATCCTGTTTAGCTCAGTCTATTCTGGGTGATTTCAATTATAACAGCAGGGAAGAAGTAGAAGCATTGATGAGAGGCTCTATGTCTGGACGAGTTGTTCGCTGAAGATACATCATTAGCAAATATCTGTGGAATTTTCGAAGAAAGCCGCAATGGCATTCTTTCGGGTCAGAGACAATAACCGGGAGTTCGTTGTCTGAAATAGGTGTCGCAATGAGGGCTTCACCTCATTGCTTGGTGAGACGCTCTACGACAGAATAGATTCCGAAGCTCATGAAGGATCTATTCATGGCAGAAGGACTCAAAGCGGTTAACGTGACCCAGGACAACTTTTGTGGGCTGCCCTGCTGTGGAATCAAAGATACAGAGAACGAAGGGCATGAACGCAAGAGCAAATGGCTCAAGACATATTTCAAAAGGGATTTACAGGCACGAGTGCTTCTTGCTGAGAAGAACGTCCAATGTGGTTACATCGAATACCTTCCGGGTCAGTACGCATGGCGAGAAGTCGAGGCAGACGATTACATGTTCATTCATTGTATTTGGACGTTTTTCAAGAAATCCCAAAGGAAAGGCTATGGCAGGCTTCTGATCCAAGCATGTGTGGACGATGCGAAGAGAGCAAAGATGAAGGGAGTAGCCGTATTGGCCCGCAAGAGACCTTGGCTGGCTGGCAGTAGCATCTTTTTGAGGAATGGCTTTGAAATCGTGGGCCGTGTTCCACCCGACTATGAACTATTAGTGAGGAGGCTTAGTAAGACTGCCCCCAATCCCAGATTCAAAGATAGGTGGGACCAGAGGTTGAAAAAATATGGCAAAGGCTTAACCATCATCCGAGCTAACCAATGTCCTCACACTATCAGGTTTGGCGACAGGATAGCGGAAGTGGTGGAGAGAGTGTATGGTCTGAAACCTCGAATAGTAGAACTCAAGACATATCAGCAAGCCCAGAATGCTCCTACTCGGTATGCTGTTTTTGCAGTCATCTACGATGGACAGTTATTAGCTGATCATCAGATCAGTGCTGAAAGATTCAAGAACATCATGAACGAGATTCTATAGTGATCTTGTTTGTTCAAGAGACGAGCGGGTCAAGTGTCTGACGGCCAACGATATCATCGGCCATTTCCTCAAGCATAAGGAACTCAGGGAACTCCAAGAACGCATCCAGCGAGTTTAGGAACGGCTGGAAACGCGGGGATAGCGGTTCCAGTAGAGACATCGGAGTTCAGTTGAGTGTATCTTATGTGGCGAAAATGCTCGGCAAGAGCTTTGGCCGGCAAGGCCTTCGCCTTGCGCTTGCCGCTTCCGGAACAGTTGCTTGTCGCGCCCATTCGTGGTAACATACATCGCGTTGTTGCGATGCAGATCGACGCCTCAGAATAGTGTCTTACGCATGTTCAGGTTCCTTTCATTGAGTTTTAGTGGCAGCCATCCTTGGGCTGCCCTCACAGGCGGCCTTCTGGATTCCTAATTAACGCTGCCTCACGACAGGAACCCTATATGTCTGTCAGCCCTCATTGATTCGCACCGCCCACCTGTGAAGAGCTCAAAGTCAAATACTAACATCCCTGTTGCCGCAACAATTTCCTTTGAGGCATCCACGCTGCGACCTCTCAGTTGCGCTTCGTAGCTCAATGACGGCTGCCATTGAGCAAAGGAGCAGAAAATGAATGGATAACTTGCATCACCACGACCGGATGTGTTACCATTATGACAGATAGGCATACTAAGAAGACTCATTGCATGTCTTTGGAGAAGAAGAGGAAAAGACCATGCGCAGGCAAGACGGTTTTACGTTAATAGAGCTTCTAGTGGTGATTGCCATTATCGCAATGTTGATGGCGATATTGATGCCGGCACTGCAACGGGTAAAGAAACAGGCACGGTCAGTTACCTGTCAGTCGAACCTGAAACAATGGGGCGCTGTCTTCTTGATGTATACAGA
>CP070806.1:1363315-1368356 GCA_020343675.1 Phycisphaerales bacterium
CGTACCGCAAAGTCACCGAGACAATCCCGGCCGTGCAGCTTATCGGCGAATTCTTAAAAGAGGTCAGCGTGGGCAAAGTCCTTTGGCTGTTAGACAGCCCCGTCTCCAACAGCGGCCGATTGAAAACGCTCATTCGAGAATTGGCCGAGAAAAATCGCTGGGATTGGGAAATAAAGCTCTCAATAAACCCCGACGCCGAGTTGAAAAAAACGGACCTCATTGTGGCCAGCAGCGATAGCGTTATCCTCGACGAGTGCAAAAGCTGGCTCAATTTGACCGCTGAGATCGTCACTCGGAAACTCCCCTCCGCAATCGTGGTCAATCTTGGTCCTCAGTAATTGCTGGTCGCGCCGAAATAAGTGAGGTATGCCCAGAATCCGCCTTCTTGTTGTCTTACAGCATAAATCATGGCATCGGGCGTTGGGCAAAGCGATCGTCGTAACAAAATTCAGTTGTTCAAACGCCACGTTGTCTGCCAGTGCACTTGAAAGCCTTTATCGGTGAGTGTTATCGGCAGCCAGAGGTATCGCGAGTCCGGCAGGTCATTTTGAATCCATCGGTCCGACATGAGGATAAATGTGCTGGATCTATCCGCTACAGGGAGAATATACGTGCTTTGCCCGCGGAATGTGCTCTCCGCCTGCGGGCCTCGGCAGGGATTACCCAGTTCCTTCCACGGACCCCAAATCGATTCCGCCACGGCCGACCTTGCCTCGTTTGGCGCCCAGCCCGTGCAGCCCGACGCCATCAGGTAATATCGCCCCTGGTGCTTGAATACCGCCGGGGCCTCCATGGACCTTCCCTCGAAAACCCGCACAAAGCGCTCGGTGGGTTTGAGATAATCGGCTGTCAGCAAGCAAATGTGCATCGTGGCATTGTTCTCCGACGCATGAAACAAGTACGCCTTGCCATCTTCATCCATGAATACCGTCATATCCCGGCTCATCGCGCCATTTGGACGGAAACTGCCGAGGTACTGGAACGGGCCCGTGGGCGAGCTGCTGGTTGCGACTCCGGCGTGCGCCAGCGAGTAATCCTGCGAATCTACGTGCATCCACATGACAAATCGTCTTGCAGCCGCGTTGTACAATACCTTGGGTCGCTCCAATACCTTACTTTTATGCAGTTCGTGGCCGGGATCATCCTGCACCGCAGGCAGCACATTGCCCTCGTACTTCCAGTTGTACAGGTCGCCGGATGAGTAGCAGGAAATTCCGACTGTTTCCACCCGTGTTCCGTTCCAACTGCGGTTGCATTCCGGTAACCAGGTCTTTCCGGTTTTGACTTCTCCATACCAGTAATACACTTTGTCGTAATACAGGATTCCGCCGCCGTGCGCATTGATGGGCGTCCCGCGGGTATCGGTCCAGATTTCTCCCGGCTTAAACTGCGTGTGGCCGACAGGAGCCGTGTGTGCCGGGATGCACAAAATATGCCAAGCTGCTAAAACCGCGCCCGTTATGCCGACGGCCCATCGTCTATTCTTTGTTGTTTTCATAATGTCACCCCGTAATGTTACACCCGGTGCTGCAAACATCGCACTGTTCCTTTAAGTTATCCATATATTCGGTTCTTCATCGCTGCAACAGAAATCGTAGCACGGGATGTATCGCAAGTCAACGGTGGTAGCAAGCTGACGGTTCACAACGACGGTCAATGCCCTCTATGGCAGCCCATCAATGAGGTTTTGAATGGTCTGGAGGTCAATCTGTTCGAGGGAATTGCAAACCAAATCTGCTCGAGAGAGATTTGCGGCACCGGTGGAATTTGTCACAGCGATACATTTGGCGCCGGCGGCTTTGGCGGCCTGGACGCCACTGGGGGCGTCTTCGATGACCACGCAGTGGGGGGGGCTGAGATGCATCCGGCTGGCCGCAACCAGAAAAAGCTCCGGGTCGGGCTTTTTTCTTGTGATCTCGCTTCCAGTAACGTAAACCATCTTCCGGTAAGGGACTTGCGCGGATTCCAGAATCGCCCGAGACAGTTCGAGCGATGCCGACGTGGCAATGGCCAAACGGAAGTCCCCTCTGCAAAATGCAGCCTTTATCAGTTCCAATACTCCCGCGAAAGCGGGTAGCTGCTCTTGTTGAATGGCCTTTATCAGATATTGCTCCCGCAATTGTGCGGCGGCTTCTATCTGTTCGTCGGTCAGAGTCAGCCCGTGCGCGTCGGCGCCCGCCTGAACATACTTCTCGGCACCCTTGCCGATACCGGCGTCAAAATCCTCGGGCTTGGCACCCTTGAGACTGAACATGTCCTCCAGGACCTTTATGGTGACTCTGGCGTTCACCGGCTCGGTGTCGGCGATTACGCCATCGACATCGAATATCAAACCGAATAGTCTGTTCATAGGGTCGAGTTTATAGCATATCACATTCAGTTCTTCAAGTGCCGGCCCGGAGTGGGTCGTCTGAGTGTGTGTCCTCTCAGCCTGTGCGTGCCATATTTTGCAGTTGAAGATGAGTCTCTTTGCTGGTAGAATCCGGCCGCGTTCTCGGAATTTCCTGTGGAATCGACGAAAAAGACTGAGATGCTTGACAGACACATACTGAGAAATGGCATGGTTCTTCTTGGCGAGCCGATGGAAGCGGTCCAGTCGGTGGCCTTTGGCTTTATGCTCCCGGCAGGGGCGGCTCGTCTTCCGGCCGGTTGCTGTGGGGCTGGCAATGTTATTGCTGACTGGATTTTCAGAGGGGCCGGCGACAAGGACAGCCGGCAGCTCAGCGACGCGCTCGACGGGCTGGGGCTGGTCCGCGCCCGCTCGGTCGGCAGTTCGCACATCGCTGTCGGCGCCGCCCTGGAGGCGGGCAATCTGGCCCGGGCGTTGGATTTGCACGCAGATATCGTACGCAGACCCTGCCTGAAAGACGACCAATTCGAATTGGCCAGGCAACTGGCCGTCCATGAGGTGTTGTCTTTGGATGACGACCCCCGGCAAAAGGTTATGCTCAAGCTGCGCGAGCAGTTTTATCCGGATCCTCTGGGGCGCAATACAATCGGCGAGATCGCCGAGCTGGAGGCCCTGACGCCTGATACGGCCAGGCGAATCATCGAGGGCGGATTTAATCTTACAAAGACGATTTTTGCCGTGGCGGGAAAATACGACTTTGACGCTGTCTGCCGGAAGATGGAGGGATTATTTGAGACCGGGCGCCAGGACAGCGCTGAACCTGTGGGGTTGGGCCTGAGGGCGGGCCGGTACACGCACGTGCACAACGACGGCGCCCAGGTCCATATCGGCCTGATGACCGAAACGGTCGCGCCGACCCACGAGGATTACTACAATGCCCGGGTGGCGATATCGGTTCTGTCGGGCGGAATGAGCGCAAGATTGTTCACCGAAGTCAGAGAGAAGCGAGGTCTGTGCTACGCCATCGGGGCGAGATATCACGGCCTCAGGGAAGCCGCCGGCATCATGTGCTATGCGGGCACGACACCCGAGAAGGCTCAGGAAACGCTCGATTGCATTGTCGGCGAATTTAACCGTCTCGCCGAGGGAATCAGTGAAGAAGAACTCGCCCGGGCCAAGGTGGGTCTCAAAAGCGCCCTTATCATGCAGAGCGAATCGTCCAGCAGCCGGGCCGGGGCGATTGGAAGCGACCACTATATCTTGGGCAGAGTCCGAAGCCTCGATGAAGTCAAGGATAAAATCGAGCAGACAACGGTCGATTCGGTATTGCGATTCCTGGCAAGCAACACGTTCAGAGACTTCACGGTGGCGACGATAGGCCCGAAGCAGGTGACGGTGCAATAGGACGGCGTATGGAATTTAAGAGTGAGAAGTTGGACAACGGCCTTGCCGTGATTGGGGAGGTGAACAAGTCCGCTAAATCGGCCGCAGTGGGGTTTTTCGTTAAGACCGGCGCGCGCGACGAAACGCAGAGCATCAGCGGTGTCTCACATTTTCTGGAGCACATGCTGTTCAAAGGAACGGGCACACTTACCGCGCTCGAAGTGAACGAGGCGTTCGACAAAACCGGGGCCCAGTTCAACGCCTTTACGAGTGAAGAGAACACGGTCTATTATGCCGCGGTGCTTCCGGAATACCTGGCCGAGGTCACGCGCCTGTGGGCGGAGCTGATGAGACCGGCGCTGAGAGATGAAGATTTCACTATTGAAAAGAACGTCATTAAAGAAGAAATTGCAATGTACAAGGACCTGCCCAACTTCGATGTGATGGAGCGATGCAGGACTCTGTACTTCGATGGCCATCCGTGCGGCAACAGTGTTCTGGGCAGTGAGGAGAGTATCGACGGCTTGACGGCCGGGCAAATGCGGGGCTATTTCGAGACACGTTACGCGCCGAACAATATGGCTCTGGCCTGTGCAGGTGATTTCGATTGGGAGCAGATCCTCGCGATAGCGGCCGATTCCTGCGCCGCTTGGCGAAAGCAAGACGTCCAAAGAACGCTGGATCACAGCGAGGGTAGCGGGAGGAAGGAACGTGTGGGCAAGCCTAATCTGGTCCGCGAGCATGTCTGTTTGATGAGTGCGGGCGTTTCCGCTCGGGACCCGAGGCGGTTTGCCGCTTCGCTGTTGGGCATGATTATCGGTGACGACGTTGGCTCGCGGTTCTTCTGGGAGTTGGTGGACAAGGCGCTGGCCGAGTCGGCGACGATGCAGTTCGGGGCCATGGATGGCACGGGGGCTTTCTGCAGCTATATTCGGTGCAGCAGTGAAAATGTCAAGAAGGTGCTCGATATCGTCCGAGCCGTTTTTGACGATCTGGCCGGAAACGGCATCAGGGAAGAAGAATTGAGAACAGCCAAGAACAAGGTGCTCAGCGCCCTGGTTCTCAAGAACGAGCTGCCGATGGGCCGCTTGGTTGATCTGGGTTTCAACTGGATATATCTGGAGCAGTACCTTACGATCGAAGACGATGTCAATGCGATCAAAGCGGTTACGGTGGACGAGGTTCATGCCCTGATTGAGCAGTTTGACCCTCGCCATTTCACCGAATTTTGTCTGGGGCCTGCACGCGACAGTCAATAGTAAAGGGGCGAAGATATGGGCAATCCGACGAGAAGAGAATGCCTTGCGA
>CP070806.1:1368456-1373492 GCA_020343675.1 Phycisphaerales bacterium
TTCGAGTTCCGGCACTGCAACATACCCCACATGCCAATCCCAGAAGAGTGCATTGTATCCTCGCTTGTGGCGTTTATGGGCTACACGACGGCCTCCATCAGGACCTATCGCCGTGGCCTCTAACCAGGCCACATCGCAGTTGGCGTATCCAGCGCCATCTTTTTGCGTTATGATAGGTCGCCATAACCCATCTTCATTATCGGCAAGATACACGCGATTGCTGCGGTCCTTAACATCATCGCGCGACGTCATGTACAGCACATCCAGATCCGGATCAGTAGCCGTCCCCCAAGAATTTACCACGTACCCCATGGCCTGTTCTTTGTTCGGGTAGGCTGGACAGCGGTACATCTTGACATTTCGAAAATCGCCTTCCGCGGAGGTACGCTCGCCCAGATACTTCATGAAACCCAGATACCAGCGGACTACTTTGTGGTTACCGACGACTCGGGGCTCCATATCTTCGGATAAGCCGCCTCCACGAGGCACGTAATTATCGTTATCTTGGGCGAACATCTCTCCGGCCAGGCCGTTCTGGCGTAGATTACTCTGACATTTCGTTGTCCAAGCCTGTTTGCGAACCTTGCCCAAGACCGGCATCAAAATCCCCATCAAGATAGCAGTGATGGCAATAACCACCAGCAATTCAATAAGCGTAAAACCATCCTTTAGCTTGGTTTTCATGAGCAAAACCTCGTTCCTGTCCATCCATGAGGGCAATGTCCCGGTTCTCCAAGAGTCGGTATCAGATTCTAATATCTCATACCAACTCAAAGGACGCATAACTTATCGACTATTATATCAAGGGTGTCGGGCAGAGTAATAGGAACTATGGGTCAAAGTCTTTTGACTATGTTGCATTCTCACGTTTGAACGCCCAACCGCTTGCAAGAAAAGGCTTTATGAGTTAGAATCAGAGCCGTATTCTCTGAGAACCTATGCAGACACCTGCAAACAGACATCGTGTTTTCCGGATGATATTCGGCATATGCGTGATTTGTGCGGTACACGTACCCGTGGGAGCCGTACAACCCTATGAACCGAATAAAGTCGATCCCTTACTTGAACCGTGGCGTTGGACTCATATAGAAGCGCTCGATGGGTTGAGTTTTCAATGTATGGCCCAAGAGCCGAATGAGACCATGTGGTTTGGACTCAAAGATGGGGTGATGCGGTACGACAGCCTTCAGTGGCAGCGTTTCAGCCTTGACGACGGTTTGACACCCTGGGTCAAATGTATCCTGGTTACGCCGGACGGATGCATTTACGTGCAATCTGCTGAAGCCATTCATCTATATCAGGACCATCAGTGGATCACCGTTCTGGCTCAGTCCTATTCGGGCTCTCCCGGCCAAAGCATGACCGCTGATGATCAGGGGGGTGTATGGGCCGCTTGTGATCAGGGTTTGGTTTACATTGAGAATGGCACTGCCAGGTTAGTGGCGAATGTTGAAGGACCTGTCACAACCGTGTTTGTCGATTCGCGCAAGCAGCTCTGGTACTTGTGCGACGATTTTAGAGAGGCTTACGTGGCCTCCCTTGCCCAGACGCATGCGGGATCCTTAGGGGGAATTCAATCCATCCCCCTATTACACCGGGACCGTTCACGCCAGGGCTGTATCCTGGAGTCCACTGACGGACGGATCTGGATCGCCAGCGATGGCTCCGGGGATCCAGTCCACATCTTCGATCCCAGCCTAAAGACGTGGTCGCAGATCAATCTCAGCACGACCCTTGGTCGTTACGCATGCACGGCCATGGCCCAGACGCAGGACCATACTGTCTGGTTGGTCGGCCAGGGCAGGTTATACGCACGCCGACAAGGCATGCAACGCACCTATGACGCCCCCGATCTGGAAATTCCTTCCTCCCCGCCGGTCCTGCTTACTGGGATCGATGGTTCTCTCTGGCTGGGAGGAAAAAACGCAAAGGTGTTTCGCATTGACTACAGTGATCAGCGTTACACCACCTACCAAGACCTGCATTTCCAGTGCGAATCCCCACCTGGTACCTGTTGGTTCCTGGAAAAAACTGGTGCCATAGTCAAATATGAAACCAAAGACAAGCGATGGCTGCGCTACGGCATTGAAGACGGACTCCCGGATGCTCCGGTCGTCATGGCGGCGGCTGGGGACGGCTCAATCTGGGCTGCGGGCAGTCATCAGGGCCAGGCGGCAGTGGCCTACTACGACGAACAACAGTGGCATCTCCGCCTGTTTCCCCACCTCGGTTTTGGCATCAGCCCCTATTCCGTACTCGAATCAACCTCCGGAGACATGCTCTTTGGCTCCGCCTTGCCCAGAGACTGGGGTCCTACTCTCGGAGCGGGATTGTTGCGGTTTTTCCGGACAGACCAGGGCTATCAAAGCGAACATTTAGCCTCCCCCCTGGTGCCATTTCGCATCGTCGGTATTGCCCAAACCAAGGAGGGGCTCTGGTTCGGAGGACCCTATCTGGCCCGCTTCGACGGATACCACACCCAGCGCATCCAGACCCCTTTGAGCCTGGCCACCGACTGGATCGACCACCTGACGTGTGCCCCCGACGGCGACCTGTGGGTGGCCAAGGGGGGGGACGGTGTGTTCCGGTATGACGGCAACACCTGGAAACAATATACCATGGAAGACGGTCTGGCCAGCAATATGGTCACATACACCATGTCGCATCCCGATGGTACGTTGTGGGCGGCCACGGATGCGGGCATCAGTTGTTTTGATGGAGATCAGTGGCAATCCCTGGCTTGCCCCGCGTCCTTTAGGTTAAACCGAGAAAGTGGTTCACTGGGTGTGTCTGAGGATGGCGCCGTCTGGGTCAATTATGCTACTCGTGACTGGTATTTTCGCGCCTTGGATCCCAACCTGGCCGATGTTGTCCTGGATGATCATCCCTATTTAACGACACGCTACCGGCCAGATAAAATGCCGCCTGATACGGAAATAGACTTCTCTCTTGAGCAGATTCAGCCGGCGTCCCCTATACGCATCTCCTGGACCGGTCGCGATGCCTGGTCCGTTACCCCAAAGGGTCAATTGCTCTACTCATTTCGCATGGATCAAGGTGCGTGGTCTGCCTTTGCACCCGAAGCCATGTATACCTGGTACAACCTACCCTCCGGCCGCCATACCGTTGAGGTCCAAGCCCGTGACCGGGATCGGAACATCGATCCCACACCGGCCCAGGTCTCCTTTACCGTACTGCGACCCACTTGGCGCCAACCCTGGTTCCTGCTCTTGCTCGGTTCACTCTTACTTGCCATCGTCGTATTGATCGTACGCCTGGTCAAAGCCCATGAGGTCCATATCACACAACAGTTACAGTTTGAAAAAGAGAAAGCTCAGCAGCAGTTGAAAATAGACGAATCGCGTCTGGCCTTTTTTACGAACATTTCTCATGAACTACGAACCCCCTTAACCCTGATCACCGGCCCCCTTGAATCCATGCTGACCAAGCTAAAGGACAGTGATCTACGGGAGCAGCTTCTGTTGATCAAACGGAACGCGGATCGATTACTGCAGCTTGCCAGCCAACTCCTGGACATCCACAAACTCGAGACCGGAAGACTCGAGCTCCATCTCACGATAAATGATCTTGTCGGTTTCGTGAACGGTATCGTCGCCTCACTGCAGCCGACGACCACAGAGAAACGACTCACACTCTCTCATGAGACAACACTGTCTGAATTGACGGTGGCTTTCGATGCCGACAAACTCGAAAAAGTGCTAACCAACCTGATCTCCAATGCCATCAAGTTCACGGATCCGGGCGGAACCATCACGGTCAAAACGCAACAGTTCGATAGGCAAATCCAATTGACCGTAGAAGATAGCGGTATCGGGATTCCGCCGAATGAATTGGATCATATATTCGAACGTTTTTATCGCATTGACAAACATGGACAGACGGCAGGCTCGGGGATCGGCCTTTCATTGGCCCAGGAACTGATCGGCTGCCATCAAGGCACGATCCAAGTCATCAGCCCCATTGCCCCTGAAAGCAGCGAACGTCCCGGCACACGCTTTATCGTTACGATCCCCATGCGTGATCCAGAAACAGTAGAAACCGCTGATCTATCAACCGATCAGGCAGAAGAAGACTTTGAAACCGACACGCTACCCACGGTCCTCATAGTAGAAGACAATGACGATATGCGTCAATATGTCGGGTCCATCCTGACGCAAGAATACCGTTTGCTGGAAGCAGTTAATGGCCAGCAAGGGCTGCAACTGGCCCAGGAGAACACGCCAGATCTCATCATCAGTGACATCATGATGCCTGAGATGGATGGGATCAAGCTGTGTCGTGCCCTTAGAAAGGATGAAAAGACCAGCCACATCCCCATTATCCTCTTAACCGCCAAAGGTTCAGAAGCTGCACAGGTTGAAGGATTAGAAACCGGGGCCGATGACTATGTAATGAAGCCGTTCAGTCAGGTCGTTCTCAAGGCTCGCCTTGCCAACCTCTTGGAGTCGCGCCAGCGCTTGCAGGCTCACTTTCAGAGAAACCCCTTTATCCCATTGCAGAAAATAACCTCCAACCCCGTTGATGAGAGATTCCTCAAACGTGCCTTGGATGTCGTCGAAGAACACCTGGCCGACTATGATTTTGCCATGGATGCCTTTTCTTCCCAGATGCATATGAGTCGTAGCACGCTCTACCGGAAGATCAAAGCCCTTACCGGTCAAACACCCAGTGTCTTCATTCGTACCGTCCGACTTAAACATGCAGCCGAATTACTTAAAACTGGGCACTATAATATCTCCGAAGTGGCCTACCAGGTGGGATTTCTGGATATGGCCTATTTCAGCAACTGCTTCAAGAAACAATTTCACTGTAATCCGTCACAGTTTAAGAGCCAACACAAAACAAGCAATGGATGAAACATGATTCGCCTGTTAAGCGCAACTCTTCATAGATCAGAGGCAGCAATTCCTCAGTAGCTTTTGGATCTCCCCCCTCAATCGCATTCAGAATCCGTGTCACATCACTCATCAGTTTTCTCAGATCACAGATTTCCCTGTTGCGTCACTTCATTGTAC
>CP070806.1:1373592-1378612 GCA_020343675.1 Phycisphaerales bacterium
GACATGGGCGGCTTCTCCAAGACCTGGTGCCACATGTGCGACGCCTACCCGGTGCTGATCCCGGAGGCGGGAGTAGGCCAAACATGGAAGACCGCGCCGGTGGCCTGGGAAAGCTGCTGGGACATGCGGCGGTGGGTGCAGGATGGCTGGTCCCTGCGCTACATCTTCAATTACGCGCTGGCGCTTCATGGCTCGTACCTGAACAACAAATCCGTTCCGCTGCCCGAAGGCGACAACATCCGGCCGGAGGTCGAACGGTTCCTTCGCCGGCTCGGCTATCGTTTAGTTTTGCGCGAATTGAGTCACCCCGAGCGTGCAAACGCGGGCAAGCCCCTTGAGCTGGCGATGAAGTGGCAGAACATCGGCTCAGCGCCTTGCTACAGGCCCTATCGAGTGGCGTATCGCCTCATGAACGCGAGTGGCTATGAAAGGACACTGGTTGGAAACGTCACAGTGAACAAGTGGCTTCCCGGTTCGGTCGAGACGTTTACCGAAGAATTCATCAAGAATCCCCCCGAGCTGCCGCCCGGCCTGGTCGTTGAGGTTATCGACCGCGTGGTGCTCCCGAAAGATATCCCCGGCGGAACATGTCGCCTGGCTATCGGCGTCGTGAGCGAACAGAGTCTCGAACCTGTGGTGAAGCTCGGCATCAAAGGCCGCACCGAAAACGGCTGGTACCCCCTCAGCGAATTTCAAGTATTCGATTAGCGCATTGTTCAACGGTCTGCGAAGGTGGATATGGCATGTACGGTAGATTTGCAAATCGGACCGTGCTTGGGATACTGCTGACCTGGCCGTTCTCTGTCGGTCTCGCAGCGAAGACGCCCCGATCCAGGCGAAAGTAGCAAGTACCTCGATGCTGTCCGCACCTTCGCTAACAACAGAGCGAAAAACGGGAGCGATGAGAAGAAATCGCTGGTTTAGGCGTGTCTGGAAAGCACTAAAACACAGGATCTTTGGGGGATTATCATATCTTGGGTTTTTTCTGACAGGTAGCCGGCCCTATTATCAGTTAGAAGTGTTGAAATCAAAGCCCCTGTTGTGGTATTGTTGACAGTAAGGCGTGCAGGAGTATTGATAATGAAGTCAAAGGGAAATTCCGGTTATCACTATTTTGTTATTGGCTGGGGTCTTTTCAAAACAGAGAATTCCACATAAGAACGATATCTGAGTACCATTTGGAAGGGAACAAACGATGGACTTAAAAGCACTTATCGAGAACGTATCTACATGGCTTGTCGAGCACGGACTGCGCATTTTGCTCGTTTTAATTCTGATGTTTGTTTTCATCAAGATTGCTCAGGCCGCCACTCACCGTTTCTTTCGCGGATTTGGGAAGGGCCGGAGAGAGACGGATGAGGAATTCAAAAAGAAGGCCGATACGCTCAGCTCTATCGCGGCCAGCGTCCTCACAATCGTTATCGTTATCATTGCGGCCATCACGATCATGGGGGAGCTGGATATCCCCATCAGTCCCATTCTTGCCTCGGCGGGCATTGTCGGCGTCGCACTTGGTTTCGGAGGGCAACATCTGGTCAAAGACATCATCAGCGGTTTCTTCATCTTGCTCGATGACCAAATTCGCGTTGGAGACGTGGTTCAGATCGCGGGCAAAGGGGGTCTAGTGGAGAAGATTAATCTGAGAATGACCATCCTTAGGGATCTGGCGGGAAATGTTCATTATGTGCGCAACGGTGAAATTAGTGTCGTTACCAATATGACCAAAGAATATTCCCGATACGTCTTTGATGTCGGGATCGCTTACCGAGAAGATGTTGACAAGGTCATCGAAGTGATTAAGGAAGTCGATGAGAACCTGCGTAACGACCCCGAATTTAAGAATGACATTCTGGAACCCATTGAAATTCTCGGTCTGGACCAGTTCGCTGATTCGGCGATCATCATCAAGGCCCGTACCAAAACAAAGCCCATCAGACAGTGGGCTGTCGGTAGGGAATTTAATAAACGACTGAAAAAGAGATTTGACGCCGAAGGTATTGAAATTCCGTTCCCGCACAGGACGCTATATACAGGCTCCGCTACAGATCCATTCCCTGTTCGGATTGTGGATAAGCAGTAGTGCGAACTTGTAGGATGAAGAATATCACACTATAGTGGTCTCTCAAAAGGAAGAAACGGAGTTCTACAATGTGGTTCAAAGCAGAGGAGACGTTGAACGAAGATCAGATTCAGCATGCGCTGAAGAACGTTATCAGGGATGGCATAGCATCGCAGGCGATGGGCATCTTAACAGGTGGAGCTTTTTTAGTTGCCTTTGCCATCAAACTCGGAGCATCCAATCTTGTCATTGGCTTGTTGGCGGCGATAGGCCCTTTATCGCAATTGCTTCAGTTGCCTTCAATATTCCTCGTGGAGAAGATGCGCAACAGGAGACTAATTACGGTTGTTGCGGCCTCGCTGAGCAGGCTATGCTGGCTTATCATTGCTCTGAGTCCCTTTATCCTTCCGGCAGAGACAGCCCTAGGGGTCCTATTGATCCTGCTGGCGATTCTCTCGGCCCTTGGAGCCGTGGGGGGCTGTAGCTGGAATTCTTGGATGCGGGATCTTATTCCCGAGCAGATCATGGGTTCGTTCTTTTCCAAAAGGATGCGGTTGGCAACCGGCGTTGGGATAGCTCTTAGCCTGGCAGCCGCTGCTTACCTGGATTTCTGGAAGAAGCTGTTTGTTGATCAGGAGCTGGCCGGTTATTCGATCTTGTTTCTGCTCGGTTTCGCAGCAGGGGTTCTGGGCGTCTTTTTCTTGGCAAAGACGCCAGAGCCAAGAATGCCTCGGCTTCAGGAAAGAGCGAGCATCCTGAAGCTCCTTCTGCTGCCCTTCAGAGATGAAAATTTCAGAAAGCTCATTGCGTTCATGTGCTCCTGGAATTTTGCAGTCAACTTGGCGGGCCCTTTCTTCATGGTTTATATGCTCAAGCGACTGGGTCTAAGTATGTCATTTATCATTGGGCTATCGATCCTCAGTCAGGTGATGAACTTCCTTTTCCTTAAAATCTGGGGTAAGTATACGGATCGTTTCAGCAACAAGTCCGTGCTAGCAATAAGCGGACCTCTGCTCATCGGCTCGATCCTGGCTTGGACGTTTACGACGATGCCGGAAAAGTACTTTCTAACAATCCCTCTGCTGATTCTGATTCACGTCATCATGGGGTTGTCCTCGGCGGGCGTCTCCCTGGCTTCGGGTAATATCAGTCTCAAGCTCGCACCTAAGGGGCAAGCGACAGCATACCTGGCAGCCAATACAATCACCAATTCTGTCGCTGCCGGTATAGCCCCTATCATTGGAGGAAAATTTGCGGACTTCTTCGCGGGGCGCGAACTGGCCTGGACACTGAACTATACGAGCCCCACGGGTGAGTTTGCCCTGCCCACGCTGAATCTTCAGCAATGGGATTTCTTTTTCGCCCTCGCCTTTCTCATTGGTTTGTATGCTCTACACAGGCTCGCGATGGTCAAAGAAGCCGGAGAGGTTGAGGAAAGAATCGTCGTGCAAGAACTATTCACGGAAGTCAGAACTCAGGTAAGAACACTGTCATCCATTGAGGGAGTAAGGCAAATGGTAGGCTTTCCAGTTTTGTTCTTGAGAGCCCTGGCTGTGAAGATCGGGGCGAGTGATGGTGTTGAGACTGAACCGAGCACAGAAAGGATAGAAGATGAAAAAAGTTAAAATCATTTTGATTGTCACTATTCTGTTGTTGGCCCTGATCGTTTCTCTTCAAAACACAGAGGTCGTTGAAACGAAGTTTCTTCTTATGACATTTATGATGCCTCGAGTTCTTCTGCTTCTATTGACATTCATGCTCGGATTTATCGGGGGCATGATAACAACAAGCGTTATTTTGAAGAAATCAGGAAAGGCGCCAGAGAAGATGAAAGCGGAACGCTCGTGAAAAGGAATTACATATTAAAAATATTTCTTCCTATAATTCGAGGGGATCTTTTGTAGCATCATTGACCATATCGTACCTGCTGCAATAGGCAGCAGTCGCCAATCGATAGATAATGCCAATACCGGTACAGAATCTGTGGGAGACAGAAAAATGGAAACAAACGGACTAATTTGTGCTTGTCTCATGGACGGAAAGGGAGGGGCTAGAAAGCTCTCATGGGAGGAGGTCGTGCAATGGAAACCTGAGCAAGGAGCCCTATGGCTTCATTTTGATTACACCAACCCACAAGCCGCAGAGTGGGTAACAAACAACAGTGGTTTGGGTGAGGTATCCGCTTCGGCTCTCTTGACCGAAGAAAGCCGTCCGAGAGCAACACCCATAGATGGGGGAATGCTGGTGGCCCTGCGGGGGGTGAATCTGAATCCCGGTTCTGATCCAGAGGATATGGTTGCCGTCAGAGTATGGCTGGATGACAAAAGGGTTATCAGCACGCGGAGAAGAAAATTACTTTCAGAATCTGATATGATGAAGTCCTTTGAACAAAAGCAAGGGCCCAAGACCACGGGGGGGTTTATTGTTGACCTATCCGAACGTTTGATTTCAAGAATGGAAGGCACCGTCGAGGACATCGAAGACCGAGTGGCCCAAATGGAGGAAGAAGTCATTACCTCTGAGAACCATGCTTTGCGAACCAGGCTTTCTGCAATAAGGCGAGAGGCAATTATGCTGAGGCGTTATCTGGCCCCTCAAAGAGAAGCCATGATGAAGCTTCAGGCCGAGAGTGTTTCATGGCTAAGTGATAACGACAAATTGCATCTGAGGGAAACTACAGATCGCGTTATTCGTTACATCGAGGACCTCGATTCTGTCAGAGACAGAGCGGCGGTCACCCAAGAGGAACTGGTCAACCGTCTTTCTGAACAGATGAACACGCGAATGTACGTCCTATCGCTTGTGGCAGCAGTCTTTCTGCCACTCGGTTTTCTGACGGGCCTGCTGGGCATCAACGTGGGCGGTATTCCCGGAGCGGAAAACCAGTCTGCATTTATAGTGTTCATCCTCATGCTGGTTGTCGTCGTGACTTTACAAATCGTCGTCTTCAAGAAGAAAAAG
>CP070806.1:1378712-1383665 GCA_020343675.1 Phycisphaerales bacterium
CAGATGCCGGAGGCCGAGGCGCTGCGCGTCCTGCGGCCCGGCGGGCGGGCGCTGCTCGGACGACGGGAACTTGTCAAGCCTTTCCCCGAGGGGATGGATGACTGGACGCATGCCTATCACGGCCCGGACAATAATCCCCTGTCGCAGGACCAGCTCATCAGGGCGCCGTATATGACGCAGTTTCTCTCCGATCCTCGCTATGGTCCGGCGCCGCAGTTGGCCGTCTCGGCCGGCGGCCGGGTGTTCAAGGCCTTCGGTCATGTCGCCTGGCACAAGCGTGAAGAGCCATTTCTCAACACGCTGGTCGCATTCAACGCGTTCAACGGAACGATCCTCTGGAAGCAGCCGCTGCCCGAAGGCCTGATGGTCCATCGAAACACGATGATTGCCACGCCGGAGGTGCTTTTCGTCGGCGATGACAAGTCGTGCAAACTCATCGAAGCTCCTACGGGAAAACTTAAGGGCCAGATTATCCCGCCGGTGGAGGTGGCCGGAGGCACATTCTGGAAATGGATGGGCATGGAGAACGGCACGCTGTATGCCCTGCTCGGAGAATCTGAGCCGATGGACGGGACGGTGCGATGGAATCGCCAGGAGCACGGCTGGCCCTGGACCGGAATCTCCAAAGGCCACAACCAGCCCGAGCACCCGTGGGGATTTGGCCGCCACCTGTTGGCTATTGACCCAAAAACCAGGGACGTCCTGTGGCACTATCGCGAAGACGAGCCTATCGA
The DNA here is from genome assembly GCA_020343675.1 of Phycisphaerales bacterium. Lineage (GTDB taxonomy): Bacteria > Planctomycetota > Phycisphaerae > Sedimentisphaerales > Anaerobacaceae. The sequence continues at coordinate 1,379,447 of CP070806.1, forward strand.
CAGCCGGGCCGTTTGTATGAAGAACGGTCGGATTTTTGCCTTCAGATTCGGCGCTTATCTGACCTGCCTGGACGCAAAAACAGGCAGCGTGCTGTGGCGCAAGACCAGGGGCAATGCACCGGAACTGTTCAAAACGCTCGGCGAGTACCTTAATCGCCAGAGCTGGCAGACCAACTGGCGTACCGCGGCCTATCTCAAGTGCAGCGAGCGCGTGCTGTATTTCGCCGGTCCGCAGTTGGGAAAGCTGCTGGCCGTCTCGGCCGAGGACGGCCGGATACTCTGGCAGAATCCATACGACAATTTCCAATTGATCATTCACCCCGATGCGCTCTACGCCATCAGCGGGCCGTGGGCAAACAATGTCAGCCGCAAGCTCGACCCCCTGACCGGCGCGGTCCTGGCCGAGCTGCCGACGGGGCGCCGGGCCTGCACTCGCCCGACCGGAACTCTGGACAGCGTTCTGTTTCGGGCCATGGGCGGCACGGTGCGGCTGGACCTGGCTGCGGACCTTCCGCGATGGATCTCACCGATGCGTCCAGCCTGCCACGACGGCGTCACGGTCACCAACGGCCTGCTCTACTGGTGGCCCTTTGCCTGCGACTGCCAGCTCACTCTCAACGGCCTGACCTGTGTCGGCCCGGCGGGTGATTTCGACTTCACCCCGGACAGCGGCTCGAAAAGGCTCGAAAAGAACCCCGCAGGGACCGAGCCCGATTCCGGAAGGACTGCCACCGCAGCAGACTGGCCGACCTTCCGCGCGAACAACCGGCGTACCGCCACGACTCAAGCAGCCATCCCGAGCGAGGGTCGTCTGCTCTGGCAGACAAGGCCGCCGGTTCTTGAGGGGGTCCGCCCCACCGCTCCGGTCGCCGTGGGCCGGCTCGTATTGCTGGCCGGCTCGGACGGAGTCGTGCGAGCACTGGATGGCCAGACCGGACGCGAGCGATGGAAGGCTTACACCGGGGGCGAAATCCGCATCCCGCCGACCATCTGGAAGGGTCGGGCACTGGTTGGCTCGGCGGACGGCTGGGTGTACGCGTTTGAAGTCACCACGGGCCGCCTGCTCTGGCGCTTCAGAACGGCGCCGGCCGAACGCAAGATCCCCGTTTACGGCCGATTGCTCTCCACCTGGCCCGCGGCAAGCGGCGTTCTCGTCGAGGACGGAACGGCCTATGTCGGAGCCGGTCTGGTGAACTACGACGGGACATACGTTTATGCGCTTGATGCGGGCACCGGCGAAGTCCGATGGTGCAACGACACTTCCGGACACCTGGATCAGCAGGCCCGGACCGGGGTCAGCGTGCAGGGACATCTCCTGCTCGACGCCGGCAAGCTCTATCTGGCCGGTGGCAATGCCGTCTCGCCTGGAATCTACGACATCCGCGACGGGCGGTGCCTCAACGACCCGGCTCCTTTGGCGCGCTGCGAATCGAGCAGTCCGCGCGGATGGGAGCTCTTCCTGGTCGGCAATCGCGTCATTGCCTGTGGAGCTCCTTTTTATTCACACCCGGACCTGCCGGTCTATGACCACACCGTAACTAAGAAAATGCTGCACGCATCAACCGGGAACCGCGACATTGTCTGGCTCGACAACAGCAAATTATTGTGCTATGACTCGCTCGATACCGAGCAGTTGAGCCAGTGCGTCACGGATGAGAAGATCCCCAGGCATATCACTCAGGCATGGGGCGAGTTTAAGGTTTCGACAAAACCGGCATGGCAGTATGACTGCCCCGGGAGCATTGCCATTGTGGTAGCCCGAAACGCTGTGGTGGTTGCAGACGCTTCAAAGGTCACAGCGCTCGAACTCGGCGCCGGCAAGCCGCTCTGGAGTGAGAAACTTCCGGCTGCTCCGGTGCCGTGGGGGATGGCCGTAAACCGAAGGGGTCATGTGATTCTGACTCTGGTCGATGGGCAGATTCTCTGCATGGCTGGCCGAGACCAACGCGCCGATCAAGGCAATCAGCGCGTGCGCCCCGGCCCCTTGACCCCGACGCATGCGGATGTCCGCTATGGGCCCCATGAGCGAAACGTTCTGGATCTGTATATGGCGGATTCCGAGAAGCCGACCCCGCTGGTGCTCTATATACATGGCGGCGGCTTCCGCGGCGGTGACAAACGCAGCCTCGACGCAGGCAGAGCCAGGTCCTACCTCGATGCGGGCTTCTCGATAGCCGCGACTAACTATCGATTGACTGATACCGCTCCGGCACCGGCGGCGTATCTGGACTGCGCCCGGGCGTTACAGTTCTTGCGCTTCAACGCCCGCAAGTGGAACCTCGATGCAAGTCTGGTTGCATCGACGGGAGGCTCGGCCGGGGCCGGAACGTCCATGTGGCTGGCGTTTCACGACGATCTCGCCAGGCCCGACAGCGAAGACCCCATAGCGCGCCAATCGACACGCCTGAGTTGTATCGCGATTCGCAACGGCCAGTCGTCCTACGATCCGCGCTTCGCCGAGAAGATCGGCATACCCCGGCCCAATTTTGAGCGCCATCCGTTCTTCCTGCCCTTCTACGACATCGAGTCCGATGAGATTGACACGCCAAAAGCGTACGAGCGCTACGAGCGGGCGGCCCCAATAACGTACCTGTCCAAAGACGACCCACCCGTACTGATGGAATACAACTACCCGAACGAAGAGGTCACCGATGAAACGCCGCTCGGTCTGATTGTGCACCATCCGAAGTTCGGCATTGCGCTCAAAGAACAGATGGACAAGCTGGGCATTGAGTGCGTTGTGCAGTACCGGGATCCAGAGACGCGCAAGACTGTTTCGCATAAGAAAGGCGCAGAGCTCGTCGCGCCGGCAGAATTTATTCTCAGACAGTTCAACCGTGCCAAGGCAAAACGCGCCGGTCGCCCGACGCCCTAATAAAAAAGATCCATTTATTAGCGAGGTTTGCCATGAGAAAATCTTCCGTCCTTTCGCCCATCCTAAGAATCAGTACGATAGTCGCTCTCACGTTCGCTTGTGTGCTCGTCATGGCTCCGGCAGCACCCGCAAGTGAGAACGCGGGCCGTCTGCGTGCCGGCACCGCAAAGGTTGATATCACACCTCAGGAGCCGGTCCGAATGTCCGGCTACGCCGGTCGCAAGGGACTATCCCAGGGCGTTCACGACCCCCTGTCCGCCCGCGTAGTAGCATTCTCGAATAGTGACAAGCGCCTCGTGCAGGTTTCAACCGATTTGATCGGTTTCTACGACGGAACGACCGAGCATATCCGGAAGATTCTTCTAGAGGAATTCAAACTCGAACCCTCGGAGCTCTTTCTCAGCGGCATACACACACACGCAGGCCCCACTTTGACCATAGATAAAGAGAAAGGAAATCCAAGCAACCTCGCATACACGCAGGACTTGACCGCCAGGCTGACAGAGGCTATTCGCAAAGCTCTGAGCGACATGGAGCCCGTGCAAATCGGTACCGGGGTCGGGCACTCGCCGGTCGGCTCCAACAGGCGCAAGCTCGAATTCGACAAGCTGGGCAACAGCCAGATCAGACTCGGACGCAATCCGTATGGCATCACCGATAAGGAGGTTTTGGTCATGAAAGTGGCAAAGCCTGACGGGAAAGTTACTGCGGCGATGTTTGACTATGCAATGCACGCCACGTGTCTGGGAAGCAAGAATTACACCATCAGCGGTGACGTTCTCGGGCTTGCCGAGCAGTTTGCCGAGAAGATTCTTGGTCCGGACACCATCGCTCCAGCGTTTGCAGGGGCATCGGGAAATATCAATCCCTGGTTTCGAGCCCTTACCGGATTCAATACGGAATCGGGCTGGATTCCCGAACCGGTGCTGCTGGGCACGATGTTAGGCGAGGAAGTCGTGCATGTTCTTCGTGGTATCGAAGACGTCTCGGGGGCCGCAGAGATCAGCACCGCCTTTGTCACGCTCGAACTGCCCGGCAAGCAACTCGGCGAGCTCACGATCGCGAAAGACTGCCCTGCCACGAAGCTTAACATCACTGTCGCTCGCATCGGAGACATCGGCTTTGTCGGCATCGGCTGCGAAGTGTTGACGGAAATCGGTATCTCGATCAAAGCCGCTTCTCCATACAAGCACACCTTCATCGTTACGCACTGCAACGGCGAAGCGGATTATCTTGCGCCGGAGCACTTGTACGTTGAGGCAGGATACGAGATCAGGAGCAGTCCCTTTGCCCCACAAGCCGCGGAGACGGTCGTCAAACAGGCCGTCCGTATGCTTCATGGGC
>CP070806.1:1383765-1388693 GCA_020343675.1 Phycisphaerales bacterium
TTTTCGAGAGTTGCTCACTCATGACGCATCCGTTCTTGACTGTGACCCATAAAAAATTCCGGCGCAATACGGTCGCCGGAATGGTATCCTAATCAACGCGAAGAATAATGTAAAGCAAACAATTCGACACAGAATCAGGCGTCGCCGCCTGTTTTCGTAACAAGTGGTCTTGTCTGCCTGCAAGCTTAATCGAGGTTCATCGTCATCAGGAATTCTGCATTTGTGCGGGTCTTCACGAGCCTGCTCTTCAGCAGTTCGACGGCTTCAACGGGGTTCAGCTCGCTCAGGACCCTGCGGAGCCGATAGACAAGCTGGAGTTCTTTCGGATCAAGCAGCAGCTCTTCCCGTCGGGTCCCGCTTCGGCTGATGTCTATCGCTGGCCACGTCCTTCGGTCCACCAGGCGCCTGTCGAGGTGCAGCTCCATGTTGCCGGTCGCCTTGAACTCTTCGAAGATAACCTCGTCCATCTTTGAGCCGGTGTCGATCAGGGCGGTTGCAAAAATCGTCAGCGAACCGCCTTCCTCGATGTTTCGAGCCGCACCGAAGAATTTCTTCGGCATCTGCATGGCGCCGGCATCGACACCGCCGGTCAGGATTCTGCCCGAGTGGGGCATCTCGGTGTTATACGCACGTGCAAGACGCGTGATAGAATCCAGCAGGATGACGATATCCTGGCCGTACTCAATGAGCCGCTTTGCTTTCTCAATCACAACCTCCGCTACCTGGCAGTGGCGTGCAGCCGGCTCATCAAAGGTCGAGCTTATGACTTCGACGTCATCGGCTGTCTTCCTTTCCATTTCCGTCACTTCCTCCGGGCGCTCATCGATCAACAGCACGATCAGTTTTATGTCGGGGTGATTCGTGCTCAGGGCATTGGCCATCTTCTGCAGCAGGATTGTCTTGCCCGTTCTTGGCGGAGCGACGATCAAACCGCGCTGACCCTTGCCAACCGGCGTGACCAAATCAATGATCCGCATGTTGAGCTCTTCCGCTGACGTCTCGAGGATAAAGCGTTGCTCCGGATGTAGCGGCGTCAAATCGCTGAAGACGATTTTTTCGGCAAGGTTGTCCGGGTCCTCGTAATTGATCGCTTCAACGCGCAGAAGGGCGAAATACTTCTCCGAATCCTTGGGAGGCCTGATTTGGCCGGAGACGATATTGCCTGTTCGCAAGCCGAAGCGCCGGATCTGAGAGGGGGAAACATAGATGTCGTCCGACGAGGACAGGTAGTTGTAATCAGGATTCCGCAGGAACCCGTATCCGTCCGGAAGCACTTCCAGCACGCCTTCGCCGTACATGAGTCCGTTCTGGCGAATGCGTTCCTTGAGGATTCTGAAAATCAAGTCCTGCTTCTTCAGCGCGCTGTACTCCGTGATGTCTTCCTTCTTGGCCAAGTCATGCAGGTCCGCAACGGTCAGTTTCTGAAGGTCCGTCAAATACAAATTGCCTTTTTTGATCCGCTCGTACTTGGCATGCGTGGATTCTTCGTCAGTTTCCTGATCGCTTAAGGCTTGGTCCTCGGTTTCTGCATCGGCGGGTCTCTCTTCTGTGGCCGTACCGGTTCCGGCCTTGTCGCCCGGCTGGGGTTGCTCTTCCTGTTCTGCCAGAGCTTGTTTTGCTGCAACAGCTTTCTTCTTTGTGCTCTTGCGTTTCTTGGATGTGCCTTTTACAGCTTTTGCCATCATTACTCCTTTTCACATTGAAAAACATGGTTGCTACCCTTGTGGAGTTCGCGCTCGTTTGAGGCAGACATCAGAAGCACGACTCTACAGGGTAACCTTCCCGCAGGAATTCAATTGGATTTGAACCTTGATTAGTAGAAACAGAACCTAAATTTCAAAAAACGGGCGGTGCGAGATACGCGTGATCTGTTAGAAAGCCCCGCTCACCTATTATCCGTAATATCAGTGAAAATATCAGCGACCTGTCTGACTAAAGCCGAGAAGTCAGAATTGTTTTCAATCGTATTATCGGCGAGACCGGCCTTGTTGTCCAGAGAAATCTGGAAACTTTCTCGAATTCCGAGCTGTTTTTTGCCCAAACCCATCTTTTTTGCCCTCTCAGCCCTTGTTTTCTTGCTGCAACGGACAAAAATGAGCCTGTCACATCGCTTTGCCCAGTCCACTTCCGCCAACAATGGCATGTCCAGCACGATGGCTTGGACCCGATTCTGGCGGCTGTACCGCTCGATTTGCCGCTCCACCTGCTCGAGGACAAGAGGATGAATAATGCGGTTCAGTGCGGACAGTCTGCCGGCGTCCGCAAAGACGATGTCGGCCAGCCGTGTTTGGTCGATCTTTCCTTTGGGACCCAAAATCGAAGGACCGAAGGCGGCCACAATTTCTTGTTTGACGGTTTGCCTACGGAGCAGTTCATGGGCGATCTTATCAGCGTCAATGACCTTGCAGCCCAACTGGGCAAATTCAGCCGCCACGGTGCTCTTGCCCGAGGCGATACCGCCTAATATCCCAATGATTTGTTTTCTTCGGGTCTTGCCCACGAGCAAGCAGTCTAACCTCGTCGGTGCGTCCGGTCAAGGCACCGGCCGATGCAATTCTTGGTGCGGTATTTGAGCGATCTTCGGCAGACAACCTTGCCTTATTCGACACAAAGAACGCTCAAAGATTTTGTTGGATTTTATCTTGCGTTTTTGTTAGCGATACGGGACATGGAAACATCAATTCACAGACGCAGAAGGATACTGCTCCACTTTCTTCTGGGGATTGGATTGCCCAGTCTGCTTCTGGGTTATCTTGCGTTCCGCGGCATCAAGAATGATATGGCGTTACTGGACAAAGAGCGGCTCAATGAGCATAATGCAATTGCGCGACAGATTACCGAGTCAATTGATCAAAAGATTTCAGCGGTCGAAGGAGCCTTCCTTGAATCCATCGCGGGGGACGGAGCTTTTCAGCAAGGTCCAAGTGTACTGCGTTTGCTGGAGCATCTGAAGGACCAGCAACCTCTTATTGAAGAAGTATTCTTATTTGAAAACGCCGAGCACGTCGAGCTTCCCCTGGCAAAGCTTCTTTATGTCCCCGATGCTAGCATGAAATTACTTCCTGCTCAGCCGCCCCCTCCCGCGTTGTTGGACGGCCAGCGATATGAATTTCAACAGAAGCGTTATCAAGAAGCTCTGACCAGCTATCAACAAGTGCTTGCCCAGGTTTCCGACGACCAGGTGAAGGCAGAAGCCCTGAATGCGATTGCCAGAGTCCAGAAGAAATCGAACCTCTTGTCGGACGCCATAAAATCATACACCACTATTGCGCAAGATTACAATGACGTGCGAATAGGTAACGGTGTGTCATCGGGATTAATTGCACGCATGGAACTCGGCGCTTTATTTATCACAGTAGATGATTCGAGCCGTGCCGTTCAGACACTTATCCGGTTATACCATGATCTGATTCATCGGCAGTGGGCATTAGAAAAATCTCAGTATGAGTTTTTTGCTCGACAGATTGAGGGCCGGGTAGATGATATTATTTCGCAAGATGCGACCGTGCCGTCAGAAAAGAACACGTTTGAAACGTTGAGAACCGAGGACAAAAAGCAAAGAGAGATCACCGAGAAGCTGCTTGTGTTTCAGCAGAATGCAGTTCCAAACCTGCTGGCAAGAGTACCTCCCCGGAGCGCAACCACCGGAAATACACTCAAGCGATTTACATTGGACATCACAGGATACACGTATCTTGTTTCTATTCGACGGGGGGTAGAAAAAAAGGGAAATCAAGCTGAAAAGATTTGGGGGCTTCTGCTCAATTCGGAGCGGCTCAAGGCTGGCCTTCTGGTGCCTGAAATCAAGCGGCATGTTTCTTCTGAGGATATTCGCTGGATTATAAAGGGACGGGATGGCGAAACCATTATGCAATCGAAGGAACCCCTGTCGGGTCCTGTGACTGTCAAAGCCGATTTCACCGGGAACTTTCCTCCGTGGTCTCTTGAGCTCCATCAGCAGAGCCCGCCACTATTTGAAACGCTTCTTACGTCACGGCGGGGTGTTTATCTTTATATGTTTGTTCTTCTGGCGGGTATTCTAGTATTCGGCCTGACCCTGACGATTCGCATTGTCAGCCAGGAGCTTGAATTGGGAAGAATGAAATCCGATTTTGTTTCGACCGTCTCTCACGAATTTAAGAGCCCTTTAACAAGCATTCGGCAGTTGGCCGAGATGCTTCAAACAGGGCGAGTCCCTTCTGAAGAACGCCGCCAACGGTACTACGATGTCCTCCTGGAACAAAGTGAACGGCTCTCGCTGCTCATCGACAACATTTTGGATTTTGCCAAAATGGAGGAAGGGAAAAGGGAATTTGATTTTAAGAGCGTCGATATAGGCCCATTATTGGAAGAGCTCGTCTCGACCATTCAACAGCAGGTACAGCATGAAGGATTTACGATCCAGATAAAAATTGATGCCCCGCTGCCGGCCATTCAAGCGGACCATGCCGCTATTGCTCAGGCGATCACCAATTTGATTGACAATGCCATCAAATACTCTGCCGGAGCTAAAGACATATGTGTTCGGGGATTCACGGACCATTCATATCTGATTATTGCCGTCCAGGACTTCGGTATCGGCGTCAAGCCGGATGAAGTTGACAGAGTTTTCGAACGCTTCTATCGTGGCGGGGACGAGCTAACGAGGACGGTTAAAGGCAGCGGGCTGGGACTGACTTTGGTCAAGCAAATCGTAGAGGCCCATCACGGAAATGTGCACGTCGAAAGCCAGCCGGGTCGTGGAAGCACTTTTTCGATACGGCTCCCACTTGAACTGACAGAGGTTAAATGACATGGAAAGAATTCTAATCGTCGAAGATGAGGAAAGTATCCTGATGGCGTTGTCCGATGATCTCTCGCTTGAGGGATACGAAGTCTCAATCGCGCGAGACGGGCGTCAGGGGCTGGACATGGCAAAAGAGACCAGA
>CP070806.1:1388793-1393711 GCA_020343675.1 Phycisphaerales bacterium
ATTATCATATTGGCAGTGTAACGGTTGAGCGATAAGAATCCTGACATCTATTTAACCTGAATCATCTATTCGGAAGAGTTTATCTCTTTGATAAAAACGTTGCGGAACTCGATAGGACAAGGGTTTTCTCTTCCAAGCCCTTGTCCGCGAACAACTGAATGCTTTTGCAGTAATATGGGTGATGGCTCCGTGCTCAAGAGCCGTTCCGGGTATTCGAATCTGTCGTAGAGAAGCTCGCCGTCGTATTCGGCAGATAAGGTCCTGCCGATCATTGTGATCTTGACTGTGTGCCAGCCGGTTAGATCCTCCCCATTGAAGAGTGCGATAAACCCCGGAGGCGGCACGTTCAGCGCGCGCTCCGCACCGCCTGCCATACTGCTGACGAGTATCATCAAGCCTATCATCAACGCAAATGTACCAGTTCTCATATCATCTCTCTTTATATCTCCCAACCCTTCCGATTCGTGCGGCGAATAAAACGATTCGCCTCAGGATCGTTCGTGATCTCGAGCTTCTCCGCGTTCCATTCAATCTTCTTGACGGTCCTGAATGCGACCGTCCCCAGCAACACCGCTTCCGTCAAGGGGCCGGAATACCCGAAATGGGTTCCGGGTCGTTTAGGATCGTTGGTCTTGCAGGCTTCTGTCCATTCCATAAAATGAGAATGCAGACGGGGAACCTTAGCCAAGCGGACACCTTTGTACTTCTCTTCGGGATAGAGCTTGAAGTACCTGTAGCCGGCCACCAGCATTCCCTTTGACCCGACAAAGATCGTGCCCAAGTCTTCAGGCAGCCACACGGGTATCTCGTATTGCCTGTGCATCGGCGTGCGCCTGTCACCGTCGTACCACGTTAGTTCCACAGGGGGCAGGTCGCCTCGTTTTGGGAACGTCCACTTGCATATCATCCACGGTGGGGCGCTTTCGGGATGAGCCGGGCCAGGACCATCGGCGCTAACCGTTGTCGAGTATTTGAGGTCAAGCGCCATGAACGGCAGATCCAGAATATGACACCCCATATCCCCGAGTCGTCCCGCTCCGAAGTCCCACCAGTTCCGCCAGGCCTTTGGATGATAGCAACTGTGGTACGGGCGCTCAGGCGCCGGGCCCAGCCACAGATTCCAGTCCAAATGACTGGGAGCTGCCATTGGCGGAGGGCGATCTCCAGGCGCCCACGCCTTCTCGCACCAGCAATGCACTTCCCGGACTTCCCCAATGATACCTTCCTTGATCATCTTGGCCACGCCCCGGTAGTTCATGCCGGAATGTACGCTGTTGCCCATCTGTGTAACAGCCCCGGTTTCCTCAGCTACTTGTGTTGCAACGCGTACTTCGTGAACATTGTTGCCGAGCGGCTTCTCGCAGTATACGTGCTCGCCCAATCTCATGGCCATGACACTGGCAGGAATATGCGTGTGATTGGGCGTGGACACGACAACCGCGTCAACGCTCTTCTCTTTATCGAGCATTCTGCGATAGTCGCGGTATCGCGCAGCCTTGGGAAACATCCGAAAGGCTTCTGCCGCCAGGTGATCGTCAACATCGCAGAGCGCAACAATGTTCTGGTCGCCGGAGTTTCTGACATTGTCAAATCCCTTTCCGCCCACGCCGATGACGGCGATATTGAGCTTGTCACTGGGTGGGGTGTGTCCCGGGCCGCCCAGTACATCACGGGGGACTATGGTAAATGCAGCCAGTGAGGCTGCAGCACCTATAAACTCACGTCTGGTTATTCTCGATTTGCAGGTTGTCTTGTTGTTATTCATCTTCGACTGATGGGATCAATTCGACCTCAGTGACTTCCAGTCCCACCTGTTCGTTCAGGGTATGACACCAAAAGGACTCGACAACCAAATCGAAGGGAGCAGTCGGCAGCTTGTTCTTCATTTCGATGAGGGAAGGATCGAGCTGCAAGTCCCGAAGGTGGAGAATAACCTCAAAGTCTTGTCCGCTTGGAAACTCGACAGCGGGTCGAATGGTCTGAAAATTACCTGCGAATCCTCCGCCTGCGTGCCTGACTGTTACACCAAAGTACACATCATGGGTCGACGCGATGCGGCCGCGCACTCTCAAACGGGAAGCGGACTGAAGTGCGACGGGCGGCCTGTCACCATGGGAAATCCCAAATGCCGCCGTGTAGATTGTCTTCCCCTGGGGCGTGGTAAATGGGACCGCCCTGAGTTTGGCGCTTTCCGCGTCCCTTCCGGGCGACCACTTCCCCAGCGTGCCGACAGGTCCCAGATGCAATTGACTCTTCCACCGACCGACTACATCAGGAACCGGCACCGGCAGCATTTCTTGATCGGCGGCCGCGATCAGACGGTGTTTGGCGGGCACATCGATCGTGCTGCCGTCGCTGAGCCGTTTCACTCGTACTTTCCCTTCACTGACGTTCAGCATCGTGACAGAAAGTCCTGCCTCGACCTCGAACTGCGTCCCCAAAACTTCGAGCATGGCAGAGCGAGTATAGATGAGCATTGGTCTGCCCGGCGGTTGAGGCTTTACGTTGCCGGACACGCTGCCCTCTTTGAGATGCAGCTTCTTCTGCTCATGATCCGAGAAGGTGAGCGTCGAGTTCCCGGAAATCGTGACGGTTGAACCGTCGTTGAACTCCAACTCGAACCACGACCCGGGCACCATTCCTTCGATGGTTCCTCCCGGTAGTTCCGTCCCGACGCGCAGGTCGTGAAAGACCCGACCACCATCACCCGTCCATTGCAGAGATCCGCTCAATCCAGTGATCTTTGCGATCCGACGTTCAGTACTCGGCCGCTGGAAGTACAGGCTTGCGGCCAGCGCGACGACAGCAACCGCTGCTACTGCGGCCGACCATCTGGCGAGGTAGATGCGTGCCGTTGTGCCTCTGCGAGGCGACCCCTCCGGAAGGTGCTGCATGACTCGGTCGACAAAACGGTCATCGTCCGCGGGCAGTCGCGCCAACGTCTCCCTGACAAAATCTTCGTGCCGCGACGCACTGTCCTGAGCAATCAATCCAAGCAGGCGGTGGATCTGATAACTGTCTGCGGCCATTCGCAACAGACGATCATCTTGCTCAACAAGTGTTTGAAGTTGAGCGATTCCGGACTCGTCGAGTTCACCTTCCAGGTAGTCATTCCACAACTCGATGAAGTGTTCGTCACTACTCATGACGGTTCTCCTTCGGCTGTCATGCGCGCCTCAACACATTCGTGAAGCTTGCGACGCAATTTCCACAACTGTTTCTTGACGGCGGCCACCGAGCGGCCGCTCCGAACAGCCATCTCTTCCAAAGGTATCTCTTCCACGTAGCGCCACTTGATGAAACAGCGCAGGTGTTTGTCAAGCTGTCCCAGGCACGTTTGCAAATGCGCAAGACGGGTCTCCTGCAGCTCAGGCGGCTCCGAGTTCCGGCGTTCCAGTTCATGCTGAAGCAGATCGGGGGCATACCGTGCGTGGTAATCCACGACTCTTCGCAGACGCGAGACTTCGGTTCTTAGGTGAAAGCGGGCAATTGCAAACAGCCACGCAGTGAAGTTCGTTCCCAATTCGTAGTCGCTCAGACGAGTGAATGCTGTGACAAAGCTCCGTTGGGCCACTTCATCAACATCCACCCCCGGAGGCGCCTGCACGGCCAGCCACGCCCGCAGAGGCCTTTCAAGCTGACGGACGACAATCTCGAAGGCAGCTGTATTCCCCTTGTGGACACGATGAATCGCGTCGTCAAGCACATGATTGTCGGTTGAGGCTCTCCTTGTCATCATATAGTTATGGCAGCAAACTCTCTGAGGTTACCCCATCCACCGTGAATTTTTCAAAATATGTCATTCCACAACACTTGCGGGGCCGGCCGATTGTGCTGGACTGGCTTAGCACCAATAGCTCATGTCCGCCAACGAGATGCCCCCTGCCCGGGACATGTCCGAATAACGATAGAGCCTCGAAAACCTCGAAAGCCATGGAATCCCAAAAGGGTATTATGCCAATAATACTACACCTCAGCCATTTCTATTATGCGCGTTCTGTACCTGAAGTCCTAAACTTGCGCCAAGAAACACTCTTTGCCGTATGAGCGCCGCTTGCCAATGTGGGTCATCCAATCATACAGGAACAAACACGACTGCACGATCGAGTCTCGCTCACGCAACATCTTCTCCTCACATTACATACTTGCGACTACTCTCAATCACCCTATCGGTCTGTTCGGAAACATCCTGTACATATCGTGTCGCCATCCTCAAATCAACACCCGCTTTTTTGTTCACCCCCGGTCAGTTTCTTCTGGATCGCCAAGTTGCGGTCGTCTAAAGTCCTTGAAGAAATCCTGGGAGAAACCTATGGCGGTACGGTTGTGAGCGATTTCTCCAATGCCTGCATCAAATACGCCAACAAGCTTCAGCAGTTTTGTCTGGCCCATCTGACTCGTGATATTGAGTTTCTGACTACATTGCCTGATCAGAAAGATCAAGCCTTTGGAAACGCCTTGCTGGTCTAAGTTCAAGAAGCTGTTCCATCTCTGGCACCAGCGTGACAAAATGCCCAAAGATTAGTTTGATCGCCGCATGTTGCGAACAATAAAGCGGGTGTTGATGTCGGCCAAACAACAAGATGACTTGCCCACCAGGTCGGTGACGCTGGCCAAACGGCTGTGCAAATATGGTGACACAATCTTCCGATTTCTGTTCGAGCCTGCGGTTCTGCCGACCAACAATGGTGGTGAGCGAAGTATCCGGCAAATGGTCATCGACCGCCGGATCGCGCAGGGCAGCCGTTCCCTGATGGGCCGACAGTGGAATGCACGCATTTGGGCAGTTCTAAGTAGACACGCAAAATGATTCATATAAAGAGCCCCATTTTGACGACCTTGTTGATAACGAGAATGAAGGCGGTGGAACCGCCGGGAGGTTGTCATGGGACGCACCATCAAACTGACCGATACCCAA
>CP070806.1:1393811-1398713 GCA_020343675.1 Phycisphaerales bacterium
ATCCCGGCCGAGACGGAGATTCACAGCAGCGGTTGGGTACAGTGGAATGGAATCCCGGATTCAGGTTACTGGTCCTGGAGCGATGTCTTCAGCGATGATGACAATGAGAATGGCGTTGTGCTCTGGACGATGGCTCCCGGTACGTACACTGTGGAAATTTCTCGTCGTGAAGACGGCACACAGTTGGATGCTATCGTGATTTCCAGAATCGATTGAACATCGTGACCCGGCAAGGATTCGTATCGATTCGGGGCCTGCAACATTATATTCGCTGCAGGCCCCGTCGTTTCTATCTCAACAACGTAAACGGTCGCCCCCCGGCCGTGTTGCGTTGAGTAAATCTTCGACACGCGCTACTTTTTGCCGCCGGCCTCCACCGACCGTGCGACGCGAAAACCTATGATGTCCATTTCGGGCAGCCACCACTTGCTCTTGGGGATCTGGGGATCGCCCGACCGCCACCACTTCTCCTCGAAGGCCCTGGCCGCACAGCGAAGCTCCTTGATCGGACTGCTATAGTCCCCCCCGCGGGCGACGTGCACCTCGCCGGCATCGGGGCCTTTGGGATTGACCGAAGGTGTCTGTTTGGCGGCTTGCTGGTAGGCGGTGGGGCTGTAGAAATCATAAACCCATTCGCGAACGTTGCCCGGCATGTCGTACAAACCCCATGCGTTCGGTTTCTTCTTGCCCACCTCGGAGGTCTCGCTGTCGGCGGTGGCTTCGTACCACGCGAAGTCCTTCATCTGCTCGGGCCCGGGTGCGACACCCAAAGCCGTCGTCGTCCCGGCGCGACAGGCGTACTCCCATTCGGCTTCCGTAGGCAGCCGGTATGGCTTGCCGGTCTTGAAGTGAAGCCACCGGCAGAAGGTCATGGCACTGTGCCAGGTCATGCCAATGGCCGGGTGTTTCTCGTTGTAACCCATCGTCATGTCTCCATAGACCGGCGTGGGCCCCGTGATTGCATCGACGTCGCCGTCGGCCTCTTTTTTCTCCTCCTGCACGCCCAGCAAGTCGCGTTTGGCGCTCACCGTTTCCTGATAATAGGCCATGAACAGAGCGATTGTGGTCTCCTTTGTACTAAGATAGAAACTGTCGAGGCGAACCTCGTGCTTTGGCCCCTCGTCATCCTTACGGCCGGCTTCATCCGCAGGGCTGCCCATCTGGAAACGACCGGCCGGGATCAGGATCATGTCAAACGAGATCTCTTCACCCGTGTTGGCCGTGATGGTCTCGGTGTATTTCTTCGGGGTCTCGTTCTGTGCCGCACCGGTATCCGGAGTCATCGTGATAACGGCGCAGATGGCGGCGATGGCAACATGCGCAAGGGTACGACTCATGGTCATATTCTGTCTCCTCAAAAAGCATACTCTCAAACAAGACGAGCAGACGTCCGTCAACTCAAATCATCTTCGTGAAACCGGGTTTGGGTACAGGATAGCTGCCGTGTGCGCCGGGCATTGCCGGCGGCTCCATGTCATCGTGGCACTCTTCCGGTCTGGGCGGATAATAAAAGTCGGATTGATTGATCTGGTCCCAGGTGACCTCCTTGCCGGTATAGCAGGAGATTTGTCCCATGATTGTGATCATCGTGCTGCGGGTCATGTAATCGCCGCTGTTGACCGGTTCGCCCGAACGAATGGCCCCAAAGAGCGCATCGTGCTCTCTCTGATACGGATCGCACCTGCCCTGCCATCGCCAGTTCGTCTGGCCCCAGATCCGGCACTGCAACACCGATGCCCTGCCCTTACTGCCGTGCACGATGCTGGACGTACTGTTATGGCACCCCGTGGTCGTGCGACAGAACGCATAGATGGGCACGCCGTTGTCAAACTCATAGATGACCGAATGGTGGTCGAATACGTCGCCGTAGATTGGCTTGGTCATTGAGGAGCGGCCCGCCAGGCCGTGGCATTTGACCGGAGCCGTGTTGTGCATCACCCAGCTGGAGCGGTCCAGGTTGTGCACCAGAGATTGAGGCACGTCGTCGCCCGAGAGCCAGCGAAAATGGTACTGGGTGCTGCATTGCCACTGTAATTCCGAAAGTCCTTCCTTGCGGTCGATCACAACGTATGGGGCGCGAAGGAAGTTCTCTTCAATGGCAACCACGTCACCGATGGCCCCATCGCCGATGCGCTGGATGGTCTCGGCATATCCCGTATGGTAACGGCTCTGCAAGCCCGAGACGAGGCACAAGCCCTTCTGTTTTGCCAGGTCGGCGGCCTTTTGCATGAGCTTGATCCCGACCGGGTCGATGCCGTGGGGCTTCTCCACAAAGACGTGCTTGCCCGCCTGAATCGCGGCCATCGCGTGGAGGGGGTGGAACTTGGCCGCGTTGGCGATCAGGACCACGTCCGAGGACTCAATGACGTGCTTATAGCCATCGAAGCCGGCGAAGCAGTGGTCATCATCCACGGCCGCTTGCCCGGGTTTCTGTTCCGTGAGAACGCGTCGCTTGTCCTTGACGCGATCCATGAAGATGTCACACATCGCCACCAGCCGGGCGCCGGGGTCCGCGGTGAGTGCCTGGGCGGCGGCGCCGCTGTTGCGTCCGCCGCAGCCGACCATGCCGACGCGCAGAATACCGCTGCCGGCGGCGAATACGTTTGGACCGATACCCAGCGTGCCCGAGACGGCCGCCGAAGCCGCCACTGTGGAGGCCTTCAGAAAATCACGCCGTGTTGTGCTGCGGCCCTTGTCTGACTTCCGCGAGCGAGCCATAATCTCTCTCCTTACTTTTCTTTTGCGGTGGTTATGAAAAGAGCAGGACTATACGGACTCTCCATATTCACGATTCTTGAGAATCCCGGGCTGGGGGACCGGATACTTGCCCTCAGCGTCCAAACGCAGTGGAGCAGGCGAATCCATGGTCAGCCTGTCCACGTTGGGGGCCATCTCATGCTCGCAGTTGAGGGCCTGGTCAAAGGTGATGACCTGACCTGTGTGAGCGGCCATGCGTCCCATCGTGCTGACGAGACTGGCTTCGGCCCCGCGTTTGACCTCGTTGTAAGGCTTGTCCTGGCGAATGGCGTCGATCAGGTCGTCCCACTCAAGCTGATACGGACTCGGCTCGGGTTGTGGAAACGCCCATATCTGGTTCTCTCGCGTCATGTTGTGTCCTTTGTAGGTGCGGACTTTGCCTGGGTAATGTCCCCGTGTGGAGATCACGCCCACACCTTTGGAACCGTGGGCATAGCTGTCGAATCCACCGGTGCAGCCGCTCATCGCCCGGCCGTGGTAGAAGAGCTTCGTGCCGTCCGGATAGGTGTATTCAATCGAGTAATTGTCGAAGTTCTGGTCCAGGGAATTGCCGCGGTAGTGGCGACCGCCGGTGGCGTGGGCCTCGACCGGCCAGGTGCCTTTCATCCAGGAGCATTCGTCAATCTGGTGAATATAGTAGTCGCTGTACATGCCTCCACTGGCCCAAAGGAAGGCGTGGAATTTCTGGATCTGGTACAGCAACTCACTGACTCGTTCGGGCTTGGGTCCGGCAGTGGATGCAGCCCCCGCCATCCGGTAGGCTCGCAGGGCGATAATATCGCCGATCTCGCCGTTCTCGATACGCCGTTTCAGCTCCTGCCTGCCCCGGCAATGGCGAATCATCAGTCCCACCCCCACCTTGAGATTCTCCTTCACGGATTCCTCCGCAAGTGTAAGCATCTTGCGGGTGGTCGGGCCATCGACAGTGACGGGCTTTTCCATGAAAACGTTGAGGTTCTTGCGAATCGCATAGGTGAAATGTACCCAGCGGAACGCCGGCGGTGTCGCAAAGATAGCGACATCACCGGGGCTCAGGCAATCCATCGCTTTCTTGTAGGCATCGAACCCCATGAACATCCGGTCTCCGGGCACGTCCACCTGGTTGCCGTGCTTCTTCTTGAGATTCTTGTAGCTTCGTTCGAGACGGCTCTCGAACACGTCAGCCAGCGCGACGAGCTTGGTTGGGCCGTTCTCTACGGACAGGGCGTTTGACGCTGCGCCTGTGCCGCGCCCGCCGCAACCGATCAAGGCCACCTTGATGGTATTGTCCTCGCCCGCATAAATGCGAGGAGAAAGCCCCGCTACCAGAGCGCTGCCGGCGGCAATTCGACCCGTATTCTTCAGAAATTCACGACGCGACGTGCCTGGTCTTTTTCGTAATTCATTCGACTCTGTCATAGTCTCTCCTTCTTCAATGTGTCTTTTTTAGCCTGTACCTTCCACTTTCCACCCCGTATCTTTGCCAAATCGGCTGCCATACGCTCATCAGTACGATTTGGCCAGGCCTTGTATGAAGCTTGCCAAACCGGTTTCACACAATGTCCGCTCCTCGAACAGATGACCGTCGGCTTCAGCGGGAGCTGTTTTTTCGGTGAATCGCCCGTGCCGGTGCTCAGTTATGCGAAGTCTCTGTACTCGCGGTCTTTGACGATGCCTGGCTCGGGGACCGGATATCTGCCTTCGGAATTGGACCGCAGGGGCGCAGGAGAATCCATCGTCAACTTGTCCAGGTCTGGCGCCATCTCGTGGTCGCTGTTGAGGATTTGTTCGTAAGTGATTTCCTGACCGGTGTGGGCGGCCATTCGGCCCAGACTCGTCACGAGGCTGGCCCTGACGCCCCGCTCGGTTTCGTTGTAAGGCTTGTCGTTGCGGATGGCGTCTACCAGGTCGTTCCATTCGTTTTGATATGGGCTCCGCTCGTCCCGGCGGACTTTGGATTCCCAGATCATATTCGAGCGCGTCGGATTCTGGCCCTTGTGAATGCTGGAGGGCATCCCACAGTCACCGCTCTTCGAGCCGATGGCCACGCCCTTGCTGCCGTGGATGAAGCTGGCGAAGATCTCCTTGCAGCCCGCAATGCAGCGTCCATCCATGATAAATTTGCTGCCGTCTGCGTATGTGTATTCGGTCGAATAGGTATCGAAG
>CP070806.1:1398813-1403535 GCA_020343675.1 Phycisphaerales bacterium
GACATGACGGATTCCGAAGGCGGTTTCTACAGCGCCGAAGACGCCGACAGCGAGGGTGAGGAAGGGACCTTCTATCTCTGGGAGCCCGAGCAGGTCGCTTCCATTCTTGGCCGGGATGAGGCAAAGTTGTTCAACGCTCATTATGGCCTGACCAAACGCGGCAATTTCGAAAAAGGAAAAACCATTCTCAGTATCGTAACGCCAACCGAAGAACTGGCGAAAGAGTTGGGCATGGACCACGCTGAAGTGGTGAATATTCTGGCCCGCGCTCGGGCTAAGGCTTTCAGGGCAAGGGAAGAGCGGGAAAGGCCCCACCGGGACGACAAGGTCATCACAGGCTGGAACGGCCTGATGATTTCCTCGCTGGCCCGTGGCGGAGCGATTCTGAAAAAAAGCAGATACACTGAAGCAGCCCGGCGCTCTGCGGAATTCATATTGCGCAACCTGCACGGGGACGGCCGGCTCAAGCGCTACTATCGGGATGGCCACGTCGTCGGCGAAGCGTTTCTCGACGATTATGCCTTCATGGTGATTGGGCTGATGGATCTGTATGAAGCGACGTTCGACGCTAAGTGGCTCAACGAGGCGGGCAAGCTCTGTGAAGAAATGATTGAATTCTTTGCCGATACCGAGCAGGGAGGATTCTTTCTTGCGGGCAAGGACGGCGAGAAGCTGATCGCCCGGACCAAGCCCGGCTCCGACGGCGCCATCCCGTCCGGGAATTCCGCCGCAGCGTTCGCGCTATTGAAACTGGGCCGGCTGATGATGAATCAGCAATCTACCGACCACGGCGTCAGCGTGCTCGAAACCTTTTCAGGGCAGTTGGAGCAATCGCCTGCTTATTCGTCTCTGATGCTCGAAGCATTGAGTCTGTGGCTGGGACCAGTACGGGAAATCGTCATTGCCGGCAGCACCGAGGACGAGGATACCAGGCAAATGCTCGAAGTGGTTCGGAGCAGATTCATGCCCGAAGCGGTCGTACTTTTTCATGACCAAGGCAACGGCGGCTCGGCCCTCGAGGAAATCATCCCCTTCGTCAAGACTCAGATTGCGATTGGAGGCAAGGCAACCGCCTACGTGTGCGAGAATTATGCGTGCAAGAAACCCGTCCATGATATTCGTCAGTTCGAGAGTCTTCTTGACCAGACGTACGAAAGGCCCGGAATGGAAGACTCGACAGATGATGAAGAATCGGAATAATGGGTCTCTTGTAAGTACCACGGACGCTCTGAGCTCAAGACAACCACGATGAACGACCTGCAAAAAGAACGAAAGACAATAGCCATCATGATACGAATGTTCTGCGGCGCTCATCATGGGACAATGGGTAAGGATCTATGTCCCGCCTGCGAGGAGCTCGGGGATTATGCCGAAGAGCGTCTGAACAGATGCCCGTTCGGCGAGAACAAAGGCGCCTGCTCCAAGTGCAAAATCCACTGCTACAAACCCGAGATGCGAAAGAGAATCACACAAGTGATGCGCTATGCGGGCCCCAAGATGATTACCAGACATCCCTTGCTCGCGATTGACCATCTGCTGAAGGCCAAAGGTCTAAAACGCGCAAAGGCAAATGCCGAGAATAAGAACCGCCGGTGATTGGCTCGGTTTGCGGGCTTAGTCGTTCGGGTTTCCGAGAAAGGCTCTGTCCCAATCCTTCCAGACGGGCTCGAAGCCGCGCTTTTTCATCATGGCCGCCACCTGAGCCGGCGTGCGCTTATCATCAATCTCAAATTGTCCAGTCGTTTCGGTGAGGCCGACGTAGCCGCCCGGGCTGGTCCGGCTGCCGGCGCTGAGCCTTGTGACACCGAGCGCCAGAAGGTTATCCCGCAACCGAGCCCGCTCGCGCGTTGAGAGCACCAGGCCCACGTCGGCAAAACACAGCCTCAGCGCCGTTATCATCTGCACGAGATTCCTGTCGCTGAACGCATTAAAGTGCGAATCCTCAACCTGATAGGCGGGGCGCAGCCTTGGAAAGGAAAATGAAACGTGCGATTGCCAATAGCGTTTGATGATGTGATGAGCGTGCTCGGCAAGGGCCAACGTCTCCACCCGCCAGTCCGTCAGCCCTAAAAGAGCGCCCAGTCCGACCTCGCGCATTCCTGCCGCCGCGATACTATCGGCGGCGCTGAGCCTGCGGTCGTAATCGGACTTGGGTCCCGACGGATGGTAATAACCATAGGCCTGCCGGTCGTACGTTTCCTGATAGAGTGTAACCCCTTCGATGCCCGCCTCGAAAAGCCTGCCATATTCGTCACGGCTCATCTGATAAATCTCTATCGAGATCGAGCTGAATTTATCCCTGAGTCTTCGGGCCAGCCCGGCGAGGTAATCGACGCTGATAAACTCCCGGTCCTCGCTGCTGACCAGCAGCAGTTCCCGAAAACCTTCGGAGGCGACAATACGCGCTTCGGCCAGGGCCTGGTCGATAGTCAATCTCGTTCGTTTGAATTTGTTCTCCCTATTGAAGCCACAGTACCGGCAGGGATTCGTACAATAGTTCGACAGGTACAGCGGGGCGTACAGCCGGATGGTCCGTCCGAATCTTTGGACCGTCAGCTCGTGGGCCAGGCGAGCCATCTGCTCAAGGTAATTCTCGGCCGCGGGTGAGACGAGCGCCACGAGCTTCTGAAAACTGTAAGAGCCCGCCGGCTCGGCCAGAGCTCGCTCGACGTCACCGTCGGTGACGGCCCGCAGCCGCTCTTGCCAAAGCGCAGTGTCACCATCGAGGCCCTTGCCGGCCAATATCGTTCTTATATCAGCATCCGTGTGTCTTGCCGCCCCCAACATGGTCAGTCGCCCCTGAGAAAACCCGTCAACGGACTGGAGGCATCCGCCTGCATTCTTGAGGCCCTGGGTCCCGATTTGAAGGCCGTCCGCCCCGCCTCGACCGCCAATTTGAACGCTCTGGCCATCTCGGTTGGGTCGGCTGCCGTGGCGATGGCCGTGTTGACCAGAACCGCATCGGCGCCGATTTCCATTGCATCGGCCGCGTGCGAGGGAAGCCCCAACCCAGCATCCACAACCACGGGGACATTCGCCTGCTCGATAATAATCTCCAGCGCTGCGCGGGTCTTAAGTCCCTGGTTCGAGCCGATGGGGCTTGCCAGCGGCATGACCGTGGCCGTGCCGGCGTCTTCAAGTCTCCTGGCCAGGATGGGATCGGCGTTGATGTAGGGCAGGACGACAAACCCGTCTTCGACCAGGACCTCCGCTGCTTTGAGCGTCTCCACTGGGTCGGGCAACAAGTAATACGGGTCCGGCGTCACTTCAAGCTTCAGCCAGTTGATTCCTGTCGCGGCTCGGGCCAACTTCGCAAGACGAATCGCCTCCTCGGCGTTTCTGGCACCGGAAGTGTTTGGGAGCAGCAGATGCCGGCTTCGGTCGATAGCCGCAAGCATATCGTCGGTCTCATCCTCGATATCGACCCTGCGCAGCGCCACGGTGACAATCTCGGCGCCGCAGACCTCGACGGCCCTTGCCATCAACTCCGAACAGGCGAACTTGCCCGTTCCTATCAATAGGCGAGAGTTGAATTGTCTGTCCGCGATGACTAACTCGTCCACGCCATCAACCCCCGCCGACAAATCGCACCAACTCAATATTCTGGCCGGCTGCCAGCCGCGTCTGTGCAAAGTTCGGTCTCTCGATGATCTTGCCGTCGATTTCGGCAACGACCGTCGCCTGATTGATATTGAGCCGCCCCAATAAATCGGCGAGGGTCTTCGGCATCCCGGCGGGGAATTCTCTGGCCTTGCCGTTTATCGTTAGCTTCTCTATTTCAGAACCCATCATCTCTGTCCAACAGCTACCCCTTGCTGGTCACGTAAATGACCTGCTCGGCGAAAAGATTCGGTGCAAATCGCACGGGACTCAGGCGTGTTTTGATCAACGGAATTCTCTTCTCGACCTTCACCCGCAGCTTCCGGCAGAAGTCATCGAAGTCATCGAGTGACAGACAATGAATATTGGGCGAGTTGCACCAGTCAAACGGAAGCTGGGCGGTGACCGGCGCCCGGCCCCGGAAAAACAACTGGGCCCTGGACCGCCAGTGGGCAAAGTTCGGAAAGCTCACGATGACCTTCTTGCCGACGCGCAGCAACTCAGTAAACACCTTCTCAGGGTTCTTCACCGTCTGCACGGTCTGCGAAAGAATCACATAATCGTAGCTCTTGTCCGCATAGTTCTCCAATCCCCGCTCCACATCGTGCTGCACAATGGGAAGTCCCCGATCGACACAGGCTAAAACAAGATCTTGATCGAGTTCGATCCCTTCGCCTTTTATGTTCTTGTCGGCAGCAAGGCTGGCCAGAAGCTCGCCGTCGCCGCAGCCGATGTCCAGAACAGTGCTGTCGGGCTCTATGAGCGATTCAATCACTTCGTAATCGACGCGGATCCGATTCGTCCGCCCCGCACTTTCCGTTCGCGCACTCCCATTGGCCCTTCCGATGCTGCTCTGCTTTCTGACCCCGGGCCGATGCGTCGCATCCAAAAAACCTGAAAGAAGAGCGCCGAGCGTCTCGGGCTCCAGCAGGAAAGCGTCGTGGCCGTAGGGCGAAGTGATATCGCAGAAGCTCACATCCTTGCCGTTCGCCACCAGCGCATCGACGATGGCCCGGGACTGAGCGGGTGTGAAGAGCCAATCGCTCGCAAAGCTGATGACCAGAAATCTGCACGCCGCATTGGCAAACGCCCGCTTGAGCGACCCATACTGCTTTCCCAGGT
>CP070806.1:1403635-1408336 GCA_020343675.1 Phycisphaerales bacterium
GCGTCCAGTCGTCGCCGGCATTCCTCCAGCAGGGCTGCTGACAGATCGACCGCCGTGACGGAATAACCCACTCTGCACAACGGGAGTGTGTACCTTCCCGTCGCGGCCCCTATCTCGAGGATGGAACCGGCAGGGGGCAGGTACCGGGTCAGGTAGCGCCAGGTGACGTCGAACTCGAGCTGATGCCTTTCGAGACGCGCGTGCTCGTTCTCGACGCCGCTGTCGTACATGGCGGCTATGTCGCTGATGTCGTCTCTCACAATTTATCCTTCCCCGGGATGGGATTTTTTCGGGTGCTGACAAATTCATAGTTGACGCCGGAAATACGAAATCCCAGAGATGTATAAAAACGTCGCAGAATTTCGATATCGTCTGAATCTGTGATGATTCTACCGACATCATTTTCTTCACATATCTGGATGAATCTCAGGATCAATCGCTTGCCGATCCCCTGCCCTCTGTATTCTTCCAACACATACAGGTTGTGGATGTGTCCGTGTTGTCGATAAGTCTTGAATGACGGGGCAGCCTCAATTCCGCCCGTTAGAAATCCGACGGTCCTTTCATTGTCCTTTGCCACCAGAGCAATGCGGTGCTCTATACAATTCCTGAGATAGCTTATTCCGTTACCGGTATATGGATACTCGATATTTTGATCCACGTGAAAGATTTCGAACATCTTGCGAAACAAAGCTTGAATATCGCTGAAATCATTCCTCGAAGCCCGGGTAATATCTATAACCTTTGTGCCCATAGTTTTCTGCGCCTCGTTAATGGTGAACCATGGTTGTGACGCACAAATGCCTTCAGCGCGCGCCCCTGCTTTCTAACAGTCGGCTCTACGTTTCTGTCAAGGAAGCTAGTATTGTGTCTAGCCCGTTCACGGGATCTCGCCGGGTGCGAGCATTAGGATTTCACGCGCGGGTCTGCGAAGCGTGCCCCAGAGCAGCGCAGGGTATCGACGCCCGTCGGCGCCACGTCGTCGACCTCATTGAAAACGTGAAGCCTGAGCAGTTACGCCAACCAGTGCCGCCCGCCCGTGCCCCCTGCGGGAGCAGGGTAGGCATCAAGATGGCCCGGGCGGGAGCGAACCCTGTAGCCCCTGCGTGTACCTGACGAAACCTGGCGGATTGAGACGATGGCGGTCAGCAGGCGTCTCGTCGGGTGACCAGCCACGGGGATCGCGGTGGCGGGTCAGTCGCACACCTCAGGACCTGGCGTGCTCAGACTTTCGGAATCTCCTGCGGTAACGATCCACCTTCCGCCTGATCTCGGCCTGATATCTTTCCAGATACGCCTCGACAAGCGCCTCCTGGACGGCCTGATCAGGTCGAGCTGACAGCTGGTCTTCCTCGGCGAGGTGATCCAGGAATCGATGCAGCTCATCCTCGAGAAACACACGCGCCCCGGCCCCCTCTACGCTGACGGCATACCGTTTGTCGCCAAGACTCTCAATCTCGGCCTTCCCAAACCAAAGCTGATACGGATTTCCATAGGCCGAGAAGGTCGTTTGCGGAGAGGACAACAGGGGCTTCAGCGCGCGGCGCACGCCTTGTTTTCCCCCGGGACCGTGCAATATCATCCGCACCGAATATTTGTATAGCCCCAGGCCGCCTGGATCGTCAAGTACGTCGACGCTTTCAACCGCAAAGCCGCCCACCGTGCTCCCGGCCAATGGCAAATCCATCATGGCGCGGAACTTTGCAGCAAATGGCATGCCTTCCTCCTACGACTGCGGAATATTATTGGCTCCAGCAATACCCCGAGCCGTTTTGCTCTGACTTTCTTTGAGAACGATGTTAACCAATATGTCCTGGTATTTCTCGTTAGTGGACTGAAGATATCATTTGCCGGGGGCGTGCGCGAGCGCCGAGGGCGTTTGGCAGCCGACGATCGCCGGGGCTTCGTGGATGAGCGCGTCATTCTCGAGAGCCTCCACCATCCCGAAGGTACCAGCACGGTGAGCACCCCATCACACCCTGCGACCGCCGTCTTGATGACCTCGCCGTCGTTCGTCGCTCCAGGAAAAACGGTGATGCGCCCCTTGAACGCGTCGAGATGGTAGAGTTGTTTTATGCCCGGGCAGACCCGGAAGCGAGTGCAGATGAATCGAATCCCTTCACGATCAGCCATAGCGCAAGAACCATTTCATTCACGGCCAGAGGAAGCTCCAAAAACTCTGCGCTCGGACCGAACATATTTATCAGAGCTGCTGTCAAACTGATGGCGGCTCCAATTAGACCCCAACCTGACAGCCATCGAGGAATGAGTCTTGATGTAAACCACAGATAATAGAACATCAGGGCGCCCAGGCAGAAAGCGATCCCCAAAATCGGATCAATCCACTCACCCACTTCCTTCAACAAAGCGCCCCAGGTTTGAAAACTCGAAGCATCCGGAGCTCCTGCGTTGACATATTCCTTACTCAGTGTGATTAGCATGAGCCAGCTGAGTACGATCAGTATGTAGGAAACGGCCTCAAGCGCCCCCCGGAAAACCACATACCCAACAGCCAAGGTTTCGTTGTATTTTCTGAATATCGGAAACATCACAACTGGAATCATAGCCAGGGCCAAGCCCATAACCAATACAGAGAACGCACCTAGCAGCATCTGTTCTTCATTTTCAGGAATCTTGAGGAGATAATCCGCATCATCTAGAAGCGATGCCCCGGTAACAAGGCTCAGTATACCCGCAGCCGTCCCAATGATAAACAATATTCCCACGATTCTTGCTGCCCTTTTGTCTGTGTTCATTTTTGCCCTCCTGTGTGAGTATTCTTGGATTGATGAATTCTACCGCGTACATCATAGCAGCGCGTTGGTATCAGAGTCATACACCGAAAGCCTTATGCAGGGGGTGAAAGGCTAGGCCTGGAGAATCATAGGATATGCCACGAAAAATTATAGCAGCAAAGACATTATTTCGCCATCGGCATGGTGGTGTCACCCTCCGCGTTGTGTGAGCTTTTTGCCCTTCCCTTCGCTTAAGCGCTGCGTAGCCTACGTTACGTGCGGGTACTGTATCAAGACGCTACGCGACACGCGTGTTCGACGCCTTTCCATCCCGCGCCAAACGCACATGGCTTCGCGCGCAGAACGTCTGTCGCGCAGTGTTGTACGGCCATGCCAACTTATTTCCAACACTTGAACTGCCATTTGTGTGCGCTGACCCCTCGTGGTATCATCTCGTTCGCAAAAACAGAACCCGGGACCACCTGTTGCCCGCTATTCACGCGGAGGCGTTACCCGCCGACCTACAAGCCTACGCTGATTTGCGCGACAAGCTGGCGGGCGTGTCGCTGCCGCTATCAAAGGGGCAGCCCTCGTCGCCCGGGGTGGAGCAATGGTAGAGCAAAAAGTACAGGCTGGAGCGTAACGAACTGGGGCTTGAGAGCGTCGCCATCGAATTCGGCGACGGGTGCAGCACACTTTTCGTGGGCGACGCACGCGGCAAGCACCCGATGCAAGTCGGCTACGACATGTGGCTGAAGGGAACCACCAAATCTATTCAGTATGGGGCAGCCGCACCTATTTGTCATCAAGACACATAACAGGAGATTTGAAATGGAATATGTAAAGCTTGGCAATACCGGAGTGGATGTATCACCGATTTGCCTGGGTTGCATGAGCTTTGGTACTGCGGAGGGATGGGTTCATAATCCATGGGCGCTTGATGAGGAAGCCAGCCGCACGATCATAAAAAGGGCGCTGGATATGGGGATCAATTTCTTCGATACTGCCAATGCCTATGCCTACGGCAACAGTGAAGAAATTCTTGGACGGGCATTAAACGAATTGGCCAACCGCGATAAAGTGGTCATTGCCACAAAAGTCTTCGTTCCTATGAGTAAAGGTCCCAACGGCGGCGGTCTCTCCCGCAAACATATCATGAGCCAGATTGACCAGAGTCTGAAACGTCTCGGCATGGATTATATCGATCTCTACATCATCCACCGTTGGGATTACAACACGCCCATCGAAGAAACGATGGAAGCCTTGCACGACATCATCAAAGCAGGCAAGGTGCGTTATATTGGCGCATCCGCGATGTACGCCTGGCAGTTCCAGAGAGCGCTGTATGTCGCTGAAAAGAACGGCTGGACGCGCTTTGTCTCGATGCAAAATCACTACAATCTCATCTATCGCGAAGAGGAGCGGGAAATGTTACCGCTTTGTGTCGAAGAAAAAATCGCGGTCACGCCCTACAGCCCGCTGGCTTCAGGACGCCTGGCACGTGCTGCATCAGAAACATCCAAACGCTTGGAAACAGACCCCATCGCCAAGCAGAAATATGATGCTACCGCAGACTCGGATAAGATGGTCATTGAGCGGGTCGCTGAAGTTGCTGAAAAACATGGTGTGCCGCGTGCTCATATCTCTCTCGCCTGGCTATTGCATAAAGCACCGGTCGTCGCGCCTGTGATTGGGGCAACCAAAATCCCTCATCTTGAGAGCGCGGTCGAATCATTGTCGGTCCAGTTGACGCCTGAGGAGGTTGCTTATCTGGAAGAACCTTATGTCCCTCACCCCATCGTTGGCTTGATTCCATACGGTGGTCAGTTATTGAGTGCCCGGAAATAACATCCCGTTTGAAACCAAGCACAAGCTGGATCATTACCGGGGATTGACTACAGATACTATGCGTGATGCGTGATGCGTCAATTGCGCATCACGCATTATAAATCCCTCAACTGAAATG
>CP070806.1:1408436-1413130 GCA_020343675.1 Phycisphaerales bacterium
GCCGGCTCGAACTCGTGGAACGCGGTGCACGCCTTTTGGATATAGAGCAGGACCATGCCCTTGGCGGGGTGGCCCTCGGAAAGAATCCTTGCCCATTGAAATTCTTCGTTGCGCCAGTGCTCATTTTCAATCGTCGTCTTGTAGTCCACGCTATCCGGCATGATCACAATCTTTCCTTGAGATTTCCTCATTCAGCAAACCCGGCCCCACCGCCGAAGCCGCCTCACACGAGAGGATACCAAATGCCCTCTGACAAGACAATGTTCGTCTGTCGTTCATCCTCTATCGGCGTGATGCAAAAGAAAGCCGTGCAGGCTTTACCCCGCACGGCTTGAATGCGTGTTATTGTAGCCGATTGCCCAGTCAGGCGACTCTCAAGGTTTACTGGATTCGGTCGCCTGTGATCTGGACGTCGTCGATGTTCCAGCCGGGATAGGTGACAGAATCATCCGTCGGGCCCATCGCCCAGCGGAAATAGACCGCCGGCTGACCGTCCGCCACCGCAGCCGGGACCGCATACTCGACGAGCTGCCAGGCCTGGTCCGAGATATGGGAATAACCCGATCTCCAGATATCGACCCAGTTGGTCCCGTCATTGGATACCTGCACCGCAGCATTGTCGTAAGGCGACTCCAGCCCGAGCCACCGCCAGAAACTGACCGTGATATCCCGGTATCCCTGGCAATCGACAGGCCCGATTGTGGCGTATTGGGCCTCGATCATGGAATTTGCATAATCGCCCGAAAGCTCGTATCCGATGACGTTTTCGCCTGTATGAGCGGAGTTCGGGTCCCCGCTCCAGGAGCCTTCGCCCGTGGGCGCCCCCCAGGCCCAGCCGGCATCGAGCTGCCAGTTCGGATCATTTTCCATCGTGGCCCAGTAGATCGCATCCGGCACCACGGCGATCGCCGCACTCTGGCTGTCCTGCCTGATGCCATCGGTCACCAGGAACGAGAACGTATAGCTATGAAACGCCTGGTCTGTCGCCGGCTTCCAGAAGACGGTCTGCGTGGTCGGATCATAGTAGGCCCCTTCGGGCAGGTTACCGACGGAAAGCTGAATGGGCAAATTGGCCGGGTTCTGGGCAGTCAACTGCACTTCGAGTCTTTCGCCCGGTTTGATTTCGGCCGGGACGCCGACGGGATTCAAAACCGGCGACGGCAAGGTCCAGCCCGAGTTTTGAACGTCATGCCTGACTAGGCCCCAATCGACCATTCCAGGCACAGTCAGGCTCGACAGGTCCAGGACATGGAACCGGTAATCATCGCCGACCACCATGAATTCCAAATCGCCATCCTGATCGAGGTCTTCAATCGCAGGGGTCACTTCGTAGTCGAGGGCCAGGTTCAGCAAAGGAAAGCCCGGCGTGACGGAGCCATCAGGCTCCCACGCAACAACCGGCTCGCCTCCGACGGCGGCAATCAGCTCCTTTTGTCCGTCGCCGTCAATGTCGGCAATCAGCGGAGGACATCGGAACGGGCTGCCCATAATGACCTTGGGGAAGCCAGCATCGGTGAGGATGCGGCCCTGGTGGTCCAGTGCGTAAACGCGGGTGAAGGCGAAATCGTCCGCTTCGACGATGTAGGTGGTGAGGTACACCTCGCCAAGACCATCGCTGTTGATGTCTCCGATGCTCAACGCTCCGATCTCTTCCAAAGGGTCGAAGACCTTTGTCTTCCAGAGCGTGCTGCCGTCAGCGTGCGTGGCCATGATCTCATCCTCAGTGCAGAAGACGATTTCGGGCGTGCCGTCGTCGTCGAGGTCGGCCACGGCCGTGCCCTTCGGGCTGCCGCCCCGCCATCTGGCGAGCTGCTTACCCTCGTGATCGAGAACAAAGGTATAGATCCGGCTGAGACCGGGGCCGTATCCGCACAGCGCGATCTCGACGTCACCGTCTCGATCGAAGTCGGCGACACTGATAGGGCCTTCCGACGTGTAGCGCCGCTGCCACACAAAGCTGCCGTCGTGCTGGAGTGCATAGAGCCCATCGGTGTCGCGCGACTCTTCATCCAGGGCGACGATGATTTCACTGTCACCGTCTCCGTCGAGATCGGCAAGCACGGGGCCGGCGGAAATGAAGCCATACCAGCCGCCAACGAATACGGGCCAGTCGCCTTCCACAACCTCGCCGCTCTCGACGTGGTAGGCTGTGACCGCCGCATCGTATTCCGAAGCAACCACCACTTCGTAGTCGCCGTCACCGTCTATATCACCCACGGCGGCGCTTGAGCCCCAGAGATATCCCGTATCTACGGGCCAGCCGGGGAGTGAGGTCCCGTCCGATGCCCAAATATCCACCTTGCCATCGCCCCTGGACGTGCCGAAATCCAGCGACAGTTGGACAATTTCGTTGCGGCCGTCGCCGGTGACGTCCGTGCAAAGCGGACTGCCGACGAAAAACTCATTCCACTCTTCGAGCGGATCCTCGGTTTCATCCGGCTTCGGCCAGTGGGCCTGCGACGGCGCCAGCTCGACCCCAAAGAACTTGCGGTCGATATGCGTGAAGCCATTACGGCTGACGCGAAGGGCCAGTTCGTATGCCCCGGCGCCGGGATTGGCCACGGACAAACAGACCAGGGCGTTCGGGTCGGCCACAAGGCCTCCGTCGCTGAGCCGAATCCAGTCGCTCTGCCCATAGAGACGGTAATCGATCTGGTAGGTGTCGCCATGAACAAACGCGCACACCTCCATGTCGTTGCCGTCGTTTGCGAAGGTCTGGTTCGGCCAGGGCGCAACGATCTCGCCGAGAGGATAGTTGCTGTCCGCTCCGATCAACGTCTCATAGGCATTGACCCGCCCGGTGCCGATGTAGCCCTGGTTGGGGTCCACGTCGCCATAGTAAACTGGGTCGGTCGTACTCTCGAGCACGGCCCTGGCCTCGACGTGGGTCAGGCCGGGCCGATGCGCAAAAAGCAGGGCCCCGACGGCCGCCACGTACGGCGCCGAAAACGACGTCCCCGCGGTCGCGATGTATTCATCGTTGAGATTAGTCGTCACAATATCTGTGCCCGGGGCGGCAATATCCACCCAGACGCCGAACGTGCTATGGCCGGTCTTGAGGTCTTCACCGTTCGTGGATGCCACGGCCATGACGTTCGAGAAGGCGGCCGGGTAGTGCGGCCGACTTGTGTCGGAGTTGCCCGCGCTGGCGATCAGCAGAACACCCTGCTCGTAGGCGCTGTCTAAGCCGGCCTTCATGACCAGGTCGCCCTCGGGACCGAAAACGGCGCCGCCGAAGCTCATGTTGACCACGCGGGCGCCGTTGGCGGCGGCATATTCGAGGGCTGCGGCCACGTCCTCGGACTCGAAATCGAGGCCCATTCGCAGGGCCATAATGCTGCTGTTCCAATTGACGCCGCTGACCCCCTCGGCGTTGTCGCCGACCGCAGCAATCACGCCCGAGACTTGCGTCCCGTGAGTAACAATCGAAGACGACGAACCGGTCGGTGTGACCGTGCTGTCGTCATCGCGGAAGTTCCAGCCGTGGACATCGTCCACGTAACCGTTGCCGTCATCGTCGATCTGGTTGTCGGGAATCTCGCCTGTGTTGGTCCAGATGTTGTCCTTGAGGTCGGGATGGTTGACGTCCACGCCGGTATCGATGACGGCTATGACAACATCGCTGCTGCCGGTTGATATTTCCCAGGCATCCTCCATCCGGATCAACTGGTGGGCGTACTGGTCGGGGAAGTCCGGATCATTCGGCGTCCGGCAAATATGATAGATGTAGTTGGGCTGGGCGAATTCAATCCGGGGATCGGCATTCAGTTCCGCGCAGAGAGCCAGAACGTTCCGCTCAGTCTTGAGCACATAATACTCAAGCAGATCCTGCCTGCGCATTCGCTGCGATGATGCCGCGCCGAACGTATCGTGTCCCTGGGCATGAACCGGGGAACTCAGCAACCGGTGGAGCCGCTTGAATACGGGCCGGCCCTCACGAATGTCATACTTTTGTTCCAGTCGCGTCAGAGTTCTCTGGTGCCTCTGCAAGTCCGTGTCCTGTGAGAACAACGAAATAGTGCCGACCGAGCCGTTTTTGAGCTTGATGATGACCTCGCCCGGCATGTATTCCGGCCCCGGCGCGCGCGTCTGCTCGGTCTGGGCAGCGGTGCCGGACGGGTCGTCTGCCGTCTGCCCGGCTGCAGATAGATACGAAGGCACCATGGCTGCAATCAGCACCGATGCCACAAACGGTAACGCCAGTTTCAATGACCGTTTGCTCCGATTCGGCATATTCATAATACTCTCCCATCGCCCCGACCATCTCACCCCTGTCATTTCGCGAAGCTTCTCTGGCCGGGGGTGGCTCTTGTTGCGCTCCACGCTGTACAGTTCCAATACGCTATCTTCCCAAATTTTCGCCCAGACTCCTGCTTAGTATTCGGCTCTTTTGCGGCTCTGCTTGGCCAAATGGTCCGAAAAATAGATTCTCCAGCCAAGAAAACACCGCGATCAGCCCTTGTTTCTTCCTGACCCTCCGCACGAGGCGGGAACCCCGGGTCGCGGGGCGGTTCTTCGCATCACCACGTCCCCCCAATCTGCATTCCCCCGGCTGCGGCCCGGGGCAACAGAACGAAGAATCTTCTCTACAATCTCAATACTCGTATCCGGCGTTCGTCAAAACACGCTTCCAACGCGAGCCTGACGATCTCAGTAGTCTTTGAGCCTCCTCATCCATTGGGGCCAGTCCTCGG
>CP070806.1:1413230-1417889 GCA_020343675.1 Phycisphaerales bacterium
GCCCGCCCTCGGTTGGTGGTCTATTCGGCCGACCTTGGTATCGAGTGAGCATCGGGTGACTGACTGATAGGAATAGTGCTTGTCAAACGCGGTATATGCCGTCAAGACTGTACAGGCTTTTGCATTTGTCTGTCCGGATGATGTCTCCGGTAACCACGACAGGTGGTACGACTTCTGTAGGCCACCTCAAAAAGGAAACGAAGACTCAAAGACTCCTGGCGTGAAGGACTGCCGTGGATGAGTTCATATGGGAAATCCGAGGTGAAGAAAACGGGTAATATGACTTAGTGAGGTAGTGCGAATCAGAGCATCTTCAGCGGGCATTACGTCGCAAACAGTCGCATAGCTTGGAAAAGTCTATGTCAGGCTGCAAACAAAGAAGGGGCATAAAGGAACTACTCTTGTTGTTGACAGGGGCTGCTGTTTTGGCCCCGCGGCGTGCTTTTCCTCGTCAATTATTAACGCCAAGGATGACGGTTATCGGGGTATCTGGTACATGAATCAGTCAACTGGCGATGAGTATGTTGACAAGTATAGCGGCGGCCTGGGAACGTACTGAGCCAAGCATAAGCCCTTTTCCGTTTACTGTGATAAGGTTAATGAAGAGTTTCTTCTGTTACGGTGGCACAACCAAGACAAGCAACACACGCCTGATGCACATGGTTTCGTACTGTGATCACAGCGCAGGGAAGGCACCACCGTGAAACAAGATTACTGGACCTTTTTGGTGAATCTTCGGTTCAATCTTGCCGAAAAGATGTCTTGATCACCATAAGATCCGTTCAGTGGTAATGTTCGGAATATCTGGGAAATGAATGGAGAGAGGAATTGAACATGTCGGAAGAGAATTTACCCAGCTCACGTTGTGACGACGACCACGGCAGGCATTTGTGCATTTTTGGCAGAGCGCTATTTTCATACCAACGACGCTGAAGAATACAGAGCAATGGCAAAGGCCCCCCAATTCAAGTGTCAATTCTCTGGCCGTACTACAAAAAGTGATAGGGGCGTGTGCTACCCCACCGAGTTGTAGGCCGGAGTGCGTAGGAGTAGCGTTTATGAACTCATACGGCAAATGCCGGTTGAATCGTGGTGAGGCAAGCCCACCCTGCGAATCTTAGGTTATCGCTATGAACGTTGATCTTCACTACGGCAAAGGCGTCACGTCTCTGCAGATACCCCAAGCCAATCTGGGACAAGTCATCCGACCCTGGCAGGAGGATGGCGAGACAGGCAATGTCACACTCCTGCAGCAAGCGTTGGCGGCCAGTGAAGTGAAGAGTTTTCAAGATGACGTTTCCGGTAAGTGCCTTTGCGTATTGATGGAAGACGGCACACGTGACAATCCCTTTGGGGACATCTTCGGTCAGTTGTTTGGTGCATTGCGAAAAGCTTCCTTCGCCCGGTTCTTGATCTGCACGGGGACTCATGATCCCGACACTGCGGAAAATGAGAGAATCAGAAGGCAAATAGAGCAAGCCGCCGGCAAGGCAGGGATTGCGAATTTCGACATACACACCCACGATTGCCGGCGCGATCGGTTCCTGGATGCGGGCAGCACATCGCGAGGGACACAGGTTCTGTCTAATGTCCTGACTGATGACGCGCAGGCTTTTCTTGTACTCTCGGATGTCAAAGTTCACTATTTCGCGGGCTACTCGAATTCGGTAAAGAACTTCGTGCCCGGCATATGTGCCTTCGAGACGGCCGAGCAGAATCACAGTCTGGCACTCGATGAGAAGTCGACATTTGGCGTCCACCCGTGGCATAGAGACGAGAGCAAAAGAACCAATCCGCTTGCCGAGGACCAGCTCGAGGGGATGCGGCTGATCGTGAAGAATCGACCCACCTACACATTGACGACGATTACAACGTCCCGACAAATACGGTGGGCGCGGTTCGGGCCTGTCGAGCAGGTGAGCACAGAGGCCTTTGCGACAGTCGACCAAAGGAATACGCATACGGTGACGCCGTGTGGAGGGCTCATTGTATCGCCGGGTGGGCTGCCGAATGACATCGACCTTTACATCGCGCAACGAGCACTTGAACTGACAAAAAACGCGGTGAAGGACGACGGCGAGATACTGTTTCTGGCGGCGTGCCCGAGCGGTATCGGCGAGAAGAAGACGATGGAGAACTTCTACGACCGTCTGACTTTACCGCTCGATGAGGTGCTCAAGTCGATTCAGAGCGAGTACAAACTCTACAGTCACAAGCCGTACAAGTTCGCCCAAATGATCCGCCGGTTGCGGCGAATCTGGATGTACTCAGAGATACCCGATGGCCTCGTCGAGGCAGCACACCTCTATCCCACACATGACCCGCAGGGGATCGTGGACCGCTGGCTTGTGGAACAACCGGATGCCAGAATTACGGTAGTGGATGGCGCCAACAAGATCGCTCTGTACGGACGATAAGGGCGCCATCCGTTGACTTGGCGACCCTGATCGAGTCAGATGACGAGGGAAGATTGATTCCCATTCAACCTTGCGATCGCAAACTCTGAACTGATTGACAAACACGGACATTACACGACAATTGTGCAATTGACCGATTGCACTTCTTGACGTGGTCATATCGGGAGATTCTAAGGTGCTTGAGATTAGAGAGGCCAACAATTCTGATATTCCTGA
Organism: Phycisphaerales bacterium; assembly: GCA_020343675.1. GTDB lineage: Bacteria > Planctomycetota > Phycisphaerae > Sedimentisphaerales > Anaerobacaceae. The sequence continues at coordinate 1,415,864 of CP070806.1, forward strand.
TCCGGTTGAATTGGACGATGGGTGTTTCGATACCTACGATTACAGAAAGGCCAAGTTCAGCGAGTCAGACTTTCGAGCTTATCTTTACTCCAAGACGTCCATCCTGTTCGTAGCTGTTCGTGGTCCGCGTCTTGTAGGTTGCGTTGCTGGAGCAGTACGTACTTCGCGAGTGCGCTCGATAGCCCACCTTGATAGCATTGCTGTCTTCCCGGCAGTTTGAGACAGAGGAAGGGGAAGCCGCCTCCTGGATCTCTTTATTCAAGGCGCAAGACGGCGGGGCTGCACGATTGTTTTGCTGGAGATGGCGGAAGCCAGCAAAGGAGGACTTGCTTTCTTCTCAAAGCGTGGCTCTCAGAAAGTCGATGATCTGCCGGGATACTATGGAAGAGGTCTCGATGGAGTACTGATGCAACTACGTGTTTGAATGAAGAGCCTCACACCCCTCGCTTCCTCCCCACCTCTAGCCAACTCCCGACGCGCGGTCGATGAATGCGAGATTCTTCCCTGCTGCGGAGAATACAGCGAACCGGTCGAGCCGACACAATTCTTCAATTCCACGGCCCCATTCATCGGCCGCCCATAGTTCAAGTGGATGGACGGACAAAGAAAGAATCGGGATGATGAAAAGGCGACCTGGACTGAAAGACACGCGATTGCTCATCTTGTTCTCCTTCCAGGCAATCTGGAGTACCCGCTGTTCACCCAAGCAACAGTCGTTCTTGGATTGCTGATTTCGCCCTGCTTTCGAACATATTTTCACATCTCAACACTCTGCGATCATACTTGCACACTATTATGTTACGCACGCGCTTATCGACTCCTCTACCGCGTCTTTCGGCAAATCCCTCCGTCCGATTCGGTTGGTTCAGAGTGCGTGCAAATGCCCCCAGAACGATCCCTTTCCACAAGTTGTGAAATGACAGAATTCTCCACAAAGATGAGCGTGAGACAGAAAGGGGGGATAGGCACGGGCAAAGAATGCTCACCGCCAACTCATTTTGGAGTCTGAGAAGACCCTGATGGCTCTGTGAGGGCTCATTGGGCGGGCCGTTTCGCACGCCTCGCAGCCATTGCACCTCCCGGCGTCAGTCACGGGCACAAGCGTATACTCGGCTTCTTAAGAGTCTTTCCGGCATCCAAATGTAGGCCAGCATGGCCTGTGCCAATTGGGTCCGATTAATGCCAAGGATTGCTGAAGAACTTGAATTTGTGAAGGGGCGAGCGGTCAAGGTCTGTGCACAGGCGAGGATTGGAAGAAAGGTGCAGTACAAAAAACGTGTTTTCGTGCAAAGTTTCAAAAGAATTGTCTGGAAATCGAGAATTCTTGATTGTTCAAGGCAATTTTGGTAAGTTCATTGATGTCGTACGGGCCGATTGCGTTTTTTGAGCAAGTAAATGGGAAACCCCAGATGAAAGCTTTCTGGAGTTGTTGATCTCATCTGGAGGATTCTGCAGTATGACTAGCCACCATCGCAAGGGATTCACCTTAATAGAGCTTTTGGTTGTTATTTCCATCATAGCGCTGCTAATGGCTATACTGATACCGTCCTTGAATCGTGCCAGAAAGCAGGCGAAATTTGTTGCCTGCAAAGCAAACCTTAAATCCTATGGCCTGATGGCATTCATGTACGCTGATGATAATGACAGTAGGATGCCCAACGCCTGGAGAAGTTTTTACAGTCAACGAACCTATCGCAACGAACCCCACCGGTACTGCCGGTGGCACAATCCTGATTGGGACCTCGTCCATAACCCCCAGTACGCCGGCCCCTTTTGGCCCTATTTGAAAGGTAAAGATATTCACATTTGCCCGTCCTTTCCCAGAATCGCCAATATGTTCGGCACTCTTCATCCTCAACACGTCGAGGGTGTACCCATTAAACCGAATTACAATTACTCCATGAATTCCTATCTCAGTGAGAAGAATATAACCGACATCAAACATCACGCCGAAATTTTCTTCTTTGGTGAAGAGAATCTCTGGATCACTCCACCCTATAACAGTTATGCCTTCAACGACACAGCC
>CP070806.1:1417989-1422618 GCA_020343675.1 Phycisphaerales bacterium
GGGGTGAGCGGGGTCCTGATCAGAGAACTCCGAACCTCGCCTCGATCATCCAGGAGATCGTCAACCAGAATGGCTGGACCGGCGAAGCGCTCGTGTTGGTGCTCAGAGACGACCCGGCCAATCCATCTGTGGGGATTCGATGCGCAGTATCCGGGCCAGGCGCGGTGCTACTACATATAGACTATCAGTAGAATTGTGGCGCTGCCCAACCTGGCAGATGGGGCCGGAGATGTAACTGGCCTCTTGAGCTAGCCGGCACAGTAGTGTTGGCTGGGTATAGACTATGTCCATCACGGACGGAAACCGATACGGGGCCTACACTGATTGACTCGGTATAGGCCCCGCTTGTATTCAGGCTGGAACTGCGCTGAAGGTTCTATTCGGGACGCTATTTCCTGCTCAACTGCAACCGGTCTCTGCGGCCCAGAGCGGGCAGGCTGGGCAACTCGCTTGCCCCGCCGCAGGGCGTCCCCAAGGGAATGCTGTCAATGTAACGTGACCCGAACCGCATGGGCAGGAAACCTGCCCATCCTACAGGCTATCAGAACCTTCTCGTTAAGAAGCACAACGCATCGAAAAATGTACCCCCTATGGGGCAGACGTACACCTTGAAGTCGCGAATGAGAGGGAGAAATAAGTAAGGTGCCCCCCCCGATTTCCCCAAATTCTCCGCGAATTCACATGGTAAGTGCAACAGGGGACACGTGTGGCAGAGGTGGTTTTAGCCTAAGGCGTGTAAGTCATACTCTCACCCGTATTCTTATGATACGCGAGGATACTGCGTGCAGGAATGACATGGGCTCGGTGAGTGTAAGATGCTTGGGAAAAATTCGCAACGATCTCGAGTTGGTCACCAAACGTCGTGCCCTGAACCAGACGGTCGTCGCTCAACCATTGGAAGTCGGTCATGGGTGCAAAGCCAAATCGGCTGTGTAGAGGGGAAAAGACGGTATAATGTCTGGCAATCGTATTCTTGTGTTTGGCGAATTCGTCAAGGTTCAGGTGGTACAGGGGGGGGACCAGATAGAGTAATTCCGTGAGTGCGACCGTATCGAGCATATTGCTGAATTTCAGACTGGCGTTGGCCCAGTGGTGGGTCGTGACCACTGAATCGTGATACACGATTTCAAAAAGGGGCAAGCGGAAACGCAGATCGTATTGGAAGAACCGGTAGGTCTCTTTCATGGGGACCTGTTTGATGAACACGGCCGGGCCGTCGGGAGGGTAGTAGGCGCCCAGGTAATACGGGGATTGACGGTTCTCGTGGTCCGGATCCCCCCAGCCGAAGAGTGGACCAAAGATCCCTTCGGATACATGGATGGTCGGAGCAAATATGTGGCACCCGCCCTCGGAGCCAATTGGGACCTTGAAGGTGTTGCTGATCCAGGACAGTCGGTCAATGCGCGCCCGGGCGTCATCGGCCTGGCCTAAAAGGCGATCGGCCGTGTAGTCGTCGTAGTACTCGCCATAGGCATCACAGTCGATAAAGTAGTAACTGTATGGAACCCGTTGCATGTTATGCCGTACCCGATTCTCCACATAGGGACGTGCTGCAACCGGAGAAAGCTTGGCCCCTATTCCCTTGAAACCGCCACGCGGTGTTCCGTCCGATTTTAAGATCCGGCCGGTGTTATAGAGCGTCTGGTCGAATTGGGCCGTGGGCCAGGTCCTATCGGTACCGAGTGAGGCCGGATCGTGAATACTGTGATAGGAATCGTAGGTACCGAAGAGATAGCCCATCTCTTCGGCTTTCTTTGCAGTTTCGGGCCGCTTTTCTACCCCTTCCCAACCAGCCACACAGAGACGCAGCCGGTCCAGGCCCGTCGCCTGGAACTGATCGAGCATGGCGAGAGAGGCACCGTTGCCCCAGGTGTTCATGGGCGTAAAAACGCCCTTGAAGTTACTGTTCAAAAGGCGACAATTCATCTTGCACACGTCGGCAATCGGGGCTGATGTGCACCACGCTTCCACGGTCTGACTGGGTGGCTTATCCAATTCGTCTGTTTGAAAGTATCCCTCCCGATAAAAGTCCCGGTGACCGAGCATGTCTGAGATGGCAGTGGCGATCTGATCCTTCTGGTAGTTGTTGGGCCACTGCTCCTTAACCAGATTTCCCACCTCCCGCCACTGCGCCTCTGTCAAGAGTTGCTTGATGCGTTTCCCGGGTGTTAGTTCGGCTGCCTCGCTCTGCTTGATGAGTGCCTGACAGAAGGGTTTCCATTGGGCGCGCGGGATATTGTGACGGGAAAAGAGTCCGTCCCCCCAGAGATACACATGCGCGGCGCCCTTTAAACGGTTGACCCGCGGCACGCGCTGTGCTTTTTGCTGCAGATCGACGAATCGGTTGTTTTTGATGAGGTACTGGCGAAATTGACGGGCCGGTTCAATAGGAGAACGGGGTTTACTGAGGAGAATGCGATAACCGAACGGCATTTCACGGTTGAAGCGGGTATATCGGTGGGTAAAGTCAATTTGAAGGGAGTTGTCCGCATAGTTAAACGTCATGGCATTGTTGAACGGATTGGCTGCAATCCAGGTCAGACAATACTCATCGCAATCAAATCCCCAAAAAGGCATACTGAGATGTTCGAGGGTATTCCACTCGCCTTGATTAACGAGATAGTCAGTCCAACGTCGGATGTTCAGGGGCACGTAGATCCCTTCGGCACGGGGTAAAATCAAAGCCTTGATGGGAGCGACCGCCGGCGTGACAGGCCACGTCAATGAAGCGATCTCACGAGCGTTTATATCGAAAGTGAGTTCATTGCCATCGAGTGATAATTCAACAGTTAGTCCTTTATCCGCCAAGGCCCAGCGTAACTGATTTTCGAAGCGACTGACAGATGACACCTTGCCGAGGCCAGACTGTCCCTTTGATAACTCAACAGCAACCCCATTGTCAAATCGGGCAGTCATTTGCAGCGTCTGAAGATCCACTGTAATCGCCCACTGATCGTTTTCAATAACGTGCTCGTTGTGACTCTGTGAGAAAACACAGGATGAAAAACAGAAAACCATCAATGGCAGCAGACGATGTGCCAATATGGACATGCGTGATTCCTCATTAAATCAATATCATATAAGCATGCTATATAACTGGGTTAGTGAGTCTCTGTCAACAGAGGAATCAGTCTATTCAGGGAGCGGTTCGCGGCCAGCCTTACCTGGTCTTCTTCATCGTCAGTGGCTGTACGCAAGACAGCCAGAACCGCTTCACTGGGCACGCCAATCGCGCCCAGCGCTTGAGCGGCGTGTTTGCGCACCTTCCACTGCTCGTCGTCCATCACGGAAGCGAGTCGTGGGACAGCCGATCTCGCTTGGGGGCCGATGGCGGCCAGGGCCAAAGCTGCCGGGCTGCGCACCTGCCATTCTTCGTCCCCCAGTGCCTCGATCAGGGCCGGAACGGCCGGCGCCGATGCGGGCCCGAGGACGGCCAGCGCCTCGGCAGCCGGCTTGCGAACATGCCATTCTTCGTCTGCGAGTGCAGCGATCAACGACGGGATTGCCCGCTCTGTCACCGGTCCCATGCGTGACAAGGCAGTGGCCGCGGCTTTGCGCACATGCCATTGCTCGTCAGCCAGCCGTTCGATGAGATGTCCAATGGCGCCCCTCGCGCTCTGTTTCATGCTCCCGAGCGCTTCGACCGCCTGCTCCCGCTGGCGCCACTCGCCGCTGGACAGGGCTTCGATGAGCCTGCGAAGCTCCGGGTTCTCCGATGTCATCCAGATTGTTTGCAGCCATCTCTCCACCAACTCAGGCCATTTCGTGATCGGAAGTTCTGTACGACGCAGTCCAAACGCGTGTTTGCCTTCCGTAAACAAATGCATTTCGACAGGCACATTCGCGCTTTTGAGAGCTGCATAGTAAAGAAGTGAGTACTCAACAGGATTTGTAGGATCGTCTTGAGCGTGCAGGAGAAATGTTGGCGGCGTTAGACCGGTGACGCGAATGCCTGGGTTTAGCTTTGAAAGGTCTTGTTTGTAGGCGATCGACATATGGCCCGGATAAATAGCAACCGCAAAGTCTGGACGGCAGCTTCTTTTATCAGCCGCGTCTATAGGCGAGTACGCACGCTCAAAATGCGTGCTTATCGCTGCCACCAGGTATCCGCCGGCCGAAAACCCCAGGACTCCAATCTTGTGTGGATCAATATTCAACTCGGCTGCGTTAAGGCGCAGGAGCCCCAGCGTTCTCTGCGCATCCTGCAACGCCATCAGTGGTTTCGGATTGACGAATCTCCCAATCTTCCAGTCAAAATCCGGCCCCGAACCAGGAACGCGGTACTTCAAGAGAACGCCCGTAATGCCTTTGGACGTCAGCCAGTCACAGACTTCCGTGCCTTCAAGGTCCATGGCCAGAACTCTATAGCCTCCACCAGGAAACACGACCACCGCAGCTCCGGTATTCTTCCCCTTTGGCGGGTAAACCGTCATCGTCGGCTCCGACACGTTACTTACCACAACAGCCGGCTTGCCGGCATACAGCTTCTCCGTCGTTTCAGCGGACTCCGGCCCCGGGGCAGGCTTCGCATCAGGCACCGCCCCCGGCCAGATCGGGATTTGCGTATGTCCCGGCGACGGCTGCCAGACATTCGTCTGCGCTCTCAGATCGCCAAACGCAAACACAACA
>CP070806.1:1422718-1427191 GCA_020343675.1 Phycisphaerales bacterium
CTAAAGTCGCTGGCATTCAACAACTGCCGATCAATTCGTCAGCTCAGTATTGTCTTGCCAGTACCTGGTGCACCGATGAGCAGCACGTTAGGCCTAAGTGCCAGGCACAGCCAAACCCTAACTCTCGCCACAGAGTCCTTTCGTAAGTGCCTATCAGAGCATGCCTTAGCCTGAAGTCGCTCTCGGATGCTTGTCGGGGCTCTTCTGAGTGAGACTCTACAGCTGCATGACCGGGGCGGACAACGGCCCTCCTGTCACCGGCGGTGAAGAGGCGAACATTGACAGCGACACCGACGCAGACCGGGCGGATTTCGGCATCATGCAAAGGTGTTTCAGCGGGGACGTCCGCGCCGACCCGAATTGCGGACTGTGATCGAATCAGCTCTAGCAGGCCGCTGAGCCAATCACTGATCCGAGGTCACCGAATTGCCCAGACCCAGAGTAGGGGTGCCAGTGGCAACAAAAGCCTACCTGTCGTCACCGAATACATGCGTAAGTGCTTATTGAGGAATGGCTTAGATCGACTCGCCTGTCGAAAAGGCTTACCTGGACCCAATCGGATGTCCGTTCTGGGCGCTCGTCGAGCTCATTTTCGAAAAAGCCAACCTCCCGTCCAGACCCACAACGGACGGTGTCCGGATGCTTGTATCGCCCCCCCCCACCGGGTGCTGGGTGCCCCCTGGCCAGCTTCTTCGTCCGATCTCATAACTTCGATCTTGCTCTCGTGACATGGGGAGGGGCAGACTGGAAGCAGTTCAGAAGCAGAGGGGGTTGATCTTATTCACCCGGCATTTGACAAACTGCTACACATGTAGTATAATTTGCTACAGACGTAGCCAAGGAGGCAATCTGCAATGAATCAAAAACTTCCCGAACTGTCCAAGGCCGAATGGGCCGTCATGAAAGTGATCTGGAAACTGAACAAGACAAACGTGCGCGAGGTCTGCGAGGAACTGGAGGAGTCGCAGCACTGGGCCTACAACACCGTACGCACAATGATGGAGCGGCTGCACGAGAAGGGCTATGTCTCAACCAAGAAGGTAGGCAGCATGTACTTCTATCGGCCGCGGGTTTCCCGCCGGGAGGTCGCCATCGCCGCCTTCGACAGCTTCTCGGAAAAGGTCTTCGACGGGGCCGTAGGGCCCATCGTCTCCTATCTGATCGATCAGGACAAGCTAAGCGAATCTGAACTCGCTGAGATCAGACGCCTTCTCAAGACCAAGGAGGAATAGCATTGGACTCTTTGATATCCTACCTTAACGCTTGTGCCGACGGCTTCATCTCCTCTTACGCCTGGCCAGTGATCTGGCAGTCCTCTTTGCTGGCCCTGGTCGTAGCTTTAGCGACACGATCGGTTTTCAGGAAAGCCTCGCCACAATTCAAGTATTTGTTGTGGCTGCTGGTGATCGTCCGTCTATTCCTGCCTCCGTCGCTCTATCTGCCGACCGGCATCAGCAACTGGGGCCCGGTACTGGTAAATCGCTTGCCGCTGGATAATCAGCAAGTCGTTGCACCGCCGATCGATCAGCCTCTCGAGGCCCCTCCCGCATTTGGCTATTCAGCAGGCAGCTATGCGAACGGCCCTGGCATATCTTCATCCATTGTCCAGCCCATTAACGCGCCGGTTAAAGAATCCCTCCATGCCCATGCCCTTCTTTGCCTCGCCTGGATGATCGGCGTGGTCATGCTGGTGGTTCTGGCCCGTATCAAGCTGATGCGGCTCGTCCAGATGCGGCGACGGAGCGAACAGGCTCCCCGGCACTTAACCACGCTTGTGGAACGTTATGCGCGACTTCTGAAGATTCGACACCGATTCACCGTGTGCGTCACGGACGAGTTGGCCAGCCCCGTGGTCTGCGGACTGTTCAGGCCGACTATTATCTTTCCGCGCAGGGTGTTGAAAGAACTCAGTGAAGATGAGCTTGAGCCGGTCATCATTCACGAACTGGCCCACATCAAGCGGTATGATTGGCTGGTCAACTGGGTGCAGACTTTTGCCGCCATCATGTACTTCTTCAATCCGTTTTTGTGGCTGGCTAATCGGCAGATTCGGGTCGAACGCGAAAAAGCGTGCGACGACGTGGTTCTGGTCACGCTGGATCTCAATCGAAAGGGATATGTGCAAAGTCTCTTGAAGGTCCTTCCGCAAATGTCTCCGCGCCCTGTCTTAATGCCCGGATTCATAGGGATCTTCGAAAGACGCAGCAGCCTTGCCTCGAGAATGGTTCGGATTCTCGATAGGAACGTCAGGCCAGCGGGCAGTCTCCGCCTGGTGTCAATTCTGGGCCTGACTGCCTTCTCCTGTTGTTTCTTGACTTTCCGAGCGAATGCTGCAAGGAGAGCCACAAACAACGAATCGCTGTTTACCCACACGCTGCAGGGGCGTGTGGTCAATGAACAGAACGAGCCCGTTGGAGGGGCCGTAATTCACGTCATTTCCCGGGCGAGAACAAAGGGGGCCACCGGCGAGCTGCAGAAATGCAGCATGGCGCCCGCAAAGCCCATTCGGTCGGACGTGGCCGGGGCATTTTCCATCACCGGTCTTACCACGGAAAAAGTGACTTTCAAAACAGTGTCCCATGGATATAAGGACAGAGAGTTCACGGCCGACAGCAACAGCCAAGACTTCAAGGTCGTTCTGAAACGCATCAGCGACGAAGGGATGCGATACGAGGTCAATTGCGTCGACAAAGACGGCCGACCCGTTCCTGACGCCCGCCTCCGTCTGCTCATGGACATCCAGACTGACAGCAGCGTTGAGAGGATCACCCAGGACGCCCTGACGGACAAACAGGGGATAGCCAAGTTTCACGTGGAAGGGCCGGGTGGAAAGTTCGCATTTGCGTATGGAAACATTGTCTTCGACAATCCGGGTTACGACCTGGCAATAGCCTTCATTGCCGCCTCAAAGGACGAGAATATCGATTTCGTAGTCCATAAACCCGGCAAATCCTGGCGGGCACGAGTGCTGGATCAGGCGGGCAAGCCTATCGCTGGTGCGAGGGTACGTATCGGGACTTGGGAAGGAAGGGATGGTGCCGGAGTCGTTGGCATGAGAAAAGGCGGCCCGTTGGAATTGTCATACCAGACCGACCAAGATGGCTGGTTTGAGTTATCCAGATTCAGCAACAAAGACAAGATATCGGTCGAGATAGTTGCCCCGTTTTATCATCTCCAAGCGGCTTGTTTGGACCCGGAAACCGGCTACACGTACGTTGGCGGTTGGCCGATTGAGCGCATCAGAAAATCCCGGAACACCGGCGGTGTCTTCCGGCTTACTCGTGGTGGGGATGTCAGGGGCAAAGTTATCGTCAAAGAAACCGGCAAGCCCCCCGCACAGCCCTGTAGGATCAGTGTAACGGGCATACTCAAAAAGGTCGGCTCCAGGCCTCCGAAAACTTATTGGGTACCTGTAGAACAAGACGGCAGCTTTTCGCTTCCAGCCCTGCAGAGCTTTTCAACTGCATTCGGTCTGGACACGCTGAAACCACAAGAACGCGCCCGTGTCGGGAAGAATGAGTTGTCCTGGAAAATGAGTTTCTCTTCCGTGAACCCCGCGAACAGCAAACTGGTCTGGCCTTCACCGATCGCCTTCGATGTTAAGCCCGGTCAGACCAAAGAAGTGGTGGTGGAATTGACCGAGGGCTCTTTAGTCAAGGCCAAGCTGATCAACGGCCGCACCGGCAAGCTTTTCTCGGGTAGACTCCATGGCACAATCACACGACCGGGCAAGGGCCATCGGCAATATGAGTCTGTCGGAAGTGACGGCACGTGGGCCGTATACCTTCCGCCGGGTGAATTCCAGGTGCAATTCGTCGATGCAACGGCCGGCGAACAGGGTCCTCTGCGGACCATAAGGGTAAAGGCGGGAGAAACTCTCGATCTTGGATCGCTGACGCTGAATCTCAAGGCAATCGGACGTTAGCGGTCCCTACCCGACACGCCATGACCGGGGTGTTTTCGGAGATCCCGTCTTCCCGGTCGTAGACAAGGAAGGGGGCGATGAACAGAAGGGTGTCCACTGAGAGTACTGGGGCAAACCATTCGTCAGCTTCAGTTGGTGAGAGTTCGAAGTGGTCAGAGAATCTGATGCGGCGCCCCTTTCACAGCACTTAGCGGACTGCGGGCACACGGAACGGACGCAAGGCTCTGCCAGACATAGACTTGAAGTGTTGCGGGCACTTGGGCCTAAGGTCAGGACCATAGGCCCAAGTGCCAGCAACATAGCTTGAGGAAAGGAAACATCGCGCGTACTTTGCGATCAGCGAGTACGACGTTTTCGGTATGGATAGGCAACCCGCAGGGCGGTTCCTCGCCAGTTATGCGGGGCGTGGGAGGATAAGGACAATGACAAGCGACTTCGGCGCCATGTTCCCCCCGCCGCCTCGGCGTTTGGCTCGGTATGAGAACCGCGGAACAGCCGCACTGATCACTATGGGATTACTAGTTCTGGTCTTTATCAGAGCACTGATC
>CP070806.1:1427291-1431762 GCA_020343675.1 Phycisphaerales bacterium
CGAGCTTCAACTCTGGTAAGGTCCGCCTTCGAGAGGTATGCTTCGTCGAGGTCCGTGTGGTAGAGGACTGCTCCGGCAAGGTTCGCCTGCCGGAGGTCTGCTCTGCTGAGGTTCGCATACTCGAGGTTTGCTTCGGCAAGATTTGCCTGGACGAGATATGCGCCGGCCAGGTTTAACTCACGGAGAAACGCCTTAGATATATCTACGCCCACCAGAGAAACATTGTCTTTGTTCAAGTCTTCGAGAGCATCCTTCCTTCCACCACCGCCTGGTTTTCCCTGCGCAATATTGATTACTTGCCAAGCCTGATACTGTTTCGCTTTTCGTTGATCCGTAGCCTGCATCTGCCGTTCGTCGGCTCCCATGAAATAGGTGACGACAGCTATAAGAATCGTCAGGCGACCGGCGTGCCCCAAGATCTCGAGAAAAGCCCACTGTCCTAAGAAATACGATAGTCGCTCACAAAGCCACTCTGGGAAGATGAACGGCGCGAGCCACTTGTGTTTAATTGATTGTCTGCGGTCTTTCCAACTTTTCGGTTTTTCAGAATCGCTCATAATATCTCCTTTCAGATGATCTGCTCGCAAAATCTCACCTCACCATTCTAACAACGGCGGCGTGAAGCTCAACAGAAAGTCTGCCCATAAGAAAAGGGCTGCAAGCGGATGCTCACAGCCCTTCAAGTCTTGAATCTTCTGTCTTTATGCTCTTACAGTATCTTTGGACACCCCGTGGTCAGACTGCAAATATAACTGTAAACACCCCGTTTCTGGCCCAGTATCGCCGCTTTCGTCGGTCTACGGAACCGAAGGTTGCCCGTTCGAGTCGGGCCAGGCGTATTGCCTCCTTGTCGGTGATACTCGATGACAAAGCCCCCCTTCGACTGCCTGACTTCTCGCCTGGCAAGTGTTTGTCCCCCCCCGCTTTCTCAGATACGGCTGTAGACAAATTGACACCCGAGGACAACAGGTTACATTCCGAGAAAGCTGCAGGTGTCAATTCAGGTGTCCGTTTTGGTGTCAACGGTTCTGCCTCATCTTCAGGGCCATCTGCCCTGTGCCGTCTGTGCCGGCTGCAATCTGTTGTTTCATGCTGGGCAGAGACAAATCCGGCATCTTGCACTCGTCAAGTGAAAATAGGACCACTGCAAACAACTGAATTCCCAATTGAGGCGTTTTGGGACAAGGGCGAATAGGTCACTGAGACCATTCACACATTCGGCCGAACCGGTCAATGCGCAGGCGGACATGTGAGTTAGGCACGGGTCGCCTATACCATTGGCGCCGCTAACATGGTATGATTAACTATATGTGGCAACTTCAGGCAAGTTCTTTGACGACAAACAAAATAGAGTCTTCCGTACGGATGGGGCTTGGAATAGTCTCATTTCTGCTATTGTTACTGTCAGGCGAAAAGGAGAGATTATCATGAAGATGCGTGTATTTGTGGGACCGGCTCTGGCCGTGGTGGCCGGCTTTGGGTCATGGGTACTTGCCCAGCAGCCCGGTGATATCAGTGAACTCAAGCTTCGCGATTGGGAACCCCGCCCGATGCTCAAGACGAAGCAGAGCGTGGTCGAAAGGCCGGCGTATCCGGTTGTCGATGTTCACAATCACCTGGGCGGAGGCCGGGACCGACTCACGCCAGACCGAGTCAAGCACTATCTGACCGAGATGGATGCCGCCGGTGTGCGCACAGTCGTGAACCTTGACGGTGGATGGGGCGATAAACTCAAGCAAACGCTCTCGGCGCTGGATGAGGCCCATGCGGACCGCTTCCTTACGTTTGCATTGCTGAATTTCGAAGGAATCGACGACGAGGGCTGGGGCCGGCGCGAGGCAAGCCGGCTCGAAGAGAGCTTCCGGGCCGGCGCCAAGGGGCTGAAGATCCATAAGTCACTCGGCCTGTCCTATCGCTATCGGAACGGCAAACTCATGCCGGTCGATGATCCCAAGCTGGACCCTGTCTGGCAAATGTGCGCCAAGTATAATCGTCCCGTGGTGATTCACACCGCCGACCCGGCCGCTTTCTTCACACCGCTGGATCGTTTCAATGAAAGATGGCACGAGCTTGGTACCCATCCGGACTGGCTGTTCCACGACGAGAAGTTCCCCTCCCGCGACGAAGTCCTCGCCCAGCGTAATCGCGCTATCGCCAGGCATCCCGGGACCACGTTCATCTGCGCCCATTTCGCCAACAATCCTGAAGACCTTGGTGCCGTTGGGACGTGGCTGGACAGCTATCCCAACATGTATGTGGATGTTGATGCGCGGATTTCAGAACTGGGCCGTCAGCCCTATACGGCCCGGAAGTTCTTCATAAAGTATCAGGACCGCATCATGTTCGGCACCGATACGGCTCCGAGCCGAGATGCTTACCGGATGTATTACCGTTTTCTGGAAACTGACAACGAGTATTTCGATTGCGCATCCGGGCACCACCGCCAGGGCTTCTGGATGATTTACGGGCTGTTCCTTCCAAACAACGTGTTGGAAAAGGTCTATCACAAGAACGCCGAGCAACTCTTATTCGGCCGGCCAGCGGTCTCGCGGGGGTCGGCCGCCAAGGTGCTGTGGGTCCGGCGGACGGAAGATTTTGCCGTGAATGGCGCCGGCGATGCACCCGCCTGGAAACAGACCGAATGGGAACCGCTTAACCTGCGCACCACCGACGGCCATAAGTACAACACGCACGTAAAGATGCTCTACTCCGAGAGCGGGCTGTATGCACTCATGGAGGCCGAGGACCGCAAAATCACCGCTACAATGAAAGAAGACTTCCTGAATTTGTGGACGGAGGATATATTCGAGGTCTTCCTCTGGCCGGACGAGCGGTACCCCGTTTACTTCGAGTACGAGATTTCGCCGCTGGGTTTCGAGCTGCCGATTCTCATTCCCAATTTCGGCGGCGAGTTTCTCGGTTGGCGGCCCTGGCGCTACGATGGGAAACGAAAGACGCAAAGGGCCACTGCGGCCGTGGGCGGCCCGAGGCAGTCAGGCGCCCGCGTAGCCGGTTGGAAAGCAGAGGTGTTCATTCCGTACGACCTGCTCAGACCCTTGCAGAACGTTCCCCCGCAGAGTGGAACGCGATGGCGGGCCAATTTCTATCGCGTTGACTACGACGACGCCAAGACCACAAGCTGGGACTGGGCCCGCGTCGGGTCGGGTTTTCACGAATTCGACAAATTCGGCACGCTGATTTTCGAGTAGAGCGGCCCATGCAAACAGGTGCTTGGTGCGTGCACCAATTTGAATATGCCCGCGGGGTCAGTCCGGGATACTCTTGAATAGGAACAGGTGGTATGGGAACAGTGTAGGCGTTCCGGCTTATCTGGATCTGTCAGTCAAAAGCTGTTGTATGATCCGGACCGAATGCCTACAATGGATAATATGAAAATCGTCGATACGGTGACTACCGTTTTGGAAGTGAAAGGGACTCATGGATAAGCTGAGAGTAGGTATTGTCGGCTCGAAGTTCGCCGCGACGCTACACGCCGAATGTTACCGTCGAAACAACAAGGTAGAAATAGTTGCCGTGACAGCGCTGGACGACTTGCAGGAATTTGCTGCCAGGTTCCATATCCCACACACCTATGAGGATTTCCACGAGATGGTGGAACGGGATGATATCGACGCTGTCAGTGTGTGCGTGCCAAATTACCTCCATCACGATGTGACAATTGCCGCTGCACGGGCAAGAAAACATATCATATGCGAGAAGGCACTGGCGATAACCGTTCAGGAGGCCGTAGAGATGGTTGAGGCGTGCGCCGCAGAGGGTGTGAAGCTTCTCTACGCAGAAGACTGGGTGTTCGCGCCCAGTCTGACCCGAATGGAGGAAATCATCGCCGAGGGTGCTTTGGGCGAGATTCTTTTCGTCAAGGCAAAAGAAACTCACAGTGGCTCGCACTCGCCCTTCGCGAAAAAGAAAAGTACTTGTGGTGGGGGCTCGCTTATCCACCTGGCCACTCATCCCATTGGCTATTTGCTGCATTTGTTCCGAGCCGACCAGAATCCGGTTGCCGAGGTAACAGGTGTGATGACAGGTGGGCTGGCAGATAATTTCATCCACAAAGATTTCGAAGGGGAGGATTGGTTCGCCGGCCTGATGACTTTTGCTGACGGAAGGCGAGCGCTTGTCGAGGGCAACTACATCACTGTCGGTGGAATGGACGATCGTCTCGAGGTTTACGGTACCGAAGGTCGCATTAACGTCGAGCTGACCTTTGGCTCCAATATCGAAGTATATTCCCGCCGCGGCTACGGATACGCCATCGAGAAGGCCGACTTCACCCACGGTTGGACAAAGCCGGCTCTTGACGAGTTCTACAGTCTCGGCTACGTCTCAGAAATCGACTATTTTGTGGATTGTGTTCTAAACAACCGAGAGCCGAAGTTCGGAGTCAGTGGCGCCGGAGGTCTGGCCTGCATGAAGGTGGTGGAGGGATTCTACCGCTCGGCCGCCGAAGGCA
>CP070806.1:1431862-1436332 GCA_020343675.1 Phycisphaerales bacterium
GGGCAGGATGCCTCCCCAGTTGCTGTTCGCGGTCAGTCTGACGTACTGTGCCACCGCACCGCCGAAGTCAACCGTGGTATTGTGTGCATACCCAGCCATGCCGGACGCCTTGGTGAATTGAGGTACGTCGGCCAGAGCGGTCCATTCGGTTCCGTTGGTCGAGTATTCGACGGTCACATCCTTGAACCCGAAGCCAAAGAGGGCCTCAAACGTCTGGTTGGAGTTCCAGACCCACATCTCGTGAAGTCTGTAAACCTTGTCAAGGTCGTATTGGATCCAGGCCCCTGACGGTTCATTGTCGCTGAGCCACATATCCGTTGCGTCTGTCGAGTGCAGATCGTCAGCATCCAATCCGGAACTATCAATGGTCTTGTCCGGGCCGAAGTCCGCTCCACCCACACTGGATGCTGTGGCTGTGATGTTCGCACCATCGATAGCATATCCGACAGGTTCGGTCGTAAAGCTCCAGACTTCCCCTTTGTACACCGTAGAATCCGGCGGAGCGTTGACCTCATCGACCCGCCAGTAGTAGGTGCTGCCCAAATCAAGCCGTCCGGGATCGTAGCTGCTGTTGTCCAGAGCGACACCACCTGTGCCGTCGTTGACGTCGCTGAAGCTCTTGCCGAGATAGATTCGATGGCCGTTGACCGGCGGCGCGTAAATCCCCGGCGTCCAGCTCAGAACCACATCTCGGGGCACGTCCGTTACTTCATCCGCAGGGCTCGGGTCAGTGGCATTTCCCAGGGCGAATTCCTCCAGCTTGAAAGCCATCATGGCATAGCCCTTTCCACCCCGATCGGCGTTTTCGGATTTGATGGAGAAACTGCCGTCCGCACCACATGAAATATCTGTCCACTTCATGACATAACCATCTACGGTGTTATAGCCGACGCAGAATTCCCCCGCGGCCTCCGAGAGTTTCAACACACCCGCACTGGCGGCATACGTATATGCGTCGGCGCCTTCAATGGTCACCGTGCTCCATCTGTTGGTATACGGGGCGTTGGCACGGTTTGACGTTAAAGTGATAGTGTAACTCATCACTGGATTCAAACCGTTGAAAATTATAGCCTTATGCTCGGCTGTAGTGTCAAGTTCGTTTCCCCCGGTTAAATCGAGGATGCCACCAAATACATTATCCGCGTCGGTGCCCGTATTACAATTACCCCCGTTGTTCGGATACACATCTCCGTTAGTGTCACCATCACCGACTATTTCCCCGGTCATGGTAACGGTCAACATAGCTCCGGTCTGGAAATCCATGAGTGTCCTATTGGTATCCAAATAGGTGTAGGTGGTAACATTCAGACCCAGAGCGGCGGTGCCGCCGTTGCCGTCGGACAGGTCGTTATAGGCGACCCAATCGGCGCCGGCCACAGTCGCCAAAGCCATTGTCAAAACAAAAGAAGTCAAGCAAATCGATTTCTGGCACATCGTAGTCCTCCTTCAATAAGGTCTAGCGCAACCGTACTCTGGCCACACACGCCAAAGCTACCATCGAGAAGTCGTCTAAGACTTGATTCCACCTCCTTCCTTCCTCACCATGCCCGCGAGGGGCCATTGACCAAAACGTCGAGATCGGGGCAAAACCACAGGCACTTTGCCTCCTGGAAGTGCGGAAAAGACCGCAAGGTCCAACTAATATATTTATACCGGATTGAATTACCCGCCGTCAAGAGAAATCCCGTTTATTGGTGTGGGATTTTGCACGGGTATCAGACTCCTGCCCGGCAATTCCAGGCCAAATCCGGGTCGGCAGCCGCAGAAACGGAATCTGCTGTGAATTCGTAGAACGGACGAGATGAGGGCCTATCCGCGGTGCAGAGAGCCTATCTGCTCCTAACGATGGGTCATCAAACAAGGGGCCCCTGCGCCAAAAAGCTCGGTACAAGCCCCGAACTGACACGAAGCCCGTTCCCGCATGCGGAGGTCTATTCGTTCTTTATATCGTAGGCCATGAGGACGTCGCCGTGGCGGATATAGAGTCGGCCGTCGGATATGGCGGGGTGGGCCCAGTGTTTGCCGGAGCCTTTCGTGACCCGGAAAGAACTGACTATCTCAAAGCTGTTCGGAGAAGGTTTGACCAGGGCCACGTCGCCGGTATTTTCATCGTAGCAATACAGCATGCCGTCGGCGTACATAATCGAGCCCTTATTGCCATTCCATTTGATTTCATACATGACTTTTCCGCTGTCCCAATTGAGGCAGATCCAGTCGCCTTTGGGGATGCCGTCGAAGCTGGAGCCGTACAGGTAGCCGTCCACCAGCACAACCCCGCCGTGGCCGCAGTCGAGCGTCTGGTCATTCCACTTCTCAGTGACCGACGTCCCGTCGGGCGAAAGCTCGAACATGACTCCGCCTCGCTTGAACTCTCGCTCGACGGCGCTTGTAACATACAGACGTCCATCTTTGTAGAGCGGCGTGACAGAACCGGTATCGGAAGGCGTCTCGTACGGTTCGCGCCAGAGGAGTTTGCCCGTATCGGCGGCGACGCACACAATCGATTTTTGAATCAGATTTATGACAAGCCGGTTCGATCCACGCTCGATCAGGATGGGGGAGCTGTATGCCGATGCCTCATCAAGTCCCGCGGTGGCCCAGATGGTTTGGCCTGTCATTTTATCTAACGCAACAATGGCGCCCTTCTTGCCGCCGGGACTGCAATAGACTTTGTCGCCGTCGATCAACGGTGAGCCGCTCATGCCCCAGCGAATGTTCTTGCCGTCGAACTTCGTGAGCGTATCGACCTGCCAGATATTCTCGCCCGTCCTGGCGTTAAAGCACACCATCCTGCCGGTGCCGCTGAACACATAGACACGGCCAACGTCAATGGTTGGCGTGGTCCGGGTCCCCTTGTACGACCCTGTCCATTCGGGGCCGTAGGATTCCTTCCACTTCATGTTGCCGGCAAGGTCGCAGGCGAAAATGAAGCCCTCACCGTCGAGCATCCCGGTCGTATAGACGAATCCGTCCGCGACGGCCACTGACGAAAAGCCAATGCCCAGCCCCTCAACGGACCACAGAAGCTTCGGCCCCCCTTGGGGCCATTTCTTCAGCAGTCCGGTCTCGGCGGATTTTCCATCACGGTTGGGCCCGCGAAACTGAGGCCAGTCATCCGCGAAACAGACGTTGCCAGCGAGCAGAATGCCCAGGAATAGCGCCGTTACACTTTTAACGTCGTTCATGAACAGATACCCTTGATACCATCCAAGCCCGAATCAACCGCACATGTCTTCTCTCAACCGCCCCAGCCTGGAGAAAGAGCGGCTGATGGGAATACGATTCTAAGAGCACATTCGGCGTCAATCAAGCGAAAACGGGTCGTTCGGCAGTCCCGATTTCGCAAAAGACAAAAAAGCGAGCAAAATGAGCTCCCTCCCGTTGCCTTGGCCGACCAGGATGTGCTATACTACCGCTTCTTAACGCTGTTAGGCGAGCCAGTGGGGGTTATTGCCCCTAAGAATTTAGGTGTTTCAGGAGATTCGCAGTATGGGTTTTAGCATCGAGGATACTCGTAAGAAGCCGGTCCCGAAGATCAAGGACCTTATCAAAGAGGGCAGCATCAGCCTTGAAGATGCCGTCGATTGGCTACGGACGATCTACGAGATTCGGTTCTTTGAGGAGAAGGTATTCGAGCTTTTGGGCCAGAACATCATCAAGGGCGCCTCACACCTGTACGCGGGCGAGGAGGCCGTCGCCGTCGGCGCGATCGCCGCTATCGATCGAGGCGATGTGATCGGCTCGACGCACCGTGGCCATGGCCACTGCGGCGCGATCGGCAACAAGTACGCCGACAGCGAAGCCGACCGGCAGAATCACTGGAACCAGATGATGGCCGAGCTGATGGGCAAGGAGACCGGCTACTGCAAAGGCCGGGGCGGCTCGATGCACATCGCCGACGTCGATAAATGCAATAATCTCGGCTCGACCGGCATTGTCGGCGGCAACCAGGCGCCGGCTGTCGGGGCGGCCCTTGCAGAGAAGTACCGGAAGACCGGCAAGGTCGTGCTCTCCTTCTTCGGGGACGGCTCCACCAATACCGGCAGTTTTCATGAGGCCATGAATATGGCCTCAACACTGGCCGTGCCGCTGGTGGCGATCATCGAGAATAACCTTTACGGAATGAGCGTGCCGTTCTCGGGCAGTGAGGTCGAGGGCGCGGTCAGGGCGAGCAATATCGAGGACATCGCTCAAAGAGCGGCTTCCTATGACCTACCGGCGATGATTATTGACGGCCAGGATACCATTGCCGTCTTTCTTGCGGTTCGAGCCGCTGTTGAAAACGCAAGAAACGACACTCAGATGACGATGATCGAGGCCAAGACCTACCGCTGGTATGGGCACAGCAGGAGCGATCCTCGCGCCTATCGCACGAAGGCCGAGGAAAAGGCCTGGCACCAGCGCGATCCGATTACCGTTCTGAGCGAGAAACTTCTCGGCGAGAAGCTCTGCACACAGGAGCAGTTGGAC
>CP070806.1:1436432-1440895 GCA_020343675.1 Phycisphaerales bacterium
TGGACACTCATGCCCAATTTCCTGCCAACATATGTGCCGTCATCAGATGCACGGGCAAAACACACAGGTAAGACAGAGTTAGACCGTCGGCTCGTGAAACATTTCGAGACGCCGATCTTCCTCACAAGACAAGCCACCGCAGTAGAATCGTAACCGGACGAAATCGTTGAAAATGCATCGACAGAGAATCGTCTCCTCTTGTCTGTGTAGTTATCTCTGATCCTGTAGAGGATACTCATCAATTGTTCAATATAATCTTCATACGATTCAATATGTGTGCGATGCTCTCGCGGTTTGAATGAGATCTGTCCATGTGAGACGAAGATATTCTCAAAGAATACCTGCTGAAAGTATTCTATGCTCGGATGAAGCACTCTGAACTTTCGATCGTACGAATCAACACTTCTGACAATACTGCTACACTCCCGGTTATAGTCATGCTCTTGGTCAAGCTTGGCATCCGTATACGCCAGCAGTATAATCAGACTATTGGAGACCAAAATATCTTTGCCATAACGACAACAAAGCAAGCGGGAATTAAGGGAGGAGGATGTTGTGAAATAAACTCCGTTATCTGATACGCGCATGCCACTGCCAAAGAAGAAAGAGCTTCTGTGAAAATCTCCGAGCCCGAATTCGCCATCCCAGACTCCCTCCACCAACCATTGGTCATGACGTTCCACATTGATCCCATGATAAACCCGCACGTCGTTTGATGGATTCACGCGTGCTATCCAGGCTAATCTGGGAAGATCCGGCAACCGAATGTGCTCAACTGCCTCCTTCTTCATCTGTGGCCCTTGTATGGCTCCATGTGTTTTGATTGAACTTCTCCGAAATCACGGCGTCATATCGCTTTGATGTACACGGATGGTCCCACGGGCTCCTGCCCGTCTCACGCGCACCAACCTGACAGGCTTTTTCACTTTCCGTGTGTGGCTGATGCACGCGCACAAGGGTTCGAATATTTCTGCAAGATCATCCCATTCTCGCTGCATGCCCGCCAATGATTCACAGCGATCATCGACCTCACCCTGCAGCGCCTTTTCTTCGCCGGCATCAGTTCTAAGCCTGACTGTATCCGAAATCGTCTTGGGGACCATTGCCTTTGCGCCTACTTCTTGAGCCGACCATGGATCTTTTCGGCCTGCCGCCATATCGCTCTGACATACCGATTACAGCACGTCTCAAACGCACCGACGTGACAGGCTTCCTCGCTTCCTATACGCGACTTAAACTGGAACACCCTGGGATTGTTTTCCGGATCAATGCCGCCCAGATCATATCGTTTCATGCCGGCACGCTTGGCGGCCAGTAACGTTCTCCACCACACCAGGTAAGAGGCTGCACACTGAAGGCCGGCTTCATTGACGGCCGCCAGGAGTCCCAGTCCCGTCGCGCCCAAATGACTGGTAACGTGCGCTGCCACGGGTTGACCTTGACAATACGCCACAACAGCGTTCATTTTCTCTCCGTTTGACAACAGTTGCTGAGCACGCACGAACACCGTCGGGTCGAGACCTCCGAATCCTTTTCGTTCCAATGCCCCGAAGTATAACGCCTCCAGAATGTCGAAATACTCTGCATCCGCACCTTCTCGAATCTCGATGTCACTTCGTTCGGCTTTGACCAGGTATCGGCGCCAGCTTCGGTGCAGCCTGCGACGCATTTGGTCTTCAGATATATCCAGGGGAAACACCATTGTGCGATAGGGTGCAAGATGGCCCACATGCTCAAACCCCCCGGACTGAAACATCTCTGAGGGCGGATTGTCCGACTCGCCCACAAATATGCTCGGGGCAACGCGCAGAATATTGATCCTCGTTCCAAGGTAAGCTTGTCGTAAGAGGTCCAGCACTTCCACCAGACAAGCTGTCTGCTTCTCTCGGCCTCGAAACATGGGACCCCACTGAACGTAACCCACCGCGAGGCCCAGCCATCTGACCCGCTTGATTCTGACCTGGCCCATCGCAACAACACGATCAGCTT
Source organism: Phycisphaerales bacterium (assembly GCA_020343675.1). Lineage (GTDB taxonomy): Bacteria > Planctomycetota > Phycisphaerae > Sedimentisphaerales > Anaerobacaceae. The sequence goes on from CP070806.1 coordinate 1,438,422, forward strand.
CGTCCTTTATCACTGCCCGGCTCAACTCCTGGCCGTCCATCTCGGCCCGTACTTGCTGATAGGCCCATGTCTGATAGATGTTGTAGTCCGAGAACGCTCGGGCGGATTCTTCCCACTGCCGCCTGTCAATCCCGTCGATAATAATTTCATACGCCATGATATTAGATCCGGCATTCAACCAGATATTATGCCGTCTGAGTCCGGCATGAGCGTCCTGAAGGCCGCAGGCTGACCAGAGCCTTTATCCGACGCAGGTAACTGCTCACTTGATACGCCCCGCGGACTTTCAACCCGAATGTCAGAAGGCCCTCTCCCGCTGAGACCTTGAACCGGCCTATCGTCAAACGGTCGGTCGCACCGGTCACCATCTTCGGCTCTATAGTAAAACCCAGTTTGTAGCCCGCTTTCTGAGTCTGCACGCGCACCCGGTCATTGTGCGCCCCATGAGGATAGCTAATGGCATGGACTTCATGACCGACGATTTCTTCCAGCATTTGTTTCGAGTCGGCCAGTTCCTTCTTCAGCCTGCCGTCTTCAATCTTCGTCAGCACCGGATGCGAGAGAGTATGGGAGAATATCTCAAACCCGTCTTTGTCCAACCCCGCAATGTGCCGTTCGCTCATAAGAACCTCATCTTTGTCGCCGGAGGTCTCAGGCATTACCCAAGATGGGGAACCTCCGAGACAGCCGGCAGGGACAAAGATTCCTGCGGGCAATCCGTGCTCTTTCAAAACGGGCACCGCGTTCTCAAAGACACTCAGGAACGCATCGTCGAACGTTATGGCCACAATACAACGTGCCCCATTTGAGCAGGCGGTCATTATTTTCGACGGTTCAACAACGGAGCAGCATTCGGCCAGATACGCCATCTGCTTTTTGAAATCCGGAACGTCCTTTCGTGCGACGCCGTGGTAGTATATTACGCTGCGCAACGGGCCCTTATGCATCAGCAACAGCCACGGTGCATACAGAACCGCGCCAATCCATTCGATCAGACCCTTTATGTCCCTGAGTGCGTGGCCAAACATAAGTTCCGGATTCTATTTCGGCTCGCTGCCAAATGCGCAGAATCTGAATGCGGCCCAATAGTTACCGACCTGCGCTTTCTCCGAGTTGACATCACGGTCCGACACTTTTCTCAAGAGCACCTTTGCCGCCCAGAGACAACAGCGCGATCCGAGTGATACAACCAGCAGCCCGCGCGCCAGAGTGCAACTGAGCAACCCATAATGCTTCTTGAAGAAAATGCAAAGGCTCTTCTGAAACTGAACGAACATTCTCGCCGCAGCCTTATTGCTGCTGTTGCTGCCCCCGTGGCAATGGATGATTCGGGCCCCGGGCCAGAATAGCATTTTCCAGCCCGCCCTGGCCAATCTGTAGCACCAGTCCGTTTCTTCAAAATAGAGGAAGTAGTCTTCATCCATCGGCCCAACCTCGGCAATCGCCGCCCGCCTGACCATCATGAACATGCCTGAGACGACATCAACCTCACGCTCGCTGTCGCGGCGCCACCAGAGCATGTGCTGACGACCCAGAGTCCGATTATTTGGGAACAGCCTGGCTAACCCGAAAGCAGACCAAGCTACATCAGCAACGGAAGGAAAGCGAAAACAAGTCAGTTGGATGGTGTCGGAATCCTCCCAAACCTGACAACCTACGACCGCTGCATCCGGATGCTCATCTGCATACTCCGCCGTCTTTTCAATGGCCCGGTCACAGACGATGGTATCGCTGTTCAATAGCAGAACGTATCTGCCCGCGGCCTGAGCAATTCCCTGGTTATTGGCTGCAGCAAAACCACGGTTCTCCGTATTCTCTATCAGAATGACCTGCTGAAAATCATTCCTAACCATCTCTGAGGAGCCGTCCGTCGATGCGTTGTCGATAACAAGGATCTCATAATCTATATCGAGTGTCTGTTCACAAACCGAGTTGAGGCAATCGCGCAGGAGCTCTTTGGCATTCCAGTTGACTATGACTATCGAAACGTCCATTCTGCTCGCCCTTGTTGTCACCGTCGGACAATTCCCCGCCCGTCAGCTCTGGTACGCGTCTTTCTCTATGTTCCCCGGAACTTCAAAATGCCTGCTTTTTGTCGCTGGCTGCCTTCTCAACACTCACGGAGAAGACGGAGTTGCGGCCGTCATCTGCAAACGGCCTGGGCGCGACACAGAGAAACTGATAAAAGAGCCAATGATGCCCATGAGGCAATAGAATAGGGGCATCAACTGCCCGAAGAAACTCACCGACATCCATGTTACTACAATCGCGAACAACAGACTTCCGAGAGCCCAGCACATGGATCTCATATAGGGATCTGTCAGCCTCTTGTCTGTGCTTATGAGCCCCCGAAATGCGGTTGCAAGCACCATACACAGAGCGATGATCCCCAAGATTCCATATCGCACGCCCGCCAGAATGAACTCATTCGTTACGTCTGTTATGCCCATTCCAAGCTCCGGCCCCCAGCCGGG
>CP070806.1:1440995-1445444 GCA_020343675.1 Phycisphaerales bacterium
ACCGATGACTTACCTGCCGGGGTGGATTTGGCCTGGCTCGGCGCCATCTGCCACCAGAACTCCAGGCAGCAGAACCGCGAGCTGTTTGCCAGGGCCCACGCGGCCCTCGACGAGGACGGGGTCGTGGTCATCCGCGACGTGGTCATGGACCCGTCCCGCATCAGCCCGCCCGGCGGGGCGCTGTTTGCGGTCAATATGCTGACCGCCACCGAAGCCGGAGGGACGTACACATTTGAAGAGTACAGCGAGGATCTTCGCGAGGCCGGCTTTGGCGAGCCGGTCCTGGTGAATCGCGACGAGTTTATGAGCTCGCTGATCCGCGCGCCGAAGGTGAGCGAATAGGGGATTTTCGTCGCGGGCCTGCGAACACGACGGCCCGCTATCGAGCACAGGGAGGTTGAAAAGGATTGGAAGAGACGACACATCATCTCACCGACGACCGGTATGATATCCTGAGCCACCGCGCACGAGCGGCGCAGATACACGTTCTGACGCTGGATCCGGTTCTGGCCGAGGACGTCTGCGAGCGGATCCAGCACGACCCGCGAACCGAAGGCTGTCTGCTCGTTACCCCCCGCCGCCGGCGGATCCGCGAGGCCGTCGAGGAAATCGAGGCCATGGCCGCCGAGACGGTTTCTTCGCGCCTGCTGATTATCGACGTGCGCAAGGCCACGATACCCAAGCTGCGAAGAGCGTACAACAAAGTCGTCGGCTACAATCGCAGGGACCTGAACAAGCTGTGCTTTGTCCTGCTGATCGGCGACGGCCCGTGGGATTTGTTCTATGGGGGCAAGGGACTGGATATTTTCGTGACGTATCTGGCGGCGCACCGGGTGGACTTTCATCCGGCCGCGTTTTTCTACGACCCCTTCCTGCACTACGAGCGCGACGAAATCGAGCATCCCGGCATCGACGACGAATTCGTGCTGCCCGAAAAGATTCCCCGAAGGCTCATCCCCTATTTCAAGAACCAGGATATGCGCGTGGCCGAGATCAGGCGGTATTTCCGCGCGACCGACAAGGACGACGAGCTTCGCGCCAAAAGGCGCCGGCGGCTGCGGCGCCTGTACAAAAAGAGGATTGCCGAGCAGTTCCCCGCCGACCAGGAGCGCCTCAGGGCCTGGCGCTCCAAGAAGGGGCTGCGCATAGCCAGCGAGCGCATGCACCTGTACCCCTTGTACTTCGAGGATTGGGTCCACGACCTCCTGCAAAAAGCCGCACGAGCAAAATCAAAATAACGTGGCCCAGGTCAAACTGCCTCAATTTTCATAAACCAATCAAGTCCTGTACTTCGCGAGCCATGCGTTGTATTTCTCGATATCTGGACGTTTCGGCTCAGAATCGAAGAACCGTGCGCCTTCACCAATGCGGTCGCAGTCGCCCAGTTCTTGGCGCGCGCTTTCGATCAACCCCATCAGACGCTGGACGATCTCTGGATGTCTTGCAGCTACGTTTGTCGTCTCGCTGATATCATTCTTGAGATCAAAGAGTTGGACTTTCCTAACCTCGTCTATCATTCTTGCCCACCATGACATCCAATGTGGCGTGGCAGGGCGGGGCAGAACGAGCTTCCATCGGCCGTCACGCACGCCATGAAGATGTGTGTAGCAGTAAAAGAAGTAGTGCTCATGTGGGCTTCTCTCTGTCCTGCCGCAAATCAGAGGAAAGACATCCTTTCCGTCGATTGCTCTGTCTTTCGGAAGCGGAATTCCCGCCAGAGTTGCAAAAGTCGGAAGGATGTCCATGGTCGTCGTAACCTCATCGCAGATTTGTCCTGCAGGGATATGACTGGGCCAGCGCATGATGCAGGGCACTCGCGGACCCCCTTCCCATGATTTCATTTTCGAGCCGCGCAACGGATCGGCAGAACCATAATACCCCTTGAGATAGGCCTCGATCCATGGGCCGTTATCTGATGCGAAAACAACAAAGGTATCTTCGTCGAGGCCGAGTCTTTTCAGCGTGTCAAGAACCTGACCCATGCTCCAGTCGAGCTCCTCGATCACATCGCCGTAGAGACCGCCTTGTGATTTGCCTCGAAACGCTTCAGACGCACCCAGCGGCACATGTGGCATGTTATGGGCAAGGTAAAGGAAGAAGGGTTCGTTCCTGTGTTCGGTGATGAACTGTACCGCCTCTTTTGTATAATCGCCGGTGAGGTTGTCCATGCCTTCCTGGTCGAGCCGGTCAACGAGAACCTGATCATTACGCATAATCTGGACCTGGAAGGCGTTGGCAGTGACGGTGGGAGTGGTCCCGTTATGAAGCGGTGTGCCATAGAAGTAGTCGAACCCCTGCCGGTTAGGCATGAGCTCCGAGGGGTAAACGCCGTCCTTTCTGAGTCCTCCAGCAAGGTGCCATTTCCCGATCAGTCCCGTGGCGTAGCCCACCTCTTTCAGGACCTCCGGCAACGTCACCTCTTTCGTGTGCGGGATAGTGTGGAGGTTCTTACGGTTTCCAGGTTCGGCGATTCGAATGGGATAGCAGCCGGTCATCAAAGCAGCACGGCTTGGCCCACATACAGGGGAACCAACGTAGTAGCTGGTTAGCATGATACCCTCCCCAGCCATGCCGTCGAAATTCGGTGTCTTGATCCCGGGCGATCCGAAGCACCCGACGTCATTGTAGCCCTGGTCATCGGTAAGAAAGATGATGAAGTTGGGCTTAGGATTCGACTTGTATTTGGTGAGCCCCCCCAAGCTCGGTGAACACGCTCCCACTACAGTTACTGCCGCCAGCCCCGCTGAACGCAAGAAGTCCCTGCGTGTGCAATTCTTAAGTTTCATGGGATCTTATCCTTTTCAGCAGACAAGGTGTCTCCGGGCTTCAGCTGACAATCAAATCGTTCCAGAAAGGGCAAGAATCCTTCCTGTCTGCCGATCTGGAGACCCCACTCAGGGATCGTGCCCCTTCCGCTGCCGGTAAAAGCCTCGGGGCGATAGGCGCCGGGCGCAGAGGGCACGGATCTTAGATTCTGCAGTTTGGAAAATGCAAGGCCGTCCGGCGCATACTGAAGCGTCCTCGCAATATCTTTGGGTCCAATATTGACCATGGCCGTAACACCTGTCCCCGAGGGCCACACGAGAACTTCGTGTCCGCCGTCAATGACCGGATTGGCCGGGTGTTTCACGTAGGGACCTGCCGGTTGCTCAGCAACTGCCACGCCCATCTTTGTGTTGCGGGGCGTATTGTTCCACTGCCTGCCCTTATAGTAGAGCCAATATTGGCCATGGCGAACGATCAGGCATGCATCATCCACACGCATGCTGTCGAACTTGTCGCGATCGTCACTGGTCCTGAGAACCGGATTTGCGTCCAACTTCTGCCAAGGACCGTCGGGGGAACCGGCCACGGCAATTCCAATAGCACTGTGGGTAACCCTGTTTCCGGCGTTGCTAAATGGCTTAGGTACTCCTGTGTAGAAGAGCCAGTATTTCCCTTCGGCCACGAGAATGTTAGGGGTGAAGACGCTCTGAGCATCCCAACTGTTCTGAGGAGCCCTTGGCAACGCCTCGCCTTTCTCAGTCCACGCTTGACCGTCCGGCGATGTCGCATACCACACCGTGGCGTCATAGCCGTGAGCCACTCTGCCTTTTGAATACCAAACATAGTAAGAATCCGCGACTTTGATGATGTCACTCGGGTCGCGGCGCATGACTCCTTCCTCCGGGCCAATCCCTCTGGCGGGCGAGTAGGCGAAGCTTAGTTTCGCTCTTGTCTTATTTGAGTTTTCGGCGATTCCCTCGCGGCGCGGGAGCGTCGCTAAGTTGCTTTGCCCCCATGCTCTTGGGCATGCTGGTATAAGGATAGCCCTCGGCAGAGTAATAATAGCAATGCCTGCTAAGAATTCGATTAGCTGACACTTCCAATTTGACTTCATAAATTGTGCACCTTCACGCTAAGCCTCAATAATACAGCAACATCCGTTTCCATTTCAACTCTTCTGGACATGAGACAGACCGAAGAACGCGCTGATTCACTGAGAATCACCATTTTGTCACTTTTTCGACGCTCCTATCTCGGCGATCTTTGCGGTTGGCGCCGTTTTGAGAAAAAAAACCTAATTGCTGGCCGTTGAGTGCTAATCTCTCATCCGTCTGCGGAAGCTGCTGGAATTTGGCGGGCTGTTCGCGTATTATCGTCGCGGGTATGGGGGGTGGGACGGACGATGGGCAGGGGCAATTGCTATGGCGAACAAGGGAAAAGTCAAAGTCGGGATTATCGGCTCGCAGTTCGAGGCGGAGATTCACGCCGAATCGTTGCGTCAGGTGCCGGATGAGGCGGAGCTCGTCGCGATTGCCTCGCCTACGCCGGGGCACGCGCAAAAGCTGGCCGACAAGCACGGGATTACCCGCGTCTTTACCGACTACAGGCGGATGCTTGCCGAGAAGGATATCGAGATGGTCACGATTGCGGCCCCGAATTACCTGCACGCGCAGATGACCATCG
>CP070806.1:1445544-1449981 GCA_020343675.1 Phycisphaerales bacterium
CTGGTGCATACAGGCGAAAAGACCAGGTCCGCCAAAGTCAAGATATCAATCCGCTCCGTCAGGCAGCCTGACCAAATCGCCACAATGATTGACAAAACACTTGACCTGAAACCGGGCACAATCAAACAGAGCTGGAAAGTAAAAATACCTGAAGCAACATACTGGTCGCCGGACAATCCGCACCTGTACCTTGCCGAAGTGAGCGTGGCGTACGAGGGCACGGTTTCCGATTGCTGGAGCACCCGCTTTGGGATGCGTGAATTCACGATTCACAACAAGAAGTTCTGTCTGAACGGCAAACCCATCTATCTGAAAGCCACTTTCTTCGAAGGGCTGTACCCGGTAAAACTGGCTTATCCCGACAGTCGCGAAATGGCGATCCGCGAAATCAGGCTGGCGAAAGAGGCGGGCTTTAACATGATCCGCCCGTGGCGCAAACCTCCGCCGCCTGTGTGGCTTGACCTCGCCGAGGAGATGGGCGTGCTGACCGTGGGCAGCTTGGCGGTCGAATGTATGGATTTTCCCGTGGAAACGCCGGAGCTCCCCTGGCGGGTTGAAAACGAAGTGCGGCAAACCATTCTCCGCGACCGTAACCGCGCCTGTGTTGTGCAGTGGGAGCTGTTTAACGAGCTGAAACGCCCGGTTTTAAAACAGTTGCTGCATCCGATGTCGATGCTCGCACGGGAACTCGATCCGACGCGTATGATCCTGGACGAATCCGGCGGCTGGGCCCAAGGTGCAAATCTGTATTTGCCATACGAATCTGAACCGACCAAGTTCAACGATGTCCATCACTATCCTGGGCCGCAGATCAACGACGAGGTTTACACCAAATTGCTGCTGACCGGTATCAAGTCCCACGACCAGATGCGGGCGATAGGGCTTAAGAGCAGGTTACCAGGCAGAAATGTGGTTCCGGGACTGATGACGTTCTTCTCCGAATTGGGTTACGGCAGTCTACCTGACCTGGTGGACAACAATAAACGCTTTGCGAAGGTCGGTAATCCCATCGCGCCGCCGACGTTGTACCATCGCCGTCTGGCTGATGGACACAAGCAGGCATTGAAAGAAAGCGGATTCGACAGAATCTATCCGAACCTCAAAGAGTTTTGTCTCGATCAGCAACAGATACATGGCGCGGCGAACAAGCGCATGATTGAAGCGGTTCGCTGTAATCGGCTTGTTATTGGCTACTGCGTTCACGCACTGACTGCCGGGGATTGGATTATGGGCGCAGGACTGCTCGACTTGTTTCGCAATCCGAAGACGTATGCTTATGGAGGTACGAAAGCTGCAAACCGGCCTCGAATCATCGCCATTCGCATGCACCCACGCAATGTCTACTCCAATCAAGGCACGCGAATCGAAATCACCGGTGTGAATGAACTGGATGAGATCAAAGGAATTCTGACGATGGAAATAGTATCCGATGACGACGGAACCGTTTTCACAAAGAAAATGAACGTCACTCTGGCATCAGGCATTACTGAACTTCTCAGGGAAAGACTCGATACCAAGGCGCTCGAAGGGGCCTATACAATAAGAGCACAAATCACTGCTGACAACGGCGTACTGATTACCGACAACAAATACGGTTTCGATGTGTTTGATGAAAAACGGCTTGCCGTTCCCGCCGAGCGCATTGCGGTGCTCGACCCGAGCCATTCGCTCAAGCCGTTCTTGAGACAAGCCGGTATCACATTTGTAGAATTTAGCGCGAGTACCGACCATTCTCTTCCCGTATTCGTTTCACGCACTGAAGCGAAAACGCCGGCGCAGAAGGATCTTTTCGGCAAACTCAAAGGATTCACCAAGGCCGGAGGTACGGCTGTCTATTTGCAGGGGGGAGGACTCAAAGCTCCCTGGGCCAGGGCGGCAGAAGCGTCATCGCTCTTGCCTGTGCGCGTTCGTATGAAAGCCGCCATTGGCCTGTGGCTGGGCATTTCACACCTTGTGAACGACCACCCGTTTTTCGACGGCCTCCCGGTCAACGGCATGATGGGCCCGGTTTACGAAAACGTCTGGGCTCAGCATACACTTCTGGATGTGGGTGGAGAACCGATCGTCGGTGCTATCGGCTTCGACTTTTCCCCTGATTTTGAATTGCGCAAGCGCCACTACTACGGGCCGGGCGACACGTGGTGGGGCAGTGACATGGCCATGGCCCCGGTCGGCAGTGGGCGCTGTATTCTCTCGCAACTTCGCTTGGTCGATAACCTCGGCAAAGACCCCGTGGCTGACAAGATTCTGTTCAACATGATTGAGTGGACGACGACCCACCGCCGGTGAGGACGTACACATTTTGGGAGAACCTTGAGCAATGACGAAGATCAGAACAGTAGAACCATTTGTTGTCTCTCACGAGCTGGAGAGAGAATTCTATTTCTCTCAATGGAAGTACGACACGCGGAGTATTTGCCTGGTCAAGATTACGTGCGACGACGGAACGTTCGGCTGGGGCGAAGGCTATGGACCGGCCCAAGTCATCAAATCCGGCATCGAGTTCTTTCGGCCCCTGTTGATCGGATATAATCCCCTGGAGATTGAAAGCCTGTGGCAGATGATGTATTTGCGCTCGCTGGATTATGCCCGCCGCGGCATATTGCTGTCGGCGCTGAGTGCAATTGACGTTGCCCTGTGGGATCTGAGAGGAAAGATACTTGGTCAACCCGTATCAGTTCTGTTGGGCGGGCGCCGTCGCAAGTCTGTGCGGACCTATGCAACTGGAATGTATTTCACTGAAACCGAATCATTGTCGGAAAGATTGGCTCAAGAAGCCCTTGGCTACAAAGAACAGGGTTTCGATGCAATGAAGATGAAGGTGGGTTTGAATATTGAGAAGGATATCGAGAATGTTCAGACTGTCAGGCAAGCAATAGGCTCTGATATTGATCTGATGATAGATGCTAATCATGCCTATTCCCTCCCCGAAGCAATAAAACTGGCCCAGGCAGTGGAGTCCAGTCAGATATCCTGGTTTGAAGAGCCGGTCTCACCGGAATATTACTCCAGCTACAGCCAACTGCGACAAACGACCTCCATCCCCATTGCCGGCGGAGAGTGTGAATATTTGCGCTGGGGCTTTCTGAACCTTTTCCAACAGCAGTGTGTGGACATTGCCCAGCCGGATATCTGTGCGGCTGGCGGAATTACAGAAGTCAAACGCATCGCCGATATGGCCAACACGTTCGGTGTGGACCTGGTGCCCCATACCTGGGGAACGGGAATCGCCCTGAGTGCGGCGCTGCATTTGACAGCGAATATTGACATGCCGGGTAGCCGATTGAATAACGCCGAGGCCCTGATGGAACTGGATCGGACGGAGAATCCCTTGCGAGATGAACTGGTCCAGCCTACTTTCTCCCCTCACAACGGTCGTTTGCAGGTCCCCGACAAACCAGGGTTGGGGGTGAATGTTGATGAGGATGCCCTGACAAGATATCTGCTGAAGTGAGCTCAGTGGAGGAAACAACCACAGGGAACAGACATGTCGATCTTAATGCTGACCATAACTCTGCTGGCACTTATTCTCGCAATTACGAAACTTCACGTGCATCCTTTTCTGGCACTTCTATGTTGTGGACTTTTTCTGGGACTCGCCACCGGCATGCCGATGGACAAGACTTTGGACAGTCTGCTCGACGGATTCGCCGGGACGCTCAAATGGATCGGGATTGTAATGGTTCTTGGTGCCGTGATTGGCGAGATATTGACCGAAACAGGAGGATCGTTTCGCATCGCCGATTCCACATTGCGATTGATTGGAGAAAAGCGCGTTCCTTTCGCCATGGGTTTTACGGGTTATGTCATTGCCATTCCTGTATTCGTAGATGTCGCCTACATCATGCTCCAGCCCATAACGGAAATGTTGGCGGTCAAAGGCAAAAGGACGATCATCGTCACGGGTCTGTCGCTCACCGCCGGATTAACAGCTACACATGCGCTTTTACCGCCCACGCCCGGCCCGCTCGCTGCTGCAGGACTCGTCCAGGCCAATCTTGGAAAAGTAATTCTTATTAATGCTTTTGTAGCAGCCCTTTCAGTCATTGGTGGGCTCCTGTGGGTCTTGCTTGCCTGTGGTAAGATCGAACTGCCGTATGATCGTTCTATTAGAGACAAATTTCTCCAGAAAGAGACCATCTCGGAGAAGATCTCTCAAAGACCCAGCTTGCTCTTTTCTCTTGGCCCCATCTTCATACCTCTTTTTCTGATCACGCTCTCCTCACTCTCCAAGGTCGATTCTCTTGCTATCCCGAAAATCCGCGTCATTCAGTTCCTGGGAATGCCGGTCATCGCTTTGCTGATAGGGCTAGTCCTAGCCTCATTCTTACTGAAAAAGAGCTCTCGTATGCGGCAACTTCGCCCTATCGTGGAGCGGTCTATTGAAAAGGCAGCGGCCGTGATCATGATCACTGGAGCCGGCGGTGCCCTTGGCGG
>CP070806.1:1450081-1454502 GCA_020343675.1 Phycisphaerales bacterium
GTAGATATGGCGATTGAGCGGCGGCAAACCTTGATGGTTTCTTTCTGATTTTTTTGAAAAAAGTGTAAATTCTTTCCAAATCGCCGATTTTGGGCGAAAGACGCCTTAGTTGATTATGGTGGGGCGAGCCGCCACCCTACCGCTGTGAAGCACCTGATGCTCAATGGGAAGTCACAGGCCGCTGAGGTAGGCCACGTGGAGCTGGCGGGTTCCGCCCGGCTCGATGGCGTCGAAACAGATCTTATCGCCCTCGCGGCTCCAGCGCGGGTGAAAATCGCATCGCATATCGCCCGACATATAAAGCCTCTTTTGCATATCGCCGCTGTAGAGGACCTGCCTTTGCCCGGTTCGCACGTTGTAAATCAGAAGCCACTGCCGCCTTGTGTCGCCTCGTTTTCGGTCGGTGGCTATCCAATCGCGGTCCGGCGAGAAACTGCAATGCCCATCGAAATCCAGAAAGCCCTCGCCGATGACCCTGTAGTCCGCCTGCCCGTCGGTGAAGAGCACGTGCTTTCGGCCGGAGCCGTCGAGTGAACAGGTCGCGATGATCTGCCTGTCGTCGCGCCAATCGAAATGCGAAACGCTTTTGTCGAACGGGATTGCTTCGCGCAGTTGCGAGCCGTCCAGATTCGCGGTGAACATGCCCGTCTGTCTTTTCTGGTCGGGTGGAAGATTGGCTCTGGCAAGAAAGAAGAACCGCGTATCGCTCTTACTGAAGACGGTATGGTTGAACCACATGTGGCAGCCTTTGAGCCGCGGATGCTTTCCGACTAAGCGTTCGTAAACCTGCGCGATAGAGACAACCAGCTTGCTTTCGCCCGAAGTCAAATCCATCAGGAAGACGCCATCGTTCTCGGGCGCCGGATCATCGGGATTAGGGTCTTGGGCGCCGCCGTAGCCGACCACCTTGCGGAGCCGCCCTACTCTGCCGTAGGTCAGGCTCAGCGCCCATTTTCCGTTGTGGCTGACTGCACTGACCGCCCGAGGCAGAAGGCGCTTGCGCCCCGAGTTCGCATTTAGGACAACCGACGCGATATCCTCGCCCTGCCGGTCGTTGTAGATGATCTGGTCCTCCGGGCTCAGCGGGTTCCAGTGCAGCATCGCCCCCTGCTGGAGATTCCAGGCGCGCGTTTCAGCGACCTTGTGGAATTGGCCCGTTTCGGCGTCTACCAGGCCAACCGCCGCCGCTTCACCCTCAGACGGCATGCGGTCCTGAAAGCCGCTCTCCAGACAGACAAGGCGCCGGCCCGACTGGTTCCAGGGGCAAATCCCGTAATAGCCGAAGAAATGGTGCTTTGGGCCGCTTGTCAGAGCACGCACCCTGCACTGAACGCTGTGCGTTGTCTGCTGCGAACTCTTGCCGGGACTGCTGTTGCTCAACCCGAAAAAGGTCGCCAAAGCCGCATTTGAAATGAACGCCCGCCGATTAATCACCATGCCTTTTCTCCTAACGTCAGCCCACAGTCGCTGTCATACCCTGGACCGAACACGTCAATGTATCGATCAACTTCACACAATACGCTAACAATACTACGGCCGGACCGTTCAGGCAATAGCCTGACCACAATCGATCACGCCGAAACCGCAAATCCTCGCTACCGTTGAAAAGTGAACTCACCCTGGTCGCCCGGCTCAGGCATAACCGCTTGGTCTGCTACGCCTTCGAGTCCCTCTGTGGATTGATCGTGCTTCTGCCGGAGTCCTTCGACAACGTCCATCATTGACCCTCTGCCCGTGGAGATCGTGGGGGTGAGTATGAAGATCGTTTCGACGGCCCGCTGCGGTGTATAGACCTGTCTCTCAGAGCGACCCGACACGCCTTGTGGACCGTATGGGTGGAAGTGCTGTACGCTTTTTGCAGAAGGGATTGCCGAAGAGACCTATACGAAGGCATAAAAGAAGGCCCTGGCAACACACCAGGGCCACACGTTTTGGAGAGATACTTTTATTATTACTATTATACCTTCTTCGGGCAACTTTGTCAACAACTTTCTACGCCAACAAGCAACATTTCAACGGCTGCCGCCGGTGCGCAGCGCCGGCGAAATTCTCACACAAGCCACTCCAAAATCGCGAATATAATGAACACGATAGTCGTCACGAGAACAACAAACAAGGCGGCCCGAGCCCCATCAGGCATCTGGCGAATTGTGGGACCCCACAAAGAATCGACGGCGTTATCAATCCTCCCAATGACCCCGTCCCGGTGCTGTCCCCTTTTGTTCAGCAGTTCGTTGAGCTGCATTCGTACAACGGGGTCCTTCGTTCTGGCTATCTGTTCCTTGAGTTGTTTTCTTCTACTTGTCATCACAAGATGTCCCTCGCATCCCTGCCCGTTGATACGCGCTTCACGTCCGTTGACATGCAGAAAAGCTGGGCCGTCGGATTGTCAAGTTATAGTCATCAACCTGCCTCAGCACCTGTACCATGGATTATAGCACAGGCATATCCGGTTCGTCAACTAAATTATATGCGGAGCCGGCCTCGCCGGCCCCTTCCCGCGGTCGGATTTTCGCTATTGCCAGAACAGGGGGCGGCCTGTAGGATGGCGTGCTGAACCGATGTACTGGACTGTGAACATCAGACACCAAATGCCCGGTTTTGGACATTGAACAAAGGGCTGCTATGCTACAAAACAAGCGGAGGAATGCTGAAAGGTTCTAATCGGAAAAGCCATGTTTATGAGGGAATGATTATGACGAGATACTTTCTGGCCAGCGTACTATTGAGTCTGGGGATCTCACCATTGGTTGCTTCGAACGCGGTCGGCGCCGCCTCGCCGGTTACCATCTTGTTCGATGGCAAGAGTCCTCAATCGCTATTCGCCTGCGGGGAAATTCAGTCGGCGCTTCGGGCAAAAGGGTTCGTCCCAAGACAATCGGATTTGACAGGACTGGATCAAATCACCGGCGGTGCGTACATTGTTCTTGCCCTGCGCTCGGACACGGACGCCGTTGCTATAATGCAGCGGGAAGGAGCCAAGCCTCCGGGGTCACTGAGGAGCGAAGGATACAGTCTGCGCACCACGTCCCAAGAGGGCCGAACAATCTGCTGGGCAGTCGGCGCCGCCGCGGCCGGTCTCATGTACGGAGGGTTGGAACTGGCCGAAGTCATCCGAGTGAAAGGCCTCACGGGAATTGCAGATGTGGACCACAATCCCTACATGGCCATGCGCGGGACCAAGTTCAATATTCCGCTGGATGCCCGCTCGCCCAGCTATAGCGACCTTTGCGACGCCGGACAGAAGAATATCCCCGAAATGTGGAGCTTTGATTTCTGGCGGGAGTACATCGACAATCTCGCGCGGCACAGATACAACTTCATCTCGCTCTGGAGCCTCCATCCGTTTCCTTCCTTAGTCAAGGTTCCCGACTATCCCGATGTGGCCCTGGAGGATGTCAAGCGTTCGACCGTTCAATGGAAAGAACATTACGACCTTTCGGGCAGGGGGTTCGACGCTCCTGAGATTCTGGACAATCTCGAAACACTCAAGAAGATGACGATTGAGGACAAGATCGCGTTCTGGCGAAAGGTCATGCGGTACGCCAAAGGCCGCAACATTGACTTTTGCTTTGTCACGTGGAATATCTTCGTCAACGGGACCTACGGCAAGTACGGCATTACCGATAACATCAATAACCCAACCACTACCGACTACTTCCGCAAGAGCGTCGAACAGATGTTCCTGACGTACCCGGACTTGAAGGGCATCGGACTGACCACGGGCGAAAACATGCCGGGAGTCGGCTTTTCGCAGAAAGAAGACTGGGCGTTCAAGACCTATGCTCAGGGCGTGCTCGACGCAGCCAGGCAGCAGCCCGGGCGCAAAATCACATTCATCCACCGCCAGCACCAGACTGGAGCCAAGGATATCGCCCGCCGGTTCGCCCCTTTGATCGAGCACAAGGACATCGAGTTCATCTTCAGCTTCAAGTACGCCAAGGCACACGTTTATAGCTCGACGAGACAGCCGTATCACCCCGGCTTTGTCAAAGATATCCAGGAAGAAGGCAACCTTAAGACCATCTGGACATTGCGAAATGATGACATTTATCATTTCCGCTGGGGCGCGCCGGACTTCGTTCGTGAGTTCATTCAAAACATTCCGCACGAGGTCTCCAGAGGTTTCTATCTCGGTTCGGACCAGTATATCTGGGGCCGCGAATTCATGAGCACCGAGCCTGAAACGCCCCGGCAGATCGAAATCGCCAAACACTGGTACCACTGGATGCTCTGGGGCCGGCTCGGCTATAATCCGAACCTGAGCAATGAGCGTCTCGTCGGAATCATCCAGCAGCGGTATCCTCACATCTCGGGGCGGGCCCTTTTCGCCGCGTGGCAGCAAGCGTCCATGATCTATCTGAAGACCACGGGCTTTCACTGGGGCAGTCTGGATTTTCAATGGTACATCGAGGCCTGCA
>CP070806.1:1454602-1459002 GCA_020343675.1 Phycisphaerales bacterium
GCGCCTGCCGACGAGAACGCTGGTCAAGCATGAGGATGGCGGGATACAGGGCCTCGCCGCGTTGGTCCATGGCGGTCAGGCCGGGCGTGGTCCCCGAGAGAGAAACAACATCGACGGCAGCGACCGCTTCTTGCATCGCCCTGCACCCGGCGGCAAATGCCCTTTTCCATTTGTCCTGCTCGATATCGCCGAACAAACCATCGTTATAAACGTTTACCTCATATTCCTGGGAGAACTGCGCGACCAGGTTTCCAACACCGTGTGCCGGGTCACGGGTTTGAAACACTCCCATTTTCATGCCGGTCGTCCCGACGTCAACGGCCAGAACAGTAGCATTTTCTGCGAGGTGAGAATTCATACTTCTACATTCTCGGTTCCGAATTCATCCTCAATTTTCCGCCTGATCGTCTCAGCGGCTTCATTCGTCACGGGCCTGAGCGGGTAGCGAGGCTGGCCTGCTCTGAACCCGGTCAGGTCCATAGCGGCCTTCACGCCCGGTACGCCCCAAACGCCTGAAATGGCCTGATTGAGCCGCGCAAGTTTGCCGTGGAGTTGCCTCGCCCGTTCGTATTCGCCCTGTATGAACAACTGATAGAGTTCGCAACACGGGCCGGGAAGAACATTCGCAACGGACACGACGCCACCCGAAGCTCCCAGGTGAAGGCTGGGATAGAAGAAATTCGCCGAGCCGGCCAGCACATGGAAATCTTCGGCCGGGTCGAGGCCAATCAGAAATTTGGCCGGCCCCTCTGGCGAGGAATCCTTCATGCCGACAATGTTGGGGTGCCGGGAAAGCTCCACGAGAGTCTGCGCCGGGATTCGCATCCCGCCTGTGAAGCCCGGTGCGTTATAGAGCAATACAGGAATGTCAATCGAATCGGCTATCCGTTCATAATGGCCCTGAAGAAGGCGGCCGTCGATTTGTCTGGGAAAATAGCACGGCGTCAGAACACTCGCGTAGTCAAAGCCCATCCGGCAGGCCAATTGTGACTTCTCGATGGTCTGCCTGGTAGATTCACAGCCGGTGCCCACCATGACGACCTTGTCACCCTTCTCTTCGGCGAAGACTTCGAGAACGCGCGTTTGCTCGGCGTCGGACAGACTTCTGAATTCGCCGTTCGAGCCAAGGGCCAGATAACCGGCAAGGCCGGTCTTGTTGAGCTCTCTCAGGTTGAACCTCAAATCATCGAGCGAAAGTTCGTCACCGTTGAAGGGCGTCACCACCGGGGCAAAGACACCCGATAGTCTCTTGCTGTTCTGTCCCATGGGCTCATCCTCATTAGATTAAGAACGCTACACTCTAATCCGCTCCTAATCCCTCTGCAAGGTTTGTCTGCCGGTTTTGAGCACGTCAACAATCGCGTCGACGTCATAGATGCAGCCACCCCACGTACCTCCGCCGGCTTCCTGCAGAACGGCCCACAGGCGTGTATCGTCGGGCAAACTCGGATGAGGCTTCAGGTCCGAGCGAGGAGACCGCTCGGCCAGGATTCCCGCGCCAAGCTCGACGCTTCGCGGTTCCGCCGGAGAGTGGGCTTCTGCGATCAGATCGACACTTCCTTCCAGGTTCTTGCAATCGATCACTATTTGTATGATGTCCCCATCCAGCACCTTTCCCAGCGGTCCGGCCGCCAGAGCCTCCGGCGCGACGTGACCGATACAGGCCCCCGTGCTGACGCCGCTGAACCGTCCGTCGGTCACGACCGCCACATTTTTGCCCCACGAAAGGTATCTCAAAGCGCCGGTTATCTCGAGGATCTCTTCCATGCCGCTTCCCATCGGGCCTGCACATACCAGCACGAGAACGTCACCGGGTTGAACCGCTCCCGATTTTATCGCCCCGATGGCGGCTGATTCAGTCGTGAACACTCGGGCCGGGCCAATCTTGCGATAGACTCCGTCGGCGTCCAACAGAGTCGGGTCAATCGCCGTACTCTTGATGACCGAGCCGCCCGGGGCGAGATTGCCCTGGGGCAAGGTGACGGTGCTTGTCAGGCCCCGCTGCTGCGCTCGAGCGGGGTCCATGATGACCTCATTGGGATCGATGCCGTCTTTTTCGAGTAGCAGGCTGCGCAATCGCCGGCGGCGGTCAGACGCCTGCCACCAATCCAGCAGCTTGCCCAACCGTTCGCCCGATACCGTCAGCACGTCCAGGTTCAGAAGGCCAAGCTCTCTTAAATGCAGCATCACCTCCGGAACCCCGCCCGCCATGAACACCCGGACGGTAGGATGCCCCACAGGCCCATTGGGCAGCACATCGACAAGACGAGGCACCTGCCGGTTGAGTATCTTCCAGTCTTCCAGAGTCGGCCTTCTCAAACCTGCTGCATAGGCGATGGCGGGAATATGCAGCAGCAGATTCGTAGAGCCCCCAAACGCAGCGTAAACGGTCATCGCATTATGAATGGACGCATCGGTCAGGATATCTCGGGCAGCGAGGCGATGCTTGTGCAGCCTTACCAGTGCCCTGGCCGAACGGCGGGCCGCGTCCAGCCAGATTGGCTGGCCCGACGGCGCCAGTGCCGCGTGCGGAAGACACAGCCCAAGCGCTTCGGCGACAACCTGAGACGTCGCGGCTGTGCCGAGGAATTGACAGCCCCCTCCGGCACTGGCGCACGTGCGGCAGGTCATTTGCCTGGCGTATTCCAAAGTCACCTGTCCGTGGGCAAGACGCGCGCCGATGGATTGAATCTTGCCCAAATCCTCGCCTTCGATGGGCGGCAACGTCACTCCCCCTGGAACCAGCACCGAGGGCAGATCATGCATCGCCGCCAGGGCCATCATCATGGCAGGCAGTCCCTTATCGCACGTCCCGACGCCGAGCAGCCCTCTTCGCGTGGGCAAGCTGCGAATCAGGCGGCGAAAGACAATGGCGGCGTCGTTGCGGTAGGCCAGACTATCCATCATGCCCGGCGTGCCCTGGGTCCGTCCGTCACATGGGTCGGAGCAGTAGACTGCAAATGGAATACAACCAAGGCGTTGCAGTTCCTGGGCCGCCGCCGCCGTCAGCAGCCCAATTTCCCAATGGCCTGTATGGTAGCCGAGGGCGATGGGGGTGCCGTCGCCGGCACGAATCCCTGCCTGGGTGCTGAGCAGCAGAAACTGCTCCCGGCTAAGCTTGGCCGGGTCCCAGCCCATGCCGACATTTTGACTCATCCCGAAGATATCGCCGCTGGGACTATCAACAAGAAGCTTCTCGTCCAAAGGCAAATGACCTTGCCGCCCTGCCGATGCCGTAGCAATCTCATAGATACTATCGTCCCTGCACTCGATAATGTCTTCGAGCGTTATCTCGTTCGACACAGAATAGCCTCCTTCTGCCCTTGCAGGTTCACGCCTCTGGATTCTCCGCGTGGTTTCTTCATTTCACATCTGCCGTTCATGTGCTCATTCTACCATCCGAAAGTCTTTACAATCAAATGGTCTTTATATTAGAATACATTTGACCTGGTGACTGATTTGTGGATTTCAGCGGGAGGCTACGAAGATGGCAACTTGGGAGAATATGCAGCGGCCCGGCCGCAGCCGGCGTGACTTCTTGAAATTGGCTGGCTGTGGTGCAGCCGGAATGTTGCTCTCGGAAGCCGCGGGTCGGGCATTGCAGGCTGCGCCGAACGACAAGACCGCGACACGAAACATCGTCCTGGTGCTCAGCGACGACCATCGCTACGACTTCATGGGATTCATGGAACATGCCCCGGCGTTTCTGGAAACACCGAATATGGATCGCATGGCGCGCCAGGGTGCGCACTTAGCCAACGCATTCGTCAGCACGTCGCTGTGTTCGCCCAGCCGGGCTTCGATTCTCACCGGACAATACATGCACCACCATCACATCGTGGATAATCAGCGGCCCGAGCCTGAAGGGACGGTGTTCTTCCCTCAATACCTTCAGAAGGCGGGCTACCAGACCGCATTCATCGGAAAGTGGCACATGGGCCATGACCACGATGCTCCAAGACCCGGTTTCGACCATTGGGTCAGCTTCAAGGGTCAAGGCACCTATTTCGACCCGACGCTCAACATCAACAACGAGCGCCGAACGTTCGAGGGATACACTACCGACATTCTGACGGACCAGGCGCTTGCCTGGCTCGAGGATGGTCGCGATGCGCGCCGGCCCTTCTTTCTCTATCTGTCGTTCAAGGCCGTCCACTACCCGTTCCAACCCGCCGGACGGCACGAGGACCGCTACGCAAAGGCGCCGGTCGCGCGTCCTGAGACGATGGCCAATACCGAACGCAACTATCAAACGCAGCCGCACTGGGTCCGCGAGCGGCGCTACAGCATCCACGGCGTCGATCACATGGAAACCGGACAATACGACAATGACCCCGTGCCGTCGTTCGACGAGCTGTACCTGCGGTACTGCGAGACCGTGCACGGGCTGGACGAGAGCC
>CP070806.1:1459102-1463447 GCA_020343675.1 Phycisphaerales bacterium
CTAGGCTTATCGGCGCGCCGCCTGTACGATGCTCGTTCGTAAGACTGCTCTTGTGAAGAGACTCATATGCTCATTGTACTTGTGACACCCGGCCGCCGCAATTGAATAATGCCTGCCCGGAGCGCCTTCGTGCAACAGACCAAGCTGTTCCGGCACAAGGGGGCTGCGGGTTATTGGGTGAATTCCGATGCCTGGGATTTGGATTCGCCGCGCGGGGCGCGGCAGGAGATGGCGCCTGCCAATGCGATTGCGACCCAGACGCCGGCGGCGATAACGAACAAGGCACCGATTATAACGAGAATTAACAGTAACACGCTCATTTCTTGCCCATCCAGTGCCCGGCAAGATATGCCAACAGTGCTGCGGCAAGGGCCGGAATAATAATACGAGATATTTCAGTTTCTCTCTCGAAACAAGGGAGGAAATTGAACGTTACCCACAGCGTTATCGCGACAATCGAGCCGACACCCATCGAGAGAATTCCCGCCAGCGGGCGGGGGCGTTTGATCCACAGGCCTATGATAAGGGCCGGCAGGATCGCCGGGGCCCAAATAGCATAGCAGATGAGCAGGCCGTCTATGATGCTGTCAACAGCGACCGCACCGGCGGCGGCGGTTATCGCGATGATGATAGTTGCCGCCCGACCGACGTTCAACGCCGTTGCGTTCGCAAGTCCGGCAAACGGCTTGACGATGTCCTGAGTGAATGCCACGGCGCCGGCGTTGAGCAGTGAATCCAGGCTCGACATAATGATCGAGATCAAGACGACCAGCAAAAGCGCATAGCCGGCCGCCGGCATGGTGGATTTGAACAGGATCAGCAGTACAAAGTCCTCTATGTTTTCTCCTGCCGCTTCCATTGCTCTGATTTGGGCCGCGGGGATGATGTTTCGCGCGGCAATCCCCAGGGCCACCATTGCGGCAAACCAGGCCACGCTGAAGGTTCCTGCCAGTATGAAGCCGTTTCGGGAGATTTGCGTCGTTTTAGATGCCAGGGCGCGGTTGGCGTAGGGTGGAATGAGCGTCTCGCCCAGCAGGAAAGCCGCCAGCAGAGCGACAATCTCGATCAGAGGCGTTGAGTCAAGCCCGTCACCGGTGGCTATTGAGGCCTGCTCGGCGAAAGCGGCGGCCCCGCCGTTGAAGTGAAACAACAACACCGACAACAAGGTGAGCGGCAGGAGTATCGCGAACGCGGAGAACTGAAAGGCGTCGGTTATCACGCTGGCCCGCAGGCCCCCGAAGGTGGTGTACAGTGCGGTTAGGGCCACCACGAGAAAAACGCTCGACCAGTGCGGCAAGCCGAATATGTCGCGCAAGACATTGCCGCCGGCTTTGGCCATGACCGCGGCGAACCCGGCACACAAACCGACGGAAATCACTCCGGCGAGAATCTGGCACTTCTGGTCATACTTCTGGCCGATTGCATCGCCCAGCGTGTGGCAGCTCCTAAGGTGCCGCAGACGCGGTGCGACGAACAGGCCAACCAAAATGTTCTGAATCGAATAGGCCAGTCCTATGCCGAGGAAAAGGAAGCCGCTCTTGAAGCCTCTGCCCACGAAGCCGATCGAAAACACGGGCCCGACGTAGGTGGCCGCCAGGCTCCCGAATACCAGGGCCAAAGGCAGGGCCCTGCCGGCGAGGGAGAACTCTGTGAACTCTCGAGCTGCCCGGGCGCGCAGAGCCACCCAGGTGAGCAGCGCCACGTAGGCCGCAACAACAGCCACCGGCAAGACCTTATCCACAGCTTCCAATCCTACTTGCCTGCTACTCTATGCTCTATGCTCTCAGCACTGAAACTGGCTTTAGCTACAATGCCCGGAGCTCATTTGCGCTTTGGCAAAGACGTTATCCTTCGCGATCGAGGTTAAGAAGGTTTATCCTGGAACGTTTCTTCTTCCAATTCATTGATTGTTGTGTTCAGCTCGGACTCGGTGCGAATCCATCCAAACCGCGCATCGACCAGAAACGTGCGGTACCACTGAATCAGATTTTTCGAAAAGTCGTCATCTTTGCAGTAGATGCCGAACGATATCTCTCCGGCGTGCGATCCGGCCTTTCTCGGTATCTGCGGAAAGGCCAGCAGAACAGCCGAACGGGTCAACAAGAACTCGATATCCGAGACCTGGCTGTTGTAGATCCGAAGCCGCCCCGATTCGATGGCTTCGGGATATTTGCGAAACAGGTGCCGGGCGGCATTGGAAAAGCCGGGCACACTGAGATTCATCGCACGATGTATGCGTACGTCGGGGTAGTCCTCTATGATCTCGTACAGAGCGCTGAGATAGTCGTCCACCGGCTGCCGTTCGCCCTCGAACAGCATGCACGTCCAAAGCTCGCTGTGACCGGTGGCGTCGAGCTGGTCCTGGAGCATTTGCTTGGCGAACCTGTAGGTTTCTCTTCGGCTGCCCAGAACGTTCAGCCGCCGCTCGGTGAGCAGTTTCGCCCAGGCCGGCATGTCATCCGGCAGGGATTCGGGAGGACACACGCCCAGCCGGGTCAGCAGCCGCAGAAACTGCTTCTGCTCGGAGCCGTAGAATCTCCGGCCCACGACGCTACCGACATTGCCGTTGCACTCCATGCCGTATCGCTTGTGATAGCCGAACGACAGACTATGCACATCATAGCCCCGGGAAATCAGCATTTTTTCCAGCTCGGCAATCATCCATACCGCTTGCCTTTCGGGCGCTTTGTCCACGGACAGATGAACGTTCGGACACAGTACGATGGGCCTCTTGCCTATCATGTCCGAGAGCGTCTCGAATTCGTCCGCCGCCTGCTTGAGCTCCTGCTTGTCGTCGTACAATTCGATGCAGACGAAGATCACCAGCACGTTCCTGAAGACGGTCTTCTCCTGAGGCGTTGAGATGGTCGCCGGGTCTATGCGCGAGGACTGCTCTCTGTCCTCGAAGTAACAGGACGAGCACTGGTAGCAGTCCAGGATCATAAGGTTCCCTCAGCCCGTCGCGATGCCGTTTGTGACTTTCCGCCGGTTGTGCGTTTTCGCCTGGACGAAGTCTTTGACTTTTTCAGCCGCGAGGCAATGTTGGCATCGACGCGAGACATGAACAGGCCCACGTCCGCTGTCACGGCTTTGTTCGCAAATCCAACGCCGTTAAGAATTCGCACGACTTCCGTGGCATCCCAAAACTCCCCCGAAGAGGCGATGGTCCGGCCCTCCTGGCGCGTCAGTGATTTGAGAAAAACCGGCACACAGCCGTCCCGCAACGCCCCGGCGTAGTCACTCAACAATTCTTGAATTGTCCGGTTTACATCAGCCATCGTTTCTCGCTCCTTTTGAAAATGTACTGCTCAGTCTTCGTCGCAGTACTCATTCAACATCTTTTTGAGCTTCAATATTGTTCGAAATTTGAGCATCTTTACCGCTCCGACCGTCGTCCGCAGCTCGTTGGCAATCGCCCTGCTGGAGAACCCCTCCATCCAGAGTTCAATGGCCTTTCGTTCCCGCGCCTTGAGTCGGCCCAGGGCCCGGCGAAGAATCTGCTCCAGCTCGCTCTGTGACATTGTCTCAAGGATACCTAATTCCGGAGCGGTCAGGTTCTCCAGGTCTCTCTGCGGCAGATACAAGTGACGGTTCATTCTTCGATAAACTTCCCGCAGGCGTTTTCGCATGTAGTACATGTAAACGGTTCGCAGCAGCTCTCTCTCGGTGCTGACATTACGCAGTCGGTCGGGATTTTCCCAGATATCCGCGTAAACGTCTTCCAGAACATCCTCGCACTCTACTTCGTTGCCGAGATAGCGGTACAAGTACCTTATGAATATGTCAAAGGTCGCCCTGACGAAGGGCTCCATGGCCCTTCTGCGGCGATCGCCGTCCGGGGCGGTGAGTCCTTTCAGAGCATTTCGCAGCCGCCTGTTCATAGCCAGTCTTTACGCTCCCACTGTTGCTCTCTATCCGGCCCTGCCCTGCCACTCTTGTCTTGCCAAAAAACGCGAGGGCCGGGACAAAGCCTTCGCCCTATCTATTAAAGGCACTAACAAAGCCGTTGGTCACGGCAATTATATGCCGGGGGCCGGAATTCTTCAACAACCAACCGTCTCAGCACCAAAAACGGGGAAAATCCGCCCTCCTGACCTGGTCATGCATGCACCTTCCCCACCATGAAAGCCGGACAATATGGGGTGTGGTCAGCGCGGACCAGCACACGCGCAAAGCCAGAAAGGCCCTGAGTGATTTCGGCGCACCCAACGATTATCCAGCCTTTGTTGGACGGAAACAATCGTCAATAGTCAATAATAAATAGTCAATTGTGGGCTTCCCACCAAAGCCTCGGATAGTCCTGGCCTTCAAGAGTCCACCAGATATCATCAGTGCCGTTGGCCGT
>CP070806.1:1463547-1467875 GCA_020343675.1 Phycisphaerales bacterium
CCATTGAGCGGGTTCGGAGACGCGCAGGGCATTGTAGTAGGGCATCAGCGACGCCAATGCGTGCATGCACACGGGGACGTCACTGACGAGCTGGTAGCCTGCTTTGAGTGTGAATGAGGTGCCGACGCGATAGGTCGGGCAGTGACCTCGGATCTCTTTGACTGTTATGACAATGTCCATGTTCATTCATCTCCATTATCAACATTCACATGGCCATACCCTATCATTGTGGGACGGAGACTGCAACGTATAATATCCGCGCTTCAGCCGGCTTTCCCGGCCGGACTACTCTCGGATTTTCTTGTCGCGGTACTGAATATAGGATTCGCGCATCGCGATATAAGGGTCCACAGCCGCGGCCATGAAGACTTCGTACCTGCCAAGCTCAAACGAACTGGCGTTGATGTACTTGAGCGCGGACATGCCGATCGACCGCTCCGTCGGATCCACGTACCAGAACGGGTTCGCATACCATAGCGGATTCAAGAACTGGTCGCCCAGCGTGCCGACCGAATCCCGCACGGTCGATGGGCCAAACAGTGGCCAGACGATGTAAAAGCCGTCGCCCAGGCCACAGACCGCGAGGGTCTGTCCGAGGTCTTCTTCTGTGGGTTTAAGGCCGTGCTGATCCAGCGCTGGGTCACCGAATCCGAGAACGCCGGCCGTGGTGTTGATCACGAATCGGCGCAGCTCGGTATCGGCGCCGGCGTTCTTGCCCTGGAGCAGGCAATTGACGTAGCGGGCGGGCGTCCCTGCATTGTCGAAGAAATTGCGGATTCCCAGCCGAGCCTCTTCCGGGGTCAGATCTTTGTACGTCTGGGCGACCGGCTTGACCACCCAGAAATAGAGTACGTCGTTCACGTTGAACATCACGCGATTCAGGGGCTCCAGCGGATCGGCGACTTCGACGAACCGGTCATCGAGCTCTTCTTCGAGCAGGCTGAAATCGCTGTCGGCCGGGATTTCGGGCTGGTTGCTCGCTGTCGTTGCGGCGGGGCTTACGGCGGCCGATGGAGCCTTTTGGGATGCGGCGCAGCCCGTGGAGATCAGGGCCAGGACAATCAGGAACAGAAGACCGAGGCACGAGGAACAAGTCGTCCATCGTCTATCATCCTTTCGTCCATCGTCATCCGCCCTCTGTCTTCTGTCTTCTGCCATCGAATCCCTCTCAGGCCTCTTTGCCGAACGCTCGCGTCAGAATAAGCATTTGCGGCAGCAGCGTCAAGGCGGCAAGAAGCGCCACCGTCATTGCCAGTCCGGTCAGCAGGCCAAAATACACGCTGGGCGTGAAATTCGACAGAGCCAGAATGGAGAAGCCAATGACAATCGTCGCTGATGTGTAGTACATGGCGTGGCCTATGCTGCCGTGGCACCGATGCATTGTCCGGACGTACATCTGGTCTTTGCGAAACTCATCTTTGAACCGGTGGATATAGTGAATCGTGTCATCGACGGCGATACCCAAGCCAATGGCCGCGATGGTGATCGTCATCATGTCGAGCGGAATGTTCAGCCAGCCCATCACGCCGAGTACGAGCAGGATGGGCAGCATGTTCGGGACCATGGCGACCAGCGCAATTTTCAGCGATCTGAACAGCGTAAGGAACATCCCCGTCAACAGGGCCGCCGTCAGACCCAGCGTCAGTATCTGGGATCCGAAGAGGCTTTGCAGCATGTTGTTGTACAGGACCAGCAGGCCGGCCAGATGAACGTGTGCCGGATCGAGTTCGAGATTGCCGGCTAAGTCGGCCCTGATCCTCTTGAGAAGCTCGTTGCGCCTCAGCGTTTTCTCGGAATCCCTGACGCGAACCCAAAAGCGGACCTGATTGTGCTCGACGGAGACAAAAGGCCTGATCAACAGCGTCTTGATTCGTTCCGGCGCTTCGCTGTAGAGCAGGGCCAGTTCGAGACTGTCCAGGGGCCTGCCGTCATTCAGCTTCTGGGCGATGCTCATCATGGTGGCCAATGACAAGACCTTGCCCGTTTCGGGCAGGCTGTCCAGATAGTGATGCACGGCCTTGACGCGGCTCATCTTCTCGGCGGTGAACCAGTACTTCTCGTCCGATTCGGCCTCATCGAACTCATCGAATTCATCGAACACGTCGTCGCCGTCCGCGGCCGGGGGGACCGCTTCGCTCGGCGGCTCAGACTCTGCGAACTCCACGATAACATCGAGCGGCGTCGTCCCACCCAGTCGCTGGTCAATGACTTTCATGCCCTGGTAGATCTCCGTATCCTTGTCGAAGTAGTCGATGAAGCAATTCTCCACTTGCAGTTTCGATATGCCGATAAGACTGGCCACGAGGATCACAGCGCTGAAGGCTACAATCAGCAGGCCCTGAGCTTCGGTCAGTCCGGCCAGGAAGGATGTCAGCGAGACACGTCCGGCTTTTTGGCTGGGCGGACTTTCTTTGGGCAACAGCACGAGCACGGCGGGAAAAAGCAGAAAGGTCACGATCAGAGAGACAATCAGACCGGCAATCATCATCCAGCCGAATGTGATCACGGGCAGGATATCGCAGAGCACCAGAGATGCAAAACCGACAATCGTAGTCAGTACGGCATAGACACAGGGCTTGAGCTTCAGCACGGCGGTATCCAGGATGAGCCGGCGATTGGGTGTTTCCGGCTGCCGCGAAAGCAATTCCCGATACCGCACGATCAGGTGGATCGCGATGGCCAGTGTGATGATCAACTGAAGCGAAATGAAATTGGCGGATATGACCGTCACCTCCCAGCCAAACCAGCCCAGCAGACCGATCATACAGACCACGGAGACGACGCAACAGAGGATCGGCAGGCCTATCCAGCGTATGCGCCGGAAGATGCCCCCCAGCATCAGTATTAGAAAGACCAGGACGCCGACGCCAAAGACCTTCAAATCGTTCTTGATGAACGTAATCATATCGTCGGCGATCATGCTGACGCCCCCAAGAAACAACTCAGCATCCACACGATTCCGGTCCATGATCGCCCGAATCGCGAGAATGTCCTCGTGAGATTGTCGCCGCATTTGGTCCCTCTGTTCTCGGACTTGCTCACCGATGAGCTTGAGTTCGGCATACTCCGCCGAGGTCAGGACGCCGGAGCTTTTCTTTCGCTGCAGCTCGTTGCGACGCTCCACCATGTTGCGATATACATCGTGACCGGACAGATTGATCAACAGGGCCGTCGTCTGCAAATCCGGGCTCAGCAGCAGGTTCTGAGTGAACGGGCTGTCACGAAGTTCAGCCCTGGCCAGCTCCTTGTCAATTGCGGGCGATTCGAGCGTGGGCAGATCGGCATTAAGCTGTTTGAATGAGACCGGCGGGTTCTTCAGCAGAGGAATATCCAGAATGGAGACGACCGACGAGATGCGCTTCAGGGACAATAGATCGTCCCGCAGGCGGGCCAGGGCCGCCAACGATCCTTCCGAAAAAAGATCACCTCTTGGGGTATAGGTCAGGACGAGAAAGTCACCCTGCCCATAGCGGGAACTGATCAGACGCGTGTATTGCAGATCTTCATCATGCTCCAGGAGCAACGTCTCTGCAGAGGCGTCCAGCCTGAAGCCTCGGGCCTGAAAACCGAGAAAGGCAACCGCGGCCATGACGCAAAGAATAGTCATCCGGGGGTGTTGTAGAACCACTCGGTCAAAGAACAATCGTGCCAATGAGCCGCGTTTCTCCATGGGATGGGCCGGACTGGAGTAAACTCCATATCACTGAGCGGGCGGATCCTCCAGCCGGACAAGAAGGTCCTCAATCGTGCCCTTCTGCAGGATATCGTCGAATTGCGACCGGTACGTCAAGAGGATACTGATGCCCTGTATCTCGACGTCATAGATCTTCCAGCGTCTGTCCACCTTGCCCTTGTGAAGCTTGTGCCGGATGTTAATCTTCTTGTCCTTGGAGACCATCTCCATGGGTATAAAGCAGACCGTCTGCTCCTTGTTCTCGACCGCGGGTTTGAACTGGACTCTCTCATCGGTGTAGAGCGAAACCTTTTCTCGATACGAGGTCTTGAGCCGTTCGACAAAGAGCCTGGTGAATTTCTCCTGTTGTTCGCCAGTCAAGGTTGGCCAGTGCTTTCGGCCCAGGGTGAGCTTGGCCATCAGGGGGAAATCGAAGATCGGAGTGATGATCTTGTTGATCTTCTTCTCTTTCTCTCTCTGATCAATGTCCTTGTTCCGCAAGACCGAAAAGACAGCATCCCACTTTGTCCGCAACAGCTCGTTCGGGTCTCTTGGATAGTTCGGGTCGTTCGGGTCACTGTTCTTTGCATTGACACACTGACACACGATCAGAAAAACCAAAAGGGCACCCCAGAGGTTTTTCATGGTCCACTCC
>CP070806.1:1467975-1472301 GCA_020343675.1 Phycisphaerales bacterium
GCAGGCCATGTTCCCCGTGATTTTGATGTGCCCCGAATACTGGGAGGGGCTAACCGCGTGGATCAAGGACAAGATGTTGGGCGAACACGACTACATTGACGCCGACGATCTAAACGTCTTCACCATGGCCGACGATGTGCAGACGGCGGTCAAGACCATCCTGGACTTCGAGAAAGGCCCCGGCCGCAGCGGAATCGAGCTGCCCGGCGGAATGAAAAAAGCCTAAGCCGCCGCTCGTCGCTCGTCGTTCGCATCCGGTGTCGCGTCCGCCAGGAAAGCAGGCACCGTTAGAACCAGAAAGAGACGATGCCGGTGAACGTACCCGTTCCCGTTTGTCCTGAAGCGTTCGACGATATTCCTGATTGTTCTGACCCGCATGATGTCCGACACGCTCCCGGCGTTCTTTGGGATGGCCTGCACAAGACGCTGCCTCATCCATCCGACTCCCAAAGCATGTCCATTCGCCTATCCCGCGCTGTGACGCTCTGAAATGTCCCACCGCTATTTCAAACCCAGTTTCCTGCCCTGTTCCAGCAAGGCTATCGATTCGGCTATTCTCCGCTTTTTCGTCTCGGGTCTTTTGGCGACGGCGATCCAGCCAATATAATGCTTGCGATAGGACGTGGCAAGCTTCTCGAAGTTCTCCTTCGCCTTCTTGTTGCGAGCCAGCGCCCTGGCCAATTCGGGCGGGACGTCAAAGGATATCGCAGGCCGGGGGTCTTTCTTCCACAGGCCTGATTTCTTGGCCGCCTTGATCTTGACCAGACCCGCTTCGGTCATCCTGCGCTGCCGGACCATCTTTTCGGCTCGCTTCTTGTTCAGCGCCGACCATTTGCTGCGGTCCCTTCGGGGCGTGAACTTGCGGGCGTACTTCGTCTCGTGGATTTTCTTGATGACACCGTCGATCCAGCCGAAGCACAATGCCTCTTCTACGGCCGCCTCGTACGCGATCGTCGGCCTGCGCGTCTGCTTCTTGTAAAAGACCAGCCAAATCTCGGCTTCTTTGGCATGATGGCGACAAAGCCACTGGCGCCACTGGTCTCTGTCAGTTACGTATAATTGCCTCACTGCATTGCCTCCAAACTCTTGTCTCGTTTCTTCTCTGCGTTGAACGGCTGGCTTGAGCAGCGAAGAGACTACAATAACAGACGGATGATCAAGAAGATGATGTCGGCCGCCTGGCCAACCAGGCTTGCCGCCGGCCTCTTGCTGTCTTGAAGGTCCGCTTCAAATTGGACTTTCGCCAATGCAAGCTTGCTCTCGGTCTCGCCCGGTGCAGCTTTTGTCGCCCGGGGAAACAGCGCAAGCTCGTGCTTGTCAAACCACATCAACTGGCACGTCTTGCACAGGTCAAGACAGACCCTGCGGCCTTCGCCGCTCGTGGCAAATTCCCTCAGGGCCTGCCCGCAGCTTGGGCACGGCTTCTCGGCCGGCATGCTTTCGGTCACCGCCGTGCGCCACAGCTTCTTGACAATGTCGCTCGGCAGGTACCGTCGCAGCACCGCCAGATTGACTGCGATACCCCAGCACCCCTCACACCTCCACAGAGGTCCGGCGGCGACCCGCCTCGGGCTCAGTGGTGTTTTGCATGCAGGGCACATTAGGTTATTCATTTTGTCACACGAACTCGACAGGTGCTTCGCCGGCAAATCCGGGTCCGGTTGGCTTCACGACCTGGACGAGCGGTCCTATCTTGTACAGGCGTTCTTAACATTGGGCTTCCCCATGAAAACGACCAGCAGGATCGGATAGATAAGTCCGAGTAAACCACCGAAAATGCCGCCAATCACACCGGGCAAGGCGCTGCGCGGGTATCCATGCGCTCCCGCTGCGATCAGGGCGAAGTTGACGACCATCCCGATGATGCCCCACACGATCGCAAACCATCCATAGGCCAAACACCACGTTCGCGCCCACGCCTTGAGATAGAGCAGGCCGATGCCAACGGCGAGCAACAGTATGGTACATAGGAAGCCGACGGCCGAAGAAGCCAGCATCCATGCCTTGGCTGCGGCGGTGGCATTCATGACATTGGGCATGGCAAAGATCCCAATCAGCCCCACGGGCATGCACAGCAAACCCAGACCGCCGAATACGATGTTCAGGATGCCAAAGACCGTCACCGAGACCGGCCGCTCGAAACGGGGGGGCTGCGAGACGGCCGTCTGGGCCGGCTGCAAAGGCGCGGAAGCCACCGGGACGAGTCCGTCCATTGCCGACGCCTGGCGCCAGTCCTCCATTTCCTGCATCCAAACCAGCGTTTCAGGGTCGAGCGTCCCTTCACGGAGAAGTTCAACGAGCTCTGCTTGCGAGACGGGACCGCATTGCCGCCCATCCTTCACGTAGTACCATTCTCCTTCGTTCATGCTTCCATTCCTTTTGTGTTACTATAGTCTGCCGGTCTTTGACATAGTCGCACGCTCGTTTCTTGAAACAGCCCATCGAGACTGTGTAGTATGAACTCAGTCCGGCGCGGGGCCGGGCGTGCATCACTGGCCCATGCAGTGGCGCGATTTCATCGTTTTACTGCCTGGTGAATCGCCGCCGCTCCGAACATCAGTTGCTTGAAACTGACGTCGTCAAAACCCGCCTCACACATAATCTGGGCCAATTCCTCGGCCCCGTAGAAGCGAGGGATCGTCCCGGCCAGATAGGCATACGCGGTCCCGGCCCCGGATATCCGGCTCCCGAACTGCTTGACAAAGAGCTTCACGTATAGATCGAAACATTTGCGCACCGGCGCGAAAGGCGGCTGGCTGGTCTCCAGATTCACGAATCGCCCGCCGGGCTTGAGGACCCGGTGGTACTCGGCAAAGCTCCGAATCAGGATATCTCTGCTCAGGTTGATATTGCGCGTGGCGAACGACATCGTAATCAGATCGAAGCTTGCATCGTCAAAAGGCAGCGTCTTGATATCTGCTTCCACGAACGTAATGCCTGCGGCCTCGGGCTTGCCACGCGCTTTTTCCATCATAGGCCCGGAAAAGTCAATCGCGTAGACCTTCGTCCCCTCCGGCGCCAGCCGGCTCAGATAGACGGCCATCTCCCCCGTCCCCGTGCACATATCCGCCCAGTCGGTGCCGCCAGCCCGCGCGGCGATGCGCGCCGCCCGCCGGCGCCAGAGAACATCCAGTCCCAAGGTCAAGACATGGTTGACCAGTTCATACGTCGCAGGCACTTCCGCAAACATGCTTTGAACACCGTCCGCTGCCTCAGACATCATACTCCTATATTCCTTTCAATCTTCAGCTAACAACAAGCTTCAGCGGTCGGGTGGAAACCTCAAGCGTGGCTTGGGGATGGTCGAGCCTTTTCATGTATGCATACTGCGGAAAAACTCATACGCTGCCGGAGCCATTCTCACAAGAAGCGGCCCCAAATCTCTGCCCAGCTCGATGATTTGCTTTGCGGCTTCCTTGACCTGCCCCTTGGCAATGTCTTTTATCGCTTCGCCAATAATATTCAATGCCATTTTCTTCGCCACCTTGGCAAAACTCTCGCTTGCCTCCGGCTCACCTGCAATAGCTTTCTGCAATTCAAGGGCATTGTGAATATGCTGCTGGATATTAACGGTGGAGCCATCGGTTGCAACGATAGCGCCCGGTCCAGCGGAAATAAGCTTGAATTCCTTGGGCGCATCTAAAGCACGTGCCAAAAGCTGATAGTATCGATCCCTCTCAGATTCCAACTGTTTCAGTTTTGTGTCGTATTCTTCCTGCACTTGCTGCAATGCAGACTCTCTGTACTCTTGGTGCCGAACCGTAAACTTTATGGATGGCACCAAACCGCGTGCATTAATGGAATCGATCCTAATATCATACTCTGGGCGGCTTTCCCGTATGGCCTTCACCACCCGATCCATTATCAGTGGATCAAGCGGTGTCATTCCATGTTCGAAGATATATTCGATGGTAGGCAGCGCCGCATAAAGCCGCTCAAACTCGCCAGGCTCAAGATCGCCAGCCAGTGGAACCCTTTTTTCTGCGGCTTTCCCTCTCTCATCATAGTCGCAAATCAAGAAGTAGTTACATGTGATATTTCTCAGTTCTCGCCAATCCGTTCCCGTACCACCTATTCTGATTCCAGTAAGGTTACACTCCCTTAAACTTGCGTAGAAGAACTGCACGCCCTCGCAATCTGCACCCTGTAAATCGCAGTTCCATAAAATTGCCCCGTAAAAAAAAGCCCCGGACAAAAATGCGTTTCTGAGGTTTGCATCTATTAGGGCAGCTCCCTCAAGATTGGCCTGACGCAAATTGACATTCACAAGGTTTGCATGCAGAAATGTTGCCATTTGCAGTTGCGCTTTCGCTAAAGAGCAGTCTC
>CP070806.1:1472401-1476721 GCA_020343675.1 Phycisphaerales bacterium
GCGCCGGGCCCAGCCACATGTCATAATCCAACTCAGGCGGGACCTCTGCGGGTTCCGTAGAGCCGCCACTGTCGCTGCTGGGCGACCACACGTTGATCGTGTGAAGCTTGCCGATGCGTCCGTTGCGAACCAGTTCACACGCCCTTCGGAACTCGAAGTCCGAACGCTGCTGAGTGCCGAACTGAAACACTGTGCCGTAGCGGAGCACCGTCTCTCGCAAGGCCCGGGCCTGGGCAATGCTGATTCCGATCGGCTTTTCGAGGTAAATGTCCTTGCCCGCTCCGGCGGCGGCCACGGCGATGGGCACGTGCCAGTGGTCCGGGGCAGCAACTGTAACCGCGTCGATGTCGGGCCGGAAAACCAGGTCGCGGAAATCATTGCAGGATGAGCAGCCCGTGTCAGAACTCTCGCCATGCCTGTCCGCGTAATGTCTCTCCACGACCTTGCGAGTTTCTTCCCGCTTGGTGGCGTGGACGTCACAAACGGCGACGATTTGTACATCGGGCTTACCCAAGAACCCACGCAGCAGGGCCGAGCCCTGGTTGCCCAGGCCAATGCAACCGACCGTGATTCGGTTGCTCGGGATCACCGAACCGGCTTTGCCCATCGCTGAAGAGCGAACCACGTAGGGCAGACTCAAGGTCCCCAGGGCCGCACCGGCTGCCCTTCTGAGGAAACCGCGTCGATCAGTGTTCTTGTCTGTCATGTTGAGCATTTCCACAAAACACCTTCATGCCACGCGAGACGCTGAGTCCAAATTATAATATATAGCGAAAGGTTCGAGTAGTCCCATTTCCAAAAAGCCGGCTTGACTTCCGCGGGCCGCCGAGATAGGGTACGCCAAGTCGAGTGGCCCGATGGAACGGAGAAATAAATATGCGTCATGTGAATCTTCCGCGTGTTTTTCTGGTGTTTTTCCTCCTTTTCTTCGGGGCTGTAGCTGATGTCGGCCTCTCCGCGACCTATGACGTCGTGATCAAGTCGGGGCGGATATATGACGGCTCCGGCGGGCCATCCTATCTGGCGGATCTTGCGGTCAAAGATGACCGTATCGAAGCGATCGGCCAGTTCAAGCCGGATGCGGACATGGTCATCGACGCACAGGGTCTGGCCGTGGCGCCGGGTTTCATCAACATGCTGAGCTGGGCGACCGAATCTCTTATCGAAGACGGCCGGTCGCAGAGCGATATTCGCCAGGGTGTGACGCTCGAAGTGATGGGCGAAGGGTCGTCCATGGGGCCTTTGAGCGAGGCGATGAAGCGGGACATGCGTCAGTCTCAGGGGGACATCAAGTTCAGCGTCGAATGGACCACACTTGGCGAGTATCTGGACTATCTTGTCAAAAAGGGAGTATCGACCAACGTAGCCTCCTTTGTAGGCGCGGCGACGGTTCGTGTCCACGCTCTCGGTTACGAAAATCGAAGGCCGACACCCCGTGAACTCGATCTGATGCGCCGTCTCGTGGCCGAGGCGATGCAGGAGGGTGCGATGGGGGTCAGCTCGGCGCTGATTTACGCTCCCGGTGTGTATGCCGATACGGACGAGCTGATTGCCTTGGCGCAAGTCGCGGGTCAATACGGCGGAATGTACATTTCCCATCTTCGCAGCGAGGGCAACGCCCTGCTCGATGCCCTGGATGAACTAATCGTCACGGCGCGCAGAGCAAATGTTGCCGCCGAAATCTACCACATGAAGGCTGCGGGACAATCGAATTGGCACAAGCTCGATGCAATGATCGAGCGGATTGAGCAGGCGCGGGCCGAAGGTCTCAAAATCACCGCGGACATGTACACCTATACCGCCGGCGCGACGGGCCTGGACGCTGCAATGCCTCCATGGGTTCAGGCGGGTGGACATGAGGCCTGGGTTGAGCGCCTCAAAGACCCGGCCATCCGACGGCGCGTGCTCAGGGAGATGACGACACCGACGAATGAATGGGAGAATCTGTTTCTCCTAGCGGGCGACGCGGAGAATGTTCTGCTGGTCGGATTCAAAAACGAAAAGCTCAAGTCCCTGACGGGCAAGACGCTCGCCGACGTCGCTCGTACAAAAGGAAAGTCGCCGGCGGAAACTGCCATGGACCTCGTGATTGAAGACGACAGCCGTGTTAGCACCGTTTATTTCCTGATGTCCGAACAGAACGTGAAGAGGCAAATCACACTGCCCTGGGTGAGTTTCTGCTCGGACGCGGGATCACTGGCCTGCAAGGGCGTCTTTTTGCGATCCAATGTGCATCCCCGTGCATACGGGAATTTCGCCCGACTGCTCGGCAAATACGTTCGGCAGGAGAAGGTTATTCCACTGGCCGAGGCCATCGAACGTCTGACTTCGCTGCCCGCGGAGAATCTCAAGCTCGAGAAGCGGGGAAGGCTCAGGCAGGGGTATTTCGCGGATGTTGTTATTTTTGATCCGGAGAGGATCATCGACCACGCCACGTTTGAGAAACCGCATCAATACGCGACAGGGATAATTCATGTTTTCGTCAACGGCACCCAGGTGCTCAAAGACGGCGAACCGACGGGCGCGACCCCGGGCCGGGTCGTTCGCGGCCCCGGCTACAGAAAGCAAATGCAGAGAAGTCAAGGACAGGAGCGAAACGAATGAGCAAAACAGGACTCTTCAAATGGTTTGGAACGTGCCTTCTTGGGGGATACTTTGTCCTGGCCGGGCAAGTCTGTGCCGGGCAGCCGGGATCTGCGTCTGTTTCAAACTTTTTCAACGTTACTGATTACGGCGCCGTTGGCGATGGCCAGACAGATGACACCGCAGCCTTTCAAGAAGCGTTGGATGCGGCGCGCGATGCCGGCGGCGGGACGGTGCATGTCCCTGCCGGCAACTATTTCTTCTCCGGCCGCCTGAGCGTGCCCAGCGCGGTTGCCCTGGCGGGCATCTGGCAATCGGTTCCGGCCCATAACGGCATACGCAATCCCGGGCTGCCCAAGCCGACCGATGACGGAACGACTCTGCTTGTCACAAGCGGAGCGGGTCGGGAGGATGACCCGGCCTTTATCACGTTGAACACCAACAGCACGCTCAAGGGAGTCGTCCTGTACTACCCTGAGCAAAACGTCGATGACGAGCCGAAGCCCTATCCGTGGGCCGTCGCCATGCGAGGTAAGAACCCGGCCGTCCTTGCGGTCGAGATGCTCAATCCGTACAACGGGATCGACGCTACGAGGAACGAACGCCACCTGATTCGTGATGTTCACGGCCAGCCGCTCCGCCGAGGTATTCTGGTTGATGCCATCTACGATATCGGACGCATCGAGAACGTGCACTTCAATCCCTGGTGGAGCATGAAACCCAAGTTGTTCCAGTGGCAGATGGAAAACGGCGAAGCATTTATTTTCGGCAAGTCCGACTGGCAGTATGTCCACAATACTTTTTGTTTCGGCTACAAAATCGGCTACAAGTTTATACAGAGCAGAACGGGGATGTGTAATGGAAACTTTCTCGGCATCGGGGCCGACGATTGTTACACGGCCCTGCTTGTCGAGCAATGCGCGCCATACGGATTGCTTATCACCAATGGCGAGTTTGTTTCTTTCCACGGGCCTGATCCGACGATGGTCGAGGTCGCAGAAGATAACACGGGGAGCATCCGGTTCGTCAACTGCGCGTTCTGGGGCCCGTGCAATCAGATCGCGAAGATTGCAGGCGACGGAACCGTTGGTTTTGGGGACTGTACGTTTGTCCAGTGGGGTGGCCGAGAGGGCAATCTCCCCGCCATTCAGGCCCACAGCGGCACCGTCCTGATTCGCGGATGCGAGTTTCGGCAAAATCGCCCGCAGATTCAACTGTCGAGGGGGGTGGACCGGGCCATCATTGCGGAGAATCTCTTTGCAGGCCCCGAACGGATCATCAACCAGGCCGAGGGTAACGTCCAACTGGGGCTGAACGTCAGCAAGTAACAAGCCGGCCGGATAGTGGATGCGGCCGCCCCTGATGCAAGAGATTCGAGACTTTCTCTTGATTTTTCGTCTCTAATCGGGTATATATGGATGTTGGCAGCATTTCGGCCCGATCATTGTGAATTGGAGAAGTGGCTATGAACAAGCGAAAAGGCTTTACGTTGATTGAGCTTTTGGTGGTAATTGCCATAATTGCATTGCTGATGGCCGTATTGATGCCGGCTTTACAGCGGGTAAGGAAACAGGCCAGAAGCGTTGCGTGCCTAAACAGGCTCAAACAGTGGAGCTTGTACTTTGCTATGTACACCGAAGACTACGATGGCCGATTCATGGGGGGCCACAGGGCCCAACCTCCCAATCGCTGGGTCTACGCACTTGGGGACTACTATAAATGGGATGACGAGTTTAC
>CP070806.1:1476821-1481128 GCA_020343675.1 Phycisphaerales bacterium
CGCGGGGCAGACAGCCCCCGGCGACGGCATCTGCCTGAAGGGCCACTGCCTCCATGTGGATGCTCACGACACCATTATCCGTTATCTGCGGGTGCGGCTGGGCGACGAGCAGCGCACTCAAGACGATGCGATTGCCACGTACAAGGGCAGCCATGACACTATTGTCGATCACTGCTCGGCCAGTTGGTCAGTGGACGAGACACTCTCGGCTACCTACGCCAAGAACGTCACGATTCAGTGGTGCTTCATCACGGAGAGCCTGAACCGGTCGAGTCACGCCAAGGGGACGCACGGCTACGGCTCGCTGATCAACGGCTGGGAGGTCTCCTACCACCACAACCTTTATGCTCACCACACGACCCGCGTGCCCCGTCCGGCCGAGTGCATGCTCGATTTCCGCAATAATGTCTTGTACGACTTTGGCAAGGGCTACAATCACAATGAAAAGACAAGGATGAACTATGTGGGCAACTACATCAAGTTCAGAGGCGAGCCCCGCGTGTTTTCTTTCCAGACGGAGGGCACGAACCCCCAAATTTTCTTTGAAAACAACCTGCATTCCCAGAACCCGGAGGCCACGAAAGACAATACGCTCCTCTTCCGTTTTCAAAAAGAGGCCACCGTCGAAGCAGTTCGTGTGGACGAACCGTTCCCCATCGAGCTGACAACGACGCACTCGCCGGAGGAGGCCTATGAGCTGGTCCTCGCGGGGGCGGGGGCCACGCTACCCGTCCGCGACGCGGTGGACAAACGCATTGTCGAGCAGGTGAAGAACAGAACCGGCAAGATTCTTGACTCCCAGAACGAGGTGGGCGGCTGGCCGGAGTACAAATCGGGGCCGGTACCGGCCGACAGCGACAACGACGGTATGCCCGACGAGTGGGAAGCGAAGAACGGGCTGAATCCCAGAGATGCCGCTGATGGCAACTCGGACGCCGACAGCGACGGGTACACGAACATCGAGGAGTTCCTCAACAGCACGGACCCGAAAGCAAAGGACTGACGGGCGCAGTGATGCGGCCAGCCTACCCCGATTCGGAAAGGGACTCGATGTCGGCGGCCCGAGCGACACAGACCTCGTTCCTTCTGGAATCGACGCACAGAAGGCACCAATTTGCCTTGAACTACGAGGGAGATTCATCTATAAGGTAAGGAATTCCTGGCTGGCTTTCACGTGCCCCTTGACAGAAAGGAGACACACAATGAAAGAACATCAAGAGAACGCAGAACCAACTGGGCGGATCCTGAATCGCCGTTCGTTTCTGAAACAGTCCGCTACTGCCATCACCATGGCACCATTGCTGGCCAGCCGCCCCTGGGCTGCTCCGGTCGGCGCCAACGAAAGAATCCGCATCTGCATGATGGGCGTCCGCTCGCGCGGCCGCAAACAGATTAACTGTTTCTTGAAAATCCCCGACGTCGAGATCGCCTATATCTGCGATGTGGACGAAGACATTGGCCGCGGGCAGGTGGACCGGATCCGCCAAGCCACCGGCAGGGCCCCCCAGTTGGAAAAGGACATCCGCAAAGTCCTTGAGGACAAGACCGTCGATGCCGTCTCCATTGCGACCCCCAACCACTGGCATACTTTGGCCGCCTACTGGTCCGTCCAGGCCGGCAAGGACGTGCTCGTCGAGAAGCCGCTGTCCCACAACCTGGCCGAGGGCCGTCGCCTGGTGGACGCAGCAAGGTATTACCGGCGCATTGTCCAGCACACGACCCAGTACCGTTCGGCTCCGGGCATCCGCGCGGGCATCGACTTCATCAAGCAAGGCAAGCTCGGGGCGGTCACTCTGGCCCGTGCCCTGATCTACAAGCCGCGTGGAGGTATGGGTAAGGTCAACGGCGAGCAGCCGATCCCGCCTGGCGTGGATTACGACCTCTGGCTTGGCCCCGCGCCCCAAAAGCCGCTCTTGCGCAAGAGGCTCCACTACGATTGGCACTGGATCTGGGATTGCGGCAACGGTGAGATTGGCAACCAGGCCGTCCACATGATCGACATCTGCCGCTGGGGTCTGGGCAAAACCTTGCCCAAGACCGCGATCTCCTGCGGCGGCCGATTTGGCCCCCTCGACGACGGCGAAGTTCCTGACACACAGCTCGCCCTGTTCGACTACGGCGATTCGTGCAAAATGCTCGTCGAAATTCGCGCCCTCAAATCGCCTCATTACGACGGCGTGGACATCGGCGAAATCTTCTACGGCTCGGAGGGCCGCTTGATCATCGGGCACTACGGCGACGCGACAGCCTACCTGGGCAAGGACAAGAAGCCGCTGGTCGTCGGGGAGCCACTGACCAAGCCGCCGGGCAAGCCCAGCGCCAGCGACTACGACGATGGCCACTTCCGCAACTTTCTTTCTGTAATGCGCAGCCGCAAGGTCGAGGACCTGTACGCCGATGTCGAGCAAGGCCATTTGACTTGCTGCCACACTCACTTAGGCAACATTTCCTACCGGGTTGGCCAGGAGACTCCTTTCGATCCTAAGAGGGCGTCGTTCGCCGATGACCGGGAAGCAAGTGAGGCTTTCCAGCGATTGCAGGACCACTTGCGCGATCACAATCTCCTGATGCGCGACACGACCTACCGCCTCGGCCGAAAGCTGCGGCTGGACGCCGCGGCCGAGAGGCTCGACGGCGACCCGCAAGCCAACGCGCTGCTGACGCGCCAGTACCGCGAGCCGTTCGTGGTGCCGGAGAAGGTCGGGTCGTTTTCTTCTCGATGAGGGAAAAGAGGTGTGTGTCCATTCCACACTACACCCGGCAAGGAGAGAGACAGGAGGTTCAGTGTGATACCAACTGCGCTTGCCAAGCGGGCATGGGGCCAATAAAAAACAACGTAATTCCAATAGTTGCTCTTTGAAAAGAGAGGATTAAGGTATGCGTCGGTGAACAAGAGCGTTCGGACATATCAAACTTAATCAAAATGAAAGAGTTGTGCTTCAATGTTTGAAATTTTGAGAGACTTTCCATGTGTTAACCCAATATGAGAACCGAGACGAGTCCGTAAACTACGCAGCTTGTTTGAGCCGATACCCAGTGCCCCATGTCTCCTGGAACAGATGTTGTTCGATACTGCCAAGCGCTGTCTTTGTGTCACGTTTCGGCTTCTCTGGTTTCTTGTCGCCATAGACATCGTCAGGTCGAATACCATCCAATGTCATATGAGGACGCCATCTGTCATACCAAC
Source organism: Phycisphaerales bacterium (assembly GCA_020343675.1). Lineage (GTDB taxonomy): Bacteria > Planctomycetota > Phycisphaerae > Sedimentisphaerales > Anaerobacaceae. Next base: position 1,480,009 of record CP070806.1, read on the forward strand.
ATCCATATTCGTCACACAGCATGGTCAGGTGATAAAACCCTTTAATGATCGGGATTCGCTTGAGCCATTCATATTTCAAGGTCTTGATTGCTCTCTCCGTGACGGCTATCGAGCCGTGTTTGCGTATTGCTCCAAGACGTGGCTTTATGTTGCGGATCGCTGGCGGATGGATTACAATCACTACCGGCCGCACAGCAGCCTGGATTACATGGCTCCGGCGGCATTCGCAGCGATGTGTCTTGAGCAAGGCTCCGGTTCCCTCGGCCTTACTCAAGACAAGGAGAATTGTCGTGAACTACTCTCATAACGGCTGGACCAAAGAATGGGGGCAGGTCACCAACATCTGGTTTGGATACCGTTATTTGGATATCGATTATGATACAGGCAGTGGTGCCACAAAGCTTGAATATGACGTGGCCATGCATGGTCCCATCTTGGGAGCATCCTTTCACTTCTAAGAAACATGAAATAGACTTATGAAAAGATTCGTGTTGATACTCATCTCTGTAACGGCCTTTGTGAGTGGAGTAGTGGATTTGCGTGCTTATGGAAAAGCTTCGGCTACTCCGCTCACAAGGTCAACTCAGTCGGGCGAATTTTCCGGGTCTGCGAGTTGTCGGCAGTGTCACGAGCGATTCTACAAGCTCTGGGCGCCTTCTCACCATGGATTGGCCATGCAGCCTTACACGGCCGAGTTTGCCAAGGCTAAGCTGACGCCTCAGGCGGCAGACATCAAAATCGGCAGGTTCAAGTATCGTGCTGAAATTGAAGTTGATAAAGGCTGGGTGTGTGAAATTGGCCCCGAAGGAAAGAAAACTTATCCGATGGTCCATGTCTTGGGCGGTAAGAACGTTTACTATTTCTTAACGCCCTATGAGAAAGGACGCCTTCAAACCTTGCCGGTAGCGTATGATGTAAACAAAGAGCAGTGGTTTGACACCGCCGCCAGCGGTGTGCGTCACTTCCCCGGCCAGGATCGTGATGAGCCCGTACACTGGACCGATCCATTATATACATTTAACACCTCCTGTCATAGCTGCCATGTCAGTCAACTTTCGACCAACTACGATCTGAAGACCGATACATATCATACGACATGGGCCGAGCCGGGCATCAATTG
>CP070806.1:1481228-1485463 GCA_020343675.1 Phycisphaerales bacterium
GACCGCGGTAAGAAGGTCGTGGTCCTGGCCCACGATGCAGCCAAGCGGCTCTTTCCCTTTGAGAATCCCATTGGCCGGACGATCTGGGTGGGCAGCGAATTCTACGTGGTGATCGGTCAAACCAGGCCGCGTATGGCCTCCGCTGCGATCGGCGGCAGTTTCGATGCCAGAGATTACAGTCTGGATGCCTATATCCCGCTGAAGACCCTGCGCCATCGTGTGGGCGATCTCGTGATGAAACGCGTGGGCGGAGAATTTCAGGGAGAACAAGTCGAACTCAGCCAGATAACCGTGAGCGTCGATAGTGTGGACGATGTCGACGAAACGGCAGCAATCATTGAGACATTGCTCAAGAAATACCACGAGAAGGAAGATTATGCCGTTGTAGTGCCCAAGGAGTTACTACAGCAGGCGGAAAGAACCCGGGCCATGTTCAATGTTCTGCTGGTTGTTATCGCTGGCATCTCGCTGCTGGTTGGTGGGATCGGCATCATGAACATCATGCTCGCCACGGTGACCGAGCGTACTCGGGAGATCGGCATCCGACGGGCGATGGGCGCAACACGCCGGCACATTATCCAACAGTTTCTCACCGAGACGGTGGTGCTGACGGCAAGCGGCGGTCTCTTGGGAGTCCTGTTCGGTCTTTTATGCGGTCCGCTGTTTCGAGGCTTCCGGTCAGGAGTAACGATGTTGTCGCCGGACTTATTGCCGCCGATTGTTCACACGCTCGAACCGCGCATTGCTCTCTGGTCGATTGTCTTGTCATTGGTCATTTCCCTTGGCGTGGGCCTTGTATTCGGAGTCTATCCAGCTCGACAAGCCGCGTACATGGACCCGATAGAAGCACTGCGTCATGAATAGGAAGCATTGCATGAACGCATGGGGCAACGAGGTGTTGAACTCTGATCTCGGATGGGGTAGAAGAAGTCTCAGGAAGAGAAGAGTGATCCATCGTAAGCCAATTTCAACCCGGCACATGAAGAAAGGGCTGGCGGCGTAGCCGGGCGAAGATGCATAATGATCAGAGGCGGATTAACATGCGAAGTGCAACAAGCCACATTGTGACAGTGACGAGCCAACCGGTAGCACAATCATCATCGAAGATCCGGGGACTCTGTCCCCGGCCCCCTGGGATTTTTCGCTTTACGCCAGAGGCATGACAGAAGGACAAGGCGATGCCGCAGAGACATCGCCCATGCCCCTGGGCCGCAACAGCGCTCGGGGTGCTTCCCAGCAGAGCCCTATCCTCCGCCACGGCTCTGTCAGTGAACAGCCCGGCGGCTCAACGGCCAAGATGCAGGTGCAGGTCGATGACAGCACCGGTGAGATCACCGTTGTCGATAGCGGCGATGGCAGCAAATAAAGGTCTGGCCGACACAAATGCTCTTAGTGTATTAATGACCGGCGCCAATTAGTGAATGACCATCGCTGATACGTCGCAACGTGGATGGCTGAAAGAGGATTCCTTGTGGTAACGGGGGTTGTAGTATTTGACTTTGAGCTTTTCATAAGTGCACGCCGTCAATGATAATCCGTCTTCGCACTTCCGCCACCGAATACGGTGACCGTCTGATAGATTTGTGCAAAGCCATATGCTTCATCGCTCAGTGACACTGATTACCCGAGGAGACCCACTGAATGTTCCGACCCAGGATTTCTCCCGCAAGCGCTGGGGTGATACCCTGATTTGGCCAGGTTGCCTGATGAGAACACATATGTTATATTCACATGGACATTCGTCGATGATGTTGTTAAGGAAGAGACCATGAACAGACGCGATTTTATGGTGCAGTCGATCGGGGCTTCGCTGCTGGCGTATCTCAGTGGGGCTGGAGCGGCAGCGACGGAGAGTAGCGGCCAAAAACAAGCCTCCAACAGGCTCTCGGCGCTGAATCCACTGTCAGAGTACGTGAAGTCTTACGTTCCGCCCAGGGATATCATCGACCCCTCGCGGCCCCAGAGCTTGACCTTTGATGTTATTGGCTGGAAAACCAACAAAGGTCGGCAGATTGTATCGACGCCAGTCTTGGGGAACGTTACCGTCAAAAGAAGTCCGCTCGGAGCCGCCGTCGAGTACGAAGTAGCGCAACATCTGGGCAACGATGAGACGATGACGGGTTGTTTTCGCTGCCTGACGGACGATGTGCACAGCCTGGTGGAGTGGCAGTTCGAATACGCACTGGATTCAGAGCGCAAAAACATTGCGAGCATGAGCCGGACCCGGCAGTCGGGCAGGCGCAAGGGAGAAGAAATCGTCATGGTCACAGACGAGTCCGAGACCGTTTCGCCAAGTTCGGCACCACTGCTCTGCCGGTATGGCCTTTTCGATGTGGCCTCTCGGATGGCGCGACTGTGCGAAGGGCACAACAGATTCACGATGCTCCATGAGCCGGCCGGGCTGCGGCCGGAACAGCGCTTCCGGGAGGATCGCAGCGGTGTTGTTGGTCGCGGAGAAAATGCTCCAGTCCGAACGTTTCTGCAGACCGGACCGGCTACGGTGCCGACGCACTGGGTGGTGGATTCACAGGGACGTCCTCTATTTGTATCGGCCTTTCTGACATCCTGGGCTCTGCGAGCAATCAGCTGAAGGAGGTACTATGCCCAACAAAACTTCCAGGCCAAATATTGTTTTCGTCCATGTCGACCAGATGCGCCATGATGCGATTTCTGCTTTCGGCAATCCGCATGTGAGCACACCCAACATCGATCGTCTTATCGCCGATGGCACTTCGTTTCTGCGGTCTTATTCGGCCAATCCGGTTTGTTGCCCGGCGCGAGCCAGTTGGTACACCGGCCGGGCATCCAGCGAGCACGGGGTTCTCCAGAATCAAAGACCCCTTCTGGAGTCTGTGCCCGATCTCGGACAATGGATGGGGGCGCGGGGCTATTCATGTTTTTATACGGGCAAATGGCACATCCCCAATCGGCGCGTGGATCAGAGCTTCACCCTGCTGCCGGGTGGTTATGGTCACGGGGAGCGAGGAGATGCTGGGGTGGCGAGTGTTGCGTGCGGTTTTCTTCATAACTATGACGGGCCCCGCCCATTTTTTCTGAATGTTGGGTTCCTGAATCCCCACGATTGCTGCTTTCTGACCTTTGCGCCGAAGAATCCGAGCATCAAGTTCGGCATCTCCGGTCTTTTACATGAGGAGTTGCCTCCGGCACCCGGCAGTTTCGATGCGAAAACGGGGATGACAAGCAGAGAAGGGGCCAAGTGGGATACAGCAATGGTACGCCTGTACAATTATTACTACTACCGTATGGTGGAGATGGTGGATGCCGAGGTAGGGCGCGTCTATGATGCCATGCGGCATTCACGGCACGCGCAGAACACATTGTTCGTGTTCACATCCGATCATGGAGAAATGGGCGGGCATCACAATCTTTTCAAGAAGGGCCAATTCTTTGACCCTGCTCTTCGTGTGCCACTGGTGTGCGTCTTTGGCGGCAGAGTCAGGGCAGGAAGACGGGACAGTGAGCACCTTGTTTCGGGAATAGATATTCCGGCGACACTTCTTGATTATGCCGCGCTGGAACAGATGCCTGGGATGACGGTGGCAAAGAGCTTACGGCCCCTCTTGGAGGGCGCACCCACAGAATGGAGAGAGTATGTGGTAGCCGAGTCAACCTCTGCCGGTGGCCCACACCGAGCAGTATGCATGGAGAATTTCAAGGCGGTTCTCAATCAGGACCACAGTGCAAGCCTTTACAATGTAAAGGATGATCCACTGGAAATGCAGGACTTGGCTGAGGACCCGAAGTACGCAGAGTTGCTCCGGAGGGCTCGCGCCTTTCACAACCAGTACGTTGAACGCACCGTCCTGCATCCGAGGTTTAGATCGTTCGGGAAAGTGTGAAGAAGAAATCTCAGGAGGTGCAAATCAGGATAGATGCGAAACACACTGCATCAACGGCGTCACAAAGTCCTGTCCCCACGAAAGACCTTATCTCGGTAGGCAGGTAAGCCCAAAAACTGACGAAGCTCCCGATTTGCTAACCAGGCCAATCCCGCCAAATGGATTAGCAGGAGCCTTTCTGCACAACAGGTTGAAGAATCGGCAGGCAATCTAACTATAAGAAGACTTATCCCTACTGACCTACGCAGCTACGCAGATGTCCCTGTGATGCAAACCTCCGAGAACGGGAATAGAAATAAGCTTGTTTGGGCCTAAAATGTGTGGTTGTTTCGTTTGTAAGACAGGCGTGTCACCATCCAGGCCCTGATGTGGTCG
>CP070806.1:1485563-1489786 GCA_020343675.1 Phycisphaerales bacterium
AAATACGGCATGGCCACCGTGGAAACGGCATTACAGGCGGCCGAAGACCTGCTGACCAAACACGCGGAACTCCATGGTCTTTTTGCCTGCAACGCCGGGACGTCTGTGGGCTCGGCACAGGCGCTGCAGAGCCAAGGTCGAACCGATAACATAAAGATGGTTGGCTTCGATGCAGAAGAGACGCTCCTTGATAAGCTCAGGTCGGGCGTGATTGATTCATTGGTCGTTCAGGACCCTTACAAAATGGGATATACAGGAGTCAGGACTCTGGTTGACAAAATTAGCGGCAAAGAAGTCCCCAAGTTGATCGACACAGGTGTTGAACTGATAACTGTAGAGCGCTTAGAGGAACCTAAAATCAAGGCCTTACTCAACCTGCAATGATAGCAGTTGCCGATAGAAATCGATTCTCAGGCGTGGAAATTGCATTGCGTATGAGGGGGATCTCTAAAAAGTTTGGGCCCATGCAGGCCCTTTCTGATGTTAGTTTTACCGTCCGCCGGAGTACGGTGCATGCCCTGGTGGGTGAAAACGGGGCTGGCAAATCAACGTTAATGAAAATCCTGGCAGGCGTATATCAACCCGACAGCGGATCGATTGAAATCAATGAGAAGCTGCAGACACTCTCTAAACCGAGCGAAGCTCTCGCGGCCGGGATATCAATGATCTATCAGGAGCTGGACCTGGCTGAACATTTAACCGTGGCGGAAAATGTGTTCTTGGGAATGGAACTGCCGGGACGGCTGCCTTTCACAATGGACCAGAAAGAGATGATAGCTCGGACAACTGAGCTGGCGAAGCGTTTTGACTTCAAGATTGACCCGATGGCCGTCGTAGAGGAACTTGCCATGGGGGATTGCCAGATTGTTGAGATTCTCAAAGCTCTGACGCGTAATGCATCCATAATCGTTATGGATGAGCCAACATCGTCTCTGTCTGAAAGTGAAGCAGCAATGCTTTTCGAGTTAGTAAGAGCTCTGCGCGAACAGGAGCTTTCCGTTATCTATATTTCCCATCGGCTGGAAGAAATTGTGGGATTAGCGGATGATGTCAGTGTGTTGCGGGACGGCCGGATGGTTCATTCCGGGTCAATGGCGACACTGGATATTCCCAAAATTGTCCACCACATGGTGGGAAGAGAGTTAAAGGATTTCTTTCCGGCCCGAAATGTCAATATCGGCGCAATTCGCGTTAAGGTCAGAAATCTTTCCTCTGGAAATGGGGTGGAAAGTATTTCTTTCGATATTCGAAAAGGTGAGATTTTGGGAATGGCAGGACTAATCGGAGCTGGACGAACCCAGGTCGCTCGGGCACTATTCGGTATCGACAGAAAGACTTCAGGAGCTATCGAGCTTGACGGATGCCCGTTAGAGATTAGCTCGCCGACTGACGCCATAACCAACCATATTGCATTCTTGACCGAAGACCGCAAGCGCACCGGATTGTGCCTGGAACTCCCTTGCAGTTGGAATGTAACCTTGCCTAACCTGGTCGCAATAGGCATGAAGAGCATCATCCAACCTGGCCGAGAAAACAAAATTGTGACAGACATTGCGAGGCGGATTTCCATCAAATGGCTGGGACCACAAGCACAGGTGGATTCCCTCTCCGGCGGGAATCAGCAGAAAATTCTTATCGCCCGCTGGCTGTTAGCTGAATCGAAGTTCATGATTTTTGATGAACCCACGCGTGGTATAGATGTCGGAGCGAAGAAGGAAGTGTACTCTCTTCTTAACGAGCTGGCCGCGGAAGGCAAAGCGATACTATTAATATCGTCTGAACTACCGGAATTGTTCGGAATAGCCGATCGAATCTTAGTAATGCGCCGGGGACGACTCGTGGGAAATGTAAATCCTGAAGAAACCACTCAAGAAGAAGTTATGCATCTGGCAGCAGTGGAGGCCACTCAATGAGTAGATTGGCAAGGCAGTTGCTGCCCTTTGGTAGTCTAATATTGATAATCTGTACTCTCTCAGCCCTGAAACCTGATACATTCCTATCAACGGATAATTTTCTGAATGTATTGCGTCGCTCAAGTGTCAATGGCATTATAGCGGTGGGAATGACAGCAATTATCATCTCCGCGGGAATCGACCTATCTGTAGGCTCGATGATGGCCCTCAGTGGTATGGTCGGTGCCTGGGTGATGATCGTAATCGGTGGGACCAATCCCCAGGGAGCGGCCCTGGTTATCGGCACTTTTGCTGGGATCGTCACTGGACTCGCTTGTGGTTCCCTGAACGGCGTGTTCATCACTAAGCTCAAGCTACCTCCGTTTATTGTCACATTAGGCACAATGAGCACTTTTCGCGGGATTTCTTATGTCATGAATGCCGGAAAGCCTTATAATATTCCCCATTACAAATACCTTAACGAGGGAGTTGTTCTGGGGATTCCCGTTTCGGTTTTGATTTTTGCTGTTATTATTACCCTTGCAGGTCTGCTGTTAAGGTACAGTCGGTTGGGACGCTATACTTATGCTATCGGGTCAAATAGAGAAGCGGCCTTTCATGCAGGGGTGAATGTGGACTCTTATTTGATACGCATTTATGCTCTAACCGGTTTGGTTGTGGGGATAGCCGCAATGATCACCACGAGTCGAGCGGTCTCAGCGCAACCGACGGCTGGCGTCGCCCTGGAGCTTGACATAATCGCCGCAGTAGTGATCGGCGGCGCGAGTCTGTCCGGAGGCAGGGGGACAATAATCGGCACATTAATAGGAACACTTTTAATCAGCTTCTTGCGAAACGGGTGTACCCTATTAGACATCTCCACTAATGTTCAGCTGATAGTGATTGGGGCGATAATCATTGTAGCGGTTGCGATTGACCAATTGGCACGTTCCAGGGCGGCCGTTGGACAGACTGAGTAACCGCGTGCACTGTTGCTCTGATGACGTCTGGCAGGGTCGGCGTGTCAAGATATTGAACAAACGTGCGGAGTTGAAAAGAAAGACAATTCTTGAAAGAAGAGAATATAGCGGTAGAATCATTGAAACAGGAGTTGATATCGTCTCCTAATTGAAAGCTAATTTTGTCTAATTCTTGTTGAAGACGTACACGGAATTGTCAATAAGGTTGTGTGAAATGCCCTTGAAGACCGCAAAGAACTACATCAACGGCCGATGGGCCGGAGCGCAAAACGCATCTTACCTCGATGTAGAAAATCCAAGCACCGGCAAGGTAATAGCCAGGACGCCGCTGTCAACCAAAGAAGAAGCGAATCGCGCCATCGAGGCAGCAGCGGAGGCCTACGACGGTTGGAGCAAAACACCGGTTGCGAGACGTGTAAAACCGCTGTACAAGTTAGCTAGGCTTTTAGAGCAGAATGAGGAAGAGATAGCCCGAACATTAGTTGAGGAAATGGGCAAATCACTACCGGACGCCAGAGCGGAGCTGAAGCGCACGCTGGAGAATTGCGAGGTTGCCTGCGGGATGCCGGTGCTTGCGATGGGTGACATCCTTTCGGGATGCTCCTACGGTATTGATGGAGAGGTGCTTCGACTGCCATTGGGTGTTTTTACAATGATAGCGCCGTTCAATTTCCCTGCGATGGTGCCATTCTGGTTCCTTCCTTATGCTTTAGCGACGGGCAATACCTATGTGGTTAAGGCTTCGGAACAGGTGCCTTTAACGATGCAGTTCGTTACTGAGCTTATCGACCAAGTCGGCTTACCGCCGGGCGTATTTAATCTTGTCAACGGAGATAGGATAGTCGCTGAGGCCTTCCTTGAGCACAAAAAAGTCAAAGGCGTCTCGATCGTAGGCAGAAGCGCGACGTGCAGGGCGATCGCTCAGAAGTGTGCTCAAACCAACAAGCGTTTCCAGGCTATGGGCGGAGCAAAGAATCATCTGGTAGTGATGCCCGATGCTAAAGTAGACCAGGTGATTCGCAACATGGTCACATCCTGTTACGGCTGTGCAGGCCAGAGATGTATGGCTGCTTCGGCAATCGTACCCGTCGGCCACAAAATGTATAGGACTGTCTGCGAGAAGTTTATTGAAGCTTCACAAGAGGTACTTGTGGCAGACCCTCTCGATCCAAACGTGGCCGATGAGCCGATGGTGATGGGCCCCGTCATATCAGCCAACGCCAAAGAGTTCATTCTTGAAATGATCGCTGTCGGTGCCGAAGAAGGAGCGACACTGGCCCTGGATGGACGTGACATTGTGATACCAGGCTGTGAGAAGGGCTATTTCATCGGACCAACCGTCTTCACCGAT
>CP070806.1:1489886-1494087 GCA_020343675.1 Phycisphaerales bacterium
AGACCCGTAATATCGCATCGCCTAATTCCTCTATAGTGACGTCACAGCCCTGGCCAGACTGAGCTAAACTATCGCAGCTACGAACAATAGCAGAACGCTGAGGGTGGCGCCAATGAAAGTGATTCGCGACCATTTCGCGTACCTTGCATAACCGGGCTGCCGGTGCTCAAACTCGTGGTAATAATCGTCCAGCTCCGCATCGTCGGGGCGCAGGTGAAGCCTTACATAGAAATGTGCGGCGATGGAGACCAGGAAGAGTGGTCCGGCAATAACATACAGAACTATATCCATCCTGCGCGCCTCCGGCGGGAATCTTTTGATTTACGACTCCTGATTGCCGACTGACGATTTGTAGATCGAAGATCGACAATCACAAGCCACTCAGAGCTTCTGGGGGCCATCAGCTCCGGGTTTGGGGGGCAGCTCGACTTTTCGGCAGAGGATTCGCCTCTCTCCGAGCAAATGGCCGCCCGCAAGGAGCTGAAAGCGATACTCGCCCGGACGGGGAAAGACAAGCCCCTGCAGGTTCACCGCCAAAGTCACGATTTGTTTGACATTTTCAAACCGGACCGTCCCCACCCGCTCGAATATAACCTTCTCCTCCTCCTGAGCGTCAACGAGCCGAACTTTTGTTTCCGTTGTGCCGTGTCCGTTTGTAAGTTCGCAGAAGAAGACGATTTGCGGATGTCTCGCCGGGTATCTCTGCGCATCGATTGTCTGAACAATATCGATGACGCTTGGCATGCCGGAGACCTTGTCGAAAATCACCCTGCCGCACGTGACCGCGGATAACAGAATGGGCTGTATGTCTGTCATTTGGTCAACTGGGCACCTGCGGTTCGGCCGTACTCAGCCTCTGCTTCATCAGACGACCCATTTTGAACCGGACCACTCGTGTCTGCCGGACTTGAACTTCTTCAAGAGTCTTCGGATTCCGCGCTGTCCGGGCCGGGCGTATCCGGGTCTCAAAGACACCAAAATCGCGGAATTCCAGGCGGTTCCCCTTGACCAGCTCGCGGACAATCTCATTGAGGAAGGACTGGACCACGGGCTTGACCACTCCCGGCCTGGTATGAGTGCAACCCGCAATGCGGTCGATCAGCTCTTTCTTCGTGATTGTTGACATCGCTGGCCTCCAGCGCGATTCACTTCGGTCCGTACGCCGCAATAGAAACACACCGTAGTCTAATTGACAACGCTCCCGCAATCAAACATATTGTCCCGTTCTTTCCGGCAGGAACAAGATCCTACGATGATTGGGGCTGGAGCGGGGTCTTTCGTTCCGCCGTTCTTCTTTGTGGGGCCTTTTTCGTCTCCACGATGTCTATCGCCGGCTTCTGAGATGCTGATTTCGGGCATTCGCCGGTCCAGCAATACAGGCAGAGCTTGTCTTTGGGGCACCCGATGGATTTCACCATGTCATCCACTGTCTGATATCGAAGCGTCGAGACGTCTAAATCCTTCGCAATCCATTCCACCATCTTCTTGTACTTCTTGGAATTGCCATCGATGTATTGGGAAACATCCTTGATGTCGTGCCCTTCGATCGCCCGAATGGCTTTGCGGGCGGCCAGCTCACTGGTCGAACGCGTCGAAAGGTTGAACCTGCACGGAAACATCAGAGGCGGACAGGCCGGCCTTACATGAATCTCCCTGGCCCCGCAATCCCACAGCTTCTTGATCGTGAAGTTCTTGAGCTGCGTTCCCCGGACGATGGAATCCTCGCATACAACAATGCTGTTGCCCTCTATAACCTCTTTGATGGGAATAAGCTTCATTTTTGCAATCAGATCCCGCGTCTGCTGGGACGGCGGCGTGTAACTTCTGCCGTACCCCGGCGTGTACTTCACAAGGGGGCGTCTAAAGGGCTTACCCGATTCCATCGCATATCCCAGCCCGTGCCCGAATCCGGAGTCAGGAACGCCGGAAACCAGATCGACATCGATATCCGCATCGCGTTTTGCAAGGTAGCGTCCCGACCTTTCCCGGACAATTTCAACGTTCACGCCTTCATAGCTCGACGCCGGAAAGCCGGTGTATATCCAGAGAAACGCACAAATCTGGTCCACGCCTCCGCCGCCCGGTCTTCTCTGAACGACGCCGTCCTCATTGATCAGGACTATTTCTCCCGGTTCAAGATTCCTTGCGATTTCAAACCCGTTGTTCGGAAAAGCGCAAGTCTCGCTCGTCACGGCCCATGCGTCCTGCCGTTTTCCAATCACAAGCGGCGTGTATCCGAATCTGTCCCTGGCCGCATAAATGCCCGCCCGGTTAAGCAACAGAAGCGAAATGGAGCCCTCAATGGCGTCGAACATCCTCTCGATGCCGTCTATTAGATTGTTACCCTGACTGATCAGCTTGGCTATCAACTCTGTGGTATTGACGCCTTTGCTGCTGACCTCGCTGAACGATATCCCCTTGCTCAAGAGCTTTGCCGTCAACTCTTCGGCGTTCTCCACAATCCCGTTCGTCGCAATACTGAAGGGCCCGAATTTTGAATTGAGATAGATCGGTTGTTCGTCGGACGCACTGATAACACCGATACCCTTGTTGCCCTTCATGTGCCTGTAATCATCGTAGAATTTCGACTTGAACTGGCTCTGACTGACGTCCCGGATATGGCGGGTAAATTCTTCGCCGAGGACCGCCATGCCGCCGAATTCCGTTCCCAGGTGGGAATGGTAATCCGTGCCATAAAAGAGGGTGTCTATGCAGTTTCCCTTCGAGACGACTCCAAAAATCCCGCTCATGCTCCGGCTCCTTTACGATAAGTTTGACTTCACTCCGATTGTCCCGGGGACTCCTTACGGAGAACCTTCACTAAACCGCTCGACTCCTGAACGCAGCCACCACTTCAGCACCATTTGATGATATAAAGAACCTTGCTCTCAATCAAGCAAGTATTCTCCCAACGACCGTTTTTGATTATTGTCAGAGCGATCGCTATCCCTTTGCCCGTGCAAAAACCGCGCACCGGGTGCATTTGGGACCTGTGGGCAGAACCCCCGATAGTTGTGGTCCGGCCGCAGATTTGGTATGTAGATGGAGCCAATATTCACAACGGCATTGTGAAAACGTCGTGTGCCGGGGAGGCCACAGAGAATGATGATTGAAAGAAGCTTGCCATGAGACCGACCGTCCGATTTCTGAGCGACGAGCTCGTCCGGAAAATTGTCGCTGAGGCGACCGAAATCCTGTGTACACTCGGCGTCGAGATCCACAATAAGGCCGTTCTGGCCATGCTCGCGGACTGCGGCTGCCGGGTCGAGATGGACAAACACCATGCGGTTCTGACCAACGACGTCATCGCCCGGTCCCTCAAGGCCGCTCCAAAGTCCTTCGGCCTTTATGACGTCGCCGGAAAGCAGACCCACGATTTCTCGGGACACAACGTCTATTTCACACCCGGCTCGACCGCCCTTCATATTCTGGATTCTCTGGCCGGGACGATGCGAAGGCCCGCCACAGACGATTGCGTCAACTTCGTCAAGGTCACCGAACAGCTCGATTACATCGCCTCGACGAGCACGGCGCTGATACCCGCCGACGTGCCCGAGAGAATCTCCGACAGCTATCGTCTGTTCCTCTGTCTTCTCTATGGCAGCAAGCCCGTTGTGACCGGCGCCTTCACCATCGAATCGTTCGAGGTGATGAAGAACCTCCAACTGGCCGTCCGAGGATCCGCGGCCGCTCTCAAAGACAAACCTCTCACGATTTTCTCGTGCTGCCCCACGTCGCCTTTGAAATGGAGCGAGGTGACCTCGCAGAACCTGCTCGACTGCGCGCGGCATTTCATCCCGGTCGAATTCATTGCCATGCCCTTATCCGGGTTTATGGCCCCGGTGACGCTGGTCGGAACACTCATACAGCACACCGCCGAGACCCTCAGCGGCATCGTCATCAGCCAGACCGCCAGCCCCGGCGCGCCGGTTTTCTACGGCGGCTCGCCCGCCATCTTCGACGTTCGGCATGAAACCACGCCGATGGGTGCCATCGAAACAATGATGATCGACTGCGCATATAACGAAATCGGCAAGCACCTCCACCTGCCCACACAGGCGTATATCTCTTTGAGCGACGCCAAACTTCTGGACGCCCAGGCGGGCGTCGAGAGCGGCATCGGGGCCGTCCTGGCCGTCCTGTCGGGCATCAACAACGTCTCAGGACCCGGCATGCTCGACTTTGAAAGCTGCCTGTCTCT
>CP070806.1:1494187-1498349 GCA_020343675.1 Phycisphaerales bacterium
CGCAAGGGATCCCAGGCCGGGTCGAGTCGGAGTAAATGAATCGAATATGGCCCCGGTATGGATAGTAAATGCTCAAGCTGTTCGATTGCCTCATCGTGATCGCCCACCATCACGTGGATACGGGCTAAGTCCTCGACCCGATAGGGGCCTCTCATTGCATCCTTGCTTACAGGAAATAACTCAACACCCTGCTTTCCCTCCCGGATGGCGTCCTCCTTGCGGCCCAACCCGGCATAGGCGACGCCAAGCGCACTGTGGAATCGCGCATGTTCCGGCTGTTCCTTTGTCTTTGATTCGAGAATGCTTCGAGCCTCGTCGTAATATTATTTAGCCAGCTCCTTTTTGTGCATGTACCTGTAGATTTGTGCATATAGCAGAGCATTCGGGATAAAGTACTCCCGATCATCAATATACTCCTGATTATCGATATCTTGTGATTCTAAAGATAGCCAGTCCAAAGCTTCTTTATAGTTCCTATCGAACATATCAATAATGATCCGTAATTTAACCAGGGAGGGATTTTCTGCTGACTCGACGTTTTGCACCCCCTCGGCCAGGACTGCACGATCCTTCTCAGTATTACCCTCCGAACACAGGTACAGCCAGGCTTTACAATAATAGGCAAAGGACAAATCCGGAGCCAGCGATAACGACCTGCTTCGATCGGTTGCGCCGATTGGATACTGCCGTCCGCACTGAAGTATAACTCAGCGATCGCCGGGCGGCGAAGTTTCATATTGCCCTTTTCCCAGATATGGTAGGTCAGATCTGAAGTATTATTGCCGGTCAACGTGTTTTCAGTGTGCCCAAGTCACGTTTGGTTCGCACTCCCCCTTTTTGAATACCTATAATCTCCGGGTGGTATTGATTGGGATCAAAAGCGGGATTGGGCAGGGGTATCACGGCCTGCGTGTCCTTCAAAAACTCTTCGATCATAGCGTCCAGCTCCGCCACCTTGGCGGCATACTTGGTTGCCAGATTGTATGCCTCCCCGATGTCCCAGCGAAGATTATACAGTTGGTAGTCATGGGCGCCGTCTTCACCCTGATGGAAGAGGCGGATAAGCTTCCAATCCCCGGCGTGCACAGCGATCGACGCGGGCAGCCAATGCGGGACCGGTGGATTATGGGGGAAGTAGGTAAAGATTCCCGGGCGGACCATATCTTGGCCCTGTAAGGCGGCCGTAATATCCAAGCCATCCACCACGTGTCTATCCGGCATGGGGATATCCAGTTGCCTGAGCAAGGTGGGATAAAAATCCGTGGATTGAATCATGACTTCGCTCCTGGTACCCGCCTGGGTCAGTCCGGGCCAGGCCACGATACAGGGAACGCGTATCCCCCCTTCGTACATAGTGGCCTTGCCACCCCGCAGCGGGGCATTGCTGGTCGGCTGTGTGATAAACTCTTCACCGGAGGCCAGATGTTCGACAATACAGTCGTACATATTGCCACCATTGTCACTGTAGAAGACAATGACTGTCTTATCGGCGACTCCCATTCGGTCGATTTCGTCGAGCAAGGTCCCCACCGCATCGTCCAGGGAGTGCACCATGGCCGCATAGGTGGGCGAGCGTTGTGGATCGGTGAAATCGACCTTGGAACGATAGTATTTCTTCAAGGTTTCCTTGGCATCGAAGGGTGCGTGCACGGAAAACTGCCAGTAGTTCATATAGAAGGGCTGATCCTTATCCAGGCTGCGCAACCAGGTGACGGCCTCCTCCGCCATCCGATCCTCGATATGTTCCTGTGGGTAGTTCTCCTTGAACTCCGGATATTTCCAGGGTGCCACAAAACTACCGGCCGGTCCCGGACCCGGCCAATGCGGGACATCCACATCAAAGCCGTGCTCCAAAGGCGAGTAGGGTTCATGCCCCAAGTGCCATTTGCCGAAATGGGCCGTGGCATAGCCCTCGGCCTTGAGTAGTTTACCCAGGGTTGGCAATGTGGTATCGAGCCGCGTCGCCGACTGACAGCCAATGGCCTTGTTCTGGGCCCCGGCCTTTTTTCCGACCGAGGCATTGAGTACAACGTTGCCCGAATGGCACCCCGGAGAAGTGATACCGGTCCGGGCCGGTGTCTGCCCGGTCAGGATACTCGCACGTGTCGGTGAACAAAGCGGGCTGGCAGAATAGGCACGACTGAATGTCACGCCTCGAGCAGCCAGGCGTTCCAGATTTGGTGTTTGATAATAGGCGGTCTTGCCATACAGGGTCGTGTCACTCCAGCCTAAATCATCGGCCAGGATAAAGATGATATTGGGCCGCGCCTGAACCAAGGCGCCGAAACATAATAGTAGAACAGTTGCTGGGACGAAACGTTTCATAACTCACTCCTTGCTTGAATGACGTCGATAGGTCGACCCTTGAATCCCGGTTGAAGCGTGTCCTCCGGCCACATCAAAAGGCTATCCCCCTCTTCGCTATGAGCAGACTTCGGCCGGGGGATTTGATAGAGGTTGCGGATTTGATCGACGCTTAGCCCAGGATCGCCGAAGCGTGCCATCCACTTTTGCGTCAACTGCTCCATGCGTTGCTGTAAGTCCTTTGTTTCGGGCAGTCCGTATAGATTCTTGAGCTGATGGGGATCGCGGCTCCGATCGTATAGAACCCGAACCGGCACCATGGCTCTGCCCCGATAAGCATCCTCCACATGGGCCCAGTGCCTCACCTGGCCCCGGGCATAGGTGACATCCCGCGTATACACGCCGAACCAGGGGCCCCCGTGGTAGAACAGGGGTACGGAGTCCACGACATCATCATCCCCATTGCGAATCGCTCGAGAGAGATCTTGTCCTTGGACCGTTGGTGGGATGGGATGTCCCAGCAATCCCAGCAGGGTCGGCATGAGATCCAGCGTCCCCACGAGCAGCTCGCTGGTGCGAGCCTGGGGCAAGCCCTGGGGCCAGCGCATCAGCAAGGGCACGCGCAGGGCCGTATCCTCTGGATGGCTCTTGGGGGTCTTGTAGTTGTAAGAATTCAGATTATCCCCGTGATCCGAGGTAAAGACAACCAGGGTATTGTCCTGCAGTCCCTTCTCCTTGAGTTTGGCCATAAGACGACCGAAGGCGATGTCCACACCGCTGCACATAGCGTAATACCCATGATAGGCCTGACGCACCAGCGGCGTGTCCTCGACATGCGGACGCAGGGCGATCTTCTCGCGATCGTAGAGGTCCATGAGTTCGGGCAGGGTTTCGTAGCGATAGATAAATTCCTCCCAGGACTGCATGCCCCAATCGTGGGGCGGATGCCAGGAGACCATCAGGGCAAAGGGTTCGTCCGGGGAACAGCCATCTAAAAAGTCCAAAGCCTGCTTTGTCTGGCCATAGACCTCCCACTCGTCGAAGAAGACCTGCTTATCGTTCTCATCCCAGTAATAGCACTTGCCCGCCCGATA
Organism: Phycisphaerales bacterium; assembly: GCA_020343675.1. Taxonomy (GTDB): domain Bacteria; phylum Planctomycetota; class Phycisphaerae; order Sedimentisphaerales; family Anaerobacaceae. The sequence goes on from CP070806.1 coordinate 1,497,586, forward strand.
GTCCACATGACAGTTGTTGGAATAGAACATGCCGTCGAATCCATAACGCATCTTACCGGGGGGGATCGGACGCTTGCGATCATGGCCCAGCAGGTGCCACTTGCCCACGTAGCCCATACGGTACCCGGCGTCGCGTAGGATATGCGGCAGGTAGCGGCCGTTATTGGCCAGCAAGGGCACATCGTTAGCGACCGTTCCGCAGTACAACGGGTGCTGGCCGCTCAGCAGCATGCCCCGATACGGTGTACAAACCGGATAGGAAGACACGCAGTGATTGAAGCGTATCCCCTCGGCTGCGAGCCGATCCAGGTTCGGCGTCTTAATATCCCGATTTCCGTAACAGCCCAGCATGTCCCGTGACTGCTGATCCGAAAACACAAAGAGCAGATTGGGCTTCTGCCCCGCACTACAGACGGATACCACCAGAAATAGAAACCCGATCCATGCCTTTCTTATTGTCATATAGGCTACCTTATGCGGCTCGTACATGACCGAATCTCCATTGAAATCAACGTTTTATAGCCTTATACTTTAGTCAATGGATAAATTGCTGTCAAGACAGCATTGGATTCACGCACCAACGCCTATCGCTAGCAATATCTTACATAATAGACCATGTCACTCCGAAACGGACATTGAATACTTTGCCGATACATAAAATTTTGTCTTTGGCCTAAAATCTAACATTTTTTAGGACTTGATAGGGGAAAAATCAGGGTCTGTGGAGTCATTTTGGTGACACGATGTCCCTTGGTCTTGGCGGT
>CP070806.1:1498449-1502567 GCA_020343675.1 Phycisphaerales bacterium
ATCACCGATGGGCAGTGGCACCGCGTTGGTTTCGTGTGGGACGGCGTGTACAGAGCGCTCTACGTTGACGACACCCTCGTAGCCGAAGACGCGCAGCCTGGACTAACTGACTCCTCCGGTGGGCTGAACATTGGTTGTGGAAGTGACCTTGCAGCGGGAACATTCTTCTCCGGCCTGATTGATGATGTCCGAATTTACAGCCGGGCAGTAAGGCCATAGATGAATTATCGACTGGTCAATCAAAAAAGCTTTTTTTGAAAGGGCAGTAAAATGAAAAAGATAATGCTACTCGTATTGGTTTTGGCATTGGCCCTGGCTTGCGTGAGTCTGGCAGCAGAGGGCATCTGGACAACGAAATCCGACATGCCTACGGCAAGGCATGTTCTATCCAGCAGTGTGGTCGATGGAAAGATCTATGCCATCGGAGGAAGCCTTGGTGGTTCGGCTTGTATTACGACCGTGGAAGAATACGATCCGGTGATGGACATTTGGACAAGGAAAGCCAACATGCCGATGGCAAGAGGAGCGGGGGCCAGCAGTGCGGTGAATGGGAGGATTTATTACATGGGGTGTATACCGTCTTTGTACGGAGCACTTTATTCGAGTGTACAAGAATACGACACAACGACGGATACCTGGACAGCTAAAGCCGATATGACAAAAAGTCAAGTCGCCCCCAAAAATCGCGTTTTTAGCCCTACCAGAGGCCATTCTAACACAATTGGACACTTAGTGAAATGCGACAGTTGGAATTGAGTTGTCCCACGATTGAGGAGACCTTATTCGTATTTCTCTACGAGCTTCTTGAAACGGGGATATTCGCGCAGGGGCTCCCAGGCCGGGTCAAGGCGAAGCAATGGAATCGACATTTCTCCAGGGGCCGAAAGCAGAAACTCAAGCTGGTCGATGGCCGCATCAAAATCGCCAACCATCACATAGATCCGGGCTAAATCCTCGAGTCGCCAGTACAATTTCAGGGCTCAGTCAATCTGTCGTCACTTTTTCCCCGGTGGCACGAGTCGTTTCAGTTCTTCAAACCAATTGAGCACGACGTTGATCCTGGTCCTCGGCGATTCTTCCTCTTCCTGAATCATGATGAATTGGCCATCGGGGTCGAGGTCGTACTGAAGGCCGGTATGGGTAGCGGTCCCCAAAAATTGGCCTTTGAACAGCTTCTGGGGCGGGCCTGGTTTGAGCTCCGGCTCGGCCTGAGTGGTGACGACCTCAATGGCCACGACCATCATTTTGTCCCCACAGCGATAGAACAACTCTTTGCCGTCCCGCGACCAAAGCGGTTCGTAGCCGCCTTCGGTTGAAATCCGCGTTATGCCGCCGGGTCCCGGAAATGGCCGCACATACACCTCTACCGGACCCGTCTCATCGGAGCTGTAGGCAACCCAGTGACCATCGGGTGAAAAGGCCGGATGTCTCTGAAAGCCATCCATTCTGATAAAGGGCCACGGGTCGTCTTCGCTCTCCATCGGCAGTACCCCGATGTTATTCTGCCCCCCGAGCAAATACTTACCGTCTGGAGACAAACAACCGCCAATCCAGTGCCACAGGCCACACTTTTCAGTGAGCCGTTTGGCTTCGGCGAGTGGCTCGGCCTCACCACTTCTGTCGGCGAGTATCCACATTGGCACAGACAGTGTGTATTCCCATCTGGGGTTATAGGTGAAGATCACACGCTTGCCGTCCGGCGTCCAAATCCCGTCGCCACAATGCCCCTCAAAGGTAAGTTGGCGGTGCGTGAGGCGGGCTTTGTCAAGTATCCAGATATCCGAGTCTCTTTTATAAGAAATTGTGACCGCAAAGCGGTTACCATCGGGCGAGACCCTAACACTTGCGTAAGGCCTCGGCGGCGCTCCCACCGGTTCAACCGCTCCTCGGCGGTCTACCCAGACCAGGCTGCGCGTATGCGAGGGGGCGGGAACGTAGACCAACGTTCCGTTCGCCGAAAGGGCAAACTGCCCAGCCCCCAAGAATCTCACATGAATGCCCTCCACGACGGGCAGAGCAGAGCCCTTGATTTTAAGCTCATCTATGTCGAAAGGTACCGCATACAAAGTTACATCGCGTACAAAAACCAGGTGCCCCGTAGGCACATACCGAACAGCAGTCCCATCTTCCAGCAGGATATGGCGCTGGCCTGTGCGCAGGAACAGTACCTCCATGCGCGAACTGTCTCTTCGCCTGTTTGTGAAAAGCACTGCCTCGCCTCCGGGAAGGACTTGCGGACATATATGCCCTCGCCCGTGGCCCTGGTTGGGGTCTGGGGTGGTTAATCTCTCCATCCCTCCGGCAGCCGTGTAGCGCCACAGGCCGTCGTCTTGGATGGCAAAAATGATGGTATTATCAGGGCCCCAACTGCCGCCCATGAAGTCCTCCGGTTTGCATAGTGAAGTAGGTGTCCCACCTGTAACCGCTATCTTCTTGAGCTCTCTTTTGGTGAAGTCGTAAAACCCAAGCCATTGGCCATCGGGAGAAAAAAACGGGCTGACAGCACCCTCAGTGCCCGGCAAAGCTCTGCCTTCAATGTCATCCAGGTCGCGCAGGTAGAGAAGTCTTCCACCGCCTTCTGTTTCATCCACGTAAGCCAACTGCTTGCCATCGGGTGAGATGGCCAGGGCGCCGTGCCATAACCCCTCTTCACCGATCCTGGTTGCCGGACGAATGATGAAACGGCTTATTGGCTGGATAGATGTCGGGCCTGAACTCCTTAAGATCCAGATTACGATACCAACGAAAACAACGCCAAGAATCAGACAGATTGCTGGCACTATCATCCGCTGTTGCCAACTCCTCAGACCTGAGATTTCCAACGAGGTGGTAGTCGTTGGCGGGGCAGTCGCCGGTAAGCTCAGCGTTTCTTCGATTTCAATACTTGCGTCTCCAATGTCTCGAAGTCGACGGCGCGGGTCTTTCTCCAGACAGCGGCGCAACAAAGTTCGGATATTCGCCGGAGTTTCTTGTGGCAGCTTCTCCCAATCAGGCTCTCGTTCTATAATACGAGCAAGGGTGTCCGTGGCAGTCTCACCCTCAAATGGAAGGTGACCGGTCAGCATCTCGTACATAAGACATCCAAATGACCAAATGTCGCTGCGCTTATCGGTCGGCTTGCTGCAGGCCTGTTCCGGGCTCATGTAAGCCGGTGTGCCGATTACACGACCGGGCCCAGTAACGGCGGTTTCATCGCTCCTGACTTCGCTCACGTCGGCCTTGGCTAAGCCGAAATCCAGCACTTTTACTCTGCCTTCAGGCGTAAGTTTGATGTTGCCGGGTTTAAGGTCTCGATGAACGATGTCCTTTTCGTGTGCTGCTGCCACTGCCTCGGCTATTTGCCGGCCGATTGAAAGGGCCTCTTGAAGTTTCAATGGTTTATTAGCAATCTGTTGGGCCAAAGTCTGGCCCGGGATATATTCGAGAACCAGGTAACCAGGATCATCATCTTGCTCAATGATGTCGTGTATCACAGCAATGTTCGGGTGATTCAACGAGGCCAGCAGTTCGGCCTCACGCCGGAAACGCGTTCGAGCAGTCGAATCGGTTGCCAGAGCAGCGGGTATACTCTTGATGGCAACGGAACGCTTGAGCTTAGTATCACGAGCCAAGTAGACTACCCCCATGCCACCTCGGCCAATCACCTCTCTTATTTCAAAGCTCCCAATTTTTTGGCCAACAAGATTGTGTCCAGTCGCTGTGTCTTCAAAGTCTCCCTCATCTACCTGCACAAGAGAATCGAATAAAGTATCAATTTTCTGAAGGTTCCGTACTTTCTGTCTGATCTGATCCTCAAATTCAGGGTATTGCCTCACAAATTCTTCTATATCAGGCTCCTGGCCTTGCAACTGCGCGTCAATAAACTGCCGCACTGCTTTTCTAAGGCTATGTTCTTGATTATCTCCAATTGGTCCAGCCATTAGGCATTCTCGAAAATACTGATTAGTTCTTCCAACGCGCGAGAAACCAGCTTTCGCACCGCTTCGCTGCTCTTGCCCAATCTGTTCCCTATTTCTTTATAGGAAAGCCCCTCGATTTTTGTCAGGACAATAACTTGTCTGTATTCAGGTTTCAGTGCGTCTATCGCCTTGGCAAGCTTATCTAACTCCTCCCTTTTT
>CP070806.1:1502667-1506780 GCA_020343675.1 Phycisphaerales bacterium
AGCCCAACAACAGAGTAACAGTGAGCAAACAGAGAGTAATAGGCTGGCAGGCAAACTCTGTATTCCTTAATGTCGATTTCATCTTTATCTTTCTCTTCTCTGTCTTGCTCAAGTTCACTTGCCAATACAAAAGCGGTTGAATATCTGTCCCAATATCTGTTCGTCGATATGCACCGCCCCGGGCTGCTCGATTTCGGAAACAGCGTGGTACGCAGCGCGAAGTGTCATCGCAGCAACCTCGTCATTGCCGCTCCTGAATTCATCAATGGCCTCACCGACATGTTCGATTGCTTCAGCGACCACCTGTTTATGCCGGGCGGTAAGCGCGACGCCGCCGGCACGCGAGATATTGAATATTCCCGTCAACTTGCCATCGACAGTTCTGCGCAACCGCTCGATTCCGGCGCCCGTCCGGGCAGAGATGGGCATGAAATCAATAGAGAACATCTGATTCATTGCAGACAAGCGGTCTTTCAGGATTCCGTCACGGACCAAATCGGATTTCGTCGCAACCGGCACCAGGACTTTGGATTCGATGAGCTTTCGGATTGCCGCGTCTTCGGACCATTCGGTTTTTGAAGCATCGGCGCAGAAGATAACGACAGCGCTGTGTCGCAACGCTTCGATGGCGGCCTGCTGCGCCAACTCATCAAGGACGTCTTCCGGCCGGATCAGAAGGCCCGCACAGTCGAACAGAACACACCTGTTATGCGCCAATGTGCAGACTCCCGTAAGCACGTCCCTGGTGGTCTTGTACCGGTGCGATACGATACTTCTTTCTTCGCCGAGCAGCGTGTTGAGCAGAGAGCTTTTTCCGGCATTCGGCGCCCCGGCGATTCCCACCGCGGGTAAATCAATCAGCGATTCGAGATTAATGCTGCCCGAGAGCAGCAGCTCAAGCCGGCTCCTTATCGCGACAAGTCTTTCAATCGCCGCATCCGGCGCGATCAATTCGATGTCCTCGTCGCCGAAATCCAGCCCTGCCTCGATTAGGCTGAGCAAATCCATTATGTCATGTCGCAGCTTCGCGGTGGTCTCGCCCAATCGACCTTCCAGCAGCTTCTGGGCGGCGGCCAATTGATACGCGTTGGAACTGATGATAATCTCATTGACGGCCTCGGCCTGAGCTAAATCGAGCTTGCCGTTCAGATAAGCCCTGGCCGTGAACTCCCCGGGCTGGGCTGTTCGAAGCCCTCGCTTCAACAGGCTGCTTATCAGGGCCTCAGTCACGGCACAGTTCGTGTACGTGTGTATTTCGGCGACGTCGTCGCCGGTATAGGAATGCGGCGCCGGGAAGACATACAGTCGCACATCAATTTCAAGCCCCTCATCGACAACCACAGAGCCAGGCAGAATGTAGGGCGGGGCTTGCCCCACCTTTAGAGATTCAAATGGTGAGTTGAAACTCGCTTTGCGAATCTGCCCGCACACGTCGAATGTATCGGGCCCCGTGAGACGAACAATGACTCTCTGCTCAGAGGTCGGAGAACTAACGGCCACGATAGTGTCATTCAGTTCGTACATCTCCAGTTACGTTTTGAAGAAGGGCTTGGGTTTCTTCTTTTTGACCTTGCCGCCGGTCTTGCTTGTCGCCGAAACCAGACCCTCCGATTCGGCCTCTTCCTTCTCCCGGATATGCTTGCGAATCACGTGCTGCTCGATAACGCCGGCAAACGTGCTGGCCATGATGTACAGGTTCACGCCCGACGGACCCTTGTACAGCATCAGCGGGAACATCAGCGGCAGCATAATTTTCATCATCTTTTGCTGCTGGGCCATCTGTGGATTCGCCGCGGCGTTTGCCTGGGACGGCATCAACCGCTGCTGCAAGTAGAATGCGACGCCCATCAAAATGGGCAGAAGATTGAACGAATCAAGCTTGCCAAACAACGGTAAGGTAACCGCAGGGAACCTGAACAGGGCATCCGGGGCCGAGAGGTCTGTAATCCAGAAGGGCAGGAATGCCGCTCCTCGCAAATCAACACTGGCGTAAACGGCGCTCCACAACGCGATCCAGATGGGCATCTGCACCATCATCGGCAGCATGCCCATGATCGGCGAGGCCCCCTGCTCTCTGTAGAGTGCCATCATCTGTTTATTCATTTCCGCCTTGTTGTTGGCGTATTTTTTCTTTATTTCCTCGACCTTCGGGGCGAGCGTGCTCATCTTGCTCATGGAGACCTGGCTCTTCTTCGTGACAGGATGCATGACCAGCCGCATCAGGAAGACGAGGATGATAATGACGACCCCGTAGTTGGGAACCAGGCCATACATCAATTTCATCAGCGCCAATATCCCGAAGGCCAGCGGGTTTATCATCCACGCCGGGCAGCACATACAGGGCATGAAAGATATCGTATGAATAAGACCCAGCTCGCGATAACGCTCGTTCTTATCGAAAAGACTCTTATCTTTAGGTCCGATGTAGAGTTGGAAGCGATACGTTTTCGACGCCTCAGCCGCGAGCGTGCTTGTGGCAATTCCCAGCTCCAGCCCAACGGTCTCATCGCCGCTGTCGGCTTTGACGTCCCCGTCAGGATTGTAGAACCGACCCGCCCGGCCCGGCATCCAATCGCAGTAGTCCTTGCCGGCCTCCGAGACCGGCACGGCGATGGCCGCAAAATACTTATTGACCGCAGCGACCCATAACAGGTTGCCGCCGGGTTGGCTCAATTGCCTCTTGTCGGGACTGTCTGCCTTGATGAGTCTTCTGCGGTCGAGGCTCACGGGGCCGATCTCGCGGGTCTTCTTATTTCGAAAACCGGCCACGACCTTTCGCATGTCACTGCGGAACCCCTCCCTGTCAAGCCCACTCGGCCCGACAAGGTTGAAACGGACTTTTTGCTCGGCGTCGGAGACATTCTCAATCGTGATATCGCAATCCAGAAGATAACTGTCCCACCTGACCTTGTACGTCTTGGCTAATTTCAAGACCGCTTCATTGGTGCCTTGAACTTTAATGATCGCCTCAAAACGCACGATCTGGCCACCATCATCGGCGGTTTCGACCGGGGAACTCTTCCAATCGAGCCGATCCAGCGGCAGTTGCAGTTGATGCTCGACAAAGACGAGCTGCGCGTTGGCCATCGTCAGGATTTCGCTGCCGTCACTCTGAGGGATGGGGGAGATGACCTCCAACGGCTGTGGATCTTTATGATCGCGGTCGTCGTACTCGCTGAAGGTCGCGGTTCTGATGGCCGCGCCTTTCGATGTCAGCTCCAATCGGTACTTGAAGCCACTCTTGGGGTCCACAGAACCCAACACTACGGTCGCTGCTTCGGCGTTGTCGGCGCCGAAAGAAACGTTCGGGGCGGCGCGAAGCTGCGCGGGTACCGGAGCCAGCTCCGGCACGGAATCGGCCTGGGGCTGTTCGTTCGCCGCCTCCTGCTGCAGAAGGATAAGGCCCCGCCCGATTTGGGATGAGTGCTCAAAAAGCCCGGACTCGATCACAAGCCAGCCGCAGAAGAGGACAAAAGCCGTCACAACCAGGGTCAAAGCAATTCTCATAATCTCGTATCTCGCTTACCTTCCATTCTGCAGCCGCTCGGCGTGAAAGTTGTCCAACTGATCGATGGCAAGAATCTTCTTCATTGTGCTCTTGAAATCGTATTCGAGCCTGACAAAATGGACCTCGCTTTCACTCACACAGACGTAACTGGCCCGGTTGTCCTTGTCTCTGGGCTGGCCGACGGAGCCTATATTGATGATGGCCTTTTCATCCTCGACGATGGGATAGACATCGTTGAGCTCGTTCGGCAGATAGAAATCGGGCTCGTCGAGGAACACACCTGGCATGTGCGTATGCCCCACAAAGCAGATGTGCTTGACCCGCTCGAACAGCAGCCGGACCTTGAGCGGATTCGTATAGACGTCGTCGGGAAAAATGTACTCATTGATGGGCCTTCTGGGCGAGGCGTGGACAAAATCGACGGTTACCGAGTTCTTGCCCAGCTTGCTTTTGAGCGTCCGCCGCATGGGCAGCTTGCCCAAAAAGCTCCAGCGTCTGTTCCGGCGCTGTGGCTCATCCTGGGATTCCAGCACCTCCCGGCTCCAGAAGCTCGCCTGCTCGGCTCCATAGTTGAAGTTCGTCGGCTCATAAAAGACCGCGTAATC
>CP070806.1:1506880-1510986 GCA_020343675.1 Phycisphaerales bacterium
GCGACTGGCGCTGAGTGAGATCGGTTACGACGGTTTCCTGACACCCGAGCTGCGAGGCGGCAACGAAGCTTACCTGACGGACCTTTCCAAGCGCATCGACAAGATCCTTGCGATGTAGCAGGTGGCCGCCTTAGCACAACAGGAATTCGACGCGCCCGACAGTGCGACCCGGGGGGGGCATGCCCGGCTGAGGTGGCCGGTTTGTGTCCGTCTGCCGTCCTGGCAGCACCCCCTTTTTCAGTGCTAAGAAGGCCCATTTTCCATTTTGAGGACAACTTTCTGCAGTCGGAGTGCCATAGGGTTGTCACTGGTGGAAGAATATCCTTTCAAATCACGTCGGGAAGCGCTATCTTCAAATTAGGCGAGATGTCCTCAGCGCTGACGACGGGGAATCGTCGAGCTCTGTGAAAAAAGGTTCGGCGCGCGCCGAGCGAATAGCACTTTGAGACAAAACCCATTACCTCACGATAAGCGGAGGCGGCGCCGCCGGGGAGAAGTCGCGAACATGTCATAGAACAGACCGCCGGAGACGGTGCCCCAGAATGCATGCGGGAAGAACCACCGCTTGTCCTTTGAACGCCGCAGCTTCTGTAATGCGCGGGACAACCAAAGCTCTGAAAGCCGGCAGGGCGGAGGAAGGGGGTAGTGCCTATGATAGTAAATGGATAGGAAGTGTCTGCAATCTCTCAAGACGAACTGAGGTAGAACGATAGACGAACGAGTACATTACACGTTGGTAAGGAGGTCAGAGAAAATGAGTTATGCAAGGCTTAACATATGGCTCAGGGATTTGAATTGTTGCCCTAAGAATGTGTGGAAGATGGAATTAGTGGTCAAGACATGCGGCGGCGAGTATCTCGCGGATTTCAACCCGGACGTGATCGACAAGCTGCGCGAAGCCTATCCTGATTACAAGGTCGAACGAGGCACTCGGGACCATGAAAGCACAATACGAATAGAACAAGCCCCCAGGTTGCCGACCATTAAGCACATCGAAGTGAACGTCCCACCCGGCTGCTATATCGTGCGGGCTTGGGTCTGCTGGGGGAACCTCTGGACTGACAGGGCAATGGTCATCGTCAGTTGCGGCGGCGAGGCATGTGTCAATCTGATCGTACCAAGAAAGGTGAATTGTATCAGGGACGTACTGATTCCGGTCGGGATAGCAGCGCGCGATTTGAAGCTGCCACCTGAGAGAGTGCGCGTGGCCACTGAGGTCCTTATGGCGACGGGGCAGATACAACGAGATGCCCTGCGCAAGGAGCTGACGGACTTGGCGAAGGAATTGAAAGAAGCCGAAGCGCCAGACGCGCCCAAATACGTGGACGGATTGGAGTTCATGGCACAGGTAGTCAAAGGTATTCGATTGGAGCAGCAGTAGAGCGAGTCACCGGCACCTTTGACATCGCCCATTCGGCGCAAAGCAATAGGGTCCCCGTTCACAAAGTACAACATTCAGGGAACCCTTGCTTGTGCTGAGTATCATCGCGTCGGCTGTCGGTTCAACTCAGGCTGATCGCAGCGCTCGGCGGCTTATCCTTTGACCTTGACTTTTACGGCCTTTGCCGTGGCGGCCTTGGGCAGGGTGACCGACAGGACGCCGTCCTTGCAGACCGCGTTGATCTTCTCCGGATCCACATCGGTCGGCAGGGTAAGCTCTCGTCGGAAGCTGCCGTAGCTGCTCTCGACGTGGTAGTAGCCTTTTTCCTTCTTCTCTTCCTCGAACTTCTTGTCCCCGCTTATGGTCAGGGTATTGCCATAAACCGAGATTTCGATGTCGTCGGCCTTGCAGCCGGGGACCTCGGCCCTGACAAGAATCGTATCGCCTTCTTCGGCAACGTCGATTGCGGGCCAGGCCTTGTACCCCGCGAACGGCCTGTCCAAGCCTTTGAAGAAGCTGTCGAACAAATCATCCATATCGCTGTGAAGTCTCGCCAGCCCATTTCTGCTTCTTTTGTTGAAATGTACCAGTGTCATAGTAACACCTCCAATCTCAATCTCTAAATTCTTCCCATCAAACCTTTCTTCTAAACTACACGGCTTTCACTCGTCTAAATATGCAAAGTGCGTGCCAGACCGTTGGTCCGCGGAAAGTCCTCAAAAACCATGCAAAACCGCCCGTTGCGGCCCTTTCGACGTCTCGCGCAGGCTGTCAATCTGGCACTGGTTCTGTCATTTTGATACGACGGTTGAGGCTGGTGAACAAATCCTATAGACTAATCGTATCTGTAACTTCTGTTCTTAAAGACGAAGGGTAGAAACAAGATGGCCGAAAGCACAACTGCTCTCAAACTCGATGTGCTGGATGTCCGAATTCGCGACGTGGTGAAGGTCTTTTCGGAGCAACTTTCAGCAGGGCTTGGGGACAACCTGCAGAGCATCACCATCGTCGGCAGCAGTCTGACCCAAGACTTCGTAGCCGGGCACAGTGACATTAACACCGTCGTAGTCCTGGGCGGGCACACGGTGGCTGTACTCAACGCCGTGGCGGCGCTGGCCAGGCCGATGAGCAAGAAGAAAGTGTCGCCGCCCCTGCTTATGACCGCTTCATACATCGAGCGGTCACGGGATGTGTTCGGTGTCGAGTTTCTGGACTTCCAGCTCGTCCACCAGACCATCCTGGGTAAGGACCCTTTTGCAGCGCTGACGTTCGAGAAGAATGACGTTCGTCTTCAATGCGAAAGGGAGCTCAAGGCCATGCTCATCAGGTTAAGACAAGGCTATATCGCTGCCGCAGCCAACCGCCAACTCGTGCGCGACATTCTTATCTCGACTGCCAAAGGGCTCGCTCCGCTGCTCCGCGCCATGCTATGGCTCAAGGACATCAACCGCCCCGCACAAACCGGACCGACGTTCGAGAAAGCCGCGGCCGAGTTCCCGGTCAATATGGACTCGCTGATCACGGCGGCAAAGTGGCGGCACGAAAAAGTGCGCCTCAGTGAAACCGAGATGGAAAATGCATACGCATCCGTCTATGCGACGGTGGAGCAATTAGCCGACCTTGTCGATAAGCTTGAGGTGTAGTGGTGCGACGAAACGTTTCCAGGCTCGTAACGACCTTGCTAACCCTGTCTTTGGCAACCACGGTCGGCTATGCCCAGACCGACTTGCCGACGCCGCAGCACTACGTCGAAGACTATGCCAATGTGATAAATCCTTCCGACGAGCGTTCGCTTAACGGTATCCTGCAGGAGCTGGAGCAGAAAACCGGCGCCCAATATATCGTTCTGACGGTGCAAACGACCGGCGGCATGCCCATCGAGCAATTCTCGATTGAATTAGCTGAAAAATGGAAGCTCGGCCAAAAGGGCAAAGACGATGGAATGCTCTTCGTCCTGGCCAAGAACGACCGGAGATGGCGGTTCGAGGTCGGCTACGGATTGGAAGGCTACGTCACAGACCAATACTGTGGCCGGATAGGAAGAGACGTGCTGGTGCCCTATTTGCGAAAGGGAGATTACAGCCAGGGAATCTATCAGGCCAACCTGCAGATTGTCGGGACAATCGCAACGGAAGCGGGCGTCGCCCTGACCGGCATGCCCAAGACCAGAACCGTCCCGGTGCGAAGTAGAAGACGATCTCTGCCCTGCTGCGGTGCGCTGCCTTTGCTGTTTTTCATGTTCCTGATCTTTGGCGGATTCGGCAGAGGGATGGGATGGTGGTTTTTTCTGCCCTTTATGATGGGCGGATTTGGCGGGCACGGCGGTTATGGCAGGTCCGGTTCGTTCGGAGGAGGCAGCTTCGGGGGCAGCTTCGGCGGGTTCGGCGGAGGCATGGGCGGCGGATTCGGTGGAGGCGGAGCAAGCGGAGGCTGGTAGGATAGAACGTCGATCAGAAGATGTGCAACTTCATAACTGAAAAGGGAATACGAAAATGAGAACCTTTGGAAAAGCATGGGTCGTCCTGGTCGCTCTACTAGTCGTCTTGCTGCTGGTCGGGCTGGCAGCGTTCGGATGGTACGTCAGCGGGTACAATAAGGCCGTCAACCTCGAACAGGGCGCTGAGAAAGCTTGGGCCGATATCGACGCGGCGTTGCAGCGAAGGCTCGACCTTGTACCCAACCTCGTCAATACCGTCAAAGGTTACGCCGAACACGAGAAGGAGCT
>CP070806.1:1511086-1515167 GCA_020343675.1 Phycisphaerales bacterium
CCGCACTGCAATAGCGATCGTAGTATTTGAGATACTGATGCTTCATATCCGGCTCGTTTCACCTTGCAATAGGGCACATGCGTTTAACGGTCAGTGAGGCGGACCTTACGGAAGATCTCACGATCGGCGGAAAAACCTGAATAGGCCGAATACGCTTCTACGAAAGCATACGCCTGCCCCCAGGATAGCGGCCATGATCAACTGAACGAGAACGCTGCCCGTACCCGGATCCAGATAAGCCAGGCAATTTTCCAACGTCATGTTTGGGCTCCCACGATATACAATGTTGTATTGGACATTCACATCTCATTTTTATGCTAAAACCGTGTGCCTTCGGCTATCACAAAATGGCGCACGACAGACACGATTTTTATTCACCTACTTGGACGAGGTACTGCCGATCACCAGCACAATCCCGAACTAAACGCCGTGCACCTTCCAGGTCCCCATCGTTTTGCCTGAGGGCATATTCGATCAGAGGCCGAAGTCCGCTAAGCTTGTAATGGTGGCTGATCTTCGCGTGCCGGGTTTGCCCTGGCATCTTGACGAACAAAGGCACGTGTGTATTGGAGACAAGGGCTGGGTCGTGCCAACGCAGCGGATCTGTCCGCCAACTGTGATCTGATGTCATAATGATCAGAGCATCATCAAACGTGCCGGCCTTTTTCATCAGGTCGACAAACCGGCCAATAGTCCGATCCAGGCATATCAGGTGTGCCCGGTAGTTTTCAGGGCTGTTTTGGTACATGACACGGTCCGGCCCGCGGGCGCTGCCGTCCTCACGGAAGATGAACGGTTTATGCGGAAGCAGATAGTGCATGACAGCAAAGGTATTCTTCGGCCATTGTGTCAGGATCTGAGAGACGTCCCGTTCGAGCTGGCAGAACAGTTCATGGTAGTAAGGGTAATACACATAGGCGCCGAAAGTCTTACGGAACGCGGTAAACCAGGGGCCGTTCATCTCCATCGTCGCACACATAAAATGCATGGCCATATCTTCAAACAAATTGCGGCCTCGAGCTGAGAAGTTATACATTCGGTAACATTCGACCTGCTCGTCGAGCCAGAGGTGCGAGGGAAAGCCGAACCCGAGCAAGACTGAGTGATAATCCCGCTCGGCGACACAGGAGAATATGCTGTCGAACTCGCCGCTCGAGACAAACTGGCCATCACGCTTAAACCCCACTTTGGGATAGGGTGTGGCTACAGGAAGATCCGTTTGAAAAAGAATGCCCGGTAGCGAAAGCTCCGTCTTACGGCCTGGAGAGTGGGCATCGGTGAAGACGAGAGATTGTCGGGAAAGTTCATCTAAATTGGTGAAGACAGGATCCAATTCATCGTTACAAAAGGTTCGCCGATATGACCATTCGTCAAAAATGAACAGATAAACGGGGGGCGGAGGCGCCTGTGTCTTGTCGGCGAGCGCTGGCCAAGTTCGAACTTCACCCGAAAGGGCCTGAGGGACGGCAAGTGTAAGACTGTCGTGGCGAAGGGGATATGTGCGCTGTGCCATGATTTGAATAATAAGTATCAAAGGCAATGGCGAGAGAATCAGGCTGACTCGATAGGCCTTCCGGACCAGTTGCGAATCGCCACGTGCAAACGAGTATCCCGCGGAGGCAGCCAATAACATCCAAGCTGTCTGAGCCTGTGTGCCGATCGGACTGATAGACAATCCCGGCAATTTGTTCAATTGGAATATTGCGACCGTCAACAACCCGCCACCTAGCGCAATGATAAAAAGGTGGTTGAAGCAGCGGGTCAGGAAGTCAATCTTTACCCGGCGAACGAGTTCACTTGCACATACGAAGATCAGGGCGACGAAAATAGGTAATCCCAGGAGAGACAAGGCATCGTGCCTCTGCCAGTATGTCGCGACACGTGTCTGTTCTTCAAGGAATGTGGACAAGAAAGGTGCAAACCATAAGAAAGAAACTGCGGCGGCCGCGAGAGTGCGTAGAACGATAGAGTATGTCCAATCAGAACGCAGTCGGCGACTGGAGAATAAGCCGCTCGATGCATGTATGTTGTTCTGACCGAGGCCTTCAGTCGGCATGGATCACTCCTCAGGCGTCCGTATCAGTGATGTTTGCTCTGCCGGGTTCCACTTGCGTTTGACCCGGGCATTGGTGGCCAACTCTTGACGCTTGGCCGCCTGACTCGGCAGGAACTGAAGGATGTTGCGGGCCGGACGAGGAAGCGGTTGGAATCCGATACGCTCTCGGGTCACGTACAATGGCCGACCGCGAACCTCACGGTACACCCGTGACAGATATTCCCCTATAACGCCCAGGCACATCAACTGAATCCCGCCCAATATCCCGAGCGCCCAGCCCAGAATCATCGCTCCCGCACCGGCCGACCCCGATATTTCCGTTTTGTCCAGACTGCCGATCATGCCGAACAACGCCACAGCGGCAACCAGGCATCCGATGACCGTAATCCCCTTGATGGGCACGTTGGAAAACGCGAGCAGCCCTTCAAGCACGGTGCGCACCTGCCGGGACACCGGCGAGCCCGATGCGCTGCTGAGGCCCGACTGACAGTCGTATTCCAGCACCATCTGCCGAAAGCCCACCCAGCTCCGTAGACCGGTGATGCAGCGGGTTTGTTCCGACAGGCGATTTAATTCCTGAACCGCTCGGCGGTCCATGAGCGTTAACTCGCCGATATCGGTCGGGATGTCGACCTCGCTCACGAGACGAAGCATATAGTGACACAGGGAGCTAAGTATCTGATAAAACGAGTTCTTGCGGCGGCGCCGGCGGGCAAAAATGACCTCGTAACCTTCGTGCCATGCCTCGATCAACTGGCCGATGACTTCCGGTGGGTCTTCGAGGTTGCCGTCGATGGTGATCACGGACCGGCCATTGGCAGCTTCTAGCCCGGCGCAAAGTCCCCCCTGCCGGCTGAAACGTCGCGATAGAATAATGCCCTTGACGGCCTCGTCTTGGGCATGCAGCTCACTGATGAGCGCCGGCGTCTGGTCAGCGCTGCCGTTGTCGACGTAGATAATCTCGTAGGGAATAGCCAGCCGCCTGAGCGCGGCCGTCAGCCGAAGATGCAGCGTCGGAAGGTTCAACTCTTCATTGTACAGCGGAACAACAACTGAGCATTCACAGGCCACCGGTGGAGTTCCTCCCTGAACAAAACACACCTGGTATGGATGCGGATTGGGTGTCCCATCCCTGTTTCAGCGTTATCGGATACTTCACGGCGCGCATTAAGATCCAAGTGCATTCTCGCAAATGGATTATCAGACCTTGCGGCAACCGATGGCCACGGCCCCCAAAGCCTTTGTTGTTATGGGACATTCCAGCAGGCTATAGCAGTTTAAGATTGTTGTGCCGGGGAGGAGGGCCAAAAACGCACGCCAAATCCAAAAGTAACCGGCACACCCAAAGTGAAAATGCTCTGGAGCCATTAAATAATGTATAGGACTTTTGAAGGAGTGGCCCAGGTGGATGGCCCACCTCTTCAGAGGTGGGTACACAATTATGCCGTCGGAATCAATCGAGGGAGTGGCCCGCCTTTTTAGAGGCGGATTCCATTTTACATTATTCATGCAGAAACCAGGTCCAAAGACCTGGGTTCATGTCACACGATCAAATGAATACGCGTTTGTTGTAGATGAACCATTCAAAGAGCAGTACGGCGCCCAGGGCCATAAGAAAGAATGGCCAGAGGGGCTGACGAAGGTTTTCTGTTCCTTCGCCGGCCTGTAGTTGTCCACTGGCGATCTGGAAGCTGTGGTTGGGGGCGATGAAACTTTCCTGCTCGTCGAGCAGGTTGACAGCCCGCCACTCCTGGCCGGCAATGCTCGTATCGATATGGTACATGCCGACGCGGTCCGTCTGGCCATACGTGGCTAAGCCAGCACGGCGTATAGTGGCTTTGTCGTTTTTGCCGTCGGGCCTGTGGACGTTGACCGATGTGGCGCCGGGCCGGGCGGCGACGGTGATCGGTTCGCCTGGTGTAATCGGCGGCTGCTGGCCTTGGGCGGCACTGCCGGCCAGGTATCGCAGCGCATTGTGCATGAACACGACGAGACCCTCACCCTCGGACAATACCCAGTTGGTAT
>CP070806.1:1515267-1519322 GCA_020343675.1 Phycisphaerales bacterium
GCCGCCTGAGCAGCCCGTATTCATTACGGTCACCTGTGACGGCGGTCTTGTTATCGTCCCGAGAGACTCGACGCGAACACTTGACGACAGCGCCCAAACAGGCCCCAATGCGGTTACCCCGGACAGCCAGCGCGCCGGACTGGTCAACGTGGACGCGGAACGGACGACATTCGTCGCTCAGACCATTGACTACAATGCGATAACCGGAGACGTTGTCGCCGGCGGCCTGTCGGAGCTGGCGTATTATGCAAGCAGCGCTACGCCGGGTGAGGTGAACGAGCCCAATGTGCCCGTGACGATCACCGCGCGCGGAGGAGTTCGGTATTTCAAGGCGTCGAACCAGGCAATCTTCAAGGATTGTCTGTGCCGGATGCCGCAGAGGAACCTGAGCGAACCGCGGGAAGTCACGTTCTCGGCGCCGCAGATGACGGTCAATCTCCCGCCTGAGAAGTCCAAACAACCCGACCTGCTGGCCACCGGGCCGACGGAGCTGGTTTTCTACACCGAAGACGTGAACCGTCCCGCAACCGAGCAGGGGCCAATTCCCGTCACCGTCACGGCGCGCAAACTGGCGCGATACATCGGGGCCTCAAGCCAAATGCTCTTCGAAGGAAACTGCCGATGCACGATGCTGCGTGAGGACCCGAACGTCCTGGTCGAGTATGTACTTCTGTCCGAGCAGCTCAGCGTTGATCTGGCGCAAGACGTCAATGCGCCGACAGCCGGGCCGGTCGCCGGCGTCAAATACCTCAGCGCCACAGGTGACGTTGTCAGCCTCGCAACCACCAGAAGAGCAAAGGCCGGGGGGGAATTTGCACAAGCACTGCAGCAAACGAATGGAAAAGGACTGCTGGGCGGCATTGAATTGAAATGCCGGAAATTCGATTACGACGCGGTCCGCCAGCTCTTTCTGGCCACCGGGCCGGGCGTTATCAAGCTCAATAATTCCCAGCCCGCTGTGCCCGAGCCTAACGAATCCTCGACAGGTTTCAGCCTGCGCAAACCATGCTGGGCTATCCTGGACAGATTCGAAACGCTGAAATACCTTATTGGGGAAAACCGAATCGTCGCCGATGCCGGCTCTCGGAACATGTTGATCGGCTATCTGTCCACGGCCGAGACGCAGCAGCAAGAGCCGGTCTGGGCCGAGGCGCCCCACATCGAAGCCCTGCTCCGTGAGACGCCCGAAGCCCAGACCGAGCTCTTGGCGCTGACCGCGACCGGCGGAGTGTACTACCAGGACAGCGACAATCGCTTCCGGGGCAGTACCTTGTTCTATGACTATACGACCGGACGGGTGAACGTCTGGGGCGATGCATCCCAGCCCTGTGATTACAACGGAGTCCCGGTCGACGGGATTGAGCTGGACATGAACACCGGCAAAGTCAAGGCCAACGTTGTCGGCCCCGGCGCGCTGCAATTGAACCGGTAGCACGCGAACCGGGCCTCGCAGGTCGATTCCTCTTTTTTAGCTTCGCGACTGCCTTTTTTTCTTGCTTTTTGAGTTGATTTCGGCTATAATACGCTCTGTTTCAGCGCGATTGGCATCTTCGGTTCGACCACAAACGCTGTCCATACGGATAGTCTTGCAGGGCAGACAGAGTATGGAAAGGCAAGTGGAAGAATACATACACGGACTCTCGGATCTCGACCTGCTCGAATACTCGCGGACTACTGCACACATGCCCGAAGCGCTCGAATTTGCCCGGACCGAGCTGGCGGATCGGCATCTGCCCGGCGCGCGAATCGCCGAGCTCGATCAACAATTGCAGCAGCGCCAGAAGGCCAGGCAGGAAGTCGCCGAGGCCAGAGCCGCCGAGCCACTGCCCTGGGAATACCGCCTCGGCGTTTTTCTGTGCGGCCTCTACTTCGGGCTGCCGTTGGTCTTTTTCATTCCCGCCTGGCGACAATTCCGCGAGCAAGGCTTCGACCGCAAGTACAAAGACATGTGGACCTACGCCGTGACCGGCTTTTGCCTCCAGCCGATCCTGATCCTGCTTCGCCTGCCCCCCTGGAGCTGGCTCGCCGCCCTGTTCTGATCGCTGAATACGACGGCAATAACAACCTGCTGCGCAAATATGCCTACGGCCCCGGCGCAGACCAGCCCGTTTCCACGTTGGAAAATCCGGCTTCAGACGGAATCGAAGCTCATTACTATCACTTCGACGCCCTCGGTAGCATCGTGGCGCTGAGCGACAGCGATGGTCTGGCATCTCGTTGACAGATCGAGGACGTTAACCACTCCATTCTCGGCAGTAGTCCTACTGCGAAGGACGAACCCAATCCTTGCATGTTCGCCGGCCGCCTCGTTGACATCGAAATCGGCCTTTACTGCAACCGCGCGTGCTACTATAATCCCTGAACGGGCCGGTTCCTCCAAACCGACCCCATCGGCCACGGCGACGGCATGGACATCTGTGGCAGAAACTGAAGAAACGTAAACCTGTGTGATCTGCAGTTATGGGTGAAAAATCCAAGACATCCAGGACGAAGGGTTTTGTCTATCTGGTCGGGGCCGGGCCGGGAAAGGCAGACTTGATTACCGTTCGCGGGGCCGAGGCGCTCGGGAAGGCGGACTGTGTGATTTACGACAAGCTGGCCAACCCGGCGCTGTTGAAATTCGCGCGCAAGGACGTCGAGATCGTCCACGTGCCGAAGCGCATCGGCAAAGGCTCGTGCACGCAGGACGAAATCAACAAGGTGCTGGTCGAGAAGGCCTCGGCCGGCAAAATCGTGGTGCGCCTCAAAGGCGGCGACCCATGCGTCTTCGGCAGAGCGTCGGAAGAGCTTGTGGCCCTGACCAAGGCGGGCATCCGCTTCGAGATCGTGCCGGGCGTGACGGCCGGCGTAGCCGTCGCGTCGTATGCCGGCGTCATGCTCACCGACAAGGACGCCAGCTCTCAGGTCGCCTTCATCACGGGCCAGGAAGCGCCCGGCAAGGAAGAAACCGGCATCGACTGGGACTTGCTCGCCCAATTCAACGGCACCGTCGTCTTCTACATGGGGATCGGCAATCTCGAATCCATCGCCACCGGTCTGATCGACAAAGGCACAGACGCGGCCACACCCGCAGCGGTCATCGCCAATGTCACGTTCCCGACACAGCGGGTGGTCAGGGCACCGCTGGCGAGAATTCACCAGGAATGCAAACAGCAGAAGATCAAGCCGCCGGCGATTGTCGTGATCGGCGCGGTTGCAGGCGGGGACATGCGATTCGACTGGTTCACGGACCAGCCTTTGTTCGGCAAGACCATCATCGTGACGCGGGACACCGCAGGCAACGCGGATTCTGCCGGCCGGATCATCGCCCGGGGCGGCAATCCACTACCCTTCGCCACGCTGCGAATCAAGCCGCTGACAAACTCCAACGAGTTTCTGCGCACGCTCACGCGGCTCGGCCGGTATGAGTGGATCATCTTCACCAGCGGCAACGGCGTGACGCTCTTCTTCGAGGCGATGGAGGGCCTGGGCAAGGACGCGAGGATTTTCGGCCCGGCGAATGTCGCCGCCATCGGTACCGGAACGGCGAATCGCCTGGCGCAGTTCGGCGTCAGGGCCGACTTTGTACCTGACGTTTTTACTGGAAGAGAGCTGGGCAAGCAGCTCATGGGTTTTACAAACTTGCAGGGCAAGAGGATTCTGCTGCTGCGTTCGAAGATTGCCTCGAACGAACTGGTCGAAATTCTGGAGGACGCCGGGGCCCAGGTCGATAATGTTCCCGTCTATACGGCGGTAACCGAGAAAAGGGACCCGTCGCGTCTGGTCAAGGACATCCGCGAAGGAACCATCGACTGGGTGACGTTTGCGAGCCCTTCGTCGGCCGATGGTTTTTTCGAGCAGGTCCCGGCCGAGACCGTCAATTCGAGCCGCGTCAAGGTGGCCTCCATCGGTCCGGTAACTTCGGAACGATTAAAGCAGCTTGGCATCCGGGCCGATGTAACCGCCAAACAGCATACCATCGACGGATTGTTGAATGCCATAGAGCATATGGAAACACGGTAGTCCAAATACGATACACGGAATTCGAAGCACGAAACAAATCTGAAATCCGAATG
>CP070806.1:1519422-1523408 GCA_020343675.1 Phycisphaerales bacterium
ATCACCGATGGGCAGTGGCACCGCGTTGGTTTCGTGTGGGACGGCGTGTACAGAGCGCTCTACGTTGACGACACCCTCGTAGCTGAGGACTCACAGCCTGGGCTGGCTGATTCCCTCGGCGGCTTGAACATTGGTTGTGGAAGTGATTTGGCAGCGGGAACATTCTTCTCCGGCTTGATTGACGATGTGCGTATATACAACCGAGCAGTGAAACCATAGCAGATGCTTCCTGCAGCAAGTACTTCAAGGGCTGGCAGTTCCTCGGGGACCCCTTGCGGGGCTTGAGAGAGTTGCCAGCCCGCTTCTTCTTGAGAAGCGCCAGATACGAGTCTCGCCTTATGGGATCTCCAGCGGATCTATTTCCTTGACTCGGTCGGGATAGACCTGGAAGGGGTATTTTCTCAGCAGTTCCTGGCCGTACATGGCAATGGCCTGTTTCCTGCGCTCGGTCATCATTCTGTCTTTGATCTGTGAATCCATCTGGCTGGAGTACTCCTTTGGCTGGCCGGGCGTCTTTTCGAGAATCTTGACGATGCGCCACTTCATTCCCCGGCCGTAGAAGCCCTTGAGCGGCCCCAGAATCCGGCCCGGCTCGCCCGCCCACAGGTCTTTCCAGAACAGCCCTTCACTGCCGGGCTGCGTCTGGAAGGCCTTGCCTTTCTTCTCAAGCGAGTATTGTTCTCTGACGGCCTCGAAATCCCTGCCGCTCTCCAGCTCGGCCTTTACCTTCCGGGCGGTCGGCAGGTCCTCGCACCAGATCAGGTCAATCTTGAGCTTCTCGCTTGTTCCGAACGCTTCTTTGTTTTCGTTGAAATAGGCCGTGAGTTCCTCGGGCATCGGCTCGGTCAGCTCTTTTTGCCTGGCCAGCTGTACTTCGCCCAGCAGTCTCCTGTCCTCGTATTCTCTGACCTGTTTGACAAAGTCTTGATCCTTATCGAGCCCGAGCGATTTGGCCTCCCAGACCAGCAGGGGCATGCTCATAGCCCTTTCCAGCAGCTCATCGACGGCGGCCGGCGTGTCTATTTTAGGCCGGCGGGGCGGGACGATATCGCAGTAGGCAGTGAGCCAGTCTTTCAGCGTTATTTTGCCGCCCGAGTAGAGCGCCAGAACCATGTTCGCCTCGCTCGGCGCCAATTCGTCGCGGACCTGAGACGTTTGCATCCACGGCACTTTGCGGGGGGCCTTGGGCCGATGCAGCAGCCTTTGATGAACTTCGACGGCTCGAGGGAAGTACTGATTCAGCTTTTTGGCGCGCGATTTCGTGTATATCTGCTTGTAGTACTCGTCCAAGAGCCTGCCCGCCCTGGCCCGCTCGATTTCTGCTTTGGCCCGATCTTTGTCGAGCTTTGGATCGGCCTGCATCTTCTGTTTGATTTCGTCCTCCGTGGCCGCCGTCTTGCCCCGGTTCTTCTCCACGTACTTCTGAACGAGGAGGTTGACGAGTCTCCTGTCCCGGTATCGCTTGATGCTGGCACTGATCATTTCGTCCTGGAGGTAGGTTTGCTTTCGGGCCTCCATGATCATGGCTTTTTCGGCGACCATCTTCATCAGGACGGTCATCGCGTCGGGCGGCCTGGCGTTCTGGCCGTAGAACTCCTGGTCGTACGGGTGAAGCTCCGTCATCAACCGGTCCTCAAGCTCTTTCTTCGTAATCACGTAGGTGCCGATTCTGCCGACGACCGTTGAGGGCCCGGCGGCCGCTTCTTCGGTTGAAGATGGTTCCGTCGGCGCAGCGGTTGCACCGGGGCTGATGGAAGGGGCAGCGCACAGACTGCAAATCACCACGAACAGCCACAAATATGGCAACACACATTTGGCTGGAGATAACTTCATCATCTGCATCTCTCCTGATCCAGGACCTTGACGATTGTTCGCCGCGCACCCGTGGTTTGTTTCGCCCACGGACGCCCGGAAAATGACTCTTGTCATCGCTTCAGTGTAACCTTTTTTGCCCGAATTAACCAGCTCAAATTGCCTGAAAAGGCTTCAACGCGCAAGCAGACTCGAATCTGACACGAATTGAAGGGACCGGCAGGCTCAGACGCTGTGAATCTGCCGGCCCTTTTCTTTTTCGGATTTGGCGCTTTATGCTCGCGGCCTCCGTGCGTATAATGGGTACGCCTGCGGGCAGGTCTGAGCACATTCTTCCTGGAATTGAACCTGATCAAGAGGGCAACAGTGACATGGTCAAGAGAACAACGTTCAAGTGGACAAATCATAGGGGGTTCTGCCTGCTTCTGTTGCTGTGCTCGTGCGCCCTGGCGAGGGCAGACAGGATTGTGCTCAAGGAAGGCCAGACCATAACCGGCGAAATAATCCTGGAGAAGCAGGCCCAGTTATACGTCGATGTCGGCATAACGGTCCTGACCATCCCGAAGGACAAGATTCTCGAATACCGGTACGGCGACGCCCCCGAAGCGCCGCACGTTGACGCCAACGACCCCAGCGGCACAGATGTCGGAACGGCCGGCGTTCAACCCGGCGAGAATGCATCCGGACGCCTGTACAAAACGGCGCAGCTCAAGAAAACCACTATCGAGAAATGCGTGGACGCCGTTTCCGAGGCGGTGGTCAAAGTCTCAAGTCCGGGCGGCACAGGCTCGGGCTTCTTCATCAACGAGGGCGGATTCCTGATCACCAACTATCACGTCATCGAAAAAGAGACGCAGATCGAAGTGACCGTGTTCCGGAAAGTCAGCAGCGGCTTCGAGAGAAAAACATTCAAGAAGGTCAAGATTGAGGCGATCAATCCTTTCGTCGATCTGGCCCTGCTCAAGGTCGAAGACCTCGGCGATACGAAGGTCCCGTCCGTTTATCTCGGCGGCGTGGACCACATCACGGCCGGGGAGGAGGTCTTTGCCATCGGCAACCCGCTCGGGCTCGAGCGGACCATCACCAACGGCGTCATCAGCACCAAGAACAGGGCCTTCGAAGGGCTCATCTACATCCAGACCAACGCCGACATCAACCCGGGCAATTCCGGCGGACCGCTCTTCAATCTCGCCGGCGAGGTCATCGGCGTGACGAATATGGGATACATCTTTATGGGCGGTCTCGGCTTCGCCATCCCGGTCAACTACGTGAAGGATTTTATTGAGAACCGCGACGCTTTCGCGTACGACAAGG
Source organism: Phycisphaerales bacterium (assembly GCA_020343675.1). Classification (GTDB taxonomy): domain Bacteria; phylum Planctomycetota; class Phycisphaerae; order Sedimentisphaerales; family Anaerobacaceae. Next base: position 1,522,549 of record CP070806.1, read on the forward strand.
ACAATCCCAACTCGGGCTACAAATACCTCCAGCCCGACCGAAGACGCAACAAGGCCAAACCTAATTAAGAGCACAAGAGCATAGGGCTTATGCACTTGGCGCGAAAGGACATGACAATGAAGCGATATACACTCCTGGTGGCGTTGGCGTGCATTTTGGGCGCGGCCGGAACGACCCTGGCCGCAGGGGTCGCAGACGAGCTTAAGCCTGATGCGATTGAAGCGAGGATTAGACAGCATCGGATGGGAGAGCTCGTCGTCAGGACCAGGCCGGGCGCACCGGTGCGTATCGAGCAATTGCGACATGAATTCTGGTTCGGCGCCGCTTTGTCTTCCGGCGCGTTCAGCGGCCGGCTCAGCACCGAGGATCAGCGCAGATACGAGCAAACGTTTCTGGCCAACTTCAACGCCGCCGTGACCGAGAACGCCTTGAAATGGCATGACATGGAACGCGAGCAGGGCCGCGTGAATTATGCGATTGTTGACGCCATCCTGGCCTGGACCGACGAGCACGAGATTCCCCTGCGCGGGCACAACATCTTCTGGGGGATTCCGAACCGGGTGCAGCCGTGGCTCAAGACGATGGATGATGCAACGCTGCGGCAGACCCTCAAAGCGCGGGCGCTCGATATCGGGCGACGCTATCGCGGCCGATTCGCCGAATATGACCTCAACAATGAGATGATCCACGCCAATTATTACGCCGACCGCCTCGGCCCGGCCATCACCAAACAGATGGCGGACTGGGTCAAAGAGGCGGACCCCGGCGCGACGCTTTTCTTCAACGACTATGACGTCCTGACCGGCAAACGGCTCGACGACTACATCCAACACATTCGCGGCCTGCTCGAACAAGGCACG
>CP070806.1:1523508-1527472 GCA_020343675.1 Phycisphaerales bacterium
GGTGTTGACGTGCGTAGCAAGTTGCGAACGAGAAGCTGCTTTAGTGAACAGGACATGCGCCGCCTCGTAGAGAGTCTAGGCGAGTATGCACTCACGCTGCCAGAACGTGAGAAGCACGCTCTCTGCGAAATGCTGCTGCAGGCCATGGAGCCGTTGGATCGCTTTCGTTACCTCAGGACATCGGATCTTCTGAGCCCCGATGAAGAAGCCGTCCTGCGTTCTCTGGAGAAGGGATCAAGAAGAGGACAACGTCCTGCGATGGCCGATTTGATGCTGATCGTCAAAGTAACGCGGCAGTGCACGCTGCGATGCGCATACTGCAATGACTGGCGAAGTAACCGCAAGGAAGTCATGAGCTTTCCCGTGATGGCACGCATGATAGCTCGCGCGTTGGCTGAGCATGAGCACGTACGTTTCATCTGGCACGGGGGGGAGCCGACACTTCTGCCGATCTCCTTTTACGAGAAGGCCCTTCTGGTGCAAGCGCGTCTGCGGCGACCGGAACAGAAGATTGGAAATTCCTTCCAGACCAACGCAACAAAACTGACGCTGGCGTGGGCACATTTTTTCCGTGCGAATAACATCCAGGTGGGAATCAGTATTGACGGGCCTGCACATCTCCACAACAGCCACCGTAGGTACAGTTCTGGCAAAGGCAGTTACGACCATGTGATTCATGGATTGAACCTCCTGAAAGAGCACGAAGTCCAGTTCTCAGGCCTGATTGTCGTGGATGAAGGGACACTCGAGTTGGGGGCCTGGAGACTTCTCGATTTCCTGGTGGGCCAGGGCATTCGGAATTTCGGGCTTCTTCCCGCAAAGCCGCGAAATAGACCACTGGCGAAACGCGGAATTCCAACGTCGCATTACATTGAGCCCGCAAGGATAAATGTTTTCCTGATGAACCTCTACGATGCATGGCTTAGTCATGGCGACCCGAACGTGAAGATTCGAGAGCTTGAGGCGTTGAAGGCGCAGATTAAAGGTGTATCAGCCCGATCTTGCACACTAAGTGGAGACTGCTGGGGCCACTATTATATGATCGAGCCCGACGGCAGCGTGGTGGGATGCGATGTGTTTTCGGGCGACTCCCGATACACCCTGGGGAACATCATGCACACCAGTTTCATGAAGATGGCCAATAGCGCGGAGTTGCTCCAGTTGAAAAAGGAGCACCAGGACGCCCTCGACGCCATGAAAGGATGTCCTGAATTCCGGGTATGTCAAGGCTGGTGTCCTCATGAGCGGTATGTCTCCATCCGGCACAACAGATTACATCGCGACGATTGCTGCGGATTGCGGGACCTGATCACTCATATCCGCAATCGAATGGCCGACGAGCCAAAAGTGTCCTCACAACAAGCGCTCATCCGCAGGAAGAGACCGTGGAAATCAAAAGTAAAAGTAACTCACCGGATCTTGCTCGGGCCCAAGATAGATTTGCATCTCGGCGTGCACACTGCATTTGCTAAGCTACTTGATTCCTCTTTCCAATACAGCAAAAGGGATTCTATACACACATTTGTAATGGCCAATGAGCGGCAGGAATCCCCATTTCGTTTCTTCCACTGGGGGGAGTTCGCTGACTTCGGCCATGGCCGCGCAATTGTCCACACGGCGCGGTGGCCAGTTTTGAATCGCAAAGCATGGGTGACAGACACGGATGATTTTGTCTATCCAGTTATGTGCGGGCGCCACTTTCTGAGTCCAGACTTTAGAGACGCCTTTCGTGGGGAATGGTCACCGGAATTACAGAAAGATATGCTCAAGAGAGCAACGAATATGTTGAGAGCATACGCTCATCCGAGCTGCAAGGCGGTTTTCTGCCGCAGCGAGTCCACAATCCGCGATGCCCGCCTATGGTTAGGGAAGCTTGGCGTGGGAGAACTTGGAGAAACGTACCTGTCGAAAATCCAGGTCCTCTATCCGGCACAAGAGAGTTGTCCAGCAGATGTGATGGAGGCGAAGTGGAGCAAGAGAGGACCGCTCACGATTGTGTTCTGCGGAAGAGATTATGAAAGCAAAAATGGAAAGATGGCCCTGGAGATATTTGACCGCTTGTCACGTGAGTTCGCAAAAGACCGATTTGTGTATGTAGGAAATGTTCCACAACAGGAACTGCGGAGGCACCGCAAACTGCCAACGTCTGTAGTACATCACCAGTCACTTCCACACAAGCAGACCCTGGCGGTCCTGAGTGCAGCGCATATCCTTTTTCATCCATCTAAGTTCGAGGGGCTGGGCATCGTTTTTCTGGAGGCGGCTGCTTCCGGAATGGCAGTAATCACGGCGACCGGTGGCCCCATGCGGCACGTCGAGGAGCTGTTTGGCACGGGAGGTGCAATGCTGGTCGACCGGGATAATATTGGGCAGTCCGACGAGGCGTCCACCTTCGAGAGTTATCTGCGGTACTTGCTGAGTAATCCAGATGTGGCGAGAAGCATGGCCTGCCACAACTTCAATCTGGCGACTGTCGGAAAACTCTCACCCAAACGAAGCCGCAGGATCCTGCTGAATGTGTACGAAGATGCGCTGGAAAGGCCAGCGGAGACTCCACTGACCCTTGGGGAGATTTCTTACCGGGATGGGGCACTGTTACGGTTGAGCAGCCGTCAACTGGAACAGGAGGAACGAGACTACCGCCGAGAGTTGAATATCACCCAGTCGCGATTTCTTCTATGAGAGTGCTCCTGTGTGTGACAATTCTCACAGATTGTTGGTCTCCTGGGCAAGGGAAATGGGCAACACGTGTACGGGGTGAAAGCGTCATCTATTTCTGTCCAGTGGCGCGAGCCTCTTCAACTCCTCAAACCAGTTTCGCACGACAATCAACCGCTCCCTTGTGTTATCGCTCCACTTCATCATCAGAAACCGTCCGTCATCTGAAACATCGTAGTTTCTCCCGAGATAAGTACCTGGCACTATCCCGTCGGGTAATTTGAATAGGGGTTCGGGGGCTCCGACGACAAAATTCGGCTCTGAAGTGACTGTTACAGTCATCATTTGGTTGTCATTAATGTAATACAACTCTTGGCCGTCGCCATCACGTTTCCAAGCAGGATTTATTCCTGTCCCCCCATCGGTTGAGACCATCTCCCAATGCCCACCATCAGGATATTCCCAAACATATATCTCCGGCTGACCCGACTCTTCTGAAACATAAGCAAGCAAGCGGCCGTCGGGCGAGAAGGTCGGGTTGTATTCCCTGTGCTCTGTGCCGAGGAGAGGCTTTGCTTCGTGATCGCCATTTGGATCAACAATCCAAATATCCTCCCGCGTGATGGGATCTAGCACTGTACAGGCTAAAAGATTCCTATTGTGTGACCACGAATAAGGTAATAGGAAGACTCCTAGGGAAGGCTCATGCGCCAGCAATTCCGCAGAAGCGCTGGTGCCCACGACTTTACAAAACACACCTGCTCCCTCAGGCCTATTTGACCAAAAGGCAACCTTTGTTCCATCCGGCGACCAGTGCGCGTAACGGTTTTCACCCTTTGTAGTAAGAGGGGCAGGCGTACCACGCTCCAATCTATGCACGTACACTTGGTTGGCGAATTCTCTTTGCGACCAGACCGTTATGGCTATGTGCCGGCAATCAGATGACAGGCGGGGACTTTCATAAACATCAGCATGAGCATCTAAGGACTCGGGTATACCCTGACGGTCTACCCAGACTAATTCGCTCTCGCGAAACTCAGACCGCGGGATATATATGATGGTTCCTTTGCGAGAAATTGTGATCTGTGGTGTCTTTCCGCCATAGTCGAATCCCACGTCGTCCTGAACAAGAGGAACCGGGGGGGCGGTAATCTGGAGTCGCTTAACATCGAATCGTGCCACCATGAGAACGGTGCCTCGCACAAAGATCAGGTGGCCCGAGTTCACGTAAGTAGCATAAGAAGCATTACGGAGCACAGTCCGCTGTGTGTCGATTTCCGGCAAAAATACCTCGACGCTTGAGGAG
>CP070806.1:1527572-1531514 GCA_020343675.1 Phycisphaerales bacterium
GCTCGGAGGTAGGACTGTGGCCGGAAGAATGGTGTTGGTTTGCATAATCGTGATTCTCTGCCTCGGAGGCTGTACGTCTCATAAAATCGATGCCGAGGGACTTGAAGCGAGCCAGCCGGTCCGCTCGTTGAGCACCGGTGCCGAGCGGCCAGACGGGTCGGACGTCCGCGCAGCCATGATCGACTTCCTGCGGGAGCAGAATCTGCCCGAGCTGGAGTCGGTCGAGGTCTGGCAGAACGACTATGGACCCGGCCTGAAACTGACAACCGCACACTACGAGGTCTTGACAACCCTCCTGAGACCCGTGATGCTCAGCCGAAGCCCCGGGTTTGTCGAGTCGGCTTACAGGGCCTATAATCGTCAGTTGCCTGAGCCGGTTGAGACTGAACCCAGATTTGTCATCTACCTTTTCGCGGATCGCACACAGTGGGAGGATTTCACGCGGGATTTCGCGGGCGAGCAGGCGGAAATCTTCTGCCGGATAAAGGCCGGAGCGTACTATCACCAGGACGCATGTGTGGCGTACGATATCGGCCCGGAGCGAACCTTTTCCGTTCTGGGGCACGAGGGATGGCACCAATTCAATGACAGGCACTTCAAATTTCGCCTGCCAAGCTGGCTCGACGAAGGAGTGGCCATGCTCTTCGAGGCGCAAAATCCTGAGGATGGGTCATTTGACTTCCAGCCAGCGGACAACGCCTATCGCCTCAATGCACTCAGAAACACGCTGGAAAGAAATGGAATGATGTCTTTGGAGGAACTGATTGCAACCACTCCGGGCGATGTGCTCGCAACCGACCAGACCGAGGCGGTGATGGCGTTCTACAGCCAGGCCTATGCCTTGGTGCGCTTCCTGAGGGAATCCCGTTCCGGAGAACGTCTGGACACCTATCACCGGCTGCTCGCAGACGGCCTGCGGGGCGACTGGCCCCTCGATGGAGTCAGCAGGAAGATCGCCATGGACAGAAGTGTCCCGCGAAATATCCTGTGGAACCACATCGTTGGTCTGGTATTATTCCAGGAGTATGTCGGCGACGATTTTGAGCCCGTCGAGCAGGAGTATCTGGCCTTTTGCAGGCGGATCGTCGCGGATTGTCCCGGGGACTCTTAACGGAGAACCTCGACAGTATGGCCGGGACCTTTCACGGGAAACGAGAATCAATGCGCGACGAGCATCCGGCATCCATCATTCTGGCCTCTGCCTCGCCTCGACGCCGGCAGCTTCTGGCCGAAGCCGGCTATGAATTCACCGTTGTGGTGCCCGATCTTGACGAATCCGCGTTTGAAGCCGAAGGAATCGAGGCCGGTGAATACGCCAGGAAACTGGCCTTGGCCAAGGCAAACAGCGTCGCCCATGCGTACCCGGACCGTCTGGTCGTTGGCGCTGATACCGTTGTTGATTTCGAGGGCACGATCATAGGCAAGCCCGCCGATGCCGAGGACGCCGAACGGATTACACGAAAGCTCTTCAGCGCGCCCCATAAGGTCGTAACCGGCCTTGCGATTGTCAGACTCTGTGACGATACGAGGCTTCTGGAGAGCGACAGCACCGCCATTTACCCCAGACCGCTGACCGGCGGGCAGATCGCCAAACACATCAGCTGCGGCTCCTGGCGGGGCAAAGCCGGCGCGTATGCCATCAAAGAGGTTGGCGACGAATTCATTGAGAGAATCGAGGGCAGCCTGACAAATGTTATGGGACTGCCCATGGAGCGTCTAAAATCGCTCTTGTCCGGACTCTAAAACGCCCTCCCAGGGCAACTATGAATTGCCTCGGCTTAGTCGGCCTATGTGTATGCAAGCCCGGTCGAGGTAATTGGCTGGGCGGCACAAGAGCCGTGTGAACCCCAAGCCGGCGGCGAAAACCTGCCCCGCCGGCCGCAAAGGCCGATACATGCTTAGAACCCGTTTCTCCACTCAAAACCACCTGGTGGGGGAGGTGCGCTACAATTTCTATAGATTCCGTGGGAAATTGGCTGGTCTGGCCCTTGACGCGAACCGGGCTGATTTGGTATAAATAAGGTAGATAAGGTTGGCAGTCCCCGGGCTGTCAGGGGCGGTTTTTGTGTGTCAGCGCAGAATCCCCCCCCTGAGAAGCCGCGGACTCCCCACGACCACCGGAGTCGTATACTTCGGATATAGGGGTTCTCTGCCAAATCCGTGCAGTGAATTGTTAGTTTGTTGTAAGGAAGGAGGTCATATCAAAGGGCAAAACATGTCCTGGGCAGACACATGCAAAAGTGTTGTGAAGGCAAGAATCACTATCGGTCGTTCCAGTTGTAACTCTCTTTTTTGAAGGTGTTTTGTTATGTTTAGGAAACTGATTCTTTTAACTTCCTTTGTTCTGGTGCTGGGTTTGGCGGCAGGTCTTGCCAGCGCTCAGTCGGTGAACATCAACTTTCAGCAGCCAAGTAGCGATACGCCGGAAGGATATCTGCCTGACACCAGCCAGGTATTCGGCGACCGCGGCAATGGCTTCAGCTACGGGTGGGACGTAGCGTTTGACGAGACGCGTGATCGAAACAGTTCCAACGCGCCGGATCAGCGTTACGATACGCTGAATCACTTGCAGAAGGCAGCAGACAGGATATGGGAGATAGCTCTGGACAACGCCATTTACGACATCTTCTTGGTTTGCGGCGATCCAGACAACACAGACCAGACCAACAACTTTGATGTCGAAGGCACGATCCTGACCGACCCGGACGGCCAAGACAACTTTGACGAGTACCAATTAACGGTGGTCGTCAGCGATGGTCGTTTGACCATCAAGCCGGCACCCGGCTCGGATAACTGCAAGATCATGTTCGTGGACATCATTCTTGCTATACCGCCGGGAGCCGCCAGGGGCCCTGACCCGGCTAATGAGGCAACAGATGTGCCTCGAGACGTCGTTCTCAGCTGGGCGCCGGGAGATTATGCGCCGGCAGTCAATGGCCATCGAGTTCATCTCAGCGAGAGCTTTAGCGACGTCAACGATGGCATTGGCGGTATCACCCAAAGTGCCACCAGCTATGATCCTGGACGGCTCAATTTTGGAGCGACGTACTACTGGCGCGTCGATGAGGTTAATGCACCCCCGGACTCCACCGTGCACCCAGGCGATGTCTGGAGTTTTGCGACTGAGCCCGTTGGCTATCCTATCGATGGCGCGAACATCACGGCAACAGCATCCAGCGCGGGTGGAGAGGACTTCGGCCCTGAAAAGACCATTGACGGCTCGGGACTGGATGACAGCGGCCTGCACTCGACAGATGCGACGGATATGTGGCTCAGCGACAATGAACCGCTGGGGGCTTGGCTCCAATATGAGCTCGACAAGGTGTACAAGCTGCACGAGATGTGGGTATGGAACTCCAATCAGGTTTTTGAGGGTCTCTTCGGTTTCGGACTTAAGAATGTTACCGTCGAATACTCGACTGACGGTGCCGATTGGACGGCTCTGGTCGGCGTGCCTGAATTCGCCAGGGCGCCCGGAACAGATGGATATGCACACGATACCACGCTTGACTTTGGCGGCGCGGCGGCCAAGTACGTCAGGCTGACCGCTGCCAGCAACTGGGGAGGCCTCCTGCCCCAGTATGGTCTCAGTGAAGTGCGGTTTTTCTTCATGCCTGTCAGCGCCAGAGAGCCCTCCCCGGATTCCGGGGCCACCGATGTGGACGTGGATGCGATCCTCGGCTGGCGCGCGGGCAGAGAGGCTGCCACACATGATGTGTACTTGAGCGCCGACGAGCAGGCTGTGATAGACGGCACCGCCTCCATCAATACCGTGACCGACGCCAGCTACAGCCCCTCACCGCTCGATTTAGGCAGCACGTACTACTGGCGGATTGATGAGGCCAACGACGCCGAGACGCCCACAATGTGGCAAGGGGATGTCTGGAGCTTTTCCACGCCTGAGTATCTTGTCGTGGACGGTTTCGAGGACTACAACGACTA
>CP070806.1:1531614-1535528 GCA_020343675.1 Phycisphaerales bacterium
TGGTCGGTCCGGGCGAAGCGCCTTGGACGCATCCGGCCTTCGGGGCCGTCGAAGCCGACGGCAAAATCTACGGCCGCGGCGCAGTCGATATGAAGGGAGGGATCGCGGCCGTGGTGGCCGCGATCGGCCGGGTCGTTGATTCGGGCGCAGAATTGCAGGGCGATATTGTTCTCGCTGCTGTCGCCGGGGAAGAAACAGACAGCAGCGGCGCCAAGCGATTTGTCGCCGAAGAAAGCGGATTGCCGGAACTCGCTGGCGTCGTCATCCCGGAGCCGACCGGCTTTGAGGTTGTCACGGCCCATCGCGGAATGCTGTGGCTGGAAGTAACAACCACGGGCAAGGCTGCTCACAGCTCGACCCCGCACTTGGGTGTGAACGCGATTGCCTCAATGCGGTTAGCCCTGGATAAACTCGAGAATTACGAGGTCTCGGGCCAGACCCATGAGCTGCTGGGCAAGTGTACGATGAGCATCAACACTATATCGGGCGGCAAAGCGTTCAACGTTGTGCCGGACAAGTGTACCGTTGGGATAGACTTTCGCACGTTGCCCGGCCAGGACCATCGGCAGGTTCTTTGCGATTTGGAGCAGGTCTTTGCCCAATTGAAATCCGAGAACGACCAGTTTGAAGCTGCGGTTTCTGAGCTGCGCCGCCTTGAGCCTCTGGAGACGGACAATCAGTGTGATTTCGTCAGAGATTTTTGCTCCAGCGTCGGAACCGACCAGACCAAGCCGGTTGGCTATACCACCGACGGTCCCTATTTTGCGTCACTCGGCGCGCCGGTTGTCATCTTTGGGCCGGGCAAACCGGGGCTCTGCCACAAGCCGGATGAGCATATCGAAATCGGCGACCTCGAAAAGGCGGCGGAGTATTACCAGAACATCATACTGAAATTCCTGACCTGATTCTTGTCCTTTGGGAGCCTTTCAAATAAGAACACTGAACTCCTTAATAGAACGTCAGCTTCTCGCACACGGGGCATGCCTTGTCGGTTTTGCAGACGTGAGGAATTTATCCGCCCTGACCGGCGGTTGGCCTCGGGCGTTGTCTATCGCCGTAGCCCTGGACCCGGCCGTCATTCGCGGAATATCAAACGGACCGACTTGCGAGTACTTCGCGGAATATAGAAGGGCCAATGAGCTTCTGGCCCGACTGTGCGAAAAGGCGGCTGGAATTTTCACAGAGCTGGGCGGGCGCGCCGAAGCGATTGCGCCTACCACCGCCCGTCTCGACAAGTGCACCTTGAGTATGCCCGTCCAGCACAAAACCATAGCTACGCGGGCCGGGCTCGGATGGGTCGGTAAGTCCGCGCTGCTTATCACGAAAGAGTACGGGCCCGCCGTGCGGCTCAGTTCCGTTTTGACGGATGCCGATTTCACAACGGGCAATCCCATAGACGGATCCCACTGTGGCGATTGCCGTCGCTGTATGGATGCCTGTCCCGCCCAAGCGATTGTCGGAAGCCACTGGCGTGCTGGCACACCGCGTGAATCGCTCTACAACGCCTTCGCGTGCCATGACACCGCCAAGAGACTGGCTGGGGAGCAGGGAATAGAGGCAACCATTTGCGGGATTTGTATCAACGTCTGTCCCTGGACACAGAAATATGTTGTTGGCGAATGAAGTACAGCTTATGGATATTTGCCCTGATAAAAGAATAAGGATTTACCACGCAGAGCTTTCTGGAATAGATTTCTCCGCTGCGCGTCCCTAAGGGACGCTCCGGTCGAAATGACAATGGTGCATTTCAGGAAATACCACGGCTTAGGAAATGATTATCTCGTGATCGACCCGCGGGTTAACGAGGTGGATTTGACGCCCGATGCAATCCGTCTGATTTGCGATAGACACTTCGGGATCGGAGCGGATGGAATCCTGTACGGACCGCTCAAGGGCGGAGTAAACCCGCGCGTGAGGATTTTCAATCCGGATGGCAGTGAAGCCGAGAAAAGCGGAAACGGATTGAGGATATTTGCCAGGTATCTATACGAAAAGAAATACGTGGACGAAAAGAACTTCAGCATCGAGACACTGGGCGGAACCGCCGAAGCACATATCGAAGACGACTCCGCGAATCTGATACGAATCAAGATGGGCGCGATCACCTTCCTGAGCACAGAGATACCGGTGAAGGGTGAAGAACGCCAGGTCGTGAATGAAGAGCTGGAAACAAACCGAGCCAGGTATAGAGTGACCTGTCTGTCCATCGGTAATCCTCACTGCATCATTCCGATGGAAGATATAAGTGAGGATAAGGCAAGGGAGTTGGGACCCCACGTTGAGAATCACGAAATGTTTCCCAATCGAATCAACATGCAGCTTCTCAAAGTGATAGACAGGGCGACTATCGGAATCAGGATTTGGGAGAGAGGGGCGGGATACACGTTGGCTTCGGGCAGCAGTTCCTGCGCGGCTGCCGGAGCGGCTCGCAAACTAGGCCTGGTGGATGACAGGATAACCGTAATCATGCCGGGCGGAGACTTGCTCGTCGAAATCAGCGAAGATGAACAAGTATATATGACCGGCCCGGTCGAAAGAGTCTTTGAAGGGCGTTTTCATCCCGACCTCGAGGAAAGAATCTCAGGAATGCGGTGATAGCCCAGAGTTGAACCGTCCGAGCCGGCATTGATGGCAGAAAGACAGGCACTATGAGACCATCGCCCTGGCCAAAATTACGGCCTGCAAGAAATGACGATTGCGAGCGCATCGCCGACCTGGTCTATGGTGTTTTGAAGGAGTATGGTCTGAAGCCCGACCCGGAATCGACGGATGCGGATATTCAAGACATCGAGTCTTCATATTTCCGCCGGGGCGGGACCTTCGTGGTTCTCGAGATCCAGGGCGGCTCAATCATTGGCGCATACGGCCTCTATCCGCTTGAAGAACGCACGTGCGAGCTGCGCAAGATGTACCTGTGTAAAGCGTACCGGGGCGAAGGGCTGGGCAAGTTGTTGCTGAACGACGCTCTCTCGAAAGCAAAGCGACTGGGATTCGAGAGAATTGTCCTGGAGACCGCTTCCGTTCTCAAAGAGGCAATTGCTCTGTACGAGAGCTGTGGTTTTGTGGAATACACGCCCAATCACCTCTCAAGCAGGTGCGACCAGGCTTATGTGCTTGAATTGGAATAGGTCCCAAGTACCTCAGAATCCAATCTGCGTCTCGACGGTGCCGTGTCGGATTCTCGAGTCAAGTACGGAACTTGAATTGGCTTTTGAAGACCGTCCTGAAATCGTAAACGTCGTCAAAATCGTCTATCGAATCGGTGGGCTGTGCGCTCATCCACTCGTGTCTTATCATCAGATAGACGATTTCGCCGAAGTCGCGCGTGCTTTCTATATCCCAGCTATTGAGCACGAGCAGTGCCAGTCTGCCCCACTTTTCGATAGCCAGCTTCCTGAGTCCCTCACAGAGCGTCTCGCCGCTGACGTGCTTGGGCTCGGAGGCCACGTTTTTCGCCGTGTAGCCAAGCCCTTCATAGACAAACCTGATCGCCGGAATGCTGAATCGACCGTCCTCTGTGGCGATTTGTTCAAGATTCTTCTTCATTTTTGACTTCCACACCCACATTCCACGAGCCGTCCGGCTCGCAATTCGTGCAATACTCTACAAGCTCTATTGTAAGAATATCGTGGCCGGGTGTCAACTCTGCCCCATTTCCCTGGCGCGAGGGGTACGGCCCTCGTATGTCTCTCTATTGTTATCGTCTCGGGCCATCCTTTCTGCGCGCAAGCGAATTCAATAGTGTCCGTCCGAGAAACGACTCCAGAGGTCGTTTTTGCCGGTTTTTCCCGAAAAGTGATTGACAGGGCGGATGGCCGGTTGTTATCCTCACACCCTCAGAAAGTTGTGGCGGCGTAGCTCAGCTGGTCAGAGCATGGGATTCATAAGCCCAGGGTCGTCGGTTCGAGTCCGAC
>CP070806.1:1535628-1539537 GCA_020343675.1 Phycisphaerales bacterium
TCTACGCCCAAAGTTATACTGCTCTAACCCGGATATTTCATCAGATTTTTGCAATGCACGTATAGAAAAGGCCTCAAAGCCTTGTAGAATACGGTTGTTCTAAAGATCGAACTCTACACGGCAAGGAGGCCCTTCGATGACAGAGTGTAATCGAGAACCGCTTCTGTTTTCCAGTCTCAAATCTCAAAAAATTGTCGCCGATTTCGATGGCGGCCAACTGACCAGCGATGGCGGTGGGCTGCTACTGCGGGAGGCGGACCGAGTAGTCGGTCTGACCCGGCGTTTGGCGGCTTGCCTGGTCGATCCACGCGATCCGGCCCGGATTATCCACGAGCAGCAGACCATGCTGGCTCAGCGGATTCATGGCATTGCCTTGGGCTACGAGGATCTTAACGACCACAACACGCTTCGCGACGATCCGCTGATGGCGGTGCTGGCGGACAAGACGCCCACCCTGGAGAATCCGCTGGCCTCGTCACCGACGCTGTGCCGATTTGAAAACCGTATCGACCGAGACGCCTTAGCCCGGATGGCTGAGGTCTTTGTCGAAACGTTCATCGCCTCACACAAATGTCCCCCGAAGCAACTGGTTCTGGATTTCGACGCGACTGACGATCGCGTTCACGGGCGGCAGGAGGGGCGGTTCTTCCACGGCTACTATGACAGCTACTGCTTCCTGCCGTTGTACGTTTTCTGTGAGGATCAACTGCTGGTCGCGTACCTTCGCCCCAGCAACATCGACGCCCCCAAGCACACACGTGCCGTTCTGAAACTTCTGGTTCGACGGCTGCGGCAAGCTTGGCCTAAGGTGCGGATCATCATTCGTGGTGATTCTGGCTTTTGCCGTTGGCGATTGATGAGATGGTGCGAAAAACACGATGTTTATTATGTTTTGGGCCTCGCGCGCAATGCCGTGCTAGAACGTCAGGCAGAGCCGTTCATGGAACGAGCCGAACGCACGTTCGAGCAAACGGGGCGTAAACAACGACGCTTTCACGAGATGCGCTATGCCGCCGGCACCTGGGACCGCAAACGCCGCGTGATCGTTAAAGCAGAGTATCTGCTGCAAGGGCCCAACACGCGATTCGTGGTCACCAACCTGCGTGAGCGTCGTCCTGCCCAAATCTATGATGGTCTATATACCGCACGCGGCGAGATGGAGAACCGGATCAAGGAACAGCAACTTCATCTCTTCGCGGATCGGACCAGTTGCCATCAGTTCCTCGCGAACCAATTCCGTCTCATGCTTGCGTCAGCAGCGTATGTACTCGTCGATTATCTCCGTCGAATAGTGCTCAAGGGCACGGAGCTGTCTTGTGCACAAGTCGCCACCATTCGGGTGAAACTGTTCAAGGTCGCCGCTCGCGTGCGTTGCTCTGTTCGTCGTGTCGTGTTCCACTTCTCCAGCAGTTATCCCTATCAACAACTGCTGCGACAAATCGTCGCTCGCCTTGTGCCGCAAGCCAATCCTCCGCCACGGCTGGTGCCCAAGTAACCCTCTGGCAACCTGGATGACCATATGGGGGTAAGGGGGCCCTCCGCGCCGACATCCATCGCCAAGCCAATCCCGACCGCCTCAACCCTCAAATCCAACCGAAAACAACCGCTGATGAAATATGCGGGCTAACGTGGGACGAAGCAGGTGAGAAAAACAGGTTCTACGTGAGATAGCCGGTGAGCAGGTCGCCAAGTTGATCCATATTTACCCGGATACCGACATGAACCGGACCGAATTCCGCGTACAGGGCGCTGGCTGTGTCGAATCGCATTTCGTACAGGAGTTTTTTGAACACGAGCATATCGTCGGCATACAGGCTGACTCCCCATTCCCAGTCGTCCAGGCCGATGGCACCAGAGACGATCTGTGTGACCTGCTCGTGATACGCGTGACCAATCCGACCAACCCCTCGCATGAGTTCGCGACGTTCGTTCTCTGCGAGCGTGTACCAGTTGACACGTCCACCACGGCGACGTGTCATCGGATAGAAACAGATGTAACGCGTGTTCGGGATCTTAGGGAACAGGCGGTCTTTGAGCCGCTGCTTCTGTTTGGCCATCTCCGTCTCGAAGAACTCGTCGTATTGTTCTGCCCCGGGAATAATGCCTTGATCCGTCAGTTTTCGTCTTGCGATGGCGGCAAGCTCATCGAGCTCAAGCTCGATGACCGACAAAAACGAGCCGGCCGGCACGAGGAACTCGAACAAGGGTAACTGGCGCAGGGACAACTCCACTCGATTGAGCTCGTCTGGCGAGCTGCGGTAGTGGACGAACATCAAATCGCCCTTTTGGGTCAATACGCTGTAGACGGCCGAGCCGCCCTGCCGGTCAGAAGGGGCGACGTCCAGCCATTGTTCAGCCGAGGCGATCGCCTTGTCGCGCGTCTCCGGATCGAGTGCGCGCCACTTCGGCCAATCGACCGAGTAAACCTCTTTCAGCACGAACCACCCCTCGAGCGTCTGGGGCGCTTCCGGCTCAAAGGTCGCACTCATGACAGATCCTCTCTTGACGTTGCGATCTGCACCTGCACCGTAGCCTCAGCGGTGCCATTAGAATTGATAGTGCACTCTCTTATTTGTAGCGTCAATAAGGGGGTAAGGCAACTTTTCCCGGCAGGGGATTTGCCGGTAGCGATTCCCACGTGCGGACGGCGGGTGCCACAGGCGGCTTGTACATGCTAATGTACCAAATGCTAACCTGCATCCTCTGGATCAATTTACCTCGGCAGGAAAAGCGGCGTCACAGCCGCCGCACACCACAATGCTCCTACACCAATCGCGATATTAGAAGTATATGTTGTGAAAACAAGCATGCAAGTAAAATACATTTCAACTACGGTATGTCCGGGTACGCTGAATACGTACGGCGGCTTGCCCGTTGCTGTTTAAAGTGGATTGTGTACAAGATAGCGTTGTGTGCCACTGTTCTTGTGCAGTATTTGTAAAGCTCACTGCTCGAGATCAGTGGCACACACATCGGGTCAGTTCCGGCGAAACACGCTCAGCAGGCGAAAGAAACTTCTTCGAAAAAAGAACCCTGCCCCCAACATGGCGCCGATGACGATCTGCAGTAACATACTGCCCGAAGCCGGGTCAATGTATCCTAGATATATTGCCAGCATTGTTCCTATATCTCCTTCTGATGTCCTTGTCTATGTCTAGTGTTCCGTCAAGAATCACTCGTCGGGTGATCCGAACCGTCCGCCTATGGCGAACAAGGGAGCGGTCTTCCGGCGAACCCCGCTTCCTTGCGGTCGCGGTTCGGACCGGATGCAGTATCGCAATCCGATGAATAGAACATGACGCAACATGAGCGTGTCATCTCCCTTATGTATCATATGCTGGAAAGCACCAGCGTATTGCTGTGGCTGTCTTCGTGCACAGCACGGACGCCCATAGGGATAGTCCGTCGTTGGCCCACGATAAACGTTCGACACTGATCCGCAGGTCTGCCACGTTGGAGGACCTGCCGCTGCCGTACAGTGAAAAAACGATCCATTGCAAAACACACCTGCTGCAGATCATCACTAGAAGGTTGTTCCCATGAGTGTGACTCGAACAGTAGCAGCCCTCCCGGCTTCACCAGCTCGTAGCAACGTCTCAGATATTGGTCGATGCTGTAACCAGTATTGCCGTCATACGTAGCGTGACTGGCAAACGACAACACAGAATCGAATGGCTCTGGAGAGCTGAAATCTTCAAAAGATGATGCTATAAACCGGGCATTGTTTATCCCCGCATAGTTAGCAGCATCCCTGGCAATGTCGATAAGATGGGGATTGATATCAAAGCCGAGGACGCTTTTAGCGCGATCGGCAATGCTAATAGCCAGGAAGCCTGTGTTACAACCGATCTCCAGAACGGTTTTGTTTTCAAGTTGCCGTTTCAGCCCCATTTCTGCAATGCGTGCCTC
>CP070806.1:1539637-1543486 GCA_020343675.1 Phycisphaerales bacterium
CAGTTACGGCCTAAATAACTGGGTTCTCGACCCTCCGGGTGAGTGGGACAAATATGTGACCGAAAAATTCTGGCGGCATCCAAATGCCCGAGGTACAGCTAATATACCCGTGTTTGCCGATTGCAGATGGAGGGCAAGCAGTCCGGATTACAGGGACTCACCTCCTGAAATTGGCGATGCGCCATATGTAGGAGGGTCTGGCATTAGAATGCAGCGTTTTTGCCTCGACCGACACGAGGGGCATATGAACTACCTTTTTATGGATTGGTCAGTCAGGGACGTAGGACTTAAGGAGGTGTGGACACTCAAGTGGCATCAACAGTTCGGCACTGCAGGTCCTTGGACGAAAGCTGGAGGTGTGCAGCCGTCTGATTGGCCAAACTGGATGAGGAATGCCAAAGATTATTAAGAAACACGGCAACGTCGGTGCTCGGTCGTCAGGTTGCCCTTCCGTATCACTGCTGCAGTTCACCCAAGAACTCAACTACACTCTGCAGATATTTGAAATTGCAGGCAATACCCGTAATCCATTAAACGTTCTTCTCTCGTCCCCAAGTCTCCGGCGACGACCCATCCTTCTTTAGCATCGGTCACCTATGAAGAGTTCAAGGTCAAATGCCAGAATTCCTGTTGCCACAAGAGATCTTCTTTGCGGCATCCATGTCACGACCTATCAGCTACGCTTCGTAGCTTATCTGAACAGCCCTTCAACTTCACGTTGAACGTCACTCACTAATCGACAACGTTCATTGAAGGCGATTTAATTCCTGAAAAGTGCGGTTTTCAGCCAAAAAGTGGCCTATGTGCGGCTTAAATTTGGGAAATATCCAGGTCTGTGGTGACAAAATGGAGTCAAGAAGTCACCTTGTCTTAGCGGTCTTCTTGAGCTCGTGAAGTAACTGATTTTGCGCGTGTTCTGTCACTTGTGGAGACAATTTAGCGTCAGCACATCACCCTGTGCTTCCGGTGCTGTGTCAGTCAACACTCAGTCCCAATGCTGTGGCCACATCCTTGTCGATCACGGCTCTTCCATTCTCGCGATTCACCATGCCAAAACTACCATCAAATGTCCACATGCACCAGCCAATGTTGAATTTCTCACACGATTCTCTGACATCTCGCAGCCAAGCAGTCCTGTACTTCGGGGGGCAGTAACGCTTGTAAACTCCCCACTCGTCACAGATGATTCTAACGCCGTGCTCCTTGGCCCATTCAGATGCCTGCTTCATCCTGTCTTCAATCTTGTCTGCGTTCCACCGCTGTTCGCCATACCGTTCTATATTATTCGAGATTCTCTCGTCTGCATATTTCCCCATCAGGTCCTTCACTGCTTCAGGACAGGAAGGATAGGGAATATCGCGCAACGGCTTCACCCAATCGGAACTCCAAGATGCGCCTTGATGAGTGAAGATATGCGGTTCGTAAAAGTGGAAGTTGTAAATTATGTTGCGGTCCTGTAACGGTTCGAGTGCGAGCAGAGTATCGAGGTTCGACCATCGCGCACCTGTAGCGAGAATCGTATGTTCTGGAGCACCTTTCCGTATCGCTGCGATCACTCTCTTTTGGAGCGGAGGCCAGTTCTCTTCCATCCCCCTCAGCACAGGTTCGTTCATAGGTTCCAAGATCACCCATTCGGGATCGAATTGACTTAAATGCCTTGCGAACGAGGCCCAGAAGCGACAAAAGGTGTCGGTGAAACCTGCATCTTGCCCCAATGGTCCAGAGTAATTGCTGCCGCCTTCTCTTTGAGAGATACTGTGTAGATCAATGATAATGGCCAGTTCATAGGAGAGGATCTTCCTTATCCCACGGTCCAGATATGGCAAATTCTCCTTTCTTAGAAGGCCAGGCTGATCTTTGCCGTAAACATTTGCCATATCTACTGGTACGCGAACATTAGCAAAGCCAAGCTTCTTGATTGACTGGAAATCGGTATCTGGATAACGTTTTTCCAGTTCATCAACCGAACCTCTGTTAAGCCAAAACCAACTCGGAATATTGACCCCTTTCGCCAAGCGGGCGACTCGTACTTCCTTGACACTGCCTGTTTCAGAAGCGATCGCAGCCTTTGGCCCAATCAACACCCATCCAAAAACCGATCCGGCCGAGACAAAAAGGAATAGCCTCCGAGATATTTTTGACATTGGAAATCTCCTTACATTTCGAAATCTATGGGCCACTACTGACTGAATTTGGATTTCTCGCATGAACCGGAATGGCAAACCTATGTACTTATTTTCTTGATTTTCTCATGGCATATATACATATATGTCATCCGACTCCCCTTATACCGCATGTTCGTTCAACCTTCCTCGACGACTTTCATATCCATCAACCGGGCAAGGTGATACACGCTATCCATGTGGTCGCCATAGAACACCACGCGGTGCAGCAACGTCATCGCGTCCTCGGTCTCAAGGACGTTGCTCCAGTTAGCGGCCATTCTTGCCGCGTCGCGAACTTCGGTGACGATCTGGCTGCGACAACCGTGGACTGATTTGGTCGGAACCTCGATAATCTTGCCCGTAGAGCAGAGTATTGTATCCAGGTTGATTAGCTTAGTGCGGGTGATGGTCTCGCCGAGGCGATACTGGACTTCAGGCACGCAACCACTACCGCCGACCTCGGAATGGCCGCGCAGCAGGTAAGGCGCCTCCCTGCCATCCGGACCGTCCATCTTCAGCGGCGCTGTGCAGTGCGCGGTCCACAAAGCGTTTCGAGCTGTATCGAAAGTGGCATTGCCTTGAAATCCAGGGCGATCGATTGCGTATTGAAATAGGAGCATGGTCAACAACGAGTCCATGTCCCCCTCGCATGCCGCCGGAATACCGCTGTCACGAAGTCGAGCAAACCCCAAGCAGGGAAACCCTTTTGGCAACCATCCCATGCAAGTGCCCACGGCCAACCCTTGGGCCCGTTCCCGCTCCATGAGATTTTGCAGTGCTACACTGACGCGGGCAGCCTTTCTGATATCTTCGTTATTCGGTTCAACGATTTCCTTTGCATTTCTTGTCCAGCGGTTGATCTCGGCTCGAACGGCGTCGTCTTCCGCGGCGGAAATCATCTCGTTGAAGGTCTTCTCTTCAATGGCCACGACATCGGCACCCAAGCGCTTCTTGACCTGGCCCGGAGACTGGGCGGGCGTCGTACCTCGAGCTGGAGGGAACAGGAGAATCCGAGTCTGATTCATCATAGGGATCACTCTCAGCAGACGAAGGGCTCGCTCGAGCTCATCATAGTTGCTGCTCGCCAGAAGGGTGACGCGATGCCCGCGGCTATGCCAACGGGGAGCGTACATCCAATCGTGACCGCTGGCCGGCAGTGAGAAGACGACCATGGGATGCGATCCATCAAGAATCGGCTGCACTACCCTCGTTAAGGCGAAGTTTTGCACGTTGATCACAAGGACTGGTGCCGCCAGCCCGGCCCTCTTCAACAGAGCAGCCGTTTGTTGGGCACTGCTCGACTGGCCCATTACCAGCTCGATGTTTCCCAGCTCTTTCTCGGCCTCGGTCAGGCAAGCTTTCATGGCCTCTATTTGCCTAGCATCGGCTCCCCAATTGCGGTCCTCCGGTACGGGTGTGCCGGTGAACGCAACGCAGATTCGTGACTTTTCCCGAGATTGTGCAGGAGGCGATTGCGAAGCCCACGCGTGCGTCCAAGTTGTGCTGGCGAGCGTCAATCCGCTGGCCACTCCCGTTCCCAAGAATTCCCGTCGCGTACAGTGTTCACACATGGCAATAGCCTCCAAATTGCATAACGAAAGAGCAATCGATCACAACATACGCAATTGACTATACCACCGCGGATATCACTATTCAAGAGAAGACCGCCAGATACAGAACATTG
>CP070806.1:1543586-1547430 GCA_020343675.1 Phycisphaerales bacterium
AAGAGGCCGAAGAGAGTACGGATGTGTGGATGGCTCTTGGCGCCTGGAACGGTCGATGAGAAGGTGTGGCAGATCGAGAACTGGAACGTTAATATCTCAAACTTCGATGTCCGCTGACACATATGAAAACTGTCCGCATAGCCAGCCGACAAAGTTGGCGCCCCCGCATTGGCGGGAAGGATCTTCAGATGAATGTGACGCACGAGATCAGGCGTTTCATTGTTGAGAACATACTCTTCGGAGATGAGAATGGGCTTGACGAAACGACGTCATTTGAAGCGAACGGTATATTGGATTCATTAGGAATGGTCGAACTGATCACATTCGTTGAGGACCGATTCGGTATTGAGATCGAGGATACGGAGATAGCGCCGGAGAACCTGGACTCCGTACAGCGAATTGCGGAACTGGTTGAACGTAAGCTCACTCCTCAGATTTCTCGTTGAGGCGCGCGTACAACGTCACCAGCACACTCGAATGCCACAACTGTTCTCGGAGGAGATCTCGATGGCAAAAAAGGCGCTGATCACCGGCATTACCGGACAGGATGGCAGCTATCTCTCTGAATTCCTGTTGGATAAAGGCTACGAGGTCCATGGCCTGATCCGCCGCTCAAGCTCCTTCAACACCGGGCGGATCAATCACCTCTACGCCGATCCGCACGAGCGGGAGGCACGACTGCGGCTGTACTACGGCGACCTGACCGACGGTGCGCGGCTGCGGGAGCTGTTGGCGCAAATCAAACCGGGCGAGGTTTATCACCTCGGCGCCCAGTCCCACGTCCGCGTCAGCTTCGACGAGCCCATCTATACGGCTCAGGTCGATGCGATCGGGACCATGCGCCTCTTGGAGGCCGTCCGCGATACGGGGCTGGATGTGCGGTTTTACCAGGCTTCGTCCAGCGAGATGTTCGGTCAGGCGGCGGAAGTCCCCCAGAAAGAAACCACGCCCTTTCGTCCCCGCAGCCCGTATGCCTGTGCCAAGGTCTATAGCTTCCACCAGACCGTCAACTACCGCGAGAGCTATAACATGTTCTGCTGCAACGGGATGCTCTTCAATCACGAATCGCCTCGGCGCGGAGAGACGTTTGTCACCCGCAAGATCACCCGGGCCGCGACCCGGATCAAGGAAGGGCTCCAGGAGAAGCTCTACCTCGGCAATCTCGAGGCCAGGCGGGATTGGGGTTACGCCGGCGACTATGTCGTCGCGACGGGTCAAATGCACTCGGTAAAGGAGTTTCTTGAATTGGCCTTTGACCGTGTTAAACTGAATTACAAGAATTATCTCGAGATTGACCCGCGCTACTGTCGGCCGGCGGAGGTGCATGTGCTCTGCGGCGATGCCGCCAAGGCCAGGCGGGTCTTGGGCTGGGAACCCAAGGTGGGCTTCGAGGAACTTGTCGCCATGATGATCGAGGCAGACTCCGAGCGTGCCCGCAAAGAGCGGCTGCTTGCCGACGACGGGGCGGCCTGGAAGAGCTAAGCGATGGATTTGACAAAAGAGCGGATGGTCGTCACCGGCGGTGCCGGATTCCTGGGAAAACACCTTCAGCGGGAACTACGCAACCGCGGCGTTAAGCCTGAGAATCTTCTGATACCAAGTATAGAGGATTATGACCTTACCTGCGAAGCGGCGGTGATTCGAATGTACGAGCAGATGAAACCGACCCTGGTCATCCATCTGGCCGCCGAAGTGGGTGGGATCGGGGTGAACCGACAAAAGCCCGGCCGGTTCTTCTACGCCAATATGGCTATGGGCCTGCATCTGATTGAGCAGGCCAGAATCCATGGCCTCAAAAAGTTTGTCCAAATCGGCACGATCTGCGCCTACCCCAAATGGACACCCGTGCCCTTCAAGGAAGAAGACCTCTGGCGGGGCTATCCTGAACAGACCAATGCGCCCTACGGCGTTGCGAAGAAGGCGTTGCTGGTGATGCTCCATGCCTATCGTCAGCAGTACGGATTGAACGGCATCTACCTGCTGCCGGTCAATCTCTACGGCCCGGGCGACAATTTTGACCTGCAGACAAGCCATGTCATCCCCGCCTTGATTCGAAAGTTCTGTACGGCGGTCGATGAAGGTCGCCGCGAGGTCGTTCTTTGGGGCACGGGTTCGGCGAGCCGGGAGTTTCTGTACGTAAAAGACGCGGCCCGGGCCATCGCAATGATCGCCGAAAAGTACGATGGGCCCGATCCGGTCAACCTGGGCGCCGGCTTTGAGATCACCATCAAGGAGCTTGCCGAAAAGATAAAAGACATGACGGGCTTTGCGGGCAAGATTGTTTGGGATACGACCCAGCCGGACGGCCAGCCGAGGCGGTGCCTGGATACCTCACGGGCCAAAGAGCTGTTTGGTTTCGAAGCCCAGACGCCGTTTGACGAGGGCCTGTGCAAAACCATCGAATGGTGGAAGACTCACCGAGACAAACGCAAGCTCGGATGCACAGCACTGTCTGAAGAGGCTGTGTGATCATACGGATTGGGATATTCCGGGCCGGAGACACGGCGTCCTGACCATCTCTGCTGCGAGCATCGATATACCTGGTGTGACCTTCTGAATATCCGCTGAGGCCTCTCAGCCATCAAGAAAACCGGCACCGCATGGTGCTTCAGTCCTTGTGACGAGGTTCCGCTGAAGTCACCGTATCCTCGGCGATGCCGGCCTACAAGGAGAGCCGCTCAAACGGCTCTCCTATTTTATTTATATCGGCATTCGGGAGCCGAAAGCTTAATGTTGCCGGGTTGACGACTGGCTTTTTGGATACCGTCGGGCAAGGATGACGTAGGATATTTGGCGCACATTATACTGGGACGCCAAAGAAGGCCTTTCTCTGGTCGATGATAGACAAGACAATTGCGGCCATTGGATCAAAGAAAGGACACAAGTATGCAGAACGGTCATTCGACAAAGGCGACTCGGAACTTGAAGAAAGTTGTCAGAATTAATGAGGCACAGATCAGGAGTCGTCTCGGCGAGATGGTTCACCGCTTTCGGCATGCTGCTCTTCGGAACCGCCGAATGAAGCCAAATCTTTGCGGACATTCTGGATCATCAAGAATTCCACTTGACATCCATTTCGTCACGTAGTATGATATATATAAAACTAAAACAGTAGGGTAGATAGTCTATGGTTGATGGTCAATAGTTGATGGTGAATCGCCAACAGAAGACGGAAAATCGCAAATTGTGAGTCGTCAATCTCCTCTCCGCTGTCGAAGGCAAGATTCGTGTCTTCGTGGCTATGAGCCGGTTTTGAAAAAACAAACCCAATTCGTAGTCTTACCGCCGAGAACGCTGAGATCGCGGAGAAACAGGAAAGGGGGCGTGTAAGCTGTTTATTTGGAAGGACTTGTACGCAGGAGCCTCTGAGCGGTCTCCTTCGGCTCGGCTCAGGCCCTTGTCCGCGGTTAATGCCGTTTGAAAAAACAAAGCCAATTCCAAGATCGCCCCAAAGCAGCGGGGCGGACTTCGTGGAGTGGGCCGGCGGGGCTGCACGCTGGAAAATCCGGCTTCTGACGGAATCGAGGCGGCTTGCGTTTTCAAGAGGGAAATGTTAGTCTATTGAAGACTCAGTATGAACAGAGGCACTTTCATGAGCACCAAACGAGGATTCACCCTCATCGAGCTTCTGGTCGTGATTGCTGTCATAGCGATTCTACTGGCGATCCTGATGCCTGCCCTGAGGGCAGCGAAGGACCAGGCTAAGAAGACTGTTTGCACAGGACATGTCAAAGGACTCGTGCTCGCTACGAAAATGTACACCGATGACTGGGGCGGGAAAACGCACAAGTCGCCCAACAACGGGCTCTGGGACAATGCCCACGAGAATCCCACAGTGACGAAG
>CP070806.1:1547530-1551363 GCA_020343675.1 Phycisphaerales bacterium
GGATTGGTGATATAGGAATTCGTACATTTGACGCCGTTGGCCGCCAGCGAATCCATATGAGGTGTGGGAATGTCCGGACAGCCGAAAGCCCCCAGTTCGCCGTACGCCAGGTCGTCTATAAAAAGAATAATGACGTTGGGCCTGGTAGCTCTGTTCCGTTCTGCAAGAACCGGAATCGAGGATGCCGATGCAGATATGACCAAGCCTTTAATAAAATCTCGTCTGCTGATACTTTTCATATTCTTCCGTCCTTCTTTGGATCATCCCTGAGATTTCCCTTTTACATGGTTAACCGATAAGCAGAATATATATGCTGTAAATGAGATATTCAAGCATAGAATGACGCTCAAGACAGACACTACCACCGTTGTTACCTGCCAAGCCGTGAATGTGGCTGGTATATTGTAACAGGATACTTCAAGAGAATTCTGTGGCAACAGGTATTTGAGTGTTAGACTTTAGACTCTTGATAGAATGCCGTCTCTATTTCAACTCATAGAATAATCACGAATTAACATTTCCTTATCAGGTATCATCTTGATAAGGATCTATTCTAAGATCGAACTTCAGATAAGGACCTTTGACTTCAAGTCCATAATTCCTTTTTTTCTCTTCGATCTAACATTGTTGGTTTATAATGTTATTCAAACAGGGTGAGTTGCAGGTGATTCCATTGGAAATGTTGACGTGTATCGAGATTAAGATAGATTATGTAGTAAGAGCTTCTCCTGTGAAACAACAGGATTTGAATCAGATGCAGGATCATACTTAATGAAAAGAATTGTTCCATTATCTTTACTCTACTTGGTTCCATTAATAATACTACAGGAACAAACAAGAGCTGTTGCGTTCCCAAAGGCCTTTGGGCAAGGCGGGCAGATTAAGATGCTCTATGACCGCAGGCAGAGACCCCAGTCAGTTTATCTGAATAACAAAGTTCATATCGTTTTTAATGCCGGTGGACAAATTGGGGCTCAACCCAAGGCCCCGACCGAACCTATGGCAGTCACGTATGATCCGGCCACCCGGAAGTTTTCCGAAGTAGTGAAACTAGGCCCTGGAAAGAAAGACCATCACTATTGCCCCGTTATATGGGCTGATGGGAATGATCATCTGCATGTTCTTTTCGGCTGCCACGGAAGCCCAGGCACGCACCTGATTTCTAAACAACCCGGCAGTATTGGAGGCAGTCTGGACGATTGGAGTGAGGGGCCCCAAATCGCTCTGAGAATCTCCTATCCTACGATGTACCGCATATACGATAGAAAAGAGGTGATTTATTACCGTACCGCGGGCCATATCAGTTCCTGGACATATCGTATAACAAATGACAACGGAAAGACATGGATCGGCCCTGCAAATGATGTAACTGATATGGATCGCAAGGGCAGATTCGAATGGTCCTCATACCAATGCTCATTGCCGAGTAAGGACGGTCGGTTGCTTCACGTTGTTTTCTTCGCTTATGACGACAACAGGGAAGATGATCCCAAGAGATATTACAATCCTCGATACAAACATCAAGTCAGTAATGAATGGAAGTACAACCTTTACTACGTCAGAATCGATCTGCAAACGCACACTGTGATCAACTTCGATGGCGAGAGCATGAAAACACCTATCGACATAGACCTGGCCGATGCGAAATGCATTATCTGGGACACGAAATGGCGCGGGGCCGGCGTACCGCCGACTATCGCTCTTGATGAAGATGGGAATCCAGCTTTTCTGCATGTGCTTTCAGAAGAAACAACTGAAAAGCACAATTATTATTTCGTCCGCCGGGCAAATGGAAAATGGAAGAAAACAACCATTGCGCCCTCCAGTCATCAGTGGAATAGCTGCCATTTAGCCAGAGACCAAGATGGAACATTACACGCCTATCTGATCGTCGGAGACCGGTACCTTGATACGGGCGGTTATATGGATAGCTATGGGGGAGGAGATGTTGAAGAATGGATCTCTACCGATCAAGGAAACACATGGAATAGGCACCGTGACCTGACGCCCAATGAGTCCCAATATCCGGATTGGAAATATAATAACATTCAGCCGGTAACAAGACCCGATGGAAGCATTGTCGATGGGATGTTGCTCTTCTACGGCTGGAAGGACAAGGATGCTCCCGAAGCTAAAGCATTCTTGTTGCATGAGGAGTAATCTGAAAGTACTGCAATAAAGGACATGTCGGTGCCGGACGGACAGGAAGTAAAGATTATGCCAGATCGGATTCCTTCCAAATTGGGAACGGCAGAATTACTCTGGGCACAGTATATGCGCCAAGAAACTGCAGTATCATTGGTCGCATGTGGCAAGTTCACGCAAGTGCTGTAATGACAAGGCAGGCGAGGTTTCTCGGGGGGACAGGTACAGGAAAAGAAACAGCTCGCCCCCCGTCCGGCCCCGGAGGCATCCATGATCCAACGGCGTCATGGCAACCGTTCTACCGCAGTCCTGATTAGAAAATCCCCTTGCGACTGCGTTTTTCATTACGCAATCCGCGCCGGCTCCCCTTGCCGGAGCGACGTTTTCCGCTGAAACGGCCACCGCCACCACGCTGATTAGCACCACCCCCGAAATTCGGCGGCCGCTCGGCACGGGGCCGGGCCTCATTCACGGTCAAGGGTCGCCCCTGGAAGTCCTTGCCGTTATACGTTTCGATGGCCTTGTTGGCGTCTTCCTGAGAAGCCATTTCCACAAAGGCAAACCCCTTGGATCGCCCCGTATGCCTGTCGATCATGATATCACACCCTACCACGCTCCCCGCTTGCTCAAAGAAAGCCCGTAGATCGTTTTCCATGGCATCATAAGAAAGATTGCCGATATATAATCGAGTTCCCATAAGTACATTGTCCTTTCTTCGTTGACTTTGGAAGCCCGCATCCTCACGCCAAAACCAATGGCAATGACATGGCCATTCACAAGAAAGGGCAGTTCGGGACCTCACAATGGTCGTATTTTGTCTATTTGACATCAGACACTATACGTGGATTTCGGATAACTGCAATTACTATTTTCCGGAAAACGCTTACCTCCGCCTGGTGGAATCCGCCCGAGGACGTTCTCACCCCTTGATACAGACTGAAGCTCCATCATGGCCGGTCTTAAACGCCCTTTGTCTGGCTTGTGCGAAAAAGGGCGAGACGCCCTATAACATCTACTGTTGTTTTCCCTTGGCTGGACTGTATCGTCCTTAGGAACCGATTCTTGAAATGAAACTCGTATTGTCTGATGCACGAGCTGTCGGGGACTCTCGTTGGATCCTTCAGAAAGTCAAAGGTCATTGAGAGAGCACACGGACCTGCGTCCATGGGAGAGTGGGCCACACCGGGGAGTGCGCACAGGTATGCGTTGCTCAGACCCTTTGCCAATAGCTGTCCGTAACCTCACCATCGCGGCCGATCATCGCAAACTCAGGCCGAGATTGCAGCGGATGATTTCTTTGGATCACAGGCCTGGCGGACGCTCGCCCAGGTGGATACGTATCCTGCATATTCTCCTTACATAATGGAAAGACTTTCTATCTCGCCGTTAACCGGCAGGTATCGGATTTCGACAAGAGGTTCCTGTTCAGGGCGCTTTGGGTCGAGGTTAACACGAACGCTCGCTTTGTCTGCGCCCAGGAAGGCATCGAGCTCCAGTGTCCGCTCATCGGGGCGGCGGATCCCGACAGCGGGTTTCGCCGCTTCGTCGCTCACTGTCATAACCGCCGCGATGCGCTGTCTTCTGGCACGTTGGCGGATTCTGGCGGTAAAGTGCCATTGCTTCTTGGGCTCAGGCACAGTGACCATGGAGTACCCTTTTTTTGGCTCCACGGGCCAGGCGTCGGTCTG
>CP070806.1:1551463-1555275 GCA_020343675.1 Phycisphaerales bacterium
ATGTCCCCATCGTTCAGAGCACAGTCCTTGCGCTCATAATGACCGTACTGCATATTGGCGCCGCCGGCTATGATGGAAGGGTAGCCCTCTCCACGGGCGCCGCTTACGCGATATATATATTTCGGCACTGCATCGAGCTGGTACTCCATAACGCCGACCTCGGTCGATCGCATGGCTTCGATTACCGCCAGAGCAGACAATTTTCCAGCGCGTCGCAGGAGCTTAATCTCCGCAGGGCTCTTGATGGCACGGAGCGAGTCGATTATCGGGGAGAGATTCTTGATTGTCAACTTGCCGAAACAACTTTGAATCAGACTAACAAATCGCTTTTGTCCCAGCGGATCACGGCGTAAGATGTCAATTGCCTCGCCGCGGCTAAGGCCAGCCATCTCCCGCGCTGGCGCACTTCTTGCCCTTCGTGAACCCAAAAGTGTGTATAGGACCGAGACCTTCTCCAGATGTTCGGGAAGTGATTCGATTCCGTGCACCGCATCAACACCGGTAAGTTTCTTCACTGACAGCGCATACTCATCTTCGGCCTGCTCCGAGCTTGTTCTCCTTGAAGGCGAAGGCAGGTAAACATTTGTCTTGCCGGTCCTTCCATCAAGAAGCAGATACGCCTGAGGCACTTCAATCCCGCTCAGATAGAAGAACTCGTTATTCTGGCGGAAGACGCCAAAACCACGAACCGCAGGCGCCCCCTGTAAAAGTGCCACTGCCTCAGCACCTATTTTCTCAAACACCTTTGCTCGACGTTGGGCGAATTCCTCCGGCGAAAAATCACGCTGGTATTGGAAGTTATCCTGGGCCAAAGCCAATGCCGGCAATAAGAACCAGACCACAGCTAACTGTTTGCCTAATTCCTTCATGGATTATCTCCCTAAGCTTGTACTTGTCGAATCAACCTTCGTTTCATTGCCAAAGTGAATCTTACTCAAATGATAAATCGTTCCATCGGCAGTAGCAAGTCTAATAGCCGGGTTGTCTCTCGGTTGCCACACGCACCTGGTCGCAACACTTGCAGAAATCGGCACGCACGCGTGCCACGATGGCACTTTGGTGCAAAATCTGTTAGACTTGCATTTACTGTAATGGAAACTCAGTACTTGATGGCTTTTCTGTATGAGCGATCATCTATTCAATTGTGATTCAAGTCTGCAGGGTGAGTTGAGCCGGCGCGGATTCTTTAGGTGGAATGCTATGCTGGCCAGCACCATGGCAGCAGGGGCTTGTGCGCAGGGGCTGATATCTCTGGAAGGAGGTGCGTTACCGCAGGACGTGGCGCGCCGGCCCGACCGCGTGCTACGCGTGGGATGTCCTTCGCATAACTGCGGGGGCAGGTGCCTGCTCAAGGTGCATGTGAAAGACGGTGTTATCATCCGAATCGAAGGGGACGATCGTCCCACGGACGAGGTGGCCGATCCGCAGCTTAGGGCCTGTGTGCGCGGGCGTGCCTATCGCCGGCGTCAATACCATCCGGATCGTTTGAAGTATCCCATGAAGCGGATCGGCAAACGCGGTGCAGGTAAATTCGAGCGAATCTCTTGGGATGAGGCCCTGGATACGGTGGCCGCTGAGATGCGGCGCATCAAACAGACATACGGCAACTCCGCCATGTACGTGCCATACGGCACGGGCAGTTACTCCAATACCAATGGCAGCCACGTGGCGCGTCGTCTCATGAACATGTACGGGGGCTGTCTGGGTATTTACAACAGCTACTCATGGGCCTGTATCAACGTGGCCACTCCCTATGTCTATGGTACGCTGCAGGTCGGCAGCCAGCGTCAGGACTGGTTGAATTCCAGGTACATCCTGATGTGGGGCTGGAATCCGGCCGAGATGCGCGACGGAACCAATTCGGATTACTTCATCTCGCTGGCCCGAGATCGTGGGGCCAGGGTAGTGTGCATTGATCCGCGCATGTCTATGAGCGCGGTCAGCCTGGCGGACAGGTGGGTCCCTATCCGCCCCGGCACGGATGCGGCCATGATGAGCGCCATGGCCTATGTCATGATCACGGAGAACCTGATCGACCGAGAATTCATTGATACTTACTGTGTGGGTTTTGATGCGGCACACATGCCGGCCGGTGCGGAAGGCGCAGAGAGCTATAAGGACTATATCCTTGGCGCGCGCGATGGCATTCCCAAGACACCTCAGTGGGCCCAGGACATTACGGCCGTGCCCGGTGAGACCATCGTTCAGATCGCCCGTGAATACGCCACGATCAAGCCGGGCATGCTCTATCAAGGCTACGGCATGCAGCGTCGGGCCTATGGTGAACAGGCGGTGCGCGCCGGCGCCGTGCTGGCAGCGTTGACCGGCAATATCGGCATCTCCGGCGGCTGGGCCAGCGCCTTGGCCACCCAGGCGCCGGACGGCGGCCCGTTCTGGACGGTCTTTCCCACGGGACGCAATCCTGTTAAGGCCCGTATTCCCAGCTTTCTCTGGACCGAAGCCGTGCTGGATGCTGAATCCATGACAGCGGCCGAACACGGAATCCGCAATGTGGAACGCCTGGACAATAATATCAAACTGATCTATGCAGTCGCCTCCAATGCCTTGATCAATCAGCACGCGAATGTAAATCGTGCAGCCAGGATATTGGCAGACGAGAGTCTGGTGGAGTTCATTGCCGTACAAGATAATTTTCTTACACCAACCGGCCGATTCGCAGATGTTCTCCTGCCCGCTTGTACGCAGTTCGAGACCTATGGCATTGAGGACGGTTGGAAATATGGGGATGAGGTCCTGCTCATGCCCCAGGTCGTGGAGCCTCCTTTTGAAACCAAATCGGATTATCAGATCTGTTCGGAACTGGCCGAGCGCCTCGGCGTGAAAGACGAATTCACGGAGGGACGTTCGCAGCGCGATTGGGTGGAGTGGATTCTCACGAGATACCGTGAGACTCGCTTCCCGGAGATTCCCAGGCTCGAAGAGTTCGAGCGTTCCAATCGGGGTGTCTATTCCCGGCGGGTGGACAAACCGGCTATTGGCCTGGCGGATTTCCGCAAAGATCCGGTCAAATATCCCCTGGCCACACCCTCGGGAAAGATCGAGATCTTCTCGAAGCGGCTCTTTGATATGAACCGACCCCGGGAGATCCCGGCCGTACCCAAGTATATCCAGGAGTGGGAGAGTCCCTTTGGCCCCGAAGCGGAACGTTATCCCTTACAGGCATTGGGACATCATCCTGCCCAGCGCGTGCACTCCACGCACGACAATGTGGACTGGCTCAATGAGGCCTTTGCCCATTGCATGTTCATGAATCCCATTGATGCGGCGCCACGCGGCATTCTGGAGGGCGATGATGTCAAGGTTTATAACGATCGCGGCAGTATGATTCTGCCCTGTCGATTGACCCAGCGGATCTTGCCCGGAGTAGTGGACGTTCCTCAGGGGGCTTGGTGGACTCCGGACGAACAAGGTGTGGACCGACGTGGAAACATAAATGTATTAACCAGTGAACGCTGGACAGCCTGGGCCAAGGGAAACGCTCAGCACACGATCATGGTACAGGTGGCAAGGGCATGACGCAGAGACGGTCATGAAGCGGATGGTATATACTGAGGCATCATAATGGGCAAGCAGTACGGGTTCTTTATTGACTCGCAGGTGTGTGCCGGATGCAAGACCTGCGTGATGGCGTGCAAGGACAGGCATGACCTGGAGGTGGGGCGCAACTATCGGCGCGTCTATGAGATAGATGGTGGCGACTGGATGAAGCAGGGAAGCGCGTGGATATCCCGAGTATTTGCCTACTATGTCTCGATCTCCTGCAACCACTGTGCTAATCCAGCCTGTGTCGA
>CP070806.1:1555375-1559156 GCA_020343675.1 Phycisphaerales bacterium
TACGGCGCCGCCGAGACGCTGCCCGAATTCGCCCACGAGCTCAAAACCAAGTACGGCCTGTATTGCGAAATCCTCCAGGGCAGCATAGAGAAAAAAGGCCCCGACCGGCACGAGCTGGCGGGCTTAGAGGCGCTGACCAGCGCCGATTTGGCCGTGGTCTTTGCCCGGCGAAGGTCGCTGCGGCCGGAGCAGATGCAGCACCTGCGCGACTATCTCGAGCGCGGCAAACCCCTGATCGGGCTGCGGACCGCCAGCCACGCGTTCGATACTCGCGGCAGCGCGCCGGAAGGTTATGCGGAGTGGCCCAAGCTTGACCCCGAAGTCTTAGGCGGGAACTATCACGGCCATCACGGCAGCGGGCCTAAGTGCACCGTCACCCCCGCGGCGGAGTCGTCCGGCCATCCAATCCTGGCCGGCGTGGAACTGCCCTTTATCAGCGACGGCTCGCTGTACGAGGTCAGACCTTTGGCAGAAGCGACGAAGCCGCTATTGACAGGCACGATTCCCGACGAAGAGCCCGAGCCGGTGGCCTGGACGAACACGTACGGCAGGTCCCGCGTCTTCTACACCTCGCTCGGCCACCCGGACGATTTCAAAATCGCATCGTTCCGTCAACTGCTGCTCAACGCCACCTTCTGGGCGTTGGACAGACCCATATCCAAGCCGTAGGGGTCCGGCCGGCCCCGGCGAAGAACCCAGTGAGGGCTGTCGATGCGGAAAGGACGATGGCAATGAACGTCTGTAAGAGAGACGTGCGATGGATCTATGCGTGTGTTGCTGTTTTGTCTTTCTCCCGAAGTGCTTATGCGATGGGTCTGTCGAGGGACACGGACGCGAATGTGCCTGTGTCCGTCATACGCAGTCACAGCGGCCTCGATACGCCCGCGCCGGTGGGCCTGTCGCTGATCCGAATCGGCCGCAGCAAAGTTGACGTTGGCCTGACAATCGAAGGGTCGTGGGGAACGTTCATCAACGGCAAGAGCTATCAGCAAATGCCGCTCGATACGTTTAACAACTGGCAATACGTCACCTACTACGACCAGCATCGGCGGCTCAGTATCGCACGCCGCAGGCTGCCGGCCGGCCCCTGGCAAGTCATCCACTTCGACGACTATCTCTTCAAGGGCAATGACAACCACAACGTCACGGTGCTGGGCATCTGTCCCAGTGACGGAACGATTCACCTGGCGTTCGACCACCACGGCGACCCGCTTCACTACCGCGTCTCGAAACCCGGCGCGGCCGGCGAGCCGGAAAAGGTCGCCTGGACGGCGGAGCTGTTCAGCGAGGTGCGTGACGGGCTCCTGCCGGGCCGGAAGATCGAGAGTGTAACGTATCCGCGATTCGTCCGCGTTGCGCGGGGTAATCTGCTGTTCGTTCGGCGTCACGGCAGCCATCTCGACGGGCGCATCATGCTCTGCGAATACGTTCCCGCCAAAGGCGGCTGGAGCGAATCGTGGCAGGTGACCGATTCATCCGGCACATATGAATTCGACGGGATCACCAGCACCAATCGCAACGCCTATCTCAACGGTGTGCATTTCGACCACGTGCGCGGACGGCTGCACCTCTCGTGGCACTGGCGCGAGGGCGGCGGCTTCGGGGTCGCTCAGCACGACCTTAATTACGCGTACAGCAGCGACGGCGGCCGCACGTGGTTCAACAGCGCCGGCGCGCGGATCGGCGGGCAGGGCCGGTTCATCGGTATTGATACCCCCGGCCTGGCGGTCTGGAAGATTTCTCCCGCGCGGGGCCTCGACAATCAAGAGGGCCAGTGTGTTGACGCGCTGGGTCGGCCGCACGTGATGACTTGGCATCTGCGCCAGGGCGAGCCGGACCTTAAGCCAGGCACCAAGAAAGAAGCCAAGAGCGCTTACTATCATTACTGGCGCGAGGCCGACGGCACATGGCGACGGATCGAATTGCCGTATCCGGTGGATAAATCCGAGCGCAACCGGCCGAAAATTCTCTCGACACCCAACAGCGACCTGGTCGGGATGTTCAATATCCAGGGTAAAATCGTGCTGTGCGGCGCGACCGCCAGCAATGCCTACCGCGACTGGGGGACGCTGCTCATCGACGAGGGCCCCTGGGACGGCGAGCCGCTGCCCGACCTGACCCGCTGGCGCGAGCAGGGCGTGCTCTCGATCTACATGCAGAAGGACCCGCCGCAGGCCGGCCGCCCGACGGACCTGTACATCCTCGATTTCAAGCTACGCTGAAGCCGCCAAGCGCTTCTCATTGATCCCGATCCTGGGCTGCGACCTCGGCGTTACGGATGTGAATTGGCTTTGTTTTTTCAAAGTCCTGTCCGCAACAGGCAGAACGCAGTACGCCGCACGCTGAACGAGAACAAATTGGCTTTGTTTTTTCATAATTGCCTCGCAGCCACAAAGGCACGAAGACACGAATAAATAGCAATGACCCTCCTTGTCTAAGATTTAGAGCTTAGTGCTTCGGATTTCCAGCTTACGGCTGGCAGATTGGCTTTGTTTTTTTGCCGTCTCAGATCACCGAAATCTCCGTAAAACGTTTTCATTGCGAATGTTACATCAATTCTGCCCTCCGATAAATTGGGTTTGTTTTTTCAGATTAGCCACCGAGAACACAGAGGCCACAGGGCTTCTTTCTTTTCGGATTTCGGATTTCGAGCTTCGGATTTCCGGCCACAGGCCGGAAAATTGGCTTTGTTTTTTCAAGTTTAGCCACAAAGGCACGAAGCAGCAGAGAGCAATGTCATTGCGAGGCCCGAAGGGCCGCGGCAATCTCCCGCGTTCCTCGTCATTCGTATATCGTCTCTCCCGCAAGGGATGGCTTACGCCACTGTCTCCCGTGTCCTCTATTCTGTATTCTCCCATTCTATTTAGTTTTCTATATATCATACAAGACGATTCTCAGCCGTCAAGGAAAATCCCGAATGGACCAAAGATTTCGCAAATTTCGCTGTTCTTGGGCCACTGAGGGAACCGAGAACGCAGAGAAATAGTAAATCGCAAGGGCCACGGATTGCGCGGATTACACGGTTTTGTATTCACCACGAAGGCACAAAGAACCACGAAGAAATATGTATGGCGCCCGCGGATTCAAGGAAACCTGGTCAAGTGATTTCAACATGCCTCCCCCCCATCACGATACTCTTTGGTGGCCCATAACTCGCGATTTGTCTCCCGCCACTCTGATATTAGGGCAAAAGCCAGTACAAGGAACCCCAAAAGCGAGACAGTTTCCCAGTGTTCTTCGGCCTGTCTACAGCGGAAACACTTGACTAGGATGGGGACGACGATAGTGGCATAGCCGGAGCAATATAGGAAGTTCAGAAGTGCACTCCATTTGTCTAATTCCTCTTGAACAGCCTTGATTTCTTCATTGCTGGAAGCTCGTCGTTTCCAACGCTGAGTGTCAAGATCCCACATTATGTAGCAAGTTGGCCTTTTGTTGTCCTTCTCACATATCCGAGAGTAGCGCCTCAAGTACCTCCACTTGTGTGATTGTACGACAAGCCACCACAAGGGCCGGACCAGAAACCCGACGTGTATTGCATAGATGAAAACGCCAGTCAGCGCGGCCGCAACAGGTATCGCCCAGCTTGGATGGCTACAATGTCCTGGAGTCTTGAAAAGGTCGAAGTCTTTGTCAACCCATATTGCAACCAATAGGGCTACGAAACCCGGCGCGATATAGCGAAGTATTGTCCCAAGACCAGATAACAACTTGGCAATCAGCTCTCCCATAGCTTTCTCCTGCAGCTAAAATATGGTCAACTCGGATGATACAATTTGGA
>CP070806.1:1559256-1563034 GCA_020343675.1 Phycisphaerales bacterium
CGAGGGACGAATGGGCGGCATCCTCTGGGCGGCATCCGCATCCACCGGAGAGAAGCTAGCCCAGTACACGCTCGACGCCCCGCCGGCATGGGATAGTCTCGCCGCCGCAAACGGCCTGCTCTTTCTTTCGCTCGCCGACGGGCGCGTGATTTGTATGGGGCCGAAGACCGGTTTTTGAGGCGTGTGTGCTGGGTTACACATTTGTTCGCCGAGGGCGAGGCAGTAGATCAGGCTGAAGATGCCCTTTACGGCAAGGGGCAATCGGGGCAACGAGTTTCCTCAAGAGTTGCGTTTTAGACAGAGCCGGATCAGGAAGATCTCGGCTGTCGCGGGGCGGGAGTCGGGTGGAGCGGTTGTTGTTAGCCGGTTTACTGGGGAAGGAGCGAGACTATGGGGGTGCAACCAGGTATGACGAAACGTTCTTTCGTTGTTGTGTAGTTCGATTCAGACTTGTCGCCCCAGCAAAGATCCTACCCACAGTCAGAAAAGTCTGATTTGCTCCAGAGCTCTCTCATCAGTGCCCTACAAAACGGACTATGGATTCTGAAGGTCCAAGCATATCATCTGATTACTGTTGCGCACGAGCAGCTTGCCATCACTGAGCGCAAGGGGAGCCCACGGCTCATCTCCCTTTAGAGAGAATAGCTCGACCTTCGCGAGCTCCCTGTATCCATTGGGATTTGGCTCAATCAGATGCAGATCACCGTTTGTTCCGTTCTGGCACAAGATCAGCCCAGCAGCCAGTGCCATGGCGCCCAAATGAAAGCTTGGGGCTGATTCCTTCTCCCACGCCAGTTTGCCGTCAAGGGAAAGACACATCATTCCCTTGGCTTTGCCACAGTTGTTGAGATAGAGAAAGCCGTCGTGCAGAACCGCTGGATGTATCTTGCTCCCGACTTCTTCTGTCTTCCACAACTCTTTGACGACAAAACTGTCACCTTTACGTGTGATCTCGAGCATGATTGAAACTGGTTTGTAGCTGCCATTGTAGGAGCAATCGGTAAGAAAAATCCTACTGTCGTCGATAGCAGTGGCCGGAGCAATACAGGCAAAAGAGGTGAGTCCGTGGTAGGTCCAGAGTGGTCGGCCGCTGGAGGCATGGAAGGCGACTACCTCGTTCTTGATTGTTTCGTCTTTCCGGTCACATGGGCTAATCATAATAACCTGGTCGACACCACCTATCGAGGCCAATATTGGGGAAACATGGCAAGAATGACCGCTGAGCTTCCGGCTTGCCCAGCGTAATAATCCTGTTCTCTTGTCGAAGGCAACCACTCCGGCCTTATCGCCCTGCGGTGCTACGATTGTGGTATCCCTGTAGAGGAGAGGCGACTGAGCTACTCCCCAACCGGGTTTTTCGGCTTCAAACTCCTCCAGGAGATTCTCCTTCCAAACCGCTTGACGTGTTTTTCTGCTAACACAGTGGAAATGACCGAATGGCCCGACCATCCAAATATATTCCTCGTCCACCGTGGGAACTGATCGGGAACCGGGGTGGGGGTGTTTCCCCGGCGCATCATAGGAGAAGTTCCATTTCTCTTTGCCACTCTCCAGATCGATGCAGCGCAAGATATCTGTCTTGCCAACGATTCGGTCGAGAATGAATACATCTCTTCCTTGGATACTTGCGCCTCCGTAGCCTGTTCCCAGAGAGAAGGACCAGAGCTTCCGAGGCCCCCTCTCGGGCCACGCTTTAGCCAGTCTGGCTTCGGGTTCCGAAGCGTTCCGATTAGGGCCGAGATACTGAGGCCACTCCGCCCGAGTTTCGGTACATGCAATTGCCAAAATCAGAGTCAAAAACAAAACAGAACGTTTCATTTATCTTAACCTTTCAATAAGCTATGCAAACAACAGTGTTTCAGCTCAGTCCCAATGTCAACCGCCCCCGACGATCCAATTCCAGACGATACCATGCTTGCTTCGGAAAAGCCAGCCGGACCAACGGAGTGATTATCCGTTGTTCTCAGTGACACACGGTTTTCAGCCAAAAAACGAGGATTGGACCGGCTCCAACTGACGCAAGTTGGGCAAAATCTCCTGCAAAAGTGTTGCCGGTACATTCCGGATGTCACTGGATGAGATTTCGGCTGTTGCAAGTACTTGAAAAACATGGAGTTGCGAATGGGCAGGGGCGGATTTGAACCGCTGACACACGGATCTTCAGTCCGAGTCTGCTGTTTGTAAGTCCTTGTGCAGAAATGATTAACAACGGCCAGATAAGAAGTTATGAGATCAAGCGAAGATCAGGCGAAGACCAGACGTACATGTCTGGCACGCACTTTGGCACGCGCTTGGTGACATTGCTGGCAAGACCGGTCCAAGATTCTGTGTGTTCGGTTTGCTTAGCCACCTTGTATTTGACGTATAAACGAGAATCATCGTTAGGCAGATCAGATCCCTGACAGGCTCTGGGTTCGGTAAAACTCCGCGAATGCCTCATGCACACGTGGGTTCCTGGTATCTGCAGTTTTGGCCTGATCCAGGATCCTTTCCACGGTGTCCGCAGATGCGCCCAAATCCGCTTGAACAAGTGCCTGGACAAGGAGTTGATCGGACCGGGTTCGATCTAAGGAACCAACGACTTGGCTGCCTACCTCGCTGCAATACTCGTTGGCCTCGGCGAGATACTCAGCACGTTTGGACCGGTCGAGAAGGGCCTGTTCCCTGAGGATCAATGCCAGGAGGATCTTCGCCCTAGCTTCACCGTTCTCGTCCATGTAATCCCGTGCGCATCCCATCGCCACCTCGGCGTGGTTGGACGCGGTGGAGAACAGCGCCGCCTTGTCGATCTGCTCACGCACGTCAGTAGCCTGGAGATAGTACGCCCAAGCAAGCAATTGCCAGACGCGATTGGCATGGGGACGGATCTGTTTAGCGGTATAGAGATACCTGTGGATGACCTCCTGCAAAACATGGAACCGGTTGCTTCCACCTGCCGTCATGCGACCCAGGAGAATCTCAGCACAGTACAGATTCGCTTCAAAATTCCCCTTATCCCTGCCGAGGATCTTCTGGCATAACTCAAGTGCATCATCAAATCGCTTTCCTCGATATAGTCTGCGGAGGTCCTCCTGCATGGTTCTTACCGCGTCCGGAACCCACCTCGTAAATCCACGCAGTTGAATCAAGTCCTCACCGGTCAGACGCCCGGCGGGGACAATCAGCCGAATGGGAAGTGGCTTATCCAATCCTTCAATAAACCGCTCCACTGGGGCGCCATAGCTCCAGTCACGATGAGGAAATCGAATCCTCTGGAACGTATCCTCATCACAAATCAACTGCCCCATACCCGCGAGCGAACACAATCGATGAGCGATGTCAACGTGGATGCCCACGTAATCTCCAATACCGTAAGCATCAAAATGGAACTTCCAGATGCACCCACTCTTGATGCCAATACTGGTATGCAGATCGTAGGGAAATTTCAAACTTTGCCGCGCATTCTCTTGTTCGAGTCTCGTAATAATTGTGATCCCTGCTGAGACGGCTCGCTCTTCACAGTCATCGCATTCGAAAACACCCATCACCCCGTCGCTCAGAAGTTTCACGACGACTCCGCCGGTATCAGTGATAACATCACTGGAGACCTTATTGTGAAGAAGCATCTTTTTGATGACCTCATTCTCCCCGCGATCGAGGCTGAATTCTGTTGATCCATACAGATCGGCAAAAAGCACGCACGCACGAGCACACTTGTCGCGGTAATCGTCGGGGCGCTGGAGAAAGGTGAAGGCAGGAACCTGCCGGGTCCGCCTCGAGCCGACCCTTCTACCTTTCA
>CP070806.1:1563134-1566902 GCA_020343675.1 Phycisphaerales bacterium
ATTTGGTTAGGCTATGATGGTTATTTCAACGAGAAGTTCAGGGGAAGACACACCGGCGCGGATGGCAGGCCGGACGCAAGCCTGGTCTTTAATCAAATTGCGGGCCCCGTGTCAGCCTGTCTCGCGGTGTTTCTGGCCGGCTATCTATACGCAATCAGGAACAGGAGGATCGTTGCCGGGGAAAACCAGCTTGTTATCAGCGCGAAAGAACGAATCGGCTACGATTCAATTCAACAGATAAACAGGACCCATTTCGAATCCAAGGGTTTTTTTGTCATAACGTATCAAGACAGCCAGGGCAGGCAGGTCGACAGAAAGCTCAGTGACAGTGGATATGACAACCTCGCTGCCGTTTTGGAAGAGCTCGTGGCAAAGATAAGCTGAAATTGTCGTGGCGTAATAAGGGAATCGGCCGGCCTCTGTCGACGGTGATGTAACCGGGGTACTGAGAACTTCGTGAAATATCGGGAAAGAAGAGCGTTGAAATGAATTGTTGTGTTGTGGGATTGCAGTGGGGCGACGAAGGCAAGGGCAAGGTCGTCGACATACTTGCCGAAGACAGTGACATTGTCGTCCGTTACAGCGGAGGCGCGAACGCCGGGCATACCGTTGTGGTAGGCGATGACAGATTTGCCCTGCATCTGCTGCCGAGCGGCGTGGTCAGACCGAACGTCAAATGCGTCATAGCAAACGCGGTCGTGGTTGACCCGGAGGTCCTTACGGGCGAAATTGAGGCGCTTGCCGACAAGGGCATAACCCTAAACGAAAGGCTTCTAATCAGCGAGAATGCGCACCTTGTGCTGGATTATCACAAACAGGAAGACCGCCTGCGCGAAGAGGCCCTCGGCAAACACAAACTGGGCACGACAGTCCGTGGTATCGGCCCATGTTACGCGGACAAGGTCGGCAGAACCTTCACCATGCGTATGGCGGACCTGGCGGAGCTCGATGAGCTCAGGGCAAAGCTCAAGGCCATCGTCGAATACAAGAACAAGGTCTTCGGGGCCGTTTACGGCGCCGAGCCCATCAGTGCCGACGAGATTTTCGACAAGTGCAGGTCTTATGCCGAGAAGCTGCTGCCTCTTATGGCCGATACGACCGAGTTCCTTCACAAATCGCTGGCCGACGGCAGGTCCATTCTCTTCGAAGGCGCCCAAGGCTCACTGCTCGACCTGGACCACGGCACATTTCCTTTTGTAACAAGCTCCAACTCCAGTGCGCTGGGGATGTCGGCAGGCTGCGGTGTCTCGGCGCGAATGGTGGACAGGTTCCTCGGTGTGGCCAAGGCCTACACGACGCGGGTGGGCTCGGGTCCTTTCCCTTCCGAGCAGGACAACGACGTCGGCCAGTACATACGTGACCGGGGCCATGAGTACGGCACCACGACCGGCAGGCCACGTCGTTGCGGCTGGTTCGATGCGGTGGCCGTCTCTTACGCGGTGACCATAGGCGCCATTGATTCGATTGCACTTATGCACCTCGATACCCTCAGCGGGCTCAAAGAGCTGCAAATATGCAGGGAATATCAGATAGACGGCAGGAGCACCAGCTTCTTCCCGGCGAACCTTCGCAGACTCGCACAGGCTCGCTGTGTATACGAGACGGTCGGCGGGTGGGACGAAGAAATAACGGAAGTCAGTAGTTTTCACGATTTGCCTTTGAACGCGCGCAACTACGTTGTACTAATCGAAGAAATGACCAAGCGGCCCGTGACAATGATCGGCGTGGGCCCAAGACGAAATCAGGTAATCTCAAGATAGCGCTCTGTCGCGGGTAATTTGAGTAGTCGTCATTCCGCACTTGCTTGCCCGCCGGCCTTTTGGCGGGATGCGGAATGTATTTTTTGGAATGTGGATTCCTGCTTTCGCAGGAATGACAACGCATCATTTGAGCAGCGACAGAGCAGTAGTCACCGATACATTAGGCAAATGGCTATAAAGCTCAAAGTCGGGCAGGGTCGGCGGCACCGGCTTCGCCCTCTTTCAGCTCGGTGAGATTGTTGTTGGAGTGGCGGGAAGGCAGAATTGGAGAAGAGTTTCGAAGAAAAACGCCGGGTAACTGCGAAGCGGCTCGGACTTGCTACTGCCCAGATACCCCGTCACATCGCGATAATCATGGACGGCAACGGCCGGTGGGCGCAGAGAAAGGGACTTCGCCGGGCACATGGCCATCGCCAGGGCGGAAAGACCGTCGAAAGAATCGCCCAGCTTTGCGTTGACTTCGGCATCGAGTGTCTGACCCTTTATTCATTCAGCATGGAGAATTGGGAGAGGCCAAAGACCGAAGTCAATGCCCTGATGCATCTGTACGCACAGTACCTTGTGGGAATTCGCCCGACCCTGATGAAGAACAATGTAAGGCTTGTTCACTTAGGCAGGCTCGCACAATTGCCCCCGGCGGTGAGAGCAGAACTGTCGAGGACGGTGGAACTTACGGCCGGCAATTGCGGGATGGTGCTCGCTCTGGCACTGAATTATGGCGGCCGGGGCGAAATCACCGACGCAGCAATAAGAATCGCGCGGGAGCACAAGGAGGGCAGCCTTCGGCTCAAAGATATCGACGAGCGGTGTTTGAGCCGCCACTTGTATACGGCGGGCCTTGCCGACCCCGACCTGCTGATACGCACGGCCAACGAAATGAGAATCAGCAACTTTCTTCTCTGGCAAATCTCGTACAGTGAATTCTATGTTACCAAGACCCTTTGGCCTGATTTCAGAAAGGCACATTTGGAGAGAGCCATCTTAGCCTACTCAAAAAGGAACCGTCGTTTCGGCGCTATCGACACGATTTGACAATATCTGCAGGGAAAGCCCGTGTCGGGCAAGGTGCCCCTATAAACTCCCGAGAGATAGATCATGCTCCAACACAGACTTCTGTTCGGCACATTGATGACCGCATTGTTCATCGCCGTCGCTGTCTTCGATGGCTGGTTGGATGGTTCGCTCACAGCCGGGGACGGCGACGACAAAAGGGTCCAGGGAACATTCTTGTATGTGCTTGTCTGCGTGCTCATACTGCTTGCTCAGCATGAATTTCGGCGTCTCGCGCGCGCAAAGAAGCTGAAGATATTCTACCCGGTTTGCGGTGTGGCGTGCATCCTGCTTGCGGGCACGCGGTACTGGCTGCAGCTATTCGAAGTGCCGGCGGCGGTTTATCTGTTTTTTTTGTTCGCATTTTCCACGATGGGATTGGTATTGTTTCAGTATATTCGCTACGGAACCTCGGGCGTTATGGCTAACTGCGGGGTGAACAGTTTTTCGATTGTCTATCTCGGAATTCTGAGCGGATTCGTGATAGCAGTGCGGATCGAGTTTGGCCTCTGGCCCGTGCTGATGTTCGTATTTGCCGTAAAGTCTGCGGATATAGGAGCTTACGCATGGGGAACCCTGTTCGGAAAGCATAAGTTCGCCCCCGGAATCAGCCCCGGCAAGACGTGGGAGGGCATGGCCGGCGCCCTGGTGACTGCGGCGGCGGTTTCTATTCTTTTTGCGGCGAGTTGTGATATAATGGTGTGGTGGTTGGCTGGGGCCTTTGGATGCTGTGCGGCCATTACGGGGCAGATGGGCGATTTGGTCGAGTCGATGATTAAGCGAGACGCCGAGCAAAAGGATTCGGCAGCGACGGTGCCGGGCTTCGGTGGAATCCTGGATATCGTGGATTCTCCGCTGGTGGCGGCGCCGTTTGCCTATTTGTTCTTTGTGTTTGCACTGGGGCGCCCGATATGCTGATAAAGGCGCGAAACCATTACTGTGCTCCCGGGAGCAGGAA
>CP070806.1:1567002-1570740 GCA_020343675.1 Phycisphaerales bacterium
AAAGAGACCAAGGCAAAAGACAGAACTAAGCCTGAAGCAATCTCCCAGCAGTCCGTATTTGAAGCACGCGAAGAAATAACGGCCCTACATGCATCGGAGGCTATTGAACAATATATCGTCTCACTTGTCTTTGCGAGTCGTTATCCCGAACGTTACAGCAAGGATCTGGCTAATTGGATCCAGGTCGGAGCCAGCCCGCGAGGAACGCTCAGTCTGGATCGTTGCGGCCGGGCCTATGCGTGGCTGCACGGACGCGATCACGTGACGCCTGATGATGTGCGCGCGATCGTACATGATGTATTGCGGCATCGGATCATGCTCAGCTATGAGGCCAATGCCGATGGTATCACCGCGGATCGGGTAATTGAGGAGATTGTGAAACATGTGGCAGTAGCGTGACTCCGCCTTAATCTGCCTGTTCAGTAAAAACGTTAATCAGAAAAAAGATTGGAGATATTCTGTGAGTGTAACAATTACAAAAGAATCGGAAAACTTATTTGTAACGACCATTAAAGGTGTTTTTACCTACGATGATCAAAAGGAAGTCGAAAAACACGCCGGTAATACCAATCTTGATCAGAAAGTTAAAATTCTGGTTCTTGCTGAGGAGTTTTCGGGCTGGGGCAAAGAAGGTGACTGGGGCGATTTGACGTTTATGTATGAACATGATGCCCAGATTGAAAAAATCGCTGTTGTTGCCGAAGATAAGTGGAAAGATCAGATATTAATGTTTCTCGGAGCCGGCAGAAGACAGGCGGCTGTGGAGTTTTTCCTTCCCGGAGAAACCCAAGCTGCACGAGATTGGCTCCAGAGCGAAAGCCAATAACAAAAGGGAAATATTATGAAAAAAACAGCTATAACTTTATTGATGATAATGGTATTGCTTTGTGGGTCTGCATTCGGGCAGAGCGAAGAGGATCTGGCCAAGAAGCTCGCCAATCCCATTGCGTCCTTGATCAGCGTTCCGATTCAGACAAATTACGATGAGAACTATGGCCCCAACGAAGAGGGTTCCATATGGCGGACCAATATTCAGCCGGTTATTCCGTTTACGTTGAACGACGACTGGAACCTGATCTCGCGCACCATCCTTCCGGTGATCAACCGGGACGACGTCCCAACCAATGGATTGGGTGAATCAGGCATAGGTGATACAGTACAGAGCCTTTTCTTCTCACCAAAGAAACCGACCTCAAATGGCGTCATTTGGGGTGTAGGCCCTGTGTTCCTACTGCCTACGGCTTCAGATCATATGCTCGGCTCTGAGAAATGGGGAATCGGGCCTACGGCTGTGGCGCTAAAGCAGAATGGTCCTTGGACCTATGGCGCTTTGGCCAATCACGTTGAGTCCTTTGCAGGCGATGGCAGCCGCGCGTATGTCAGCGGGACGTTATTGCAGCCTTTTGTCAGTTATATC
Organism: Phycisphaerales bacterium; assembly: GCA_020343675.1. Classification (GTDB taxonomy): domain Bacteria; phylum Planctomycetota; class Phycisphaerae; order Sedimentisphaerales; family Anaerobacaceae. The sequence continues at coordinate 1,568,420 of CP070806.1, forward strand.
ACCAAGACCAAGACGACATTCGGTATGAATTTAGAGTCAACGTACGACTGGAATAACGATCAATGGTCGGTGCCGATTAACTTTACCGTGCAGCAGTTACTGAAGGTTGGCGATCTGCCCTTCCAAATCGGCGGCGGCGTCCGGTACTGGGCAGATTCGCCAGATAACGGACCCGAAGGTTGGGGCGCGCGCCTGCAACTGACCTTCCTGTTCCCGAAATAGATTATGGGTGTTGTTCGTTTATGGCAAATGAATTAACAGAAGGAGTTTATACAAGTGTGCAGGAGCTGATGAAGCTGCGGTACAAAGCAAGCGGATATAGTTTTTTGCCGCGCCAGCCTGTCCACAGTTTACTCACAGGTCGTCACGCTTCACGCTTACGCGGCCGGGGCATGGATTTTGAAGAGATCCGGCGTTATCTGCCTGGTGACGATATCCGAAAAATTGACTGGAAGGTAACTGCCCGCACGAAGAAGCCACATACACGGGTATACACCGAAGAGCGTGAACGACTAGTTCTACTGGTTGTGGACCAGCGTGTGAGCATGTTTTTCGGGACACGGGTGAATATGAAATCAGTGACGGCAGCCCATGGTGCGGCACTGGCAGCCTGGCGCGTAGTGGATCAGGGCGATCGCGTGGGAGCTCTTGTGTTTAATGACACGCAAGTCAAAGAGATTTCGCCGCACAGGAGCCGTAAACGCGTGATGCAGATCTTAGGTGAGATTGTAAGACTCAATCAACAGCTTAATGTTGATATTCAGAGCAAGGCTAATCCGAACATGCTAAATCGGGTTCTGGACAGGGCATTGCGCACTGCCAAGCACGATTGTATGATTTGCATCATCAGCGATTTTTACGGGATGGACGAGAACACAAAGCGCCTGATTAAGCTGATGGGGCAACATAACGATGTGTTGGCGGCCTTGATCTACGATCCGCTCGCTGCCAAACCGCCACAGGCCGGACGCTTCGTGATTAGCGACGGTGAACTGCAGGTTGAGGTGGATACCTCCTCGGGCAAGAAGCGAACCGACATTGCCAATATCTTTAATGAACGGTTGCGGAGTTTAAAGGATGAACTGACCAAGATGGGGATTCCCGTACTACCGATCCAGACAGAGGATCCGGTTGAGTTCCAAGTCCGGCGTCTGTTAGGCCAGGCTATCGCTGCACAAGGAGGGGGACATGTTCGATAATAACTTCGGAAATCCGAAGGTCCAGGGTATTAGGGAGATTGTGCTACCGGATCCAGTCAGCTATGCGCCGCAGACTGTCGGGTGGTGGATACTGTTGGGAGTCGTTGGCCTGCTTCTTGCCTGGTGGGTCTACCGACGATACATCCAGTGGTGTGGCAATCGCTATCGTCGCCAGGCTCTGATGGAATTGACTATGATTGAAGAGCAACTCAGTCGGGAGTCTGAACCGTTCTCTGCTATGGCTGCAGTTTCGGCCCTGGTCAAGCGAACTGCTATCGAGGCATTTGGGCGAAGCAACGTCGCTGAGCTTAGCGGACATCTCTGGCTGGAATTTCTCGATCAGACCGGTTCGACCCATGAATTTACTCAGGGAGCAGGTCGGCTCCTACCTGAGTTTGCCTATGCAAGACAGGAAACTCTCAATGAAATGTCCAAAGAGACGATCGATCAAGTTCTGGCCTTAGTGAAGGATTGGATTGATCAACATTAAAGGTCCAGGAAACAAACAACAGGACAATGCTTGAATTTGACTATCCATGGCTGTTTCTAATATTGCCCGTACCATTTGTTGTGTGGTGGCTTGCACCGCCGTACAAGGAACGGCGTGAAGCTATTCGCACACCCTTCTTCGAGCAACTGGCAGAACTTACAGGTAAGCCGCCGGCCTCAGGGGCAGTGATTCTACGACGCAGTTGGATACAGCGGTTGTTACTCCCGTTTTGTTGGGGACTCTTGGTAGCTGCACTGGCGCGACCCCAGTGGGTGGAAGATCCTATCACCAAGACCGAATCGGCCCGTGACCTGATGATTGCCGTGGATTTGTCCGGTTCCATGGAGGCCATGGATTTCAATGATCCCAGCGGCGAGCCCTTCGATAGACTCAGTGCTGTGAAAATGGTGCTTGATGATTTTATGGCGCGTCGTACGGGGGACCGACTGGGCCTGATCTTCTTCGGCACCGCAGCATTCTTACAGGTGCCTTTTACACAGGACCATGATACCTGTCGAACACTGCTCGAAGAGGCACAGGTTCGCATGGCGGGACCTCAGACGATGCTGGGCGATGCCATAGGTCTGGCGATCAAGCTATTTGAGAAGAGCCAGACCGTCAACCGAGTTTTG
>CP070806.1:1570840-1574546 GCA_020343675.1 Phycisphaerales bacterium
CTGGGGCCGAACGGCGCTTGACATGCAATCGCCTGAGCAGTACAAATTCAGGCGAAAACGTTTGCTGGTTTTCATTGGGTCCGGGGCAAGAAGAACGAGTGCCTGAAACGTGCAAATGCAGAATATTGTGTTTGCACTTTCACGGGAGAAGTAAATGCGCAAGGGAACGCTTTTTGGGGTCATTTTAGCACTTCTTTCCTGCCCTCTGCCCGCCCGTGCTCAACGTTCAGCGGCAGGGGAGGCAGGGCCTTTCGCCCCCCCTCTCTGGTCCGCGTCAGGCGGCTCGGGAAGCGCCTCGCCCGAAGCCGCCCGGCTGCTTGCGCCCTCTGTTAGCCAGAGCTTCTATGACATCGCATTTGAACTGGCCCACTCCAGGGACGCGACGGGTTCCGAGCTCGAACAGGCGATTGCATTGCTGAGAGCCGCGCTAGAACTCGACAGCGGCGCCAAGGCTGTCCGGCCTCTTTTGATCGACGTTGCCTGCCGGCAGAGAGAGCGCGACTATTCCAGTATGGTCTATGGCTTGCTTGTTGACTATGTGGATGAATTCGCGGACCTGGAGGTAGCCGAGCACGCCATCGAATATCTGCTCGGCCGGGTCAACTCGCGCGAGGAGCGGGAGAGGCTTCTTGAACAGATGATTGGCACCGTGGGCAGCAAGAATACGATCCTGGGTTCTGATCTGGCTGGGAGGCTGGGCCTGCTGAAAGCTCAGAAGGCGGATTTCGAGGCCGCGCGGTTCTACCTTTTGCAGGCCTATAAGAACAACAGGTACAACAAGGCGGCCTTTGCGAAGCTGCTCGAACTGTCGCCCGAAGACATCAGTCCGGCCACCTATCTTGAACGCTTGAGATTGGCGCTGCGCGAGAATCCGTCGGATATCGAAACCGCCGTAGCTTTTGCGCAATACGCCGAACAGCTCCAGCTTTATGAAGTTGCCGCGGCTGCGTATGGATACTGTGTGGAGTTATTTGCCTATCTTTACCCCTCCGAGCCTGTTCCCGCTCGTATTTATCTGCCCTGGGCGATCAGCAGCTACAACACCAGGCAAGGTCAATCCCGGTGCCTGGAGATTGCCAAACGTCTTCGGGAGCAAGGCAGGTTTGATCTAAGACTGGAGGCCATCGCGGGCAAGGCGGCCGTCAAGATCGGCGATATGGAAATGGCCACCCGGACTTTCCAGGCCGCCGAAGAGAAGACCCGGCAACTGCTGATACTCCAAGAGGCGACGCAAGGTTCCACCGATCCCGATAGCCCGGGCCGGGATCGGGGGCCGCACGTTTCTTGCGAGCAGCTTGCGTGGTTCTACTGTTTTGCCCTGCCCATTCCCGATAGAGCTCTGGACTGGGCCAACAAGGCTTACAAGGCGGATCCGAATTCGCCGGTCAGTGCTGCTATACTGTCCTATGCACTCGTGATGAATAAGGAGGTCGAATCGGCAAAGTCCCTTATCAGCAATTACGAGCGCAGTCAAATCTCAGATCTGACGCTGGCCCAGATTCAACTGGCACAGGGACAGGCCGATTTGGCGGTCGAGACTCTGAACTCTGCGATTGCCATGGATCCGGGCTCCTTCGCCGCCGAGCGGGCCAGAGAAATCCTGGCCCGGCAGGGCCGGAACTATGTCCCTCCCATTGAACCGGATGCCGTCCTGGCTTTGCTGACGCGTGTTTTTGGCGACGCACTCGTTCCTGCTTTTACCCCTCCCGAGCAAGCCATCTCGGCCCTGCTCGAGCTTCGCAGCGACACGTTTCCGTACGGCTCCGAGCTTAGCGGCATCGTCGCGATCGCCAACAATTCTTCCGAACCTCTGGTCATCAGCGACGACTGTCTGTTTAAGGGCAACATCAGAATTGACGCCGAAATCAGCGGGGATCTTGATGTGAGTATTCCGAACCTCGTGTTCACCCAGACCCGGACGGCTTTTCTCGGCGAACCGGGTCGCAGTGTCCTGATTCCGGCGCGGCTGATGAGCGGGGAGCTCAAGAAGACGCTCCTGACGTATCCCCAGGCGTCTCTGGAAATAAAATTCACGCTCTATCTCGATCCCGTGGTTACGAAGGAGGGCAAGATTACGAACCGGCTGACACGCATAAGACCCGCCACTGTACGGGTAGAGCGCCCCGGCGTCGTACTGACCGGCAAGGACCTGCGAAAGCAGTTCAATGCAATTTCGCAGCCGGGCCAGGGTCAAAAGATCGAGACGGCCAGACTGTTCGTCGGGCTCCTGGCGGAGCAGCATGTGATGTCCGGCGGCAAACCCCTTTACAGATTCATGTATGCCGACTGGATGGAGCCTTTATTGAGATCTGCCCTTGTGCATGAGTCCGGATTGCTGCGCAATCCCGCCGAAGATCAGTGGATTGTGAAGGTGCATACGATGGCAGAAATGCTTGCCCTGCCGCTCGATCATGCGATGACCAGCGCCGTGGCGGAGAATTTGAATCACGGCAAGTGGCCGGTTCGTATGATGGCGATATACTTGCTGAACAAGAACCAGCAGGGCGAATTCGACAGGGTTCTGCAATGGATTGTGAAAAACGACCCGAGCGGGCCGGTTCGTGATATGGCCATCGCCCTGAGCGGGGCCGTATCAGGATAGCAGGCGTGTTTTGGGGGGCGAGCGGCGGGAAGTCGGGACATTGAAGCCGGGCTGATTGGGCGGATGACGGTGGGTAAAACCTTGTGAAACCGGGCAAAAAATTTATTCAAAAAATGGGTTGTAATCCGATTAGAATCTTGTAACATTCCGTACCTTACTGGTAGTCGAGGCATTGTAATATGCGAATGATGGCTTCTTTTTGTTGAAAGGGTTGTGTCGATGCCGGCAAAAGTAGATGCAGCAAAGTGCACGGGTTGTGAAACATGTGTGTCAGAGTGTCCAAGCGAAGCTATTAGTATGGCTGAAGATAAAGCGGTGGTCGATGCGGATACGTGCATCGACTGCGGCGTCTGCGTGGACGGCTGTCCGGAGGAAGCAATCAGCATGGAATAACTCGGGTTGGCCCCATCGTCTAGGCAGGTCTAGGACACCGGGTTTTCAACCCGGCAACAGGGGTTCGAATCCCCTTGGGGCTATTTTGAGGGTCCGGAGCCGCTGCTCGGTGCGTTCTGGTTGGGTGATGGGATCGGCCCCACAGGCATCCGGACTGAGCTCCCGTATCGCCGCAATCGTTGAGGCTTTCGATGCTTTCTGATAGGGTAATGTGTCCTTGCCAGGAAAGCCAAACTCTCACACACGCAGCCTATAAAGATCCATTCCTTGTATGTCTCGCTGCATATGCAGGGTTGAATGAACTCTTCGGGAAGACCGCGCATCAAATTCCTCATCAGCTGTTCCGACCATTTTGCGTTATGACGTCCTTTCTATGATCAACTTTCGGCCTCTCCTGAGGAATTGAAATAGATCTCATGGACAAGAACATCGATATCATCAGCTTCGACGATCCGTACTTTCGGCTCATACTGCTCCTTCGCATGGCCTGGGCCGCCGGGGAGCAGCTCTACCGCTTTGACGGCCTGGCCCTGCGCGGTGTCTTGTTGCACGACGAGCAGGGCTCCACTTCTTGTCAACGCCACGGACAGCTCTGGGCAACATCGCTACAATGACCCCAACGATCAACGAATAAGGGAATTCACGCTTCTGCCTCATTGTTCTCGCTTCCTAATGTCGTTCTCCGCATCGCACGGCTCCGAGCATCAGGAT
>CP070806.1:1574646-1578348 GCA_020343675.1 Phycisphaerales bacterium
CATCACGGAGATTATCGTCCACTGCACCGTCCAGACCGAGGTATTCTCACACATCTCCGGCTCGGGCCCGGCGCGAGAGGCGGAGCTGCGTCTGCTCACGGACCCGGACGTCAAGGCCTTTATCCAGAGCGAAGGAATTGTGTTGACTACCTGGCGCGAGCTAAAACAACGACGGCAGCGCGTCAAGGACTGATGGGGGGCGGGTCGTGATGAAAAGGGTCCTGGAGCCCGAGATCATGGACGACGAGGCGCAGGCACTCGCCTACGCGAAAGCGGATTTCTCATCGTCCAACCAGACGTTTGTCGAAATGCTTCTCGAAGATTATGGTGTGATGCTCAGGAGCGTCCTGGATATCGGTTGCGGTCCGGGTGACATTCCCATCCGGCTGGCCCGAGCAAAACCTTCTATTACGATTACGGCGCTGGATGCTTCCGAGCCGATGGTCCGGCTCGCCCGCGAGGCGGTGCGCAGCGCGGGGCTTCAAAGGCAAATAAAGGTCATCAAGGCGCGCGTGCCCGGGCTCGAGCTCGGAGCCGGTGACTACGACGCCATCGTATCCAAAGACCTGCTCCATCATCTGCCGGAGCCGGCGGTGCTCTGGGAGGAAATCAGGCGATTGGCGAGGAAACGAACGGCGGTCTATGTGATGGACTTGTTTCGTCCACCCACGCAACGGCGGGCGCAAGAGATTGTGGAGTCGGTATCCGGCGGTGAATCCCCCCTCCTGAAGCATGATTTTTACGCTTCACTGCGGGCGGCGTTTACCATTGATGAGATCAGAAAGCAGTTGCGCCAGGCTTCACTGAGTCTCGACGTGGAGCAAGTCAGTGAAAGGCATGTGCTCGTGAAAGGTCTGATATGAGGTCCCCGGCGGTGGTGGCATCACTGCCGAAGGGCGGCTCTGGTCCAGCGGATGCTGCGGCGCTGGGCGAGAATGAGGACCAGCATGGCTAAGGCCCAGGTGCCGGTGAAACGCAGATAGAAAAGCGCCGTCTGGAGCGTGCCGCCGGCGCCGGTCATGCACGAGTCCGCCAGTTCGTCCGGCGCGTAGATGACTCCCAAGCCGACCCGGCCGAACAGGATTTGCCAGGGCAGCAGCAGTATGAGCACAACCACAGAAAGGTAGAAGGCCCGGGATACGTGGCCCAGCCCGCCGAGGCCGCCTCCAATCGAAATTGACAGGGCGACGTAGGCCGTAGCGACGTACAGCACGGAGGCAAATATGAGGACGGCGTTGACCGAATTAACCGCTGCCGTGATGTGGTCCATCGTCAGGTCAAAGGGGAGCAGACGGGGCGCTGCCGGTTCTTGTGTTTCGATTGCTGCTGTGGCGGATGGGTTCGCCTCTATCGCAGATTGTCCTGTGCCCGCGCCGGAACCGGCATCCCGGCCAAGCTCAACCTGTCCCGTATTCGTCAGCCAAAACATTGCCTGAAGCAGTACCAGAGACAGCACGATCACGACGAATAAAAAGTTCTTCCACATGCGCAAGACGCCGACTGCGTCGAGGCCGTCCGTTGTCAGCGCTGCACTGCCGGCTGGATGGTTGCCCTCACTTACCCCCAGCCCGGTCTGGCTGGGCAGCTCGGCGTGTTCCGACCTTCCGCGCCGGGTAAAAATCAGGGTCAGAATCCCCGCCGCAAAGACGGCAACGAGCCATGGGATTTCTGACGTGCCTGTCACCTGCGGCAGCGTGACCTGGCCGAAGTTGAGGATTTTCTCCAGCGGAGCGACAATGGAAGGATATATCAGGATGTACACGTGGGCGCCGAAGAGCATACCAATGACAGTCGCCAGCGCATCGATGCGGCCCGAGGCGGCGCAGGCCAGGCCCGTGACCGGAGAGAAGCCCGTAATGGCCAGGCCGATTCCAACCAGAGCCCCCCCCATCAGCAGCGTCACAATAGCGGCGGGCTTTATATCCAGATGGGCCACACCGCCCATGCCCAGAAGCCACGTTCCGAGTAGTGCGATCAGCACAGAGACGACGACTGTACGCAGCGCGTGAAAGTCCTTCAGCCTGAGCGAGCCAATGATTCTGTCGGGGTCCGTCAGTCCGGTCAGAACCAACGAGGCTCCGAAAATTGCGCCCAGGATAAGACCGACAACGGGAATTGCCATGTCACTGCCCTCGCCCGTCTTTGGCTAATGTTTTGGGATAGATCAGGTACGCGACGAGCATACCGGAGCCAAACACGGCGACTGTAAATGGAACCGCCGAGAGCGATAGCTGTGCCCAGCCGCCGATGAATTGTCCGATGACGCCGCCACAGGCCAGTCCGGCGCCGAGCATCGCACAGAGCCCTCCACAGAATCCGGCGATCAAACGCAGCAGGACCGGATCGTTGTGGTTTCGTCTCCACCAGGCGGAGGTGGCTCGGACTTTCCACATTCGCAGGTGCAGAGCTGCGAAAAAAGCGCCGAGGACAAGGCCGATACCGAGCCATGAGCCGTAACCGAACTTGTTGTATTCTTTGTCGCTGATCAGAGGATGGTTCTCGGCGTATTCGGGGGCCACGTGCTCGAGTGTTTTGGCGTCGGCGATGACCAATTGACTTGAAACATCCAGCGAGCTCGCCAGGCCGATGGCCAGGACCTGCACGAGCCCCAGCAAAATGCCTGCGGTCCACCAGGGCACGGGAGGTGTCTGAGAGCTCGGTTCCTTCATGGTCGGTTCTTTCCTGCTTCAGATCGCCAAGACTTTTCAAGCACAAGCACTGGGCCCATTGCTTCCTGCAAAGGACAGACTCCACGACCACCATCTTCTGTTTGTAAAGACAGCTCGGCGAGGCAGAGCCACAACTTTCTCACACTCTTCCTTGAGGTTCGAGATGCACTGGATTGTAATGGGCGCCGACAGGGGTGTCAACAAAAACTGCCCCGAAGAATCAGAAGTCTGTCTTCTGTCCGCCCGCCGGATAAAGGCCGTTTAACAGTAGTCCTTGCCGTTGAGGCTGCCGACGACGGATTTGAGCCACGCCTCAAGCTCCGATTCCATGGAGCTTGTCCGCTCGGTTTGGCGGTCGGCCAGGTTGTTCTGCTCACCCGGATCGACGGCGAGATTATACAGCTCCAGCCTGATCCTCTGACGTTTGTCCTGAATTCGATGGAGCTTCCAGGGCCAATCGAGCCAGGCGGCGTGGCCCGGGAAGGAGTCCTGCGGATATTGGGTGGCGATTTCCCCGGCGTCCAGACGCAGCCGGGACCTGTCGCCTGCCTCATCCCCGGCCTTCTGGGCTTCGAGTAGCTCGGACATCCACTTGGCGCTTGGTGTGCTGATACCAGGGGTGGGATGGTCCCAAAAGCCCATAGGTTTTGGCCGGGCCGTCATCCTTCCGTTGATCAGACCAGTCAAGCTGATTCCATCCAGGGGAAGCTGGTTCTTTAATCGGACGCCGGCGATTTCGAGCAGGGTCGGATAGATATCGCTGGTGTTGCATGGGACATCGGTTGTTCGGGGTTTCGGAATTCGCGCGGGCCATTCGAGTATGGCCGGGACGCGAAGACCGCCTTCGTATATCTGGCCCTTGTTGCCGCGTCCTCCCGTGGTGCCGACTTTGGGAAGGCCCCCATTATCGCTGCAATACCAAAGGATTGTGTTCTTGTGAATGCCGAGGGTCCGCAGCTCTTTGCGAAGCTTGCCGAAAGCGCGATCCATGCCAGTGATCTCACCGTAGAAATGCTGGAAGTTCTTCTTCTGG
>CP070806.1:1578448-1582147 GCA_020343675.1 Phycisphaerales bacterium
GATTGCCCCCAATCTCGACGCCGAGACCCTTGCCCTTCTCCGGGCATACAGCGCCGGCGTAAACGATTACATCAAAAGTCACGGCGACGACCTGCTGTATCTGTTCGCTAAGCTCAATCTGGAGCCCGAGCCCTGGACGCCAGCCGCGTGCATCGCCTCCTGGTGGCGGATCGCTCTTTTCTTCTCCGGCGACGGTCTGCGTGAAATGCCCGCCTACTACGGGATCAAGGACGGCACGAGAAAGGTGCGCACTTTTGCCGCAGGCGATGCCGCGGGCGCCTTTCGCGGCCGGGCCGTCAGGGACGATGCCTCCGTGATCCAACGCGATGATGTTACCGACGAGTGGGTCGAGAAGGTCATGAAATTCGCCCGGCAGCACAATCTGACGCGAAAAGTCGATGTCTCGCCGCCGCGCCGCAGGCCACCGCCGCCGCCTCGCTTCAGCCATGCCTGGGTGATTGGCAAGGGCAAGACCACCGACAAATCATCCGTGCTGGTCAGTGACCCGCAGACGCCTGTTCGTAATCCTTCGCTGTTCTACGAATTCCACGTCAGCGGCAAGACGTTTGACGCCCGCGGCATTGGAATTCCGGGCAGTCCCATTATTCTGATCGGCTTTACCAAAGATGTTGCCTGGGGCGTGACCGCGCTCGGCGCCGATCAGGCCGATCTATTCCTGCTCAAAACCGACCCCAACCATTTGAACCAGTACCTTTTCGACGGCCAGCGGCGTGACATGGAGGTCCGCACTGAAATGATCAGAGTCAAAGGCGGTAAGGAGCGAACCGTCACTGTCAAGCAAACGCACCTCGGACCGGTTGTGACATCTGTGGCGATGGGCGTCCGGCGCGGCGACGAGGTCGTACTTAAACGCATCCCGATATGCGAGCTGAAGCACGACACTTTTCAGGGCGCACTAGCCATGATGCGATCGAAGGACGTATATGAGTTCCAGCGGGCCAAAGCCAGGCTGCTCGAAACCAGACTTCCGTATGTCTCGACACTGGGCGGCTTCGGGACACTCGATGCGGAAAAGGACCTGACATACCCCGCCCTGAGCTGTATCGAAGGCGGAACCATTCTCTCGCAGCGGGCGCAATCTTATACGCAATATGTAACAATGCGGGATCCGGACCAATCGCAGGCGCTGCTGCCCATAGGCCAGTCCGAACACCCTGACAGCCCGTTCAGGCTGAGCGGCTACGACCTCTGGGGTCAGGCCAGGCTGCGACCTGCGCCGCTATCGCGAGAGAAATTGGAAAAGCTTGTAACTACCCGAAAAAAACTGTGACTTGTGTGAGCCTATGTTAGAAAGAGTTTTGTTCTTAATTCTTATGTTGTCGGTCGGCGTCGGTCAGGATGCCTTTGCCGGCAAAGAGCGGTCGACCAGTGACCGTATCGCGGCGCGGGACTTTCCGTCCATCTTTCAGGCATGGTCGCCGGCGGACAATTTGAAAGGCGAAGACCCGCTGGCCGTGACGGCCCGGCATGACCTCGTCTGGCATGGAGTTGGGTGGTATGGATTGGTCTGGGACAAGAGACCATCCGGGCTTGGCGAGGCACTTGATCCTGTGAGTATCGAAAAAGGCCGCAAGATGCGCAAGGCGCTTCTTGAATTGAATCCGAACATAATCCTGATCGCCGAGATTCGGTATCGTGATGCGTCAAGGCGTTTCCTTCCGGCGGACCACAAATGGTGGCGGCGCAATAAGGACGGAACGCTGACCAAAGGCTGGTCCGAAGGCAGATTCATCCAGCTCGATTTCGACAATCCGGAATATCGCGAGCATGTCGCATGGCGGGCCGGGGCTGTCGTCGAATCCGGCGTGGTCGATGGAGTGCTGCTGGACTGGTGGTCCGATGACGACAGTCGCCTGGAGCTGGCAAAGATGGTCAGGAAGGCAATTGGGGACGAGCACCTGCTCCTTGCCAATGCGAACGACAGGACTACTCCCAGGACCGCTCCATACATCAACGGGTATTTCATGGAGTGCTACAGAAGTAAAACGCCAAAGGATTGGCAGAGCATAGCCGCAACGCTGAAATGGGCCGAGAAGAATCTTAATCCGCCTCGTGTGAACTGCCTCGAGACCTGGTACCACAATTCGCGGGAGGACCTGAACCTGATGCGGGCGACGACGGCGCTGAGCCTGACCTGCTCGAATGGGTATTGTCTGTTCTCAGATCCGAATCCGCTGCCTACCGGGGACCATCGGCATAATTGGTATCCCTTTTGGGACAGCAATCTGGGCAAGCCGACCGCCCCTGGAGTCGACATGCCCGACGGCACGATCAGACGCGAATTCGAGAACGGAACCGTAATATACAACCCGATGGGCAATGAAACCGTCACGGTAGTCTTTGACGAGATGAGAACCATCGCAGCGAGCGGCAAAACTCTGAAAAGCCATGAATTAAGAAGCCCGGGCGGCGATATCTACTTGAAAGGAAAAACCAAATAGTGCGAATGCGACGGGTCATTCGTTCATCCGCTTGAGGGCTTTTTCCTTCTTTGGATTTCCTTGATTACTGCGGAGTTGTCCATATCTCCGTCCCCCGCGGTGATTGCCTTTTCCAAAACGTCGAGGTGCACACTCGATAACGGCAGCTCCTGCCCGCCCTTTTCTGCGTACTTTAGGATAAGCGCGACATCCTTATGGTGCTGGCGGATTCTGGCCTGGGGTGTGAAGTCGCCGTCCAGCATCTTTTCGCCCTTGGTGTCCATGATCGCTGAATAAGCGGGTGTAGCTTTGAGTAGTTCAAGGAAAGCCTCCAAGTCGAGACCCAGGTTCTCGGCGAAGACGAGTCCTTCGGCGAGCGCCAGCCGGTTCAGCCCAAGGATCAGATTGCCGGCGAGTTTTGCCTTGGATCCATTCCCGGACGGGCCTACATAGAACACCTTCTCGGCAAGCGCCGAAAAGATATCCGTGCACGCCTCAAACGCTGTCTTGTCGCCTCCAACCATGAAAACGGCTTCTCGGTCTCTGACCTGCCGGCTCGAACCGGAGATGGTCGAATCCAGGAAAAGGATTCCTCGTTCTGCCAAACGCCGCGCCAGCGCCATTGTTTCTTCCGGGTCCCCGGTGGTCGTATCGATAATGTGTGTGGGTAAGGGCTTTGCCTCCAGCAGCCTCCCGGGACCTTCGATGACCTGCTTGACGGCGTTCGTATCCGGCAGCGAGAGGACGACGTACTCGACCTGGCTGGCGACTTCCGCCGGGCTGCTCACGGACCTTCCGCCCAGCTTTTCCAGTTGGGCGCATCTTTCTGAGCTGATATCGAAGCCGACGACATCGAATTGCCGCCCCAGCAGGGAGTCTGCCATAGCCGTCCCTACAAGGCCGAGACCGACAAGGCCGATTTTGCTCGTCATCGTGCGGTCCTTTCTCGCTATCTGAGTATCGCTAACATCACCAGCACGCAGGCCAGGCATATTCCAAGTGTGATGACAAAGCCCGCCCACGACTGGCGGGATGGTTTGACGATGAAAAGCCCGCCGGCGGTGAGCCAGCGATTTGAGGCCGGCACGGCTTCATCGAGGGGCAACTCAAGCTTCTCCTCTTCGCCGATGGGAACATAAATCTTCCTGAAGAATTTTTCAATCGTATCAGCCTTCGGCGGCCTTGTCAGCAGGCTGCCGATCACGCCGCCGGCCAACCCCGCAATTATTGGCAGGCTGATCGTAACGGCGCGGATGTC
>CP070806.1:1582247-1585942 GCA_020343675.1 Phycisphaerales bacterium
ACTTTGCCGTCATAGTTTTCCGTGTAGCATACCATGGCCAGCGTTTGCTGTTTGAGTTGAGAGGAGCAGACGACCCTCTTTGTTTGTTCCCGTACTCTGCCGAGAGCGGGTAACAGAATGGCCAGAAGCAAAGCAACGATCGCAATGACAACCAGCAGCTCAATCAGGGTGAAACCATCTCGCCTGTTCATCGCGTACTCCTTTTCAGATGTCCCATTTGACTTCGTAAACGGCATTTCTGCACGCCTAAGCTTTTTTCCTACGAAACTCCTGAATAATTCAAGGCCTATAATATCAAAAGTGCAACATAATCTCAACTACTTTCCGAGAAATTTAGCACGCCATGTAGTATTAACTTAGAAACACATTATTATTGCAGTGGATTTGAGCCCCTACTCGCCGAGAAGGGAAGAGTCTGCCTCAGTCATCAAGCCCCTGCGTATAAGTCGCTTAATCTTCTCCCTCCACTATGCAGGGGCTTTTCAAGAAAAATAAGTAGTTACCACAATAGACATTTTGACTTTCGATGTTATGATTGATTTGTTGTTGCGGCCGTACCCTGACGTTTGGAGCCACAAGTGGAGGTTCTCTGGCGTGCTCGTAATTTGTGAGACGTTGACGGGGACGACGTGCAGGAGCCGTGGGCCTCATGGCATCGTGAGCCCAGCGGATACGATATGAACGACCACAACATTGGAGTGTTATCTGGAAACCATATAAAACGCCTAATAAAATCAAAAACAGGCATAAGGGGTTTCTGAGACGTTGTTTACGGACTTCATACAAATGCGTGTTATACGGACACTCAGAGAGTTCTGGCGTCCTATACGGAAACCATATAAACATCGTTAGACCAACCAAAATAAATAAGGAAGTTGATGTTTGCTATGAAACTGTTACCACTTGATCAACTGGGTCCACATGAATTACCGAACAACCGGGTACGTTTTGGCTTTTTACTGCCCTGGGTGTCGGCTGCGAATGGTAACGCACTATTCGTCAAGGTCATTCATGAAGCAGACCAGTTTCTTCAGGCGATTCTGCCCAAGCGTTTCCCTCTCACTCACTCCGTGCATCCGATATACGGAGACTTCTGGAGTGGGGAGATTACAATTGACCCGGGGGATCAGCCCACTCCTGACTCCGCATGGGGAAGAACGGGGCGATATGTTTATCGCTTCGAGTTGGAAAGCCCGCTGTTGCCGCGCCCACTCGATTGGATCATCGACCCTTATGCTCGCGAATATGGAATTGGACGGCAGTCAGCATTTACGCTGGGCTATACGGATCACGCCTGGGGTCCAATTGAGGAGACTTGGAAAACGCCTGCACTCCAAGATTTGGTCGCATATGAAATCATGTTACATGAATTCGCGGCTGATCTGCAAGGAGCCTGCGCAATGCTGCCGTATCTGCAAGACCTTGGTATTAACTGCCTCGAAATCATGCCCGTGGCTAACGTGGACCGGTCCGTTGACTGGGGCTTTGAGCCTGTCGGCCCCTTTGGTTTGGACGAGCGGTTTGGTAAGCGTCGGGACCTGCAGAAATTTGTCCAGGCCGCGCACGAGCACGGCATCGCAGTGATGCTCGACATGATCTACGGCCACACGGGCCGTGGCTTTGCCTATGAGCGGGTCTACAGTAAGCTTCGTTATACGGAGAACCCTTTCATGGGGTCATACGCAAAAGATATGTTTGGCCCCAGCACAGATTATCGCCGTGAATTCACACGCGACTTTTTTTTCACCGTTAATTGCTACTGGCTGGACCGCTACCACGTCGACGGCATCCGCTACGATTGTGTGCCCAACTACTATGAAGGCTTCTTGGACCATGGGTATTCGAACCTGGTCTACCATACTTATCAGAAAGTGAAGGCAACCAACGGGGCAGGCCATTGGCAGCGCTTTTTTCATAGCGGAGGCATCCACTTGATTCAGTGCGCGGAGCAGTTGGAAGGGCCGATCGAGATTGTCGAGAAAACTTACAGCAATTGCACCTGGCAAAACGAAACGCTGAATGCCGCCAAAGACGTAGCCGCCGGGCAATTCGGGCGTCTATATCACTTTGGCATGCAATTGGGCCTTGCTGGCTATCCCGAGCAGGCGAGCCATGGAGGCGATACAATCACCAAAAGCGCGCTCCAATACTTGGAGAACCATGATCATCCGCGTTTCATCTGCCGTTTTGGCACCTATTCGCTTTACCAAGAAGTCTTGCGCGAAGGAAGACGGGAGAATTGGTATAAGCTTCAGCCTTTCGTTATCGGGCTGTTGTTGGCGAAAGGAATGCCCATGCTTTGGCAAGGGCAGGAGATTGTCGAAAACTACGACGTGCCGGATAGCGGTCCGGCTCGCATTGGCACACTTCGGCCGGTTCGCTGGGAACGCTTCTATGACAATGTGGGGAAATCCATGATCTGGCTTTTCCGTCGGCTAATCGCGTTGCGGCGACGAGAGCCCGTTTTCCGTCACGGGAGCTATTACTTCTTCAATAACTGGGATCAGCATCAATGGCGGGGGCTGCTGCTTTTCGAACGCAATCACGCGAATATAAGGGCTTTGGTAGCCCTCAATTTTTCTGAACACGACCATGACGTGGACTTGAACTTCTCCCATGCGGGCGACTACCACGAGCAACTGCATGGCCAGGATAACCTGTTGGGAATCCACGCCGGGAGCACGTTAACATTACATATCCCTGCTCATTACGGCCGGGTATGGCTTGCAGGGTAATGCTAGGTGCGTATGCGATATCACTGATTATGGCAAAGTATCCTACGTGACATGTGCCTAACTATCGCATAAAGTGGGACGTGGCTTCCGCCGGCGCGCCAGTCACGCCGCTTATACGAAATGTTATGTGTCAAGGAGATTGCATCGAAATACAGTTGTTACAGCATCTGAATGAAGTTATCGTTTCACCGGAAGAAGTATTTCACATATTGGAAGAACATGCTGAGTGGAAGAAATTCGAATTTGGGGATACCTTACTTAATCAAATGAGTGTGGCGTCCCTGGAATTTCGGGATTTTAATGAAACAGGTTTGGCAAAGCAACAGCCCATCACGATTTGACCACATACACCATATTGTAAGGAGCCTATAATGACTACATATTTCCAGAACATCCATTACACCGACACACGCACCTCAGCTTCTCTGAAGGACACGCTGGACCTTGTTTTCGCTAAAGCTCCCGGGGCGGCGTTAAAGGGAAAGATCACGGGGTGTAGTGGTAAGAAGGTGACTGTAAAGTATGAGCCGGCAACTAAACCTGAGGACATCAAGACCAATGGGAGCGGTGACGTCCTGACTGAGCTGTCCTATCAATTCTACCGTTTGATTCCCGCCTTGGCGAAGCGTCCGAGTCCGCCGACGTCCAGCGGCCCAACGGCAATCCTCAGTGACCTTACAAATGAGTTGACATCATTGGGGGGAACCTCTGCGGTGACAGGAGCGGGGCTAGCAGCCCAGGCCGGGAAAGGGCCAGATGCGAAGTTAAAATGGACCTACCCTACAGTGCCGCGGCGTACCTTGGGGAGCCTGTTTGCTGATCTGTTGGGCGGGTCCCAGAATGTGTGGCAGGTGGCGCAGCTTTTGACCGGGGGTACTATTTCGCCACAAACCGTCATTTGGTGCATGAGACTCGGAGCGGACTTACATCTTGGGCTCCACGGTGACCTTAACGCCGACA
>CP070806.1:1586042-1589719 GCA_020343675.1 Phycisphaerales bacterium
ACGCTCCTCCGCCCGTTCAACGATCCGGCCCTCCTGACCCATTCGCTGATCTATAGCGGGATCATATTGCACCTAAACGGTGAGATTATCCAGGCTCAAGTGCGTCTAAGTGAGGGACTTGTCTGCGCTGAGGCGGCGGAAGACGAGTGGTTTGCCGCCTATGCCCGCTTAAATCAAGGATACATTGCCAGCCTGTTAGGTCGATACGATGAGGGGTATGAGGAAATGCGCGCTAGCCTGGTCTCCATGCGGACTATTGGCGATCCACATGCCTTAACTCTGGGCTTAAATTTTATTAGTCCCACCGTTATAGAACTGGGATATTATGAAGAGGCAGAAGCATATCTGCAAGAAAGTCTGGCCCTTTGTACAGAATTAGGCAACCGGTGGGGTCTGGGCACGGCTTATCGTTTTTTGGGATTGGCCGCTCTGGCCCAAGGCAAACTCCCAGAAGCCGAAACGCTCATCCTTAAGAGCCTGGATGTCTTTCACGAATTTGTTACGGGCTGGGATATCGTCCTATCGCTTGTCTATTTGGGCGAGATCAAAGCGGCGGCAGGTGATTCTTTGGAAGCCCGGCGAATCTTTCTTGAAGCCCTCCCTATGGCGTTGGAAGTACAAGCTATCCCTCTGGCACTGGATGCGCTCATCGGGCTGGCTTATCTAGCCGCGCAAGCCGGTCAGGTTGAACGGGCTTTGGAACTTTCAATCTGTGTCTCGTGCCACCCCGCCAGCACCCAAGAAGCAAAGGACCGGGCCGGGGAATTAGGCGCGGAACTAGAAGCCCAACTGACTTCAGAGCAGCTTGAAGCCGTTCAGTCCAGGGCGCAGGTCAAGTCGCTTGATGCTGTAGTAAGGGAAATTCTGAATGTCCCTTGAAGGGCCCGGCGAAAATAGTGAATTGTAACCGGGGTCCTTATGAACATTGGCGTCACCATTAATGTCGACCGAATTTTGAGAGACATTTCGACTGGTTCAGCTTTGCACCCAACCCGAACCATGTTCAATCCGGACCATATTACGGCAGATGGATCAGTTCTTAAGAATAAGCGGCAGGAAGACGGGTCTGAATGTTATTGGCAAAAACCGCGCTGTCCCATGTTCCGGCACAGAAAGTGTGGGGCCTGGTCGGATCGATAACCAGGAACCAAACTTGACGATCGGTTAAGCCGGTGTTGACCGCCGTCCAATTGCTACCCCCATCGGTGCTCTTGAATACCCCCCCATAAGCCCCGGCATAGAGTGTGTTGGGCGTGAAGGGGTCCACTGCTAATCACCGTCCCGAGTCAGGGACGCGTACAGCAGCAGGACGACGACAATACCTAATGTTTGGAACAGAATGTAGTTCTTTTGTAGAGAATGACTTGGAGGGAACGGCTCAAGGTGGCCGCTATGCGTTTAAGAGCGATGTCGCAGGCCGCTCCGCCCGGTTCCCCGCCAATAATGACCACGCAAGCTTCCTTTGTTGGTGGATCCAAGTTGTCTGGAATTACCTGGCTAAGCCTTTGTAGCGCCATCCGGCGTCACCTCGACCATAGCCCTGGTCGGAGGAGTCCAACCAGGAATCCGAAAAATACGCTACGGCTGAGCAAATGGCGGGCAATGGTTTGATACGAGTCGTCGCCGGTGAACATGCTCCACAAAGCCCGGCGACCATACTGCTCCGCAGCAATCAGCTCCGTCTCAGCGATCAGGACATCGAGCCAGGCTTGGCTCAGACGACGGCTGCCCTGGATACGGTTCCATAGGGTGAACAGCACACGGCCGATGCGATTGTCCCGATCGATGCCCTGGCAAAACGGGGCATACTCCTGGCGAAAGGTAGCTTCCGACACCCCCACCTCCAGGGCAGTTCGAGCTGCCTGCCGAGCGGTGAGGAAGGCGGATCCAATGCCATCCTTATAGAGTCTCGTGACGGCGGCGTCGCCTATAGCCACAAAGCGATCGGCATAGAAGTTGAGGGCCGCAGAGACGGCGATGCGGGGATTGCACCCGCACAGACGTCTCGGATTCGTCGCCAGCACCGCCTGCACTTCATCCACCTCAAGAAATGGTCCGATGTTGTCTTTCTTTAGCTTGTGATCTAGAAGACTAACGTTGATGAAGCGACCTTTTGGGATGAGACCGGCGAAGAGGGCACCAACCGAATGGCCAAAGAAGATGTGGATCCGTTGATCACTGCTTGTGCCAGAAACTAACAGTTCGTCTTGTGACATGATTTCGGTGGTTGGTGGCACGTAATTCAGGTCCGGTAACTGTACCGGTCGGCTATTGACTCCTGTGGCTAACACGACCAGGTCACAAGTCAAGGCTGAGTTGCGGGTCACAACAACCGGTCTTCCGGCCGTCCTTACCTCAATCACTCGCTCAGGGGTTAATTGTACCCCTCGTTGTTGCACCTCATCCAGCAGCCAGCTATCAAAGCTCACGGCCGGCGGTAGGTTCCCCAAACGGGGACCTGCACCGCGGTAAACGCTAACAATTCGCCGCCAGGGTTCCGGCCGACTGATCTCCACGGTGGCTTCTTCTAGATGCAGGACATAGCTCTGAATCTCGCTCATAATGATGTGGGGCGGAAGCTTCAACTGGAGATCGTGCAGATTGCGGAGCAGACGTGATGAAAGGATGCCGGCACACTTGTTACAGCCGGTGGGGCCACGCTGAGTGAAGTCCTTACCCTCGAAGATGACGACTTGGATGCGCAACCCACGTTGACGGGCTATACTCAGTGCATGCAGGGCAAAGAAACACCCGGCCGGCCCGCCACCAATAACCGCGATCCGAGCGTCGTCATGTAACTGCCAAGGATGAATGCCGCCAGCGGACATCGCAATCTCCAAAGTAAGAGAGTGGTGTGACAAGATTGGTCCCACTCTTCTTTCATATTCATTTTACCATATGGTCAAAAGACAATTAATATGCCGATGATTACTCAGTCCCCAAAAAGGAGAGCATCCTGAGGAGCGCGGAACATCGTGGGTGATCGAAGGGTGCGGCTTTATTCAGCCTCGAGTTGTGGTCAACCCGCACCCTTCTATGCAGCTTTTGCTCTGCTACAGCTTACTCAGGATGCTAGCCAGAGCAGTTAACATACCTAATACGTCGGAATCGGGAATGACCCTGGCATAATCCATTCCCCCCAACACAAAGGGGCCAGAGATTCTCTCCCTGGCCCACCGTGTGCTGGGTCGACTGCACTCCAGTATAGTCAGGACCTAACGATGAACGACTGCCACATCGATCTCGCTGCCCGACCCGTGACAGACTTCACAGGTTTCTGTCCCGTCAGGTGTCGTTTGTAGCTCTGCGTGTCCGGCCACGGACGTTTTGTCGTGGCAGGCGGTGCAAGCCGCTCGGATGGGCAGAGTCGTGCTCACCAGCTCATCCGCCTGGGTGACGATTGTCGGCTGGACGCTACCCGGTAGCGGCAGCTCATAAGTGCCGGTCAGGTGACAAGTTTCGCAGTCAGCCAGGTTTCCGGGGAAGCGCAATTCGGTAAAGTCGTGTACGGATCCCTGGAAGCCATAGACGATGTACGGCTTCTGGGAACGTTCTTCGCCTCGATGAATCTTATGAATCAACACCTTAAAGTGGATCGAGGTTGGCGGTAGTTCTTCTTCGGGTCGCACCTCTTCATCACTGGCCGTCGTGTTATGGCACAAAACACAGTACTCGGT
>CP070806.1:1589819-1593451 GCA_020343675.1 Phycisphaerales bacterium
GGAAACGGGGACAGGCCGGTCCAGCGAGGTTGCTGTGGGAAGAGGGGGCCTATCGCTTTTAACAGAATGGCATCGGAGGTTTTCCAGACGATCCCTCCGGTCTCGGCGTTGAGACAAGCGAGGAGCTTTTCGGGGCTGAGGTAGTAGATGCGCCCGTTTCTCATGCACACGGTCCGGCCGTCCACAGGCTCCTGCTCTCCATGGCGCCAGAGGACCTTCTTGGTCTTCAGGTCGATGGCCAACAGGGTTCGGCCCTGCCCCCAGGCCGTTTGTGCATCCGGGTAATCGAACCCCGACCAATTCGCCCGAGGCCAGCCCCCAAGTCCTGATGAGTCCGAACGGAGGGGAAATGCCTTCACTTCTTCGCCACCAGTCAGCGTGTATAGGACATCGTTGTCCAAAGCCATCCACTTCCAGACTGTCCCGCCCGTGCCGTTCTCAGAAACAATGAGTTCATCTTTCAGTCCTCCGGTTGCCGCATCTATGAGCTTGCAGGACTTGTCGTCCGCAAGATACAGGGTTTCAGGCGTGGCAATGATCGTGTTGCGCAAGATCATGAATCCCTCTCTCAGCGGTCGCTTCCACAAGATTGTGCCATTATATGCGTTGACAGCCAGCAGGGTATTGAGCATCGCATTCTGGTTTGCCTGATGGGCCAGATGGCCGTAGGCCCTGAAGATCCTTCCTCCAGCGGCAACCGTGACGGCAGGCGAGGGACAGAACTTAGGTTCAGCAATGAACTGGGTCAGATAAGGTGCTCGGGCGACGAGATCTCCGGATTGAGGGTTGTTGTCAGAATGGTGGTAGGGATAGCTCCAGTCGTCCACTCCTGCAAGATTCGGCTTGATCAGGACCTTTCGTCCCAGCAACGCCCTTGCTTGCGGTCGCAGCACCCGCAGAACCTCGGCCTCAGGCACGGCGCCTGCCCTGCCCGTTGCGACTATAGCATCGGCCATGTTGTCAGCCAGATGCAGTCTATTCAGCGGGCCCTTGTCCACGAAGATGCGCGTCCCATAGAAGCCTGCATCGTCGGCTACCCTGCGAACCTGTTCCACATCTTCCGTCTGTGACAATTGGACATATATCAGCAACTTGCTTTCGCGCGCCAGTTCTACGGCAAGCTCACCACTTCCATCGGCGAGAAGTACACAGATTCCGCGTTTGACACCGATACGCTCGAGAATCGGACTCTGCTGATTCGCCGCAAAGACCAGCGGCGAGCCGGTCAACACGTTGACTATTGCTATCAAGAGGCATCGTTTCATCTTTCTTCCTCTCAAGAAGAAATGTTAACCTGGATTTTCTCGAAGCACTGATTTGAGATGACCCCGACCGTTCCAGAACAGCAGGCTACCAACTTTATCGCCAGACCGCAACCGTACAGCTCGATATCTTCCTAATCCAATTAAGGTGTGGATATGAACGCGCAAAATGGACCCACCGGAGGCATGTCCTCGAATTCCTCTTGGCTCATAGCGCCGATGCCAACGCGAAAGACCGATGGGACTGGTCGCTTCAGGACCGTGCGGCATAAATCCCTGCATATCGGGGCAATAGCCTGGAAACGAAGACATTGAACTTTCCATCGCTGACTCACTGAATCTGTGTGGGCCGCATCCGCTCGCCAACCTTCTTGAAGTGGGATAATGCGCTTTCCCAATCCTCGAAGTTCTTCTCAGTGAACAACAGGGTGGTTTGGCCTATGAGGATTTCGTCGCCATCCGCCAAAGCAGTCTCTTCTGTGATTCTCTTGTCATTGATGAACACACCGTGTTTGCTCTTCATATCCAGTGCAAGATAACGACTCTTCTGTTTGTCATAGCGAATCTGCAGATGCTTCCGTGAAACCAAATCATCCAGTACCTGTATGGGGAGTGCCTCATCCCTGCCCACTACGTTGGTCCGGACACCCAGCGGGTAGTAATCCCCTTTCTTATCTCCGGAAATGATGAAGAGGGACGCCATGATTCTACTCCTGACAACCTACTTCAATATCCATATGCACGCTTTGATTATCATAGAGGCCATCCGGTACAGTGTCAAGACTCAATTCTGTTGGCGTCCCTGTTGGACTTCTACGCAACCTGGAACAAACCAGAAAAAGCCAAAGAGTGGCAGGCAAAACTGACGCAGATGGAAGACGCAAGAGAGTGACATCAGGCTCACAAAACTGTCTCTTTCAGGAGCCGAAATACGTCGCGCAGATATGGGGACATCATGTATCCAAAAAGACTCCACACACGATGATTTTTTCAAATTGAGTCCAAAAAAATGTCAGATATTCGGCCAAGGACAAATTCTGAAAATATTTATCGGGCGTCAACGTTTTCAATGAACTCCGCTAAAATGAGAGCGTGACATCTAAGGGTGACAGGAGCCGGAAACACAGCAATCTACCAGCCCCTTGACTGTGTTTGCCGTGCGATTTCGTGACTACGGTCTCACCGCTCGATTGTATATGCGAACGTCATCAATCAGACCTGACCAGAAGGTGCCCGCCGCCAAATCACTTCCACAACCAATGTTCAGGCCACCGAGGGAGTCAGCCAATCCAGGCTGTGAGTCCTCAGCTACAAGAGCGTCGTCCACATAGATAGCTCTGTACACCTCGTCCCAGACAAAACCAATGCGATGCCACTGCCCATCGGTGATAACGGTCTGTGATACCAAAGGTGGTTGGACAGCACGGCCGCCTATGAACCTAAGCTCCGTCATCAAATGGCCCCCGGCTGTATCTGCGGCCAGCCAGTTTACACCGTCTGTTTGAGAGATAATCACCTGACCCAGAGTGCCACCTTTGATCCAGGCAAAGACACTGAATGGCCCGTCTGCCGGATTGTGGCCAAAACTGGTCGTGATATAGTCATCTATTCCGTCCAGTTCAAGTGCACCGTCAACCATACCGCCCGTCGGCTGCCAGTAGGGACTCCCCATGACGACGTCGTCACTGCCACCGACACTCTCGTGAGTAGTTATGCCTTCTGTTTCGTCCAATGCCCAGTAAGCTATGAGTGTTGGGTCATCCACGGCCTCAAACAAGTGCTCGGCAAGAACGACCAGGTCCTGGACGTCGATAATGCCGTCTCCAAAAGGCCCGGGGGCAATATCACAAGATGGTTCATTCTGACCCCAGTGGTCAACCAGTACGCACATGTCTAAAGCATCGACGATACTGTCACCGTTGAGGTCAACGATCGGAGTCATTGGCACCTGCCACAGGTCATAAGAACCCTGCCCGCCGGGAAGGTTGGAACAGAAGTAGAGGGTAGAGCCATCGCCGGATATACTCGGTTCAAAGGTCTTGCCAGTATTAACGTGGGGCGGAAGTTTCACCGGCGTGCTCCAATCGTCATGTATTGTTGCCCGCGTCGTTACCCATAGGTCCCAATTCCCTCTCAGGTCTCCTTTGACTGCACCTGGATCATCTGTGGATTCAAAGAAGAGACTCCGGCCGTCGGCTGAGATGCTCGGGGCGCCTTCGTACAATGAACTGTTGACAGTCGGCCCGAGATTGACAGGTGTCCCCCAATTGTCTTCTGTCGTTGCCCGCGTCACTACCCATATATCGCTGTCACCATACCCGTCTGGCCGCGGATTGGGGTCGTCGCTAAAGTAGAGCGACAGGCCGTCGG
>CP070806.1:1593551-1597153 GCA_020343675.1 Phycisphaerales bacterium
GGGGAGACATCGAGCTATGTGCTGCGTGGCCGTGCATGTGACAATTTCTACGAGACTGTGGCTTTCATGTTTCACTGCGTGGATGCACGCATCTTCAAGGTCAGGATCACGTTGCTCGAAGAAAGCGAAGCTGCCCTCTATGCCTACAATATCGACATCCACGACATCTTTGGCGAGTGTGCCAAGAGGATGGGTAAGACGCGAAGCACCGGAGGGGAAGAAGGACCGCCGCCGCGCCCGATCGCCGACGCCGCAGCGCGCGCTCGCCGCGACAAGGCCTTGTGGAAGAGCCTCCCGCCGTTGAACGTTCATCTTGACGATCGCAAAGCCGCCAGGTTCAGTGGAGGCTTCAGTACAGTCCGCTACGGTCGCGACTGGGATCGGGCCTATGCGCTTTACAAGGGCGATTGGAGAGCACCCGACGCTGTCTACACTCGTGAGGATATGATCGCTCACAGGGAATTGCCGGGATCGGGTGGTGATCGGGGCTGGGGCATTGCTGACGGCGACGCCTATCGTTCGAATATCGCGTTTTGCCACCAGAGGCGATACATGGGTATCGCCGGCCGCCTCGGCGACCTGGTGAAACGGTACCAGGCACAAGACGCCGAAGCCGGCCGGGACGGGGCATTTCTGCTTTGCGCACTGGCGTATCAGTATCCGGCGATCAAGTCGAACAACTCTCTGATCTATGCATCGACGGGCAAGCCGCATCAGCCCACACGCCGCTACGGTCCGGGAAGCGACATCCCCGGAGGATGGGGCCGATGGACCCCGCCTGATCTGGCCGACTATTACGACAAGCTGTTTGACTACATCAAGGGCAACGAGGAATTGGCAACAGCTGTGGGGCGATTTATTCCGTGGGTGAAAACGCCGCAGGATTTGCGGTGGCTGCTCGATGTCTATACGATTCAGTACGCCGCCAATGAGATCAGCCACTTTCGCTTCTATTACGATCACGGGCTTGCGAGGATGCTTATCAACCTGGCCGTGATTCAGGACGACAACGATATATCCAGCCCCTGGATGGAGTTTATCTGGACGCGTGGCTGGGAATTTCCCCAGACGCTTGCCGGGCTACCGGACAACGTGATCACGAATTGCACGCGCGACGGAGTGTCGAACATAGGTTCGGTATCGTATGCGAGTCCGGTCGGATGGGAGGCGGCCCGGCTTACCGAGGCGTACATCAAAAACGGTGGACTCAGGAAGTATGATCTGTCCGACTATCGCCAGTACCCCAAGAATGAGGTGGGCGGGGACTTTCATAAGATCATCAATCCTGTGGGTGGACACAATCTGGGCATTGGAGACGTGGGAGGCCCCTCTACTCGATTCGCCCGTATCGGTCAGGTGAACAGGGAGCTTCATCTCAAGAGCCGGGTTTTCTCCGATTGGGCGGCAATTCTGGAGACAGGCAGTCAATACGACGATACGCGTTTTCGACGTGCGGCCGCCATCACCATGGCGATGGGGACCGGTCATGCTCACCACGACACGCTGGATTTGCGAATCTTCGCCCACGGCTGCATCATGTCGGGCGATTTCAATCAACGCCCCGCTTATGGCCGCCCGCGGCATCAGGCAACGTATCTGCACAACCTTCTTGAAGTTGACGGCAACGGAGAATATTACGACAGCAATTCAGGCGAATGGGACGGGTACGCCTGGGTGCGCAATCTGTTCGATGCTCCGGGGTCGCCCTACGTTCTCGTGGAATCGACTCCGCCGTTCAATCACCGGAATGTGAGACTCATGCGGCGTCACGTCGCCGTACTTGACGTTGACGAAGGCTCCGCCGCCGACGGCGACACAGACCCGAACGACCCCCAAGTGCAAACCCCGTCGTCGTATTTTTTTGATGTGATCCGTGTTGCCGGCGGCAGACGGCACACTTACTGTTTTCACGGATGTTCCGATGACGGATTCGAAATAAATGTCAGGAACAAGGCTTTCCTGGCTGAGGACGGCACCTCAGACGAAGAAAGATACATGCAGCGGTTTCGTTATGATCGCTATTACAGAGAAACGGTGGCTACTGCCGATCAATCGAGATGGGCGCAGCAACAGGAATACAGGCCGGACCGCGATCGTCAGTGGGCGGCCGATCCGGATGGAGACATCTTGACCGCCACCTGGAGACTCGATCGCTATTGTGAGCAGCGGATGGTCGAGGAGCAAGGAGCAGTGACCATACCGCCCAAGTATACGCGTCTGCATTTGTTCGATCAGGAAGACGCGAGGATTCTGCACGGCATCGCCGTTGACACCCACGATGGAGCGGCAAGCTGCCTGACTCGTCGAATGACGTCGGGACGATGCTTGTACTCACAGAAGAACTTCAGTGGCGACACTGAGGCCGTCTATGTGGCACTCATTGAGCCTTATGTCGGCGAGCCCTTTATACGCGAGCGCGAGCTGCTTGATATCGAGGAAAACGAGACCGATGCACTCAGAGCAGCGGCGGTTCGTGTGAAGGCTGCATTTCAAACGGATGACATCTGCTTTGCTGACGGAAGGCCTGACAAGACGCGTTCCTTGCCTGGGGGCGTGAAGATTGCCGGGGAGTTTGCGTATTTGTCCAGCGATGAGCACGGGGTGCGCTTGGCTACGCTGACGGGCGGAACGCTGCTCGAGGGCCGAGGCTTGACGATAAAACCGACTGTGCGC
Source organism: Phycisphaerales bacterium (assembly GCA_020343675.1). GTDB lineage: Bacteria > Planctomycetota > Phycisphaerae > Sedimentisphaerales > Anaerobacaceae. Next base: position 1,596,225 of record CP070806.1, read on the forward strand.
GAATACCGGGGAAGAATTGTCGATGTCGACCTTATCGAACGCACGATGCAGGTTGAGGGTCTGCCTGCACTGAAAGAATTGCAGAACCACTACTTTGAAATTGGCAACGACAAGCACTTGACCGCCTTTCAGATTGACAAGGTCCGCGAAGTGGACGGCAGAACGGAATTGCGCTGCAAGAAAGGCCTCGAGATCATGCGTGCGCGTGTGCTCGAGGCGGACTACGCCAACGGTCGGGTGCGGACCAATATCTCCATGCTTCATTACCGGGGCCGGGATGACGGGCTAGTCGCCACCGGTGAGAATCTGTCAAAGCGATGGCGCGTTACATTTGAGGGCGGAAACAGGCACGAGGGATTCTGGTTCAAACTTCGTGGGGACGCGATTGCAGTCAAGCATTTTCCGGTATCCGGCCGGTTTTCGGTTTGGGAGTTCGGTGTCGGAGATTCTGTGAGTCTCAGAACGGGTGTTTCGCTCAGGCGGGCAGACAGAGGACAATGGAAGGTTTATGCAACGGTCGCATTTGAATTGGATGTGAATGGCAATCAGTTCGAGTGGTCGGCTGATCGCAGCAGGTGGAAAGATGTTGGTGGATCGCTGGGTCCGGGGGCGGGGATGCCCGTGAATTTCTGGGTCCGTGTAAAGCAGACCCCCTGACAGATCTTTGGACTGTTCCACGTCCGCAGCACTGGCACAGATGACGATATTTGGTTGGAAGAGAATTCGGAGTACAATAGTCATGCACCAAGAAATGGCAGGTAACATATGATGGTCCGAGCATTATAGTACGAGAACTCGGTAATGAAAAACAACCTGATTCTTGCATCGTTCTTAATAAGCGTCTTGCTCACATCCTATGCAGGGCTGCCTACGCAGCTTGGCGAGAGGGACAAACCCGGATTTCGCGTTCGTTCCGACTTTGCTGCGAT
>CP070806.1:1597253-1600821 GCA_020343675.1 Phycisphaerales bacterium
TATATTCTCGATGACCCCTACCGAACGGAAGTTCCTTCAATTACCGCACCCGGCAAAATGGACAGATCCTCAATCAGCTTTTGCGCTTGCTTGAACTGCGGGCGAAGGCGCAGACAGATTCTGGCCTCGTGGATCGCCTCGGGTATCCTGTCCGCCTCTGCAAGCAGTCTGGCCCGTGCGAATCGCCATTGAACCTGGCCGTAATCCAGGGCTAAAGCACGGCGGTAGTACTCCATGGCCGCCTCGTAGTCTTCTTCTTTTCTGTATATATTCGCCAAAGAAGCAAGTGCCGACGCCGGAGGATCCGGCTCGGAGCATCTCTTTTTCAGTAATTCAACGACTCTGCTCTGCGCCTCTTCGACAACGTCTTTGTGCTCCTCTATATTCGCAAGGGTATTGGCCACATAGGCCAAGCGAGCCGTATAATCTCCGGCTATCGCTACGGCCAGATCGGCTCGGTCTGCATAGCTGATGTACACATCAACGACCTCTCTGAAGAACCGGCCATCGAGTTGAACCGCCCTGCTGAATTTCTCAAATGAGACATTGATCCGTCCTTCATCAGCATCGAGAAGACCGGCCACGAAACAGGCGGTCGGATCGCACGGGGCAAGCTCAAAACCTCTTCGAATACGATCGGCGCCGTTGGGATCATTCAGGGCAAAACGCTCAAGTTGTCCGACAACGCAATAGGTCGCTCCGTAGGTCGGACAAAGCAACCGGACTTTGTGTAATTCCTCCACGATGCGACTTACAGACGCCATCGCCTGTTCGGGGATGAAAACGGCGCCGGTACTCGGATCAATCGTCCGGCTCAGAGACCTCCAGCGGTACACGTTCAGCCAGTGTCGGTATTCGACATTTTCCGGCTGAAAATCAGCGGCCTTCGCTGCATTCGAAATCAAGTCTATATATTCTTCATCGCGGCCCTGCCAGTTCTTTTCTGCCAGGCCTTGTTCAGCGGCAAAAGCTTTCTCCCAACTCGCTTCGGCCAGCCTGGCCGCGTTGGCACTAAGCAGGACCCAACCCCAGATTCCGGACACACACACCAATCCGGCAATACGTACGCCTCTCGAGCGCCATAGAGGCGCGCTTGCCGTTTTTGCGCGGGTATGACCTTTATGTCCCGGCAGGGCCAAGCCCAGCATCAGGGCACAGAATACAACCGAGAGAAATGCATTGGCCGGCAGGTGCTGACCAAAATCGCTTAAGCTATGGAGCATGATGGCCATCAGCCCAAATCCAAGGCCATAGGCCGCTGAGCGAATCGGCACAGATGCGGACCTGACATTGCGAACATAAGCTACCCACACCAGGATGCCGAAAACCACCAGAGCGACCAGGCCTACAATGCCTGTTTCTTCGGCGGCCTGGGCATACTCGTTTTCTGCGTATGCCGCGAGAGCTGCGATTGTTGAACGGTCGAACATCGGATAGACAACCGAGTGTGTGCCCAGTCCCATCCCCAATAAAGGGAACCTCGTCCAGGCACTTGCTACATCCTTGACAATCTGCCAGCGCCCCCCTTCGGCCTGGTGTAATTCCCGGAGAGTGGCCAGCCGTTCGTAAACAGCGTCGAAACCTATATAGAGTACACAGATAAAGGCCCCCAGCGCCAGCAGCGCAATGATCCAGCCCTGGCCTTTGAGAGACTGTCGCCAACTGAGGATCACCGTGGTCAAGCCCACTGCGACAAACATGCTGACCATACCTCCGCGGGTCAGTGACACAAACACTGTAGCGGCACCGACAACAATCATCGATACGAGCAACCACAACAGCCTGCCCGCAGGCGAACTCAGATACTCAAGGACCATGGAAGGATTGACCTTCTTGCCTGTGAAGACCTCATGGATGTTGACCAGAATAAGCGCAAGAGCTGCTCCAATAGAGAGGTTCATAAACTGGCCATAGTGGCTGTGATTGACAAACGGGCCGGAGTAGGCCTTACCCGCCCCTGGAGGTACAAGCCAGTAGATTCTTCCGTTACCGAAGAGCTGCTGCGCGAGAGCCAGCACGGCGATAGCGCCGCCAATGATCGCGATTGCCCCTAAGAGCCGCTTTATCTGTTTTGTTCGGCGGTAAACGTTGAAAACCACAAAGAAAACTGCCGCTACGGACAAAATCAACCGCAGGTCATGTTTCGTCGCGTTCGGATAAAAGCTAAGACTCATCGATCTGAGAAGCTCGCTCGAATTAGGCAAATCACCCAGGAGCTCCTGCTTGGTCGCTACCGTATTCGGCGAAATTATGCTGACCAGATCCGTCGGCAGGCGCATAAGCTGGAACACGGCCACCAGGATAAACAGAGCCACCGGTACATAAGCCCAGGACCAAATAATGCGTACATCTTTTTCGAAGACAAGCTTCAACAAGAAGCAAACGGAGATAGCGGCTGCAAAAGCGACTACGACCGCTTCGCTCCAAGCTTGCACAGCGCCGAACGCAAGAGGCATAAATGCCAGGAGCGATATCAACAGCCCTTCGATCACGGCGTCGAATCGGCTGGCCGGACAATCGAGGGCTTCGGGATTGACTGGGCTCTCCATCATCAATCCGCCTCCTTTTGGCCACAGACTGAGGCCGGAAGTAGATCCCGGCGTCTCATCACCCTGGATGGATTCTCAATGCAGACCAGATGAGCAGCCTCTTGTCCTAACTCTGCGCTGATGCACTCAAACGCCGCTCTCATTCGGGGTCTTCGAAGGCCTGTATCATGTGAATCGCTCGCCACAAGCGTCGCCCAGCCCGCAGCCAGCAAGCCAAATGCGCCCCGCCGCAGTTCCGGCCCCCAATCCCCGGATAAACTGGAGGCCGTTACCTGCAGATGCGTGGAGTGCTCGAGCCATCCGGCCAACACACTTGGCCGTGCTATCCGAGTCGCTATTCTCTCGGCATGGGCGATGATGGATTCGAGTCCCATGGATGAAAGCTCCGCCAGAAGCGGTTCGACATCGATGAAGACCTCGTGTGGAAGTTCCAGGAGGATATATCTTCCGTCGTCGGCGAGCGTTAGAATTCTGTCTGCCTCCAGAAGCTCGCATATCCTTTCGTCGACTCGAACCTCAGCTCCGGGGAGAATCTCAAGCGGAATATCATGCTCGGCAAGTGAGGCCGTCAAGTCGGCAACGGCCTGCCTGACCGTCGCTGCTTCGTTGCTGCCCTCGAAGCGGCCCAACTGGTGCGGTGTGGCTACGACCGTCGCCATTCCTTCGGCAGCCAGCATCCTGCACAATTCGAGTGATTCGGCCAGTGTGGAAGGACCGTCATCCAGGCCTGGCAGACAATGACAATGGATATCGGTGAATCCCCCGCTCTTCTTCAAGTCGAACGGACTGTCTTCACCAGCAAGCGGGTATTGTCGAATATAGTCTGTCACCTTGCATCCTTGGTAAACTATCTTGCATCCTCAGCAGAATTCCTCACAGCTTCAGCCCGGCTTCTGCCCGGGATCCTTTTCTTGCTGCTGGCGTCACCGTAATGGTATCCGTAGGAGCCGTAGTAGCCGTAGTGGCCTTTCTTTGGCACGTCGTTCACAACCACCCCGAGGATGTGAGCGCCGACGCTC
>CP070806.1:1600921-1604486 GCA_020343675.1 Phycisphaerales bacterium
CGGCGTATCGAAATCACGACAAGGACTCTGCCTTCTTAGGTTACGGCAAAGCCGATTCGGACCGGTGGCTCAAAGAAATCGCCGAACGCGAGGATACAAGAAGGGTCTGAACAATCGGAAATGTTCTGACGATTAGCAGCCGTGGCTGGGATTACCAGGCCGCCAGGCTTATCACGAACTGCTCCATGGCGACGGGTGTCTTTGTCCGGCCGGTTTTTATAGCGTAGTCGGTCTCAGCCAACTGCTGTAAATACGTGCCGATTTGGCGCAGGCTCAGCTTTCGCAATTGAGAGAAGAAACCGTTCGTGTCACCCCAGATACGCAGCCTGCTGGTTACTTCGCGTGGCCCGATGCCTTTTTCGAGCAGCACCTTGGCGTTGAACATCCGTCGCAAATGAAAAGCGAAGGCGCCGACGGCCGTGTACTCGGCGGACCTGTCTTGGGCGAACATGCCCCGGAGCCGCTCGACAGCCTGGCCGGGCTTGCCCGCGATCATGGCGTCGATGACGGCGAACGCATTGAACAGGCGATTGTGCCCCGTCAGCGCTTCGATGTGCTTTGGCGTTATGAGCTTCTCGGCGTCGGCGAACAGAACCAGCTTGTCGATCTCGCTGTACAGCCGCATCAGGTCGTCGCCGGCCAGCTCGATCAAAAGTGCCGCCGCGCTCATGCTGAGTTTCTTATCGTGCGCTTCGGCTGCGTAATCGGCCAGGCGATGCGGAAGCTCCCGACGGCTCGGCGGCAAGACGCTGATCAGCCTGCCGACCTTGGGCAAGGCTTTGGCCAGCCGGGTGCGCGAATCCCAGGTCCTGACGGTCAGGACGAGTCGTCCCGTCGAACAAGGCTGGTCAAAATATTTCTCGAGCAGCGTGCGATTTTGGGAGATAAAATCGTCGGCTCCCCTGAGCACCACGACCCGCTTGTCGGCCAGGAACGGCGCGGTTCGCAGTTCGTCCAGAACGTCGGAGGCCGGAACCGAAGCCGCTTCTGCGTCCAGAAGTGCAGTGGCCCTTTGCGAAGGCTCCAGCAGCGTATCGAGAAACTCCCGGCACCGGGCGTTGACCAACGCGTCGTCTTTGCCGGTGATGACGCAAACCAGCTCCCGCGCGTCGCCCCCGGCGTCGTCACTTGCGGGTCTTTTTCTTGCTGTTGGATTCCGGCCCACCTTTCGCCTCCGGCTTTGATCGTGAGTTGCTCTTGCCGTTGGAGTTGCCCTTGCCGTTCGACCTGTTCCTGCCGTTGCCCGCATCTTCGGAGACGATCTTCTCGGCGGCGACCAGCTTGTCCCCCTGTTTGAGGTTGATCAGGCGCACGCCCTGCGTGTTCCTGCCGATCGAGCGGATCTCGTCGAGGCCGGTACGAATAATCATCCCGTGGGCGGTGATCATCATCAAATCGTCCTTGCTCTGGACGGCTTTGAGCGCAACGACTTTGCCGTTGCGGGAACTTGTCTTGATGTTCTTGAGGCCCACGCCGCCCCGGCTCTGCACGCGGTAATTTTCAAGTCCGGTGCGCTTGCCGTACCCGTTTTCGCAGACCGTGAACAGCGCGGCCTTTTCCTGCACAATCACCATGCCAACCACGACGTCCCCCGACCGCAGATTGACTCCCCTGACCCCTCGCGAGGCCCGGCCCATCGAACGCACCTGGCCTTCGTCAAAACGAATCGTCATGCCGTCGCGCGTGCCCAGAACGATGTGGTCGCTTCCGATGGTCAGCGCAACGTCGATCAAATGATCGTTCGGATCCAGATTGATGGCAATCACGCCGCTGGCTCGTGGATTGCCATACGCGGAAAGCCTCGTCTTTTTGATGATGCCGTTCTTCGTGGCCATGACCAGTTGCCGCTGCGGTGTGTCCTCGCCTTCGTCATCGAAACTGCTGACGTTAATAATCGAGGCGACCTGCTGGTTGCCCAGATTCAGCAGGTTGACGATATTTCTGCCCTTGCTCTGTCTGGACATGCTCGGGATGTCATAGACCTTCAGCCAGTAACACTTGCCGCGGTTCGTGAAGATCAACAGATAATCGTGCGTCGAGGCGATAAACAGATGCTTGATGAAATCACCTTCCCTGATGTCTGAGCCGATGATGCCCCGCCCGCCCCGGGCCTGCCGCCGGTAGGTGTCGATCGGCAGGCGCTTGACGTATCCGCCGTGACTGACCGTTACGATGACCTCCTCTTCGGCAATCAAATCTTCCACGTCGAGCTGCTCGGCCTGGGCGGTGATTTTCGTGCGCCTGGTGTCGCCGTATTTCTCCTTGATCTCGTGAATGTCTTCGCGAATGATGTCCAGTAGGATCCGGTCGTCGGCCAGAATCGCCTCATAGCCTTCTATCTGCTCGATCAGTTCGGCATACTCCCTGGCCAGCTTCTCGATCTCCAGACCGGTCAGTCTCTGCAACTGCATGGTCAGGATCGCGTCGGCTTGGGGGCCGGTGAGGAAATGTTCGCCTTTGCTCTTCTCCCTGACAAACGCTTCGGGCAGGATTTTCTTCAGCGTGGCCAGCTCCGCCAGGTGCAAGGGCTTCTTCATCAGGTTCAGCTTGGCCGCGGGGGCATCGGGCGATTTCTTGATCAAATCGATAATATCGTCAATATCACTGACCGCTAAGATCAGACCCTCAAGGATGTGCGCCCTGTTCCGGCACCGCTTGAGCAGGAACCGGCTGCGCCGGCGAATGACCGTCTTGCGATGCTCGATGAAGCAGTCCAGCATTTCGCGGATGTTGAGCGTCTCGGGTTTGTTGTTCACCAGTGCGATATTGGCGATGGCGAACGTGCTCTGCAAAGGCGTGTACCTATAGAGCTTGTTGAGCACGATTTCGGCGTCGGTGTCCCTTCTCAAGTCTACGACAATTCGAAGCCCGTGCCGGTCCGATTCGTCCCGCACATCGGAAACCTCGGGCAGCGTGTTGTTCCGAACGCACTCGGCGATCTTCGAGACAATCGTGGTCTTGACGACCATGTAGGGTATTTCGGTGACGACGATTCTGTCCCGGCCCCTCCTGCTCGACTCGACGTCCACCTTCCCGCGGACCGTCAGATGGCCCCGGCCGGTGGAGTACGCATCCATGATGCCCTTGCGGCCGCAAATGATACCGCCGGTCGGAAAATCAGGCCCGGGGAGGCGCTTGATGATGTCTTTGAACCCGCAGCCGGGTTCGTCAATGACCAGCAGCAGGGCGTCGCAGACCTCACCAACGTTGTGGGGAGGGATATTGGTTGCCATGCCAACCGCAATGCCCGTCGAGCCGTTGACCAGCAGGTTTGGAAATTTCGAGGGCAGCACCGTCGGCTCCATCCGCGTCTCGTCGTAGTTCGGCACGAAATCGACCAGGGTGGCGAAGGTGTTCGCCCCCCCGCCGGTCCCGTCGACCACCACCTCGTTGCCGAGGCGGAAGAGCGTGGCGTCGGCCCGGAAGATGCGGGAGCCATCCCGGGGGGTGGCCTTCGTGTCGTCCCACACGACCCGGTCTACCCGGCCCTGGCGCAGGTGGAAGGATCCCCCCAGGGGGAGCCACTCGTTCAGGCCCTGCCGTGCCTGGTCCCAGGTGAAGGTGC
>CP070806.1:1604586-1608124 GCA_020343675.1 Phycisphaerales bacterium
GAAATCTTCGCCGGGTTACGTTCTTGTCTTTTCGTGTCATCACGATTCTCCCAAATCAAGATTCGTCCAACCTTGCCTTCTGACCGTACTTGAGCAGATATTACAGCAAGAGCAGAATCATCCAAAGAACAAAATGCTTCCATAGGAGCCTCGTGAGCCGACAGAAGCTATGCAACCGCCCGGCAAACGGGTATGATGGCGACCTGAAGGACAGCTCTGTTGGTGCTATGCCGTCGGAAAGGGCCGGAGCATGACGAATATCAATCCCATAGTCAATAGTGTACTTGCACTCTCGGCGAGCGTGTTCTTATTGTTGTCTGACGCCGTATTTGGAGCACCTGCGCGAAAACGTTCGAGCGACAGCGTCTCCACGAAGAAGGTTCTGGTCGTCGACCACACCGGGGACAATCTGCTCGACGCGGAAGCCTGGCGGCCCTGGCAGAGAGGTTTCGAAAGACAAAAAGGAGTGTTCGTTTGTGATAATGCCTCCGAGGCAGACGTCCAGCGAGGCGTTTCGCAGACGGTTACACTCAATCAAACCAGACCGGAGCCGATTGTGGCGGTCGCCTGGAGCAAGGCCCAGGACGTGGGCGGCGGTCGAGACAGCAACTATTGCCTCTATCTCGATCTGGTCTATTCCGACGGCAGTCCGCTCTGGGGTCAGACGGCTCCCTTCAACGTCGGCACGCATGACTGGCAGAAAGTCCAGGTCCTCGTGTTTCCCGAAAAGCCCGTACGGTCCGTGTCTTTTCACATGCTCTTGCGACGCCATCCCGGGAAGGCCTGGTTCCGTGATCCGGAACTGCGCGTGATCAGGCCACCCGCAGGTGCATGCCTGTTCGATGGTGTTCCGGTCTCGTTTTCAGGTTCGGCAAGAGAAGGTTTTCAAGTTCGTGACGTCGCCGCCAACTCTGACTTTCTTCAATTCGAGTCCAGCGCCAATCGCCGGATTCTGGGCCTTGAACTCGATTGTCGCAAGGAAGAAAGTGACAACGCTACGATGTTCGATGTCACCATCACCGACACAACCGGCAAGGATCGGGCGATCACCCTGCTTTATGCCGTTCCGCTGTCGCCCAGGGACTGCCGCTGGCTCCAGGACCCTCGCCGAAGTCTGACGGTTGAGCCCGGCCGAGAGTACATGAACGCCGGAAGGTCCTCGGCCGGAGCCAACGGCCGGCTGTCACGCTATCCTTTCGCCGCCGTAGCCGTCGCTAGACGGGGCGTTGCCTTGGGCATTGACATGGCCAAACCCGCGTTCTTTCGGGCCGGCTACAACGCCGGATCCGGTGAGCTGTTTCTGGCTTACGATGTCGGGCTGACGCCCGAGAAGTCCACGGCTCATTTGCGTTTCTGTAAATTCACTTTTGCCCCGGCGTGGGGCTTTCGTGCAGCCCTGGCCCGATACTATGAGATTTTCCCCGAGTCGTTCCGGTGCCGAACGCCTGAGCAGGGGCTGTGGATGCCTTTCGCCAAGATCAGCGACGTCAATGATTGGCGGGACTTCGGCTTCAAATTCAAGGAGGGCACCAACGAGACCGTGTGGGACGACAAACACGAGATCATCACCTTCCGCTACACCGAGCCGATGACCTGGTGGATGCGCATGCCCCAAGAGATGCCTCGAACGCTTGAAGCTGCCCTTGCAGAAGCTCGGCGTCTTGCCGATGAAAAGGCGGACCCGCGAGCCAGGGCATTTCTGGCCGGCGGTTTTCATAATCAAGACGGACGGTGTCCCGCCCGGCTGCTTGATACCCCCTGGTGCGATGGGGCGGTCTGGAGCATCAACTCGATGCCCAAGATCGAGGGGGATTTCACGGATTTCAAGAATAAATGGAACGCCGAGCTTCGTGAGAGACTGTACGGTCCGGGCGCCAATGCTCGCCTGGATGGAGAATATATTGATTCGAGCGAAGGTTACGTGACGGAAGAGCTTGACTTCCGTCGTGAGCATTTCGCCGCCACCCAGACGCCTCTGACCTTCTCGTCTGACAGCCGGCAGCCAAGCATTTTCCGGGGCCTGATAGTCTTCGAATATGTTCGCGCCATCGCCCGGGATGTTCACGCCATGGACAGGCTCATGATGGCAAACTCCACTCCGCACCGTTTGTGCTGGCTGGCGCCGCTGGTGGATGTTATGGGGACTGAAACTAACTGGAATCCGAGCGGAGCATGGCAGCCGATGGCCGACGGCGAGTTGCTCTACCGCCGCTCACTGTGCAAGGGCAAACCTTATTGTTTTCTGATGAATACTCGTTTTGAACAGTTCTCGCGCGAGTTGGTCGAAAAATATATGAAGCGTTCGCTTGCCTACGGCATGTTTCCGGGATTCTTCAGCCACAATGCGTCACAGGGCCATTACTTCAGACGGCCCGAGCTGTATGAACGGGATCGGGCCCTATTCAGAAAATATGTTCCGCTGTGCAAACGGATTGCCGAGGCGGGTTGGGAGCCCATCACGTTCGCTCATTCGAGCGACCGTCGCGTGTATGTGGAACGGTTCGGCGAGCGGTTCTTCACGGTATTCAATGACAGCAGTGAGCAGCGCACTGTGACTGTCAAACTGGAGCGGGATGCGCCGCAGAACAGCCGCGAATTGACTCGAGGGCGGGCCATCGAGTGGCGTGGCCGACAGACCGAGGTGACCCTCGGGGGCGAAGAGGTGATGGTCATCGAGATTGACTGAAAAGGAGACAGCAAAAATGGGTCGAGCTTTTTTGATTTCACTATTAGTGCTTGTCATTTGTGGGGCCGAACCGTCACCCGGGGAAATAGGCGTGGCGGCTAAGTATGTTCTGGATGACGGACTGGAGAAGGATCCGGATGTGATTGTTTTTACGGATTTTGAGTCGGATGCCTGGCGCGAAATCTGGTCGGGGGGACAGCGGCAGACCGTCAGCGTCGTCGCAAAAGACGATGAGCTGGGCTTCGAGCCTTTGCAGAACAAGGCTCTGCGTGTCAAGGTGACAAAAGGCGATCACTACGGTGCGAGCATTGAATACAAATTCCAGCAGAGAACCGGCGGCGAGCCCGAAGAAATCTACTTTCGCTACTATCTGCGTTTTGCCAGTGACTGGAACCCCCGAAGAGGCGGCAAGCTGCCCGGTATCGGAGGTACGTACGGCCGGGGCGGGTGGGGCGGCAGGCCGAGCAACGGCCGCAATGGTTGGTCCGCCCGGGGGCAATTCGGGGGGCAGAGAGACGGAAAGACCCCGACAGGTTTCTATTGCTATCACGCCGACATGCGAGGCCGGTACGGCAACTCCTGGATCTGGGAACGGGACAAGCTGGGCTACCTCGAAAACAACCGGTGGTACTGCATCGAGCAATATGTCAGGATGAATACACCTGAGAAAAACGACGGTATCCTGCGGGGCTGGGTGGATGGAAAGCTCGCTTTTGAGAAGACGGACGTCCGCATGCGCGATGTGCCCGAGTTGAAAATCCAGTGTATCTGGGTCAACCTCTATCACGGCGGAACGTGGGCCGCAGGCAGTGACGACCACCTGTTTATCGACAATGTCGCGGTCGCCAAGCG
>CP070806.1:1608224-1611754 GCA_020343675.1 Phycisphaerales bacterium
ACGGCTCGACGGTATCGACGCCGTGGTTGACGAAGTGCCTGCTGTTGAGGAGGCACCTGAGCCGGTGTGGGAAGAAGAAATGGTTGAGGAAGCTGAGGCCGAGGAAGAGACCGAGGTGGGGCTAGTCGAGGAAGAACCCATGCCCCCTCCGGTGGCCGAGCAAGCGCCACCAGAAAAAAAGCGCCTAAGCGCGTCGGTCATGATTCTTTTAGTATTCGGCCTTCTGGCTGGAGGGGCTTTTGGCGCCTACGTTCTTCTAAAGGAAAAGGTTCCGTTTCTCCAATCTCTCACGGGTGTGCCGCAGCCCGAGGCCATTGATCCTGGCAACCTCCACATAACTATTATGGACGAGCAAATCACGACTGAATTTCTTGAAAACAGCAAGGCCGGTCGTGTGTTTGTCATAAGAGGAATGGTCAGGAACGACTATCCTGAATCCCGGAACTTCATCAGAGTAAAAGGAATTCTCTATTCACAGGATGGAAAGGCTATTGCCGAGAAGCTTTCCTACTGTGGCAATATCTTGTCCGATAAAGGGCTACAAACTCTACACATGGCTACCATGGACGGTAAGTTTCAGAACAGAATGGGCGATGACAGGTCTAACTTCGAGATCCCGGCGGGCAAAATAGTTCCTTTTATGGTTCTATTTTCTGATCTGGCTCCGGATTTTGCAGAATACAGCGTTCAAGTGGTGGGTTCTGCTCAGGCAAAATAAAATCGAGAAAGATTGAACCCTGAAAGCGATCGCATTGCCGGCCCCGATCGATAGGGACGCGAGGGCGTTTCAACTCCGCGTAACCGACCTCTGCAGGAGGCGTGAAGCCTCCCCGCCCCAAAGGACGGAGGTTCTGCCGTGCGGCAGCACTGCGTGTCCGGGGAGCAAGCCGGTCAAGAAGGCAAGCCGTATCGTTAGTGCTTTGCAGTGCAATAGCTGAAGGCCCCGTCTATATATCCAGTCCCCGTCAAACGCATCACCCTGATACGCTATTACTTATTCGAATTGGGACGCCCCCCCCAACCCTTCTTGTCAATGAAGTGCAACCGCGAGCGCATTCCCTGTCCCGATTTATCGTGACCCATCTGGATTTATCGGAACTGCAGGGAGCTTCAATTTCATAGCGGGTTCGACGGTGAAAAATGTATTGAATTTTACGAAGCATCCCTATATTCTCGCGTAAATGGAGGTAGATCTTGGACCGAACCACCTACCTTGTCATCGGTATCCTGGTTTTTGTCTTCATGCTCCTGGGTGGCGCTATCGGATACATGACCATAGAGGGCTGGCCATTCGGAGATTCCCTCTACATGACCGTTATTACCTTGAGCACCGTCGGATACGGTGAGGTTCAAAGACTTTCCCCGGCTGGCCGCACCTTTACCATGGCCCTCATTGCCGTGGGGGTCGCTTTTGTGTTTTATCTTGGAGGAAGCATCATCCGCTTCATGGTGGAGGGTCGCATCAGAGAAATATTGGGGAGGCGTAAATTGGAAAAGAAGATCAGTGCTCAGAGAGATCATTACATTATTTGTGGCTATGGGCGTGTGGGTAGCGCGGTGTGCGATACCCTTCTCTCGAGCAACATGGATATTGTTGTGATAGAGCGCGACGAGGTGAGGGTTTCCAAATTGCATGAGCAAAACATTCTGCACATTGCAGGTGAAGCCACGGAAGAAGAGAATCTGATCAGAGCGGGAATTGAACGCGCTCGAGGATTAGTCGCTGCGTTGAAGACGGACAGCGACAACGTGTACGTGACGCTGAGTGCCAGGCAGCTTAATCGTGAACTGTTTATTCTGGCCCGGGCAGGAGAAGAGCAGGCCGAAAGGAAGATGCTCGCAGCCGGTGCCAGCAAGGTCGTTTGTCCATATCGGATGGGAGCTCACCGAATGGCCCAAACCATTCTAAGTCCCACGGTTACTGACTTTCTCGAGCTGACCGTGATGGATACCAGCCGCGACATTCACATGGAGGAAATGCCTGTTGATCGTTCGTCAAAGCTGACTGATGTTGCTTTACAGGACTCTGGAATTCGTCAAGAACTCGATCTGATTATTGTGGCAGTGAAAAAAGCCGCTGGAGATATGCTGTTCAACCCTTCCTCGCAAACAAAACTTCAGGCGGGCGACACAATTATCAGCATTGGGGAAACGGAGAACTTAGAGCGACTCAGACGACTGCTGAATCCACACAAGCTAATACCCTAATTTACTTGACGAGAAACGGGACCCTCCGAGCCATTTGGGACACAGAAAACCGCCTATTGTGTGCCCGCAATACCTTTCACCCAAGGCCTTGACGGCTCGCCTTGAAGGGCAAACAGGCAGTTGTTTAGGAAACACCCTACGATCAGATCTTATATATAATGCGCTTTTCTGTGATGATGATGTCCGTATACCGGTCGTGGGGTTCCATGGGGATCTGGGGGACTATTTGACATTCAAAGGCGAGGGCTACTTTTCTTGTCGTGATATCAAGCTGGGGTATGAGCCTGTCATAGAAGCCCGTGCCGTAGCCAATACGGCCACCTCGTTCGTCAAAGGCTATGCCCGGGATGATAGCCAGATTGATATGTTTCACGGGAACCTGCTTGCATCGCTGGCGGATTGGTTCACGGATTCCCTGATAACCGGGTCCGGTGTCTCTATCGAGGTTGTCAACCTTGAAAGGTACGATTTTTCTTTTTTTTACATCAATTAGAGGCAGCACGATAATCTTCTCGAGGGCTAATGCCCTGTGGATCATGGGTACAGTATCTACCTCGCTCTTGTAGCTTACGTAAAAGAGAACTATCCTGGATTCCAGAAAGTTGGCAAATTCCAACAACCGGCCCATGATAGCCCGACTTTTCTCAGCGTGTTGTTTCTTGGAGAGGGCATCGCGCCGAGCCAAGGTACTTCGTCTAATTTCGGACTTTTTTGCTTTTACGTCTTCCATGAGACATCTCCAGGTACCGAAGATTCTTTCCCACGAAGTGTGGCCTTATAACAGAAACATAGAATAAAGTCAAGTAATAATAATCATTGACTAAATCAAAGGTTCATGTTAGTCGATTCTGTATGCTGGGGACCAAGTTCATTAGACAAAACATAGAACTCGTGCAGGCATCGCTCCGCAAGCGTGGGCAAGCGTACGATCTTAGTCTGTTTATGGACTGTGATGCAAAACGCCGGTCCATCCTGCTTGAAGTTGAAGAACTGAAACGCGCGCGCAACAAAGTCTCCGGGCAAATCGCCCAAATGAACAGGGAAAAACAAGACCCCGCAAACTTAATCGTCCAGATGCAGGAGGTTTCCCGGAAAATCAAAACATTAGACGAGGAGTTGTTTAAGCACGAGCAAACTCTCCACAAGATTTTGATGGAACTGCCCAATCTTCCGCATCCGTCTGTCCCGATAGGCAAAGATGCTGAGGACAATGTGGTGATCAGGACGTTCGGTGAACGTCGTTCTTTTGACTTTGAACCTTTGCCGCACTGGGAGATCGGAGAAAGGCTGGGAATTCTTGATTTTGAGCGCGCGGCCAAGAT
>CP070806.1:1611854-1615381 GCA_020343675.1 Phycisphaerales bacterium
ACGTGCTTCGAATCTGGGGCGAGGGCCACATACCCCCACGCCGGTTTTACGACGAGTGTGATAAGTGGGGTATTTTTATCTGGCAGGACTTTATGTTCGGATACAACATGCACCCGAGTGGAGAACCGAAGTTTGATGAGAACTGTCGCGCCGAAATCGAAGGCATGATTCGAATGCTGCGAAACCATCCTTGCATTTTGCTTTGGGCCGGCGGTAATGAAAATCACATGGGCTGGGACTTCTCGCACGGCACCAGCCCGACAATCGGGCTGGAATTGTTCCAAGAGATTATGCCACAGGCCTGTGAGAAGCTGGACCCTGATCGATTGTTCCATCCCAGTTCACCCTATGGCGGCAAAGTCCCCAACTGGCCGCTCGAAGGTGACTGGCACGACTATACGACCCTCAAATTCGCGCCTGAGGCATCGGTGCCGCTCTATGCCTCGGAAGTTGGCCGGGCAAGTGCACCTTCGCTTTCCAGCATGAAGTTGTTTCTAAGCGAAGAAGACCTCTGGCCGAAGGGATACAGCCCTGCAATACACACTCCGGGGCGGCCGGCCTGGCCGCCGATGTGGCAGTATCGCTCTGTTGGTGGCTCATGGGACAAAGTCGGCCGGGTTGGCGAATATTGTGACCCATCGAATGCAGAGGACCTTATTCGTGTTCTCGGTATGGCGCACGGTGAATACCTGCGCGACCGGGTGGAGCGCGAGCGGCGGGGTGTGCCCGATGGCAAACCTGACGGCAGTCGGCGATGCTGGGGTAATATGGTCTGGCGCCTTAACGATTCTTGGCCGATTATTTACTGGAGCGTTATTGATTACTACCTCGAACCAAAAATTCCTTTCTACTTCCTTCGCCGTGCATACGATCCGGTACTGATTTCCTTTGAACAAACGCGAGACGAAATCGCCGTTTGGGTAGTCAATGACTCACCGGAACCGGTATCAGGCAAATTAAAGGTCCACCGCCTCCGGTTCGATGGGAAGTCACGCGGTCAAATAGAGACACAGGTTGAAATAGAGCCGGGCCGGGCAAAACGATGTCTGGTAACAACAGAACTGGGACCGATTTACCTGCGAAATGAATTCCTTCACGCAACTTTCGGTGAAAAGGATGCGACATATTTATTGATTGGCGAGAGATATCTGCATCTGCCTAATGCCAAACTAACAGCATGTGTTCTCGGCGGTAAGATAGAAATAACCGCGAACATCTTTGCACGTACGGTCACCCTTGAAGCCGACGGCGTTACAGGGGCCGTGTTTGAGGACAATTTCTTCGATATGGTACCGGGGCAGAAACGAACAGTTGAAGTAATCAACCAGGCAGGCGCCCGCACAGTAACTATAAGAGCCCTAAATGCCGACCCGATACAATTGGACATAGAAAGTTCTCGTAATACTCTCGCAAGGCCGAAAGGAGTAAAACACGATGAGACAGGAAAATAAAGTAAATCGCAGAAGGTTTCTGACAGCAGCCGGTGCAGCTGTAGCTGGTGTAAGTGCTGGTAATACTCCGACACCTTCAGCTTCTGCCCAAAGTCCCCTGATAGTCCGCAAACAGGCCGCCATTCCATACAAGCCGGATGTGCTGGTTGTCGGTGGCGGCCCGGCAGGAATCGGCGCAGCACTCGGGGCCGCGGCAAGAGGCGCAAACACCCTACTGGTTGAGCACCATGCCTTTTTCGGTGGTGTTGCTGCCTGGTGCCTGGGAATGCCAATTAACCAGATGCGGCCCGGTGGTAAACCTCGTTCCGAAGTCCACGAACTGCTTCTGGAAAAGCTCCGGGCCTACGGTGACCAGGCGGTTAAAGTCGGTCAGCACCAGTTATGGTGCAACGTGGATTATCTTAAGGTGGCTGTCCTTGATGCCCTCGATCAGGTCGACTGCAAATACCTGGTTCACGCGCGGGCGATTGACGCAGTGGTGGTCGGTGATCGCATTACGGGCGTAGTAGTGGCGACCAAGCGAGGACCGGCCGTCATCACCGCAAAGGCCATTGTCGACTGTACCGGCGATGCGGATGTGGCCTATTACGCCGGCGCAGAAACCATGAAGGAACTGGGTAACCTCTCTCCTATTACGCTGTGCCTGCACTTGACGAACGTTACAAGAGAACAGGTCAGAAAAGCCAATATGAGGGAGGTCGCCCGAAAGGCAAAAAAGAAATATCCCCTCATTCCAAACGGATGGGGCCTGGGCAAAGTCTCAAACGGCCACAGCTTCTATATCAACCACGCCGGTACAAGAGACCTCGGCCAGTTCGACGCCACTGACCCCGTACAGCGCACGCAGGCCGAATGTCAGAGTCGCCGTCAGGTCCTCCAGATGGCTCTTGCTATGCGCGAATTCGGGGGCGAAGAACTCAAAGACATTGAGCTGATTGGCACTGGCACCCAGATAGGCGTTCGCGAAACACGACGTGTTAAAGGTCCATACGTTCTGACCGAGCAGGATGCACTCACCGGTAAAAAGTTCGACGATGTCATTGCCTGGCGAAGTGGCTTTCTCGATATAGGTTTTGTCCGGCTCTCAAAGATGAAGATCCACGATGTTCCCTATAGGGCAATTATTCCTGAGAAGCTGGAAGGTCTGCTGATGGCAGGTCGGTGTATTTCCGCAACTCATGTTGCAGCTTCCGCGGGCAAGAGCATGGGAAATTGTGTCGCCACAGGTCATGCGGCTGGTCTGGCAGCGGCTATCTCGGCTAAGAAAGGATGCGTCCCACGCGAGTTGAAAGTTGCTGATTTGCAGGATGCGCTGCGAGCGGAAGGTGTCGATCTGGCCCGCAGCGGAGACGAACAGAAAGACCTGGAAAATAAAGGCTGAGTATAGTACGATTGAGTGCAAATCTTGAAGACCATGAATGAGGAAAAAAATGAATAGCCGGGAACGCATCTTTACTCTTTTCAAAGGCGGGCATACAGACCATTTGCCTCTTATGCCTATAACCATGCAATTAGCCTCTGACAGTATTGGCAAAAAATATAAGGAATACGCAACCGACCACAGGATATTAGTCGCGGGCCAGTTAAAAATTGCCGAGGATTTTGATTTCGACCATGTTTCCGTGATATCCGACCCGGCCCGTGAGGCGGCGGATTGCGGGGCATCAATCCTATATTCGGCGGATTCACCTGAATATAAACAGGGGGTGGTAACAGGTATAACCGAAATGACCGTTGTAAGCAGAGCCTTCCTGTCTTCCAAAAGTAGGACTGTCAGAACTGTCGATGTCCAGAATAATCTCTTTGATATGTTTGTGTTTGTGAACTTCATCGACCCAGTGACCGGGCTGGTTCATCAGGGCTTTCAGGTTTTGGGGTCGCGTGAGAATCTCGGTCTCAAATCTTCCCATCAGGATGACAGAAGCGGCTGTTTTATCTTTTGCCCTTTCACCGACAACATGACGCATGGCAAGATCAACAGATAATCTTTCCGCATCATTTGTATCTTCATAACCTGCGAGACGACTGTAAATAGACTTTATACAGGCGTTACCACAATACACCCTTCTTCTGAGT
>CP070806.1:1615481-1618908 GCA_020343675.1 Phycisphaerales bacterium
CCCGTACGGTATCAATCTTTCGACGTGATTATGGCGCTAGACCTGATCGAGCATCTTGACGACGATGTGCAGGCCCTGCAGAGATTCGTCCGGTTGCTCAGACCCAATGGTTCGCTTATCCTTTTTGTCCCTGCTTTCAACCTTTTGTGGGGATTGCAGGACGAGGTGAGTCATCACTGCCGACGATACACGGCCGGCGAACTTCGGGGTAAGCTGGAAAAGGCTGACTTGCGTGTCAATAAACTTACCTACGTCAATACATTTTTATTCCCGCTCATCTGGGCAGGGCGTATCGCCTTACGATTTTTTGGAAGTAACGCCCAAATCGTCAGCGAAAACGATCTGCACCCTGGCTGGAGCAATGGCCTGCTACAGGCCATTTTTGCGACAGAACGTCCATTATTGCGTCGTGTGAATTTCCCTTTTGGGGTATCTCTACTATGCGTTGCTAAGAAAACGGCTACCTGACCTTGATTAGGCTCCTGCAAAAAGGAAGAGTACCGCCAGTGAAAGACCGCTTATTGAATCTCCTGGTTTGTCCAGACTGTCGGCAGTCCTTTGAGTGTGAGGTACTCTATAGACAAGACGCAGAAGTGATCGAAGGGAACTTGCTCTGTGTGAAATGTAAGAAAAAGTTCCCAATACGAGCAGGGGTTCCGCGTCTGGTTCCCGATCATTTGTCCCAGGAACATCAGAGAACGTCCAGTGCATTTGGATGGCAATGGAAGCATTTCTCAGAGATGCATGACACATTTGAGCGGCAATTTCTAGATTGGATCTATCCCATCCAGCCGGATTTTTTCAAAGGAAAGAAGATTTTAGATGCAGGTTGTGGTATTGGCAGGCACATCTATTATACTGCTAGCTACGAAGCGCAAGAGGTAATTGGTGTTGATCTAAGCGATGCAGTAGAAGTAGCATTTGAAAATGTCGGCAGGCTGCCAAGTGTTCATATTATCCAGGCAGATTTTCTGAAACCTCCCTTTAGGTCCGGTACTTATGATTTTGCCTACTCGATCGGTGTTCTACACCATCTTGATTATCCTGAAGCAGGTTTCAGGAGCGTGGCTAGTCTAGTAAGGGCCGGGGGAACGATTCTCGCCTGGGTATACGCTTATGAAGGCAATGCTATCATACGCCACATTATTGATCCAGTACGCAGAAAGGTGACCAGCCGGCTTCCCTTTGTCGTGTTAATGGTCCTGTCAAATATTGTGACTCTCCCTGTACGCATGGTTGCAATGTTGATCTATCGTCCTCTCAACAAAATCGGACTCAAGAACGGCGAATATGTGTCCCATTATGTCCGCTACAAATCCGGACGGGAGACGTACCGGACTTTTGTTCTGAATGGTTGGCCACCGGACGGGCCCAGGCTGGTTGCGCTACAGGATATTGCGGATTATGTACAGGCTCACTCTACGCCTGAGGATCGAATCTACATCTGGAGCGATGATGTTCAGCTATATTACCTTGCCAATCGGCGATGCTCCCTGGATTTCGTCTGGCCCCTCTACGTCGAGTTACCTGTCGTGCCTGGTGGACCGGAGGAAATGAAGCGCCGCCTCCTGGCGTCTTCTACAAGATTTGTCATCATTGCCCGAGACGATCCCCCGACCTGGCTTACCCGGGGGCTAGCTGAAAACTATAAGCTTGTCGAGATCATCGAGGGACGAGAGATCTATCAGCGTACAGACAATAATTAGCCGGTCTGTCACGAGAACGTTCCGGGGTCAGAGAGTTCACCGCTATGCAAACTGAGCCAATCGTTTCTGAAACTCACAAGAAATTGCAGACCTCAGGTGCTGTATACGGACTCCTAGTCATCATGATAATATACAGTGCGTTTTTTATCGCCTACAGCTTGCAAAAGCACGCCGCCTTTCAGACTGCCGGGTTCGATCTGGGCAATTGGGATCAAATCATGTGGAGTATGCTCCACGGCCGACCTTTCTGGATTACCCAGTACGCCAATACGACCAACACCCTGGGCGGGCACGTCGAATTCATCCTGCTGCTGCTTTTCCCTCTGTATGGCCTTCACCCGGGACCGGAAACGCTGCTTGTTTTTCAACCGTTGCTCGTAGCGCTAGGTGCATTGCCCGTTTATTGGTTGGCTGAAGAACGGTTGCGAAGCCAAGTCGCCGGCTTGATCTTTGCCGCGGTTTACCTGCTTTATCCCGCCCTGCAAAGCGCCGTTGCATTTGATTTTCATGGCCTCACCGTTGCCGTGCCCTTTCTGACTTACGCCCTATGGGCGATGTATACACGCCGCTACCGATTATTCGCTGTGATGGCTATCCTGGCCATGACCTGCAAAGAAGATATTCCGCTTCTGGTTTTAATGATGGGGCTTTACATCTTGCTCATGCAGCGCAACCCGCGTGTAGGACTGGCAACTGTGGGTGTAAGCGCGGCCTGGTTTGTCATCGCCAATTTCGTGATTGTGCCCGCCTACAGCGTCAGTGCCGACAGTATCCATATCCATCGCTATAGCGAGTTGGGAGACAATATGAGCCAGGTGATTCTCACCCTTGTCACCAATCCCTGGCGGGCTATCCAAATCGCTACGGCAGGTGACAAACGCTTCTATTGGATTCGTTTCACTATGCCAGTCGCCTTTACTGCCTTGCTTGATCCGCTGACTTTAGTGTTGGCTGCGCCCTTGTTGTTTATCAATACGTTGGGACACCATCCTCCCGCCTACCAATTAGACCTGTACCACAGTTCTGGGCCATTGGCCGTCTACGTGACGTTCGCCAGTATCAATGGATTGGCCCGACTCATTAAATTTGCCGGCCCGAAGTTTAAGCACGCGAGTCCCGGTTTCTTGCGGGGGGCGCTGTTGACAATGGTCTTGCTTGTCACACTGGCTTACCAAGTCCAGTTCGGCCATACGCCGATAGGCCGATTCTTCAGATGGCCGGCTGTCACTGAACACCATACTAAGGCAAAAAAGATGTTAGCGCACATTCCACCGCAGGCTGTCGTTGCCGCACAAAACAACCTTGTGCCGCACCTGAGTCAGCGGCAGTGGATATTCATCCTCCCTAACCTGTCGCTCCGAGACAAACAGCCCGATTACATTGCACTGGATATGCGCGATGGTCTCGACCCTCCATATCACTTCGTCGAAGAGTATTGTGCCCACATCAACGAATTCCTCGCTAGTCCCGATTACGGGCTGATCTTCGCTGATGATGGATTGTTATTGTTTCAACGGGATGCATTCGATACCGCTGCTTTCGACCAGATGTCACCCTGCCAATGAAATTGCCCACTTATTTACCTGCCGTCGGCGAATCTTGGTCGCGATTGGGCCCAACTGTGCTGGTGCTGGTCGTCGCCATTAGCTTTGTTCTGCTCGTCCTGGCTGCCAATCAGTGGGACCCAATGGCTTTTGTCCGGTTGGGCACTCGCTATAGCG
>CP070806.1:1619008-1622401 GCA_020343675.1 Phycisphaerales bacterium
TGGCCAACGCTATGAGCGCACCAACGGTGACCAACTGCATTTTCAGCGGAAACTCGGCGGACCTATACGGCGGGGGAATGGCCAACGCTATGAGCGCACCAACGGTGACCAACTGCACCTTCAGCCGCAATTCCGCTGCTTTGGGCGGAGGGATGTTCAACTTTGTCACCGTTATGACTGGTGACCCGACGGTGACCAACTGCATCTTCTGGGGCGACACGCCGGATGAGATCGCCAAATTCTGGAGCAACCCGACCGTCACCTATAGCGACGTCCAGGGAGGCTGGGGCGGCGCAGGCAATATCGACGCCGATCCGTGTTTTGTCAATGCCGCCGGAGATGATTTGCGGCTGTTATATGATTCGCCCTGCGTCGATGCCGGTAATAACGGTGAGCCGAATCTTCCATTGACCGACCCGGACGGCCATCCGAGGATTATTGACGGCGATTGCGATGAAATCGAAGTCGTTGACATGGGCGCTTATGAGTTCAATTACGCCTACATGGGCGACCTGGATTACAATTGCAGCGTGAATTTCTTTGACTTTTCCATTTTGGGCCGGGCCTGGGAGACACAAGAAGGAGATCCCGACTGGGATTGGGCATGCGACATTAGCGATCCTCCCGATGATTATATCGATTGGCGTGACGCGGCGATACTGTGTGATAACTGGCTTGCAGGCACTGAACCGTGGTGATAAGTTTCTAACGTTTCAGAACACAACGGTAGGGCCGAGAGCATCAAACTCCCGGCCCTTCTCATCTATTTGGAGGACCCTTCCAGCCAGTGTTTGCCTAAAAGCGCTAATTCCCGGAAGTTGACAATTCCATCGCCGGTCCCTCTCGGCACCAAGTCCATAAAGCCGTTGTCCGTGAGCCACACGTCACTAAGGATCGCCAAATCCAGGGCATCCGTCGATCGCGGTTCAGGTCCCCCTCATATGGCCGCGCCTACCGCTCTGGCACGACTCATCACTTTGTGCTTGACTTGGAGGGGCGAGCTACCGCCCATACCTTCTGAAAGGGCCCGGCATTACCCTTCGCCAATCCCCCCGCCGGCCCTTTTTTTTCTTATAAGTGGTCGAACTCCTTTTGTTTTCTCGCCAGCTCTTCTTCTGTGTTACAATGATACCTATGGAGCTGACAGAAGACCAGAAACAGGAAATAGAGCAGATCATGAGCGGAATGAAATGCCCGACAGAATTTGCCTGTTATAAGTCGGGCTTCGAGAATGTTTGCAAGGCTGAGATTATTGCAGGCGACAGACTGCTTGAGTGCTTGGAGGAGAAACGGCAATTCTGCCGCTTAGCGCGTTCTTGGGGAGACACCGCATTCTGTCAGTGTCCACTGCGATTCTATGTGGCTAAGAACCTGCATATTTGAGGAACTGCCGAATGATCTGCAAAGACATCCGACTTCGGTTTGCCCCTCCTGATCCCCACCAGTAGGTGAGTCGTCAGTGACGATCCCAAGCTGCTTTCACCTCAAGTCTCTCACCGAGCTTCGCTGCAATCCCGCCCAGATCACGCGTGTAAACATGGGTCAGCCTCTCTTCGGCTTCGTAAGGACCAAAACCAGTGTCCCAACGGCGAAAAGGGGAATGACCCACGCAGCAGCCGGTGTATTCGTCATTTGTGGCAGCGTCACCTTGCCGTAGTCAGCGATCTTCTCCAGCGGCGCTGCCACAGAGGGATGAATGAATATGTATGCAAGGGCACCTGCAAACATCCCAATAACGGTAACGAGCGCATCAATGCGCCCGGAGGCGGCACATGCCAAGCCAGTACCCGGACAAAAGCCGGTAAGCCCAAAACCTATCCCAAGCAGGCTGCCGCCAATTAGCACTGTTACTAAGGTGGTTGGTTTTATACTGAGATTCGCTAAACCAACTAGCCCCAAGATCCAAGTGCCAAGCATGCCAACAAGCACGAACACGGCAATTGTCCGCATAGCATGGAAGTCCTTCAATCTGAGCGTGCCGATGATCTTATCTGGGTCTGCAAGGGCAGCAAGTACTAAAGCCGCGCCGAAAAGAGCTCCAATAACAAGTCCCACTATCACAGTTGCCATTTCCGTGTCCTCACTTATCTACAACAGGCGTTTTGGGGCAAACAAGATATGCGGTGAGCATTCCAAATCCGAACAAGGTAACTGTAAACGGAATCACTGAGAGTGATAACTGGGCCCAGCCGCTGGCAAATTGTCCACTTGTGCAGCCGTGAGCGAACCTGGCACCCAGAAGTATTAGAAACCCTCCACAGAAACCCGCTATCAAACGAGTGAGTATGGAAGCACCATGGTTTTGCCGCCACCAGACCGTTGTGGCTTGGAGCTTCCATCTGCGTATCACTATGGTGGCTGAGAAAGCACCAATGACTAGGCCCACATCCAGCCACCAGCCGTAGCCAAACTTCTGGTATTTCTCTTTGCTGATCAAAGGATGTGTCTCGGCATAGTCAGGGGCTACCGCAGAGACCATCTTCGCATCAGCAACCACAAACTGGGTGGAAACACCTAACGGTTTCTTAAGTCCGACAGCCAAAACCTGAACCAGCCCCAGAAGCAGACCCGCAGCCCACCAATGAAGTGGGCCCCTTCTAACAGTCAAGTCATCCATTTTCGTACCTCCCGACATAACATGATCTCATTCCTTGGTATTCGATTTCTCTTTGATTGTCATGAGCCGTATTATATGGCCATTATACCTCGATCTTTCTGACACCGGAATATCAACTCACGATGCCTGCTTCTATTGTGATTCTCCTGATAAGACCAGAGTGATGGCCATCTAAAACGTGGCTGTATTTTGCGATTTCTATAACTAATTGTCACTGAAGTACTTGCAAGATGGACATTTCTTGAGAATTTGGCCTGCTTCAAATCTGACCAACAAGTGGAGTCAGTGAAGACACATCGTAGAATATGAGGCACGAAGAAAGAAGACGAAGGCAGCGTGACAGGCAGATTTCTTTTGTCACCCCCGCTCCGAAGTTGTTCTTTGATATTTGAAATTTGGAAAAGAGTTGGCACTGACAGGTGCAGGCACGATAAGAGCGATATGTGACCCCGACTTGCGATAGATCTGACTGAGGCGGATCGAACTCGACTGTGTAGAAATCACAGCTCATGACGGAGAATATCAATGTCGGCTCTTCCAATCACATATTCATTGCTTGTAGAAATCCATGTCCGGTCTCACGTGCCGGGGCCGAATTCCGCGGCCCTGGCGCATGATGCTACTACACATATCGAGAGCTGCATACACAAAAATTGCCGTACAACACTCCAGAAGGTAGCGGTTCACAGATATCTTTGGTAGTCTATAACAATGGATATACTTGGCCACGTTCCTGAAGTTGCCATGCGGCAGAACCCGAGTATGGAGGATATGTG
>CP070806.1:1622501-1625887 GCA_020343675.1 Phycisphaerales bacterium
ATCATCATGGTCGCTCCGATCGTCGTGTTCTTCTACCTCCCGTTCTTTAGGCGGCTCAACATCTCCACGGCCTACGAGTATCTGGAGAAACGATTCAACGTCGCGTTGCGCCTGCTCGGTGGCGCAGCATTCTGCCTGATGCAGTTAGGGCGGATGGGAATCGTCCTGTTCCTGCCCGCGGTGGCACTGGCGACGGTGACAGATTTCAACGTCTACACTTGCATCCTCGTCATGGGGGTCTTCTGTACGATCTACACCGTCATGGGAGGGATCGAAGCTGTAATCTGGACCGATGTTATTCAGGTCTTTGTGCTGATGGGTGGGGCGCTGCTCTGCGTGGTAGTCATTGCTTTCAAAGTGGACGGGGGACTGGTCGGAATCATCGATTTGGGGCGCCAGGCCGAGAAGTTCCACGCAATGAATCTGACCTGGGATTACACCGCCGCCGCCGTTTGGGTCGTAGTGTTGGGCAATCTGATGACCAATCTCGTGCCGTATTCGGCCGACCAGACCGTGATTCAGCGGTACCTCACAACGCCGACTGAGAAGCAGGCCGCCCGGGCGCTCTGGACCAACGCTGCATTGACTGTGCCGGCGGCGCTGACCTTCTTCTTTCTCGGCACCGCGTTGTATGCCTTCTACAAGAGCCAGCCGCAGAACCTCAATCCAACTGTCAACACCGATGCCATTCTCCCTTGGTTCGTGGTGCGCGAGCTGCCCATCGGAATCGCCGGCGTGGTCCTGGCGGCCATCTTCGCCGCGGCGATGTCCAGCCTTGACAGTAGTATGAACAGCATGGCGACTGTGTTAGTCACCGATTTTTATCACCGCTTCAATCCGGGTTCGACCGACCGGACACGATTGTTGCTCGCTCGCGTCATGACAGTTGCGCTGGGCGCTTTCGGCACCGGCTGCGCGTTGCTGATGGCTACCTACCCGATAAAGTCGCTCTGGGACCTATTCCTCGCCCTGCTGGGCCTGTTAGGCGGTGGCCTGGCCGGCCTGTTCGTTTTGGGAATCTTCACACGCCGGGCCAACAGCGCCGGGGCGATCATTGGCGTGATTTACAGCACCATAATACTGTACTGTGTCAAGCGATTCACGGACGTGCACTTCTTCCTCTACGCCGGAATCGGCATCGCTGCGTGCGCCTCTGCGGGATATCTTGCCAGCCTGCTCATCCCATCGTCAAAATCGCTTGCAGGCAATCTTACGATACACACACCCATGGGCCGCGAATAGCAGACAATTCATAGATACCATCGCAACGCCGGCAGCTTCTTCTTGAGCTCTTGCAAACCCTGTTCTGTGACGCCACAGCCCTGCAGGTCCATCCATCTGAGAGTTGGTATCTCGGATAACTGCAGGAGTCCTTCGTCAGTGATTTCTGCCCCGCTAAGAGAAAGATGCTCCAGAGATTTCAGTCTGGACATGTATCCCAATCCCTTATCCGTGATATCCAGGGAAGAAATCGCTTTTCGATCCTTGATAACGATGGCGTTAATAGACAACTGCGTCAAGGATTGCAGGCTGGCCAAATGAGCGATATGTCCGTCTGTAACCTTGGAACGGATGTGGCTCAGATCCAAACGCCGCAACGAAGTGAGTTTTCCTAAATTCATCCAAAATTCCTCAGAAGAAAGCTCCATGTCCAGGAATGACAACCGTCGAAGTGAAGGAAGCGCCACCAGAGCTGCAATGCCCTTATTTGTAATCTGCGCTCCATTTAACCCAAGTTCCTGAAGCGTTGTCATGTTGGCTAATTGTACAAGTCCCTCGTCCGTCAGGCCTCTGCCAAGGTGAAGACCTTTTAGGCTGGACAAGCCTGCAAGCTTACTGACAATCTCATCTGTATTGTCACCGCGGCTCACGGAAACTTCCTCCAGAGATTTCATTTCGGACAGCGCAGCCAGCCCCTTTGAAGTTATCAAGTCACCATCGATCCCCACTCGCTTGAGCAAGGTTAACTTTGACAAGTGCATCAAGCCCGCGTCCGCAACATCAAACGATAGACTCAAGTTTTGAAGGTTCCCAAATGCACTAACATGAAGCAGCCCCTTTTCAGTAACACGTGTGCTATACAGTATCAGATTCTTCAACTTCTTCATCTGCTTAAGATGAGCCAAGCCGGCATCAGTTATCTGCGTGTCTCGAAGATCGAGACTCTCCATCTCCGCCATGTCCGCGAGATGCCGGAGTCCCTCATCAGTAATCGCCTGGCTGCCGGTCAACAAATATCGTAACGAAGTCAGGCCCTTGAGACGAGCAAGCCCTTCGTCACTCACGCCACGGCCCAAAACCAGTGACCGTAGCGAAGTAATCCTTCCCACATGGACCATGCCTGCATCGGTTGTCGGCGTCAACCATAGGTTGAGACTTTCCAGACCCGGTAAATCTGAAAGATGTGCAAGCTCGTTATCGCCAACATGGGTGTTGTCTACGCGCAATCTCTTCAACGATTTCAACTTTGCCAGATACTTTAGCCCGGTGCCCAGTATCCCCGCATCTCTCATATAGAGTTCCTGCAGGCCAGTCAAATGCGAAATGTGTTTCAACTGCTCATCGTCTATTTCGACTCCATAACAAAAGAGCATGGCAAGATCGTTGGATCTTAACGCAGACAGAGGCGATAAGTCGCTGCCGGCATCTTTACTCAAATCAAGTCTCAACGCTTTTCCCGCGGGTGCCGTAACGTCCCCGGTAGCCTCACAAAGTGGCGTCCATTCCTCGTAGCTGCTTATGTCCACCTTGTTCGCATCCAATATGAAGAGCATTCCCATCGACCGGTCCCCGGGGAAATGCAGAATCCGGGACTTGCCTGGTGCGTGCTTACTCTCCGCGGGCTTCGATGTTTCTCCACCGCCTGTAAGGTTCTCTTGATCCAATTCCGACAGACCAAAACCTTCCTTCCTGACAACGTGGTTCCTGTCGGTCAGAATCAACCAGGGAAGTGATCTGACGCCCCAGGCGGAACGTGTTTCTTCCTCGTTGCTTTGGACTGCTCCTACCGGGAAGGGAATATCATTTGCCCTGACCCATTTGTCCAGAGCCTTTTCGTCCACCTTTGAGGCTTGTATTGCGACGATAGTCACGCCTTTTTGACTGAGCTGCTCGGCCCGCACGGCAAGCTGAGCGATGCAGTTCCGGGACGGCCGCTGATTCATGTCCCAAAAGCACACCAGAATCATCTTGTCCTTATGTTGCTCGGGCGAGAAAACAACTGAGATACCTCTTAAATCAGGCAAAGTTTTGCCCAGCAGAGAAGGCATTTTCTTTTCCACCGCAATTAGGCCCTCGTCCCCGAACCGGACTTCACAGGTTTCTCCCGGTTGAGGATCAAAGTATGCGGGGTCATATTGCCCTGATTCTACAACTCGGCCGATCTT
>CP070806.1:1625987-1629368 GCA_020343675.1 Phycisphaerales bacterium
ACAGCCGGATGGTTTTGTGTATTGGCCGAAGCTCCATGACAATAAGGTGCTGTATTCGTTTCATATGTATGAGCCGTATTCCTTTACTAACCGTAATAACTTCAACGAGAAACATTTCTACCCGTATCCGGGTAAGGTGCCATTTGCGGACAAGGAAGTGGAATGGGACCGTCAGCAGATTGAGACATATTTTGCAGGATTTCTTGGCTGGGCTAAGGAGAATGGGATTCCCGCAAATCGTTTGGTTTGCGGGGAATTCGGCTGTTACCGCCGCAACGTGGGAGCGGCGGAGTATTTGACTGATGTTATCGCGGTTCTAAATGCCCATGAAGTACACTGGGCGTTTTACTCGTTCCGGGAGGATGAGTGGGACGGGTACGATTATGAGGTGGGTACGGGCGGTTTGGGGTGGAAGTACTGGCAGGCCAAGGAGGCTGGAGAAGCCCCGGAGGTGCCCCGGAAAGACAATTCGCTGTTCGCTGTAATCAAAAAGGAATTTGTCGGCAACCAGGCTGATCAGTAAGAGACCTAGTCCGTAGGTCATACCTTGAGCCATGCTGGGCATGATTCGCAAGTGTTTGGCCATCAAGTATTCAGGTGGCGGTAGGGGCACCGATTGCTCGGTCCCCCCCGAACAGATCCCAGCGACCGTGCTGTGCGTTGCCGAACCAAAAGAGTCCGTCGCCTTAATAGATCACGCACAGATCTTTCTTCATTAGGGTAAATATATCCCGTAGGCAAGATACCGGACCGAGCCAAGTGTGCCAGATGTGGGCAGCCTGGCCAAGCGTTTGCACACCGAGTTGGAGTGGATCCCGCTAATGGGGATCCAGAAAATGTCTTGCAGGGCCGAGACCAGAACCGGACTCGGGAAATCTGACTGTCCGGGATCGCAGGGAGGCCTACGAAAACGTGAGCTTCTAGAGATGAAGCTGCCGAGTTCAAGGGAATCGTCATGGGCATCCTCGCAGATGATGAAGTCAATTACAAAGAAGCTTACGGGCTTCTTTACCAGAAATCCGACTTGGATAAGCAACAGGATGTTGAATTTTTGTCCATCTTTCTCAGTTTAAACCTGCGTTTTGGGGCCAAGAACGCCCATTTCAGAGATTTTTTCAAAGAATCTCAAATTTGTATTGACCGAACATGCAGTCCTGTTTACTTTGTATAGCACATTTGTATGTTATATATGTTTGGAGATTTTCGCATGACTAAGCAACAACTAGCCCCTTTGAGTCGAACCGAAACCGAAATCCTCAGGATCGTCTGGCAGCTTGAGAAGGCTGCTGTGCAGGAGGTCTATGACACTTTTCCGAGGAGACGAAGGGTAAGTTTTGCGACGGTTCAAACGTTATTGCGTCGGCTTGAGAAGAAGGGCTATCTAAAACACACTGTTCGAGGCAATGCCAACATCTACCATACCGCTGTGAACATGGAATCGGTCCTCAAGAAGACGGTGAACGACTTCCTTGAGAGAGTCTTCGCTGGCGATCCCATTCCATTGATGTTACATCTGGCCAAACACGGCAGACTGACCACCGAAGATATCAAAAAACTCATGGAGCTTATAGAAGAAGAATAACTTACATTTCTCCCAGGAGAATATGCTATGGGCAATTATTTAGCTGAGATTACCGAATACCTGTGGCGTCAAAGCTGGCAATTGGCTGTTCTGATTGTGGTCGTGGCGGCGGTCTGCCGGATACTGAGAAACCGAAGCGCTCACGTTCGATATCTTCTCTGGCTCATCGTTCTGGCAAAATGCCTTGTGCCGCCTTTTCTGACCGTACCTTTGGCCATCCTGCCAGCGGAGCAGAGAACCGAGCCTCTTGCCCGATTACCTGTCGCGCAGCCCCTTGCGGTGCGTGAGGTTCCCGAGCAGGTCAGTCATCGCTCCATAGCAATGCCGTCGATATCGGTGGAGAGGGACACCTCAAAGCCTAGAACAAACAAATTCTCAATGCCTTCCAGCTACCAGGTGGTCGGCATTGTTTGGATTGTTGGGGTGGTCGTTTTTGGTTGTGTGGCCATGGCAAAGTTGGTACGGAGCACCCTTCGGCTGCGCCGGCAACGAAGACCTCTACCGGACGGCCTGCAAACCAGTGTCGGGGAAGTGTTCTGTGGTTTTGGAATGGAGTCCCACCCGAAAGTCTGGCTGCTGGACGGTCTAGGCCAACCTTTTGTCTGGGGCCTGATTCGGGGTGATATCTACTTGCCTGCTGACTACCTCAGGATCGACAATGCCACACACCGCAGGAATATTTTGGGCCATGAAGTATGTCACATTCTGCGGCTTGATGCCACGGTCAATTCGCTCCAAGTGCTCGCGCAGGCCGTCTTTTGGTTTCATCCCTTGGTCTGGTGGGCACACCAGAAGACTCGTATGGAGCGCGAGAAGTGCTGCGACGAAATGGCCGTTGCCCACCTGGGGACCAGAGCCAAAGAGTACAGTGCGGCGATTGTAAAGGTCCTAATTACTGAACACGAATCGGCCCGGCCGGTTCCATCGTTGGCTGTAGCCGGTCCCGCCAAAGATATCGAGGAAAGGATAAGAACCATGTTAAGACCAGGAAGACGATTCCACAAAAGCCCTAGCTTGATTGCGGCGATGACTGCTCTGCTCATCGCCGTCCTAACCGTCCCGACAGCGCTCGTCCTGACCGCTCGAGCCGCAGCGCGGACCGCCCCCACACCGCTTCACCAGGCTGCGGCTGACGGCAATTTGAAAGAAGCCAGGTCCCTCATTTCAAGAGGCGCCCGTGTCAATGCAAAGGACAATGAAGCTCGCACACCTCTATTCTGTGCGGCCGAATACGGTCATACGCTCCTGTGTGACTTGCTCATAGTCAAAGGAGCGGACGTAAACGTCAAGGATGAAGCCGGTGATACACCGCTGCACCACGCTGCTCGACTCGTGCGGCATGACGATTTCCGGCTTGCAGCCGAGCTGGCGCGCCGAGGTGCAGACGTGAATGCAACGAATAACCAACGTCAAACACCGATGCACATCGCTCTGGAAGGCGGGACTTCGAGCCAAATGCATATTGCCTATATGCTTCTGAGACATGATGTGAACGTCAATATAAGAGATGCCAATGGCAAGACAGCCCTTCATCTCGCAGCGCAACGGGCTGCTGAATACCCGCCGCGGTGGGGGAACGTCCTTTCAAGTATCTGTGCCATGGGCGCAGAGGTGAATTTAACAAATGCAAAGGGCCAAGCGGCTCTGCACATTGCCTGCGACTACGAAGGACAAGACGCAATAAGGATTATCCTGAGACGTGCGAGTAGTGTAAACGTGAATGTGGTTGACGGGGACAATGTGACACCTCTGCATATAGCAGCGCGGCGGGGCCAGACAGACGCATGCGAAACCCTCAT
>CP070806.1:1629468-1632841 GCA_020343675.1 Phycisphaerales bacterium
GCACGTAAGCGACATTACACCACTTGTTTCCGCCAGAGAGATTGAAAAGTAAAACAGCCGACAGAGAAATGAATATTGTCAGTGCGTCATTAGTTTTCGGGTAGATTGGATTTTTGTTTTTTTTGATGTGAGACACAAACGTTTCCCCAGCATCGCCGGATATTGTCTTAAGATATGCAAGGTTTCTTCGAAGGTTATAAGATTCACCGAGAATTGCGAAGTCGATCATGATTGGTACTAATGGAAGCACAATGAACAGGTATGGACTTACGTCGCCGTTTCCGAATTGAAGCGACCCCACTCCAAAGAGGCCGAAAGAAAGCATGATCTTGATCTTTAATAGTTGGAATCGCCTGTCATGTGCCCTTACGTCCTCCTCAAACACACGTTTCAGTATGAGCTCGTCCATATTTGGATTCCTCAGTTTATTAGGAACGACCGCCTGAATTCCGAAACCTGTCTGTAATCCGAACAGCTCGCATCTTTTGCTCCCGTCATCTCGTCTTTTCCTCAAGTCGTACTCGGTGGTCTGCACCCCGCTAAGTGTAAGTGTACGCCGGTGGGGGACAGAAGCAAGGGAAAAGGCAGAAAATAAAAGACAGAATACAGAATACAGAAGACCCTGGATTTACGATCCGTTCGGCAGGCTCAGGACAAGTTTTCTATTGACGATTTTCGATTTAGATGACTGGTGCGATGCATCGCACCCTACCGGCTTCGGCTAAGAAGAGCCGTATTCATCTGCGGTTTCTGTCATTGCCGATGGAGATTGCCGCGCTCGGCTGCGCCTCGCTCGCAATGACGGGCGGTGTGGGAAGGGGGACAGAATATGAGACAGGACACAGAAGACAGGAGCTTGTCCGCCTCTGGGGGGCAGAATTCAGGATATCGGGGGATCAGGCTATCAGGGTCTCCGGAGGTCGGGGAACCGATGCGGTGCTCGGTACATCTTCCCTCACTCCCCACTCTCGAAAATCGGTCACGTCAAGCGGATGCCTGATTCAGCGTGTCTGTGAACGGCTCCCGGGCTTTGTCCTGTTCGCAGGCAGCCGACCGGCCTTGAGCTTGCGTGATTGCTCTTTCAGCGCCTTGCAGATAGCGGCCAGGTCGAAGCTGAATTTGCGCAGATGCTCGGCTTGATACTCGCGGGTTTCTTCGTTGTTCGGATCCTTCATACGACACCGGTCTCGATGTGCAGTTGCTCTTTCATAGTTAGGATACCGGCCCATATTATACGACCTGTCCCCAGGCCGGGACAAAGAAAATCTGCAAAAAAAGATAGCAGGACAGGAATATCAGAGTGTCAGGGGCAGGGACATCCCTCGGCGGGAGACACCGGAGACAAAGGGCAGGGGCAGCCAGAGAATTGCTGCAATCTCGGTGAGATTTTGATATCATGGAGCTTCAAGCGTGTATGAGTGTCTCAGGCAAGGGGTTATGGGAAATCCCAGCTATGGATGTTAAGTCAGAAATGCCTGTCAGTTTGCCGGGAGAAGTGATGCGCTCACCAAGAGGGTTCTGCTGGTCGATTCCCATGTTTGTGCTCATGCTGATAGAAACGGTGGCCCTCGTGGAGGTCGTATTCTTCGATTCCCGGCGGGCCGCGTGGGCATCCGGGATCGGTTTCGCCGAGTTGTATTTCTGGGTCGTGGCGACCAGTTGCGTCCTCCAGCTCGCGGGCATCCTCCTCGTTGCGACGGGCCTGTGCCGCCTGGGAGGCATCGTTCAAATCGTGGCCAGCGCCCCGCACGCCGTCAAAGGTGAAGGGCTGATCGGCATCATCGGCGGGATCCGGGCGTATCGATCAGCTGATCCGCCTCTAAAATAATTATCCACCAGGGCAAAGACTTTCCGTGGATTGGGATAATCCGACTCCAAAAAAACTCATCATAGTGGTGAATGGTGCGATACATCGCACCCTGCCTTGCTGTTTCGGTGAACGGTGTTCATCGGCGTTCATCTGCGGTTTGCATTTCGTGTTTATTCGTGTCAATGCGTGGTTTCTGTCATTGACGATGCAGTATTGAGGATTCACTATTTCTCGGTGCCCTCTGTGGGCTCTGTGGCCAATTGTGGCTTTTTAAGGTGTGAAGCAATGAAGCTTGATCTATCCAGTCTTGGCAAGGCTGTCGAATCGCTGGAAAAGACACTGAGAGTCGCCGACGATAATACATTCATGTCGCGACTGACCGAGGACCAGAAAGAGGCTGTGAGGGCGGGCGTCATTCAGAACTTCGAGTTCACCTATGAATTGTGCTGGAAGTTTATGAGGCGGTGGCTGGAGGTGAATCTCGGCTCGGTTTACGTGGCCGGCGTGGCCCGGCGTCAGTTGTTCAGGCTCAGCGCCGAACACCGGCTGGTCAGCGACGTGGACCGATGGATGGAGTATCACGACGCCAGAAGCGAGACCGCTCATACCTACGATGAAAACACGGCCGAGGACGTCTTTGAGACGGCGCACCGGTTTCTCGCCGACGCTCAGAAATTGCCGGAGGCGTTAGAGGCTCACAATGCTTGACCTGGCGGAACGTCACTTAGAGACGATAAAACGCATCCTGGCCGCATACGTCGCGGACTGCGAGGTCCGCGCGTTCGGCTCAAGGAGTAACGGCACGGCCACGAAACATTCGGACCTGGATCTGGCCATTGTTGGGGAGGGCAGGCTCGAACGAAGGGTCAAGACGCTTTTGCGCGAGGCGTTCGAGGAATCGGATTTGCCGTTCAGGGTCGATGTGATAGATTATAACGCCGTCTCGCAGGAATTTCGGGCGGTCATCGAACAGAAGTACGAGGTCATACAGCAACGGTCTTGACGATGGCTAAGCCATGAATTGACTATTTCTCCGTCCTTTGTCGTCCATCTTCAGAAGTCAGACGTCGGAAGTTTGAGGTCAGAAGGGTCGAACAAGAGCGGCCTTCACAGCGTAGAAAACACGAAGCCTGCTGCACGGGAAGGCCACAAGGCAGGCGGCGGGAGAAAATTTTCAAAAAATTTCAGTTTTTTTTGATTTGCCTCTTGACGATAGTATTATTTAGGCTACAATATGCCGGGTGTTGAGGGGTCAGGGAATGTATCCATTCCCCCGGCCCCGTTTATAGTTTTTGAACGAAGCTCTTTGACAAGTAAACAGTTAAGCCAAAACAGCAGCGAAAGTGCAGCTTCTTCGGCGGGATACGCCCTGCCGGAGCGAGCTTAAGAACTTCTCCCCGCCAAAGCGGGGAGCCAATTTCAGCACTTTCGGTGCGTATGCTAAAGTGTTGAGCCTTTACGACGATATCCCGAGCAATCGGGATTCGACGATACAAATTGAAGGGTTTGATCCTGGCTCAGAACGAACGCTGGCGGCGTGGCTAAGACATGCAAGTCGAACGG
>CP070806.1:1632941-1636299 GCA_020343675.1 Phycisphaerales bacterium
AATCATTTTGCGTGTCTACTTAGCGTTAAGCTCTTCAGACGAAGTGTTGATATTTGGCCCCAGTTTCGTGGGAGTGCCGAAGGTGAAATCGGTCTTCGTTGCTTCCCCAACCATGCCCAATACCAAAACCACAATAGCTAAGATCCTCGTTCTTTTCATCTTACTTCCCCTTCAAAGAATGAATGATGTTTTTCAGGCCGCACCCGTGGCACACCTTCACCGTATTTCGTTTCATCTGGAGACAATCTCGTTAGTTGCATGCCATTTGGATTCTTCCTCCACGCAGCCTATTGAAAGCGAGCGTCAGAAGCCACTATGAGTATTATATGCAAATCAGCTCAGGCAGGTCAATTGTGGTGACTACATATTTTCCGGAAAAATTCTTATCCGGCAGCAAGAAATGGGGCTGAAATTGGCTTGGTCAGGCGTATTTCTTTTAGCGTTTGAGCTGCCTCATGGTGTCGCCGACATGGGCCCATACTGCTGCTGACTCATTTGAGGCCCTAAGAAATCAAATCAGGTCCCAAGAAGAAATGCCTATACATGGGGTAGTACACCAGGTGCACCAGGAATAGTGCATTATTTAATGTATATTTGTTTTATACGGGCGGATCCTGGCAAAGCCGCTGCATGGTCAACAACGTCAGACGCGGCTTTAGGGGCCACGCAAAAAGAGCCGGACTGAGATTCAATGGCGCGTTCTCGATTCACACCTTCCGAAAGAGCTGTGCTCAGAACTGGGCAGACTATCTTCCGCCCAATGTCGTCAAGTTCTATCTCGGCCACAGTAGCATGGAGACCACCAATCGATTCTACAGCATCGTCGATGAATCCCACATGACCATGACCAGGGAGGCCATGGACAAGATGCTCAACGGCGGTGCGGAAAAACAAATAGACACAAAACAGACACAAAAGGGCCAAAATGACAAAAGAGCAGGGGTGGAAGATAAGCCTGATCAGCACAATGACTCCCACAAACCCTGCTCTGATACGGACTTATGAAAATGAGCAAAAATCGGGGTGACTGGATTCGAACCAGCGACCTCCTGCTCCCAAAGCAGGCGCTCTAGCCAAGCTGAGCTACACCCCGAAGGTACGGCGAGAAGCCGAATTCCCATGACCCGAAGTCGTTCGAGCAAAGCATGTAACCAACACCAAACGGCGATTCTACACTAAGGACTTTGACACTGCAAGAGGCATACGCATTTCCCTGCCGGGCACGCATTTGCGACTCTCTTGTCTCACGTATGATAGTCGGCGTTGATGCTCACGTATTCAGCGCTCAGATCGCAGCCGTAGCAGAAGTCGGCGGCCTTGCCCGCTCCCAGATTCACGGTGATAGTGTGCTTGGCCTGGGAGATGACTTTGCTGACCTGCTTCGGGTCGAATTTTGCAGGCGTCCCATTTTTGAACACCGCTATCCGGCCAATTCTGCAGGACAGCTTTGCCGGGTCCAGCTTCACGCCTACGGAGCCGACCGCACAGATAATCCTGCCCCAATTAGGGTCGCTGCCGTGTATGGCACATTTGACCAGCGGATAATCGGCGATGGCGCGGCAGGCTCTTGCGGCATCGGCTTTCGTGGCCGCCCCTGTGACCACCACTTTAAACATCCGGGTCGCCCCCTCGGCATCGAGTGCCATCTGCCCGGCCAGGTCTTCGCACAACTCGCTCAGCGCAGCGGCAAATTTTCTGTATCGCGGGCACCGGCTTGCGATTGGCCGATTGCCCGCGAGGCCCGAAGCGAGAAGGATGGCCGTATCGTTCGTACTTTGATGCCCATCGACAGTCAGCCTGTTCAGGGAATTGTCCATGGCGGCCTTCAACGCGCTGGCCAGCAAGGGCTTGCCGATGGCGGCGTCCGTCGTAATAAAGCACAGAGTGGTCGCCATGTTGGGGGCTATCATCCCGGCCCCTTTGACCGTGCCGGCGATGGTCACCTTCGAGCCGGAGATTTCGAGCCGGCGGACCGCCTGCTTCGGCTTAGTGTCGGTCGTCATGATGGCCTTGGCGAAATCAAGACCGGCCCTGGAAGAGGACGAGAGCTTTGCCGATGCCTGTGAGATGCCCCCGATGATCCTCTCGATGGGCAGTTGCTCACCGATAATTCCCGTTGAAGCTACAAGGACATTTCGATTTGCGATTCCAAGCGCTTGTGCCGTCCTGCGGCACATTGCCACCGCATTTTCGATGCCCTTGCGGCCAGTGCAGGTGTTGGCGTTGCCGGAATTGACGACAACCGCCGAGACCCGGGGGCTTCTTACGTGTTCTCTGCAAACCGTCACCGCTGCCGAGACGATTTTGTTGGTCGTAAAGACCGCTGCTGCTTTTGCACCCGTGGGGCAGACAAGAAGCCCCAGGTCAAACTTGCCCGATTCTTTGACTCCACAATACAGGCCGGCAGCGAAAAAGCCCTTCGGCGAGGTAATAGTCTTGTTTTTCGTCGATATAGCCATAAACGTGAACCTAACAGAATGCCAAAACCGGTTCAAGAAAATTCGCCGGCAGTCATGCGCGGAAAAAGCCACAGTCGCGTTTGAAATTGGCTTCGTTTTTTCAAATGGTACCCTTTCAAACGCGCTTTGGGGTCTGTCAGCAGAATTTGCCACTAATGGGCGAGAAGGAATGCGGATTCTTGAGTCGAGAAGAGAATGGTCGTTAAGCAGCTAAGGGAATGCCGAAAAACTCGCCTTGAAGCCGAGGAACTTAACGTTGTTGCCTGACAAGAGCTGCAACATCTCTTTGTAGTCTTCGTTCAGCATCCCGGCTGTTCCTTAACGACCGCAATTCTTTGGCAATCTCCCAGATAAAACCGACACGTTCGCCCGGGGATGCTTCAACGTACGCATCCTCGGCATCGGTCATTCTACTGAGCTTCGCACGGTCTCTCATTAGCTTCATGGTAATCATGTAGCATACTTTACACACAAGGAAAAGGCCGGGCTCTGCAATTCTTGCAGGCGATGATCCGGATCAGGCGAGGGCCGGAAGGGATACTACATTTATTCGGGCCTGTCCCGGTTATTATTCCCTTGCCCCGTGCTTTTTCAGCAGTTCGACGATTTCGGTGTAGCCATTTTTTTGAGCCGATTGCAACGGTGTGTGGCCAAATTTTTTGTCTATTACATTGACATCAGCACCATTGGCAATAAGTATTTGCACTACACGTATTTTGCCATCCCGTGTTGCAGAATACAGCGGCATTACACCCGGTAGCACTTTACCCAATGTTGCAGAATGCAGTGGCGTTTCACCCCATCCGGTCTTAGCATTTACATCACTGCCCTTTGAGATTAGCATTTCTACTATCTCCACGAGACCATTTCTAGCCGCTGGGTGCAAGGGAATATAACCT
>CP070806.1:1636399-1639745 GCA_020343675.1 Phycisphaerales bacterium
TGACAGAAGAAGAAGAAACAGTCCAGGCAGCATTCAAGGCTATCGATGACAGAGGCAAAGCAATCGAATACAACCTTGTCGCACAGCTTGGCAAAGGCTCGCACGAGTCATCTTCCGGGCCGGGCACCCTGCGTCAGATGTGGGAAGGCTCAACTGCTGTGCGGAGAATAGCGAAGTTTGCGGCAGCGGCGGTCATAATTATAGGTGTGTTCGCTGGGATATATCATTTCGGCGGCTCAAATGTCGCTTGGGCCGACGTCGTCGAAAAGTTCCGCTCGGTACCTTTTTTCAGCGCCGCCATTTACATCAAGGAAGATGTCACCTCAGAGCCGAAACAGATGGAATTGTGGATGAGCCGGACGGGAAAGACCCGCATGCGGATCGGAACACAAGTCATCTTCGGCGACCGAGGCGAGGTCGTCGAGGCTTTCGACATTGAGACGCGCGCCCGGGTCGAAGCGGATGACCGTGCAGCCCTCTTCCTCAAGAAGATCGGCGAGGCAGACGAGTTCTCGCTCGATTCGATCATTCGAGTCATGTTTGGCGGCACGATGCAGGATGTGACTCCACTGGTCAATCCGGACGCAGTCATGTCACAGGACATGGTTGTCTTCGATGTGGAGCTGCCGGGTACTCCCGAATGGGTCCGCATCTGGGCCCTGCGTGAGAGCCGCCTTCCCGTACGCATCAGAATCCGGGACCCGCGAGATGGCGATCTAACCGATGCCGTCTTCGAGTATTCCAAAGACCAGGCCGAAAAGTTCTTCGATCCCAATGCATTTGAAAGTCTTCTGCAAAGCGGCCGCACCAGCAACCGCACAAACATTGTATACGCCTTTCTCAAAGACCCTGGCGGCAGGAACATCACGCCTGAAGAAATGTTCAAGGAATCAGGCTACCACATGCCAGTGATCAAACAGGCCGGCATGACCGAAGACGGCGCCTTCTGGGTCACCGCAGGCAAGGGGCGCAACCGCACCCCCAGCGGCCGTGTCTTCGACGGATTCTCACGCATACAGGACGACCTCGGCCGAACCTATTTCAGTGTCGGCGGCGGCCACCGTCTCAGGGACGACACATCGCAGGATATATTCGTCCCAATCGACTTCCCCTTCGACGACAGAAAACCATCCAAAATCACTCTGTTCTGCGAAGCCAAAAACTACAATCCTAACACAAAGCCAGAGCTTGTGGGCACGGCTGGCCTGACCGAATGGAAACAGAACGCCCATTGCCCCAATCTCTTTGGTCCGGGCTATAAGGATACCCTAAGTCTGAAGATATCACTGGCCCATAGACTCTTCGCGGATGAACATGCCGACAGGCTCAATCGCCTCCTGCAGGCAATCCCCAAGTGGTCCGAGCAACCGAGGAATATGAGTCTGTTGCTCTTTTGGACGCGTAAGCTCTATGCAAAAAAGGATTACGGGGAAGTCATCAGGATTGGCCGAGCGGTTTCCCCGCTTATGCTCAAAAAACCACGCGAGGTAGACAGATATAGTTTCAGATGTTACCTGATCGCCTTGGGCGTTACCGGCCGGATCGACGAAGCCGCACAACTCTTCAAGCAAATCGACGCGATTGACGATATGTCACCTGAAAAATCGAATGCAGAGCATTATAATCGCTTCGTACACTCTACGGCCGAGTTCCTGGTCGCCGCAGCATATCTCACACCGGACCAGATCAGCAAAATCCTCGGTTTCGATATCTCCCAGCGAAAAGAATACAAATGCATTCTGGAAAGAGCAAAGCACACGGCCGCCAATCGAAAAGCCCGCCTGGCCGCTGAGCGGCGAATAAAGGAAATTTCACACTATTACGAGACACATCCGCTGCCCGACAGGATGCAGCTTCTTGAAAGACCCGGTAATGAAGCTATATACCTTGTCGGTGTGTCAAACACAGTGCCCAATCATGAGGACTACAAGTTTCTCCCGATCAATTGTCCGATCAGCGGCCTGGCTTCTAACCTCAGAATACATGGTGACGTCCAGCCGTACGAGCTTGTTACGATTCGCGTCGAAGATGATGCCGCTGAACAAGAGCTGTTCGCCGATCTGATCTACAAAGACGGTATCAGCCTGCGTGAGCGAGCCGAGTTCGTCCTCGGCCTGTTCGGCATGGAACTGCTCGTCGAAGATGGAGAATCCAGGCAGGTTCTCGTGGCCACACACGACGGCCGGAAACTCAAAGACCCCCCGCAGGTCAAGGCGCCTTTCCCCTATGACCGCAACAGAAAGTCCAAAGCGGGAATGATGTCGACCATGGCAAAGCCCGGTTTCTCGATGACAAACTTATTATACCATTTCGCTCTGCAACAAAACGAGGGTCTTGAGGATGACAGCGAGAAGCTGGTCATTGTCAATGAAACCCAGATCGAAGGCCCTGTCAGCTCAGAGAGAGCGTTCTGGCCGGGCGATGAAGGGCTCAAGCTTGCCTACAAGTGGTTCAAAGACGAGTTCGGCGTCACCTTCACCGAAGAGAACAGAACTATGAAGACCTATGTGATACGAGAGCTTTCACAACAATAGACAACTTGGAGACGCTCCCTGTTGGCCGTGCTCTTTTTGCTCGGCCTCTTTCTGTACCAGTGGGCCCGGAAGGCTGAGATGGCGGAAAATATTCACTTTCTTTATACTAAAGCGGCCGGCTCAGTTGTTTTGTTACTGACAGTCGATTGTTCTAAGCTTGGGAAAACAGTTTTTCGATGCTGGAAGACAAACTACTTGTATGGAAGTTCAATCGCGGCGACCGCGGCGCCTTAAGGGGCGTTTACGAAAAGTACAAAAACGACCTGGTCACACTGGCGGCCGCTCTGTTGAATGACGTAAGTTCGGCCGAGGATGTTGTGCACGATGTTTTCGTGTCCTTTATCGAGTCGTCCCGAAAGTTTCGGCTTACCGGAAGTTTGAAGGGCTACCTGGCGACTTGTGTTGCCAATAACGCCCGAAACAGGAATAAATCGAAACGAAGACGCGATGGTGCCGCCCCGGATGATACGGATTCAGCCGGCGATGATTCGAACAATCCGGAACTCGCCGCTGTGTTCGGCGAAGAATTGCGTCAGTTGAGCCGGGCCCTCGAGCAGCTTCCGTATGAGCAGCGAGAAGTCTTGATCCTGCACTCGTACAGCGGGATGAAATTCAAGGCGATCGCAAAACAACAGAGCGTTTCAATTAACACCGTGCAGGGCCGGTACCGGTACGCGTTGGACAAGATGCGGTCGATGTTGAATGGTGAGGTAAGAAGATGAGACCGGCAGATGACATAAATGATTTGATTAAGAAACTGCAATTGAAAGCCAGTGCCGATCTGGACGCAAGAGTCCACGACGACATTTCTG
>CP070806.1:1639845-1643135 GCA_020343675.1 Phycisphaerales bacterium
ACAGGACTCATATCGGATGCCTGCGCCCAAGCAAGAAGTTCCTTAATGCGCCGGCTTACGGGTCAGAAGGGCACCGCTGTGAAAAAATCAATTGTACTACTTGCCTTTAGTTGTCTGCTTACATTATACCTCTGCGGGCCTTCATCAGCTGACGACTGGCCTACCTACAACCATGACTGTCGGCGCAGCGCGGTAAGTTCAGAGGAAATTACACCGCCGTTGACGGAAGTCTGGCGCTTTGAGTCCCCGCATCGGACCCGGCCGGCCTGGCCGCCACCTGCCTCTCAGGATTTCTGGCATCAGTACTTTGACCTCAGGGCCACCATGGCCTACGACCATGCGTTTCACTTGGCGGCGGTTGGAGAGTCAGTTTATTTTGGCTCTTCCGCCGATGACAAAATCTATGCCCTCGATGCGGCCACGGGCGCGATACGCTGGTCGTTCTTCACAGAGGGGCCTGTGAGATTCGCCCCCACCTTCGCTGACGGTAAGCTCTATGTGGGTTCCGATGATGGTGCTATGTACTGTCTCGCCGCTGCTGATGGTAAGCTGCTCTGGAAATTCGAGACCCATGAACAGGACCGCCGTCTGCCTGGCAACGGCCGGGTCATTTCTCTATGGCCGGTTCGCACCGGCGCAGTCGTGGATGACCAGAAGGTCTATTTCGGAGCAGGACTTTTCCCGAACGAAGGAGCATATGTCTTCGCTCTCAACGCGCAGGATGGCTCGTTACTCTGGAAAGCCCCGAGTAATGTATCTCTGCAGGGCTACATGCTGGCTTCAACCGAGCGTCTCTATGTGCCTACGGGTCGAACAGCTCCGGCAATATTCGCGCGAGACCGTGGCGAATATCTCGGACAACTCAAGGGTGCAGGGGGCACTTATGCCTTATTGACGAGCGATATTCTGGCAGCGGGACCCGGCCGGGGAAAGAAGCAAATCAGTCTGTCTCGCACAGAAAAACGCGACACCCTGGCCTCTTTTGGCGGGCTGCGCCTGATAGTAAACGAGGATATCGCGTACATGCAATCGGAAACACAACTGGTTGCTTTTGATCGCAGAGAAAATTTTCTACTTCAGGATAAG
This sequence comes from Phycisphaerales bacterium, assembly GCA_020343675.1. GTDB lineage: Bacteria > Planctomycetota > Phycisphaerae > Sedimentisphaerales > Anaerobacaceae. Next base: position 1,640,932 of record CP070806.1, read on the forward strand.
AGGAAAAGTTTGGAGCAACTCCACAAGGAATTGCAACAGAAACTTAAAGAACTCAACAACCAAAGCGACAAAGCCAAAGAATTGGAATCGCAACTGCATAACGTGCAGAGCAAGCTGGCCGAGACGGCCAGGCAACTGGAAGGTTGCTACATGTGGAAAGTAGACTGCGAATATCCCTACGCTATGATTCTTGCCGGGGATTATCTTGTCGTCGGAGGTAATAATGCAGTAGCAGTTCGGCGGGCCGCCGACGGCAGCGAAATATGGCGCGCGGCTGTTAGTGGTAAGACTTACGGCCTCAGCGCAGCTAATGGCCGCCTGTTCGTCTGTACCGACGAGGGTGCCATTCACTGCTTCGCCAAGACCGCCGCCCGCGCCATTCCGCGCGCGCTGCGTCCAACCATCACCTCCCAGCCTTATCCCACTGATGAGTTGTCGGAATTATACGCTTCGGCCGCAGACCAAATCATTGCAAAAACCAACATCCGCAAAGGCTACTGTCTTGTTCTCGGCAGCCTGGAAGGACGACTCGCATATGAGCTCGCCAGACGAACTGACCTGCAGATAGTGGGAGTTGAACCTGACGCACATAAAGTTGCCGTCGCCCGCAGGGCACTCGATGCAGCGGGTTACTACGGCTCCAGAGTAACGATACATCATGGTTCGCTGGATAAACTTCCATATCCTTCCTACTTCGCCAACCTTATTGTTTCCGACCGGACGCTCCTTACCGGTGCGTTGCCCCCGTCTGCAGAAGCGCTCTTTCGCGTACTACGGCCCTGTGGCGGCATAGCATACCTTGGCCAGCCGAACAGCCCGGATATTCTTCGCGGCAGGCTTAAACCAGCCGATCTGAAACGCTGGATAGGCCGCGTCTCTTTGCCGGATGCTCACATCAGTAACCATAATGGCCTGTGGGCTGTAATCCGCCGCCCGCAGCTGCCTGACACCGGCGAATGGACCCAGCTCTATGCTGACGCAGGACACACCGCTTGCAGCGGTGACCAGATTCGCGCTCCGCTGACCGTCCAATGGTTCGGCGAGCCCGGACCCCGCCAAATCATTGACCGCCATCATCGACCCATGTCGCCGCTGTATAAAGACGGACGTTTGTTTGTTCCCGCTAACAATCGCATCATCGCCCTCGACGCATATAATGGCACGCTGCTGTGGAATCTTTCCGTGCCTGATTCCAGACGTCTCGGGGCCCTTAAAGACTGCGGTCAAATGCTTGTCACTGATCGGCACCTCTGTATCGCAGTCCAAGACGAATGTAGGGCCCTCGACCCGGCCAGCGGCAAAACCGAATTTACCTTTAAAGTACCTCAGTTGGTACCCGGCGAAAAACGCGACTGGGGTTACCTGAACCAGTTCGGCGGGTACCTCTTCGGCACGGGACAGAAGCGGGGGGCTTCTTTTAACAAAATGGACCCTGCCGGAGGCGGCAATCCTAACAGCCCCAATAAGTTGTTTGAAGGTGACTTCAAGGAAGTTATTGTAAGTGACTATCTCTTCTGCCTCGACCGTCAGAGCGGTGAAGAAAAGTGGACTTACAAAAACGGAACCATTATGAACAACGCCATCACCATCGGCCACGGCCGCATCTATTTCGCTGAGTGTCGCAACCCTGAGATTGTCGCCGATCCTGACGGACGTCTCCGCATCGATAAATTCTGCCGAAGAGATACTTTTATCCTTGCTGTCGATACAGACACCGGCCGAAAAGTCTGGGAGAAACCCTTCCTATTTCCCTTTGAACATATCATGTTCCTTAGCTGCGCGAAAGACACGCTCCTTTTCACCGGAACTTTCAACCGGGAGGGCCGCGTCCACTACGGACTCTTTGCATTCCATGCCGACACGGGAAAAGAGAAATGGCAAACCAGCTATATAGGTCTGAATTCCGCCGGGACCGAACTCTACGGCACTGGTGGTGAGCACGGCGAACAATGGCAGCACCCTGTTATCAATGGGGACACAATTTATTCGAGGCCGTACGCCTTCGACCTGCACACCGGCGAAAAGAAAAAATACCACGCCTACCGCGGTGGCGGCGGCTGTGGCGGTCTAACGGGCTCGGCCTATTACTTGTACGGCCGCGGCTCCTACCCTCGCATGTATCCTGTTGAAACTGATTCCACCACGGGAATCCCCCTGACGCAAACCAACAGGCCCGGCTGTTGGCTGAACATCATACCCGCCGG
>CP070806.1:1643235-1646513 GCA_020343675.1 Phycisphaerales bacterium
GCTCGGCAGGGAATGATGTGCGGATTGAGTGCACGGGTGGCTCCAAAGGCCCGCTGAATATAATACAGCATGTCCTCGGGATCATCGGCATCGTCGTTTCCTATGTAAAGGATATTGACCAGCTGCTCTAAATACGGCGCCAAATAAAGCGCATTGTCAAAGTCGTGATCATCGCCCGTCAAGATCAGCTTCCTACCTGCTGACCCGTCTGCCTGCGTCGGAACACGCACAACGGTACTGTGGCCGGCCGGCACGTACACATTTGTGATCTGGCTTGATGTCCCGGCAGAATCATCCTCGTCCCAGGTCAGTTGAAATTGCTCTGCGGTTGCATCGGCCGAGTTGATGACGCGAATGACAGGCAGGTCGTCACCGCCGGGACGGGCCAGGTGATCTCGATTCGTCACCAGTTGCAGTGCCGCATTGGTAGTGCCCTGGCTCCGGATCAGCTTGACTGCTAATTCCATGCCCTTGGGCCATTCGTAAGCGCGCAGCGCCTCGAGCCTGCTGCCCTGCTGCAGGTCGCTGATGAGCACAACTTGGCGTATCCCGATGGCTTGTCGCCCGTCGTTGACTTCGTCGTCCTCGATAGCCTCTGCCGCGGCAACCAGGGCTTGACCAAGGTCCGTGCCGTGCCAGCTTGGTGACAGCCCGGATATCTGTTCGATTGTGGCGGGCACACGCTGGGTCGGTTCCAGCGACCACCATTGCTCGAAACCGATCAGTGTGCGCGCATTCTGATCGAAGCTCACAACGCATACCCGGTCGGTCCGGCTCACATCCGCCAACACCGACTGCGCCTCGCTGACCGCCCGGGTCCACATTCCGACACGCCGCATGGATGCACTGGTATCGATTAGCAGGACCATCCGCCTGCCGGGCCGAACTTGTTGCTCGCCAGCGGGTCGCCAGAAGAAAGGACGAGAAAACGCGAACGCAAGCAGGCACAACATTATGCACCGCAAAGCCAGAAGCGGGATGTTCTGCAGACGGCTGCGACTCGTCAATCGCGGCAACGTGGTCCGCAGAAACATCAGTGAGCTAAACGTCACGCGGTTGCGCGTGTGGCGGCGGATCAAGTGCAGCACGATCGGCACACCAATCGCGGCGATGCCTGCCAGCAATAGCGGATAAAGGAAACTCATGTCACGCTCCTGACTTTTGGACCGCCGGCGCGTCTTACCCGCTTCCTGCGGTGCATGCGGCCCTGCAAAAAGTCCAGCAAGGCCAGATCGAACGGGCGATTAGTTGCGAACAGATGGTAGTCGATCCCCAGGCTTTGACATGTGGACCTGGTTTTTGCCAGATGTTCGTCCAGCATGTTTTTGTAACCCTCTTGGGCGGCGGGCGGATCGACGTACATGTCGCGCCCGGTCTCTATGTCCCGGAACAGTGCCGGCGAGTCGAAGTCGAAGTTCAGTTCGGCAGGATCCAATACATGGAACAGCACAACATCATGTCCGCCGGCGCACAGATAGCCAAGGTCGGGTTCGAGCCGATCAATCGATGTCAGCAGATCTGAAATCAGCACTACCAGGCCGCGCTTTGTCAGCATTTGGGCAATGCGTTGCAGGGGCGGACCCAGGTCGGTGGAACCGCCCTCGGGGCAGGCCTCCAGCGCCAGCATCAGGCGGCGAAGATAACCGGGCCGGTTGCGGGGCAACATGTATTGCCTGATTTGATCGTCGAACGTCGCCAGGCCCACGGCATCACCCTGAGTGAAGAGAAAATAGGCCAGTGTTGCCGCCAGTGTGCCGGCGTATTGCGACTTCGTGTAGCTTCCGGAACCGTAGCCCATCGACCGGCTGTGGTCAATCAGAAGGTGGCAGCGCAGGTTCGTCTCGTCTTCGAACTTCTTTATGTAAAGTCTATCGCTGCGAGCATAGAGTCGCCAGTCAATGTAGCGGGGGTCGTCACCGAAGGTATATTGGCGGTACTCTGTGAACTCAACCGAGAAGCCGTGATAGGGGCTTCGGTGAATGCCCTTCCAGAACCCCTCGACGACCACTTTGGCGCGCAGCTCCATCGACTTGATTCTCATTAGCGAGACCGGATCGATCATCCCGTCGCTGCTGCGGGTAGAGACCTCCGGGCCGGATGGTGCCGGCTTACTTTTCATTTGGAGTAGTTCTCCCTGACCGAATTGAGAAGGCGGTCGACAAGGGTATCGACAACCACGCCCTCGGCCTCGGCGCGGTAGTTGATCAATACGCGATGGCGAAGCACCGGATGAGCGAGCGCCCGAATGTCCTCGAATCTCACGTGCGACCTGCCGTGGAGCAGCGCCCTGGCTTTGGCGCCAAGCACCATGTATTGCGACGCGCGCAACCCGGCTCCCCACGTGACCCACTCGTTTACAAAACCCAGTTGATTGTCCGGGCCCGGGCGCGATGCGGCCGCGATCCTCACGGCGTAACGCACGACATCCTCGGCAATAGGCACCTTGCGCACTACGCCATGAAACCGCAGCAAGTCTTCGCCCGTGAATACCTGCTCGACAGGCCCGGGTTCGGCGGTGGTAGTCTGGCGGACTACGGCAACTTCGTCATCTTCGGGCAGATAGTCGATAAACACGTTGAACATGAACCGGTCGAGCTGGGCTTCAGGCAGCGGGTACGTACCTTCCATCTCAATCGGGTTCTGTGTTGCAAACACGAAGAAAGGCTCGCTGAGCTTGTAGCATACGCCGATAGCGGTCACGTGGTGTTCCTGCATCGCCTCGAGCAGTGCCGCCTGCGTCTTCGGAGGCGTCCGGTTGATCTCGTCGGCAAGAATCATGTTGGCAAAAATCGGGCCCTCCACAAAGATCATCTTCCGCTCTCCATCAGTCTGTTGAAGGATTTCGGTGCCGGTGATGTCAGCGGGCATGAGGTCCGGCGTGAACTGAATGCGTTGGAACTTCAGGTTAAATAGCTGTGTGAGTGATTTGACCAGCAGCGTCTTGGCCAGACCGGGGGCGCCGGTAATGAGACAGTGCCCCCCGGAAAGAACTGCAATGAACAAATGCTCGATGACATCTTCCTGGCCGATGATTACTTTTGACAGTTCGGCGCCGATGCGCTGGCGCGCCTCTTTGATCTGTTCGACGGCCTGCCGTTCAAATTCATACGTCTTGGTAGCCAATAGTATCTTCCTTTCTCATGTCCGGTGCACGCGCGCGGTCGTACGGGCCGCACGCCATTGGGCGCCGTTTCAATGTGTCATGGCGTAAAACACAATATTTATCCCCAGCGGGTACGCCTTCTTCTCGGAAAATTCCCGAAAATACCACTCATCTT
>CP070806.1:1646613-1649800 GCA_020343675.1 Phycisphaerales bacterium
AAGCCACAGCGGCGCCACTAAATCAAAATTGGCGGTTTCTTTGGCTTCAGAGAGGCTCAGCGTGTGACCATTGGAAATGATCGATGCTTTGGGAGGGCTGATTTGACCTTGAGATAAAGGTCCTCTGACAATTATGCCAGGGCGCATGGTTTCCGGCTCATCTTCAAGAATTTCGTAATATAGAATCTCATGTTGGCTCACTTGCATCTGTAAAGGTAGTGGCTCGGGCGGATTCAGAGAGGCGTGGCGGGTAGCAACATCCTGATGCTCTCTCAGATACAGGTTGATCGTGGCTGAATCGTCTGTGCGAGCCATGGCGAAATCACGTCTGGCCAGCTCCAGCTCATGACGCAAATCCCGGACTCTTCCGGATTGGATCAACAGAGCTGCCAAACAAGAAAGAATGAGAAATGCCGCAGCCATACCACCGGCTTCACTTCCAACGATGATTCTCCACACACTCGGCTCGGATGCAGGCGTTTTTTGCCTCGTAATCTCGTCCAGTGTTCCAGTAAGATCCCTGAGAACCGCCTCATTGACTTTTGGATTCGTATGTATCGGTGTATTCTTTATTGACTTTTCCAGGTCTTCTGTTGGTCTCATTTGTTAACCTCACCATCGAGCAGCACTCGCAGCTTCTGTAGCCCACAACGATACCTGCTTTGGGTTGTTCTGATCGATACATTCTGTAATCTGGCGATTTCCCTAAATCTCATCCCACCCTGCAAATACATGACTATCGCTTCTCGCTGAGAATAGGGCAGTTGTGACAATGCACGATTCAATTGCATCGTTTCTTCGTTGTGAATGATCCACTGATCCGGCCTCTTGACATCTGATGAGATCGACCCAACTTCAGCCAGCTCAACAGCCTGGTGTCGCCGTTTCGAGCGATTGGCGTTGCGTACCCTGTTGACAACACAGGTTGCCAGATAGCCTTTCAGACTTCCCGTGAGTTTGAACTGTGTGCTTGAGCGAATGAACGAAGTAAAGACATCATGCACAACGTCCTCAGCAAAACTTGTTTCGTTCGAAAGGGCCGTTGCTAATCGCAACAAATCATCTCTGTACTTTTCGTAGATGCACTTGAGAGCATTCGTGCTCCCATGCCTGAGTTTCCAGACTAACAGCTTGTCGTCCAGCACTGGTTATGACCTCTTGTTCGAACGTTCGATTGCCACCTATATAACACCTGACCGTGCCATATTACTCAAAACAAAATCAGTTTTTCTGAGATTCTTGGGATATAATAGGCCGATATGATAGGGGCGTACCCTATTCTCTATCTTGTCCTGCCGTACGCTTCGACAATCTTCTGGGTCGGCCATGAGGTAGTGGCCGCAGGCAGCGTCCCAGAAGCATCAGGGGCTTTTTCAACAGCCCCCGCTGTCCTTAGTCTCTCGCCAGTGTCTGGAATATATTTGGCTGTACAGGTGAGACGATCTATATGTTATGTGTTTCTATATCTATGTTAAGAAGCTCAGCAAGTTCGATCAGCTCCTGCGAACAGTCTCCGTATACCATTGAAAAATGAAATCCATAGTCAGCACGTCTTTTCAACAACTCAGTCGGATCGGGGACGTTCAAAACAGCAACTAATCTACACCCCGGTTCTCGAAAACCTCTACAGCCGACGACTTCGCCTTTGGATACTAACATCCTCTTTGCCAACGGATCCAGGCGGGCAAATGTAACGGTTTTTTCTTCAAGCGTATCCAGCTCAATCTGCATCTTGGTGCCCCATCCGGATACGATGAAGTTTCTCAGTTCATAGGGCAGATCTGCTTCTTCATATCCGGCCATCTTTACGGCAGGAACTTCGTGCCCAAGCCGGATCAGTTTAGGATCGTCCCCGTCACGCTGAAGATTGCCCATGTATGCCGCTTTGTTGGCCAGTGACTGGAGCATCTGCATCGACAGCAGGCAATTGATATCTCCCTCACATGAGGAGGCAAATCCCTCGCTCTTCATCATGGAGTGGTTCAGACAAGGACATGTCTTCCACTGGTCAGCGAGCCTGCTGGCACAGAATTCCCGGCATTCTATGGTGAACGAATTGCAGTTGAATTTGCTCAATAACCTTTTGACGGTCATGTGGAATTGAACGTCAGATATGACGTATGTGCGATCGATATCACATCGTTGGGCTTCGCGAATCAACTGCTCTGCGATTTGTTCGGCCTGCTGTATGAGGCCGTCATCGTCTCTGACTCGTGTGAGCTCATCCCCGAATTCTTTGTAGGCGATGATCTTTGTCTTGATCCCGAATCGTTCTCTGAGGTCTTCAAAATCCGATATGCAGCTCACATTTCTCTTCAGTCTGCGGCCTCTGTCTGTGGCGTATAAGATACCTGTTTGCCGAAAGACCTTCCGTGCCCTCAGGATGGACATCAGCCTGTTCATCTCCTCATAGTCTCCAGGTGCGTAGCCTTCGACGCCTATACTTCTCAGATACGCAGCCGCTTCCGTGTTTATCAGTCCTCCTATCATTGCCATAGGCTTCCTAAATCTTCGGCCGATGATCCCATTGAAATATTGTCCGAAGACATTTGCGTGTATTAAATATAGATCGACGGTCTCATTGTCCTCCTGCAGTTGCGCGTATAGGTCTTGCCCTATTGAGCGGTCAATATCTTCGTCATATTCGTAATACACGGGCTCTAAGAGGTTTACGTGGTTCAGCCTCTTCTGACTGTCCTCGACCGCCTGGTTAAATCTCGCTCTGAGCCCACGTCTTTCTTCTTCGGGGGTCTGGGGTGTATCCCATCTGCAGGGTCCTTCCCACATTCCCGAGTGAATGCACGCGCCAAAGACAAGCTTTACGTTCAGCCTGATACTATTCGGGTTAATAATTGTCCCACCTTCTGATTGTCCGTCCGGATGATAGACCATCAAACGGTTTACCGCGGCAGGCACGGCAAAACAGGTGCCCATCGCCTGCAAGAAAACACGTCTTTCCATTGCTAAATCTCCTGAACGATTGAGGATATAATGGATATAACAGGGACGCACGCCGGTCGTCATCGACGAAGAAGACATCCTGGCGGTTATTGCCCCGCTGGGTAATATGATGAGCACAGTTTTCGATTACAACTCGCGATGTCCTTGGCATGATGGTATAATCGCCAACCATGTACTCAACGTCAATAGGAATAGTGAAAATAATAGGGTGCGTCCCTATTAAGGA
>CP070806.1:1649900-1653062 GCA_020343675.1 Phycisphaerales bacterium
TGATCAGCCACGGCACACATCGTAGTCGTATCGGTAGGATCTGCTGAAGGGTTGCTTGCTGTGATTCTGGCAACATAGTGTTTGATCTATAGTAAGCCTAATCAGTACGGTGATCGAGGGCTCAAGAGTTTATGCAACCATTATACAGTATGTTCAACGATTGGTGATCTCGTTGTAGATCGCCTCATATTTCTCTATCGTTTTGTTGATATCGTGATCTTTGATAATCTCCAGACTTTTTCTTGACATTTGCGTCCGCATTGTTTGATCGGAAAGAATCGCGATGACTTTTTCAGCAAGCATTTGACTGTTCCCATTCGAGAAAAGATAACCATTCTCTCCATCGTGTACCAATTCGGGCAAGGCCATTGCATTTGCAGCAACAACAGGCAAACCAGACGCCATTGCTTCCATCGTTACAATACTCTGCAACTCCGCTGTGCCTGCCGTAACAAATAGATCAGCAATGCGATAGATATTCTGCAGGTCTTTGTCCGGGACAAACCCCGTGAATGTCACTGCCTTTTGTATGCCGAGTTTCTCTGTCAATTCCTCAAGTTTCCCCTTCTCTCTGCCCGTACCGGCTAACACCAAATGGACACCAGTGACGCGCAAAATATCGGGCAATGCTCGCAAGATCAGGTCAATTCTCTTTTCTTTGTCTAATCTACCCACATATAACAACACCGGTTTACTGTCGGGTATGTCGAAGCTTCGCTTCAGATACAGCCCGTCATTGGCTGGACTGAATCTTTCCAGGTCAATCCCGCATGAGATCGGCATAGCATCTTTGTCAAGGCCGGCCTTCTTCAGCAATGTGGCTGCTGTTTTGGTGGGCGTGGCGATAAAATTAAGTTGTTGAAAAACCCTCACAAATAGCCTCCACGCCAGCTTTTGCGCCCACCTGTCAACGATTCCTGGTAGATGAAGATAATGTAGCAGATTCTCTGGCATGAAGTGATTTGTGCCTATAACCGGGATGCCAAGTTTTTTTGCCGCACTTACTGCTTCTCTGCCGATCAGGAAATGATTCTGGATATGAACGATATCGGGCGAAACTTCCTTAATGGTTCGCCTAATGGTCCTGGAAATAAAGAGCGGTGAAATTCTGAAGTTTCGATATATCAGAATGGGGATGGAGCGAATTCCGTATAGCGTAACTCCGTCATCATTTGACATGGTGTTTCTGGACGATCGGGACGGGCACATGACAAAGACATTGTGGCCTCTTCTCGCGAGGGTGGTAGCGAGCCTATACGCGAAGTAAGCGGCACCGTTGACATCTGGATAGTACGTATCAGTGGCTATGAGTATTCTCATGATTTGATCGTACTAACTGGTATCTCCATCTACATGTCCGGCAGTGTCGTGCCTTGATTATACAACAAATGGGAAAAGACTACGGCTGTAACAACTATTTCGATCCTTGCCGCCGGATTCCGGGGAACGAAGATCACGGTTGCCATTCCGAAGGTCAGTGCTTGTTGAGCGTCGGGCAAGGTGGAGCTTCTTTGTTGAGTCATTCGCCAAAGGGCAGAATTGCTGCGTCACTTTTCGGTGGTTTGTTCAGAAAAACTATTGACTAGTCATTATCTTGATGTTATTCTGAGAAATAAGTAGCGAGCGCAAGGAGGTTCAGATGCAGGCATATTGTGTGAAATGCAGAAAGAAGGTTGAGATCAAGAATCCAAGGTCTATCAGAATGAAGAACAAACGTCCTGCGACTCAGGGTGTGTGCCCGAGGTGTGGGACCAAGGTATTTCGCATAGGTAAGTAGAGTCCGCAAGCCTGGAACAAGGGCCTCACCAAGTAGGCCTCATAATATTAATAAGCAAGACTGGCTACCAGCCAGCCACGGGTTTTGTTCTTTTTCGTCACCTGGCGATCCTGAGAAAAAGGCCTATGCCTTGAGTATTTCTTTATGTCTCAGGGCGCGCTCCAGTGAAGGCTGCATCTTCATGTCCTGGAACTCTTTGATGGCGAAGTCCAGATGGTCTAGGGCCTCTTTCTTCTCAGCCGGGTAGTGCTCGAGCAAGAGCTCGGCGAGCTGAAGGCGGGTGAGAGCCAGCTCCGGCCGGAATCTCATCTCGGTGCAGTCCTCGATTGCTTTCTGATAGTGTTTGCGACCTTCATCGGGTCTGCCTAGTGAGACCGCTGCGGCTCCCATGTGGCGGCTCTTACATGTAGGGAACCACAGTCCGCCAGTGACGCAGCTGCTATCAGACAATCGACGAAGGAGCAGTTCAGCTGGCCGGCGATGTTCCGCCAGCACCGCAGCTTCCAGTGACATGATATCTGCCCATCCAAACGTCTCATCTTCGTCCGTACCGATGTTCGGGCGTGCCAGTACCAGCCGCTCCAACTCGTTTGTCGCCTCGTCACAGCGGCCCAAGTGCGCCAGGCAATACAAATGCATCGCACCATCGACCGCATTCTGGGACCTGTTTGTCGTGCCCTGAAGCACAGACTCAAGGGCACGCCTCGCTTCCCCGAGATGTACTCGGGCCGGCAGGATGAAGTACGCCCACACCCCTGCGAATTCAAGTATGCCCAATTGCTCGCCGCGGGATAACATGCGGCGCCGAATTGTCGGAGCCTCCTCCAAACGCCCATCCCAGATAGCCATGATGGCGTCACTCATCATTGATAGGATAAGCAGGTTCGGCTGTTCGCTGCGTTCGGCCAGTGTCTTCAGTTCGGCCATGACATCTTCTGCGCGACGGCGCTGGCCGAATTCCAGGAATATGTGTGCCGCAATATACAGTACCCAGCCGAGTATTAGACAGGGCACACCATGTCGGGACTTGTCCGCCAGTTCCTCCACCAAGCGCAACCGCTGCTGATCGTGCTGTGGCGCGTCTGCGCCCACGAGCCAATATGTAGCTACCGACCAGTACGTATCGGTGTCCCCCAGACGACGGGCCAGGTTTAGGGCTCGATTGAGGATAGCAACTCCTTCTGGCGACGAACCAAATCTATATCTCTCCCCTAAACCCAGCATAGCATCTGCACGGGCACGCTCAATCGTATCTGGCTCGGCATAGCGATCCGCTCGACTGGCCCACTGTGCCCCTTCAGGAGAAGTCACTAATTCCGTTCCATAGGCCGATAGTACGGTCCCCGCTAATAGGCACGCGCGCGATGCCCGCTTCCGGTCAGCGA
>CP070806.1:1653162-1656303 GCA_020343675.1 Phycisphaerales bacterium
GGTCATCATTGTGAGATATCTTGATCTCCACGGTGGGTGCCCAAGTGCAAACCGTTGAGATGTCGCCAGGGTTTATCCACCACACGGAACCGTCCATCAGCCTGATATATGCGCCATCATGAATCACTTCATTGAGTGTTGCACTTGTCATTTTCTTGCCCTTTCAGCAATCCCAGCCGATCAAGCCGGAATGGGAGCACATTGTCTCCCCATATATAAAGGCGATTGGCAGACCCCAAATCTCTACTAGGAATTTGGAATTTTGTGAGATTTTTTTCGCTTGCCCACCCAGTTCCTGCGCAATAGACTCCCAATAGCGATTCTACCCTGATTTCTCGGAGCCGAACGTGAAGGCAGATGCACTCTGAACGACGAGAGGCTTCGCGGTGCTATACGGGCACCTAGAAAGGGCTGGGGTCATATACGGAAACCATACATACATTGTTAACCGCTGATTGAGAGTCTAATTATGGAACTCGGTACATTTGCAACGGGTATCCTTACTGGCTTTGGCGCGAGCGCCCTGCTTGCCGTCCTGTTAAGGCGGTTCTTGGAAGAAGGTATCAAAAACTGGTTTAGAACAATTCAACAGGCGCGTGGAATAGTCGGTGAAGCGGAGATTCGCTACCGTGAACAGCAACTGTCAGAGTTCTACGGTCCGCTTTATGCATATATGCAAGGCTCTCAGCCAATCTACGACTTATGGATGAATGGCAAGCTACGTCACGTGAACGAGCCAATTAAGGTCAAATTTCGTGAGCAAAATGAATGTATGCTGAACATCATCCGTACGAAAGCGCATCTCATTGACGAAGGTGTTTTTCCAAACGAGTTGGCGAGGTTCATGACATCAGTTACGATCTGGAATCTATACACATCACAACAAGATGGATTACCTCAAGAAGTGGCGGAACTCCCGGCCGCCAGCTTTCCAGTAGAATTCCAAAAATACATCTACGAGAAGACGGAAGAACTGAAAGCGGAACTCGAAGGTCTATACAAGAAATATGGAGTGAAGTAGGTCGTATCCGATGGCTGACAGGCAGCCCAAATTGGACAGCATCTCCCTCGCTATCCACAATTCACAGGCGATCTGATGCAGACGATCATTACCGCCAAGCACTCCGAACCCCATTGGTCTCTCCGCTCTGGCGGTTACCATAAGTACTCAGAGCAGACAATTGTCTAAGGAGAGTTCTTATGACGAGTGAACTCGAATTCGACCATGATCCGGCCAGAATCAATACGCTCAAGATAGCTGCACGGCAGGCCAGCGGTCAAGTGTACTATGAGACAACGTACAGACGGGAACCCGGTGAGGACGGTTCGTGGCACGAAGTCATCGAGATTGATGAGAAGTACAGCCCGCCCAATCCCAAATCTGCTGCGTTGCTTGAGAGGGAAGGTGTCGAGGTAGTCTTCCACCCCTGCCTTCAGAAGGCGTAGCACTTCTCGGATAGCGCGGCCTGCAATGAGCTACCCATTCGCACATGGGCAACGACAAGTTGCTGGCATCGTCCGCAGCCCCTACCGTGTGACTGTCGGCTGCAGTCTCACGGAAAGACCAAATCAAAGGGCATCATTGTGATCACGGTTTCGGCGCGGATGAGCTCGATACGTTGGAGGGCCTGGTAGAGGACCCTGGCGCGCTGGGGCTCAGTTCTACGCAACACGTCGAATAGCGGGGCCAGCGTGGGGTGGCCCGCCAGGACGGTCGCGGCGTCGGCCATGGAGATGTCCGTGGGCCTGTCGCCCTCGCCGGAGTATCGCTGAATCATCTCTGTGATGAAGTCCTTGGGTTCGGGGATGATGCGAACGTCATAGTCGTCCAAGGATGCCTTTGCTGCGGCGTACTTGACGGCTTCGTGGAGTCCGCCGATCTCGTCGACCAGCCCGAGGTCGAGCGCCTGCTTGCCCGTGTAGATGCGACCGCCCGCCATGTCTTCCAAAGGTCTGGTGAGCTTGTCGCCCCGGCCCTCGGCTACGTGGCCTTTGAAGACCTCGTACACCTCGCGCATGTAGCGTTCGAGCAATTCTCGCTCGTCGTCGTTGAAACGCCTCTCGCTGCTGAAGAAGTCGGCCCGAGCCCCGCGTTTGTAGGGGACCCAGTTGACGCCCAGCTTGTCCCACAGGCCTCTGGTGATCAGCTTGCCGCCGACCACGCCGATCGAGGCCGTGATGGTGACTTCGTCGGCGAAGATCGTGTCGGCCGCACACGAGACGTAGTAGCCACCACTACCGGCGACGTCCCCCATCGAGACGATGAACGGCTTGCTGGCCTTGACCTGCCGTGTGGCGTTGAGGATGACTTCGCTGGCCTCGGCCGACCCGCCGGGCGAATCGACGCGCATCACCACCGCCTTGACCGACTTGTCCTTGGCCGCCGTCTCCAGGGCCTTGCGGATGTCACCGCTGAAGGCCGCGCCGCTGGCCCCGAACAGCGTGGGCTGACTGTGGCCGGGCAGAATGGTGCCCTCGACATAAACGATGGCCAACGCATCTTTCTGTGAGACCGCAGGCGTCTTGAACAGCTCGGCGAGGATCGAGAAGAACGCCAGCGGGTTGGCCAGGTTGATCTGCATCGCATCCTCCCGGCCGTAACGGTTGTCGACCTTCACCTGTCCTCCGATCTCTTCCTTCACGCGGCGGACGAACGCCTCTCGCGTTTCAATCGCGTCGATCAGCCCCTTGTCCAGCGCCGCGTCGGCCATGTACGGGCCCTCGTCGATCAGCCTGCGGACTTGCTCGGACGTAATGCCTCGCGACTCGGCGATCATGTTCACGAGTGAATCGTAGTAGCTGTCGAAGACCCAGTTGATGTTCTCTTCGGCCTCTTCGCTGGGACCCGTGCGCGTCAGCATCTCAGCGGCGGACTTGTAATCGCCCATGTGCATGAAGTCGGCATCGACACCAATCTTGTCCAGCAGGCTCTTAACATAGAGCCCTTCGCCGTAGATACCCATCAGCCAGAGCGACGAATGCGGCGCGACACTGAGATGGTCGCCCGCACAGAGCAGGGCATAGGTGAGCGTCGTCATGCCCTCAGCGTGGACGTATACCGTCTTGCCTGCATTCTTGGCGCGACCGATGGCCTGCCGGATCTCCTGCAATTGCCCAAAGCCGAAGTACATGCCGTCGTAG
>CP070806.1:1656403-1659519 GCA_020343675.1 Phycisphaerales bacterium
CGGGGGGGGTCTCTATGAGGCTCAAATAATCCGGGGCGGGAGCGTGGTGGAGATTACACACAAATAATTTACGTGGGCAAACAAAGACAATCAAGGCAGGCCAAATGTCCCCTTTTGTTATCTGTTGTATATAAAACAAGCCCTGTCAGTCTTCTTGCCTGGCAGGGCTGTTTGTTAGTTTGTTATCCACCCTACTCAAAACATGTCTAACTCGTGAAACTACACGCATCTTTGGCCCGGCGGCCCATAAATAAGGGAATCTCCTATGCTTTAAGTGTTGCTTCTGTGGGCTCTTATAAATATTTTTATTTTGCACAAATTCTCACTTTAATTCGCCCATTTTTTTCTTGACACAGGGCAGCTTTTACGGGAGTATATTATTACTGTAGGAGGGATGGGGATACATTTCTGTGCAGTATCCTGTAGGCATTTGTACATACGTAACACAGTTAATATATGGGCGAGAGAGAGTCATAGCTTCGGGTATGGACTCTCTTTTTTATTGCCTGGACGACACGTATTAGCAATTGATACAGGAGAACAAATCATGAAAACGGGAAAGAGGATAACCATTGCGGCAGTAGGTCTGATGCTTTTAGCGTCATCGGCGATAGCGGATTGGCAACCGAACGATGCCTACAAGATGCATTTCCCACAGTTGCCTGATCTTTATGGATGGGATGTAAACACCGACACGACCGATGCCACATGGCTCGGAGATGATTGGCTATGCAACGAAAGTGGTCCTGTCACGGATATTCATCTGTGGTACTCGTATGAGCAGGATCAGTACTTCGATGTTGGAATGGTTGAAGTGTATATCTACGGTAACGATGCATCCGGGCCTTTCGGCAAGCCAGACCTGTCCAAACAACTTTGGTCTGATACGTTTGGTTCTGACGACATTACCACTCAATTCTGGGGCACAGGTGACCAGGGATGGTATGAGCCGGATGCTCAACCCTCCCCTTTATGGACTGAGCACGATCACGTAAACACGTACCAAGTCAACATCGAAAACATATCTGACCCATTTTACCCGGAGGCGGGCACCACCTACTGGTTACTAGTGAAGTATATCGGAGAAGATGTCGTCTTACCAGACTACTTCGCCGGGTGGAAGACATCCGCAGATCATTACGGTGCATCGGCTGTTTTCTGGGGGACTTATGATTGGGAGGTGCTTGAAGATCCAATTACACAGGAAGGGCTGGACATGTCTTTTGTCATCACTCCCGAGCCAGCCACGCTTTCGTTGTTGGCCCTTGTTGGACTTGCTGTATTACTAAGAAAGAGAAAAAAAAACCCCACCCCGGACCGGCGTCCCGGCGTGTCGGAACCCCTCGCGGAATCAAATTTCCTATCAGTATCAGTATCAGTCAGTCAGTATCAGTCAGTTTCAGTTGGTACTGTGGCCTGGAAGGGACTCCTCGATGGTGGAGCGGCTCCTCTTCGACGAAGTGGAATACAGGCCAGACATCCCAAGTGGAGAGTCAAAATGCTGATGCTCCCCAGAAACCTATCCGCGACGCTCTTCCTATTTGCGTTTGCCCTCGCCTCCCCCTCAGCGAAAGCCGCCAGCATCTACGACTTCGACGGGCTCACGGCGGGCCAGTCCATTGACGGCCAGGACAACTGGCAGCGTTATCCGGGCTGGGGCGACGTCGCTGTCGCCTCTGGAGCGGGGGTCAACACGACGACCGTCGCCGTGGGGAACCACCCGTCGCAGGACCTTAGCTCGGCCGCCACGCGCCAGAACGACGCCAACTTCGCCTTCGACACGTTCAACGGCACGGAGACGGATGTCGTCCTGCGGGCCGACATTCGCCTCGGTACGAGCAGCATCCGCTCCGGCACGTTTGCCGTCTTCTCTTCCTCGACCGGCGGCTGGGGGCCGCGCTTCGGTCTCGCCCTCTGGCCATCCGTCGACAGCTTCTTCATCCGCCGGTCAGATTCGCAGAGCATCTTGATCCCTTTGTCTACCGCGAATGGAGGGTCGTCCGCCGGCAGCAATACGGACTGGTTTCGCGTCGAGATGCGTGTGGACCTCACCGCGAATGGCGGCGATGGCGCTGGAAGTCTCTTCTACATGAATCTCACGAATGGAGAAACGACGTTCACGCCGGTCGCGGGCCTCCAGAACATCGACCTTGAGATCGCCTCGGCAGGTACCGTGCCTTCGCTGTGGGACACGCTCTGGCTCCGGCCCCATCACGGAACACAAATGGACAACCTGTTCGTCGTGCCCGAGCCGTCGACAGCGGTACTACTGGTGTCGGGACTCGCTGGCCTCGCAGCAGCAAGGCGACGGCGCTCACTCCATTAGACGACGCCCACGGATACACCGAAGCGCCCCGGCCAATCACGGTCGGGCGGGCCGAGAACCGCCGACTGGTGGAGGCGGCAAGGGCATCGCTGCGGGAAGATGGAGAAACGGTACGCATTATCATGTGAAAAAATCGGGCTGGGACGGGCAAACTTACAACCGCCCGGAGCCTCGCACCACGCTTAACCCGGTTCTTTTTCGAGGGCCACGACTTTCTTGCCGCCCTTGAACAGCGTCACCGTGCCGGTGGATTCGGAAATGACGATGCTGACCGCTTCGCTTACCGCCGTGATGGCCATACCGGCTGCGTGCCGTGTGCCTAGCCCGGAGGGCAGGTCAACATAGGCCGGGTCCGTTTTCAGGCAGGCGCCTGCCGTGAGAATCATGCCGTCAGCCCGGACAACGAAAGCCCCATCGATGCTTGAGAATTCCTTGATGGTCTCCTCCAGGCTGGGATCTAGAATGTTGCGATCCTCATCGTGGTAGCCTTTGAACGGGTTCATGACGATCTGGCTGCAATACCGGGCCACGGTTTCGTGGTCTCCCAGGACGAACAGGGTGCCGACCGGTTTGCCCTCTCTTCCTTCACGGGCCAGCCGCAACGCAATATGGAGCACGCGGTTCAACACTTCATGGTCAAGATCGCCGAGGTCGAACTTGGGTTGCACCGACAACAAAAGGTGCAGTTGCTCGGCCACGTGCAGCACGGAGAATCCGTCCACCCCGCCGCCTGACCGGCCGTGACCGTACAGGCAGACCACCGTCTCGTCGGCGCGAATCAAGCCCCCGG
>CP070806.1:1659619-1662731 GCA_020343675.1 Phycisphaerales bacterium
CGCGTTGAAAGGCATGGAGCATCTTGAGGTTGTCGGCGCCAAGCCGGTCTGCATCAAAATCGTGGATATCCCGGAGGATAAGGATTGACCACCAAGTACATTATCATCGTCCCCGACGGGGCCGCGGATGAACCAAAGGATCAGTTCGACGGAAAGACCGTTCTTGAAGCGGCCGAGATCCCCAACATGGACAAGATCAGCACGATGGGCAGGCAGGGTCTTGTCCAGACGGTTCCCGACCGCATGGAGGCTGGCAGTGATGTGGCCCAGATGAGTCTGTTGGGTTACGACCCTCGGCGCTATTATTCGGGCCGCGCGCCCATCGAGGCGGTGGCGCGCGACATCAAACTGGCCTTGGAAGACTGGGTCTTCAGATGCAATCTGGTCACGATTGCCGACGGTAAAATGGTCGATCACAGTGCAGGCCATATCTCCACCGCGGAAGCCGCCAACCTCATAAAAGAACTGGATGCGCAGCTCGGCACCGAGCAGATTCGCTTCCACGTCGGAGTAAGCTACAGGCACTTGCTCGTGTTCAAGGCAATGGATTTCGATGTCCAGACCTATCCGCCCCACGACCACATAGGCACGGCCATGGAGAAACTCCTGCCTCGCGGAAAGGGCGCCGACCTGCTCATCGATTTGATGGCACGTTCACAGCAGATTTTCAGCGATCACGACATCAACAGGGTCCGAAAAGACCTGGGAGAGAATCAGGTCAGCTCCGTGTGGTTCTGGGGGCAGGGCAAGAGGGCCCAAATGGAGCGTTTTCACAAGCGGTTCGGACTCAAAGGAGCGGCGATTACTGCCGTGGACCTCGTCAAGGGCCTGGCAAAGTTGATCGGTTTCGACTTGATCGACGTGCCGGGTGCGACCGGCTTTATCGACACGAATTATCAGGGCAAGGCGTCCGCAGCGATAGAGGCGCTCGACAATTACGACATTGTTTTTGTCCATATCGAGGCGCCCGATGAGGCCTCTCACAACGGCAACGTCGAAATGAAGAAAAAAGCCATCGAGCTGATCGATGAGCACATCGTCGGACCGGTGTTCGAGTCGCTCCAGAAATATCAAAGCTGGCGAATCCTCGTCATGCCGGACCATCCGACGCCCGTGCGGACCTGCGCTCACTCAGCCCAACCGGTACCCTTTGCCATGGCGGGCGAGAGCATCAGCGGCATTTTGCACACTCGTTTCGGCGAGGCCAACGCCGCCCGATCCGGCTTTCGCATAGAAAACGGATTCGAGCTGATGGAGTATTTCCTGAAGACTTGAAAAGCTTGACAAGCGGCTCCGAGTTCTATATATACACCTTTTTCCGAAGATTCTGTTAACAGAAGGTACAGGCAGCTTGAGCTTAAGTGGGTAAACGATGGCAATAGTAGTCCAGAAATACGGTGGCACATCGGTCGCCGACGCCGAGAAGATTCGCCGGGCCGCCAGGCGAGTCATTGAGACGGTCAAGAAAGGGCAAGGCGTCGTGGTGGTTGCCTCCGCCCGAGGCAAACAGACCGATCAGCTCGTGGCCGATGCTTTGGAACTGAATCCCAACCCGCCGAAACGCGAGATGGACCAGTTGCTCAGCACGGGCGAACAGCAGACGGTTTCTCTGTTCGCGATGGCACTGCACGGGATGGGCTACGACGCGATCAGCTTTACTGGCGGCCAAATCCGCATGTTGACCGACAGCGTCCACACGAAGGCGCGAATAAAGAGTATCGATGCCGACCGAATCCACAGGCAGTTGGACGATAAGAAGATTGTGATTGTCGCCGGGTTTCAGGGCGTCGACGAGCACGAGAACATTACCACGCTCGGCCGGGGAGGCTCGGATACCACCGCTGTGGCACTGGCCGCGGCCCTGGGCGCCAGACTGTGCGAGATCTATACCGACGTCGATGGAATCTACACCGCGGACCCGAGAGCATTCGAGCGTGCCGTGAAGATGGACCGGATCAGCTACGATGAAATGCTGGAGATGGCGAGCCTGGGGGCCGGCGTGATGCACCCGCGGGCCATCGAGTTCGGCAAGAAGTACGACGTCACAATCGCCGTCAGGAGCAGCAGCCAAGACACTGAGGGGACACTAATAACTCATGAGGTGCCACAAATGGAAGGCGTAGTAGTCTCAGGCGCGACAATACAAAGAGATATGGCCAAGATAGGCCTTGTCGGTGTTGACAATATCCCGGGCAATGCGGCCAAGATCTTCGCCCATCTGGCAAAGGCCAAGGTCGTTGTCAACGATATTATCCAGACAGAAATAAGTTCGGAGAAGGCCAACCTGTCGTTTATGATTGCCATCTCGGACCTGGACGCCGCCAAAGAGGCTGCCGAGCAAATCAAAAGCGAGGTGAATTGCCAGAGCATCTTCGTGCGCGAGGACATCGCCGAAGTTTCGGTGGTGGGCGTCGGTATGCGAAGCCACTACGGCGTCGCCGAGAAGATGTTCGGCGCCCTGGCTGAGGCCAAAGTCAATATCGATTCGATCACGACCAGCGAAATCCGGATCAGTTGCGCCGTGGATGAGGACCAGGCCAAGAGAGCGCTGGAGGCTGTCTGCGTAGCCTTCGAGCTGGACAAGCCCGCCAAGATGCGCGAGCAGTGATCCGCTTGTAAGGTGAATCTCTATTCGGATATCTTTTCATTCCTGCGGGAAATTCAGGACCGCGAACTCGCCGCGATATTTCTTCGCCAACCGGTCGTACGCCCTGGCTGCTTCCACTTCGTCGGCGTAGTAACCGAATGTTTGACGCTGCCCATTGACCGTCAAGCGCACCCGCCACTTCTTGACATCTTTTTTCCAGCTAATGCCGGTGTAAGCTGTTTTTCCTTTCCCTCTTTTAGTCGTGCGGTTCCAGGTATTCTGTTTTCGTGTCGCCGGTCGCAGATTCGCCTTGCGGTTGTCAAGCTTGCTACGATTAATATGGTCCGTTAATCTACCGGCAGGAGCCGGACACACAACCTTGTGCATATAAGCATCGACCTGCCTGCTGCCTTGATCGGTGCTTTCAGTGACCGACCGTTTCGCATAACCGTAACGGGAGCAGTGCCACTTATATTGATTGAGCCACTCGAAGTCGTTCACATCGACGATGGCGTACTGGCCGCG
>CP070806.1:1662831-1665940 GCA_020343675.1 Phycisphaerales bacterium
GTACGGACGGCGCATGACGTTCGACCTTTGCTATGCACCCATCGTTGTGGGCAAGATGATGTACGTGGGTTCGTCGGCGGACGACAGTGTCCGCGCCTACGGTACTGAGACGGGTAAAGAGAAATGGTGCTTTTACACGAATGCGCCTGTCCGTTTTGCGCCGGCCGCTTGGGACGGCAAGCTGTATTGTGTTTCGGACGACGGCTACCTCTACTGCCTGGATGCTCGTAATGGTTCGCTCAAGTGGAAATTCCAGGGTGGGCCTTCGGACAGGATGGTTGTGGGTAATAAGCGACTGGGTTCGTCCTGGCCGGCCCGGGGCGCCGCTGTGGTTGCGGACGGCAAAGTCTACTTCGCCGCGGGCATTTGGCCATTCATGGGCGTGTTCATCTATGCCCTCGATGCGCAATCCGGCGAGGTAGAGTGGATCAACGACGGAAGCGGTTCTTTGTGGATGCAATCGCCCCACAGCGGCGCCTTTTCATTTAACGCGCTGGCGCCGCAGGGTTACCTGACCGTAGCGGGCGACACGCTCATCGTCCCGAACGGCCGGGCAGTCGCCGCGGGCCTCTGTCGGGATACGGGCAAACTTCTTTATTACCATTTTGCCACGAACAACCGAAATGGCACGGCCTACTCGGCCGCGATTGAGTCGTACTTCAACAACAGCGGACGTCTCTTCAACGTTTCGGATGGCACGCCGGTCGGTGATCCGCTCACGGACGGCGCGATCCTCACGGAGAGTGCGTTCTACGCGTCGAATCCCAAGGATGGCCGCATCGATGCGATTGACACGAGTGATTTTTCGACACGTTGGTCCTATACGGCGCCCGATATCCAGGAATTCTGTAAAGCGGGTGACACGATTTATACCGGCAGGCCAGGCAAGGTGATTGCCCTCGTAGATGCGGGATCCTCTGCACGCATGCGGTGGGAGAAGAGCATCATAGGGACCCCGGGAGAGATGGCTGTAGGCGACGACAAGCTGTTTGTCGTAACCGAGGAAGGCTACATCTATTGCTTCGGAGAGCAGTACACGGGGGCTACATTGCCCACGGGCGGTGCGCCTAAGTCTACCGAATGGCCACAGGCAGACCAGTGGACTGCCAAGGCTAAGGACATTCTGATGCGCACGGGCGAGGACCAAGGTTTCTGCCTCGTATTGGGTATCGGGTCCGGTCGGCTGATGGAAGAGTTGGTGCGTCAGTCCGAACTCAACATTATCGGCATCGACCCAAGTGCCAGGAAGATCGAGAAGCTCCGTATGCTTTGGGACAAGATGGGTATTGCACACGTTCGTCTTTCAGCGCTCCCTGGCGAAATCGCTTCGATGCAATTGCCCCCCTATCTCGCCAACTTAGTCGTGTCGGAAGATCTCCGAGCCGCTGGGAAGGGCAATGTGTTTGTTGAGAAGACCTTTTTTTCCCTGCGTCCATATGGTGGAAAGGTGTGCTTTGAAGGCGACTTCCAGAAGCTATTCAAGGACGGTATCGCGGCTGCCAAGTTGGCCAAGGCCGAAGTAACGCAGGCCGGCGGCTATACACTTCTCGAGCGTGTGGGTGCGCTGCCCGGCACGGCGGACTGGAGCCACCAGTATGCGGATGCCGCGAATACTGTGGTCTCCAAGGACAAACTGGTCAAGGTACCCTTGGGATTGCTGTGGTATGGCGGAAGTTCCAACAAGCAGATCTTGCCGCGTCACCGGCACGGGCCGTCGCCGCAAGTAGTGGGTGGTCGGTTGTTCATCCAGGGTCCGGACATCATACGTGCGGTGGACGTTTACACCGGCCGCGTGATCTGGGAAGCTGATCTGCCTAAGGTGGGCGACAGCTTCGTCAAACGGCCGATCTTCCGGGAGAACGAGTCACACGAACCGGGCGCCAACCACATGGGGTCGAACTATGCTACGGCTCCGGACGGGCTCTACGTGTGTTATGGCACGAACATCCTGCGCCTGAACCCGGCCACGGGGCGGATCTCGGCCACGTTTACGACGCCCACCAAGGGGTATAACGTGCAAGTGAAGCTCTGGGAGGATTTGTTGATCGTCGGCTCAAGCCCGATGATGTATGATGACAGTTCTCCGGGAGAGGATAACTGGAACGCCACAGGCAGCAAGGAATTGGTAGTGATTGACCGTTACTCCGGTAAGACGCTTTGGCAACGGGATGCGCAAAACGCTTTCCATCACAATTCCATCATTGCGGCCGAGGGGATGGTGTTCTGCATCGACCGGCTGGCTCCAGGCCAGGAAGCCCACTTAGGCCGCCGAGGCATGACACCAAGTGACGTGGGTGTCAAGTACACACTCCTGACGTTGAACATCCGGACCGGGGACGAGATCTGGACCACAAACGAAAATGTCTTCGGTACGTGGCTGGCATATTCCGAGGAACACGATATCCTGATGCAGTCGGGGCGTAAGTCGCCCGATATGGTATCGGGTGAGGTGACGGGCCGGATCATCACGTATAATGGTAAGAGCGGAGAAGTCATGTGGGACAGGAGCGAAGGGATTGACGACGGACCGTATCTGCTACATGGCGACGTTATCTACATGCAGAACAGCCAGTATAACTTCTCGACGGCGCTCAAGCTCTTGACGGGCAAAGTACACACACGCACGGATCCGCTTACAGGTGAGCAAGTGCCCTGGAAATTCATGCGCAACAAGGGATGCAATTCCATCATAGCGTGCGAAAATCTGCTGACCTTCCGTTCCGGCGCAGCCGCCTATTATGACCTGTCCAACTACGGCGGGATTGGACACTTTGGCGGCTTCAGGTCGGGCTGCTCGACGAATCTCATTCCGGCTAACGGCGTGTTGAACGCCCCAGATTATACCCGGAGCTGCAACTGTAGCTACCAGAACCAGACGTCTCTCGCCATGGTCTATATGCCGGAGGTAGAGGTCTGGACCCACGGGGCCGTAAAAACCCCCACGGGAGAAGTGAGGCAAGCGGGGATCAATTTCGGTGCGCCGGGCGACCGGCTGGCTGAGAATGGCACGTTGTGGATGGAATACCCAGTGCCCGAGTTCGGCGAGGACCCTAAGAACGGTTTCACCTTCCCGAATCTGGGCATCCAGACGACACCGGAGGAGCCTGAG
>CP070806.1:1666040-1669130 GCA_020343675.1 Phycisphaerales bacterium
TATTCAGCGACAAGAATTCTCTCATCCGGCTGGATATGAGTGAATTTATGGAAAAGCACAATGTCAGCCGACTGGTCGGCGCGCCTCCAGGATATGTCGGTTACGAAGAAGGCGGACAATTGACAGAAAGAATCAGGCGGCGACCTTATTCCGTGCTGCTTCTGGACGAAATAGAAAAAGCGCATCCGGACGTTTACAATATGCTTCTGCAGATTATGGACGAGGGCAGGCTGACGGACAGCTTCGGACGAAGCATCGATTTCAAGAATGTTATTCTTATTATGACCAGCAACATCGGCGCCGACCTGATCAAGAACCAGTCCGGTTTCGGGTTCGGCAAGAAGAGCGCCGAGGCAAATTATGAAAAGATGAAAGACATCCTCCAGAAAGAGGTCGAGCGTCATTTCAGACCTGAATTCCTGAACCGGGTCGATGATACGATAGTCTTCCAGGCGCTGACCCGGGAGAACTTGCAGACCATCGTGGATTACGAGTTGGCGAAGGTTTTCAAGCGCCTGACCGAACACGGCTTGAAACTGGACCTGAGCGAGCGCGCCAAGGAATTCCTTATCGACAAAGGCTTCAATCCGGAATTCGGGGCCAGGCCTTTGAGAAGGGCCATCGAGCACTACATAGAGGACCCGCTTTCGGAGGCGGTTCTGGCCGGAAAATTCAAAGGCAAGACACTTATCAAGATTGACGTGCAGGACGAGGAACATTTGCGGCTCGAGGGAGCTGAAACACCTGAGCCGGAAGAGGCCAAAACCGCCGTCGCAAAATCAGAATAATCGGTTGCCTCCGTCGCGTCCTTGCCCAAAGTGCATTTTCTGAGGCGCTCCCGTCCGGATTCCTGATGGGCCCCGGGCGATTCCGAGTGCATCCTGCCCTATTAGGGTTTGATCCTTGCGATGCCGTCTTGAACGCTCACCCTGCCTTCGACGAATAGTCTAATCGCTTCGGGATAGGCGATACATTCCTGCTCGAACACTCTGGCCGCCAGCGTATCGGGTGTGTCGTCACTTTTGGCCTCGCAGGCCCGCTGGACGATGATGGGACCCTTGTCGTACTGGTTGGTGCAGAAATGGACGGTACAGCCGCTGATTTTGCAGCCGGCTCTGAGTACCGCCTCGTGGACATGATGTCCCCACATTCCTTGTCCGCCGAAGCTCGGCAGCAGAGCCGGATGGATGTTCATCACGCGATTCTCGTACCGTTCGGGTATCTTCCACAGGCAGAGCCAGCCGCCCTGAACGACGAGATCTACCTCGGCAGCGACAAGCTCTTTCTGGATCCGCTTGCTGAATTCGTCAATGTCGGGGTGGTCTTTCTTGCGGATGATCCTAACGTCCAGTCCGGCGTTTTTCGCCTTCTCGACCCCCGAAACGGTCGAACGCGAACTTATGACAACAGCCACTTGTGCATTCAACCGGCCCTGCTCGATGTATTTGAGGATATTCATCAGCGTCGTTCCACTGCCGCTGATGAGCACGCCGAGCCGAATCGGCTTTCCCTTCGGCCCGGCGTCTTGGGGGTTGCCTTCCACATCGTGGCCCAGGTCGAGGGCCTGATTGACGAGCCTGTCGGCTTCTTTGTTCTTCTGACGCGCTACATGCCGGACTTTCCAACTCTTGAATTCATCCAGCAGCTCAATCGCTTGCTGAAAAAGGGGCGCGATGTGCTCGCTTTTGACCTTGTATTGGCCGTTGATCTGCCGGACCAGTAGCTCGCTGTCACTAAAAACGGACACTTCGGCGGCGCCGATCTGTCTTGCTGCTTCGAGCGATTTTATGAGGCTGGTATATTCGGCCACGTTGTTCGTGGCCCGGCCCAGGACAACGGCTTTTGTCTGTAGCCGAGTCCCGTTCGAATCGCTCAGGACGAAACCCGCGGCGGCGGGGCCCGGATTGCCCCGGCTGCCGCCGTCTATGTGGGCTACTATTTTGTCAGGCACTTCGCTGGCTCCTCAAAACGAAGTTAGCACCCGTTGAGGCGCACGTTTGTTGAATGTGGAATACGCTGGGTTTTTCCGGCTTTGCGGCTGGTTCTTAACTCTCATGGGCGTTGCCGAGCACGAGGATTCTCGTGCAGTTGGCACAGCGGATGATCTCATCCTTGGTCATAAGCAGATTCACGCACTCTGCCGTGATGCCCATGAAACAGCCGCCGCAACTGTAGGCTCCCTGCCTACCCTCCTGTTGCTCAACAACTGCGACAGCATGTCCGTCATAGGTCTCGGCCACGCGATTGAACTTCTCCAGCGCGTCCGCCGGGATGGCCTTGGCGACCTCGTCCCATTCGGCCTGGATCTTGTCGATCTCGGCCTCGAACTTGCCCGACAGGGCCTCGCTTTCCTTCCGCGTCTGCTCGAGCGTCTCCTTTTGCTCGGCTATCTGGCCCTGGATATCTTTACATTCCGCCTCATCGGTTTCGATGTCTTTCATCAGCTCCAGAGTCTGGGATTCGATTTTGGAACTGTCGGCCTTCATCGTGTTGAGCTGAGTCAGAACGGCGGCGTACTCTTTGTTTGTCTTGGCCGTGTTGAGCGAGGCTCTCAAACGGGCGACTGTCTCATCTCTGCTTTTGAGCTCCAGTTCCAGTCGGTCAAACTGGAGTTTCGTCAGTTGCATTTCTTCCTTTTTGGCTTCGAGGGCGTTTTGAAGGCTCCGGATCAGATTCTCCTGGATGACCACGTTTCGCCTGCATCGTGTGAGTTTTGCCTTTTCGGCTCGCAAGAGGTTTTCAACACTTTGAAGTTTCAGCAACCCATTCAATACAGGTCCCATGTATGCTCCTTTACGACGTCGGCCTTAAGACCTTCAAACCCAGTATTATGTGCGTTTGCATTTTAGTCTGCAAGAGAAAACTTGGTGTTTTTTCTGGGTCAGCTCCCTTATAATTGCCCCTTTATGAAGACACTTTTGAAAACACTCATTCAGGCAGAAAGCACCGTCGAAAAGGGGGAATTCGGTTCGGCAGAAGTTATTTCAGCGGAGTTTCGCCGGTCCGGGATAGGGTGTAGGATAGATCGCTGGGACCTGAACCGGGCCAATGTCATCGCGCACGTCAAGTCCACAGGGCGCCGGCCCGGCT
>CP070806.1:1669230-1672278 GCA_020343675.1 Phycisphaerales bacterium
CCCCCTCAGCATCGGTATTCGATTGGTATTTCGTTTCAGCCTCGGATCCAACGATCCTTATCAGCGGGCTCTTCCTGTCTTGTGAAGCTATAATATTCATCTTAGCAAACCAGTTATACCTGACCTTAACCGATAATCTTTTGACGAACTTCCTCGACCGTGGTTTCACCGGCGCGGACACGATCAAAACCTGCGGCTGCCAGAGTTATCATGCCTTCTTCTTCAGCGATAGCGCGAATTTCTGAAGTTGATGTATTACGTTCGATGGCCTCTTTGAGCCTCAAGGTGATAACCAACGTTTCAAAGATGGGTAAGCGGCCATGAAAACCACTGCCGGAACATTTGTTACATCCGGTGCCGCGGAAGAACTTATAACCGTTATCCTGACACTTGTCCGGCACAACCGCCCTGAGTGCCGCCGGTGTCGGCTCATATTCTTCTTTACATTTCTCACAATTGCGACGGACCAGGCGTTGTGCCGCTACACCTACCAGAGCATCGGCGATAAGAAATGAGTCGACTCCCAAGTCCGCAAATCTCGTTACTATCCCGACGGCGTCATTAGTGTGCATTGTGCTCAAGAGCAAGTGGCCGGTCTGGGCGGCCTGCACGGCAATTTCCGCTGTTTCCCGATCCCGTATTTCACCGACCATGACCACGTCTGGATCCTGGCGCAAAAGATACTTGAGTGACGATGCAAAGCCCAAACCGAACTCAGCGTCCACCTGAATTTGATTGATCCCCTCCAACTGGTATTCGACAGGATCCTCCACGGTCACGATATTGCGGTTCGGTTGGTTCAATTCCGCCAGTACAGTATAGAGAGTCGTAGACTTACCGCTGCCCGTCGGACCGGTAACCAGGATCATTCCGTGGGGACGGCTTATCATACGCTGAATACGGTGGAACTCGTATTCGGGAAAACCCAGTCGTTTGAAGTTGAATTGGGACGTTCCTCGCTCTAAAACCCTGATTGCTACCTTCTCTCCGCAGACCGTGGGGATAACCGAAACGCGGAGGTCGAGTAATCGACCTTCCTCGGAGAGGGAAATGTGCCCATCTTGGGGATTGCGGTACTCGGTGATGTCCATGTCGGCCATTACCTTGATACGCGACACGACGGCCGATATGATCCGACGTGGTATGGTCATGAACTCTTGGAGTTCGCCATCCACCCGGTAACGAACCCGGACCTCGTTGGCTTGTGGTTCCATATGGATGTCTGAAGCCCGAATCCGCACCCCACCGGAAATTACCGAGTTCACCAGGCGCACTACCGGGGCGTCGTTCGGATCATAATCCTGAATCGGGTGGTCGTCAGTAGTATCAGTATTCCCTGACCGGATCTCATCAACACGCATGTCGATAAGCGTCTGCTGGGCGGTTACGTTTTCATCGAAGTATTGTTCCAGGGCGAAGAGCATTTGGCCCGATGATACGCCGACTGGTTCGACACAATAACCTGTCAACAGTTCGACTTCTGAAATTGTATCGAGGTCGTCCGGGGTTACCATGGCTAGTATGAGTTTCTGATCCTCCACAGCAATGGGCAGCACAAGACGGGCGCGGATAAGTGACTCAGGTACCAAATGTATTAATTGCGAGTCGACAGTCTCCCAGTCCACAGTCCGATATTCGACACCGTGTTGCTCCGCCAAGGCACCGGATAAACCTTCCTCCGTGATCGCACCTTGACGGAGGAGGATCTCGCCCAGCAGCGCATCTTCATTACGGCGCACTACCAGTGCCGCTTCCAGGGCTTCTTGTGTGATAAGCCCGCGGTTCACCAGAACTGTTCCCAGTCTGGGAATCATGATTTGCCCTTACTTTCTGTGGAACTTACCTTGCTTTTCCCAAGGTGTTGCTGAATCTTCATCTGAAGAACCGTGGGATCGTAAGGCTTGACCACATAATCATCTGCACCTGCTGCCATCGCCTTATTCACACTTTCCACTTCGTATCGAGCTGTTAACATGAGAATTGGAATTTCGCTTAAGGTCTGAGATTGCTTGAAGCGGGAGCAGACCGTCAGACCGTCCAGGCCCGGCATGGTAATGTCGAGAATGATCAAATCAGGGCGGTCTGTTTCAGCCAAAGTGAGCCCTTCTTCGCCACTCTTGGCTGTTATCACACGATACCCAACTAGTTTCAGCCGAAAGGCGATCAGATCGAGTACCTTCTGTTCATCATCAACGACCAGGATAGTTTTGTTTTCGTTCATGCCTTTCTTCCATTACAGAAGCAACATTATCCGACTAAAAATGTGCTCAACTCCGCCTCAGCGTGCGAAAGAATCTCCTCAGCGTTGTCGCCGTCTTCCGGTGAGGCAGCAACCCCAAATACCATATTATATTCGCCGAAGTTTGGCCCACCGGTACCTACTATTTCCGTCAGGGAATGAAGAACGCGATCGATCATAGCGTATGCTCCCGATCGTGTGCTGCCTCGAATCAGCAAAAGAAGCTGTGACTCAATTGCTAGAACTGTATCGGTAGGTCGTAGGCTTTGTATGGCAACCTGTTGTACAGCGGAAAACACGTTTGGATGGACATGCTTATCCAGATTAGCGTGATCCGTTCCAAAACGCAGTAGTACCGCAGCCAGTGGAGCGCGGAGCGGACGGACATCCTCCAAAGCCTTTTGCATTGTACGTAACATCCATGAGCGGGCACAAGTTTTCGATATAGGAAACCGGAAGACAAAGCACGAACCCTCGCCCGGCGTGCTTCGGATCCGGAGCATGCCTCCATGTTTCCCTACAATGTCACGAGCGATGGCCAAGCCCAATCCCATTCCCTCGCTGCCAAGCGAGCCCTGGGATAGGCCGGTCGAAGTCCCGCGTTCGAATGGCTTGAAAATTCGCTCTTGATCCGCCGGTTCGATTCCCGGTCCCGTATCATATATTTCGATCACGATGGATTCATCACCAATATTACTCTCCGTTTGTCCCCTATTGGAAACATGTTCCGCTTCCTGTATATGCTCATTCCATGCCGGTACGCCAAACGCACGAACCAAGACTTCCCCCCCGGTAGATGTGTGACGAAT
>CP070806.1:1672378-1675402 GCA_020343675.1 Phycisphaerales bacterium
TAGATCGTGCAAGCGTCGGCATCCAGGGGGTTGGAGAGGAGATTCACTTCCTCGAGATTCGTCAATTCACCCAGTGCGAAGATATCACTGATAAGGCAGCCTTCGGCTTTCAGCTCCCGTAAGTTGGGCAGAGAAGCCAAGGGGCCAATATCGCTGATTGCGTTGTTATGAATCTGAACTACACCAAGACCTGGTGCTTCTTCTAAGAAACTGATATCGGTAAGGTTGTTGTTACAAACGTTTACATTCCACAGATTCGTCAGGTTGGCAAACAGTCCCTGTGGAATCGCATCGATCTGGTTTGCACAAAGACCCAACGTCCTGACGTTGACCAGATACTCGAGGCCGGTCAGGTCGGAAATTGGAGTCCCCCAGGGCGTGGCAAAGAACGTCAGCAGTTCCATCTGGCCCGCTGTAGGCGCGGCCGTAACGACACCCCAATCATTCAGTAATGTGTCGATGACGGCTTGTCTGAGATCATCGTCAACAAAGTCCACAATATCACACGAACCGTGCAAAACTTCAATCTCTGGGCCATTATTCGCCATGATTTGCGGTATGTAGGTGTTGCAGGCTTCGAAATTCAACGGATTGATTCCAAGGTCCAGCAATCCGAGCGTATCCAATGATGGATCTGCAAGTGGAGAGATATCGCTGACCAGATTCTCTTGGAGCTTCAGTACCTGCAGGTTGGGGATGGTGGCCAGCGGAGCAACACCGCTGATCAGATTCCCGTTGAGCCTCAACTCCAGCAAATTGGGCATATTCGACAGGGGACCGACGTCAGTGATTTCGTTGTAGTTAAGTTCAAGGCTGTAAACAGGAAGTCCTGCTAACGGCGTAAGATCGGTGATCATATTGGACGATAGATCCAGCTGTTCCAGTTTGGATAGCTGAGAGAGATCCGGGATGTCACTTATACTGCAGTGGTTTAAGACCAGCCGTAGAAGCTCGACCAAACCCTCTAATGCGCTCGTACCCTGAATGTCGTTACCATTCAGGTGGAGATATCTGAGAGAAGTCAACCCTGTCAGAGGTTGGAGATCGGTAATATCACACTTTCCTAAGTAAAGCTCCTCCAACTGCATAAGATTTGAAAGTGCTGATATATTACTGATCGGGTTGTTATTCAGGTTGACGCTTCTGAGATTATCGAGTGTTGCAAGATCATTGATATTACTAATCTGATTTCTGCCCAGATCCAAAATCTGCAGATCCAATAGATTGGAAAGCGCACTAATATTGGTTATCAAGTTTCGCTGGAGATTAAGTGTTCTAAGGCTAGACAGTGTGGCTACGGCCGAGATATTGTCAATTTGGTTCCGCTCGACATCGAGTTCCTCGAGGTTTGGCGCATTCTCAACACCGGAAAGACTGGCTAACTGGTTTTCCCGTAGGTGTAGTATGCGCAGGCTTGGTAGTGTCATTGTGGCCATGGCACTAATATTGGTGAGCTGGTTGCCTTGTAGCTCCCATGTGTCCAAAAAAGGAAAGGATGCATTGGCCAACCCGCTGAGATCATTGATTTGATTGCCATCGAGATCAAGCTCGACAAGATTCTCAAGTCCCCACAACGGGGATAGATCACTTACTTGATTCATTCTCAAGCGGAGTACTTCGAGCTTCGTGAGCCACTCCAGCGGTGACAGATCGCCGACCTGATTGCCTCCCATGCGGATTGCAGTGAGGTTTGTAGCTTCTTCGATGCCCGTCAAGTTTACAATCCCTCTGTCCTGGGCAGCAAAATTAGTCAGCATGAGCATCTCACTGGGTAGGGGATCCGTCGTGTCTATGCCGACGCCCTGCAAATTCTCAATCACGGCCTGTTTCATGTTCTCGTCGGCGAAGAACACCGGATCCTCCGCCCAGGCTGTGACACTGCCTGAAAACAGGGCCGTGACGACCGCTAAAGTGGTGAGTGACTTAGTCTTCATAATTCTGTCCTCCAATATGTAGCTAAAACACTGCCCCGGAAATCACGATGAACCGGGTCTTGTACGTAAAATCTTCCCAGGATACCCGCTGAAAGACCTGCCCTTTCCCGCGGGAAACTCGACGTACGAGGGAAGCTCACCTGTGGCTCCTCTCGTTTGAACGTGACATACTTTATCCGGCCGATTGGCCAGACGTATAAACCTTTACGACTTAGACTAACCTTCAATAACCAGTAAGCGGATGTCACTTGTTTAGGCTATCTGCTGTTTCTGTGTCTCTACCCAGTTGGATGATGTCCCACTGGGACGGAAGGCCTCTGCCGAAAGCCACGGCCTTGACCCGGCCCTGTTCGTCCGCACGAAGATATCCGTGCTCGAATTCCTGCGATATTACCTGCACGCCCAGCGGACTTGCGTGCACGATCCAGTATGCCCACGCATCTCGGCTTAGTTGGCCAAGTACAAGATTTCCCTGCTTGTCCGACTTGAGATATTTAGCCTCGGAGACAGAGTACAGGAGAACATCGCCGCCATGACCAAGACCGTGATCTCCATCGTACCGGGCCTCCCACAGTCCAGCTTCGCCTGGTTCGGTGTCACAGTCGACACCGTTGCCGTTCGCGATTAAATACTGCCCCGTTTCGAGGTGGCGAATATGAATCCTCTTGAGGTTTGCGTACTCGTGGGCCGTGGCCGAGACCTCCGGCAATACGTCCGGTTCGGTTGGCCGGACCACTTCAGGCCGTGCTTGCGCAAGCCGATCGGCGGTGAGCCTGTTGGTCAATCCGATGACACCGAGCAGTCCGATGAGTACGATGGCCACAGGTGACCATCGATACGTTTGCTTTGTGAACCGTGATATCATGGCCAGGCGTTGTGTGATCCGGGCCCTGTCTCCGAGAAACCCGGTCAGTGTGAGGCGTGACCGTGACCCGGACAACTGCTCGATCAGACAAAGCACCGTGCGTCCATAGGCGGAGGTCTCGTTCGGATGCAGCCGAGACAGGGCCAGCCCGTCACAAGCTAACTCCCGGTCGGCCCGCATTCGGAGCAAGCCGTACCCGATCAGCGGATTGAACCAGTGCAGGAC
>CP070806.1:1675502-1678504 GCA_020343675.1 Phycisphaerales bacterium
GGAGACTCCCAGGTCCTGATGAGTTCAGGTTGACTACCTTAATAACTCGACCTCCTCTTCCTCCAGGAGTATCCCTGCCAAAACCCTCGGCACCGGTAAAGGCGGGCAGAGCATAGCCTGAGGAGGATAGTGCGAGGATTGAGAACAACAGCAGCGCGGGCATGAATTCACTCCTGTACTGGGATTTTCCACTTAAATCCATGAACGGTGTTGTTAGACATATTGACACTTTTCTTAAAGCACTCCTGTACGATTCAAGTCTTATGATACCACAATTCCAAGAATTTCACGATCTATTCTGTGTAACAATGAGCAACGGACAGGCAAGCCGTTGGTCTCGGCTGACGGAGGAGCTCTTCCACAACACTATGGAAGAGATCTCGATGGCGTCCTCATGGAACTGAGTATTTGATGGTAACGTTGACATGATTTCTCGGCTCCGTTAGCATAAGTAGTCGGACTTTCGGATTGAGAAGACTTGGAAAATGTCAAATTGCTCAGAGAACTCTCTGGCCTCTTGGCGGCAAGATATGAATCGAAGCTTTGTCATCCTGAGCGTTCTTACCTTTATTGTCTTCACTTCGGTTTCCTGTTCCCATTATCGCCGGTTTCAAGAGGTCAGACGATTCGCGGCACCTGAGGCTCGACAGGGTATTGCTGTAGGTGCACGATATGTATATGTGGTCGGCACCCAGCAGATTGGGAAATACGACAAACAGACCGTTGAACGCACGGCCTGGTGGGAGGACGAAGAAGACGGCCCTATCATTCATCTCGATAGCGGTGTGGTCGTCGACGGAAAACTCTACTGTGCCCGTTCCAACTACCCGGGGCTGCCAATGACCAGTTCAGTGGAAATATGGGATGCAGCGACCTTGAAACATGTGGGGAGGCATAGGTTCGGTGTTCGATGTGGCTCGTGCACATGGGTAGATCGTCATGATGGCTACTGGTGGGCTGTGTTTGCTCAATACGACAGATGGAAACATGCAACTGGTAAGGGGACAGAGTTGACGACACTCGTGAAGTTCGACGGCCAATGGAATGAACTGCAGGCGTGGATTTTCCCGAAAGAAGTCGTAGAACGGATAATTCCGATGGGCAACTCAGGCGGCTCGTGGGGGCCGGACGGTTATTTGTATTGTACGGGTCACGACCGATCTGAAGTCTACGTTATCAAGATGCCAGATAGGGGCTCCGTTCTGGAATTAGTCGAAACGGTGCCCCTTCCTATCTTAGGGCAGGGTATTGCCCGGGACCGCTCGCGTCCAGGTTTCATCTACGGTATTCGTAGAAAAGACGGTCAGGTGGTTGTTTCAAGATTGAAATAGTAGAATCCGCACACTTTGCTGAGAATCGGATTGTTTGGGATGGAATCCGACCAAGTATATCACGTACGGCAGGAGCCAGAACTATGGCTTTGATGAACAATTATGAAACAAGGAATATCACGTACACCAACACCAGGTGTCTGGCCCTTGGATGGATTGCAGTCGTGACATTAGGGGCTATTGGCAGCCATGCTGAAGATACCATTGGCCAGCCACGGGAATTTTTGAAAACGCCCTATCCACGAGTAGCAATGCTCTGGGCGTCAGTCCGCGGGGACAATTCCCTCGAAAGTATGGCCAGGCATGATCTGATCATGTCGGGAGTTGGGAGGCTTGGCCTTGTCTGGGATGGTGATCCAAGGGGTTTTGCGGACTGCTTTACCTCCGACTCAGTGGCCATCGCAAAGAGACGGATCGCTGAAATTCGTAAGCTCAATTCTGACACCGTGATCATCGGTGATCTACTGTTCTATGAATATCCCGACAGCTGGCTGCCGGAGGACCATTCCTGGTGGCTTCGAAAGGACGGTGAACGCCAGCAGTTTTGGCCCGGGACTCACCGGATGGACTGGTACAACGAGGCCTACCGCCAGCACGTCGTGCGACAGACGGTTGCACTTAAAGAGGTTGGCGTCGACGGCGTCTTCTACGATAACATCCGCAACGAATCCCAACCCTGGGTGGCATTCTTGACGGCTGTGCGTGAGGCAGTGGGCGACAAATTCTTGATCTTGGCTAACGCGGGTTACGCGGTCGGTAAGTACGACTTTGCTGCCCCATATCTGAATGGGATTATGTACGAGTCGGGCTGGAGCCACAAGCGGACACGGTGGGATGACTGCATTCGGCAGATGCAGCACACGGAATCGTTGTTGAAACAGCCACAAATCAGTCTCATTGAGCGTTTTGAAGAGATCCGAGGGCGTGCCGGTTGGCCTGGGGACCCCAAGCGGGGCCAGAAACCACCCGCCGACGATGCAGCCCGACGGTGGAGCCTTTGCTACAGCCTGTGCATAGGGGATTTCTACTATCTTCTTTCGGATAATACAAGCCATCGCCACGATTGGTACCCTGAGTATGACGTGAAGATCGGCCTGCCAATCGAGCCGGGCGAGCGGGTCAACTCGCACGTCTGGCAACGGCGATATGAGAAGGCCCTCATAGTTGTCAACATGCCTGGTGCCACCGTACCCTATGAGGTCAAGCTCGACAAACCAGCGAAGGACTCCCTGACTGGCAAGTTCGGCACAAGCTTTGGCGTTCTACCGGGTGAGGGGCGAATACTCGTAACAAGCGAGTAGTCGTACGCTCACCGACAAACAACAGATCGAATCCACTGTATGATCCACGATTTACCAGGCGCGTTACAGTCCTGAGTACTCGAGAATTCTTGCGTGTATCTTTGCCCCGCCACACAGCGTCACAAGAGTTGAAGTCGCGCTGCGTCCCGAAGGACAGGACATTGGTGGTGACTAATATATCGTGTGAACTGAACACGCGTACCAAAACGCGTACCAACGTCGCACGTTTGATGCTACTCTGGTTCTACGTTGGTCTGCCATCAGTTTCATAAGTCTTTAATTTGAAGTCATTAATCGTTTGCTGGCAATTACTTACAAGGGGAAGCTTCGGCTTAAAAGGCCGTTGCTCTGCCAACTGAGCTACACTCCC
>CP070806.1:1678604-1681599 GCA_020343675.1 Phycisphaerales bacterium
GGATGAATCAGGAATCCATGCACGCCGTGGGCCTGGAAGTTTTCAATTTGGCGTATGATCTCCCGTTGCGACAGTGCGTCATTCCAGAACCAGAAGGGGCACAGCGAGAATTCCGCCGGCGGGGCGATCCAGCCGGCAGGAAGGGATTGATTCTCGATTTGATTGCCTGCCAGAGTCTTCGTCGCAACCGCTCCGAGAGCGCCGAGACCCACAGAGACAAGGAATTCTCGCCTGCCGATACAGTTTGATTCGGAATTTTCTATCGCATCCATGCTCCTGAATATACCTTCGGCAAGCGACTTATTCAAGCGCATACCCGACTGAATCCTGACTGTCCTCAGACAAATATGGACTCTCATCAGTCCTTGAGTTATAGTCAGTAGATGAACCGACCATCAGAATTAACGTCAGAAAAGTAAGGAGTCTGCGAAATGCCTTTCTGCAAAACTGTAATTTTTTCACTCGCTGGTTTATTGTTCGCCGGCGCCTCGGCGGCGGGCGACGAATTGAACGCCGAGCTTTTCGCAGATGACTTCAGCGGCTTTCGCACCGGCTTGATTTTTGATGTCGTCGGCGCTCACACGGAGTATCACTACCTTTCGCACCTCGCTCCGAGAGGAAAGTGGGCCGTCTCAAGCTTCAAGTCCGACGGCTCACAGCGCGCATGGCGCGTGCTCGAAGAAAACGGTACTCGTGTGATGTGTCAGTCATACGAAGACACGAGAACCCGGTTTACGCACCCCATGCTTGTCGCCGGCGATGCTCTCTGGCAGGATTACCGTCTCAAGGCTCATTTCGCGCCGGCTTCAGACAAGGGCCAGAGTGGCATCATCTTCCGCTATCGTAACGATCGATGCTACTACTTCTTCGGCGTCAACGGACCGAAAGCTATCCTGAAAATGGTCCGTCACGCAACGGCCTATCATAAGCCGTTCGAGAAGATTCTGGCCGAGAAGGAATTATCATGGACGCCCGGTGCGTATCTGAGTGCCGTGGTCGAAGTCGAAGGCAGTCACATCCGCGCCCGGCTTAATGATACCCTTCTGCTGGAAGCGGACGATACAACGTATGCGGAGGGTAAAATCGCTCTGATGTCTGATGTGCCGACGCGATACAAGAACATCCGGGTGACGACCACTGAGCAAGAGAAAAAACGCTTCGAGAAGCGCGCCGCCGCGCGCGACCGCGAGCTGGCCCAGTTACAAGCGGCGAATCCTCGTCCCGTCGTATGGAAGAAGGCAAGCACCGAGGGCTTCGGGGTCGGTCGGAATTTGCGTTTCGGTGATCTCAATAACGATGGTCAGATTGATGTGCTGGTCGGTCAGGTCCTGCACCACGGCCCGAAAGACAGAAACAGCGAATTGAGCTGTCTGACGGCTATCACCTTCGAGGGGGAAAGACTATGGCAGCTCGGCGAAGCCGACCTATGGAAAGACCATCTGACCAATGACGTGGGCTTTCAAATTCACGACCTCGACGGTGACGGCCGGACGGAAGTCATTTACTGCATGAACATGGAGATCATAGTCGCAGACGGCGCCACCGGCAAGACCAGGTACAGAGCGCCCACCCCGAAAATGCCCGAAGACATACAACCGCCTTACGACAAGTTTCCGCGGATCCTTGGGGACTCCCTATATTTCTGCGACCTTCGCGGAACGGGCCATCCACAAGATATCATTATAAAAACCCGATATAGACATTTGTGGGCTCTTGACAGTCGTTTGCACGTGCTTTGGGACGCGGCCTGCAACACGGGTCATTATCCTTTTGCCCACGACATAGACGGTGACGGCAAAGACGAGCTGGCCATCGGCTACTCGCTCTTCGATGATGAAGGAACGCTCTTGTGGACACTGGATGAGAAAATCCGCGACCACGCCGACGGCGTGGCCATCACGCGATTCAAGCCCGGCGACGAGCTGCGGCTGCTTTGTGCGGCCAGCGACGAGGGCATCTTCTTCACCGATATGGAAGGCAACGTTCTCAAGCATCTTTATCTCGGCCACGTCCAGAACCCTGCGATTGCCGATTTCCGCGCGGACCTGCCCGGACTGGAAACCGTCTCGATCAACTTTTGGGGCAATCAGGGCATCATTCACTTCTACGACGCCGAGGGCCAGGTGTATCATGATGTCGAACCATGCCAGCATGGCAGCATGTGTCTGCCGGTTAACTGGACGGGCCGTCCCGAAGAGTATTTTGTCCTCTCGCCCAACGTCGAGGAGGGAGGCCTCTTTGACGGGTGGGGCCGCCGTGTGGTCAAATTCGGCGCCGATGGCCATCCCGACATGTGTTATGCGGTCCTGGATGTCACCGGTGATTGCCGGGATGAAATCGTCGTTTGGGACCCGTACGAAATCTGGGTTTACACCCAGCACGATAACCCGCTGAAGGGCCGACTCTACAAGCCAATCCGCAATGGTCTGTGCAATTACTCGAATTACCAGGCAACAGTCTCCCTGCCGGGCTGGTCTCAGTAGAATTCCGATCCGGCAACATGCCAGGGAAGGCGGCTGGTCGTGCATCGCGAATCGAGCATCAATTTTCTTGCATTTGGCCTCGGTTTCGGCTATCATATATTCTTTTGGAGATAGCTCCTCTCTCGAGCCATACGTGGGCATCAGATACGAGCAAAGCCGATGAGAAAACAATCGCCTGAATCAGGAACGAACAAGGCCGGCGGCAAGCGGCTCCTTGGGTATGCCGTAAAGGCGGCTATGATTCTGGCCGCGGTGGCCATTCTGGCCGGGATTGCAAAAATGCCGGCGCAAAAACGGGATATCCCGGCCGCGGAAGCACCGCCGGTGAATGTAACGGTGGAGACGGTCGTTGCCGAGCCGGAACTGGCCGATACGTTCGAGCTGCCGGCAGTGGTGGAGCCGAACCGGGTCGTTACAGTAGCGGCGGAAATAGCCGGCCGCATCGAGCACATCGGACCGGCAAAAGGAGATGTAGTGCGCGCCGGTGACCTGCTCATCCAGCTTAATGCAGA
>CP070806.1:1681699-1684648 GCA_020343675.1 Phycisphaerales bacterium
CGTTATGTCCTCTTCGTCGTCAACCAGGAGAATGTGCGGAAGATCTTCCATCACCCGTCCTCACATCAGCGAATGATCGACGGAAACCTGCACAGGCCGCCCTGATGTCGCGTTTGCAGCTCCCTAGAGTATATCATAGAGCGCCGCGATAGGGTAATGCCGCTATACGCGTGCCTTCGCGATGCAGCTCAGCAGGCCCATACTGCCGTCAGACGGCCTGGGTCGCTCAATACACAGCGACCGCCCTCGCCATCATATCCTTCTCACAAAGAGAAGCCCATCATATCGCGACGGGCTTCCAGATTACGAGAGAGCTGTGATCAGGCAGATGCGAAAGGGGGAGCCCCTTTTACACCCACAACTTTAAGGCGGATGTCCGCACAACGGTTCGGCTTTGCGGCAGCGGCGGGGCGAACAAAAGGTCTATACCATCCGATTTATGTCCTTCTGTAGATCGACCGCCGTCGTCTGGTCGGGGCGCAATCTGGGTTCGCTGATAACCCGATAACCAGTCCTTTGCCAGAATCGCATAGCTCGAGGATTATTCACTTGAACCCCCGAAAGGACAGTGGTCACTCGCGTATCTTTACTGATTTCATACTCAACTGCTTCAACAACCGCTTTGCCAATCCCCTGGTTACGGAAGGGCGAGGCAATCATCAGCAGGCATAAACATGCAGCCTGCGGGTTCCCTTGATAATTGTTTGGAACGTAATCTACAACGCCTATGGGTTTTCCATCTGCCGTGTAGATACCGCAGAACACGCCCCCTTGTTTTTTCGACATCTCGATGTCCTCAAGTACCATGTCCATTGATGCGGTCGCCACCGGACCTAATGCCAGGAAA
Organism: Phycisphaerales bacterium; assembly: GCA_020343675.1. Classification (GTDB taxonomy): domain Bacteria; phylum Planctomycetota; class Phycisphaerae; order Sedimentisphaerales; family Anaerobacaceae. The sequence continues at coordinate 1,682,547 of CP070806.1, forward strand.
TCCTCGCAGAGTCGATACACCTCTAGGACCGCATCCAGATCGTCTTGCGTCACGGGGCGTATCTCAAGAACGTTGTCGCGGATCTTCGCTGATATCATTCTGACCAAGTCCCTCTGGCCTATTCCGCAAATCCTGCAAACGGAACAAGAACCCTGCTAACTGGCAGCTTGTCGGAGCGAAGCCGGTCGGGCTCCGGCTCACGGCTGGATCTGGCAGAGATCCACAGAACCGGCAGCGTAGGAGCCGCCTCTCCTTTTTTATCCGACAACAGGCTGCTAGGCAAGCACTAATCCTGTCCGGACTCCCGCCGGCTCGGCATCAGTCGCGACCAGGGTCTGATCCTCGCCAGCACCAGCCCGATGACCACCGTGAAGGTGTAGACCGACAGACCGACGTAGGACGCCGCGATCCGACCCGCGGCGAGCTCGCGAACGACCTTTTGTCACGAATCCCGCGCATGGAACGCAGCGCACGAGGGATCCCGCAAAACGTTTACGGGTAGGCAGGTGTGCTCTGTCCTCCTCCTTCCAAGAGCGCCAGATATTTCTGGTCGAGCTTCTGCGTCATGGGACCTGGCTCACCTGCGCCGATGACCCGCCCATCGATTTCCACGACAGCGAACACACCCCCGGCGGTGCTACACAAGAAGACCTCATCGGCATTGTATAGATCGAACGTCGTCAGCCTCCCTTCCACCGTTGGAATTTGTTCCTCTGCCGCGAGTTCAATCACGGTCTGCCGTGTGACACCGACGAGGATGTTTTCAGCCGGGGTGTAAAGGACGCCGTGCTTGACAACGAACACGTTGTAGCCTGGTGCCTCTGCAACATAGCCGTCCAACCCCAATTCGATGGCCTCGTCTAGACCGGCTTCGTTCGCCTCCATACGCATCAGAATGTGATTCAGGTAGTTGCAGGACTTGATCTTGGCGTCCAGGCATTCTGAAGGAATTCTGCGCATTGACGATATTTTGGCCCTTATCCCCTGAGCCTGTTTTTCCGGACTTATCAGGCTGAGATAGGGGACGGCAAAGACGATGAGGTTCGGCGTGCAATTGTACGGACTCATCAGCGGCAGCTCCCCCACGCCACGGGTGACGATCATCTTGATGTAAGCGTTTTGCAGCCCGTTGCGCCTGACGACTTCAAGCACGACTTCCTTCAGAGCCCCCTTGTCAAGTGGAATCTCCAGCTTTAGGGCGTGGGCCGATTCGAAAAACCGATCAATGTGCTCGTCTAGCTTGAAGACCTTGCCGCCCCAGGCACAGGCCGTATCAAACACGGCATCTCCATATAATACGACATGGTCGAACACAGAGATCCTGGCTTCGTTTTCGGGCACGAATTCACCGTGGACATACACAAACCGTTCTGCCCTACCTGTAATCGCGGTCATTGCCATTACTCCTTCCCGCATTTGCGTTTTGATTCTGATCGAGTTGTCAGTCGTGGAGGGATTCGACTTGAGCGCGCGAACCAACGCTCCCCATCCGTCCCTTGATGTCGATGGCTCCCCTACAGGGCGCTTGCCTGAAATTCCAAACCCTGATCAATTGCTCTCTAAACTAAGACTGTACTTCCGTCCGTCGCCAATCGCGCGCCTGCGATTCGGGCAACTCAGGCGTTTGCGAGAGCTATTGTAGTTCGAAATGCTTGCGCGTGCGGATTTGGCGAAGGCATGGGCCAGCCACCAGGCCGGTTTTCTTTATTAGGATAAAGGATGCTGTTTTGGCTAAAGTATTCGCCGCTGTGGTGCGGATCCAGCCGGTCGGCGAAGCGCTGCAAGCCGTTAATTGCGGTACGCAAATACAGAATTCTCGGATTTCTCAGATGCCTTGGAATTTTCCCACTCTACCTGATATTTTGGTGCGTTGACGGAATCGATCGCACCCGCGTCTAGTGCCTGAAAGGCGTCTTGCAGAGTGGAAAAGCTCTCGAATACGGAAGTGCCTTCATCTGCTTCTGCGGAAGAGAAAACCAACTGCAAGTTGGCTATCTCGGCGATCGCTTCCACCAGCTCGATGTCGAACCCGGCGAGCTCGCACTCATTCTACGGTATGCACAAAACCTGGCCCACATAAATCGTGTAAGGATAGCCGATCC
>CP070806.1:1684748-1687684 GCA_020343675.1 Phycisphaerales bacterium
GAGATGGCGAAGGAATAGGCGTCCAGTACGCGAGTAGCGCTTGGTGTCTCATAGACCTTCGGTCTGTTGAGAGAAGAAGCCTATCCGGCCTGACAAATGACATACGGAATATAGGAGATTTCCGGTATGATGCGCGTAGCTCTCTTCTTGTCGTTGTGCGTTTTCGGTATAGTGGCCGTTAACGCCGACATGGATCCCGACGTTCGAGCCACTCTGGATTCACTTCCGAAGTACCTAGACCCCGGCAAATACTCGGAGGTGTCAATCGAGCTTGGCGCTATTGTAGAGTTGCTCGGTGACAGTCTTGATACGAGTAGATTTGCACGGGCGGCCGACGCACTGAAACTGGCCAATGCCTATTTCCAATTTTCAGACTATCAGAAATCAGGGGAGTACTACGAAATCGCGATTGAAAAGGCAAAGGCTGAAAACGACCAGTCTACTCTTGGCTATGCGAGTGCTGGCCTGGGCGACCTTCGAGTGATGATGGTGAGGTATGACGGGGCTTTAAGAAGCTACGATAGCGCTGGCGCCATATTTGCAGATTTGGGGGACCTCAGGGGGAAGGGAATCGTCATTAACGGAATTGGCCTTGTGTCTCTTTCTCGAGTTCAGCTCGACCAGGCGAGGGATTGTTTCGAACAAGCTCTGCAACTGCATAGGAGTGTGGGGTATGATTATGGTGAGTCTATAGCCCTGGGTAACATCGGCCTGGTTCTATTGCGTCAGGAGAAACTGGATTCGGCCCAGCATTATATTCAGCAGGCTCTTCAGATTGGTGAACTCATGGGTTTCGACCAGCAGACGGCCCGTCAGGCCGGAAATCTTGGTCTCATTGAAAGCAGGCGCGGCAATATCGAGAATGCAGAAAAATATTATCGTACGAGTGCTTCTCTTTATGAGCAGGCAGGAGACCTTAAAGGTGTGGCCGACCAGATTAGCAACCTTGGAACGATCTTGATGATGAAAAACGACTTCCAACAGGCATTGAAATACCAGATCCAAGCCCTTGGCATACACCAAGAACTCGGTGCGTACAAGGACTGCCTGATTGATCTAAAGAACATAATACAAATTCATTTGGCACTTGGTCAGCAATCAGAGCTGCCAGGGCGACAGCGAGAAGTTATGGCAGTGTTGGACGAACTGGAGGACGGGAGCGGGGCTACTGCCACCGTGTTTGATATGGGAGATTTTCTGGCTTCAATGGAAATGCTCGAAGGGGCCGCAGGTTGCTACTCGAAAGCAGTTTCTATGGCGGAGAGGACTGGAGACAAGCTGAGTCGAGCAAGAAGTCTGAGTGAGCTGGCTGGTTGTCACGCTCAGATGAGGCAACTCGAAAAGGCGTCCGCTGAAGCTACGTCCGCCATTTCGCTCTTTCGCGAACTTGGAGATCGTCAGGGTGAGGCAATCGTGCTACTTAGATTGGGAGACATACAATTCCAAAGCGGAATTTCCGGCGATGCGCATGAAAGTGTCCAGTTGGCCTTGAGGATAGCTGAAGAGTCCCAGGACAGGAGGTTTAAGGCGGGTATATTCGTAAGTGCCGGTCTTCTTTTTGCAGAAGCAGACATAAATGATAAGGCAATAGAGTACCTTAGCAAGGTGTTAGCGCATGGCGAAGAGATGGACTCACCTTATATGCAAGCTAACATTCTGTACAAGCTCGGAGAGCTCTACGGTCTAACCGGTGCGTCCGAAGATGCTGTGAAGTGCCTTAGATTAGCGGTGCCCCTTTTTGGGGAAGCCGGTGACTATAGAAGTCAGGTCGGTATCCTGCACAAGCTGGGTGTCACCGTAGCAGCGAGGGGAGACTACGCCGGAGCTCTCGAACATCTGAACCGGGCCCTGGCCATATTGAGTAATCGTAATGTTAGCTACGACCGCGATCGAATAATCGAGACAATTGACTTTGTCAAGAGTGAGATGCCGGACAAATCCCAATGAAATGCCCAGCCTGTGGACATGAGGAAGATAAGGTAGTCGATAGCCGGCCGTCGCAGGACGGACGCGCCATCCGCCGCCGCCGCGAGTGCCTTCAGTGTCACGAACGGTATACCACCTATGAATATATCGAACAGGGGACCCTGACGGTCATCAAGTCTGATGGTCGCCGCGAGCCCTACGACCGCTACAAGCTTCTCTATGGTATAAAACTCGCCTGCAACAAGCGCCCGGTTACCACCAAGGAAATCGAGGCCATGGTCGACGATCTGGAGAACCAGATCAAGTCCCGCTTCAAAACCGAAATCAACAGCAGCGAAATCGGTGAGCTGGTGATGGGCAAGCTGCGCGGGACCGATGAAATCGCTTATGTCAGGTTCGCATCGGTCTACCGCAAGTTCAAGGACAAAGCTGAATTCCTCGAGGAAATGAAAAAGCTGCTGGAATAGAACCAGGATATCCAACTGAATGGCCGTAGCCAGGTCGGCATTATAAAAGTTTGACAATCAAATCGTTTTTGGACAACTTCCCGCTATGACCGATAAGCCTGCCAGCCCAGAAAAAGAAACCGACGGCACCATGCCGTTCCTGAGACATCTTGAGGAACTCCGCTGGCGGATTCTCAAGTCAATCGTAGCCGTTATCGTGATGGCGATGGCAGCTTTTTACTTCGCTGATAAACTGATTCTGTTTATCAAGAGGCCATTTGGCGACACCCCGCTGTACAATATCCAGGTTACCGGTACGTTCTACGCCTATCTGAAAATCTCTCTTTTCACCGGCATCATCGCGGCCCTGCCGGTTGTCTTTTATCAACTCTGGTCCTTTATCTCCCCCGGTCTTTATAGGAAGGAGAAAGCCTGGATCCTGCCCATGGTGGCTATTTCAACTCTGCTGTTTTTGATAGGGGCCGCTTTCTGTTTCGTAGTGGTCCTGCCGATATCGTTCAAATTCCTGATGGGATTTGCGGGAGACCTGATACAGAATACAAT
>CP070806.1:1687784-1690709 GCA_020343675.1 Phycisphaerales bacterium
CGCAGCGGAGCGAGAAATCCCCCAAACCTACATCCGCCAAGCCAACGTCTTCGGGATTTCTCGCCGCTTCGTCCCGCCTGCGCGGGGCTTCGCCCCTCGGAACCTGTCCTGCCCATTCTGGCCGGCGGGTCAGGGAGCGCATCGAATGGATGACATGGCCAGGGTAATCTCCGCAGCAAGTAAAACTACCGTGTCATTTTCTTCAAGCATATTATGCCAAGTCAACAGAAAGGGGGCACTAAAATGAAAAAGCTTGTACGCTTCGCGCTGCTGATGCTGCTTTTGCCAACTTGGGCTGGATGTGTCTCGCAGCTCCGCCCGGTATCTGCAAGCCCCACGGTGCTCATTGTGATCCGAGGAGGCTATTCATCTGTTGCTATGCCATATATGGCTGACAACGAACTTGGCGTGATGATCGACATGCTTGAAGATGCGGGTTTTGAGCTATCAGTTGCCTCGCTCACCTATGACCCTTACGAAAGCGAAAAAAGGGCCATAACTCCCGATCTACTCGTTGGCGCTGTAGACGTCGCGGACTTTGATGCCGTAGTTCTGCCATGCCTCGCAGCTGGAACAACACCGGATTCGCCGGAAATAGTCAAACTTGCAACAGAGTTTGATAAACAAGAGAAAGTCATCGCAGTTCAACACGGTGCTCGCTATAACCTCCATACAGGGGATATCATTGCCCTAGACCAATTGACAAGTAGGGAGGTCCTGCAGAAAGGCAGGGTCATAACATCATTCTGTTGTCCTTACCAGGCAAAACACTATGGATGCGAAGACGCCACAAGAGCCCTTATCGAGAAACTAATCACGACATTGAACCAAAGCTTGTAATTCATTATTCCCATCCACAGGAGGAACAAATGACCAACCGAAACCTACGATGGCAGTTGATGGGGGTAATGCTAACAGTGTTTCTCATAGCCGGGTGTAGTGCCCCTACGCCAGCATTAGAACCGCCGGCCTCAACCCCAATCCCACCAACAGATACCCCTACGCCAACACTAGAACCACCGACCTCAACCCCAACCCCACCAACAAATACCCCAGAGACTGCTGCGACACCTGCTTATGCAGAGGAAAGAGACATAGTATACGGCAAAGGGGGCGACGTCGAGCTCAAACTCAATCTGGCTCGTCCAGCGAGTGGAAACGGCCCTTTTCCTGCTCTGGTTTTCCTTTTTCGCGGTGGCTTCGCGTCAGGAAGCAAAGAAGTTTGGAGTTTCGCGATCAGGGAAGCTGCCAAAAGAGGATATGTGGCTCTGGCGATTGACTACCGGCTAACCAGCGTGAGGGAGAATAATAAGCCCAAGTATCCATTTCCCGCACAAGTTCACGACGGAAAATGCGCCATTCGTTGGTTAAGAGCGAATGCAAGAGAATACAAGATAGACACGAACCGGATTGGAGTAGTGGGGTACGCGTCCGGTGGGAATCTGGCCTTGATGCTTGGTCTAACTGATTCGTCTGATGGGCTTGAAGATGGCTGTGGAGACGGCAACATCTCGAGCCGCGTGCAAGCCGTAGTCAACCTGGCAGGACCGACGGACTTGGTTCTAGCATACCAGAACCATCCCCAATACATTGAACCCTTGCTTGGAGGCACTCCAGAGCAAGTGCCTGAGCGATACAAGAAAGCCAGCCCTCTCACGTATGTGAGCAAGGATGATCCGCCTGTTCTTAGCATCGTCGGTACCAGAGACTGGCGTCTACCGCAGGAGGAGCTTCTTGATGAAAGGATGAAAGCGGTCGGCGCCTCTCACACATTGATTGTGAAGGAAGGTGTCGGGGAATCCGTCTCGGTGGTTGCGTTGGCGAACTTCTATGAGGATAACCCCGCTTGGGACTTTCTCGATAAGCATCTGAAAACGGTGGGGGAGTGAAAGACGAAAATCTGGTCATTATGCGGCCAGACAAGCTCTGTGTTCACGGAGGAGCGAAAATGAGCATCAATGTGACGGTAGTCAGCTCCGCTCTCATCGCAGGCGCAATTCTTCTTGTAACAAGCTGTGCAAGGAAATCATCAGTAGCCGAATGCGAATATCCCCGTGGAACACTTGCCTACTGGAAACTTGACGAGGGAGAAGGAAACACCGCACGCGACTCCGTTAATGGAAACGACGGCATCAATTATGGTGCAACCTGGGTTCCTGGGCAGGTTGGTACTGCCTTAAGCTTTGATGGTACTGACGATAGGGTGCAGATTCCTTCCCAGGTCATTAGCGGAACCACAATGACACTAAGTCTATGGGTGAAACAAATGACGATAGATTCGGTTTGATCAGCGGGGCCAACCATAAGTTCGATAATGAGTATGTACTCTACGTCGCTTTGTCACCGGAGGAGATCAAGCGACATTACTCCCTGGTTCTGGAGGGAATGAGCTATTGCGAACGATGAGCGAATGATACTCACGCTCTGCCTACCATACCTGATGAATTCCGGATACTTGGCGATCGAGCTTATTCTCACGGCACTTACGGATTCACGATGGTGACGGAGGAAGGGGGAGACAATATGGAGAGAATAATGGTCTCAGACGTGGCCCAAATATACCAGCTGTGGAAGGCGTATGCTGCCGCGTTAACTGCCGGAGATATGGAGCGCTGGATTGCCTTGTGGACTGATGATGGCATCCAGATGCCACCCGGCGCCCCGCGCCGCGTTGGAGTGGAACAAATTCGAGCATCCATGCAGCCCCTATTCGATCTTTACCAGTGGGCGATCACCATCAACCCTGAGGAAGTTCGGGTCCTGGGCGATCGGGCTTATTCGCACGGCACTTACGAATTCGCGCTGACTCCCAAGGAAGATGGAGAGACGATGGAGGGCTCCAGTAAGTATTTGACCATTCTGGAGAAGCAGGCCGATGGTTCCTGGAAGATCGCCATCGATTGTTTCAACTATGACGCGCCTCTG
>CP070806.1:1690809-1693636 GCA_020343675.1 Phycisphaerales bacterium
AGTACTTGATTATCACGACGACGGCAGTGAAGAGGCTACATGCAATCACGAAAATGATTGTATGGCAGATCCCTGTTTTCAAATTTTTCGCAACGATGAGAACACGTCGACATTGCTGGCCTACACAACCAATCACGAGTTCATTGTCGTCGCTCAAACATCAACAAAAGACTTTCCTGTAAAGTTTTGTGAAGCCGATGAATATCCTTCCAATTCTCATCATCAATACGGTCGTCCATTCCCCGATCGTGCCATTCCACTTCTTATTTGATTCATCTTTCCAACCACGCCAAGGCTACACACGACAATCCTGTTTAGGTTGATATAATACTTCTACATAAGTGTGGTTTCCATGGCTTATCAAGATAACTATTTAACGGGATCGTGCCTTGATCCGTCTAACTTGTAAATTGCGGACAGGAGTTTGACATATGCAGAAAGTAATAACCGTTTCGTTGTCGGCATTTGTATTAGCAGCATTTACCGGCTGTGCTACGGTAGATCCGCGCCCAGACTACCAAATTGCTACAGAGCAAATTTTCCAAACCACCGGCCAAAAGGACGTGTACCATCCTGGTGATGATGAGATTGTTGCCCGAAAAGTTAAAGAACTGCTTAGAGATGGCATAACGGCCAACCAGGCAGTTCAAATCTGTCTTTTAAATAACCCATCTCTTCAGGCAGCATTTTACGAAATTGGGATGGCCAGGGCCGATGTGGTTCAATCAGGCCTGCTATCCAACCCTTCATTGGGATTGTCACTGAGATTGCCGGCAGGTGGTGGGTTGGCCAATCTGGAAGCGGATTTGGCTCAGAACATTGCTGATTTGTGGCAGATTCCCGTACGTAAACGAATAGCCCGGCACAAGCTCAATCAGGTAATCCTTCAAATTGCCCGCCAGGCAGCGGACCTTGCCGCCGATGCCAAGATCTCCTACTACGATACCGTGGGCACCATACAACTCCACGAGATCAGCAAGCAAAATGTCGATCTGGCCCAACAACTGCTCGATATGACCCTGGCTCGCCAGAAGGCCGGAGAGGCCAGTGCCTTGGACGTCAACCTGTCCCGCAGCTTTCTGTTGGAGAAACAGTTAGATGCGGAGTCCGCCCGACTGGCTGCAGCAGACGCGCGTCGAAACCTGGCTCGAATCCTGGGAATCACCCAAAATGCCGACCAACTCGATCTAAAGGACTGTCTTCCGGAAATTCCGCCGAAGTTACCCGATGCGGAACGTTTGATCGAGCTGGCCTGCGTGTACTGTCTGGATATGCAGGCCGCCAGACAAGCGGTTGCTGTAGCCGAGTCAAGGCTGGAACAAGAATATCGCCGGATCTTTCCAACCCTTGAGGTCGGTCTGGCCCTGGAACGCAGTGAAAGACAGAGCCAGGGCGGCCGGGACATTCTGGCCGATACGGCCCGGGCTTCAATAGCAAACGGCGGATTAACGGCCCCCAAGATCCAACCGCGATCGGAACGACGCCGAAATACCGACTTTATCATCGGCCCCAGCCTGGGGATGGAACTACCCATCTTCGATCAGAATCAGGCACAGATCGCCAAAGCCCGATACGCTTATGAACAAGCAGTCAAGACTGCGGAAGGACTACGATTGGCCGCCTATCAGGAAGTCCGAAGTGCCGTCGATAACGTACTGACCACCTGGAAACTGGCCCAAACCTACCGCGATCGGTCGTTACCCCTTGCACAAAACAGCCTTAAGCTGTCTATGCAGGCATATCGCGCCGGCCAGGCTTCCTTTCTTGCGGTGCTGGAAGCGGAAAGGTTTTCTCTTAATAACCGAAGCCAGGCGGCAGAGGCTGCACGAACCGCCGCCATTACCATAGCCGACATGGAGCGAACTATGTGTGTACCCTTCGACAAACTTATCGCTCAGGCTGAAACCGAAACCAAACCAATCACCCAACCCGATAATACAAGCAACGGAGCAGACCAATGATCGAAAAAACTTCAATAAAAAGGACCTGGAAGTGGACAATCGCAGTTACGTTCAGTCTGCCGCTGATAACAGGCTGCGCGCCGCTGAACACTGATAATACGCTTCAGTTCTTCACCGATCTGCTGCTCAACGCGGCGGCAGCCCTACTATAATAAGATAGTGAGAAATGCGGGATTGGCATATAAGACAATTTAATTAACGTAATCAACGGAGATTACTCAGATGAACTCAAAGAGAATCATAACAACCATTGTAACTTTGGCCGTCGGTATCGGCGGTGGGGTGACTTCCACCTATTATTTGCTTCGCGATCATGACCTTCTTCCTTCGCATACTGAGTCCAACACCCACGACCACGATCACAAAAGGGAACACGATCATGACCATGATCATGAGATCGAAGATGACGTCGATCATGACCATGATCACGAGATCGAAGACGCAATCGATCATGATCCTGATCACGAGGTTGATGACGCGATCCACCACGAACACGAACGTGAGATCAGCCCCCAGGCCGCTGCAACCATCGGGCTCAAAACACAGAAGGTGGACTTCGGCCCTGTAGAGGATGTCATCGAACTGCTGGGCACAGTGGCGACGGTACCGGACCTTCGCCACGTCATCGCCTCACGTACCAGCGGACAGGTGCTGCACATACACGTCCAGGTCGGCCAGGCCGTCTGCAAAGGCGATATACTTATTGAGATCGATTCGGCGGAACTGGCCCGCAATATATTTGAAGCCCGGCGAATGGAAGCCGATTACCAAAAGCTCTTAGTCGATTTCACACGGACCAAGGGGCATATACAACAACTCGAACTCGAAAAAACAACCAGTGAAGAATCCGCCCAACTCGCCGAGGC
>CP070806.1:1693736-1696562 GCA_020343675.1 Phycisphaerales bacterium
CCATGAGAGCGGTCCAGCCCCGTTCGTCGTGGGCGTCGGCATCCGCACCGGCGGCCAGGAGCGCCCTCGCCACATCGACTTGTCCAGTTTCTGCCGCCGACATCAGGGCCGACCAGCCGCCTGGTTCCCGGGCGTTCGCATTCACGCCTTTCGAAAGCAGCACGTTCACCGCATCGTGATCCCGTTTGCGTATTGCCTCGAGCAACGCGCGCTCCTTACCCGAGTCGGTATATCGGGCCCCTGCCTGGTCTTGCGCGGTCGCCATTGCTGGCAGCAGCAGAGTGACAAGAATGGCAAGGGTTTTCATGGTCACTTTTTTCCTTCGCGATAGTTTTGGACGTGGCCGCAATTTCTGCCGCATTCGACAGGCACAAGCTTTCACAAACGACAAACGAATTCAGGGTACTTGTCGCGAGCGTAGCATGTGTCGCCCCGGTAGCTGGATTCTCACCGGGATGAGAATGATGTAGCTCGAATGTCTGTCTGCATCTGGCCGGTAGCGCCCTGTTGGGCTTGGCGCGTCTCCACGCCGGGCCCGGCAGCAGCTTCCGACCGGAAAGCCGCCAATTAGCAGAAGCTAATACCGCCCGTCGCGGACCGGTGAAGAACGACCCGAAGCAGACTATTGGAGTCAGGTGACACATCGCTCTTGTCACAGACCAGCTGGCAAAGAGTACGACCGGGTGGCATCGAGGTCCGGCAACTGGAGCAGAGATACGGGCCCGTGTCTTGAGCGTAGCGCCGTGATCGGCCGACCAGAAGCCTTCAGCGCCCGGGGGGATCTTTCAACAATGCGGCAAAGACACCCGCAGCTTTGGCGAAGGCGTCTTCGACTTCACTTCCATAAAGCTCATGCCCACCGTCGATCCACTCGTCGATCTCATAGGCCGTAGTCGCCGCCGTGAATTGGTAGGGCTTGGTTGTTGCCGGAGAGCCCCGGCCGTAATCTACGGTCATCGCCGTCGTAACCTCGAATACCAAGGTGTCGCCCTTGGGAGTGTCGGGATTTTTGTGTGAAGAGCCATACACTGCCCGGCAGGGCGAGGGAGACGTATGGCCAAGAACGACAAGGGTTTTTCCCCGGAGTTGCTCGACCAGCTGCTGGCCGGGCGTGATCCGAAGAGCGTCCTCGATTCTGAGGGTCTGATCGGGGAGCTGAAGAAGGCGATTGCCGAGCGGATGCTCAATGCCGAGATGGACGTTCATCTGGTGAACGAGGCCGAGGCGGGACTTGCCAACCACCGCAACGGGTCGAGCCCGAAGACCGTCCTGACGCCGGAGGGGGCGCTCGAGCTGTCGATCCCGCGCGACCGCCATGGGGGCAGTGTAAGAAATTCTGTGTGTGAGCCGTCCTCGTTCTCGTCGTTAGGCCGCGACCGCGAACCGATCACCGAACTGGATCGCGAATTGCGCTTTGGCAGCATGCCATTCCTTCGGGGCGCGTTTCCACTTGGCCTCGATGTTGCGCAACGCCAGGTAGATCAGCTTGGTCGCCGCCTCGTCGTTCGGGAAGTGGCCTTTGTTGCGGATCGCCTTGCGGACCTGGCTGTGGAGGCTCTCGATCGCGTTGGTCGTGTAAATGATCTTGCGGACCTCGGCTGAGAACGCAAAGAACGGAATGACCTCGGCCCAGCGTCGGCGCCAGCTCGCGACGATCGCCGGATACTTCTGGCCCCAGGCGTCCTGCTCGAAGGCATCGAGCGCGGCGGCTGCCGCTGCGGCGCTGGCGGCCGCATAAATGGGCTTGAGCGCCTTGGCCAGCGCCTTGCGCTCTTTCCATGAGGCAAACTGCATCGAATAGCGGATCAGATGCACGATGCAGGTCTGAACGACGCAGTCGGGGAAGATCGTGGTGATCGCTTCCGGAAAGCCCTTCAGGCCGTCGACGACGGCGATCAGGATGTCCTCGGTGCCGCGGCCCTTGAGCTCGTTCATGACCCGCAGCCAGAACTTCGCCCCTTCCGTCTGCTCGATCCAAAGCCCGAGGATCTCCTTCTCGCCAGCGCAGCTGATGCCAATCGCGAGATAGACGGCCTTGTTCCGCACCAAACCCTCGTCGCGGATCTTCACCCGCAAGGCGTCGAAGTAGACGAGCGCATAGACCGGCTCGAGCGGGCGGGTCTGCCAGGCCGTGACCGCCTCGAGCACGGCGTCGGTGACTGCCGAGACCAGCGCCGGGGAGACTTCGATCCCGTAAATCTCCGCGATATGGGCCTGGATGTCGCGGGTGCTCATGCCCCGGGCATAGAGCGCGATGATCTTGTCGTCAAAACCCGGAAATCGGCGCTGGTACTTGCCGATCAGTACCGGGTCGAAGCGTCCCTGACGGTCGCGGGGAATATCAAGCACGATCCGCTCCGAGCCCGTATCGACGGTCTTCGGCGTCGTGCCGTTGCGGTGGTTGCCGGTGGACTGCTCGGCCTCGTCGGCCAGGTGCACATCCATCTCGGCGCCAAGCATCCGTTCCGCCAGCGCCTTCTTGAGCTCGCCCGCCAGACTCTCAAAGTCCAGCGCACCCCGCGCGCCTCGCTCCGCGATCAGCTGATCAAGCAGCTCCCGCGAAATCCCATCGTCCTTCTTCTTCGCCATACGTCTCTCCTTCCACAGGTTGCATCGTATGGCTCATAAACACAAAATTCCTTACAGGCTCCAGAATCTCCGACGGATGGCCAAGGTGCTGGGAACCGGTCCGCCTGCAACCGCCGCGATGGCATGATCGCTGCCGAGAAAATCGAGGAGGCACAGGCCAACCGCAGCCGAACAACGACAAACCAGTCAACCGGGCGAGCGCCGCTCAATCAAAGCCATACGCTCGCACCCGGAACC
>CP070806.1:1696662-1699483 GCA_020343675.1 Phycisphaerales bacterium
GGACGGTAAATCTTCAGGTAAAACGCCGGGCCGACCGTGTGTATCTGGTAGACATCCGAATCACCGCGTTCGAGGAACATACAATCCCTTGGGGTCGGGAGTTCGTACTCGTGGACGACCCGATGGAACAGTGCAACCTCATCGAGCACGGAGGACTGTGCCGGAAAGGAAGACCGGTCTGCCAAGTTGCCACGGTTCGATTCTGAAAGCCCGTATCTCATCGAGTGCTACGCGCTGAACACGTATCTGAAACTTAAGATCATGGGTCTAATGGAAACCCATCGCTGACAATGGTCTGATGCAACCGATTTTATCTCAAGAACTCGGGCCTTGGCAAGCTGCCGATGTGCGTCCCAGGATAAGTACCACAGTCAGAGCTAGCCGCAATTGCGCAAGATATCGATAATAACAAAACGGCGTTGTAAGTCAGTGGCGTCCCCAACCAATCAGGTAACAAAGATGTCGACCCGGGAGGAGATCGACGCGCTACGCGGAAGTAAATCGATTAGCAACATGGTGGTCTCTACATCGGTGCTGCCGCGCTGCAAGATCGGCGACTTAATTCGGGCTTTCAAACTGTAATTGACCCCAAAAACTGGGTCAACCTTATACAAATTCTAGTGGAGATTTGCATTTAAGCGGCCCAACAATTTGATTAGCTGCCGGGGCGGGTTAGGCCCTGATGACACTTTGCCTCTAAGTCAAGTTGTCAAAAATCGCGCCACTTACCCTCGGGGCATAGCTCCAGTCAGCTACAACTGGGGTTGGGTGGCTGTTTTGGCGTTGTTGCATAATTGAATCTTTGAAAGTAGAAGCAGTGGTCTACCTTTCAGAATTTTGCCCTTAAGCGATTCATTAATGCACGGAAAAGTGGGCTGTCACAGAATAAAACAATATTCGTGCAACAAAGCCGGCTGTTCTATCTGTATCTAATTCTTAAAACAACAACTCGTTGCCCAGGCAAGCACCCGACAGAAGCCGTAACCGAAACTTGACATTAAAGTCTGCTGTGAGTAGACGTCGGAAACCACCACCAATATGTGAAGAAGAGCGGGAATAGGACGGCCGCCAACGTCACTGCCACATAATAGATGTGCGGAAAATCGCTGTTGTTCAATTGCTGTAATACGCCTTGCACAAGTCCCACAGTCAATACCAAGCTAGCAAGAAGAAGCACCAACAGCGGTTTCTCTCCCCGCCCCAAGGCGCGCGCATCACCGCTCGCAGAAATGCCTATGATCCGAATCAGAAGCCACGCTGTTCCGGTGAATAAGAGCAAATCGGCAAAAGCTACTCCTAGGGCCAGTGGGGCCACTGCTGTAGCTCTCATCCCATCAACGAGGTAGTCGAGTGGAATGACGAAAAGAGCCGAGCCAAGAGCCAGCAGGAAGTAGAGAATCAAAAGCGTCTGTACCCATGCCCGGCCGGGTAGTGGAGGCCGCACCATATTGGCCGCTTCAAGCGGCAGGTCGTTGGAGAAAGAAGACTCCCCTGGCAAGGGCGCTGCAGCTGTCTCCGCCGATGCCTGCTGCATCACCCACCGCTGCATCGTCTCGAAATAGCCGGGCGCAAATTGACGAACCGGAGGCCCGTCGCCTGCCGCATCTTCGAGAACGATCCCATGAACCGCGCCGGCAAAAAAGCAAACCGTCAGGTTCTCGCCCAACGCCGTTTGAAAACGGTGGGTGCTGAGCAGCGGTGGCAGATGGTGGTCCTTCTCACCGTGGATAAGCAGTACGGGTTGCTTGATCCGTGGCAAGATCTCCGCTAGATCCATGTAGAAATCCATCTGAGGCAATCCTGCGCGCAGGGATGCGGGTGCCAACCGTTGGAGGAGAGAAAGCAGGTCATTCTTGAGCCAGATCAGCTTGTGAGCTGCACCAATATAGCGGTTCGGGGCATCGAGCGCCGATAGATTGTTGCCGACCAAATATTGCTCCTGTTGTCCTGGCGTAATGCCTGCGCCCGAGACCACAATCAAGAAGGCGACATCTTTGGAACGAGCCGCTGCCAGAGGTGCAATCCAACCACCCTGGCTGATGCTCCAAAGACCGACCTGTGTTGAGATCACATTCGGATTGTCTTGCAAGACCTTGACAGCCGACAGCGCATCTGCGGCCAATTCGTCGAAGCCAGCGAGAATCCAGTTGCCTTCCGAGTCGCCAACACCCCGTTTATCGTAGATGAAACCGGCGATACCATGCCGTGCAAGGTAGGCTGCATAGCGACGGTAACGCTCACGACTCTCTGATCCCGATCCGTGCACGAATGCCACAGCCGGATACGGGCCTGGGTTCGTAGGTCTCAACAGGGAGCCCACAAGCGTGAGATCTCCACTGCGGAAAGCGATCTCGTCCTCCTCGTAGAGGGACACGCGCTTGTAGAGCGTTGTTCTGCCCGCCGGCGTCAGCCAGCGCAAGCCCTCGACCTGACCAATCTGATCTCGCTGCCCTTCAATTAGGTCTCCTGTCTCCGTGTAGAAGCGATCGCCGGCTAATGGGAAGATGCGGATTTCTTCCGGATCAAAGAAGATGTAAAGAAATTCAGTCGTGTTGCCTCGCTCCATAAGCACTGGCGACACATTCTCATCAGGACGATAGTAACTGATATACGTATCATATGCCTCGATCGTTATAGGCTCGATCCGGTAAAGAATAAAATGTATCTCCTGTCTGCCTATAACTGCTCCCTTGAGAGTCTCTTCTTCCCGCGTTCCCTGTAGACGCAGTTCACGACCATCATGAACAATCTGGATTTCTACCGAGTGGCCTTCCATACTCGAGGTCATAGGCTGCCTAGGGCTCCGGATAGTGCCGGTGGT
>CP070806.1:1699583-1702393 GCA_020343675.1 Phycisphaerales bacterium
GTGATGACAAATCCTGCAAACTCATCGATACCATGACGGGTAAGACGAACGACGAGATCATTCCGCCTTTGGATGTAGCCGGGGGGACATTCTGGAAGTGGATGGCGCTGGAGGACGACATTCTCTACGCTCTCGTGGGACAAGCAGAGCAACTGGACGAGACAACGCGGTGGAAGCGTCAGGCCCATGGCTGGCCCTGGACCGGCATCTCCGACGGCTATAATCAGCCGGCGCATCCCTGGGGATTCGGCCGCAACCTGATGGCCATCGATCCGAAAGCCAAGACCGTTCTGTGGCACTATCACGAGGATGAACCCATGGACGGCCGCGCTATCTGTATGAAGAACGATCGAATCTTTGCCTTTAGGTTCGGGGCGTATCTAACATGTCTCGATGCGAAAACCGGTCACGTCCTTTGGCGTAAGACAAAAGACAATGCGCCCGAGCTATTCCAAACACTCGGCGCATACCTCAACCGCCAAAGCTGGCAGACCAACTGGCGCACGACGGTCTATTTGAAGTGCAGCGATCGCGTGCTCTACTTCGCCGGCCCGCAGATAGGGAAGCTCCTGGCCGTCTCCACTGAAGACGGTGGGATACTCTGGCAAAATCCGTATGACAACTTCCAACTCATCATTCATGACGATGCTTTGTACGCAATCAGCGGTCCCTGGGGCAACAATGTGAGTCGAAAGCTCGATTCATTGACCGGAAAGGTCTTAGCTGAGCTTCCTACAGGTCGCAGAGCCTGTGCGCGCCCAACGGCCACTCAGGACAGCATTCTGTTCCGTGCCATGGGCGGCTCGGTGCGTTTCGATCTCGCTACGGATCGTCCGCGATGGCTCTCACCCATGCGTCCTCCCTGTCACGATGGAGTAACAGTTGCCAACGGATTGCTCTACTGGTGGCCGTTCGCATGTGACTGTCAACTTACACTCAACGGCCTGACGTGCCTAGGCTCTGCCGGTGATTTTGACTTTACACCCGATAGCAGCCGTGCTGATAGGCTTGAAAAGGGGCCTGGAAGAACTGAGTTGGTGAAAAAGGTGATTGAATCCCCCTTGGACTGGTCCACGTTCCGAGCAAACAATCAACGAACGGCCACTACCCGGGCGACCCTCACCAGGGCCAATCGCTTGCTCTGGCGAACAAAACCGTCGATCTTAAAGGGCGTCCGTCCTACGGCCCCCGTGACTGTTGGTCGTCTTGTCTTGTTGGCCGGCTCGGATGGTGTAGTTCGTGCTCTGGATGGCCAGACTGGGCGCGAACGCTGGAAGGCTCACACGGGCGGCGAAATCCGGATACCTCCAACCATCTGGAAGGGCCGGGTACTCGTTGGCTCGGGCGATGGCTGGGTATACGCGTTTGAAGCTGCAACAGGGAAGCTGCTTTGGCGGTTCCGCGCGGCACCTGCCGAACGTAAGATACCGGTTTATGGTAAACTGTTGTCTACCTGGCCTGCAGCAAGCGGCGTTCTTGTAGAAGGCGAAATCGCCTATCTCGCTGCCGGTCTGGTGAACTACGATGGGACTTACGTGTACGCGCTCGATCCGGCCACCGGTAAAGTCCGATGGTGCAACGATACGTCCGGACATCTGGATCCTCAAGCCCAATCCGGTGTCAGCGTTCAAGGGCATCTCTTGTTCCATCAGGATAAACTCTATCTTGCCGGCGGTAATGCCATCTCGCCCGCAGTCTACGATACTCGCAACGGACAGTGCCTCAACGACCCGGCCCCTCTGGCGGGGTGTGAATCAACCAGTCCGCGTGGCTGGGAGCTTTTTCTGGTTGGCGATCGCGTCATTGCCTGCGGACGTCCTTTTTACACACTTCCGGAAATCCCCGTATATGACCACACAGTGACCAAAAAGCTATTGCACGCATCGACCGGGGATCGCGACATTGTCTGGCTCGACAACAGCAAGCTGCTTTGTTACAAGCCGCTTGATACTGATGAGTTGAGCCGATGTGTAACGGACGAGAAAATCCCGCAGCACATCACTCAGGCATGGGGCCAGTTCAAGGTCTCCGCAAAACCCATCTGGCAACATGACTGTCCTGGCAGTCTGGCTGTTGCAATTGCTAAGAATGCGGTCGTAATCGCCGATGCATCAGAAGTCACCGCTCTTGATCTCATTGACGGCAAGCAGCTCTGGAGCCGGGAACTGCCGGCCGCTCCCGTACCGTGGGGCATGGCTGTAAACCGGAGAGGATATGTGATTCTGACTCTGGTCGATGGTCAGGTCCTTTGTATCGGCAGCCGCGAACAGCGTCAATCCGAGCCCACAAATCGAACCGGCCGCTCCGAGCCCAGGCCCTCTTTGATGCCAACTCATGCGAATGTAAGGTATGGACCTCACGAACGCAATGTCCTGGACCTGTATCTGGCTCAGTCTCGAACATCAACACCCCTGGTACTCTATATACACGGCGGCGGATTTCGCGGCGGCGATAAACGAAGTCTCAATGCCGGCGAAGCCAAATCTTTCCTCAACGCAGGCTTCTCGGTGGCGGCTATCAACTATCGCCTGACCGACACCGCGCCGGCGCCGGCGGCATATCTGGATTGTGCCAGAGCGCTGCAATTCCTGCGTCATCACGCCACTCAATGGAACATCAATCCGAAGCTGGTTGCATCCACAGGCGGTTCGGCCGGAGCGGGTACATCTATGTGGCTTGCGTTTCACGATGATTTGGCCGATCCCGACAGCGACGATCCCGTGGAACGGCAGTCGACGCGCCTGACGTGTATTGCCATTCGCAACGGTCAGTCGTCGTATGATCCGCGCTTTGCAGAAAAGATCGGTATC
>CP070806.1:1702493-1705273 GCA_020343675.1 Phycisphaerales bacterium
TGGAGATTAGCTGAAAATACGTGCGTTTAGGGCTTTTCACACACCCTCTGAGAATTCTTCGGAGTCGAAGAATTAGATGCGCTGAGGGCACATTTCAGATGGCGGAAATCGAGATTCGGCATAGTCCCTGGGACTTCTGAGTTCTTTCTGCAACTCAGCGTGTCGTTTGCCGGAGAGTTGTTGAAATCCAATTGAGATTCTGCTATCATGGCAGTTGACACGTGCAAGGGTGATTTAGTGAAGCACATATGGGAAGTATTGGGGTGATTTCTTTGGGCACCCCGGAGAAGAGAACCGCCACATATAGAGAATCTGGCCGACGTGCTTTGGTGTCCTAACCAACCGTATTTGCCTTGACGTTTCGACAGAGGAACAATCATGCTTGGAAGATCGAAGATCCGTCTTGGGGAATTGTTATGCTCAATTGTCTTGATTCTTGGGACCCAAGTGGCCGACGCGGATGTGGTGGCTCATTGGCCATTGGACGATGGTCTTGCAGACCCCAACAGTACAACGGCAGTTGATGTAGTCGGTAGCAATCATGGGACGCTCCAGAATTTCCTGCTCACACCGACCTGGATCAGCGGCTTTATGGGTGGCGCCCTAGCATTTGATGGCCGCATGCAAAAGGTCGATTTTGGCGCCGGAGACGACTTGGATATTACAGGCGCATTGTCGATAACTCTCTGGTTAAACAAGCAAGGATCCAATGCGAATTCGAACTACGGCCATTTGGCTGGTAAGAATCGCACTGGCGGATCAGCGAATGACAGTTACTTTCTCAAATCCATGCCTGACGACACGCTCCTGTTCGCCGTGACAACCAGGGGTGCGAACGTCAACCTCTCAGGAACCCAGCCGGTGCCGCTGGACGAATGGCATCACATGGCCGTGGTATTTGCACCAGGCGCGGCTATGCGAATCTATCTGGACGGGGACCTCTATGCTGAGAAGACGGACAGTGTACCCGCTTCGACTGCATCCATTTCTGTCCCTTTTACTATCGGCCATATTTACGCCCACACCAGCCCGGGCTATGCCTTTAATGGCTATATAGATGATGTACAGGTGCATAACAATGCCTTGACCGATGCGGACATCCAGCAGATTGTCAAGACGGGCAACCGCAGGCCATCCAATCCGCAGCCGGCCGACGACCAACATGTGGATGTCACATTGTCCAGCTTGAGCTGGACCAATCCAGAGCCCTTGGAGCCTGGGAACACCATCACCTGTGATGTATTGCTTGGCACGGATCCGAGCATGAAGGCCGATGCACAGATGATCGAAGTAGGTACGTCCGAGACTTTCACATCCAACATCACCCTTCGGCGTGAACAAGTGTACTTCTGGCAAGTGATCTGTCATGAAGACAACGGCCTCGAAGTCCAGATCACAGAGGGTCCGATCTGGAGTTTCAACACCGTCAATGCTGCGCCGGAAGTGGATGCTGGGATCGGTCTCAGCGCCTTCCTAGACAACGGCCTGGCAACCATGGCCCTCAACGGTCAAGTTATGGATGAGGATGGTTTTGCCGTGTCGTGGTCCGTGATCGAGAAGCCCACCGATGCTACAGTCGTGATCGCTGCACCGACCGACGCGATCACCACCGCCACATTTGATGCGGCCGGTGATTATACCCTCCGGCTGACCGCTACAGACATGGGGATCCCTGCAAAATCCGCTTTCGATGAACTGATTATCAGCGTTCATGAGAATGCAGAAGTGCTGCCGTTTACAGTAGTTGCTCTGCCTGACACACAACTCTATTCGGAAAGCTACCCTGACATCTTCCTCAGCCAAACGAGGTGGGTCGCTGAGCATGCCAATGCACAGCGTATCGTCATGGTCTGTCATCTCGGAGATATTGTGCAAAGCGGCAGCAATCTGAATCAGTGGAATAATGCAGATGCGGCAATGAGTAACCTGGACGGTCTGGTCCCGTATGGCATGGCTATTGGCAACCACGATCTCGACGGTTTGGGCGGCGACCGGAGTACGAACTTCCGGATCTACTTTGGGCCTGACCGCTTTCAGGATCATCCGGGATATGGCGGGCATTCCGCGAACGGCCTGAACAGCTACCACTTCTTTGAAGGCGGCGGCTACACCTTCTTGTCGCTGCATTTGGATCTCGACATCCCAGACGATGCTATTGCCTGGGCACAGGACATCATGGATCTCTACGCGAACTTCCCCACAATCATCTCCACCCATGTTTACCTGGCCAAATCCAGTGGCAGACACGCCTCGGCTTACGCTCGCGCAAACGGCAATTCCGGTGAAGCCGTCTGGCAGAAGCTCATTGTCAATAACGACCAGATCTTCATGACCCTGAATGGACATTATAACAGCGAGCGTATGGAAGTGGCCTATAACAATCTCGGGCAGGTGGTTTACCAGATTCAGGTTGATTACCAGAGCCGCCCCAATGGCGGGAACGGCTGGCTGCAAATGTACACCTTCGTGCCGACGGAAGACAAAATCCGGGTCACAACCTACTCGCCCAGGTTAAATTTATGGGAGAGGGATCAGAACAGCGAATTTGACATCCCTGTCGATTTCGATCAGCGTTTTGCATTTGCCTCCATACCCATGCCCGTTGCACGCTGGCGTCTGGATGACGGACTGGACAATCCGGCCAGCCTGATCGCTCAGGATGTCTACGGAATTCATCAGGGCACGCTGGAAGACTATACCGCTCCCACGTGGGTACTTGGCAAACTGGAGGGCGCGCTCGCGTTTGACGGGGTCAGCAACAACGTGGATTGCGGTTCCAC
>CP070806.1:1705373-1708150 GCA_020343675.1 Phycisphaerales bacterium
GAGTGTGGCTGATGAGGAATCCTCGCGTGCGCTTGACGGCCATCGGGCTGCTGAGCTTGCTCATGCCGGTTCTGTGCTCGGGGGCGGAGCTTTTCACGTCGGCGCTGCAAAAGGACGCGTTCCTCAAGGCCCTCGCCAAGCAGGACGAGCGCTACGACCCGGCCGAGCAGATGATTCGCCGGCCGTTTTCTTCGCCGGGCTACCACACGACCCTCGAAGGCGGCACTGTACATCCGCCGCGCGATTCGCTCAACTACGCCGTCGCCCTGCTCGATGCCGGCCAGCCTGAAAGGCTCGAACGCGCGGTGAAGATTCTGCACCGGGTCATCGCCCTGCAGGACCAGGACCCGAACAGCCGGACATATGGAATCTGGTCGTGGTTCATGGAGGAGCCGCTCGAGAAGATGTCGCCGCCCGACTGGAACTGGGCGGATTTCTGCGGCGCGCAACTGCTCCAGGTCGCCATCGACCACATGGATCGCCTGCCTGCGGATGTGCAGCGGCAAGTCAGAGACTCCATCCTGCACGCCGGCCGCGCCATCAAGCGTCGAAACGTCGGGCCGGGCTACACCAACATCGCCGTGATGGGTGCCTACGTGACACTGGTTGCGGGCGAGCTTTTCGACGATGTCGAGCTGGCTGACTATGGCAAGGCCCGCCTCAGGCGATTCTACGACCACACGTTCGCCAACGGCTCGTTCAGCGAGTACAACAGCCCGACCTACAGCATCGTCGCCATTCGCGAACTGTCGCGCATGCTCAGGCACGTCAGGGACGACGAATCACAGCAACTGCTGCGTGAGCTGAACCGCTTCGCCTGGAGCCACGTCGCGCGGCACTTCCACGCTCCGACGCGCCAGTGGGCGGGCCCGCACAGCCGATGCTACGCCACGCTGCTTCGCGACAGCACGCTGGCCTTCATCCAGCGGGCCACGGGCAGTAAGCTGCAATTTCTGCCCGATGCCGACGCCCTCGAAAGCCTCGATGCCCATCGCCTCGGCGCCGAATGTCCCGCGGACTTGCTTGGCTACTTTGCAGAGCTGTCCGAGCCGCGTTTGGAAATCGAGACGTTCGCCAGAAACCAGCCCGACCGGCAGGACATCATCGGCACTACGTATCTTCATCCCGATTTCACGTTAGGCTCGGTCAACGTCGGCGACCTGTGGAACCAGCGACGACCGCTGCTGGCCTATTGGAATACCGACGCTGGCGTGGTCGCGATGCGCCTGCGCTGCCTTCACGATGGTTACGACTATTCTTCGGCGAGCATCTTTACCATCCAGGACGCCGGCGACATTCTCGGCGCCGTCGTCTTCGCCACTGACCGGGGCGATACGCACATCTCGCTCGACCGCATCAAGAACGCCACCATCAAGGCCAAGGACCTGCGCGTGCGTCTCGAATTCGAGGGGGCCGTCTCGCAAATGCAACTGCCGCTGAAGCGTTGCGGCCGAGTGAACATCGACCTGCAAATCGCGCACGCCGTCTTCGACGACCAGGTTGTCAAGAGCGAAGTCGGCCGCGGTGACAAGACCGCCTGGCGCGACGTCGTTCTATACCAGGGCTTGGAAAGAGAAATCAACTTCGCCGAGATAGCTGAGGCCGCCGTCGTCTTCACCCTCTCACTTTCCACCGGACAAGATTCCGTTCCAAATAGTCAATTGTCAATAGCGAATAATCAATCAACAGTGGTCGCCACGTGGTCCCGGCCGGGCAGGCCGCAAATGTCCCTGACCATCCCAACCAGACCGCTCCCAACCGGCAGGCAAAAAGCCGCCGCCTCCGCCAGATTCGGCGACGCCGACCCCTGGAAGGCATCAGCTCCCAACAAGCTCTGATGCTCTTTGCCGCCGTTGCTCCGGGGGCAGATTAGCTTTGACGGGTCCGGCAATTCTTCACGAAATCGGCGTAGGTTGGTGTCAATAGGTGTCGAAAAAATATGTGAAATTTGTGGTTGCAGACAGAGTCTGTGCCGATATAATAGTTCGTATGAACATGAATTACATAGTTTGTTCTATCCTCAACAGCCTGCTGCTGCGCCGTTAGGCGCACTAACGATACCTCTACAATCTAATCCCAAACCCGTTTTTTTCGCAAATTCTTGGCAATTTAGCCCTGCCTGGGGCATAATCCAGGATTCAGGACACAGAAGGCAGAAATCTCTGTGACCTCTGTGCTCTCTGTGGCAAAGAATAGGAGAAAAAGACAATGGCCAAAGAAAAAGTACAGATATTCGATACGACGTTGCGTGACGGCGAGCAGGCCGCGGGCAGCCGGCTCGGGGTGCGAGAGAAGGTAGAAATCGCCCGGCAGTTGGTGCGGCTGAACGTCGACATCATCGAGGCCGGCTTTCCCGCCTCGTCGCCCGAGGATTTCGAGGCGGTCAGGCTCATCTGCGAGCAGATCGAGGGCCCCGTCATCTGCGGCCTGACCCGCGCTCGCATCGAGGATATCGAGACGTGCAGAAAGGCCCTGGTCAAGGCCAAGCGGCCCCGAATCCATACCGGTATCGGCGTCTCGGAAATCCACATCGCGGGAAAATTCGCGGATGACAAGTACGGCAAGACCATCGGCGAAAAGCAGGCGACAATCATGAAGATGGCTGTCGAGGCGGTCCGGCACACGGCTCAGTACGTCAAAGACATCGAATTCTACGCCGAGGATTCCGGCCGGGCCGACCGGGCCTTCCTCTACGAGATTTTGGAAGCCGTGATCGACGCCGGCGCGACCGTCGTCAACATCCCCGACACGACGGGCTATTCCATGCCCGAACAGTA
>CP070806.1:1708250-1711019 GCA_020343675.1 Phycisphaerales bacterium
CAGCTATATCAAATCGCAGTGGAGACTTAGCAGGAAGGCGCGCCGCCCAGTATCTCAAGGCCCACCATCGTAATGTCGTCAACTTCCGAGGGTGCGAGCTCTTGATTTTGAGCCCGGGCGTTCAACGCGTCCGTCATCTCGATGATCGACAGGTCCGTAACCCTGCCGAACTCGTCGCTGAAATTGAAGCCGCCCTGGTCATCAAACTTTCCGATGAAAGACTCACCTCCGTCGGAATAGAGCAGCAGTTTATCGCCGGGCTGGAGCTGAACGGTTTGCTGAACGTATTGGGCGTGCTCGAAAATACCCAGGAGTGAGCCTCGTACTTCAAGTTGCTCGGGTGGCCGGCCGCGCCTGATCAGGATCGGGTAAGGGTGTCCTGCGCGGGCGTATGTCAGTTGCAGCGTCTTGGTGTTCAGCAGGCAGTAGCAGCAGGTGGCGAACTGATAGCCCGACAGCTTCTGTGCGGCCATCCGCACGTTCAGGTTCTTCACGACTTCAGCCGGGGAGAATACACGGTAATTGTTCCCCACGGTCTCGCGCGTCACGAGGGCCTGTTTCAAGAAGATGGTCAGCAGGGCAGCAGGCATTCCGTGACCGACGACGTCCGCCACGTAAAAGCCAATGTGCTGCTCATCGATTCGGACGACATCGTAAATATCACCGGAGACCCATTCGGCCGGAACGAAAATAGTCGCCCACTGCACCTCATCGCTGTTGGGCAGCCGGGCGGGCAGGAAGTCTTGCTGGACCAAGCCGGCCAGACGAAGCTGCTCTGCCAGGTTGTCCGCCAGGACCTTTGTCATGTTCAATTGCTCCGCCAGTTTATTTCTGTAGATTGAGTGCACCTGACGAGGAGGAATCGCGGGCTTGACCGCCAAATCGGAGTTGCCCTTGCGATATGCGAGATTCACGCTTATTCGCGACCAGAGCTCATTGACCGAGACCGTCTGCGCCGTCCCGCCGATGCTGAAGCTCGCGCTGGATGGCGCCAGGGAAAAGCTTTTGACCGGCACGGCCGCCCGGCCTCTGAGCAGTATTACGCCGATGTGTTCCTTCTCGAGAGTCTCGATGATCCGGATTAGTCGCTGATGTGCGGCGGTCGAGTCTTTGACCTCAATGACGGCGGTCCCGATCGCATCAAGTCCGTCTCGAACCTCGGAAAAGCGGTCAATCGGCAAAACACGGAAAGAGAGCTTTCTGAGCTTCAAGAGCCGCTTTATCTCAGCCGGCATGGAGCCCTGATCGGTCAGGTAGAGAACGTCCGTGAAATGCCCCGGTAGTTCAATTGCATCAAATGCGTCGGCGACTTCCATACCATCCACTCTCTTCGGCTATATTATAGGACTGGACACAAGAATCAGACTGCAACACGAGCATAAGTTAATTTCGGCTTGTCGGGGACGGCACTTTTCATTTTTCTGGTCTTTTTGCACTCTCAAAAAAAGCGTGAAATGGCCGCGTATGTAGGGGGATTTGCTATGCGTAAGGACCGGACGGGACGCAAGAGGGTCAAAGGAAGCAAAAAGACCGCCCGGCCGAATCGTGCGGGGCCGACCCGCGCCGATATCAACCGGCAAAAATAGCCGAACCGATGCGAAGGATGGTGGCGCCCTCCTCGACCGCGACCTCGTAGTCCGAACTCATTCCCATGCTCAACTCAGTAAACTGCGGGCCGACAATCTTCTCGCCGCGCATTTCGACAAACAACTCTCGTGCCCGGACAAAACAGGAACGGACGACGTCTTTGTTGTGGGTCAGCGGTGCCATGGTCATCAGGCCCACGAGCCGCACGTTTGGCAGGGTCTCTATCTGCTCGGCCAGGTGCGTGGCGGCCCCGACCGGGACACCGTATTTCTGCGGTTCGTCGGACGCATTGATCTGAAGAAGCACTTCCGGATGCAGGTTCAGCTTTGCCCCGGCGCTGTTAATTTCTTCGGCCAGGCGAAGCGTATCCACCGAATGGATAAGAACGGCAATGGGCAGGACCTGGCGGACCTTATTGCGCTGCAGATGACCGATCATGTGCCAACGGATCTCTTCCGCGAGGGGTGGGTCGCCGCCGGACGCCTGCACAAACTCATCAACCTGCGCGACAACTTTCTTCAATTGCTGGACGCGATTTTCTCCCAGGTCCGTGACGCCCGATCGGACAACTTCTTTGACCGCTTCGAGCGTGGCGGATTTGGTGACAACGACAAGCTTGACCTCCCCGGCGTCGCGCCCGGCACGCGCGCAGGCGGAATTGACCGTGCCTTTGATACGCTTTATTTTCTCGGAAATCTTCACCATAGAACCACTGTCAGAAACTCAGAATCGAAAATTCAATCCACCATGTATCAGCTAAGGGTGCAACATATCAATGCATTGGGGTTTTCGCCAGTAGAAAAACAAGCAAGAGAGGAATTCCGCGGTTTTTCCTGGTTCTCAAGGCCCACTTTTGTCGGACGGGGACTCTCAAGGCATGGCGCGTTCTTTCTGGGATGAGCGGTCCGTTTAAGTATTTGAGCTATACGGCCTTATGGCCTTCGTCCGGATAAATCAATGTTCGCAAAAAAAAGGAAAAAAAGCGATTTTAAGCTTGCTTTTTTTAGCTGCAACGGTTATACTAATATCATTGAGGCGCATGGGGTGGGGATAAACCCCTTGCTTTCGACGGATCTTTCCAGAAGTGTTCGTTGAGTGCTGTGCTCTTTGTCAATGCTGGCAGAATTGATACCCCTTAGGGGTTGATAGACCTCGGCGAGGCAGTGTGGTCCACCGGTCTCC
>CP070806.1:1711119-1713868 GCA_020343675.1 Phycisphaerales bacterium
GTAATACCACGGCTCTGTCTTCCACCTTGGCGCCGGCGTTCTCCATGATAAGCTCGGACCTCTCGAGTATTTCCCTATCCACAAATCCCATGGCGTATTCGCAGGCGCACCTGAAATAACGTCGGATGATCTCCTGGTGCGCGGCTTCCTGAACGACCTTGTCATCAACGATTCCGAATCCCGCGCGGTTGACCCCCATATCCGTCGGAGATTTATAGAAGGATTCCCTGCCCGTGATCTTTTCTATGATTCTCTTGAGCAGTGGAAAGGCCTCGACATCGCGATTATAGTTGACCGTCTTCTCACTGTAGGCTTCTAGGTGATGATAGTCGATACAGTTTACGTCCTTCAGATCAACGGTTGCCGCCTCGTAGGCCACGTTGACCTTGTGTTTTAGCGGCAAATTCCAAATGGGAAACGTCTCGAACTTGGCATACCCCGCCTCGTTGCCATTTTTGTATTCATGGTACAAATGGCACAGACAGGTGGCGAGTTTTCCGCTACCCGGTCCAGGCCCGGTCACGACGACGATCGGATGCTGGGTCTTTACTGGCTCGTTTTCCCCGTAGCCGTCGTCGCTGACGATGGCCTCAACATCCGTAGGATAACCCTTGGTGCTTTTGTGCGTGCAAACGGTGATTCCCCTCCGCTCGAGCTTGTTCTTAAAGACCTTGGCGGAGGGCTGGTTCGCATACTGCGTAATGACCACGGCCGTCACACCGATGCCCCAGTCCTTGAAGTCATCAATCGTCTTGAGCGCATCTGAATCGTAGGTAATTCCGAAGTCCGCCCGTACCTTCTTTCGCTCGATGTCCCCGGCGTAAATACATAGAATGACGTCTATCTTGTCGCGCATTATCTGCAGTAAACGCATTTTAATGTTCGGGTCAAAGCCTGGAAGCACTCGTGCGGCGTGATAGTCAAACAGAAGTTTCCCGCCGAACTCCAAATACAGCTTATTGTCGAACCGATTGACCCGCTCGAGGATGGCGGCCGTTTGTTCTCGCAGATATTTTTCGTCATCAAAACCTGTTTTTTCTGCCATGTGACTGATATCCTTTTTTGCTACGACTACAGCGATGACATACGCTCGCAAACGCTGTTGAGGGCACATAGTCCCGGTCACTGTGCGGTCAGCAGTGATTATAATCTATCCGCCGGTGATGAACAACGCCCCAAACTTGGCGACACCCACCTACACACATTGGAATCATAGCGGCAACTAATCGACCTCCACGAAGCCTGGAACAAGCCGGAAGAGGCCGAAGGGTGGCGAGCAAAACTGCCGGAAATGAAGAAGCGGAATGTGGTGAAGATTCGACCGCTGAGGAACCTCGAAGACATGGTATGACTTGGACAAAGGCCTTGATGAACTGAACAGGCCCACATCAGGCGACACAACCGGCACGGCCAGACAAGCCCCAGGCAGGCCCAAGCCGAAATTTCGGCCTTCGGCGCAGAAGAAAAGCCGGTCGTAAGTGACTGGCTTTGCTGGACTTAGTTAAATAGCGGAGCATCATATGCACATCTGAAGATGGCGCATGCTCTGATGTATGCTGAATTAGGGCTTGGTGATTGTCGGTGTTGTCGGGTGCCGGGAGGCTCGTATTTTCATGACTCTTTTACATTAAACACTTACGGCATGTCGGCCACGCGAACCCCGACGCAGATTTCTCGCTGCCGCCACCGACATCCCTCGGTCGATCCTCTTC
The DNA here is from genome assembly GCA_020343675.1 of Phycisphaerales bacterium. Taxonomy (GTDB): domain Bacteria; phylum Planctomycetota; class Phycisphaerae; order Sedimentisphaerales; family Anaerobacaceae. The sequence goes on from CP070806.1 coordinate 1,712,832, forward strand.
TGATGGTTCGTCTCTGAGGGCCACTTCAGTTGACTGGCTGTTGATCAAGTCTTCTATAGAATTCAGCTTCTCTGTCAGAGAGCTTCTTTTGACGGATCAAATCTTCGACACGCTGCAGATCGACGTCTCTAGGCTGTCCTCCCGAGGCGATTGACGACGCGTGGTAGTCCTCAGAGGCCGGGAGGACTTCAACGAGGCGGTCTATTGACACGGCGGACACAAAGACCGCCACTGCCAGAGCGCTGAGAACTAGACCGCGGGAGAGCATGCCGACTTTAGTATCATCGGCATGGGTCAGACGCGCCGGTCTTGTTAGCGGCGCTACTTGATAGCGACACCTGTCGCAGTATATGCAGTCGAGCCGATCCTTCGCGGTCAGGCCGAATTCACATCTTCCAAATTTCTTGGCAGGCAGGAATCGCCTGAGTATCGCCACCTTGTTGAACAGCGATAGAAAAGCGCCCGCAGGACAAAGATATCGGCACCAGAAGCGTGTGTACAATACTGAGCCAGCCAGGATGATCGCAAGGATCAATGGCGACAAAGATTGCCAATTCACCGTTGACAATCGAAAATCAGAGAGCAGGAGCCGGATGCTGAAAGCATCAATGAGTGGGTCGGCCGAAAGGGTGGTTCTGTCACGTGAGGCGAAGAAGGCCACAATCAACAGCGAGAGAATTGCGTATTTGAGGAATCTGGCTTTTTGCATCTTCTCGATCGACAAGGGGCGTCTGAATCTCTGCGGAATGACGTAGCTGAGCAATTCCTGGGCCGCCCCGAATGGGCATATGTAGCCGCAGTAAATATTGCCGAAGACCGCCGCCAGAACTGGAATGCCCACCGCCAGCAGAAATGCACCGGATAATCCTGGGGCTGGCAAGTGCAGGGAAAGGACAGTTGCTATCTGCTCGGTAGAATACTGCGCGTTCAGGATGAAACCTCCGGCGACGCAGGTTGCCCCCAGAACAGCCAACCTGCTCCAGAATCCTCCGAAATATATCACAATAAGCGCAAGGGCGGCTGCTCCGCAGAGGTAT
>CP070806.1:1713968-1716714 GCA_020343675.1 Phycisphaerales bacterium
CCAGAGGAGGCGGAACTAGCGTGCCAGCTTTCGATGATACCCGAACCACTTGACCAGATCTACGATCGTCTGGATAGGAGCAAAATGGCAGTGGATGAACTTGAACGAACTTTCGACCGTATGGTTGAGAAAGGGTCTATTACGAGCCGGAAGACAGCTGATCGTAAGCTATATGGTTTGATGCCGTTCGTTGTTGGAATGTACGAGCAGCAGGTAGATCGGCTCACGAAAGACTTTGCTGGAGACGTAAGGCTTTACCTTGAAGGTGAATACGGTGATGAAATGTGCCGGACCAAGATTCCTCAACTACGCACGATTCCGGTTCGGCAGAGTATTGCTACGCCCGAGAAATTCAGTGTTAGTAGTTATGATGATATAAGGAATATCATCGAAAATGCGGGTGATCAGCTTGGGGTTATCAATTGCATTTGCCGACAAACCAGGAACGCTATTGGAAAGAGTTGCACTAAGACTGACCTTCATGAGGCATGTATAGTGTTTCGCTGGCACGCGGATGGGTTTCTGAGGAGGGGAATCGGACGCTCCATCACTAAGGATGAGGCACTGGCAATATTAGACAAGGCGCAGGAGGCGGGTCTGGTGCTCCAACCAGCAAATACACAGCGTCCATTAGGCCTTTGTTGCTGTTGCGGAGACTGTTGCGGAATTCTAACAACTGTGAAGAGATATCCGCGCCCGGCTGAGTTATACGCAAGCAACTACTATGCCGAGATCGACCCGGAGTTGTGCACTGGTTGTGAAATATGCATCTCGAAATGCCAATTGGACGCAATAACAATACCAGACGATGTGGCTGTTGTTGATCTCGACCGTTGTATCGGTTGCGGGAACTGTGTCGCTTGTTGCGAATCTAATGCCAGCCAACTGCGAAAGAAAGAAATTGAAACGGTACCGCCCGAACGCGCAAGTGACCTATATATGAAAATCATGGCCAAGAAAGTCAGCGGGTGAAACGAATTAGAGCTGGGCGCCAGGGCATCGGCGAAGAAAGAGTCCAGGAGCGACAGGGCATCCCATTGGGATCTGATTTATGGGAGGACTGACTGCTAACACGACCGTTGAATCCAGGTGTCACAGACGTTTCTTGCCTTACCGCCAACGAGTCGTCAACCTGTTGAGCGAGAGCTGCACTTCATCACAGTAGCATCAAAGATGGGAGTAGATCCTTCCAAGCAATGGAGTGCTTAGGTAGATGGCCCCCTCAGGGCAGGTCTCCTGACAGCAATAGCAGCGAATACAGTGGTTGTAGTCGTATCTGGGTGGCCTTGACTCGTCCCCTTCATACCAATCAACAGCCTTCGGTTGGACAGAACACAGCGTGATGCAGGTACCGCAGCAGGTGCATTTCGCCTTGTCAATGACTGGCCTCTGGGTTATTCTATTCTTGAGAAATACCCGGAATCGGCCACCCGAACTGGACATTGGGGGCGTTCGATTTACCTGGAAACTCCTATCAACAAAGGACTCGAGGGCTTCACCCATAAGCTCTATGTTTTCACTATGATAGGTCCCTAGTCCTGCCTTCTCACCTGGCTTGGATGTCGGTACAACATCAGGATCAAGGTTAACAATTCTACAGGCTGTTGCATCCAAGGCTATGGGGTCGCTGGACAACAGCAACACGTTCAATCGCTTCAACCTGCCGCTTCTCGGCCCGTTGCCTTCCATAGCCATAATACCGTCCATAATATAGAGACGGGGCCTGACGAGCGTGTTTAGATCAACAAGCATCGTGGCGAAATCATAAGGGTCCGGCAGCTTAACATGGTACTGGCTTTTCAGTAGTCCGGGCACGCACCCAAACTGGTTCTTCACTGCGCCCGTAAACCGTGTAAGTCCATGTGTTTTGAACTTGGGCAGGCTTACCAGACCATCGCTGTTCAGAACACCATTGGCAACAACGAACTTCTTAACCAGTAAGGCGTCCTTGTGACTGACTGATCTCCCGGAATCGAAATCGGCTACGCCGAATCCCAATTCGTCACCGACCTGTTTGATACCGGATCTTCTCAAATTCGGCCCTGCTTTGCCGAAACTCGGTGAGTCACCATATGAGACGATCGCTCCTGCATCTTTCAGCAATCTGCCCACAGCTCTGAATACTGCCGGATGTGTAGTTACACCCTTATCGGGGGCTGTGCCGATCAGGATGTTAGGTTTCATGACTATCCTTTCGCCGGGTTTCGCGAACACCGGGATTCCGCCCAACATTTCAACCCCTTTTCGGACAGCTGTGATTACCTGATCATCGGCATAGGTATCGCATCCTATTATGACGACTCTTGCCTTGTTCATGCCCTGCAATTATCTTGGCCCAGACCGTCCTCATAATATCACAGGCGGTTAGGAAGGGACTGCCATACTGGTATCCGTACAAATCTCGCTATTCTGGTGCAGCAGCCAGGGCAGAGCCAGAATGTCACATCGTGAGTTCTTGTGCAGTCAAAGTCCAGTGGGCCACAGGATCTTATGTAATACATCGGCGTCTTGAGGATGCGCGGTACCCGGGCGAAGGAACACCCGATCGGTAGTGGGCTCGACAGGTACAGTATCCCTGTTACCCAGATGTTTGATTAGAGATATTCAACTAGGCTCAGCAAACTCCACAGTCTTCATGAGGACACTGACTTCTTCGCCCCCAAAATCAGGCTCGTGACTCCAGGTATCGATGCCGAACCAGACGTCTTCCGTGGGCCACTGCGCCCTATAGAGTTCATGCCAGCCG
>CP070806.1:1716814-1719543 GCA_020343675.1 Phycisphaerales bacterium
GTGGCGGCGGTCCAGTAAGGCCACGTGGACGTCGGCGTTGTGGATGAGGGAATCCACGAAAGCCATGCCTGCGGCACCAGCGCCGACGACCAGGTAGTCAGCCTGAACCAGTACAGTCCGGTCCTGAAAGATGGCGCCCTCGGTTACGGTTTCATGCTTCAGATTTCCCATCTCGCGATTCTCCTCATGCCGCGTCAATATCGGCGTTGATCCGTAAAATCCGCGCAATCCGCGTTCTATTCCTCCGCTTCCCTCCGCCTCTTCCCACCCCGCCGCGTCTGGCGGAAGATGTCGTCGGGGTCGACGTCCCGCTCCAGCAGGAACGGCCGCTTGGGTTTCAGCCTCGGTAACAAGCAAATAAAAACAGTCAATATATCTAACTTATCAAGATGCACTTCTAACGTTTGAGTTCAGTGACGCGAAGAAGCGCAGCGACAGAGCGACCACTGCAAAAATTGGTTAGCCTTTTGCTGCGTCATCTTTCCCTTTGATTAGGGGATTACTCAGAATAAAGCGCTTTACCTCAGAAACTACTCGTGCCGCGCGCTCATGGTGGATCGGTGGAGGAACTGTAAAGCTTATCATCGTGCTGCGTTCGAATTCACGTAGCAAGAAACTAGTATCAATGATTCCTTGATCATCATGTACTTTTATCATCCCCAGCGATTGAAAAAATTGAATAGCAGAATCAGGGGTAGTTATAAAAGACAAATCTTCGTCAGCAAATTCCTCAAGCGTTACCAGTGCTTGATGTATTGCATGCAATCACTGGTCGAATGCTCTGGCTGCCATAGTGTGTGCTGAGTCATATGATCCCCGTTCAAGAAGTTCGCTTGCTTCTTCAATAGTATCCGCCCAAAGATCTCTTTGTGAGGGCAGTATCACCTTTTTCACTTCCTCTGTAATCTTGTCCAACCCTTGAGTACTGTCCAGTGCTTTTATATCAGCTAAAGGAGGTGAGGAAGTTATTACTTCATCTACAGTGACTCCGTGCCAAATTGGAATGAGTTTAGTATTTTGATGAACCTGTTTCGCGCTCATCCCAGCTAATTCCCGCCGTGGCCACTTCTTCTGAAAGAAATGATTGCTTAACACGACTATGCCAGCCCTGGAATTACTTAGCCCATAATCAATTTTTTCAGTTAGGCTATCACCGACCTTGAGCTCAAATTCATCATACCAAATCTGATAGCGTTCGCGCCTAAGATGCTCTGAAAGTGGGCGAACAAATGCTGTCTTATCTTCGCTGGCGTGACTTATAAATAAATCGTAATCCATGTTCAGCCAATCCCCGCCCTAACAAAACTCACCCCATCTGGCAGCACACGACGCTCAAAATCTATGAAGCCCGCCTCTTTCATCCATTCGCGGTACTCCCCCTCAGTGTAGGCTTGCCCATCTTTGGTGGTATTCAAAAGCACCAGGTTGGATCCAACCGTTTGGTCGGGCGACATCCGCGAATCGTCGAGGATCCAGCCTATAATATAAAGTGTACCTCTCGGCTTAAGAACGGCGGCCAGGTTTTTCAGGAGAGCCCGGCTATCCTCCTCCGAAAGAACCTGGATAACGTGCCGGGCCACGACCGCACCATACGACCCCGTTAGTACATCTCGAACCGCATCAGCTGCCACGATCTCGACCCGAGCGCCGACCTCTGCCTCGTCGATGAACTGCTTGGTGATGGGCGTGACTGTGGGAAGATCCAGGACCGTCGCTTTGAGCTGAGGATTGGCCCGCGCCAGGGAAATAGCCAGACCTCCTGACCCGCCGCCGGCATCCAGCAGCGTCCTGTAACCTGAGAAATCATACTGATCCATTAATCTGCGGCCATCCGCGACCGCGCCCGGATACAGACCCCGAAAGAGCAACTCTAAATCATCCTGTGACTTGGAATGGAAATCGAATATGTCCGGCGGTTCACCAGCCCGGATAGTTGCCGCGGTTTTGAGCATCCTGATCCAATTAGTCGCTACAAGTTCACCTTTACCCCCCATAAATGAGGGCTTGCCGTGCACCAGGAAGTGCTTGGCTTCGGCCGTGTTAGAGAACAAATCGTCCTCAACAGTCAACAATCCGCCTGCCACCAGCGCATAAATCAGCGGTCTGAGTTTGCTCTCCTGCACACCTAGCGCATCGGATAGCTGCTCGAGACTGAGAGGACCGGCTTCAAGCGGCGTAAACAGATCAAGCACCATGCCCGCCACCAGCGCAAAGGACGGGTAAACCGCTTCAAGTAGCCGGGTTATGATTTCCGGTTTTGGTGATGAATCAGGCACAGACATACCTCCTGCACTGATTTGCGGTTACTAACAAAGGGTTCGGTCAGAGTATAGCAGGTGAATTAAACACGGGCACTTTTTGACATTTCCTGAAGGCGGATCCTGTGCATCGATTCAAATTCGGGAGGGATGCTCTTTGCGCCAGAGCTGGGAACCAATCCTCGCTTGCCCTCGATGTGCCATATGCCCGCCTTGTCCATGTAGTCGCAGAAGGCGGCCACTTTGGGTGCTGTGAACTTTCATGGGCTGGTATAGGTATTTCACTAGTTTTGGAACAGGAAACGGCCACAAGATCACGGTCAACCATTAGCAAGGAGCACCTAGTGAAGACGTTCAATAAGGGAGTGGGGCGCAACTGTGGGTATTAGAAATATCCGTGGTACAAACCCCAAATAGTGGAAGTGAAGACCGTAAGTCATTCAGACCATCATGGTATATGTTCCATCCGCC
>CP070806.1:1719643-1722360 GCA_020343675.1 Phycisphaerales bacterium
CTTTCTTGAAAGATTTTTGGTTGTTTTCAAATCCCGCCGCGGCGGGATTACAACCGCAACGATTAAAACATTGACGCACTGACGTGCTTTTGCCTTTTCGGCTGCAATTCAAGCCACCCGCTATGCGGGTGGTCGTTGACTCCAGGATCCCTGCTCGAAATGCTTGCGCTCCAGTATATATTTCTTATTCTTGGTGTCAAGAAATTTAACATACATTGGTCTTTACCGAAAAAGCAAGTTCTTAATATTGACTATTCCCCGGTACAGGTATATTCTATTTCTGTTCCGGTCAATTAAAATCCTGACAGGTTCAATACAACTTCTCAATTAATTGATCTTCAGGAGATCTTGTTGCCGCGGGAAGCTACGGCCAATTTTTATGAGCGCAGTCGCCGGTACTGATAGAAAATATCGATTATCATAATGAGACGAACCATGTCAGAAAGTATTGATAAGCAAGCACTTGATTTGGTGCTGGTCGGGGCGATTTCCAAGGATGAGAATATCTACACAGACGGAAACGAACGGTCAATCGGTGGTGCGGTTACCTACGGTGCTTTTTCGGCCAAACGTTCGGGAAGCCATGTGGGCGTCATCACCAAAATAGCCGTTGAAGATCATCACCTGCTCGATCAATTTGGGGATGAACAAATTCCGGTTTGGGTACTGCCTTCAAAACAAACAACTTCCATTCGAAATGTTTATCATTCTCGCGACAAGGAGTGTCGCACCTGCACCTGCCTGGCAGCAGTTGATGCCTTTTCCCCGGAAAACTTACCCGATATATCCACTAAAATCATCCATGCCGCGGCCTTGATCAATGGAGAGATTCCGCTACAAACCCTGCAGTCCATGACCCGTATCGCTGAAGTAGGATTAGACATCCAGGGTTTTATGCGCGTTTGCCGGGATTCCAAAATGGTTTTAGAAAAATCGGATGAATTGGCGCAGGCGTTACAATCGGTCACTTATTTGAAGACAGATGCGAGTGAAGCCGAAATCCTTACTGCCAAAACGAATCTGACCGAAGCCGCGCTGGAAATGGCCATGATGGGTCCCGAAGAGGTGGTGATATCTCATAACAAAGAACTTGTGCTGGCCTACCACGGAAAGATACACCGGGCGCCGTTGACTCCGCGCAAAATCAATGGACGTACGGGAAGAGGAGATACGCTGTTTTGCAGTTATCTGGCGCGTCGAACGCAGGGTGATGAGCCCTTCCAGGCGCTGCAATTTGCCGCGGCCTTGGTGTCACTGAAACTGGAATCGCCGGGTCCCTTCCGGGGGACCCTGGAAGATGTAATGCTGAAAATGAAAACTTCTGTTTGAGTTGATTTAAATTTCATTAGAACCAAGGAGAATGGTATGGATTATGGTTTGAATATCCGTCAGAATGGTGCCCTGGACCTCGTGTCTGTCGGCGCCCTTATCCACCGCCTGGATCCGGGGAACATCCCTTTCCGCAAGGCAACGGCATGCCAGATTCATGTCAGCGGCGGCGAGTTTAATGTTGCCGCCAACCTGGCGGACTGCTTCCACCTGCGGACCGGCATCGCCACGGCAATGGTAGACCATCCTCTCGGCGATCTGGTCGCCGAACGGGTGAAAGCCATGGGTGTCACGCCTTTTTACAGACGTTTCGAGCACAACGGGGTCAGCGGCCCGAACATCGCTACCGTTTACAGCGACCGCGGCCAGGGCGTACGCGCGCCGGTCGTCTTTTACAACCGCTGTAATGAGGCGGCGGCCCTGCTGAAACCGGGTGATTTCGACTGGAACGCCATTTTCGACGCCGGCGTGCGGTGGTTTCACAGCGGCGGCATCTTCGCTGCACTCTCGGAGACAACGGCGGAGGTAATTATTGAGGGCATGCAGGCCGCAAAGGCTGCTGGTGCGGTAATTTCCTTCGACCTGAATTATCGGGAGAAACTCTGGAAGATCTTAGGTGGAGAGGATCGTGCCCAGGCAGTCATTGGGCGTATCGTGGAAAATGTCGATGTCCTTGTCGGAAACGAGGAAGATCTTCAGAAAGGACTCGGTATCCCCGGCCCGGCGGTAGCTGCCAAGTCCAAACTCGACCCGAGTTCTTTTCTCGAAATGATCGATCGCGTCGTAGGGCAGCATCCACAAATCAAGATCGTTGCGACTACCCTGCGTGAAGTTCACTCAACCAACCGACACAGCTGGAGCGCCGTTGCCTGGGTCAACGGTCAGCCCCAAGTGGCTCCAACCTGCGAGCTCGACATCCTTGATCGCGTCGGCGGTGGAGACGGGTTCGCATCCGGCTTCTTCTACGGTCTTCTTACAGGTGAGTCGCCGGAAGAGGCCATCAAACTGGGCTGGGCCCATGGCGCGCTGCTGACCACCTTCCCGGGCGATACCACCATGGCGACCGTGGAACAGGTAAGGGCTTTTGCAGAGGGCGGTTCGGCGAGAATTCAGCGATAGATCGTGTTGCGCGTTGCGGGTTTCGCGGTTTTCGTATATTCTCGTTGTCTTATTTATTTACCGCGTAACTCGAACCGCGCATCGCGCACCCGTTGTGAACCCTGAACCTCTGAACCTTTGAACCTATATTTCCTTCAAAAGCTTCTTCACATATCCGATAGAGTTCCTTAAGGCGCTATCTAAATCGGGCCGCGGGAGGCATTCAAAGGATAAAAATCCATCGTATTCAATTTCAATCAATGCCTTGAGTACCTCACGGAAGGCTATAT
>CP070806.1:1722460-1725157 GCA_020343675.1 Phycisphaerales bacterium
CCTGTAAACGTGACTACTGAATCAACGCGCCCCGATGGCTCTTTCCCATCTGTTATTTCATGAGCTCGAAGAGATCCGTCCGAACGCCGGAAAACGTCAGGACCCTCTTTCAGCGTATCAAGAGCAAAGCCATTACTGAACTCAAACCCAAATGCCGCAGCGAGCTTCTCGGCAGCACCGGGGAATGGCATGTGATCGGCGATCAAGAACAAGGCTCCACCGTTTTCTATCCATTGGCGAACAATCTCAATCTCATCGTCCGTAAAAGCACTGGGGGTTGGCAATGACCAATCTTCAGTGTTTCTTATATTCAGCGCATTGGCGATTACCAAAATGCTGCAGGATCGTAGAGAATCGAGATTAAACTCTGAAGTGTTAGGCTCAACCTGGTAACCGTCGCGACGCAGAACCTCTGCGAAAGCGAAATATCTTCCGTTCATTGTGTGGAAATTATGATGAGCTTCATCGATCTTCACCACCGGGCCTCTTCCGATGTCGAAAGTGGGCTTCTCTATATGTGGAACAAAAGACGTGTCGCCCAACTGTTGTTCAGAATTGCAGGACAAACAAAGTACCAGACAAAGACAACATGCGAACTTGATTTTCATCCCTATTCTCCTTCAAGGCCCGCTATTTATCGAACATTACGTCAGGGGATGACTTTGGTTGCGTCTCAGGTGGCTTACAGCTGAGCCCACCCCATGCTTTTGTCCAGTTTGAGAGCTAATCCTGTCGGGTTACTAACCTGCCCCCAGACCATACCGGCGGCTCTGTATGTTGCGTTAGTTCCAATGAGTTGCGGATAGGCGAGTAATCCGATCCAGGTTTGAGCAACCGTGTTTTCAACTCACATTCAGAGCAAATCTTTCCACCCAGGGTGTCCCCCTCTTCATGACCGCGTTGAGCATGGTGAGCAGCTTACGCATGCAGGCAGCCAAGACGACTTTGGGTTTCTTGGCGGCGGTGCGCTGGCGTAGCCCTTCATGATTGATCGGAGCCACACCCGGAACAACCGCTGCTTAACACTGCCTGTATTGTGGCACAAGGACTTACGAGTTTGAGAGCGTTTCACTCGCCCCGCCATTGTCAAGCCCCTCGGAATTTCGGTGACAGACATTCCGAACCCAAACGCCCCCAAAGGGCGTTTTTTGTTCGGCGTATGTGCCTAACAAGGCGGTTAGGCCGCCTCTGGGCGAACTGCGACCGGGATTGCGACCTGAATGTTTTCGCCTCTTAGGGCGGTGAGCCATCGCTAGGTCAGTTGTCGATGGACCATTGGCAGTTAGGTTACGGACGACTGAGACTGGGTCCTAATGTACTGGATAAGCAGTCCCCAGATCAGGACTGTCAAAAAAAGCGGGTAGTACGTCCAGAACATTTGGAGATACGGTTTGATAGGGAAAGGAGTATAGGCGGTCAACGCAACGAGTGCCATCAGAAAGCCGAAGGCCGGGAGATGACTGCTGCGCCGGATCACATAGTAGGCGGGTGGCAGGAGGAGAACAAAGGAGTAGGTCTTGAATCGGGGCATAATCAGAGCGAAAGCGAGACAGAAGAGGAAGATGATAATTCGATCTCTGTCCTCTGAGGAGTGACGGTGCACGCTACGCAGACTTCGCCAAGAGATCCATGCGACGGCACACACACACAGACCAAACAACAGATATGGGATGAAGGTTGGCAGAGAGACATGCAGTTTGTCCGCAACGCTCGTAGCTAAGTCACGGCAGAAGGCCAGCGTGGAAGGATTGCCGAATCGACCGGGTTCGTCGGTCAGGGCCAGACTGGCAAAGAACTGCTCCCATCCTCCGGGATCCAGCAGGTATGCCAGCCCAATGAAGGTGACGAAGACCGCAAAGGCTCCTATGATGTACCGTCTGGAGTTTTTGGCATCCACCAGCGGCATAAGGAGAAGGAAGACGACCGGTGTGAGCTTAAAGGATGATGCGAGGAGGATGGCGGCACAGAATGCGAGGGGGCGCCGGCGAATCAGGAAGATCAGCCCCAGCCAGAGAAACAGTTGTTCGATAATCGTGATATTGCCGGTGACCAGGTCGATGTAGAAGGTGGCACCGAAGGCGAGAAGCAAGAACAATGCAAAGGTCAGCAGTCCTTCATCGGGAAACAGATATCGTCGCCAGAGCAGAATGAGTCCTCCGGCAAGCAGAACCTTTAGGAACAGCCAGATCAAGTACGCCGTACCAAAGGGAATCGTGGCAAAGACCTTAAGGAGGACGAGCGTTGGCGGTGGGTAGATGAACGGCTGAACCGTCAGTTTTGGGGAGCGGCGATTGAGTTCGACCAAATCGTACGGATTGCCACCGGCTGCATCTGTCAGTGCCGCGTAGTAGTAGGTCCGAAAGTCCCACTGGCGTTGATCGGAATTGACCGCGATCTCGGCGACGGCATATATGACGAACACTGCAAAGAGTGTGATGAAAGTAATGCGCAGAGCTTTCGCGTATGCTGACATGGTCTCGCCGGCTCCCCTGACGGACAGAGATACTTCCCGAATCTAACCATCGGACGATCGACGCACAATCCAGGATGCGGTGCGGCAGCCGTCGCGAATTGGCCCGATGATGAATGTTGTCTGTCCAGAACGGGAATGCACCCATTTTGATGCGCCATCTCCTCGCAGTCACTGGAACGTCTCCTCCCCGAAAATGTAACCCGTTGTCTATCAACGCCGCCGGA
>CP070806.1:1725257-1727940 GCA_020343675.1 Phycisphaerales bacterium
AGGTCAACAGATGGAGTCAGGGTAAGCTAATGCGGCAAAAAACGGAGGAGAAACGTCAGAGAATCAACTGCCTGGCTCAGTGAGGCCAGTAGGGTGGTTGCTGTCTATCCTCATTTCTCTTCGCCACGTAGTTTGTGGTCCGCTCGATCTTGCCCATGCACAACACGAGGGGTCAGTGCGCAAGGCCCTTCGGGTTGGATGTTAGCGTGATGTTTGCTAAGGAGAAATGGGATGAAGAAGACAATAACAGTTCTTGCTATGGCAGCATGCCTTGGGTTAACCGGAGTTGCCCAAGCAGGTCCAACGGTCATCGATTTTGAGTCTTTGGCAGACTTGGAGATCGTCGATGACCAATTCCTCGGCCTCGGTGCCGATTTCAACGCAACCGCCAGCATTCTCAGGGCCGGAACATCCCTGAATGAAGCATCTTTCCCACCGAATTCCGGTAGCAATGTGATCTACGATGATCCTGCTCTCGGCACGGGAATCATCAGGGTCGATGCCGTCGGGGCGCTCTGGGCTATGGCTGGTGGGTACGTGACTGGGAACACCAATATTACTCTGACAGCGTACGCATCCGACAGTTCGGTCCTTGGAACGGCTTCAACAAGTGGAGCCAATTACATCGGTGCCGGCACGGGATTACTGCCCAATATATTCCTGAGTGTGACAGCGCCTGGCATCGCTTATGTGCAGTTCAGTGATAACGGGAATTCGTACGTCGTCGATGACTTCACCCTTCAGCCAATTCCGGCCCCAGGTGCGATTCTGTTGGGCGGCATCGGAATAGGTTGTGTTAGCTGGCTGCGAAGACGCAGAACGCTGTAAGAGCACGTGCAGAAAAGATTAGAGATTTGACGGGCCTGTGAGCATCCCGCTTGCAGCCCGTGTGGGCTTCTGTCCGCTTGTGTGCGCAGCGGACAGGGGCCTTTTTCGTACCGCGCAGAGCCAGCCAAGTCCAAAAACGGCTTGCACGTCTGGGCAACCTACCTCGCCGCCTAACGCTTCTGAAGCGGTCTTCTTTAGCGAATCTGCGCCGGGGCGACCCACGATACCCCTTTGGCAAATTCGCTGATTTTTTCGCGGTTTTCGGCCCCAGGAACGGCGATTTCCAAAGACAAGAATACCAGCAAGAATACCAGTTTGAACCCTGATGGATATGCTGTTTTCTCCAAATAGCGCCTTCGTGCCCTCCTCAGAGCAGTTTTCTACGCCAAAATACGTGGTCACCGCAATAGACAGCCTGCCCGTCAGTTGGGCACACTAAACGTAGAATCCACTATCGAAGCGCCCGCTGTTTTCAGACTCCAGGCCTTGGGAGCGAGGGCTTCCTACTCTCAGGAATGAAAAAAGGGGGGAATTTGGGAAAATGGGGTATTTTTTTGTTGACGAGAAGCCCGCAACATGGTACAAATACTGACGTGAAGCCAGTACTCTTGCACGGAGGGCAGCTTCACAGCGTGTTACTTATCCACGGTTCCTGGGCAAAACGCCTGATGTGTGGTCAGGTCAATAATGGAGTCAGGGTAAGCTAATGCGGCAAGAAACGGAGGAAGAACGTCAGACAACTAACTGCTTGGCTCGCTGAGCCCAGTAGCGTGGTTTCTGTCTATCCCCATTTCTTTTCGCCATGTAGTTCGTGGTCCGCTCAATCTTACCCGCGCACAACACGAGGGGCCAGTGCGCAAGGCCCTTCGGGCTAGAAATTAGCGTGATGTTTGCTAAGGAGGAATTGGGATGAAGAAACTGATTACAGTTTGTGCTTTGGCAGCTCTGGTGCTGAGTGCAGGCAGCGCTCAGGCCGGCGTGACGGTGATTGAATTGACCCTGCCCGAGTATAGCTCGCCGTATCATGCCCCTGGAGCATATTACGACGATTATCTGGTTGGGACATTTAACTTTAACTGCGGCCTCTCGATTGTTTCGGCAACAATCTCCGGCCAATGGGGCAATTCACTTAATCCAACTACCGCCCATAATGAGATGTGGCTGGATGGCGTAAAACTTGCTGATACTCATGACTATTCGCCGGACCCGACCTACAACACCGTGCCGTGGTCTTATGTTTTTGCTCCGGCCGAGTTCGGCGTACTGGCAGATGGTGTCGCGGAGTTGCATACTATCCAGACTACCGAATACGTAGTGCGTTTAGGCGAGACGACATTGAGGATCGAGGCAATTCCCGCGCCGGGTGCGATTCTGTTGGGCAGCATTGGCGTAGGCCTCGTTAGTTGGCTGCGAAGACGCAGAACGCTGTAACAGCACTGGGCAGGAAAGAATAGAGATTTGACAGGGCTGGAAGCATCCCGCTTGCAGCCTGTGGGCCTCTGTCCGCTTATTTGCGCAGCGGACAGGGGCCTTCTTCATGTCGGGTACTGTCGCCCAGGTTGGTCCTGCGATTAGGGGGCTTCCTACTCCCAGGAATGAAAAATAAAATAAATTGGGTAAAATGGGACATTTTTCTCTTGGCGCGAAGGCCAGCGATATGGTACAAATAGTAAAGTGAAGCCAGTAATTCTCCACGGAGGGGTGCTTCATAGCGTATTACTTATCCACGGTTCCTGGGCAGAATGCCTGATGCGTGATCAGGTCAACAGATGGAGTCAGGGTAAGCTAATGCGGCAAAAAACGGAGGAGAAACGTCAGAGAATCAACTGCCTGGCTCAGTGAGGCCAGTAGGGTG
>CP070806.1:1728040-1730719 GCA_020343675.1 Phycisphaerales bacterium
CGGGCCGGGCAAGGCCGTCGGTGAGTCTCATCGGTGTGCGTAATTTCGAACGCCGGTGTCAGCCTGTTGGCGGCAGCGGATAGTCCTTTTTCGGGTTCCCAAACAAGCGAATAAGGCGGCGATTGGATTAAGGAAAAGGTTGAATGTGGGCCGATACTTCTAAATGGTATTTTAGGGGTTGAATTATGATAATATGTGAACATGCAATAGCAACGATGTGGTTCATCTTTGCCTTGTCGGGCCGTTGGGCGACAACCGGCAAACCAAGCGGATTGACGCGCCGGCCGACAGGGCGGGAAGGTTTACCACGACAGACGCATTCCCCGATTCAAATCCGGCCGCCGCCTTGATGTAAACAGCACCTTCAAGAAATCTCTTACTACAGACACACAAATATTATGAACCAATGGGCCCTAAGCACAACGCTTACGGCCTTTTTTTGCGCGCGGCCAGACTCAAAGCATCCAGAGTGTCCATTGTTCCGCCGAATCTCAAGCCATGCCGTCTTTGGCGGCAGAAATCACCTGTTCGAGTAGGGTCTCACAAGACCTCGATCCGTCGGGTCACTCTGCTTTCACCTGCCTCGTTTGCTGCAATGAGCGTGTATGTCGTGGTCTTCAACGGAGCGACCGTCCTTGAACCCAGAGCGCCCACGGGACCTACATCGGGTTCGATGCGAACGCGGTCGGCATTGGAGATCCACCAGCTCAGCATGGAGCCTTGACCCCGCTGCACCCGCGGCCGTGTCGTTGTGAAACTGTGGATGGTGGGGCTTTCGATGGCTTTCATCCCCAATGCCTCTCCGCCGACATTAGCGGCGGAGAGCTGATCCTGCAGCTCGCGGACCTCTTTCGTCCGGGCCTGCAATTGCGATCTCAGCTCGTCGATGCGCTCCTGAGATTTTTGTGCCTCGGCGACAGCCTCGTCACGAGACTCGGTGGACGTATCGAGCTCTTCTCGCAACATCCCGTGTGCGACGGTTAGCTCCCCGACCTGCTTCCGTAACGTATCGCGCGAGAACTCCATTTCACCGAACTTCTGTTGCCACTGCTCGCGCGAGTCGGTGACTTCGGCCAGCCCCTGCTGCAATTGGTCGCGCACGGTGGTCAGTCCATTGACCTGCTCCTGCAACCGATCCCGGGCCTGCGTGACGATCTCTATTTCAGCTTCGACGTTGATTTGTTCGCCCCTGGCCTTCTGAAGTGTGGCTCTCACGCTCCGCACCTCGGCTTGCAGTCGCTCCAGTTCGGCTTGTTGTGCTCGGTTCCTGCAGCCGGTCAGGCCCAACCCGAACCCTGATGCGGCTACACATGTGAAAATCAGAGTCTTCTCCATCGTATCAGCCCTTTCATTCCTGGTTGACGTTGATGACAGTGGGTAAGATGATCCACTGCAGGTGGCAGAACCGAATCATATTCTCGCACGTGCACATCGCTGCTTCCTTACGGGCTCTTTCCATGCGCGCGATAGCCCGGAAAACGACCGCCTGCCTTTTGGGCGAAAGGTTTCCTACCGCAATTCCGCAGACCTTCCACCGCCACTCCACAAACTGTAATACGGGCAGGATTCTACCATGGGGTCGGTCGGTTGGCCAGCGAAAAGACCGTTGGGGCGGCTTGGCTGCCCCGAGGCAAAGACGTCCGCCCAACCAGGCTCTGCCGGGTGAGGCCGCGCAGGTCAAGCTCGCTCCGTGAGAGGGCGGGATTTGCAGCAGCGGGGAATATGCCCCTAAGAAGCCCGTGCGGGCTGTATGCGTAGAGAGCCCCTGACTTCAAGAGAGGCAAAGAGAGAAGGAGGGGCTCCGTCAGGGACTGCGAGCGTCAAGCTCGCAGCCCCGTGATCTCTGTCTGTTTTGATTTGTGCTTCTTACAGCGTCCTGCGTCTTCGCAGCCAGCTAACCACACCCACGCCGATACTGCCTAACAGAATCGCACCGGGAGCAGGTACCGCGGTTACCATATTGTCCATCTCATACGTCTCGGCCCATCCAATTGGGTTTGTTCCGGCGGCGACAAGAACAGCGTTAAACGGTGTTGTTGAAGTAACTCCGAAAAAGCCACCTCCAGTGCTGTTCACAATTTCCGTCCCGAGCACATATCCATCAAAAGATAAGGCTATTCCAGTACCTGGTCCGCCGGGACCGGCAAGGTCCCAATATGCACCAAAGCCAACCAGAGGAGTAGCAAATGACCAAGTCGTTGTCGCACTTGCCGGGATCACTCTATCCCACCACACGCCGTCAGGTCCGAGTACTCCCGAACCAGCCTGTACCAGGCCATTGTCGGTAACTACACTGACACCCGGATTCAGAACAGCGTCGTCAAAAAACTCTTCGTCGTAAACTCCGACAGCGCTTTCCCATGCCGACCGGTCAGTGTAAACCGTAACGGCTGCGTTGGCACTGCAAGCCATAAATAAAGCGACTGCACTTACCATTATTAGTTTCTTCATGCCGTCTTCTCCTTAATAAACACTACGCTAACATCCAACCCGAAGGGCCTTGCGCACTGGCCCCTCGTGCTGTACGCGGGTAAGATTAAGCGGACCACGAACTGCGTGGTAGAAATGCGGATAGACAGAAACCACCCTACTGGCCTCACTGAGCCAGGCAGTTGATTCTCTGACGTTTCTCCTCCGTTTTTTGCCGCATTAGCTTACCCTGACTCCATCTGTTGACCT
>CP070806.1:1730819-1733482 GCA_020343675.1 Phycisphaerales bacterium
GTCTCTGTAGTCAAATCTAAAACCGTGTTCATCCCCGTTCGGCAAGCTCAGAGCAGGCTGTGTTTATTCGTGGTTTCTGATTATTCTCTGTGGCCACATCCTAATCGTCCAACGGATTTCTGTTAATCAGATACTTGGCAATGACCACGTCGCAACTGGAGGCTGCCTGCGCATTGCGAGTGCATGAACGCAGCAGTTCCAAATCGGAACTCCAGACCACATCGCCCGGGGCGAACAGGCACACGCTGCCCGGCTCGTAGGTGTCGGACAGCTCGCCATCCTTGAGATAGTAATGCTCCTCACAGACGTCGGTGGGATAGGTACGCATCAAAGGCGGAATATCGCACGGCGTAAACCACAGCTTGATCTCCCGCTCGGCCTCGTCATGGGTGGCCGAAGCGTGGATGAGATTGTCCAGCCGCTCGCTGATGACTTCTCCGGCGGCATTCTTGATAGGAACCACGGTGCCTAAGGCGCGAATGCAGCCGGGCTGTTCGTCTCGGGCGACGTGGGGATCGGTCGGGCCGGCGACGCTGCGGACCTTCTTCAGGGCGCCCGGGCCGAGATAGACAATGGCAATGACCCGGCGCTTCCAGGCGTCGTCGGGGTAGTGGGCACGGCCCATGATGTAATCGAGCAGGGCTTCATAGAAGGGCTTGCCCTGGTGGGCGGCGTAGTGTTGCTCGGCCAGCATTCGGCTGACCTGGACGATCTTGGCTCCGGCGAAGCGCGAGCCGGTGTGATACTCGGACAGTTGCGAGAGCAGGAAGCCCGTGACGGAGTTCTTCAACGCGTCCGGCTTTATCAGCACCAGTGTCTGTTCAACTTTCTCTTGCTGCATGCATCAATCCCTTTGCTAAGATATGCACTCCGTTAGAGTGACTGTTGCAATCATAAACGCACAGACGCAGTATATGCGTGATCGTGCGGTTTGGCAAGCGGCGAAAGCGGCTTCAGACGGAGCGGATTAACGATTGCTCCGTCTTCGGAAGTCCGATGTCGGAGGCCGGAAGCCCAAGAACCGTGTTCATTCGTGGTTTCTTTATTGACGATTTTTGGCCTTTTCTGCGTAATCCGTGAAATCCGCGGTTATTGAGTCTTGACATCTCGGGCGGGGTGGACTATACAGTACCGTTTTGTTTCCTTGGGCAGTTTTGGCCGGACAAGTGCAGGGTGAATTGGAGCACTCCGGCGGCCTTGAGGTTCGATATGTAGGTGATTTTGCGAAAAAGGAGATGTTTTCAATGGCAACGAAACGGGTGTATTTTTTCGGCGGCGGAAAGGCCGATGGCAATGCGAAAATGAAAGAGCTGCTCGGGGGCAAGGGCGCGAATCTCGCCGAGATGTCCAGCCTGGGAATTCCGGTGCCCGCGGGTTTTACAATCACGACGGAGGTGTGCACGCACTTTATGAAGACGGGCGGAAAGTATCCCGCGGGGCTGCAAAAGGACGTGGACGCCGCACTGAAAAAAGTCGAGAAGATCATGGGCACCAAGTACGGCGACCTCGACAACCCTCTACTCTTTTCAGTCCGTTCCGGAGCCCGCGCATCGATGCCGGGGATGATGGAGACCATTCTCAATATTGGTCTGACGAGTAGGACCATCCCGGGATTGATCGCGAGAAGCGGCAGTGAGCGTTTTGTGTATGACGCCTATCGCCGCCTGATCATGATGTACTCGGACGTCGTCATGGAGAAGGCAGCGGGCATCGAGCCCGCGGAGGGCAAGGCCATCCGGCACCTGCTCGAAAAAGAGATGCAGAAGATGAAGAACGCCCGCGGCATCCAGGAAGACACGGACCTGACCGCCGAGGACCTCAAGAAGCTCGTCGCCATCTTCAAGAACAAAGTCAGGCAAGTCCTCAAGAAAGAATTCCCCGACGACCCGCAGGATCAGCTCTGGGGCGCGGTCGCCGCCGTCTTCAAGTCCTGGAACGGCAAGCGCGCCAAAGCTTACCGCCGCATCGAGAGCATCCCGGCCGAATGGGGCACCGCCGTCAACGTCCAGTCGATGGTCTTCGGCAACATGGGCAATGACTGCGCCACCGGCGTCGCCTTCACGCGCGACCCGGCCACCGGCGAGAACAAATTCTACGGCGAATTCCTCGTCAACGCCCAGGGCGAAGACGTCGTCGCCGGCATCCGCACGCCCCAGGCCATCAACAAAGAATCCATGACCGATTCCTCCCGTCACCTTCCCTCGCTGGAGAAGCTCATGCCCGCGCTGTACAAGCAGTTGGCCGGCATCCGCACCCGCCTCGAGAAGCACTACCGTGACATGCAGGATATCGAGTTCACCATCCAGAACGACAAACTCTATATGCTCCAGACGCGCGTCGGCAAGCGCAACGGCACCGCCGCGGTCGCCATGGCCGTCGAGATGGCCAACGAAAGACTCATCACCAAACGGCAGGCCGTCATGCGCGTCAGGCCCGAACAGCTCGACGAGCTGCTGCACCCGATGCTGGACCCCAAGGCCGAGAAGAAAGCCAACCGTCTGGCCAAGGGCCTGCCCGCCGGGCCGGGTGGTGGCGTCGGCCAGATTGTCTTCACCGCCGACGACGCCGAGGCCTGGGCCAGCCAGAAGAAGCCGGTCATTCTCGTCCGCGATGAGACCAGCCCCGAGGACGTTCACGGCATGCGCGTCGCTCAGGCTATCCTC
>CP070806.1:1733582-1736235 GCA_020343675.1 Phycisphaerales bacterium
TACGGCGGGGTGGCATGGGCACCGGCATGCCCAGTTTCGGCCCCATCTTCACCCCCGACGAGACGTGGATGTTGGTAGACTATTTGTGGGCCTTTGTCTTTGATCTTGATCCCGACGATGCCTTAACTGAGGCGGTTGTCGCATGGCAGAAGGCGAAGACACAGATGTTGGTTATCGAGCGGCCATGACAACCTTTGGAAAGTGGAATGAAGCGAATGCGGCTGCCCGCTTCATTCCGAGGTCTGTGCGATTGACTGGTTGTGTGAAGTGCTTGCCGTCAGGCAGACATTGGTCGCAGAGTGGCAATCGTCGATGAAGGCGGAAATGACGCGGGCGTAGGACGCGGCGATGAACGGGTTGCTGGTGATATACTGCGGGACAATTCCTTTCTGCCATGCCTGGATGCTCCGTCCGCTGGCGTAGAAGGCGCGCTGTGTATCCCAGAGCATCGATTGCGAGAGTCTTACCGATTGTTCGAGGATAGGGTTCGCAGAAGGTTCGGCCATCGTTCGCCAGGCGCAGCTCCCGGCTCAGCCTTCCTGCCAGTGGACCGACCGTTCCAGCTCCCCGGCGTCTACAAACGTCTTTGCGGCCGCCAGCACCGCGCTCAGGTCGACACATTGTCGCGCGGAAAAAACGCCGCTCTGGCCGCCGGTCACCAGCGTGACCTGCCGATCTTCCGGTCTAGACGGATCTACGAGATTGTGGAAAGTCCAGTTGTCGAACGTCGCGTAGGCGATGTACTGGCCGTTCTCGCCGCCGCCGACCGCCATGTTGGCTTCGCCCTCACCGCTCAGCGAGACCAGCGTCACGTTCTTTCCGTCCAGGCTGCGCAGCGCCTTTTCAATCTCTGCCCACCCGGGTTGGGACACCGGCTGCTGGCCCTCGGACGTGTCGAGGAGCATTTTGTTCACGAACATCGAGCACCTCCTGTTACGGGATGGCGGCGTGCCGGCTCATTCGGGTAACGCGCGCGAGGCAAACCGATCGGGCGACGCCCGAGGGGAACGCTCACCGGTACAGGCGCCGTCTAGTAGCCGAATTGGACGTCACTTTTTTTTGTCGAGGTAACCTCCAGGCTTCCCAGCCCGACCGACTTTGCCATACCTGCCAGGCCATGAGCGACTGCGCCGCAGGAGCCGCACAGCGCACGATCGCTGACGACCTCGCCCGCCGCACCTTCCAGAACTGGTCGATCTTCCCAGGCCTGGATCATGACGTGGCCCTCGGCATGGGTTTTGCTGATAGCGTTGGCCTTCATCCCCGGCGGCAACGGCAGGCCGTGAGCGTTATGGCCCCAGTAGGTATTTCCGCCTGCATCCAGGCGCACGACGCACCCATCGTTGGGTTCTCCGGCGGCCGGCATGCCCCATTCGGCCCGTTTCGCAGCATGCTCCTCGAAGAGCGGGTTTGTGGCCGCGTCGAGGTCCTCTTTCTTGCGCTTCTTGAGCTGCATGATGGCGCTCGGAGTTTCGTCGGCTCGCTTCTTCATCTGAAGGCTGTAACGATGCGCTCCTGCCGGGCGTTCGCCGGCAGACACCGCAGCGGGCTCGGAAGGCTGTGGAGGGTGGCCGGCCGCCCCGATTGCACGGTCGCCCATCGTGGTCGCCTCGCGTTCCAACGCCGTGTCATCATTGATGGACACACGCTTCGACTGGAGGGTCGGTCGGACGCGCCCCTGCTTCTGCTGAACCACGTGCCACGCTTCGTGCGGCAGATGCTGTTCCTGTCCCGGCCCGAGATGGATCTCCGTACCCTGCGCATAGGCAAGCGCCTGCACCCGGGCGGGCTCGGGCGAACGGTAGTGGGCCCTGACATCATCCATCGGCATTCCGGAGAGGTTCTCGATGCCCGCCTTCAGGTTATCGGGCAGTCCGGTCGCGCCGGCCGGGGACCGCGCCGCATCGTTGCCGCCGGCAGTGTTGTGCGCCGGCTTTCTGCGCGCCAGCAAACGAGTGACAGCGCGGTTGCCGATCAGCGATTGCAGCTGCATCACGTCGGAGCCGGAAAGCGCGGCCGAGCCGGCAATGGCACGCCGGACCACGAGCGAGGCATCGCCCAGTGTCGCGGGCGCGCTCTCTGGCGACGCGGTTTCAATTGCATTGCTGGCTCGATCGGATCTGGCTTTGTCAGGCGATAGCAGTATTCTGTCTGTTGAACGTTTCATGACTTTGCTCCCCCCGAACGGAACGGTCAGCAGGGCTGAAATCACAGTTCGAAATAGGGTGCCAAGCTTCGGGCCATACTGCCAACGGAATGAGCCCAGAATACACCATGTGCCGTAAGGGCGCAACTTGCCGGGATCGCATGGTTGGCTTCATCTCGCGGTCTATCCCCCGCGGATGGTGCAGCGGCGAAGGTGCCCACTGTTTAACCCACCGACAACCAGCGCTATGCTGATCGGCCCGGCTTGACATCCGCCGCCCGCTTCACACGGTTACTCTGCTATGCCCGAACGTAGGGGATCGTTTGGGGACCCTCCGGTAACACGCAAATACTGGCCTGAGAACCATACCTGCTTAATAACTCTGCTACGGTATCTTCGATCCGCGGGCTGGGCCGGAGCAAGGCCATCTCGATCTGCTCAACTGTCAGGTTGTCGGTTCGCACATAGACGTCAGCTTTGAGCTGAACCTGGGCCTGGATCTGCGCC
>CP070806.1:1736335-1738984 GCA_020343675.1 Phycisphaerales bacterium
CCGTTTTCTTCGGCTCGATGGCATCCACGAGCGTCTTGAGGGCCTCGTAGAACGTATCGAAGCCTTCTGCTGTTACGCTGGAGACGGGGAGAATGGGCGCATTTTCAAGGAACGTGCCCGCTAAGAAATCCTTGATCCGGCCGGTGACGTTCTCGATACGGGAAGACTCGACGCAATCGACCTTTGTCAGGGCGACGATGCCGTGCCTGACACCGAGAAGGGTGAGGATGTCGAGGTGCTCGCGCGTCTGGGGCATCACGCCATCGTCAGCTGCGATGACGAGAATAACGCCGTCAATACCGGTGGCCCCGGCGACCATTGTCTTGATGAAGTTCTCGTGACCCGGGACGTCCACAATGCCGACCTCCAGGCCCGATACGGTGCACGGCGCAAATCCGAGATCGATCGACATGCCTCGTTCCTTCTCGGCCTTGAGATGGTCGGTGTCACAGCCGGTCAGGCACTTTATCAACGCCGTTTTGCCGTGATCTATGTGGCCGGCTGTGCCGAGCGTGATGTTCTTTTGTGCCGCGCCCATACGGTTCAGTGACTCCGGCCAAGAATCTCGATCAGCGCTTCAAGAATCATCTTGTCGTCTCCATTCAGAAGCGTGCGCGGGTCTATCAGGACCCGGTCATTCTGGATACGTGTGAAAACCGGCGTGTGGTATTGCCGAAGCTGTGCCGCGAGTGATTCGGGGCCGGATTTTTCGGGACGCAGCGCCACCAGCGTCGTCGGCAGATCTTGAGTAGGCAACGAACCGCTACCCATCTGTGAGAAACCCGGGAGAGTTGAAGCAACAATTCCCGAGACGGTCTTGCTGATGTGAGAGGCCAGACGGTCCGCATGTTCGGTGATGTCAGACGTGTCGCGCCTGAGCATTCTCAGCGTGGGTACTTCGCTCAGAGCAAGTGATTCGTCGAGAAACAGTTTCAGGGTGGCTTCCATCGCCGCGAGCGTGAGCTTTCCGACGCGGACGATTCTGGCAAACTGGTTCTTTCGTATGGCGTTTATCAACGCCGCTTTGCCGAGGATAATCCCGCCCTGCGACGCACCGATCAGCTTGTCGGCGCTGGAGGTGACAATGTCGGCTCCTGTGCGAATCGACTCGGCAAGCGTCGGTTCCGGTTCGAATCCGAATTGTGAAAAATCGATAAGCGCGCCTGCACCGACGTCGTCGATCACGATCAACCCGCGCGTGTGCGCTATCTCAACAAGCTCATCAAGCGGAACTTCCGATGTGAACCCCTGGATCTTGTAGTTGCTCGGATGGACGCGGAGAATTGCAGCCGTGTTTTCCGTGACGGCATTCACGTAATCGCGCGCGTGTGTTTTGTTCGTTGTTCCAACTTCGACGAGCCTGGCCCCGCTGAAGGCCATCACATCCGGCAGGCGGAAGGATCCGCCGATCTCGACAAGCTGGCCGCGCGAGACGATCACTTCTTTGCCTTGGGCGACCGTGTTGAGCACAATGCTGGTTGCGGCCGCGTTGTTGTTGACGACCGTGGCCGCCTCGGCGCCGGTAAGCTGCTGCAAGAGCTGCTCGACGCGTCCATCTCGTTTCGAGCGCTTGCCGGTTTCGGTGTCGGTCTGTAACAGCGAATAACCTTCCAGGGTATTCTCAATCTGCTCAAGAACCTGGGCAGGTAGCACTGCGCGTCCAAGACCCGTGTGGAGAATGATCCCGGTGGCATTAACAACTTTCCGGTAGTAGGCTTCGGTCATAGCCCTGAGCCGGCAATTGACATCGGTGATGATTCCCTGGCGCATTGCAGTCTCATCCAGGCCGACTTCGGCCCCGGCGGATATCTGCTCCCGAAGGGCTTCAATCGCCTGTCGAATTGCATTGGCCACAACCGTTCTACCCAGCCCGGCGATCCTCTTTTCCAGCTCTGGGTCTCTCAGAAGAGCATCGACCGAAGGCAGCCTCCTCAATGTCGCACTGGAATCATCCTGCTTTGTCATAAATCGCCTCACATTCTGTAAAAAAGGGAGCGGTTACGACGAACAATATCGGGTACCCTATTCTACTCGAGACGGTGGGGGAGGCAAGCGGTTTATTTGCTCAGGATCACCCTTTCAACATATCAATGACAAGCAGACTTTGCGCCACTGAAAACGCATTTTTTTCGATTTCTTTTGTAAAAAAGGCCGAATTTCGCCAGATTCCGCTCGTCTGGCCGTGCTTCAGCGGTACAATATACAAAGGTGTATGGGCACTTCGGTATTCGGCCGCCAAACGCTGGCTAAGGCCAGGGCCCAGAGTTGATTTGACATAACAGTAGAAGTGAATCATATCGAAGTAGTTGTTCTGGCTTTAGTGGGGCTTGCGAAATGGCTCAGAATCCAAAACAAACAAAGATTGTTGTCCTGATTACTATCGCGGCGGTAGCGTTGATCGCAGTGGTTGGGATTTTACTGCGAAATTCTCCTTCATCTACAACCCCGGCCGACCGGCAATCCGGCTCATCCTCCCTGACGGCAACGGACGACAATGGGGACAAGTGGGTCCTGGAACTGGCTAAGGGGCCACCTCTACTGAATTCCAGTGACAGCGGTCCACAAGCGGGTGCGCCGCTGCTGATCAAGACGGACGTTCAAATCATCGGCCGGGACGTCTCGATAGGTCTTATCGTCGAAGGCCAGGCC
>CP070806.1:1739084-1741716 GCA_020343675.1 Phycisphaerales bacterium
ATATCCTCGAGAGTAACAGTAATACCTTCATGTACGACCCAGTGGGTGCAAGATAGGAGTGATTTGTGAACCAGCCTGGTACGATAGAGACCGGCCGAAAGGACCGGATTGTGGGGCTTTACTCGCAGGCCCGCCAACTGGCGATAGGGCGTGACTACGCCCAGGCGCTGGAGCTCTATGACAAAATCATTGCAGATGTGCCGCGGCTTATCTTCGAGACACCCAGGATAAATTATGAAAGGGCGCTTTGTCTCAAGGCGCTCGGTCGGATTGAGCAGGCCGGGCAGGCCATACGGTCCTGCCTGAGCGTGCAACCCGATGACCCGGAATTTCTGAGGTTTCTTAGCGAAATTCAGCTTGCTAAGCATAGTACTGACGCGATGCCTGTTGTGGATGTGCAACACCCAGGTGCGAGTGTGTCTTTTGAGAGGCGGACTTCGCAGGCGCTTGAACTTTGCCGTCACGGGCTGGCATTAGCCAAAAGCGGAGAACATACTGCTGCGCTGGCATTTTTAGACCAGGTTCTTATCGAATATCCCGACGTGGCCCCTAAGATGATGGGTTTACAACTCCACAAAGGTTCGTGCCTGAGAGCAGTTAGAAGATTCGGTGAGGCTGCGCAAGCGATAAGAAACGAGTTGAGTCTTGACCCCAACAATTCTCGTTGCCGGAAACTGCTTAATGATATCCAGCGTGAGAGCGAATGCGGAGATTTGGCACGGGATGAGGGCAAGTTCGCACCGGTTGCAGCATCCAGCATGCGTTGCGAATTATGTAATTTACAGTGTTTGGTTTTTGAAAGGCAGTTTGAGAGGGACTGGCACATATGTCCTAATTGCAACCTGATACGCTCTGATGTGGATGAAAGCCAGGCGAAGGTTTTGGACAAGGGCTCGCCGTCAGGCTCGAAATCTCCCACCTATGGCGCTATTCATCGCCGGGAGGAGTTCTTTTGCAGGGTGTTTCTTGAGCAGTTGAAGTTGAATGATATTCTTCTTTACGGGATAGGTTGGAGCCCCGTTTACAAAAACTTTAAGGAGGCAGGATACAACGTCGTAGGATGTGATCTGTGGCGTCCACTAATCGAAGAACGAAACAAGCAATTCGGACAAGGCGCGTTTTACCACAGGGATGACCTGCCGGATATGAAATTTGATGTTATTTCAGCTTTTGAGGTCTTTGAGCACTTTGTGCGTCCGGTTCAGGAGGTTCAACTATTAGCAAATCACCTCAAGGATAATGGAATTATTGTCGGCTGCACCGATTTTTGGCATGGAGGAAGTCTAAGCAAGCATCCGAATCCCGACAGGTCCTATTGGGTACACAAAAGTCATGTTACCACATGGACGTGGAAAAGCATGAATGCGGTAGCCCACCAATTTGGACTTAAGACTTACTATTGCAAAACAAACAAACGTAATTTTGCTGCAAAGGTTTTTTTTGTAATGTACAAGGGAAGCAAGTACGACCAATTCGTGCAGGGATTACCAAAGATATTTTATGATGTGTGGTGAGTGTAGGGGATGATAGACGGGACAATACTGTGATGATATCAGGTACCTCGGGCAAGAATTTGAAGGATTTTGCCAATAAGTATTCGGGCAAGCGGGCATTTATCATCGGTAACGGTCCGAGCTTAAACAAGATGGACCTGACCGGGCTGAAAGGCGAGGTGACCTTCGGCGTCAACAGCATCTTCTATAACTTCGAGAGGATGGGATTTAAGCCCACCTTTTACGTGGTGGAGGACAAACTCGTGGCTGAGGACCGGGCCGGAGAGATTAATGCGCTCGCCGGCATGACCAAAATCTTCGGGACGGAGCTTCAATACTGCCTGAAGGATTCGCAGGATGTAGTATGGGCCAACGTAATCTACGATTTCAGCAATTATCCGGGCTTCCCCCATTTTTCGAATGACGCATCCGAGTGTCTGTGGGTCGGTGGGACGGTCAGCTACCTTTGCATGCAGTTGGCCTATTATATGGGATTTACGGAGGTTTATCTGGTTGGGTTTGACCATAATTATATCATACCGGCCGATGCCAGGGTCGACGGCACCGTGATTACATCGGCCTCCGGCGACCCCAATCATTTTCATCCTGATTACTTCGGCAAAGGTAAACGCTGGCACGACCCGCGGCTGGACAGGATGGAGAAGTCGTACAGAAGGGCGAAGGAGGTTTTCGAGGCAGGTAGCAGAAAAATCTTTAACGCCACAGCGGGAGGCAGGCTCGAGATTTTCCCGCGCGTTGATTACGAAAGTTTATTTTGTCGCGACTTTGACGACGGCAGAAAATCAGTTGAATTTTGCTCTATAGGCCCGGTTCAGAGCATACCGGCGGTCAAAAACGAGCTAACAAACAAGCCGCCGCAAACGCCACGTTTCTCTCATCTGGTTTTGGATTTTACGCGGCTGTGCAACAGCAAATGCACCTATTGCGGGATATGGAAAATGAAGGACGGGCCCGAGCTTGGTCTGGAGGCGATTAAGAAATTGTTTTGTTCTCTGAGGCCCTTTGGTTTATCGACCTGCTACGTCACCGGAGGCGAACCGTACATATCAGACAAGATTGTGGATATCGCCCGGCTGATGCATACGTATCTGCCAAAGTGCAGACTCTCCGGCGCGACG
>CP070806.1:1741816-1744434 GCA_020343675.1 Phycisphaerales bacterium
CGTTTTTCCCCAGCGTTGCGTTCGGGACCGTCAGTACAAGTATGTCCTGAACCTCAATCCCGAAAATGTGTGGACCACGCATTTCACCAAGGTCCCCGGCATTCCCGAAAGCCACAAAGAGGTCTGGGATACGTGGGTACAGAAGGCCAGGACCGATCCCGAGACTGCCAGGCTGGTCGATACCATCGAGCATCACCCGGCCGAGGAGCTGTACGATTTGCAGGCCGATCCTTATGAGCTTGACAACATCGCCGCCAAGCCCGAAGTGGCCTCTGTTCTCAAGAAAATGCGGCGACAGCTCAAAGACTGGATGGTCTCACAAAACGACCCAGCTCTGTGAGCTGTGGTCGTGAGGCTGCGAGATGATGGCTACGTGCAGGACATGCGGCAGGCTTTCTGAGGAGACGGCGGAAATATTATCCCTCTGCAGAACCTGCATCCGCGAGGCCGATGAGCAGACTCTCGCCTGGCTGAGAGCGATTCATGCGCGGAGTCGGCAGGAATTCGGGCTGCCGGCCGCGCCGCCTTCGGTTGCCGACGGTATCGAATGTCCACTTTGCCGGAACAGATGCCGGATTCCTCTCGGCGGACGAGGATACTGCGGCGTGCGCAGAAATGAGGGTGGGAATCTGGAAGGGGGCAGTTCCTCCGGAGCGGCAGTGTCTTGGCATCACGATCCGCTGCCCACCAACTGTGTAGCCGATTGGGTCTGCGCGGGCGGCACCGGCGCCGGATACCCGCAATGGGCGCATGAGCGAGGGGCTGAACATGGTTATGTAAATTTGGCCGTGTTCTACCAGGCATGCACGTTCAACTGCCTGTTTTGCCAGAACTGGCACTATCGAGAACATTCCACGACAAGCAAGACACGCACGGCCGCCGAACTGGTCGAGGCCGTCACGGCCCAAACGGCGTGCATCTGTTTCTTTGGCGGCGATCCAACCTGTCAGTTGCCTCATGCCTTGGCCGCAGCGAGAATGGCACGCAAGAAGAATCGACAGAAGATATTGCGAATCTGCTGGGAGACAAACGGGACCATGGATCCGTCGCTTCTGGATGCCATGATGGCCCTGTCTCTCGAAAGCGGCGGCTGTGTCAAGTTCGATTTGAAGGCACTGGGGGCCAAGGTCCATTACGCCCTTACCGGGGCAGATAATGCCCGCACATTGGAAAACTTCGTTGCTGCGGCCATGTACATCCCCAAAAGACCCCAGCCACCCCCGCTTGTCGCCAGCACGCTGCTCGTGCCGGGTTACATTGATGCCAAGGAAGTCAAGGCCATCGCTTCGTTCATTGCCAGACTGGACCCGAATATTCCCTATGCGCTTCTGGCCTTCCATGGCGATTTTCTCATGACGGATTTGCCGCCCACATCTTGCGAACAGGCAGAGGAGTGCCTCGAAGCCGCCGAGGCAGCCGGACTGAAGCGCGTGCGATTGGGCAACGTCCATATCCTCCGCCAAGAGAAATGAAAGCAGATGCCGAAACGACCCTGAGACTATTCACGATTGGACACTCGAACCTTTCATTTGAGCAGTTTGTATCGCTGCTGAAGGAATTCGAGATTCACCTCGTCGCGGATATCCGGCGCTACCCTTCTTCGCGCAAATTCCCGCATTTCAACCGGCCCAACCTGTGTGAAAAGCTGGAGGCTGCGAATATCGACTATCTTTGGCTCGAAGCTCTCGGAGGCCGAAGACACGCTCCGAAGAAAGACGGGTCGCTCAACGCCGGATTGCGGAGTCCCGGATTCCGAAGCTATGCCGACTACATGCCCACGGAGGATTTCCAAAACGGCGTTTACGAGCTTCTCTCTGAGGCAGCGAGATCACGTACCGCCGTCATGTGTGCCGAAAAGTTGTACTGGAAATGTCACCGCCGGCTCCTGAGCGATTACCTGACCGCCCGGAGTATCCAAGTTGTCCACATCCTGGACTCCGGCAAGAGCTCGATTCACACGCTTGCGCCTGATGCGGTTACCACAGAGAGTGGAGTCATCTATCCGCCACCGGATCGGAGTAAGGAACAAGACAGCCTCTTCGACCTCGATCTGTAGACTGATTCTGATTAGAGATTTGGACGTTTGATGGGCGCCCCATTCGAGGAGCCTTGAAATTCTGCACGGGGCGGGTTATTGTCTGCACCAGATCAGGACTTGGTCAATCTGTGATTCTAACCGGGAGGCAATGAACATGGTTGAAGGCAAGTGCACACGGCGGGATTTTCTTGGGGCTTTGGGATTGGGCATTGCGGCTGTGGCCGTACCGGGTTTTTCGCGCCTTGCTTGCGCAGCGGCGGATAAACGGCCCAACATCCTCTATATCATGTCCGACGACCATGCGGCACAGGCGATCGGGGCCTATGGGAGCCGGCTGGCTGAAGTTGCGCCGACGCCGAACATCGACCGGCTCGCCAAAGAAGGGATTCTTTTCGAGAACTGCTTCTGCACCAATTCGATCTGCGTGCCGAGCAGAGCAACCATTCTGACGGGCCAGTACAGCCAGACCAACGGGGCTCTCGATCTGGGCGGCGGGCTCGAACCGAAAAACCAGCATCTGCCCAGGCTGATGAAACAGGCGGGCTACGAAACTGCCATGATCGGCAAGTGGCACCTCAAG
>CP070806.1:1744534-1747131 GCA_020343675.1 Phycisphaerales bacterium
TACGTCAAATGCAACGACAAGTTCCTCTTCTTCTCTGGTCCCCGCATACCCCGCGTTGTCGCGGTCTCAACTGAAGATGGAACACTCCAGTGGCATAAGGAGGTCCCGCTAACGGATGCCGGGAGTGTCCATCTGTTGTTGCGCGAGGAGGCCTTATACGCCGTGGGTCAGGGTACCGGTAATACCAGCTTCAGCATGGTATACGACACAGGGGAAGTACTGACTCACTTCCTTGGCCGACGAGCCTGTACTATGGTGACCGGCAGCGCCGACAGCATCTTCTATCGGGCTCCGGGCGGCACTGTGCGCATCGATCCGACCAGCGGGACCGCTGAGCACATCGCCCCGATGCGGCCGCCTTGCTACGAGGGCGTGATTATTTCCGGCGGTCTGCTTCATTGGGGATCATGGAAGTGCCGCTGTCAATTGTCGCTTTACGGTCACATCTGCCTGGCCCCAGCGGGGGATTTCAATTACCGTCCCGGGCTGGGCGAATCCCGCCTTGAATCCGGCTTCGGCGATCCGACGAGGGTCGAGAAGTTCAAAGTCCATCCCGACGATTGGCCGCGCCATGACGGAAGCAGCGGAAGAGCACCTGACACAAGGGTTGTCATTCCCAGGCAGGTGATAGAGCAATGGACTTCGGGGCTGTCCTCGTCCGCTCTGCCCACTGCGCCCGTGGTCGGCGGTGGAATCGTCTTCGTAGGCGATCACAACGGCCTGCTGCGAGCCCTCGACGCCTCCGATGGCACGCTCAAGTGGAAAGCTTACACTGGAGGCGCCATCTTCCAAGCGCCCGCCGTTTGGCAAGGGCGCGTTTACCTCGGCTCCGCCGACGGTCACGTCTACACCTTCGAGGCTGCCACGGGACGGCTCCTGTGGAGGTTCCGGGCCGCGCCTTCTCAGCGGTGGATCCCCGTGTTCGGCAAACTTATCTCCACGTGGCCAGTGGCCGGCGGTGTCGTTGTGGACGACGGCGTTGTTTATACGGCGGCCGGCATGGCCCATTATGATGGAACCCACGTCTACGCTCTGAACGCCGTCACTGGAGAGATAAAATGGTACAATGATACTTCCGGCAAGCTCTCTCAACAAACAAGCAGTGGCATCAGTCTGCAAGGAAGCCTTTATATCCACGAGGGCCAACTGTGTTTTGCAGGTGGCAACGCTTGCTCCTTGGCCTCTTACGATTTAAAAACGGGCGAATGCACGAGCAAACCCAACAATCGCTTCAGTTCCGCTTCCAGAACGGCCTTTTATCCCTATTATCCGGAGTATGGCCAATACATGTCTCTAAACCATACTCTTGCCGACGGCAGGATTTTGAACTACACGGTCGACTACAGTGGCACCCGGCATTCTACGCTTGCGCTTCTCGAACCATTATCATCTGGAGCAAAGAAGCTACCACCCCACTGGCGGTTTCTCCCGCGGGCACAGGAGCTTAAAAAGAAGCCATCTATTGTCTGGCAATCCGGACCTCAGGCCAAGTACAACAGCTTTGTGGTAGCACCTGACACAGTCTTAACTGGCAGCCAGACTTTGTCAGAGAACCGAACGAGTTTTGCTCTGACAGCTATCAGCATTGAAGACAGTTCACAACTCTGGCGCAAGGAGCTTCCGGCGGCCGTGGTCAAGGGGGGCACAGCTGTGGATCATAAGGCGCGGATCTTCGTGTCCCTCGAAGATGGTCATGTTCTCTGTTTCGGGGCGGCGCCAGAGTAACAGCACGTCCTCGGATGTCACGCTCTCATTTTAGCGGACTGCACCTATGAAGAGCTCAAAGTCAAACACTGGAATCTCTGTCGTCACAAATCTCTGAGGCATCTATGTCACTGCTTAACAGTCAGTCAATGTCACTCACTAATTGACACCGTTCATTGAAGACGATGACGCCCGATAAATTTCTGTCAAATTATGTCTTGGGATCAAAAACTGACATTTTTTTTGACGCGATTTGAAAAAAGCAGCGTTTGTGGTGTCGAAATGGTGTCAGACCTTGTCAAGGAAATGTCACCTTTCAGTAGGCCAAAAGATTGGAGCCGTTTAGGTGGTGACATGCCACTCTTCAAGATCTACACCATGTGCCTTGTGTCACTGTTTTGTAGTCTCGGAAGTGGTTGACGATTGTCCATCGGTGTCTGCCTCTGCTGGTAGCCTTGCCCGCCACTTCTGGGCCTCCTCTGGCTTGTCCCAGGCTTCGCAGAGGCCGACAAGGTGCACGTAAGATATTTGAGCCGCCGGTTCATTCTCAGTACAATGGTATTGCTTTTATTTGGAAGTCCAGATCTGAGAAGATCATTACCGAAGTCACATGTATCTTAAACGCAATTGAGCAAGGAGACGAAAGGGCCGTCAATAAACTGCTTCCATTAGTGTATGAGGAACTGCGTCGCCTCGTCGCACATAAGATGTCACACGAGCCTCCTGGCCAGACACTCCAGGCGACTGCCCTAGTTCATGAAGCCTACATCCGTTTGGTGGGATCAGAAGCCCAGAGTTGGAATAGCCGGACTCATTTCTTTTGCGCTGCAGCAGATGCTATGCGTCATATCCTAACAGAGAACGCGCGTCGTAAGCGACGACTTAAGCGTGGT
>CP070806.1:1747231-1749825 GCA_020343675.1 Phycisphaerales bacterium
CGTCAGCAAGGTCATCAGTTTTGATGTATTCGGAAGCTTTTCCTTTCAAGGTGTCGCAGTAGTTGACGGCGATTGATCTTCCACAGTTTTCGAAGATAGCGATATCGGATTCGCTATCGCCGATGGCTACACAATGATCCAGGCTGATGTTGTTCGTTGCGCATACTGCCTTCACACAACTCAACTTACCTTCGTTGCCTAAGTGAGACGTAATCTCCCCGGTGAACTTGCCGTTCTTCACTTCATATTCGCTACCATATACGCAATCGAAGCCAAACTCCGTCCCAAGGATATTGGCAACCTGAGTCGGTCCCGCGGTTAACAGAACTGAAAATATGCGTTGCTTCTTCAGGAACTTCAGTACTTGCCCTATATTTTCGATTAATCGTATATGATTCTCAAACTCTTCTTTAACGGCCGCCAGTTCAAGATCCTCAATCAACTCTGCTTTAAGATAATCTGATTCGATCCATGAAATGCTGCCGATATCTTGGCGACGTTCTACTTCTTCAAGTTCTTCCAGATTGTTATTGAGCATACAGAGATATCTTACGGAATCGGTGTTCCGGATCAGGGTCCCATCCATATCAAAACACACAGCTTCTATCTTCACTAACAGCCACCTTCTTTACATCGTGTTGGCAGTAATCTGACAAGGCAATATACAACACGTTTACTTGGAAGGTAGTATTTCTGTATATCCCATCAAATGAACTGGTCAGTTCATTTGCCAGATCTGGAAGTTCAAGACTGCTGCAAATGAGATCCAGAGAAGATACGGCAGCAGCATGTATCCAGCGCGCCTGTTGACCCGCCAAAACATCGCAGCCGTGATGGCAACCACGATTACCAGAACAGTGAGATCGATGAGGGCGAGACCTATCCGCTGACTTCCAAAGAAAATCCAGGACCACAATCCGTTAACTGCAAGTTGCACTATGTAGAATCCCAGTGGAAGTGAAACACTGGTCCGAAATCTCTGGCGCCATACCAACCACGCGGAGACACCCATCAAAAGATACAGCAAACCCCACACCGGACCAAACACCCATCCCGGTGGTGTCCAGGCGGGCTTGGCAATGTGAGCGTACCAATCACCCGGTTCAAATTGAGAGCCAAATGCCGCAACACCGAAGGTTAAAGCAACCCAAAATGTTAATCCCAGTAAGTCGAGCCACCGTTTACTGACCATTTTCGCATCCAAGCGACATCGGTTATATTGATTCAGATCGTTCAGGGATCATTAAAAGGTCCACGATACTCCCGCCGAAAGGTAATGCACCAGGGCAAAGGTGTAAACCTCGTCATTGTCCGCTCCACCTTCAAGGATCCGATAACCGACTCGGAACCGAAGCCGGTCGGAAAGATCTGCATATGGAGCCAGTAGCACATCCTCGGCCCGGCCCTGAGGTGCGGCGAGAGCGTCACCCTGAATCAGCAGGCCAAACTGAGAAGTGAAAGACCAGTCCACGCCGAAGTTAATCAGCGGCACAAACCCGGTATTGGTTTTCTCCGAAGATCTCTGCTCACTTTCAATTCGGATGGCAGCATCACGGATCTTTGCGGTGAAGCCAATATCGAAATCGAGACGATCCGATTGAACCAACGCGTAGCTGTATGTCAGCCGGTACGAATCGAATCGGTAGCGCGCGCTGAGAGCCTCGCCAGCCTCGAACGTCACACCATTGTAATCAATGGCCCGATCTACCGAACCGGAAGATTCCAGACGCAGGGGAGCAACAAGAAGCGAAAGTCGATGTTTCTGTCCGAGGCCAATTCCCAACCGTGCTCGCCAGAATTCCGACTCGTCCGACTTGAGATCATCTGTGAGAGAAATGTCGGAGCCGGTGTTGCCTGGAATTCTGATATCGTTGTAACCACTGGAGGCAACGCCGGCTTCAATATCAATAGAAATGCCTGCCCGCACTTCAGACGCAATCAGGGTCATAAAGACCAGGGCTGTGGCAAAAACAAACTGTAGTCTCATGTTTCTCATCAATGCACTCCGCACAGAGCTTCCAGGAACTCGGCCTATCAGTCGCTATGACTATCGACATAACAACCTCAGGCACGCATTGTTCGGATCGGCACGCACGAAGAGTAACCAGACTATGACCATGTTTGCCGTAAGTTATTGAATTATAATTGACTGGGCTAGGCAGGAGCGAACGCTATACTCGTCTTCTGGGACAAGGTCTTACAGCGCGTTGTGGCCAAATCCCGACCTTACCTTCAGCCCATTTCAATCAAGACTACTGCCCGGAACGCCCAGTTTTAAGGCAAGTTTCTTCGCCTGACGCGTGACCTCGACAATGAACTCCAGAGTGTGCTGAAAGTCCAGTGCATCAGCGGGCTGTCGGACGGATACGGCGGGGTTCGGGCGTCCAGCCCACGTTCGATCGATTAGCCCTGACCATGACCTGTCGAGATTATGCTTGGCCCACTCTGCACCCGCGCGCTTTGAACCAACTTCTCCGGTATGCAGGTCATAGAGCATTTTGCAGTAACTCAGAACGATAAACGACTGATAGAACCGATTGTTAAATCGCTCTGGATTCGACAGGATCTCTTTTCCCCACCCTGTAATAACCGAG
>CP070806.1:1749925-1752487 GCA_020343675.1 Phycisphaerales bacterium
GGCCAATACGTCCACGAGCACCGTGGATGGACAAATCGCAGCACGCTGGCTCCGCACATTGACACATTTCCGAAGATTTTGAGGGCGGCCGGCTACCGCACCAAGGCAGTCGGCAAAATGCACTTTACTCCCACCTATCTGGACGTGGGATTTAGTGAATTGCTCCTGGCAGAACAGGATGGTCCCGGGCGGTGGGACGACGACTATCATCGCTATCTTATGCGTCATGGACTCGTGGACCGCAACGATATCGAAGATCAGCTGGGTGAGTATCGCAAATACGCACCCAAGAGGTATTGGAGTACCTGCGGTGCCCTCGTCTCCAATTTGTCGGAAGAACATGATTCAACGACGTGGATCGCCGACAAGGTCATGGAGACACTCGAATCATGGACTGCTCGGGGTGGCCAACTGCTAATGGCTGGCTTCATAAGACCCCACCACCCATTCAATCCACCATCACCATGGCACGAGATGTATGATCCGGAGAAACTTTCGCTGCTTCCAGGCTGGACCGGCACATGCCTCGAACGCGATTTCGAGTTCAGCCGTGGATATTTCCCCAATGACAAGTTAACCGAGCCCGTACTCAAGCAAGTGATGGCGTACTACTACTCGATGATCTCGCAGATCGACCACCACGTCGGGCGTATGACCGACTTGCTCAGGCAGAAGGGACTCTACGACAATACGCTGATCATATGTACCGCCGACCACGGAGATTTTATGGGTTTCCATCATATGCTCCTCAAAGGCAACTACATGTATGATCCGGTGGTCAAGGTGCCGCTTATAGTCAAGTGGCCTGGTAATATACACGCTGGCACAGTGTCCCAGCGCATGGTAAACAACATCGACCTTGCTCCCACTCTATGCCGGGCAGCCGGCTGCAAGCCCGGGCTACAAATGCACGGACACGCTCTCCAGGACCAAGATGGTGGCCACGATCTCATCTTTGCTGAAGCTAATGGCGGACGCCAGGTAATGGCTCGGTCGAAAGACCGCAAATTGATCCTTGCTGCCTCAAATGATAAGAATCTCTTCTTTGATCTGAACCGAGATCCGCAAGAGATGAACAATCTCTACGAGTCGCCGCAATACCGTGACGAAATCAAGACTATGGAGCATTTACTCTCAGTATGGCGTCACAAGGGCGCAAACCTGCGACCATACCAGGATCACAATGCGCCCAGAATACGTCAGCCCAATGTTCCTCCTCATGATCTCAGTCATCGCGAGGCCATCATTCGCTATTACCGAGACAAAATGCTCGCTCTGCAAGGACGCACGTGATATCCTTTTGGAAACCTACCCATTGTCCGGAGCCTCTAATAAAGTATCACAGAGCCATGAGTGCAGAACGTTAGCTGAAATGCAGTAACGAGGATGTCTCAATATGAATGTGGCAATAACAGCGCTCTGACAACTCTCTGCACCTTTCGAGCTTCCCGAAACGATGGTGAAATGGAAATGACATTACCTTGTTGGCAGACTTGAAATTTGTAGGAGTGTTTCAGTGAAATGTAAACGGTAAATACCGGCGAAGATTTTGGATGGAAAGGCATTTCATGATGAAGAAGAGAAAAAGAATCATTTGGTCGTGGGCTGTTGCGTCAACCCTTCTAAAACTCGGGGCAGCTGCCAGTACGTTGCTGAGCGGTAGGGCGGCCCTGGCGGATCAGAAGACAACCCCCGAGCTGCCCGTTGCGATCGCTCCGATCAAAGCGCCGTTCGAGATGCCACAGCTCAAGCGGCCTTCGTTTCCCGACCTGACGTTTGATATCCGTGACTACGGAGCCGTTCAGTGCAAGTGGGAGGACGACGAGAAGCACAAGAGCACCGAAGCGATCCACAAAGCCATTGTCGCCTGCCACGAGGGCGGCGGCGGTAGGGTGCTCATCCCCAGCGGCGATTGGCTGACCGGCGCTATTCATCTTAGAAGCAATGTGAATCTGCATCTCGCCGAAGGCGCCGTTGTCCATTTCAGCAATGATCTGGCCGATTACCTGCCTGTGGTCCATGTACGTTGCGAAGGTGTAGAGGCCTATAACTACTCACCCCTGATCTACGCGCCCCATGTCGAAAACATCGCTATCACCGGCCGAGGTATGCTCCACGGCCATGGCCGTTGGTGGTGGCGCTGGGCCGAAAACAACAATAGAGGCAATCGTGTTGAAGCATCCAAGGTTGCGCTGGAAGGGCGCCGATACGGCAAAGGCGGCGGGCGGGACGGAATGCGCCCGACCTTTATCGTGCCATGGAAGGCCCGAAACATCCTCATCGAGGGGATCACACTCAAGGAATCCCCAATGTGGAACGTTCACCCGGTCTATAGCGAGAACATCATCGTTCGCGGCATAACCGTGCATAGCCTCGATTCGCCCAACGGTGATGGGATTGTGCCCGATTCCTGCAAGAACGTCTTGATTGAGTACAACCATCTGGAAACCGGGGACGATGCTGTGGTCATTAAGTCCGGACTCAACGAGGATGGGCTGAAGATCGGCATCCCCAGCGAAAATATCGTGGTGCGCAACTTTACGGCCCGCGACGTCCGCACTG
>CP070806.1:1752587-1755120 GCA_020343675.1 Phycisphaerales bacterium
TCAAGGTCCAGGTACAGGAAGTACAGCCCGTAACGGAACCGGTGTTCGGTTGGACTCAGCCGCCGATGACGGACATGTCCCTCGTAGATGCAGCTAAGCATGATTCCATCCGCTTGCCGAAGCACTCGCCAATCACCATCCCGCTTTTGACGCCATCTTCGTGAAAGCCATACCCCCAGTACGCACCGCAGAAGTAGGTACGGTTCTTGCCGTTTATCTCATGAAACCGCTTCTGGGCTGCCAGCGTTGCTCGGCTGTATACAGGATGATAATACACGAATTGGCGAACAATCCTACTTTGGTCGATAGTCTCCGTGGCGTTGAGCGTAATGCAGATCGGGCCAGGTGACGAGTGTCCCTGTAGGCGATTCAGGTTGTAAGTGAGGATAACCGGCCGGCCTTCTTCTGCAGGAACATAGGAATTCCAAGAGGCCCAGGCGCGACGGCAACGGGGTAATAATGAAGGATCAATATGTAGCACCGTCTCGTTCCGCTGGTAATGGATGGCCGACAGGATCTCCCGCTCAGTCTGCGTGGCGTCCGACAGCATGGCCAGCGACTGGTCGGCATGTGCTGCCAGGACGACCATGTCGAAATCCTCGGGGCCGCCGCCTTTCCAAGTAACGGACACTCGATCTGCGTAGCGTCGTACAGATACGACAGGACACTTCAGGCGAATCCGATCCGCAAATGGCTGCGTGAGTGCTTCCACATAACGCACTGCGCCCCCCTGGACAGTCTTCCACTGAGGGTGACCACGCACCGTGAGGAGCCCGTGATTGTTGAAGAAAGTAACGATGAACCGCGCCGGGAACTGACGGAACCGATCCGGGGGCGCCGACCAGATCGCCGATCCCATGGGAATGAGATACTGCTCAACGAATCCCTGACAATAGCCACCTCGTCTCAAGTATTCACCCAATTCCAACTCATAATCCACCCTCTTCAGCAACTCCATCGAACGGCGGTTGAATCGTAGGATGTCCAACAGCATACGGTAGAATGATGGACGCACCAGGTTGCGGCGCTGGGCAAAAAGCCCGTTGAGCGAACTGCACTGGTACTCGAGGCCGGTCCTGTCGCACCGCACACTATAGCTCATGTCACTTTTCCTCGCCGTCACACCCAATAGTCGTAGCATCTCGACAAAGTTTGGATAGGTGCGATCGTTGAAGACCATGAAGCCCGTATCGACAGTGTAATGCTGCCCAAAGGCCTTGAAAGCAATCGTGTTCGTATGGCCACCAACGTGGTCGTTGGCCTCAAACACGTGGATGTCATGATTATCTGTGAGCAGGCGGGCTGCAATCAATCCGCTCACACCAGCTCCAATAATGGCAATCTTCATATGACGCACCACCAATTTGAGCATCAGGTTCGCGCGAGCTGTCAGCTCTGCGCCAGTCGACGCACCATACCTAGCGCCTCGGTCACATGACGGTCCGCAGAAATCTGTGAACTGAAGATGTGCCGGACCACTCCTTCTTTATCGATCACATATGTTACTCTTCCAGGTATAATTCCCAGTGTACTGGGCACCTTGTAGGCCTTTCGCAGCGAACCGTCCGTGTCAGCTAGCAGGACAAAGGGGAGTCGGTGGCCCCTCGCAAAGGTCAAATGACTTTCCAGGGAATCCGAACTCACCCCGATGACTACCGCTCCAGCTTGGACGAAATCCTCGTAGGCGTCTCGGAAGCTACAGGCCTCCTTGGTGCACACGGTGCTTCCGTCCTTTGGGTAAAAGTAGAGCACTACCACCTTTCGGCCTCGAAACTCTGCCAGTGAGACTTGCTGACCGGTATGGGCCGTTAAGATGAAGTCAGGTGCAAAATCTCCAACTCGAATCGACATCAGGTTGCTCGATTCTCAGCCTTCAGACTATTTGTCAATAAGTTATCTCGTCTTCAATGGCTCATCGCCAGGCGACAGGCCCAGCCAATGGCAATTGTACCACCGCTGTGCTAAGAAGTCGCTTCAACACAAAGGCTACCTGGATCTACTAGTGGCTCCTGTAGAAGCATGACTTAAAGGGCGGTGTTAAACCGTCCGCCAGTACATACGAAAGGCCAAGACATTTAGCAGAGAAGTATTCATGGAGCTGTACAACTTCAGAGGCGATTCGCGAAAGCAGCATGATCTTGCACGCTCGAACCACAAGAAATTCAACGAGTGGATGTCAACATTGAAAGCATACACTCAGCGCGACGTCATGACTATGGCAGAAGTTCTGTACGGTCGAGCGTGACGACTACTGACGTCTCGACGTGCCACGCCAGATCTCAAGACCGTCAAATGGATTCGCAGTGCCAATATAGAGTTCGTCGGTGACCGAAACCATCGTCAGATATCCGTACTTGCCGACGTCGCCCAGTCCATCGAGCGTTACTGGATACCAATGGATCCCATCAAACGTTTTGTACAGATCGGAGCCTGCGTGCCAGATCCACTCCACGAATTAGCTTCCCGGGCGGATACATGGCCCTTCTTGGGTGCGAATGCTGAAAAACCCTTGTCGAGATTCTCTAGTACGTTG
>CP070806.1:1755220-1757701 GCA_020343675.1 Phycisphaerales bacterium
GGCCGCTTGTTGTTTCTCTCTTCGGCGTCGCTCATCGAAGACCCTTACAGCAACTCCAATACTCAATCATACTCAAGAAAGCAAAATGTGTCCGTATTGTCAATCTTTCCCCGCCGGCGCGAGGCGTTTCAACTCCTCAAACCAATTGACCACGACCTTCAGCTGCATGACCGGTGCCGGTGGTTCCTCGACCTGCTTAATCATGAGAAATCGCTTGCCATCCTTTGAGACGTCATAGTTGCGATACCCGGGGAATCGTGTCTGAATATACACATCGTCGAACAGAGGCTCCTGTTGGACCTTGAACTGCAGCTCTGTCTGTATTTGGGCCCTTACGAGTTGATTGCCGTCGCGGTAGAAAAGCTCCGGCTTCTGTTTGTCTGGTCCCCATGACGCCTCGGAACCAGCACCGACCTTCTGGGGTTGGGTTCGGCGTGTGGAAAATTCTCGTACATACACCTCGTATTGTCCCATCTCATCCGAAGTGTACGCGACCCACTTGCCATCGGGAGAAAACGCAGCGCCCCACTCATTACAATGGGGCGTGTTGGTGAATCTTCTGACTTCCTTGGTTGTCATATCGAGATAACAAATGTCGGAATTCTGGTTCAGACTCGTTTGAAGCGAATCTTGAGCTGTGAAGGCCAGATATTTACCGTCCGGCGAGAATGATGAGGGAAACGTTGCATTTGAATCCTTATAGATAGGCTCAGGTGCGCCGCCATTGTTCTGCAGGCACCAGTAGATATCTGGCGGTGAATCGGCGTCCAGGCTATAAAAGGCCACGTGTTTTCCGTGTGGTTCCCAGACTGCACAAGCTTGGTATCCTTTCATGACAGTCAGCGGGGGAGAATAGCCGGTCCCGAACTTGTAAAGTAACAGATTCGTCTCGTATGCAGGGGTGACAGCTATCCAATTCCCGTCCGGCGACAGCCGCGGCTGCGCCCACTCGCTGTAATACTGACGTGAGTCGGGAATGAGTGTTGCATTCGGTTCTTCGGGATCGACCCAGACCAGATCTCCTTTGAGAAGTCCAAAAGGAGTGGGCCCGTGAACGTAGACCAGGATTCCCTCATCACCGGAAATCGCGAATTGGGCACTACCGAACGCGGTCACACCTATATTTTCGAGCAGGATCTTGGGTTCTCCGCGGATAGCTTCCGCTGGATGATCGATGTCGAATCGCACTGCCTGCAGAGATCCTTCACGGACAAAGACGATATGGCCGGTCGGTACATAGCGGGCAAAGCTACTGTTGGGCAGCAGTTCCTGGGGTTTGTCGATGTCCTTCCACTTGATCATTGTTCTGAAGTCTTTGTAACTATCCCCACCCCAAACTGTATAGAGCACTCCTTTTCCTTCTGGCAGAATGTCCGGCCACGCTTGCCCGTGTTCTCTGTTATTTGGATCTACACGTGCAACGTACTCAAGAGTGTCTCCAAAAGCGGCCATCCTTCTAAGGCTGACATGATAGATTGACGAATAGATGATGAAGTCGTCCTGCGACCAGCATCCTCCACAGGGTAGCGGAGGGACTGTACAGATGAATTCTGGCATCCCGCCCCGGATCTGTACCCGCTTCAACGCATACTCGGCCGTGAACTCGTCCTCAGCGAAGAAGCCAATCCATTCACTATCCGGCCTGAAGAACGGGCATATTGCTCCCTCCGTACCGCGAATGGGTGTGGCTTCAAAATCATTCATCCTGTCGCGCAGGTAGAGGCGTCGGTTACCAGTTGCATCTACTCCAACATACACAAGGTATCTGCCGTCCGGCGAGAGTGCAATGGAACCGCCTCTTGACATAAACAAAGAGGTCTGCGAAGGCAACGGCTCGATATGGACCATCTTTCTAGCCGACACAGCACGTGGTTGCTTGTCCATAAAGCCTAACACTGCTATCAATGCTGCAGCTACACCCAGCGCCAGGCAGATCAAGCACACGAACATCATATGCCGCATTGATATTAGCCTGCCACGTCCGGCCTCAATCGCCTCGTCACCACAAGCGCTTGTGTGCCGTTCTAGGGTATCCGAAATTTCTATCCGGGCATCACCGATGTCCTGAAGCCGTCTCTTGAGGTCTTTTTCCAGACAGCGATGCAGCAAAACTCGGATGGCCCCGGGCGTTGCCGGTGGGAGCATGCTCCAATCCGGCTCACTTCCCAGAATCCTCGCCACAGTGTCGGACTCGGTTTCGGCCCCAAAGGCGGCTCTGCCCGTAAGTGATTCATACAGGCAGCAGCCGAACGCCCAGATGTCAGCGCGTTTGTCAACGACCATGCCACGAGCCTGCTCCGGGCTCATGTAGGCAGGTGTCCCGATCATCCGACCGGGTTCTGTGACCGTGCTCTGGGCATCCCGAGCTTCATCTCCTACCGCCTTGGCAACGCCAAAATCCAGTACCTTGACTCTTCCCTCTTCGGTAATCTTGATGTTGGCCGG
This sequence comes from Phycisphaerales bacterium, assembly GCA_020343675.1. GTDB lineage: Bacteria > Planctomycetota > Phycisphaerae > Sedimentisphaerales > Anaerobacaceae. The sequence continues at coordinate 1,757,666 of CP070806.1, forward strand.
CTTAAGATCCCGATGGACAATCCCATGCTCATGAGC
>CP070806.1:1757801-1760281 GCA_020343675.1 Phycisphaerales bacterium
GCCGCCAGAGCCGCTTCGTTGATGATCGCGGCCAGGTCGGCGCCGCTGAACATGGGCGTACCGCGCGCCACGCGCGTCAGATCGACCACGGGCGCCAGCTTGACCTTCTGAGCGTGGACCTTGAGGATCTCGGCCCGCCCCTTGAGGTCGGGCAGGGGCACGATCACCTGACGATCGAACCGGCCGGGTCGCGTCAGCGCCTGATCCAGGATGTCGGCGCGGTTTGTCGCCGCGATGACGATCACCTGGTCGTTCGTGTCGAAGCCATCCATCTCCACGAGGATCGCATTGAGCGTCTGCTCCCGCTCATCGTGACCGCCGCCGACGAAGCTGGCGCCGCGCCGGCGCCCTATCGCGTCGACTTCGTCGAGAAAGATGATGCAAGGGGAGTTGTCCTTGGCCTGCTTGAAAAGGTCGCGAACGCGCGAGGCGCCCACCCCCACGAACATCTCGACGAAGTCGCTTCCCGAGATGCTGAAGAAGGGGACATCGGCCTCTCCGGCGATGGCCTTGGCCAGCAGCGTCTTGCCACAGCCGGGTGGGCCGATCAGCAGCACCCCTCGCGGGATGCGTCCGCCCAGACGCTCAAACTTCTTCGGGCTCTTGAGGAACTCAATGATCTCGCCAACTTCGTCTTTGGCTTCCTCGATGCCCGCGACATCCTTACATGTCACTTTGACGCGGTCTTTGCCATGGACTTTGTGGCGGCTGCGCCCGAACGACATCAACATGCCGCCGGCGCCACCACGCAGATTCCGAGCGAAGAAGAAGTAGAAGAAGCCCAACAGAATCAGGATCGGCAGCAAGTAGCTCATCAGCATCATCAGCCAAATGCGCTGCCCGCTGTATTCGTTCTTGACTTTGTACTGAGGGTCCTCGGCGGCCTTTTCCTCCAGCACCGCGAGAATCTCGTTCAGTCGCTCCTTGGCGCCGCTCTCCGGGCGGTAGTTGACTTTGAACGCTACCGAGTCCTTGGCCGGTCCAACACCCTTCTTGAACTTGCCCTTGATCTCAGTATCGCCGATGTTAATTTCTTCAACCAGGCCCTGTTCGAGATGCGTGGCGAACTCGTCCCAAGGCAGGGTATTGGTCGCCAGGCCTTGCTGAAGCATCATCATGATCACAAAGATGGCGATCGCGACAATCAGCCAGCTAGAGGGCCCCCGGCGGTACGTGGGCAGCGGCGGCTTCTTGCCCAGGCGCCTGTTCGCCCGAGATTTGCCATTTGACTTCATAATCGGTGCTCCTGCACGCCATATTGTCAATGATGCCCCAATGGGGCAGCCATTTCAACGCTTCTGGCCATCGACATGGCCGATAAACCCGCCCCAAAGGCCCCCAGACACGCCAATCGGCTGAAAATGTACCATTCTGTCACCTTTTCGACGCACCGTGACCAGCGATTTCTCATCACCTGTCCAGGTTTTCACTCTGTTGCCGGTCATCCTGCCCTCGCGAGTTCTGGGTTGGCTCTCAACTGTGCGATGTGACCAAGGATTTCACGAAAGAGCAGCCTCGGCACGGCCAGGCGCACCGAGCGGCTCCAGTGCGGCTATGTCTTCAAAGAAGCTTACGGCCGGACGATTTGCCAGAGACTCTACAAGTGCTTCGAGGAGGGTGGCCTCGGCCTGTTCGGCACACACAATCTGCGCTGCCCCCAATGCGCCCAGGCATGTAGGTTTCTCAGGCACAATAACAGCATCCTCAGAACCGAGCACTTCTCGAAAGGCGCGCACAAGACCCGGGTTGACCGCACCGCCCCCAACAAGCAAGACAGGCAGTGTCACCTTCCTCCCATGCATCACAGTGGTCATGAATGTGCGAACTAGGGCTAGACAGAGGCCATAGGCAATCTCCTCTGTGGGTGTTCCCTTTTGCTGCAGGTGGATCATATCCGACTTTGCAAAGACGGTGCAGCGGCCGGCAATTGTGCAGCCCTTCGGAGACGTACTCGCCATCTTGCCGAGGGCCTCTACGCTAATCTGGAGACGACTGGCTTGTCGTTGCAGAAAAGCCCCTGTCCCAGCGGCACATAAACCGTTTGTGACGAAGTCCCGTACTTCGTGTGGATTCGGGCCCGAACCTGTGAGCAGGATCCATTTGGAGAACTGCCCGCCCATATCAACTACGGTGCGAATGCCCGGGAAGAGATGTGCGGCGGCTCTAGCTGTAGCCATTATTTCATTGACCATGTGCACGCCAGCCACGCCATCAAGCAAGTCCTGGCCAATTCCTGTAACGGCCAGGCAGACGGGCGCGTTGCTGACCGATCTGCGAACCTCATTTTCAAGAAGTTCGGTAAAGACATCAAGAGGTTTGCCCCCCGCAGGCCTCACCCACAAATGCTGTTTCCCCTGTGGAGCGACTGCAGCGACCTTGATGTGCACGGAACCGACATCAACGCCCAAGTGCCAAGAAGTGCCCATGGCTGTGCTCTACAGGATCCCTACTAGATTGACCTCGAACGTTATGACTTTGCC
>CP070806.1:1760381-1762853 GCA_020343675.1 Phycisphaerales bacterium
CAACCGAATATAGCACAGGCATACAACCCAATCCGGCCGGCAGTTCCCATATTGTCCGCTTCAGTCTGTTCACGCGCGGTGGTCATTGGCGGTCCTTCACTGAGGCAATGTGATTTTCTTTACGGTTTCCTGCCCGGCGTGGCTGTAGATTCTCACCGTGCCGTCTTTCGTCGCTACCCAGACATTTGTAGGCATCGGACCAAAGCCTATGATGCTGTCATGATCGAGTTGCCCCATGGTCCTCTCTGCACCCTCTGGATTTACTCCGGCGATTGTCCCGTCAGTATACAACAGCCAAAGCTCGCCAGCAGCTGACACACTTTTATAGATTGGTCCCACCCTGACCTGACGCTGGCCAAACCTCAAGACGTTATGATCAAAGTCTTCATCGTAATAGCTGTAGGCCAATTCACCATCGACATGGCCGGTCAGCCACCTTTCTTCTATCGCATTAGTACCTTACAAGTGAGAAGCTGCGCCAAATGGACATAATTCTTCGGTCATGTATTCAGTTGCCCTCGGAGCAGAGGGATCAAGGTCATTTCCCGGACTTTCAGGGAAGTGATGATGATTCTTCGTCCCCATTTCGTCAGGTAGTATTTGAAGGTGTGGGCGACTTTTTTGATCAGGCCGTGTTTTCGCAGGCGTTTGAGCATACGAGATATCTGTTGCGGGGTTTTGCTGGGCAAGAAAGCACGAACCGCTTTGTTCGTCAGGCCGCTGATGTTGAATTCACCGCGGAGGATGGCGCCAAACAGATCCAGGTCATCGCCGTGAAAGAGATTGAAGCCGCGATAGCTGCGGCCGGTTTCCTGGACGGGGCGGGCAAGCTTTTCGAGGTCTCTGGGTGTCGAGCCCGGATCATCGATGGCCGAGACGAATGCCAGATAACGGCGGTTGGAGGCCATCAGCAGATCACGCAAGATCGCTAGCGAATAGATGCTTTTACGCAACGGAGCTTGTTTGAAGCTGGTGGTTCCGTCGCGGTGTTCTACCTGGCGGTAGTGTTTGAAGAAGCTGATATCATTGACCGTGGTCTCGATGCGCAAGACCAGGCCATATTTGTCGTACATCTTGACCGCTACCGGTCCCATGTGATGTTTGAGGCGGGTTTGCTGAATCCGGGTACTGAAGTCATTGCCCATTTCATCCTGATAAAGGCCGTGCAGTTTACGGCCCAGGAAGGTGGCGATGTTGTCGGCTTTGACCGCGTGAACGGCGGTACGCACCAATTCCTCGTAAATAGGTTGGAGGTCCTCTTGCCGACGGAAAATGATATCCGTGGCATATTCGGCCTGCATGATGCTCCAATGGTAAGAGTCCGGGAAATGGCGAATCACCGGACAGTATTGCCGGGCGGCTTGATCCAAGAGGCGGTGCAGTTGTTTGATGTTGAGGTTGTCGGCCTGTTTTTGGGCTTGCTTGCAGTTGTCGATGGTCAGGAAGGCATTGTCCTGCAGGGTGTAGCCGATGCCTCTGCGGTCGAGTTTGGCGGCCAGTTGGTTATGGCCATTGAAATAGAACTGCAGACGGAACGGGGCCCAGGTCGGCACCCGCAGATAACACAATCCCAGGCTGGCGTCGATGAAGTAGAAGTAGTAATGGAGGCATTTGCCGCTGTCGGGTTTGAGAAAGGTTCGGTGTGTCTTCTTGTCATGCCAGGGTTTGTAGCTGGCGCAGGGCTCCATCGCCGAGAAGATATGCACCAGACCGGGATGATCGCCGCGTCGCTCCAGGATTTTCTTGATACGGTGCTCTTTGCGAAAGTTCTTTTTCTGGAGGAAGTCGATCTTCAGGCCGTGGGCTTGGGCGAGGCGCTCGGCGTTCTCCTGGATTTCCTGCCGGAGCGGCATCGCCCATTGGACGTAATCGAAGATGCGAATATTCTGCTGCCGCAACACCATGCTCATACCTTCGGCATAACAGATGCGTGGAATGGTGCCGTTGAGCACGATGCGGTCCAGGCAGGAGAGCACCCCGTGAATCTTACTGGCGTGATGTTCAATAAATTGCTCCATGACGGTCCATGCCTCCAAAAGCGTCGGCGTAAATATTCCTCGAATTGCCAAGCCGCGTAAAGCCAGAATTTATTGGGCATTGGAGAGAAGCACGGTTTCGATAGGATAAGAGATGTTTCGATGTTGGCGCGATCAGGGCCGCTGCGAACGACATGACAAATTCTTATTTGGCATGGCGTTTGATCGGCCCGGCAGGTATCGCCAAGCTTTTGACTTTCAGAACAAGCAATCTCCCTCCCACGAAAGTGGATGGGAAGGGAGATTGCGGTCGTTTGAGGTAAGCGAACGTCTATGAATGGTAGGGCTGTTACTGTTGGGCCACAGCCTATATCAACCTGTTTGGTTCCGGCTATGCCGGGTTAGGTTCGACCAGAAACGAGATATTGCCGGCGTTTGCATCATCTGATGCGTCCGGAGAAAAAAGGACCGTGATCTTGTCCCGGCCAGGACAAGC
>CP070806.1:1762953-1765386 GCA_020343675.1 Phycisphaerales bacterium
CTCGAGCCGCCTGTCTTCAGGACCGACTTCGGTATCGTCGGGGCGCAGATCTGCTTCGACATCGAGTGGTTTGACGGCTGGCGGAAACTGCGAAGGGCCGGAGCCGAGATGGTCTTCTGGCCTTCAGCGTTTGGCGGAGGCTTGATGGTCAATACCAAAGCGTGGGAGAACAAGTATTGCGTTGTATCGAGCACCCGCAAAGGCACGACAAAGATTTGTGATATCAACGGAGGGAGTCTCGCCTGGACGGGACATTTTGCTCAGTGGGTCTGTGCGCCGGTTAATCTGGAAAAGGTGCTGCTGCACACGTGGCCCTATTGCGAAAGATTCAACGACATCCAGGCCAGGTACGGCCGGAAGATACGCATCAAGACCTTTCATGAAGAAGAATGGACGATTCTCGAAAGCCGCTCCGCCGACGTGAAAGTGGCCGACGTGATGAAGGAATTCGAGCTCAAGACCCACGAGCAACACATGCAGGCCGCCGAAGCGGTGCAGCAGAAATATTGGCAGTAGGCTCCTCAAGAGAAGCTGCGCCCGAATGCAACCGTTGTAGTGGATTCCACCATCAGGGCCTGCAAATCAGGATATGGAATTAGGAGATCTATCATGCGAGTGTCAATCACGTGCCTTCTGGTCTTTCAGTGCTGTATTTTTCTACCCGCCGTTCGAGCGGACGACGTCAAGAAGACCGACGCCTATACCCGCATCAAGGCGAGCATCGACGCCGTGCCCGCGGTCAATACCCACGATCATCTCAGGCCTTTTGAACAAATCGGCCACCGTGATCGAACCGAACACGGCGAGGGGATCACACTGCGCAGTATCTGGGCGGGCAGCTACTTCCCCTGGATCCATCCGCTGGAGCCCTGGCCCGAGGACGGCTCGTTCGATACGTGGTGGTCCAAAGCAAGGCACAACTTCGCCAATGCCAGAGCAACCAGCTTCTACCGGTACCTGCTGCCTGCATTTCGCGATCTGTATGGCGTGGATTTCGATACGATCACGGCCGAGCAGGCCCGCGCGCTGAACGAGAGGATCTTCGAGAACTACAAGACCGATCAGTGGCTCAAAGAGGTCATCACCAAGCGGGCCAACATCGAGCTGATGGTCATCGACGCCCATTGGGCCCGTCTCGATTTCACCACACATTATCCGTTCACGGTGGCGCTGTGCAACGTGACGTCCCTCGTGCGCGGTTTTCATCCATCCGAGTTCAACAACCCGCTGGATGATCCGTACGCGTTCGCCGCGCGTCACGAGATCGAGATCGACTCGCTGGACGATTACGTATCCGTGCTCGACCGGGTGCTGGAAACCGCCCGAGAAGCCGGAGCCATCTGCATGAAAAATACGCTGGCGTATCTTCGAACGCTGCAATTCGAGAACGTCTCCAAAGAACGTGCGGCGGAAATCTTTGGAAGGCCCCGGAAAGAGCTGACGGCCCGGGATATCAAAGACTTCGAGGACTTCATTATGTGGCGGCTGGCTGAACTCAGCGCAAAACACGACCTGCCCTTGCAGATTCACACGGGTCAGGCCAGAATTCAGGGTTCTAATCCCATGCTGCTGGTTGACCTGATCGAGGCAAATCCGAAGACGAAGTTTGTCCTCTTTCACGGAGGATTCCCCTGGGTGGGGGAAACGGGCGTGATTGCCATGCGATGTCGCAACGTGTGGATCGATTCGGTATGGCTGCCCACGCTGAGCTACACGATGGCCAGGCGAGCGTATCAAGAGTGGCTGGAAGCCGTACCTTCGAACCGGATCATGTGGGGCTCCGACACGGGGACCGCCGAAGGAATCTACGGCGCGACCGAATTCACAAGACGATGCCTGGCCGAAGCGCTGGCCGAGAAAGTCATCCGGGGCGAACTCTGCGAAAAAGACGCCCTGCGAATCGGCCGGCAGATTATGCGCGAAAACGCGTTGGAATTGTTTCCTCAACTGAAGAAGCGGCTGTGGCGAAAGTGACGCACCGCTGTCGGCCGGAATTGGACCACGCCTGTGTTGACGAGGTCCGTGTGATGGGACATAATACCGCGGTGCCGCTGTGAAACTCAGTTCAGCGGCAAGGTGAATCAAAACATCCACTGATACATTCAAGGAGACAAACATGAGATCAACAAGATATGTGACATGGACCGTTGTTGTCGGGATAACTCTACTGATGGCCTCTTCGGCGGGAACCCTCGCCCGGTCGCGAAGTGCCGCAGAGCCAGCGAAGGACAAGGACAATGTGGCGCCCGCCGGCTTTAAGGCACTGTTCAACGGGCGCGATTTCACCGGCTGGAAGGTACCCGAAGGTGACGGCGGACACTGGAAGATCCTCGACGGCGTCATCGACTACGACGCCGAGAGCCAGGCCAAGGGCGATAAGAGCCTCTGGTCCGTGCGGGAATTCGGCGACTTCACGCTCCGTGTGGACTGGCG
>CP070806.1:1765486-1767914 GCA_020343675.1 Phycisphaerales bacterium
CCTCGGCTCTTCCAATCACGCTTGTTCGCCTGCCAAGCGGCAGATACTCACCTTTCTGATCCCCGGATGTCACGATTATTGAAGCCATTCATAGGCCCTCGACTGGATTCCACTGCAGAAAACTCAGAGGGACTTGCACTCAACCCCCCTTTAGTGCCAGGCTAATAATCCTGACAATAGTTTCCTCGACATTCTGGGCTACTGATTTGAGTGTCGGGCTGTCAAAAAGATCCAACATATAGGTTGGCCTGATTGTGGCAATCTTCACCTTGCCGTCCTCTTCATAGACTGAGATGCGACAGGGCAGTGCGGCAGAGATCGCCATGTTGCTGTCAAGAACTTCTTTGGCTTTGTGGGGATTACAGACTTCGACTATTCGGCATTCAGGAGCAAAGTCTACTCCCTTAGAAGCCATCTTTTGCTTCAGGTCGTGAATGTCGAGAACCCCGAAATTGTTGTCCTTGGCTGCCTGCCCAATCTTACCAACAATGTCATCTACGCTTCCGTGCACTTCTTGAACATAAAGCATTCCTGTGCTCCAGACTCTGTTTTGTTCGAAGTAGTTCTAATCTCAATTCTGACATGCAGAATACCATGTTGGTTTCAAGTCGGTCAACCCCATCAATCCTTGCTCTTTTCTCGCAGTCTGCGGCGGCCTAATAGACAGGCGGAACCTATTGTAGTACCTTTGTCTCCGAGAGACTCGGAATTTACAGAAGAATCAAAAACCGAAAGCCGCAAGGAGAACAATCATGAATAGTATCGACATCAAGAGCCTGATAATTGGATTGCTGCTCGGACTGTGTGCAGTTTTTGCGACAGGGTCGGCGAGGATCATACAAAACGACAAAGGGAGATATAGGATTGCTGGCCCACCGAAGGCAAACTTCTGCGTGGTCATAGATACCAGGACAGGGCACGTCTGGCATAGACAGGGAGCGTCGACCGGGAGCGATTGGGGGTCGCCGGACGAGTGGGAGAAGAAGAAATAGAGCTTGGTGTCCGGTCAATCTGAAATCAGCCTAGCTTCGACTTTCTCTCCATCATCCGTATTTATAAGAAGGTAAGGATAGTCGGGGTTTTGATTTTTCGCTACGACGATCTTCTCGTTGCAAAGCCAAAGTGAGCATACGATCCTATCGACAAGATTAACCTGCCAAAGAGAACCATCTTCGAGCTTGATGGAAGAGTCAACTCTCTCTTTCAGCCAGTGACCTCCACCGGTAAAAAGGTACCTCTTCTGTTTGGAAGCAGGACCCATTTTGATCTTCCCACAATAGAATGGCCCGGATTTCTCTCGGCACAGAATCTATTCCCGCCGTCGCTATATCGGCTTTTTCCCCAGATCAGTTGACTACCGATCGCCAGCGACACAATTTCTTTGGTCGTCTACAATCCTCAGAGCCGAAAGCCTGATCGGAAAGTCATACCGAAACCGTTGATGTCGGGACAGTAGGCGTTCTTGCCTGGCTGTAAAGAAAGCCCCTGCTCGGGGGAGGGATGACCTTGGGGCAGGGGCTTATGCGATAGTGTACTTATTCGGTACGCTATCAACCTCCTTCCTTAGCAAAGTGATCCATCACATTCCATAATCAGGTGCCACCCGCAAGGTCACAGGTAACGCTCATTCCGAAATGGGCCGGGACTACATTACTTTTGCACGTCATCTCAGAGCTACCGGACATGGTAGATTGTATCCCGTCCGGGCGCCCCGCCTGCGAAGGGCATCCTGAATTGTGCTGATCGCACCGCACACTGCCCCGTCAGAATCGTCTCAGACCCCACTTTTTCGAGGTTTGGTGCTCCAGAATCGACGATCTTCCCCGGACCCATCCCATAGGTCTCAAATGCCATTGAATTAGTCATGGGTAATCCGGCTTGCATGCTTCTTCGTCCCCAGTAGAGCGTGTCTTCAGAGATCGTAATTGATGTCGGCTCACAGAGACATTGAAATCGAGCTGAGAATTGTGGTATTATCAAGATCGTAACGTGAAGGACTGTCGCTTGCGAAGATATATGGGAAATGTCGGATACACTTCTATGCCACCGCTTCGACCGAGGTCATATCTGGTCCCTGATCAAGGCCTTCCCAGACTTTGTGTTCCTTTTGTGGCGATCCATGTCTCGTGGCGCCAGTGATGCGGAGGGATCATCGACCAATCATCTTATGCGCCCTAAGGAGAGCAAACTTCATGGAGCTTGAAGCCGATCCGAGTGTTTTCGACGTCGATTTTGCACGTAAGCAATTTCCCTTTTTTGAATTGGACGCCTCCAATGAATGGGCATTTCTTGACAATGCAGGGGGGACCTTTCCATGCAGTTCAGTGGTCGACAGGCTCACCTATTTCTATCGCAGCAACAGAGTTCAGCCCTACGGTGATAACCCACTTGCTGCAGCAGCCGGTGAACAGATGGACGAAGGCCGCAG
>CP070806.1:1768014-1770437 GCA_020343675.1 Phycisphaerales bacterium
ACTGTAAAAATGTCCACAAATCTACCCTTTCCCATCAGCAGTAGAATGTCTCTGTTCTTCTATAAATTCATGGTCGATATCTCGTTTATCAGATCCGGAGATAAATGTTCCAACAGCTTCTGCATGACAGCAGTGGATATGCCATTCTGAGCAAAGATAGGGCCAAAGGTCTTGCGTAAATCATTAAATCTCAAGTCAGTTAAGCCAACCTTTTTACGTATCTTTTCCCATCTGTTTTGGCTGAAATGGTCACCTATGAAGAATTCAAAGTTAAATACTAAAATCCCCGTTGGCACAATTTTTTTGAGGCATCCACGTTGCGACCTATCAGCCAACGTGCACTACTGATAGCCACTTACCAATTGGTCACGTACATTGAGTCCGACTTTCGACCGATATTTTTTTCAAAATTGCTTTATTCAACCATATTTTGATATTCATACGGACTCGATTTAGACAAAATCAGCATCTGTGGAGACAACACGGTGACAAAATACCACTGTTTACATAGCGATGTTTTTAGCTCACGAAAGAGGGATTGTTTTAGGTCTGGTTATTCCTTAGCTCCGCTCTTTAAGAGGAGATCGAGGATTTCGGTGTATCCCTTTGAGACGGCTTGTGTCAAAGGAATCTTGCCTTTTTTAGTTTTGGCATTGACATCTGCTCCCGCAGCTATAAGTAAAAAAGGATGTCTCCGCCCATAGTCCGGCCGCTTCTGCTTGTCTCCAAGTCAAAAATCCCGTAAGAAAATCATAAAGCGCCCTCTCAGCAGAACGCCCTATGAAATAGATACGGATCGTTGTCAATTAGTTTTCGTTATAAATCACTGCTGCTGCAAGTTCGCCACTGTTAACAAGTCCATATGGGCCCTTGCTATGTATCTCCCAAGTGCTGCCAGTCGGCCAGACTACTCGTGTTCTACCTCCCCTGCCTTCTAATATGCCACCATGTATCTGCAACTGTTTGTAGTATGAAGGATCATGTTCTGAATCATCGCAGTAATCTGACTTATCGTGCGAAGAAGCATAACAATAACGATATCTTAGCGTCCGCGGACCTTTGCCGGTGCCAAATACTTCTAACCCAAACGGCTTTGCTACATACAGCCCACCACCATCCAGATCTACCACAAACGAGCCGGCTTCATCACCGAAGGTCTCCTGCATTAGTCCAATTCCTATGTGTGCAGGATCCCCGACGCCGCGTATGGCCCCTTCAATGCTAACAGGTTTCGACAAGCCTGGTTTTCCTTGGGCATATTTCGCATCATCTGGCTCGAAGCAGTACATCATCCCATTAGCTCGCGGGCAATAGAAAATCCTGCCGTTCGAGACGGCCGGACTGGGACATGCCCGTGGGGCCATCCCTAAGCTCTTCCAGAGAACCTTGCCCGTGTCGGAATCGATCATGTAAAGACCGTCGGTAGTGGCCGAAAGGGCCATCCCTTCGGAGGTTAGAACCACCGAGCCACAGCCCTGACTGCCACCGAACAGCTCGATCCGCCTGTTGGGAGTACCCGCCAGTGTGCCGTCGAAGAGATTCCAGCGTTTCGCCCCGCCCACATACTTGTTATTGACGGTGAAGTAATCGGTTCCTAACGACAGTGTGTCAACGAAATAACGGTAGCGGCCCCAATTATCTTTCCTGTGGTGTTGCCAGATGATCCTGCCATTAGTTGCGGACAGGCAGGATATCGGCAAACGACAAATGCCGGGAAGGTAAACCTTGCCAGCCTGGTAAGAAGGCGTTCCGCTCTGACTGGCATAGGCCTGGCTCGTGCGCCACAGGACCTTTCCAGTCTTGGGTACAATCGCCAGGGTTTCGCCCGCCTCCGATCCTCCCCCTGTGAAGAACATGAGTCCCTCCCCTGCGCAGCCAGCGGGGCCTTCAAGCTGGCTGCCGCAGCCGTCGATCTTGACCTGCCAGAGGCGCCGGCCCGTCTCTGCATCCCAGGCATCGACGATCGGGCCTTGCAGTGCGTCCTTGGTGCGAACGACCAGGTAGGGGTGGAGACTGAAGTCACTGCTCGTGGCACTGACATTGTGGCCTTCCAAGGCAATGACATTGATACCCGGCGTGACGAGTTCTTGCCAGCCGGAGATCTGGAAGTATCCAAATCCCTGGGCCTCGTGAGACTCGACGTCTGACACATCAGCACCGCGTCCGCTGGCGGCCCCCTTCCGCAAGACTTCCCGGCCGTTGAGGTAGGCGATGAACGCGTCATCATATTTCACCATCAGCCCTACCTCGCGGGCGCCGGCAAAATCCTCACCCCGGAAGATCCTGCGCATGTAGAAGCGCGTGTACTTGCCGCGCATGTCGAGGTGGGTCATGATGTCGTCGTCACCGTAGCCAAAGCTCCCCACGCCGCTTTTCCAGTCCTGGGCGTCGAATTCAGGTGAGGTCCAGTTTTCGGCTGGGTC
>CP070806.1:1770537-1772939 GCA_020343675.1 Phycisphaerales bacterium
TTCCACCCGCCCGACCGGAGCGCCCCTTTGAGACCAAGGCCCGTCACGGCGGCAAGGGGAGGAATAATTATCAGGGTATAGTAGTCGTGGGAATACGAGTGCGACGACACCAGGGCAAAAACTATGTAGCACGCCGCGAGCCAGACCAGATAAATCTTACCCCCACGCTCACGGACTGCCCGATAGCAACCGTAAATGAAAGCGGGAACCAGCAAATAACCAATCCATAATTCGAAGGGCCATTGAAGAATCAGCTTCTTGTAGAAGTCGGCCACCAGCAGTTTTTCCCAAAAGAGAGGCAGGCCCTGCCCCATGTAGAAGAAAGAGCCGCCATATATTTCGTTAACGCTTCGAGCATGAACAAACCATCCGTAGGTTGCCGCGAACGTGACCAGCGCATAGACCGTCGTCACAAGCAGCCGCTTTGGCCTGCCTTCCCGTTCTCGCCACACCAGATACAGAAATACTAGATAAACGGAAAGCCCGAGGGGCTTGATACTGGCCGACAGAATCAGGCAAAGGGATGACAGCAGCAAGAATCCGTACTTTCGCGTCTTCAAATGTTTCACGAACCCCAGTATAGCCCCCAGGAGGAGCGTCAGCATCCAGATGTCCGGCATGATCTTGAAGCTGTAGAAGAAGAACAGTGGCGAGAACGCCATGGCCCACACGGAAAACAAAGCCGTTTCGCGGTCGGTCAGGGCCGTGATGATTCTCCGCAGGAGCCACAGGCTGACGCAGGCGGCCAGAATTGTGAGAAGCCTGGCCCAGGCGTGCGACGGCCCCAGCACGGAATACACCAGGGCGACCGAGTAGTTATAGAGGGGCAGCTCGCTTCCGGCGATACCGCTGGTCGTTCCACGCTGATTGACCCGCGGTTTGAGGAAACTCATGTCCTCCTGGTAATAATTCAGGGCGATGGCGGCGGTATCGCTCTCGCGAAACTGGTGGTAGCCATTTGGGGGTGCCGAAAGTTTGTACAGATGCATCAGAAAGAAAATCAGGACAGTGGCCCAGAATACCAAGCGCGACCTGTTAAGGAGCTTCTCCATATGCATTGACTAACCTGCCTCTTGGCCCTAATCAGAACGCAGAGCGGCCTACTTCTTCGGCATCATGGGGATTTTAACTTTGTGCTTTCGGGCAAATTCAATGGCGTTTTCGTAGCCGGCGTCGACATGCCGCATGATGCCCGTACCCGGGTCGTTGGTCAGCACGCGGTTTAAGCGAAGCGACATCTCTTTGGTGCCGTCAGCCACAATGACCATCCCGGCGTGAATCGAGTTGCCGATACCGACGCCGCCGCCATGATGGATTGAAACCCAGCTGGCGCCGGAGATCGAATTCAGGAGTCCATTCAGCAGGGGCCAGTCGGCGATGGCATCCGAACCGTCGCGCATGTCCTCCGTCTCCCTGTGGGGAGAGGCCACGCTGCCGCAATCCAGATGGTCGCGTCCGATGACTATAGGTGCGGAAATCTTGCCCTTCTTGATGTGGTCGTTTATGATCTCCCCGAATTTTGCTCTCTCGCCATATCCCAGCCAGCAGATTCGCGCTGGAAGTCCCTGGAACGGTATTTTTTCGCGGGCCATTTTGATCCACCGGGACAGCATGCGGTTCTTGCTGAAATGCTCCAGAATCAGGTCGTCGGTCACGGCAATATCTTTGGGGTCGCCTGATAGCGCCGCCCACCTGAACGGGCCCTTGCCTTCGCAGAACAGGGGACGGACATAAGCCGGCACAAAACCCGGATAATCAAAGGCGTTCTTCAGCCCGCCGGTTTTGGCCTGGCCTCGAAGATTGTTGCCATAATCAAAAACCACCGAACCGGCTTTCTGAAACTTAATCATCGCCGCACAGTGCTTGACCATCGAATCGAATGAACGCTTGATATACTCCTTGGGGTCTTTCTTGCGAAGCCGGTTAGCCTCAATCACCGTCAATCCTTCAGGAATGTAACCGTTCAACTCATCGTGGGCCGAGGTCTGGTCGGTTACCATATCCGGAAGTATCCCGCGCCGGAAAATCTCCGGGAACACTTCGGCACAATTGCCCACCAGGCCTATCGATATGGGATTATTGGATTTGTTGTGTTCTTTAATCAACTTGAGAGCTTTGTCGAGGTCCTTGACCTTGATGTCGCAGAAGCCCTGTTTAACCCGGCGGTTGATTCTCGACTCGTCCACTTCTACCACCAGGACCGATGCTCCCGCCATGGTCCCGGCCATAGGCTGGGCGCCACCCATACCACCCATGCCGCCCGTCAAAATCCATTTGCCCGACAAATCGCCCTTGAAATGCTGCACTGCAGCCGCCGCGAACGTTTCGTAAGTGCCTTGAATGATCCCTTGCGTTCCGATATAAATCCAGCTGCCGGCGGTCATCTGGCCGTACATGATCAG
>CP070806.1:1773039-1775434 GCA_020343675.1 Phycisphaerales bacterium
CGGATAGCAATAGTAGACTTCGTCTTCCTCAGGGGTCAGTGGTACCAACGTTTCGGCTTGCCCACCGTCTTCTGAGACTCGCCAGAGACCACGACTGCCGCTGGGGATACTGAAGACTATAGTCCCATCGTCAGCCCAGCTCCCGAACGCAGTCTTGCCCCGCTCAATGTCATCAAGCAGTGTGAAAGACTCTCCTCCGACAAGGGAGACTTTCTTGAGTTGCCTCTCTGTAAAGAAGCCCACCCACCGGCCATCCTGTGAGAAGAAGGGGTTATGGGCATTTCTGGTCCCGGGAATTCGTTTGATTTGAAGATCATCCAAGGACCGCATAAAAAGCTCAGTGTTTCTGTTACCCAACTCTCCAACGTAGACGAGGCGGGTGCCATCGGGTGAGATAGCCAGATAATGGTTTGGGGCAATTCCTGTGTAAAGTGGTTTGTCTGCCGATATATCGATGGACGCCCGCGTGATCGCGCGTTGTTCAGAACCAGGCCAAAAACACCACGCTATAGCAAGAGTAATCAGCACCCCAGCAATCAAACATGCCAAACATGCAAGAATGACGTTGCGTCGGAATAATCTAGAGACTGTAGCACCCTTGCCCGGCAAGGCCCACACCTCTAGACTGCCAGACAGCGTTTCGCTGATCTCGAGCCCAGCGTCTGCAATGTCATGAAGGCGCCGGTACAGGTTCTTTTCCAGGCAACGTCGCAGTAGGACTCGAATATTGGCTGGCGTGGCTTGGGGCAGGGCGAGCCAGTCAGGTTCACGTTCTAGAATGCTGGCTAGTGTGTCGGACACTGTGTCGCCCTCAAAGGGCACTTTGCCGGTCAGCATCTCGTACAGCACACAGCCGAAGGACCAGATGTCGCAGCGCTTGTCGGCCTCCAGACCGCGGGCCTGCTCCGGACTCATATAGGCGGGCGTTCCAACGACACGGCCCGGTTCCGTAACAGTGATCAGTGGATCCAGCGTTTCACCACCAAGAGCCTTGGCCAGGCCGAAGTCGAGTACCTTTAGTCTGCCTTCTGGCGTGATTTTGATATTACCGGGCTTGAGGTCGCGGTGGATCACCTCCCGCTCGTGGGCCGCAGCAACCGCGTCAGCTATCTGCTGGGCAATTGCCAATGCCTCTTGCGGTTTGAGTCTTGTATGTGCGATCCGCTCGGCCAGCGTTTGGCCGGGAACGTATTCGAGAACAAGATAGCCGACGCCCTTGGCTTCTTGAAGTTCTTCGTAGATTGTAGCTATGTTTGGATGATTTAAAGATGCCAGAACCCGGGCCTCGCGTGTGAAACGCGTCCGGGCTTTGGGATTCTCCATTAGTTCTGGAGGCAGGCTTTTGATGGCTACTGGCCGATTAAGCTTCGTGTCGTGGGCCAGGTACACGACACCCGCCCCCCCCCGGCCAAGCTCCTGCTCGATGCGGAATGGACCTATCCACCCACGCGGTCGTAACACTGAGCCGTCCAGAGAACGGGTAGGCTCTGGTTCTTTGTCCTCAGGCCGCTTATTGTATTGTTCCTTCGCCTTGCTCATTGGCATTCTCCAATGCAAATGCCTTGCAGCGGCGCGCAAAAAAGCTGTGGCCTCGTGGGAGCACAAACCATATCAACCTGTATTGTAGTCTTTCTAGGAGACTGCAGCAATACTGAAAGATTGATATTTCCCTTCTCTGCTATGACCACGGATAGTAAACAAGATCCCCGAGGCTGATTAAGAATACTCTTTCTGGCTCAGTTGCTGGGGCCTGCCACAGTATTCGCCTGTACTGCTCACCGTAGCAACAATGGCACCGAAGACATCTGGTGGATTCTCGAAGGCCAGGGCTATCCCCGACTGTGGTGGGAACTGATTCCTGAGAACTGATTGACAGAACTCCTTTCAGCATAACAGGGTGTGGTTCGTCGTACGGTTACTGTTGAAATGATTACCGTCTGGCGCAAGTGGAATCGCGCAGAATCCGCAAACGGCCTCTCAAGGCTATCACAGCCGGGTCAAACCAGAATCGTTACAATCTAACGGCGCGCGGTAAAGGCCCAGACAGCCCTCAGAATATCGTGTCTGGCCTGCCACGCTTGGTTCTGACGACGATTTCTGGATATATGGCCTATACGGCGTCCGCTTACAGATCCGATGCGTCCAGCGGATCGTTATCATAATGGTAGGGGCCGAATCCACCCTTGCGTTGATCTTCGGCCCAGTCCCGTGCTTCGAGCACGGCAAAGGCCAGGGCCTCGATTCCCGGATAATCGCCAAGCTTAAGCTCCGAGCTTTGGCCGTCCTCGATCTCGCTCATATAGCTTAGTATTTTGCTGTCTTTGAGAAATAGCATCCGGCGTTCCGCGTTGAGCAAATCCTTGAGCGTGGAGAGGGCAAACAGATAGAAGCCCTC
>CP070806.1:1775534-1777916 GCA_020343675.1 Phycisphaerales bacterium
GCTTTGTTTTCGCGGCCCGCCAAGGCCGCCTTATTTGCATAATCATTTCCTCCAAAAGCGCTTACGTTCATTTGAGCCCGCTCAAATTGGCTTTGTTTTGCAAAAAAGCCTCTGAAATTGCGCGCCGATTCTCCGGCGATTCGCCGTCGTTTTCTTACTCTTGTCTCCTGCCTTCTGTTCTGTGCCCTTTCGCTATTCACTATATCCTATGCTTTATCTGTTATCTACGTACCCTACACCCCTGCGGGCGGTTGTAAAGGAGATTTTCTGGAAAAAAGGCAGAAAAACAGCCGGTAGGGCCACAGCCTGACGGCCCCCCGTCTGTTGGCCAGGTGGGTGCGCCGGACTGCCTTCAGGGGGTAATATCTTTGCAGCGCACCGATTAGGAGCTATAATCTGGACCATGGCGAGCAAGAGGGGACGATCTAAGAAGCTCGGTAAGAACGTCATACGCGGCCTGCTCAAAGAGGCGCCTATCGGCGGAAAGGTCGTTGAGCAAGCGGTATTCGGCGTCCTCGACGAGTTGGCGGCTGAGGCCAAACACAAAGACCTCAAAAAGGGGCTCCAGGACATCAAACAACAGCACCACGACCAGGAGGGTGACCTTGCCAGGCTTATCGCGGGCGTGGAGGCTGGCTACGACCTCAGCCAAGAGATCAAGAGCGAGCTAAGTGCACTCCGCGCCTTCTTGGGGAATCCGAGAACGGCCGAGGCGCCCGACAGACTCGTCGCCGCCTTCGAGAGCGCGCTCGCAAAGGAACCGTCTACGCCAGAGGATTTTCTGAAGTCGAACGTGCTGGGCAAGCCAAAGGTCAAAAATCCGGGGACGCTGCTCAATGCACGGTATGAGGTCGTGGATTTTATGCGGGAGGCGCGGGAGCGGGAAATAGATGCTCTGAGCGAGTGGTGCGATGATGGGGCTCCCACCGGCGTTCGTCTCTTCGTCGGCCCGGGCGGCACGGGCAAGACACGGCTCCTTGTCGAATATTGCAGGCAACTACGGGACAAGGGCTGGTATGCAGGATTTCTGTCGGACCAGGCGAAGCCGGAGGAGGTTGAGAGTCTACTACGCACGGACAGGCCAACCCTGGCGGTCCTTGACTATGCAGAGTGTCGGCCGCAATTATTCGATCTGCTCAAACGTATCGCCGAACGCGCCGAAGATCAGACGACTCCGCTGCGGATAGTCCTTCTGGCGCGCGAGGTTGCGGATTGGTGGTTGTCTCTTCTGGAACGTGACGAGTTCGTGCGTCACCTGCTGACAAGTTCCGAGCCGGTTTTTATCGCTCCTATCCCGCTCAAAGGGCCCTTGCGTCAACGGGTGTATGAGCATGCGCAGAAAGCCTTTGCGAGTTTCCTGGGCAAATCTGTTTCAGAGACATCCGTGGACCTCGAAGATGAACGCTATGGACGCATGCTCTATCTGCACGTAGCAGCCTTAGCGGCGGTGGAAAAATTGCCAATTCACGCGGACTCGCTGATTGAAGATATCGTAAGGCATGAATGTCATTTCTGGAACCGGCGTTACGAGGACAAATTCAAAGAAGACGACTTCGACGAAGCGGATTTTCGCGGGCGCTGTGGCCGTGTAGTCGCGGCTCTAACTTTGCTCGGGGGTGTGGCGACACTCAAGGCGGCCACAAACCTCAACCAACGGGTGAACGGTCCATCCCAAAAGCACATATTCCCTTTCCTTCGTTCGTTATATCCGGGCCGGCGGGATGATACCGGCGACTGTTATCTCGGAGGCCTGGAGCCGGACCTGCTGGGCGAGACCCTGGTCACATGCGTGCTGACGGATGCCAACAACCCACCCGTCAATGAATACCTCCGACAGGTGTTCGATCATGCCGGGCAAGAAGCGCTACTCAACGGCTTTGTCACTCTGGGTCGTATCTCCTCAAGCCATCCGACAGAGGCAACTGCCTGGTTGACTCATGTTCTTGAGGAAAACGTTCTCGAACGTGCGCGCCCTGCTTTTCAGGCAGCCCTGACTCTGGGTCGATACACGGCCTATTCACCGCTGGGCCAAATCCTGGCCCGTGCTATGAAACAAGACGGGACCGTTGACCTGGCTGTCGAATTCGAATCACTGGTCCCGGATCAAACGGTTTCTCTGCGTGAATTGGCTGCCTGGGCCACAGAGCACTTATTGACATGGCTTCGCGAAAAGCAAGAAACTGAAGAGAATCTCATCGAACGAGCGCGACTGCTCAACAACCTCGGCGTCAGGCTCAGTGAACTCGGACACAGGGAAGAGGCACTCAAAGCCGGCCAGGAGGCCGTCGAGATCAGAAGGCGACTGGCCAAGGATCGGCCGGATGCCTTCGGCCCCGACCTGGCGATGAGTCTCAACAACCTCGGCAACAGGCTCAGTGAACT
>CP070806.1:1778016-1780397 GCA_020343675.1 Phycisphaerales bacterium
CTCGTCGTCGGCTTTATCTCAGCCGGCCTATTGTCCTTGCAGCAGTCCATCGGTGTTATCATGGGTGCCAACATCGGCACCACCATCACCGCACAGATTATCGCATTCAAAGTTACCAAATACGCACTGGCAATGATCGCCGTTGGCTTCGGCGCGATGTTCTTCACAAAGCAGCAGAAATGGCGCCTGTACGGTGCCATGCTCATGGGGCTCGGCATGATTTTTCTCGGCATGGGCATCATGAGCGAGGCGACGAAACCGCTACGATCCTTCGATCCCTTTATTGACATGATGCAGCATATGACCAATCCGTTGTTCGGAATTCTCGCTGCGGCAGCATTCACGGCGCTCGTGCAGAGTTCCTCGGCGACTACCGGTATCGTCATCGTGCTCGCGTCCCAGGGTTTCATTACGCTCGAGGCCGGCATCGCGCTAGCCTTTGGGGCGAACATCGGAACCTGTGTGACGGCAGTCCTCGCCACTCTCGGCAAGCCGCGGGAGGCGGTGCAAGCAGCCGCAGTGCATCTTTTGTTCAACGTGCTCGGTGTGCTTATCTGGTTGCCATTGATCGGTCTGCTTACCGGATTCGTACAGTCTATCTCGCCGACACACCCCGAGCTGGAGGGCGTGATGCGTATAGCGGCGGAAACGCCGAGGCAAATCGCCAATGCTCATACCGTCTTCAACATCGCGAACACATGCCTGTTCATCTGGTTCACGGGTCCCATCGCCAGGCTCGTGACGAGACTCATTCCGAGGCGTCCAGAGGTCGTACCCGAAGTTGCCCGGCCGCGGTATCTCCAGGACGCTTTCCTGGAAACCCCGGCGCTCGCCCTGGATCGCATTCGTTTCGAAACGGTCCGGTTCGGGAAGCACGTCGCGCAGCTCATGTCTGATGCCGGCCCTGCTATCGTTTCGGGAACCGCTGAGGACATGGACGCCGTCGTCACGCGGACGGGTGACAACCAGCAGCTGTACGACGCGATCAACGAGTACATTCGACGGCTCTCGGCAAAAGAGCTCACCGCCGCCGAAACGCGTCGTCTGGCCGCACTTACTGCAGTCGCCAGCCATGTGCAGCACATCGCAGAGACGATCGGCGTGAACCAAGTGGCAATCGGGCGCGAACGACTTGCTCGTGACTTGCGCTTCGGCGAGAAGACGGTCGAACACGCTATCGTCTTATCTGACAAAATGCAAGAGGCGTTCCGGCTGTCAATTCAGGCGCTGGAAAATCCCGAACTGGCGCGGCAGGTCATCGCGATGAAGCAGGAAATCCAGGATTTAGTGAATGATATTGTCGAGCATCTGACACAGCGACTCGTGGCCGAGGATCCCGATCGCACCTTGCTGTATCGGCTGGAATCACAGGCTGTCGAAATCATTCAACGCGATTACTACTTTGCCAAGAAGATCGCAAAGGAGATCGTGCGAGAGATCGAGGCTTCGGTCGAAGATCCGGTCACGACGGACGAGCTGGCGGCCGCTGCGACCCAACCAGGATGATTGCGGAAAAGGTTCGATATGCGGATCATTGATTTCAAAGGAATACCGCCATTAGATGCGTTCGAGAGCGAGTCTTCGTCCGTTCGAAAACCTTACACATTTGTATTGATACAGGGACAAAATAGCCGATCCCGTTTGCCAAATGCGTTGCATACACATTACAAGTTAATTTTAGGGAAACGTAGCGGATGATGAGCAGTCCCATATTGAGGAGCAACACCCATGGCAAAGAAGAAACCCAAGACCAAGAAAAACGTTGATAATGCCAATCATGCGCACATGAATAAACTTTCCAGAAAGGAGTACGAAGGAAAACTATTCAAGCTGCATGCTGAGCTGGTCAAGTTGCAGCACTGGGTCAAGGAGAAGGGGCTCAAGATTGTGGTCGTCTTCGAGGGTCGTGACGCAGCCGGTAAAGGGGGGGTCATCAAACGGATTACCGAGAGAGTCAGCCCCCGTGTGTTCCGGGTGGAGGCCCTGCCTACGCCAAACGAGCGGGAGAAAACCCAGATGTACGGGCAGCGTTATATCCGGCGTTTTCCTGCAGCCGGAGAGGTCGTGCTGTTTGACCGCAGCTGGTACAACCGTGCCGGCGTGGAGCGCGTCATGAAGTTTTGCACCGATGATGAGTGCGAGCGCTTCCTGAAAGATACACCGATGTTTGAACGCTGGATGGTTGAATCAGGCATCCAGTTGATCAAATACTGGTTCGACATCAGCATGGGGGAGCAGGAACGCCGTTTTCAAGCCCGCATAGACGATCCAAGAAAGGTCTGGAAGCTGAGCCCCATGGACGTGGAGTCTTTCAAACGCTGGTATGATTACTCCCGTGCGCGGGACGACATGCTTGCCGCCACGAGCACCGGCTGGGCGCC
>CP070806.1:1780497-1782860 GCA_020343675.1 Phycisphaerales bacterium
GGCGCTTGCCGAAGGCCGGACTGTCGCGTGGTACCAGAACCAACTCATCGGTCATGAGCGCTACCTGAGTGCGATCTTCAAGGCATCCGTGGAGATCCGACCGGTCCATCACCGATCTACAAGAAGATCCAGAAACACGCTGTGGATCGAAATCCGCAACAATTGTGATTTGGATATTGAACTCGAACGGGCAGGCCAGCGCGGCCCGGCTCAGATCACCCTGCCTGCGCTCAACACCGCGGTGGTCAAGATCGACGTTACTCCTGATCAAGAACCGGAGTCGCTGCAGTATCGTGCCACGAACTTCCTGATCGGTCCGGATCGCGCACTGCCGGTCAACCTGAAAATCACGCTTCCCCCGTTGTCTGCCTCAGCGCCGGCGCCGGCCAACAAAGTCGGGGAAGGGCACGCACCCAAGAACTGAAACGTGGTGCCCACTGGTCCGGGTGCATGACAGTTTAGGCGGGCGGCAATGTGTTATCCCCAATAGGAACGAGTCAACTTGTTGACGGCATCTCTACCCTCCAGTACGTGGAACAGGTAACAAGTTACCTCGGTCCTAGGGAAAAAGGAGTCCGCCTTTTCTGTCACGGATCCGTAGCTGCCGACCTCGGCCCAATAAGCTTGACGCAGCCAGCAGTCAGAAGTACTTTTAGACCTTAGACCGGATTCAGCACAGCAAACAGTAGTTGTTGTAGAATAAGAAGTGGTGTGAGAAGCCACATGACACTGCAGATGTTCATGTTTGATAAGAAGCTTACCCCTTGGGGAGATTACGGTTCGATTCTCGTGCACGGCATGGCACACCGTGACGATGAGGAGGGGCTACTCCAACTCGAGCGAACAGGGCCGTACATTCCAGCGATCACAGCTCCAGGAATTCACGATCTTTTGCTGACCGACCAGGCGAAATCCGCTATCTCTGAGATTCTACCATCCCTCGAATTCAAACCAGTTGTGAAAGCTCACATCGTTCTCTCCAATTGGCACGAGTGGGACCGAAATGCAGATGATCCCGCGGAATACCCCGAGACAGGTGAACCAGAAGATTACGTTCTCTTGCAGCCCCATGATCCGAACCTTGCGGCGCAGTTGGGTGAAGTCTGGGAACTTGTCCCAAAGATTATCCCTGAAATCCAAGGGGATAACCTTGTGTTCAAGCAGTCGCTCTACGCTGGGCAGCACTTCGTCTGCCCGGCGGTCTTCGGTGGCTGCGGCTACATCTCGGCTGATTTGAAGATGGCGCTTGAATCAACTGATCCAGAGTGGATCAGTTTTCATGAAGCAACGGTAGTATGACCGCATAACAAGCCTATATAGGGGACGTGATAGAGCCGCGCACCTGATGGGCGGCGTTGGTGAGATAGATGACAACATGATCGAACTGGTCCTGCGAGCAGGTAGGATCTGTTTGAGGGCCACAGTACTGTCGGAGCATTAGCGGTACGCCACCATTGTAAAGCATTGACTAAGGTGCTAAATGAATTCTCATGACAACGTCATTTTGGTTGACGAGAATGACAACGAGATCGGCCGAGCCAACAAAGTTGATGCCCATCGCGATGGCGGCAAACTCCATCGCGCGGTTTCAGTCTTCATCTTCAACACAAACGTTGAGTGTCTTCTTCAACGTCGAGCAAACCACAAGTATCACTTCCCGGACAAATGGTCGAATGCTTGCTGTACTCATCCTCGACCGGGAGAAACCAACCTTGCGGCGGCACAACGACGCCTTCATGAAGAAATGGGATTCTCGTGCGATTTGGAGGAAGTATTCAGCTTCTCATACGTGGCAACCTGTCAAACCGGCCTCACCGAGCGAGAGTTTGACCACGTCTTCGTCGGCAGGTACGACGGAATCGTCAAACCCAATCCGGACGAGGCCTCAGCCTCGCGATGGATGAATCGTCGTGCTCTGACCCTTGAGCTCCAGCAGTGCCCTGAAACATTCACTCCATGGTTCAGAAACGCCCTCCCGCGTGTCTTGAAATCGTGGCTGGAGTTCGCCAAGATAATCGATCGGCAACAATGAATAGAATGAATCAGCCAACAATCCTCTCCACCATGCCGATGAAAGCCACGATTTGCGCGTTTCTCAGCGCCTGGTAAGAGATGACATTGGCAAGAGAGATGACACCATAATCGAGTTGGTCCTGCTAAGAGATAGGGCATGTTTGTGAACCACTCTGCTGTCGGAGCATGCGCGATCTGCCACCTCGCCGCCCGATCACCATATTGTCGGAGCCTTTCGAGGTCTTAACCGGACCGGATCGCGCACTGCCGGTCGAGCTGATGATCACACTTCCTTGGCCATCCGTCTCATCGCCAGCGCCGCCGCCAACCGCTGGCAAAGGGCATCTCGG
>CP070806.1:1782960-1785320 GCA_020343675.1 Phycisphaerales bacterium
CAGTTTCGCCATCGTCCCGTCGGGCGTCATATCATTCACGTTTGCGTCGGCACGGCCTGTCATGTCAAGGGCGCGGACCGCGTCTATGAAGCGTTTCAGCGCCATCTGGGTATTTCCCAAGGCGAGGACACGGACGCTCAGAAGTTATTCACCGTTGAGAAAATTGCCTGCCTGGGATGCTGTACGCTGGCCCCGGCGGTGCAAATCGATGAGGTTACGTATGGGCACCTGAGTCCCAACACCGTATCGACCGTTGTCAATGATTTCCTCCGTTACGCCGAGAGCAGAACGGCCCGGCAACAGAAGCTAAAACAGCAGGGAACAGGCGAGCTCAAATCCCGCGGGGAAGTGCGTCTCGGCCTGGGTTCGTGCTGTATCGCCCGGGGCAGCGGAAAGCTGCGCGATGCACTGGAGCAGGCCCTGGCCGAAACCGGCATCGAATTGCAGGTTAAACGAGTCGGCTGCGTCGGCATGTGTCACCAGACGCCACTGCTGGAGATCGTGTTGCCCGACAACAAATCTTTCCTCTATGCCAGAGTGCAGCCGGAGGATGCCAAAGCCATTGTCCTGCGCCACTTCAAGCTGGGCGGGATCAAAAAGGTGACTAATCGCGTCTCACAGGTCCTTGACAATCTGCTTACGGACGAGCAATCAGAGCCAGTGACGCGTTATTCCATCGACGTGAGGGACCGGCCCGTGGCCGATTTCCTTGGCCGGCAAAAACACATTGCGACGGAGCACCATGGCGATATCGATCCGGTGGATATGGATGAATACGAATCGCATGGTGGATTCAAGGCGCTCCAGCGATGCATTAAGGAAATGAGCCCGGAAGAGATCATCGGCGAGGTTGAGCGGAGCGGCCTTCGGGGAAGAGGTGGGGCAGGTTTCCCGACGTATCTGAAATGGTCCGCCGTGCGCGGTATGAGTGTCGAGGGCGTCTCGCCTTCGGATCGCGGGCAGGATGCCCGCGACACGTTTCTGGTCTGCAACGGGGATGAAGGGGACCCGGGAGCCTTTATGGACCGAATGCTGATGGAATCCTATCCGTATCGCATTCTTGAAGGGATGATCATCGCCGCGTATGCGGTCGGGGCGCATCAGGGGTATTTCTATATTCGCGGTGAATATCCCCTCGCGACCGAGCGAATCAGTCAGGCGATAGAGAAATGCAAGCAGCGTGGCTTTCTTGGCGACGACATCCTCAATAGCGGATTTTCGCTCCGCTTGAAAATTGTGCCGGGCGCCGGCGCTTTCGTATGCGGCGAGGAAACGGCTCTCTTGGCGAGTATTGAGGGACGCCGGGGGATGCCGCGGTTACGACCACCGTTTCCCGCCCGGAGTGGCCTGTGGGGCCAGCCAACACTTATCAACAACGTCGAGACGTACGCCGCGGTGCCGTGGATTATTCGCAATGGTTCGGAGGCGTTCTCTGAGATGGGAACGAACAGTAGTAAGGGGACGAAGGTCTTTGCGCTGGCGGGGAAGGTGGATCGCGTCGGTCTAATTGAGGTGCCGATGGGTATTACCGTCCGACAGATCATCGAGGAGATCGGCGGGGGGATTGCGGGTGGTCTGCGGCTCAAAGCCGTGCAGGTCGGAGGGCCGTCCGGCGGATGCGTTCCCGCGGAATTAGCACATCTTCCCGTGGACTATGAAACGCTGACCGAGATTGGAACCATGATGGGCTCCGGCGGTTTGGTCGCCCTGGACGAGACCGATTGCATGGTCGATATCGCCCGCTATTTCCTGGAATTCACCCAGGATCAATCGTGCGGCAAATGCACGTTTTGCAGAATAGGCACCCGGCGGATGCTGGATACTTTAGAGCGTTTGTGCGCCGGGCAGGCGAGCAAGGCCGACATTGACGAGCTGGAGCACTTGGCGCAGATGGTCAAGACGACGAGCCTGTGCGGCCTCGGTAAGACGGCCCC
Organism: Phycisphaerales bacterium; assembly: GCA_020343675.1. Taxonomy (GTDB): domain Bacteria; phylum Planctomycetota; class Phycisphaerae; order Sedimentisphaerales; family Anaerobacaceae. The sequence goes on from CP070806.1 coordinate 1,784,895, forward strand.
AAATCCAGTGTTATCCACTCTCAGATATTTCCGGGATGAGTACGAAGCCCACGTTGAGAAACGATGCCCCGCCGGAAAATGCAAAGCGCTGATTAAGTATTCGATAACGGACGATTGTATCGGCTGTACGATATGCGCGCAGCGCTGCCCGACGGATGCCATTGCGATGAAACCCTACGAGAAGCACGAGATAGACGACGAGAAATGTATTCGCTGTGGGACATGCAAAGATGTCTGTCCGGCGGATTCCGTTGAGGTTCACTAATTAATGCCGAGACTGTTCGTAGATAACCGTGAAGTGCAGGTCGATGACGGCGCGACGATTCTCGATGCCGCCGGGAAGCTCGGGATCGAGATTCCCACGATGTGCTTCATGAAAGATCACAAGCCGTCGACCAGTTGTATGATTTGTGTCGTGAAGGTCAA
>CP070806.1:1785420-1787771 GCA_020343675.1 Phycisphaerales bacterium
GCCTGGCGCCAGATTTGTCTGGCCGATGATTTGCTCGACGTGCACCGGTTCGTTGTCGAGGCAATCATAGACCTTCTTTTCGTCGCCGCTCAGCTTTAGCTGACTGACATCAAACAGGGGCCTTTGGGCGCGTTCAACGGCCTCTGCTGTGGCTGTACTGACGTGACTTTTTAGTTGTTCGCCGATGTGCCCGAGCGCCTGCATCACATCCTCGACGGATTCGACCAGCGTCGCCCCTTCCTTGATCAACTGATGTGCCCCCTTGCTCAGAGGCGAATCGATCTTGCCGGGCACCGCCATTACCTCTCGATTGTAATCCAGAGCGGCCTTGGCGGTGATCAATGCCCCGGAACGCAAAGGGGCCTCAATGACAATCGTTCCGAGCGACAGCCCCGCGATGATCCTGTTGCGCGCCGGAAAGTTCACGGCCAGCGGCTCGTACCGCAACGGCAGCTCGCTGATGCAGGCCCCGGACTCGGCGATAAGCTCGAACAGCTTCTTGTTCTCCGGCGGAAAGATATTGGCCAGACCGCAGCCTTGCACCGCGATGGTTCGTCCCCTGGCGGATAAGGCGCCTTGGTGCGCCGCCGTGTCGATGCCGCGGGCCATGCCGGAACAGACGGTAAAGCCGGCCGAGCCCAAAAAATGAGCGAAGCGAGATGCCTGCTCCTGACCGTACAGGCTGCAATGCCGCGAGCCGACTATCGACATCGCCAGATTGTCCTGCCGGCCCAGGCTGCCCTTGACGTATAGCACAGGTGGCGGATCGAAAATCCGCTTCAATACCGGCGGATAACGCTCATCGGCGAGATTTACCAGCCAGATGCCGAGCTTCCGGGCCAATTCCAGCTCGGCTGCGGCGTCGAATTTCTCGCGGGTCGAGGCGATTCGCTCGGCCGTTTTGAAACCGATGCCCTCGATTTTGGCCAGCTCGCTCACCGAAGCGCCCAAAATCCGCTCGGCCGAGCCGAAATGCCTGATCATTTTTGCAAACGTAACCGGCCCGACACCATCGGCCCTGATAAGCTTGAGCCAATATTCGACATCCGCCGAATTCTCCTGCGCTTTTGCCATGCCGGCATTTAACCACGAAGAGCATAAAAACGCACAAACAAAAATACAACAAAAGCCTGTTTTCACAAAAAATTCAATTTCCAGTAATAAAAACAACCAAATCCAACCAAATCCTTATTTTTCCGTCTATCCCTAAGCACCCATTCGTCTTAAGAGAGAAGTGACTGGGGACGAGTTACGAATTATGATTTGTTGGTTTTTTCTTGACGGGGGAGTGGGTAATTTGGTACAAATGGGGCAAGTGAGGCTTGTGCTTTTTTTGCGTCAACAGACGTCTGGTTGATAGGGAAGGAGGTATTGACAGCTATCATACGAATTGTTATGGTTAAAGTCGGTATAAATACTAAAAGCGGCTTTATTATAGGCCATTATTAACCATTTAGGAGGATTATTATGCTTGGAAAAATGACTTATTTCATCTGTTTCGCCCTGCTGGTCTGCGCAGTCAGCAGCGTTCAGGCGGAGCCATTTAGCTTAGTGCCTATATTTGATGGGCATGTCAGTAATGACGCAGGTGAGGGCCCAGACACAAGCCCCGGCGGAACAGGAATGCACTGCCGTAATCAGGCTGGTAGACGTCGTGTAGGATTCGTGGCTTACGATCTGTCTGAAGCTCAACTCCAGGGTATTTTTTTCTCAAATATGAGCTTTAGCAATTACGGGCATGACACCGGACAAGTAAACGTGTATGGAGTTCTTGAGGCATATGAGGACCTCGTCGCCGATGGAATCACCTGGAATACTGCTCCAGGTGTCCAGAATGATCCTACTCCGGCCCTTGACTCGGATGTTGCCCTTGATCTGGCGGATGTAACCGAGATACTGCTGACATTTAATGCGCCCGCCCGCGGCGTAAGGGAGTCAACCGAGACGAGCGAGGCCTTAGCTGAATTTCTCAACACCGATACAAATGGTTTTGTAGCGTTTATGTTTGCGCCCGAAGGCAGCAGCGGTGCTATTGTCAGAACGGTCGAAATGGGAGAAGAGGGCGGCACTCTACTTGAGGGTGATACCGCGGGGCGTCGAGAAACGGCTCACAACCCGAATCCCGCTGATGGTGCCCTGCATATGGATATATGGATTAACCTCGCCTGGTTGCCGGGAGCTTTCGCGGTCTCGCACAATGTGTATTTGGGAGAAAGTTTTGATGATGTGAATGATGGCACGGGCGATACGTTCCGAGGAAACCAGACTGATACGTTTTACGTCGCCGGTTTTCCAGGATATGCTTATCCGGACGGTCTTGCTAATGGCACGACCTACTACTGGCGAATCGA
>CP070806.1:1787871-1790218 GCA_020343675.1 Phycisphaerales bacterium
TGGGCAGGCAAACAGAAACCGGCCAGATCGCCGGGCGGGCAATTGTCACTTTTTCTCGCGGGTGGCAGACATTGGTCGCCACCCGCAGCCTCGGGCGGCGGGGCGTGGAAGTTATTACAGGCGATGAATATGCCATGACGGCGGCTTCGTTCTCGCGATACAGCGTCGCTGAATTCCGCTATCCGAACCCGACGAAGGAGCCCGAGGCATTTCTCGATGCGCTGGAGAAAGTGGTCATCGAGCACAAGCCGCACGATGAAACGACGCCCTACGTGCTGATGCCCATCCACAAAGAGACTTATCTGATCGCCCGCTACCGGGAGCGCTTCGAGCCTCACATCCGCGTTCCGGTGCCCCGGATAGAGCACATCCGGCAGGTCCACAACAAGGGAACTCTCGCCGCCTATGCGATGCAGCGCGGATTACCTATCCCCCAAACGTGGATCCCGGAGAACATGGCGCATTTTGAATCGATGGCGCCGCAGGTGGAACTGCCCGCCTTCGTCAAGCTGCGGGAAGCCGCCTCGGGCGTCGGCATCCGAAAAGTCAAAACGCTCGACGAACTCGAATCCACGTTCAGGGAGTTCGTTGATTATTTCAAACTCAAAGAAAAGGACTATCCCATCATTCAGAAGGCCATCCCGGGCAATGACTATTGCGTCACGACGCTTTTCGACCACGGCAAGCTTGTGGCCTCGATGACCTATCGCGGACTCCGAGCTTTCCCGGCCGAACGAGGCGCGACGGTCATGCGGGAGACTGTTGAGGCCCCGGAAATGGAAAAGGTCGCCAGCGAGCTGATGGGCCCCATCGGCTGGCATGGCGTCGCCGAGCTGGACTTCCGCTGGGAGGGGACACCCGAAGCGACGCCTCAGCTCATAGAAGTCAACCCGCGCTTCTTCGGGGGCCTGATTCAGTCGGTCGAATCGGGATGGGATTATCCGTGGCTGCTCTTTGAGCTTGCGGTCAAAGGACACGTCGAACCCGTCGCCGATATCCGCGCGGATGTGCGAACGGAAACGCCCATCCTGGCCTTTCTGGCTACGTTGCAGGAGATGGCCGAGAACGAACAGGGTATGAAGGCCCTGACCGATTCATGGGAGGGAGCCAAAGAGCAATTCCGAACGGGTTCGAAGCGTCAGAGTGTTCGCATGCTTTTTCGGGGACTCCGCGATTACTTCGACGTTAGACCCCGTTACAACAAGGCTAAGCAGCTTCTCGAAGAGCATAAAGACAACATCTACGATGTGCTTTCGCGCGACGATCCTTTGGCTGCGCTGGGAGTCCTCTATCCTTTGGCGGTGTTCATGCGGCATGGAAAGGTGAACCTCGAATTGATTACGGGAGAAGGCGGGCCGGCCGATGAGCAAGAATGACGAAAAGGTCGGAGCTCCAACGCAGGCGGTCAGGCGGGCCGGACGCGTCAGGCGCTGGCTTCGTCGGATCGTTATCACGCCGGGCATCCTGCTCTGCGCGTACATATTGTTTCGCCTTATCTATCCGTTCTGGATCGATGCGCGGGTGCCCGCAGATGCACCGCGCATCGCGTTCTCGTTAGATAACACGCTGCTGGGGCGAATCGGCGTCACGGATGCCACCTACCAGCGTGTGATGACCGCGGCCGGCGGGCGGCTCATAACGCTGCGCCCCGATGCGGCAGGAGAGCCGGTTGACCCGAATGCGGTCGAAGCGCTGCTCGACGAAAAACGCATCGATGGCCTGCTGCTTACCGGCGGAGGAGACGTGGATCCCGAGCTTTATGGCGGCGACCCGAACGCGACCATGCTGGTTCACCGGCTCCGCGACGACTTTGAAATCGCCCTGATCCGGGCCGCAAGAAAGCGGGACCTGCCCATGCTCGGCATCTGCCGGGGTTGCCAGATCCTGAATATCGCTTTCGGCGGGACGGTGCGAAATCTCCGCAAGGGGCCACACATCAAACAGCACCTGCTCTTGAAAGGCCATCCGGTGGACCTGGAACCGGGCATTGTGCTCGCCGAGCTGCTGGGTGTCATACGACTGCCCAGAGTGGTCAGTCTGCATGGAAATGCCGTGGCGGAACCCGGCTCCGACATACGAATCGCCGCAACCGGTCCCGGCGGCATCGTCGAGGCCATCGAGGCGGACTCGGCCGGTGGAAAAGGATGGATCCTTGGCATACAGTGGCATCCTGAGCTGACGTTCGATAAACACGTCCAGCATAAAGTCTTCGAGGCCTTCGTAAACCGCGCCGGCGAAGCGCGCCGACGCCGGCGCTCCACCGACGTGAGAATACAGGAGTAGTCGGTAGCCGAATCGGCCGGCCAACGTTGTAAGACATCGTCCAGACTACCCTCCAAATCCACCC
>CP070806.1:1790318-1792644 GCA_020343675.1 Phycisphaerales bacterium
GGCTGGCAAGAGCAAGAGGGCAAGGACAACAAGCGCAAGGCCAGGTAATTGCAGCCAAATCAATTGTCGCGATCTCATAGACATAGCTCCTGTTGTTGGACTTGTACATAACGGCAGCTTAGGGTTTGAACTGATAATCCCAGCCGAAGTTGATGTCGAACACATTTCCGCCTTCACGGACGACCACAGAGATGCCTGTTGTTCCCTGCGTGAGCTCGGGCGACGTCCAGATACCGGGTCGAAGCAAGGACAGGTTGTTCTCGTTGGATGGGTCGATCGACACACAATAGGTGCCTGGTTCCAGGTGTTCGAAGGAATAGGAGAGGTCGGTGGCGATCGTCGTAGCCTCGGCAAGCCCAGTTGATGGGCACTCGCCTTTTCCGAGCTGGACCAGGACGCCGGCAATCGGTTCTTCCTGCGCGGACATCACACCGTCAGCGTGGTAATCCCCTAGTGGCGAAGTGTCTTTGACACATCCATCGGGAGTGGATGAGGGTGGAGCCTCACCATCCTTCCCGGAATCACACGCGTCGTGCCAGAGCCATCCGGAAATGGATCCCTCCGCGGCGGGCGGAGATACCTTTTCTCCTGCTGGGTTACAGGCCACCAGGGCCAAAAGGACAATTATCATCAGGGTGAATAGCGTTTTCTTTTTCATGGTCTGTTACCTCATCAAATGTATCTCGCATTTTGGGCTGTTGGTCCATTCAGCTCTCGTTTTTCCACTGGTGCTTTGTCCTATCCATCAGAGCTGGGATCGTGGACCTTGCCGACGCAACAGGAATACACTTTGGCTCTAATCCTATATGATCTATAGGCATCATATGATAAATTGCTACAGATTATAGTCTTTAAAGCCTTGTTAATCATCAGTCCAATGACCGGTTTTTCCTCAGACTTTAGACGGAGAATGCTGCCAGCACAAACCTGCAAATCAATGTATTGCAGAATCATGGACCCTCTTTTGCCACATACACAACCCATACGCCAGACCGCACCAAACAACGTCACACGCATTAGCGTGGGAATTCCCCCTCGGCAACGGAATCGTGATGTCACATGCGGGTGCCAGGCCCTTCGTTGCCGCAGATGTCTCTAAAATGAAGCCAATTGTGCCGTCAGGTTGACCTGATGTCACAAGACATGTCACATATTGGACGCAGTACGGGGGTTTCAGCAGCAGTTTTGACCTAGGGGGCGCCCCTCGAGTACGAGGTCAAGGGCTTCAGTTTAGAGGTTTTACGAAGGTGTCCCGACCACGCATCGATTCGTCGGACAGTTCGTCTAGCGTGCTGCGTTGCGCTGGCAGCCTCTTCGAGACGCAAAATGGCCAGGAATTGCTCCTTGGCCATGTTTTGGGGTTTGGGATAGGTTATGTTCAATGGCCCATACGGGGTTCGAACCCGTGTTTCCGGCTTGAGAGGCCGATGTCCTAGTCCTCTAGACGAATGGGCCGCAGATGCAGAAGATTGTACCAGGCAAGGGGCAGATTGTCAAGCTTGTCAGGGTTGCACCCGCGTGGTATAATTTAATTTTGCCCTAATCGGTCATAATTTTTCGACCAGCAAGCAGAGAGACGACGATGCGACAGATCGAGGTGAACACCCGCGACCGGCAAGGATTTTATGACATCAGCCCACAGCTGCAGGCGTTGGTCCATGAGAGTGGCGTAGACGACGGCATATGTTATATCTTTTGTCCGCACACCACTGCCGGGTTGACCCTGAACGAGAACTGGGACCCCGATGTGCGCCACGACATGGGCATGGCGCTGGACGCACTGTCGCCCGCTCGCCCCGGCTACCGCCACGGCGAGGGCAATTCGCCGGCCCACGTCAAAAGCTCACTGCTCGGTGCCAACACGTTCGTTTTTATAGAGAACGGTCGACTGGCTTTGGGCCGTTGGCAGGGGGTCTACCTGGCCGAATTCGACGGGCCGCGCGGGCGGCGTGTGTGGGTAAAGATCGTAGAATCGTGAACTCGGGATTCGGATATCCGTGCGGCTGCCAAATCCCGAATTTCCGAATAACGAATCACGAGTCTGAGGATTGAAAATGCCATCGATTGATTTAGACATTCTGAACCATATCCTGCCCACCGTAGAAAAGCCCGGACGTTACACCGGCGGCGAGTGGAACAGTGTCCTCAAGGACTGGGACCAGATTCCGGTGCGGATTGCACTGGCTTTCCCCGATGTTTATGACCTGGGCATGTCCAATCTGGGCCTCTTTGTGTTGTACGACATTATCAATAAGCGTCCGGACATGCTGGCCGAGCGGGTCTTTGTTCCCTGGTCTGACATGGATGCGGCGTTGCGCAGCGTCGG
>CP070806.1:1792744-1795070 GCA_020343675.1 Phycisphaerales bacterium
GTATACTGATCAGCGACAATCATTCTTACCCTCCCCGCTGCCTCATCCACGAATGTTACCATAACGAGGACCCATAAGAAGATCAATACCTCCGAGGAGGGCCGCCCTCATGGGGGCGGCGAAGAATCGCAAAAGAACGACTCTTTCCTCTCCCGAAATACATCCTGCGGTGAGACATTTTGGCCCTCTATCCATCGCATGCCTCCGGCACCATGGCCATGGCGTTCATCTATTGCTTGCCCTGTGAGGCATCGGATAAGAGCCTGATGAATTCGGCCGGAACCTGATATCCCAGGCTCTGCGCCTTCCGGACGTCCTCCCAAGCCTTGTCATATTCCCCCTTGTTGTAGTAGACAAGCCCTCGCTCATAGTAGGCCCTGGCGTTGTGCGGGTTGTTCTCAAGCACCACGTCGAATTCGGAGATGGCCCGGTCATATCGGTCTGCCTTCCGGACCGGCTCGTCATCCACGGGCTCGGAGAACCAGCGTCCACATCCGGCCAGAAACAAACAGAGCGCCACGCCGGATACCACTCGTGCCCTCCAGAGCGTTTTATCGTCCGCGACATAGGTCATAGTCTGGCTCGCTTTGGACCCATATTTCTCAACAGACAATACTACACAAATGAATACGGCATGTCCACTCTTCAATAAGCCGGATTCCGGATGTGGCGGACCCGGAGCCAACAAAGAAAAACTGTTCAAAACGATCTTCCATAGGTATAATTCCGCTCAGCAGACGCGAAGGTCTATTGATGCTATTGACAGATTCGAAGGGTGGCAATCGCTGAACGACAAACAAACACCTACGGGAGTATGAATATGGACAATCGCAAAGACAATCCGCTGCGCGCTGCAGGCAGGATGACTCGAAGGAACTTCTTGGGCGGGACGGCGGCGGCCGCGGCCTTTGCAGTCGTGCCCCGTCACGTGCTGGGCGGCTATGCCGGCGCGGCGCCGAGCGAGAAGATCAACGTCGCCATCATCGGCACGGGCGGGCAGGGTATCGTCAATATGAAGCAACTCTTCAACGAGCCGGACGTGCGCATCGCCGCTCTTTGCGACATCAACGAGCAGAGCGACTACAGCATGTTCTACTATGGCGGCACCGCCGGGCTGAAGCCGGCGCTTGAGCTGGTCAGGGACAAGTATGGCCGGCCGTGCCCAGCCTACCGCGACTACAACGAGATGCTTGCCGCCGAAGATATCGACGCTGTTCTTGTTGCTACGCCCGATCATTCGCATGCCATCGTCTCGCTGGCCGTCATCGGCAAAGGTAAACATCTTTACTGTGAGAAACCGCTTTGCCGGACCGTTTATGAAACGCGCATGGTGACGGAGGCCGCCCGCAAGGCCGGTGTCGCCACGCAATTAGGCAACTATGGACACTCCAGCGAGGACATCCGTCTGGCCTGCGAATGGATCTGGGACGGCGCGATCGGCGACGTTCATGACGTGTACTCCTGGACCAGCACCGGCGCCCAACGGTGGACCAGTTTTACCGACCGGCCCAAAGAGACGCCCCCCGTGCCTGCCGGCTTCGATTGGGAGCGATGGCTCGAACCCGTTCCTGGCCGTCCTTATCACCCGGACTATGCACCGGTGCGTTGGCGGGCGTGGTGGCAGTTTGGATCCGGGACAATCGGCGACTTCGCATGTCACCATCTGGACCCGGCCTTCTGGGCGCTCAAACTTGACCAGTGCGAGAGCTTCAGCATCGAGGCCAGTTCCGTTGGAACAACGGATGAGACCTGCCCCGCGGCGTCGTTGATGTACTTCGATTTCCCCGCCCGCGCCGGGATGGGACCGGTGCGTATCACGTGGTACGAAGGCGGAGTGATGCCGCCGCGTCCGGTGGAGCTGGAAGAGGGCAGAAGCCTCGGCGAACACGGCATTCTCTTTGTCGGAACCAACGGTTCCATATTGGGAGGCGGCTGGTCAAAGTCTCCCCGCATCATCCCGGAAACGAAGATGCGAGCCTACCGCAAGCCAGCCAAGAGCCTGCCCCGCGTCCCGGGGCACCATCGCAACTGGCTGGATGCCTGTAAAGGCAAGGGCCGAGCCAGCAACCATTTCGGCTACTCCGGCCCGCTCACTGAATTCGTCCTCATGGGCAACGTCGCTATCCGGACCGGCAAGAAGCTACAGTTCGACTGGAAGAACATGAAGGTCACAAACGTCCCCGAGGCAAATGAATTCGTGAAGCCGGGCTATCGTGAAGGCCGGACGATTTAGAGCGGCTACGGCGGCCGACTCAAGAGCGATGGGCCACTCATTCTGCCAACATGGAACGAATGTCGCGGCGAAGCTCGCACAGTTCTTGTTCCT
>CP070806.1:1795170-1797494 GCA_020343675.1 Phycisphaerales bacterium
GCTTTTCGATTTTAACGACCGTCAGAGGCAGCTCGTCGTCGCAGCCGGCCGGGTCACCCATGACAAACTCCCCGGCCGGGACAAGGATCATGTCGAGTTTCAGACCGTTACCGAGGTCAATCACCCGGCGGGTCTTGCCCATGTCGTTCTGCCTGCGCCGGGCTTCGGCGGCCCCGAAGGGCCAGTCAGAAGCAACGGCTTGTCGGACGGGTGTGGGTCCCTCGCTGGCGCTCGGGACGCCTGCGCGCGCAGGCCCGAACGGCGCGGACCGCGTGCTCGGCGGATAGATTTCCGGGTCGTCCGTGTCGCCGCCGTAGATCCGGCGCAGCTCCAGACGGCGCCTGTGGTCGCCTCGCACTTTATCCAGTCCGACGACCTCGCGCCAGGTCCCGTGACAGGGAGCGTTCAAATCGATCCAGGCCATGATGCGCCGCCACGCCTCGGTGTCGAGCGTGACGCCGTGATGGCCCTTTCGCAGCATCTGGACAAGCTCGCTGGCGTCGGCGCAGAACTCGCCCGGCGCGAGCAGGCGCAAATCGCTTTCGAGACCGCCGACGCGGACCAGGCTGCGCAGCGTGATATAGGAAGGCTCGAAAACACCGCCATATTTTTTGACCAATTCCTCCCGCGGGACACCTTCGATGATATTAGCCTTGGGATTCCCGTTCTTGTAGGCGTAGAACTTACCCTGGTCACCGCGCAGGTCGGGGATCTCTAAGCCGTCATCGCGCCGGCTGCCGTCATGGCACGAAATGCAATACCTATCCAGCACGGGCTGAACCTCCCGTCTGAAGCTGAAACCTCTGGAAGGACCGTACCAGGGTTCGATTTCAGCGGGCTTCTTGAGAGCCGCAATGGTCCGTTGGTTCGGCGCGCCGGTGTTCTGCTTCTCGTGACAGCCCACGCACGAGACGATTTCGCCGGGCATGGCCGTGGCCCAGCTTCGCATGAGCTGCAAGGCCTTGCCGTCGGCGTCGAGCGGCTGGAATGAAATGGGCACATTGGCAGGCACACGGAACAGCGCCGAGCCGTCCTGCTCCACCGGGACCGTACCGAGGATGCGCTTCGGCTCCCATGGACCGTCGGTGCCGACGCGATGGTTGATGCCGGCGACGGTGTGATACGCAAAATGGTACGTGAACAGGCGGAGTTTCTTGACCGCCCCGCGCGGAATGCCCTTGAGGCCGGGCCCCTGGTAAATATCTTCCAGGAAAACCAGCGCATCATCGCGCGTCAGGTCCACCCGGTCCACGATGACCGGCGGCTTCTGCGTCTTGGCAAGAGGCACCGGTTCGAGCAGCGCGTATCCTTCGAACTCTTTGAGCAGCAGGATGTTGTCAAAGACGTCCACCAGATAGATACCCCAGAGGTCGGTCGGTGTCGGTTTGCACGAGACGATGAAGTACTTCTCGCTGAGGGGCCAGGGGTGAAGAAACTTGGGCCAGGTATCCAGCGTGAGCTTGTCCTCGATAATCGGCTCCACGGGTTGGCCGTAGCCGGGGATTCGCTGCACGACGCCCTGATTCGATGTGCGTCCCAGCGCCGGATCGAAGAGGACCAGCTCTCCGACGCGACCAACGTGGTGGCCCGTCACGATGCCGACGATTTTCGTCGGGTGACCCGGTATGGGCCGGGCCCAGAAGATCGAGTTGGGCCAGTAGCCGCCGGAGCCGTAGAACTCCCGCTGGCTCGTGCCGTCGGGATTCATCGTGAACAAGAAACGCGCCCAAACGTGCGGGATATCGGTGTACTCCCAGCGCAGGTACAGGATTCTTCCGTCGTTCATGACCGTCGGGCAGAAGTTGTGGTCCTGCTCGAAGCAGATTTGACGAATGTTCCCGCCGTCGCCGTCCATGAGATAGCTCATGCCGACGTTGACCGAGGCGTTGCACGGGACGCCCTGGAACGGCGCGGTCGAGATGAAAGCGATTTTGCCGTTTGGCAGATAGCACGAGTCAAAATTGTGCACGTCGGGCTGATCCTGAGGTGATATCTGTTTGACGTTCGCTCCATCGATCCGGATCTCATAGATCTGCCAGTGCTTGAGGCGGTCCGGCATGGAGAACATGAGCTTCTCGGCATCGAAGTGCAGGTCCATCTCGGTGACGAGCCTTCCATCCGGCGGCCTGTACAGCGTCGCCAGTTTTCCTTCCGGTTCGACCGATGAGAGAACACATATTTCATTCTCCCAGCCGTCGGTCTCTTTCATCGTGTGGAGTTGCCAGGAGCTCTGCTGGGGCAGTCCGAGGAACCGGCCCACTCCTTTGTCGTTTTCTTCGTCACCCGTGGCCCGGCGCGCATCGTCGAGCGGTTTGCGCTTGATC
>CP070806.1:1797594-1799856 GCA_020343675.1 Phycisphaerales bacterium
AACGGGGCTGGACAGCTCTCATGGTGGCCATGCAGCGCCAGCATGCGGCCGTGGCCGATACATTGCTGGCCGCAGGCGCCGATCCTACGATCGACCTGAACGTCTGTCCGACCTGCCTGACCGGTGGCCGACGTCAGACCTTCACGCCGTTGCCAGTAGTTCAGCCGCCGGTCGCGCAACCGGGTCGAGACGAGGAACGAGTAACGACCCTGACAGACGCAGCGAAGAAGGGCGATTTGGATCAGGTCAAGCTGCTGTTGGCGCAAGGCGCGGACCCGAATGCGCGAACCAAAGATGGCTTTCCTCTCATGTTTGCAGCCGAACAGGGCAGCCTGGACATGGTTACCCTGCTGCTGGAGCGGGGTGCAGAGGTGAACGCGGTGGCCGGTAAGGATGGTGGCATTACTGCGTTGATGTTTGCGGCGGGCGGAGGCCACCTGGCAGTAGCCACCTTGCTGATGGAGCGGGGCGCGGAGGTGAACCCGCGATACACGTCGTACACACCACTGATGGCCGCGGCGATCAAGGGCCACTTGGACATGGTTACCCTGTTGCTGGAGCGGGGCGCCGACGCGAATCGGTTGGGCGGCGAACAAGTCATGACCGCCGGAATGTATGCACGGAAAGAGAGACACACCGCAATTGCGGAGATGTTGAGCCGGCTGGACGAGGCGGGCGCCTTGGGAAGAACGCTGATAAAGGAGGTGCGCCTGGGCAATATGACCGAGGTTGTTTCACTGCTGGAACGAGGCGCAGATGTCAACGCACTGGGCCGCGGACTCTCACCTCTGATGTTGTCGGCACGTAACGGCCGCCTGGATTTGGTTCGCTTGCTCTTGGATTGGGGCGCAGATGCGAACACGCCAGACAAGGACGGTATCAATGCGCTGATGCATGCGGCACAAGTGGGCAGCCTGGACCTGGCCACCTTGTTGCTGGACCGGCGCGCCGATGTGAATGCTCGGGACGAGGGCGGTTTTAATGCGCTGATGTATGCGGCAAAACTGATGTATGCGCCACGACAGGTCCACCGGGACTTGGTCACCTTGTTGCTGGACCGGGGCGCCGATGTGAACGCTGAGGCAGAGGCACTTGGCGGCGCCACGGCGCTAATGTTGGCCGCAGTCAATGGCCACTTGGACATTGTTACCTCGTTGCTGGAGCGGGGCGCCGACGTCAACGCCTGGGCCGAGAAGGACGGCGACGACATCACCGCACTAATCTTGGCGGCAGGTGCGGGCCACATGGACATTGTCGCCCTGTTGCTGGAACGGGGCGCCGACGTGGACATGGCGGAAAATGGCCTTAAGGCCATGAGCGCCGCAGAGCGGGGTGGGCATGGTGACATCGTCTCGATCCTGCGCGAAGCGGTGAAGTGACGAGGTTGGCCCCGAATGCGGGCTCAGTTGGACAGGTTACGGAAGCGCTCTTGCCCGGGCTCTGTGTGCATGGCCCGGTGTCAATACCGTGCCGTAGAGCGCTGATCTGCTGGATGGATCTGGGGGCATGCCGTCGGATCGCGAGCGAAAGCCATTTCTTGCGCTGACCTCCAGACTGTCAACATCCCTGAGAACGACCGTCATGGGTCGTTAGCGGACATCGTCCTGCAAGCCGGTGCAGGGCCGTTGCACCGGGCCAACCCAGCGACTCGACTGAAACTCCTTAGCCCGGACTCATCGGGCAATGTTGCGGCGGCCTCCGTACAAGGCGAACGCAGGATTGCGCATCCTCGTCCAGGGACGCGGGTGCGGTCTCCTCTTGCTGTGTAGAATTCCAAACTCGCCCCCCTTCGTTGGGAAAATCTCCTATCCTGAAAATGGGCATGCCCCCGGTGGGCAAATTAGCCAGTGCACAACGACGGCGTGAGGAGCTGCACATGTCTCCGAGGAAAACTCCGGTATTACTGGCCATCTCGATCTGCGGGTTGGCGCTCGCAGTCGGCAGCGGTTCGGGACAGCGTGCCCTGGCGGCTCCGGTTGAAGCCGAGAGCCCTGGTTGCGGCATCGCAGCATTGCCCGATCTTCCTGATGTCCGGCTCACCTCGGTTACGAAAGAAACGGCCCCCGTGCCTTACTGCAAGGTTGAGGGCGTGATTGGCACCGAAAACCATTTCGAATTGCTGCTTCCTGAAAACTGGAATGGCAAGTTCGTCATGGGCGGCGGCGGCGGGTTCGTGGGCTCGGTGATGAATACCTCCCTGATGTTCGGATCATTGCAGGCCGGCTATGCCACGGTCGGCACGGATACCGGCCATCAAGGGCA
>CP070806.1:1799956-1802210 GCA_020343675.1 Phycisphaerales bacterium
AATGTTGGGAGAAGTGTGCCGAGTTGGAGCCTCAACGGGCCAGTAGCTATGAGCGTATGGCCTATACAGCAGTAGAGAGGGGAGAGTTCGAGAGGGCAGTGGCAATTGCCCGCAAAGCACTGAAAATAAATCCTGAAATGCCCGGCGTTCACAGCCAACTAGGACGAGCATTGAGAGGCCTGGCCAAACCCACCGAGTCCCTCGTCGCACTCAAGGAAGCGGTCGAGATTTCCCCGGAATCGGCTGAAAATCATCACTTGCTGGGGCAAGCATACCACGATTTGCAACAGTATGAACAGGCAAAGCAGAGCTACATGAACGCTTTGAAAATCAATCCCAGTTACACTGAGGCTTGCTACGGGATTGTCTCTGCCTGTGCACGGTTAGGGCAGAAGGAGGAGGCGACCAAGTACCGCAAGAAGTTCGAGGAAATTAAGACCCACGACTGGCAGACGTTGCCGGATAAGAGGGACTACGTTCTGCACCACAAGTTTCTGATTACGTCTCGTCGTCGCGCGTCGAGAACCTATACGAATGCCGGCATAGTGTATTACGAGCGCGGCCGGCGGCAAATGGCCGAAAGGCATTGGCTACGGGCGGCAGAGCTTGATCCGGCCAACACGGGGTGCCGCGAGGAACTGGCGACCCTCTATCAGCAGGACGGACGGAACGAACAGGCACTCCAGATGTGTGAGCAACTCATACGGATCGCGCCCCAGAATTCTCAATATCATATGTGTGCCGGGACACTGTTGACGCGTATGAATCGTGTCGAGGACGCGCTACTGGCGGTCAAGCAGGCTATCGAGCTTGAACCCAATAACGCAACTTTTCAGCAGATATACGACCAGATACAAAAGAGAAGATAGTATGGCAATTCTTATAGTAGGCCGGGGTAGCCGACCAATCTTTCGATGGACAGCCGTTGTTAGCCTGGCATGTTTAGGCTTTCTCTCGTCAGCCAGAGCGCAGTGCCCTATTAAACTGAGTGACGTCACGAAGAAGACCGGCATAACCTTCAAACACACGGATGGTAACTGCGATAGATACTACATCATGGAAACGGTGAGTGCTGGCCTGGCGCTCTTTGACTATGACCGGGATGGAGATGAGGACATCTACTTCCTGAACGGATCACCGCTGCCAGGCACACAATCCGAGGTCGCACCGCGAAATGCGCTCTATAGCAACGATGGGCAATGGAAATTCACCAATGTGACAAGGGAGGCCGGCGTAGGTGACACAGGCTACGGGCTGGGAGTGGCCGTCGCTGACTACGACAATGACGGCGATCCGGATATCTATCTTAACAATTACGGGCCGAATGTCATGTACCGGAATAACGGTGACGGCACTTTTGTCGATGTGACGAAGGCAGCGGGAGTGGGCAATGGGCACAAAGTGGGGGCGGGTGCGTGCTTTCTTGACATGGACGGGGACGGTGACTTGGATTTATATGCGGCCAATTACCTTGAGTTCTTGAGTGATACACATGCCAAAGTTCAAGCCTTGTCGAAACTCATGTATGCCATTCCCCGACACTACCGACCGGTTCCCGACACGCTCTATCGCAACAACGGCAACGGCACGTTTACGGACGTGAGCGCCGACGCAGGAATAAGCGCACACGCAGGATGGGGCATGGGAATGATCTGCGGTGATTATGACAATGACGATGACACCGATGTTTTTATAGCCAATGATGTTTGGGCAAATTTTCTCTTTCAGAACGACGGCAATGGCCACTTCAAAGAAGTCGGACTTATGGCCGGTGTGGCCTATGATGGCGGCGGGCAGGCGCAGGCGGGCATGGGAGTAGACTTCGGAGATTATGACAACGATGGCTGGTTGGATTTCTACTTGACTGACTATCAGAACGAACAGGCTTCATTGTACAAGAACCTGGGTGATGGGATGTTTGAAGACGTGACGTTCGTGACCGGGGCAGGAACCGGAACGCTCAACAACGTCACTTGGGGCAATGGCTTCGTGGATTTCGATAACGACGGGGACCGCGACATCTTTGTCGCCTGCGGACACCTGCAGGTCAATATCGAGCAGTTTGATGATGTATCGACCTACCATCAGCGGAATATCCTCCTGCTTAATACCGGCAATGGAAAGTTCGTCGACGTGTCGGACGAATGCGGGGACGGATTGAAGGTGAACCTCAGCAGCCGCGGGGCGGGTTTCGACGACCTCGACAACGATGGCGACATCGACGTGGTCATCCTCAATTCGCGGCGGGAACCCA
>CP070806.1:1802310-1804556 GCA_020343675.1 Phycisphaerales bacterium
AGAACCTGGAGCCAGAAAACCCGACTCGCCCCCGACGTCAAAAGCCTCGATGTATCCTTCTCGGAGCACGTGTCGCTCTCTTCTGTGATGCAGAAGACACCATCCAGTGAAGAGCACACTCCACACCCCTGCCCGCCGCGCGGGCACTGCCCGTTCTTGTCATCTATCGTAGTGACCTTTATCCCGATTATGTTATCCCTCTCGCCGAACTTCCTGAGAATCGCGCAGGCCAACTCTGTCTTGCCCACATTCGCTCCCGCAGAGCCTATCATTAGCATTCCGTCAAGTTTCACCATCCTGCTACCGAACTTGTTGCCGGCGGCCCTCCAGTATTGAGATTACTGTGTCAATCGATTCCGCCTCAGCAGCGGCCAGCCGGACGCTCGCGATATTCCCATAAAGATGTTGAACCTGCTCAGCCAGCTCCCGACGAACAACAAGCAGTATTATAGCCTCGCTTGACTGCAGCAGCAGCTCAACGGCCTGACGCCAACCTTGACAGTTCATCTCAAGAGGCCCGAATTCGTCAACAACGACAAGGTCCGCCGACTTCGTGCTTGCCGCCCTAAGCGAGGCGTTGCCGAGTCTTAAGCCCTCGGCAAGGAAGTCAAACCGACCGGTTGTGTCGTCGCTGCCGTTGTCTCTGGCCAGAGCGGTGCGCTGCCGGCTTTGCAGGTCGACGGCATCGAATCCCGTTAGCGTGCTGCCGTGGTACACGGCCGGCGCCAGAAGACCGGCGATGCAATACCCTTTTGCGCGGGCGGCTTTGACAAGCCTCGCGGCGCCGGTCGTCTTGCCTGAGTGTTTCCTGCCCGTCCAGAAAATCAATCTTGTACGTTCAAATACCATTGTCGACGATTAGATCCGTCTGAGCACGGCCCTTCACGAGCCTATCGCACCGGCGAAGACCCCAGCAAATACGTCGCTGTGACCATGAGCCACAATACAAACGTAGTCGCTGATACCACACCGGCAGTCCACTGAAAACGAGGTGCGAAGGGCGATGCAAGACGGCTCTTCAGTCTCTCGCCTGCCCGAAAACTCAACGGCACTAAGATTGCATTGGCAAGAGCGGCCAGGCTGCCGCCGATCCCAATGTGTCCGACCACCTTCCCGAATCCGCCTTCCACCCACGGAGCGTAGCCGAATACATACGTAATCATCAGGGCGAATAATGCGTAGCCCAGATAGGTCGCCGCCAGCGCGGAAAGCCACCGGCTCCGTATTTTGAATACCCCCAAAAACAGATCGTAGCAGCCGCCCATAAGGAGAATACCAAGCAGGTGGCAGGCGAAAAAAGGCGTATTCAAGAATTTGAACAGCATTGCGCACGCCCCAACGACTATTCCCGTGCCCGCTCGCGGGAAATATACCCACGCAAACGTCAGAACCACAAACCCAATTATCGACAGGGGCACCGAAGCATACGGCACGCTGGCGCGGTACAAAACGCCGCCGAGGAGGGCTTCCGATACGCCCCAAAGGCTGCCGAAGAACAACATCGCAAGAATCCACTCTTTCTTTTTCATACGTCTTTCTCCTTAAATTGAGAATCCGTTGTGGCCTCGTCGGGCCTGAAACTCGCGCATTATAACATCTATTTCCCTGCCAGCCAATGCCGGGAAAATTCCCACAAATCCGCCATCCATACAATTCCATCGGGCTCATCGATGCCGAAATCAGCTCCGCTGCACAAATCCGGCTCGCCACAGCCGGTTTGCAGCCAATACTGTGCAAACAAACCGAAATCCACCCAGTCAACATCACAATCACCGTCAAAGTCCGCCGTCTGGTCGATCACAAAGTCCGCCGTACTCCTCGTGAGCAACTGATAGTAATCGTAGTCAATGCCGTCTCTCTCTGCCGTATATTGCTCAAGAACCCCCGTAACGCCGCAAAAATGCCGGCCTATCTCCACATACGGATGATATATCCCGGCAGTATCGTTGTTCATATAATCCGATGCCCAGCAGGCAAGGTTGGGATCGCTGTTGCTCTGCAGTACGTAATTGTCGTAGGCCTTGCCATAGCCGAGCCCCTCCACATTCACGTCTGTGACCTTAATCAGCATGCTTTCGTATTTTTCGGCGTCGTGATTGGCTGCCAGCCACGAGTCAAGGCCCTCAACAGGTGCGGCTATCTCGTTTACGGCGACCGTCAGCGGTTCCGGCAGTGGATTGCCCGTGCTCACTATCGTAAAGCCCGGATTGTTGTCCGCCATATACTGCAAAAACGTGGTCCCCTTG
>CP070806.1:1804656-1806877 GCA_020343675.1 Phycisphaerales bacterium
GGAAGGTCAGCAGGGTGCGATTTGCCGGCGAAAATGATCTGGACCGGGTGCCACCTGTCAGTGATAATTCGCTTCAGGCGTCCTACATCATGGAAGATCAGCCCCGGCCGCTTATATGCCGCGAAGCGGCGGACGAAGCCGATGGTGAGGACGTCGGGATCGATTAAAGAGCCCATCGCCAGCACCTGCCGGGCTTTGCATTCGCGTTCGACCGAACACTGCCGTGCTCGCTCTACCATGGCACCGATGAGTTTGCGTTTAAGAGCTTGATGTACACCCCAGATTTCCTCGTCAGGTATACCTAGTACAAGCGGCTGAAGGTTGGCGTCATCGCAGATTTCTGAAAGGTCCTGTCCGAAGTGCCTTTGGTAGAGGACACTCATCTCCCGAGCTACCCACGTAGGTGTGTGGATCCCATTGGTAACATGGGCAATGGGTACTTCGTCATCCTTGAGCTCGGGCCATACCGCATGCCAAATGCGTCTGCTAGTCTTTCCGTGAATTCGGCTGACAGCATTGGAGTGGTCAGCCATCCTAAGGGCCAGCACGGTCATATTGAAGTTCTGGCCGCTTATATCATTCTCTTGGCCCAGTTTCAGGAATGTATCTCGGTTGATTCCAGTCGATTCCCAGTAGCTGTGGAAGTACTTATCTACCAGCGAGATGGGAAAGATATCGGTTCCGGCTGAGATTGGCGTATGGGTGGTGAAGATGGTGGTTGCCCGTACCTTCCGAAGGGCATCGGCAAAGCTGACGCCTGTTTGCATCTCTTCACGCACGCGCTCCACCATCATAAAGGCACAATGTCCCTCGTTAGCATGCCATATAGACGGTTCAATGCCGAGGGCTCGTAGAACACGCACACCCCCGATTCCCAGCACGATTTCCTGCTGGATGCGCTGCTCCTGATCAGCAGTGTAGAGACGGGAACACAACTGTTGGTCATGAGGCGTATTTCCTGCAACGTCACAGCATAGGAGATAGAGATTGACCCGTCCTAGCCTTACCTGCCACACGCCGATATGCAATGGCCTATCACCCAGGCTGAGCCGAACCAGAGGGCCGCACCACTCAGAGCGGTGGACGGGATTGACCGGCTTGATAGGCGCTTCATCGAAATTCAGTTGCCTGTAGATTTCCTCTTGCCAGCCCTCAGGAGAAATGTGTTGGTGGAAATACCCTTGAGGGTACATGAAGCCAATTCCTACCAGAGGCAACCCCAGATCACTTGCTTCCTTGCACATATCCCCGGCTAGGACTCCCAGCCCGCCAGCGTATATGGGAAGGGAATTGTGTATGGCGAATTCCATTGACAAGTAGGCGATGGGACCCGGTAGGGAATTGCGATACTTGGTGGAGAACCAGCTGTTCTGATCCGGCATATCGGCATCGAAGGCTGCCATTACGGAGTCATAGAGACTGAGAAAAGCAGGATCAGCGGCAGCTGCTGCCAGCTTGTCCGGGCTGATTTCGCGCAATTGCCTGACGGGATTGTGCCCGCTCAATCGCCACAACGGATGATCGAGGGCCCTGAACAGATCGCGTCCTTGCGTGTGCCAGCTCCACCATAGATTGTTGGCCAGCTCTTCCAGTCGGCCTATGCGTTCAGGTACTTTCCTGTCTGGAACCATGTTTCCCTTCGCTAATCAGTTCTGCTCTCATAGTCATTGGCATGCTCGCGCATCATGTGAGTTGCGGCTCCGCAGCAGATATGATTCGTCTTTCTGTGAAGGCAGGCAAAGGTCGTATTATAGCAGAACGTCGCCCATGGTATTATATGGATCATCACACTCGTTGCAGGCCAGGATGGTTAACAAGCCAATGTTGAGTGAGAAGGGCGTAGCTATATTCCTGCGGGTAGTATTTGGCATTGAACCGGTTCTGCAGAGTCCAGGGAGGCTATGATGATACAGTGTGCCTTCTATCTGACGCCGGACGGCAAACTCTTGGACCGGCTAAGCATGGAGCAAGTCAGAGAGTTCCTGGCAACCGGGGAGGGACTGCTCTGGGTGGATATGGAGGACGTGACGACCGAGGACGGCGAGTTTCTATCCAGTTTATTCTGTTTTCACCCCCTGACAGTGGCAGACTGCATTAGCAAGAACATACATCCACCCAAAATAGACGATTTCGAGGACTACTTATTCATTATCGTTCATGGCATCAATTATCACATTGAATCTGAGGTAGTGGAGACCACTGAACTCGCACTTTTTCTGGG
>CP070806.1:1806977-1809182 GCA_020343675.1 Phycisphaerales bacterium
GGCAGGATTCGAACCTGCGACCTCCGGGTTATGGGCCCGACGAGCTACCAGACTGCTCTACCCCGCGGTCATTCGTTGATATATGACACTACACGATTGTACGCCAGACAAGGCGCGCCAACCGAATATCGTCGAAGCCACAATATCACACCAGGCACCTCTGATCAAGAACAAAACTGCAAAATCACAAATTCCGCCGAATTTTGTCGGCAATCTGCTCGGCCTTTCCGGCATCGTATTTGTACGAAGGCCAGCGGTCAAAGACACCATCGCCAGCATTACGCGGGACAATGTGAAAATGCACATGCCCAATCAATTGGCCCGCCGCTCTGCCGTTGTTGCACAACAGGTTGTAACCGTCGGAATTCATGGCCCCGGCGACGGCACAGGCAATCTTGCCCAAACGCGAGCAAACCTGGCCCAGAAAGCCAGCAGGACACTCGTGCAACTTCTCAAAGTGCCGCTTCGGTATCACCAGCGTGTGGCCGTCACTGACAGGCCCGATATCCAGGAAAGCGAGAACAGCGTCGTCTTCGAAGATCTTCACGACCGGTATTTGCCCCGCGACCATCCTGCAAAAGAGACAACCATCCGCACTCATCGTGGGGCCGTCCTGCAAAACAAACGTTACTGTTCTCGGCTGTTCTGGTCCTCGGACTCCTGCGATTCAGGAGCATGTTCGGCCTCGGCAACCTCCGCAACTTCCTGGGTCCCGGTAGTCGCCTTCCCCTCGGCTACCTCTTCGGCCGCTACGGATTCTTTTGTTCTCTTGCGCGAGCGTTTTCTGGACTTCTTTACTGAACTCTCGTCAGCACCCACAAGCTGCAACAAAACAAGCTGCCCGTTGTCACCTAACCTTCTCAAAGACAACCTGATGATTCGCGTATAACCGCCCGGCCTGTCGAGGTACCTGGGGGCCAGCTCACTGAATAATTTGCCGATGACCGTGCCTTTCCTTACGGACTGGCCCTCTTCGTAATCCACGATATCACGATTCCCGAGCAGCGCAATGGCCTGGCGCCTGGCTGCCAGCGTGCCTTTCTTGGCCAGCGTAATCAACTTCTCGGCGAAAGGTTTGACCTCCTTCGCCTTCTCCATCGTGGTCGAAATCGTTTCGTGCTGGAAAAGCGAGGCGACCAGATTTCGTCGCATGGCCAGACGATGCTCTTTGGTTCGACTTAACTGACGCCCTGCTACTCTATGACGCATATCTACAAACTCCTCTTATACCTGCACATCTGCCATTCCGAGAGACAGCCCTATGTCGGCAAGCTTTCTCTTGATTTCGCGCAGAGACGTCTTGCCGAAGCTGCGAATCTTCAGCAAATCAGCATCTGTCATTTTCACCAACTGTCCGACCGTTTCAATCTTCGCCGACTCGAGACAGTTGCTTGCCCTTACGGAGAGCTCCAATTCCTGAATCGGCATGTTCAGCTTCTGGGCCAATTCCTCGTCCACCGCTTGTTCAGTCAACGGCGTTTCTGCAATCTGAGGAGACGTGACCGTCTCGTCTCCGAGCTCGAAGTACTGCACAAATGGATTAACGTGTTTGCGCAATATCTTGGCCGCTTCCACCAGCGCCATCTCCGGCGTGACGGTTCCATTTGTCCAAATCTCCAAAATGAGCTTGTCATAATTGGTTCGCTGGCCGACACGGGTGTCTTCGGTCACGTAGCGCACTCGTGTGACCGGCGAATAGACGGCATCGAGCATAATCCTTCCGATCTCCTGATCGAACCTGTCCGCGTCTTCGATGCGCTCCGAAGCCGGTACATAGCCGCGACCGTTCTCAACGACCATTTCCATTTCGAAACTGACGGCTTCTGTCAACGTGGCCAGCACGAGGTCTTTATTTATGACCTCGATGGCGGGATCGGCAACAATATCCCCGGCCGTCACTGTCCCGGCTTTTTTGGCCGAAACGGTCATCGTCCTAGGTTCCTCGTCGTGGAGCCGGATAATAAGACTCTTGACGTTCAAGACGATGTCGGTAACGTCTTCCATCACTCCCTTGATCGAGCTGAATTCATGGTCCACATGCGCGATTTTGATGCTCGTTACGGTACTGCCTTCCAACGAAGAAAGCAAAATACGTCTGAGGCTGTTGCCAATCGTCGTGCCGAAACCACGCTCAAAAGGCTCGATTAAGAATCGACCATACTTTTCACTCGATGCAACCGTGTCTCGTTCAACACGAGTCGGCAA
>CP070806.1:1809282-1811481 GCA_020343675.1 Phycisphaerales bacterium
CCGATGGCGCGGCGGGCGTTATTGAGGCCGGCTTCTTCGGCAACGACTGGAGCGTCGAGCGTGGGACATGGATCAGGCGCTGAGGCGTCACTCTGTGACGATGTCGCACAGCACCGCTCGGCGTGCAAAGTTTTTCGGACCGCTTTGCCGGTAATAATGGCAAAAATAACTTGAACTTGGGGCGGAAAGAGCCTTAAATAGATGTGAAATCCATTTTGCATGAGTGCGATGAGGAGCTTGGAAATGACCCTGAAAGCGTTTTGGGCTCAGACAGGTAGGTGGCTGCGGGTGCACAACCCGCTTGCGCAGGCAGCCCCTCAGCCGGAGATAGGCGAGAACGGGCTGATCAGCCTGGACCCGGAGCCGGACGCTTCCGAACCTTTAGACAACAGGGCGATGCAGACCGGCGACGGAGGCAGCAACTCCCGTCTTCATGGGGGCAAGCTTGCCCCTGCCGAAGCTGGGGTGGTCCGAGCGGCGCCGCCCCCCGAACGGCAAGAGTCGCTCGAAAAACTCCAGCAGGGCTTCGAGAAGCTCATCGAGCAGCTTCAGGGGATTAACGAGCACTTGAACCGCCAGGCCAGTCAGCATGAGGACCTGATGACCCGGATCGAGCAACTGCCTCAACTGCTCGAGAGCTTCCCAACCGTTGTCGAGAATCAGAAGCGAATCACCGAGCAGCTTATCGAGCAGCTCAAGGGGGCCGCGGCCAAAAACGAACGGTTCGTCGATGCCGTCGAGAAAATCCCGCTCGAAACCGCCAAGCAGACCGACGCTCTGGTGAATATCGACCATCAGCTCGGCGCGGCGGCGGACATCGACGTCCAAATGACCGAGAGC
The DNA here is from genome assembly GCA_020343675.1 of Phycisphaerales bacterium. GTDB lineage: Bacteria > Planctomycetota > Phycisphaerae > Sedimentisphaerales > Anaerobacaceae. The sequence goes on from CP070806.1 coordinate 1,810,123, forward strand.
TTCAACAATTTCAATCAAACCCTGGACAAGCTCAACGAGAGCACGGTCGGCCACACCGACGGCATTATCCAGATGAGCAAGACCTTTGCGGCCAGCGACCGATACCTCAAGTACATCATTTCCAAGCAGAGCAAACGCTTCATGTGGATATTCATCGCGGCCGTCAGCGTCTGCGTGGCCTGCATTTTGATTCTGGCCGGGGTTATCATCTACCTGAATCGCTGAGAGATATCGTCTCCGCGCATCGAGCGCCCTTCGAGACCTTCGCTTCCAGCCTGCAAATATTTAGGGCGAAATTCCCAGACCCGAGACAAAAACAGTTGAAAAAGGATTCTTTTGAGTTAAACTGACGCGCTCTCGTAACTATTACTCACGTGGTAACTATATTCAGATTCGAAAGGAGTGAAAGAAGTGAGAACCCTGAAGAGTATCGTCGCACTGTCGGTGCCGGTTTTCGCATGTAGCACGGCGGCCCTGGCGGCCGAAGGTTCGCAAGCCGGCCCGGCGGCTGGAACGTTGGGCTGGTGGATCGCGCCGATTGGCTCGCTGCTGGCTCTGGGTTTTGCCCTGTACTTCTATAGAAAGATGATGGAGGCGCCTGAAGGCACCGAGACAATGATAGAAATCGCCCGGCACGTGCGTGAGGGTGCCTACGCGTATCTGTTCCGGCAGTACAGCGTGGTTACACTCGTATTTATCGTGCTGCTGGCGATTTTTGCCTTCCTTGCCTACAAAGGCGTCCAGAACCCGTTTGTGCCCGTGGCCTTCCTGACAGGGGGTTTTTTCAGCGGCCTGTGCGGGTTTCTGGGGATGAAGACCGCCACGAACGCCTCGGCGCGAACCGCTCAGGGCGCCAGCAAGAGCCTCAACAGCGGCCTGCAGGTCGCCTTCCGCTCCGGTGCCGTGATGGGGCTGGTTGTCGTGGGCTTCGGCCTCTTCGATATCTCCATGTGGTATCTGATTCTGGATAAGGTCGTCTATACGGCCCAACACATGGCGGACGGGCTGACGCTCTGGGGGCTGACGCTTGTCAAACCCGGGATGGAGGCCGAGCATAAGCTCGTCGAAATCACTACAACCATGATTACGTTCGGTATGGGAGCTTCGACCCAGGCGTTGTTCGCCCGTGTCGGCGGCGGTATCTACACGAAGGCAGCCGACGTGGGAGCCGACCTGGTGGGTAAAGTCGAGGCGGGGATTCCGGAAGACGACCCGAGAAACCCCGCTACCATCGCCGACAACGTAGGCGATAACGTCGGCGACGTGGCCGGCATGGGCGCCGACCTTTACGAAAGCTATTGCGGCTCAATACTCGCGACCGCCGCTCTGGGTGCGGCACTGACTCTGGGGACTCTGCCG
>CP070806.1:1811581-1813773 GCA_020343675.1 Phycisphaerales bacterium
ATCTGGTCCGGGGCCTTGCCCACGTCGAAGCAGACGTCCAACTGCGGCATGGCCACCACCGTCTCCTCGCCTGCGACGGAGTAGCCGATTATTTGCAGATTGTCTATCTCAATGCTTGCTAAATTATGGCTGGGCATTAGACTATCCTGGTACAGAACTTTTGACGGGCCATAGTAGGACGGAGAGAGGGGTGTGTCAACCGGTTTTTGACACATGGGTCGGTAAGGATGTGTTTGACTCTGTCTGAAATGGGTACCGGCCAGCGAGCCGACGGTGAGGCACCTGATCCAGGGGGCTGTTATAATGTCAGGCAAGCGAACAGACGACAGGACGGTTTTCCGCAGGAAGGATCTGTTGCGACTCCTCGTTCGAGTAGCCGTTGGATTCGTTCTGGTTGCGCTGGTGATTATCGTCGCCATCAAGGCCTGGATTGTCCCGGATATCATCCGGCGCAGAGTCCAAAGCAGCTTGTCGAAATTCTGCGAAGGCCCCGTCGAAATCAAGCACGTCGAAACCGGGCGGTCGGGACGAGTCACCCTCGAGGGAATTCGGTTCTGTGATGAGCTGCACCATCCGTGGTTGGTAGTCGAGAAAGCCAGGGCCGTCCTGGCGAACTGGCCGAGCTTCAGCCCCACGGTGGAAGAAATAGCCGTCGATGGACTGAGCCTGAGGCTGTCAGTAGCCGACGGCAGGTTCACCGCGCCGCCGGTTCGTTTACCACAGCGGTCCGCTCGGGCTGGCGGCGGGTCCGGCATCCGAAAGCTCGCGATCAATCGGGGGGGCATCACGGTCGTCGATCCGGAAGGTGCCCAGACCCTGTACGGCGACCTGACCCTGTCGGTCCTCAGGATAACCAGCGGTGAGTACGAGTTCTCGCTGAATCGTGTCACGGGCGAAAGCTCGGATCTGCTTCTGGCCAGGGGCGGAGTTAATTTACACAACGCGGCCTTCGACGTTTCGCTGCAGATGAAACACAAGTTTACGAAAGCGGAAATGGCTCTGCCGTTCGTTGCCCTCGGCAGGCCCGAGATATCCGCCGAGGGCAGTGTGTTTGCTGACCTGGCGATGACGGGGTCTCTGAAGGAGCCGGGCCGGTGGCGGCCGAACGGAACACTGCAACTGCGCGACTGGGTCGTCGAAGCCGACGGCGCCACCGCCTGGAACCCGCTCAACGCCGATGTGAAAGTGACGCCGGCCGGACTTGGATTTGAGAACTTCAGCGTTTGTGACTCGAATGGCATTGAATGGTTCAGCACGGCCGATGCCGAACTGACCTTGGCGAACTGGCCTGGGCGAAAACCGGTTCTGACGCAAGTCGAGCTGAAGACGCCGAGGCTTCGCACCGTCGCCGCAGACGGCGGTGGATTCAAAATCCCCGCCTGGCTTCCCAAGGGTAAAGGGGGAGATCCAAACGCTGGTTTTTCATCGCTTCAGCGATTTGTGGTTCGAGATGCGACGGTTGCGGTCGAAGATGTGAACAGGCCGGAGATCGTGTTCGATAGATTATGGCTGGATGCCACGCGCGAAGCAGAGGATTCTTACGACATCGTAGCCAGCCACCGGGCGCCGGACGATTCGAACGCCGTCGCCGTCAAGGGGCTCGTGAACCTGGCCAGTTCACACGTCAAGCTTTCGGTCAAGGCCGATCATCTGGCCGGGAGGCAGGAGATGGCCATGGCATTTGCGGCGATGGGGAGAGCTCAGTACGCGCTGGAGGGCAGACTGGTTGCGGACCTGACGATAGCCGGATCCTTGAACTCGCCGCCGGAGTTGCAGTTCCAAGGCAGCACGACACTGGATGGCTGCACTTTGTTTTTCAAGGAAGGAAAGCTGGCGGAGACGCTAAACGTGACGGCCGGATTCGACGGCCGGCGTCTCGATATCGAGCGGTTCGGCGCCGCCTTATGTGGCGGGCGCGTCAGTGGCTACTTCCACGCCGACGCCAGCGAGGATAAGCCGATGGAATTCCGCGGGCGCGTGCTGGCTGTCAATGTGAACTTCCCGGAATTCGTTTCCGTATTGGCGCCAAAGGCCCAAAAGGCAACCGGTGGTACTTTTACGGCCAGCTACGACTTCAATGGACAGCGAAATGGTATGAAAACGTCCAACGGCGAGGGGGTGATCTTCTTTGACGACGCGGACGTCCGCGTTTTGCCGGTCATTCCCCAGATATTTGCGTCCGCCGGCCTGTC
>CP070806.1:1813873-1815960 GCA_020343675.1 Phycisphaerales bacterium
ATCCGGGTCTGCTTCATCATAGGAATCACCCTCAGCAGACGAAGGGCCCGTTCGAGCTCGTCGTAATCCCTGCTTGCCAGAAGGGTGACGCGATGTCCCCTATTATGCCATCGGGGTGCATACATCCAATCGTGACCGCTGGCCGGCAGTGAGAAAAACACCATGGGATGCGACCCGTTCAGGACCGGCTGTATTACCCTTGTCAAGGCAAAGTTTTGGACGTTGATAGCGAGCACCGGTGCTGCCTGTCCCGACTTCTCTAACAGGGCCGCCGTTTCCTGGGCATTTCTCGACTGACCCATTATTAGTTCGACGTTTCCCAGGTCTTTTTCCACCTTTGCCAGTCGATTTTTCATAGCCTCTACTTGCCCGGCGTCGGCTCCCCAATTGCGGTCATCCGGTTGTGGCGTGCCGGTGAAGACGACGCAAATGCGAGACTTTTCCCGGATTTGGCCCGGTGGTGATTGCGAAGCCCAGGCGTGCTTCCATGTTGCACCGGCCAGCAACAATCCACTGGCAACTCCTGCCTCCAAAAATTCACGTCGCGTGCAGTGTTCACACATAGCAATATCCTCCAAATGATAAAATGAAAGAAAAATCAATTAAAATATACACAAGTAACTATAGCACCGGGAAGATTACGATTCAAGAGAAAAAACAACTATGTACCTGCCCGCTCCAATGCTCAACTGTTCTCCTGTTCGAATCCTCTAATTCCCACCCCTGCCTCTAACCGAGCAGTCTGATCACTTCATCACATCCTACCTACCGAGGACCGTAAACATCACGTGCCAGCCAACGCCGCTACTAAGGGCAGAAGGGTCCTTTTCGGTGATGTCGGCGGGACCAATCTCCCCAGCGCAGTAAGCTCCAAAAAGAGGGATGTCATTTCCTATAACAGACTGTATAGCCTTGAGTTCATCCTCGATATTGTCGAGCTTGCCTTTGCGACCGGCGCAATTGAATGCCAGTACCGAAAATGGCTTCGCCCTCATATTCTTCAACGCCTCAGCGGCACTCTGTGCAGCGGAGGAAATCACCTTTGCATTCTCTTTTGCCTGCCTTCCCGAGAGGGAAACCTCGAAATCACCGGATAATAGGAAGGCAATAGCGCTGTCAGTATACATTCTACCCTGGAAATACACGAATGTCTGGCCTGCATTTTTGTTTGCCGAACCACCGGTAATGGGAAAGTCTTTGCCCAATACTTTCTGGACACCTTCGAGAAGGAACTGATTTTTGGGAGAGTGAGCATCGGCCATAACGACTATAAGACGATCACTTGGTCCCCTTGAGATTTTGGCCGCCAGGTCGGCGCCGCCGGTCCGAAGACGACTGGCAAGTTCCTCCTTGTGACTTTCCATGGTCAGGCCCCCAATTCCCAGATCTCGCCTAAGCGCCGCCACCGTGGCGATTCCCTCGCCCCCAATACCTAGGATACCAACGGAATCACCATCCATACATCCTTGCTGGTTGAATGAGCCGTAGGTTGCAAATCCAAAGACAATGTCGGCCTCAAAGACAGTGCAGACGCCTTTGAGCACTTCCTTCTTTTGTGCCCGATCTTCAAAACACTCGGTCAGGATAACTGTATGGGGCGGGACTTGTCCCATCCGTTCTCGAAGTGCTTTGGCGGCCTGTTTACCCGCCTGGAACGGATCGCTATTCTGTGAAGAGGCCACACGCATTACTATCGCCCCGCCCAGCCGAGAACTCGGTGAAACATAAGTCTCATTGACCGCGCATCCAGGAAACAGTAGCAAACAAATTAAATCAGACAATATAAGAAAGACTTTGGTCCGACTAATTGTTACACGCATAAGAACCTCCTTTAGACATAGAAGAAGTTAGTTTTCTTTTCTATTTTCCTAATGTCTCGACGAGCATAGTCCCCATTCAATCTTACTGTCGTAAGGCGGCTCGCCGGAGAATTCTACCCAATCCCCTGCGCACCACGCAAACTTATTTCGCTGCTCGGGCCAAAGGCCTGCGGCTTTGCCCCAATCGCGAACACCCGTTCCGTCAGGGTCGTGAACAAGGATGGAGAATTGAATCTCCCTGCCCACGTCGGGCTTGATTTGCGGCAT
>CP070806.1:1816060-1818095 GCA_020343675.1 Phycisphaerales bacterium
GTCGCGTTGCCCCACTGGGCGATGTCGTTTAGGTGCGCGCCCCAGTTGGTGACCATGCCTTCGCAGTAGTCGGGTACGCGCATCCAGCCGGGTCGATTGTAACTTCCCCGCGGATGGACGCGGTCAAGTGTGTAGGGTGCGTACGGAGCGGGCCCCAGCCACATGTCATAATCCAACTCCACTGGGACGGGCATTTCCGGCTCCGGCGGGCCGCCCACGTCACCTGCCGGGACGCCGGTACGAATTGTGTGCACCTTGCCGATGCGCCCGTTGAGTACCAACTCACACGCCTTTTGGAAGCACGCATGTGAACGGAATTCACTGTCGGTGCGGAAGACGCGGTTGTACCGGCGCACCGTGTCGCTGAGCGCCCGGCCGCCGGCAATGCTCAGGGTCAGGGGCTTCTCGCAAGAGATATCCTTGCCCGCCCTGGCCGCGGCGATGGCCATTGGTACGTGCCAGTGGTCGGGCGTGGAAATCATCACGGCGTCGATATCGGTGCGATCCAGAAGCTCGCGAAAATCCCTGTAGGTCGAGCAGCCCTTGAAGGCGCCTGCGCTTCTTTCTCCGGCATAATGCCGCTCGACCGCCTTGCGAGCGTTATCGAGTCTCCAAGTGTCCGCGTCACAGACGGCGACGACCTGCGCGTCGGCAGCGCCGAGGAAGAACTTCAGGTTGGAATGGTAGGCCTGGCGCCCCATTCCGATCATTCCAATGGTTATCCTGTTGCTGGGAGCGTCGGCGCCGAATAGCGGGGCCGGTACGAGTGTCGGTCCGGACAGAAATGCGGCGCCCGCCGCCGCAGAGCTCTTGAGGAACTGCCGGCGCGTCAGGACATGTGCTTTGTTGACTGCTCGGTTTCTCACGTGGTTCCTGCCTGCCTTTCTCGATGCCAAAGCCGCAGCTTTGATGCTCCATTGTTGGTTCGCCATGATACCAAATCCCGTAATGGGCGGCAAAGCGAATTTACTTGCATTCAAAGGGGATTTGCCGTATTCTGATTGGCCTGATGAACGCAACAGAAGTGTCCTGATACCCTATAAGGAGAAGATTCCGATGGCAGAGAGAAAACAGAGCAGAAGAGAATTTCTACACGTTGCGAGCGCGGGAGCCGCCGCGTCGCTGGTCGGTGGGAGCGATTCTCTGGCCCAGGGTCGCCGGGCCGGACGGATACGGTTCAAGCTGGGTCTGGCTTCGTACACGTTGAGAAAGTTCAGCCTGGACGATACGCTGGCGATGACCAAGCGGGTAGGCTTGAAGTATATCTGCTTCAAAAGCATGCACCTGGAGCTGGACAGCACGCCCGCTCAGATTCAGGCCACCCTGGAGAAGGTCAGAGAGGCCGGCCTGACACTCTATGGTGGTGGAGTCATCTCGATGAAGAGCGAGAGGCAGGTAAACCAGGCCTTCGACTACGTTAAAGCCGCAGGGATGAAGGTCATTATAGCGGCGCCGACACCTGAGATGCTGCCGCTGATCGACAAGAAGGTCGCTCAGTACGATATCAAAGTGGCGATCCATAACCACGGTCCGGGGGATAAGCTCTTTCCGATACCCTCAGTCGCATACAAGCAGGTACGGAATTTAGACAAACGCATCGGTATGTGTCACGATATTGGGCATACCAAACGCGTGAATGTTGACCCCATCGCTGAGACCGAGAAGTGTGCCGACAGGATCCACGATGTGCATATCAAGGATGTCTCGGCCGCGACGGCCAAGGGCGGAGCCATCGAAGTCGGGCGCGGCGTGATCGATATTCCGAAGTTCATCAGGACGCTCGTGAAAATCAAGTACGACGGCATCGTCTCGTTTGAATACGAGAAAGACGCCGATGACCCCTTGGCAGGTCTGGCCGAGTCGGTCGGTTATGTCCGGGGCGTCATGGCGGCCGTCTGAAAAGCGAGTGTTGTTCGATACGGGCGATTTGTGAACGGCCTGAACGCAAGACGATGTCTCGATGAGCGAGGTTGCTATGCCGTGCAACATTCGAATTGTGAGCACGTATCCGCCGCGTCGGTGCGGGATCGGCACG
>CP070806.1:1818195-1820202 GCA_020343675.1 Phycisphaerales bacterium
ACCCAGACGAACCTTGGTACCGTCGTTCATGCTCACAATTGGAATATCGCTGAACTCGCTTGCAAAGTTGCGCCGTTCCGTAGTTCGCAGAAGGACTTCGCCAGCATCGGTACGGATTCCACCCGCGGGTACGTCCAGAGCAGATTCGCGAATAATCGACGCGATCTGGGCGAGGGTCATTCCAAAAGCACGAAGTTTTTTTTGCGGAACCTCGATGCTGATCTCGGGTTTCCGGCTGCCGTAAAGGTCGACCTGGGTAATCTCGGGCATGGCCAGAAGCTCCTCACGAACAATCTGCACAAAGGCATAAAGCGTGCGTTCACTAACGTCACCTGCGATGGTCAACTGAATTACGCTCCTCCTGCGAAGGGCGAGTTCCAGGGTAGGATTCTCGGCCTCCTCAGGGAAGGAACTAATGCGGTCAATCTCATTCTTGACTTCCTGTAACGCACGATTGGGATCGATTCCGTCAACCAGTTCGATGGAGACGGAAGCGGAACCTTCTTCCGCTTCGGCAGTCAATCGCTTAACCACTTCGAGCCCTCGTACCTGCTCTTCGACGGCAAGTATTATTCCCTGCTCTGCTTCTTCTGGGCTGGCCCCTGGATAAGACATGTGGAAGCGGATGATGTCCAGTTCATAAGCAGGAAAAACTTCCTGCTTTATATTGAATGCCACGATGATACCGCCGCCGAGAAGTGCGACCATGATTATGTTTGCAGCGACGTGATTTCTGGCCATCCAGGCTACAAGGCCCACCCACCGCTTGGTATGCGTTTTATCATCGTACACTTTTATATACCACAACTATTTAGTTCACAGAATTCTAGGATCCTGTACTACTCGATACCGGCTGCGTCTGGGAAACAGTCGAGGAACGCAAAGCCCGGCCGACCCTTACCGGCATTCCGGGAAGCACAACGGCCAACCTGCTGACGATCAACTTTTCGTTGGAGGAAAAGTTATTGGTCACCAGTACACTCTCCCGGCGGCTCCATACTACATTCACATCGTGAATCTGAAGATGGCCCTCCGCATCCCGCACCCATACACGGTTGTTCTCGCGCAAGGCAATACGAGGGATCTCATATACCTTTTTCAGGACCCCCGCTTCGATCTCCACACGTACATAGCTGTTGATCAAAACGGGCCGGATTTTTGCATCGTCATTAGCGGAAAATCCCAAGGGATCATCGATGGCCACGAGTACGCGGGCCATGCGTCCGCTTTCCGAAAGATCCCCCAAAAGGCGCAGAACGTAAGCTTCCCGAACGCTGAACACGCCGTCCTCGGAACTGACGAAAACCTTAGCCTGTGACCCATTTCTACCCTTTTCATCGGCAAAGCGAATACGGTCAAGGTAATTGAATGGGACCGATACCTGTACCCAGAACCGGTCTGTCCCAATCAGATTTGCTACCAGCGTTTGTGGTGTAACCAATTGTCCTTCATCGACGAACTCATCCAACACCAGTGCATTGAACGGGACTCGCAGAATGGTCCGCTCAAGATCCAGTTTAGCCAAGGCGAGACGATTCTTGGCCGCCGCGATGTTGGCCACGGCCCGCCGTCGTTGTGGTTTGCGCAAGGCAAAATCAGCCATTTCCTCCGAAGCATCTATTTCATCCTTGAGCATAGCCCACTCTTTGGCGGCTACTACCTGTTGGCCCCGTTCGAGCTCGAATTCCGCCTCCGCTAATTCCACAGCCACCTCTTCCTGTTTGACGCGCAATTCATAATCGGTCGGGGCAATCCGGAGAACTTCATTTCCTTCTGTGATCACCCCACCGGGCATTAAGGCGGGATGTTGCTCGACAATGCGACCGCTGATTTCCGATCGAAGGGTGATACGCTGGGCCGGAATGACCGTACCGAAAGCACGGATGGTTACTCTCTCATTACTTTCAATAAGATCTTCAACACTGACCAGCGGAACTAAGGGAACGGGCTCCACCTTCTCGGTCACCGGCCGGGTCTGATAGAGCTTGTACACAGTCCACCCGGCAC
>CP070806.1:1820302-1822306 GCA_020343675.1 Phycisphaerales bacterium
AGCAGAGCCGCCGCACACGTCAGTATCTTAGCCTGATTTGTCATGAGATTTTCTCCAGAACGGGATTCAATAATGTTTCAATCCTTCGCCTGCCCGACGGCGAATACTTTTGTCTGAGTCCGCAGGTACATAATCCCTCCCGCCACTGCCGGTGTGGCCTGTGTTTTCTCGCCCAGCGGATTCACGGCCAGCAACTCATACTCATCGGCCGCGCTCAGGACAACCACGTCACCATCGACGTTCATGCAATACAGCCTGTCCTCAACGCAGATGGGTGAGCCAAAGAATCTTCCGCCCGGCTTCTCAGCCCATTTCAGAACCCCCGTCTGCGCATCTCGACAGACGACCTGCCCCTGATCATGGAACGTGAAAAGCAAATCGTTAACGACAATCGCAGAAGAGACAAATGGGACTGTTCGGTCCTCGATCTTATAGGCCACGTTTGCAGGTTTTGTCTTCGAGGCGGGCCTGACGGCCATGAGCGTCTTTCCGCTGGCCCCGGAGCCGCACGTGGCGATAATCAGGTTCTCGGCAAGAACCGGCGACGTGAGCGCCCGGACCGAGAAACCCGGCTGTTCCCAGAGAATCGAGCCTTCCTTCGGATCCACCGCTGAAATCCCATACACCAGACTGGAAAAGACAAGGTAATCGTGACCGGAATCGTCCGCATTCACGCAGGGCGTCGCATGTGAAATGAAACCTCCATTGTCACGCGGTATTTCCCAGCGTATTTGCCCATCGTTGCAATCGAGCGCCAGCCAGCGGCTTTTGAGTCCCTTGTCATTCGTTCGCTGCTCCTGGGTGAAAACCACCAGGTCACCATACAGCATGGGTGAGACGCAGGGGCCGTGCTTGCTATAGACCGGGCCGAATTCTTTTCGCCATTGTTCGTTTCCATCGTGATCGAGAGCGATGACGCTCAGCTCTTTCGCGGTCGGCCATATCACAAAGACGCGATCCTTGTCCAGAGCGGGCGCCGAAGCGGCGTAGCTATTGAGCTTGTTCATGGGCGAGTCGATGAGCTGATAGTCCTTCTGCCACAGCGTTTGACCGTCGGCGGTGCTGAGCGCGAGAATGGATGCTCTGGCCTGCTTCTGGTCGCAGCAGGTGATAAACAGTTTGTCGCCCCAGATGACGGGGGAGGAATGACCCGTGCCGGGCAGGTCCGCCGTCCAGAGATAATCCTTCACGGACCATTTGACGCGGATATTCTTCGCGTGGCTGTGGCCCTGGCCATTCGGGCCGCGGAAGCGCGTCCACTCCTGGGCCGAGGCGTGTGAATACAGACAGAATACAAGGGCAAGAACGACAACAAGCTTCTTCATCATGTCACTCCAATCGTAAATCGGATCAACACAGGATTTCTTTTAAGACGTATTATACGCTCGATTTGGATACAATCAATGCCAAAAGCCGTCGGAACTGTGACGTTATCACCTTTACTTTCAATCGCCGCAGCGACATAATAGGCACATTGTTCGAGACAAGTGATTGACCGAAGACGATGGAGCTGATTGATACACATTGCCACTTGACGTTCGAGCCGCTGGCCGGGGACGTCGAAGCCGTCGTGGCTCGCAGCAGGGACGCGGGCGTGACCGGCTGGGTCACCGTCGGAACCGACGCCGAACAGAACCGAAAGGCCGTCGCGCTGGCCGAGCGGTTCGAGAACATGTACGCCGCGGTCGGGATCCATCCGCACGATGCCAAAGACGTCACCGCCGCGACGCTGGCCGAGCTCAAAGACCTTGCACAAGGCGAGAAAGTCGTCGCGCTGGGCGAGACGGGGCTGGACTTCCATTACGACCTCTCACCGAGGCACGACCAGCGGCGGGCCTTCACCGCCCAGTTGGAAATCGCCCGCGAGCTGAACCTGCCGGTCATCATTCACAGCCGGGAGGCCTTCGACGAGACGATAGACATCCTCGAACAGTCCATTCGCCTCGATGGCCGGCTGCGGGGCGTGGTCTTTCACTGCTTCAGCGGCTCGGCCGAGCAGGCCCG
>CP070806.1:1822406-1824391 GCA_020343675.1 Phycisphaerales bacterium
GGGAAAAGAACAGGAAGCACACCGTTTTTGGCAGTTGCAGAGCCAGAGGCTTGCTAATATAGTCACAGGCTGCTATGATTCTCTGTATCCCAGCGTTTTCTTGAACTGAAAAGTCACAGACTATAGGAGGCATAATCATGGACAATAGACTCAATCGAAGAGACTTGATCAAGAGCTCGTTCTTGTTGCCGCTGTGTGCTGCAGCGGACATAGAACCGGGGGGCGTTTCTGCTTCCGCGCAGACGCCCATCAAAAGAGTCGGCGGCCCCAAGCTCAAGATCAGCCTCAATGCCTATTCCTTCAGCAAGGCGTTGAACGACTATAACAAGGGCCGGGGACCGGGTATGACCCTGTTCGACCTTCTCGATTTCTGCGCCCGACACAATTTCGACGCTGTTGATCCCACGGGTTATTTTTTCCCGGGATACCCTGCTGTGCCGAGCGATTCCTTCATCAATGAATTCAAGCTCAGGGCCTTCCATCTGGGACTCGATATCAGCGGGACGGGCGTTCGGAACAATTTCGCCTCGCCGGACAAAGAGGCCAGAGCCGCCGATGTCGGGCACGTCAAAGAATGGATCGAAGTCGCGGCCAAGATGGGCGCGCCCGTGATCCGTGTGTTTGCCGGGGCCGAGCCCGAAGGGCATCCCTGGGACGAAGTGGCCTCATGGATGGTGGAGGATTTGAAAGAATGCGTTGAGGTCGGAAAGAAATACGGCGTCATCGTCGGGATTCAGAACCACTGGGATTTCCTCAAGACATCCGCGCAAGTAATCAAGATTGTGAAAATGGTCGATTCCGAGTGGTTCGGTGTGATCGTCGATACAGGCTATTTCTGGCAAAGCACATACGATGACATCGCTGCGGTGATCCCTTATGCCGTGAACTGGCAAATCAAGGAGAAGCTGCTGGGCAAAGAAAGCAATGTCTATGTCGATATGAAGAAGCTCATCGGAATCATCAGGGACGGAGGCTACCGCGGCTATATTCCGATCGAAACGCTCTCGGTGCCGGGCGAGGAGTATGACCCCAAGGTCCGCGTGGCGGAGCTGCTTCAGAAAGTCCGCCACGCGCTCTGACTTGCGGCGTGAACGGTAGTCAAATGAAGGATCTCGCGGTGGAACGCAAAGGATAGTCTATGAGAATGAGTACAAGAATCGCGGTTTGTGGCAGCCTGGCGATTTCGCTGCTTGGCACAAGTCTTCTTTTTGCCGAAGAGATGCCTGAATGGCAGGATCTTTTCGACGGCAAGACCTTGAACGGGTGGCAACAACTGAACGGGACGGCTACGTATGAGGTTCAGGACGGGATGATTGTCGGAACCACCGTTCCGGGCTCTGCGAATAGCTTCCTCTGCACGAAGAAGGACTACGGCGATTTTATTCTCGAATTGGATTTCAAGGTGGACGAAGGACTGAACTCCGGCGTTCAGATCCGCAGCCAGAGTCTTGGGCAATACAGGGACGGACGCGTTCACGGCTACCAGGTGGAGATCGATCCCGCACAGAAAGAGCTTTATTCAAAGAGCCCTGCGAATCTGTGGGTCACTGGCGAGCAAGTCCCTCCGGGCACCCAACCACGGCGCTGGACTGGGGGGATCTGCGATGAAGCGCGCCGCGGCTGGCTCTGCAATCTTACTCGCAACGTTAGGGCGCGCAATGCCTTCATGCCGGACGAATGGAACCATTTCCGCATCGAGGCCGTGGGCGATTCGATGCGGACCTGGCTCAATGGCGTTCCGGCGGCAAGTATCGCAGATTCTATGACGTCCAATGGCTTCATCGCCCTGCAAGTGCATTCAACAAAAGAGAAGGAGCCAATGAAGGTGCGCTGGAAGAATATCCAGATCCAGGATCTTGGGTTCAATAAGGCGGAACCGGATCCGGACTACGACCCTGATGTGGGCGACTGGCAGGGCGTCGAAGGCAGGCTCGTTGCGCAGGTTATTCCAACCAGCGCCATAAGGCGCCAGGCAATTCTCTTCC
>CP070806.1:1824491-1826471 GCA_020343675.1 Phycisphaerales bacterium
TCTCTGACCCTGCGAATCATCGCGTTTGCAATCCATACAAGCGGATTGTAGAAATACACGATCTGCAACGTAGTCTGCAGCAGGTTTACCCAACCATCGCCCCGCTTAGTATGAGCAAGTTCGTGAATCAAAACGGCCTTTAGTTTCTCTCGCGACAGCTTTTTAGATAGAGCAGCCGGCATTAAAATGGTTGGTCTAAATAATCCGCACACAGCAGGACTGAGCTTGTCACCCGATAATCTCAATTCAATATTCCTGCGAATACCAATCTGGCAGCGACATTCCTGAAGCATCTCAAGCAATCTTTCATTTGCAGATCTGCTTTGAGCAATCAGTCTTCTGACAAAACAAATCCGCCGAACGAGTAATGCCAAGAGAGCCAACATCCCCACCAGCCAGCCTGAAAACACTAAGCCCTGCCAGCTAATAGATTCAAGTTCAACTCCTGTAGCCACCCTTTCGTTCGTGGCGGGCATCTCTAAGGAAGTATACCATTGCGGCATATCAATAACCATTGGCACAGCCTCTTTTGGCTGCGGCACGAACCTTGCTATCGAAGCTTCACTTGGAAAATAATCTCCCAACCAGTATCCAATTCCTGTAGGAAATGTGAAAGACGCCGGCAGCACAAGTTTTACGAATAGCAGCATCCACAGGCAGTAGCGGGATACTGCCCGTACCCGCTTTCGCAGCATGAAGTCGAGAATCAGCAACAAAACGATCAGCATACTGGCTTGGATAAACACGCCCGCCGCATAATCCCAAAATCCGCCGCCCAGCGTGTTCAACGCCGTGATGATATTATTGATTTGATGATTCATTTCTCGCCTTTCCCTTTCTCCCGCCTTCTGTTCTCTGTTGCTCAACCAGCTTCCGTAGTTGCAGGGCTTCCTCTTTTGAGAGCCCTTCGTGCTCGATCAGGAATTGCATCATCGGCGTCAGGGCCCCGTCGAAAGCGCGCTTGAGCATCTTTCGGAATTCACCCCGCCTGGCGTCAACTTCGCTTATGCAGGATCTGAAAAGCTGAAGGTTGCGGATTCTCTCGATTTCCAGAAAGCCTTTCTCAACCATGCGGTCCATCGTGGTCTTGACGGTGCTGTAGGCGCGGTCCCTGCTTTGGGCCAGCGTTTCCTGGACAGTGCCTGCTGCACAGGGCTCCTTCTCCCAAACGACTTTCATAATGTCCCATTCGGCCTCCGTGAGTTCCACAGCCGGTTCGTCTCCACACGGTTTTTTGGCTGTTCTCGCCATATTCTGGGCTCCTTATTCTATAAGAATAGAGGATATTCTATATATGTAGAATCTGTCAAGGGGAAAATTGAGAAAAACCTGCGTTCTTTTCAAATCCTCCTTTTCACGCTTGAAAACGTACCAAAAAGGAGACAATTGCTGCAAGATAAGTGAGAAGGGATTACTTTATCAGCTTGGCGATTTGCCTGAATTGGGGATGTTCGGCGGTTCTCAACAGCTCAAAAAGGGTCATCTCAACCGAGCTGATATTGACGCCCAGGCCGGCCATTCTGCTGATCGCAATCTGCTTGTTGTCCAGGGCTCTGGATGAAACGACATCCGCCGGTACGTCCACGCTGAAACCGTTCCGCAGCAAATCAACGGCTGTCTGGTAAATGCAGACATGCGTTTCGATGCCGCACAGCAGAACCTGATTGCGTTTCAGCTCGTGCAGCTTGGCGTTGAATGTTTCATCGCCGCAGCAACTGAAGGCGGATTTGTTGATCGGCTGCTCACCAGTGAGAAGCTCCGCGATCTCGGGAACCGTCGGGCCGAGGGCGGCCGGGCACTGCTGGCACCACAGGATTGGAATATTCAGGATTTTGGCGGCCTGGATGAGAATCCGAATGTTCCTGAACAAAGCTTCTCTGGCGTGCATCAGCTGCGCCAGCTTGCCCTGCACGTCAACAACGATCAGACAGCACTCCTTTGTATCCAGCATCCCTACCAATTCACTACTATTGTCAAACG
>CP070806.1:1826571-1828530 GCA_020343675.1 Phycisphaerales bacterium
ATTGCGCGGCCTGTTACACCCTACGATATCGCTGCAACCATCGCGACCTGCCTTGAAATAAAACCGCCTTCGGGTTCTGTGGGCATACCTTTGGTCGAGGTGTTGAAGCAGATGGAGTCAAATTCTCCACATGGGAATTGAAATTGATTTGACATACGATTGGCCCCTTGATTGGCTGCTTTATGGCTCTACCGGCGGCAACTAATACAAATGTTGGCAGGAAGCCGTGCCCATCTATCTTATGGATGCACACGACCTTCTGGATAGATGAAAAACTGAAGGTTGGTGCTGAAGTATATGATGCAGAAGGCTTTTAATTTAGCAGTAATTGTGCTTTTGTTGGCGGTCTTTGTCACTAATGCCGAAGCACAGACTCCGACTGCCCTTGCCGGAGCCAAATTACTGCCTGAAGGCGAACTGGCAGTCAGACAGAGATGCGAACTCGCGGTGCGGTTTTTGAGTGATGGCTTCGCTTTTTCCGGGGCACCTTCGTTTCCCGATATCCAGATCGAGGGGGCCATTGTGGTACCACCACGTTCCGGAATGAATTTGACCGAACGTCGCAGCGGTCAAACCTGGATGGGCGTAGAACGCCGTTACTCTGTTTATCCGACTCGGACGGGTGAGCTAATTGTGCCTTCTATTACAATTGGAGCAAGTGTGCGCAACAGCAATGGTGTGACGGATGTGACTGCTAAAAGCGAATCGCTTGTACGCCAGGTAGTCATTCCATCCGTACTGTCTAATCATCTCGAGGCCATTATTACGTCGAAACTAATTCTGTCCCAGAGATTTGAACCGGATGTGAACGAGCTGAAAGTAGGTGATGCGATCAAACGAACTGTGATCGTGACAGCAGAAAATACAGTGGCGATGCTTTTGCCGCATCTCTTACCAGCAGAGCATGACGGCCTTAAGGAGTACCCCGACCAACCTGTACTCAATGACCGGGAGTATCGTGGTTCTCTGACGGCCACGCGCACTGACTCGGTGACCTATATCGCCCAAAAGCAAGGCCATTATGAGCTTTCACCGATCTCTGTCTTCTGGTGGGATCCCGAACAGGGCCAGGTCAGAGAAGCTGCGATCCCGGCACTTGGTTTGACTGTTCTTGCTAATCCACTCTGGGCCGGTGATCCAAATGATCCAAACACACCCGTGCAAACCGAAATCGAAGTAACTACACCTAGTGGAGGTTCTAAGTATCTCATAACCACAGCCGCTGTTATTTTCTTTTTATTCTTAATTGGCTGGTGGTTGTTACGTCGGCACGGTCATACAATTCGCGGCATTATTACTGACTTTAGAGTTCATTGTGCGGAATCGGAAAAGGCTTATTTCCAACACTTCCGGCAGGCCTGTCTCGCAAATGATCCACAAGCTGCTTTACGAACACTGCTCGCCTGGCTGGACAGACAGTCAGAGTTTAGTGGAGTGACGACACTTGAAGACTTCGCGGGGCAAGTCGGCTATACTGAACTGAGTCGGCTTATTAATGATTTACATGCTCGTCTTTTTGGCAAAGACGTTAATGTGTCACTGTCCTGGTCGGGGGAAGACTTGGCCAGGGCTGTGGCACGAGCCAGGAGGAAGGGTAGGAAACAGCATTCGAGAACGCAGAAGGACGTTGGATTATGTCCCCTGAATCCATCTGCATAGATATGATTTGAGGATTTGACATATGGCGACACTCGACACGATTTTAGAACTTAAGTCACGAATGGCACAATCCATTATCGGCCAGGAGAAGATTATCGAACGGCTCCTGATTGGACTGCTCACTAACGGCAATCTCCTGGTCGAGGGTTTGCCCGGGCTGGCCAAAACTCGGGCGGTCAAGAGTCTTGCTAAACACATGGAGGCAGAATTCAGGCGCATCCAGTTTACGCCGGACTTGCTGCCCTCCGATATAACCGGCAACGAAGTGCTCTTTACCGAAGGCGACCAGCAGATATTCAA
>CP070806.1:1828630-1830584 GCA_020343675.1 Phycisphaerales bacterium
TGGCGACTATGCGCTGCTTCCAGTGGCCGGGCTTGTTCTTCGGATTCTCGTACCAGAAGCACTCAGTGTCGGGCAGGCCGATGATAATCGAATCGACCCAGCCGTCGCCATTGACATCCTGGGCGAAGTTCACAAAGCAGTTGCTGTATCCCTTCGTACCGTCGTACGTGCCTATGGGACGGACTTCGTGCATCTTCCAGTCCGGCGCAGAGTACCAAACGTCGCCCGCGAGAATATCGCGCTTGCCGTCGTGGTTGACGTCCCCCGTCGCCAGGCCTTCAGCACGAAAAGTCTTATCGACAACGATTTTCTCGAACCGCACTTGGTCGGTGGCTCTCAATACGCCGCAGAAAAACGCCAGCGCAACGAACACAAACACCCATCTGGTCTTCATAATAACCTCCATCTTGCAGAGTCTCGAGATTGGATTATACAGCAGCCGTCATTATACGGTCTCGCTCAAACCCGGCAAACAAATATCTAAGACCACATATTCCGTTTCTACTGGGCAAGTTGATTGTGGATTTTTTCTTCGTGCCTCCAACATGACTTGCTTATTTGGAAATACGCACCTCGTCACCCCAATCGCACTCTTCTCTCATCTTATGATATGAGAATTGTTGGAAGAAAGCGAAAGACGAATCCCTTAGTTCCCCCGTCGGAACTTGTACAGATGGACATCAGTTGTCTAAGTTCATTTTCTTTAGTAGTGCGATATATTTTGGGTCTGAGCGAATACTGTCAAGCAGCGGTTCTATTTTGAGCCAACACAACCACACATCCTGTTCCTCGTATGCCTGGCCTAACAATTTGAAGCCCTTGTCGTTTTCACCGAGAACAAAATGGAAACCCGCCAAAATGAAAGGCGAAACATATTCGGCCTTTGAGCGTTCAAGCAGATCATTTAGCACTTCTTGGGCCTCATCTGGCTTGCCCATCTCTACATAGGTCCCCCCGATATACAGTTCTGTCCATGCCTGAGCTCCTTTTGAAATCTCTCTTTCTTTTTGAAACTCCATCAGAGCTTCCTCATACATTGACTTGCCAAAATAGGCCTCCCCGAGGTTATGGTGTGCGTACACCCTGGCTGGGTCCATCTCGAGCGTCCTCTTCAATGCATTTACTGCACGGTCGAATTGTCCAGCACAGATACAGACGGTTCCTAAGTCATGGTTTATGCCAACAGAGAGAGGATCCAATTCAAGGGCTTGTTCCATTTCTTTGATGGCCGCGTCAAACCGAGCTCTGTACAAAAGATTGTACGAGTAGGCCTGATGAGCCCCAGCAAGGGCTGGATTGAGTTCAATGGCTCTCTTGAACTCCTCCTCTCCTCCCTCCCAGTCCCAATCATAAAATGTTCTTATGCTTCCCAGTGAGGTGCGTGCTTGAGCAAGCGTCTCATCAATCTTTAGTGCTTCTGACGCCATCTGCCTCGCTTTCAGAACTACTTCTTTGGGCGGCAAAGGACTGTAGACCGGAAGAAGGCCGTAAGAAGAAGCCAGTCCAGCGTAAGCCAGGGCACAGTTTGGATCTCTTGCGATTGCCAGTTCGAAATGCTCAATAGCCTTCTTCAAATTCGTTTCGCTTCGCTTATTCCAGAAGAAAAGACCCTTTAGATATAGATTATATGCCTCAATATCTACAGGTTGTCGCTCAGTCAACCTGGCCCTCTCCTGGCCCAACAGCTCAAGCTTCAGTTTTTCCACAATAGCCAAAGTTATTTCATCCTGAATCGCAAAAACATCACCCATATCTCGATCATAACTCCCCGACCAAAGATGATGGCCACCTGTTGTATCAACGAGCTGTGCAGTTATCCTCAGTTTGTCTCCTGCTTTTCGCACACTTCCCTCTAAGATTGTCGTCACATTCAACTGGCTACCTATATCAGGAATAGGCACATTCTTACCCTTAAAGGAGAAGGCAGAGGTCCGAGCAATAACACGCAAGTCCT
>CP070806.1:1830684-1832615 GCA_020343675.1 Phycisphaerales bacterium
ATAAGCCGCAGCCAGGATCCGGTCCTTGTGCGTCACGGGCTTACCGACGTTTTTGCTCTGGATCAGATCCCAAAGCCGAACCACACCGTCCCGGTTACCAGTGACGAGGCGCGTACCGTCCGGGCTGAAGGCCACGGCGTAGACGGTGTCTCGTTGTCGTAGTGGCGCACCGATGGACTCACCCGTATGCGCATCCCAGAACAAGGCCATACGTGTATTACCCCCGCTCACGATCCGAGAGCCGTCCGGGCTGAAGGCCAGAGCATAGATGATACCTCCGTGCACAATGGGTTCAAATGCCAGTTTGCCGGTAGTCGCATCCCATACCTGGATCAAGCTGTGGATTTTGGCAATGGCAAGTCGCATGCCGTCTGGGCTAATCGTCACGGCGGTCGCCTGTGAGCCAATATCCACGGGTGGCCCGATGGGCCCGCCTTGATCGGTGTCAAACATCTGGTAGATCCCCTCACCAATACACAAGACGACTCGCAATCCCTCAGGGCAGTAAGCCACAGCTTTCACTGATCCGTTGCCTTCATGCTGGAAGGCCTTTTCGAGTGCTTTGCCTGTGTCCGCGTCCCAAAACCAGATAGCCCCGTCGGCGACTCCCGTTATCAGTCGTGAGCTATCAGGGTTAAACGTTGGGAAGCGTGCCCCCTCGTGCTGTATCGGCGTGCCGACCGGCTTGAGCGTGACTGCATCCCACAAGCGTACCGAGCCCTTCGTGCCCCATGTCGCGATCCATGTGCCGTTGGGGCTGATCGTCACGCCCCGAACTCTGCTACCGTGGGGCAGTGGCCTGCCGATCTGTTGGCCAGTGGCGCTGTCGAAGAGCCAGGTGTTTCCGTCTTGACAAGCCGTCAGGATCCGCGACCCGTCCGGGCTGAACGTCACCGCATTGATCCGGCTCGGATATTGTACCACGGCCCTTAGTGAATGGAGCTGGCCATACCAGGCGGCCAGGCTCGTCCGGATCGCCCTATCAAGGTCACTGTAGCCATCCGGCGTAATCTTGAGACTATCAGCCAGCCAGAGCATCCCCCGGCCGACCTCTCCCTGCTCGCACAACGCCTGAGCCCGGTCCACGTAGCTTCCAGCCAGCAGAGCCGATGTTTCCTGTCTTGCCTTTTCGGCATTCCGTTTTGCGTCTTCTGCTTCGCTTGCGTGTGTAGCTGCTTCGCCGGCGTGCAAGGTTGCTTCGTGCGCATACATGACAGAAATGACAGCTGCTGCCAGCAACGCGGTTACGATTAATAAGCCCGACATTACAGCGACACGATTGCGCCGGACGAATTTGCGCAGACGATAACCCGCGCTCGGTGGGCCTGCTAAAACGAGTTCATCGGTGAGGTGTCGCTCAATGTCCCTTGCCAGCTCACTGCTTGTCTCATAGCGGCGAGTCCGGTCTTTCTCCAGCGTTTTCATCACGATCCAATCCAGATCCCCACTGATCAATCTTCTCAAAGATTCCGGCGCCACTTTCCGGTGCTTGGCGACATCGGTCAGCAACTCTCCCATCGTGCTTAGCTTGGTAGAGGGCTTGTCGGGATCGTCCTCGCGGATGATACGCTGCATCTCCGCGTACCCTGCTTCGCGCAGCTTCTCTCCGTCAAATGGAGTCACTCCGGTCAATAACTGGTAAAGCAGAACGCCAAGTGAGTATATGTCGCTGCGTGTGTCAACATCCAGCCCGCTGAACTCCGCCTGCTCAGGGCTCATATACTCCGGAGTACCGACCATGTGGGCAAAGCGGGTGAATAGCGTTTTTTCTGTAAGTCGCCGCCCAGTAGCCTTGGCGATGCCAAAGTCAATCACTTTGGGCACGGGCCTGCCGTCGTGCAGCGTGATCAGCACATTGGAAGGCTTGAGATCTCGGTGTATGATGCCTTTTTGGTGCGCATGTTGAATAGCCTTGCATACACTGATGAAAA
>CP070806.1:1832715-1834630 GCA_020343675.1 Phycisphaerales bacterium
GGCAATGGTGTCCACATCACCAGTCCAGTCCACAAAGCGATAGCCCGCTTCAGGCACGGCCGTCAGGGCGACTACCTTGCCTTCGTCATAGGTGAAAGTCCCCTCTCCGGGGCTGGTTACCTCACCCCAACCCGTGCTGGAGATAGTCAGGTTGTACTCCGATGTCTCCAGCCCCTCCTGACCTGCGCAGCCGACAAGCCCCACACTAAGCACTAACACGACTGTCAATGAGACGAGAAACACTCTATTCTTCACTTGCTTCCTCCTTGCTCAGGATCTTCGGAACTGCATCATTTCTCTCTGCCACCAAAGCACTCATATGCGTAATGTCTTTGCCCTTAATCCGCGATCAGCACGAATTGAGTTTATTACAGCAATATGAACTGATCATGAACCAGAAGTGATCAGAACATGAAGCACACAATAGAGCCTCTCGCCTCATGTTCGTCGTACTGATTCTATGCAACTGTGCAGGTGGTATCAAGCAATTGACAGGTACGGTTGACCGTTCTAGACTATTCACCACAGCAGCTTGACTACGCACCGAGATTGCTCGAGAAAGGGAGGAAGCTATGGAATGGAAGGACCTGCTTATTGACGGTTACAGCCGTGTCCCGGAGTTCCTGGAAAACGTGCTCAACGGCCTGACTCAGGACGATTTGGATTGGCAGCCGAGGCATGACTGTAACAGTATCGGTTGGCTGGTCTGGCACCTAACGCGACAGCAAGACGCCCAGATTGCGTCTTTGATGGGTGGGGAACAGCTCTGGGTCACGGAGAAGTGGTATGCCAAATTCGACCGATCACCAGAGCCGTACGATGTTGGGTTTGGTCACAGTCCAAAGCAGGTTTCAGCGTTTAAATCACCAGAATCGAGAACACTCTTAGGCTACAATCGTGCGGTGGTAGAGCGCTCCAAGCAGTACATCAACTCCCTGTCGGAGAAAGATCTCGACAGAGAACTGAACGAGCCACAATTCCAGCCACTACCGACAGTGGGCGTACGGCTGGTTAGCATACTAGATGACAGCGTCCTTCACGCGGGGCAAGCGGCTTATTTGCGGGGCATGCGTCAAGGGAAGGGCTGGCAGAAATACTAACCCTCAACTGACTTCTCGGAAGAATAGTCCCCGGCAGGATATCTACCGATATCCCATCAGCATTCGGTCGTGAGCAAATTGAAGGAATCTGAACCAAAACTAGAGTGGCGAAAGGGGCTGTGTGGCATATGTCCGGCTGGTTGCTGGGTCGAGGCGGGGTTTGACAAAGATAAGCTGGTTGACATCCGACCTGATGTCAGTCATTCACTGGGAATGATATGTCGGCGTGGCAAACACGCACCGGAAATAGTCTACTCTAAGGACCGAATCAAACATCCCATGAAGCGCATCGGGCCCAAGCCATCATATGATTTTGATCGTATCAGCTGGGACGACGCGTACGAACTTGTCGCCGCCAACCTTCTGAGAATCAAGAGGGAATGTGGACCGGAAGCTGTAGCTATCTATACTGGGCGAGGAGCTCAAGAACTGTCGCTATGTGATGTGTACCAACCAAAAGGTGCAATCGTATCTTCGGCGTCCAGCATTCTATTTCCGTTTGGATCCCCCAACACGACGGGAGTGGGCGCATTGTGCTACGTGTCTGTTCACATGATTGCTCCCCTTGTGACTATGGGACGCATGCAAACGAACATGTTCCCTGATATAGAGAATGCGGATATGGTGATGGTATGGGGCACAAATCCCGCTACAGATTCACCCCCCGTAGACATGCAGCGGCTTGAGACAGCAGCCAGGCGCGGCGCAAAGATTGTGGTGATTGACCCCCGCCGCACGGAAACAGCCATTCGTACTGGTGCTCAGTGGATTCCCGTTCGGCCCGGTACCGACGGTGCCCTGGCCTTAAGCATGAT
>CP070806.1:1834730-1836634 GCA_020343675.1 Phycisphaerales bacterium
ATTCGGCCGATTTGAAACAGACCGCAACCATCATGACGGTGGATTGTCCCTTGCCGGAACACAAGAACGTCATCTGGTGTGGCACATTTCAGATAGCCTGGGATAAGTTCAAGGACGATATCATTGGCGAACCCGTCCAGCTCGTAGGTGCAGAAGACTTGGCGGACCGGCTGAACCGCGGCGAGTTTTCCCCCGAGAATCTTGAAGCCGAGTCGTTTTATGCCACAGCAGGCTTGGTCGAGGATGGGGTTTTTGGGCAAATCAAGGAGGAGATGGCAAGACGCTTCCCCTCTGAACCTATTCCCGTATTCAGCAGACTCTATGATAGATTGCGGGGGGCATCGGTTGCTTATTGCTTCTTGAGCGTTGACGTGGAATACGCTTTCCCGTTGTATATCCGCGAGCGTGCTTTTGACTTTGAAGCATCAGACGGCGCACGAACCGCTGTCACAGCGTTCTCCAGTGAACCTGGCGGGCGTGATCCGAATGTTGGGCGCCTGCGGGAGCAGGTTGAAATCCTTCACTACAAATACGCGGAACAAGGTCGTGCCGATGAGTTCGCCGTTGACCTGTGCAAACATACCGACCCGTATCAGGTTGTGCTGGTGCGCATGCCCCGCCGAGATCCCCTGGATGAAGCACTGAAGGACATCGAGCAGGACATTTCCGACTTTAGGCAGGACCCGTATTACGAGAGCTTATGCCGACTTCGCTCGATTGACAGCCTGATCGTCCCCGACGTTTTCTACAAGCTGACGCATCACTTCACAGATCTGGAGGGAAAGAAATTGAGGAACCCGAAATGGCGGGCCAAAGGCTACTTCATCTTTGAGGCCAGGCAGATAATAGACTTTGCACTGAGTCGGACCGGTGTGGTATTGAAGTCGGAAGCCATTATGGGCGGCGCCGCAAGCGCGGCACCTCCTCCGGGGATTAGGCAGCCTCGACGTTTCTACTTCGACCGGCCATTCCTGATCTATGTCAAGAAGCGCGGGGCCGAGTTCTCGCCTTTCTTTGTCATGTGGGTGGACAACGCCGAGCTGATGAAGGCGTTTTGAGCCTGCTCTATCGGCCGAGTATTTTAGGCAGGGCATCGACGCCGGCCTGGGCGATCATGCCGTCTTGCTGGGCGGTGACGCCGCTGACGCCGACGGCGCCGATGATTTCATCATCGACGGTGATGGGCACACCGCCCTCGAAGGGCATACCGCCCGGCAGGGCGACCAGCACGGTCCGGCCATCGGCGATAGCTTGCTCGAACAGCCGCGTGGGACGCTTGAACGCTGCGGCCGTCTTGGCCTTGCGAATCGCCACATCGATGCTGCCGGTCTGGACGCCGTCCATGCGCTCGAAATAGACCATGTGCCCGCCGTCATCGACAATGGTGATCACGACGTTCCAGTTGTTCTTCTGGGCGAACCGGCTGGACGCGGCCGCAATTTCCTTGGCCACCGCCAACGTCAGGGCCTTTTTCGTCGCCAATTCGGCCACCGGCGCCGTCTGCGCCATCGCCGCGACGACCACCGCCGCACAGAGTAGTTGTTTGGTCTTCAGTATCATCGTTTTTTCCTTTCGAAAAGAATTCGCCATTGTCACTTTGTCAATGACCTTCGTCTGCCAATTCGTCGGCATCGCCGCTGATCAGTATCGCTCCGTACTTTATCCAGTCGTACCAGCCTTTCTGGGCTCTATTCTTGCGGTTTCTGTTTCGCCAATAACGATTCAGGTCCATATCGTTTTTTGCCGGCGTTCTTCGGGTTGCGACGAGCATGGTTTCATCGGAGCCGGCGCTGCTGACGACGCTCGTCTGATAGGGCAGGTAATGCTCCAGCCCCTTCGGACTCGGTTTGTTGTGCCCACCCTCCCGGCTGACAATCATGCTCATCCCGCCGGCCTCCGGCCCG
>CP070806.1:1836734-1838637 GCA_020343675.1 Phycisphaerales bacterium
TGCCTCGAGGATGTCTATCTCTACGTCTACGGAGGTGTTGTTAATTGCGGCGTAGTGCTACGGGGCAACACCATCATCAATTATGACGATCCGAACCAGCCCTATCGCGGAACCCTTCAGGGCATCGGCTGTTTTGACGGCGCCTTTGTGGACTGGGTCGTTGAGAACAATGTGGTCATCACCGACCACTGGCACGGCATTACGCTGTCAGGGGCGCGCAACTGCCTGGTGATTAATAATACCGTCTTGGATCGCAACAACACCCGCCCCGGCCCGCCGTGGATTCGAGTCGGCAACCACAAAAAGGGCACAGCTCCAGTCAACTGTGTGGTGCGAAACAACTTAGCCACGACTTTCAACAATGCAGCGGGCGTGCTCCAGGAGAACAACCTGACCATAGAGGATCCTGCCAGCCTTTTCGTCGATCCCGACCATTTCGACCTGCACCTTTTACCCGGTGCGGCGGCAATCGACGCCGGTAGCAGCCTCGGTGCGCCCAGACTCGACCGCGACCGCATCACCCGGCCGCAGGGTGGCGGCATCGACCTCGGCGCCTACGAGTGGCACACGGATGACGTGCTGCCAACCGAGGAAAACGGCAGCGCGCAATAACGGGCGGATGATACCAGTGGAATCCCCGGCGAGAGGGCAATGGTCACTAATCAATCGTCAATTTCTACGAGCAGCCCATAGAGTTGCCGCAGTTGTAGCATTTGTAGCAGGTGCTATTGCAGATTTCAGCGAACACCAGAATTGAGTTTTTGCATCAATTTCTGGCCTTTCTTCTCGTCAAGGCTCCTTGCCCACAAAATTCTGCCCCGCACCGATTGACATTCATTTTCAAAACCTGTGGTCCATGAGCGCCCCTGTAGCGTGCGTATCTGTTCCTGTATCAGACGTAACTTCTCCTGCGGAACCGTAATTCCCTTGTTGACGCCCACTCCATTAACAACCTGCTCCTCCCAATAGTAGCGTGTTCTTCGCTTGTGTGGCTTCGGGCTTGCTTGGAAATCCTCTTGCCGGATTATCTTCTCTATGAGGTACCGCAGATTCTCCAAATAAAGAGGGCCGGAGAACGTCCCATCGTCAACAAATTGTCCGTAATCAGAATTGTGTTTTGAAGCAAGAAGCTTCAACCGTCTGCACAACGGAAGTATGACAAGGTTGGCAACAACAGTACTGGTCGGGGCACCTTGAGGTAGTTGGCCCTTAAAAGTGACGAGTTTTGTCAACCAATGCGCTACATCTGCAGGAAAACGGAGGTATTCATAAAACATCTTATATATATGTCTTGGCTTCACGCTCGGGAAAAACTGTTTGATGTCGAAATTGAGGACGGCCGCTTTGCCGATGTGCAAACGAGCATTTGTTAGTGGCGAGCGCCTTTTGATTCCCCCGTGCATAAACTCCGGCACATCTATCTTGGCCAACAAATACTGCGCTCGCTTCTGTAATACCCGTAGCTCGCCTAAAGGCTCTGAGATTGGCCTTCCCTTGTGTGAGAATTTATGATAGCGGGGATTCGCACAGATGCGCTGTAGATCAGTCTTCTTGCACCTCAGGAGGCGACACAGGTGCCTGACACTTCGAATCTGAGGAGCGCCTCTTAACATGATTACACAACCACTTATGCTTTAACAGCCACTTGCACAAAGTGACCTGTCTGATTGTAGGAAAGAAGAGAAAGTATGTTCTTAATCACCTCGCATACAAGCTTTACAGCTTCCAGACACTTTTTCAAAAGGGATAGAATCTGGTGCCGGTTTTTCCAAACATACCCTAGGCCAGTTTGCACAGGTCGTACGAGAACACCAAACAAATCGCTCAAGTACTGTAGCGTGTTTCTGGACAACCCGCGCAACAAGCCGATTCGAGAAAACTTCTTAGACATTTAGATCACCTC
>CP070806.1:1838737-1840637 GCA_020343675.1 Phycisphaerales bacterium
ATTGCCAGAGAATTCAAACTGATCTGCTTCGCAACCTCCGAGCCGACCATGGGCTCGGATGTGTCCGGGATCCAGTGCATGGCCAAAGAGGAGGACGACTTCTATGTGTTGAACGGGACTAAATACTGGGTGACCAACGGTGGAATCGCCGATTACATGACGATATTCGCCACCGTGGATCCGGAAGCCAAGCACAACGGCATTTGCGCATTCGTGGTGGAGCGGAACTGGGAAGGCGTTTCCTCCGGCAAGAGCATTCCCAAGCTTGGCCAGCGCTGCTCCAATACAGCGGCACTGAACTTCAAGAACGTGAAAGTGCCCAAGGAGAATATGCTCGCGCCCCCCGGCGAGGGATTTGTGCTCGCCATGAGAACCTTTGCCAGAACTCGTCCGGCCATCGGCGCGTTCGCAGTGGGAGCAGCCAGGTCTGCCATGGAGTTTGCCATCGACTACGCAAAGAGGCGGCGCACATTCGGCACGAAAATCTCCAATTTTCAGGCAATCCAGTTCAAAATCGCAGAGATGTACCAGAAGGTGGAGACCGCTCGCCTTCTTGTCTGGAAAGCGGCCTGGGAGGCGGACAACGGAATGGATCCCACTGTCAGTGCATCGATATCAAAATTTTATGCAACCGAAGCGGCCCAAGAAGTCCTGAGCGAGGCCCTGCAGATCTTTGCGGGTTACGGGTACACGAAAATGTTCCCCATCGAGAAGCTCTTGCGGGACACGCGTCTGTTCAAGATCTACGAGGGAACCAGCGAAATACAAAGGCTGATTGTTTCCGGTCACGCTCTGAGCACCTATCAACCCGCAATGCCGCCCCTGGAGGATTTGCCCATCCAACGAACCGTAAATCCAGAAGTGATGGAAGGGGAGGCAGAAAAAGGAAAGGCCCTCTGGCGTTGTCGCATGTGTGGTTACGTCCACTACGGCAAGGATGCGCCTGAGGAATGTCCGTCCTGTTTTTTTCCGAAGACAGCATTCAAGAAGGTGCCGTAGTATGAGCCGTTGATTTTCAAAGGGGCATACCTTTGCTCATCCTACTTGCCTCTAAGTTTTCTTTCTGAGAGGTTAAAATGATTCGGTTGAAACAAACGATAAGAGTGGATCGTCCGGTTCGCGATGTTTTTCGCTACGCCGGTGACTTCGAAAATGTTGAGCAGTGGGATCCGGGCATTTCAGAATCGAAAAAAGTCACACCCGGGCCTGTCGGTGTGGGAACGGTTTACAATGTCTTGGTGAAATCCGGCCCCTGGCGAATTCCTATGCAATACACAGTGACCGAATACGCACCTCCCAACAGGGTCGTTCTTGAGGGAGAAGGAAAGAGAATAAGAGCCTTGGATTCCATCACGTTTGAGGAACGGCCCAACGGAACCGAGGTTATTTACACCGCCGATCTCTCCTTTTCAGGCGCGCTGGCCTCTGCCGAACCCGTGATGAAGGGGATGCTTGATCGGGTTGGAAGAAAGGCGATCGTTGGGCTGGAGATTTCTCTGAACGAGCGGGAAAAGACCCCGGAAAAGAAGACGCGGAACCTTCTAAAGGATCGCTCGGTTATTTTGGGCATGCTGGACTTCTCCCGTTTCGGCTACAAGAAGCAAAAGGGCTCATGGGCACCCCTGTCTGTCTCGCTGGAAGGCAGGACTGATGTGGTAACAGGCACCACATCCGGCCTCGGCCGGGCTGCTGCGATGCGCCTGGCGAAAATGGGCGCCCGGGTGATCCTTGTAGGGCGAAACCCTGAAAAGACAGAGCAGACGAGGCAGGAGATCGTCGATGAGACGGGCAATTCAAATCTGGCTATTCAGATTGCAGATCTAAGTCTGGTGGCCGAAACGAGGCGTCTTGCGGAAAACCTGCTGACTTCAGAGCCGAAGATCCATGTCCTGATCAACAA
>CP070806.1:1840737-1842623 GCA_020343675.1 Phycisphaerales bacterium
TGCATCTCAATTTCACTGACTTTCCGACAGGTCCAGCATACCACGTCGCAATAAACACAAGAGGAGCGACATATTTGCCTGGATAATCTGATCCGGTCAAGGATTTCCCGAAAGAGTATCTGCGGAACAGCCTGCGCCTGTCAAGGGCGGACGGGACCACCGCGAAGCGGTTCAGTTCTTGGTGTGAGATCTGGACTTTCTGAACACACAAGCGGAGGCTTCTCGTCGCTTCGTTGAGGGCAGTAGCTTCTTTGACGTATCGTTGCTCCCACAATCCTTAGGCCGATAGCGGCCTTCTATGGGGAGGCTTTGGGCTGGGTCAATGTCCCTTCACGTGCACAACGAGGCCGAAGGTACTCAGATCGTCCTATCAGAGCCGGTGGGCCCTTAATTGCTGTAGTTTCCAGAAACGCCCGCGGTTCCGCACGTGTGCTCAGTGGTACGGCAGGATGGAGGATGTGCCAATTCGACATGAATACTGCGTGGTGTTTAAGAAGACCGGGGCCACGACACATTATCCCAAGAGCCTGGAGCTTTGAGGCTGCACCCAGTGCCTCGATCGATTATTTCAATGGCTTGAGCACTATGTATCGGATGTTCATGGCCTGCCATTGGCCGATGACGGGCTTGATCGTCAGCGAGCATGGGCCGGGTTGTTTGACTTCGAGCTGGCCGAGAGTGATCGTCTGGAATTTCTGATAGCTGCCGGTGTTGGGAATCTCGGTGGTGAGCTTCTGGTCAACCAGAGTGACTTCGCATTTGCCGCCCGAGGAGGGGGTCGCGACAGTGGCGACCACGTCGAAGCGGGCGGGCTTGGAGATCTTGAATTGCCAGCCGATCCAGGCGCGGACATCCGTCCAATAGCCGACATTGGGCACGTCTTCAATCGTCTCCACTCGAGGGGCAGCGCCTTCCTCCGGGCTGTGGATGTCGGCCAACTCCGCCGATAAAGTTACGGAACCATCGGATGCCTGGCCGGGCAAGACCGGTTCGATGTTCAGGGGCTTGCCTTTGACTTCTAGGACGACGACGGTATCGATTGTCTCAGGCGCCTGGGCGGGGACATCGATCGTCACGCCGTCGTGCGTCGGCGACGTCTTCAGTTCTCGGCCATCGGCCAAAAGCTTGGCGCCAGCGACTGAGTTGCGGAGGCCAGGGACGAGCAGCTTGCCATCCTTGGGCCAATCGAAGACGTGCAGATAGAGCGTTGTGCCGGAGGCGGTCTCCTTCTTCGTGCAACGGCCCCACGTCAGTTTGCGGAACGGGCTGGCGGTCGTGGCGTAGATCGATTCGCTGTTGGCCTTCATCCATTTGCCGATCTCGGCCAGGCGTTCGATACTGGCCTGGGGGAACTCGCCTTCGGAGGTCGGACCGACATTCAGGAGGTAGTTGCCGCCTTTGCTGGAGCAATCGACGAGGTTGTGAATCAGCGTCTGGGTTGACTTCCAGTGCTGGTCATTCTTGTTGTAGCCCCAATGGTCGTTCATCGTCATGCACGATTCCCAGTCGACGCCGGGGCCGAAGCCGGTGGCGGGAATCTGCTGTTCTGGCGTGCCGTAGTCGCCGATTCGCTCCCTGCCTGCGTCCATGCCCGCCATACCGGCGCGGGCCTTGCCGACGCGATTGTTGACGATGATCTGCGGCTGGAGGCTGCGGACGTAGTTGTACAGGTCTACGCCGCGATCGTGCGTCCACGGGTTCTCCCATTCGCCGTCGAACCACAGGATGCCGATGGGGCCATAGCGGGTGAGCAGTTCTCTGAGCTGGCCTTTCATATAGGCGGTGTATCGGTCCATATCTGGCGGCGCGGCCGGAGCCTTGTCGTTCCACGCGCGGCGCTTGCCCCAATCGGGATGATGCCAGTCCATGATCGAATGGTAGAAACA
>CP070806.1:1842723-1844607 GCA_020343675.1 Phycisphaerales bacterium
CTCCTGAGTTTCACCTATCTCAAGATGGAAGCCGATCTGTTGGTCGACATCCAACATGAAGCGGGCCGTCAATTGCACGTCATTCAAATCAGGCAATGATCCGTGACCCTGGATAATGATTTCCGTATCACTCTCTTGGTAGAAGGCAGCTCCTGCGGGATAAGCAGCATTTCTGTGTATGTCAACTGTATCTACCGAGCCAAAGAGCTCGGTGAAAAATGCGGATATGGCGGCGATCCCGGTAGAGTCTGCACTGATGATGATTCTGGCATCTTCGCTGCTAGGTGTCAGATTGTTTTTTAAGGTCTCGAAATCCACGCGTCCATCCTCTTGGTTGGCTGTATCATCTCACTGCAGATGTCGGGTGATCGTTTGCACATTCTGTTCTTTCTCGAGTTCCGAAAAAGCTCCACTCGGAGGGATGGTGACGCCAAAGATCTCCAACATCTCCTGGGCTACTGAAAGTTGCAGCTGGTTTCCTGATGTCTGATTTTGAACTGTCTCGTTATAAAAATCGATCAACCGGCCAGCGAAATCTTCTGGGGTGGCTGGGATTCCCGCCTGTTCACGATTTGCGTGGCGTCCTTTGCGGGTAACCCGACGGTAGCCAGAATAAAGCGTCACGCCAAGACCCGCTGCTAGCGAAGCGCCTCCTAGCACCCATCCCACCGGGGTCAAGACGGCTGCGGTCGTCACGGCCGCTGCTGCCACGATAGCAGTGACACCAGAGCTTACCGAGATAGCCGAGGAATACGCGGTGAATGCCAGGCGCGCTTCTTTGCGCCATAGCTTGCCCAGAACGTACGAAAATAACCGATCCAGTTCCGCAGATTCCACGCTGTTAGACAGCTTTTGCAATTGAGACAATCTTCTGTCCGCGCGATATGCCTTGCGCGCCTGTCGAGCTAACCCAACCAAGGATATCGCCGGCCCCAGGGCCTGGAGCACAAACTCCCCCAGCGTAAAGGCTCCCTTTTCAACCCAGGTGAAGTCGGCAAGTTTTTCAATGATATTTGCGACGCCCTGAACCTGGTTAGCCGATTTGGCCACCATTAAATTATAATCTGCCGTAAGGATGCCCAACCTTGTTATATATTCTTCTTCGCCATATTTCTCCCTCGCCTTGTCGGAATGTTTCAAAAGCCGGTAGAGGGAAACGATGACCATGCCGAATGTGGCAATACTCGCATGCCCCGTCTGAAAATCTGATAAAAGGTCTGAATCGATATTTAGAGTCGGCACGGTAGAAGGATCATCCGTAAACTCTTTGATCTCCGTCAGAGTTTTGTCGACCTCTTTAACTGCGTCGCCTCCAGAAGCCAGGCCGAAGGTCGGCCCTGGTACGGATTCCTCAAAAAGAGAGAGCAGGCACTTTTTCGCCGTGTTGAATTTCGTGTCATCAGTGAACCAATTCCTGTCACTCAACACAAGGTGCAGTTCGGCCACAATGTTTTCTCGCTCTGATGGGACGGAGGCGGCTGTTTCGCTCCAGTCAACCAATGGAACCTGATACCAATCCTCTTCAACCGCGCCATCCTCCGCGCTTGAGCCACGCAGATATTTATATCGCGCGTCATGCCACCAGGCTCCGGATCGCACCTCTGACCGATTGCGGGGGCTTTTATCCATCACCAAGAGATCACCATGTTCGCCCTCGACGTAGTGCAGGTGGGGCGCATCATGCCAGCCGTGCTCAAAGCCCCGGCGGTGAACCAGGCGGCGCCAGCCCCGGTTCCGGATGTAGATGTATAGATTTCCCGTTGCCCCTAATGCGCTTTTCGGAATGAAATGAGCTATTGGTTGACTTGGATCTGCTCTGTCCAGAACGACTCGATCGCCAACCTGGCCACGAATGTGCCTGCGTTCAGTGCCGTTCTCGGTGGC
>CP070806.1:1844707-1846578 GCA_020343675.1 Phycisphaerales bacterium
TCCGTTGGCGTATTTGCACGTGAACTTGTACGCCGTGGGCGCGTCGTAGATCCCATCCTCGGGGTAGACACCCTTGCCTTCGATCTCAACCGGGCCGGTATCGTCCAATCCCAAACCCCAGTGAGCGATGTCAATGTGGTGGCCGGCCCAGTCGGTCAACTGCCCGCCAGAGTAGTCCATAATCCAGCGCCAATCCCAGTGAGGGGCCCTCCGGCTATACTTCATGAAAGGCCGCCAAAGAGCAGGGCCAAGCCAGAAATCCCAGTCCAGACCATCCGGGACGGGTTGAATGGAAGGATCGCCGCCGCCGCCGCCGGTCGGCAGGCCAACCTCGACCTTGTGCACCTTTCCAATGCGTCCGTTACGCACCAGTTCACAACCACGATGAAAGTTGCGCACCGAACGCTGCCAACTGCCGGTTTGCCAAACCCTGCCGTAGCGATGGACCGCATCGACCATAGCGCGGCCCTCGCGGATGGTCCGCGCGAGCGGCTTTTCACCGTACATGTCTTTTCCGGCTCTGGCCGCCATAACGACGGGGATCGAATGCCAGTGATCGGGCAGCGCCAACGATAGAGCATCGATATCTTTTCGCTCAATCACATCGCGAAAATCATGATACGTCCGGCAGTCACTGTTGCTGTACCTCTCGTCCACTCTCCCCTTAGCTCGATCACGGTTCCTCTTGTCAACATCGCAAACGGCGACGATCTGCACCTGCTTCTTGCCCAGGAAACCCCGCATATTGCCGGAACCCTGGCTCCCCACGCCGATGCAACCCATCACGATTCGATTGCTTGCAGCGACGGCACCCGCATTGCCCAAAGCTGATGGAGAAACAACATACGGAAACACAAATGCACCGGCAGCGATGCCGGTTGCGTTTTTCAGGAAACGGCG
Organism: Phycisphaerales bacterium; assembly: GCA_020343675.1. Taxonomy (GTDB): domain Bacteria; phylum Planctomycetota; class Phycisphaerae; order Sedimentisphaerales; family Anaerobacaceae. The sequence goes on from CP070806.1 coordinate 1,845,608, forward strand.
CCGTGTGATGTCTTTTCTTCTTGACACTTTTCATCTCCTTTCGGAAGGAACCTTTTATAGACGCCAAGGGCTCCGCATGGGTCGCGAGAGTAAACGGTTTGCATCATCGTCCCCGACAAAGACTTCTCGCTTGGGATCCCACTTCAACGGCCGGCCGAGTTTATAGGCGATGTTGCCCAGATGGCAAACAGTGACGGAGCGGCAGCCGGTTTCAATATCGCAAATCGGTTTGCTGCGCTTGCGAACGGCATCAAGCCAGTCCACGTAATGGTTCCTGCTCTCATATAGGTGTATCTGATCAGGACCGATCTTTTGGTCCTTGAGGGACTCGGGATTAGTACGGAGGCGGCCTCGGTTGGTCTCGACGGTGCCATTGGTGCCGGTGAAGAGAACGCCGTCGGCTCGGTCTCGAGTCATCGTCACGCCAGAGGCGTATTTGTAGGTGAGCACCTTAATATCCTTGCCGTCAGGCGGGATGACCTCCACTGGTCCGCTCTCGTCCATTCCCATCCCCCACTGGGCTATGTCGAAGTGATGCGCGCCCCAGTCGGTCATGCCGCCCCCGCCGAACCGGCTGTTATTCCGCCAATGCGGGAAACCATCCCAGCTTAGATGTGGAGACAGTTCCTCATTGTACGGCCTCCACTGCGCCGGGCCGAGCCACATTTCCCAGTCGAGATAATCGGGTACCGGCTGGGCCGGCAACGGCGGATTTGCGGCCGGGCCGCCGACACTGACGGTCACGTGCTTCAACTCGCCAATATAGCCGTTAAGAACCAGCTCGCAACCGAGGCGGAAATGCCAATCGGAGCGCTGCATGCTGCCCGTCTGGAAAACCCGTCCATAGCGCCGGACTGCATTGACCATAGCTCTTGCTTCGGCAATCGTCTGCGAGAGCGGTTTTTCGCAATAAATATCCTTACCGGCTTCGGCGGATTGGATCACCATAATGGCATGCCAATGGTCCGGCG
>CP070806.1:1846678-1848512 GCA_020343675.1 Phycisphaerales bacterium
CACCCTACTGGCCTCACTGAGCCAGGCAGTTGATTCTCTGACGTTTCTCCTCCGTTTTTTGCCGCATTAGCTTACCCTGACTCCATCTGTTGACCTGATTACGCATCAGGCATTTTGCCCAGGAACCGTGGATAAGTAATACGCTATAAAGCCACCCTCCGTGGGGACTCACTGACTACAATATATCAGAACGTCCTGGCGGCTGTCAAGTGGAATTCGCCAAATTTATGGAATATCCAGGGAATATCGTAGCCGGGACTGTGATTCACCCCGATGACCACGCCCGCCGGGGGGGCCTTCTGCGGAAAACACCGAATTTGACACAAATCGTGCAAAAAAAGCCGATTTTGAAAAAGCGCTTGCTTTGCGGACCGGAGCGTGCTAACATCCAAGGTTTAGTTTTTGGCGTTTGGTCGATACTTAGGAGATATATCAGTGAAAACTGAAATTTTGGATGCCGTTGAAAGCAAGAGCCTCAAAGACAGTATTCCTCATTTCGAGGTCGGTGATATTGTCGATGTTCACTGCCGAATCAAAGAGGGCGACAAAGAGCGAACGCAGGTCTTTACCGGCACAGTGATCGCGCGCAAAGGCCGGGGCGTTAACGAGAGCTTCACGGTCCGGCGGATCGTCAATAACGAGGGCGTCGAGCGTATCTTCCGGCTGCATTCGCCCAATGTGCTGGATATCCGGGCGGTCCGCAGCGGCAAGAAGAGGCGAGCCAAGCTCTACTACCTGCGCCAGCGCACCGGCAAGGCCGTCCGCTTAGCCCAGAGACACAGCGACCACACCATCGCTAAATAGCGAGATACGAAACACGAAATTTCGGATACGAAATCTGCTGCCGAACAAACGCAGGCTGCTGGCGGATAAGGGGCGGCTTGGCCGGTGGGGCGAGAAACGGTGCGAGCGCTTCCTTAAACGTAAGGGCCTCAAGACCCTGACGCGGAATTTCCTCTGCAAAACGGGAGAGATTGACCTGATCATGGTCGATAGCGACGGCACGCTCGTCTTCGTCGAGGTCAAGACCCGGGCGAACGAGGACTTCGGGGCCTCCGAGTCGGCCGTCACTAGCGCCAAGAAAACCCGAATGTTCCGCGCAGCGCGTTATTTTCTCGCCACGCACGAGATTGAGCAGCGCCCCTGTCGCTTCGACGTGGTGACCATCGTCCTGAGTGAAAAAGGCCCCGCCGAGATCAGGCATTATGAAAACGCCTTTGCGCCGTAGGAGTCGCGGGATCACTTCAATCTATGGCTTATCTGTGACGACCGGCGCGGTGCTTTCGGGGTCCGCGACGCCGGGCGGCAACTCCATGATCCGGATGTTGCGGAAATGAATCTCGGCGCCTTCGGACTCCAGGCAGATGTAACCCTTCTTGACCGAGGCCTTGCTGATGCCGTTGACGAACTTGCCGTTGATCGCCAGCTTGATCGTGCCATCAGCCGCGACGAGATCGTAGGTGTTCCACTCCCCCTTGCCCTTGCAGCGCAGCTCAACCGACTTGCTCCGCTCGCCGCGGGGGTTGTCGGGAGTCGTTTTGAGCCCCCCCACGCCCCACACCTCCCCGCTGACGTAGGCAATGTCGCGCGGCTTGCCATCCTTGCCCCTGTTCAGGTTTGGCCATTCGAGCTCCAGCATCTGGACTTCGACGCCACGCGGGAGGCGCTTGCCCTCGGGCACCGTGCCGTCGGACCAGAGGAACGTGCCTGAATTGCCGCCCGCCTCCATGTGCCTCCATTCGATGTGCAGGATGAAGTTCTCGTACTGCTTTTCGGTGCGCATGACCCCGATAGGATGTCCGCTGCACACCAGCATGCCGCCCCGCACGCTCCA
>CP070806.1:1848612-1850438 GCA_020343675.1 Phycisphaerales bacterium
AGAAGCGCGCACGTTCGTTATCTTCTCTGGCTGGTCGTCTTGGCCAAGTGTCTCGTGCCGCCGTTCTACGCTGTGCCTTTGGCGATTCTGCCGCAGCAAGAGCAGGCTGAGCCTATGGCAATGGCCCCGCCAACCTATCTATTGCCTCCAGAGCGAGAAGCGATAGGTGCGATGATGGCCGAACCTGCTGAATTGCCTTCAACTGCCTTTGAGGCACCCGCACCGCCGACGGTCGAGCATGGATGGCACAGCATCAGCGTCCACGAATGGCTCGGGATCGGCTGGATGGTTGGGGCCTGTGTCTTCCTGACGTTCAATCTGCTCAGGGCTCTGCGCGCGAATCTCTGGCTTTGGAGACGGCGCAAGGTCCTGCCGGCTGAACTGCGCAAAAATATTGAAGAATTGTTTTCCACCCAAGGCATCCGGAGCTTCCCGGACGCCTGGCTCGTGGAGGGCTTTAACCAGCCGTTCGTCTGGGGCCTGGTGCGCGGCAGCATCTACCTGCCGATGGACTTTTTGAACATCAACAGGCCGGAACACCAAAGAAGCGTTCTCGGACACGAGCTCAGTCACGTCCTTCGGTTCGACGCCGCCGTGAACATCCTGCAGGTTATCGCCCAGGCCATATTCTGGTTTCATCCCCTCGTCTGGTGGACGAACAAGAAGATACGCGCCGAACGCGAGAAATGCTGCGACGAAATGGCTATTGCACAGTTGAACACCTTGCCCCGAGATTACAGTACGGCCATTCTCGAAACATTGGCCCCTAAGCACAAACCAATCCGGTCGGTCCCATCGTTGGCGGTAGCCGGACCCGTTAATAATATCGAGGAAAGGATCAGAACCATGTTGAGACCAGGAAAGAAGTTCTACAAACGCCCAAACGTGGTAGTTGCGTCAACGATTTTGTTAGTGGCTCTTTTGACGGTTCCAACTGCCTTAGTGTTAACCGCACACGCTGGGAATCCAACACAAGTCTATCCACTTCATCTCGCTGCTTCTGCTGGTGATATAGAGCAAGCAGGATTACTCATTTCAAAAGGTACTGACATTAACGTAAAAGATGATACGGGCCGCACTCCGCTGCACCTTTCAAGCAGATATTGCCACACGAATGTCTCGAAGCTGCTTGTTTCTAAAGGCGCCGATGTGAATGCCAAAGACCAAGTCAGGCAGACGCCTTTACACGAAGCTGGAAGCAGCGATGTAGCTGAATTACTTATTACTAAGGGGGCCAAGATTGATGTCAAGGATGAGTGGGATTGTACTCCCTTGATGTGCGCAGCCATAAGGGGCGTCAAAGGTGTAGCTCAATTGCTTGTAGATAAGGGGGCAGATGTTGAATTCAAGGACAAATGGGGAGAGACGCCTCTCCACGAAGCTGCTGATAACGGACATAAGGAGATTGCAGATCTCTTGATCGCCGCAGGCGCCAACATAGAAGCGAGTGGCTGGGAAGATCGCACCCCCATTCATGATGCGGCCATATCAGGGCACAAAGATGTAATAGAATTGCTCATCGCTAAAGGCGCCGATATCAAAACGAAGGATGAGGAAGGTCGCACGCCTCTGCTTCGTGCAGCCGAAGGAGGTCACTATGAAGTGACAAGAATCCTGATTGCGAATGGCGCTGACATCAATACAAGAGCAAATGAAGGTTCGATGCCCATTCACGTGGCAGCCGCAAGGGGCAGTAACGAAGTGGCGGAATTGCTTATCTCCAAGGGCGCCGAAATCAACGCAAAGAATAACGAGGGCTCAACACCTCTCCATCTGACAGTTGCAAGGGATCATGCCGACACGGCTGAATTCCTTATCAAGAGAGG
>CP070806.1:1850538-1852350 GCA_020343675.1 Phycisphaerales bacterium
AGTGCAGGCCCATCGACCGGTTTGCGAAAAAAACCCGCGGCTCCAAACGCGCGTGCCTTCTTCCGGGTTTGCTCGTCATCAGCAGCCGTAACGAAAATCACCGGCAGCTTTACACCCTTTGCTGCAAGTTCAGTAAGTAATTCAACTCCCGACAATCCCGGCATCCGCGCATCCAGGATAAGACACGCGTTTTTATCGGTGATAGGGCTTTTGAGTAACCCATCAGATGATGCGTACGCATGCACCTCGTAGCCGGCCGTATGCAGTAATCGCGTCAATCCTTTAAGCGCTGATGCATCGTCATCAACGAGATAGATGGTTCCCTTTATGATCATAAACGTATAAAAACGAGATATCCTTCCTCTGTCAATAACACTTTAGTGGTACATGCCAGTGATCACTTACCAGAGATCGGTAATGGGTGTTGGGTAATGGGTCATAAGTGATGGGTAATGGGTGAGGGGTAAAATATGGGTATAAATTCGAAGCACCAAATTCGAAATACGAAACAATCTCGAAATCCTAAACTCAAATGTTCAAAACACGGAAATTTCTGTCATTATATTCGAAAAGATCGTAAAATTGGAGGGTCAATGAGGCTATGAGTTGCAGCGTCATAAGGTCGAATCGTCATAGAAGTCCAACCATAACTTTGCACCATTCAACCTTTTGACATTGGGACTATTAAACGCTGAAAACCGATGACTGATTGCCAGTTACTGACTACCGGCTTTGGCAGGTTTTATTCCGGCGATTTCAGTAAGACGAACCAGTTCGGCCACCGATTCGACCTTCATCTTGCGCATCATGCGACCGCGATGTATCTTTATCGTGTCTTCAGCGATTTCAAGTTCGTAGGCAATCTGCTTGTTGAGCATACCAGCGATGACGAACGTCATGATTTCATATTCCCGCGGGGTCAATGCGGCAAGTCGTTCACAAACCTTTGCCTTATCCGAAAGCGCTTTGCGGTTCTCCCGATCCATTGCCAGGGATCTGTTGATAGCCTCAAGCAGCTGATCCTTGTCAACCGGTTTGGTGAGAAAATCCACGGCGCCCTTTTTCATTGCCTGGGCGGCCGTCGGCACATCCCCGTGGCCGGAGACGAATATGATCGGCAGGCTGTAATCCGCCTTACCCAGTTCCTCCTGAAGTTCCATGCCGCTGAGCCCCGGCATCTTGACATCAAGCAAGATGCAGCCGTATCCGTCATAATGTTTCCTCTCCAGAAATTCCAGCGCCGAGTCATATGCCTCCACCCTCATTCCGGCCGTGCGGACCAGTCGGGAAAGTCCCTTGCGTGCTGAGGGATCATCGTCGATGATAAATACCGTCGGACTCTCATCCGTCATGATTTCTTTTCCTAAGCAGGCAGCGTGAAACTGATTCGGGCCCCGCCTGAGGGTTTGTTCTCGGCCCAGATTCGACCGCCGTAGGCCTGGACGATCGAACGACAGATTGAAAGGCCCATTCCCAAACCTTCCGGTCTCTTTGAGATCAGGGGTTCAAAGATAACTTCGAGCTGCTCCGGATCTAGCCCCGGTCCGGAGTCCTCCACACTGACCCGTATCCTGCTCTCATTTTCTCTCGATGTGATGATGGAGATTGACCGGTCCGCTTTCTTCCTTTGCTGCATCGCCTGGATGGCATTAATGATCAGGTTTATCAGGACCTGCTGGAGTTGTATTTGATTTCCCATTACATCGGGGATTGTTTTGGAGAGATCCAGGTGGATGTTCAAATTCTGCATCACGAATTCGCTGTTCAGGACCTGAACCGTCTCTTTGATCACCGTATTAATATTCAACGCTG
>CP070806.1:1852450-1854258 GCA_020343675.1 Phycisphaerales bacterium
CCCATGTTCGTGAACACCCTGATCCCTTTCTTCACTGGAAAGGACGCCCGCGATCTCGATCAGTTGCTCTACCGAATCTCTGAAGGTAGTGTCAAAGTACAGGGAGTGCCGTTTTGCGTACAACTGGCAACTATAGAGTTCGCCATTCTCGATATGCTGGGCAACATTGCGAACAAGCCGGCGGGACTTCTGATCGGTGATGTCCTGAATCCGGAGGTTGCTATTTACCTGGGACACCATTACACGAACTTGCGCAAGTTGGAGCCGGAAGAGTCTCTCGCATTGATGAAAAGGGATGCTCTGGAGACCCAGGCCCAGGCCGTCAAACTCCGGGCGGGCCGTGGTGACAATCTGGCATCCGATATTGACAATGCGCCCGGGCGCACGGAAAAGCTCATCAGGATGGCGCGCGAGGTGTTCGGCGACGAGATGGTGCTGATGATCGACGGAAACGGATCATATTCAGTTACGGAGGCTATCCGCATCGGTAGAATCCTGGAAGAGTACAACTACAGCTTCTACGAAGAGCCTCTTCCCTGGGATTGGCATGAGGAGCAGAAACAGGTGGAAGCCGCGCTCGACATTCCCATGGCCGGCGGGGAGGAAGAATTTGGGATGCATGCATTCCGGTATCTAGTTGGCAATGAGGTCTTTCAGATCGTTCAGCCCGACCTGTTCTATTTCGGGGGCATGATCCGTGCCATGAAGGTAGCACGCATGGCAGAAGCCGCAGGCATTAGCATCACACCGCACATTTCCGGCGGAGGATTAGGCTACGTCTACATGTTACAGATGGTGTCCGTGTGTCCGGCGGCGTTTAAGTATCACGAGTTCAAAATGTTTCAGACCAGGGACGCCAATGGCACACCGATTCCCGTAGAAAGCAAGGCGGAAAAATTCGAGAGCATCAACGGCGTGATCAAGGTGCCTTCCGGATCGGGCCTCGGTGTTGACATCGATCCAGCCTATATCGCGACCCACAAGGTTTTCACGGGGTGACACAGACCGGCAGTGCCGATCAATACCAGTTGAATTCGATGACAGTAGAGACAATGAGAAGACCGACAAGTGGCCAGCAAAGCTGCCATAAGCCGAACCTGCGGAATGGTGACATGTGAATCTGAAACGAGTCCAATGTTCCAGCCTACAAGACATCACACTTCCTTGGCTAGGCATATTGCCAATATATCACTACGGATGCCAACTTTGACCGCTTCAAGCAGAGACAGGCATCCATTCTTGGGCTTAGAGCGAAGGTTTTGCAGGAGTTTTGTGTCGCCAACGGCAGGTTGGGGAGTATATAGTAAGACTGTGCAAGAGACAGATCTCTAGAGAGTAAAGGGATGTCAAATGATGCCAGATTCTTTCCATGACATTGAAGCGTCGCGAATCAGCCGACGCAATTTCTTGAGGTCCTGCATGGCCGGTGGACTGATCGCCAGCAGCACATCAGCGGTGCGGGCAATGTCAAAGCCGGCAAGGGAGTCAGTTGCGGCCGCAGGTAGGTGTCCCAACATCGTTTTTATCTTTGCCGATGACTGGGGCTACGGGGATCTGGGCGTACATGGAAGCACATTCTGCAAGACACCCAACCTCGACCGAATGGCGAAAGAGGGGATCGATTTTCGACAGTTCACCGTCAACAATCCCGTTTGTTCACCCAGTCGAACCGCAGTGATGACGGGGCAGTTCCCTGCACGACACTGTATTCACCAGCATTTTGCCTCAGTGGAGCACCATCAGAAAGCGGGGATGCCCGACTGGCTGGATCCCAGGCTGCCACTGCTTACTAAGCTTCTCAAGAAGGC
>CP070806.1:1854358-1856136 GCA_020343675.1 Phycisphaerales bacterium
GGCATGGCGCAGAGCCTCCAGGACGCGCGGCACCCCTACCTGGTCGGTCAGCTTCAGGATTTCGGACATATGATAGCCGGCTGCGCCCCCGTGCGTTTTGACCAACCCGTCGGTGAAGGTTTGGGCAACCTCCCCCAAGCGCAGGAACTGTTCCTGCAGCACATGGCGGCTGGTACTGTGCCGGCGGAACTCGGCCTCGTGCTCCGGGGCGATGTAGCGCTTGTGGCGCGTGTCGCGCACCTGATGACTTGCGATGATCTTGCCATCCACATAGACACCGAGTAACCCGTCGAGCACCATCACCTTGACCGAGCGCCCCACCAACGAGGGGGATACGCTGTAGCGATTTGTCTCCCAGGCTACGCAGAAATCATAGCCGACGAGCCGCTCCTCAACCCGGGCCGCCACGAACGGACGCGTAGGCAGCGGGATGAGGTAGGGACGTTCCTCGTCCATGCGATCCACAGGCCTCTCCTGGGTGGTGCCGTGCTTGCGTACCCGCGCCGTGTTGCGCAGCCAGGCTTCCGCCTTGCGATTGAGGTCGGCCACGTTCTGGAACGTACTCCCCTTCAGCAGGTCGGCCCAGACGTATTTGAACGGGTTTTCCACTTTGCCCTTCCCCTCTTTGTAGCCGGGAGGGAGAGGCAAGGCCTTGAAGCCGTAATAGCGCACGAGCGCGGCAAAGAGCGGGTGAAAGACAAGGCGGTCAGCGTAGCTCTCCAGCACCACCTGCTTCATCCGGTCGTACAGCATCTCGTGGGGAGCCCCGCCGGCCTCTTCGAAGGCAAGCACGTGGCTGTGGCATACCGAGTGAGCATCGGCTCTCTCGGTGAATCGTATATACTGCCAGCGGCTGTAGCCGAAAACCATTGAGAAGCAGATTACCTCTGTTGCCCGACCGCCGAGATCGACCGTGTAAGGCGACAGATCTACCTGACCTTGTTGCCCCTTCGCCGTCTCGAACCGCAGGTGGGGGCGCCGCCGGGATCGACGGCGGATGGAACGGGCATACTCCTTGAGGATGCTGTAGCCGCCTTCGTATCCCAGCGCCCGGAGTTCCCTTAGGACCCGCACCGCCGTGAGGTCCTTCTTGATCACCAACTCGCGAATCACCGGCTTGAAGGCGTCGAGCTTCGACGAGCGCGGCTTCCGTTTCTTGGCTCCTCTTCTCACACGGCGGACTGTCTTGACGTCGATACCCAACTGCCGCGCAATCGCCTTGTTGCCATACCCCTGGGCCAGCAGGCTCTTGACCTGATCGTCCCGGTGGGAGCGTTCCTGCCGTCTCAGTCTACGCACGGTCTTGCGGAACCAAGTGCCTCCACCAGGCGGGACAGCAATGACGTCGTCGATGCCAGGTCGTTGGCCAGAATCTCCAGATCCTCCTCCCTCGGTCTGGGCCGTAATACCTGCAGAGTTCGAGGCGCCACACCCTGCAGGATCCGCAGATGGCGCTGCAGCCGCTGTCCCCGACCCGTCAGGCGTGGATCCGGCGGCTCCTCGGGATTCCCGGCCCGCGCATTCGCCAGAGCCTCGCGCGGATGGGACAGCAAAAATGCCCGGATCGGGGGATCGGCCGCACGCCAGAGCCGTACCAGCAACTCCGTGTCTTGGCTCCCCAGGCCCTGGTGGGTCACCACCGTCGCCAGTTCCAACTGGTTGCCCGCGGGCAACGAGAGCAACCGTCGCGCCGCCCCCGACGTCAGGATCCCCTCGCGTATCTGTTCCAGAAGCTCCGGGTGCAACCGCTCCAGGAGCCCGATCCGGCGCGATACCCA
>CP070806.1:1856236-1858003 GCA_020343675.1 Phycisphaerales bacterium
CTCTGTATGCGCGGTCCAGATAAATGTCTCGGTTTTCTCATCGATTAGGTTGCGGGCCCTGCCTGTATGGGGATCGACCTCGACGACACGGAAACGCTGATGACCTCTATCGACTATTTCATAAGCAAAATGATGTTGGTCTTTCTTCCAGTGCAGTTGCGGCCTCTGCCAATCCAACTCAAGTTTATCCACATCTGGCTTGCTCTGTTTGCGGGAGTCGATGTCAAAAAGATTCAACTCATAGGTTGCGAACTTATCGCCCGGTAGAGCATAAGAACGACTGCTGAACTTAGCCCTACCGCCTCCCTCTGGTGACGATTCGATCAAGTATACCTCCTTGTTGTCCCCTGGTTCAATGCGAAAAGCCACCAGTGTCCTGGAGTCCGGCGACCAGGATAAACTGCCGTAGGTACTATCCTCATCGCCATCCGTACTTAGTTGAATTTCCTCATTACTATCCTTTAAACGAACGAACACGTTGTTATCTTTAACAAAGGCTGTCCATTTATCGTCAGGCGAATCCATCGATTGACTCCCGCGCCGGCCCGGACGACGTCGTCGATCGGACCGAGATTCCTGTTCTGCCGGCTCAGCAGAGGATTGAGGCTGGACTTCATCTGTCCTCGAACACGTATAGGACATCAGGTCACAAATCCAAGTCGTTTGGTCCACGGTAAAGCGTATTTCTCTGGCGTCCTCCAAAAATTCGATACTGTCGAAGGGCAGTTGATTGGCCGAGTGATCTACATCTGTAGCTCGCGAGAGGGCTGCGGCCAGTTTTTCGTGGTCAAATGCCTTCCGGCGTGTCCCTTGCTCGGCATCGACCAGTATAAACTCTCTGGTATCGTCCTTCAAATCGTTACGATACCAGAAACAGGTATTGTCGTTAAACCAATGGGGCGTAATCCGCGCTTTGTAGTATCCCTGAACCCTGCGTCCCCTCTGAGACCAGGCTCGTGGAGATAATTCCGGTATATTTATGTCTTGAATATAATAGCCAGACTTTATTGATTGACCAGTCACATTCATCGTGCCCAGCATTAAGAGTAACCAAGTAAATTTGATCGATATTATATTGTTTGTCATAAGAACTCCTTACTTCTGATAACGCCAGTCCACTTTTCCTTTATAGGCCATGGTTTCTTCCACGAGGGCGAACAACTCGGGATCGTATTCTTTAAGCGTTTCTCGCGTGGCGATTGGGTGGTCGGCATCATTGGGCGGTACTACTGCTCCGGCTGCATCGAAATAAGCAAGCACGCCCTCAGCCCAGTATTCCACGCGATTGTGAACGGCGGCTGTGCCTTTCCACAAGCCCTTGCTCATAGCGCTGTCATAGACTTCCTTAAGCTTTTCGTCGAACCGGATGTCCATTCGCTGGACACGCAGTTCATACTGCTGCACGTTACGTCTTCTATTGTCCCAATTGGGATCGACAGGACGTGTACCCGTTAAGTGATATAGGGCTTTGGCAAAAACACGAATGACCTGGCAATTGGTAGCATAAGGACTATCCAAATCGCTCAGTACGTTTTTCTGGTCCACGACCAACAATTTGACTTCAGGCGAGTAATCCAGAAACCTCGCTGTGGGATCCAGGTTCGCTGCTGGTATCTTCTTATACTCAGGCAAATCGGACAGACTCTCTTCAGGCCCAAGCACGACCAACTTTACACCATCAGCGATGAGCACCTTAAGAATGTCATGCCGGTAAGCGAACATCTTGCGGATCGTATCGTTGGCTTTGAGTAAAGCTTCGTCACTGGC
>CP070806.1:1858103-1859866 GCA_020343675.1 Phycisphaerales bacterium
AATGAGCAGCTTTATCAGCGGCTCAAGAAAAGAGGCGTCCTGGTTGTCCCCGGCCACTATTTCTTCCCCGGCCTTAAAGAAAATTGGCCGCACAAGAACGAATGCATCCGGGTGAACTATTCCCAGGACGAGAAAACCTTCGCCGCCGGCATGAAGATCATCGCCGAAGAAGTCAAACGAGCCTACGGATAGAAAGTGAGGAAGTCTTGACAGTCAGCAGGACTTTGTGGAATATTCGGAAGGCGGAAGTAAGTAAGCCGTCACCGGATTTGGATCTGCCAAATCAAGCCGAGGTTCGCTAAGTAACATGGTTATTGTGTCTTTATAAAAGAAGGGAAGTGATGAAATGGAAGTAACAAAACCGATCCCCCTTCGAGGATTTCGAGAGTAAAGCCACCGTTCTTTTGGAAGACCTGGAAAGCAAGCGTGAAACCGGGAAGCACTTTTCTCCAGCACTCTTTCGCGGACAAGGCAAGGCGTCAGATGAACTTAAAACTACACTTGAGCGGTATTCGATCGGGCAATACTCCCCAGAGGATTACTATGATGTCATGCGAGTAGTCAGGCCAGCAGTTGAATCCTGCACAGAAAAACGCTGGGATATTGCCGATCAATACGCACGCAATGATAGCGTTCGCGGTGCTCCTCAAGGATATGAGTTCATGGCGTATTTGAGGCACCATGATTTTCCATCTCCCCTTTTGGACTGGACGCGATCGTTCTACGTTGCGGCGTTCTTCGCATTCTATTCTGAAAAGGCTAATGAGCCAAATGTGGCCATATATTCATTAGTTGAGTACTACGGAGAAGGGAAGATAGGATGTGCAAATGAGGCGACCATCGTGGGCGTTGGACCATATGTTAGAACCCATAAGCGACACTTCTTACAGCAAAGTGACTACACGTACTGCTCGAAGCGACTGCCGGGCGGAAAGTACGTCTATTGCAACCACGAGGAAGTGTTCAAGAGAAATGACGACGGGCAAGACGTATTGACCAAGTTTATCATCCCAAGAACGGAAAGGTCCAAGGTTCTCGAAAAGCTTCGCATGATGAATATTACCGCGTACTCCTTGTTCGGAAGCGAAGAAAGCCTGCTGAAAACCTTAGCCTATCAGGAGATTAGGTAACCAGCAAGAATAACTTGTCTCTATATTCAGATGGCAAACGAGCCAAGTGCTTTTGGCTGCTGAATAGATCAGCGTGTGCAACAAGTCTCTTAGGGACAAGTTGCACACCCTGCATGTCTATCGACGTACTTCGTTTCGGATGCCGAGGGAAAGGGAAGGAAGGGGTCGGGCAATCAGGCGGAAACGCCTTTCTTGTCATGCTGAGCAAAGTCGAGGTCCGTCGATGCGGCGCCGGATGACGCACATCTGGCTGCAGATGGTGATTCGCCTCTGTTCGCGACCAGATTCCTCCGTAGCGGCCCGCCGGGGGCGGACCTTCAATCGGAATGACCACGACGAACATTCCTTCGGGTTCTTGTGGTTGATCTCAGGATTTTTCTTGACGAGAGGGCTCTATTGGTGTATAATATATATCAAACTAAATAGAACGTAGAATACAGAACACAGGAGACAGAAGACGATGGACGAGAGACGAAGGAGGATGGACGCGGGAGATTGCCACGGCCCTCCGGGCCTCGCAATGACCGCACTATCTCGGTGCCCTCGGTGCTCTCTGTGGCTATAAAGCAATTTGAAAAAAAGAAAGCCAATTTCCGGGCAGCATAACGTAAGCTCTTTTGAAGGATATAGTTA
>CP070806.1:1859966-1861725 GCA_020343675.1 Phycisphaerales bacterium
CGGTATAACAATACCAGAGGTTCGGACTCTGTGTGCAGTGGCCGGGCCCGTCGAACGTCGCGTTTCGCGTGTCAAACCTCAGGTCTTCGACATCGCCGATCTGGTGGGCATTGGCACAATCGTCGTTATCACCCGATGGCGGCGGAACGGCGCCCTCGGAACTGATCGTCAGTACACCCTGACCGGCTGCGTCGGAATTATAGCCGCCGATCTCGATCAGGTACGCTTGACCCGCAACTGCCTGGAAGGTAATCTGAGAGGTGAGACGGACGCCAAAGTCATCATTGCACTCGATTAAATCACTCTCCTTCGGGTAGCAATCGGCCCCCATATAGATGGCGAGCTTGGTGTCGAAATGGCTTCCCAGAAGACTGACTGTAACGTTCCCTGTACTCATCGCCGTGTAACGATACCAGAGATTCGGCGAGTCCGTGCAGTGACCTGCGCCGTCGAACGTAGCGCACATCGTATCAAACGGCAGGTTCGTGACGTTGCCGACATTCAGTGCTTGGGTGCAGTTGTCGTTGGCTGGAGGAACGGCCTGTTCATCACAGGTGATCGTCAACAGACCCTGACCCATGGCGCTGGAATTGAATCCTCCGACCTCGATGAGATACTGCTGGCCGGCCTGTACAGGAATGCAAAGTTCGGATTTCTGGCCATGGAAGTCATCGTTGATCTTCATCAGCTTGCTCAACGGCGGATTGCATTCACACCCCCTGTAGACAGCAAGCTTGGTGTCAAAATTGCTGCCGATCAGGCTGATAGTGGCAGTACCGGTGCAGGCGGCGGTGTAGCAATACCAGATGTTCGGACTGCTCATATAGTGCCCGCGGCCGTCGAACGTTGCTCGCGTGGTGTCGAAGGCCAGGTTTGTCACTTCGCCGACCGGCTTGGCGTTGGGACAGTCGTCGTTGGCCGGCCTTGTTATGATAGGCCAGACGTTAACACCCAAGGCGGCCTGAGTAGCACCGAGCAACAATGCCAGCGCACACACCACAGCCAATCTTGATTTGAGGCACTTCATGGTTCAATCCTCCAAAGATTAAATTACAGGTTTCTGATTTTGAAACGTTCTTTCGGGCACTTCACACCGTCGCCCCTGAAGGAGCCCAGAGCGCAAACTGAGAACAAGAAGACCTTAGCGCCGCTCCTCCATGAACACACATAATACAGTGTACCCTATCGGCAATATCGTAACGCCTTATTACGGCAAAAAGAAGAAAAAATTGCAGAACAGGGGTTGTGGGGCACTTTTCCGGGCCCATTTGGGGGCTTGGGCGGCTGCGACGGGCCGAGTGGGCTTGCCGGATACGATCTGAAATTCACTTCCTGTACGTTTCTTGGGGGTCGTAAACCTTCTCGGCGACAAACTCCAGCTTTTTATCGGCGTTCTTGCTCAATGCCCGGTAGAAACAGGATTGATATCCGACGTGGCATTGGCCGGCATCGACGGTTACCTTCAAGACCAGGCAGTCCTGGTCGCAGTCCACGAGTATTTGTTCTACTTTCTGGCGGTGGCCGCTCTCCTGGCCCTTTCTCCACAACGCCTTACGCGACCTGCTGAAATACGTGGCGTAACCTGATTCTATGGTCGCGTCGAGCGCCTGACGGTTCATATAGGCAACCATCAGGATTTGGCCGGTCCGGGCGTCCTGAGCGATGGCGGGTATCAGGCCGTTTTCGTCGAATTTGGGGGCAAATTCTACATTTTCTTCGATATCTTTCGTGGCAGCCACCTGTTCGCCTCCTTAATAGG
>CP070806.1:1861825-1863579 GCA_020343675.1 Phycisphaerales bacterium
AACCGCCGCGCCGCCCCCGACGGCAGGATCCCCTCGCGAATCTGTTTGAGAAGCTCCGGGTGCAGCCGCTCTAGGAACCCGATCCGACGCGACACCCAACTTTTGTGTCGGCCCAGCAGCTGTCCAATCCCAACCTGCGTCATGCCCGTCACCACCATCTCGCGCAGCACCAGGGCTTCCTCCAAAACGGTCATCGAGTGCGTCGCACGGTTCAGGGCCAGCATCGCCGCCCACTGCCCCTGTTCGTCCACGTCCATGCACGCCACCCGCAGCCGGCCCCATCCCATCTGTTCGGCCGCCCGGCGCCGCTTGAATCCGTCGATGAGTTCCGGCCCGTTTTGCCGTTCGACGACTACCAGCGCCGTCAGCTGTCCGTGCGTCGCCAGGCTGGCCTTCATCTGCTCGACCTGCCGCGGCGTCGGACACCGCACCCGCCCGTAGCTCGTGCCTAGTTTTGACAACTCCAGCAGCTCCCCCTGGATCCCCTCCATGTCCCTCCCCCCGTTCCTTCATCTCAATCCGGCTCCTTGCACTGTGAATCGCAAAATATGAAGAAGAAGAGAGAACGAAAGGCACCGGCTTGTCTCGCTCCCCCTTCCTCTCCTGGTGGGCAATGAAACCGTAACGATTCCGCGTGGAATAGGCAATATGTCGGGACGACCTCGGGATGGACTTCAACAAAGCAACCTCATGGACTCCGGCCCGCTCGTTTGTTTAGTAAGCATTTCCTCTCGCGCTCGGCGCCGCGCTCTCTCCATCGCCGTTCCCGCTCCAGTACTCGCTCCAACGCTCGCCGGCATACGTGGGAGCAGAACCGCTGCAACGGGGAACGCCGACTGCTCGCAAACCTTTCGTAGCATCCAGGGCGATCGCAACAACGATCGAAAAAATTGTATTGGGATTACCCTCGCACTCCTCCCTGCCGCCTCAGAAACCAATTTGCTTGTCTTGCGGCGCTGCCGGTGCCGCCGGCTCTGCTCTTTGCGCCTTGCCTTACCCGAATCGGTGGCACGATACTTCTGCTGCGCTTTCCATCGATGCCACCTCTTTGCCTCCCGGCGGCACGCCTCACTGCAGTATCGCTCCAGCGGATGATCAGGTCGATAGAGCCGCTCGCAGCCCTTGAGCAAACACCGGCGCAATCGGCCCCGACGACACGACCGATTCCGCAGCCGCAATCTCTGTTGATTTGTTTGAGAATTTGGGAGATCTTCAGAAAGGGCCATGGGAGGTTTGAGCTCCCGGAAGCTCAAGTCTCGGAGGGGATGCCAGTCCCTTCCGAGGCGCATCATAAATACTTCACACCGCTGGCCCTATTACTCTACCAGAATACACCTGCTCGTGGCGCCAAAGGTCAGCCCTTGATGCCTTTCGCGGCCTCAGGCTATAAGGCACCCAACCTCCAAGCTAACAGGGAGTATCCCAGCACCGCCACAGGGAGGGACACTCAAACTGGCGGTGCCACCACATGCTTAGATCGGGGATTGCCTCTAATTGTTTAAGCCAAATTACGGTGAAACATTTCGCCGGAACCAAAATGTGTCAGGTGCTGGATCAGCTGCTTGCTCAGAAAGCCAGGATGCTGCCGGAGAAAAATATCTGCAGGAACTTTAAAATGACAGTAGAATATGGCTGTTACCGACGGAGGGTCAAGATAAACCGGCAAAAACCAAAAAGGCCACCCACAACAGGTGGCCCTTTGAGTCTCTTCAAGATATGGAGAAAGCCGCTATTTCTTCCTGCGGCGATGAGCA
>CP070806.1:1863679-1865412 GCA_020343675.1 Phycisphaerales bacterium
AGGACGGCGTCTGTGGCAAAAGAAATGCTGCAATCTCGATGAGATTTTGATATGGTATGGCTTCGAGTGTGTGTGAGTATCTTAAATCTTTGATTTTGACCTGACTATGGTAGCTAAACCACAAGTTGATCTGGGCGAAATAGAGTTGCTGGCTCTGGACGTTGACGGCGTTCTGACCGACGGGACGCTGGTCGTCCACGCCGACGCTTCCGAGAGCAAATGCTTCAACACGCTGGACGGCCACGGTATCCGCATGTGGAGACGCGCGGGGCTCAAGGTGGCCCTGATCAGCGGCCGGGCCTCGGAGCCGACCCAGCGCCGGGCCGAACAACTCCAGATCGACTACGTATTCGAGGATTGCCACCACAAGCTTGCGTTTTTCAAAGAATTCCTGGAGAAGGAGGGCCTGCCGCCCGAGAAAACGGCTTATGTCGGGGACGACTTGACGGACCTGCCTCTGATACGGTATGTTGGGTTCGGGGTAGCCGTCGCCAACGCGGTCGATGAAGTCAAACGGTATGCGGATTACGTCACCTCGCGGCCCGGCGGCCGCGGCGCCGTGCGCGAAGTCATCGAACACATTCTGAAGCGTTCGGACAAGTGGGCAGAGCTGATGAAGCGCTATCTGCCATAGAGGAAGACAAGAGGCTGTAGGGATGCGAAAAGTATTGATCGGCGTTGTTTCGCTGGGCGCGGTCCTCGGGGTCTATCTGCTCTACAACCGCATGGGCGATTCTCCGATCATGGAACCCGGCTCTGATGCCGCGTTCATGGACCCGGCGGCCGACAGCAATGATGCAGCCCTGGAGAACGAAATGGGCCAGATCGGCGAGGTGGGGCTCGGGACCGTCCGGAAGGCCAAATACATCACTCTCGACCCGAAGACCAAACGCCTCGAACGCGAGTTCGGCTTCGAGCGGCTTCTGCACGAAACCGGAGACATCTGGGAGATCGAAAAGCCCTACATGAACGTGTATCGACGGAATTTTACATGCTACATTACCGCCGACAAGGGCGAGGTCGAGGTCGAGACCGCGGTGGGCAGGACGACGCCCCGGGACGCGACGTTCAGCTCGAACGTCGTTATTCATATCGTCCCCGAGGGTGCCGGCAGCGTTCAAGAGAGCTTTGTGTATCTCGACAACATCGTTTTTCTCAGCGATCAATCGCTGCTCACGACCGCCGGCCCGGTCCGGTTCGTCTCCGAGGACGCCCAAATGCAAGGCACCGGGCTGGAGCTGATCTATAACGACCAGGCGGAGCGCCTCGAATATTTCAAGATAGCCGACCTGGAGAGCCTGCGCATCAAGAGCACGCAGGCGGCTGCCATTTCGACCGGGACGCCGGCGGCCGAAGCACCCGCGCAAGCCGAGACGGCCCCCGGCGAGAGGCCCGAGCCAAACACAGCGACGGTTGCCGCCGAAGCACCTGAACAGGCTGAATCAGCGCCGCCCGAAATGCCGCCGCAGGTTCAGGGTGAATTTTACAAATGTATATTGAGCAGGAACGTGCTGGTTGATGCGCCCGATCAACTGATCTTCGCCGATGAGATACTCTACCTCAACGATATCTTCTGGTCGAAGAAATCAATGGACTCGTCGGGCGAGGTGGATGCCTCTGAGGTGAATGAACCTCAGGTCCACGCCCGAGCAGGCGAGCCGGAAAGTCCCGCGGCAGAGGCCGCCGCAGACCCGAACCTCCCGGTGCTGGTGGCGGTTGATCCGAACGAGCCG
>CP070806.1:1865512-1867233 GCA_020343675.1 Phycisphaerales bacterium
CTTTTGGGATGTCATTTTGATTCATGTTCAACCTCCGATTGATTCATGCGCAGAATTCGCAAACTGACAGAGACTATAATGCGCCAATGAGAATCATCCAGTTAGCTAAAACCCATTCGAGAAAGGGCTCAGGTGTTCTCATGATGATCAGTGAGTTGTGGCTTGTGGGTCCGTGCCAGGTTCCTAGTCAGTGCACCGCTGCCGAAAGATCGGGCAAGCTGTTGTATTCACGCTGAAGATGCCACACTTGTTCCTGGCAGGTCACCTCACTCAAGATGGATTGAGTTGCCGCACATATCGCGGTGGGATCCGGTGGCTCCCCATCGACCAGGATACCAATATCCAACGCCGCACAATGCTGCCCGATTCTGTGCCAAAGTCAACACCTATAGCATGCTTGCCCGTATCACTCTCCTGACAATCTGCCTTTGGCAGTCATCTGCGCTGCCGACCATTTCCACTCCCTCAACAGGCTCACGAATGATGGTAGACGCTCCATTCCATATACTTGGACAGCGCCTCCTCCACAACACCTGCCACCTGCGAGGGATTGATCGCAACGTGATGCTCGAAGCCATTCTCGCAAATGTAATGCAAGAGATCCTGGTAGTGAGGAACGTGGA
The DNA here is from genome assembly GCA_020343675.1 of Phycisphaerales bacterium. Taxonomy (GTDB): domain Bacteria; phylum Planctomycetota; class Phycisphaerae; order Sedimentisphaerales; family Anaerobacaceae. The sequence continues at coordinate 1,866,136 of CP070806.1, forward strand.
CCACGCCGTAACCGCCAAACGTCTTGACAGGATCGTCGGTCAGTTCACCCTCCCCCAGGTAAGTAAGGATGAGGCCATTAAAATCATCCGTCGATACGCGGCAGTAGGTGAAGGGCTGTGCTCGAACTCGCCCGACGATGGTGCCAAAAGTGTTCTCTTTGCCGACTGTGCCCGCAATGATTTCCTGGTAATCCATCACGGGGATACCGTCTGCTGCGATAGTCGAATCGACAAACACGTCTTTGGGTAGGTTGGAGCAGTGGAAGATGACTCCCTTGTCGGGGTCATCGCCGTAGTTGTTATTCCAATCGACAATGGCGCTAGGCTCGCCCGATGCAAGAGTCAGGGCGTACATTCCGATCACCCCGGCGATATCCGTCTCGCACGCGCTCGGCATAAGCGAGTTGCTCATCATGCTCATGATGGTGCACGGAACCACCCCATAGAATTCTTCCATGGAGGTCCAGCATTGAATGGCCGTGGCCTGGAGATCCCGGTCTGCCACCCAGCGATCGACGACGTAGCCCAGCTTGGCGATGCGCATCAGCGAGTCGTCGGGGATGCCCTTGGTTGGTACGTAGGCTTTGATCTCGTCCAGCTTCTGCGCCACCCCATTGTCGCCATTTGTCAGGTTATTGATCCAGCCAAACAATTCGGACAGGTCCAGCGTCTCGACGGTGATGCCAGTACGTTCGAGCAGCTTCTCGCTGTAGCGTACGGTATTGAAGGCACCCGGACGCGCACCGATGGCGCCCACCCGCGCGCCCTTCAGACCGCGCACTACCCGGCACACGGCAGCAAACTGGCGCAGATCGGCCCGGAAGCTCTCACTCGTCGGATCGACTGTATGGAAGGAGGTCAGTGAGAATTTGATCCCGTACTGGAGCAAGTTGTTGCAAACCGACATTTTGCCGCAGAAGCTATCGCGCCGGTCTGCAATCGTCATCAGTTGTGCGTCGTCGGGGAACGCTTGCACCAGGACCGGGACATCAAGCCCCGCGAACCGCAGTGTGTTGGCCACACCGCGCTCGTCGCCGAAGTTGGGCAGCGTGACAAGCACCCCATCAATCTCTTCCCTGTGCTGCTTGAACAGGTCCG
>CP070806.1:1867333-1869039 GCA_020343675.1 Phycisphaerales bacterium
CGTGGACATCGACGATTTCAGCCAGGTCAGGGCGCAGTTTGAGAAGACCATTCTCTACAAGCTCTACAAAGACCCGGCCATGAAGCCCTTCATCGATGACTTCAAGGCCAAATGGAAGCAGCAGAAGCAGGCTTCACAGAACGAGGCGGCCCAGATTCTGCTCGATGCCAATGTGCTGCCCGAGGGCAGGGCGGCGGTCGCCTTAGTGCTCGATAAGCGGGCGCAGGATGTCAACGAGCCACCCGCTGTGTTCATCAGCCAGTGGGGCCGGAATCTTGACAAAATCAAAGAAGCCGTCGGTCAGGTGGTCGAGAAAGCGGTGGAAAAGGGGACCCGCCGCCAGAGCGAAGAATACCGCGGCGTCACGATCACCAGTATATCGCCGGGTTCCTCCAAGACGCTGTTTTTCTGTTTCGTCGATGATTTGTTGATCATGGCCATGAGTCCGGACATTCTGAAGTTCACCGTTGCGCAGGCCAAAGGCGCCGGCAGCCCGACGCTTGCCGATGACAGCGATTACAACACCACCTTCAGGGCGCTCGGCGAGGCGAGTCAGGGACAGATCAGTTTCTACGTGAACATCAAGCAGGCCATCAAGACCACGCTGGACGAGGACGCCGACGGCAAAGCCAGGGCGTTAGTCGACAACCTCGGACTGACGAACGTGACGTCTTTCGGCGGCTTCATCGACCTTGCGGGCGGTCCGGGGGGCGCCTCGTTTGGAAAGGCGCTGCTGAAAATTGACGGTCAGAAGAAGGGCGTCTGCAAATTGCTTGAGGTCGAATCGGCCCCGCTGAGGATGCCGCAGTTTATCTCGCCGTCGTCCTCGTCAGTGTCGGTTTTCAATTTGAATATCAAGAAGGCCTACGCGGAGCTGGGCAATATTCTGGGCAAGTTCTCGCCGCAAATGGCCGCGATGTTGTACATGCCGCTCTTGCCGCCGGGCCCGCAGGGCGAGCCGCCGCTGCAACTCAAGGGCGACCTGATCGACCATCTCGGTTCGCAGATCGTCCTGGCCCAGAGCATCGGTAAGCTTGATTCGGCCGGCGGCGCCGCCGCGCCTGCGGGAGGACAACCATTGGCAGCGCAGAAGACGCTTGCGGCCATAGCCATCGGCAACCGAAACGCTCTGGAGAAATCCCTTTCGACTCTGCACAGCAAGATGATCGTGCCGGGCAATCCCGATTCCCAGCGTCAGCTTCTGGGCCACACGATATATACTGTTGACGTTTCGGGCTTTCTGCCGTTCCTCGGCGGCGGCCAGAGGGCGCCGATGCGGGCAGCCGCGATGCCCGGCGTTCCCAAGGCGCCTCCACTGGCGTTCACCGTCACGGACACGCACCTGATTCTTGGCGGAGAGGCCACCGTGGAGCAGGCCATTCGCGCGCTGGGCGGCGGCCAGACCGAATCAATCGACGCGGCCAAATGGTTCCGCCAGGCTAAGGCGAGCATTCCATCGGTGGTCGGGCTGGCCGGCTTCCAGGATGTCGCCGCATCGGGTGAGCTGGTCTGGTCCATGATGCGACAGGCGCAGAAGAAAGACGAAGGCGCAAACGCACCGCAGGGCGGCCAGATTGGCGTTGGGATGCAGTCCGGCTCGCTCATTCCGAACCTGATGTTTTCGCAGGGGGGCCAGGAGATGTTCGATTTCAGTCTGCTGCCCGAATTCGACGCCGTCCGCAAGTACTTCGGCCTGTCCGCCTCGT
>CP070806.1:1869139-1870842 GCA_020343675.1 Phycisphaerales bacterium
TCCTTCATTAAGGCTTCATTTGTTTTCTCTGTTTCTCTTGCCTTTCGGTTACAAGAGTGCCACAATATTCTACCTTGTCAGGAGCTACGATGCCCCTCGCGGAACCGGACTTGCAGATTTCCCACATCCGGCTCTTCCGGAAATCCTCAAGATACCGTCGCAGCTCCTGCCTCAAACCGCTGTCTGGCCAACCCTTAACCGAAGAACCTGTTGGCAAAGGTACAACAACAGACTCTATGCCCATTCATATCACCGCCGCGCAAAACTTCACACGGTGCCGGTTTGTTCTCTGCAATGTGCCGGATGATCAGCGTATTCATTTGTCACTCCCACATTAGATTAGACCGCAGTTTCGCACAACGAAGATTAAGCAAGGCCTATCGCTCGAGATTATACCCTCAGCCGCAAATTCCTACAATGGCCATGACAACCGGACTCTGTGCGCAGGGCAGCGGGCATCCTGCTGACGCCCATTTGTTTGAAATGCCTTTTGGATCAGCCGATTGAAGCGTTCCAGCACGCCAATGCCTCGACTTCTGGCATCGGTGCCCGGTCGGATTAGCGTACGACTATCTGAATGGAAAAGGTTTTCAAAGGCTCAACACCTTCTCCCCAGGATCTGTGATAGACGAGCTTGAGGGTCATCTGCCCTGCACTTACGGCCTTGAAACGGAAGATTTCCCAGCCACCGGAGCCTACAAGTGGCGGCTCAGAAGTCTCGGATGGCTTGAACTCCGCTTGCCCCATCTGCTCCAAGATGGACTCCCCATTTTCGACCTGTTCCCACTGATACCCAGTGGTGGGATTTGATTGTAGTGTGATAACAAGAATCTGTCCCTGATCAAGTTCAATCTGGCTGCCATTGTCTTCCTCATCGACACGAATCTCTTGCGCTTCAATCGGTGGGCAGTGCTCGAATAGATGCTCCGCAAGGACAATCAGGTCCTGGACATCGACGATACCGTCGCCCCAGGGCATTGGACCAATATCGCACAATGAATTATCCGTGCCCCAGTGGTCAACCATGATGCACATGTCTGCGGAGTTGACTATCCCGTCTCCATTAAAGTCAACGATTGGCTCGATTGACACCTGCCACAGATCTTGCCTTCGGACCCCTCCGGGCCGGTAGGAAGCAAAGTAGAGCATAGACCCATCGACGCAAATGCTTGGATCGGTGTCGTCATATGAAGTGTTCACAGGTGGTCCAAGATTCACCGGTGTGCCCCAGTCGTCGTCTGGTGTTCTCCGCGTTGTCAGCCATATATCCCGGTCCGGTATACGCGTGTCGAAGAAGAAGGTCAAACCTTCGCTTGAGATGTTCGGAGATAAGTCAATGTTATTCGTGTTGATTGTTGGTCCAAGATTCACGGGTTTTCCCCAGGGATCATTTGTTGTTGCCCGTGTCGTGACCCATATGTCGTCACTACCTGACCCGCCGGTCCGGCGGGAATCGAAGTAGAGCGTTAGGCTGTCGGTTGAGATACTTGGATGGTTATCGTAAGACTCACTGTTGACAGTTGGTCCAAGATTCACCGGGATTCCCCAGGGGTCTTCTGTCGTCTTCCGCGTCGTAACCCATATGTCATAACTGCCGTACGTCCCTGGGCGGTCAGAAGCGAAGTATAGTGACAAGCCGTCAGACGAAATACATGGCCCGGAATCACCATACTTACTATTAACAGGCGGCGGAAGTGGTACCG
>CP070806.1:1870942-1872620 GCA_020343675.1 Phycisphaerales bacterium
GTGGGCTGAGGCTACTGCGTCTTGACCCGAAGACGGGACGGAAACTCTCTGAGACGATACTCGATGACAAAGATCCCGACACTCAGGAGAACCTCCAGGTTCATATCCAAACTCTCAACATGCCTGTGGCGCTGCCCGATATCTTATCGAGCGATGGCAAATACGTCTATATGAGATCGCTGCCATTCGACCTGGAAGGCAAACGCAAGTTCGTCGCCTATGTACCGGTCAATGAGCAGAAGGGTGATGACCTGCACCTTTTCTGTCCCACCGGCTTCCTTGATGATTCTCTGTGGCACCGGACGTATTGGGGCTACGGTCGCGCTTGGGCGTCGGGTGCCGGCGGCTACCACCAGGCCGGTCGGGTAATCCCCGCGGGTAGGCCGCTCGTGTTCGACAACGAGAATGTGTACGGCTACGGCCGGCTCTGGCAGTATTACCGCTGGACGACTCCGCTCGAGTTTCACCTGTTCGCTGCGAAAAAGCAGCCGGAGATTGTTAATGCAGGCAGTGAGCGCAAACCAATCAAAAAAGACGGCAAGCGGGTAGGATCTCGCACACGGCCAATTACACGATTTGTCCCGGACTGGTCCGATGACATTTCGGTACAGGTCAATTCCATAGTGCTAACTGAGAATGCCCTTTTCGTCGCTGGTCCGCCTGATGTGGAAAATGAAGAGGAATCCGTCAAGACGCTGCTCGATCCTGAGACACAAAAGAAGCTTGCTGAGCAATCGGCTGCCTTTGAAGGCAAACGCGGCGCGTTACTGTTAGCTGTGTCTCGAGATGAAGGAGAGAAACTCGCCGCTTACCGCCTCGATTTCGTCCCGCGGTTCGATGGTCTCATTGCAGCCAATGGCCGTCTCTATGTCTCGACCCTTAGTGGGGAGGTTCTCTGCCTGAGTGGCGCACAAGGTCAGCCGCTATCATCCGCCGAAGAGGTTGTCGTGGCCGCGCGCGAATAGGAACAATGAGAGTTGAACTCGGTTTTCCCACAGCTTTGGTTATGCAAGATGGCACGCGGACTTTCTTTACAATGAAACCATCGCCTTCATTGCGTTCAGCTAATGAAAAGACTTTTCGAAGAAAAATCAGGATCTGACGTAAGATTTACACCAAGCTTTCTTAACCCAGCCTCATCTCCGGTTGTTGGAATATGAGTAATATGAACTTCGCACCCCTGAAGCTCCTTCAAATGCTCGACAGCCATCTGAGCCGCAGGATTCGATATTGCACTGATGCTCAGGCTGATTAAAGTTTCTTCAAGATCAAGACTAATCATTTTCCCATTCAGGACTTCCTTTTTCAGGAATCGCACAGAATCTGTAATATTTTTCGGCAAAAGATGCATTTTTTTCGGCAAACCGGTAATGTGCTTAGCGGCGTTGATAACAAGGCTCGACGCCGCGTGCATTAGTGGAGAATTCTCGCCCGTAATAATCGTTCCATCCCGGAGTTCAATGGCGGCCCCGCAAAAAATGCCCTCATTGCCCTTGCCACTTTTCTGTGCTGTTAGGGCAGCTTGTCGTGCCGGTAATACCACAGCTCTGTCTTCCACCGTGGCACCGGCGTTTTTCATTATAAGTTCTGCCCTGTCCAGAATTTCTCTTTCCACGAACCCCATTGCGTATTCGCAGGCACACCTGAAATACCGCCTGATGATTTCCTGGTGCGCGGC
>CP070806.1:1872720-1874376 GCA_020343675.1 Phycisphaerales bacterium
GTCTTATGAGTTCTTCCAGTTTCCGTGCCGTAGCATGATCGTCTTCAATTAGCTGGAGTACCTTCAACAATACTACTGGGATAGAAGGCAACTCGAAGCGTCCGCCTATCCGAACTGGAGCGGTATCCCTGACAGGGTTCATTCCTATTCTGCACTCGATAATGGGGGGGTTTTACAATCTCAGACACGACACACATAATTAACAGGGGGATTTGATGCCTCAGTTACTTATTCGATCCCGATTTTGTATCCTTTAGCGATTCTTCAGGGAGTATTGTCAAAAGTTGTGGATGGCAATAGGGGAGTGTGGCGTATCCTTGGTGTAATCAACCAAAACACCAACGCCCGTGAGGGCAGGAGGATACACCACATGACTGAGCTTAAGCTTGTTAACGATAATAGTCCAGTTTCAAGTCGAGACGTACTGACAGAAATAATGAGAGAGGGCGCTCGCAAAATGCTGGCAGTTGCCCTGGAGGCAGAGGTTGAGGATTACCTGCAGCGCTATGAAGAAGATCGAGATGGACAGGGTCGCCGGCTGGCAGTTAGGAATGGTTATTTGCCAGAGCGGATTATCCAAACCGGTTTGGGATCTGTTGAGGTCCGGCAGCCGCGAGTAGAAGACCGGGGCTCAGATGGCGATGGTCAACGGAGACGCTTCCGCAGTCGCATCCTTCCGCCTTATTTGCGCAAGACGAAGAGCATAGAGGAAATGATTCCCTGGTTGTATTTGAAAGGCGTTTCGACCGGAGACTTTTCGGAGGCATTGGTGGCCCTTTTGGGGCCTGAGGCGAAAGGGCTGTCAGCCTCGACTGTGACGCGGCTGAAGGAGATGTGGGCCAAGGATTACCATCAGTGGGATCGGCGATCATTACAGGATAAGCATTATGTTTACCTGTGGGCCGATGGGATTCACTTCAACGTGCGGCTACAAGAGGATCGTACCTGCATCTTAGTTGTAATGGGCGCGACCGCCGACGGGAAAAAAGAACTGGTAGTGGTACAGGATGGGTTTCGGGAAAGTGAACAGTCGTGGCGGGGAATCCTGCTGGATCTGAAGCGCCGCGGTCTGAAGATGGGCCCGGAGCTGGCAGTTGGCGATGGAGCCTTGGGTTTTTGGGCAGCACTTCCCAAGGTATTTCCCAAAGCACGGGCCCAGCGCTGCTGGGTACACAAGACAGCTAACGTACTCAATTACCTGCCGAAGAGGATCCAGCCGACGGCTAAGAAGACGCTCCAAGAGATCTGGATGGCACAGACACGACAGGACGCCGAGCGAGCCTTTGCCGCATTCGTCGAGACATATCAAGCCAAATATCCCAAGGCCGTGTATTGTCTGGTCAAAGACAAAGCGGAGCTGTTGGCATTCTATGATTTTCCCGCAGAACACTGGGTTCATATTCGTACGACAAATCCCATCGAGTCAACATTCGCGACCGTGCGGTTGAGAACTTATAAAACGAAAGGGTGTGGGACGCGCCTGGCGACACTAACTATGGTGTTCAAACTGGCTCAGAGCGCTGCACGACACTGGCGGAAACTAAACAGAAGTGAATTACTGGAAGACGTACGCAAGGGAGTCCGATTTGTAGATGGCATCAGGGAGATCGCCGCATGATTCCCCTATTGCCGTCCACAACTTTTGACAATACTCCC
>CP070806.1:1874476-1876104 GCA_020343675.1 Phycisphaerales bacterium
GGCCCATTCCCAAACCTTCCGGTCTCTTTGAGATCAGGGGTTCAAAGATAACTTCGAGCCGCTCCGGATCTATCCCCGGTCCGGAGTCCTCCACACAGACCCGTATCCTGCTCTCATTTTCTCTCGATGTGATGATGGAGATTGACCGGTCCGTGTTCTTCCTTTGCTGCATCGCCTGGATGGCATTAATGATCAGGTTTATCAGGACCTGCTGGAGTTGTATTTTATTTCCCATTACATCGGGGATTGGTTTGGAGAGATCCAGGTGGATGTTCAAATTCTGCATCACGAATTCGCTGTTCAGGACCTGAACCGTCTCTTTGATCACCGTATTAATATTCAACGCTGCAGATTCAAGCTTTTGTCCGCTAAAAAGTTCGCGAAGATTTCGCAAAACATTGGCGGCCCTTTTACTGTCGACGATGATATCTGTGATGATCTCCTCGATCTGAGCGCTGTTCGCTCCCCCTTGCTTGAGCATCATTTCACCTGCCTGGGCGTTGCTCAGAATGCCGGTCAGCGGTTGGTTGAGTTCATGGGCGATGGAACCGGCCAATTGTCCAAGTATCGCCCGTCGATCCGCAAGCGCCAAGGCATTGCGATATTCACGCAATTCCCGCTCAGTACGTTTTAATTCCGTGATTTCGCGATTACTGGCACGAGTGCCAATATGGTTGCCCTGCTCGTCGTAAACGGGCTGACAAACATGGTCGATCCAGCGGCTTTTGCCGTCTTTGCTTCGTATACGGAACTGTAGATTGCCTTTTACTTGCCTAAGCTTTACATCGTATCTGTGAGCATTCCATGCTGCAAGGTCTTCAGAATGAATCAACGACTCTAAGAGTTCGGGCTGATCAATGAAATCGGAGGTTCGATAGCCGGTAATGCGCTCACAGGACGGCGAAACCCACAGAAACCGGTCGTCCGACGCTCTCCAGTACTCCCAGTCGTAGGTAAAATCCGCCACGGTGCGATATCGAAACTCTGCGCTACGCAGCACCTGATCCGCCTGCTTGCTTTCGGTGATGTCGTGTACGGACCCGACAAGGTGTGTACAGATTCCCATTTCATTGAAAATAGGCGCGATACTGACATCACCGACCTTTTCTCCCGAGGGGTAAACCGAGGTTTCTTCCCATCTGACAATCCTTTTCTCCTTGATGGCTTTCTTGTAATTATCCAAAACCAGCTGAACGGATGTTTCCGGTATCACCTCCTCAATGCGCTTCCCAATAATCTGGTCTCTCGTTAACCCGGTAGCTTTCAAAAAAGAATCATTGATCAATAAAAAGCGAAAGCAATCATCAGGCTCAACTCTTATATAAAATAATATATCTGCAGTCGAATCGTATATCAGAGATAATTGTTGTTCGCTTTTTTTTAATTCTCGGGTGTACTGATGCAGCTTTTTCTCTGCTTTCCTGGCCCTTCGCCGTTGGAAAACAAGACCGAATATGACGAGCCCTTCAAAGATCATGAAAATAATGCTGCCGATGATATACCACCTGTACAGCTCCCAAATTGACTGCTCCTTATAATGAACGATGCTGCCCACCGGCAAAGCGCTCTCCTTGATGCCCCAGCGCTTGAGTTGGCGCCAGTCGAACATCGTGGCATTGGGTAATATT
>CP070806.1:1876204-1877823 GCA_020343675.1 Phycisphaerales bacterium
CGGATTGAACGGCGATATCATCGTCTGGTATCCCGTGCTCGGCCAGTCGGTCGAATTGTCGTCCATGGGTATCCGGGTGAGCCCCGAGACGCTCCGGCAGCAGCTCGAGGCCCGCGGCTGCACGGAAAGGCAGGACCTATTTTTCCACCGGAAACTCTTGAACGGAGAGCTCCCTTTCTGCGTGGGTGGCGGCATAGGCCAGTCGAGGCTGTGCATGTACTTCTTGAGGAAAGCCCACATCGGTGAGATCCAGGTGGGGATCTGGCCGGAAGCGATGAGGCAAGACTGCCGGCGGGAGAACATCATTCTTCTTTGAGACGAATGCGGCACTCCGTCAATGTCATCCGATTAGGGAGTGGATCCACGTGTCGGATTATGTTACGGAGCCATTAAGAAATCTCGTTCTGAGGAGTTTAATTATGAAAAAGATAGGTATTGTCTCAGTTTTTTTGTTGGGTTCAGCTCTGGCCATGGAGCCCCGAGTTACTTGTGCACAGGCACCGCCGCAAAGGGGTGCAGCAGATAGGTTTGGCCGAATCGATACAGAAAGGGCTCCAGAATATAGAGAATTCAGCCGAAACAGGGCGAATCCGAAATCGTACGGGTCGGCGTCCTATTACGCTCAAATGCTCATTCACAGAGCCCACGTGGTCATGTTGACCGAAGAAAACATTTTAACGAAAGAAGAAGGGGCGGCTATTCTCAGGGGTCTCAAAGAAGTCGAGAAGATGGCCGAGGAGAATCCGGCTATCCGATCCTACATGGCTACAGAAAGAACTCTTATCGACAACATCGGTAACGTCGGCGGTAAAATGCATATCGGAAGGAGCAGAAATGATCTGGGTTTCACCCAGAGACGGATCTATTACCGTGACCAAGTCAATGACCTGATTGAAACCATCATTGAATTTCAGAAAGCTCTAACGAAAAAAGCAGAAGAAAACTTGGACACTGTGATGCCGGGTTACACGCACAGAAAACAGGCACAGCCGGTGACTCTGGCTCATTATCTAATGGCCCATGTGCAGGCCGCAGGGAGGAGCGTAGAGCGCTTAGAGGATGTATACAAACGAGTGAACAAGAACACTCTTGGTGCAGCGGCTCTGGCTGGGACGGGATGGCCCCTCGACCGAGTTAGAACGATGGAGCTTCTCGGTTTCGAAGGCCTGGTAGAGAACACACAGGATTGTGTCGCATCGTGGGATTTCATCGCTGAGTTCGCCTCAGCGATCGCCATTCACATGACGAATCTGAGCCGCCTTGCCGCGGATCTCAAGATCTGGTCGAGTGACGAATGGGCGACGCTGGACTTGGATGAATCCTACACCGGGACGAGCAGTATCATGCCGCAAAAAAAGAATCCCAGTGTCGTCGAGGTCATCACGCTTTCCTCCAGCGAGTGTATTGGTGCGCTCGTGACGACAATGACGTCTTTGAACGGAATGGAATACGGAAACAGTGGAGAGAGGGCGATGCTTCAACCCTATATTCTGGATCTCGCCTCGGGAAGCACAAAAGTGATGGCAGGCTTTACATCGACGGTTCGACCGATGAAACAGAGGATGCTGCTGCTGTCGAAAGAAGGTTTCTCGACAATGACCGAATTAGCCGACACTTTG
>CP070806.1:1877923-1879498 GCA_020343675.1 Phycisphaerales bacterium
ACGCTGCTCTGGCACTACGGCTGGGAGGTGAATTACTCGGCCCTGATCCTCAAGGTGCCGGAGCGAAATATCACTTTCGTTGTCCTCGCCAATACCGATGAGCTTAGCCGGCCTTTCCGTTTGGGAAATGGCGACGTTCTCAATTCACCGTTCGCTGTGGAATTCCTCAAGAACATCGCTTTGAAGAACAGATTCAGCGAGCCGATTCCACAGATTGACTGGGACGCCGAAACCGACGAGATCGTCTCGCATCTTGTCCAGGTCAAGGATGCACAAGTCAAAGAGCTTCTGAAAAGAGAATTGATCTCAAATTTGATGCTGCGCCGCCGCATGAAGAGAGAGGACAAAACGCGGAAGCTGATGCGCGTCTATATCCGCGCTTTCACCCACGACGAATTCGAGGATTTCGGCGACTTGCCTGTCATCGCCAGTATCGACAACGTCACCGATGATCAATACAAGATCGTGGAATTTGAGCTAACAGAAGACACGGCTGTCCGTGTTTATGCCGTCGGAGAGGGAGTCGGCACCTGCATGACGGATTATGGCGGCATCGAAAACGCTCAGACCGGTCAGCTTATTTGGGAGATGTATGCAATATTTTCCGAACATGCCGGGGGCAGCTTAAAGAACCGCAAACTGGACCGGATCATTCCCCTTCCGGCCGGCACATACAGATTGCATTATCGATCGGACGATTCCCATGCGTTCGAGATGTGGAACGATCTGCCGCCCGATCACCATTGGTGGGGAATCCGGCTGTATGACGCCACCGACGCCGCCGGGCAGGCGAGCAGCCAACCGTGGCAGAGGGCGCAAACGCCCGAGGCGCTTGGCTGGTCGTCGGAGAAGCTCGAATCGCTGAAGGCCGATCTCAAAAAGCTCAAGACCGCCGCGCTGATGATCGTAACGGATGGCAAGGTCGTCTTCGAATGGGGAAAGACGACGAACAACATCGTTGCCCATTCGGCGCGCAAGAGCCTGCTCAGCGCGCTGTATGGCATCTACGTCGCCGACGGCAAAATCGACACGTCCCTGACCCTCGAGCAGCTTGGCGTCGAGGAAAAGATTCCGCTGACGACGAAAGAAAAGCAAGCGAAAGTGATCGACCTGCTCAAGGCCCGCTCCGGTGTTTACATCCCCGCCGCCGCCGAGGCCAAGTCCATGAGCGATTCCCGACCCAGACGCGGCAGCCACGATCCGGGAACGCACTGGTACTACAACAACTGGGATTTCAACGTCCTGGGCACAATCTTCAGAGAGCAGACCGACGAGGACATCTATCGCGCTTTCCAGAAGCGCATCGCCGAGCCGCTCGGCATGCAGGATTATATTGTTGAAAAACAGAACTACAGCTACGAGCAGAATTTCTCCATCCACCCGGCGTATCCCTTCCTCATCTCGGCGCGCGATATGGCCAGGTTTGGCCAGCTCTTCCTCCAGCAAGGCCAGTGGCAAGGCAAGCAGATCATCCCCGCCGATTGGGTTAGGGGCAGCACGCGGTCCTGCTCGCAGACGGGCAGACGCCAGATTGGTTACGGCTACATGTGGTGGACCATCGAAGACGATTATTGC
>CP070806.1:1879598-1881167 GCA_020343675.1 Phycisphaerales bacterium
GCGATACCTGGCGATCTGATCCGGCGTGTGCATCACCTGCGATGCCAAAATTTTCCACGAGCGAGACTTCATCGATATTGTCTTTTTTCGTTCCCTTGCGGGGAGAGATTGAGAGACGATATATTTCCCCGGAGGTATTCATTGGAGTGGTCTCCTTTTACTGTTGCTTGCCACGGGCTCAACATTCCTATGAAATATTCCTGAAATGTCACCGCCGGATTTGCAATCTCTGAAATTGGCGTTTGGTCCGGTCATCATTATCCTCCAATAGCCGAGAACGACGGCAGGATGGAGGCGGAATCGGTGCGAGTTTGGTACCCCCCGAATCTCTTCGATTCCTTTAAATTCTTAAATTCCGCCAAAATCCGATTGGAATCGGTGCCCAGCAGATCGAAAAGATTGATGTTACAGCAATCGTAGAGGCAGGTATAGAGCAATCCTTCAGCATTCAATCGGATCCTATCGCAACCGCTGCAGAACGGTTGGCTGACAGGACTTATGAAGCCAACTTTAATCCTCAGTGACGGCGATACATAATACCGGGCGGCGCTGTTCGATCTGTCCGGCAACGGCTGTAAATCCCAAGGAAGCCGGTTTCGAATCTCTTTGCCGGAAATATACCGTGGATCGTCGGGGATGCTGTAATGATTTGGCATGAATTCTATGAATCGGATATCCAACCCGCGCTTATGGGCAAATAAAATCAGTTTGTCCACAGTATAATCGTTAATGCCTCGAATCAAAACACAATTCAGTTTGACTTTGCCGATATACGACATGGCCGCATCGATTCCAGCAATCACTTGGTTAAGATGAGCTCTGCCGGTTAGATCATGGAACTTAGTCGGATTAAGGGTGTCTATACTTATGTTGACCGAGTCCAGTCCAGCTTCTGACAGCGCCCGGGCCTTGGCTTCAAGGAGAACACCGTTACTCGTGACGGCAGTATGAACATCTCTGTCTATTGCCTTGATAAAAGCCACGAGTCGGCAAAGATCTTTGTACAATGTGGGCTCACCCCCGGTGAATCGGATTTTTTTTATGCCGCAGCTGTGTAAAAACCGGATGGCCTGGCACACCTTATCATAGGGCGCCGAAATGCTCCGCTGATGCTTGCCGGGGGGTAGACAGTATGAGCATTGCAAATTGCAGGCGGATAACAGTGAAACCCGCAGGTATCTGGGCGATTGACGTATATTCACTTTTGGGTCTCCATTCTCCTTGCAAGCAATTCCCTACTTATAAACGAGCTTAATCCTTTGAAATCCCCGGCTTCGAAATGTGCGGGAACATCCTTATGTCGTTTCGGTCCGATTGTGGCTATGATATTATGCGGTAATTCCCCCGAGAATTCCTCCAGATGGCGGGTGACCAGTATCTTCGGACGATCAGAGCTTCTATCCCCCTCCACAATCCAAACATCGATGTGCTGTCCGCCCATGCTTTGGAGCTTATGGATATCTAATGAGTTTGGCTCAGCGAAGATTGCCATTTCACCTTCTGCGACGGCGACCGTCAGCACTGCCCCCGCCTGCCGATGACGATAGCTATCTTTGCCCGGCGTGTCGA
>CP070806.1:1881267-1882808 GCA_020343675.1 Phycisphaerales bacterium
TTGGCCGGCTCGTTTTGACCGTGCTCTTCCTGGGCATGGTGCTGTACTCACCCAAGTTGGCGGGTGAGAATCACGCCCGGTTTCTGGATGTGGCGTTTGTTCTTTTTGTTATTGCGGGTCTGACGGATATCTTTGACGGCATAGTCGCTCGCAGGCTCAACGTCACGAGCAAGTTCGGCCGGATGGTGGATCCGCTGGTGGACAAAATCCTTGTGTGCGGCACGTTTATCTGTTTTGCCCTTATCGGTGAGCCAAAGCTTTTCGGTCTGGGCTCGGTGGCCCTGGCGGTCATTCACTGGTCGGTGGCGGCGGTTCTTATCGCGCGTGAAGTGTACGTGACGGTGCTGCGGCACAAGGCCGAGGCCCGCGGTGTCGACTTTGCCGCGACCGTATCAGGCAAAATAAAGATGTTCCTGCAGTCCTTTGCGATCGGCACGGTCATTATTAAGATGGCTCACGTTCAGACCGCCACGTGGGGATACTGGTTCACGACGGTCGTATTTGTACTCATGCTGGTCGTGACCGTCATTTCAGGACTAAGGGCAACGCAACGCAGCTCCTGGAAACAGGCGGCGGGTTCTTAACCTTTTGAGAAGGCGGCATCCCAGTCCTTCCAGACGGGCTCGAAGCCCTGCCGTCTTACCATTGCAGCCACGTCGGCCGGGCTGCGATTGTCATTCACTTCGAATTGTCCGGTCGAATCTCCGGGGTGGGAATAGCCGCCCGGATTGGTCCTGCTGCCGGCGCTCATTTTCGTAACGCCGAGTTTAATCAGATTGTCGCGCAGTCCGGCACGCTCGCGTGTAGAGAGCACCAGCCCGGCATCGGCAAAGCACAGCCGTAGCGCCATTACCATCTGAGCCAGGTTCCTGTCGCTGAGCAGGTGCTTGAACTGCGAGCGATCCACATCGAAGGCGGGGCGCAGTCTTGGGAAGGAAAAGGACACGTGAGACTGCCAGTAGCGTTTCATCAGATAATGGGCGTGCTCGGCTAAGGCCAGGGTCTCGGCGCGCCAGTCGGTCAGGCCCAAAAGAACTCCCAGCCCAATTTCGCGCATGCCGCCCGCAGCCATGCGGTCCGGGGCCATCAGCCTGTCTTCGTAATCGGATTTCGGACCGGCCGGATGGTAATAATGATATGCCCGTCGATTGTACGTTTCCTGATAGAGCGTTACTCCCTCGATGCCGGCCGAGAAAAGCCTGCCGTACTCGGCGGCGGTCATCGCATAGACCTCCACGGCGATGAAGCTGAACTTCTCTCTGAGCCTGCCTGCAAGCTCAACAAGATAGTCCACGCTGATGAATTCTCTGTCTTCGCTGCTGACAAGCAGAAGGTCCGTGAAGCCCTCTGAGGCAATGATATCGGCTTCCTGAAGAGCCCGCGCAATGGTCAGGCGGGTCCTTTGAAAATTTGATAAGGTATTGAATCCGCAATATCTGCAAGTGTTCCGACAGAAATTTGAAAGATACAGCGGGGCGTAGAGCCTGATTGTTTTGCCGAATCTCCGGAGAGTGAGAAGCCGTGCCTGCTGTGCCATCTGT
>CP070806.1:1882908-1884441 GCA_020343675.1 Phycisphaerales bacterium
CAACGCCCGTGTGCCGCTAAGGCCTTCGGATGTTACGGTCGCCGAGCTGCTCAAACAAGCCGGGTACACTACCGGTATCATAGGCAAATGGGGACTGGGTGAGGCCGACAGCACAGGCATTCCGAACAGGCAGGGCTTCGATTACTGGTTCGGTTATCTCAACCAGAGACACGCTCATAATTACTATCCGAAGTACTTATGGCGCAACGAAGAAAAGGTCGAGCTGAAGAACGAAGTCAATCACCTCATCGGCGGCCGTGACCGTTCTCCCGGCGGTGTCGCGACCAAGCGAGTTGAGTATTCGCACGATTTGTTTGCTGAAGAAGCTTTGGGCTTTTTGGAAAAGAACATGGGTAAGCCGTTCTTCCTTTATCTGGCCCTTACGATTCCGCATGCAAACAACGAGGCCGGACAGGAAGGTATGGAAGTGCCATCGCTCGAACCTTATGCTGATAAGGACTGGCCCGAGCCGCAGAAAGGGCACGCGGCCATGATAACGCGTATGGATAGTGACGTCGGCAGGCTGATGGCGCGGCTCAGAGAGCTTGGCCTGGATGAGCATACATTAGTGATGTTCTCCAGCGACAATGGCCCGCACAAGGAAGGCGGAGCAGACCCGACGTTCTTTAACAGCTCAGGCCCGCTGCGGGGCTATAAACGTGCCTTATATGAAGGAGGAATTCGCGTACCGATGATTGCCCGCTGGCCGGGTAAGATAAAAGCAGGTTCTACTAACGACCACGTTTCAGCATTCTGGGATTTTTTGCCTACGTGCTGTGAGCTGGTTGGCGCCAAAGCTCCGGAAGGCCTTGACGGAATCTCTATGCTTGGGACGCTTCTGGGCCGGAGCCAGAAAAAACACGAGTTTCTTTACTGGGAATTTCACGAGCAGGGAAAGAGACAGGCTGTGCGGATGGGCGACTGGAAAGGCGTTCGGCAGAACGTGGCCAAGAACCCCGATGGACCGATAGAGCTTTACAACCTGAAGACCGATATCGGCGAGGACCGCAACATTACCGAAAAGCACCCGGAAATAGTAGCCAAGATTGAAAAGTATATGAAGGCTGCGCGTACGCCTTCGGAACACTGGCCGCTGCCTGGACAGTAAAAAGAAAGGATGGAGAAGGTTCTTATGAAACGCCGTGATTTCTTAAAGGCAATCAGCTTCGGTGCGGTGTCTCTGACGATGCCGGGATGCGCTGAGGGCGCCCCGCGATTGTCAGGGAGCGCTTCGCCGGAGAACAAACTCAACTTTGTTTTTATTTTTATCGATGACCTGGGGTGGAAAGATCTCAGCTTTATGGGTAGCCAGTACTACCAGACGCCAAATATAGATAAGCTCGCCAGCGAAGGTGTCACCTTTACGAATGCCTACTCCAATGCCCCAAACTGTGCCCCGACCCGTGCTTGTCTGATTTCGGGTCAGTACACGCCGAGACACGGAGTCTATACAGTGGGTACTTCCGAACGCGGCCAGGCTAACTTGCGAAAACTTATCCCGACACCGAACAAAACGAATCTCGATTCTAAAAT
>CP070806.1:1884541-1886058 GCA_020343675.1 Phycisphaerales bacterium
CAGCAGGGCGATGATGGCGATGACGACCAATAGCTCGATGAGCGTAAAGCCGCGCGTTGCCTTATTCCTATGGGGATTCTCGACAAAGTTCATGGCGATAGAGGATAATGGCCGAGAGGATGTTTGTCAACGAGCACTGAAAGAGGTAGGATGAGTTGCGTCGTCGGATATTGGCCCATCAGAAGCCAGAGTCTGGAAAGGGCAGAGCTATGAAATCATGTTTGAAGGCGAATGCAATTCTCTGGGTGGCCGGGCTGCTGCTGAGCGGGTGCGGATTTGGCGGCGTGCCGAGCGAGCGCTCGCTGAATCTCAAGAACGCGCCCAACGCCCGCGATTCCGGCGGCTATCCCGCGCACGGCGGCATCGTCGCCTGGGGCCGGCTGTACCGCTCCGGGAAGCTCTCGTTGCTCACGCAGGCCGAATGTGAGAAGCTCCGGGCGGCGGGCATAAAGACGATTATCGACTTGCGAAACGACCAGGAGCGAGCCGCCGACCCGGACGCCGCCTGCCTGTTTGATTTCGCCCGGTACGAATCGGTCCCGATCCAGGGTGCGGGTTCGACTCGCGAGGAAGGGTATGGGCTGTTCGTTTCCGATCCGCGGTTTGCGGAGCAGTTTCAGGCGGTGTTCGCTGTCTTAGCCGAGCGCGAGAATCTGCCGGTTCTGATTCACTGTTCGGCGGGCAAGGACCGTGCCGGCGGAATCATCGCTTTGGCCCATCTTCTTTTGGGCGTCGAACCCGATGACGTCATGGCCGACTATCTGCTCAGCACCCGGGCCGGAAGGGAGGTCAACCCGCGATGGCTTCAGGCCGCTCTGGAACAGGTTCAGGCCGAGGGCGGGATTGAGGCGCTATTGAGCAAGAGAGGCATCGGCCCGGAAATGCAGCAGGCGGTACGAGCAAACCTGCTCCAGGAAGACACGAACGGCCGGTGAATTACGGCGGCAGCCATTGACTCGATAACGGTCGCCCGTCGTCTCTGAAAGTGTGCCGATAGTCAAGGTGGCGCATTTACTCGTTCATTCCTTACTTTGTCACCTTCTTCTCGGCGGCCTTTCTGACGGATTCGGTCGGAACAAAAGGCTGGCCCGGTCCGACATGGGTGAGCCAGGGTCTGCGCATGCCCATCCGGGGCCATTTCGTGCCTTCTGCATAGGCCTTGTCGATGGGGTCGCGGGGCAGGCAGCCGGCGGCGGCGCGGACGATTCTTTCGGCCTCCTCAGCCGTGTGCGTGGTCACCGGCGCGCAGGGGATCTCGGTTTCGGAATTGCCCGGCCGGCCGCTGCAGCCCCGATAGATGCTGCCGTGGAAGTAAGCCGGCCCGCCGTCCTGATAGGTGTAATCGGCAGCGTCTTTCTTGCCCGGGGCGGCGCCGGTCATGACAAAGACGCTGTTGATGCAGTTGCCGGTCGCTCCCTTTTCGAATCGCGGCCCGCCCCATGTCGCCCAGTCTTCTCCGATCTGGTTGCGGATGTCCACGAACTTGGCCGAGCTGACCAGCGGTCCACGCATGTACT
>CP070806.1:1886158-1887674 GCA_020343675.1 Phycisphaerales bacterium
TTGGCTCACTTGCTTCGATTTCGTCATTGATACTCCACCCGTTGGTTCCGTCATAGCCTTCGTGCCACCAGCCGTCCCGGACGCTGAGATGCAAGACACCGTTTACGGCCGCCTTCATCCCGCTAGTACCGCAAGCCTCATAGTGGCGACGCGGTGTGTTCAGCCAGACGTCCACTCCCTGGACCAGATAGTGAGCCATATGTATGTCGTAGTCTTCAACGAAAGCCATTCGTCCCTGGAATACAGGGTCCGTAGCCAGCGTGTACACATCGTGTAGCAACTGCTTGGAAGGAAGGTCAGCAGGATGCGATTTGCCAGCGAAAATGATTTGGACTGGGTGCCACCTGTGCGTGATGATCCGCTTGAGGCGTTCTACGTCATGAAAGATTAGCTCCGGTCGCTTGTATGCCGCGAAACGGCGGACGTAGCCGATGGTGAGTACCTCTGGGTTGACCAGAGAGCCCATGGCTAGCACCTGCCGGGCCTTGCATTCACGTTCGACAGAACAATGTCGTGCTCTCTCTACCATGGCACAGATGAGTTTGCGTTTGAGAGCTTGATGCACAGCCCAGATTTCCTCGTCAGGCATGCTTAGTACAAGCGCCTGAAGATTGGCGTCATCGCACGCTTCTGAAAGGTCCTGTCCGAGGTATCTTTGGTAGAGGACACTCATCTCCCGAGCCACCCAGGTAGGTGTGTGGATCCCGTTGGTGACGTGGGTAATAGGTATCTTGTCATCCTTGAGTTCCGGCCATATTGCACGCCATATCTGTCTGCTAGTATTCCCATGAATCCGGCTGACAGCATTGCAGTGGTCAGCCATTTTCAAGGCAAGCACGGTCATATTGAAGTTCTGGTCGTCTGGGCCGTACTGTCGACCGAGTTCTAGGAATGCCTGGTGGTCAATTCCCGTCGATTCCCAGTAGCTGTCAAAGTACTCCTCAACAAGCGGGATTGGAAATATGTCAGTCCCGGCGGCAATCGGCGTGTGAGTGGTGAAAACGGTAGCCGCCCGCACTTTTCGGAGGGCTTTATTGAAGCTGGTACCCGCCTCCATTTCCTCGTGGACGCGCTCCAGCATCATGAAGGCACAATGTCCCTCGTTAGCGTGCCATATAGATGGTTCAATTCCCAGGGCTCGTAGAACACGCACCCCCCCGATTCCCAGCACGATTTCTTGCTGGATACGCTGCTCTTGGTCAGCAGTGTAGAGACGGGAACACAACTGTTGGTCTGGAGGAGTATTCCCTTCAACATCACAACACAGGAGATAGAGGTTGACCCGTCCTAACCGTACCTGCCATACGCCGACGTGCAATGGCCTATCACCCAGGCTAAGCTGAACCAGAGGGCCGCACCACTCGGAGTGATGGATGGGATTGCCCGGCTTGATAGGCGCTTCATCGAAATTCAATTGCCTATAGATTTCCTCTTGCCAGCCCTCAGCAGAAACATGTTGGTGGAAGTATCCTTGGGGGTACATGAAGCCAATTCCTACCAGAGGCAACCCCAGATC
>CP070806.1:1887774-1889272 GCA_020343675.1 Phycisphaerales bacterium
GAAGGGATCAGCGCCAGAATTTCGGGGATCGTCAGGTTGTACGAGGCCAGCCGGTCCGGGTTGAACTCCAACCGGATTTCGGGCTCGAGTGCGCCAAGCACGTCCACCTTCAGCACGCCCGGCACTGCTTCGAGCGTGTCTTGAAGTGTGTCGGCGATTTCCTTGAGCTGCAGGGGCGAGACATCGCCCGAAATGCTGACGAGCATTATCGGGAACTCAGCGAGGTTGATTTCCTTGATCACCGGCTCCTCAGCGTCCAGCGGCAACTCCCCCTCGGCGATATCCACCCGGTCGCGGACGCGCTGCAGGGCCACGTCGCTCGGCACGTCCGGTGTGAATTCCACGTCGATCATCGAGAGCCCCTCGGCGCTGCTGGAGCGGATTTCTTTCACGCCCCGGATGCCGTTCAGCTCCTTCTCGATTTTCATCGTCACCGAGGTCTCCATATCCTCGGGCGAGACGCCTTCGTGGACGGTACTGACGAGAATGTGTGGAATCGGGATGTCCGGGAATGCCTCCCGGGGCAATGAGAGGTAGCTGTAACCGCCCATCAGGATGATGATCAGACCCAGGACGGCGACCGTGGTGCGGTTCTTGATGGCCACGTCGGTCAGCAGCATAGCGACTATCTCTTCTCCGGTACGATGTTGACCTTCTGCCCCGGCGCGACGAAGCGGTGGCCTGCGACGATCAATTGTTCGCCCGCCTTCAAACCTGAGAGTACTTGGACACCGTCTCCCTTGATGATTCCGAGCTGAACTTCACGGCGCTGGGCCTGCGCGGAGTTGACCACGTAAACAGCCATGCTATCTTCCATCGGGATCACGGCCAACAACGGTATCAGGATGGCGTCTTTGAGAATGCGGCGTCTCAGGCGGACGCGCACAATCTGTCCGCTGCGAAGAAGCCGCTCTTTGTTCTCCAGCAGGATTTCCATGCGCGTGGATCGTGTTTGCGCATTAGCCACTTCGCTGAGGAACTCGATCTCTCCAACCAGGCACTCCCGGCGGCCTTTTGTCTCTGCCAAGACCTCCGCCTTGTCGCCCGGCGTGAAAAACGCCGTATCGCGTTCAGGCACTTCGACAACAACCTTCACCGGGTCAGTCTCCACAAGATCGGCTACGGGATTGCCCGGATCGACGTACTCTCCCTTTTCCACGAGCCGGTTGTCGAGTACGCCCCCGATAGGAGCGAGGATACGAGTGCGGTCCAGACGAGCGCGGATTTCTTCGAAACGGGCCTTGCTGATCGCCAGTTGCGTGGTGGCGTTGTCCAAATCACGCTGGGCGGTCGCGTTCTCTTTGACCAGATTCGCCATCCGCTCGTACTCGATCCGGTCGTATTCGAGCTGCGCCTTAGCGCTGTCGAACTGCGGCTGCACGAGATCTGCATTAAGCTGGATGAGCAGGTCACCGGCGCGCACTATATCTCCTTTTTCCGGTCCGATGTGCTCGATTCGGCCGGCTACTTCCGCCGCCACTGTAACGACCCGGTTCGG
>CP070806.1:1889372-1890823 GCA_020343675.1 Phycisphaerales bacterium
CAGGCGTTAAAATCGGTCACTTATTTAAAGACGGATGCGAATGAAGCCGAAATCTTCACCGCCAAAACGGATCTGGCCGAAGCCGCTCTGGAAATGGCCATGATGGGTCCTAAAGAGGTGGTGATATCTCATAACAAAGACCTTGTGCTTGCCTGCCAGGGGAAGATATACCGGGCACCTTTGACCCCGCGCAAAATAAATGGGCGTACAGGAAGAGGAGATACGCTGTTTTGCAGTTATCTGGCGCGCCGAACACAGGGTGACGAGCCCCCCCAGGCTCTGCAATTTGCCGCGGCTTTGGTGTCACTGAAACTGGAATCGCCAGGCCCTTTCCGGGGGACCCTGGAAGATGTAATGCTGAAAATGAAAGCTTCTGTTTGAGTTGATCCAAAAACCATTAGACCCAAGGAGAGTAGAATGAAATATGGTCTGAATATCCGTCAGGATGGTGCCCTGGACCTCGTGTCTCTTGGTGCCCTTGTCCACCGCCTGGATCCGGGGATCATTCCCTTCCGCAAGGCGACCGCGTGCCAGATTCATGTCAGTGGCGGCGAGTTTAACGCCGCCGCCAACTTGGCGGACTGCTTCCGCCTGCAGACCGGCATCGTCACGGCAATGGTAGACCATCCCCTCGGCGATCTGGTCGCCGAACGGGTGAAAGCCATGGGCGTTAAGCCCTTTTACAAACGTTTCGAGCACAACGGAGTCAGCGGCCCGAACATCGCCACCGTTTACAGCGACCGCGGCCATGGCGTACGCGCGCCAGTGGTCTTTTACAATCGCTGTAATGAAGCGGCGGCCTTGCTGAAACCGGGCGATTTCGACTGGAACGCAATCTTCGACGCCGGCGTGCGTTGGTTCCACAGCGGCGGCATCTTCGCTGCACTCTCGGAGACAACGGCGGAAGTAATTATTGAAGGCATGCAGGCGGCAAAGGCCGCCGGTGCGGTAATTTCCTTCGATCTGAATTATCGGGAAAAACTCTGGAAGATCTCCGGCGGAGCGGATCGTGCCCAGGCGGTCCTCAAACGCATCGTGGAAAACGTCGATGTCCTCGTCGGAAACGAGGAAGATCTGCAGAAAGGGCTCGGTATCCCCGGCCCGGCGGTCGCTGCCAAGTCCAAACTCGACCCGAGTACTTTTTTCGAGATGATTGATCGCGTCGTAGAGCAGCATCCACAAATCAAGATCGTTGCGACAACTCTCCGGGAAGTTCACTCAACCAACCGACACAGCTGGAGCGCCGTAGCCTGGATCAACGGCCAATCTCAAGTCGCCCCAACCTGTGAGCTCGACGTTCTCGATCGCGTCGGTGGTGGAGACGGATTCGCATCCGGCTTCTTCTACGGTCTTCTCACGGGCGAGTCGCCGGAAGAGGCCATCAAGCTGGGCTGGGCCCATGGCGCGCTGCTGACCACCTTCCCGGGCGATACCACCATGGCGACCGTGGA
>CP070806.1:1890923-1892372 GCA_020343675.1 Phycisphaerales bacterium
ATGTCAGCCCTTCTGGCCATCCATGTTTTGCGGGGGTCGCACACAATGAGCTTGGCGCCGGACGCCAGGGCCTTTTTCATCTCCAATCCAACGATAGGGTGAGCTTCGGTCGGGTTCGAGCCTATGATAAAGAGTGTTTGCACATCTTTGACTTCGCCGATTGAATTGGTCATAGCACCGGAGCCAAAGGCCGATGCCAAACCCGCCACCGTCGGAGCGTGACAGGTCGTTGCGCACTGGTCTACATTATTTGTGCCGCCGGCCGTGCGGGCAATCTTCTGCATGAGATAGTTTTCCTCGTTGGTACAACGACAGGAACTTAGAAAAGCTATACTGTCGGGGCCATATTTGTCGCGAATCTCACGAAGGCGTCTGCCGGTCAACTCGATAGCTTCATCCCACTCGGCCTCGCGAAAACTACCATTCTCGCGAATGAGCGGTTTTGTCAGACGTTCGGGTGAATGCACATAGCTAAAACCGAACCTTCCTTTGACGCATAGATTACCATCATTCGGCACGCAGCCTTTTTTGCTTGTGATTCTGACGATACGATTTGTTCTCGGGTCGACATTCAGGTCCATTTGACAGCCGACGCCGCAATAGGGACATGTCGTGCCGGTCAGGACGAGGTCCTTTTGCTGGCCGAGGCCTTTGGCCTGGCGCTCATACAGCGCCCCCGTCGGACATGTCGAAATGCACTGGCCGCACAACACACACGTCGAATTGTTAAGCTCCTTATCGAAGGCCGTCGATACCTGGACATCCGCGGCCCGGCCCCTAAAGGTAAGCGCGGCCGCGAGCTGGACCTCCTCACAAATCCTTACACACCTGCCGCATCGGATACATTTGTTCGGGTCATATTCGAGAGCCTCGTTGCCGGTGGTGTAGTTGTCCCGCACAACAACCTGTTCGGAAGATTTGAAGACATTATCGTCAAGGCCGTATTCGTAACCGTAACGCTGCAGCTTGCAGACGCCCAAATCATCGCAGACCGCACATTCGCCGCGGTGCTCATAGAACAGAAGCTCGAGGATAGTCTTTCGCAGGGCGCGAACCTGCTCGGTATTTGTCTGCACCACCATACCGTCTTTGATTTCGAACGTGCAGGCTGTAACCGGAGCCGGTTCACCCTGAACTTCAACGAGGCACATTCTGCATGCCCCAGCGGGTTCCATCCTCCTGTCATAGCAAAGATGTGGGATGGTGATGCCGTTTTCACGGGCCAGCTCCATAATCGTCTGGCCGCTGCGGCCCTTCAAGGGCTTGTCGTTTATCGTAACTTTCAAATCGGGCATACTTTCAACCTTCTATGACTTCTCAAGGTCGCATCTTAGGCATCTGCCGGCTTCCGCGAGCGCCTCTGTGCGGTCCAGGCCTAACACCACCTCCGCAAATCCCCGTTTGCGTTCGCTCATTGAAATATTTTTCTGTTGTACCCTCTGAACAGGC
>CP070806.1:1892472-1893899 GCA_020343675.1 Phycisphaerales bacterium
ATCGAGCATGTAGCCCTTGCGAGTGGCGTCGATGTGGCGCTGGATGTACGGAAGCTGGATCACGGGCTCGTTCGGGCGCACGGCGACCACGTCACGGATCGCCACGATCCCCTCGAACGCGAAGTCCGCCAGCAACATTGCCCCCACCATGAGAAGCGGCGTCAGCAGAGCCCACCGCCCCTTCGGAAGAGGATTCCTCTCGGCGATGCGCCGGAAGTACCGCAGCACCAGTATGGTGTTGATCGGCATGCCCAGGAAGACCAGCGTGCTGAAGTTCAGGTAGTTGAGCGTGGAGAAGAAGCCCTCGACGTCGATGTACTCGGCGCCGTTGTAGATTGACGAAGCGCTGTTTTCGCGGACCAACAGGCCGTATCGGCTCAGCCATATCCCGGCCGCCCCCACCAGCCAGCAGAATATCGTCGCCGTCATCGTCACGCGCGTCCCGATCAACCCGAAAAACAGCGAAAACCGGTTCATCTCCTCCGGCGGCTCCACCGTGCCCACGCGCGATGCGTACGCGCAGCAAAACGAGGAGACCGCTGCGGTCAGGCCAAGGAACAGCAGCGCATACCATGTCACCCACAGCGCCGGCAGCGAGAAAACGTAGAAGCTGATGTCCTTGCCGAACACGGGGTCGGTCTCTCCAAAAGACTCGCCGACGCAGAACAGGTAATCGTCGTAGTTGAGCGCCAGCCAGTACCCGCCCAGGAGGCCGACCGTGATGCCGATCTGAAGGGCCAGCCGGCGGCCCCTGCCGGTCAGCGGGTGGAGGAACGCCGGCACAATGACCGCGCCTCCGTACACGAGCATCCCGATGACGTACAGCCAGGCCCCCATGCGGAAGTTCGTCCAGAAGACCGACACGTGCCCCAGGCTCTCCAGCAGCCACTTGTTGAGGAAGAGATACGTGAGCTGGTCAAAGAGGTAGATGGCCAGCAAGATCCAGGCGACGATCAACGCCCGCGACCAGAGAAACGAGGCGCTGGGCGCCCTGGGGACGAGGTCTTCGGAAATGTCGGGTATGCCTGTCTGTGGATCCACCGTCAGCGGTTTGCTTTCATTCTCCATTGCCATGTACTCCTGTTTGAGACGTTACGTAGGTACGAGTTTCTCCGCCAGTTCGGTGCGGTTATAAAGACCGGCCACGGCCGGGAAGCTCGTCTTGACTCCCTTCCACATCACGAAGACGACAAAGACGAAGAGCAACGCAGCGTAGCGGACCACGAAATCCAGCAGCGCGATCGTGACCGCTTGCGGCATTCCCACACCGCTCATGTAGACCGCGAGCGCGAAACCCCACATGTACTGCCCGATGCCCCCCATCCCGATCGGGGAGTACCACCGGGCGATGTAACCCCCGACGACGCCCGCCTGAATGAACAGGAAGTTGGTGTTCAGGATCACGTTGTCGCTCGTGAATCCCATCG
>CP070806.1:1893999-1895412 GCA_020343675.1 Phycisphaerales bacterium
GAACAGTGTCTATTTCCTCACCTACAATCTGGATGGCGGAGACGGCCGGGACACATGGATGTGGACGGACGTAAACGAGCGAAGACGATTCGACTGCAGCAAGCTGGACCAATGGGAGATCATCTTCGATCACATGGACCGGCTGGGGATCATGCTGCACGTGGTGACACAGGAGACGGAAAACGACAGGAATCTGGGCGGCTCTGCAGGATTGAATCCGATTCGTAAGCTGTACTACCGTGAACTTGTGGCCCGTTTCAGTCATCACCTGGCCGTGATCTGGAATCTTGGCGAGGAAAACAACACGCCCGATGCCGATCGCAAGGAAATCGCCGCATTTATTCGCGATCTGGATCCCTACGATCACCCTATCACCGTACATACTCACAACGACAAGGCACTTCAGTTCTATGAAGGTATCCTGGGTAGCGACAACTTTGAAGCCAGTTCCATCCAGGGCAATATGGCCAACTACAATCGTGAAGCGGTCATCCTGCGACAACGCACGGCCGAAGCCGGGCGAAAGTGGGTCATCTTTGGCGATGAGCAGTCCAGGGCCAGCCATGGCGTGGTCCCTGACGCCAATGATCCGGTTCATGATATCCCTCGCAAATACGCACTCTGGGGCAACCTCATGGGAGGCGGTGCAGGGGTGGAATGGTATTTTGGCCATCAGTTTCCTCATATGGATATCAATTGCGAAGACTGGCGTTCCCGCGAAAACATGTGGGACCAGACCCGCTACGCGCTCGAATTCTTCCATAACCATCTGCCATTTGCCGAGATGGCGCCGGACAGCAGCTTGGTCTCGACCGAAAAGGCCTATTGCTTGGCCAAGGCCGGCGAGGTGTACGCGATCTACCTGCCCGAAGGCGCCAGCACGGATCTCAAAGTGACATCCGGAACATACTCGGTCCAGTGGTACAATCCCCGTGCGGGCGGCGAACTGCTGCACGGAAGCGTCAGGCAGATCACCGGCCCCGGGGCACAGTCGGTCGGCCGGCCGCCAAACCAGAGCGACAAGGACTGGGCAGTTCTGGTACGCAAGATAACGCCGTAGATTAGACTCAGCCATGGAAATTCAAGAATGTATGAGAGAAACATAGTCGCAGTATCGGCAGTCGCTGTTGTCCTTTCTTTGCTGTCTTTGTCCTCGTGCCAGGGACCTGCTGTCGCGCCGCGAAATGCCCCCGAAGCGAACGAGCCGGAGTTGACTAGCGACGCCAATGATGGAGACAGCTCCTACAAGATCTTACAGCGAACACATGTCAACGACACCCTGGTATTCAGTGTCACCAAGCGGAATCTTGACGATGCAAAGCAAATCGCCCAGGAGTTAATCGAGCCCAATAGACACGAGCAGATGGTCCGGGTGTTCTTCTATGAGAAAGACCCGACAAACAGCATGGACAA
>CP070806.1:1895512-1896920 GCA_020343675.1 Phycisphaerales bacterium
CTGTCTATTGTGGTGACTACGTATTTTTCGCGGAAAGATCCCAATTCACAGAGGCTCCCTCGTTTTGTGATGGTGGTCCGGAGAGCTTCCGCAGGTCAAACTGAGAGGAATATGCACATTTTTGAAAAAAAGCGTCGAGATAAGACATCAACATCTGGGTGTTGAGATACGCTGTGTATTATGGAAGCGGTTGGATTTGGCATTGTTATTGGCTTACTGGCCTGCACTTACGGGCTTTGGCAGCGGAAAAGGCCCGAAATCTCCCGAAAAGCGATGCTTTTCGCACGGACGCCGCTTGTCAGTGCACGAGCCGAAGATTCCCCTTGACGCGGATAAGGCGAATTTGGTACAAACGAAGGTTGACGGGGCTGACAATCTGCGAGCTATCAGGGGTTGTTCGTGCCAGCATACGCGACGCCCTTGATGTTCCCAAATCAGCCACGACCACCGGAGTCGTATGTGACCTTGCCACGCTCCCTTTGGGATGGCTGGGCCACGAGGGCTCTTCGGAGATAAAGCTTTTTGCCGGTCCGGCAGTTCCTCGCCGGCGATGATCCGGCGCGAGGTGATGGAGGTGGACCAAGTCAGTAAAACAAATTGCCAGTCTCTTAAAAGAAGGAGGTCATATCGAAGGGCAGAACATGTCCGGAACAGACATATACAAAGGTGTAGTGGAAGCAAGAATGACTATCTTGTGTCTTTACCGCAACTCTTTTCTAAAGGAGAACCATTATGTGTAACAGAATGATTTGTCTGGTCTCTGGCGTATTGCTTGTTGGGCTGCTTGGAGCGACTGCCGTTGCCCAAAATCAGATTCTCAACTGGGAATTCGACGAGCCGATGGATCTTGACGACGTTTGGAATTTCTGGCGCTCCGAACACTTCGCCAGCGTATCCATAGTGGAGGGCGCCGGGCTGTCCGGCAAATACGCCATGAAGATAGACATTGGGACCGGACCGTTCGATCCGTTGCAGGTCTTCCAGTCAAACCTCATGCTCGAACAGGGCGCCACCTATACCATCAGCTTCATGGCCAAGGCCGATGCGCCGAGGACGGTCACGGTGCAGCTACAGGCCCGCTCGAATCACAGTCCGGCCTGGTACGTTTACTGGCAAGAGGCCGATCTCCAACTGACCACCGAACCGCAGACATTTACCTTCGAGTACACCCACACCGGCGCGACTGTCGGAGGAACGTCGGACTGGCTCGCCAACATAGACCTGCATTGGCTCCTCGTCGGCGATGGCACCGATTTGTACCTCGATCACATCTGGTTGGGTGTGGGTCCCCCGCCACCACCGCTTACGGCCATGTTTTCTGCTTCTGAGCCGGACCCTGCTGATGCTGCGACAGATGTGCCGCGTGAAGTCGTCCTGAGTTGGACGCCGGGAGAATTTGCACAGGCGG
>CP070806.1:1897020-1898418 GCA_020343675.1 Phycisphaerales bacterium
CGTCAAGTGTGCGAGTGTTCTTCTTCTGGATTAGGATAAACGGATTTGAGGCTTACCTTTGTGGAGTGGCACCGCCGGTTCCTGACGCCCCCCATCGTGCCGGTCTACACGCCCCCACTCATAAGTCGATTTGGCCGTGATTTCAAAGGTGTAAGAAACGGCCAGGCCGACCCAGAGAGGAAACTCCCTGCCTTTGAGTGCCCCGCAAGACTGTGCGGCCTGATTTGTCGATAAAGACTCGGAAGGACGCCTGGCTGACTGATCAGATACTCGTAGGATTTGATGAATCGGAGAAGATGGAATGCATAACCGGCTGGATCGGGCATTCATGTCCGTGAAAGCTGTGCCGGGTTTGGGGGAAGAAAGCCATGCCACTCGCTGCACAGAGCAGGGATTCCCTGGTTGGTAGTGAACCGAGTTGGGGCTCATGAGCCTACCTGGAACGACGCCGGTATGCATTCGTGCGAGAATCGCGGCGCCGGCGAGGACGCGGACGCGGCAAGGGTCCGGGGCCACGCTCACGGCTGGTGCGGTAGCTTGGGGACTCGGGCGGGAAGGCGATGATGTGAGCGCCCTCCAGAAGGCGATCGAGCGCCGTGGCCACCAGCCCCGGCGGGCCGCCCAGGGCTGCGGCCCAGTCGTTGACGCCGAGATTGCTTGCCAGGATGGTTGAGCCGTGGCGGTGCCGCTGGTGAACGATTTCGTAGAAGACGCCGGCGAAGTTGTGTTCAGCAATGGCCGGATTCGCCGGATGATTTCCGACTTCGTCGAGGATCAGCAGAGCGGGCCGGCAATAACTCTCCAGCACGTCATCGAAGGTCTCATCGGCGATTGAGGCCAGGAGTTGCTTGAGCATGTCGTAAGCCCGGACGTAGTGAACACCGTAGCCGGCGGCGCAAGCCCGGATTCCGAGGCCGATCGAGAGATGGCTCTTGCCGACACCGGAAGGACCGAGGAAGAAGACCGCTTCACAGCGGTCGAGAAAGCCCAGCTCGGCCAAATCGAGAATGATCTTGCGATCGAGGCAAGCTTGCAACTTGAAGTCGTAATCCTCGATCCGGCAGATCTCGGGGAAGTGGGCTTCACGAATGCGCCGGACAGTTGCGGTCTCGGTCCGAGCGAGCACCTCGTTTTCGACAACCCGTGCCAGGAATCCGAGGTGGCCGAGCTTCAGCCGTGAGGCATCGCGCAGAAGATCGTCAAGGTTGTTGGCGGCATGACGTAGTTGAAGCCGCCTCAAGTTGGCCAGTAGTTGATCGCACTCCTCAGATGCCATCGTTGGGATCCTCTTTTTCCCGGCGTGCGAGTTTTTGCTTGAGCAACTGCTCATAATGCTCGAGCGGACGCTGGCGGTGCCCCGCCGCCTTGAGATACTCCTCGACATGTTGTGGTAGCGGC
>CP070806.1:1898518-1899903 GCA_020343675.1 Phycisphaerales bacterium
TTCTTAATAAGCGTCTTGCTCACATCCTATGCAGGGCTGCCTACACAGCTTGGCGGGAGGGACAAACCCGGATTTCGCGTTCGTTCCGACTTTGCTGCGATGTTAAACTCTGACCAAGGATGGGCTGGCGTACTGAACGAGAACGTTACCGTTTGCGCAGACCAACCTTTCCGCATTCGATTTGAATTGGCGTATCCTGCAGAACCAGCTAGTGGTCAGCAATTCCGGCTTCAGTACCGACGAAATAGCGGCGTCTGGACCAATGTCGAGGCACACGACTTTCCCCACCCGGAGCGTGATATTAGTGTGAATTTTGCACGACTTGAGGCCGGCACGCGGCCTGATGGCTGGACTGTTGTGAAGGGCAATTCCTCAGGAATGGTGGTATCGACTGATAGCCGCCAGAACGTTCTACGCGCTACAGCGGATCAAGAGCCCCTAGTAGCGCTCTTCACCGCACCTTGGGATGCTATTGAGATGACAACCCAATTCCGATTTGGTCCAAGAAACCACCATGGCATAGGTTTCATCATAGGCTATGTCGACAGTAACAACTATTATTGTGTACAGCTCGATCCCACTCCTGGCACAATACTTGTGAGCCAGATTAGTGATAGGATAGAAACGAAACTCGTCGAGAGAAACACGGCGATTCCTTTTGACCAATGGCTTGAAATCGAAATTGAAAGCGAAGACCGAAAGCTTGCGATCAATTTCCAGGATGATATGCTGGAGATGGAAGTTAAACTTGATGCTGATATCCCGTATTCAAAACTCGGATTTCAGGTTCCTTCGAATGGTACCATCGATTTTCAGGAGTTCTCCTTCGCAGGCGAGGCCCAAACACCACGAGTCAGCATAGTCTCCTGCCCAGCCTACGAGCACGGGATGTCAACCAGCGATCTGTTGAAAGGTTCGACTACACCTTTCCAGGCCGGCATGGGTATAAGTCTCGCTGATCGTACACCGGTATGGAGCTGTGCGAATGCTCACGGCGAATTCGAATGGCCATTGGTCATCCGCCGGTTCGCTGACGGTGCGGTGACCAATGATGATGGGGATATATTCGAATTCAGGATGGTCAACGGCATCGGAACCGTACCGGTAATCGGTCATAGTCCAGTACTCCGGTTGTCAATCCCGCCCGGCCACGTAGGCGGGACATTCATAGAAAACCCCGGCCGTATCGGCCCCTGGCAGGTCTCCAATGGCGATCTTTACTTCATGATGGAACCGACGGAGACGGATAATGTATTCATGATGATGAAGTCGGCGGACAACGGACGTACGTGGCGTGAAATTGATGGAGTAAACCGCCCCAGCACAAATGACCTTGAATCAGTTGATTCACGGCTGGTGGGCGATACGATACACATTATTCACCA
>CP070806.1:1900003-1901381 GCA_020343675.1 Phycisphaerales bacterium
GTAAACGATGAATTGAACGACACCACAAACGTGGTCAATTGTATCTTCGCCAACAACGTGGTTCAGAATCAGGTGCTGAGATCGCGAAATGCAAATGACTTTACCATTGCTGCAACGAACTGTCTGTTCTTCGGCAACACCCGAACAAACGGCAACCCTGCAAACAATATGCAGAATAACAGGCCCGAGACGGGAAGCATTGAAGCCGATCCGCTGCTGGATGCCAATCTCGTCCCGGGCGCCGGTTCCCCGGCCATCGATGCAGGTGTTGACCCGGCCACGGTTGGTGTGCCCTTGTTGACGGACTACGATGGCATCGCGCGTCCGCAAGGCGCGGGCTATGATATCGGCGCGTTTGAATTCCTCGTTGCCCCGCTTGCCAATTGACAAGCAGGGAGTATCAACCGATTCGTATTAAGAGGTGAACGAGGCATTGGGTCGGCGCACCGGCCCAATGCCTCCAAGCGGTGTCTAATCTCTTGAGAGCACAGGTGTGGTCTGCGCTCATATCACAATGGAATTCTCTCACGCACGCATGGAATTCGCTGCTTTTGAGGGCCTGCGAAGACCTCCGGAAATCACTTATCCACGCATCCGGAGATTCTTCTTGACTCAAATGGGTGTTTCTGGTATAAGGAGGGCAGGCAGTATTGTTAACATTGCGTGCATTGGCGCTGAGATCTCACCGCATAAATCGGTGGTCTATGCCGGGTCTTTGAAGGATGGAGGCAATTCCAGGCCGTTGGGCACTGTCCAAACGGCAGACTGAGGATATGACAAGCGAACAGACAGGCCATTATCCATCCATATTCTTTGGCTATTTTTTGAAAGGAGAGATGTCATGTTCCGAAGATTGATTTATCTTGTTTCTTTCGCTTTGGTGCCGGGGGTGTTCCTGGGTGTTGCCAATGCGGATATCGAAACAGGGCTCGTAGGCTACTGGCCTCTTGATGAAGGCGCAGGCACGACGACTGCCGATGCTTCAGGCAACGGCCACAATGGAACGTTCGCCGAAGGCACTCCCGTATGGGTAGAAGGCATGTTTGGCAAAGCGCTCCAATTCGACGGCTCCAGCGCGGTGGAAATCCCCGATCATGCCGACTTCCATCTGGAAGACGCTGTTTCGATGGCCCTTTGGATCAAGCCCGAAGACAACCAACCTGAGTACGGTAAACCCTTCATTAAGCAGAAATCAGGGGAATACCCCTACGCTATACAATATAATCAAAGCGGTGGGAGCATCCGTGCGACAGTCAATGCTTCGGCTCGCTTCGATACACCCGGGACCCCAAATTTCGTGGGCGAATGGGGTCACCTCTGTATGACTTATGATGGCAGTGCCGTCATTCTGTACAAAGACGGAGAGGAAGTTGCCCGA
>CP070806.1:1901481-1902843 GCA_020343675.1 Phycisphaerales bacterium
GAACGCGAAGGAAATCATCGAACCGAACAAAGAGGATATCAGCAAGGCCGCCCGCATCAGTCTGGCACTGCAACATCTTATGGAGAAGGAGCGGGCCCAGGGTCTGGCGGTGGGTACCTGTATGGGATGGTTATCGAAAGGATTTCCATGCCTGGGATTTGCCCGACTTCGCGACAATGGTATTCCCGCGGCCTGCGAGGGAGACATGGACTCGTTGTTGACCATGCTCCTGTTTCAATATATGATCGATCGCCCCGGATTCCAGGGCAATGCTACTTTCGATACCTCTCGCAACGCGTTATGGACAGCCCACTGCACTGCACCCTTGAAGATGGATGGTCCCAATGGCAAGGAAGCGCCATACCTGCTGCGAGGCCATTCCGAAGTCGGTGGCAGTGGTTGTGTGCCCGAAATCCAATACCGTGTTGGCGAGGCTATCACCCGTGCCAAGCTGATCAACCTGGATACAATACTAGCCTCACCGGGTAAGATTATCGAGGTTCCGGAGAAGGCTGTCCACGGTTGTCGAACGCAGATTGTCACCGAAGTTCGCGATGCGACGAAGATGGCCGCCAACTGGAGCAGTGTACTTGAGACCGAGGATGCTATGACGCTCCTGCACCGTGTGGTGTTCTACGGTGACCACATGGATAGTGTACACCATCTTGCCCGGTTGATGGACATGAAAGTCGTCGAGGAAGGCTGAACGAACACCTGAATTACGAATCCCGGGATACCGTGATCGGCCTGTGTCGTTTGTGGGTATTTGGAATTACGGATTACAACGTATTCATCCGCGCGCATTAACACTCGTGGGAATAGGATGATTGGTCCCAGTTCTTTTGCACTAATTGATCAGATATATTTTTAAAGCTCCCAACCTTTCCTGTATTCCCGGGTAAGGTATTTATTTGCTTCCTGCAGATTGGTAATTTTCATGTTTTCGGCATCATAATCCACCCTTCCCTTCGCCCTTAATGCAACAGCGGCGAGGTTGATTGTCTCAGTGACAGGGCCGGCCAGCAGGAAGCTGCCGGGAGATTCTTCTTTTGTTTTAATGGCATTTACCCATGAGTTCGATCTTCTTTGCCGCCCTTCTCCCTGAACCTCTTTTTCTCCGGCATAAGCCTGCATTTTCTTTTCCGGGATGATTTGTGGGTTTTCGCCACGGAAACCGGCCAGGATCTTGCCTTTATCCCCCACAAACATCATTGCTTCGGCTGGTAACGATTTATTATCTATCGCTAATTCTTCCGGCGGAAAGGGCTTCATGCCCCCGTCGTACCAGAAGAGGTCGAAAGGAGGCAAAATTTTCTGTTTCGGGAATTTGAACCGTATCATGCAGGAATGGGGGAAGGCCAC
>CP070806.1:1902943-1904289 GCA_020343675.1 Phycisphaerales bacterium
AGTGATTTTGACTTTGACAACGACGTGGACTCCGGCGATATCGATCACTTTTTATCGTGTAACTCAGGCCCGAAAATTCCGCAAACAGACCTCGACTGCCGCGACGCGGACCTGGATTCCGACGGCGATGTGGATCTATCCGATTTCGGATTGCTCCAACGGTGTTATAGCGGAGAAAACAATCCGGCTGACCCGGATTGTGCATCATAGGATCATTCCGCAAACAATAGCCTCACTGTTCGGTGATAAACGACCTCAATTGCCCCTGGCACATGGGCCCAACGTCATCAGACTAGGCGCAAGTGCCAGCAACACTCGGGTCGCACATAACGCATGGCAAGGTCGTCGTTTGGGTCGAAAAGCTATGCGAAAATCAGTCGTTCAAGGTATCCCCGTGGGAACCGCCAATTGGAGAGAAGGAACGCTAGCCGCCTGAAACGCACGAACAAACTGCGACCAAGAGACCAACCCAAAAAGGAGCCCTCGAAATTGTCCGAAGTGTTCATCCTGACTCCTCTTCTGATCCCTCGCTCGCTGAGTCAGCTTGCCCTGGAGAATCGCTATCTTGGCGGCCACCGAGCCAAGTGATCACGATGCCAACTACGAGTATGAACGCTGTCCGCAGATAGGGGGACATCCACTCACCAATCATGAGTGACAGCAAGCCCCAAACCATCCAGACCACGATTGTTCCCGGCACAATGGCCGTCGCCCAACGCCTCCGAAAATCGTGCGTAGAAAAGGAAACTGGATCGTCATTTGTACTGAATCGATCATGCATGCCCAGGATCGGCCATGCTGGAAATGCCGGGTCGAGCAACACTGCTCCTGGCTCGCCTTCCGACATACACTTTCCTTCCACCAGGCGGTTGCGAGTCACATGATACCATTCGTAAGACACACGCACGAGGTTCGGCAACGACGTTTGCTGATTCGTACACGGCACCTCGATACCATTGCGCAAAACTCGGCGTCGATGGAACCCCCAAAGGGCCATCAGGCCGCTAGCAACAAAAATGATGCCGATTACAAGCTCGCCGGGAATCCAGTCCACAAAGGACGGAGCGACGTCCTGAGCGGTCACGGAGAATTGCGGCTCCTTGGGGTCGAAGTGCAGTGTGATGGGACCGCCTACTTCAAGAGGGTCAAAATCGTCAACGTGAGTAATGACACGTTCGTCGAAGTACTCCTCTCCATTGACAACGTACCGGTATCGTATTTCCTTCCGGCCAATCCAGGATCTGTTCTTTGCCTCGATAACGCCGTCCACCACAGAGCCCTCGCTCCATATCCGTTTACGCCGCTTGGCCACACGTTCCTCTTCGTTCAAAGTAGGGATCAGTGCG
>CP070806.1:1904389-1905730 GCA_020343675.1 Phycisphaerales bacterium
AACGTCATGACAGCCGACGGCGTTCAGCCCCGTCTCTTTATTGTACGTGATTAACGAATTGCAGATGCGCGGGTCCTCGTAGCAGAAGTGCAGCAGGATACCGTCGCCGCCGTGCTCGCTGACGGTGACACCGTCGATGAAGACCTCGTTGATGCGCCGGGCCTCGATGCCGTTGCCGCTTTCTTCGTTGCCCGTGATGCGGAAATTGGCCAATCGAATCCGCCACAGTTCAGACCTGCGATTGTCAGCGCCGCTGGGATGCTGGAGGATCAGGGCACTTCTTCCTTCGGTACTGATGTTCTTGATGTGCGTTGCGGTCCCGGCTCCTTCGATGAGAACATCGCCTACCGTCACCTTCAAAGGCTCGGTAATTTCGAACGTCCCCGGCGGCAAACGTACAACGCCGCCCTCATCGGGCAAGGCGTCCAGCGCCGCCTGAATCGTCGGATAGCGCGCGGCTTCGATAACCGCCCGCGCTCCGGGCAGCCGCACAGCCCCCGATTCCCGGTCTCCGGCCAGAGCGCTCGCGATGCAAAAAACGCTTGCCATCATCACTCCCACGATGATCACTGCTACAGTCCAGTTTGTTCGTTTCATTTTCTTTCTCCTATAGCTTTGGGCCACGAGCAAAAAACAAAGCGGCGTATTACTTGATTCAAGCAACTCGCCGCTGCCAAAGAGTCCTTGTAAGTGCATAAACCCTGTGCTCTTATGCTCTTATGTCAAGCTCTTTGCTGCTTTGATGACGTTTTCGGCTGTGATGCCGAACTTCTCGAAGCAGACTTTTGCGGGTGCAGACGCGCCAAACGACGACATCCCAATGAACGCTCCTTTTTCGCCGAGCCATTTGTTCCAGCCTTGTTCGACGCCTGCTTCGACGCCAACTCTGGCTTTGACAGCGGGCGGAATGACCGAATCTTTGTACTGCTGGCTCTGCACCTCGAATAGCTCCCAGCAGGGCATGCTCACGACCTGTGCGGCGATTCCTTCGCTTGTCAGGCCTTCGGCGGCGCACAGGGCAACGGAGACCTCCGAGCCGCTGGCCAAGAGCAGCACGTCGGGTTTCTCGGCGGCGCGCAAGACGTAGGCACCCTTGCTCAAATTCGCCGCGGCGTTGTATTTGATTTGGTCCAGGACAGGCAACCCCTGCCTCGTCAAGAGCAGCGCCACGGGCCCATCCCGGTGCTCCAGCGTGTATTTCCACGCCTGGGCGGTCTCATTGGCGTCGGCGGGACGAATGACCAGGAGATTCGGGATCGCGCGAAGCGCCGCCATGTGTTCGACGGGCTGATGGGTCGGGCCGTCTTCGCCTAATCCAATGCTGTCGTGCGTGAATACGAA
>CP070806.1:1905830-1907156 GCA_020343675.1 Phycisphaerales bacterium
GACTAGTAGTTTGTAACGCTTATAATACTGGGTAGAGTTTCTTTAGCTTTACGCGAGCGTCCGCAGTTGTAAATTGCCAATCCACCGTAGCGCCAGCATGATTGCGGCTTTGTTCCCAAGCGACCACCTCATTTACCATCCGCTTCTTCGTCGGGATGTATCCAGACAAACACTGACGACTTAGCACGCCAATTTCGATTTCAGCCATGTTGAGCCAACTACCGTGCTTGGGCGTATAATGAATCTCCAACTTCTCAGCCAGACGACGAGCCTCAGCCGGTTCAAAGGCTTCATAAAGCGATCCAGTCGAATGAGTATTCAGATTATCCAGCACCAGAACAATCTTCTCAGCCTCCGGATAATGAACATCTACAAGTTCTCGAATACATTCGGCAAAGTCCTCTCGGGTACGTCGATCCCTGACCTTCACATGCCGACGAGCTCTCAGCGGCTCAAACATCATGAACAAATTGACCACGCCGTTGCGATGATATTCATAATCCCTTCGTTTGGGCTGACCTGGTTTAGCCGGGATCGTCTTGCGCGTTTCTGCTATCAATTGCCGGTTGGTCTCGTCTAAGCAAACCTGCGGGAACCTTGGATCATATAATCTTTTGTATACGTCGAGTACGTCCTCCATACAAGCCACAAATTCGCCGTTAGCCTCCGGCGGGATGCACCATTGCTCACTTAGCCAGGGCTTGAGTTCGTTTTTTTTCCAAGGTTCGCTTGACGGTCATATGGGATATACGATCGACCACAGACAATTCCACCAGACGATCAGCCAGCAGACGCAGGGTCCATTGATTACGTCCCTCGGGTGGCTCACTGCAGGCTATGGCTATCAGACGAGCTTCCGCTTCACCATCGAGCTTGCGAGTGTAATTTTGACGCTTGTGGCGTTCCAAGGCAGCATCCAAGCCCTCTTCCACGAATCGCTTTCGCAATCGCTCCACTGTGGTCAGATGAGCCCCAAAGGCTTCTGCTATCTGCTGGTCAGGCCAACCGGGGCCTTGCCTGCCCTGATCTGCCTTCAACAGCATCTGGGCGTGGCGGATCTTATAGCCAGCGACCTTACCCTTCTTGATCAATCCTTCCAACGGCTTTCGCTCTTGACTTGTCAATTCTACTACGTACTTCTTCATCTGTGCTCTCCTTACCGATATCAGTTTATTTTCAATATCGGCAAGAAGACTTAAAACTATGCATATTAACTGTTACAGACTACTAGGCTTATCGGCGCGCCGCCTGTACGATGCTCGTTCGTAAGACTGCTCTTGTGAAGAGACTCATATGCTCATTGTACTTGTGACACCCGGCCGCCGC
>CP070806.1:1907256-1908576 GCA_020343675.1 Phycisphaerales bacterium
TCCAGTCCTCGAGGATTATTCCAGTTG
Organism: Phycisphaerales bacterium; assembly: GCA_020343675.1. Taxonomy (GTDB): domain Bacteria; phylum Planctomycetota; class Phycisphaerae; order Sedimentisphaerales; family Anaerobacaceae. The sequence goes on from CP070806.1 coordinate 1,907,284, forward strand.
TTCCAAGAACCCCCATTGTTATGAATGAAGATTGGGCATAGATCTTCTCCCAAAGAGTGAATTTTCCTGCAAGAGAAGTTTGCGCCCTATCTTTCATATTTCACAGCTCCACATTCTACTTATGATGGCTGCATTGAGACGCAGCCCTAGGGGCGTCGACTTCAGTGCATTGTTGTGAATCGGCTCAGTCTTTGCTGCCAATCACGTACAGAGCTTTCGTTCTATCGCCGATCAGTTTGGATGTCTTGATCCCAAAACCAACCTCCTTCATCATTGACGTGAGATCTTCAAGAGAAAAAGAATGTGTGTGCCTGGGTGGTTTGCCCCATGCTCTTAAGAACCTCAGACCCATCTTGATCTTATCCCACAGCTTCATGCCATGACCGGTGAAGGTAACAATGATAATGGCGCCACCATTCCTCAGGATTCTAAAGCTTTCCCTAAGCACTCCGTTGGGACTGTCGACAACGTGAATCAGATTGGCCATGAAGACCGTATCGAATGCTTCTGATGGGAAGGACGTTTCCATGCAATCCTCCTTCTGAACGGTTACGTTCGGAAGATCGTTCAGACGCTTTCTTGCCGCTAGTAAAAGACTGCCGGACAGGTCCGTGGCAAACATGTTCTCGCACTTTCCAGCAATCATCGGTGTGAAGCGACCCGTTCCACATCCCAATTCAATCACTTCGCCCAACTCAGGCAGACCATCCAATTCTTCCGTGATTCGATCGAGCAGCTCTTTCCCAACAACACACTGTTGATTATTGTCGTAGGTATCCGGAAATCGGCTCCAGTACTGTTCTGTTCTCCTGTCATCCAAATTGCTCACCTCCAATCATGAAGATTTGCATAACAACGCACATGTGGTTTCTAGAAAATAACGCACAACTTTCCGACTGTCGGTATGACACGCCGCCCCACTGCACACATGGGCATTGTTCTGAAACAGATTTGAGGCAGTGTGCGTTTGTGTGGGGGCGTCATGGCATATCGCGAAAACACTCCGACGCTTGGGTCATCCAGCTTGGGTCCGGTCATTCCTAACATGGCGGCGATGCTCCCTCACCGTTTCCCAACACCGAAGAACTCCACACCGTGCCTGTTCGTGGTGCCCAGCAATTCCGGGGCGTTGGTCCAGCCACTGTCTTTTAGGAACGGGCTGAGTTCTTCAGGATGTATGCTCCACAACCAAGGTTCTCCGGAAACTCTGAGAATCCACAGGACCAGCCCCGTCCAGGGGCCGGCATCGGGCCGACCATCGGCTCCGGTAGCGATGTACGTAAAGGCAATGCA
>CP070806.1:1908676-1909993 GCA_020343675.1 Phycisphaerales bacterium
AAATGCAGAAGTGCAAGCGGTTCGACATAATTGAATTGGGTGTAGATACAACCTTTCTTCGGAACGAAAAATCCTTTATGAAATCGGTCAAGGATAATGTTGTCACCAATCCTCGATGCCATCTCTAAGAATGCCTTTTTGGCTGTCTTCTCATAAAGTTCAAGAAAGGCTAAGAGAACATAGGGACATGAACATTTTGTAGTTGTCTCCAGGTGTAGCTCATCCATTGCAGTCTTGCCAATATCACCGAGATTGTGCCCCTGTGCGATATTCCGAGCCATCTCCCACATAAACTCGTCTTCTGTGACTCGATACGCGAGGGCGTAGGCCCATAAGGCTATCAGGGGAGCTGGTATAGCCTTAACAACGGTGCCTGCAGGGCCGAAGTAGCCACCCTTTGTGTCGACATATCCTTCCAGCCTCGTACCATCCGTGAGCATGGGGATAAACGAATTATCTCTTTTTCGGTAAGCTATTTTTCCCCAGGCAGCTAATTCGTCTGAAGACCACTGAGAAAACTCCTTGCCATCGGGGCCTAGCAGGTCTCCAAGCATGAGTTGACATATCCACCCTCTCACTTGCGACGCCAATGTGATGGATCTCGGCGAGTAAGGAAAGAGAGTACCTTCCAGGACAAGGTGACCTTTGAAATCATCGCCAAACTGCAATTGTGCTCTGTCTCTTTGCAAGCGGCTGTATTGGCCTCCACTAATACCTACCTTGGGATTTCTGGTTTCTATATATCGGTGGGCGAGTCGTTTACTCCAAACCAGCGGTTCTCTCTGGCCGGACAGATTATATAGCATTGATCCAGCATAAAACAAATCACTGCCGGTGTTGCTGAAGGAGAGCCCTCGGCTGATGAAGAATACCGGCCCACCCTTGTACTCATGCTCCCAAGGGCTGGAAAGGTGCTCTCTCGTTGAACCGTGACGGTTCATGTCGAGGTTTGACCAGTCCATAATATGAGCTGACCAGAAGGATTCTATGAAGGTTCGTGTGGCTTCTGGATTTACTTCCCACATTAGCTCATAGTAGGGAAAGTGGTATTTCAATTCGTGGATATCTGCATATCCCGAGTCTGTAAACATACACACCTTATCAGTCCGTGCGTCATATACGAGATGCCCGCCCCAGTACAAAAGACCGTTGTCACTGCGTAGATTCTCAAACGCATATGCAATGGCATTCACGGCAGCGTGTCGGTACTTGGGGTCACCAGCGATTTTGCTGAGGCCGTCAAACGTACGGAATAGAGTCTGCTGGCTCGCCAGATTGGATAGTACCCACACTTCTCCTCCGTATCTCCACTTCACC
>CP070806.1:1910093-1911404 GCA_020343675.1 Phycisphaerales bacterium
CCCGGGTTACTTCGCCGCCGATGGGGATGCGGCCAACACCGGCGCCGAGGCAGGCAACAAATGGCGCGTCCATTTCGCGCCCGATGCCGTCGGGACCTGGACGTACAGTGTCTCGTTCAGGTCCGGTCCGAATATCGCCGTTAACGAGGGCAAGAACGCCGGGCAGGGTGCCGGTTTCATGAACAGGCAGACCGGTTCGTTCCAAGTCGGGCCGACTGACAAAACAGGCCGGGACTTTCGAGGCAAAGGCAGGCTGCAATATGTCGGCAAGCACCACCTGCGTTTCGCTGAAACAGGCGAGTATTTCCTCAAGTGCGGCGCCGATGCCCCCGAGAACTTCCTGGCCTACAGCGACTTCGATGGCGATTTCAAAACCGACGGGCACAAAGACAACTTCATCAAAGACTGGAGCCCGCATATCAGGGATTGGAATCAGGGCGATCCGACCTGGCAGGGTGGAAAAGGCAAGGGCATCATCGGTGCTGTCAATTACCTCGCTTGGCAGGGCATGAACGTCTTTTCGTTCCTGACGCTGAACATCGGCGGCGACGACCAGAACGTCTTTCCCTACACTACCTACGACGAGCGGCTGCGCATGGACGTCTCGCGACTCGCTCAGTGGGAGATTCTCTTCGAGCACGCCGACAAGCTCGGCATGTATCTGCACTTCAAGACGATGGAAACTGAAAACGAGCTGCTGCTGGACAAGGGAGACCTGGGCGTTGAACGAAAGCTCTATTACCGCGAGCTGATTGCGCGGTTCGGCCATCACCTGGCGCTGAACTGGAACCTCGGCGAGGAGATCAACAACGCCACATACGAGCAGAAGGCCGCCTGGGCGGACTACTTCTGGATGCACGATCCCTATCGACACCACATTGTCATTCACAACGGCGGCGACCCGCACTACGACATGTTGGGCGAGGCATCAAAGCTGACGGGCTTTTCCCTTCAGACCAGCAAGCCCGATTTCAGCCAGGTCCACAGCCGGACCCGCAATTACATCGACCGCTCCGCGGCCGCGGGCAAGCCCTGGGTCGTTGCCTGCGACGAGCCCGGCGACGCCAGCCATGGCCTGATCACCGACGAAGAAGATCCCACACGCGACAACGCCCGCAAGAACGCCCTGTGGGGCAACATCATGGCAGGGGGCGCGGGCGTCGAATGGTACTTCGGCTATAAGCACCCTCACAGCGATCTGACCTGCCAGGACTACCGCACCCGCGAGAAAGTCTGGACCCAGTGCCGCTATGCGCTGGAATTCTTCAAGGAACACGAGATACCGTTCTGGGACATGAAGTGCCAAGACGA
>CP070806.1:1911504-1912802 GCA_020343675.1 Phycisphaerales bacterium
TCCCAGGTACTTGGCGTCTCAGCCTCATTGACCTCAGCAACCTTCCAGTAGTAACTCGTGCTCAAATCGAGGTCTGGAGGGCTGTAGCTCGCGGTCGCTACGCCGACCATCGGGGCGGTGCCGTCTATCACGGCCTGCTCGTCGTTGCTCAAGTACACATTGTGCGTCGCGGCCTCTCTGCCCGCTCGCCAACTGAGGGTCCCATCGACGGCCACACCTGTGGCCCCGGAGGCCGGCGAGGGCATTGATGGATTCACAGGGATGTAGAAGAAGCGGACCTCACTGAGACTATACTGGGGCAGGATGCCTCCCCAGTTGCTGGCCGCGGTCAGCTTGACGTACTTTGCCGGTGTGGCGCCAAAGCCAACCGTGGTATTGTGTGCATAGCCAGCCGTACCGGGTGCTTTGGCAAACGGAGGCACCCCGGCCAGAGCCGTCCAATCGGCGCCGTCGGTCGAAAGCTCGACGGTCACATCCTTGAACCCGAAACCGAACAGGGCCTCAAAGACCTGATTGGAGTTCCAGACCCACATCTCGTGTAGTTTGTAGGCCTTGTCGAACTCGTACTGGATCCAGCCACCCAGCGGTTCATTGCCGCTGAGCCACATATCCTCGGCCAGTGTCGAGTGCAGATCATTCTCATCCAGTCCTGAGCCGTTGATCGTATTCTCGGGGCCGAACTCGGCCTGGCCCATGCTGGACGCGGTGGCGCTGATGTTGGCGCCATCAACAGGATAAGAATACAACTCGGTCGTAAAACTCCAGACGTTGCCTTCGTTGACCCCAAAGTCCGGCGGACCGTTGTTCTCATCGACGCGCCAGTAATAGGTCGTGCCGTATTCGAGCCGTCCCGGGTCATAGCTGGTGGCACTCTGGGTGATGCCGCCAATGCCGGCGCTGACATCGTTGAAGTTCGCGCTGAAGTACACTTTGTGCCCATTGCTCGCCGCGACGAAGATTCCGGCGTTCCAGCTAAGGTCCGTATCCCGCGAGACGTCTATTTCTGTATCTCCCGGGTTGGGTCCCGTCGCATTGCCCAAGGTGTACTCGATATGCAGCAGGGGTTCATAGCCCTGCGTCGCGGCCTTGTGGCAAGTCCGGTGGGTCGTAGAGGGATTGTCCGGGTCCTGGTTGAATACCAGCACTATGGAACCGCCCTGAGACCACCCGGCCTGGTTGACGATCTCCTCGATGACTTCGGAGAGGTCCGCGGTCTCGTGTGGCGTATTATCTGTAGGCCAATGCGCCGGACTCCACTTCGCCACCGCCGTCGTTAGGGGTCTGGTCGAAATATCCCC
>CP070806.1:1912902-1914185 GCA_020343675.1 Phycisphaerales bacterium
GTATCCGACACCGGCTGTGGTATCGCCGACGCCGACAAGAAAAAGATATTTGAAAAATTTCGTCAGGTTGACGGTTCCATAACGCGCGAGTCGACGGGCTCCGGTCTGGGCCTTACAATCAGCAAGGAACTGGCCGCGATGCTTGCCGGAAGTATCGGCCTGGAAAGTCAGCTCGGCAAGGGCTCGACTTTCTGGCTCGATATCCCGGTGGTTCTTGCCAAAGAAGAAGTAAAGACCGCCTGAGAACAGTCAGATCCTGAATTACTATCAATAACTTAGGTACGTGAATCTTACAACAAATTCCGACTCCGTTGGAAGGACAACACCGTGCGTCAAACATGCCTTTTTCTATTCGCCTTACTGTGTATCTGCGTCGGAACGACTATCGCTATAGGGCCGGAGCAGACGCATCCGTTCTCCGTCCACGATATGCTGGCGATGGACCGGATATCCGACCCGCAGGTCTCGCCGGACGGCAAATGGATTGTCTTTGTCCTGCGAAAAACCGACCTCGACGCCGACAAAGGCAGAACCGATCTATGGCTGGTCGCCGCCAACGGCACTGGCCTTCGGCAGCTCACCACGCATCCGGAAAGCGATTCCAACCCCCGCTGGGCAAGCGACAGCAAGACAATTTGGTTCATATCCAACCGCTCGGGCTCATCACAAATCTGGCGTATCAGCGTTGATGGGGGAGAAGCCCGGCAGATCACAGACCAGCCGCTCGACGTAGGAAATCTCCTCGTATCACCTGATGACAAGCACATCGCCTTCACGATGGAGGTCTTCCCGGATTGCGGCGCCGCGGACACAAAGAAACGACTCGACGAAATCAAAGAAAAAAAGGCCAGCGGAAGGATTTACGAGCGCATATTCGTCCGGCACTGGGACACCTGGAAAGACGGCCGACGCTCGCATCTGTTTGTTATGCCTGCGGAGGCAGGACAGGCGGTCGACGTTATGAAAGGCATGGATGCCGACACTCCCTCGAAACCCTTTGGAGGTCCCGAAGAAATAGCCTTCACCCCGAACAACAAAGGCATCGTCTTTGCCGCGCGCAACGTCGGCCCGGAAGAACCCTGGTCAACCGACTTCGACCTCTATTGGGCTCTTATTGACGGTTCAAGACCACCAAGATGCGTGACCGAGAAAAATCAAGCCTGGGACACCCACCCGGTTTTTTCGCCCGACGGCAAGATGCTGGCCTATCTGGCAATGGCCAGGCCCGGCTACGAATCAGACCGCTTCCGAATCACCCTGCTACCCTGCCCACAAGGAAAAGA
>CP070806.1:1914285-1915528 GCA_020343675.1 Phycisphaerales bacterium
TCGACGTCATGCTGCAACTGGCAGAACCGGAGGACTGGGCCCTTGAGCGCTTCAGCTCCGATGCGATCAATGGAGGATACGATTTTGCGCCGGAGGAGTGGATTGACTGGACTCTTGCAGATGGTTCAGCTTGTCAGATTCCCAACTGGGTTCACGTGGAACGACGCTGCGAAGAACAGGTCATCTTCAACGAGGAGGGAGAAATAGTCGCCCGCATGGTCGAAGGTGGGCATGGCTTCAGTCAGGTCTGCTGGCCTCTGGCCCGTGAGGATTGGACGACCTGTCTGGATGATCTGGCATGTCACACCAAGTCGATCTGTTGGAGGAGCTTACCGGAATCCATTTTCAAAGGCGGCCTGGACGAGGCGAATCTCAAACGAATCACCAGCCACCTTAAGAACCTTCGTCGTAACCGCGAGCAAGCCATCGTACTTGCGACCGGGACAGCCCTGTTTGCCGCCGCCTGTGGATTCCGCGGCGTAGACAAAGTGCTCATGGACCTTGCAGCTGCGCCGGCCCGGCCGGAGGCGCTCTTGGACAAAATCGTTGAACTCCACCTGGCGCGCATCGGTCGGTTGTTGCCGGCGTTTGCCGACAACGTTGATGTGGTCTGGATTGGCGATGATCTCGGCATGGAGATTGGTCCGTTCTTGTCGCCGCAAATGTTCCGTGATGTATTTAAGCCCCGATACCGGATCATCGTGGACCACGTCAAGAAGACCAGCCCCCAGGCGAAAGTGTTTCTGCATAGCTGCGGGTCAATCTATAAACTGATTCCGGATTTGATCGAGATCGGCTTCGATATACTCAATCCTGTTCAGATCTCCGCACGGGACATGGAGCCGGCCAGACTCAAATGCGAGTTTGGGGATGTGATCACATTCTGGGGCGGTGGCTGTGACACACAGCACGTCCTGCCCTGGGCCACGCCGCAACAAGTGCGGGATCATGTTCGGCACAACATTGATGTCTTTGCTCCCGGGGGCGGGTATGTCTTCTGTCCGGTCCACAATATCCTGAGCGATGTGCCGCCCGAGAATATTGTAGCTCTCTTCGAGGCTGCCATGGAGTATTGATCGCAGAAAGTCATTGATCCCATCGAAGCTCGTGTAAGAATGTTGATTCATGGTGTTTGTCCTTTTAAAGATGACAATGGATTCTCCTAAACTGATGAAGGAGTATTTTGATGCGACGTGACAGCAATCTGGTTTCTCGGCGTTCATTCATGCGGAAGACGGGGCAA
>CP070806.1:1915628-1916853 GCA_020343675.1 Phycisphaerales bacterium
TCGGGCGACTGGAGATACCGGCCGAACTCAAACAAGAAATCCGTGTCGGCGGATTGCTCAGCCAGGCGGCTTGGGTCGGCGGCCATAGCTGTCGTCGCAAGAGACTTCCAGTCGGGACGCTCGGCCTGCTCGGCCAGAACGAACAGATTGACAAGGTCTTGGGCCGGGGCCTTGTTGAGATCTCTTTGCCGAATAGCCTGATCGAAAGGCTCGGCGCTACTGGCCTGCTTCAGAGACCTGTCCCACGCGGGATGAACGTGCACCTCTTGATCGGTCTGGGCCAGGAGTTTGTCGTCCAGCCCGATTTCGAGATGCACGTTGCGCAGAGCCGGGCGGAGAAAGACGTGATCGACCTTCTCCGTGCTCGCGGTCGTGCCGTCGTCGAAGACCCAGCGATACGAATACCTGACCAACGGATTCGGGCGTATTGGCTCGAATCGCATCGTGACAAACGAGCGGCCGGCCTGTTCAAGGCGAAAATCGTCCACAGCCGACCATTCAAAAGCGGCGTAGGGTTTGTCGGGATCCTTGAAGCCGGCGGAGGCAACCCTGTAGCGGCCAACCGATACAAAATCGTTTCGCGTCATGATTCTCAATTCTTCGCCGGGCTTTTTCCATGCCGCCGCGGCGAACATATTTGGCCACGAGCTGAAATGGAAATACTCCAGCTTATGAATGCCGGGTTCGAGCGAAATCGTTCCCTTCTTCTCGCCGCGAATGCCGCCGTAGATGTTGTGCTTTCCGGGCCAGCTCGCAACGAGTTTACCATCGACGGACAGATACGAGTCGTCGCGGGAGAATGTGGCAAAGGTATAATTACCCTTCTTGTCCACGGGGAAGAAACCTTTGTAGTAGTACAGCCCGATCCCGCCCTGCATCGAAGAGTATCTGGGATCATATTCGGGGATGCGGTGAATCGCAAACGCATGGTGGATATTCTCAACGAAGCTGCGCCCCACCGGCTCGGCGCTGCTGCTGTCGAAAAGCTTCATCAAATCGGGCAGCTTAGCCGACGAGCGAGGGATTCTCCTGATCCATTTCGTCTCCAGCACAATGCCCGCGCGGCCTTGCCACGCTGCGCCGCCCTGCTCGCGTCCGGTCTTCGGCGTCAGGTACACCAGATAGCTCGGGTGACCCTCAGTAGTCTCAAAGAGAATATCCATCGGCTCGCCCCGACCCAGAGCCTGTCTGGATGCTGTCGAGGGAGACAGAATCCGGCTGTTGA
>CP070806.1:1916953-1918147 GCA_020343675.1 Phycisphaerales bacterium
GCCTTCACGGCTGCATGGCTTGAGAATTGCCCCGACTAACGGGCAAATCCGAGTCTTGAAAGATGTTCAAATCGGGCTGTGGGCCTCGGCTCACAGCCCGATTCTATGCGCGATGGTGGCAGCGGTCCCCCTGCACCGGCGCATGCCGGCCCGGCTGTCCTCTTTGGACTTATCAGAAGCCTCGCTACGACAGCAGCTTGGCCACCTCTTTCGCGGAATAGGTGATGATGATGTCAGCTCCCGCTCGCTTGATGGCGGTCAGGACCTCCATCATCGTGGCCTGCTCATCGGCCAGCCCGGCGGCGGCTGAACTCTTGACCATCATGTACTCGCCCGAGACGTTGTACGCGGCAATCGGACAGTCGAAACGCTGCCGGGCGCGATAGATGATGTCCAGGTATGCAAGGGCCGGCTTGACCATGACGATGTCGGCGCCTTCTTCGATATCCAACGCGATCTCGGCCATCGCCTCGCCGACATTCGGTGGATCCATCTGATAAGTTCTGCGGTCCCCGAAAGACGGGGCCGATTCGGCGGCGTCCCGGAAGGGGCCGTAGAAGGCCGATGCGTATTTGGCCGCGTAGGACATGATCGCCACGTTCTCGAAGCCGTTCTCTTCCAGTGCTTCGCGAATGCACTTGACGCGCCCGTCCATCATGTCCGACGGAGCGACGATGTCGGCGCCGGCCTGGGCGTGTGAGAGCGCCATCTTTGTCAACAGTCCGCAAGTCGAATCGTTATCGACTTTGTCGCCTTTGACCACACCGCAGTGGCCGTGGCTGGTGAATTCACACAGGCAGACGTCCGTGATCACCAGGAGCTCGGGCACCGCCTGCTTAATTTGCTCGATGGCCCGCTGGATGACGCCATCCTCGGCCCATGCTTGCGAACCGATCTCGTCTTTCTTGTCCGGCAGGCCGAAAAGCAGAACCGCCGGGATGCCCAGCGAGGCCACCTCCGTCGCCTCGGCGGCAATCGTGTCAGGCGAAAAGTGAAAGCAGCCGGCCATCGACTTGATCGGTTCCTTGAGGCCTTTGCCCTCGCGAACAAACAGCGGATAGATCAGGTCGTCTGCGCCGACCTTCGTCTGACGCACCAGACTTCGCATCGCAGGGCCGGTTCGCAATCTTCGCATCCTGTTCCTGGGAAAACCCATAATCAACTCCCGCGCATCAAACATTCTCGTCATTCGGA
>CP070806.1:1918247-1919439 GCA_020343675.1 Phycisphaerales bacterium
GACCAAGGAACGATTGACTGGAGTGTCGTGTCTGGGTTGGAGCAGTCCGAAGCTGGGTATCTACACGCAGCGGGACAACGTGTATGACAATCCGTTCAGCAGCGAGAGCGCCCTGTTCAAAACGGACCGGAATCACATGTGCCGCTGCAATGTGTTCTTCGCCGATGGAGTCGCGCACGGCGAGCGGGCGCAGTGGTTCGGTCGGGACATGGCGTTCTACATGCCCGGCTCCGGGGGCCAGCCGTTCCGCATTCAGGGCAAAGATGCTCCCAAATGGAAGGAAGTGCCCAACTTCTGGGAGCGGCTGCCCGAGTCCTTGCGCCATAAGACCGGTCACGGTGGATCGCACAGTTTCATCACGCACGAGTTTGTGACCGCCCTCGTAGAGGATCGCGAGCCGGCGGTCGATGTCTACGAAGCGCTGGCCATGACCGCTCCCGGGATTGTTGCGCATCAGAGCGCACTGAGGGGCGGCGAGCACATGAAAGTGCCGAGCTTCGACAGGAAGAGCTGAGCATATCATGTATCATTGACTTCACCACCTCCACAGGAGGTGGGCCACTCACCCTATACCAGCGGTGTTACAGTGGACAAGACCAACAGTCGGACACTTCGGGGTATATAAGGTGAACGTGGATCTTACGATCTTGGCTGATACATTCATTTCGGTTTACTTGTGGGATCAGTTTTGAGGAACTGATCGATTGTCGGTTTACCGCTCAGATATTTCAACGAAATCAAGAACTCATCTGTTACCCGCATGGTTTCAACGAAATACTTGTTGTCAAACGCGCCCCAATTGAAGAAGCCATGCGGGGCGCCCTCGTACCCGATAAGTTCGCAACGGTTGCCCGCGGCTTTCGTAGCCTTCACGAAAGCTTCGGACTTGTCATAGTAGATGCCCTTATCCGCTTTGCCGTGGAAAACGATCATCGGCGCCAGGCCCGACTTGATCTGAAAGATGGGCGAAAGCTTTTTGGGATCCGCTCCCAACGGCACGCCGTAGTATACCCCCGGTGTTGCAGTGTTTTGCGGTTTTCGCGGATCGGAAGAGGCTACATCGAAACCCGGATTGAACAGTACCATCGCATTGGGTCTGGTGCTGATCGCGTGGTCTTCCTCGGGGCCGGTGAAATCGTCGACCGTTCCTGTGGCCGCTGCCAGATGCCCACCGGCAGAGCCGCCGCTTGCC
>CP070806.1:1919539-1920728 GCA_020343675.1 Phycisphaerales bacterium
TAATGCCAGTCAACTTGGCCGTAGTCTCTTTTTAGCGCGTGGCGATATTGTTCAATTGCTGCCTGGAGATCTCCTCGCTGGCGGTAGAGCGGTGCTAGGGAAACAAAGGCGCTGGCCGGTGCATCGGGCTGCCTGGATTGTCGCTCCAGCAAGTGAAAAATCTTATCCCGTATCTGCTCGACCGACTTTTTATGCTGCTGCGACGCCACCAGCAGACTGGCCACCTGCTGTAACCGCCCCGCATTGTCCTGTGCAAGCTCCAGTGCCAGATCCGGGCGATCCAGCACGTCGATACACAGGCACACCGCTCTTGAGAAATAACCGACATCCAGGTGGACGGCACGGTTGGCCTTGGTGAAGGCTTCGTCGGTCTTCCCCTGTCGGGCATCCACTCGCGCTGCCGCAAAACAAGCGGTCGGATCACAGGGAGCTAAGCGGTATCCGGTACGTATATGCTCTATACCATCGGGATCATCCAGAACGAAATATTCGATCTCGCCAGCAACACAGGGCGTGGCCCCGAAGGTCGGGCAAAGAGACCGGGCCCGGTGCAGATTCTGTGCAATTTCGCGTGCTCTTGGCAGCGACTCTGAAGCCAACAGATCCGTATTGGGATCGACATAAGGTTTCAGCGAGAGCCACTGGTAGACCCCGAGCCAATGGCGGTAATGGATGTTGTCGGGTTCGGCCTTTACGGCCGCTTCGGCATGGTTAAGCAAGTGCCTGCTCATCTGCTCGTTTCCCTGCCAATTGTCCGCGTCCAGGTGGTGCTCGGCGATCCGCACCTCGTTCCAGCTGGCTTCGGCGGTCCGCGCTTTATTGGCTGTAAACAGAGCCCATCCGAAAACGGCTGCGGCTAGAACCAGGAAGATCAGATGCCCTGCGCTGATCGCGAGTCTCTTGGGCAAACTCTTGCGTACCAGTGGGCTCTTTCGACGCACTTGAAGCAACGCGACAAGGAGTCCACAGCAGGTTGCGGTGAGCATGGCATTGGCCGGCATGTGCTGGCCGAAGTCACTCAAGCTGTGAATCAGGATGGCTAGCAGGCCGAAGCCTAATCCGTAGGCCGCCGAATAGATGGCCGCAGAGCCGGCGGTGATCGACTTTGCATATTGGATCCAAATCGCGATTCCAAAGGCGATCAGGGTAGCCAGTCCCACACATCCTGTTTCCGCCAGGGTTTGGACAT
>CP070806.1:1920828-1922015 GCA_020343675.1 Phycisphaerales bacterium
GTCGTTCCAGCCTCGCAATGCCGGCGAAAATAGTGAGGCAAAGGCGCCCCCTACCTAATGCTCTGTGTCCTCGGTGTGCTCCTTCGGCAGGCTCAGGACGGCGTCTGGGGCTGGATTTTCGACAGGATAATGACGGGTTGTTTCGTGTTCACTGCCGTTCAGCAGAGTTGACCCCCTCAACTCGCACGGGGGCAGGCTTGTTCGCGGATGTCCCTCATAAAGCGAGTTGGCGCGTGTCGCGAGAAAGCTCGTTGATTCGGGGGGAGTATTGTTTATACTGACATGAAATTACGTTATGATGAAACGTGAAACGTTCAAGAGTATCTCTGAGAAAAGTAAGGTTCGCGAAAGCCATGAGCAGAAGAACTCAAAAAGCCGAGAGCATTAGCCGCCGGGGATTCTTGAAAGGCTCGGCGGTCGCCGCAGGAACGGTTATAGCATGGCCGACAATCGTTCCTTCTTCCGTGTTCGGCGCCGCTGCCGCTCGGAAAGCCGCTCAAACCCCCGACCCGATCACCGGCGCCGAGCCGGCCGAGGGCTTCGGGGTCAACAAAGGCGGCCTGGGCGGCGAGGAAGTCGTCGTGACCACCTTCGACGGGCTCGCCAAGGCGATCAAGCGCAGCAACGTCTATATCAAGGTCAAGGGAGATCTCATCGCCACGGGCAAGGCGACGATCGGCAGCGGCTCCAACCTCACCATTGACGGCGGCGGGGCCGCGACGCTCTGGGGCAATCGCAACCCCGCCCAGCGGATGCTCGAACTCACCGGAAAGAATGTCGTAATCAAGGACATCCGCCTGCGGAATTCGGGCGACAACCTCAGCTTCAAGGCCCCGGCCGAATACGTCCTGGTGTCCCACGTCACCACCTCGGGCGCGATGGACGACGGCATGTCCATATCCTACGGGACGAAGAACGTGACTGTTCAGTACTGCTTCTTCGTCGGCAACACGCGCTCCTGCTTCATCAAGTATGGAGGTGCGGGAAACATCAGCATGCACCACAACTGGTTCAAGGCGCAGTACATGCGTGGCCCCCTGGTCAGCTCGGCCCAGTTCGTGGACATCCGTAACCAGATCGGAGAAGATTGGGCGACATGGGGCGGGCCGCGATTCGAAAGGGGAGCGACCGGCAACTGCATCAACAGCGTCTTTGTCATGACCGGCGCCGCCCCGGGGAAGAAAGAC
>CP070806.1:1922115-1923296 GCA_020343675.1 Phycisphaerales bacterium
ATGATGATACAGTGTGCCTTCTATCTGACACCGGACGGGCAGCTCTTGGACCAGCTGAGCATGGAACAGGTCAGAGAGTTCCTGGCAACCAAGGAGGGACTGCTTTGGGTTGATATGGAGGACGTGAAGAATGAGGATGCCGAGTTACTATCCAGCGTATTCTGTTTCCATCCCCTGGCAGTGGAAGATTGTGTTAGCAAGGACATACATCCGCCCAAGATAGATGACTTTGAGGACTATCTGTTTGTTATCATTCATGGCATCAATTACCACATCGAGTCTGAGGTAGTGGAGACCACCGAACTTGCCCTTTTCCTGGGGAGAAATTACGTGGTTAGCAGTCATGATGTACCCATGAGGTCGGTTTCATCTATGCTGGATCGCGTTCGAAAAGACGGACGTCCAATGCGCAGGGGAGCCGATTTCCTTGCTCACGACATTATCGATAGTCTGGTGGATAACATCATGCCTACTATCAATGGTATGGATGAGAAGAATGATCAACTCGAGGACCAGGCACTTCACGGCCCGAAGAGAGAAACACTGATGTCGATTATGCAGCTCAAACGCAGCATACTGGCGTTGACGCGAATCATATTACCTCAGCGGGAAATAGTGAACAGGCTCAGCCGCGGCGAATATACCTTGATAAGGGAGCGAGCTCAAATATACTACCGCAACATTTACGACCATCTGGAGCGAGTTGAGATGCTGAGTCTTGGTCTCAGAGATATGACTGAGAGCGTGCTGAACACTTATCTTTCTTCAGTGTCCAACCGGATGAATGAGGTAATGAAGGTGCTAACACTGATAGCGACTATCTTCATTCCACTGACATTCATTGCTGGCATCTACGGCATGAACTTCGCAAATATGCCGGAGCTACAGTGGCGGTACGGGTATTTCGGCATTTTGATGGTAATGGCAGTGATAGGTATTTCTCTTGTAGTCTATTTCAGGAGAAAGAAATGGCTCTGAAGTCACTGAATGAGGAATGTGTCTCTGGCGTCTGAATCGCAGGGCACAGCGCTTGGGCATTCATAACCTTCCACGCAAAAGGCGCCGTCGTTGCCTCACCAGAACATAATACGGAGGTACTGAATATGGCTTATGTAGGCATTCTGTTGATAACCATTTTCATTTCGTTCGTGATCGTTCGAATCGGAGGTTTTGCCCTCCAA
>CP070806.1:1923396-1924550 GCA_020343675.1 Phycisphaerales bacterium
GGAAGTAACCGTCCTGATCTTGCCTGCTTTCCTTTTGATTTTTTCGACGAATTCGACTTCGACCTTTATATCTTCGCCCAGACAGCCACTCCGGATTTGTTTCTTGATGGATTCGATTGTATCCGCTGCAAAATCGGCGTTCTTGACAGCTTCGATCCTGATTACATCCCTGGCAATCTGCGTCGTGATGTATTCGTCGATGCCCTTGACAGTATCCAGGAGGTTGATTCGTCTCGGGGAAATTGTCTTGCCGCTGGGCAGTTTGATATAGTCATCCTGCCGTCCCTGTATGGAGTCAATAAGCGGCAGCGTTCTGCCGCAACTGCACTTTGTCTCTTGTTTTAATCTGGCCATATCTCCAAGCCTATATCGTATCAGGGGAAAGGCGGTGTTGTACAATCCGGTTACGACAATGCATGCATCCCCCTCTGTGACGGGATTATCATTCTCGTCAAGGAATTCGATCACATGGGCGTCGATGTCAAGGTGATACCCCTCGTGCTTCTCACACTCCCACGCCAGTCGGTAGAATTCCGACGATCCATACATGTCCCGGACATCGCAGTCGAAAAAGCTGACAATGTTCCTGCGCCATGCCGGCAGCAGCAATTCAGCGGTCGTGAATATGACTTTGGGCCTAAATCTGAGATCTGTTTTGTCGCAATTCTGTGCCATCAGGTTCAGGACCGAGGGATAGCATTCGATAATGTCAGGCCTAAGGCTGTTAATTTTGACAAACAGTTCCGCAGGCTCTTCCATGATGGAAAACTTGTGCCTTCGCAGAATGCCGAACTTGCGGAACCAGAACTGGCCGGTGTTTACGTAGCCGGACGACGTTATCTCGACAACAACATCTCTTAGACTGAGTCCATTTTCCACGAAAGCTCGGTACTTCAGAGCGCGGTTCCAGGCCTCGGCCCTCTGGTCCCGATAGAACCTCAGAGGCGTACCGGTTGACCCGGATGTATTATGTTCGATAAGGTCTTGTCTGTTGCTGCAGGTGCGTGACAACATGGACTCGCAGTTCTTCTGAACGTCGCTTTTCGTCAGAACCGGAATCCTCCTGAGGTCTCTCGTGTGTTCAACGCTATCCGGATTAAGTTTGTATTTGTCAAATAACGTTCGGTAATAGCCGGTATGGTTGTATGCATGGA
>CP070806.1:1924650-1925795 GCA_020343675.1 Phycisphaerales bacterium
TAAAATAGAACACTTGCGGCGCGCAGAAATATCCGTCCGACAGCTTCAGGATATGTCGCTCGGCCCTGTCGAGACTCTGCCAGTCATCGAAACGCAGGTACTCGATCTGGTGCGACTGTTTCTTTCCACGTATCGTGCAGAACAAGTGCCACTGGCCATTGTATCGAACGATAGTCGGATCCTTGATCGAATAAATCTCCTCGCCCGGTCTTTGGAGTGGCTGCACCAAAGGTGCGCTGACCATCCAGTTGAAGCGGCCGCTCAGCAGATTCTCGATGTCGCCGGATTTGTTACTCGCAGATATCGACGCAGACAGACCGGCCATAAGCGCCACCGAAACAAATATCTTCCGAACTAACTTTGTCATGCGTCGTGCCTCCAATCGGAATTCGCCGAACCAGAACTACTGCCCGAAGCTTATCAGGGGGCAGGTTGTGCTACAACGCTTTTTTCAGCAACCGGTTTTGGGAAGAGCGCCTTGCCTGAACCTGGGCACCACCGTTATAATGTAATACCAGGGTGCGAGTGACTGCGAGCGTGAAGTTGAGAAAGACGACGGATAACTTGAAGTTGAAAGCAGGCAGCATGAATCGACGACAATTTTTGAGCGGTCTGTGCAACAAAGCGTTGCCTATAACAAGTTTCCCATACGTGGTTCAGTCATCGGCCTGGGGCGCGCGCGGGATCGTGCTGCCAAGTGAGAGGGTGGCGATGGGATTCATTGGCGTTGGCAGCATGGGCGGCGGGCATCTGCGAACGTTCCTCGGATACGACGATGTGCGGATTGTTGCCGTCTGTGATCTGCGCGAGATGTTTCGCCAAAAGGCCCTTGAAAGAGTCCGGCAACGCTACGGCGATAAGGGCTGCGACGCCTATCACGATTTTCGCGAACTGCTTGCCCGCGACGATATTGACGCAGTGACGGTCGTAACACCCGATCATTGGCATGGGCTCATTGCGATAGAGGCTGCCCGCTGTGGTAAGGACATGTATTGCGAGAAACCGCTGACGATGTGTATCACGGATTCGAAGGCCGTACGCAGCGCCGTCAAGCGGTATGGCGTCGTTTTCCAATTCGGTGCGCAGCAGCGGTCGGACGAGAAATTCCGATTCGCTTGTGAGCTGGCTCGTAACGAGAAAATCGG
>CP070806.1:1925895-1927038 GCA_020343675.1 Phycisphaerales bacterium
GGGCTGTGAGCCGAGGCCCACAGCCCGATTTGAACATCTTTCAAGACTCGGATTTGCCCGTTAGTCGGGGCAATTCTCAAGCCATGCAGCCGTGAAGGCAACCAGGTCCCCGGTGTTGATGAGGCCATCACCGTTGTAGTCTTCACAGATGTTGAAGCTAACGTCCGGCAGGAAGTAATAATCTTCCGTTTCACCGATCTGGTACTTGGTCAGCGGACCTGAGCCGCCGCCGCCCTTCTTGCCCTCAGGGGCACTGCCGCCCTTGAAGGGCTGCTCGGACAGGGTGATTCTCATCCAGAGCTCCTCCGGGCCGACGGCAGGATGCCAGGGCAGGAAGGCCGGGGTCGTAATCTGATTGAGCCCGACCGGCAGGCTGAACAGCAACTGGTTCTGAACCGCCCATTCGGGCGCCGCCGCGGCCGCGCAATTCACGCTGTCGTCCCAGTCCCCGTCGCGGTTCCAGTCGCACCAGACGTTGACGTACAAATCGACGTTCGGATCGACCACGTTGACCGTGTAGTCAAACGTCGTCCAGCGGCAAGCCGGCATGTTGAGCGGCACAACGAGCCCGTCGTCGCCCTGGTCAAGGTTTGGCGAATCGGTTGAAGGGGCGATATTATTGACGCCGTCCTGGTCGAGACCGCTGTCAGCTTCGGTTTCTCGCGTGATCTTCTTGCCCAGGGTGGCCACGATCTCAGCGTTCAGGTGCGCCGGCCCGTAAGGCCCGATACCGGTGCCGCTCAGATGGACCGTGGGGTAGTTGGCCTTAACGCCCATAGGACCTCCTGCGGGATACGCGGTCATGATGACGCCGGCATTGTTGCTGCTGTCGGGAGCGTCGCCCAGGTCCGGTTTGTCCGGCGTGACGAGTCCCTCACAACTGACGCTCAGCAGGCCATGGCCGGTTTCGGAGGCGTAGCCGCCGACTTCAATCAGGTACTGGTGGCCCGCGACTACAGCGAAGGTGATCTGCGAGTCGGTACTGCCGCCAAAATCGTCGTTGCATTCGAGCAGCTCGTCTGAAGCCGGATAGCACTCACAGCCATCGTAGGCGGCCAGCATCGTGTCGTAGTTGGTGCTCGAGAGTGCGACGGTGACGTTGCCGGTGCAGGAGGCGGTATAGCAATACCAGATGTTCGGACT
>CP070806.1:1927138-1928271 GCA_020343675.1 Phycisphaerales bacterium
GTTATGTCGAGCATTTTCTTCGCCGGTTGGGATCTGTTCTTCAATTTCTATATCCTCGCCAAGGGGTTCGATAAAGAATTCCTGGGGATGGCAAACAGCGTCTACCCAGCAGCCGTGCTCTTGTTCGGCATCCCGATGGGCATGGTTTCCGACAAGATCGGACGCAAACGTTCACTGTTGATCGGGCAGGCTTTCTTCCTGGTCACCTTCCTGATCGTCGCTTTCACCTCCAATCCAGTGGTCATCCTGGTCGTATTGTTCATCGGTGGAATGGGTGACTCGCTCTTCATTGTCAGTGAAACCCCGCTCCTGGCGCAACTCTCTAACAACAAGAACCGCAACTACCTGTTCAGCCTGAACTGGGGACTG
Source organism: Phycisphaerales bacterium (assembly GCA_020343675.1). Lineage (GTDB taxonomy): Bacteria > Planctomycetota > Phycisphaerae > Sedimentisphaerales > Anaerobacaceae. The sequence continues at coordinate 1,927,508 of CP070806.1, forward strand.
GCGACCCTGTCTCGCATGGTGGGGAACTACCTCGCCGGACAACTGCCGCTGGGTTTCGAAAGCACATTCGGATTCCAATCAGGCACAGCGATGAGCTACCAAGCTGTGCTCATCACCAGCGTGGGCCTGACCTTCCTGACCTTCATCCCGATTATGATGATCAAGCTCCCAGATAAACTGAGCCAAATGGATGAAAACGGTGATATGGTAGAGAAGAAGGTGGTCAACGGCAGCAAGCAGAATTTACAAAATATTTTGAAAAACAAAGTTGTTTGGAAATTTTTCTTGCCAAACATCCAGATCGGACTGGGCGCCGCCCTGATTATCCCCTACCTGAACCTGTTCTTTGTAGAAAAATTCGGAGTCAGCGACCAAACGCTGGGGACTTTGTTCAGCATTGCCGCCCTGGCGACGGGATTATCTGCGCTCTCCAGCCCGAGCGTTGCCAGCAAGTTGGGCACGCGCATCCGGGCCGTCGTGGCCGCCCAGGGGGCTAGCGTGTTATTTTTACTGCTGATGGGCTTTTCGCCCATTACCGGCATCGCTATGGTCGCGTTCCTAGCGCGCAGCGCTTTGATGAATATGGGCAACCCGTTATTTGAATCCTTTTCCATGGAACAAGTTTCTGACGAGGAACGCGGAGCTTTCAACAGCATCCTGATGTTAAGCTGGGAGGTCGGTTGGGTCATCGGCCCGTTAATCTCTGGATTCGTTCAGGAAAAATACGGCTTTGCTCCTCTGTTCATCGCCACGGCGATCCTATA
>CP070806.1:1928371-1929480 GCA_020343675.1 Phycisphaerales bacterium
TTGAGTTCCTGGTTGAACATCATCTTCCACTTGCCGTCGCGAATTCCAAGGTGGGGCCAGAGATAAGGCGGCCCATGACCGCCACGCCACTCCCAGTGTATGGGCTTTGTCCGCTTGAATCCGAAGCCCCTTAGTGCAGCGACAATGCTCTGGCCGTCCAGTTCAATATTCGCTGGCACAGGCAGTCCCGCCAGTTTGAGGAACGTGGGAAACAAATCAACAGCGGTGAGGACTGAAGTTCGATCGACCTTGCCCTTCGGGATCATCCCCGGCCAGCGGGCAATGAAGGGAACACGAATGCCTCCTGCAAAGAGTGAGCGTTTCCGGCCTTTAAGACCCGCCGTCTGTCCCACAGAATAGTAAGTTCCCAGACCCCGACCGGTGGAGTTGTCATCCTGGGTTGTGCGCTTGCCGGTCCATTCCGGCCCGTTGTCGGACGAGAAGATCACCAGCGTCTTCTCGTCGAGTTCAAGGTCCTTCAACGTGCTGAGAATGGACCCGACACCGGCGTCAGCCTCGGCCACAACTGCGGCATACACCCGTTGTTGTTCGTCCAGGTGCCGGAATTGCTCCAGGTATTGTTTGAGTGGGTAGTGCGGCGTGTGTGTCTCATGCAGCCACACATTGATGAAGAACAGTCGATCCTTATGGCGGTGAATAAAATCAATCGTCCGCGGACACGTCTCGGCCGTCTTGATCTGCACGCCCGGAACGTTGAACGCGCCATACTCGTCATATCCGTATTCTGTTGGCAGCGGTGCATCCAGAACATGACGATTGGTAAGATGCCACTTGCCGAAATGCCCCGTGACATAGCCCGCCTTCTTGAGAAGCTTCGGCAGCAGCGGCAGCTTCGGATCCAGCCAGTCAGGCATCCCCGCCTTCTGGTGGTGCTCCACCGAGGCGAAATGCTGGTGAATACAATGCCGTGCCGGGAACTGTCCTGTCATCACTGCCGTCCGACTGGGTGAACAGACCGGATTGTTGACGGTGAACTGTTGAAAGTCGATTCCCTCCTTCGCCATCCGATCGAGGTTGGGTGTTTTACAGAATGTGCTGCCGTGTATGCCCAGATCCCCGTAGCCCCAGTCATCGGCAAAGATGAAGAC
>CP070806.1:1929580-1930680 GCA_020343675.1 Phycisphaerales bacterium
CTTGACCTGCCGTGTGGCGTTGAGGATGACTTCGCTGGCCTCGGCCGACCCGCCGGGCGAATCGACGCGCATCACCACCGCCTTGACCGACCTGTCCTTGGCCGCCTTCTCCAGGGCCTTACGGATGTCACCGCTGAAGGCCGCGCCGCCGGCCCCGAACAGCGTGGGCTGACTGTGGCCGGGCAGGATGGCGCCCTCGACATAAACGATGGCCACCGCATCTTTCTGTGACACCGCAGGCGTCTTGAAGAGTTCGGCCAGGATCGAGAAGAACGCCAGCGGGTTGGCCAGGTTGATCTGCATCGCATCGGCCCGGCCGTAACGGTTGTCGACCTTCACCTGTCCTCCGATCTCTTCCTTCACGCGGCGGACGAACGCCTCTCGCGTTTCAATCGCATCGATCAGTCCCTTGTCGAGCGCTGCGCCCGCCATGTACGGGCCCTCGTCGATGAGCCTGCGGACCTGGTCGGACGTAATCCCCCGCGACTCGGCGATCATGTTCACGAGCGAATCGTAGTAGCTGTCGAAAACCCAGTTGATGTTCTCTTCGGCCTCCTCGCTGGGACCGGTGCGCGTCAGCATCTCAGCGGCGGACTTGTAAGCGCCCATGTGCATGAAGTCGGCATCGACGCCGATCTTGTCCAGCAGATTCTTCACGTAGAGCCCTTCGCCATAGATACCCATCAGCCAGAGCGACGACTGCGGCGCGACACTGAGATCGTCGCCCGCACAGAGCAGGGCATAGGTGAACGTGGTCATGCCCTCAGCGTGGACGTAGACCGTCTTGCCCGCATTCCGGGCGCGACCGATCGCCTGCCGGATCTCCTGCAATTGCCCAAAGCCGAAGGACATGCTGTCATGAGTGAGCACGATCGCTTTGACGTTGTCGTCCGCGCCCGCCTTGTCCAGACGACGGACCAGGTCCTTTAGCGAGGTGATCTGCCCGGCCGTGAAGCCGAACGGATCGACTACGGGCGCTTCGGTCACCATCCCGCTGAGGTGAAAGTGCGCCACCACCGAGGGGGCCGACGGCATCTCGTCCGCCTCCGCGGCCTCATCCCCCAGACAAACTGGCCCCGAAACCACCAACGCCAGTCCCA
>CP070806.1:1930780-1931862 GCA_020343675.1 Phycisphaerales bacterium
TTGAGCATCGCCTCGGCCAGGTCGATCAAAGCGAGGCCGCGGAAGAAGTTCGTTCCTTTGAGATGATGGAACTCCGGTGGATTATCCGGCGAGAGCGATTCGTCATCCAAGCTGCGGTTGTAGTCGAACGGCGTCGCGCCGAACCGCTGGAGCCATAGATTCAGCCGCTCCGGCCCGGCCGTTCCCTGCTCCCACTCCAGCTCGCTTTCCATCTGGTCGCGGGTGGGTAGTGTTTCGTATGCGATGTCCACGCATCGGTCCCCCCGCTGGGACCAGGTGACCTGTTCGATCCACTGCTCGGGATCGTGAATCAGCCGAAAGTTCTTGGCGACTTCGCCGAAGAGATACGCCACGATCGCGCGGAGGGGGACGCCGGTTTCCTCGACGATGTCACCCGATGCAGCGGTGCGCCGCAGGATCGGATCGCGCCATCCTGCCAGAAGCGATGAAAACATCAGGTCGGCTTTCTTGCCGGCGTCGCGCCGGTCGAGTTGATGCACCTTCACGAGTTGATCGACATACCAATCGCGGTTCGCGTGCATTTGCTTTTCTAATTCTTGCCGGGTAATGAGGAGCGGCAGTCGGCGCAGAACGTCGCAAATCCACGAACGATTCTCCCGGCTCAACTGTCCGCTCGAGAGCAGGTCCGGCTCGATCTGCTTGAAGAAGTCGGTATCGAGCGACAAGCGCGTCAGAATCGCCGCGATCTCGGCGACCTTGCCGGTCATCTTCCGCATCTCACCTGTCGTCAGAGGTCCGCCGTCAGTAACACCTTCGGCAAACATCCCCCACGACCATCTCCATGCCTCGCGGTCGCGCTCGACGCTGTATGGGAAAATCACGTGGAACCGGCCGGTCGGAACCGGGTAGGTCGCCATGACCTGGTAGTTATCTTTCGGATTGGAAGAAATCAATGTCCCCTGCCCCGCCTGGCCTTTTTGTTCGGTGGCCTGATCGAGCGAGCCGGCCCGCACGCCCGTGCCGTACTCGGCCTGGCACGCCAAATGCACGAGCAGGTCCGGCGGAATGCCGATCTCAAAGAGCGCATTGATCGCGTTCTTCACGGCGACCGTCACGGCGGA
>CP070806.1:1931962-1947640 GCA_020343675.1 Phycisphaerales bacterium
TGTGGCATCGCTACGTGCCTGAATCGGGCCACTGGCACGACGGGACTTTCACCCGCTGGATTGCAGCCTTGTCGGCTGCTCCAAATCCCTGGTGCCACAGTGCGATATCGGCCTGACGCTTTTTGATCGCCGTGTCGCAGGCATTCAGGATACGAGACAATATGTATCCGTTACTCACGGCGGTAGACAGACTGCGCAGAAGCGGATATAATCCCTTGCGAGGTCTCTCGATGCGTTTGTAGAGTCAATGCTGTGGCGAGAACGAGTGGGGCGATTTCAGGCAATTGGTCGCTTGAGGGACTGGGCAGGCAGAAGTCTGCTCCTGAAGTACGCTCTGCAGATTAAATCGTCTGCCAAACCGGCATTCGTGAGGTACTTACACATGGGCACAATATATACCCGCCGTGGGTTTCTCCGGCAGATAGGCGTTTTGGCACTGCTGCTTTCGAAGCCAACAGGTCTCAGAGCCAGGCATGTCTCCAAGCGACCAAACATCATATTCCTTCTCTCCGATGATCAGCGTTATAACGCCATGGGTTGCATGGGTAATCCGGCCATCAAGACTCCTAATATGGACAAGCTCGCGGCAGACGGTGTGGTGTTTGATAATCACTATAATACGACGGCTATCTGTATGGCCAGTCGCGCCTGCATCATGACTGGTATGCATGAATACAAGACAGGCTGCAACTTTACGTACGGTCCCCTTCGTCCTGAAGTGTTTGCCAGATCCTACCCTGTTCTATTGCGTCAGGCCGGGTACCGCACGGGCTTCGCAGGCAAATTTGGCTTTGCTGTGACATCGGAATCCAATGCTAACCTCTGGCACAGAGAAGAAGGCATGCCGATAGATCAATTTGACTGGTGGGCGGGCTGGCCGGGACAGGGCAGCTACAATACGGCCGAGAATAAGTATCTGCAGAAGTATGCTGAAAAGTACCCCCACGTAACTCGTGCGCTCGGAGCCGCCGCACAGAACTTCATTCGGCAGTCTGCGAATAAGGATGTGCCATTTTGTCTTTCGATCAGCTTTAAGGCTCCACACGGTCCGGTCAAACCGGATCCGGAGTTTGACGGCATGTATGATGGAGTGGTATTCCCCCGCGAGAAGAACTTTGGCCAGGAAGCCGCCGAGCATCTGCCGGCCCAGGCTAAGAGTGGCCGGCAGTACGTGCGACTCGGCAAGGCATGGCTGAAGAAGTCTGATTTACTTGCCAGGTACTATCAGCAGATATATGGCATCGATGTGGCCATAAGTATGATTCGTAACGAGCTCCATCGCCAGGGTGTGGCTGACAACACTGTTATACTCTATACGACCGACAACGGCTATTTCTGTGGCGCGCATGCGATGGGCGGCAAAGTGCTGCCCTACGAGGAAGGCTCTCGTGCTCCGCTAATAATCTATGACCCGCGGCACACAGTGTCAGGCGCGAAAAAACGAACTATGGCGCTAACCGCCAATATAGACATAGCGCCAACCATTCTGAATCTGGCCGGTCTGCCCGCCCCGCAAAAAATGGATGGAAGAAACCTTTTGCCTTTGCTTGACGAGCCGAGCGCAGAGGTGCGAGAATCACTTCTACTTACACAGGTCTGGGGACCTCCCAAAACGCACGCTCTGGCGGTCGTCACACCTCAGTGGAAATACATTTACTGGATGTACGGGGACCGTGATATGTCTGCGGCCGAAGAACTTTACGACATGCAAACCGATCGCTTCGAACTGACCAACGAGGCGCAGAACCCACTCCACAAAACAGCACTGACGCAAATGCAAGCCCTCTACCACAAGCACATCGAACAGTGGAAGAAAGACTGTGTATCTGACTATCAGCTCCATGGACAACTTGCTGATCGAAACATCCCCCTGTCCGAGAAGAACTTCCCCAAACAACGAAGTGATGAACTGGGCAAATGACGCCAGGGAATCCGTGCATACGATATCTCAACAACTTCTATTCTTTGTTGCATTCGCTGTATCGATCCGTGTGTCTCCTGCGAAGCCCATACCGGCCACGATACCACTCATCCTTCAGTCGAGAAGCAAGTGGGTTGGCAGCCTCCGGTACGCTCCGAACACGGATAGCTCCTAATGTTGGGCGCACTCACTGCCCGACATACCTTCACAGAGTGAGGCTCAGGATCCTCAGAGCACATCAGGAGAAGTAATTTCTCTGCACGAGCGTTTTATTACACTTGCCACAATGGTGTAGAGGGAGGAATTGGTCATTGCCAGACTCCGGACAATCCAGTAACATGCCGGCAAATCATGGAGAATGAGTTGTGAAGATTATTCTTGCTGCTTTGGTGCAATCCGTCTTGCCTGTCGCCTGGCCGCTTGCCGCCTCTGCGCAAACGCTGACCCGTGCCGAGTGCGAAGCCAATATCGAGAAGGAATTGGCCAGAATGACCGAGGGCGTCGCCGCCGGACCGTACAGGGCGGACTGGGATTCGCTCAAGGAGCACCAGGAAGCGCCGGACTGGTTCCGTGACGCCAAGATCGGCATCTATTTTCACTGGGGTGTCTATTCCGTACCCGCCTACGGCAACGAGTGGTACGCCCGGCGCATGCATCTTAAGACGGGCAAGAGCTATTACCGGCATCATGTGGAGACCTACGGCCAGCCGGACCAGTTTCCCTACCACAAGTTCATTCCGATGTTCAAAGCCCAAAAGTTCGATGCGGAGGAATGGGCGGATCTGTTTGTCCGGGCCGGCGCAAAGTTTGCCGGCCCTGTCTGCGAGCACCATGACGGATATTCGATGTGGGCCAGTAAACTCACGCCTTGGAACGCGGGCGACACGGGTCCGAAGCGCGACATCACGGGGGAACTGGAGAAGGCCATCCGTGCCCGCGGGCTCAAGTTCGTTACCACCTTCCATCACGAGCGCACCCGTACATGGTACCCACGCGTCGAGGGCTGGCCAACGACGACAAGCGATCCCCAACTCCAGTTGCTCTATATGAACATTGACGAGCCACTGTTCAACAAGATCTTCCAGGCCAAGCTGGGCGAGGTGATTGACCGGTATCAGCCTGACTTGATATGGTTCGACGGCCAGATGCAGCTCATTCCGGAACCGTACCATCTCCGGTTCCTCGCCTACTACTTCAACCAGGCCAAGCGCTGGGGCCGCGACGTGATGGTAACGACCAAGAAGCTGCAATACCCGCAGGAAGTCTCCATCCTGGATTTTGAGAAAGGCCGGGCCAATGCTCTGACCCCATATCCCTGGCTGAACGACGACACCATCTCCACCGGCAGCTGGTGCTACACCGTCGATCTCGAGATCAAGCCGGCGATTCAGGTGCTCCATGATTTCATTGACGCAGTCTCCAAGAATGGGCACCTGCTGCTCAACATCTCGCCGATGCCCGATGGGACCATTCCCCAGAACCAGCGCGACTGTCTGTTGGCGATCGGTGCGTGGTTGAAAGTCAACGGGGAGGCCATCTGCAACACCCGACCCTGGCTCGAATATGGCGAAGGCCCGAACGTGCTTGAGAAAAGCGGCAGCTTCGCGGGTTCCATTGACTATACCGCCAAAGACATCCGCTATACACGCAGCAAAGATGGGCAAACGCTCTACGTCATCGCCCTGGGATGGCCGCAGGGAAGACTCCGCCCGACGATTCTCCAGATTGACGATGCCACCGGGGGCAAAGTGCAACTGATCGGTCATCCGGGCGATCTGGGCTTTGTGACGACGGGCAAACGTATCACCATTGACGTTCCCGCCCAGCCTCCCTGTGACTACGCCTACGCCTTCAAGCTCACCGGCTTCAAGACCAGCATCACCCCCGCCGTCGCCGCTGCCCGCGACGAGGCGCTCAAGCAACTGCAGGCTGGCACCAGCGATCAGAGTAAGGTGGAGGGCAAGGGGGCGAAGAAGAAGAGGAAGCAGTAGTTCGTCGGCAAAGGTGAAGAAATGAAAGCTCCTTCCCACCTGGGTTCACCCGGCTGGTGGATACTTCTGTCCATACTGTGCCCCGCCATGCAGGGCGCCGAATTCTTCACTGCACCAGGTGGCAACGATGGCAATCCAGGAACGCTGGATCGCCCGTTCGCCACGATCCAGCACGGGATCGAACAGCTCCACGCAGGGGATACTCTTTATCTGCGCAGCGGGCGATACCGGGAGCAAGTAGTGGCCAATGGGCTTCGCGGCGCCGAGCTCGCTCCGATCTGCCTCCGCAACTACCCGGAGGAAACAGCCATCATCGATGGCACCGAGCCGATGGGCGTGCTGGCGGAAGCCTCCTGGATTCGTCAGACGGGCGCCATTTATTCGATCAAGCTCAACCAGGAGTGCTGGCAGCTTTTTCTCGACGGCCAACCTGCGCAGCCCGCCCGCTTTCCAAATGCCAGCCTGCTGGATGGCCGAATCTGGGATATGCGTGCCTCGATGCTCAAGCCCAACGAAGTCACCTCGACCAACCTGACTTGCCCCGATCTTGCCGCCAGTGGCAGGGACTTCACTGGGGCAGTTGCCGTGCTGGCGGTCGGGCACTGGCTGACTTACGCACGCCCTGTATTGGCTCATGGAAAAGGGGCGTCAGAAATTCACTATGACAGCTCGCTGCCGAACGTGCGAGGTCAGGAAGTGAAGATCAAGCCGAACACGTTCTTCTACCTGCTGGGGAAGGCTTGCCTGGATTGCGAAAACGAATGGTGGTTCGATTCCCAGACGCGAACAGCCTGGTTCTGGGCGCCCGGAGGCAAGAATCCCGCAGAAGCCGGGTCAGTTAGTGCCCGCGTTCGCGACTACGGTCTGGTGATCCAAGGGTCGCAGCATCTACAGATCAGCGGCCTTGAGTTCTTTGCCTGCGCGCCCTTTATGGATCAGGCCGAGGGAATCCGCTTTGAAGAGTGCCGGTTTCGCTACCCGTCTGAAAACAAGTTCATGCTGGGGAGATTCGGGTGGTTCTCCCCAGCAGAATCCGGACCCGATAATCCTGGTAACAACATGTTTGTTTTGCGTAGTGGGCGTCATTGTGCGCTGACGAATTGCCTCGTTGAGTTCTGCAACAGCTCGGTGGGGTTGCTGGCCGAGGGCATTCAGGTTGAAAACTGCCTGTTCCATGACATCGAATGGGATGTGAACTCGAACGGCGGGTCCGGCTCGGTCTGGATCGGGCCCGGCGCGAAAGCCATCCGCAACACGATTCACACCTGCGGCAGCTCGGAAGGTCTGCGCCCCGTCGGGCCCGGCGCGGAAATCGCCTGGAACCATCTCTATCGTATGGGGCTGCTGCAGATTGACGGAGCGGCCATAAACTGCGGCATGCAAGCCCATCGCGGACTGGCCGTGCATCACAACTGGGTCCATGACTGCAAGCGCGAGGCGATTCGATTTGACTATCCCGATGTCAACAGCCTGCATCCCGAGGGACAGGCAGGCACGTTTTGCTTCAACGTCATGTGGAACTGCCAGTTGCCGATGGTCAAAGGCGATCTGAACCTTGTTCATAACAACATTTCCTTCAGGCACCACAAGCACGGCGAATTCGGCGGCGGTTCGCTCGACGGTGTGCGCGACTTGGTCATCCTGGGCTTCCGCAAGATCCATCGCAACGTCGTGTTCAACGAACGCACACTGGCGTGCAATAACATTGCCCGGTTGGGACATTTTCTTGCCGGCGACCGACTACCTTGCCGCGAGGACCATAATCTGAAGATCCCGAAGGCCGCCGAGAAGACCCTGCAGGATCCGTTGAACTGGGATTTTCGCCCCAAACGCGATTCCGAGGTAGTGGACGCCGGGAGGGTAATTCAGAGTCAGGACAAGCCCCACCCCGACACGCCGCTGGTCTCGGCGGAATATCTGGGCAGAGCCCCTGACATTGGCGCCTACGAACACGGTGCAACAAGCTACTGGATTCCCGGCCGTCAATATCCCCACGCCACAACCCCCATACCGCCCGACGGCGCAACGAATGTTCGGCCCGACGCCGACCTGATGTTCCTCGGCGGTTACAAAGCCGACAGTCACATCGTCTTTGTCGGTGAGTCTCGCGAAGCCATGAAGAAGCAGGCAGAACTCAGAGATACGAACGTCCTTACGCCAGTCGGGCTCAAGCCTGGGCGCACCTGCTACTGGCGTGTGGATGCCGTTCGCGAGGGTAAGACCACCAGCGGGCCGGTTTGGAAGTTTACGGTTGGAACGCAGTCGCAGAACAAAGTAGGGCGATAGATATGAAGACGAAGATCACCTTTGCAGCCTGGACAATCTGGTTGGCGCTGGTGCCATGGGGCTGTCGGACCGCGGGTGTTGCCTTGACAAACGCCGCAACTTCGGAACCAACTGAATTGAGCAACGTGCCCGAGCAACCCGTTGTGCCGTTTCCCGCCCGGGTACCCTTAACGAAACCGGCGGACCGGCCGCTCAGCGCGGCGATGCAGCGGCTGTATGACAAGTGGAATCCCCGCGAGGACCGGGCCAACGAACTGTTCAGCAATTTCAAATACTCCCGCCTGAAGGGATTCTCCTGCGAAAACAACACCTCGCGCCGCGACCCCTCAAATGTGCTCAGGATCAACGGAACCTATTACGTGTGGTACACGCGCCGCCAGACCGTGTCGCCGCCCGCGGGGCCGAAGCAGGCCACCGACACCCTCCCCTCCTACGACTGGGACCTCGCGGAGATCTGGTATGCCACCAGCCGGGACGGCTTCTCCTGGACTGAGCGTGGCCCGGCGGTGAAGCGGCCTCCGAGGGGCGAATACGGCTGGCGCTCGGTCACCACCCCCGATGTGCTCGCCTGGGGCGGCAAATACTACCTCTACTATCAGGGGTTCAACGAAATCCCCGGTCTTCGGGGAGACCGCGCCGCCACCTCGGTGGCAAAGGCGGATTCGCCCGATGGACCGTGGCGGCCGCTGGGCCGCGTGGTGGTCGATTTTGGCATCGAGGGCGAGTGGGACAGCAACGCCATCCACGATCCTTACCCGCTTGTTTACCGGGGCAAAATCTACCTCTACTACAAAGGCTCGCCCGGCAGACAGGGCGAGGACGGAACGCTTGTCCGCGCCCAAGGCGTGGCCATCGCCGGGCACCCGCTCGGCCCGTTCACCAAGTCGCCGCTTAATCCAGTGCTGAACTCGGGCCATGAGACTTGTCTGTTTCCATGGAAGGAGGGCGTTGCTGCTATCGTCAGCCTCGATGGCCCGGAGAAGAACACCGTCCAATACGCGCCTGATGGCGTGAACTTCCGGATGATGTCCCTCCTCCAGGTGCCACCCATTGCCCCGGGGCCGTTCGTGTCGGATGCCTTTGCCGACAATGGCGACGGGCGTGGCATCACCTGGGGCCTGTGCCATATCAATTCTGATGGCGGCACAGTGCAGCATTCCATGTTGGCCCGGTTCGACTGCGATCTATCCCGGGACGTGGACCAACCGGTGTTCAAGCGCAACAACCTGCGCTTTGATGAACCCACCCACTTTCAAGAGCGCGTCAAGCTGCCCGATTACCTGGCGAAGACGATCAAGCGCGAACGGGCGAAAGTTGATCGGGACACCCTGAAGCAGGGCGTAAAATCAAGCACTCGGAGCGGGCCAAGCCCCAGGCCGGAAGCAAATCCCGGCACTGTCGCCGGCGCCGGTGCATTCCCCGCCGTCATGCCCGCCCGCAAGCCAGCAAACCGTCCTCTCAGCGCGGCTTGGGCGCGGATGTGGGATGTGTGGGATCCGCACGAGGATCGCGGTAACGAATTGTATTCCAACTTCAAGTACAGCCCGCTGCAAGGTTTCGCCCGCGAACCCAACGTTTCGCGCCGTGACCCCTCGAAGATCATCCGGGCCAACGGCACTTACCATGTCTGGTACACCTGCCGTCGTACCCAGTCGCCGCCAGTGGGTCTGGAGAAGGCCACCGAAACAGAACCAGGAACCGACTGGGATCTGGCGGACATCTGGCACGCGACCAGCTACGATGGATGGATCTGGCGGGAACAGGGACCGGCCGTCCGAAGGCCCGCCCGACCCATCACCGGATGGCGCTCCATCTGCACACCGGACATTCTCATGTGGCGCGACAGATACTTCCTTTACTTCCAGGCCTACAGCCCAATGGTTGGCGGCCAGCAACATTGCCCCGTCATGGTTGCGGTCGCGGATTCGCCCAACGGTCCCTGGACCCTCGTGGAAAAGCCGGTGATCGAGCCGGGACCGCCCGGTTCCTGGGACAACATCAAGATCAACGATCCCTGGCTGCTGGTTTACCGCGACCGAATCCTCCTGTATTACAAGGGCGCTCCGATCGAGCGTGGTGACGAATACGTCCTCCGCATGCAGGGCGTGGCGATGGCGGATGATCCTCTCGGGCCCTTCGTGAAATCACCGCTCAACCCGGTGATCAACTCCGGCCACGAAACCTGTTTTTGGCCATGGAAGTCCGGTATCGCAGCGCTGGTCAGTCTGGACGGGCCCGAGAAGAACACCATCCAGTATGCGCCCGATGGACTGAACTTTGAGGTCACATCGCTCATTCAGGTGCCGCCCGTCTCGCCCGGCCCGTTTGTGCTGGACGCGTTCGCCGGCAACGGTCACGGACGTGGCTTCACGTGGGGACTCTGCCACATCAATCCCGATGGCGGCGGTGGCACGAGCGAGTCCATCCTCGCGCGGTTCGACTGCGACCTTTCGCTGGACGTGGACCGTCCGCAGTTCAAACGCAACAACCTGCGTTTCGACGAAGCCACCTATTTCCAGCGCGTGTTGGCGCTGCCGGATGCCATGCGCTCCGCGATCCTCAAGGACGGAATCCGACTGAAGACACATACGGTGATGGGGGGATTCGTCAGTCAAACACCATGAAGCGAGAATCATTCTTCTGCCTGTTGGTGCTTCTGAGCGCCCTGCCTGCCCTGGCCGAAAGGCCGAACATCCTGTTCATTATCACGGACGACCAGGAGCGTAAGGAGTTCAACTTCCTGCCTGAGGGGCGCGATGAGTACGGCAAACCCAGAAACCTCAGCCCGAACATTGACCAACTGGCAACGGAGGGCCTGGTTCTACTCAACCAGTATGTGTCGAGTCCGGTGTGCACTCCGTCTCGCTATGCTGTTCTAACCGGAACCTATGCCAGTCGCTCGCCGGCGTTTGCCCGGGCCGTGGCGGACGGTGAGCAGATCAACATCACCTGGAACACCCATATTGATCGTGAGACACCCAACCTTGCCCGAACTCTGCGGCAGGCAGGATATTTCACTGGCGCGGTGGGGAAGAACCATGTGGTTGAAGTCGAGGAACGTGGACGCGCGGCGCCGCCGGAAGACGCCGACCCGCGGCAGCCCGAGGTGGCGGCCTACTATGCGACGAAGCAGCGTCAGCAGGTCGAGGCGTTCAAGGCCAGCGGCTTCGACTTCGCTGCCAGTCTCTACGCCGGCAATCTGCCCGGCCACACGTGCAAGGCGCTGGAGTTTCACAACATGGATTGGATCACGGACGGCGCACTCAACTTCCTGGACCAGTGGGAGGGAACCGCGAGGCCTTTCTTCCTCTACGTCGCCACCACCCTGAATCACGGCCCCGGACCAAGAAACAAGAAATACACGGGCGACCCGCTGGCGACCCCTGCTGGGTATTTGGAGAAGCCGCTTTCCGTCCAACCACCCCGCTCGAGTATTCCCGAACGGCTCAAACAAGCCGGCCTGCCCATCGAGGGGCAGGCGTGTGATGTTCTCTGGCTGGATGATGGCATTGGTGCAATCCTGAAGAAGCTCGAAGCTCTGAAAGCACTGGACAACACGATCATCTTCTACTTCGACGACCATGGCGTAGAGGACGGCAAGGGATCCCTCTACCAGGGCGGCATCAAATCGGTCAGCTTTGTGTGGGCGCCTCGTTACGTGAAAGGTGGCCGTCAGACGACAGTCAACGTGTCCAATATTGATTTCGCGCCCACTATCATGGAACTCTGCGATGTTCCAGAGAGAGACCGTTACCCGATGGACGGCAAGAGCTTCGTGCCTGTCTTAAAGGGAAGCGAAGTGGATATCCACGAGTATCTGTTCTTCGAGCTGGGCGCGACCCGCGCGGTGCTGAAGGACGAGTGGAAGTACCTGGCATTCCGGCTGCCGAAATCGCTGCCGGAGAATTCATCCGAGCCTTATACGCACCTGGCAGACCGACCCGGCGGCCGGGGATCCGAAGGGCCGGCCATGGACTTCTATCCCAACTACTATGACAAGGATCAACTCTATAATATCCGAAATGACCCTCTGGAACGCAGGAACCTGTATGGAGAGGTGGCGCAGAAAGACAAGGTAGCAGCCATGAGGCAGTTGCTTCGGGAAGCCGTGGCCAAAGTGCCCGGGCCATTTGCTGAATTCAAGGCCACGTCCGTTACAGAAAGCGAAAAGTAAACGGTGACGATCTGCATGGGCATAGGTCAGACCAGGAAAGTCGGCACGTTGATGGCCCGCATCATCTGGGTATGCTTTACGGCGTTTTCCGGCACTGACCCCTTCCATTTAAGGAAGGGCAATGGAAGGCATTCTATTGGCTAGCGCACTGCTGTCAGGGCTGGTTTGTGCGGCTTCGGCGGATAGGCCGAATGTGATTTTTATCATGACCGATGATCAGGGGGACAATCCGGGATTCCGGGGAAACCCGCACGTGACGACGCCCCATATCGACAAGCTGGCGGAGCAGTCTGTCCGTATGAGCAATTTCCATCAGATGCCGATGTGCACGGCGTCGCGCGCGGTATTGATGACTGGGAAATGACTGCTTTGACGACACGTATTACCACAACGGGGAGCCTGAGCAGTATGAAGGCTACTGCACGGATGCGTTCTTCGGCGAGACCATGCGCTTTATCAGGTAGAACAAGAAGAGGTCCTTTGTTGTTTACCTTGCTGGCCCATCGCTATGAACGCGGCGGCATGCTCCAGTTCAGCGCTCCAAATAGCCAAAATCAAACAGGTTTCTGCTTCCAAAGCCTCTATAGCTTGTTTCTTTCTTCTGACTGATTCACATCTTCTACACGGTATACCGGTCAGAACGATTAGTTTAGGATCGAAACATTATCAGGCGTCCGACAGAGTATAGAGTGTACATTCGACGCTGCAAGGATTGGCACAGATCAATCCGCAGGAATCAGCTCCCACCACGGCCGGCGATAGGTGAAAGAGTCTGTGGACCACCCCTCCGCTGCGAAACCTCACCAATCCATGTGGCGGGCACGAGATTCTTTGAACGGTTGCCACTGCCGTGAGGCCCCCCGGTTTCAGGTCTCAATTGTGGGCTTGCGTTCTTCGCCTCTGTGCAACACATTTATGAGCTCCTGCATAGCCGATCGGTTCACAGTCGTGCCGGTGAATTTATCCCGGTATCGGTAAGTGCACGTGTTTGCAGGTCGTGGGATCGAGGTCTCATCACCCTGATGCTTGGTAACCCGGAGTCGGTCTGAGATTCGGTAGAGACAACGCAAGAATTCCGAGGACAGTGTCGATCTATTTGAGGCATTTGGCTTTTGACGGCCGGGTGCTAATGCTCGATTTTCTGCCCATCTATGGTGGGCGGAATCTGCAGACGATTATCGGGCAGGAGAACCCTCTTGCCTGTGGCGAAATGTACGCCACTGATTCTATGTGGACGGGACCAGCGAGTTAAGATACTCTTCGAGATTCGTGTAGCCGTCACCGTCATGGTCCTGGGGTCCGTCGGCAGGATTTCCGGCATCGAGCCCCTGCGCGAGCTCCCAGGCATCCGGCATTCCGTCGTGGTCCTCGTCGCGGGGTGCCGGCAGAGACGCCAGAGCCGGCCAGCCGCCTACGGCGACTTGCGAGTTGACTATCCCTTTGCCTCCGCCTCGCCATGTTTCGCCAAAGGTGGCGGTTCCGGTTTGGATTTCCTCGATGATCCTTGCGTCAACCACATCCCGGACCAGGCAAGCCCCTGCGTTCCTCAGGACCATTTCGTATGCCACGGCCGCACGTTGAGTACGAACTGGCGCGACGACAAATGGCTCGCTGACGCGAAGCGTCGCCACTGAGGCGCCTCTATCCGTTATGAAATCGATACCACCATTCCAGTTGTCGGCGGAGATCTCGGGATACCCCCAGACGAAATTGCCGACAGCGTACATTTTGCTGTGGGGGTCGTGCTGGATGAAAATCCTGTGGCGAACATTCTC
Organism: Phycisphaerales bacterium; assembly: GCA_020343675.1. Lineage (GTDB taxonomy): Bacteria > Planctomycetota > Phycisphaerae > Sedimentisphaerales > Anaerobacaceae. The sequence continues at coordinate 1,944,110 of CP070806.1, forward strand.
ATTGGTGCCCGGGCCGTATTTATAGTAATTGTTGATCCAGTTTCGCGGCCATCCTTCCCCGCCATAGGCGCTATTGAAACCCCAATTATAGATGACGTTGTTGCGGAAGTCCATCAGCCCGGATTCTTCATTTCCGGAAGCACGAGGGTTCCGGCTCGCGTGGTGGGCCAAGATGTTATGATGCCACGATCCCCCCGGTCCACCCCACAAGCCGCCATAGCCGTGCTTACCCTTTTTGTGAATAGAGTTGTGCAGGCTTTCCGTGACCATGCACCACTGCACCGTTAGGTTAGACGCCTTGTTGATCGAAAAAGTTTCATCCACGCTCCAACTGGCGGAGCAGTGGTCGATAATAGCGTAATGTCCTTCGCCGCCGAAACTGTCGGATTCTTGCCGTGACTCATCACCGAGGCGAAATCGCATATAGCGAATGATCACGTGGTCCGTCTCGAACTCCATCATGTTGTCTCTAAGACATATCCCATCACCCGGCGCGGTCTGGCCGGCGATTGTGATGTAGGGATTCTCGATCTTCAATTTGGACTTCAAGGCAATCGTTCCGGAGGTACGGAAAACCACCGTGCGCGGTCCGGCGGCCTCGCAGGCCCATCGCAGGCTTCCCGGTCCGCTGTCGCTGAGATTTGTCACTTCATAGACCTTTCCACCCCGCCCGCCGATGGTGTATTTTCCGAAACCCTCGGCGCCGGGAAAGGCAGGGGCCCGATCCGGATGCAAGTCGCGTAGTGTCACGGTCTTGGCCTTTTCATCATAGTCCAGACGGTACCGCCAGCCGGGGGGCAGCACGACCCGATCAAAACGGCCAGTGAGTTCCTTTACTCCGGGGACAAACAGGCCGAATACGCTTGCTTCGTGCGGTTCATATCGGCCGGCGAATCTGATTTCTAACGTCCCGCCGAGATGCCAATGTCCATTGATGATAGGGGCAAGAACGTGATCGCCAGAGATTGTGAAAGTCATGTTCGACTCGGAGGTCAAAGTGAATTCCTCATTTTCGCCAACGGGCCCTCGGATGTGGCGCGGCCCTTTGCTTTCTTTTTCCAACAATACGACACCCCGGGAAAGAATGTCCAGGTTATTCACGAAACTGGCCCGCTTAGCCAGGGACCAGGTGATTCTATCATCATTGTACGCATCGCCTGCCGGGATAACGGCGTCAGAAGTACACGAGATTGAACAACTTGCGAGCAGATAGCCTACGACGGCACACGTAATGAGCTTGCTGAACGGTAGATTCATAGGAGCCTCTGATTTCTAATTCTCGTTGTTCCCTGGTTGACTTTAGTAGTCCTTGACACTCACCATCCAATCAGGTCACACTGGCACATTAATTGAAGATATATCCCGAGTCCATTCCCGGTGCCATCTGAGTTTCCAAAGTCCTTTCAGCCCGACCTTGCTGACGGAGAAATCCAAGAAAAGACAATTAACAGAGCCGGTGTGCCGATCCATGCAGAACCGCCGGATGTTATCTCCTTGTCCGGTATTGAACTGGCCGTCCCAAGATGGCGGTTCATCCCAGGCCTCGGGCCAGCCATCCAGCCGATTTGAAGCCAGGAAAAGTGGTATCTCGGCTGCGCCTCGGACATCCCGGCTTTTCCAGTGCTTGTGCTCACCCTGTCGTGTATTGGTCTCCACAAAACCATTAGTGCCGTAGCTGCCATGATCTCGGCCCATGCCGCTGTCAAATACCCATGCGGTATCGTTGCCCCATTGGCCGACGTCATCGATATGCTTTGTCGCCGACGGACAACAGAATAGGCGGGTATCGTTTGGGTCGCTAAAATAGGGCCTCAGTACCACTGTCCGATGGTGACCACCGGCCAAGCCCTTGTGGAAGCGACCGTTGTGTTCGTCTGTGTGCATCGACAATATAAGGGCCCATTGTTTCAGGTTCGTCATACAGGCAGCGGCTCTTGCTTGTCTTTTGACCCGTTGCAGCGCCGGCATCAGAATGGACAACAGAAGCGCAATGATGGCAATCACCATCAACAGCTCAATCAGAGTAAATGCCTTTCGCTTGCACATTGTGAACTCATCTCTGCTATTGCTGTTCTACGTTTCGGCGAAATGCCAGAACAACGGTACCACCATAATTATCAGGAACCCATACGCTTGGAACAGTTAAGGGTATGGGTTCCTGAGTTTTCAAGCACTCATTCGCGGCGAAGGCGTCTTACCGGCTCCGGGCGGACACGCTTATCTCTCAAGCTGCCCGCCGAAACCGCACAGTCCTTCAAATCAGGACTTCCTGCGATACGGCAATCACCTGAGAAACCACATCTGGAAACGTTACTTAGTCAACTTTAGAGATCACGATAACATCCATGAGCGCGCCGTCTTCGCGGCGAGCGATTTCCAAAGTGTATGTGCCGGGATTCATCGTGAAGAGCACGGTTGCATTCTCATTGTCGTCATCACTGAAGACGTCCGCCCAGAACCAGGAGCCTAGATTCGTAATGCCATCCCACCGCACCCAGCCACTACTGTGGATCTCCGTCTCGGCCGGGATGGTCGCTCCCTGGATTCGGACCCAGAAAGAGTTGCCGCCGCCAACATTCAAGCGACCGCTGACCCTGTAGGTTCCACCCGCTACCGCGAAAGTGTATGTTGCGACACCGTTAGAAGGCGGACTATCATTGCTGTTGCCGACACTTTCGTCCGTGCCGATGTACTTACCACCTGATACCCGGGGATCATCATCAATCTGCATAGGCGGGCTGATTGTATCGGCCGCCTCCGCCTCGATCCAGATTTCTTCCGAGGCAACCATAACCTCCGGTGCCAACCGATATAGCACGATGTCGTCAACGTACAATGTGCCGGTGGCACCGACGCCTTCGATGCCAAGTGCCAGTGTTGTGACGTTCGCCAGGTTCACCCCTAACGATGCAAGATCGACATTCCACTGCGTCCACCTTGGTTTCGCTATGTCGGCCGCATCGCCTGGATAGGGGACCTTGACGCCGTTGACCTTCACGTACAACTGCCCGGTGTTGCCGGAAGTGCCGTGGAAGTACAAGACCAGTGTCTGAATGCTGTACTTGGTCCAGTCCTGCGGAACGGCAAAGGTGCGCTCGCCCTCGGAGTACGTGGTGCCGCCGGTGTTGCTGTAGAGCAGCGGCATGGACTGCGCCCCGCCGTGAACGATCTCCGTCTCGATCGTGGGGGGCGAGATATAACCAACCTGGGACCCGTTTGTGGGGTCCTCGTAGCCATCCAGCCACGTCGTGTAGATCTCATCGGGCGGATAGTCGTTATAGTCCTCGAAATCGTCCACGACAAGATACTCCTGTGTCGTGAAGTCCCAGACATCACCTTGCCAGGTTGTGGGCGTCTCGGCGTCGTTGACCTCATCGATCCGCCAGAGGTACGTGCTGCCCAAATCAAGGGCTGAGCTGTGGCTCGTGTCGGTCGCGCTGACGGCCGGGACGGTACCATCGATCACGGCCTGCTCATCGGTGCTCAAGTACACATCGTGCGTGGCGGCCTCTCTGCCCGCTCGCCAGCCAA
>CP070806.1:1947740-1965571 GCA_020343675.1 Phycisphaerales bacterium
TGGCTCGAAACGTCAGGGTACAACCGCTGGAGACAATATATATCGCACAAATCGGTTTTCCAAGAGAAAAAAGTGAGGTTGAAAGCTTAGCTCAAGCCGCAGAATCTCCCACGGTAGTTTTGTACCCACAGAATCGACGATCTCTGCCCCCGCCATCCAAGAGCACGCCGTCTCAAGCTGCTCGCCAATATCGAGGCTGTTCAGTTTTGGATCAATTTTGGCTCTCTGACCGGTCTTGACGTACTCACCCTTGTCTACTTTTCCATCTGGCACAGGTGAAATCTAACAAATCCATGGGTTGACGGGCTTGCTTTTCAGCGTTTCCGGTGGTTTGCGTGAATGACGAATATTGTAGGGGACGCAATTCGCTTGTCTTTCTACAGGAGCTCGATTACATTCGGGATCGTCCTGTTCCAGGGTGATTTATCCCTCATACGCCGGATGTTTGACAATTGCCAAGGGTAAAGAAGGAGACGATCATGGAGTATCATCTACGACATCGCTTTCAGCAGTGGTTACGCATACTCAACTGTGCTTTTCTTTTTGCTTTCGTAGGTGCCACTGAAGCCAACGCTGCGGCATGGTGGAAGAATCGGCCACTGCGGATATACCATCCCAACATGCGAGAGGCAGAAGCCGACAACTTCAATGTCAAGCGTTTTATCGGCGAATGCAAATCTCTCCATGCGGAGGCCATCGTCTTCAGCACCGGTGGGATATATGCATTTTACCAGACGCAAGCACCACATCACGTAAGAAGTCCCCATATGGAGGATAGGGATCTTTTGAAAGAAGTAATCGAAGAAGCCAGGGCGAATGGAATCAAGGTCATTGCCCGGCTCGATTTCAGTAAGGCCCGCCAGGAACTAGCGAGACTCCACCCTGAATGGTTCTCTCTTGGAACAGATGGAAGGCCCCGGCAAACGCGAGATGGCTTGTACCAAACCACGATGCTTGGCGGCTACCAGAACGAGGAATTTGCGATACCGGTGCTGCGCGAAATCCTGAGCGGTTATGATGTGGATGGCTTTCATCTCAACGCCCCTGGTTTTGGGGGAACCGTCTTTGATGAAGCGACCATTCGCAAATACGATATACCAACCGAACAGGATGCCCAACGCCGGTGGCGGGAGCAGAGGTTGGCCAGCCAAATGAAGAAGTACAGGCAGATCATTCACCAAAGCAATCCTGAGGCTCTTTTCATGGCTGAGATCAACAGCCCGGAAAGTCCAGGATGGGGTACGAGCCGTGGCTTCAACCACGAACTTCTGGCCGAGGGATATACCAATCTGCTCTCGACCGCCGGACGGCCAGACGATGAGGACCTCTATCGATTGCGCTGGTGGGTAGGACTGACGGCCGATTGGAGCCATGCGTCAAAATCGGAGAATTCGGGGCTACCACTCGTCAACCTCAAAGTCGGTTATCATAAGGGGAAACTATCCTTAAAACCTATTGAGGAGTATATCTTCTATTGCTGCCAGGCGCTGGCCCACAATACTGGTATCAAAGCACCCACGTATGGTCTACTGGGTAACATGCCCGATCCTCGCACCTCATCCATGATCACCCAAACCTTTCAATTCATGGAGCAATGTGAGCCATATTTGACATCCGCCGAACCAATTGTGCCCGTTGCGCTCGTTTGGCCGTCAGGAGAGGATATTCATGGCAATGAGGAGTCATGGAGAGATGAAATGCTGGGGCTTTATCGAGCCATGGTTTCCCGGCATATTTTGTTCGAGATTGTTCTGTCCAATCGCATTCCGGAGAACATTGGTCAGAAATATCAGACAATCGTACTCCCTTCAGTGACGATTCTGGATGAGTCGCATATTGCATCACTGATTGCATTCCTCAAGAAGGGTGGTCGCCTGATTCTGATGGACGCAGTTCCTGACAAACCAATGCCTCTTGCCTTTACCCGTTTCCTCAGGGGGCGGTGGGAGGAAAAGTCCATTGAGAGCGCCTATGCAATTCCACAGTCATCGGTACAATCCGGGCTTCCGGGCCCCATTATGTTATCTGGCAAAATCCGCCAGGTGGTTCCTCCAGACAACTCCCGCATCTGGTATTTTTCCAGCCCCACGCCGGGAGGAAGCCACATTCCGGAATTGTTCCCCATCCTTGAGAGGGGCGATCGGGCTGTGGTATATTCTACGAAGATAGGAACAGGCGAACTGGTCTATTTTGCCGGGGGCTTGGGAACGATGATGTGGAAAAACGACCTACCTGATTACAGTACAATCCTCGAAAAGATGATCTACCCGGACTCGCCCGAACTCCAAACCTTGACCACTGATGCGCCCACAACGGTGAACATTGCTGCCTACAGGATAGAGTCCGGAATTACGGTACATCTGGTGAACGGAACCGGGAAGACACCCCTGGATCGGATCGTCCCAGTAGGCCCAATTCGTATCCGTCTGCATGGGATAGCCGGAAGACAGGTCAAATGGTATACTCCTGGCCAGGAGTCAGAACTTTTGGAGTGCCGTTCTCGATCCGGGTATATAGAGGCGACCATTCCAAAACTTGGGACATACGGCCTGATGGTCGTGGAAGAATAGCTTTAAGTGTTTCACCACCACAATCACTCAAGTATGAACGAAGGTTTCAACATAGACCGATCTTGCCAGCAATGTCACCAGGCGCGCGCCAAAGTGCGTGCCAACCATGTACTTTTGACCTTCGTCTGGTCTTCGTTTGAACCAGACAAATCCTTGTTCTTGTGGGCAAAAACGCGGTTCTTGGAGAATAGTGAAAGGTGTGATTTCGACTTAGGAAACCGACGCTCTATCCACCTGAGCTACGAGCGCTCCAATCATAAGTCTCTGTAATCTAACACCTTCCCACATTACGTGTCAACCCCTTCGTCCACAAGAGGGGACGCGCCAAAATCATTGGCCATCGCGGCTGCGGTTGCCACCCGGGCCGTCTCTACCAAGTCCCGGCTGACGGCCAGATAGAACCGGGGTTGTCACAGAATCAGAATGACCTGGTGACTTCATGATATTGGACTCTCGCTTAAAGTCATTCGCCGGGCATCTGCCATCTTCAGTTGTCCATCTACTCTGTTGTCGCCGCGCTTGTATCCGGTCAGATCGGCAGGGGTGCACAGATACATACAGATGGGAGAGTGACCTAAGCCGCCCCCGCAAGCAGCAGTTGCCGGTTCTCGCCTCGATTCGCCACATGGGCAAGAGAGAAGCCCAAGCCCGTCTTGAGCAACTGACCAGGAGCAGTCGAAAGAAGTAAAGAACCAGGCCCACAGAGTGATGCTATAGTGTGGGCCTGGTTAACATATTCTTATTCTTTCAAAGGTCAGACCATATCTTTAAGATTCTTAAGTGGCCGAATTTTCACAACATTACGTGCTGGTTTGGCCTTGAATACAGTCTCTTCGCCAGTGAAGGGGTTGATACCCTTGCGAGCCTTGGTTGCAGGTTTTCGCTGTACGACCAACTTCATCAGGCCGGGCACAGTGTATGCACCTGGGCCGCTTCGGCCGAGACTCTTTTTTATTTGAGCAGCCATTGCTTCAAACACAGAGTTGACATCCTTCTTTGTCAATCCTGTCGCATCGGCGATTCTCGATACGATCTCACTCTTGGTCATCGGCTTAACAGGTTCTTTCTTGTTCGCCATAACATGCTCTCCTTACGAAGAAAAAGATTAGAGAATACAATCCATTAGACCACGGTTTCAACCGAGCCAACAATCAATCAGCATATATATGGGTTTTCATTGAGCCTGTCAAGCAAGAACACGCTGAGTATTTTGAAATATGTCAAGTTTAAGCCTGATCAACGGCACGTAGGAATGCTGGCCGCGATAGATTTCCAGGGCAACATCGCATGGCGAAAGCAAATTGTTCCCTGGTTCTGCGACGTCACTCTTGGCGGCAGCCCGATCCTCTACGACGACACCGTCAACGATCGAAACCAGACACACAATCACCTCGGCGACGGATTCCGCTGTAAACAGTACTCCTGAACGCTACGGTCTCCACAAATATCGGCATTCACATCCATATCTGTTCCGCCATAGTAGAGATCAAGGGTGCGCGCCTTGCACAAAGTGACTATTCAGGCGCTTCGCTATCCTGATCTGCCCCTTTTTTCGGCCCAGTGTCTATGAAGGGATTCCACAGTCCTGTACGCCATCGAGCACGGGCGTATGGGGCCTCATACAGCCGGCCTCGCGATACAGGCCCGCAGTGGAAATGCAATCGGCAACTGCCCCCGCGGATACAGAGGGGAAACGCTTCTTATTCGTGAGAATCGACGCTTGCCATCGGAGCAGGATTGTAATATGATATTCAAGTGAAAATACATAGAAATGGTGGTGAGCCGATCTGAGGAAAAACGTCACCACATAAATTTAGAACAATCGGATGAGGAGGATGGAAATGCTGCGTGGTGTTATGCGTCTGAGTGTCCTGATATTAATGTTTGTATGGGCAGCCGCCCCTGTTAAGTCAGCGTCGATTCCAATAGAGAACGCCTCGTTCGAGTCGCCGGTGGTGGATCCGAACGGCTTCGGGGCCTTTCCGATGATAGACGGCTGGACGGAAATCGACGTCGATGCGCTGGGCAGCACGAACACCGGGGTGTTCGCCAATACCGCTGAGGGTAGTGAGGATCACATTGTCAATGCCGACGGCGACCAACTGGCCTTTTTGGGCTCTGCGTCGGGCAATGCCCTTGAGCAGGACCTGGCTTCGAGGTACAAGGTGGGCTGCGATTATCGATTGACCGTTGGCGTGGGCATCTCGGGGCGATTCCCGCCTTCGTCGCAGACGCCGGTCGATAATCTCGATCTGGTTCTCTACTACCGTGACGGAAACGAACCAGTGGACATCGCATCTGAGTCGGTTGAGGCGGGGGGGCTGTGGGTCACGCAGTTGCAGGACTTCTCGCTGTATGTGCCGACGGTGGCCCCTGACGATGCGTGGGCGGACAAGGCCATCGGCGTCGCCATACGCGCCGGCGGGCAGGCCGGCGGTTTCTGGGACATAGACAACGTCCGCTTAGCAAGATCGCTGCCGATTGCGGATCTGACGCCCACGGTCAAGGAGTAAGTATCTTGCAGGCAAACGGTGACAGCGGATATAGACGGCTGCGAGCCCAATGGTCGGGCAATCGAATGCTGCGACGAGACGATATATCCTCCTGCGGTTTCAGCCTTATCGAACTGCTCGTGGTGATCGCGACGCTGTCTCTGTTGATAGCGATCCTGCTGCCGGCGTTATCTCAGGCGAGGCATCAGGCCCGCCGAGCGGCTTGCGCCGGCAACATGCGCCAAGTCGGCGTGGCCATCCATCTTTACGCCGAGGACTTCGACCATACGATCCCCTTCGGCCCCTCCGGCCGCCCCGTCACGGGTTCAAACTTCTACACAGTGACCGGAAGCGTCACCAGCCTGCTTTCCTTAGAGGACGGCGCACCGGTGGGACTGGGGCTGCTGCTCGAAGACTACCTTTCTCATCAGCCCACGGTTCTGTTCTGCCCGGGCGCGGACCAGCCCTCTGAGGCGCAGGACCAACTGGCCCGAGTCGGGTCGGCCCAGGCGCAAAGCGACTTCTATTATCGCCACGCTTCGGTAGCCTTGCTGAGCGGCACGCCCAAAACCTTCCACACGCGATTGAGCAACCTGGGCCGGAACAGTAGGGGGCAGCCCATCGCCGCTCTGGTCACCGACGTACAGTTCCTGGCGCACCCGTCATTAGCGGCGTTCCAGGTAAAGACCCGAACGAGCCATCGAAGCGCGGCCAACAACATCTTGTTCGCCGCCGGACATGTGAAAACCGTTTCCAACAGGGACGGAAAGTTGACGGTGGATATCGGCAACGCCCCGTATGATGCGCTCGAAAAAATTCTGGAGATGTTCGAAGTGGCTGATGAGCACCGTTGAACAGAGAGGGCCGGACCTCGCGGCAAAAGTCACAACCGAGCAAAGAAACCGCATGGAAGAAGAACGAAGCGACGCCCAACAGAATCCATGTCATCCTCTTGCCGCCCCTGTGTACACGGGCTTGCAAGCCTTCCTGCACAATCTGCCCTATATCCTGATGACGGTCCTCGGCGCGGCTGTTCTGCTGCGGTCGTTCAGGGGGTCCCCGTGGGCGCACGTCACGGCTGCCGCGTATCTGCTCTACGGTGTTGTCGGCGCCCTGTGGATCATGGTCTTCGTCTGTCCCTTCTGCCGGTTCTGGGGCACAGACTCGTGCCCATGCGGATACGGCCGGATCGCAGCCCGGATTCGCAACCGACAGCCGGGAGACCGATTCGGTGAAAAATTCAAGAAGCACATCCCCGTGATCGTGCCTTTGTGGTTCCTGCCTCTGGTCCCTGCGGTCCCCGCGCTGGTCCGCGGATTCACATGGGGACTGGTGATTCTGGTGGTGGCATTTGCGGTCGACGCCTTTGTGATCCTACCTCGGTTCTCCACCCGGCATGGCTGCCGCGAGTGCCCTCAGCGAGGGGGCTGCCCGTGGATGAAAGGCAAAGACGCGGCTTAGGCTCGCTCTCTGACGCCAATGCTGCGCCATAGAGTGCCGCGACTCAGGCGGGCCGGCGTCAGTCTATGGAGGTGGCGGATTCGACCTTCACCGGCTCCGGAACGGGCATGTGCCCGGCAAGGAACTTGTCGATGAAAAATACGCACCGGTTGAACACAATCTCGGCAAGGTCCATAACGTGCGGCCATCCCTCTAATCGATCGTACGTGTGAGTGACACCCACTTGCCTGAGACGTTTGACCAGCTCGTCCGACTGGCTGATGGGTACCAGCGAGTCCAGTGTTCCGTGCAGTATCAGCGTCGGCGGATCGTCACGGGTCAGATGAAACAAGGGTGAGGCCTTCCCGTACAGTTCCGGCGCTTCATCATAGTTCTTGTCCGCGAGAAATTGTCGCACGACGTCTCCATCGCGGATCCCCGGCACCGTCAGATCGCACGGCCCATAAATGTTCACGACGGCCTGGACCCTGCTGCTTACTCCCGGGTGCCCGCCTGTACCCTCCAGATCTCTCCGGTCCGAAGAATATCCCACCATCATCGCAAGGTGACCGCCCGCGGAGCCTCCCAGGACGCAGATGTGGTTTGGATCCACTTTGTACTTGCCCGCGTTGGCGCGCATCCACCGCACGGCGCATTTGGCATCCTCCACGGCGGCCGGAAACGGGGCTTCCGAGCTGAGCCTGTACGAAATGCTCGCGACAACGTAACCCCGCTGCGCATACCGCGCAGCGTAGGGCCGGTACATATCCTTGTTGCCTCCTTTCCACGCTCCGCCGTGAATGAATATCAGGCCCGGCACCGGTTTCTTCAACGTGGCGGGCGTGTACAAATCCAGCGTAAGAGAGCGGCCGCCGCCCTTGCCGAACTCCACGTCCTTGAGAAGTTGCACACCCGGCGGCATTTCTTCAGGGCTCTCAATCGTTCTTATCTTTCCCGCGGCTATGGCCGCCATGACCAGAACCTCGGACGCATACCCAGGCGCTTCTGGAGGAGTCTCCCTCGTGCTTGCAACTTGTGAGCCGGCCCCGGCTGTTTGGCGTGGGCAGAAAAGAGCCAGGCAGAGGAGGCATCCCGACAACACTGTTTTGGAAGAGCCATTTCGTGACATATCGCACACTCCCGTCCTTGCAGATACAACACCGCGTTCAAGACTTATGCCCTGTGAAACACGTGTTGCCTCAGGGTATCCGGCTCCCGTTTGGAGGTCAACCGAATTCCAGGCGGCTCGTCAAGCGGGATGAGGGCAGACAGAAAGAACGCGCAGCCGTCGTCTATCGGGCAATCTCACAGCGCAGCCATTCGAGGCTTTGCTCGACTTTGCCCGGCGCGGCCTCGCATTCAATCGACATGACACCGTCCCAGTTGATCTCTTTGAGCAATTCAATGCAGCCGGCAATGTTCTCGGCGTTGACCCCTTCGCCGATGGCGACAACGGATGAGGCAATCCCCGTTTGTCCGCCCCGAACAGCCTCGGCCAGCTCTTTGCTCACATCCTTGATGTGGCAATGCGAGACCTTGTGCCGAAACCGCCGGAGGAATGCGACCGGATCCTGCCCGGCGATGAATGTATTGCCGGTGTCAAAATTCATCCGCAGATAGGGCGAATCGAAAAAGCTCAGAATCTTCTCCATCGTATCCGGGTCGGTCGTGTAGGGGCCATGCGGCTCGACGTTGATGATCATGTCGTACTGCTCGGCCCATTCCAGGACCACGCGATAGTATTGTTTCATCAGTGCCATGGCCTGTTCATCCGTGTATCCGTCCGGTTTGCGGCCGCCGTCCGTGGTGTCCACACAGGGGCATCCGAGCTGGCTGGCGAACTGAATGGCTCGAATCGTGTAGCCGACGCCGCGGTGCTGACCTTCAGGGCTCGACATAGGGTAGGCTGCATCGAGTTGTGAGACCTTCAGCCCCATCGAATCGAGGTACTGCTTGAGTTTGGCCGGGTCGGAATGAAGGGGTATGTGGGGATTATACCCCAGCGCCTGGATGAAATAGTCGCCATCGATAGTCCCGAATTCCACGTATTCCATACCGTGGTCCAGCGCGAACTGGCACGGAACTTCATACGAAACGTCGAAGTGCCGCCAGTTGTCCACATGCATGCCGAGTCTTATCATTGTCCTGCTCCTTTCAGATTGTGACCAGCTTCATTTTTCGATCCGCCGACGGGCCTGTCTATCATACAGACGAGGGGGGTGGTTGCAAGCTGCTTTGCCGACAATCGTCCCGATGCAGCCTACAGTGATTTCCCTATCATCCGCTTGGGCCAATCGTGAGGCAAGAAGCCCCTGACTTTCTCCGGCCCGACGGATTGTACTATGTGCCGGACCGGACAGGAAGCGCCGAGAGAATCGACGGCTTGCCGGAACGCAAGCCGTTTGTCCGATCTCATCTTCCAGAAGGCCTGTCGCTGTCGGGCAAAACTCTGATTCAAACGGCCGGACCCGGCGGAATTTAACTCGCCTGGAAGCCATTATTTTTTGCTTTTTTCGCGTTCAGTCAGACCTGCTACTGTCTGAAGTCCGGGCCGGTCTGACTTGCTTGGTATAGAACACATCACTGCATATTGCACATGCAACGCGGATTCGACGTCCCATAAATTGAATCAGATCGGAACGGTTGCACATTGTGTCTCATTTGAGCGGGTAACGGCCGCCGCCGCCGGGGGCGACTTCTCAAAATTGTCTTGTGAATCTACGACAAAATGCAGTATAATAAGAGTATGATTTTGCCCACAGCAGGAGGCCTTACAGGATGGGCAGAAGAAAGAGCGAGAGCGCGCCGTGGTCAGCTGCGGGTCGTGGATTCTCGCGTCCCGAGTAGAGGGTCACAAGCCGGGGGCATGTGCTCGAATCGGGGGTCGTGACATAGCAGCATTGCCGCCAGCAGCGGGACCGACGTGGGGACGTCAGTCTATTGGCGATGAGAAGATGACGAGTGAGGAGGTTGATAATGAGAAGGGGAATATCCACAAAAAGAACCGGACGCGTCACGACAACTTACATTCTCGGCTTGGCGCTCGTGATGGTTGGCTTGGGCGGTTCAACTGCTTTTGCATTGGATCCCATGGGACCACCGGCTTCGGCATTGCGGCAAGGAGACTATAAGCTAACGCTTGACTACTCGTTTAGCGAGATGGACTTCGAGCTGACTGACGGAACTTCTTCAACCGGAGGGGAACTGATTCCTCTCACGCTCAAGGACTTCCAAGCCCACCGGGCCTATGCCGGCCTTGGATACGGCCTTTACGATAACTGGGAAGCTTTTGTGCGCTTCGGCGGAACCAAGGGGACTTTTGGCGACTCGATATGGGAGGTTGGAGAAGAATTCGAAGGTGGTTTTGACTTCGCCGTCGGTGCCGGCGCGAAGGCGACTTTCTATGAAACAGATTCCTGGCGTGTAGGTGCGCTGCTTCAAGCCAGCTATGCTGAATTTGACGGAACACTGGAATTAAGCGCACCGGGCTGGCTCCCTGACGTTACAGAGATCGATATTCTGCAAGTCCAGGCTGCAATAGGCGCCACATATCACTGGACAGACCGCATTTCGGTCTATGCCGGCCCTTTTGCCTACATGGTGATGGGAGACTTTGAGGACACATTCCCCGTGACCACCAACGGCGCCGGAACGATCACACTCTCCTGGGACATTGACGACGGCCCGAACTACGGCGGCTACCTCGGCGCCTATATCATCCTCAATGACAACTCCATGCTGAACGTCGAGTACCAGCTCGCCGCAGACGCCAGCGCCGTGGGCTTGGGACTGATGTGGAGAATTTAGGCGCCGGACGAGACGTTATCCACAGGGCGTATTGAAGTAATAAGCCGCATACAGATATTGCGCCCAAGCCATTTGACAAATCCCATCTGCTTTGCTATGATTGAGAGCAAAGAGTCTTGGCACTCGAGCGTATTTCGATAAAGCCAGAGTCTGTTTAAGAGGTGGATAATGAATACCTCAAAGCGGGTACGAGGGCTGTTGCCGGCGCTCACCTCAGTCATGCTGCTTGTCGGCTCCGTCTCCGCAGCCCCACAAAACCGTACGAAGTCAGCCCCGCCGCGAACGTCAAAGAGTCCTGCAAGCGTGCAAAGATCGAGGGTAAATTCGGGTCGAGCCGCCTCAGTTTCCCGATCACGTGCATCGTCCAGACCGACTCGGCGGCAGAGCAACAGTACGCCCGGAGCAGCGATCAGAAGCTCCCGAATGGCTGTGCTCAGTCGTGGAACAACGGCAAGTCGGCCCGGAACGGAAAGAATTCACACGCGGTCCCTGCCGAAATCCAATCCGGGCGGTCTCGGCCGTGTGAACAGAGTTTCGACGGACCGGACCTCACGCATAGCTGAAATCACATCACCGCTCCGGGGCGAAACGCCGGCCAGCCGTGCCGCCGTCAGGCCGGAGCAGGAAAGCAGCCGCTACTTGAGTCCGCTGACAAGCAGGAGCGTCTATCACTACCATCGCAGGCATTATCCCTCGCACAGGATATTCTACTGGATCACGTGGCCGAATTGCTGCCGTCCGATTTGCTATGCGTCGGGGCCTGACTACACGTTCGGATTCTTCTGGCCTTATTATCACCGCAAGTTCATGTTCGTAAGCATTGGCGGCTACTGGCCATGTTATACGTATCGCCGCTATTATTGGTATGGATGCCATCCCTACCGGTGGTATGGAGACTGCCCTCCTGAGTACGTTGTTGCCGGTGACACGTATAATTACTACTACTACAACGATGAACCTTTGCAGCCGGACGCTGTGGGCCGGGCCCGGCAAAAGTTCGAGGAGGCCCCTCCCGCCGAGCCAGCCCAGGAGACGGTGGCCGACCGTTATTTCGACCAGGGCGTCAAGGCGTTCGAGGCCGGAGAGTATGCCGCCGCGGCGACGAAGTTCCACAATGCTCAGGCGCTGGCGCGCGACGACGTTGTTGTGCCCTTTGCCCGCGTACAGGCCCTCTTCGCCGACGGCGACTATGGCCAGGCGGCCGAGGTCCTGCGCAGGGCCCTGGTGATATCATCGCCTGAGAAGGAGGGCGTTTTCTATCCTCGCGGCTTGTATTCCGATCAGGACGTGCTGGAGCAGCAGGTCCAGCAGCTCGCCGAGCAGGTCGCATCAAATCCGTTGGATGCGGACATGCGGCTTCTATTGGGCTACCAACTGCTGGGGATGGGCAAGCTCGACGAGTCGGCGAACCATTTGCAGAGCGCCCGGCTGAACAGCCGCAATAGCCAGGCTACAACCATCCTGATAACCCTGCTCGAAAGACTCCGGGAGGCAGAAGCTGACAACACATCTTCTGAAACTCAGACGAACACCGCGGATGCAACTGAGCCCGGCAGCGCCGAAGTCAAGTAGAAGGCGCCGGGCGACGCCACTCACAAGACCCAGCCATCCCGGAAGGGGCCTTTGACGTACTTGTTGGCCTCGTCGTCGTTGGTGATGCGCATGTTCTTCACATCGTAGATGAGCTTGCGGTTCTGGTTGCGTATGGCTAACACGCCCAGCAGCGCCATTTCCGTCAGCGGGCCGCCATAGTCGAAGTTCGCACTGGCCGGCTTGCCCCCTTTGCAGGCAAGTATCCAGTCCTCGTGATGGCCTTTCGAGCGGGGCAGCGTCTTTTCCGGAAGCGTGTAGGCCCTCATTTTGGATTCGGGCACGATACGCACGCCGCCGGCCCCGTGTGAGCCGTGCATAATGTTGCCGTCCTGGCCGACGAGCAAAGCGCCTTCTCCGCCGAACTTTCGATTGATTTCCATGTCGTCGGGCCTCGGCGGGCGCAATCTGCCGTCCGACCAGATCAGCTCCACCGGCGGCATGTTGCCGCGAGCTGGGAACTTGTAGCGGACGATAGAGGCCACCGGGTATGTCTCGGCCATGATTTCCGGATCGAAATGGGTACTCGTGGCTTCGACCTCGATAGTGTCCGCCTCGCCCAGCTTCAGCGCCCAGAAGACCGGATCGAGAATGTGACAGCCCATATCGCCCAGCGCCCCGGTGCCGAAATCCAGCCAGCCTCGCCATTTGAACGGCAGGTAAGCGGGATGATAGGGCCGATACGGTGCCGGCCCAAGCCACAGGTCCCAATCCAGCCCTTCAGGCACGGCCGGCCTGTCCTTCGGGCGTTTCATGTTCACGGCGAACGCCGCACCGCCCGACGGCCGGCTGCTCCAGGCATAGACCTTCCGCACCTCGCCGATAGCGCCGTCCCGGACCCATTCGCACATCATGCGAATGGACTCCGATGAATGCCCCTGATTGCCCATCTGTGTCTGGACCTTGTGCTTGCGGGCCGCTTCGGTGATCTGCCGCACTTCGTAGATAGAATGGGCGAGGGGCTTTTCGCAATAGACGTGCTTGCCCATTTTGATGGCTCGGATGGCCGCGACAGAGTGCGTGTGGTCGGGCGTCGAGACAATCACCGCGTCGATGGCCTTGTCCATCTCGTCCAACATGATGCGGAAGTCTTTGTAGGGCTTCGCCCGGGGGAAGGTTTTGCGGGCATCGCTTAGTCGTTTGGCGTCCACGTCGCACAACGCGACGATATTCTCGCTGCTGGTGCCTTTGAGGTTGGCCCGGGCGCGACCGGCTGCGGCGACCGCCGCGATGTTCAGCTTGTTGCTGGGCGCATCTCGCCCCAGGACATGGGCCGGAACGACGGTCACGGCCGTGGAGGCAGCCAATGTGCCCATAAATTCTCGTCGGGAAAGTCGCTTTTTTCGCTTCATTGTCAAGATACCCTCACTAAAACACTCGATTTGGCTTCACTCATACACCATTTGCATAGCTCGGTGAGTTTATCCGATTATCATCCCAATCACAACCGCCATCGCGGAAATTCGTTCCAGACACGGATTAGCACGGTTTTCGATTCACCACGAAGGACACTGAGAGCCACGAAGCATGCCCTGAGCCCAGCCGAACGGGAAGAACAATAGTCAATACTAAACCTGTCCTGAGCAAGGTCGAACGGATCGCAAATAGTCAATTGCCGGGGATCCCGTAAATCCTGTCCAAAGCATGAGATACGTGCTTTTTTTCACTTTTTTTCAAAAAAATCCAAAAAGACCATCAACATTTAGCCCGTGAGATACGCTTCTAATAATAGAGATGGCTTGAATTATCTCATGGGCTGAATCCCGTGAGATACGCTTCTTCTATAGATAGTGCGAGTTCTTTGATTTATCGCATGGGCTGAACCCATTCAGAAACGCTCTTATTGATTGAATGAGTAAATTTCTACGGGCTCACGCCCGTAGCATTTGCAACAACAGGCTTTGCCTGTCCGCCGATGGCGGATAACTTCATCTACGGATTCTCATCCGTAGGATTGCGGTGGAACACTAAATGTGTGTATGATGGCCACGCGGCATGTGGGATTTATGTTCCTTAATAATGGTTTTGGGACGGTGCGCAAAAACGCTGGCTGGGCTGAACAATTTTAGCATTGAAAACCGAGGGTGTCCTTTCGATGAAAGAAATACATGAGGAACTTTTACAGATTGCGGACAGGATTGAATTGTTCGCACAAGAAGCACAACAGGAAAGAAACAGTCTACCTCTTTCAAAGCTTGAAGATGCCGCAAACAAAGTTGGCAAGTCATGGAGCGGATCATGGCTTGGCTATCATGCCAACATATACTACAATAATCTCCAAGTACCTCCCCCAGGACTGCATTTTAGCCAAGAGTGGGGTATGGAGGAGGTACTTGGCGACTGTCGGACAACAGGAGCGTGGCGAGAGTATCAGAGTGATGAGGTCATTAGAGCCATTCATGAATCAGTCGATACGCCGGACCTGAAGTCAGCGAAGGACTTGGCAAAGAGAGCCGAATTTGCTTTTGATGAGGCAAAGGATGAGGTCTTGTCATTACTCACTACGGCATTCTCTGAAGTAACGGATTCATTCATTTCAAAGCTTAGGAGCGAAGTTGAAAAGCTCGCTGTTCTTTCTCAGGCTGGAGTCATCATGGCCATGCAACCATCAAAGTTGACATCGAGAGATTCGTTGGCAGTGACACAGGGATTGTGGACACCCCCTCATATTTCTGTTCTCTCTGAGATTCATGCGTTACGTCAGGCATCGTCGTGTTGCCAAAAACTGAGCCAAATTGCGAGGCGAGCAGGGTCACACCTTGCACGACAAACACGTCGTTCAACACGTTCAAAGGAGATCGGAACTAATGTATTTATTGGCCAGGGCGGTTCTCCTGCTTGGAGGGATCTCAAAGACTTCGTCCAAGACCGTCTTAACCTACCTTGGGATGAATTCAATCGCGTTCCGGTGGCAGGTATAGCCAACACCACAAGGCTTTCTGAAATGTTAGATGCAGCAGCAATAGCGTTCCTCGTGATGACAGGGGAGGACGAACTAGCTGACGGGAGCCTTCATGCACGCATGAATGTCGTGCATGAGGCGGGTCTTTTTCAGGGAAGGCTTGGTTTTACACGTGCAATCGTACTAATCGAAGAGGGTTGCGAGGAGTTCAGCAACATACAAGGACTAGGCCAGATTCGGTTCCCTAAATCTAATATAAAAGCAGCGTTCGAGGAAATACGTGAGGTTCTCGAAAGGGAGGGATTGCTGGAGCCGAGTCAAAAAGAAAGTGACTAGACACGTGTACTCTTTCAGATTTCGTTCATGACCAGTAGGACATGCGAGGAAGAAAAATGAGGCTGAAGTTGCAAAAAACAAAAGTAGAAGAACTGAATGAGGTAACATAAATACATAAACGTCGTTCTATAATAAGTCAGATTGATGGCTGTCGAGCAAGAACTATCCCCAGGTACTGTTTCAAAGATCCTCTGGCATTTCACTGGAGGCCCTGCTTGGAACTTGAAGACTGGGAAGCAGACTAGCTCCCCGAAACCAGCCGCTATGGCATATGAGAATCTCAAGTCTATCCTGCGTTCAAAAGAGGTACGCCTTGGAACGTACAAAGAGGTGGTCAAAGTAGTTCTTCCAGAGCTGCGAAAATTCAATCCAAAGACTAAGCGCGTCGAAGTCCAGAAGGATGTTCCGGTGGATATTGAATCTTCATCTATCTGCTGCGTCTCCGACATCCCGGCAGCTCATCTTCGTTATCACTCATACCGATATGGCAAGTTCGCTCTTGGCTTCCATCGTAATGCCATCATCCGCGCGGGCTTCAATCCAGTGTTCTACACTCTCCAAGACACTCCCATCGTTCGATCGATATACGAGGGCTTCTCATCTCTCGATGTGGCTGATCCTGATGCGATACGCGACGCCGCCAGTACAATCAAGTCTGAAGTTTCTGATGCCCAAGCTATCTATCAAGACTCCGACGTCGACGTCAGCGGCGAGGTTTGGGAGATTGAATCCGAGGTTGATTCTATTGAGAGAGCCGTTTCACATGCTAGGCAGAGTATAGAGGACCTTGTGGCGTTCGTGAAGACATTTGAGAAAAACGAATTCAGCACAGTTTATTGCGAGCGAGAGTGGCGGTCAACAAAGGCGTACAAGTTCAAGATAGATGATTTGGCCATGATTGTCCTGCCCAAAGCGGTTGGAGATAAGAAATACTACGAAAGCTTTGTCGAGAAAGTCGCACCGATTACCAAGTTGCCCCGACGGATTCCCGTAGTCCCCTGGGACGACCTCGTCGAGCATTAAGGATTATCAAGAGGAATAATTAGGGCCTCTTACTATCCCAAACCTGGCTTTGAAACTAAGGCCAGCCACCTATTAACGGCCGGGGACAGTAGAATAGGAATCGGTGACTGTGCCTAATAGAGAGGTTGAGTCTTTTTGGCCCTCGTTATTCGACGTTCTTACAGGCCGCCGCCGTTTCTTTCCCAGAGGTCTCTGTTGACCACCCACATGCCGGGTTTGTACGGTTTCTGCTGGGCGTGCTCGGGTATCCAGACTTTGTTTTTGGGCAGGCCTTCCACGTGGCCGTCATAGAAGGCGAGATTGACCTTGTCATTATGGCGATACATGGTGGGCCCGCCGCATCCGGCGTTCTTGTAATCTCTGACGGTGCCGTCCTGGCCAAGTACGTCCCAGCCGTCGATGTAATTGGCGCCCTTCCACTTGCTCCACCAGTCGTGCGCTTCGTTGAAGTGCAGTTTCTGTGCCGGCTGCTGGACGGAGGTCATCTTGAACGCCAATATGTCCATGCCCATGGTGGCAGTCCAGGAGGGCGAACCCACTGAGGGGTAGAAGTCTTCGATGTTGAAGCCGTAGCTGGTGAGCGTGCCGCGTTCGTTGCCCTGCTCGATGTTATAGGCGTGCAGCCAGGCCTTCTGCGTGTCGGAGGGGCACTTGTACTTCTCGGGGGTCTGAACGCCGGACATATCAGGGGTATCTTCGGCCCCTTCGTAGCCGATGTATTTGCGGAACTCGTCGTTGGTCGTCCATAGCGTAGTGCCCCGGCTGCTAATGTAACGGCAAGGCACGCCCCAGTCGTCATTGCTGTTCGAGTAAAGCTGGTTGGCCAGGGCCAGGCTGTGCAGGTTGTTCGAGCAGACCATCTTGCGCCCCTGGTCCCGGGCCAGGTTCAAGGACGGCAGTAGAATGGCCAACAGGATGGCAATGACGGCAATTACGACGAGTAACTCAATCAAGGTGAAGGCTTGGCGTTTCATCATCTCATTCCTTGCAAGATGTGGTTTTTCGTAACTGCCGGAAACCCACTTCGAGGTTTCTCACTTAAACGGTCAAGAAACACACTACTTCCATACAATGCTAACTATGTTACAGGATTCACGGTGAACTGTCAAGGATTTCCTCTCTCAGGCGGGCAGGGCCTTCTGCGCCCATGTTCAGGGTCGGTCCAAACCGTTCACCCGGCCGCAGAATCATCGGCTGCAACGCGTTTCTGGTCGGAAGGGCAGGCTATTGCCCGGCGTGCCGGTCGAAGATATAATTCTGCCTGTCGCAGGCAAGACGTTCTGCCAAATTCAACATCCCTCTGGATGGAAAGGACGAGTACCTATGAGGCAAATAAGCGGATTCTGCACAACGTTTGCCTGTCTTGTGGCAGTTTTAGGCATGGCCTCGATGGCAACAGCCCAGCCGGCGGCACAAGAGGCGGGGCGGATTCTCCAGACCAGCGGCGTTAAAGGCGGGCTGATCGTCCACATCGGCTGCGGCGACGGCCGGCTCACAGCGGCGCTCCGCGCCAAAGACAGCTACCTCGTTCATGGCCTGGACAAAAATATCGACAGCGTCGAGCGTGCGCGAAAGCACGTTCGGTCCCTCGGGCTTTACGGCAAGGTTTCGGTCGAACCATGGCAGGGCGGGTATCTGCCCTACGCGGACAACCTTGTCAGCCTGCTGGTC
>CP070806.1:1965671-2022879 GCA_020343675.1 Phycisphaerales bacterium
AAACCATGAACTGGATGACAGCAAGCTGGCCCCCGTGAAGGAAGGGACTGATTTCTATGTCACAACCGCCATTGCAGATTATGCCCTGGACTCTCTCAAGGAGCATGAACAGAAGCATCGGGACGAGCCTTTCTATTGTTATCTTGCCTTCACGTCGCCCCATTTCCCGCTGCATGCGCTACAGGACGATATCGCCCGGTACCGCGACCGCTACATCGAAGGATGGGACGTGATACGCAGGAGGAGATGGAAGTGGCTTCGCGACAGAGGCCTGGTCAACTGCGACCTGCCGCCGCTCGATAACGACGTCATTCCGAGTTGGAACTTCTCCAAAGAGAAGCTGCGTGAGATGATCGGGCCCGGCGAGGCAGACCGGGCCGTACCCTGGGCCACTCTGACGGAGGAGCAGAAGAGATTTCAGGCAACTAAAATGGCGATTCACGCCGCTATGATCGACCGCATGGATCGCGGGATCGGGCTTGTGCTCGATCAGGTCAAGAAAATGGGCGCTTTCGAGAACACCGTGGTCTTTTTTGTTTCGGACAACGGCGCCAGCGCCGAACAGATTATCCGAGGCGACATGCATGACCCCTCGGCAGCTCCCGGCTCGGCCCGCTCATACCTGTGCCTTGGACCGGGATGGTCCAGCGCCGCCAACTCGCCCTTCCGCCTGCACAAGTCCTGGGTCCACGAGGGAGGCGCCTCCTCGCCGTTGATCGTTCACTGGCCGGCGGGAGTCGCGGCCCGAGGCGAGCTGCGCCACGATCCATGCCATTTCATCGATATCATGCCGACCGTGCTTGAGCTGGCGGGCGGGGCGGACTTTTCCTCGCAGTGGAACGGCGAGGTTGCGCCGCCGCTTCCGGGCGCCAGTCTCACCCCGGCGTTCACCAAAGACGGCGCCGTCGCGCACGAATTCATCTACTTTCACCACTTGAGCAATCGGGCCATTCGAGTCGGAGACTGGAAGCTCGTGGCCAAAGGTGAAGACGGCCCGTGGGAACTTTACGATCTGAAGACCGACCGCTGCGAATCAAAGGACCTGGCCGATAAGTATCCGGACAAGGTCCGCGCGATGTCAACACTGTGGCAGAAGTGCGAAGACCGGTTCAGGGCCCAGGCGGGGCCGCCCCCACCCCGAAAATCAAAGACCAGAACTTAAGAATCACAATTGCGGAATCTCAAGCGTCTCGCCGTCCTTCAGCGCTGACCGATGCGCGACAATGCCCGGCACTGTCATCGCCAGAGCTTCATAGACGTTCACCAGCGGCTCGCGATCCTGCAAGATTGACGTGATGAACTCATTGGTCAATTGCCCGTGCGAACCGCCATGTCCCCCGGCCGGTACGCCGGGCGGAAGCGGCGGACGGGTCGTGTCGGGAAGATCTTTGGCCACACCGTGATATTCGGTGCCGTCCATCCAGCCTTTCTCGCCGAAGACCCGACCTCTCTCGGCGACGAGCTTGTTGATGCCCTTGCACATGAGCATTCGAGACGAACCGCCCTCGCTGGTCTTGAACAAAGCAACCTCGTCCGTGAACGGGTTGTTGTACTTGTTGGCGCCGGGTGCGTAAGACGGGATACCTGCATTGAAGCCCACACATGATACCGAGGTGAATCGCTTGCCGGTGACGCCCACGTAGTAGGCTGTCGAGTGCGTGGGGTACCACAGCGGCGGCAGGCCGATTCGCCAGCCTTTGAACGAGCCGATCTGTCTTGAGTGGTAGTGGTAGTACTCGCCCTCGGAATATATGAGCCGCCCGAATCCGCCGGCTTGATAAACCTGGCGCATGGCGTAGCAGTCGGGCCGGAAGCAGCTCGTCTCGGCCATCATGTACTTCAGGCCGGTCTTCCGCACGGTCTCCAGAAGTTTCTCGGCCTCTTCGACGGACCCGAAGACGGCCGGCACGGCGGTCATCACGTGCTTGCCATGTTTGAGAACCTCCATACAGTGTCTTGCGTGGCTGGGCGCATCGGTCGCGACGAACACCGCCTCAATCTTCGGGTCCTGTATCAGGACCTCCAGCGATTCGTATGACTTCTCGCACCGGCAGGCCTTCATCAGCCCCTCGCGCCGGTCGGCAATCAGGTCGCTGACGGCTGCGACTTCGACATTGGGGTGGTCCTGAAAGCCGAACGCTGCCCCGAACCGGCAAACGCCGTAGCCGACGATTCCAACGCGCACTTTTCGGTCGGAGACCGGCTCCCAGGCTTTGCCTGCTTCTTTCGCCCGGGCGCCGGCCGCCCGCGCGGAGAGCCCGCCGGCCATGAATGTTCCCAGCGAGAGCTGCCCAAGCTTGCCGAGGAAATCCCGGCGGTAAATGGAGTTGTCTGACATAAGCTGACCTCCTTATATTCGTATATTGCACTTCGTATGTTGCATATCGGCCAACGATGGACAAGCGACGGACAAGACATAAAACACAATAGCATCCGGTCTGCCCGCTTGTCGTTGGCTCACGTCCGTTCTCCTTCTTTCGCAAGCTATGGCATGGCTTGCGGATGGTCCTCTCTAACCGCAGGCAGATCCGCAGCTTTTGCATTTGCTTCGACCTGCTCGACGGTTTTGCAGCCGGGGATCACGCACGTCACCGCCGGATGTTGCAGGCACCAGGCCAGGGCCCAGTGGGCCATGGATACGCCTTGTGGAACCTCGCTTCTGAATTCTTCGACCTGTTCGATAATCCTGAGCATCTCGTCCCCGTCCTGCCAGGTGCTTCGGACGTCGCTGTCCGCGAAGGTTGCGCCTTTGCCATACTTGCCGCTCAGGAAGCCGCTGGCTAAAGGGACCCTTGCCAGCACACCCAAATCCTGCTGGATGCAGGAGTCGAGAATCCCCTCTTCCGGCTTTCGCTCGATTCGATTATAGACGACCTGAATCGCCTCTGCTCCTATCGCCGAGGCGTTGTCGGCCTGATGAGTTCCGCTGAGCCTGCTGCTGATGGATATGCCCAGATGCCGGACCTTTCCTGCCTCGACCTGCTTCTGCAGCATTTCCCACAAGCTTGGCGTTTGGAACAGCTCGTCCGTTCCGCTGTGAAACTGGTAGAGATCGACGTAGTCGGTTTGCAGGGCCTTCAATGAATCCTCCAGTTGCCTCTCGACCTGGGCCGGCTCGAACAAGTTCTCCCGGTCGAAGCCGGGCTTGAACCGATGACCGAACTTGGTGGCGATGATCCACTTGTCTCTCCGGCCTTCGATGGCCCGGCCGATCAATTTTTCCGAGAGGTGGTCTCCGTAGCATTCGGCCGTGTCAATCAGGTTGATGCCCAGCTCTGCCGCTTTGGCGCACATGGCATCGACTTGGGCCTGCTCGAATGTCTTGCCCCACTCTCCACCGAGTTGCCACGTCCCGATTCCGATGACGGAAACTCGCAGTTGCGTTTTCCCCAACCGCCTATACTTCATGTCTCCTGCTCCCTTTCAAGAACGGTCCGTTAGTTGTGTTCTGCGGGAGGGATGCTGTTTGAGAAATTCTACCACGTTCCGTCGCGTTTGTTCGATGGTGCGCACGTTTCCCGGCATTGTCTCAAGAAAGTCCCGGCATGCGGCGACGTATTGTGAATCGGCAAGATAGTGCCTGTCGCCCGGCCCGATTCTCTTTTCTTCGCTTGCACGAAAAGCCAACGTCTGGCCGGATGAGCCGTCTCCGGAATAGACCTCTTCGATCCAGCGATCCATCTTGACATAATCGCCATCTATACGCAAAAAAACAAGCAGCTCAAATCGGTTGAAATGATCTGTCGGCACGTCATTGACGCCGCAGATTTGGTCTTTTGCCTGCTCCGGGTCATCCGCGTGCAGATTTGTGGCAAGCATGTGCCCACATTCAAACAGCCTGCAATACCTCTGCAACGCACCTGCCCAGAGATAGGCAAAATACGCCCCCGATCCGATTTCGTGACAGACATAACAGACCCAGGGCGGAGCCTTCGCGGCGTTATGCACCGCTTGCGGCGTGGCCGCGATCAACCGAACATCGATAGGCACGAAATTGAGCAGCGCGCACATGACGGTGGTCTTGCCCGCGCCGCCGGGGACGGACCCGACCATGAACGACGCCCCCGTGCTGATGCGGGCCATCAGGTAGGCCGCCAAATCCAGATCGAGCGTCTTCGCTGCGAGCAGGTCAACGATAGACAGCATCCTTCCCCCTCGCTGATTACAGCGGTCTAATTCCCCACAGTGTCTCACTATGGAAGCATCCATTTCGCTGTTCCGGCATGCGGGCAGGCTGCATCAGTAGCCGTTGATTCTGATTTTCTTGTCTTTGAGTGCTTCGCGGGATAGCGGCTCTCTGGTCTCGGCAGGGTATCCGATGGCGATGATTGATTCGACCTTTAGCTGCTTCGGCACGTTCAGTACGTTTTTGATATAGTCCTCGGAAGTCACCTTGTCATCATGCATCCGGTTCCTTATCTGTATCCAGCAAGTGCCCAGGCCGATAGACTGGGCGGCCATTTGCACGAGAATCGAGGCAATGGAGCAGTCCTCCACCCACACATCGCTTTTGCCGCCGTCGGCGCAGATAACGATGCCCAGCGTCGCGTGCTCCAGGAATTTGGCCCCGTGCGGTTTAGATTGAGAGAGCTTCTTGAGAATTGTGGGTTCATCGACGAAGATAAATTCCCAGGGGTCAATGTTCCTCGAAGAGGGCGACCTCAAGACAGCTTCCTTGAGTATCTCGATCTTCTCCGGCTCAATGCGCCTGTCTGTGTATTTCCTGATGCTCCGTCGGGTTCTGAGCAGCTCGATCATCGCTTTCTCCTGTACTGGTCGGGACAATGCTTCTAAGACTATTCGCTGCGGCTGCGAATCCTTTCCTGGCCATCTTACCTTCTGGCAGTGGCCCGTCAATGGGGCTATTTCTTTGCCCGCTTGTCCAGTTTTGTGAAGAAATCTCTGAAGATCGGATCCCTCTGTACGAAGTTGACGGTTCGGATGAGATGCCGCGACTTGTCGAAGCTGAACGTGTAATTGTCCGTGACGATGGGGCTGTGTACCAGGTCCGAGGGCAGCCATTTGTCATTGATGATCCAGGCGACCGCCGTCATATCCCACAGGACCTTCGACCATCCGAAATGGTCCTTTCGGTATTCCTTGAAGATATTGAGCAGGTAATCGCCAATCGCTCCCCGGCCCGCTACGTAGCGTTCCATCTCCGGGACGGTTGTTGTGAAGTGAGTGACAACAGGAGTACAGGGCAGTTGCACGAATGGGACGCCGCAGTCGAAGATGACGCGCGAAGCGTTCAAGTCCTGCCTGAAATTGAACTCTCTTTGATGTGGCCAGTTGTGCCCGTTGCCGCCCAGCCATACGACCACGATGTTTCGAATGATGGATGGGTCAATGAGGATAGCATTGCTCACATTCGTGATGGCTCCTACCGCGGCGACGTAAAGCGGGTCATCCGGACTGCTCTTTCTTGCCCTCGCCACCAGATCCAGGGCCGCCGGGCTTCTTTCGGGATTCTCCACATCCGTCAGATAGCGGGAACTGCCCTTGAACGCAAAGCCGTCGGGAGATTTGTCGAGCCTGCTGAGGATTCGAAGAATTTCCTCATAGCTCTTTTCCATGCCGTCTGCGGGGCCGCTCGATCTGTTATTCTTGAACGGTGCGGCGTAAACTGCCTGGACGTCCAGCTCGGGTGAGATCAGCGAATAGACCACGGCAAATTGATCGTCGATCTCGTTGGCCGTATCGGTATCGAGCACCATTCGGATGGGCCTGGTGCCCGGGTGCTCCAGCATCTCTATGCGTTGACTTTCCGAAATGGCCGGAAACCGCTGGCCAAATAGAGATGACCCTGCAACAAACACATTCAGAAGTAACGCAGCACTCATTAGGTTTTTCATCGGTCGGAGCCTTTTTCAGAATCTGGAAATCTACTTCTGCATCCGCTCAGCGACGCCGCTGAGCCTTGGGTCGATAGTATATCAAATGCGGCCAGAGATACAAGGGCTTGAGATTTGGGGCGGAACCGTTATAGTAGGGGAACCTCAAAGGATATATGGGAATATATAATGGGTACACTTATCGGGAAAGGAGATAATCGATGAGACGAAGAGAATTCCTCAAAGTGTCGTTAGCGGTCGGTTCGACATTGTCTTTCTCACCCGGGCGTGTTCTGGGCGCCAATGATGAGATTCGGCTTGGAGTGATCGGAATCGGCTCCTTTGTCAAGATTGGCGGCAAGGGACGCGGAGATATCCGGGATTTTCGCAAGATTCCGGGCGTTCGCGTGGCGGCTTTGTGTGATTGCGACCGCAAGCACCTCGACTACGAAGTCAACCGGTTCAGCACACGCGGCGAGAAGGTCAAGGCGTGTACCGATTTCCGCGAGATTCTGGATGACAAGGGCATCGACGCCGTTTCGATTACGACGCCGAACCATTGGCACTCATTGATGACCATTATGGCCTGTCAGGCGGGAAAAGACGTGTTCGTGCAAAAACCTTCCTCGCACAACATTTTCGAAGGGCGCAAGATGGTCGAGGCCATGCGCAAGTACAAGCGCGTCGTGCAGGCTGTTCACGGGCCTCGCAACAGCGGGGCCATTGCCGAGTCCCTTGAATACGTCCAGGCAGGCAAGCTGGGCAAGATCAAATGTATCTATGGGATTAACTACAGGGGCAGAATGAGCATCGGCAAGGTCAACGGTCCTCAGCCCATACCGCCATCCTGCAATTACGACCTCTGGTGTGGCCCGGCCCCTGTCAAGCCGCTCATGCGCGAGCAGCTCCACTACGACTGGCACTGGGACTGGGACACCGGCGACGGTGACCTGGGCAACATGGGCATTCATGCGATGGACGGCTGCCGCTGGGCCCTGCGGAAAAATACCTTACCCAAGCGCGTGATCAGCATTGGAGAACGCCTGGGCTATGACGACGACGGCCAAACACCCAATACGATGATCACGCTGTTGGACTACGAACCGGCGCCGATCATTTTTGAAGTTCGCGGTCTGCCTCGGAACGAATCGTTGCGGCAGTCCAATTGGCTCAAGAACTCGCGACTCACCATGGATTACTTTCGAGGCATAAGAACGGGATTTGTCGTGGACTGTGAAGATGGGTACGTAAAAGACGGTTCAGCGTTCGACCCTCAGGGCAAGCTCATTACCGAATTTACCCGCGAACAGCCCGACTGCAAACAGAACTTCATCGACGTCGTTCGCAGCCGCAGGACGAACGAGCTCCGGACGGACGCGCTTGAGGGACATCTCTCCTGTGGACTGGTCCACCTGGCAAACATCTCCTACCGGTTAGGCCGGCACAAACCCAATGACGAAATCCGAGAGGTGATCCGCGGCGAGGCGGAATTCTCGGAATCATTTGAACGGCTGAATGAGCATCTTGGCGCCAACCGGCTTAATGTGGACCGCAAATCGCTCTGCCTTGGAGCCGTGCTGAGTATGGATCCGGATAAAGAGAGATTCGTCGGCCCGATGAGCGACGAAGCGAACATGCTGGTTTCACGAAATTACCGGGAACCATTCGTTGTGCCTGATGTGGTCTGATAGCCGGATCGCAGGCGGACAAAGCGCGATTTAGTATCAGTGCTTGCCGGTCTCAAGATATTGCCGAAGAGCGAGGGCCACATCGCGGCCGAGAGTACGGGCCGCCTCGGCGGTTACTGTGGCCGTGCCCACGTTGGCATAAGGAATCTCAATCGTTGTTGCCAAACGGATGCCGCTTTGTTCTGCCGCCCAGCGGCTGCACGATTTGTGTCCTCCATAATTTCTGACGGTGTTCCAGGCCGTCCCAAAGGGCAGGCTGCTTTCGGCCGAGTAGGGTAAGGGTCCTTGGCGGACGGACTCAAGAATCGTAGAGAATTCCTGCTGCTGCCTCCAAATCTCGGCATCAACGCTGCCCACGATGTAGATGACTTCGTTGTATTTACCGCTGATGTGAGGGCAGTGCAAATCAACGGCCGCGTCGAGTTTTCCTTTCGACCACTCTGGAACAAACCGGCGTATCGCCTCGATTGAAGGATAGACGCTCTGGCCCTGGTAATCCCGGTTGTGGTCGTGAGGCCTGCGATTCTTGCCCTGGTCCCCCTCTTCGACCCCGTCTTTGTCCACAAAGGGTATAGCGAGCACTTCGACATTGTTCTGATACCAGCGGCCGAGATCCGTATCGGCCAGGACCGCGTCGAGCAGGCCTTCGAGTGTATAAGAGGCAATCGTCTCACAGGCGTGATGCCGGGTAGTCAATAAGACGCTGTACTTCGGGTCTGTATTGATCTTGCCCGCGTGAATGCGCTCGACGGTGCGTCCCTTACGAGTGCGGCAGAGTTCATGGACGGTCAGGTGAGCGCTGTCGACGTATTTGTCAAGAAATTCGTGCAGGTTCGCTTCGAGATAGGGAATCGAAAAACAGAATCGCACATGCTCGGACTCGTGCCCGAACGTGTAGGTGAACGAAGAATCCCCGGCCTCGGTGGCGCCGAGCCAGGACCAGGTGTGCCCGCCGTCCGTGCTGAAGGCAGGGCCTCGTGTGCCGATGGGATTCCTGCCTGTGAACTCGAATTTGACGGTGCGGCCCGGGCCCCCGCGAACCCGAAAGTACCAGTAGAACCAGAAGTCCGATGAGTCACGCTGGTCGGGCCGGATAAATACGGTGTTATCTTTGATACCAACCACGATGATGTTGCCCCCCGGAAAGTTGGCATCGACGATCAGATTCCCGGCCTGACTTGATGACAGTGCGTTCCGGGTTGAACCCGAAGACCATATGCGATTGCAGCCGGCGAACGGGATGAACAAAATGACCACAATTAAAGCATGGAATGTTCTGTGTGGCACGTCCATTTCCTCCTGGTTATTCATCCTGGTGGTGGGGGGCGGCGTTCATTTTGCCGGAGGGTGGTTGCCCACGAGGGCCAAAGCGGTTTTGGCAACATCAGGGGCAAGATGGCTGATTTCACTGACGCGGCCGAAGTCGTTGGATAAGAGCATGATGTTTGCGGTCCGAGGGCCGTTGAGATCAAGGAATCGCTCCGTGCCGGCCGGCGGTCGGCAATTTCGAACCTGGATGTCTTTCGAATTGGTGCATCGAATCATGCCGGCTGCTCCGGCCTGGAAAGGCACATCGATTGCGTCGAGGACGGCGTTCTCCACATCATCCAATACCACGGCGTGGCGATAATCTGAAGCGGCGGTCTCGAATTTCAAATTGTGCAATCTCAGATCTTCGACATGTCGGCAGAAGAATCCATAGGCGGGTAGTGTACCGAACATCGTGCTCTCGGGATAGCTCTCCGGCTTTTCAGGGATCTCACGGGCTGCTTGTTCCCGGGTGCCTCCTCCTTCGAAACCCAGGCGAATGTCGCTGAGCGTTATGTTTTCAATCGAATGGCCCGGCAGGCCCGTGATCGAACAGCCGACCGGCGAGCAGTCGATGGCGACGATGTTGCTGACGATTACGTTGCGAAATTTTCCGACGTTGGGCTTGGGCTGGTCTTCTTCGTAGAGACGCGCCCGGTTTCCCAGCCGCATGAAGATCGGCACCGTGACACCTTTGATAGTCAGGTTGGATACGACTACGCGGTCGAGAGTCCCGCCGTCGACGATTTCCAGCGCCAGGCCCGCCAACCCTCTCTGACGCCCATAAGTGACCTTCGAATAGCGGGGCGAGCATATCGTGCAGTTGGTGACGGTGATGTTCTGAAATCCGCCGCCGGACTCGGTGCCCATTTTGATGGAATTGCAGTGACTGCTGACCACGCAATCCGAGATGGTTATATTTTCACAGGGCTTTCGGGACAGACTTTTCAAGACGATCCCGTCATCATCGGAGTCAACGACACAGCCGATGATGGAGACATCCCGGCAACTGTCGATGTTAAGACCATCGTTGTTGTAGGCGACGTGGTTGAAAACGGCGATCCCGCGAATCGTGAGGCGGTCGCAATTGCGGTAATGCTGCATCCAACTGCCGGCGCTGCGCAGGCGCACGTCTTCGATCAGGACATCGGAACAGTTTTCAAGATAGATATTCTTCGGCCTCGCCCCTTTTTTGTATCTGAAATTGGCCCCCTGGCCGTCGATGGTGCCCCGGCCTCGGATGGCGATATTCTCAAGACCCTTGCCTGCGATGATGCCCCAGTAACTGAACGTCTCGCCCTCTGTGCCCGCGAGCTTGTGAGGCCGGCCGTAGTCTTCTTTCTCTTTGCTGCCGAGTAGCACACAGCCCGAATCGAGCCAGAGAGTGATACGGCTTTCCAGATAGATCGTCCCCGTCAGCCAGGTCCCGGCTCCGAAGTACACTGTTCCGCCGCCCTCCCGGGCGCATCGTTCAACGGCATTCTGAATAGCTTCCGTACAGAGGGTTTTGCCGTCCGGTTTGGCGCCGAAATCAGCGACGTTGTATGTCTTCCCGCCCGGCCCGGCCATAACTGAGCTACTGAGAAACAAGATTGAGAGAGTCGGAAGAAGTATGTTCTTTAGCATGGTAAGGACCTTTCATACAACAAAATTCGTATGATGATGCACCCGATAATCTCGTTTATAGACAAAAGCCCGGATAAATCAAGAAAATGTTGTGGTCTGGACCGATCCCAGGACGGGGCAGTGCACTCGCGCGGTGAGAGAAGTTGAAGAGAGAATCGTGCTGCGAGCACCCGCAGCGGGCGGTTGGGTGGCGCTTGTCCGGCGCGGTTCGTAAAAGGCTGGGCTGGCCGGCGATCACGTACCCCGGGCGCCATGATCATTTACGCCGTGTTGTTATCGCAGGTGTGTGTGCTTAATCTTGCTCGTCAGCGTAGGGGTCGTCCTCGTCGAATACTTCCTCTTGCACAGCTTCTGTCATGTCCGAACCGAGGTCCAGGTCAGAGAAATCTTCGACAAATTCGCACTCCAAATCGTGCTCTTCGAACGCGTCAAGGATATCACATTCTTCGTCCCACATATCTACTTCCTTTACCCGAATCGACCGGGAGTGAACATCGCCAATCACTTATCCCCATTTAGGTTATGAACCCGGCGGCCTTCTCTGAAATCCTATAGGAGGGCCTGTGTCTGCAATTTAATCCGCGCTATACGATGGTTTGCAGATGAGGTTCAAAGAATTTCCGCCCTCGCGCAGAAAAATTGGTCTCTGAACCCGTGGTATGGCCGGGGGAAAGAACGATTTCCATGTCCGAGCCGGCCTGGGGCAGGCACGGGAGCATAAACGGCCCTATTTCGTCGGAGCGGTCATGGATTCGACCTCCTCGACGGCCCGGCGTATTTTTCGCATCTCCGCCATGCACACTTGGTAGAGGCCTTCAGCGGCCTGCCGTGCCGTCCGTCGTGAGACGGTGTAGGGGTCATCCACGACCTCCGCCTCGACGATTCTGACCCATCCCGGCGGAAGGGCATCGATCCCTCGCAGGGCGCCGGCAAGGCCCCCGGCCACATACGCCTTGCAGTCGGTGTCTCGACCGAGATTGACCGCGTAGATGATGGCCTCCTTCGGTTGCCCATCCGCCATGCGGAAGCACGCAAGTCCTCCGGAAAGCACTTCAACGGCATTGGATATCGGCTCGCCTTCGTAGCGTTTCTCGTAGAGAGGCCTCAAATCCTTCCAACTCTCCGCCTTCCCGGCCCAATCCTGCCCCCGCTGCACCTCCCTTCGGGCCTGCGGCGGCAATTGAGCCAGGGCCGTATCGATTATGGATTCGACGGTGGCGTTTGGCCGGAGGGCTTCGGCTGTCGCTGCGGCGATTCCAGCGCACACTTCAAGCGCATAGTTGCCCGGGCGGCCCTGAATGTCCTTGATCCGGCCCAGCTCGAGAGCATCTCTGGCCGCCTCGTCGGGCCGGCAGGCGTTGATCATGCCAATCGGCATAATCATCTTGCTGGTCCCGATGAATCCGGGCCAGGCGGCGTGCCGGCCCACCTCCCAGGCGGGCAGCCCCATCTTCAGCAGGTTGTAGATGATCATGTCCTGAGGGCCGAGAAGGTAGCCGAACTTGTCCGGGTCGATCTCTTCGATCCAGGTCCGGGCAAGATCTTGGCTCGTAATCCTGCCGCCTTTGGCGAGAATCGCCGAGGTGCAAAGCCGGTGCCTTTCGAATCCGTCCTCGGTCATCCCCGGCGGACGATGATGCGCGTATCTGACCCAGTCCGGCCCGAATCGCTGGGGCCGGCGGGAACCTTTCTTGTCCTGAGGCAGAAGCGTATCGACGAGCCCGAGACGTTCTTCAATCTGCTGCCAGCTCTTGCCCTCGGTAACATCGCCCATGGAGTTGCCAATCGTCCCGGCGGCTTCGCAGCCGTAGATGCGCCGGAACAGCTCGGTGTTCGTACCGGCCCGGCCCTGCCCGAAGGCAGCTAAGGCGAAAAAGACAAACGCTAATGCGGTGGTTCTTGCGGTTCGATTTGTCCTCATGGTCATCTCCTTGTCCTTTATTTGTCCTTGAAAAGACCTTCTTTGCACATCGTTCGGTCGATGCCCAAACATCGAGACACAGGATACCAAATCTCCTGAGAAGATGCAGGTTTTTTGTCGGTTCGCGCAGACGAAAGAGTAACAGGCAGCTCGGCAAAGCTTGAAAGCAACGGTTTCTGAGGATATAGTGGCCGCGTCTGAAAACAAAGTGTGATTGCCGCCATAGCTGAAAGAGCAACGGGTGAACGAGAGCCACATCACGCAGATTGCTTCGGAGCTGTCGCTGAGGCCCCGCCAGGTTGAGGCGACCGCCGAGCTTCTTGAGAGCGGCTCGACGATCCCCTTTGTCGCCCGGTATCGCAAGGAATCCACCGGCAGTCTCGACGAAGTAGCCCTGACGGCCATACGCGACAGGCTGAGCCAGTTGAAAGAGTTGGATGCCAGGCGGCAGTCCATCATAAAATCCCTCCAAGAGCGAGGCCTGCTCACGGAGGAGCTGAGCGAGAAGGTCATGCAGGCCGGGACGATGGCCGTGCTGGAGGATATTTATCTGCCATACCGGCCCAAGAGGCGTACGCGAGCGACAATCGCTCGCGAAAAAGGATTGGAACCTCTTGCCGAGCTCATCCTGGCCCAGGACCCGGCGACGGATCCCGACGTTGAAGCAATGGCCTTTGTCGATGAGGATAAAGGCGTCGAATCCGTCGAAGCGGCTCTTGCGGGCGCAAGGGATATCATCGCCGAAAAGGTCAATGAAGACCAGACGGCGCGCGCGAGGATTCGGGATTTGTTTCTCAAGAAGGGCTGTTTCCAGTCGAAGGTTGTGCAGGGCAAGCAGGAAGAGGGCTGCAAGTACGAGGACTACTTTGACTGGGAAGAGCCGGTGGCTAAGGCGCCGTCCCACAGGATTCTCGCGATGCGCCGAGGCGACAGAGAAGGTTTTCTGAGGTTGCAGGTCACCGCGCCGGAGGAACAAGCCGCACGGATTCTCGAAGGATTGTTTGTCAAAGGACAATCGGCGTCGTCGGCCCATGTGAAGGAAGCTGTTGCCGATAGCTACAAAAGACTCCTCTCGCCCTCGATGGAAACCGAGATTCTCGCGGCAACAAAACAGCGGGCCGACGAGGAGGCCATAAGAGTCTTCGCCGACAACCTCCGCCAGCTTCTTCTGGCGCCTCCGTTGGGCCGGAAAAATGTCCTGGCCATCGACCCGGGCTTCCGCACGGGATGCAAAGTTGTCTGTCTGGACCGCCAGGGCGGGTTGAGGCATTCTGATGTTATCTATCCGCACCAGGGCCAGAATAAGGCGGCATCGGAAGCGGCGAAAGTGGCCTCACTGTGTCAGGAGTATGAAATCGAGGCGGTCGCCGTCGGCAACGGTACGGCCGGCCGTGAAACCGAAACGTTTATCAGGAGCATCAAGCTCTCTGGGAATATCCCCGTAGTGATGGTTAACGAAAGCGGCGCCTCGATCTATTCGGCATCGAAAGCAGCGAGGGAGGAATTCCCCGACCAGGACGTAACGGTTCGCGGCGCGGCCTCCATCGGACGAAGGCTCATGGACCCGCTGGCCGAGCTGGTCAAGATCGATCCGAAATCGATCGGCGTCGGCCAGTACCAGCACGATGTGGACCAACCCCTGCTCAGGCAATGCCTCGACGACGTCGTTATCAGTTGCGTCAACAGCGTCGGCGTGGAGGTGAACACGGCCAGCAAGCAGTTGCTGACGTATGTCTCGGGGCTGGGGCCGCAGCTTGCTCAGAATATCATTGACTACAGGAGCGAAAGCGGGCCTTTCAAATCGCGAAAGGAGTTGCAGAAGGTTCCGCGCCTCGGAGCGAAAGCCTTCGAGCAGGCTGCTGGTTTCTTGAGGATACGGGACGCTGCGAATCCTCTCGATGCCAGCGCCGTGCATCCGGAAAGCTATCACGTTGTCGATGCGATGGCTGCGAGTGTTGGAAGCGCCGTTGCGGACCTGATGAAAGGTGAATCGCTTCGCAGGAGAATCCGGCTTCAGGATTACGTCAGTGAGACGGTCGGCTTGCCGACTCTGAATGACATCATGCAGGAATTAGCGAAGCCGGGCCGGGACCCGCGCAAGCAGTTCGAGGCGTTCAGCTTCGCCGAAGGCGTGGCCAAAATGGAGGACCTTCAAGCGGGCATGAGACTGCCCGGCGTGGTCACTAACGTGACCGCCTTCGGAGCGTTCGTCGATATCGGCGTGCATCAGGACGGGCTCGTGCACATCAGCCAGCTCGCGAACCGTTTCGTGAAGGACCCGGGCGAGGTGGTGAAGGTCCACCAGAAGGTCTGGGTTACGATTCTCGAAGTGGACCTCGCCAGAAAACGAATCAGTCTCTCGATGAAAGAGGGCTCTGCGACAGCCCGTGGCGCCAAGCCAGGAAAGAAGCGGCCTAATACAGGATCGTTTTATCGGGAACCTGACCGTCCTTGAAGTGCTTATCCAGCCAGCCAGAGTTTGCGTTCTGTCGCACATCGAAGTATCTGACATACGGCTTTATGTCCAGTAGCGGCGTCTGGTCCAAGACGTCCACCTCTCGATAGTATAGCCTGTTTCCGTCAATCCTGCATATCTTCACCACAGACAACCCGATATGGTTCGGACGGTGAGGGCTCCGCATGGCGAAAACGCCATGCGGGCTGTCTTCGAGAAAGGGCTTACCCTGAATCTGCTCGGTGCTTGTCTTGTGAAAATAGTAGAGGATAATCGCATGGCTGAATTCCTCCAAATCCTTCAAGCCGTCACGATATTGCTCATAGATCTCAGCCCATGCCTCAACATCCGGCTTGAATATCCCCTGGATCGGCATGTCCTTAGGCTCTTTGTAAGGCGAGTGTATGACGCCGATAGGATTCATCAAAATTTGCATCGGTTGAGCTCCTCGCTGCTTTCGCATCTGAGTCAGTGACATCTGTGATTTTGGCAGGCGCTCTCAGCATCGATTTCGCTGAGTTCTTCGGCGGAGAAATTCTGGACGATCTCTTCTACCGTTGAGCGGTCCGTTCTCAATACACGGATTCGGCCCGAATGGAGTTTCTCCAATGCTCGCCGACCAAGGCCCCTGCATACGACGCAATCTATGCTCTTGCTTTTCAGATTGTCCATTGGATGGCAGGTCCCGTGCTCGTGTTCATGATCCGAATTGTTCACGATTTCATACGCGCCTGTTTTGGAATCGTAGATCGTCAAGTACGGCGCGCTGCCGAAGTGGTCGCAGAGCTCCGCGTGTTGACCTTTGTCGTCGGTGGTTGGGATACATAGTCTCATATTCGTAAGCTCCTGCATCTTCTTCTGCCTCGTCCGAAGCCGCCTCGCCGCGCGCCGCGGTCTTCTTCGGATCTGTGAATGTTCTCGTCTCGGCACTGGGGACAATCCGCCGGCCTTGGCGTCCCGTAGGGAATCTCCCACGTGTGACCACACTGATGGCATTTGAATCTTTTCATTCCGCTCATTCGATAAACACCTCCGTCAATTCTCACGGCCCGGGCATTGACCAGGGCCTCTGCGATTTTCTTGTGGGCCGAGTTGATAATGTTCCCGAACGTCTGTCTCGATACGTTCATCTGCTCAGCGGCCTGCTCCTGGTACATCTCCTCCAGGTCCGCCAGCCGGATGGACTCGAATTCGTCCATGGTCAGGACCACTTCCTCCAATTCGCTCAGCGGTATCCCCCTGGGCTTGAAATAGCAAGCCTCCGGCCGAAAACCCACGTATCTGCATTTGCATGGTCTTGGCATTGTCAACTCCGGAAGTTATTAGCATATGCCAGTAATATATCGGCAATCATTTGACTGGTCAAGATATTTTTTCCCGGAAATTGCGAATAGTCGGTATTGACATTTCTATACCGGACCTGAGAATTTCCTTTGTGCCGATTCTTTTGACTGAGGCTCTTCTATCGACGGGGAGATGAAGATCATGCAAGATAAAAGTAATCCGCAGGCTATCTTGATAACAGTTCTGGGTGTGGTTCTGATCTGGCCCGGGGCGGTCGCGGCAGTTGAAGAGCAACCTTTGTCCGCCGGCGGTTCGTCGGGCGGGTATTTCAAGATTCAAGTGGTGGACGGCGCTACCGGCAGGGGGGTGCCTTTGGTCGAATTACGAACCACCAATAACATACGGTACTATACCGACAGCAATGGAATCGTGGCATTTTACGAGCCGGGT
Source organism: Phycisphaerales bacterium (assembly GCA_020343675.1). GTDB lineage: Bacteria > Planctomycetota > Phycisphaerae > Sedimentisphaerales > Anaerobacaceae. The sequence goes on from CP070806.1 coordinate 1,982,238, forward strand.
CTGATGGGCCGGGAGGTCTTTTTCTTCGTCGAAAGTCATGGCTATGAATTTCCAAGGGATGGATTCGGCTATCGCGGAACGAGGCTCAAGACCATACGCGGCGGCAGTGCGGTTCTCAAAATCGACCGGTTCAATATCGCTGAGCGGCTCTACCGGATCACGGGCCAGGGAATCTATTCCGACAGCATTCTATCGGGTCATTCGGCCCCGTTGGAGAATCCTGTCCTTAACGGCCAGGTCATGGGCCAGGATTCGGTCTATACGTGCATCTATCGCGGCCGGCTGTTCTGGCTGTGGGGCGATACGAACAGAGCCTCGTATCCGCTGGGCCACTTTGCCACGGCCGGCGCCTTTTCCGACTTGCCTGGGAAGGGGGGGCTGGACCCCGCCGTCGGCGTCGCTCTGGAATACTTTGTGGATGAGACTGGGTTCAGCAGACCGCTCTGCCGCTTGAAGGAGAAAGGCCTGGTCTGGCTTGACGGATTGCTGACCGTCAGGGACAACCAGGGCCGGCAGCGAATGGTCGCCGAGCACGCCAGGATGAGAGACCTCGGGCACGCGTACGAACGGGGGCTCGTGGTCTTCAACGATGCAACCGAATCATTTGAACCTGTTGTTCGTTCGGGCCCGGATTTTCTGCCATATCATAACTGCGGCCACGCTCTGACCGTAGATATTGAAGGCGAGCGCTACCATTATTTTGCCACACAGTTCCCGCTGTCGGTTCGCATGCGCGTCAAGGCCGAGTGGAACCACATCATCGACCCGAACTGCTACGAAATCCTGACCGCTCTGTCTCGGCCCTCGTCTTCGCGTTGGGTCCGTGCCTCAGAGTTGATTGGCGCCGAGTTTCCTTCGATGCCCTCGCTGATCGAAGCGCTGGAGAAAGAGAAAGAAGACACGCACCTCTGCGATATAACCTCGAGCAGGAAGGTTACGCCTTATGGTGGAAGCGTTTACTACAACGCCTATCGCGCCAAATGGATAGCGATTTTTGTCGAGGCCGGCGGCCAGAGCTCTTACTTAGGCGAGCTCTGGTACGCCGAGGCCGATACGCCCGTGGGGCCCTGGGCCTACGCAAGGAAGATTGTCACGCACGATAAATACACCTTTTACAATCCCATGCACCATCCTTATTTCGACAAAGATGGCGGCCGCATCATCTTTTTCGAGGGCACTTATTCTAACTCATTCTCGGGTTCTGAGGAAAACCCGACACCGCGTTACGATTACAATCAGATCATGTACCGCTTGAATCTCGATGACCCGCGTCTTACCCTGCCGGCGGCGGTCTATCACGTGAGCGACGAGAATGGGCGGAAGGACTACCTGCTTGCCGACGCGGTGGAAAGGGCCGAAAAGTGGGACCTTGTCGAATCCATACCGTTTTGCGCTGTCGAGCCTGGCAGGGCGGGCGACAGTCTTGTCCCCATCTACGCTCAGAGAATCGCCGGCGGGACCAAACTTATTTTAGAACGTCCTGACCAGTCTGCGAGGCCGCTTTTCCATGCCTTGCCGCCGTCTGATTCAGCGAACGACAATTCATGTGTGGTGTCTCTTTATGAATATCACCACGCACAGACGCAGCAGCGCCTCTATTCGACCGATCCACAGTTGCCCCAACAGGGCTGGGTCCGCTCGGAGAATCCACTGTGCCGCCTCTGGCAAGCTCCGCCCGGCCCACTCCTTCTGGACCCGAAGGCCAAGCCGACTCCTGGACGCTGAAGTGGATCATTTGCTACCTGCCCGCGGCAGCGACAGCCGTCGGCAGAAAGTTTTCCATAAGCCACATTTCGGAGACGTATCCGCCGCTATGGAAAGCGATGCGTTGTCCATCCGGATGAATCCGGGGCGCCATAATCATCTCTTTCCATTCAAAGAGTTTCTCAGGCTCACCTCCTTCGGCTGAGACACGCCAAAGCTCATTGACATTTCTGGTAAAAAATACATCGCGACCATCACTTGACCAGACCGGAAAAAATCCCAGGTCTTCAACTAATGTCCGGGATTCGCCAGTTTCTATAGAGATGATCTTAAGAACAAAGAATCTGTTCACATCTTCCCGAATAGAATAGGCTACTTCCTTTCCACCGGGTGAAAGCGACCAGAAGGCAACTTGAGCACCTTCGGACTGAAAGATTTCCTTCTGAAAGACTTCCTTTTCATTACCGGTTTCCATATCTCTTGTAATTAGACGCGACGCTTGGCCGAGACCCCCTATACGGTAAACAAGCGTCCTTCCATCAGTGGATAGTTCGGCGTGTCTGAGATTTCTTTCTTCTTTCTGCACCAAAGCCGTATGCTCGCCGGTCTGAATATCAAGCTTGTAAATAACTGACGGTGAATCCATACTCCTGAAAAAAGTGATTAAAAGATGCCGGCTGTCGGGGCACCAACGAAGCCGCTCAAAGCGTGGCAGATCAGGTTTGAGTTCACGCTCCTGGCCCGTAGCCAGCGTCCGTATACGGATAACCTGGGGCTTGGTACGGTCCGGCTGTGACAAATAAGCGAGATAACGCCCGTCCGGTGAGAAGTCGGGGCAGAAGTCCTTACCGACAAGACGCAAAGGTGCCGGTTGCGATAAGACCTGATCCGTATTCTTATCGAGCTTAGCAGTATAGATATTCCATGCCTCGTGGCTAAATGCGTAATAAAACGCTCCACTCTGCGTGAATCCAATCGGCCCTACGTCACCAATTCCGGCCTTGATAATCTCGGGCAGGCCGACCGGTCTACCATCTGCAACTCGCTGAAGCCATCCATCCCAGGTTCCGTTACGGTCACTGGTAAAGAAAATATGTTGCCCGTCCGGGGTCCATGCGAGCAGCTTATCGCCGGCTGAATGCCTCACTAATGGTGTTTCCTGATTCTGCTCAAGGTCATAAATAAAAATATCCGGATTTGAGGACTTTTGTTCTACATAGCTGTAGGCAATATAGCGTCCGTCGGGTGAAACATCGACTTTGGATACCCGGTCTTTCTCGAATTTCTTGATAACCTCCATGGTCCCATCATATGAAGATACCCTCACAAGTTGCATCGGCCTTCTTGCAAGCCTCCCGAAAATATACTTTCCATCTGGAGACCAAGCATCGGCAAAGAAGTACCCTGCTATTTTTTCAGCCGTCAGAAGAGTCTTTAGACCCGAACCATCAAATCCAATGACCCTAAGGTCAAAGTCTTCTACCTCTGGATTAAAATGAAGAAAAGCCACCTTTTTGCTGTCAGGGGATATGTGCGACTCATAGACAAACCAATTGGGATCCCTATTCTTAATTAGCATTCGCTCCTTTCCTGTAGCAAGTTCACGAATCACAAGGTTATCCGTACCGGTCTCACGATCACGATCCACGACTGACATGTACTTCCCATCGAACGAAGGGCTACTGTGACGACTTCCGCGTCCTTTGACCTCGATCTGCCGCAGTGTCGGTGTCGGCTCAGGCTTTGGGATCGGCGCTCCCGGCAGGAAATTCTCCATTACCCACACCTCGTACATATAGCCGCGCGTGACAAAGGCGATATGCTGCCCGTCCGGATGAACCCGCAGGTCTCTAAAACTCTCTTTCCATTCCCAGACCTTTTGTGGTTCTCCACCTTCTGCAGAAATTCGCCACAGCTCGTCACGCAGGAAGAAGAGAATATTCTGGCCATCGGCAGTCCAGGCGACGCGGAAACGAAGATCCTCCGCTAACTTCTTGCGCAGCAGTTCCTTCGGTTTTCCGCCAGTGGTCGGAACCGTGTTCAAGCTACGGCTGGCGTTTGACTGGAGCACGAAGGCAAGCTGCTTTCCATCGGGCGATACGTCCCAACGTGAGTAAGGGGCCGTCCCATACACAACGCGAACGAGTTGCTTTTCGCGACCGGTTTGTAGGTCCCTGACCATCAGCCTGGACCTCGTGGCCCCGGTCGGGCGGTCACAGTCTGAATAAAAGAGCGTTTTTCCGTCCGGAGAGAGTGCAGCATGCAATATGTTACTGGTCTTGGTCCGCAAGAGCACAGTTCGCTCGCCGGTCAGAACGTCAATCTTGTAGACGATGTCCCGTAGCTTCTGTACAAAGTCCGTCACAAGAATAGACCGGCCGTCGGGAGACCATCGAAGCCAACGAAAGTGCGGTAGCTCTGCATCCAACTGGCGCTCCTGGCCCGTTTCCATCGAGCGGATGTGGATAATTTGGGACTTCTCGCCAACCGGCCGCGTACAATAGGCAAGATACTTCCCATCAGGTGACCAGTCGGGAAGTCCCTCGTTGCCTGTGTGCCGTACGGCCCTGGGTGGCGACAGAACTTTGCCCGTCTCTGGGTCGAGCTTGACGACGTAGACATTCCAGGTCTCGTCTGTAAGCCCATAGTAGTAAGAGCCGTCCGGTGCGAATCCGAGAGGCTCGATATTTCCTATCTGTGACTTGACCCGTTCCGGTAGGCCCTCCGGCCTACCGTCAACAACGCGCAGAGACCAAGCATCACGGGTTCCCGTCCGATCACTTGCAAAAACGATGTGCCTGCCATCCGGAGTCCAGCCCATCAGCATGTCATTTGCAGCGTGGCTAACCAGACAAACCTCGTGCTTTTGGTCAAGGGCCGACACAAATATGTCGAATTTCGGCGAGCCCTTCTCTTGCGGCGCTTCGTAAGCAAGGTACCGTCTATCGGGTGAAAGGTTGAACTTTGCCGTTCGATCTCCCCTGAAGGACTCCGGGGCGAACAGGTTGACCTCTTGGCCGAGTGTCGTAGCTGTTCGCATGGAACCGTCCGCGGTGGAGACCCAGATTATTTGGGTGAGTTCGCCTTTTCTGGAGAAGGCCCCGAGAATCTCGGTCTTGTCTGATGACCACCCGATAGGCAAGAATGCGTAGCTGTCCTTCTTCTCAAAGCGATGAAGAACCTGAGGGTCAGAGCCGTCGATCCCGATGAGGCAAAGGTCGAAGGCGTCCCTATTCGAGTTGTACCAAACGTATGCGACCTTTGTGCTTTCAGGAGATATCAGCGACCAGAAGGCAAAATCGGTAGAATCATCCCACGCACCTTTCTTATTAGTGACCTCGCGCTCGTCCCCCGTTGTAAGCTCGTGGACAGCAAGATTACCGGTAGACCAATCAACACCGCATATATACCTGCCATCGAGTGATGGTGGGCTAATGGGCCAGTTCAGTTTCTTCAGTGTCACCCGCCGGAGAACAGTTTCCGGCGAATGTTTCGCGGTTGAACTCGCCAAGCCTTTACCGCCCAATGCATCAGGCAGTGAGATACAGGCCAGGATGACAATCAAGATCACGGCCAGAGGTGACCACTGATATGAGTTCTTTTTGAATTTCGCAATCATTCTAATCCTCCTTTCGAGTTGCGATTTATCCTCCAATATGCCGGCTATAGAGGGCACGTAGCTGACCTGAGAAAATCGCTCAAACGTGTTTACGATGGTTTGGCCGTATTTCGGAGGCTCATCCGTGTGCAGGGTCGAGAGCACTAATGCGTCGCAGGCAAGTTCTTGGTCTGCCCGCATGCGGCGAAACGCAAACCACATCAACGGATTGAACCAGTGCATCACCTGAAGCAGAGACACCAGCCAGCCCAAATAGATGTCCCGCCGCTTCAGATGGGCCAGCTCGTGAAGGAAAACGTGCTGCAGCTCATCGAGATCGAGGGCTTCGATGAGTCCTTGCGGCAGTAATAGTCGCGGCCGAACATAGCCGAACAGGGCCGGGCTCTTGACCCGGTCGGTCACGACCACGCCCACGATGGTCTGGACGCCCATTTGCATCTTGCAGTCTTCCAGAAGGTCCAGAATCTGCTGGTCAGTCACCGGCCGTTCGCGCTTTATCGTTCTCCAGAGGGCGAAGTTCTTCACCGCAATGTAGCCGCCGAGTGCCACAGCACCAATCAGCCAGGCCACCGGCAGAAGCCTGACAGGCCTGATGGAAATGGCGCGGGGGGAACCGCTCTTGTCCGGCGCGGCCCCCACTGGCTCGACAAGCGCCGGTGTTGACGCCGGCTTGGACTCGGATTCGGGCGTCGCCGGCTCCGGCTGCCCGGTCGGGAGTGCCTGAACTGGCGTGATATCTTGAGTACTCACAGAGTCCGCGGTTGCCTTGACTTGCGTGCCGCCGGCCTTGTCGTCTTGTGAGACCACCGCTGTGCGTCCCGGCGACGGGGTCTGTGGGACAAGATTGAAAATGCTGATCCTGCTCTGCGGCGCCCAGGGCATCGCCAGGCGAACCAACAGAAGAATCCAGAGCCAATAGTGCCAGCGAACCGGCAGCCTCTCTCGAAAGACGAGTCGAATCAACAAAATAAGACAAGCCAGAAGGCTTCCCTGAAGAGAGGCTTTCGCGAGCCATTGAAGGAACGGTGGTAATTGTATGCTTAAGGCTTCCATTCTTGAGCCCTTTCCTTATTGCGAACGTGTTCTTCGCTTCTTGTCTTCTGGGCGGGTGGCGCTTCCATCCAGGATCTGCCTGATGCGGGCGATCTTCTCCGGCGACAATTGTTCTTCTTCGACGAAGGCGGCAAGCATCGGTTCGATGGAGCCGCCGTGGAACCGTCTGAGAAACGACCGGGTCTCTTCCCGGAGGCACTCGGTCTTTGTGACCAGCGGGAAATAATCGTACTGCCGGCTCTTTTTGCCAAAACCCAGCGCTTTCTTGCGCACGAGGCGATTGATGAGCGTGCGGATCGTCTCCCGCTTCCAGGATGTCTTGCCGGTCAGCTCCTCGACAATGTCGTTGGCCGTCATCGGCGAGGTCTTCCAAAGGACCTGCATGACCTCCCACTCGGCTTCTGAGATTCTTGGTGTCTTTTTCATGTAAATCTCCTTAATCTCCACAAGTGTTACATTAGTAACATTTGATATTGTTACACATGTAACATTTTAGTCAAGAGAAAAATTCAAAAAAATCAAAAAAACTTTCATTCGTTGGAAAAAGGGCGATTCCAGCTTGGATTCAATGATTTCCAGCACGTCGGCCGCTTGGTCTATTGTGCGGAGGCGTTTCGAAATGGGCAATGAGAGTATGAGGAACGCACTCCATCATTGTTGTTCCGTCCGCGGCCACGACGCACCGAGAGACGTTACTGGCATTGACCTGGTGCTCATTCGTGTTCATTTGCCCTGGGCATGGCAAGGCCGCGTGGCTCATTTGAAGAAACAGAGCCAATCACCTGCCGCTCGAAGGCCGCTCAACAAATGTTTTTGACTGTTTCTTTTTCTTGTGACGGCGGTAGAATGAGTGCGGACGGATGGGTTGGATGCGCGTATCGAGTCATGGGCGGGGAAGGTATGGATGCCGAAGCGTATGGGTCAGAGCCAATTGAAGACGGCGGTGCTCGGTCTCAACGAGCGGGGCCGGCATCTGCTCGAAGCGGCCGGGGCGGTCGATGGCCTGGAGATTCAGGCCGTTGCGGACAAGGACCAGAACCTCGCCGAGCAGACCGGCGAGGCGTGGCAATGTGCGTTTTACGATGACTACAGGCAGTTGATTATTCAGCACCAGCTCGACTGTCTGCTGGTGGCGGCGCCGATGCACAGTTGCGATGAGTACGTTCGCATGGCGATGAAGAAGAAGTTCAACGTGCTCAAACTGTCGCCGGCGGCGAGAGATTTCGAGGAGGCGGCGGAACTTGTCCGTTTGGCAGAAGAGCAAGAGATACAATTCGCCGTGGCGAATCCGAGCCGGTTCGCACCATGCTTCCGGGCGCTTCGGCGGGTCTTGGAAGAGGGCAAGGTCAGACAGCCCTTTATACTGACCGTGTTCCGCAACATCGGTCAGAGCGAGCGGCCCGGCTGGCAGGCGGATCCAAAGCTGGCCGGCGGCGGCGTGCTGCTGCACGATTGCTACGATATCGTCGATCAGGCGGTGCTGAACTTCGGCGTGCCGCAACAGGTCTATTCACTGAGCACGAATCAGGCCCAGGACAAGCAGCAGCGGCTGTACCTGACCGAAGATACGGCCATTGTCACGATGAAGTTCAGCGAAACGTTCATCGGCAACCTGATCGCTTCCAGGCGGCCGGGGGCCGGGCCGAGAGAAGAACGCCTGATGCTCTACGGCAAGAACACGGTACTGACGGTCGGCGATGCGAAGCTGACGCTCCGCGACGGACTCGGGCAGGTGAGCGAGCAGATCGAGTACGGTGATGATGCGTCGGCGTGCATGAGCGAGCTGCTGAAAGACTTCGCGGCAAGCGTGTTATCGCCGGACAAGAACAAGCTGACCAGCGGCGGCCGGGAGAATTTGAAGAACATGGCGGTCGTTGAATCAGCGTATCTCTCGGCCCGCACGGGCTTTCCGGAGGAGCCGGCCAGGATTCTTCAGATGGCGTCGCTGGACGCTGGGGAGGCGGCGACCGTTTAGCCGGGCCCGAAATAGTGCAAAATAAGCGTTTGACAAAGTGGGTGGCCGGGCATAGCCTATGGTAATAGTGTGCTAATCGTATGATGGTCCCGTGATTTGGAGATTTTGCCATGGAAGACAGCAAGAAGAAACCGATTATGATCGCCGTTATCATCGTGTGCCTGGGGGTGGCCGGAGCGGTCACGTTTCTCAGAAGCGGCGGATCCGAGGGAGGCATTGACAGCCTCTCGGATGACAAGATGACCTGGGTCAATTGCAATAATCCGCAGTGCAAAGCCGAGTACGAGATGAGCGAGAAGCAGTACTTCAAAGGCATAGAAGAACGTATGAATCCGGCGGCGATGTTGTCCACACCCGCGCTGGTCTGCGAGAAGTGTGACGAACCCAGCGTGTACAAGGCCTTCAAGTGCGGGAATCCGAGTTGCAGTGCCGTCTTCTTTGCGAACAGCGTACCGAACGACTTTGCCGACCGCTGTCCTGAATGCAAGAGGAGCGAAACGGAGGAAATCAGAAAAGCAAGGAAAGCCGGCGGACCGTAAGGCACTGGGGGCATGGCAGCTTGACTGCTGGTGTCGAATAAGGCTCAATCGGTTGCAACGCAGGTTCACAGCAGAGGGCTTTGCCCATACTCAAGACTCCTCTTTAAGGAGTTGCTCGATCTTGCCGCGAATGTATTTTTCGCTTTCCGCTCCCTGCCAGTTCAACTCACCGTACCACCAGTAGCGCACGAAACCGTTCTTATCGACAAGATAAATGCTCGGCCAGACGCAATTTGCCCACGCATCCCAGTTCAGGCTCTCGTTGTCGATAGCAATGGGGTATTCCATGCGGGCTTCGGCCGCCTTTTCCCTGACCTCCTCGATCTGTCGCTCTCGTTGTGTTTCCGGCCTGTGGATTCCGACGATACGAAAGTTCTCGGCAGGGAACTGCCTGCGCCAAACGTTGTAAAACGGCAGCGTTCGCACACAATTACCGCAGCCGAAAGCGTAAAAGTGAATCACGGTCACTTTCCCGCTGAGGTCGGACATCTTCAGGGCCGGCGAATTGAGCCAGATGCCGGCTTCAAATTCGGGCGCCTTACAGGCAGTCACCCGGATCCGGGATAGATCAAAGGGAAGGCCCATGAGCATGTTGACAGTGCGCTGTTGATGGCCGCTGAGGACCGTCAGAACATTCCGCTCAGTTTTGGCACGCAGCTTCAGGGCATACGCGGCCCTGCGCGTATCATCAAGCATTTCGCCGTTGCTTTGCAGCGTAGTGAGTTTCTCATATGACGCCCCCAATACTGCCGCGATATCACCGGCCTGTGCCGTAGATAGGTTCAATCTCTCCACTATTTCCGGCTTAAGCACTACACCGATACCCTCCGCCTGCCGGGCGATCTGATTGAGACGTTCGAGCTGGCGGGCAGAGAGGATTTGGGAGAGTCCGGCTTCGAGCCCGCGAATCAGCGGCTCCGCTTGCTCGTTCCGCTGGGCCGGTGGCAGATCACGTAGCCGCCACAATGGCAGATCAACTTCACCGACGGCTTCATTAATCCGACGGATTTGAAACGGGGACAACGCCAGCTCCAGGCGAACGACTTCAGCCCTCAAGAGACTCGTGATCGGGTGAGGAACAGGGATGATCCTGACAGGGTAAGACTCAGGCTCCGCTGCTGCGCTCGGAATCTGAGTAGCAACACAGATCGCCAGCACAATCCACAGAAGTCGCATCCAGCTGGAAACCCGAGGTGAATACGATACCTTCCTGGGATCTGTCCTCAATTGCATCAAGCCTCCATTTCTCATCAAACCCCTTCTTTCTTCCGGGGATATTCAGCCGCATCGCGGTACTCTATTTGCTTGTTCAACTTGCATACTCTGCAAAAGCTCTTAATGTTCAGCTATCCATGGGCCAAAGTCCATGCAGTAAAGCTGATACTGGTCCCTAAGTACATTCAGACAAAAAGGGTGAGTCCTGGACCTTGCTTTTTGATTTCTCATCCTCGGACATACGCCACTACCACAGCAGTCTGAAGACGGGCGGTTCGGCGCATCACCAAAGGCGGCTGATACTCTGCGGCCGTGTTGTCATCGACATTGTACGGATGCCTTAAGCCACCGGTAATGTTGTGTCATGTGAAGACCCTGCAATTGCTTGAGGACGCTGACTGTGGTAGTATCATGGATGCTGAAAGCACATGTGCCCGAAGTGGAAAGGGCTTTTGCGATGAAGTTACTCGTCACCGTCTTTACGGTCGGCTTGCGGAAGATAATGTCGCAATAGAATTGAGGTGAGGTCTTTATGGATAGAAGACAGTTCTTGAAAGCAAGTAGCATGGTCATGGGATATTCCCTACTGGATAATCTTCGCGCGTCGGTTACCCAATCGGTGACTTCACAAAGGCGGCCGAACATACTGATGATTACTGCTCACGATCTGGGCCAGCATCTTGGTTGTTACGGTATCAAAGAGGTGCAATCTCCAAACATAGACAGGCTTGCGACCAAAGGTGTGCGGTTTGCCAACATGTTCAGCACGTCCGGCGTGTGCAGTCCCGCTCGCGGATCCCTGCACACGGGACGCTACCCCCAGAGCAACGGATTGATGGGTCTGACTCACGCGCCCTGGTGGTGGCGGCTCAATCCAGGCGAGAAACATGTCGCGGCCATCCTCAATCAAGCCGGATACGAGACGTATCTGTGTGGCTTGCAGCACGTCTTCAACGAAGGACAGGCCGGCGAATATGGATACCAGTACATCCTGACCTCGCAAACCGACGCCGAGAACACAGTGAAACTGGCCGCACAATTCCTGAAGCAGCGGAAGGCCAAGGACGATCCGTTCTTGCTGAAAGTGGGATTCTTCGAGGTGCATCGCAAAGGCGGGTCATTCAAGCACCGTCCGTACGATCCGAGCAAGCCCGTCTTCGTGCCGAAGTATCTCGCTGATACGCCCGTCATGCGGGAGGACCTGGGGCGATATCAGGAAGATATCCGCTATTTCGATACGTGCGTGGGAAGGATTCTGGATGCGCTGCAGGCCGGCGCGTGTTCGAGCAGCACGCTCGTTGTTTTTACCGCCGACCACGGAATTCCCTACCCCGGCGCAAAGTGGAGCGTCCGGGACGCGGGGATCGAGGTGCCTCTGCTGATGTATTTGCCCGGGAGTCGCCTTGCCGGGGGCAGAGTCTATCGGGAATTGATCAGCAACGTGGACATGCTGCCGACGCTGCTGGACCTGCTCGGCGTGCCGAAGCCTTTGAATCTGCAGGGTGTGAGTTTTGCCGCCTTCCTGAAAGGCGAAACCAAAGAAAAGCCTCGACGAGAAATATACGCGCAGTTCACGCCGGCCATGTTCCGCGACAACGAGTCGCGATGCATCCGCACGGAACGCTATAAGCTGATTCGCTATTTCGAGGCCGGGCGCTGCATGGTGTTTCCGATTGACGTGGACCCCGTGCGGTTCTCACAGCACACCGAGCGAGCGGCCAACACCGGGAAGGACCGGCCTTTTGCCCAGTTATTCGATATCGTCAAGGATCCTGACGAGTTGGAGGATATCGGCGGCAGGCAGGAGAACGCCGGGATTGTCAAGGGACTGTCCCGAAAGTTGTACAACTGGATGAAGGCGGTCGATGACCCGCTTTTGAAAGGGGCCTTGCAGTCGCCCTACTACCGGCAGTCGATGGATGATTTTGAAAACGCGGCCTTGTAGGATGTCGTCGCCATTCTACAGAGCATACGCTGTCTGACAACGGCTGCTTGACTTCGTCGATTCTTCCTATTCCACTGTGCCCCACTTGATCAGCAGCATATCTTCGTCCTGAATGAGGCCCACTCCCGGCGCGTACGTCTTGTAGCATTTCTCCTCGGGGTCTAATGCGGTGGTTTCCTCTATTCTGATGCAGTTCTCAAACTTGCCCGCGGGCGTCTTCATCGAGACGTCGTCGCTGATGATCTCGGCTCGATCCATGGCGTTCGGCGCGATTTCCTGGTAATGTCTGGCCCCCAGAAGAATTGTGCCGGGCATCATAATACCGGCCCTGGAATTCCTCTCGTCGGCTCTCCAGGCTCCGCCGTGCGCGACGATCTTGCCGTCCTCGTAGTCATCCACTTCCTCGCCGAAATAGAAGACGTCGCCATGTTCTCTGCAAATGGCGAAGAAGTTCCGCGAGACCTCTTTGAGCTTTCCCTTCTCTTGTTCTCGCTCTTCGACTATTCTGGTTTCCACATTGCCGATTCTCTTGGTTTCGTTGAGGACGGTAATCGCCACCTTCTCCGTAGGGCTTTGCAGCACCAGTTGGTAGCCGGGTTCGAGAATGAAGAACCGGTTCCTGCCGGTCGGGGAGAACGTGCAATCCTCTTCGCCGAACGACTCCGTCCACTTCTTGCCCTGCTCGGAATCCGGGATCGTCGCGGCAGCGGTTACCTCCTTGGTCTCGATGATCTCGGCTTCGGGGGAAATTTCAACTTCGTACTCTTTTTCGCCGGACCGTATCTCTACGTCGTATTGGCCTGGGTCCTCGCCTTCGACTTCCTTCTCGATTTTGAGTATCCGGCCGTTCGGAAAGGCCTGCCTGATAGCCTTCGCTATGGCAGCCGGCAGGTCCGAAGGTGAGACCATGACTTTCTTCTCCTGAGCCGTACTGTCGGATGCAGAACCTGCGACCAGCAGCATCGCGGACAACCCGGCAACAACAATTGCATAGAGGGCGTTTGACTTGCGTTTCATGATCGATCTCCTTGTATGATTTGACCTTTGTTTCTCAGCCCTCCCGGCCACATCGCCGGGGGACTTGCTTCGGACATCGCGACGGACGAAGCCCGCGCGGTGATTCGAGAACACCTTCCACTCGCCGCTGCCTGCCGCTCCGGAATCGCAGTTTAACGAAGGATGGGCAAAACTACAACATAGATCCCCCCGCCCCGGAGGGATTCCATTTTCTTGCGCAGTAGACATCAGGTCCGTTCAAAACCATTTGTTGACTCGGAGGCTTCCACCTGTATAATAGTATGTATCACAAGTTATCTTATGAGGAAGGATTACTTATGGTCCGGCCGAGAAGAGGATTCACACTGATAGAGTTGCTCGTGGTTATCGCGATCATTGCGCTGCTGATGGGGATATTGATGCCGGCACTGCAGAGGGTCAAGAAGCAGGCCCAAGGCACAACTTGTCTCAGCAATCTCAGACAGATCGGCGTAGCGGCCTCGCTCTACGCCCAGGATAATGATTGGTACATCCCGCGAGGCTCCACCGGAAGCAATCCCATTTGGTTTATGCAATACCTGCCTTACGTGGGCCAAAAGCACAACAAAGGTGATTACAAAAGCGTCAAGATTTATCGCTGCAAGAGTTTTCCCACAATAGGTGAAGGTTTGTACAACATTCCCAACAAGAGACAGACCGTTTGCTACGTGATCAACGACTGGACTTTTTCAAGCAGAACCGATGACTCCGGAACCAGTATAGGAAGACCCACCAAACTTTCAGTGTTCAAGAGACCGGCCCATACAGTATATATGGCCGACAACGAAGATGGTGATTGGCGTCCCATCATTGAGAGCGAGAACAGCCGGGAAATCATACGCTGTGATATCTTTATTCGTACACATCTGCCGGATTCAAAAAGCCACCACATAAACGACGGACGACGAGTAGCTCGCGAGCGCCACGCGGAAGGCTGCAATGCGCTGTTCATCGACTGGCACTCCGAATATGTCAGGGCCGAAGACATGACCATCGATATGTGGCGCGACAAGTAGAAACAAGGCGCATGCATGGAACCGAAGAAACGAGATTCACACGCGTTTGTGGCCGTGGTGGTGTTTCTGCTGTTCTCAGTTCTCACCTCGGCGGTCCTGGCGAGCGAAGAAACGGTCATTGACTGGGAGCGGGCCAGGAACCTGCTGCGAAGAGAGCAGCGGGGCGAAACGCTCACCGAAGAAGAAAAAGCCTATCTTGAACGCGCCAAGCGAGTGCGCCGAGAGCGTGGGCGGCTGGCCCGGCCCCAAGGCAAAGCCGTCCGAGGAGCGGAAACCACCGGCCTGATTCCGGTCACGGAAATGGCAGAGATACAGTATAAAGGGCAAACCGGCGGGCTGTATGGCGGAGGCAGAAATACGCCGCCCGAATCGCACCGGGTGGCGGCACGAAAAGTGCTGGCCAAAATCCGGCCGCTTGACGCCGAAGGCCAGCCGGCCAAAACCGGTAAGATCGTCCTAATATCGCTTGGCATGTCGAACACGACGCAGGAATTCTCCACGTTCAAGAAGCTGGCCGACGCCGACCCGAACAAGTCCCCCTCTGTGGTCATCGTGGATTGCGCCCAGGGCGGGCAGGCGGCCCACCAATGGGCCTACCCGGATGAAGGAGGCACCAGGAAAAGGCCGTCGCCCTGGATCGTGATGGACCAGCGCATCAAGCAGGCCGACGTGACGGCTGCTCAGGTTCAGGCCGTGTGGATAAAACAGGCACAAATGGGCCCAGCCCGGCTGGGCGAATTCCCGGCACACGCCCGGTCGCTTACAGATGATACGGTCGTGATTCTCAATAAGCTCAAAGTGAAATTCCCCAATTTGCAGATTGGATATCTGTCGAGCCGGATCTACGCCGGCTATGCCACGGGTTCGCTGAACCCGGAGCCGTATGCGTACGAGTCGGCCTTCTCTGTGCGATGGTTGATCGAAGAGCAGATAGAAGGCATTGCGGACCTGAACTACGACTCCTCAAAAGGCGAGGTCAAGTCTCCCTTGCTATTGTGGGGCCCCTACCTCTGGGCCGACGGCGTCAAGGGCCGCAAGACGGATGACCTTGTGTGGAAGCGTGAAGACTTGGCCGGCGACGGTACACACCCCAGCACGTCGGGTCGCGAGAAAGTGGCCCGGATGCTTCTTGAGTTCTTCAAATCCGACCCGAACGCCAAATCCTGGTTTTTGAAGTAGCGAGGATTGTTGCGCAATCTCGCTACTTGCTGTTGCTTTTGTTCGGGATGATGAAATGGTCAGGGACGGGGAACTGCGAGCACAGCAGCAGGGCCTCTTTGCCAACCTCTTCGATGGCCGACTCGTTGTCGATGTTCTCAGCAACCTTGTTGATCAGGCCGGCGATTTCCCTGGCCTGGTCTTCCTTCATGCCGCGCGTGGTGATCGCCGGCGTGCCGATGCGCAAACCGCTCGGGTTCGCCGGCGGGGACGGGTCGTTCGGGATGCTGTTGTAGTTCGTCACGATGCGGGCGCGGTCCAGCGCCTTGGCGAGTTTCTTTCCGGGGATGTTCTTGTTTCGCAAGTCGATCAGAATCAGGTGATTGTCGGTTCCGCCGGACATGAGGTTGAAGCCGTACTCGAGCAGCATCTCAGCCAGAGCCTTGGCATTCTTAACGATTTGCCTGGCGTAGGCGATGAACTCAGGCGTGTCGGCCTCAGCCAGCGCCACCGCTACGGCGGTCATCGTGTGCATGTGCGGCCCTCCCTGAAGGCCGGGGAAGACGGCCCGGTTCACAGCGGCGGCGTGCTCGGCTTTGCATAGCAACATGCCTCCGCGGGGCCCGCGCAGCGTCTTATGCGTGGTCGTCGAGACGATGTCCGCATAAGGCACGGGGCTCTTATGGATGCCGGCGACGACAAGACCCGCAATGTGGGCGATATCGCTGATGTGGTAGGCACCGACGTCCCCGGCGATTTGCCCGAAGATCTCGAAATCGATCTCCCTCGGGTACGCGGTCGCACCGGAGATGATGAGTTTGGGGCGGTGTTTTTTGGCAAGCTCGGCGAGGTGGTCGAAGTCAATCCGGCCAGTATCCGGGTTGACCGGGTAGGAGACGGATTTGAAGAATTTGCTCGTGAGCGAGACCTTGCCACCGTGGGTCAGATGCCCGCCGTCGATGTGCGACATTCCCATGATAGTATCGCCTGGCTGGATCAAAGCTGCGTAAGCGGCCAGGTTTGCGACCGAGCCGGAGTAGGGCTGAACGTTCGCGTGGTCGGCCTTGAACAGTTTCTTCGCGCGTTGCCGGGCCATTTTCTCGATCAGGTCGGTCACCTGCTGGCCCTCGTAGTATCGCCGCCCCGGATAGCCTTCGGCGTACTTGTTGGTCAGGCACCCGCCGCTGGCTAACATGACCGCCCTGGAGACGTAGTTCTCCGAAGGGATCAGGCGGATGGCTCCGCTCTGCCGTGCCTGTTCCTGCCGTATCAGCTCATAGATCTGAGGGTCGTACTGTTCAAGTGCGTTTGTCATATTCACTTCTCCGTAAACCGTTTCCGTTCGGCTTGTTCCCGGGGTCGAACACAGGATGACCTGCTCGAGCTTTTCTTATAGCACAACGTCATTTCTTTCACAAGCCATTTATTTGTTGACAATATTTGGCCGGAGATTAAAATGGCGCGTTTGACTGAGATATGGGGAACTGAGATTGGTAAGGACTGATGTCTGAAGAAGACAGCCATGCGGCCGCCAAGGCGAAGGCTTTTTTTGACAAAGCCGAGAAAGTGGCCGAAACAGACAATTTCGATTATGCGATCGACATGTATCTGCAGGGTTTGCGGTACGCCCCCGATGCGCTGCATGAGGGCCATTTGCCGTTGTGCGAATTAGCTTTGCACCGGCAGGGAAAGAACGGCAAGAAGCCCGGGGTGGTGGAGAAAATGACGCACCTGCGGGGCAAGACGCCGTTAGAGCAGATGCTCAACGCCGAATACCTCTTCGCCAAGAACCCGAATCATCTGCCGTATGCCGAGGCTATGCTCAAGGCAGCCGTCGCTGGCGGCTACGCCAAAACAGCGGGCTGGATCGCCAACCTGATCTTCCAGACCGTCAACGCTTCGGAAAATCCATCGGCCCAGACGTACATCCTGCTCAAGGATGCCTACTGCGCCCTGAGCCAGTTCGACAAGGCCATCGCCGCCTGCCAGCGTGCGGCCAAGCTCAAACCGGCTGACAAGGCCCTGGCCGACGAGTTTAAGAACCTCTCGGCCGAGCTGACCATGGCCCGGGGCAAATATGACGGCGAAGGCGATTTCAGAGAATCCATCAGGGACCGCGAAACCCAGGAGAAGCTCCAGGCTCAGGCCGCCGTCGTCAAGACCGAAGACTATCGCGCCGGGGCGGTCGAAGAGGCCAGGCGAAAGATCGCCCAGGAGCCGGAGCTGGCATCCAACATCATCGAGCTGGCCGACGCGCTTTCGGACCTGGCAAATGACAAGGATGAAAACGACGCGATCGCCCTGCTCGAGAGCACGTACCAGAACAGGAATGATTTCAGCTTCAAGCAGCGGGCGGGTCTGCTCAGAATGAAGCAGCTCCGCAGGAAGATGAAAGAGGCAAAGGACGCACTCGAATCGAATCCGGACGATGCGCAGGCCAGGGCCGGGCTCGAACGGTTGTCGGCTCAGTTGTGCGAGGTGGAGCTGGAACACTACCGGCTCTGCGTGGAAAACTATCCGACCGACTTGAACGCCAAATACGAATACGCACTTCGCCTGCTCGGGAACGAGCAGTACAACGAGGCGATTCCCCTGTTCCAGGAGGCGCAGCGAGACCCGCGGCGGAGAATTGCGGCGATGAACAATGTCGGCTATTGCTTCTTTGCCAAGGGCTGGCTCGACGACGCCATCGACGTGTACAACCAGGCGATAAATTCCTATGAGCTCAAAGATGACGCCACGGGCAAGGAGTTGCGGTATAATCTAGCCCGGGCGTACCAAGAGCAGGGGGATGCGCAAAAGGCCCTGGATGTCTATCGCAAGATCGTCCAGCTCGATTTCGCGTACAAAGACGTCAGTGAACGCGTCGAGAGACTACGAGGCAAAAAAACGGAACCACCCTCTCAGTGAGTTCGGAAATAGAGAAACGACAATGATCAGGAGATGACAGTGGCACATTCGTTACAGGCGAAAAAGAGAGCCAGACAGAACGTCAAGAAAAAGGTAAGCAATCGCGCACGCAAGAGCCAGGCAAGAACGCAAATCAAGCATTTTGAAGCGGCGGTGGCCGGCGGCGACGTCGCAGCAGCGAGCGAGCAGTTGAGGCTCGTGACCAAGAAACTGGACAAGACGGCAGCGACCAGCACCATGCACAAGAAAACGGCCGCCCGAAAGAAGTCACGCCTCGCCAAAGAGCTGAACGCCCTGAAGGCGAAAAAGAGCTGATAACGCCGTATCTCGTGAAGCGTAAAACATATCTCGATGTGCGGACAAGTGAAATGGTGATTCCTGATTTTCGATTCGCATGTCGAATCGCCAAAAACAAGAGCCTGCCCTGAGCTCGCTCGATAGCGCTCAAGGCAGACCCTTATTGGGGGCGGAGGGAGACTTCTCGGTATCGCAAGACAGCATAGATCCAGCCGCGCAGCGCAACAGACTCGTCGTCAGCTCTGCCGAAGCCCCGTCGCCCGCGGGCCGGAGTGCAGACGCAGAGCAGCCTGCACTCAGCCTGCCAAAGTATCGAAGAGGACGCGGAAAGCCCCGAACAGAAACCTGTTTGACTTTATTTCTTCCTTTATAAACACGTCACAAGAGGTACAATTCCAATATCACGAATATCCGATGTCTACGTGGAGACAACCTGACCTAAGGATGGGTACAACAAATGGCTGAAGTTTTCAAAGATCAAATCATCCGGCTGCTCAAGCACGGCGACTATGAGCCGCTCAAGCTTTCCCAGTTGGCCAAGGCGCTGGGCGTCGGTTCGGACGATTTCCCGCAATTCAAAGAGGCCTTCAATCAACTGCGACAGGCCGGGCACGTCATGATCGGAGCCAGGAATCTGATTAGTCTGCCCGCGCTGGCCGGTCAAATCGTCGGAACGTTCCGAGCCAATCCAAGGGGTTTCGGCTTCATCGTGCCCCGTGAGCCTAATTCGCATGGCGACCTGTTCATCCCGCCCGACGCGACCGGCGATGCGATGACGGGTGATATCGTCCTGGCCAAGGTCAAAAGGCAGGGCAAACGCGGCGGACAGATGCGCTACTCCGGCGAGATCATCGACGTTCTCGAACGTGCCCGGAACAGGTTCGTCGGAACCCTGATGAAACATCCGGAAGCCTGGCTCGTTCAGCCGGACGGCAAGAGTTTCATCGAGCCCATCTCCGTCGATGACGTAGGCGCCAAAGGAGCTAAGGAAAAAGACAAAGTCGTGGTTGAGATACTCACGTATCCGACGGAAAAACACCTGGCGCGGGGCGTCATCGTCGAAGTGCTCGGCAGAGCTGGACGATACGAGACCGAAATCCAATCGATCATCCGCCAGTACCATCTTCCGGGTGAGTTCGACGCCGACTGTATCGAGCAGGCGCGTCAGGCGGCCGCGAGGTTCAATCCCGGAAAACGAGGCCAGCGCCAGGACATCACCGACAAAGTGATTATTACGATAGACCCGCCGGATGCAAAGGATTTCGACGATGCGATAAGCATCGCAACGGATTCCGACGATCACTGGGTCCTGGGCGTTCATATCGCCGACGTCAGTCACTTCGTGACGGCCGATTCGCCGCTGGATGCCGAGGGCAAGGCACGCGGAAACAGCGTCTATCTGCCGGGCAGAACAATTCCCATGTTGCCCGAAGTATTGAGTAACGGTATTTGCAGTCTTCAGCCCGGCCAGAAACGCTTTGCCAAGAGCGTCTATCTGACCTACGATGAGCGGGGCAACATTCTGTCCCGCAGATTCGCCAACTCCATCATCCGCTCGACGCAGCGCTTGACCTACGTCCAGGCCGACGGGATTCTGAAAGGCCGCACAGAAGACGCCGGGCCGGAAGTTATTGAGCTGCTCAAGAACATGGAAAAGCTCAGCCGGGCCATTGAACAACGGCGAAGAAGAAACGGCATGATTCACCTGGACCTGCCCGAGACCGAACTGGTGTTCGACAAATCGGGCCAGGTCGTGGACGCTCGTCCGGCCGACGACAGCTATCCGCACACCATCATCGAGATGTTCATGGTCGAAGCGAACGATGCGGTTGCTTCGCTGCTCGACAGGCTCAATGTTCCTTTCATGCGGCGAATTCATCCGGAGCCGGATCCGTTGAGCATGGACAATCTCGCCAGGCTCGTCAGGGGCTTTGGGTTCACTCTTCCGCGGAAGGCGGATCGCAAGGTCGTTCAGGATTTACTGGCTGCGGTCAAAGGCGCCGATTGTTCGTTCGCAGTGAATTTGGCTGTGCTCCGAAGTTTCGAGAAGGCCCAGTACGCGCCGCTGCACGTCGGCCACTACGCACTGGCTTCGACACATTACTGTCACTTCACCAGTCCGATTCGCCGCTACGCGGACCTGATGGTCCATCGTGTTCTGGAATGCTATCTGCAAAAGGGAACGACCCCGAAAGCACAAGAGCAGGATGTGGCCGAGGTCGGCAAGCACATCACCTTCGCCGAGCAAAAGGCTGACGACGCCGAGAATGAGCTCAGGACCGTGCTGGTCCTGCAGATGCTCAGCAAGAGAATCGGCGAAGAGCTGGATTGCGTCGTGTCCGGCCTGGCGGGCTTCGGGGTGTTCGCGCAGTGCAGGAAATTCGGCGTAGAAGGGCTCGTGCGGCTGGACGATTTGGGGCCCGACCAGTGGGACTACGACACCAAGACTCAGTGCATCGTCGGTGCTCGCTCAGGTCACACTATCCGCCTGGGCCAGGCCATGAAGGTCCACATCGTCTCGGTAAACGTCCCGGCCAGGCAGCTCAACGTCAAACCGACCGAACCAGTCGCCAAAGCGCCAAGACAGCAGGAAAAAAGCAAAGGCCACAGGAAGAAGGCAAAACGGACCCGGAGAAGAAGACGCTGACAACGTCCGTGGATGCGCCGTGCGAGAGGACAGAGGCCCGTGTGTGTATAACGACTGCATGATCAGCATCGAGGCTGAGGCCGTCGCACCGGGGTCTCCGGTCAACTCCTATGATGTCACGGCGCTTATGCAAAGACTCACAATTGCTTGGGGAAGCATTGCACAAAGCCGGGGGAAGCATGGCCCGGCAAATCGAACGCCTTCGATAAAGGCGCGGGCAAAAACTGCCTGAGTAGATTCTTTCATTTCTTGACATTTCGGGGCACTTTTGCCATACTTCAGATTTTTGATTGATTATCGATGATTGACTATTGATTATTGCTTTTTTCGGAGCAGCAAATGAGAGCATCGGAGATGCGAAAAGGTCAAACCGTCAAGATCGACGGCAAATTGTATGCGATTGTGGATTATCAGCACGTCAAACTCGGCAAAGGTGGTGCGGTCTATCAGACAAAGCTCAAGAGCCTGGCCGACGGTTCGATTCAGAATGTCCGCCTGCGCTCGGACGAGACGATTGAAGAGGCCTTTCTGGATAAACGGACGTATGAGTACCTGTATTCATCGGGAAGCGAGCATGTCCTGATGGATACGACGAGCTACGACCAGATCACCATCGACGACGATACATTCGGCGACGGCCCGAAATACCTCAAGCCCAATACACAGCTTCAGGTCAGCATGTACGAGGGCAAACCGGTGGTGGTCACGCTGCCCAACACGGTGGACCTGGAAGTCACCGAGACGGCGCCGGAGATCAAGGGCGCCACAGCCACGAATCAGAACAAGCCCGCCACGCTGGAGACCGGCGTCGTCGTGCAGGTTCCGCCTTTTATCAAGCTGGGGGAGCTCGTCCGCGTCGATACCCGTACGGGCCAGTACGTTACGCGAGTGAAGGAGTAACGTTGTTATTGTCGTTCCCGCGCAAGCAGGAATTCATGGCCGGCCGGCTGTGGACCTGTGCTTCGACAGCGACGACAGGAAAAGACAATGGGACTGGATAAAGTAAGTAAGGCGCTTGTCAAAGTCTTTGGCTCCCGCAACGAGCGGCTGATCAAGACGTACTCTGTGATCGCGCAGCAAGCGGGCCAGTTCGAAGAGCAGATCAAGCAGCTCGATGACGAGGCGTTGAAGGTAAAGACCACCGAGTTCAAGGCCGCCATCGAGGCCGGGACAAGGCCTGAGGAGATTTTGGCCGAAGCGTTTGCCGTGGTTCGGGAGGCCGCCAGAAGAAACGTCGAGATGCGGCATTTTGACGTGCAACTTGTCGGCGGAAGCGTCCTCTACGAGGGCAAGATCGCCGAGATGGCGACCGGCGAAGGCAAAACGCTCGTGGCGACGCTGGCTTCGTATATGGTTCACCTGACCGGGCGGAGGATCCACATCGTGACGGTCAACGATTATCTCGCCAAGCGCGACGCCGAATGGATGGCACCGGTCTATCAGGCCTTGGGCATGACCGTCGGCGCGATTCAGGCGGATATGGATACTGCCGGAGACGACCGAAAGGCTCAGTACGCCTGCGACATCACCTACGGAACAAACAATGAGTTTGGCTTCGATTACCTTCGCGACAACATGAAGACGTCGTTGTCGCAGATGGTACAGAGTTCATTGCAGTATGCGATCATCGACGAGGTCGATTCGATTCTCGTCGACGAGGCCAGGACGCCTCTGATCATTTCCGGCCCGGCCTTCGACGATGTCACCCGGTACAAAAAAGGTGACCAGGTGGCCCGCAAACTGATCGGCCTGCAAAGCAGCTACGACCGCCTGAAGCGACAAATTGACGCGGCCGAACGGGTGATCGCCAACGCTCAGGGCGAGCTGGCGGATGCCAAAAAGGACAAAAACAGCACGCGAATCGAAAAGGCCCAGCAAGCTATCCAGAAAAGCCAGAACGAGCTTGAGATGGCCCAGGCCAGGCTCGCGGACGCCACGCAATTTTACGAGGTCGAGCACGACAGAAAAGCGGTCCACCTGACGCACGAGGGGGTAGGTGCCGCTCAGGACATCGCGGGCGTGGGCTCTTTTTTTACCGGCTCGAATATGGAATGGCCCCACCTGCTGGAACAGAGCTTGCGCGCCCATGTCACTTTCGAGCGTGAAAAAGACTACGTCGTCATGGACGGCAAGGTCATCATCGTCGATGAATTCACTGGCCGGCTCATGCACGGCCGGCAATGGTCCGATGGGCTTCACCAGGCCGTCGAGGCCAAGGAAGGCGTTACGGTCAAGGAAGAAACACAGACGCTCGCCACGATTACGCTGCAGAACTTCTTCAAACTCTACGAACAGATCGCGGGAATGACCGGTACCGCCGCGACCGAGTCGGAAGAGTTCATGAACATTTATAAGCTCGAAGTCGTCATCATCCCGACCAACGAGCCCTGTGTCCGTGACGACCGCGAGGACGTCATCTATAAATCCATGAAAGAGAAATTCAGCGCGATCGTCGACGAGATTAACGAAATAAGTCAGGCCGGCCGACCGCTGCTGATCGGTACAATCAGTATTGAAAAAAGTGAGGTCCTTTCGGAAGCCCTTCACAAAAGATACGGCCTCGATCACGAGGTGCTCAACGCCAAGCAGCACGCCCGTGAGGCGACGATTGTGACCAAGGCCGGACAACAGCACAAAGCCCGGGACGGCCGGCTGCGGGGCAATGTCACCATCGCCACCAACATGGCCGGGCGGGGCACGGACATCAAGCTCGGCCCTGGTGTCGCCGAGATCGGCGGGCTGCACATCCTCGGCACCGAACGACACGAAGCCCGGCGAATCGACAATCAGCTTCGAGGCCGGTCGGGCCGACAGGGTGACAAAGGCTCCAGCCAGTTCTTCCTGAGCTTCGACGACGACCTGATGTGCGTCTTCGCCCCCGAGTGGACCGTCAAGGCGCTGTCATGGATCGGCTGGGAGGAAGGACAGCCCATTTACCACAAGCGCATCAGCAAAGGCATCGCCAAAGCGCAGAAAAAGGTCGAAGAACGTAACTTCGATACACGAAAGAGCCTGCTCGAATACGACGAAGTGATGGATCGCCAGCGAAAGTACTTCTACGCGCGCCGGCGCGAGATTCTGGCGGGAAAGAAGCTCAAGAACATCATTCAGGAGATGATCGAGGCTGCCATAGCCAAAAGCTGCGAGACTATCCTCCGCGACGACTATCCCTCCGGGTGTATCGTCGAATGGGCCCGGACGAACTTCGCCGTTGACTTGAAGCCGTCCGACATCGGCGACGCCAAAGTCGAAGAGATCGAAAGCACAATCAAGAAGCAGGCCAAAGACAACGCCGCCAACAACATCTCGCTCTCTATGGGCGAGTACCTGGAGGATTACAGCGCCCCGCAGACCTGGGACATTGCCGGTTTGTGCAAGTGGGCGATGAGTGCCTTTCGCGTGAGCCTCAGTCCGGGTAAAGTCAAGCACCAGTCGCCTGAGGAGATTGAGCAACAGTTGATTTCCGCCGCCGCCGAGCAAATCGACAAGAAGGATTGCACGCAGCTCGTCGAATTCTTGCGGGAGGATTTCTCGGTCCGCCGATTTGCCGAATGGGCCAGAGCAAAATTCGACATCACGCTGGATGTGACCGAGTTGGCGAACCTCAGCGCCGCCGAGATCCGCCGGCAGCTTGCGGAAAAGACCGCCGCCAAGTACAAGCAGCGCGAGATCGAGTATCCCGTTGAATTTGCAATGAACATGGTCTATGGCCCCCAGGGAGCCAATGTCTATGCGTTTGAGGCACTGGCCGAGTGGGCCAACAAGAAATACAATGCAGGCCTCTCGGCGGAGCGAATTCAAGACATCAAGCCCCGTGCTCTGCACAGAGAACTGCTGGAATTGAGCCAAAGCTTCAGCGATGGACAGTTGGACCGGGAGCTGTCCGAGAAGATGGCGAGCCTGGGCAGAGCGGAGCTGGTTAACTGGGCCAACGAGCGGTTCGAGGCGTCCCTGGCCGAGGACGATCTGCCCGGCGACGGACCCGAGCTCAAGGACGCCTTGTCCGACGTGGCGACGGAATTCTTGCGGGCCGAACTGAGCGACCTGGAAAAGTATGTACTGCTGCAGGTCTATGACAGCACGTGGAAAGACCATCTATACGCGATGGACCATCTAAAGGGAAGCATTTGGATGCGGTCGTGGGCGGAGAAAGACCCCAAGACCGAGTACAAACGTGAAGGTTCGCGCATGTTCGATGAGATGCTCGATACGATTGAGGACCGGGTGACGGATATTATCTTCAAGGTGCACCTCGAAGCGGGCGCGCGGGCCCGGAGCGTCTGGAACGTCAGCCAGACCACGCATGACGAGGTCAGCCAGTTCGCGATGGCCGAGCAGCAGCGGGCCGCCGCCCAGGCGCCGCAAGGCGATGTGAAGGTCAAGCAGATCAAGCTCGAAACACCAAAAGTCGGCCGCAACGACCCCTGCCCTTGCGGCAGCGGGAAAAAATACAAGAAGTGCTGCGGCAAAAACGCATAGAAACAATCTTCAAGGAGACACACATGTTCAATGGTATTTTTCGAATTCCTCAACCGGTCAATGAGCCGATCCTGAACTACGCGCCGGGCAGTCCCGAGCGTGCCCAACTGTCCGCCAAGCTCAAAGAGATGCTGGGTGGGCAGATAGAGGTTCCGATGATCATCGACGGCCAGGAAGTGCGCAACGGAAACCTCGCGGAGATTCGCTGCCCGCACGACCACCAGCACGTCCTGGGCAAGTATCACCAGGCCGACGCGACGTTTGCCATCAGAGCCGTCGATGCCGCCCAGAAGGCCAAGAAAGAGTGGGGCCGGATGCCCTGGGAATCGAGAGCGGTCGTGCTACTCAAAGCGGCCGAATTGCTGGCCGGAAAATATCGCCAGACGCTCAACGCCGCGACCATGCTCAATACGAGCAAGACGCCCCACCAGGCGGAAATAGACGCGGCCTGTGAGTTGATCGACTTCTGGCGCTTCAACCCACACTTTATGGAGGAGGTCTATGGGGACCAGCCGATTTCGACGCCGGGCGTGCTGAACTACATGGAGCACCGGCCGCTGGACGGCTTTGTGCTGGCGCTGACGCCGTTCAACTTTGCCTCGATTGCAGGGAATCTTCCGACGGCACCGGCCCTGATGGGCAATACGGTCGTCTGGAAACCCGCCTCGGCGGCGGTCCTGCCGGCCTATTTCATTGTCAAGATTCTCGAAGAAGCAGGCATGCCCCCCGGCGTGATTAATATGGTGCCGGGACCGGGACCGGTGGTCGCTCCGCCGGCGCTCGACGACGTCCGGCTCGGCGGCATCCACTTCACCGGAAGCACCTACGTA
Organism: Phycisphaerales bacterium; assembly: GCA_020343675.1. Classification (GTDB taxonomy): domain Bacteria; phylum Planctomycetota; class Phycisphaerae; order Sedimentisphaerales; family Anaerobacaceae. The sequence goes on from CP070806.1 coordinate 2,008,660, forward strand.
TTCTCGACGATCTGGCTGGCTGTCGGAAAGGACATTCGCAAGTACGTCTCGTATCCGCGAATTGTCGGCGAGACCGGCGGCAAGGACTTCATCTTTGCCCACGCAAGCGCCGATGCCGAGGCCCTCGTGACGGCGCTGGTGCGTGGAGCCTACGAATACCAGGGGCAGAAGTGCTCCGCTGCTTCCCGGGCCTACATCCCCGACTCGACCTGGCCCGAGGTCAAAGACCGTCTGCTCAGCACAATCGGCGAGCTTAAGATGGGCGATATCACGGACTTTGGAACCTTCATGGGCGCGGTGATCGACAAGAAGTCATTCGATACGATCAGTGAATATATCGAATGCGCGAAGAACTCACCCGATATGGAAATTATCATGGGCGGCGGATGCGACGATTCGACTGGATACTTCATCGAGCCTACCGTCGTTGTGAGCAAAGAGCCGAAATCCAAGCTCATGGTCGAGGAGATCTTCGGGCCGGTCCTGACGATCTACGTCTATCCCGAAAACGAATATGACCAGACGCTGGACTTGTGCGATCAGACCTCGCCCTATGCCCTGACCGGGGCGATATTTGCCCTGGATCGCGACGCGATTGTCAAGGCGATGGACACGTTGCGTCACGCTGCAGGCAATTTCTACATCAACGACAAACCCACGGGCGCCGTCGTGGCCCAGCAGCCCTTCGGCGGCTCACGGGCCTCGGGCACAAACGACAAGGCCGGAAGCTGGCTGAACTTAGAGCGATGGGTCTCCCCCCGCGCCATCAAGGAGACGTTCTTGCCGCCGCGAGACTTCCGCTACCCTTACATGACCGACGCGTAGCCGCCACGACAAGAGCAGCTATACGGCGAACCCAAAGCCGAAGGCGCAAAGCACAATGCCCCTTCGGCTTTTCCATTGCAGGGTCCGTCCTGCAGTGAAAAGTTCAGAGAATCAGGCGGTTGAACCGATGATAGGGTAGGGGGCAGAGAGCTTGGCAAGACGAGGGCCGTTAGTCGGCAAGAGGCGGTAGATGGTAGAAGGGCGTAGGAAACTGAAAGCGTGGCCTCTGATTCTTATCGGGGCGGCAATTGTCGGGATGGCTTATCTGGGGCGGACGCCCTATAAGGCCATTGCGACGATACAGGAGCTTCTGGCCGAGAATAAGGAGCTCAAGCAGGCCATCACCAACCTCGGCCGAGAGGACCAAATCGGCTACGCAAAGGTGATTGCCCGGGAAACCAAAAACGGCGAGCTTTTTACGACCATCCGGTTCATCGAGACGGCCAGAGACGACAAGCTCAAAAAGATATTAGAGAAAGAATACACCATCGCCGGCGATATTGTCCATTTTGACGCCCTGATCGTCAAGTTCGGCGACAAAATGGTCATGGACGGAAGAACGCGGGCACTCTACCTGTGGCGTCGGGTCTATGGCGAAAGAATGGCCCCCCAAGAGGGCTTTGCCATTGAAGAGCCGGGTGCTGAACCCCAGAGATACAAAGACCTGCTCAAGTTGTTGCCGGCCGAGCAAAGGCAGATGTTTTGGGCGAATATCTGGGAGCTGGCTAACGACCCGGGGAAGCTCGCCCAGCACGACATCGAGGCCATCTACGGCAACGCCGTCTATTCGAAGCTCAGAGAAGGGCTGATCTACGTCTTCAAAATCAACTCCGCTGGCCAGGTCTATCCCGAAGTCGTGCCCGACCTATAACCGAAGGGCTTATTGGCTTTCCGCGTCTTCCTGTTCACGCGAGCAGACACATCGCTCGCCCGCACTGCAACCGCAAACAGGGCTGACCGGCAGACCGGTTCTCCATTGACGCTCACTCCGGGCTCGATTATTGTATAAACCGAAGGTTGGATCCAGATATTCAGGGACTTTCGATAATGAACGGACGCACCGATTTTGACGTAGTGGTGGTTGGCGGCGGGATTGTCGGCTTGGCTTCGGCGTACAAAATGACGCTGAGCCACCCCGATATTCGCATCGGTGTGCTGGAAAAAGAGGACAAGTTAGCCGCCCACCAGACCGGCCATAACTCGGGCGTCATTCACTCAGGATTGTACTACGAGCCGGGCTCAACCAAGGCCGAGACCTGTATCCAGGGGCGGCATGAGCTGGTCGCCTTCGCAGAAAAGCACCGGATCCCTCACGAAATCTGCGGCAAAATCATTGTCGCAACCCGACACAGTGAATTGGGAACTCTGGAGAGGATCTATCAGAACGCAGTGGAGAGCAACATCGAGGGCGTTGAGAAAATCGGACCGGACCAAATCAAGGAGATCGAGCCTTTCTGTGAGGGCATCGCCGGTCTCCGCGTCCCCTGCGCGGGGATTATTGATTTTACGAAGGTGGCCGAGAAATTAGGCGAACTGGTGGCCAGGAAAGGCAACGGCAATCAGGTGCTGGTCTCACACGAGGTCGTAGGATTCGACAAACACGATTTCTACACGAAGGTCGTGACGAATCAGGGCGATTTTGCCGCCAGGTACATCATCAACTGCGGCGGGCTTCAATGCGACCGTTTGGCCAGACTGGACAGTGTCCAGCCCAGAATGAAAATCGTTCCCTTCCGTGGGGATTACTATGACCTGACGGAGAAGGCAAAGGAAAAAGTCAGGGCCCTGATCTATCCCGTGCCCGACCCGGCCCTGCCCTTCCTCGGGATTCATTTTACACGGACGATCGAAGGCGGCGTCGAATGCGGTCCGAACGCGGTCTTTTCGTTCAAGCGGGAGGGTTATGAAAAGACCGATTTTAGCTCGACAGATGCGTGGGATTCACTGTCTTATCCCGGTCTCTGGAAGCTGTTCTTGAGGTATTGGCGATACGGTTTGGGCGAATACGCCAGGGCGTTTTCCCGGAAGCTGTTTCTGAGGCAATTGCAGCGATTGGTGCCGTCGGTGCAGGACGAGGATATCAAGCCTCGTAAGGCGGGCGTGCGGGCTCAGGCCCTCGAGCGAAACGGGCGGCTGATCGATGATTTCAGAATTGAAAGGCAGAAAAACTCCATTCATGTTTTGAACGCCCCCTCGCCTGCCGCGACGGCATCGCTGGCCATCGGCGACCGCATCAACCAGATTGCCACGGAATATTTCAAGCTCGAAGACTGAGGCTTAATTCACGCAGATTGCAGCGACAGGAAGGTTGGAACATGATGGATTTGAAGTGTAAGGACTACGTCGTCATCGTGCAGTGCCATATTGTCAAGGAACGGTGCTCGGGCTACAATTGCGAGAGGGCCTTCCACGAGCGCACGGGCGGGTTCGCTGTGTATCCAAAGGACAAGGCGTATCGCGTGCTCAACATGACTTGCGGCGGCTGTTGCGGCCGGGCGGTGCAGAGAAAGCTCAGCAACCTGGCCCGCCGGATCAAGAAAGAGGAAGATATCGGCAAGGACCGAGTTGTCGTGCAATTATCATCGTGCCTGACCAAAGACAATTTCCATTCGTCGCCGTGCCCTCATCTTGATTACCTCAAGGGCTTGATCGCCAAGCTCGGCATGGACATGCGCGAGGACACGTTCATCTACGAGAAGTCCGAGCAGCGCCGCAAAGAAGGCCTTTACAGTACCGGCAGTCAATAGGCGGACAAGCGCCGAACTGACCGTTTACTTGTGCCGTCAGGTTGCCCACACGATGGCCTGAAGAGGAACGAAGAAGAAGATGAAAGCGAATGGAAAAGAGCAGAATTGAAGAGAAGTAAAGTATTCGTTTCTGAAGATTCTGACCGGCTCGGATTTGTCACGCTGGCGGTTGCCCTTGATTGTGGTCGAAAGCGTCTATTCGGGTCCGGTCGCCTGGCTGACCGGCTGCATTCACGGCGACGAAGTCACCGGCATCGTTTTGGGCCATTCAGACTTTTCCGTCGCTTTCCCCGGCGCGCCGGTGATGGCTTTTGGCGGTTTCTGAAATCATCGAACTGGAGCGAGTACCCCCTGGCAATGAGCATTTGTCTTTAAGCGAAGTTTAGCGTGATGCGTAAGTACCAGACCAAAGATTTGTTTGCCGAGGAAACTGAAGACACGTCCTGCCGCCATATCATCCGCGTGGCGTTCGAGTCGGCGGCGGACGCCGAGTTCGACTATCTTGTGCCGGACGAACTCTGGCCGATCGAGGCCGGACAGCGGGTGGAGGCCCCGTTCGGCAGAAAGAACAAGCTCGAAAAGGGTTCTTGCGTGGAAGCTGATGTCCCCTTCGGCCAGTCCTTCGCGGCACCCGGTAAGGGACACAAGCTCAAGATAATAGCCGGCGTCATCGATAGAGAGCCGTTGCTGGATGTCGAGCTGATGGATTTGGCAAGGTGGATTGCCGGCTATTACGTCTGCCCACTTGGCCAGGTCCTGGCGGCGATGGTCCCGGCGGCAGTTAAGAAAGGGGCCGGCGTCAAAACCGAGAGACACGTTTGCCTGACAATCGCCGAGGCCGATGTTGAAAGAACCATCGATGAACTGAGAGGGAAAAGGCAAAAGCAGATTGTCGCGTATCTTCGCAGGCAAAGCGCTTTCGACACGGGTTCAGCTTTGGAGCTTCAGGGGCTTCTCAAGGCAATAGGTTCCGGAACGGAACCGGTGAAGAGACTCATCGAAAGGCGAGTCGTCAAGATTGCCCAAAAGACGATATTGAGATCTCTTCCGGCCATTCCCAGCGGACTGTCAATAAGAAGCGATCAGCCCGTGGTCCTCAACGAGGACCAGCAGAAGGCCCTCGATTCGATCAAGGCCCAGGTCGCCTCCGAAAAATTCGGCGTCACACTCCTGCACGGCGTCACCGACAGCGGCAAAACCGAGCTTTATATCAGGGCCATCCTAACCGTCCTGCACAAAGGCAAAGGCGTCATCGTTCTGCTTCCTGAGATCGCTCTGACGGCGCAAACCGTCCAGCGCTTCAACGCGCGGTTTGAGAGAATCGCCGTAATGCACTCGGGCCTGACCGGCGCCCAGCGAAACGTACAGTGGCAGAAGATCAAATCGGGCGAGGCTGACGTGGTCATCGGCGCCCGCTCGGCGGTCTTTGCCCCGCTCGCAAACCTCGGATTGATTGTCGTCGATGAAGAGCACGAGCCCAGCTATAAGCAGGATACAGCGCCGCGATACCACGGTCGAGACGTGGCCATCAAACGGGCGCAATCGGCAAATGCACACTGCATTTTGGGCAGTGCAACCCCATCGCTGGAAATGTTGGCCAATTGTCAGAGCAAGAAGCATTTCACGCTGCTGTGTCTGCCCAGAAGAGTGATGGACCTGCCCATGCCCACCATCAAGCTGATCGATTTGCAGAAGGCACCAATGAGGCAGAAGGGCGTCAATCTGATCAGCGAGCCCCTGTCCCGGCACCTGAAAGAGACGCTGGCGAGAAAGGAGCAGGCGATTTTGCTGCTGAACCGGCGAGGCTATAGTAATTTCGTTTTCTGCCCCTCGTGCAAACACACGCTTCACTGCCGCAACTGCGACGTCACGCTGACGTTCCATAAGTCGAAACAGCCCCGCTACAAGAGGATGCGAACGGTCACGGGCGAGCATATCAACTATGGCTATGCCGTCTGCCATTATTGCATGGCCCAGACGCTCGTGCCTGAGAAATGTCCCCTGTGCGGCAAGGCGTTCGCCATGATCGGGCTCGGCTCGCAGCGGCTCGAAGAGGAGTTGGCGGCTAAATTTCCCGATGCCCGCGTGCGCCGGATCGACAGCGATTCGATGGCAAGCGGAGACTACTACCGGCTGCTCAACGATTTCGGTGAGGGGCGGATCGACGTATTGGCCGGCACCCAGATGCTGGCCAAGGGCCTGCATTTTCCGAACGTCACGCTGGTTGGGATTATCAGCGCCGATACATGCCTTTACCTGCCCGATTTTAGATCGAACGAACGGACCTTCCAGTTGATCTCGCAGGTGGCCGGGCGGGCGGGACGCTCTGCGAAGAAGGGCACGGTCTTCGTCCAGACCTTCCTGGCCAATCAGCCGGCGATACGTTTTGCTGTCGCCGGGGATTTTGCGGGCTTCGTCAGAGAAGAGCTCAAGCACCGTCAGGCCTGCAATCTGCCGCCCTTCTGGCGACTGGCCCTGATCGGCCTGAGGGACATGAAATTCGAGAGGCTCGAAGCGGCGTGCAAGCAGATGCGGCAGCGAATCGATACGATTATAGGACGGGAAGGACTGGAGGCGACCGTTCGGGGGCCGATGCCGGCGGTGATCAGCCGGATACAGAGATTTCACAGGATGCAGATTATCGTTCAGGCCCCGGAGGCGGCGACCATTCAGCGATTGTTCGCCGGCCTGCGGGCCGAGCGCCCCGTCCGCCCGGCCGTCAGAATCGCGATAGATATCGACCCGGTGAATTTATTGTAGCTTGCATCCCGCTGGCGGATGTGCTATATTTACCCTCCCTCCGGTTTGACCGGGGAGTAGCTCAGCTTGGCTAGAGCGTCCCTTAGGGAAGGTCGCAAGTTCAAATCCAGCCATTCTATCTTTTCGTAGATCAGGATTCAGGTTTGCTTGAACGGATTACGCCCGTGTATTACGTTTACATACTTCAAAGCCTTAAGACAGGAAGATTGTATATTGGCCACACTGACGACCTGGCCAGAAGGCTTGGAGAGCATAATACCAGCCGGGGCGGGAAATACACTCGACGGACCGGCCCGTGGAAGCTGGTTTACTACGAGCAGCATCCGGCCCGATCTTCCGCGGCCAAGCGGGAACGGTATCTCAAGAGTACCCGGGGATCCCAGGAAAAGAAGAAACTGGCGGGGTCGTGACCAAGAGTGTTGCGTGCTTGATTCAAGCATCAATAAGACTGCCATTCAGATTGTCTCAGTTCATTTATTATTTATAGATTGCATTTGGTCAGATGATGTGGTATATTTGTCGCGTTGCGCCGGGGAGTAGCTCAGCTTGGCTAGAGCGCTGCGTTCGGGACGCAGAGGTCGCAAGTTCAAATCTTGTCTCCCCGATTTGAGTGGACGAGTGTGATTATCCGCAAGGATCGAGAACGGTAACCTATAGTCACCACAAAGGTTTACGGTATCGAGTCGTAAGTTCAAAAACACCGAATCCACAACCTGGCGTTTTTGGGGTGGCGTGAACGTAAGGTACTGCTGCGGCAGACGTTGTGCGAGTTCTAAAATTTTCGCCGCATCACCATTGCCTTGCTGTTTTCCAGCTTCTATTGCAGTTGCATGCTGCTGCAACACTTCTACTTCTTTCTGCTTTTGCCGGGCGATACGTAAAAATTCCTCAGCGAGATTGTCTTCAGTTTGGGCAGCTTTGAGCAGGAGCGTGTCCAACGTGGCTTGTACGTCGACAATCCTTTTCTTAAGCTTTCGCAATTCCTGTTCTGCATTATCAACATCTTTTTCAAGTACGTGTGTTAAATATGCCATTGCCCAATCGTATATCTCGCTTGGCAGAATCAATTTGTCCAGCATATCAATGACCTGAGATTCAATCATCGATTCTGGCACCCAACTTCGCTCAACAGGATGCTCGTGATGGTTGATGAGGGGCACCGGGGCACGAGCGGTGCGGAAGTCGGCCACTGGATGCAGATGCGCAACCGGCTCTGCGAGAAGGGATTCTCGTTCGAGTACTCGGCCACTTTCGGCCAAGCCATGAAGGCGAGTCCAAACAAAGACCTGGGCCATGAGTACGCCAAGTGCATCCTGTTTGACTACTCCTACAAATACTTCTACAAGGACGGCTATGGCAAAGAGTACCGCATTCTGAATCTGGAGGACGACTCGAACGAGGAGCATCGCCGACGGTATCTGATAGCTTGCCTGCTGGCATTCTACAAGCAACAGAAGTTGTTCCAGGACAGGCAGGATGAACTGCGGCGTTTCCTGGTTGACAAGCCGCTTTGGATTTTTGTCGGTGGCAGTGTTACCAAGAAGCCGCGTCAAAGGGACGTCTCAGACGTTGTGGACATCCTACTATTCCTCGCGCGTTTTGTGAAGAACCGGCAGGATAGCATCCGTTATCTTGATATGCTTCTTAGAGGGCAATCGGGGCTCCACGATTCGCAGGGCCGCGAGCTTTTTGCCGGGGCCTATACTTATCTTGGGCAACTTGGTTTGACCGGCGAATTGGTGTTCCAGGGCATTCTGGCTGCGCTGTTCAATGCCCAGGTTCCAGCGGCGCTGCACGTTCGACGGCTCAAGGCCGGCGGCGAAGCCGAAGGTGAGGTGGCGCTGCACATCGGCGAGGACAACGAGCCATTTGGACTCATCAACGTCGGCGATTCGTCTGGCCTCTGTAAGCTCTGTGAGAAACACCCGGACGACCTGGCTGTTTCGGATAGCGAGTTCTCGGAGTCGCTCTTTCGCCAAGTGAATTCGGCCGACTCGAATGTCAACGTTCTGATTGGGTCGAAGAAGTTTTCCGAGGGGTGGTCGAGTTGGCGAGTAAGCACGATGGGCCTTATGAACATCGGCAAGAAGGAAGGTTCACAGATCATCCAGCTCTTCGGTCGAGGTGTCCGTCTGAAGGGGCTGGATTTCTGCCTCAAGCGGAGCCACCGCATCGTAGGGATTCGTGCCCCCGCTGACATCGAACGGCTGGAGACACTGAACGTGTTCGGTATCCACGCAGACTACATGCGACAGTTCAAGGAGTATCTGGAGGAAGAGGAGCTTCCGGCCAATGAAGAACGGATTGAGTTCGTCCTGCCGGTCGTGAAAAACCTGGGCAAGAAGCCGCTCAAGACGATTCGTCTCAAGGAAGGCATCGATTTCAAGAAGCAGGGACCCAAACCGATACTGGGGTTGCTGGATGACTTGCTGAGAAAAAGTCGGACCGTTATCGACTGGTATCCTAAGGTTCAAGCACTTGCCAGCCTGCGGGGCCAGGCAACACCTGATGTGACCGTCCCGCATGAGGCGTGGTTCACGCAAGATCATCTGGGCTTTCTCGACATCGACGAGTTGTACTTTGATCTTCAACGGTTCAAGAGCGAGCGCGCCTGGTACAACCTGAACAGGGACCGTCTCCCGATGCTCCTGACAGACACTAGCTGGTACGTGCTCCACATTCCGCCGGAGGAGATGGAGGCCCGGTCATTCGAGCAGGCCCGGCGATGGCAGGAGATAGCCGCAACACTTCTTCGTAAATATTGCGACCAGTTTTATAAGGTGCGCAAGGCCGAATTCGAGAAGGATCACCTGGAGTACCGAACGCTGAACGAAGACGATCCCAACTTCATCGCCGACTACCTGTTTCTCATCGACCAGTCGCGGAAGGATATCATTGAGAAGCTCGGAGAGATCAAAGGGGTCATTGAGAGCGGGCAACTGAAGCCGATGGAGATGTTCCAGGGATTACATCCGATCTTCTTCGGGCGCCATCTGTACCAACCTATGGTCTATGTCAACAGTGATCTGATTGAAGTCAAACCTGTACCGTTGAATGAAGGCGAGAAGGACTTTGTACTGGACCTGCACCAATTTTGCACACAGAACAAACGGTTCTTTGAAAACACGGAACTCTATTTGCTGCGCAACATGTCACGGGGCAGAGGAGTCGGTTTCTTTGAAGCGGGAAACTTCTATCCGGATTTTATCCTGTGGCTGTTGGCCGATGAAAAACAGCATATCAGTTTCATCGACCCCAAAGGGCTGCGCAATATAAAAGGGCCGGATGATCCCAAGATCGCTTTCTACAAGGCAATCAAGTCGGTCGAGCATGATCTTAGGGGCCAAGAGCCCCTAGTTACGCTTGACTCTTTCATCATTTCGAATACACCCTTGCCTGACGTGTCGTGGTGGGACAGTGGAATGACGAAGAAAGAGTTTGAGCGGCGACACGTCTTCTTCCAGCAGGAGGATAAGAAAACATACGTTCAGAAGATTCTGGCAGTAGCGAGTCAGTCGGAAACTGAGACAAAGCCCGCGGCAGCCAGCCCATAGAAGCAAAAACCAAAAAGAGATGTATATATGTGAGCGCCACTACGGCGGGTGAGTTCCACTACTGGAGCAGAAATACTCCAGCTCGGATCTCTTTCCAAAATACTTCTTCAAATCCAAGATCCATTCAGGCAGAAGGCTATCAATGCCAGCGTTTTCGTGGTCATGCCTACGCTCGCATTGCGTTTTCAGCAAGTACCTTGTGTCAGTTTTATCCATTTTGCTGTAATTATGAAGTAGTCACAGAACTATATAAAACTTTCGGTCACCAAAGCACTTTTGGTTGTAGCCGACTGCCGATGAAGGCTGCGTTCGAAGAAAGCAAGTGACTGGCTGCATTTCTGCCGCTCAAGTGCTGGGCGGCGTCTCTGGTAGCTGTTAAATACGAAACAGTTTGTCCACTAATCCCAATTTGGCCATGGCCTTGGCAATCAGCTTCAGACTCTCAGGATCTTTCGTCAGGGCACTGATTATTTCGTCGGCCTTCTTTCTCTTTGTGTTCAGTTCCTCAGCAGCATCATTGTCCAATACCCAGCCACACTTCTTGCAGAACACATTATTGTATTCATTGGTTTCTTTGCATCTTGGACAGTCTATGGGAGCCAATTCACTTCGCTTGTCTTTATGGTCAATTGTTTTTTTCCCGTAGACCGCAAGCAAAGCATCGTCCACATCTCGGCCCGACAGATGCACGTAAGTAGCCGCCATTGTCGAAGACTGCTTCCACCCAAAAAGATGCTTGAGCTGCTGCTCTGTCAGTTTGTTTGCCAGGAATGTAGCCCGTGCATGACGCCAGATGTGGGGATTTACTTTCTTCTTTAGTCCGGCCTTGTTTGCCACCCTCATGAGCATGCTCGCTATTGCTCTGTACTTTAGCTCTGGGCCATAATGTCGAATATATTTCTTTCCATGTCTCTTATCTTGACTGGTAATGTTTTTTGTTGTCCCCACAGCAACCCACAAAGGGGCGTCTGGATTAGCTTTCTGAGGATGAACATTGATCCATGAGGCCAAGATGGGGGCGCTGAAAACCAGCCTAATTCTTCTGCTGCCTGTCTTTCCATTAACTACCATATGTGCCCCATACTCGTCGAAGTTGATGTGGCCTATCCGCAACACAGCAATTTCGCCTACTCTGCAGCCAGACTCGTACAAGCTGGCAATCAGTGCCTGGTCCCTGGGGTGCTCTGCCGCCTCAATCATCCGTTTTGCATCCTCTTCGGTGGGCATATTGTTGGGAAGGTATTGTTTGTCTATAGAAATGTGCGTATTGATCCAGCTGACCTCAGGAGGATACTGTCCCCTCTCATCGTAGCCACGTAGCCATTTGTAGAATTTCTTAAGCGTCACGCGATAATCCTTTTTGGTCCATTCCGTGTAGTCCATTGCGTTTACGCGACGCATTATCTGCTCGATATCTGGTTTACTGGCTTTGTGGAAATCCTTGCTAATCCATGTGGCGATCATGGAAAGCCTATTCAAATAATAGACCACTCTTGCCGTGCTCAGATTCTCAGACAACAGCCTTTGATGAAATTTGAGAATTGTTGCTTTGTTAGTTTTTGAGATTCGTTTGTTCGATTTGATTCGCTTAAGTACACCTGTAAGCTGCTTGTCCTGTTCATGAATGTCAAGCTTCTTTTCCCTTGCCATGAAGAGAATATAGAGTGACTACTATTTAAGTTTTTCGGTGTTTTATGCAACTAAGGGTCAATGCCCCCGCCGGGACTTGAATCTAAGTTGCATAAAACACCTTCCTTCATGTAATTTCGTAGTATCCTGGGCCGGCCCCGGATATGATGAATAGCTAGTCCTTTACTGTGTTGGTTTATAGTTTTATAATTCGATCTTAAGGAGATTGGAGATGAGCAAAAGAAATATAATTTATACTTTTCTGTTGATCCTAACAGGAATGTCTTATGCACAGCCTGATTCTAGCGCTGAGTTTGAAAATCCCCTTGAGAACCAGAATTTCATTTATTCCGAAGAAAAAATCCAGGAATATATGCAAAAGACAGCAGAGACTAAACCAATGCGCATCCGGCAAGCATTTAAGCAAGCTTATAAGCAAGCTGGTCGCAATGGAAGCTGGTCGTATAGCAATCATTTTGCAGCTTTGTGGTTGGGTAAAGATCTGGATCATGTGAATGCGGCTTTGTTGGATATCTTCACGACAAAGGATTCTAGCGGACGGCGTATAGATGGACTGGATGATTACTGGCACCTGTCTGTTAATCAGTGGCTTTATCGTATGTATTATGCTTTTGGCGCTAAGGGTACTGTTTTTCCTGGTCGGTTGTATCCAAAAACAGAACAAGCACTTTTAGAAGTGCTCTGGCAACGAATGGAGTATAAGGATGATATCCATTTGGCTCGACAGAGTACCTGGTGGATGAGCGGCAGTGAAAACCATGATTTAGTTGCAAAGGTAAGCAGTCTTATTACATCCCAGATTTTCATGAACGAGCCGGAGTTTAAGGATCGCGTATATCCCGATCTCGGCCAAGGAGCCGGCTATAGGTTTTGGTTCCATCAGATGTATGGGAACGATCAAGATACTGGGCCGAAACCTCGTGGAAATTATAAAGATGGGAAAGAGTACACTGCGGCCGATCACTATAAGGAGTGGGTTGAGTTTTTTGATGAGTATTTTACTGAAAGAGCCAAAAAAGGTTTTTTTCTTGAGGTCGCTTCTCCCCACTATATGGGTTACGATTTACCCAATTTACTCGATATATTTGATCTCTGTAAAGACCGCTCACTAACTCAAAAGGCAGAAAAATTTCTCGATGCGATTTGGGCAGATTGGGCACTGGATCAGCTTAACGGTGTAAGAGGTGGAGTGGTCTTGCCCCTGAAAATTGGTCCATGTCTTATGAGAGGTTTCCGGAAGATATTGTAGTTGTGTTGCCGATTTGAAAGGTAAAAGGGTCGGCTCGAGGCGGACCCGGCAGGTTCCTGCCTTCACCTTTCTCTCGCCGCCCCAGCTTGGGGCGAAGGCGGCGAGAGCGGATTACGGCAGAAACGAGCATCGACCGTTCAGAGAGGACAACACCGGTTTAAGGAGACCTCTATTATGAAGAAGAAGCACACAGGCACTCAGATCGTGGCCAAGCTCAGGCAGGCCGATGTCCTGATCGGACAGGGCAAGACCATCCCGGAAGTCTGTAAGGAGATCGAAGTCTCGGAGCAGACCTACTATCGCTGGCGTCAGAAGTATGGCGGCATGAGTCCGGAGATGGTCAAGGAGCTGCGGGGCCTTCAGAAGGAGAATGCCCGTTTACGCAAGCTGGTGGCCGATCAAGCTCTGGACAACGCCATTCTCCGGGAGGTGGCCTCAAAAAACTGATAGACCCGGCTTCTCGCCGCCAGGCCGTCGAAGCGGCCATCGAGAAGCTGGGAGTCAGTGAACGCCAAGCCTGCAAGAGCCTGGAGCAGAACCGCAGTACACAGCGGTATGAACTGAAGATGCCCCAGAAGGATCGGCTCTTGACCGAAGCCATCCGCGAACAGGCCAACAAGCGTAAACACCGCCGCTATGGATATCGGCGGATTACCGAGATCCTGTGCAGACTAAACTGGATCGTCAATCATAAGCGGGTCTACCGCATTTGGCGTCAACAAGACCTGCGATTGCCCCAGAAGCGTCAGAAAAGCAAACGCTGTAACGGCAACGGACAGAACGCTTGCGACCGGCGACCGCCGGAATATATGAACCACATCTGGAGCTATGACATCATCGAGGACCGGCTGGAGAATGGTCGAAAGGTCCGCATCCTCAACGTGATTGACGAATTCACCCGGGAATGCCTGGCCTCGGAGGTGGCCTCGAGTATCAAGCAGCACGACGTGATCGAGCTGTTGCGTTACCTGTTCTTGGTACGCGGCTGTCCAGCGTACCTTCGCAGCGACAATGGTTCTCAGTTCACAGCCGATCGAGTCAAGAGGTTCTTGAAGGAGCTGGGCGTAGACACGCTGTTCATAGAGCCGGGCAGTCCGTGGGAAAACGGGTACGTCGAGTCGTTCAATAGCCGAATGCGTGACGAGCTTCTCAATGGCGAGTTGTTCTTACATATCGACGAGATGAAATACGTTGTGGAGCGTTGGCGGATGGATTACAATCACTACCGGCCGCACAGCAGCCTGAGCTACATGACACCGGCGGGCTTTGCGGATCTGTGTCAGCAAGCCGGCTGCGTCAGGCCAGGCACGCCAGTGCTCGCTGGAGTACAGGACTGTGGAATCCTCTCATAGACCTTGGACCAAGAAAAGGGGGCAGATCACTTCAGCTCGGCCGGGTGGTCTTACATTTTACTGAGGTAAGAATAATGGTTTTC
>CP070806.1:2022979-2037865 GCA_020343675.1 Phycisphaerales bacterium
GGGAACGCACAAGGTGCTGTACTGGTTCGTCGAGGGGCCGTTCGCGCGGTTCGTCGAAAAGGCGATCCGGTGGCGCTATGTCACGCTGGCCGTCGGGACGGCCATCTTCCTGACGGTTGTCGGCTTTATTGCCGGCGGCTACATCAAGTTCGTGTTCTTCGATACGGTCGAGGCGGACAATATGATCGCGATGTTGACGATGCCGCTGGGCACACCCGTCGAGCGGACGCGCGAGATTATCGAGGGCATTGAGCGTTCTGCTTTTGAAGCCATCGATGAGTTTGACGCCAGGCGGTCCGACGAGCCCTCGCTCCTGAAGCACATCTCCACCACCGTCGGCGCCCACCCGACCCTGGCGCGCAGCGGACCGGTCAGCATCGACATCGGGGCGGGGGGGCAGTCGCATTTGGCGGAAGTCAATGTGGAGCTGCTCGGCGCCGAAGATCGTGACATATCCAGCGTGGCAGTCCGGAACCGCTGGCGCGAATTGGTCGGCGAGATACCGGGCGTCTCGGCTCTGACGTTTATCGCCGAGTGGGTCGATGCAGGCAACCCCATTGAGGTTGAGTTGTCTCACCAGAATTACGATGTCCTTTTGGCGGCCTCGGAAAGGCTCAAAGGCATCCTTCGTGACTATGCGGGTGTCAGCGATATTGCCGATGATTTTGAGCCGGGCAAGGCCGAGTTGAAGCTGACGTTGAAGGAAACGGGGCGCACGTTGGGACTGACCCTTTCGGATCTGGCCAGGCAGGTCAGGCAGGGCTTCTACGGGGACGAGGCCCAGCGCATCCAGCGGGGCCGGGACGACATACGCGTGATGGTGCGCTACCCCGAATCCGAGCGAAAGAGCCTGGCCGACGTGGAGAATATGAGAGTCCGATTGCCCGACGGAACGGAAATTCCGTTCAAGACAATCGCCGAGATCCAGTACGGCAGGGGCTATTCGGCCATCAGGCGGGTGGACCGCCGGCGCGTCGTGAGCGTCTCAGCCGATGTTGATGAGGCCGTAGCCAGCGCCGGGAAGATCAACGCGGAGCTGCGCAGCGCCGTGCTGCCGCGTTTGATGAACGAGTTCCAGGGCCTACAATATCGCTTCGCCGGAGAACAGCGCGAACGCAACGAATCACTCGGTAGCCTGATTCCCAATTTCGGCATTGCCATGATGGCCATCTATGCCCTGTTGGCCGTTCAGTTCAGGAGTTATGCGCAGCCGGCCATCGTCATGGCCGCAATTCCATTCGGCATCGTCGGCGCGACCATAGGGCACTTGTTGATGGGTTTCAACCTGAGCATCCTTTCGCTCTTTGGAATCGTCGCCCTCTCCGGCGTGGTCGTCAATGACTCGCTGATCATGATCGACCTGATCAACCGCGAGCGTCGGAGCGGCATCGAGCTCGGGCAGATACTTCGCGACTGCGCGACGCGCCGGTTCCGCCCGATCATGCTGACGACCCTGACCACATTCTGCGGCCTCTTGCCTATGATTACAGAAAAGAGCTTGCAGGCGAGGTTTCTTGTGCCGATGGCGATAAGCCTGGCGTTTGGGGTGATGTTCGCCACGTGCATTACGCTGGTGCTCGTGCCTTCGCTATACATGATTCTCGATGACGTCAAGACTCGTTTCTTTGCGGCCGAGCCGGTCCGGCGTTAGCCGCGGGCCGATGACGGACAGACTCCATAAGTTCTTCTCTGCTACAGTGTTAGAGAAAGCGAGGTTTTTTTGGCAAGATTTTCTGGCCAAACCGTCTGCGGCAGGGGATAATAGAGGCGGTCAGCATAACGAGCGATGAAGGAAGTGGGAGTATGATTTCAGGTGGTGGCATACTTTCTCGTCGGGGGCAATGTTGGGGGAACTATGAATACGACGATACAATACAAGCCGAATGTCGAGATTGTCTCCGACCCTGAGAGCCTTGCCGAGCGAAGCGTTGCGATTTTCGTCGGCCGGGCAGGGAGGGCCATCGAGGCAAGAGACGCCTTTCGCGTGGCCGTATCCGGGGGGAACACGCCGAAACGTTTTTTCGAGCTGCTTGGCACGTCGCCGCAGGCTCGCTCTCTGTCTTGGGACAGGATCCAGTTGTTCTGGGTGGACGAGCGGATCGTGCCCGTCGAGTCGCACTTGAGCAACTATAAGCTGGCCGCCGACACGTTTCTGCTCGCCGTGCCCATCCCTGAAGGGAACGTCCATCGAATTCCGACCGAGCAGGGCGATTTCAGCGGAACCGCTCGCCAGTACGAGAAGACGATCCGAGGGGTGTTCGGTCTCGAACCCGGGCAGGTCCCGCAGTTCGATCTGATTGTGCTCGGGATGGGTGTGGACGGCCATACCGGCTCGCTGTTTCCAAATTCCTATGCCTCTTTCGATACGGAGGACCTGGCGTGCGCTGTCTATGTCCTCGATGAGAAGCTTACCAGGATCACGCTGACGCACCCGGTGTTGGCCGCTGCGTCTCATCTGGTGGTGCAGGTGTGCGGCCCGGAGAAGGCACAAATCCTCAAAGAGGTTCTGACAAGCGAGCCGGACGAAGTGCGGTATCCCATTCACGCGCTTTGGCCTGCTCTCGATAAGGTCACCTGGCTCGTGGACAGGGCGGCGGCGCAGGGCCTGTAGCTGTTGTGGCCCGGGCGCTCAGTCGGGGATGATCAGCTTCTGTCCGAGGGTGAGCTTGTCCGGGTCCTCGATGGTCAGCCTGTTGGCCTCGAAAATCTTGCGCCACTGTCCGGCCGAACCGTAGTATGTCAGGGAAATCTTGGACAGCGTCTCGCCCTTGCGCACAATGTGGAATCTCTGAGTTTCGATCTTCACGGTTTGCTCGTGCACGGTCGAGTCAAACACACCTGGCTCTTCCTCCTCAGCGGGGACCACCGTTTCTTCGATTGGGGTCTCCGGGGGCGGAGCTTCCGGAAGGGTCGGCAACGGCAGATTCGGCTCGGGACTTCTGGCAATGACGCTGACCACGGGCTGCTCGTTCGGTTCTTCCGCCGGGCCGGCCTGCTCAACGGGGTCGGTGTTGTGAAGCTGACCCATTCTCGCCTCCGGACTCATGCTCGGGCGTGTGGACACCCACACTACGGCGGCGGCGACCAGACCCAGACCCACAGCCAATCCTATTTTTAAGTCCTTTTGCATCTCAAAAAAGACGACCGGAGAAAGATTCTCATTCCCTGCTTTCGCAGTGGGTACAGGGACAAAGACAACGAGCCGTTTGTCCCGCGGCTATTTGCCTCTTACCTTTTTCTTCGCTGTACCGATCAACAGAATCGGCGCCGCTATTGCGATCGACGAGTACGTCCCCACGAGGACGCCGAGACCGATGGCGAAGTTGAAACCTCTCAACCCGGGACCGCCAAAGATATACATGATCAGCACAACAGCAAACGTTGTGAACGAGGTCAGAATCGTCCTGGAAATCGTCTGGTTAATGCTGTCCGTGATCATCTGCGGACTGATCGCGCGGGCCTTGCCGCGGTTTTCACGGATCCGGTCGAAGACAACAATGGTGTCGTTCAGCGAGTATCCGATGAGCGTCAGGAAAGCGGCGATCATGGCGAGGTTGATCTTGAAGTCTCCGATCAGAAGGGCGTCGCCCATTAAGGTTCCCGCGATGTAGGTGCAGGCGGTGACCGCGCCGAGTGTGATGCATACATCGTGTACCAGGGCCACAATGGCGGCAATGCCGTAACGGACGTCTCCGAATCGAATCCAGATGTACGTGACGATGGCAAAGAGCGAGAGCACGATGGCAATCAAGGCCCTTGTTTTCTGTTCGGAGCCGACGGAAGGGTCGAACTGCCTCACGCGGGGCAGCGAGGTCTCCAGCCGGGTCGCAGCCAGGACTTTGGACTTCTCGGTTTCGACGAAGCGCGTCCATTCGTCCTCCGAGAGTTCTCGGTATCCCGCTTCGGGCTCGGCGCTGACATACGCGAAGGACGTAATCAACCGATTCGGATCGGTCAACTCGTTCAGGCTGGTATCGAGGATGTCATAAGGATATCGCTGGACGTTTCGCATGTCGGGCTTGAACGGCAAATCACGAAACCGCTGCACGATTTCGCCCGCCAGGGCCGGTCTGTCGATCTCGCAGACGATCTTGACGCCGCCCAAAAAATCGATCAGTTCCGGGTAAGAACTGATCAGATCTTCGGATATCTTTTCCTCGGCGCTGATTCTCGGTTCGAGATTCTCCTGGATTTCAAGTTGGCCCGCAAAGGCCGCCAGGATCGCATCACTGACCACTTCATTGACCTGGGGTTCGCCGATCTCGGCCTGGCCGAAAGCGGCGGCCAGAACGTCCTTGACCAGAGACTGGTTCATCTGGCTCGTCGATATGATGATCTTCGCCGCGTTTTGCGCATCCTGTGTCACCAGCAGATTGCTGAGCGTTCCGGTGAATTGCTCCTGGGCCTCTTCGATTTTTGTGGTGAGATCCTGAACCGATGCCCCGGCCTGCGGCAACGTCACGGTCACGGTTATCTTGTTTGTCTCCGTCGTGCTGATTTCATATTGTCTGTCTGTCTCTCCGATGCGGTAAACACTTGTGGCCGCAAGGGCGGCGTTATTCAAATCCATCCCGGCTTTGCGGATCTTGCCTTCGACTGCCTGGCGGTCCATCGGCTCTTTCAGACTGATTTGGACATTCGTTCCGCCGGTGAATTCGATGTCATACTTGTTGTTCGTCGTGGCGTCTCGGGTGAAGAAGACAAACAGACCTGCCGCGACAAGCAACGTCGAGACAGACAAGAAAATCGGTCTGGATCGCATCCAGTTGACCTTCGGGTTGTGGATGATGCGGAGCATCATCAGATGGTCCTTGATGATTCGCTTCGAGAGCAGAAGGTCGAAGACGACCCGGGTGACGAACAAGGCCGTAAACATACTTGAGGCGATGCCGAGCATGAGCACGATAGCGAAACCCTTGACCTCTTCGGAGGCGCGCCAGTAAAGAATCGCCGCGGTGATAAAGGTTGTCAGATTCGCATCGAGAATGGTTCGGAAGGCTCGTTGGTACCCGTTCGCGATGGCGATTCGCAGCGAGGAGCCTCGCAACTGCTCTTCCCGGATTCTCTCAAAAACCAGGACGTTGGCGTCCACGCTCATGCCGATCGTCAGGATGATGCCGGCGATGCCCGGCAGTGTGAACGTCGCTCGAAGACCGGCCATGATGGCCAGCACGAACAGGATGTTCATCAACAGGGCCATATCGGCAATCGAGCCGGAAAGAATATAGTAGGCGAGCATGCACAGCATCACGGCGACCAGACCGATGAGCCCGGCCACGATTCCCTGGTCGCGATTATCCGCGCCGATGGACGGGCCAATCGTATTGACTGAGATAGGCTGCTCGATCAGCCGGGCGGGCAGGGAACCGGCGTTCAGCTTGTTGATCATGTCTTCGGCTTCGGTCTGGCTGTAGCTGCCCGTGATTTGCCCCTGTCTGTAAATCCGCGTTTGGATGTTCGGCGCCGATATGGCGATTCCGTCGAGTAGAATACAGAGCGGCCGGTCGATATTTTTACTGGTGACGTTGGCAAAAAGCCTGCCGCCTCTGTCATCCAGCAGAAAGCCGATAGCCCTTCGGCCCATGTCGTCCGTTGTCGGGTAGGACTTCTCCAGCTTCCAATCGGTCCGCTCGGAGCCGTGTAGCAGGCTTTCGCTGGTCCCGTTGCTGGCCAGGACGTAAGACTTTTCGCCGAACTGCCCGATAATCGCAGGCCGGCCTTCTCCATCGGTGGCCCTCCAATCATCGAGGCTCTCTATCTCGCACCACACGTACCGCGTGTCGGAGGCGGCTTTTGGTCCTTTTTCCTTGAGCCGTTCCACGTAGGTGTTCATCTGGTCCGCATCCACATCGGGATGTCCCAGAGTCGGAAGAATTCTGTACTCCAGGATGCCGGCGCCCTTGAGCATACGCTGCAGGTCCTTCGGGTCGTCGAGTCTGCCTCGGAACGGGCGGTATTCGCCGAATGCGGCCACAACGCGGTCAATCTGTTCGGCCCGGTCCGGGAAATCAGTTTTGAGTTTGCGGATCTGCTCCGAGCGTCTTGGTGAGTTTTCGGGCATCTCAAGGCACAGATTCAACTGGTCTTGAGTCAGGTTGAGCCGGTCGATGGACGCCCTGGCCTGTTTGTATTGCTCATCCTTTTCGAGATACTCATCCGCCACGGCGGACCAGTCGGCATAGGTTTTCACGTATCCGGTAAGCAGAGCACGTGTGTCGTTGGCGTCCGTGAACTCTTTCAATGACGCCTGGAGTTCCTCGCCGCTGAGCTTGACCCAGTCAATTCTTCTTTGATTGATGCGCTCAATGTCCAGCCCGGCCGTCGAGAGCTTGGCTTCGGTGTCTTCGAGTTGGCTGTAAGATTCGTCTCTTCTGCTTCTGAGGTCTTTGCGTGCCTCGTGGACCGTATCAAGAGTCTTGAGAATTTCCTGTCTGTTGGGGTCGCTCAGGGCCAGCGTCTCGAAGAGTTCGGCTCGTTCCTGGGCCGGCCTGTCGAGGGAACGCAGAATTTTGGCGGCCGAGACGTTCTTTTCGAGCAGTTCTCTCTCGGCCTTTTCGTAATCCTGCCGCCTCTGACGCGCTTCGGCACTGGCTAAGGGCATCTGAATCTCGAAGCGGTTGTTGCCTTGGGGCCGCCACACGAGGTTCTGGATATTGGCCGGGTCGATCCGTTCTCGCAGCACGGTAATCATGCGCTGCGCGAGGTCTTTCCTTTCCTCCGCTTGGAGGCCGTGGGTATCGATTTCGTAGATAAGGCTGGTTCCACCCGCCAGGTCTATTCCGGGTTTTAGAGTCTTGTTCGGCGGGTACAACGTCCAGGCCGCAGCAGCCACCAGAACAATAATGAGAACAATTTTCGGCGTCAGATTTTTGCTCATAACTTTCCTCGTGCTGTATTCATGCATCTGTGCGCCGACGAGCCCGTGCGTTCGCGGGCCGGCTCATCCGCACATTCACTTGCCTACGATCAGTCTTTCGACATATTCCTGCTGATGGCTGAACGGACGATTTTTATTTTCGTGTTATTCGACTCGTCGATTTTCAGCGTAATCTCATCATCCCTTGTATCGACGACAGTCCCGATGATCCCGCCGATGGTCTGGACCCTGTCATTCTTGCTCAGATCCTGCATCATTTGTTTGTGCTGCTGCTGTTTCTTTCGCGGTCCTCTGAACAGAATCACGTACATCAGGACGAACATCAGGCCCAGAAAAATCAACTGGCTTGGTGGGAAGGCCGGGCGAGGTTTCTGCGCTGGCGGGGTATCGGTTCCGGACGGTGTGGCCGTCGTAGCTTCACCTTCCGAACCGACCGGCGCAGACGAGATGCCCGACGACGTATCGCTGCTCTGGGCCTGAGCTAATATCCACATATTATCCATTTCTGTCTTCCCTTCATCGACTCAAAGGATTATGTTTCGTACCGGAATGACCGGGGTTGTACCACCGACCAAACGCATAATAATAACGCTTTTCCATTTTTAATCAATAGTCAATTCTTTTTGCCAATTCGGCAAGCCTGTTGCTCCTCAAGGCCCGCCTGATTTCAGCCATGAGCCTCTGGTAGAACGTCAGATTGTGCAGGGAAACCAATATCGGACCAAGCATTTCCCCGGCATTGAAGAAATGCCTCAGGGTGCCCCGGCTGAACTCCTTGCAGCAATAGCACCCGCAGCTGGCCTCGACAGGCCCGGCGTCGCTTGCGTGTGCGTTGTTTCTGAGCCGTAATGGGCCGTTCCTGGTGAATGCAAAGGCGTTGCGTCCGTTCCTCGTCGGCAGCACGCAATCGAACATATCGATCCCCGCTGCGACCGCGGCGATGATGTCCTTGGGCGTGCCGGCTCCCATCAGGTAGCGTGGTTTGTCCTCGGGCAGCAGTTGTGCCGTATGGGCGACCGTTCTGGTCATCTCGTCGTGCCCCTCGCCCACGCTTAACCCGCCGAGTGCGTACCCGTCGAAACCGATCCGGACAAGCTCGGAGGTGCAGCGCGTTCGCTGCTCGAGGTCGGTTCCGCCCTGGACAATGCCGAACAGCATCTGGTTCGGGTGGGCGTGGGCCCGTTTGGCTCGTTCGGCCCAGAGGATGGTTCTGGTGACCGCTTCGTCCAGCTGCGATGCACCGATGCCGTGCGCTGTGCACTGGTCGAAGCACATGGCGATATCCACCCCAAGGCGATTCTGGATATCGGCTGCGATTTCCGCATTCATGTATATGCGTGCTCCATCCACGTGGCTGGCAAACTCGACTCCATCGTCATCGATTCTGGCCAGCGGGCTCAGGGAAAACACCTGGTATCCGCCGCTGTCGGTCAGGATGGGACGGTCCCAGGCCATAAACGTGTGGAGGCCGCCCAGCTTTTCGATGGTCTCGATGCCGGGCCTGATCAACAGATGGTACGTGTTGGCTAAGATGATGCCGGCGCCGGTCTCTTTAAGCTGTTCCGGCGTGATACCCTTGACCGCGCCGGCCGTGCCGACCGGCATAAAGGCGGGTGTTTCCACCGGCCCGTGGGCGGTTCTGAGCAAACCGCACCGGGCGGCGGAACCAGAATCCTGATGGACAATTTGAAAGTCGGCCATGTTCAGACAAAGACTGCCCGGGAACTCAAGAGTGTGCGTATCGGCGTTCGGAATTGGCGTGCGATCTTCTTATGCCACCGTTCCAGGTTCCCGAGTCTCAATAAATGTTAATAATTCTGGAGGCTGGGTAGTAGTGCGAGAGTATCTGTTCGGCCTTCCGGCCCTGTCTTGCCATCCCCTCGGCCCCGCACTGGCACATTCCGACCCCGTGCCCCCAGCCTCGACCTGACAAAAACGCCCACTTCTCGCCCAGCTCGACGATTTGGCAAACCGTGCTTCTGAACTTTCGCCCCGTCGGGTCGAGCGTCAGACGGAAATCCTCGGCCCTGATAAAGCCGCTTTCGCCGGTCGAGCCGACCAATTTGATGTTTGTCAATCTGGCATAATCCCCGTAATCGCTCCGGCCGGCGGGGAGAATGTCGGTGATGTCCCCGAGCGGCCTGAGTGAAGCGTAACTTTCGAGAAGTCTGGCTCGGACCTCGGTCTTGTCGAATTGGACCATGGGCCAGAAAAAGAATTTGGGTTTCGCCACATCCTGGCAGTAGGGGCACGAGACACCGATCAGCGTTTCAAAGGAACCGCCGAACACGTTTTTGCTGTTTTCCGTATGCCCGCCGCAGGTCGAGCTGTAGTAGGCGGGAAGGATTTCGTCGGTGCCGTCGGTTTGTCTGCAGGCCAGGACCTGGCCCTTGGTCTGATTGACCGCTTCCCAGATCCGGGCCGACTCGGCGCTCATCCCCCGATAGACCTGGTGGGCCGCCGTTTGTCTCAGGTCCCAGTCGCGGTTGACGCCGAATCGCTTCTTGATGTAGAAGCAGTAGGTCCTCGCCGCGACGGCCTGGGCCTTGAGCGCTTCGGTCTCCCAGTAGTCGGGCATCTCGGCGCCGACGACGCCTGCCAGATAGGGCTCGGGCGGAACCAGATTGATCACATCGAAGGAACCGCCGTCAGCATTGAGGATGAACTTGAGCTTGCCGCGGTAATCATTGCCGTCCAGGTTGAAAATGTGCGGGTCGTCGGGGAGAATGACGATATGGTCGTCGGCGAAGGTTTGACCCCCGATCATGATCGCACCGTTTGTCAGGCGGATGCTTGTCGGGACACCGGCTTGCTGGAACCGGGCCCGGGTAATCTGGGTTTGCAGGTTGGTCCGGCCGTCGATGACGCTGAAGGCAGCGTTCGTCTTCAGCGTGCAGGTGGTGACATCTTCAAGAAGCAACACCCTGACCCAGTGTTGTGCATCGATCTCCATCTGGACGGTCGGTGTAGTAAGCTGCCGGCTCTTGCAGCCACCGAGAATGAGCAGCCCCGACACGAGGACCGCGGCCCCGCCGCGCCGGAAGTGAAGACGACACCCCCCCGAGACTGTCCACAAGGCAAGTTTCCAGGACTTTGCCGGCCGTTGAATGGTGCTGGACAATGTCAATTCACCTGACAAAAGACAATAGACTAATCCAGGCTTCGCAGCGATAAGCCGAGGTCGGCAAGCGCTTTCTTGACTTCGTTGAGGCTTGTCACCCCGAAGTTCTTGCAGCCGAGAAGTTCGGCGTCGGTCCGCGAGGTCAACTCACCGATCGTGTGAATGTTGAGCTTCTGCACGCATTTGCGAGCACGCACCGACAGTTGCAGATCGTCCACGGGTTTGCTCCTGAGCCCTTCTTCTTCATCCGCAACGGCGGCACTGTCTTCTGTCTCGTCCGCCGGGGCGGGCTCGGTTTCCTCCACAGCCATGCCCAAAAACAATCCTTTCGGATCGAGGATGGCTTTGATTTCTCGCAGCGAGGTTTCTCCGAAGTTCTTGTACGACAACAGCTCAGCCTCGCTGATTCTCAGAAGGTCGCCGAGCGTGTCGATCTTCATTTTCTTCAGACAGTTTCTGCTCCGCACCGACAGCTCAAAATCGGAGATCGGTGTTTCGAGAATCTGGTTTTTGCGTGTCTTCTTCTTCTCCTTTTCCTCGTCATAGAACATCGTCTTGGAACTTTCGATGTCCTTCTTGAACAGGAGGGCTCTTGGGTGATTGGGATGCGTCTCCAGGACGGCATCGACACACTGGGTTGCCTTGTCCAACTGGTCGCTGTCTTCATAGAGCACCGCCAGGTTCAACAGGGCACTGACGTAAACCGGCGAGCTCGAGGCGATTTGCTTGTAGTAGTCGATGGCCGCCTCTTCATCGCCGGCCAGGTCGCAGCGAAAGGCCAGATGAAAAATGGCTCTTTGATGATTCGGCGAGAGTTCCAGGGCGGTTCTGTAGTCGGCCGTCGCCTCATCGTAGGCCCCCTGAACTTCCTGGAGGCGGGCACGCTGGTAGTGGTACTCGGCACTGACATTCTCGAAATTCGCACAGGCTTTGAGTTCCTTCTCGGCGGCGGCAAAATTCTTGGCGAGGCGGTACGTTGCGACCTTTTCCACGGCTACGCTTAGCTTATCGGCTTCGAACTTGAGACTGTTCTTCAGGCTCTCGATGGCTTCGTCAAATCGGTTGAGCCGGCGCAGCGCAAAGGCCAGAACCATGAGTTTTTCTTTGCAGTCCTTTGCCTTGGTAAGCTTGGCGACGGCCTCGGCGTTGCGGCCGAGGATAAAAAGCCCGATTCCAACGTCCAGGCAGGCTTTTTGTCCCGTTCTGGAGACGTTTGACTCCACCTGGTCGGCGAAATTGATCCGGTTCTTCTCGCTGGAATGAACGCGCTCGGACAGCGCCTTGATCTCATCCATCGACAGTAGATTGCCGGTGAATAAGCCGATACCCGGTTCCGTAACTGGTTCCATTGAAGCATTCTCCCTTTTCGTATCGTGTATAGCCATTTACCCCATGCGCGGACCCCGCCGCGCAAAATCAAGGCGGTATTATAGTAAGCCGGCGAGAGTTTGCAACATATTTTTTGCCCGAGGTCCGCATAGGGATGGCTGATGCCGCCGCACCCCCTTTTTTCTTTGTTTCTCATGCTTTTTTCTTGACATCGAAAGGGTCCTTCGGGTACAAATGAAATTAGACAAAAATTGGCAGTCTTTGAGCTATCAGGGGTGGTTGCTTTTGAAAGTGCCCCCCTGGGAGGGCTCCAATCAGCCACGACCACCGGAGTCGTATGCTCTGGAGATGACGTTCTTACCTTGGAGGTCAAAGGTCAGTCCGGACGCAGAAGGTAGCCGCGATGAAAGGCGAAGCCTGTCCCGGGTTTGGGCCAATAGGGAACCGCAAAAAAGGTGAAGAGTGGTATCGGTCGGTTCAATCCAAAACTTCCTTGTTAGGAGGAGCATCATGTGTAGAAAGCGGACTTATCTGATTTGTTTCGCGGCCGTTTTGTTCGGTCTGTATGGCAGTGCTTCGGCGGCCGACAACCATTGGCTCGGCACCGCTGGAGACAACGAGTGGGGCAATGTTGCCAACTGGGAAGACGGCCATGTTCCCGACGCCGTGCTGTGGCCGAAAGAGGAGGCGGAAATAGGCTATACAACCGTCGGCGCCGGCCCGATTCTGGGCGTGGGCGATGTGGGTTCGGCGTACCGCGTATTCCTGGGTCAGAATGACGGAGATACCGGATACGGCGAGCTTACAATGGACGGCGGCACCCTCACGACCAGCGGGTACATGTCAACGGCCTATCACGAAGGCACCTCTGCGCTGATCACCATGAACAGCGGTTCGGTTTACATCGGTGACCCTGCGGGGTCCAACGGGCATCTTTACCTGGGGCGCGCGGGTCCTGCCACATTCAATATGAACGGAGGTACCTTCACCGTAGATGACAACTTGCAGCTCGGCAGAACGGCTACCGGTAACGGTATGATCAATCTGGCCGGCGGGGTACTTCAGTTGGGCAATCTGACGCTTGGGGCCGGCACCGGGTTGGTGGACATTACAGGCGGAACACTGATCCTTGTCGGCGACGATACCGCCGTCGTCGAGGGATTTATAACCTCGGGAGTAATTGTCGCATACGGGGGCGCCGGTATATTGAATGTCGTTTATGAAAACGACTTGACGACCGTAACGGCAGTTTCTGGAGACTCTCCTGTCGATCCGACCGTCTATGTGATAGAGCAAAGGATCGCCGACGAGCTCGATGATGCCGAAGAGGATCTCAATCCGAGTAAGCTCGGCGAGATCGACGAGACCAGCAGCGACCTTGAGATGCCCTATGAAGACACCGGCATGGTTGACCCGCAGTTGGCAGCTCTGCGCTATGCGAACATCGCTATTCCGGCGGGCAGCTATATCGCCAACGCTTGGGTGCGGTTCCAGGTCGATGAGCTAAAAGATGGCACCTTGCCCGTGAATCTTATCATCCAGGGCGAACTCAATCCCAATCCCGCCGCCTTTCTCGGTGGTCCGGGGACCTTCGACATCTCGGCCAGACCCAGAACGGCAACGAGTGTACAGTGGAGCGTGCCCAATTGGACCGCCGTGGGTGACCAGGGCCCCGACCAGACGACGGTGGACATCGCTCCGGTCATTCAGGAGATAATCGACCAGCCCGGCTGGGCCAGCGGGAACGCTTTGGTGCTCATCTTCAGCGACGACCTGGCCAATCCGTCCACGGGCAATCGATGCGCTGAGGCCGGGCCGGGAGACGACTCGGCGCTGCTGCACATAGAATATTCTGAAGTCGCGCCGGCGAGCTTTGCGCTTGCCGGTGAGCACATCACGGCCACCGCGTCCAGTTCGTACACCGCCGACGAAGGGCCTGAGAAAACGGTCGATGGCTCCGGTCTGGATGCCGATGATCTGCACTCGATCGAGCCGATAGACATGTGGATCAGTGACGTTGCCGCCGCTGAGGAGCCGACTTGGATCCAATATGAGTTCGACAGGCCTTATTCACTCGATCAGATGTTCGTATGGAACCACAATACGATGGTCGAGCATCTGGTTGGATTCGGGATCAAGGAGGCGACCATTGAGTATTCACTCGATGGGGCGGTCTGGATGAGCCTGGACGGTACCCATGAATTCGCCCGAGCTTCAGGCAACGCCGACCACGCGTCCAATACGACGATTGATTTCGGTGGTGCAGTCGCTAAGTTCGTCACGATCACGGCCGGAAGCAACTGGGGCGGCCTGATTAGCCAGTATGGCCTGAGCGAGGTGCGTTTCATGTATTTGCCGATGCGGGCCCACGGGCCCGACCCGGCTGCGGACGCGACGGACGTGGATCCGCAGGCGATTCTGAGCTGGAGCGCGGGAGGGCGAGCCGCCTTGCACGATGTGTACGTGAGCGCCAACGAGCAAAGTGTGATCGACGGCACGGCTACCGTGACCACGGTGCCCGAGGCTGCTCATGGTCCCTTGTCTCTCGATTTAGGCAAGACATACTACTGGCGAGTCGATGAGGTCAATGACGCAGAAGCCCCGGCCGTTTGGCAAGGGGATATCTGGAGCTTCTCGACGGCGAAGCACCGCGTCGTGGATGACTTCGAGAGCTACACCGATGACGAAGGCAACCGCATCTATGAGATCTGGCTCGACGGCTTCACGAACGGCACCGGTTCAATTACGGGCCACACCAACGCGCCGTTCGCCGAGCAGACGATTGTTTATAGCGGCAGACAGTCCTTGCCTCTGCAGTACAATAACGTCGATTCCCCCTTCTATAGTGAGACCGAGCGGACGTGGGCTACGGCTCAGGACTGGACAGCACATGGGGCTGACACTTTGACGCTGTACGTCCGCAGTGACCCGAACAGCGCCCCGGCCTCGCTGTATGTAGCCGTCCAGGACAGCGACGGTATTGTCAAGGTGGTGACCCACCCCGATGGAGAGGCGGCCGTGGGGATAGACAGGTGGCAGGAATGGTCGATTCCACTCAGCGCCCTCAGCGACGCCGGCGTGAACGTGACCCAGGTCAAGACCCTGTATATCGGCATTGGTAACCGAGACAATCCGGTTGCTGGCGGCGTCGGCAGGATTTACATCGATAGTATCACTTTGGGCCGCTCGGTAACTGCCGCCGGATATGCCTTGGAATTCGACGGGGTTGACGATTATGTGGAAACGCCCTTGTCAGACGTTCCGAAAGATGGAACCGTTGAAGCCTGGGTCAGGACGACGGTCAGCGATACCCGTCAAGCCGTCATCTCCTCGCACGGCGGCGACCAGGAATTCCGCGTTCACCTCAACTACCAACCCGGCAAGGGAGGCGCTACGCCCGGACTCCTGGGATTAAATGTGCGGTTTCGCACTTTGGAAGCCTATACTGATATCGGCAGCGAGATGTACGATGGCTCATGGCATCACGTCGCCTTTGTGTGGGAGGGCGAAAGCCCCGGGACCATCCGGGCCTATTGGGACGGCCAGGAGAAGGCTGTCA
>CP070806.1:2037965-2050281 GCA_020343675.1 Phycisphaerales bacterium
AGCCACGACCGCAGCGGCAAATCCGTTGCGCAAAAAGACAGCATTCACAACCTGGGCCGCCGCATAGACGGCCCGCCCCCGTTAGAGGCCTGGATGAGCTGGATCGATCCCAATATCACCCCACCGGATTTCCATGTACCCAGTGCCTTGGGTTGGCTGCAGATCAGCGAGTGATCTAATGGGCACCGATATCTACCTTTGTCGTTACTCAGTAAGGGGTTGCCCCAGGTGTCACGGCTACCATTGTCCACGATAGCTGCACCAGCACGAATATCAGCCAATGCATCACATGAGCTGTGTCCGCCCCAATGCAAAAGGCCATTCGCACTTTGCAGATATGCGAATGCATATGCTATCAGCCCGCGAAGGAGGTGACTTCGAGTGTGTCTTATCACTTTTCAAAAATCGTCTTTTTGTGGCAGGTTTGCTCGCCACTCGTTGGCCTTTTCTGGCTTGTCCGAAGCTTCGTAAGGGTCGATCAGATGGTTCCATGACTCGATTGTGTTGGGATGAGTGTCACCGAGTTTGAGGCGGCGGCCTTTGCCAACGATAAACGTATTCGGTCATAGAGTCGTTTCCGGGGGCACATCTTGACAGACATATGCTGCACGTGTAGGCTATGTCGAGACACGTATGTGTTTCTGAAAGGGTCGTATTTTGGGAGTGCACAGAAAGGCGGAGAATTCACTGAAGCAATGATTTGAAAACAAGGAGAACAGAGCTATGAAAAAGGGACAGTCTACTGCTATCGCAATCCTACTTGCTACTTTGTATCTTCTGACGGTTGCCAATTCTATTGCAGGCGGAGCAACCGCGTCCAAATCTAATCTTCCAGTCAAATGGGGAGAACTTACCGCGCTGGATTTTGTCAAAGCGGTACAAGAATCTGGTGGCATCTGCCTTATTCCAATAGGTGTTTTCGAAAAACACGGACCCCATTTGCCGCTCGGAACCGACTTAATTGACGTCCGGGAAATAGCTCTGCGTGCGGCGACAAAAGAATACGTTCTGGTCTTTCCAGAATACTATTTCAGCCAGATATTGGAGGCCAAACACCAGCCCGGGACTATTGCATATAGCCCGAAGCTCATCTGGAATATCCTCCAGGAGACGTGTGATGAGCTTTCCCGGAACGGAATCAAGAAGATCATTCTTGTTAACGGACATGGTGGAAACAACAGCTTTTTGCCCTTTTTCAGCTTGGCGCAGCTCGAAAAAGAACGGGATTACTGTGTTGTATTGTTCAGGCCTGAACGGGATCCGATGGTCCAAGAGAAAGTGGAGAAGCTCAGAGAAACTACAACCGGCGGGCATGCAGATGAGGCGGAAACCTCCATGATGCAGGTTTCAAGACCTGATCTCGTACACATGGACCGGGCGAAAGAACAGTCCGGCAAAGACCTCGGGCGGTTAAAACACATCCCTTCCAAGTACACGGGGATATTCTGGTACGCTCAGTACCCGAACCACTATGCCGGTGACGGGAGCTATGCTAAACCCGAACTCGGTGAATTACTGATAAACTCGCAAGCTGAACAACTCGTTGAGCTGGTCAAAGTTCTCAAGAAAGACGACGCCATTCTGGAACTCCAGAACCGCTTCTACAAGGAATCCAGGGACCCGCTCAAGACGAAACAGTAGTCGTGCACTATTGACGGAGCAGATAGTGGGCAAAACGTCCACGACCACGATTTACTGCAAGTTTTCGCGTCCTATGGGAAGTGCTTTCAAAGTCTCTGGACAAGTGGGAAGATCTTGCCCATCTGATGCAGCCAGCCACAGCCAAGAAATGACTGTACAGTGCACATGCCTCGTGCAGGCTGTGCATTGACAGACGGTTGGCGTTTCGGCATCATGTGCGTTAAAAGTATTAACGCGAATATAAGCTAAATCCCCCGGGCTAAGGGAGCTTTCCCAACCGCACGCCGGGAACGTCGCCGCGCGGATAACAGCCTTTGCTGAGCGCCGGACTGTCGGCCGGCACCCGGAAATCGAGGCCCGCGTAGTTCAGGACATCGAACTCAGCCACCTCGCTGCCCTGGCCCAAGCCCAACTCCTCTCGCACGGCATCGAGTCTGCCGTACTTCTCGTTCCTTTTCCAGGGAGCGCCCCATTTGAAGAGGCCCTGCCCAGGGCCGGGACAGTAGAGATTGTCCTCGAACGTAAGACGCAGACCCTCCAGCGACAAGCCTGCGTCTTCGCTATCCGGGTCTGTCTGCATCGACCTGGGCCAGTGGCGTTCATCGGAGATATCGAACCAGGCCCGCACCTGCGCATCGTGATTGAACGCCAGCACATTGTTGCGGACAACCTCGTCATGGTTCCAGACGGGCTCGCAGCCACCTTCGATTCGCTGCGTCGAGCGATTCTGCTCGCGGAAGTTGAAGCCCTCCTGGTCGCCGACCAGCAGGTTCCGCTCGATGATGCGGCCCGGCGAGCTGGAAATGCTGATACCGCTGACCATCCACGACCCCGGGAAGGCAAACCCGTTGCCCACGATAACATTGTCATGGGCGTGCAGCCCGTAGGAGATTTCGCAGAAGATGCCTGCGTCTTCGTTGAAAGCGATCAGGCAGTTGTGCACCTCGCAATCCTCGTTGCCGATATCGATCCAGATGCCGTTGCCACGGTTCTCGACAAACGTACTGTACTCAAGCACGGCCTGCCCGGCAGGCATGCCGATGCGTGATTTCCGATAAGAGTGCACAGACATGACGAAATCTCCTACAAGAAGCCGACAGACTTCCCATTTGCCTTCATAGACAGACACTCATTCTTTCTGAAATTGGCTTTGATTGGGTTTGTTTTGCATAATTTACTCATAGGCACTAAGGCACAAAGGAGCAGAGAATCCGTCTGAAGCCGGATAAATTCCGGAGAGGGTTGTGGTCACGACAGACGCACAAACGGACCTCGCTCGCTCCGTCGAGGGCTTGAACGTCGGTTGCAGACCTGAGATGACTCCTGGCACGTTCTGGTCGGGTCCGATTGCCGATGTGCGTATTTATGATCGGGCACTGGGCCCAGAGCAAGTCGAGACCCTGGCCCAGTAGGTCGCTTCAGAGAGAATCACAACGCTGAACATAGTCCAAGCACAGATTATCCTCCAGAATAGCCTCATGTGCTCCAATGTCTTGTTTCCTGCCTTGGGGTACAGTGTTGTTAAAGAAATCTCTGTTTCCACAGTCGATGCCATATGCTGTCTTTAGGTTTATCCCCTCGTCAATCACGGGCGAGTCAACACGGAGTTGGTAAGAAGTTAGGCTGTCCAACTTATTCGGATCGGAAATTGTTCCCCCTGTGCCTGGCGCAACAAGCATGGGATCGATCTCGTAACCCACGTTAGAATTGCCGGTTTTCTCTTGGTCAGTGGCGGAACGCCATGCAGCAAGGCTTGCATATGTTTTGTCATTCCACATAATCTTCAGAGGAGCGCCGGATGACCAATAGCAGTTACCTTCAAACTTGTAACCCCCAGAAGTATCTCTCACGTGAAGAACACACTTGCTGCGTGCTGTTACAATAATATTGTTGTGAATGGAGGTATTGTACGTCCTGCCTCCAGCAACAATGCCTGGGCCACGCGTGGCAGACGAGACGTATACTGTATTGTTATATATGAGTGTATCCCGTATTCCGCCGGAAGAACCTGACGAATAGAAATGAATAACGCCCATGGGATGACGACTCCCTATCGCATCATTCTCGCTGATGTTATATCGACAGACGTTGTTTCTGAATTCTGAGGCACCGCCGAATTGACAAATCAAATATCCGGCACCATCATTGTCATGTGAATAGTTATATTGCATGACGCAATTCACGCATCCACCATCAAGGTCAAACCCGCCGCCATCGCCGCCAGATGTCTTATTATTGTGTGACTCACAGAATTGTATGACAACATTACTCGCCTCCCATGCCCAGATACCGACAGGGCCACCCCCCGGAGCATCGCACAGCCAGCCATTATTGAACGCTTCACAGTACTCAATGACTGCTCCATCAACACCTGAAAGAACAATGCCATTTCCTGAGTGCGGTTTCATGCCGGGAATGCCCGCGTTGTCGTAAATCCTGCAATTGCCGACATAGATGGCGCGATGCGGCCTATTAGATGGATCCGGTGGCCAGTAGCCAATAGAACTGATCCCGGCGTACCCATTATTGTGAACCTCCGCATTGGTAATCCTGACATCTTTGAATCCACTATTGCTGGGATTATCTGCACTTATGAGGATTCCGGTCTTCCGATATCCACTCACATCCACGTTATCGATGCGAACGTACTGAAGCTTCGCGCCGGTATCCAGATCAGCGTGAAATACAATCCCGCTGAAGTCACCGTCAACAGTACGGCCAGCGCCAACAAAAACCATATCGTTTACGCAAAATCCCTCACAATTATGAGCGTAAAACCCATGGTCAGTTCCCGAACTAATTGTCGCTCGTCCCTTACCGTATGATCCCACTGTTACCGGATTGGCTGGCGTACCATCATCAGCAGCATCAAATTTGAGTGATCCGACAAATTTCTTACCTCCTTCAAACAATATCTCGTCTCCGGCTTTGAAAGCCACACTGTTCACCTTGTCAATTGTCTTCCATGCCTTCCCTGACGAAATACCCGTGTTTGAGTCATTTCCAGAAGGGCTGACGTAGTAATCCGTAGCATTTGCTTGGACGATCAAGAACCATAAGATAAGAACAGTGAGTTCAAGAATCCGATAAGCCTTATATTTCGTTTCCATATCGTGTTATCCATCACATAGGACAATAATATGTTAACCGCCTGAGAACAAAACGGATGCTGTTGGGGAGCATTATAACTCCAGGGGACAATTCTCGCAATGGATTCAGAGACGAGGGCTTACAGACTGCTTGCAAGAAAAAGAAGGCAAGGACGGGCGTCCATAGCGTCGTTTGACACGCCTGCGTGGGCCGTATAGGGAGCAATATTCTTCTCAGGCGCACACTGCCATCCTGAGCAGTTGCGTTGACTTGAGGCAGGTTTTTAACACGTGCGTCAATCTTAAGAAAGATGCAGAGAATCCTTACACGTGAAAGGATATTCGCATATAAACACCAGAGATCTCAAGAGTGGATAGTTTTTTCGGGCGAGGATTTCTGCAACCTATTGGGGCCTCATGCGTTTAAGGTAATATAGCGGCAGAGGGGTGGGATGTTGCGATCAGACGAAGATTTAATGCCGAGCTATCGCGCAGGCGATGGCGATGCGTTTGAGATTCTGTATCGCGGATATGAGAAGCCCCTACTCAATTTCCTGTTATGGAGTAGTAAAGAACGCTGCTGAGGCTGAGAACCTGTGTCAAGAGACTTTTTTCAGGATGGTGCGGGCAAAGAAAGAACTTGTAGCCTTTCTTCTTCTGGCCGGACTTTCTGTTGAACTGAGGCGGGCATCGGGCTCTTTCTACGCAAGAATACGCAGTTACCACAATAGACAACGCTTCCAGGCGCGAATATCGTGGGGCGTTCTCTCATTCATTTTGGCCCCTGTTTATGGGGACTGGGTATTTTCCGAAAGGAGAAGCCATGACAATGTCTAAGACAGCAGGCAATATCCTGATTGTGGCGGCTGTGGTCGCGGCGGTTTTGCTGGCCGTGCAAGCCTTTGCCGGACCCCGACCCGCAGGCACTTCGGCCGGGAGCCGCTGGCTCTGCCAATTCGAGGGAGGGCCGGTGACCGTCACTTTTATCAACGAACCTCCCGACAGGAACCAGGTCGTCACGGGTCGGCTCATATCCGCCGAACTCTGCGGTCTGGTACTGAGATTCCCGAATGAGGCGGACCAGTTTTTCTGTTATGCGAACATCATTTCCGTCGTTCCGAAGTGATCCGTCACGACGGCCGCAGCTCCAGATGTCTTTTATTTGCACCGCTGCATCGGGACATAGGCCGACTGATGATTGTCTCGTACCGGGCGTGGCGGCCACTGAGCAGGCCGTGGCCCGCAAATATGGACTTAACCTGGTTCAGGTCTTGTTATAGCTGTGGGACTACGACGGCCAGGCACAACCGCACACTGCATCTTCTAAAGGCTCGGAACGGCAGGGGACAGGGGGTCAAACAGCCGAAATCAACCAGATTCCCACTGCCAGAACCCGTAAACTCATGCCACAACTGGCATAGTGAAGCCCAGACAGAAGGCTTCCTATAGAACAAGGCGTTTCTCGACCCCCAAATGTTGATACCTTTTTTGACATTTTTCCGCAAAATGCGCAGATTTTTTCGCCTCGGACCAAAGGAGCCTTCTGGAACACCATTAAACGACAAGTGAGCAACACGCCGAGCTTCTACGAATTGGGATTTTTCCGCGAAAATACGTGGTTCCGGAATCAACAGACGCGCTGCGAGGCTGCTCTTGACATTCCAGTCCTGCCGCCCAACAATATAACCATTCAGTGGAAAATGGCTGGCTCACAAACTTAATAGGCCCCCTTGTAACGGGTATCATAGTTGGATTTGTGATGTTAGTCGCTCAATTCTTTCTGCAACCTCGTATTGCAGAGAGATCTCAAGAGTGGGTCGTTTTTTCGGGCAAGGGTTTCTGCAACCTATTGGGGCCTCGTGCGTTTAAGGTAATATAGCGGCAGACGGGTAGGATGTTGCGATCAGACGAAGATTTAATGCTGAGCTATCGCGCAGGAGATGACGATGCGTTTGAGATTCTGTATCGCAGATACGAGAAACCCCTACTCAATTTCCTGTATAGAGTGGTAAAGAACGTTGCTGAGGCTGAGAACCTGTGTCAAGAGACTTTTTTCAGGATGGTGCGGGCAAAGAAAAAATATGTGGCAACGGCGCAGTTCAAAACTTGGCTCTATCATATAGCTTACAATCTTTGCCGGGACAGATTGAGAAGAAAGACACATCGGTCGACTCAATCTCTGAATGCTCTTACGTTGTCTCGCGATGAAGGGGGCGTTGAGCTTCAGGAGCGAATCGCCGATCCCTCTTCGGACCCTGATCGGGATGTGGAGAAAGATGAGCTAATCGCCTCAGTTAAAAATGCTATTGCCCATTTGCCCGAAACAGAGCATCTGGTTGTCATCCTGAGGGAGTATCAAGGGTTAGAGGTTTCAGAGATAGCCGATATTTTGAATTGTCCAGTGGGCACGGTTAAATCGCACAATCACAGGGCGCGCAAAAAGCTCAAAATAATGTTAGCAAAATACATAGGTGATTGAATGAAGGAATGCGAAGATATCCAGGACAGATTGGAAGCATATATCAGCAACGACATCGATGATTCCGAAAGAATCGAGATACAAACTCACCTGGACGAGTGCCAGAGTTGCTCGGGAGTATTACGACAACTGACAAGACTCTCTGAAGTGCTCCAAACATGGAAGGGAATAGAACCGTCGCCCGGGATGTATGAGACGCTAAAGGCCAGGTTGACAGAAACCGAATCCTCGCCATCTGCCTGGAGTAGGGTTTTTGCACATAATTTTGCCAAGAAGGCAGTGTTCTGGCCTGCGGAGGTGGCAGCCGTTGTACTTTTGACGCTGTTCATCAGAGATTTGCTTCAGAAGCCTGCCCCAAAGGTGCCTGATGATTTAACCACTATTGACTTCTACGTGCAGGAACATCAAGAAGTCACCGTGCAGACAGTTTCTGAAGAAACCTCTAAACAGCCAACAGCCCAGATGTTTGTAAGTCGAGATGACGTTTTTTATTATGAATTTGTAGAAAAATTTCCTAAATTTACAGAGCAAGGCCTTATTATCTCGGGACCTCCAAAGCGGGAAAAAATCCATTCGACAAAAGGTCTCGCAATTTCCAAGGGGCATATGCTCCCCACTCCTCTACCTTGGGATGTCGTTGATTTCGACCCGGTGGTACCACCGCGACTTCAGCACGGCTTTGTTCTCGATAGCATCAGGAAGATCGCCGATTACAATAGCCTGCACTTACTCTACACCAAAGGCACGGATACTCTATCGCTGTTCGAGCAACTCTCGCAGGGTAAAGGGGGGCTTGCTGTACAGGATTTCAGAGAGTATGCCACCTATGGCCCCGCAGAGTTTGACACTGGCTCGAAAGAACAGGGTAGAGTGACGATCCTCGCCTGGACCAATGGCCCACTATCTTTTGTGTTGATCGGTAAGCAAGACATGTCCCGGCTGATGGATATCATGCAATCTATCAGCAGAACTAAAACTCAAGATGAGAAAGGAGGTCTTTATTGGAACAAAGGTGACGAACATCGATATGGGGCTAAACGAGGGAGATTCAACGTAGGCATTTAGCTCCAGGAAAATCCATGGAACGCCCTTCCAAAAGAGGGGACAAGAAGGAGATTACCATGAAAACGGTCAATTCTCATATCTCGTATGGCATTGCCCTCTGCCTGTTTTCCGTCTTTGCGATAACGAATCCAACAGTAGTCGACGCACAGCCGGCGTACAATCTTGAAACAGACCATATCTCGATGGAAGATTTAGGCGCGTTGCTCGAGCGGATGGGCGAAGAGATCCAATGGAAGGGTCAAGTCACCATCGGTGGGAACACCTATCCCGTCACAGGCTTCGGCTCTATCGAGATGAATGTAAGTCGAAGCCGACAAGGACAGGGCTCATCGATTAACTTTGAGATCAGCGCTGGTGGCCGGGAAGGCCTGCCTACTGGAGGGAGAAGAGGGGAAGCCACAACCTACGTCTCCTACAACCGCTCCTACGGCGGCAGAAGGGCAGTGCGTCCAACGACCAAGGAATTTGCGGAGATTCTGGCGAAGATTGGGAGTACTCTCGAGAGCAAAGGTGTTTTCGTCATAGACGACCATAGTGTCCCTTATGAGGGCAAAGCGAAGATTGTGCAAAAGTTGAAGCAAACGACCGCGCGAAGGGGAGGTGGAACGTCTTACGATTACCAGCTTGATGTCATGTTTGGGCAGAAGGACTTTCCGATGCCACAAGATGAAGCGGAGGATCTTAAATCTTTGCTTCCAGAGGAGCGAGAGCTTCAAGAAATCTATGAAAAGGACCTCGCTGAAAAGGAAATCACCGGCACCGACCAGAAGGCGGTCGCCAAGCTCTTTGCCTCTCTGAGCGGGGATCTGAAGGCTGGCAGAGTACGCCTGGATGACCAGGATCTCCCGGCCGGGGAGAACCTCGGGTGCAGTTTTTCGCACCTGGTTGCCTTGGACGGTCAATCTCATCGGATACGGCTCGACCTTAAATTCGGGCAGGGCCCGCCGCCGCCGCGACGACGCACCGGCCCTCGATATTCAGAAGAGTTTATCAACAAACCGATCAAACAACTCGGAGCACTGCTGCAACGTCTCGGAACCGAGCTCCTGGAGGACGGAACCATGCAGCTCGGAGAGAATACGTTCAGCGTCGCGCAGAAGGCCAGCTACGAAATTAAGGCAAGCGCGGGAAACCTCGAAATAGGTGCAGGATTCATCGAGCCCCCGAAAGAGGAATAGCCATCGATTCTGGCGAGTCGGTCATAGAGAGCAAAGGCCATTGTGCCTTTGCTCTTTTTGTCGCATAACGTTGATCTCCATGCATCAACGGATGACTAGGAGTCTTTGTTTGCTGACGCCTCAGGAGCTTCTTGTTAGCAGTGCGCTGGAATGAGCTCGCTAATCAAAGGTATGTATAAGGACAGTACTGCTCATGGTTGAAAAGTCAAAATTCCGATCCGTTCCCAAGGGCGGCAGAAACGGGATGAAGACGCCTCCCAAGACTCAGAGCCACTCTGTCGAGGGGCCGGTCACGCGCAATCTGCTCGGGTCCTGGCTTCTTTCCGCGTTGGTCTCCATCGTCTTAGTGGTCTCGCTGATCTGGGCGGCCGGCGTCTGGGAGATCCTGGCGAACACCCGTCTGCTCAACTTCCTCATCAGCTTTGGCATCGTCCAGTACCACGACGTCCAGCACGGTCTTGTGGAGGGCGTCGCCGATCACAGGTACTACCTTATGAGCGAGGACCCGATCGACTGGCGACTGGTCGGCCTCTGCGCGTGCATGTATTTCGGGTTCTGGATATTCAAGGCCATACAATGTCACAGCCTGGCCCGCCACTTCGGTCTGAAAGGATCATTTGGTGACCATGGCCGAGCGTGGATGTACGGGGAGTGGCATAATCGCTTCCTGCCCTTGCAGTTCGGCAATGCCGCGACCGCCGCGGCGTTCGAGTCGCAGGGCGAGTCGCTGGCGAATGCCAGCGCCATCATCTACATCCAGGACGTGTACATCATCTTCGAGATCATCTTCTTTGCCTTGCTGGGCCTGGTGCTCACCGGGTGGACGATCTGGTTCAACCAGCTTTTCTGGCCGTGCGTGATGTTCGTCGCGTTCTTCCTGATCACGCGTTCCCTGCGGCGCAAGCCTGACCCCGAGCACCGGGCGCAAGTGCGGGCCGCCAAGTGGCAGGTGCTGCGGCGCCTGGCGAACGATCCCTTGCTGCTGGTCAAGTGCGCGGTCCTGAGCCTTCTGGCGTTCTTCGCCGACGACGTGGCCCCGTACGCGGTCTCGATGGGATTCACAAGCGACAACGTGCTCCTGAACACCAACTTTCTGTTCATTCAGGCGGGCGTCGTCGGGGGATACATCGCCCGGCGCTTCCCGATCGCGATGGGGGGCATCGGGCAGTACATGTGGGGGTTCGCGCTGGCGGTCTATATGAGCGGCGTGGCAATGCCGGCAGCGGCCACGATCGCACTGCTGGATTTCGCGGTCCGCTACTCCGCGTTGCTCTTCGTCTTTGTCGTCTTCGTGATGTGGAAGGGAGTCAAGACGAGTTTCCCGGCCGTAGCCGGTCTTTATAACCGCGCCGAACTGGCGCAGAAACCCGCAGCTACGTAAGATATCAAACAGGGGCACATATTAATGGCGAAAGAAAACAAACTGTTGACGGTGGATCCACAGACGGGCATACCCGACATTTTCGAAGACCTCGTCCCCAGGGCGCCCAGCGCCTGGTTTCTCTGGTCGCGGGCGTTGATCGTCGCCTGGATCGTGCTGGCGATTTACCTCTTTGACCAGCTCACGTATCTGTTCCTCAACAAGTGGCTGCTGGAGAGCCTCGGGCACGTGGCGGTCTTCTGGACGAACTTCCGCATGGGCGCCTGGCTATACGTCGTTGGGATGCTCGCGTATGGAGGCGCGGTCATCGTGCCCGCGTTCCTCCACCCGCTAACCGGCAGGGGCCGCCGGCTGGCCCTTCAGATTGGCATCACGGTCGGCCTCCTGGGCGGGTACTGGCTGGCGCTCAACTACCACGATTACCTGTTCTGTGTCGGCGAGTCTTTTGGAGAGACCGACCCCGTGTTCGGCAAGGACATTAGCTTCTATGTCTTCTCGCTGCCGGCATTGTGGGTGACATGGTATGCGCTGCTGTTCCTTGGCCTGACTGCGGCGGTCTCTTCGTTTTGCTGCGCGTACGCGTCGCGCGTGGACACGGTGGATCCGCCGGAGGAGATGAGCCGGTTCGCGCTGCTTTTTGGGTTGATCGGGACGCGCGTGACGATGGCGACGACGGTATTCTGCTGGCTGGTGGGGGCGGCCGGGATATGGCTGAGCCGGTACGGCCTGTTGGTCCGCGAGAACAACGATTCGTCGATCTACAACGGTGCCGAGTACATCGACGTCGCGGGCTTCTTCTGCACGCTCAACTACCTGAACTTCAGCACGCTGGTCTTCCTGGGCATGCCGATCAACACCATACTGGTGCTACGGTACTTCCGACGCATCGCCGAGAGGAATCCTCTTCCAAAGGGGCGGCGGGCTCTGCTGACGCCGCTTCTCATGGTAGCGGTCATGTTGCTGGCGGATTTCGCGTTCGAGGGGATCGTGAGGATCCGTGACGTGCTCGCCGTGCGCCCGAACGAGCCCGTGATCCAGCTTCCGTACATCCAGCGCCACATCGACGCCACTCGCAAGGGCTACATGCTCGATAAGGTCGAGACGGTCGACTTCGTGCCAAAGGATCCCGGTGACCCGCTGCCCGACCTGGCGAGGTTCCTCGACGATCCGGCGGTCAAGAACGCGCCGCTCTGGCCCGGTTTCACCAGTTATCTTGAACATCTGCTTGATCCACAGCACGCGCTGCGCGTGCTCCAGACGCGCGGCGACACGATGATCTATGGGCCCTCACTCCAGACGCTGCAACAGCACCAGCAATTGCGGCTGTATTACGATTTCCTGGGTGTCGATGCGGTCCGCTATCGCATCGACGGCGAGCTGAAGATGCTGCTCAGTGCGGTGCGCGAGGCGCCGCTCTGGGAGCCGGAGCCCTGGCTGCACTTCTGGGGTCAGCGCTTCATGCTCTTCACCCATGGGTACGGCC
>CP070806.1:2050381-2063580 GCA_020343675.1 Phycisphaerales bacterium
GCATACCGAGAGCAATTCCAGCTTTTCGCCGAAGAAGTATTGAAAAGAATGGATCGGGCAGACAAATGTCTTGTTGGGTATCACGTCAATTTTTTCTGCCACCAAATAGCCGAACAAACAAAGGATGTTTTGCGGAAAGCGATTGAGCCAATCGCCGAGGCGACGGGATTCTTTAGGGAACTTGACAGGTTCCCTCATCCTCCTCGCACAGAAACGATCTT
The DNA here is from genome assembly GCA_020343675.1 of Phycisphaerales bacterium. Classification (GTDB taxonomy): domain Bacteria; phylum Planctomycetota; class Phycisphaerae; order Sedimentisphaerales; family Anaerobacaceae. Next base: position 2,050,603 of record CP070806.1, read on the forward strand.
AAACCGGCTGGCAAAAGATAAGCGCGATTATTACGAGCGAATACGCCGAGGAAGAGATGATCTAAGGGAAATGGCAGCACGCCTTGAGGCTGCTGCTTTGGATGTATTGGGAAGACCAGCAGAAACAGGCAAGAAAGACGGGCCGTGCGAACCGTTATCATGGATGGAAGATCCGTCAGTCTGGGAAGAGTTGCCGCGCTCAGCAGAACAATGCGTTGGCTGCTTTGACCCTGACATACGATTCCATGAGGACACCGAGGGTCTTACGCACATATTGATTCTGAAGGACTGCGTAGCACATCTGAAGAAGATTCTGCCATACTGGGTCGAGTATCAGTACTTATCTCCGAAAAGCGATGTTCTGGCAGATATGACGCACACGATACGGTGCTGGCTGATTAAGGTCCGCCAAGACTCCCACCAGGAATTACCGCCTATACCACCCGATTTGATTGGAATGGTGGATTGGGTTCCGGGTGTCGAAAAGATACTGGCTGGGGGACCAACGTATCAACGCCACAGAAAGACAGAACGGAAAGCCGAGAGGAAAGAACAGCAACGGAAGACTACAAAGCTGACGGACTTCTTTCGGACTCACTGTGAAGACACACCGAGCATATCGAGTAAAGCGAATCGAATACATGAATTCGTCAAGCAGGGCAAAATCAGATTTATGCCGAAGCAGGTTAATAAGACCAGGGGGAACCAAACGAAACTCTATTATGAAGACGAGCTGCAGCAAGTATGGCCGAGGCTGAAAGAAAAGATCAAATCGCTCCCCAATCTTAAGGCTTGATTTACACTTTTTCACATACTTTTACAAACCTTTAACCCATCGTCTTTCTTTGTCTTTTTCGTGGCGTAGATTAGAGTTATGAAAAAGACAGATAGACATTTTGTGTCACTCAGTTGCCTGTCAAGCAGCTTGAAGTTGCCAAGGGACTATCTCAGACAGCTTGCCCAACAGGGTGAAATCCCTTGCTTGGCTGTCAATGGCAGGTTGCGTTTCAGTCCTGTCGCAGTCCAACAAGCGCTTGATGAGCTTGCAGCAAAAGGGGCGCACCGATGACCACGGAGACTCCCCGGAAAGACTCTGCCACTTTATCGACAGCCCCCACGTGCCGTGAATGAAAGGACTCAGACTATGAGAACGAAAATGAAAACGCCACAAGAAAGGCGGGCTGCCGCGCCAACGACAGCCCTGAAAAACATGCTTCTTCGTGAATCATACCGAAACGCCGCTCGGATGTCAAGGCTGCAAGCGGAAATCGGGATATTCTTATTGTGCCTGCAATTCCCCATCGGGCAGCCGCTTAGTCAAATCGGCTGGCGGCTTTTCGAGCGGCGGCTGCGCCGCTACGTTGAGCTGAGACGACCTCTTCAGGGCGAGTCAGAGCCGCCAGAATCAACGAACGCAACGCAAAGGGTGTTCTGAATAGCATCATGGCCGAGGACGACAGAAGATTCCGCAATTTAGGGCTTTGGGTACCGGAAGCCGTTCAGAAGATGCCTATGCTCACAGGCGATGAGAAGCTGTTCTATGCCTTCGTGTACAGCTTCGCCGAGCGGGGCTGCTGGCAGACCGATGAGCAGATCGGAGAGCAGTTCGGTCGTTCCAGGCGGACCATCCAGAGGTATCACGCGAACTGCAGGAAGGCCGGGCTGTTCAAGGTCATAGGGGAAGGGAGCAAATACCGGCGAATTTGGGCGAAGGACCATCCGAAGTTCAAGGCGGCTCAGCGAATGAAGACCGAGCTACTACGACAAACCTGTCCGGGTAGGACGACAGATCTGTCCGGGTTACTACGACAAACCTGTCCGACTACTAATAAAGAGACTAATAAAACAACTAATAAAGGGCGCGGCGGTTCGCCTTCGCCTGCTGAGCAGGCTCACGCGCCGCTTAGAGACAAACGACGGCAATTGGAAGCGAATCGAACGAAGAAAGAGGCTATCGCTTCGATTGAACAGCTTACTCGGGACTTTGGACGAGGGCCGCGGCACAGGCCGATGCTGACGGAGGCCGAGTTGGAAGCCCGACGCCAAGCCCAACAGCGGGCGCTGCTGGCCGGGGCCGGGGCGAAAGGTGCCAGAAAAGCGGCTAAGAAATGATAATCAACGGCAGATTCATATACAGATTCACGACATTGGAATGAGGTTGAAAATGATTGGTAACCAAGCGAGTACGGCAAACAGGGCTGAGCAGCTCTTATTGACGCCGCGAGAAGCGGCCCGAACCTTGAGTGTTTGCGAAAGAACGCTATACGGCCTGACTAAATCGGGCGATTTGCCGTGCGTGCGGATCGGGCGAGCCGTCCGGTACAGTACGAACGATCTTCGCGCTTTCATTGAGCAGAAAAAAATTTAAGAAAATTCCGAAGAAACTACTTGACATCTTTTAAGTAAGGTGTAAAATGAGTAGTATGAGTCAGATTTGCGATGAACTTCGGCAGGCGATTATGAAAGGCAAAAAGAGCCGTTACAGGCTCTGGAAAGAAACCGGAATCGAGCAGGCCGCGCTTAGTAGATTCATGTCGGGCAAGACGGGATTAAACATTGAGACCCTTGAACAACTTGCCCCGGCGCTGGGTTTTGAGCTTGTCCTGCGAAAGAAAAAGAGAAAACGAAAGGAGGTGCAATAACATGGCCTCACTGTGCAGAGACCCGAAAGGGCGAAAGCGAATCTTATTTGTCGGGCCGGACGGCAAGCGAAAGCCAATCCGCCTGGGTAAGACGAGCATCAAGCAGGCCGAAGCCTTCAAGATTAAGCTCGAAGCGCTGATTGCTGCCCGGTTCAGCGGTAGCATGGACCCGGAGACGGCTCGATGGGTTGCAGACCTGCCGGACGATATGCACGGTAAACTGGTTGCGGTGGGATTAGTGCCGAAACGAGAGCCGGACCCGGAGCCGGAACCAAAGCCGACTTTTGCCGTAGGTCAGTGGGTGCAGGGTTATATTGAAAGCCGTCCCGATGTCAAACCCATAACAAGGGGTAAGTGGCAGAACGCAGCCAATAAACTGTCGGAATTCTTCAAAGACCAGACCATCGACACAATCACGGTTCAACAGGCGAAAGGTTACCGGGTATATCTCAAATCGACTCTCGGACTCGAAGAAAACACACTCAGGCGGCTTATAGGTTTGGCAAGGCAGTTTTTAAATGCAGCTATAGACGCAGAGATTATCACGAAGAATCCATTCAGGGGGCAGCCGGTATCAGTAAAGGCAAATAAGGCACGGTTTTACTATGTCAAACAGGAAACAGCCCTGAAAATTCTGGCTGAATGTCCTGATACCCAGTGGCGGCTGATCTTCGGTCTCGCACGCTGGGGCGGCCTGAGATGTCCGAGTGAGATTTTGAGGCTCAAATGGCAGGACATAGATTTTAGTAACAATAGTTTTGTCGTCCATGCCAGCAAGAAGGAACATCACGCCGACGGCGGTATCAGAACCGTTCCGATGTTCCCGGAATTAAGGCCGTTATTTCAGGATACCTTCGACGAAGCGAAAGAGGGTGATGTTTACTGCATTACCCGGTATCGGGATAAATCCGTTAACCTGAGAACGCAGTTGACGAAAATCATTAGGCGCGCCGGACTTGAGCCTTGGCCGAAGCTGTTCCAAAACTGTCGTAGTACACGCGAAACCGAATTGTTCAAAATGACCAACGGTAATGTCAAGGCCGTGTGCTCTTGGATAGGGAACAGCCCGAAGGTTGCCCTTGAACACTATGCTCAAGTCACCGAAGCCGACCTACAGGAGGCGGCCAAAATGTCCCTGCTGGATGAAGCGGAGAATTTGGCGCAAAATACGGCGCAGTATGAAGTCGCATCGAGCAGTAAAGAGCAGAAAACCGCCCCAGAGCAAGATTCAGAAACCACTGATTTACCGTTGGTTACGGCTGGTTACAGTTCAGTGCATGAACAAGAAATGCCCGGGACTGGAGTCGAACCAGCACGACCCTAAGGTCACTAGCCCCTCAAGCTAGCGCGTCTGCCTATTCCGCCACCCGGGCGATATCGTATCAATTTACGATTTTCTATTTACCATTGACTATTGGCCCCGCTGGCGCGGAGATGCCGGCATTATTGATGATGGATGATTGATTGTCAATTTCCAATTTTGAGATTCAGAAAATTGGGGACCAGCTACACTCCCCTCTGGTTATCCCACAACAAGACATGGAGGCGCTGACAAAATGCGAAGCCGGTTTGCCTGCATAAATCGGCAACCATCGGCGATTTGGCCAGAAGCTCCTGCCTCGTTGTCGCCTGGGGCATCAGCATGGCCGTCTCAGGATCAATGTTGCCGGTCTGCTCGATCACATCCTGTATCTCCGCAAGATCGTTGACGGAGTCAACGACGAATTTAACCTGGTGATTGTAATTGGCGAGAAGCTCTCCGAGAACGGCCAGGTCAAGCCTCGAATCTTCATGGGTCGCGGCTAGCTCGGGCTCGACCGGGACGGAATTGCTCAGTTTCGGGCTGATGCTCATCAAATCGCAGGGCAAATCAGGCAAATACACTATGCCGGCAGTTTCGATTGTGATGTGCCTGCCGGCGTCCTTTAACTCCCGCGTCAACTGACGTATTTCGGCACTGACCATTGGCTCTCCGCCGGTTATCACCACGAATCGGCAGTCCAGTTTGCAGACCTGCTCGACTATTTCGGGAACCGTCTGGTCCTGCCCGGCATCGTCGGCCCAGGCGTATTTCGTGTCGCACCATCGGCAACGCAAGGGACACCCGGCCACGCGCACAAAAACACTCGGCATGCCGGCCAGGAAGCCCTCACCCTGCAAAGAGTAGAAGATCTCACTTACTTTCATCGTCTTTCGTATATCGTACTGGATCTTTAAGACCCGCGGCAGCAAAGCCCTTCAGCCTGAGTCGGCACGAGTCGCATCGGCCGCAGCTTCTGCCCTGCTCGTCGGGGTCGTAACAACTGTGTGTCAGGGAATAATCGACGCCAAGCTCTGTGCCGGTGAGGATAATCTGGGCCTTCGTCAAATTTATAATCGGAGTATGGATGCGGAAGCGGCCCTTGCCCTCGACGGCGGCTGCGGTGGCCAGGTTGGCGGTCTTCTCAAAAGCGGCGATGAACTCCTTGCGGCAGTCCGGATAGCCGCTGTAGTCTGTCGAATTGACGCCGATAAAGATATCGAACGAACCCAGGACTTCGGCCCAAGCCAGTGCGTAACTTAAGAATATCGTGTTTCTGGCCGGCACGTACGTCGATGGAATTCGGGACGAATCATCCAGGTCGGCCTTGCCCTTGGGTACGTCGATGGCTTTGTCCGTCAGAGCTGAGCCCCCGAATGCCGCCAGGTCGATGGCTATCACGCGATGCTGAGCGGCCCCGAGAGACTCGGCGATCCTGCCGGCGGATTCCACTTCGCACGTGTGGCGCTGGCCGTACCTGAAAGTCAGGGCACAACACGCGAACCCCTCACTCCGGGCAACCGCCAGAGTCGTCGCCGAATCGAGACCGCCGCTCAGCAGTACAACTGCCTTTTTGTCCGTCATCGTTCGTCCTCAATTACCGGCCGGCGCCGATGTTCGGCATTCCGACTAACTCGAAATCTACCGCCCTTTCGGCCAGGGATATGCGTCCGAGCCGGCCACATCTTCTACAGGGCTGGGCGGCAGCGTGCCATGCCATGTCAACAGCTTCTCGGACAATCGTTTCACAACATCCGGGTGCTGACCCGCAACATTGTCCAGCTCCGTTGGGTCTTCGGGAATATCATAAAGCTCGATGCGACTGCGGTCGGGATTCATCAGTAGCTTCCACTTTCCCTCACGAATGGCTAACATCGGGCTCTTGTGAACCATGTCGCCGAAGATTCGGAACCGCCACTGCCACATGAGCGGCTTTGTACGGTTTTCTGTCTTGCCCAGTAGTGCCTGCGACATGTCTTCGCCATCGGGATTCAGGTCACCGGGCAATTCCACGCCGGCCAGCCTGCACACCGTGGGAAGCCAGTCCACCCCGGCGACAATGCTCGTATCATCCACCCTGCCGGCCGGTGTGTGACCGGGCCAGCGAACGATGAAGGGCATGCGAACACCGCCTTCGTAGATGCTCCGCTTTCGCCCGCGAAACGGGCCGGTACTGCCAATACCGCTGTGGACGGCATTTCCGATGTTAAAGTCTTCGGGCCCGTTGTCGCTGGAGAAGGCAATCACGGTCTTCTCCGCCAGAGCCAGCTCGTCAATTCTCCGAATGAGCCGGCCAATCTGGCGGTCCAGGTCGGAAACAGAAGCATAGTAAATCTGCTTGGCGCCTTTGTAGGGGACGCCGCGCGGTGCGTATCGCTGGTAGGGTCTCATCTGCTCATCGGTCGGATGCAGTGTAGCGTGAGGCACAAGGGTCCAGACATTTACATAGAAGGGCTTGTCGCGGTTGCGCTCGATGAAGTCGATCGTCTTGTCAACGATTTGGGTGGTGGATTTGGCGCGAAAATACGGATCGGCCTGACCAGCGAGCTCGGAACCGTTGGAATTGACCGTGCAGTGTTCCTCGATGCCGTAGTCCCCCGGACTGGGAGCCCCCTGCCCGGAGCCGAGGTGCCATTTGCCAAAATGCCCGGTGACGTAGCCGCAGCGCTGGAGCAGCCTGGTGACCGTGTGGACGCCGGGGTCGAGCCAGTTGGGCATGGCCCGGGCTGCATTCTGCCGGGCGGCGGCGAAATGGCCATGAACCTTGTGGCGCGCGGGAAAATGGCTGGTCATAATCGACGTCCGGGAAGGCGAGCAGACCGAGCCGTTGACATAGAATTGGGTAAAAAGCGTCCCCTTCCGGGCCAGCTCGTCCAGGTTGGGCGTCTTGATTTGGCGATTGCCATAGCAGCCCAGATCCCCCCACCCCAGGTCATCGGCAAAAATAAAGACAAAATTCGGCCCGCCCTTTCCCGCAATAGGGCCGGCACCACAACGACGGAACGGCAACGTCGCAGCCGCTGCGGCGGCACCGAGAGCGGCCAGGAACTGCCGCCTGTTCAGAACCTGCGTGTCCGGATTCACTACGCATCCTCCACATCGCACAAACCCTTGGTTTTGCAGCGAGTTACAGCCTCTGCAACTCTGCCGGGCCATTTTAGCGAATTGTCCGGTGACTGTCAAAAGACGGTGAACATGCATTCTTCTGGTGCCTTCCGATGCAGGTTTTTTTGTTCTGCAGTCCTCTCTTGTCGCTTGTGTGCTATGCCCGTTCATATTATACTACCCGGGCAAGATACAACAGGGTCCAGCAATGAGTGAACGGGTCGAAATAGAGCTATTCGATAATCCACGTCCCGAAAGGGATTATTGTATCACCATCAGATGTCCGGAGTTCACGAGTGTTTGCCCTCGGACAGGCCAGCCGGATTTTGGCGAAATCGTCATCGAATATCTTCCCGACAGTCTCTGTATCGAGTTGAAGAGCCTCAAATTCTACATGCAGAGTTACCGCAACAAGGGGATCTTCTACGAGACCCTCACCAATGCCATACTGGACGATTTGGCCGGCGCGTGCAGACCGCGATGGATGAAGGTGACCTCGCGATTTACACCGCGTGGCGGCATGACCACCGAGGTCGTCGCGGAGCATAAAGCGGAGAAGTAGACGAGGATTTCATCAGAGGTGCGGAAATGGCGATCACATTTCACTGCGAGCATTGTGGCAAGAAGATAGAAGCAGCAGACACCGCGGGCGGCAAATGGGGCAAGTGCCCTGCCTGTCACAACAGACTCTATGTTCCCAGTCCGGATACCGGCGAAGAGCTGAGACTGGCGCCGGTCGATGAGAGCGATCTGGAAAGAAAGAAACGGCTCATGGCCGAAACATACCGGCTTACCCAGGACATTTTGCAGGAAAGAGAGGTTCCGAACGGCCCCGTCGAACCTGCCGGTGCTATGTATGAGCTAAGTGACAGGGAATTGAGGACAAACGTCATATTATACCTGCGGCAGATGGCGGAGGGCGAATTGGACGAAGCCGAAAGAACGGCCGCGTTGATAGCCCCGTCGCGCGCCAAGGCGGTGCAGATTATCGATCGAATAGCGCTGAGCGAAATACCGGACCCGGAATTGGCGGATATTCCTCAGCAGATGCTTTCGGCGGCGATACGGGCCCTGCGAAACAAGCTAGGCTGATCTGGAAAGAATTCAAGAACACCACCGAGTACGTCCGAAAAAACGTTTTCGACTTGCAGAGCATGCTCGATTTTTTCGGTCCTCACGAAATGAGTCCCCCCGGAAACCCTTCAGTTTGGTCGCGGTAAAACTGTTTCCTATATTTTACGTAGAAAGAAGCAGGATAACAACCTGACGAACCTCAGACCAAACTTGGAGGGAGGCTTATTATGACCCGGGAGACAACTGCAGTACACGTCACCCATGAAGCGGTGGGCAAGGTCGGCGGTATCGGCGCCGTCCTGCAGGGCTTCTTCACCAGCAAACCCTACCTTGAAGCCGTCGAACGCTCTATACTTGTCGGCCCCCTGTTTACAACAGAAGGTTCCGTACATGAACGGCTCGGCGAGAACAGCGAAGTCCTCTACTCGTCCATCGATGGATTTGTAAATACCGGATATGCTCCGACTTTTCATAAGATCGAGAATTTCTACAATGCCGGTATTGTGTACGGCAGACGAACATTCGTTGACGAACGCACAGGCATAAGAAGCTCGCCCGAGGTTGTGCTGGTGGATGTCAGACATATGGACAAAGGTCCCATCAACGAACTCAAAAGGCGGCTGTTCGAGGAATTCGGTGTCCGCAGCGACTTGTATGAAGACCTTTGGGAGTATGAGCAATATGTCCGATTGGCTCCGGTGGCTATTGACGTGCTCCATGCAATCGGCGCCACTGAAGACTCAACGGTTGTTATTTCACATGAGTTCATGGGCATGCCCACCGCCCTGGCGGCGATCCTTGAATCCCAGCATCACTTCAAAACCATCTTCTACGCCCACGAGGTGGCCCCGATGCGACGCATCGTGGAGAAGCATCCCGGGCACGATACGATGTTCTACAACGTGATCAAGAAGGCTCATGGCGAGGGGCTGTACGTCAACGACGTCTTCGGCGACCAAAGCTCGTATTTCAAGCACTCGCTCGTGGAGGCCTCCAAGTACTGTGACCGGATATTGGCCGTCGGCGACTACGTCGTCGATGAGCTGCGCTTTCTCGCGCCGGAATTCGAGACTGCCGAAATCGATGTCGTCTATAACGGCATCCCTGCATACCAGGTCGGCGTTGCCGAAAAACTTGCGTCCAAGGAAAGACTGCGGCACTATTGCGAGAATCTGTTGGGCTACAGGCCCGATTTTGTCTTCACGCACGTGACCCGACTTGTGCCGAGCAAGGGCATGTGGCGTGACCTGCGCGTGCTTGAGTATATTGAGAGGGAGTTCAGAACCCAGGACAAGACCGCCGTACTGCTTGTTCTTTCGACTGAAGTATCGCAGCGGCGCTGTGCGGACATCCGGAACATGGAAGCAGGATACCACTGGCCCGTGGCGCACCGCGAGGGCTGGCCCGACCTGTCGGGAGGCGAGGCCGGCTATTATACGGCCGTCCAGGAGTTCAATGCTCGAACCAGAAACATCAAAATCATCTTCATCAATCAGTTCGGCTTTGATCCCAAACGATGCGGCCGCAGGATGCCGGCGGATATGGAGTTTATGGACATCCGCAAGGGCACGGATGTCGAATTCGGCCAGAGCATCTATGAGCCTTTCGGGATCGCCCAGCTCGAACCGCTGACCTTCGGCGGCATCTGCGTCTTCAGCAGCGTCTGTGGATGTTCAGGCTTTCTGCGAGACGTCACCGGCGCCAAGGATGTCAGAAACGTCATCATCGCCGACTATACGAACATGGAGACCCACAATTACGCCGACATCGAAGACCTACTGCAGATCGACCGCGCAACGCGAGACCAGATAGAGGCCAGTCAGAGCGAAAAAGTCGCTATGCAGATATGCTCGCGCTTGCCTAAGAACGAATTGGAAATCGAAAGCATGATCCACAGCGGCTACGAACTGGCAAGAAACATGAGCTGGGACGTCGTCGTGGACAGCTATCTGCTCAACAGCCTGCGAGATATTCCGGAGAAGGTCCGTCTTTCGTGAACCGGATCGGGCGATTCGTCAGGCTCCCGTTTTGCAGACAATAGAGTAAAAGGAGCGGAACGAGAGGAGTCATCCCGCCCCCGGTTATTATTGAGTTCAATTGCCCGATGTGGATTCCGGCAGGAAATTCTCCATGGCCCACACTTCCATGGCGTGTCTATGACCGCCTGTAAAAGTGATGCGTCGCCCGTCGGGATGCACACTTAGATCTCTCAGTCCTTCCATTTCCAGCAGCTTTTGGGCTTCTCCACCTGCAGCGTGGACTCGCCACAACTCGTTAGGATTGCGGGTTCCAAAAAGGACGTAGCGTCCGTTCATTGTCCATACAGGTGGGCACTCGAAGGCAAACCCTTTATTGCCTTCTGCATGATCCATCTGGTGGAGTATGCGTGTTTGTCCACCCACAGCCGGGATCACCATCAACAGGACCCTCGTATCTTTCTTCAGCTTGTCCCAGCCCGTAAAGGCAAGCTCTCGGCCGTCAGGTGAGACAGCCAGGCCAGGCCAACTGACTCCCCCCTCGCGGACCTTCTTCTCTTTGCCGGTTTTCAGATCGCGGGCCAGAATGTCTCGTGTCGATGCCGTTCTTTTGATATAGAAGATAGTCTTGCCGTCAGGCGACCAAGCGGCATCTTCGATCATTACCTTTTCGGGATCGAACCGAACCAGATGGGTGACATTCCCGGTTTGGACGTCAATTTGTTCCAGGCTCCTTCCACATAGAATCGAGCGTCCGTCCGGAGACCAACGAAGCTGTTGCAGCCGTGCTTGGGGAGTGAGTTCTTTCTCTTGACCAGTATCTATAGATCGGATCACAAGAACTTTCTTATTGCGAGAACTCTCCGACGAAGGCCTCAGTGACACATAAGCAAGCCTTTTGCCGTCCCCCGACCAGGCAGATGTGCGATTACGCCCCTCAAACCGTAGAATCGCCTTTACTGGTGAATCAAGAAGTTCCCCCGTTTCCGCATCTATAGAGGCCTCGTAGACGTCACTCGTATCTCCTGACAAACCATAGTAAAGAGATCCCTGCCGGGTAAATCCCATCGGCTGAATCTCTCCAACGTCTCGCTTGACGAGGCGAGGTTTCCCCACCGGCTCTCCATCAGCTACCTGTATGAGCCAGGTGTCATAACTACCAGAGCGATCACTGACAAAGACGATGCTCTTTCCATCCGGCGACCAGACTGATCCATAGTCGTCGGCGGGATGCTCAACCAGAGATGCTTCCTTGCCACTGCCGTCGGTGGCCAGTAAGAAGATGTCGCGTTGCTTCTCATCTTCCTTCATCGGACGGGCGTAGACGACGTAACGCCCGTTTGGTGAGAGGCTCATCCAATCATAACGGCTCCGAAGCAGGCCCTTGAACGACTTAAGGACATTCACTGAACCATCAGCCGTCGCGATAAGCGCAATTTCTCGCGCCCCTTCGTTAGTGCCAAGTTTCTTCCTAAACATCGCAAGTATGTATTTGCCGTCACGAGACCACGCGAAAGGTACAATCAGATCTCCATGTTGCCACTTCTTTTCCTTATTACGATAGAGGATGCGCGGCTTCGAACCGTCAATAGGGGCGATACGCAGCTCGTGGTGGTCTCTGTTCCACCACGCGTAAGCGATCTGCTTGCTGTCAGGCGACCATATAGAACATCCAGCGAATCGGTCGGCTCCATCCCAGATTCCCTCGTCAGTAAGGTCGCGATATTCCCCGGTAGCGAGGTCGCGGATTGCGAGGTTGCCATGAGTCCAATTCGTGAAGGATAGGTAATTCCCATCAGGTGAAGGCGTACCAGAATTATCCGTAATTACTGGCTCACGAGATGGCGCCCAGATCTGCCGTACCGTTACCTCCGACTTGCCGTTGTCCCGACTAAGCACGGTAAGCCGTATGCGAGCTTCGGCTATCAAGTCCGACTGGTCGCCATACTCTTTAAGGAGACGTTGGTAGGCTTTCTGCGCCTCCTGTTTACCGAGCTTCTCATAGCATAGACCGATATGGAAGAGCGCCTTTGCCGCGACGGGACGGTCCTCGGGATACTCTTTGAGGACACGCTCGTAAATTTCGATGGCGGCTTCCAGATCCCCATTGACGTTCTCATTGTACAGACCGGACTGCAGAAGCACTCCTGCGCTCTGCTGGGCGCATGCCGATGAAGCCATAGCAAACATCAGCGCAAGAACAAGCATCCAGACAGATTGAAGTTTCATGCTTGTGCCTCTTCGGTTCTCATGGTTTGTTAGTTGTGTTATCGCTCTCATTTCTTTTCTCCTTGTTTTTTAGTTACCATTAACATCGACCAACTGTCAACACCAAAAGCTTTCTCTCATTTGTTTCTCCTTTCTCTTTAGTCACCCAAAAGATTGACCAATTGTCACAACCGAACCATTTAACTTTTGGAGAGAATTGTACTGAAGAGAGCTGTTTGCTGCGTGAAGCTTGGGTGGAGTTTTGGTGAAGTTTTGGTGAAGTTTGATCTATGCGGTAAACTTGTATCCGGCGCCTCGCACACCGATGATGTGTCTTGGATTAGCCGGGTCATCTTCGATTTTCTTGCGCAGGTGCCCTATGTGGGTATCCACAGTCTTGGGCAATACGTACACATCCTCGCCCCAGACTCCGTCGAGAATGGCCGAACGGTCCAAAACCTGGTCTTTGTGCTTAATCAAGAAGCCGATCAGTGAAAACTCGAGCGAGGTCAGATAGACCGGCTGTCCTTTCTTTCTTACTTCATATTTCTTGAAGTCAATTTCCACGTCGCTGAAACGGCAAACATCCGTCTCTGCCCGGGTACCTTTGACTCGCCTGAGAATGGCCTTCACACGAGCGAGCAGCTCGCGCGGACTGAAGGGCTTGGTGACG
>CP070806.1:2063680-2081121 GCA_020343675.1 Phycisphaerales bacterium
TGCAGCCGTCTTGCCTCTTAGCGCGTGTTCCACGGTACCGAAGAGTACACAAGCCGAACAAGCCCAGCCCGGCAACCGGCCGCAGCGTGAAGACTGGTTCATGGACCAGGCGCTGGGGATGTTCATTCACTGGAGCGTCGATTCGCAATTGGGCTCGGTCATCAGTCACTCGATGGTCGGCGCCTCGGACGACTATCTCGACCGTTTCGTCAACGAATTGCCTGGCAGCTTCAATCCGAAGAAGTTCGATCCCGAGGACTGGGCCCGCTTAGCCAAGCTGGCCGGCGTGAAGTACGTTGTCTTCACGACCAAGCACCATAGCGGATTCTGTATGTTCGAGACGAACACGACGGACTTCAACATTACCAACACGCCTTATGGCCGGGACATCACGCGGCAAATCGTGCGGGCGTTTCGCAAACAGGGCATCCACGTTGGATTCTATTTCTCGCCCGACGATTTCTGGCTGCTCTACAGGCAGGGCAGGGACGTCAGCAGGAGACGGCCCGAGGCGCTGCCCACGAACAATCTCCACCTCATGGAACACAACAAGGCGCAGCTTCGCGAGTTGCTGAGACGCTACGGTCCCATCGACGTACTGTTCATCGATGGTGAACCGGCCGGCCTGAAGGAGCTCGCATGGCAGCTTCAGCCGAACCTGGTCATCACGCGAGGCCAGATGGAGACGCCCGAGCAGAAGATGCCGGACGAGGCGATGCCGGGTCCCTGGGAGGCCTGCTATACACTCGGGACCCAGTGGCACTTCAAGCCCACCAACGAAGAGTATAAGTCGGGCACGCAATTGATTGAAATGCTCATCAAAATTCGCGCCAAAGGCGGCAACTTCCTCTTGAACGTCGGCCCAACTCCGGACGGCGAGATACCGTTCGAGCAGGAACGTCGGATGCGTGAACTGGCCCTGTGGCTGTTCATTAACCGCGAGGCCGTCTATAACATCCGCCCCTGGCACGTCATTCGAGAAGGTAATATCTGGTTCACAAAAGCCAAAGAAGACGACACGGTTTATGCATTCGTCACGAAAACGGATTGGCCCAAGGGCGAACGCAAGACCTTCACACTCAAGAGCGTCCGTACCACCGACCAATCCGATATCGAGATTCTCGGCCAATCCGGCCGGATCCTCGAATACCAAACCGACGTCAACCCCAGGGCTACGTGGGCGCAGGACGAAGCGGGGCTCCATATCACGGCGATGCGCGCTCAGCGAATCTACAACAACTCGAAGTGGCCCAATCCTGTCGTTATCAAGATAACGCGTGCCCGACCCGCGAGCTGACCGAAAGCCGTGAAAAGACTCAGCCTTTCGTTTCTTTGACGGGCTCGGGGGCGCGTTTGGATTTGGAGACGGGTCGGATGTCGATGCCGCCGGTTCCGACCTTCGTCTGGAGCTCGCGACCGTACTGGCCTCTGAGCATGTCCCTCTTCTGGTAGCACTGTTCCGCAAAGACGGCGATCTCCGAGTCCAGATTCGCACTGGCCGAGTCGCCGAAGAAGGCGTGGATAATCGGAAAGACCAGATCACCCTTGCGCTTCCGCAGCTCCTTCGCCATCCCTTCGATCTTGGCCGTCGCGACTCCCTCCTGCATGCAGGTGAAAGGACCGACGTGGAATATCCCGGAAATATAGGCGTCACCCTGGCGCCTCATCAAGTCGTGCATAAAATGATACGCAATGCCGGCGCTCAGAGGGGATTCCCCTTCGATGTTGCCATGGAACTCGTGGGCCTTCTCCAAGGCTGCGATGATCTCGATTGGCTTGGGCAAAACGTGCCTGCCCTCAAGAACCTCGTGGAAGGGCTCGGCAATTTTTTCCTCCACCGACGTCATGTACTTTGCCTTCAGAACGGAGCGGCCGTACTTACCCGCAAGCTTCAGCAGTCCGTTCAGCTCGAGCCTCCTGAGCCGCAGATCGAGGTCGCGCCTGGCATTTCTCACGTTCATTTTGTTCACATAATCCAGCCAATCCGTCACCGGGTCCCGAACAACCTCGAGGCCGCTATCTTCCAGTTGCCGAATCACGAAGTCCGTGTAAGGATCGTGCTGTCTCATGTAGATCTCGCCGATATACAACACGAGAGGAAACCGCTCGCAATCCATGAGTTTGCACGCCTTGAACAGAGAGACCGTTTCTTCACCCCAGCCGACAAGCGCCGAGGTCTCGGCGCCATTCTCAACGATCCTCTCCAATTTTGTCAGGCGTTCCTGCTTGAGCTCGGCCATGGCCTGCTTGTCTTCGGCGTACGGATGAAAACGCAAGAAGATATCCTCCAGCAGGTCCGAGCCTTTTATGCCCTTGAAAAGCATCCGCTGCATTTTCATCTTGTCCGAGGCGCTGAGCTTCCGCGGGAAGGGGATGTCGAGGTAGTCCGTTTCGGAAGACGGACCCGCCACCGGAATGTCCTCAAGGCCCTCCCGGTCGAGGAATTCCCTGACCAGCTCCGTGTATTTTCCAAACCGGCACGGCCCGCTTGTCGTCGGCAGCATCACAAGATAATGCTTCTTAACGTAGTCAGCGCCCTTCTCTTCGATCTGCTCGTGAAGAAAGCCAATCGCGTCGCCGACCACGCCTTTGAGAGGATGGCAGACTTCCGTGTAAATGTGTTTTCTGGCGACCTCGTAGCCTCTCTCGGTGTTGGTGGGCAGAACGGCGCTGTTGACGCCGAAATGCCTCAGGCCCGCGGCCCCGACATAACTGGCGTCGCCCATATACGGAATCAGCCACGTCCTTTCCTGTGACTCGTCCCGCGAGGGTCTTCTTAACAACTCCAGGTCAAGTTTCTTTTGTTTACTCTGATTGACCACTCTTTCATGGGCCTCGGTTCTTGTCACGAACGGGGCGTTGTTGGTTTGGGCATCCGTGAGCAGGACAAGGACAGGCTTGCCGGCCGCCTGCTGAATCTTTTCCTCCTGGTAAACCTTCAGGCTGTCCGGCCCACAGGCAAAGTTCATCATCCGTATGGCAAATAACTTCGGGTGCTCGGCCACGAAGAATCCCGCCTTCAGAATCTTGACGCTCTCGACCCAGAACTCGTTTTCGACCACACCCTCCAGCGGGATGTCCACGAACCGGTGCTCGAGGAAAATCTGCGGGATGTAATTAAGTCCCCTCACCTGAGAGAACATGCTGCCCGAGTTCGAGCTGGCCTCGGGGTCGAGCAATACATAATCCCGGCCAAGGCCGACATAGGCCTTCTCGCTATCGACTTCGATTCGTTTGAGGAACTTATCGCCCTCGGCGTAAAGCTCTTCTTTGAACGTACGCTCCGCCTCGTCCGCATACTTTATCGCGGCCTTTATCTGTCCGGCTCCCAAGCCGATCCCAAGTCTGTCAAATTCGCGCTGCAACTGACAGACCAGAAGCCCCGCGTCCCCGAAGTGAAGGATGGGGTTGATCTGCTTGCTCTTGTCGAGCGAGAGAACGTCATTGAGAATATAGCCTTCTGATTCCGTGTAGATACAGTATTTCAAATCAGGGGGTTTCTTTGTTCGCTGCTCAATGAAGCTCGGATTGAACAAATACTCTATGTTCGGGTCCCGGGTCAGCACTTCGGCATGGCCCGTCACGAGTTTCCGCGCGATACAGAACTCCGTTCTGGATCTATCCACGCCCAGCTCGGCAATCTCCTTGTTGCTTCTGGGAGAGACGACCGGGAAAAAGCCGAGCTTTCTGAAGAAAGCGGCGCTCCAGATTCCTTTCTCTCCGAGCGTCGCCGTGCTGCGCTTTATGCCGACGGTGATTCCCGTTTTGCTCTCTTTCCGCACGGTCGCCAACTCCTGTTGCAGGCACCCATGCATCTTGAAATGCTTCTCGTATATTTTGTGGTACGTATCGACATAGTTTGTTTTGGGCCGGCGCGACGTTTCGGAATTTCCTTTCGGGCAGAATCCGCCCGTGATGATTTCATCGTCTTCAATGGAGAAGACTTCAAGCTGGCAGTCTCGCATGCCGCATGATTTGTCCTTGAACAGTTCCCGACAGGAAACCTTGCGCTTTGCGAAGGGCATATCCACCACGTCCCAGCCTCTGAATGCAGACTCACAGCTCGTGCCCACTTGCCGGCATCGCTCAATATTCTCGCTAATGTCGAGGGCCTGCCCCCAGGCGCCGAACATCTCTCTGTGAGGATATGCCTCTATCAGCTTGCCTGTGACCTGCGCCAGCGCTGCAAGAAAGCCCCTGCCCAGAGGCGGGCCGCCCTGCGCCGAACACTTCTGGCCTCCGTGGGCTGCGCCGCCGACAAACTTATAGTAGTAGCTCGCGGCCGTCCCCCTTACGATCGCTGCAGCTATTTCTTCCTTACTGAAGCCCTCCGCAATCAGCCTGTTCTCGTCCATTTCCATAAAGACGCCGCAGGTCGAGTCGATGATCGGAACCCGCTTGGCGCTCAGCGCCGCTTCCTGGAGAGAGTCCTCGACGTTGAGATTGATCACATCGGCCATGTTCTCAAGCGTCTGGCCCGAACCGGCCTGACAGCTATAGTTCATCTTCGCTTCTTTGACGGTCCCATCGGCGGCGAAGCTTGTGAACTTCATGTCCTGGCCGCCTACCTCGAAGATCGTATCCACCTCGGCGTCGTAGTGCTTGACGCCCAAGGCGTGACAGGTAATCTCGTCGGTCACCCTGTCGACAAGCTCTATCGCCTGGCCGGCCAATTCATCAGCCTTCTTCTTGCTTACGAGGATCTTCTCGTACAGCTTTCTCGCCGAGCCGGTGGCGCCGACCCCTTTAACAATCACCTTGTCCTTGTGCCTGCTGAGGTACTTGATGACGCGCTTGAGGGACTCTTCGGGGTTGCCGTGCGTTTTGATGTAGAGCTTATCGAGGAGCCTGCCCGTGGCCAGCTCGACCAGCGCGCCTTTGGTCGTCGTGCTGCCCCCGTCTATTCCCAGAACGACCTCTGTCCCGGGCTCGATCCACTCGGCCAGCTCCTGGTGCTGCTCGTGCACCTTTTCAAGAGATTCCGAAAGCGCAGGGGCGTATTTTCTCTTCTCTCTGCCGTAGGCGGCAATTTTTTCGAGCTGCTCGGCGCTGAAAACGAAGTGATTATCCTCTTCAATCGCCTTGATTGCCGCCCCTAACGCAGCCACATGCCCATAGTGCCGAGCCCTCTGCACGGGGATCCCGAGAAACTCCGCAATGTTTCTTTTTATCAGCTCATTCGCGAACACGCCGCCTGTCGCAACGGCTTCCTTTCCACCCCCGGCACGCTCGAACTCCCTTGGCCCCAAGACGTCAATCTTGTAGTTTCGGGCCACCGTTCGGAAAAGACCACAGAGGTTGTCCTCGCGAGTCGCACCTTCGTTTTGCTTGTGAATGAGGTCGGACTGAATGACCACGCCGCATCGCGCAAGAAATTCGCTGGGCTCCTTTGACCTTGCGGCTTCCTCTTCCGCCCTGCGGAACATCTCTTCAAGCCTGGCCTGCAATTTGGCCCTGTTTGCTACACGAATGTTCTCCCGCTGCTGCGCATCTTCTATGCCCGCTGTGTCGCCCAACTCCGGCGGTGATACCTCCCCTTCAAAGAGCCGCCTGCATTGTTTCTCAATGAGCGTGCCGGAGCCGCCGCCGCACTTTGTGCCGGTTCGCCATTCCTGGATGATCTTTTTGCCGGCGACCTCTTTCAAGTCAAAAAAGTACGAGTCTTTCGCGCCTATGTGGAAGATATAGCGCGCACCTGGGTTGGCCGCTTCGACCCCTTTGGGAATCGCAACGCTGTCAAAAACGTACGTCACCCCATCCATGACCTTCGGGAACGACTCGGCACCGCTGCCTGTAAATGCCGTGCAGCCTATGTTCTTCTGCCCCACCTTTGTGACAACATCTGCCCAGGCTTCCCTGATTGCGCCAATGGGATTTGCAAAGTGCATGATCGCTGCGGGGCAATACAGGATGTCTCCGTCCCGGCCGACGACCACACAATGCACAAAGCTGCTTCCGATGTCAAAACCAACAGCCAGATCTTTTCCGAAATCTTCCAACTTCTTCCTTCCTGGTATCCCTCTGTCCCCTGCCGATCATTGCAAACAAACCCTTCAGCTCAAATCCTAAACAGCCAGAGCGACATGCCAAGCATGTAAACTCATCATTATAGGCGCTCAGGCCCGATATGCAAGCGCTTTCTATCCAAACCTACACATCGAGTACTGTCCCCGGCCAGCCAATAAGACAACTGAACATAAGGCTGTGATAACACTGTTAATTAAATTGTTATGGGGCTACACCAACCTCGCGGAGACAAGCAGGCCCCCCGCATCTATTGATTACATCGCAGAAGAGACACTGAATCCAACGGCTTTTCCACACGACGCATCCAGGGACGATTATGCTTAACTATTTGAAAGCAAGAACCTTAACGTTGGTGTGCGCAGCAAAACTAACAAGGTAACAGGCTATATGACAAATAATACTATATTTCTTTCAAGAATAATTATTACCATTATCAAAACCACACAAAAGAGTAGAATGCTCCGCCGCTCAAATGGGATGGCGCTATCCTCCCAAGTTTTCCGAAACAAGCTTGCGATATGTGTCCGGCTCCTGTATCCTCACACCGCATGGTTTCCCAACATTCACATTTTGGCTCAACGGGGAGACACGTCGTCGGGGATTACCTGCACGGCGTTCTTGTTCCGCACGCTCACAGCGTCATTATGGCCGGCGCTTTGTTTTGCACGCTTGCCGTGAAACTATTTCATGCGTTGCGCTACAGCCTTACGAATGAATACCTTGGCTGGGTACTGGCGGACATCTCGTTATTAGTGGCTGTCGAGCTGTTTCTCTCGTCGCTCTGTTTTCGCTGGCCCAAGAGGTGGGTTACCCGGGCGGTAGCGATTATTGCCGCCATTGTGTGCACTTGGTCTGTGATGAACGCCGGCTGGCTAATCAGGACAGGGACGCAGATTCTCCCGGGGGTGTTGCTGCCCTTGTTCCGCGCGCCGCTGAGCGCTTTGTGCATGATCGGTGTCAACCTCGCAAAGATGCCGGCTGCGGCCTTTCTGCTACTTGGCCCAAGTGCTGTGGCGCTGGCTTTCTTTTTTTTCGCCTTGGCCAGGCCGGCACCGCCTGCCTATAATCGTGGCCGCTTCATGACCCGGGTTGTTGTTTGCCTTACCATCATTTTGGCCACCCTCATCGCGCGCCCCCCTCTCACCAAGCGAGGCTCAGCTCAGATGGCATCGGTGGGATTGCGGTATAATTCTCAGCTGCGAGCTGTGATGAGCCTTGTCTTACGTGAGCAGAAGGAGCAGTCCGAGCCAAAGCGGCAAATACCATCTTTTGATGAACTGGTTGTGACGCACAAGGCCGACAGCATCAGGTGGAATGTTATCGTCGTTGTTCTGGAGGGCATTCAGTACCGCTACACCTCGCTCGCGGACAGGCAGCATGGATTGACGCCGTATCTGTCAAGTGTGGCGGATGAGGGCGTCGAACTCTCGAATGCGCGCTCCTGCCTGTCTCATACGACAAAAGCGCTGTTCGCGCTGCTGACGGGTCGATTCCCGTCGGCCTCCCAGGATATTGCCGAAGCGGTTCCCTCGGCCAAGCCTTACGCGGGCGTCGCTACCATTCTGAGGGATGAGCTGGGCTACAGGACGGCATTTTTCCAGTCAGCGATGGGCAGCTTTGAATCACGCCCGGGGCTCGTGCACAACCTGGGTTTCGAGAAGTTTTGGGCCAGAGACGACCTGGCGGATCCGAATGCTTTTCTTGGCTATCTCGGTTCGGATGAGTTTTCCATGTTGGAACCTGTCTCACGATGGCTGAGCGCAAACGACGAACCTTTCTTTTTGACGGTTCTCTGCTCGGCGACACACGATCCCTATGAGGTTCCCGACTGGTTCGGGACGCCCGACAAGGAGCCGCTTGAGCGATACCGCCAGGCGATCTTCTATACAGACAAGTTCTTAGAGGCGCTCGATGTGGAGTTAGCGAACCTGAGTCTGGTTGATAACACGATCCTCTGCATAGTGGGTGACCACGGTGAGGGATTCGGCGAACACGGCCTCCTTGGCCATGAGCGGAACGTCTTTGACGAAGTCCTGCGCATTCCGTTCTGCCTGCGGGCGCCTTTGCTTTTGGAGCCGCGCACGACGGTCACGCGCGCGGTCAGCTCGGTTGACCTGGCGCCTACGTTGCTGGGGTTGCTTGGCTTTGAAACGGACCCCCTTGGCCTTGACGGTCAGAATGTGTT
Organism: Phycisphaerales bacterium; assembly: GCA_020343675.1. Classification (GTDB taxonomy): domain Bacteria; phylum Planctomycetota; class Phycisphaerae; order Sedimentisphaerales; family Anaerobacaceae. The sequence goes on from CP070806.1 coordinate 2,071,893, forward strand.
CGCCTGTACTTCAGGGCAGCGCAAGGTCTATTTCTGCGGATGGATGCAGGAGGGGCCCGCAGGGTTTGTAGAGGGCGAGCGCAAGTATCTTTATAATCCGGCGAGCAAGACTGTTTCTGTTTATGACCTGCGAGCCGACCCGCTCGAACTGTCGCGCATCGAGCTGTCGCCAGGATCAACGCGGGAAATCGCCGATGAGATCATAGGATGGCGGAAGAACACGTTTTTCCGCCTTCGCCAGCAGAAGACCGGTAAGAAGTTGCTTTATGGCCGGTGGCAGTGTCGGTGGACCGGACGGGTATCGTCAGCCAAATATGACAAGTAGAACACACAGCTTCGGCGCAGCACTGCCGCACCAACGGGTTTTATCCACGTGTTTATCTGCGTCACACAAACGTTGATTCTCGTAAACAGATCCCGGTTAGCCTTTGAAATCCTGCAAAGCGAGCCCTGACGGCGATTGTTCTTGAGTTAATATAGGTAAGTCGTGTTTATGAAAAACAACACGCTGTCAAAATAAGAGGGCTGCGCTTCTCGAAGCCAGCGCATGTTCGTGAGGCCTTAAACGACGGTATGACAGCAATTTACGAAGCGCATCGCCTCTCATGTGGCTCGGGCGCCATGGCTTGGTATGTCGCTTGCACACACTTTTTTGCCGTGGTCGAGGACCATATTGGGCGGACGGCCTAAAAGTGTTTCGGAGGAGGACATGTCCGCCCGATTTTTTTTCAGAGCACAAAGCCTTGGCGGGCCGGTTTTCTTATTGATATGTTCTGTTTCACGGAGTCGTTCGGGAGGAGGAGCGGCTCCCTGTTTTTGCGCCCCGGGTCGTTTTATCAGCGCTTGGCGCGGTGAGTTTTGCCTATTCAAAGCGTTGCACCCCTCTTATAATCGGCACGCGTATGGAACGGGCCGCCTTCAGAATTATCGATGCCAATTTTAACCGTGCTCGCGAGGCAACGCGGGTAATAGAAGAATTCTGCAGGTTCGTGTTGAATTCAGCCTGGCTCAGCGGGCGGGCCAAGCAGCTCCGCCATGAACTCTGTGCGTCTTTGGGGCGGCTCGATGCCGGCGCCCTGCTCTCAAGCAGGGACACGCCGGGCGATGTCGGCGTCGGTAGGAAGGTTGATGCCCAACTCGAACGAGGTGCTCTCAAGGATTCCCTTTCCGCTGCCTGCAAACGTCTGACCGAGGCGCTACGCGTGCTTGCTGAGACGATCCGGGTTGACAATCAACCTCTGGCCGAGAGTGTTGAAAGCCTCCGGTACGCCGCGTACACGCTGGAGAAGGATATCATTCTTGTCAGCGAAACTTCTGAGAAATGCCGCCGTGTGAGGCTGTACATTGTGATCACCAGCGGATTACCCGCCGAGGTTATCTCTCTGACTTCCAAGTGTGCCGCGTCCGGCGCCGATTGCATTCAGCTTCGCGCCAAGGGCATCCCGGACGACAGGCTCTTTGCGCTTGCCGTTGAGTTTGTCAAAATATGTGGGGATGCGGGCGTGCTCAGCGTCATAAACGACCGGGCCGATATGGCTGTGGCGGCGCGGGCCGACGGGGTACACTTGGGCCAAAACGACCTGCCTCTCGAACAGGCGCGCAGCCTTCAGTTGGCTCCGCTGATCATTGGCAAGAGCACCCACTCGCTCGAGCAGTTGCGCGCCGCCTGCGCCGAGCGCGCGACCTACGTCGGCCTAGGGCCTGTTTTCCCGACGGGGACAAAACCTGATGCGCCGGCTGTCGGTTTGGAGTACGTCGGCGACGCGCAGCCGGTCCTGGCCGATGCCGGAGTGGGACAGGTCGCTATCGGCGGGATCACACTGGAGAATGTCGAAGAGGTTCTCAGGGCCGGTGCCAGGGCGATTGCAGTCTGCGCAGCAGTGACAAAGGCTGCGGACCCTGCTGCGGCCTGCCGGGCCCTCAAAGACAAAATAGAGGCCTTTGTCGCGGTTTAGCCCGCGCCGCTGGTATGGGTGGTGATTTGAATTGGCGGGGATGGATATGAGTTTGCAGCGTATGTGGGGCTGCGGGCAGAGATACCCTGCTTCATCGGTTCATGACGGGGGCCGCCAAAGGCCAGTGCATTGACCAAATCAACGGGGACGGACTGAACAACCGACGAGCGAACCTGCGGTCGGCCAGCGCCAGTGAGAACCATTTGAACAGGCGACGGTCCCCACGAGGTATCGCCCACTTTTGCGGCGTACGTTTCGACAAGAGATATGGTACCTGGATGAGCGTGATTGGCCCGGGCCATCTGCGACCCGGCCGGCCAGCAGCGCGAGGGCCTCAGCGGATTGAGCTTCGTGCGTGAGCTTCGAGCGATGGGCATCCGCGTCCGGTACAGAGCCAGCGGGATTACCGAGGGCACTGAGCTGATACGCGCGGCGATTCTCGGCGCAGATGGAAAACGACGAGTGTTCGTCTCGCCCCGCTGCCCAAGACTGATTGAGGCGCTCGAGTGCTACCACCATCCCGAAAAGGAGGGCGTCTATGACCATCCCATCGACGCGCTGAGGTACTTCTTTGTTAACACGGTTCGATTCGAGTATGTCGGCTCAAGGCGGTATTGAATTGACAAGGCCAGGTCCTTCGAGAAGCTCAGGATGCCAGCGCGCGCACGGCTTCGCCGGCATGCTCGGCGATTTTTCTACGGATTATCCACCCGGGGCATGGCCCTTCAGCAGGCGGGCCGGATTTCTCAGGTCGTGTGAGATTTCAGTTCCACTGCCGGCCTGCGGGTGAAGGGGACTTTCCGACGCGAGCAGTCGATAGGCTTTAACCGGCTAATAACAAACGACTTACGACATTTGATGCGGATCTTGCAGGACCTGGCAAAGCGGCGGACAGAGACGGTGGTGACGTGATTCGATATTTTCAGCTCCGCCGTAAAGCGGGCTCTCTACTGCCGCCTGAGTTTTCAACAGGTTATCCACAAACAGGACAGAGGACAAAAGTGCATAGAGCACAAGTGCATAATTCGTAAGCTCTTGTGCTCTTTTGTCCCTTTGTGCCTGTGCTCTTGTGCTCGCATGACGTATTTGGTAGGATTGACGATTTGCGATTGCCTGTGAACCATGAACTATGAACCGTAGTGGAGGCGAGCCGACTATGGACCGCAACAGACTCAAGGCGAAATTAGCAGACAAATCGAATTTCGTTGTGTGCGTGGAGTTGACGGGGGGGCCCGGATACAATTATGCCCCCATCGAGAAGTTTCTCCAGGCCTACAAGGAAGCGGGTAGTCCAGCGATGCCGAAGGGCTTTGATTTTGCCTGCATTACGCTGCCGCAGAATCCCGGCGGCTTGGCCAACATTCAGCCCGCCGACGTGATCAGCCACCTGATGGCCAAAGACCTTCTGGGCGAACTGGACGTTATGCCCCACGTGACCTGCAAGGATCACAACGGCTACGGTATTGTCAGCCTGCTGGTCGGGCATCGCCACGCTGGCGTCGAGACCGTCCTGGCCATGACCGGTGACAAACCCGTTGGAGCCAAAGGTGTCTTCGAGCTGGATGCGGTCGGCCTGCTGAGCTTGATCAGGAGCATGAACAACGAGTCCTACATAAAAGCCAAACCGGACGGCCTGGATAAGGTTCATCAGTTCTTTGCGGGTGCGGCGGTCTCGCCCTTCAAATACACGGTCGGCTCGCAAATGCAGCAGTACTACAAGATGGAAAAGAAGATTGCCTGCGGCGCGGAATTTCTCATCACGCAGGTGGGCTGGGACTGGAAGAAATCTCTCGAGCTTTTCAGGTACCTTCAGGACAACGACTTGTCGGTCCCCGTCATCGGCAACGTCTATTTTCTCAGCACGATCACGCCCGCGCCGAGGCTCATGCACGACATCAAACTGCCCGGCTGCTTTGTGAGCGACGATTTTTTGAAGAAGATATACTCGGAGAAGATTGACGACCATCTCGAGCGCGCCGCCCAGCAGGTGGCAATGTACAAGGCTCTCGGGGCCGCCGGCGTTGACATAGGAGGCGTTCACGAGCTCAAGATGCTCGTCGGAATCCTTGAGCGGGCCGCCGAGATCGGCGCCGGCTGGGAGCAATACAAAGACAATCTCTGTTGGCCGGCGAAAGAGGCGTTCTACCTGTACGACGAGGCCGGCGAGAGGGTCCCGCTGCCCGCGGTGCACAAGAAGTTCAAGCAGAGATTCTTCAACTTCTTCCACCGGGCCGCCCTCGACCCCGAGCACATGGGGTTCCACGCCTTCAAGAAGACGATGGCCGCTCTGGGAACCGAAAAAGGCAAGGGCGCCGTGTACACGTTGTTCAACGCTTCGGAGAAGTACGTCAAGTATTTGTTGTTCGAGTGCGAGGAATGCGGCGATTGCTTCCTGCCGGAGAATTTCGGTCTGTGCACCGTCGGCGGCTGCGAAAAGGGAATGGACAGCGCCCCCTGCGGCGATTCGACCGTTGACGGCTATTGCGGCAACAACCTTGAACGCGTCTGCATCGGCGAGCGGATTTACGATGCGGCCGCCGCCGAGAAGAACGGGCTTGAAAAGCTCAGAGCCATCATCAACAAGCCCAGAGATCCCGACCTGGAGCACAGCTCCTCGATACTGAATTACCTGTTCAGTAGGGACCACACCAGAAGAAACCCGCTGATCTGTATCGGCGAATCCATCCACGCGTCCATTCCGAATACCGGCAAGGTCATGAAGAAGTTGGCTGCACTCGGGGCCAAGGCCTACTCTCAGGCGAGCCGGCCGCTGGACTATATCAGAGCTTTGATCGAATCGCAGGCCTCCGGCGGGGCCGATTACATTGCGGTCAATGTCGATGCCTTCGGCGAGGATGACCCGAAGGCCGCCGTTGATATGATGGTCCAATACGTCGGCCTGGTACGCAAGTGGGGCGGCGGCGTGCCGGTCTGTATTGACAGCAGCAACGATGACGTCCTGATCGCGGGCGTCAAGCAGTGGTACAACACGGGCAAGAAAGTCAAACCGCCGCTGCTCAATTCCGTGAAGGTTCATACGATGGATCGAATCCTGTCCCTGAAGAAGGATTACGGTTTCGCGTTTGTCGGCCTGCTGGTGAGCGAGGAAGCGCCGAAAGGCTCGGGCGGCTCGCACTCGGTCGATGAGCTTTATTCGCTGGCGAAGCAGATCTTCGAGAAGGCCGTGGGCGAATACGGCTTCAAGCCGGGCGCGATTTTCTTCGATACGACCGTGTTCCCGTTAGCGATAGATGCGCCAATGGAGCCCAACGTGCCGGGCTACACGTATCGGGCGTTCGAGACGATCAAGAGAATCAAGAGCGACTCGAAGATGAAGGGTGTACACTGTTCGCTCGGCGTCAGCAACTGCGCGCGCGACCTGCCGGCGCGGAAGATCGGGGTATGCCGCGCGTACGTCGCCAAGGCCATGGAGTACGGCCTTGACGCCGGCATTGTCAGTGTGGCGCACCGCTATGGCCTGGTCGATGCGGACCCGGGCCTGCTGGCATTGGTGGACGCCTACGCGAAGATGGACGGCTCGGCCGAGAGCGTGAGCAAGGCCACCGAACTGATGGCCAAATTCTGCCAGGGGACACGGAAGCGTTCCAAATAGCGGGCCCGCTTGCGAGGCACAGCCGGCACCTTTCTGCTACAGATGATACGGGTGGCGCTGCGGTCGTGACATCATTCGCTGTGCTGCCTCGTCGCCGACGATTGTCTGTTTGGCCTGGTCCCATTCGAGCTTGCGGCCGAGGATATAGGACAGGTTGCCCAGAATACACAAGTTGGCCGCGCCGACTCCCGCTTCGATGTTCATGATCGTCTTTGCGCCGGTCTTGATGCCGTTGAACCAGTCTTCAAAGTGGCCGGGGCTTCTATAGACATCCCTGCCACCGGCGGGCAGCTTCCAATTGCGGGCCTTTCTCTCAGCCCACGTGCCGCCGTCGCCGCCCCAATGGATGAACTCGCCCCTGTCCCCGCGGTAGATCGCGCCGTAGCCGGGACGCGTGATCTTGCGGATTTCGTTGTTGAGCTCTTCGGGCCGCCGTTCCTCCGCCGGTGGCAACTGGTCGTTAGGCATCTGCCGCCAGGTGAGCACCCAGTCGGGATTCCTGAACGTGTAGGTCACGTCCATCAGCACGGCGCTGTCCCAGAGGCCCTTGGTTGGCGGCGTGCCGGTCGCTTCGATCGTCACCGGCCCCGTGCCGTCGGCTCCCATCCACCACATGGCGCAGCTCATCACGTGCGCGCCGCGGTCGCGGATTTGTCCACCGCCCGATTCGAGCAGCCAGCGGAACGTGCCATGACAATACCTCTTGTTATACGGTCTCCAGCGCAGCGGCCCCAGCCACATGTCCCAATCCAGCTCGGCCGGCGGGTCACTGTCCGGAACCGGATTCTTATCCTCGGGGCTGGGATAGTGAAAACAATCGACCCGCCTGATATGGCCGATGTTGCCGTTGACTAAGTAGCGGTGCGCCAGATATGCTTCGGGCTGCGACCGTCCCTGCGAGCCGATCTGCGCCGCAACCTTGTTTTCCTTGACCGAAGCGACCATGGCTTTGCCTTCTTCGATGGTGCAGCAGGCCGGTTTCTCGCAGTAGATGTGCTTGCCGCACTCAGCCGCATGAACGACCTGGACGCCATGCCAATGGTCGGGCGTGCCGATGACGACGGCATCGATGTCCTTCCGTTCGAGAATATAACGATAATCGTGATAAGGCATGACACCCGCGCCGGCTTGCTCAAGCGCCCGCGCCAGCCTGCTACGGTCTATGTCGCAGACCGCGGCGATGTTGACAAGACCCGGTTCCTGGAAGCCCTTTGTCTCGCGCAGAAGCTTGCTGCCTCTTCCTCCCACGCCGATATGTGCGGTCGTGATTCGTTCGCTCGCGCCGCTTCTGCCTCGCGCCGCCAGGACTCCGGACGGTATCAAGTAGGGCGCGCTCGCCACGGCTGTCCCGGCCGCTGCAAGGAATTGACGCCTGTTGAGTTGACCTGATCGTTTCATCGTTCTATTGCCTTTCTGCTTGGCTTAGGCACGCTCTCGAACGTGCTGCTAAAGCGGCTTGAGATCTGTCTTTCTTGTTGGGGCGAGTTTCCGACACGGATATCCGGCTACTTGTTCGCCGCGTTTGCGCAGTGATTGCGCGATGTGGGCTTTGAAATCCTCGGGTGCGGCTTTGAAACGCGCCTTCAAAGCCGTGATGGCTCTCTTGGTTGGAATACGTTCAAGCGACATACGCGCGTCCTCGCGCAGCTCAGCATTTTTCATTAGTTGAGCAACAGGCTTGATGGAATTCCTGCCTCCGATTTCCGAGAGCATCCACAACGCTTCCCGCCTGACCAGCACGGCCTGGTCGTCGCCCAACAGTCCGATCAATTCCGCCTCCACGGCCCGTGTCTGTCTGCCAGCTCGCGGCCGGCCCGCGTCCCGCACGAGCTTCCACAAGGCACGTTTGGCCGCACGGGCCACTTCGAGGTCGTTATCCGTCATGACCTTTGCCAGGGGCTTGACGGCCGGCGCGCCCGCCTTGCCGGCATTCAGCCACGCTTCGGTTCGTACCTTGTCGCTTGCGTCCCTGATCCGGGCAATCAGCTCGTCCACCGTTTCGGGTCGAGCGGTGCCGGCCGGGGCGGCGAATAGTCCCGCAGCCCCTGCTGCAAGCGATTTCCTGCTGAGGTTGTTCATAGACATGTTTTGAAACCCTTTCTCATAAGATGCAAACGGGTCGTCTGCAAATCGTCTGAGATTCTACCCGCCCCCCGCGGCGCGGTCAACGATCTATCCTTACCTGCGACCCGTGAGTTGCCACCCCGTTTGACATTGGCTCTGTTTTTCAAGATCATGCCCTGCTAATGGGCCTCCGTGTCTGCGATTTCCAGCCAACGGCTGGCAAATTGGCTTTGTTCTTTCAAAACCGACTGTTGGCCACAGAGGGCACGGAGAAGAAAGTAAACAGGCGATAATACTGCCCAACTTGAAATACTCTATCGCCTTGGCCTGTCGTTTGTCGGGCTGTTGCGCCGGGGACTCTGAGCCCACGGGATCGCCTCCAGCGATGCCCAGAGGCATTTCAACCCCCTCTCAGCCGAAACCAGACAGGTGAGCTCTATTCTTCTATGTCGGTGATGTTGTTTTGGGGTTTGCCGACGAGGTAGATTCTGTTTTTTCCGCTGCGTTTGGCTTCGAGCAGGGCCTTGTCGGCCAACAGGAAGAGTTCATCGCTCGTCCGGCCGTCGCGGGGGAAGCTTGCCAAGCCGCCGCTTATCGTCAGGACACCTTTGCCCCCGGGGCCCAGAACGCCAAACGACGACAGGCCAGCCTTCTCCAATTCCCTGACGAATCGCCTGGCGATGAACAGAGCTTCTTTCGGATGGTCGGCGGACGCCGAGCGCCGGTCCCGCCCGCCGCCGGCAGGTATTTTCGATTTTCGAATGTCGATTTTCGAGCCTTTGGCTCGTTGGGGATCGTCCCAGAAAACCACGGCAAAGTCATCCCCGCCGATCCGCCCGACGACGTCGTGCGCCCGGCAGCATCGGCGCATCAAAGCCGCCGCCTGCTTGAGAATCTCGTCGCCGGTGCAGTGGCCATAGACGTCGTTGTAGTGTTTGAAATCGTCAATGTCGAAAACCAGCAGCGTGACGCGCCCGCTCTCCTGCGCGGCGCGCTCGATGATCTGCCTGGAGAATTCCCTGATGTACCGTCTGTTCTTCAGACCCGTCAGGTCGTCTTCGGTGGCTAATCGTTCGAGGTCTCTTATTCTTGTCTCTGTGCTCGTCCGGACAGCGGCTGGCAGAGGGGGCTCGACTGGGCCCGGCTCGGGCGCAGCCGTGACGGATTCGCAGAGCCGTTCCGGTTCGATCGGACAAATCAGGTAATCGTTTACCAGGCTTGCCCCGTTATGCGCGGAGTTGACCAGTCGTATCGCAATCGGCTCCTCATACATCTGGGCCAGGAGCACGATTCTCGCCTGGCAGCAGTCCCTCAGGGCTTCCAGCGCGGACTTCAACCCGACGGGCAGTCCGGAGATTACAACGGCGACCGTCGCAAAGCGATTTCTTCGTGCAGCATCTAAGGCCTCGGGTATGGTGGCACAGGCCTCGAAGCATTCTTCCCCGAGGGAGTCCGCATCCAGGAAGGCTTCGTGTGCATCGCCGAGAAGCAGAATTTTCCGACTGCTCCCGTCCCTGGAGCTTTCTTTCTCAACACCACTCATCATCTCAATGGTAACATAATTCGTACGAAAGTCAACGCAAATCAGCAGTGAGGG
>CP070806.1:2081221-2123563 GCA_020343675.1 Phycisphaerales bacterium
TATGGGCCCGTCCCATAAGAAAGATTAAAGTTGTCGTCGCGCACCTGTCGATTATTCGCTTTGGGTTGTCCACTATGTGCAGGAAGCAAACACCCACAGTTGAATGCTGCAGAATGACCGATAACGCTTGTAGTCTTGGACGGGATGAGTTCACGAAGAATTGTTGCAGTAAGCATTGACCCCGACGTACAACAATTGGCTCAGCGATATGGCCGGGAAGTTTTTGGGGCCGATGACCCGCTGGATGCGCTGGATGTCGTCGAAAGAGTCTATCCGAACCTGGTCCTTCTCGATGACCGGTTCAATCGAAGGCAAATCCATGAGTTCTTCAGAAGGGCCGATAACCACTTTGCGGATATTCCTGTAGTGGTCGTGGGAGGCGATGGCAGTGACGCCGAATCCTCCGCCGAATTCACCCAGATGGGAGCTCGCGATGTTTTGCAGGGAAGACAAGACTACAGCAGGCTGGAGCGCATCATAGAAACGATAGAAGACAACCCAGGGACGGATCATCGCAACTGCAAGCAGATGAACGGGCTCTGGGTGACAGAGGACAGACCGCACGCGGCTCACTTCTTTGCCGAAGACCTGGCCGGTTCCGTATCCATGGTCGGCAGAAGCCCCGCAATTCTCAATGCCCTGAAGATGATTCGCCTTGTGGCCAAGAGCCGGTGCAACCCGATTCTGATCGTCGGAGAAACAGGCACGGGCAAAGAGCTTGCCGCCAGAGCGGTTCATCTGCTCAGGCATCCAGACGATGAATTCGTGGCGGTTAATTGTGCGGCGCTGACAGCCAGCCTGCTGGAAAGTGAGCTATTCGGCCACGTCAAGGGCGCCTTCACAGGGGCCGACCGCGATAAGACGGGACTCCTGGAATGGGCCGGGTCCGGCACGCTGCTTCTCGATGAGATTTCGGAGATGCCAATGGACTTGCAGGCCAAGCTGCTGCGCGTGCTGCAGGAGAGAACTTTTCGAAAGGTCGGGGGTATCAAGGACCTCGCCTGTAACGCCACGATTATGGCTTCAAGCAATCGTAATCTCAAGAGCGAGGTCGAGGCAAATCGCTTTCGACGCGACCTGTATTATCGCCTGGACGTAAGCCCCATTGTTCTTGCTCCGCTTCGGTCACAGGAACGATGCGGCGACGTCAGGCTTCTGGCCGAGTACTTTCTCAAGACTTCGACCATCTGTCCCGAGAAACGCAACAGGGTGACGTCCCTGACCCGATTGGCCCTGGAAGCCCTGGAGAAACACGACTGGCCAGGCAATGTTCGCGAACTGCGGAACGTCATCGACCGGGCTATCCTTCTGGAGACAACGGACAAGATCGGATTGAGCGGAATTGTGATCGACCCCACTCAATGCGCTCAGGCATCCGAGAACCCGGCTGCCGGATTGATCAAAGGCTTCTCGCTGGCCAAGGCGGAGCACGAGTTGATTGCCCGAGCGTTGCGGGAAACGGGGTGGCAGAAGACGCGGGCAGCCGCTCTTCTGGGCATAACCAGAGCCACACTTTATGCCAAGGTCAAGCAGTACAACATCTCAAAGGATCCGTGCGCTGCTTCAGACCGGGCGGACAAACCCGGCGAGAACGCCGCGGCTGCTCCCGTTTCGGAGCTTGCATCCACGTACTGACAGACTGCGGGGGCTCAACGCTCTTCTGTCAGAAAATCTATCGCGACGTATAGAATCCCGACATGCTCTACTGCCACAGGTGAGCCCCTGAAGCTGCGGTAACCGGATTTTTTCGGCTGGAAAACCTGAAAATGTGGTCCGCATTGGGGGTGACCTGAATCTGGCACGGTTATTGCACTTCTCAAGCAAGAAAGGGTTGTGGAATACGCCCTTGCGCCGCCGGACGGGTGGAAATCTATCCGGTCCGGATTGAAGGCGAAGCTGGAAGCTATGGCAATAGAAAAAGAAAAAGACACGCTTGATGAGAGTCCTTCTTCGTTGCAGCCGGACCACGATGCGTTTGCGGGCACAGGCACCGGCGAGAATGCCGAGGCGGATCCGTGCGCTCTGGATACTCACGAGCAGCTTTCCGAGCACGAGGTATTCATCGGAGACGACGATTTCTATAAGCTCCTGGCCGAGTCGGCTCCTGAAGCCGCCGTCCAGCAGCCTTCCCACGGGCGCCGGCCTCTGCGCGTATCCGTTCTGCATCTGTACGAGCGTCTGTCGTTTGTCCAGAAGGTTCTTGTTGCCAGCATTCTCGTTGTGGCCTTGATGCTCGTGTACGCGTCGTTGCGACCGGGCGGAGGCACCGCGGCCGGCCCGCCTTCGGAATCTGCCCGCCAGGTCGCACCAACCACCCGGCAGGCGTCGCCTTTCGAGTCCGGGGGGCCAGAGCCGCGCCCGGTTCTCCGGGAACAGGAGTCCTCGCTCTTGCCGCCGCGACCGTTGTCCCTGAAGGTTGCCCGCACCTTCTTTCTGCAAAAGGAATACGACCAAGCCCGTGCCAGCTATGAGCAACTTCGTGAAGCACTTCCGGCGAGCGACGCGTTGCTGCGGGACTTTCTCCAGCTCGAAATGGCCCTGTGCTCAAAGGAAGCCGGCGATCTCGAACAGGCGAGCCGGTCGCTGGCAGCCGTCTCACAAAGCCGTTCGCCTGCTGTAAGAATCGTGGCCAACTACCATCTGAGTATGCTTGAAATACGAAGAAAAAGATTCCTGCGGGCCGCAACCAGGGCGTATAATGCCATGGCTTTGATCAAGGCGGCGGATTTCGACGATGATTGGGCACTCTCGTTCGAGTGTGACTGTCACTTCCTGGTCGCCGAATGTCTCTCACGTCATATCCTGATGCTTAGCAACGTCGGACCCGACCTGCCTGACGACTTGTGGGGCAGCGTCACCGCGTCTTCGGATCCGTTTGCTCAATTGCAGGAGGCGCAGTTGCGTACACTCCTGAATTCAGGCTCAGAGCATCTGGGTACAGGACTGCTTGACCCCAAGATTCGAGAGCTCGAACAGCAGGGCGACCTGCCTCGCTGGTCTGTGACTTCCTACGGGGCGCCGATTGAGGAGCTGATGGCAAAGTTCGCAGCCAGTGCCGACCTCGATCTCCACTGGGCATTCCGGGGATCAACGGGCCCCTATCCAGGTGGAGCCACCCTTCGGCAAACACCCGTCAGTATGCATCTGCCCGCGGCGACATCACGCCAGATTGTCCTGACAGCCACCGGCTGCGCCGGCCTGCTGGCCTCTCCCGAAGACAATCCCGGCGGGAAACTCAAAGTGACGATCTCAGATCCGACCGACTATGCATCGCTGCACGAACACCTGTCTTTTCTGAGTAGGCACGCTGTCTCCCTTTGGCAAAAATTCGTTTTGACATTTTACAGCGACAAGCGCATTGCAAACGCTCATTTTGCCATGGGGCTTCTGCACTCTCAGGTCGGTCTGCCGACGGAAGCCATCGCGGAATTCAAACTGGTCGCCAATCGATTCTCACAAGCGTCCCTGGCTCCTTACGCTCTGTTACACTCGAGCAAATTGAAAACACATCTGCGCGACCATCACGGCGCCAGAGAGGACTTGAGGCAGCTCATCGAGCAGTATCCAGATACCACTATCTACGGGCACGCATATCTGCGCCTTGCCGATGCGACCACGGAGGCTGGGCTGAAAGCTGAAGCGGCCCGACTCTACCAGCGGGTCTATAATTTCGGATTGTCCGCCGAGTCCAAAACGGCCTCTGCTCTGGGAGCAGCCGGATGCTTCTATGAAACCGAGGCGTACGAAGACGCAGCCAAATGGCTGACTCGATACATCCAGTTGGCCGGGGACAGCGGATACAGCAACCTGTATTCTGCCTATTTCCTGCTGGGCAAAGCCTGCATGGCGATGGAGAAATACGAACACGCCTGCAGCGCCTTCCAGTATGCGTTGGCAGCGCAGAGTTCCAGGGAGCAGTATATCGAAGCAATCACGGCGCTGGTAGAAGGGCACATCGAACAGGAGCAGTTTGTCGAAGCGCTGGAGGCGCTCGAGAACGTCAGTTCGGTCTCGCTTTCCGAGGAACAGTCTATCGCAATGCTGCTGCTCAAGTGCCGGATCTTCAGGATGATGGGGCTGATTGAGACGGCGACTATTTCTCTTCGGGACAGGGCGGAATATGTCTCTGACACACAATTGAGCGCCAAGATATCCTTCGAGCTGGCTCAATGTCACATCGCCGAAGGCGATCTGGAACGCGCGAGGAGCCGCTTGAGTGAAATCCTCGGCGTTGTCGAACCCGGACCGTTAGCGCAAGAGACATCGATCGAATTGGCCGATGTCTGCCTGAAACTTGGCCGGAATTCACAAAGCATATCGGTTTGCCTGCAACTTCTGGACTCGGACGTTTCATCACAAATGAGGCAACAAACGTTGAAAACGCTGGCCGCGGCGTACAGCCAGCAGGATGACTATGACAAAGCGGCGTTGGCGATTTCGGGGCAATGGAAATGAACAAGGCAACGGCAAACACAACACCAGCAGGGGCAACTCTTCACAGCCGGCCAGGTCGCGAGGATGGCAGCGAAGCCAGACCCGCCCTGCGGTCATACTGTATCGTGTTCTGTCTTACATTCGTGCCTCTACATCTTCTGACATCGCTTGTCAGCATCACTGTGGCAAATACGGCCACTGAGCTGCCACAGCCTTTGCCACAGAGCGATCTGGCCGTTCCACCAGACCGAAACCGCCATCTCGGACACGAATTGGTGCGAGAGGAAATCCGTGTTGTCGAAGGAACAAAGGCTGAACAGAACAGAAGCAGGCTCAAAGAAATGATCGAACAGATCCGTTCTATCAGGCTGGAGACGGAGGAGGAACGGACTGTCGCCCCCTCCGTTGTCCCTCGCAAGAGCCCGCCAACCGAACCCAACGAAAGTTCGTTAGACGTGCAGCCCGAACCGGACAATCAGAAGAAAGACATCGAGTCCGAGCCGCCCCCTGAACGCGTGAAGAAACAGACGTTAAAGATGCTCCAGAACCTGGCAGAACAACCTGACAAACTGTATGCCCCCCTCGAACTGGCCGAAATATTGTTTTCCGGCGGCAACTCACGGGAGGCTGTGAAATTCTACCAAGAGGCGCTGGATCGCTGCGACCCGAATGACGCCCGTGCATCGAATGACAGAGCGTGGATCTTGTTTCAAATCGGCAACTGCCTGCGACATCATGACCGGCCCGCAACAGCGAAGACATACGGGCGACTACTCACCGAATATCCGGAATCCCCGTGGACGGTACTGGCAAAAGCCGAGGGCAAGCTTGTCGATTGGTATCTCAGAGACGAACCTCGCAAGTTGATTGATGAGCAGAAGCAGGCCAAACGCAAATGAAGCCGAAACAGGTGATTTGAGTATGCAAAGGAAAGAAGATATTGCCAATGTTCTGATAGCTGACAATGATCCCAAGCTGGCTCGCTTGATGCTCGAGATTCTCGCTCGGAAGGGAATCCGCGGACATCTCGTCGGCGACAAGCAGAGTGCTCTTGACTTTGTTAACAAGGGTCGTTGCGATTTGCTGATTGCCGGCCAAACAATAGACCCACGGCCGGAGGGGGCGAGTAAAACGCAGGACGGTTTTGAGCTTCTTGCCGAAGTTCGGGCGAACTGGCCGGAGTTGCCCGTGGTGATGATAGCCCGGAATCAAGACGACGGTTTGCAGGACGACGAGCAGGTCGTCGAAACAGCCGTCAGGGCCATCCGGCAGGGCTGCCGCGATTTCCTGACCAGACCGCCGGATCGAGAGGGAGTAGAACTCTTGTTGGATACCTTCCTGCCCAACCACGATGTCGAAACAGTTGCCGCCGCTCACGAAGATACGCACTGCCTCTTCAGGATTGTGGGCAGAAGTGCAAATCTGAGCCAAACCGTCAGTTTGGCCAAGAGAATCGCGCCCACTTCGGCGCCGGTCTTGATCAGCGGTGAAAGCGGAACCGGCAAAGAATTGATGGCCTATCTGATCCATCAGAAGAGCAGAAGAGCCCAGGGTTCATACATTCGCATCAATTGTGCCGCGCTGAGCGAGTCGCTTCTTGAGAGCGAGCTCTTTGGGCACGAGAAGGGCGCCTTCACCGGGGCTTATGCTCAGCGCAAGGGCCGGTTCGAGATGGCCCACGGGGGAACACTGCTGCTGGATGAAATTACCGAGACCCCCACCAGATTTCAGGCCAAACTCCTGCGTGTGCTCGAACAGCAGGATTTTGAACGCGTCGGCGGAAATGAACGTGTCCGCGTGGACGTGCGGATCATAAGCACCACAAATAAAGACTTGCTGCAAGAAGTGCAGCAGGGCAGGTTCCGTGCGGACCTCTATTATCGTCTAAGCGGGACGCGATTGGTCCTGAGTCCGTTGAAAGAGCGCAAGGACGACCTGTTGGATCTTGTGTGGTATTTTGTCAACCTCTATGCCCGCGAGGTTCAGCGTCAGATCACGAAGCTGGACCCGGCGATGATGGACATCTTTTCCAGGTACCACTGGCCCGGGAACGTCCGGCAGTTACGCAATGTTGTGCGAACGTCGCTGATCCTGGGAGTCGGGCCGACCTTGTCACTGGCCGATGTTTCATGGCTCTTCGACGAATTGCAGCCGCTGGAACAGCAGGAATGCGGGCTCGATACCCCATCGCTGGGAGGAATGCCCCTGGAGCAGATCGAACGACGGGCGATTTTGGACACGCTCCGCCAAACCGGAGGCAATCGAACCAGAGCGGCCAAGGTCCTCGGTATCAGTGACCGGACGCTCCGGGACAAGATCCACCGGTATCGGCGAGAAGGCTGTTTGCAGCCGGCGTGATGACGGCGTTCGTTCGAAAGAGAAGTGAGGCGAAAAATGGCAGATGAAAATGAGACAACAGAGCAGCAGGAGCCGACGGACTCCACAGCCGAACAGAGGTCCATGAAGTCTCTGGTCGGCCGCCTGCTGCCGTGGGTCATCCTGGCGGTTGTGGTCCTATCGTGCGCCGGCGCCGGGTTCGGCCTTGGTCGATTGTTTGGCGGTTCGCAAGCGAAGGAGGCCGTCAAGTCGGAACCGGGAGAATCTGTAGAAGCTGACGATCTGACCGCCGATGATGAGTCGGCAGAGGGCCCGCAAAAATCCTGGTATTATGATCTGGATCCCGTTGTGGCCAATCTTAATGAGCCGAGCGTGACACGCTACGTCCGCGCAACATTCACACTCGAGATGAGTGCGGAGGTGGACAGTAAGGAAGGTGCGGCTTTTCTGGACGAGAAGAAACCCATCTTGATAAACTGGCTCACGGTCTATTTATCAAGCCTGAGTCTTGATGATATCCGAGGTGACAAGAACCTCAAAAGCATTCAATCGCGCGTGCGCGAAGCTTTCAACGAAAAGCTGTTTCCCGATTCTAAACCGAAGATCAAACAGGTTCTGATAAAGGAATTTCCCGTGCAATGAGCGGCAAAGCCACGACACATCCAGGCAGGGAGAAGGTAAACCAGCTTCTGAAGGCCGTCGGCTCCAGGGCGAAAGAGGAGGAAACGCCCGTGGAGGCCACGGAGTACAATTGGCACGAGCCCCATTACTTTAGCCAGGCGCAGCTTCTCAAGCTCGAAGACTTCGCAAGAAGGCTGGCTGCGGCGCTGGCCAACAAATTCTCCGGATTTTGTCGCGACGAATTCGATGTAACCGTCGCGTCAACGACACAGCATTTTGCCGACGCGTTTCTCATGCCGCCCTCGGAGGGGGAGCCCGGGGACTACTATCTGCCCTTTGGCGCCGGCCCCGAGCACATCTGCGGACTCATTGGCCTGCCGGATGAGACGGCCATTGTTTGGGCCCGGCAGTTGCTGGGCGACGCCGAATCAGACAAGAGCTCGGACAAGACTCTCTCGCAACTTGAAGAGTCACTGCTGCTGGACTTGACGTCCGCTTTGGTGGAGGGTTTTTCCCGCTCTTATGCGAGCGTCGAATTACGTCCGGCGGACCGTCTTGTCAAAGGCACGTGGCCCATTGAGCTGACCGGCGTTGAAGAACTCTGCAAAATCTCATTCGACGTCAGGCAGCCGGGCTCAGAGGACACCTCCAAAGCGTACTTCCTGATGACCTGCGAGAAGCTCGAGCCTGTCGTCGGAACAAGCACGCAACCTTCGGCAGAGTTCTCCGTCAACGATATCTCAAGAGCGATTCTCAATCACTTGCAGACCATGCCGGTGACTGTGACGGCCCAACTCGCTTCTACCACGCTTACCTTCGAAGAGGTGATGAATCTCCAGGTTGATGACATCCTGCTGCTGGATAAGAAAGTCGATGAGCCGGCCGCGCTGGTGATCGATGGCCGGACGGTGTGCTGCGGCTGGCCGACAAGATCAGTGGGCAAGTATGCTGTCACAATCGCCCATGCAACTGTTGAAGAAACGATCTGAAAGGAAAATCGGGGTACCAGACCCCGTCATTCAAAGGACATAGACAAATGGCAAAAGCAGCTCAAGCCACAAAAGAAAAATCGGATCAACAACACGACAGCAAGACACAAGCCCAATCCGTTGAGTTTTCCGAAGCTGTGGAGGCTGAGGTGGCCGGCGCCGGCGGAAGCATTGACATTCTGCTGGATATGACCGTGCCTGTCACGGTCACCATCGGTCAAACGGACATCCCGGTTCAACGTCTCCTGCGGCTGGGACCCGGCTCGGTGTTGAAGCTCGACAAACCCATCGACCAGCCGGTCGATTTGTACCTCAGAAGCACCAGGTTTGCCACGGGAAGCGTCGTGGTTGTGAATGGCCGATTCGCCGTCAAGGTAAAACAAATTCTCGGCCTCGGTGATTCCACAGACGCGCCGAACGAGGAGTAAGCTCAGGAAGGAACAAAGAGTCTTGATGGCAGGGACTGCACAATCGAATTCACAAGGATCGCCGGGCTCAAATCCGTCGGGCACCCCTCTGGGCCCCTATGGCAACACGATTCTGGTTATTGGCATGGTGACAGTTCTTGCCACCCTTTTGATCCGTCTTCCCACGCCGCTGTTGGACATACTTTTGGCATGCAGTATATCGCTGGCCATCGCTGTTTTGATTGTCACCCTCTCATCAAAAGAGGCGCTCGATTTATCGACCTTCCCATCGCTGCTTCTGTTCGTGACGCTGTTTCGGCTGGCCCTGAACGTGGCCTCGACGAGGCTAATCCTTCTGCAGGGCAACGCGGGCAAGATCATTCAGACCTTCGGCGATTTCGTTGCGGGCGGCAGCTTCGTTGTCGGCGTGGTCATCTTCCTGATCCTCGTGGTCATTCAGTTCATCGTCATCACAAAAGGCGCCGAGCGCATCAGCGAAGTGGCGGCCCGTTTCACGCTGGATGCCATGCCCGGCAAGCAAATGGCCATCGATGCAGACCTTAATGCCGGACTCATTACCGAGACACAGGCCAACCAGCGCAGGGCAAAAATCGTCAAGGAAAGCGAATTCTATGGGGCGATGGACGGTGCCAGTAAATTCATTCGCGGCGATGCCAAGGCCGGATTGATTATCACGGCGGTCAACGTGGTCGGCGGCATCGCGATGGGGTATTCACGGGGCCTTCCCATAGCCGGCGCCATCAGGACGTACTCTGTTCTCTCTATTGGCGACGGCCTGGTCAGCCAGATACCCTCTGTCATCATTGCGGTCAGTTCCGGATTTCTGGTGACCAAGATATCCTCACGCTACAGCGTCGGCCAGGATCTGTCCAAGCAGTTTCTCAAGACCAGTCAGCCTCTGACGATGGCGGCATTTATCATCGCCTCGATGGCGCTGGTGCCCGGAATGCCCAAAGTACCCTTCCTTGTGCTCGGCGCCGGCGCCGCAGTGCTTGGACGAGTGATCGCTCAATCGGAGAAGGACCAGAAGCACAAGCAGAGTACCGCTCCACGTGCGAAAGCCCAGAAGCAGCCGGTTGAAGAGCTGCTCGATGTGGACAGGGTCTCGGTGCAGGTCGGGGTCCGACTCATCGGAATGGTGGATCCCCGAAAAGACAGCACTATCTTCGATCGCATCGGTGCCCTGCGCAGAAAATTCGCCCAGCAGATGGGGTTCATCATCCCACTGGTCCGGCTGCGAGACAATATTAACCTCGAACCGACCGCGTATGAGATCAGGATCGCCGAACTGCCGATTGCCAAAGGCCGATTGGAGCCTGAGATGTTCCTTGCCATGGATCCTGGGACGGTGCAGACCAGGGTCGAGGGCATCGCGACAACCGAACCGGTCTATGGGTTGCCCGCTCTGTGGGTCACACCGGCCAACAAGGAAAAAGCCGAATTGAACGGCTACACGGTCATCGATCCTGAATCCGTCTTCATTACGCATCTTTCTGAAGCGCTTCGAAGGCATGCGGACGACCTGTTGACTCGAGAAGATGTGCAGTTGCTTATTGACAGACTCCGCAAAACCCAGCCATCGCTGGTCGGTGAGGTCGTCGGGCCCGACCGAGACGTATCCATCGGGCTGCTTCAACGCGTGCTGAAGAACCTCATCGGAGACGACATACCGATTCGCGAGCTGACCGCCATTCTTGAATCGCTCGGAGAAAACGCCTCGAAAACCAAGAACGCCGCCGTGTTGACCGAGATGGTTCGCAAACGTCTGGCCCGCACCATTACCGAACTGTACAAAACCGATGACGGCCGCATCATGGCCATCACGCTGGAGCCGCCCCTCGAGCACCAGATGGCCTCCACCTTGCAGCAGGAAGCGGATGCCATAAACCTGGCTCTATCGACGGATGCTGCAATGGAGGTCAGCAGACAGATCGCCCGTGCGTGGAAAGCAGTGATGGACAAAGGGACCGAAAAAGTGGTTTTGCTGTGTGATTCGAGGCTGCGCTCGCCGCTGGCGGGGATGCTGTCGCGAACCGTACCGCTGCTGCCGGTGGTCGCCTACGACGAAATCGTGCTCGGAACTGACGTCGAACCCCTGCAGACCGTATCTCTGACGAATTCCGAATCGACAACACAGAATGAACACGAACTTCTTGGTGTTTCAACGTAAGACACGGGTCGAGTGAATGGCAGAGACAATAGACCCAAGACACGACGAAGAATGAGGTGATTATGCCGTTGCACGTTCGCTCAATCGCAATCAACATTGCTGTGATATGTTTTTTCGTCCTGAGCCTTGTTGGCTGGGTCAGCGGCCTTTCGCCGTCCGTCTGCTGCAAGAGGGCGATGATTGGGGCAGTGCTCGCGTATATCGCAGGAACCTGGGCGACCAGAGCGATCAATGCCGTGCTGATTCATGCCATGATCACAAACCAGATGAGTCAAAAGACAAATTCCGGTCCTGCGTCGAACCGCAAAATTAGCTTACAAGGACAACCGCCGCGGTGATAGACACTAAGAACATCTGCGAAGAGCCGCTGACACGAGGGAGCCAAAAGCACCTGAGCAGTGTCGCCTTGCGCGCCTACTCGGGAGAGAAAAAGTCTGTCAAGAGTGATGCGCAGAATGAGCGGATCGCCGAGTTTCTGCCGATGGTTCGCAAGATTGCCGGGCGGGTGATAACGTACCTGAAACCTCCGCTGTCGTTCGAAGATATGGTCTCGGCCGGAACGGTCGGGCTGGTTCGAGCGGCTCGCGATTTCGACCCGTCTCACCAGGCCGAGTTCAAGACCTATGCGTATATCAGGATCAAAGGAGCCATTCTCGACGAGTTGAGGGGCTGGTCCTTTGTGCCCGCAAATCTGAGCAAACGAATTCGCGATGCCCAGCAGCTCAGCCGGAAGATCACCGAGCAAAGAGGCACCGCACCTGGGAACACCGAATTGGCCGAGAAGCTCGGAATCAGCATCGAGGAGCTTTACGAGATATTCGACAATGCGCGAGCCCAGTATTTCCTGTCACTCGATGGTTTCGGGGAGGGCTCGCCGGCGCTGGGCAATTTGCTGGCCGCAGACGATGCGAGCGACCCCGACCGGAACATTGAACGTGCCGAACTGATAGAAAAGCTGACCGAGGCCATTCAGGGCCTCTCGGCAAGACAGCGCCAAGTTGTCCTGCTCTACTACCGTCAGCAGCTCACGATGAAACAGGTCGCCGAGATCCTGGAGATTACCGAGTCGCGCGTCAGCCAACTGCACGCGAGCGCCTTATTCAACTTGTCCGTAAGATTGAGGCAGTGGAAAGATGGCAGATTATGAATCCAATCTCATCAAGCCCGTAAAAAGTCTTCAGACAATTACAGGCTTGACCCCCGCCAGACAGCGGGACGAAAGGAATCGCCGGCAGCAACTACACCAGGAACAAGACGAACAGGCCAAGAATGAAGAAAATGTGCCGGAGAAACAGATTGAGGACGAAAACGACGATAAGCACCGGGATGGAGCCCGAATTGACTACTGTGCCTGACGGCCGCGGAGATCGACGACGGGGCATCGGCAAAGGGACTATAGAACAATGATAAAGACATCCGGGCGAATTCTCAAGAGCAAAGACGTTGAACTGGAAGGTCAGTATCGCCTCGACGCGGCCCCGGCCAAGGGTCCCGAAACCGGGCCACTGCCGACGCAGACCACCCCGGTGTCGAAACAGGCCCGTATTCTGGAGAACCACCCGGAATACGCTGTCGTTGAAGTCACCTGTTCTTGCGGCGCAAGAATGGTTTTGCGGTGTGAATACGCAGGTGAGCAGATGCCTGATAATCTCCAAGTGCAGAACGACACGCAAACCGTGTCCAGCCAAACGAAATGAACGGGAGGTAAATGCGATGCAAACAAACACAAGAACAGTCCTTTTTCTGGCCTTCGTCACGCAGACGCTTCTGGTTTTGACGGGCTGCTCCTCCGACCGCAAGCAGGCAGAGGTCGCGGTGCACCCTGATGACCCTCTTCAGAAATACTGGAACGATATTGTGGCCAAGAGGTTCCAGGAGCCAGATTCGCGTGGATCCACGGCGGTGGAGTCTGCGATAGAGCTGTCGGAGAAGTACGCCAGCCTTTCCGAAGAGGCCGCCGCACTGCGGCAGCAGAACCAGGATTTTATGGCCAGGAACCAGCAGCTCAGAGAGCAAACAGCCGCCCTTGAGGTTCAAGTGCAACAAGCGCAAAAGGAGCTGGCCGAAGCCAATGACTTGCTGATCGAGATGCGCATTGAGTTGAACAATTGGAAAAGTAATATCTTAGGCTTTCGTGACGAAATGCGTGAGGCCGAAACCGCCCAATTGGAAGCGCTGCTCAAAATACTGAAGGTCCTCGGCGGACAGGCCTCTGTGGAAACGGCCAAGGCTCCGGACGCAGGCTCAGCAGTCGCATCGCTGGATAATCCCAATCAGCCCTGACGGCTGAAGATAACAGATTCGAGTAAATACAATGAACATTCAGGGAACGCACCTTTCGTCGTTGTGTACGCATCGCTCATCGATCGTCATCCGTCACTGCCGACAACGCCCGAGAATCGCGGCACGCGCTTCGAGGAGCATCTTGCTGCTGCTGGCGGCAGCCTTCTTCCCGGGCTGCCATACGGCCCAGCCGCCGGCGCCTCAGGCGGCCTATTACTACCTGAATCCGAGCAAGACACTGACCGCCGTCGGACGGGTGGCGATTGTGGAACTGGAGAACGATTCGAGCTATCCGCAGGTCTCAACGGACGTGACGACCGCGCTTTTCCAGGCGTTGCAGAAGAAGCAGGTTTTCGGCTTGACTGTCATACGCCGGAACGATCCCTCCTGGCGCAGCCTTCAGCTGGACGCAAGCTCGACATACAGTCTCGACGAGATGCCGGCCATCCGCGAGAGATTGAAATGCGACGGATTGCTGCTCGGTACAATCACCGAATTCAGGCCTTATCCTCACATGGCCGTCGGACTGCGATTGAAGCTGCTGGACCTCAGGGACGGCCAGCTTCTCTGGGCCCTTGAGCAGGTCTGGGACAGTGCCGACAGCACCACTGAGAAACGGATAAAGGAGTACTTCAAATCCGAGAAACGCGACGGGTTTGCACCGCTGCACGAGCAGCTGGCAACGGTCAGTCCGCTTGAATTCATCAAATTCATCAGCTATGAGGTTGCCGGAACGCTGTAGCGGGAGTTCAAAATGAATACGACGGTCTTCGGCACGGCAGGAACAGGGTATTCGGCCCTGAGATTGAGGAAAAAAGAACGACAAACTGGCGAAAAATGCTAAAGTTTTATCAGGAACCCACGAAAAGAAGCGCAGACTTCAAGATTCTGAGAACGGCCTATACAAATGGTAGATAAAATAGAGAACAACCCGCCCCTGATTGAAACAAGCCCACCGTCCGGGCAAGCGAATCAGCCGCGGGCGTTGCCCAAAAGCGGGGATGACGTGTCCATACAGGTCGATTATGCTTCCCTGATTGAAGAAGCCATGCAGCCGCCGGACGACGATGCGCTGCGCGTCGCCGAAGGGCGAGACCTGCTGCTCTCAGGCGAGCTTGAAAGCCCCCAAAGCATCCGAGAAACAGCAGAGATCCTCGTGAACCGTGGCGCATGAACCCCTGAAAAACATCAAGAGAGGCGTTATGTGATTCCGGCTAAGGACGGCCGGACTATGAGCCAAATGGATTTCGTAAACTCGGCGAGGAAGACAAACTTGCCCTTTCCTCGCCGTTTTTCTTTGCAATTCAGACGCAGAGATCAAGCGTCCGCGCTGCTGAAGTCTCGTCGGGGCATGTTCGTGTGATGACCATGCGGCGGGTGTAGGTGGCTGAACCGGCTATGAAGGATTTATGAAGGCCCGGCATCTCGTTCGAATGCAGACCTTCGGCGGCTCTGTAAAGAGGAACCGACCGGATAACCTTGCATGAAATTCGCTTTCTCATTCACCCACCCCAATATTATCTATCTTACCACATTCACGCCTCCAGGTCAAGCAAAATCCCGGCCACTAAGCCACAAAGAACCTCAAACACTCACGTCATTGCAAGGCCCGACGGGCCGTGGCAATCTCTTGCGGCACAGGCAAATAGCCGCACTTGCGTTTGAAATTGGCTTTGTCTTTTCAAAATGCTCATCAAGAGAATGCGTACGTATCACAAAAACATGTTGACCGGCTCCGGTTCATAGGAGGGCACAGACGCCGTCCTGAATTAGCCGAAGCCCAGAGCCTGCCGAAAGGGTAGTTGAGGCAGATCACCGAGAATGCTGTGTGAGATACGACAGAGCCTCGGTGAAAGGCAGGAACAAGTACCCTTCCCCCTGATTTCTGTATGGTGCACTCCAGAAAATCCCATCAGGATTGAAGAATCTGTCTGTTCCGTGCTCAAAGGCCCGAAATCCCGCGAAAAAGGGTGTTTGCCACACAGACGCTTGCCAGTGTACGGACCCGAGGTTTTGCTTGACTTGGGGTGGCGAATGTGGTACAAATACAAATAGTAGGTAAGGTTGGTGGATTTTTGACCTTGCAGCCTCATGCAGGCTTGAATCCCCTCGGGACTTTGCCGATACAGCGTAGAGTAGAGCAGTAGCGACAAGACCGCCGGAGCCGTATGCTTTGGAGACAAGGGTTTTCTGCCAAAGTCGGAATCAGTGAGTTCTTGGCATGTTGAAGGAAGGAGGTCGTTTCACATCGCAAGCGTTCT
Source organism: Phycisphaerales bacterium (assembly GCA_020343675.1). Classification (GTDB taxonomy): domain Bacteria; phylum Planctomycetota; class Phycisphaerae; order Sedimentisphaerales; family Anaerobacaceae. The sequence goes on from CP070806.1 coordinate 2,096,745, forward strand.
CCCGGACAGATATTGCCAGGATGCAATGCAGGCAAGGCTTCTTGCCGGTCGTTTCAATTCAACTTCTTTCTAAGGAGGTCTGTTATGTGTAGAAAATTGACCTGTTTGGTATCGTTGGCTTTTGCGCTGGGCCTGGTTCTGTCGAGCGTGGCCCATGCCGAGCACCCGAGACCTGTCGGCTGGTGGAAGCTTGATGGTGATGTGCTTGACTCCTCAGGCAATGGGTATAACGGCACGCTCAATGGCACGCCGACGTGGGTGCCTGGGAGGTACGGTGAAGCCCTGGATTTGGCCGGCTCTGATTACGTAACGATAGACGGCTACAAGGGCATTCTTCGCGCGCGGGCCTTCAGCGTAACCGCGTGGATTAGGACCACCGACAACGGTGTAATTGTGGGCTGGGGCGCTGCTCGCGGCGGAGGGGACGATGGCAGATTTGCGCAGTTAAGGACCAACAACGACAGGCTGCGCGTTGACCACGGAGGCGGCAACGTCGCGGCTAACATCGTTGTGACAGATGATCAATGGCACCATGTTGCGCTGACGGTGACCGAGAACGCTGCGATCGAGTGGCCGGACGTGAAACTCTACGTCGATGGTGAGGAAGACGGCGACCGGACCACAGACAATGACCTGTTTGACATCAGCGATGACTTCGTTGTCGCGATGGGTATTGAGCAGGATATAGACGGCAGACAATTCGCCGGTGTGATTGACGACGTCCGCATATACGATATAGAACTTACGCCGGAGCAAGTTCAAGAAGCCATGGCGGGCGTTGGACCACCAGAGCCCGGGGCGGCCTCTGAGCCGAATCCCGCCCAGGAGCAGGTAGATGTCGATCCTGATGTCGTTCTTAGCTGGACGCCGGGAAAATATGCGCCGGCCGTCAATGGGCACACACTTTACCTCAGTGAAAACCTCGATGACGTCCAGAACGGTGTTGGCGGTATCGTCCAAAGTGCCAACAGCTATGCTCCTGCTCAACGGCTTGACTTCGACAAGACCTATTACTGGCGAGTCGATGAAGTCAACGCGCCACCGGACTCCAGTGTCTTTGAGGGCACTATCTGGCAGTTCACGGTCGAATCCATTGCTTATCCCATTGCCGGCGACACTATAATCACCACCGCATCCAGCTCTAACAGCGCAGGCGAGGGGCCTGAAAATACGATTAATGGTTCCGGTCTGGATGCTGGCGACCTGCACTCGGTAGATAGTACAGCAATGTGGCTCAGTAGTGCCGTCGATCCAAATGGGGCCTGGATCCAGTATGAGTTCGACAAGGTTCATGAACTGCATCAGATGACGATATGGAACCATAATACCTCCACCGAGCCGATCATCGGTTTCGGAATCAAGGAGGCGACCATTGAATATTCCACCGATGGTACTAATTGGACCCCATTAGGTGCGAATCATGAGTTTGCCCAGGGTTCCGGCCTAGCTAATTATGCGGCCAATACCACGATTGGTTTTGACGGCGCGGCAGCGAAATACGTAAAGATTACTGCCAACAGCAACTGGGGTGGCTTAGTAATGCAGTTCGGTCTGAGCGAGGTGCGATTCTCAAGCATACCGCTGTTCGCGAGACGGCCGAATCCAGATCCCGGAGCAACGGATATTGATGTGAACGTGACCCTGGACTGGCGAGCGGGCAGAGAGGCCTCAGCGCATGACGTGTACTTGGACACCGACGAGCAGGTCGTGATAGACGGCAACGTCCCGGTCGCCACCGTGACCGATGCAAGCTACAGCCCCGCACCCCTTGATTTGGCCAGCACGTACTTCTGGCGGATTGATGAGGTCAATGAAGCTGAAACACCGACAACGTGGCAAGGCGAGATCTGGGACTTTACGACACAGGAGCATCTTGCTGTGGATGACTTCGAATCCTATAATGACATTCTTACCGGAGAAGAAGGGAGCCGCTTAGTCTATGAAATATGGTCAGATGGATATGCTGATCCATCAAAAGGTGGCTCTCAGATAGGTTATTTCGAGGGTACTTCACTTGAAACCGATATCGTCTTTGACGGCGAGCAATCAGTGCCGCTTTTTTATGACAATTCCGTAGCAGCCCACTCCGAGGTCACAGCCAACGTTGCTGATCTACTGACCGACCAGGATTGGGGTCAGTATGGCATTAAGGCCCTGACACTGCGTTTCTATGGCGACCCGAACAATTCTGTCAATGACCGGATGTACGTGAAGGTCAACGGTTCCAAGGTTACCTACGGTGGGGATCCCGAGAACGTAGCGCGAATAGGCTGGCAGATGTGGTACATTGATCTGACCTCGCTCGGGCTCAGCCTCAGCAACGTCACGACCCTGAGCATCGGCTTCGAGCGAGCCGGAGCGTTGGGAGGCCAGGGAGTGGTTTACCTTGACAGTATCAGGTTGTATCCTCATGACCGGCAGGTGATCACGCCGGTAGACCCCGGCACGGCGGGCCTGCAGGCACACTACGAATTTGAAGGTAACACCAACGACAGCTCCGGCAATGCACGTCACGGCACTGCCATGGGCAATCCCACCTTCGTGGCGGGTAAGATCGGCCAAGCCACTCAACTTCGTGGTATCGACTATGTGGTGATAACCGGCTACAAGGGTATCCTGGGCGCGAGTGCTTTCAGCATATCTGCCTGGATCAAGACCGCTTTGCCGGAGCAGCAGCAAATCATACTCTACGGCACGGATGCTGGCGGCCAACGGTGTGAATTCCGGATTCACCAGACCGGCCGTATACGGATGGGTAACGGCGCCGGCCAGGTCGAGAATCTTGCTGCTGTAAGCGACGGTGGATGGCACCACGTGGTCGTGACGATAAACGAGAATTCCACAAACTCTTCTTCGGACGTGCGAATTTATGTGGATGGCCAGGATGACACACGGGAATCAACAGATCCGGATGTATTCAATATCCTGGCGGACTGGGATGTCACGATAGGTTATCGCCCCACACGAAGCGACAGAGGCTTCCTGGGAGAGCTGGACGATGTTCGTATCTATGACCGAGCACTGTCGCCAGAGGAGGCGGCATGGCTTGCAGGCCGGACTCAGCCCTTTGATAAGCCGTTTTGACGCAGTGTTACTCTGATGGCGGCGTTTGCCCCTTTTGAGGCGTAGCCGGCAGGATTTGCCTTACTTCGGGGCCTGTACTGATTGGCTCGGTACAGGCCCCGATTGTTCTTAGACCAAGACAGTTTCTCTATACAGTAAAATAACATCGGGAATAACACCGGGGGGTAGCATACATAAATCCATCGCTCTTTTCGATTTGACTCCCTCCGCCGGGATGTTTTGGCTTGGGGGAAACTGTATTTGGCTTGTCTTGCCATCGTGAAGGATGTACAATAACGCCGTTAGTCATTCCCGTGAAACCGAAGAGGATATGACAATGACAAGTCAAAGGCCAACTGGAGATGCCGTACAAAAGACGATATCAACCAGGACCGTGGCCGGATCAGTTCTTGTGCTTCTGGCAGCGGCAGGGATCGGGCTGGCTGTCAGGGAATTTCGTTTCAGGTCGTATAGGAAAAAGCATCCGGCGCAGACTGCAAAAGCAGTTCAACCGCGCGACATATCGAAAACGGCAATCAAGCAGGCGCCGGAAGAGCCGGAAATTCAAGATGTCCAGGAACAGTTACCTGTTGAAGAGGTTGTTGTCGAGCCGGAGCCGCTTGTGCCCGAACCTGCCAGTCCTCCGGCCACGTCGATAATGGATGCCGATGGTCAGAGTGATACCGAAGCTCCAGCGCAAACGCCGGAAGCTCCATTCGACCAGGAACCGTCCTTTAACGAACCGGCGATCAAGGAACGGCGCGGACGCGTCGCTCTGGCTTACATCGGCCACAATCCCGAAGCCGACGAGGTCTGGATCCGGATTATCAACGACCCGAGCGTCTCGGCGAACGCTCGCTCGAACCTGATTGAAGATTTGAACGAAGATGGTTTGTCATACCGAAATCTCACCTTGGATGATCTGCCGATGATTCTTTACCGCATCGAACTCATTGAGGAACTCCGGCCTTACGCCATGGACAAGGTCAACGCGGACGCCTTCGACGAAGCGCACAAGGACCTCGTGAACATGGCCAACCGCCTCACCCAGCGGTAGGAGTCTGGTGACAGTTCTTCCCATCCGACAATGCGTGTTTTTGGGACAAGCGGGGCTGGCCCGCGAAGGTATTCGGCGATAGAATAAATGGCTGAGGTACGTGCTGATGCAGATTATTGCCAAATGCCCAAGATGCGGCAGCGGATGGTTGCTTGAGAGTGATGCGGCCGACAAAAGGATCACCTGCCCGAAGTGCGGGCGGCTGTTCAAAGTGCCCAAGCCCGACGACGTGCCCAAAGCGAGCAAAGTGGTGGAGCAGGCGAAAGGCACAATATACGTGGATGAAACGGGTAAGACCTACGGCTGAGCGGTTATGCCAACGGTTCCGGATTCGCACTTTCGCGGGAATGACAGGTCACAGAGTCAATCCTGACACAATCGTTATCAGCCGCAAACCTGGTCGCGAGTTTGTGTCTTCTTCGCCGCGGCCTTGAGGATTTCAACGAAACGCTGGACCATCTCAGTCGTCGGCCACGTGCGCTGCGAGCGATCATGATTTTTCAAGGCCCAGGGCAGCGCCAGAGGCAGCATGACGGCCTCAACATCGGACTGCTCCAATTCTGCGGCTAACTGGCCCAGGCACTCGAGAACGCTTACCGGCATCGGCACCACGGACGGCTCATCCGTACTCTCGCAGCCGCATTGCGCCGCCGAATCCGTCACCAAATGTTCGCGGCAGGCGATGGGTCTGCGCTCATACGAAATGCACACGTTCTCGGACAAATACGGGCAGGGTAAATCAAGCCCGGCGTACCATCGGCCGATCCGGCGTGTTTGCCGAGGATCGTTTGTCCCCTGTGATTTGGCAACTGCCTCAAGACTGTCACCCTGAGCAAGGCGAGGGGTCTGGGCGGTGGAAGCAGGAGATTCTTCACTGCGCTCAGAATGACAAATTGCGTTCTGAGATGATTCCTCGTGTGATGTGAGCTCGTCGGGGCTTTTCGCAAGAATTTCTTTAGCCGTATCGAGACAGGCTTGCAGTATTGCCTTGCCCTGCTCGACCGGCAGCAACGAGATATCCTCCCGAAGGCGAAATGCTTCGGGAACCGAGAGGGGAACCAGATAACGGCAGCACGCTGAGCAGCCTTTGCGACATGGAACGTCTCGACCGCCGGCGCCGAGCTTGTTAACAATCGCCAGGCAGAGCCTGTCGGACAGCGTGCGTGCAAGAGGAGCCACATCGGACAACCTTGCGTGCTTGCGGGCTATCTGAATGCGGAAAGACAGCGGCTCGCCGAGCATATCCAGCTCGAAGCTCATCATCTGCGGGCTGCTTCCCGGGGCATTCCCGGCCCGGTCCGACTCATCCAGTAATATCAGCGCCCGATTCTCAATCATCAATGCCATTCCTCCACGGAGCCATGTTTGCTCAATTGTAATAAATTTGCAGGTCGTCGGCGAGAAATTTTCCCTCCAGCAAGGCGCTCACAGGAAACGCCGCGTTCTCTATACCGGTTGCGTTGCGAGGGCCCTTAAGCTGACAAAGACCTGCAAGGTGCGGCTGATGGCCTTTTCGGACCGAGTGTGTTACCCTCGTCGATACGGACAGGCGGTTCGGCAGAAATCATCGCTCGACAGATCCGCACTCTCAAAACAGGATTCGATCAGTTCGTCGATATGTACAGTGGCCGCACAAATGGATGTGTCGGCCGCACCGTAGTACAATTTCACTTCGCCGTCGTCCTCCACGATGGCTCCGCTGGCGAAGACGACATTGCCGACGTCGCCGATACGTTCGTACTCCTGACGGGGCGAGAGCACCGGACTGAGGCAACGCCCGATGACGCAGGCCGGATTGTCCAGATCGAGCATCACCGTGCCGACCCGATAAATGGGTCCGGCGGACGTCATCTTGACGCCGTGGTATATTTCCAGCCACCCGCGGTCGGTTCGAATCGGCGGAACCGACGCTCCGATACGGAAAGAGTCCCAATATCGCGGTCTCGGAGAAAGAACCACTTCGCTGCGCCCCCAGTTCACCAGATCCGGTGAATAGGAAACCCAGATGCTTCCGATGTCGTTGCCCAGGGGCCGGTCCAGCCGGGCGTAGGCACCGTTGAGCTTCTCGGGAAAAAGCACGCCGTCCTTGTTGCCGGGGCCGGAGACTAAGGCAATCCGCTCGAATCGCTCGAAATCATCTGTTCTGGCCAAAGCAATCCGGTGCCCGTACGGCGAGACGGCCGTGTACATGATATAGTACCATCCATCAATTTGGGTCACGCGAGGGTCTTCAAGACCATTCTCCTCCCACAGCTTGAAGGGGCCCTGTTGAGCCGGGAGCATGCAAGGCGTCTGATCCACGGTGAAGTTGAAGCCGTCTTCGCTTCGGGCCAGACACAGGAATGAGTATCCCTGCCGGCCCTCGACACGCAGCAAGAGCAGGTACGTGTCGCCGAATTTGACAGGCGTTCCGTTGAAAACGGTGTTGCACTGATACGGCACGTTCTCCAGAGCAACAACAGGATTGCCCTCCCACCGGTGCAACAGGTCTCGGCCTCGCGTGCGTATCATAGCGTGTGCTCCTGATCGTCGGCCTGACATATCCGGATGATGTCCTCGAGTGTTCCGACGCCGAGGCAGATGCAACTGTCAGAGGCGCCGTAGTACACCTTCGCCTGGCCTGGCTCGTCGAGCAGGCCGCCGCACGAGAACACAATATTTGCAACGTCGCCCATCCGTTCGTACTTCTCGCGCGGAGCTAAGATGGGGATATTGGATCGGGCCAACACGCGTGCGGGGTCGATCTTGCTGAGGATGGCCGCCCCCAAACGAACCAACGGCCCGGCACTGGTGTCCTTTTCGCCATAGTAGATCAGCAGCCAGCCTCCGTCGAACTCGATGGGCGGCCCCGCCGGGCCGATGCGATTTGAATCCCAATGTCCGGCGCGGGGTGTAAGAACAATCGTGGAGGAACCCCAGTGTGTCAGGTCGTCCGAATAGCTGATCCAGATGCTGCCACCCGCCGAGGGACGCTCCAGCATCGCATACCCGGCCGACAGGCGGTTGAATTTCTTCGGGAACAAACAGGCCCCTTTGGTGTCCGGTTCCGAGATCAGCGCCATTCTCTCGACGGTTCGGAAGTCTCGTGTACGAGCTAATCCGACGCGCTGGCCAATCTCGCTGTCGGCTACGTACGTAATGTAGTATGTCGCATCGATCCTGGTGATGCGCGGATCTCGTATGCCGAAGGTCTCATACCGGGCAAACGACCCATCCTTCGAGGCGGTCATGAACGGCTCGGGCTCCACCGCAAAGGTGTAACCGTCCGTGCCGCGCGCAAGGTACACGCAGCCCACTCCTTCCAATGTCTCGACAGTCAACAGCAGCAGATATTCATCCCGAAAGCGAATCACACCCGCGTTCCAGATGTTGCTGCATTCGAAGGGCAGATCGTCAATCGTGATGAGCGGATTGTCCTGACACCGGTGCATCACGTCCCGGCCGGTGCGATGCAGACAATCCTGCGATTGAGCTTGTTTGCTGCTTGGCGAGGTCTGGAACATCACCTGGCGCGCTCCAAAGAGACTTCAGTGTCGAGGTCGTCCGGCCGGCTGCGAAGCGGCACTCCGGATGAGCTTCTCTGTTCATCGATACCAAGGGCCTGTTCGATTCGCATCACTCTCGCGGAAAGTTCCGTCAGTTTGGCGTCAATGGAATCTAATCTCGTACCGACGGTTCTCAGGTCCATGGCGATCATCGACAGATTACTCTCGGTCAGACCCATATACCGCTCCATCAAACGCTCGTAGGCATCCATGATGCGAACTACATCCGTTTTGTATTCAGGGATGGTCAAGCGCGGTTCAAGCTCATAGGTTTTCTGGCCGCCCTGAATGGACGCGGAAAACCAGAGACCAACCATGCAACAGAGGATACCCGCTGTGATGGCTAACAGACTCTTTTTGGCTCTCATGGCACAATCTCCTACAGACCATCTCCTGATATCGGCAGAAAACCGCTTGAATATCAATGGTTTAGATAAAAGGGAATCGAGGAACTGGGGTGTGAAAGTGCAGTGCGGGACTGCGGCGAATGAGCAGTGTTCCGATAAATCCTCGCCTGCTAATATGCCTTGATTGTACCCGCAACCGGGCAGGCAATAATCAGGCTATGATTTCAGGCTTGCGAGGGTCTCTTGCAGAGACAGCTCAGCATAGCAGATCGTGGTATCCGCGGCGCCGTAATAGACTTTCAGCGTGTCGCCTTCATGCAGCAGACCACACGTGAAGACCACATTCCCAAAGAAACCTGTACACTCGTAGCGCGTTTCCGGTTCGAAGATTGGCTCTGTCGATCTGGCGAGGATCTTCCAGGGCTCGTCGCCGTCGAGCAGCACGGCCCCAAGACAATAGCGATTGTCTCGGTCCACACCGTGATAGACCTCCAGCCAGCCTTGCTCGGTCCTGAATGGAACAGCCCCGGCGCCCACTTTCGCCTCATCCCAGAACTGCGCCCGGGGCCCGAACAGATGACGATGATTACCCCAGCACACTAAATCGGGCGATTCTGCAAGCCAGATATCCTGTCTGCCGAACAGAGGTGAAACGGGCCTGTGCAGGGCGTAGAACCTGTGTCCGATTTTCTCGGGAAACAGCACGACATCCTTGTTCTCAGGGCTGAAGATAACGCCGTGACGCCGAAACGAGCGAAAATCCTGCGTCGATGCCAGGCACGTCGTCACGCCCGAAGCGCAGACGCCCACGTAATCGATGCAATACGTGCCGTCAATCACGGTGATCCTCGGATCCTCGACTCCGAAAGTCTCATAGGCGGTTGCCGGGAAAAGGGCAGGGGTCTCTTCAACCTCGAAGTGGATGCCGTCTTTGCTCCGAGCGAGTCTGAAATGCGATATGGACGTCAGATATGTTCCGGCGGTTGTCTTAATCAGCCTGGGGTCTGAAAAATCTACTCCTCGGTCGGATACGGAGAATTTCTTTGTGACAAGCTCCCGTCGGGAGACATCGTAAAGAGCCGTCAGCACGACCGCCGGATCGTCGTTGACCGGTCTTTGGGCAACACGTAACAGCAGAACAACATCGTCGTCAAGACGTGCCACACCGGCATTGAAGACGCCAATAACCTCAAAGCCCTCTTGCGAAGGCTTCACATCGTCAGGCCTGATAATCGGATTGTGTGGCGAACGGCATACTCTCACTCTGCGGTCCTTTCGGTCTTCCACATTCAGACGAACACAGCACAAATCAGCGCCCTGAGAATCACGCGTGGATGATATCGGCCTATCTCGTCGGAAGCAAGAACTCACACCTAATAAAGAAGCGCATACGAGAAGATATCCTGCCCGCTTGTAGAGGACTTTGAAGAAACTGCGCGTTTTGTTTCTGACAGGGCACGGGCCGCCTGCACAAGCTCAACTGTTATGGGACCCCAGAGGCCAAACAACGGGGGAACGACCTCGGCGACGAAATGGCGCTCGGCCTTTCGCAGCCGCCTTGAGAAAACAGCGATTTGCCGCTTGACCCGCATCGGAGACCCTCTTATGATAGGGAACAACTCGAGCGAGGGTGGACTTCTGGAGCGAATGAGTATGAACAACGAGACCTTGGGAAGAAAAAGGAGGTAGATCATGAACCACGTGAGAATACTGATTATGTTGTTGTGCCTTGGAATCCTGGCGGGCTGTTTTGAGGAAGAAGCCAGAATGACGACGGCAAAAAAGACATTCGGTGATGACCTGGAATTCCTCAAAAAGAACACGGAGGTCCTCGTTCTGTCGGACGCGGACGGCAACGGCCAGGTGGTCGTTCTGCCCAAGCTCCAGGGACGCGTGATGACCAGCACGGCTGAAGGCACGGAAGGCCTGAGCTTCGGCTGGATAAACCGGGAGCTGGTCGCCTCGGGAAAGATCGTCGAGCATATCAACGTGTACGGCGGCGAGGATCGCTTCTGGATTGGCCCCGAGGGCGGACAATTCTCAGTATTCTTCAAGCAAGGCGTGCCGTTCGACCTCGAGCACTGGTTCACCCCGGCACCGATCGATACCGAGCCATTCGACCTTGTCGGTCAATCCGCCAACAGCGCGCATCTGAAAAAGGTCATGCAGCTTGAGAACTATTCCCGCACCGTTTTCGATCTCCGGGTGGACCGTGAAATTCGAGTCCTCGAACCGTACGAGGCCGGTGACAGGCTGGGCGTGTTTGCAGGCGAGAAGATCAAGATGGTTGCCTTCGAATCGGTCAACAAGATAACCAACACGGGCACGAAAGCCTGGGAAAAAGAAACCGGACTGCTCTCAATCTGGATCCTCGGCATGTTCAATCCATCCCCGGCGACGACGGTCGTGGTCCCGTTCAGCAGTGGGCCGGAGAGCCAGCTCGGCCCCGTCGTCAACGACGCCTATTTCGGCAAGGTCCCGCCGGATCGCCTGGTGGCCAGGGACGGCGTGTTGTTCTTCCGGGGCGACGGGCTGTATCGCAGCAAAATCGGTCTATCGCCGCAGCGCGCCAAGCCGGTCCTCGGCAGCTACGATGCGGTCAATAATGTGCTGACCATCGTGCAGTACAACAAGCCCGCCGACGCGGTCGATTATGTGAACTCGATGTGGGAGATGCAGGATGAACCCTACAAGGGCGACGTCGTTAATTCCTACAACGATGGTCCCCCGGAGCCGGGCGCCAAGCCTCTTGGGCCGTTTTACGAGCTCGAGACTTCATCTGCGGCGGCCGCCCTGAAGCCGGGGGAAGGTATCTCGCACATGCATCGCACCTTCCACGTGCAAGGCCCGGAAAAGGACCTCAATGCGATTGCCGAGACTGTGCTCGGCGTTACAATAGGCCAGATCAAATCGGCGTTTTCCGGGTGACGCGACCGGACAAGAGCAACGCGTCCGGCCGGAATAGATCGAGACCAGTGCCGAACAAGCCGGCAATGAGTGGTGAGCCCAGTCAATCCGTTCCCCGTAAGGGGTCCCCAGGACAGCGGTTACGGGATGCCATGGACCCCTGCACACTCTGTCCGCGTCAGTGCAAGGTACACCGCAGCAACGATGAGGTCGGGTTCTGCGGCATCGGCAGCAGGCCGGTCGTCAGTTCCGTCGGTCCTCACTTCGGCGAGGAAAACGTCCTGGTCGGCGGCGGGGGCTCGGGGACGATATTCTTTGCCGGCTGCAATCTGGGCTGCGTTTTTTGCCAGAATTTCGACATCAGCCATCATCGGCATGGCCGGCAGGTCTCGATAGAGCAGTTGGCTCAAGCGATGCTCGAATTGCAGCAGCACGGCTGTTCCAACGTCAATTTCGTCACGCCCACGCACGTCATTGCCCCAATTCTCGCCGCTCTCGAATTAGCCCGCGCGCAGGGTCTGACCCTCCCGACCGTCTATAACACGGGCGGCTACGATTCGCTTGAGACGCTCAGGCTGCTCGATGGCTGGATTGATATATACATGCCCGATATGAAGTACTCGGACCCCAGGGTAGCCGAGGAGCTTTCGGCGGCGCCCGACTACCCGCAGATCAACCACCAGGCGGTCCGGGAGATGCACCGCCAGGTCGGCAACCTCAAGACAGAAAGAGACCTGGCTACACGCGGACTGCTGATCAGACACCTGATTCTGCCGGAGAACTTAGCCGGCAGCTTCGAGACCATCGATTTCCTCGCTGAGCAGGTCAGCCGAAGTACCGCCATCAACATCATGGACCAGTACCGGCCGTGCTACGAAGCGTCGTCACATCCGGCGATCAGCCGCCGGCCAACGCTTGAAGAAATCCAATCCGTCCGCCGGTACGCCATTCGCAAGGGCCTCAACGTCCTGGCCCGCTAAGGAGAAGCGCCCGCCTCTGCTGCTTTCTGTTCGCGTTTGGCCGCACAGCAACAGACGCCGCTCAGAGTCCCGACAGCCAGCAGGATGCCCAGGACCGTCAAGGCGATAGGGGCCCAGGAAACATTCACCCAGGCAAAGACGATGACCAGAATTGCAAGCACGGCTCGACAGTAACATCGCGACATTCTTGACTCCTTTTCATTCAAATACTTCTTACTTCATTTTCTCACGCTGGCCTCGCGACTTCACAGGCAATCCTTGCAGTCTCGCGGGAATTCGCGGGCCGCAGGTGAATCTTAGCTGGTATTGTTCAGCTTGGGGAAAAGGTGCCCCGCGTGCGACCAAGGACTGGGCGGGATTGGTCCAAGTGACTCTCGCGACGTGTTGATGCGACGACCACATATATGGATTGAGGATGGCCATTGGAATTCTATTGACTACCCTCGCCAAGCAGTACCCAGTCGGGTTCCTTGCTGTGTTTCCCATCAGTCGTGATCTTGACCCATTTGCCTGTTAGATCGCCTACGCAGATATCCCAGTCCGGCGCCTTTACGCCAACCGAGTAGTTCAGCGCAGGGCCATAGCCAAAAGCAACGTAACGACCGTCGGGTGATAAGTCCGTGTGAGAGACATGGTATCCCTTCCTGCACTTGACAACACCGCGAATATCAGCGACCCGCGGCACGGACAGCGTCAGGTCGATGTCGGCCACATACAGGTCCCAATCGCTTTGCCCCCATGTAGCCTTCTCACCGTTGGGACTGAGGTCAGGGCGACAGCCGTCAATTCCATATTTGCTCAAGTCAAACACGGCGGTCCCATGTGCTTCAAAAGCGATGATATTGTGACTGAAGCCCATCCCGCCAGTTACGATGGCAATAAACCAGTCGCCGTCCGCTGACCAACAAATGCTATAGATGTGGTGCAATTCTCTGTTTGGATGCTGCTTACGTTTGCCGGTTGCCAGATCATAGAAGAACAGTCCTTTGGCGCCGATGGCCCGCGTAGTGAAACGCTCATATTCGCCTTCTGTATAGGCGATCATCTTTCCGTCCGGACTCCAGCATGGCTGCCGGGCATTTTCAGCGACCTTTACTCGGCCGGTCCCATCGATATTCATGTAGTAAACGTTGCGACTCTTGTTTCTCCCCGTGCCCTCGTCCACAACAAAACAGACCTTAGTCCCGTCGGGTGAGGCGTGGGGATACATTTCATGCACGTCCGGCGTCCGGGTCAGGTTGGTTGCATTGGAACCATCAGCGTCTATGAGGAATAACTCCCAGTTTTCCTCGCCGTCCGTTTCTCGGTAGGTTTCGTAGATGATCTTGAACGGAATCGCCTTGAGATCGATCTCGGATTTGTCGCAAGGCTCCTGCGGTAGCTGAGATTCGCCTGCAAGTTGTGATCCTTGGATACCGGCGGCGAATGAAGAAATACAAAGCCACAAACAAAGGAATATACTTGTACGTGGCATGTTTCTCTCATAGTCAAATGTCTCTCTCATAATGTTTTCCTTCTATACTGATACGGCCCGACTCGCGCTTTATTGTACAGATCGTGTTAATTTACTGAGTCTTCTTCGGCATCGGACTCGCGCAACAATTCGACAATCTCGTCGAATTCCCGCTCCTGGGCCAGCGCAAGCGGTGTACAACCATTTTTCGTTTTGACCGTTATATCCGCTCCGTGGGCAAGAAGCGATTCTACTACAGGGACACTACCTGTCGTGCACGCCACATGCAAGGGTGTCCATCCTTCATCAGCCTCTCCCTCGGCTATAATGACACCGGTCTTGGCATTAACGTCGGCTCCCATTTCAAGCAGCGCTTCGACGACAGTATCCCCACGGTATTCTGAAGCCGCGAGGTATAGAGCTGTGCATCCCTGCCGATCTCTCAATGCCACATCGGCTCCCTCGTCAAGCAGCATTTGGGCCATCTCCTCACGACCCGTCATGCCGGCCCAATGTAGTGCCGCCCAGCCGGATCCGCCTTGAAGATTAACATCGGCGCCCTTGTTCAGAAGCAACCTGGCCACTGCCTCCTGCTCACCGCAGACCGCACACACCAGTAGCGTCAGTCGCGATGGATTTTCTGCATTGACGTTGCCTCCCTCAGCCAGATACTTCTTGATTTCGTCCAATTCTCCAAAATAGGCCGCGATATGGACAGGCGAACATTCAGCACCTCTTTCCATGAGCAGTCTGACGATCCCCGGCTCATCCGCCTTTATCGCCAGGGCGACAGGAGCCAGCTCGAATTGTCGCCGCCACAATTCGGCGCCGTTGGCCAGAAGCTGTTTGACTATGGTGATGTTGCCTTCTCCAATTACCGAGTGAAGCGGCGTAGTATCATAGTGTGTCCGAGCGTTGATGTCGGCCCCCCTGGCCAGAAGCAGCTTCACCACATCGTTTGGCATATTGTACCATTCCGTATTCAGTACTGCGACATGCAGGGCAGTCTCGCCCCACTTGTTTCTGGCCTCGACGCTGGCTCCTTTGTTGATGAGCATCTCTATCACGTCTAAATGGCCTCGTGCGCAGGCATCTATGAGGGGCGTACCGAGCACCTTGCTTCGGCTATCTACGGGAACACCACGGTCCAGGAGCAGTTCCACAATCTCCCTGTGCCCACCGTGAGCTGCCTGATGCAGCGGAGTTCGGCCCTGACGGTTATCAGCTTTCCCGTGAATGTCCGCATCTTTAGACAGCAGAAGTTCCACGGTTTCTTTGAAGCCGTGTTGACATGCCAGGTGCAGAGGTGCAAGGCCATCGCAGCCTGTCACGTTCACGTCGGCACCTTTGCCGATGAGGAATTCTACGACCTCTTTGCGCTTTGTGCGGAGGGCCCAGTAAAGGGCTGTTGAGCCGCCCTTGTCCTTTGCATCAATGTCGGTGTTCTGTTCGACGAATTCCCTCACCTTGTCCAAGTCCCCAAGACACGCAGCCAATTGGACGGTGGAAACACGAGCGCCTTTTTCAGTCAATAGAGCTACGAGGGATTCGTTGTCTTGCTCGCCCGCGCAGTGCAGCGGCGTCATACCATCCTTATCTTGCACATTGGCATCCGCCCCCTTGCCCATCAGCAGTTCCACCGTCTCTTTGTTTCCCTCCTGCACTGCAAAGTGAAAAGGCGTACGCTCATTCGTGTTCGTCGCATTGACATTGGCGCCTGCGTCGATCAGTTCTTCGATTGTCTCAATTCCCTCACTCCTCTGGGCTGCCCAGTGCAGTGGGGTCAAGCCCTCCCGGTCTTTGGCTTCAATGTCGGCACCCT
Organism: Phycisphaerales bacterium; assembly: GCA_020343675.1. Classification (GTDB taxonomy): domain Bacteria; phylum Planctomycetota; class Phycisphaerae; order Sedimentisphaerales; family Anaerobacaceae. The sequence goes on from CP070806.1 coordinate 2,111,919, forward strand.
TCGCTATGAGTAAACTGACCATGTTCCCGTGGCCCGCTGCGGCTGCCCAGTGCAGGGGCAAAGCATACTGCAATTTACCCCGTGCGTTGACGTCCGCTCCACGGTCCAGCAACAACTCCACAATGGCCTCATTGCCACTCCAGGCGGCAGGATGCAGCGGTGTGTGGCCCCGACGGTTCAATTGCCGTGGGTTTGCCCCCCTGGCCAGGAGCAGTTCGGCCACCTCCTTGTGGTCCCGCGCGGCTGCAATATGTAATGCCGTGCCACCTCCGCCAGTCTTCTGGTCCACGTTGGCACCGTTGGCAATGAGAGTCTCAATCGACTTGGTCTGTCCCTCTACCGCCGCCCTGTGCAGAGGCGTTAGACTCCAGTCATCCTTCACGCCGAGCTTGGCGCCATTAGCGATCAGGCATTCGATGGAACCTATCTGGCCTATCTGACAGGCTGAGTGAAGGGGTGTTTGGCCGTTAGGGCCCGGCGCATTGATATCGGCGCCCCTGGCTATAAGGAGTTCAGCCAACTGCGTGTGTCCCTTCCTGGCCGCGATGTGCAGAAGTGTCGAGCCTTCCTCACGCTTGAGGTTCACGTCACCGCCTTTGGCAAGAAACAGGTCCACCAGGGCCTCGTGGCCCAGCTGCACGGCTACGGTCAGAGGCGCATCGCCGCCCTTGTCCTTCGCATTGACGTCGGCCCCACTGGCTATCAGGAGCTCCGCCATGTCCCGAGCATCGTGATTGGCTGCGAAGTGAAGAGCCGTCCAGCCGAACTTATCCGTTGCGCTGACGTCGGCCCCGTTCGAGAGGAGGGATTTGACCTTGTCAACATTGGCTTTAGCTGCTGCCTGGAGGAGTGATTCATCGAGTTTCTCAACATCTTGTGCTTCGCTGCGCAGCCCAGGGATAACAACCATCAACGACAAGACCAAACAGAACGATCTGATCGGCTTCATTTTTGATCTGCCTTTCACAGAATTCAATGGATTGTTCGGATGATTGTGCGCGGATACCTTGGACTTGTCAATTGTGGTATATACGTATTTTGCAGAGCCTGTACATCAATTGTACCACAAGAACGCACCTCTGGCGTCCTTGTGTCAAACATAGACGGCTGGTTGTATTCTGCCCAGAATGTCCCATATGCACTTCACCAGGACATCCGCGAGCGCCTGTTCAGGATATTGGCGTCTGGGTTCAGAAGAATGGGTCTTCTGCTTCCCGTGCACGTGTTCGCTGATGAAAAAGATGAACTGCCCGCCGGCAAATATGGTATAGTGATAGTGTTGGTGCAGTATACAAGTTGTGTGCAGCTCTGAAAGGGTGTTTCTGAGCTGAAATTGTCGTAAACAAGTACAAGGGCGGCGGTTATAGATTTCAACGGGGCGGAGGTCTTGTTCCTGTCGAGTTCCCGGTTGTTGTTTATCAGCCCATGCTCATAACCGGTGTTAGGAAAGCTCAATGACGTTTCGAGGATTGGCTTTGGTGTTTTTGTTGGGAGGTTTGGTGTCTGCGGCCGCGGCCGGCGGCCGCTTCGTCCCGCAGGCGGGCAAAGACCGCCCTCGCGGACTAAGTCGTACGGTCGAGTTCGATCTGTCCTACGATTTCTCGGTGCCGGGCCAGACACGCAGAGTAGAGTTCCGCGTCGTCGTGCCGCAGACCATCGAGAACCGCCAGAACATCCTGAGCGTGAGCTACTCGCCAAAACCGTCGAGGATTCTCGATGAAAACGGGAACCGCTACGCCGAATTCGTCTTTGTCAAGCCGGACAGGCACGTCAACGTGACAATGACCGTCAAGGCCGAGCTGTTCGAGTACGACCTGCTCACCGCCCGATTGAGCCGCGGGGCCGCCGACCCTGCGAGCGAGCCGTTCGACGATTTCCTCCGGCACGAGAAGTACATCGAAAAAGACCACCAGCTCATACAGGAAATCGCCGAGGACATCGAAGGCGAGACAGACATAGATATTGTCAAGAGCATCTACGACCACGTCCTTGATAATATGGAATATAGCGGCCTGGGCCGCAAGGATTGGGGAGCCGTCAAAGCCGTTCAATTGGGCAAAGGCGATTGCACCGAATATTCCGACTTGTTCGTGGCTCTGTGCAGGGCCAGGGGTATCCCCGCGCGGGTGGCCTCGGGCTATACGGTGGGATTCGTTTCGACCTCAAGCAGGCACAACTGGGCGGAGGTCTATCTCGATCAGTACGGCTGGGTTCCGTTCGACCCGACTGCCGGCGACGTGGAGAACGTCATGATTCGAGGCATGGCCTTTAGCCGCATGAGGCCGGCCTATATTTATGTCTCGCACGTCCGCAACGACCCGGTGCTTCGCAACTACAACTTCGGCGCTTACAGGTATTGGGGCGACCGAATCACCTTCAAAGACTCCATCGAATTCAGACCCTCCGCGCCTTTGTTCCCCGAGACCCGCTGACAATACTGCGATCACTGGCGTCGTTCAAAGGTGGAGTTCTTCGCCATTGCCTGGGTACGAAAAAGTGCTTGCATCACTGTGTAGATCGTTGCATGATTATCTACAAACCTGTGTCTAAGAAATCCGGGACCGTACAGAGTATTAGGAATGAAGTGACTTGAATAGTATGTGGCTCGCAATACTTGGGTAATGGTTGTTGAGGTATCTACCCATGAATGACAATCTCAAGAACTTCAAAGAATGGTATGTCAGGATTCTACAAGATTTGTACGACACGCGGGAAGCGGGCTTCGTCATTCTTATGGTTGCTTTCCCTTTGCTTGAGCGATACCTGCGTGAGAAAAGCGGAGTACATGAGGGTACGCTGAAAAGCAATAAGAGGTTTTATGATGAATTAAGAGCTATTCTACCGGAACTGCGGGATCAAGAGACTGCCCGACAATTTTGGGGTGCGTACCGGCATGGATTACTACATCAGGTGACAATATCCTTGAAGCAACATCAAGGAAATGAGATAGATGTCTGGATGGTCACCCATGATATTGGAGACATATTGTACCAGCATTCTAATGGTGATTTCTTTATGCACCCGGTCAATTTTGCAGAGAAGGTAATCGACGTGATAGAAAATGACTTCCCGACATTTGAAGGTCCAAATAGCCCCGGCCATCCTCTGCCAACTGTCCGACAAGTAGCGCCCACGATTCTTGGCACGGGTGCACATAATCCACCTTAGCACCCAAAATCTCAACTGTTATGCATCTGCAGACGAGATTGGACGGGCGGTACTCTCAGGTTTAGTTTGGACTTGTTTTCAATCGAACAAGTCTCTCAACTGCTTTGCGTTTTTGATGGCGTGGCCGCCGATGTCGTTGTTGAAGTAGGCGTAAACCGCGCGGACTTTCTTTGTCTGGTCTTTTAGCCAGTCGGCCCAGTCATGCAATTGCGATTCGGGGTAGTTGCCTGCGTATCGGCCGGTCGTGCCGTGGAAGCGGACATAGATGATATGGCCTGTGACGATGCGGGGCGATTCTTTACCCGGCATGTCGTGGATGCAAAAGCAGACACCGGATCTGTCGAGCAGCTCAAACGTGTCGTCTTCGTACCAGCTTTCGTGCCTGAACTCGAACACGGTGGGGGGCTTCTTTGGAAGCTGCTTGATGAACGCCTCCAGCCGCACAAGGTCCTTGTGCAGGCTGGGCGGCAGTTGGTAGAGCACCGGGCCGAGTGCGTTCTCCAGCAAATTGATCCGCTCGAAGAAGCGCTCTAACGGTTCGGCGGCATCGGTCAACTTCTTGATGTGCGTGATATATCGATTGGCCTTGACGGCGTAGAGAAATCCTTCGGGCGCCAGCTCGCGCCATCGCTGCACGGTCTGCTCCTTCGGAAGGTGGTAGAAGGTGTTGTTGATTTCGACGGTGTCGAAGTGCTGCGCGTAATGCTCGAACCATTTGCTCTTGGGCAGGTCCGGCGGATAGAACCGCTCCCTCCAATGGTCGTAATACCACCCCGACGTCCCGATTCGAATATCGCAAGCCGCCTTGACCATGCATTACATCTTAACAGTTTGAAAAGCCGCGAGGAATTCTTATAATTCATAATAACTCACGAACAAATGAATGGCGCAGCATGGATTTTGGACCGCAACAAGTTGGCAAGTGGCTCATCGCGGCGGGGGTGGGCATCGCGCTGGTCGGCGTGCTGATGGTGCTTCTGGGCCGGGCTGGGCTGTTCAAGCTGCCGGGCGACCTGGAATTCAGCTCGAAGAACTGGCGCATCTACGTCCCGATAGCAAGCTGCATCGTCATCTCGGTCATCCTGACTCTGATTCTTTGGCTGATCAACTACTTCCGCCGCTGAGACGCGAACCGGTCACACACTTTCCTTTTGCCGAATCCCGGCTATAATCGCATCCATGAAGAATGCGCTGCTCAGTGGGCTGTTCGATCAGATGGCCGATGTCATGGAAATTCTCGGCGAGGACCGGTTCCGCATCAACAGCTATCGCAAAGTCGCCCGCGTAATCGGCGATATCCCAACCGACGTTGAGGACCTTCTGGCCTCGGGCGAGCTGGCGCAGATCCCGGGCGTCGGCAAATCCAGCCTTGCCAAGATCGAAGAGTTTATCAAAACCGGCGCGACCAAGGCTCACCAGGAGCTGCTGAGCCGAATCCCGCCGGAGCTGCCCACGTTGCTGGCCATCCCCGGCGTAGGACCGAAGGGCGTCAAGGCTGTCTATGAGCAGTTGAAGGTGACGAACATTGCGGAGTTGAAAGATGCGATTGAAAATGGCTCGGTGGCCGAGCTGCCCGGCTTCGGCGAAAAGAAGGCCTCCGCCATCGCACGAGGTATCGCGTTCTTAGAGCAGCTCTCGGGCCGAATCCGTCTCGACCAGGCGCTCGAAGCAGCCGAGACCGTTCGGGGCTTTCTGCGGGAGGTCTCCGGCCTGGCGCGGATTCAGACGGCCGGCTCGGTGCGCCGCCGGGCCGAGACCATCGGCGACGTTGACATCCTCGTCGGCGGCAAGGGCGGCGATTCCGAAGAAGCAGGGGGGCGTATCATCCAGGCTTTCACCACGGCCGATTTCGTCCGCGACGTCCTGGCCGCCGGGCCGACGAAAGGCTCGGCTATCATCCAGACGCAAAGCGTTCCCGTGCACGTGGATGTTCGCGTCGTGCCCGAGCGGAGCTTCGGCGCCGCAGCGCAGTATTTTACCGGCTCGAAAGACCACAATGTGCGGCTGCGAGAGATCGCGGTCAAGGCGAAGCTGAAGCTCAACGAGTATGGCCTGTTCAAGGGCGAGAAAATGATTGCCGGGCCGCAGGAGGAAGAAATCTATCACAAGCTCGGACTCGATTACGTCGAGCCAGTGCTGCGCGAAGACCGTGGCGAAATCAAGGCGGCCAAAAACCGCGCTCTGCCCGACTTGATTCAGCTCGGGGACGTCAGGGGCGACTTGCACATGCACACGAACGCCTCCGACGGAGCCAGCGACGTGGCCGAGCTTGCCAGGGCGGCCAAAGATATGGGCCATGAGTATATCTGCATCACGGACCATTCGAAATCCTCGGCTATCGCGAACGGCCTTTCGGCCAAAAAGCTGGCACAGCAAATTGAGCAGATTCGCGCGATCAACGAAAAGCTCAATGGAATTACCATCCTGGCCGGAAGTGAAGTTGATATTCTGGCCAACGGCGCGCTGGATTTCGACGATGAGTTGCTGGCCGAGCTGGATTTCGTCATCGCGTCGATCCATTCGGGCATGGGCAGTCCGCGCGAGAAGGTGACGACCCGCACGCTCAAGGCGATGGACAATCCTTACGTGAGCTGCATTGCGCATCCGACGGGCCGGCTCATCGGCCAGCGCGAGGCGATGGATATCGACATGGCCGCGGTGATCGAGCATGCCGCCCGGACGCACACGGCGCTGGAGGTCAATGCCAATCCGTGGCGCCTGGACCTGAAGGACGTCCACTGTAAGATGGCCATCGAGGCGGGAGTCGGGCTGTTCATCGGAACCGATGCACACAGTCCGGCGGGCCTGGGCCTGATGGGCTTCGGCGTGGCGACCGCCGCCCGAGGCTGGGCCGCGAAGGCCGACGTTCTCAATACCCTTTCCGCTGCAAAAATCATAAGCCGGCTCAGGCACAAGAGAGGCAAATAGCCCGGGCTGTTCTCCGCCCGGGGCGCAGCCGGCCGACCGGACTAAGATATGAACGATGGCGCCTGAATACACCAAGATTCTGTTAACGGGCTCGCCCGGCTGTGGCAAGACGACGGCGGTGACGAAAATCATTGCCCTACTCGATTGCATCAGGGCGGCGGGTTTTTATACGGATGAGATCAGGCAGGACGGTCATCGCAAAGGTTTTAGCTGGAAACGCCTCGATGGCGCAAGCGGGACACTCGCTCACGTTGACATCAAGAGCCGGTTCAAGGTGGGCAAATATCGTGTTGACGTTGCGGGTTTCGAAGCGGCGGTCGTGCCGATTCTGGATCTTGACCAAAGCGATGCCAAGCTGTTTGTCGTCGATGAGATCGGCAAGATGGAGTGCTTCTCGGAAAAATTCGTCGCGGCCGTTCGAGAACTTCTGGTTTCCGACAGATCCGTGTTGGCCACCGTCGCCAAAAAAGGGGCGGGGCCTATTTCTGAGTTGAAGAATTACCCGGGTGTCAGACTCTTGACCCTGACGCGAGATCACCGCGATGAGACAGTCGCTGAGATCCTACAATTGCTGTCGTTCCTGGCCAAATGATATGGAGACTGTTTACGTCGATGGCCGCGCGGGTGAAGGGGGCGGGCAGATACTGCGAACAAGTCTGACGCTGGCCTGCATCACCGGCAAGAGTCTGCACATCGAGAACGTCCGGGCGGCCCGCCGCAATCCGGGATTGGCCCGACAGCACCTGAGCTGTGTGCGCGCCGCCGCCGAAATCTGCGGGGCCCAATGTCAGGGCGCGTCTCTGAGTTCGCAGGTGCTCGAATTTCAGCCCCGGCACATCCGCGGCGGCGATTTCACCTTCGATATCGGTTCGGCGGGCTCTGCCTCTCTGGTTGTTCAGACTGTGCTGCCCGCTTTATTTGTGGCGGGTGAGTCCTCGACAGTCACCGTCACCGGCGGGACGCACAATCCGTGGGCGCCGCCCTTTGACTTTCTTGCCGAGACCTTTTTGCCCGCTGTCGCATCGGCCGGCTTCGCGGCGGACTGCAGACTTATTAGGCACGGATTCTTTCCCGCCGGCGGAGGAAAAGTCGCTTTGGATGTTCAGCCGTGGCGGCGCAGTCCGGGCCGGACGCTCAACCTCTGCGTCTCGGGCGGAGAAAGACTGATTCACGCCCGGATATATACGGCCAGGCTCCCCGGCCACATCGCCCGGCGCCAGGAGAAATTGTTGCTGCAAAGCAGGCTGAAGTTCGAGAACATCGAGCACATCGAAGTGACGGATTCCGACGGGCCCGGAAACTGCGTGATGCTCAGGCTGAGCGACAGCCTCAGGACGACGGTCCTTACGGCGTTCGGACAGCGAGGCAAACCGTCTGAGAAAGTCGTCGGTGAGGTTGTCAGACTGGCCGAAAGTTTTCTGAGGTCAGAGGCGGCTGTCGATCGCTTCCTGGCCGACCAGCTACTCATCTATATGGCTCTATTGGAGAGCGGCTGCTACACGACCAACGAACTGTCGGCTCACCTGACGACGAACATCGAGACGATAAAGAAGTTCCTGCCCATTGACTTCACCATCGAGCAGCAGGGCCAGCTCTACCGGATTTCCGCCGTAAGGTGTGCCTGACGGCACTGCGCACCGGTATCAAAGTAAAGTTGCCCGTTGTTCTTGTTGACGTGCACAATGTCTCATCCACCCAGCAGTAGCCTGATTTTTCTATTGGCCGGCATTCTGTAATCAGATATCATCTGCACTAATGTTTTCGGAGCAGGTGATTTTATGTATCCGTCTGCTAACAAATATTTACGCTGTTATTAGGAGGCATAGGCCACAATGCGACATTCCATCACAAGAAACGCCCGGACTACCTTGATACTGTGCATGCACATCATCGTTTTTGCCTTCGGGGCGGTCACTGCCCGGGCGAGCGAACCCGGCTCCGAATATTCTTTTGTGTATCTCGGCGACCTGCATTTCGACAAGGAATCTCATCACGATTTTGAGTGGGTACGGGCCAGCATGCCCAGAGATATCAGACAAATTGAGGACTATGTCCGGATCACGGAGAAGCACACACCCGGTCTGTTCAAGCGAATTCAGACGTCCATCGAATCCAGTGGCGGGCGCATCAAAATGATTGTTCAGGGTGGAGACCTTACGGAAGGGCTGTGCGGCAGTCGTGAGCTCCAGGAGAAGCAATTCAGAGACGTCAGGGCGTACATTCGCAAATACATACCGCAGACCCCGTTCATCGCCACCAAAGGCAATCACGATATCACCGGCCCCGGGGCCAGAGAGGCCTTCGATCGTGTCATGCTGCCCTGGTTGTCGCAGGAGTGCGAAAAGCCAATAGGGTCGGCCTCTTTCTATTTGACCCAAGGCCCGGACTTGTTCGTGTTCTTCGACGCCTATCACGACAATAGTCTCGACTGGCTGGAAAAGACGCTCAGTGAAAACACGCATCGCCATGCGTTCGTCGTCATGCATCCTCCCGCGGTTCCCTACAATGCCCGATCTACGTGGCACGTTTTTTCAAGAGAGAAAGACAAGGATGTTCGCGAGAGATTCCTGAACATACTCGGTGCCAACAACGTCATCTTGTTCACGGCCCACCTGCACAAGTATAGCGTCGTGGAGCGGAAAACGCCGACAGGCTCTTTTATCCAGTTCAGCGTCAACAGCGTTATCAGCTCGCCGGAGGTGAAGGTGGCGAACGCACTTGAAGGTATCGAGAGCTATGGCGGATCTCTTGTGGATCTCGAACCTGAATTCCAGCCGGACACAAAGCAAACACGGATCGAGTCACTGGAAGCCGAGAAACCTTACATCACTCGCTTTGAATTCGCGGATTTCCCCGGATACGCGATCATCAATGTCTCGGACAGCCAGATCGAGGCCGAGATCTATAAGGGCCATTCCAGCTCACTATGGAAGAAGGCCTCTCTCGTTACGGCGGCTAAGAAATAAAGGAGCCCAAATTATGACTGAGCAACAACCTGTGAATCGACGCACGTTTATCGGTATGCTCGCGGCCGGCGCCGGCGCGAGCTTGCTCGGGGCCGATGCCCGCGGCGGTCAGCGGAAGCGGCCAAACATCGTCGTCATCATACCCGACGACCTCGGCTGGGCCGATATCGGCTACCACGGCTCGGATATTCGAACTCCCAATCTCGACAGCCTTGCCAGACAGAGCGTTCGTTTCGAGCGGCACTACGTGATGCCCACGTGCACGCCGACACGCGTGGGTTTTCTGACCGGTCACTATCCGAGCCGTTACGGCGTGCTCTCGCCCGCCTACGGCAAGATATTCAACGACGACACCGTCACCCTGGCCCGAGCGCTGCGTGAGTGCGGCTACACAACAGCCATCAGCGGCAAGTGGCACATGGGCTCGCCGCCGGAATATACGCCTCTCAAGTACGGTTTCGACTCCTCGTACGGATATTTCCACGGCCAGATCGATCCCTACACCCATTACTACAAGACCGGCGTCCGTTCATGGCACCGGAACGACCAGTACCTCGACGAAAAGGGACACGCCACGGATTTGATAACCGATGAGGCCGTTCACATCATAGAATCGGATCATGACAAACCCTTCTTCCTTTACGTTACGTACAGCGTTCCTCATCATCCGCTGGCCGAGCCGGACGAGTGGACGTCGAAATACGAAGGGCGAATCGAGGATCCATCCCGGCGGCTGTTCGCTGCAAGTGTCACGCACATGGACCATGGGATCGGCCGTATCATCGATGCGCTCGCGAGCAAGGGACTTCGCGAGAACACCTTAGTCGTCTTTATCAGTGACAACGGAGGGCAGAGAAGCTGGCACAGCGACAAGGAATACAAGGGCCGGTATGCGGACAAGCCCCACACCGTGCTCGGCAACAACGAACCGTTGCGGGGCTGGAAGGGTGAGGTCTATGAAGGCGGAATTCGCGTGCCGGCGCTGGCCAACTGGCCGGGCGTGCTCAAGCCGGGAACGCTGACGGCCCCGGTGCATATCGTGGACTGGATGCCCACGCTGTGCGGGCTGGCCGGGTATGTTCCACAGAGAGACCTGAAATGGGACGGACGGGACGTATGGCCGTCAATCAGCCGGGGAACGGCTCGCGCCGAGCCGCTGCTGTTCTATTGGAAAACGCCGAACGCCTCGGCCGTCCGGCATGGCGATTGGAAGCTCATCGTCCCGAAGAAGAGCAAAGTCCCTGAACTGTACAACGTAACCTCGGACCCCTACGAAGAGCACGATATGGCCAAACAGCAGCCCGACCGCGTCAAGGATTTGAAGCAGCGATTGGCGGCCTTGTCGGCGGATGATCGATAATCGCCTGGCCGACCTGTTGAGATATGACGGGAGAGTGAAGATGACTGACTCTCCGAAGAATAAGCAGAAAGGACACTAGCTTATGAACCGTCGCGATTTTCTCAAGAGAACCGGCTTGTTCGCCGGCGCCGTCGCTCTGGGCGGTGTTGCATCCGGCGAGCAAAGCAAAAGGCCCGATGTCATCTTCATCGCCATCGAAGACATCGCCCCTCTGATGGGCTGCTATGGCCACCCGGTCGTTAAGACTCCAAACATCGACGCGCTGGCCCGCCGGGGCTTGGTGTTCAACCGGGCGTATTGCCAGGTCGCCGTCTGCAATCCGTCAAGGGCCAGCGTCTCGACGGGCCTGCGCCCCGAAACGTTAGGCGTCTTCAACAACAGCATCGACTGGCGAAGGCGAATCCCCGAGGGCATGCGCACGCTGCCCGAATTCTTCCGCGACAATGGCTATGAAACCGTCATCTGCGGCAAAATTCACCACCACCAGCGCTACTTTAACGACGCCACCGAGCAGGCCCAGCAGCGCGAGGACCGCATGTGGACCAAAATCCTGCGCGCCAAGAGCAGGGGACCGCGCAAGCAGGCACTTGCCCCCGCGGCCGCCAGGCCCGCCTGGCTCAAAGAGGACGACTATATCGCGCGCAGCCTCAGGTGGGGCCCGACCGGCCTGGCGGACGCCGAGCAGCGCGACGGCGCTATTGCCAAAGCGGTCGCCGAGGAATTGATGAGCGATCGCGACCGGCCGCTTTTTATGGCCGTCGGATTACATGCAACGCACTACACATTGAGGGCACCCGACAAGTATTTCGAGCTGTATCCGCCCGAAGAGATGACCCTTGCGAAGAATCCTGAAAATGACCTGACCGACGTGCCCCATGGGTATTCGAGCTTCAATACGACCGATGACCGATGGCTCAGCGAATCTGAGAAGCGCCAGGTGCTCGCGGCGTATTATGCGTGCATCTCCTACATCGACGCGTGCGTGGGCGTCATTATGAACGCCCTGAAACAGAGCGGCCGGGAAGATAACACCATCGTATGCCTCTGGGGCGATCACGGGATGCACTTGGGCGAGCATTTTCTCTGGCGTAAATACACGCTGTTCGAGAATGCGGCCCGCGTTCCGTTTGTGATGGCCGCACCGGGCGTGGCGAAGGCGGGCGCGGTCTGCAATCGCCTGGTCGAATTGATTGATATGTATCCGACGCTGGCGGATTTGTGCG
>CP070806.1:2123663-2134628 GCA_020343675.1 Phycisphaerales bacterium
CTGCCGGAGTCGGGGGAGATAAACCCAAAGCCCTTTTTCTCGTTAAACCACTTTACTGTACCTGTACTCACTACTGTGCTCCTTTGGCCTCTTAACGGCCATAAATTGTGTCTCTCGGTTACTTTAAGGGAGAATATTCTTGAGAGACGTGAGAATATACTTCACTTGACAGTATTATACACCCAACGCCGGCCTTAGTTCAATAAAAATAAAAAAAATAATTACGCGGGGTGCTTTTGGGGGTCGGCAGGAGCATTGACAGGAACGGCCGGGCCTGCTAAAATCACGTTCTTGGTGGGGGAAGAATTGTGGTGGAAGTAGCTCAGCTGGTTAGAGCACCAGATTGTGGATCTGGGGGTCGCGGGTTCGAATCCCGTCTTTCACCCTTTTGGAGAACTCTGGGGGATGTCATGTGTTCGACGTTGTGCACACGACGAGCGTCGAGAGACCGGAAGAAGGAGTCAAATATGAGCAAACTCACGTCCCGTTCACACGTATTGTTCACTCTCGCTTTTCTGGCTGTGGCACTGGCCTGCCTTGCGTGTTCCACTGAGGCCGCCGGACTGAACCAGCCGCCCGAAGGATTCAAGGCACTGTTCAACGGCAAAGACTTAGCCGGCTGGAAAGGGCTGTTGAAAAGGCCCTATGACAATCCGTCCAAGCGGGCTTCACTGGCGCCGGAGGAGTTGAAGAAACTCCAGAAAGAGGCGGACGAGGACATGCGGGCGCACTGGAAGGTCGAGGACGGCGCGCTGGTCTTCGATGGCAAGGGACACAGCCTGTGCACGGCCAAAGACTACGGCGATTTCGAGATGCTCGTGGACTGGAAGATTGAGAAGGGCGGCGACAGTGGAATCTATCTGCGCGGCTCGCCCCAGGTACAGATATGGGACACTGACAGGCCCAATGCAGGGGTCGGCTCGGGCGGCCTGTATAACAACAAGAAGAATCCGAGCAAGCCGAAGAAGAAAGCCGACAAGCCCGTCGGCCAGTGGAACACGTTCCGCATTTTCATGATGGGCGAGCTGGTGACCGTCATTCTCAACGACGAGATCGTGGTTGACAACGTGGTGATGGAGAACTACTGGGAGCGGGACAAGCCGATTTATCCGACCGGGCAGATCGAGCTCCAATCTCACGGCAGCACGCTCTATTTCCGCAACGTCTTCATTCGCCAGATACAGCGCGAGAAAGGAACCAACCGGCTGACGAGGCAGGAGCGGCAGGAAGGTTTCAGGCGGATGTTCAACGGCAGGAACCTGACCGGCTGGGAAGGCAACACGCAGGGATACGCCGTCAAGGACGGGATTATGATTTGCGACCCGTCACTCGGCGGCAAGGGCGACCTGTACGCGGCGGACGAGTACGGTGATTTTATTATGCGCTTCCAATTCAGGCTGACGCCCGGCGCCAATAACGGGCTGGCTATTCGCGTGCCGTTCAACGGCCACGCGGCATACGACGGCATGGAGCTTCAAATTCTCGACCATGACTCGCCGCGCTACAGGGGCTGGCTGAAGGACTATCAGCACCACGGCTCGATCTACGGCGTGGTTCCCGCCAAGACCGGGTTCCTCAAGCCCGTCGGCGAGTGGAATGTCCAGGAGGTGACCGCGAAAGGAAAGCAGATCACCATCAAGCTCAACGGCGCGACGATTGTCGATGCGAACCTCCAAAAGGCCAGCACGCCCAGGACCCTGGATGGCAAGGATCATCCGGGCCTGTCGCGGGCGAAAGGTCGCATCGGCTTTGCCGGCCATGGCGACCGCGTCGAGTTCCGCAATCTGAGAATCAAATCGCTTGATTAGCGGCCGCGTATGCAACGAGTTGCACACCCTATGAGTACTCATCGGGGTGACTAAACCCGTAGGGTGTGCAAATTCCGTTCTTTTTGCACACGCGGATTTCTTGTACAAATGACGAAAGGAAGATTTCATGATTGGTAGAGAGAGAAGGAGTGTAAGGTCTTTCAGTCGGAGAGAATTCTTGACGCGATCGGCAACTGTTGCGAGTGTCGCGCTCGCATGGCCGACGATTGTCCCTTCGTCGGTCTTCGGGGCCGATGCGCCGAGCAGCCGCATCACGATGGGCTGCATCGGCGTGGGCGGCCAGGGCAGCAGCAATATGAGGGGATTCAAGGGCCAGAAAGGCTGCGAGGTCGTGGCGGTATGCGATGTCGATGCAAGCCATGCCCAGAAGGCGGCTCAGACGGCCGGCCTCGATGCGAAGGCGTGCTATAACGATTTCCGGGATGTACTGGCGCGGGTCGATATCGACACTATCTTGATCGCCACGCCCGACCACTGGCACGTGCCCGTTGCAATCGCGGCGGTTCGGGCGGGCAAAGACGTTTACTGTGAAAAGCCTCTCACGCTGACAATCGCTGAAGGGCGCAGGCTCGCCGACGAGGTCAAACGCTACGGCCGGGTCCTCCAGACGGGTTCGCAGCAGCGCTCGAGCGCCGAGTTCCACAAGGCCTGCGAGCTGGTCGTCAACGGGCGAATCGGCCACCTGCACACGATGAGAGTGGGGATTTCCAACAACAACAGAACGTGTGAGCCGACCTGGACGCCGGAGCCGGTGCCGGAAGGCTTGGATTATGATATGTGGCTCGGACCCGCTCCGTGGGAGCCTTACCACACGCAGCGATGTCACTACCAGTTTCGCTTCGTACTCGAATACTCGGGCGGACAGATGACCAACTGGGGCGCGCACCATCTGGATATCGCCCAGTGGGGTAATCAAGCCGACAACACCGGGCCGGTGGAAATCAGCGGCAAAGGCGAGTTCCCCAAGACCGGCCTGTTCACGACGGCGCTCAAAGCGGAAATTGAGTACACCTACGCCAACGGGGTCAAGATGTCTCTCAAGTCCGGCAGCGGCGGCACGCGCTTCGAGGGCACCGAAGGATGGATTTACGTCAACCGTGGCAAGCTGGAGGCCGAGCCGAAGTCGCTTTTGACCTCTGTGATTGGGCCGAATGAGAAGCGTCTTTATGAAAGCCGGGACCACAAGCGCAACTTCCTCGATTGTGTCGGAAGTCGAAAGGATCCGATCTGCAACGCCGAGACCGGGCACCGTTCCAGCACCGTCTGTCACTTAGGCAATATTGCGATGATGCTGGGCCGGCCGCTCAAGTGGGACCCACAGGCCGAGCAGTTCATCGATGACGACGAAGCCAACCGAATGACCTGGCGCCCCGCTCGCGCCCCCTGGCGGCTGTAAAAAACTGGTAGTGTGGGCAACTCGTACCTTAGGCGCGAGTTTGCCCACGCTGTTTATATATCGTAACCAGAACCGCATGGGTAGGAAACTTGCCCATCCTACGAGACTGGCGCTTTACGTTACGTGGAAACTTATCGACGCAATGTCAGCCGGTGGAACAAATGTGAAAATAGTCAGTATCACCTGCACTGTGGTCTTTCTGGCGTGTTTGTTGTCCTTGTCTGCTATTCGCTACATGGGTGGCCTTCAGTGTATGCCATTAGTCGTCCCGCCCCTCTTACCGGCCGAGGTTATACGTTGGGGTGTGGGCTTCGTGATAACTATTGTCCTGGTGGGGTCGCTCGCGAAAGGTCGGGATCGGAAGTGGCCCCTGCGGGCACTGGCGGTGCTCATTGTGACCACAATTGCGTTCTGGTTCTTCTGCCAGCCGACAAAGATCTTCCTTTATGGCCTCCGCGATCGTTTCATCGCCCAGGTCGGATATCCCTCGATGCGTCAGTTTGCGCAGGAGTTCTCTGCGAACGATTCGCTGCCGACGGAGCAGAAGCAATGGGACGACCTGGCCACGCGATATCCATTTCTCCGCTGGAACCGGATGGCGCGTGCAAGAACGACTCGGCAGGGAGCCGTGGAAGTGTACTGGGGAGGAGCTCTTATGGGACACTGGGGCTTCGAGGTCGCGGGCGAAGGAACACTCAGTGTTCCCGATAAAGATGAAGGCCGAGTCCTCAAAGTCGCTGACGACATACAGTTCTTCTACCTTTATGATTAAGCCATTCGGTCTCGAAAAGTCCGGGAGGGTGGGGCTCGTCCCACCTTCGAGTTATGAACAATTACAGGTGACTTTATGAAAAAGATCAGTTCTGTAGGGTGCGACGAATCGCACCATTTATGCTGCCCGTCCCACGAGATTCGATGAAAGGACAGGGATGAAGATCGCGATACTTGCAATGGGATCCAGGGGTGATGTGCAACCTCTTGTTGGCTTAGCCATTGGTCTGCAGCAAGCCGGACATCATATTCGATTTGCCTCTCACCCGAATTTTGAAAAGATGGTTCTCGATGCAGGACTCGAGTTCTTCCTGATCCCCATCAATCCTGTCGAGGTCCTGGAAGGTGAGCAAGGACGCGCCACGATGGAGCAGGGTGGCAATCCACTCAAATCCATCAGGGCTTTCGCCAAAATGATGTACCCCCACATGATGCAAATGTCGCAGTCATGCTGGGATGCGTGCCAGGGAATTGAAGCTATCATCTCTCCGACCTTCGGGATATACGTTGTCCCCCACATCAACGAGAGGCTGAATCTCCCTACGGTGGCCGCCTATTTTCAACCTCAACATTCCACAGGCGCCTTTCCGTCCAATGTGTTCTCGCCGTGGCGCAAGCGGCCATCATTCATTAACCGGCTCTCCTGGCCCATCTGCGACGCTCTTTATTGGCTGCCCCTGAAAGGGTGGGTCAACGACTACCGTCGAGAGCGCCTGGGTCTGAAGCGATTGCCGCGAACCCAACTGCTCAGCGGCCGCACAAAGGACCGGACAACACTCTCCCTGTATGGATTCAGCCCCTTGGTCGTTCCCAAATCCGCCGAATGGGACGACAACATCCATATCACCGGATACTGGTTTCTGGATGCTAACAAGGATTGGGTTCCTCCCGAAGAATTGACCCAATTCCTTGCTGCAGGCCCGCCCCCCATCTATGTGGGCTTCGGCAGTATGAGCACGCGTTCATCTGACAAGACGACCGATACCATTCTGCGAGCGTTGTCGCGTACGAGACAACGGGGACTTCTGGCCAAAGGCTGGGGAGGCGTCAGCAAGACGAGCCTTCCCGATGATATGTTCATTATCGAGTCGGCACCGCATGACTGGCTTTTTCCACAGGTTGCCGCCGTGGTCCATCACTGCGGCGCGGGTACCACGGCCGCCGGCCTGCGTGCGGGAGTGCCGACGATCCCTGTACCTCATTTTGCAGATCAACCCTTCTGGGCGAAACAGCTCTTCGATCTTGGCGTCGCACCGAAGGCGATTCTACATGAGGAATTAAATGTCGACAATCTCTCACAAGCAATCGATGCCGCAGTCAACCAGGCAGACATCAAAGGCAATTCAGCCGCCCTTGGTCAAAAGATCCGTTCCGAAGACGGGATCGGAAATGCCGTCAGCTTGATTGACGACTACCTTAAGCGGCAATAGACTGCAGCAGAGAAAGAGATTAGGAGCCTTTGTTGGCGACGGAGTCACGCTGGGCAATGTTATTAGAGGAAACGATGATGTATGGTCACATGAGAATGATGAATGAGACATGCAATAGTTTTGGGAAGGTTCTGATGGCAGCGGCGGTTCTCGTGCTGATCGTGGCGACTATGACGGCTCGTGCAAAACAGCAGTCGGCACGCATCCCGGGTTATCGGGTTGGCTCTGAAATGGACCAGATCGTGCCCAAGGATTTCATTATTGACCCTCCCACAATCGAGAACCTGGGCTTCCGGTGGTACATCGCCGGCGACAGCAACCGCAACGCCTCCGTGTCGGTCGCTTTCCGCAAGAAAGGCGATTCCGAATGGGCCGAGGCCCTGCCCATGCTGCGCGTACACAATGAGGTGGTCAACCAGGCGTATGGGCCTTTCCGGGTGGGAAACCTTTTCGCCGGGAGTGTGCTCTTTCTGGAGCCGGAGACGGTGTACGAAGTCCGTTTTATCATGTCCGATCCGGACGGCGGCGCCCCGGCCGAGCCGAAGGTCGTCGAGGTCGCGACGCGAGCCGAGCCAAAAGCCTTTGAGGGTGGGCGAATCATCGACGCCACGGCCGAAGGAGGCCTCATGGCGGCCTACGCGCGAGCCGGAGCCGGCGATGTGATTCAGCTTCGAGCAGGCATCTACACCGGACCATTCGAGCTGGCCAGATCCGGCACGGCCGAGAGACCTATCGTCATCCGCGGTCCGGCCGATGGGGAAGCGATTCTCGAAGCCGACGGCGTCGAGAACAGGTCGCGGATCGTAACACTCAATGGAGTGAATCATGTGCACTTCGAGGGACTGACGTTTCGCAATGCCCATACGGCGGTCTATGCCCCCAAGCCCGCCGGCTCCGATGGGCTTGTCATCCGCCGCTGCAGGATTCACGACGTGGTCTATGGCATCAACACCGGTTCTGAGAATTCCCGGAACTGGTACATTGCCGACAATGAGATCATCGGCATCAACCCGACGTGGTATCCCCGGCCGCGGGAAACCTACATGAGTCCGGGACACACCGGCGTCAACGTTTATGGCCAGGGGCACGTGATCTGCTACAACCGCATCACACGGTTCAGCGACTCGGCTGCGATTTACAACTTCGGCTCGCCGGGCGGTGACGCGCTCAAACATTGTGTGAACATTGATTTCTACAACAACGATTTGTCCTGGGCGCAGGATGACACGTTCGAGGCGGATTACGGCTGCCACAACGTTCGATTCTATCGCAATCGCTGCTACAACGCCCACACGGGCATGTCCACGCAACCGTTCTACGGCGGGCCGGTCTATTTAATACGCAATGAGCTTTACGGGATTACCAGCCTCAGCTACAAGCTGAACAACTACCCCGCCGGCATCGAGGCCTACAACAATACGTCATGCTGCGCCGGCTCAGGCTTTCGTCCACCGGCCATCTGGCAGAACGGCCATTTCCGCAACAACCTGTTCATGGGCGGCTCGGGATACGCGCTGGTGTCGGGATCGCCTACGGCCTACAGCACGATGGACTACAACGCCTATCGCCGCAATGAAGACGACCGGTTGATCAGCTGGAAGAACTACGAAGGCAACACAGCGCAGTATCAGTCTCTTGAGGCATTCTTTGCCGCGACCGGTCTCGAAGAACACGGTATGCTGACCGACTACTACGTCTTCGCCAGAGCCAGGGCGCCGCAGCGGGGCAGAACCTACGAGCCCGGCGACTATGACCTGCGCCTGCATGAGAGGATCAATGTCCTTGATGCCGGAGTCGTCCTTCCGCAGATTACCGACGGTTTTTCGGGTGAGGCGCCGGATTTGGGTTGCTACGAACTCGGCCAGGAACCGCCGCACTACGGCCCGCGACCGCTTTGAGAGCGCCTCAACACCGCAACGTGAGGTAGCGAAAGATCAGCGGAAGGGCGCGGACAATTGGTGTAATTGTTTGTGGATGGAGTGATGTTTGGTACAATGGAAGTGGCTTCAAGAGCGCTCGTTCCTTTCGGTCGCCTGATTGCCGAGACCGGAGGCCGGTTTATGAATACGAACACCACAGGGGGAGAAGAAGGTTTTACACTGATCGAGCTACTCGTGGTCATAGCCATCATCGCGCTGCTGATGGGCATCCTGATGCCGGCGTTGCAGCGTGTGAGAAAGCAGGCCAGGGCCGCCGCGTGCCAGTCAAATCTCAAGCAATGGGGCACCGCAGCGGCGCTGTATAATACGGAGCACGACGGGAAAATGTGGTACATCCCCCAGGGAACGGGAGAATGGATGGAGCTGTTGCGCGCCTACTATGCGGACATCGATAAGATTCGCGCCTGCCCGGCGGCGACCAAAGCCTGCCAGGACACTGACGCTGTCGAAGCGCGGGGTAGCGTCGATACCCTGTGGGGTCACAAAGGTTCGCAGACGGAGTGGGGAGGAAGGATGAAAGGCTACTGGGGCAGCTATGGCCACAGCAGATGGGTTCAGTCTCCCCGCCCCTCATATCCGAGTGGATTCTGGGACACCTTCAATGTCAAGGGCACCCGGGAGATTCCGGTCTTTGGCGATAGTGCGTTCACCCATGCTCTGCCGCGCCACACGGATCCCATTCCCTCCAAGCCGCTGCTGGTTCCCGACGATATTCCGCGGGATGCTTCTAACTGCCAGATATGGCGGTTCTGCATCGACCGGCACAGCGGGGGGATCAACATGTGCTTCCTGGACAGTTCCGTCAGGAAAATACCGCTGTATGTTTTGTGGGACCTCAAATGGAGCCGCGAGTCGCAGAAGCAGCATTACCAGCTCGAAGATATCCCCTGGCTGCATTGACAGGATTCTTGCTGCGGACAAGGATTGCAGGACAGGGCTTGCCCCACCTTTAATCGAAAAGGCGTTAGACACGGATTCACTTTATTGATAGAAAACCGGATTCGCGGCTGCACAAGAGAATTGAGGTCATTGATTCGAGAATTGTCCTTCCCGCAGATTACCGATTGTTTTGCGGGTGAGGCGCCGGATTTGGGTTGCTACGAACTCGGCCACGAACCGCCGCACTACGGCCCGCGACCGCTTTGAGAGCGCCTCAACACGGCAACGCGAGGCAGGAAATGGTGAATGATGAGGGTGCAATGCGTCGCGCACTAATTATTTGAAAATGAAGCATGATTTGATATAATAGAGGCAGGTTTCAAAAAACGTTGTATGGCTTGAAAAGTGGCCGTTCGTTTCGGTCGCCTGATTGCCGAGACCGGAGACCGGTTTATGAATGCGAACACCAGAGGGGGAGACGAGCGTGGGTTCACGCTGATCGAGCTGCTGGTGGTTATTGCCATTATTGCGCTGCTGATGGGCATCCTGATGCCGGCGTTGCAGCGTGTGAGGAAGCAGGCCCGAGCCGCTGCGTGCATGTCGAATCTCAAACAATGGGCGACCGCTACCGCGATGTACGCCGCCGAATATGAGGACAAAGTGTGGATTATCCCCCAGGGACAGGGGGAATGGATGGAAGTCTTACGCCCCTATTATGAAGATATCGATAAAATCCGCGCCTGTCCCGCAGCGACAAAGCCCTGCCAGGACACCGACCCTCAGGAGGCACGCGGCAGTGTTGATACGATGTGGGGCCGCAAAGGCACACAAATGGAATTTGGAGGAAGACAAAAAGGATTTTGGGGCAGCTACGGACATAATCGGTGGGCTCAGCAATGGTCTTCCCGGGCAGAGTTGTCATCTCCTGATGAAAGGTTATGGATTCGATTCTCTATGAAAGGCGCTCATGATGTTCCGGTCTTTGCCGATAGTGCTTTTACCCACGCTCTGCCACTGCATACGAATCCCATTCCGCCCAAGCCTTTGATATTTTTTTCCGATGTTCCGGTGAATGCTGGAGGCTGTCAAATATGGCGGTTCTGTATCGACCGCCACAGCGGAACGATCAATAGCTGTTTTCTGGACGCATCTGTTCGAAAAGTCCCGCTGTATGTTCTGTGGGACCTCAAATGGCACCGGCAGTGGGTGCCACAGCATTACCAGCTCGAAGACTTCCCCTGGCTGCGTTGACACCGGGAAACTGGAATAGACGTCAAATAGCCCGAAATCCACCTATCGCTGCTTGACGGGCACCCGCCTCCTCTGGTACACTACATGCTACCCGACTGGGAAAAAGCCGTTTGTGACCCTGTGGCTCTGATGATGGGGGACGGAGGATAGGAAAGTGGTATCTGCAAGAGCTCTACGAATTCTGTGGGTATTTCCTTATGTGCTCATTCTGGTGTTGTTCTGCCCCTTTGCCCACGGCAAGGTCATCTCTGTGGACGATGACGGCCCGGCGGATTTCGACAACATATCATCGGGCCTGCTCGCAGCAGAATACGGCGACACTGTCAGCGTAGCACCCGGTACATACGATGAGAATGTCAAGCTCAAGGATGGGATCGAGCTATTGGGAGCCGGAGCGGAGGTGACGATTATCGACGCCCGGGGATATGGAGATGTTGTAGATGCCCGAGCGAATAACGCTACGATTAGCGGATTTACATTGAGAAACAGCGGAGAGAACGACTTATGGCACACGAACTGCGGCGTATATATCAACGGAGACTACGCACCGATTGTCAAAGACAATGTCATTGCAGATAACAGGACAGGCATAGGCCTATGGGATGGGGCCCACCCGGAGATAAGAAATAACATTATTCTGAACAACTCTCTTGGATTATACATTTACGGCTCAGCAGAAAACCCGAGCAGCCCGGACATTTTCAACAATACGATAGTGAACAATCAGTTAGACGGAATCACCCTCAGAGTGATGGTTTCACCTATTATCGTGAATAATATCATAGCGGGACACGTCAATGGCATCAACCACAATTACGTGACCGGATCCCCTGCACTCGGTTATAACAATTTGTGGGACAACGACGTGAATTACCTGCGTGATAATCGGGTGGACGAGACCTTGGCCGGGCCGGGCTCGATATCCGTTGACCCGTGTTTTGCCGAGCCCGGCTACTGGGCTGATGTCAATGATCCGAATGCCGTATGGGTGCGGGGCGATTATCATCTAAAATCCGAAGCAGGCAGATATGATCCGGCTACACAGACGTGGATTCTTGATGAAATCACCAGCCCCTGTATCGATGCGGGCGATCCGAACACTCCCGTGGACCTGGAGCCTTCTCCCAACGGTGGAATTGTCAATATGGGAGCTTACGGCGGCACGGCTCAGGCAAGCAAATCTCCATCGAGCCTCTATGCCAAATACAGTGGCGGTATAGGCGAGCCCAACGATCCTTACCAGATCGCTACGGCAGAGGACCTGATCGCCCTCGGCGAGACTCCCGAAGATTACGATAAGCACTTCATACTGACGGCCGACATTGACCTGGACCCGAATCTGCCGGGGCGGAAGGTCTTCGATAAGGCTGTGATTGCGTCGACGACCTCTTGGGAGGAGAGAATTCCTTTCACCGGTGTCTTTGACGGCAATAGCCACTCGATCTGTCATCTCACGATTAATGGTACAG
>CP070806.1:2134728-2141589 GCA_020343675.1 Phycisphaerales bacterium
GAGCAGGCGCCGACTGCCATCAGGCGGTCGACGATCTGCTGAGGAATCCCGCGCACGACCTGACACTTCTTGACCCCGGGAAAAGCCTTCCACAGATTGTAGAAGCTGTGAAGCGCGGTGCCGCCTTCGGTGACGGTTCCGCCGGTATAGCCTTTCCTTTCGATCAACATGGTCTTGGCGCCCTGTTGAGCGGCCGCCAGCGCCGCAACAACACCTCCGGTGCCGGCGCCGGCGACAACCACATCGAATTTCCTGATCGGCAGCCTTTTCGACGGCTCCTGGTAGTAATCCCCGGATTCGTTCCTGGCCCTTGCCTGGCTGCCCTTCGGAAAACCGGCCAGAGCACCCACTCCCAGCAACATACTGTTTTTCGAAAACTCTCGACGATTCATGCTTTCTCCTTTCTCGACCATGCTGTCATCCAACACCCACGATATCGCCGGCCATTTTCTTGACGATAGCCTCGGCCTGCGGCCCAATCGCACCGGGTGTCGTGCAAAACGGGACGATATAGTTGCCGACGACCTTGCATTGAACATAACTATTCATTCTGGAAAAGACCACTTTGATAAGATCCGCATTATCCTCAACGGGCCCGCCGCAGGTCACTAAAAGCACGGTTCGTTTGCCCTTGAGAAGTGATTGGTAGTCCGGCGTGCCGTAGCCTGTCGCCAGGCAGAAAGACCTGTCGATCAGGGCTTTCATCTGCGACGGAAAACACCAGCAATAGAGCGGCGTGGCGTAAAGCACCACATCTGCGTCCATCATCCGCCTGAATATCGGTAAGGCGTCGTCCTTCTGAACACATCCGGGTTCGGCCGGCGTATTCTGGCACGTGCGACAGCCGAGACACCCCTTTACTTCGCACGCTGTGACATTGACTCGGTCAACCTCGTGAGCATCCGCAATGAGCCTTTCGAACATGCCAAGGACCTTTGCGGTATTTCCATTGTTCCTGGGACTACCCAGGATGGTCATGACCCTCATAAGCGAACCTCTTCAAAAGGCGGCTGGCATACCGGACAAGCTTCTCAACTAAACGATGATTGAATCTGAGTTTCAGTCGCGTGTCAAGTTTGGATTCGGTCCCTGCAGGCGCACCGGGCCGATATATCGTTTGGCAATCACAACGTTGTCAAAATAAACCTTGATCGGACGGTCGGGGCCATACTCTTCGGGAAGGCCGTGGTAGTACGTTTCAAGGCAAAATAGCGTGATGTGCAAACGCTCCACGCGGCGAAACCGGACCGCCGGGTTGCGGATTGAAAGCTGTCCGTCTATCCAGAGTTCCTCGACGCCGTCGGGCCGACCGTCGGCAGCGTCCGTGTCAACCGAGTTGAGCTTCATATGCCGCTCGACGCAGTGCCAGGTCCCCACAGAGATCGGAATCCTGTTTTGCACAGGATAATTCTCGCCCCAGGGCCCCTTCTTGTCCAGATGGTAGCTGTAGAATCCCATTTCGAATTCGGTGTCGCCCCGTCGCCCATAGGGCTGAACGCCGGAGTAGAAATATCCGCGAGTCGAGACGTCCTTAATGCCGGCCGTGCCCACCCAAGCCGCGCCCTTTCTGGTGACGTCACGTCCCCCAAGATTGGCTCCATGATTGCGCACCCCGCGATAGTCCTGGTCAAACTTGATGTAATACCGGATGTAGAGCTCGTCATAGCCATCGCCCAGCTCTTCATTGGCATGATTGTAATTGCCCAGCTTCAGGCTGAGGCCCCCGACCTGGGACCCGCTGCCTTCCGACCAGCAGGCCACTTCGAGAATTCCTTCGCCAAAGCCGGGAGAACCGCCTATGGCGACTCGGCCCGGCACGACTCTGGTCCGGCTGGTCTTGTTCCTGCGAACGCTCCACCCTTTCCAAGGCGGCTCGGTCCCGCCGTTCTTCCAGGACTCGAAGTCATCGGCGAAAACAACGTCCGGGTCGCCGCCGATGCCTGCTTCGTTAGGATATTTGGCCGCCAGCCCCGCAATGCGGGGAAGCCCGGAAAGGGCAGTTGGCTCCGCCTGAGCAGGCCGCACGTTGACCCACATTGACCAAGCCAGACAGAGCAGCAAAGGAATCGCCGACCGGCACGTATTCTGCGGGTAGCCATCTCCCCTGAGCCATCGATACACGAGTTCTCGCATGTTGACCTCTCCTTGTGGAACAGATTTGCATTCTCCAATTTCGCTCCGGAGCAACCTGTAGATTGGCAAATGGCAGGCACGGGCACCTTCTGGTCACCCTGGCCAAAACCAGCGAGGGCTCAGTGTATCCTCTGCGCCCGGGCCAGTCAACCTGCCGGCCGGCACCGGTTCCACGACGACCCGCTAGCCAACCTGGGAAAAACTGATTTACACAAAGGGCAATCTTTCATACATTGAAGCCACGTATGGCGCGCCAGCCGAGATGAGGAGCTGGAGAACAGTGACATTCTGCGGTCGATACATCGCCACGCAGCCGCGTCCATTTGCAAGAAAATGACTTTGGGTGAAGAAGATGAGAACATTGTTGCTCGCCTGCCTTCTGGGTATTGCGGCTTTCGTGATCGGGCTGACAATCTTCGGCGAAATTGACGACCAGAAGATTCGTTTCGATAAACCGACGCTGGAGAAAATAGACTCGTTGGAGGAAGCCTGGCTGGCAGCCAGAAGTCAGCCTCTGAATGTATATGTGTGCGGGGGCGTGGGTATTCTGGTGGGCGGTCTGGCTGGCGTGGGGCTTGGGCTCGTCCGCCGGAGCAGGAAGGCTGGGGCAACTGATGCAGGCGGTCTCTCACGACACGAGGCAGTGCCTGCCAAGCCGGAAGCGAAATCTGTCGCGACCGACCTGGAGCGACTGGAGGCGGAACGGCCGTTCGTCTGCAAGCTGTTCGGTCTTCTGACGCTGGGAATCTGCAAATTCTACGCAGTACCGCAGGGAAAGGCACTCGTGGTCACGGCGTTCGGAAAGTATCGAAAGGCATGCGAGCCCGGCCTGGGGTGCATCTTGAGCCTCTGGGGCTTATACCAGCATCCGTGCAGGGACATACCTCTGATTCCGTGGAAAGAGTACGCGATTCCGTATGAGAACGAGGCGGTTGCGACAAGCGACGGGGCAACGTGCAGGCTCAGCATCATGGTCTGCTATAGAATCGTCGATGCGGGAAAAGCCCTGTTCGAAGTGGATGACTATGAACAAGCCATGGGGAATATGATTCGGACCGTCTTGAGAAGAGAGTGTGCCAGAGAGTCGGCCCAGACGCTGCGTGCCTCCCGGAGCCAGATGGCCGGCACTCTTCGAGACGCTCTTGAGAAAGACGTGGCTCCGTGGGGCATCAACGTCAGACTTGTCGATATTACGGATATCGATATTCCGGCCCAATGAACAAGGAGCCGACCCGACTACACTTCCAGGGGGTAGAGAAATGTGCTCCGGGCACGACCGCACACTTTCCGGTCGGTGACGTTCGGATCGGTGGACATGTCTTTGAATTTATAGGCCCTCGGGCACCGATTATGTGTTGCCATCGGAGACAAGACAGTGTATGATTGTCAAGATAAGGAATATTCGCGGATAGAACCTTATGTACTCTGATCGCCGGGCACAAGGCGTCTTATGCAAGGCGATCATCAGGGTAACGGGCCGAAAACCCGAGGTTCTGAGACACAAAAAAAGGTGAGGATGTGCGTAGCTTGGCGGGCAAGTTTGTACGACTGGTGTCGTGGCTGTGCTTTGAGCATGAGTGGGTGCAGTGGGAGTTGCTGACAATAGCGGCAGCTGCATTGCTGCTGCTCCTGTTCATTCTGAGGCTGCTGCGAAAAGGAACGGCTGCGCGGGCGCAAGCAGCTCTGTTGCCCGAACGCTCTCCTATCATCGGCCTGCGATTGGCCGACGACAGACGCAGCTACGGCGAAATCGCGGGTTCGCAGAGGAGCCGGTCGGCTCGGAAAGACCACGCAAAACAGAAGGACCGCAAGACAACAAGACACCTGGAGAAACTGAATAGGCAGATTGAGCAACTCCAGCGCGAACTCGCCCAACGCAAGCAGGCCGAGGTACGCCTCGAACAACGGCTGGCCGAGTTCACAAAAAACGACAAAGAATTGTCGATTGAAAAGAAAAGATCGGAAATCGTAGATCGAAAATCCGTGCGGGGCCAGATTGACGGCCATGTGGAACCACAAGTCGCCGAACTAACCGCTGCCAACAAACGACTGCATGACGAGATCGTTAAACACCGGGACACTCATACACGTCTCGAAAAGCAGATCGCCGAGCTCAAAGCCGCCAACGATCAGCTTCGCCGGGAGAAACTCGAACCGAAGCAGCCTGAAAATATTCCCGTAAAAAGCGCCGAGCGAAGGCCCAAATCGAAAAGGCACAATGGGCCACTCAATGTCGAGGAGCTGAGCCACCTGGCCGAACTGGGCAAGCGCCTGGCGCCCCGCCGCTCCAGTTGACACGAGTGCACTTTCATGCGAAAATAGCGAGGTATCGAGAAGCATCGGTCGCAACAGACGGATGAGCACGGTCGTCACGACCAGAAGCGAGTCACGTTCGGCGTATCTGCGTGTTCCTTTTGAAGGTTTGCCATGTATTCAGATTATATTCGTAATGTCGCCATCATTGCCCACGTTGACCACGGCAAGACAACGCTGGTGGACCGGCTTTTGTACCAGTCGGGGATGTTCCGGCAGGAAGAGCTCGACAAGCTGGCCGGAGGTGAGCACGGCCTGATCATGGATTCGAATCCGCTGGAACGGGAACGCGGCATTACGATCCTCAGCAAGAACTGCGCGGTTCACTACACGGACCCCCAGGGCGATGAGTACAAGATCAACCTTATCGACACGCCCGGTCACGCCGACTTCGGCGGCGAGGTCGAGCGCGTCCTGAAAATGGCCGACGGCGTACTGCTTCTCGTGGACGCCTTTGACGGACCTATGCCGCAGACGAGATTCGTGCTGAGCAAGGCCCTCATGCACAAGCTGCGCCCGATTGTGGTGGTCAACAAGGTGGACCGGACAAACAGCAGGCCGGACGACGTTGTCAACGAAGTGTTCGATCTGCTGGTTCAGCTTGGCGCCGAGTCCGAGGCGCTCGATTTTCCGCTGATGTACGCATCGGCACGCGATGGGTGGGCGACAACGGACCTCGAAAAAAGGGCCGGCAATATGCAGGCGATCTTCGATGCCATTATCCATCACATCCCCGCCCCGCAGATTCATCCGAACGCTCCGCTGCAAATGCTCGTCACCAATCAGGAATACTCGGATTATGTGGGCCGGATTGCCATCGGCAGAGTCTTCGCCGGACAGATCTCCGAAGGTCAGAGAGTGACCGTGATCGACAGCGAAGGCCTGCACACGCAGCAGAAGGTTATGCAGATTCACCAGTTCTTCGGCCTGGGCCGCAAGCGCATCTCAACCGTTCAGGCCGGCGATATCTGTGCCATATCAGGACTGGATCCCGTGGAGATCGGCGACACAATTGCCTGCGCGGACAGACCTTCGAGACTTGCGGTTATCGCCGTCGATGAGCCCACAATGACCATGACCTTCAGGGTGAACGACGGCCCCTTTGCCGGCAGGGACGGCAAGTATCTGACAAGCCGGCAGATTGGGGAAAGACTTGAGAAAGAGCTTCGCCAGAATGTAGCCTTGAGAGTGGAACCCGGGCAGACGCCCGAAGAGTTCCACGTTTCGGGCCGGGGGCTGATGCATCTGGGCATATTGCTGGAGAACATGCGGCGGGAAGGTTATGAGATTTGCGTGGGCAAGCCGAACGTCATTGTCAGAATCGTCGAGGGCCGACGGCATGAGCCGATTGAACTGCTGGCCGTGGACTGCCCGTCCGACTGTCAGAATTCCGTGATGAGCCTGCTCGGAGATCGGCGAAGCGAAATCCTCAGAATAGACGCCAAGGCCGGAGCCGCCGATTTTATCCACATGGAATTCCTGATACCCTCCCGCGGGCTGTTCGGCCTTCACGCCAGGGTGATGAATGCGACTCAGGGCAGAGCGATTATGCACCATACGTTTGAACGCTATGAGCCCATGCGGGGCGCAATCCCTCAGCGAAAAGCGGGCGTGATGATTGCGACCACGTCGGGCCAGGTGACGGCCTACGCGCTCGACGCTTTGTACGATCGGGGCGCGTTTTTTGTCGAGCCGGGCGAAAAAGTCTATGAGGGACAAGTCGTCGGCGAGCATTGCAAGGAGAGCGACATCCCGGTCAACGCCGTCAAGAGCAAGCAGCTGACCAATATCCGGGCCGCCGGCAGGGATGACGCCGCACGAGTCAGGACCGCCAGAAAAATGAGCCTCGAGATCGCGCTGGAATACATCCAGGAGGATGAGCTGGTCGAGGTTTGCCCCAGTTCAATCCGCATTCGCAAACGGTTTTTGAAAGAGGCTGACAGGCGGCGCGAAATCCGTAAGACCGCCGAGCACGCGGCCCCGTGACCTTCGGGGCCTGCGCGCGCAGGCGTCCTGAGCGAAGCCCTGAGCCGACCGAAGGGCGTAGCCGAAGGATCTACCCCGAACCCATCAGCTCGGCCACCTTCGGCTCGATGGCCTCGGCCCATATCTTATAACCCGCCTCATTGGGATGTAGATAATCGGGCATGATCTTTTTGGTAAGAAAGCCGTCATCCGTTAGGAACTTGGCGTTGATGTCCAGGTAATGAATCATCTTGCCGTCGGCGATCTTCGAGGCCAGCAGCGACGCCTTCTGATTCTTTTCGCGCTGCTCGGAGGGCTCGGGCCCGCGCGGGAAAATAGCGAGGATCAATATCTTCGTCGAGGGGCATTTCGTGCGGATTCTGTTGCAGATGGCGACAATGCCCTGGCCGATTTCCTCGGCGGTGTTGTCGTCGCGGTTGGAGTTGTTGG
>CP070806.1:2141689-2164120 GCA_020343675.1 Phycisphaerales bacterium
TGGCTCGTTCTAACGGATGAAGAACATATTATCACAAAGGCAGGTTTTAATCTGGACGTTCTAAAATAAATCAGAGAGAGTAACGTTTAACAGAATAACCAATAGTGCTAGTAAAGTTAAAAGTACATAAGGAGACAAAAATGAACACGAAAACAAAAACAACTATTGTGCTGCTTGTGATTCTGAGCATTGGTTCGGTGGCTTTCGGCCGCATCAAACTGGTGGCGCTGCCGGAGCGGGGGGCGACGGTGATTCGCCTGGACAATCCGCAGGCGACGCTGATCGAAGAAGAGCGCGTGCTGACCCTGCAAAAAGGGCTCAACAAGGTGGACTTCTCGTGGAAGGGCGTCTTTATCGACGCCGACTCGATCCGCCTGCAGGCGCTCGATCATCCGGATCAGGTGACCCTGCTGAGCGTCAGCTATCCGCCGAACGAGGCGGCCTTAGTGTGGGATATCAGCAGCGGCAGCGATTACGCCGAGACGGTGCGCATCAGCTACCTGCTGAGCAATATCGACCGGCTGATTACATACAAGGCCGTGGCGGACAAGGCCGAGACCTTCGTTGATCTGAAGAGCTATCTGGTGTTGCGGAACTTCTCGGGCGAAGATTTCGATAGGGCCCGCGTGCTGCTCGATTACGGCGAGGCCTTCGAGCAGGGCATCGACCACGAGGAAACCAAGCAGATGCTGTTCCTCAAGTCGCCCGGGGTGCCGGTCACGAAGGTCTGGAAGTTCGATGCGGCCGTGCTGCCCTGGGACCCGGAGAAACTGGAGAATCAGAACGTCGGAATCCCGGTCAGTTATCGTATCGTCAACGATGACGCCGCCGGACTGGGGCAATTCGCTCTGTGGGGCGGCAAGGCCCGACTCTTCCAGGACGATGGGCACGAGAGCACTATCTTCTTAGGCGAGGACGTGACGACGCTTGTGCCGGTCGGCGAGAAGATGGAGCTCTATATCGGGGACAGCCGGGACATCGTCGTCACACAGCGGAAAATGACGGACGCCCAGATCAACATCCTCAGAAGAAACGACAACCGGCAAATTGTTATGTACGATACGGATGAGGAAATCACCGCCAAGATTGAGAATTTCAAGGACAGCTCGGCGGTGCTGACGATGATTCAGCACATCCCGGGCCAATGGGACATGGAAGAATGTAACATGAAGTACGAGAAGAAAGACGCCTCCACACTTGAGTTCGAGATTCAACTGCCCGCTCGCACCGAGGCCGGCCCGGCGGTCAAAGAGCTGACGATGCACTACCATCGCCGGCACGTCAGGCCCGGCGTACAGCCGCCCATGCCGACGCCGTTAAGAAGAAGATAGCGAGGTCGAGCGTTCGAGACTTAAGGAGCAGAGAAATGAAACGCTTAGCATTTACATTGCTGATAATCTTCGTAATGACCGGCGTCGGGTGGGCTAAGGTCGATCTGGTGACGCTGCCCTCGCGCGATACGGTGCAACTTACGATTTACAACTCGGCAGATATGACCTTGGTGCGCGAGAGCCGGGCGCTGACCCTCAAAGACGGCGCCAACGCGCTGCAATTCTCGTGGGAGAACACGCTCATTGACCCGACCAGTCTGGAGATGCTGCCCAAAGCCAATGCGGACAAGATTGACATCGCCGAGCTGGTCTATCCGCCCCGCGTGAGGAACCTGGGCCTGTGGAACATCGAAAGCGGCGTCAGCGGCAAGGTGCCGGTAGAGATTACCTATTTAACCAGCGGTCTGTCGTGGCGCGCGTTCTATATGGGCACGCTCACCGAGGACGAAGAAACGATGCGGCTTAAAGGCTACGTCGTGGTCACCAACAACTCCGGCGAGGACTACGAGAACGCCCAGACGCGCCTGATCGTCGGTCAGGTCCATATCCTCGATCAGATTGCCGAGCTTGCCCGGCGGCAATATCCCTACGGCAGGCCGGGAGAGGCTCCCGTGATGCGGGAAATACTGGAAGAAGAGAGAGTGGCCGGACGCAGAGCCAGAGTCGTGATGGAGAAAGCTATGCTGGCCATGCCCAGCGAACCTAAGGCCATCAAAAAAGAGGGTCTGAGCGAGTATTTCCTCTATACGATTGAAGGCACTGAGACGATTCCCAACGGCTGGTCGAAACGCTTGCAGAGTTTCGACGTTGAGGCGGTGCCGGTCGTAAATCTGTACAAGTATGAAACAGAACGTTATGGACCGAGCGTCGTGCGGTTCCTGAGCTTCAAGAACGACCAGGAACACGAATTAGGCCAGACCCCTATCCCGGGCGGGAGGCTCAAAGTCTATCGCGACGTTGGTGACCAGGGACACCTGTCCTACACGGGCCAGTCGGACTTCAAGTATATCCCCGTCGATGAGGACGTGGAGCTGAACCTTGGAACGGTGGCCGATATTGTGGTCGAGCCGAAGCTGATGGACTTCAAGACCGAGAACTACCGGTTCGATTCTCGGCGTAACATCTCCGGCTGGGATGAGATTCGCACGTTCAAGGTCGAAGCCAAGAACACGCGCGACATCGGTGTCAAGGTCGAGATTCAGCGCAACTTCGGCACGCAATACTGGGACATCCGAAACAGCGGTGACTTCGGCCGGTTCGAGAAGGTGGATCTCGATACGGTCAAGTACACACTGGACTTACAGCCCCGGTCCTCGCAGACGTTCGAGTACGTCATCCGAACCTACCACGGCGTCCGAGAGGAAGACTGGCGGCCGTAGTGAACAGAAGCGGGAATTAAAGGAACAGCATAATGAAACGCATAGCATTCTCATCACTGATAACCGTCTTAATGGCCGGCGTCGGATGGGCTAAGGTTGATCTGGTCACGCTGCCCTCGCGGGATACGGTGCAGCTTACGATTTACAATTCGACCGATATGACGCTGGTGCGCGAGAGCCGGGCGTTGACACTCAAAGACGGCGCCAATGCGCTGCAATTCTCCTGGGCCAATACACTCATCGACCCGACGAGTCTGGAGATGCTGCCCAAAGCCAACGCGGACACGATCGACATCGCCGAATTGGTCTATCCGCCCCGTGTGAGAAACCTGGGCCTCTGGAACATCGAAAGCGGCGTCAGCGGTAAGGTGCCCGTGGAAATTACGTACCTGACCAGCGGCTTGTCATGGCGCGCGTTCTATATGGGTACGCTGACCGAGGATGAAAAGACAATGCGGCTGCGAGGCTACGTCGTGGTCACCAACAATTCCGGCGAGGATTACGAGAATGCCCAGACGCGCCTGATCGTCGGCCAGGTCCATATCCTCGATCAGATTGCCGAGCTCGCCCGACGACAATATCCCTACGGCAGGCCGGGTGTGGCGCCTGTCCCACAGAGAATGCCCGCTGTGGCCGCTCCTGCTCCACCGCAAATGGAGATGGTGAAGGAGCTCGCAGTAGGATTTGATGCATTGGCATTGCGACCCAAGGAGATCGCCAAGGAAGGATTGAGCGAGTATTTCCTCTATACCATCGAAGGCACTGAAACGATTCCCAACGGCTGGTCGAAACGGCTGCAAAGCTTCGACATTGAGGCAGTACCGGTGGTGAACCTCTACAAATACGAGCAAGAGCGTTATGGGCCGGGTGTCGTTCGCTTCCTGAGCTTCAAAAACGACCAAGAGCATAAGCTGGGCCAGACCCCCATCCCGGGCGGGATGCTCAAGGTCTATCGCGGCGTCGGACAAGAGGGGCACCTATCTTATACCGGGCAATCCTCATTCAAATATATTCCCGTCGATGAGGACGTGGAGCTGAACCTTGGAACGGTCGCCGACATTGTGGTCGAGCCAAAGCTGATGGACTTCAAGACCGAGAACTACCGGTTCGACACTCGCGGCAGCATCTCCGGCTGGGACGAGATTCACACGTTCGAGGTTGAAGTCAAGAACACGCGCGACATCAACGTCAAGGTCGAGATTCAGCGTAATTTCGGTACGCAATACTGGGACATCCGAAACAGCGGCGACTTCGGCCAGTTCGAGAAGGTGGATCTCGATACGGTCAAGTACACACTGGACTTGCAGCCCCGGTCCTCGCAGACGTTCGAGTACGTGGTCAGAACCTACCATGGCGTCCGGCAGCAGGACTGGAGGCCGGCTTCGAGGTAAAACTTTTGAAGTGCCTAAAGTTGAAAGTGACTAAAGTGCCTATAGTTGGCGTAGGTTTTGCCTCACTTTAGTCACTTTAGTCACTCTGACCTCGAAGGCTTCACGCAGGCGCAACGGTCTCCGTTTCAACTCTGAATACATCGAACCGTGGGCCGAACTGCTGCAGATAGTAAAGCGAATAGGCCCGCTCGAAGACCAGCAGCGGTAGCAGGATCACGGTGCCGATATACGGTATTAACAGCAGGCAGCTCGCACAGCAGAGGCAGACTCCTATGCAACAGGCAATCCCAACAATCGCCCCGATGACTATCTTTATCACAATCTGAAAGAGCAGGTACAGCGCGAAGCGGGCCTTATTGGCCGAGAGGATGGCCATAAATCCTCGCCAGCCCGCGAGACAGCTTGCCGTCTGCAGAAACATGGTCGGGACGACAAAATCGAGCGTGAATTTCTTGACCAGCAGCAGTGCGATGGCGAAAACAAACGTTATCACCGCAAATATGATGATCCCGGGGACCGATGCCACGCCGGCGACCGTTCCGGTCGCGAGCATAATGATACAGACGACGATGCCAATGATGGGCAGACCGACCACAAGCAAACCGATGAGTCCCAGCACGATTCGGAACAGGAACAGGCTGTTGCCGTGCTTTCTGAACTTGTGCCAGGGGACTTTGACTTGGGCCCGGTCCGTCGCGACGCAGTGAAGAAACATGAACCGGCCCCGGCTGTTGAGCCAGGCAATTAAAAGACCGATGGCAATGACCAGGACAACGCCGGCCACAACCACGGGTATGATCCAGTAGCTGTTCTGTGAAAAGTAGTCTCTTGCCGACTCGATTCCTCGTCTTATTTCGTCCTGTTTTTCATGGTGCCCGGGAGGCCCGGTGTATCGAGGTCCGCCTCCTCCGCCGCCACTGCCTCCTCCTCCCCCGCCGCCGGATCCCAAGTAGGCTAACCAGGCGCAGAAGCCGATTACGAGCCACTTCCGCAGGTCGAAGGGGCTAAAGAGCATCAGCTTGACCCGCTCGATCGCGGGGCTGATGGGGTCGATTACACTGACTCTGTCGGGCCGTTCGGAATTCATCGTATGTATTCTCCAATGGTCGTGAACCAGTTAAAGATCATGACTATAGCGATGACTGATTGCAGCACGAAATTCACTTTCAGGAACATCGAGGCCATAATCGCAAGGCCCGCGCTGCAGGCGGCGGCCACCATGGCCGCCCAGCCGAGGGATTTCTCCAGCCGCGTGAACCGGGCCTGGCCGTATGGTTTGTCTCCGGCCGAGCCCCGCGACTGCTTAAGCTCATCGAGTGCGCGGCTGACGAGAGACTCGGTGAATTTTGCGCCGGGCCGGCTCGACGTGCCCGCCGCCTTCAACAGGCGCGCGATGTTCTGACCCAATGGCGTCGAATCATCGTTCCCAGGCGGATTGTCACGGTTATCTTTCATCGCTTCTCACCCTTTGCGGTTCGGAGATGCCTGCCGTTCAAGCTCTCGCCGGAGCGAGCCTCTGGCCCGGTACAGCAGGCTGTGTACGGCTTTTTCCGTCGTGTCCATTTGCCGGGCAATCTCGCCGGCCGAAAGCTCTTCAACGTACTTGGCCTCGAGCACGGCTCTTTCTCTACCTTCCAGTTTCTCCAGCGCAGCGCGGACCATTCCGGCTGTTTCTTCGCGTTCGAGTACTTCATCGGGCAGGGGCTCGGTGTCGATTGCTTCGAAGTACCGGCTGATATCGCCGTTCGGGATCGGGCGGCCTGCCCGCTTTCTGATTTCGAGGCGGATATTATTTCGTGCGATTCCGCGAATCCATTCTTCGGGGCTGCCTCTTGATGGCTCATAGCCGCCGCGGCCCCGCACGGCGTCGAAAACGGTCCTCTGCACCAGCTCTTCGGCAAGGGACCGGTTGGGCCAGCGTCGCAAAAACAGCCCATGCAGCCGTGGAATCTCTCGTTCGATAAACTCTCGCCATACATCAGGGTCACCTTGAACAAACTCCTGCCTCCGTGAGAAGTCCCAGAGACAGTCTTGTTGGTCCAATTGGTCATGCACGTTCGTGAATTTCCATCTTCCGTATATGCTTCTACGGATATTATGCGCAGCGAGGGCGAATTACTCACACTTTTTCGCGATTTTCGTCAGAATTGCAGAGTCGAACTTCCAGCCGTGGCCTTCCGGGACAGCCCCTGGGGCCTATATGCCGGACGTCTGCGGTTTGAGGGCACGCAGTTCCCTTCGAACGGGCCAGTCCGAGAGAGCAAGAATCAGAAGCATGATCAAGGTCCCCAGGGGCACAAGTGTCAGTAGACCAAATGCCCAGCAGTAGCCCGCTTTGGAGAATATCTTGCAGAAAATCAGAATCTTTATCGCGAGTACGATCAGTGCCACAAAGACGGCGAGCAGAAGGACTATCAGTGTGAATACGGGGGGCAGATCGGGGCTGGGGTGGAATTGCATGTTTGTCCCTTTCAATCGACCGTTGACAATTGAACGATAGCTCGCGCGATCTGGTCGCGGCGTACCTTGATGGGAGCCGGGTCTTTGGTGAAGGTCGTCATATCACGGGTGATATCCTCGGGCACCTCAAGCAGAGCGGCGTACTCTCGTCGCCGGCCGGAACTGAGCTTGTCCTCTTTCGCCGCGAGCAGTCGTTTTAGCATGGCGAGGTACTCATAGTCTTCGACGCCGTCGCG
This sequence comes from Phycisphaerales bacterium, assembly GCA_020343675.1. Lineage (GTDB taxonomy): Bacteria > Planctomycetota > Phycisphaerae > Sedimentisphaerales > Anaerobacaceae. The sequence continues at coordinate 2,148,487 of CP070806.1, forward strand.
GAGCATTTCCCAGCGGATGCTGTCAACCGGCCCATCGAGAACGGGTTCTGACGGATGGGCGTCCGCTGCTGCTTCGGGTGGGTAGATGAACCGCCCGTCGCCATTGCCCCAGGGTCTCTTTTCGCCCTTTGGCGTGCTGTAGCCCGAGCGCCATCCCATGGGATCTTTGTAAGGATTCTGCGGATTATCCGCGTCGGGATAAGCGGCCGAACTGGTCCAGTAGTTGCTCTGCCAGACCAAGATGCCGTCGATTTTGCGCTGCCAGGTTTGCCAAAGCCAGATGCGCAGCTCGGTACCCGGATGATCGATGAACAGCGTGCAGTAGGGCGCCTTGGGCCCCGTGCAGACGTACCACCAGAATTTTTCGCCGTGCTTGCGACGCTCTTCGGCCGGCTCGTGTTTGTAATTGTTCGAGACCGAGCACCAGATGTCGGGCCCTCCGACGAGATTCGGCTCAACCTGCTCGGTCAGCATACGGGTGATATCGGGGGCCGCTTCTTTGAGCTTGTTGAAACCATTCATCACGAATTCATAGTCCTTCGGAGCGGGCTCGTCGAACCAATAGACAAAGGCCTCGTCCAGCCAGCCTTTTTCGCGGAGGTGCTCCTGGGTCTGGCGACAATAGGCGTTGAAGGCGGCTCTGTAATGGGGCGTGTCCTCGCTGTAGCCCAACAGCTCGGGCTCCCGCCGTGCGTGAAAAGTCCCGCCCCCGAGTCCCGGGATGGCGAGCCTGAACGAGTTGAAATTGTAATGGTCGATGCCGCGCTCCATGGCAGCGTCCCAGGCCGTCCAGTCGAAGACCGGCTTGAGCTGCTCGGGCGTGGTTGAGTCTTCTATGTGAGGCCAGGTGACTTTCGGATCGTCCAGCGGCGCAGGATCGTATGGGGAGATGTGGTGGGCGCTGAAGCTGGCCCAGTACTTGTCGATGACCTGCCGTCTCTGTTCCATGTTCGTGAGGTTTTGATAGCGGAATACATTCCGGGCAGAAAAACCGAAGGCTGTGGTGCATGTCATCCGGTCCGGCAGCACGAAATCATAGACCTGCACGCGCAGCGGAACCTCGGCAGTGTAGTTACGCCCTTGTAGTTTGATGGTGCCTTTGTACGTCCCCGCCGGAACATCACGAGGTGCTTTGACGCGGATCCAGAACGGCTGGTTCCTGTCGGCCTCCAGATCGAGCGGGCCTCTCAGTGGCGGTAGCGGGTCCGGCCACAAACCGGGAACCGAACTCTTATCGGTGGCTCGCTCAACATTGACGTATCTGACCTCCAGCACTTCGACGTGCGCAGCGGCGATCAACGCTCCGCCCGGGCCGGTCAATTCTCCGGCACGGACAGTCAAGCCCTTCAGAGGTACAGCGGGCCGAACGACCAACTGCGCCGCTTCGGCCTCGTTCCGGGCGGTTTCTATCAAGATAGCCTGACCTATTGATTCCGGCACAGGTTTGCCCCGGCCGATTTTCCAGCCGGAGGAGGCCCACCACAGACTCACGCTTTCGTTCGAGCCGGTCAGCAGCTCGCCGTACGAGGCGCTGAAATAGTTGTTGGTCTGGGCCAGTCCGATTTGACCGGCGAACAGCAACGTTGCGTAAACCATTTTCCTCAACATGGACCACCACCTTTCTCGAGAGGCGTTTTCTCAACATCGGATCGTTGATGTTAATCTCATTGTTGCATTTTCCACAACAAGCCCCGCGGGGTCAAGTCCGCACTTTCCGGCCAATCCGGCGCTCGACACCACCGATCGGACCATAATTCTCCAAATAAAGCGATAAATTGTGTATGAACCTCCCTTCCCGAGTATCTATATACTATGAAGACACGATATGACGGCGCAAAGAACCCAAAATGAATCGGCTTTGGCATCTGCGGCCCAGCGGCACGATAAAGAGGCTCTGCAATTGCTTCTGGAGCGCAACTGGGCGTGGCTCAAAGGATTGGTTTTCAGTATCGTAGGAGACCCGGGCGAGGTCGATGACGTTTTGCAGGACATTTGTGTCCGGGTGATTGGCAAAATCGAAACGCTGCGTGAGCCCGAGCGTTTTCGGCCGTGGCTGGCCGTATTGGCTCGCCGGCAGGCGCTGCGGCACCGCCAACAGAGAGCGGCAAGGCCGGCTCCTCTGTCCTCGACGCTGTTCGCGGAGGACGAAGAACTCGCCAGGTTCAGATCTGACGAAAAGGTCGGCGAAAGTTTCTCAGCCATTGAGAACCGCGAGCAGTGCCGCAAGATTTGGCAGGCGGTGCAGTCGCTGCCGGAGAAATATCGCCAAGTGTTCGTGCTGCAATACGCTGGCGATCTGACGTATGGGCAAATTGCCGAGGTGCTTGACGTGCCTCTGACGACAGTGCAGATTCGACTCGTGCGGGCAAGGCGCATGATATGCGATCGGGTCGCCGGCGAGGACAGGAACAAAGTGCGGGAAAGACAACCATGAATCAGGAAATACTCGAAATACTCATCGGAAAGCATCTCGACGGCGAAATCACGCCGGGCGAGCAGCGCATTCTGGAGGTGGAGTTGAAAAGAGATCCCCGGGCCGAAGAACTGCTCGCGGAGCTTCGGGACTTACACGAGCGAAGCTCTGAACTGGTTGCCTCGTGTATTTTCGGACAGGGCAAGGCGTCCGGGGATGTTTTCGAGCAGGCATGGCAGCAGGCAGATCGCTCCGTTCGTCACAGGACCAGGCGTCTGGGCTACGCCCATGTGGCCGTGGGAATTGCGGCGGGTTTCCTGGGGGGGCTCGCGGTTCACTTCGTTCTGCCCGATGCCTCTGCACCTCAGAACGACAAGGCGGTCTCTGACGTGCTTGTGCGGAACGTAGGCAGCCCGCTGGAGCTTGAGGGGCCGAGCTTGCCGGGTCTTCCGACTGATCCGCTCGAAAACGCGATTCGCAATGTTGATTGGTACAATTTCACCGACCAGGAGGGCAATCAATGGCTTATCGAGGGGCTCCGAGAGAATACCGCCCAACCCGCCGCTTACTACGGCGACCTGTAGAGACCGACCAGAAGCAGAAAGGACAGACCATGAAAACAGCAAGAGCATCGATAATAGTACTGGCATTAGCCCTTTGCTTAGCAACAACGGTACGCGGTGCCAATTCGGACGAATCCGTCCGGCGTCCGTGGATGGGGGTGCTGCTGGATACCAGGCCCCTGCCCGATTTGCTCACCAAGCACCTCGGTCTTGCACCGGGCCAGGGCATCCGTGTGGGCAACGTGCATCGCGACAGCCCCGCGGACAAGGCCGGGCTGGAACGCGACGACATCATCATCAGTTTTCAGGGCAAAGAGGTGACCGACTACGGCGCGTTTGTCGAGGACGTCCGCAAGGCTGGAGTGGGCACAGAAGTCTCTCTGGCGATTATCCATCTGGGCCAGCGTCAAACCGTTAAGCTCGAACTCGAATCCTCCGCCGATACTGTCGATTTGAAATACCCTCCCGAGCCTCAGATGGTTCAGTCATGGCGTCCGGGAAAGATTTTTCGATTCCAACCCGGTGATAAGGACTGGGTGGAAATCCTGCGCGACCGCATTCCACCGACGTTCGAGACGAACATCAAGAGATTCTTCGACGAGATGACCATCTATCACCACTCCAACGGCGAAGACTACACGATTACTGTCAGGGGCAATCCTGATGACGAGGATTTGACCGTCATCGTCCGTGCCGGTCCCGCCGAGTACAAAACTACGGCCAAAGACATTGACAGGCTGCCTGAGAAGTATCGTAAAGCGGCCAAACGGGCGGTTGAGAGCCACCGTCGAAGCGAGAGATTCGACACTCGGACTACGCCGCCTTCGGGAGGGTGGAGGTCCTACCTTGACAAGCTGCGTTCCCGCGGCGGCGCCTCGGCTCGACCCTCAGGACCTGACGATCAGCGGTTCGACAAGATGCAAGAGCAGATGCGCCAGATGCAGCAGCGCTTGGATGAACTGGAAAAGCAACTAAAGAGAAATACTCGGTTCGTGGAACCCGGCGAAAAGATCTAAGTCACAAGAGCACAAGTGCATAAGTGTAAGTGCCTTGTGCCCCTGTGCTCCTAAGCTCCCAACATCTTCTTGCTTCGCAGGATGTGGTGGTAGTGTTGAGCGAAACGGTGAGCTTCGTCCCGAACATACTGCAACAGCTTGCGGGCGGGCGAGTTGGCCGGGAGGCTCAGCGGCTTGTTTCGGCCTTGCAGATAAATCTCTTCCTGCTGCTTGGCGATGGAGGCGATTTTCACAGGCGGCGCGTTCATTTCGTTCAGGGCCTTTTCCGCTGCTCGCAAGTGGCCCAGACCGCCGTCAATCAGCACAAGGTCGGGCCAGAGCTCTTCGCCCCTCAGGGCGTATTTATAGCGGCGTTTCACCACTTCGGCGATCATCGCATAGTCATCGATTCCCTTGACGGTCTTGATCTTAAATCTCCGATAGCCGCTCCTGAAGGGTTTGCCGTCGATAAACCGGACCAGTGACCCCACGGCCTCCTCGCCGGCGATATTGGCAACGTCGATACCTTCGATAATCCGGACCGGCTCGACTGTTTCCAGCAGTTTTCGCAGTTGTACGAGGGCTTCGGTGGGATCGCCGGCAAAAACCTCCGGCTGGACGTTCTCGTCGGGTGTCCCCCGGCGGTCCAGGCCCTCTATCAGCCTGATGCGGTCGCGGAACATCGCGGCTTTTTCGTATTCCAGGGCCTGCGAGGCTTCGGCCATCTGCTTTCTCAACTGGCGCAGAACCGTCGAACGTTTCGACCGCAGGAATTTCATCAGGTCTTTGATGATCCGCTTGTATTCGGGTTTGTCGATTTTAGCGGCGCAGGGTGCTGTGCACTGCTTAATGCTGTAAAGCAGGCAGGGCCGGAAGAATCGTCGCTTCGGGTCGTTGTCTCTGATGTTCAGCGTACAAGTGCGAAACCTGAAGATCTTCTGAAGCACGATCAAGACGCTCCGTAAATCTTTTGCGCTGGCGAAAGGCCCGAACAGCCGGCTGCCCTTGGGACGGGGCCTTCTTGTGATATAAACGCCCGGAAAATCATCGCTGGTCACGATTTCCAGATAAGGGAAGGTTTTGTCATCGGCAAGGTCGGTATTATAGGGCGGACGGACGTCCTTTATAAGGCGGGCCTCCGTAAGCACCGCTTCGACTTCGTTGGAAGTCTCAAGAAAGTCAACGGTTTCGACTTTGTCGAGCATCTCGGCGATCTTCGGACCGCGCGACGCGGCCGGGTCCGCACTCGGCTGAAAATAACTGGCCACGCGCGAGCGCAGATTCTTTGCTTTGCCAATGTAAAGGACCTGGTCGCCGTGACCCCTCATGAAGTAGAGACCGGGCCCCGCTGGGAAGTCCTTTATGTGCTTTCGAATCGTATCAAGTTTGCGATTCATTTCAGTCAACATCTCTTCATCTTAGCACTACTGTGAGATTATCGAAAAGACATTGCAGCGCGCTAAATTTTTTTTTCTTCATAGAGTCAGTAACTGCAAGGACTAAGAACGAAGCGAGAAGAATCGCGCCAAAAAAATCGGATTTCGGTCTTTACACCTTCTCGGATTCTCATTAATCTGCCGATACTTATTTTACGGGCCTAACCACTATATCTGGCGTAGTCCCCGGTCATTATTCTATATATTGCGGTCTTATTTTTTCGCATGGAGGCGTATAAATGGCTTGTAAATTCGACCCTGAGAACCCTTTCAGAACGGAGCAATCGCAACCGGAAACAGCTATGAAAGCCTCCAAATCCATGGGCTTGAAGATCGAACGCTTCTTTTCGACGCCGGGCGTGCATCCCTTCGACCAGCTCGAATGGGAAACGCGTTCGGCCAAGATTACCGGCGATAACGGGCAGGCCGTTTTTGAGCAGGATAACATTGAAGTGCCCACTTCCTGGAGTCAATTAGCAACAAAGGTGGTGGCCAGCAAATACTTCTACGGTGATGTCGAGTCCGGCCAGAGAGAGCATTCCGCAAAGCAGCTTGTCCATCGCGTCAGCAAAGCAATTGCCGACAGAGGCAGAAGAGATGGTTACTTCGCCACCGACGAAGACGCTGAGACCTTCCACAACGAATTGGCCTGGCTGTGCGTCAATCAGTATGGTGCTTTCAATTCGCCGGTCTGGTTCAACGTCGGGCTTTTCGACGTTTACGGCGTGCGCGGCAGCAAGCACAATTTTCACTGGGACCCGCAGCGCGAAGAAGCCGTGGCGTGCGAGAGTAGCTACGTGTATCCACAGGCGTCGGCCTGTTTTATCCAGTCGGTCAAAGACTCGATGGAAGACATCATGCGGCTGGCCACGAGTGAAGCGATGCTGTTCAAGCACGGCTCGGGCACCGGAACCGACCTATCAACACTGAGAAGCAGCAAGGAGAAACTCTCAGGCGGAGGAAGACCCTCGGGCCCTTTGAGTTTTATGAGGGTCTATGACCAGATTGCGGCCGTGATTAAGTCGGGGGGCAAGACCCGCCGGGCCGCAAAAATGCAATCGCTCAAAATCGACCACCCCGATATCCGGGAATTTATCACCTGTAAGACCCAAGAGGAGAAGAAAGCCTGGACGCTCATTGAAGCCGGCTACGACGGCGACCACAACAGCGAAGCCTATGACAGCGTCATGTTCCAGAATTCCAATTTGTCCGTCCGCGTGACCGATGAGTTCATACAGGCGGTGGAAAAGGATGCATCCTGGGCGACCTATACCGTAACCTCCGGCGAAAAAATGGGCGAGCACTCCGCACGGGAACTGATGCAATTGATCGCCGAGGGAACGAGAATCTGCGGCGACCCGGGTCTGCAATACCACAGCACAATCAACCGCTGGCACACCTGTCCCAACTCCGGGCCGATCAACGCTTCGAATCCGTGCAGTGAGTACATGTTCGTTGACGATTCGGCCTGCAACCTGGCCTCGCTGAATCTTATGAAATTTCGCAAAGAGGATGGGTCTTTCGATATTCAGAGCTTCAGGAAGGCGATTCGGCTGTTTATCATTGCCCAGGAGATTCTGGTCGATAACGGAAGTTATCCGGACAAGGCCATCACCGTAAACAGTCACATGTTCCGCCCTCTCGGCTTGGGCTTCGCCAACCTGGGCTCTCTGATTATGAGCCTTGCACTGGCCTATGATTCGGACCAGGCCAGGGCGATTGCCGGTGCTATCAGTGCTATTATGACCGGTACCGCCTATACGGCCAGCGCCGAAATAGCCTCCATCATGGGGCCTTTCGAGCGATTCGGGGACAACCGCGATGCGATGCTTAAGGTCATCAACATGCACCGGCAGTGTGCGTGCGATCTTCCCGAGTCTCATTGTCCGGAATATCTGCGCAATGCCGCCAAGGACGCTTGGGATCAGGCTTTCGACGGCGGCTCAAAGGTGGGCTTGCGTAACGCTCAGGCGACCGTTATCGCGCCGACCGGCACAATCGGCTTTCTGATGGACTGCGACACCACGGGCATAGAGCCGGACATAGCTCTGGTCAAGTACAAGCTTCTGGCCGGCGGTGGAATGCTCAAGCTGGTCAATAAGACCGTGCCGATGGCGCTGGAAAGACTCGGTTACAGCGCCGACGAGGTCAAGTCCATCTGCGACTACATAGATGAGCACGAGACAATCGAAGGAGCGGCCAAGCTCAATCCCGACCATCTGCCCATTTTCGATTCTGCCTTCAAGCCGCGCAACGGCAAGCGATGCATTCATTACATGGCTCACTTGAAAATGATGGCCGCGGTCCAGCCGTTCATTTCCGGCGCCATCAGCAAGACCATAAACATGCCGAAAGAGAGTACGACCGAAGATATTGCCGCCGCCTACATGGAGGGCTGGAAACTCGGGCTCAAAGCGGTTGCAATCTATCGGGACGGCTCCAAGAGACTCCAGCCGGTCTCTACCGAAAAACATAAAGGGCCCAAAGCGAAGGCCTCTGTAGAGACATCCGCCCCGGCCCGGCCTTTCCGGCGCCGGCTCCCGGACACGCGCCAGAGCATAACGCACAAGTTCTCAGTCACTGGACATGAAGGCTACCTGACGGTGGGGCTATACGAGGATGGTCAGCCTGGTGAGCTGTTTATCACCATGGCCAAGGAAGGCAGCACCGTCGGGGGCCTCATGGATGTAATCGGCACGTGTACGTCGATGGCCCTGCAGTACGGCGTGCCGCTGATTACGTTAGTGGACAAATTCCGCCACGCCCGGTTTGAGCCGTCGGGAATGACATCGAATCGCAATATTCCCTTTGCAAAGAGCCTGATAGACTACATCTTCTGCTGGTTAGGCTGCCAGTTCATCCCCGGCTACGCCGATAAGAACACACCCAACAGAGGGGATTCCGGCACAGCGGAAAACAAGAATACCGCCACAGCCAAGAAGCTGGTCGAGAAGACCAAGGACCTGGCCCAAAAAATCGCCGAGGCAAAAGTGCTGAAGCGAGAGGGCAAGACCACTTCGACACAGGAACTTGTGGTCAAAGAGGCTCTCGCCGAGCCGAAAAGCAGACTGAGCGGTCTGGCGAATCGAATCGGCGTCTTGGTCGGTTCGGCCGTGGCGGATGAATCCGGGGCACTTCAGGCTGAAGCGAGGATCATGGAGCAGTTTAACACGCAGTTCGCGCACTTCCCCGACGACGCCCCGGCCTGCGATATTTGCGGCTCGATCACCGTCCGAAACGGAACCTGCTACAAATGCTACAACTGCGGCAACTCCATGGGCTGCTCGTAGAATTGACTCTTTGGCATTGCCGGCCAGCTAATTCGACTGTTCGGCGGTTTGCAGGTGTGCCGCCGAGGCGGGGGGATTTCTTCCGTCCCGCCCAAATTCTTGAGTTTTTGGCACAAAAATAGTTTGACAGCCGGGGGCGATTCGCTAAAATGCGTGTTTTTTGAAAGTGCGATGAGAGTCAGTCTATGAAGAGCTTTATGGCAAAAAAGGATCAGGTCGAGCAGAAGTGGCTGCTTGTTGACGCCGACGGGGCGATACTGGGTCGAATCGCGGCGAGAATCGCGCCCATCCTCATGGGCAAAACGAAGCCGACCTACACGCCGCACATCGATACGGGCGATTACGTCATCGTGGTGAACGCCGAGAAAATCAGGCTGACCGGCAAGAAGGCCCAGATGAAGGAGTACGACTACTATACGCACTACCCCGGCGGGCATAAGTTTGTCAGCTTTTCCGACATGATGGCCAGAAAGCCCGAGAGGGTCGTCGAGATGGCCGTGCGGCGGATGATGCCGAAGACCAGCCTCGGAAGAAAAATGTTGAAGAAACTGAAAGTTTATCGCGGCCCGGAGCACGAGCACCAGGCACAGAGACCCGAGAAGATCGAACTGTTTTAGGTGAAGATAGCGAATTATGGCTGAGACCAAAGTGGACAATACCGACATGAAGCCGGCGGCTGACGCTTCCGAGAGCCGGCCCAAGCCTTCACCGAATCCCACCGGCGAATCCAAGGGGGGGTACTGGTGGGGCACCGGCAGACGAAAAAGCTCGGTGGCTCGCGTGAGAATCAAACCCGGCAGCGGCAAACTGGTGGTCAACAGGAAGCAGCTGGATGACTACTTCAAGAGAGAGCAGGACCGCAAGGCGGTTGTGGCGCCTTTGAAGACCGTCAACGCCGAAAACAGTTTCGATGTCTTTATCAATGTCAGGGGCGGTGGGACCACCGGGCAGGCCGGGGCTTCACTGCTGGGAATCGCCCGTGCGTTGAGAAAATACGACAGCAGTCTGATCCACGCCCTGCGAGACGGCGGCCATCTGACGCGTGACCCGCGAATGGTCGAACGAAAAAAGCCGGGCCAGAGAGGCGCCAGGCGACGATTCCAGTTCTCAAAGCGTTAGTTTGCATTTTCGCTTTCGGATGATACAATGGCCGCCGAGAAGAGAATTCCGGCGGCTGTTTTTTTGGGCAGGCTCGCCGGAGAAGAATTGACATACGATACAGGCCGAGGGACGAGGACGAATGGCCAAAAGCGGGAGTGGAAAGATTGTTGCGTATTGTGGTTTGGTCTGTTCAGAGTGCGGGGCCTTCAGGAAGCTTAAGTGCCAGGGGTGCCACAGCGAAAGACCGATGTTCAAGAACTGCCCCGTGAAAAAATGTGCGATGGGCAGAAACTACAGTACGTGCGCCGAATGCGAGGATTTTGAAGACTTAAAGGGATGCAGGAAACTCAACAATTTCATTTCCAAGATTACGGGGTTTATCTTTCGCACGAACAGAACAGGCAATCTGTGCCGGATTCGGGAAATCGGGCTGGAGAAGTTCAAAGCGACAGTTTAGAGCACTACGGCGTCTTTGGCGAGACGCGTTTCGGAGCCTGACAAATACATGAGTCAAAAGAGCAATATGATACGCGTTGCGATAATCGGGGCCAGCGGATATACGGGCGCCGAATCCATGAAGATTATCCTCCGGCACGGCGAAGCCAGGCTGACCTACCTGACAGCCATACCGGCCGAATGCGGAGCCGTCGAGGACGTTTTTCCGCAGTTTCGAGGCCGGTGTGATCTGCAGATCGAGCCGCTGGACCTGGAGAAACTGGCTGAGCTGGCCGACGTTGCCCTGTGTTGTCTGCCTCACAAAGTCTCAATGGAATTCGTGCCCAGGCTGCTTGGCGCGGGGCTGAAAGTCATCGATTTCAGTGCCGACTATCGGCTCAAAGACGTCTCGGTCTACGAGAAGTTCTACGCCGTCAAGCATACGGATACGGCTAACCTGGCCCGCGCCGCCTTTGGCCTGCCCGAGTTGTTCCGCGATCAGGTACAGGGCGCCGATTTGGTGGCCAACCCCGGCTGTTTTCCGACCGGAGCGATCCTGGCCATCGCACCGCTGCTTGCCGAAGGTCTCATCGAGCTGGATTCGATTATCGTCAATTCGGTGACGGGCGCATCCGGGGCCGGCAAGAACCCGTCGGCCAAATTCCATTTCCCCAACATGAATGAGAACTTGTTTGCCTACGGGATCGGCACGCACCGCCACATGCCCGAGATGGAACAGATTGCCGGCGAGCTTGCCGGGTCTGAAGTCCGGATTTTGTTTCAGCCGCACGTGGGGCCTTTCGACAGAGGAATCCTCTCGACCGTATATTCCGAGCCGAAGCAGAACGTCAGCGATGACCGGCTGCTCCGGCTTTATGAAGATTTTTATGGCGGCGAGCCTTTTGTGCAGGTACGCAAAGATTCCCCCGGCGTCAAAGACGTCGTCGGCACCAATTATTGCCACGTCTTCCCGGCGATTGTCAAAGGCAGAATCGTAAGCTTCTCCGCGATTGACAACCTCGTCAAGGGCGCTTCCGGACAGGCCATTCAGAACATGAACGTCCTCTTCGGATTGAAGGAAAACCTGGGCCTTCAATAGGATTGCCCGGCGGAGATGGAGAGCTGGGGCAAGAAGAGTCGGAGCATGCCCATGTGCCAGTGGGGCCGGGCGTTTCTGCAAGCTGGTTGGCATTCTGCGCCGCATAGGCAAAAAGGCAGAGGCCGGCGGATCGGAATATGGATATCTACAATCTCGTCAGCTTTGCGGGCATATTTGTCCTGATTGGCTTGGCATGGGTGTTCTCGGCCGACAGAAAGAACATGAACTGGCGGGTGATCGGCTGGGGGATCGGCTTGCAGATTCTCATTGCCCTGTTCATCTTCGTTGTCCCGGGCGGCTCGCGACTATTCCTGTTTGTCAACGACGTGGTGGTGAAGGTCCTTGATTCGGCGTCCGCCGGGGCGAAGTTCGTGTTCGGGCCGCTGGCGCTGGCGCCGGGCCAGATGAACGAGGCCGGAGAACAATCGCTCGGATTCATCCTGGCGTTCCAGGCCTTTCCCACGATTATCTTCTTCTCGGCTCTTATCGCGATTCTGTACTACTTCGGCGTGATGCCTCTGATTATCAGGGGATTCGCTTACCTATTCGCGCGGCTGATGAGAATATCGGGCGCCGAATCCCTGGTCACAGCCAGCAACATCTTTGTGGGGATCGAGTCCACCCTCACTGTCAAGCCATACCTTGGCCGGACGACCAACTCTGAGATATGCACTATTCTGACTGCGGGGATGGCCACGGTTGCCTCGAACGTATTGGCGCTCTACGTGTTCAGTCTCATCGAGCTGTTTCCCACGATTGCGGGGCATCTGGTCTCGGCGTCTCTGCTCTCGGCGCCGGCGGCCTTGGTTACCTCGAAGATCATCTTTCCCGAATCCGAAACCCCTGAAACGCTGGGTGTCAATGTCAGGCCCTTCTATGAAAAGGAAAACAGTCTCTTCGAGGCAATCATCAACGGAGCGAACGCCGGGGTGAAAATGATCGTCGGGATCGTAGCGCTGCTTATCGCCGTCCTGGGTATGGTTGCTCTGGTTGACCTGTTCCTGTCCGCTCTGGGGGCGAAGATAAACCCGTTGCTTGGCCTTGAAGGCGAATGGTCTTTGAAAGTAATTTTCGGCTACATTTTCTATCCACTGACTCTGGTTCTGGGCATTCCGCCATCCGACGCGGGGGTCATTTCCACGATCATCGGCGAGCGTGTAATCGTTACTGAGGTTGTAGCGTACGGAGATTTGGCGACCGCTCTGGAGCAGAATCAGTTGCATCATCCGCGTTCGGCGGTGATAACGACCTACGCGCTGTGCGGTTTTGCCCACCTCGCTTCCATGGCCATCTTTGTCGGCGGCGTATGTGGCTTGGCGCCTGAGAAGGCCCGCAACATGGGGAGGGTCGCATTTCGCGCACTGTTGGCCGCCATTCTTGCCTGCCTTCTGACCGCCTGTGTAGCGGGGGCATTCTTCACTGAAGGCTCGATACTGCTCGGAGGATGACTATGCACGTCAGAGACTTGGGAGACTGCCGGGAATTCGTGGCGGGTGATCATTCGATTCTCAGAGAGCTGTTGCACCCCGACAAGCGGTCCCTGGGGATTCGCTACAGTCTGGCCCACGCAAAGGTCGGCCCCGGGCAAAGCACAAAGCCCCACAGGCTCAAATCGTCCGAAGTCTATTACATCCTGGCCGGCGAAGGCACGATGCATATTGACCGGGAGGCTCGTTCCGTCGGCCCCGGCTGTACGGTGTATATCCCGCCGGGGTCGGTGCAGCATATTGAGAATGCGGGACATGGCGACCTCATTTTCTTGTGCATAGTGGATCCCGCCTGGCGCCAAGAAGACGAAGAGATATTTGACGGCGGCGGCTCCAAAGCCTGATTCGTTGCAGGGCACGGGGGCCGAGCGCCCCTGAGAACCTGATAGAAGTCAGTCTTGTGTTCCGGACCTGCTCGGGTTCGATTTGGCCTTGGGTAGGCAGAGCCCCAACAGGTTGGGCGTACCTGCGATTGACAGAGGATAATCGGGCGGTGGGAATCGGCAGTGAGGCCGGACGCTACAATTGGATTCGTCCGTGCATCAGGCCTGCGATGACCGCAAGTATGGCCATGACCAGAACCATCTTCAGAAGGCGGAAATCACTCTCCCGATAGCTTGTTCTCAGCTGGTCCTTCAGGTGTTCTATTTCTTTTCTGGCTTGTGTTCTACCCATATTGCACCTCCTCTTTCATTCCGGCCGGTGATCTCACAGGCCCTCCCGTCACAGCAGCCTGTGTGGACGCCCGGTCTCAATTCAACCCGTTCTGTACGCCATCTTAAAGTATATGAAACGCTGGCCAGGAAAACAAAACAGGGCTCTGGTCATTCCGCAAAGCCTTGGGATGTCAAGAGTCAACAGGCCTGTTTATCAAAATCAACGCAGGCCTAACTGGTTTTGAATAAGGTTCTTACGAGCAACACAAAAACGACATCTTGGGCATAGCGTTGATTTTCAGCAACTCGGACTTTTAACCCGCACAACGCCTGCCTTTCGGAGAACAGAAACAAAGCTTACAGCCAACATGGGAACTTGCCAAAGTCGGCTGTTTCCGCCGTCTAAATGGCAGGATTGGGCGCCAATAGCGTTTTTCCGCGTTTGGGTACGGCTTTTGCACTATTGGATAGTCAAGAGGCTTCGGGGGCGCTCTGCATATTGGACCAAGGGTGATTGAATAGGGAAGGCCGTTCGAGAGGAGAGAGATGTGATGGACGAGACAAACATGGAAGACAAACTCAACGAGTTGGTGAAAGAGTTTGGAGAGGCTGCGGATCCGCAACACAAAAAGCTGGCCGATCTCGCCAAACAAGCGCAGGCAAATCGGAAAAAGCTTGAAAAGAGCATCAGCAGCCTGCAAGAATCGCTGGACTACCTGCGGGTGTGCATCAAGTACCAGGTCTTTGATCTTGAAGCAACGCGCCGGGAAAATGAGTACCTCAGAAAGTTGCTCGAGGAAAACAATAGTTGAGGTATTAAGGACGAGGGGCCAAGACAAGGACGTTGTACACGAGAAAGCTGAGACAAGCCGTATAAGGCTCGCGCACGGGGCCGGAAGGCCCCACGCCTGATTGTCTGTGGGCGAGTTTCACATCAATCCTTCCTGAAAGCAGAAGATGCGATCCGCCCATTCTGCCCTGCGATGAGCTGTTCAGAGTACTCCCACGCTCGTTTTGTCCGGGGGGACGTCTCGTCCGGTTCACCAGAGCTGGCACGTTGAATAGCCCTCTTGAACCCCGAACCGCCGCATTTTTGTCAGGACATATTGAAAAGTCCTTGTCCGTTTTTGTCGATAAAATTGGGGTCGTAGAAAAAGGTCGCGCCGAAAATGAACATCAGCCTCATGCAAGCTATATAGAAACATGGGCTCTCAGCCCTGAAAACCGAGGATGTGGCGGTCTTAGCTTGTTTGACAAATGGGCTGGGCGCGATATAATAGGCCGCGTTTTGCGTGCTATTTCTCCCCCGTCGCCTGTACGAGGCCGACAGGTGAGCCGAGACAGTGCAGGCAAATGCGAAAACTCTCTCAAGTAGGTTTTGGGGTAAAAGATGTTTGAACGTTTTACAGACCGTGCGCGGAAGGTTATGGCGCTGGCCAATCAGGAGGCCCAGCGCTTCAACCACGAGTATATAGGGACCGAACATATCCTTCTTGGACTCGTCAAGGAAGGCAGCGGAGTGGGTGCAACCGTTCTGAAGAACCTGGAAGTGGATATCAAGAAGCTCCGGCTTGAGGTGGAAAAGCTCGTCAAGAGCGGGCCGGACATGGTCACCATGGGCAAGCTGCCTCAGACGCCGCGGGCCAAGAAGGTGATTGAGTACGCCATTGAAGAAGCCCGGTCGCTCAATCACAATTATGTGGGGACCGAGCACATCCTGCTGGGTCTGCTGCGGGAGAGTGAAGGGATCGCTGCTCAGGTGCTCATGAATCTTGGCCTGAAACTCGAAGATGTTCGCCAGGAGGTGTTGAACCTGCTGGGCGCGGGTGTGGACGAAGGCCCTGCCGCCCTCGGGATGAAGATGACTCCGGCGGTGGGGCGAAGGGCCAAGAGCAAGACCCCGGCGCTGGACAGCTTCGGCAGAGACCTCACCCAATTGGCCGAGGGGGGCGAGCTGGACCCCGTGATCGGCCGCAAGAACGAGATCGAGCGGTTAGTGCAGATACTATGCCGGCGTACGAAAAACAATCCCGTTCTGCTGGGCGAGGCCGGCGTGGGCAAGACCGCTATTGTCGAGGGCCTGAGCCAGCAGATAGTCAACAAGCAGGTGCCGGAAATCCTCAAGGGCAAGCGGATGGTGGTGCTTGACTTGGCGATGA
>CP070806.1:2164220-2189627 GCA_020343675.1 Phycisphaerales bacterium
CAGAAAATTCATCCCCGCTCCCAGGGCAAAGGCAAAGAAAGGAATCGTCAGCGTCTCGCCCGGCTTCAAGAACTTGCGTATGTCCGAGTCAAGATTGCCAAGCAGCATCCCCAGCGCGATCGGCATCAATACGGCCAGGAATGCAATGACAGGAAACTTCGAGCCGGTCAGGCCCAGAAAGACCAGCGTCAGGAAGGGACCGTCATTCAGAGACACGACCGCGATGGCGCCAACGTCGCTGTGGTTCCCATATTGCCCGGTCAACGCCGCGTACATGCCGCCGTTGCTGTTGGTCATTGCCGCGACGATGGCCATCGCGGACAGGCCCAGCACCCCGTGCATGGGGTCCCAGATAAGCCCGAACAAATAGCCAACCATCGCACCGGTGACGTACTTGGCAAGAGTGATCAGAACGCCCTTTTTCATCGCTCTTTCGGCCACACGCACATTCATTTGGCTGGCAGCGCAGAAGAGAAACAGGCCGATCAGCGTCAGCGCCCCGGTCTTGAACAACGCCTCGACAAAGCCGCCGACGCGAAGGAATTCGTAATGGCCCGCCCGGGTCGGCGGCGCCCCCAGGGCTTTGAGCACGTACTCCACAGGCCGGACATGCGCCTGGTCAATCGTGTTCAGCAGCGCCCCGAGCATTAACGGGACGACCATGAGACCGCCCGGTATTCTGTTGATTGCCGTCAATATTTTCATACACGTATTGGCCGAGATTGCCTCTGAGCCTCCGGTACGACGATAACAACACCCCCCCACAGCTTACCTTGCGATTGGGCCGGTGCCAAGGAAATCGCTCCGCCGGGGAGTCCGGATTGCACAGTATGCCCACTATTTTACTACGACAGTATGCAGAAAACGGGGTCCAGAGCAACATGTTTCCGGATTGTGAACGCGTCAAGACCCGGCGGAGAACACCCGGGCATGTATTCCGGCGTTCACCGGCACCAGAAGCATTGTGTTGCATAAATCGACAGAAGCTGAGTCAAGACTTGCAGCGGTTGAGGCCCGCCGCATTTGGTGGTATAATACCCTTTGGAAGGTGTGTCGGAGAGCGTCAGAATGGATCGATTGAGAAGAAACTACCAGTCAGCCCTGTTTTGCGTGTCGGTCCTGTTCGGGCTGTGGGTGGCCAGCCAGTACAGCTATCTTCTCTTCCACAGCACGGCCGAGATATTCAGCATCGTCGTAGCCTGTGGCATTTTCGTCCTGGCCTGGAACAGCCGGCGTTTTGCGGAGAATACTTACCTTCTCTTTGTGGGTATCGCCTACCTGTTCGTGGCGGGCCTGGACCTGCTCCACACACTCGCCTTCAAGGGCTTGGGAGTCTTCCCCGGCCACGAGTCCAATCTCGCCACCCAGTTGTGGATATCGGCGCGCTATGTTGAAAGTGCTTCGCTGCTTGTTGCTGCCTGCTTGATAAACCGAAAACCAAGAGTGAGCCTCACCCTGGCCGCATATGGCGTCGTCATAAGCCTTTTGCTGGCGTCCATTTTCTACTGGAATATCTTCCCGGCATGTTTTGTCGAAGACCAGGGCTTGACGGCTTTCAAGAAGATCAGTGAATGCATCATTTGCTTTTTGCTGATTGCGTCCATCGGAATGTTGCTGAGGCAGCGTCGCGCGTTTGAGCCGCACATAGTGCATTTGTTGATTGCCTCTATCGCGGTCACTATCGCATCGGAACTGGCCTTCACGCTCTACGTCAATGTCGAAGGTCTTCCCAATTTAATGGGCCACTACCTCAAGATCATCTCGTTCTACCTTATCTATAAAGCGCTCATTCAAACGGGCCTTACGAAACCTTTTGCCCTGCTGCTCAGGGATTTGAAGCAAAGCGAGGAGGCCCTCAAGGCAGCCAAGGAGAACCTGGAGAGTCAAGTTGAACAACGAACGGCCGAATTGCAGGGGAGTTTGGAGGCTCTGCGCGAGAGCCGGGAGAAACTCGATGCGCGCGTTCGGGAACGCACCGCCGACCTGGAGCAGGCAAAAGAAAATCTGGAGCGGGAGATCACTGAGCGCAGAGAGGCTGAGCAGAAGTTCAGAAACCTTGCCGAGCAGTCGCCCGATATGATTTCCATCATTAAGGAGGGCAGGTTCGCTTATGTCAATCAACGGTATGAAGAAATCATGGGATATACGAAGGAAGAGCTGTATTGCCCGGATTTCGATTTTCTGACAACCATCGCGCCCGAATCCAGAGCTCTGAAGGAAGCCAATTTCCGAAAACACATGAACGGCGAGGAGGTCTCACCGGTTGAATACTCGCTTCGGACGAAGGCCGGCAAGCATGTCAATGCGATAACGGCGACGAAACTGATAGACTATGAAGGTCAGCGTGCGATTCTGCTCACAGCAACCGACATCACCTGGCGCAAGCAGGCGGAAGAGAAGCTTCGTCGGGCTCATGACCAGTGGGAACGCACGTTCGAGGCGGTCCCGGACCTCATCTGTATCCTTGACCAGACGCACCGAATCGTTCGCGTCAACAAGGCGGTAGCAGACCGGCTCGGCCGCGCGCCGGAGGACCTCGTGGGACGGCACTGCTACGAAGTCATACATGGCGCGGAGGCGCCCCCTGAGTCCTGTCCACATACTCAGTTGCTGGCTGATGGGCAGGAGCATTGGGTGGAGGTGCATGAAGAGCGGCTCCGTGGCGACTTTTCTATTTGCGTGACCCCCCTTCGGAACGCCGATGGCCAACCAAGCGGCGCGGTCCACGTCGCGCACGACATCACCAGTCGAAAAGCAGCCGAACAAGCGCTGCGCAGGTCGGAATGGGAGCTGGCCATCAGAAACAAGATCGCGCAGATTTTCCTGACGCTTGCCGATGAACAAATGTACTCAGAGGTGCTGCATGTGGTTCTGGAGGCCATGGAAAGCAAGCATGGCGTCTTCGGGTATATCAACGAGGATGGGGCGTTTGTCTGCCCGTCAATGACCAGAGACATCTGGGATCAGTGCAGAATGGCCGAAAAGGACTACGTGTTTCCTCGAGAAAACTGGGGCGGTATCTGGGGCAAAGCTATGACCGAGAAGAAAACGCTGTGCTCCAACACGCCGTTTGCCGTGCCCGAGGGACACATTCCCGTTGTGCGGGCCCTGGCTGTGCCTCTGATCTGTCTGGGACGCGTCATCGGACTGCTTTTGGTGGGAAACAAGGCAGGTGACTACGAACCGTCGGATCGTGAGCTGCTGGAGACGATTGCCGCTTATGTAGCTCCTATCCTTGGGGCTCGATTGGAAAGAGACCGATGGGAGAGCCAGCGCAGGGAAGCATTGCAGGCGCTCCAGAAGGCTCGGGATGAGCTGGAAATGCGAGTCGAGGAGCGAACCTCGGATCTGGCGAAGAGCCGGGAGGCCTTGTGGAGACTCACCGGCAGGCTGCTGTCCGTACAGGAAGAGGAACGCCGGCGACTGGCACGGGAGCTGCATGACGACCTGACGCAGCGGCTGGCCGTCCTGGCCATTGATGCCGGCAAGCTCGAACAACAGCTCGACGCCCCGCCGGATGCGCTTCGCGAAAAGATCGGGCGGATGAAGGAACAGATGGTGAGACTTTCCGCCGACGTGCACGACATATCCCGGCAGCTTCATCCCTCGATTATCGATGATCTCGGACTCAGACAGGCCATCCAATCGGAGTGCGTGAATTTCGCCAAGCGCGAGGGCATCGCAATCAGGTATGAGCCCAGGGATATTCCCACAAACATCCCACGGGATATCTCCGTTTGTTTGTTCAGAATTGTTCAGGAGGGCTTGAGAAATATCGCCAGGCATGCTAATGTACAGCAGGCGCAGGTGAGGCTGGCCGGCAGTGACAGTTTTATCACACTCACAATCGAGGACTCGGGAACCGGTTTCGATCCTGCTCAAGGACGAGCGGAAGCCGGATTGGGGCTCGTCAGCATGGCCGAACGCGTGCGATTGATCCAGGGAGAATTCCGGGTGGAGTCAAATCCGGGAGAGGGCACTGTGATCACTGTCACGGCCCCCTTATCAGGAGACTGAAAATGAGCAAGACGACCGTTTTGTTGGCTGACGACCACAAGATCGTTCTGGAGGGCCTCAAGGGCCTGCTGGAAGACCAGTACGAAATCGTCGGGACGGTTGAGAACGGCCGCGAGCTTCTGGAACAGGTGAAATCGCTTCACCCTGACGTCATCGTGGTCGATGTCGGAATGCCTCTGCTCAACGGGATCGATGCCGTCACTCAGATAAAGAAGTCCGGCTCCGAAACGAAGGTCGTCTTCCTGACGATGCACCAGGACGCGATGTACGCCAAAGAAGCATTCGAAGCGGGTGCCCTGGGTTTTGTTCTCAAGCACTCCGCCCCTTCAGAACTGAAGACCGCCATCGAAGAAGCGCTGAAGGGAAACACGTTTATCAGCCCGGCAATCGCCCAGGAGCTTATGCACCTCTACAGGGGTGACGCGGAGGTCAAAGCCGGCGCGTTTGGCTCGCTCACCTTGCGACAGCGAGAAGTCATGCAACTGCTGGCAGAGGGCAAGTCCGCCAAAGAGATTGCCAAAATCCTTTATATTTCCACACGAACCGTCGAGTTTCACAAGTACAACATGATGGAGCAGTTGGGTATCAAAACCAGCGCCGAACTCGTACATTTTGCCATCAAGCATGGCATTGTCTCAATCTAAAAGAAGCTTGCTGTTGGCTTTTCAGTTCAAGAACTCGTAATTTTACGAGTAGCATCAAATCTCCAATTGTCCATAATGGATTATAGCTGAAGACAACGTTCGCCATGGGGCGCGATTGACTCCGGCAACAGGATGGATAAGGGGATGACAGGACTCAGTGGGACCTGCATTCCCGTCGAAGAGACCCCGGAGAGAGTCAAGTCATGGCAAGAGACAAGAGCAGATGCGTGATTCTCGCAGACAGGCACCAGAACCTGCTCGAAGGCTTACGGAGCTTGTTGGAGACGATGTTCGAGACCGTTGTGATGGTGGCCGACAAGAGATCGCTTCTCGATGCGGCTGACCGAATCCAGCCGGATCTGGCAGTGGTGGATTTGTCTCTGGCCGCATCCGGTGGGGTGAGCATCGCCCGAGAAATCAGTGATTCCTACCCGGAACTGAAGCTAATCATTCTGAGCGTCCATGATGAGCCGACCGTGATTGATGAAGCCATAGCCGCCGGAGCCGCCGGCTTTGTCCTGAAACGATCCGTGGCAACAGACCTGTTCAAAGCCGTCGAAAGTGTCCAACAGGGCGAGACCTTTGTCTCGGCCTCTGCCAGGAGATAGTGCGTCCCTACCTGCAAGGGTCGAACAAAAGGCGGTCACTCCGCTGCCTTTCACGCGAACCGGGAAAAGGCGACCGCTATCGTCCACTCAGAGACACGACGCTGCCATTCCGTAACGAAGCGAAAAGCCGCCCCCCTGCCGCAATCATGCCATCGAACACCGGGGGAGACTCAAGTTGTGTCTCGGACAATTTCGTGCCGTCCCTGCCCGAGACCGCCACAACTCGGGCCCCTGCGCGGCCCTCAAAAGCCGCAAAAGGATCCTGCGGATCGAAAACGTCGGGCGGCCCGGCCACATACAGAGTCTCGCCTGCTTTGACCATAGCACGGATTCGCACGGCAAGCCACCGCGTCCAGACCGGTGGCTCGGCCCGCGTGTAGCCTATCATTTTGTCGAGTCCAAAGGCCTCGCGCTCCAGTGTCCACACCCCGCGACCACCTCCGCGCTCGTAATCCGATTGCGGCAGCCACCGAACCGGCTCGCGCGCCCCCGGCTCGCCCGCGATTTGCGGCTCGGTCGTGTTCAGGTCGGCAAAGAGCAGGTAGCCTTCTTTGCCCGGGAAGAACATCGGGCTGTGCACGTTCCGATGGTAGAACATTCTAACGGCATAGGTTTTTGCGTCGTCCACCACAAGGAGCTGCCCGGCTTTCGGCGCCTGGTTCGCCAACTGGAATCCGGGCCATCGCTTCGAATACATCCAGAAGGTTCGGTTGTACCAGGAATCGTCCAGCAGACCGGCCGTCGAGAAGACGTGCAGGCCAACATCCTGGGCGCCTTTGCTCGACAAGACATCCACCTGGACCTCCTTGAGCTCAGACGTCATCTTCTTCTGACGCATGTAGAGGAACCCGCCTTCGCTGACAAGCACGTCGGAATTGGCCCCAAGGATAAAGAAGGCGAGATCACGTTCGCCGTCCACCTGGCGATGCGGTCCTTCCAGGAGGCCCTTGTGCAGAATCTTGCCCGTGGCCGGATCCAGGCCATAGACGCGGATCCCGCCGTCCAGATACGTGGATCGCCCCGCTGTGAAATAGGCGATGCCATTGTGTATCAGAACGCTTCCGTGGACCGGCCAGGCCGATTCCACCTGGTCGAAGCAGGCAATGCGCCGGTCGCTCGGGGCGGCGAGGAACCGCCACGCAAGCTGTCCGTCCGAAGCCCGGAGGCAATAAGCGTGACCGTCTGCCGAGCCAAACAACACCATGCCGTCTTCGATAGTCGGCGGCGAGTCGATGCGTCCGCCAGCCGTGAAATGCCACAAAAGCCGGCCGCTTTTCATATCGAGTGCATAGACGGTATGAGCATCCGGCCTGGCAACAAATACCTTGTCTCCCCAAGCCACGGGCGCGGTGAGCTTGCCTTTTAGCTCTGCTCTCCAGGCGACCGAGACATCAACAGGCACCGAGCAAGGGGTGGCCCCGCTCCGGGCCGGGTCGTGACGAAACGTCGGCCAGTTGTCCGTCAAAGGCAATTCCGGTTCGAGAGCCTTGCGATACGCCGGACCCTTTTCCAGACGCTGCCCATCCGAGACCTCTTTCAGCGGACGAGTCGGGCCTGCCTTCACAGCCGTATATCCCAGCAGCTTCGCCCCGGGCTGGCAAAAACACTGGTCAGGCGGGACATACAGCATTCCATTGCACGGTATCATTCCATACTTGCACGCACCGCGAATCCAGTTGTTCTGGCCGTGGTCATCACCCTGGAAGTCGAGGAACTCAGCACCTTCGTAAGAACTGATGAGGTAGCGAATGGTGGCCTTGTTGCGATAACAGCGATGATGATGCTCCGGACTTCGCAGGTTGTTGACGAGGATACGTTTCTTCTGCTCGCCCGAGCGAAGATCCCAGCCAATGACCAGCGCGTTAGGACTCTTGCGAACCGGTTCGGCGTTTTCGTCCACGCTGACCATACCACGCCAAACCAAACCATCGACGACGAATAAATCGTCTCCTTCACCCCCACCGATTTGCGGTACCGTCTTCTGCCAGAGCAGCTTCCCGTTCACGGCGTCGTGGGCGGCGACCAGCTTTCCGCCTTGCGTGACCACAACGTCGTCCACGGTGACCAGCGTCTTGGGGGAGGTGTGCCTCGGCTGAACCGTCCACAGCTCAGCGCCGTCCTTTAGATCAAGGGCGACGAGATTCTTCCCGCTCAAATAAATGATCCGGCCATTGTCAATCGCCAGCGCCAGAGGTCGAATCTGACCGGTCTGCTTCTGCCACAACGTCTTTCCCGTCCGACCGTTGACGGCCACCAACGCCCCTTCACCTGCGTCTTTGGCTCCCCGGCGACGAGAGATATCCTCGGGCGATTTCTGCGTATAGACAACCCCCACGCCGTCACTGATTAGAATCTCGCTTGCATTTCGTGTCCCTTCGACCGTCGCAACGACATGGCCTGTGGCGGCATCGAGGATCGACATGGGCGATCGGTACGCAAGCGTGGTGTACAACCGGTCACCGTCGGCGACAATTCGACGCTGGTTCTCGTTTGGCACATTGGTTCGCCCGCCCCCCAGGGCCGTCCAGTCTTTCCCTTCCCATCGTCCCGGATCCCACTCGCGCCAGCCCCACGCAGCGAGCGGCCGCTTCCAAAGCAGCCGACCGTTGAAAGCGTCACGGCAAACAAGCGACCAGCGATCGGGCAGGCGTTCGTCGGTGATGCCAATAAGACCTTCATCAAAGAAATAGAACATACGCCCGCCCGCCGAGACCGGCGACTGAATACCCGACGGCGTTTCGTGACTGCGCAGCCACAGCGGCCGCGCCACCCACTGCAAACTTCGAGGAGGCCCGACGACCGAATCATCGGCAACCGCATTGTTGCTCGCATCGTGAAGAAAATGGGTCCACTCGTCGATGTTAGAAGGCCGGGCCTTGACGATCTTTCGCCACGTACCGCCGCTCCGGACGCACGCGACGCCGCCGGGAGCGAGTACTCGCAAGATTTCCGCCTCTCGAACCCCACCAGCATCCTGCACGACAATCAGATTGATCAGATTGTCCGTATAGGGAAGGGCCGTCCCTGAGAACTGTTCGACGGAGACGAAGCCATACATGCCCCGCTCCCGAAGGTACCGCCTGGCCTCGGTGACTTTAGCGGCATCTGCTTCGAGCCCATGAACGGTATAGCTGTCACTGGGGCGCAGAGCCGCAGTCAATCTCCCGTCGCCGCAGCCGAGATGGACCACGATGCCGCCTCGCACCCCGGCCATATCGAATATCTCCTTCGCCTGAGCCGAAGGATTATTCTCTCTCGCCTGTGTGGTCACAGCCAGCAGACAGAGAAGCAACATTCCCCTTACGGTTGATGTGATTGCAGTAGAGCGTCTCATTTTGCTTCGACTCCTTCAATCGAGGTCTTAATCTGATCTGTTCCGCCACACAACGCCGCGGCGCTATGGCTTAAATATCGAGCTTCTATGATAGTCTTGTGGCATGAGCAAATCAAGACCAATTAACTCGCCCAATTGCTCTGTTGCAGCGTTTGGCGACAGTCTGATCCCATATGTCAAACGATGCGCCATATCCGCGATAATACAATCGATGCGGGCCGGTTCAACACGCGCGAGAGTCAATTCCTCTTGATGAGAAAAAGCCCCTCTTTGGGTCTCAGATTGAGCTGCCCGGCAACGATCGAACCGTCATTGGCAACAGCGTCCTGGGTGGGTGATCCTCGCAATCGTCCGAACGTTCGCCCTGGAAGCAGCGCGGCCAAATCGAACACATAAGGACGAGGCGACGGATTGGCCACCACCAGCCCCCTCTCGAATGCGCGATACATCGCATCGGGATGCGCGTGAGCCTGAATTCGGCTAATTGTTACAGGCTCAGAGCCTTCGACGATGAACTCCAGGTCGATTTCATGCGAATCGATGTTCGAAAAGTAGAACCCCGAATCGAAATCAGCCCCGTTTACCCACGTCATAAGCCGGTCGCCTCTTTCGGCCTGCTGGCCGCTCGGACACGCTCCAACGTACATCAAGCGCGCCACCTCAGGCGGGTGGTCCCGTCTCGCTTCCGCGCGCGCCGTGAGCAAGACAAACAAGTCCGGCCCGCCACACGGTACGTTTCTCAGCCGAAAGCGAACCTCCGAAGTGCTCGGATCAATGGCTGTTACTTTCAACGCTCCCCCCTGAAGCTCATACCTTACACCCTCAGTGCTCAGTCGCCGCCGAAGGTCTGCGCTGACCGGCGTGCCTTTGCCTTCCAATAAATCAGGTTGGCGCCCGGCCATGCGTACCGCCGGTCCGAGCGGCTTGCCCAGCCAGCCAAGTTTGTTCTCCGTGCCCATGCGAAACTCGTCCCAGACGCCAAGCAGCCCGTCCGCATCGTTCGCGGGAGCAAAGCTGTAACAAATCGCCGAGTTCGTCAAAGAGGCAACGGCAAAGACCAGGCGATGGGTGCTGAACGGAACGTCCGCCTGTTTTCTGACACCTGGCTTGTCGGTCGGTACGTTGAACTTGTGGTTGATGTAGTTGAAAACAGGAGGCCGGGCATTTTGAGCCCAGAAGAAATGGCGGTTCAGACCACCCGACCAATCGTGAATCTGATTGTCCCTCAGATCAGGCCACCCCTCGCTCTCGATGCCGTTGAGAATACCGAACGCTCTCTGATTATTCAGATTCATGCCATCGGCGAGGATGAGCGTATTTTCTCCAAGCCGCTCTCTCAACTTCCGGCAGAACTCAACAACGCCCGCGCCGTAAAGATTGACGCCGTCATGCAACCCGGCGTCAGCCTTGCCATCGGCGTCGCAGTCGGCCCCGCGGCCTCGCAGACCGCCGCCGCATCGCCACTTGAGAACGTCGAATTCCAGTCCGTCAAAAGCGGCTAACGAACCTTGCGGCCCAAAGAGCTCGTTGAAATGCTCAACAAGAACATCGGCACAAACACGACCATTCTCATCGGGCGGGCAGCGGGTGGAGTAATTGTAGTACCAGAGCAGGTGACTCTGTTTGCCCCACGGTCCTTCGGTTAGGTGAGCGGCGGCATAGCTCGCTCCGGCCCGAAATGCGCGGGGCTTTGTGCCGTAACAACCGCGGCGGACACGGATGACCTTCTTTTTGGAGTCGATCGAAACCAGTTGGACCTGTTCGCTGCGGCACCAGTCAGGCCTGCCCTTGGCGTCGAGCATGCACAAACCGATATCCTCGTTCTGGTCGCGATAACGGCCCATGCTCACCTTAAACAGGCCCGGCTTATCCACGCGGATATCCGTCTGGCCTTCTTCGGCGGGCACGTCGGAGAGAATCCTGGCTCCGTTGTAGTAGATCCAGTGTCCCGCAAAGAACCTGTTCGACTCATAGCGAGGATCCCGGGCGTTCCCATTGAAGTGAAGCAAAACGAGCTGATCGGGATGGCGATTCTTGAAACACGTGAAGAAATCGACGTTTCGAATCGACCGGCCGGGCACTTCTTCCTCCAGCACCTTGCCCTCGATGCCCATCAGCCGCTCGAACGTTCGCTCCCACTGCTCGTAGGGGATGTTCCGCTGCGCAGCAACACCTTCGGCCTGGCGGAAGAAGAACGCGCGAGGATACTCGTTACCTAATGCAATCAAGCTTTCCGGATCTCGCTGCGCCTGGGTGGCCGTTGTCAAAATCAGGCAAACACAAAGCAGCTTCCACTTCCAGCCTTCCAATCCGACTATCCTTTCCATATATCCGAGACCTCCAACCACCTGCTGATTGCATCAGCCTCCATTCTTGACGCCGAGTGCTTTCGCTTGCACCTTCAACCATGAGCCGGCGGGAGCATCGACTTCGATGCTATGTCGGATTATGCGTGTCGCCAGGTCATGCATGACGTCAACTGGTCCGTGTGAATAATCAGCAGATTCGGGCCTTTGGCGGCGCCGCCCTCCACCGGCGCCGGCACAACTAAAGCCGCCGAACTGAATCCAACCATTTGTAGAGAATCGCGCCCGTTCATTATTCAATCTCCAGAACCACCACGGATTTGGAAGGCAGAGTCACCGTCAGGGCATCGCCCTTGATGCTGAAATCGTCAAACCTCGCAGGCTTGACGGCTTGCGGGCGATCAAACGTGTTGTGCGCGGCCATGCCCTCTGCCGTAAGCACACGACCGGAAAAACGCCTGGCGTCGAGGCCCTGGAACCTGCACTGAAGCTCGCGCGAATTGCTCGGGTCCAGGTTGCAGACCGATACGTGGATCTTGCCTGACTTCTCCCTTGACGCCGACACGTTGATGGCCGGGACTCTCTCGTCCCCGAGTTGATAGTCGGCGCACTGCAATTCCACGGGCAGCAGCACGGCATCGTGATGCACCTTATACATCTCAAAGACATGATACGTCGGCGTTAGAATCATCTTCTCGCCTTCGGTGAGAATCATCGCCTGCAAAACGTTATTCGTCTGGGCGATATTGGCCATCTTGACGCGGCGACAATGTTCGTTGAAGGCATTGAGGAATATGCCGGCCGAGACCGCGTCGCGAAGTGTGTTCTGCTGATACAGGAAGCTCGGATTCGTTCCGGGTTCGGCGTCCCACCACGTCCCCCACTCATCGACGAGCAAACCGATGCGACCGCGCCGGTCCACTTTGTCCATAATCTCGATGCTGTTTTTTAGCAGCGGGTAAATGGTCAGCGTGTTTTTCATCAGCGCAAACCACTCTTTCTCATCGAACCGCGTCGCACTGCCCTTTCGCGTCCAGTTGCCCGAGCCTCGGACATAGTGATGCAGGCTGATTGCATCCGTTCTTCGACTGCACCGTTCCATTACGACGCGCATCCAGTGGTAGTTCTCGCTGCCCGGTCCACAGGCGATTTTGACAATCCGATTTCCGGAGTAGCTGCGCACATAGGTCTGAAATCGATTGTAGAGATCGGCGTAGAATTCGGGGCTCATGTTGCCGCCGCAGCCCCAGTTTTCGTTGCCCACGCCGAAGTACTTCACCCGCCAGGGTTTATCACGACCGTTGGCCCGGCGAAGATTAGCCATCTCGCTATCCCCGTCGAAGGTCATATACTCGACCCAGTCCTGCATCTCTTCGACCGTTCCGGATCCGACGTTGCCTGCGATGTACGCTTCACAGCCGAGCTGTTCGCACAGGTCCAGAAACTCATGGGTGCCGAAAGCGTTGGTCTCTGTGACCATGCCCCAGTGCGTATTGACCATCGTCGGGCGTTGCTCGGGCGGACCGATGCCGTCGGTCCAGTGATACTCGTCGGCGAAACATCCACCCGGCCAGCGCAACACCGGGATATTAAGTTGCCTCAGCGCCTCGACCACGTCGTTGCGAATGCCGCGGGTGTTGGGAATCGGCGAGTTGTTTCCAACCCAGAACCCTTCGTATATACATCGGCCCAGGTGCTCTGCGAAGTGGCCGTAAATGTTCCTGCTAATCGTTTCCTTGCCCGCGTCCGTGTGAATGACCAGCCTGTTCACCGCCGGTTCTTCCGATTCTTCTTGCACGGGGTGCCTCGTTGCCGAGCCTGGTGCACAGCCGGTTGCAAATGCTGTCGCCATCAAGACAACCGCTACTGCGGCACGAATCATCCCCGATAGCCACCATCTCAATTTGGCGTGTTCCATCTTTTCCAACTCCTTTCACAGAAATGCGGCGAATACGCCTGGGCTGCAAAAAATCGGCTCAGCACGACGGCCGGGCCTGTATCTTCAGCAAGATACCATATTGCCTTCAAGAATGCAAAGTCCGCATGTAAGGTTTGACCGTCTCGGACGGACTACTTAGAATAGGGACGTGCCGGGCCAATGAGACGGTCACGTAGCCGGCCGACGTGATGGCGTGTACTCTCGCTCCGAGGACGAAAGGCAACTGTGACAGCAGGATCGATGGGATGAAGCGACGCGCTCTTCTCAAGTTATTCGGATGCACTGCTGCAACATTCGAGCCACCCTCAATCGCGAGGACCCGGACGAAAACGTTAACCTTGCCGGCAGAGCGGAACATGCAGAATTGACACGTCAGATCAACACAAGGAAAAGTTACCGGAGGTCTTAAATGCAAAGGTTATCAGTGACTCTCACAGTTCTGGGCGCGGCCGTTTTATTGAGTCCCGGGCCGGCCAGCGCCGGGCTCGCCAATCGCGACTACGGTGTCATCAAGAACCAGAACAGCCCACACGCAAGACTCAAGAGCGTTAACTTGAACGATGTGCGCTGGACCGAAGGGTTCTGGGCGAAACGGTTTGCGCAGACACGCCAGGTCACGCTGCCTCGTCTCTGGGAGCTGGCGTCGGACCCGGAGACCGGACACGCGATACAAAATCTGCGGATTGCCGCCGGTATGGAGGAGGGACAATTCAAGGGGACGCACTGGCAAGATGCGTGGGTCTATAAGTGGCTTGAGAGTGCCTGCTACATTTACGCCGCGTCCGGAGGCGAAGAGCTTGATAAGCAGATGGACCAGATCATCGACGTCATTGCCAGGGCTCAGCAGCGGGACGGCTATATCGCCTCCCAGACGACTGCCCGGGGCTGGCCGAGATTCCAAAACCCCCAGCATCACGAACTGTACACCATGGGGCACCTGGTCACGGCAGCGTGTATCCATCACCGCGTCACGGGCAAGAGCACGCTGCTTGAAGTCGCCTGCAAAGCGGCCGACTGTATCCACGAGAGGTTCAAACAGCGCGATCCGAAACTGGCGGATTTCCCTCGCAATCCTTCGATCATCATGGCGGCCGTCGAGCTGTACCGAACGACCGGGCAGCGCAAGTACTTGAATATGGCCAATTTCTTTATTGACTGGCGTGGCAGCCGTTATGGAAACGGCAGACGAGACATCTGGGGAGGGGCCCAAACGAAGGGCAGCGACCTCAACCAGAACTGGCGGCCTCTCCGCAAGGAAACCGAAGTCGTGGGCCACGCCGTATTCTTCACATATCTTTACGCAGGCGCAGCCGATGCCTACATGGAAACGGGGGACAGGACGCTCCTGACCGCGCTGGAGCGTCTGTGGGCCGATCTGGTGACAAAGAAGATGTATGTCACCGGAGGGGTCAGCCCCGAACACAAGGCCCACCCGGCACGAAGCCTCCGACCCGGAGCACTCACCATCATCGCCGGCGACTCCATCCATGAGGGCATCGCCGCCCCCTACGAACTGCCCAACGATACGGCCTACAACGAAACGTGCGGGCAGATCGGCAATGTGATGTGGAACGGGCGCATGCTGGCCATCACGGGTGAGGCGCGTTTCGCCGATATTATGGAACACACCCTCTTCAATTCCATTCTCTCCGGCATCGAAGTGGACGGCGAAGGCTGGGCTTACACCAATCCCCTCCGCTGGCACGGCCCCGAACACGTCCTGCGCAGCAATGACACGCACAAACGCTCGGACCCCGGGGCCAGGATGATTTGCTGTCCCACGAACCTGATGCGGACCCTCGCCTCATGGCACAACTATCTCTACAGCGTCAGCCGGGAAGGCCTGTGGATCCATCAGTATGGGGCCAACGTTTTCGACGGCGCGCTGCTGTCCGGGCGCACGCTGAAGCTCACACAACAAACAGACTATCCCTGGAACGGCAAGATCCACATGACTGTTGACGCCACAGAACCAGGCGGCGTTTTTTCCATTCTGCTCAGAATTCCGTGCTGGGCGAAACATGCAACGGTGACCGTCAACGATAAAGCGGTGAACGTCCCATGCGAGCCCGCATCCTACACGGCTCTTGAGCGAACGTGGAAGGCGGGCGACACCATCGAGCTGGATCTGCCTATGCCTGTGCGAATGGTGACGGCCGATCCGCTCGTGGAGCAGACACGCAACCAGGTGGCAGTCATGCGCGGCCCGATGGTCTATTGCCTCGAGTCCGTTGACCTGCCGGAAGGCGTCCGGCTTGAAGAGATTTGTCTGCCCATCAAGACGGAATGGACAATCCAGCATAAACCTGATCTGCTCGGCGGCTTGACCGTCTTGAAAGCGAAGGCACTGGTCATCGAGAGGGGAACAACGGAAGATATCGGCGGCTATCGGCAGGTAAGTGATGCCCGGCCCCGCGCGGTTGAGATCACCCTGATCCCCTACTACGCATGGAACAACCGCGCCGAACTGAAGATGACCGTCTGGCTACCCGCAATGTGGTAGCGAGCAATTGGAACAAGCCGAACGGCGCAAAAGGAGAGCAAATGGAATCGACGTTCAGCCGGCGCGGTTTCTTGTGCCGCATGGGTGCGGCGGCAGCCGCGTTCACCCTGGCGGACCACGCAAATGCCGTAGAGAAAACAGTCGCAGAAGGCTCGACCGGTAAGCCGAACATCCTGCTCATTGTTGCAGACGACCAGGGCTGGGGGGACGCGAGCTGCAACTGGAAGGATACGGATATTGAGACTCCCGTGATGGATGAAATCGCAAGAACAGGGATTCGATTCAGCCAATTCTACGTCAACCCACTCTGTGCCCCAACTCGGTCTTCATTTCTTACCGGGCAGTATTCCATGGAAAACGGGATGTGGAGAGGCCCGTCAGCAGAGAAGGAAAACGAAAGACGTATAAGAAGCGATGTCACCATCCTGCCCGAATTTCTTAAGAAAGCCGGCTACAGGACGGGGATATTCGGAAAATGGCACATGGGTTACAAGGCCCCTAACACCCCGAACGCCCGCGGCTTCGATGAGTTCTACGGTTTTCTCGGCGGCGCCCACCCCTACACCGCCACGCCTGCGCGCCGGCTGATGCATAACAGCGAGCCCTATGCCGAAGACCTTCACCTGACCGATTATTTCACAGAAAAAGCTCTGTCCTTTATCACGGACTGCGCCCAACAGAGACAGCCCTTCTTCTGTTATGTCCCCTACAACGCCGTCCATGGCCCGCTCTGGCGCGCGGACCAGCCGAAACCTTCCGGAAAGCCTGAGTGGCTGGAACGGTACGCCCGCAAGGGCGTTGATTTTCCGCGTCGAGACTACAATGCCGTTCTCGAACACATGGACCACAGCGTCGGGCGGCTGCTCAGCCTGCTCAAAGAGCTTGAACTGGAAGAGAACACGCTCGTCATTTACTTCAGTGATAACGGCGCCTGCCTGATGACGGACCAGACTAAGGCCAACTACCCGGGCAACAACGGCCCTCTTCGCGCCGGCAAAGGCAGCACCTACGAAGGCGGCATCCGGGTGCCTTGTGTGATGAGGTGGAAAGGCACATTCCCCGAAGGTCTTGTTTCGGACGAGCTGGTTATGCACTTCGATATCTTCTCGACTGTTTTGGAAGCGGCCGGCCTGGCTGTTCCCACGACCAACGGTCACAACCCAGTTCACGGCGCCAGCCTGATAACGCATATAGTCTCAGGAGGCAGGGAACGTTTGTCCGAACGGACGGTTTTCTGGGAGCTCACGGGTAAAGTCGCTGCGCGAAGAGGTAAATGGAAACTCGTCGGAACTCTCGAAAATCCACGGGGACAATGGCAAAAGATCGCTGACGAACTCGAAGATGCCGACCTTGAACTCTACAACCTAGACACAGACATCGATGAGTCCGACAATCTCAGGCAGAAACATCCGGAGCAATACCGATATCTGAAGGAGAAGTTAATCAGCTTCTTCCGAAGCATCAGGTAAGTACACGCCAACCGCGCCTTTCCGGCCGGCAGATTCGGGAAATTCACCGGGCCGTTCCCTTTGCAAGACTCATCGGCGCCCCGACCGTCACCGCTCAATAGCGTTGGGCAAGCTGGAGCGCTTTCTCCATCTTCGCGCGATTACTCGCTCGCAAAATGGCCTCTTCCTTGTCGATGTAGCGCTTCAGGCACAGCTCAGCGATGCTGTTGTCCATGGTGTGCATGCCGAAACGCCTGGAGGTTTCGATAATGTTCGGGATTTCGTAAATTCTGTTCTCGCGAATGCAGTTGCGCACTGCGGCGGTACAGAGCAGTATTTCCGTACTGGGCACCATCCCCGCCTCATCGGCTCGTCTGAACAGCGTCTGCGAGACGACCGCCTGCAAGGCGTTGGCCAGCATGGTTCGAGCCTGAGTCTGCTGATTGGCCGGGTAGATGTCGATGACACGTTCGATGGACTGCGACGCGTTTGGGGTATGGAGCGTGCTGAAGACCAGATGCCCGGTTTCGGCCGCCGTGAGCGTGAAGCTCGTCGTCTCCAGGTCGCGCATTTCACCGACCATGATGACATCGGGGTCCTGGCGGAGAATATGCCTCAATCCCGTCGCGAAATCCGGGCAGTCCGCGCCGACTTCACGCTGCTCTATCATACACTGGTCGTTCAGCAGCCAGTACTCGATGGGGTCCTCGATGGTAATGACGCGCTTTCGGTATTTCGTGTTGATCAGTCCTATCGTCGAAGCGAGCGTGGTACTCTTGCCCGCCCCGGTATGCCCGGTCACCAGCACCAGGCCCCGTGGAAGGTCGGCAAACTCGCTGACCTTCTCCGGCAGATTCAATTCGTCCAGCGAGGGGACGCGGTCCGAAATCAACCTGAAGGAGATCGCCACCGTGTCGCGCTGATAGTGCGCATTGACGCGGAACCGCTGATCCGGGTCGGTGATGCTCGTCGAGAAGTCAAAGTCCCTTCGTTTCTCGAACGTCTCGAACTTCTCGGGCCCAATCAATGCACGGACTATCTCCTTCGCGTCCTCATCTGCGATTTCCGGAAAGTCTGTCTCGATGAGTTCGGTATTGATGCGGAGGATAGGCCGCATGCCCACATTGATATGAACGTCACTCGCCTCTCTGGCGACCGCTTCGGCCAATATGTTCTTTATCTCAGCCATTGTCAAAGACCCCTTCTAACGTTGTTCTTTGCAACTCGGAGATCATCAGAACTCCGCCATTGCCGCAAGCCTCCTGCTCACTGTCGAACGACCGGCTCCCTGCTCCTGCCGCCCCGCTCCTGCGGAGCCAGAATCACTACACCTCAAGGCGGGGCAGGGCCTGTTTGCTGCGCCTGCCCCACACCTGATGCAATCGTCACTCAAGGTACGACAGAGTCCCAAGTCCTCTGCGGACCGCCCTGCTCGCGCACCAGAAACTCGTATCTGCTCTCGGCATCTCCGTCGTGCCTGCAAGCACGTCCTGTTCAGCTACTCTTCTCTGATCTCCCGTGTGCAGGGGTCAATCCTTCCCGACGGGTCGTCCGGGCTGCAAATCTCGGTCGCCTGCAGTTGCCTGGCTTCCGTCTCCGTCAGTATAGGCTCCTCTATGATTCTCGGCGTGATGAACACAACCAGTTCGCTGTTCACCGTCTCTTCGCCTTCAAACCTGAACAGGGCACCCAGCAGCGGCAGATCACCCAGCAGAGGGATCTTGCTCATGAGTGTATTGATCGTTTGCTTCTTCAATCCTCCGATCACCACGGTGTCACCATTCTTGACCAGGGCAATCGTTCTGGCTTCGCGCCTGTCCACCACCGGCTGGGGACTCGTGATCTGAGCACCTCCCGTGCCCAATGAGGTAATCTCAACGGTATCCACCTGGACACTGAAAACAGGCATTATGGCCAGCCGGATCATCCAGTCTTCAATGGGCTGGTCCCTGTCAGCCGCCAGGTGCGGCGTCACCTCAAGCTCGACACCCACTTCTTTGAACTCCGTCGTTCCGAAACTCTGGTATCCACCCTGCTGGAGCTGCTGATAGGGAATTTCCTCGACGGCCTTGAACGAGGCCTGTTCATTGTCCAAAACCATGATCCGCGGATTGGCCAGAAGCTTTGCCGCGTCCTGCTGCTGGATGGCACTCATCAAGATGTCAATATCGGCGTGCTCAGTGATTATGCCCCAGTCAAAAACCCCGGTCGAACCCACCTGCTGGATGGTGCTGTCAAATACCCCGGTCAAGGACGGGTCACTATTGGTCAAGTTGCCACTCACGGGCCCACCTTCGGTCGAGAGACTGCCGATTCCCGTGGCACGTCCAGTACCGTATCCGGTATTGCGCCCGGCACGCCACTCGATACCCAGTTCGAGCTCATCGGTGTTCTTCACGTCGTAGATCCGCGCCTCAACCAGAATCTGAACTGTCTTGCGGTCTATTTCCTCGACAAATTCATCAATGTCCGCCATCCTGCTCTCGGTATCGGTAATCATGATGTTGCTGGTCCCCGGATTGGACGATATCGAGCCGCGTTTCGAAAGGACCTTTGTCAACGCTTTTTCCACTTCCGTGACATCCGCATACACGATTCGATAGACCTTGCTCACGGTCTTTTCCGTCTCTTCCGTGAGCTGCGAAGCGGGAACGATTCGAATCATGTTCTCACTGGCCACGTACCCGGCGCCATAAGCAGAGAGAATGTGGCTCAGCGCCTCCTGCAAAGGGACATCGGTCAGAGTGGCCGTTACGTTCCCCACCACATCGGGCCCCTTGACGATATCCAGATCCACTTGCTTGGCAATGGTTCGGATGACGTCATCAATGGGCGTGTCCCGGAACTCCACGCTGATCTTCTTGAGCATCTTCTGGTCCACCGCCGTCAGCACCTTTTCCTCCTCGGCAGGCTGGGCCGCACCCTGCGCAACGCCGGCCGCGCAGAATCCCAGGATCACCAGTAATGCTGCGAGGATCCTCACCTGTTTCGATTCCCAACACTTTTTCATAGCATTCTCCTTTCTCATAAAACCCCCTGACAACGACACTCGTTACTTACTTGAATTGTCTTGGCCCTGAACCGTCTGGGTCCATCTCTTGCCATCCTTTTCGAACTCCACGCTATCCGGATTTATTTTGATGATCATCGCACCCAGTACTGTATCGCCCTCCCCGAGCATTTCTGTGCCGACAACCGCAAGCCTCACGTCCTCGCTGTACGTTATGGCCGTGACGACCAAAACAGCCGGTGCCTGAATCTTGATTTCTCCCTGAGACCCCGATATCATTGGGTCGCGCAGACTTGTAGGATACACTCCCGGCTCGGGCCAGTCAATCTTAGCATTTGCCACGGCCGAGACGCCGGCTGCCACCGGCCCGGTGTTTCCAGAGGCGACAGGACCGCGCCGGGTTCCTCCGAAGGGTCGAACCAGCACGACGACCAGGACGACAGAAAGAACCACAACCAGCGCGACACTCATTTTCTGCCTCGCCGAGCTGGCGCCCGCCCTGGACGCGAACACCTTCTCTTTTCTTCGCCGAGGGACTTTCTTCGCGACCCGGCTGACTTTTCGCTCGGGAACGGCCGCCGGAGGAACTTGTGCAGGCGGCACCACCGGAATCGGCTGAGCAGGTTGCTGAACGGCCGGTGGCGCGGGGCTCGGCTGCGCCGGAGCCTTTGGCTGTGGAACCGGCTGCTTCGGCAAATTGCGACTGTCGGGTTTCTTCGGGTCGGGCTGTTCAGAACTCGAGCGGTCTTTCTTCGGGATCGGCACACCTGAAAAAATCGACGAAATATCGCTCTGGAGTCCTGTCCGTTTCTTCGCCATGACTCAGCCTATCTCCTCAGCCAGAATCTTATGTTCGGCAGCGCCCTTGCTGTCCGGCGCATAGGTGAAAACAGGTTCGTGAGCACTCGGCGCTTCGGCCAGCCTCACATCTTTATGAATAACCGTGTCGAAGACCAACTCGCCGAAGAACTCGCGCATCTGCCGCTGGACCTGCCGGCTCAGCTTCGTCCTGCTCTCGACAAACGTCAGCAGGATGCCGCGAATCTCCAGATCCTCGTTGAAGCGTTTCTTGACAATGTCCACGGTCTCGAGCAATTGCCGCAGACCTTCGAGGGCGTAATAGTGTGTCTGTACGGGGATAATAACCTGGTCGCTGGCTACAAGCGCATTCAAGGTCAGAAGGCTCAGCGAGGGAGAACAGTCGATGACGCAAATGTCGTACGAACCGTTCACCTCGCTCAGTTTGTTGGCCAGGACGTATTCCCTGCCCTCCATCGACGCCAGCCCGAATTCCACGCCGGAGAGCAGAATATTACTCGGCAGCACCCAGAGCCCCTCCAGGGAGCTGTTGACCGCCAGCACCGAAGCCGCGGCGGCCGGGTCTGTGAACAAATCATAGACCGTCTGATCCAGGCTCTCGGGGTCCTGGCCCAGTCCTATCGTCGCGTGCGCCTGCGGGTCAAGATCAATCAACAGCACACGCCGACTCGACAGCGCAAAAGCGCTGGCGAGATTGACCGCTGTTGTTGTTTTGCCGCAGCCGCCCTTCTGGTTGGCTATGGCTACCGTTCTCATGATTCTATGAACAAGCTTACACGCTTTCCGTGCAAGAATCTACACAAAACACCCTCAAGCATCAACCCTCTTCCGCCCCAGCCTGTTTTTCAACCAGGACCGCCAGCGCCATATCCACCTCGTGTTCTGAGGTGCCGTCTCTGGCGCGGGTGATGGAAAACGTATCGATAAAAATGACCGGCCGATTTCGCTCCAGGGCGTTCAAAAACGCCGCAAACTCGTTGAAACTTGACGTGAAGTTCACGCTGAGCCGTTTGCCGAAAATATGCCTGCAATTATTCATCTGGATCAGGGCCTCGCCCCCGGCCGAGATCCCGAACGCACTGAGCGCCTCCCGGCCCGGAATCTCACGGATATCCAGCGTCAGACTGTCCGTGAGCTTCTCGTCGATCACAAAACGCTCCAGCGTATCTCCGGCCTCCTGGACCTGCTCCATCAGGCGAGCCTTGGTCTTTTCCTGGGCGGCTTCGGTCGCCGCCTGCGCCTGGGCCTGCGCCTGGGCCAGCCTACTCTCGGTCCGGCTGCGAACCTGCTCCTGCGGACCTAACACAATCAGATAGAACAGAAACAGCGCGATAAAACAGACGGCCCAGAACACCGCCCCCGCCCTGAGGTATTTTCGATATATCGGTTTCATAAAGAACTCGCTACGTCCCCGCTTTGAACATCAGACTCATCGTGTAGGAGATGCCCGTCTCGTCCCCGAGTTCGCCGGGCTTCTGCTCGTGGACGATATTCTCCAGCCGGGGTCCGAGCACCGGGGACCGCTTCAGACGCTCGCCGTAGGCTCGGACGACCCCGTCGTAGTCGCCGCCCGCGCTGCCGGTCAGGTCCAGAACCAGCGTCCTTCTCGTGACCGTGACATTGACGGGCTTGTTCGGATCGTTATCCCTGAACACGCGCTCCCGGCTCTGTCGCGTCTCGGCCGAGAGCCTGCTCATCACCATCCGGGCCGGCAGGTTCCTGACCAGCGTCATCAGCATGGGGGTCCACTGAACGCTCTCGCCCAGGCACGATTTGACCTCCGCCAGCTTGGTATTGACGCCTGCCTGGCGCTTTTCCATCTGCTCTTTGAACGCCACGTCCGCCTCGTACTGGTCGATCGTTCCCTGCGCCGTCGTGATGGCCTGCCTGTCAATGCCGACAACGATCGCGTTCTGCAAATACCGGCCCGCCATCACGGAACCGGCCAGGATCGGCACGGCCACAATCACCGCCACCAGACAGACGCTGCCGGGCGTCGCTTTGGCCGGAACGCCTTCACCTCTGAGCAAATCTATCGTATGCATAACGCCGGGAAATCCTAAATCCTAAGTTCCAGACTCTAAACCTGAGATCGAAAATCTCAAACCGTCCTCATGGCCAGACCGGCGGCGACCGCCATCGTCGGGCCGCTCTTGCGAAGCACACTTTTGAGCAGCGCGCCGCGATGATTTCGCGGGATCTGCAGGCGCATCTTCGTGAACGGGTTCCACAACACCACCTCCATGGGCAAGTGTTTGCCCAGCAGCTTCGCCAGGTCCCCGAACAGCGAAAAACCGCCGCAGACCAGCACCTTGTGAATATCGAACGACCCCTCCTGGGCCCCGTAGTAGCGGACCGTCTTGGTGATATCGGTAATCAGCCGCTCGCACGCCCGCTCGAGACTCTCGTGCATCGGCTGGGGGATCTCCTTCGGATCGCCCGCGAAGACGGCCTTGACCGCCTCGAGCGTCGTCTCATTCTCGGCGGCAATCGCCCTGATCATCATGTCGCCGGCGTAATTGACGCTGCGCACGAAGGGCCAGCCTTTGTTGCCCTCGACGGCGAACGTCGTCTCCAGATGCCCGATATTCAGAATCGCCGTGCCGTGATCCTCGGGCGGGTTCTCCATCTCTTTGAAGCAGTTCAGCAGCGCCAGCGCGTCGGCGTCCATCAGGGCGCAATCCAGCCGGCCCTTCTTGGCTAACCGGTTCTTGGTCTTGACCAGGTGACCGGCCGCGATGACTAAGTACCCCGTCGTCTTGCCCGGGCCGTCGGGCAGCAGGCGGTAATCCACCGCGATCTCATCAGCATTGAAGGGACAGACCTGCTTGGCTTCGAGCTCCACCACCCGGTCGATTTCCTCGGGCGGCACCGCCGGAAACGTGAAATTGCGGACGGCGACTTCCTGCCCCCCTACCCCGCAGACGGCCAGCCGCGTCTTGACACCGCTGAGGCGAACGCAGTTCAAAAGCGCCCGGACGCGGTTGGACTCTCGCCGGGCGGGGCTCTCCGCCCCTTTTTCGGAAATATCAGTAATCCCGGCGTTCGTCACAATCCAGTAGGCGCTGCTGCGCCGCAGCTTCACGACCTTCACCGACGAAGACCCGATATCCACTCCGACAACTTCCTGGCGTCTAAACATGGCGTTCCTAACCTATTCCAGAAATTCTCGGAGTACTATATCAAGCTAAAAAGAAAAAGGCAACCCAATTATTCCAATTATTATTGCAATGTCTCACGGGAAACGAATCGGAAAATCGGCGTGGCAGGTGGTCGAATCTGAAAGGGTGACCTCACAATGCAGACCGCTACTCTCGGCCTCGTCAGAAGCTTCTCCCCGAGTTTTAGACTACCCCCTTCGGCACTCGATCAAGGCGTCCCCGCAAGAGGACCCGCTTCTTCCCACCAGCGGTCTATCTCGAAGAACATCGGCCCTTCCTCGCTGTCATACGGAACTCTACTATCATAGTAGAAGGCGCCTGAGTTATCTACTTCGACACTGTAGCTAATAAAACTTCCATACAGGGTCCCCGAATTGTGTATGCTCAGCGGCGCATTAGGCGCATAGATGACGCCCCAAAACTCTCCTGAGTTATGAAGCGTGATCGCCGGACTCGCCGGACGTCCCCAAGGGTTTGTTGTACAGGTAGGAAGTCCATATATCTTAAAATCCACAGAGTGGGGAATCGGGTCGCCGGCGCGGGGCAGCGTGATTATGGACGAACCGTTGTGGGCAACCATGGAAGAGTAGGGAACGGTCGGCTCGCCCGCGCCCAAGTACATCGCTAATCTGCTCTGCGGAACCAGGAGTGTGCGGTCTCCGATAAAGAGTTTGCAGCCATTACCAATAGTGACGTCACCCGCGACATGGATCACGACGTCTCCGATGATCTCGACTTCGCTCCAGTCAGTCCCGTCGATCTGAACTATGGGAAAATCGTTGAAAAGATAGGCACCCGTGTTTATTGTCGCCCGGCTCACAGGAAGTCCCGTCGCTTCGTCAGTGGTAGCTACAAATGTCAGTACGCCTGGCTGCCATCCGCCCAGTAACTCTATTCTCGCAGCCGGCGGCAATTGAGCATCGGGAAAAGCCAATTCACTATCAGCGGCAGAAAGACTGCCGTCGATTGTCCCGGCGTCTCCACCGCCCGGGTTGTGAACCACCCCCTCGGGATTGTCCGTGGGGCCAACGATTACATTTCCCGGAATGCTAGTGCCGCTGTGGAGGCCAATGTCTCCGGGTGAAATACTAAAGCCATTAGTTCGGACTGAACCCTCGATGAAGCCCTCATCCGGAAATGTCTCAAACGTACCGCCGGGCATCAGATAGAACTGGTCCTTAACCCCAACACCAAACCAATAGGATGAGCGCCTCGTCAGGACGTGCACCGTTCTTTCTTGTCGATGTCCACGATTGACCCTCCCTGTTGATATCACTTCCCAATAAGGTTCTCCCACCGGACTTGTGCCAGCATTGATCGTATAGCTGAAGGTCGTATCCGAGCCGGGTCTCAAGGCAACACCGCTCACATCCGGGGGCCACAGAGCAGGGTTAATCGTCCCGTCAAAATTGAGCGCGGCATTCATTCCGTAGAGCGCGTGCGTAATCCCGGCATCGGCGGCAGCGCGCGCGCTCAGCCCGGCCGTTATCAGCGCGGCGTTTACCCGAGTGCCCAAACCCAATTGCAGCAAGCCAATCCCGAGAATGGCGAGGATCAGTGCGATTGTAAGGGCCAGCGGAAGGACGAGCCCTCTTCTGCCTCTGCGCCATTGTCTCTT
>CP070806.1:2189727-2206116 GCA_020343675.1 Phycisphaerales bacterium
CCAGATCTCTCCACTGCGGCCCGAAACGGCCGGCCCTGCGGTCGAGATGACAGGAATCCAGAAACCGTGTTTGCCCCGTGAGATAGGCTCAGCCGACGTCTCACCGGGTGAATCCGTGTTAATCCGTCTCTCAAAAGGAGATTTGACTTGACAGTCGGGCTATTTCGCCGTATAGTATATATCAAACTAAATAGAGTAGCGGATAGCGGATAGGGTATGGCCGATGGCAGAGGCCGGAATCAAGGGGAAAAGACCGATGGGCGAGGGACGAGGGAGGATGGACGCGGGAGATTGCCACGGCCCTTCGGGCCTCGCAATGACGTTGCTATCTCTGTGGCCTCGGTGGCTGATTTGAAAAAACAAAGCCAATCGCCGGCCGGTGGCCGGAAACTCGAAGCACGAAGTTAGAAATCCGAAGCTTGTCCTGAGCGACGTCGAAGGACGAGTTGAATGAGTGCTATTTGAAAAAACAAAGCCAATCTGCCGGCCTTTGGCCGGAAAGCCGAAGCACGAAACCCGAAGCTTGTCCTGAGCGAAGCCGAATGGATCCGAAACGAGCCGGCTCCGTGCCAGAGCACATTTGAAAAAACAAAGCCAATTGGGGCCAGAACGGACGTAAGTCCTTGCATAAAAAAGGCTTACGAAAACACCCACCACTCCGGGCTGCGGGGAAACGACGCCAATCGCCCGCTGCGAATGCAATTGGCTTGAGCGTCACGACTCAAGCTTCTGATGGAAGGGGCCGATATAGAGCCAGGAACTGAAGGCTTATGTCTATAGGGTGGATTCTCGGTCGAGACTCGGACCCCGGGCCGCACATTGCAGGGCTGTGGAAGGAGAATGGAAGTGGAGCTAACCAAGGAGCACACAGAACAGATTGAAGGCATCATGTCCTCGATGGACTGCCAAAAGGACTTCAAATGCTACAAGTCCGATTTTGACAGTATTTGCAGGGCGGTG
This sequence comes from Phycisphaerales bacterium, assembly GCA_020343675.1. Lineage (GTDB taxonomy): Bacteria > Planctomycetota > Phycisphaerae > Sedimentisphaerales > Anaerobacaceae. Next base: position 2,190,688 of record CP070806.1, read on the forward strand.
CATCGCGGGCTGGATACGTTGGCAGACTGTTGTGACCACGGCAACACGGCGTGCGCGTTCAGGGTACCCTTTGGCCGGGGTGCCTTCTGTCGATGCCCGCTTCGCATTTACATCGCCAAGCATTTCAAGAAGTAGCCGCTTGTCATCCTGTTCGGCCGTGAGCCGGACCTCACCGAATCCGGGCCGGAAGACCCACTCTGAAGATGGCACCGGTCGGTCTGACGTTGACGATCTCGACGAAGCCGTCGTGCGCTTCGACAAATTTCTTGACAAGCGCCAGTCCCAGGCCCGTGCCGGTCGTCTCTCGCGTGGCTTCGGCGCCGGAGCGATAGAAGGCCTCGAATATCTTGTTCCGCTGCCGAAGCAGGATGCCGGGGCCGTGGTCCTCGACCTCGATCAGAACAAAACGGCCATCGCTTGCGGTCCGGACCGTAATCGTCTTGTCCTCGGCGTCGCGGGCATACTTGATAGCGTTGTCCAGCAGGTTCATGACAACCTGGGTCACCGCGTCGCTGTCGAAGGCTGACGGCGCGATTGTGCCAAGTTCCATTCTTATCGAGAAGCCGCGCTGCCCGGCCCAGGGGGCCATCATTTCGACCACATGCGCAATGCATTCGTTGATGTCCCCCATGTTGAAGGTATATTTCTTGCGTCCCCTTTGAATACGCGAAAAATCCAGCACGTTCTCCACCAATCGGCTCAATCGTTCGCTCTCTTGTCGCATATTCCTGTAGTACTCGGCCGCCTTGTCCTGCGATTTGACCCACTTTTTCTCCAGCATCTCGGCATACATGCGGATGGAGGTCAGGGGTGTTCGCAGCTCGTGCGAGACGGCCGATATGAAGTCATCCTTCTTGCGGGCCAGCCTGATTTGTGCCGTCGCGTTGGACCACAAACTGACCAGCGCCAGTGCCACCGCGAAAAGCACAACTCCAACGGTGCTGAAATACCACAATTGCAAATGATTTATCTGATTTCGAATCCAGTCGGGGTCGACCTCTTTGAGGTTCAGCACCAGGTCTCCGAAGCCAAAATCCAGGATGGCCGCATAGGCGACATCATCCCCGTCGCCGGTTTCTCCGGTGCCGGCCAGCTCGAAGCTCATCCCATCCCGCATCAGTCGCGACGCCGATTCCTCGACCTCTTCGATAAGACGTTCCTCGTTGAGTTGGAAGCCCTGCAGGAAGTGATTGTCCTCGATTTGTACGTGCCTGAGCAGAAAGACCTGGCCGCCAAAGACGTTTTGGCCGGCCTGCTCGCCCGGCACGACCAGCGGGACAAACGGCTCGATGCGCACCTGAACCGTCTCTGCCTGAGTCTGTTCAGAAGGAGGCGGCTGAGTCGGGGGCACCTGTGGAGCCACTTCTTTCTGGGCTCTCTGCTGCATTTGGGTCGCGGTATTGGAGGCAATGTTTCGTTCAACCACGGAACGTTTCTGCTCGATCACCTGCGTTTTTTGGCCCTGGGCCTGAAGGCTCTCGATAGGAAAGTTCTTTCCTTGTCGGCCTTGCGGAGTGCTACCTTTGGCGCTGGCAATTACCCGGTCTGCGCCCGGGATGGGCGAAGCGTATCCGCCGGCGCCGTAGAGATTCACCTTCAACGAGCCGGACGCCGTTCCGTTCAATACGGGTAAGAGATTGTTCTCGATGTTGAGCCTGTTGGCCAGGGCCTCGGTACGCAACTGCGCATCAGCGCCCGCCGCGACCTGCGTTTGCTCGAATTGTTCATTCGGGGTGGTGACCATCCCATCCGGCTCAATCTGAAAATTGCCATAGGCCAGGCCGTGGTCCAGCCGGCCGCCCAGCGGGGAACGCAGCACGGGCATCTGCTGCTGACCCGGCGCGATAGTCTCAGGTACATAGTAGTATTGATAGTCAGTATAGGCACGGTTCTGCTCGGTTTGCATAAACTCATCGAGCTTGCGTTTGACATCCTGCCTAATCTGCTCGGCGACGGCGGCGAATTCCCCCAGGCGCGTTCCTTCCATGCCCTGCGCCCGTATCCGGATCGAGTAGTATCCCATCCAGATTAGCCCGCAGATGGCGACAAGAATAATCACTGACAGAATGACAAGTCGCTTGTACATCTCTCTAATTAATCCGTACTATCATATTTGTATCCCGCACCGCGAACGGTCTTGATGATTCTCGGATCGGCTGGGTCAAGCTCGATTTTGCTTCTCAACTTCGCGATGTGCATATCAACCGTTCGTGTTCCCAGGTCGGTCATCGTGTCATCCCACACTTCTTTGTAGAGCTCTTCCCGGCTGATGACCCGATTCGGGTTGGCCGCAAAGTACAGGATGAGTGCCGCCTCCCGCTTGCTCACTTCCATGTTATTGCCCTCGCGTCTTACCTTCAGAGCCGGAATATCGACATCCAGATCGGCAAACTTGAACGTCCGGCCGACAGACCGCGCCGGGTCGGTGCGGCGAAACACCGCATTTACCCGCGCCAGCAGCTCTTCAAGCGAGAACGGTTTGGTGATGTAGTCATCGGCCCCCAGATTCAATCCGGCTACTTTCTCTTTCTCCTGGCCCTTGGCCGTCAGCATAATGATCGGCGTCTGCAGACCCTCGTGACGCCATTTGGCGCACAATTGTTCGCCGCTGATTTTCGGAAGCATCAAATCAAGCAGGATCAAATCAAATTGCCCCTTGCCGACAGCGCGCTCCGCCTCAAGCCCATCCGTCGCCTGGGCGACTTTGAAGTGATGAAACTCCAGAAAATCCGTCAGAGCCGTCAGGATTTTCTCTTCGTCTTCGACAACTAATATGGATGCTTTCTGTTCCATAGCCACATGAGTCCCTGTCTATATTATAGGCGAAGTCAGTGCCACAGTTTTGTAAATGTTCTGTAAAAAAGCATAGCACCTATTTTACGGCCATTTTACCTAACCGACAAACAGGAGTGTCGTATAATTTACATAGTCAGAGGACCTATTTTATGACCTTCTAATCGGGAGAAAACAAGATGCAATACGCAAACCGGAATCCGAATTGGCGGCCGAAACTCCTATCTCTTCTCGCAATGTCTCTGATGTTCTTCATATTGACAGAGACAGTGGTCGCAAGCTCTGAAAGGGCAACCGAACGGATGCCCGTCAAAGAAGTCTCAATCTTCAAGGACGGACACGCGTTCGTACTGCACGAGGGCAGGATGCCAGTCGATGCAGATGGAAATGTAATGATGGACTATCTGCCCAGGCCAATTATTGGAACGTTCTGGGCCTATTCGGCCGATGCCAAAGCTAAACTCACCAGTGTCGTCTCCGGCAAGCGCGTTGTCCCGATCAAGCGGACGGCCCTGACCATCCCCGAACTCATCGCAGGTAACATCGGCGCCCGAGTTCTCGTCAGAGACCAGAATGTCTATGAAGCCACCATTCTCGGGATTCCCACCCGAAGCTCGCAGGAACTTGGGCACACCGATCCGCCGGGCACACCCGAAGCCCTGCCGGTGCGCAGCGACGTCGTTCTGCTGAAAGTGGCAGAGGGTGTCAAGATCGTGCACATCAACCAGATTCAACAGATAACGTTCCTTGGCGAACCTAACGCCGACCTGGCACGCGAGGAATTCCTGGATACGATGACTCTCAAGCTCGACTGGGGCAGAAACAGGACCGCCGAGGCGGCCAACGTCGGCATGGTTTATGTGCAGCGAGGCATCCGCTGGATCCCCAACTATCGAGTGGAAATCGACGGCAAGGGTCGCGCCACCGTCAAGCTGCAGGCAACCATCATCAACGAATTGGCGGACATCGAAAACGTCAAGGCCCATCTCGTAATCGGCGTGCCACGGTTTGCCTTCGAGAAGACACTCGACCCGATCTCGCTGCAACAAACCGTCGCACAGTTATCGCAACATTTTCGAAGTGACAGCCAGAGCGCCTACGCTTTTTCAAATATGATTATGACGCAGGCCGAAGCACCTGTGCGCCGGGTTGACACCCCGGCCGGCGGCGATGCAATCGACCTTGGCCCCGACGTCGCAGGCTCCGGCAAGAATGAAGACCTCTACGTCTTCACGCTCGAACACGTGACCTTGAAGAAGGGTCAGCGATTGGTTGTGCCGGTGGCCGAATATGAGCTGGAGTATGAGGACGTCTTCGTGCTCGATCTTCCGTTCGGCCCACCACCCGAGGTCGAACATCGATTCAACAATGAGCAGCACGCCAGGCTGGCGCAGCTTTACCATCTGCCTAAGGTGATGCATAAGATACGGCTCGCCAACAGCGCACATTGCCCGCTGACCACGGCTCCGGCACTCATACTTCGCCAAGGCCGCATCATTGCACAGGGCATGATGACCTACACCGCCGTCGGAGCATCGAGCGACCTTGAGTTGACCGCCGCAGTCGATATTACCGTCGAGAAGCTCGACAATGAAACCAATCGCGTACCCGACGCGACCAAATGGGATGGCTACACCTATGCCCGGAGTGATCTGACCGGGACCATCCGCCTGACAAACCGCCGGACTGAAACCGTTACCCTGGAAATTCGCCGGTCCGTTCTCGGGCACATCGACAGCGCCAGTCACGAAGGCTCGATCGAGCACTTGGGCAGACATGAAGGCGGATGGATGACTGCAAACAGCTTGCCCTTCTGGTGGCATTGGTATAATTGGCCCTATTGGTGGTACCATTTCAACAGCGTCGGCCGTGTTACGTGGAAACACGAACTCCAGCCAGGCCATACAATCGAGCTGGGGTATGAGTGGCACTACTTCTGGCGCCGGTAACGAGGATGCAGATTCACCGGATTTCAAGGTGCCAAGAAGAGAGAGAATAAGTGAGCGACGTTCTCTCGCTTCGCCTGAAAGCGACGGTACTGAAGACTGCGGAATTGACGGGCGTGTGGTCCGTGAGTGTCATTTCCCTGCTGCATGAAAGCGGCCATGCAGACCGAGTCTTTTATTGTGACAGGAGATTGACGATGAAACGTATCACACGCCGAGATTTCATTAAAGGGTTGATTGCCGCCGCGCGGTCCCTGCAATGCAAGAACCGCCGAGTGTATATTCCATCAAGACCGGCCTGACACGCTTTTGACACTCTCGGGAGTTTGGCTGACTTCTAATGTACGCCGTACACTTCCAGGCCCGTTGTTTCGTGATTGACTCGAATCCGAATTCGCATGATTCGCATCGGCCTGGGCAGAGCGAGCTTGAAAACGCCGCCGCGATACAACCTGGCTCCGGCGTTCTCGTTAAAAACCTCTTTACGCATTCCCCGAGGCGTCAGATAAGTGATTTCAATATCATTGATTCTTAGATACGAAGCCTTGTTGCCGGTTCTTCTGATCCGTATTTCTCTGACCGGCCTATCACGCGAACCGCTGCACAGAGTATCAAGCCAGGAGTCGTCGCCACCCGGTGTGGTGCCCAACAAAACCTCCCCTGGATATCGGGTGGGTACAGAACGCAGAGGTATGGGTAATTCGTAAGGAATCCCGCAAACTTCCAGTCCGGTTGATTCATGGTTAATGTTGATGCGAATCCGGTGGACCCGCATTGGTCTGGGCAGGGCCAGTTTGAAAACGCCGCTGTGATAGAGCCTGACTCTGCCTGCCTTGTTGAAGGTCTCTGTTTGTAGCCCCGTCGGTGTGCTGTATGTAACTTCGATATCGTTGATTCTCAGGTAGCGTGCGCGGTGACCGGTCCGTCGCAGGCGTATTTCCTTCAACGGCCCGTCGTAGCGTGGTGTGCAGAGGGTTTCAAGCCACGTGCTGTCGCCGGCGGGGGTGGTTCCCAGCAGGACTTCGCCCGCATAAGGGCTCTCGGCAAGGACCATCGTCGCTTCGTATTCTTTGACGAATCCTTTCAGCTCGGCGAGAATTCCTTCAGCACGCGCCGAGTCCAGAACGGGGGCATGCGTCACATCCACCAGCTCCTCCGCCCTGAAGAGAATCTGCTCGGACAGGACTACAACTCTTCTCGAATACACATTCGTTATCGCCCAGGTCGTGCCGACCGAACTCGCCACGACGATTAAGAGAATCATGAACCGTTTCATATGTCCGTCTCCAAATCAGGTTGTCTTTGGAAGCCGTCTTTCCCTATAGAAAAGGCACTAAACCAACCGTGCGTCACGAAGTCCGAGTTGAAAATTATACTTGCCAACGCGAGCTTACATGCTATAATACCCACGTTTGCCTGATTATCATCCGTCTTTTCAGGAATTCCCAAGGAATAGTTGGATGGCCGATACAATTGCTGGAATATTGAAGCGCGTCAACAAGACGCAGTTCGCAGTCCGAACGGCCGAGCGGTCTTATCGGGCGAGCCAGGGCGAAATCATGATCCATCCGGACCTGACCGGTCGGCATGGACTCACGGAAGGAGCCGCCGTCACCGGCCAGGTCGAACGAAAGAAAGGCAGGAGGCGATTAGTGGGGATAGACTCCATGGGGGGGATGAGCCCGGAGGTCTTCCGTAAGCGCCCGCACTTTGCCGATCTTGTCGCCGTTGATCCGCACGAGAGATTTGATCTGGGCGCGTGCGGCCAGGAGAGCATGAGGATTGTGGATCTGATCGCTCCCATCGGCAAAGGGACGCGTCAACTCATTGTCTCGCCGCCGAAGGCCGGAAAGACCATTCTCCTGGAACAAACGGTCCTGGCCATTCGGCATTGTTCCCCCCAAAGCCGGATCATCGTGTTGCTGACGGACGAGCGGCCGGAGGAGGTCACACACTTTCGCAGGGCTGTCGAAGGCGCCGAAGTGGTGGCCAGTACGAGCGACAACACCGCCGATCAGCACGTCGAGCTCGCGGAACTGATGCTCTCGCACGTCCAAACAGAACTGGAATGCGGACGTGAGATTGTTCTGCTGATCGACAGTCTCACGCGACTGGGAAGAGCGTTCAACAACAGGACGCGACGCAACGGCATGTCGCGCCGTCAAACCATGAGCGGCGGACTGGAAGCGGGCATCCTGGAAGTCCCCCGCAGGTTGTTTGGACTGGCCCGGAACATTGAAAACGGCGGCTCCGTCACTATCGTCGCCACGTGCCTGATCGACACCGGCTCTCGGATGGACCAACTGATTTTCGAAGAATTCAAGGGAACGGGCAACAGTGAAATCGTTCTGGACCGATCGTTGGCCGAGGCCAGAATCTTCCCCGCGATCAACATTCCGGCCAGCGGCACGCGAAAGGAAGCGAAGCTTTACAGCGATGAGCAAACCCGCGGGTTAGCCACGCTCAGACGCGTCCTGGCAAACTACGGCCCCCGGGAAGCCATGAACGCCCTGTTCAAGCTGCTCAAGACATACCCGAATAACACAGAGTTTTTGAAGAGCCTGTGTGCCGGCGTTTGACACCCGCGGAATGTACGTCCGGCGTCCGTAGCCTGCGACGGCCTCGGCTTGACTGATGAGAATCGCAAGAAGTGAGGTGACAGGCCTAAGTGTGGCTCCGCCCGCCAAGAAACTCCAGGGTATCGGCCGCAGAAGGACGTTTCGCCAATAGCTCTGAGAAATCATGCTTGCTTTCTACCGCACTTTTCACCTGGGTCGCAAGCCTCGCATCTCCGAGAAGAATGGCTCCGACCAGATGGCTGTCGCGAAAAACAAACCCAAGAAACTCACCATCTCCTTCACTTTCGACCTTCTGGTAGCTTCCGTCCACCGGCTCAATCTGACCGATACTGAACAGTTCGAGTTGCAGGACCTTGAGAGCATTCGACCGAGGAATGCCGCCGAACTCAGCATTCGCTCCGACCGCGTTCATTCCGGCGATGCCACCCTGGTATTGGGACGGCCCCCATGTACCGTAAACACAGCCGTGATGCTCGGCCACATCGCCGGCGGCAAAGACATGCGCCTGCGAGGTCCGCAGCAGATTGTCGACGACGATTCCCTGGTTCACATCCAGACCGGCCACGCGGCCCAAATAATTGTTGGAGCGTATGCCTGTGGCCACAACCAGCAAATCCGTATCGATGACACTTCCGTCCTCCAAAAGGACGCCCCGTACGCGCTCGTCGCCCAGAATTTCCCGCGTGCACGCCTTCGTGCGCAGCTCGATGCCGGTGCCCTGAACGTACTGACCCAGAATCTCGCCCGCACGCCGATTCAACTGCCTCGGCAGCAACCAGCCATGTCCTTCAAGCAGGGTAACCTGGGCCCCCCGTCGCGCTAAAGCGCCGGCCGTCTCCAGACCGAGCAATCCACCGCCGATACAGACGCAGTTCCTGCCCGGCAGGTCTGATCCAAGTATCGCATTGGCATCGTCCAGCGTACGAAGATTAGTCACTCCCTGCTTGTACGCCCCGGGAAACGGAGGCATGAACGGGTGGGCGCCAGTCGTCAGAATCAGCTTGTCGAAGGATTCTTCTTGCCCCTCAAGCAATTGCACCGCTTTTCGGTCCAGCTTCAGTTTCGACACTTCAGCTCCCAACAAAAGCTGAACCCGGTTCTGCGTAAACCATCCCTCTGGCTTTATCGGCATTTCGGCCTCGCTGATGTCACCGGCAAGGTAGCGCGTCAGGTTGAGCCGATAATAAGGAGGCGTGGCCTCTTTGGAAACGAGTGTGATTTCTGTCTCCGGCGAAGCGGTTCGGACCGCCTCAACCGCTGCCAGACCCGCGATCCCCGCTCCGACAACAACGACCTTGCCAACCTTCTGAATCGGCGCTGCTTGTTCGGCCATTGGGCCAAACGGCTCAAAACAATCCGAAGGAGCACCACAAACCGGACAGACGTCAGGAGGCTGCGAGCCGGAGTGCACGTAATTGCAGTTCAGACAACGCCAGCTCTCTACCGCAGGCTTGACAGCAGGTTCCGCCTGCGGCTCGTAGGACTCAAATGCCTCGGAAGGTGAGCCGCAGATGGGGCACATCTCTGGCGGCTCGGGACCATGATGAATGTACCCACACACGGCGCATCGCCACGTTTCACTATCCGAGCGTGACATGACTCCCATCTCCACAGAAGCTAAATTCACTCTGCCTGCGCACCCACCGCCCGCCCTGGGCCCGTGCCGACTGCCCTAAAGAGCGCCGCCTCAGACGACATCTTTGAACTGTTCCTTGGCGGCCCCACATACGGGACACTTCTGCGGCGCCTGGCCTTTGACAGTATTGCCGCAAACGGCACAGACAAGGATTTTCGTTTCAGGCAGGTCCTTGCCCGCCTTGACGGCATCGAGCGCTTCGGTGTAAAGCCCGTGATGAATCTCCTCGACCGCAAGAGCATGCTTGAACGAAAAAACGGCGGCCTGATTGCCCTCCGCCTCGGCCTCCGCAAGGAACTTGGGATACATCTGTTGGAACTCGTACCCTTCTCCATCTATGGCCGCCTGGAGATTCGCCTCGGTTTTCCCCGCTCCTCCCATCACGCGCAAGTGCGCATGGGCATGTACAGTCTCAGCCTCAGCCGCCGCACGGAACAACTTCGCAACCTGAGGATATCCGTCCTGGTCGGCTTTCTTTGCGAAGGCCAGGTACTTGCGATTCGCCTGACTTTCGCCGGCAAATGCCTCTTTCAGATTCTCACCTGTTGACACGGCTCATACTCCTTTCTGTGAAATCCATCTTCGGAAAAACAACAACGGGTTCTGCTTAGTCTGTCGTTATCTGACGACTGCTGCCCAACCGCCTCCGGGCGCAAGTTTGATTTTCATTTTCTCACCGGTAGAAATCTTCTTCGTCTCGTGTTTATAATCATTGCCATATCGGTCGGCGTTTATTCCATCTTTATAGAGGTCAATGGTGTGCCGGCCCGCTTCGAGAAATGAAAAATCCACCGTCAGTTCTCTGGCCGTCCAATCGGTCATCGCACCGACGTACCACGTATTCCCACTTTTGCGAGCGACCAACACGTAATCGGCTACTCTGGCATCCAAAACTCTCGTTTGATCCCAGACCGTGGGTACCTTCGCCAGAAACTCAAGACACTCGGTTTCTTTGAGGTAGTTGGAGGGGCTGTCCGCCAACATCTGCAAAGGACTCTCATAAATCACATACATCGCCAACTGGTGGCAGCGGGTACCCATGCTCATGGGACGCTCGAAGATGGGCTGAAAATTCTTTTCCTGGGCGTTGACCATCGCGCCCGGCGTATAATCCATTGGCCCGGCCGCCATTCGGATAAATGGAACCGTTACATTGTGTTCCGGATTGGCGTCCTTGCTCCACTTGCTATGCTCAAGGCCACGAAGGCCCTCACGCGTAATGACGTTCGGATATGCCCGGCGCAGGCCCGTGGGTTTGTAAGACCCATGAAAATCGACCAGCATGTGCCGTTTGGCCGTCTCTCTGGCGATCTTGTGGTAGAAATTGACCATCCACTGATCGTCTCTCTGCATAAAATCGACCTTGAGCCCCTTGGCGCCCCACCGCTCGAACTGGTCCATCGCTTCGTCGAACTGATCATCGAGTGTTTTCCAGATGACCCACGGAATAATCCCGACGTTCCTGGCTTTCGCGTACCGAAAGAGTTCCTCCATGTCCATACCTTCGCTAATTTTTGTCAGGTCGCCGAGCACATACCATCCTTCATCGAGGATAATGTATTCGAGGCCGTGCTTGGCCGCAAAGTCGATATAATGCTTGTACGTCTCGGTGTTGATTCCCGCTCTGAAGTCCACGCCATAGATATTGTTGGCGTTCCACCAGTCCCAGGCTACTTTGCCCGGTTTGATCCAGGAAGTATCGGTAAGCTGTAATGGCTTTGCCAGCAGATAAACCATTTGATTCTCAATCAACTCGCCATCTTTCTCGGCGACGATCAGGACCCGCCAGGGGAAGGTTCGCCGCCCCCTGGTTTCTGCGATATAGTCGGCGCGCTTGGTTACCGGCACGTCCCGATCGTTCTTCGCCTGCTCGGCCAGCGCATAGGCCGGCAATTTCCCGCAGAGACTTTGATTCCTGCTTCCGCGAAGGTACAAACCCGGATAGTCCTCCAGGTCCGCTTCGGCGATGAGTACCTTCGGGCCGGCAGCCACGTCCACCAGGGTCGGCAAAGAACACATCATCGCCTCTGAAATCTGGCTGAGCTTGAGGTACTTGTACTCCCTCTCCGAATGGGTCTGGAAACTCTCTTCTTCGGGGAAATAGATCGCGTGGTCGCGGGCGAAATTGAATGTAACCTCTTCATTGATGACCGTGACATCTCCGTCAATATCGGTCACGAATCGATACGCCACTCCCTCGTCATATGCCCTGAAAATCAGCGAGAATCCTCCCTCGAATTCAATGGACATTTCATTGTACCGGTCTTGAATCACATCGCTTTTAATACGAACAGGGGGAACGATTTGCTCATCCACACTTCTCTTTTTTACACCGAGAACACGCGGATTATCACCTAATATCCGGTTCCCTTCGAGTCTGAGCGATACAGAGGACGGCTCAAGCAGAAGCCGTGACTTGTGTAAGACCGAGTAGGAAATTGTTCCGTCTGTCTCGACGTTCAGCCGGAGCTCGTCGCCGGGGGAGGCGATCTCATATTCTCCTGCCGCCGATACCGCACACCAGCACACCGATGCCAGACAAAGCCATATTGACAAATTGGGTTTTCTCATCTGCTGCCCTTTCTCTTATGGGGACCGACAGTTCCTGGACACCCTGAATGTGCTATAGTAACGCATATATGAGTTCCGGCACAAGAACATAAAATTCACGAGGCTGAGAACTCAATAATTGTTGTATTCTCGATATTCAATGGGAAGAATGGGAAGAAATCTTCTGAAGGGATAAAAGTATGAACAAGTCGCTGTGTGCCATCCTGGTTTTGACTATCCTGTTATCACCGCAGGCGGTTCGCTACGCGAAGGCTGCCTTGGAGGTCGAGGTTCGTACGGACGTCAGGATTCCGATGCGCGACGGCACTGAGCTCTCAGCCAATATCTTCTTACCCAGGGCCAAAGGTACATTTCCTGTGATTCTAATCCGATCTCCTTACGGCAAGGGCAACGAGAAATACAGCGATGGCCATTTCTATGCCGGCCGGGGGTATGCGCTTGTCATCCAGGACTGTCGGGGCAAGGGAACTTCGGGGGGACTCTGGGAACCATTCGTCAATGACGAGAACGACGGCCGGGCCAAGAGACCAGAGTGAGCTGGAAAAACGAGATGATGTTCTGGTCTTCACCAGCAACGAGTTGAAAGGCGAATTAGAGGTCACCGGGCCGGTCAGGGTCATTCTCTATGCCGCCAGTACTGCGCAGGACACAGACTGGACTGCAAAGCTTGTCGATGTCCATCCCGACGGGCGAGCCCTCAATCTGTGTGACGGCATCCTGCGGGCACGCTATCGCAGCTCAAGGAGCCATCCGAGCCTCATCACACCCGGCCAAGTTTATCGTTACGAGATCGACCTTTGGGCCACAAGCAATGCCTTCTTGCCCGGCCACAGAATCCGAGTCGAAATATCCAGCAGTAACTTCCCGCGATTTGACCGCAATCCCAATACCGGCGAATCCTTCGGTACAGGGACAAGACTTGTACAAGCGACCCAAACCGTCTTCCACGACAAGGAGTATCCCTCGCATATCCTCTTGCCGATCATTCCTCAGTAGGGACCGGCCCATGTGTCAGCCCAGGGCAACTTACGCTACCCATGGGCGCTTGCGGTTCTGCGACTCCGCAATCGCCTTTCGCGTGAGTTTGGCATCCTGCTCGACTTGAAAGTCAAACATTCCGAGGCATACAAAGTCCGCCCCGCTCTCGAAGGCGTACGTCAATCCCTCCTTGGCGGGGATGGCTCCGGCCGCCAAAACCTTAAAAGCTATCCAGGGCACTTTCACGTCCTGCATGAATTCCACCGTCTGCTCGTGGTCGTGACAGAACATGTTGTCGTGGTATTCGCCGTGTCTGTCCGATTCCTTTTCGTACATCTCCATGTACCTTCGGTTGACTTTCGGATGAGCGGACCAGTAACGGTCATGGTGCAGCGTCTTCATATAGAAGTCAGGTTTGAGTCCTTCTTTCTCACAGAACACAATAGGCTCCAGCCGATGGGCACAAATACCGACGGGAATATCGTATTTTTTCATGATCTCGAAAGCTCTGATGATATTGGCCTGTTTCTTCTGATAGTACCAGGTGTCGCTTGCGCCGCCCCACAAATAAGCCGCCGACGCGCCCAGCTCCAGATGCTCTACCAGCAATCGTTCATACGCATTGATATCCGTCGTGATTACGTCGGCGATCCATTTCATCCGGCCGCCCCATTGATCCCAGTATCTCGACAGATTGAAACGCTTGAAATTATGATTCTTGAGAACAGCACTGTTGGCGCCGTATTCCTCGCATTTCTTCAACGTCATGAAGATTCGTTCTTCGGTGTTGTAATGCGCCGCTAGCGCGGTAACGTAATCCAGATCCCGCGCGTGCATATTCATGCTGATCAGATTACTGCCGCTGATGAGCCGGCCGAGAGTAAGATTGCCGATCTTCCCGGCGGGCATCTTCTTTTGCTCGTCCACCACCTTCGGATCATCCAGGTCCAGGTTTCGCAGCCGGGCGTATTCTTTCCTGTCGGCTTCTATAATCGGAGTTGGAGCCGTCATCGCATCGACCGGCTCCCGTGGCTTTGCTTTTGAAAGCGTACAAGAAGTCGTACCGAGCAGGGGAAGGCTACCCAGGGTGGTGAGCATTTTTCTGCGATTCATCGATGTCATCAGATATCTCCTAAATACGCCACGGTGACCGCATCGCGCGCGACAGCAGACGGTTCGCGGCCTCATCTGCGACGAATTCCTCCCGGGCCGGATCCCACTTCAAGGATCGCTGCAACGTATGGGCGATAATGATCAGATGCCCGAGCGAAGCCGACCGATGCCCAATTTCTTCGTCACAACTGGGTTTACGTCGGGTACGGATGCAGTCAAACCAGTTGTCATGATGGTTATTCTCACCGGGATTGACTTCTCGTGTCTTAAGGTTCATTTCTTCGAACAGCGTCTCGGGCCCCGCCTCTACAGGTCCGCCAGTTGTCATCGATGTGAGCCAGCCGCGTTCTCCCACGAAAATACCGCCGAAGTTTCCCGCCAAGCGCGCCGTCTCAGGAACCGCCTTGTAGAGGTCTTTGACCATGGCCCAATTATCGACCATGTGCAGGAGCGTTCCATTGGCGTACTTGCAGGTCAGCGTCGGATAAGGGCTGCTACCCGGATAGAGCAATTCCACCGGTCCACTGGTTTCGACGCCCAGTGCATATTGAATCACGTCGGCGCTATGAGAATGGTGCCATGTCACCGAAGCAGCACCGAAATCCTCACAAAACGCCCAGGGTACGACGCCGGGCGAAGGATTCAGATGGTAGGCTTGATTGTATGGACGCCACAGCGCCGGTCCGACCCAAAGGTCCCAGTCCAGCCCTTCGGGGACAGGCTCGGCCGGAAAGGTCATATCTAAAGGGACGTATGACTTTCCGGAATGCTCAACATCCATCAAATGACGATAGGGCTTAAAGCGGGGTGCCCGAAAAAAGCCGCCCAGGCTGTTCCACCGGGTGAAAACCTGTTTAACTTCCCCGAGTCCCCCTCTGCGGACAAAATTGCAGACCTGCCGGATTGTCGGAATAGAACGATATTGAGTGCCGGTCTGAAAAACGCGGCCATATCGACAGACTTCCTCAACCAACCGGCGCCCCTGGTGAACGGTCAGCGAAATCGGCTTCTCACAATAGACATCCTTGCCCGCCTTGACGGCGTCAATCGCCTGTGGCGTGTGCCAATGGTCCGGCGTGACAATCACCACCGCATCGATGTCCGTTCGAGCCAGAAGTTCCCGATAGTCGTTGTACGCAGCACAGCCCCGGTACGTACCGCTGGGGCGCCGAGCGGCGTAGGTTTCCCGGGCCAGCTGCCTGCCGTCTTCGCACCGCACGCGATCCACGTCGCAGACCGCCAGCACCTGAACCTCTCGGTCACCGACGAGCCGGCGCAAATGACCGCTGCCCATGATCCCTTTGCCTATCAATCCGACGGTAATCCGCTCGCTCGGCGACGCATTTCCCTGAGCCGCCCACGCGCTTGAAGGGATAGTCCACGGAGCAACAACCGTTCCGGCGATGGTCGCCGCACCGGCCATGAACGTACGCCGCGTAATATTCGGCGAGGCCGTCCGATCAGGACTCTTGTCGTCTGTCACGATCCACCTCCATTCGCTATCTTGATAGCCAGGTTGCTCAGAAATTCGATGCGTTGGGCCGCCTCACCCATCAATCCGGCTCCCTCGCCAGTGAATTCGATGGTGAGTATGATAGGACTACTGAGACTGGACCGAGAGACCTTACCTATAAGCGAACCGGTTTGCTTGTCGGGGGCCAGTTCATCCGAACTCACGACCTCCGGCAGCCCTGGTCTCGTGGGGAAGTTTTTGGCATCGCTGACAAGAGCACGAGCCCCCATTCTTCTGGCGAACTCGAGCATTCTTCGCTGCTCCGCCTCATCGGACGGCATGGGGTCTATACGATACACC
>CP070806.1:2206216-2239601 GCA_020343675.1 Phycisphaerales bacterium
TTCGAGACGACTTATTACTGGCGCGTCGATGAGGCCAGCACCCCGCCGGACTCCACGGTATACAAGGGCAGTGTCTGGAGTTTTACCACCGAGCCTGTTGGCTATCCGATTGACGGTGCGAACATCACCGCGACAGCATCCAGCGTGGGCCAGGCAGATTTCGGCCCGGAGAATACGATCAACGGCTCGGGACTGGATGACAACGACCTGCACTCGATACAACCGACAGCTATGTGGATCAGCGGCAATGAGCCGCTGGGGGCCTGGATCCAATACGAGTTCGACACCATGTACAAGCTGCACGAGATGCGGGTATGGAACGCTAATCAGGTCCTTGAGCCTCTCTTCGGTTTCGGGTTCAAGGATGTGACCATCGAATACTCGACCGATGGAACCACCTGGACGGCTCTGACCGGCGTGCCTGAATTCGCCAAGGCGCCCGGAACAGATGATTATGCACACGATACGACGGTTGACTTTGGCGGCGCGGCGGCACAGTACGTCAGGCTGACCGCGACCAGCAACTGGGGAGGCATCCTGCCCCAGTTCGGCCTCAGTGAGGTCCGCTTCTTCTACATCCCCGTGGTCGCCAGAGAGCCCTCGCCCGATTCCGGGGCCGACGATGTGGAACCGGATGTAATTTTCAGTTGGCGAATGGGCAGAGAGGCCGGCACGCATGATGTGTACTTGAGCATGGACGAGCAGGCCGTGATAGATGGCAACGTCCCGGCTGTCAGCGTGACCAACGCGAGTCATAGCCCTTCGCCGCTCGATTTGAGCACCACGTACTTCTGGCGGATTGATGAGGTCAACGAAGCCGAGACACCCACAGTGTGGCAAGGGGATATTTGGAGCTTCTCAACACCTGAGTACCTTGTCGTGGACGGTTTCGAAGACTACAACGACTATCCGCCCGACGAGATCTACACGACGTGG
This sequence comes from Phycisphaerales bacterium, assembly GCA_020343675.1. Lineage (GTDB taxonomy): Bacteria > Planctomycetota > Phycisphaerae > Sedimentisphaerales > Anaerobacaceae. The sequence continues at coordinate 2,207,153 of CP070806.1, forward strand.
CTGGACGGGTACGAGAACCCGGCAAACGGCTCCCAGGTCGGTTATCTCACGCCCCCTACGATCGAGACTGGGATCATTCGCGGCGATGACCAGTCCATGCCGCTGCTCTACAGCAACACCGGCGGCGCCACGTACTCAGAGGCCGAACGCACCTTTGCCGTTCCGCAGGACTGGACCCAGTATGGCATTCAGACACTGGTGTTGTACTTCCACGGCACCGTGGGCAACACGGGGCAGTTGTATGTAAAGGTCAACGGCGTCAAGGTGCCCTATGATGGTGATGCCGCCGCCATAGCGGCAATACGGTGGCAGCAGTGGAATATCGATCTGGCGTCGTTGGGCGTGAACCTGCAAGGCATTACGACGCTGGCTATCGGTGTTGACGGCAATGGCGCAACCGGCACATTGTACGTTGACGACATTGTGCTGTACAAGTCGGCTCCCGAGGTTTTCGTTTCCTCGGAAGAAATCTGGATCGAGGCCGAGGCGGCCGCTACGATTACTGCGCCCATGGAGACGTATGATGACCCCGCAGCATCGGGCGGAAAGTACATCAGCACAGATGAGAGTGTCGGTGACGACAACGACGCGGCTCCTGCCGATGGCGTGGCGACGTACAATTTCGCGGTTCAGGGCGGCGTCTATAGGATCTCGCTGCGTGTGATTGTCGTCGGAGGCAACGACTCGTTCTGGGTCCGGGTCCCGACGGCGACGGGTCAGACTCACGAAGACCCGGATCAGCCGGGCACCGGCTGGATCCGGTTCAATGGCATTTCGGATGGCGCTAGCTGGCACTGGGACGAGGTTCACAGCAATGACCACAGCAACGAAGTTGTGAACATCACGCTGCCGGCTGGCCAGAATACGCTGGAGATTGCTCGCCGTGAAGATGGAACACAGTTGGATCTTATCGTGATTTCCAGGATAGACTAAGCGTCGTTGTCATAAGTCCTTCCCTGCGAGGGTTTCTCAGGGCTGCGCGAGCCCAGCGGGACGGACGACAGGATTTTGCATCAATTCGGGACCTATGCCAATGTGATTGGGTATAGGTCCCTTTTCTCTGGCCCACTGGTGCTTCGATTCCGCTTCGTCCGGGCAATGCCGGAGGAGGATAAGTCTGCCTGGGGATGGCCGGCGCCAAGGTAGAATCGCCCCTTTCAAAGTATTTGATAATGAGGTTTCCATATGCTATACTACCCTGCGCGTACAATATCGTGTCAGATGCAGCCGTTAAACGCTCCATCGGAGGTGAGCGATGTCAACAACGACAAAAAAGGAACTCATCGACCGCATCGCCGCGACTACGAAGACACGACGGGCGGTGGTCAAGCCTGTCATTCAAATGTTCCTCGATGAGATGGTTCGTGAACTGGCCAATGGTCATCGCCTGGAATTCCGCGACTTTGGCGTTTTTGAGACCAAGCGGCGTGCGGCCAGGAGAGCGCAGAATCCAAAGACCCTGGAGCCCGTTGAAGTCTCGGCCAGACGCGTCGTGAAGTTCAAGATGGGCCGGCTCGTGAAACAGAAGCTCAACGGCCGCCGCCCATAGCGTAAGCTTGTTGCCGGCCCCAAGCGCCGGCCTCCCACATCCCGTATCGAGAATTGAGGACACGTCAATGGCACGACATGAAAACATGAGCCGCCGGGGCCTACTGAGAAAAACAGCCGGCCTCGCTGGCGGCGCGATAACATTCCCATACCTTGTTGCTTCATCGTCGTTAGGCAAAGCCGGAAGTGCCAGCCCAGGCAGCCGCATCGCGATAGGCTGCATCGGTGTGGGTGGTCAGGGCACCCATAACATAAAAGCCTTCCTGAATAACCCGGCCGTTCGGATGGTCGCTGTTTGCGATGTTAATGAAGACCGGCGTCAAAAGGCGAAGAACCTCATCGACCGGCATTACGGCGACAAGGGATGCGCGACCTTCCGCGATTTTCGTGAGCTGCTCGCTCGTGATGACATCGACGCCGTGGTGATTGCGACGCAGGACCACTGGCACGCGTTGGTTGCCACTGCCGCGGCACAGGCCGGCAAGGATATGTACTGTGAAAAGCCGACGGGGGTCGCGGTTGCCGAGGGCAAGGCAATGCGAGATGCGGTCCGCAGGTACGGACGAGTGTTCCAGACCGGCACCCAGCAGCGCTCGGAGCGCAATTTTCGATTTGCCTGCGAGCTGGCAAGAAACGGATACATCGGCAAAGTCCATACCGTCAAGGTTGGCGCCCCGGGACCCGAGTATAAGCGGGCGTATCGTAAGCCGCCTACCGAAGAGCCTGTCCCGGCGGGTTTTGACTACGATATGTACCTTGGTCCGGCTCCGATGAAACCTTACAACGGCGGCAGATGGGCTTTCCCGGACTGGTACCTGACCTGGGATTACTGTGCCGGCTTTATTGTCAACTGGGGTGTCCATCACCTGGATATTGCCAACTGGGGCTGCCCCGCAGTCAGTGATGAACCGTTCGAAGTCGAGTGCAAGGGGAGCTATCGCAACGATGGCCTGACCGACAATATCAACGATTGGCAGTCTGAGTTTACCTACGCAAGCGGCCTGCACATGACGTACACCAACACGGGCAATCCCAACAAGCAAGGCTGCCATTTCGAGGGCGACGAGGGCTGGGTCCATGTCAACCGCAAGGGCATCTGGGCTGAGCCGGCCTCTTTGCTGAACGTCACAATCAAACCGAACGAGATACACCTGGGCACTTCAACCAGCCACCATGAAAATTTCATCGACTGCGTCAAAACCAGACGCGACCCCATCAGCCCCGTCGAGGCGGGCCACCAGGCCTCTTATCTCGGTCTGGTCCCGGAGATTGCATGCCGGCTCGGCCGCAAGCTCAAATGGGACCCGGCTGCAGAGCTATTCGTCGGCGATGCCGAGGCCAACCAGATGCTGACGCGGCCGATGAGAAGCCCTTGGCGCTTGTGAAAATCGCGGCCCGGCCTATGTAGCATTCTCGATGCCGATGGAGATCGCACCTGCAGACCAGCCGAAATCTCGGAAAAAATCCGGATCTTTCGAAATAAACCGACGGCAGTTTCCGTCTTTGGGTATTAATAACTACGACAACATGTCGGAGAACTACGACAAGCTATCGTTATTTTGATGTAGTTATTGAGGATTGCCAAGATGAAGCAACCGCCATTGGCCAACGCGGAGTTGGCGGTCATGAATCTGCTTTGGCACAACGAGCGCATGACGGCTCGTCAGATACGCGAGCAACTCTATCCTGATGCGACCAAAACGCAGCACGGAACGGTCCAGCGACTTCTTCAACGTCTGGAAGACAAGGGATACGTCGAGCGCGACCGCAGTCTGTTCGTCCATTTGTTCTCGGCGGCGATCTCTCGCCAGACCTATGCGGGGCAGCAACTGGGGTCACTCGCGGATGAGCTGACAGAAGGCTCGTTCGCACCGCTGATTACACATCTCGTCGAAGAAAAGAAGATCTCACGAAGCGAGATTAGGAGAATCCGGACCATCCTTGACGGGCAGGTCGATGAGGAGGACCAGGCATGATTGATTTCCTTTTTCAGATGGGACTTGGCAATACATGCTTATCGCTCGCGTTGTCAATAGTGGCAATGGTCGTGGCCGATTTCGTATTCCTGTCAAGAGTTGAGTAATTCCTGAAACCCTACTTAGAGTGGCCGGTGACGGATTTCGGCCCCGATGAACTTTTCGAAGTTCAGCAGGCATTGGTCGAACATCGCTAAGGCCTGCCAAAGAGCGTGCCTACGAGCGGGTGTTGAGTCGTTTGTACCCTACGATCTTCGCCGGTCCATGGCAACTCGGGCACGAGCCACACTGGGTAAAGAGGCGGCCAAAGTTTTGCTTGGCCATGCCAGTACTTCAACCACTGAGATTTATCTCTTGGAGGAAGTACAGGAAGCAATGAAAGTGGCCAAAGCGTTATCGTCTTGAGATCTCTACCCTTCATTTGTTGCTAAAAAGAGCAACTCGTCGCTATTGTGTTCAGTGGACCGGATAAACAACGATTCAGCCGTTCACTCTGAGGCCAGGAAAGTCCGTGTGTTCCACACGGTCTGGCCATGTGCGAACTGAGGTTTTCCTTAATAATGCTTCAGAACAATTCAGTATATCGCCACGTATAGTCCGAGTTCTGGTAGTTCTTCGAGAGTTGTCGATCCTTCTCAGAATCGTGTGAATAAACAAGGACTGGAATAGATGCAGAAATAATGTCGTGCTGCTCGATTGGGGCCGATATTGACTTTCTTGTACAATCATGATAATATAACAAAGTTATGCGATGGATATCTGCCATCTTGGTCTTATGTGTGAGCTACACGTTTACCCACGAGGCTTTGTGCCATGGGGGTGGCGATGAGGCTTCACCCCAGTTGTTTTCCCATCCCGGAGATAAGTATCACCATGGCATGGATTATGAGACTGGTCATGAGCACCACGCAGAAGAGGCTGGCCATGACAGCGACCATCACGACGATGACACGCATGATCACCAGTTCAGACCACTTCCGATAAAGAAGGACCCCTCGATACAGCAGCAAATCACGCCAGGCCAACTGGTAATGGTGGTCGAATCAATTCCTGACAGCATCAGCTTGGTTTTTGAACCCTCTACTCTTCCCCCTGTCATATACCGTGTTGAATCGTCCTTACAGGCCTACGTGCGCGCCCATATTCTGTTGCTATGATTCTTTCTCTCCTTGCAGCGAGTGACTTATTTCATCTGTAAGTCCTGTCTCGATGCAAATACCTGTCTGTTCCCAATGTAACACAGGCCTCTAGGTCTTCGCTCGAACAGCCCCCGAAAAATTATTTGGAAAACAATACAAATGAATCGAGTATTAACCATCGCTATTCTTGTCGCAGGTCTTTCTGGCATAACGTCCTGTGCCCCGATCTCAAAGTCCCGGCGACCGGCGGCCGAGCCCACAGCACTTTCCAGCAAGAGTAAGGTTCCTCACAACGCTGAAATATCCCAGCTTGAGACCAGTGACTTGGTAGGACCGGAAGGTCCATTGACTCTGTCGCAAGCTATCTCTCTGGTGTTGACACGCAATCCGGAGTTGAAGGTCTATTCCTGGGATATCCGCTCTGCCGACGCACGCAGGGTACAGGCCAGCCTGCACTCTAATCCTGAACTAGCAGTTACCACCGAAGAGTTCGGGGGTAGTGGAGCACGTAAGGGATTTGACGGCTCAGAGACCATGATTGCAGTCACACAGCCGATTGAGATGGGTGGCAAACGGGAAAGACGGTCCCAGGTTGCAGCACTGGAGAAGAAGCTGGTGGAATGGGACTACAATATTTCCCGCCTGGAAGTGATCCGACAAACACAAAAAGCCTTCGCCGAGGTTTGGGGCGTGCAGCGGAGAATCGAGCTGACCAGAGATCAGATGGATCTCGCCAAGGAGCTGCTTAGTGCAGTACGCAAACGAGTGGAGGCTGGTAAAGATTCTCCATCTGAGGCCGACAAAGCCCAAATTGAATTCGCTAACGCTCAAATGAAATACAGACAGGCAACCGGCACCCTTATTGATGTCAGACACCGACTCGCGATGCTCTGGGGGGCTGCTAATCCTGGCTTTGAACAAGCTGCCGGAAGTCTTGACATTGATGTTGAGTTGCTGACGCTTGCCCAACTCAAAGAACAAGCCCAGTCGCACCCTCAGATCCTCCGATGGCAGGATGAACAGGCTTTGGCAAGGGCACGTCTGGACCTGGCAAAAGCTCAGGCTCGATCCGACATTGCTATAACTGCGGGACTGAAACGATTGGAGCAGGAAAATGACAATACGGCAATCATAGGACTTGCCATTCCGTTGCCTGTATTCAATCGCAACCAAGGGAGCATAGAAGAAGCTCAGTACCAATTGGCTAAAACTCAACAGCGACGAATCCACACCTTGACGCAAGTTGAATCTCAATTGGCCCAATACCGTCAGCGACTTGAAACCGCCCTAGCCCACGTATCCACGCTGAAAGATGTAGTCCTAAGGAACGCTAAGACCGTGTTTGAGGTTGCGAGAACGGGATACGAAGGCGGCAAGTTTGACTATCTTCATCTTCTGGATGCACAGCGTACACTATTCACCACTGAGATCCAGCTACTGAATGCTCAGCTATCAGTCCGTTTGGCCAGGGCCGATCTTGAATACGCAGTCGGTCAATCCTTGGAATCAATACCAACTAAATCTTCAAATAAAGGGATCGAAAAATGAATCTCAAAAACACATTGTCGCCAGTTTGCTTATTCCTCTTTTTCCTTGGCGGTCTTTGCTACGCACAAGACCCTGCTCACGATCATGGAGCCCACGGGCACAGTCATGGGGACGAACGGGCAATAGCTTTCACAGTCTGGATCGATGCATTTGAAATCTTTGCTGAACATCCTTTCGTGGTAGTTGGAACACCAGCCCCGTTTGTAACACACGTTACAAAGTTGAAGACTTTTTCCCCCAGAACTCGAGGGGCCGTGACTTTTGTCATGACTCTGGGATCACAACGTATCGAACATCAGGATCCTGCTCCACAACGCAACGGTATATATATCCCGGAACTAGTGTTTCCTCGACCCGGTAAATGGTCCGTAACACTGCAAATCCCCATGGATGGCAAAACATATGATGTTCCCTTTCCACCGGTCCAGGTTTACAAGACCCAAGCCGATGCAGATCACGCCCCGGACCCTGTCGAAACCGAGGGATTCAGTTTCCTCAAGGAGCAGCAGTGGATCATCCCCTTCCAAGTCGAGCAAGTCACTTCACGTACCCAAAACGGCATCACGTATCGAGCTGTCCCCGAGAGTGCCCTGGCCTACAGCGGCGATGCGGCCTATCTGTATGTGCAGTTGGGCGGTGAGACCTTTGAGAGACGTCGAGTCCAGGTGGATGTCCGCGAACAAGGCACGGCCTTAGTCAGCCTGGGGCTTAACGAGCAGGAACATGTAGTGACTTTGGGCGTTGGCTCTGTCGTGTTGGCCCATGGCGAACCGGCGGGCCAGAGTACGGGTGATGTCGTGCATGTTACCGACGAACAAATTCAACGCTTCCAGATTGCCTGTCAAGAGGCAGTGCTGGGCGGTGTGGACGCCTGGATTCAAGCCCCAGGCCAGATCCAGATCAATCACGAACGTATGGCTCACATTGTTCCACGGGTAAAGGGCGTGGTGAGTCAAGTCCAAGCAGATATAGGCCAGCATGTCAAAAGTGGGCAAGTTCTGGCGGTCATCGAAAGTCGCGATCTGGCCGACGCTAAGGCTGAGTTTCTAAGTGCTTTGGAGCGACAAGAATTGGCTCGGACTCAGTTTGAGCGGGAAGAACGTCTGTTTCAACAGAAGGTAACATCCGAACAGGACTATCAGAGCAGTAAGCAAGACTTTGCCAAGGCCAATATTGAACATCGTGCCGCCCGTCAGAAACTGATTGCTCTGGGATTAACAAAGCAAGAAGTAGATGATCTGCCCGCTCAGCCTGAAGAGGCCTTTACATCATACATCATGATCGCTCCCTTTGATGGAACCATCATTCGTAAACACATTGTTCTGGGCGAAGTTGTAGATGATACCTCAGAGACTTTCGTAATTGCCGATTTAAGCACAGTCTGGGTGGATTTGAATGTCAATCAAAAGGATATTGAGTCAATACAGATCGGCCAACCGGCTGAAATGTTCCGAGATCACAACATGTCCGGTATACGCTCCCAGGTCAGTTATGTTGATCAGGTTCTCGATCCGACCACTCGTACAGCAGTTGTGCGTATGGAACTGGACAATACGGAAGGCTGTTATCGTCCGGGTACGTTCGTGACAGGAAGGATCGACATCCAGTCTCGCGATCAGGAGATCATCGTACCTGCAGATGCCATACAGATCGTTAATGATAAGCCTTGCGTCTTCGTGAAGACCAATGAGGGTTTTGCCCTGCGCTATGTCACTACAGGCCAAAAAGATACGGATCGTGTCGAAATCCTCAGCGGTGTGGAAAACGGAGAACAGATAGTCATACACAATGCCTTTTATTTGAAGGCCGAATTAGCCAAACAAGCCGTATCCGGCCATGGCCACGTTCATTAAGAATCAGGAGGGATTGATCATATGATTTCACAGCTCATAAGTATAGGATTACGACATAAATTGCTGGTCTTTCTGGTGACCATTGCGGTTTGTGTTTTCGGTGTCTTATGTCTGAGACGTTTGCCAATCGACGCCTTCCCGGATATTAGTCCCAACCTGGTCCAGGTCTTTGCTGAGATTGAAGGTATGGCCGCTGAAGAGGTGGAACAACTGGTAACGCGACCGGTCGAGATTGCAATGCGAGGCATCCCGGGCGTAAAGAAGATTAGATCGCTGTCTTCTTTGGGATTGTCCACCGTGAACATCTATTTTGAGGATAACCTGGACATTTACTTTGCCCGTCAACTTGTCACAGAGCGTCTCAAGCTAGCTGAAGAAGGTATACCTCCGAGTGTGGATATGCCGCACGGCCTTGAAATGGGACCCGTGGCCAGCGGCATGGGCAAGATCCTTTCTTACTATCTGCAGGCAGAAGGGCACGATATCGCAGACCTCCGTACGCTGCAGGAATGGATCATCAAACGAGACATTGAAACCATTCCAGGTGTTGCTAAGGTTGTAAGTCAGGGTGGGCATGTACAGGAATATCAAGTCAACGTTCATCCGGATCAGCTCCTGGCTTTGGATCTGACCTTGCAGGATGTTATCGAGGCCCTCGAAGCCAGCAACGCAAATGTCGGAGCCGGTTTGGTCAAACGCGGCAGTGAAGAGTGGATCGTTAGGAGCCTGGGGCGTATCAGGGATATCTCCGACATCGAGCAGGTGTGCATCAAGACACATGACGGTCAGCCAATACTAGTCAAAGATGTTGCAACTGTAACCTTTGGCAATGCGTTTCGCCGGGGAGTGGCCATCATGGATGGAAACAAGGAAGTTGTTTTGGGTGGCATATACAAGCTGCATCGAGCCAATTCGTTTGAGGTCATCCGACGACTCAATCAGCGAATTGAGCAAATCAATGAGACCCTCCCTGCAGGCGTTCGCATTGTCCCTTTCTATGATCAGTCCGAACTCGTGCGAAACAGCATCCGCACCGTACGAGGGGCCTTATTGTTGGGCCTGGTCTTAGTGTGTCTGGTTGCCTTCTTATTCCTCGGAGACCTCCGCAATGCCTTGATTATGGTTTGCTCACTTCCTTTTTCGATCCTGACGGCATTTATTCTGATGGAACGAAACGGCATCCCAGGAGATCTTATCTCTTTTGGCGGAGTGGCCATCGCTTTGGGCATGATTATTGACGCCACGATTATCATGGTCGAGAAGATTCAGACAGCTTTAGCCGAGAAATCCGGTCAGCTCTCAGTCACGGAAATTATCACCGCCTCGGCCCAGGAAGTTGGCCGACCTATCGTGTTCGCCGTTTCAATCATAGTGATTGTCTTTCTGCCTATCTTCACCCTAGGTGAAGTGGAAGGCAAAATGTTTCGTCCTCTCGCCTTTGCTGTGGCGACAACCATGGCAGGATCGTTGTTCTATGCATTGGTCATAGCACCGGTGTTCTATCGCATCCTGCATCGCCTCGATGCAGGTAAGCGAAAGTCGAAAAGTGGACATAGTCCAGTTCTTGTCAAAATCCTGGATGTTTATGAGGCTGGCCTTAAACATATACTGATCCATCCTCTTCTGGTGGCTGTAGCCGTCGTGGCCATATTCATCAGTGGCATCATGGTCTTCTTGGGCTTAGGTCGAGAGTTCCTGCCCTCTTTGCATGAGGGAGTCCTACAGTGTTATGCATACATGAATCCCAACATCTCTTTGGATCAGATTAAGGAGACATCTGCACAGATTTCTGAAAGTCTAAAGCAAGTACCAGAGGTAAAGCATGTAGTAGCTGATATTGGCTACGGTGAAGTAGGACCTCACGTGCACCACACCAATTACGCCTGTATGACCATCACTCTTAAGCCACAGGGGCAGTGGAAGTTGGCCAAGACACAAGCCGGACTGGCCAACCGACTTCAAGAGAGGATCACAGGCTTCCTGGGTACGACGGCGGGATTCTCTCAACCCATCGACCATGAGTTAGACGGCCTCGTTTCGGGAGTCGGGGCGACGGTTGCAGCAAAGGTCTTTGGCCATGACATGGACGTCTTACAGACCATAGCCACTGACATTGAACACGTCCTGGCTCAAATTCCCGGTGTTACCGATCTTCGTGTTGAACAGACATCCGGTCAGACCCAACTCCAGATAGACTTGGATAGTGCTCGATTGGCACGTTACGGCTTAAAGAAACAACATGTTCAGCAACTTATCCGTAATGCCATCACCGGTCGAGAGGTCGGCCATGTCTTCCAGGGAGAAAAATCGTTTCGTATACTAACACGCTTCGATGAACCTTATCGTCAGGACATAGATACGATAAGTGCTATGCTAATTCCTACTCCAGATGGGGCCCAGATACCCTTACGCCAACTGGCCGATATTCGTACGACTACCGGCCTGCGTCAAATTAGTCGCGAAGACACTCAGCGATACGTGTCTGTGCAGTGTAATGTAACGGGACGTGATGAAGGTGGTTTTGTGGCCGATGCTCAAAAGAAAGTGCGTAGCGACGTCAACCTTCCACCCGGATACCGCGTGGCCTGGGGAGGTCAATTTGAATTGCAGCAGGCCGCAAACAAACGCCTGGCTATTGTTGTTCCGATCACATTGTTGTTGGTGCTGGCGATGCTCTACGGTCTATTTAGTTCCTTGAAAAACGTTTTGCTTATTATGCTCAACGTTCCTCTGGCCCTCGTCGGCGGCGTTTTTGCATTGTCAGCATTTGGCGAGAATGTCAGTATCCCGTCGTCAATCGGATTCATTGCCCTATTCGGCATTGCCTTGACCGATGGCCTCGTGCTGATTTCCCGTTTTGAGGTGTTGCGAAAGCAAGGACAATCCCTTCACCAGGCAGTCATCGCCGGATGTCGCTCAAAATTCCGGCCCGTGCTGATGACAACTTTGACTACCGCATTGGGACTGCTACCATTAATCATCGCTACCGGCACCGGTTCGGAAGTCCAACGACCCCTGGCTATCGTTGTCGTAGGAGGTCTGACTTCGTCGACACTTCTGACCCTTATCGTCATACCAACACTCTATCTTTGGATCAGTAAGAAAGAGTCAGTACAGGAGAATCTACAATGAAACCGATAAAGGTACGACTGATGCTTTTATGCAGTTTTCTGGTTGTCGGCGGGGGTTGTGCCACCAACCGGACCAGTCTGACGGACACCGGTCAAGTAACGATTCAGAATCGTCATCCCGGAAAGATCAAGATACTCTGGAGCAGTGCCTACGAACAAGACGACAATTTCATAGTCAGCGGCGTATTGAAGAGACGTGATCATATAGGGGCTCCGATACCTGTGCATGTTCATGTTCTGGTACTGACAGGTGAGAATCACATAGTCCAAAGTCTGCACACGTCTGCACTGTACGTTCCCAGAAAAAGAGTTGGACATGGAACAAACTGGAAGCGATTTGAAGTTCGTTCGACAGATGTCCCAGAGCAAGGTTCCCGGATACTGATTACTGTGCACAGTCATATCGGATCCCGTACTGAGAAAAATCTGCTCTCTTTGGCGTCGGAGTGAGTCTTCTGCAAACCTCTGAATTTGATGATGTAAACCGGTGAAAGAACATGCACACTCAACATTTAAAACGGTGGCAACATAGCCATGATTTCTCTGTTATCCAGGAACATGGTGAAAGGCGAACCGTACAAGTGCTGCTGCTCACGGCCATAACCATGGTTTTAGAGATCATAGCTGGATCGCTATTTGGCTCCATGGCTCTACTGGCGGATGGATGGCACATGGGAACCCATGTAGCGGCATTTTGGATAACAATCTTTGCCTACCGCTACGCAAAGCGCCATGCCGAGAACAGACGTTTCAGCTTCGGAACAGGCAAAGTGAGCGTATTGGGAGGATTTGCCAGTGCCGTGGCTCTGATGGTTGTCGCCCTGATGATGGCACTCGAATCCACACACAGATTGTTCGTGCCGCAAACCATTCGTTTCAACGAGGCCATTGGAGTCGCTATAGTCGGTTTGGCCATCAATTTGATCAGTGCTTTTCTATTACAGGCGCATCACGGGCATGGACACAATCATCACCGTGACCACAACTTGCGTGCCGCCTACCTCCACGTGCTGGCTGATGCGTTCACTTCGATGTTGGCAATCGGGGCACTTGTTGCAGGGAAGTTTTTTGGCTGGAACTGGCTCGATCCGCTGATGGGGATCGTGGGAGCGGTAGTTATCACCAAATGGGCTCATGGATTGCTCAAGGAAACCAGCGGTATTCTATTAGACAACAGTGTTGAAGAACAAACGCTACGAGAAATAGTCAAAGGCATAGAAGCCGATAGAGACAATCGTGTCTCTGATATCCACATATGGAAGGTCGGGCAAAATGATCACGCAGGAATGATTTCGATTGTAACGCACTACCCTCAGGCGACCGATCACTACAAGCAGCTTGTTTCTAATGTCAGAGAATTGGCCCACTTGACCGTTGAGGTGGTTCATTGCAAGAGTGAGCCCTGTCTTCCAATACCTGATTCCAAAGGATAAACATACTCTTCAGTCTGAAGAGCCCATACTACCTGCTCAATACTTGAAACTGCGTGAAAACCTGGATATAAACGTAGCAATCCGCTGTAAAATCAAGCACCACTTAAGTGCGCTCCATTAAAAAGCTTATGGTTTCTCAATTATTTAATGGTATTTTTTAGGGGATTGTGACACAACCGTAAGGTCTCAAGTTAGAGTGACACAGAGGTAGCATAAGTCGCTGAAAATAAATGGTTTACATACTGGGCGATACAGGACTCGAACCTGTGACCTCACGGGTGTGATCCGTGCGCTCTAGCCAGCTGAGCTAATCGCCCTGAAAATCGTTCATAGTTCAGAGTTCATAGACTTGCGAACTCATAACTTATCACTAAGTTGGCATTATATATTGTCAACCCAAGAGGTGTCAATCCAAATTTAAGCTTGCCCGCCGCAGCGCCGCAGTCGCATTTTCTTGCTTTGGAGCGTGGAAGGCATCCGGCGAGGGCAATTCGGGAAAAGTGATTGTTGGCTGTGACAGATTCGGCTAAAATGCGGGCAATGAAGGTCAGATGGAAAGGTACAAAGATGCGCAGAGAACACACGACATTCCCAAGCGGCATCCTCGTTTTGTTCATTCTTTTGGCCATCCTCTGGGTTTCGGTGGACGCGGAAGCTGGACTATCGACCAACCGCCCCATGCGGAATCGACGCGCCCCGATTCTGACGGTCGGCCAAACCGAAGGCGACCTGCAAGGCAGGGACGACAAGATCATCCAGGCCGGCATAGAATACCTGCACGGCTTCGGAGGCGGCACACTTGAGATTCTGCCCGGAACGTATCTGCTGCAAAACGCCGTTCATCTGCGCCCGAATATCACGCTGCGAGGCTCAGGAGACAAGACCATCCTCAAGAAAGCGGCTTCCGTTGTGACGCCCCTGATGAGGGACTCGGACTGGTTCGAGTATGGCGTGCAGGTCGCCGACGCCACGGGATTCGCGCCCGGCGCAGGGATCATGCTCCGCTCGAAAACCGGGCCGGGAGACTGGCAGTACGAGGTCGTAAAAGCTACGATCACCGCCGTCGAGCAAAACGTCCTCTTCCTGGACCGTCTGACCAAAGAGAACTTCTGGACGGAAAAAGACGCCACCGCGGCGACGGTTTTCCCGCTGTTGACCGCTGAGAATGTCGATGACGTCGTCATCGAAGACATCGTCCTCGACGGCAGCCGCGAGCAGAACGAGCACATCAACGGCAATTTCTCCGGCGGCGTCTTCATCCAGTACTGCAACCGGTGGCGTTTCAGCAACGTGATTTCGCAGAACTACAACGGCGACGGCTACAGCTTCCAGGTCTGCGACGACATCGAGTTCCGGAACTGCCGGGCCCTCAACAACGCCGACCTCGGCTTCCACCCCGGAAGCGGCTCTCAACGACCCGTCTTCCGCCAATGCACATCCCGCGGTAACAGCCTGGGCATTTACTTTTGCTGGAGCGTCTCGGACGGGCTTGTGCAGGACTGCACACTGGCGGAGAATAAGGACTATGGAATCAGTATCGGACACCGTGACACGGATAACGTCATCAGGGACTGCGCAATCGAACGCAACGGCAAAGTCGGTGTACTCTTTCGCAGGGAAACCCACGGATTTCGCGCCGGCCACCGCAACCGGATCGAGAACTGCACGATTCGCGACAATGGCACAAAGGAAAGCGGGATCGGGATCGACATTCAAGGCAAGACCCGGGACATCACCATCCAGGACACACGATTCGAAAGTAGAACGGAGAAAAGGCAAAAAACCGGCATTCGTATCGGCGAGGACGCCGAGCGAATCATCCTGCGAGACAACACGTTTGAGAACTGTCCTGTGCACATTGAAGACAAGAGGTAGCGTATGAAACGACGTCCTTCTTCAATTCAGCTCGGTGGGGTCTTGATCGTGCTCCTGATCGGAGCGGTCCACGCCGGAGAGATCCGCGAGCGGGCGAATGCCACAGATCGCCTCGCGAATGTGCGCGATTTCGGCGCCGTCGGTGACGGCAAGGACGACGCCGGAGCCTTCCAGCGCGCGGTCGATTCAAGACGGGGCGATATCTTCGTGCCGCGCGGCACGTATCGATTCGGCAGAACCGTAGTAGCAGAGCTGGACCGCATCGGGCCGCTCTCAATCACCGGATCGGGTACCGCGACGATTATCATGGCCGGCCCCGGCCCGGCGTTCAAGCTCGTCGGCACCCACGACGGCACAGCGGACCCGAGCAGCGTCAAGGAGAACGTCTGGCTGAATCAGCGGATGCCGACCGTGAGCGGGCTGGAAATTGTCGGCGCGCACCGTGAGGCGTGCGGTATCGAAGCGACCGGCACGATGAAGGCGACCTTCTCGAAGCTCTCCATTCGCAAGGCTTTGCACGGCATTCACCTGACGAAGCGCAATCGCAACGTGATTATCTCCGATTGTCACGTCTATGAAAACCGTGGAATCGGAATATACCTCGATCACGTGGACCTGCACCAGATCAACGTCGGCAATTCGCACGTCAGCTACAACGCCGGAGGAGGCGTCGTGCAGCGGGCCGGTAACGTCCGAAACCTGCAAATCGGCAACTGCGATATCGAAGCGAACATGGGCCAGCAGACTCCTGCGACGGCGAACGTCCTGATCGACGCGACGGGTGGCTCCATCGGCGAGATTGCTGTAACGGGCTGCACCCTTCAGCACACACACTCAGCGCCCGGCTCGGCCAATATCCGCATCATCGGAGAAAGTGAGGTGCGGACCTATGCCCAGGGTGAGCGGCGGGGCGGCAATGTCACCATTACCGGAAATATCCTCAGCGACGTTCAGACCAACATCCACCTTCGCAAGGTCCGCGGCGTGACCATTGTAGGCAACACTGTCTGGAAGGGTTATGAGCACGATTTTCTCATGGAAGATTGCTCGAACATCGTCGTCGGCTCGAATGTGCTCGACCGCAATCCGCGCTACCACTACGGCGACGGCGCCACTGCCAACCGGGGCCTTGTCTTTCGCAAATGCAGTCAGGTTGCCGTCACTGGCTTGAACATCAACAACGTCCGGCGAAAAGAAGCCGCGGTCATCCTGAAAACATGCCGGGATTTCACCATTTCCGGCTGCGTCATCCTCGACTGCGACCGGAGCGGCATCCTCATGGACGACGTTCAGGATACTGTCGTCTCAGGCTGCGTGGTTCGTGACACGCGGGAGCAGGCGGGCAAGACGGCGGCTCTTATACTCAGAAAAGGAAAGGATAATTTGATCGTGGGCAATCTCCTGAGCGGTAAGCTCGACGTCGCTGCCAACTCGGCCGAAGTTGCGAACAACCTGGAGAATTGAAGAGGCTCGTAGAATCAATAGACCGCATGGGCAGAAAGACCTGCCCATCCTATTCTGGTAACCTGATTTCCTTAATCCGATGCGCATATCAACAGAATGGCTTCGCCTTTCACCGGATTGGAAAAGGTGGTTTGTTGTTCTTCTGCAGAAACCTGGTCTTTCGAGACAGTCTTGCCCGCGTTCGGATCGAACCACTCGACGGAGTATTTGCCTTCCTTGAGTTTCACATCGAGCTTTGCCCCGCCTTCAGGCTGGTAAATCAGGTATTGCCTGCCCGGGTTTGCGAGACAATGCCCCGTCGTGGATAAGTCGTTCAGCGGCCTGCAATTGTTCAAATCCAGCCGCCCGGCGAACTCCAGGGCATAGCCCATACTGCGCCGCAGAGGCTCGAACTTCGCATCGAACGCGCTGCCTAAGACGACCCCGTCATACGGGTCCATGAATATCGGGTTCAACCCCCGCGTGAAGCTCTTCCATACCCAGCTCTGATTGCCCCCGATCCCCCATAGATGGTCGGTATCGGTGAGAATGACCTTTTGCCCATCATTTGCTGGCGGATTGTCCCGATAGCCGCCTTCGGGATTCGGGGAAATCCAGTCCGCCGGACTGTCGAACAGGTCCTGATTCTTACCCCCTCTGAATTGAAACGTCATCCCGACCGGATGCTGCACGGGTTTGCCTCTCTCGCATTCGTGGATATACCGTATCATAGCGTATTGCCACTGTGTGGATTCAGAATGGTTCTCGTTGGAGATTTCATACAGGACGTTGTCCAAATCATTGACGGTATCAACGACCTTGTGGATGTACGTCTTCTGAACCTCGGTCACTTCAGGGACGGCCAGCTCGTGCACCTCCAGCCCCATGCCGTCGCCGTTTATATCGCCGTTGACTCCGTTGATGTTGTTTTGCGGGTGGAACGGGTGCATCTTCCAGCCGTTCTCGATACGCTGCATCGCCCAGCCTTCGAACAGCATGATCGAAACGTAGATCCCGTTCTCGCGCGCTGCCTCGACTCTCTGTCGCAGTCGATCGAAATAGCGCGGATTGAACTGCGTCAGATCGAATTTCGGCTTGTCGTCCAGTGCTTTGCCCTCGCCGCTCCGGAGCCAGGGATGGGGCCTGACGCTGAACTGCGTCACATCTTTGCGAGCATGGGCGCCGTTAGCCTTTGTATCCCACTGCACCATCTCCCAGGCCCACATCCGCATGAAGTTGTGGCCGAGTCCCTTCATCCACTTAAGATAGGCCTCGTAGTCGAACGCGACAGGCGGGTCTTCGGGGCCCATATCTACCAGGTTGTACCACACGTGCGAGCCGACCAGCAGAAGGGCCCTACCGTCCTTGTCCGCGAAGTGGCGCGGATTATCCCGGCAGATTCGTAGAGGTCCATGTGTTGGCTCTGCCTCGGCGGCCGCAGCGACAGAGAGCATGAATAACAAGCAGGTAAATATGGGGCTTTTCCTGAAGTTCATCGTCCTTCCTTTCGCATCAAAGGAAATGTGCGCATCCTATCCTGAATGGCCCGGAGGTCTCCATTGTGCCGACATTCTACAGGCTCAGCACACAGACAACAATTCAATTAGATCGCAAGAATTCAACCGTGGATTTCGCTGATTACGCTGGATGAACAGACTCACACTTTGTAGTCTAAAGACAAACACCCATAAACACAACCGCCACAAGTGTCAATGAAAAGTGCGCGAATGAAGCTTTGTACACCAGGTCACGGCGATTTTTGCTGGAAATCCATCTGCAAATGTGATTTAGTATCGGTACAATCAATAATGCGTAAACCGTTGAGAACTAACAAGCTCAAATTCATAAGCAGGGCGGGGATCGTACAGTGCAAAGATTACGGGGCTTAACGCTGGTTCCGGTCAGTCTCTGCGGAGAGAATAATGTGGATGCAGTTGTCGCATGAAGAATCCCGAAGCCCAAGAGTCGATTTGTCGCATTTCTGGGAGGATCACCTATGAACGGATTCCAAAGCAGTAGACGCGATTTCCTCAAACTGACTATAGGGACAACCTTGGGCTACCCGTTCGTGCTAAATGCTCAGGGCCGCAGTCGAGGGGACACGGGAGGTCCTAATCTGCTCATCATTCAGACCGATGAACACAACTTCCGTACCTTAGGCTGTTACCGGCGCACACTGACGCCGGATCAAGCGTTTGTGTGGGGACCGGAGGCCGTGGTCGAGACCCCAAACATTGACTGGCTTGCTGAGCAGGGGGCCCTGTGTACCCGCTTTTATGCCACCACGCCGGTATGTTCCCCTTCGCGGTCCTCGTTTGTGTCAGGCCGGTATCCTCAGAATACCCCCGTCGTGTCGAACAACATCCCCATGGCAGACGACACTGCAACCTTTGCGGAAATCCTTGGGCAGCGGGGCTATGCCTGTGGTTATGCCGGTAAATGGCACCTCGACGGCTCGGGTAAACCCCAATGGGAACCGAAGCGTCGCTTCGGCTTTGCCGACAACCGCTATATGTTTAATCGCGGCCACTGGAAACAACTGGAGGACACGCCCGAGGGCCCACGCGTGGCGGCGCGAGATAAGAACGACAAACCCACCTATAGTATTGAAGGGGCCACCGAGCTGAACTTCACGACGGACTTTCTGACGGACACGACCATCGACTTCATTAAGAGTCATGAGGATCAGTCGTTCTGCTATATGGTTAGCTATCCGGATCCGCATGGTCCCAATACGGTGCGTGCGCCATACGATGTGATGTTCAATCATGTGGAATTCGAAACACCGCGCACGGCCGATAAGCCTGACGCCGGCCTGCCGAGTTGGGGCAAGAAGGCCAGGAACACCATCTCCGACAAAGCCCTGGCCAAGTACTTCGGCATGGTCAAGTGCATCGACGACAACGTTGGTCGTCTCCTGGATACCCTGCGGCAACTCAATCTTCTGGATAACACCATCGTGGTCTTCACCGCCGATCACGGCGATCTGTGTGGTGAGCACAGTCGCGATAATAAGGGGGTCCCCTATGAAGCTTCGGCCAAGATCCCTTTGGTGCTGTATTACCCCACCAGAGTCCCGGCCGAGACGCTGGTCCATGAAGCCCTATCGTCTGTTGACTTTCTGCCGACGGTTTTGAGATTAATGGAGATACCCACGGCCGGCGCAGAGGAAGGACGTGACGCCTCGACCTTGTTTATGACCGGTCAGGCTCCGAGTGACTGGCAGGACGTCGCCTTCTTCCGCGGCACAGGCAGCAGTGATAAGAATTGGCTGGCGGCCGTGACGCGGCGTTACAAAGTCGTGTACTCGCCCAAGGACAATCCCTGGCTGTTTGACTTGGAAGACGACCCCGATGAATTGACCAACTACTATCAGGACCCCTCCTACAGAGATACCGTGCGACACCTGGCGCAATCCCTCTTGGATTACGGCCAACGCTGTCGGGATGCCCGTGTCGAGGAACCGTCGATTCAAGCTGCCCTGATCGCCGCGGCCACCCTGCGTTAGGACGTTTGGCGGGCGTACCGCATGGTCCTTTCTGAGAGCCTGTCCGAGTAGTAATACTCGGGATAGCCGCCGGTTTTTCCGGTTTTTGCGTTGCCCATGCCCTTGGGCCGCCGTGGTGCTCAGAATTCTTCGGGCCGTCTTCATTTGAGGCCAGACTTCTCCGGTCGCTGCGCTCGGTCGAAGTGACAAGGAGGAGGATGACTCGGCGCACTCCCGCAGAGGCAGCCGAGTTACCTCTGTCATGTCGAGTGCAATCGAGATGTCTGGCTGCGGACGATGATTCCCTTGCTTTCGTCACCCGGTCTCTCCGCGCGGCCTGCCCTGAATGTACTTCAAAGGAGGAACTTCGTTGGGGTGTGTTTGAAAAGCCTTTCGAGACACCTCCGGCGATTCCATATCCTTCAAACAAAACGCCCGCTCGTTCATCGCGGGAAGGAAAAAGGCTTGAAAATGACGCCGGAGCGGATTCTAATGGCGGCCGGAATGCGACATGGACCGGGTTTGAAGTTGGCAGCATGAAGAAGATATTCTACGGGGCAGCCATCCAGGGGGCACAGGATCGCCGCGCGAGGGCTCACGTCCACAGGGGCTTGATCGAACATATTAAAGGCCGGGGCTTCGCGATCGCATTCGAGCACACGTGCGGCGAGACTGTCGCTCAGACGGCCGAATTGCTCGAAAAGGCTCTTGGCCCGCTTCCGCCGCTGGGGATGGAGCGAACCGTCTATGTGCGCAGGAAAATCGTCGAAGCCCTCGAAAGTGATATTGCCGGCTACATCTTCGAGGTATCGACGCCGGCCCTGGGAACCGGCATCGAACTGGCCCATGCGTATCTGAGGCCCAGACTTGACCTGTCCGAAGTGCCCATCCTGCTGCTCTATGAAAAGGATTTCTGGCCGAACAAGCTGACCTCCATGATTCGCGGGATAACACCCGAAGAAATACCGACTCTGGTTCTGAGAGAATATGTCGATTTGGAGGAAGCAAAATCTCATGTCTCTGAATTCCTCGAAACTGTCAGTGTTTGAGTCCCGTCGCAGAAGTATAGATGCCTTGTTACTGCTGATGGCACTCTGCGGGGCCATGGTGGGCATAGCCTCTTGTGATCGATCCGTCGAACCCGGCCCCCGCAAGATCGCCTTTATCGCAGGTAAGCCCACCCACGGCGAAGGCAGCCACTCGTGGGAAGACGTCGCCAAGCTTCTGAGACAATGTTTGCTCGATGCGCCGGATGTCGAGCCTCTGCAAATCGATATTCACATGAACGGCTGGCCCGAGGATCCGGCCGCGTTGGACGACGCCGATGCGATTGTGTTTCTCTCGGACGGGTATAAGGACCACCCGCTCAATGAGCTGGCGCGAGCCGCGAAGATTCGCAAGCTCGCTAAACGCGGCATCGGCCTGGCGTTTCTTCACTATGCCGTCGAGCCTCCTGAGAACGGGGAGGCGGATTTTCTGGAGTGGATGGGAGGCTGCTACGAGCGAGGCTATTCCCAGAACCCGAGAAATACGGTAGCTGTGACGCCCGTGCCGAACGACCACCCGATTTGCCGCGGGTGCAGCGGTTACATTGCCGAAGACGAATGGTATTTCGATATCCGCTTTCGCCCGGAGAACGAGGGGGTCGTGCCTATCCTGACCGGCAAGCTGCCGCCCTGGGCCCCCGAGGACAAGGTCGTCGCCTGGGCGGCGACGCGCGACGACGGCGGCCGGGGTTTCGGCTTCGCGGGCGGGCACTATGACCACAACTGGCACATGGAGCCGTTTCGCAAGCTGGCCCTGAACGCAATTCTGTGGGTAGCCAAAGCAAAGGTGCCCAAGAGCGGCGTCATATCCGTTCAGCCATGGCGCTTTGTCAGCATCCCTGATTTTGTGAACGTTGACCTGACGTACCCGCAGCCCGGCTGGGACGAGACGCTGGATTACGTGCTTGGAGCAATCAAGGCCGAGAATCCGGAGTTTGTCCTCGTGGCGGGCGATCTGGTGATGGGCCGCTGGCCGGACAAGCAGAGCATTGAGAAATACGCAGCCACTTATTATCCGGCCTGGGTCAAACGCATGACCGATCACGGGCTGAGATTCTACACGGCTATCGGCGACCACGAAATCGGCGACAATCCCTGGCCCGAAGAAAAGGCGGCCCTGGTCCCGTACTTCAAGCGGCAGTTTCAAAAACACCTCGCGATGCCGCTGAACGGCCCGCTTCGCATGAGAGGCACCGCGTTCTGGCTCAACTATGAAAACACACTGTTCATCAGCGTGGATGTGTTCGAGAAAGGAACCGGCCCCCAGGGCGGCATTGTGCCCAAGGTCACGGGCGCGCAATTAGAGTGGCTCGAGCAGGTCATCACGGAAAATCCGGGCGTCCGGCATATCGTTGTCATGGGGCACACCCCGATTCTGGGGCCTGTGGCGAAAGAAAGTTCCAGCGGCCTGATGCTGGAAGGGGGGCGGGAGTCGCCCCTCTGGCAGGTCCTCAGCAAGCACAAAGTCGATCTGTATTTGTGCGGCGAGGTACATGCCATTACTTGCACACAAGCCGACGGCGTTTTGCAGACTGCGCACGGAGGTCTGTTCGGCTACAACGCAAAAGTGAATTATCTCGTGGCTACCGTCCGGGGCGATAAAATCGGTTTAGAGCTGAAGGAGCTTGCCATTGTCAACGAGGGAGATCGCCTCTGGCAAGAAGGAAACAATCGTCCTCACGAACGCGTATCCATTGCCGACGAGGTCAGAGAGCAGGGATTTGTTACCGTCGGGACCGCGACGCTTGATGCAGCCAGCGGCAGCCCAACGTTGATAAACGCAACGGGCTGCTTCGAGTGACTTGCGGGATTGTGGTGTTGGTTGAAAGCCTACCGCACGGGCGGCTCGCTGTTGTACTCGGCCTGAAGTCTATCGAGGTCCACATGGTTGGCGTCGCCACGATGGATAATCAGGCGGTATCGTAGAACGAGCGGCTTCTTCTGTGAGAGCGGAACAGGCTCGCGGCCGGGGAAGACCGGATTCTGGGCGCTGCCTTTTCTGCGCAGGATCCATCGCTGCGGGTAACCCGGCAGAGACTCATGGCACAGGATAGCGAGGCCGCTGGTCTTTCCGTTGGGGCCGAGAGGGCCCGAGAAATCCATCCAGGGGCCGCCCTCGACCGACAGATTTTGCGGCTCTACGGGGCCATCGGCACCGATGAAGGATAGACCTTCGGGCAAAGGTATCCGTGTTGTAAAACCGCCGTAACCCTTTTCGTCTTCGGAGCCGCCGAGACGGATATCGTCCTCCAGCGCCAACAGGTTGATCTGGAAGTCCACCTTCCGTACATCCTCCTCGGCGCGATGAACACGGATGGTTGTGAGTTCTTTGACAAACGGTTTTTGGTTACCGCTTGCGTCGGTCAGTAGCGGCGACTTCCAGTACACTTCGACTTGCAAGGCTCGCGATTTCGAATCGGGCGTGAGGATTTTGACATCGCGGATGTCCCAGACGAAGTCCCTTACGGACCATGAGTCACCGAGTTTCTTGTCGCCGAGCCAGGCCTGGTGCCACGCCCAGAATACGCCGCGATGGTGCAGGTGGTCGGCGGGGAAGTCCTCCGTGAGAATTTCGCCGTCGAGGCCATGGAGCGGATGGACATAATTCGCGCGGGCGTACTTGCCATCCCGTGATTTATATTTGCGCTGATAGAACATGACCTGGTCGTCTCCTTCAGTGATGAGAAAGCCCTGCTCGGTTTCGGCGATCTTGATCGGGTGCGCGGATTCGGTGTTCCGGCAGCCGCCCAGCATTATAAGGACTGCCAACATCGTGGCTATTTCAATCATGTAAACGCGAACTCTCTCAGCCATAGTCGTCACTCCTATATTGTTTTTCCCTTGACCGTTCACTGCCCTCTTGCTGTGGGCGTCAAATCTAATATACTTCATGTTGGTCGCATATAAAATAGTTAAGGATAAGTGAATTGATGATCAGGCTGCTGGTACTCATCATTTACCTATTATCACTGATCCTCTGCCCTTGTCTTCTGGGGCAGCAGTCTTCACCATCCACGGGTGAATTCACCAAAGATTTTGAGTCCGGGGATTTGCTCGGCTGGGAGAAAACCGGGGCCGCTTTCGATCACCAGCCGACGCTTGGCGACAATTGCGCCGCTCGCGGCCGGGGCGAGCCTTCCAACCATCAGGGAACGTACTGGATAGGAACATTCGAGAGATTCCAGGGCCATAGTGACCAAAAAGCGGGTGACGTTCAGGGGGACGAGCCCCAGGGCACGTTGACGTCTCCTCCCTTTACGCTTCCGGCCGGGACGCTCAGCTTTCTCATTGGCGGGGGCGCCCACCTTGAGACGCGCGTCGAGCTTGTCATCCTGGATAATATGCGCCAAGAGCAGGGAAGGGCCTGCTACGAGACAGGAAAGAACACCGAGACCATGGAAAGGGTCACGTGGGACCTGCGTCTTCTGGCCGGCCGGCTCGGGCGGATCCGCATCGTGGACGAATCCTCCGACGGGTGGGGCCACATCAACGTCGATGATCTTCAGCTCGAAGGTACCGTCCTGATGCCCGAATTAGACGGCCACAATCTGACCGACGCCAAAGCGATTCTTACCGGTTTCAATCTGAATCTGGGGCAGATCTCGAAGGCCGGCTCCCAGGCCGAGCCTGATACCGTCCTGGAGCAGGACCCTGCTGCGGGGACGGAAGTCTCGGTCGGGACCGACGTGAATCTGACCGTAGCGGAAGAGGAGATGATTGCCGTGCCCGACCTGCGGGGGCACAGCCGATACGACGCCGAGCGCATTCTCAAGGAAGAACGGCTGCGCGTGGGCGATCTCGTCAAGCGTTTCTCCGACCAGCCGCAAGACTCAGTCGTGTGGCAAGACCCCGCCGCCGGAACTAGGGTGCCTGTCGGCACGGCTGTGGAGCTGTGGCTGGCCGTCAGCGCGCCGGTTGAAGTGCCCGACATACGGCGGCGACACCTCAAGGAAGCCGAGGAGATCCTTGAAAAGCTCGGCCTGCGCGTGGGCCAGGTAAGCAAGCGACTCTCTTATCAGCAGGCCGGGACGATTGTGCGCCAGGAACCGGCGCCGGGGAATTTGGCCTCTGCCGGCTCCGCGGTGGATGTGTGGGTGGCCGTAACGGTAGCGGTCAAGGTCCCCGACTTGCGGGGCCAGAGCGTCGCGGAAGCCACAATGACTCTCGGCAAGGCGCGACTGCGTGCGGGACGGCAGTATGACTATTATTCAGAGGAGAAACTCGGCACGGTCGTTCGGCAAAGTCCGGCAGCCGGGACGTCCGTCTCTCCGGACAGCGCCGTGGATTTGTTCGTAGCCAGTAAAGAGATGGTGGACGTGCCGGACGTTCGGGGGCACAACCGGTGGGAGGCCGAAGAGACAATCAAAGCGGCCCGACTGAGCGTGGGAGAGGTGTCCGAACAACCGGCTAATCTGGATGAGGATATTGTCGTTGGCCAAGATCCCGCAGCCGGGGCCACCGTCGGCGTCGGTGCCGCCGTGCACCTGTGGGTAATGGCCGGCACTATTACGACAGTGCCCGACTTGCAGGGGTGCAGCCGGGAGCAGGCGCAGAAGATTCTCACGGCTGCGAGACTTCGATTGGCTGAAGTTTTGACCCGGCGTTCCGCTCTGAAGCAAGGCACCATTGTCGCCCAGAGTCCCGCTGCGGGTGCTACGGTTCCCATCGGCACGCCCGTGGTGTTGTGGGCGGCCGCCAGCCGTGAAACGCCGGTACGCAGGTGGTCCGGAATCGTGGCCGGAGCGGTCATCGTTCTTGCGGGAGGATGCTACCTTCTTATCCGCTTCGGCCCCGACCATGGAATCAGTCTGAGCCGAACGAGACGTCGCATCAAGGTATTGTTGAAAAAGCGCCGGAGGCGCCGGAAACGCCGAACCCAGTGACATGGCCATGCTCTATTGGCCGGCTCCCACGACTATTTGCAGGTGGGTGATGGCCTCGTCACCTCGCTCGTTGCTGCGTCTTACCGTAGCGATATATTGCCCCGGCGCCTCGTAGCGGTGCGTTGTGGCGGCGTAACC
Source organism: Phycisphaerales bacterium (assembly GCA_020343675.1). Classification (GTDB taxonomy): domain Bacteria; phylum Planctomycetota; class Phycisphaerae; order Sedimentisphaerales; family Anaerobacaceae. The sequence continues at coordinate 2,232,653 of CP070806.1, forward strand.
GTTCGGATCGTGCACGTTGGCGTTTCCGTCCGACTGTACAGTCACTTTCGCACTGCCATCTCCGAAGTCCCAGACCTCACTGCCGTGCGTGGTCCCGAACGAACGCACTTTGAAAGTGATTTCGTCGCCGGGCTTGATATCAAACGTGGGCCAATAGGCGGCATGGATAGCAGGCGGCAACCGGTCGGGTTTATCCCTATCGACGACCTGGACGACGGCGAAGTCGTAGTCGATCTGGCCCGAGGCGTCCGTGACTTTCACGATTTCATTGTATTCGCCAGGTTTATCGTAGGTGCGCTTGGCACGTGGGCCCGTGGCTGAGCCGCCGTCACAGAACGTCCACTCGAATTTCTCAATTGTGCCGGCCCGGCTCCAGGAACGGCTCGCATCGAGCTCGACGGCCTCGCCCGCCCAAGTCAGGTGATGGGGCCTTGCGACGGCGGTAATCTCGGGCTGGCGTTCGCGCTGGTACGCCTCCCAGGCAAAAGCGTATCCGTTTTGTATTCCCCACAGGCCCGACGGCTGTTTGCATTTGATATCGAAATGCAGATGGGACCAGCCGCCGCTGCCTCCTTCCTTGCCGAGGATACCGATTCTCTGGCCCATCGTGACTCGCTGCCCGGGCCTTACAGAATCATCGATTTTATAGAGGTGGCTGTATCTGTAGAACCAGCCCCGACCGTCGAGGACATAAATCACGTCGTAGCGGGGCGCAACGGGGGAATCGTCATAGCCGGGCAGCCTTTCCAGACCGGCCGATACGACCAAGCCGTCCGTGGCGGCGACCACGTCGACCAGCCCCTCGGCGCCGCCGAAGTCGAGCCCGTAGTGATAGTAGATATTCTTGTTGTTCGGCCTTTCGCCGCCATCGACAAAGGTGGGCACGTTGGCCATTTGGGTGTCCGTGGCGAACCAGCATTGTCCGGCCGGATAAACGAATGTCCCTGGCTTTAACCAGGGCGAGCCGGCGGGCCAGAGCCGCAGCCGCGCATCTTTGTCCAATCCCCACGCATTCTCCTTGCTGCTGTTCTGCAAATAGCCTTTCGTAACAGGACAGTCGATCTGCACGCCAGCCACAGCGATCGGCAGGTGATACGCAGACGAGACGAGGGAAATGCTTTTACCGTTGACTTCAACCGTGACAACGGCCTGCCGGACCGCGTTGCGAATGTCGTCGCGCGTTTCCTTCAGGTCGAGCAGCGTGACTTTCGCCCGCGAACCATCGTGTAGTCCCAGCGTCTGAGATTCTCCCACGTCCAGGTCCGTCACGGTCACCAGCGATGTTTGAGCCGGCGCGGCAGAGCCGCCCGGGCTCATGGATGCGAACGGGCCGCCTGAGAGCAGACTAACGGCAATAACCACATGAAACTGTGAAAGACACTTAAAACACAACATAGAACCACCTCACTTTCCATTTTCGATCGGTTTTGAAAGTTTTATCAGATTCGCTTTCGCTGGACAATACTGTAAGCAAGATTCTGTTACCAAAAGCGCTCGGCGTGCCTTTTATAGGTAGAGTAGAAAATCGGACGAATCGGCATTGAACACGCCGTCAATCATCTTGAAGGAGTCAGACGAAATGGCACAGAGAACTTCTATTCATAGATCATGGCCCTGGCCGAAAGAACGTGGCACCTTCGTTTTTTTCAAGGGCTGCGCCGGACCGAGCAAACGCCGCTCGGTTGTGACGTGTTCAGTGGTCATCGTGCTCCTGGCAGCGGCTGCTTCTCAGGCAGATGCCTCCGGCCCAGGAATCGGACTGAAGGTGGGCGCCCAAACTATCGACCGCCCGTTCGGGACCGGCAAAACAACACGCACGCGATTCGAGCTGGAACTGGCGAGTCCGCGCTTCGGCGACGATCATTTCGATTTGGTTTTCACAGTGGGCGGCTCCTCGCTGGGTTCGTATTCCAGCCAGTACGTCGATTTCGTTGACGGTGTGCTCTTCGAAGAGTATTATGACGACGATCTATCCGTGCTCGATATCGGGTTGACGGCCAGGCTGTATCCCTTGGGCGACAGCCGGCTGCGGCCCTACCTCGGAGCGGGCATCGGCTACTTCTGGTTTTTGGACTCGTGGGAAGACGAGTATTATGAAACCATCGAAGACCCGTTTGACCCGGGCGTCTTCTACACCTATGCTACCTTCGACGAGGGCACGGACAATCTGGCGCGCGGCTTCTTCCCCTTTGTCTCAGCGGGCTTGGCGGTTCCGGCCAGTGATAACCTCGAACTGCTTTTCGAAGTGCAGTACCACCTCGACAAAGAAGACGCCGGCTTCGATTTCAGTGGACCCGTCTATATGTTCGGTTGCCGCCTGCGGTTTTAAAGAAGCAGCAAAACGTGTCAGGGACCGGGCTTGGGGGCTTCACCGGCCTTCTGACGTTTGAAGGTCATCTGGCGTTTGGCTTCAGAGGTGCGGTAGCCAGCCGCCTCAACGGAATACTCCTTGAGCTTGAAGCTGTCGGCGTCAATCCTGATGTAAACGTGTTCCATCCGAACCGTGGTGCCGTCAGGTCTGATGCACTCACTTCGATTGGCGACGCCCTCATAGTCTTCGTCCCAGGTGCCTTTCCATGTGCCACCCATATTGTCGGCCCCGATTTGCGTGATCTCCTCGCGGGATGGGATAGACATGATCATTCCGTGATACTTGAAGTCGCCTATCCTGACATCGACGATAACGACGTGCCTATCGAGCCCCCACTTGTACTCGAGCTCGTTAGCCTGCCCATCCTGGTCCGTGGCAAGCCATTTGCCGATCATCCATTCATAACCATACTGGGAGATGAAGTCTCCCAGTTTCTCCTGTGCGGTCAGAGGAACTGCAAGCCCACTCAGAACCACACACACTACCAGACACATTCTTTTCAAATTCATTTCTCTTTCCTTTCTTGAACGCTGGCTTCTGAGCTTCCATTCAATATTGTAGGGTGGGGCTCTGCCCCACCATCGGTTCTGCGAATCTATATCGAGTAGATGCGGCTGTAGCCGACGAAGACGAAGTAAATCAACAACAGGCAAACCAGAAAATAGACAAAGCGCGGGAACCAGCGGGCGAACTCACCGAGCCAGAATTCCGCCGCGTCTGTATTCTGGTCCGCAAGGCGCTTGGTCACCTCATCCAGCGTCCCCGTCTCCTCGCCGACCTTCCACATTTCCACAAGCTCCCGGGGCAGCCTCGGGGACAGTCCCTCGCCGAGCGGCTCGCCCACTCGAACACGCCTGGCGGCCTCCTGGAACATATCGCCCACAACGGCATTACCCGCGGCCGGGATGGCCATTCCCACGCACTCGCCAAGAGGCACGCCTGCTTTGCACAGCGCGTGAAAGACCCAGAGAAAACGGCTCAGGGCCACCCTGTACATCGCCCTGCCTAAGACGGGGATGCGCAGCACGACTCGGTCGAGAAGCCTGCGAAGAGGACCCGTCTTGGGCGTGGCATAGACAATCAGGAAGATAATCGTCGCCGGTATCCAAAACAGCAAGAGGATGCACACGACGCTGAGCAGGTAGGCTCCAATCGTCTGGTCGCCCAGAATAAAACCTGGCACCGGGACAACGAACGCCGCTATCGTCAGAATCAGGACGGGAAGCAACATTCCCGAGAGCATCTTTCGGAGCATGCGCCGGGACATCTCGTGCCACTTGCCCAGCAGGCCCGTCAGTTCCGCCAGATTGCCTGATGTTTCGCCGGCGCCGATGAGCATGACGTCGAGCGGGCTGAATACTCTGCGATTGCGGCCCATCGTCTCGGCGAGCGGATTGCCTTGCGAGACGCCGTCAGCCAGAGCAAGAAAGGCCTCTTTTATACGCGGCTTCTGGCCCGAAGCAACGGTATTGAGCGAGCGCAGCAAAGGGACGCCGGCATCGAGCATGGTCGAGAGATTGTCATAGGCCAGGGCAAGTGCCTTGGGCATCGCCATTTCCCTTTCAGCTCGTTTGACAAAAAATCCTCGACGGATCCCGGGACCATCACGGCTCCGTGCCGTTGAGATATTCTTCGAGATTCGTATAGCCGTCCCCATCGGCGTCGCCGTTTCGGTCCGCAGCCGTTGCGGCATCGAGGCCGTTGCCTTCCTCCCAGTCGTCGGGCATGCCGTCACTGTCGCGGTCCGTCAGGGCCTCGGCCGATGTGAGCTCGGGCCAGCCGCCGACCTGCTCCTCGTCATCGATGATCTTTCCGGTCCCGGTTCGGACCTCGCTGACGATGCGGGCGTCAACGGCGTCCCGACTGGGCAGTACTGCCCCGGCCCCGTCCAGAACATGCTCGAAGGCCGTCATGGCATCATCCGTCGCCACAGGAGGTACGGTTACAGGCTCCGATTGGATGTACGCCGCAAGGTCCCTGGGCGAGAAACTGCTGAAACTCACGAGCAGCCACGGATCGCGCGGATAACCGCCGTTCATGGCATTGCCGTGAAAATACGCTTGTGCCGAGCGCGTGCTTTCCGAAAACGCGAGGTTGCCCGTCGAATTGGCGCCCGCCTTGTAGTAGTTGCCGACAAAATTCATTCTTGTGATGCTGTTGGTGCCGTTGGAGCCGTCGGCGTTGTAGCCTGCGGCCCGGCCCGCCCAGTTGTAAATCACGTTGTTCCTGAAATCGAGGGTGAAACCGTCCGGGTCCTTCTCGCCGTCATTGTAATTGCCCGGCCGCGGAAGCCGGGCGTGATGATGGGCGTAGAGATTATGGTGGTAGGTATATCCGTTGCCCCAGCCGCCGCGAATGAGCGAGCCGTACCCGTGTGGGCCTTTGTGATGCACGGAATCGTGCAGGCTTTCGGAGATGATGCACCATTGAACGGTGACGTTGCCGAGGTTTCCGCCCGACGAGGCCGAAAGTGTCTCATCCACGGACCAGCTCGCCGAGCAATGATCGACGACGATATCCCGGCCTGATGAGACGGACATCGCGTCGCTCTCGGCCCCGGCATTATCGCCGGGCCGGCATCGAAGATAACGCACGATTACCTGGTCGGCGGCGATGACCAGCGCATGGTTCATCAGGCATATTCCGTTGCCCGGAGCGGTCTGGCCTGCGACGGTAATGTATGGTTTTTTGATCACCAGAGGCGATTTCAGAGCGATGGTTCCCGATACGCGAAAGATCACCGTCCGGGGGCCATCCGTCTCAATTGCTGCGCGCAGGCTCCCCGGACCGCTATCGTTGAGATTCATCACAAACAGAACCTGCCCGCCCCGACCTCCGACAGACTGAGCGCCGAATCCCTCGGCGCCGACAAAGGCAGGCACAGCGCCGGCCATTCCGGCAAGAGACAAAGTGGAGCACACCACCAACAACACCGCCAATCGTCCATACATAGCATCTCTCCTGTAGTTCGTCCGAAATCCAAGTTCCCGAAACCTCATCCGGGGGACCATGTTCCTAATCGGATTGCCTTGGAACAAATAGACCGGCCGGGAAGGCTGGAAAAGCATCTCAGGAGATGCTGGAAGGAAGCACGAGCTTCTGCCAACAGGGATTTCCCCTCGCTTTCGGACTGCTATTGGCTGCCGCTGTCATCGTCAATCTCAGATTGAATCGATAATACGCCCGGCAGGACTCGAACCTGCGACCTTCGGTTTAGGAAACCGACGCTCTATCCGCCTGAGCTACGAGCGCTCCAATCATAAGTCGTTGCAGTTTAACACCTTGCCACATCACCTGTCAAACCTTTTTGTCCACAATTGGGGGCGCGCGCCAAAATCATTACTCATCGCAGCCTCTGCAGCCGCTCGCGCTTTCTCTACTAAGTCCCGTCTGACGGCCAAGTAGAACCGGTGGGTCGTCGTAAAATCGGAGTGGCCGGCCAGCTTCATCACGTCGAATTCTGTGAGGCCATTCGCAAACCACCGAGTAATACACGTCCGCCGTAAGTCATGGAATTGACCCTCGCCGATGCTGGCACACTTGAGCAACCGGTCAAAGTCTCGTTTGAAGTTATTCACAGGACACCTGCCGGCCTCGGCAGTCCAGTTCTCCAGTCGCCGCAGTTCGGCGATCCGCTCGTATCGGCAGGGGGGTACAAACACATACACACAACCTTCAGGCTGCTTGCCTTGATGCTCAACCAACATACGGACGATCTCATCGGTCAATGGCAAAACCCTTCTCTCGGCGTCTTTGATATGCCATTCCCAGGTGGTCTCTGTATTTTTCTTCGGCGACACTTTGACGGTCTGCTTGTCGAAATCCACATCACGCCATACGGTGTTCAGCAACTCGCCACGGCGCATTCCTGTGCATAGCCCGACTGCTATCAGCAACTCCCAGTTAATACCATCATCATTCGATATCTCTCGTCCGGACTTGAGGAGTCGATGGCACTCTTCGTCCTCATAAATCCGCACTTCCTGTTCGGCAATCTTAGGGCGTTTCAGGTGTCTGAATGGGTTCTGCTCGATCTGGCCTCTCAAGACAGCTAACTGAAAGACTCGTTTCATCGCTGCGACTTTCTTGTATGCCGTTGCCACTGCATTACCTCGGTCCAGGCAAGCTTGAATAAAGAGCTCGCCGTGCCTGTATTGTACCTTTTGTACGTCAAGACCGCCTATAGTCTCGATTAGTTGCCTCATGGCCGTATTCCGGTCAGTCAAGGTACTACCTCGCACCTGACCTTTAGTCCGTACCACACAGTCATTCCAAAACTCACTAAGAGCCTATCCGAATAACCCTGAACAACGAAACGTTATTGTGGCACAGACGAGATGAAGCAAAGCCAAGTAATTCTCAGGCTTCTTTTCCCAGCGCGTCAAGATGCGGCGAAACCGGTTCATCCAGCTATGCGTCCGTTCCACAACCCAGCGTCGAGCTTTAAAGCCGGCCTCATGCTTAATCGCTTGGGCCTCTTGTCCACGCGAACGAATGTGAGCCGTATAGCCAAACTCTTTTACCAAATCTCTTACCTCACCAGAGTCATAGCCTTTATCAAGGCACATGCCCTGACCT
>CP070806.1:2239701-2251289 GCA_020343675.1 Phycisphaerales bacterium
TCAGCGATGACCTGCTCGGTCCCGTCGGCAATCGGCCTGCCTTTGCTGTCGATCAGTTGGATCTTGGGCCCACACGCGGCGCAGGCGACCGGCTGCGCATGAAAGCGACGGTTGCTGACGTCGGTGTACTGGGCGGCGCACTTGCGGCACATCTCGAAGACCGACATCGTGGTATTCGGCCTGTCGTAGGGAATGTTCCGAACAATGGAGTATCTCGGCCCGCAATTGGTGCAGTTGATGAAGGGGTAGCCATACCGGAAATCATCCTTGTCCGCCATTTCCGCCAGACATTCCGGGCAGGTGGCCATATCGGGGGTGACCTGAGACTGCGGCGTACCTCCCAAATCGCTTGTCTTGATCACAAAGTCATCTTCGGCTTTGACGAGTGGGATATCCACTACGCAGCATGACTTGATTTCAGCAAGCGGAGGTTTATCGGCGCCGGATTGCAACCGGACCAGGAATTCGGCTATTCTTTCTTCCGCTCCTTGCAGCTCGACCGTCACACCCTTTGTGTCATTATAGACCACGCCGGACATGCCAAGCGACCGCGCAATTCTATACACTGCCGGCCGAAAGCCGACCCCCTGCACTCGCCCTGTTATCGATACCCGCTGTCTCTTTGTCAAAACGCTGCTATGGTCCTTTTGATGCACCCTGACAAGCTCTGCCCCTATTCACGGCCCGATGAAAAGCATTATAGCCCGGCCAGACATGAAAAACAACAGAGCGACGCGCCTGTTAAGGATGGAGTTGTAATGGAAAAGATGCAGGCGAAAAAAATGCTTGCCACTCTTACACGGACCTGTTAACATAACCTGACTTCGGGGCCATAGCTCAGTTGGGAGAGCGCTTGCATGGCATGCAAGAGGTCGTGGGTTCGAATCCCATTGGCTCCATTACACGGGATTTGCGAGAGCGCTTTTGAGCCAGGGAAGCCGCCGAGGAGTTTATTTTGCCTGATCGCGGCGGCAGACACCTTTTTCCCGCCCCCTGCATCAGGCGATTCGTTTCTCACCCGAGACAATCAGTCAGAAAGTAGTTGTCGTGGCCCGGCACAATGATATCCGCCTTAGCGGCCAGCGCATCCATGGTGCGTGCGGACCGTTCAAAATCCACGGCGTTGTAATAGCCTCGTCGCTCCCCGAAGAAATCCTGCGTCGGGACCGCGTCGCCGGCTACGACAATGGACAAGCCGTCACAGTCAAAGTGCAGACCGTGATGCGTCTCGGTGTGGCCGGGCGTCGGGATCACGTCGAGAGCATCGAAAAGACGACCTGGAGCATCCTCGACGGCTCGCGGCAGCCTTTTGGACCTGTTGATAATCTCAGCCACATCAGGGGCGGCCAGCCACGTTGCCTTCGGGAAATGAGCCACGCCGGCGAGGTGATCCCCATGCTCGTGAGTGATGAAAACCGTGGTGATCTGATCAGGCTTGACGCCGGTACGCCGGTCGAGTTCGGTGGCCATCTCGGCCTCGTCGGCCAGCGAAGGATCCACCAGCACGCGGAAACCGTCACCGCTGATCAAGGTGCACGTGCAGATGGCCGCCCGCAGAGCCCTGGCGTCGCTCTCACCCCAGTAGCGATTGCGCGAGAGGTTGCCGATGGTAATCACATCCCAGCGCTTGACGTTCGAGTCTTTTCGCCCTTTCCACCGATGCCGTTGGGCAGTGGCCTGGCCGCTCCGGCAACCGGCCAACGCGAATGGAGCAAGCACCGCTCCGCCGGCCCGAGCCAGGAAATCTCCCCGTGTCAGGCGATTCGATGTTTTGTCATCTCTGTTGGTCTTGTTCATAGCGTGTCCCAATCAATTACCCCAGCAGACGAGCCAATCTACGAAACTGGCATGGTTCAACCGACGACCTTCTCCAACTCTTTTCGTTCCACGACGGTCATCGGCTTGTTTCCTTTGGCCACGGCGACGTTTGTTTTCAACTGGTTAACGTTGTCCACGCCGATGACTCCAACCGAGATCGACAGACCCATCGCATAGCGAATCAGCGACCGCGACTCAACCTGGTGTGCCGTTTGATCGTGATAGGGATATATGACGTCCTGATACGGATTTCCGACCACGAGGCAGCCATTGCCGCCGCCCATAATCTTCATGGCGATCACGCCCATTCGTTTCTCGTTCGCCACGGGCAATAGCTCCTCACGGAAGGGAATACGGCGGCTCACCGGATTCAGCGTCGTCAGCAGCGTGTCGAATTCGTACATCTGGATGGCCTCGCGCAGCTTCTCGGCGTTGTCGTGACCGGTGACTCCGATGAAGCGGGTAACTTTCTGGTCCCGCAGCTTGTGCAACGCGGTCAGGACACCCTCGGGCTTTTCCCAGGCCGATGGTTCATCCCGCGACGAGACGCCGTGAATCTGCAGCAGGTCGAAGCGATCGGTGCGCAGACGATTGAGGCTTTGCTCGACGCTCCGCATGGTCCCGTCGTACGAGCGATCCCCGGTCTTGCACGCCAGAAAGACCTCCTTGCGCCGTCGGGCAAGGACCTGGCCGTAATTGGTCTCCGACTGTCCCTTGTTGTAGCTCGGGGCGGTATCGAAATAATTGATGCCCAGATCGAGCGCCGCCTCGGCTATAGCTATAGGATCATGGTCATCGGTCGGTGGCAGTTGCATGCCGATGACGCCGCCCAGAGCAAGGATGCTCACGCTTACACCGGTCTTGCCTAAGGGCCGCCGGGGAATCGTCTGTTGTTCTGTCGTCGCGACATGGGTTTGCTTCTGCGCCGCACAACCGCCGTGCAGCCCGACGACCGCTGCGCCGGCAATCGCTTTGATGAATTCGCGTCGTCTCATGGTATCTCCACATTTCTTAATGAAAAATCAAATGTCGAACGTCAAATATGGCCTTGCCATGCGGCGCGGCCACACGAAGGGCGCCAAGGGCGACAGCAATAGCGCAATAATGGCAATGACCACTGGAGGCTCCAGTAACGTAAATCCTCTTCGCTGCTTCATGGTCAACCTGCGATTCATGGGCTCAATCTCACGATTTCTTCCGCGAGTTTCTTGCGCGCGGCGAGAAAGGCATCAGGTTCTCTTGAGAAATCCCACCAGTCAGGGGCAATCGCATCGACGATTTTCTTGACGGCGCTTCTTCCGGCCAGCTTCTCCAGAATGACGAAATACTCGTAGTCTTCCATGCCGTCTCGGAGATTCTTGACGCGCATGCCGGCGACGGGCCCATCGATCCCGCAGGGGGCGCCGGGATAGAACAGAAACCCGCCCCCATTGTAATGTCTCGGGTGGGCAAAGGCCGGGTTGGACCAGGGTTCGATGACCGTGGTGACCGTACTCCAATAGAGCAGCCCGGTGACCTCGTACTGGTAGTTGATCCAGGTCGGGACACGATAAACCAGCAAGGGGCGGTCGATATGCCAGTATGGGGGGTCATGGTCCTTGACGCTTTCGTACTGCGGATGATAGCGCGGCGCGCGCTGCACCAGAGCAGTATAGGACCAGACCTCGTCGCCGTGGGCAATTTTTTCCCTGATGGTGTCGCGGTCGATGAAGGACCACAAAGGGCACCAGATATCCACCGCCGGGTCTATATCAGGCCAGGCAGCATCCTGCGGGTACGTCTGTTCGACAACCAGACATCTGAGCTGAGGCACGGCCTGGTGAACCAGCCGGCCGAGCAGAAGAACCTGTTCATAGTTGCCTTTGAGGTTCGGTTCATCCAGCATGTACACATAGGCCCGCTTTTCCCAGCCGTTGTCTTTGGCGTATTTGTAGAAGTCTCTGTAATAGCGCCGGGCCTTTTGCCAATTATCGGGCGATATCGTCTTGTAGTCGGGCCTGAGCGTCGAGCTTGGCAGCCGGGCGAAACGCGCTCGGGGTATCTCAAAATCGGTCACGTGGAATTCGCTCATGAACTTGCGCAGGGCGTCGTGCCGTTCCGGAACGATTTGAAGAGAACCATCGTCGTTGACGCTCGGCAGCAGGTGGCTGGGCAGCGGCGGATTCATACGGTGCTCGGCCATCGCCCGGCAGTACTGCATTTCGATTTGCCTGAACCTGTCCGAGCCGCGATCAAGCTCAAAATAGCGGGCGACGTTCTGGAATCCCCCAAAATGGTTCCTGTGGGTGGGACCGTCGGGAAGCGTAAAATCCCACACGGTTAGCTCGACGGGGATCCGCCCCGAGATTCCTGCTCGCGCCCGGACGCGCAATTCTCCACGGTATGTGCCCGCAGGAACATCTTCGGGGACGTGGACATCGGCCCACAGGGGCTGATTGGACCCTTTGAAGACCTCGAAAGGAACGGCATACATATCATGGCCGCTGGTTGTTACCGGCTCTCCCCACCTCTTGCGGGTTCGCGAGAGAGGTTCGATGGCCTCTCCGCTGACGGGGTTGACGAACGGAACAAGGGGGTCGGTGTACAGCCCGGGCGGCAGCTCCGCCCTCGGGCTGGACATTCTGACCCTGACGTATTCGGCTCTGAAGAGCTGAATGTTCTGGTTTCCAATCTTGCCGCTACCTAGTCCGGCGAGATCAGAAATCTCTACTCCAACCACGCTGATGTTCTCGTTCACGGCAGCTACCACCACCTGAAACGATTCGACCTCATTTCTGGCGGCACTAATCTTCACCTCCGGTGTTCCATACGCCTGCTGATTCTGACCGATTCGCTGCATACTGTTCAGTGCGGTCAATTCCATTCTCGCCTCAGCCCCGGAACACACAGACCAGGACACGACGCAGGCCCATGCACTTACGACCCAAAGTATCCTGCTACTCATAATTCACCTCCGTTGGTCGGCGCCAAAACCACTGAACAAGACAACGCTCGGATTGTCCCCCATAGAATAAACGATTGAACCGGCTCAGCGAAGCGAAATAATCTGACAGCGGCCGGACGCGGGCAGCACTTCAATACTCCTGTCCCCTACCGTGATCGGCACGGCCCCTGGAGTGGATTGTCCGAAATCGGTCCGGCGAACAAGGACGCGCCCATCCAATTCCAATCCCGAAATCACCGTCCCGGGCTGCCTCGGAACGTCGAAATTGATGGGGATCCCTTCCGAAAGAAACGACCCATACTGCTGCGCTGCGGCATAGACCTCGTGAACCAGCCGGCTTTCCTTTGCTGCTTCTTCGGCCCGGCACCAGAGAAAAAACGTATCCGTGCCCCGTAGTAGTGCATGCCACAGTAGCTCCTGATACCTCGCCTCGCTAAATTGCGTCGCTGTCCCGGAGGCCTCTTTTGGCTCGATCGTATGCCAATGCACGAAGCTGATAACAGGCACGTCCGCCGGCGTATTCTGCCCCGCGTTGCCCGCCACAAGCAGCATGTTGTAAAACCATCGATAATCCGTATCGTCGTAGTCGTACCAGTCAAAGATTCTCGCCCAGGGGTACACGACCGGCATGGCAAACGTATAGCCGGTTTTGGGAAATTCATCGTACCATTTTCTGTATTTGGCCCGCTGGTCGCCTTTGAAGGGCTGGCCATCGACATAGTACTCGTAGTAATCATACCAATAACGGTGGCCATTGTGGGGATAGACACCGTAGTTGCCCACGAGCACGTCGGGGAAACTCCGCTTCACGGGCTCGGCGTAAACGTCGCGCTGTAATTGGCACCGGAGTTTTCGCAGCGCTTTCTGAAACTCCCCAAATTCATCGATATTCTGAATGTTCTGACGGCAGCGCCGGCACCGCTTCGAGGTGGCGTGAGCTTCGTTGAATTCGATGGGGCCGTCAATTTCCCAGTCCGCGAAGATGAAATCGACATCCAACTCCGCTTCCTTGAATCCCCTGATGAAATACTCAAGTTGCTCGTGGATAGCCGGCCGGCGAAAATCAATCGCAAAGGGACAGCCCATCTTCTCCTTGCCGAACGACGTATCCCAAAAGGGCCGGCCTTCGTCGTCCACGTGAGCCGTGCGCGGGTCCCCGTCGAAGAAGGAATACAGGCACCTCGTGGCATTGATGTTCACACGCAGACCCAGCTTATTCTGTGCCCGGGAAATCCTCAGCGATTCTTCCAGACTTCGTTCGCGGTTTTTCGGATTCCAGGAAGCAACCAACCCGATCCCCCGGACGTTGAGCTGCTCGACAAGCTCCTGCGCCAGCTCGGGATCGAGCAAGCCCGGATTCATGGCGTGCCAGAGATAAAGCGGCAAGCGCCCCCCTCTGTCAAGTTGAAGAGGCTTCGTCGCATCCAACACGAGCTGGACGTGCGGCGCCCATTTCGTCTTGTGCTCCTGCTCGCCGGCCAACACAGCTAATTCGCTTGCCAAGCCCACAATTATCAAAATAGCAATGATTCCTGGAATCTCTCTCCAAAGTGCCTTAACCATGCGCTACCACCGTCAATGTGTCATGCCGTTGCCTCACAGCACCAGATTGTATGCGGCCGGCCCAGTCCCGGCCAGCCTTTTACGAACGTCGCTTACTCCCCTGCCGGGGTATTGCGGCAAAGATTTTTTTGTTCGCGGCCGGGAAGGCATAATTCTTCAATTGTTGCGGGAGGACCCACTTGAAATCGACGCAGCCTCGGCATCTGGGCCTACCCGAAGCATGGGTACACTCGAAGGCGTGGAGTGCGATAGCGAAGTGTGAGTATGAGTGCTGCACCGTAACCAGAGGACGCACGATCCGGACCTCGACGCCCAGCTCCTCGCGGACCTCACGCCTCAGGGCCGCTTCGAGCGATTCACCGCTCCTGACTTTCCCGCCGGGAAACTCCCACAAACCGCCAAGCAAACCGTCCGGCTTGCGCTTGTCTATCAGGATCCTGCCCTTCCTGTAAATGACCGCCACAACGACCTTGTGCCGGGGCAGGGGTTTCTTGCTCGCTCGCCGGGGGAGTTTTTCCTGCTCGCCGTGCTCATTGGCGCTGCAAAGCCGTCTAAGCGGACACACCTGACAAAGTGGCCTTCTGGGCAGGCAGACGGTTGCCCCCAATTCCATCATCGCCTGATTGAATGGCCGCGCTTTGCCGGCGGGCAAAAGTTCCCCAGCCAGGTGCCAGAGACGTTTCCGTATCCTGCTCGAACGCGGGTCTTGACGAATGCGAAAAAGCCGGCACAGCACGCGGGTCACATTGCCATCAACGACGGGCTCGTCCCGGTTAAACGCAATGCTGGCTATCGCCCCCGCGGTGTAAAGACCGACGCCCGGCAGAGTCAGCAGCTCATCCCTGGCGTGCGGGATGTGACCGTCAAAATCCCGGACGATACTTGCCGCCGCCCGGTGCAGATTCCGTGCCCGGCAGTAGTAGCCCAATCCTTCCCACATCTTCAAAACGCTGTCGGGCCGCGCCCGAGCTAAGCGCCGGACCGTAGGAAACCGGTCGAGAAACCGGTCGTAGTAAGGCTTGACGGTATCGACCTGCGTCTGCTGAAGCATGATTTCCGCCACCCAGATGGCGTAAGGGTCCGTTGTCCTTCGCCAGGGCAAATCGCGTGCATTCTTGTCAAACCACCTGAGCAGTAAGGCGGAGACTTTCTTGTACTGTGGACCTGCGTACATGCGTTTTCGTTTGCGCCCGCCAGAAACAGCAATTCACGTGAACTCGTTCAAGGCACGCACCATACCCGATCAGCAATCCGCTTGTCAAGTTCAGCAGGTTCGAGATTTGTTCAGATCGAAACTGCAATCTTTGCATTGCCCTATTGCGATACGTCTCGAGCGTAGTACAATGCTGTACTTTTCGATATGAAAGAAGAGTCTTCTCAATATGTTCGTGGCAGCAGCGCCGGCGTCCGGCCCTTGTATGGGGCGGCGTTTGCGATGGCCATCAGTCTGAGCGTTCTGTGGACGGTCATGCCTTTTATCGTGCGCGACATCGGCGGGACGGAAGAGCATGTCGGATACGCCTGGGCGGCCAACATGCTCGGCTACTTGGCGTGCCTGTTATTGGCTGTGGGGCTGTTGGGCCATCTCAAAGCCCGCCGAGCGACGCGCATCGCGGCGGCGGCCATGTTTCTGGCCACCCTTGTGACGCTTGTCGCGGTCTGGTATGCCTTGGCCCGCAACCGGCCCGGCGACCCGGTGCTGATTTGGACGATGATCGCCGCCGGCACACTCGCCGGCGCGGCCATGTCGCTGTTCTGGCCTTTTCTGATGGCGTGGGTCTCGGCCGACTACGAAGGGGCCAGCCTGAACCGCCGACTCGGGGCCTACAACGGGATGTGGTCCGGTGCGGCCATCATGGGTCCGCTGATCGGCGGCGCGCTCGTCGATATCAGCACGCTCGGACCCATCGTTACAAGTGCTGCGTGCCTGGCGATATGCTTTGTCCTGCTCTCGCTCGCTCACGACGAATCGGCCGGCAGCGCCGCTTCGGCCGGGCTGGACGCGCGAACGGAAGTCTCTTTCGAGCCGGTCATGTTGGCGCGTTTGAAGTGGATGGCGCGCATCGCGATGTTCTGCGCCTGGGCCTGCCTCGGCGTCTGCCGTTCGCAATTCGCGTTGCTGTTCACCGACTTGGGGTTTTCCGAGACACAGTTTGGATTCCTGGTGACGATATTCGGAATCTGCAACTTTATGACCTTGACCGGCGCTGGGCGCTTTGATTTCTGGCACTTCAAACCGGCGATGCTGTTCGGCATCCCGGGGATTCTCGCTCTCTCGCTTGTGCTGATCATCTTCGGCCGAACGCCCTGGGCCTTTGTCCCGGCCTTTGTGATCATGGGCGTCGGCTTCGGCTTTGCCTACAGCTCACATCTCTATTACGCGTCGTGCGGCAACAAGAAGCGTTCGGCTCCGATGGCGATACACGAGGTGACCCTCTCGCTGGGCGTCATCGTGGGCTCCGGAGCAGGTGGCTACCTGTCCGGCAACGTCGGGCCTTACAGCCCTTACTGGTTCGCCGTCGGCGTTCTCGTCCTCGGTGCGATAGCTCAAGCGCTTACGTGGGCCGTCTTCAAGACGCCCTCTCACAATGCGAGGACCTGATCCATTTGCTCGGATATCTCGGTAAGGCGTTTACGGTCACCTCCGCTCACCTCAGCGGTCGCCCAGCCCCGATAGTCAATCTTCCTTAATTCCTCGCGCACCCTGTCCCATTCGATGCTGCCCTGCCCAATCGGACAATCAAAGCCCTTGCTGAGCCCTTCGCTCATGCCTACTTTTAGATTGTATTCCTTGATGTGAATCTTGACGACGCGCTTGCCCAGAACCTCGATCCAGTGTTGAGGCCAGCCCCACCGGACCACGTTTCCGATGTCGAAGTACGCTTTCACATAAGGACTGCCCAGTTCGTCGATGTACCGCGCCGTCGTGAGCGGCTCAATCAAAAACGTGTTCCAGATGTTCTCGATGAGAATGTAGATACGTTTCTTCTCAGCATACGGGGCGGCCTCTCGAATAGTCGCCTGGGAGCGCTGATAGTTTTCCATGTAAGAGCCTTTGGGATCGGGCCGGACGACCTGCAGAACCGAGGTCGCGCCATAAACAGCCGCCTCGTCGATAGCGCCTTTGATGTCCTCGTGACTCGAATTCACAACCCCATGTACGGGGACGCCCACCTTTTCACTGGCGCGAGCCAGGACTTTCGGATCGGGGGTGTCTTTCTTGAGAAACCGGGTCGGCGTTTCGATCCCTTCGAATCCGATGTCTTTGACCAGTTTCAATTTGTCTTCAACCGAAAGGTTCTCCCTGATCATGGTCCAGCCCAGGGCTTTTCTGTAGCGGGGGCCGGACTGCTCCGATCCTACGGCGGATGGCCGGGCCAGCAGCGCCGGCACTGCGACGCCGGCTAAAAAACGCCCACTTGTTTGGATAAAAGAACGGCGGTCAATTTGCGTTTTCATAGATCAATCCTTCAATATTTTAAGTGCATTGTCACGATATACGTTTCTGAGAACGTCGTCGTTCAAAGCCAGCCCATACAGGGGCCAGTGGTAGCGGGAACGATCCCACGCATAGAAATGTTCATCGGCGGATTCAAGAACCCGAAACGTATATCGGTACACATTTGTGCCGAATCTCATATCGGTGGCGTACACAAGACGATCCGAGTACTTCTGGTAGAACTGCCCGACGAACCTGGGAATCGCAGCGGTCTCGGCGTAGCGCGCGGAAATATCGGCGTATAGATTGGGGTACTTATCGAACAGCCGGCCCAGGCGATTCAGGTCATACGAGCAGTTGGCGAAATGACACGCAATGAAAATCGTCTTCGGGTGCCGCCTGACGGCGCGTTCGAGAATCTCCACCATGCCCTCGTGCCCGACGATATCCGGCTGATTATCCAACCGCCATTTATACGCATTCATCATGCCATCATTCTTCTCGTCCATGGGCAGATACATCCAGTAGGGATCCGCCACGTGGATATTGACCGGCATTTTCAGCTCCGCGCACTTTTCCAATAACGGATCCATGCGAGGGTCGTCGAGATGCATCCCCCAGGCTTTCGTCGGCTTGCTGTAGAACAAGCCCTTGCCTTTGTCCCCCAGCTCGCCGACGCCGGTAGCGCCAGCCTTATGACAACGTTCCAGTTCCCTGACCGCCGCAGGTCCAAAGCCCGGCTCGTCATATCCGGTATAGTCGAATCCGCACCAAAACTCGAAGCGGTCCGGATATTCAGCATAGACCGGACGAATCGCGTCGAATTCCGCACCCGTCTCGTCCGTCAGAATAATCGCCTTGGCGATTCCCGCAGCGTCCATGATTCGGACCCATTCGTCGACCTGCTCGGGGGTCTTGGCGTAGTGGTGCGCGTGCATGTCGATGGCCGGATAGCGGGCTTTCTCGACCGTTGTCTCAGGTACGTTGTAAACCGAGTTGGGACGAAAATCCTTGAGCAGCAGCGTCTCAGGGACGGGACGCTCATCCGCGAGGAGCACGTTCGTCGCCCCGCCGGCGACGAACAGCAAAAGAATCATCACGAACCAAAAATCTTCTCGAACACCGGTCATAATTCTCATAATGTATCTCCTGATAGAACTGGGTAGGGTGGGCCTTGGCCCACCGACCAACCTACCTTCCTGTGGCGCTGTCTACGCCCGCGGCCAGGCGCTCCGACATACTCATCAGCGCGCGAACTATCTTCGTCGAGGCCTCGAATTCCACCTTGCTGGTCCCCAGCCATGTTTCGTAGCCGCCGAGTTTGTGCTGGGCGGGGGTGGGTAGATAGCCGTAACTGCCGTTGGCCTGCGAGATGGTGAATGCCTGCTTGAAAGGGCTTTTCGCCTTGATTTCCAGGCCGATTTCGACGAACACCTCGAACGGAATCGTACAGATCCCAAGATCACCAATGCGGAACGCCTGCAAAATGACCGCCACCTCGTCCGGCGATTCGCCCATTTGGAGGACACGGTTGGCATAGACTTCTTCATGTCGATGGTAGGGTTTGGCATCCTCCGGCTTGGCCAAGATGTTCCGGGCGTAGGCGAGCTGCTGCTCCGTGGGCTTGCGAACTGCCAGAGTCAGTTCTTCCTTCATCGCGCCGAGCGGGACCCAATCGTGAAACTCGATTGTGCGGTGCGCCTCGAAAACCACTTGAGCGACAAGATCCGCCACCTCGCGCATCTTCTCGTATGGGGCATATCGTTTTTTCGATTTGCTCAGCCAGGCAATGTTGTTGATGTCTCCGCTGGTCCCGTTGGACAT
>CP070806.1:2251389-2257329 GCA_020343675.1 Phycisphaerales bacterium
ATTACCGAGATGAGGCCGTGGTTCCAGTGTTTTATGCCTTTTTTGGCCCAGAAGGCCGTCAATGATGACTACCGCAACGTCATGATATTTCGCTGTCCCAGTTATCCCGACAAAGAACAAACCTTAGGCTATGTTGTTAACGGCTGGCCTGATAAGGATAGTAACCGGACCAGACACAGCAAGTTGACTGAGTGTGAACAACCGGCCACGACCATTTACCTATCGGACAACGAGGACGGACCCTGGCGAACCATTATCAAGAAGGCGACCGACCGGGACGTCACTCGGTGCGACGTGTTTCGGCCGAGTCATTTGCCTGATTCCGAGAGCCATGACATCGGCGGGGGCCGCCGGGTTGCGCGCGCCCGGCACAGGAACGGCTGCAACAGCCTCTATCTCGACTGGCACGTCGGCTGGGTGGCCGCCGAGCAGATGACCGTCGAGATGTGGTACTTCGAGCAATAACGCCGGATCTTAGGCTCGCCAGGGGCGTTGTCTGTTCAGGTTTTCGGTCAGGATGTTTTTGGCGATCAGGACGTCTTCGATAATCTGGAAATCGAGCATTCCGACGCAGGCGAAGTCGGCCCCGCCCTCGAAGGCATACTTGAAGCCGTCTCGGGGGTGGATGGCACCGGCGGCCAGGACCTTGTAGGCAATCCAGGGCCTGGTGACTTTCTGCATGAATTCGACGGTCCTGTCCGGCTCGGTGCACCACATGTTATCGTGGCCCGGCAGGCCGGTCTCGGGGCGATCCTGCCTGGGCGTCGCGGAAAAGTATCTATCGTGGTGCAGCGTCTTCATGTAGAAGTCCACATCGACGCCTTCTGCTTCGAGGGCCATCGGCACAGCGAGGTCATGACATGCGACGCCCGCAATCAGTCCGTTCTGTTTGATAAACGAGATGACTTGCCCGAGCAGGTCAACCCGTTTGTACGTGACCCATGTGTCACTGACCTGGCCCTGGATGAAGGCGCCAACCGCTCCGTTATCGATAGCGATTTTGACCCTGCTCGTCAGGTCGTTCGTTTGCGGGAAGCACTGAGCAAGCCACTGGATTTGGCCGCCCCGTTCGTTTCGGTACTTGTTGACGACGCGAACGGTCGGGTCGTTGCCGCCGGCGTGCGGACTGTGGACCGTCGAGATCATGGTGTTGATGCCGTTCTGCTCGCACCGCTGCCAAGTCTCCATGATCTTTTCGTCGGTGAAGTAGTGCCGAAGCAGGGACGAGACGTAAATCAAATCTCGCGCGTGGGCGAAGCCGTTGATGAGATTGCCGCCGCAGATAAGCCGGCTGATCTTGACCTTGCCGATGGTCCCGGCGGGCAAATCGCCAACGGAGCTTTGTCGCTCCGTTGCATTGGCCCGGGCTACCGTGCGGCCAAGGAAGATCTCTTCCTCCAGACTCAGCCCCAGCGTGACACCGGCAGCGGCCTTGAGCAAGTGACGTCGGCCCAGATTGTCCGTCATGGTTTATTTATCCACGATTTCATACGTTTTGTCGCCGATGAATTGCACGTCCTCCTTGAGTCCTTTGGCGGTTTCACAGCCGATAAGCGAAAACACGGTGACAGTCAACACCGTCAACAGGAACATTCGCACAGCCATTTTCAGATTCCTTTCAATTCTGTTCGCAGTCGCCGTAATCGGCTCACTTGAGGACCAGATAATACAATCGACCCTCCTGGTACGTCTGTCCGGCGAGCTGTCCTGCCACGTCCCCCTGTCCCATATAGACATCGCACCGGCCCGGCGCACGGATGGCGCCGCCGGCGTCCTGGTCCAGGGCGAAGCCGCTGTAGATCTGCTTGACCGGCCGGCCGGCAACCGGACGCGGCAGTGTGGTGGTGATGAACGTCAGCGAGGCCCTCGGGAAAATCGACTTGTCGGTGGCGATGCTGCGATAGGCCGTCACCGGCTCGTTCAGGCAACCCAGCGGCTGTCCCTCTTCCTTTTGGAAGAATACGAATCGGGCGTTACGCCGGACGTACGTGCTGACCTGATCCCTGTATGTTTTGAAGTAGTCGATCATCGCCGAGAGGCTGATCTGATCGGGCGGGATCCTGCCGTCCTTGACTAATTCCTGGGCGACGCTTTTGTACTCGTGGCCGTTGTTGGCGGCGTAGCCGACGGTGGCTAATTTGCCGTCGGGTAGCCGGAGTTTCGCCGAGCCCTGCACGTGGGCGATATAGACCTCGAACGGGTCGCTGAGCCAGGCCAGCTCTTTGCCCTGGAGCATCATCGAATCCTCAATGACGGCCCGCGGCGGATAGGGCAGAATTTGCCCGTCGGGCATGCGCCGGCCCACGATCTCGCCCCTAGAGTCCTTGACCAGGTCCTCGGGCTGCTTATAGAGAGGGTATCGGAAACGCTCGCTGCGCGCGAACGAGCCGTCGAAAATCGGCGTGTAGTAGCCCGTGAACAGCACGGTCCCGTGGTCGTCGCACCCGATGGACATATAGACGTCGAACCTCTCTCGGATGGCCAGATTCAACTGCCCACCCGCCAGGCCGGAATCCAGCAGCTCGGCGAACGCCTCCAGGCTCTTCAACGCCCGGTCGTGGGTGATATCGCCGACAGGATAGAACTGCCTGCTCGAAGGCTTCCTCAGATAGCTGAGGCTGTGGTTGATAGCCGGTCGCAGCTCGTCCAGATCGAGGCAGGCCATCGTAAAATCGGGAATTTCGTGTGGGTTGGTGATCTTGCGCAGCGCGAGCTGGCCCGGCGGCAAGGGCCTGTCATACGACAGCTTGCCCTCCTTGGCCGGGGCTTTGCAGCCGGAGATAACAAGCGCGATCAATAATAACCCTGAGGCTAAAATCCATTTCTTCATTCCAGGCTCCTCTATCGAGTTTAGAATTCAGAAGGGAGAATTCGCCATTCTGCATTCCCACTTCTGATCGAGAATGGTGATATGTTACACGAACACCGGCCTGTTCTGCAACTTCAATTCGGGTCGCTCCATCCAAGGGAACACCCACTTTTCCTGTGGGAGTGTCAAAAAAAGTCTCGATCGCCGCCAATTCCCCTTGACGGACGCAGGGCAAGTATGGTAATAATATAGGTAGTTAAAGTGCCACGAGCGTGATGATTGAAGTCCGCTCAGGAGTGATTTGGATCGGCCTTTTGGGCGGATGAGTGAGGGCCAAATCAGGCTGTGAAGGCTGAGGGTATGCAGACACAAGTCGCTTGGTCATATCAGAGGCTTCGCGCAGGCATTGAAGAAAGCCATTGTCTTGGTGTGTGGCCAAAGCACGCCAGATTTCCAGCTTTGGCACGATTCTCAACGGCACATTCTATCTATTTAAGGAGGCAGTAAAATGGGTAAAATAAAAAGTTTCGCCATGCTTGTTCTTATGCTCTCGGTGGCCAACGCTTGGGGAGCAGCTTTCTTGGACGACTTCAACAGACCCGATGGCGAGGTAGGCAATGGTTGGTCGATTCTGGAGGACGGGACCATTGAGGTCAAAATTGTAAACAACGAGGTCCTCATCACAGGACAACAGGGCATCGACTGGGAGCGGTCGGGCATCGAAAGAGACATTGTGGGTGAGACCAAGGTCTCCTGCGACTTCAAGGCGGGAGAAGGCCTCAACTTCCACATCCGTGTCACCGACACGGACACCAGCGCCTACCTCGAGATCTACACCTGGGGTGGGCCCCTCATCCATGCCAATGCCCCAGATGGCAGCTGGCCCGGCTGGACCGACATCGCCGGCTCAGATATAGTAGCAGGGGAGTACAACACCGTGGTACTGGAGCTGGTAGGTGCTGAATTTACCGTCACCCTTAACGACACGGTGGTCATTACTCTCCCGAATGCCAGTTTCACCAGCATTGGGCGCGTGCTCATCTCCAGCGATGCAGCGGCCGGCACCACCGGAAGTCTTCACATCGACAATGTGGAGATAGGAGAGTTCGTTGGGGGAGTGGCCAAGGACCCGAGTCCGGCTCATCAGGAGAGTGATGTACCCCGCGAAGTCGTGCTTGCCTGGACACCGGGAGAATTTGCACAGGCGGTCAATGGGCACATTGTGTACTTGAGCGAGAACTTCAGCGACGTCAATGATGGGCTCGGCGGTATCACCCAGAGTGCCAGCAGCTACGCTCCGCCTCAACACCTTGATTTCGAGACGACTTATTACTGGCGCGTCGATGAAGTCAATGCCCCACCGGATTCGACAGTATTCAAAGGCGATATCTGGAGCTTTACGACCGAGCCTGTAGCTTATCCTGTTGATGGTGCGAACATCACCGCGACGGCCTCCAGTTCGGGCCAGGCGGATTCGGGCCCTGAAAACACCATCAACGGCTCGGGACTGGATGCTGACGACCTGCACTCGACGAGCGCGACGGATATGTGGCTTAGCGACAGTGAACCGCTCGGAGCCTGGATCCAATACGAGTTCGACAAGGTGTACAGGCTGCACGAGATGTGGGTATGGAACTCCAATCAGGTCTTTGAGCCGCTCTTTGGTTTCGGGCTCAAAGATGTGACGGTCGAATACTCGACCAACGGAACCGACTGGACGGCTTTGGCCGACGTAACTGAATTTGCCAGGGCGCCCGGAACGGCTGGGTACGCACACGATACCACGGTTGACTTTGGCGGGGTAACGGCAAAGTACGTCAAGCTGACCGTTGCCAACAACTGGGGAGGCGTCCTGCCCCAGTATAGTCTCAGTGAGGTCCGCTTCTTCTATATTCCCGTGGTCGCCAGAGAGCCCTCCCCGGATTCCGGGGCGACGGATGTGGACGTAGATGCAACCCTCAGTTGGCGCGCCGGCAGAGATGCAGCAACCCATGATGTGTACTTGAGCACCGACGTGCAGGCTGTGATCGATGGCAACGCCCCGGCTACGAGCCTGATAGAGGCCAGCTATGGTCCGGTGACCCTTGACCTGGGCAAAATGTACTTCTGGAGGGTCGATGAGGTCAATGATGCCGAGACCCCGGCGGCGTGGCAGGGTGAGGTCTGGAACTTTAAGACAATCCAGTCGATTGTTGTGGATGATTTTGAGGATTACAACGACTGGCCGCCATACGAGATCTACACGACGTGGCAGGACGGATACGAGAACCCGCTAAATGGTTCCCAAGTCGGTAATCTCACACCTCCTCTTGTTGAGACCACGATCGTTCATGGTGGCTATCAGTCTATGCCGCTGTTCTACAGCAACACCGGCGGCGCCACGTACTCAGAGGCTGAACGCACCTTTGCCGTTCCGCAGGACTGGACCAAACACGGCACTCAGAGATTGGTGTTGTACTTGCACGGCACTGAAGGCAACACCGGGCAGTTGTATGTGAAGATCAACGGTGCTAAGGTACCCTATTCCGACGATGCGGCTGACATAGCGCAAGCACAGTGGAAGCCGTGGAACATTGACCTTGCATCGCTGGGCGTGAACCTTCAGAGCGTCACGAGCCTGGCGATTGGCATTGACGGCAACGGTGCCGGCGGCACATTGTACATTGACGACATTGGGTTGTATCCACCATCGGCACCGCTGGCGGAGGTGTGGCTTGAGGCCGAAGCCGCCGGCACACTTGGCGCGAGTTGGCGCAGCTATGATGACCCAAATGCATCGGGCGGCAAGGGGATCGGCTCGGAGGTCGGTGACGGCCAGGACTACGACTATGCACCTGGAGCGGAGTGGACTGCCACGTACAGCTTTACGGCTCCGGCCGGGGAGTACAAAATCCTGCTCCGCGGGCAGGAAACCGGCAACGACTCGTTCTGGGTCCGGATCCCGACCGCCATCGCGCAGACGCACGAGGATCCCGATCAGCCCGGCACCGGCTGGGTACGGTTCAACGAGTTGGATGCGCCGAGTGGCTGGGCGTGGGATGAGGTTCACAGCAACGATCACGGCAACGCGGTTGTGACCTGGATCTTGCCGGCTGGCGAGCACACGCTGGAGATTGCCAAGCGCGAAGAGG
>CP070806.1:2257429-2270045 GCA_020343675.1 Phycisphaerales bacterium
TTTTTCCCCAGCCCGGATAAGATATGGCCCTTCATTTCCGATTATTGCATCGGCTGGATAGCCGGTTGGGGCGTCCACCCTCTCGATGTCGCCCTGTGGGGAGCCGGGGGCAAAATCGCCGGGGTGGTCGAGGTCGAAGGCACCGGCGTCTTTCCCAAGACCGGGGCATGCGACACCGCGACAAATTGGAATGTGATTCTTGACTTGCCCGCAAGCGGGGTAAAAATCGACTTCAGAGGCGTCGGCGGCAGGAACGGACCTGCGCCGACGCAATGGTGCCGGCGCTATCCCAAAGCAGGCGGACACGGCACGGTATTCGAAGGCACCGAAGGGTGGGTCCACGTCAGGCGCGGATTCATCGACGCCCAGCCGAAATCGCTGCTGCAATCGCAAATCGGCCCCGACGAAGTTCAGTTGCACGAGAGTAACGACCATATCAAGAATTTCATGGAGTGCATCAAGAGCCGGGCTGCGACCATCTGTCCCATCGAGACTGCGGTCAGGGTGGACACGTTGTGCCATTTGAGTGACATCGCCACGCGGCTCGAACGTAAGCTCACATGGGACCCGCAGCAAGAACGATTCATCAACAACGAAACAGCCAACCGCCTGCTGGCCCGTGCGATGCGAAGCCCCTGGCGTCTGTAATCCCGGCAGGCGGTGGAATTGGGCGTCTGTGCCTTGAAAACAAAAACAGCAAAGGAGTTAAAAGTGAATACAAGATTGAGAGCTGCGATTATGGTATTATCTGTTACTTCCTGTTTGTCGAACCAGGGCGGCGCCTTGGCCGCCGGCGTATCCGCCGACGCGTTGCAAAAGATTCAAAAGGCAATCCCGAAAGAAGCCGCCGTAAAGCCCCTCAAGCCGCGCAAGCTTCTGGTCTTTACTCGGGCTAAGGGGCTCGTGCACACATCGATCCCCCACGCGACAAAGGCCATCGAGCTTATGGCGAAAGAAACCGGGGCCTTCGAGATTGTTGTCAGCGACGAAATGTCCGTTTTCAATCCGAAAACTCTCAAACCGTTTGACGCGATTTGTTTTAACAACTCGAACAGGATGGACTTTACCGAGCCCGCTATGCGTCAAAGCCTGATGGACTTTGTGCGTAGCGGAAAAGGCATCGTCGGAATCCACGCGGCCACGACCAATTTTTCGAGCCGGCCGCCCGTGGGCGGTGTGGACTGGCCTGAGGCCGGCGAAATGATGGGCGGCATCTTTGCCGGGCACCATTGGCGCTCCGGCCAGGGGGAATGGGCGGTCAAGATTGACGAGCCGGACCATCCGCTGAATGCCACGTTCACCGGCAAAGGCTTCAAGATTGCCGATGAAATCTACATGTACGAGAATCTTCAGAAGGACAAGGTTCGAGTGCTGCTGAGTCTTGATTTCAGCGATCCCAAGACCGCGAGTGTCAAGCAGGACCAAACGTATGTCCCCATATCGTGGGTGCGCGACTGGGGAAAAGGGCGGGTGTTTTACTGTTCGCTTGGTCACGACAACCACGTCTTCTGGAACCCGGCGGTGCTCAAGCACTATCTCGACGGCATCCAGTTCGCCCTCGGCGATCTATCTGCTGAGACAGCGCCGCGGCCGCAGCAGGATCCGGTTCGGGCGGGCACGGAACAGACGGTTATCAGCGAAGACTGGGGGACCTTAACGTGGCTGGCGGGCAAGAATATCGGCAACGCCGAAGGGCTGGTGCTGGGACGAGTGACCATCAGGGCGGGAAAGAGCAACCCGCGCCACCGCCATCCCAACTGCGAAGAGGTTCTCTATCTGCTCAAAGGCCGCCTGGAACACACGATGGACGATCGGACCTTCACCCTTGCGGCGGGTGACACGATAACCATTGGCCCTGGCGTGTTTCACAACGCTACCTGTATTGGCAACGAAGATGCGGATATGATTGTGGTTTATTCCGAAGGGATACGTGGCTTCGAGCCGGAGTGACAATAGCATAAACAATACAGTTTTCGTCGGCCTGGCGTGTTTCCGTGGACGGATGAGTTGCCCGATGTGTTCGAAGAGCGATGCGGAAAACCTTACTCCGAATACTGCCAACGGCACAACATCGAATCTACAAGCCACTACTGAGAGCATGAATGGCCGAATTGTCTCAGATCGCCCGACAATATGGCGGTGGACGCGTGGCACCAGAGGCCGGCGATTGATGCGCTCATGAATCAGTACCGCGAGAACACTCACGCCCAATTCGGCAACGTTCGGGCGGTCAAGGAGCCTTCGAGCGTTGCGAACCAGCTCGGACGCAAGCGGACTCTGTGTGAGGCCTGCGATTCGAGGACATGAAACGAATCGGCGACTGGCTCTGTGTCCTCGGAGTCAACACGCTCAACGAGCATCCTTCCTACGTCACGATACGAGGGCACGCAAGCGCGACCATCCGCAATCGTTCTCCTGTCACGAGCCGTGGTGGAAGGCATATCACGTAATGGCGCAGTATCTTGCCAGGCTCTCGGTGATCCTCTCGCAGGGCAAGCAGGTGAACCGGATTCTTGTCATCGGGCCGACGACTGCGTGGGTGTATCAGGGCGATTCGACGCGGGCGGCCCACCTCAATGAAATCGGCAATGGCTTCCAGCAAATGCTGATGGCTTTGGAGCGTGCTCAAGTGCAATAAGATATTGGCGGTGAAGATGTTGTCGCCCTCTTCGACGCCGCCCGCGAGTTCGGATTCTACTGACCGCTTGGCACGTCGGCCAACATACGCCCCAGAGCAGCCTCCAAATTGGCCCTGAGCAGTCCGCCAATTCCTCACAGACATCGAGCGGCCTGACGGATTGGCTTTGTCTTTCCGCCGTCTCAAAGCGGCGAAATCGCCATAAACCTCTGTATAAAAACAGCATAGGGTGATTTGGCCCTATTGGAAATTGGCTCTGTCTTTTTCAAGGTCATGCTGCGGCATCGGGCCTGCTTATTCAGAATTTCAGGTTCCGTGCTTCGGATTTCCGGCCGACGGCCGGCAATTGGCTTTGTTTTTTCAGATTTGCCGCGGACGCCGACCTGAGCAACGTCGAAGGGGCAATAGTCAATCGTAAGCCTGTCCCGAGTAAGATCGAATGGATCGGAAATCGTCAATGACAAGGGCCGTGACAACCTCCTTCGTCCATCGTGCTTTCGCCCTGATTGCCGCCGTGTTCTTCTCTGCTGTATTCTGTCTTTTGCATTCTGTATTCTATTTAGTTTGATATATATTATACAACAAGACGGTCTGGGCGTCGAGGAAAATGCAGCGACTGATTTCACAGATTTCAGGGCTGGAGATTCACCACTGAGCATGCTCTGAACTTACCGAAGCGGCTGCCGAAGGCCCTTACTCATTGCACAAGCCCGGCCGCCCCTCCGTCTTGGCCGGCCTGCTCTTGACAACGAGACGATACTTCCTGTTCGTTCTCTTGCGTGCCGTTTCTGTGGCTTAGTTACACTGGCCTTGTAAGGAATACGCCTTAAGCCGCTCATTCGTGCGACGAGCTTCTTTGACAAGATCGGGCATCTTGAGTCAGCCGATTCTACCCGCTGCGGCGTAGTGATACAGCAATCCCCAAGCCTTCGCGGCAATTCTTTTGTTCGAGGCAAGTAAATCTCTAATTCCCTCAATATCCAGCAATAGTACCTCTATATCCTCGTCGTCCTCCGACCATCTGTCCGAGGATTCCCCTTTTGCCTCGAGCAGAACCATATGGCAGGACTCATCGGTCAGGCCGGCAGATGAAAAGATCGGCTGGCTGATATGGTTGACCTTGACAAGGTCCAGGCCGGTCTCTTCCTTCAGCTCCCTTGACGCTGCTGAAGCGACATCTTCACCGTCGTCAATCAGACCGGTGGGAAACCCGTATTCATAATCCCAGATCGGCACCCTGAATTCCTTTGTAACGACGAGCCTTTTGCCTTCCTGAGAGTCCATAGTTGCCACTATGACTACAATGTCGGCTTTGGCAGCGTCTTTGACCGGGTGATGCTTCCTCGAGCACATGAGCCAGGACTTGTCCGGTTGGCTTTTTCGCGTGAAACGGACTTCAAAGAGGTTGAGCCAGGCACAGTCTGTCAGTTTGTTTATCTTGAAGCCGGACATTAAAGTCCCCCACAAATCTATGTTTAAGAATCATATGCTTCGACAGGACATCCTTGTTCTTTGTTTCGATGTGATGCCAGCACGGCGAACTCCCTACGGCTAACCGCTAACAAATCTTCAGGTCTATTCCTTGTCGACAGTTGAAATCTATTATCGAACGATCATACTTGAAATTATCATTGCCACAAATGCGGGTAACACGACACTTGACAGTGACGGCGAGTTAGAATCTCATTCGATCTCTGCCGAATTCCTTGTAGGCCTCGAACAAGGCGATGATGTTTTCGATTGGAGTGTCGGCCTGAATGTTGTGTGCGGTGCAAAAAATGTAGCCACCATTACCGGCCAACTTTCCTACACGATCTTTCACCTCGTTTCGGACATCCTGGGGGCTTCCATAAGGCATTGTCTTTTGAATAGAAATTCCACCATGAAAGCAGATTGTGTCACCGTACTCTTGTTTTATTTTCTGGTAGTCCATCCGGGCACAATCCGGCTGAAGGGGGTTCAGGATATCCAGGCCGGATTCTACAAAATCAGGCAGCATCTGTGTAACAGACCCGCAAGTATGATGGGCCACTTTGCAGCCGAACTCATGACCGATATTGACAAATCGATCGAAGCCCTCTTTCAGAAGATATCGCCACGTCTCGACGGGAAAGAATGTATTGTCCTGTGTACCGAAGTCATCGCCCGTAAAGAAGACGTCGACGTTTCCTGCAGCGGCCTGCAATGTTCTGCGAGCATATTCGCTGTAGAAATCCGCAATTTTGCGGAAAATCGTCCCCGCGATTTCCGGGTTTGCCACGACGTCCATCAATATCTGCTCGACACCCCGCACGTACATAGCAGGTTTCAGTTGTGCACAGCGGTTAAGTCGGTCGCCCATGAATACGACCACTTTGCCTGTCTCGCGGGCCCCTGCAGCCTGCTGCCTTACGCACTCATAATCGAAGTGTTCAGGCCTGGGCCATTTAGCATAATTTTCGACTTCGTCGATAGAAGTTGCGTCTTGAAGGGGATACCGTACAACTTCGCTGTAGGTACCTGCTTTGACTCCTTCGCCATATGAGACCGATCTTCTTATGACGCCGAAGTGGTCTTCCTGTGAACCGTCTTGGCGAATTGTCTGCCCCGGCCCGATGTATTTCGGGCCTTCGATATATCTGAAATCAACATTGAAGTGCTGTAGCAATTGCTCCTGCGATGACAAGGCAAGGTGTTTCAACAGCCTGGCATTAACTTCCGAGGTTGCCCAGTAGTCGATGGGGACCCTGTCTGGTTGTTTGTGAGCAACAGTGAGTTCAAAACGCTGCCTTGAATCCATGAATAAATACCTTTGCTAATTGACAGTGTGAGTCCTGGGCCCCGCTCTCCAAATCAGGCAGACCAATATAGCGCCCAAGATAGCGGCCAAACCGCATAAGACAAAGGTAAACTCATGACCGTATCTGTCTATCAATTCCCCGGCGCCCCAGCCGGCAAGACTTGCACCGACATACCCCATCCCGTCGATGAAGCCCGCCGCTCCTGCGGCGCCTGCCTTTTTCCCGAAGTCCTGAGCGGCATGGCCGACCATGAGAATATGTGGACCGTAAGTGCAGAATCCGATAGCAGCGAGTATAAAGATGACCAGGGCGGTATTACCCGGATCGAGATATGGAAAAACAATTGAACACAAGCCCAGCAATGTCAGCAGCAAGGCGATCACCGGTGCCCGTCTTCCATTGAAGAAGCGATCTGTAGCCCAACCGGCAGCGACGGCGCCGGCGGAACCCGCTAAAGGATGAATGATCCTTTTCATGACCTCTTTGAAGCCAAAGCCTCCAACTCCGATCGACTCACCGCTTTCGGCAAGGAAGTCCGGAAGCCAGTTGACAAAGCCGTAGCGGTTTACATCCAGAAAGAAGAACGTCAAAGCTACGATCCAGATGTAAGGATTCCTGAGGGTCCTCGCAATATTTTGGACAATGGTGCGTTGACTTTCCCCGACAAGTCCGGTTTCGCAGTGATCATCGGGTTCGACCTCGGGCAAGCCTGCATCTTCAGGAGTATTTCTAATGCAGGTAAAAAAGACGACGCCTACTATTGCAAATAAGCCCGCTGGCACCCAGAAGGCAGCCCGCCAGTCCCCTCCCATTTGCTGGACATAATACGTGACAATAAAGAACGCCAAGAACCACGAAAAGGCTGCGCCGAATTGATAGCACGTGCCCATAAACCCCATGACTTTGCCACGGTTTTCCGAGCTGAACCAATGCGCCATGATTCGAACCATGGGAGTCCAGCCCATCGCCTGAAAGAAGCCGTTGGCCCCCCAGAAGACGGCTACCAGCAACAGAATCGTCCGGGGATTCGCTGTCTCGGGCGAGAAGCAGAGTGTGACCAGGAATACTGCCATGTTCATCGATACTGAGCCTAACACGCCGAGACTCGCGATGAGCCTACTGCCGAAACGGTCGGCGAGCTGCCCGTTGACGAATTGGCCGACGGCATACATAAGCAACAGCGAGGAGAAGATTATTCCCATTTGAGACTTGTCCCACGAGAAAGCGTCGCCCATTTCTCCGGTGACCATTGGCATGTTGTAGCGGCAAAGATAGAAAGCGAAGTACGTGATCCAGACGGTTGAAAAGATCCTGACTTGCCAGTGTCTGAGGTCTCCTGTCGAACTGCTTTTGAATCTGCCCATTCGCTGAATCATCAGAAGTACTTTGGTGAATCTATGACAATACTTAACATTTTGGACGAGAGTATCTGAGATGGGACATGCTAGGTCAAGTGGAAATGTGAGGCAAATTAGCCGGTTTGCTCGAGTCGCAGGCGGGGGCAACCAGATATCACGGACAGATATGCCAAGAAGAACAGCACTGCTCGCAAGAGGCAGGCGGAGGCTTTGGACGATCTTTACCCGCCGGATTCCAGAGACATTTGACTCGTTTCGGCTGTGATTGGATAGGCGGTTCAAGTGCTTGGACAGCAAGTTGAGGCGGGAATTATTTTTTGAAATTTTTCTTGAATCGTGACATGCCCCGGCGATATGATGGCATGTTAATGTGGCATATTCTCGCGTCTCTCAAGAATATCCTTCATTAAAAAAGTTGAGAGACATGTTTTATGGCCTTGAAAGGGCCAAAGGAGCACAGCAGTGACTACAGGTACGGTAAAATGGTTTAATGACAAGAAGGGCTTTGGGTTTATCACTCCCGACGACGGCGGCGAGGACGTTTTCGTCCATCACTCCGAGGTCAAGACGACCGGCTACGCCAGCCTGGCGGAGGGCCAGAAGGTCCAGTTCGAGATCGGACAGGGCCAGAAGGGCCGCTCGTGTGCGACCAACGTCGTGCCGGCCTGACCCAAAGCAAGAAGCCGCAGCAAGCAACGGGCTCCGAGAGAAAACGGGGCCCGTTTCACTCTGACAGACGACGTGCCCATTTGACCGGCTCCGGGCCGGAATGGCCAAATCGCAATAAGTCGCCAACCGTCCGCCGAAAGCTGAATTCCGCCTTCTGCCCTGCCTGCTTTGTCTTGGTGTTGAGGGGGCTGCATAAAAAGCCCCTGCTTCACGGAGGAGAGGGATAGTCAAAGCAGGGGCTTGCGTAGTAGTGTAGTTTCCCACACTACTCGCCCTCCTTCAAAAGCCATCAATGTTCAACATTAAACGTTCTGCAATTAAGTGCCGACAGCGTCCCTGAATATAACGGTTTTTCCATCTGCAACGATTTTTCCGGCTGTGACGATTGGCCTGTCTCATCCGGCGGCCGGGCGGGCGGATGAACCATGGGTTGTCCCCGGTGCGAGCGGTGAAAACCGACCGATTGGGCACGAAAACAGTTGAAAGTTCCGGGCGGCTTTTGTAAGCTTACGCCATGAGACGTTGCAGAAGGTTGTCCAGTCGTATAGATGGGAGGGCGCCGTAAGCAGACCGGCCGAGACGTCGTTTGTACGTTTGTCCCCAGAGCAGGGCACGCCTGCTTGAAGGACATATTGAGACACTGTAATCGGAATGCCGGTCCAACTTTTCTTTTAAAGGAATGGAGAACATGAAGACTAACTCGACTCTGATCGCAGCAATGGTAATGCTGATGGCATGTGGCAGTATGGCGGACTGGCCTCAATATCTCGGGCCTGAGCGGAATGCAGTTTCGCCCGAGACCGGCCTGCTTCGCTCGTGGCCGAAGGCGGGGCCGAAGGTCCTCTGGGCGGTTTCCCTCGGGGCCGGTTACGGTGGGGCTGCTGTCAGTGACGGCAAAGTCTATATTCTGGATCGGATCGGCAACGACAAGGACGTGCTGCGCTGCCTCGACCTCGGCACGGGTAAGCAGCAGTGGTCCTATGAATACGATGCGCCGGGCCGGGTGAGCCATCCCGGCTCGCGGAGTACGCCTGCCCTCGACGGTCGTTATGTTTACACGTGCGGCTCGTTCGGCGATGTGCATTGTTTCGACCGCAACACGCACAAGCCGGTCTGGAAGAAGAACGTGTGGAAGGACTTCGACGACGGCAGCGTGCCCCGGTGGGCTATCAGCCAGAACCCGCTGATTTACGGCGATTTGCTGATTCTGGCCTCGCAGACGGCCAAGGCCGGCGTGGTCGCGTACGATAAGCTTTCGGGGCAGCTCAAGTGGGCTTCGCCCCAGCTTCCGGGCCGGGTTGGCTACGTCAGCCCGAAGATCGTGAAGATCGCGGGTGACGACCACGCAGTTATGATTAGCGCCGGTTCACGGGGCGGCGGGGGCGGTGCGGTGGTGGGAATGGACCCGAAGACCGGCAGGAGACTCTGGCTCTATGAAGGCTGGAGCTGCCAGATTCCAGTCTCGAATGTCACGGAAATCGGCGACGGCCGGCTGTTCGTTACCGGCGGCTACAGAGCGGGCTCGGCGATGATCAAGATTGAAAAGACCGGCGATTCTCTGGCCGTGACCGAAGTTTACAAAACAGACGACTTCGGCACGCACGTCCACCCGGCTATTCTCTACGAGGGCCATTTGTACGGCCACTGCACCACGAACGAGACCCGGGATGGCCTGGTCTGCATGGACCTCGACGGAAAGGTCAAGTGGAAGACCGGCAACTCGCCTCTTTTTGACAAGGGAGGCTTCGTTCTCGCGGACGGGCTGATCTTCAGCGTGGACGGCAGAGAGGGCATTCTTCATCTTATCGAGCCCAATCCCGCGGGTTTCAAGCCGCTGGCGAGCGCGAAGATGCTCAATACGAGGGAGTGCTGGGGGCCGCTGACGCTTGTGGACGGAAAGCTGCTCATCCGCGACCAGGAACAGATGAAGTGCGTTTCGGTCCGCTGAGGGAGAATCCGCCGGCGAGGTTTTCGGTATCGAGCAGGCCTTGAGCACACGGGCGGGCAGAAAAAACGCCCCTGCTTTTGCGGAAGGAGGAAACGCAATTCAGCAGGGGCGTTTTTCGTAGTGCGTGTTCGCTGCACTAGCCCAATCTCTTTTC
Source organism: Phycisphaerales bacterium (assembly GCA_020343675.1). Classification (GTDB taxonomy): domain Bacteria; phylum Planctomycetota; class Phycisphaerae; order Sedimentisphaerales; family Anaerobacaceae. The sequence goes on from CP070806.1 coordinate 2,266,977, forward strand.
TCTATCCTTCTGACGCCACTCATAGTACCGTAGTAATGTGCCGGGGCCGGGGCAAAGCATAACGCTTTTTTGCGGCAAACGCGCCGTCGGCAGAATCGCAGGCCTGCCGGCCGGGTTTTCCCGCGTTCCTGTGCTGTGCCAAGCCTGCCGGCCACACGTCCTTGCTGGCCGGCAAGCTCAGCTGCACGGAGGAGGGATGTGAGCAACTGTTATGTGCTGAAAATGTTATGATTTCTCTTCCTGCCATCCATTCTGTGCCTGCTCTTCATCGCCCCGTCAAAACCGTAATCAAGTGCCACCCTCGATGCCAAATGTAACGCTTTTTCTACATGTAGGGATTATTCGGGTTCCGGGGGGGGGGCGGCTGCCGAAAACTGGGTTTTGAGGGTATTTTGGCGTCTTTGAAAGGGAGCCCCCGCTTGAAGGAGTTGGAAACTGAAGACGGCAGGGGCCCCAAACGGGCTGCGTGTGCAGTCGCAACCATGGTGTAGAGCGATTGTCAGCGATGAAATATTGATGCTTTTTTATGTTTTTTTTCCTTTTTTGTGACGGATCCGGAAAAAGACGGGCACACAAGGGTTTCAGCTTTGAAGCAGGAAAGGGAGCCTTGGTCAGGCAAGAGTCGCGTTGAGCGCCTGGGCATTGTGCCTTGTTGAGCCTGAGATGATCTCTCAAGGCAGACGCACAGGGAAGGAATTGCATAGTCAAGCATTTTTTTCTTGACGCGGACGGGGCGAATCTGGTAGAAATAAGAGTGTGGAAGGTCTGGAGGCTGTCGCGGGCGGTTTCTGCGATATGTGTGGAATTTACCCCGACAAACCCTGGACTCATCACGACCGCCGAATACGTACGCTTCGGGGGTAATGTTCTTTACCTTAACAGGTTTAGGGTTTATCTTTGATGAAAGGAGGTTGGGCCAAGTCGCCGGAGTGATATTCCGGGCATGACGTGAACATTGGGCGGCGAGGGTACACATCGTTGTCGATTGTTGTGCAATTCCATTTTTCCTGTAGGAGGATAGTTATGTTTCGAGAAATGATTCCTTTCAATGCAACGTATCCACGCACCATTCGCGAGGGGGGGCTTACGAAATTTATAAGGTCACCCTCGTGCAAGTGTTTGTGCATCCGGGAAGCCTCTTCGCGTGAAGTGTCTGGGCAAGAACAAACTAAAAGTGTTGGCGCATGAAGGAGAAAATAAAATGTTCCACCAATTGTCTAAACAAATCTTAATCGGTATTTTCGTGGCCTTGTTGGTCTCGGCAATGCCGACCTATGCCGTTGAAAATGTTAAAGTCTCCAACTATGGAGCCGGAGTCCAAATCTGGTTTGAAGTGGAGGATTTCGACGAACGCGATCCTGCTGACGATAGCAGATTTGCCTTGAGTGATGAACCTGGCGCGTTTGGCCGGTCCATGAATATCATCGATACTGGTGGCGATGGCTCAGGTTATATTCGCTACACGTTCAATATCAGCCTGGCCGGCGGCTCCGGCGGGACTTGGTATTTCTGGGGCCGGGTGATTAATCCCAGTAATCAGTCCTCCTTCATGGTGGTGGACGGACACCCGGGCGACCAGGCCCCAGTGACGAGCCTGCCAGTGAGCGGCTTAGCCAACGGTCAGCGGGTGTTCGAGGAAAACGCAGGATCTACCGGGAACTGGGAATGGAGCGACAATGGCAAGGATGAGGGGCACACGAAAACGCTTAAAGATGGCGAGAACACGATGTGGATCCTCAACCGGCAGACCGGAAACATCTGGGATGTCTTCATGTGGACGAATGATCCCGGCTACGTGCCCACTGATGCGGATTATCAAAACGCCACCCCACCGGCGCTTGGCAAAGCCACCGGTCCAAGCCCGGGTAATGGGGCGACGGATGTACCCCGCGAGGTGGTCCTGAGCTGGAAGCCGGGAAATTATGCACCCGCCGTCAACGGGCACAGGGTTTACCTGGGTACGGTATTTACTGACGTCAACGACGGCACCGACGGTATTGCGCAGGATGCCAGCAGTTACACTCCACCGCAGCGGCTTGAATTCGACACGACGTACTACTGGCGCGTCGATGAAGTTAATGCCCCGCCGGATTCGACGGTGCACAAAGGCAATGTCTGGAGTTTCACGACCGAGCCTGTTGGCTATCCGATTGATGGCGCAACCATCACCGCCACAGCCTCCAGCACAGCTGGGGCAGATTTCGGCCCTGAAAACACGATTAACGGCTCGGGCCTGGATGCGGACAACCTGCACTCGGTAGAGCCGACGGATATGTGGCTCAGCGACACTGAACCGCTGGGGGCCTGGATCCAGTATGAGCTTGACAACGTGTACAAGCTGCACCAGATGCTGGCATGGAATGGCAATCAAGCCTTTGAGGGCCTGTTCGGTTTTGGGCTCAGGGATGTTACCGTCGAATGCTCGACCAACGGAACCGACTGGACGGCTTTGGCCGACGTGCCTGAATTCGGCAGGGGGACTGGAGCGGCTGATTATGCAGCCAATACCACAGTGGACTTCGGCGGGGCGGCGGCAAAGTACGTCAGGCTGACCGCGAACAGCAACTGGGGAGGCGTCCTGCCCCAGTATAATCTCAGTGAGGTCCGCTTCTCCTCCATGCCGGTCATTGCCAGAGAGCCCTCACCGGATTCCGGGGCCACGGGTTTGGACCTGGATGTGACCCTCGCCTGGCGAGCGGGCCGAGAGGCCGCGACGCACAACGTGTACCTGAGCGACGACTACAACACCGTGGTTGATGGTACTGCCTTGGTTGGAAGCCCGGCGGAAACCGGTCATGGTCCGGTAGCCCTTGACGTGGGCAAAATGTACTTCTGGAGGGTCGATGAGGTCAATGATGTCGAGACCCCCGCTGTGTGGCAGGGTGATATCTGGAACTTTAAGACAATCGAGTCGATTGTTGTGGATGACTTTGAAGACTACAACGACTATCCGCCCCACGAGGTATATTCGACCTGGTCGGATGGGTATTTGGATCCGGCAAACGGCTCTCAGGCCGGCTATCTGACGCCCCCTCTTATGGAGACGACGATTGTTCACGCCGGCCAGTC
>CP070806.1:2270145-2277494 GCA_020343675.1 Phycisphaerales bacterium
AATGTCCCTAACTTCTCTCAAGGGTACAATACAACGTATTCGTGAAAAAAGCAATAAATTGCCGTTTTTTTCGATGGTAGAATCGTCACGGGGCACTCTTTTTGTCGATGTTTCCCATATACGCTCCGTTGAAACACTCCTGCACGCTTCCAGGTTCCACATGAGCGGAATCAGTGGCCGAAGTCGGACTGGGCGTCTGACCGGACTCGCGGCAGGCCGGCTCCGCCTGCATCGCCGGTCACCTTCGTAGTCCCGCGGAATCCAAGCTTCACTCTGCGGTCCAAAACGAGCCTCAGAGCATTCTTGCGTGCTTCATCCGTGCCTCCAGAGACCTTGGACACATCTCCCACACGAAACTCACTTTCTACTCAGCCGCCTATAGCTCGCTCCCGGCGGCTCCCGCCTTAAAGCACTATCTTCTCTCGTGCACGTCGACCGACCTATAGCCAAGCCAACATTGCGCGTGATTACTGTACCAGATTCATCCGGCGATTGCAACCATTAAATCCAAATTTTTCAAGGAGTGGGCAGCAAATGGGCCGAATTCTGAAATTACAGAGCCTATGGAGGCTACTCAAGCCGGTTTTGAGCTTAAAGTGAGGCCGAATATTGCGGTCCATGCTGTGGGCCGGGGACGGGATGACTCCCCGGTTTTTTGTCAATATCACCGGCCGAGCTCGCCATTTTAGGCGTCACGCGTCAAAGACCATCTATGGGATTGGCATATACCCACGGCAGCAAAATCAGTTGAAGATCCCGTGGGGGTTTGATACCCTAAAGAAATGAGATTCTCTATCGGGAGCCTCAAATTGTGTGTACGGTGGATTCTGTCACTGAGGGTTAGGGTCAATTCTGCCGCAGCGGTGCGTTCAGCCGCGTACATGCTTATCATCTAATGGCCGGAGTATGGGAGTATCGATGCAATGTTTCACGAGACCCACAGCCTCACACTCGACAAGAATGTCAATGGATATGTCAACCGGTCTTTCGTTGCGCTGATTCTTCTTGCCTGCTGGTCTCTGCCGGTGTTCTTTTCCCCGGCGAGTGTGTATGCGCATGATTGGCCCATGTGGAGGTACGATGCGGGGCGCTGCGCATCGTCGGGCGAAGAATTGCCGGCTCGCATGAATCTACAGTGGGTCCGTGAGCTTGGCGCCCCGAGGCCCGCCTGGCCGGCGAGCCAGGACAGGCTGCAATTTGACGCTTCGTATGAGCCCGTCGTAGCGGGAAAGACCATTTTTGTCGGCTCGATGGTCTGCGACAGCGTCACGGCCTACGACACGGAAACAGGCGCAGAGAAGTGGCGTTTCTACACCGACGGGCCCGTGCGTTTCGCGCCGGTCGCCTATAAAGACAAATTGTACGTTGCTTCTGATGATGGGAATCTCTATTGCCTCAGCATCCGCGATGGAAGTCTGATTCGCAAGTTTTCGGGTGGGCCGGGCCCGAACAAGGTCATCGGAAACGACCGACTCATCGGCATGTGGCCCGCGCGCGGGGGCCCGGTTCTCTACGACGGAACATTATATTTCGCAGCCAGCATCTGGCCTTTCATGGGGACCTTTATCCACGCTATCAACGCCGACACCGGAGAACGTGTATGGACCAATAGCGGCAGCGGTTCGACGTACCTTATGCAGCCGCACAGTAGCCCGGCCTTTGCCGGCGTGGCTCCCCAAGGCTACTTAGTAGCAACCGAGGACAAGCTGCTCATAGCAGGAGGCCGGTCCGTACCGGCGGCATACGACCGCAGAACCGGACAGTTGTTGTATTATCATCTGAACAAATACGGAAAAACCGGCGCCTGCGAAGTCATGGCTTCGCAGAGTTGCTTCTTCAATGAAGGCGCCGTACACGGTCTCTCGGATGGGCTTGAGATCGCCAAAGCTCCGGCGTCGGTTGCCGCAGGCGATGTTGTTATCAGCAGCGGGAGTCGTACGATTTCGGCGTACCGCCTCGATCCGGCGACAAAACGCGCCAGAGCATTGTGGCAGGCGAAGGTCCCGTTCGAACTCGACAAAATCCACCTCAAGGCAGGCTCCCGCCTCTACTGCAGCGCCAAAAGCCCAACGAGTGCTGTGGCGGCCGTTGATATCCCGGCGGGTGACGCTCCGGCTCAGGTTGGATGGCAGGCGAACGTGGATGGCGAAGTCTGGACCATGTTGGCCGCGGACGGCAAGCTCTTCGTGGTTACGCTCGATGGCCGCCTGTGCTGCTTCGCGGACGAAGAACGCCAGCCTAAACATTATGAGCGCCGGGCCACGCCTTTGGACGCCGGGTCCGAGCAATGGAGGGGCAGGGTCGTACAGATATTGGAAACGACGGGTCAAAAAGAAGGATACTGCCTGTTGCTCGGTCTGGGAACGGGCGAGCTTCTTTGTCAATTGCTCGATCAATCGCAACTGCACGTCGTTGCATTCGACCCGGACGCCGAGAAGGTCGAGGCCATGCGCCGCAGGCTCGACGACGCGGGACATTATGGAACGCGAGCCGCTGTTCACGTTGGCGATATCACCACGGCGCGGCTTCCCGCCTATATGGCGAATTTGACTGTCTCAGAAGACGTGGGTGCGGCCGGTTTGCGCCAGGGCGACCGTTTTCTCGAAGGCGTCTTTCATTCGCTGCGTCCGTACGGCGGCACCGCCTGCCTTGCAGTTGAGCAACCCGAGCACGCTGTAATTCTCGAACGCGCGGCCGCACTGAATCTTCCGGGCTGTGAGACTTCAAGCGTCAATGGCCTAGTGACTCTGACGCGGGCCGGCGCCCTGCCCGATTCGGCGGACTGGACTCATCAATATGCCGATTCAGCCAATACCGTAATGTCACGGGACAAGCGGGTCAGGGCGCCGCTGGGACTGCTCTGGTTCGGGGGACCTTCCAATGACAAAATCCTGCCCCGGCACGGACATGGCCCTTCGCCTCAGGTTGTCGATGGGCGTCTTTTCATTGAGGGGCGCAATATGCTCCGCGCGGTTGACGTCTATACGGGCCGACTGCTCTGGGAACGAGACTTCCAGGACCTGGGCGAATATTACGACAACACCAGTCACCAGCCCGGCGCCAACGAGATAGGAAGCAACTATGTCTCGGTTTCGGATGCCCTGTACGTTGTATACGGAGATACCATTCATGTCCTGGACCCCGCTACGGGTAAAACAACAAAGGAATTCTCGTTGCCGGGCGCGGACACGCCCCGATGGGGCACAGTTCTGGTCTGGGAGGACCTGCTTCTGGCCACGGCCTCGCCTCTTGATATCCCACTGGGGGATAGACACGGTCAAACACAACTGCCCGAAGACATGCGGCCGCTCATTGCTCAAGGTGCTCAGTGGCAGTACCTAGCCGGCACTCACCCGAATGATGACTGGACAGAAGCCGACTTCAGCGCCGAGGATTGGAGGACATCGGCGGCCGGTTTTGGCAGTGAAAACAACGCCAGCAACACAACGGTCCTGCGGAACATGGTGGGCCGCTACTCCGTGGTGTATGTACGCAAATCTTTCAATGTACCTGAGCCGGACGACATTCACGGGCTGGGATTGGTGATCAACTACAACGACGCCTTCATCGCCTACCTGAACGGCGAGGAGATCCTCCGCGTCGGTGTCAGCAGCGGGCGTGGCGCCGGGGCGTCGCGCGCCCGGAGGCGTGGAACGGTGGGCCCGGAGTATTTCAAGATCGACAACCCGGCAAGTTTTCTGCGTAGAGGAACGAACGTTCTGGCCATCGAAGGCCATAACGAGAGAGTCACCAGCAGGGGGTTCGTTCTGGATCCCTATCTGGTTGCTGTTCCGGAACGAAACGCCGGGGCGCACAACAAAATCGCGGCCGTCCGCCTGGACAATGTCACGGGCGTCAAGGCGAACGCCGAGTACGCTTCCGGCAGCAAAATGCTCGTTGCGATGGATCGCCACACGGGCGAGGTTCTCTGGAAACGCAGCGCAAAATACTCCTTCCGCCACAACGCCATAGCCGCTGCGGCCGGAAGAGTCTTCTGCATCGACGGCGTCAGCGACGCCAAACTGGCGTACTTTAAACGCCGGGGCCTGAACATGGAAAGGGAACGAAGCGTCTATGCGCTGGAGGCGCGGACGGGGCAGGTGCTGTGGGATGCGAATGAGAACATCTTCGGCACGTGGCTGGCTTACTCGGCCGAACACGGTGTTTTGCTCGAAGCAGGCAGCCGGTCCGGCGACCGCGCCGTGGACGAAGCCGACAGAGGCATGACCGCTTACTGGGGGACGGACGGCAAAGTCCTCTGGGGCAATGACGACAGCTACAAGGGCCCTCCCATTCTCTACCACGACCGGGTCATCACGCAAACCGGGGGCGGCAGCGGTTCGGCCGCCGCCGAGGCCAAAGTCTATGACCTGCTCAGCGGCCGGACCGTCACGCGTCAACACCCCATGACCGGCCGGACCATTCCCTGGACGTGGGTCCGTTTCAAGGGCTGCAACACGGCCATCGCCAGCGAGCACCTGCTGACCTTCCGCTCGGCGTCGGGGGCCTTTGTGGACCTGACCGCCGGACAAGGTACGGCCAGCATCGGCGGGTTCAAGTCCGGCTGCACCTCGAATCTGATCATCGCCAACGGCGTACTCAACGCGCCCGACTACACGAGAACCTGCGTGTGCAGCTACCAGAATCAGGCGTCATTGGCTCTGGTGCACATGCCGGAGGTGGCGTACTGGACGTTTGACTACTACATGCTGCCCAGCGAGCCGACTCCTGTCAGACAAGTCGGGATTAACTTCGGCGCCCCGGGCAACCGCACGGCCGACAATGGCACGCTGTGGCTGGAATTTCCCAGTGTCGGCGGGCCGTCGCCGGACGTGCCCGTCCGGGCCGAGTACCACGACCCAAAGTCGTTTCGCCATCACAACTCTGCCGTTAAAGGGCCTTACAACTGGATAACGGCCTCGGGTGTCACGGGATTGCGGGAGGTCCGCGTGCGCATGTTCATTCAGCCGGGCCGGAATCCGTCTTCGGTTGACGCTTTTGATAAGCACATCGAGCAGATCCCGACTTGGTCCGAAGCCCAGATTCTCGGCGCCTTCGAGACGCCCAGGCCCTATACGGTGCGTTTGTACTTCGCCGAGACCGAGCCGTACGAGGCGGGCCGGCGCGTCTTTGACGTCTCGCTTCAGGACCGACGTGTCCTGGAGAATTTCGACATTGTCAAAGAGGCCGACGGGACACACCGAACTGTAGTGAAGGAATTCAAGGGAATCGACATTACAGACGACCTGAAAGTCGCTCTGGCTCGCGCCGCGCGGAGCCGTGCCGAGCCTTTGCTTTGCGGCATTGAAATTGTCGCCGAAGGTAGGTGAGAGTGAAAAATCAGCGAAAGAGTACAAGCCCAATGTACTTGTGCACCTGCGCATTTATGCTCTTGTGCACGTGGGCATCTGCATCGGAGCCCACCAACTACATGATTGTGGTTACCGGAGGCGAGCTGCTCTCGGGCGTTTATGCCGATGGGCACACGCACTTTCTGACCCGGACGCTTCGACCGCTGGGCCTGCAATGTATTGGCTCAATGTCGGTCGATGATAACGAAGTTGATATGAAAGAAGCGTTGCGCTTTGCCACCGGCAAGGCCCCGCTGGTCATTGTCACCGGGGGGCTCGGGCCCACCGACAACGATATTACACGACAGGCCCTCTCAGGCTACACGGGAATCACGCTGAAAGAACACCCCGACGTGCTGAAGGAGATGGGCCGGCGTTTTCGCACGTCGCCCGAGAAGCTTCGGGTCAATCTGCGCCGCCAGACACGGGTGCCGGTTCGCGGCACGTACCTGAAGAATTCCAACGGCACTGCCGTTGGCCTGATCTTCGAGTCGGCGGATGCCGTCATTGTCGCGCTGCCGGGACCGCCGCGAGAATTGCAGGCGATGGTTCACGACGAGCTGGTGCCCTATCTCAGCAGGCGATTCGGAACGCGGCTGCCCGGCCGCTCGCTAACGTTGCGCTTCGTGGGCCTTGGCCAATCGCAGATTGACCAGACGCTCAAGGACCATATCCCGCTGGCGCCCGACATAGCGATATCGTCGCAATTCGAGGGCCGCCGGGTGGACTTCACTTTTACACTGTCGCACGATACGCCGCAAGACCGCGTGCGGCTCGACGAATTGAAACAGAAAATTGTCGCCCATCTGGGCGATTCGATTTATGCCGAGGATGAAACGTCGCTGGAAGAGCACATCATCAGAGGGCTTGAAGAGCGCAGTGCGACACTCGCGCTGGCCGAGGTGGGCAGCGGCGGTTCCCTCGCTGCGGCCCTGAGCGGAACCGGCGGCGCGCAACGGGTATTGGCCGGCGCGTACATTGCCGGGACCGATGAAAAGCTGCGCCGCCTGCTCGGTGTGAGCGATGATGACTGGAGTAAGAGCGCCTCCCACGCCGAGCGGTTGGCCGCGGCGGCAGCTGACGCGACCGAAAGTCAATGGGCGATTGCCGTGGGCCAGAGGTATCGGAATGAAAGCGGCGCCAACTATGTCACGGTTGCATTCAGGTCGCCTGACGGACGCACCGAGACTCTCCAAGTACGGCTGCGCAGTAGCGGGGAACTGGCCCGCAGAAATTTGAGCACGCAAATAGAAGACCTGTTCCGACGCCGATTATCCCTTGGACTTCTCGCCGAGAAGTGACGCTCGGTTGAAAACATAGCAATGCAAAATTGGTAAGTGCAGAGGTGCATAATGACATGTGATCTGCGCTCTCGTGCTCTTTCTTTGACTTTTCTTCAGACAACCACAAACGTTTTGTAGGAGAATGGCATGAAAGCCTCAAAGACGATTCTCTATTTGTTGACGGCGCTGGGTTGCGCCCAGCTGTGTGCATCTGGATGCGGAACGCTTGAAACGAAGCCGGCTCCCGTCGCCAGAGTGACCGTCGTGCCCGAGCAAACCGATGAGCTTCTCGCTAATCCGGGCATGGGCTGGGAAACGTTTCACCACGCGGCCGACAACGACAAGAATCTGCCGGACTGGATTCCTTCGACCGTCCACTACGCCCGCTGGGGATGGGACACGCTTGAGCCCGAGCCGGACAAGATTGACTTTGCGTTTCTTGATGCCGTGCTGGAAGAGACAAGACAGGCGGGCCAGCGTCTGGCCTTTCGCGTGATGTGCTGCTCGACAAGGCGGGCGAATCCCTACCATCCTGACTGGCTCGAAGGCTTGGGCGGCAAGATACTCATCTGCGACCACGACGGCCAGGATGGGCTTGCCATTCCCGACCTCGATGACCCGGTTGTGCTTAAGCGGCATCTGGACTTCATCAAACGGCTCGGCACCCGCTATGACGGCCACGCCGACATCGACCACGTGGATATCGGCACGGTCG
>CP070806.1:2277594-2318310 GCA_020343675.1 Phycisphaerales bacterium
ATTACCTGCGATTACGACATAACTCACGAAGACGTCATCGAGGGCAGGCACTTCGACGATGAGGTCATGGTCTATGGCTTCCACGACAGTGCGCCGCGATACCAGGTCAAAAATGGCGGCACCTATGGCATCCCGTACAAGGCGCTGCGCGTCAAAGGGATAGAGAACCTGCTGGCCTGCGGCATGATGATCACCTCCGACCACAGGCCCCACATGTCCACCCGCAATACGGTCTGCTGCATGGGGCAGGGCCAGGGCGCCGGGACGGCCGCGGCCCTCTGCGCCGTGAAAAACTGTGGAACACGAGAGCTGCGCTACAGCGACCTGCGAGAGGCCCTCACGAAAGCCGGCGTCTATTTCGAGAGCTAACGTCAAATCGTGAAGCACGCGGGTTCGTGAGTCTACTTTTAGAGGCTGACAAAGTGGTTATCTGGTCATCACGAAGGTGGCGCTATATTCTTGCTGCGATATGTTGCGTCCTGCTCATCGGGGCCGTGATGGCTTGGCACTTAGTGTCGTTGTTTCTTGCCGAGCCCACGATCAAAGTGGACTATCTGGCCGAGTATAATAGGATCACCAAGCCCGATGACTACGATTTCACTCGGAATGCAGCTCCCCACTATGAAAAGCTGTTTTCTGAGGTTACGGCGTTGCCGGAATCGCTGAAGACTCGCCATAAAGCGTGGCCGACCGAACTGGAGGATAGCGAGATTGATGCATTACAGACGTGGGCGGCCGCCAACAACTCCGCCCTGGGATCAATGGGTAAAGCGGCTCAATGCCCGTATTGGTGGGTCGAGCGAGAGTCCAGCGATGGCTCGATGGCAGGGATTGGCATGCCGCATGTAGCCGAACAGCGGGAATTTTCTTGGGGTGTGGTTCTCTTGGCCAAGTACAAGGCGAGCCGCGGAGAGACGGAGGGCGCCCTGCGCTATCTAGCTGACCTACACATGACCGGGATGCATCGAGTCAGAGGGAACACGCTGGTTGAACAGTGCGTGGGCTTGGCTGTTTGTGAGCTCACCTACGAGGCTGTGCGGGCTGTTCTGAGCAAGTGTGACGTGCCGCTGGGCGAAGTGGTTCGTATGCGCGAGATCCTCGCATCTCGGATTCCACAAATAGAGGTGCCGAGATTTACACGTGGCGAGTTCCTGTACGCCTTGGATGCCATACAGAGAGGCTTCACGGATGAAACAGGCCGAGACGGCAGACTGATTCCAAAATATCTCTACAATATCAGAAAGGACGGCGGACTCTACATCGCGCCTCTGTCCTATCCCGAAGCGGTATGGGTTTGCCTGAATCATCCCGGTCGAAAAGAAACCCTGCAAGCATATCAGGTATTCTACGAGAAATTGAAAGAGCTGGCCTCCAAGCCACCGTGGGAGTTGCACGCCCGATCGACCACGTGTACGGACGAGTTAAGTACGGTTGTGGAAGGGAACTTCTTCTTCCAGGACGGGGTCCAGACGTTTGACGCGGTGATCGAGGTTGGCTGGCGAGGCAGAACACACGGCGAAGCGACCGAAGCCATCTTGGCGATATTAGCGTATAGAGGCCGGACGGGTCATTTCCCTGACTCACTGGCGGAATTGGTGGCGGAGGCTGATCTGGAGGGTGTTCCAATCGATCCCTACTGCGGCAAGCCTCTCGTTTACAAGATAGCCGGCGAGGATTTTGCTTTATACAGCGTTGGAGCAGACTTTTTCGACAACGGCGGTCTGACAAGTTCCTGGTCATGGTTCGAGGCTGGAGAAGTTGGCGATTACGTCTTCTGGCCTGTGCAAGATGCCGCACGGAATCTGTGAAGAACAGCGATTGCGGGGCAGATCATGTTTGAGAGCGAGGCAGAACTAGAGAATATTTCGGCCCAGCTCGCGGCGGAGATGGTCGCTGCGAATGTGGCCCAGAGGAAGTTCTATATTGATGAGCGTCTGGGCAAAGAGTATTGTAATCTGATTACTCCCGATGCGTTCGAGAAGCAGCTTGTCGTTATTGCCGTTCTTGGCTATCCGGAGCGGGTAGGTGTTTGGTCTTATACGCTACTGCGCCAGTCGCGTATCGCCGAATCCAGCATGGAACCGTATTTCCGCGAATTCACTGCGCACGGTTTCGCTTTGGTGGCCATCGACCCGAGTTACGCCGGGCCGGATATTGAAGGGGACTCGTTTGTCTATCAGCTTGAGCGGGTCGTGGCCGATATTGCCCCTGTCAAGAGAATAGGGTTCATAGGTTTCTCTATGGGTGGGAAGATTCTGGTTGAGTTCCTCCAGCAGCGCCCCGAGATACTGGATCGCGTGGCGGGCCTTGTGCTGATTGACCCCACATTGCCCAACCGCTTGAGCGTAGAACGTATTCGCCGGCTGCTCGACGACGGTACTTTGCTCATCGCTTCGCAAAGCGAAGATCCCAGTCCGGGAGAGATTGCCTCGGTACTGCTTGACATTCCCAAAATCTCCTATCCCGGTATCCACGGAGAAATGCCGAGCAAGGCGCTCGGCCGGGTCATCGATTTCTACGAGCAGCGCACCGCATAGATTCACTCTTGCGATTGAGGGGGTCTGCTGCTCGTGCTGAGACAATTCTGAGAAAAAGACCCATCGGCTGTAACCTTTGTCGCATCCGTCCCACTATCCTTTCAGAAGGGCCTCACAGTGAGGCCAAAAGACAACAGATGACACCATGTATTCGAGAAAGGAATTGAAAATGAAGGCAGGATACAGAATAGCGATTGCGGTTGGATTGGCCTCGCTGGTTCTGGCCGGCGCGGCGTTTGCCGGATGGGGCGGAGGCGGCTACCGTCGAGGCGGAGGCCCCGGTCCGGGGCTGGATCGTCCATCGCCGGGCGTCCCACAGAACCAGGCTCCGTGGATGGGTCACAGGTCTGGACGCAGAGCATTGGATGCGCCGTCTGGACCTCAAGGTCGGGTCCGGGGCGCTCGTCCTCGAATTGAAGGCCCCGCGGCACGTGGCGGACGCGGCGGAAGCTACACGGTTTGCCCCCGTTGCGGGGCTCCGTGCCCAGCCGGTGGTTGGGGCGCCGGATCCGGCTCGGCAAGAGGCCCGGCAGCTCGACTCGGCAAAGGAGCCGGAAGGGATCCTGGTCTGCACGGCGGACCCGTTGGGCTGTCGGGGCAGGGTCTTAGACGCGGAAATATGTTGAGGCGGCCTGGGCCGACAGATGGTGGCTTGCGACGCGGCTTCCGCTCCGGAAGAGGCGGCCAGGGATTCCCGCCTGCGAACGTAACGCCTCGTGGCGGAGCAGGAAGGCCGGGATGGAGGCAGCAGGGCCACCAAGACAACCCAGGCCCGGAAGTTGCACCAAAGGAACGGCCTTGGGGCCCGGGCAGGCGTGATTTCCAAGATCTGCGCAGAGGTGAAAAGCGGCCGGAGCGCCGGGCAAGGGGCTGGAACGCACCCGACGTTGATGCTCCCCCTGAGATTGACGTGGAGGGCTCTTCGGCAGTGCCGGGCGATGAACTGGGCCTCTCCGAGGATTACGCGTTCCTCGATACCCCATCTTTGCATGAGCCGTCCCGGGATGTAGAGCAGGATGATTTCTGGGGTGCCGTGCGAGGCGAAGGCCGACCTGGCCCTCGAGGAAGGCACCCGCGGCACTGGGATGGACCGCCCGTTGACGGTCCCGCGGTAGAGCCAACCGATGAACCGGCAGCCGTGCCCGAAACGGATGGTACGGAACAGCCCAGCCCTCAGTAGTGCCGAAATGCTTGCGTTGTTGAGCAGTGTGCCGTCACGGGTGGTTGCGCCGAAAGGGGTCGCGGCCACCTGTGCTCGTGCGTTGAGTTTGGCTGGAGCTTGTCCGGCTTCAGAAATGGCCGCGTCGATAATTTGAGTTGATGGATCTTTCATGGTGGCGTATCCTTCACATATGGTGCTGTCGGTTGTCTCAGGCCGGATGGTGAACATCAGGCTCGAATGGTTCTTGGCGGACTTGATTCGCGCAGCAGCGGACTCCGTGTCCGAGCTCGATGATCACAAGCCGAACACGCCGGATGTGGAGGAGCTTGAGGATGTGCGCCAAAGCCGGCAGGGGGATTCGGACGCATACCGGCGCTTGATCGAACGGCACCAGGAGCACGTCGGCGGCATCCTGTGGCGTTTCAGCCGGGACCGCCTGGTCCACGAAGAACTGGTCCAGGACGTCTTTGTCGAGGCGTACATGAGCCTGCGGGGCTACCGCGGGAAGGCTCCCTTCAGGCACTGGCTCTCGCGAATAGCGACCCACGTCGGATATCACTACTGGAAGCAGATGGCGCGCCGCCGTGAAACAGAGAGCTTCACCCTTGAGGAGTGGGATCAGGTGCCGGATGGACACGCAGAGCAGATGGATCCCAGCGAAGCCGCCTCGTTAGTACACCGTCTGCTTGCCCAACTGAGGCCGCGCGACAGGCTGGTCCTGACTTTGCGATTCCTCGAAGGGTGCGACGTAGCCGAGACCGCGCTGCGGACGGGCTGGACCCGGGGCATGGTGAAGGTTCAGACGGCGCGCGCGAAGAAGAGATTGGAGAAGCTTGTCGCAAGAGCGGGAAAGGAGCTGGAATGATGAAAGACCAAAGCCGATTCGAGATGCTTTCCAAGCTGGCGCGCACCGAAGCGCCGCCCAGCGTGGATGTTGCCGGCCGCGTCATTGCGATCCTTTCAGCCGAGCAGATGCGGCTCGGTCGTGCGTCCGACAAACCGCTGATGTGGCTGGCCGCGGCCTCGTCGGCTGTGGCTGTCCCCGCGGCGGTGCTGGCGGTGATCGTCTATAACGATTGGGTGGGTCCGCTGTTTGAAATATCACAGGCAATTGCATGGGTGACACAATGAGTGAGATGGAAAACCCGGATAATCTGAATATCGACTACGTGCAGAAGCTGCATCGTTGGCGCATGGCCTTCTTCGGCGTGGTCATCCTGCTGGCGGGAATCGTCATCGGGGGCGCGTCGATGATGATTCTGGCGCCGCAGATGCTCATCAAGCCGCCGCCCGGCCCGGAATTTGAACCTCTGAGAATGATTCCTCCGCTGCGGCGTGACCTCCATCTTACTGCTGAGCAGACCGAGAAGATCAAGCCGATCATGGACAAGCATATGGGCAAGCTCAACCAGATTCGCATGAACGCGCGCAGCGAAATTGGTGAGACATTGAAGCAAATGAACGATGAAATCGCTGCTGTGCTGACCGATGAACAGAGAGCGATCTGGCAGCGTGGGCTTGACCGACTCGAGCGCGAACTGCATACAGGCGGTCGGCGACGCGGCGAGGGACCCGGTAGTGGGCGCTTTCGGGGAGGCGAGGGTGGCCGGGACCGACGGGACCCGCGTCGAGGTCCGGGCCCCGGATCATTCGGGTCTCCGCGTTTTCCGGCCGGCCCCAATTTCCCTCGGAACTAAAGTTTTCGCGGCACATGGGATACGAATGAGCTGCCTGCCCACGAGCACTTTTAAGGTCCGCTGCCGACGCTTCAAAGTTGTTTTTGGTCTTGAAAACTGCATGGAAACAGACTCCAAAACGTGGAAAGGGAAGAGAAAATGTTGAAGAAGATTCTACCTGGCATTGTTGTAGTGTCTCTGTTGATTGGAAACGAAGCTTTAGCAGCTCAGCAAAGCGAAGGCCGACCGGCCCCTGGATCGGTTCGGGGACAGCGTCAAGATATGGCAAGATCCGGGCCCGGTATGCGGCCCGGCCAGGGCGGCCCCGGCTTCATGCGGGAAGGATTCCCTGGATGGTTCGACGAGCTTGCAGTGGCCTATGAGCAGAACAACAGAGAGAAGGTGGGTGAGCTCATTGCCCAGATGAAGCAGAGGATGGATCGCATGAGACAGGGTATGAGACGATTTGGCCCCAGCGGCCCACCCGAACCTGCTGAAGGGCCGGTCCGCGGCGTACGGCCCGGCGGTCCGGACAGGCCTGAGCGTCCTTCGCGGCCCGAAGCCGCGGTAAGGGGTGACAGGCCCATGCGGCCGGGCCAGGTTAGGCCTGGCGGCGGTGGGTCCGGGACATCATTCATGGAAAGCCCGCCGATTGCGAAGACAGAGACTGAGAAGAAGATACTGAGCGTCCTTGACGATATGGACCGGAATCAGCGCAGAGGAATGATGAACGTCCCGGCCGAAGACGGTCGACTGCTGCGCCTGCTGACCGAGACCCTGGGCGCCAAGAACGTCGTCGAGATCGGAACATCCAACGGGTACTCGGGCATCTGGTTCTGCCTGGCCCTGCAGAAGACCGGTGGCAAACTGACTACCCACGAGATCGATGCCGACCGGGCCTCGCTGGCTCGCGAGAACTTCAAGAAAGCCGGCGTTGGTGCACTCGTGACCCTTGTCGAGGGGGATGCCCACGAAGAAGTCACCAAGCTCAAGGGGCCCATCGACATTCTGTTTCTTGACGCGGACAAAGAAGGTTATATCGACTACCTGGACAAGCTCCTGCCCCTGGTGCGCCCGGGCGGGCTCGTGGTCGCGCACAATATGAATGCCCGACAGGCGGACCCTCAGTACATCAAGGCCATTACGACGAATCCGGACCTGGAGACGCTGCTGTTGCACAAGGAGGGTTCGGGCGTGAGTGTGACGCTCAAGAAACGATAGAGATGGCAGGGCACCGGCACGGTGCGTCTGCGGCCTCGAAAGAAATGAACTCCTTCTATTTTCGCGCTGAAAGGAACGAGCAGTGGCGGATCAAATCAGACATGGTGTTCTGATCGTGCTGGTCGCAATGGCTTTGGACGCGCAGCCGTTCGTCTTGGCACGCGGTGGTTCTGTTCCAAGCAGCCCTGTTGTGGACACGGGGCAGATCCGGTGCTATGACAATCACAAACCGATCCATTGCCCCCATCCGGGAGAGCCTTTTTACGGACAGGATGCACAGTATGATGGTCTCCAGATGGCGTATCGCGACAATGGCGACGGCACGGTGACTGACCTGAACACGCATTTGACCTGGCAGAAGACGCCCCCTGTGGCGCATTACACGTGGGATGCCGCAGCGAGGTATGCGGAAGATCTGCAACTGGCCGACTATGATCACTGGCGAATGCCGACCATGAAAGAACTTTACTCGTTGGCTGCCTTCCACGGGAGCATAAGAACTCTGACTCCCTATATCGACACGGATTACTTCGATTTCGAATATCCGGATACGTCGCGGGGATATCGCATCATTGACGCTCAATACTGGTCCGGCAACAAATACGTGGGCACCACGATGCGGGGTGACAGATCCGCCTTCGGGTTCAATTTTGCCGATGGTCGCATCAAGGCCTACCCCACAGGTCAGGGCGGCGGGCCGACGGGCAGATGCTACATTCGATGTGTCAGAGGCCCAATAGGATATGGCCTGAACGACTACCTGGACAACGGGGACGGCACCGTCACGGATCGGGCCACCGGGCTCATGTGGCAAAAAGCCGACTGCGGCAGGACTATGAACTGGCAGAACGCCCTCAGTTATGCCGAGAATCTAACGCACGCCGGATATGATGACTGGAGACTGCCGAACGCCAAAGAGTTGCACAGTATCGTCGATTACTCACGGGCGCCCGACGCGCGCGATCCGGCCAGCCGGGGTCCGGCCGCCGATCCGGTTTTCGGTTTCACCGAGACGGAATCCTGGTTCTGGACCGGTACGACGCATGGCGACAACCTTTTTGGGATCTATATCTGTTTTGGGCGGGGGTTTTCGGCCCGGCTGTGGAATGGAGAGCCCATGAACGCACATGGCGCGGGCGCACAGCGCAGCGACCCCAAGAGCGGCGATCCGGCCGGCTATCCGCGTGGATTAGGTCCCCAGGGAGACGAAATTCGGATTTACAACTATGTTCGGTGCGTTCGTGACGTTGGCCGCGAGCCTCAAAGCGCCGACTCAGACCGTCGTTAGCTACCCGGCGAGGTCCTGTCCGCACGTTTTCTGATCCGACGGAAAGTCACTATCCGGCGCGACGCTCATAGGCGCGGTAGAGCAAGTCCAGCTCGGCGGTCTTTCCATCGAAGTCCCGCTGTAGTTGTTCGAGCGATTCGGGATTCTTGTACACCTCGGCTTCGCCAAACCGTTCCTTCATGGCGTCCAGCTCTTGTTCAAGAGCTGTTATCATCTGCTCGATTTGCTCGACGGAGTATTTGTTGAACCGTTTGAGCTCTTCCGGTGTCCTGGGCCGGCGTTCCCTGTCAGTGCGGCTGCGCTGGCGCTTCGGTCCTGCCTCTTCGCAGGCCAGTCTCTGCTGTTCGGCCTCCACACGCCTGCGAACCAGCGACGCATAATATGAGTATGTGGGTTTTCCTGTGACGAATTCCATCTTTCCGAGACAGCGGTTTCCAAAGGGGCCTGTGCCGATAACGAGCAACTTGTCCACGACACGGTCGAGGAAGTAGCGGTCGTGGCTGACCACAATGATGGTCCCGGCGTACCGCGCCAAAGCGGCCTCGAATACCTCCCGGCTGGCGATGTCCAGATGGTTCGTAGGCTCGTCCATAATCAGCGCATCAGGCCCGCTCAGGACGAGCCGGCAGAGCATCAGGCGGTTGCGCTGGCCCCCGCTCAGGTCGGCGCATCGTTTGAAGACATCATCGCCCGTGAAGAGAAAGGCCCCCAGGCGATTGCGCACCTGCTCGGAGGAAAGTTCGGGATTGGCTTGAGAAGCTTCTTCCAGAACGCTCTTGTCCGGGTTCAGCGTGTCTCCATGCTGATCCAGATAGCCCACGCGGACATTCCGCCCCAGACGGATGCTGCCGGCCGACGCCTCACATCGGCCAAGCGCCAGTCGCAAAAGCGTGCTCTTGCCCGTGCCGTTGGGGCCAGTGATGCCGACGCGTTCACCCCGGAGCACGTCAAGCGTCAGGTTCTCGAACAGTGTCAGATCGCCGAATGATTTGCCCAGTCCTTCACAGCGCAGCACAAGATCGCCAGTGTGCCCGGTTTTGCCAAAGGAAAAGCCGATGGTCTTTTGTTCGACGCGTTTGTCCAGGAAACCTGGATTTTCCTTGAGCAGGCGTTTGAGCCGGGTCTTGCGGCCGCGAGCCGTTCCGCGCATCCCCTCCTGGTCCTTGTTGCGGGCGATGAAGTCCAGTGTTCGATCGACCATCTCGACTCGCCTGGCGTGGTCGCGTTGCTGCTGTAGCTCCACCGAGTTCTTGGTTTGGAGGTAGTTGCTGTAGTTGCCGCTCCAGACCTTGGCCTTCCGATTCTCCACTTCAATGATCTTGCACGGGATGCGGTCCAGCAGATAGCGGTCGTGACTTATGATGACGGCAGCGCCCGGATAGCCGGCCAGGAATTTCTCGAGCCATTCGGTGGCCTGGAGATCCAGGTGGTTGGTCGGTTCATCCAGCAGCAGCAGGTCCGTCTGAAGCATCAGAACCTGGGCCAGACCGAGGCGTGACAGTTGGCCGCCGCTGAGGGCGGACGTTTTTGCCTGGTGCAGCTCCGGCTCGAAACCCAGGGCCGTCAGGGTCGTCTGGATACGGATTTCATATGCATAGCCGCCGGCAATTTCGAAATCATGACACAAACGGTCGTACTGTTTCATCTTGGCTTTCAGAGCCGAGCCCCTCAAACTCTCCATTTCATGGGCGGCTGTCTCGATGGCCCGCTGGAGTCCGAGCAGATCCTGCACGCCAGCATGCATCTCTTCCAAAACAGTGCGTTCACCGCTGAACGTGGCCTCCTGGGGCAGGTAGCTGATGCGCAGCGTCCTGCGCCCGAGAACTCGCCCCATGTCCGGCTCGATGTGGCCGACGATCAGCTTCAGAATCGTACTCTTGCCCGAGCCGTTGGGCCCCACCATGCCGACCTTCTGGCCGGCATAGAGCTGGAGGTCCAACCGGTCTAAGACAACCTCCGACCCGAAGGCCTTATGGACCTCGGATAACGTCACAATCGCCATGAATCACACATTCCCTGGGTATCACTCTTTCTGCATGCTTTGGACAGGCACGCGCGAATTCTTCGCACGTCGCCTGGTAAGCCAGCGACCCATCTTATCTTTTGCGCGCGAGAATTTCAAGCACGTCGGGGGATTGTGTTCGCCGGGCGTATCTGATATTTTGGCCTTGTGAACGTCAGAGAAGAAAGAATCAGAATCAGAACGTATGAATGCGGCGTCGGTGGGAGTGTCAAAATCGTCTCGCTGGTGCAATACTTGCAGGAAGTGGCGGCGCTCCACGCCGAACAGCTTGGGCTTGGCCTTGAGAAGATGACCGAACTCGACGGCTACTGGGTACTGTCTAATCTGAGGGTGGAGATCGCCAGGCTGCCGAAATGGAATGAAGAAATCACGATACGAACGTGGCCGAGCGGATATACGCGCTTGATTGCATCGAGAGAGTTTGTGGCCAGAGACCGCAACAACCGCGAGCTGTTCCTGGCCGGCAGCGAGTGGATGGTGTTGGACAGACAGCGAAGCCGGCCAAAGAATCTGTTTCACCTCGATTTGAGCCTGCCCAGAGTCGGGACCAAAGCTTTACCAGAGAAATTGAACCGGTTAGAACCGCACGACGGCTGTATCTCGGTTCACCGACTGCGCGTTCGGCACAGCTCGATTGACTTGAATGGACACGTGAACAACACGGAGTATATCCGCTGGGGCATTGACGCGCTGGGCGGCGAACTCGAGGCCAGTGGTGATATTCGCTGCGTACAGGCCACATACCTGTCTGAAGTTTTCGAAGACGATGAGCTGGATATACTCGCGTCTTCCGGCCCCGGCGGACACTTCCAGGTGCTCGCCCGAAAGTCGGGCACGCAAACTAATGTGTTTCTCATGGAAGTTACCTGCTGAGAATTGCGTTGACAAGCCACTTCGAGACGAACACCGGCCGGGCAAGGCGGTGGACATCACAGAAGCGAGGTCTATTCGTGCCGGAGTGATTCGATCGGATCCATGTTTGCGGCTCGGTAGGCCGGATACAGGCCAAAGATGACGCCCACGGCTCCGCTGATTCCAAAGGCCAACAGCAACGAAGTGCCGGTGATGATTGTGGGCATGCGGCCGAAGTGCGTCACCATGATTGGCACGAGCGAGCCCAGGCCAATCCCCAGGATACCTCCCAGCAGCGTCAAGAGCAGCGTTTCCGAGAGAAATTGAAGGACGATGTCCCGTCTTCTCGCTCCCAGGGCTCGGCGAATGCCAATCTCGCGTGTTCGCTCACTGACGGTGGCCAGCATGATGTTCATAATTCCTATGCCGCCAACCAGCAGTGAAATCGCAGCGATTGAGCCCAGAACGATACTGAAGATGCGCTGGGTTTGCCTTGCCTGCTTCAGCAACTCCAGCGGAACAATGACCTGATAGTCGTTCTTTTTGTGGAAGCGATCCAGCAGCGTCTCGAGCATATCGCGCGTCGGCAGCACTTCTTCCATCGCGCCGACCTTTACGGTGATCTCCTGCAGCTCGACTCTTTCCATCGTGCGCCCGCTGACTCCACTATATTGCATGGAGATTTCTCCAAAACGATTTCTCACCGTCGTCAGGGGAATATAAATGCATCCCACATTCGCTCCGCCCTGGGCTTTCGCCTTTTCGGTGTCGTTCCCAGGGGTCTGCGCCGCCGCCCCCAGATCTTCGGGACTTACCACTCCCGCCACGCGGTAATAGTCCTGGGCTATTTTCACGTCCTGTCCCATCGGGTCGTCAAAGACGAACAGCTCTTTCATCACGTTTTCGTCAACGATGCAGACGCCCTGTCTGTGGTGCATATCGATGCTCCCGAGGAATCGTCCGGCCCTGAGCTGAATCGGTGATATCTCCGGATACCAGGGCACAGTACCGATGACCTCGACGGCCACCTTGCGATTACGGTACCAGGCCTGTTGAGGAAGCCGGCGACTTGGCACGACGACTTCAATGTTTCGTATGCTGTTGCGAAAACGTTCGGCATCGAGATAGGTCAGGCCGTACTCACGCATGCTCTGGTTTTGGCCGCTCACTTCTTTGTCTTCAGGCGGTGGGATCGTCTTGATGATAATGTTGCGGCTGCCGAGCCGGGCAATTTGTTCCTGCGCCGCCTGAGACGCCCCCTCGCCGATAGCGAGCATCGCAATCACGGAAGAAACCCCGAATATGATGCCCAGCGTCGTCAGAGTGGAGCGCAGCTTGTGCATCCACAGGCTTTTTATCCCCAACTTGGCGGTACGTTTTAAGCGAAACAAGAACATAATGTGTTACCGGCTATCGACCTTGTGTCACTGGCATCTGATCCGGCCGTCGAAAATCTCCACGATTCTTCCTGCATCTTCGGCGATATGCTCATCATGCGTGACAACGATTAGCGTCTTGCCCTTCTTGTGCAGGCCCACGAGAATCTTCAAAATCTCGGCCCCGCTTTCCGAATCGAGATTTCCGGTCGGCTCGTCAGCCAGAATGATCAACGGATCGTTGGCAAGCGCCCTGGCAATGGCCACGCGTTGCTGCTGGCCGCCGCTAAGCTCCGAAGGCCGATGTTCCAGACGCTCGCCGAGGCCCACCATTGTGGCCAGCTCCCTGGCGTGCTCAGCACTTTCGCGCTCGGAGCATCCCTGGTAGTACATCGGCACCTCAATGTTCTCTATGACGTTGAGCTGGCCAATTAGATTGAATGACTGAAAGACAAAGCCAATTCGGGCCCCGCGTATCAGCGAGACCTGGTTATCGTCAAGGAGCGAGACGTTCTGCCCGCCGAGCCAGTAGTCTCCACTGGTGGGCCGGTCGAGGCAGCCAATCATATTGAGCAGCGTGGATTTGCCCGAGCCGCTCGGCCCCATGATGGCCACATACTCGCCTTCGTTGATTGTCAGAGCGATGTCGCGCAAGACCTTCAATTCCATACTGCTGAGCTCGTAACTTTTGCACAATCGCTCCATCACCAGGATGGGCGCATCGGCCTTGAATTCAACAACCCCGCTGTTATCGCGAATCATTGGGCCTGTTCCTCCCACATTCCGTCCGGCCTGACCTGCAAAAGACCGACGTCCCGGAAAAAATTCAACTTTGCAATGGCATGTGAGACCAGGGCGGCCATCACGTCGTTCTGGGCACTCAGGTACGCATCCTGTGATTCGAGGTAATCCCGGGCGTTCATTCGTCCGGCTTCCCACAATATGGGCGAGACCCCGACTCGCACTTTGGCTAATTGCAGGGCCTTTTTCTGGGTACGGTACGACTCCGCTTCTTCCCGCAGCTTGCGATAGGCGTTCCGCACGTCGAGCTTGACCTCGTCCACATCGTTTTCATACTTGCGTTCTTGCTGCTCCAGGGCTATCAACGCCTCACGATATGCATTGCGCTCGGCTTTTCGGTCCAGCGGCAAGTCCGCTTCGAGACCCAGCGCGTAGGCGCCGCGATGCAGCTGGAGCCGCTTGATGTCGGTCTCGGGAGTTGACTGCACCCCCGCGCTGCCGACGAGGTTCAACTCCGCGCCAAGGTTGTCGGCGGCGACGGCCACTTTACGCGCTGCATCTTCGAGTGCATCGGCACTGTTCGCCAGGTCAAGACGCTGAGCCAGCGCTGCTTCAATCGCAGCCTCCAACTCATAGTCAAATTCGACGATGCCGGTTTCTTCCAGAGCCCTGAGCTCATCCTGATCCAGCTCTATCGTTGCATCGGTCGGAAGGGACAAAGCGATCTTGAATGCGTCGAGCAGTTGCTCATAACGCTGCTGCGCGCGAACGTAACTGTCCTGGGCAAGCAGTTCGCTTTGCTCGGCCTGGTCCACCTGGAAACGCGGCGTGACCCCCTCATTCGCTTCCATCTGCAACCGTTCCCTCAACTCAACCTTGCTTTCGTAGTTGTTCTTCGCGTTGGCCACCGCGTCTCTTTGCTGCAAGACACGGTAGTAGTAGGTTACGATTGAAACCACAAATATCTTGCGATAGCGGCTGAACGAACGGATTTCGTAGAGAGCATTGCGCTCGGCTTGCGTGAGATTCTCCTGAGCGATTTTGCGTCCGCTTCCGCGCAGCAACGGCTGAGTGACGCTGGCGCTGAGAACCGAGCCCAGCGAGGTCCGCGGGTCGCCAGTCAGAAAACGTGCCCAGTCGATCGCAATACTCGTGCTGACGCGCGCTCCGTCGGCCAAAAGCTGATCGAAACCGACCTCCGCACTGGAACCGACGCTTTCGTCGCTACTGTCTCGGGCGTAGCCGGCGTCCACCGTCCCAAACCACTGCCGGGCGAACTGATGGCGTGCCAGGCTCAAATCAAGGGCTGCAAGGTAGAGCTGCTCCTTCTGCCTTTGGTATTCCCGGTTGTGCCTGGTTGCGATGGCGACGGCCTGGGCCAGACTAAGCACGCCCGATTCAGGTACGACTTTCTCGACGTGAATATCGTTCGGTGAAGGCGGAACATTGCTGTCGCTGATGATGTAATTGGATTTGTGGCCGAAACTGCCCTGCCATTTGCGGTCGATGATCTGATAGACTTCTTTGTCTGCCTCGGCCTTATAATGCTCGGTGCTGCACCCGCAGAAGCTCAAAAGAACGACCGAGCCGAGCATCCGGACCAACAACGCCCGGGCGAAGGACGGCCGCGACCGAGCATTTTCTCTCGAGAGCCGTCGAACGCGGGCAACACGTTTTACCTTCATATTCATGCTGAAATCACTCTGCTCCAGGAGGGAGGATTCGGGCCCGCCATGCGGGAGAAACTGCTTCCTGTTCAATGTTGCCTCTTGATCGATAACTTCTTAATTTACAGGTTCTTAGAACAATCCAACGCAGA
The DNA here is from genome assembly GCA_020343675.1 of Phycisphaerales bacterium. GTDB lineage: Bacteria > Planctomycetota > Phycisphaerae > Sedimentisphaerales > Anaerobacaceae. The sequence goes on from CP070806.1 coordinate 2,292,290, forward strand.
AACCCGGTCTCGCCCTTGCGGACCAGCCCCGGCCGGCTTCCTGCGGCGGCCTGTGCCACATCTGCATTTTTCAATACCGGCATCATTATACGATAAAGCGACCGGGAAATAAAGACCAAAACAGGCTCGGCCGATGTTCGATGCAGCCCATTCTCGCCGCATGGGGGAGAATCACTCTTGCGAGTCGCTACTCATGCCTCAAAGCCACGATAGGATCGACTTTGGCCGCATGTACGGCAGGGTACAAGCCGAAGAGGATGCCGATGGTCATGCTGATGAGCAGGGGGACGAGGATTCCTTTCAAGGTCATCATAGTGATCATCCCGGAAAAGTACGTGATCAACAGCGGGATCAGGCCACCGACGCCCAGGCCGATGAGGCCCCCCATGGTCGAGAGCACCACGGTCTCGATAAGGAACTGATAAACAATCTGTCTGCGCTTGGCGCCTATCGCGCGCCGGATCCCTATCTCGCGCGTGCGTTCTGTGACGGAAGCCAGCATGATATTCATAATACCGATTCCACCGACCAGAAGGCTAATGCCGGCGATAGACCCCAGCACAATATTGAACCGGCGCTTCATTGCTTCGGCCTGCTTGAGCAATGCCAGAGGGACGCTTACGACATAGTCTTTTTTCTTATGGAACTGTTCCAGCATTCTTTCAATGCCGGCGGCGACGGCCTCCACTTTCTTCGGGTCATCCACCTGGACAATCATCTGGTGCAGCTCCACCTTTTCGCGTTCGTCTCCACTGGAAGTACGTTTTGTAAAGATGTCGCCGAAATATCGGCGTGCCACCTCGATGGGAATATAGGCATCCACGTCCTGGTCTGGGATTTGAATATTCCCCGCCTGCCCGCTTTCGCTTTTGACGATACCGACAACTTCGAATTGATCGCCACCGAGACGGACCGTTTGGCCGATAGTACTTTCTGTGGCCAGAATTTTGCGAGCGCCGAATTCGGTCAGCACCGTCACGGGGGCCTGCTTATCCAGATCGGCCTGCAGAAGCACGCGCCCGGCAACGATATCCCGAGGAACAAGCTCAGACCATTCAGGCGTTGTCCCCACGATTCGTAGTTCCAGGGCTCTCTCGCGCAGCCGTGAATCCTTTCGCGTCAGCTTTACCGGCGCAGCTCTCTGGATGTCTTTGAAGCTTGAGGCCACCCTGCGATAATCTTCATAGGTCAAGCCGTAGATGCTCATGGCGCGGTGAGAATGCTGAGTGCTCGCGGCCTCTTCTTCGGCGGATTTCATCGACGAGATAATGATATTGTTGCTGCCGAGCTTCCTGATTTGCTCGAGGGCTTCTTTGCTGGCCCCCTCTCCTACAGAGAGCATGGCCACGACGCTGCCCACCCCGAAGACCACCCCTAACATGGTCAGGAACGAGCGCAGCTTGTGAAGCAGCAGGTTCTCGATACCGAGCCATATGTTCCGTGCGATCCTAGTTTGTCTCATTGGAATTCCCTTCGATTCTGTCGATCAGGCCGTCCAGCATATGCAGCCTGCTCTGGGTCCGCTCGGCGATGATGGGCTCGTGCGTGACGATAATAATCGTCTTGCCGAGCTCGTTGAGCTTGACGAGCAGTTCCAGAATCTGCTCGCCTGTTGCTGAATCCAGGTTCCCAGTGGGTTCATCGGCAAAGATGACCTGTGGATCGTTGGCCAGTGCTCGGGCGATGGCGACCCTTTGCATTTGCCCGCCGGAAAGCTCCGTTGGCCGATGACCCAATCTGTCTCCCAGTCCGACCTGGTCGGCCAGTTCCCTTGCCTTGTTCTCGCTGTCCCTGGCGTCCCACCCCAGATAGTAAAGTGGAAGCTCAATATTCCTTTGGACTGTCAGTTGAGGAATGAGGTTGAAACTCTGGAATATGAAGCCCAGATACCGAAGCCGAAACTCGCTGAGCGAGTCATCGTCGAGCCGGCTGACATCCTGACCGGCCAGATAGTATGATCCCGAAGTCAACCGGTCGAGACATCCGAGGATATTCATCATGGTGCTCTTGCCGGAGCCGCTCGGACCCATGATGGCCGAGAAGCCGCCCTTCTTGAATGAGACGGTGACCCCAGCGAGCGCTTTGACCTGCTCTGTTCCCATCTGGTAGATCTTGCGCGCGTCTTCGAGTCTGATGATTTCCTGGTCGTTGGACGGGGCTTGCTCGGCCATCTACTGATTCCTTTCCGAGCCTCGAGGTCCTTGGCCTCCCTCCGGCCTCTGGCCGCCTTCTTGTCGCGATCCTCGTCCCTGTCTCGAGCCTGCTCCCTGAAAACGCTGTCGCATCTGCTTTCGCTCTTCTTCCGACATGTTCTCGAATCGCTGTCTCATGCTATCGCGCTCTTCGGGCGACATGTTCTCAAATCGGCGGCGCCTTTGTTCCGTCTGGTCGGCTGATGGGCCCTGGGCGCCTCCCGGCAGCGAAGATCTCCGTCCGGGTCCGCCCTGACTGCTTCCGTTGGCCTCTTCGAGTTTCTGATTCACCCTGTCCCTCATGGTATCGGAGGCATCGAAGTCATCGGGCGAGTCGGCGCCCGCCGTGCGCGAACCGGGTTCGACGGTTGCGACTCTCAGTGGAGGCGTCATCAAGACAGCCTCGCCTTCGTCGAGACCGCTGATGATTCTGATCATCCTGTTATCGTCGAGTCCGACCTCGACTTCTCGTTCCTCATAGGAGCCGTCCTGGACAACGAATGCGACATGTTTGCCCGCAACCCTTAGTACTGCCTGAACCGGTATGTACACGACGTCTTCATACTGCGCGACGACAATCTCGGCTTTGCAGCTCATTCCCGCACGCAGCGCGGTATCCGTGTCTTCCAGGAAGATGTCCGTCGGATAGACCTTGAGGTCCGGGTTCATGTACATCATTCGGGCGTCCGGCAAGGGCGCGATCGAACCGACGCGCCCCAGGAACTTTTTGCCCGCCAGCGCATCGACCGTGATGACGGCCGGGATCCCTATTTGAACTTTCTGGAGACTCGTCTCGTGAATATCCACCTGGGCCTTCATCAATGTGGCGGTCGGCAGGTTGATCAAGTCCTGCCGCTCAGTGACCTCGACACCAACATCCATCGGCTCGCGACGATCGAAGTGGCTGCGTCTGCCGGAACTGGTTGCATAAACCACCATTCCGTCCTGTGGGGCGATTATCTTGGTTTTCGCGAGCTGATCCTCGGTCTTCTTCATCTTCTCCTTTTGGCGCTGATCCTCAAGCTCTTTGGCCCGGAGGTCAGCCTTCGCCTGGATCACATCGGCAGACGCCTTGCGCTTGATGCGCTCCAGGGCCATCTCGGCCTGGTTGACATCACTGGTCAATTGCTCGATCTGGCGATGGTACGTAAAATGCCTCAGCAAATCCAGGTCGCTCATCGCCACATCTCGCTCGAGTCGTCTTCGTTGCACGGCCAGCTTGTCGGCAAGGTATTCGGTCTCTGAAAGGTATTTCTCCTCGTAGAGTCTCCTGGACCAGTCATTCACATCCTCAGCCCGTTTCAGGTCTTCTTCGGCCAGACGGATCCTGGCCGTAAGCTCGTTGAAGTCTTTGGGATAGAGTCCATCCACATATTGCTGCAGGTCCTGCTGGGCGAATCTGAGCGTAAGCCTGGCCACGTCAATATCGCTCTTGGCTTGGTTCTCGATGACGGCGAGGTTCTCCTGGGCAGTTATGTAAGCCGCGTCGGCCCGCTGTACTTGTATGTCCTGGTCGATGATCTGGTCCTTGAGCGTACTGGCATCCAGTTCTACCAACAGATCTCCGGCCTTGACGATGCTGCCGTCCGGCACGAGGCTGACGATGGATGTTCTTCCCTCGACCTCGTTTCTGAGTGTGATCTGCTCTTTGGGGATGATAGTGCCGGACTCCAACACGCTAATAGTCAGAGGGCCCCGTTTGGCCACAAAGGTGGCAAGATGACTTGTTGGATCGTCACTGCCCCGGACGCCCTTGAGCCATAAGACAATCAGTACAATCGCGGCGACCACGGCAATCACGCCAAGGGTTTTGATGGATTTTAGCCCACGACGTTCGTTGCTTGCACTACCGTTCGACATTGTCTATTACCTCCGGCGAAAACTCGCGCCACAAACCCTGTTCGTTTACCTTCAGCAAACCCAAATCGCGCTGGAGCTCCAATTCGGCGATGCGATAATCTACAACCTGGCGGGTCAAAAGGTTCTTGGCCGTAAGAAGTGCATCCTGGGCCTCCAGCAGGTTACGGATTTCCGTTCGTCCGGCCTCGAGGAAGTACGTCGTGCTTCGGACGCGTTTTTCCGCAACGACGACCGACTGGGCCTGGATTTTGAGGCTCTCCCGGGATTCAAGAAGGGAACGCAGCTCTCTGCGAATGGATAGCTTGATCTGATCTTCAAGTGTCTGCACGCTTCGTGTGGCTCGTTCCAGATTGATCAGACTGTTGCGATAGTCATTCCGCTCCCGCGTGCGCTCAATGGGCAAGTCAAGCGTCAGTAATGCCGCATAGTCGCCCCGGTCGAATCGCAGGCTGCCATCGTCGTCCGTATCTGAAATGCGGGCCGTCCCGCCTAACGTCAATCCAGCTCTCAAGGCGTCCGCCCTGACCACGACGTCTCTCTGGGCGTCATAGACCTCGCCGATGGCCACCTGCAAATCCAGCCGGTTCTTCAGGGCCAGCTTCAGCGCGAGCGCCCCGTCGATTTCCAGCGGCCCGGCGTCTTCATAGCTGGCCGGCACCAACTGGACGGCAGCGTCTGCAGGAGGAGCGGTCTCGGACGCCTCTCGCTGCGACGTTGCCCTTATCCCTTGGAGGACATCTTCGGCGCGGCCTCGCAACTGCACGAGGTCATTCGGGTCGAGTTCGATCAGGGCGTCTATTGGAAGACCGATGGTGTTCTTGAACGAATCGAGGCTGTTTTTGAGCCGCTCCTGGGCGGATATCCAGCCATTGCGAGCGCTCAGTTCGCGCTGGACCGCCTGATCCACATCGATTTCACGTATTCGGCCGGCGTCCGCCCATCTGCTTGACCAGCGGGCCGACGCAACCGAACTGCGATAGTCCTCCTGTGCATTTGCCACGGCGTCCATCTGGCGCAACACGTCAAAATAGCCCTGGGCAATACTGACAGCGAACGTACGTTTGTAGCGTTCGAAATCCCACAGCTCGTAGATGACGTTTCGCTCGGCCTGAGTCAGGGGCTCGGCGGCAATATGCTCGCCCGAGCCTCGCATCAAGGGAATCGATACCGTTGCATCCCCGCTCAGACCCAGGGACGACGCGCCGCCTTGTGTCAACAGATTCGCCAGGTTGATCGCCATCGCAGCGCTCATGTCGGTCCCGTCTCTCAGACTCCGGCTCAAGCCCGCTGCGGCACTGTTCTCGATCTCTGTGGCCGTGGTGTCGGTGCTGAGTACGCTTTCGGCCTGGGCGCTGAAAATGTTTCGAAAGTCATTCCGTGTCAGATCAAGAGCCAATGCCGCCCGAAAGACATCTTCTTTGCGAGACTGATATTCGAGACTGTTGCCGGCCCCTACTTCAAGTGCCTGTACCAGCGAGAGCTTGAGCGGCTTGTCGGGTTCCACCGCCACGTGGGTCAGACGGCCGGAAGGCGCGGCCTGCGGGTAATTGGGCTCGGGCCAATGTTCAATAGACGTGAGCTGGCCCGTGCCGAATGACGCCTCGGACGAATAGGTGAGATTCTGCCCCTCCAAGAGGCGATGGCGAAGGATGTCGCTGGGGCGTTCGATGCTGAATGGCTCAGTCGCTCCGAGCGCTTCTTCTTGCTTGGCCGTGATGATATCCGAGGCGACTTCGTCGGCTTCTGTGCGATATGTCGCGGGGGACCGGCAACCGGCAAGCGCCAGTAAAACCAGTGCCACCGCTGTAAGACAACGCTTCGGCCGATCCGTTTCCGGCCCACGCAATTGCTCGAGAAAAGCGCTACGAATAAAATCCTCCGTATAGACCCGCGCCCTGCATGCATTGAAGTCCATCATATCTATCCAACCACCCATCGTAGCACAAATGAAGTTTCATCCCATGGCCATTTCCATTGCTACCAGACAGTAATTGTCCGTCATTCGGTAACACGTTTAGACGCCTTTGTCAGCACAAATATTGCAAAAAACCTGCGAATGCCGCGTTAGAACCGCGAAATTTTGTTGCAAAACCCGTGAAATGGGTGTAGATTCAGATTGACCCTTGCTCTGGCGGCGTAGCCAAGCGGCCTAAGGCGACGGTTTGCAAAACCGTTATTCGCCGGTTCGAATCCGGCCGCCGCCTGTTCGTTTTCCCGGTCTGGGTAGGGATGGCTCCACTTACTTGTAGCCGAATTACGAAAAAGGAGGCTCAGCGGTGTCAAGAGTGGGAAAGACCAACGAGAAGAGAGCAGAGCAACGATTGCGATATCGCTGGCCCGTTCGCTTCGCTGTGAAGGCCGGGCAAAAACCCCTCTCCGGCCAAGCCGTTGATATCACCAGCCGGGGCATGGCTTTCCTTTACCACCCCGGCGAGAACTGTCCGCGTCCTGATCAGCTCATCACAGCCAATTTCGGCACGCCCCATTTCAACGCTCACGGTTCGTTCGATACCGTATTCTTCAATCGCGTCGGCCGGGTCTGTCGGGTCGATAGCCTGAGTGGGAAGATCAGTCGCGTGGCCATTCAATTTGCCGAGCCACTCTTCTTCAAGCCGGGTGAACAGAACATCAGTGACTCTGATGCGCAACAAAGACTTGAGGCCAAGGCGCGTTCCGTTATCAAGGCCAGGCAAAAGACCGGCACACGTGATGAGGCTTTAGTCGAAGCGGAAAATAGAGCTCGAGCGGAGACTCAACGATGGGTTAAGACAGAGAAGGAAGCGCAGAAGAAGGTGCGGGCCTGTGCAAAGCAGATAGCCAAAGTGCGGGCCGAGGCTGCGGGAGAAATAGCCAGGGTCAGCGCCGAGGCGGCAAATGCAATCGCCGGAATCGAGGCGGAATTCACCGCCAAGGCGGCAACCGGTGACCGGGCAAAGGACCCGGGTGTCGAAAAGAAGAACGGCAAACAAGATGCAGGACAGGCCAGGGACCAGCGCTTGCTGAAGAAGGTCGATTCGTTCATTACCGACAAGAGCAAGGTCTTCTGATGAAAGTGAACGTTGCAGATTGCGTTCTGGAGCTGCGCGACGGTGACATCACCGAAATGGATACGGACGCTATCGTGAATGCCGCCAACGCTCAGTTGGTTTTGGGTGGCGGAGTCGCGGGAGCAATCAAAAGCAAGGGCGGCCCGACCATACAGGCAGAATGCAACCAGATAGGCGGCACCGTTGTCGGCGGCGCCGTTATAACGACCGGCGGTGACTTAAAAGCAGGGTGCGTGATCCACGCGGTCGGGCCTCGTATGGGCGAGGGGGACGAGGATCGAAAACTGCGTGACGCGACGCTGAACGCGCTCAAGGTGGCCGACGAGAATCACATCGAGAGCATTTCCTTGCCGGCAATCAGCGCCGGAATTTTCGGCTTTCCCATCGAGCGGTGTGCGGCAATAATGGTCAGGACAACCGTCGAGTATCTCAAGGGCCAAACAGGCCTGCAAAGGGTCGTCTTCTGTCTTTTCGGGCGCGACAGCTACGACGTCTTTGCGAACCGGCTCGGGCAGGAAACATCACCATGAAGGCGATGATTTTGGATGGGCAGGCGTCGATCGAGGAAAGACCATTGAGACTCGCCGATTTGCCCACGCCCTCACCTGACGACAGGCAAATTCTTGTCAAAGTCTCGGTTTGCGGTGCCTGCCACACGGACCTCGATGAAGCTGAGGGGCGTCTGACGCCAACAAAGTCGCCCGTCGCTCCAGGCCATCAGGTGGTGGGCAGGGTTGCCGACAAGGGCAAAGCCGTGACCAGATTTGGAATTGGCGACCGGGTGGGGATCACCTGGCTCTTTTCCAGTTGCGGCCAATGCAAGCTTTGCCGAACAGGCCGGGAGAACCTCTGCACACAGGCCAAGTGGACCGGCAAAGACGCCGATGGCGGCTACGCGGAATTCACGGTCATTGGTGAGGATTACGCCTATCCGATTCCCGAGCAGTTCTCGGATGCGCAGGCGGCTCCGCTTTTATGTGCCGGAGTAATCGGGTACCGAACGCTTAGACTCGCAGACATAGCAGACGGCCAAAAGATAGGCCTGTTTGGCTTCGGGGCGTCGGCCCACATTGTGATTCAGATCATCAAACATAAGTTCCCTGACAGTCCCGTCTTTGTCTTCACGAAAACAGCGCAACACGCCGAGTTAGCCAAAACCCTCGGTGCTGTATGGACCGGCTTCTCCGGTGACCGGCCGCCGGAGAAGTTGGACAAGATTATGGATTTCACGCCGGTCGGAGAGTGTGTGCGGGATGCCCTCGCTGTGCTGGAACGAGGCGGTCGATTAGTGATCAACGCCATTCGCAAGGAAACACCCGTCCCGCCGCTCGATTATGCCCAATATCTCTGGCTCGAAAGGGAAATGAAGTCCGTCGCCAACATTACGCGCAAGGATGCGGAAGAGTTTTTGCCTTTGGCGGCCCGAATACCGATAGTACCCACAATCGAGGAATTCCCATTGACCCAGGCCAATCAAGTACTCTGCTCGATTAAGCATTCCAGGCTCCGTGCGGCCGCCGTGCTGAATGTCGGGTAAGGAAATCTGAGCCTGGCTGGCCCCTTGTTAAGAAGGCCAATCGGTGTATTGTCGCGGCTCTTTTGATTTGAGGGATGGACATGGAGACCAGGTTCAATGCTTTTGAGATTCTCCAGATAGCCGAAAAGATCGAACGCAACGGGGCCAAATTCTACCTCAGGGCCGCGGAATTGTTTGATGAGGCGGAGCTTCGTGACACGTACCACAAACTGGCAGCCTGGAAGGCCAGACACGAGAAAATTCTTGCGCAGAGGAGGAGGCGATTCTCCGAGAAGACCGGCGAGTTCGGAACGTTCGATCCGGACAACTACGTCTTGTCCAATCCGCAGGTGATGGCAGGGTTGGCGGTGTTCGCGACCAAGCCGGATTCGCTCAAAGGATCGCAGGGGAGCCAAGGCAGGCAGGAGATATTCCAAGACGCCATCAGAAGGGCCAAAGAGGCCGTCGTTTTCTATCGCGGGCTGAAAGACTCTGCCCGGGACCCGGCCAGCGAAGAGACTATCGATAAGATCATCAACGAGGAAGAGCGTCACATTCGCTTGCTTGCCGAGCAGCTGGGCCGGCAGTGATTGCCCGATCGTTCCGACCGTCGGATTTCGATGGCCCAATCCAACGGTTATTCTGCGAGTACGCCCTCTGGTATCGCCGCCGGCCAATACTCTCGTGGGAAAGGCCCTAAATTCCGAAAAAACGGTACAGATGAAAAAAGCGTTACGTTTGATGTTATCGGTGGTACTTAACTGTGAGAATTGAAAGATGTCCTGGGCAAATGCCTCGAGCATACGGTATCTGTTGAGCCCCTGCTTTCTGAATCCCTCTCCTCCAAGCAGGGGCTTCACGTTCAGTCCAAACATAGCGTGCCACGGTTAGCCTTCTCATCTCGAAGGCAGCCTTTGACGTGCCTGGATCCAGGCGGCGCGACCTGTTGGATTTTCAGCTCAGAACCCGTAGTTTTTCGAGGTTGACCTCTTGCCGGAAGTGCCTATGATAAACAGAGTAGATCCGTCATCCTGGGTCATTTCAGGAAATGACGCCCTTACGTACAATCTGGCCCCTGCTCGCTTCATCCTATCCCTCCGCACGTCAGCAGGGGCTTTTCTTCAGATTCCGGCCGCAGGCGAGGTTCAAGGGCTTGCAGCCGGGCCGGGCCGTCCTGATAGACAAGGTTCCAGGTCGAATCGTCGCAGGATTGACGTCATATTCCAAGGCCGCTTTTTTGCCTTTACTCCAGGCAGGTAATCAGTACGATAGCAGGGGCCGTCAAAGGAGCCGGACGATGAAGAAAGCACTGCTTGTTCTTGCACTTACAGTCATGGGTGGTTGCGCGTACCCTGACCCCACTGGGTACCGGGTCTTCGGTGTGGAAAAACTGGGGGAGATGAAGCAGAATCCTGAACGCTACGCAGGCGAGCTCTGTGCCTTTGGGGGACTTGTTACGGACGCCGAGGAAAGGCAGGACCAGACCGCGTTTCGGATGCTGGTGCAAGATCCCAGACCAAGCGAGGTGGGCGATAGTGCCGGCGGCAGCCTACTGTTCGTCGTCTATCCCAGCGGGAAAACGACCGTTGCAGAAGACCACTACGTCAAGGTGTTGGGCTACATCCGTGAGCCCTCCGTCGGCAAGAACCTGTTTGGGGACAGGGTCAGTTCCCTGACGCTGGACGCAATCGCAGTGTACGATGCCTTTACCCGGTATGCCTTCCGGCGCAGCCGGGATGAGGAGCTGTTTCGCAAATGGCAGACGGGGCAACCCCTCACGTCTGATTAAATGCAGGAAGCCGGCACATGTTGGCAGAGAAAGCTGCGTTCTGCGCCTCTGGATAACGCATTTCAGGGATGTGCGAGGCTGTGGAATCGACGAACCGCTTCGATGTACTCGCCCGGGAGCTTGACCGTTTCTGTCAGAGCCGTTCCCGCTTTTTAAAGAAAAATATTTTCATATTATAGGACTTTGTTCTTGACATAGGCCTCTGGCGCGGCTAAGAAACCGTCAGGATGTTAGGAATCGAGTCGAGTGGTGGGAATATCGCGTTGTGTTGCGGTTTCACGTTCCTGCCACCCAAGTGGATCTGATCGAAGGCCTGCATAAGGACGGCCGGGAAGCTGTTTGGGCTGGAGGCTAAAGTCTGTTGCGAAGGATCGCCTGATGAGAAACGCACACCCTACCTTGCTATCTCCAAGATGTTTGCAGCGGTAGCTCCCTGCGCGAGTGCTGTCCCAACGAGGCCAAACGCAGATCACGTGGATTGAAAGGGAATGGCGATTAGCTTGGATTGGAGGTGGAAAAGGATGACCACGGAAGACCTCGTGAACAAACTCGTCCAGTACTCGACACAGCTTTACAGCAGGCAATGGGAGAAGTGGCAACTGCTCGCGGCAGGCGCGGCGGCTGTGGTTCTGTTGATGCTTGTGGTTAGACACAGACGGAAAACAAGAGTCCATGTCACCGAACTGAGGGAGCGCTCTCCGATCATAGGGATCCGATTGGCCAAGCGAAGCAGAATCGGAATCAGAAAATTCCGTTGGAAAGTGTTCGTGACGGATGGGCTGATTGCACTTGTATTGCTTTCTTTCTTATCAGCTCTGTCCGTGTGGATCCTGGGTCAAGAGGCAGCACGCCTGGAGGGGCCGGCCAAACACGCGGCCGCATCGGTCGCCAGGCGAGCGGCGAATCTCATTGGCGTCAACCAGCGTGCAGGCGCAGAGGTAGAGTCGTTGGACCGGGAAGAGAGCGAAATCGACAAGAGAATCTGGCCTCTATACGTCAAGTACAAGAACAAGTATGCCCTTCTTCCAGTCGGCGGCGAGTACGTAGAGCTTCTCTGTTTTGACCCCGAGGAAGAGGGCCGCCTGTACAAGCACGGCTGCGCAGATGCCGGTCCTTCGCTGCCTGATTGGGGGATTGGAGAATACGGTGCGATTCCGCCCCGGCGCATCCTCCAGGTACTCGGTCCCGATGAGATGCTCGTTGCGGGCTTTGTCTCTGAAGACGGGCGGGTCGTACATTTTAAGGGATGGCCGACCGACGGATTGATAGACGGGCGACCCTGGCCCTATGAACCGGGCATCGTGGACCCACAGCAGGGCGAAAAAGCGATGGAGGTGGCCGTTGTGGGAACCTACAGATATAGAACGCTCATTGGAGCGCCCGCAAATATCCCAAGTGTGGTTCCGCTGGAGCTTTTCCGCATGGGCGTCACACCGGATCAGTTCAAGGGTTTGTTGCTCAGCAACGTGGAACTACCCGAGGACCTGCAGCAGCTCAGGTCTGATATCATGGCAATCCCAGCGGCTCACTCCAACGAAGCACTGCCGGCACGGACACAGCCCAAATTGTCGGATTCTGCCGCTGCGGGCCGCCGGGCAGGAAGTGGATTCAAGTTGCCTCCTGCATCGTCATAGGATGATGTCCGCAAAACGGTCTGCGAGCATTTGTTGACCGAGCGGCCGGGAGAATGCTACAATAGCTGAGCATGCTCCGGAGATTCCGGAGAGTTGCCGTAGCGAAGGACCAACAGAAATGCTGTGATATTCGTCCGATCTCTCTCGGCCGGAAGTGTGCGTGCAGGGGGCTGTTTGCTGGGCAGTTGCCGGATGGCAGGGGCTTGCTGTCCTGGAGCATTTCGCTTATTCCCCTGTTTGTAAGTGCCTGTCGTTTAACAAGATGGGCCTCAGATGGCTCGCTCGGACTCGCTGTGCGGAGGCACGAGAGCGGGGTTGGACATGTCACTGTTCTGCCCCTGGAGATCGGCCTTCTGGCAGTCTGGGAGCCGCCGGAAGGGACGCGGAAATTCCCGGACTTGAAAAGAAATGGGCCAGGGTCGCCCGAAGCCGTGGTTCTCTGGCAGAATTGCGGAAAAAACGTTATATATGGCATTAGTGATGGCACTTTATTGTGGTTTTTGTTGGTGTGAACGGATACGAGGAGCCCGGTATGAATGAGCAGTTGGACCAGATCGAATTGGTCAGGCGGGCTCAGTCTGGCAATAAGGAGTGCTTGGATCAGTTGGCCGAGCAGGCAAGAGGACGCTTGCATACGTATGTTTACCGTCTCACTCAGCAGGAAGAACTGAGTCAAGAGATTGTTCAGGAGAGCTTGTTTGAAATGTGCAAAGTACTAGGCAAATTGAAGAAAGCGGACCGGTTCTGGCCCTGGCTACACGGGATCGCCATGAATAAGCTGAGGCGTTACTACAGAACCGAGCGGACGCAACGAAACCTGGCGGCGGCCAGCTTGAGCCAGAAAGGCTCGCAGAGAGACCGGCAGGATGGGCTGGAGAGGCTTGTGGGAGAAGAGCTGAAAGAAATCATTTGGTCGGCCATGAAGAAGCTCAGGACGCAGCACAAAGCTGTGCTGATCATGAGGTGCTACGACGGGATGGCGTATGCAGACATTGCCGAGGCGATGGGTGGCAGCGAGTTCGGCACCCGCATGCTGTTTTTGCGCGCCAAGCGGGCGTTGCAGCGAGAGCTTTGCCGCAATGGTTTTGGCAAGGGTTCGTTGCTCGCGGCTTTGTTGGTGTTCGGGAAGATGACCGCTCCGAGCGAAGCTGCTGCGGCACAGATTTCTGTCACGGCCGCGGCCACGAAGGTCGGTGTGCTGGCGGGAGTTGCCACTCTAGCAACGACTAAGACTGCCATTGTCTCGTTCACCGCGGCTGGCGCTCTGACCATCGGAACGGTTGCGACGACCTCTGGGCCGTGGCATCGGGCCGAGGAGCCTGCGCCTACCGTATCCAATCCTCAAGCGATCGCTCCGTTCGACTGGAGCAGCGACGCCGAGGAAGAGTATCGATACTATTTCCCGAAGGGTCCGCGGGGACCTATGATGTTGCGGGCCAGGTCGGGAGCCGTTGGTGATGCTTCGTCTCGGCAGGTACTGCAAAACGCTCGGGCCAACTATTTCTTCAGTGACAACGCGGTTTACATAAACAATCATCGCATGTGGGCCGATGACCTGAGCGTGTTCAGAATCCCGACAGACCCCCCGGCGATGACGGAATTTCTCTACGAAGTTGAAGGGGGCCCAAAGGGTCCTGAGCCTGTGACAGCCAGAGGCAACGGCCTTCTGGTGATCGCCGCTCGCGACCGGGGCGACGATAACAACCGTCCCCTGGCCATCCACCATTTGAATATCCTGGACGAGGATTTCTTCCAGGGGGACTGGCCGGCCGCAGCCAGGACGTATGACCAGCGCGACCCGATGCACAGACGCGGCTGGACGTACTTCCGGATCCAGGGCAAAATCAACGGACAGGACGTTTGGGGCACGGGCCGAGTGCCATTTGTTGCCTATACAAGCCAATCGTATAGCCCCTGGCTGAGACTGCAAGCCGGGTCTGTGACGGTCGTTGACACGTTCCAGGATGCCTATGTTAGCAAGTCCTCATCCAGCCGGCTCGGGACATACCGAGGGGGCAGCTTCTTCAAGGGGCTGCTCAGGCCCTGGGAAGGTTTGCACACCATCGATACGGTGCGCCGGGATGCCGCCGAGCAGCGTATCGGTTTTGAGACCAGACATACGCCGGGCAGCCCGACGGCGCAGGTGGGGTTCGATTGCGGGGACATCAGGCTCGTTTATACGATTGACTTGAAAACAGATGTGATTGATGAGATTACTTTCGTCACCAGTCAGGGCGATCAAGGGAATCTGAAATTCTCGTATCTGCAATCCGTGGAAGGCGTCGGCGAGGAGTTCGTTCGTCCGACCAGACCGTGGAGCGAGACAACGTCGTCCCACGATAGTCCTGGCATGCTCTGGCTCGTGCGGCTTTTGGACGCTTCTCTCGAATAGACCCGCCGGGTCGTGCCGAGCGGCTCCCCTGGTGAAGTACAATGGAGCAGAGGAGGATACGAATGGACAGCAGGTTGCCTATTTGGCTGACCCGTGGCCTACGCCGAGGATTGGGGCGGGTGGTACCGACTCCCGTGTAACCAAGTGATAGAGTAACGCTAATGAAATTTCCGGGTACAGGCTGGTTCTGGACGATTGCGACTGTTTTGGCGATGGTTGCAGTATGCCCGGTTCCCAGTCACGCGCAGTCGGATTGGACCTACGAGTACCAGGACGATTTCAGCACTGACAAGGCGCAGGCCGACAGCTATATCCACTCTGTTTTCTGGCCGCAAGGCGCCTTTCCTCCGTCAGAACCGTACCTGTACCACGTGGATACGGGGACGCAGCAGGAATTAGGGTTTGGCGATTACAACGGTGAGCCGGCTTACTTGGGCTATCGGTTTCCCGTCGGGCGGATCCGGCCCGGCCGGGCGGTCTTCGGGAGCCTGCAGGTTAGTGTGCGTCTGCCCTACGGAAGCGAGGCGGCATCATCTTTATCTGGCTACCTGCGCTACAGGTACTCGGACGACGGCGTCAATTGGTCGAGCCCGCAGAGGCTGGACCCTGGAAGCCACGATATCCTCATTGAGTCGATGCGAGGTGCCTGCTACATTATCTTCTTTGGTACGGAGATGTTGATCGACAATCTCGACGTGAGTCTGTATTCCTCGCCGGCTACCATTCGCGTGCCTCAGGACGCCGCGACCATCCAGCAGGCTATCGACGCTGCAACCGGCGGTGACATCGTGGAAGTAGCTCCGGGCACTTACGCAGGCGACGGAAACCGGGACATTGACTTTCGAGGCAAAGCCATTACGGTCAGAAGTGCGCAGGGGCCCGAGGCGACCACGATTGACTGCGAGGGCCATAGAGGCTTTTATTTCCATAGCGCAGAAGGGCCGGATTCTGTTCTGCGCGGCTTCACGATCATCGGGGCTGTTGCGCCGGGCTCGCAGATTCCGGCCGACAATCTCAGTTGGAACTCAAGCTCTATCCATCCCATTGGGGCCGGGATATTCTGCGAGTTCAGTAGTCCGCGTATCGTTGATTGCGTTCTCAGACAGTGCTCGGCGGAGCTGGGTGGTGGGATCGGAGTCGTGGCCGGCCAGCCCGTGATTATTGACTGCACAATTGAAGAATGCCGGGCCGGTGGTCAGGGCACCGCGCAATCCGGCGGGCGGGGCGCCGGCGTCGGTCTTATCAGAAACTCTGTCGGCACCTTCATTGACTGCACAATCAGCCGGAACGCTGGGTATCATGATAGCCGGGGGGCGGGCGTATATTGCTGGCGGAGCGAAGCTCGGTTGACTGGCTGCGATATTTCCTTTAATAGTGCACCCGGAAGTCTGACGGGGGGGGGGCTGTATTGCGGCGGCTCTTCTGCGAACCTTGTGTTGGCTAACTGCATCATCTCCGGCAACACGGCTGACGTGGGTGCCGGCATATACATCGGTTCATCGGCAGGAACCTCATCGGCGGACAGCGTGATCGAATCCGTAGATATCACAAATTGCACTATCGTTCGCAATACACTATCGGGGACCCAGACGGCCTCTTCGGCGGCGGGAGGGATTCACTCAGTCAGCAGCGACATTGCGGTCCGAAACAGCATCGTCTGGTTCAACGAGGGTGTCCCTGTCCTGCTTGTCAGCCCGGCTTCAGATAGTCCCGTGCTCTATTCGGATCTCGAGGGCGGCTATTCGGGACAGGGAAACATCGATGCCGATCCTCTGTTTGCCTCCGTGGATGACGCGGACTACCACCTGAGATCATTGCTTGGCCGCTATGAGCCATCGAGGCAGACGTGGGTGACCGACGGCGATCATAGCCCGTGCATCGATGCGGGGGACCCCCAGGATCCCCTCGGAGCCGAACCCCTTACAAACGGCAAGCGTGTCAATATTGGCGCATACGGCGGGACCGTCGAGGCCAGCAAAGGCGAGGGTGCCTGGGTCTTTCACGTCGATGGCGCCATCGGCAGTGATTCTAACAGTGGGCTCGGCAGAACCAACGCCTTTGCCACCATCCAGAGAGCAGTGGACGAGGCCCTCAACGGCGATACGATTATGGTCTGGCCCGGAGTGTATCGAGAACAGGTGATTCTTGAGAGCAAGGCCATTACGCTCCAAAGCGCCGACGATGCAGCCGTAGTAACGGCCCCCGTTGGGTACGCGTTTTCGTTCTACTACGCTGAGAGTTCGATGTGCGTCTTGCGCAATTTCGTTATCACCGGCTGCGGCGAAGCCGCCATCCACTGCGATGGAGCCTCGCCCAAGCTGACCAATCTGACAGTCACGGGCAATCTTTATGGCATCAGTGCCTGGGGCGGCGCCGATCCTGACATCACCAGTTGTATTCTCTGGAACAACCAGAATGGCGACTTGTACCATTGTCGTGCCAGCTACAGCGATGTGGAACAAGCGGACGCTGTCGGCCAGAACAACGGCAACGTCAGTGTGGATCCGCTGTTTGCCGACCCTACCGGCGGTGACTACCATCTCATGTCCAGATACGGCAGGTATTTGGCGAGTCAGGACAGATGGGTGACCGACTCGGTCACAAGCCCGTGCATCGATGCGGGCGATCCCAGCGTGCGTCCCGGACGCGAGCGGATTCCTCGTGGAGGCAGGATCAACATGGGTGCTTACGGCGGAACACCATCTGCGAGCCTGAGCGGCTGGCCGTCGTGGAGCGACATCGCCGGGATAGAGCCGCTAAGCCCCGCCGAACGTGGGCTGGAATCTGTTTTCACGTTGCAGAACGTGCTCTTGGAGCCCGAATCAACGACCGGCACGGAGGATTATCGAATGGTTAATCCCGAATTTTGACAAATATCATGCCCTCCGGGCCATCAAGACCCCAGAATCATCAGAATCGCGGGGTATGGCCGCTCGGAGCAGTTTTTTTTCGGACGCTGAAGTTTATGGTTGACATTGGCTGAGATGGGGCGTATAATTACGCTGATAGGACGATACGCTCCACGAGTGCAGACATAGATAGTAGGAGTCTGGGCACGGCGGGAGGATAGGAAGATTAGCGCTCGAAACACACATTTGCAGGTAGGGGATGAACGGCGGGGCTTCACGCTGATTGAACTTCTTGTAGTCATCTCCATCACCTCAATGCTCATGGGTGTCATGCTGCCGGCGGTAGGTCGGATCAAGCTGCAAGCCCGGGCAGTACAGAGTATGAACAACCAGAGAGAGGTCACCTCCGGCGTAAACCTTTTTGCATCCGACAACCATGAAAGATATCCCGAATCTGTTGCAACCGTCGGATTCGGTGATAGCTGGAACTGGTCGGATCCGACCAAGCTGGCCGGGAACCGACACCGCACTCCCACTCTGCACAGGGCCATGAGCGAATACCTGCGGAGCTACATACCGGATGCCAGGACGATGTATTGCCCCAACGCGCCCCAAAGATACAAGTATTTGCAGCAGGCGTGGGATGCCGGGGATGGATGGGACTATCCCGAAGACGATTCCTTCTCAACCGATCCTGTTGGCGGGACGTATTGCTTCTATTGGAACTACATAGGATTTATCGGGGGCCGCAGGGTCATTTTCAGAGGGCCACAGGGCCCTGCAAGCAGTGGCCGGTACAGCAAGTTGCTCGTCACCGACTACTATGGCTACGACCATTGGAGAAGCCCTTGGTCTCATAGCAGTTGCGAGCAATTCGAAGGCGCCAGAGTGACTCCTGAAACGTGGTTGCTTTCGGCGTACTGGTCTCGCGAAGGCGACCCCGAGAATCCTCCTGAAATCACGCTTCGAGCCGGCTACACCGATGGCCATGTAGAGACCTATTCTCCTTCGGATGTTGTTCCCATGAAGGTTTCGATTAGGGCCGATGGTCGCACCCCTTACCCCGATGGCGTGGGGCCGGGTGTCTTCTTCCTGCCAACGGGCGCGTTGCAGTGAGCGGGAATTCTCCCCGGCCGGCCTATCGACTGCGGACCAACTGATTACTGTCGAACTTAACGTGAGGGAGATTTGCCTTTATCTCCTCGACAAAACGCAAACCATCCTTCCAGTATCCCGCGGTTGGTCTCAGGCTGGCATCGAAGCCGGCGAAATAGTGGTTGATGCTTCCGATCAAAAGTTCTCTGAGGTACTTGCTCACCATCGATGCCAGCGAGACCGGCAGGAAGCGTTTGTCGGCGCCCACCACAAAATGCACACGCATGCGCTTGCCGTCGGCCTGCAGCTCGTAACTGCTGGTGGCCGGGCTCTCGCGAAGAATCCTCAATTCCATGTTGGCGAACATGCGCTGCAGGTTCTTGCGATAGTGAACCCGTCCACCTTGCCGGTCAACCATGATCTGCAAATCATCCCTCGCAAAGCGGTCGAAGGTATTCTTGATGAGACTTGAAGTGGCAGTGAAAAGCACGTCTGCCTTGTTTTTCACAGCCGCTACCATCTTGTTGTAGTACGCAACATCCAGACAACAGCTCTTCAGTTCCAGCAATTCGATGCCGTTCGAGGCCAGATCGTTTGTCAGAACCGCTGAGGCAATTTCCTTATCCGCGATATTTGCTGAAAGAGCGCGCATCTCTGCGCCCTGATACCAGGGATAATCACCAAGCCGCTCGAGAAAACGCGGCGACAGCATTTCCAGGAGCTCACCCAATGTGGCCGGTTCCCGGCCGAGGCACTTCAGGGTGGTCAGGACCGTGCGTTCCAGATACTTGATTCCCAGCGACCTGCTATAAGCCTTCTTGCTGTCGGTCACGAGCAGTCTGCCGGCGAGTCGCTTTCGCCTGTCGCTGAGACTTTTTCGCAGAACCTGCCACAGATCCGATGTCAGCAGATGATGCGGAAGCGCGAAAGTGCTCGAAGAGACGACAAGCGGTCCGAGGATCGGCCCGAAGCCGGCTTCATCAATTCCTACCAGAACCACCATCCTTGCCACTCCCGTCATCCGTACACAGGATCATAATCCACAAACCAAGACAGGGCTCGGCCCGCGCGGCTTTGTCCACCAAGCCGACGTCATGTCCCGGCCCAGACTCAGATGATAGCTTCTGCCCTCCGGAAATCAACCGTATTGTTTTCACCGCGGGCCATTTCTCGACGTGTCTCGAAGGTATGACGTGAGTTTGGGCTGCGTTGTAGGCATACGAGCGCGTGTTAGTGTCTATCCCCGCCCGCTCGTGTTGTATTGGCCTTTATGATTCCCACTGCTGGTTGCGGCGGTCACACATCATGGAAGAAGTCCGTTCTGACGTAGTCAAAGTTGAACCGGGGGGGATGAGTGAAAGTGAGGCAGGAACAATGAAAGCTTTGACACCATTTCGAGAACGGGCGAGTCGTTCAAGGTCCGTCCGGGCCATTGTATGTTTGCTCCTGAACCTTGCCTTATGCGAGGTTTCTTGGGCTCAAGGCGACGATCTGTAGAATTTCCGGCAAAACGGGGATGATCGCTTTCGCTCCAATGTGGCTTGGTTGCGGCCCTGGCGCCACAATTACGAGGATAAATGGGCCGGCACCCCCAAGGCGCCTGCCTATTTGGATGGAGTACGAAGGCAAGGAGCCTCGTGCCCACAACTGAAAAACCCGCGTGGTCAAGTGAAAGGACGGCTGCGACAGGTGTGGTCCATACGTCGGTGAGAAGTAGGACCATGCGTTTTTCTGCGAAGTGGACCACGACGGCGACAATGACATCGTTGTCAGTTGTGAGAAATACGATCCCAATGATAGTCGCGCTGGCGATGGTCGGGCCCGAGTATCCGACCTATCAAGCGAGAGAACCTGGAAAGCAATAACTCAGATGTGTTTGCCCTGATTCTTCTCTCGACATTTGATGGTTTCTATGTACACTGGCTCATGTTCAGAGTGTGCATAAAGCATTGTCCCGGCAAAGTTGCCATAAGTTGCACAATGTGGCTGTCTACAGCGCGAGATGCTACCGTATCGCGGTCGCAAATTGCTGGCGCAAGATTCGCGAAAGAAATCTCACAGAAAGGAACAGAACACCCGTGACCAAGACGATCCTCAGAAGAACAGTCACAAGAGACTCAAGAACAGTCACAAGAGATTCATCTCTCACATTCCTGACGCTTGCCTTCTTCCTGGCGTGCGCCTGCTCTGGCCCGGCGGGAAAGGCCCCTGCAGCCGGAACGCCCAGGGGCTGGGACCTGCTACCCGAGATTCTGGGCCGTATTGTCCCGCCCACGTTTCCGGAGCGCGATTTTGTCGTGACTGATTATGGTGCTGTTGGGGACGGCGTAACCGACTGCAATCCGGCATTCAAAAGAGCCATTGCGGCCTGCACAAAAGCCGGCGGCGGACGCGTCGTTGTCCCGAAAGGCACATGGCTAACAAATGGTCCCATCCATCTGGACAACAACGTCAATTTTCACGTCACAAAAGACGCCAAGATCATGTTCGGCACGAACTTTGACGACTATCTCCCCCATGTCAGAGTCCGGTGGGAAGGCACGGAGTGTTACAGCTATTCGCCGTTGGTCTATGCCTACCAGAAGACCAACATAGCACTCACGGGAAAAGGTTCGCTCAACGGGCAGGCTGAGAACTCATGGGCCATGTGGCCTTTGAAACTTAAGCCCAGAACGACAACGAACGAGGAACTACGCGAACTGAACCACAAAGATGTCCCCGCTGAAGACATCAAGGTCTATGCCAAGCCGACGTTTTTTGAGCCATTCGAATGCACGAATGTGCTCATCGAAGACGTGACGATTCTCGATTATCCGTTCTGGTGTGTGCATCCGACGTTCTGCACGAATGTCACAATCCGGAGGCTGGTGGTTGACAGTCATAACTCGAACAACGATGGCATAGATCCCGATTCGTGCACGGATGTCCTGATCGAAGACTGCTGGCTTGACCAGAGCGATGACTGTCTGGCAATCAAAGCCGGCCGGGACAATAGCGCATGGCGCAGAGGCAGACCGTGCGAAAATATTGTTATACGCAACATGCCGTCGAACTTTGAAGGCGTTGCCATCGGCAGCGAGATGTCCGGCGGCGTCCGCAATGTATTCATATATGACTGTGATTACGATGACGGGAATATCCTGTACTGCAAATCCAACCTCGACCGAGGCGGATTCATAAAGGATATCTATGTCAAGGACCTCAATGTGGGAAAAGCCCGGATTCTCAGGTTGAGAAACAACTATCACGGCTACCGGGGCGGAAACTTCCCGACGGATTTCCGCAACATCAACATCGAGAACGTGCACATCAAGCAGGGAGACGATGAGACGATATCCTGTCAGGGAGTCGAAGGCGCGCTTGTCTACGACGTCTTCATAAAAGACGTCACGATTGACACACTCGAGAAGAGGCCCATCATGCACCTTCGACATGCCGAGAATGTCGTGCTCGACAACGTGGTTATTGCCGGTGAACTACAACCCACTAATCCCCCGATGATGCCGCCTGAAGAAGATGAGCAGGAAGGAACGGCATCCATTGCCCCCAGGCGCAGCGGAAACTGGAGCGAGCCGTCCAACTGGGAGACCGGACGCGACGGGGCTCGCCTGAAATGGGCCGGTGACGACGCCGACCGGCTGCCCGACGACAAGACTGACGACCGGGTATTGATCGGAAGAAGCAGGGTGGTTCCGGACGGTGTTACGGTGATCCTCGATCGTGATATTGAAGGCCTGTTCGAGATTCGCGTGTACGAGGAATCGACGTTCGTCATTCCCGACGGCCGCACGCTTAAAGTCAAGGGCCCGCTTATCGTTGACCGAACCAACAGCGTGGCGCGGCAGCTTGGCGGGACGGTGGCAGTCGAAAGGAATCTTGATATCGACACTACAACAGGCCATTTCGTAATCAAAGGCGGTTCATTGAGCTGTGGAAAATTAAGCCTCAACGAAGGGATGTTTGTTGTTGACGACAGCAAGGGCAAAATAGAATCGATAAACGTCAGGGGTGAATTCCGAACGGGCGACGGCGAAGGCAACACGACGACGAAATTCGTTGCCAATAAGGACGGCGTGACGCCAATACAATGCCAGGACCTGAATCTCGATGCCTATATGGGCGAGCGCCTCATTGTTGACGTTTCCGCTTACGACTATACTACTCACGGTGACTTAGTGTTGTTTGCCTATAGAGGGACTCGGAAAAGCGGTTTCGACGGCGGATTCGAAAAACCTCAGGCCCAAGTAAAGATTATCGGCGCCCAGGCCGACATCGTGTACGACGACGATGCAAAGCAAGTAAAACTGACCAATTTTCGTCCCTGACATCGGAACACCGACATTTCATTGAAAGCAGAACTGAGGAGTCTCATGAAATCCCGATATATTCCCCCTGTCGCAATGGCGGTTGTCCTTACTCTATTACTGGCGATTCTGGACTTGCCGGCTACATTTGCCGCTGAAGGCGTGCAAGGTCTCGTGGGGCGTTGGGATTTTGACGACGGCACTGGTAAGGACCTTTCCGGCAACGGCAATGATGCCGTGCTGGAAGGTGGGACTATCCATTCTCTCGGTGAAGGGCATGCGTGTATTCAATTCATGCCCAACGCCGAGCCAATGCGGATTCCGGCATCCGAGGACTCATCCCTGGCAATTCGCGCCGGAACAATATGCTTCTGGCTGAACACCGTCACGGGTAGAAACACGCTCGTGAAATATGACAACGACGCCGTTGAGATTAACGCTTATCGGGGCGATTTTCAGGTTCGTTTTAGGGGTGAAGATAATTTCAGGTATTGGGGCCTGATCCTGGATTACGACTGGCCGAAGTACGATATGCGCGAATGGGCCTTCTATGGACATCCAAGGGCTGCGGTAGATGATTCTGTATGGCATCTTTTCGCTGTGGCTTACGATGATCAGAACAGAAGGATCATCGGGTGGCGAGACGGCGAGCTTATCTCGGTCGTTGACCTGTCAACGGTTGAGACTGAACCCCTCAGACGCCAGGGTTTGACGGAGATTTCTACAGGGGAAGGTTTTATCGGGTTCATGGACGATCTGCGCATTTACAACACGGTGCTGACCGACGCCGAAATGCGCAAGATATACAATTCGACTAAATCGGTCTATACAGGCCGGCGAGACACGATTCCTATAGACAGGAGAGTGGAGACATACAAGTACCGCAAGGAAGACCACACGCTTTACAGTGCGTGGCTGCAATACAACACTCGCTCCGAGAGACTCGGCGATAGTCTGTTCAAGAGCGTAGTCGCTGAAGGCTTGAATTCGACGGTCCGGACGGCTGCGTCGGAGTTGGCCTATGCCGTAGAATCCATGTTCGACTTCAAGCCCTCAATTAAGACAAGGGCAGTCTCCGGTTCGAGAGTTGTCCTGGGCACAGCCAAAACATCGGATTGGATTCGAGAGCACGCCGACAAGCTGGGACTCGATCGGATTAAGGAAGATGGATTCGTCATCAAAGCGGTGGAATACCGTGACGATATAACCCTGGCTGTTGCAGGACGGGTTCCTGCAGGTGTGATTTTTGGCACGTTCGATCTGATTCGCCGCATACAGTTGGGGCAGGATCCGCGTGAACTCGACGTGCTTGAAAATCCGCAGATTCCTATCCGCATGGTCGATCATTGGGCTTACTTCCGCGGATGTTTCGGCGACAGATGGCGCGGGGGCGGCAGAAACGACTCGATCTATAGCTGGGAGGAATTACGTACGGGGGATACGAAGCTGATTCGCGATTGGGTGCGCATGATGGCGTCGGTTGGCTGGAACGCCATCTGCCCGAGCGAAGTCAACTGGCACTACTGCAACAATTTTCTCGAACATCTCGATGAGGTCGAGATTCTGGGCGATATTCTGCGCGATTACGGCATGAAACTCTATTGGAGCCCGAGCTACATCCTGGCACTCGATCAGAAGACGGCGGACAAGATATATGCGCGAGTACCTGACTTCGGCGGGTATGTGATGAAACTGGGTTCCGAAAAACAGAACGGCGATCCGCGGCCGCCAATGGCCAACCGTATCGCCGATACGCTCAAACCCTATGGTGGCCAGGTCCTGGTTCGCGGCTTCTGTTATGGAAATTATCGGTATACCCCGGAGCCCTATCGCGACCTCATTCCTCATGATCTTTTCGCTCCCGAAGACGGCAGATTTCGTGACAATGTGATCCTCGTGCCCAAGGCCAGCGCTGGAGACTGGGATTATTCGGCGCCCATCCCGGCAATCGATGGGGCTATGAAGAAGACCCTGGCCGGAACTGAACTGGTCATTGACAAAGGTTTTCCCAGTTCCTGGGTCGAGAAGTGGAAGTGGTGGCTGGAACAGGATACTTATCGCAGCGGCCCGGGGAGCCTGAACAAATCTATAGCGCATTGCCTGATGGGCGTTGCGATGATAAGCCCGTCGCCAAGCTGGACGGACTCGCCGCTTAACCAGGTGAACTATTACGGACTCGGACGCCTTGCCTGGAATCCTGATCGCTCTCTGGACGAAATCTACAACGAGTGGATTGTTCAGACTTTCGGCAACGATCCTCAGGTACTCGATACGATCAGCAGGATACTGCTGATGTCCGATGACGTCGCTCGCAAGCTCTACATCTATCGCGGGTACCGGGGCATCTGGATTGACAAGGGCGACGAGAACATGGTCGAGAACAAGACGCCGTATGCGATCAACCGCCGCGGCATAGGCCCGGCCTCGCCGGCGTTGGCCAAGAGGCTGATCGAACAATACGCGCCGGGCCTGCGCGAAGTCTACGGCGACCCCCTCCGCGGTGAAGAGTTTCTCTCTTCGTTTCATTTCAAGGACCATGACCACCGCCTTTCTATCGGCCGGACGCTTATCGATGACGTCTACGGCAACATGGAAGAGGCCGTTCAGCTCGCCGAGCAAATGGTCGGGCTTTGGAAATCGCTCGAAGGCAAGGTTGACGAACGCCGTTTCGAATACACGCTGGCAAACCTCGTTGATTTCGTCGAGGACGCCAAAGGCGACCGAGACAGCATGGCGCAGGCGTTTGAGGAGCACACGAGCAGAAGACGCGCCGACGTCCTGTCGCGGCTGACCGCCCCAGCTCTGGCATCGCTTGGAACTTTCAACGTTCGCCATTTCGGCGCAGTAGGCGACGGCACTGTTAACGATGCTCCGGCAATCAACAAAGCCATCGACGCGGCCAACGCGGCCGGCGGCGGCACCGTGTTCCTTCCATCGGGTATATACACTACCGGTTCGGTCCATCTCAAGAGCGACGTCACCCTCGCTCTTGACAAGGGGGCCGTGCTGAAAGCCATGCCCGGTGTCATGGACCCGTGGGAGCCCAACCCGAACGACAAGGGGTTGATGGATTCGGCGTACTACCACTGGGAGGCCTCGCTAATCTGGGGCAAGAATCTTGAGAACGTCAAGATTTACGGCCCAGGCACGCTCGACGGATCGGCGCTTACTCGAAGCAGCAAAGTGCCGAAGGGCACCGGCGACAAGGGTATCGCGCTGAAGCTGTGCAAGAACGTCGATATTCGCAATCTGAATATCCGCGAGGGCGGCCACTACGCCATTCTCGCCACCGGCTGCCAAGACATGCTCATTGACAACGTGAGCATCAAGACCAGCCGGGACG
>CP070806.1:2318410-2368437 GCA_020343675.1 Phycisphaerales bacterium
ATTCTCTTTCTGAAGAGCCCGGTGCTGCTTGATCATGTCGGGGCTCATCCCACCATATTTCTGCCGCCAGCGGTAATAGGTGTTCTGACTTACCTCAAGCTCTCTACAGACCTCTGGAATGGCCTTTCCCTGGCCAATAAGAATATCTGCTTGCCTTAACTTGGCCACAATCTGCGGCCCACTATGCTTCTTTTTCATGAGACGATTTTTTTCAAAATATACCTCTACTGTCGGTTATCCTCTCATAAGAACTGGACCAGTTTTTGGGAGCAGACCACTCATAGAGTATGATGGCAAACACAGAAGGATGTGGACTATGCCACAATCCGCATGGCGAATATTGCTACAAGGAATAGGCGTTCTCGCTGTGTGCGTAACGAGTGGACTATCGAGCACAAAGGACGTCGTTATCGTTGATACACATACAGTCCTGCGAACGCTCTCGGGCAATCCAATTGGTATCAACTTCAACTATCTCCGCGACGACAACCACAACCGACCAGCCGGTTCACCGAGCATACAATCGATCATGAAACAAATGAATATCCAGTGGGTCCGTTATCCTGGTGGCGAAAAATCTGACTGGCATTTTCTTCAGCACACCACCCTTTGAGGAAGTGAATCCAACGGTGTTAACTTATAGCGAAGGTTGGGGTGGGTATTATCAGTCGGTCAATGATCAGGATGTCCTCGATTTCGATGAATACATCAATTATCTACGGGAGTTCGGAGCACGCGCGTATATCGTCGTACCCTATGAGTCTTTTGAACGTTCCAAGAAAGCCAAGGAGGAGTTCATTGAACATGCTGTGGCTTGGGTGCGGTACGCCAATGTCCGAAGGAATTACGGCGTGAAGTACTGGGAGGTCGGCAACGAGAACTGGCATAATAAGACCGGGACCGCTACTGAGATCGCCCAAGTTGCGAAAGAGTTCGCCCAAGCTATGAAAGCCGTCGATCCAAATATCAAGGTCGGCCTTCGGCCCTTCCAAGACTGTCCAGAGGCCCCAAATCGGTTCCAGAATCCTTGATTTTGAGCTGGATTCGCCCCTCTACCTCACACGGAAGCGCTGTGACGGCAGCCGCATGCGTGACAAGCTTCTCAATGGCGAATTGTTCTTACATAGTGCCCAAATGCCTGGTTTTACCGCCACGGCTCACTGTGCGGCTGAAGATTTGGCTTTATCATCGGGAACCCCTCCAAGTAAAATTGAGCACGAAGAATGTGATATGCTTCTGGATTGAAAGGATTTGCTGATGCGCTGCGCGAAGCTCCTATCTGCCCTGCTGATCGTACTGAGCGGCTGCGCCGTATCCAGACCGCCTCAGACCCCTCAGATACCGGTGACCAACGAATATCATGGCGTGGAGGTCATCGATCAGTACCAGTGGCTTGAAGAATGGAATGACAAGCGGGTGCAGTCGTGGAGCGATAAACAGAACGACTATGCCCGAGACATTCTGGAAAATCTACCGCACATCGAAGAGCTTCATGGGCGAATCACCGAGATACTGACCGCCGAGTCGGTCAGCTATCGCTCGCTTTCCTGGCGCAAAGGAAGACTCTTTGCGATCAAGCGGCAGCCGCCCCTGGAGCAGCCATTTCTGGTCGTTATGCCGTCTGCACGGGATCCGGGCTCGGAGCGAACCATCGTTGATCCAGCCAAAATAGATCCGAGCGGCTCGACGTCGGTTGACTGGTACGTACCATCTCCGGATGGAAATATTGTCGCTGTATCGCTTTCTGTTGGTGGCTCGGAAAGCGGAGATGTACACATCTATCAGACCGATACCGGCAAGGAGATGGAAGAAGTCATTGTCCGTGTCAACGGGGGCACCGCCGGTGGCGACCTGACATGGACGCCCGATGGGTCGGGCTTCTACTACACACGGTATCCTCGAGAAGGTGAGCGGCCGTCTGAGGATATGGACTTCTACCAGCAGATCTGGTTCCACAGAATGGGAACATCGCCAGACAAAGACAATTATGAGATTGGCAAGGATTTTCCCCGGATAGCCGAAATCATCCTCGAAACAGATGCCGATTCCGGCAAAGTCCTGGCCACCGTCCAATATGGCGATAGTGGGCGCTTCGCTCATTATCTTCGTACTCCGCAAGGGCAGTGGAGACAGATCGCCGCTTATGATGACCAAATCGTGCAAGCAACCTTCGGTGCCGATGATACCCTGTTTTTGATTTCCCGGGCTGATGCGCCTCGGGGTAAGATTTTGAAACTGTCCTTAGCTGATTCTTCTCTGCGAAGAGCTAATGTCATTGTTCCGGAGGGCAAGAATGCGATCGTCTCGGACTTCTACGGCCATGCGCCCACAGTGGCGACCCGGACTCGTCTGTACGTTACATACCAGCTCGGTGGACCGTCGGAGATCCGCGTCTTTGACCATCAGGGACAACGGCAAACAGGGCCCCAGATTCTGCCGGTATCCAGTATCGGACAAATCGTTGCCTCAGCCGATGACAATATTCTCTATCAGAATTCCTCCTATATTGTTCCTTCGTCATGGTACCTGTTCCGACCACATGAAAGCACGACCACCAAAACAGCGCTGGTTACGCAGTCGCCCGTTGACTTTTCCGACTGTGAAGTCGTACGCGAATATGCAACGTCCAAGGATGGGACTCAAGTGCCCGTCAATATCATTCGGCGCAAGGGGACCAAACTGGATGGCTCGAACCCGGTGTTGCTTACTGGCTATGGCGGGTATGGGATTAACATAGAACCTGGCTTTAGTGCCTTGCGTCGTGTTTGGATCGACCAGGGGGGTGTTTATGCCCAAGCCAATCTCCGGGGAGGCGGTGAATTTGGAGAACAGTGGCACAAAGAGGGCATGCTGACGAAGAAGAAGAATGTCTTCGATGATTTCGCCGCTACCATGCGGCACATGATCGACGCGGGTTACACAACATTTGAGAAACTCGCCATCATGGGCGGCAGCAATGGCGGACTACTGATGGGCGCGATGATCACACAATACCCGAGGCTTTTTAGGACTGTCGTTTCTTCAGTTGGGATCTACGATATGCTTCGGGTGGAGCTGGCTCCCAACGGGGAATTCAACATCCCCGAATTCGGAACTGTAAAGGACCCTGAACAGTTTCGTGCCCTCTATGCGTATTCGCCTTACCATAATGTCCGGGACGATGTGGATTACCCCTCCGTGCTGTTTATGACCGGGGAGCATGACCCGCGGGTGGATCCCATGCATTCTCGGAAAATGACGGCACGCCTTCAGGCAGCGACTTCTTCGGGTCAAGCTGTTCTGCTGAGAACCAGTTCCAAGACCGGACATGGCCTGGCTACGCCACTTAGTGAGCAAATTGACAAGAGCGTTCACTATCACGCTTTTCTGCTGAATGAGCTTGGCCTACGATATCTGCCGCCGAAGCCCCCGGCAGACTAATCCAGGTGGTTGGGTATTTCATAGGGCCTAACTCAGGGGTTCCGGCCTTGTTGTCCGATTACCCTTCTACGGTCCAACCGGTACACCGTCTTGGAGTGCGAGGGTTCTCTGCCGAAAGTAGCTTGGGATTCCGCCCACGGGAACCCGAACCCGGTCGTTAGCACCGGCCGAGGATGCGTTGTCGGGCAAGGGGGTCATACCGGCAGCAACACCCGTTGCGGCCTTCTTAATGAACGATCTGCGAGATACTTCATTGGCGAGTTCCATTGTCCAATCTCCCCCATTATCACGTGAAGTCTCTTCTTTCTTCCTGTGATCTGCTATTCCAAATCCCGCTGCAGCGCTTCGGCCATGGATGACGTGTCCACCACCAGGTCCGCTTCTCGCGCGTACGGAGAATCAGGGTCAAAGCTGACGACGTCATTAGCCACGCGAACAGTGGAATCATCCAGACGCTCGATGGCGGGGATTGTCTCTCCCGGCGGCGCAGGATAGACGACCGCCAAGAATCGCCAATTCCGGGCAGGGATCGCATTGCTGATCCACAGATTGTGTCCGCATAGGACGTTGTCTCTTCGCCACCGGCTATAGTCTTCACCAGTATGCGGATTCACAAACGCTTTTATCCCAACGCGGTCGTCAAGTTCGAGCCCTTGCCGACGGGCGAAGTGCCGCAGACGCACGTTTACGTCGCCAACAGCATAATCGACAGTGAAGGTGCTCTGGTCAAAGCTGAACGGATCTTGAGGGAGGATATGGTACAGCCATGTGTAAGTAGCGGGCCGTGAGCAGCTCAGATCATCGTAGATAACGAAATACTTGCCGCGCAGGAAAAGAAAATGACGAATGAAGCGATCTAAGTGGGGCAATGCCCTTTCTTCATACACGTCGTCCAGAGGCAGTGACCACCGGGAGTATTTGCCTGGCGTGCGAGGGTAGCAGCCGGTGGCGTCACCCGCAAAATATACGTAGTCTTGCCCGCGGGAAAAGGCCGCAAGCCGGCCGTAATAGGGATGGAGCTGACCGGTTGAAGGTTGCGCCTGTCCGAGCCCGTCCACGAGCACAGTGTTATGACTCATCGTGTGGTAGGCGAAGGCATCGCGGTTGGCTGAGCTGCCGCCGCCGTGGTTGAGCATCTGACCATAGGCGTGCAGTTGGAACGAAGCATCGGAATTGAACGAGTGGCCGTAGCCGCCGCGGGGCCGACATTGAAAGATGACTCCCAAACCATTTTCGAAGGTCGAGCGCAGACTCGGAGGACCGGTGGCGGCCATCCCCCAGCCGGCGACTGGAAACAGACCGACGGTTTCACTCTCCGGCTCCAGCCGGGGCTCATCATAGTACGCCGGCAGCACGTATTCGATCCAGGGACGGAACGCAGAGAATTCCTTGCCGCCGTATTGCCGCCAGTTCACCAGGAACCGTCCATCTCCGGTCAGGTAGGCGAACTTGCGGAAGTGCGCCAGGTGATTGTTGCGGGAGGCATTCGCCTGATTGCCCCAGGCATTGTGGGTCATGCCAACGGGGATAACTCTCCGGAAGAACTCGCCGATGCGCGCGTAGAACGGATTGCGGCCAAGATTGGCGTGAGGAAGTGTTGTATCGAAGTACATTGTCGCATTCATCAACCATTTGCATTTTGAGGTGCCATAGCCGGGGCCCTCATTCCATGCCTCGTCGAAACCATGCCCGCAGGTAACGCCGATGAGGTAATTGAGGATCAGGTCGAACCATTCGCGGCCGACCTCGCTATGTTCGTAAAGCGCCAGACCACAGACGGCTGTCCCCATCGCGGCTTCGTAACTGTGGCTGGTGATCATTCCGGACATCCCGGCAGCTCTGACCACAGGCTGACCCGTTTGTTTGTCCCTTCTGCTTCGATTCTTCCACGAGAATTTGTTCATGATGTGATCGACGCGCCACTCGAGGGATTCTATCATGATCCGTCGTTCGTTCGGCGTTAGATATGGATGGAGCCAGTCAAACAACAGAGCCAGAAACTCATTGCCGTGAGTGGCGTCTTCACTGCCGTCGCCTCCCAAGCCTTCCGGCGATGCCCTTCCCCCGGGAGGATAGCTCGCCCAGGTCACAGCTCGCGATTTCACCGGCGCATATCGATCATCTCCCGTCATTCGCCAGACAAAACAAACTGTCGCGAGGTCCCCGGCAATTGTGTAGAACTCCTGGGCCGGCTCGGTGGCCCGGTCCGTGGCAGGAAAGTCGCGCCACCAACTCTTGCGCATTATTAAGTCTGCCTGACGACGCAGGTGGCTCAGAGCGGCTCTGGAACCGGAATCAGTCTGTGCCAGCCGGCGGATTCGATTCAGATTTTCGGCATTGAACAAGATGCGAGGATGACCCATTTCCTCAAGACCGGGAACGGTCAATCCTGAACGATTCCAAACCACCGCGTCCTCCGAGATCGTGAACGAACGAATATTGCTCCATTCGGCCCGACCTTGACCGCCCTTATAGCCCACGCGCCAGTACCATCGATTCGGCTGCCGGTTCCGCCCGGCGACCAGAGTCGGCAGCATATTGTAGAAATTGTGAGGGCAGGTCGCGTCGACTACAGGATCCGAGCAGTCCTCCTTTGGTGATATCTGAAGATTAAACGAATACAGGGCATCGCGAAAGTCATTGGGCCAGTCCGGACAATAAGGCCAGCTCATTCGCGGAGGATTCAGACGGACTATCTCACTGTCTGCCGGGCGCCAGTTGACATAGCGACTGTAGTGACTTCGCGGACTCTCCGGCACGATGGCTTCGAGTCCAATACGTACAGGCTCGGCCAGACCCTTCCCTTGCATTACCAACAGTTGCAGCATTAGAAAACCAATAGAGTGTCTCATGGCATACCTTTCCCGCAATCTCGATCTACTTCGAATCTTCACTGGCGATCCGACTGCAATAGAAATCCTTCGGCCCTCATCCATTCGAGCCATCTTCTGCTTCTCCGTCAATCCTGTTCGGGGTAGAACGCCTCCATCAAATGCCTGTATTGATTCATCCGCTTCTCATTGATATCGAGGGGCGGTTTGGCGTCGGCAGGCAGAAAGGACTCGTACGGATGAGTCTTTAAATAATCCTCGAACTCCTTGCGGATCTTTTTCAACGCTTCGGGCTTTATCAACAGATCAATGGCCGACATCGCCGTGACCTTGGCGCCTGCGTTGAGCCCTTTCCAGGCGGTTGAGCCCAAACCGCACGCCACTGTGGACCAGTGGTGGCCCCTTGCTCCGGGAACGTTGCCGGGGAAACGAATCGTCGCCGTTGGGGCAATCAGTGTCACGTCGCCGTGATCGGATGATGCGCCGCCGGTGAATACCGCCTCAGGCTTGTCTATGCCGCCTGTCTTTGCGGGCATCCCCTTCTCTTCCCTGCCCATCTGGCGCTGCAAGGCCCGGGCAAATTCGTGCTCGTCCTCGGTCCATTCGGGCATGCCGATAAGTTCGATGTTCCTGTTCACCAGCTCAGCCAATGTCTTATTGTGATGTGACTGATGAATCGCGGCGATCACGCGAACCTCCGCCAGCTTCGTCCCGGTGGCCATCGCCGCGCCTTTAGCACAGTTGAGGACGCGCTCGTACATCGGCTTCAGCCTCGCATCCGAGTTACGAAGGAAGTACCAGACACTGGCCCTGTCAGGAACGACATTTGGCGCCTCGCCGCCCTCGGGGATTACGTAGTGCATCCTGTGAGTGAAATTCAGATGCTCCCGTAGATAGTTTGTGGAGACGTTCATTATCTCCACCGCATCAAGAGCGCTGCGTCCGCTCCAGGGGCTGCCGGCACTGTGGGCGGTCTTGCCCTCAAATGTGAAGATGACAGAGTACAGAGCGCTGCCCCTAATGCCGTAACCCGTATTGAATCCTGAACTGGCGTGGTTGTTGATGACTGCGTCCACACCATCGAACAATCCTGCTCTAACCATGTAGGGACGGCTAACGAGCATTTCCTCTCCGGGCGAGCCAAAGACCTTAACGGTCCCTTGGATGCCATGTTTGTCTATCGCATGTTTGATCGCTATCGCCGCGGCTGCAGCCGCCGTGCCCATTAGATTGTGGCCGCACCCGTGCCCCGGGGCACCGGCAACGAGCGGCTGCTGCTCGGCCACGCGTCCCTTCTGAGAGATCGTCGGCAGCGCATCGTACTCTGCAAGAATGCCTATGACCGGTTTGCCTGATCCGTAGCTGGCGACAAAACAGGTCGGCATGCCCGCCAATCCTCGCTCCGCCGAAAAGCCTTCATCTTCCAGTGTTCTGGTCAGCAGCGCCGAGGACTTGTGTTCCTGAAGTCCCAGCTCGGCGTATGACCAGATGGCATCGGATATACGGCCGAATCTCTCCATGACTTCCGGCTTGCTGAGCCAGTCTAGCACATGCTGTTTCTCCTGTGAAATTTGAGCCCCGGCACATGGCAATACCAGAAGCAAATATGCAATTGCCGTCAGTTGGGCATGGGTGGGCAACTTAGTAGTCTTCATAAATTCACCTGTGGTGCCTTTCGTGTTCACTCAGGAAATATCCCTCCCATCTTACACGTTATTTCCGGGAAGTCACGCTTGTAACGTAATTTAGTTGCCATTCATCTCACGGCCGACCGGCGGTCCGTCATCCCGGCTTAAGAAGATGGTTTGCGCGTCTGTGGCATATACCAGGCATCTGGTTTCTCTCTTCTCTCTCAGACACCTTCAGTCTATAATGGCAGGCCGGAACAGATTTGACTCCCGGCGATTATGACGGAAGCGTAGGCCGTTAGAGTTAGCTGAATTTGCTCATTGGAAGGCGCCCACTATGAAACAAGTCGTGGTTCTCTCGATCTGCCTTGTCCTCGTGCCAGTCGGTTCATCACTTGCCGGCGATCCGAAAGGTGAGTCGGCAATCGGGCACATGCCCATTAGCGTGTGGAATATCAGCGGGATCGAATCCCGGCGGCCGGTAACCGGCGGTGTTCCTCTTGCTCAGGGAGCCGCTCCACAGGGCGTGCTTTTCGCCCTCTGTGATGCGAATGATAATCCCGTGCCCTTGCAGACGTCGGTTCTCTCTCGGTGGAAAGATAGAAGTGCCCGTTGGGTCTTGCTCGACTTCCAGGCTGAACCTCCTGCTAACACCAGGGAACATTTCAAGCTATGCTGGGGTAAGAAGCTCAAAGCAGCCAATCCGGAATTTCCAGTGGAGGTCAATAGGCAAGACAGGCTATCCATTGGAACTCGAAATGTGATTGTCTCGCCGCTGAGAAGCGCTCTATTACGAATATCCGATCGGGTTGATCTCGGACTCACGCTGATAGATGGCGAAGGCAGGAAGTGCACAGCAATTGTCGAATCGGTGGATGTCCAAACAGAGGGTGAGATTCGTTCTACTCTGCTCTTGCGAGGTGCTTTCCGTGATCCCGATGGGCGGCGTGTTTTCGGATTTCGGGTGCTGGCTTCTGTCTTCGCCGGACTCTCAAAGGTCTATCTTGAGCCGCAAATTCTGATCGATTCAGAAAATGGAGTCGTGCAGCATCTCCGTGATTTGAAATTTGCGGTGACTCCTCTGGTGCCGATGCGCTCGGCTACCATAGGCGGGACGCCGAAATGGACCGGAACCTCCAAGTCCAAGGTTCGCTTGTTTCAGGTTGATGATGAGAACTACCGGTTTGAAGGCGCCCGGGGGAGCGGATCAAAAGCTCAGGGATGGGCTGAAATGAATGACGGTAGAGGAACTATTGCCATTGCGCTGCGGGATTTCTGGCAACAGTGGCCAAAGAGCATAGAAGTGGACTCAGAAGGTTTAGCGATAGGTTTGTTCCCTGGATTCGCAAAAGGCACGTTTGACCACATGGAGCCCTGGTACAAGCACCAGTATTTGTTCAAGGACAATTACTATCGACTGAGGACAGGTCAGGCACCCCGCTGGCGGATCTGGTTGGATCTTTCAGGAAGAGGCTCCTCGCTGGTTCAGGCTGCCAACGCCCCGTTGGTCCCTTCTGCTGACCCGGCGCAGGCAATTGCATCAGGTGTGTGGGGGAGTATTGACCCGGCGGGTGGCCCAGACATGAAACGATATGACGATTGGGCGGAGAATCTCTTTGACAATGGTTACTGTCGCTCAATAAGGGTACAGCGAGACTATGGACAGATGAATTGGGGCGACTGGTTTGGTGAACGCCGCTGCAACTGGGGAAATCACGAGTACGATACGGCCAAACATATCTTAGTGCAGTTTGCCCGGACTGGAGATCCCAAATACCTCTACGTTGGAGATGTCGCCGCCCGCCATACGAGTGAGATCGATGTCATTCATTTTGCTAATGACGACTTGACGAGGCACTTCGAGGAGGATTTCGGAGGCCGTTCTGCTTACCCAGTCCGTCCTGGAATGGTACATGAGCACTGTGTGGGACACGTGAGTGGCTTCTATGATGTTGAACGCATTCGCGAACTCTACGCTTCACTCGGGAATGGAAGCCATCTTTGCCTGGCTCCTTACAACCTGGGACACATCTGGACGCAGGGTATGGTCTATGACTATTTCCTGACCGGGAATCCATGGGTGAAAGAGACTGTGGAGAAGATTGGAAATAATCTTGCCAGACTGGCAGAGGATCGAAAATTCAATTTTAGGACTGGCACCCACGTCGGCCGTGTCAATGGCTGGACAATGCTTGCTATTGCCGGGGCTTATGAACTTGACCTTGACGAACGCTACCTTAAAGCTATGAAACTGCTTGCCGATGATGCGATTTCGGCTCAGGATCCGCATTGTGGCGGGTGGCTTTGGAAGCTCCCCGGGGACCATTGCTATTGTGAAACGAAGCATATTGGAGAAGCCGGGTTCATAGGTTCCGTCAGGATAAATGGTCTGTGCCGATATTATGAGCTCTCCGGGGATGGACGTATTCCTGAAGTTGTGAAACGGGCAGTCACCCATCTCAACAATGACACCTGGATGGAACAACATAGTGACTGGCGGTACACATCCTGTCCTGCCTCAGGGCGGGTCGGGCAAACCGGCGTCACAATTGCCGCGTTGGTCAATAGTGTGAAGCTTAACGGAGAGCCTGAACACCTCAGAATACTGCGTAAAGCCTGGGATGGAAAATTTGAACGCCTTCTGATCGCGCCTACTTCAAGACCCGGACTTGGCAAGACGTATTCGATGATCATGTATGGAAGTCCGGAGGCCATGAATCTTTTCGTCGGAGGCTTCTGACAAAGCTGGAACCTTTTACGCAACCAGACCGTCAAATACTATTTAGGTGCTATTAGCATGGCAATTCCAACTCACATGACGAGACCGAAGCGACCGATCAGAAATGCGTCGCTCATGGACAGGGGTGCTGTTTCGATTGTGGCTATCTTGATGCTGATGATGTATTCTGGAGTGGCTTTCAGCGCTCACCAAGGTCCACCGAAGTCGAAATGGCACTCTATTAGGGGAGATCGAGAGCAGAAATATGAAGAGGTCATCACTGCGGGCTCCCACGGGTACGGAGTAAGGATGGCAGGCAATGTTGATGGTGTAATGACCCGTATGCCCATCAGCTACGGTGCCTATCACCAAGGCTGGCAGCCCAACAGGTTCATGCGGCTTGAGAACGTCGGCGATACGGATGTTGTTAATCCGTGGATTACTGTCAACGGCAAGCGGAACTGGCGCACCCTTGAGGACATAGCTGATGAAGCGACCACCGGGTGCACCAGCGAGCGGGAGAAAGCACGCGCTGTGTGGGAATTCCAGCGCAATCATCGGTTCCACGCTACCACATGGGATAGAGAATGTGACGATACGGTCAAAGTCTATAATATCTACGGCTACACTCTGTGCGGCAATGACGCCAAGGTCATATCGGATCTCTGGAAAGCGGCCGGCCTGCGGACAAGACGAGGATACCCGGTGGGGCATAGCATTGCTGAGGCGTTCTACGATGGTGAGTATCACCTGTTAGACGGTGACGAGCACGCCATCTACTTGCGACGAGACAATACTACTATTGCTTCGGAAGCGGAAGTCGTGCGGGATCACGACCTGGTGAAGCGTACTCATACCTACGGCATCGAACGCAGAGACAGCCGGGCTACGGACGAGTTATCGGCTTCGCTTTACGGCTACGAGGGCCGACGTAAAGGTGAGCTTGGCGGGCGGAGCAAACACACCATGGCTTACACTTTGAGGCCCGGAGAATCCATAGAATGGAGATGGGATCACATCGGCAAGCAATACACAGCAGGCACCGAAGTGCCGGACGGGAAATGGCGCAAGGATGGCGAGGGCGATCTGGCAGTCTGGGGCGAGCGTGCTTATGACAACATGCGCAACGGCATAATGCGTTACGTGCCAGACCTGGGAAGCCCCGTTTGTCGAAGGGCGATTGAGTCCGAAAGCAACATCGCGGGTATGTGGGCGGATCGTGTCCGTCCGGCCATACATCCCTCTCGCCCAGGACAGCCGGCACAAGTTACGTGGAAGATCACCAGCGCGTACGTTATAGTAGGCGGCAGGATGAAGGCTCGTTTTCACCGCAGAAGTGTCGATGATTTGCTCCTAGTCAAGCTCTCCCGAGATGCCAGGCAATGGGAGACTCTGTGGACGGCTCGAACCACGGGGGACTTTCGCCGCGAGCTTGTCTTCGACGACAAGCTCTCCCGTCGCGGATTTCCACAGTATGAATACTTCCTGCGCGTGGAGATGGGGTCAAAGGCGGAGAATTGTGACGTCGGTATCGAGAGCATCGAATTCGCCACCGACGTGCAGATGTCTCTTCTTGGCCTGCCCGAATTGGAACTGGGTGAGAACCTGGTGAGGTACGCGGATGAGACTAAAGGACCGCGACGGGTACGTGTCACTCATTCCTGGATGGAACGGACGGCGTGGCGCAGGCCTTCAGCCCCAAAGACAATGATGCCTGCTGATGGTACCACCGTGGAAGGGACACTA
This sequence comes from Phycisphaerales bacterium, assembly GCA_020343675.1. GTDB lineage: Bacteria > Planctomycetota > Phycisphaerae > Sedimentisphaerales > Anaerobacaceae. The sequence goes on from CP070806.1 coordinate 2,330,755, forward strand.
GTCAAGTTCCGCTGGGTGCCGCCAGCTGATTCGGGTAGCAGCCAGGTGGAAGACTATCACTTCCAGTTGAGCAATACGCCTGACATGCGCTGGCCTCTGTCGCCTAGCTTCGACAAGCTGATTTCAAGAACAGCCTCACAGGGCAAAGCTCAATGGGTGGCTCCATCCGTCGGTCTGTTGAATCCTGGCACATACTACTACTGGCGTGTGCGCGCCAAGAACACCCATGGTGTTTGGGGGCCATGGAGTGAAGTTACGTCCTTCAGATGCGCCGCTCCGGGCGTGCCGATCAACGTCAGGGCTATTTCCGATCAAGATGCGGGGAAAGTTGTTCTGAAATGGGATGCCAATCCGAGAGGTCGGCGACCCGCTCTGTTTAGGATCTACGGCAGCAATGAAAAGGGGTTCACCATCAGTGACACCGAATACATGGTGGTTATGGGGCGAGGTTTCTGCGAGAACATGGATCAGTTCAATGCAAAGGATGACATACCCAGCCGCAATGCAGTAGAGACGCCATCGAATTTCATGACCGCTACTAACAAAAGCAGTCTGATGATTGTTGGCCCCGGACTTGGTCTGCCCAACGTTAATAAGGCATTCTATAGGGTGGTTGCAGTAGATGAGAATGGTAATGTCAGTGGCGCGTCTGATTACGCGGACTTCTCCCGCCCGTTCATTTACAGTCGGCTACCTGAGAAAGTGAAAGTAGATAGAGTTCTTGGACACAGACTGGGAGTCGTCGCCTCCATCGGCGATCTAAGATGCAAACCAGGCTATAAGGCAGCTTTCTGGGACAGAGAATATCTCAGGTTCTCGCTTGTCCAGGCACCCCGATGGTTAGAGCTTGACCCGCAGACGGGAGAGATCGCAGGAACGCCAGAGGTGGAAGACATTGGACAGCATGAGGTGGTGGTACAAGTGAGGAGTAGTCAGGGAGGTGTGACCAAACGTAGGTTCCTTATGGAGGTGATCGATAGATGAGTACCTTCGCGACAGAGGATAAGTCACGATCAAGAGCTTCTTCTTGCTCTCTGGCATCGCTTGCTCCATTTTGCCCGGAACGGAAGGACCCACAATTCTACTGTCGGTTATCCTCTCATAAGAACTGGACCAGTTTTTGCGGAGCAGGCCAGTTGACTTTGCCGACATCTATTCTCTCATAGCCCCACGACCGCTGCAATGTCAGAATGGCAAGCTTGAGCCGGCCAATCAGTAATGTGTCCCTCTAGTAGTCTGTAACACTTATAGTACTGGGTATAGTCTCTTTAGTTTTACACGAGCGTCTGCAGTCGTGAATTGCCAATCCACCGTAGCATCAGCCTGATTACGTTTCTGCTCCCAAACGCCGACTTCACTTATCATCTGTCCCTTCATCGGAATATAGTCAGACAAACACTGACGACTGAGCACACCAATTTCGATTTCAGCCATGTTCAGCCAACTGCCATGCTTAGGCGTATAATGAATCTCCAACTTATCAGCCAAGCGACGCGCCTCGGCCGGTTCAAACGCTTCATAAAGCGATCCGGTCGAATGAGTATTCAGGTTATCCAGCACCAGCACAATCTTCTCGGCATCTGGGTAATGCACATCCACAAGGTCTCGAATACATTCGGCAAAGTCCTTTCGAGTACGTTGATCGGTTACTTTCACATGCCGCCGGGCTTTCAACGGCTCGAACATCATAAACAAATTGACCACGCCGTTACGATGATACTCATAATCCTTTCGTTTGGGCTGACCGGGTTGAGCCCGAATGGTCTTGCGCGTTTCTGCGATCAATTGCCGGTTGGTCTCGTCCAAACAGACCTTGGGAAACTTCGGATCATACGGCCTCTTGTATACGTCAAGCACATCCTCCATACAAGCGACAAACTCGCCATTCGCCTCGGGCGGAATGCACCATTGCTCGCTTAGCCAGGGCTTGAGTTCGTTTTTTTCAGCGTCCGGCTGACGGTCATGTGAGATACACTATCGACCACAGACAACTCCACCAGCCGATCCGCCAGGAGGCGTAAAGTCCATTCAGTGCGACCCGCTGGGGGCTCGCTGCAGGCTATGGCTATGAGCCGAGCTTCCGCATCACCATCGAGCTTGTGAGCGTAATTTTGACGCCTGTGGCGCTCTAATGCGGCCTCTAGACCTTCTTCCACCAACCGCTTTCGCAGGCGTTCCACGGTGGTCAGATGGGCTCCAAAGGCTTGGGCTATCTGCTTGTCGTGCCAACCAGGACCCTGCCTACCCTGGTCTGCCTTCAAGAGCATCTGGGCGTGGCGGATCTTGTAGCCGGCGACCTTACCTTTCTTGATCAATCCCTCTAACCGCCTTCGCTCTTGACTTGTCAATTCCACTACATACTTCTTCATTTGTGGTCTCCTTACCGATAAGTGTTTATTTTGAATATCGGCAAGAAGACTCTTGACCCTGTATATCAACTGTTACAGGCTACTAGTAGTTTGTAGTAGTTTGGTCCCTATTATGTTCGTCCCTATTATGTTAAGAGGAATTTTGGGGCGCCGACATCGGTGGGGATTGAATACTGTGGCTCCGGAATCGGACCATACAGAAAAGGCTGATTATTGTTTGGAATGAACGATGTTACACAACGGGTAATCGGGGGGTAATCGGGGGACACCATACATAAAAAGCGAGAAACAAGAAGATCGAAACGGGGCGATTTTCTGCATTCCTGCCGTCGCAGGAATGACAAGCAGGAAATGGGAGATTGCCGCGCTTCGGGTGACAATCGGGGGACAGACAATCGGGGGACAGCATACATAAAAAGCGAGAATACAGGAGTCAGGAGATAGAAGACCTTGTCATTTACGATTGCCGATTGGCGATTCTTCCATCTTCTCGGCGTTAAGCGGCGGCTTCGATTTCGTGTCTGTCAGTGTTAATCCGTCTCCGAATTCGTATCTCGCGTGCGGATTCTGCCTGTTGGGGCCAGCCGCCATGCTACAGAGCTTCGTGGTAAATGCCGATATTTGGCTTTGACGGGTGAATGTGGTATGGTATAATATGCTCGAAACAGGACCGAAGAAACTGTTCTTGGCGGCGGCGTTGGCCGTAGCGGGGAGCAAAAGATGAAGCCCATAACAAAGCAACTCACAATGGCGGCCCTTGTTCTGGCGTCCGTCGCCGTCCTGTCGTTCGGCATAAAGCAGGTTCGTTTCCATCTCCATCGGGCCCGCAACGCCGCAAGTGCCCCCAAAAGCGCCCAACCGGCCTCGCCCCCGCGCGAGGGCGCATCCGGACAATCGTCGGCGGACAAACTTTCCGATGACGATGCCTGGCTTGAGCAGACCCTTGACGCTCTGGCCGCACAGGGTTATCGCCCCGCCGACCTGGACACACTCCTGACTGAAAGCTACTCAGAGTACGCCGACGCTTCCGGCCGGGACGCATGGGCCAGCGACGAGATCGAGGCCTACGAGGATTCGGGCGAACAGGCGGATAATGTTGCCGGGAGCAAATCGCTCAAGGGCGAGTTTGCCAAGTACAAAAAAAGCTTAAAGGGCCTGCAAAAAGTATCCATTGGTGACTATGAGAATGTCTATATCACCGACGCGGGTGAGTATTGGTATGTCAGTAAACAGCCGGACGGCACTACGACCAAGATGCAGTTCCAGGTGGACGACCGTTACGGCGACGTTGTTGTCGTCGGCACCGGAGAAGCGGGTGTGTACCGTCCCGGCGCCGGAGGCAAGAACAGCCTCCAGAGAATATCCGTCGGCGCTAACGAAGACGTCTACATCACTGAAACGGGCGAGCATTGGTATGTCAGTACGCAGCCGGACGGTACCACGACCAAGATGCAGTTCCAGGTCGAAGACAGTGACGGCGAGGTCGTCATCGTCGAGACCGAAGAATCTCAAGTGTACCCCTCCAAATAAGCGGGCATCAGAATCCGCGTGTGCGACAAATCCCTGGATTCCTTCATGCGCAGGAATGACAGGCATCGAGCATCGAGTCCGCCGGTTCAGAAGCTCATCAGCTTCAGGACATCTTCGATAGTGCCCTCTTTTTCGACCCGGCGGCCCGGCTTAGAGGAACTTTCGAAGACCAGGTACTGTTTCTTCGCTTGGATGGGAAGCGAGAGCTTATAGGGCCGGCATTTCGGGATAGCAGCCACCGCGCGGCGGGCGCCCTCGCAGAGGGCCTGGTGCGTCTCATCAAACGGATAAAGCTCTGCGGCCTCGCGCGAGATGCCGCGTTTGACGGCTACCGTTACGCAATCGGGCCCGAAAAATTTCGTCGCCTCCCGGCAGGTTGCCACATCGCCCGTGACCATAATGGTCGGGACGTCGTAGTGCCCGGCGATGGCCGCACATTGGGCCAGCTCGCCGGACTCGACGCCGTTGTACCAGTATCGGTTTTCCGTCCGCGACGATTGCGTGTGGCAGAGCACGCCGTCGGGCGTGCCCATCATGGCGTGGGCGCCCAGTTGGATCATGCCGTCGAATGAATCGTCGAGATCCGTGAGGGGACCCGGGCGGGGTTTGCCGGTGATGTACCTGGCCCCCTGCTCCATCAGGTGCGGGACAAATGCCTGCGACCCGTGCCCATCAAGCACGACGATGTCGGTCACACCGGCGGCCCGCAGTCCGCGGACGACGGCCGCGATGTCGCCCATCAGGTACTCTTTCGCCTTTTCGTTCAGCGGGCCGGATTCGCGAGACTGCGCGAACTTGTATACCCCGCTCGCGCCTTCCAGATCGGTGACGATGTAGATGCGCATCGGTTTGGCCGCCAGCGACGAAACGAAGCAGGCGAGCACGAGGAGCAAGCCGGCCGAATAGCTGGAGAGAAGTCCCGGCCTGGTCGTTCGCCGGGCCGACGAGGATTTCGTCCTGTTCATTCTGTCTTTCATTGTTTGCACCTTTGCAGATCGGATTCACAGTGTAGTTTACTGAGGATGTTTACCTGATTTCTGCTCTGAAAGCAATGATGTTCTTTGCAATACGATGCGCACAATACGCTGCACGCCGGACGAGTCGTAAATCGTCAATGAAAGACCCCTTGTCTTCCCCCTTCCAGTGCTCAATTCACCCATAGCGGGATGTGCAGCCCGCCGGAACGTACGTGAGGAAAGAACGAGAATGGCGGAGATTCGGACACGGATTAGCGCGGATTCACACGGATTCTTGATGCGAATTAAGTATGTCCCCGGAATTCCCCTCCGAATTCGCGCACGATTTCATTCCGTGATCATACCCTGCCTCGTCTTAATCCCCTTTTATGCCCAATAACCTTCGTATTCTGCTGAGCCCTTCAGAGACATACCCTCTGACCGTGGCAATGCCTACATTCATCCTTCCTGCTATTTCTCTCGCATCATGACCCTCTCGATATTGCAGGCAAACAGCGCAAGCCTCGGTTCGAGGCAACCGTTTTTCAATGAGATCGAGGACTCTGTCTATCTGCTCCATCTCCAAAACGGCCTCTGCCGGTGTTTTCTGGCTGCCGTTCAGACTAGAGCGCTCACGGTATTGCCGCAGGCAATTGCGATGCTTCTCTTTTCGATGGATGGCGTCAATAATGTCATTGGTGATCGCCTTGTAGAGATACGATTCGATGTTCTGGATGCTTCTGGGTAAGGGATTGCAGACAAGAGAGAGGAAGAAATCCTGGAACAAATCGTCCGCATAGTCTTCATCTTGAACATGGAAGCAGATCACCCCTCTGATAAAGTCCTTATGATCGAGAAAGACTTCAGCCGCTGCTGCTACATCAAATTTACGATGATTGTTAGTATCCATATCCTGAATGAACATTAAGGCCCCACCAGAGGACTACCTTCAACTGGCATCCATGCGGGCCTTTGCCTACTATTTCGCTATTGATTCAGGTCTCTCCGAGAGCACACGTGTGGACGGAAAAAATGAATCCTCTCCTTTTCTCAAAAGAGCCAAATCCCGCTATCTTTCTCTCGCCGATGTTGCCTCGTCAATTAGAGGTGAACTGAAATATACCCCTCAGATTCCCTGGTCGCAAGTCGAAAAAGAGAGGGTAAATAAGCACTTCGCTCAAATTCCACGAAAATTTCGAAAAAAAAGCATTTTTCACCCAGCGCTTCGACCCTGAGCAACGCCTTATTAACAGGTGGGCTTTGTCTATAGCAGCGAGCCCAGGCGAAGACAAACACAGACCTGCAACCGGAGAGAGCGAGGATTGTTTCTGGTTGAATCGAACGTCTTGATAGGAGGTCTACACTATGGGCAAAAAACCTGCTAAAGCAAAGAAGAAATCCACGCAGAAGAAAGGAGAGGATACCATGAAGTTCGATGAACACAAGATGACGTTGTCCGAGAGTGCTATAGCGGAGGCGCAAAAGGCGCACGATAAAGCCGTCAGCGAGTTCCTGGACCCAGAGAAACTTCGTAGCAATGTCGTTGGCCTGGGAGTTGGCGTTAAATGGAAAAACGGGCAACCCACAGGAGAGCCGGCCTTGGTGGTGCTGGTGAGCCAGAAGTTGGAAAAGGACCAGTTGAGCGCAAATGATCTGGTTAAGCCCAAATTGGCGGAGATGCAGACTGATGTCCTCGCCATTGGGTACCCTTTTGCAGGGGAAGGCGAGCCGGCGGAAACTGGCATTCAGTCACTCGCCACGCGCATCCGTCCGGCGGAGGGAGGCTACAGCGTGGGACACTTTAAGATCACCGCTGGGACTATCGCCACCTGCGTTTACGATATTCTGCCCCGTGGCAGAGTAAGCCCACCGACCCACGGGATCGGCATTCCGCGCCGGTACTATATTCTCAGTAACAACCACGTACTGGCCAACAGCAACAATGCCGCACTCGGCGACCCGATTCTGCAACCGGGACCCTATGATGGAGGAGTGAATCCGGCAGACCGCATTGCCCGTCTGAGCCGGTTCATCCCTATCACCTTTGAACCGCACGTACCTCGATTTCTGCACAGAAACTTGGTTGATGCAGCTGTGGCCGAAGGACAATTCCACGATCTGGATAGAGAAATCTACTGGATTGGGTACGTGCGAGGCTGGCGACGGAGAGTCAACGTGAGGATCGGGACGATTGTTCAGAAAACCGGACGCACGACAAACTTCACTACCGGCCGAATCACGGCCACTAACGCCACGGTCGATGTAGGCTACGGCGGTGGGAGGGTGGCACGATTCAGAGACCAGATCGTCACGACTAACATCTCTGCGGGCGGTGACTCCGGCTCTTTGGTGACAACACTCGATAATATTGCTGTGGGGCTGCTTTTTGCCGGTTCCTCTGTCGCAACCATCGTCAACCAGATTGAAAACGTACGGTCATTGCTGAAGGTAGAGGTGGCGGAACAGATACTGTGACAGATGTGTAGGGCACATCTGCCCGATCTTTGAGGATTTCGGTGAGAACTGAAATCCAGAGGAAGAATACAAACAACAAGAAAGAAGGAGGCTGGAAACAAAAGCGCAACAATACACGACTGCCTTGGAAATCCCTACGCGGCTGATGAACGTGGGAACCGGGGGATTGTCTCTGGTTGAATCCCAGAACAGACCGTCTGTGTTTCCCGTCTTACTAAGACTGGATCATCATTCTTGTGAGTCAGCGAAACATAAAACGAAAAGGAGAAATCGACAATGGCAAAAACTACAACGGCCAGGGTAGATCAAAGTAGCGTTCCGGCCAGCGATGAACCCAAATATAGATTCAATCTGGCAAAATGGATAATCTTCTTCGTTTTCACTGTAACTGGAGTTATTGGCCTTGCCGCAATCGCAATGGCAACGGTTTTCTATGATGAGAAGAGCTTCGGCTCGGTCAAAGATATACTGGGCATACTCCTGCCGGTTTTGAGTGCTTGGGCAGGTACAGTCATAGCTTTTTACTTCGGAAGAGAGAACTTCGAGGCAGGAACCCAAAGCTCAGCTGCGCTGGTTAGGCACTTCACATCAGAAGAAAAACTGAAGTCAATTACTCTAAAGGAGGTAATGATAGATATATCAACAGCCGTAACATTCAAGTTGGCCAAGCCAGAGAAGGACATTAAATTGAAATCGGATTTGATCGATGCAAAACTCGAAAAAGAGAATAAAGAGCGGCTGCCAATTTTGGATCCACAAGGGTGCATCAAGTATATGGCTCACCGAAGTCTAATCGATAAGTTCATTGCTCAAGAAGCAATCAAAGGAAGAAAAGTTGATGATCTCACTTTGCAAGATATGTTGAACGATGGCAAATTTAACAACGTGCTTACTGGCAGCTTCAGGGCGCTACCGGAAACGCATAATCTTGCCCAGGTAAAGTTCCTGATGGATCAAATCAAGATCTTATCAGATGTGTTTATAACCGAAGATGGGACGGCAAATTCAAAGGTGCTTGGCTGGGTGACTAACGTAATTGTTGCCGAGCAATCCAAATTATAAGAATATAGTTACTTCATTCGTATCGGAGATCAATCCAGCACACTTGGCAGGTACGGGCGAAACTCAGAAGCGATCTCGGCGGTAACTAAAAGGGTCCGATACATTCTTGATGCGTTGTGCTTCGTAGTGACTGGCTCTAATAGAGGCTCACGGGCATCAGGAACAGATATCGGGAAATAGGAACCGTCCACAACCGAGTCCGGCGCCGATAGTAGCAGATTTCGCTAACGCGGCGTACTCGTGAAAAACAATCAAGGTACGCCTGACAAAGGAAAAGATGAAAGAACGCAGGCTGAAGAAACGCCATTCGTGCAAACTTCATCATATTATGCGCCACGCATCGTGCGTGCTGGTAGTCGGTTGGCTACCCACATTGTTATCTTGCGCAACCCCGACGGTTTTCGGGCCGGATCACTTGGGCATTGGCATTTACACAGTTGACAGGCGGACAGTAAGCTCGGATGTAACTTACCGGCACATCGAAGGTATCGGAGCTATTATGATTGATCGGCGTCTGAGCCTCGGTTACATCGATCATCAATCGATATGGGCCAAGGTCGAAGGCCGCAGTTACACCGCCCGAACACCACTGGTCACGTTTTCCGTCGGGCAGGAAGCTGCGAGAGCGGGAACTGAATTCGTTTTTCCAAACAGCCTGAGTATTGAAAGGAGCAAATGATGGTCCGAAGAGAACTGCTCATTATTCTGACTGTATTGGCATCGATGTTGTCGATCGGATGCAAGGATAGCCTGCTCGACCGGTCGTTGATCTTTTCGACCCACACGACTTTGGGAGTGGAGGCATCCGTAGCTCCTGCCGAGAGCGGCGAGCCCATTAGCCTCATCATAGGGTACAAACGCAGTGAGGGCGTCATCAATCCTGTTTACCACTCCGAGGGCATAGAGACTGCGGATGAGGAAGAGACTACTACTTCCAGTGAAGGGAAGAGCGAGACGAAAACCACTGCCGCGAAGGGCAGGAGGCCAAGGTACAGAGGAGATGCGTATTCCGTCATCGCCAAATTCAGCGGCGACGCCGGGACCAGCGCCACAGGCGCAGCGGAGGGGAAAATATCAGTCGCCCAGTGGTTTGCAACCGGAGAGGCCGCCAAAACATTGGCAAATCAACCAGGCATCGCCGGCGCAGTAAGCGGCAGTAGTGAGATTGAGAAAGCCATTAGCGAACGTCAGGTTGCAGGCAGGCTTACAGGAGATGCGAGTCTTCGGGCCAAGATAGTAATGGTACAGATATATGAGGGCCTTAAGATGCTGGCAGAGGACGGCGACAGAGAAGCCGATGCACACGTTGAATCCTTGGACGACTTGGGAGAACTGGTACCAGACGAATTTACAAGCTATGACTGTGATCCGTCTAACATCCTCATTCCCAGCAAGATCCTACAAACCGATCTGCTCGACGATGGCAGAATTACATTCAACACATACCAGGTTTATGCGGAGTCACTTCGCACCTCCATCAACGTTTTGTCCAAGGTACTCGGGCATGAAGCATTTCAATATCAGCCGAATCCTGACGCCGCACCAGCGCCAGCTACACCAGAGCAGAAAGCCAAGCTCAGCGAAATTCTTGCGTTACAAAAGACACTGGAAAAGAACCTTGCAAAGGAAATGGCGCGCCAGGAGGCGACTGTCGCAGCAGTTAACTACTATTGCGAGGTGCTGACAGAGTAATAGAAAGGAGTAACTCTTATGAGCAACGTAATGCCTCCCCCCGTATCAGTCAGTGACATAGCCAGCATTGGCAGAGATGCTGCCAACAAGAAGGACAGGCGGGTGGCGCTCGATTCCTGCCTGAATGGTGTGTGGGTAAACAGGGATATCGGCAGGCTCGAGCGTGTGGACACACAGAATTGGCATGGGTGGAAGATGTGGAAATGGAAGCGGGCGTAGTCCGTTGGGCGCTCCGTGTGTGGGTAAAATAGGGTGGATTGGAGGATGGCTGTCCCTGTCAAACATCATTAAACATGTCATTTGGTATCTTTATTTCACTGTGCGTGTAGTTGAAGGTGTCACGTACTTTTTCCGGCATGGTTTTTTCTGCCGAGGATGTTACCGGATAATCCAATTCGTCCCCCGTATCTCATGACTCCTACCTCGTGGGCGGCTGGTTTCGCGAAAACGGCGGCATAGGAGCGAGGAGCGGCAGTGGACGAGTAACGAGTCTCAAAAATCGAGCCACGCTTACAGGTTGTATTCCTTGATCTTTCGGTAGAGGGTTCGTTCGCCGATGCCTAAAATCTTGGCGGCTTTTTCGCGGTTGCCTTTAGTCTTGGCTAAGGTCTCCTCGATGGCCTTTTTCTCCAGCTCATCCAAAGAGACGGCCCCCAAGCCGGCGACCGGCTGAGCGCTGCCGGCCAATTGCCGCCTCTGCGTGATGTCCGGCGGAATATCCTGCACGTCAAGCTGGTCTCGGTCGCAAAGGACGACCATCGTTCGGATGCAATTTCGGAGCTGGCGTACATTTCCGGGCCAGTCGTAGCGGGCAAGGGCCTCAACCGCCGCATCGGTGATTCCGGTCACTTTGGAGCCGACCTCGGCGGCAGCCTCTTTGAGGAAATAGTCGATCAGTTCGGGCAGGTCCTCCAATCGCTCACGCAGAGAAGGCAAGGCAATGTTGACGCCCTTGATTCGAAAGTACAAATCCTGCCTGAACGTCTTGGCTTCGATGAGCTTCGGCAGGTTCTGGTTCGTGGCGCTGATAATGCGGACGTCCACGACGGTCGGCTTGTTTGAGCCGACGGGGATGACGACGCCGTCTTCGATGACGCGAAGCAGCTTGGCTTGCGAGTTTTGCGCCATATCGCCGATCTCGTCCAGGAACAGGGTTCCCTTATCGGCTATTTCGAATAGCCCTTTTCGATCCTCGGCGGCGCCGGTAAAAGCACCCTTGACGTGGCCGAACAGCTCGCTTTCCAGTAGGGTCTCGGTCAGCCCGGCACAGTTGACCGGCCGAAACGGCTTGTCCCAGCGCCGTGAATTGCTGTGAATCGCCCTGGCCAGAAGCTCCTTGCCCGTTCCCGACAGACCTTCAATCAGAACGGATATGTTTGTCGGCGCCACGCGTCGAAGGACCTCGAATATCCCTTCCATCGCCGGGCTCCTGCCGCGGACCCCTTCAAAATGGAACGGCTCTTCATCCGCTTTGGGTTTTCGGATCCGCCGGGCATGAGCGGCCGACGCCTTCTGCCCCGCCTGCGTCACGAGTGTACGAAGCTGCCCAATGTCGATGGGCTTGACGAGATAATCGTACGCCCCTCGCTTGATCGCCTCCTTGCAGGTCTCGATGGTGGCATAGGCGGTGATCAGGATGACTTCTGTTTTGTCGTCATACGTCCTGGCTTCATCGAGTATGGCCAGGCCATCGAGGTCTCCCTCCAGCTTCAGGTCGGTCACAACCACGTCGATTTCCCGGCTCCGTACAATCTCGAGGGCATCCTTGCCGCTGTACACGGGAATCGCTTTCTCGCATTGTTTCTCGAGCGCTTCAGCAATTCCGTCCGCGTGGTCCCGCTCGTCGTCAACAACCAGGATGACCCCTGCCTTCTGCGCCACCTTGATACCTCACGAAACCTGGAGCGGCAATCGTATCGTAAAGGATGTTCCTTTTCCAGGCTCACTGTTAACGCTTATGGTTCCCTTGTGCGTGTCCACGATTTTCTTTGCCGTCGGCAGGCCCATGCCGCTGCCGCGGGGGCGAGATGAGTGGTACGCGTCGAAAATCTGCGGCAGCCTTTCCGGTGCGATGCCGTGGCCCGTATCGCTGATCTCTATGATTGCCTCTTTGTCCTGGCGCTGCGTCTTGACCATCAACTCACCGCCGTCGCTCATGGCCTGCTGGGCGTTAATGAACAGATTGAGCATGACCTGTTTTACCATATCTGCGTCCACCTTGCAAACGAGTGGCTCGGGATGCAGGCTCTGCCGGATGGTCACCGAGCGGCTGTACGCCTGGGGCGAGTAGAAATCGATCATGTCGCCGACAAGCTCGTTGACATCCGTGCTCGCCAACTGCAATTCAGTCCTGTCGATGTAGCGCAGAAAACCTTCGAGTATATGCGCGAGCCGGTCCGTTTCCTTTTGGATGACCGCGATTTTCCTGCTTGCCCTGGCGAGTCCCGGCTCGTCTCTGCGCCCGCCCGCTTGGCCGGACCTGGCCTGGCCGGAAATCTCCAACTCTTCACTAACGAGTTCCAGGTTGATCTTGATGGTCGAGAGGGGGTTCTTGATTTCGTGGGCAAGCCGGCCGGTGAGCTTGCTCAGCTCTTCGAGTTGCGCGCGATGGCCCTGACCGTTCTCCTGAGTTCTGGAGGTCCTTTTATATAGAGATAGCACAGCACCGGTCAGCAAGCCAATAACAAAACCACCAACAAAATGCAGCACCTATTTCCCCTCTGTCTTTTCTTTCTTGCGCGTCTCCGCAAGAGCGGCTTTGCGGGAGAGCTTCAATCGGCCCTGATCATCGATGGAGATTAATTTGACGGGTATCAGGTCGCCCATTTTGCAGACATCCTCGACGCTCTTGACGTAGCCTTCGCTCAGCTCGCTGATGTGGCACAGGCCCTCGACGCCAGGTATGATTTCAACGAATACCCCAAAATCCTTTACGGACACGACTCGCGACTGGTCATACACGCGTCCGATTTTTGGGGGTTGCGTAATCGTCTCGATGATCTCTCTGGCCTTGAGGTGACCCTCCCCGCCGAGACAGCTGATGTAGATTGTTCCATCCTCTTCGACTTCGATGGTCGTATCGGTTTGTTCCTGAATGCCCTTGATGACTTTTCCGCCCGGGCCAATGACTTTGCCAATCATCTCCGGATCGATTTCAATGCTGACCAGCTTCGGTGCGTAAACGCTCAATTCAGGCCTGGGTGCACTGATGGCCTCGGTCATGACCTTCAGAATCTGGAGGCGTGCGGTTCTTGCCCGCTCCAGGGCCTCGACCATAACATTGTGCGCCAGCCCCTCGGCTTTTATGTCGAGCTGTATGGCCGTGACGCCTTCGACTGTTCCTGCTACCTTGAAATCCATTTCCCCGAAGTGGTCTTCTTCGCCGGTGATGTCGGTCAGCAGCTCGTTCCGGCCTTGGCCATCACTGATCAGGCCGATAGATATGCCGGCTACGGGCCTGGTGATCGGAACGCCTGCGTCCATCAGAGCCAGTGTACCGCCACAGACTGAAGCCATTGAGCTCGAACCGTTTGATTCAGTAATGTCGGAGACGACTCTGACGGTGTACGCGAATTCATCGTCCGGCGGCCTCACCGCCTCCAGGGCCTTCTCGGCGAGGACCCCGTGCCCTATTTCTCTTCGGCCGACACCGCGAACCGGTCTGACCTCGCCCACGGCGAAAGGCGGGAAATTGTAATGCAGCGTGAAGTTCTGAGCATACTCATCCAATAAGCCGTCGATGATCTGCGCATCCCTGATCGTACCGAGTGTAATGCTCACGAGCGATTGCGTCTCCCCGCGCGTGAATAGCGCCGAGCCGTGCGTTCTGGGCAGAATCCCCACTTCGCACGCAATCGGCCGAACGTCATTATAACCCCTGCCGTCGGGCCTCTTTCCTTCCAGCAGCAGCTTCTTGATGACCTGGCCCTCGATTTTTCCGAGGATTCGCTTGATGAGCGCTTTGTCACACTTGAGATCCTGCGCCTGCGGGCTGCCCTCTTCAGGACAGTACTGCGCCAGGACTTGCTCAAACAGTTCCTGAACGCCGGTGCTGCGCCGCTGCTTTTCCGGGATTTGTTTGAGCTCGGAGAGTTTGTCTGCGATTTCCGAATAGATTCTTGAATGGAGCTGCTCGCCATCTTCCACGAGGGGGATTTCCTTTTCCACCCCGACCTTGTCGCGCAGCTCTTCAATCAGCTCACATATCTCACAGACCGTTTCTTGTGCCGTCGCGATGGCTTCCGCGATGACGCCTTCCGGCAGCTGCTTGGCACCGACTTCAATCATGTTCATCGCGTCTTTTCGGCCGCCGAGCAGCAGATTCAGGTCGCCTTCGGCAATCTGTTTGTGTGTGGGGTTGACCACGAACTCGCCGTTGACCCGGCCCAAACGGCAGGCCCCGATGGGCCCCATGAATGGAATCTTGCTGATGGTCAGGGCCGCACTGGCACCGATCATAGCCAGAATATCCGGGTCGTTTTCGCGGTCCGCGCTGAGCACATTGGCAATGACCTGCACCTCCTGGAAGTAGCCCTCTGGAAACAGCGGGCGAATCGGCCGGTCGATTTGCCTGGCCGTAAGCGTTTCCTTGGTGCTTGGCCTTCCCTCTCGCTTGATGAAGCCGCCCGGGAACTTACCGGCGGCGCTGTGCTTCTCTCGATACTCCACGCTCAGTGGGAAAAAATCGATATCCTCGAATCTTGGGGGGGCCGTCACGGCGGCGACGAGAACGACGGTATCGCCGTAGTGAACCACGACGGCTCCGTCGGCCTGTTTGGCAATTCTGCCCGTTTCGATGGACAAAGTCCTGCCTGCAATCTGTCTTTCCACTTTACAAGAATCAGTCATATATTACCTCGCTGGGAACGCCTGTCCCCAAGAAAGCGTAGCGCACACGATTTCAGCACACCAAAAAAGGGGCGGGGTTCGTGTGCATTTCTACTCTGTTACTTGCGCAAACCAAGCCGGGATATGATGTCTTGGTAGCGCTTGGTGTCGTTCTTGTTCACATACTTGAGCAACGCGGATCGCGTGCCGACCATTTTCAGCAAACCCCGTCGGGAAGCATGGTCTTTGCGGTGATTTTTGAGATGCTCGGTGAGGTCATTAATCCTCTTCGTCAACAGTGCAATCTGCACTTCAGGCGACCCCGTGTCGCCCTCATGGGTCTCAAAATCATCAATAATCTTCGTTTTTTCCTGCTTCGTCAGCATCTTTTCCGACAAATCCTTTCTCACATACCCATCTATACCTATCTTAACCCTTCATCATTTAACCGGGAAATTATACCGGCGTGTTTGGGTATTTGCAAACCTTTTTTCCGGGGCGAGGGAAAAAAGAATTTGGCCCCCGAACCCGCCCTTTGCAGGGCCAGGCCCATGTGTTTTCGCGAGGGACACCCCGGCCCAGGAATAAATACCCAAAACATGGAGGTCAGCAGACGTTCATTTGGGCTAAGATTCTTGCTCAACAAGCCATTGACGCAGAAGATGGATTCCGCTGTCTCGCTCTTTCAGTTCTGCAAGGAAGCGCTGAAAGCCACCCTTTAGCTCATATCGGGGGATGCCGTGTAAATGATCTGGGTCGGTGGGAAGACCGTATTCTTCCGGCTTAATATCTGACGACCTGGCTCTCTGGAACAGCCAATCCTCAAGCCTCGGACAGACGATAACGAGCCTTTTGGTCTTGTCATCCCGTCGGGCGAGCAGGCGGAGTCCTTCTGCCGCTTGCAGTTCTTCATAGTTATCCAGGTCGCGAGGTTGAGCGCTGGACGGGTCTTCATCTATCAGACCGATTGCGCAATCGAACTTAAGCACTCGTTTGACCACCTCACCCTTGCACCGCTCGTGACGTAACTGCTTCCCGCGCACTCCCAGGGCATGAAGCAGGGCCGCATCCGGATAACACTCCACGAGGATCCTCATTCCTCTGCCTCGATGAATCGATCCAGATTGAAGAAAGGATCCGCCTCCATCAAATCGATAACCTGATCAGGCGTCAGGGGCTTGACCCGCGTCTGGAAGTCCTTGAAGTAGGTAATAAAGACTTGAATATCCTCTTTGCGGGCTTTCTCGATGATAGCCGAGAGTAGATACGGATTGTGCGTGGCGATGAAGAACTGGTTGGTCTTATCCAGGGCGATCCTCTCGCCGAGGAACTTGGTATAGTAAGGAAAGGCATTAGACTCCGGCTCCTCGAAGACCAGCACTGAGTCCTTGTTCGAGGCGACGGCCACCGTGTAAAAGATGATCCGACGAAGGGTATCAGAGGTCAGGGTATATGGGATTGCCGACACCCAACCGTCAACGTCTTTCTGGAGTTCAAAGGTTCTCTCGTGGCGCCGTGCGACTAGCTTGAAGCCGTACTTTTCGAAGAATTCCTTCATCATATTTCGGAGAACCTCAGCCCCGTAGACGACTGCGAATAGGTTTATTCCATTCGGTGGTTTGAGGCTGCCTGCTTCTTTGTCGTCATACTTCACCACGTTCTCGAAACGAAAGAACTTGATGGAAAAAGCCAAGCTATTCGCGGAGCCGCTGAAACCCCCGTGGTGATTCAAGGCTGCAAACGGTCCAGGACTGTTACGTTCAAGTCGAAACGCAAAATTCTCACTCTCGAAGCGAACGTATAATTCTGCCGGGGGATTGCCTGATAAAGATACTTCAATCTCTCGATCCAATAATTGATCGTAGAAGAGGTTTTCCATAAGTTCAAACCGGACATAGTCGCCGAGAGGTGCTTGTCCTGGGCGTCCACACCAAGACAACAGTGCCAGCGCCTCTAAGATGTTAGACTTGCCTGTGTTGGGTTCGCCGATGAACAGGTTCACCTTCTTGCACTCTATATCCAATTGACGAACCGATTTGAAATTCGATACGCTTAGCTTTGTAATCATAGCCACAATTCCAATTGGAGCTTCTTGGGACGAACGACTATTGAGCAATTTTTCCACGGATAAGAAGAATTATAGCCAAGGCGGTGCGAGAGCCAAGAGAAAAAACAGTGGTTTTAGTAGGGATTCGTCCCGGCGTCGCCGGGGCTGCGCTTTTGTTCGAGGAAGGCTTCGAGGATTTCGGCGGCGGCGACGGCGTCCAGCCGCTTTTTCTGCTTGCCCTTGGTAAGATTGGCCGGGGCGAGCTTCTCTTCGGCACTAAAGCTGCTCAACCGTTCATCATGGAGATAGACCGGGATGGACAGAGAAGTTCGCAATTGATCGGCGAACTTCCGCACAAGCTTCGTCTGGGAACTCTCGGAACCGTCCATGTTGATGGGCAGCCCGAGTAGAATGGCTTCGACGCCCTCGGCCTCGACAATCTCCGCGATCTTTGAGGGCAGTTTCTTCGTTCCTTCAATCACGGCCAGGGGCGAGGCGATGGTCTCGGCGGCGTCACAAATGGCCAGGCCGGTGCGTCGAGTCCCGTAGTCTATCGCCAGGTATCTCATTGTTCTTTCTCGGACACCGGATGGGGGCTTGCCGGCGCCTCGGTCACAGGAACTTCTGGCCGCCGTGCTGCTTGATAAGATCGACCAGCTCCTTGAGTCTATGGGTCTGGTCGATGTGGCAGACAAGCGTTACATCCGGGCTGTGCGCCACGACCATGTTCTCCAAGCCGATGCCGGCGATCAGGTGGCCTTTGTCTTCGGTGACGATGATGCTGTTCCTGCAGTCGAGCAGCTCGCTTTGGCCGGCGACGACGATGTTTTTATTTTGATCGGAGCTGATAATATCGGCAAGGGCCGCGAAGGAACCCATGTCGAGCCAGCGGCAATCCAGCTTGATGGCATTGACGGCCTCGGCTTTTTCCATGACCGCAAAATCAATACTGATCTTGGGTAGCTTCACGAACCACTCCCGAAGGATCTGCTCCTGCTTCGGGCTGTCCCATCCGGCTTGAATCCGCGCCAGCGGCTCGGTGGCCTCGGGCAGGAACTTCGCCAGACTCGCAAGTATCGTCCGGGCCTTCCAGACGAACATGCCCGAATTCCAGAAGTACTGACCGGTCTGGACATACTGCCTTGCCGTTTCGTCGTCCGGCTTTTCCTTGAACGCTTCCACTTTAAAAATCTTATTCTTGCAGCCGGGACAGTCACGTGTATCGACGCATTTTATGTACCCGAGCAGTGTGCTGGGGAACGTCGGCTGGATGCCGAACGTTATGAGGTTATCGGGATTGCTCCTGATAAATGTCAGCGCATCTTTGAGGGCCTGCTCCAGCACGTCGGCCGGCTCGATGATCTGGTCGGCGGTCACCACGGCCATCGTGGCGTCGGGGTCGTATTTGGCCAGGACAGTCGAAACCAGCCCTATCGCGCCGGCGGTGTCGCGCACAGCCGGCTCGGCGACGACGTTGTTGTAAGGCAGCCCGGGGAGGTTCTCGCGCACCACGTCGGCGTAGCCGGCATTGGTCAGGACGATGATATTCCGAATGTCGAAGACAGGCCGCAGACGGTCGAAACACCGGCGAAGAAGCGTCTGGCCGTCAAGGAGCTGCAAGACCTGCTTCGGACGCTTCTCCCGGCTCAGAGGCCACAAACGCTTGCCCGTCCCCCCTGCCATAATCACTGCGTAATCCATTGTCGTATCCTGTGCTGTCTGGCTCAAATCTGAACGGAATCAAACCAGGAAGTTCTCATCGACGTTCGTCTCGGCCCGGATGTCGTTGGCGAATTGCGCATACGTATAGTCGTCCTTATAGTTGCCTTCTTTGCCCATGAGTGCGAACGTGGCTTCTTTGCCCAATTCCACAGCGGGCTGGTCGTAAGGATTGATACCGAACAAGGCACCCGCCAAAGACGTCGTGACCTCGAAAAAGTAAATGAATTGCCCCACTGTATGTGCACTGACCCGGTCAAAAAGCACCGTCAGGCAGGGACGCTTGTCGCGCAACAATGCGTACTCGGTGCCTCTTTTTTCGTTGTTAAGCAGTGAGCCCAGGTCCTTGCCCGCGAGGTAGCCAAGCTCCGCAGCGCAGTCGGGGGCCGGGCCGATCTTAAGCTGCTGGCCGTGATGATCGACCTGCAGGAACGTGAAGAGCTTGTCGTTGGGGCCCTCGCGATACAACTGCACCTGGCTGTGCTGGTCGGTCGCGCCGAGCGCCTTGATGGGCGTTGGGCCTACGCACACCTCGCTGCCCTTCAGGTCGAATCTCTTGCCGAGGCTTTCGGCCCACAGTTGCCGGTACCAGTCCGCCATGTCCTTCAGGGCGCAACTATAGGGCATGATGACCGAATTTCTCTTGCCGTGCGTGTAGAAGTGGTAATGGATCGCGGCATTCAGGGCCGCGGGATTCTCTCTGAAACTCTCGCGGCTGACTCTTGCATCCATATCGCGCGCCCCGGCCAGCAATCCGTCGATGTCGATGCCGCACATCGCGGCGCTGAGCAAGCCAACGGCGCTCAATACGCTGAAGCGCCCGCCGACGCCGTCGGGAACTTCAAGACATCGCAAATTCGCATCCATCGCGATGGTGCGGAGAGTCCCTTTGTCGGCGTCGGTCGTTGCCACGACGTGGTCTCTGAGCCCTTCAGGGCCCAGCCTATCCATGAGCAATTGACGGACTATCATAAACTGGCTGGCCGTCTCTGCGGTTCGTCCCGATTTGCTGATGACGTTGAACATCGTGTTGTCGAGCTTGTCCTCGACCCAGTCCAGAAACGAAGCGAATTGTGCCGGATCGACGTTGTCGAAAACAAACAGCCGGGGTCCCCTTCTTTGGGTTCCATCGAGATTATACATCGAAGGATTCAGCGCCGTTTGAAGGGCGATGTTGCCAAGCGCCGAGCCGCCGATTCCGAGCACGACAAAGACTTCACAGCCCTCTTTGATTTCGGCCACCAGTTCTCTGACGTTCTCGGCGGTTTCTGTTTTGTAAGGAAGATCCCTGTAGGGGGTCTTGCCGGCCGTGCGCTCGTTGTTAATCTGTGCTATGAGAGGCAAGGTGTGCTCGGCAAGGGCATCGAATTGGGCGGTTGTGATGCCGTGCTCATCGCCGATGACATCGGCCATGACATTTTTGTAGTGAAGCTTGATTTGTGATTTTGCCACTCGCGTCTTTTCCTTTCGGTATGGTTCTTACAGCTTCTCCAAAACGTCTGGTCAATCCCGGCTCTTCTCTATGGCGGCCGGGGCGCCGAAGTATCTTTTCAGTTGCTCGGCATCGAATTTGAGCTTTCGGTCGTAGGTATAGACGCCATTGACCTCCTGCTCGACATCGGTGAGCTGCGTATAGCAGAAGCCCGCGATGTTGGGATGGTCGGTGAGAATCCGGGTCAGCTCGCCAATCAGCTCTTCGACCTGCTCGGCGGTCTTGCCGTATCCCCACTTGCTCCTGCTGTCACCGGCAGGTTCTTTGTCGGCGTGTTCTTTAGTCCAGAAAGTCCCGCCATATTCGTCCACCGAATAAGGCTGCCCCTCGTAGGGCGCGGAAATCTCGCCGAAGCGTACAAAAACGTCTTCGGCGCCGGGCGCAACCGACGCGTAACGCTGCCGGAACGTCTCGGGGTTCTGGTCGTAGTCATGGACGGTGCAAATGTCCGTCTCGACGTGGACATATCCGCTGCAATCATTGATCGGGCGCGTCGGATCCAGCGCGCGGGTCAGGTCCACCGTTTCCTTGACGGCCCGGCGGTGCGTCTCGAAACGAGCGTTCGCCGCTCCGCGCGTCTCATTGAACGGAGTCCAGGCCAGAATGGATGGGTGATTCAAGTCTCGCATGACCACCTCGCGCCATTCACGTTGATGATTGTGCACGCCCTGCGGGTTGGCGAACGAATGCGCGCCGCCCCAGTCGCAAAACTCGCCCCAGGTCAGGTATCCGAGCCGGTCCGCCCAGTAGTGGAAGCGCTCCTCGAAGACTTTCTGATGGAGGCGCGCCCCGTTGAATCCAACCGCCATCGAGCGTTCGATATCCGCCTTGAGCTCGGCGTCGCTGGGCGCCGTCCAGATGCCGTCGGGATAGAAGCCCTGGTCCAGGACGTGTCGCAGGAAGATCGGCTTGTTGTTCAAATAGAACTTGTTACCCTCGATGTGAAACTTGCGCAGCCCGGCATAGCTGTCCACCGAATCCACAACCCGGTTGCCTTCGGTCAGCTCGAATCGGAGTTTGTAGAGGTAAGGGTCGGCGGGGCTCCAGGGCCGGGGATTCTTCACCTTGAGCACGTGAGCAATGCCGCCGGCCGCGGAGGCGCGAACCGAACTGAGCCTCTTGCCATTGGCCGAAAGAAGCGTCGCTCGAAATCCCAGGCCGCGTTGGCTGCTGCTGACCACAGGCGTCAGAACGAAACGACCGTTGTCGAGGTCGGGCACGATGCGAACGGATTCGATGAAATCTTCCGGCCGGGCCTCCAACCAGACCGTTTGCCAGATACCGGTCGTGCGCGTGTACATGACGCCATAGGATTCGAGCCTTTGGCTCTGCTTTCCAGAGGGCTGGACGTCGGAACGCACATCATCGAGCGCACAGACGACCAGATCGTTCCGGCCCTGGCGCAGTGCGTCGGTAATCTCGAAGCAGAAGGACGAAGAACCTCCATAGTGCCGGCCGACGGCGCTTCCGTTCACCCAGGCGCGGCAGTCATAATCCACAGCTCCGAAATGAAGAAAGACGCGCATGTCGTCCCACTGGTCGGGGACGCTAAAGGCCCGATGATACCATACCGCGGGGATGAAGCCCGTGTGCTGGATGCCCGAGAGCTTGCTTTCGGGACAGAACGGAACGACGATCTTTTTATCGAAGCCCGACGGATCTTTGGCCCAGTCTCGTTCGACGCCGACCCGGTCGAAGTCAGACGCAAAGTTCCACAGACCGTTTAAGTTCAGCCATGCTTCCCGATAGAACTGAGGCTTCGGGTGTTCCGGACGAGGGATTTGTCTGTCCGCCGCTTCCGCCGATAAGGGCCCGAGCGCGAGGACAAACAACGGCAGCAAGAATAAAGACCGAGCCTTTTGGCGCAGAGTTCCAAACGGGCTAAGACTTCTCATGAGTTCACCTTTCATTAGCTGTCAAGGACCTGGGCCGAATGTTATCAGTTTGAGTCAAAATAGTCAACAAGGGCATAGGTCTCGTCGTTGAGGGCCTTCATGTCTTCAAGAAGCGTGGCATAAGGATTGAATCGATAGTCAACGATTCCCTTGTTCGAATCGCGGTTGGAGGGATCCGTGCTCAGATCTTCCGGATTATTGTCTCTGTACTTGAACCAGTGCCAGCCCACGCACGATTTTGATTCGAGCAATCCCATCGTAAAATGCTGATAGAATCGTGCCCTGTCCTTCTGCGTCGGGACCAGCCAGCCGGCACCGGAATTGTTGGCCAGGCCGACATCATGGCCCTTGGCGTAGAATTCCGTAATCACAAATGGTCTGCCCGATTCGCGGCTCCACATAGCCATTCTTGCGGGATCCGGACCCCATGCACCGTAATAGTTCACCGCAATGACATCCAGAAACTTGCCGGCCACTCTGAACAGACTGGGCAGACTCAGCGCTCGCCCGTGGAGCCTTGAGCCCAGGCATAAATGGTGCGGATCGCAGCCTCGAATGGCCTGTGTCGTTATTCGGTAGTATCTTTCCACTGCATAGTCGAGGAAAGCCGCGCGATCGGTGTCGGTAATGTTATCCGCTTTCGCTCCTGCGCCCTTGCGTGCATCGAGCCATTTCCTGGCTGCCTCATATCCGTATCGGAGGTCCGGATGATTCACGTCGAGTTGAAGCGATCTGTCCAGCATGTCGGTGACGATGGGCAATTCGTTGTCTGAAAAGTGCCCGATCAGCCACGGATCGTCGCGGCTTGCGGCAAGCTGTGCGGCGTAATCGCTGCAAAAGCTCTCGAAATCCGGATGGAATACCGGAATGCATCGGTTCGGATATCCCAGATGCCCCGGTTCCTGTCGGACGAGATCTTTCGATCTGCCGAAAGACCCCATGAAATTCCAGGACAGCGTATAGGCAAGCCGATGGGGCGCCTTTTTCAAGAGCTCCGTATCCGACCAGCCTCCTGTTCCGTTGAAGCCGTGCCGGGCAAGAAGCTCGGTGGAGAACTCTGCCCACTTCCGGGGCGTGCGAAACGTCTTTTTGACGGGCTCCTGACTGATCTCGGACTTTCCAATGTTCACCGAGCAGACACCGATGTTTATGAAGAAGTGGCCTTCGGGATCAATGAGCCACCATCGGCCGGCAATCTCCTTGGGATAAAAAAAGCCTGTCGCTTCAGCCTGCTTGTCTGCCCTGCCGCCGTATCTGCTGGCAGTGATTTTCTTCGAGCCCGGCTGAAAACCATCCAGCAATTCCAGCGTGCGCGTTTCACGCAGCGTCCAGTCCTTATCCGTCGGCTTCCTCTTGGCCGGAACCTCGATATATTCTTGCTCATGGGCCTGCCGGCCGGCTGCCACCGTGCCAAGAAACACCGCTACGAGAATAGAAACGAAGGATGTTTTACGCATTGTTGAAGTCTTACACTTCCATGTGGACATCTATTTTCTCCATTGCAGTTCTATCAAGCCGGAAAGTACCTGTCAGCTTCCTGCCGTCAACCTGTGCGGCCACTTCATAGTCTCCGAGAAAACCCCGGAATCGGGCTTCGCCCTCGGCCTGGATCGCCGCCTCGGTTTGCGTCCACCATCGGTTCCTGATGAGTTCTTTCAATTTGTCGTATGCAGGTTTGGGGGTCATATCCTCACGCACGAGGCCGGCCGGCGCCCGCTGCCACGCGTTCTGGTCGGTGAAATCCCACCAGGTGATGGCCTCGACGGCCGGGTGCGAGAACAGGAGGCGGTAAAACTCGGCAACGTGCTTCGCCTGGCTTCTCTCTCCTTCGGCCGTGGTCGCCCATCCCCGGTCGCTTTTTGGCCCTGAGACTACGGTCGTCTCGGTAAAGTGCAGCGGCTTGTCGAATTTGGCGAAACGCTCACAGGCTTGCCACGCCCGCAGTGATCCCCAATAGCCGCCGTGCATATGTGATTGAATGCCGACGACGTCATAAAGAGGCCGGCCGCTTTCACCAACCAACTCGGAAATCACTTTGTCGGCGTAGGCCGCGTCCGTGCGGTAGTCGTTGATCAGCAGCGTGGCGTTCGGATTGGCCTGCCGCGCCACCTTGAAAGCCTCTCTGACATATGGCCCGACTCCCATTTTGCGGATCGCCTCCGTCAGGACCGGCGCCCGCTTTTGAATCTCCTCCCGGTCATAGTGCGTGGCCTCATTGACGACGTCCCAGATATCGATGTCTCCTTTGAACTTGCGGACGCACCGGCCGATGCGTTTGAACTGGAGCTGCATGGCCGTCTCCGGATCTTTGGGCAGCCAGCGCGGGTCCACATAGTTCCAAGCCAGAGGATGCCCCTTGGTCGTAACGTTGCGTGCCTTGCACCAGCGAATGATTTCCTCAGTGCGCGCATCGTCCGGCTCACCGAGCCTGCGTTCGTAGTTCCACCAGTAAAAGGGCAGCGTCGCAAAATTCAACAGCGCAGCGAACTGCTCGGCATAAGCGGTGTTGTCCTCCGGCGTTTTGCAGCGATTCAGCTTAAAGATGTTGCAGCCAAACAGAAACTTGTGCCGCTCCTGTGTTATCTTTACCGGAATGCCGCGGGCCAGCGTTCGCCCATCGGGGCCAATCAGCTTCAATGCGGCGTCACCCTTACGATGCTTCTCAATCCGTTCGTCGGCTTGCGCAAGAATCTGGACTTTCTGGCTTTCTGCAGCCGGCAGCAGCCTCGAAGAAGCCAGCCAGACTGCGCCGCATCCTGATGTCTTGAGAAATCCACGCCGATCCATAACACCCTCCTTTGACCTTAAACGGCCTCATTGACCATATTGATGTCTTTGTACTTGCAGAAAGAGCGAAGCTCTTTTGTGACGTCCCCGTAGCACGTCTGGCGATGCAATCCACTCGACCAGTTTTTCCACAGCTTCTCCACGTCGCCGTCCACCCTGACGGTGATTTTGGTCCGGCAGCCCCTGTCGATGTCGGGCGCGCCGATAATCTCACCCGTGAAGTACGGCAACAAGTCGGTCCCCACCAGCTTTGCCTGTGTCACCTTCCGGCCCGCCTGCATGAACACCTGCGGCACCACGCCTTCCTGCCGTTCCATGACTGTTCGCAGCTTGTATGGGTCCGCCGGCTTGCCGGGGCCATCCATTTTCGTTGTGCCCAGACAGTGAGCTAAGATGATGCTGTTTTTGGATTCGTCCACGGTCGGGTCACTGATAAATCCCGGTCTGCCGGTAAGCCCCTGGAAGATAATATGGGTCATCGCGGACTGCAAATCCGATTCGCAGATTCCGCCCAGTCCTATGTTATTGAGCCGCGTGAAGCCAAGGCAGGGATAGGCGGGAAGCATGATGGTCTTGTCCCACATGGTGCCATAACAATCGATGGTCAGAACTGTAGCGTTTTCTTCATTGAGCAGATTCTCAAAGGCCAGGGCCAGTTTGCACGACTTGAACACCTCGGCCGGCGAGGGTTCGACAAGCTCTTTGGCTTCTTTGATCCAGCGTTCGGTTTCGGCCTTGGCATCGCTTTGACCTATGGCATTGTACGCCTCAAGCACTCGTTCGCGAGCGATTTGTCTGATCGCCGTACCGAATTTCTCTTTTACATCGTTTGCGTATCTGTCAAAAGACCGGGTCGTCGCGTTGAGGATCGTCGCTTCCCTCAAGTGATGAATCGCCCTGAAGGGTCTTAGGGCTACGGCTAATTGTCCGTAATCGCTGGTGAGCATGCACTCCAATTTGGCTCCGAGCTCCTGCTGCTGCAGGGCGCCGAAGCCGGTCCAGCCGTGCCCCGAGTACGGAGCGGCAAAAAGGACGGTCGGCTTGCCCACACTGAGAATTTCGTTGAGAATCGGCCTGATGCCAATGTTGAAATGGATGGCCAGGATGCCGTCAACATCCCGGAGTCTGCTCTTGAGGGGCCTGATCTGCTCCGGAGACGAAACCAGTTGGTCGATGACGAAATCGACGTCCGACAACTCGTTCCCGAGCTTGGCGAACTGCGATTCGTAGAACCGAATCTCATTCCTGAAATCCAGTTTCGGCTTGGGCCACAGACCGTGCGAGGTGCCCATATAGAATCGGGCGACTTTGACCTTGGTCCCACGGCAGCCCGGGCTGATGAGCCTCGTGCCGGCTCGGCGCGCACCGAGCGCCGCAAGGCCCGGCCCGGCGAGGCTCAAAGCCCCCCCTGCTACCGTCAATTGCACGAATCTTCTCCGGCTGACTTGCTTGTCCATTGTGGCCTCCTTCTTGTACTGTTTCGCTGACCCTTTATGGTACTATACGCATTTGAACCGGCAGGTTCGCCGCACGCTACAGATCCACTTTTGAAAGGTTGGCGTATTTTACCATCAGGGATTTTGTCTGTCCAGAATTGAACTTGACCGAGACCACGCTGTTCTCGCCCATGTCGGAGAACTCCCTGACTCTGCCCAGCCCGAAGATGTCGTGTCGCACCAACTGCCCAGGCTTGAAACGGGCCGCCGGCTCGCTCAGGTCGTAATCATCATATTCGATTTGGCGGTTTTCCTCCGTAAGGTCAGCGCCCAGCTCGAAAAGAAACTGCGACGGGATCGCCCGCAGAAATTGGCCCCGCACCGTTCGATAGCGGGCGTAGCTGATATACAGGCTCGTCTTGGCGCGGGTGATGCCGACAAAAAGGAGCCTGCGTTCCTCCTCCAATTGCTCGTCGTCCTCGCCCGTGTTACTTCTCTCGTGGGGCAATAAGCCCTCTTCGACGCCGACCATGAAGACGCGCTCGAATTCGAGGCCCTTCGCGGCGTGCAGAGTCATCAGCGCGATCCGGTCGCCGACTGCGTCGTAGGCGTCCGCATCGCTGAACAGCGATATTTGGTGCAGGTAGTCGATCAGTGAGGGCTGCTCGGCCTGCTGGTCGTATTCGGCGGCGCTGTTGATCAGCTCGTTGATATTCTCCAATGCATTGACGCCCTCGGCGCCGGCGGCGCGAAGCGACTCGGCCAGCCCCGATTCGGTCAGCACGCGTTCGGCTAAGGGCGCGACCATGCCGGCGACGTCTTTGTTGAATTGTCCGAGCATAGTCGCAAAGACAGCCAGCCTGGCCCGCGCGGCCCTGGAAAGCAATTCGATGTCACCCGACCTCTTCAGGGCCTCGAAGAAGCTGATGTTGTTGCCGGCGGCATGGGCCCGGACCCGGTCGGTTGTCGTTCTTCCTATGCCGCGTGCCGGCGTGTTGATGATACGCAAGAGTGCAATTTCATCGTTCGGATTGACCAGGACTTTCAGATATGCGAGCAGATCGCGGATTTCTTTTCGCCTGTAGAATTCCACGCCGCGAACGATCTGGTACGGCATCTTGTCCTTGATGAAGGCTTCCTCGAGCGCGCGGCTCTGGGCATTGACGCGGTAGAAGACGGCAATGTCACTGAGCGACGTGCCCTGGCCGGCCAGATCCTTAATCTGCCGGGCGATGGCCCGGGCCTC
Organism: Phycisphaerales bacterium; assembly: GCA_020343675.1. GTDB lineage: Bacteria > Planctomycetota > Phycisphaerae > Sedimentisphaerales > Anaerobacaceae. The sequence continues at coordinate 2,358,288 of CP070806.1, forward strand.
TTCGTTTTCATCTTCGAAGCCCGTTACGAGAATTGCCTCGCCCTCGGCTCGTGTTGCGATGAGCTTTTTTTCTTTTCGGTTCTGGTTGAAAGCAATCAGGCAATCCGCAGCCGACAGAATATTTGGCGTGCTGCGAAAATTCTCCTCTAATTTGACGACGGTCGCCTCGGGCCAATCCTCTTCAAAGGCCATGATGTTGCGGATGTCGGCCCCGCGCCACCGGTAGATGGACTGGTCTGGATCGCCCGTGGCGCAAATGTTACTGTGCTGGGCGACAAGCGCCTTGGCGATCCTGTACTGGGCGTGGTTGGTGTCCTGATACTCGTCGATGAGCAGGAACTTGAAACGGTCTGAAAGCTGTGAACAGACATCGGGACAATCGCGCAGCAGGAAGGCGGTCTTGAGCAGCAAATCATCGAAATCCAGGCCATTGCGCTGCCGCAGAAGGCGTTCATAGCCCACATAAACCTCGGCCAACGTCCGGGTGAAGAAATCGTCCGCCTCGCTGCTGAAGGACTCGACATCCACGAGCTTGTTCTTGAGCGTTGAAATCGCAGCCAGCATCCGGCCCGGCGGAAAATTCGTCGCGTCAAATCGGCACTCCTTGATGGCCTCTTTGATGCACCGCGTCTGGTCGGCCTCATCGTAGATGGTGAAGTTCCGTTCGATTCCCGCCTGCTCCGGGTATTGACGAAGTATCCTGACGCACAGCGAGTGATACGTGCTGATATGAGCGCCGGCGGACGCCCCGAGAGCGACGGCCCGCTGGCGCATCTCCTCGGCGGCCTTGTTGGTGAAAGTGATCGCGCAAATGTTGTATGGGCGGACGCCCGATTCAATGAGGGCTGCGATTCGATAGGTGATCACGCGGGTTTTGCCGCTTCCCGGGCCGGCAAGAACGAGCAGCGGACCTTCAATGTGAAAGACAGCTTTTCGCTGCGAGGGTGTCAGTTGTCGCGAGAGTGCCTCGTGCATGCCTCAAAACGCTCATGCGTGCCCGGTTCATAGATCAGAAGGCTCTAAGCAAATTCTGTTCCTGTTGTCTTATCTGTTCTTTCTGCTGTTCCAACTGGTCCTTCCACGGCTTCAACAGCTCGGCCAGATCGGGCTTTTCGATTTCGATCCGGGCCAACAGGCTTAGCCTCAGATTCGGCGGGTAAAGCAAGTCCTCCAGAAAATCCTGAAGCGCGAGGTATCGCAGCAGCTTGAAGTCGGGCAGGTCAATCCTGTTCTCGTCGCGGTACTTGGATTGGTAATACTCCCAAATCTCTTTGGCGAGGCTTTCTATGCCGGCGGCCTCATCATCATCGCGCAGGGCGTATCTGAAATAGGCTTCCGTGAGCATCCCGATAATCATTTCTTTGGCATCGGTGATGGCAATGTTCTCAAGCTCTTCGTCGAATCGCTTCTTCACATAGACCTCGACGGCCGGAGATTTGAACTCGTCCCGCGGATACAATGTTCGCATCTGGCTGTAAATCTTTTGCGCCATGGCTCTGTGGCCCGCCTGATAGAAAAGAAGCACCGCGTTCTTGAGCATGTTTCTGTGGCCATTCTGGAGGGACTCGTAGCTGGTGTCATCCCTGTACTTTTCGAGCACGGCCAGCACGGTCCTGTTGTAAGTATCGAACATCCTCAAATCCGGCCGCAAGAAGACTTCCTTGAATATCTGCGTCTGGAATTCCTGTGAGCCGTCTTGTGCAGGCACTTGCAGCGGCACGTCGTGGATGAAGATCTTGCCGTTACGAAAGAGGTTCTGCAGACTGTGACCGACGCTGCGGTCCGTGTTGGTTTCACTCATCTCGAATTCGCGCGACTCTTCCCGGGCAGCCATCTGCAATCCTGTCACGGCCCAGTAGATGGCATGACTGTCGGGGTGCCGCCAATCCAGCGGCAGATGGGTATTCGGGTCCCGGAAGTCGACGGGCCCATACGTTCTGTTCAAATCGCGCATCACGACGGGGTCCAGCTTCCAGGTCTCTCGCAACTCGTGGGCCTTGGCGAAAAGGTCGAACTTCCTGAGGGCCTCCGTGCCTCTGAACTCGTCGATGGCGTTGGCTGCCTCCGGTTTGAATCGGCCGGAGTTCTGTCGCAGCGACAGGTACAGGCCCACAAACTCATCGTCGTCGGAAAAGGCCTCGTCGGCCGATTTCAAAGCTGCAAGCAGTGGAGCCACGTTCGGGTCGGCGGCAATCTCCTGCCAGTCCGCCGGGGTCTGTGCAAGAGCGTCAAAATAGCGATTCTCCTGCCAGTCAAGCTGGTTGTCCTGCGAGCCCAGCAGCGGCTCCAGCGCCATGGCCAGTTGGAGCTTGTAGTATTTGTGGGCGTCGTCCGAGACGCCGCCGATCTTGTGCTGGAATATCCGGGACAGCTCGCGGTAGAGCGTGACGTTCTTGAGCTTATACTTTGTGATGGCCTCGTCGCGAAGCAGCTCGTAGCCGTTCCTGACCCAGCGCCATCGCTGGTCGGGCTGCGTCGCGGGAATGGCCACGGAAATGTTATACGCCATGTTCCATGCGTGGAACTCCCAGACCGAGGCGAACCGGGGCTGCAGGAGGGTGATCCATTCGGCAAGCTGCCTGGCGTCGAAGAACTGCCCTTGCTCCTTGAGCGTGTCGGCCCGCATCCACAGGGCATCGACGACCAGCCCCCGAAAGGCCCCCGTCGCGACGGTGGCGAAGACCAGCGAGGGAGGAATGTCCTCGGGCGTGTCGATGATCAGGCCCATGTCCTGACGCTGGCGGTTGATTGAATCGAGCTGCACGCCCGCGGTGATGAACAGACCGATCACAACGATAAGGCAGACGGATAAGATTGTTATGTCACGCAAACGCATACATCAGTCCAAAACCCATCGCGGCTCTCACCTTCGCGTGGGCTAAACGGTAATCCTGGCGATTTCCCTGTAGCGAAAAATGAACAGGCCGAGCAGCAACAGCACGAATGCCTTCATGCACACCATGACAAAGGCGCATTTTGCCAATATGGACCACTCCAAAAGTCGCGCCGGAACCATAAAGTCCGTGGGATTGTATTCGTCGAACTGCGGCAACAGCCGGATCGCCCATTTGAACGTATAAGAATAGACCGCCCCGACGTTTGCACTGAGATAGTCAAAGGATTCGATGACAAAACCGCTGAAACTGGCCGTCAGGAAAAGCACAAGGCAGAACAAAATGGCCACCGGGAACGAGAGAAAGCTCGATGCCAATACGCCGAGGCAGGCCAAGAAGATCAGGCGAAACAGAATCAGCAGGACGGCTCTCAAGAAATTGGCGCCGAAGCTGTCGGCTTTGTAGAGCACTTCCAGGCCGTCCGGCGGGAAAATAACCGTCGAGCTGTTCAAAGGCACATTCATGAACGCTATGCCCAGACGACCGTGTTCGGGGACCACTTCGGATGGGAATTCGACTTCGTGGAAGGTCCGGGCCGCATGCTTGTGGATCTGGTCATAAATCGGCGTCTTGGGCTGCTGGCCGGTCTTGATGAACTGGTAATCGCCGGCGATCCACCGGCCATAGACCTGCGAATCGGGCGGATTCGGGAAGACGTCGTACTTGAACCTGATAAACATGCTCTTGGCCAGCGGTCTAACATTGTCGAACTCCCAAACCAGCACATTGCCCACGCCGGCGGCGCGTTTGGCGAGCTGGGCCTGCTTGGTCAGTTCGGCGATAGCCTGCTCGGGCGTGTAACCGGCAGGCAGACTGTCCTGTTTCCTGAGCTCTTCATATCGGGCCCTGACCTCCTGCGTGACATCGACTTCGGGGACCGCCAGGGCCGCCCTCGCGGTCAGAAACTCGTTGTGCGCCTCGGTCAGCTCGCTCTCCGGGAAGTCGCGGTACCTCGGCGTGTAAACCGTAATGGCATAGATAATCACGGAGAACAGAACCAGGAGCAGGACATCCAGCACGACCACGCCGAGCAGCTTGCCCAAAAGGAACTGAAACCGGCGGATGGGCTTGGTGACGACCGTATAGATCTGCCGCTGGTCAATGTCACTGGTGACCGAATAAACCGAGACGATGAGGGTCAGCAGGCACAACAGGAAGCTGGTCAGTGAGAGCCCGTAGCTGACGAACGTTTGCAGCCTGCCCTTTAATGTTTCATCTCCGGTCGTCGTGATTCCCAGGGCCGGCAGCAACACAAACAGCAGGATCACAAAGACACAGGCCACTCTCATTCTCAGCGCCTGTCTGATCGTATTTGTGGCGACAGCCCAGATCCTACGCATCGCCGGAGTCTCCTGCCTGCGTTTTGCCTGTGTTTTGCGTATCCGTCTCTGGTGGGGTTGGGCGCCCCGTAAGTTCATCCAGGATGTTCTCCCTAACCTGCCTCTGTTCGAGAGGTTCGGCCGGGGCTTTTTCGTCTTTGACAACCGGTTCTGGCATCGGCGGCTCGGCCGACCCGGTTAGCTTGCTCAGTAGAGCTGCGTCGGATTCGGCCTGCGAATCCCGGGCGGTGAGGACTTTTTCCGTAACCGGTTTTTGCTCGGAAGCCGCCTCCTGCGAGACCGGCGCGGACACGAGCTTATCAAGGATGCTTTCCATCGGTTCGGCACCGGAGAGGAACTCGCCGATTTTAGTCGTGCTGACGGCGCCGCTGGTCGGCTGGGCCTGCTCCTGGGCGGCCGCCACGGTCCTGATGAAAAATGATTCGAGCTTGTCCATCGGAGAGGTCACGACGCACTCGGCGCTTTCGGCCTCGACGAGCTGCTTGATTTTCTCGACGGTCGAATCGCTGATGGCGTCCGTGGTGATCTGTTTCTTGTTCGTCTGCTGCAAAAGCTCTCGGACCTGGCCCTCGGTCTGAATCTTGCCCCCGTAAAGGATGGCGATTCTGTCGCACACGTCCTCGACATCTGCGAGCAGGTGACTGCAAAGAAGAATCGTCTTGCCCCGCTCGGCCAGCCTCAGCACCAAATCCTTGATCTGCCTGGTGCCGATCGGGTCGAGCCCGGTGGTCGGCTCGTCCAGGATGAGCAGGTCGGGGTCGTTGATCAGCGCCTGAGCCAATCCGATGCGACGCGCCATCCCTTTTGAGAATGTCCCCACGGCTCTGTTGGCGACAGCCTTGAGCCCGACCATGTCCAGCAATGCCTCGATGCGCATTGTCCGCACCCTGGCGGGCAGACCGAACAGTCGCCCGTAAAAATCCAGTGTTTCGCGCGCGTTCAGGTACCGGTACAGGTACGACTCTTCGGGCAGAAAGCCGATTCTGGAATTGATCTTCGGGTCGGCTCCGTCACCGCCAAGGAGCAGAGCTTTTCCCCTTGTCGGGTGCAGCAGGCCCAGCAGCATCTTCAAGGTTGTGGTCTTGCCCGAGCCGTTGGGGCCGAGCAGGCCGTACACCTCATTCTGACGGACCTGCAAGTTCAGGTTATCGACGGCATAGACTTTGGTCCGGCCCCACCAGTCCGAAAAGACCTTGGTCAACGAGAAAGTTTCAACAGCGTATTCCATAGTCCCGTCTCTGACATCTGCTCAAGCGTGCTTCGTATTTCCACCCGTCCTTGACTAATGATGGTGCTCGTGGTCCAGCTCCTCTCCATAGCGAACAAGCCGGGCACTGTTGAAAATGACAATCAGCGAGCCCGCAAAATGCAGCGGCGCTGCGAACGCTACCGTCAGCAAATCCGCCGCTCCGGCGGCAATACCGAGAATAATGAGGATGATTCCGAAGCCGAGATTCTGATAAATGACTTTTCCCGTTTTTCGGGACAGTCGGACCAGGAAAGGCAGCCGCTTCAAGTCGTTGCTCATCAGTGCAATCGAAGCCGAGTTGATGGCTACGTCACTGCCGGCGGCCCCCATCGCGATTCCAAGGTCCCCCGCCGCCAGCGCCGGCGCATCGTTTATGCCGTCGCCGACGACAACGACGGTGTGGCCGTCCTTCTTGATCTGCTCGACAATCGCCAGTTTGTCCTGGGGCAGACAATGCGCCTTGAAATCGGTGCACGCCAATTCGGCGGCGACCCGCCCGGCCACCTCGCTGCGGTCGCCGGTCAGCATCGTGACCCTCTTGACACCGATATCGAGCAGCTCCCTGACGGCCTGCTGGGCTTCGGGCCGGGTCTTGTCCTGCAGACCGATCCAGCCGATGCACTTCGAATCCTTGGCGACGTAGAGAGTGCTGAAGCCCTGCTCCTCGTGCAGCGCCGGGTCAGTGACGTTGCTGATATCGACATTGTTTTCCTTCAGGAAAGTGTCTCGACCGACCATCACTCTTGCCGAATCGACTACGGCCGTTACCCCCTTGCCCGGCGTTTCCCGGAAGTCATCCGTTGCAGGCAGGGAAAGGTTTGCCTCTTTGGCCACCTCCTGCAGCGCCCGTGCGGCCGGGTGTTTGCTCATCTGCTCGGCAGAGGCCGCCTCCGCCAATAATTCAGCCGGTTCAACGCCCTCAGCGGGTGTCAGTTTGGTCACGTACAATCGCCCCGTCGTCACCGTTCCGGTCTTGTCAAACACCATGGCGGTTATCTTGCCGGCAATCTCCAGGTCGGCGACATTCTTCACCAGAATACCGAGGCGGGCCGAGGCTGAAATGGCCGCGACCATAGCCGTGGGGGTCGCCAGGATCAGCGCACACGGACAGGAAATAACGAGTATCGTAATCGCCCTGTCCATGTCCCGGGTGAAGAACAAAACGATCCCGGCAATCATTAGAATGGTCGGCGTGTACCATTTAACGTTGCGGTCGATGATCCGCATAATGGGTATCTTTGTCTGCTCGGCCTGTATGATCAGCGACTGGACCTTGCCGAGCGTGGTGTCTTTGCCGGCTTTGGTCACGGTAATGTCCAGCATTCCGGTCAGGTTGTTCGTGCCGGCGAAGACCTGCATGCCCGGCACCTTATCGACAGGCAGCGATTCGCCCGTGATCGTGGCCTCGTTGACCGAGCTGAGGCCCTTGGCCACTTCGCCGTCCGCGGGGATATTATCCCCGGGCCGGACACGGACACAATCACCGGGCTTGAGGCTGCTGACTTTTACCTCTCTCTCGTTGCCCTGTCCGTCCAGCAAGTTTGCCTTGGTCGGCGTGAGCTTTATCAGTGATTCGATGCTGGCGCGAGCGCCGAGGGCGGTGCGCGTCTCGATAAGCTCGCTGAGCAGCATAAACAATGCAACAATGCCGGCTTCGACATATTTGCCCGTGGCAAAGGCTGCGAGAATCGCCAGCGCCACAAGCTCGTCCATGTGCATTTCTCTTCGCAGGAGACTCTTGAGGGCGTGCAACACGATGGGCACGCCAAGCAGAACCGCCGCAATCATCGCCAAAACTTCCGCTTGAAAACTGCCGCTTCCGTAGAAATACTTCCACCGCGCGAAAACGCTGCTCAGCAGCAGCATTCCCCCGGCGAACGTGGCCAGCAGCGCCATGCTGACGCGAACCTGCTTGCCATGTGTGTGCCCGCCGGCCATGTCTTGCTTAAAGTGTAGATGTTCGTGAGCCATAATGACGTCTCTCGTTGGTCGTATCTGCTCCCATTCAAAGTCGGCGCACGGCCGAGCTATTCATTTTGCTGAGGCAGCGTGGCCTGCTGCTCGCTTGCCTTGGGCTTGAGCGAAGGATCTCTGTTCAACAGGACCCGGATCTCCTTGCCTTTGGCGCCGGCGTTGGTTTGAACCACAAACTTCTCGTCCGCGCTGCTGAAAATTTGTTCCATCGCATCAAAATAGATTCTCTGAAGAACCAGCTCGGGACGCTGCCGGTATTCGGGCAGGAGGCGCTCAAGATAGTCGGCATTGGCTTTGGCGGTCGAGACCACCTGCGTTCGATGGGCCCGCGCCTCGGCGATTCTTTCACGAGCCGTGCCGGCCACCTGCGACCAGAGGAACTCTTTGTCCTGTTCAGTGATGGCCTCGTCATGGAGGGCTTTGAACAAGTCCTCGGCAACGGGGCCGGCCGCCTGACTGAGTGTGTTTTCGGCATACGTCCGCGCCTCCGTGATGGCGGTCTGGCTTTTCTGGCTGGCCCGGGTGGAGGCCTCGAACGTTTCCCTGATCTGTGGCGGAGGTTCGCTGGCCGTTAGCTGGACGGAGACAACCCGGATGCCGCTCTGCACTTTGTCCAGTTTCTCCTGCAGCAGGCTCTTGACGTTTTCCGGAATCCGGGATTGGCTGGAGATCGCTTCGTCGATGGTGTAATTGACCATCGCGCTGACCACGGCGTCCTCGAAGAGATTCTCCAAAAGCGGTTTGACGCCCTGGTCGCCCGTCATCACGGCGAAGTAATCGTCACCCGGCGTGATGTCCCTGACATAGATGTTCCGGAAGAATCGCTCCGGGTCGCCAATCTGATACGTGATCTGCCACTTCGTGTGGACGATGTTGTAGTCGCTTCCGTCGGAGTCCGCGGCTGCCGGGGCCAGATTGGCTGAAAGCTGCGTTCCTGCCGGGGTAAAGACCGCCTCAGCAGTCCGCTCGTTCCGGGTCAGGCAGTAGCCGTCGATCTTGGGATCCAGCGGCTTGTCCGGACGGACGGGACGCCGCTGCCCCGAGAGCACGTCTTCAGGTCTCTCGTAATACCAAAACGAATCGACAGACAAATTCACGGTCGTCTCGACGGGGATTTTGACGATTTCGTCAATCGGGTAAGGCAGTATCCAGTGCGGACCGGGCTCGAGCAGTCTCTCTTCCCCAACACCCCGAATCTTGCCGAAACGCAACACAATCGCCCGCTCGTCGGAGCCGACCGTCTCGAAGCCGGAGGCCAGAAACGCCGCGACCAGCACGATCATAATGACTTTCAGGATAACGAAGCTGATCCTCAGCGCGTCGGACAGACTCTTGCCGGCCGCGTCGAGTTCTCCGCCGGCGGATATTTCCGCCCCGACGGGCTGTACGTCCTTATTCTCCTGGTTATGTTCTTCCGCCATAATGCCTATCGTTCAGAAGTTTCTAATTCGTTTCCTTCGGCTGGATATCGGGCATGCTTTTGAGAAGTGAAAACGGCTGTATGTCCGTCGGAGTCACGAGGGTCGTCCTGTCCTCCAGAGATTTCTGAAGCGCTTCGAGGCTCCTCAAGAGCATAGCCAGCTCCGGATCGGCTTCGAGCCTCTGGTAGTGCTTGGCCGCTTCGGCGTCGCCCTGTCCCCGCACGACTTTGGCGCGGGCCTCGGCGGCCGCGATGAGCTCGTCGCTCTTGGATTTCGCATCCGTGCGTATCTTGATGGCCTGGGCATTCCCTTCGGCAATGATGCGCTCGGCCTTGCGATTTCGCTCGGCTTTCATACGCTCGAAGACGTCGGTGCTGACGTCCTTGCTGATCTTGAGCTGCTTGATGCCCAGCGCCCTGATCTCAATGCCGAATTTCGCATCGGCGACGGCTTGCTGAAGGTCGGTCAGCATCTCATTTTGGATGTCTTCGAACTTGATTTTCGAGGCGTCACTGTTGACGAATTCCGAGAAATAGTGCCGGCCGATCACGTTGTTCTGTGTATTGCGGATTCGGCTGCGCAACAACTCATCCTCGGCTTTGGTGACTGTCTTGATGGCGTTGAAGAACTCCAGCGGCCTGGCAATCTTCCAGACGACGTACGTGTTGATAATGACCGGCTCGCCGCCGGCGGTGGTAGTCTCTTCGGGTTCCGGCTCAAACACTTGCATGCGGGAGTCAAACTGATGGACCTGCTGGATGGGAAAAGGCCACTTGAAATACACGCCGGGCTCGGTAATCTCGTCGTCGGCGGTGGCTCTGCCGAACGTCGTCACGACGCAGGACTCCGTCTCGCGCACCTGGAACGAGACTAAGTACAGACCCAGCGTCACGACAATCAACGCAACAAAAATTCCTATGGCTAAGTTTTTCATTGTTCGCTGCTCTCCTGAATGCCGCCCAGTTGGTATAGGCTGGGCGCGAGTTTTTCCTGGAGGTCGATGATGGTCGTTTGTATATCGTTCGGTTCGGCGACGACGACATATTTGCGTATCCCGTCGAGCGCCTCTTCAAACGTCGCCATTTGTTGTTCGTGCATATAAATCTTCGGGGCCGCCCTGTAGGCTTTCAACTGGCCGGCAAACTGCTCGCCGGTCGCCCCCGCAATCGTCGCTTTCTCAAACGCATCCTTCTCGGATTCTCTGAGCGTCTTGAAGATTTCGCCCTCGGCCTGTTTGAAGGCGTCATCCAGCATAGCGCCGAGGCTCTCGAT
>CP070806.1:2368537-2375982 GCA_020343675.1 Phycisphaerales bacterium
TGACAGAGAGTCCGAGCCTTCAGCTTACCTGCCCGGGACGGTCAACAGCCGGTCGGGGTAGTCTGTGACAATTCCATCGACGCCCATGTCTATCAGTCGTCGCATATCTTCGGCGTCGTTGATTGTCCAGACGTGGACTTCCATGTTGCGGCCGTGGGCGACCTTGACGAACGAGGGGGTTACGACTTGCCGGCCGTCGCTGTACTGCGGAACCTGGAAGGCGTGCGCGGGTGCCTTGCAGAGCCTTCCCAGGCGGGCTAAGTGCATGGTGTAGAAAAAACGCGTCTCCTGCTCGCCCGCAGAGGTGGCGACTTGCGGGCAAACGCGGCGAAATTCCTTAAGCGTATCCGTATCGGCTGATGCAACCAGGACTTGCGCGGCTATGTTGTGCTCACGTATCAGACCGCTCAGCGGCGCGACGATGGAGGGTTTAAATTGCTTGATTTCTATGTTCATGGCCATATCGGCAAATGCAGCGAAGACCTCCGCAAGGGTCGGCACCTTCAGTCCCCGGCCGCGAAACGGGAAACTCGTTCCATTGTCGGGCGTCCAGATGTAACCGGCATCGAGCTGCTTGAGCTGTGCCAGGGTCAATTCCTGAACGCGGCCCGTGCCGTTAGTGGTGCGGTCCACGGTGTCATCGTGGATGACGACGATCTCGCCGTCCTGCGTGCTGTGAACGTCCATCTCGATGACGTCAACGCCCAGCTCCACGGCGTGCGCGAAGGCATACATCGTGTTCTCGGGCCAGAGACCACCGCCCCCGCGGTGAGCTATTGCGAGAACCCTTTCACGGTTGAAGAAGGGATGGCGGTCGGCGGGGCGCGCCAAGGCGGCCAGAACGCCGTAAAGAATCGCGCAGAGGATCACAAGGCCAATCAGAATTATGCCCGACATTTTCACCATTTCCCTTTACACCGAATGATGTTTCTCTTACCGGTCGTGCTGTACGTTTTCTGATGATAGTACATTCGAGAGGCAGAATATCAATTGGAATATGCGCCGTACTTCGCTTGCCGGGATATCACAGCCATTTCGGTTCGTTTCAGCAGTGAGCAAGAGTAAGCGATGCGGGGTTGACATACACTTGCCCAACCGGTATGAATATTGGCATGGAATTCTTTGTAAGGCTTGCACTCATATGTCCAGCTGCGATGATTTCTTTACGTCCGACACGTCCCCGACACACGGGGACATCAAAGGAACACTCGAGATGAATGTGTGCCTGACCAACAAATTGCGGACCTGGCTGGAACGACAGGACCCCGGTCAGCTCGATGCGATTGCTGCAAAAGGCGACTACCTGCAAACCTGGCAGTGGATTGAAGGCGGATTACTATCGCTCTGATGGAGGAACGTTCATGAAAACAAAGCGTTGGGCACTCATTGTCGTTGCCTGTGTTGCATGGCTTTCATGCACATTACCGGTTGCATCGGCACAACCGCAAGGTCTCGACCAACAAGCGCAAAAGACTTTGGACGCGACCGGCGTCAAGGGCGGTTTGATTGTGCACCTCGGCTGCGGGGACGGCCGGCTCACTGCGGCGCTGCACGTCAATGACAGATACCTCGTGCATGGGCTTGATACGCACCCGGACGAAGTGGCCGCCGCCCGCAAACACATCCAGAATTTTGGCCTGTATGGAGAGGTATCCGTCGAAGCGTTCGATGGTTTCGAGCTTCCCTACGCCGACAATCTGGTGAATCTGCTTATTGCTGAGGACCTCGGCCGGGTGCCGAGGCAGGAATGTATGCGCGTTCTGGCTCCGAATGGCGTGCTTTATACCAAATCAGCAGACAAATGGACCAAGACCGTCAAGCCGCGCCCGGCTGCGCTCGATGAATGGACGCATCATCTTCACGATGCCGGCGGCAATGCTGTTGCCACCGATCGGGTCGTGGGTCCGCCGCAACATTTGCAGTGGACCGCCGGGCCTCTGTGGGCCCGCAGCCACGGCTGGACGCCCAGCGTCAGCGCAATGGTCTCGACCGGCGGGCGGCTGTTCTATATCTGCGACGAGACGCTGACTTGTGTGGATGGCACCGTGCCGAGCAAGTGGTTCGTCGTCGCACGCGATGCCTTCAGCGGCGTATTGCTGTGGAAGCGCCCCATACCCCGGTGGGGCTCGGAGGCGTTCAGCGGCACACCCGATTCGGGTAGGCCAGCAACTGTCGGGCGGTTCACCATGCCGCCCCATCTGGGCAGACGACTGGTCGCGGTGGGCGAGACGGTTTACGTCACGCTCGGTGTCAACGCGCCAGTGACCGCTCTCAATGCGGCCACCGGTACCCCGCGGCGTGTTTATGCCGAGACGGCGAACGCGGATGAAATCCTCTGTGTGGATGGCCGGCTGGTCGTGTCACTGAATCCGCCGGCTGTGACCGAGGCGGCTTCGACGGGAAAGCAAGTCTGCGCGATTGACCTTTCGACGGGCCGGGTCTTGTGGAAGAAGGGGCCGTTCGCGGCCGTGCGCGCCACGCGGGCACAGGATCCGTTCGGCCGGTTGGAACTGGCGGCCGGCGACGGGCAGGTTTTTCTGCTGACCGAGACGGCGATTGAGAGCCTGAACCTGAATTCGGGCCAGACCGTTTGGCGGATGGATCGTCCCTCGCTGCCGGCCAACGCGGTGCGGCAGGTGTATCCGAGCTTTGGTGTGTATGAGTATCGGTTGACGGTGATGGTTTATCATGCCGGGGTGCTGTTGCTGGCTCAGCCCGAACCCAACGTCGTGCACACCTACCACACCATGCCGGGAACACTCTATGCGTTCGACGCCGGGACCGGGCGGCAAATGTGGAAGCATCACTATGGTGGGTGGGGCCACGATACACAGCCGGACTTGTTTGTCGTCGACGGTGTGGTGTGGACGCACGCGCACGCCGAAGCCGAGTTCCCCACGACGGGAAAAAGCTGGTCGCCGCTGAACCAGGGCGAAATCGCTTACGCGATTCAGGGTCTCGATCTGAAAACCGGCGAAATCAAGACGCAGCTCTCGACGAAGGACATCTTCAACGTCGGCCACCACCATCGCTGCTATCGCAACAGGAGCACCTCACAATTTCTCATGTCATGCCGACGAGGCGTGGAATTCGTGGACCTGTCCACGGGCGAGAACTATCAGAATCACTGGGTGCGCAGTGGCTGTTCGCTCGGGTACTTGCCGTGCAACGGCTTGCTCTATGTTACGCCGCACCCGTGTTGGTGCTACATCAACGCCAAGCTCACCGGCTTCAACGCCCTGGCGCCTCAGCGGCAGAGCTCAGAAGTCGGAAGTCAGAAGTCAGAGAGGCTGGAGAAAGGCCCCGCTTATGGACGAATCGGCAATCGCCAATCGGCAATCGAAAATCCCGATGAATGGCCCACCTATCGGCATGACCCCCGGCGCAGCGGCGCGACGGAGTCGGCTGTCAGCCCGGACCTGGAGATTGCATGGCGAGCCGATATCGGAACTCGACCCAGCGGCTTGGTCGCTGCCGGCGGCGGAGTGCTCGTAGCCGGTGTGGACACACACAGCGTCCACGCGCTGGATGGCCACAACGGCAAGAAGCTCTGGAAGTACACCACCGGCGCCCGCGTCGATTCACCTGCTACGGTGTATGACGGACTGGCCCTGTTCGGCTCGGCCGATGGGCGGGTCTATTGCCTCCGTGCAGACGACGGCGCCCTGGTTTGGCGGTTCGACGCGGCGCCCCGTTACCAGCTCCTGACCGCCTTCGGCCAGTTGGAGTCACCTTGGCCCGTGCCGGGTAACGTGCTGGTGCACGAAGGCAAATGCTGGTTTGCGGCGGGGCGCTCCTCATACCTTGACGGCGGCATCCGCCTATACGCCCTGGACCCTGCCACCGGCAACGTTCTGCGCAGCGAAACGATTTACAGCCCCGACCCGCAAACGGGGAAGATGACGCCCGAGACCAGTGCCAACAAGATGGACGGGCTGCTGAACGACATTCCCGCCACCGACGGCACGAGCGTGTTCATCCGACAGATGCCGGTCTGGTCTTCGGGCGGCCGAGGCGGACAGCACCTGTACAGCTCCGGCGGCTACCTGGATCCGAGCTGGTTCAACCGAACGTTCTGGCAGGTCGGACGCGCCCAGACCTCGGGCTTGATGGTGCTTGGCAAGGATGTCGCATACGGTGTCGAGCTCTTTGCCTCGCGCAGCCGTGAAACGGTTTTCACACCTGGAGCGAATGCGTACCGGCTTCGATGTATCTCGCTCAAGGCGCCCGCCGGAAATTCGAGGGGTGAGCAGGGTGCGAATAATCGCCGGAAGGCACCGAAGCCGGTGTGGGAGCAGCGCATCGGCATCCGCGTTACGGCCCTGGTCCGGGCCGCAGACGTCATTTTTGCCGCCGGCTCGCCCGATATCGTCGATCCGGACGATCCCCACGGCGCGTGGGAGGGTCGAAAAGGTGGCGTACTCGCGGCCTTTGCCGCCAATGACGGCAAGAAGCTCGCGCAGTACAAGCTGCCCGCTCCACCGGTCTGGGATGGCATGGCGGCTGCAGGCGGTCGGTTGTACATCAGCACCAGCGACGGAGGCATTGTCTGCATGGGCGGCACTCAATAGAAAAGACGGGTGCGGAGGAGTCTTGGCTGGCCAATCCGTCAGGAGTTTTGTAAGATTATCCTCGATACACGTTGCGAATTGGAGGTTATCATGGAACAGACTAAAGACGGTCAGACGCGGCTTGACCGCCGCACATTCATCGGTACGGGTATAGCCGCAACTTTAGCGATGGGCACAACTCGTGCATCGTCCCAGTCCGAGAAGGTGCCCATCGGCACCGATTCCAGAGGTCGGCCGCTGCCCTACAATCCACGAACGTTCCAGGCCATGCCCACACGAAATCTGGGACGCACCGGGCACCGCGTCGGCATCTTCAGCCTCGGCGGACAGGCTGTCGTTGAGACCAGCGATCGCCTTCAGGCCGAAGCCGTTGTCAATAAAGCCATTGATTTGGGCGTCAATTACGTCGATACGGCCTCGTCCTATGGCGGCGGCAAAAGTGAACAGCATATCGGGCCTGTTATGAAATACCGGCGCCGCGAAGTGTATCTGGCAACCAAGACGCATGATCGCAGCTACGACGGTTCCATGCGTCTGCTGGAAACGAGCCTCAAACGGCTGCAAACCGACCATCTCGATTGCTGGCAGCTCCACAACGTGCAGACCAAAACGCACACCGACCGGATCTTCGCCAAAGACGGAGCGATTAAAGCACTGGAAAAAGCCAGAGATGAAGGCATCGTGCGCTTTCTGGGGATAACGGGCCATTATGATCCTCACATTCTTGTCGAGGCCATCAATCACTATCCGTTTGATACGCTCCTGATGGCGTTCAACGCGGCCGATAGGCATCAGTACAGTTTCATCGAACATCTGTTGCCGGTGGCGCTGGCCAAGAAGATGGGAATTATCGGCATGAAAGTCGCTACGCGCGGCCGGATGCTGTCCACATGGACGCCGCCCCCCTTGGAGGAGCAGCCGAAGCGAATGGCGACCGACAGATCCGGCACTATCACCATGAGAGAATCCCTGTTCTACAACTTCTCGATCCCGGTTAGCACCAATATCGTCGGCTGCGATAATCCTGCACAGGTCGCGGATAATGTCCGGTCGGCTGCGGAGTTTACGCCGTACAACGATGAAGTCATGGCCCGGCTGGAAGAGCGATGCAAATCCATTGTGAACCAGGGCCTGTATTTCCGAAAGGGAATCATCGACAGGCTCAACTCATAATCAGGAGAGGTCGTTATGTGGAAGTACTCTATCCTTGCGGCATTTGTATTGGTGAGTGTATCAGCGGCTTGTGCGGGTGACTGGCCCCATTGGCGGGGGCCATACTTCAACGGCTCGACCGATGAAAAGAATCTGCCTTCGGACTGGAGCCAGACCGAGGGGATCGCCTGGAGCATCGAGCTGGCCGGCTCTTCGGCCGGAACGGCAATCGTCCGGGACGACCGAGTCTTTCTCTCGGGCGTCGATTCGGTGCGGGATACGCTGTTGGCCATGGCTTTCGACCGCAGGACGGGAAGACAGCTTTGGAAACACGACGTCGCGCAGGGTATCCGGCGGGACAGGCGCAGCACCTACGCCGCTTCCTCGCCGGTCACTGACGGCAAGATTGTGGTCTTCTTCTTTGGCAATGGCGAGCTCGTTTGCTACGATGTGGACGGCACTTTTAGATGGAAACGCAACATCCAGGACGACCACGGGCCTTTTGCATTTCTATGGACGTTTGCCAGCAGCCCCACGCTCTTTGAGGGCAGACTCTACGTGCAGATTCTGCAGAGGGACGTACCCGTCAGTGGTCGGGGCCTCCAAGACCAGGTGAACGAATCGTACCTTTTGGCCGTTGATCCGCAGTCGGGCAAAACGCTCTGGCGCCAGATCCGTCCGAGCCAGGCCCGGCGGGAGTCGCGAGAAGCGTTCAGTACGCCCATCCCTTTTTCATTCAGAGGCAGCCCGCAATTGCTTGTCACAGGCGGTGACGTGCTGACCGGTCACAATGTCGAAACGGGCGAGGAACTGTGGCGCTGGGGCACCTGGAATCCCACGCGCATCACGCACTGGCGGCTGGTTCCCTCGCCGGTTGCCGGTGGAGATGTCGTTCTTGCCTGCGGGCCCAAGAACGCCCCCATCTATGCCATCCGACCCGAAGGCGCCGGGGCCCTGGACGACAGCGCCATTGTCTGGGACAGTCGGGACGTGCGGCAAGTCTCCTCCGATGTCCCCACGCCGGCTTTCTATGATGGGGACTTCTTCGTCCTGAGCGATTTGCGCAAGTGCCTCTCGCGCGTCGAACCGCAAACGGGCAAGGTCAAGTGGACGATCCAGACGCCGGGTAGTTCAAAATACGAAGCCTCGCCGCTGGCCGCGGACGGCAAGATATACGTCATCAACCACGCCGGGCAGGTCGCGCTGATCGATGCGGCCACGGGTGATGCCCTCAAGGTCATCCCGATGGACAGACCCAGCGGCCAGAATGCCGTTCGGGCCTCCATCAGCGCTGCTTACGGCCACCTGTTCATACGCACGACGCAACGATTATTCTGCGTGGGCAAAGGCGGGTGAGCGTGCACAAGGCGCTCCAGGAAAAGAATAGAACGTCATTTCGAGCGCAGCCGAGAAATCCGTTCAGAGAATTCCGCGAAGCGGCTCCTTATTTGTACAGGTCGGATTGTGTCAGCACTTTCAAGCCATAAGTGCACACGTGCATAAGTCTTGTGCTCCGCCTCAGGTGTTTCTTGTGGGCCTATGCTTTCTTCTTCTCGGCGACGTCGAGGGCCTTACCGGCCCAGTCGCGCAGGGTTTCTCGATTCTCAAGAACGTCTATCGGCACCTCGTAGTATTGCATGACGGCCTTCTTATCGGCAAAGGGCTGGAACGGCTCCATGCCTTCGACTTCATAGTCGGCGCGGTTGGAATCGTCCACCTTGA
>CP070806.1:2376082-2385393 GCA_020343675.1 Phycisphaerales bacterium
CCACATGCGCGATCAAGCGCCGGATACAGCATAGCGAGGCGGGCGGAAAAAAACAACTGTCATTCCATCACCTTTGTGTGGAATAAACCGGCGCAGAGAGGATTGGCTTCAGATGCCAGATGGATGCCACGGTTCACAGCCCGACTCCCACGGATTTTGCGAATCGCTTAATCCGGCGGCTCACAAACCGCGTGGTGGTCCCTGGGATGCCTGTGCTCCTCACAGGTTATGACAACACAGCCGCCCAGATACAAGGCCGATAGAATCAGTGCAGTGATTAGGATTGCTCTTGTCATTGCGCGTTCCTCGAAGTGTAAGGCCGAACGGCCAAAAGAGAAAAGACTTAGCAGCATCCATGCGAGCTGCTTGTCAGAATCTCGATCTTGCTTTCCCACAGGTGCGAGTCGATTCCGGCCGATATGCCCGCATCCAGGCCCCACAGGCTCTGCCACCATTTTCGGATGAATCGTAGCGCTTTCATGTCTATGCCTCCTGCTTTGCCGGGTTCTGCACTTTTTTGCGGCTGCGTCACACTCCGACGACCCTGCAACCGATAACTCTCTACCCATAAGAGGCAACAAGTCGGCGTCGGGTAACGAGAATTGTGCGGGATTCCTGGCCGGCAGCTCGTTGAGCTATGAATGAGGCGTGGCCCGGCCCAGGAGGCAGCTCAGACCGGAGGTGATGGCCGTGCCGATGACGATCAGCCAGCTCCAGCCAAGGTTGAGGATTTCCCGCTTTATCAGCACCAGCAGCAGGAGGCAGACGGCGCTGCTAAAGAGCATGGCAGGAATGTTGACGCGGTTGGCCCGGCGCTGCGTGAGCAGGCCGAGCAGAAAAACGCCGAGCATGGGGCCTCCGGTGATCGAGAGGATCTGGAAGGCGAACCAGAGGATATTCTCCACGGGCGCGCAGGCCGCGGCGATCCCGGCCAGAACCAGCCCGAAGGCAACCACACCCGCGCGGGAGACCAGCAGATAGTGCCTTTCCGACGCGCCGGGGCGGATGAGCGGTCGATAGATATCCGTCACGAAGGAGGAGGTCAGCGAACTGAGCGGCGAATCCACGCTGGCCATGAAGATCGCGCCCAGAACCAAGCCCTTGAGGCCCGAGGGCAGAACGTTTCGAGCAAAGTGAGGCAGGATTTCCTTGAGCTGCTCGGGCTCGGGCAAAGGCAGCGAAGGATTTTGCCGGTAGAACACGAAGAGAAGCGTACCCACGAGCAGGTAGAGCCAATAGACGGGCAGGACGGTGACGATGGTGGAGATGATGGTCTTTTGGCTGCTTCTTCGCGTCTCGACGGTGAGCAGGCGCTGGACCATTTCCTGGTCGGTGCCGAAGGCAACCAGCCCAACGAAAAAGCCATTGGCCGAGCCGGCCCAGAACGTGGACGGGTCGTTAAGACCGAACCGGAAGTGGAAGGTACTGAGGCGCCCCGCCTCGTGCGCGGTCTGCATGGCCGTGGCCAGACCGCCTTCAATGTGTCCGATCAGATAGCCGACCAGCACAACGCCGGCGACCACGAAGAATATGGCCTGGTAGGCGCCGGCCCAGACGACCGCCTTGATGCCGCCGAAGGCGATAAAGATAATGCTGATGACGGTGAACAACGTGATCGTGGCCGACAGCGGCCAGCCCATAATGACGCCGACGGCCATGCACGTCGCGTACAGACGCACGCCTGAAGCCAGAAGGCGCGTGATGAAGAAATAGACCGAACCGGTGTACTGAGTCGCCGGCCCGAATCGGTGGCCCAGGAACTCGTAGATACTGGTGCAGTTGTGCTTGTAAAAAGCCGGGATGAACAGAAACGCCACCAGCAACCGGGCCAGGGCCGAGCCGACCATGAATTGAATCCATCGCCAGTTCTCGGTGAAGGCCGTGTGCGGGATGCCCACAATCGTCAGGGCGCTGATCTCGGTGGCCAGGAACGACAGGCACGCCACGACAGGTGGAATGCGCCGGCCTCCGAGGAAGAAATCGTTGGTGTCCCTTTCCTCACGCCCGAAGACGTACGAGATGACAAACAGAAGCGCCGCGCCGAGGCCGACGATGCTCCAGTCGAGCCTGCTGAGCGTACCTGCCTGAGCAACAATACAATTCACGACGTCTCCCCGATGGCTTTTCGCAGGAACTGGTCGCACTCGTCGAGGATTTGCACCGCGCCCGCCAGATCCGTCTTGCGAAAGTGCATGACAATCGCCGGCTTGACTCTTCCCTGCGCGCGGGCCAGGAGTCTGGCGGCGCGGGAGCGACTCAGATTCGTCGTCTCCATCACGATCCGCAGCGAGCGGTCGCGCAGTTTTTCATTGGTCGCCTTAAGGTCCACCATCAGGTTTCCATAGACCTTGCCCAGTCGGATCATCGCGCCGGTGGTGAGCATGTTCAGCACCAGCTTCGTGGCGGTACCCGCCTTCATGCGGGTTGAGCCCGTGACCACTTCGGGACCGACAATCGGGTTGATGATGACCTCGGCGGGGATGTGTCGGACGGCCTCCGGCGCACAGGTCACGAAGATGGTCGCGGCCCCGATTCGCTTGGCCTGCTTGAGCGCGCCATGCACAAACGGAGTCATACCGCATGCGGCCAAGCCAACCACAACATCTCCGGTCCGGACGCGCTTCTTGACGGATTCAGCGCCATCTTCGGGATAATCTTCGGCTCCCTCGATGGAGCGCACCAGCGAGCGGCGGCCTCCGGCGATAATGCCCTGAACGAGCGATGGCGCCACGCCAAACGTCGGGGGACACTCCGAGGCATCCAGAACGCCGAGTCTGCCGCTGGTACCTGCGCCGACGTAAAACAGTCGGCCGCCCTTTCGGAGCCGCTCGACAATCATGTCGATCGCGCGGGCAATTTGCCTGCGCTGCCGGGCCACCGCCGCCGGGACAAGCGCATCCTCGGCGTTGATCAGATCGACAATCTGTTGCGTCGATAACTGGTCGATCGTCTCGCTGGCGCGATTGCGCTTCTCGGTGGTCGGCAGAATTCTGCGTTTTTTTGTCATGTTGGTATGATCTTGCCCAAAATAACCGGTCCGGCGGCGCCGGTGGCCGAGGGCACATTATTGGCCTTGCCCTTGATTGTCGCCCAGGCCAGGATTGCAAAAGAGACGGCCTCTTTTGCATCGATACTGACGCCGAAATCCTCGCTCGAGAGCATTTTGACTTCGGGCAATTTACTCTGCAACATCTCGACCAGCGTTTTGTTGTGCGCGCCGCCCCCGCAGAGTATCAATTCGTCCGGCTGAGAGGGCAGAAACCGTCTATATGCGCAAGCGACAGTCTCGGCGGTAAAGGCCGTTACAGTGGCCACGACATCGACGCCGGCCAGAGACCTCTTACAGGCCAACCGATAAATGTGCTCGACGAACTCATCGCCGAATTCCTCCCGACCGGTGGATTTGGGCGGGCGCCGCCGTAAGAAAGGATGCCTGAGCATTTCCTTGAGTAACTTTCTATCCACGGTGCCCTGTGCCGACATCACCCCATTTTGGTCATAGTGTTTCTTACCCCGGCTGAACAGCCTGACCATCCCGTCGATGATCATGTTGCCTGGGCCGGTATCGAAGGCGATCACGTCATTCTCTTTTCCTCCGGAAGGCAAAAAAGTCACGTTGGCAATGCCCCCGATATTCTGAACAGCGCGGCAGCGCCGGCTGTGGCTGAACAGAACATAATCGGCATAAGGCACCAAAGGAGCGCCTTGGCCGCCCACGGCCATGTCGCCAGGCCTGAAATCCGCAACTGTCGTTATTCCGGTTCGCTGGGCGATAACCGAAGGCTCTCCAATCTGAAGAGTAGAGCGTATCACGGCACGGGCATAGCGCTTGCCTTGCGGATTGTGATGGATAGTCTGGCCATGCGAACCTATCAAATCAATCGAGCCCGGTCCAATACCGCTGCCGGTGCAAAGCCTGACAACAGCATCGGCAAAGACCTCGCCCAAGACAAAATTGTAGTGGCAGATATCCTCCAGCCGGGCTGATTCGGGCCGACACAAGTCAAGGATCGCCCTGCGTAGAGCGTTCGGGTATGGAAACACCTCGAAAACAAGCAGACGGACCCTTCGCCCCGTAATTTCGACGAGGGCGGCGTCAATCCCATCGGCCGATGTCCCCGACATCAGACCTATGACCCGCATCTTGTCCTTGTCCATCATCCTGCGAATGCGCCGGCTCATTCTCACCTCAATCCTGAAGCTAATCTATACCGCAGGCGGTTGTCACGAAGTGGATTATATATCCTCCAAGCTGAAAGCACAACCGAAGCCAGCAGGCGAAGCTTTTAGTTGACCCGGAACAGGCAACGGCTAAAATCGTCAAGTAACGCAGCGCCGCACCTCGGGCGGTCCGTTGAGAAGAGAGATAACAAATGAAAAGAATGCAGCTATGCTGCCCGGTTTTTGCCCTGATGCTTGTTGCTGCCGGCTGCGGGAAGAAAGGCCCATCGCTTCACAAGGCCGCGGCTACAGGCGATATTCTCCAGGTCCGCTCCCTCATCGCCCAAGGCGCCCATATCAATGCGATAGAGGGACGCCACACGCCTCTGCATCTGGCCGCGCGTCATGGACACGGCGAGGTGGCCAAAATGCTCATCGAAAAGGGCGCCGACGTGCGCGCACGGGGGCCTTTCGGACAAACGGCCCTGCATTTGGCGGCCGGTTATGGACATAGAGACGCGGCTGAACTGCTGATCGCCGCCGGCGCCGAAGTCAACACAAAGAGCACCGAGCGCAACGAGACGCCGCTTCACGGAGCAGCACGGTGCGGCAACAAAGGCACCGTCGAGCTTCTTATCGCGCACGGCGCGGAGGTCAACGCCTCGGACGAGGACGGCAGCACGCCTTTACACCATGCCCTCGAATGCGCCGGTGTGCATCTACCGGGCCACGAATTGGAAGCTTCGCCCAGAGACGTCGTGGAATTGCTGCTCAATAACGGCGCCGAAGTCAATGCCAGAAACAAGAGCAGTACACGCGCCCTACACGGGGCGGCCTCTCACGGATACACGCCGACGGCCGGGTTTCTGATAGCTCAAGGCGCCGAGGTCAACGCTCGGGACGCCCAGGGAAGAACGCCGCTGCACCTGGCCGCCGGATCCTGGAAGAAGGCGGCCCGCGCCGAGACGATTCGCCTCCTTCTTGAAAAGGGTGCCGAGGTCAACGCTGTAACTTCTTCGGGCCGCACAGCCCTGCACTACGCCGCCGAAGAGAGTGACATCGACGCGGCTGGGCTGCTTATCGCAAAAGGCGGTCGGATCGATGCAAAAGACAACGAAGGCAAAACGCCTCTGGATCTGGCCCAGGCCAAAGGCCGTAAAGACATCATTGACCTGCTCCTCAAGCACAACGGGACACAATAGCGCAGATGGCTCTTGAGAAATCAGCTGAGGTGAATCGTTGATCCCGGGGAAACAGCTATGTCGGATGCAATCAGAAAAGCTGAAGAATTCCTGAATTGTGAGTGGGCGTTTCGGCTGGGGGAATTGACCACCGAAGCCTTGCACCCAAAGACAATTAACCTCTCGGAGACGGCGGCGCAGGATTTGCCGGCGGCAATCCGGCTACTGCAATCGGTGGATGAAGATATCCTGCCCGCAACGAAAAAAGCCTTCGAGCATGACTCCTTCGGGCGACTTGTGGAGGCGTTCGGCGAGGCACTGACGGCGGGCAAGCGAATCTACTTTACCGGCTGCGGCGCCACCGGGCGGCTCAGCATTCTTCTCGAAGCGGCCTGGCGGCGATTCTGGCGCGAACGCACACAGGTCCCGCCCGAGCTGGAGGGGATGCAGGACCGCGTCTATAGCGTCATGGCCGGTGGCGATTACGCCCTGATCAAATCCGTCGAGGGATACGAAGATTTCCCCGGCTTCGGGCGGCGCCAGTTGTCAGAGCGAGGTGTCGGCGATGGTGATGTCGTCGTGGCCATTACCGAGGGGGGCGAGACACCCTTCGTCATCGGCACTGCTTGGGAAGGATTTGACGCGGAAGCGAAAGTCTTTTTCGTCTATAACAACCCGACCGAGGTTCTACGCCAACATGTGGAACGCTCACGAGAAGTGATCGACGAGGCGCGAATCACGAAGCTCGATTTGACGACAGGCCCGATGGCGATCAGCGGTTCGACACGGATGCAGGCCACCACGGCTGAGCTGTTAATTGTCGGCAGCGCGTTGGAGATATCCCTGGTGCGTTTTCTCCGGCAGAAACTGTCACCAGCCTATATAGAGGAATTGGGACTGGAGCTCAAAGAAACCGATGACTACTACAGGCGCTTCTGCGAACTGTTGGAGCAGCTTTCGAGCCCCGAGGCTATCGATGCCCTGGTCCGCGCGACACTATTCGAGGAGGACATCTATCGCCGGAAGGGCCTGGTGACCTACACCGCCGATGCGTTCCTGCTCGATGTCCTGACCGATACAACGGAGCGTTCGCCGACGTTCATGCTGCCGGCCTTTAGAAAAAACGACGACATCCGCTCGCCCCGCTCGTGGGCTTTTGTTAAAGACCCGTTGCGAGACACGAACCAAGCCTGGCACGCACTCTTGCAGCGCGAGCCGCGGGGCCTGAGCTGGGGACGCGAGACATACGAACAATTGAACGCCCCGGACAATCTGAAGGCCCGGCCGCCGAAACTCGACAATGCCGAGATATACAAGTTCATGATCGGCGACGAGCTGGACCCGTCGCGCACGGATGCACCTGACTCGGCGCTGGTCGCTGTTGCCGTCGGGGGCGAGGCGGACCGCTTAATTCGCGCTGCGCTGAAGAAATTCGGACCGCAATACAAGAAGACAGCGGCTCTTGTCGTAGGCCTAGCGAAAGCGGGCGCGGCTGTAGATGAAACGTTTTGCTTTCCCTGCCCGCTGCCTGATTCGCCTCTGCAACTGTGGCACCACCTCGCCGTCAAACTCATTCTCAATACGCTCTCGACGGCGACGATGGTCCGCATGGACCGGGTCATCGGCAACGCCATGGTCTGGCTGTCGCCGAGCAACAAGAAACTCATCGACCGGGGCTCGCGTTTGATTGCCCAACAATCCGGGTGCACTTACGAGCAGGCCTGCATTGCTCTTCACGAAGCGATGGAAGAAGTCGAATCCGCCCAGCGCCAAGGCGTCGAAGCGCCTTCACCAGTTGCACTCGCAATCAAGCTGCTCAAAGAAAAGCCGGGTTAATCGCGATAGATCAGATACTTGTCCCTGATCTTCAAAAAGGATTCAAGGGCAGACCGCCACTGGTTCCGCAGCTCATTTGCCGAGCGCCCGCTCGTGATCGCCTCGCGAATCGCCGGCGTCCCGCACAGGCGATCAAAGTGCGCAGCCCTCCATTCGAAACCGCGCGGATACATACGGACAATCGCCTCGACAATCTTGATGCCGCTGAAATAGGATTCGAGCCGGTCCCTGGCCGTGACGACGATGCGAGCGCCGTGACATTCCCGGCCCTGATATTTCGAGCTTGTCGGCGTGAACGTCGCCTGCTCGAAGCGCATGCCCGGCAGATTCAGCCCGTTGAGCTGACGGGTCAAATCGTGCGAATCGATCCAGGGCGCGCCGAATTGCCTGAACGGCATATCTGTTCCTCTGCCTTCGGAGACGTTGGTGCCTTCGAGAAGACACAGGCCCGGATAGACCGCGGCAGTTTCCAGATCGGGCATATTGGGCGAGGGCCTGATGAAACGCAGCCCCGTCTGGTCGTACCACATCGCGCGACGCCAGCCCTTGATCGGTATCACGACAAGGTCGGCCCGGACCCGGCCGGCAAGCCAGCCCTGATCATTGAACATCGTCGCTAACTCTCCGGCGGTCATCCCGTGTCGGACCGGGACCGGGTGCATACCCACGAAGCTGGCCATCACCCGATTGAGGACGTTACCTTCAACGCAAGAACCATTGATGGGATTCGGCCGGTCAAGGACAACAAATCGCTTACTATTCTCCGCCGCGGCCTCCATCGCCAGAGACATCGTGGAAACGTACGTATAGAATCGGGCGCCGATGTCCTGGATATCGAAGACCAGAACGTCGATATCCCGCAACATCTCGGGGGTCGGTTTTCGGGTCCGCCCATATAGGCTGTAAACGGGCAGGTGATAGACCGGATCGGTTTGACCGTCGATTCTTTCACCCGCCTGCTCCCTGCCCCACAGGCCGTGCTCGGGACTGAAGAGGGCCGAAACCGTCACCCCGGTCATGCCCCGGAGGACCTCTACGATGAACCTGCCCTTGCTGTCGTGAGCGGTGTGGTTGGCGATGATTCCAAGGCGCTTGCCCTGGAATACTTGCCGGTATTCTCCTGCCCGGTCCAGACCAGTCTCGACCGCGCCCCGACAAATCGAGAACATTATGAAGATGCCGAAGATTGTGGTCACCTTAAATGATTCCATTCGTTTCATCGGCAGATACTCTAAACGACCCGGCCCGCCCGGGCAAGCCTCAAGAGCAACAAATGCAGTGACAGCACCTGCCGGCGACGATATGATTGTACGGAGCTATGAAACGACTACGAACAACCGTACTCTTGACGGCGATGCTCGGCCTTTCGATCCAGTGCCGCCCCGTTCTCCATAGGGAGCCACCAAGACAGCAGGATAAATCCAGGCCGCTATTCAGCAAAATCGGCCCGGTCATCGAGGGAGAAATCGAAGAGGACAACTTCCCCGGGGCTGTGGTTCTCGTGGGCCAGCGGGATGCGATTTTGTACTGGAAGGCATTCGGCCATCAGGTGATAGAGCCCGCTCCCGAGCTGACCGGTAAGGAGACTATTTTCGATTTAGCCTCTCTGACCAAACCGATAGTCACGGCCACGTCGATTCTGATTCTAAGAGACCGCGGGATGATAGATATGGATGATTGTGTCGGCGCGTACCTGCCCGCTTTTGCCTGCAACGGTAAGCAGGACGTTCGCATCAAGCATCTGCTGACCCACACGTCGGGGCTGCCAGCTTATACGAATGCCAACGCGCTCAAGGAGCAATTCGGCAATCCCTGTCCCGACAAAGTCATTGAGAAGATATGCAGTCTCGAAGCCGCCAGCCAACCCGGAGAAGATTTTCGCTACAGTTGCCTCGGCTATATCACGCTGGCCAGGATCGTCGAAACGGTCAGCGGAAAATCGCTGGACGATTTTAGCCGGCGGAATATCTTTGCTCCCCTCGGGATAACGCACACCACTTTCAACCCGCCTGATTCGTGGCAGGACAGCATTGCCGCCGCCGAGATAACCGATGGACGTCCCCTTCGTGGCACGGTTCACGATCCTTTGGCGCAATTGATGGCGGGCGTCTCGGGCAACGCGGGGCTCTTTTC
>CP070806.1:2385493-2399995 GCA_020343675.1 Phycisphaerales bacterium
GTCAGGCAAAGCAAGAAAAAAGCGTCAGAAGGCATCGACAGCATGGGCAATCCGGCAGACCTGCCGGACCCATCCTGCCGGCTGAGTCCCAAATAGATGAAACGCAGAACGCAGCACGGAGTACTATGCACGATGCAACGGTCCTGTGCCATTGATCAAAGGCCGTGAAGTGGAAAGATCGTTGACTTGATGGTCTCTATGGTTTTTGCGAGCGTCGGGACGACGGCTTCGAGCTGCGATTCGCTGACCGCCAGCGCTCGGTCTCGCAATCCTCCCTGCCATTCGGTGCTTTCGAGCAGCACGCCGCCGATGGCATGGTGCATGTCGTCGGCGGCCTCGGCGCCGCAGAAGATGCTCCAGGCCAACGCCCAGGCCCTGACGGTGTTATCGACGTTGTACCCGCCGCCGCCGGTCGCGACGAGAGGCTTGTTGAAGCTCAGCAGGTGGTTGATAATCTCGGCATAGACGTTATTGGTCAACTGCAAATGGGCGAGCGGGTCGCCGGCAAGGGCGTCCGCTCCGAGCTCGAACACGAAGACATCCGGATTGTAAGCTTTGATCAGAGGCAGAACGACGGCCTCGAATACGCCAAGGTATGCCTGGTCGTAGGTGCCGACCGGGAGCGGGACATTAACGCAGTAGCCTTTGCCCGATCCGGCTCCGATTTCATCCTCGAACCCGGTTCCCGGAAAGAGTGTCCGCGGGTTCTGGTGCAATGATATCGTCATCACATCCGAGCGGTCATAGAATGCATGGGCGACGCCGTCGCCGTGATGAACGTCCACGTCGAGATACAAAACGCGCTTTCCATGCTCGGCCAGCACCATGCATGCAAGAGCCACGTCGTTGATATAGCAGAAGCCGGAGGCTCGCTCGGGACCGGCGTGGTGGAATCCGCCCGACGGATTGAAGGCAATCTCGGCGTCGCCTTCGAGAATGAGCTTCGAGGCCACCAGCGTGCCTCCAGCGGCCAGGACCGTATAATCATACAACCCGGGGAAGACCGGGCAATCCTCCGTGCCGATTCCCATCTCCAGGGCCTCGGCGTCCCAGCGGCCCCGCGAGGCATTTTTCAATGCGTGCAGATACCGGGCCGAGTGGAACTTCTTCAGTACGATTCTCTCGGCAGGCGTCGGCGGCACCTCGCGGACGTGCTCAGCCGAAAGCAAGCCCATCGAGTTCACGGTCTGCCGGACCCTTTGGGCCCGGATCGTGTTGAAAGGGTGCTCCGGCGGATAACGATGTTCCTCAAGCTCCGATGAATAGATAAATGCGGCTTTGCTGGTACTCAAAGTGACTCCTGATTATTCGTCTTTTGTCAAATCGTACGTGATGTCGTAGGTCTCGCCATCGAATTCGGTGTTTATCTTATAGCCCGAGTTGTGAAAAATGGTCAGCATGGGCTCGTTGCTGGGCAGCACCTTGGCCCAGAACGTCCTGACGCCGCGCTGTCTGGCAATCTGCGTGATATAATCCAGCAGAAACGTCCCCATGCCTTTTCGCTGCCATTCGTCCTGCACGAGAAAGGCCACTTCCGCCGACTGGCTCTTCGGGTCGAGAAAATACTGGGCAATGGCGACGATTTCCTCGCCCGAGACGCGGGGCACGACGCCGACGATAGCGACGTCCTGCCTGTAATCGATGTTCGTCAGGCGCTGGATGTCTCTGTGCGGGAACGCCATGGTGTGGGTCATATAGCGGGTTCGGACCGTTCTTTCGCTCAGCGAGTAGAGCATTTCCGAAAGCGAAGGCTCGTCGGTGGGCTTGATCGGTCTGAAAAATATCTCGGTGCCGTCCCGCAATGTGTCGTATCGCTCCAGCTCTTCCGGATAGGTGACCTGGTCCCACGCCAGTTCTATCTGGTCTTCATAGATGTAGTTCTGCGCTTTGGCCGCCTGGATGAGCTCCTTTCTGAACTTCGGATGTGCGATGTGAATCAAGTCCATCACTCTCTCTCGGATGCTCTTGCCATGCAGGTAGGCAATCCCGTATTCGGTGACGACATAGTGGACGTCGCCCCGTGTAGTCACGACGCCGGCGCCTTCGGTCAGGCGGGGCACGATTCTGGAAATCGTGCCGTCCCTGGCGGTGGAAGGCATGGCGATGATGGCCTTGCCTCCCCGGCTGCGCGCCGAGCCGCGGATAAAATCGACCTGTCCGCCGATGCCGCTGTAGAATTGATACCCTAAGGAATCCGAGCAGACCTGGCCGGTCAAATCGATTTCGAGCCCGACGTTGATGCCGACCATTTTCTCGTGCTGGCCGATGATAAAGACATCGTTGACGTATTCGGTCGGATAGAACTCGAAGAGCGGATTATTGTCGATATAGTCGTAGAGACGCTTCGAGCCCATGCAGAAGCTGGCAATGATTTTACCGCGATTGAGCGTCTTCTTGGCGCAGGTGATCGCGCCGCACTCGATCAGCTCGATGATCCAGTCGCTGAACATCTCGGTGTGGACGCCAAGGTCCCTTTTGTCTTTGAGGAACTCGGCCAGCGCCTGTGGAATCCGCCCGATACCGCACTCAATGGTGCTGCCGTCGTCCACGAGCCGTGCGATATTCTGGCCGATCCGGCGCAGCGTCCCATCCGGTTCCGGAATCGGAATCTCGATAATATCCTCGTCGCGGGGGACCAGCACATCGATGGTGTTGACGTGAACGAAACAATCGCCGAACGTTCGCGGCATACGATTGTTGACCTGGGCGATGACGTACTTGGCGTTGGCTGCGGCGGACTTGACGATATCGACCGAGACGCCGAGACTGCAAAGACCGTTCACGTCGGGAGGGGTGACGCTGATCAGCGCGACATCGACGGGGATTCTTCCGGTCTCGAATTCAATGGGTATCTCAGACAGGAATATCGGCGTGTAATCTCCGATTCCCTTGGCGAAGGCGTCCCGGACGTTGTCGGCGATGAAGAAGCTGTTCATCTTGAACTTTTCGCGGAACTTCTCGTCGGCATAGGGTGCGGTGCCCATCGTCAACAGGTGGATGATGTGGGCGTCGTAAATCTTGCTGGAATGTTCGACCAGTGCGTTGACCAGATGCTGCGGCTGGCCGCAACCGGTTCCTATGAAGATGCTGTTGCCGGATTTGATCAGCTTCATGGCCGCCGCGGCGGTTGTGATTTTGTCTTTATACCGCTGGTTCCAGTCGAATTCCTGCATCGTTGAATCTTTCTAAACCTGCTCCACGCTGATTCTGGCATCGACGGCAATCGGTACGGTCCCTTCGGGCCCCACCACGTACGGATTGATGTCCAGCTCCTGAATCTGGTCGAATTCCGTGACGAGTTGCGAAAGTCGCTGCAGCCCTTCTGCGATGGCGTCAATATCCACGCCTTCCTGGCCGCGCACACCCTTGAGCATCTGGTAGGTCTTGGTGCTCATCAGCATCTGCTTGGCCTCGTCGGCGGTCAGCGGCGCCAGATAGAACGAGACGTCTTTGAGCACTTCGACCATCGTTCCGCCCATTCCGAACATCATCAAAGGTCCGAAGTGCGGGTCGCGCTGCATACCGAGGATGACTTCTTTGCCGCCCCGGCACATCTCCTGCACCAGTACGCCGAGAATATTGGCGTCGGGCAGCTTCTTGGGTATCCGGTACATCATCAAATCGAATGCATCCTTGACCTCTTTGATGCTCTTGAGGCCGATTTGGACTCCGTCCACGTCCGATTTGTGCAGGATATCGGGCGACCAGATTTTCAGCACGACGGGGAATCCGAGCTGGTCGGCAATGCCGGCCGCCTGCTCGGCGGTGGTTGCGATAGAGCCTTTGGGCGTGGCAAAACCATAGGCTTCGAGTATTTCCTTCGACTCGGTCTCGCCGATTTCGCGAATGGCCTGCCTCAGATGTCTTTCGACGATGTTCTCGACCTTGCGACGATTGACCGGAAAGAGCCTCACGACGCGTTTGGGCCTGGAGCGCCATCGGACATAATCGGCCACGACCTTGATGGTTGCGACCGCGCGCTCCGAGGCGTCTATCTGGGGGATTCCACCGGCTCGCAGAATCCTCACGCCTTCTTCAACCTTGTCGGCCCCGAGAAAACAAGCGAGAACAGGCTTCGTCGGGTTTTTGCGGATGACCCTGACCATCGCCTCGGCGGTCGCCACAGGTTCGGTCATCGCCTGGGGCGTCAGAAGCACCAGCACGGTATCGACGTTGGGATCATCGAGCGCGGCATCAAGGGCAAGTTCGTACCGGTCCGCGAGTGCATCGCCTAAGACGTCGATTGGATTGTACAAGTTAGCCGCCGCCGGCAGACTGGACGCCAGTTTCTCGATGGTCTTTTCAGACAGTTTTGCAAAGGTCAATCCCTGCTGTTCAATCGAGTCGGCAGCCATAATCCCCGGTCCGCCCGCGTTGGTAATCACGGCGACTCCCGGCCCGGCCGGAAGCGGCTGGTTGGCAAACGCCTGGGCATAGTCAAACTGCTGTCGGATCGAGCTGCACCGAATGATGCCGGCCCGTTCGAACGCGGATTCATAAGCGGCTTCGGCGCCGGCAAGGCTCCCCGTGTGTGAGGAAGCGGCCTTGGCGCCCGCTTCGGTCGCGCCGGCCTTGATCAACAGAATCGGCTTGTCGTGGGAGATTTGTTCTGCTTTGCTGACGAACTGATTTCCGTTGCCGATGCTTTCGAGATAGCCGGCGATTACTTTGGTGTCCTCGTCGCAAGCCAGAGCTTCCATGATGTCCAGCTCGTCCACGTCCGCCTTGTTGCCGATGCTCACGAGCTTGCTGAAGCCAATCTCGGTCGCATTGGCCATATCCAGAATGGCGGTCAGCAAAGCCCCCGACTGCGACAGATACCCTATGGCCCCGACGGCCGGGAGGTTGCCTCCGAAGCTGGCGTTCAGCTTGTTCGCCGGGACGATCAGCCCCAGGCAGTTAGGGCCGATGATCCGGATACCCGCCTGGCGGGCGATTTGGATAATCTGCTGTTCAAGCTCTCTGCCCTCTTTGCCGACTTCCTTGAAACCCGCGGTGATAATGATGACCGATTTGGCGCCGACGTCGGCGCATTGCTGCATGATAGCCGGGACAATCCTGGCCGGGACGATGATGATGACAAGGTCGGGTCTCTGCCCCGTGGATTTCAGGTCCGGATAGCATTGCAATCCCTCGATGGGTTCGCTCTTGGGGTTGATGGGCAAGAGCGTGCCCTCGTAGCCGGCGTCGATCATATTGCTCAGGATTTCGTAGCCGACCTTGCCCTTGTGTTGTGATGCGCCAACAATGGCGACGGATTTCGGATTGAAAAAATTCTCAAGACTCATGATTCAAAGCAGTCCCTGCCAGCCCTACCGCGGTTTCAGGCTCATTCTGGCGTCAACGGCGATCGGGGTCGTGCCTTTGGGGCCTACCACAAACGGGTTGATGTCCACCTCCTCAATCTGGGGAAATTCGGTGGCTAATTGTGAGAGCCGTTGCAGTCCCTCGGCGATGGTCTCGATGTCCACGCCCCGTTGTCCCCGCACGCCCTTGAGCATCTGGTAGGTCTTGGTGCTCATCAGCATCTGCTTGGCCTCTTCAGCCGTCAGCGGCGCCAGATAAAAGGACACGTCTTTGAGCACCTCGACCATTACGCCCCCCATCCCGAACATCATCAGCGGGCCGAAGTGGGGGTCGCGTTTCATGCCGAGGATCACTTCGACTCCCTTCTTGACCATTTCCTGAACCAGGACGCCGAGGATGGTCGCATCGGGCAGCTTCTTGGAGACGCGATACATGACCAGGTCGAAGGCGTCCATGACCTCTTCGGGGGTTTGCAGACCCAGCTTGACCCCTCCGACATCCGTTTTGTGCACGATCTGCGTGGACCAGACTTTCAGTGCGACGGGGAACCCCAGCTGCTGGGCGATATTGGCGGCCTGCTCGGGCGTGGTTGCCGCCGAGGCCCTCGGTATAGTAAACCCATAAGCCTCAAGAACCTCCTTTGAACCGACCTCGCCTATTTGATAATGCCCCTGTCGAAGGTGCTTCTCAATGGTCGTTTCGGCCTTGCGGCGGTTCACGCGGAACAGTTCGACGATGCGTTTGGGCCGGGCGCGCCACCGGACGTAGTCGGTCATCACCTTGACCGTCCTGACCGCCGTTTCCGGAGAGTCGTAGCAGGGAATTTTCCCCTCTCGCAAGATGTTTGTCGCCTCTTCCATCTTGCTGGCTCCGAGGAAGCTGGCGAGGATGAGCTTGCCTCTTTTTTGGCTTGCGATCTTCACCACGCCCCTGGCTGTCGCGGCCGGTTCAGTCATGGCCTGGGGGGTCAACAGCACTAAAGCAATGTCAACATTCGGGTCATCCAGGACGGCGCTGAGGGCAAATTCGTACCTCCCCGCGACCGCATCACACAAGACATCGACCGGGTTGTGCAGACTTGCAGCCGGAGGAAGGTCGCTGGCCAACCTCGCGATAGTGTCGGACGAGAGGTCTGCAAAAGCAAGACCTCGTCGCTCGATGGCGTCGGCGGCCATAATTCCGGCACCGCCGGCGTTGCTGATCACCGCGATCTTGTTGCCGACGGGCAGCGGCTGGTTGGCAAAGGCCTGGAGATAGTCCACCTGTGATTTGAGAGAATCACAGCGGATGATTCCCGCGCGTTCAAAGACACATTCGTATGCCGCGTCGTTCCCGGCCAGGCTGCCCGTGTGCGAGGCCGCGGCTTTTGCCCCGGCTTCCGTGCCGCCCGGCTTCATCAGCAGTATCGGCTTTTGGGCGGAAATGGCCTCCGCCTGGGTCACAAACACGTTGCCGTTCGTGATGCTTTCGAGATATCCGGCGATGACCTTGGTCTCCGGGTCCTCGGCCAGCGCCCGTATGACGTCAAGCTCATCGACGTCCGCTTTGTTGCCCACGCTGATGAGCTTGCTGAAGCCAATGCCCTTTGCGTTGGCCATATCGAGAACGGCGGCCAGCAGGGCCCCGGATTGCGAAACATATCCCGTCACGCCTTCGGCGGGCATATCCCCGGCGAAACTGGCGTTGAGCTTGTTCGCCGGGACGATCACACCGAGGCAGTTGGGGCCGATGACTCTGATGCCGCCCTGCCTGGCGATTCGAACGACCTGTTCTTCGAGCTCTTTTCCGTTGTTGCCGACTTCCTTAAAGCCGGCGGTGATAATAATGACCGATTTTACTCTGATCTTTGCGCACTGGCGCATGACCGCCGGGACGATTTTGGCCGGCACGATGATAACCACCAATTCGGGAACCTGGCCAATCGACCGGAGATCAGGATAGGACCTGATTCCCTCAATCACGTCCGTCCGGGGGTTGACCGGGAAGATCCGGCCCGGGTAACCGGCCGCAATCATGTTGGACAGGATTTCATAGCCGACCTTGCCCTTCTGGCGAGAGGCCCCGACTATCGCGATGGACTTGGGATTGAAAAAACTCTCAAAATTCATAACAACCGGCGGCCTTTCCAGCTCTTACCGATCCGAGAAAGACCGTATACTATCCTATTCAAGGCACGCTTGTAAAGCCTTGTATTGTTATGAACCGGCTAAGGATGGTTGGCAAGCACGAGAATTTCTGCGGGCGGGACGCCCCGGATCCTGACAAATGCTCTGCCGTCGGCCGTTCTGTTCACAGGGATCGTTGAGCCTGTGGGGTGCGAGCCTGAGAATTCCTCCTCCTCTGACGTCTGAGCGGTATTGAGAACGACTGTCATGACGCCGGCTCCGCCCGCATTCAGACTCGCATCGACGGCCACGTCGGCGCCTCGCCGCTCGGTGCCGTGGGCGTTGAGCACACAAAGCAATTCCTCATCGTCCAGGATGCGCGACCAGGCGACGATTTGACCGGGCCCGTAAACGTCAAAGGGCTTGTTCAGGAAGGATATGCCGCGAAGATACTGCCGGCCGCAACGTAACGCGGGATATTTCTCCCGAGTGCGCACTGCCGCTGCAATGCGCCGGTAGGCCGGATGATTCTCGTTGAAACAGTGCCGTCCCGCCGTCCCGAAAGGCCCGAAGCCCGGCAGGTTTGCATCCAGCCCATCCCCCGGAGGCGAGTGCGGACCCTCCGTTCCCGTTGTCCGGGGATGCTCGGGGCCGAACATGGCCTCGCGAAGGTAACGGTCGGAATTCTTCCAATAGGGCAGCCATCTTCGCTCCGAAGGCTCCGGGCCGGCCAACGCCTGCTCTGTTCCATAATAGATGCATGGAATACCCAGAGTGAAAAGCTGCATGGCAACGCCCGCTGCGACCTGGTGCTCGCACGAGGCTTCGCTTGAGAAACGAATCTTGTCGCCGTAGATGTGATCATGGTCGTCGAGGATAGAGACATGCCGCTGGCCCAGATTTCGATGCGACCCCATCCCCCTGGCCTTCGGATTGAAACCAGCGAAGTAATCTCTGGGCGATCTGAGGCCCTTGGCCACACCGCTCAGGATCGGACACATCTCTCCGATATCCAGCACGGCGGTCAGATTCCGGTCCAACGAGTCCAGATAGTAGTCCTGGGCATAGTCTCCGCCGGCGATTTCGCCGACCAGGAAGAAATTCTGCTTTCCGATATTAGCGGCGAATTCCTGAATCGCGCCGCAGAAATTGCGGGCCTGCTCCTCTGTGACGTGCTTGAGCGTATCGATGCGAAAGCCATCACAGTCCGTCAGAGCGATCCAGTACTTGTAGCACCGCGAAAGGTCGCTCAAGACATAAGGCTGGTCGAGGTCGAAATCCCGCAAGTCGCAAAAATCGGAGCGTTTGTGCTCGGCGTTCGGATCGTCAATGCGTCCTTTGCCCATATCGCCCGTTCCCGCCCGCGTGTAGCAGTCTCCGTGCTGCAATTCGGTGGGCCAGACGCCGTCCTCTGCTGAGCGGATGTCGGGGACGGGCTCGCCCGTACTGTTGCGCCAGGCGCCGAACGGATACCGTCCGGCCGGGTTGTAGACGGCTTCATACACTCCGCCCGGGGTTTGTGGCTGGTAGAGCCAGTTCGAGCCCGAGTGATTGAAAACGATATCAAGAATGACATACAAACCTTCGTCGTGGGCGGCCGCCACCAGATCGACCAGATCCTGGCGAGTCCCGAATCGAGGATCCACATCCAGAAAATCCTGAATGCCATACCCGTGATAGGTGTTCAGGTGGCCCCGCTGCTTGAAGACGGGGCTCAGCCATATCGCCGTGACGCCAAGACGCCTGAGGTAGCCGAGCTTCGATTGCGCGCCTTTGATTGTGCCGCCTTGCCACCGCTGCGAGCCGGACTCGGCCCACTCATCCCAGCGCCAGGGTCGACCCTCGGGTCTCCGTCGTCTGGCCGCTTCGATGTCTGATTTCTCCAGCATGGGGCGCGTGTGTTCCAGGCCGTCGCTGAACCGGTCAACTAACAGAAAATAAAGGACATGATTTCTCCAATCCACCGGTGAGGGACTGTAGCACTGACGTTCGGGCCGGCAGGCAATGTCGTGAACGCTCTCGGGCCGGCTTCGATTGAGTACTTCCTCTGCGAATGACATATTTGAAGAATCCTTTCCAAAGACGCTGGCGGCGCACAACCATCACATAGTCTATTATCGACAATCAGCGTCGGAGTCATTGAAGTATTCTGCGGCCGCTGAAATCCGCAAAGAGGCCGGCTTCTTTTTAGGGTGTTGCGCTTTCACAGACGGCTGCTTCGGAAGACACTGTCACAGGAAGTCGTATTGTGAAAGTCGCGCCGGCGCCCTTTGTGCTCTCGGCACTGAGGGTGCCGTTGTGCAGGAGCACCACCTGGCGGGCTATGGCCAGGCTCAGCCCCTGGCCTTGGGAGTGATGGTCAATGTCGGGATCCGAGAGCTCCTCGAATACGTGGGGCAGGTAATCGGCGTCGATTCCCTCGCCATGGTCGGTCACGCTTAGACAGGCTTCGGCGTTGTCCGCCAAAACACAGACCTGGATGCTCGCCCCCGCTGGGCTGAAGCGAAGAGCGTTGTCAAGAATCGCCGTCAGAGCTCTTCTGATTTGTTCGCGGTCGAGACGGACCGTGGGATTTGCGCCGAAACTTTGCTCGATTTCAACGTTTCGCTCCTCGGCTTGCCTCGCCACTTCGGCAATCGCCTCTCGAACGAGGTCGCACAGACTGCTCGGCGTTGGTAGGAGCTGCCACTTACCTGATTTGAGCGAACTGAGTAGTATGACGTTCTCGAAAAAGCACTGCAGGCGCTTGGCTGCGGAATGAACCATTTCGACGAGCAGCTTGCGTTCTTCGGGCTCGATCTGATCCTCGGAGACCAGCATCTCAGCAGGACCCAGAAGGCTGTTGAGTGGTGTGCGGGCCTCGTGACTGAGCAGCGTCAGAACGTCGCTCTTGAACTGATCCAACTCCTCGACCGATTTCAGACGCAAATAGACTCGGATCTTGGCCAGCAGCTCGTCTTTGTCGAAGGGTTTGACGATGTAGTCGTCTGCGCCGGCTTCATACGCCTCGACGCGCTCGCTGACCAGCGATTTGCTGGATATCATAATAATCTTCGTATGCCGTAGCCCTGCATCGGCGCGGATTTGCCGGCACACCTGTCCGCCGTCGATATCGGGCATCATGTTATCGAGCAGGATAATATCGGGCTGAAAATGGGCGGCCATATCGAGAGCCTGCTCGCCTCTTGTCGCGGTTCGCAGGCAGTAATCTCTGTCCAAAAGCCTGCGAAGGTTTTCAATATCGACAGGATCGTCATCGACGGCCAAGATCTTGCTTTGCGGCTGTGTCATAACACGTATTTCGGACAGAAATCCTTGCTGTTTTAGAGGTTTTTTTGTGTCGTAGGCACAATCTGCAATGTCTCGAAGCCTGGGGCCTGGTCAGTATGGATGCCTCAGAAGTATGGCCTGTGTTATTGCATCACCGTTTGGGACATTCTGAGTCGCAGGGCAGGAGATGAACAGTCAGATATTCTGGCTGCTCCTCATCTCGGGCGTGTACGGCTCGATGTGAACGGTGATATTCGTCGGTCGCGCGATTTGCTCGTCCACGGCCTTTTCCAGCCGTTCGGCGATTTCGTGGGCTGCGGTCACGTTCAAATCCGGATCCACGAGGATATGCAGGTCGAGGAAGACTTCCCGGCCGACTAAGCGGGTTCGCAGCCGGTGCCACTGGCGAATGGATGAATCCGAGTTGATGATGTCTTTAACATGAGCGATGGTGTCCGAATCGACTGCTGTCTCGGCAAACTCGCGCATCGCATCGCTGACGACCCGCACACCCACCCAGATGACCATGACGCCGACGGTGATGGCCGCAACCTGGTCCCCGTGCCCGAAACCGAAAGCCAGCGAGATGAATCCAATGGCGACCGCTATCGAGCTCAACGCGTCGCTGCGGTGGTGCCAGGCGTTGGCGTAGAGCGCCGGGCTGTGAGACCGAATCGCAGCCGTCTTGGTGACTCTGTAAAGCCACTCCTTGGCCGCCACTGAAATCACAGCGCCAATGATGATGCCCGGATGGGGCTGGGTCATTTCATCGCGGGCAATGGCCATCGTTGCGTAGTAGATCATCGTACCCCCGACGAAAATCAAGATCAGGGCGATGATGGCAGCGGAGAACGTCTCGGCTCGGCCGTGCCCGTAGGGGTGGGACTGGTCGGGTTCCTTCGAGCCCAGGTGCAGACCTAACAGCACCGCTATATCCGTCGCAAAATCTGAGAGCGAGTGGATTCCGTCGGCCAGAAGCGCCAGCGAACCGGTCAGCACGCCGATGACGCCCTTGATAAGGGCCAGCGACAGATTGACAGCGATGCCGAGACACGTCACGGATTTGATTTGCCTGCCGGCAATGTCTTGTTTGTGATTGGCCATCGAACATCCGGCGTCCAAAATCAGTCCAGCTTGCAGACGTAAAGCTCGTTCACGAACTCAAGCTCTCTGAGTTCGTCAATGGCCTTTGCGTCCGGTTCCTTGTCAAGACTGACGGCAAGCATGGCCTTCTGCTCGGCGGGTTTCTGACCGACGCCCATCGTGCAGATATTGATGTTGTGTCTTCCGCAGAGCGTTCCGACCGCGCCGATCACGCCGGGCTTGTCGTCGTTGAAGATCACCAGAACGGTCCCCTGGGGTGTGACTTCTATGTTGAAGCCGTCAATCTCGATGATGCGCAGCAGGGTCCCGCCGAAGACCGAGCCGGTCACGGTACGCGTCACCTTGTCGGTCTCGACCGTGGCGCTGAAACTTGCCGCGACATCCTTGACATCGGTGTTCTTGGTTTCGTCGATACTGATGCCCCGTTCTCTGGCCAGAACCGGCGTGTTGACCATGTTCAGCGGCATATCAAAATGCTTCTGCAGCAGTCCGACCGCAAAGCTGAGCGTGACCGGCTCGACGGCCGCCTCGGCGACCGAGCCGCGATACCCGACCTGGACGTTCTTGATCTGCCCCGGTGCGATCGTGCTGAGCACGGTGCCGATTCGCCGGGCAAGCTCGGCGTACTGGCCGACCAGCGGCGGCAGGGCACCGGCAGTGGATGGAGCGTTGAGCGCGTTTCTCACCGGGCCGCCTTTGATGGCATCGACCAGGATTTGAGCCGCCTCGACGGCCACCTCAATCTGGGCTTCCTCCGTGCTGGCGCCCAGGTGCGGAGTGACAATGCAGTGCTCGAACTGGGTGAAGCGTGAGTCTTCCGGAGGCTCCTTGGGGAAAACATCGAGAGCCGCCCCGGCAATGCGCTTCGATGCGAGGGCCTCGCAGAGCGCGTCTTCGTTGACGATTCCGCCGCGAGCGCAGTTGACCAGCCGAACCGTCGGCTTCATCATCCCGATCTGCTCGGCCCCAATCATGCTGAGCGTCTGCTCGTTCTTCGGCACATGCACGCTGATGAAGTCGGCTTCTTTAAAAATCCTCCTGATGTCGTCGGTCACTTCGATGCCGAGTTTCTCCGCATCGGCAGGGGCGGCGAACGGGTCGTGGCCCAGGATCTTCATATTGAAGCCGCGCGCCATTGCCGCCACGGCCATTCCGATCCTGCCCAGACCGATCAGGCCGAGCACCTTGTTGTTCAACTGGTTGCCTGTGTATTTCTTTCGGTCCCAGGCACCGCCTTTGAGGCTGTTGCAGGCGGGCACGACGTTCCGGCTCATGGCCAGGATCAGGGCCATCGTATGCTCGGCGGCGCTGAGCGTATTGCCGCCCGGCGTGTTCATGACCAGGATACCCTTTCGCGTGGCTTCCGGGATGTCGATGTTATCCACACCGACGCCGGCGCGAGCGATGCCTTTCAAGTTACCTGGATTGGCCAGGACTTTTGCAGTCACTTTCGTTCCGCTTCGGATGATCAGGCCCTCATGCTCGCCGATAATCTGCGCCAGCTCGTCCTCGCCTATGCCCGTCTTGACGACGGCCTCGACGCCGTCCATTCCGTTCAGCAGGTCAATGCCTTCCTGTGCAAGTTTGTCCGTAATCAGAATCTTGATCATATCCTAACTCCAGAAAAAACCATGATTGTCCGTTTTTGCGCGCACATTGTAACTGGGCTTGTGGGAAATGGCAAGCGCAGAAAAGCTGAACGATCCGGGCTGCGGACTATTCGTGTCGGCTGCGCCGACAGAAACCCTGCCTGCATCGGCCCGGTTCAGGCCAAAGCGGTTCGTCAAACGCCAATGCCTTCTCGGCCAACTCTGCAAGAGCCTCGCAGAAAGAACGGCCGCCAGCAGCGATTAATCAGTTTTGGAGATCACGATAACATCGAGCATCGCACCGGACTCCCTGCGGGCGATCTCCAGAACATACGTTCCGGCAGGCATCGTGAAGAGCACCGTTGCATCTTCATTATCGTCGTCGCTGAAGACATCGCTCCAGAACCAGTCGTCTGAAGCCGGAGGGTCATTCCAGCGAACCCAACCACTGCTGTGCAGCTCCGTCTCGGCCGGAGTGGTCGCTCCCTGGATTCGGACCCAGAAGGAGTTGTTGGCGTTGGGGATATTTATGCGACCGCTGATCTTGTAGGTTCCGCCCGCTACCGCAAAAGTGTACGTCGCGATGCCGTCAGGAGGCGGATTGTCACTACTGTTACCAACATCGTCCGTTGTGCCGATGTACTTGCCACCCGACGCCAGAGGATCGTCATAGGTCAGCATGGGTGCGGTGATCGTATCGGCCGCCTCTGCCTCGATCCAGATTTCTTCCGAGGGAACCACAATCTCGGGAGCCAACCGGTACAGCACAATATCGTCAACGTACAATGTACCGGCGGCGCCGTTGCCGTCAATGCCAAGTGCCAGCGTCGTGACGCTCTGGACGTTCACGCCCAACGAGGCAAGGTCAATATTCCACTGTTGCCACCGTATTCTCGCTATGGCAGCCGCATCACCATCGTAGGCCACCTTGACGCCGTTGACCTTCACGTACAACTGACCCGTATTGCCCGGAGTGCCGTGGAAGTACAGCACCAATGTCTGAATGCCATGTTTGGTCCAATCCTGCGGAACGGCAAAGGTGCGTTCGGCCTCTGAATAGGTGGCGCCGCCGGTGTTGCTATACAACAGCGGCATGGACTGCTCGCCGCCGTGAACGGTCCCAGTCT
>CP070806.1:2400095-2440271 GCA_020343675.1 Phycisphaerales bacterium
ACCTCATATCGAACGCCAACTGGGGTATCTGAATAGGGGATCTCCTTGGGGATTACCCGCACCGACAGGATATCGAGCGTCACAGCTTCCGCGTCCTCCTCGCTGACGTACCCGATCGACAGGTGCGTCCAGGATCCCTGCCACTTCCGCATGTTGGGCCAGTCCAGCGAAAACCGGTACGTCTGGACCATCCCATCGGCCACGGGGTGAGCCCGGTCGCTGCGGCTGTAGAGAGGAAAAAGGCCCATGGGATTCTCTTTTGTGTAGTTGAAACCCAAGCGGATATAGGCTATCGGATCTCGAGTGCGGGCACGAATCTCCACATACGCCCAGTCCTCAATGTTCCAATCGGGCAGCTCGACGTAGATTCGGCCAATCAATACAGAGCCATTGATAGTGCGGTTTTTTGCGGTTAACGGCAGACGCAGCGCATCTTCAACTCGGACAGGCTTGACGGTTTCCATCTGCGCATGGAGTGGTTTGAGCGGCCTCCAATCCGGCTGTGGCTCATCGAAGCGCCACTCAACCGGCTCCAGAACCTCATCGGGAACCTTAGAGCCCTCGATGCGTGCAACATCCAGATACTCTTCGAGATACAACGGCATCTCTGCCATCAGGACCTTCTGTTGCCTGGGTCCAGCATCGCTAAAGCCAAAAAGCAACAATACGGCGGGCAATACGATAAAACACGTAAAGGCACGAATCGCTGATCTGTTCATTGCATATTCCCCTAGTGGCACTTCCTCCACACAGCTTCTTGACAGCCAGCGTCAGAAACCACTATCAACATCGTACACAAATCGCTGGACGAGGGCAACCGTGACTACGTATTTTTGCACATAAGATGGCCATCGAGGCATCGAAAAGCGCGATTTCTGAAAAAAGGCTCTGTGATACCCGCCAGACAGCAGATCATCCCTTCCACGAGCGCAGACTACCTCTGAGGGTTGCCATGTGAGATTCTGTGCGCTGGACTCATTCGCTTCAGGGCTTGGAGTAGAAAGCAGCTCAAGCGACCATATTGGCAGTGATCGCCGAATGCGACGATAATAGCGACCTGGTGCGCAAATACGTCCACGGCCCGGGCGTGGACCAGCCCGCCTGAACGGCTTGGCATCCGCTGCGTGGGGCTGTCTTGACTTTTGCATCGGCCCAACCTCCGAAGCCGGAGCGGGGCGGTCGCCAGTATCATGAGAGGGACTTGCCGATAGGGCCTGCGTTTCTTTCTATGTTCTGAAGAATTTTACTTGACGGCTAATCGACCGAGAGTTATAATATATGTCGAACTAATCGGTCAGAATCACCATACCCGACAGTTCATCGTCCATCGTCAGTTGGCAGTACTCAACAGCAAATCGGAAATCTGGAGGGTTCTCCTGGTGGCCGGCGACGCCCAATCCTCTCCGAGCTGCATGACGCCCAGGAATCGCCCCCCCCCGAGAGCCCGCCGAGGAATTCCGGCAGGAGCAAAATTGACCTGATTCTGAAAAGACAAAGCCAATTTGCCGATGGGCCAAGTTCACGTAATATCAGCCATAACAGTGATTTACGGAGATTCTTATGGGCCGAAGCAGCTAAGCAGCAAAGCCAATCTCATAAT
Source organism: Phycisphaerales bacterium (assembly GCA_020343675.1). Lineage (GTDB taxonomy): Bacteria > Planctomycetota > Phycisphaerae > Sedimentisphaerales > Anaerobacaceae. The sequence goes on from CP070806.1 coordinate 2,401,696, forward strand.
CCTCCGCGCCCTCGGTGCTCTCCCGTGAACCGGTCGGTTTTGGAAAAACAAACCCAATTCGAGGCCGGGCGCCTGCTCATTGGCCGGATGAAACAAAAAAATGGCAGTTTTTCGTTGCATTCAGAGTTGCACGGGAGTAAAATATGGTGCTTTCGCTGTTTATAGAAGTGAAAAACCTCTGACTCACCTGTAATCTGCGGAAAATACTGAAGAATCGTTAGTGGGCACTGTTCATATACGTATAGGTGGAACGTGCAGCCACACAACTTGTTTATTGTGAATGATGGTATTGAAGGAAAATGGAGAAGATCAACAGGATTCGAAATATTGGCATTTCGGCCCACATCGATTCGGGCAAGACGACTTTGAGCGAACGGATTTTATACTACGCCGGGCGCATTCACCGTATGCAGGAAGTCCACGCCGACGCCGGTGGGGCAACGTTGGACTACATGGACCTCGAGCGCGAGCGGGGCATTACAATCACTGCCGCCGCCACGCAGGTTAGCTGGAATGACAAGAGCATCAACCTGATCGATACGCCGGGCCACGTGGATTTCACCGTGGAGGTGGAGCGGTCGCTGCGCGTGCTGGATGGGGCCATTATGGTTCTCTGCGCCGTCGGCGGCGTTCAGAGTCAGTCGATCACAGTCGATCAACAAATGAAGCGCTACCGCGTGCCGCGGATCGCTTTCACCAATAAGATGGATCGCATCGGCGCCGATCCGGAACGGGTACGCAAGGAACTGACGGACAAGCTCGGCCTGAATGTGGTGCCCCTTCAGATCAGCATGGGTGCAGGCGAAGATTTTCAGGGCGTCATCGACCTTGTCACGATGGAAGCGGTTGCTTTCGAGGGTAGTTGTGGCGAGCACATCGTTCGCGAACCTATTCGGCCCGAGTACATGGATTCGGCGGCAAGGGCGCGAGAGGAGATGCTTGATGCGCTGTGCATGTTCAACGACGAGATGACCGAACGGCTGCTCGAAGGGCAGGAAGTCAGCCAAGAGATGATTCGCCGGACCATCCGCGAGGCCACGATCAACCGCAACATCGTGCCGCTGATGATGGGCTCGGCATTCAAGAACAAGGGCGTTCAGCCGCTGCTGGACGCGGTCTGCGATTTCCTTCCGAGTCCACTTGACCGTTCCAGCTTTGCCCGTGACCACGACAACGAGGGCACGGAGATTCCGCTGGCCGCCGATCCGGATGCACCGCTGGTTGCAATGGTCTTCAAAATCACAGATGAATCGTTCGGACAGTTGAGTTATGTCCGCGTGTACCAGGGTACGATTGTCAAGGGCCGTCAGTATCGCAACGCACGCACGAACCGGATGCAGCGCATCGGGCGTATCGTCCAGATGCATGCGAATGATCGCGAGGACGTTGCCGATGCAGGCCCCGGCGATATCGTTGCTTTGCTGGCCGCCGATTGCGCCAGTGGAGACACGCTCTGCGGCGACGGCATCAACTACTCGCTGGAGAGCATCTTCGTGGCGGACCCGGTGATCAGCTTGTCGATCACGCCGGCCAGCTCCGCCGATCAAGAGCGCATGGCCAAGGCGCTGAGCCGGTTCATGAAGGAAGACCCGACCTTCCGCGTCTGGACGGACCCAAAAACCGGCCAGACCATCATCGCGGGCATGGGAGAGCTGCACCTGGACGTCTATGTCGAGCGGATCCGCCGGGAATTCAAAGCCGAAGTGCAGGTCGGGATTCCGAAGGTCAGCTACCGAGAGGCGCCGACCATCGAGGCCGAATTCAACCACCGCCACAAAAAGCAAACCGGCGGGTCGGGACAATTCGCCCACGTGGTTGGCCGATTGATTCCGTTGCCCCAGGACGGCGAATCCTCGTATGAATTCGAGGACAATATTACCTCTGGGCGAGTCCCCGGTGAATACATTCCGGCGGTGAACAAGGGATTTCAGGCTGCGATGAAGAAGGGCCCGTTGGGAGGCTATGAGATTGTCGGCTGCAAAATGTGTCTGGACGACGGCTCGCACCACCCGGTGGACTCCAGCGAGATGGCCTTCCGCACGGCGGCAAGAGACGCCTTCATTGAAGTATTCAAGAGGTCTCGGCCCTGCCTGCTGGAGCCGATCATGGCGGTCGAGCTTGAAATGCCCGCCGAATTCCAGGGTCCCATTATCGGCGATCTTAATTCTCGCCGGGGAATCATCCTTGGAACCGAAAACCGGGCCAATTGCACGGTTGTCCGAGCCGAGGTTCCTCTATCCAGCATGTTTGGCTATGCCACAGTGATCCGCGGGCTGAGCAAAGGAACGGCCATGTTCTCAATGGAAATGGCCCGATATGCGAGGGTTCCCGCAAAGCTCAGCGAGGCTATCCTCGAGGAGCATCGCCGGCACCATCAGCAGGCCGTCGGAAAGTAGCTCCGTCGAGAGTCCCAACCGGGCCCGAAAGAGATGAGCAGCTAAGGCTGGAAATGCTCAGTTTCTTTGAGCGATTCCCGACTGTTGGAGAGCGCCAGGGCCGTGTCGATCAGCGCGATGTGAGAATAACCCTGGGGGAAGTTGCCCAGCAGCCGTTTCGAGGCGAAGTCTATGTCCTCGCTGAGAAGACCGACATGATTGCTGTATTGCAGAACGCGTTCAAACATCTCGACAGCCTGTTCTTCCCGCCCGATCAGGTACAGGCTCTTGATCATCCAGAACGTACATGTTGTGAAGGAAGATTCAGGCACACCGAAATCATCCGGGGTCTTGTAGCGGTACATCAGTCCATCCCTGCACAGGGCCTTGAAGGTTTGGAGTACTGTATTGACATAGACTGGGTCCTTGTGTGACAGGAAACCATACTGCTGGGCCAACAGGTTGGCCGCATCCATGGACGTGCCGCGATAGAACTGCGTCAATGTCTGGGTGGTCGGATCACACCCCTTTTTCAGAATGTCGGCCTTCATTTCGTCACGCGAGGCGGAAAAACTCACGGCGTCGTTCTTCTTGCCAAAGAAATGGGCAATTCGGGCCGCCCGGTCCATCGCCACCCAGCAGAGAATCTTGGAGAACGTGAAGTGTTTCTGCTCCGTTCTGAATTCCCAAATGCTGGAATCGAGTTTCCTCCAGTTGTTCCGAACATGACGTGCAAGTGTCCTGACAACCGTCCAGATATCGTCCTTGTTATTCAGCGTGTGATGGAAAATCATCAAGCTGTCGTAAATAGCATCGAGCAGCACACCATAGATATCATTCTGTTTTTGCTTGACCGCGGCGTTGCCGATGCGCACAGGCCTGGAATCCTCATAGCCCGCAAGCCACGGCAATTCTTTTTCTGTCAGGCGACCCCGGTGGTCGATGGGATAGACGATTTGGATTTTCTCGTCCTTGTAAGGTACGATATCCAGGATGAACTGCAGGAAACGTTTGGCTACGTTGAAATGCCCCAGCCTTGCCAGCGTCGTAATGGTCATGGACGCATCCCGGATCCAGCAGTATCTATAGTCCCAGTTTCGCACGCCGCCGATGGTCTCGGGCAGGCTGGTTGTTACCGCGGCGAGAATGGCCCCGGTCTTCTGATAGGCCAGAAGTTTCAGAACCAGGGAGCTGCGTTCCACCTCTTTTTGATAGTGCGTATAGGTCGTGGTCTTGGCTACCCAACCCAGCCAATACACCTTCGTGCGCTCGAATTCCAGCCGGATCCAATCCAGATCGGGCTGGAAGAGCTTCTGATTGTAGCTGAGCAACAGAAAGCAATCCCGCTCGATTTCAAGAGGCTTGGCCTCTATCACCCTGGCGAAAGGCATATCCGTGTACAGATAAACGGATTCGTATTGTCCTTTGACGGTCAGATGTTTGATGAACTCGTCTGTGGTTTCCACTCGGGTCGGATGCTGCGCGTAGGCAGGCCGCGGGTGATAGTGAATCCGGATTCTTGGTTTGCCTGAGAGATGTCGAATGTAGCGAACAATGTCGGGCGGGCAGTGGTACAACCCATCGTCCGTCTTGTAACGCGGCATGAAGTCGATCAGCTCAAAAGCGTGTTCGGCACAAGAATATTTCGTAACGAGAATATTTGTCTTGCCCAGATATTCCTGCTCAATCCGGTATTTCCCCACAGGTTCGATGCGAAAGAAGCCACCGTTCTGCTCATCCAGAATCTTTGCGAAAACAGATGTCGAATCGAAGTTGGGCAGACAGCACCAGTCGATGCTGCCGCACCGGTCAATCAATGCCGCACTTTTGCAGTTTCCAATAATTCCGTAGTTCAAATTGTCCATCACTCTACAATCCCACCCTCAATTGTATGCCGTTCAAATCTTGCAGTCCCTTCAGGAAAACAGGTCGATCCTGAAGAGCGCTCGGCGTGAGTTTTGCCCTCATGGAGCCCCGCCTGATCTTGCAGGATGCCGCCCTTCTATGGCAAGGCAGCAGACGCACGATCACAGTGTACCCCATTCAAAGGCGCATGTAAACTCTGAGGATTGTCATGAGCGTCGTTTTCTCGAAGGGCGGTGCGTCCAGATTTCGGTATGGACACTTCAACAATGATATTCAGAGCGAAAACGGCAATATTCCCACAAAATCTTTGAAATAATTATGGTCGATTTCTCCGTCTATACGTATATACTGAGGTTAGAAATGTTGGCATCGCAACCATGCCTCTGCCGTGACAGCAGGAGGTAGGCAAGTTCAGTTTAGCCGAGTTCGCGATTCGAGATTTGGATGTACAGCAAGTCGAGTAGATGGCATATCGCTTCCTCGTGCGGGTACGCCTCGCACGGCAGCTGCCTGGTCTGGATGGTGGTGTTCACATTCGCACTTCTGGCAAGGCCGGGTAAGTCTGCATTGGCGGCGCCCGTTGACGAGGCCTATGAACAATTCACGGCCGGCCGATATGCTGAGTGCCTCAAGTTCGCCCAGAAGGCCATTGAGGATGGCGCCTATTCGGTGCAGTGGCGCATCCTGATGATCAAGTCACAGATGGCGCTTGGCCGATATGACGAGGCAGCAAACGACATGGACATCGCCCTGCTGAATTACCCGGTGAGCATGCGATTGCTGGAACTGGGTCACCGCGCGTACTTAGACAACGGAGAGTCGGACCGGGCCGACGAAGTGCTCAAGAGGCTCCTTCGGGTCGGTACGGGCCGCGATCTGAGGTTTATGAGCCCGCGCGATCTGGTGGCCCTGGGCAGGGCGCTGCTGCTGCTCGGGGAAGAACCCCGGCTTGTGCTGGATCAGGTTTTCGGCCGTGCCCTCGAGAACGACCCGAATTGCCTCGATGCCTATTTGGCTGCCGGGGACCTGGCGCTGGCCAAGCAGGATTACGAATTGGCCGCCAGTCAATATCGACAGGCCCTGGAGCGATTTGGCAAAGACCCGGATGTGCATTATGGATTGGCCAAGGCATTTTACGCCAGCGACCGCCGTCTGATGGTTGAGTCGCTGGATGCGGCTCTTCACGTTAACCCATACCATGCGCCGGCCCTGATACTTCTGGCCGAACACCATATTGACTGCGAGGACTATACCCGCGCAAGGGTCTTGCTCGATCGCATCATTGCCTTCAATGCCTGGCACCCCGAGACATGGGCGTACCGTTCCGTTTTGGCCCATCTGGCCAACGATTCCGAGGGCGGAAGGGAACATCGCCTCAGCGCGCTGAAGTACTGGCCGGAGAATCCGCGGGTGGATTATCTGATCGGCCGAAAGCTGTCCCAGAAATATCGTTTCGCCGAGGGAGCGGCTTACCAGCGCCAGGCACTGAAATTCGATCCTGAGTATCTGCCGGCGAAGATACAACTGGCCCAGGACCTGCTCCGGCTCGGCGCCGAGCAGGGGGGCTGGACGATGGCCGAGGAGGTCCACAATCAAGACGCCTACAATATCGAAGCCTACAATCTCGTTAATCTGAGGGATAATCTGGCCAAATTCAAGACACTGCGCCCCGAAGGATTCATCATTCGGATGGACGAACTCGAAGCGGGTGTCTATGGTGATGAGGTCGTGAAACTGCTGCAGCAGGCCAAGTCGGAACTGTGCGAGAAGTACGGCCTGGAATTGGATCACGCGGTTACGGTAGAACTCTTTGCCAACCAGCAGGATTTTGCCGTCCGTACGTTCGGCATGCCCGGCGGTGAGGGCTTTCTGGGCGTCTGCTTCGGCACCGTGATAACGGCAAACAGTCCCAGGCAGGAAATCCCCTCCAATTGGAAGGCCATGTTGTGGCACGAATTCGGCCACGTCGTCACACTCAACCTGACACGCAACAAGATGCCCCGCTGGCTAAGCGAAGGGATTAGCGTCTATGAGGAATTGCAGCAGAATCCCACGTGGGGCCAGCAGATGACGCCGGAGTATCGCGGGATGGTCCTGGGCGAGCAGCTGACACCGATCAGCGGCCTCAGCGGTGCATTCTTGAGTCCGCCAAGCCCGAAGCACCTGCAGTTTGCCTATTACGAATCGGCGCTCGTGGTCGAATTCCTCGTGGAGCGGTTTGGCTTTGAATCACTCAGGGCAATCCTTGCCGATCTGGGCGATGGTGAACAGATCAACAAGGCCATCAGCAAGCATACCGCGCCGATGAAGGAGGTTGAGCAGCAGTTCAGAGTTTTTGCCCGAAAGCGCGCGTTGGATATGGCCCCGGATATGGACTGGGAGCAACCCGATAAAGAAGAATTGGACCCGTCGAATCCCGAAGCAGCAGTGAGCTGGCTCGAACAGCACACCAACAACTTCTGGGCCCTGGCTCTACACGCGAAGGCCCTTTTGGCTAATCGAGACTGGCAGAAGGCCAAGGAACCGCTCAAGAAGCTTATCGAGCTGTACCCTCAATACGCCGGGGAGGATAATGCCTATCATCTTCTGGCCCAGGCCCATCGAAATCTCGGCGAGACCGAACGGGAGCAGGAGGTCCTTGAGAAGCTGGCTACGATATCTTCCAACGTGGCCTATGCGTACGGCCGGTTGGTCGAGATTGCGATGGAGAAGGAAGATTGGCAGACCGCTCTCAAGTACGGGGAGAAATACCTGGCTGTCTATCCCATGCTGCCGCAACTGCACTGGCAGCTTGGCCGGGCCAACGAGGAACTGGGGCGCAATGAGCAGGCGGTCGGGTCATACAAGCGCCTGCTCTTGCTCGATCCTCCGGACCCCGCCGATGTCAATTACCGTCTGGCCCGATTGCTGGAGCACACAAACCCGGCGGAGGCGAAAAGGCACGTGCTCTTGGCGCTGGCCGAGGCGCCCCGCTTCCGCCAGGCGCACCGTCTGCTGTTGAAGATCGTCAGTAAGACGAGCGAAGCATCGGGACCGGAACCTGACGAACAGAGCAGGCCTTTACCAGCCTCGGAGAATAACTTGTGAGAAAACCAATCCGGATCATCATAATACTGTGCATCGCAGCGTGCCTGGGGGCGGGGGGGGTGTTCGCGCAGAGATATCGCGATCGCAGATACTCCGAACGCAGAGGCGTGCCGAACTGGACACCTGACAAAAATTTCTCTCGCGACGTCTTCACGTTCGTGCGAATCCGGTATTCCTCCGGGTACGGCGGAGGCCGGTATGACCGCAGGTATGGTCGCGGCTTTAGCGGCGGCAGTTGGGCAACGGACTACCCCGACAGTGATCTGAACTTCTCTTTTCGCCTTCAGCAATTAACGTCCATGGAAGTTGACCCGGATGGGCTCGTCCTCGAGCTAACCGACCCGGAACTCTTCGACTATCCCTTCATCTACATGCTCGAACCCGGACGACTCGTCTTCAGCGACGAAGAGGTTGATTGCCTCCGTCGCTACCTTCTGAATGGCGGATTCCTGATGGTCGATGATTTTTGGGGTGAGAATGAGTGGGACAACTTCTACTATGAAATCAAGAACGTGTTTCCCGACCGTGAACCTATCGAGCTTCCGCTGAGCCACCCGATCTTTCACGCCGTGTTCGACCTCAAGGAAAAACCGCAGATACCCAGCATCGGCGTTGCCCTGAATTATGGCGTCACCTATGAACGTGAGGATGCGCGCACGCCTCATTACAAAGCTCTCTATGATGACAAAGGCCGGATGATGGCGATTATCTGCCACAACACCGATCTGGGGGACGGGTGGGAACGCGAGGGCGAGAATGAGTACTATTTTCGCGAGTTTTCAGAAAAGAAAGCCTATCCACTGGGAATCAATATCGTGTTTTACGCTATGACACACTGACATGGTGCCGGGCACCTTACAAAGCAAAAGGAAAATCATTTTGGCGACAAAAACGTACGAATTCGAACGATGGGCCGTCGAGCAGATTGGCGGGGCACAGCAACGCATTGGGGCCGAGCTTTCGAAGGTCATCATCGGCCAGCACGATGTGATCGAACATCTCCTTATCGCAGTCCTCTCAGGTGGACACGGCCTGATTACCGGCGCGCCGGGGCTGGCCAAGACGCTGCTGGTCAAATCGCTGGCCCAATTGTTCAATCTGAAGTTTCAACGCATTCAATTCACGCCGGACCTTATGCCGGCGGACATCACCGGCACCGAAATCCTTCAGCAAACGGCTGAAGGCCGAAAGATGATATTTGTCGAGGGCCCGATCTTTGCCAACATGGTTCTAGCCGACGAGATCAACCGTACCCCTCCCAAGACGCAGGCGGCGCTGCTCGAAGCGATGCAGGAGCACCATGTGACCACCGCGGGCATCTGCTATACACTCAGCGAACCTTTTTTCGTGTTCGCCACGCAGAATCCGATCGAGATGGAAGGCACGTATCCGCTGCCCGAGGCGCAGCTCGATCGTTTCATGTTTAATATCTGGATCGATTACCTTCCCGAGGATGACGAGGTGTCGGTCGTTCGTCAGACCACGGCGACCGAGCCGAAACCCATCGAGCAGATTTTCACGGGCGAAGACTTGCTGCGATTTCGCGACGCTGTACGCAAGGTGCCCATTGCCGAGGACGTCGTGCGGTACGCGGTGAGGATTGCGGTGGCATCGCGGCCGGCCCCGGCGAATTCCCTGGATTTTGTCAATGAGTGGGTCACATGGGGAGCCGGGCTGCGCGCCTCACAATACATGGTCCTTGGCGCCAAGGCCAGAGCGCTGCTTCACGGCCGGTCCCACGTGAGTTTCGAGGACATCAGGGCCCTCGCCCTGCCGGTACTTCGCCATCGCGTACTGATCAACTACCGTGCCGAGGCCGAGGGCGTGACCGTTGCGAATCTTATCGAGCGCCTGCTCACATCGGTTAAAGAGAGCCAAGTGAAATGACAGCCAAAACAGCGTCATCGGGCCTGGGGGCCACTGCCGGCAGGACCGGCGGGATGATCGATCCGGTCTCGCTGATGAGGATCAAGTCCATGGAGCTGCGCGCCAAAGTCATTGTGGAGGGCTTCTGGAAGGGAATTCACCGAAGCCCCTATCACGGTTTCTCGGTGGAGTTCACCGAGTACCGCCAGTATACGCTGGGTGACGACCCACGGTACATTGATTGGCGCGTCTATGCGCGCAGTGATCGATATTACATCAAGAAGTTCGAGGACGAAACGAATCTGCGTTGCCACCTGCTGATCGATCACAGCCGGTCGATGAACTACAGCTCGGGAGACTATGCGAAGTCACAGTATGCCGGTACGCTGGCCGCAACGCTCGCCTATTTTCTTTTTACGCAGGGCGACGCCGTTGGCCTGGCGACCTTCGACGACCGAATCAGACAGTACATGCCGCCCCGCAACCGGCCGGGGTATCTGCGCCGCCTGATGCTGGCATTGGAAGCTGTCCCCGAGGGCCGCACCACTGACTTGGGCGCACCACTACAGCAAATTGCCCAGATGCTGCCCAAACGCGGCCTGATCGTTCTGATTTCCGACCTGCTCACGTCAATTGACAGGCTCGAACAGGATTTGGGATATTTGTGTGCCGGAGGACACGATGTCGTGCTCTTCCATGTCCTGGACCCGGCTGAATTGAGCTTTGATTTTGACTCGCCTGCACTATTCCTGGACCTGGAGACCGGGCGCAACATGTACGTCGACCCGGCGGACGCCCAGACGTCGTACAAAGGGATGCTGGAGAAACATTTGACCAAGGCGGAGTCCACCTGCCGGAATCTCGGCATCGACTACCATTTATTCGGTACGGACCGCGCCTTTGATTTGGCCCTGCTTGATTTCCTCCAGGACCGGCTGCATCGCAGAAAGCTCATCAGGCATCGTCAAAAGGTCAGGAGAACATTATGAGCTTCCTGTACCCGTTATTCCTGGCAGGTATCACAGCGATTGGGATACCGATCATTCTGCATCTGATTCGGCATCAGACACGCAAACGTGTGACGTTCAGCTCGCTGATGTTCTTGCGTACCACAATGCCGCGATTCAAGAGTCGCAGCCGTCTGGAGAATTTGCTGCTTCTGATCTTACGGTGCATCATCGTGTGCCTCCTCGCGTTTGCCTTTGCACGACCTTTGCTTCCAAGAAATATCCAGCAGGATCAAATAGCCCGCGTGCAGCGGATCACCCTGCTCATCGATACCAGCGCGTCCATGCGGCGTGCCGGAATGTGGAACCAGGCTGTGAATGAGGCGCGGTCGGTGCTGGAGAATCTGAGCCCCGCCGACCGAGCGTGCGTCATGAGCTTCGACCAGGGCACAAAGACATTGACTGGATTCGAAGAATGGGCTGCGATGGATCCAGCCCGGCGGGTCTCAATCGTGACCGAACAGATATCGAGATTAGAACCGGGGTGGGCACTCACCGACGTGGGAAACGCCCTCGTTACGGCTGCGGAAGCTATCGAGAATGATGAAGTCGGCGAGGGGCAACAACAGATATGGACACATGAGATTGTGCTTGTCAGCGACCTGCAACGGGGCAGCAGCTTTGAGGCCCTGCACAGCTACGAATGGCCGGAGCATACCGAGTTGGCCGTCAGGTTGACCCACGCCAGGGGCACGACCAATGCAACGGCTCACGTGGTGACGCAGCGCGATGATCTGCTCGGCCCTGACGGGCAGAACCTGTCCCACGTTCGTATCACCAACTCAGCAAATGCGAGTTCGGAGAGCTTCAATCTGCATTGGGCTGACACTGATCCCACAGCGCCGTCGGGGCAAACGATAGAGGTGTACGCCCCGGCAGGTCACAGAAGCGCTGTGCGTATCCCGGCGCCGGCGGATGAGTCGGTCGGCCACAAGCTGGTTCTGACAGGTGACGACCACGACTTTGACAATACGTTCTATGTGGCCCCTCATACTGCTCAGAAAGTCAATATCCTGTACATAGGTGATGACGACCGAAACGATCCGCAGGGCATGCTCTATTTTGCCCGGCGGGCGTTTGGAGCCACTGGCGCTGTCGAGCCAAACCTGGTTGCCCGTCCGCCAGGGGTAACAACAGAGCAGGACACTGCCGGCGCCCATCTGATCATTGCGGCCGATACGATCGAGCCGGAACTTTGCGTTGTCCTGCGCCAATATCTTGAATCCGGCGGGATACTCCTTCTGGCGATGAACGCACCGGATGCAGCCGCGAGCATAGCATATCTTGCAGGAATTGAGGCGATTGAGTCGGAAGAAGCCGACGTGGACGGATACGCCATGCTCAGCCAGATAGACTTCGAGCACCCCCTGCTCGCGCCGTTCTCAGAGCCCCGCTTTGGGGACTTCACCCAAATTCACTTTTGGAAATATCGACGCACAAACATCTCCGATCTGCCGGGAGCGAGGGTGTTGGCCTCCTTCGACAGCGGCGACCCGGCGTGGTTCGAACTGAAGGTCGGCGACGGATCACTGTTGGTTCTGACGTGCGGCTGGCATCCGTCAGACAGTCAACTCGCGCTCTCATCCAAATTTGTCCCCCTGCTGTACTCAATCCTTGAGTATGGCGGCGCTCTGCTCGGACAGCAGTCACAATATTTTGTGGGTGAGCCGGTGCCTCTATGGCCCTCAACGAGCTCCGGACCGGCGCAGGCACAGATTCGCGCGCCTGACGGTACCGTTGTCCCGCTGGACGGCAGCCAGAGAACCTTCACCCAAACGAATCTGCCCGGGTTCTACACCGTCGAGTCGCCGGTCGGAGGCCGGCTTTTCGCCGTCAATCTCTCTCCGAAGGAATGTCAAACGGCCGTCATGCCGATTGAAGATCTCGAAAACCTCGGCGTCTCAGTCAAGCAGCCTTCAGTCGCGGCCGCCGAACGGACACAGATGCTTCAGAATTCTCGGGTCGACCAGCAAGCGAGACATCGCGGCGACTTTGCTGCATTGGAATCCGAGCAGAAACTCTGGCGGTGGGTGTTTGTCTTTTTGCTGGCTGTCTCGCTTGTTGAGATGGGGCTGGCGGGCTGGCTAACTCGGACGCCTTCGACATATGAAGGGGAACGAATATGATTGAGCAGGCTCTTCGCAAACGACTTCAACCCATAGTCAAACGCCGAAGGCGTCTGTACCTGGCATTCAGGCTGTCGGCTTGCTGGCTCGGTGCGGCCCTGACGGGTATCGGCCTTCTTGCCATTGATTGGCTCTGGGGATGGAAATCATCGTTTGCCAACTCGGCGTTGTGTGTCACAACCGTGCTGGCGACGGCTGTTGTGTTGTACCGGTCTTTTCGCATCGGCCCGGACTATAAGGCGGTCGCCCGGGACATTGAGCGGCGGCATCCCGACCTGCGAGCCTTGCTGCTGGCCGCGGTGGAACAGGAGCCGCAAGAGCCGGACGGGCAATTTGGCTATCTTCAGGAACGGGTCATCGGCGAAGCTGTCAGACATGCGGTCCGGCACGATTGGCTCAGAAGCGTCTCGTCCGCCAAACTCGTATCGGCACAGCTTGGCGGACTCATCGTGCTGCTGTTTCTTGCCGCGGCGTTTTCTCATCTGTTGCCGTCCATTCCTGCCTTCTTCGGAACCAATGGGTTTGTGCTTCCCAGGCGCGACTACCACGTCGCCGTTAGTCCCGGAGATACCCGTGTGGAGTCCGGGACGCCGGTGGTCATACTCGCGCGATTCAACGAGCTCGTGCCTTCCGAAGTCAGTCTCCAGTTCGGCCCCGTCGACGAGCAGGTGCAGGAAATCGTGCTGACGAGAAACCTGGAGGATCCCGTATTCGGCGGCATCATTCAGCAGGTCAATCAGGATTTGCTCTATCATATCGAATACGAGGGCAGGCGCACACGGGACTTTCGAATCAGTGTGTATGAGAACCCCGTGTTGATCAGAGCCGATGCCAGGATCACTTATCCTCCATTTGCGAAACTGCCCGAGAAGGTCATTAAGGACACGCGTCAAATCAACACCGTGGAAGGCTCGCGCGTTGCCCTGACCTTCATTCTCAACAAGGCGGTAACGACAGCCCAGCTTCTTCCCAAGGAAGGGTCCGCTCTGGAGCTGACGGTTGATACCGAGCATCCGAATGTCTATACCGCTTCACTGATCACCAATCAGAGTCAACGCTACGAACTGCAACTGACCGATGCGCAGGGGCTGACCAACGAGGTGCCGCAGCGTTTTTCGATCGATGTCCACAAGAACCTTCCGCCCGAACTGAAGCCCGTTTTCCCAAATCGCGACGTTGTGGCCTCGGCTTTGGAGGAGTTGAGTCTGGAGGCCAAAGTCTCGGATGATTACGGCGTAACCGGCTATGGGCTCAGCTATGCTCTTGCCGGCACCGAGAGCAAGGAGATTGCATTGGGGCCCGTCGTTGAGTCAAGTGAGAACCAGCAAATGCAATACGTGCTCGCTCTGGAAGAGCTGGACGCCAAACCCGATCAGTTGCTTACGTACTATTTCTGGGCCGATGACGTGGGTCCAGACGGGCAAACCCGCCGGACCTCCGGTGACATGTACTTCACAGAGATACGCCCCTTCGAGGAGGTCTTCCGGGAAGGTCAGTCATCTCAGGACCAGCGCAATCAGCAGAATCAGGACGGCCAGCAGCAAGGCGGTCAACAGGATGAACAGCTCGCTCGTCTGCAAAAGCAAATCATCAGTGCTACGTGGAATATCAAGCGGCAGGTCGATCAGTCCGGCAGCATGGATGACCGCAAGGAGGACCTTGACGTGGTCCGTCAGTCGCAGGCCGACGTGCTGCAGAAAGCCCAATCGGCCTTGACGGAGGCCGGAGAGCCGTCGCAGATCAGCGCTCTTCAAAGTGCGGCCGAGCACATGAAAACATCGCTGGATCATTTGTCCGGGGCCGCGGAATCGGCGTCGTCGACGGAACTGACTTCCGCACTGGCCTCAGAACAGTCGGCGTACCAGGAATTGCTCAAATTGAAGCAGAATGAGAGACAGGTCGGTCGCGGCCGCAGTTCGAGTGGAAACAGCACGGCCCGCTCGGCCCGCTCCGAACAACAACTGCAACAACTGGAGCTGCGACAACAGGAGAATCGATACGAGACAGAACGATTGGCCCAGTCCCAGCAGCAGGCGAGCCAGCGTGAAGACCTTCAGGTTCTCAACCGCTTGCGCGAGTTGGCGCGGCGGCAGAACGAAATGAGCGAGAAGCTCAAAGAGGCGGAGGCGGCCCTTCGGCAGGCGCGGACCGAGCAGGAAAGAGAGCAAATACGACGAGAGCTCAAACGTCTTCGCCAGGAACAAATCGAGGCCCTTCGAGACGTTGATGAGCTGCAGCAGCGAATGGAGAGCGATCAGAACCGCCGGCGCATGGCCGAGGCAAGAGAGCAGCTCGGACAAACGCGATCGAGAATTCGTCAGTCCGCCGAGGAGCTCGAGACGCAAATGGTCTCAAGAGCCATCACGTCCACCACGCGCGCACAGCGTGAACTCGAGCAAATGCGCGACGAGTTCCGGCGCAATACCTCCAGTCAGTTTACCGACCAGATGCGCGACATGCGCGAAAAGGCCCGGCAGCTTGATCAGCGTCAGAAGGAAATCGCCGAGGAAATCGAGCAACGAATCAATGCGAAACAGAAGACACTCACGGATTCCGGCGTAAGCCGCGAACTCGCGGGTCAGATGGATCAGCAAAGAGAGAATGTCAACGAACTGGTTGGCGAGATGAGGGACGTGAGTGAGCAGGCGGAATCATCAGAGCCGCTGCTTTCCCGAAAGCTTTACGATACACTCCGCAAGACAAGCACCGGAAATGTTGACAGAGCATTAGAGGTCACCAGCCAACTGCTCAGACGCAATTTTCTGCCGCAGGCTCGTGAGATTGAGCGCCAGGCCGGAAAAGGTGTCGAGCAGCTCAAGGAGGGTATCGAAGATGCCGCTAAAAGCGTGCTTGGCGACGAGGCTGAATCCCTGCGTCTGGCCCGGCAACAGATCGATGAGCTCATCAGGCAGGTCGATCAGGAGGTTGCGCGCGCCGGTCGGGCCGGGCCAGCCGATAGTGATCCCAATGCTTCCCAGAGCCGGGCGGGGGGCGAACAGCAGCGGGCCGATTCGCAGGCCCGAACCGGTCAGGGGCGAGGCGGCGATCCCAACAGTCCTCGAGAGGCAGATGCAAATCGTCAGCTTTCCGACGATCGGGCAAGAGCAGGCAGAGAGCAAACGGGGACACGAAGGGCAGGCGGGCCAGCTGATCCGACGGGCTGGGGCGGCAATCGAGCAACGGCCGGACAGTGGGAGCAATTTGATCCGAACGGCCCGCTCACGGGAAGAAATTTTCCACAATGGTCCGATCGACTGCGCGATGTCGAGGAGATGCTCAACGAGCCGGACTTCCGCAACGAAGTTGCAGGAGTCCGAGACCGCGCCCGCGCGATGCGGGCGGAGTTCACCCGTCATGGGAAGGAGCCCCAGTGGGACCTGGTCCGGCAGCAGATCACCAGGCCGCTGACGGAATTGCGAAACCGCATCAGCGAGGAACTGGCCCAGCTTCAGTCGGATGAGGCAATCGTCCCCATTGACCGCGACCCGGTGCCCGGGCGGTTCGCCGAGCTGGTGCGGCGGTACTATGAGAACCTGGGAGGGGATGAGTGATGTTGCTCGGCTCAATTTCTATCCCTGCAACCCGCTGGGTCTGGTTGGCTGCGCTGGCGTTGGTCGTTGCCTCGGCGCTCTTGTTCTGGTCGTACCGGCGCTCTGCGGAACGCGGCGCCGCGCAGAAGATTGCCTTCTTTCTCAGACTTCTGGGCACATTAATACTGGCGTTATCTCTGATAGAGCCAGTGTGGACCGGACAACAGGCTAAATCGGGCGCCAATCTCTTTCTGGTCGTGGCTGACAACAGCAGCGGGATGAATGTCATTGACCGAGAGGCAGGCCAAAGCCGGGGGCAGATTCTCAAAACCGTCTTGCAGGCTGAACGGGCAGAATGGCTCAGCACTCTCGCTGCGAATTTTCAGGTTCGCCAATATATGTTTGACTCGCAACTGCGACGGTCAACAGACTTCTCGGAGTTGGTCTTTGACGGCAAGGCTTCGGCGGTCGGGGAGACTTTGCGAACAATAGCTCAACGCTACCGCGGCAGGCCGCTGGCCGGTGTGCTGCTGATGACGGACGGAAACGCCACGGACACGGGCGAGCAATTCTACGATCTGTCGGAGGTGCCTCAGGTGTATCCGGTCGTTATCGGCGCGGCCCAGCCGCCCAAGGACATCTCCCTGACAAATGTCGCTGTCAGCCAGACCTCTTTCGAGGACGCCCCGATAACAATCCAAGTCGAGGTCGAGGCTTCGGGATACGCCGGCAAGACCATTGCGATTGCTCTTACAAAGCACTCCGGCCAACTGGTTGAACGCCAGAGACATAACATTTCCCGTCACGTTGAGAAGCAGTCCTTTCGTTTCCGCCTGCGCCCGGACAGGACGGGTGTCCTGTTCTATCACCTTAACGTCGCCGAAGAAAACCCGCCGGAGGAGTCGTCCGATCAACAACAAGCACCGCCTGAAGCGACGATGGCGAACAACAGGCACACGTTCGTTGTGGACCGCGGCCGGGGACCTTACCGGGTTCTGTACGTCACCGGGCGGCCGAACTGGGAATACAAGTTCCTCAGGCGAGCCGTCAGCGAAGACGAACAGGTGCAGCTTGTCGGGCTGCTCCGTGTCGCAAGACGCGAGCCAAAATACGATTGGCGGGGCCGCAGAGGCGAGCAGACCAATCCGCTTTACCGGGGATACGACAATAAAGACGACGAGCAGGCAGAGCAGTACGATCAGCCGGTCTTCGTGCGTCTGGGCACGCGTGATGAGGCAGAACTCCGCGATGGATTTCCGAAAACAGCCGAAGAATTGTTTGGCTATCACGCGGTCATACTCGATGACGTCGAAGCAGGGTTTTTCTCGCACGATCAAATGGAACTGCTGAGACGGTTTGTGGCCGAACGAGGGGGCGGATTCCTCATGCTCGGTGGAAACGAATCATTTCAGGAAGGGAACTTTCATCGCACGCCCATCGGCCGGATTCTTCCGGTTCATCTGGACCGAATGTCTCAGACACAGACGGTTTCTCAGGTCCATTGGGATCTGACTCGTGAGGGCTGGCTGCAACCGTGGGCCCGACTGCGTGACAATGAACAGGACGAACAGAAACGACTCGCCGAGATGCCGGCGTTTCGCGTACTCAATCGGGTCGGTTCGACGAGAGCCGGAGCGGCGGTCGTCGCGACCGTCGGCGATGACCAGGGGCAGCGGTGGCCGGCTTTGACCATACAACGGTACGGCAACGGCCGCGCCGCCGCACTGGCGGTCGGCGACGTGTGGCGATGGGGCATGAGAGAGCCTCAGACACGCGAAGACATGGACAAATTCTGGAGGCAGATGCTGCGCTGGCTGGTCGCGGACGTGCCCAATCGGATATCGTTCTACGCCGCGCAGAAGCCCGACCAGGTCAACCAGGCGGTCGTCTTTCAGGTTCGCGTTCGCGACAAGGACTTCGAACCGATGGACAATGTATCGGTTGCCATAGAAGTCAGCGATCCGCAGGCCCAAAAAGTCCAGCTCACTGCCGAACCCGTGCTCGATGAAGCCGGACTCTTCGAGGCCACGTACGTCCCGCGCGGTAACGGCAGCTACTCCGCGCAAGCGGTGGTGAGCGATGCCGAGCAATTGCAGGTCGGTGACGCCAAGACCGGATGGGCTGTGGATCTTGAGTCACGCGAATTTCGCTCAATCGGAACGAACCGGCCATTGCTCGAAAAGATTGCACGCCAAACTGGAGGCCGGATGATCGAGGTTCATGCACTGGATAGTTTTGCTCGCACCCTGCCCCACCGCAAGGCGCCGATTACCGAGACGTCGATCACGCCGCTCTGGGATTTGAGGGGGATCTTGCCGGCGGTTTTCCTGTTTGTTCTGATGTGCTTTGTTGGGGAATGGGCCCTGCGCCGCTGGAAAGGGATGCCATGAGACGAACGCAGAAGCCACAGATCCGAGATGCAGCATGGGCAAGCGAGTTGCCCATCCTGCCGTTCTGTCTTCTGCCGCTGATTGTGGGCATCGCCTTTTCACGGGCATGCGGCGCCGTGGGCGAAGACGCTCAAAGGCCAACCGTCATAGTCGTCGTGGGGGCGGCCGGGACGCCTGAGTTTGGAGCGCAGTTCGCACAATGGGCCGGTCTCTGGAAGGAAGCGTGTGAAAGAGGCGGCGCACAATTTGCCGCGATCGGCTTGGAGGAGACTGGAGGCTCAGACGACCGTGCGCTCCTGCGCCAAATGCTCGCAGGGCAGTCGCGCCAAGGTGCCGCCGCCCTGTGGCTGGTCTTTCTCGGGCACGGAACATTCGACGGCAGGACGGCGAAATTCAACCTGCGAGGTCCTGACGTATCGGCCGATGATCTGGCCGAATGGCTGCGGTCTTTTTCCAGAGACCTTGTCATCATTAACGCGGCTTCGTCCAGTGCCCCTTTCTTGAATACGCTACCAGGTCCGAACCGGGTCGTCATTACAGCAACCAAAAGCGGTTTTGAGCAGAATTATGCGCGCTTCGGCGGCTATCTGGCGAAGGCAATCGCCGAATCTCAGGCGGACCTTGACAAGGACGGACAGACGTCGTTGCTCGAAGCCTTTCTGACGGCTTCCGCCCGGGTAGAGGAATTCTATTCCGGCGCGGGCCGTCTCGCCACTGAACATTCCCTGCTCGACGACAACGGAGACGGCCTGGGTACACGAGCCGACTGGTTCAGGGGCATCCGACCCGTGCAAGAAGCCGCAGATGGCGCCTCGCTCGATGGATATCGTGCTCATCAGTTTCATCTGGTGCGCAGCGAAGCCGAGAACAGAATGCCGCCTCAACTGCGCCGTGAACGCGACCGGCTGGAGCTCGATGTGGTCAAGTTGCGTGACATGAGAGAAGATCTTTCGGACGCCGAATACTTCCCCCGGCTGGAAAAACTGCTCTGTGAGATCGCTCAAATTTACGAGCGCACCGACACAGCCGAAGGCGACCTTGAATAGGCATCTTCTCTATCGAGCTTAGCCGCCGACACAAACCAGCTTGCTCGCCGTGCGGATAAACAGGTGCCCATCGGCAATTGCCACTGACGCCTTTACGGGCTTGTCCTCCATGTCGATTCGACAGAGTACTTCAAATCGGTCATCGCCGGCCAACAGAACAACGGCCTCAGCCGCCTCGCTAACACAATAGAGCTTGCCGTCCCCGGCAGTGATTGACGCCCACCACGGGGCGCCGCCGCCGAGCTCACCCTGCCATTTCTGCCGGCCCGTCCGGGCATCGAGACAGGTCAAAACGCCTCCTTTTCTATCGGCGAGGATATAAATGTTGCCCCTGTAGTACAGGGGTGTGCTGCAATCGGGTCCCGGGCCTTCAAATCGCCATGCGATACGCGCATCCGCAAGGGTCTGCTCTCCGCCGCTCTTGAGGGCGAGAAGGCCTTTTCTTCCCCTTGGCGGGACACCAAAGACCAGCCCTTCTCCGGCTACCGGCGAGCTGATATTACGATCCCTTGTGCCCTTCTGCTGCGAGTATCCATAGCGCCAAAACTGCCGGCCGGTGACCGGGTCATTGGCCGTGATGTAGTCGGCACCTATAACGAGAATCTCGGCACGTCCGGCATACTCATGCACTATCGGCGAACTGTATGAATCAAGCGATTCATTCAGAGCATCGGTCTCGCGAGGCTGTTTCCAGATGTTCTTGCCCGTTTTCGGATCAATGGCCAGCATGAATGCATCGAGCGTTGTGCTCTTAGGGGGGCGATAGGCCGTGTGGCGACGCTGGATTAGAACATAAAGTCTGCCGTCGTAGAGCAGCGGACTCGAACTGTAGCCATACTTAATTGAGATATTGCCATATTCAGCCTCGATATTGCGCGACCAGAGAATGTTGCCTTCGTAGTCGAGTGCAGCCAGGTCCCCTGAACCGTACATAAAGAACACACTTTTGCCATCGGTTACAGGTGACGGCGTAGCCGGATTATTACGTGGCACTTCCCGGCTGGACGTCCCCAGCTTTCGGCGCCATAGTTCCTTACCGCTTCGAGCATCCAGGCACAAAGCAAGAAGATCATCGCCCTCTCGGTCCGTCGAGCTGAGGAAGACTCTGCCGCCGGCGATCACGGCCGTGGCGGAACTAAGTCCCGGCATCGAGGCGACCCATTTGATGTTCTCGGTTTTGCCCCAGGCGGCCGGGAGATTCTTTTCATCGGTTGAGCCGTTCAGAAATGGACCTCGCCAGTGAGGCCAATCCGTCGCAAACGAACGGCCGATACACAGTACAATTCCGGTTGACAACAGAAGCAGCGTTCTTCTTGAGGTTATCACGTTATCTTTCTCCGTAAATTCACATTGACAATCTTTAACGGACCGCAATGCGGCAGTGTAGTCAACTGATCGGACCTTACACTTCAGTTTCCTGAATGCGACGAAGCCACATCTCCAATGTCTTTCGAGGGGACTGGAACTTCAAAGGCCACAAGCTGATAGCCGCCCCAAGTCTGTCGCCCCGCTCGCTTCGTGGCATGCATACGAACATATCGGGCTCGGGTCGGCGCGAAACGGATGCGATATGTGGCCTCCCATGTTGTGTAATGCTGGTCGGTTTGTGAGTAAACAGTGGTCCAACTGGTGAGGGCATCGGGATCGTTGAGAGCCACGTCGATAGAGTAATCTTCGGCGTGTATTTTCCAACCCCACAACAAATTGACCCTTTCGACGTTGTGGATGGCTCCCAGATCCACATATATCCATTCGTCGTCACTCTTGCTGCTCGACCAGGTCGAATGGTAGTCCCCGTCCACCGCCTGCTGGGGTGACTGCCCCGAGGAAGCGACCACATCTTTGCCCAGGGCCAGATCCACCATCCCCACGACTATGCGGACATTGTTCGACGTAGTGGACTGGTTCAGATTGTCAACGGCCACGGCCTTGATATCGTAACAGCCGGGCGGCGCATCATTCCATGTGAACATATAGGGTTCGGATTCGTCAATGCCTTTCAGCATCTGATCGGCGTAGAATTCCACGCGCTTGATGCTGCCGCCGCGGTCCACGGCGCAAGCTGTGATGACCGGCGCATTATTGTCATACCAGGCAGAGCCATCGTCAAGCGGATCGAGAATACCAACGTGTGGTACGGTATCGCTCGCACCCAGCGCGGGCAATTCGTCGAGGGTGATGATAAAATCGTGTCGCATAGCATGCCGCGCCCAATCGACCGGCCGACGCGGATTGGGTGTGCCCCACCAGGGAAGCGCGTAGAGCCACTTCGGCAATTCACCTTGCTGAGTTTTGTCCGGGTCCGGGATGGCATCGCACTCGCCACAGGCAAGCATTTTGTTGGGGGAGACCTTCGACATCAGATTGTAATACTCCCAGTACTTATCAACGTCATTTTCAAAATCGACGCTGTAGATGTCAATGCCCGAGATATCGACGTACGCATCGCCGGGGTAGAACCTCTGACGATATTCGAGGGTATTGTTTCCGGCTCCGGCGCTGTACACCCAGATCAGGTTGTCCAGTTTGCGCGTATGTGTGAGATAATCGTACATTATACGCCAAAGCTTGGCCGTGTTTTCAGGAGTATCCCTGTCCGTCCGCCAGAACCACCCGCCGTCAATCTCATGTAAAGGACGCCATAGCACGGGCACATCGGCATCCTCTAAAACTTGAAGCCTATCGGCCGCGGCGGCCATCTCGGCGATAGCTTGCCGATGTTCGGCGGTCCCGGGCGTCACGACCCGGCCGACGTCCACCGGATTCTTGCGCTTATTCTTCCAGGCTGAGTCATCATCGTAGAACCAGTGCCAGTGCAACGTCAATATGTAGCCGTGCTTTTTAGCATGACTCGCTATGACCGGAGGATCTCCAAGCCAACGTATATCACGGCCCCAAATAGCGCCGTGTTTTGCCGTCTGCTCATAATCGTCAGGGGTGTGGACATACACATTGTATCCACAAAGCATTCTGGTTTGGTAGATGGAGGCCAGGTATTCGAGAACCTCCCGTCCGGACGGATCGAGGTTTGGATTAACCGGCTCAATGCCAAAAGCGCCGGGAAGGAAACAGCAGCTCACAGTGAACGCTATCAAGAATAGTCTGCGGCAATACATCAGCGGCTCCTTTCGATTCCAGGCGTGAGTATAGCATGCCTGGGCCGCTGAGCCAAGGGCTGAGGACGCCTCACGGTGGCCCTAAGGGCCCGGAGTCAGGTTTCGGTCGGGGTAGGGATTGCGCTGTTCTTTGTGGTAGTAAAGGAAACGCCACAAGGTCTCGACTCCGTGACAATCCGCGCAGAGCCCCTGGTTCGTTTCGGGCCTCAGAAAGCGGGAACGTCTGTCAGGCCGGTGTTGCGCGCTTCGGCCGTCTTGCTCCGGGCTCGGCGGCGCGATGTGCGGCTCATGGCAGGTCAGACAGGAGATGGCTCCGGTATCGGAGGGTTCCCCGGCCTGATCGAGAGTCGGCATGTACCCGGGCTGCCCCGGAGGCGTGCGGTTCACCAGAGCCACATCCGGGTGGTCCAGATGTTTTGGAATATGATTCGATGCACATTCGCCCTGACGGTGGCAGCACGTGCATAAACCCCGGCCGTGCGAGCCTTCAAACCTCGATCCTTGCGCCCACACGCCGCCGACATCGGAAGCAAAGTGCGCCAGATGGCAAGAACTGCAGGGGCCGGACTCGGCGGCGGTTTCGCCTCGCACGTTGCGTGCGTCGGGCGCCGAGGTTCTCAGGTCATGAAGCGTTCCGATGAGTTCGGCGGCTTCCACGTGACAGGCAAGGCACACGCCCGAATCCGTTCTCGCCGATGCAAGCAGCTTCGGGCCCTGTTCGGCCTGGTGAATATCGTGACATGTCACGCACAAGATGTGTCGTTCGGTGCTCAAGGGCATGTTCTCCGGCAGCTCTTCAATCTCGGCCCCCAGGGATTTACCCATGTGCGGCGTCTCCATCGCCTGGCCCGGCGCGGCTGGCCGGTGGCAGCTCTCACAGCTCTGTGCCTGGCTAATCTCACTCCCCAATGCAGTCCAAATGCCGCTTTCGCCCGGCGGACCATGAGGCGGGTGGCAGTCGATGCAGGAACCCCGGGAGACAAAGCCAAGCTCTTTCGCCCAGTCGGCTACTCCGGGATCATGCACTGAATTCCGTATCCCCAGCTTGTCTTGGTGGCAGGCGCCGCAAAGAGCGGCAATGGGAGCTACAAGCAGCTTCGCCCCCTGCGGCTTCTGGTGGATGTCGTGACACGTAGTGCACACTATCCGTCCGGCCGAATCCACGATCATGTTCGCGGGCAAGCTCTCTATGTCCGGCCCAAGCGGCTTTCCCATGTGGGCTGTCTGCATGGCTTTTCCAGGCGCTCCGGCCCGGTGACATGTTTCGCATGACCAGGGTGCGGTACCGTCGCTGCTGATGCGCCCCCAGATACCACCTTGCTCATTTGGATCGTGGACCGGATGACAGTCGAGACAGGAGCCTTTCGAGACAAAGCCAAGCTCCCGGGCCCACTCTGCGGCCCCGAGGTCGTGCACGGAATTCGCTGCGCCGAGCTTGTCTCCGTGGCAGTCGCCGCAGAGGCCGGTGATTTGGCCCTCGGTGGCTACCGGTGACCGTGCCCACAGATGAGGGCCTTGCGCATTGTGGGTCGTGTGGCACACGCGACATGGGCCTGTGGAAGGATGCACGAGAAGCTTATCGCGAGCGGCCGGCCCGAACCGTTCCGGGTCGTGCGGCTGGCCAGGAAGGTCGGTAAGCGTATCGTGACAGAGACGGCATAGTCGCGAGCCTCTGTACCGCAGAAATGAACGTGGTTCCTGGACCTCAGAATCAATCCGGCCCGGAGGCGTTGTTATCCGAGGATGGTGTACATCCGGCAGCTCACTCGGAGCCGCTATTCCATCGGTCTTCTCGGCCTCGATTTCTGCTGCGAGCGGACTGTGCGGTTCGTGACAGGTCAGGCAGCCGATACTCCCTGTGGTTTTATCCAGAGGCAACGTAGCAGGCATATCCGTCGGAACGGGGGTTCCCACAGTGTGTGCGTCCACATAAAGCCGATTGGGCGACCCGGGTCCGCCTGACTGGTGACACTCCATGCATCCGGAACTGTGGGGCCGATGTGTATCCGGGACATCCCGCGCCCAACCATGAATGCGGTGACATGCGCCACAAGGGCCGGATTCCGAAGCGGTCTGCCCGCTGGCGTTCACGGTCTGCGGAGAGCTGAATCGAAGATCGTGGGGGGAATCGAGAACCGTCTTCTCGGTCGGATGACAATCGAGACAGAGAGAGCTGTCCTGGTTGTTTCGAATCAGCAACGGCTTGGCGCCTGAAGCGTCGTGCAGGCGGTGACAGGAAAGACAGGAAAGCTCCCCGCCAGCGCCAAACGTGGCCTTCTCCTGCAATAAAGTGGCCGGCGGTTCAAAACCGGGGTAGGCTTGTCCTATGTGGTGTATCGGCGCACCGGCCGGAGGGGCGGTCTCGGGACTCTTGTCAGTGTGGCAGGCGATGCAAAGCTTTGAGGGCGGCAGGACCAGCATCCAGGGGTTTCGTGCTCCGTGTGGCTCGTGGCAGGTCTGGCAGATAATCGTGTGGCCCTGGGCGGAAGTCTTGCCGCCGGCCTCCAGGATTTCCTGCGGTATCGGATAATCGACGTTCCCCAGAGGGTGCTGGAAATCATTCTTCGCGGCGTGCTCGAGGTGACAGGCGAGACAAAGCGAGGAGTCAACATTCGGTTGGCGCAGAAAGATCACGGTCCGCAGATCGGAACTCTCCGGCACGGCGTGTGCCGTGTGACATGTTGCGCACGTCATCCGACCCTGGGCGTCCAGAGGAAATGTCTCTGTCGGAATACGTACGGCAGCAGAGGGCACGGAATCCGTCGTATGGTGGCGCGTGGACCAGACCTTGAAACGTGAATCGGTTACCGAACCGTCGTGGCAGGAAAGGCACATATCGCCGCTGCCCGCCTGGCGTTCGAGAACTTCCTCCATGCGATCCTCCGGCGTCTCGGTTCTCTCGAACGCCCGGACCCATCGGATGTGGCAAATGGCGCATTCTTTGCTTGAATTAGGCATGACTTCCTGGCCGAGAATCGACTGAACCGCCCCAGATATCAAAAGAAAGATCGCCATGCCGGCATGTGAGGGCGTGATAAGAAACTTCGCTCTCAGCATCGCACTTTACTCCAGATCCACCCGGCAGAGGCGGTGCGCTTTGAGTTCGACAACGTAGAGGCGTTTGCGCTCGGCATCAGTCGCCAGCCCCGTAGGCGTAGTGAATTTAATCGCAGTTCCCGCCGCATCCGTCAGCACGCCGAAGAAACTGCTGCTCATATCGAAGACCTGAACAGTGCCAAGATAGCTGTCGCTCACAAAGACCAGACCGTCACAGGTCGCCACACCCTTGGGGCGGAATAACTGCCCGGGTTTGACCCCCCAGCCTCCGATGAAGTTGACAAACTTGCCGCT
Organism: Phycisphaerales bacterium; assembly: GCA_020343675.1. GTDB lineage: Bacteria > Planctomycetota > Phycisphaerae > Sedimentisphaerales > Anaerobacaceae. Next base: position 2,427,456 of record CP070806.1, read on the forward strand.
TGCGTTGAGAACCTGCACGCGCGTGTTGATCGGCTCAACCACGAACAGGTAACCTTGTGGGGAGATATCCATCAGAAACGGAAAACGGAACTGCCGCTGACCTTGTCCTGGGCCACCCCAGACCGTTTCAAAGCTTGCGTCGGTCAGGTTATAGAGAGCCACGTGGTGGTTATCGTTATCGGCGATATACAACCGCCGGCGGCTTGAATCCACGACTACATCACTCGGGTCGGGCGGCACGTCCGACTTTGTACGCGGCAAAGGAACCGCCTGCAACAGTGTTCCATCGGTCGCAAAGACCTGAAAACGGTGATTTCCCGAATCAGCAACGTAGATTTGCCCATTGGGCCCCGCGCCGATTCCAAGCGGAAAGAGAAGCTGGCCGGGTTCGCTGCCGCGACTGCCGAACTGAAAGCGGAATTGCCCCTCGGCGTCATAGACGACGACGCGATGGTGAACTCCATCCAGTACATAGACATGACCTTCACGCCCGACCGCGACGTCGGTCGGCATATCGAAAGGCTCCCCTTCCGGCCCAACCAGCACGGTCCGATTGGCCGCCCTGATGCCCTCGACGTTCTCTTCTGGAGCGGGTCCGCTCCGGGCGCCGAAGACTGTGCAGGCCGCTGCCAAGACCAGCAATCCGGCACCGTGCCGGACTGCGCCGATCCAGCATATTCTGTCAGAAGGTGCCATGGCTCCTGCTGCCGGCTTCCCTGCGTTGGCGTTAGAAGAATGCAACTTCAATCTCACTGGGTCTCCTCTTCGGTACCCTGCTCCTGTTGTTCCTCGGGATTGAGTAAGTTCGGCATGTGAAACGTCTCGTAACGCCGCACAAGGTCAACGACCTCCGCACTAACGAGAAAAGCCGCTCGTTCGGGGGGATACCCGAGGGCCGTATAGGGCAAGAACTGGCTTTCTGCATCATGACAACCGCTGCACCGCACCGGGTTCTCCACACATTTCCTGTGAATGAACTTATTGCCTATCACTTTCTGGCTGTCGTTGATGCTGTTCATGCGCTGGCGGAACTCCCTGGCGAACTCCTGCTCCTCTTCAAGGCTCAGAGGCTGCGGATTCTCCGCAGGACCCGTCAGTGGAACGATCTTTGCACCATATTCGCCCCAGACGCCCTGGACCATTTCAGGGTTTGCACCGAGAGCCCCGGTGGTCATGTCCACCCAGCCAAAACGGTCGGGCACGACGCCCTGGCTCTCCTGCACATGACAGACCTGGCACGAGATGAAGAGGCCGTGCATGTTGAGAAAAGCGCGTTCCTTCAAACTCCGGGAATGAGGAATGGGCCCGTGACACTCGATGCAGAAGTTCCACTCGTCGGATTGGTACCAGCGGCCGATATGGTGGAAATGCCCGGGCAGTTTCGGCTCCAGGAACTCCCATTCTCCCAGATAGCGCACCACTTTCTTGTCTGTCAGCGCCAGGACGCTGTCGAACACCTTCGCATCGGCGGACTCCAGCCCCTTGCCCGCGAGAGGATCGCCCAGCGTTCCACAGAGGTACGCGGTCAGCCATGCCCCTGCCGCGATCAGAAGGATGCTCCAGATCCCAACATAGAACATGAGGAAACATCGTTTCGAAAGGTCCGGTTTATGACTCATGACTTCACCTCCGCTACCGCACCGAGACTCTGAACCTCGCCTCCGTGTTCTTCGGCGAGTGCCCGAGGCGAGATTTTGCCGTTGATGACCATGCTGGAAAGGGGCGATACGCCGGGTCTGCCAATGACCCCTGGTATGTGCACAAGCATGATATGCGCTACAGCCAGGAGAGACTCATATGTGTGGGCCAGATAGGCTACATTGAGGGCCCAGCCCGGCAGTATGTGACTCGATATGCTCTCGGCCCAAAGCAGGATGCCGGTGACGGTTATCAGGGGAATGCCCCAGAATAGCCCGAGGTACTCAAGTTTCTCCTTCCAGCAGAAATGACCATAATTCGGTCGCTCGGGGCTCAGGAAAAAGACGTACTTTGCCATCCCCACCAGATCCTTCAGATCGCACGGCTTCGGTATCATCGGCAGGGCCAGGATGGCACTGATCCAGGCTTTGATTCCTCGCTTTCGGTCTCGCTTCAGCGCGCGCCAGACGTTCACCAGAATCAGGAGGATATGCGCGGCAAAGCCAATCATCAGCGCAACGCCGGCAATACGGTGCACGATCGGAGCCCCGTGGATTCCGCCGAACAGGTCATAAATCACCGGTGCCCAGGGCGCTTCCGGAAACTTCATTGGAAATCCCGTCAAACAGAGGACTACAAAAACGACGACCAGAAAAGCATGTTGCAGCCGCAGTGAACCGGTGAAACGCAGAATGCCGTTCTCACGGGCCGCCTTCTTTTCCGCGATCTTCGTAAGGCGTTCGATTTCCTCTTCGGCTTGGTGACTCGGCAAGAGCTCTCGGACGAGGCCGAGGATATTGAGCGTCAGGACGGGCAGTAGAATGCCGAGCGTTGCGATCACGAAGAACGCGCCGACTGCGAATTCGAGGGCGTGTGTTCGCGAATTCCGATTGGCGTGCACATCAAAAGAGGCCAGGGCCGGGCCGGCGGACTTGTGGCAATCTTGGGTGTTGCACGTGGCAGGGCGATTTTCCGGATGAATGGAGGAGCGTGGATCCGTCGCCGCACGCATTTCGTGCACGCTGTCCTGGCTGGCGTGACAATCCAGACAATCCGGCGCAAGGGGCGAGCCGAACAGGACCGCCTTGCCATGGTATGTCTCCAGGTAGCTTGATACAACATCGGGCAGATCGTGTCTCCTTGCAAACGCCGGGTCAGCGTGGCAACTCGCACACATGCCGACTACCTCCCGAGGATCGCGAGCCTTGTGGAGGCGAGTCGTGACATGAGAATAAAAATAACGCACGAAATTCTCGTCGGAGTGACACTGGGTGCAGCGGCTGATGGCACGCTCGGAGACACCCGCGCGAAGCTGTTTGAAAATGGATACGGGCCGGAAAAGCGGGATGTCGTGGCAGTCTTTGCAGCGGGGGTAGTCCTCGGGATTGCCGGGTTCCGTGCCGTTCTCGGCCGTCAGGGCGTGCACGCTGTCTTCGAGACCCTTACGTACCTTGGCGTGCGTGAAGATGATTTCCCGCGTCGGCTCCTCGATGTGACAGCTCCGCAGGCAATCGACCGGTTCGGCGTTATCGTGGGGTATCTTCTCGATGTCGGCGTGGCAGCCCCTGCAATTCACACGGGCGTGCGGGCCGCGACTGAACAGTGACTCGTCCACGTAAAAGAGACGATAGTCACCCTCCTTGTCCACTCGGGCCAGACCGCGGAAGCGGTGACACATCAGACAGTTCTCCGCATCCACGGCATACAACACCTGCGGCAGAAGGACGGTCAGTGCCAGCACCAGAAGGGCTGGTACAAGACGCGGACTTAGTGTCCTTCGTCCTCGAGTCACCGCGCGGTTAGCAATGGTAAAGTACTTCATGAAATACCTCATTTTTGATGACACGCTTTACAGAGTTGACCTTGGATGGCACGAAGTCGATGATTGTGAGCTTGTTTCGGCTCCGATCCTATCGATCGCGGATTCCAATTTGGCAGTAGTCCTCTCTCGTGCGGATTGTGACAGCTATAGCAGGTGATGCGCCCGGCCTCGTCCAGGGGGATCGAGCGAGGAGCCCGCTCGGCGGCTCGCACGTACTCCAGAAGCTGCTTCAAGGGCAGGTTCATTCGAGGTTGTATCTCGTGGGCAGACATATACCACGTCATCTCCGCCGGAGGGGTCGCGCCCATGTGCGGGCCGTCGTTCGGGTGGCCTCTTGCGACCGGATGGCAGTTGTTGCATATCCCGTGCGGTTTAGCGCGAAGGGCGTGCGAGGCATCCGCTTCAGGACCGGTGTCCACATCCGGGACGCCGGTGTGACACCAGATGCACGCATCGGCCTTCGGTCTGCCGGCTCTGATCTGGTCGTGCGCGTTGAAAGGCCGGCTGTTTTCCCTCGCATGGCATCGGAAACAGAACTCCAACGCGTGGGACACATGGGCCCCGCGCAGGAAATTCCGCTGAAATCCGCCGGCAGGCCGGCTTGTCCTGCACTGCCGGGCAACATCATGACAGGTTGAACACGTCACTACTCCCTTATCAAGCGGAAATTCGCGAGGGATCCTGTCCGCCATCACCTCGCTCGGCGCCAGATCCACAGGATGGGTCTCGCGAGCAGCATGCTGTCCATCGTGGCAAGACCGGCACAGTTGGGAGACATCCCCGTCAAAGAGTAAATGGCCTCGTCGGCCGGCGACGGAGGCATGGCAGGAAGAGCATGTCGCCGGGTGTCCGTGTGGATTCTCCACCGGTTCGGCCTTCTTCGCAGCTTCCTGTCCGCTTGAGATCGGTCCGAGGAGCAATGCCGCGACCAGCGTACGGATTTCCCAACAGCTACCGCGTCTGAGACGACTTGTGGGCAAGTTCTTTCCTTCCATATTTCTCGAAAGTCACCGCTCCCAAACTCTCAGCTTCCCAACAAACTACCTGCCGCTCAAAGGCGTCCGCTCCGTCAACCACACGTTGTCAATGCCAACAGATATCCCCAGAGGCATCGCATACTACGATCCCGTCTTTGGATCGATTTCGCATTTCACAGCCCGTAACAGCATTCGCATCGAGTGCTTCGCCATCCACGAGCGGAAGTTTATCCTTACACAGGTCACCCGCCCGCACAGCTGAGGCTTCAGGCACATCGGGCCATCCACGACAATCCAACATGATCACATAATCAGAGGGACTCAATCACAGACGAGTCCTCAACCAGCATTCTTGAATCGTAACGTAACGTGCCGCCCTCGCGAAATGAGGTCAGCCCACCCAGATACACAGGCCGACCTTTCATTATCGGCCCCAAACCGATAGAGTAGCGATCCTGAACTCTCTATCTTAACATCAGGTTACCATATTTGGGGCGGCCGGTCAATGACTATTTTCTCACATTTTGGAATGATGGATTGTACCCTTGATTGAAAGTGCCTCCTGATACCCAAAGACGCACACTTGGCTCCAGGACAAAACCCGGTTGCGGGCCGGGCTTTTCTGAATCCAGGTCGGCGGGCCACTCGTCGGGGATCACGACCCGCGCAGAGACGATGCCGGAGATTCATCGAGAGGCAGTGTGCGCAAAACGAAGTGTCCTATTCGCACAGGCCACGCGGGCCTACTTGACAAGCAGATTCTGATGGGACCCGCTGATCTGCAGCTTCCACAGTACGGTTGGGAACTTGGAAATGGATGACCCTGTCGTCATGAAAGCTGGTTCAGAGACCATGCCCCAGACCCGGATCGGTCTGAGCGCCGGTGTCTTCGTCAAGACGAATCCTCCCCGCTTTCGTATCTTCTCCGTGCCCCGGCTGGACAGCCGTGTGCGCTATGGCCTTCTGCCAGCGCTGCTCTACCGTCGGCATATAAGGCGCCAGCAAGGCAACCCCCGCCCATGCTATCAGGCAGGTTACCGCCCCGACAACGGCGCCGACCTTCAGCCACTCAAAGAAACGGATACTGGTCCGATAGCGTTTTTCCAGCATGCCCAGCGCGACAATGTTGGCCGTCGAGCCAATCATGGTAATGTTGCCCCCCAGGCATGTCCCTTGCACAAGGGCCCAGACCAGCGGCGTCTGTTCAAGCTTGTCCACCACCGGGAGAAATACGGCCGCAAAAACAATGTTGTCCACGAAGGCCGAGCCAATCGCGGAGACCCCGATGATCACCGGCGTCAGTAGCGAAGGCTGGTCGCCAAATACGTGCTGAAAGTAATCCGAAATTGTCTCCGTCACGCGCGTCTCTTCCAGCGTCCCGGCCACGGCGAAGAGCATCATGAAAAACAAGAGCGTCCACCATTCGACGTCGGCCTCGATGTAATGCCGGGACCGCTCATGTCGCCACATCATCAGAAACCCGGCGATTACAAGAGGAGCGACGATCAGAACCGTATTCGGCGCCAGACCCAGTCGCGCCTCCAGATGGTGGTGGGAAGCGATAAACAGGATCATGCCGGCCAGAATCGCCAGTCCGCGCCGATACGGCACCTGCACGAGCGGACCCAATCCCAATCCCAGCTGACGCCGGGCCTCCAGGCGTTCGGACAGCACAGCAATGTCCTTGCGGAACCACCACATCAGAATACCCATCGTGATTGCGAGCGTTACAACCATGATGGGGAACGACCACGCCAGGAAATCGATGAATCGAAGTGGAGGTGTAGAGTTCTGTCCGATCAGGATCCCCACCGGATTGCCCAGCATGGTCCCGCTCGAACCCACGTTCGTTCCCATCACAGCGATAATCAAAAAGGGAACGGGTCGTACCTTCAGTGTGTCACAGACCTGAAAGATCAGGGTAGCGACAAAGACAATCGATGTCACTTCGTCCACGGCACAGGCCATGAATGCCCCGAGGACAACAGTAATCGCCACAAACCTTGACCCGGTCATGCCCGGCACGCCGATAACGCTCTGGATGATCCATGTGAACAGACCCAGCTCCTTGAGGACGCCCACCGTCACCATCATCCCAACCAGAAACAGGATCACGTCCAGCTTGCACTCGCGAAGGAAAGTAGGCAAACTCAGCACATTGCTTCCCATCAGGGCCCCGATGCCAACAAACGCTATCGCCAGGCGAAACTTCCAGAATAGAAGAGTGGCCATAATAATGACCATGAAGATCGAACAGGAGATGACTTGTTGTCGATCCAGCCCGATGGAATGTGTGAGCAGTCCCACGAGAGTGGGGACGACCAACAACACACCTGCACGACCGCCTCTCTGAAGAGCACTCGTCTTGTCTTGTAGCTTCAGCATGGCCTACTCCCGCAGGATCTTGCTTAGAAATGTTTCGAGCGAAACGACACCCACAAGCCTCTTTCCTTGTAGAACGTACGCCCAATTCGTCCGCTCGCGGGTAATCTGCTTGGCGACCTGAACTGCAGGCTCATCGACCTGGACGATGGCATATTCATCGGTCATAATTTCGGTGAGCCAGGTCTGGCTCTCTTTGCGAAGAATCTCAGCGAACGGCTCGAAATTCATGATAGGGGTCAGGTCGTCCATCCAGAGAATATACTCAGGCAGACACACACGAAGCAGCTCGTGCGTGGAGACCACGCCAACCAGGTCACCGTCTTTGTCCAGAACCGGCAGCTCGTTGAGGCGGTGCCGCACAAACAGATCAATGGCTCGCTCCAGCGTATCATGTTCCAGCAGCTTCACCTCGATGGGGTCCATGATGTCGCGGGCCCGCAGATGGTCGGGCAGGGCCACGCCTCCCTCGTCAAAGAAGTTCCAGACCTTCTCGCGCGTCGATAAGCTCGAAACGACCTCAGCGGTCGTTGGATCCTGGCAAATCTTGGCCACACAACTGACGCTCTGCAGGTATGCTCCCGGGGCGTGCTTCGGCGCCAACGTCAGGATAATGAGCTTAATAAGATTCTCCGGCTGCCCGCTGTCGTAAACGATTCCGTTTCGCGATGTCGCCACGGCTACCACAATCTCGTCCAGCGCCTCCAACTTTGCATGGGGCATGGCAATCCCCGGCCCCACGATCGTGGGGACATCTGCCTCGCGAGCCAGCACGGCCTTGTAGGCCTCCTCCACATTTCCGATGCCGCGCTCGTACGCCAGCAGGCGCAGCATCTCAAGTAGAAGCGTGTCTCGGTCAGCCTGCTCGGTCTGGCACATAACTTGCGAGGGCCTCAAGAGCGAGGAGAACTTGATGTCAGCGTTATTTTGCAGAGCCATATATCATTACCACATAGAAAAGATGATGCCGTCACCGGCAATCCGAATGTCACTGCAACTCTCATCAATGTTTGGCCACATATTAACGCTCTTGTTCTCCGTGTCAACAATTCTTTGGGCAGGAACGTCTCGAGCCGGGCGGCTTTGTTGTCTCCGGAGAATAGAGAGAATTCACAGATCCGAACCTCCGCATTAAGGGATCGGCGGCCACGATGCTCCACGTTTCCCTCTTCATCGAGGGAACCGTCGAGGCCCTTGTTTGTCAGCTTCTTTTCTCGATTTGCCTGATCAGACTTTGGAAGATGAAGAAGTGGAAGGGAAGGAATATGCACCAATAGGGCTTTCCGAACACGGCCCGGGGCTGATAGCAGGCCTTCACGAGCAGCCGGTTCTTGTCTGCTTCCGGGTCGATCCGGGACTGAAGCCACGCTTTGCCGGGCAGCTTCATTTCGGCCCCCAACAGAAGCATCGTATCTCGCTTGAGATCTTCGATCCGCCAAAAGTCAATGACGTCGCCAATTCGCAAGCTGGAGGAGCTTCTTCTGCCGCGCACGGATCTGACTCCCAGGAGGAGTCGATCGACCGCACCCCGAAGCCGCCACAGCCAATTGCCGTGAAACCAGCCCTCCTTGCCCCCGATCCTGCAGACCGAACGAAAGAGCGAAGAGGCGCTCTTTTCGGTCAAAAGTGAATACAAGCTTGTAGGGCTCGCCTGTTTTTTCGGGCTTTTCCAGGACACCAACGAGGTATTTGATCACGTCGCGAATGCCAATCAGCTGGCACCTCGTTTTGGCCCAGTGCGGCACCAGACCTATCGGCAGGTTTTTTACCAGATGTTCGATGATCTCATACGAAGCGCTGCCCGAACCGATAATGATGGCCGCGCGCAAAACCGCCGCCGGGACGGCAAATTGCAGCAGAGAAGACTGTCATCGGCCGACGCCATCGTCGTTTCTTCCGCCGGATCATTCGCTCTCTTGTGTTTGTGTCGTTAATCTCTCAGTGCTCGCAAGTCGGCTAATTCAATGATTCGTCGGCCCCCACGTCGGGTTTGGCCCCGCGCGGTTGTCCGTCGATGTCCTCAGTGACTTCGGTCAGAGCGAGGCCCCGGTCAATGGCTTCGACCGCTGCCCCCTTGAGATGCAGGTCTCCGCGTTCCGGATATACAAAAGCGTGCGTGAAGTCTCCGATAAGGTTGCTGTGAAATGCTATTTCGCTCTCAGATTCATTTCTGATTCGCGGCCCGCTGAAGAGGTTGTTGGCGACCACCAGGCCATCATTCGTAAATACCATCCGAATCAAACGTCCCATCCGGCTTTGCGGATCGTGAATCGTGTTGTTGAGGACCCTGCAATCCTTGGTATATACCGTCACGATTCCGGCTTCCGGCGCTCTGGTGATAAAGTTGTTCCTGGCTATGAAGCGAACACAATGATATTGGACGTCGGCTGGCCGATGCGGATTCCCGAGTTGCAAGCCGACATCACAATCGATGACGATGTTGCGTTCGACCACACAGTCCTGTGAATCATGCCAGATGAATATCGCGCCCCGTCCTTCATAGGTCCTTCCTTGAATCCCCACAAACACATTGTCACTGATGGTCCAGTCTTTGGCATACATCACGTCGATGCCGGCGATATAGTTCCCCTGGGCAATGTCGGCCGCATCGTCACTGAGGCGTTTAGGCCGGTCGTTGTAGAACAGGCAGTATTGCACGCGACATTCTCTCGGACGAATGGCGTCGCGATTCTCTTCGGGCACCTTCACGCCTTTGACGCCGCGTTGCCAGATGTTGTGAATGATGCAATTGTAAATCGTCAATTTCTGAACGTTTGTCTGGGAGTTAATCTTGAAACCGTTCCACTTGATATTCTGAATGGTCAGATCTGCAATGGTCACGCCGGAACAGGCACGGATGCCCAGCAGTTCCCCGTCGCGACTCTGCGCGCCGTCGATGATCACACGCTCGCGCTGACCGGATGCGCTGCGCAGCGTAACGCCGTCGGCGGCAATTTGCACATAATGAGGCATCATGTAGTGACCATCCGCAACGAGGATGGTTTGTCCCGGCTGGGCCTGTTTGACTGCGTCGATCAACTCGTGGACGTCAGAGACTTCAACCGTAAGTCCCGGCCGTCGAGGCAGCGAGGGAGCCTTTGGAAACCACGTTTCCTCAGGCATCTCCACACCATGAGCCGATGGCGCAATCGACAATACTGCCAGGACAAGAAACGCACCACATAGAATCACTCTTGTGTATTGATTTGCCACTCTGCTCAAGCGTCCGCCCAACCTTTCTGATCATTCGCGATACGGACGATCCTATAGCCTAAATTGGGACCTCCGTCAAATCAATTCCAGCCGCCAGATAAGGCAACGAGTCCGCCATTATTCACTCGATGACAAATCGGAGGCAAATCCTTATAATTGTGGGGATTTCAGTTGAGTTAGCAAAACATAACGGAAAGGAACACCAAATGAATAATCGCGTTATTCTCGGCGCTACGGGATTGGAGGTCTCACCCGTTTGTTTCGGCACATGGCAGCTCAGCCCTCGCTTCTGGGGCGGACAATCTAAAACGGATGTATTGGCCGCCATGAACACGGCTTTCGACGCTGGAATAAACTTCTTCGACACCGCAGACGCCTATGGCGACGGCTACGCTGAAGCGGTCGTGGGTGAGTTTCTCGCCGACAAATCCCGCGACGACGTTGTCATCTGCACAAAGGTCTTCAACCATTTCAATCCCGACGGATCGCGCTATCCGGACCTATCGCCCGCACACATACGCCAGCGCTGCGATCTGCAACTGCAACGCATGGGTGTCGAGACAATTGATCTTTATCTTCTTCACTTGTTCGACCCGGCCACGGCCTTGGCCGACGTGGCGCAGACTCTGGATTCGCTTAAGAAAGAAGGAAAGATACGTACATATGGCGTCAGCAACCACACCGTGGAGCAGCTTCGCGCACAGCGGCGTTTTGGCGCCTACGACGCCGCCCAGCCGTGCTATAGCCTTGTGGATGCGAAAATCGAAAACGATTTATTACCTTACTGCGAATCGGAGAACGTCGGCGTAATGGTCTATTCACCCATGCACAAAGGACTGCTCACGGGCAAATACTCCGGCACTGAGACTTTCACCGATTTCCGCAAACATCTTCCCGACTTCCAGGGAGAACGCTTCCGGGCAATCGCGGGGGCGGTCCAGGGCCTGGCGCCGCTGGCGGAGAAGTATCAACTCACCACGTATCAGCTGATACTGACCGCCACATTGATGCATCCGGCCATCCACGTGGCCGTGGTCGGAATTAAGAATCCATCTCAGATTCAAGAAGCGATTGGCGCGATGGACAAAACAATCTCCAGGGAAGACTATTTCGCGGTCCGCAAAGCACTCGCAGTGGGTGGGATATCGAAGATAAAAGACGCTTCCGGCCAGAAGAAGTAACACCAATGCAATGGCTAAATCACACCTCCTGGCCTCCACGTAACGGGACCGAGAGACTGTGTGGATATGGCAGTGATAGAGGGCGACAGACATGGCATTTGGACCGACCAGACGAGATTTTCTAAAATACGGGGCATGCCTTGCCGCCCAGGCCCTACTGCCTGTCGGCACGCGCGGCGCAACGAAGGACTCTTCCGCCCCGCCCAATTTTGTCTTCATCCTTGTTGACGACCTCGGCTGGGCGGATGTGAGCTGCTACGGCAGCGATCTGCACGAGACGCCCAATATCGACCGGCTGGCCCAACAAGCAATGCGGTTCACCGATGCGTACGCTGCAGCACCGGTATGCTCGCCGACCCGCGCTTCGATCATGACGGGCAAGTACCCGGCCAAGCTGCACATGACCATCTGGTATGAAAGCTCGGCGAACCCGCCGCAGAACCGAAGGCTTATCCCGCCGGTGACGCAAGGCAATCTACCTCATGAGCAGGTGACCATCGCCGAAGTGCTCAAGGAGGCCGGATACTTCACGGCTCACGTGGGCAAGTGGCATCTGGGCGACGCCGGACATTACCCCGAGACGCAGGGCTTCGACGTCAACATCGGTGGGACCTTCTGGGGCGCCCCGGCCACATTTTTCTATCCCTATGGCGGTTCGAGCCGGTGGGGCGGGGAGTTTAGATATGTGCCGCACCTCGAATTCGGCCGTGAAGGTGAGTACCTAACCGACCGCCTGACTGATGAGGCGATTAGCCTTCTGGACAAGGTCAAGGATAAGCCGTTCTTTTTGAACCTCTGCTATCACACGGTGCACACCCCAATCGAAGGCAAGCCCGAGCTGGTTCAACACTATAAGAAGAAGGTCAAACTCGGCATGCGCCATCAGAACTATGAATATGCCGCTATGGTCCACAGTCTCGACGAGAATGTCGGCCGAATTCTGGCGAAGCTGAACACGCTCGGCATCGCCGACCGCACGGTGGTCATTTTCTTCTCCGACAACGGCGGCTTCATCAACAAGTACAAGACAAAAACCGTCACGGACAACTATCCGTTGCGCTCGGGCAAAGGCTCACTGTACGAAGGAGGCGTCCGGGCGCCGCTGATTGTGAAATGGCCGGGCGTAACCGAAGCCGGCAGCACGTGCCGAGAGGCGGTCAGCTCGATTGATTTCTACAGGACGATTCTCGATATAAGCGGCCGCTCCGGCGACGCAAAGCACAATGCCGAACTGGATGGCCTTAGCCTGGTGCCCTTGCTCAGGAACCCGAACGCCAGGCTGAAGCGTGATGCCCTCTATTGGCACTACCCCCATTACTATCCCACGACCAGCCCGGTCAGCTCAGTTCGCCAGGGCGACTGGAAGCTGCTCGAGTACTTTGAGGACGACCGCGTCGAACTGTACAACCTCACCAGCGACATGGGTGAGCAAAACGACCTTTCAGAAGAAATGCCCGAGAGGGTCGCGGAACTGCGAAGACGCCTGGAAGCCTGGCGCAGGACGGGCGATGCTCAGATGCCCGTGGCAAATCCACGGTACAAATCCAGGAACAGCAAGTAGGGCGGCCGTGACAAGATTGACGCTGTCTGAAGGGAATTACCG
>CP070806.1:2440371-2478494 GCA_020343675.1 Phycisphaerales bacterium
GGGGCTCGGTGTTCGCGACCTATGGGTAACCACAAGGCCAACCGTTGGCGAGCCTTGGGGACCCCCGCTCAATCCTGGGGCGCCCCTCAACACGGCTTACGGGGAGTGGTGTCCGAGTATCTCACCTGATGGCCTGTCGCTTTATTTTTCCGACTGGCAAGCCCCCCGACCCGGCGGTGTCGGTGGCGAGGACATGTGGCAGGCGCCAATTCTTCCTGTCGTTGACCTCAACGGCGACGGAATTGTTGGCAGCGCCGACATGTGCGCAATAGTTGACCACTGGGGCACAGACAATTCTTTATATGATATTGGTCCGATGCCCTGGGGCGACGGTATCGTCGATGTCGAAGACTTGACGGTTCTGGCTGAGCATCTGTTTGAAGAAGTGGACGACTCCACGCTGATAGCACATTGGAAACTGGATGAGGCAGAAGGCGACATAGCCTATGACAGCGCTGCTGTGAACGATGCCGTTGTGTTTGGTGGTGCCGTCTGGCAGCCTACCGGTGGCGCGGTGGATGGGGCTCTCGAACTCGATGCTATCGATGACTACGTCAGCACGCCCGATGTGGTGAATCCAGCAGACGGGCCATTCAGTATCCTTGCCTGGATTACAGGTGGCGCTCCAGGTCAGGTTATCCTTTCGGAGCCAGAAGGCGCCAATTGGCTTGGGGCCGATGCCGAAGGCAAGTTGATGACGGAGCTTAAATGCTACGGTCGGACCGGCGCTGCGTTGCGGTCCCAGGCGGTCATCACCGATGGGCAATGGCACCGTATAGGTCTTGTCTGGGATGGCTCACGCAGAACACTCTTTGTGGATGGTGTCATGGCTGCCGAAGACACACAGGAAGCTTTGCCAAGCTCAAACAACGGCCTATACATCGGCGCGGGAGGCAGCCTCGAACCGGATGCATTCTTCTCCGGCCTGATCGATGACGTTCGCATCTACAATCGAGTCGTGAGCCCATAGCAGATGCTTCGTGTAGCGGGTACTTCAAGGGCTGGCAGCCTGTGTGTTGGCCGTGAAGAGCCGGGACGGGTGGCAAGCCCAAGATCATTTACGATGGCTAAGCCATAGATTTTCGGATTGACTTTTGATGACTGATGATGTATAATTGAAAGTCGATGGGCGAAGCCCGATTCGTCTCTCGTCCTTCGTCCCTCGTCGTCTTATGCGTGAATTTGGGGAGAGCCGCCGGACCGGGCATTGTGCCCGGCGGAATGCGGTTAACCGGTAAAGGGTAGGGTGGGTTCGTCCCGCCCTACCATTTTTTATACCCACACAGACAGACACGGATTCACACCGTTTACGATTCATTTCTCTGTGTGCTCCCTCGACTGGGCTCGGGACGGCGTCTGTGGCCAGATTCCTATTTGTTGGAGTCTTTGAGTCACAAGCTTGCTATTGATGGTCGATAGTCTATAGTGCAACTATGGACTGACCCTATTCGGTCCGACACGGGGACAATCTGAGATCTTGTTCAATGAAAGGTAATGGAAATGAAAACCATGAGTAGTTCCCTAATATCACTCGTTCTCATTCAAAGCCTGTTTGCACAAGGGGTGACGCCAAAGGATTGGGGTCTTAAGAGCTTTCATATCAAAGACGCACAACTCGGAGACGTCAATTACTATGTGACGCAGAAGGGCATCGACATGGAGAAGCCACTCGTATTCCTCATCAGTGGCTGTAGGGGATTGCCCGTTATGTTGGTGGTGCAATGCAAAGAGAAATCGCTGCAACTGGGCACTGTGCCTCCGGACCAAATTGACTATTTTTCCGAACAGTACCATGTTGCCTTGATAGGAAAAGCGGGGACTCCATTTTGCGACACAATGAAAGTAGATGAAATCAATCCCTTGAAGAATCTGGAAGATTATCAACCTTCCCAGGAGTACATTCAAAAATGCGGCATGGAATGGGAGGTGAAGGCAAGTTCAATCGTCATTGATTCCCTCTGCAAAACGCTCTCTATTTCCGAGAACAGGGTCATTGCCCTTGGTTTTTCGGAGGGGGGGCACCTTGCCGTCAAGCTGGCTGAAGAGAATAGAAAGGTGACGCATCTTGTCAGCGTGATCAGTAATGGTCTGAATCAATTTTATTCAAGTATCATCAACCGAAGGATTGATGCAGCTACCGGAAAAATAACGCATCAGGAGGCTCAAGCAGCGATTGATGAGCTGTTTGCTGTCTACAAGAAAATATACAGTGATCCACGCAACACGGAGAAATGGTATTATGGCCATCCTTATCAGCGCTGGGGGAGTTTTTGCACCGACATCCCTTTAGAGCATTTAGTCAAGTTGGAAATTCCAATTCTCTTGCTGAATGGTTCCTCTGATCGTAATAACCCTGTTCTGCAGTCTGATTATGTTATGCTGGAGTTCCTGAGATTGGGAAAAGACAATCTGACCTACCATGTGTTGCCCGGCTGTGACCATTGGTTTAACGAGGTTGTGGTTAAAAACGGTAAGGAAACACGTGTGTCACACAGAAAGGAAGCATTCAAAAAGATTTTCGATTGGCTTGCATCCAATTGAATTCGGGGGAAGACCTTGTTCATTTGGGGTCTTCTCGGCAAATTGGTGGGACCTGGGCCTTTCTGGAAGGTGCCTTGGCCACAATGGCGACCAGAAGCCTTGAAATCGAACGGCCTATCGTGGGATCATTAACAGCCGGATATGCAGGGGCACCGATTATGAACTCACGTGGATAATCCCGCTAAATAACCTTTGCATAAAATCAGATGAAGGGTTATAATAGTGTTGTTATTGAACAAAAAGCGGCACTTTTACAATATAGCGAGAAGATATGGAAGAAACATCATGAATAAGGCAAAAGGCTTTACGCTCATTGAACTTTTAGTGGTCATTGCCATTATTGCGATATTAATGGCGATACTGATGCCCGCACTAAACAGAGCCAGAGAGCAGGGCAAACGCGCCGTCTGTCTGAGCAATCTCAAGCAATTGACCCTGTCGTGGATTCTGTATTCCGATGAGAATGACGACCGAATCGTCAGCGGCGACGGAGGGGTGAACCACACCTATAACGGCGTGGTTGAGATTCCCTGGGTCGGCCGGTGCTGGCACAGCAACTACCGGGGCGGCGACCAGCTCCCGGAGGCGGAGCAAAAAAGGGAAATCATGCATGGAGCCCTGTGGCCTTACTGTAAGAACATTCAGCTCTACGCGTGCCCGACCGGGACGCGGGGAGAGCTGGTGACGTATGCCGCCATGGATTCCATGAATGGTCATCCTCTGCCGCATGATCCGAAGAGCCGAGGCCCCGCCGACGTCATCAGAAGGCTGATCATCAAAAAGAGGATGACGATTAAAAGCCCCTCCCAAAGGATCGTCTTTATCGATGAAGGCTGGGTGACTCCGGACAGCTATGCGGTTTATCAGAATCGGCAGGAATGGTGGGACGACCCGATGGTTCGGCACGGCAACGGAACGAGCGTCTCGCTTGCCGATGGACACAGCGAATACTGGAAGTGGAAAGGCATTGAGACCATCAAGGGCGGCAAGCTCCGCGACCGTACGCACCCGTCTCAGCACGTCATACCCACCACTGATGCGGGCAACGAGGATCTGTACCGAGTACGAAAATCCTGCTGGTGGGAGATAGAAGGTTAGATTACCGTTTTCACCACATACAGGAACCCGATGGAAAGAAGACTGAAGAAGTACCTGATCATCACAGCAGCTTCCGTCGTGGGTTTTATCGTATGTGCAATCCTGCACAATGTCGTCTACGGGCTGTTTATCTACTGGTTTGGCCCGGATTTTTGGGAAAGAATCGGCATACCGGATGAGCCCTTCTTTTTCCTGTTGGCCGTGATTATATGCCCCGTATTGTTCCTGATTGGTCTCGTGGGCAGCCTTGTGTTCGCCATCAGCGAGATCAAGAACCGGTCTGTCGCAAAGAGGTCCTGAAGAAGGGCTGTGGTGACTCGAGGTTAGTTTGGACCGGATTACAGGATACCCTGATTTGCCGATCCTCTGCGTAGTTGTCTTTTTTCTTCTTGCCTTTGGATTTGCCCTGCACTATCTTCCATTTCCCGGAGCAGCAGCGGGGACGGCCGGGAGTGAAATATGAAATGTGACGGCCAATCTATGAGATGTGAGAAATTGTCTGATGCAAATACGCCCCTAAAAGAATGTCTCGATTAGGAAATAACAAAGATGCTCCCAGGTTCACATAAGTGCAAGGCAAAGAAAGAGATCACCGAATGTAAGGCGCTGGTCTTGAGCGTTATGGTTTGCTTGACTTTCGCGATGCACCGCACAGGGATTTCGGCACAGCAGACTCCGACAGACTCAACGGAGCGCGCCTCGGACGTTACAGTGAGTCGCTATGGCACCGCTGAGTTGCTCCGCTCGCTGACGAGTCTGGACGAAGGCGCGTTGGCAGAGACGGCGGGCTTCTATGCTCCGGGAGACGGCGGCGAGGCGCTGTACCGCATCCAGAAGCCAAATAACGCGTTACCGCCCAATGGGGCCGATGTCATCGCTCTGAAGAATGGACGGGTTGCCGTCCTCCTGGAAAGTGAGGCCGTGAACTACAGGATGTTCGGTGCGGTCGGAGACGGCCAGAGCGACGATGGTGTTCAAATCAAGCTGGCCCATGGATACGCCAACAGGCGCCGGATCCCCGTGGTCAATCTCAGCGGTGAGTTCTGGATTAAACAGGTCAACAACATTGAAATCACGACCAATGTGCACTGGGGTCATACAACGTTTCACATTGACGAGAGGTTCAACCACAAGCGGAATCCCCGTTTCGTGGTTCTCAATGATGAGCCGACGCAGACCCTCGAACTGGACGAAGAAACCAAAGCCATTTTACTGGCGAAGATCCGGCCCGGCGTACAGATCATCGATGAGCTGGCGCCCTACGCAGGCTGCCTGTTCACGGTCGAGGATGTAAAGGACCGCATCGGAATTCGGGCAGGCAACTACTCCAAACGCGGATGGGCGCGCGAGGAATTATTCTACGTCGAAGAAGAGGGACGCATCATCGGCGACATCGCCTGGGAGTTCAAGGACTTCACGTCGGTAAGAGCCACTGCCTGTAACAACGTTTACCTCATCATCGAGGGGGGCGGATTCCGTGTCTCAGGCGACACGCCGGCCGGAGGCTCCAAGGGCTATCACCACCTCGGAATTTCTATCCAGCGCAGCCGCACCATCGTTCGTGAGCAATGGGTGGGGCTGGAGAAGGGTCATCGGGATGTCTCGATGGAGCCCCGGTCCGGCTTCTATGAGCTGCGCGGCGTCTATGACGTCACGCTGGAGAACATTCGGGCCATGCCCTGGGAGAAGAACCGTCGCGACCGTTCCAGGGTCGTGGCTCACGGTACGTATGGAATCAGCGGCGCGCGCATGCTGAACTGCACATTCCGCAACCTGACGGCCGAAGGCGGCTGGGTGGCCTGGGGCGTCTTCGGAACGAATCTCAACAAGAACTTCCGCATCGAGAACTGCCGGCTCAATCGCATCGACGTCCATTTTCATTGCTGGAACCTGTATATCCGCGACTGCACCATCGGCTTCAAAGGTATCACCATCACCGGCGGCGGCGATCTGTTCGTGACCGATACAACGCGCGATGGCAACAGCTTCATCAGCTTCCGTCGCGACTACGGCGCCAAGTGGGACGGCCGCATCCGGCTCCGTGGATGCACGCTAAAGCCAACCGGTAACGGCACCGTCTCGGTGCTTAACCACCACATGGCGGACTTCGATTACCAGTACCCTATCGGCTTTGGCCGCAGTGTCATAGTCGAGGACATGCTCATCGACTACAGCGCAGCGCCTGAGTCCACGGCCCCGTGCTGGCTGATGGACATCGTGCCCTTTTCCAGGACCGAGACGGGCGCACGCCTGTTCTTTCCCAGCACCATAGAATTCAGTGACGTCAGGGTCGAAGGCCGGGAGCAGGGAGTACGTCTGCTTCGTATTCCCAATCCGCACCACTATGATCTGCGCCGAAAGGGCCGATACGATGGGAGCAAACTCGAGGCGAACTGCACGCTGGTTGTCGACGACGTGCAACTCGAAAAGATGGTCCCGAAGCATCCGAACGACACCGACAAGGTGCACCTGCTCATCGGAGCCGAAGATGCGAATGACTACGCCGACCAGGTCTCTCTATTCCCGGAGATCCATTACACCGATTGCGATAATGTCAGTGTTTATCTGGGAAACTGCATCGCCAGCGCGTTCTTCGACCGGTGTTCGGTGAATACCGTCACCGCCCCGGGCCTGCAAGGCGAACTGGTGTTCCGCGACTGCCGGCTCCAACCCAACGTGCAGGAAGTACAGGGTGACTTCTATACGCTGGAGAGCACATTAGGTACGCGATTCACGAACTGCACCGTCCACGCTCCCATCGTTAATGGAATAGCGAATCCTGAACTGGTGAATCGCACCGGCTTCATAGAGATCAACGGAACTGTCCGGCATTACCATCTCAACACAGCGTTGGGCAGCCGCATCACGGCTCACTACCGACATCAGGGCACAGGACTGAATCCGGATTTCATCGCAATGCTGAAACTGCACCACGAAATGGAAGAGTGACCTTCTTGCCCTTTGCAGAAGCAGAGATTTGTGATAGTGATATAGACTCCAGAATTCGGGGGATACCTTACGAATTTCGGGGCTGGCGAGGGCCTTGGGATTGACTATTGATTATTTTCTTCGTGGTCTTCCCGTTCGACGGAGTTTACCCCTTCGAATTCCTCAGGGCAGGCTCTGAGCGTAGCCGAATGGGCTCGGGGCAGGCTGTGTTCATTCATGGTTACATCCGGGAAATTGAGGCTGGCGAAGTCGCGGTGATACTTTCTTGCTGCTTCGTCGTAGGCTTTGGCGGCGTCGAGCTCGTTTTCGAAGTAGCCGAGATGGCGGGTTTTGTTCTCGAATCTTATGGCCGCGGCCCATTTTTTGGCTCCTTTGCGCCAGTGGACACCTTTGTATTTCGAGGTTGACTTGGCGGTCCGGCGGGCGTTGCGGCAGTTCTGGGCGAAGGTGCACAGACGCAGGTTCTTCTTACAGTTGTGCAGGCCGTTATGGTCGATGTGGTCCACGACTAAATGGTCTGGGGCGAGCATGATTTCGCGGTGCATCTTGAGGGTCTTGCCGCCCGCTTTTCGCACGGCGTAGCAATTCTTGTCGGTCCCTTCGGCAAACCAGGTGTATTGGCTCAAGCGCGGATAGTCCTCGGCATCGACGATAGCGAACTTGCCCCGCGTCAGCGGGATCAGGCGCGGCGAACCGCCGCGGGCATCGGCGGCGCGCGAGGGGTGGAAATTCGAGCATTTTCCCAGCGGCGGGCGGATCGTCCAGCGGCCTTCGGCGCCTTTTTTCTGCCGGCAGATCAGGGCGGCCCGGCCGGGACCGGCCGCGAAAGTCGAAAAGCAGCAATTGTCGCATCTGGGCTGGGCCATAAAAGATGTTGCGAGCGGCTTTCTTAGCCGGTCGCCGGAGCCAATAGGCGTGTACGCGGGCGCAGTATTCGTTTATCCCCCCTCACGAGTTGTATTATACTATAAAACACTGAACTTGTTCAACAAATTATTAACAAAATATCTCCCCCGGACGCGGTCCGCTCGGAGTCCGATACAAGACTTGTCATCGGCGAAGGCGGGAGATACCATATCCGAGACGGCAAATTGTTCGATGCCGGTTTCAGCTCAGGCAATTTAGGGAGTGCAATGATGATTCGACCTGCAACGGCTTTTTACGCCCTTGTCCTTATGGCCGCAGCAAGCCCGGCGGCCGGCGCAGTTGCCGGAGCGGTCAACGTACTCGACCACGGTGCAACCGGCGACGGAACCACGCTGAATACGGCCGCCTTCAGCAAAGCAGTCGCCGCCTGCGTCGAGCAAAAAGGCGGCACGGTCCTCGTCCCGGCGGGCGTCTATCGCACCGGCCCCATTCAGCTCCAAAGCAACGTCACGCTCAGGCTCGAAGCCGGCGCGGTACTTCGAGGCAGCGAAGACGTCGGGGACTACCGCGTGGACGGCAGAACACGGCCGCTGGTGTGGGCCCGGGATGCTGTGAACGTCACGATCTGCGGGTCGGGCACGATTGACGGGCGCGGCAGCACATTCATAAATCTGGACCAGCCGCGAACCGCCGCCCGCGATTTCGAGCGTCGCTTCACCCGCCAGGGTGAGGATTTCATGTCATCCAAGTTCGGCGTCGGCGACGGACCCGTGACCTATCGCTCGCGTCCGAACCGCCTGGTCGCATTCTACAATTGCAGCCACCTGGCAATGCGCGACGTGCTGTTGACCGATGCCCCCTGCTGGACGATCAATTTCGCCGACTGCCGGTATGTGAACGTCGAGGGCGTGAAAGTGCTCAACAACCTGCTCGTCCCGAACAGCGACGGCATCCACTGCGAGACATGCCAGAACGTACATATCGCCAACTGTGAGCTGGTGTGCGGCGACGATGCGATCTGCATCACCAGTGTCAACAGCCGCGAGCCCGGCGTCTGTGAAAATGTCACGGTATCCAACTGCACGCTGTCTTCACGCTCGGCAGGTGTCCGCCTCGGCTACGGTATGAACACCGTCCGAAACTGCGTCTTTGAGAACCTGGTCATCCGCGACTCGAACCGCGGGCTGGGCCTGTTCGTCCGCCAGCAGGGATCCATCGAGAACGTACTGTTCAACAACATTGTCATCCAAACCAGGCTCCACACTGGACATTGGTGGGGCAAGGGCGAGCCGATCCATCTCTCGGTGCTTCCAGATCGCGAATCGAGCCCCGCGTTGGGCAGGATACGCAACGTCGCGTTCTCGAACATTCTGGCCGAGAGCGAAAGCGGCATCGTGATCTGGGCTCAGGAGCCGGGCCGAATCGAGGATGTGACGTTCAGTCAAGTCCGGCTGCATCTGAAGAGAGGTCCGCTCAGCGCATCGTACGGCGGCAATATCGACCTGCGACCCGCTTTCGATCCCAGGTGGGCGCTCTTTGAGCATGACTTAGCGGCGCTTTTCTGTCGCGGGGCAGACGGCTTGGGCCTCAATCACTTCGATGTGCGCTGGGACTCCGAACCGCCGGAGTATTACACATACGCCCTCTGGTGCGAGCGGTCAAGCCGTGTGGTGATCGACGGTTTCCGAGGCCGCCAGCCCGGCTCGGACGACGCCAGCGCCGCCATCAACCTGCATTCGGTGCGCGGGCTCGTCGTCCGCAATTCGCAGGCGGCCGAGGGGACAACGACTTTCCTCAAGCATCGTGACGTAACCGAAAGCATCTCGCTCGCCAATAACGACCTGAACAGAGCGGCCAAGGCCCTCGACCCGCCGCTCTAATCCTTCGCGTCGGGCTCGATTCATTGAGGGATCTTCTTGGCTTCTTCCACGATGACTTCGTAGGAATAACCGGCCCCGAAGTCTTTGTTCAGGGTGATCTTGCCCTCGAACGTGACAACGTCCCCGACGGCGACCTCATCCTGGGTCGTGACCGTCAGATCGAAGCTGCCTGAGCCGCTGGTGCCGTCCTGGAGGTGGACCCAGTTCCTTCCCATGATCGCCCGGTTGATCTTCGTGACCTCGCCCTTAATCAGAACGGTCTTGTCGGCGTAGGCATCTCGATTGGAGAACAGCTCGCCGATGGATATCCCGCCCTCGACCGGCTCAATCGAAATCTCCTTCTGATCGATGACGGGTTTGCCCTGGTGAGACATGCTCGCAGGCTGTTGAGCGGTCGTGGGCGGAGACTCATCGCCGGCAATTCTGTCGACAAAATAGAGCGTCTCGAACGTTCGCTGCAAATCCTTGCTCTCGAAGTTCTTCATCTCCAGGCCGCCCACAAAGGCAATGGTCTTGCCCGGCTCGATTTCTCTTTTCGTGACGGCAATCCAGAAATCCCTATCGTTCTCTTTGACCTTCAGGTACGTGTAGGCCGAGGCCTGGAGGACCTCCTGAACGACGGCCGTGTGGAGATCGACGCCGGCCTGCTGATGCGTCTGGAGGTGCTCCGGCGGCTGGGCGGCCTGCTCTTGCGGCTGTTCTTCTTTCTGCCGGCACGAGAACAACGCCAGCGCCGTCACAATCGACAGTGCGGTTAATGTCAGTTTCATGCTGTATCCTTGTGAAAATTCCAAAGCATCTTCTTCAAACTCGCACTAATGTAACGTATAAATGGCATAATAACAACCCCGATCCCCGGGAGAAGAGAGAATGGGATTACATGCAAGATCGCGATGGGGCGCGGACAATCCCGCGCGATCTCGAGAGGACGCCGAATGTATTACGGCTGGGTCGAAGATAAAATTTGTGCTCTGGCGAAAGCCGACTGGGCTGTTTTTCGAAAGCTGCCCTGGTGTCTTGTGACGTGTATCGAAAGCTCGCACAAGGTCAAGTCTAAGATGCAGGCCGGGCAGGTAGCCGCATGGGAAGGCGTCTGCAGCTTTTTGGGCGATGGCCTGGTGGTCGGCGAGGGCAAAATCCTGGAGCTGGCCCGGGCGTGCAACTGGTTCAATGGATTCGACGAAATCTGGTTCTACGAAGAGCGCCCGGCGGTGGAAAAGCCAAAGGCGATCTCGATCATACCGCCGCCGGTTGACCTGACGGCCGTGGTCCCTTCGCGGGAGCTGTTGGAGTGGATCGAGGTGTCCGGCTGCGTTCTCGGATTGGGCGACGGCATCGGCATGAACTACATCACCCCAAGCAAGGAAATCGCCGAATCCCTGACCAATCGCGAATAAGATAGAATCCGCGTGTGCAACAAGTCCCTTAGGGACAAGTTGCACACCGTACGCCCTTCTTTTTCACATCAAGGTCTTGGATAACCACTGCACCAACAATGTGGCAAGAATTCCACCAAGGAAACTGCCCACAACGCAGATCCAGTGGTGCTTTATGCACTCTCTGTACCATAAGTTGCTGCGTGACCACCAGGAGTTGTATTTCTGTCCAAGGCTTATCCCTTCAGGAGTTAAACTCAGTCGCCCTCCGGGGATATCGAGATCGAGAACAATTAGGCGTCGGTCACGAAGATGGAAGTGTACCGCTTGGTCGAAAGGCACCTCAAACGGAAAGGAACTGCTTCCACCAACCCACTTGTGATAATAAAAGACCAGTCTTCTTCTTTCATCTTTTGGCAGCCACATGATAATCTCCCTCACATTATTTTGCAGGCCAGATCCTTCGCTTCGCTCAGGATGACAAACGTGTGGATCCCCGCTTTCGCGGGGATCACACGGACCCGCTGTCACAGGGCCTTTGCGAGCATCGAGAATCCGGCATCGAGTATCAAATAGCAGGCATGCAGCGTCTATCGCGCCAATTGAAAGTTTTCCTCGCCGACGAGCTGGCGCATCTTTCGGCAGAACTCCAGGTCGGGGTTGACGCTCAGCTCCTTGTCGGCGGCGGTATGGACCCTGCCCCTGCTCGTACGCACCGCGACATAGACGGGGCTTTTGCCCTTGTGGTGCTGACAGATGCTCTTGATCATCGCGACCTTCTCTTTGGTCACCTGGCCGGCGTCCAGCCCGATTTTGACCTTGGCCGCGAGTCGCTCCCGCACGCCTTCGAGCCCGATCAGCTCCTCGGCGATGACGTTGGGCTTTTCCCTGCGGTAATCGGCCTTGCCCTTGACGAACAACACAGTATCGAGCGCCAGCATGTCGCCGTACCGGTTCAGCACTTCGGGGAACAGCACGACCTCGATCTGTCCCTGCAAGTCCTGCAGCATACAAACGGCCATCTTCGAGCCGGCGTTGCGTCCGGTCTTGGTCAGATTGTACCGAATCTTGGTGATCATCCCGCCGATGACGACTTGTTTTTCGCCGTTGGTCTTGGTCAGCTCCGAGCTGTTGTGCGTGGAGTAGATGTTAATGGTCTCGGCGTGGTGGCTGAGCGGATTGCTCGTGACGTAGAAGCCGAGGACTTCTTTCTCGTAAGCCAACATTTGCGGCTCGGGCCACGGCGCGACGTCGGGCAGGCGCTTGTGGTCTTTGGAATAGTCATTGTCGCCGGCCATCTGGCCGAAGAAGTTCATCTGGCCCGCCTGCCGGTCGGATTGCAGGCTCGAACCGTGCTCCATGGCCTGCTCCAACCCGGCCATCATCTGCGCCCGGCCGCCGCCGAGCTTGTCGAACGCGCCGGCCTTGATCAGCGCTTCGAGGACCTGTTTGTTGGCGGCGCGCAGGTCCACGTTCTCGCAAAAATGGAACAGGCTGCGGAACCGGTCCACCTGGCGCCGGGCGGCGATAATCTGCTCGACGGCCTTCTCGCCGACGCCCTTGACGGCGGCTAAGCCGAAACGAATGACGCCCTTGTTCTTGCCTGAGATTGACGCTTCCGGCTTCTGTTCGTAGAGCGGTGTGAAATCAACGCCGCTCTCGTTGATATCCGGAGCGAGCACCTCGATGCCCATCTGGTGAGACTCGGCGATGTAATCGACAATCTTGTCGGTGTTGTCCATTTCGTAGGTCAGCAGCGCCGCCATGAATTCGACGGGCCAGTGCGCCTTCATGTACGCGGTCTGATAGGCAATGAACGCGTAGCGGGTCGAGTGACTCTTGTTGAACCCATAGCCGGCGAAGCGCTCGATCAGCTCGAAGATTTGCTCGGCCTCCTGGCTCTTGAGGCCCTTGTTCTGGCAGCCGGCGATGAAACGCTCGCGCTCCTTGGCGATGGTCTTGGCCTTCTTTTTGCTGATGGCCTTGATCAGCCCGTAAGCCTCGCGCAGCGGAATATCGCCGAGGCGGTTGCAGATCCGCATCACCTGCTCCTGATAGGTCATGATGCCATAAGTCTCTTCGAGCACTTCGGTCATGATCGGGTGCGGCAGGCTCCACTTGGCGCCATGCTTTCGGTCGATGTAGTCGGGGATCAGAATCATCGGGCCGGGCCGATAGAGCGCGTTGGCGGCGATCAGATCCTCGATGCGGTCGGGCTTCATTTTCATCAGCAGGTTCTGCATGCCGCCCGACTCAAACTGGAAGACGCCCTTGGTCCGGCCGGCTGCGAAAAGCTCGAAGACTTTCGCGTCGGTCAGATCGAGCTTCTCCAGATCAATCTCGACGCCGTGGACGTCCCTGACCAACTGGCACGCGCGTTCGAGGACGCTGAGCGTTTTGAGGCCCAGGAAGTCCATCTTCAGCAGGCCGACTTTCTCGACCATGGGCCCTTCGAATTGCGTCACGAGGTCCTCGGAACCGGACGCTTTATAGAGCGGCACGAAATTCGTCAAAGGTTCGTCCGCGATGACGACGCCCGCAGCGTGCACCGATGCGTGCCGTGCGAGGCCTTCGAGCTTCCGGCCGATGTCGATGACCCGTCGGATTTCCTCGCTCTGTTTGTAGGCTGCTTCCAGCTCGGGCTCGGTCTTGCGCGCCTTTTCGAGCGTCATATCGAGCGAGAAAGGCACGAGCTTGGCCAATTTGTCGGCCTCACTCAGCGAGACGCCCAGCACCCGGCAGATGTCACGAATGACCGCGCGGGCCTTCATGGTCCCGAACGTGATAATCTGCGCGACGTGGCCGTACTTTTGCCGGACGTAGTCGATGATCTCGGCGCGGTGGGCCTGGCAGATGTCGATATCGATATCGGGCATCTCGTTGCGGTGCGGGTCCATGAACCGCTCGAAGAGCAGGTCGTAGCGAATCGGGTCCACGTTGCACAGGCCGAGGCAGTACCCGACCAGCGTCCCGACGCCGCTGCCCCTGGCGCCGATGGGAATCCCGTGCTGATGGGCGTACTTGCAGAAATCCCAAACAATCAGGAAGTAGCTGGCGAAGCCCTTCGATTCGATCACGTCCAGTTCGCGGTCGAGCCTGGCCTTGATCGGCTCGGTGATCTGGCCGTATCGTTCCTCCGCCCCCTCGTAGCAGAGCCTGGTGAGATATTCTTCGGGGCTCGAATCGTCGGGCGGCTCGAAACGCGGCGCGTGCCTGCTCTTCAAATCAAGCTCGACATTGCACCGCTCGGCAATGGCCAGCGTGTTGTCACAGGCCTCGGCGGCCCCGGCAAAAAGTTGCCGCATCTCGTCCGCGCTCTTGAGATACACGTCCGAGGGATAAATCATCCGGTCGGGATCGTCGGAGCGCTTGCCCGTGCTGATGGCGCAGAGGCAATTGTGCGCCTCGTGGTCGCTCTCCTGCAAAAAGTGCACATCATTCGTCGCCACCAGGCCGATCCCCATTTTCTTGGCTAACTCAGCCAGCCCCTCGACAACATCGGCACCATCCCCCTCGTGACTTTGTATCTCGATGAAGTATCGCTCGGGTCCGAAGATTTTCAGATAACTCTCCGCCGCCAAACGCGCCGTTTTTGCATCGCCACTGGCCATCGCGGCGGTGACTTCGCCTTTGAGGCAGGCGGAGGTGCAGATAAGGCCCTCGTTCAACTCGGCTAAGATTTCCTTATCGATCCGAGGCCGATAGTAAAATCCCTCCAGAAAGCCGACGCTGGCGAGCTTCAGCAGGTTTTGATAGCCCTTGTTGTTCTCGGCCAGAAGTATCAAATGATACGCCGCGTCGGAAATGCTTGTTTTCGTTCGGTCGAACCGGCTGGCAGGCGCCACGTAGGCCTCGATCCCGATGATGGGCTTGATATGCGAGGCTAAGGCCTTCGTGTAGAACTCAACGGCGCCGAACATGTTGCCGTGGTCGGTGACGGCCACCGACTCCATCTCGAGCTTTTTGCATTGCCTGAACAATTTATCGAGCGAAATCGCGCCGTCGAGCAGCGAATACTGGCTGTGAAGATGAAGATGCGTAAATCCTTTACCTGACATACCCTGGGCCATCCTTCCAAACTGCAATGAACCGCCGTATGATAGCCCATCCGCAACGGTTGTCAATCGAAATAGCCAAACAACAACTGATTCGTGCCAACTCTGGCTTCGTGACTAAGATAGCGTCGCAGAGCCGGGCGGATTGTGACAGAAAATGCTTGTCGAGGTCGGCGAGCTGTGCTATAAGGTCGGCATGATTGAGACTGAAATTTCCAGGGTTATCCTCGAAGAATATAACCAGCGTCTGCTGGAGCATCTTGAAAATGACGTGGTCATCGTCGGGGCCGGTCCGGCGGGCCTGGCCGGGGCATACTATCTGGCCAAAGCGGGCCTCAAGACCGTCATTATCGAAAGGAAGCTCTCTATCG
The DNA here is from genome assembly GCA_020343675.1 of Phycisphaerales bacterium. GTDB lineage: Bacteria > Planctomycetota > Phycisphaerae > Sedimentisphaerales > Anaerobacaceae. The sequence continues at coordinate 2,455,509 of CP070806.1, forward strand.
GAGGGGGCATCTGGGGCGGAGCCGCGGGCTATAACGTCATCGCCCTCCAGGATAGAGACATTCTCGATGAATTCGGCATAACAGCCAAGAAGCAAAAAGGCCTGTACATCGCCGACGCGATAGAGTTTGCCACAGCGCTGGCGTACAAGGCCAGGAAAGCCGGCGCGCAGATCTTCAACCTGATGGAGGCCGAGGATATCATCCTCAAGACCGAACGAGTCGAGGGCGTCGTGGTCAACGGCACCGCGATCAAGCTCGCGGGCCTGCACGTGGACCCGTTCTGCATTGCTTCGAAGGTCGTTCTCGATACGACGGGCCACCCGGCCGAGGTGGTCAACATGCTGACCAAGCGAAGGCCGCAGCTTGTCCCCGAGGGGATTCAGGAGAGCTTCATGGACGTCGAGACCGCCGAGGCGGGCGTCGTGGAAAAGACCGGCGAGATTTTCCCGGGCCTGTACGTAGCCGGCATGTCCGTCTGCGCCGTGTACAACTTACCGAGAATGGGCCCGATCTTCGGCGGCATGCTAAAGTCCGGCCAGAAAGCCGCTAAGCTGATCAGCCAAAAACTGAAGTCTTCCAAAACGTAGTCCGTCATTCCGAGTCCGCCACTGGCGGATCGAGGAATCTATTCTAAACAGATTCCTTCGACGTCGCTCAGGGCGGGTTCCTCCATTGCGCCTTCGGCTCCAGTCGAGATGACGATTCTGCACCTTGTCATTGTGCGGAGCTTGCCCTTTAGGGGTGAGCGACAAAGCAATCTCGACCTTACACAGGATGAAGATTGCCACGGCCACATTCTGTGACCTCGCAATGACGACCGCAGACGCGTCGGCCTTCGCCGCCGTATGCAAAACATTTTCCCCTTGCAAGCCCACCCCCTCATGTTATACCATCCAATCACAAACGCGAAAAAGCACAGCCTTGCACCAGGGATAGGCGTCATATTTCGATTTACGAGGTTAGATAGTCATTATGGAACCCAAAGCATTAGCCCCTTCTCTCGTCGATTCATTCACGGAATTCGATCCTGCTCAGATCACCCCTGATTTGGTGGAAGTAGCGTTAGATCATGTCTTAGATGAAGGCATCATCAAGGATATCCCAATAGTAAGGGCCATGATTGGCGTTGTTAAAACCGCCGCATCAATAAGAGATAGAGCTCTTGTGAAGAAACTCGTCGGATTCCTATTTTCACTGAACTCTGCGTCGTCCGAAACGCGAAGCAACTTCAAAGCAAGAATGAACGTCGATGAAGAGTTTAAGAAGAAGGTAGGGGAGAAACTGTTGCTGATCATCGAACGACTTGATGATATGAGCAAGCCCAACTTGGTGGCTCACGCATTCCAAGCTTATATGGAAGAACTAATTGATTTTGAAACATTTCAGCGTCTTGCCTCCGCAATAGACAAGTCCTTCTATTCTGATCTAATGGCATTGAAGTCAGCCCACAGTCCAAATAAGCTCTCTCCTCAGGCAAAACTTGAGTTATCTAATTCAGGAATCATTGAATTGCAGTCTACGCCGAGTATCAATCTCTCTTCGAGGAATAACCAATACCAGATCACAGACCTTGGAAGGGACTTACTGAAATTCGTGTTGAACCAATGATCGATAATGAATTCAGATAAAAACGTTTGCCAATTTAAGTTTCGTAGGGTGGGCAACTTGTTTGCCCACGCTGTCTAATGTCACGCGATCCGAACTGCATTCGTCTTAAGACGCCTTATGGCGGAGTGGCTCCAGGGACGGGCCCTGTCGTAATGCCTAACAAAATCCATTCGACCTATGTTTCCGCGAGCGTGGCCTTCCTGAAATCGAGCATTTGGCCGCTTCGGATATATGCGACGCCGATGTCGTTCTTCTCAACATTCAGATGGAGTTCGAGACCGACCTGGTAATGATGGACCGAACCGTTTCGGGACTCAATACTTACCATCAATATAGTTCCGCCACCAACCAACTCGCCACCTGCATAGACCTTCTTGGATTTATCTACGACGATGGCGGGCACACGCTTCAAGGGCGACGTTCCGAACTTCAGGAGGTCGTACAGGCCGAACATCAAGGGGGACGCTCCGAGAACAGTGAGAACCGCCGTGACGTTGGACTCGAACCGGCCAATTATCGCCAACGTCACGAACACAAGACCTAACGACATCCAGAATACGTTCCATGCCATGGGCCTTGTGCTTGACGGTCTGTAGCGCAGCAATTCCTCCAGCTCATCCGATTCATACAGCAGGTCAAAGGCGTGTTTGTGGTCTGCGAGAAGAGGTTTTGAAGTTGGGTCAGGCGAGGAATCCGGCGGGACGGTACGTGTCTTCTTGACGAAATTAAATTCCGGCAGATCTTCGGGAGGAGCCCCGTCCTTGCCCATTCCACAGTTCCAGCACGTGGAGAGCTTGCCTTCGATTTGTTCTCCACACTGGGCACAGGTCCAGGGCCGCGCATGGCTCATGGTCAACCTCATTGTTCACCGGCATTCTCAGAGACGATGATATATTTACAGCAGCAATATGTCAAACAAGGTGATGGGAGCACACACAGTCCGAAGGTTTGAGAATGCGCGTGACATCATACTGCCGACTTCTTGCCCGTTGCCTTGTCCGACGGCAAGTGTTGCAGGATGCGTACCCCATTCGACATCGCTCAAGGGCAGGTTGTGTTCATTTGTGGTTAAGCCGGGATGCTACGGAGTAAACGGAGCGCGGAAGAGGGCGAGGTTGGAGACGGTGGGGCAGAGGCGGCTGTCTAAGATTCTGATTCGCACCTTGTCAGCGGTGACATCGGGGGTGCGGCAGATTCGTTTGTAGCCTACGGTTTGTCCCTCAGCAACCTGTTGCCATTGGCCGTTCACCTGGGCGTCGACGGCGAACCTGGCGATTCTCTGGCCGTAGTAGCGGATTTGCTCCTGGAACATCACGACGTTGAAGGTCTTGGGGCCATCGAGCGTGACGGTCAGCTCGGCCTTTGTCATCCAGTCGGGCGGCATCCAGCAGGTCGTCGTATCGCCATCGAGCGCGTTGGAAGCCTTAAAACCTGAATCGCGCGTGGCCGAGGCGCTCGCCTTAGCTCCGGCGGCCAGGTTGGTCCTAAACGTCTCGCGCAAAACCCGGCCGACCTCGGTGAGCACCTTGCAGTCGCGCTCGGCGAACAGGCCATCGCGGTTGGGCGGGACGTTCAGCAGCAGCACCGAATTGCCGCCGATGGAATTGAACCAGATATCGAGGATATGCTCGGCGGTTTTGACTTTCTGCTGCTCGTCGCGCCAGAACCAGCCGTGCCTGATGGAGGTGTCGGTCTCAGCCGGGTACCAGTGCAGATAGCCGCCGTTGTCGAGGACTCGCTGGAGCTTGTCGAGGCTGCCGAGGTCCGGAGCCGTCATATCGGGCCAGTCGAATTCATCCGGCGGCGCATCTATCGGAATCACGCTCCACTCGGCGTCTCGGGTCTTGCCGGCCTCATTGCCGCACCAGCGCACGTCGGGCCCTTTGCCGAATATCACCGCCTGCGGGGCAAGCCACCGGATCATGTCGTACCATTGGGCATAGGTGTATTTCTGGCCGCCCTTGCGTTTGGGATGGGCGCCGTCGAACCAGACTTCGTGGATAGGTCCATACTCGGTAAGCAGCTCAAAGAGCTGGTTCAGGAAATATTCGTTATAATCATCGACGACATACTTGAAGGTCCGCTTGTCGCGAAAAGGCCGGCCCGGCACTTCGCGCGGGATCGTTCTCTCGGAGCATGTGCTCAGGTTCCCATATAGACCATCGGGACTCTCGATCTGGTACAAATCGGCCGGGGACAGATAAACACCGACTTTCAGGCCGTACTTGCGGCACGAGGTGACCAGGTCGCGCAGCACGTCCCCTTTGCCGTCGCGCCAATCGCTCGAAGCGACCGAGTGCGTCGTGTATCGCGTCGGCCAGAGGCAAAAGCCATCGTGGTGCTTGGCCGTGAGAATCACCTGGGTCATCCCCGCGGCCCTGGCCATCCGGCACCACTGGTCGGTATCCAGTTTTTCGGGGTTGAAGATTTTCGGATCTTCGGTTCCCGTGCCCCACTCGCGACCCGTGAACGTATTGACGCCGAAGTGGACGAAGCCGATGAATTCCAATTCCTGCCACACTAACTGCCTGGGCGCGGGCGTGACATGCGCAGCCTTGCGAACAAGTTCTTTGCGCTTGGCCGAAGCATCCTGCTCGGTCACGTCATAGACGCGGACGTAATCGACCACGAAGAAATCCGGCAGCGCCGCCTTCTTGATGTCACCGCCCCACTTGCCGATTTCCTCGGTAAGCTTCATGTATTCGGGCACCTGCGATACGCCGCCGGCGCTGGTGCGCCAGGTTTCTTTGCCATCGACGTAGAAAACATACTGCTCCGGCGTCCAATGAAGCCCGAACGTGTGGAAGCCTTCGCTGAGGCCGGGGATTGTGATCTCCCCGCTTCCGGCGCTTTTATGCTCTTTGCCGTAGCCGTCCCAGTGCAGGTTCTGCGTAATCTTGTCCTGCCGCCACGGTTTTTCCATGATGTCTATTTCTGTGCCGTCCCTGCCTTCGTCTCCTATTTTGCCGACCGTGTTGACATGCAGCCAGAACGCCGGCCAGTGCCCTTCCTGCGTGGGGAACTTGCACCGGCAAACCCAATAGCCGAACGTGTGCTCGAATTTGCCCCGGGTTCGTACGGCGCCGGATGTGAATCTGTCGCCTGTTTTCTTTGTGCGAAGGATCAGATGGCCCTGGCCGTCGAGATAGGAGTCTTCTTTGACCCAGAATCCGTCCCGGCGTTTCCAGTCGCCCATGATTTCCCACTTAGACTGATCGAGCGTCGCGCCGCCGAATTCATCGCTCCAGGCCAGCGTCCAGCGTTTGCCTTCGGGGATCGGCGGCAGAAACTCCTCAGCGCTTCCGGTTTCACTGGCGCCGGCGACTGTCTGCGGCGGCGACATTGACGAGGCCAACGCGAAGAATACCACACAAAAAACTACGGACTTCAATAGAACGCGCGATCGATATTTCATATTCCTGCCTGCAAGTAGATTGTCAGGATACTGCTTTTTTCCAGGAGCGTCGCTGGGTGGCCCGCACGCCTGAAATCACGGTAACCACGAGCATAATCGCAAACGTGACGGCCGTGAAGTAATTGCCCCACGCGGCGGTCTGGACATGGGCCATTTTGACGACCACCGTTCCGATCGCGAAGCTCTGCAGGAACATTTTGACCTTGCCCGAACGCGTAGCGGCAAAGTTAACGCCACGTGCCTCGGCTGTATGGCGCAGGACCGTCACATAGGCTTCCCGGGCGACCAGCACGCCCAGCACCGACCAATGAATCGCCGCCAATGCACCGGGGCCGAGATTGAAGAGTTTGGGCTCATTGATTATTGCAAAACAGGCAAACGCTCCGCAGACCAGGATTTTGTCCGCCAGCGGATCCACCATCCGACCGAACTTGCTCGCGACGTTCAGCCAGCGGGCGGCTATGCCGTCGGCAATATCGGTCAGGCCCGCAATGACAAAAAGGATGAAGGCGAAATCGAGAAAACCGGGAAAGGACACTTCACCCTTGGCGTAATAGCGCGGGGCCAGGAGAATCATGACCAGAAAAACAAGGGTCAAAACGAGCCGGCCAAAGGTCAGAATGTTCGGGATAAGCCTTAACATGTCCTGAAGTTTAGTTTTTCTGCAGGATAATTCAATACTAAATTTGCTCGACGACGAGGTCGTAATCCTGCGCTGCGATGACCTTCGCATCGATGAAATGTCCCGAGCGGGCCCGGCCATCGCGCGTGATACAGACGCTGTCAATTTCCGGTGCCTGGCCATAGAAGCGCGCCCGGCAAAGACCATCACGCTCGACCGAATCAACCAGACATCTCAGCGTCTGGCCGATTCTGTCTTCATTTTTGGCAAAGGCGATTTTCTGCTGGGTGAGCATCAATTCATCGAGGCGCTGTTGTTTGACCTCATCGGGGACCTGTCCGGGCAGCCCGGCCGCCCTTGTCCCGGATTCGGGATAGAACCTAAAGCAGCCCAAGGCATCGAACCGGGCCCATCGGACGAAATTGATGAGCTCCTCGAACTGCCGGTCGGTCTCGCCCGGGAAGCCGACCATCAGAGTCGTACGCAGCACAATATCGGGCATGGCGCAGCGCACATTCTCAATTAAGCGCCGGAGCTTGTCCTTCGTGTCAGGCCGGCCCATCGATCTGAGAATGCTATCGCTGACGTGCTGGATCGGGATATCCAGGTAACGGACGGCCTTCTCGCTTTCGGCAATCGTCTCGATGAGCGTCTTGTCGATTCCCGCCGGGTACAGATACATCAGCCTCAGCCACGCCAGGTGAGCCACCTTGTCCAGCTCTTTGACAAGAGCCGATAATCCGTTGCTCGCTTTCAGGTCGCGCCCATAGTAGGTCGTGTCTTGTGCGATGATGTTGAGCTCGACCGCGCCTGCCGCCACCAATTCTTCGGCCTCGGCACGAATGAGCTCCGGCCGTTTGCTGCGAAACCGGCCCCGGATGGACGGGATGGTGCAGAAGGAGCAGCGGCGGTCGCAGCCTTCGCTGATTCGCAGGTAGGCCCAGTGGCCCGGCGTGATCAACAATCGACACCGGTCATCCGGAACGCGCCCGGTCGAAGGCCCGGCCGTCGCCCGGCAAGGTGGTGACATAATCGGCCCATCGGATGTCTTTCGGTCCGAATCTCGTGAGGAATGAGAGAGAATTCTAATGATTTGGGCAATATTATCCCGCTGAGCAAGGCCGATAACCGCATCGATGCCTTCGACCCGCCTGGCCAGCTCCGTTCCCAATTTCTCACTGAGGCAGCCGGCCACGACGACTTTTTTCACCGCACCTGTGCGCTTGCAATCGACCGCGTGTCTGATGGCGCCGAGTGACTCGGCCTCGGCCGGGGCGATAAAACCGCACGTATTGACAACGACAACGTCGGCATTATCAGGCTCGGTCGTTATCGCAAAACCGGCCTGCGCGATTTCGGCCAGCATCCGTTCGCTATCGACGACGTTTTTCGGGCACCCCAAAGGGACAAAGCCCACAGTGATTTTGTGCCTGTTTTCTACCATGAATGCCGGAAAACGGGGAAAAACCCGATTTGGCCGCCAAAAAAAACGGGAACATTTTTCCTAATTCAAAGGTAATATACTTGACGATAAGAAGATATGCAACATAATAACCTGAGTCCCGTCTGTATTCAGGTTGGAAACGCTTGAGTGAGAGCATGCCACGAACTGAGTATGGGATGATAATGGCGGTCACGATACTATGAACAAAAGCAGCCGAACAACCGGCCGCAATCGAAGGGTGATCGTGGCTGCTGCAGCGATGTTGTGGACTGGAGGGTGGGGGAACATCTTTGCGCAGACGGATACCGAACTCGAAGCTGAGAGAGCCCTTCGAGAGTTGCGGATCAACACGCAAGCCCCCGAACCGAATGTGCCCACGCCGGATGTCTATCGGACCCCTCCCAAAATCTTCGAGCAAATCGTCGGCGGCACTTCGGAATGGAAGTTGTTCTATTTCTGCAAGTACTTGGCCTCTGATGAGCTGAAGAAAATCATTCAGGAGCAGTTTGCGACGAAGCTCTTCGACCCAAAGGGCAAATCGACTCAAGTGCCCGATTATACCGTCAGTAGCAACCCTGCGACAAATCAGCTCATCGTGCGATGTCCGGCCCGCGAGGACGTCGATGCGGTGCTTGAAACGCTCCATCAGATCGATGTTGCTCCAATTCAGGTCAAGATTGACTGTCTGATCTCAGAGGTTTACGCGGACCTGACCTTCGACCGGGAAACAACAATAGCCATTTCGAACCTGTTCGGCGAAGATGTTACGATGAATCCCGCCGGGACGGCCTTCGGCGCTGACGTCCCACAATTGGTCCTGGAAGACGAATATCTTCCGGCGTTCCCCGGCGCCTCGATGCGAGAGGTTGCACGCTCCCGAATGGGTCTGAACATCGGGTATTTGGGCGATAATTTCGTGCTCCTGGTTGACCTGCTTGAGTCGAGGGGTTACTTGAAAATCCTGATGAACCCAACGCTCGAAGTCGTCAATGGCGGCACTGCCAAAGTCGCCTCGACGCAAAAGGTTCCGCTGGACAGGATAACGATGCGTTCGACACAATCAGATTATCTTGAAACCAAGACGGAATATGAAGACGTGATCGACTCACTTGAGGTCACGGCCCACGTCTATGGAGACGGCTACATTGGCCTGGAGACATCTATCACGCTGGGCTCCAAGAATACGCCTGAGGGTGTTAAGCAGGTACCGATCATTACAAAGAAGGAAATCGACAACAAGCAAAACCGGATCCGACAGGGTGAGAGCCTCATCATCGGCGGGATTAGAAAGAACGAAGAGTTCGCCGTGGTGCGCGGTGTTCCCATATTGAAAGATATCCCTATCATCGGCTATCTGTTCTCCAGCGAAGATACCGAGCAGCGCGCAGTCGAGACGATATTCATCCTGACCCCCACGATATCCACCGACGGCCAGCCCAGACAAGAGGTGATGGAAGAAATCCAGAGGAAACACGAACCGGCTTCGCCTCACGGTCTGAGCGAGATGATCACCGATCCTTTCGGATTAAAAGCTCGTGAGCAGGCACACACGAAGGCAATCGACGAGGCCGAACAGATACGGCTCGAAGCCGAAGCGGAAAAGGCACAGGCCCAAATCAATATCAGACAGGCGGTCGAACGAGCTGACAGGGCCGAGGAGGAACTGGACAGAGTCAAGACCGAGTCTGACAGGATAAGGAGCGAGGCAGAAAAGGCCAGCACCGAGGCCGAGGCCAAGACCAAGGCAGCCCAAGAGGCCCAAGCAGCGGCCGACAAGGCGTTAACCGATGCCAAAAAGGCCCAGAAAGCAGCGGCCGAAGCTAAGGCAAAGGCCGCAGCCGCAAAGAAAGCCCAGGAGGACGTCAAGCCGCCATCGGACGCCAATGCGGAGAAACCGGCGCCCGAGACAAGCCGCCCCAATGCACAAAAGCCCAAAGACGCCGAGAGGGTGAGGGTCGAAGAGACCAGGGCCGAGAGCTGAGTTTACCAGTCTCAAAGAAGGAAATGCGGGAACAAATGATACGTCGGACTACATCGTATCGTCGTTCTTCTTTCGCGAGCGGCAGCATCATACCCGGGGGCAAATGACGAAATCGCGATTCTTGGCAAAGGGACAGTCTATGGACAATTTCGATGGCATCAATGTTGGCGATCAGAATCTCAACGATCCGATTCCCTTCGATGGCGGTGGTTTGGAGGATGCAGGGGTCTCGCATGCACCTCTCGACCTGGGCGGCTCCAGCCCGGTTCCGGTGCCGACCAGCAGCCCGCCAAAGCCGGCGGCTGCAAAACCAAGCCGGCCCCCCGCTTCAGCCGCAAGACCGGCGCAAAAAGCGGCATCCACCAGCCGAATTCAGGGCGTAAAGACGTTTTTCACGAAACTGCACCCCGGCGCCATCAATTTTCTCGATGAGCAAATCGCCCGATGGCTGAGCGAAAACCCGGATGTGGAAGTAAAACGAACAAACGTCACCGTTGGCGAGGTCCAGGCCAAGAAGACCGAGCCCAATATTTTAGTGACGGTCTGGTATTAGAAATCCGTCTGGGACCCTGGCCCCCGGGGGGGTAGCAGAGCAAAGCCGGCGACGAGCCGGCTGCGGCGAGACCGCGACGAGGTCTCCTTCGCTCGCGGACCGCCGAATTCGTTCCCGTCCGGAAAAAATTTTTCTCCACATAACTTCTTGACACACCGTGGGTTTTACGTTACTTTTTGTAGTTTGTCCGCCTGCCTGGGGTGGATGAAGTCAAGGTTTGAAAATTTTCTGGAGGTTTTTTGTGGCTACAGAACTGGCACGGAAACTGATTAACGCAGGGGTTCATTTTGGACACGGCGTAAGCCGGTGGAATCCTAAAATGGCCCCGTTTATTTTTGCAAAACGCGGTAACATCCATATTATCGATGTTAAACAGACTCTGAGGGGCTTGCTGGTTGCCAAGAAGCTTCTCGTCGAGGTGGTCTCGTCCGGTAAGGACGTCATTTTCGTGGGCACTAAGCGCCAGGCTCAGAAAGCGGTTGAGGGCGCCGCCGGCAGGTGCGAGATGCACTATGTCAGCCAGCGGTGGCTGGGCGGTATGCTCACCAACTTCAGGACGGTGCGTTCTCGCTTGCAGAGACTGGAACAGCTCGAGTCGATGGCCGAAGACGGAACGCTCGACAGTGAGAGCAAGAAGCAGGCTTCGAGGCTCAAACGCGAAATGCGAAAAATAAGAGGGAACCTGGAGGGCGTTCGAAACATGTCTCGGTTGCCCGGCGTGGTTGTTGTCGTTGACGCCAAGAAGGAGTACCTGGCCCTGCGTGAAGCCAAGAAGCTGGACGTCTCCACCATCGGACTTCTGGACACGGATTCGGACCCCGACACGGTGGATGTAGCCGTCCCGGCCAATGATGATTCCATCCGCGCGATTGACTTGATCCTCAACGAGCTGGCTGACGCCGTGGCCATCGGCAAGACGATGGTGGCGGCGCGCAAGGAGCCGGCGCCCCAACGGCCGAAACGTGTTCGCTCCAGAAGACCGGCCATGGCGCGTGCCAAGCAGGAGCCCCCTGTGGGGGCGACAGAGCAAAGCTCGGCGCCGGCTGTGGAGGCCGCGGCACCGGAGAGTTCGGGCGAACGGCAGGAAGCCGCGACGACGGGCAACGAGAGCCCGGCGGAGAATTCTTGATCCCAGGCCGGCGGCCGGGCCGCCGGCTCGGACAACGCGAGTGACAATCCACGAACCACGAAAGAACAGGAGTTTATGAGATGTTGGAAATTTCAGCAGCGGCCGTAATGGAACTGCGGAAAATAAGCGGTCAGGGAATGATGGACTGTAAGAAGGCCCTTCAGGAAGCTGACGGGAACATCGAACAGGCCATGGACATACTCAGAAAGAAGGGGCTGGCCACACTGGCCAAACGCGCCGAGAAGGAGACCTCTGAAGGCCTGGTCGTGGGCAAGAACAGCCCCGACGGCAGAACGGCCGCTCTGGCCACGCTCTGCTGCGAAACCGATTTTGTCGCCAAGAGTGAAGATTTTGTGGCGGCCGCGGAAACGCTGGCCGAGGCCGCCCTGGCCTGCCCGGCCGATGAGGGCACAGAAAATATCCTTCAGACCCCCGTCGGTGACAGGAAGTTCAGCGATATCGTGACCGAAGCCGTCAGCAAAACCGGCGAGAAAATGCAAGTGGGAGATTACGCAAAGTACACGCTCGAAGGCCCGGGGCGCATATGCACATACATCCACTTTAACTCGAAGGTCGGGACCATGGTCCACATCGAGACCAGCGACGAAGCCACGGCGGCTTCCGACGCGATGACGCGGACCGCCTCCGACATTGCCATGCACGTTACCGCAACCAAGCCGCTGGCACTGGACAAAGACCAGATCGATCCCAAGGCCGTGGAACGGGAGAAGGCGATCTTCGCCGATCAGGTCAAGAACAAGCCTGCGAATATCATAGACAAGATCGTCGAAGGCAAGATGCAGAAATTCTACTCTGAGAACTGCCTCCTGCAGCAAGCGTTTGTCAAGGACGACAGCAAGTCTGTCGAAGAGGTCCTTGCTGAGGCCGCTAAAGAAACGGGCGGCCAGGCGAAGATCAAGCGATTCGTCCGATTTGAAGTCGGATAACGGACGTACCTGGCGAGCCGTGAAGTGCCGGGCCGCCAGACGCTTCACGAAATACAGGAACCAATGGCAGAGAGCAAATATCATCGGGTACTGTTGAAACTCTCGGGCGAGAGTTTCTGCCGGCCGGGCCAGTTCGGGATCGACGGTCACGCACTCGAATCGATTGCCGAGAGGATAGCGGAGATTTGCAAGATCGGCCCTCAGGTCGCGGTCGTGGTCGGCGCCGGCAACTTTTTGCGTGGAGAGAGGTTCGCCAAGACCAGTCACATCCCCCGAAACACCGCCGACTATATGGGAATGCTGGCCACGATTATCAACGCTTGTGCTTTGCAGGAGGTGCTCGAGAAGCTGGGCCAGCCCACGCGGGTCCTCAGTGCGATAGAAGTTGCAGCGATGTGCGAGCCGTTCATTCGCCGCAGGGCGATCCGCCACCTCGAACAAGGCCGGGTCGCTATATTAGCCGGTGGAACGGGAAATCCGTTTTTTACGACCGATACCTGTGCGGCCCTGAGGGCCTCGGAACTCGACGTCGATCTGCTCGTGAAGGCAACGAAGGTCGAGGGAGTCTACAGCGACGACCCCAACAAGAATCCGGATGCAGAGCTTTTCGAGAAATTGTCTTACGACGAGGTGCTCAGCCGGAATCTGCGAATCATGGATCATGCAGGGATAAGTCTTTGCCGGGAGAACAATATCCCGATTGTTGTCTTGAATATCTTCGAGAAAGGCTACATAACCAAGGCGCTTTGTGGCGAGCGCGTCGGCACAAGAATAGTGAGCAAGTGAGATTGAAGATGCCTATCAGGGAAACTGTCGCGGACACCGAATCGAAAATGGCCAAAGCGGTCGAAATCCTGCAGGACGAATTGAAAACGGTTCGCAGCGGACGGGCCTCGACCGGGCTTATCGAGAACATCAAAGCCGATTTCTACGGGACCCCGACGCCGTTGAAGCAGATGGCGACGCTGGCCGCACCGCAGGTCGATATGATCGTGATCAAGCCGTTCGACCCCGCCTCAATCAGGGAAATCGAGAAAGCCATCAAGGCCAGTGACCTGAGCATCGCACCGATTGTGGACGGAAAAATCATCAGGCTCAATATCCCGGCACTCAGTGGTGAACGAAGAACGCAGCTCGTCCAGCAGGCCAAGCAGACCGGCGAACAAGCGAAGGTCAGCATCCGCAACATACGCAGAGATGCGAACAAGCACCTCGAAAAGCAGCAAAAAGGCAAAGTCATCACCGAAGATGACCTCGAAAAAGGCAAGAAACAGATCGACGATATTACCAGGCAGTACACCGAGAACGTTGACGAGCTGGTCAAAAACAAATCGGATGAGATAATGCTCGACTGATTTTGTCTTAGAGCACACAAACCATAAGTTCACAGCGTACAAACCGAGGACCTCGCGGGCTTGTGTTTTCGTGTTGCTGTTCACTAACTTTCTTTCGGGGGTCAAGGCGATGCGGACCGAAAAGGATTCAAAACTCAAGCCGCGGAAAAAGACCATAAGAAGGTTGCTCAAGGTGGGCCTGGGCTTACTGTTTTTGCTCATCGTGCTCCTGTTGCTACTCGCACCAACTCTGATCTCATCCGACAAAGGCCGGCGGATCATATTGGCTAAGATCAATGCTTCTCTGGCAGGTGAGACGGACTTCGCCGATCTGTCGATGGGCTGGCTCGACGGCATCAAGGTGGCGGATTTCCGCTTCAGCGACGAAGCGGGACGGCTCTCGGTCCAGGCCGGGCAAATCGCCACAAAGCCCCACTATGCTTCGGTCCTGACGGGAAATCTGTCGTTCGGCGCGACGACCATCGACAGACCGAGGGTCGCGATTAATCTAAGAGACACCTCAGGCGCAAAAGTCGCAACTTCGGAGCAAGAGCCCCCTGCCGGCCCGGCAGTGCAGCCGGTGGCACTTCCGATCAAGACTATCGAGCTGGCCCTCAACGATGGAAATCTCAAAGTGACCGACCCGAAATCCGGAACGGTCGAGCTCTCGCACATAAATTCCAGACTCAACCTGCGACCACCCGGACAGCAAACGGACTTCGATCTGCGCATGGCCGTCGCTCAGGCGGGCACACCCTCGGCGATTCAACTGGCCGGCCGGGTCACGCCCACACAGAAAGAGGGCTGGAGCTTCAAGGGCACAAACGGTGATCTGACCGTCGAGGTCAATGATCTCGACGTTGAGTCGCTGGGACCGCTGTTGGCTTTGGCGGGCGTGGACATTCAGGCCAAAGGTCGTGTCGCAGGGCAGCTCCTAAGCGAAATCAAGGAGGGCCGGATCGAGAATCTCAACGCCGAACTCAAAGCAAAGAATCTCGACGTCACCGGCGCTGTCTTAAAGGGCGACAGGTTGCAAACCGCCGACCTGGAGATTCGTGCAGCGCTGAGTCAGGGCACCGAATCGATAAACATTGAGAACCTGCATCTCAAGAGCGATTGGGCATCGGCGTCCGCGGACGGAACCGTCCCGATGACGTTCAAATCCTTCGGCGATTTGCTCGACGCCGGTTCAAGCTACGACCTGAAAGGCCAGTTCAACTGCGACCTGGCCCGTCTTGCGTCGCAAATGCCGAGAACCCTGGGACTCAAAGAAGGTATGCAGGTAACGTCCGGCCAGTTGCGCGGCAACGTCGCAACGTCCACTGCCGCCGGACGCAGGCAAATCCAAGCCTCTGCGACACTCTCTCGACTGGAGGGCGTACTCGAAGGGAAGAAAATCGCCCTCTCCGACGCCATCAAGGCCGAGGCTCTGGTTTCATCCGGCAAGGCAGGCATGAATTTCGACCGAATAGATGTCACAGCACCATTTGCAGAAATCAATTGCGCCGGAAGCATCGAGTCGCTCACCTACAACGCCGAGACCGACCTGACGAAACTCCAGTCCGAACTCGGGCAGTTCATCGACATCGGCCCCTATAAACTTGCCGGCCAGTTTGCGGGCAAAGGGCAGGTTTCCATCAAGGACGACAAGATCACCACGACGGGTTCATCGACCCTCAGCAATCTCCGCGTGGACGCTCAGGATGGCAACAGCGTGTCCGAGCCGAAGGCCCAGATAGATACAGCCGTGGACATCGACAGAAAAAACAGCGTCGTCTCCATTCGCTCGGCTACGGCCGGTATGAGCTTCGGCCGGTTCGGCGTCAAGGACGGCGTTCTCTCGCTGAACAAGGAGTCACCGCAGGCTTCGCATCTTGCGATATCGGCAAGCGGCGTTGACCTAGCGAAGCTCAAGCCATTTGCCGTGATCTTCGCATCTTTTCCGCAGGAGGTACAGCTGGCCGGCATCGCGGATTCGCAGATCCTGGTCAACGCCGAGAAGAACATCTACAAAATCACCACGGACTCGGCCAGAATCAGGGGCTTTGCGCTCACCTATCCGGGACAGAAGCCTTTCGAGCCGAACGACGTCACGCTGACTTTGGACGCCGAGATCGTTCCCGGGCAAAAAGCGATCAACGTCAAGAAGCTTGAGTTGGACAGCCCGCAAATAAAGATTCGCAAGGGCCAATTCAGCCGGCGCAGCACAGGCGAAAGAATCCGTCTGGAGGGGCTGGCCGAGTGTGAGTACGACTGGGGCGCAGTGACCACCATGGTGGCCCCCTACCTGCCCGAGGGGCTGGCTCTTCAGGGCAAGCGAACGGACGCGATCAATTTTCTCAGCGAATATCCGATCACGCAGCCGGAGCAGCTCTTGTCGAATTTGACCGCCGGGGCACAAGTTGGTTTCGAGCAGGCTGGCTATATGGGACTTGATTTCGGCCCGACCGACGTGAACATTCAAATCGATAACGGCCTGCTGAAAGTCGCGCCGTTTCAAACAACCGTCAATGAGGGCCAGTTCAGCTTTGCTGCTCAGGGGGACTTCAAGCGAAAGCCCGCTTTGTTCACAACCCCCGGGCCGATGCAGCTTGTCAAAGACATCAAAGTCAACGACAAGACGACCGCCCAGCTTCTGAAATACGTCAACCCGATTTTCGCCAACGCCGTCAACGTCAGCGGTATCGCGAATTTCAATTGCGAGCAGCTCGCCATACCCATCAGTGCCGAGGCCAAGAACGACGCCGTCGTGATCGGCACAATTTCGATCAGCCAACTACGCCTTCAGGCCTCGGACCTGCTCGGGCAGATTTTGACCGCCGGCGGCCCCGGCGGCCGGGCCGCGGATATGACCATGCACCCGACCCGGTTTGTGCTAAAGGACGGCTTTCTCAGGTACGATAATATGCAAATAGACGTCGGCGATAATCCGGTGAATTTCAAAGGAGTGATTGGCCTGGACAGAAGCCTGGACATGACCGTGACGTTGCCTTATACGAGCGAGGGCAGAACGGTACGCGTCGGCCGCCAGAGCGCCGGACGACGGATCACGCTGCCCCTCAAGGGCACGGTCGATGCCCCCCAGCTCGATACGGGCAAGCTCCTCGAAGAGCAGCTCAAGGACCAGATCGAGGAGGAGTTGCGGCGGGGGCTCGAAGAGATATTCAGATAGGGACTTCCAACGTATCCTGTTATCGGAACGTGGGAAGGATTCTTTGTCTCGGGCCCCGGATTGCAGCTGCGTCTTGTCCGGCGGACCGGGATAGATCCATTTGGCTGAAAGGGGACATAACGATGCTGACGCTTGAGAAGCTCTTGTCCACCCCGACGACGCAGCTCGGCAAAGCGAGCCGTTTTGTCGTTTTTCAGATCAAGCTGTGGTCCCACTGCGCCCGACTCCTGAAGCTGAACCGTGCCAGTCAGCAGGCCGCCGCGTTGTCCTATTATACGATATTCGGCATTGTTCCCCTTGCTATCGTGATCCTGCTGCTGTTCCAATCGATCTCGGCACAAGGCATCGGCCAGAATGTCAAAGCCCTGGTTTACAAGCACCTTGAGCTCAGCGGCATTCGATATTCGACCTCCGACGGGCAGGAAGTCCTGCTGACCGACCATCTCGATGCCATCGTTCAGCAGTTCTTCGACGGACTGAACAAAGGCTCTCTGACCATCCTTAGCGCGGTTATCGTCATCTGGGCCGCTCTGGCGCTGCTTTCACGAATCGAAAAAGCATTCAACAACATCTGGCACGTCGGCAGAGGCCGCGGATTTCTACAGCGAGTCATCAACTACTGGGCAATCCTGACGCTCGGCCCTTTGCTGATCGGACTCGGCGTCTATCTGAGCTCGCAGTACGAACCGGTCAGCAAGCTGGAGAAGACCCTTCTTTCCCTTTCAACGGTCGGGCCTTTGTTTGTATCCTACTTCATCGCCGTGGTTGTTCTCTTCCTGCTCTATTATGTACTTCCCAATACGAAAGTCCATGCCAAAGCCGCCATCTGCGGCGCGCTGGCGGCCGCTCTGGTCTGGATGCTGGCAAAGTGGGGATTCGGCAAATATGTCACCGAGTTCATCCCGTACAGCAAGGTGTACGGCGTTGTCGGGCTGGTGCCGCTCGCGGTCTTGTGGATATTCGTCACCTGGCTTATTGTCCTGTTCGGGCTGCAATTGACTTTTACGACTCAGCATCTCAAAAGTCTGGATGCCGCCGACATCGCCGCGGCTCAGAAGACTGAAGAGTATTTTATCGCCAATGACCTAACCGCCATCAATATCGTCAGGGAAATCGTCGCCGCATTTGAAGATAACCAAGCCCCGGTGCAGGCCGAAGAGCTTTGCAGCAACCTGGACATTCCCGCCGAGTTCGGCCAGAAAATCCTCGATCATCTGGTTACGTGCGGGTTGATTGTTAAAACGTCCGAACCGGTGGCGGGATATCTGCCAGCTCGCGAACCTGAGAGAATCAAACTCTCCGACGTCGCTGAAGCCCTCGCCTCGGCGAGCTTGGCCCAGTCCACCGATGACGGTTCGTCCAGAGTGCAGCAGGCTGTTCAATCTCAGCGAAATGCCTTAGCCCAGTTCAACGTTCGGCAAATCATCCGTGGCCAGAAGACGAGCTAAGAAAGGCGGACACAAACGGCCAAAGCCTTGACGACGAAGAACACTCCGAATCCGAACATCGCCACCGAGCATATCGCCTGTACGATTCGCTGGCCGTGACGACCAAGCAGCACGGATCCTTTGAAACTGGCCCAGGAGAGGGCTTGCAGCCAAATCAAATCTACCAGCCAGTGCGTCAGGGCAAAAAGTCCAAACACCCAGATTCCCCATTGCGTGGCCTGTGTGGCTAAGGCCAGGCCCACCGTGGCCCACCAGAGCAGGAAATAGGGATTACCCGCCGACAGTATAATGCCGGCCAAGATCGGCCTGCCTCTGAAGACCTTTGGCTCGGCGTCCGATTTTGTTCTCAGGCTGACCAGCGATTGAACCCCCATCAGCATCAGGAACGCCCCCCCTGCCAGACCGACGGCAATCTGAACCTTCGGCAACTCGAAGTACCTGCCCAGACCGAGGATAATAACCACCATCAGAGGAAATTCGATGACGCCGTGACCAAGGGCCAGAAGCGTACCGGCATAGCGGTTCCGCGCGCCCATCGTAATGACCGTCGCCGTCACCGGCCCGGGCTGCATCGCACCCGAACACGAGATCAAGAGCACCTGAGCTAAGAAGAGCAGCAAATTCACGAAGGCACCCACTCACTCGCCGATGATTTTTACCAGGACGCGTTTTCTGCGTTTGCCGTCGAATTCGCCGTAAAAGATTTGCTCCCAGGGGCCGAAATCGAGTTTACCCCGGCTCACGGCCACGACCACCTCCCGGCCCATCACGCTGCGCTTGAGGTGGGCGTCGGCGTTGTCCTCGAAGCCATTATGCCGATATTGCGAGTAAGGCTTCTCCGGCGCCAATTCCTCCAACCAGACTTCAAAATCGTGATGCAGCCCCGATTCGTCATCGTTGATAAAGACGCTGGCGGTAATGTGCATCGCGTTGCAGAGCACGAAGCCTTCCTTGACGCCGCTTTCTCTCAAACAATCTTCCACCTGCGGCGTGATGTTGATGAATTCGCGCCGGTTTCTGACATCAAACCAAAGCTCTTTCCTGTAGCTTTTCATATTGTCTATTTCTCCTTCCGGATTGCGTCCAATCGCTCCCCGGCTCCGGGGTCGGTTGTAAAGAGTTTCTCAAGGGCTTCGCAGGGATAATCGCGGCAATAAGCACAATTCTCGATGCCTTTTTCCACGGCACATATCTTGATCGGACAGTCGGTGCTAAACAGTCTTCCGCCTTCGGTCATACATCCGTCACAGTCACCGATATCTTCAGGCTTACATTCCTGGCCGTAGTGCTTTTTAATTTCCTGCGCGATATCTACTCGGGCTTTGCATCTTTTTTCTTCGTCCGGCTCTCTCGTCGCCAGATAGATCTGACACGATTGGCAGATCAGGCCGCAATACGCCAGATTCTCGTGCATTTTCCTTACTCCAATCGAACAGGATTATTCTGACTGCAACAGCGTTCGATAGACGGCCTCAATCGTATCGACCATTGTCTCCGGGGCAAATTTCGCCATGACCGATTCTCTGCCGTTCTTACCGAGCCGCTCTCGCAGGCTCTCATCTTCGATCAACTCGGCGCACGCATCGACCAACTGCCATACATTCTTCGGCTCGATCAGGCGTCCCGTATTCTCGTTGACCACTTCCCGCGCACCATCGACGTCGAAGGAGATAGCGGGCTTTGCGCAGAGCATAGCTTGGGGCAACGTTCGGGCCAGACCTTCTCTGAGCGAGCAGTGAACGAGCACATCCGATGACTGGATGGCCAACGGAACCTGGCTGGGCGGCAGAAGCCCGGTGAACTTGACCCTGTCTTCCAGAGCCAATTCGCGAACCTGCCTTTTGAGAGGTTCGGCAAGATTGCCGTCCCCGACGAGGAGCCAGACGCAATTCTCAAACCGCGCCGCCAGTGACCTGGCCGATTCAATGATGTATTCGTGGCCCTTGAGCCTGAACAGCCTCGCAACAGTGACAAGTACGACCGCATCTTCGGCGATTCCGTACTTGCGGCGAAATTCCGCCCGGCGGCCCGGTGAAACCGGGCGAAGGAAATCGTCCTCTTCGATAGCCGAATAAGCGGTCGCGTACCGCTCATGCGGGCCGATCCCCGCAGCGGTCGCCTGCGCCGTCATGGCGTCGGCGACGCTGATGAAAGAATCCGTCCGTTTTGCCGCCGATTTTTCTATCGCAATGTAGAATTTGTTCAGCGCCGAGTTCTGGTAAGGATGAAAAGCCAGCCCGTGTATGGTATGCACGACGGCGGGCACATCTTTTCCCCATTGCCCTTTCAGGGCCCAGCCAGCGAACCGGCCCAGTATGCCCGCTTTCGCCGAGTGCGTGTGGACAATGTCAGGACGCAGGCGGCGCAGGAGCTTCTTCAATTCGATATAACTGATCGCATCATGAACCGGATTGATCGCCCTGCGGAGCCTGTCCACAACAACGACTTCGTAGCCCTGTCCCCTGGCCTGCTCGAACAGCTCGCCTTCAGGCCCCAGCGCCGGCCCGGTGATGAGCGTGACGTCATGTCCCCGCTGCGCCAGGACTTTACAGGTAATGAGCGTATTCTCCTGCGCGCCGCCGAGAATCAAACGAGTTATTATGTGAACGATTTTCATTGATTAGAGAACATAGCCTGGTCCGCGTGGGCAAAAAAAAGAATTTGCCCACCCTACCACTATTTCCATGTTTTGAATTTCAAATAAGGAGCAAATTTATTTTTTAATTCAGGTAACTGACTAGTTAGCCAACCTAAGAGCTCAGTTTGTTTCCGACACATCTGCGAACGTTCATTTCCTTTTGGAACATTATTTAGACTCATATGAATTTCCAAAAGATCACGTGCTTTCTTGTCAATATTTTCAAGATAATCTGGAATATCCTCTTTGAAAAGGAATATAGAATCTTGGGTACCCGCTCTGAACTCAAAGACGTCCTCCATTTCTATCTTGGCATCTCTAAGAATTTTTGTGAGAAAAACCTGAGTATTCTTATAAACACCATAACGTTTATCGAACGTGTCAAGCTTGAATTTCTCCTTGCTTAATCGATATTGGTTATATCCAGTGTATGCGACAAAAACGCCAATCATTATTGTGATGATAGTAAAAATATATTCGGGCTTCATGACTGTAAGGATACATCCGAGGATCATTTCTTTTTGACCTCCGACATAGTTCTTAATATTTGATCCACATCAGGCACAGGCCGGCCGCGGGCGCTAGTGGGCCTGCGGCGGTGCGGTTCTTCGCTTCGAGAATTTCAGGAATCTTCTCAGGCGTCCATCTTCCCGCTCCCACCTCGACCAGCGTGCCGACAATGTTTCTGACCATATTGTACAAGAAGGCGTCCCCTTCGACATCCACATATATCCACTCGTCCTCGGCGGTGACCTCGCAGCGGAAAATCGTCCGCACGGTCTGCTCGCGTTTATCCTTCGCGGTTGCAAAGGATTTGAAATCGTTCGTTCCGACGAGCCGCTGCGCCGCCCGGCTCATGGGATCGACGTCGAGCTTGCGAGGCACATGCCAGCACTGATTGAGCTGCAGAACGGGTCGATGTGGCCCCGTGTAAATCGTGTAGCGGTAGAGCTTGCTCTTCGGCCCGCCCATCAAGTCGAACTTGCGCGGCGCCTCCTCGGCGGCAGTCACGACGATATCAGGCGGGAGCCGGCCGCTGATGGCCTCGGCGAAGTTTTCCGTGGGGATGGGAGAATCAATCTCGAACAGCGCGACCTGTCCGAGCGCGCTGACGCCGGCGTCGGTGCGGCTGGCGCCGTGAACGTGCGTCCGGGTCCCGACGAGGCTTGAGACCGCTTCGACGAGCTCGCCCTGAATGGTTTTCCTGCCCGGCTGTATCTGCCAGCCGTGATACCGGCTGCCGTCGTATTGCACCGTGAGTTTTATACTTCGAACGGCCATTCCTAACCGGTCACAGCAGTTTCTCCGCAATTTGCACGGCGTTCAATGCCGCCCCTTTGCGCAATTGGTCGCCGGCCACCCAGATATTGATGCCCCGGTTCTCAGGAACAGACTCATCCTGACGGATCCGGCCAACTAAGATATCATCCTTGCCCGAGGCGTCGATCGGCATCGGGAAGCGATTATGAGCGCGGTCGTCCAGGACGGACACACCCGGCGCCGTGTTCAGCAGGTCCCGAACCTCGTCCGGCGTGATGGGTTGGGCGAATTCGAGATTGATGCTCTCGCAGTGCGCCCGAAAAACCGGGATGCGAATGCACGTACACGTGACGGCAATCTCAGGGCAGTCGAAGATTTTCCTGGTCTCGTGGACCATTTTCATCTCTTCCTGGTTGTATCCGTTCGGCCCAAGCGCCGAGTCGTGGCTAAAGACGTTGAATGCAATTTGATACGCGAACGCTTTGCACGTCGGCTCCTTGCCGGCCAGGATTTCGCGCGTCTGTTCTTCCAACTCGAGCATCGCCGACTGGCCCGCCCCGCTGGCTGCCTGGTACGTGCTGACCACCATTCGCCTGACGGGGTTCGCTTTGTGCAGGGGCCAGACCGGCACTATCCCGATAATCGTCGAGCAGTTCGGATTCGCAATGACGCCCTTGTTCTGCCTGATCTTCTCCGGATTGATTTCGGGAATAACCAGCGGGACTTCGGGGTCCATCCGAAAAGCCGATGAGTTATCCACAACCACGGCACCGGCCTCGACCGCTGCCGGGGCGAATTCCTTGCTTCGGGATGCGCCGGCGCTGAATAATGCGACATCGACCCGGGCGAAGCTTTTGGCCGTCAACTCTTCGACGACATAGTGCTTGCCGCCGAACTCGATCTTCTTGCCCACCGAGCGACTGCTCGCAAGCATCTTTAACGAGTCAAACGGGAAGTCCCGCTCGGCGAGGATATTCAAAAACTCCTGTCCGACCGCTCCGGTCACTCCTGCTATCGCAAGATTGCAGCCCATACCACAACGCTCCTGAGAATACTGAACAAACTTAAGGGCAGCCAATGAGGCTGCCCACGCAACTTCCACAAGATAATATCGGCATATCATACCGTTTTCGTCGGCGGGATACAAGAGCGTGAGGCAATATTTTTCGCCCAGACTCTCGCCTGCGCGCTCTCCTGTCGCCGTTGGATGCTCAGCAGCCCGTCTCCTTCCGAGCCGTTTTCTGCCAAACCGCCGCCATCAGAGAGGCCGTAATAATGCAGATAAAGACGAAAATCGCCGCGGGCATGGCCGCCTTCTCGCCGAAGTGATTCAACGCCAGGACGGTCCCCAGACCCGCGTTCTGCATGCCGATCTCGATGGCCAGAGTGCGTCTGCGGCCGATATCCATCCGGAAGGCCGAGCCCACACCATAGC
>CP070806.1:2478594-2495877 GCA_020343675.1 Phycisphaerales bacterium
TTTTGGCTGAAATGGGTTTCTTGTTTTCCCTACACGTTTGTTAAACTTTTCAGAGAACAACGTTAACAAGACAGGGTCATCTTCAAGTTGTTCGGTGGGCACTTTGTTCTCGTGATAGAGCCACTTGAGTTCTGCTTCGAGATGTTCATTCCATTTCTGCTTGCTCTCACCTTCAATCGGCAGGCCTTCAGATTCTCTGATACGTCTTTCTGCCTCCTGGACGTAATTCTTGGAAATGTCTATTCCCGTATACACCCGATTCAGCTTGTGGGCTACTACCGCCGTGGTTCCCGAGCCGCTGAAGGGATCTAGAACCCAGTTGCCCTTATCAGAGCTGACGCGAATGACGCGCGCCAGTAGGCTTTCCGGCATTTGACAAGGAAAATCAATTCTCTCCTTGAAAGTCCCACATAGTCGAGGGTACTCGTCCCAGACGTCATCGGGCATCTTGCCCTCAGGATTGGCACGCTTGTCCTGGTATTTCTTCTGTCGGTCAGATATTACACGCGCCGAGTGATCGTTGAACGTGAAGTTGTTCTTGTCCTTCACGAAATAGAAGATATGCGTGTGTGAGCGGGAAAACTTATTTTTCAATTGTTGGCCGAACGTGTAGTGCCAGATGATCCAGTTGCGCATGGTCAGGCCAAGCTCGTCGGCGATGATTTTGACGTTGGCCGCGTAGTCGTCGCCGATGGCGACGTAGAACGAGCCGTGCGGCTTGAGGGCGTTTTTGCACACGGCCATCCACGCTCGCGTCCAGGCGATGTAGTTTTTCTTTTTGACCTTATCGTAGTACTTGTCGTACTTATAGCCGATATTGAACGGCGGGTCCGCAAAGATCAGGTCGGCAAACGGCTCGCGAACACGGTCCAGCACTTCGATGCAATCGCCACAGATGACCTTGTTGAGGAATTCTTTCATCGCCATAGTGTACGCGCCCTCGCCGGCTTTGCAAGGAAGAAGTGCCCGCCGGAGCCGGGCGTTCGTGTTCGGCGACGACCTCCAGCAGCTTGCCTGCGCTGCCCCGGAATAGTCATGGCATGGTGCAGCCCCGATTCGAGGCTTTATTTGCTCTGTTGGGGTTTGATGGCTCTCTGGTCGGTGAAGGTCCGACCGGTGAGGGTGTCGGTGAAGGTGACCTTCACCGTCAGCGACTTGCTGAGGTTTTCGGCCGGGCTGGCCATATCGAACATGCACCGGTAGTTCGTGCTCAGCAAGGTGTCGAACCAGCTCGTCCTGAGTTGCTCGGCGTCCACGTGCCACTGCCCCAGCAGGGCGCCGTCGGCGCTCTTATCCAGGTCCCAGAGCTGCACGTCCACGGTCCCCGGGGCTTTGATTCTGTCGCCCTGTTCGTCCATCGGCTCGATATAGACGATGAGCTTCTCCTTCTTGCCATCCTTGTCTTTGTCGTAAAAACCGCTG
Organism: Phycisphaerales bacterium; assembly: GCA_020343675.1. Classification (GTDB taxonomy): domain Bacteria; phylum Planctomycetota; class Phycisphaerae; order Sedimentisphaerales; family Anaerobacaceae. The sequence goes on from CP070806.1 coordinate 2,480,017, forward strand.
AACCGGCCGACCTTGACGCCCGTCAGCGGCCGGACACTGTCGAGCCTAACCTGCTCAGGAAGGCCCGAGAGGACCTGCACCTGTTCTGTGAGCTGTTTGTTCTCGGCCGAAAGACTTTCGATTTGCGATTGCAGATTTTCGATTTGCAGTCGGCAATCGGCAATCTCCATTTGGTAATCAGCCTTCTGGGCTTTCTGGCAGCCGGCAACGCAGAGAAGGACGATAGACGACAGGCACATCACGATGGCCGAAAGGACGAATGGACGATGGCCGAATCGTCTCTCATCTCTCGTCCCTCGTCCCTGATCGCTCGTCTGTCGTCTCTGGTCTCTGGTTTTCATTGCTCTTGGTTAGCCTTCGGCTCGCGGACGATTTCAGGGGCCTTCTGCAAGACGCGGTCGGCCAGGCCGTACTCGATCGCTTCGGTGGCGTCCAGCCAGAGATTGCGGTCGCAGTCCTTCTCGACCTTCTCCGTTGCCTGGGACGTGTGCCGGGCCAAAATATCATACAGCCGGGCACGCAGTCGGAGGATTTCCTGGGCCTCGATATCCAGGTCGGTGGCCGGGCCGATCAACTGGCCGGTAATGAGCGGCTGGTGCAGGAGGATTCGGTTGTTCGCTAATAAGAAGCGCTTCTCGGTCTTGCCGCCGGCCAGGAGCACCGCGGCCATGCTCGCCGCCTGTCCGACGCAATAGGTGGCGACGTCGCAGCGCAAAAACTGCATCGTATCGTATATGGCAAGACCGGCCGTGATCGAGCCGCCCGGGGAGTTGATGTAGAAATGAATATCGGTTTTTGTGTCCTCATTGCTCAGGAAAAGCATCTGGGCAATAATCAGATTCGCGGCCACATCGTCGATCGGCCCGCCGAGGAAAACGATGCGGTCTTTGAGCAGCCGCGAATAGATGTCGTAGGCCCGTTCGGTCCGGCCGCTTTTCTCAATGACAATCGGCACCAGGTTCTGATTCACGTTCATCGCTTGCCCTCATTTAGGATTCTCTTTTTTGTTGTTATCTTTGTCCGCGTCTGTTTCTTCCTCTTCGTGCAGCACCTCGTCGATCAGGCCATACGTCTTGGCCTCCTCAGCGGTCATGTACCGGTCGCGCTCGGTCTCGCCGGCAATCTTCTCGACCGGCTGGCCTGTATGGCGTGAGAGAATCTCGTTGATCATCGTCTTGGCCTTGAGGATCTCGGCGGCCTGGATCTTGATGTCCGCCGCCTGGCCGCTGACGCCCCCCCAGGGCTGGTGCAGCATCACCTTGGCGTGCGGCAGGGCATGTCGCCTTCCCTTCGTTCCGGCCGCCAGAACGACCGCCGCCCCGGACTGCGCCCGGCCGATGCAATAGGTCGCCACCGGCGAGCCCACAAAACGAATCGTATCGTAAATAGCCATCGTGTCATCGACACTGCCGCCCGGCGAATTGATGTACAGGCTGATCTCGCTGTGCCGTTTGAGATTGTCCAGATACAGCATCTTCATGATGACCTCGGCGGCGCGCTGATAGGAGATCTCTCCAATCAGGAATACGATGCGGTTCTCGAGCAGCATGTCGTCGAGACTCATCTGGCGATAGCGCTGATACTGGCCGTACTGATTGTGTACATCCATACTACGTGCCTCCATTTTGTCCGGCATCGACAGGGCCGGGCTGTTCAACCCGACTGCGCTTCTCGCGGCCGAGGCGCCGGCCTGGGGATGATACGGATTCGCCAGCACGAATCGTTTGGCGAGTTCTCGTTCCGGGTGCTCAACAGACATTCATAACTCCCTTTACTGAGCCGTTGCTGGGTATTCTCAGGCTTGGTTGTCTTTGGGTTCGGGCGTTTTCTTCTCGGCCTTCTTCGCCGGTTTCTTGGCCGGTTTCCGAGTCGTTTTTCTGGCCTTCTTGGCTTTCTTCTTGGGCTTGGTCTCGGTGACCTTGGCCGTCTCGAGCATCTTGGCGATGCACTTGTCCTGGCGCACCTCCAGGCTGAACTGGGCCAACGCGCCGCTGCGCGCCATCTCCTCGCGCAGCCTCTCGGGCCGTTGTTGCCGCTGGATGGCTAACTGGGCGATGTGGCCGTTGATCTCTTCGTCGGTGACACTGATATCGAACTTCTCGGCAACCTTGTCCATGATGAAGAACGTCTTGAGCTGCCGCTTGGCCTGCTGTTCGCTGCCGGCCTGAAGCTGCTCGATCTGCTCACTGATCTGCTCGCGGGACAATCCGCGCATCAGCAGGTTGCTGTACTGGCGCTGCAGCACGGTGCCGGCCTGCTGGGCGACCACGTCCAGCGGCAGGTCAAAATCCGTGTTGTCGAGCAGATACTGGTGAATCTGCTCTGTCATCTCCGCTCGCGCCTGGCCCTCCAGCCGGCTCTGGAGCGTATCCTGAATCTTCTCCCGCAGCTCGTCCTCGTCCTCGACGCCGTAGCGTTTGAGGATGGGCTCGTCCAGTGCGGCGGGCCTGAGCCACTTGATGTCCTGGACCTCTATCACGACGTCCACTTTCTTGCCCCGGTACTCTTCTCGGAAAAAAGTTTTCGGGACCTCGATGCTGGTCTCTTTCGTGTCCCCGACTTTCGCGCCGACCAGAAGCGCGTCGAGTTCCTCCACCGGCACCTCGCCCACAAAGCCATTCGTTCGGACGTAGATTTCGATATTGTTCAGTTTCTGCTCTTCTTCGACCCCCTCGACCTTGAGGACCACGTCGGCAATGATCTGATCGTCAAGCTCGATCGCGGCGTCCTCCGACCGCGGCGCCCACACACCGGCCAGACGCTGCATCTGTTCAACCTCTCTATTAATTTGCTCGTCCGTCACGTCCAGCTTTGTGCGGGTAACGGGAATCCCTTCAAGCTCGGGCAGCTCAAACTCGGGACGCACTTCCACCTCGAAATCGAACGTCAGCGGGCCTTCAGCGGGCAACTCGATCTTCTCGAAGTCGATATCGGGCTCGCCGATGCTCTGCAGCTCGCTGTCCTTGATGGCCGCCTCGCTTGCGGCAGCCAACAGCTTCAATTTGACCTGCTCTGCAGCTTCCTTGCCGAACCTCCTCTCCAACAGGCGGCGCGGCGCCCGGCCCTTCCTGAAACCCGGGACCAGCGCCTCTTTGCGCAGAGTCTCGTACTGCTCGTCCGTGACCTTCTTGATCTTCTCGGCGCGGATCTCGATAATGACTTTCTTCCTGCAGGGCCCGGCCTCTTCGATCGTCACCGTGTCTTTCAGCTCAGGGGCTTCGTCCTTCGATTCTGTCGATTGACCTTCTTCCTTCACGTCCGTGGACAGTTCCTCTTCAGCCATTGCGGTGCTCCAAAGCGCTTTGCGCAACTCCATAAGATAAACAAAAAAGGCATCAGGCAAACATCGCCTTTAGCCCGGTCTTCACGTTATTGCCCGGCACACGTTCACTCGGGCATCGGCGCCCGCGGATGCCGGACCTAAACGTATCGGAGACCAACGCCAAACTACACGTAGCCGGTAACTCGCCGATACTATGTCAGAATAGTTCCGGAAAGCGGGCGATGAGATTTGAACTCACGACATTCACGTTGGCAACGTGACGCTCTACCACTGAGCTACGCCCGCAATTGCGCGGCTCATCGCTCGTGCTCCGAGCTGGTTTGTATTATAAACGCTCTTATCGGCCACGCAAGGGCTTTTTTTCAAAAATTTTGACCCATACCTCGGATTTGACGTTCATCCGCCCTTGCGTTATAATAGCTTTGCGAGTGGTGTGGCTGCTGGAAAGGTATGGTATATGAAGAGAGTATCATGAGGTTCTCAGTGGGGCCAACTGTGGTGTAGCGCCTTCGCCTTCTAAGCCATCGCGGACGAATCCTCAGATGAGGCGGCGAGACAGCGGTGAGAATCGCGAGAATTGAGCGAATGATCCATTGCCTGCCGCCAATCGTGAATGCCTGATGACGCATCGGGATCTGTGGGAACATGCTTGAGGAATATGAATATCCGGAACCGAGCAGGAAGCGCGTGTATGTGCTTCTGCTTTTTCTCGTGCTGCTCGGAGGCCTTGCCGTTGTTATCGCCTTTCGCACAACAACGGGGATCAAAGGCGTCCTTGCCGCGCGGGATGACCCGGCGGCGACTGAGCCCAACCAGCCAGTCACCGAGGCGAACGAACCGGTCGCCGAGGTGAACGAACCGAGTGCAGAGCCCACCGTACCGGGCGTAGAGCCGGCCGAGCCAAATGACCCGAACGCCAGCCGACCCCTGCGTCCTGCCCACAAACACCCAGCGTTTACCCAGCGCGTTGCCGAGCGGGCGCGAATGGTGGACTGGCAAATCGAAGGACGCGGCATCAAGGAACCGAACGTCCTGACGGCAATGCGGGTTGTACCCCGGCACGCCTTTGTCCCTGAGACGGAGGACCGATACGCCTACGCGGACCACCCTCTGCCCATCGGCAACAACCAGACTATCAGCCAGCCTTACATCGTGGCCTTCATGACCGACGCACTGAAGCTCGATCCGAATTCCTCTGTCCTGGAGATCGGAACCGGCTCGGGCTATCAGGCCGCAGTCTGCGCCGAAATCTGCCGAGAGGTCTATACCATCGAGATTGTCCAAGAGCTTGCGGAGACCGCCAGGAAGCGCCTCAAGGAGCTGGGGTATCCCAACGTGTTCGTCAAGGCCGGCGACGGGTTCTTCGGATGGCCCGAGCACGCTCCGTTCGATGCCATTATCGGCACGGCCGCTGCCGGCCGGATCCCGGACCCGCTTGTCCAGCAGCTCAAGCCCGGCGGCAGGATGATCCTGCCCTATGGACCTCCTGCCGGCTTTCAGTATTTGGTGCTGATGACCAAAGACCAACGGGGCAATCTCCAGAAGAGCGCCGTGATGCCCGTCCGGTTTGTCCCCATGACCGGCGAAGTGCAAAAACCCGAAAACGAATCCAAAGAGTAGCCGCTCGGTAGGAGAAATATCAACAGGTTAGATGCAGGGCGGCTGCGACGTTTTGCCCACTCGCGGTCAACTCATTGAACCTCGCAACGGCCCTGTGCGTATCGAGGGCAATCAACTCGATGTCTTGTTGCTCCAGGATCCGCCGGGTCTCTTCGGAGACGTCCATCAGCCCCGATGCTCCGCAGCCGACCACCAGAATGGCAGGCCTTGCCGCGATGACAGGCTGTACGTCATCGGCGGCCAGGAGATGCCCCTGCTTCCTCCACCAATCGGGCTGCACCGAACCGCCTATGATCAGACAATCACTGTCGTATGCCGTGCCGTCGATCACGATTTTCCCGAACTGATATGAATCAATATGCATCTTGACGTTTCCTGTTCCGGACCAGATACGAAACACAGTGTATGCCGCCTGCACACCAGCCTACCGTGAAAACCCGGAAAAGCAAGCACGTCTATCGGACCATCTCTCACGGCGCGCCCCGGATTTCGTGGAGAGCTGACTTTGCCTATTTTCTTGAGAAGCTCTGCCGCAGATCCTCTCAGTTAATCCGGGGCGTACTTGCCAGAGACAGGCCGAATCACCTCCCCTGTCAACGCTGAAAAAGCCGCTTTAGTACCGTGTATAAGAAGTGAAATCATCGCTTTGCAGGTTACCGGACCGCCCGCCGCCGGCACGTTGGCCTTTCGGCGTCGCTGCGGATCCCAACCTTTTCCTGTGTGGCGTGAAGGAATTTCCTCATCGCCTCACACGCTCAAAACGTCGATGCACATGTACGTACAGCGGAAGAAGCGCGTATTCATACTGAACGCGCCGTCTATTCAGAATACCAAGGCCGAAGTTGTCGCTTCAGACGGGATTGGTGAGAGAATGGTGTGCTTGTGCAGAATTCGACAGGTAGGATGAAAAGACTGCTCCAATCAAAGAGGCGCGGCGATGCCATGTCGCTGGCCGTGCTTGCAACCATGTTATTGCTTGCGACGGGCGTCGGGCTTCTGAGTCTGGGCCTGCGCAGCCGCATCTATTCGACGCGGGTCACCTCCGACATTGTAGCCCGATGCGCCGCCGATGCGGGTCTGACGACGGCCCTTTTCGAGATGAATGAGAAATTGAAAGTCAAATCCTGGTCCGACAGAATCCTGCCGACCCAGACGAATCAGCAATTGTCCAATTGCGATGCAAGCTTCAGCTACAAGGTCGTGCCCGGCGCCGACGGCTACTTCGTGGAGTCCATCGGCACATCCGGCGGCTCCGAGAAGCGAGTGTACGCGAGCCTCGAACTCCAGGGATTGTTTGAACACGCCATTCTCACCAGAGAGACTCTCATACTGAAAGCAGGTACCCTCGTTGACGGATACAATTCTCTCGATGCCCTCGACACAGACGCCGACGTGGATATCGGCAGCCAGAGTACCTCGGACGCAACCATCATTCTCAACAAGGGTGTAACGGTGAGCGGCGATGTTGTCGTTGGCATCGGAGGCAACCCGGATACGGCGATAAAAGACCTTGGCGCGACGACCGGCGACCAATATGCCGCCACCCAGGACGATCCCTTGCCGGTGATCACCCCACCGACCCTGCCCTATAAGGGAACGGCCCTTAGCGCGAAGGGCCAAACCATAACACTTACTGCCGGCGACAGCGGCAGATATACGGGGATTGATTTGAAGAATGCCAGCACTCCGGGAGTATTGGAGATAAGCGACCCTGGGGTCGTGTTATATGTCACAGGAGACATCACACTCGGCCAGTCGTGCGAGATTCTTGTCAAGGACGGAGCTTCTTTGACTATTTACGCCGAGGGAGACATCCGCTGTGCCAATGGCAGTGACATCAACTCTGAGAATCCTCCCGAGGCGGCTTCCACACTCCAACTGTATGCAACCGGCGATAGCACGCAGACATTCGACATCAAGGCCAAGAGCGAATTTACAGGGGTAATTTACGCTCCCAATGCAGATATCGAGCTTTACGCAGGGGCGGATGCCTATGGCTCGATCGTCGCCAACACCTTTGAGTTCAAGTCCGGCGGGGACTACCACTATGATGAAGCGCTGCGAAAAGTCGAGACGGACGATGAGGGCGTGCGTTTCGTTGTGAAACGCTGGTACGAGAACACGCCCGAGTAATACGCCGGGGACAGCGGACTAATCGCCCGGCGCACTCGCTTCCGCTTCCAAGTCACTGCGAGACATTCATTTCCACCTCATTCGACCTATCAGGCTTTTCCTGTCCATGATTGAGGGATTTCCTAATCGCCTTACCCCCATTCTGACCCCGATACTCCAGTAGTGGGGTTGGATACAGCACAGGCTCATCCTGAACACAGCCTGTCAGAATGCCAACGCGAAAACCTCTGCCAGATGCAAGGCAAACAAAGTCCGTATATGGCAAAGCCATGGATAGCGCCCGGACCGTTATCGCAAGATTGACTCGAAGGGGAATCGAGTGGCCGATACTGCGAAAAAAGAGCTCCACGAAGATGCAGATGCCGAAGGCTCGAACGACAAGGTGCTGCAAAGCCGGGACCGGCGGACAGTCGGCAGCATCTTGCCCTGGATAATTACGCTGGTTGTCGCAGTCCTGTGCGCCGGCGCCGGCCTGACGCTCGGCCGGCTGTTTGCCGCGTCCCGCACTCCCGGCCAGACCGAGCATTGTCCTGAGAATCCCCTGCTCGAGCTGCAGAGCCCCGAAGAAGCCCGCCCACCAACGGACTCAGAAAGAACCTGGTACTATGATTTGGAGCCTGTCACGGTCAATCTCAATGAGCCTGCTATCAGACACCACGTTCGCGCGTCCGTCACTCTGGAAATGAGTGGCGGCGTGGATCCTTCGAAAGGCCGGGCTTTTCTCGAACGGAGAAAAGTACTCCTGGCAGACCGGCTCACCGTCCATCTTGCGAGCCTGGCCCCCCAAGACCTTAGAGGAGAGGGCAAGATCGAGCAGGTTCAATTGCAGATACGCGATATCTTCAATAAGGAACTCTTCCCCCATTCCAAGCCCCGTATCAAGCAGGTCCTTCTCAAGCACTTGGCCATGCAGTAAGTCTCTCCGAATGAAATGCGCAACCTTCTCCGGCCAGGCCGGTCCGGACCGTCAGTTTTCCGTCAGCACGGTCTCATCATATTCGATCTCGAAACGCAGCTTGTGCTTGGCTTCTTCCTGCGCCAGTTCCAGGAATATCGCCTTCTGGTCCTCGTTCTCAACCTGGCCTGCCAGATCCATGTAGAGCCGGAATGCAGCCTTTTCGTTCTTCATAGCCAGGACAAGGGCATCCTGGTAGCTCATCTCCGGCCCCGGTTCGACATCCACCACGTAGTCGGCAATCCGCAGGTCCGTGACATTCTGGGCCGGCTCAACCTTCTGGCCCCGCTTTATCGCCTCCAACTTTGCCTTGTGCCCCAGCTCCTCTTTGGCAAAGGCCTCAAAGACCTGACGCATCGCCGGGGTCTTCATTTTTTGCGCCAGAGCCACATAGAACTGGCTGGCTTCGATTTCCTTGTCAATCGCAAAGTTCAGAATGTCTTCAAAGGTATCGAACGAATCCATTTGGAGAACTCCCAACTAACAGAACCCGTTTGCCTATCGCGTTTGTATCCACACGCACGCCGAGAGCTTCTGGTCTCATTCAGAGAGCCGGGACCGATTACCCGTGAAACTACGAAAGAATTGCCTCAGAAGCAAGGAAAACTCACCCCCAACCTGCCGGCATACTGCGATTGTACCCACACGGCCAATGCAATCGGTATCGCCTCCGTCGAGGAAGGAGGCAAGAACACCGCGATGTGCAAGCCATAAACGGGGGACGCGCCCGGACTGTCCTAAGCGCGTGCTTAGCGGCCGTCAAGTACCCTGTGCTGCTGCTTGCCGAATCTGGCAAGGGGCCCGGCACTGCTGAGATCCGAATGCCCAATCGCTTTGGCAGCCAGTTCCTGCCGGAGTCGCTCGTTGGCGGCTTTCAACTTCACAAGCTGTTGCTTGAAGCTCTCCTCAGCCACTTTGTATCGAGACACCTCGATCTGCAGTTGTTCAACCAGCGTCCCGAAGCCTTTTAACTCCTTGGCAGTCTGCTTCCATCGCCTCTTTTTTCCATCTCTTTTGGAGAGGGAGGCCAGGTGATGCGCTCTGAACTCCTCCGCCTGATGATGATCCGCCCTGCCGGCAGCCAATCTCGCCCCGATAATCCGACTGCGCTGCGCGACTTGTGCCGGCTCTGCCTCCCCTGTTTTCGCCTTTCGCAGCCGTCTTATGGCTAAGAGCAGCAGAATCAGAACCGTCACAGCAACGGCTCCCAGCTCCCACGCAGCCCATTCCCGCCCATAATACAGCCAAGAGACATACTCCACCGATCTGTTTGTCAGGCTTTCCAGGGTCATATTCCTACCTCCTAATTCTGGGCTAATTGCCACCGCATCTGCTTTTGACTTCCTTTCGCAAGACCTTATTCGAAGCGCCTGTACTATGTACAATCCCCGGCACGGCCATCGTAGCAGGAGGAACAAAGAATTGCTTCTCTCGTTTGGCGTTCCTTCGCATCCAAATGCGGCCTCCGGTTCAAACCATTTTGCGGTTTAGTTCTTGTTGCCTGCGGATTTCCAAACAAAGGACCCATGCGGAAGAAGGCCTGACAGAAAACGAAGAACTGAGGCCCTCACACCACTTCTGGGTAAAGACACCCCGTATTTCATCTCCATTGGGGCAGCATGTCAACCAGAAAGTCCTAAAAAAACTCGTCATGCCGAAAGAGCAAAAAATGGCTTGTGCAAAAGAGCACTTCCGCTCGCACCATGGCAGGAGGCCGACACGTACCACGGATTGGCAGTGGCAACGAAATCAGGCAAGAAGGTGCCCTTGAGCACTGCTGGACGGCTGTGCCTATGCAGCCGCAGTATTGCTGAGCTTCCGCTGTACATAGGCCGCAATACGGCGAAGGTTGTCCATATTCTCCGGGACCAGCTCATCATCCTCGATGCTGATGCCAAAAGTCTCTTCGAGAAAGAAAACCAGCTCCAACATCCCCGTGGAATCGACGATGCCCTCCTCCAGGAACGACGTGCTCTCCTTGAGCCTGCCTCCATCTCCGAAGAGACAATTCTCAACGATGAATTCTCGTACCGTTTCCATACAGTTCATATGTGAACTCCCTGTCACCTTAATCCTTGATTAGCCGACATTTATGGAGCGCAGCATAAGGAGTCCTGCAAAACCAGGCCCGAACATAGAAACCTTCCGGGTGCCTCTTGAATTACTCTCGGCAATCTAACGGACCGGCTTGAGTAAAGAACTGAAATTGGGACGTTACGGCCGAAAAACAGTACCGCATTCAGGGCTGCACCCTCACTCTCCTAAGGCTCGGTCGGCCATGATCTCGCACCGGCGCACTGACAAACCGCATTGACGGTTACGCAGGGGAAAGAATCAGAAAATTCCGAAAGGCCAACCTCCCTGTAATAAACTCCGTTCATCCAAAACAGCAGCAGTTAAGTGCCGCTCCTCATCAGCCCACAAGATATGCTGACAATAGCTGTGCAGTCAAGCAAAAAAACAAAAAAAAAGTGAACTTCCTGAATAACGCCGAGATTGCAGTACAGCCTCCCCAATCCACAGGTCCCGCGCGCAGCCTTCAGGCACAAGACTCTTCGGAGGATTGGAGTAAGCAAAACAGCCGCGTACGGGGCTGCTCAGTAATCCTTAAAGCCTTGCATCCATTCAGGCCAGTCACTGGATTGAACGCCGCCCGCGAGGGTGTAGGGACCGTGGGGGTCGAAGTTTTGATGCCAATTGAAGGTCCACAACTCTTTGAGGCCGATTTTTCTGACGGACCAGTCCAGGAATGCACCGTTGACCCCTGCATTGTGACGGTTCAGACAGACCCGCCGCATCTCATTGCTGCCTGCCAGGTTCTCCGTGGCACCGTCATAGAGCGGAGGTTCGTTTTCGGGAAACGGCCACACATCGTACCAAAAACAATCGAGAAAAAGCGGTATCCGGTCCGCAGGCCTGACATTGATGTGCTTGTAATAGTTGGCCGCGCGGCTGCTGGATGGTCGATTGCAGAGCCATTCGTTGAAGCCGTAGCTTCCGAAGGAACCGTCCGAGAAAACACCCCAGGCGGCAAAGGGATTCCGGCCTCCTTCGGACAAAGGTTTCACGGCCGACGGGCAAAGGCGCATGTCCAGATCGTGGTATTCCGACCGCATCACGACGGGCCACCGGCCCTCGCCCGTTTGGCTCTCTCCGCCCAGACCCGAGTGAAAATAGCCGTCCCGATCTGACGTGAACATCGACCAGATGAGCGTCCATTGGTGCAAACTCGCCTGGCAGGTCACCCCCCGCGCTTGTTTCCTGACCCGTTGCAGCGCCGGCATCAATATGGCCAACAGCAGGGCAATGATGGCAATAACCACCAGAAGCTCGATCAGCGTAAAAGCCGTTGTGAACTTTCTGGGTCTGCGATTGAGCGCGCTCTGCCCCGAGAGGCCAGAGCCGGTTCGTCGATGCATCATCCTATCCTTCCCTTTCAACAGAGGCAAAGTCGGTGCCGCTTTGCTGCCGAGCTTCACACGGCCTCACTGCGGCGGCCTGCACGTCCCACAGGGCCTGCAACATGAAACCATTGTATCAGAAACCCTTATCGCAATACAAGCAAAAGCCCCGAAGCGTCCGGGATCCTGCCAGGTCGCCCGTATTCTGAACCGGGAAGGCTGGCCCAGCCGCAACGCCAAGAAGTGGTATGGCTCCCACGTCAGTGCCGCACTGAAACGGCCCAAACGCGGGAAGTAAAACGACTATCAGACTCAATCTCCAGCCCATTCTTCGCTGTTCGGGAGGGATTTTCCCAAGAAATACGTAGTCACCACAATTGACTTTCCTCCACTGATTCGCGCACAATACTGATAGTGGCTTCTGACGCTCGCTTTCTATAAGCTGCGTGGAGGAAGAATCCAAATGGTCTGCAATCCGCGAGATTGTCTGAAAGTCAATCGAAGGCGGTGAAGGTGCGCAGTATGTGCAACCTGAAAACACTAACGGTCTTTTGAGGAGCAGTAAGATGAAGAAGACAATTTCACTCATATTGCTTTTGGCATTGGGATTGGCTGCGGAGATTGTGAACGCAGATTTCACCTTCGGGGAACCCACGAATCTGGGGCCAAGGGTCAACAGTCCAGCTAACGACGGTTCCCCAGACATCTCAGCCGACGGCCTGACACTCTACTTCGACTCCTACTATCGACCCGGCGGACTCGGCAGGTGGGATATATGGGTGACGACAGTGCAAATGGAAAATGGCGATTGGGGCACCGCCGTACCGCTTCCGCCGCCTGTCAATAGTGAGTTTGGTGATTCCGGGCCATGTATTTCGTCTGACGGTTTGTCACTCTACTTCGCCTCCGACCGCCCAGAGGCGTACGGTAGTTATGACATCTTGGTTACGACGCGGGAAACGACAGAAGATGCCTGGGGGACCCCTGTGAATCTTGGACCAACTGTCAACAGTGAGGCTTACGACAACCATCCAAGTGTCTCAACCGACGGCCTAATGCTCTACTTCGATTCCCGCCGGACCGGCGGGTTAGGCAGTGACGACATATGGGTCACAACACGGGCAACAACAAATGATCCCTGGGGAGAACCCGTGAATCTTGGGCCAGCAATCAACACGAATAACATTGACCTATCTCCGAACATCTCAAGCGAAGGTTTGACCTTCTTCTTCGACACACGTATACCGGACCGGGATATATGGCTGACCACGCGGAGAACGCCAGACGACGACTGGGGCACACCGGCGAATCTTGGACTACCTGTGAACACTTCGTATGATGACACCGATCCAAGCATTTGCGTCGATGGGTCTATGCTCTACTTTGCTTCCTACCGGCCCGGAGGGGTCCGAAGGCAAGATCTGTGGCAGGTGTCAATCGAGCCAATCGTTGACTTTAATGGAGACGGGATAGTCAACTCCGCAGACATGTGCATCATGGTTGACCACTGGGGCACGGATAATTCATTGTGCGATATTGGTCCAATGCCCTGGGGCGACGGTATCGTCGATGTCCAGGACCTGATTGTCCTTGCGGAGCATCTATTCGAGCACTGCCCACCGATTGAAGCGCAAGAGATTCGTGTCGATGAGGAAGACAATGGCAGCCAGATTGAACTTGATCAGGGACAGATTCTTGTTATCACACTACAATCAAATCCCACCACTGGGTATCAGTGGGAACAGGTCGAAAATGGGGAGTCCATCTTGGAGCAGATGGGGCAAGCGGAGTTCAAGCCATCCGAGACTTCTGAGCCGCCACTTGTAGGCTCCGGTGGCTGGGAAATCTTCCGTTTCAAGGCCGTAAGTGCAGGGCAGATGACCCTCAAGCTCGTCTATCACAGATCCTGGGGAGAAGGTGTTGAGCCTTTGAAAACCTTTTCCATTCAGATAGTCGTACGCTAATCCGACCGGGCACCGATGCCAGAAGTCGAGGCATTGGCGTGCTGGAACGCTTCAATCGGCTGATCCAAAAGGCATTTCAAACAAATGGGCGTCAGCAGGATGCCCGCTGCCCTGCGCACAGAGTCCGGTTGTCATGGCCATTGTAGGAATTTGCGGCTGAGGGTATAATCTCGAGCGATAGGCCTTGCTTAATCTTCGTTGTGCGAAACTGCGGTCTAATCTAATGTGGGAGTGACAAATGAATACGCTGATCATCCGGCACATTGCAGAGAACAAACCGGCACCGTGTGAAGTTTTGCGCGGCGGTGATATGAATGGGCATAGAGTCTGTTGTTGTACCTTTGCCAACAGGTTCTTCGGTTAAGGGTTGGCCAGACAGCGGTTTGAGGCAGGAGCTGCGACGGTATCTTGAGGATTTCCGGAAGAGCCGGATGTGGGAAATCTGCAAGTCCGGTTCCGCGAGGGGCATCGTAGCTCCTGACAAGGTAGAATATTGTGGCACTCTTGTAACCGAAAGGCAAGAGAAACAGAGAAAACAAATGAAGCCTGAATGAAGGAACCACGTTATGTCTACTCGACGGGGAATCATGAAATTGTTCGCCCTACTTGCGTTGGTGGCTTGTCTCGCGGCAAGCTTGACAGGTGGTTGTCGCAAAAGATCAGCCGAGGAGCAGCCTTCGACAAGTGATGCTGCGGTCCAGAAAAGAGATCTGGAGGATATGAAGATTGGCGTATCTATGTACACATTGGGGGCCCCGTACTTTGCCGCCCAGCTCAATGCCGCCAAGAAGAAAACCGAGAAATTGGGAATGCAGTTTGCCTATACGGAAGCACAGGATAATTTGGTCACGCAGCTCGCGAACGTAGAAGACCTGCTCGCCCAGGGAATCGACCTCTTGATTTTCAATCCGAAGGACCCGCAGGGTTCCATACCGGCAACAAAAGCAGCTACCGAAGCGGGCGTGCCGGTCATCATTATGGATAGCTCTATCGACCCCGCGGCAGATTTCGTCACTGCGATTCAGTCAAACAATATGGCCAATGGAGAACTGATTGGCGAATGGTTGGCCAAGCAGATGAAGGGAGAGTCTATCAAAATGGCTCTTATTAGCGGCGTTCCCGGTAATCCGGTGGGCAAGGAGCGCCGCCAGGGAGTTTTCCGGGGTATCATTGAGCAGCAGCTTCGCTCAACGGGCCAAGTTGCCTTTGAGATTGTCGCCCAGGGCTGGGGAAACTGGTTCCACGAAGGCGGTCTCAGAGCAATGGAAGATATAATAGTCGCTCATCCTGATATCGACGTGATGTTAGCCGAGAACGATAGCATGGCTTTGGGAGCAATGGAAGCCATCAAAGAAGCCGGCAAGGAAGATGATATCCTGGTTTTAGCCTGCGCCGACGGCCAGAAAGAGGCCCTTGAATTGATCAAGGAAGGTAAGTATGGCGCCACCGGCATGAACAATCCCATCCTGATTGCCGAGACAGCAATTGAAATCGGGCTCAGAATTTTGGCTGGCGAGACAGATTTCCCAAAGGTCTCATATACGCCTGCGGTTTGTATCACAAAAGAAAATGTGGACAAGTACTACGACCCCGATGCCATTTTCTAAACGCCAAGAATCGGCCGGTTAAGATAAAGAATGTCTGTGTCCGAGACTTACAGGGTTGAGATGACCGACATCAACAAGTCATTCGGGGGAGTGTGCGCATTAAGTAAAGCCTGCATCAGGGTAAAGCCCGGCGAAATCCATGCCCTGGTCGGCGAAAACGGGGCAGGAAAATCCACACTGATGAAGATTCTTTCCGGGGCTTATCAGAAGGATAAAGGCGAAGTCAGAATTGACGGAAAACCGGTGAATATAAGCAGCCCCCATGTGGGCAGAAAACTGGGCATAGCCACTATTTACCAAGAATTTGCACTGGCGCCCGATTTGACCGTAGCTGAGAATATTTATTTAGACCATCTAAGCAGCAGAAAAGGGATAATAAACTGGTCGAAACTCTACAAAAGCGCCGGGGAGCTCGTAAAAAGCATTGGCTTCGATATAGACCCCTGCAGTATGGTAAGGGATTTGAGCGTCGCCTATCAACAGGTGGTCGAAATCACCAAGGCATTATCGGAGAAGGCCAGGATTCTTATACTGGATGAACCTACAGCCGTACTGGCGCTTCGGGAAACAGAGCGTTTGTTTGAGATTCTTAGAAGGCTTAAGCAGCAAGATGTCAGTGTAATCTACATCTCCCATCGCTTAGACGAGATTTTCAGGGTGGCTGATGTGATGACCATCATCAAGGACGGAACTATTACCGGCACGGTTGCCCCGACTGATGTAACCACAGATGACGTTATTAGTATGATGATTGGCCGGAAACTGACCACTATGTTCCCGTACACGATGTGTATCTTGGCGATAGTTTTGACGCTGTGAATGACGGCCTCGGCGAGACGTTCCGCGGCAGGCAGGACCTAACGTTCCTCAATGCCGGCATTCCCGGCTCCCCTTACTC
>CP070806.1:2495977-2526726 GCA_020343675.1 Phycisphaerales bacterium
GCTGCGTCACATGGTGGGCACAGCCTTCAATAACAACTCTTGACGTTCTCGGCATGACGGCAGAATAACCTGCGATGCACGCCACGTCAAGGAAAAAATAGGGTGCGTCCCTAGTAAACCTCTAGTAAACCTATACAGAGCAGGTGCGTCCCTATTATGCCAAACGGGATTCTGCCAGAGGGACGATTCGGTCGGCTTGGTTATCTCAAGTGTAATCGAGTCAGGATAACGAGGAATCTGTCCACCCTGTTCGGGAAGGTCCCAAGTCTGCACAAAAAAGCAGCTTTGCGTACCCGGCCTGGCGGTCATAAGCGACAGATTTTTCTTGACGCGGATAGAGAGAATTTGGTAAAAATAAGGTAGGAAAATTGGGCAGCCCTTGGCCTGCAAGAGGAGCGGTGCACTGGTGGGCGCTATGCTTCCTTTACACGCCGAAGGCTCAACACGACCGTTGGAATCGTACGCTTTGCACTGGACTGTTCATTGATATTGACGATTGGCCGGTCCGCGAAGAAAGGAGGTGGCGCCAAAGAAAAGGTTCTTTAGCGGAGAAACGGCAAGTGTGCGAAAGGTGAGAATCCCTATTCGTTGCTCCGGTGCGCGGCCGGAGAACAGCTTTATCAACCCCATATTTTGAGGAAGGCTATCATGTGCAAGAAATTCATGTCTTTGTTTTCCGTCCCCCTTGTCTTTCTGCTGGCATCGCGTGCAGCGGTTGCAGAGCCGTTGCAGCAGGACGCCGGCCCGGACGGGATTGTCTCGGTGGAAGCCGAAAACTATGACGCCAATGTTGAAGTAGGCGGCCACGCATGGGTTCTGACCGGGCCCACGGGTGGCTTTACCGGCACCGCCGGTATGTGGGCGCCCAACGGCCAGGGCGGAGGCGGCAGCGACTTTGCCAACACGAGTGAGCGTCTGGAGTATGAAATCAACTTTGTCAAGACCGGCACGCACTATGTGTGGATCCTGGGCTGGGGCGCCAGCGGAAGCGATGACTCATGTCACGTCGGTCTGGACGGCGAGGCAACGCCCCTGTCTGACAATATGGACGGCTGGAATAACAATTACAGATGGCGCAACAGCACGAGGGACCCCGAGCGGGCGCAGATCGAGATAACGACGCCCGGCGTCCACGTCCTGAACGTCTGGGTGCGTGAGGACGGAACGATCATCGACAAGATCGTTCTGACGACCAACCCCGATTTCACGCTGTCCGGCTCTGAGCCCGGCCCCCCCGAAAGCATACGTATTTCTCCGGGGGCAGCTTCCGGCCCTGACCCGGAGAATGGCGCGACCGACGTGCCTCGGGAGGCAGTGCTGAATTGGACGCCTGGTGAATTCGCGCCGGCGGTCAATGGGCACACGATTTACCTGAGTAATACCTTCAACGACGTCAACGATGGAATTGGAGGGACTGCGGTCAGTCCCGCCAGCTATACTCCGCTCCAACGCCTTGAGTTCGGCACGACGTATTACTGGCGCGTCGATGAAGCCAGCACCCCGCCGGATTCCACGGTGTACAAAGGCAATGTCTGGAGTTTTACGACGGAGCCTGCGAGTTATCCTATTGACGGTGCAAGCATCGCCGCGACTGCGTCCAGCGTGGGCCAGGTAGAGTTCGGCCCTGAAAACACCGTCAACAGCTCGGGACTGGACCAGAACGACCTGCACTCGACCGAGCCGGGGGATATGTGGGTTAGCGGCAATGAGTTGCAGGGGGCCTGGGTTCAATACGAGCTCGATAAGGCGTACAAGCTGCACCAGATGTGGGTCTGGAACTCCAATCAGGTCCTTGAGCCGCTCTTCGGTTTTGGGATGAAGGACGTGACCGTCGAATACTCGACCGACGGCGTTGACTGGGCGGTTCTGGCCGGTGTGCCTGAATTCACCCGGGCGCCCGGAGCCGAGGGTTATGCCCACGATACGACGGTTGACTTTGGCGGCGCAGTGGCTAAGTACGTCAAGCTGACCGCCACCAGCAACTGGGGAGGCATCCTGCCGCAATTCGGTCTCAGCGAAGTCCGTTTCTTCTATATCCCTGTGGTCGCCAGAGAGCCTTCGCCGGGCACAGGGACTTCAGATGTGAACGTGGATGCGCCCCTTGCCTGGCGAGCGGGCAGAGAGGCCGGTACGCACAATGTGTACCTGAGCACCGATGAGCAGGCCGTAGTAGATGGCACCGTCCCGGCTGTGAGTCTGGCCGAGACGAGCTACAGCCCAGCCTTTGACTTGAGCAGCAAGTACTATTGGCGGGTAGACGAGGTCAACGATGTCGAAACGCCCACAACCTGGCAGGGGGATGTTTGGAGCTTTTCGACGGCCGACTCTCTTGTCGTGGAGGATTTCGAGTCGTACAACGACATTGATCCGCCTGACCCGGCGAGTCACAGGATATTCGAGTCGTGGATTGACGGCTATGATGTCACGACCAACGGGGCGCTGGTGGGCAATGACTTTCCCCCTTATTTGGAGCGGACGATTGTCTATGGCGGCGTTCAGTCTATGCCGCTGTTCTACAACAACACGGGCGGCGCCACGTACTCGGAAGTCACGCGCACGTTTGCCGTGCCACAGGACTGGACCCGGTACGGCGTTCAGACACTGACCTTGTACTTCTACGGCGCGGCGGGCAACACCGGGCAGTTGTACCTGAAGGTCAACGGCGTCAAGGTGGCCTACGATGGTGATCCCGCTGACATAGCAAGGCCACTGTGGAGCCACTGGAGTATCGAGCTTGCATCGTTAGGCGTAAACCTGCAGAATATCACGACGCTGGCTCTGGGGATTGACGGCAACGGCGCCGCCGGCACCTTGTATGTGGATGACATCGGACTGGCGCTTGGTTTTTCCGCCACGGGGCCCAGCAGCAGCAGTATTCTGTTTGTTTCCTCCTTGAGCTCGGACCACATGCCGGGGGACGATGCGATTAAGGCGTTCTTTGAACGGCTCGGGCACGCGGTCACGTATATCGATGACGATGTGGACGAAGCGTCCACGGAGGCCAAGGCCATCGCGGCGGATTTGGTCTATATTTCGGAGTCGGTCGGTTCCGGTGATATTCGGGATGAGATCACGGAGATTGAGACGCCCATCATTGTGGCTGAACCTTATGCGTGGGATGAGATGGGGCTGACGACGGGTACTCCTCAAGCCGTCAATCAGGTTCCGCTTTCGGTGAATATTACGATCGTCGGCGCCGGTCATCCGATGGCCGCGGGATACAGCGGCGACGTGCCCGTTTTCACGGCCCTTTCCGGCAGCGATGCGCTGATACCCGTGGGGACCACAGGGGGTGGCGCGATGGTTATTGCCAGGGCCTCCGGCGAGACGCAGATGGATGCCGACGTTTACTTTGTGTATGAAAAGGGTGTCGCCCTGGCTGCACCTCCGACGGACGGAAGTGCTCAAATCGCGGCGGAGACGCGCATTGGTTTCTTTGCCGCCAATCCTATAGCAGAGGGGCTGTTGAGTAACGAAGGTTACGATCTGTTGCGCGCGGCGGTCAACTATGCGTTGGGTCTGGCCAATTAAGCATTATAGCCAGTTGTCCTTCCATCCGCTGAGGAACGGACAGTAGAATTTGCATCACTTCGGGGCCCGTACCGACCGATTCGGAATGGGCCCCGCTTGTTTTCAGAGCGCAATGGCTCTGCCAGACTAATCCGGATATCAAAGCGGCGGCCGGCGAGCATGTACGGGTTCGGGTGGTTGGCGTCCTCGACGGCCACCTCGCCATAGACCGAGTACTCGTAGGTCTGGACGGTATCGCCCGCCGCATCGCTCAGCGCCACGACGCTTCCGAGAGCCTGCCCTGAGCGTAGTCGAACGGGGCGTCGAAGTGATAGTAATAGACGGCGTTGGCGTCGGCGACCCCAAGGGATTGACGATTTACGATTGGCGATTGTCGCTCTCAATAAGGCTGCCGCCATGGTGAATAGTCCATAGTCAATAAACAATAATCATTCGTAGGAGCGGGGGAAGGCCCGGTCCGCTGCACGAAGTCCACCCAGCCGCAATCGTCCCCAGACATCACCCAGATATCAGATATGTACGCAGATATCCCCGGTGCTGTAAGCACCAAGCGTGTAAATTGGGCGAGGGGGAAGATGCCCTGCGTCGATGCAAAGCGAGCGGTTGAGATTGGCAACGCAAAGTGACTACCTATCTGCGTGCGGCCGGTTCTGTGCAGCTCTGGGGCAATAGAGAACCGGGGCGGCAGCGCATTTGCCTGCTTTTTTGCTTGACCTGGGAGGTGCGAATACATAGAATTCCACTAAGCCGATAAGGTTGGCGGGCAATTGGATATGTCTTTCATCCGGAGCGTTCAGGGTGTTGCCGGCTCTGCCGAGCCTCATAGCCAAAGGGGTACCTGTCGGCGTCGATAGTAGCCGCCGGCTCATCAAGACGTCCAGGCAAAGGAGACGAGATCATGCAAACGGTCAGACGAATCGCACTGCTCATCCTGGTTTTTGGAACGGTTCCGGTTTTTGCCCGGCAGACGCCGTGGCCGCCTGATGTGACCCTCAGCCCGGAGACGCTCTTTGTGAGCGACCCCGGATCATCCGCGAGCTGCTGGCCGCTGTATGTGCTGACCAGAGGCGGGATACAAACCGTCTCATCCGCAGGCGACGAACAACCATTTATCGATGGGCACAAGAGCAGTTACGCTATCGAGATCCGCGATCAGGTGCTTTATGCAACAGAGGGAACCCGCGGAGCGGATATCCTGGGGTATGACTTGCAGGGGCAGTACGTCACGGCCGTTCCTACGCCCTCAGAGGCCAAGGACTATCTGACGTTTGTGGCCTTGCCCGGCGAACGGTTTGCCCTGCTGGACAATGTCAACGACAAGGTGTTCTTTATCGATGCGGCGGGGAGCCTGTTGGCGACAGCTGATATACGGCCCTGGGCGGACAACGCGTTACAAAACGTTGACGGCGTCGTCGTTGAGGGACGCCTGATCCTCTCGGAGGACGGCTACCACCATGTCCTTCAAATCGACCTGGCGACGTACCAGGTCTCCATTTTCAAGGATCTCAGCGGCGTGCCGGGTCACTCTCTGGGGGCGATTGAGTACGCCGAAGGGACCTACTATATTTCGGCGGGGCTTTCCCTGTATTCCTTCACGGAAACCGGCGCCGCCGTCAAAGTCGCCGACGTGCCGGAGGAAAATATCACGGGGATCGTCGTGTTCGGTGAGTCGGCCTATGTGAGCGTGAATTTTTCCGGCAAGATATACAAGATAGACCTGACCGACGGAACCGTCAGCCTTCTGGCATCCGGTCTGGACTATCCGATGGATCTTGAGTGCGTCGAAGATAGCGGTACGACAGAGTATTTCGAGCTGTGTATGCCCGAGAGTATGCAAGTAGCCGACAAACAGAGCGAGTGTTGGACGTTCATGGAACCCTGGCTCACGAGCTTCCCACCGAAGCCGACCTGGGCTCCGCAGGATGCCGTCGTGACCCGAATCGAGTACAGAATAGTCATCGGATCGACGATCCGCTGCGCAGACTACGAAATTTCCCTCGATAATGATCCAACGGATATGGCTGCCGGTGTGGTTGTGTACGACAACCTGGGCGGGCTGACCGATAAGGGCTACGATGACGACGACGAATACGACAGAGATATTGAGTTGGATTGGAGGCAGACGGACGCTTTCAACGGCCAGTCCGTCCACCAGAACTGGACGGCCTGTTTTGAGGACACCACCGTGGGCTATACCGGTACGGTCAAAGAGTTGTGTCTGCGAATCTACTGGGAAATCCCGGAGGATCAAAGCTGTTGCGGATTGCAGCCCGGCGACCGCGTCGTGCTGCTGACCGACAATCCGCGAGACGCCGTGGGGCTCGTCGCCGGCATGAAGGGAACCGTGGTCTGCTGTGATGAGGATGACCCTAATCTGCCGCTTTTTGTCAGTTGGGACAGCTGGACGAATGGTCGCAACAGCGACAGCTACTGTGACACGCCTCCGCTCTCTTACGTTCCGTACTCCGGCTGGTGGATAGGTTGTCAGGACATCGGCTTCGTCGGCAGCGGTGGCGGTAATGGCGGCGGGGGGGCTTCGGATTCCGATCTGGTCTTCTGCGTCGATGGCGATTGTATTTCGCTGAGCGTCGATCCGAGCGCTCCTGCCTCATCGAATACGTACATTGGCAGCACGCCGGTCGCATTTGAACTCAACTTCACGGGCATATTCATCGCAAAGGTTACGCCCATCTCGCCAGCCGATGGGACCTGGACGGCGTGGGTCGAGCCGGATGTCCTGGGGCCGGGCACTGTCACGGCCACGCTCTGGGTCAGGGGTGAGAACCTGGATCTGGCGTCCCTGCCCGCCGGCGGGGGACAAATACAGGTCGCAGATGTACAGATATATGTCGCGCCCGCTCTCTGAGTTGAATCTTGCCGGCTCAACGGAACGGACCACAGAGTGTGTAACATCAATTGCAATGGCGACCACGGCAATAGAAAATCGGGGCCACACGGGCTGGCCGGCGAGCACAGCCGGACATAAAAAAAAGCCCCTGTGTCGATAGGAGCGAGTTTATTCCTTTTAATCCAAGTTTGGCTGTATTGTTTGAAATACTCGCCCTGAGACTGCACAGGGGCACGCTGACATCTGTCAGAAGCTCTTAACTTGTCAAATCACTTCAGAGTGAATCGGCAGCTTCCGTCATCGACCTTGAGCCTTTCTTGACGGCGTCACGCAGGGGACTGGGACTTCGTTCAATACAGGTAAAAAGACAAGCACGCTAAAGGCCGCTTGCCCTCTTTCCACCACCCAGAACTCCAGGTTGACAGCTTTGCCATCTTCTCGCATGCTCGCCTGGTTCTCCCGCTTAAACCCGATAACGCCAGACAACTCGACGCAAAAAATTTTTGAAAAAATCTGCCGACAAACACTGTTGCTCTCTGATTTCTTTCGACCCGATTCTGGGAAAGCACGTGTGCCGTAAACAGGCACTCTGCGTGAAGAGCCGAGAGCTTTCGCTTAGATTACCTGTAATAAAGGCCGGTGGCCATACGTCTATATAGAATAGAGAAGGCACACATCGCAAGTTCAGATAAAACAGGAAAGACAGCGGCTGGCGGAGGAACACCAACTGCCTGCGCCGGCCGAACGAACCGTGTGAGCAAAACGTGTTACCTTTCTTGGCAGAAGTGCCTTACCTAATTGAGGGGCAAAAAAGGTCAGCCGTGATTTCAGGAATTTTTCACGGAGGATTTGAAGATGAAGAAGATCAGCGTCGAAGACAAGATTCAGATCAAACAACTGCTCTACACAGGCAGCGTTTTCGGCATACGGGACCACCAATATCGGTCCTTCGGCGGCTTTCAGCTCTGGTGGTATGACAAGCCGCATGACGTCTGTCGCTGTTGCGAATCGCATTGGTCGGACGTAAGAAGACGGCTGCAGCGGTGCAGTCTCGACAAAGCGGCGAAGATCTTGTGGCACAACCGCCAGTCGCTGTTTGTGCGCAGCAAACACGTGCACGAAGATCGAAGGTTAGCGGCCGTGGGGCACTGCGAAAACGCGGGGCAATGAAGAAGGACAAAAGCAAGAGGGCTGGGCCCGCGCCGGCCGGGCGCCATTATCATCAGGCATGAAAGGGAATGAAATCACCGTCAACGTGCATGGCTTCGGTCAGTGTCACTGAGTATCTATAGCTTGCCGGCGATAACTGCAAATTGGTCGGCTTCCGGGTCAAATGGTGAGCCGGCTACATCCGAAAGAAGCTCTTCAGTCAGAAACCCGCACTCCGCGAGCTCTCCTTCCAAAGCTTCAGGGCTGAAGTACTGCAACCAGTTATAGACTGTCCTGGTGCGTGCTGCTTCGATAAGCGTGTATTTGTCAAGGACGACGTTTTCGCGGTCATACTTAAACGTGTTTAGAAACCCATAGTACTTCTTTGACGACCAGAAACCATTGAGGAGGTTGGCTTCGTACCTTGCTGTCTCGTCCCGCTGCTCGAAAGCCTTCATCGAGTACACGTCGAGCAGAACCGAACCGCCGGGCTTGAGTATCGTACAGAATTTACTCAGCATGCTTTTTCTCTGGGCGGGACTGAGCGCACAGAAGTCGCACATAATCATCAGCACCAGGTCAAAGCGATCGTCCGTCTCGAACGCCAGGTAGTTCTGATTTGCATAGTGAATTGACAGCCCTTCGGCTGCTGCGACTTTCTGTGCATACTGAATCGACCTGCTCGAGAAGTCTATCCCGGTCACATCGGCCCGCCTTCGAGCCAATCGCGTCGCATACAATCCCGGGCCGCAGCCAAAGTCGGCGATTTTCGTCCCCGCTCCGACGTTGAAGCGGGAACAGATCCATTCAACGGAGCGGTCGATAAATTCGGTATTTCGGGAAGCAACATCAATGTTCTCGTTCAGATGGAAGGCAAGCATCTGCTTTGATGTATGCTCATCTGTCCACAGGTCACTTGCCGTATAGAACTCAAACGGCTCAGGACGTGTGTTTATCTCATTGAGCGCTTCAAACATTTTTTTCAGGTCTTTTGGTTTTACAGAACACAGTGTAATGTGAAATCCGAACTCCGGTCAGATTCCGGCAACCTCATCCATCGTACTGGAAAAGATGGCGTTGAACAGCAGGCGAAATGTCCCGTGCGGCTGGCCTCGATGCTGTACCGCGAATCCCAGCAGAATGATTCTTCCGGCGCCATATTCGACATCGACAATCGCGGGCTTGTCGGCGATCAGCTCTTGTCCTCTGATCCATCCGCTCTCCAGCAGAACCGTGTCCGAATATCGTGCCACAACGCGAGCGGGGAAGCGGAGGTCAGGCCGTCTCGACTCCTTGTCCTCTTTCTCGGATTCTCCGATCAGCTCGAATGCCGCAGACCTGGCGAAGTAGCCCGAGACCCATTTGGGGCAGCCGAGACCGACCGGATGCTTCTGATCGACCCAGATGCGCAGTACCGAGCCGGGGCAGAAGAAGTCCTTCGACGATTTTCCTTCGAGAATGTTGCGAACCGGGATGTTGAAATTGTCTATAGGAAGATTGCACGAGCGATCGATACAGACCAGTGTCCCTCCGGCCCATACGAAGTCCTGTAGTGAGACGATGCCTTCCGAGCCGATGCCGCCCACATATTGCGGCTCGGTGGTGTCCACGGCCCGGCCGTTGATGATCGAGCCGGATTTGACCGATGGCAGAAGAAGGCAGTCATATCGGCTTTTCAGATTTCCCGCCCGGATTTCCGCGTTGTGCACGGTCGTATAGGCGAATTCAAAGTTATCCAATACCAGCCGGGCCCACCCCTCATCGATACTTGCGGTCCACGGCTGATAGAGCGCCAAACGCGGCGGCGACAGGTCTCTGAGGGCATCGCTCTGCGCGTACTGCTGCTGCACGCCGATGAGCTCTGCGGAGATCCCATCGAGAAGTCTTGGCGCTGCGGCATCCGGATCACGTATAAGCAAAGAACCGCACGGCGCCTCCATCCGGGCTGCAAGTTTCAATGCATCTTGCGACGCGCACGAGAGAACCTGCACACCGATGCCGGCCTTGAACAGACGGTTCAGCAGACGATAATTATCGTTGGCGCCGGCCCGCACGAGATACCCCCGCAGGTCGCCGCCTGCCCCGGTCACTTTGCCCCGAGGCAACGTCACTGTCTCCAGCCTTCTGGCCCGGCATTCGAAAGGCTGATTCACGCTGACGCTGCGCACACCCATCTGCAGAGGCAGCGTCCAGCCGGCCGTGTCGTAGGGCGCTTCGGGCGGTCCGCCCGGATAGTTCGACCGGTTCGGATACACCTGCCGCTCCATCATGTCGTTCAGATGAGCGCGGTAGGGCTGCGCGCAGTAAAGGATATACGTTGACGCCGGGTATTGCACGCCGTCGGCGGTAAATTCCTCCTGCGCCCGGTGGACCTCTATGCCGGTGGCGTGCAGTATCGAAAGCATTTCCGCAGCGGTTCGAGCGTCGGTCTGCTCGGGAGGAACAAGCCACGCGAACGGCGGCTCGGTCCGACCCTTTTCTATGGCGTCGCGCGCCTGCTTGACGGTGTTGCTCTTGACCAGGTCGTGATACCGCGCCGCCAGCGTAAACAGGCTCATGCACGCAATCTTTTCATACTCCACGATGTCGCGCAGCCGCCACCAGCCTCCCGGCCACGGCTCGGGGAAGTTAGTGGCAATCGCATAGTCCGGCATGCCTCGCCGGCCTCCGCGAAGCTCACTCTTGCGCTGGAAGACGGGTGAAGCGATCAGCACGCTGGCCGCCTCCGTGAGTATGCCCGTGATGTTGTGCCGATATGCCGCCGTGCGAAACCCGCCCTGCCACCAGTTGTCGTACATCGCACTGTTGAGAATGCCCGTTTTGCCGGCGCGGTTGAGCGCGGCCCCCATGTGGCCTCCTATGATCAACATCATGTGGTCGTTCAACGGATGGACGTTTGGATTCTTCGGATCGAAAAACGGCGGCACGAAAAGCCTCGCCCCCGAATTACCCATCTGGTGAATGTCATACACGATGTTGGGCAGCCACTGTTCGTAAAGCACCCGCGTCACCAGCCGCGTCTCCTGCAGATTAAGCATGAACCAGTCTCGGTTGTTGTCATGGCCCGCGTACTTGTGGTAAAGCCAGGGCATCCCCGTGCCTTCCCAGGGCGTGCCCAACGAGCGCTCGTACCAGTCAACGACCTTGTTGAGCCCGTCGGGATTGGCGCTGGGTATGAGTACGATGACGGCCTTCTCAAGAATTTCCTCGATCTGGCGTGATGTTCCGGTCGCCAGGTCGTAGAGCAGTTCCATCGCCATCTGGCTGGAGGCGATCTCCGTCGAATGCAGATTGCAGTTGACCAGAACGACGAGCTTGGCGCCGGCAACAAGCTCCCGTTCGTGCTGCTCGTTGTTGAGCAGTCGCGGGTCAGCGATTCGCCTCTGATTCTCCATGGCCTTCTGCATCTTCCCAGCCGATGCATCATCGGTGATCTCGGCAATAAACATATTCCGGCCTTCGGTGGTCAGCCCGATCTCTCGCACGCTCACCCGGCGGGAATGGGCGGCGACGTGCTCGAAATACTCGCGAATCTTCTCGTAACGCGCGAGCTTGTAATCGGCTCCGACCTCGTGCCCGATGAAAGCCGCGGGGGGCCGGACGTGCCCTGCCGGCAAGGCACGTTTTGCCTGCGACGGGGTCTGTGCCGCAACAGCACAGCCCTGGCTCAGCAACAGAGATGCGGTGTACAGCATAAGGACCAGACAAAAGGGATTCTTCCGCTCCATATTTCGATCTCCTTCTCATCAGAATTTCTTTCACCGGTCAGCCAACGAAGAAGGTTGTGCCGCCTTCGTCGCTCTGAGCCGGCCCGGGCACTGAACCGTTGCCTATCTCGAAACACGATATCAAATCCGTCGAGCGGATGCGACTGATTTCCTCGTTGGGATTATTCGCCGAACGAG
Source organism: Phycisphaerales bacterium (assembly GCA_020343675.1). Classification (GTDB taxonomy): domain Bacteria; phylum Planctomycetota; class Phycisphaerae; order Sedimentisphaerales; family Anaerobacaceae. The sequence continues at coordinate 2,507,411 of CP070806.1, forward strand.
CCGGCATTGTGTCGCTATGCCCGTTCAAAAAAAGGCGCCGGTGGGTACGGGGCGGGCTTGAGTTGAGCGACAGGCTTCGTTATGATGGTTCCCGGTTCGCAAATGCCAACACGATGAATTTGGAGGTACTTGTCATGCGGTCGTTACTTACACGTCGCTCGTTCATGAAGAAGACATCGGCGGGGCTGACCGGGGCAGCGTTGGCCGCAGTGGCAACCGGCTCTCCCCATGCAAATGCAGCCGGGAACTCGAATAAGCTTGCGCTTCTTGGCGGCACTCCCGTACGGGCAAAGCCATTTGACTTCACCTGGCCGATATTCGATGAGAATGAAGAGAAGGCTTTGCTCAAAGCTCTTCGCAGCCGGAACTGGTGCTGTTTGAAGGGCAGCGCGGTGTACGATTTCGAGAAAGAGTTCGCCAAGGCCATGGGGGTGCGGCACTGCGTCCTTTCGAACGGAGGCACGACCGCGCTGAGTGCTTCTCTGCACTGTCTCGGCGTCGGGCCCGGGGACGAGGTGATTACCACGCCGAACACATTCATTGCCACGATCAACGTCATCTGCAATGCACACGCATTGCCTGTCTTCGTCGATATCGACCCCGACACCGGCTCGATCGACGCCAACCTGATAGAGGATGCGATAACGGAACATACAAAAGTCATTCTGCCCGTTCACCTGTCGGGCTTCCCGGCGGACATCGAGACGATCATGGCCGTGGCGGAAAAGCACAAGATTCCGGTTATCGAGGATGCGTGCCAGTCTGTGTTTGCGGAGGTGAACGGCAAAAAGGTCGGCACGTTCGGCACGACGGGCTGTATCAGCTTTCAGGAGTGGAAATCGCTCGTCTGCGGCGAAGGCGGGGCCATCCTGGGCAATGACGAAGAGTTGATGCGACGATGCGCAGCGTTCGTCAACAACGGAAGGGACCCAATGAATACCAGGAGGGGCTACCCGTTCCCCGGGTCGAATCACCGCATGACCGAGTTCCAGGCGGCCGTTCTCACCGAGCAATTCAGACGCTTCAAAAAACAGGACAAGGTCAGACAGAAGAACGGAAAGTACGTGGAGCGGGAACTGGCCAGGATTCCGGGCCTCAGGCCCCGAAAGGCATACAGCGAGGATACGAGATTCACCTATGTCACTTTTGAAATGGACTACGATAAGCAGCAGTTCAACGATGTCCCGGCGTCGCGGTTCGCCGAGGCGCTTCGAGCCGAGGGCGTCCCCGCCAGAGGCGGAGAAAGAACATACTCAAGAGGCTGCCACAAAGAGGGAATGCTGGAAGAACACCTGAATTCTCGGGCGTTTGCGGCCTCGTTCTCCAAAGCCAGACTCAAAATGTACAGAGAATCCCTACGCTTGCCGATTATAGATAATGTCAGGCTCGGTGGAAAGGAGAAGCTTTCCATAGAAGGCAAAATCGTCCTTCTCGGGTCTAAGAACAACATAGATGATATCGTGGAAGCTTTTGCAAAAGTCGCGAAGAACGCTGACAAACTGATATAGTCAGGGCTTTGGAGCGGGAAACACGGGCAGAACAGCATTCACCGAGACACTGCTCAGAGCATATCCCAGGAACCAATATTTGGAGTAATATTGTATAAAATGGAGTTTTTTGAACGGCCTTTATCCATTTTTACATCTTGCGGTCTTGTGGATTGGAGAACTCCAAAAAATGGACTTATCAGTATTGATAAGTCCGAAAAAGACGGCGATAGATCCGAACAGAATTCTGATGACTCGGCAAAAAGTCGAAAGAGAAGGATTATTTCCTTGAATTTCATGTCCGTTTTTGCTATTATAATGGTTCATGGGAGTTCGTGTTTCGGGGACCAGGAAGGATTTTGCTAATTTTCGAAAGGTTGCGATATGGGTACGTTACGGAAAATGTGGGTTGTTCTCTTCTGCGTAGGCCTGCTCGCGGGTATCGCTCAGGTCGGCCAGGCAGCCCAGACAGAGGAACTCAATCTGCCCGAAGATACGACGACGCGCCTGATAGTAAGCGAATTGCGCATCCGGGGCAACACGCTGATAACCACATCAGAACTGCTGGAGTATATGCCGGAGATCTATAACGCCTCCGATCAGCGGCTTTCCAGTGCGCCCGCGGAGTACCTTTATGACCTGCGAGTCATTCGCGAGATAGTCGCAGAGCCCGGCCGACCCCGCGAGGTTTCACTGAGGACAATTCAGGGACTGACGCAGTACATTTTGTCCGTGTACCAGAAGAATGATTACTCCGGCATCTATGTCTATGTGCCGGAAGGGGCAATCAGGGACGGCGCGAGACTGGTTGACGGGATTCTGCCTGTCAATATTCTTGAGGCCCCTGTGACCGAGGTCGGAGTGAAGTTCTTCGATGCCGAACGAAATGAAGTGGAAGAAGGTTATCTGCTTCGCTCCGCGATCGAGGAGTGGTCGCCGATCGAACGCGACAAGGTGGCCAGCCAGAGTTCGCTGGACTACTTGGTTAACCTCTTGAATCTCAACCCCGACAGACATGTCTCTGCGATTGTGTCCCGAGGGGCCGAGCCGAACACGTTGGCGATACAATATGAGATTTACGAGACGGACCCCTGGCATTTCTTCATCCAGGCAGACAACTCCGGCACCAGAGACAGGCAATGGTCTCCGAGAGTCGGTGTGATCAACACCAACCTTCTGGGAATAGATGACAGGTTCACCGCGCTGTATCAGGCGGCCCTGGACGAGATCGACGAGAATTACTCGCTTTTTGGAAGTTATGACTTCCCGGTCATGGGACCTCGACTTCGCCTGAATCTCTTCGGCGGATATAGCGAGTTCGACATTGACACCGAGGCCGGGCCGATCGATTTCCTCGGCAGCGGTACGTTCTATGGAGGCATGCTGCGTTATAACCTGTTCCAGCAGGATAAGTGGTTCTTCGACGTGACCGGCTCCGTGAGCCACGAGGAAAGTGACATCACGCCGTCCTTATTCCCCGAATTCTTTGCCAGCAACGTCAAGATGGATTTGTGGGGAGTGGGAGCAGACCTCCATCACAGGGATGATATGTCAACGACTGCCGTGACAGTCAGCAGGGTCCAGAGTTTTGGCGGCTCCGACCAGAAAGAGTTCTGGGATTCGGCCACCAGCACAGGGGCCCGGACGAACGCCGAACGAGATTTTGCCATTTATACGACCGCGGCCAATCACAGTCAGTATCTGGATCGTGATAAGGTCCAGCAGCTCAGGGGTACGGTGCGGTGGATAAGCCCCTCCGAAAGGTTGGTCCCCGCGAAGATGACATCCTTCGGCGGCATGTACACCGTCAGAGGATATGACGAATACGAGATTGTGGCGGACGGCGGGATATTGGCTTCGGCTCAATACGAGTTCGACCTGGTCCGAAACAGCGAGGCCGTCGAGCAGCAAACGGCAACGAACAACGATTTGAGAAAGCTGGCTCCTCTGGCCTTTTTTGATTTCGGCCGGAGTCAGATCGAAGATCCCGTAGCTGGTGAGAGAGAAAATCAGACGCTTTACTCGGTCGGCGTCGGTACGATCTTCGAAATCGGCAATAATTTCAGCGGAGCCGTGTATTACGGCCATCCGCTTAAGGCAACCCGCGACACCCGAGTAGGGAAAGGCCGGTTGAACGCCAGCGTGATGTTGCGGTGGTAAGCATTTTGCCGCAAGAAAAATATTGGGGGGGGCTGTACACCAGACGGACTGATTCCAAGTTCACGGACGGGGGCTGAGTTTACAATCGTTATTTTTATTGAGGGGATGGATGATGGAAAGTGTAAAGAAGATTTCGAGAGGGCGTTATTGGAGGAAGGGTGTGATTTACTTCCTGACGTGGTGCCTTATTGTGAACACGTCAGTGCTGGCCGCACCTTCCGGCGGTGTATTTACCGTCGGTACCGGGGCGATTGAGTACGGCGCCAACACCGCCGTAACGGTGGACCAGGCCCAGTCAATCATCGAATGGGGGGCTCCCGGATCTGGAGGGATAGATACAATGGCCGGTGAGGCTCTGACGTTCTCGCAGGCGGGAGGCCTCACGGACTCGGCTGTGCTCAACAGGATCATGTCGGGCAACACGACACAGTTCGACGGCACGCTGAGCGGCACGGATATGCGGATATTCATAGTGAATCCCGCCGGCATCGTCTTCGGTAAAGGGGCCACCGTCAATGTCTCGCAGTTGATCGCTTCCGGTTTGAATATGTCCGATGTGGACTTTCTCAACGCCACAGGCGATTCGTCCGTGGACCTCAGATTTGAAGGGGGTGATGGGGTGGTGACAAACCACGCCTTGATCCAAGCCAATGAGGTTTTCCTGGTCGGCAAGAAGGTCATCAATGACTACGGAATCGTCACTCCGGATGGATTGGCTGTCATGGCTGCCGGTGATAACGTGTATATCGCTCAGGATGGAAGCAGCGTTGTGGTCCAGCTCGATGCGGACCCCGGGGATACGCTTCCCGATGTTCACAACCACCATACAATTCGGGCCAGCAATGGGACCGTTGTTCTTGCTGCGGGGGATATTTATTCCCGAGCCGTCCTCAATGATGGCTTTATTGAGGCCGAGGGAGGCACGGTCGCCGTGCGGGCAGCGCGCGTCGAGAACATGGGGGAAATAAATGTTGACGCCGATACCTCTCATGCCGTCGATAAAGATGGCGACGGGGGCAGCATCACTTTGACAGGGATCGAGGAGGTTGTATTGACCCAGGGGACTACCCCAATCGCTACGGCCGCCACGGCAAACGCCGGAGTCAACGGCAACGGTGGAAGTATAACCGTTGAAAGCGAAGGCACCGTCACCCTTGGGGACGGGACGCTCGTCAGTGCCCGCGGCGGCAACGAATCGGGAGACGGAGGATCCGTGAAAATCACTGCCGAGCATTTTCTCATTGCCGGCGAGATTGACGCATCCCCCGGAAATACAGATTATGAACCGGGCACGCTGGAGATTGACCCTGCAACCGTCACCATCGCAGGTGGCCCAAATCCCGCTACCCTGGAACCGCCGGAAGAACCGGCCCTGGATACTCTCTACGAGCAGGATATCGAGACATGGGGGAGCAAGGGAACGAGTCTGGTGGTCTATGCAGACGACAGCATTATCGTACAGGACATCCTTGACGGAGAAATCAAGGGCCGCTACGGGAACATCGAGCTTTATGCCACAGGCGCGGATAGTTCGATTTCCTTCGACGATACCGCTGACACGATAAGCACCACGCTGGGCAATATCATGATGACGGCCGGTTCAAACGGCCTGACTATCGGCAGCCTGGAGACCGCTAAAGACACATCGAACGAAAAACCCACTCCCGGACAAATTGCCTTGTCCACCCACAATGGCGGTGACATCACCACAGAGAATCTGACGATCAAGAGTGGATGGGGTCGTGCAGAAATCAATGTCGATGCTATGGGTGATCTGACGGTCAACGGCGATGTCATAGTCGGAGGAGATTCGGCCATACATAATGTCCCGAACGGCCAGGATGCCGAGGCAATGATATACCTGAAGGCTGGTGACGACATCGTCCTTGGAGGCAACGTCCAGGCCAATACCCATGGGATCCACGAGGACATCGAGGGCAACCTGACCCAATCCTACATCGGGATCTTCTCCGGAACGGATAATCCCATACTTGGGAACACAACGATAAACGGCGATCTCACGGCCATGGCCAAAGCTTCAAGCAACGGGACGTCCGAGGCAACCATCGAAATAGATGCCTGGGGCCAGATTACATGGGGGCCGGAAGCAGACCCGCCTTATGCTGACGCCGACCGCGTTTCTGTGATCGCAGAGGACTATACGTCGATTGAAGACAGTAGTCCGAGTGGCGACGTGGCTCGGGTCATTATCGGTGCACAGGGGAACATGCCCGACGAGCTGCTGGGGCTGCCTGATTTGGCGAGTACCCACATGGGTAGCCCGGTTGGAGGCAACGTACTGGACAACGATTTTGACCCCGAAGGTGACCCGCTGACGGCAGCGTTGGTCGACGGCCCCGGCCACGCGGCATCGCCCGATTCGTTTACCTTGAACGAGGACGGCAGCTATAGCTACACGCCGGAAGCCGGTTACGTCGGTACAGACACCTTCACCTATACGGCTACGGACGGCACAAACACGACCGACCCTGTGACGGTGACAATCACCATGACCAACACTCTGCCGTTGGCCGAGGGTGAAGCGCCGACAACGCATATGAATACGCCTGTTGCCGGCACAATCCTGGATAACATATCTGACGCAGACGGCGACCCACTTACGACGGCCCTGGTCATCGACGTCGAGCATGGCACGCTGACGCTCAATCCGGATGGCACGTACACCTACGAACCCGAAGCGGGTTATGTCGGCTCTGACAGCTTTACGTTCTCGGCCACCGACGGCCAGATCGATGCAGAGCCCGTTGAGGCAATTGTCACAATTGCCATGACGAACACTCCGCCCATAGCGGGCAATGATGCCGCTGAAACAACTCAGGGCGTCGCGGTAATCATCAACGTCCTGGCCAACGATTCCGATCCCGACGGCGATCCGCTTACGGCCGCCCTGGTCGGCGGGCCGGCAAGCGGCACGTTGACACAGAGCCCGGACGGAACGTTCACCTACACGCCGGCGCAAGGCTTCGTTGGACAAGACAGCTTCACCTATTCGCCGAGCGACGGTCAGGTTGGCGCCGAGCCTATCCTGGCTACGGTGTCCATCACGGTCGGTTCCACACTCGTTCCGCTGTCCAGCCCGGCGGCGCCGGGTCTTGAGAGAGTGGAATTCGAGCTCTCCGGCTGCCCGGCCCTGGTGCAATGGGCGGCCCAGGAACTCGAAGTCCGCGCGATGACGGTGGAGATTCGCATCGCAAACGCTTTAGCCCTGACGCGGGACATCCAGCCGTGCGATATGTGTGCCAGTCTTAAGCAGGCCGCTACGATTCTGCAGGATGTCGACGGAACGTACATTGCCGCTCTGGCCCAGGTGATAAATGAATCCGCATCGGCCGCTGCACCGCCTACGGAGGAGCAGATGGCATCCATCGCCGACACCATTGCCAGGAATGCCGAGGACGAAAACCACTACGCAGTGGCGGGCGAGTACCTCGACGCCATCGCAGAGTACGTAGGCATTTTGGCCGGCGAGATAGGCTTTTCACCCCAAGAAGCTGTGCAGTTTGTCACGGACAAGTATATCGGTCGATTGGCTGAAACCGGAAATGCCGGCGCCGCTGCAATGGCCGCAAGACTGGCGGCTTTGGCGGCACAGTAAGCATTTCAACAAGAATTGTGTCTGAATTTTGAGATTGCCGTCAGGGGCTATTGGCTGCCCCTGACGGCGACTTTTTTTATGACGCAACAGCGCGTTCACTCAGTCATTTTGGCAACCGGCCCATCATCAACGCGCTGACGCAGGCGAATGTCTTTGGCTCGCTGTCGCAGTCTGGCCGCTTCTGCAACCTCTCCCGTCTCCCGCCGCAACTGCGCCAGGGTCTCCAGCACGTCGGCTACTTTGGGGTGATGCTCATCGAAGATGCTTTCCAGGATATCCAACGCCCTTCGGCACAGCGGTTCTGCTTTGGAGTATTCACCCTGATTGAGATACACGTGTGCCAGGCTATTGAGCGCTACAGCCGTGCGGCCGCCGTATGAGCCCTCCGAGTTTTCGAGGACATTCAACGCTCTTGCCAGCACAGCCTCGGCCTGTGTGTATTCGTCGCTCAGCAGATGATATTGCCCCAATCTGCTCAAGAGTTCACCCTCAACCACACGGCCGCAATCTGGGTGGTTTTCAACCACACGCAAAGATCGGTCGAGGAGCAGCTTCATATGAGCCAGGTCCCCCTTAGCCTGCTCTATCCTTGCCCTGAGCAGCCAGACCGGCACAAGAAAATGATGATTGGGCCCATAGATCCTTTCCTGAACGGGCAACACTCGGAGAATCAACTCTTCGGCTTCGGCATATCGTTCCTGCTCCACGTACAGCGTCGCCATGCTGGCAAGAACCTTTGTCGTATAAAGGTGTTCCGGCCCATAGCCGCTCTCGATGAGAGCTATCGCTTTCTCAAAATGCGCTTCGGCGTCTGCGAAGCAGCCACGCTCGGCGAGCAGGCGGGCCATATCGACCTGAAAGGGTGCACTTTGCTGGTCGTCCTCAGGACAGACTCTATGCATGATGCCGATGGCTCGCTCGAGTTTGCTCTGGGCCTGCCGGTAGCGGCCCTGTCCCCGATAAATCTCGCTCAGAATTCTCAGCGTGTAAGCCACATAGGGATGGCCTTCGCTGTAGACCTTCTCCTGTAGCTCCAGGCCCGACAGGCACATTCTTTCGGCTTCATCCAGCTTGCCCTGGTTCTTGTACAGATACGCCAGGTCGAGCATGCAGGCATACACCTCGGAATCGGAAGCGCTCGTTCCTTGTGCAATATGGAGTGCCCTCTCCAGGAACGGCTGCGCGTTCTCATAGCCTCCGGATGCTATATAAACCCGCCCCATCGATCGCAGCGAGCGGCATGACTGGGCTCTTTCCAGCGGCCCTGCTTGTGCGATTGACGTGTCTGGCCCAAGGACAAGCAATCCGCACAGTGAAACCAAGGTGACCCTGCTCATTTTCCACTGCCTTGTCGGACCCGACGGCTCAGAGCTATGGACCTCAATGCCTCCCATTAGGGAACTCTCCACGCAACGTACACTGTAGCGACACACGTCATAACAGATAAGTCTTCGTACAAATCCGGGAGCAACTTGAAGCCCTTCCGGAAGCATTTCTTCCACAACTTAGCCCCCTTGCATCATCGCTCCCGATCGCCGACCTGTGGCCTGCGCAGAACGTGCCGGACAGTATGCACGCGGGGATTATCGGCCCCCCGGACCCGTCGTGGCCGTACACTGCCACCGCCGGCAACAGAGCAGGTTCTGCTCGCCGGCGGGCGAGTGGCGCAGGGCCGGTATCATCTTCCGTGATGGTGCCTTGTCCGACTCCTTCCATTCCGACCTTGGCATTCTCTGTCCTTGGGAACCCTCACGGGGTATCGTTTGGCAGACTCCGCGAAACGAAGCTGCAGACCACTGCATTCCTATTATTATCGGACATCCCGGACACATCTCTGCACTCTATTTTGCAGCGCCGGGCCTCCCCAGGGAGACGCTCGGTTCTGGACGAGTGTCGCGGGGTGCCAATCGAGGGCCAGAATCCCGATTTTCCGGAAAAATGCTGGCGGATTTTTGTCGCTCCGAGTATAGTCGGTACCCGTTTCTCCATGCTCGATGAGAATCGCGAATCGAGTGCGGGCGTAATTCAGTGGTAGAATGTCAGCTTCCCAAGCTGGACGTCGTGGGTTCGAATCCCATCGCCCGCTTTTCTTAACATCAGCATTTCCAGGGGTTTCCAGCGCAGCTTCAGCCAAGCGGGCACAGAGGCCGGACTGATAGAGAACGTTCCTGATGGAGCGGATATTTCCTTGACGAGGTATTGTCCAGGATTGGCCTCTCTTACGAACAGGCACGCTATTGCCGGGAGGGTGAGAGTGGGGTATAAATTAACACCGATAGACATGAAAGGGTCTGCCGGTGAATGTACACATGCGCACTCTGACCGGGATTATAGTAGCCGGTATTGTTCTCAATACTATGTCTCAATGTACCGCAGAACAGCAATCGCCGAATCCGGATTCCACAATCCACATAATCCCCCGGCCGGCTTCGATGGACGTCCGCGACGGCCTGTTTCACTTTGGTCATCAGACACTAATCGTCGCCCAGTCTCAAGCCGGAGCGGAAGCGGCCAGGCTCGTCGATTACCTGGCACCGGCGATGGGGTTCCGATTGAACGTCGTCGCAGATTCGCCCGGGACAGAAAACGTCGTAAGACTGGAAATCGAATCTTCGCAGGAAAGCCGGCTCGGTGAAGAAGGATACGAGTTTGAGATCACGGCCCGCTCGATTGTTATTCGTGCTGCCGACAAAGCCGGCCTGTTCTATGCCATCCAGACACTTCGACAATTGCTGGCCCCGGCCGTTTTTGACAAAGAGGAAGCCGAGGGAATCGAGTGGTCCGTTCCGTGTGTGCATATTATCGATTATCCTCGATTCAAATGGCGCGGGCTGCTGATTGACCCGGCCAGGCATTTCATTCCGAGGCAGGACGTCGAGCGGTTCATCGATGCGATGGCGCTGCACAAATTCAACAGATTACAGATACACCTGACCGACGATCAGGGCTGGCGGCTCGAAATCAGAAAATTCCCGCAACTAACGGAGATTGGGGCATGGATGGATTACAGCACCATGCGTCAGGGGCAGGACCGCGCCGATGGCCGCCGTCCGGGCGGGTTCTATCGTCAGGAGGATATCCGCCATCTGGTTCGATATGCCTCCGAGCGTTACGTAACCATCGTGCCCGAAATTGAGATGCCCGCTCACACTGGCGCCGCGATTGTCTCGTACCCGCACATCGGCCTGTATCCCGAAAAGTTGAACGCCCTTGCGCCCCAGAAGCGATGGACCGCCAATGAGAGAGTTTTGGCGCCGCGCCCCCAGACCGTCGCCTTCATGCAGGACGTGCTGACGGAAGTGATGGCCCTTTTTCCAAGTAAGTATATTCACATCGGGGGCGACGAAGCGAACACCGGCCATTGGGCCAAAAGCCATCAGATGCAGGCATTGAAGCATCGGTTGGGTCTGAAGGATGAGGCTGAGCTGCATAGCTGGTTCATCAGGCAGATGGATGAGTTCCTGACACGTCACGGCCGGCAACTCATTGGGTGGGATGAGATTATCCAGGGCGGCTTGGCGCCCGGCGCGGTCGTCATGAGCTGGCGGGGACAAGCCGGCGGAATCACCGCCGCCCGGGCCGGGCACGATGTCATCATGGCCCCTACCTCGCACACGTACTTCGACTATTACCAGGGTCCGAAAGAAACAGAGCCGCGGGCCATCGGCGGTTATATCCCGCTGGAGAAAGTCTATACGTTCGAGCCCATCCCGGCCGAGCTCACCGACACGCAGGCCGAGCGCGTGCTCGGCGGACAGGGACAACTGTGGGGCGAGTACATGGCCGATCAGAAGCACCGCGAGTACATGGCTTATCCGCGGGCAACCGCCTTGAGTGAAGTGCTCTGGTCGCCGCGAGAGAGTCGCGATTATGAACAATTCACAATCCGGCTGGCCCAGCATCTGAAGCGACTCAACAGAATGGGCGTGAACTGCCGCCCGACTGACTGATAATGATCGTGGAGTTCAGTTATGAAGAAGGAATTGGTGCTTTCTGTGGTTGTCGGTTTTTTCTTGATTAACCAAGTCCGCGCGCTGAGCCTAAGTGAGAAGGTCTCCAAAGAGAAGCTCGCCAAGACGCTCGTATCCAGCAAGGACTGGAAGCCATTCCCCAGCGCACAGGACAGAGACGCCTGGCAAGGAATCAAAGCCAGTGTCGGCCGGAGATTCGTTGAGCTTGGCGAGCAATACGCCGAGATGGAGATTCAAACACTGCCCGCAACGGTTTATTTACAGTACAAGCGGGTGGGCAACCGAAGTAACTATGAGGGCCTCTGGAAGAAGCGCAGAACGATGCTGCACTGCCTTGTCGTGGCAGAATGTATCGAGGGGCGAGGCCGGTTCCTGGACAGAATAGCGGATGTCGTTTGGGCGATTTGCGAGGAGTCGTCATGGACATATCCGGCGCACATCAGTCGGCAGAAGGCCGGCGTTGGCCTGCCCGATGTGGACGAGCCGATTGTGGCGCTGTTTTCAGCCGAGACAGGCAGCTCCCTCGCGTGGACCTGGTACCTGCTCCGTCAGAAGCTGGATGAGGTTTCCCCGCTGATATCGAAACGGATCGAACGGGAGGTGAATGCGCGCGTGCTGACACCGTTTCTGGAGCGAGATGACTTCGGCTGGATGGGGTTTCGAGGCAGGAGTGACGGCCGCCGGCCCAACAACTGGAATCCGTGGATCAACTCAAACGTGCTGACGGTCTCACTGCTGATGGAGCCCGACCAGGCCCGGCGGGCCGAGCTGGTGCACAAGGTTCTGCGCAGCGTCGATAACTTCCTTGTACCGTATCCCGAGGATGGCAGCTGTGACGAGGGGCCGAGCTATTGGGGCCACGCCGGAGCGAGCCTGTTCGACAATCTCGATCTGCTGTATGGAGCCAGCGCCGGGCGCTTTGACGTTTACGGCCAGGAAGTCGTTAAAAACATCGGGCGGTTCATCTATCGGGCAAACGTCTGCGAGGACTACTTCGTCAACATCGGTGATTGCGACGGGCGGTTCGGTATCTATCGCGACTTAGTGTGGCGATACGGAGCGAGAATCGGTGATCGCAAGATGCAAAACTTCGCCCGGTACGGGGCGTCCGAAGCGGAGCTGTTTTCCGACGAGAAGGCGTTTCGCTCGCTGGGCAGATTGCTTCATACGATATTCAACGCTGAAAAGCTGCTCAACGGCGCGGCCCAGGCCCGTCAGCCGCTGCTGCGCGACGTCTGGCTCGGCGACGAAGATATGCAGATGATGGCCGCGAGAGACCGCGAAGGCACAAGTGACGGGCTCTATCTCGCCTGCTGGGCGGGACATAACGGCCAGAGTCACAATCATAATGACGTGGGCAATTTCATTGTTTTCGCAAACGGACGACCTTTTGTGATTGACGTGGGCAAACCCACCTACACGCGACAGACGTTCAGCTCGCAGCGCTACCAGATATGGCTGATGCAGTCGGATTATCACAACCTGCCCACAGTGAACGGACAGATGCAGCAGGCCGGAAGAGACTACGCAGCGAAGGACGTGCAATACGAGGCGCAGCAGAGATTTGCGCGGTTCAGCGCCGACATCTCCGGGGCCTATCCGCGGCAAGCCGGCGTGAAAAAGTGGGGCCGGACTGCGAGGCTCAACCGCGGCGGCCATATCGAGATTACCGATTCCTTCGAGCTGGAGCAGGCAACGGGCCGGACCGCAGAGAACCTGATGACTCCCTGTGAATTGCGCCGGACAAAACCGGGCGAGATAGTCCTGAGAGACAGCAAGACCGGAACGGAAGTGGTGCTGCAATACGACGCTGACAAACTGGAATTTGATAGCGAGAGAATCGAGCTGGGGGACGAAAGGCTGACAGAGATTTGGGGGGATCGGTTGTACCGAATCCGCCTGACCGGCAAAAGAGCCGCAGCGCAAGACAACTGGATGCTCCGTTTTTCGCATGCGACAAGGTAAATCTTCTGTTCGATGCGCAATGATTGAGGGTGCGATATGGGAACAACATTCGTTCGATGGATATGCTCGTGTGTGTTGATAGTTGCCGTGACGGACTTGCAGAGCCCGGCGCGAGAAAGCAGGCCGCCTGAGAATTGGGTGCGGGTCGGCGCGTTGGGGCCGAAGCCTGGACGAGTCACCGACCAACATCCGTTATCCGACCAGGCCAATAAAGGCAACTGGACGAAGTACGAGGCCATGAGCGATGAGTTCGAGGGCGGCGTGCTCGATCCCAACAAATGGTACCCGACGAACCCGCGGTGGCTGGGCAGACAGCCGGCGTACTTCTGGCCCGGCAACGTCAAAGTCAGCGACGGCAAGCTGCACCTGACCATGAGAAAGCAGGAAGTGCCCGAGATGCCGAAGGACAAGGGCTACCATACATACACCTCGGCCGCGGTTCAAAGCAAGGCCAAAGTCCGGTACGGGTATTTCGAGATCCGCTGCAGACCTATGAAATCGCACGGTTCCAGCTCCTTCTGGTTCTACGATAATACGCCCGAACTGTGGACGGAAATCGATGTCTTTGAGATTGGCGGCGCCGCCCCCGGCTTCGAGAAGAAGTACAACATGAACGTGCATGTATTCAGAACACCTACCGAGAAGAAGCACTGGTCCCTGCACGGAGAATGGATCGCACCTTCAAATCTGGCCGACGATTATCACGTTTATGGATTACAGTGGGACGCCGACAGTATCAAATGGTATTTCGACGGCGTCCTCGTCAGATGGGTAGAAAATACGCACTGGCGACAGCCTCTGACTTTGAATTTCGACAGTGAGACTATGCCCAAGTGGTTTGGTCTTCCGAAAGACGGCGACCTGCCTTCGACGTACAGCATCGAATACGTGCGGACGTGGAAACAAAACACCGGCGCCCCAGTGCAGTGACGCGGCGGCTTTCAAAACCATTGCAGAGTGAGTGACGCGTGAGAATTCTGGCCCTCGAACCTTACTATGGCGGCAGTCACAAGGCATTCTTGGATGGCTGGTCGGCGCGCAGTCGGCATGAATGGAGCGTACTGACGTTGCCCGCGTACAAATGGAAGTGGCGTATGCGTCATGCGGCGGTGACGTTCGCTGACGAGGTCGGGCACTTGGTGGCTGAAGGCCATCAATGGGACGTGGTCTTCTGCTCGGATATTCTGAATCTGGCCGAATTCCTGGGCCTCGGGCCACGATCCGTTCAGGAATTGCCCGCGATTGCTTACTTTCATGAGAATCAGCTCACCTATCCCGTGCGTCTCGAAAGCGAGCGGGATTATCAATTTGCCGTTACGAACATGACCACCGCCCTGGCCGCTGCGAGCGTGTGGTTCAACTCAGCGTTTCATCGCGATTCGTTTCTTGAGGCGCTGGCCGCTTTTCTAAAGAAGATGCCGGATTATCAGCCGGCCGATATCGTCGAGCGCATCAGAGATAAGGCCGTCGTTCATCCGCCCGGCGTTGACCGAATCGAGCGGCGCAGTATAAGGCAGGCCGGACCTCTGCGAATACTCTGGGCCGCCCGGTGGGAACATGACAAGAATCCCGAAGATTTTTTCGAAGCGCTGGAGATTCTTCAGAGCCGTAACTTCGCTTTTCGTCTGAGTGTCATCGGAGAGCAATTCCGCGACGCGCCGGAAATCTTTGCTCATGCCAGGAAACATTTTGCCGACCATATTGACCGCTGGGGCTACCGACAGAGCAGAGCCGAATATGTCGAGGCGCTGGAGCAGGCCGACGTTTTTGTCTCAACGGCCCAGCATGAATTCTTCGGCATCACGGCCGTAGAAGCCATCCTTGCCGGCGCGTATCCGGTCCTGCCCATGCGGCTGGCTTATCCTGAAATCCTGCGCCTGGGCAAGCAAGAACACGCGGCAGAGTTTTTCTATGACGGCAGCCCCGCCAGCCTGGCGGATAAACTGGCGGCTCTGACAGAGCGTTTGGAAAAGGGTCGTCTGTGGAACGAGGACGCGAAGCGAATCGCGCAATCGGTGGAACGATTCAAGTGGGACAATCTCGTCGCTGCGCTGGATGAGGCTGTTGAGAGAGTGGATTCCGGCAGGAAATTGGTTTAGACTGACTATGAAATGTGTTTGAATGGTTGCGGGAGGTCAGAAAATGAGACAACCGGAAGAATCAAGGCGGCGCTTCTTGAAGAAAGCGGCCGCAGGGACAATCGCAGCGATTGTTGAAGGGCGAAACATGGCTTCAGCGGATACATCAGGCTCGATTCAAATCACAGAGCCGTTTCACGGCGCTGTCTTGAATCACAGGCACGGCCAGCAGACGGACGCAGGCCCGAGAATTCGCGTATCAGGCCGGGCGCCTCTGCGCGACCGGGTGACGGTCAACGGCGTGCCGGCCCGGCGCGAAGGCACCGGCTTTGTTTCGCATATCGTTCTGCGCGAAAAACAGACTGAGATTATCGCTGTCTCGCAGGGGAGCTTCGGCCGGGCCGAGCATCGGGTTCGCGTGGTATGGGACAGACATTCGCAGCCCCGCTACCGCTTCTCCATCGACGACAACAGCTTCTTCCTGCGTGACATCACACAAAAGAAATACAGCTCACTCTTCGACTGTTTCTATCTCAAGGGCCTTCGCGAGCTGAACGCCAAATACGGCGCGCGATTCGTTCTGAACATCTACTACACGACTGAAGACGGTTTCGAGCTGCCGCAGTTTCCCGACCGGTACAAGAGCGAATGGCGGGATAACGCCAATTGGCTCAAGCTCGCCTTTCACGCCTATGCGAACAAGCCCGACCGGCCTTACCAGTACACGCCGGCATCGCAACTGATTGCCGACCTGGACAAGGTGGCCGAGCAGATTCGTCGCTTCGCGGGCGAGCAGACGTATTCACCCCCGACGGTCATCCACTGGGGCCAGGTACAGCCGGCGGCGCTCAAGCCCCTCTACGAGCGTGGCGTGCGCGTGCTGAGCGGCTATTTCCGCCCGAGCAGTTCCGGCTGGGACGTCAACTATCTCTTCGACGACGCTCGCTCGGAGTATCTGAGCCGTCACGACGCCCTGATGGATTTCGAGAGCGGCATTGTGTTCTCCCGCGTCGATATCGTCTGTAACAGCGTGCCCCTCGAACGCATTGTGCCCACGCTCGAAGAACGCACCAGCGATCCGAAAGAGGCAGAGATTCTGGATCTGTTCACGCACGAGCAGTATTTCTGGCCGTTCTATTCCAACTATGTTCCCGACCATTTCCAGCGCCTCGACGCCGCCATCCGCTGGGCCACCGAGCGCGGATACAAGCCCGTTTTCTTCCACGAGGGCTTTATGGGCGGACCTCAGTAGAGCGCAGCGTGTTGAACTCAGGAGGTCAATTATGTCGGACAGCAGTATGAACAGGAGAGAATTCGTCGGCCTGACCACGGCGAGCATTGCCGGCGGCGTCCTCGGCCTCGGGGACCCCGCGCGTGCCGGCGGAGAATCCAACGATTGGGACCCCGACAGGCCCTTCATTGTCGCCGGAAGAAGAAAGCTGACCATCCAGCCGGTCCTGATGTACAGCACGCCCGAACGACGAGAAGCGTCCTCCTGGAAGTCCTGGGGAGGCGTGCTGACCGACCGCGCCGCCTCACAAGAAGCCGAGCGAATATCGGCGGAGTTGAACGCACTGGCCGCCGAGGTTGATTTTCCCATTGCAGTGTTGCCGGTTGTCAGGGCCAAAACTATCGAGCAGGCGTCGGCCGCCCATAAGAACAATTACGATGTCGTCATCGTCTATCCGGCCGCGGGTTCGGGCAACCTGCTCAGGGCATGTTTCGCCAGAGAGAAGAACAGGGACACCATCATCTTCGTCCGACATCGTTCAGGCCCGGTCTATTACTGGTACGAAGCCCTGAGTGTCCGGTACCTCGATACAAACCGGAACGCCTTCGAGCAAAACAACGTGTCCAATCATGGCCCGGTGCACGTCGATGACGTCGTTGTAGATGATAACAGGGAGCTGCTGTGGCGGCTTGGCGCACTTTACGGAGTCAAGAACTTCATCGGTGCGCGAATCGTTGCGCTGGGCGGGCCTTGGGGCAAGTATTCACCCGAGGCTCCAGCCGTCGCACGCGAGAAATATAAAATTGAAATCGTCGAAGTCACCTACGACGAGGCAACGCCGCGCATCAAAAGTGCGGACCGCGACAGCCGGCGTGTTTCGCAAGCCCAGAAGTTCGCCGAACAGTACTTAGCGCTGCCCAACACCACCTGCACGACGGACAGGCAGTTCGTCGCCAACGCCTTTCTGCTGCACGGCGTTTTCAAAGACCTGATGTGCGAGCACGATGCGTCCGCATTTACCATCCGCTCCTGCATGACCGCGATTCTGCCCATCGCCCAAACGACGCCGTGCCTGTCCCTGAGCCTGCTCAACGACGAGGGGCTGCTGGCGTTCTGCGAATCGGACTTCGTCATCATCCCGGCCGGCATCCTGCTGCGCCACATATCGGGCACACCCGTTTTCCTGCATAATTCGACGTTCCCGCACGACGGTGTGGTCACCTGTGCGCATTGCAGCGCGCCGCGCCGGATGGACGGGACGCGGTACGAACCGGCACGAATCATGACGCACTACGAATCCGAATACGGCGCAGCGCCGAAGGTCGAGCTGCCCCCCGGCCGGGCCGTGACGTTCATCGACCCGGAATACAGCACGGGCCGCTGGCTGGGATTCACGGGGGTTGTCAGGGACAATCCGTCGCTGGAGATATGCCGGTCGCAACACGACGTCGAAATCCAGGGCGACTGGAAGACACTTATCAGGGAAGTCCGTGACTCGCACTGGATGATGGCCTATGGTGACCATCTCAAGGAAATCGGCTACGCCTGCCGCAAAATCGGAATCAACTGGATCAACCTTTCGCAGACATAGTGGGCTCGTCGGCGGATTGCGATTCATTCCCGATGCTTGTCTTTTCGACCGGAGGCCGAAGGCCGGAGTGGAGAAATCCGGCCGCGAACGATAGACAAGTCCTATCCGCCACCAGATGTCTCGACTGCGCTGCGCTCCGCTCGACATGACGGAACGCGACGGGTGGCAGCCTCAAGCGCAAGTTGGGGGTGGTTGCATCGGCCCCAATGCGATTTTGCGCTTGCATGGAGTGCCCTTGTCCGGTATCATAAAGTCAATGGCGTGAACGTAAGCGGATTGAATACCCCGGCCAAGGAGAAAAGCAGGGGCAGGATTCTTGTCCAGAAATGCCGGGCCTGGTGAGCGAGGATAGATTCGGTTCAGAAGCAAGTGGATTCGAGATGAACAAATCTGCAAATCTGATAATGGCGTTGGGTTGGTGCGTTTTCTTGGCAAGCTCCACGGCAACGCAGCCTCTGGCGGATGCCAACGATCCGCAGGACGCCGGCGTGCAGATGACTCTGACGCATCTGAGTGTGAGCGACCGGACCCTCGATTTGAGCTGGAAGATCACGAACAACACCGACCATGATGTTTGGATATGCGATAACCTAAGTCAAGATCCTTCCGTGTCTGTCTTTGAGAAGTTTCTGGACAAAGACGGCAAGACTCTTGTGTTAAGGAGACGATTTGATCTTCCCATGAGAGAACATCTCCTATTTAAGTACCCCCCTTTGAGCAGCCGATACGTACGTTTGCGCGCCGGTCAGGAGAAATTTAATTCCGTCTCACTTCCCGTACCTGTTCTGCCCTATCGTATATCCGCAGGGCAATCTGCAAATTCTGAATGCGCTGGACGCTTGGCTGTGGAGATTGGCTTCTATGACGAAAACCTGCCGAGACTGATTCTTCATGTTGTTGAAATTGCTGAGAAGCTCAATTACGACTTAAATGTCGGTTTTCCGGACTCTAACGATCTAAGAATTGTCGATCGCTTCTTTGGAGGATGGAGTATTTCAAACGGCTTTAAGAACCTTTTGGGCTTCAGTGACTCCGTTGCGTCGGCTGCGTCGGGTGGCGACGAACTCAATATCCCCTATATGGGAAAGGTCTTGGATGGTGAACGGGTTTTACACATTGAAGTGGACAACTTGGCAATACCTTACGAGAATTATTAGCCCACCGTTGGTGGGTCAAGGCTCCGGCCTGAGCCGCCGTCTGTTATCTGTCCTGTTTGA
>CP070806.1:2526826-2534460 GCA_020343675.1 Phycisphaerales bacterium
GGTGGGGCAAGCCGCCACCCTACGAATCCGCGTCATCCGCGAAATCCGCGGTTGCATTTCTTGACAGGATACCTTGTCATTCACGATTTATGATCTTCGATTTGCCCCGTCCAAGAAAGGCCGGATCTGCGAGATTGGCGATTTCTCAGTGTCCTCTGTGCCCTCGGTGGCTAAGATGATTGACGGTCGGCTATGCAATTTTGCTGAGGAAATCTCTACAGACTTTCGGGACCGGTCCGGCCAGTTCGCGCAGCCTCTGCTCGTCGAGCATATAGCCGTAACCGTGGATTTGCATGTGACGAAAGAGAAGCAGTTTTCTAAGAGCATCAAATTGGTCTTGCGATACGATGGATTTCTGCTGAGCTGCCAGAAGAACCTCTTTATGCCAGCTTTCCGTTTTTGGAATTCTGAGGTCGTGCGTCTCTAATTTGCTGCGTAGGATTCGTTCTATGCCGGAATAGACGTCCTGCAAGAGTTTTCCCAATGCGATTGTCTCATAAGTCGTGAGCTCTTCCTGAGTCGTTAAATCCTCGATCATGTCTATCGTGCGCAGAATATTATCGCGCTCGGCACGGATATAGTCCGATTCAGCGCTCATAGATGAGCACTCCTTTTGAGCGGACAATGGCGCTAATCGGCGGCTCCTGCTCCAAGTCGATAAGGTCCACCGGCTTGGGCAGCTCGAAAAAGAGGCGGCCGTAGAAATCGAAGAATTTTTCAGGCACCAGTCCCTCGACGGCCAAGTCGATATCTGTCGCTTGGTCCTCATCTTCAAGAGCCGAACCGAATAGCCATACGCTCTTGACGCCGAAATCTTTCGCACAGGCTCTAACAGTTTCTACAAGATTTGACGAAATCATACTGAAACCCAATACAGACGTCGCAAGAATCAAACCTTAATTCATCATATCGACATATTGACTGCCTTGCAATGGAAAAGGACCACATCTTTGGGATTGACGATTTTTCCATGTAATCCGCGGTTGGATGTTCGACAGGATAACTGGATACAGAATACGCAGCACGCACAACGAGTTAGAAGGCTTCGGGCAGGATTTCTCTGGCGGCGTTGCGGAGGTAGCTGGCGATGTGGCGTTCGGTACTCATGCCGAGCACTTTGCGCGTGACCCGGTTGCAGTCCTCCAGCGTGACCGAGCGGATGATCTGCTTGATCTCCGGGAGCATGGGCGGGCTCAGCGACATGGTGCGCACGCCCAGGCCGAGCAGCAGCATGATGTACTCGGGTTCGGAAGCCATCTCGCCGCACAGGCTCAGGTCGATCTGCGCCTTGTGCGCATCCTGAATGACGGTTCGGATCAGGCGCAGCACGGCCGGGTCCGCCGCCGAGTACAGCGTCGAGACCAGCTCGTTGCCCCGGTCCACGGCCAGGGTATATTGCGTCAGGTCGTTAGTTCCGATGCTGAAGAAATCAACCTCCTGGGCCAGTACGTAGGCGGTCAGGGCCGCGGCGGGCGTCTCGATCATGATGCCGACGTCGATATCGCGGTTGTACGGGATGGATTCGTCGTCGAGGTCTTCCATGACGTCGTGCAGAATCATCTTGGCCTGCATCAGCTCCTGGCGGTTGGTGATCAGCGGGAACATGATCTTGACGTTGCCCAGGACCGAGGCGCGCAGGATGGCGCGGATCTGGGTCTTGAACATCATCAGGTTCTGCAGGCAGAAGCGAATGGAACGCAGGCCGAGGAACGGATTTGGCTCGGGCGCGAATCGCTTGCTCTGGGTGTACTTGTCGGCGCCGAGGTCGAGCGTCCGGATGACAACGGGCCTGTTCTTGAGCGTGCGGACGGTGCGGGCGTAGGCCTCGTAGTGGTCCTGCTCGATGGGCTCGCGCTGGGTGTTGAGATAGAGGAATTCGGTGCGGTACAGGCCGATGCCGTCGCCTCCTTTTTGCAGGACGACCTCGGCCTCATCCGGAAACTCGATGTTGCCCATCAGGGTGATTCGGGTTCCGTCGCGGGTGACGGCGGGTTTCTGCCGGATGGTGTCGAGACGGTGCTCGAGTTCGACGAATTCGCGGGAGTAGTTCTCGTACTCGGCAATCGTTTCTTCGTCCGGGTTGACGATGACGATGCCGCGATTGCCGTCGACGATGACGGTGTCGCCGCCGCGGACGTATTCGGTCAGGTCCTCCAGCGCGACGACCGCCGGGATGCCCAGGGACCGGGCGACGATGGCGGCGTGGCTGGTTCGACCCCCGGCGTCGCTGGCGATGCCCTTGACAAACTGGCGGTTGAAGCCGGCCGTCTGCGTGGGGCTCAACTCGCGGGCGACGACCACAACCTCATGGGTCAGCCGGCCGACGTCCTCGCGCGTTTTGCCCAGCAGTTGTTTGAGAAGCCGCCTCTCGATGTCGTAGATGTCGGCGGCGCGCTCGCTGATGTAGGCATCTTTGACTTCAGTGAAGTGGGAGGCGATTTCGCGAAGGACGGTCGAGACGGCGTACTCGGCGGTAACCAGGTCGTCCTGGATCAGGTCGGTGACTTTCTTGCGGAGACTGCGGTCGTGAAGGAACCGCAAATGGACGGCGAAGATGTCTTTGATCTTGCCGCTGCCCTCCTGACTTTGGGCTACTTCCATGTGCGTAAGCTCGCCGGCTGCGTCTTTGAAGGCGTTGCGGACGCGCTGAATTTCGGTCAGCCGCTGGGACGAGGCGATCGCGCGGCGGGGGATGCGATAATCTTCGGAATCGATGATCAGCGACTTGGCAATGGAAATGCCCGGCGAAACAGCGATGCCCTTTTTGATCTCCATGGCGTCCTTACTGTTGTTCGGTCTCTATCGACCCTCTGCCATTTTCACGGCGTCGGCTCGTCGAAATGCTTTTCTTCCACCAGCTCTCTCAAAGCGTCGATCGCTTCGCGCGCATCGGGACCTTCGGCCTTCACCTTCAGTTTTGTCCCGCACGTCGCGGCCAACATCGATATCTGCATGATGCTCTTGCCGTCAACCTTGGTCTCGGCGTTACTGACGACGATGTCACTCTCAAAGCGGTTCGCGACATCGACAAACCGCATGGCCGGGCGCATGTGGAGTCCCTCCACGTTTCTGATCTCGATGTCCGCTTCATGCACCATGTTTTCCAATGTATCTTCTTCTGCCTGCATCGCCACGGCTCCGCCGCCCGGGTCTTTTCCCTGTCTGTTTCTTGGCACTACAAAGACGGATCCTCGTCGGCCTCTTTGATCAGGTCCTCAACCTGCGCAGCGTCCCGGCACTGCCTGAGAAACTTTCGGAATTTCTCCTGCTGCAGATGCCGGAACACACACTCCATCGCCTGCAGGTGCTTGTCGGGTCCGTCCACAGGGCTGATCAGGAGGATAATCGAATACACGGGCTGTTTGTCCAGCGCGAAGAAATCAATGCCCGTGCCGCTGAGCCCGATGGCCGCCACGACGTTTTTGACCGCCTTATGCTTGACGTGCGGCACGGCCACCCCTCTGCCCATCCCGGTACTGGCCTCGTTTTCTCTCTTGATCACGCTGGCCGCCACCTCCTTGCACGTGCATCCCCCGAGCCGGCCGGCCTGCTCAAGAGACGAGACAAGTTCCACAATCACCCCGTCACGGTCGCGGGCCTGCAGTTCGGGAATCGTTGCCTCAAAACAGACAGAATCAACAAGTTTCATCTCATTCTACCCAAAGTCGTCCTTCGCGTCCTTGTCGGCCAAGCCAAAGACCACACACTTCAAAAATCAGATTGCACCGATCCTGAATTGCTGGCGTGCTTGTTATCCCTCTCTTTGCTCTTGACTCTCCTGAGCTGTCGCTCCAGCTTATGGACGGCCATATCGATACACCGGTACGCGTCCTCCCCTGTTTCGGTTCCTACAAAAACCTTGCTGTGCTCGGCTCGGGCAATAATCTCCACGCGCGTACTGCCCCCTTCGCCCCCATCGACGATCACTTCAATCTGATTGATACTGTTGTAGTACCTCGGGAGCTTGGAGGTCTTCTCCTGGGCGTGCTGTTTCATCGCATCCGTGATTTCAATATGTTTGCCGCTGACTGTAAAAAGCAAAATGATTCTCCTTAAACGATTGTTCTTTCTGACGCTTTCGCTCCTATCCTCCCCCAGGCGCATCGGGCTTTGACAAGACGGCAACCGCATGCTCGCTGCCCGGCGTAATCACCCCGCCGCTGACGATGAATCTCAGCGCCTCTTCGATGGTCATATCCAGATCGATGGTCTGCTTTTTCGGCACCGTGATCACAAAACCCGTAAACGGCGTCGGGGAGGTCGGAATAATCACCGTAAGAAATTCTCTTTTGACCGTGTTGACCACTTTTTCGAGCCCGGAGCCGGTCACAAAACCCACCGACCAGATTCCCTTGCGAGGATATTCCACCGCCACGACCCGTGAAAACAGCTTCTTCTGTTCTTCATTCGTAAGCAAAAAGTCGGTCACCTGCTTGACGTAGGGAAACACGTTTCGCAGCACGGGCGTGTTCATGATGAACTTCTCAACTGTTCGCCACAGGCTCCTGCCGACGTAGCTTGCCAGCAGCGCCCCGAGCACACAGACCGCCACGAGTGCGACTACAAAGCCGGCGATCGAGCCGGGTCCGTCCACCCACGTCTTGGCGAGCCTCTTCTTGATCTGTTCGATACGGGCCCCTCGCCATATCTCGGGCCGTCGCAGGTGGATCTCCAGTTCCGGCTCATTCTCGCTCAGTTCCGGCTTGATATTCAGAAGATACGCCCGGACCTCTTTCTCGGAGATCTCGGCTCCTTCCTGGGTCGCCAGGGCGATGACGTGTACCAGACCTCGATTAATATGGACGCTGATCTTCTCCTGAATAAATGTGTAGCCCCAGACGAACAGCCAGATCGTCAGGATACTCGGCAGCAAGACCGCCAATCCGTGCAGAAAATAGCTTTTGAAGCGTCTGGTAAGACTCATGGCTTCACACCAAGTCCTTTGTTCTGGCTACCTTACGAATTTCTCTTCCTCAGAGCCGCTTATCGGACCACCATCATATCTGGAACAGCATAGCTTAGACCAGAGGCTCTTGATAGTCAACAAAAAAGTCCTTTGGCAAATGCGCACCGATTGTGTGTATCAGCGCCCCCGGCAGGGACGCCAGCAGCATAATCAGTCTCTGGCACAAGGCCAGAGCCAGCGCCTCCTTGCCGGAGATGCTCCCGACCTGCATGAACATCACTTTCAGCCAACCCTCCATAATGCCCAATCCACCCACACTTATCGGCAAAGCCCCCAACAGCCATGACAACGGAAAGAAGATGAAATAGTACTTTGCCGGGGCCGCGATGCCGATTTCTCTTCCCACCAGCCACATGGCGACCACGTGCATGCCCTGACAGCAGAAGGTCAGCAGCAGCGCCAAGACAATCGCCGGCCACTTGTGGCAATAGATGCGGATGGACTGTCGCGCCTTGGTCAGGACCGCCGCAGTACGCCGGCGGATGCCCCCAAATACTCCGGCCAGCAAAGCCCTTCCTTTGGGATGCGATGTGGCCAGAATGATGACAAGAGCAAAGCCCGCTCCAATGCCAATCAGGAGCCGCTTATGCTCGCTCAGGCCCCTCAAAAAGCCGAGTTCAAACGAGAATTCGAATGCTGTTTCCCGGCTTTGTTCGGGAACGAACCAATAACAGCCGAAGGCCATGATGAGCATCCCGGCTAATCCGACGGCCCTGTCCACAAATACCGACAGGGCGGCCTCCAGTTTTTTGTCGGTATGTTTGGTGACGTACCACGCCCGCGGCAGGTCCCCCCCGATGGCGCCGGGAAGGCAGTTGTTGTAGAACAGACCCAGGAAATGCAGCCTCACAGCCGGCCAGAAACCTATGGTGATCGACTGGACCTTCAGCAGGAGAGACCAGCGTGCGACGAAGATGAGCTGACCGATGACGTAAATGGCTATGGCCGCGGCAAATATCCACAAATTCAAGCCCAGCAGAACTTCGGCGACCTGGCGCAAGTCCTCGCCTCTGAACGCCAGATAAAGCGCGCCGCCCGCGATGCAAAAACGCGCAACATGCGAAATGGTCTTGCTGTTCCTGACTCTTGCCTGAGGCATTAAGCTCGTCTGCTCTGAAAAAATCCTTTTTTGGGGATAATACCCTCTACACCTCACTTCGGCAAGAGGTTAGACCAACAACTCGAGTTTTGCGATTTAATCCCGAGGGAATGGTCACGTTCCGAAACGCAGGATTTTGGAAAATTCCGGATATTTGCTGACGTTGGGCAATTTGGCAGTAAGAAAGCAAGCCTTTTAACAGACCGAGGAGCTTTATTGTTCAGGCAGCCGGCGCCTGTACGTCGTTGTATCCATCAAATTCTTTTAGAATGAAAAGACTTATCTTGAAATTGGAGACATAAACGGCCACAAAGCCGTGCTGGCCCAAACTACTCCTTTATTGCATGTTTTTGGGCCAGCCCCACTGCGACTAATACTACGACGATATCATTTGTTTCGAGGGCCGCCGTAGTATAGATAAGCACGCCCTTGATTTGCTTCGGCTATCAGAGCGCCAACTATAAGATCATCGAAGCCGTCGTTGTTTATATCGCCACACGCTAATCCAAAGCCAAATCCATCATTGGGATTTTCTCCGGATAAAATCCTGCCTGGTTTCGGATCATGATCGGACAGTTTGTTGCCCCAATAGACGTAGACCCTGCCAACCTGTTGTTTTCCAAAGACGCATGCTCCAATGATTAGATCGTCCACATTATCGCCGTCGACATCGCCGCAGACCACTTGAATACCATAATCCCTTTGTACTGCCTCACCTTCAAAAGTCATGTCAGGGTCGGTATCCATACTCCTTCTCGAGTTGCCATGAAAGAGATAGGCGCGACCTTGCCTATTATTGTAACCTGGATCACCGAAAACAAGATCGTCATAACCATCTCTGTTCTGGTCGATACATACTATTGAGCCAATGTAATTAAAAACTTCAAACTTTGCTTCAATGGTAATATCGGCTTTCGCATCCATATTTGATTTACTGCCGCCACAATAGATATATGTCCGATCCTGCTGTTTAAGGCGGGGCTGGTCGATAGTCCTAATGACTATGTCTCCGAAACCGTCATTATCAACATCACCACAAGCAATTCGATGGCCGAACTGATCCCTTAGGTTTTCTTCGGTGAATATCAGATCGGCAGACGTATCCATCAATTCCTTATTGCTGCCATAGTAGAGGTAAGCCCGACCTCTCCCATCGCCCGGGCGCCAGTATGCGCATGCACCCAGGACAATGTCACGATAGCCGTCATTGTCTATATCGTAGACAGCAGGATAGCCCAGACTGAAGTATGCACCTATGTTCACGTCTTCGGCAAAGATCTTATCTGGATTGGTATCCATAGACTTTCGTTCTTTGCCCCAGTAGAGATATGCACAACCTCTCTTCTCGTTGTAACCGCCTGCTGAAATTATGATATCATCATAACCATCATTGTCGATATCGCCACAGGCGATACCGTCGCCAAATGAATCTCCCTGATTCTGTCCTTCGAGAATTAAATCGGGTTTATTGTCCATACCCGGGCCGCCATAGTACAAGCAGACTCGACCTCGAAAATTGTCGTATATCCTCGCGTCTATAAGTATATCGACGTATCCGTCTCCATCGAT
>CP070806.1:2534560-2585449 GCA_020343675.1 Phycisphaerales bacterium
ACACTGACCAGCGCCTGCTTGGCCACGTCTTCGCTGACGCCGCCAATCTCAAAACACACCTGTCCGGGCCTGACCCGGGCGACCCAAAACTCAGGCTCACCCTTGCCCTTGCCCATTCGCGTTTCCAGAGGCTTCGAACTTACCGGCTTGTGCGGAAATATCCTGATGTACACCTTGCCTTCGCGATGCAGAAAGTGAGTCGCGGCCACTCGGCCCGCTTCGATATTCCGCGCGGTTATCCAGCTCGATTCCAGGGCCTGCAAACCGTACTCGCCGAAGGCCACGAAGTTGGACCTCAGCGCTACGCCTTTCATTTTGCCGCGCTGGCTCTTGCGGTATTTGACTCTCTTCGGCATCATTGCCATTGTCGTACACCTCTGCAAAAACTACACGCAAGGGAAACTTCTTCCCTCGCAAAGACTCTTCCTGTCAACTTGTCCGGCCGTCTACTGATGGGGCGCTGCCAGATTCCGCCGGCGCTGCAGCCGCATCGGGCTGGGTCGAAGTCCTGCTCGCCTGGCTTGCCGGGGGTTGAGCACTCGCCGGCCCTCTGGCCGTCGGGCCCACGCGCCTCGGCGGGCGGCGGCGGCGGCGGTATTGCGCCGGCGAGACTTCCTCACCGAACTTACCCTTATAGATCCAGACCTTGACGCCAATCGTTCCATACGTCGTTTTGGATGTCGCCACGGCATAATCAACATTGGCATCCAGCGTATGCAACGGAATACTGCCGAGCTTCTGCGTTTCCTTCCTTGCCATTTCCGACCCTGCCAGCCGTCCCGAGCAGATGATCTTGACCCCCTTGGCCCCGGCGTTCATCGCCGCCTCGCAAAACTGCTTCATCGTACGTCTGAACGAAGCCCGTTTGCTCAGTTGTTCGGCAATCGCCTCGCCCACCAACGTGGCGTTGAGGTCGGGCTCCTTTATCTCAATCACATTGACATTTATCGCCCGGCCCGTCACGTGTTCGAGCTCTTCCCGCAACTTATCGACCTCTCCGCCTCGGGGGCCAATGACCACACCCGGCCGGGCGCTGTGCAACGTGACTTTGACCTCGTTGCGCGTTCGGATTATTTCGGTCTTTGCCACCGCACCTTTGGGCATACTGCGGTTGAACTTCCTGTCAACATACTGACGGATCTTCTGGTCCTCGACGAGAAAATCGCCGTAGTTGGCCTTGGGAGCAAACCACGTGCTTTGCCACCCGAGTGTTATCCCCGTTCTGAAACCTGTTGGCGATGTTTTCTGACCCATAATCTCGTATCTCGTGAAACGTACTGCGTTTTACTTTGGTCCTTCCGGCACCTGTGTGACGGTTATGTGTATGTGACAGGCTTTCTTGCGAATCGGATGCGCCCTGCCCCTGTCCTTCGGCATCCATCTCTTCGTGCCGATGCGGACGCCCGCATCGTCAACACGGGCCCCGCTGACATACAAACTGTCAACATCAGCCTGCTGCTCGTCGGCATCGGCGACGGCGCTTCGCAGAACCTTGTCGATCATCTCGGCAGCCCGTTTTCTCGTGAATTTCAGCGTGTCCATTGCGTCTTGAACGGTCTGGCCCATGATAAGCTGCGTGACCAATCGGGCCTTTCGCGCCGAAATCGGAGCGTAGCGACAGGAAGAACGCCAGTCGTTCAAATCATTGACCTCGACGGACAAGGCCGTCGCCAAGCGGCGAAGGTCTTCGGCGCACGGTTTCGGCTTGAAAAGGCCTTTTTGCCAATTCTTGACGGCCACAGCCGCTTTCTGCGTGTCGAACCCCCCGCGGGCAAGGTGGCCGGCCAGAGCTTCGACACCCATCTGCCGCTCTCGACAAAGCTCTTTCAACTTATCAGCACTTAGCATACTACCTGTACCTGTCACAACTTCGCGTTATTGTCACCCGAGCATCGCGAATTGAAGAATAACTTTCGCCCCCGGCCTTGATTCTTCGCTATCGCATCGAATGACAGCACTTATCCAGATTTCACAGCTTTCCTACTTGATCTTCTTGCTCGAATGGCCCTTAAACATCCTTGTCGGTGAGAACTCACCCAGCTTGTGCCCTACCATGTCTTCCGTCACAAAAACCTTATGGAACATTTTCCCGTTGTGGACCAGGAAAGTGTAACCGACGAATTCGGGAACAATCGTACATCGCCTCGCCCAGGTCTTTATCGGCTCTCGAGAGCCGGACGCAGACTGTTTGTTGACCTTGATGAACAACTTCTGATCGACGTATGGTCCTTTTTTAAGCGATCTTCCCATGTCTCGTATCTCGATCTTTCTTCAGCGATTTACGCGGGCCGCCCGGCGACCTACAGGGCCAACTGCCTCTGCTTCTTTGTTTTGCGTCTTCGAATAATCCTCTTGTTACCCGGATTCCGCGGGTTTCTCGTCTTTCCGCCTTTTGCCAACACGCCGGTGGGGGAACAGGGGTGCCGTCCGCCATTGGCCCTGCCTTCTCCGCCGCCCATAGGATGAGCAACAGGATTCATGGCCTTTCCCCGAACGTGCGGCCGGCGGCCCATGTGGCGCGTTCGACCTGCTTTGCCGATTCGCACGTTCTGGTCGTCGGGGTTGCTCAATTGGCCTATCGTTGCCCGGCACTCTCTGCGGATCATCCGCATCTCGCCGCTTGGCAGGACGACAGTGACCCAATCGCCTTCCTTGGCCACAATCCGCGCCGAGTTGCCTGCACCTCTGACCAGCTTTCCACCCTGACCGGGACGCATCTCGATGTTGTGAACCTCCAGGCCGGCAGGGATCGCCGCCAAGGGCATGGCGTTGCCGACCTTGGGCTCACAAGAGAGCCCACTCTCAACGCGGTCCCCAACCTTCACACCCAGAGGCGCCAAAATGTACCTTTTTTCGCCGTCCGCGTAGTGCAGCAAAGAGATGAAGCAATTCCTGTTCGGGTCGTATTCAATCGTTGCCACCTTCGCCGGGACACCATCCTTATTGCGCTTGAAATCAATGATTCGGTAAATCTTTCGAGCGCCCCCACCTCTGAAGCGACTGGTCGTGATACCATGGTGGTTTCGTCCGCCGTGCTTCTTTATCCGCCTGCACAGTGACTTCTCGGGCCGGTTGGTCGTCAATTCGGCATAATCATTGACCGAACTGTTTCTTCGACCGGCACTCGTTGGCTTATAAACTCGTACACCCATAATAACAACTCTTCGCTAATCGTTCATGCTGCAGCGCCTCTCGGCGACGGGCCGCAGCCGGATACCCTGCTACAAAACAATCTCAGAACAAATCTATGTGGTAATCGGGATCCAAAAACACAACGGCTTTTTTCCAGCTCGACGTCGCGCCGAGCGTCCGGCCCCGCCGGCGGAGCTTGCCTTTACGGCTGGCCGTTCTGACCTTTTGCACTTTGACGTTGTATATTCTCTCCACGGCGTTCTTTATCTGGGCCTTGTTCGCCTTCTTGTTCACTTCAAAGGAATATGCCCCCTTCACGTTTGCGAAGTGCATTCCCTGCTCTGTGATCAAGGGCCGAATTATGACATTGTAATCATCCACAGCAACACCCGTCAATTCAACTTGCCTGGTCTGTACTCAAGACAGATAAAATCGCCTCTTTGGTGAACAGCATCTTGTGGTAGCGGCAAATCTCGCCGGCGTTTAACTCCTTCACAGGCATGACCGCCACCTTTGGAACGTTCCTCGCCGACCTGCAAAGATTGACATCCTGGGCGGCGACCGTCACGAGACAACTGCGGTCGATCTTCAAATTGCTCAGAACGTTCACAAAATCCCGGGTCTTCGGCTTGTCGAAACGCAGCCCGTCAACGACCACGACATTGCTGCCCAGAAGCTTGGCCAGTATAGCAG
Source organism: Phycisphaerales bacterium (assembly GCA_020343675.1). Taxonomy (GTDB): domain Bacteria; phylum Planctomycetota; class Phycisphaerae; order Sedimentisphaerales; family Anaerobacaceae. Next base: position 2,538,386 of record CP070806.1, read on the forward strand.
AGTCCCTGGCGAGTCTCCTTTGCTTCCTGGGCATGGACTTGCGAAAATCTCTGGGACTCTTGGCGAAGATCATGCCGCCGCCGACGCGTTTGCCCGTCCTCTTGTTGCCCACGCGGGCATTTCCCGTCCCTTTTTGCCTGAACAGCTTCTTGCCCGAACCGGCCACCATGCTTCGGCCTTTCGTCGCAGCGGTTCCCACACGCTTATTCGCGTGATACATAACAATGGCCTGTTTGAGCAGCGGATATCGGACAGAACCACCCAGGGCCGCCTCATCAACCTGCAAGCGGTCAACCTCTTTTCCGTCCGCGTTGTAAACAGTCAAATCAATCATCTCTCAGGTTTCCGTTCTCCCACTACTTTTGCCTCTGGGCGCTGCGAACAAGACAATAACCACCGGCCGGGCCAGGCACAGAGCCCTTGATGACCAACAAGTTCTTTTCCTCGTCTATCGCCACAAGCTCATGGTTTTTTGCCGTTACCCGGCGATTTCCCATGTGACCGGCCATTCGTTTGCCTTTCTTGGGGCCCGCTCCGTGGCCGGCATTACTGGCATAGCTCGATATCGACCCAGGTGCCCGGTGCTTTCGCTCCGTGCCGTGAGAGGCCGGGAAGCCGCCGAATCCGTGGCGCTTCATCACGCCCGCGAAGCCTTTGCCCTTACTCGTGGCCACAACATCGACATATTTATCATCCGAAAAAACAGCCACTGTAAGGGAATCCCCCGCTTCGGATTGCGGCTCGGCGTCAACCGCCAAACGCATCTCTCGAACAAACCTCATCGGCGTCGTCCTGGCTTTTCTGGCATGTCCGATTGCAGGCTTCTTCCTGCGCACCGGCTTGACTTCATCAAAACCGAGCTGAACGGCATTATAGCGGTCGGTTTCTGTGGTCCTTACCTGCATGACCACACAGGGGCCGGCCTGTATGACCGTCACGGGTACCAGTTTACCCACTTCGTCATAGACCTGGGTCATTCCGACTTTTTTTCCCAATAACATAGCCATAATTGCTTACTTCTTATCTCGTGGTCCGATTCACACTGGCTCAGCGCTTGCCGAATCAGGCTTTTATCCTCACAAAGACTCCCGCCGGCACCACCAAACGATTGAGCACTTCAACCGTTCGGGCATTCGCCTCGTGAATATCAATCAAACGTTTATGCGTCCTCAGCTCAAACTGCTCGCGCGATTTCTTGTCAATATGAGGACTCCTCAAGACTGTATATCTTTCAACGCGTGTGGGCAATGGCACCGGACCACTGACACGGGCATTGGTCTTGCGGGCGTGCTCCACGATTTCTTTCGCAGACGCATCAAGGGCCCTGTGGTCATAGGATTCCATCTTGATTCGTATTCGTTCGGTTTCAGTAGCCATAAGTTTCCTCCGCGCTACCCGGGGTTGCCGGTCTTCACGCGTACAGGATCACACCCAGTTCAAGCCATATAACGTCTTCTAAAATAGCGACTTACAAAGTACACGTCTAACAAGAAACTGCCTGTTCGTCTATAGTTTTTCTCTTCTGTTATAGTCTTGTCTTGTTTGATTCTGGCAGGAAAGGCCTTGTCGTTGACTCTCGACTACGAACTTCTGACCGTCCGCTCAGATTCCGACAGGTCAGCTTCCGAAGTTCAGCAGTCAATCATCGAATTCGCCTTCCTTGTAAAGATCGGGAGTCAGAGCAGCCTACTGCTGGTCCGCACCCCTTACGGGCTCTTGAACACCCCTAACAATGTTAATAAACCGTCCCTGACAACGAATCACAGACATGCCACAGCCCAACTAAGGTTACGCAAAGCCGTCCTTGGCGATGCTCGCTACGGCTGAAAATTATGTAGGTTAGCACGCAGAGTAAGGACTGTCAACACAATGTGCCACAAAATCCGAAAAAAGGCAAAAAATTTTGCCCTCTAAAAAATAACACGGCTGGCGATCTGCTCCGGGACCTTCTCGTAGCTCAACGGCTCCATCGTGAAAGTCCCCCTGCCCGCAGTCACGCTTCGGATTTCGCTGGAATACCCGGACATTTCCGCAAGCGGAGCTTTGGCGTCAATGACCTGCATGCTGCCGTGCACCCGACAATCCGTTATCAAACCTCTTTTTGCAAGCAAATTGCCCTGGACAGCCCCAAAACTGGCCTGCGGCACCACAACCTGAAGACGCATCACCGGCTCGAGCAGGACCGGATCAGCCTCCTTGATGGCCTTTTCGACGGCAATGGCCGCGGCCTGCTCAAAAGCCAGACTTGAGGAATCAACCGAGTGAAATGACCCATCAATCAACGTAATTCTAACTCCCACAACGGGATAGCCTGCCAACGGGCCGCTGCTGAGGGCCTCCCTGGCTCCTCGTTCAACATCGGGGCCATACTCCCGTGGGACCACATCGGCCCCAGCCATGTTTTCAAATTCAACATCCCGGCTCCAATGTCCATCCTCGGTCAGCAGTGGCTCAACCTGCAAAACGACATGGCCATATTGACCGTGCCCTCCCGTCTGACGGATAAATTTGCCCTCTGCCTGGGCCGAATTGGTGATCGCCTCCCTGTAGGCAACGCGAGGCTTGCCGACCCGAACATTGACTCCTTTGTCCCTCACCAGCTTGTGCTGGAGTATTTCCAGATGCAGCTCACCCATTCCGCTGATAATTGTCTCGCCCGTTTCGGGGTCGGTTTTACATGCAAAAGTGGGATCTTCGCGTCTGAGCGAGGCCAGAGCGTCGGCCAACTTGGCCTTCTCAGCGGCGGTTTTAGGCTCTATGGACATATTCATCACTGTCTGTGGAAAGCTGATACTCGGCAGACAAATAGGTTTCTTGGGGTCGCAAATCGTATCGCCGGTAAGCGTTTGCTTCAAACCGACAACGGCCACAATATCGCCGGCACTGGCGGAATCGAGGAGTTTTCGCTCGTTGGCGTGCATCTCAAATATTCGGGTGATGTTCTCACGGCGGTTGCGGTTTGGGTTCAAGACCCTGCTGCCGGCCTTCAATTTGCCCTGATAGATCCTCAAGAAGCTCAAATCGCCGTGCATGTCGCTTGTGATCTTGAATGCCAGCGCCACCAGGCTGCCATTGGGATCGCACTTGATGGCCACTTTCTTGTCCTTGTCCGTCGGTTTGTGCCCTGTGACGACTTCCTTTTCCAGCGGAGACGGAAGATACGCCACGACACCGTCGAGCAGTCTCTGGAGACCGACGTATTTCAAGGCGGACCCAACGAATACAGGGTGGAGCTTGTTGCTCAGAGTCCCTTTTCGCAGCGCGCGCGTCAGCATCTCCGCATCGATTGGCTTGTCGTGGACGAAGCTGTCCATCAATTCGGCGTCATGTTCGGCGGCAAGCTCAACCATCTCGTTCCTCTTCTCACGGGCGAGTTCTCGCAGCTCTGAAGGAATGTCCTTCTCTTCAAACGTCGCCCCCATCTCTTCCGTCCGATAAACGACTGCTTTCATCTTTATCAGGTCGATGATCCCGGCGAAGGAGCTCTCGGCCCCAATGGGAATCTGCACGGAAACCGGGCTGGCAAGGAGCTTGTCGCAAATGCTGCGCACAGTCATCTCAAAATCAGCGCCGATCTTGTCCATCTTGTTCACAAAGCACAAACACGGCAAATCGTACTTCTGGCCCTGTCTCCAGACCGTCTCGGTCTGCGCCTGCACCCCTTCGCTGCCGTCAAAGACGGCTACGGCCCCGTCGAGAACACACAGCGACCTCTCCACCTCGGCGGTGAAGTCTATGTGTCCAGGCGTGTCGATAAGGTTGATCTCAAAACCCTTCCAGGGGCATTTTGTGGCCGCTGAAGTAATTGTGATACCCCTTTTCTGTTCCTCCTCCATATAATCCATGACCGCCGTGCCGTTGTGCACCTCGCCCATCTTGTACGTTTTGCCCGCATAGTAGAGGATGCGCTCGGTGACTGTTGTCTTGCCGGCGTCGATATGCGCCATAATCCCGATGTTGCGTAGTTTTTTCAGAGCGCTGGACATTGGCCTTCTCTGCTATCTCATGTCAGGGCGACCCCGTGCAGCCGGCCCGGCAGTACTTTGCACTCGCCGACGACATAAAAAAACTGCCACGGTCATTTTAAGAAACGCACCGTGGCTGTGAAAAGCGAGTGATATTACCAGGCGAAGTGGGCAAACGCCTTGTTCGCATCAGCCATTCTGTGGACATTTTCGCGCGTGGTCATGGCGCCACCGCTTCCGTGGTACGCATCAATCAGCTCGGAAGCGAGCCGCTGGCTCATCGGCTTACCCTTCTTGGACCTTGCGGCGGCCAATATCCACCTGAATGCCAGCGATTGCTGTCGCCTGGAATTGACCTGCATCGGGACCTGGTAGCTGGATCCTCCAACACGCTTGCTGCGCACCTCGATCAACGGCCTTACATTGCCGATCGCCTTTTCAAAGACCTCGAGCGCCTCGGCATCCTTGACCCTATCGCCAATAATATCCATGGCATCGTAAAAGACCTTCTGGGCCGTATTCTTCTTGCCGTCCCACATCAAACAGTTGACGAACTTCGAGACCAGTTTGCTGCTAAACCTCGGGTCCGGCTTTAATTGCTGATTTGAAGCAGTGAACTTTTTAGCCATTGTCTTCCTCAATTTGGCATCGGCAACCGGACATCCACCCGTTCAACCGGCTACCCTTAGCCAACTCACTTTATCTTCTTCGCCCCGTATTTGCTTCTGCCCTGTTTTCTATTTGCCACTCCGGCACAGTCAAGAACGCCCCGAACAATGTGATACCGAACACCCGGCAGGTCCCGGACGCGCCCGCCCCGGATAACGACCGTGCTATGCTCCTGAAGGTTGTGGTCAATGCCGGGTATGTAGGCCGTCACTTCTTTGCCGTTCGTGAGCCTGACGCGGGCAATTTTGCGCAAGGCGGAATTCGGCTTCTTGGGCGTCTGGGTCCGGACGATCAGGCACACCCCTCGCTTCTGCGGCGATCCGCTTATATCAGATACCCGCTTTTGACCCTTCGATTTGGCCCGAGGACGCCTGACTAACTGATTTATCGTGGGCATAATGCTCGTAATCCCTGATCTTAGCTATCAATAGGCGATTCTTTTTAGTCATCGACAAAACAGCCCCGTATTATAATGCCGCTGGTGTAGATTCCAAGATATTTTTGGGCCTGCAGGCAAAATTTTTGGCAACAACGAGATAGCCGCCCCTGGACTTCACCCGCCCCCAAAAGAGACAGCCAGGCGGCCCCCCTGAGGCCGTGGCCGGCCGGCTCGAGGGCAAAGGTTCTTCCTTCCCGAAGCAAGCCAGGACCGGCGCGACTACCAAGCTCGCCCCGGGCCGGTAGGAGGATTTTCTTTGACATCCAATGGGCGCCGTGATATAATATTAGAGATACTAATGGAGGAATGGTGAGAAGGCTTCGTTGTATGCATATCAAGCTTTCCGCCATACAAGAACAGGGTTCCAAGAGCCGTCAGCGGAGTATCGAGAAATGGCTCGTCCCGATAGAGCTATTTTACCGCGCGGGCCAACCCCATGACGAGGGCAGGTCATTATACTCCTGTTGTCGTGTCTTTGTGGCAGGGGCAGGGGAGATTGAGTTACCTCGGTTGAGGTTCCAGTGGGACAAAAACAAATCGGGTCGGAGCAGTCGGAAGCCTGAGACTTGGAGGTAGAGAGTGATGACCATACACAGCTTTGTGGACAGGTTCACAGAGCTCTTCTCATGGCTTTATTACAGGCACCAATGGCAGGAATGGGAACTGCTGACGATTGCTGGAGTGGTTCTGGTGCCGTTGTTGTGGGTGGCAAAGAAACAGCGGGAAGAAAGAAAACTCAGAGAATATGCGCGCCCGATTCGACAAAGCTCGCCGATCATAGGGATCAAACTGGCTGCCGGCAGGCATAGCGAGGTTGATGTGACAGATTCGAAAAAACGCCGCTTGGTCTTTTTTGCGGGCAAGAGGAACGAGAGGACAAACACACCAGAACCGTCAGACACCTCGGATGAGAAGGTCAGACGACTCCAACGCGAAATCATCAAGCGTCAACAAGCTGAGGCAAGTCTCGAACAGCAACTGGCCGAACTAAGAGCCGACAACAAGAACCTCCAGAGCCAAATCAATGAAGGCAAAAAGGCCGAAGAGCGCCTTCGGCAGCAGACGGTCAAACTGCTGGCCGCGAACAAGAGACTCCAGCAAGGGCTTACCGGAGAGAAACAGGTCGAAGAGCACCCGAAGGGGAAAACCCTTGAGCTTCTGGCCGCTGACAGACTGCCCCGGGGCGGCTTGGGTCCACGCGGGCAGGACAGTGTCGTGCTCGCAGCTCCCCCGAAGAGGCCTACGGACTCAAGGCATGCAAACGAACCTTTGGATGTGCAGAAGCTCAAAGCTGTAGCCGCTCTGGCCAAACAAATTCAGAGCAGGCCCCGGCGAGCCTGAGGCTCAAGGTCATTTGATACCCAGCGCTTCTCTGACTGCCGCATCAGCCTTTGCCTCGGCGTCTTTGGCTTCCTTGATTTCCTCAGCCTCTTCAAATTCCTTCGGCAGCGGAGCTTCGGCGAGGTGCTTGACCTTCATTTCAAGATACGGCTTGAAGGCCGTCCCGGCCGGTATCAGGTGGCCGAGTATGACGTTTTCCTTCAGACCGTGAAGCTCATCGATTTTGCCGGCCAGAGACGCCTCAGTCAGGACTTTTGTTGTTTCCTGGAAGCTGGCCGCGGCGATAAAGCTCTCGGACCATAACGAAGCCTTTGTGATACCGAGAAGTAGAGTTTTGGCGGTCGCCGGTTTCGGCTTTCTGCCCGTGGCTCCACGTCCGCCAATGCCTTCGATTTTCTCGTTGGAGCCGGCCAAATCTTTTTTGTCGATAATCTGGCCCGCCTGCAAATCAGCGGCATCTCCAGGGTCCACAATCTTGAGACTGTTTGTCAGTTTTTCGTTCTCTTTCTTGAAGACGAACTTGTCAACGACCTCGCCCGGCAAGAATGAGCTGTCGCCGACTGATTCGATCTCGACCTTGCGCATCATCTGGGAACAAATGATTTCGATGTGCTTGTCGTTGATATTGACGTTCTGCGAACGATAGACATTCTGAATCTCTGTCGTCAAATACCTTTGCAGGGCTTCCTCGCCTTTGATTCGCAAAATATCATGCGGCACCAACGGGCCATCCGTCAAAGCGTCACCGGCCTCGGCCAAATCACCGGTGTGCACGTTCAGATGTCTGTCGCGCGGGACATGGTGCTCTTTTTCCATGCCGGATTCACTTCGAATGGTGATCGTCATCTTGCCCTTGCGTTTGTCACTTCGCAGCTCGACGCGACCGCTGATCTCAGCCATTGCGGCCGGATCCTTGGGCTTGCGAGCCTCGAACACCTCGGTCACTCTGGGCAAACCTCCGGTGATGTCCTGCGTACCCCCGCTGGCTCTGGGCTGATGCGCCAGCAATTGACCGGCCTGAACGTCCTGGCCCTCGACGACCTCAATTCTGGCTCCCGCCGGCAAATAGTGAACGTCCAGAATCTTGCCGTCCGGGTCTTCAATGATAATCTGCGGGTGCTTATCCCCCTTGTGCTCGATTACGATCGGCTTACCGGCCTGGCCCTTTCGCTCTTCCTCAATCCCAATGGTCTCGCCTTCAATGACATCAACAAATCGTATGACGCCGGCCACTTCCGCCAAAATCGGCGTACGGTGCGGGTCCCACGTGAACAAGGAGACGCCGGCCTTGACTTTCTGGCTGTCTTCGGCCAAGACCACCGCACCGTAAGGAACTTTGAACCTGTCGAGCTCTCGGTCCTTCGCATCAAGGATGGCTATTTCGCCATTGCGTTTCAGTGCGATTACCACTGTCTTGCCATTGTCTTGCTTGTTCTCAACCGCGTTAATGTCACGATACTGGACTTTCCCGGCGTGTGTCGCCTTCTGTTCTCTCTCAAGGATAGCTCTTTCGGCGACTCCTCCCGTATGGAACGTCCGCAATGTCAATTGCGTTCCGGGTTCGCCGATCGACTGTGCCGCCACGATACCGACGGCCGCGCCCTCTTCAACCAGACGCCCCGTGCTCATGTCCCAGCCGTAGCACTTAGCGCAAACCCCAAACGGGCTGTCGCAGGTCAGCGGGCTTCTGACCCTGACCGCATCAAGCCCCAGGGCCTCAATCTTCGCCGCCGCGTCCGGAGTGATCACCTCATTTTCACGGACGATCATTTCATCCGTGATCGGGTTACGAACGTTGTCCCTGGCGGTCCGGCCGACAATCAATTGAGAAAGAGGAATATCGACCTGTTCGCCTCTGCTGACCGTGCCCTTGGTAATACCCTGCAGGGTCTGGCAGTCACGTTCAATGACGATCACATTCTGGGCTACGTCGATAAGCTTGCGTGTCAGATAACCGGAATTGGCCGTCTTCAAAGCGGTATCGGCCAGCCCCTTACGCGCTCCGTGCGTGGAGCTGAAATACTCAAGAACCGTCAGACCCTCGCGGAAGTTCGACTTAATAGGCGTTTCGATAATCTCGCCGCTCGGCTTGGCCATCAGCGCTCGCATCCCGGCAAGCTGCTGAATCTGATCGACGCTTCCCCGGGCGCCTGAATCGCTCATCAGGTATATCGGATTCAGATACGGCGTGCCATCCTCTTTCTTGTCATCTCTGAGACCTCTCATCATTTCGTTGGTCACCGCCACTCGAGCATTCGTCCAGGCATCGATAACCTGATTGTACCTCTCACCCTCGGTCAACACGCCGTCACTATAGTTCTTCCGGATTTTCGCGACCCGCTTCTCCGTCTCATCGATAATCTCGGCTTTACGCTCGGGGATCTTCAGGTCCATGACCCCGAAACTCAAGCCTGCCAGTGTGGCGAACCTGAAACCCAAATCCTTAATTCTGTCAAGCAGGTCCACCGTTTCGGCAGAGCCGGCGAACTTGAAGCAATCACTGATGACCCGGCTGAGCTTCCGCTGGGCCATTGTCGTGTTGTAGAACGGCACTCCCGCCGGCAGCATATCATTGAAGATGCATCGGCCCGCACTTGTTTCAACAATGTTCACATCGTGAATCTCTTCCGCATCCGCGACAACTCTTGCTTTGTTGAGTCGGACTCTGATCGGCGTGTGCAAATCGATCTTGCCCATCTCATAGGCCATCATCGCTTCGAAGGGGTCCCGAAATGCACTGAGGTTCTCGGTCTCAGCAGCCCCGCGCAGCGACATGTACGTCAGGTAGTAATTGCCCATGACCATATCCTGCGACGGACCGACCATAGGCGAGCCGTTGGCCGGCGAAAAAATGTTCATGGTGGTCATCATCAGGATATGCGTCTCGGCCTGCGCCTCGACGCTCAGCGGCAAATGCACGGCCATCTGGTCGCCGTCAAAGTCCGCATTGAAGCCCTTGCACGCCAGGGGATGGAGCATAATCGCATTGCCCTCAACCAGCACGGGCTCGAACGCCTGAACCCCCATGCGGTGGAGCGTCGGGGCACGGTTGAGCAAAACAGGATGCTGATGAATGACCTCTTCGAGGATGTCCCAGACCTGCTCGTCTCGCCGCTCGATCATTCGCTTGGCACTCTTGATCGTATCGGCCAATCCATGCTGTTTGAGCTTACGAATAATGAACGGCTGGTAAAGCTCCAGCGCTATCTTCTTCGGCAACCCGCACTGATAGAGTTTCAGGTCGGGACCGACAACGATGACCGATCGAGCCGAGTAGTCCACGCGCTTGCCCAGCAGGTTCTCTCGAAAACGCCCCTGCTTGCCTTTAATCATGTCGGTCAGGGATTTCAGAGGCCGATTGTTGCTGCCCAGGACGGACCTGCGGCACCGGCCGTTATCCATCAGCGAGTCCACCGCCTGCTGAAGCATTCGTTTCTCATTGCGTATAATCACCTCGGGAGCATTGAGGTCCATGAGCTTCTTAAGGCGATTGTTTCGATTGATGATCCTGCGGTAGAGGTCATTCAGGTCGCTGGTGGCGAAGTTGTCCCGTTCGAGCAGGACTAAGGGCCTCAAGTCCGGGGGAATCACCGGGGTGGCTTCCATGACCATCCACTGCGGCTTGTTCTTGCTCTGCCGCACCTGGTTAATAATCTTGAGCCGCTTTGTCAGCTCCTTGATTTTCTGCTTGCTGTTGGTCTTGGTGATCGCCTGCCTGAGCTGGGCGCCGATTTCATCCAGATCCAGATTCTCCAACAGAGCTCTGATGGCTTCGGCACCCATCGAGGCCTTGAACGCCTTGGCGTATTTGTTGGTGGCGTCCCTGTACTCCTCCTCCGTGAGCAGTTGCCCGACCTTGAGGGGTGTCTGCCCGGGATCGGTAATCACATACTCCTGGAAGTATATGATCTTCTCAAGATCCGTGCTCTTCATAGCCAGGAGGTTCCCAAGCCGATTGGGGATGGCCTTGAAAAACCATATATGCACGACCGGCGCCGCCAGGTTAATATGTCCCATGCGCTTTCTTCGTACGCGGCTGTGCGTAACCTTAACGCCGCACCTGTCGCAAATGATTCCCTTGAACTTCGTGCCCTTGTATTTTCCGCATGCACATTCCCAGTCGCGCTCGGGCCCGAAAATCCTCTCGCAGAACAGGCCGTCCCTCTCCGGTCGATACGTACGATAGTTGATCGTCTCAGGCTTGCGCACCTCGCCAAAGGACCAGCTGCGAATATCATTCGGACTGGCTAAAGAAATCTTAACCGAACCGTAATCGTTAATGCGATCGTAAATACTTCCTAACATTTAAGGCCCCTTACAATCGATTTCTGGCAATTCGACAACCAATAATCCTTCTTACAGAGCGATGCTGCCAAGCCGTTTCTTTTCGAGTTGAATGTTCAACCCCAATCCCCGTATCTCATTGCACAGCACGTCGAATGACAGCGGCGTGCCGGCTTCAAGCGTGTTCTGTCCCTTGACCATGGACTCATAGATTTTCGTCCGCCCCTCAACGTCATCGCTCTTGACGGTGAGCATTTCCTGCAACGCGTAGGCGGCTCCGTATCCCTCCAGGGCCCAGACTTCCATTTCCCCGAATCTCTGTCCCCCAGTCCTGGCCTTGCCCCCCAACGGCTGCTGAGTAATCAGGCTGTAGGGTCCCGTGGCTCGTGCGTGAATCTTGTCATCGACAAGGTGGTGCAATTTCATCATGTAGATGTTGCCGATGGTTGCCCCTTGGTCAAACGGCTCACCCGTGCGGCCATCGTACAACTGAGTCTTCAGAGTACGCGGCACGTTCACAAAAGACTCGTCCGCAGGCGGCTCCTGCTCTTGCTCTTCGAGCTCCGCCCTTCGTTCGGCCATAAGCTCATTCGCCTCCGTGGTCAACTTTTGCACGTCCTCCTCCGTGGCTCCGTCAAAGACCGGCGTCACGGCGCTGAAGCCCAACACTTTCGCCGCCCATCCCAGATGCGTTTCGAGAATCTGGCCCACATTCATTCGGCTCGGGACGCCCAGAGGGTTGAGCAATATATCAAGCGGCGTGCCGTCTTCGAGGAACGGCATGTCCTCCTCAGGCATAATCTTCGCGATGACGCCCTTGTTGCCGTGGCGCCCGGCCATTTTGTCGCCGATCGATAATGTTCTCTTGATTGCAACATAGACCTTGACCATCTGCAATACGCCGCTGGGAAGCTCGTCGCCATGCTTCAAGGTCTCGATTCTCTGTTTCTTGTCCTCCTGAAGGTCCGTAATCTTGACCCAGAATTTGTCCACGATCTTCTGCACGTCATTCCGGAGCGAAGCGGGCTTGACCCACTTGATGTTGAAGTTGTCGATCTGCTCATAAATAACATCGTCATCGGCGCTGGCGCCGACTTTCTGATGCGTGGACGGGTCGATAATGTTGACCTCGAACTTGCTGTGGATGGCCTCGATCATCTGCCTGAAAAGCAGGCATTCCTTGGCCCTCATCTGCTTCTGGCATTCCTTGATCTGAGCGGCCAGGGCTTTCTTTTGTTCGTCCGTGCCCGCCCCGCGCCGGGTGAATCGTTCCGTGGAGATGACCACACCCTCATACCCGCTGGGCAGCTCAAGTGAATCATTCTTGACGTCTTCGCCAGCCCTGCCGAATATGGCGTGCAGCAGTTTTTCCTCGGGCGTCAGTTCGGTTTTGCTCTTGGGCACGACCTTACCGACCAGAATATCGCCGGGACAAACGCGGGTGCCTGCGCGGACCACTCCGTACTCGTCAAGGTTCCGCAGTGCTCGTTCACTGACGTTGGGAATATCGCAGGTGAATTCCTCTTTGCCCAGACGTGTCTCACGCACTTCGGCCGTGAACTCGTCGATGTGGATGCTCGTGAAGCTGTCGCCCTTGCAGAGGCGTTCGCTGACAATAATTGCATCCTCGAAATTGAAACCGTCGAAGGAAACAAATCCAACAAGGACATTTTTGCCCAGCGCGAGCACACCGTCGGCGGTCCCCCCTCCGTCTGCGATGACCTGCCCGGCCTTGACCCTCTCACCGAGCTGGACTGTGGGCTTTTGATTAAGGCAGGTTCTTTCATTCAATCCGACAAACTTGGCCAGTTCATATTCATCTGTGTGGTTTATGATGATCCTGGCCGCATCGACTGCCGTTACCACACCGGCACCTTCGGCGCGAACAACCATACTGGAGTTCCGGCCCACCACCTCTTCCATCCCCGTGCCGACCAGAGGCGGTTCCGTCCTGAGCAGGGGGACCGCCTGTCGCTGCATGTTTGAGCCCATCAAGGCGCGGTTGGCATCATCGTGCTCCAGAAACGGGATGAGCGAGGCCGAGATACCGACAATCTGTTTGGGGGAAATATCAACATAGTCCACCTTTTCACTGGGAACGTGGGCCAGCTCGCCGCTTTCTCTTGCAAGGACGAAGCCCTTGTGCAATTTGCCGGTCCCCGGGTCCACAGAGGTAGGTGGGGCAAATACGGCTTTCATCTCCTCGTCGGCACGCAAATACTCCACATTCTCTGTCACCTTGCCGTTTTTGACTTTGCGATATGGTGTCAGTAGAAATCCGTATTCATCGACCGAGGCAAATATGGCCAACGAGGCGATCAGGCCGATATTTGTCCCTTCCGGCGTTTCAATGGGGCAGATTCTGCCGTAATGGCTGATGTGAACGTCCCGGACCTCAAACCCGGCCCGCCTTCGATTCAGCCCGCCCGGACCGAGAGCAGACAGACGCCTTTCATGAGTCAACTGGCTCAGGGCGTTCGTCTGGTCAACCACCTGACTGAGTTCGCCGCGGCCAAAGAAATAGTTGATGCTGCTCGAGACACTTTTGGAATTGACCAGGTCGGCGATGCGCAAGGTCGCCTCACTGTCTCTTTTCATACTCATCCGTTCCTGAACGGTTCTGCGCAGCTTGAGCAGGCCCTTTCGGACTTCATCGGCGGCCAGCTCATCGATAGTCCGCAACCTTCGGTTGCCAAGATGGTCGATATCGTCAACCTCACCCTCATTGTTCCGCAGCGCCACGATGTATTTCATCGTATTGAGGAAGTCTTCCGGGCGAAGCGTCATCTCATTCTCGTCAACAGCCTGGTTGAACTTGCGATTTATGCGGAACCGGCCCACCTTGCCCAAGCGGTAGCGGTTTGAATCAAAGAACTTCTCGGAGAAGAATAACCGCGCCTTCTCTTTGTTGGGCGGGTTGCCGGGTCTCAACCTTACGTAGAACTTCAGCAGCGCCTGTTCATGGCTGGGGCAGTCATCTTCGGCAAGCGTGTTCAGAATGATGGTGTCGCGAACGTTCTCTATTACCTCCAGGGTCACGGATTCTTTCGCGTTCTTGGACGTCTTCTTCTTTTTGCCGCCCTTTGCCGCAGGCTGTGCAAGTGCCTCCTGAACCAGGGAGACTTTATCACTCAATTGCGCGCCGGCCTTGACGATGATTTCGCCGGAGTCGGTATCTACAACAGGGTTAGCGGCCCACATCGTCGGCGTCAGTTTCGCCAACGGCACGGCAACCGTCGGATAGAACAGGCGCAGTATCTGCTCTGTCGTCCCGTAGGCGGCGTCCATCGCGCGCAAAAAGATGGTTGCCGGTATCTTGCTGGACTGGTCTATCCTGACAACCAATGTGTCTTTGTTCGTGACCCCGATTTCTATCCAACTGCCCCTCTCGGGAATCACTCTGCCCCCGTGCAGTACCCTGTCGCCTTCCTTGCTCTCGATGAGAAAGTCAACACCCGGACTTCGGTGGAGCTGGTTCACAATGACGCGCACCGCGCCGTTGATGATGAATTCGCCGCCGCCTATCATCACGGGCATTTCGCCAATATACATCGCCTGTTCGGCCAGATCCTCGCCCTCTTTGCTGCGCAGCCTGCACCAGATTTTCACCGGGTAGCCGTACGTCAACCGCAACTGTCGGCACTGCGTGGGCGTATAATGCGGCTTTTCCAGCTCATAGTAGAGATACTCCAGGAGCATCTTCTTGTCGTAGCTCTCGATGGGAAACGTCTCTCGAAACAGAGCTTCCAGTCCGATGTCCTCTCGTTTGGTCGGCGGCACGCCTCGTTGCAGGAACAGGTCGTAGCTCTTCCTCTGTGTCGCCACCAGGTCCGGGATCTCGACGGCGTCGCGCACTCTGCCAAAATCACGAATGACTTGGCTTGCACTATTCTCACGCATTGCTCATCTCCAGCACTAAATGTCCCAACTATTACGAAGGAGTTCTCTCGTCCGGCCGCCCACATGCCGGCTCCCGCAGGGGCAGACGCGGGCGGCTCCGATCTATGCCAATTCCACGACCGCGCCGACGGCTTCGAGCTGCTGCCGCGTCGCCTCGGCGTCTTCCTTGCTCAGCCCCTCTTTGACCGGTTTCGGAACGCCTTCCACAAGGTCCTTGGCCTCCTTTAATCCCAACCCGGTCAGCGCCCTGACCTCCTTGATCACCTGAATCTTCTTGTCACCAAACTCTTTCAGAATCACGTCGAAGGTGGTTTTCTCCTCTTGTTCCTCGGCCGGACCGCCCGCAGCAGGCCCTGCCATCATAACCGCCCCGGCGGCGGGCTCGATACCGTGTTCTTCTTTGAGATAATCGCCCAACTCCTTGGCCTGCATCAATGTCAAGGCCACAATTTTGTCACCGAGCTTCTTGATGTCGCTGCTCCATTTCTTGGCCGGCTGCTTGGACTCGGCTGCTTGTTCAGTCTTTTCCTGCGTCTCTTTCACTTGTTCTTCCGCCATTTCTGTCAACTCCTATCACCTAAGACCTGGTGGTAGCCGAAACTACGCCGTTCCGTTTAACCCGTTATCAGTAAGGGACAGCCACACAGGCAGTTCGTATTTTGCTTCATGCCGCTTGCTTTTCGCCACCCGCGGCGATGGTATCGATACAACCTGCAATCGTCTGGGTCGGAGCAGCCAAAGTCGCAGCCAGTCTCCTTGCCGGCGATTGCGCCAACGCAACGATTTCACCCAACAACTCAATTCGCGTCGGCATCTTGGAGAGCCCTTCCGCCGCTTCGGCATCCAAAGCCGAACCGTCAAGAAAGGCACCCTTGAACTCGATCAGGGGAATCTTTTCTGCCCACGCAACCATCTCCTTGGCCACATCGACGATGCTGTCGCCGCCATAGGCAATTGCACAGGGGCCGCTGAATAATTCTGCCGCCGGCTCCATCCCTTGATTGCACAACGCTTTTTTGAACAGAGAGTTCTGGACTACGGCTAAGCCAATCCCCTTTTCTCGCAGCTCACCCCGCATCAAATTGTTGTCAACGCCCCCAACGCCCTTCATGTTGACGATCAGAAATTCCCGCACATTCTCGTCGGCAATTCTCTTCTCTAACTGCGCCTGCAGCAATCCTTTTACGTACTTGCTCATCGTCTCACCTGAACTTGATATCTACCTGTCAAAAGAATACGTATCAACGTAACACAGTCAAATGCCCAACTTAAATCGCGCTCGAAACGTCAATGCCATCCAGTGCTGAACCCGCCTCTCCGGAAGTAAAGCTTCTGTGCTCGTACTCGGATCCTGCACATGGGTTTTCACACTCTGCCCTTCACGTCTCAGATACTCAGGGTGATTCCGGGACCCATTGTCGAAGACAGACACACCTTTTTTATATAGGTGCCTTTTGCCGCAGCGGGCTTAATCTTCTTAATGTGCGCAACAAATGCCTCGACATTCTCGATAAGTTTCTGCGACTCGAAACTCTGCTTGCCAACGATGGCATGCATATTGCCACCAGCGTCGTTTCTAAACTCGACCTTGCCGGCGGCAAACTCGGAGACCGCGGTGACGACGTCGGCCGTCACCGTGCCGTTCTTGGGCGAAGGCATCTTCCCCTGCGGCCCGAGCACGCGACCCAGTTTACCCACCTTTCCCATGACTTTCGGCGAGGCGATGGCCACATCGAAGTCCGACCAGCCATCCGAAACCTTCTTGATCAGATCATCGACGCCAGCCTCCACGGCGCCGGCCTTCCGGGCGCCCTCGGCATCCGCGTCCTCACAGAAGCAAATCACTCGTTTCTGCCTGCCAATCCCGTGGGGCAACGACACGGAGCCTCGAACCAGTTGATCGGCTTGCTTGGGATCGATGCCCAACTGCAGGACACATTCGACGCTCTGGTCGAATTTCACGGATTTGAACGACCTAATTTTTTCGATCGCATCAGGCAGGCTGACCGGCTCTTTGCTGACCTGTTGCGATTCACTCTTATACCTTTTGCTCTTCGCTCGCATTGTTCACATCTCACATTGAGTACTGTTTTTTCACGAATCCACTACTTCGATGCCCATACTTCGGGCCGTCCCTCGAATGATCTTCTCGGCCTGCCCCAGATCATAGGCGTTCAGATCCTTGAACTTGGCCTCGGCGATCTTCCGGACCTGCTCGGCCGTGACTTCTGCGACGGTCTCTCTGTTCGGCGTTCCGCTGCCCTTTGCGATTTCGGCGACCTGCTTGAGCAGCACCGCCGCCGGCGGGCTCTTGACTTCAAAGACAAAACTCTTGTCCGCATAGACCGTTATCACAACCGGCACCGTCGTACCGTTCAAGTCTTTCGTTCGCTCGTTGAACTGGGAGACGAACTGTCCTATGTTGACGCCGTGCTGACCCAGAGCAGGTCCAATCGGCGGAGCAGGAGTCGCCTGCCCTCCCGGCGCCTGCAATTTAATCGTTACTGCTACCTCTTTGGCCATTCTTCACCCTTTGATTCTTAGGTTCTTGATTTGAAGACCCGGAATTCTCGATTACGAATGCAACTACAATTTCTCGATCTGCCAATATTCTATGTCCAGCGGCGTGCTTCGGCCGAATATCGTCACGATGACTTTCACAATCCCTCGCTCGGAATCAATCGAATCGACGACGCCCTCGAAATTCTCGAAAGCGCCTTCTCGAATCTTGATCATATCACCCTTCTTGAACTCCACCTTAATGCTCGGCGCCTCCTCGGGCTTCTCGGCCTCAAGAAGCATCTTAGCCACGTCCGTGTCCCGCATGGGCGTCGGCATTCCTTCCGTTCCGATAAAATCGCCGACCCCGGCGGTCCCTTTGATCATGAACCACGCCTTCTCCGGAACCCGGCCGTCCTCAGTCGATTCCATCTCCATGAAGACGTAGCCCGGATAGAGTTTGCGCCTGTGGACCGTCTGCTTGTTCCCGCGGATGCGCTTGATCCGCTCAATAGGCACCTCGATTCGGCCTATGATCTCGTCCAGGCTCTCCCTCTCGACCTTCTGTACCAGAGCGTCCCTGACCTGGACTTCCTTATTTGCCGCAACCCGTAACACATACCACTGCATATTGACACCTTTTCTCACATCTCATTCGAGATACGATATCAACCCAGGAGCCACCCAAAAAGCGTGCTGAAGCCCAAATCCGTGGTTCCGAGAAGCACTGCCATGATAGCCACAACCACAATGACGATAAAGGTCGAAACCATTATCTCCTGCTTGCTGGACCAGCTCACTTTCTTCATTTCGCCTTCCGCAGCGATCATAAAGTCGGCGACTGCAGATTTGTTGACGATCCAGAAAATCACAAGGGCCAGAACAACAAAAAAGCCGGCAGGGACCATCGTGGCAATCCAGAGCGTCGCTTTGTTGCTCAGACCCCACGAGGCGGCTTCCAGCTTCGCGTAAAGCCGCAGACAGCCCAATCCCACAATAACTGCCACGGCAAAAGCGCTGCACAGCCTTGTGTATTTGCCCTGGCCGCGTTTATAGATATCAAAAACCATCTTCACCTCGCATACACTTATCAGAAGCGAATCTACCTACTCTCGCATCTCACTCAGCGCTTCAAAACAGGCCAGGAGGGAATCGAACCCCCAACCTTCGGTTTTGGAGACCGACGCTCTGCCAGTTGAGCTACTGGCCTACTCAATTGATTCTTGACTCTCTTCGTTATTCACGCTCGTTGATGCGCCAATACCCCACATGCTTCAACAGCCTCATTGTCATTTGCGTCGAAGCTTGTGAACGGTATGCTTACGCTCGGCCTTGCAGAATTTCTTCAACTCTAATTTCGGCGTACCTTCTGCGACACTCACACCCGTACGATAGTTTCTGCTCCTGCACTGGCTGCACTCCAGCCAGACATATTCTCTTTTGCTTTTCTTCGCCATAAGAGTCGTCCCAACCAAGCAGGGCCGCCCACACCGAAAAGGCCGGGTCGTCTTCGCCATTTACACCGGGGCAGTCTGACCCACGTGAGCACCCTTGTTTTTGACACCTGCTGATCCCAGACAGTTGCCCGGAAGCACTTAGGCAAGGATCTTCGTGACCACGCCGGCCCCGACCGTACGGCCGCCCTCGCGAATTGCAAAGCGAAGTCCTTCCTCCATAGCAATCGGGGAAATAATCTCCACTTCCATCGCAATATTATCGCCCGGCATGCACATCTCCGCACTCTTGCCTTCTCTGCTCATCAGTGAGAGAACCGCACCCGTAACATCGGTTGTTCTGAAATAAAATTGTGGCTTGTATTTTGGGAAGAACGGCGTGTGGCGACCGCCCTCCTCCTTGGTCAGCACATAGACTTCAGCGTGAAACTTGGTATGCGGCGTAATACTGCCGGGCGCTGCGATCACCTGCCCTCGTTCCAAGTCCTTCTTTTCCACACCGCGCAGCAACACGCCAATGTTGTCACCGGCCTGCCCTTCGTCGAGCGTCTTATTGAACATCTCCACGCCTGTAACAACGGTCTTGCGGGTCTCTTTTGCCAGTCCGATGATTTCAATCTCCTCGCCCGTGCGGACCTTGCCTCGCTCCACGCGGCCGGTGCCGACCGTTCCCCGCCCCTTGATACTGAAAACGTCCTCGACCGGCATCAGGAAAGGCTTGTCCACCTCGCGGGGCGGTATGGGGATGTACTTATCCATTGCATCGAGCAGTTCTGTGATCGCCTGGCAGGCCGGGTCATCCGCGCTCTCCGCCCTCATGGCCGAAAGAGCAGAGCCCCGGATCAGCGGAACGTCGTCGCCCGGGAATTCGTACTTGTTCAGCAGATCTCGTATTTCCAGCTCCACCAAATCAATCAGTTCCTGATCGTCAACCAGGTCCACCTTGTTCAGAAAGACCACAATGCACGGCACATTCACCTGGCGAGCAAGAAGAATATGCTCACGGGTCTGCGGCATCGGGCCGTCAGCCGCACTGACCACCAGGATCGCACCGTCCATCTGGGCGGCTCCGGTAATCATATTTTTCACGTAGTCGGCGTGGCCGGGACAGTCGATGTGGGCATAATGCCGATTTCCCGTCACGTACTCCACATGCGCCGTCGAGATGGTCAGAATCTTTGTCGCATCGCGCCGGCCCTGGGATTCTGACGCCTTGGCGATTTCGTCATAAGATTTGAAACTCGACAGCCCCTGGAATTCCATCACGCGCGTCATCGCTGCGGTCAGAGTCGTCTTGCCATGGTCCACATGACCGATCGTTCCAACATTGATATGTGGTTTTGTCCGCTCAAATACAGCCTTAGCCATCTTGGTATAAACCTCCAATGTGCCGGGTTAGCATTTACTAATTCCCTTATTTTGATTCCTAAAACAACTTCTTTTTCAGCCTCGTATAGTCAACTCACAGCCAAGATCACTGAGACCTCGTGCAAAACAACTCTGGCTTTCTGCCGCTTGCACCCCACGGACGCTCTCTCGGCTTGGCCCGCTTGCATTTAGCTGCTGATGGGGCTTGAACCCATGACCTCGTCCTTACCAAGGACGCGCTCTACCACTGAGCTACAGCAGCAACAGCCTTCTTCACTCGACGGCACAACCGCGGCGAATCAGGTCGATACATCTCTTGCGCCCGGCAAAAAACCGGATAACACAAACAACTCCCCTTACTATCCTGCCCCATTCGCTCACTCAGAGCGCAGGAATCCGTCGTTCCTCAACGTTATCGCAGTAATATAAATCCCACACTTTATCCAAATGGCAAGATGAGTGCAAACACAAAAAATGGAAAAATCGAGAAAAATCCAAAATTTCTTGCTTTTTCTGTCCTCTCACACCTAATTGCACCTCATCGGGCCTTGCATCAGCACCACGTCTTCATGGCCGAAAGCACGTGTCGCCCTGCTCTGAAGCATCCGGACAGCGACTTCTAAGAAGACACACGGATATACCCCATCAGCCATCTCAGGCTCCTGCTGTCAGGTCGAGCTGAAGGCAAGAAACAGCGAAGTTGCTCGCCTCCCGGAAGAAACGGGTTCCAGATTCTACCTGGAATCTCGAGCGACGAAACGGGCATCGGCGAAGTCCAAGTACTGTTGCCAATCGTATGCCGCCAGATTGTGTCCTCCTGACCGGACATGGTAGCCAATCATGCCTTCTTGGATGGGACTATCAAGCTCGGGCATCCGGTCGCTTCCGAGCCCGTCCGCACCGAGCAGACGATAAACGGGATCGGCATGTTTGCAGGCCAGGAACTCCCCCCGCGGATCGGCCCACAAATCCTGATCGGCGCTGGCCACATATGCCGGGCGCGGTGCGATCAGGGCAATAAGCATGTGCTGATCGAGCGGCAGGTCGTTTTCCCTGCTGTTGTACTTCTTGAAATTTTCGCAAAACCAATGAGGAAAGCTGGTGTTGATGCGTTGTACAGTCTCCCCGAAGCGCCGGCGGCTCAGAGCCGCTCCGCCACAGCCGGAGTCGTTGGATATGACGAGGGCAAACCGCTGGTCCTGAGCCCCAGCCCACAGAGCGGTTTTTCCCAGCCGCGAGTGCCCGAGCACGGCAACGCGCTTCTGGTCGATATCGGCGTCGGTCTCGAAGTAGTCCATTGCCCGGCTCAACCCCCACGCCCAGGCCCCGATGGAACCCCATGCGTCGGGGGCACGGCCGCCGTCGCCGAACCTGTCAAAGACCGGATGCACACCGTTCTTGAAACCGTCGTGGAAATCCGGGTCGATATCGCCGTAATAGATCGTCGCCAGGCCGTAGCCGCGTCCTATAATCGTATCGATAGGATAACGCGAAGAGCCAGCTCCTCTGGATTCTTCTGTCGCGCGATTGTTCACTACACCGCGCCCTGGGCGCATCCAGCTCTGAGAAAGCTTGATGGCCGGGTCGGAGTGGATCGTGTGATTGCCACCGAAATTCAAGAGGACAAAGGCGGGAACCGGCGTTCTGGCGGCATTGGGCAGGTAGACAAGTATGTCCATCGTCGGCCCATCTTCTTCCCCGGTGAAATAAACAGTGACTTGTTTGCGCGTGGCCACGCCCGCAAGGGCTTTTCGGTCCAGGTCGAAAACCCCGAATCTCATATTGGCTGGCCGGTCGATGGGCGAGCGACCATAGACCTGGGCCCGGAACGATTCGAGAATTTCACGCCGGCGTCTGGTCCGCCACATCCTTGCATCAGCCACTCGCGCGCCATCGGACGCCACGAGCGGATCGGGCAAGTCGTATTCCGGGACCTTCTGCTCGTCGTAGTTTGTTTCCGGTCGCCGTTTCTGGAGGTCGTTAACCAACTCAGGCGATGCTTTCCAGCCACCTTCTGCAGTCCCGGCAGGGCGAAAATCGCCGACGGAGAAGGAAGCGGCGCCGACCCCAATCAACAGCGTCGTCAATAGCTTATGTCTGACCATAGATGAACCTCCTAATTCTGATATCCTGTGTGATTCTAACCGCTTGCATTGGGGCCGGTCAATACTCGAACAATTGAATTCACGGCAAGAAATGCTGCAAGCAGGCCACGCACACCTCAAATCGGCCTCGCGGCAACGCGGGGCAGGTGACTGCTATGCTCATTGGAACACGCGCAGAACGGCAAGCCTACTTCCATCCGGCCAGATAGGAGCCGTTTTCTCTTTCCGGAGTATCGCACCGAATCCAAAACCGGTCGAGCTTCATCGAAAACGGATCGAAAGGGATCCCGTCCTTCCTGCAGAATTCGGCGGCTTCCGCTGTATATGTGCCTCCGGCCGGTATGGTCTCAGAAACCGTCAGACAAAACGGTTCCCCGGAGTCCGCTGAAACAACCTCCAGCTTTACGTTCTCCCAATCGAAAGAGTCGTTATTGGACAGGACAAACTGTGCCCCCGCGAAGGTCACCTCTGCATTCAGGCGAACCGTCGAGCTCTGCGACGGGCTTTCGAGAGGTGAGGAGTGTTTTCCACCAGGCGTGCCGTGGAACAGAATGATGCCAAGCAGGATGCCGACAACCAGCACTTCAAGCACAACGGGACTGCGCACCTTTCGAGCGAGTCGCACGTCCTCCTGGTAGTGAAGCTGCTCGAGACGCTTCTCAATCGATTCTTCATCTAAACTCGCGCCGCAGAAGAAGCATCTGGTCGCCTCCGCATCGATCTCCTGTCCGCAGAATGGACATTTCTCCGTTCCCATTTTCGCTCTCCACAAAGAACCTCGCTGTTTCCATGCCAGGCCAATACGTTCAAGACGAAGAGCGCCCGCGCACCATTGTGCTCAATCACATATATTCTACGGGTGCAGAAAGGCCGCGTTCATCCGCATTTCGGCAGACTCCTGAAAAGCGATATCTGCCCCTTACTGCGCCTCAGTCTCTCTCTGAAAAGGATGACGCATATTCCACAGTAGGTGTTTTCCGCTCTGATTATGGTTATTGTAACGCCTTGCGCAAACTCGGTCAACAATTTCCGGATTAAAAGTTGAGATTTTTGGGGCATTTTCAAGCTTGTCTGTCGCGCTGAAATCCGGGCGGATTGCTCTGCGTTGTATGGAAACCCGGCATACCTCCATTGTTCCTGAACACACCTCTTCTCCAGGAGAACAGCATAGCACAGGGGTCCGGCTATTCCACCGAATCAGGGGCTACTGCGCCTTGGCGGCCTCCGCCTTTTTGCTCAGACCAGCCTTCCAGGCAGCAAGCTTCTGTTGCCACTTCGGCCTGCTCATGGGAACCGTTATGGCCTCTAATGCCTTCAGAATCGCCGCCGGGTTGGCGCCGGCCGGCGGCTGGGTAAAATAGGCGTTGATCGACTGCATCAAGGCGTCGTTGGGGTCAAAGTCCGCCTTTGACAGATAATCCTCGACCAATCCGGCCAGAGGTTCTCCTTTCGAAGCCTTCAAGCACGCTTGCGAGAGCCTCGAAGAAATCTCCTCTTTCTCCTGCTCCGTCTTCGCGGCCTCGTACTGCAAGCCAAGATAGTCCGCTGCGGCCTCAAACTGCCCCGTTGCGTAATACAGTTCAGCCAATTTCTTGCGCACGTCCGATCTGAATTCGCCGGCGCCGACAGCCTCCGCCGCCTTGAGAAGCGCAATCTTCTGATCGTTCGTCAACTTGCTGCTGTCTGAGGTGAGTCCGTCCGTCCACAACTGCCAGGTCGCCGCATCGGAATCGTTGAGTATCTTCAGCATGGCCTGCCAAGCCGGCTCACCCTCGGCGTTCAAGCCCAATTTCTCCGACAGCCAGTCCAAATCGTCTTTCCCACCGACTTCGCCGGCGAGGGCAATCACTTTCTTTCGGAGTATTGCACTGGGATCATTGGCGAGTTTTCTCAGTAGTCCCAAGGCGTATGCCTTGTCTATGTAGATAAGACCGTCAGCCGCCACCTCCCGGACAAAATCCGTCTTGTCGCTCAGGGCCGCTTCAAAAAGAGCACTGAACTGCTTCCTGGCCCGGGCTCTGTGGACACTCTGGGGTGAGCACAGGCTGGCCATCGCATTGAGTAGTTCTCCTCGCAGGGTCCCGTCAGGATCATTCTTGAGCCCGCCGTATGTCGAAGCGAGCAATGCAAGGTAATTGTCGGCCTCCTCGGGCGCTAACCCATCCTGCCCGAGAAGCTTTCTCATCACTTCGGCCCCCTTCTGCGCTTTAGCTGGAGCAGGGTCGGTCAGGTATTTTTCCGCCCATTCCAGGGTTTGCTGCCTGATCTCCACAGGAATCTTGATCGTGGAATTCGGCAAAAAGGCAATATAACATGCGTCACCGAGGGCGCCAAAAAGTTCGGTTGCAACTTCGTCGTCCTGTTCGGCTTCAAGCTGGGCCAACAGAGACTGCGCCGAGTTTATCTCCCCCATAACGGACAACACAGCAGCGGTTTCGAGCCGAACGGCCTTGTCCGGGTCTGAAATCAAGCTGATCAGGACCGGCCCCAGTTTCTCAGGCAGCTTCGCCCCCGGCGCGACGCGCCACTCATACGCCCTCTCCAAAGCCCACAGCCTGACCTCTGCTTTGGGGCTGCGCAGGTGCTCGTCCAGGAACACTCCCTTGGCGGCATCATCGCCGACGGCGCCATACAGCTTGCCCAACGCCGCTAAATAGCCCCCTCGCCAAAACTCCAAATCATTTCTCATCAGGCGAATCTGCGCTTCCTGGCGAATCAACCAATCTTTTAGAAACTCATTCCTTCCCTTGCGCTTGAGCTCAGAGATGATGGTCTCTCGCGTCTGAGCATCTCTGCCGACGGGTATGCTCAGAGAACGCAGAGCTTCCTCCGAGGCCCGGGCTACCTGCTTGTCGGAATCGTCAACGAGCCTGATAAGCTGAATCGCAGCCATCATGTCCGGTCGCCGACTCAGCGCGCGTATCACATTCAGCCTTGTCCTGACCGGTCTTGAGGCATCCGTGACTGTATCTTCAAGCAGCTTGCCTATCTTCTCATATTCGAAGATCGAGGTCGCATCGGCAGCCAACTGGGCCTCGTCCTCCAGCTCCGTGTCCAGGACGCCGAGCAGAGGCGCGATGAAATCATCCTTGTTCTTTACCAGATCCTTCGACGACGGTGTTTGAATCAGCGCCCTGCAAACGGCCATGCGGGCGGCACTATTCTTGCCCTGCCTGAGTACGTCGAGCAGGGTTTTTCTGGCCAGAGGATTGTCGCTGAAGAGCATTGCGCTGGCGGCCTTTAGGCGTTCCTCTTCCGAGCCCTGCAGCAGGGCGATAACATCCACCTCATCGTCGGATTTGGCCTGCACCGGTGCCGTGTTTGTGTCGGCGGGCGAGGCCGGTTTCTCGGCACCGATACACAACTGCCGACACGCTATCAGCAGTGTCAGCACAGCAAGATATGACCGCCTTCTACCCATTTGGATGGCCTTAGAGAAGCCGCCGGTTCCCTCTCTGGGAAGCCCTATTCATCGACTCTGGAGTTATATTAGTACGCAAATGCACCAAAGTCAAACAATTTTGTGTGATGGATACCCGAAAATCGATAATCAACGGCGCACCTACGGTCTCGGATGGTACTTCCTGTGAATCTCTCTCAACCTTTCCTGGTCAACGTGCGTATAAATCTGCGTCGTCGCGATGTCCACGTGGCCGAGCATTTCCTGAACGCTTCTCAAATCCGCCCCTCCGGCCAAAAGGTGTGTCGCAAAGCAATGCCTCAGTGTGTGCGCGGTCAGATTTCTGGGCATCCCCGCCCGGCTCGCATATTTTTTCACCAGCCTCCAGATCTCAATACGACTCATGGGCCGGCCCGTTCGGGAAAGCAGTAAAGAATTGCCACTGAAGGACTTGGCAAGCTTCGGCCGGAGCTGTTCCACGTATTCGAGGACCGCAGCGACGGCAACCTTTCCAATGGGGACTACGCGTTCTTTATTGCCTTTGCCAAGGCATCGCAGGTAGCCGATATCGAGGTTCAAGTCCGAGGTTTGCAGGCCCGCCACTTCGCCAGCCCGTATGCCGGTGGCGTAGAGCAGCTCAAGCACAGCTTTGTCGCGCAGATAGAAAGGCTCGTCGGGTGAGGGGGCATCCAGCAAATCGACCACTTGCCGCTTGCTGCATACATTCGGCAGTCTCTGCCAGAGCTTCGGGCTTTCGAGCACGGCGGTGAAGTCGTCATCGATCAGCCCCGTGAGTTTGGCGAATCGCAGAAACATACGGATCGCAACCAGCGCGCGTTTGACCGAACCCTCGCTTCTTTGCTGCTGAGAGAGGGTTCGCAGATACTTCTGAATCTGTGTTGGGCTGATTTGCCGCAAGCGGCCGACTCCGACGGCTTTGCAGTGCATCTGATAATCCCTGAGGTCGCGGCCATAGGCCAGAACCGTGTTCTCGGACAGACCTGCCTCGACAGTCAGATAATCAACGAAACTTTTGACGTCCTGGCCCAAAGGCAAGGACATTATTCTCTCCCCCACAGATTGCATTTGCGTCGAAGGCATCCCGGCGCTCGCGGCTCGGCCCCGACCAAGGGCGCAAGCAATGGCTTCCTGTTCGTCAAACAGCACACGCTGCAATCCTGTCATCGGCACGAGGCCGGGCGGACCTTTAGCCGCCGCCAAGCTCGGCAAACAGGGAAAGCCGGTGAACAATGGCAATTGCCCTTGCGTTCGGGGGCTTATGCAATACAATAGTCCGGCATGAAGAACACCGCGCTTGATCGTCGTGCATTTTTGAAACACACAGCCTGTGGCACGCTGACGCTGCTAAGCTCTGCCAGCCCGGTTCTCCGCGCCGATCCGCAAGTCGAGACACTGCCTCCAGTCCGAGCCATTACACACGAGCCTAAATTCCACTGGTTCAGCTATTATGACAAATTACAGTTCGACCCATCCGGCCGATATGCGCTCGGAATGGAAGTAGACTTCGAGCATCGCAGCCCGAAACCGGATGACATCATCAGAATCGGCATGGTGGATCTGCACGATGGCGACCGGTGGACGGAGTTGGACCGCAGCAGCGCCTGGTGCTGGCAGCAAGGTTGCATGCTCCAGTGGCGACCCGGTTCGCAAACGCAAATCATCTGGAACGACCGGCAAAGCAACAAGTATGTTTGCCATATACTTGACGTCAAGAGCCGCAGGAAGCGGACCTTACCTTGCCCCATCTATACGCTCAGCCCTGATGGGCGGACTGCCGTGGCGCCGGATTTTCGCCGAATTCAGGATATGCGTCCCGGTTACGGGTACGCCGGGCTACCCGACCCGCACGCCGAGGACCCGGCCCCAAAGGATTCCGGCATCTTCCGAATCGATTTGGACGGCGGCAAACAGGATTTGATCATATCACTTGCGGACATTGCTCAGTTCGGCCAAATCCCAGGCAATCCCAAAAACGCTAAACACTACCCCAATCATCTACTTTTCAATACTGACGGCTCCCGTTTCATCTTCCTACACAGATGGCGAGCAAAGGGCATGCGGAGCTTCGGCACTCGAATGCTCACCGCCAAACCCGATGGCTCTGACATCCACATCGTGGACAGCTACGGCCAAACTTCCCACTTTATCTGGCGCGACCCGCGCCATATCCTCGCATGGGCATGGCATCCCTCACACAAAAGCGCCTTCTATCTCTACGAAGATGGAACAGACAAGGTCGAAGTCGTTGGCAAAGACATCATGACCAGAAACGGCCATTGCACTTACCTGCCGGGCAACCGATGGATTCTCAACGACACGTATCCCGACAAAGAGCGAAAACAGAACGTCTATCTTTATAACGCAACGACCGACAAAACCGTGCCGCTCGGGTATTTCTATCTTCCGCCTGAGTATAAAGGCGAATGGCGCTGCGACACGCACCCGCGTTTCAGCCCTGACGGCCGAAGCGTCGTGATTGATTCGGCCCACGGCGGCAACGGCCGGCAGATGTACCTCATCGATATCAGCGCAATTGTCGGTTGAGCCTGCTTTTCGATGGATAAGCCTATGCAGAAGAACGAGAGAAGACAGGAGCACAAGAGTGCGAAACACGTCTGTATGTGCGCGCTGATGATCTGTGCCCTGATACTTGCCGGTTGCGCCCAGCCGCAGCCTCAGACACCCACCGGCCGGATTTACGTCCCGGACATCGGCAAGGCCCGGACCATGGCGGTTGCCGAGGACGTTCTGGCCAATATGCACTTTGCCATAGAAAAGGCGGATACCGCCAGCGGCTTGATAAGAACCAGACCCTTGTCAGGTGCACAATTCTTCGAGTTCTGGCGCTGCGACAATATCGGTTCCGATCGCGGCCTTGCGGCCAATCTGCACACGATTCGCCGGACGGTGGAACTGAACATAAGCCGGCAAGACGAAGAAGTGTGCATCGGCTGCTCCGTCCGAGTCCAAAGGCTGTCCCTGCCGGAACGAGATATCCGCAGCAATGCGAGGGCGTATGAGATGTTCTCGCGAAGCAGCCCGTCGTTGCTGAGGTTGAGACTTTATCCGGAGCAGCAAGAGAACATGGTCTGGCTCGAACTGGGCAACGATGTGCTCCTTGCCGAGGAAATCCTGAGGCGGATTGAAGCACAGATGGCCTCACAGGCAAGCAGCTCGCTACAAGTGACGGGGAACCGGACATGAGAGTGCTGGTCTGTGGCGGAGCAGGATATATCGGCAGCAATATGACCGCCATGTTGGCCGCACAGGGGCATGAGCCGGTCGTCTATGACAACCTGAGCAGAGGCCATCGAGCAGCGATCCGAAACGCTGCGTGTGTCCGGGGCGATTTGGCCGATTATGATTTGCTCGTTGAGACGCTCAAGAAACATGATATCGAAGCCGTGATGCACTTTGCAGCCTTCATCGAGGTCGAAGAATCGGTTCGCGAACCCCTGAAATACTATCGCAACAATCTTTGCTGTACGCAGAATCTTCTCTCGGCAATGGAAGCTGTGGGCGTGAAAAAGTTTGTTTTCAGCAGCACGGCAGCCGTCTATGGGATCCCCGCCGATGTGCCGATTCCCGAGGATTCACCGACCGAGCCGATTAGTCCCTATGGCCACTCCAAGCTGGCGGTCGAGAAGATGTGCCGCTACCAGAGCCGGGCGGGTAAGCTTGCCTATGCCTCGCTGAGGTATTTCAACGCATGCGGCGCCGGCGACAACGCCACGCTCGGCGAGGACCACCAGCCTGAATCGCACTTGATTGCGCTAATCATCCAGGCGGCTATGGGTAAACGCAGCGAG
Organism: Phycisphaerales bacterium; assembly: GCA_020343675.1. GTDB lineage: Bacteria > Planctomycetota > Phycisphaerae > Sedimentisphaerales > Anaerobacaceae. The sequence goes on from CP070806.1 coordinate 2,567,640, forward strand.
GTGAGCATCTATGGAGGCGACTACGAGACCCCGGACGGCACCTGCATTCGTGACTACATCCACGTCGAGGATCTTTGCAGAGCACACCTGCTGGCATTGGATAAGCTGGACCGGGAGCGGGAGCTGATATACAACCTCGGCAACGAAAAAGGGTACTCCGTAAGAGAGGTCATCGAGACCGTCAAAAAGATATCAGGCAAAGACTTTCGCGTTGTTGAGGCGGACCGTCGGGCGGGTGATCCGCCGGTACTGACGGCCGATGCAGGAAAAGCAAAAGGTCAATTGAACTGGACAATCGATTGGCCCGAACTGGAACCGATAGTCGCCACCGCCTGGCAATGGCACAACAGCCATCCGGATGGTTACCCGGATTGAAGAGAATGTAAGAATTTTGATGTTTGATATTTGATTTTCACTACGAGGTGTAAGCAATGAGTGGAACGTTTGTTGGAATTGACGTCGGCGGAACAAATGTCAAGATTGGCCTGTTTGATGCCGAGTTGAAGCTTCTCTCCAAGACATCGGTAACAACCGATGCGGATATGGGGCCTCAGGTCGTTATCGACAAGATGGCCAGGACCGTCGAGACACTTCTTACCGAGGCGGGCCTTTCGCTAAAGGATATTGTCGCGGTCGGCATAGGAACGCCGGGCCCGGCTAAATACAGCGAAGGCATCATCATCCGTTCCACAAACATGCCGAAATTCAAGAACGTTCCCATCTGCCGGATGCTCAACGAGAAGCTCGGCGCGCCGATTGTCTTCGACAACGATGCCAACGTGGCCTGCTGGGGCGAATATGCAGTGGGCGCCGGTAAGGGCGTCAAGGACATCGTTTTCTTCACCCTCGGTACAGGCATCGGGGGCGGAATTGTCAGCAACGGCGAGCTGGTCCACGGCTGCGACGAAAACGGAGCGGAATTGGGGCACACCATCATCTATCCGGACGGCAGGCTCTGCAACTGCGGCCAGCGGGGCTGCGCCGAAGCCTATGCCTCCGCCGATTCGACGGCCAGGCGGGCCACCGAAGCGCTCGAAGCCGGAGCCGAATCCAGTTTGAGCAAAGTGCTCGACGAAAAAGGCCGGATTACCAGCAAGGACGTTTACGAACACCTCGCCTCCGGCGACAAGCTGGCCAAAGAGATAACCGACGGGACCGCCAAGGCGCTGGCGATTACCTGCATCAACATGCTGCACGCCACCGAGCCCAAGCGCATCGTTTTTGCGGGCGGAATGATCGCCGCCGGTGAGGTCTTGTTGGACGGTATCAGACGTTTCTTCAACGAACACGTCTGGACCATCAAGACCGAGTCCATCGAAATATGTTTTGCCACGCTCGGCGAGGACGCCGGGATCATCGGCGCCGCCGCGCTCGCTCAGTACGTCAAACGCCGAGAACGCGGTCCGCGATAGCGGCCCTGCACTCGCCCGCCGCCCCGCCTCGCGCCGGGAGACGCGGGGGCTGGCAGGCGTCCCGAGCGAAGTCGAGGGACCTGGCCGTAGCCGCTCAATAGGGCCTCGAACCGCCATAGGCCCTCCTTTTGGTGTTGATGAAGAAGTAACGCAGGGCGTCTATCGGATGGTCATAGACGCCGTCCTTCTCGGGGCGCTCGCTGCCCCCGCGTCTTCCTGTCGGAAGACAGGAGCGGGGGTCGGGATAGTGATAGCACTCCAGCGCCTCGATCAGTCGTGGGCAGCGGGGCGAGATGAACAGGCTCGGCGTTCCCTGCGCGTTGCGTATTGCCGAGCGGATCAGCTCGATGCCTTCGGTAATCCGGCTGGCTCTGTATCGCACGCGAATCCCCATCGCTCGCAGCTCACGCACGCAGCTCGAACCGCTCAGACCTTCTCGCTGCTGGCCCGCCGGGTCGCAGAAGGTGGCCGTGTAGGATTCCTCGGGCAACCCGAGCCATTCCTCAAGGGCCCGGACGTTCGCAGCCAGCGGCAGGCCGCGTCGAACGTATTCATCAAGGATAAAGATCGTTCCGGATGCCGTCCGTTGCATCCAGAGGCAGACGAACGGATTGACGAACCCGAAATCGATCGAGCGGTACAAAGGCAGGTCCGGATTGAACTGGATGGATTGGACGTGGACGTCACGCTCGAATTCGCTGAAGACCAGCCCCTCGCGCGACGGTCGCTCGCAGAGCATTTCCGCCTCCCAACTGGCCCGGCTCGAACGACGCATTAACGCGATGGCATCCTCGATTTTGAGGTACCCTCGCGCCAGGCGGGCCTTGCCCTGGCAGTCCGGGCGAAGCTCGCACGCATCGCAGCGACGCCGGCTGCTGCACCGCTCGATGGTCTCCCACAGGCACCACTTGAACACGGAACACCCGCTTCGTTCGGCCTGGGCGACTTCGCGGCTCATCAGGCCATAGGGCTTGTGCATGGTGCTGATCATCTCCATGCTCGCCCGCGCCGAACTCGAGCTGATTGTGGTGAACTTGGCGGCGGCCAGAACGTCCGGATCGAAAAGCTCAACCTCATCGCATCGCAGCTTCTGGACGTGCTGGCCCCGCACGCTGGTGGCCGACTGGGTGAGCATCTCTATGGTCGAGCCGTTCTTGAATACGCAGCCTGACTTGAGCGCCGGCTTATCCAGAAAGTCGCTGTAACCGAGATTCAGAAAGTGCTGAACGTAATTGTAGAGCCGGCTGGACTGCTCGCCGGAGCCGCCTAAAATTCGAACGTGACAGCCCGGCTTGAACAGGCAATCCAAAAGCGTCGCGACCGACGCAAGCTGCGTCTTGCCGCCGGCTCGATTGGCCCAGACGATGGCATCACTGTTTGTCTTACGCCGTTTCTTTGCGTCCAGGAAGAAGCCGTGGGCCAGGTAGTCCAGCGGGCTTTGATGATCGTCGCAAATCCGCCGGTCCGGAACGTCGAGTCGCAGATGCGAACGGACGTAGTTCCTCAGTTGGGCTTTGGTTCCCGGCCGTTTCAGACGGTCATCGTGACTCATGCAACACCTCTCGTTTCAGCAGGGACCGCCTCGCGTTTGACCGCGTAGTACCGGCAAATCTTCCGGAACAGCTTCCAGTCATCCTCGAGCTCGTAGAAAGCCAGCAGGACCTTTTTGTCCACCGGCGACAACGTCTGAAAGCGGATGTAGAACGCCGCTTCAGTGCGAGGGGTCTTTTCGAAATGCTTTAGCGCTCGGTACCATTCCTGCCGTCCCGAACACAGGGGCTCGCAGGGCCGGCGTCTCTCATAGTCCAGTTGAATCGATGACATGATGATTCTCCTTGATCAAACTCGAAATCCTAATCTCTAAATCCGAAACAATATCTAATGACCAAAACCCGAATCTTCAAAACAGCACGTTTTGGTCCTTCGAGAATTTGAATTTTCAATTTGTTTAGGATTTAGCGGTCCTTCGCCTGCTCGGAAACCGACCGGGTCCGCGTGTGCAACGGCAAAAAGGCTCCTGACCCCTTTTCTCCCCTTTTCTCTCGTGCTTCATGCTTTGTTCCTCTCAAGCACAAATGGCGTAACGGGTTTTGTTGTACGAGACGCACAGCACGTTCTCTAAAGCGATAAAACGGTATTCTTTCTTTCGCACGTCATAGACGCCTAACAGGTCGCGCTGCTCCGGATCGAAGAGCATCCCGTCGCCTTTGAGGTCCTTCATGACGCCCGTTCGACTGACCATGTGGCGCTCGGCGCCGTCGGACCGGCGGGCAAAGACCACGCTGAAGATCCTGCCTTTCGTCGCTTTGAGAAAGCCCGAGAGATTCTCGCGCTTAATCCGTTTGGGAAAGTTCAGGAAACCGGGATACTGCACGTTACGGCGCAGCACGTCATCGACCGCCAGCGCCGCGACGATTTCGCTGTCCAGCCTGAGATGGATCCATGAATGACCGTACGGGCCGACTTGCGCGTGCCACTTACGGTTCGACCGATCCCAGGACACGCCCCGAAACCGGCTGGAGACTCCCGAAAGCTTCTTTCTCCTGTTAAGGGCGTTCTGACTGCGGCTGACCACACGCAGATTCGCGCGTCGATTGTCCCTTCGGTCCTGATTGATATGATCGACATCGAGCCCCTTCGGCGGTGACATGAGCCACCGGTGAAGCGATGTGGACCGGCGGGCATCGGTCAATTTGACGTAGCCCGTGCTACGGTCGGCGAAAAGGACCTTGCCCGCCAGGAAGGGCTCCACGTCCGGATCGACCTTTGTCGTTCCACCGTCAGTGACCGGCAATTCGACGTACTTGTGCTTTTTCATTGCCCCGCCTCCCGATTCGAGTTATCCGCCTGAAAGGCTATACGCCCAAGCGTATCGGACGCATCGACGCGCGGGCTTTCCCAGCCCAGCGCTTCGGCCGCCGATAACGCCAGAGCCATCGCCTCATCCATGGCATGCGCAAGGCCATAGAAACTCTGGCAAACAAGCGTCTCGTGTTTGCCTCGAACGGTAATGCGGTACAGTTCCATAGTCACTCCTTTCAGTTGGGATAATTGAGCTCCTTCTTGAGCAGGCTCATGAACAGGGCAGCGGGATTGCGAACGCCCGGTCCGGCCGCTTCGTGAGCGAAGTCAATCACAACCGGGAAGATATGCTCGTTGAAATCGCCGGCCTCGACCTTGCGAGCCAGCCATTGAGCGACGTTGCGAAAACCGGTGCGGTCCGACTGACTCTTCGGCGGAATGATGGTCACCAGCGTCTGGCGGAAGGCGGCGGCTCGGGTTTGGGGCGAAATCGAAATCATGGGACGCAGTCCTCGAAGTACGAGAGTCGTTTCGAATTCGAATTCGTAATTCGAGAGTTTCTCTCTCTTTTTCTTTCTTTGTTACTTTCTTTCTTTTTCTCTCTCTTTGTCGAGGTCGCGCAGGACGCCGTTGACCATGACCAGCTCGGCGCGCCTGAGCGTCTGTGACAGCGGCCCGTCCTGGCGCAGGGCTTTCATCGAAAAGCCAAGGCGTCCGATCCTGTCATGGGCCTCGAGCTCGCTCAGCGAGCCGTCTCGCGCTTCGGTCAGGGCTTGGATCAGATCTTCGGCGTAGCTCTCCCAGAGCCTGCGGATGATCCCGCGATCCGGCACCGTCTCAAGTGCCTGCGCGCCTTCGGTGTTCGATGGTGACATAAAATCTCCTTTCAGCTCTTGCTCTGCTCGTTTGCGTAGTCGCAAATACGCTCGTAAATCATCGCGGCTGCCCGATGCAGCCGCTTTCTCGCACGCCCGCTCGATGGCCCGCTGCAGGCAATCCTCTTGACAAATCGTCTCTGCAGTCTGCGGGTGTTCGCTCAGGCATCTCGAACAACCGTATCGCCCGCAGATTTCGCAGCGTATCTGGTCCTCGATGCGTATCTTGGCCTGGCAGCTGATGCAAGTAGTCGTGGACGCAGGGCTTTGAGGCAGGCCATATTTTTCTGTTTTGAGAATGTCGGGATGTGTCATGTTCATCGCAATGGCCTCACACATTAACGCTCATGTTCGAATTCCTGCACGATTATGCTAAACCCCACTTTTTTACGGACCTTACGAACGACACAAGACGCAAGAGACAAGACGCAAGCCACCGGACGCAGCACCGCACCTGTCATTGCGAGCCGACCGAAGGTTGGCGCGGCAATCTCAAGCTCTGCGAACGTCTGAGATTGCTTCGCTTCGCTCGCAATGACAAGCGGCGCTCGCAAAAAAATTCTCAAAGAACACTTGACAAATACGACTCTATACTTACTATATCGTACTGATGAGGTCAAGAACTTTAGGGATTTGCTGGAGAAAATGAAGTTATTTTCGGGCTTTGCAGAAGAACCGGTAGGGTGGGCAGGAAACCTGCCCACGCGGTTTCTGCTACGTTGTCTTATAGCATGTTCTTTTCGACGAGGTGGTCGAGAGCGGTCATGCAGATCTGGCCTTTTGATTTGGTGCCCATTTTAGTGTGCAGCAGGAAGACAAATTGCCGTGCTGAGCCTGGGCTGACTCCAAGAGCCTCTGCCAACTCGGCGGTTGAGTCAACGTGCCCGAGCAGCAGTTGTACGACTTCGATCTGGCGTGGGCTCAGGCCGAAATGCTCTTTGACTTCCCGGAGTTGTCTGTCTGTAAGTTCCATAATCTAAGGGACTTGGACTCGTAGGATGGGCAGCTTTTGCTGCCCATGTGGTTCCTTATGGCCTTCGGCCAGATTCCGAGTCAAGGAGATTTTTTGTTTTTTTGGGGATTTTGCCATCAACATTTGCGCTGCGCCGTTCGCCATACGCTATGGAGAGGTCTATCCATTGCCCAGGCCCGGTGCCATACGCAAGTCCGATAACTCTCAGGTGACTTCATGCCCAACGATTGCACAACGGTTGGCACTGTTATAACGGGCCTGTGTTTGCATTGCAAGCAGTGCCACTGCGTTTTTTATCGTTTCCTTCCGGGCGTCCTGCGGCGCGTCGCCGGACGCCTGCTCAGCTCTGAGCCCGGCGGGCCCGAACTCGAGTATCAGGCCGCCGGCTGCCCCGACTGCGGCTCCACCGACCTGTGGCTCTATGAAACCCTGTGAGATCCCTCGACAAGCTCGGGACGCCTGCCAGCGCAGGCCCCGCACGACGCGGGACCGCGTTCTCGGCGATTGGCAAGCTCATACGTATCGTTGGCAATGGCGGCCTGCTCATTTGTGGGGATGACAAAGACCTTCACCTCGCTGTCGGCGGTGCTGATTTCGGCTTCTGTTGCCACGGCGGCCCGGTTCGCAGCGTGGTCAAGCCGCACACCGATCTGGGCAACCGTGTTGCAGATGCGCTCGCGCAACAAGACGGCATGTTCACCGATTCCACCCGTGAAGACGATCGCATCGACGTTGTCCATCACGACGGCATAGGCGCCGATGTATTTCTTGATGCGGTAGCAGAAAACGTCGATCGCAAGTCTCGCCCGTGTATGGTCTTTCTCGGCTAATTCTTCGAGGTTCCTGACGTCATTTGAGACTCCGGAGATGCCGAGCAAGCCGCTGTGTTTGTTGCACAGGTCCTTCATCTGGTTCACGTCGTATCCCTTGTCGGCCAGATAAAAGAGAATCGCCGGGTCAAGGTCGCCCGAGCGCGTCCCCATCGGGACGCCTTCCAGGGGCGTCAGGCCCATAGAGGTATCGATGGACCTGCCGTTCTTGACGGCCGTGACGGAGCAGCCGTTGCCGAGATGGCAGGTAATCGCGTTGATATCGTATTTTCCCCTTCCCATCAGTGCGGCGGCCCGCCGGGCCACGTACCGGTGCGAGATGCCGTGAAAGCCGTACCTGCGGATGCCGTACTTCTGGTAAAGCTCATAGGGCAAAGCATACATGTACGCCACCTCGGGGATCGTGGCGTGAAATGCCGTGTCGAAGCACGCCACCTGCTTTGCATCGGGCAGATGACACTGGGCAGCCAGAATACCGTCGAGGTTCGGGGGATTGTGCAGCGGGGCCAGGTCCGCAAATTTCTCGATGGAGGCGATGACCTTCTCGTCAATAATCACAGAACCGGTAAACTCTTCACCTCCGTGAACCACCCTGTGGCCGACGGCGTCAATCTCGGATACTTGCCGAAGGACTCCCACTTGCTCATCGACCAGGGTCTCGAATATGAGTTCCATGGCCCGGGCGACGTTCCGGACTTCTGCGGGTCTTGTGCACGTTTGGCCGCCGGAAGAATGAGAAAGCTCGGAAGTCTGCTCGCCGATTCTCTCGACATACCCCGAGGCAAGTACCTCTGCGTGCGGCATCTGGTAAAGATGATACTTGACCGAGGAGCTGCCTGCGTTTATCACCAGTACCTTCACTGTCCTTGTCTCCCTTTCAAACGAAACGTCGATTTGCCTTATGCGAGACTTGTACTTTCCGCCAATTGGCCCAGCGTCAGTATCACCGCCCCGACGATGTCTTCAACGGTTGCACCTCTGGAAAGGTCCGCGATGGGTTTTGCAAACCCTTGCATGAAGGGCCCGATGGCCTGCGCCCCGGCCATGTGCTGCACGAGCTTGTAGGCGATGTTGCCTGAGTTGAGATCGGGGAAAACCAGGACATTCGCCCTGCCTGCAACGGCGCTGAGGCCCTTGACCTTCTTGGCTGCTACAGCCGGGATAATGGCCGCGTCGGCCTGGAATTCGCCGTCAATGGCCAGGTCCGGCTCCCGCGTGCGAACGATCTTTAGAGCTTCTCTGACCTTCTCCACGCTCGGGCCGGAAGCACTGCCCATTGTCGAGAACGACAGCAGAGCCACGCGAGGCTCTTGATCGAGGATATTCCTCGCACTTGCCGCCGAAGCCAGAGCGATGTCCGCTAATTGCTCGGCGGTCGGGTCGATACTGACGGCGCAATCGGAAAAGACAAACGGCTTGTCCTTCTCTCCGGACAAATCCGGAACAATCATCAGAAAGCAACTGGAAGGCGTTTTGATCCCCGGGGCGAGCCCCACCGTCAGGACGCCGGCCTGAATCACGGTCGCGGTAGCCCCGGCTGCCCCGCCCACGGCGGCATCGGCATCGCCGCAAGCGACCATCATCCCCGCATAGAACAGAGGCTTGACCACGACGTGCCTTGCCACGGCGACGGAGACGTCTTTTCTCCGGCGACTGTATCTTTCGGCGTAGAAGTCAAGCTTGTCGCTGGCTTTCGGATTGATGACTTCGACATCCCCCAGATCGACGCGAGCTTCTTCGACAGCGGCTTCAATCTGTTCGGGTTTGCCGAGCACGACCGGGCGGGCAATATCTTCATCTTTCAACCGCCTCGCTGCCCGGATTATCCGCTCGTCTCTGCCCTCCGGCAAAACCACGGACAAGTTCTTCCCTCTTGCTCTCTCGGCAAAGCGCCTTAGAATGTCCATCCTTGCAACCTCCATGTTGTGAAGGGGCGAACAGCCGGTTGCTTGTTGTGTTCCTTGTGCTTCAGTAGTGAACTTAACGGTGAGTTGAAACGAATGCAAGAAGAAATTGAATTTGTACGTTTAGTGGGCGACGAGCATCGCCTCGCGCCCTTTTCGAGCGGAAGAAGGCCACTCCGATGGTGCGCTGAAGGAGAATCCGCTTAGCGCTCGTCAACTCAGGGCAGGACAAGCCGGGCGGTTACCGGGAAATGGTCGGAAGGGTAGCGCCCGCCAACATTGTCATACAGAATTTCCGCTTCGAGAACCTTCACGCCCGGCTGGACGAATACGTAGTCAATCTTGTTGCCCTGACGCCGGCCGTTGAATGCGTGACCGGTCCGAACGTCCTCGACGTCCGGATGCAGAACACCGAAGGTGTCCACTAGAGATATAGGGTTCTCAGATGAGATTCCGTCAGCTCCGGCCAGAGTGGTCTGGCCCTTCAAATACGTGATGACCGGGTTCGTCTCCCCCGCGTTGAAATCACCCGTCAGCACGAAGGGCTCTTTGATACTTCTGCTCTGTATCCGCTGAGTCACCAAGACAGCGCTTTTCTCTCTGGAAGGTTGGGAAACATGATCTAAATGGAGATTGAAGGTATAGAACGTCTTGCCCGAACTGTTCTCGACGAGTCTCGCCCACGTGCAGATGCGTACACAGGTAGCGCCCCAGGTGTTCGAGCCGGGAACTTCGGGCGTGTCGGAGAGCCAGAAGGTCCCTGCCTGCCCCACCCCAAATCGGTCGGCGCGATACAGAATCGCTGAGTACTCGCCGTCGATCTTGCCATCCTCGCGGGCGACGCCGATTTCGGCGTACATCGGCAGCGCCTCTCGAATCTCGTCGATCTGAAAACGCAACGCCTCCTGGAGGCCAATCACGTCGCTCTTCTGCTTTCGGATGACGTCAAAGACCATCTCCCGGCGGTTCTTCCAGTGATTTTCGCCGTCATTGGCCGAGCCGTAGCGAATATTGAAGGTCATGACCCGCAGCTCCAGACCCTTTGCTCCGGCCGCGTTCTCGCAACAGCAGAAACTTAAAACAAGGACCAAAACAAGTAATGCTTTTGCCACTTTGGAAGCTCTCATACCGTACATTGTTACCTCCCGAGCTGTCTAATTCTGTTTTGAAACGATTGACCCTACACAATCAAAGATTTGTTCGTTTCTCCTCTTCGGAGAGCGATTCGTTCAGCGCGCCGGAGCGAAAACCCTGCAAATCGACGGTTACAAACTTGAAGCCGAGCGACTTGAGTTTCTCGACGATCCGCGAGCGGGCCGGCTCGAAAGTGACTTTCTCGATATCCTTTGGATTGACTTCTATCCGCGCGATGGTATCGTGATGGCGAACGCGAAACTCGACCAGCCCCAAACTTCGCAGAAAATCCTCAGCCTGCTCAACCTGTTTGAGCCGCTGCTCGGTCACTTCCAGCCCATAGCTGACCCTCGAAGCAAGGCAGGGCGAGGCGGGCACGTCGGCCGTGGGCAGATTCACGTCCCTGCTCAACTGGCGGATGTCGGCTTTGGTCAATTCCGCGTCCATCAAGGGGCAGTGAACGCCGAAGACCTTGGCCGCACGATTGCCCGGCCGAAAATCGTCTTTGTCGTCGAAATTGCTGCCGCACACGACGCCGCTATAGCCCTTCTCTTTGGCGATATTGACGAGGATTCCGTACAGGTGCGATTTGCAGTGAAAGCATCGGTCGGCCTTGTTGGCCGCGTAGTTGCTGTCCTCGACCTCATCGACCTGCGTTTCCAGAACCTCCGCTCCGATGATCTTGGCGTTGCTTATGGCCTGCTCGTACTGCGACCGCGCCAGAGACGCGCTGACGCCGATATAGGCCAGGGCATTCTCCGGCCCAAGCGTATCGACCGCCGCCTTAAGAAGGTATGTACTATCCACCCCGCCCGAGTACGCAACGACAACCTTGCCTAAGTCTCTGAGTATATCCTGTAGTTTTTCGTACTTTGTTTCCAGCATTTTATTGAGCCGCATCTCCAGAGATGAAGCTGACACCGACGGCCCTATTTTCTATTGAGAAGCTCCGCGTTGTCAACCCACATCATGAAAAAAGGCTGCTCGCGACCGCGCTTCTTCATAGAGACCAGAAAAGGCCGATTGAATTTGAAGTATCTGGGAATAGCGGATACGGCGATGGTTGCTTCACTTTCCAGGGCCGCACCGTACCGGTCAAGCTTGAATTCAATAGACTGTCTTGCCTCGACGATTGGATTTGGAGGGTCTGCGTTTGCGACGAGCTTCCCAATAAGCTCCTGGAAGCGATGATCTATCTCCCAGAACATCTCCGGCACTATGAGAACATCGACTCCCTTGAGAGTGCTCATCTCCTTATGAAGCTCTTGGCGTTTGGCATCTGCTATCTGACGGTTTACTTGGTCAAGTGTTTGAACAAGCGTGTCCTTCGGCTCGACAACCGCAACAACCACTTGATATGGCTTGCTATGTTTGCACAAATCGATGGCAAATTCCTTCATTTGCCGGTCTTCGTTCGGCTCGTCATAGTCCTCATGGACGTAGAGGATCTCTACCTGCTCGCGCATTTTCTTGCATCTCGAGTGATATCCCCAGACGCCGAATGCACCAACGTCGGTCTCGACGCCCTCGGAATCGGTAAAGACAAATCTCTCTCTAACCTGCCGATAAGGGTATTTGAACGGCACATTGGCCGTCAGGTAGGAATAGGCCAGGATGGCGCGGGGGATGGCAGCAATATGGCTGAAGTCGGGTACGGAATGCGAGGGGAACCTTGCAGCCATGTCCTTCTGGACCTTGCTGATGATCCCCTCCTCTACCCGCCCGGCGGCGGCATAGAAGGAACTCGCTTCCACATCTGCGTCCGATTGTTCCGAGTTATTCAGGCGAGCCGCAAGCTCCTCGGCCCCAACAACCTCAACGGCAGCGCCAATGACATCATCCTTCATCCGGTTCCACGCCAACTGAAATGAAGAGCACCAGATGACATTCTTGTTCTCTGGACAAGAACTGTCGAGCGTCGGGATGATGATCGTGTCTTTAAGCGATTTGGAGCTATCGGAGAATGTCTGAGGCGCACCCGATCCCTTGATGCGATCCATAAAATAGCAGCCGAAGCTCGTTGACAGCAAGACAACAACCACTGCGCCCAGACTGACCACAACCGCCGACAGAGCACCCATGCGAGGCAACACCTGTGTGGAAGCCCTGGCGAACAATCCGTATGCAATGAGCCCCATCGCTAACGCCAACAGCGAAATAACGGCAAGCCAAATGCCTACTATGCCCGGCAAATTTGCCTTCATCCCCGAGACAGTGACCAATGCGAGAATCATCAGAGAAACGGCGGCAAAGATGAGGGAGCCTACAAGGAATCGTCGGGCGATATTAGCTATGAGACCTTCATTGTCTGAACCATTGCGAGAACTCGTGATAGACTTCCAATCGGAGGCCACAGCTATGACAGCACTTACACCAAGCAAGGGGACGACAATACCAAGAATGAACAGTGATGCCCAGACACTTACGGCAAAGGCATCTCCAAGACCGCGGAAGTGCGCCTGTACGAAACGATCCAATACTAAGGAGAGTACGAACAAGCCGACGCCCGAAAGCAGGCATAGGGTAGCCGCAACACACAACTTGGGAGCATAGATTTTTTGCGGAGGATTCGATTCAGTTTGTAGTAAGCAAACTCGCATATAGGTAGACCAAACAGCCGATGGTGAGAGTCGAACCCACAACCTCAGCTTTACGAAAGCTGTGCTCTACCATTGAGCTACATCGGCCTAAAGGCATTTTTCAACGGGATTTACAGGGTTATCCTGTTATCCTGTCAAAAAATACGCCGGATATAATACCACTGATCACCCAGTTTGTAAAGTCAGCCGCACTCACCGCTTGACCCGGGCATTGCCCTGCCAGATGCTCCAGACCTGCTCCTCGTCGGCAGGCTGAGCGTAGTCGGTCAGCAGTGTCGTGGCCAATGCTCCGGTGGCCCATCCGAACTGGACCCACTTGGCCGGCTCCCAGCCCCTGAGAATGGCATAGAGTAGCCCACCGACAAAGCCGTCGCCCCCGCCGATGCGGTCGAGTACCGTAATCTGACGCGGCTCAATCACATGCCAGTTTTTGCCCTCGGCCATGATCGCACCCCACAGGTGGCAGTTGGCGCTGACGACCTCGCGCAGTGTGGTGGCAAATACCGAGGCGTTGGGGAACGCCTTCTTGGCGTTGTTGATCATGACCTTGAAGCTCTCGATCTTGTCCGAAAGGCCCTCGCCGCCCGCCTCGGGACCCTCGATCCCAAGACAAAGCTGGAAGTCCTCTTCGTTACCGACAAGAATGTCCGCAATGCCGGCGATCTGCGTAAAGATCTCGTGCAGCTCGGCCTCGCGGCCCTTCCAGAACGAGGCGCGATGGTTCAGGTCGAATGAAATGCGGGTCCCGTGCTTCTTGGCGGCCCTGGCCAGTTCAAGGCAGAAGACGCCTGTCTCAGGCGAAAGGGCCGTGATAAGACCTGAGACGTGAACGATTTGCACGCCCTCGGCGCCTAAGATCTGATCCAGGTCGAAGTCCTTGACGTTCAGAGTTCGGCCCACCTCGCCGGCACGGTCGTTATGGACCCGCGGCCCGCGCGAGCCGCAGCCGCTGTCGGCGATATTGAACTGGTGGCGATAGCCCCACGGCCCACCCTGGTCCACTTCGGTGGCCTCGACGTCGATGTGACGGCCGGCAAGGTCGTCCTTGATGAACCGCGCGATCGGGCTGTCCTTGACAAAGGTCGTCAGCACCTTGCAGGGCAGACCCAGATAGCTGGATACACTGGCCACGTTGGTCTCGGCGCTGGTAGCCTGCATAACGAACGTCTTGCTGCAATAGACGGGCTGGCCGTTGACCGGCGTAATGCGGCACCCCATGCTCGTGGGCACGAGAAGGCAGTATCTATAGTCCTGGCGAAATTCGATAGTCATAGTCAATATCCTTGTCTTCTAATAGCACTGCTAACGTCTTCAATATCCAAGGATGGAATCATCGCAGTTAAAGCGGCCGCTGTCAACAGTGTCACGAACAGAACAGGAAATTAGCTCCGCAGTAATTCAGGGCGCCGCTGACCTGCGTCATGACCTGTCATTGCGGGGCACAACTCATTGAAAGATCTGCCGTACCCCCCTTAATTCCTTGCCTACTTTCGCCGGTTCGCGCGGTTTTCCAGCGGCTTGGTCTTCTGGCCGGTGCGTTGTTGTTGGACGGCCAGCCGGGCCGCATCCACCCAGGTCTCGAAGGTCAACTCTTGCTTGTGGAAACGCCATTGCTCTGGCGTGAACACGCTAAGTTGGTCCCGTTGAAAGCCGGGAATGTCGTTCCCCAGCGCGGGAGTCCCGCCCTCACGATCCTCCGCCGCGTAGAGTTTGTCCATCTGTACATCGTACTTTTGGGCCCACTGTGCGATGTGCGTTGTCGGCATGGCGGCCAGAGATTCGGCTGTCCAGTTCGGCATATCCAGGTGCTTCTCCAGCCACAGGGCCACCGGCCGCGTGATGAAGTAGGGTCGGTGGCTTGCCTTTGCAACGAAACCGGTATCGAAGACACCGTCGCCCCCGCCGCGCAGCTTTATCGTTCGCTGACGCAAGTCGGCAAAAAAGGGTTCGCCGTGTCTGTCAATCGCCACGACCGAATCGGCCAGGCCGTTGTAGATAAGTGTCGGACCGCGAGAGGCGTGCAGGGCATAGATCACGGCGCCGCGGTCTCCGAGAAAACGCAGCGAACGATAGGGCAGCCCCTGGCACATCGGCTTGGCGTTGTCCCAATAGCCATCGACGCCGTCGAGGTTCCCGCCCCCGACCAGCACGCAGGCCTTCAACCGCGGCTCCACAGCGCCGCTCAGTGCCAGCACGAATGAGCCCAGCGAATAGCCCGTCGCGCCAATCCGCCGGGGATCGACTTCGGGGCGCGAGGCGAGATAGGAAACAGCCTGCATAACATCCGTTATCATCAGTCCCGCCAGGCGGCGAGCCAGCACATCGTCTCCCTTGAGTCGATCATGTGTTCGGGTGCCGGATTTGCGTTGTGCGTTTCTCTCGCCTTCCCCTGCCTGGTCGTAGGTCAGCACGGCGGCGCCGGCGCGTGCATAAAGAATGCCGCTGTAGTAGGAATACCAGCTATACTTGTCGCCCCCGTGCCCGTTTACGATAATAAGAGCGGGGATACGGTCGGCGGCGGTCTTCTGTTTTGGCTTGGGCAAATACAGGATGGCCGGGACTCGCGTGCCAAGCTGCGTCGCGTACGTCACCGCTTCGGCCGCCACGCCGGGCGCCGGTTCGAAGCGACGCTGCGTGACACCATTCAACGACGGCAGCGGATCCGGCACAAAAAAGTTCTGGCGAATTTCCACTCGCAGTGATTCCTGCCTTTCAGCGGTCAGTGACCCGGCGTGAGACAGGCCATGAGGCAATAATATCCCAGCCAACATCAGAACCAGCAAGCGATCCATCATACAGGCCTTTCTATCTATCCCTGCTCGATGTTATTCAGGGCAGCTACTGTTCTACAATATCCGGTTGCCGACTTTCGTACCTCGCATGGGCTTCTCCCAACTGATGCGTCAGAGCCGGCTCGTTCGGCATCCATACGCTATAGACTACAAAACGTGAATCTGCTTGTCACGAAGAATAATGGTGGGGCAAGCCCCACCCCACGTTCTCTGACGTAAGAAGTCTTGCCTTTTCACTTTTTGCCTGGCTGTGGCATTTTTTGGTCGAATCATTCGTCCTCGGGGTCAAAGGGGGGACCGAGACATTGACGATTCGCATCTTTCCGATGGCGCGGTGGCGGCAGTCGGGTATTTGCAATAGCGGGGGAAATCCACGAACGCCATACGTAATTCGGGCGTCAGGGCGGCTACTCGCCCAGGGCTTCAATGTCGGCGGCGTCTCTTTTTCTGCCGGTCGCCCTTTTATTGGAGATGAAATCCTCACGACTAATAAAACACACCGGCGTCTGGCCATATTGGCCGGGCACTTTGCCCCTGTCGGCCTTTTCCCACGAGATTCCGCTGATGCTTGTCACAATATCGATACGGATGGGAGGAACGCCAAGCTGTATGACTTTGCCCGGCGTGGAAAAATCACCCTCAGACAGATCCAGCGACCCAAAGCCAAACTCGTTCAGAGCGGCAAGAATTCGCTCGGCGTTCTTGCGGACTGCCCTGACGAACAGGTCGATATCGCCGGTAAAACGCGGGGCGCCGTGAAAGGCTAAGGCGTAGCCGCCGACGATGAGGTATTCAACCTTGTGCTTGTTGAACAACTCGAGCAACTCTTTGAAGTCGTTGCGAATCTCCATAATACTCGCGTCTGAGGGTATCGACCGCCGCAAGGCGCTCCTCAGGCGGGCGGCTCAGCCAATACTGAAGGTTCTGCCGTATCTCCGAGAGATCATCTAAATTGTGTTTCTGTACGGTCTTGCGAATCATGTCTCTATTATACCACAAATGTACGGATTGCGCTAATCGAACCATTCGTCTTCGGGGTCGAAGGGGGGAACCGAGACGTTGACGATTCGCATCTTTCCGACGGCACGGTGGCGGCAGCCGGGCTTGATGAAGATGGCGGTGAGAGGTGTCACCGGCACCGTTTCGCCGTCCAGCTCCATTACTCCGGCCCCTTCTAATACGAGATAAATCTCGGTCAGCTTTTTGTGATAATGCACTCGCGCATCCTGCTGGATATCGACGATGTGCATCGTTGCTGTCATGTTGTCCGGGCCGGCAAACGCCCTGCTGGCAAAGCCGCACGGACACTCCACGGCGTCAATCTCGTCAAATCGTGCTATCTTATAATTCGCCATATTCCATCTTTCACAATACCCATGGCCGCAATACGAAAGATTCTTGAACTCTCAATCGGCTTGGTGTACATTCTGCTGGAATCGTGTGATTTATTCAAGAGTTAAGTGAGGACGAACATAATGAGCAACGTATTCGACATTAAAGACAAGGCAATCGTAATCACCGGAGGAGGAGGCGTCCTTTGCGGGACAATGGCGACGGCGCTGGCCAAAGCGGGGGCAAAAGTGGCCGTACTGGATCTGATTGAAGCCGCCGCGGCCAAAGTGGTTGACAAAATCAACGCCGGCGGGGGCCGGGCCATTGCGGTCAAATGCGACGTGCTCGATAAGGAAAGCCTGGAATCGGCCAAAGAGACGGTCAACGCCGCGTTCGGCCGGATTGACATCCTGATTAACGGCGCCGGCGGCAATAAGAAGGAGGCCACGACCTCGCCCGATCTGTCGTTCTTCGATTTGCCCAAAGATGCGGTCCGCTTTGTTTTCGACCTTAATTTCCTCGGCACGCTGCTGCCCACGCAGGTTTTCGGCAAGCAGATGGCCGAACACGGCGCCGGCATCATCCTGAATGTCTCCAGTATGTGCGCCTTTTCGCCCCTGACGAAAGTCGCCGCGTATTCGGCGGCCAAGGCGGCGGTAAGCAACTTCACGCAGTGGCTGGCCGTACACATCTGCCAGAACTACTCCAAAGACGTTCGCGTCAATGCAATTGCGCCCGGATTCTTCCTGACCGAGCAAAACCGGTTCCTCCTGACCGATGAGAAGACCGGCGAGCTGACCGACCGGGGCAAGACAATCATCGACCATACACCGATGGGCAAATTCGGCGAGCCGGAAGATTTGATCGGGACGGTCTTGTGGCTGTTGAGCGATGCGGCCAAATTCGTGACAGGAATTGTCGTCCCCATCGACGGTGGATTCTCCGCATTCAGCGGAGTCTGAATACGAAAGGACAACCGTCCATGACCCGCAAAGGCACTTCCAGAAGAGACTTCCTCAAATCCGCCGGTATCGCTTCGGTGGCTGTGGGCCTGCACACTGCGACAGGGGCCGTTGCGAAGCTCCAGAGAATCGCAGGCGGCAAGCCCCGGAACGTCATCTTCATCCTCAGTGACGATCATCGCTACGACTTCATG
>CP070806.1:2585549-2589950 GCA_020343675.1 Phycisphaerales bacterium
ACGGCATCCATCTCTTCGCGCTGGAGCATTTCCCGGTAGTCGTGGTATGTGTGGCAGTCACTGTTGCCATATTTGTCGTTGACCAACATCTGCCCTCGCTGTAGCGCCTGGCGGTTTACATCGCATACTGCGATGATCCGGACATCCGGCAGTTCCAGGAATCCACTCAGGTCGCGCGTGCCTTGAGCGCCGATGCCGATAGCACCCATGGTGATACGCTCACTCGGCGGCGTGATCCCGGGCTTACCGAGAGCTGATGCGCGGACTATATAAGGCAGCCCTACAGCCGTGCAAGTCGTCCGGCTCGCCCGTTTCAGAAAGGTTCTCCTGGAGATTAGCTTACACGTGTTCATTTTGGCCATCCTTTCACCGGCATCTTTCGTCTGCCTCACGGTCACAGCAGTGGCTACCATATCGACTTGCGTCGGCCCTTGCGCGCCTTCGGTGATGTTCACCTGGGCGTTTTGAGGATAAGCTATCATAGCAATGGGCGTTAAATTATCAAGGCTCCTGTCCTTGTCATCGTAGAAGCTCGAAGCCATTTCAGTTCAGCGCGGCAGTCCGGCTCTGATATGTCTTAAGGTCGGGCGGGCCGAATGCCGAGACCTATCAGATATGAATACGATAATCGACGGCAACAAGATAGTCGCGGCAAGTATGTTCGTACTAAGGATTCTATGGACAGTCATGCTCTGTATAGAACATCATATTGACGCCAGAGAATGGCGAGATTGTGGATCAGGATGCGCTGGATGAGAACACAGAGCTTACTCATGATCTTAGATGCATGAGGTGCCGTCAACTCACCTATTTCAAATATTGCCGAAACCACTCCAGTTCCATGTCGTCAATTTCGGGACGCCTCGGTGAAGTGGTCGCTCCCTGAGGTGTGGGCCGATATCCGTGGCCTGCGTTGGCTACCGGAACTAATTTCGCGATGACGCCGGCCTTTTGCAGAGCGGCATAGAGCAACTCCGATTGATTAAATATAACGGTTCTATCTTCTTTGCCGTGGATAATGAGCATGGGCGGATCATTTTTATCCACGTAGGTAATGGGGTTGGCGCGACGCACCTGATCGGGCAGGCCGGTGATCTTGCCGCCGAGGAACCGGGATTCCGGAGAGTTGGACGCCAGGTGGTTACCGCCCATTTTCAGGAAATCAGTCGGTCCAAAATGATCGACAACCGCCTGCACATCGCTGGAATACTCCGCATTTCCACCGTATCCTTCCAGATATTGATCGCCGCCCGAGGTTCCGAGTATTGCCACCAGATGGCCTCCGGCGGAGGTGCCCCAGATGCCGATGTGGTCCGGATCGATATGATATTTCTCTGCGTTCGCCCGCAGCCAGCGGATGGCTGCCTTGCAATCCTGCACCGCCGCGGGAAAGGGCGCGACGCCGCTGAGGCGGTAGTTGATCGACACACCAATGAATCCCTCCACAGCATACCGCACGGCATGGCGGGCGTTCTTTGCTCCGCCGGCAAAACCGCCGCCGTGAATATGCACAACTGCCGGAACCGGTTTCGTCAAACCCTTCGGCACGGCAATATCCAGCGTCACCGGATAGTCGCCGGCTTCGAGATAAACGATGTCTTTTTCAACCGTAACATTGTCGGGAATGACCAATGGCTGCTGCCGGCGCTGGGCTCCCTGGCGGCGTCCGGCCGAGCGTTTGACCTTCTGCTGCCCAAAAGCGACCAAGCCCACTGCCAGAACCACCAGAAAGGCTACGGTGGAAATCAGGCACTTCTTCATAATGTCAGCCTCCAAACAGGGTAAACCCGGATTTGCCATTTAACATCATAATCGTTACTCCTGCGCACCACGCTGTCCATAATACACATTGGGGACGGCGATTTCAATGCTTCTGGCCATCAACACAGCCAATACACCTGCCAGAGGAATAATAGGATAATAGGGACAGGGAAAGACCCTATTTGAATTCCTATTTGAATTCGTGTCGGTGGGATGATACGGCGGGATTGAAGATTGCGGCGGCCCTCCGGACCTCGCAATGGCCGTGTTCGTTCCCATTCGACAGGCTCAGGGCAGGCTGCGTTCATTCTTGGTTTCATCCGGGAAATTGAGACTGGCGAATTGGCCGTGGTATTTCCTGGCGGCCTGGTCATACGCGCGGGCGGCGTTGAGCTCGTTGTCGAAATAACCGATAAACTTCGATTTGCGATTGACCATGACTCGCACGGCCCATCGCTCCTCGCGCCGGTACCAGGTCAGGCCCTTGTATATGGAGTGGACGTTGCCCCGCTGGACCTTTCTGCGATTTCGGGCGTTCTGAGCCTGCGTGGCGGGACGAAGGTTGGCCTTTCGGTTGTCCAGGCCGTTATGGTTGATATGGTCAACGAACATGCCGGCGGGCACTTTGAGAACCTCGCGGTGCATCTTGACGACGACTCGCTTTAGGCCTCGGCGCTGACCGGTATTGCGCGCGGCGTAGAACGTGCCCCGGTCACCGACTGTGTGCCATTTGTACCTGCTGAGCCGCTCGTAATCGTCGAGATCGACAAGGGCGTGCTTGCCTCGCGAGAGCGGTATCCGGCGGAAGGCGCAGCCGTAGCGCAGCTGCCGATACAAGAGCACGGCCATGACAGCCGGCCTGTCCAGCCAGGCTGGGATTTCAATACTGAAAGTGATGATTCTCGCCGGCACCAGTTGAGGGGATTGGGGATTAGTGAATTGGGAGATTTGAGGATTTGAGATTAGCTAAATCAGCAGATCAGGCATTCGGTTTCGCCTCCAATAGTCAATGACCAGCCCCCATATTTGCTCGTACCTGCGTGATTCATTAAAAAATCTACAAAAAGGTAGACGGCTGTTTTGCTGTAAGTTCTTGTCTGTGAAGCGATAAGAATTTTTTTGCGAATTGCGATTTTTGTTTTGCGCTACCTGCACGATTCGTTAAAAAAAGACGCACATTCTTGCCTGATGAACATCTGGTTTTCAGGGATTGAATATGTCAGAAATGCGGATGTACGCGGCGCAAGACCTGCGGGGCAGGTTATTTTTCGAGGGATGCGAGGATTTCGTCGCCGCCGGCGGTCAGGAGGTTTTGGGCGAGTTGTTCGGCCAGCGTTTCGGCCTCGGGAGTCGGGCCGGTGGCAACCCGGCTGATGTAGTTTTGGCCCTCCAGGTCGGCGATGAAGGCGAGGATCGTGATTCGGCCTTCGGCGATTTGGGCGTAGGCGCCGACGGGAGCGTGACAGCCGCACTGCATGGTGGTCAGGATCTTCCGCTCGGCCATAGCCGTCGTTCGGGCGGCCTCGTCATCAATGGAGGCGATGATCTGGTTTGTCTTGTCGTCATCGGCTCTGGTCTGGATGCCCAGCGCACCCTGGGCGGGGGCCGGGACGAAAACGTCAGGCTCGAAAACGAACGAGATGTTATCGCTTAAGCCCAGTCTTTCCAGGCCCGCTCGCGCCAGCAAAATCGCATCAAAATTGTCCGTCTCGAGTTTTCTCAATCGCGTCTGGACGTTGCCTCGAAGCGGCGTCGGTTCGAGGTCGGGCCTGAGGTGTTTAAGCTGGGCGGCGCGTCGCAGGCTCGATGTGCCGATCTTTGCCCCTTTCGCCAACTCATCGAGCGAACCGACGGGCGAAGCGGATATCAGGCAATCCTCGACGAAGTTCCTGTCGAACACCGCCGTGATCGCCAGTCCCTCGCGCTGGGCGGTGGGCAGGTCCTTGAAACTGTGGACGGCGAAGTCGGCTCCGCCGATGCTGAGGAAATCTTCGAGCTGCGAGGTGAAGAACCCGGTGTCCTTGAGATTCCACAGGGCCGTGCGCCTGTCACGGTCGCCGGTGGTGGTGACTTGCTGGATCCTGATTTGCAGATTGGGGTGAATCTTCTCAAGCGTAGCGGCGACAAATTTCGTCTGCGCCATGGCCAGCGCCCCGCCGCGCGTTGCAACCGTAAGAACGTCCATTCACATCTTTCCAAAAAGTCCCCAAATGAATTTGGGCATTTGACATTGTTTATCAGTCCCCCGTGTACCCGCACACTCCGGCGCGGGGGGAATTGACCAGGGGTAGCAGCATCTCTTCGCCGCACTCGTGCCCGGCGGCGCACGTATCGCAAAGGCATCCTTCGTCCGAGTAGATGCACTCGGCGCAAACCTGTGTGGCCGGTTTACCGCAGGACGTACAGGTAAACGAGGGCGGGTCGTTCCTGGCCAGGATTCGAACGTCCTTGCCCTTGATTTGTCTCTGTTCCTGCGCGATCACTCTGAGCGTCAGGTGTGTCGTAGAGCCGAAGTCATACTCGTGGCTGAACTTCATCCCGGGACGAAGAACCTCGCCCAGCCGGGCATCCATCGTTTGGTCGTCAAAATCTTCCATTACCGTTACGGAATACCTCTCGTTCTGAATGCTGAACATACTC
>CP070806.1:2590050-2596190 GCA_020343675.1 Phycisphaerales bacterium
AATCGGATCTTCCCGGCGTACCCGGCATTCTGCAACGCTCGCAGGATGCCCAATGTCGTCGGCTCCGTGGCACAAAAGATGCCGTCGATTTGAAGGTTTCCCTCAGTGGTGCCGAACCGGGAGAGCAGATTCTCCGCGGCGGTCAATGCGCTTTCCGTGGTCACGCCGGCATACTGGTTGGAGGTAGCAATCTCGATGCCGCCAAACGCTCGAAGTACGTCGAGGAAGCCGTCTTCGCGCCTGGTGGTGCTGTAGGAACCCTCTGCGTATCGCAGGACGGCTACTTTGCCTTTGCCGTTGAGCAGTTTCGCCATGCATTGTCCGGCGAGCTGTCCGGCTTTAAAGTTGTCCGTTGCGACATAGCTGATGTAGTTATCGCCTTGCAAGCCCGAGTCAAAGATGACGACCGGTATGCCGCTTTGCATTGCCTCATCAACGGGCCGGCGTAACGCTGCATCATCAAGCGGGGCCAGCACGATTCCATTGACCTTTCGTGTGATGATGTTTTCAACCACGCCAATCTGAGCCTCACGGTCGTCCTCTTTCAACGGGCCTTTCCAGAGTACCTCAACGCCCAGCTCTTGCCCGGCCATCTCGGCGCCGGCATGGACCGTCTTCCAGAATTCATGAATGGTACCTTTTGGAATGACGGCAATCGTCAACTGCCCTGTTTTGTCGGTGCCATCTTTCTTGCTGCATCCTGTCAGACAAAAACCAAGTCCGCAGGCAAGCAGGATGGTCGCAGCCGTTCGTGTCATATTATGCCCTTTGAAGATCGGCGATCATATTCAATCGCGTGGAGATTCGATGCGGATTCGCGCGTACCTCAAGTTCGGGCCGTCATCGGCGATGCCGAACAGATCGATCACGTCGGACGGCGCCGAACCGCCGCGCGGCGTGTTCGTAAAGAAAGTGCCGAATGGATGCTTCAGCCCAAGGCGCTCGAACTTCGGTTTGTCTTGGCCTGCTGGTATTCGACCGAGAAAATTGCCGTATGTGCGTTGTCCTTTTTCGACGCTCGTGCCGGCTGCCACTACATAAAGCTCTCCTGCACCGCTGAGATGAAACCGCCCGAACGAAGGCTCGAAACCAGTTGGTCCGCCGGGTCTCTCGGCCAGCGTTCGGCGCGAGAGGACTTTGCCGTCTTTGACAATCACATGCTCTAGGTGGGCCGTCATCGCCTGGCCTGGGAAGTACTTGTCGCGAATGAATTCGTATTGATGCGGTTGCTTGAAATAGAGTAGGTGCGCCGCGCCTGTCTGGTCGATGTGAAGATCGAGATTGCGAATGTGTCCACACGTGTGTTCAACGGTATCGATTTCGATCGGAGCGCAAAAGCCGACTGTGTGGATGTTGTCGGTGTACGTGTAGAACAGCCGCCGGAAGACATAGTCCCAGTCGCGTTTGAGTTTTTTGTATTTGAGCTTCCTCCATTCCGTAACCGGTTCGACAATGTCGCCGATTGCCATCACATGGGCCGAGCCATTCCGCAGAGCGACCTGGGGATAGCAAGACCTGATGGGAAATGCGATAGTCCCTTTAGGATACCATCGGCCTTTACTGTCACGATAGGAAACGAATTGTTCGCTGGTCCTGGCGTTAATATTCAGGAGTAGAAGCTCGCCCTCGGTTCCGTCCGCGGCGAAGCCTCGGTAGGAATGGTCGGTGAAATGGCTTCCGTCGGCCCACGCTGGCGTGTGTATCGTCGCTTCGCCGCTGAGATTCCCGGCACTGAACTCGAGCACCAGCGGATTGCACGGCCCGTATTTTGTGCCCACAGGCTCGGTCGATGGATTGACAGACAAGAAGACAGGTCCTCGTTGAAACACGGCGATTGGACAAGGCTCGCGCTGCCGATAGTCCTTCTCGCTTTGTTCCATCTCCCAGCTATCCGACGACCGATGCCACAACTGCCAGCGTGTGTTACAAAGCGGAGGAACATCCTTGCCGGTCTCGATGATCGAAAGAAAAACGTCGTCTGTCTTTCTGGCAATCACTGTTGAGCCGTAGCACCACAAGGGCCCCGCCCCGTTGTTGGCGGGCGCGTATCTTGTAACGACCTCCTCGACTTCGACGGCACAGTGGCTGCTTTCTCTGTTCTCTGTCCCCGCATCGCATTTCGCAGAAAAACAACAGCAGCACCAAACGGCCACGCATAGAAGACTCGTGATTCTCAGATTATACTTCATCAGAACCTCACTTCAATCTGATCAGCGCGTCGAAGCCAAACCCGGCTTCGTGCCGGAATGGACAAATCGAGGATGACGCGTTTCTCCGGCCCGGCGGCGCGACTGCGAATGGACTGTCCTGAGAATCCGTCCACAAATCGGCCGGGCTTGTCTTTGTGAGTATGAATGATGACGGTGACGTTCACTGCTTTGTCGTTGAAGTTTTGGATGACGCAGCTCTCAGAGCCGAACGGATGATATGTAACACAGGCGGGGCCGTCGAATGCTGTGCCGCCGAATGCCTCGCGGAGTGCTGAGAGAGCTGGTCCATTCATTTCAAGCAGGCCCAGCGGCCGGGGACAGAGCAGCACCTCGCCGACGGCGTCGAAATCGGCCTGGTTGTACGTGTGTGTATTCAGCAATGTGATGCGACCTTGCGGCGCATTTCTTGCTTTTAGAAGAACGTATTGTTTATTGCCTGACGTACACACTATATTGCCAGGTTCGGCTGAACACTCAATAGGCGACTCTAAATCAATGTTCACATCCTTGTTCTTGGATTCTTGTGCCAGTTGAGCACGAGTCGGCTCTGACTGTACATTCGGGTCCACCCCAACCATGCGGGCCAGTTTGTTGCCGTCCGGAGATGCGATGAGCAGGCTTGTGGTCAGTATTAGGCGCGCGCCTCTGGCGCGGGCTCTTTTCACGTGGTTAGGCAAATCCGGATCGGCAGCTGCCTGAGCGGGCAGAAAAATGACCGAGTCGTCCGTGGGAAACTTGTGTACCGGAACCAGGGGAATACCCAGCATGCCGAGAAAATCCATGATGTACATATCGCCGCCGGGGTTGCTGTTCGGCGGCTTGTAGGCGGGAACGCCGACGACCGGATGCTTGCGGACAAAAGCCGCCAGATCGGCGAGGCGGTCGAATTGGGCGACAACTTTTTCGTGGTCGGGATGGCCTTCCATGAGGTTGCTGAAGTTGAAAAAGACCAGTTCCGCTGCGCCGGCTAAGACGCTCGTGTAAGCTTGGTCCAGGAAGTCATACTCGCCGCAATCACCGTGGTCGAACCAGGCGCCGCCGATCTTGTCGCCGGCGACGCCCGCGAGCCAGCGATAATTGACGAATCCCTCGTAAGGTTGAACGAAGCCAAATCGCTGGGTGTTGCGGCCGCGGGTTTCGGTGCCGACCCAGACCTGATCGAAAAGGTGGGGAAGCGTCTGTGTGTCGTAGCCAAAGAGATGAAACCGGTCGTACCACTGGGGGTATTTGATGATCATGGTGATTGTCGGATTGACCTTTTTGGCCGGGCCTATGAAGACCGTGCCGGCCAGTTCGGTGAGCAGAGCACGGCGATATTCGCCCCACGAACGGTCGCCCCTGGCGGCGTTCGATTCGGCGCTGAGGTCGCCCGTGCAAAGGAAATCGTCGATGATGAACGTCTCGAAAATGCCGGCTGCCGTGCGGACGACTCTTTCGAGGTCCTGCTGGGTTTTCTCGTTTTGCCAGTTGAACCAGCCAAGCCGACCTTCCTGCCGAACGCCAAAATCTCCGCCCGGGACGGTCGCAATCCCCCCGACGACCTCGATACCTCGTTCCCCGAGCCAGTCGCGGGCGAAGACAAGATGCTCAGCCGAGACCACATGACCGCTGCGATAAACCTCAAGGTACAGTTTCGTGATGCCCATGCGCTGGATAGTCTCCCAGGCGCGTGTGCGGGCGTCCTCGTCCGTGGCGAGCTGCTCGACCTGGCGCGACGTCGCATACGAGGCAAGCCGCAGGTCGGTTGTCCGGATCCGGGCTTTCTGTAATAAGGTTGAAGCGGCGCGAGAGCTTGGCGACGTTATCGCTCCTGCAATTACAAATGCGATCCATACAAGACGCTTCATGGGCTCACCTGCTATCTTCCGAGCTCGGGACTTTCTTTCCTGCGGGCATTATAGATAAGGCCCCCTCGCTTTAGATACTCCACCAATACAGCCTCCGCTTCTTTGCGCAGCACGTCCCGCAGCACGCTGATCCCGCGATTTTCCAGCGATTGGACCCAGTTCCCGGGCTTGGTCCCTTCGTCAAATCCGATCCGCCGAGCGTCCTCATCTCGCGCGCCACAGACAAGGCTTCGAACACCCGACCAGGGAATTGCACCCAGACACATCGCACATGGCTCGGTACTCGTGACCAGTTCATACACCAGATCTTGCTGGCTTCCGAGGTCGTAGCGCCCGACGGTTTGTTGTGCGATGGCGATGGCGAGCATCTCTGCGTGTGCGATTGAGCAGTGGGTCGATTCCACGCGGTTCACCCCGACCGCGACAAGACGGCCGGTTGTCAGTTCGAATATCGCGGCGCCAAACGGCCCGCCGCTCTGGTGCTCTATATTCAGTTGCGCCAGCCTGACGGCTAACCGCATACGCTCGTGAGCCGTCGGATAGAGCTGCTCTTCGTTCGCTAAGAACGTCTCAGTCCAATCGGGTAAACGCAAGGTTGCTTCAGAAAACCTCAACGCGACACCTGCCTTTCAGCTTCGGGCTACAATGGTAGGCGAACCACCCGCAAACTCAAGCACAATTTGGGCCGGAAGAGAAGAAATCGGACCTGCGATATCTTACTTGGGCTTCGCGTTTCTACGGGGTCTCTGCAAACGTACCAGCGTGGTCGAGTGTGACCTGAGAGGGGCTGCTGATACCGGCCGGCGCAGTGGCTGTGATGAGGAAATCTATCGGATTATTGCCGTTGATCACCCACGAAAAATCGCCCGTTCCAGATTCGCCGCCTGTGAAATAGGTTCCGTTCAGGTCGCCCGGGTTGGTCCCCAGTTCCTCCAGCGTCGGAACGGGCGTGCAATTGGCCCCTTTTTCACCGATATGAGCGCGCAGCGATCTGGCGATGGTCCCCATGATAGCTCGTCCCTCGGACCATTTGGCCGAGTCAATGCGGCCCTGCATCATTGGAATCGCGACCGCCGCCAGGATGCCAACGACAATGATAACAACCAGCAATTCGATGAGCGTGTAGCCTTTTCGAGATTTCATTCCACAGCCCTTGAGACGATTCCGGATGCTCGCTTCTGGACGAGTCTCCCGTATCCTGTATTCAATGTCGAGCACTTCCACATATCGGCCAAAGCAGGCAGCGACTCCACCCGATGCGTCATTCGGCACCGCGTCGACGGACTTTTGTGTGTTTGTGTGTTTGATTGGTCCGATATTGTACGCCGGATCCCTTGTGGGGAATCGCGAACAGACTTCGAGACGATCCACTTTGCCCTTTACCCTCCGCTCAGGAAAATGTATTATGGAGTTGAAAGGAGAACAAGGCATATGAGAAAGCACGTCATGTTGGTTATATTGGGAGTTGCTCTGGCGGCGACCCTGGGCGGCTGCAAGAAGGGTGGGTGAGGCTCCGTCCAATGCGGCGTACATGTTGTACGCTCTGAAAAGACATACCAGGGCTGCGAGCCGGGCTATATGGCCCCGTGCCGGAACGAAGACTCCAGCCGCGAGTCGATGGGGTCTCATCCGGCCTAAGACCGAGCCGCCCATATCCTTGGGTTGTTCGTCAGGAAGCGCTGCCGGAAACGCCCCCCGAGACGATAAAAGCCATGGCCTGCGAACTTTCGATGTTCAGCGGTTCAACGGCCTCTTTGGGAAAGATTAAGACATTGCCGGCAAAGTTATACGATTGGGGTAAATACACCGCTACATAGCCTGAAAGCCCCAAGTTATCCAAACTACCCCTTGTGACAAAGCCCACGACCTTCACGCCCTCTCCGGGCGCAATAGTAGCCAGAACAGGCTTGTCAAAACTCTTTTTCTCGCCCGCGAAAGCTTCGATCATGTCTTTGACCGCCGAATAGAGAAGTTTGACCAACGGCAATCCCTTGAAGACCTTCTCCACAAGCGCGAATAGTTTTTTGCCCAAGAAATTCGACGCCACGAAGCCAATAGCTGTGATCAGCACAACGGTCAGCAA
>CP070806.1:2596290-2620300 GCA_020343675.1 Phycisphaerales bacterium
ATCGATATGCCCAGGCGGTCGGTAATTTGCCTGGCGGTGTACGGCAGAGAAACCGATGGCGCAGTCCCTGCGGGGATACGTCGCGCACCCAAGGCAAGTGCCGTGCTAACCAGTGATGCACGCTTGAGGAAAGAACGACGAGTGGCCCGAGCCTTCATGGCCTTATCCCATCCTATAGCACATAGCAAATCAGTGGCTCCCAACAGAGGAACCCTGTCCGGATGATACCGGAGTGTTCGGTTCGGTTTCAAGGCCTTTCTCGTCCGGAAGAATGTTGGAGTGTGGGCGGAATGCCGTTGGGATGTTCAGTCGACTTCGGCAAAGCTGTCAGATATGTGTTCTGTCATGTCGAGCGGAGCGGAGTCGAGACATCTGGCAGCGGACGGGGCACGTCTCTCCTTCGCTGCCAGATCTCTCCACTGCGGCCTTCGGTCGAGATGACAAGCGACAACAAAGAATCGCAATCTGCCACAGAATGTCGACCCGGGCAGAAGCGCCGGATGGCCTCTTTTGGTCCTTGGCATCCGGGATCGATTCTGGTAGTGTAGTGGCCGATGGAATGGAGATGTATTTTATTGGCGGTATTTCTTTACACCTCTGCGCAAGCTCGGACCTGGCACGTGGCACAGGAGAATCTGCCAAGCATCGAGTCGGACCGCCAGGTACGCTCTATCGGCGAAGCCGTCTCGGCACTGGAGGCCGGAGATACAGTCATTATCCACGGAGGCATCTACCGCGAGCAGGTTGTTGTCGAGACAAGCGGCACAGCCGAGGCGCCCATTTCCATCAGAGCTGCAACCGGAGAGTATGTTGTTGTCACCGGCGCCGAGCGCCTCACCGAATGGCAAAAAGTCGAAGGCGACGCTTCGGTTTTCGGCACGGAGTGGCCCCACCAGTTCATCTCCTGGAACGAGCACCACACCCATCCCTCGGATGATTATCACCGACTGATCGGCCGGTGCGAGCAGGTATTCGTTCAGGGCTACCCACTTGTGCAGGTTCTTGAGAAGCAGAAACTCAGCCGGGGGACATTCTTTGTGGACCTTGACGCGAAGCGTCTGTACGTTTGGGACCGCGCCGGCAGAGACCTGGCCAGCAACAGCGTGATGACCGAAGCGTCGGTGCACAGCACTATCTGGAGTTGTAAGGGCAACCATATCCGGACGTGCGGCATTCACTTTCGGTATGCGGCCAACCGCGCACAGCATGGAGCGGCGCAGTTCTCAGGAGACGACAACGAGGTCGAAGATTGTGTGTTCGAATACACCAACGCCTGCGGAGCCAAGTTCTCAGGCGAGCGAATCACGGTCCGCAACTGCCTCTTCCAGCATAACGGTCAGTTGGGCTTTGGCGCCGGCCGGGCACACGGCCTCCTGATGACGGGCTGCGTCGTAGCCAACAACAACACCAAAGGATTTGACCGCGGCTGGGAGGCGGGAGGCAACAAAATCGCTCTGACCAGAGGCATGGTCATCGAGAACAGCCTCTTTACGGACAACAAAGGCGATGGCATCTGGTTCGATATCGGCAATGTAGCGTGCGAGGTGCGGAATTGCCTGATCGCCGACAACGAAAATGCAGGCATCTTCTACGAGATTTCCTTCGGTCTGCACGCCCACGATAACGTCATCATCGGCAACGGCTTTGCATTCTCGCCGGGCGACTGGGGGGCCAACGCCGGCATAAGCATATCCAGCTCACCCGGCTGTATTATCGAGCGCAACCTTCTGATCGCAAATAAGGAAGGCCTTAGCCTTCGCGAACAAAAACGCACCACGCCGCTCATCGACGGCGGCTCGGAGCCGGTCTGGAATCATCACGAGACGGTTCGGAATAATGTGTTCGCCTATAATCGGGACGCGCAGGTCTGGGGATGGTTCGACATAGACGACCAGCGGCACTGGCCGAAGGCCATGCAGGAGAATCCGACTGAGGAGCAACAGGCCGGCTTGACGCTGGAGAAGCTGGAGCTGATGTTCAAGAATAATCTCTACTGGCCCGCCCCGGGACAGGGATTATTCAATTGGGGGGTGACATGGAAGAGGAACGAGAAATATGCGGATCTAAATGCGGTGCGCCGCGAGCTCGATCTCGAACACGACAGCCAGGTGGTGGATATTGCCTTCAGAGACCTGTATAAGCTGGACCTTCGCGTTCCGACGGACAGCCCCGCTGTCAGGATGCGATGCTATCCGCAAGGGGAGGTTGTTGGCGTGAAGCTGGGAACCTATGGGAAATGATAGACATTGTGGAAAGGGACATAAAATGAACCAAGCTGGTAAAAACTTGATTGCCGACGAATGCTCTGTGACCCGCCGTCAGATACTCACCGGCGCGGCGGCGTTTGTCGGCGCCTCGTCCGTGCTGGCCGGACTGCCCCAAGTCGTGCGAGGCCAGACCGGGCGAATCGTCAAGAACGGACGTATCAAGCAGTCGATATGCGGCGGCTGCCTGCGAAAGGCACGTCTGGACGCCGAGCAGACCGCGTCACTGCTGGTCGAAATGGGACTGGCCGGAAGGGACCTGGTGGGCCCGAAAGACTGGCCCACGCTCAAGAAACACGGTCTGGTCGCGACGATGGTCCCGGGCGCCGGCTCCATTAGAAAGGGCCTCAACGACAAATCGATGCACGCCAAATTCCTTGATGATTTCAAGAGAAACATTAAAGCAGCAGCAGAGTACAAATGGCCTAACGTGATCTGCATGGCCGGCGACCGTCAGGGAATCGGTGATCAAGAGGGGATGGACAACTGCCATACCATCCTGAAGGAAGCGGTCAAGATCGCCGAAGACCAGGGCGTGACTATCTGCATGGAGCTGCTCAACAGCAAGGTCAACCACCCCGGCTACATGTGCGACAAATCCGCGTGGGGCTTCGAGCTGTGCCGGCGCGTGAACTCGCCGCGCTTCAAGCTGTTGTACGACATCTACCACATGCAGATCATGGAAGGGGATTTGATTGCAACGATTCGCAAGAATATCCAGCACATCGGCCACTTTCATACCGCGGGCGTACCGGGCCGTCACGAGCTCGATGAAAACCAGGAGATTTATTATCCCGCGGTGGCCAGAGCGATTGCTGAGACCGATTATCAGGGCTACGTGGCCCATGAGTACTCCCCCACTCGCGACCCGTTGGAATCGCTCGTGCAGGCGGTCAAGGCTTGTGATGTGTAGGCGAACCATTTTCAAGGAGCAAGAAAGACTATGAAATCCTCATACGAACTGACCCGCCGGGACTTTGTTCAGGCGGCGGCCGGCTTGGCGTTTGCAACGGCCGCACAAGCCGGTGGGCAAGGTAACAAACCCTCGCCACAGATGAAACCGTGGATCGCGGCGTGTCGTGACAACCTTTTGAAGATAACCGGCAAGCCCGATTGCTGGTCGGCGATGAAGGCGTTGGGAGTGACCGGCGTCGAAGTCGAAGTCGATTCGTCTCTTGTCTGTCCGGGCCTGTGGGGTCCGGACGAAACGTACAGCTTAGCTACCGCTTCCGAGCTGAACGCCGTAAAGAATCGCTTCCTCAAAGAGGGGCTTGTTATTACCGGCTTTCTCATGCGCAACCGGTTCGACGAACGTCTCGACGAGGAGCTCAAATGGACCAGGAAGCTTGTCAGGGCTGCGGAGGAACTGGACGTGAAGGCGATTCGAATCGATGTCGTCTCCCGCCGGACCAGGGGCGACGCGTTCTTTGCCTTCGCCGTGAAAGTCTGCAAGCAGCTCTGTGACATCGCAGAGGGCACATCCGTCTGCTACGGAATTGAAAACCACGGCAGCGTAACCAACGACCCCGAGTTCCTGCAAAAACTGTTCGATGCCGTCGATTCGCCGCACCTCGGTCTGACCCTCGATACGGCCAATTTCTACTGGTATGGGCATCCGCTCGACGAGCTCTATAAGGACTTTGAGCGATTTGCCCCGAAGGTCTTCCACACGCACTGCAAGAGCATTCGATATCCCGAAGATAAGAAGAATGTCCGGCGGCCGATGGGCTGGGAATACAGCAAGTATGCATGCCCGATTTATGAGGGAGATATCGACTTTCACAAGGTCGCAGCAATTCTGCGCAAGGTAAATTATCAAGGAGACCTTTGCCTCGAAGACGAATCCATCGGAAAATATCCCAAGGCCGAACAAACCGAAGTTCTCAAGAAGGAAATCGCATTGTTGAAGAATCTGAGTAAAATGGAGGCTCATTATGCACTTTAATCGTCGTCGTTTTTTTGAATTGACCGCCGGCACAGGCGCGTTGTCAATCCTGTCCGGCTGCCGCTCTACACCGAGCGGATCGCGGGCGAGCTCACATCACCGAAGGGTCGCTGTGGAAGAGTTGGATAAGGCCGCTGAGAAACCGGTCGTGCAGTTGGACGGTCTCAACTCGCCTCTGATAATACAGTCGATCGAGCTGCTGCAAAAGGGGCGCGACTGCTTCGTGCACGTCCGAACCAAAGATGGCGCAGAAGGTCTGGCCGTGACGAATGGCAGAGAACAGGTTCTGCACCCGATACTGAACAGGCTGGTCATTCCCTATTTCATCGGTAAAGACGCCCGCGATTTAGAAACGCACCTGTTCGAGGTGTACAGGTACCGGAGCAACTACAAGCTTCAGGGGCTGGCCCTGTGGTGTCCCGTGGCCTGGGTGGAATTCGCCCTGCTGGACATGATGGGCAGAATTACGGGCAAATCCCTCGGGCAGTTGCTCGGCGGCGTGGTCCGGCGAGAGGTCCCGTTTTATATTGCCAGCGGGCGCCGGGATTCGACACCCGAAGAGGAGGTCGAGTATCTTCTCTCGCTGGTGGAAGAGACCAAGGCCAAAGCCGTCAAGTTCAGGGTCGGCGGGCGCATGAGCAAAAACGCCGACGCCATGCCCGGCCGAACCGAGAAGCTGATCCCTCTGGCGAGAAAGACCTTAGGCGATGGAATCGATATCCACGCCGATTCGAACAGTTCATACGACCCGCTGAAAGCCATCGAAGTCGGGCGCATTCTGGAAGACATCGGCGCGGTCTATTTTGAGGAGCCGTGCCCCTTCGACCATCTCGAAGATACCAAGAAGGTCACCGATGTCCTGACGATACCGGTGGCCGGGGGCGAGCAGGAATACAGCGAGCGGCGCTTCCGCTGGATGATCCACAATCGCGGCGTGGACATTGTCCAGCCCGACCTTCACTACTACGGCGGCTTGATTCGTTCCACGCGCGTGGCGCGCATGGCCGCCCTGGCCGGGATGCCGACCACGGTTCATATTTCGGGCGGCTTCGGCTTTATCTACATGCTGCACTTTGCCTCCTGCACGCCCGACATCGGCCGGTATCAGGAATACAAGCGGAACATTGAAAGATACAGCGGCTGGTTCAGCCGTCCCCTGGAAATCCGAAACGGCGCCTTGATTGTCCCCGAGGGGCCAGGCGTGGGCATTGTCGATATCGCCGAAGTGCTCAAGGGCGCCAAACCGTTCGCATAAGTTAATGGCTTTCACGGGAGAGTATAAGATGGTTAAACGACGTAGCGTGTGCAACCTGTTGCACACGCGGGTGCTGGCGCTGTTCGTATCACTGGTTGCATTACCCGGCTGCGGTCCCGCGGCGTTTCAGGTGGAACTGGTGCCAACCAGCCGGGATCTTGAAGAAACCCGGATACAGAGGGACGAGGGCCTGTTCGTTCTCGACAAGATCGCCATCATCGACGTGGACGGCCTGATGATGAACAGACAAAGACGCGGATTCATGCAATCGGGCGAGAATCCGGTGAGCCTGTTCATCGAGAAGCTGGACAAAGCCGCCGCCGACCGCTCCGTCAAAGCCGTGGTGCTTCGTCTGAACTCTCCCGGCGGAACGGTTGCGGCCAGCGACATCATGCACCACAGCCTGCGCGAGTTCAAACGCAAGACCGGCAAACCGGTTATCGGGTGCGTGCTGAGTCTGGGGTGCAGCGGTGCGTACTATTTGGCGTGTGGCTGTGACGGGATCATGGCCCAGCCGAGCAGCGTCACCGGCAACATCGGCACAGTATTTCAGACAATCAGCGTTGCCGGGACGATGCACAAAATCGGCGTCAAGGCGGTCACGATAAAAAGCGGCGAATTGAAGGACCTCGCCTCTCCCCTGCATGATTTGAGCGAAGATGAGCGCCGGGTGCTGGAAGGGATTATCGAAGACTTCTCGAAGCAGTTTTTTAACGTCGTGCGGGAAGGTCGAAAGAATATGAACGAGCAGAAGCTGCGCGATGTGGCCGATGGGCGGGTCTTTACCGCTGATCAGGCTCTGGAGCAAGGGCTTATCGACAAGGTCGGCTATCTGGCCGATGGGATCGAATGGGCCAAAGACATGGCGGGCGTCCACAAGGCGCAGGTGGTTATCTATCACCGCCCGCTGGGCTATGTGCCGAATGCCTATGGCGTAGCCACGAGTTCTGCAAGCGGCATGGGCCCATTGATCAACGTCGAATTGCCCGACTGGCTGAACTCAAGCGGCGCCCAATTCCTGTACCTCTGGCAGCCGGGCATCCAGTAGCCGCCGAACATCGGTAGTGCTGTTCGTTCTCAAGTTGGCGAATTACACCGATGAGAAAGATAGATAATCGGCAGTATAAATTGACGCAGATAAGACGCCCCAAGCTGGGCGTGAAGCCCACGGATAGCAGGTCCGACGTGAAGAACAAGAAGGGCAGAAGAGGCGATTCGAGACTCGACAGGCGCGGGATGAAATAGCAGCGGCAGGTTGAATTCTATTCAGCGAGTTGGAGATGAAACGATGAAATTGCGGATTGCTTTGTCGTTCTTGGTTGTTGTCCTGACTTCAGCGGGCCTTTCGTGTCAAGTGCACCCGGAGCAAGCGCTCACTGCCAGGCCGGCTCTGGGGACGCTCGACGTCCAGTACAGTCAGAACACCGCCGCGGTTCCGCAGTACGAAATATTCGAGGTCACTTTCACACACGATGCCGGCTACGCAGACCCCTTCTCTGACGTGACCATCGACGTCGTCTTCACCTCCGCCTCCAAAAGGCAGGTTCGCGTCGGCGGATTCCACTATGGCTCCTCCTCAAAGCCGACCGTCGAGAAGACTCAGGTCGAGGGGGGCAGAGGACCGAGACAGCAAGTCTCTTATCTCTTTGACAGACAGGACCTGTGGAAGGCCCGCTTCGCGCCATCGGAGCCCGGCCGCTGGACGTACGACTTCGTTTACAAGAATGCCCAGGGACAGGAAGCACGCGGCGAAGGATCTTTCACCTGCATCAAAGGACGCAAGCCGAATCCCGGCTTTGTCCGGCTGCATCCGACGAATCGCTTCCGGTTCGTGTTCGACGACGGAAGCCCTTATTTTCCCATCGGCCTTCAGGATTGCTGGGGCGACAATTCGGGGACCGGCTCGGTGCTCGATCAATGTGCGATGGAAGGTCCGTTCCGCACGGACCTGCGAGAGCCGCCCGCCCTGCCCGATGGGCCGCTGTTCGTCCGCGGGCCCGCTGAGAATCCGCAAAACGCCGACGTCTATCTGCGGTACTTCTCGCAATGCGGGTTCAATCTCTATCGCTTCAGCCAGCAGAACTGCTCCTACTCGCTCAATGACGATCTGGACCATTACCTTGTGCAGCAAGGGATCATGACCGACGAACTGCTCTGCTGCGCGCGCAAGTATAACCTCAGCATCTTCTACGGCATCTTCGGCTTTCAGAAAGCCTTCAACGATGAGCCGAATGAAGCAAATATGTCGAAGGTCAAAAGGTTCATCAAGTACAGCGTCGATCGCTGGGGAGCTTACGTGGACTTCTGGGAATTTCTCAATGAGCAACACGCCGACATACGCTGGTACGAGATCGCGATTGACCATCTGAAATCCGTCGACCCTTATGGACACCCGGTGACTACGAGCTGGGAGAAGCCCGAGATTGACGGCATCGAGATTAACGCTCCGCACTGGTACCAAAGAGAAGACGAGCTAAGCTCGGACGCGATCACTGCGGCGCTGGCGAGAAACTGGAAGAAACATAACAAGCCCGTCGTGGTGGGCGAGCAGGGCAACCGCATCAACCGCAAGAATCCTCCGGCTCCCGGCGTCGGAGGTGTGTGGGATGAGCGTTCGGCGCTGCGGATGCGCATTCGAAACTGGACGGCGCTCTTCAACGAGATCACGTTCATTTTCTGGAACACCAGCTATGCCCGGGACGGCCATAACATGAATATCTGGCTGGGGCCCAAGGAGCGCGAATACGTACGCGCGATGCAGGACTTTGCGTACAGACTGGATAAGGACGTCCGGATGGTCTCGGTGGATGTTTCGGAACCGTCGAAAGTGCGCGCGTACGCATTAGCCTCGGCAGAAAGAGCAGGCGTCTATCTTCACCACTTTGCAAACCACAGCGAACCGGTGTATGGCGTCCGCATCGGTCTCGATGTCCCTCAGACGGCCAGGGGATACTGGTATTGTCCCGAGACTGCGGCGATCCTTGAGACAATCGAGCTGACCGAAGGGACAGATACGATTGACGTCCCGGACTTTACCGTAGACATCGCTCTGCTGATTACGCCGGACGGGCCACCCGATATTGACGCTGACGGAATCGCCAACCATCTCGACGACGATGATGACCAGGATGGTGTGCCGGACGTCGAGGATGCCTTCCCGCTCGATCCGGAGGAATGGCAGGACAAAGACCAGGATTGGATCGGCGATAATCTGGACGCGGACGACGACGGTGACGGCGCCGGAGACGATCACAACGCCAATGGAATCCCGGACCACCAAGAGCTGGACTTCGACGGTGACGGCGTGGACAGGGCAAAATCCATCCCGTGGGACGCCTTTCCTTTCGATCCGAAAGAATGGCAAGACAGCGACGGCGACGGCACAGGCGACAACACCGACACCGATGACGACAACGACGGATTCAGCGACGCCGAAGAAATAAGGCGAGGGACAGATCCGAAGGGCACGTTGAGCTTCCCGATTGGCCGTTTGTAGTGTGCGCGTAAGCACATCGTAGCACGGGCATCCTGCGCGTGAACATGGGCGAAACGCCCATGTTACAGAGCCGGATGTTTCAGATGAAATCCAGTAGCGTCCTGATACGCCTTCGCGACGGCCAGAAGTTTGTCCTCGCCGTAGAGCCGGCCCATGAAGGTAATGCTGCTCGGTGTCCCTTCCTTTCTCAAGCCGTTGGGCAAGACGACCGCCGGGTGTCCCGTCATGTTGGTCAACAGAAGGTTCTGCCCCTCCCACGAAGGGCTGACGTAAACATCGATATCCGACAATCGCTCGTGCATGGCCTTGACGACCAGCGTTCGCAGACGATTGGCCTGGATATACTCGACCGCAGGCACCATGCGGGCGCCGCGAAACCGGTTGGGCCAGGCGTTCTTGATTTGCCGGACCAGAAGGTCATCCCGATTGCTTCGCGTCAGCTCATCAAAGGCGGCCGCCGCTTCGACGCTGAGAATGAATCCCATCGCCTCGACAGGATAGTCGGGCAGCTCGATTGGGATCAGGTCAAAGCCCAGGTCGCGCAGCACGTCTAACGTTGCCTCGTCGTTGGCCTTCCACTGTTCGTCCTCCCGCTGTTTGTCAAAGTCACGTTTGAGGTATCCGACCTTCAGATTCCTGGAATCTGCGGCCGCGTCCCAGTTGAAGGGCACATCCGTGATGGTGACATCCTTGCCGTCAGGTCCGTCGATGGCGTCAAGGACAATTGCGCAGTCTTCAACCGTGCGACAGATTGGCCCTATCTTGTCCATACTCCAGCTCAGGGCCATGGCGCCGTATCGGCTGACGCACCCGAAGGTCGGCCGCAGCCCCGTAACTCCACAGACCGTCGAAGGCGAGACAATCGAACCCCAGGTCTCCGATCCTATCGAGAAGCCCACAAGACCGGCGGCGGTGGCCGCAGCCGGCCCCGCCGATGAACCGCTGGAGCCCTTTTCGGGATCCCACGGATTTCGGGTCTTTCCGCCGAACCAAACATCGCCCCAGGCCAGCGCGCCAAGAGTCAGTTTAGCCACAAGCACCGCACCGGCCTCTTCCAACCGCTTCACGACAGTCGCATCGAAATCGAACTGCTGATCCTTATAGGGCATCGCCCCCCAGGTGGTTTTGTATCCCTTGACGGCCAGAAGGTCCTTGGCCCCCCACGGGATTCCGTGCAGCGGGCCTCGGTAGCGGCCGGCTGCAATCTCCCCATCGGCTCGCTCGGCCTGCCGTCGAGCCAGTTCCTCGGTCAGAGTAACAACGCACTGGAGCGTCGGATCGTAACGCTTGAGCCGGCTCAGGTACATATCCGTAAGGTCCATAGAGCTGACCCGTCGTGACTTGACAAGCCCGGCCAGATCGGTGACCGGCCAAAAAGCCAATTCTTCAAGATCGGAAGGGACATCCGACTCCCTGCTCCTACTCATCCGCATCGGTTTCCGCTGCCTCTCGAATTCCATGCCGGGCGGCACCGGATCGAAACGCAGCGCCGGCGCGACGTCGTTATCCAGGGCCACGGTTCGAAGCTTTCGGTAGTTTTCGAGATAACCATTCAGTCCATCGAGCATCACATCTCGT
The DNA here is from genome assembly GCA_020343675.1 of Phycisphaerales bacterium. Taxonomy (GTDB): domain Bacteria; phylum Planctomycetota; class Phycisphaerae; order Sedimentisphaerales; family Anaerobacaceae. Next base: position 2,606,829 of record CP070806.1, read on the forward strand.
TCCTGGCCCGTGAATTCCAGCCCCGCCAATTGCTCAGCATGTTCGAGCATCTCTTCAGTGATTTGTGTTGCTTTATGCTCCTGCGCCTGTGCCCAGAGACTCTGCGCCAGCAGCGTCGAGCTCACGCCAAAACCGGAAAGACAAGCAGCAAACGTCCGGCGTGACATTTCCCTTGTTTCAAGAGGACTTGAGGATTCCGAAGGATTCAACATGGCAGCTCCTATCGCATATCGGATTACGTATATCGTATCGCGTCGCACCAGTGACGCTTCACGCACGACATAATGTGAGCTACGATACTCAACATCAGCGTCTCTTCAGAATTGTCCCCATTCGGAATCCGTTTTCAAGCATTTTGTCAATAATCTCCTGCACGAAACACTGTGCACCCTCCAATTCGGCGCGAGGATAGCAGGTTCCCATTCACAAGAGATTCCACTTGGCCTTTATGCGTGATGGTGTTACACTAATGGGATGAACGAGAACATCAGATGGACTCTTTCTTTGTGTTTCGGTGTTTTGCTGACCTCAGTTGCCCAGGGGCAGGAATGGACCCGGTTTCGGGGCCCGAACGGACAAGGAATAAGTCAGGCCAAAACCATTCCAGTCAAGTGGACGCAAGACGACTTCAACTGGAAGGCAAGCCTGCCGGGCGGGGGCCATGGCTCGCCAGTCATCTGGAAAGACAAAGTCTTCGTCACTTGCGAAGATCCCGAATCGCCCGGCGGGATGCTCCTGGCTCTCGACATCCACGACGGCCATACGCTCTGGAGCCGATCCTATAAACTCACCGCCTATAAGCACCATACCGACAACAGCCTCGCTACATCCACGCCTGTCGTCGATGCCGACCATGCTTACGTCCTCTGGCAGACTGACGAGGAGGTGATTCTGGCCGCGTTGGATCATGATGGCCGGCAGATTTGGCAGCGTGATTTCCCGGGCATCTATTCCCGGTTCGGCCCGGGGACCTCGCCCGCGGTTTTCAATGATATTGTGGTCTTTACCCACGAGCATTGGGCAGAGGGACCCGAAGGTGGGCAGCACCAGAGTTCCTGGATCGCGCTGGATCGCAAAACGGGCCGGACACGCTGGACGACCGAGCGCAACAGCACTGAAATATCCTATTCGACGCCTTGTGTCTATGTGCCCGACGGCCGCGAGCCTCAACTGATCTTTACAAGCTGGTCTCACGGCGTAACAGGAATCGAACCGCAAACGGGACGCGTGATATGGGAAGTCCCCTCGGCGCTGCCCGCTCGCGTCGTCAGCTCCCCGGTCATTGCAGACGATTTGCTTATTGGCACGTGCGGCAAAGGCGGGGCCGGCAAAGAGCTGGCCACGGTCCGTCCCGGCTCAGCGGACAATCCCACCGGGGCCGCCCTCGTGTATAAATGCACCGGCAAATCCGCCCCCTACGTCCCGACCCCTCTGGCCAAGAACGGCCTGCTGTTCACCTTTCACGACCAGGGCGATGTCTCGTGCCTGAACATCAAGGATGGCCAGGTGCTCTGGCGTGAGAAACCGGGCGGCAGGTTTTACGGCTCGCCCATCTGGGTCAATGGCTTGCTGTACTGCATCAACAGGGCCGGCGATCTTATCGTTATGAAGGCCGCCCCGGCCTACGAGCTGTTGGCGATCAATCCGTTAGGTGAAAAGAGCCAGGCCACGCCGGCCGTCGCCGATGGCACGATGTACCTGCGTACCTGGTCCCATCTGATCTCCATTGGGGACCCATCCGGCCCCGCTGCGGCGGCTCGCCTTGACTTGAGCTTGTGTACTCGTAAAGACTCGGCTTTCTGATTTGCGATTGACTGCGAACCATGAACGGTGAATTGTCTATTCTATGAGTGAGTTGGATACATATTATACTATGGCAGATGTTGTTTGTTAAATGAAATCTCGAAATGAGGGAATTTTATAAGGCGCTGCGTGCTGATCTGGCGATTTCGGGCGAGGGCGTAGTGCTCTGTCTGATGTAATCTGCGTAGTTGTCATTCCGCACTTGATGCGGGATCCATTTTTTTCGATTCCGGATTCCTGCTTGAGGCAGGAATGACAATCCCTCAATTCATCTGTGACAGCGTAGGCGGGTGATACCTTTGAGAGCAGTTCCAGATCGAAAACAGCCGGGGCCCATACCGAGTCAATCAGTATGAGCCCCGAAGTAAAACCAATCCTGCCCGCCGGACCCCGTAAGCGGTAAGTCCGGTCGGCATCATATCGACGCTATGTCAAAACGGCTTGTCAAACGGCAAAGTCCTGCCGGCCAGGCCGGCGACCTCAGCGTATGACAGGCCATAGTCGTAGATGCGGGCATCGTCCACAGTGCCACCCAGGAAGTTACTCGGAGTCGTACCATCCCATTCCTGGCCTATCGACCAGCGGTTACCCGGATCGGCAAACGTGAAGTTCGCCGTGTGGGTGTTCTCCAGATTTCCGTCAACATAAACATATCCCGTGGATCCGACCCTGCTGTACACCAGATGGTGCCAGTTGTCGTCATTGACCAACGTGCTCGAATGGCCCTCCGCGCCGCTGTCATAAATAGCTGCCTGCCCGCCGAGAATGCCAAACAGGGCTACGTTCTCATTGCCTGGCCCATTGCACGAGAACCAGTACACGCTACCCGTGTCGGTGGTCTTGACCCACCCGGCCAGCGTAATATCGTCGTTCGTTATGCTGGCGGTTACACTGTCCATCACCACATAATCGTCCATACCGTCAAAGCTGATGGCCTGACCGATCCTGCCGACCGCAAAGGTCGGGTCGCCGTTTATCGTGCCGTGGTGACCCAAACCGGAAGAATCCAGCGTGTCGCCGTCAAACTTCCAGTGCCCTATCAGGCCGGCGTTGTTGGGCTCGGCTGGTGTGATGAGTTGACGGCCATAGGGATACAGCCTGATATCGTCAAAGTACAATGTACCGCTGACACCATTGCCGTCGATCCCGATAGCCAGCGTCGTAACACTTTGCAGGTTCACGCCGAACGATGCCAGCTCAATATTCCACGGTTGCCACCCTCGCTCCAGGTCAGCCACATCACCGTCATAGACTACCTTGGAGCCGCGGACTTTGACGTACAACGTCCCGGTGTTGCCCACCGTGCCGGCGAACCACAGCCCTAATGTCTGAACGCCGTGCTTTGTCCAGTCCTGCGGAACAACAAACGTGCGTTCGCCCTCTGAATAGGTGGCGCCACCGGTGTTGCTGTAGAACAGCGGCATGGACTGCGCGCCGCTGTGGACAATCGTGGTCTCAGCAAGTGGAGGGGTGAGATTGCCGACCTGAGAGCCGTTGGTGGCGCTCTCGTATCCATCCAGCCACGTCGTGTAGATCTCATGGGGCGGCCAGTCGTTGTAATCCTCGAAGTCCTCCACGACAATGAACTCCTGCGTCGTAAAGTCCCAGACATCGCCTTGCCAGATCGCAGGCGTCTCGACTTCGTTGACCTCATCAATTCGCCAGTAGTAAGTCTGGCCCAAATCGAGGGCTGAGCTATAGCTGGCGTCGGTCACGCTAACAGCCGGAGCGGCACCGTCTATCACAGCCTGCCGGTCGGTGCTCAGGAACACAGTGTGGGTAGCCGCCTCTCTGCCTGCTCGCCAGGCAAAGGGCGCATCCACGCTTACATCCGTAGCCCCGGAATCCGGCGAGGGCTCTCTGGCGCTAACAGGCATGGCGAAGAAGCGGACCTCACTGAGACCGTATTGGGGCAGGACGCCCCCCCAGTTGCTGGAAGCGGTGAGCTTGACGTACTTTGCCACCGCGCCGCCGAAGTCAACCGTCGTATCGTGTGCATACCCAGGCATCCCGGGTGCCCTGACAAATTCAGGCACGTCGACCAGAGCCGTCCATTCGGTCCCATTGGTCGAGTATTCGACGGCAACATCTTTCATTCCCAAACCGAAGAAAGCTTCGAGTTCTTGGTTGGAGTTCCATACCCACAACTCGTGCAGTCTGTACACCTTGTCGAACTCATATTGGATCCAGGCCCCCAGCAGCTCATTGCCGCTGAGCCACATATCCGCTGCGATTGTCGAGTGCAGGTCGTTCTCATCCAATCCCGAGCCATCAATAGTGTTCTCAGGGCCTAAATCCGCCTGGCCCGCGCTGGACGCTGTGGCGGTGATATTCGCACCATCAATAGGATTACCGACAGGCTCGGTCGTAAAACTCCAGACCTCACCTGGGAATACTGTGGAGTCCGGCGGGGCGTTGACCTCATCGACCCGCCAGTAGTAAGTCGTTTCGAAACCCAGTCGTCCAGGATCATAGTTGCTGGCACTCAGGGTGATACCGCCAATGCCATCGTTGACGTCGTTGAAACTCTCACCGAAATAGATTCTGTGCCCGTTTGTTGGCGCTGAAAATTCTCCCGGCGTCCAGCTAAGGGCCACATCCCGTGGCACATCCGTTGCCTCATCATCCGGATTTGGCTTGCTGGCCTTTGTCGGGTCTAAAGCTAACGGCCCAGAGGTATAGATGGCAAGCACCTCCTTGGGCGTCAGTGCGCGGCTGAAGAGGGCCACATCATCGATCCTCCCACGGAACCAGTAGTTGTTTATCCCGATATCCCATCCAATCCCGAGATCCACGTTCGGTGCAATAGCGCCGGGGGGCGGGGTGGTGGTGGCCCAGGTCTGGCCTCCGTCAACGGAGATCTTCTGTGCATTCTGATCTCTATCCAGAACGGCCGCTACAAAGACCCATTCTCCCAGCGGCACTGGCACATAGGGCGTGTTTTTCCTGTTCGCGGCGGTATCTCCCAGCATGAATCGGTATCCGGTCTGGTCGGCACTTCCCTGATTTCTGTCCGCTCCGACGTAATACCCTACACTGCCTGAGTCCCTTTTGTTCACAGCGAGGTCCCAGTTTGTCGATCCCCGGGTACCCGGCGTCGCCTCCACATTCGCCCAGAACGCAAATGTGAAGCTGCCGGCCGCCGGATTCAAGCTATCCTGATGCGTAATCCGGACATGCGCCAGGTCTCCATCGAAGAACAAACATCCCTTGTGCACACCGTCCTGATCCCAGACCGGGTCGTTGCCAAGCACACCGTGCATGTCACGTCCGCTGGAGTCGGCTGCGGTGGTGCCGGAGCCCTCGTCAAACGTCCACCAGGCGACAAGGTCTGGAACGGCGGCCTCGGCCGGGATCGCCCACACCGGACCCAGCACAAAAACCAAAGATATCAAGAAAACCGATTTCTTACACATTACAATCCTCCTTAATAAAAGGTTAACATTAAATACACCGATGGCCGGTCTTGTACGCATCGGCTGAGGATAGCTCGCTGTCCACGGCTTTCGACTACGTCCTTCCTTCAAGAACCCAAGAACTGGTTTCAACGACTTGGCAAGAACCCTTATCTCCAAAGCATATGACTTCGGTGGTCTTGTCGCTACTCTCCTGCTCTACGTGGCATGGGCAAGAATCCCGAGGAGAATTCAAGCGTGTATGAGGCTGCAAAATCAAAGACCCACGAAACTTGCCTATGCTGTGCTTTATACCAAATTCGCCCTGTTCGCGTCAAGCAAAATCTTGCGCTTCATGCACTAAGTATTGCTGTATGGCGATTAGCTTTAAATGTGTGCGGTTGGGCCTTTCAACACACATTCTGAGAATTCTTCGCAGTCGAAAGAAGCGATGCGCTCAGTACACGTTTTGCGCTTGATCTGCCTTGCTCGAGCGGAGTATAATCATTCTAATGGTTGAAGAGAATAGAGGGTTGTCAGTCATGCGCGAGAAAAAAGGGTTTACACTGATCGAGTTGCTGGTTGTTATCTCGATTATTGCGATACTACTGGCTATTCTGATGCCGGCGTTGAGGAAGGTCAAGCAGCAGGCGAAAAACTCCGTTTGCCAGGCACACCTGAAGGGGTTGGGTTTGGGTCTGACATTGTACCAGGGTGATAATGACGGAGCATTCTATATGCCGAAAGCTGGGATCTGGGGCTCCAACCAGATTATGTGGTATAATGCCAACGGCACGATAATAGACAAAGACGCTTCCAGGAGCTATTGGGGGGTGGCGTATTATGAATACGTGCAGTCTCCGAAATTATTCGGCTGCCCTAGCTCCGAACAGCCGCACTGGTTTCACGAGTCGCCTCAGGACGCCAAAATCGCCAGCTACGGCCAGAATCGTTATATGCGCTATTTGAAGGGTACGAAACTCACCAATAACGGCGTCAATGTCACCCCGGCTCAATTTATCCTCTGCCAGGATCACTTCGAACAGTTACTGGATGACAACGGCGATATGTTGTATCGGCAGGGACAAACGAACATACCTCAATGGCGGCCGGGCGGCGCCAGTTGGGGCGGCCAATTCTATGAAAATGCGATCTTTGAAATTTATCGTCATAACCGCTCGGGCAAATACGAGAGCGGCCATTGTAATACCCTCTGGTTGGATGGCCATGCATCTCCAATCGCATATTCCGAAGGCGAAGATGTGCCAAAACGCTGGTATGCCGGAAAGGATGATCCGGAGCCTGAGTATTAGAAGTTAGCTTCTACTCGAAGAAAGTAGGATGAGCTTCGCCCATGCTGGTTCAAATCCGGGGACATCTATGAGCAAGCCTTTGTCAAGACGGTCTTGAGCTTGTCGAAAGGACGTGCGCGGGATATTCTGACGGCAATTCCAAACATCCGGCGCCAGCCCTCCCGTGGCGGATATTCGGCGTCACCCGGTTTTGGGTTCAGCACGCTCGGCGATTTCTGCTCGAAGCGGGTTCTTCAGGGATAACGGGCCGGATCAGGCGTCTTTCCTGTCCCGGCGAGGGTGCTTGAGCAGCAGACGCCCGGAAATGATAATGACGGCCAGCAGCGCCATCAGGATCACAGCCCCGTAAGGGCTGTAGGAGACCACATGCTCATGCAACTGGCGAAGGAAGAACGCCCAGCCGAAGATCGCGGCACATGTCCCGACCAGAACGACGGTCATATTGAGCCAGACGGGCAGGCCCAGCAAAAATCCGATGACAGAGCCGACCACCGGACCGGTCATCCAGAACGGGAACCAGACGAAAACGAACAGCCCGATGACCCCATATTTTCGGATCGTTTCCTTGTGCCTCTCAGCCGCCTTGTGCGTACGCTCCAGTATTCGCTTGAGCCATTTGAGAACCAGCAGATGCTGCCAGCTAAACACAAACAAGGGATAGAAAATAAGCACGAGAATCGTTTCGATGATGATGCAGACTGGAATAACCGTGCCGTGGCCAAGACCCAGCGAGTATCCGAAGGTCATGGCGAAACCTCGGCCGAACATTAGTCCTGTAGCGGTCATTCCAACGAGAAGCTGGGACTCATCAGGAGACAAGAGCAGCTTGACGCCGAGCCAGGCCGTGTAGGCGAACGCCAGAGCGACACCGGTCAGCAGCAGGCGACCCTCTGAACTGGTCAGGAGCGTCTCCTTCAAGTGATTTCTCTTCTCAGTATTCAACGTGCCGCCCGGTTGTCCCGTGCTTTCTCCCGTAGTCTCACTATTCAATCATGACAGACGCAACATACAGCTATTCTAACATATTCCTGCCGGTGTTCATAGTCCGCTGCTCGGCCACTCGCCTGCGCTGGGGGGCGGTAGGACGGCGAAAATACGACACCTCGTGCCCGAGACGTGTAAAAACTGTTGACGAAGTCTCAGAATTGAGATAAATGAGGTTGCAGTAGATTTCCAGCTGACATGTCGGCGAAGGCATGTGTGAGCACATTTTTTAGAAAGGGCACTGAAATGGCGGAAAAATTGGCCCTCGACGGCGGCCCCAAGGCGGTAACAAATCGACTACCCGGCTGGCCGCAATTCGACGAGAAGGCAATCAACGCAGTCGGGGACGTCCTCAGGTCAGGGAAAGTCAATTACTGGACGGGTCCCAAGGGCATGGAGTTCGAGCGAAAATTCGCCGAGTGGCAGGGCAGCAAGTATGCCATCAGCGCATCAAGCGGCACGTCGGCCCTTCACATCGCGCTGGCGGCGCTGGGTATCGGCCCCGGCGACGAAGTCATCGTACCGAGCTACACTTTCATCGCCAGCAGCTTCTCTATCGTTCAGGCAGGGGCCATCCCGCGGTTTGCCGACGTCAATATCGACGACCACTGCATCAGCGTCGAGTCGGCCGGCAAGCTTGTCAATGAACGGACCAGGGCCATCATGCCGGTCCATCTCTATGGCAACGTCTGCGACATGGACAAGATCCTCGCCTTCGCGAAGAAACATAATCTGTTTGTGATAGAGGATAATGCCGAGGCCTTTGGCGGCACGTATAAAGGCAGGAAGACAGGCACGCTCGGCCATATGGCCGCGTGCAGTTTCTGTCAGAACAAGACCTTTACCACCGGAGGCGAGGGCGGCATGGTCACTACCGACGACGAAGAACTCGCGTGGCAGGCCCGCAGCTTTCGCGACCACGGGTACGATGTCAAGCAGCGATTGAGCCTGCTTGAACTGGAGCAAAGGCTGCCTTATATCCATAATATGGTCGGTTGGAACTATCGCATGACCGAGATGCAGTCGGCCATCGGCCTTGCGGAGTTGGAGCGGATCGATTCGTGGAACATGCCCGCGCGAAGACGCAACGCGCGCGTTATCATCGAAGCGATTGGAGATTTGTCCCAGGTCCTGTACGCTCCCATCGACACCGAGGATCGCCGAAACGGATGGTACGTTATGGCGTTTTCGCTGGATATCGAGAACATGGCGTGTGACATCGGTCAATTTGTCGCCGCCTGTGGCGCCGAGGGCGCCCCCTGCTGGAAGGTCTTTTGGCCCCAATGCCACACGGAAAAGGCCTTTCAAACACACAATTCGTTCGGCAGGAGCGGCTTCCCCTTCAAATCGACCGAATACGCCAGAGCTGAAAGTGTTGACTACAGCAAAGTCGAAGTGCCCAACGCCCTCTGGCACCAGAGCCACACATTTACCTGCTTCGCATTTCCAACCTACAGCGAGGACGATTGCCGCCAGATCGGCGAGGCACTGGTCAAGGTCATCAGTGCTTATTCAAAATAAACCTTGGGAAAGGACCAGTTGCCATGTCCAGGAAAATCAAATGGGGTGTCATTGGATCGGGCGGGATTGCCAGAAGACGAACGATTCCGGAAGGGATCGTCAAGGCGCCAAATGCCGAGCTGAGTGCCGTCTTCGACATTGATCAGCAGGTCAATGCCGAGGTTGCCCGGCAATTCGGCGCCGGACAAGCCGGCAGTATTGACGAGCTTCTCGACGCCGGCGCCGATGCCATCTACGTCGCCACCCCCGCGAGCGTCCACGCCGAACAGGTTCGAGCCTGCGCCGACGCCGGAAAGCACGTGCTCTGCGAGAAACCTCTTGGCATGACAGTCGCCGAGGCCGAAGAAATGATTGCCCTGTGTCGGCAAAAAGGTGTCACGCTTGGTTGCGCATTTATGATGCGCTTCGTCGCCCAGCATCGAGAAGCTCTCGCACTGGTACGGCAAGGCAGGCTCGGCCGGCCGGTTTATGCGCGGGCACAGCTCTCGTGCTGGTACCCCCCTATCGAAGGCGCCTGGCGCCAGGACCCGGCCACAGGCGGCGGCGGATCCCTGATCGATATGGGAGGACACTGCATTGACCTGCTGGAGATGTTTTTCGGAGCCGTCGCAAGGGTCGGTTGTTTTGTCAACAACACCATCCACAGCTACAAGTCGGAAGACAGTGCAACCGCGATGCTGTTCTTTGAAAACGGCGCATTGGGGACTGTCGATACGTTCTTCTGCATCCCCGATAACAGCAGTAAGAACGCCCTCGAGCTTTACGGCTCGAAGGGCTCCATATTGGCTAAGGGGACTATCGGCCAGGGGCCCGCAGGCCAAATGGAGGCGTTCCTTGAAGAAGACGGTAAAGGCTACGACGCACAGCAAGCGCGAGCGCAAGCCCAATCGACGGCCATCGATCCGGAGCCGCTAAATACCTATCAGGCCGAGATCGAGGAGTTTAGTCAGGCCATTGCGGAAAACCGTGAGCCGACCATAGGCGGCCAGCTGGGCCTGCACAGTCAGAAGGTACTGACCGCGTGCTACGAATCGGCCGCATCGGGAAAGGTCGTGGAGATCGGCTGAAAGAGATACGAGAGGCAGCGCGACAGAAGGTCCTGAACGTTGATTGGCCCTGATATGGATTCTACCGAGACTGTCAGCGAAAACACGCTGCGCACCATCCGTTTCGAGAGGCCCGACTATATCCCGATGACGTTCTGGATAAACCCCGCGTGCTGGCATCACTATCGGCAGGACGCGTTGTTCGAGCTTATGGCCGCACACCCCCTTTTGTTTGGCGACTTCACTTGGCAAGAGAGTGCGCTGCCGGAATTGGACCCCTGGGAGCAGGCCGGCGCACCTTATACCGACGCATGGGGATGCGTTTGGCAGACAACCGATGATGGCATCACCGGTTCGGTGACACAACACGCGCTGTCGAATTGGAGTGCTCTTGAGAATTATGCGGCCCCCGACCCCGCCCGGACAAACGGCATGACGGCCATCGATTGGGCCGCAATCGAAGACAAAGTCCTCAAGGCCAAAAAAAAGGGCAAGCACGTCGCCGGCAGCCTGGAGCACGGCCACGCCTTCCTGAGGCTCAGCTATCTGCGGGGCTACGAGAACCTCCTGCTCGATATGGCGGACGCGGACAAGCGGCTCTGGCGGCTCATCGAGATGGTCGAATCCTTCAGCATGGGCATTGTCCGGCGATACGTCGATCTCGGCGCCGCGATGATGCGATATCCCGAGGATTTGGGCGCACAGTCGGGCCCGATGCTCGCGCCCGAACATTTCAGAACGTACATCAGACCCATCTACGAGCATATCATGGCACCCGCCCGCAAAGCCGGCTGTCTTGTCCATATGCACTCCGACGGCGATATTCGCGAGCTGGCCGATGACATCACGGCCGGCGGAGTGGACGTGCTCAACCTCCAGGACCGGGTCAATGGCATCGACTGGATAGCAGCGACTCTCAAGGGCCGCCTCTGCATCGATCTGGATATTGACCGCCAGCACATCACGCGCTTCGGCACCCCCGGCCAGATCGACGATTTGATTCACCGGGAAGTGCAGAAGCTCGGAAGCCCCGAGGGCGGCCTGATGATGATCTACGGACTCTACCCGGGCGTGCCTATGGATAACATCAAGGCGATTATGGATGCAATGGAACGATATGCTGCTTTCCATTCCTGACAATTTGTCGTATGATGATTCCGTTTGAATGGACAATGTTCACAATAACTGCATACGCAAAGGAGACCGAATATGAAGAAGCTTGGCGCAGCAATCATAGGGTGTGGCTGGGTGGCTGAAGAATACGTCAAAGCCTTCCAACATGACGAACGCTCCGAGGTGCGAACGCTGGTAAGCCGAAATCCAGCCAATGCCGAACGATACCGGGACCGTTACGACCTCAAGTGCATCATTGAAACCGACGCGTCCAAAATGCTCAGGCAAAAGGACGTGGATATCGTCGTGGTATGCACGCCTCACAATGTGCATACGCCATACGTGGTCGCCGCGGCGCAGGCCGGCAAACACGTCATCATTGAAAAACCCGTTGCTCTGACTCCCGAGGACGTGCTCAAGCAGCGCGAAGCGGTCCGAAAGAACAAAGTCAAGACCATCGTCAGCTTCGTGCTGCGCTGGAACCCCCTGCTGATCACCATTGACCGCCTGATCGAGCAGGGTGTGTTCGGCGATATCTTCATGGTGGAGGTCGATTACCTGCACCGGATATGGGATTTGAAATGGTACGGCAGCCTGGAAGCCAGCGGCACGGCGCTTATGACGGCCGGATGTCACGCCGTGGACGCTTTGCGATGGCTCGCCCGCTCTGGCGTAGAGGAAGTATCTTCCTATCAGGTCAGGGGCGGCAACCCGGCGGACTACCCCGCCACCATCTCAATCAACGTCAAGTTCAAGAATGGCAAGATCGGACGCAGCATGACCAGCTTCGACGCGAAGATGCCCTATCGCTTCAACATCGGTATCTACGGCACCGAGGGCGTGCTCCGTAACAACGAGCTGTTCGCCCCGAAGCTCTTCCCGGGCCAAAACGATTTTATGAAAATTCCCTGCATCCTGCCCGACAGCGGCGATGTCTCTCACCATCCCTTCCGGGGTGAAGTGTCCCATTTTCTCGATTGCATCATCGATGACAAGACGCCCTCTCCCGACCTTGAAGATGCCGCGGCGACCCAGGCGGTCTGCTTCGCCGCCGACCGCTCCGCTGAATCGGGCAAGCCCGTCTCTCTCGATGAATTCAAAGACCTGCTCTGAGCCTGAATCGCGGTCTTGATGGCGTCTTTGCGTGACCGGTAGGTAGCGCCAATGCCTCAAAAAGGTCTGATATTCCCTTGACTCGGTGACGGCAAAGTGGTATGTTGTCCTTCAGATAGCAATATCAGGAGGACATAACAATGTCGAACAAATCAGGGCGAACGACCCGTCTGACACTGTCCGTATTCATTCTATTGCTGCTTTCGGCCCCATTGCCGGCCAAGACCATCTATGTGGACGACAATGCTGCCGGAACCAATGACGGCTCAAGCTGGGCCAATGCATACATTTATCTTCAGGAAGCCTTAGCCGATGCGAGTCTTGCCGACAAGCCGGTCGAAATCCGCGTCGCGCAGGGAATCTACAGTCCGCACGAGGGGCTCGTGGCAATCCCCGAATTTGACTGGAGGATGACCACATTCGAACTTATTAACGGCGTCACGCTCAAAGGTGGCTACGCCGGGTTTGGTGCTCCGCAGCCCGATGAACGAGATGTCAGCACCTGCGAGACCATTCTCTCCGGCGACCTGAGCGGCGATGATGTTGAAGTTGCCGATCCTCGCGATTTGCCGGACGAGCCGACACGGGCCGATAACAGTTACCACGTTGTTACCAGCAACGGAACCGACGCAAACACGATTCTTGACGGATTCACAATCACTGGCGGCAACGCAAACGGCACCGAACCGCATAATCACGGTGGCGGATTGTGTATTCCCCAGAGCGATCTGACACTGGTCAACTGTAGTTTTTATCGTAACACAGCCGCGTCCCAAGGCGGTGCCATATTCAACAGCGGAGGTCGTCCATCATTAGATAGTTGTATGTTCAAGTGCAATCACGCATCTGGAGGGGCTGCCATAGCATATGGAGGACTAAACTTAAAGTTGGCCAACTGCATATTCAGGACTAATTCATCATTGTACTGGGGTGGCGCTCTCCAAAGCTACGGACAATCGCTTGAATTGGTTGACTGTATGTTCATCAACAACTCAGCAGGTCAGAGTGGAGGGGCGTTCAATAACAGCGGGGCCAGTACAACCCTTGTGGGCTGCAGGTTTACTGGTAATAGATCGGGTGGCGGGGGTGGCGCGATCGTTAATCAAGGATGCAACACAACACTGGCCAATTGTCTCTTCATCGGCAACTCTGCAAAAAGCAGAGGAGGTGCAATACATAGCAGG
>CP070806.1:2620400-2630191 GCA_020343675.1 Phycisphaerales bacterium
CGAGGCCAGAGTCGCGCTGATCTTTTGTCCGATAATCCCCGCCTTGCCGATGCCGCTGACGATGCACGAGCCGGTGCACTCGTAGATCATCCGGCACGCCTGGGCGAAAGAAGCATCCACAATCGGCGTCACCGAAGCAATCGCATCCGCCTCGGCCTCGATCACTTTCCTCGCATGGTCAAGATCAAACTGCATGTGCAGGCTCCCAAGCAGGCATTCTCGGCCGAGCGTCAGCTATCGGATTGCACATTGCAGCCTGTGGCTCCTACAATTTCACGACGCCGCCGCGGTCGTTGTAGCAGACCAAATCGTGTTTTTCGCCGGAGTAGTCGGGCGCCGAGTGGATGATGACGCGCTTGTCACTGAGCTGCTCGATCTGCGCCAGGGCGCCTCTCTTGATATTCTGAAGGTAGTCGGCCACCTCGGGCGAGACGAACAGCTCGACGCGTTTGATCTGCTCTTTTGAGGCCGAGAGATTCAGCAGCCGAATAATCTCGAGCGCCAGGGATTCGTGGCTCTTGACGTACCCGGTGCCGCCGCAGTTGGGACAGGCCAGGTACGTGCTGGATTGCAGCGACGGCCGCATTCTCTGGCGCGTCATTTCCACGACGCCGAATCGGCTGATGCTCAGTATTCTCGACCGGGCGCGGTCCGTCCGGACAGCGTCTCGAAATGCCTTCTCCACGGCTTTGCGGTGCTTGGCGTTGCGCATATCGATAAAATCACAGATGATCAATCCGCCCAGGTCCCGCAGCCTGAGCTGGCGCGCGATTTCATGGGCGGCCTCGATGTTGCTTTCGTACGCCGTTTGCTCGGCGGTTTTGAGCTTGCGGTACCGGCCGCTGTTGACATCGATCGAGACGAGCGCTTCGGTCTGCTCGATGACGATGGAGCCGCCGCCTTTGAGTTGCACCTTGCGGGACTGGACCTTGGCGATTTCCTCCTCGATTTTGTACTTGTGAAACAGTGGGACTTTGCCGTCGTAGTAGGTGACTCGCCGTTTCAAGCGCGGTGTCGCGATGGCGAAGAACTCCCGGATTTTGCGAACCACGTTCTCCGAATCACAGATGATCTTGCTTATCGTGCTGGTGAACACGTCGCGCAGCGCCCGGATGACCAGGTCGGATTCCTGATACAGCTCGCTGGGTGCTCCGTCGGTCTCGATCCGCTTTTCAATCGCCCTCCACAACCGCCTGAGATAGCGCAGGTCGTTCTGTATATCCCTCTTGGAGCATCCTTCTCCCGCCGTCCGGATGATAAAGCCCCGACCCTTCGGCGGCTCGCTCTCTTCCAGAATCTGCCGCAGCCTTTTGCGCTCGTCCTCATCCTCGATCTTATGCGAGACGCCGTGCTTGCGCATCCAGGGCATCATCACGAGGTACTTGCCCGGGAAGGCCAGATACGTGCTGAGGGTCGCGCCTTTGGTTTTCAGGCCTCCCTTGGTCACCTGGACGACGATTTCCTGGCCCTTGCGAAGGCAGTCCTGGATGGGCGGGCGGTCTTTGAGCGATTTTCTGCGACCGATACTCTCGACGTATTTCTCGCCGACGCCCGCAAAATAGCGGGGATGAATGTCGCTGATGTGAAGGAAACCGTTCTTGCCCACGCCAAAATCGATGAACGCCGCCTGTATGCCGGACTCGATATTCACCACCTTGCCCTTGTAAATGTTGCCGACGTGGCTGCCTAAGCTCGCCCTTTCCACATAAAGCTCTTCGAGTACGCCGTTCTCGACGACTGCCACCCTGCACTCCTCACGCTCCGCTACGTTGATGAGCATCTCTCTTGCCATTCTCGTATCCCTGTTTACGCTGATTATTTTTCTCTGACGATTGGCGGCTACTTATCCGCCCCCATTGTTCCCAATCGTCAATGTTCAATCGTAAATTGTCAGTTGCTCTGCCATTGCACGTTCGTTCGCCTGATCGGCGAGGTCAGCATAGTCTCATCCAGCCCCAGCAGCTTCAGCAGCTCATCGACCCGCACAGAGCCGTCGGGCCTGATTTCGCACTCGGCAATTATACGTCCGTCCGCCGGCTTAATCGATTTCAAAAAGCCCCTGACATCCACATTCTTGAATTTCAATCCATTCTTGTCTATCGGCCTCCGGAGGGGCAGACATTCACTCGCCAACACGCGTTCGACGGTCGCCCGTAGTTCATCGTTGAAATACTCCGGTTGCACCGGCAACACGTAGGTTGCCGAACGCGGCTGAAATGATGCTCCCACCCGGGCCTGGCTAATCGAAAGCAACTCACAGCCTTCGGGCAATTGGGCCTCGAGCACATCCTTGATTCGGGACTCCCGATTCGCCTCTGTTTCGCCCGGGGCACCGCCTGCCGGCGGATCGCGCTCGAGCCGAACACACAACAATTCATTGTCGGACTCAACGCCGACGGATCGCGGCAAGGGCAAGGAAAGCTTCGGCCGGGGATTGAAGCCCTCGCTGTATCGGACGCGAATATCCGCCCGGACGCAGGCCCGCTGGAAGACCTTGAGCGTCTCCGCGTGTGAGAGGAACCTCAGACTCCCCTCCACCCTGAACCGAATCGCCAGCAGCATAGTCTCGTTCGAAGCTGCTATAAACCTGTCTCCCTAAAACCATTTCTTATCGAACTTTAGCATTATGCCCATCTTAGCGGCAAAAACAAGAATTTTCTACAAAACACACGGGGAAAGCCGGTGATTAGTGATTGGCCGGGCCGCCCCGGGATGAGCATCGAGCCCAGTGAATCGCCAATATCGAACATCCATGGCCAAACCGGGGTTAATCTGGGCTAAATATGCGGAATGTTCCGGCGGTCGGAGCACTGATAAGAATCAAGTCCGTCGCGCTGCGCGGCCTGATTGTTCGGTACGATCACGCACAGAGCCGCTGCAAGTCGTCGAGGGTCAATTCATTCAGCTTGGCAACGACCTTCTCGGCTAAGGCTAACTGGTCGGCCTCGTAGGAGTTGGTCACGGCGATGGTGTGCATACCCGCGGCGTTGCCGGCTTCGAGGCCCCATCGCGAATCTTCGATGACAATGCACTCGCCGGCGGCGATAGGGAGGGGGAGCTTCTTGTTGAGCTTCTGCAACGCCAGCAGGAAACCCTCGGGGCTCGGCTTTCCTTCCTTGACCTGTTCGGCCGAGACAATCACGGCGAAGAAATGGCGCAGCTTCGCCTCATCCAACATCACTTCGATCTCCGTCAGCAGCGAGCCTGAGCAAATCGCCATCGGGACCTTGCTCTCTTGAAGCATCCTCAAAAACTCGTGCACGCCTTCGATGGTCCGGCCCTCGGTTCTCGTCAACTCCTCAAAGATTCTGCTTTTTTGCCTGATGACGCCGGCGATTTGCTGCTCGTTGATGTTGAGCAAACCGTTCTCGACCAGCGCCCTGTAGCAGTCGAAATCGCTGAAGCCCAGGTAGTTCGTATAATAATCTTTCGTGGATATCTCGATGCCATAGGGCACCAGCGACCGATTGAACGCGCGCAGGTGCAAAATTTCGCTATCGGTAATCACCCCGTCAAAATCAAATATCACAGCTCGTAGCATTCTCTCGTATCTCGTGATGCGTACTGCGTAATCCTGATTCTCCCGACCGCCCGCCCTCCTGCGACCTGACAACCTGAATCTCCATTCACTCCCCCGGCACCGGTCCGACGAGGGCTTCATAGTCAGTGAAGGCGGATTTGTCGCCGGCGCAGACTAGCTCTACCATCGCGTCGATCTTTGGTGCATTTCGGGTAATGTACCGGCGGGCGAGCATGGCCTTGCGTTCCTTCATGGGGATAGATTTGCCATTGGCGGTGCCGTTGTCGAGGACGGGGACTTCCATCTGGACCTTCGTGCTGGCCTGGCCACAGAAAAGGTAGCCATTAATCAAGTCAATGGCGATATCGACCAGCGGCCTGCCGTAGAGGTCCATGTATTCATTGCCCTGCTCCTTGACATAGGCGATGGCCTCTTTTAACTTTTCGGTGCCCTCGGCGAGCATTTCGAGCAGGTCTTTGACCTCGGCGTCGTAGTCTTGCTGTGCCAGCTCGCCCATGAATTTCTCGGCCGTTCCGCTGCAGACGCCGCGCACCGCCGCGACGACCTGCAGCTGGCTCGTCCCCTCGTAGATCGTCGTGATTCTCGCGTCGCGCGCGTGCCGTTCGCACGCGTAGTCCCGCATATAGCCGCTGCCGCCGAGTACCTGGATCGAATCGTATGTCACGCGGTTGCACATCTCTGAGCAATAGTACTTGCTCATCGGTGTCAGCATCGCGGCGGCCCGTTTGTACTTGCGCGCGTTGTCTTTGAGCTGCTTAAGCTCGGGCTTGTCCTCGGGCGGGTTCGTTTCGAGCCGCCTGGCGTAACCCAACTCCAGATCCACCACGCGCGAGGTCTCATACAGCAGCGCCCGTCCGGCCTCGATGTCGATCTTCATATCGATGAGCATCTTGCGCACGGCGGGCAGTTTCTCAATCGCCACGGCGAACTGCTTTCTCGTCGCGGCATAATCCCGCGCGATACGATACGCCGCCTCGGCGATGCCCATCGACTGACCCGCAATGCCGATGCGTGCGCCGTTCATCAGGCTCATCACATAGGTGACAAGGCCGCGCTGGCGCTCGCCGATAATCTCGCAAGGCGTGTTGTCGAAGAAGATTTCGCACGTCGGCGAGCCGTGGATGCCGAGCTTGTCCTCGAGCCGGCGAATGTGCACAGTCGGGCCCGGCTCGCAGACGAACAGGCTCAGGCCCAGTCCGCCGCTGCGGTCGGGCTCACTGCGCGCCAACACGAGCAAGACTTGGCCGCAGCCGTTGGTGATGAATCGCTTGACGCCGTGCAGGAACCAGTTGCCGTCGTCATCCTGGAACGCGCGGAGCTTGACCGCCTGAAGATCGGAGCCGGCGTCGGGCTCAGTCAGCACCATCGCGCCGGTCACCTTGCCGGCGGAAAAATCATGTAGATATTTCTGCTTAATCTCTTCCGAGGCGAAGGCGTTGATCGTCTCGGCGATGCCCTGCAGCCCGAAGATGTTCATCAACGCCGCGTCCGCTCGTGAGAGAATTTCAATCGCCATCGAATAAACCAAGTTCGGAAAATTCAACCCGCCGAAGCGGTGGGGTAGCGTGAAGCCCATCACCTCGGCCTGGCCGAGTTTTTCAATCGCCTCGGCGATGCCTTTGGCGCGGGTGACGGTGCCGTCTTCATTCAGGACGTTGCCTTCACGGTCCACACTTTCGGAGCGCGGCGCGATGAACTCACCGCACAGCTCGCCCAGCGAATCCAGCACCATTTCGTAGTTCTGTATCGCCTCGGCGGCATCGGCGGGGGCATGGTCGAACTCGCCCGCGAAGGCGAAGTCCTCTTCGCAAATCTCCGCTGACGTGGCCAGGTCAACGTGCCTGAACAGGAATTGTATGTCGTTATTGTCGCGATAGAAATTAGCCATGCTTGATTCTCGATCCTCGATGTTATTGCGAGCGAAGCGAAGCAATCTAATACGCGACCAGCGAGATTGCCGCGCCAACCTGCGGTTGGCTCGCAATGACAGCTTCCGTCTGATTTGCTTATACTTTCACGCTCTTTTCTTTGATCGATTTTATCATTTTCGGGACGACGTCGTTGAGATCGCCGACTATTTTGTAGTGGGCGACGCCGAAAATCGGCGCCTCGGAATCGTTGTTGATCGCAACGATTTTCTGGCTCTGCGACATGCCTGCCTGATGCTGGATCGCGCCGCTGATCCCGACAGCGATGTATAAACTGGGCCTGACCGTTGTCCCCGTCTGGCCCACTTGGTGGTCGTGGTCGATAAAGCCCAAATCGACCGCCGCTCGCGTCGCTGCGGGGGCCCCGCCGAGGCAGTTGGCCAGGTCCCAGATGAGCTTGAAGTTGTCCTTGCTGCCGACGCCCGCGCCGCCGGCCACGATGATCCTCGCGGCCTTGAGATCGACTTTCTTCGGCCGCCTGTGCTCTTCAAGAATCTCCAGCGGCAAGTCCGGCTGAGCGATGGTCACCTTCTCTTCGACCAACTCGCCCCGGCGTGTGACATCCGGCTCGGGCATCGGCATGACACCCTCGCGCACCGTAGCCATCTGGGGCCAGCGGTCGTGATTGATAATCGTCGCAATGATATTTCCGCCGAAGGCGGGCCTGATCTGAAACAGCAGGTTCTTGTGCACCTTCTTGTCCTTCGGCGTAGTGTGGTCGCCGATTTGCAGGTCCGTGCAATCGGCGGTCAGCCCCGCCTTAGCCGCGCTGGCGATCCGCGGCGCCAAATCGCGCCCGGTAACCGTCGCCCCGTAGAGCACAATCTGCGGGGCGTGCTTGTGAATCAAATCGTATATCGCCTTCGCGTAGCTGTTCGTCTGGTACGTGCGCAGCAGCGGATGCTCGGCCAGATAAACCTTGTCGGCGCCGTACTGAATCAGCCGGGCTGCCAGGTCCTCGAGGCCTTCGCCCAGAACGACCGCTGCCAGTTTCACGTTCAGGGTATCGGCCAGGTGCCTGGCCTTGCTCATCAATTCGGCCGGCGTATCATCCAGGCGTCCTTCATGCTGCTCGGCGAACACCCACACTTCACCTTCTCTATTCACTTCTATCATAAGTTCGTCGCTCGACTTCTGTTTCCTGCATTCTCTCTTCTGACCTACGCAATCACCTTGTCGTTGATCAGTTCGTGTATCATCCCTGAGATTCCCTCTTCGCTCGGCTCGATTTGTCTGGTTTCTTTGGCGGCCAAAACGACACTCTGGATACGATGGACTTTGGTGGGCGAGCCGCTCTGGCCGCACCAGTTCAGGTCCGCCTCGACCGCGTCCAGGTCCCACTGCTTCATCAGCAGGCCTTTTTCGATGAGTTTGCTGCACTTGAGCTCGGCCAGCTCTTTGATCTCAACTTCGCCCGCGTCCGGGTTCTCCGTTCTGATTTTCTGCTCGACCTCAATCGGCGAGAGGGCGCTCTTATGTTTCATCATCTTTTTCGCTGCGGCCACTCGCGGCTCATTCGCATCGCCCGTGACGGTCAGGAGCACCGGCAGGGTGGCCTTGACCTGCTGCCATCCGTTGCCGATATTTCTACGGGCGGTGATGGTCCTGCCCTCCAGCTCGGTCAGTTCCTCGATGTAGGTGATTTGGGTCACGCCGAGTTTTTCCGCTAATTGGGGGCCGACCTGAGCGGTATCGCCGTCGATCGCCTGCCTGCCGCACAGGGCGATATCGAAATCGATCTTCTTGACCGCGCAACTCAGGATATAACTGGTTGCCAGCGTATCGCTGGCCGCACAGCGCCGGTCGGTGATCAGGATGGCCTCGTCGGCGCCGCGGTAGAGCGCATCGCGGAGCATCGCACTGGCCGCGGGCAGGCCCATCGTGAGGACGGTGATGTGCCCGCCGAACTTGTCCTTGATTTGCAGGGCCAGTTCGAGGGCGTTGAGGTCTTCCGGATTGAAGATGGCTGGCAGGGCGGACCGCTTGACCGTCCCGTCGTCGTTCATCACGTCGCCCGTAATCCTCTTAGTATCAGGCACTTGCTTTATCAGCACAACGCAGTTATAACCCAACGGTTCTCTCCTTTATTCTCTTGTACAGATCAGGGAAATATCCCATTCCGGAATCGATAAACGAGATTCGAGAAACGGATTCTACCGGGATTCGGCCGCAAGTCAAGATTAAAAGGCAGACGACAGAACGCGGAATACGGCAGAGAGCCCGTCGCCCCGGATGGCCGGATTTGCGCTGCGCTGCGATAGCGCGGACCGCGTCATACGAGTGTCCGGCCGAGGTTGTGGGCCTCTTGAAGGCGTTCGGGCTTGTGGCGGATGGCTCCTTTTTCACCCACGCCGGGGACGATGATCTGGCCGAGCAGCTCTATCTCCAAGTAAGCGAGAGACCTCTGGAAGAATTCGACGACACCTCTGGCCGTATCGAGGTCCTCTTCCTCGAACGGGATGGCTGTCGCCGCCGAGAGGCCTTTTATCTTCCGCCTGTTCTCGGGGCAGTTGAAATAGACAAGGCGGTCGATGAACGCCTTCATCAGGGCGGTCGGGCCATACCAATAGACCGGCGTGCCGAAGATGATTGCGTCGCTTTGAATGATCTTGGCATAGATCTCTCGCATGTCATCGTTCTTGCTGCATTCTTTGCCTTTCCAACAGGCGTGACAGCCGTCACACTCGCGGATGGTCAGCTCGCCCAAGAACAGCTCATCGACGGCGGCGCCGGCGGCCCTGGCGCCTTCGGCTATTTTCGAGACCAGGATATGGGTATTTCCATTCCTACGCGGGCTTCCAACTACGGCCAATACTTGCTTGCTCATCAGACGTTCCTCAGGTACCGGCCAACTCGTAAGAGACGGCGACGACCGGCAGGCAATTCTATGCTTGATGTCGCGGAAACAGAAGCGGAAAAACCAGGACACGGGAGACAGGAGGTTAGCCGTGATCGAGACATCTCGTCGTGGACTTGGTTGTTCCATGTTGGCAGCCAGATTTCTCCATTCCGGTCCCCGTGTGGGGGGGCTCCAGTCGAAATGAACAGCATCGAGTCCGTCGCGCTGCGCGGCCGGGTCTGTGCCGCGTTCCGTCATCGAGGATCAAGCATCAAGTATCCGGAATCGCGAAACACTTTCCGAATCCCCGCGTTTTCACTCGTGAAAGTGCTAAACCTACGGGTGAAAAAGGCCGATTTGGTGGTGGGCCATCTTTCGTATGAGAATTGGCAGATTTTCTTTGACAATGCTTTTGGCAGACCGATAATTGGCGCAATTGCATTTGTTATCGGGTGTATTGAAGGACAGGTCAAGGGATTGACTCCTCAGAGGCGCATCTCGGTCTGCCTGAGTTGTATCCATGACGAACGAGACGAACTACGATACAGTATTTGGCAAGATGGCTGTGGAGCGTGAGCTCTGCACGGATGGCGAGTTGCGTCACGCGCTGGAGGAACTGCATTCCCGCCGGGAGATCAACCCGATTATCCTCAAAGACCTGATGATCGAGCTTGGGTATATCACGTTGACCCAGGCCGAGCGCTTGAAGGAGGACGTCAAGGAAAGCAAGGCGGCGGTCCGAAAGATTCCGGGCTATAAAATCCTCGGCAAGCTCGGGGCCGGGGCGATGGCGGTGGTCTATAAGGGCAAGCAGTTGAGCCTGAACCGGATGGTGGCGATCAAGGTCCTGCCGAAACGGTTCACCGAGAATCCCGAGTATGTCGAGCGGTTTTACAAGGAGGGGCAGGCGGCTGGAAAGCTGAACCATCCGAATATCGTGCAGGCCATCGACGTCGGCGAGGCGGGGGGATACCATTATTTTGTGATGGAGTACGTCGAGGGAAAGACGATCGCCGACGATCTGGTGGCGGGGAACATTTTCAGCGAGGCTGAGGCGCTCGATATTGTGATTCAGGTCGCCCACGCGCTGGCGCACGCTCATGCGTGCAGCCTGATTCACCGTGACGTCAAGCCGAAGAATATCATGATCAGCAACAGCGGAGTGGTCAAGCTGGCGGATATGGGTCTGGCACGCGAAACGACGGACATCGAGGCCGCGCAAAGTGAAGCGGGAAAGGCCTACGGAACACCATACTACATCGCGCCGGAACAAATTCGAGGCAAAATCGACATCGACGGCAGGGCGGACATCTACGGCCTCGGGGCCACGCTCTACCACATGTTGACGGGTCGCGTCCCGTTCATGGCGGAGGATTCGGCTGATGTGATGCGAAAGCACCTGCGAGAGAAGTTGGTTCCGCCGGACCACATCAACACCTCCCTCTCGGCGGGCGTCTCGGAAGTGGTCGAAATCATGATGGCC
>CP070806.1:2630291-2643373 GCA_020343675.1 Phycisphaerales bacterium
GTAAGCAAAAGTCACCTTCCTGCCTTCCTTGACGGCACAAGGAGCGATCCATCTTCCGTCGCCGGAAATATTGCCCTCCCACATGTAGGAAAAACGGGAGTAGCCCGGGAATTCTGCGATGGTAGTCGATGTGCCTTCTCGCAGGTTGAACCGCTCAATTGTGTTGCCCCCCCTCGGCAAGACGATCATGATATCGGGTTTTCGCGGATGAAAGCGGGCATAACCCGAAGGCGTCTTCAGGTCGAGAGGCTCGTACGTATTGCCATCCAGAAACATCCTGCACCCTTTGGCAAGAAGAAGCACGCTTCCATCAGCGTTCCAGGGGGCATCCTTCTGGTAATGGTTTCTGCAATTCTGCGGCCACGTGCCCCCGATAACCGGGATAGGTTCTCCCTTATCGCCGGAGACGCGCGTGATTTTCGAGCCGAAGTACGGATCAATAAAGGTCTGAAGGTATCCCGGTTTGGGAGGTTTATTCTTGCCGACGGCCTCGGTGTACGTGACCACGTCGCCTCCCAGAGGAGGGGCCGGGTTCGGAAAGTAGAATTGTGCGGCGGCCGTGCCGGCAAGCGCGAGTACCAGGATGGTTTTCGATGTCGTAACCATGTTTGTCGTGGCGGTCTGCCGCCTCTATTGCGTGGTGAACTTGTAAATCGTCGTTGAGGTGTACCTCTCGCCCGGTTTGAGCAGCGTTGACGGGAAATCGGGCTTGTTGGGCGAATCCGGGAAATGCTGAGTCTCCAGGCACAGCCCATACCGCTGCTGATAGACGGCGCCGCATTTTCCCGTAATCGTGCCATCGAGAAAGTTACCCGAATAAAATTGCAGGCCCGGTTCCGTGGTGTACACCTCCACGATCCGACCCGTCGTCGATTCACAGACACGAGCCACACGCCGTAGCGAGCCGTCGTAGCGATTCAATACCCAGTTGTGGTCGTAGCCCAGGCCGAATTTCAACTGCTCGTCGTCCTGTTCGATTCGGGCACCGATCGTCATTGGTTTTCTGAAGTCCATCGGAGTTTCCGCAACGGAGCGAAGCTCGCCCGTCGGTATCAGGCCCTCATCGACCGGTGTGAACCTGTCCGCGTCGATCATCAGCTCGTGCCCAAGGATATCCCCTTTGCCGGCAAGGTTGAAATAGGAATGATTCGTTAGATTCACGATGGTCAAGCGATCCGTTGTGGCCGTATAGTCGATCTTTAACTCATTGTCGTCGGTCCAAAGATATCGAACGGTGACGGATAGATTCCCCGGATACCCTTCCTCTCCATCCCCGCTCAGATAGGTAAGCTCCAGCCCGACGGCGTCGGGCTGCTTGATCTCTTTGGCGTTCCACACGGCTTTATCGAAACCCACAATACCCCCGTGCAGATGATTCTCACCGTTATTGACGGCTAATGTATAGACTCTGCCGTCGAGGGTGAATTTACCTTTGCCAATTCGGTTGCCATACCGCCCGATCAGCGCACCAAAGTATGGACTTTTTTCAATGTATTTATCCAGCGTTTCGTATCCCAGAACGACATCGCCCAGTTTTCCGGTCTTGTCGGGGACTTTCAGCGAAACGACAATCCCGCCGTAATTAGTGATTTTGACTTCGCAGCCATTGGCGTTTGTAAGCGTATAGATGTGTACGACGTCGGCCTGGTCCGTTTTTCCGAATAGTCTCTTTTCAATATTCATGTTCGCATTTCCTTGCATTGTGCAGCCCACCAATGAGACGAGTACGGTTCCCGCCAAGAGAATAACACATAGTCGCTTTAGATAGTCCATCGCAAGTCCTTTCACCGAAAACAACGCTTAAGATCAGCAAAAAATGTCTCCTTCTTATCCACAAGAGTCAGGTCCGAAACGGTCACCGGATTATACTCCAGCGCCGCGATCCCCTCAATGTTTTTCGGGCCTTCCCCGCCGGAAACGTATGGAAATCAGCCGGCCGGAGAGTTATCATCAGGGGGAGGTTGAAGAATGAGACGTTATCTTGCGGCCATCTTGTTAGCGGGAATTTGCATCAGTTGCGGCCCGCGCGAGCATGAGGCAAACGCCGGCGCCAAGGCGAATTCGCCAAGAGAATTGCGCGACATCATCGGCGTCACGCACGTAGACGGCAAATACCATCTGACGGACACAGACTTCCTCAATGAAGGCGCTGACGAGATTCTGGCTTTGGGCTCGCGGGTCATCAAGGTCTGGTTCCACGATCCCCAGCGCTCATACGCTTTCAATTCGCAATGGCCCGCGATGGGCAGCCTGGTGGAGATGGCCCAGTCGCCCTACTTCAGAAAGCTCTTCGACAAGCCGTTTACCACGTACATCCTGATGTGTTTCTCAATGGGACACGATGACGCTTATTGGAGGAAGGGCCTGACTAGGGAGCAGAAACAGGATGAGCAGCGGCAGTTGTACGAGTTGGCGAAATATCTGCTGACCGCGTACAAAGGGACCGGCAAGACCTTCATATTGCAGCACTGGGAAGGGGACTGGCTGATTCGCGGCAATTATGACAGAAACGCCGACCCGAAGCCCGAGGCCATCAGCGGTATGATCGACTGGCTCAACGCGCGCCAGGCGGGGGTCAATCAGGCCAGAGAAGAGGTCGGGACGCGGGGCGTTTGGGTGTATCACGCGGCGGAGGTCAATCGTGTCGTCGCGTCCATGAAAGAAGGCAGGCCCGGTGTGGTGAATACGGTCCTGCCCCGGACAAAACTGGATTTGGTCTCGTATTCGGCGTGGGACGCCGCAACGGAGCATTTTAACAATCCCGAGATCCTGCGCGAAGCGCTGGATTTCATAGCGGCTCACACGCCCGATAGTCCCGTCTTCGGCGATAAAAACGTTTACGTGGGCGAGTACGGCATGCCGGAGAACAGGTTCTCCACCGGGCAAATCCAGAAGGCGATCCCCGCTGCCGTGCAGACCGCTCTTGACTGGGGCTGTCCATACATCGTGTATTGGCAACTGTACTGCAACGAGTTACAGGACCCGAACCAGGCGCCTCCGGTAAAAAGTAATGACGCAGTCCGCGGTTTTTGGCTGATCCGCCCGGACGGCTCAAAAGCCTGGACGTGGGGGTACTTTCACATGCTGCTGAGCCCCCGCATCCGTCAGAAACACTGACGCCCACGCCGCACTCAGATCCAATTCTGCAATGTTTTTCCACTCCAAGTTAACCTCGTGTGGATTCTGGCCGATAAAGGAACATATTGGACGAGGGTCGAAGGTGACCGGGCGAGTGGCGCGGAGGAGCACTCGCCGGTTATCGATTATTTCCCTGAGAGACAAAATTGCACGTCAATGCACTCCACCCGTTACGGCGCCCCGTCAGGGCAAAAGCTCGCTGCTCCAAAACACCTTGCCGTCGGAAGAGCGACCACGTTGATATTTCAGAACGGACGAACCACTTTCTCGAAAGAGCGTATAGACCTTTGCATTTGAGTTGAACCGTAAGGACGAGTGCACAATGGATGCCAAGCTCTTAGAGTCGAATACGCAGTGCCATTCCCAGAAGCACACCGAGCATCTGTGCTATATCATATCGCAGGGATTTCATTTGAGCGATGTGCAGAATTACAGGGCCTTGGTTGAAGAGCCAGAGTACCGATGTGGTCATTGCGGCCGTACGGCCAAGAGCAATGGCAATCTTTGCGTCCCAGTGCCCCTTTAGGGCACGAGATATAGCTTGGCCCTGCCCCCCCGGGGCCGAGACGGGGATCGACCGCCCTCGGTCAAGGTTCCGCCTCCGGGCCTCGTCTCAAGAGCTCCTCTACGTGTTTGCTTCATAGCAGACCGCCTGATGCGCGCTCTACTGAACGCCCTTCTTTCTTCGAATACTTCTTTCCATATTCTCCGCCTCGTAGCGGGTCCATCCGGAAGGCAGCACACCGAAGTAATCCAGGCGGTCCTGTTCCGTGATATTGGTCTTCTTGACAACCGCTGGCACGCCCTCGGCAAAGCAGTTCTCGCCAATCGCCTGGTCCACGTGCGTGGCGCTGCCGTTGGCCAGAACCGCGCCTTTGCCGAGCCGGGTGTTGTAATCGCAGCACGCGTTCAGCCCGACCGCGCCCCCGTCGCCAATCTGCGTCCCGTGCATCGTGGCACCGTGATTGATCCAGCACCCGTCACCAATAATCGAGCGGTCAGGGACCTCGGCTCTCGAAGAGCCCACCTTTGCGGGCCGGCCGCCCTCGATGTTCACATTGTCGTAGATGTGCGTGTAATTGCCGATCTGGTTCGTGCCTCGTATCGTCACGTTACAGCGAATCAGGCTGTGATGGCCGATGGTCACGTTTCCGGTGATGATTGTTCCGGCGTCGATTTTCGTGTAAGGGCCCACGGTTACCCTCCCTTCGAGGATAACCGAAGGATGCACGTCGGCGTCGGGATGAATCTCGATGCCGCTGCTTCTCCGGGCGGTCGTTTTAGAGACACCCGGTAAGAACGAGACGCCGAAGAGAATGAATATGCTCAGAACAACCGCTGCGCCAATGATGGTCTTGCGTTTCTCGATCATGTTTCTCCCTTTCTTGTTAAGTCATTCCCCGGCGAAAAATCCTTCATAACTGCCTCTTGACCGCCTGGGCATGGATCAGCTCGAATACGGACTTCACAAATTCGCTGTCAAGGCCAAGCTGACAGGCTTTGGCCATGTGGTCCCGAAGAAGATTCTCCCATCGGTCAATCTGGAGAACGGGGATGTTGTGCTGCTGTTTGAGCTTTCCGATCTGCTCGACCCACTTCATCCTGTCCGCCAGGTCCTGTATGATTTGCGCATCCACGTGGCTGATCTGGGCCCGCAGATGGGCCATCTGGCCCTTCACGTGCCGGTCAGCGATCTGGGCATTTCGTATCCGAAGCCTGTCCAGCATCTCAATAAGAACGTCCGGCGTGATTTGCTGCCTCGAATCGCTCAACGCCCGGTCCGGGTCGATATGCGTCTCGATCATCAGACCCTCGATGCCCAGATCCAGCGCGGTCTGCGAGATGGGTTCTATGAACTCCCGGCTGCCGCCGATGTGGCTGGGGTCGCAAATCAGCGGCAGACTCGGAACGAGCCGCTTGAGCTCGATGGGAATCTGCCAGTTTGGATAGTTGCGGTATTCCATCTCCACGTAGGTCGAGAAGCCCCTGTGTATGGCGGCGAGCTTTCGTATGCCGGCGTGGTGCAGCCTCTCGATGGCTCCCAGCCACAGGCCCAGTTCGGCATTGACCGGATTCTTGACAAGCACAGGGATATCAACGCCCTTGAGGACATCGGCGATCTCCTGGACGAGAAACGGGTTTACCGTCGTTCGCGCCCCGACCCAGAGTATATCCACATCATGGTCAAGACAAAGCTCGACGTGCCGGGCGCTGGCCACTTCGGTGGTCGTCAGAAGGGCGGTCTCGGCCCTGACCGCTTTGAGCCATTCCAGGCCGATCTTGCCGACGCCCTCGAAGGTGTTGGGCCGCGTTCGAGGCTTCCATATCCCGGCGCGGAAAACGTTCACATGGGCGGACCGTGCCAATGCGCGGGCCGTCGAGATAACCTGCTGCTCGGACTCGGCGCTGCACGGCCCCGCAATCACCCAGGGAATCTTGTCGCAGCTCAGCCACGTCGAGATTTTCGACACACTTCGGCTCAGTTTCTTCAGGTTCTCAAGCATCGATCACCCAATCAGTCTTGCGCTCTTGCCGCTTTCGAGAAACCGTTGTTTCCCGTGCAAAACATCCACGGGGAACCTTTCGTCCACAGATCATATCCTGCGGCGCGCTGGAATTCAAGCGCGGCCCATTGGGATGGCGAGCAGTGAAACTCAAAAATGGTGGTAATTCTTCCTTCACCCTGTTATGATGGACTCCCAGAGACCATGCCCTCGGCATGGCAAGGCCATAGTCATGCAGCCGCAGCTTGCAGACAAAGAATGTCGGACAAACCTCTTTGGAGGAGCACTGCGATGCAGAGGAAAAAAGGATTCACGCTCATAGAGCTGTTGGTGGTTATTGCGGTGATCGCCCTTCTGCTGGCGATTCTCATGCCGGCCCTTCAGAAAGCCAAGGAGCAGGGGCAGCGCGTCGTGTGCCAGTCCAACCTGAAAAATTACGGCGTTGCGATATTCATGTACACAGGAGACAACGACGATAAATTCTGCAATCCAGGCAGTTGCTATTTTTCACAGTCGTCGGCCTACCCCGTGGAGTCCGGGCTAGCCAGCCCCATTCATCTGCGCTGGTGCAATGGCGATTTGTATTTGAGGAACCATCCGGAATACGCGGGGCCGTTCTTCTCGTACTTGCAGGACGCGCGAGCTTTTATCTGTCCGACGTTTTCCCGGATCGCTCACCAGACATCCCAGGACCACTTCTATCAAGCAGACGCCGGCAACCTCAAGAACTACAAGCCCTGGTACAATTACACCATGAACGCCTATCTGGGCAGCCCGGGCAGCAGCGTCCAAAAATCGAGGGTTGTGAAACTCGCTGAGGTCAGGCACCCGGCAGAGACGTTCTCCTTCACGGAGGAAAGCGCCCTGGTGGACACCCGGTATAACGTCTCCGGGCTCAACGACACGTACATGATTCCGGGCAATGACTCCATGATCGAAGGCTGGCTGAACACCACCGGCAGCTACCGGCTGATCAGGCCCGGTCCCGAGGGCGTGGGGCCGTTCTGGGATGTCATCGGCGGTTTTCATCACGCTCCTTCCGGAGACCAGTTGGCAGGAAGAGGCAATTGTGCTCTCCTCGACGGGCACGTCGAAGCCCATTCTCGCGAGGAGACGTTTCCCTTAGCCTGGCCCCGCTGACTGGGTGGACCCCAGCATTCTCACATCGGGTATGTGCCGTCTCGCCGGAGCCGTCGAAGCACATCAGATGATCACGCCGCCTCAGTGACAGCGGTACTGTGCCAATCGTTGCTCATGTCACGTTCTCTGCCGGCGAAAATGGTCGGCGCTATGACGGGCGAAAAAAAGAACCTTGCGTTTTCTGTGTGCCTGCGTAAACTCTTTGGAAGGCTGACAGGTACGAAGATAAGGAAAATGCGATGCCGGCTAATGTGACACATATGCTCATCGCCCATAAGGCGCTGCAAACGCTCAAGGGCAAAGGTGTAGCCGAGTTCGCGCAATTCGCACAGGTACTGGACGACAGCTCCAGGAACAAGAACTACAAGGCGTACGTGAACCTCGGAAGCCTCGGTCCCGATCTGTATTACTATGCCAGGATGTCCAGTTCGATCAAGGACATGCTCAAGGAAGGCTTCGTCCAGGCCAGGGGGGTCACCCCGTGGTCGTACCATCTGCACTCTCACCGGCCCAATGAATTTCCCCTGAAGCTGATCCAGATCGTTTTCAGTGATGCGGTCAGAGAAGACGGTCAGGTCAAGCTATACGATGATGACGTCAGGAAACTCGCCTACGTTGCAGGGCATCTGAGCCATATCGCCGCCGACCAGATCATTCATCCGGTTGTCAACCGCGTAGCGGGCCCTTACTATCGCGAGGGCCGTAATCGCAAAAAGCACCGCGAGTGCGAAGTCTTCCAGGATTATTTTCTCTACGAACAGGTCTATCGTCTGGAGGAAAAGAGCGGCTCGAAGTACGACTTCTTCAGGCAGGATTTTCGACGGTGGGCGGATTGTGTGAGACGTGTGACCACGAGAAACACCGAGGATTGGTTCCGCTACTTTTTGCAGCGGGGATTCGTACAAACCTACGGCACGTGTCCTTCGGAAGAGGACGTCGAGAACTCCGTCGATAACCTCCTGCTGACGCTGAGGGCGTGCCGGCAGCTCGGGCCATACAAGAAGGCGGACAAGGAGTATCGCAAGGACGGAGAGAATTCGAAGATGTATCAGCAGTACATCAGGAACGTGGACTACATCAAATTCTACCGGCTGGCGGTGGAGCTGGCGGTGATTTATTTGATTGCGCTGTACGAGGTCTATTTTGTACTCCGAGAAGGGAAGGACTTCACCGACGGGCACAAGAAGCGATTTCTGAGCATCGTCAGCGATGCCGATCTTTCCTGTCCCCTGAAGCAGACAATATTCGAGAAGGCCCGTTCCGCCTTGAGAAACAAAAGGCATATGGTCGCAGCGGTCAAGACGCACACGCCGGGCCTCCTGACGCAGACGAAGCTGCTGACCTCCACCCGGATTTTCAAAGCCGCAAGTGACAAAGACCTGCTGAAAGCATAATTGAGGATGATTCGAGAACAAGCTCGCGCGGGCATGGCAACTGCGACAGCGCGCCATTGAAGGATAGAACGCATTGATGGATTTGTCGATCGTTATACCGGCATTTAACGAAAGCAAGAAGATCGCTCGAGACGTCGAGGCTGCGGCGGCCTTTTTGGAGCATCACCAGCTCACCGGAGAGATCATCGTCGTCGATGACGGAAGTAGGGACAAGACCGCCGAAACCGCCGAAAAGGTTCACGTTCCCCAGAGTGCAAAACTGAACGTCATTCGCTACGAAAAACATCGAGGTAAAGGGTACGGCGTCCGCACGGGCATGAACGCCTCCACCGGCGAATACGTCATGTTCGCCGACAGTGGCTGCTGCGTGCCGTACGAGGACACGCTGCGAGGCCTGGACCTGCTCAAGAGCGGGGCCTGTGAGATCGCACACGGCTCACGAAAAATGCGCGGATGCCACATCGAAAAAGCCCAGAGCCTCTATCGGCGTCTTTGCTCCAGGATCTTCCACTGGCTGGTCATCCACGACATGGGGATCCCCGCCGAGTTCACCGACACGCAGTGTGGGTTCAAGATGTACAAAGGCGACGTCGCCCGGCACCTATACGGCGAGGCCGTCACCGACGGATTCACATTCGACATTGAAATCATCATGCGGGCGCAACGGGAGGGCTACCGGATACAGGAATTTCCTATTGACTGGACGTGCGACCGCGACAGCCGGTTGTCACCCACCCGAAGCTCCTGGCGCGTTCTCTCCGAGCTGTTGACCATCAGGCGGATCATGTCAGACAAGTAGGCACGTGTGCGAGGCTCCCGGAAGGCCCAAGCCATCGTCACGTCAGCAGCACATTTTCGCCCCAGCGGCCGAAGTGAAGAATTGTATCCTGCGGTGCCCCATCACTCTTTTCCTGTAGAATCACCATCGCAAGCACCTTCGGATGCCGCGCGCAATACTGCTCGATTTCATCGGGCTCCATGATCATAAAAGCCGTCGAGAGCGCGTCGCCCGTCGTGGCATCAGGGGCGGATGCCCATGCGGCCCGCCTGCCCTCTGCCGGCCGGCCCGTGCGGGGGCTGATAATGTGCCCGCCCTTGGCGACTCCCGAGCCGCTCAGCGCCCCGGCGCGCAAACGAGGACGCGCCACTATCTTCGTGCGATCGGCGGGGTCGCTTAACGTCAGAGGCCAGCCATCCGTTCCGGGCGGGGCCTCCATCGCCAGGACCGAGCTGTAGCCGCCGGAAATCAGCGCCGTCTCGATACTCCACTCGCCAAGCAGCTCCGCCACTCGGTCAACGGCATACCCTTTGCCGATGCCGCCCAAATCGACCCGGACGGGACTGGCCGAGAGCCGAATCGTGTGCTCTGGCTTATCGAGCTCCAGAAGATGGACGCCCGTGTGCAGACGCGCACGAGCCAGCTCTTCCGGCGAGGGCG
This sequence comes from Phycisphaerales bacterium, assembly GCA_020343675.1. GTDB lineage: Bacteria > Planctomycetota > Phycisphaerae > Sedimentisphaerales > Anaerobacaceae. The sequence goes on from CP070806.1 coordinate 2,639,906, forward strand.
TGCGCGGCGATCCGTCTTCGTGGCGCCAGCACTTTACCAGCGTACCGACGGTGACATCGAAAGCGCCGTTGGTCTGCGCATACATCTGGGCGCTCGCCCGCAGGCACTCGAATGCATCCAGGCCAAGCTGCAGAGGCTGACGAGCGGGCAGGTTGTTGATGCGGGCAATGTCGCTATTCTCAAGGAACCGGCTCAGCTCGCCTTCGAGCCGGTCCACCTCATTGAAAGCGGCCGTCGCAGCCTGCCGGGCATAGCGCTCATCCTCGTGCACGATAAGGATCTCGAAAGTGGTCGCCATCGCCTCATGCGAAAAACGCTTCATGCCGGGTGTGGGCTGACAGTCGCTCCGGACAAAACAAGTTTCTTGACGCTTCTCAGTCATTTTTCGCCTACCGTCTGTGCCTGGGCCGCATCGGTCTGCTGCCTTTGGAGACGATCCCAAAGGCCCCTTCTGACAAAACCGAGCAGTTTGACTTCCGGCCGCAGCCACATATAGTACGGCTTGTCAAACAAGAACAAATACATCTGACGCTTTTCCAAAGGGGTGAGCGTGTAGAGCTTCCTGGTCAGCGCCCCCTCAACCTCAGGCGAGGCAATGATCAGCGGCGCTGAATCCGTGTCCTCGACGACATGATTCAACCAGCTTACCCGCTTGAACGCTCTGAGGTACCAGGGAAGAGGCCAATAGTCATCTCCGGGACAAATGACTTCGATGGGCATGTTGCGACCATCCTTATGAGCGCCCGCGTACTGTTCTATTCTCCGAACGATGGTAAAGACCTCCGCGGTCGGGTGCGCATAGACATAAGGATTCCGGCTGTCTGCATCGAACGTGTAACTCGCGCGGCAGGCTTCCCAAGTCAGGTGAACCGAAGTGTCGAACAACAGAAACAGGACAATCAAGCGGGGCAGAACATTTGGAACCAACCTGACCAGAACCACCGCCCCGACGCCGGCCAACAGAATCATGCCGTGCAGAAAGCCTAACAGACACCAGGGAGTCTTATATGGAATCGCGGAATAGACCACCGTCATAATAATCGTGTAGAAGGCGATGAACCTGACAAGCGGCGCATTGGCTGAAGAGAGGCCCTTTCTTGTCATCGCGGCAATGAGGCCAACCACCGCCAAAAGGACGATGAGGGCCTCGGTCCAGATGGGACCGTCGCCGTATCTGAAATAGATGAGCATCTCCAGATAGTAGGACCACGGATGAAGATGCATCGCGTTGCCGCTCGCACGGCCCAGATAGGTCGTGTACGTGCGAATCGAATCCAGAATGCCGCCCGGATTGGTCAGAAACGATGAATGGAACAGCCCTGAGACAATGAGGCCGGCTACCAGGCCGCCAGCCCAATGAGACCGCGGCACGGTTCTGAGAGCTGTCAGCAACGAACCGTCCCGTCGCTGCATCAGCAGCGTGAGCAGCAGCGCCAAGACCATCGAGCCCAAAGCAATGACGCAGGTCTCCTTGCTGGCGTGCATCAGGCCCAGGAATACGCCGGTCAGCAAAGCCCAGCCCATACTCCTGTTCCGGGCATACCGAAAGCCCGAGGCGATGGCGCCGAACGTGAAGCAGACCAAAAGGATTTCCTGAATGTAGTACCGGCTGTAGAAGACCATGGCCGGCGAGACAGCGGTCAGCACAGCGGCATAGACCGTTGCTCCCGTCCCCAGAGGCCGCGCCACGAGCAGGAGCAGCAGGATCAGGCACGCCCCGAAGAAGACGGGCACAATGCGCAGGGTAAACTCGCTCACCTGGGCCAGGTTCACTGCGCCGGTGAGCCAAGCGGGAACCAGGGTCAGGTAATTCAGCGTCGGCCCGTGGTACTCATCCGGGTCATACGTATAAACACCTTCTTCAAGCAACTTGCCGAACTTAATGGCGTGGACGGCCTCGTCGCCGTGCATGGGGCGCTGTTGGAGCCGCGGAAGGCGCAGCGCAATCGCAAGAATTGTCACGGCCAAAACAAGGACGCAACACGTTCTGGTCATCTTATTCTACCGGCTTGCCGTAAACTGCGACCTCAATATAGTGATTCAAGTCGTTGCTGGTATTGCCGTTGCTGTAGAGCCGGACGTAACGCGCCTTGACGCCCTGAGCAAGGACGTCGATAAGCTTGCCCTCGTTCGTCTCCATGTAGTGCATGTCCTTACCGACACCGAGCCCCGCGGAATTGTCGATGTCATTGTTGAAAACCGTCTTGACGTTGGTGATGAAATCGGGATCGTCCGCAGCACGCACGACAACATCGAAATAGACGCGGGCTTCCTTATGATAATGCCAGGCCAAAACAGCGTAAATCTCATGCATCGCTTCGAGGTCGATGGTCACGTGCTGCACGAACGGACCCAGCTCAACGTAGCTGCCGTCGGCCGCTTCCATGTCGCCATCGGTAATCATCTCAATCTCGCCGATGATAGGCTCTTCGTCGCTGCTGGAAACCGGCTTACCTGCTGCTACGTTTGTCGTTCCGGGCGGGGCCAGAAACGGCGGACGGGGTTTGCCCAGCGGCTTTTCGAGATTCGGCACGCGCGTATCCGTCGGGGTGCCCACAAACATGGGCTTGGGCAGCTCGATGTCAACCGGCACCAGACCTTCAGCACTCGCAGCGGGAGCTTCTGTGACTTGCGGCTCGGCCGGGGCTGGGGTCTCGGCGGCGGACTCAACAGCGCTCGGAGCGGGGGTTTGAGGCGTTGTTGTCTCGGTGGCCTGCGGGGGACTGGGAGGCTCCTCCGGCGATTTCTTGCACGACGGGACAACACACAGAGACAGGGCAAAAAGCACACAGACACAGACTTTCACAATCGCACCAAAATTTTTGTTCATCATTTCCTTCTTGCCTCGAAATTCCAGATTCTACTCAACTGACGAAACGCGCGGTCGCCAGCAAACTGCCAAAATATCCGCTACAGTCGAAGCGGTGATGCTATCCTACTTGTAGGACGTTGTCAAGCCGCCGAAAGGTATATTTTTTTTCTTGCCTCCGCGCCGGCCGGGGGCTCTCATCCGGTCCAGCGCGTGTACAACAAGCTGTCAATACTACACTTAGGTCCGGTCATTGACCTCTGCTAAAAAAGCAGCAGGGATTCAGTCCTCTACCGAATCCCTGCCGGATCGAACAACCCGTCAAACCGGGAAACGCCCTTGGCGGATTCTGTCTCACTCGCTTGCCGGCGCTTCGCTCGGTGTACCCTCAGCCGGGGCCGCGGCCATCTGAACAACTTTCGACTCCAGACCCGCCTTGGCCAGGATGAAGTAAAGCACGGCACCCACAATAAATGCCACAAGCGGCGCGGCTGGGACGTCCACCTTGCCGATAAGAGGCATATCCACTAATGGCATCATGCCCACAATAAAGCCAACAACCCAGGAAACCCAACCGGCGAGGTTCCAACCGGCACGAGGACCGGCCCATTTCTTACCTGACAGAACGTAGTCAACCATCATCGCCCCACAGACCGGAC
>CP070806.1:2643473-2655256 GCA_020343675.1 Phycisphaerales bacterium
ACTATCGCAAGCAATACATTCAGAAGCAGTGAGAAACGTGGTCATTCATGAGCCGAGAATTAGACATTACAGTTTTGGTCGATGGAACAGCCGTTCCTGATAACGATCCCGAGTTCGCGCAAAGTCCTGCGGTTCCCACCACGGAACACCACGTGATCGGCACTCTGCGTGAATTGGGGCACAATGTGTTGGTCCTGCCCGTGGAAGAGGACGTTGGCGAAATCGTCGCCGCGCTGACCCGCGGCAAACCCGATCTGGTCTTTAACCTGACCGAGCAGTTCGCCGGAGACAGACGATTCGACAAGAATATAGCTGCTCTTCTTGAAATTCTCGATATTCCATTCACGGGGTCCGGTGCAACGGGATTAATGCTGTGCCGGGACAAACGATTGTGCAAGCAACTCCTGAGCCTGCACCGAATACGCGTCCCCGGGTTTGTCTCGCTGCCTCTGAGCGGGGCTGTGCGTGTCCCCAAGACCGTTCACTATCCGCTGGTCGTCAAGCCGGCCTTCGAAGACAGCTCCGAAGGCATCTCGAACGCTTCGCTGGCCTCGAATGAAGATGCACTCCAGGAACGCGTCCGGTTTATCCACGATGGATGGCAGCAGGCGGCTATCGCCGAAGAATACATCGAAGGCCGGGAATTATATGTCGGTGTTCTGGGCAACAAGAAGCTCACCGTGCTGCCGATTCGTGAGTGCTTCTTCAACTCTGAGGCCGCCGGAGGACCTCAGATGGCGACCTACCGGGTGAAGTTCAACGCCGAATATCGCAAAAAGTGGAATATCACGTTCGGTTTTGCCGAGCTTGAACCTGTGATTCTCACCGCTGTGGAGCGCATTTGTAAGAGAGTGTATCGTATCCTGCAAATTCGTGACTATGGACGGATAGACCTGAGACTCACTCCCGACAACAAGCTTGTTGTTCTTGAAGCCAATCCCAATCCCGACATTGCCTACGGTGAGGAAGTTGCTGAAGCGGCGGAGAGGGGCGGTCTTTCATATGAGCAGCTCATTGCCCGCATTCTGCATCTGGCCCTGCACCGGTACAAAGGGACATCCTGAGTGCCAAACCGCAAAAGTCGCGGCTCTATTTTGCGGGCAATGTCCCCGCTGAATGATGGAGCTGTGATATGCAAGATCTCCCTCTTCTGAACGACCCGATTCCACCAAGTCGCCTGCGTGTCGAATGCCCATAGACAGGCGCAGCTTTCGCCCTGATGGCCCAACAACCGAAGCCGTTTGTCGGATGCTGTGGCTTTGAGCCGGTGCAACCCCGCGAGATCAACTGGAGTCGAAAGGGTCCATGCACAGAATCACGAGACTGACGTACGCACAGACCGTCAACCGAATCTCTGCCGGCTCGACGTTCGAGCACGGTTCCGGCTACTTGACCTGGACGCCCCGGCTTCGCAGATAGTCCTTCAATTCGCCAATATCGATGGTATGGAAATGAAACACGGAAGCCGCCAGCAGAACCGTTGCGCCGGCTTCGACCGCGTCATAGAAGTGCTCGAGCTTGCCGGCTCCTCCCGAAGCGACAATCGACGCCGAGCAGATTTCGGCCATTGCCCTGATGACGGGCAGGTCATATCCGGTCTTGGCTCCATCGCCGGCCTTGCTGGTCGGCAGGATGACAGGGACACCGCAGCCATCCACTTTCTTGGCCCATTCGATGGCATCGGCGCCGGTAGCGGTTCGCCCTCCGTCGACATAGACCTCATAGCCCGAAGGCAAAGATTCGTTGACGTCCACGTCAATGGCGACTGTGACCTTTTCCGGGCCAAATTCAGCGATCATCTCCGCGATGATCTCGGGATTGCGAAAAGCTGCACTGCTAACGGATACCTTGTCGGCTCCGGCCTCGATAACCGCGGTGGCCGAAGCGACGTCTCGAATCCCGCCACCGACTGTAAAAGGTACAGTGGCTGCTTCGGCGACTTTCCTGACCACCTCAAGCATGGTTGGCCGATTTTCCACGGTGGCCGTGATGTCCAGCAAGGCCAGCTCGTCGGCCCCGGCCTGACAATAGGCCCTTGCGCACTCGACCGGGTCGCCGGCGTCGCGAATGTCAACAAAATGCACGCCTTTGACGACACGGCCATCCTGCATATCCAGGCACGGCATAATACTGATTGGCTTGTCCATGTTCTTTCCTTCAATAATCCGGATGCTTTCTACCTTCAGTCGATCTTTACGTCCGGTTCGGATTATAACATCATTTCGCATCGCTGCCCCGGTTTTTCTTGGAAAATCAGTAGCCCTTTTGGCTAAATAAGCTATGATTGAAGTTGGTGACGATGCGATTGGGAGGATTGTATCAGATGAATATGACAAAGAAATGCTGTAGTGTTCTCGTTCTCGGATTGGCTGTGCCGGGCGGCTTGTTGTGGAGCGCCTCCCGGGCGGGCATTACGGCGATTACGATTCCCAGCGCGGATGTGACGCTTTCTTTTGTTCAAGCGGGGCGGATTGCGAACGTTCGGGTCCGAGAAGGCGAGTTGGTCAAGGCCGGACAGTGGCTTATCGAGCAGGATGATGCGGTCGATCGCGCGAGGCTGGCGCAGCTTGAGGCCGAGAGCGAGGATACGACGCAAATCCAGGCCGCCGAGGCTTCGCTGAAGCAGAAGAAGGTCGATTTGAAAAAGATTGAGACGGCGGCCGCACGCAATGCCGCCACCGAGCTGGAAGTGGAATATGCGAAGTTGAACGTGACGATTGCCGGGCTGTCGCTGCAGGTCGCAATCTTCGAACACGAGCAGGCCAAACGCAAATTCGAGGAGGCGAAGCTGCAGATTGACAATATGAGCCTCAAGAGTCCCATCAGCGGAACCGTAGAAAAAATCGACGTCGAGACCGGCGAGTCGGTCAACGCCTTGGACAGCGCGATTCGCGTCGTGCAGATCGATCCGCTCTGGATCGACGTGCCCGTGCCGATGCCCCAGGCGAGCAGTTTGCGGTATGGCGCGACAACCCGGGTTGAATTTTCGGAGCCCCGCAAGACAACTGCGGACGGGATAGTCATCTACATTGGAGCCGTTGCCGACGCGGCCAGCGGCACGTTGAGAGTCCGGCTCCAGGTTCCCAATAAGTCCAGGCGACCTGCGGGCGAACATGTTCGAGTCATCTTCCCCGCCTCGTAGGGCGATATGAAGTATCAAGAGTCAAATACCGAGAATCAAAATTGTGGAGTGCCCGCAGGCGGGCACGACTTCTTTAGTTTTGCATTTTGCATCTTGATTCTTGCATTTGCGACCGGTTGCGTCTCCGACAAAGTGGAGCGGCGAAGCGCCCTGCATTCCTACCAGAAGACGCTCGCCGAGAAGGGCCCGCAACGGCGTGCGGATATGGAAGGGCGGGATGCGCAGGAACCTCTGGGACTACTCAAACCCGCAGGCCCCCCGGGGGCGATCGGGCCTGTGGAGATTTCGACCGACCCGAACACGGGGCGGAGGCGTTTTGCCCTGACGATTGAGCAAGCCGTTGCGCGTACGCTCGCCAACAGTCCCGAAATCCGCGTGGTCAGCTTTGACCCGTCGATTGCCGAGCAGGACATCACACGGGCCGCTTCGGAATTCGACGTCACGGCGTTTGGGCGTCTGAACTTTGAGCAGGAGGATAATCCTTCCAACAGTATTTTTCAACCGGGCCAGTCAGACGACCGCACGGTGGAATCGGGAGTCAGGCAGAAGGGCGTCACGGGAGCCGAATGGGCGCTGAGCTATGCTTTGACACGCAGTTGGGACGATCTAACCGGACGGACCCTGCCGACGCGCTATGAACCGATACTGGCCTTTCAACTCAAACAGCCGCTCTTGCGCGATGCCGGGCGAGAGGTGACACTCGCGGGGGTGAGTATCGCCAGGCTCAACTACAAAATCGCGATGATCGGCTTCCGCCAGAAAGCGGAGGACACGGCCGCCGAGGTCATATCCGCTTACTGGGAGCTTCTGCAGGCGCGCCGGGACGTCGAGATCCAGAGCGCGCTGCTTGAGCGGACGGTCGAGACGCTCACAAAGGTGCAGGGCCGTAGAGAAATCGACGCCACCGACGTTCAAATCAAGCAGGCAGAGGCTTTTGCCAAGACCCGTGAAGCGGCGCTGCTTCAGGCCGACAAAGCGGTCATCGATGCACAAGATAGACTTGTGCGGCTGCTGGCCGATTCGCAACTGAATACGCTTGATGAATTTGACATTGTGCCGGCCAGCGAAGCGTCGATGGAGGCCAAGACCCTTGATCGCGCGGAGCTGCTGAAGACAGCCATGCAGAAGAACCCGGCGATTCAGCAAGCTAAGATGGCGGTTGACATCGCCGAGATTAACATTCGGGTCGCCGAGAACCAGGATATGCCTCGACTGGATTTGGTCGCATCTGCTCGGACGCAGGGATTGGCCAGAGGCCCGGAGAATGCTCACGACCGGCTCGGTACGGGTGATTTTGTCAGTTACGGCATAGGTCTGTCTCTGGAGTATCCGCTCGGCAATCGCCAGCGCGACGCCGAATTGCTGCAGAGAAAGCTGGAGCGCAGAAAGGCGATTTCATCTTTGCAGAACACAGCGGACCAGGTGGCGCTGCTGGCCAAGGAGAGAATCCGACGGGGGCAGACAAACTTTTCAGAGATACAGATTCAAGAAGAGGCTGTGGAAGCCGCGCGTGTTCATTTACAGGCTCTGGAGGATTCCGAGGCGGTTCGAGAGCGGCTCACGCCTGAGTTTCTTTTGGTCAAATTGCAGGCTCAGGAGGTCTTGGCCGACGCGCAGAGGGCCGAGATACGGGCCATCGTTGAGTTCAATGTCTCTCTTGTCCGGTTGGCCCAGGCCCTTGGAACGGTTCTGGAGCTGCATCAGGTCAAGAGTTCATTGCCGGCTGGTCCGAATTAGGGCGCCAAACTCCAGGTGCAGGGCTACAGCCCATTGATTCATTTCACTGCGACACATTTAAGCGCTTCGTTGTTATTCTCTGCCTGCGAATCCAAGCTGTTCATCCAGCCAATGATCAGTTCGCAGAACCGCTTTGCGCCGGCGCAGTGCAAACCGTTCGGCGCGACGCTGGGCCAAACGAAAGGCAGCCCGAACCGGAGCAGAAGAGATGTCACCCTTGGCGTGAGCATTTCTGCTTTTCAGATAGGCTGCGATGTTCCCAGCATACCGTGACACAATTTCATCGTCCAGACTGAAGATGCCTTGAGCAGAGCCGGGGTCGCCCTGACGCGCCCCCCGGCCGAACAACTGCCGGTCGATGCGGGCCGATTCGTTGGGCTCGGCCGCGATCACATGCAGTCCTCCCAATTCTGCGACCCCTCGGCCAAGCTTGATGTCGGTACCTCGCCCCGCCATGTTCGTGGCCACCGTGATTCTCCCGGGCAGGCCCGCCCCGGAGACAATCTGTGCCTCCTGCTGATGATACACCGCATTAAGCACTTGATGCCCCAGGTTTTCCGCTGCGAGCAGTTGGCTCAGATGCTCACTGGTTCCGACGCTCCGCGTGCCGATAAGGATTGGCCGGCCCGTTTCGTGAATCCGGTGGACTTCCTGTACGATCCGAGTCCACTTGTCTGACTCTGTCGGCAAGACGATGGGCGGCAAGTTCTTCCTGATGCACGGGCGGTTCGTTGGAATCGTCACCACGCCGAGCCGATAAATCTGCCAGAACTCAGAAGCCGCCTCAGTGGCTGTTCCGGTCATCCCACACAACCTGTGATACATCCGGAAGAAACGCTGAAAACTGATGCGTGCGTACGTATCCTTCGGGGGATTGATCTGGAGTCCTTCTTTGGCTTCGACGGCCTGGTGCAAGCCGTCGCGCCACGTGCGGTCCGGCATCATGCGGCCTGTGAACTCATCGACGATAACCACTTTTCCGTCGTCAACGAGGTAATGCTTATCTCGAAGGTAAAGCTCTTTGGCCGTAAGCGACTGGTTGACCATCTCCCAGCAGCGGCGGTTTCCCCTCCAGAGTCCTCCAATCTCGGCTGTCAACGCTTTCAGGTGAGCTTGGCCCTGACTGGTCAGCTCAATGTCTCTGTAGCGGTGATCAACCTGATAGTCAGTCTCGGATTGAAGTCGGCCGGCGATGTTCGCTGCCTGTCGGAAGGACTGAATCTGTTCCTGATTGGGTGCATGCCCCGAGACAATCAGCGGCGTGACGGATTCGTCAATGAGGATCGAATCCGCTTCATCGACTATCGCATAATGGAGTCCTCGCTGAATGAGCTTGTCGGTCATCTCTCTTGCGCCTGCAATCCTGGCCAACAGTGTCGAGCTCAGCCCTTTCAAACGGCCCAGGACAAGACGGTCTCGCAAGAAGTCGGCAGCGACTTCCTTGTTTGTGCAGTAGGTAATATCCGCCATGTAAGCCGTTTTTCGCTCCTGCGGAGGTGTTTGCTGTTCGATGAACGAGACACTGAGGCCGCAGAAGCGATAGATCCGTCCCATCCATTCGGCGTCGCGCCGGGCCAGATAGTCGTTGGCCGTGATGACATGACAACCTCGTCCTCGCCAGCCGGCTACGGTGGCGGGCATGGTGCACGTCAGGGTCTTGCCCTCTCCGGTTGCCATCTCCGCAATACATCCACTCTGAAGAGCCAAAGCGCCGGCGACCTGAACATGAAACGGTCTGTGACCGATCTGACGGAACGCCACCTCTCGAACTAGCGCAAAAGCGCGTTCAAGGTCGGAAGAACGGTCGCGATGCCGACGGAAGATTTCTCGCAGCTCGGTCGCAGTTTTACGGAGCTTTGCATCCGCCATATTCGCAAAATGCTTCTCCAGAGCCAGAATTCTAGCCGCTCGACGACTGAGCCTCTGGTATCGCGGCACAAATCTGTCCGCAACGCCTGCCCCGGCATGCCAGAGGGCATCCAGACCGCGGGGCAGAGCTTCGCCCGAGGCCCGCTGGTCAAGCATTTGCCATGTTGCACTGGGTACGGCTGCCATATCAAATGTGAAATCTCCGCTGGAACAACTGTCGCAACGATTGCCACCACTGAACGGCGATAGGTTTCGCCGGCATCTGAATTCTGGCCAGGACGCGCTGGCCCGAAAGCAGGCGGACCGGACTGTCCGGCGCCGGTTTGATGCGAATCTCAAAGAATTTCTCCGCCGTTCTCAGGCCGCGGGGATCCTGCAAAAGCGTCGGCATGGAACCACCCACCGCATATCCCAATGCTTCAGAGGGCAACACCTCCTGGCCCGCCGGGAGAATCTTCTCGATTTTTCCCGTCAACATCGCATCGGGTCGTCCCTTCACTCGTATCTCAAGCTGTTCATACGCTTGCTCCACGAGCCTGGCGGCAAGGTCCTGACCGGCCGTGGCCCGGACTCGCACGTCATCCAGACTCGCCACTACGCCGATCTGCTCGCCTCGTCGCACGTAGGAACCTTTGGTCCTTTCAATGTCAGGAGAAACCCATGTCCCCGACAACGTCGGCTGCAAATGCAGCGACGAAAGCTCCACATCGACTCTGGCAATCTTCTCGTGAAGAGCCTCGATCTGTTCAGCCAGAATTTGTGCCGCTGCCACCTCCTCCATCTCTGCAATACGCCGCCTGATCTGCAGGCTGCGAAGCTCGGCAAGAAGACTTTTCCTTTCCGCTTCCAACCGCGGATTAACGGCCTCAATAAGTGTTTGTTCGCCGGGCGTCACCTTCTGCTCTGAACCAAGAAAACCGGCAACAAAGCCATCGCTCTCAGCATGGACAATCATCAGTCGGACAGGCTCGACAATTCCTTCGACTCTGCAGTGGTCAGGAACGCGAAGAATCCCCAGGCCCACGACGGCCAGAGCCAAACCGCCCAAAACAGAGGTCACGGCGCGCCCTCGCGTTCTGGTCAGATCCGCACTGGTTGCCAAGTAGCGAATGAACCGGCCCATGGGGACAATAACCCATGTGACTATTGCTGAGACCGCGAAGAATGGGACGAGTACAAACAATTCCTTCGGCAGTCTGCTGTTTAAGAACAGCAAGATCCGAACGCAGATGAAAACACGATAAGCCGTCGAAACGACACCGTAGAATACAAACCAGATTCCTTCGCCCGGACTGTTCGCGGGATTCTGCATGCCTTTCACGGCCCAGCAGTATTTCCTGATGAGATAGTAGATATAGTTCCTGGAGCGATGGCCAAGATTCGGAATTTCCAACAGGTCGGAGAGGACGTAATAGCCATCGAATCTCAAAAGTGGGTTTGCATTGAAAACGAACGTCGAAACGCTCGCAACAAACATGACATTATAGGCAATGATGTGCAGAGTTCCCGTGGATGTATTGGCCCAGACAATGGCGGCAATAGCCGCGCCGGCGAGCTCAACAATCACCCCGGCCATGCCCACGACCACCCGATGCCACTTCGTGCGGAAGACCCACGCGCTGGACGCGTCAACATAGGGCAATGGAACGAAGACCAGGAACATCAGACCCATGACATGGACCTGTCCGCCGGTGCCGTTGATCTTGCCGAATCGCTTGCACGCAAAGGCGTGGCCGAACTCGTGGGAGATCTTGATCAGTATGATACTCAGGTACAGCAGGATGAGATTGTCCGGCGCCAGGATTTCGGAACTCTGATGGACCAGTTCTCTCATGTTACCGACCACAAAGGTCAATCCCGTTGCGATGATCGACAGCCATAACATCAGGCCGACCCAACTGAAAAGCCATCCCATGATGCCGACCCATCTGTTGAGAAAATGGTCCGGGTCAATCAATGGAATCCGAACAAAGAGCAGATTTGTGAGGAATCCCTGGATCTCACGCTGGATGCGGGCGCGGTACCGGTTGAAAAGACTTTCCGCATCCGGTGCCAGCTCAGCGTAGAGCAGGTTGGAGCAATAGAGTTGTCCGAGGAGCTGGATGACCTCTCCCTGGGTCGGCGCGCCGTCGCCGTATTCCTCGTTGCAGATTCGCCAGACTTCGGCGATAGTCCGCCGGCCGTCAAGCATTCCGATGAACCGATAGGCCCCCTCGCTGATGCGCGAGAATTCGTTGTTCGAGGAATTCTCCAGCACGTACCACATCTGCCCGCGAAAGTGCTGCCGGTGGACCTGGACGCCGGAAAGCAGTCTCGGCCTCAGCGAGGCAACGCGATACCATGATTCGTGGAAAGTTGGACGCTCAACAGCCATAGGACGTCCTGCCTTCTAAAGCCATAATTGCATGCGTATCCAGTTGATGATCTTGCGCGTCCACATCCAGACATAGCGCCGCTGGCCGATGGATACCTTGGCCACGCCTTCCATGCCGGGGCGCATCCACGGATGGGTTTCGAGTAGTTGGACGCGGACCTTGAAAATGTTACGCTGGTTGACGACCTCGGCGATCGGATTGATGCGCTCCACGACAAACGTGATTCGCTGTCCGGGATAGGACGCTGTGGCCAGATACCCTTCCTGGTTGACCTTGATATCATAGACGTCCTCTTCAGGGACCAGCAGTTGGGCCCGAAGTGCTTCGAGAGGGCAGACTTCAAAAAGGACGTCGCCGGTCTTAACTGGGGCGCCAATTTCCCGCTTCAGGTCTCCTGTGACGACGACGCCACCGAGCGGCGAGACGAGGCTTGCCTGACTGATCTGGTATTCCAGAAGCTCGATTTGTGCCTCTGTCTTTTCAGCATTGGCTTCGGCGATCTGAGCTTTGGCGGTCTCACTATCTCGCATGGCGGCCGAAGCCTGCTTGAGGTATCCGGCCTTTTCAGCTTTTGCCGCAGCCAGACTCAGACGCAGCTCCGCCGTATCGAGGTCGCCAAGGACTGTCGTGCCCCCTTCAACCGTGTCACCAACCTCGACGCCAACGCTCTTGATGTACCCGTCAAAAGGAGCCGGAATGACCTGCTGATAGGTAGCCTCCAGCATAAACGGTGCTTTCGCCCGAAATTCGCCCTCGCCGCATATCAGAAAGAAAATTGTCGCAAAGCATAATATCGCTGCCACCTTGACCCACGTGTGCTTGGGTCCCACAAGCGCGGCCACACCCTTGCGGAGCCTGAATGCAATCGTCGCGCCGATTCCGCGGTCGTACTCATAGAGGTTGGCTAATCTGGCCGTGCACAGTTCACAGGCTAAGCGAACCGTTTCAATCTCATCCAGATGAAAGGCTCTCTCGGCAGGGCGTTCGAGAGTTAGAACCGCCATCACCCTGCCCTGCCAGCGCAGAGGTACGCTCAGAACAGCCAGGGGCCCATAACGTTTGGAAAGTTGATCACTCGCTCGATGGATGTACGTGGATTCTTTGGGCGCCGGACTTAGAATCTCCACATCCTGGTCCAAACACTCTTCCATCGCGGATTCGATGTGCTGGACAACTTCCATCTTCCTGCTGAAATCTGCAGTGTGGCTCATGGCTTTGAGCTGAACGTATCTTCCTTTGAGAAAGCCGATGCTCGCGCGGTCGCATTGCCACCGAGAAGCGACTTCATTACAGAAGGCCATCGCCGCACTTCTGAACCGCTGTTCCCGATTGACGGCCGACAACGTTTCCAGCGCCTGGTGGAGCCGTCTGCATCGCTGCTGCCAGTCTTGCCGAGTGGGTCTGAGCTGCGCGAAGCTGAGAATGCCTGCCAGCAGTTGAAGCTTTTCCAAACTCGCATGGAGAGCCGTTTCGTCTTTTGCCCCAACCAGGAAAGCTGCAACAGCCCGGCCAGTCTCCGGCACGTGTAGCGGAACCATCAGGAGACTGCGTTTGGCCGGTCGATCGTCACACGGGCTGATTTCGTCCCATGATTTCACAGTATGATTATCGGATGAGAAGGCTTTGTGGGCGAGTCCTGCTGACTCGACCAGCCATTCCGGCGCGGAGACATCGTTTGCGCTCTGAGGGTACAAAGCGAGAATGTCAACATGTCCCTTCTGGCCATTGCGGAGAATGGCCCCACCATCGGCGTTGCCGAGTACGCACTGAGCCGTCAGGAGGTTGAGCAGGAATTGCGCCGGACTTCCATCGGGCTTTTGAAGCCGTCTGATCAGTTCGGTTACCTTAGTTTCGCCCTCGCGCTGAGATTGACTGTTCTGTAGCTCCACGGTTATCTGCCGCGGTCTCCTCCGTATCGAGTTCGTTTTGCGGCACCTCTCGTTAGTCTTGCGGGTTGTGCCGGTTAGCTCATCGTATTCTGATCAAGACCGGCATTGCCCATACGCAGCGCCCGGCGCTGACGCCGGGCCGCCGGGCCTCTTGAGTTGCCCAGCTCTTTCACTTAGAGTGCCATCTCAGGTGTCAACCATAACGCTTTTTTCGCAATTCTGCCGCCTCCGGCGTCGTTTCTGTTGAGGCTTCGGGTCCGGCCGAATTCCTAACACAATGTCTTCACATTGGAGAAAGAATAGCAAAAAAGCCGTTACGCGCTGGATACAGAGTGGCACTGTTAAGTAGACCACAAACGAAAAGGACAGATTGATTCAGATAACCTCTTTAACACAGGATACACAATGACGGTGACAGTGACTATGGTTCGTGACAGAAAACTTGGCGGGGATAGGGCATCTCGTGGTCCATCCTCACAATCAGACCAAGGAGGAAGATAACATGAAGCGCACAAAGATGCAGAGAGACAAACGTCGTTCCCAACAAGGCCGCGCCAACGGCCAAGCCCCCGTTTTTGAACGTCTGGAACCGAGAGTTCTGCTGAGCGCGGTTCCGTACAGTCAGGACTTCAGCGGGGGCAAGCCGGGGATCGCCGGCGGCTGGGAGTATTATTCGGATGCGGAAGGTCGGATCGAGGTGGTCGGCGGGCGTTTGCGTCTGGACGACACGGCGGGCAACGGGACGTACTCGCTGAACGAGGCGGTCTTGCA
>CP070806.1:2655356-2662316 GCA_020343675.1 Phycisphaerales bacterium
TGTGGCACCAGGGATTTGGAGCAGCCGACAAGGCTGCAATCCAGCGGGTGAAAGTCCCGTCGTGCCAGTGGCCCGATTCAGGCACGTAGCGATGCCACATCTCGGAATAGGTGACCATCCGAGCGATGCGTGATGTAAACGGCCTGGCTACCCTGAGCTGATATAGGCTCAGTGGTGGGTGCAACCGGAGGGCCTGGCAAGTATCGGAGCTTGAACGTTATGGAGTGACTGCAGCCCCGAAATTTGCCCCGTCGTTGAAGTTGCATTGCGACGGATAGTTGGCGTGTCGAACGTTTAGACCCTGAGGTGAGACCGCAGTCCTTCGGGAAGAAACGGGCAAAGGTACCGAAGGGACGCTACGGGGCAAGGGTCCTTGCGCCCATACAAGGATTTCAGAGATAATGTCGGGAAGGGCCGCTTCCCAGCAGGGGCTGGCGACAACCTGCGAAGACCTAACGTACAAGGGAAAGCGGACGATTCTTGTCGGCATGGTTCTGGCTACTCATCCGAGGACACCTCCTCAGGAAATCGGCAACGCAAGGAGCCACCGAAACGTCGTCGAGAACCTCAATCGCACGCGCGGTCTGCCTCGGATTCACTTCTGTGGAAGGGCTGTGTATCTGACAGATGCCGCGAAGGCGTGGCTTGAGAATCACCTGCGGAGACAAAACGGAGACACGATGTCACCTAGTCTCGGCGGAGTTTTCGGTTCTTGAAGAAGGTGACATTGGGTGTGTTTTGTCACTCTTCCACCGGTTCAGTTTGCGGCAGTTTTGCCTGCCACCTGTCGGCTTTTTCTGGCTTGTTCCAGGCTTCGTAGAGGTCGATCAGGTTGGCTCTTGGTCTGACAATGGGTATTTTAGAGGAGGGCAGAAGAGAAACTCAAAAAGCGCCAATTCAATGTTCCTGTTCCAGGACCTTGGCGCCTTTAGCTGGGGATATTCCCAATTGGCCACAGAATCCGACCACCGTTCACGTCACCGATCTTGGTGGGCGATACATCGTGCCGGCACGACGAAAGCAGGCTCACCTATGTGGTGTGTGATTCTTCGCACTGGTTGCCTTCAGGATGTCACTGAATGCAGCGGCGGTGTCGGGGAATATAAACTCGTAGCCAGCTTCGAGCAGTTTCTTTGGGACGACCTTTGTGCTGGGCAGCAGCAGTTCGGTGGCCATCTCGCCGAGCACAAGCTTGAGTGCAAAGGCCGGCATCGGGAAGAAAGCGGGGCGGCGCATAGATTTTCCGAGCAGGTTGTAGAAATCCTTCGACCGCGTCGGTTCGGGAGCCGTCACGTTGAAAGGGCCCTCGCAATCGACGCTTTCGATTAGGAATCGAACAACGCCGATTGCGTCGTCGATGTGGACCCACGGCAGCCACTGTCTGCCGGAGCCAGGATGGCCTCCGACGAAAAAGCGGAACGGCAGTATCAACCGGCTCATGACGCCTCCGTTAGGTCCGAGCACGACACCGAGCCTGATTGTCGCGAGCCTGACGCCCATTTCTGTGACCTCCTGGACGGAAGCCTCCCATTGTCGGGCAACGTCGGCAAGAAAGCCAATCCCGTTCGAAGAATTCTCGTCAAGCAGCTCATCACCTCGGTCCCCGTAGTAGCCGACGCCAGAGGCCTGAATCAGGACCTGCGGCTTGTGCTCGGCGCTGCGGATTGCCTCGGTGACCGCCGCGCCCACGTTCAACCTGCTCTCCACGATTCGCAGCTTTTTCTTTTCATTCCAGCGTCCGGTGCCGATGTTGTCGCCAGCCAGGTTCACAATCGCCAGCGCCCCGTCGGCCGATTCGGCCCATCGGCCCGTGGATGTTGCGTCCCATTCGACGACCTTCACACGCCCGGCAAAGATTTCTTCTGCCCCGGCGCGCCGGCGGGTCAGCGCTACCACGTCATACCCGGCCTCGGCCAGCGCAATACTCAAGGGCCTGCCGACAAATCCTGCGGCTCCGGTAATCAGAATTCGCTTTGCCATCTTTGATCCTACGCGTTCTGCAAAACATGGATCCCCCCAGGGCATCGGAGCAATATCACAGAGTGGCTCGTCTGTGCCCCAGTGAGTCTCACCAAGTTTCAGGCCGGGGCCTTCAACCTTAACGGGTCATCGAGTGCCGCAGCCTGTGCCGCTCGAGCATGGAGCACCCCTTGCCTGCCCAGATTCTTGGGCAAAGCCACACGCAGCGTACACAATGGCTTCGTCAGAAGCAGAGGCAAGTGTGGAAATCGATGCCGATAACGTGTCGATGAGGTCAAAATCAAAGGCAAATTTCCCTATATCAGCCACTGCACCATCCAAATCAAGAGTCGTAGCCGGATCCCCGGCATTAATACACGGAGAGTCTTCTAATAGATAACAGTTTTCTGCCTCTCGGTCAACAAACCGCGGACCCACTGAAATATTTCCGTTCAGCCCAGTCTGGTCACCGAGTCCGTTGCCAATGCTTTGGCCGTCAATAATGGTCTCAGCAAAACCCGAGCCAATTAAGCTCACACCTTCCTTCATCGTGATAATCTCTTCGTAAACACCGGGGCCGACTATGATAGATGCGCCAGGCATCGCTGCGTCGAGAGCTTGCTGAATGGTAGGATAATCTCTAGGGACGTAGATTGTTGACTGCAAAGGAATTGTGTCAAAATTCCGTATGTTTGACCAATCACTTGTTCCACCTTCATTTGTAGCAGTGACGCGCCAGAAATACTCTGTATTCATTGACAAGTTCGAAACCTGTAATGAATTGGCTGTAATCCCACTTTGATCAAACAAAGTGGTGGAAAAGTCCGGACTAGTAGATAGCTGTACTCTGTAGGCGGTCACCTCTGGATAGCTATTCCACCATACTAAGGTCGCGTCAGTTGTTGTCGCGGTTGCACCATATGGAGGGAATCTAAGAGTCGGAGCTACAGGATCAATACGATTGAACTGCACAGGAAGGAGAGTCAGCGTCAGTTCACCTACAAACACATTGGGAGCTGTGTGCAACTCAAAACTTTCGGACCATGGATAGACGAGAGGAGTGCAGAAATGTGTGAGCAGGGCATCGCCAACACTCAATCCCTGAAGTAGCGCCTCAGCAATATTGTGCCCGTAGAATCCGTTTCCATTGTTCCCGATCCCCCCCAGCGTTACTCGTCCCTCCTTTGCCAACCAGAGCCTTGCTATTACTGCTGCAGACGATTTCCGTTAGAATATTGTTGTCATAGGTCAGGTCACCGGTATTGCACCCCTCCAACCAGATAATTGCTGGCCGAATTGTGATGGATTTTGCCACGGTGGTCGTCAGCGAACCGTTTGTTGACGGGCTACCGTGCGCTTCGAGTACAGCAACCTTATAGAGTGAATCAGCTAGCCCCTTGTTGAATGCGTCCGAGGGACATGGTAATCCCACTGAGTTGGCAACATAGAAAGAGGTATTTCCCCATGTTGTGAGCGGTGACCAACTGTACTGCCCGTTGACCATTCGATCGACTGTCAGGTCATACTCTTGCTGTGTCTCGGCGTTTGTGAACTCGTTGACCTGAAGGTACCCGTCCTCTAGTCCTGAGGATCCTGTACGATACTCGTGGTTCTTCTGGAAATACCATCTTAATCTGTTGATCGTCTCTTGTATGTTCTTGCGATACATTGGCAGGACGCCAACCGAGATTTCAGGGGATGTTTCTCCATAGTGGTCGGAGTAGCTGTTTGAATAGCTGGCATTATTCTTCTCAAACGTTCCATCCAGATCAGAATAGAATTGGAATGAAATGAAGTTGTGTTGGCTGAAGATCCGGATTGGTGTAGGTGTTAGCAACGAACTGCCACGCATACGGGACACTGCCAACGAGGAGCACTCCGACAAGGGGGGGGTGAAACGGTTGCGTATAAGTTCTGAAGATAAGCCCGAACTTCTTCCGGGGTGGTCATGGAAGACTCTTTCAGAGCCACGTTGTACTTTTCTTTCTGCAGATCGGTGGCATAGGTCTCGATGCTTCTTTCAATACCGCAATAGACGTCGGCGGACACCACCACGGCAATCGTCTTTTCGTTGATCTGATTGGGAGTTTGTGCCTTGCACATACCCGGCGCAACGGCGAGTGTCAAGAAAACCATATATGTACGCATGATCTGCCCCCTTTTTACGGTACATTTGGTCGTGCGATGTGGTCAAATTCGGCCAGTTCGTCCACCATTCTAATATATGACAGCAGCTGCAGTCGTGCCAACTCATAATGCTGCCTGAGCAGGCATATTCGCTTTGTGTACCGTGGCTCTGAGGCGATGATCCTCTCTCGAAAAATAGACACGGCAACAGTTGGATTCGCCACCATCATTTGGAGCAGTTTGGAGGGATTTGTCATGGATCCCACCCTTGCGGCCCGCAAACCCAGCGGGTTGTCGAAAATCTCGGGAATGTGCTTCTTCAAGAAGTCGTCTGCTCTTCTGAGCACTTGGCGGGCCCGATCGGCTTTCAGATTGGCCCTTAATTCCGAATAAACCGGATAAAGAACAACTTCAGCAAGATCGCGGATATCACGGATCGGGGTACGGTCCAGCATTCCGGCGGCAAACTCGACGTCATAATCCAAACGCAGGTTCATCGCATTGACAAAATCCCTGCCGAACATGCGGCAGATATGTGCATGGGCACTTAGTCGGTCATTCGAGAATATATCTCTGAACAGTGTGCGCCTGGACTGGCGCACATCCCTGAGCGCATCCTCCCCCCGATCGCCGAATGTGCGCAGTATGAGCAGATCGTTTTGCTCATGATGCCAAAGGAAGTGCTGTGCATCGAAGAATCCCGGCTCACTGGACTTGACGTACTTTCTGTTCATCCTTGCCATCAGCGTGCCGACGCTCGTGCCTATTTTCTTCATTGTCAGACCGTGCCACAACGGAACTGGATGGCCAATCAACGTCTCCACAAACCTCACCGACATGCTAATACCGATGGTCTGTCGAATCCCTCGAATGGTCTTATTAGCCACAAATTGCTCTTGGAGCTTCCGATCATTGACCGTGAAGAACGCGCCATCGTACCAGTCCTCCACCAGGGAAAGATCGCACCCGCTAAGTGCCTCTTGGAGCTTTTGCGGCAGGGCCCTCGGAAGTGCAAAACCAGCAGCGGCCATGAATCCTTCCTTAGTGGTCGGCATCCGCTGTGACAGCGGGCGGAAGCTGGCGGCATATCCGACGAACTCATCAACATTATCGTCGAGAACTCCAAAGTGCTCTTTACATTCTGCATCGAGACTCACAACGAGTTCCCGTAGCGTTGCCCGGTTGTATGCAGTCTTCTTAGCCTCGGCTGTATCCGTGCCGTGACCTCGAAGTTTCGCTTCGTATTTGAAGGCTCTGTCCCAGAGAACCTCCAAGTGGTGATGCATATCGGCCTTCTTGCAATCCTCCATTAGATTCATGCTATTGGCATCGGCGAGAAGCAGGCGCTCGGAGCTAAACATATTCGATAGGGACGCCAAAAGGTTTCCGATGCCCAACGTGAACAGCGCCACAAGTCCTGGTATGGCGGCCATGTTGACGCTTTTCCAAGGTAAATCGTAATTGAGAATGCGATTTCCAGCTACATCAACGAGTATGACGCTTCCACAAATCACAGCGGCAAGGGTTGTGTATCTGACGCCCTGTCTCTTGAGCTTGCGACCGAGCATATATAACACCTGCGCGAAGCTAATAACACGACGATACTCGCGGAGTTTTGCCATAGACATTGTATAGCACACAATGGGGTCTTGGGCAAGAATGAAGTGTCGTTTGAGGCAGTGTAGGAAGGCACCGAATGCGGCTTTATAAATATTCTGTCAGTCGTCTTCGCCAGTCGAATCCAGTTGAAAGCACGGGCATCCGGGAGCTTGAAATTGGCCCATCTTCACTTGACGCCGATCGTCACGATCTGATAGAATAGCGTCCGGAACAGACCGGAAGAAACAGGGACTGCCTCCTGTGAGCTGTTGTATGGGGGACGGAGGAATTACAATGGTGGCGGCGAGAGATTCAAGAGTGTTGTGAACTATTCTCATGACGGCTGGACCAAAGAATGGGGGAAAGTCAATATAATATGTCGTCGACTCAATCTGCCCCCGATTAATTCGGTAAGGAATCATGAAAAAGAAACGTTGGCAAATGAAAAGACGGTTTGGACTGAAATTGTTGTTACTTTGGTGGTGTGTCCCCCTGACATCCTCCGCACCCGCCTACGTGAGGTTGCCCGCTATTGTAGGTGATAACATGATGTTGCAGCAGCGGATGGGGGCGCCCATTTGGGGTTGGTCCAGTCCGGGTGAGACGGTAACAGTCGCGGGAAGTTGGGGCAAGGAAGCCTCGGCAACCGCCGGCGAAGACGGGAAATGGAAAGTCTGCCTCAACACGCCGCCGCATGGTGGCCCCTACACCCTCACGATCAAAGGTAATAATGAAATCACCATCGACAACGTAATGATCGGCGAAGTGTGGCTCTGCGCAGGACAGTCAAATATGGGATGGAGACTCAGCGCTACGTTTGACGGAAAGCAAGATTCCGCCTCCGCCTATTACCCGAATCTCCGCATATTCCGTTCGGAAAGATGCCACAGCCATGAACCACAAGAAGATTGTGTAGCCGAGTGGACCCCGTGCACACCGGACACCGCGGCCACATGCTCCGCCGTCTCATTTTACTTCGCCCGAAAACTGCATCAGGAGCTGGGAATCCCAGTTGGCATCGTGCTGCAAGCTTATGCTGGAACGCCTATTGAAGGTTGGATGCCCAAAGAAATTCAGATGGACGATCCCCGGGCTCGCAAGATCGTCGAGGACATGGATGCGGAATCCGCGGCTTACAATCCAACAAGGGCACAGAAACAACTTGACAGAGCTCTTGAAAGCTGGAAGCAGGGGAAGCGAAAGGCGAAACCCAGGCTGAGAGCTCCCAGTAATCGAGGGCATCAATACCCGGGAAATATATTCAACGGGATGATT
>CP070806.1:2662416-2666962 GCA_020343675.1 Phycisphaerales bacterium
GCCTACCCGATAGGACTTTCGGACACAAGTAACGATTGCCCACTTGGCAGTAATGGGTTCTTTTCGAACGCTTCCTTACGGCATTGGCGGAGGAGGGCACGCAACCAATAAAAAAGGCCTGTCTTTTCAGGCCTTTTTTATTTTGACGCAGCACACTGTACTATCGGACCTCGCAAGCCTGCAAACTCACGTCAAGGCGCAGTTTTTGCGGTTAAGACAGAGAATAGATTTGTCGATTACATCAGATATGGAAGACAGCAGGGAGCGTGTCTCCAGCTTCTGTCGTCAGCTGTCTATCGTTGGAAGATTCGCATTGTGGAGGCCCAAGAATGCCAACTGTGCGTAGTTTCACAGTGTTGCCGGCCCTGCCGGAGCCGCTAAAGGACCTCGAAAGTATTGCCAGGAATATGTTCTGGTCGTGGAACTCGGAGTTTGTCGAGTTGTTCAAGCGGATTGACGCGAACCTGTGGTCGTCCTGTGGGCACAATCCGGTAAGACTTCTGGGCAGCGTTTCCCAGGCCAAACTTGACGCGCTGGCTGAAAATGAGGGTTTCCTCGGCCAATTGCACCGAGCAAGTGAGAAGCTCAAGGTTTACCTCGGCAGGCCCACATGGTACGAAAAGGTCTGCTCGAAGTACGACGAGCCTGTCATCGCGTATTTCAGTGCCGAATTCGGTATCCATGAATGTCTGCCCATCTATGCCGGCGGACTCGGAATCCTCGCCGGCGACCACCTCCGAAGTGCCTCGGACCTGGGTGTTCCGTTGGTGGGCGTCGGGCTGCTATACCAGAAGGGCTATTTTCGCCAGTATTTGAATATTGATGGGTGGCAGCAGGAGATATACGTTGAGAACGATTTTTATAACATGCCGATAGAGCTGGTGCGCAAGGGAAGCGGCCGCCCGTTGACGATCAGCGTTGAGTATCCTGGCCGATGTGTCATAGCTCAGATATGGCATGTTTCGGTCGGCCGCGTGAAGCTCTACCTGCTGGACACAAACGTGCACGCTAACGCTCCGATGGATCGCATGATTACGAGCAGCCTCTACGGCGGCGATCGGGAGTTGCGAATTCGCCAGGAAATCATGCTGGGAATCGGCGGACTCAAGGCGCTGTCAGCCATGGGTATCAAGCCCGCTGTTTGCCACATGAACGAAGGTCATGCTGCGTTTATGGCGCTCGAGAGAATCCGTGAATTGCGCAGCGAACAGAATATGACCTTCGACGAGGCTGTGGAGGCGGCCAGAGCGGGCAACGTATTCACGATACATACACCGGTCAAGGCGGGGCTCGACGAATTCCGGGTCGAGTTGATGGACAAGTATTTCGGCGGCTATTTTCCCAAGCTCGGCATCAACAGGAAGAGGTTTCTGTCGCTGGGCAGGGTGCTTCCGGACGACGACGGTGAGCCGTTTAAGATGCCGGTGCTCGCCCTTCGCCTCAGTAGTTGTGCCAACGGCGTGAGCAAGCTCCATGGCCGGATTTCGCGCGGGATATGGGGAAGCCTCTGGCCGGGCGTTCCCCATCGGGAGATTCCCATTATATCGATTACCAACGGCATTCACGTCAAGAACTGGGTGTCGGATGAAATTGACGCTCTGTACGAAAAGTATCTCGGCCCCCGCTGGGCTCAAGAGACCATGAATAAAGCCGTTTGGGAAGGAATCGACCAGATTCCCGACGAGGAAATCTGGCGAACACATCAGCGATGTAGGGAGCAGTTGATTGTTTTTGCTCGCAAGCGTCTGAAGGCCCAAATGCAGCGACGCGGGACCTACCATACCGAACTTAATCACGCCGAGGAGGTCCTCGATCCTGAGGTACTGACCATCGGCTTTGCTCGCAGGTTTGCCAGCTACAAGCGAGGCAATTTGCTGCTGAGAGATGCCCAGCGCCTGACGAAGCTGCTCACCGACCGGGACAAGCCGGTACAGATTATTTTCGCGGGAAAGGCCCATCCGAAGGACACGGAAGGCAAGGATATCATACGTCAGATCGTTCACTTTGCCGGCCAGAAGGCTGTGCGGCGGCGTATCGTGTTCCTGGAGGACTACGACATGGACATCGCCAGGGCGCTGGTCCGTGGTGTCGATGTCTGGCTGAATAATCCCCGCCGGCCCATGGAGGCCAGTGGCACCAGCGGTATGAAGGCGGCGGTCAACGGCGTCCTGAATATGAGCACCGCGGACGGCTGGTGGTGTGAAGGATATACCCGAGGCGGGGGCTGGGTCATCGGGGCCGGCGAGAGCTATGAGGACAGCGACTATCAGGACCTTGTGGAATCGCAGGCCATCTACGACATGCTGGAAAACGAGGTCGTTCCCTTGTTCTACACGCGCACGGCCGACAATCTGCCACGAGCGTGGATACGCAGAGTGAAAAGCTCAATCAAATGGATAGCGCCTCGCTTCAACACGCACAGAATGTTGGCCGAATATACCCGGCGATCCTACAATCTCGCAGCGGCCAAATGGCGTTTCCTCACGGCCGAGGCATGCGCCAGGGCCAAAGCCTTTTCGAGCTGGAAATCCAATGTCAGAGAGGCCTGGCCCGAGTTCTCCGTCAGGGACGTGATGATGGAGGCCCACAACGGGGACGGCAGCAAGCAACTCAACCCCAGGCAGCCTCAACTCAAAGTCGGCTCTCGATTATCGGTCAGGGCCCTGGTCAGACTCGGAAAGGCCAGCCCTGACGACGTGTCCGTGGAGCTTTACTATGGCCCTGTGGACACGTGGGATAATATCCGAGAGGGTGCGTCTGTGCACATGGACTATGAACAGGCCGGGCAAGAGAATGGCGAACACTGGTTCGGCGGCTCGATGCCGTGCACGAGAACGGGCCAGCAGGGCGTGGCGGTGCGAATTCTGCCCAGTCACACGGATCTGGCGAATCCCTATGAAATGGGCCTGATCCTGTGGGAAACCGGCAAGTAGTGAGCAGAGGAGCCGGGGCCGACAACGGATGCGAATCCACCGCCGGGCGACTACTCGCTCTCGTAGTTGCTCAACAGTTCATAGACCTGCTCGGCCGAAGCGGCTTGCTCAAGATTCTGCCTGAAATCTTCTTTCAGCATGAGCCTGCTTATCCTGGCCAGGGCCTGAATATGAGGTCCGGTCTGGTCGGCCGGCGAGACTAACAGGATCAGGATCGTCACGGGCTTGCCGTCCACGCTTTGAAACTCAATCGGCTCGCCTGCTATTCCGATGGCCATGACAAGCTCGCGGACGGCGTTGCACTTTCCGTGAGGGATGGCTATTCCCGCACCCGTTCCGGTGCTTTGTATTCGTTCTCGCGTCAAGACCGCGTCCAGGGCGAGATCTCTGTCCGACAATAGACCGCCAGCGTCGAGCAGGTCCACAAGTTCGGCTATGACGGCTTCCTTATCTCGGCTTTCGAGCGGCACCTTGACACAGTTCGGCCGCAATATCTGTGTGAGAATCATGTCAACCTATGTCCAATCTATGCACTTGATCTCAATATTTGGGCAATCCTTTATATTATTTGATAACGGTCGGTGCGGCAATATCTTTTTGCGAGAAATCAGCAGCTTTTTCTCGCAGCACGTCTTCCGCACGGCTTTCTGCCGCCGAGTTTTCAGCTTTACATCTTCGGGGCGCCCCCATACAATGACGCGACCTATGGAAAGAATAAAGACATACGACACGACGCTTCGCGACGGGATGCAGGCCGAAGGGGTTAGCTTTTCGCTTGAAGATAAGCTGGCCATCGCCCGGTGCCTGGACGAATTAGGTCTCGACTATATCGAGGGCGGCTATGCCGCGTCCAACCCCAAAGAAATGCAGTTCTTCGAGGAGGCGGCGAAGCTGGGCCTGAAGAATTCCGCCATCACGGCCTTTGGCAGCACGCGCCGAGCGGATTCGAGCGTCGCCGCCGACGCCTCCCTGAGGGCCGTCCTTGCGTGCAAGACGCCCGCTGCAGCACTGGTCGGCAAGAGCTGGGATATGCAGGTGACGGATGTGTTAGGCTGTTCGCTGGATGAGAACCTGACGATCTGCGCCGAGTCGGTCGAATACCTCAAGAAGCACGGGCTGGAGGTCATTTTCGACGCTGAGCATTTTTACGACGGCTACAGGGACAATCCTGAGTACGCGATGAAGGTCTTGGCCGCGGCGGCCGAGGCCGGCGCCGATGCGCTGGTGCTCTGCGACACCAACGGCGGCTCCATGCCCGAGCGGGTCTATGAGATCACGCGGGCCGTCTGCGAGCGCTTCAGCCCCACGCTGGTCGGAATTCACACCCACAACGACACGGATTGTGCGACGGCAAATAGTCTGGCCGCGGTCCGGGCCGGCGCCCGCCACGTGCAGGGAACAATCAACGGCCTGGGCGAGCGGTGCGGCAACGCCAACCTCTGCACGGTCATACCCAGCCTGGCATTCAAGATGGGCTTCGACGTCCTCAGTCGGGAGAAGATCAAGACCATCACCGAGGTCTCGCGCTTTGTTTTTGAGGTGGGGAACCTGGCGCCCGTGATGAACATGCCCTATGTCGGCGAAAGCGCGTTTGCCCACAAAGGGGGCCTGCA
>CP070806.1:2667062-2705802 GCA_020343675.1 Phycisphaerales bacterium
CGCGGAGCCTGGCGTTTTCTTCCACTACAGCGTCGAGAACGCCTTTAACCTGGTCTCTGATGTTCTGCTGGGCCTTCGTTTTCCAGGTCTGTTTTTCCTGCTCGCACTCATCAAGCAGACTCTGCTGCTTCCTGATTTCTTCGCCGTGCCTGGCTTTGAGCTTTTCGATTTCCTCGCTGCGCTGCTCCAACTGCTTTCTCAGTTCGATATTCTCAGCGGCCAGAGCCCTGCCTTGTTTGACGCTTGACGGCTCCTGAGCTCCGCAGCCTCCTATCAATACCACAGCGACAGCAACGGCGAAAACAAACGTCTTTCGGGCCGGCCCTTTCATCCTGACATCCTTTCAATGATTCGGACTATTCGAAAAGTACTTTGAGCTTTTCCTTCTCGGCCGCTTCGATCTGGCTCGGCTCGGTCAAGACCGCCAGATCGAGGCTTCTTCGACAGTGACAGTCTGCACTGACGAATTCATGTTCGCCGCCTAAAACGGTCTTGATGAGTTGCAGGCAGTTGTTGGTTGCGGCCTGGAGATTGGCCAGGATTTCTTTCAGCAGAGTTTGCCTGTTCGGCTCGCCCTTGTGGGGCTTCCAGCAGTCATAGTCACTGGCTAAGGCGATCAGTGCATAGCAGATTTGTGCCTCGCGGGCCAATTTGGCTTCGGGCATGGCGGTCATACCGATCAAATCGGCGCCCCAGGCCCGGTGCATGAGCGATTCGGCCCGCGTGGAAAACTGAGGCCCTTCCATACACACACACGTGCCCTTCGGATGCGTCGTTATGCCGCTCTCTTGCGCTGTTTCAATAAGTGTCTGTCGCAAGCGCCCGCACGTCGGCTCGGCCATCTCGCAGTGCACCGCGCCGAATCCGCCAAAAAAGCTGCCGGTCCGTCTGAATGTCTTGTCGATGAACTGGTCAACAACAATCAGATGCCCCGGGGCGATTTCCTCTCGAAGCGAGCCGACCGCGCAGCTGCTGAATATCGCACGGACGCCAAGTTTCTTTAGAGCGAAAACATTCGCGGCGTACGGCACCTCGCTCGGCGAGAGTTTGTGTCCTTCGCCGTGACGATTCAAAAAAGCGACGTTCCTCTTGCCTAACGTGCCGACTAAGATCGCAGCGCTGGGCTTGCCGAATGGCGTCTCGATCTCGTGACGCTCTGCATCGGCAATATACTCGCCGAGTGTCTCACCAAGCCCCGTCCCGCCGATGATGCCGATCAATTCATTGGTCATTTATCTCTCTCTTGTTTGTTGGATTTTGGTGTCATGCTAATTCATTTGCCGTTTGTTTACAATGGCCTTGTCTTGTGTGGGCCGATGGATGTCCATGAAGACTCCTCAAGCTCTGATGTCTTTGCCCCTGTTCAGCAGGCCGAATAGACATGCAACCACCATCAAGGCTGCTGTTCCGGCCGCCCCGACGATAATCCCATCCAGGTTGCACTGTGCCCACTGCCATGAAGCAGGCAGATCGCGCGCGAATGTCCCCCAGGAAATGACGACGATACTGACGCCTATCGAGACCAGGCCGTGCCACAGACGAAGCCGGATGCGCAGAAAGGACAGGATGAACAGGCCCAGAAGCGCTCCACCGAAGATTCCTGAAATCTGCCACCAGACATCCAGAATGCTCCTGGCTCGTATCATCAACAGGGCGGCGCCGGTTCCGAGCAGCCCCCACACAACGGTTGCCCCGCGCAGGAATACAACGCTGGCCTGTTCTGAAATATCGGGCTTGAGGTACCGCTTATGGAAATCCAGAAGCAGAACCGTCGCCGAACAATTCAGTGCCGAGTCCACGGTACTCATGGCTGCGGCGATAATGGCGGCGACGATCAGGCCCTTCAGGCCGGTGGGTACTTCCATTGCAATATAGTAAGGAAAGATCTTGTCACCTATGACTTCGCCCTGTTCGTTCAATAAACTCGGGACGCTCTGCAATTCGTTGCTATTGGAGTAGAAGGCAAACAGCATCGTTCCGATATACAGAAAGACGGCGGTTAGCGGAATGTAAATCAGCATCGCAATCCAAATCGAACGCGTTGCCTCCCGCGTCGTGGGGACCGAGCAGTATTTCTGCACGTAGTTCTGGTCGGCAAGCAGACTCCGCAGGGCCTCTGTGATCCCGTAGATTATCATCACCCATATCGTTCGGTCGGCCAGGTGCTGCTGGGAAGCCAGAGTCAGTTTCAAGCTGCCGAGGCTGAACTTGTCATTGTCAATAGCCGCCTGGATTAGCGGTTCAGGGCCTGAGAAGACATGCATGGACAGACTGACGGCACAAAAGAGGAGCCCTGCAATCATAATAATGGACTGCATGACATCCGTCCAAATCACGGCTTCCATCCCGCCGAGCAGCGTATAAACGATGGTGATCAGCCCAATGATGATGATCACGATGGCGATATTCCACGGAACGAATGTGCTCAGCAATAAGCTGGCCAGATACAGGATGACGGCGGCGCGCCCAATCATATACAACACGAAGGCGAATGCCGCATAGAGACGTCCCCATGAGCCGAGTCTGTCTTCCAGGAATGAATAGACCGAGATCAGCCGGGTTTCTCGATAGTAGGGCACGGCGTACTTACACACCAACCAGGCTACCGGGAAGATGCACAGCGCGAAAATCATCGGATGCCAGTTGGCATCGAAGGCTTTGCCCGGTGTGGCAATGTATGAAATGCTGCTGGTATAGGCGCTCATCACGGCCAGGCCGGCGGCCCAGGCGGGAATCGTGCGGTCCGCGACCATGAATTGCTCGGCCGTGCGGCACTTTCGTTTGTAATAGACGCCCATCCCGACCAGCACGCAACTGTAGAGCGCCAGTATCCCGATGTCGATTGTTCCAAGGTTTCCCTGCATAAGTCCCAGCCTTATCTAAACGTGTTCTAATCCTTCTGAAGAATTCCAAGCGCCTCCAGACGCCGACGAATCACCTCGCGCTCTGCATGGCGGAACCGGTGAAAGGGCTCCGCCAGGAAGTCACTGCAGATACCCATGCACGAAAGCGCGCATTTGAGCCCCTTGAGGTAGCTCGAACCGTAGTGGCCGACGTGATAGAGGGTAGTGCTGATTTGCATGACCTTGTTGTGCAGCGTCTCGGTCGTTTTGAGGTCTTTCGAGCCGGCTGCATCGTAAAGGTCCACGTAGAGCTTCGGGAGGATATTGCCGCCGCCGCAGACACCGCCGTGCGCCCCCAAAAGAACGGCCTCGGCCAGAAGCTCCTCATGGCCCATGAGCAGGCTGAAGTCTGGCCGGTCCGCCAGCAGAGCCTGAATCCGGCGGAAGTAAGCCATGTTGCCCGAGCTGTCCTTCATGCCCACGACGCCATCGATTCGGGCCGCTGCCCGGACGGTTTCGGGCTCGAAGACAATCTTGACGTGACTGGGCATATTATACAGGAACAAAGGCAGGGCCAGCTCAGGCGCCAAGTGTTCGAGGTACTCCAGGAGTTCAGGTTGGCCCGCCGGAAAGTAGTAGGGCGGCGCCAGCACGGCGGCATCGGCCCCGGCGGCCTTTGCCTTGTCGGCCGTGTTGACCGATTCGGTGAAGCACGTGTCGGTGATTCCGACCAGCAAGGGCACTCGCCCTTTGACTTGGCCGCAGACGCGCTCGATAAGCTCATAACGCAGCCGGTGACTGAGACTGGGCGCCTCGCCGGTTGTCCCTAAGATGAACAGCCCGTGAACGCCGCCGTCAAGAACATGTTCGATCAACCGTTCCAGCCCGGCGACGTCGAGAGTGTCGCGGTCCAGAAGCGGCGTGACAAGAGGCGGAATGATACCGCACAGGGGCGTTGACAAAGCACTCGAATTCGATTTCATGTTTATTGGTTCTCCATTCGGCTCACTCGGCGCTGTGCCTGAAATCGTCAGCCGACCTGAACGGAGCCCGGCCGACCAGGACTTAAAACCAACGGCGGACTGTAGTATAATCGCTCGTATGAGTCTATCTCAAGAGATAAAGCGCAAAACCATCGAGCTGGGTTTCGATCTGGCCGGCGTCACGGACGCCGCCCCGATAGACGCCCGGCAGGCGGAAATCTTCGCCGAGTGGCTGAAATCGGGCTTCGCGGGCCAGATGGATTATATGCGCAGGAACCTGGATAAGCGTCTCGCTCCGGCCAGGCTGCTCAAAAGTGCAAGGTCCGTCATCGTGATTGGCCTGAACTACACATTGCCGAGGCGGCGACCGGAACCGCCCGATACAGCCGGGCTGGCCGGCAGAGTCGCCCGCTATGCTCAGTATGAAGATTATCATCCGTTTGTGAAAGAGCGATTGAGCGGGCTCGTCGATTTCATAACCTCGCGCGCCGGCGACAGCTTCGGTTTCAAAATCTGCGTGGACTCGGCACCTCTGGCCGAGCGAGCGTTAGCGGTTCGGGCCGGACTCGGCTTCATCGGCAAGAACCACATGCTCATCAATCCGGAACTTGGATGCGAAATACTTCTGGGCGAGATCATCACCGACCTGGAGCTCTGCCCGGATAAGCCAGTGGCGAAACTGTGTTCGGACTGCACGAAGTGCCTCGACGCCTGTCCGACGGGCGCCTTGAGACCCGATGGGCAATTCGATGCCGCCAAGTGTATCAACTATTTGACGATAGAACATCATGGCCCCATAGCGTCCGAGCTCGCCCAGAAGATGGCCAACCGGCTGTTCGGCTGTGACGAATGTGTCCTTGCCTGCCCTTATCAGAACGCCGCACGGGCGCGCGGGAATGAGCAGTTCAGATTCTACGCCGACCGGGCGGAACTCAACCTGGAAGAAGTGCTGGTCCTGACCGAAGAATCGTTCGAGGCCAGGTTCGCCGATTCGCCGATCAAGCGAGCGGGTCTGGACGGCCTCAAAAGAAACGCCGCCATCTGCCTGGCCAACATGGCTGCCGAGCCATGAGGTTGCCTCAGGTCGCAGCGTGCTGCTCGCGGATTCTCTCCAACAGCTTCTTTGTCGCCACGATACCGTCGGTCTCGCTGAGTCTGTCCCCCTCGTATTCGATGCCGACGAAGCCCTTGTAGCCGGCGTCGAGGACGATCTTCATCATCCGGCGGTAGTCAACCTTGGTCTCGTCGCCCCTCTCGTCGAAATCATGGCTCTTGGCACTGACGCCCTTTGCATAGGGCATGAGCATCGCGACGGCCTCGTAGCAGTCAGTTTCCGGTGGGAAGTTACCGAAATCGGGCAGCGTTCCGCAGTTGGGCAGATTCACCTCTCGTATCACGCCGCTTAGCCAATTGCCGTTGGAGGAAAGCCCCCAGTGATTTTCGACAATCACATCGATCTCGTGCGTGGCGGCGTATTCGCTGAGGCGTCGCAGCCCATCGGCGGCTAATTTGAGTTGCTCGTCGTCGGAACCCTCCGAGTAGGCGTTGACCCGAATCGAATGACAGCCTAAATATTTGGCGGCGCCGACCCACTTATGATGGTTCTGCACGGCCTGGCCACGCTGGCTCGCATCGGGATCGCCGAGAGCGCCTTCGTCGTCGCACATAATCAGGACCGATTTGACGCCGAGGTCTTCGGCGCGTTTTTTCATCTCGGCCAGATACTTCGTATCCTCGGCCTTGTCCTTGAAGAAGATGTTGACGTACTCGATGGCCCGAATGCCGAGGGCGTGGGCTTCTTTGGCAAAATCGAGATTCTCCAATTTCGGCTCGGCCTCGCCAAAGAGCCTTCTGTGCCAAGACCACTGAGCCAAAGAAATCTCAAAAGGGGCTTTGTTACTGGGCATATTCTCTTCCTTCTACACTAAGTTGTGCTAATCCTCCTTGCGTTCTGCCTGCGGCTGTTCCTCGTTCAGGATCCGCCAGAGGTTTCTTATGTTGCGCTGCTGCATGCCGTAGTCCCATTGGCCGGGCTGCGGCTCGCGGAAGCCCGGAAAACTCGTCCGCAGGGCGAAACGCTCGGTGACCTGCGAGAGGGTCAACCCTTCCTGCCGGGCCGCCAAGACACCCGTGAGCATCTTCTGGTAGTATTGCCGGACGGGAAGCAGATCTCTTTGCCGCAATGGCGGGCTGTGCGACGGGACCACACGATCGATCTGCACCCCTTTTCCCAGAAAGGAGTCCAACACCGTAATGAAGCGGTGCACATCGTGCAATGTCGACTGTTCACCGATTTCGGGCAGTCGGGCGCGCTGATATACAATCGCGCCGGTGACCAGTAGTTTTTCCTGCGGAATATAGATCAGAATATCGGAAATGCTGTGCCCCTTGCCGAAGAACACCAGTTCCAGCCTGAGATCGCCCAGGTCCAGGGTGTGCCTGTCGGCAAACGTGAGCGACGGCTTGACGACCTCGTAGCCCTCTCTAATGTCCTGCATGTGCAATTGCCAGAACTTGATCTCGCCGCGGATTCTCATGGCGTCGGCGCGATTTCCTGCTACACGTGGCAACACGGCCCGCAGATTGCGGAGGGTCTGGGCCGTACGGTTGAGGTCTTTGCGTTCCCAATCGGGATCCGTCTGCTTGCGGATGAGCCATTCCATGTCCTGGGGCAGGTTATTGTGCCCGACGACCGTTGCACCTTTGAAGAGATTGTTGCCGCCGGTGTGGTGTATGTGTGCGTGGGTATTGATGACATATGCCCAATCATCGCGGCCGAAGACCTCTTCGATCCGCCTCTTGATGGGCATCATGACCCGTGGCGAGATCTCCGTATCGATGACTACCAGGCCCTTTTGAGATTGGATGGCCGTCAGATTGCACCGGCCGGTTCCCAGCCAGTAGGCCAAGAGCACACGCTCGGAGAGCCTCTCGATGCAGACGTACTGGGCCGAACCGTTCCCCGCTGCGACCAAGAGGCCCGGCATAAGCAAACTGAGATAGACAGTCTTAAGCATTATCGCTTCCCATTGACAACTGTGCAGACAACGACCAGAACGGCATATTGACAGTCCAATTTCAATAACTCTATCACTAACGCCGCAGATTCCAAGCTGTTTCTCAACAGTTCCGAAGCTGCGCTCGGAATGGCTGGTGTGCAGATTGGGCAGCGCGAGCCCGCATATCTTCTGGCTGCACTGGGTCGGATTCGGGCCTGGGGTTTGGATAAATTGCTTGCCTGACTGGTCATTTGTGGCTAACATACGCCTCGACAACGAGAAATCTGACATTTTTTGGACGATATGGAGAATTAGAGTCATGGCAGTCAAGATCTATTATGAACAGGACGCCCCGATCGACGCCCTCAAAGGCAAGAAGGTGGCGGTCATCGGGTACGGCAGTCAGGGTCACGCGCACAGTCTGAATCTGCGGGACAGCGGCATCGAAGTGGCGGTGGCCGAGTTAGAGGGGACGGATAATTTCAAGCTGGCCGTCGAGCACGGCTTTTCGCCGACGGACGTCAAGCAGGCCTGCGCGGGCGCTGCGCTGATTATCGTCACCCTGCCCGATGAGATTCAGGCTAAAGTCTATGCCGGTCAGATCGGACCGAGCCTCGTGGCGGGCCAGACCTTGGGCTTCTGCCACGGTTTCAACATCCATTTCAAATACATCGTGCCCCCGAAGGACGTGAACGTCGTGATGATCGCCCCGAAGGGCCCCGGGCACCTGGTGCGCAGTGAATTCGAGAAGGGCGGCGGGGTGCCTTGCTTGGTGGCCGTGGAGCAGGATGCGACCGGCGATGCCAAGCAGATTGCTTTAGCATGGGGCCACGGCATCGGCGGCGCCCGGGCCGGGATTATCGAGACGACCTACAAAGAGGAAACGGAGACGGACCTGTTCGGCGAGCAGGTCGTTCTGTGCGGCGGTCTGACCGCGCTGATTAAAGCTGGCTTCGAGACGCTGGTCGAGGCGGGGTATCAGCCCGAAATCGCCTACTTCGAATGCCTGCACGAGGTGAAGCTGATCGTGGACCTGATGTACCAGGGCGGGATGAGCTATATGCGATACAGCATCTCCAATACCGCCGAGTACGGCGATCTGAGCCGCGGACCGAGAATCGTCACCGAGCAGACCAAGGCCGAGATGAAGAAGATACTCTCGGAGGTTACCTCGGGGCAATTCGCGAAGGAGTGGGTGGGCGAGTACAAGTCGGGACTCAAGAAGTTCAACGAGCTGTACGAAAAGGACCACGGAAGCCAACTGGAGGATGTGGGCAGGCAGTTGCGCAAAATGATGAAGTGGATCAACGCGAAGGAAGTCTGAGGCGTTTTGCCATGCGGCGGACAAAGCCGGAACAATTTCCGATTTCCGGTCGCCGATTCCCGATTGACAAGTTGGACGTTGGAAATCGGAGGACAGCAATCTCTCTTTGCCTTCTTTCATTTCTTCTTGTGGCGGTTCTGTCGGCGGGCTGTTCCAATGAGTCCTCCGGCGCCGGGGGGAAGGGGCAAGCGGTTTTCTCCCAGGAGGAGCTTTCGACACCCTACGACCATATTGTGCTCCAGCAGAGTCTGACGATTGATGCGCTGCCCAAGATTCAAAGGTTCGAGAGTGAGCGCGGGCCGCTGTTGGGCGGGGTCGAGGTGCTCAGCCAGGAGGAGAGTGTCACGGCCTCATTGGGACAGAGCAAGGAGGGTCGGAAGACATGGTTCAACCTGGTGGCGTTCCACGAATACAAGCTGAACGTTGTACGCAAGTATTTCTTCCTGGTCGATGAGGACGCAGCTCGCTTCCCCGCTCAGGTCAGGCGGGGTCTTCGGTTTAATTGCGAAATGGTCTTAGACGAGGATGTCCTCGCTGAGGCGTACCCGTCGGAAAATGCCAGGCGCATCGCCATACTGCGGCGCGTTCTGGAGAATCTCCGCAAAGACATCGGGGAACTGGGCGCCGCCGGTTCGCCCGACCAGGATAACAAGATGCTCAGCGTCTGCGGGATGCTGCTCAATCAGACGCTCGAGATGATTCTGCTCAAGCTCGAATCTTCACCGGTGCTGGCGTTGAAGCTCAGCGACGCCGGCGGAGCCGATTTCGATCACATCAATTTCGGCAAGGGCAAGGTCCTCATGGTTGTTGTCGATGACGTGGTCGGGCTGCGAATCCGTTTTGGCGCCTTCGCACAAGCCAGGTGACGTGATTGCCTGACACCGCCGCGAATCGACAAAAAGAGTGGGTCAGTAAGCCGAGTTCTGTCTCCCGCCAAAGATGGCGGGCGGCGGCCATTTATCTTGACCGGCTGTTGCCAGCCGGCTCTGCCTTTCGGCAAGCGACCTACCCGCCGGCCGGGCGGCGATTAAGCCGCTCATGCCCGGGCCGAGGCGCCGGCTGCTTGGTCTTGCAGGCGGTGGGGTTTGCCCTGCCGGCGCTGTCACCGGCGCCGCGGTGCGCTCTTACCGCACCATTTCACCATTGCCTGTTTCCCGACGAATCGGGTTCATCGGCTGTGTATTTTCTGTGGCACTTTCCCGCGGGTCACCCCGGGTGGCCGTTAGCCACCACCGTGCCCTGTCCTGCTCGGACTTTCCTCCCCCGTTTCTGTCTTCGAGAGAAGACACGGGGGCGGCCGCCCGACCCACTCTCTTCAATTGACAACTGATGATTGGCTGTCTAACCATGGACTACAGACTATTATAGCAATAGTTCGCTTTGTTTTCCACCCGATGTCTATATTGTAAGAACGAGCACTATTTGGCGCCGTTGTCTCTTGAGATTTCGATGTGATTCCTGAAGTGCGTATTGTCGGTCTCGGGGAAGTCCCTTCTGAAATGGACGCCCCGGCTTTCCCTTCGGTTCCGGGCCGATTGGGCCAGAAGCAAGCTGACGGTCAGCATGTTCTGACATTCCCAGCCTTCGGGGGAGTCGAAGATTTTGTCCATCACGTATCGCTGCCAGAACCTGATGATCTCCTGGGCTTCTGCAAGCGGCTGGTCCCATCGCGTGATACCAACGTTTCTCCACATGAGGGCGCGGAGTGAATTTCTGACATCATCGGCGTCCAGTCGCGTGCGGTCCGAATGAGGGATCTTATTCTTGATTAGCGGGTGCTTGAGATGCGTTGCGCTGGTCTTGCTGCTTTGTGCAATGGCCTGGCCCGCAATTTTGCCGAACACCAGCCCTTCGAGCAGGGAGTTGCTGCCGAGCCGGTTTGCCCCGTGCAGGCCGGTGGACGCTATCTCGCCACAGGCGTATAGATTCTCAATGCTGGTCGCGGCCGAACGGTCCGTTTTCACGCCGCCAATCATGTAGTGGGCGCTCGGTCGGACGGGGATGAGATCTTTTGTGATGTCTATATCGAAACTCTCGAGCAGCTCGTTGATCCAGGGGAACCGCTTTGCAAAATACGCTCTCTCGAAGTGCCGGACGTCCAGATGGACGTGCGTCGATTCGGTCTTCCTCATCTGGGCCAGAATCGCCCGGCTGACGATGTCGCGGGGTGCAAGTTCGGCGGCTTCGTGGTAGTCTTTCATAAAACGGCAGCCTCTGTTATCTACCAGGACAGCCCCTTCGCCTCGAAGCGTCTCTGTAATCAGGGCCCGTGTGGCGCCTGCGATATAAAGTGTAGTCGGATGGAACTGAACGAATTCCAAATCCTGCAGCACTGCTCCGGCCCGGTACGCCATGGCGATGCCATCGCCGGTGGCGCCTTCCGGGTTTGTGGTTTCGCGATACAGCCGGCCCGCCCCGCCGGTTGCCAGGATCGTCTTGGCCGCCCAGATAATCTGGAATCCCCTCTTCTGGTCAAAGCCGATTATTCCCAGGCACTTATCATCGTCGTTGGTGAGCAAGTCGATTGTATAGAAATTATCGAGGATCCTTATATCCGGGTCCTGTCTGACTTTTCTTATCAGTGCCTCGGCAATGATGCGTCCGGTCTCGTCGCCGTGCCCGTGCGCGACACGGGGGTGGCTGTGCCCGCCTTCGAGCGTCGTGGCGATGCGGTTGTCGGCCAGATCGAACTCCGTGCCCCACTGGAGTAGTTGCTCTATCAACTCCGGCCCCTGGCGCACGACGGATTCGACGATCTCTTGGTCACTTATCCCGCAGCCGGTGCTGAGTGTGTCCTCGATGTGCGATTCGAACGTGTCGGTCTTGTCGAGCACCGAGGCGATGCCGCCCTGGGCCTTGAATGTGTTACTGTTCTCGAGCGTCCCCTTGCAGACCATGAGGACGCCGCGGTCCGCGGGCGCCTCGATGGCTGCGCGAAGACCCGCAATGCCGGCCCCTATCACCAGACAATCGGTAAAGAGCTGGTGTGTGGAAATCGAGTCGATATCCACCAGATAGCGTCTGAATTCGGATTTCTCGGTCATATCCTGATGCTCAACTGGTTCTTTGGGGCCTGGTTTACCTGCGTGTCAGGGCCAGATCGCCCGTGAACAATCTCTTGTCGTCGGCATACTTGAGGATGAATGCGCGGAGCTCTTTGGTCGTGGCCGTCAGGACGAGTCTGTCGCCGGCAAACGTGTGCTCCACTGCATTCGGCTCTTCCGTGAGAAGATCTTTCATCTCGGACTCTGACGTCAGCCACATCTTCAATTGGGGTTCTACGGAGTCTATCTTAAGGAACGTGTGAGCCGGTATAAGGAAAAACGAGTTGTAAGGCCAATCCGTCTTTTCCGGGTCATTCACGTCCCAGGGCAGTTTACTTGGATAGACGTCCAGAAAGAGCTTCTCTTGCAGCTTCACAAGCCGCGCGATAAATGAGCCTTGCTTGCCTTCTTCGTCGGTGAAAATTAATTCGTATGCGTTCTTTGGCTCGTTGATGTCCCTGAACTCCCATGTCGTGTCAGGGCTATTGGGGTCATCGACCCAGGTGCCCAGCAGCTCTTTATCGAAGAGGGTGTCTTCCTCGGTAAAGAGCGGATGCAGCGATATGACGGGCACACAGCCGCCCAACAGGATGCCCACCAAACAACAAATAAGCTTCTTATGGTTCATGGTCTATCTCCTTTGGCTTGACTATTTTGCACAAACCTCTTATCTATTGTGGTTAATTCTCTGTGATAGGCTGGCAATTGTCAATCGGAAAGAGGGGCAAAGGTTGCTGGATTGGGGAGGCCTACAGGTCGAATGGAAGACGCAAAGGCTTTTATAGAGGACAAATACGTTGGACGTAGATTTGTTTGGCTGGGTTGTGATTGCCATCTCGGCAGTCGTGGTGGGAGTGAGCAAGACCGGAATGCCCGGGCTCGGGATATTGCCCGTGCCTCTGATGGCTTTGGCCTTCTCGACGCGAGAATCCACTGGATTGTTGCTTGGTATTCTGATTCTGGCGGATTTGTTTGCCATTACGTACCATAGGCGCAACGCCAAATGGCGCCACGTGCTCCGGCTGCTGCCGGCGGCTCTGGCGGGGATTGTGGCGGGGTATTTCGGATTGAGGGTCGTCAACGACCAGCAGCTCAAGCCGATTATCGGCGGTATTGTCCTGGTGATGCTGGGTCTCAATTGCTGGCGCACGAGAGCCAGGGGCGAGGAGCCGCCGGTTCCGGCGCAGTGGTGGTTTGCCGTCGGGCTGGGATTCATGGCCGGAGTCACGACGATGATGGCCAATGCCGCCGGGCCCGTGATGGTTATTTACCTGCTGGCCATGCGCCTGCCCAAAATTGAGTTTGTGGGCACCGGGGCGTGGTTCTTCTTCGTCGTGAACTGGCTCAAAGTTCCGTTCAGCGCGAATCTGAACCTGATGACGGCTGCGTCGGTGAAACTCAATTTGATGATGTTGCCGTTCATTGCGGTCGGGGCGCTGCTGGGGATATTATTTCTAAGACGGATTCCGCAGAAGGTCTTTACCGTGATCGTGCAGATTCTGGCCGCCGTTGCAGCCGTCAGACTCCTGTTTTAGCCCGGGAGCTGCGAAGCGGGCAGTGCGAGATTCGTTTGCAAAGTCGGGGAAAAAGGGTGATGATTTCAGCTATGCAGGGACGGGAGAACAGAGACAAGTTTGCCAACGCCAGGGAACGGATGCTCAGGTGGGACCTGAAGGGGCGGGATATTACCGATCCTCGGGTACTGACCGTGATGGCCGAGATTCCAAGGGAGCAGTTCATCCCGCGCTCGCACCGGTCGCAGGCCTATAGCGACGGCCCGCTGCCGATTGGCAATGGACAGACCATCTCGCAGCCGTATATTGTAGCCCTGATGACTCAGGAGCTGCGGGTCAATCGAAGCTGCGATGTGCTTGAAATCGGGACGGGCAGCGGCTACCAGACGGCGGTCCTCAGCAAGCTGGCGCAGAGAGTCTTCACCATTGAACGATTCAGCGAGCTGGCTGAATCGGCTCAGGCGGTCTTGGATGGATTAGGTCTGACCAACGTTGAGTTCTGTGTTGGTGACGGCAGTTGCGGCTGGCCGGAGCACCGGCTGCCGCTGGCCGGCTGTTTCGACAGAGTCATCATTACCGCCGCCGTACCGGCGGTCCCCGAACCAGTGGCCGGTCAGCTTGCCGATGGCGGCTTGATTGTCGCCCCAGTCGGAGCGGGAGGAGTGCAGGAACTTATCGTCTGCCAGAAAAAGGCTGGCAGGTTTTCCGAAAGAGGAATCTGCGACGTCCGATTCGTCAAGCTGGTCGGCGAATACGGCCTTAGCCAATGACAATGAAAAGTGGGAATAAAACAATGAGGCAGAAGTGACGCAGCAGAGATAGCGATGACAGAGGTAGGTGAAAAATCACATATTAAGTTTGACTTGTCAACGCCGGTCCAATTCGTGAAAGGTGTCGGCCCGGCCCGCGCTGAGATCTTTGCGACGCTGGGCGTTGCGACGGTGGGGGATTTGTTGGAGTATTTCCCGCGCG
The DNA here is from genome assembly GCA_020343675.1 of Phycisphaerales bacterium. Lineage (GTDB taxonomy): Bacteria > Planctomycetota > Phycisphaerae > Sedimentisphaerales > Anaerobacaceae. The sequence continues at coordinate 2,680,742 of CP070806.1, forward strand.
ACTGGAATTTCGTGCCGGAACCGGCCAAGATACGACAACTCCAACCCAATCAGACAGTGACCATTATCGGCATGGTCGAATCGACGGATTACCAGAGTTATCGCCGGCAGCCGTTTTTTGAAGCTCTCGTCAGCGACGATACGGGGGTTTGCAGGATTGTGTGGTTTCATGGCGGCTATCTCCGGGGCCAACTGGAACCGGGCCAGCTCATCATGTTATCGGGCAAGGTGACTCTCTACAAACATCAGCGGCAACTGACTAATCCCAAGTTCGTCCTGCTCGACCAGGACCACGCACAGTCGCCGGACTATTTCAGCGGCGGCGTTTACCCTGCGTGCAAAGGGCTGACGAGCCGGCAAATCAAGAAGATAATCAGCCGGGTGCGCGATGCCACCGACCAGCTTATCCCGGAGTTCTACGACAGGCCCTTCCTCGAGCGGGCGGGGCTTATCGGCAGAAAGGATGCGTTTGCCTGGATTCATATGCCGCCGGATGAGCAGACGCTTGCGCAGGCCAAACGCCGATTGAAGTATGACGAGCTGTTTCTGATGCAGCTGGGGCTGGCGCTTCGCCGGTACAAGGTCCAACATTTTTCGAGTGCCGCGCCGTGTGAATGCAGCGACGAGATCGACAGCCGAATCCGAAGACGTTTTCCGTTCTTACTGACGGAGGACCAGAATGATTGCATTGCTGAAATTGTCGCCGACATGGGCAAACGAGAGCCGATGAATCGGCTGTTGCAGGGCGACGTCGGTTCGGGCAAGACCGTTGTCGCGCTGTATGCCGCTTTGCTGGCGGTAGCCAATAAGACGCAGGTCGCGATCATGGCGCCCACGGAGATCCTGGCCGGCCAGCATTTTCTGAGCATCGAAAGATACCTGAATGACAGCAACGTCACGCGCAGGCTGCTCACGGGCGGCCTGACTGGCAGACAGAGGAACGAGGCGCTAAAGGCCGTGGGTTCCGGTGCGACCGACATTGTCGTCGGCACCGTGGCTCTGCTGCAGGCCGACGTAGCATTCAAGGAGCTCGGCCTGGTTATTATAGATGAACAGCACAAGTTCGGGGTCGAACAAAGGGCGGAGCTGCGCAAACAGGTGACGCCGCATTGCCTTGTGATGACGGCCACGCCGATCCCCCGGACGCTGGCCATGACCGCTTTCGGCGACCTTGACGTTTCCGTGATCAGGCACTCGCCGCCGGGCAGAGGCGCCGTCGTCACGCGATGGGTCAGTCCGCATGACCGACAGAAGGCGTATGCGTTCATCCGCGAACGGCTGAAGGCCAAGAAGCAGGCATATTTCGTCTATCCGCGCATAACGGCTGTTGAGCAGGCCGGCGATGTCAAAGCCGCCACCGATGAATGGGAGTGTCTTTCGACGAAAGTCTTGCCCGAATTCACCGTCGAGCTTCTGCACGGGCAAATGCCCTCTGCAAAAAAGCAACAAATCATGTCGGAGTTTCGAAAGGGAAAAGTTGACGTGCTGGTCTCGACCGTCGTTGTAGAGGTCGGGGTGGATGTTCCCAATGCAACGGTCATGGTCATCGAGGGCGCGGATCGGTTTGGATTGGCACAGCTCCATCAACTGAGGGGGCGCATCGGCAGGTCGGAAGCGAAGTCGTACTGCCTGCTGTTCGCCCAGACCGACAATGAAACAGCCAAGAGCCGGCTCGAGATCATGACCCGGAGCAATGACGGCTTCGAGATTGCCGAACATGACCTGCGGCTGCGCGGGCCGGGTGAGATGTTGAGCACGCGACAGCATGGCCTGCCCGATCTGAAAATCGCGAGCATTGTGGACGATTTCGAGCTGCTGGTGATGGCGAGAAAAAATGCCTTCGAGCTGGTCTCCGAGGACCCCATGTTGAGGCGCGCCGAGCACAAGGACATTCGCACGGCCTTGTTAGCCAAGTTCGGCGATGCCATCGGCCTGGCGGATGTTGCCTGACGAATCCCCCGGATTCGATTTACGATTTACGATCACTGATTTTGGACTTACAATCGTCAACCGAAGACCGACTTATGGAGATACGCTACAAAGACAAGCGCTTGGAGAGGGCGTTGATTGCCGTCAATGCGATTGCCGCGACGGTGGTGGTCGCGTCCTTCGTTTTGCTCTTCGGGTTCGATCAGCCCCTGCTTCCGGCCTGGATCCTGTACACGGTTCAGGTTATTCTGCTGTGCGTTTTTGTCACAGAGAAGATGGTCCGGCTGTTCAATTCTGTCTCACGGATCGAATTCTGGCGCGCCAACTGGTTCGAGATTCCGCTTTTGCTTGCCCTGGTCATTGCAGTTCTGGGCGCCGGGCGCCGGTATTCTCCGGATGGCAAAGAGGCGGCCATCGTCCGGCATTTCGCCGTCGGTGTTTATCTTGTTGTGCAGGTCGTCTCGAAGCTGTGCCGGACCAGCGTCAATTTGGCGGCCTCGGGCAAGAACCCGACGCAAACGCTGATTGCCAGTTTTCTTGTTTTGATTATTTCCGGGGCCGGACTGCTGATGTTGCCCAAGGCGTCGGCACCCGAGAAACCAGGTCTGAGCTTTGTCGATGCCTTGTTTACCGCGACCAGCGCGACCTGTGTCACCGGGCTGATTGTCAAAGATACCGGGCAGGATTTCAGCGAAATGGGCCAGGTGGTCATCCTGACCCTGATTCAGCTCGGCGGCCTCGGGATCGTGGTGTTCGGAGCGGTCTTTGCACTACTTCTGGGCCAGGCACTGAGTCTGCGTGAAGAGGCGGCGATGCAGGATTTGCTCAGCGCCAGCACCCTGAGCCGAATCGGAAATATGATTGCCTTTATCTTCGTTGGAACCATCGTGATCGAAGCCATCGGCGCGGTGAGTCTGTTCCACATGTGGGCCGGCGATGTTCAACACAGATGGTTCTGCAGTGTCTTTCACTCTATCAGCGCTTTCTGCAATGCCGGTTTTAGTTTGTTCAGCAGCAGCTTTGTCGAGTACAGCCGGAGCTGGCAGGTCTATGGTGTCGTTTGTCCGCTCATCATCCTGGGGGGGCTCGGCTTTAGTGTGCTTTACGACCTGGCCAATATCACGGCCGACAGGGCAAAACGGCTCTGTAAGAAGTGTTTCAGCAGGCAGTACAGGTTCGCGATGCAAGCGCCGAAGCGGATGCGGCTTCAGACCAAGATCGTTCTGACCGTCAGTGTGTCTTTGGTTATTCTGGGCACCTTGGCCATATTGTTGTTTGAGCGGTACGCCGCCGGTCCGAGCGCGAGCCCGGGAGGCTCTATCGCAGAACGGGCCGCCGGGGCCCTGTTTCAGTCTATCACGGCCAGGACGGCGGGCTTTAACACGGTTAATATCTCGGCGATGTCGGCATCGAGCAGGTTCATTTTGATTTTGCTGATGTTCGTCGGCGGTTCGCCCGGCTCAACAGCTGGAGGGATCAAGACGGTCACTCTGGCGGTTGTGGTCATAACCGCCGTGGCGGCCCTGCGAAAACGCCGGGAGGTCGAGATGTTCAGGCGCTCCGTTCGCATCGTTGTTGTCGGAAGGGCGGTGACGGTGACGTTGTTGTTTGTCGCGGTTCTATTCGCCGGTACCCTGGTCCTGAGCGTGACAGAGAATTCCCGCCTCTTTACGATGTCGGAAATTATGTTTGAGGCCGCTTCGGCGCTGGGGACGGTCGGCCTGACGACCGGGATTACGCCTCTTTTGACAACGGCGGGGAAATTAACTATTATTGCCATGATGTTGATCGGCCGGTTGGGACCGCTGACCCTGTTGGCGGCGCTGACGTTTAACCTTAAACCGGCGAAATACAACTATCCAGATGAAGCGATCATGGTCGGCTAACGGTCTCGCTCGTTGTCTTGGTCACAGTGATGAGCGAGCCGTCACGAGGAACGAATTATGAGGCGGTTTGCAGTAATTGGATTAGGACGGTTCGGACAAAAACTGGCTATCGCACTGGCAATGAGCGGCGCCGAGGTCATCGCCATCGACAAGAACCGCGAAGTAATCGAGATGATCATGGACCAGGTCAGTCACGCCGTCCGGCTCGACAGCACGGATGAGGAGGCCCTTAAAGCCCAGGGTGTGGACAAGGTCGATGTGGCGATCATTGGAATCGGACAAAGCACGGGCGGTTTCGAGGCCGCCATCCTGACGGTTGTGAACCTTCGCCAGATGGGCATCAAGCATATCTACGCCCGGGCTGAGGACCTGATTTCCGGTGAGGTCTTCTCGAAAGTGGGGGCCACCGAAGTGATCTACCCCGAGATCGAATCGGCCCAGCGATGGGCCTACAAGCTCATCGCCCCGCAGATCGGGGAAAAGATCGATTTCGCCGAAGGCTACAGCCTGGCCCGAATCCAGGCGCCGCCGAGCTTTAATGGCAGGACGGTGATGGATTTGCAGCTCCGCCAGAAACACAACGTCAATTTGGTGCTGATCAAGCGGGGTCAGGCCGCTCAGGAAATAAAGGGTGAAAAAGGAAAGATCATCAATGTTCCGATGCCCAGCACGGTGATCTATCAGGACGATATCCTCATGGTCGCCGGCTCAGACGCCGATCTGGCCAAACTGCCGCAGGAATGAATGGGAGCAGCAGGGGCGGCAAGACAGAGGCGGTCTCGTGCCCTCTACGTTCTGCATTCGAGAATCTTCCTCCTGCCCGAGAGGCTGACGTTCCAGAATTTGCAGATGATTTTGAAGAGTTCAAAATCGTCGGTGATATCGTAGAAGCATTTGAGAAACGTCGTGTCTTCGTCCGGTAATTCCTGGAAGCGAGTGTAGAAATCCGCTTCGATTTTGGCCGTGCCTTCGAACCATCTCATCGTACTCCACGCCCGGTTCTGCTGTTCGGATCGGGGCTGATGGATATGGGTCTCGGATTGGACGACTTCGGATTTGTCCGGTTCGGCCGGAAGATGTCCAGCGGAGTAAGGCGTTCGGAACGATTCTTCCTCATCCATTGTGTGTCTCCAGTCCCCTAACTGCCAACATTCATGCTCTGAAGCAGATTGCCCAACGCAGCCGTTTCCGGTTGCTCTGAACAAGCTGCGACAAACAGGACATCGACTCGTCCCGGGCACAACTTTAGCGCCATCCTTCGGAGTTCTTGGCCGGGTTCTCGCCTGCGCAGGGCCGACCCACGGATTGAACGGTTTGTGTCAGCGGAACTCAGGTTCTTCTGTGTTTTCTGAGTGCGTCGAGAAGGCCCTGCATGTCTTTGGGCAGGGGGGCTTCGAATCGTACGATGTTTTCGGTCTTGGGGTGCGTGAATTCCAGGGCAAAAGCGTGCAGTGCGACCCGGCTGATGATGGGCTCCTCAACGGCGGGCTCGCTATCGGTCAACTGCCAGGGATAGATGAGCTTTCCATCATACATGTCGTCGGCCACTATGGGGTGCTTGATATAGGACAGGTGAACGCGGATCTGGTGGGTCCGACCGGTCTTCGGTGTCAGCTTTAGCAAAGAGAAACCGCGGAAGGCTTCGAGGACCTCATAGAATGTGATGGCTTCCTTTCCAGTCTCTGGGCGAACGGCATATTTCTCTCTGGTCTTCGGGTGGATGCCCAACGGGACCTTGATACGGTCTGCCGTCAGATCGGGTGTGCCGTGGACGATGGCCAGATAGGTTTTGCTGACCTGACGGTGTTCGAACTGCTTTGCGATTTTCCACTGCGCGCTGTCGTTCTTCGTCACGACCATCACGCCGGTCGTGCCCCTATCGAGTCGATGGACGATGCCCGGGCGAAATTCCCCGAGCCCGCTCGACAACTGATCCGAATAGAAAGCCAGCGCATTGACGAGTGTGCCGTGGGTGTTGCCGCGCGCCGGATGCACGATCATGCCGGACTGCTTATTGAGCACGATCAGATCGGAATCCTCGTAGATGATCTCCAGCGGGATATCTTCGGGCATTATGTCTTTGCTCGGCTGTTCGGGCAGCGTCAGGCGGATTTCATCGCCGGGGCTGAGCTTGAGACTGGGTTTGCCGACCTTGCCGTTAACGGTGACAGTGCCCAGCTTGATGGCGTCCTGGATGAAGCGCCGGCTGAAATTGCTGAAGCGCCCGTGAAGGTATTTGTCGAGCCTGCGCTCCTTGATCGAGGGGCCGACGCGCAGCGTCAACAGCTCAGATTCCACATCCTTCTCGTTTGTTGGTTCACTTGCCGAGTTCATGATTCGTATCTCGCATTTCTACTTCGCATCTTGTGAAGCGAAGCAGCTCGCGCGCCGGGGAAGATACGATGGGCGACTATTGATTGACCTCACCGGGTAGATTGGCCTCCACAGGGAGATTCACCTCCGCGGGCACATTCACTCCGGCAGGGGCGCCGGCGTCCATCAGAAGGTTCACGTCGAAAGGCACGTTCGCATCCGTGGGACTAAGCTGTATAACGGGCCCGGTGGTGACTTCTACGGTATCGTTCGGCTCGACGGCAGCGACGGGCGGCGCCGGCTTCGGCCTGAAGACTACCTCCTGCTCATAATCGGCGATTGTTGCGAGCCGGCGTTTCGCCTGGACGGCGGCGACGGTCGCCTTAAAATCGGGATTCGCTTCGATTTGCTGATAGATCTGCCTGGCCTGCTCGAAGTTGCCAAGCTCTTCTTCGCAAAGGCCCAGACCGAATTCAGCAGCCGCAGCCAGCGAAGGATCGTCCGGGCATCTGTCAAGCGCTTCGGCGTAACTGGCCTTTGCCAGGCTGGTCTGCGAGATCAGATAGTCTTTCTGTACGGTCCCGTAGTGCAACTCGGCCCGCAGGGCTTCGGCGCGTTTGATCAGAGCTAGGGCCGCCATCCGGTCGCTTGTCGTACTCTGGGCGAACGTCTCGAGGTTCTTGGCCGGCTGAAGGAGCATGAACGACTGGTCTTTTCCCTGGGTCTGTGCCTGAACGATTCGCATTTTTCCGCCCGATACCTGGTTGAGCAGGCCGGTGAACTCGACGTGGCGTCGGCTCTGCACGACGTTCCTGTTATAGGTTCTCCAGAAATAAACGCCGGCCGCCGCCCCGAGCAGCACGGTTACCAGGATGATCGTGCCGAGATTCTGTTTTGTCCAATCCGGCAGGTTGCCGAGCCATTCCGCCAGCTCATTCGTCTTCAATTCGTGCCGATGGTCGGATTTCATATTGTTCTCCGTTACCTTGTTTCTTGTCGGTTGTTCCTCGCGAGTGGTTCACTTCGGCGTCAACTTCTGAACCAGCAACAGCGAAGAAGCAATTGTAGCAGGATTCGATTTGTCTTGCAACGGTCATATTTTCCGATTAGAATTTCCGCCGTTCACGAATCGAAAGGACGTCAATGTTCAGACTAAGACATAACTTCCTGTTTTTTGGCTTTTGCATCTGTGCGGGCCTGACCGGGCCATTATATGGAACCGACGGCGAGGTCCCGGTCCCGGCGGGGCTGGAGGGTCTCTGGGACTCCGCGAGATATATCAGCTTGGAGGAGATTGTGCCCGGGATGGAGGCCTATTGCCTCACGGAATACGGTGTTGCCGGGATCGAGAAGTTTGGCCTGGAAGTCGTGGATGTTGTCCGGAATATCGACCCTGGACGGGATGCGGTTCTGGTTCGGGGGACCGATGAGCGTTTCAAGAAGACTGGGCCGGTCGCCGGGTGCAGCGGCTCACCGGTCTATATTGACGGGCGCCTTGCCGGGGCCCTGGCTTTCACGTGGCCCTATGCAAAAGACCCGCTCTACGGTGCGACGCCTATTGCCGAGATGCTTGCCGTGGGGCGGGGCGGGCAAAGCGACGTTTCCGGCGAACGCGCCGGGCCGGCGGGGCTTGCGTTGGATTTTACGGCTCCCATCGATCTTGTTGAAACTGACGGCCGGCTCAGAGAGAGTCTGGTCGGGGCCAACCGGGGCCGTCGAGCCGCCGGTTACCTGCCATGTCCTTTGGTTACTTCCGGGTTGCCCGCAAGTGTCCGCGAGCAGTTGAGTGCGATTGCTGAGCCGTTCGGGCTTATGGTCGTCGCCGGCGGCGGAGCCGGCAGTCATCCTGCGGGAGCCGAAAGCGCCCGATTAGTGCCGGGCGCCTCTCTGGCTGTGCCGATGGTTTCGGGCGACATCTCCATGAGCACCTATGGAACCGTCACCGAAGTTGTGGGTGATAAAGTCTATGGTTTTGGGCACTCCCTGATGGGGTACGGGCCTATCGATATGCCGATGGCCACAGCGAAGGTGCATACCGTCGTCTCGAACGTGGCGAGCTCTTTTAAGCTGGCCAGTGTCCTCGAGACGGTGGGGGCCTTAACCACGGATGAAGCAACCGGCGTCATCGGACAGATTGGCGGCCGGGCCAAGACGATACCTCTGACGATTGGGGTAGAGCGGTACAACGATGTCTCCCGGCGCTTGTATAACTGCCGCCTTCTGAATAATCGGCTTCTGAGCCCTTTCTATTTTCGCATGGCCGTAGCCGGAGCGGCTCTTCAGCTTGGCGATTTGCCGCCCGATCACACGATCGAATACAAAGGGGTCATTGGCATCCGGGGTGCTGAGTCGGTGACTTTCGAGAATATTTCGAGCGGCGTGGGCTTGAATGAACTCATCATCGAAAGCTATAGTGCCCTCGGGCTGCTTATGAACAATCCTTATCAGAACGTTGACATCGAATCGGTCACGTTCGACCTTCGCATTAGCCCGGAGAGCATTATATCGCACCTATGGTCGGTTGATCTGTCCGATTCCCAGGTCAAGGCCGGCGAGACGGTCGAGGTAGGGGTGGTTGTCGAATCTGTTTTGGCCGGAAAGAAGAAATACCAGTGCCGTCTGGATATCCCCGAGGAGCTGGCGCCGGGTCGATATGAGTTGACCGTGTGCGGCCAGCGCGACTATGAGCAATTCCTCGTCAAATCCGTCCCTCACAGGTTTATCGCTCAGAGTCTTCCAGGTTTGGTTGACGCGCTAAACAACTCCCTTCGGATTGCCAGAGGCAAATTGTACTTTCTTCTGGCCTTGCCACCCGGGGGAGTGATTGTTGATAGTGCCGAGCTGCCCGACCTGCCGGCCACCAAGACGCTGGTTTTGCAGGACGCCAAGAGGGTCGTGAGAATCCTGCCACATTCGCATTGGCTCGAGCGAAGTCTGGAAATCGAGAGGATTGTGATCGACAAGAGCGTCTTGCGTATCACGGTTGAAAAATAGCTACGATTCTATTTCAGGAGTCGCCATGAGGAGTAAATCCGACGTTGCCTTCACGTTCATCTTTGTTGCTTTGCTCTGTCTGGTCCCAGGTTCGGTCTGTTCGGCGGTCAGTAGTAAGGTGACCCGCCATACCAGCAGCTCCGATTTGTTGAAGGGAAAGGCCGAACAAATCGTCATTGGTTCGCGCGGGACGATTCAATTGGGACGGTCCGCCGAATCGGTGATAAAGGAATTCAAGGGCTTTGCCGACGTTTGGTCGGTCAACAGCGTCGTTCTCAGTGGAGGCACCATCTATTTCGGCACCAGTCCAAACGGAGGAATCTACAAGTACAGCCTCAACAAGGTGACGAAGATTTATCCACAGGAGACAGACCGGAGTGAGTCGAAAGACGAAGAAGCGAACCGAGGAGAAGCTGACGGGGAGGTCGTCAAAGCCGAGGAGCGCCTCTCGAACGAACATATTTTTGCCATGGCAACGGATGTGGCAGGCAGGTTACTGGCTGGTATCAGCGGTAAAGAATGTAAGCTATGCCGGTTCGAGGGAGGGAGAATGGAAGTGCTCTTCGAACCGACGGATGCCAACTATATCTTTGCGATTGCGATTGACGATGGTGGCAGCATTTTTTTGGGGACCGGGCCCGAGGGCAAGATTTACAGGCTGGATTCTCTCGGCAGAAAATCTGAGCTGGTCTATGACAGTCGTGACAAGAACATCCTCTCGCTGGCCGTGGGGCGGGACGGCTGGATTTTCGCCGGCAGCGACAGCCGCGGGCTTGTCTATAAAATAAACCCGCGCACTAAACAGACGATGGTCTTGTATGACAGTGACCAGCCCGAAGTGACGGCGCTTTTGTCCAGCGGAAATTCCAGCTCCGGTCCCGGTCTCTACGCTGCAGCGACTTCGGCCAAGATGGTTCAGGCTCAGGCGCAGTTTGCGGCATCGACCCTTGCCCAGCCCTCGCCCGGCCGGCCTGAGACCGAAACGGAAAAGGACGAGAGTCCCAGTGGTGCCCAAAGCGGTCTCAAGCTTGAGATTCCCAACACGGAAACACCAAAGCCGGCAAAGCCAACTCAGGCGCCGGCGCCGGCGCGAAAGCCTCCCAAACCCACCCAGGCCAGTCACATATACCGGATTACCGAGGAAGGTTTTGTGACGGACATATTCAGCGAGACAGCCGTATTCTTCTGTCTGGCAGAGCAGGATGACAAACTACTCGTCGGCACCGGCAACAGCGCCGAACTCTACAGCGTTGATCCGGCCTCGGAGCAGGAAGCGGTCGTCTATGAAGACGAGCAGGCATCACAAATTACGGCCATTGCCGTCTCCGGCGACGATGTGTACATCGGAACGGCCAATCCCGCCAAGCTCATAAAACTCGGCTCCGGCTTCGCTTCTGAGGGAACGTATATTTCCGATCTGATCGATGCCGGTCAGCCGGCTAATTGGGGCAAGCTCCAGCTCGAAGCAGAGATTCCGCAAGGGTGCAAAGTTCTTCTCTGCGCGCGAAGTGGAAACGTCAAGGATGTCAACGACCCGACTTTTTCCGATTGGTCCGACCCGGTGGAAATCACCGAGCCGGTGCAACTGAGCTGTCCCCTGGGCAGATTCTGCCAGTATAAGCTCGTCTTGCAGAGCCCGGCGGGCGTTGAGAGCCCGCTCATCAGGGAGATTGCCGTTGCCAGCACGGTCCCGAATCTGGCGCCGAGGGTGGCGTCCGTCGCGGTCGCTCGGATTGCCGGGACCGGCAAACAGGGCGCCTTCAAAATCGGGTATGCGGCCAAAGATGACAATGGTGACAAGCTGGTTTACCGGATAGACTTCAGGAGGCTCGGCCGGACCAGTTGGATTGAGCTGAAAGACGAGCTTGAAGCGAGCAGCTTCGAGTGGAATGGAAAGACCGTTGAAGACGGCCGGTACGAAATCAGGATTACCGCGAGCGATGAAAGAAGTAATACGACGTCCACGAAATTGACGGGCAGCAGAGTAAGCGAACCGGTTGTCGTCGATAACGCCGGGCCGATCGTTCGGGACATGAAGATGACATCAGCCCGGAAAGACGACAGACAGCTCAGAGTTTTTGAGATTGAGGTTTCCGATGAGCTCAGCGCGATCGCGAAACTGGAATATACCATTGACAGTCATGCCGACTGGACAGGCACGGTGCCGGAGGATCTGGTGTACGATACGACGCAAGAGAATTTCATCATCAGAATCGACGTGAAAGACGATTTGCCGACAGGCGATCATGTGTTGACCGTCAGAGTCAGCGATGCGGTCGGAAATACGACGTACAAGACCTTCGATGTTAACGTTGATTAACAGGTGGCTCCTGACTGTTGTGCGATACATTGATTTTGAAAAAATTGTCGAGACGGTCGAATCCCTCTGCCTATCAGCCGCCTATGAGCTGCCTGCGGATGTTTTGGCTGCTCTCGAGCGCGCGGCACGAAGAGAATCGAGTCCGGGCGCTGCAAAGATCCTGAATCAGCTCATCGCAAACGCCCGAATTGCAGAGAGTGAAAGAATCCCGCTGTGCCAGGATACAGGCCTTGCGGTGGTCTTCGCTGAATGTGGTTCACAGGTTGCGGTCACATCCGGTGCGGGCGAAAGGCGCGCGACGCTCTTTGATGCCATCAACGCCGGGGTTGTTGCGGGCTTCGCAAAAGGCTACCTGCGAATGAGTGTAGTCGCGGACCCTCTGAATCAGCGCAGGAACACCGGCTCGAACGCGCCCGCCATTATTCATCAGACGATTGTGCCGGGCGAGAGGTTGAAGCTGACCGTGATGACTAAAGGCGGCGGTTGTGAGAACAAGAGCCAGTTCCGGATGTTCCGGCCCACGGCCGCCGGCGACCAGATCATCGACTGGATTGTTGACGTCGTGGCCTCGGCCGGAGCGGATGCGTGCCCGCCTTTTGTTGTCGGTGTGGGAATGGGAGGAAATTTTGAGCTGAGCTGTCTGCTGAGCAAGAAGGCCCTGTGCCGGAATCTGGACCAGAGAAACGGCGATGGGTTCTACGCGGGGCTTGAGGCGGAATTGCTTTCGCAAATCAATGCGCTCGGTATTGGCCCGCAGGGGCTTGGGGGCGATACCACGGCGCTGGTTTGCGCGATCGAGACGGCTCCGTGCCATATCGCTTCTCTGCCGGTTGCGGTGAACATCGAATGCCACAGCCACAGACACAAGACCGCCGTTATCTGAACCTTCGGCGCCGGTACAGTTTCGTCAGGGCCCTTTGAAGGACACCATCCAGGGCGCTTCGGTTTCCCAGTAGGGCAGCGGCGCCGCCAGGTCGAAGTTCCTGGCCCATTTAACCCGCCACAAGCTTTTCAACCAGACCCTGCCTGCCGAGTAATCCAGAAAGATTCCATTGATTGCCTGCTGGTGCCTGTTAATGCAGAAGCGGTTCATGGATTCCACATGAGGAGCGAACCGTTCGCCGTCATAGCTGGGGGGTGTATCGTCATCCTCCGGCCCCCCGCAAAAGAACCAGCAGTCCAGGAACAGCGGAATATTACTGCCGCCTTTCACGTTGACCGTCCCCCAATAATATTTGGCAGCCTGGCCATAAAGCGGGTCTTGCCCTGCCACATAAACCCAGTGGTTTATTCCATAGCTGCCGTATGTGCCAACGGGTCCCCACTGCTCGTTTGGTGTCATACCCACCTTGCCCCAGGACGTAAATGTGTCACCACCTGCTTCAAGTGTGCTGCTGGCACCGGGCGGGTACGTCGGCACCTTAATCCTTGTCGCCATCGGGCAGACTCGGATCTTCTCTTCACGATAATAATAGTCGTACAGGACATTTATCCAACGACCACCCGACTGCGTGCGTCTGGGAAAGAAGCCGTTGTTGTCATCGGTGTACATAGCAAAAATAGTGCCCCACTGCTTGAGATTGGATTGGCACATCACCATTTTCGCCTGCTTTTTCACGCGCTGTAGGGCCGGCATCAATATCGCCATCAACAGCGCGATGATCGCGATGACTACCAGGAGTTCTATCAAGGTAAATCCGGTTTGTTTTTTCGTGATGGAACTCCTTCAATTTCTTCAGGATTTCTCCATCAGCTTTGGCGCAGGTACCGTTCGCTCCGTCAGGGTCCTTTGAAGGACGCCATCCAGGGCGCTTCGGTTTCCCAGTAGGGCAACGGCGCCGCTGGGTCGAAGTTCCTGGCCCATTTAACTCGCCAAAGGCTTTTCAACCAGACCCTGTCTGCCGAGTAGTCCAGAAAGATGCCGTTGATCGCCTGCTGGTGCCTGTTGATGCAAAAGCGATTCATGGAATTCTGGTGGGGGTCGAACCGTTCGCCATCGTAACTTGGGGGCGTATCGTCATTCTCCGGCCCGGCGCACCAGAACCAGCAATCCATGAACAGCGGTATGTTGGCGCCGCCCTTGACATTGGCGGTTCCCCAATAATCCTTGGCGGCTTGGCCGTAAAGTGGATCTTGGCCTGCCACATAGACCCAGTGGTTTATTCCATAGCTGCCCCACGTACCTGCCGGCTCGTATAGGCCGCCCGGCCGCGAGGCGGTCACGCCCACCTTGCCCCAGGAGGTAAACGTATCGCCGCCGACGCCAAACGTGCCGGTGCCTCCCGGGGGGAAATCCGGCACCTTGATTTTGGTCGCCATCGGGCAGCAGCGGATCTTGTCATCCCTGAAATAATAGTCGTAAAACACGTTGATCCAACGGCCGGACGAGGAGGTCCGTCTGGGGAAGAAGCCGTTATTATCGTCAGTGTACATCGCAAAGATGATGCCCCACTGCTTGAGATTGGATTGGCACATCACCATTTTCGCCTGTTTTTTCACACGCTGTAGCGCAGGCATCAGTATGGCCATCAACAGCGCAATGATCGCAATGACCACCAGAAGCTCGATTAAGGTAAACCCACTTTCTTTCTTCATGACAGTACTCCCTGCAACAGGCCGCGACGGTTTGACCTATGCCACACCTGACATCTGGCGTTTGGCTACATCGCGCCGATTCTGCACCCTCGAGACGACAGAGATGCGTCAATAGTCCTTGAATTTTGCCATCCAGCCGGTCCCGTAATTTGCCCAGTCTTCGGGTCTAACGCCCCCGGCCCTGGTCCACGGATTGACGGGATTAAAGTCTTTGCTCCACTTGAGTGTCCACAACTCCTTGAGCCCCACTGGCCGCGCGTGGTAGTCCATGAAGATGGCATTGACGAATCCATCGTGGCGGTTCAGACAGAAACGGTTCATTGCGTTCTCGTCGGGGCGGAGCTGGTGGCCGTCGTATTCCGGAGGTGTGTCGTCATGATCCGGCCATCCACACCAGAAATAGCAATCCAGGAACATAGGTATCTGGTTACCGCCCTTGACGTTCACAGTCCTCCAGAATCGATTAGCGGCTTTCCCGTAAACGGTACTGCCGACAGGCACATAGATATAGCCATTGACTCCATAACTGCCATAGTAGCCTATTGTACGACCCCCGCCGGCATCCCAACCGGGAATCTTTCCCCAGGCCAAGAACGTATTACCCCACCAATCGATGCCCGGTGTCATATCCGGGTTGGCGAGTTTTGCCGCGACCGGGCAGCATCGTATGTCTGCTGTGGTAATGTAATACTCCCGCATTGAGTCCATCCATCGTCCGTAGCCATCGCTGCCGCTCCTGCGTTCGGGGAAATATCCGTTGTTCTGGTCGGTGTACATGGCGAAAATGGTGCCCCATTGTTTGAGGTTGGCCTGGCACATCACCCCTTTCGCCTGCTTTTTCACTCGCTGCAGGGCCGGCATCAGTATCGCCATCAACAATGCGATAATCGCGATAACGACCAGAAGCTCGATCAACGTAAAGCCTTTGTGTCTATACATAGTGGATTCTCCACTTGATCCGGCCAAAATTTCCCATCCGAAGCACGAATGCACACGTGCTTCCTGCTGCCCTGCTGCCCTGCTGCCCTGCTGCCCTGCTGCCCTGCTGCCCTGCTATCATACTATAATACGCTGCGGCAGGGCGTTTGTCAAGACGAATGTGGTGCCAGGACCACACGTTACACCCAGGACGTTCGCAGATCAAGACAGCAACATGTACTTACCTCCTCGCGGCCGAGCCCCACATGGCTATTGACGATCGGCGAATATCCTCGTTGCCGGGCTGGTCTGCCGAGAAAGCTGTCGGGGGTACCCGCTTGCCGAATTCAATCGTGCGCGGGTCTTTCCACTTCCAGTAATCACTGTGCCCGTCCGCGAAAGAGAACGTTGTTCCGTCGCCGTGTCGAACCGGCGGCGGGTCCCACCACTTTTCCTCCAGAACGTAACACGTCCAACCACCTTTTGCAGAGAAGCCCGTGCCGCCATCATCGACGAAAACGTATCTCTGGGCCGGCTCGGAAATATCCATTCTTTTCTTAATCATGACCGAACCGGGCATGTCGGAGCGGCTTGTCCAACCCCTGCAATTCATGGGGTCCGCGCAGGCGTATGTCCGCAGTATCTCTTCCTGCACGCGAACGGTCGGACATCGGTAGAGTCTCAGACTCTTCGTATAAGGATACAAAGCCCCTTGCTCAATCGCGGCTCTTTTCTGCGCCAGCGTAAAGGAGCGGTCCCAGTCTTTGAGGACCCACGGCGTTTCGTTCGGGTGTATGCTGTACTCGCCCGTGTCGCCGTTGACGAGCTTGTCGTCGTTCTCGTCGGCGTACATGATCCAGGCCAGGGTGAGTTGTTTGAGATTCGACAGGCAGGTCGCTCGTCTGCCCTGTTCCTTGACCCGGCTCAGGGCCGGCATGAGTATCGCCAGCAAGACCGCGATAATGGCGATCACGACCAGAAGCTCGATGAGGGTGAAGCCTTTCTTGATCATATGCTCACGACCCCTTTGGCTCGCTGTTTCCGAAAAGAAGAGCAGATTCTCTCCGAAAATCCGCATCGTCCCGAAAGCGCGGCATAAGGAATCCCGGGAATCTTCACCCGGCCACGCGCGTTCTCAGTAGTCTTTGAAACGCTGAATCCATTCGGGCCAGTCGCTCGTCTGCACACCGCCGGCCAGTGTATAGGGACCCGACGTGTCAAACGTCTTGTGCCACTTTAAGGTCCACAGCTCCTTCAAGCCCACCGCTCTTGCGGACCAGTCCATGAAGGCAACATTGAGAAATCCCTGGTGCCGGTTGATGCAGCAGCGGCCCATGTTGTTGTCCCCCCAGGCCAGATACTCGCTCTGAGCCGGTCCCTGTGTGGGCAGCGGCCACAGGTCGAAACGCAAGGCTTCAATAAACCATGGCACATTGCCGGCTCCGCGTTCACTGGCGGTTTTCCATCCGTCCTGCGTGGATACGCCGCCTTCATAGGTGGTGGCGCTTCGGGGGATCAGGCAGTAGCCGTTAATGCCGTAGCTGCCGGCCACACCCTCCGGAACCACTTCGCTATTCTTGAAGATGCCCCACGCGTTGAAGATGTTGAACGTGGGTGCCGTATTACCGTTTTCGTTAATGATGGGTTTTGTAGCTGAAGGACAGAACCATAGCTTGTTTGTCCTCCAGCTTTGGTAGCGGGCGTCCAGGTATTTTAACCACCAATAGCCGGGAGTCCCGGGATCGGAATCCCAGAATCTGCCGTTGTTTTCCTCCGTGTACATTGCGGCAATGAGATTCCACTGTTTGAGAGTCCCCAGGCACTTTATCATTCTGCCCTGCTCTTTGACCCGCCGCAGCGCGGGCATGAGTATCGAGAGCAGCAGCGCGATGATGGCAATCACGACCAGTAGCTCGATCAAGGTGAATCCTCGGCGTTTGGACATAACAACACTCCTCAATTTAGTCTCAGCGTGGAACACTCACACCCTCATAGGATGCGCTATACCGCCCTCTTGTTTTGCGGAAAAGCCATTTTTTGTCATTCGGACACAACACCACAGGTCACCGCATTATACCGCACATTTGACACTCTTTCAAGAGGAAAATCGGAGATTTGACGCACGGTTTGCGATGGCGATGTAGTCCTCGGCGCTGAGTTGGTCAGGGCGCTGCTTGGAGTCGATACGGCATTTATCGAGAATCTCAGGCCAATTCGCTATTCCTGCAAGTTTCTCCCGGGCCAGCTTGGTGCAGGCCAGGAGGGTCTTGCGGCGGTGGCCCACGAAAAGGTGCACCGTCTCGGTGAACAGTTCCATATCGGCAATCCGGCCGGCCTTTTCCGGGCTGCGGATGAAACGGACCATGGCGGAGTCCACCTGCGGCTGGGGCCAGAATACCGCCGGTCTTAGCGTTCTTATGATTTCCGAATCCCCGGTGGCGTGCATGAGGATGCTCAGTGTGCCGTAGTCGCCGGACCCTGGACCGGCTGTCATCCGGTGGGCGACTTCTTTCTGGACGGTAACGGTCATGGCATCTGCGATTGCAGGGCCCGTGGCCAGATTCATCATCACCGGCGAAGCGACGTTGTAAGGCAGGTTGGCGACCAGCAGAAGCCGGCCGGGGCATTCTTCTCGGGCAGTCGCCAGCCCGTCCGTGACCCTGCGGCTGATCGTGTGTTTATTCTCAAGAACATCGGCGTTGACCAGCTCGACATTTGTGGTCTTTGCGAGTTGTTTGTCCGCAATGGCGCTGAGACTGCGATCCAGCTCGACGGCGACTATCCTTCCGGCGTGTTCAGCTAAAGCTTCGGTCAGGGAGCCTGTGCCGCAGCCGACTTCAAGGACCACATCATTCCCGGCGATACCTGCCGAATCGACAAGCAGGCGCATCAGGTTCAGGTCAATGAGGAAGTGCTGGCCGAGCCGTTTGTTTGGAGAAATGCCCGCTGATCTAAGCAATTGCTGAATTTGCCGCTTCGTCTGCATGAGAATTTTGAATTGAGAACGCCGCACATGAAATTGAGATACCCTTCATCTACAATCGCAGGTTTCAATTCTCAATTTTAGACTCTCAATTCTAAATTCTTTTTTGTTCTTGCCATTCGTATGGCGGTTGTCATGGCTGATTTCATGCCGGCCGGGTTGGCGATGTTCTTGCCGGCTATGTCGAAGGCGGTCCCGTGAGCCGGTGAGGTCCGGATGATGGGTATGCCGATGGTGACGTTGACCGCATGCTCGAAATCGAGCATTTTCACCGGGATCATCCCCTGGTCGTGATACATGGCGACCACGCCGTCGAATTCACCCTGGGCGGCTCGCAAGAAGAGCGTGTCGGCACTGATCGGGCCCAGACAGTTTATTCCCTGCTCCTGGGCCAGCAGAATCGCCGGCGAGATGATGCGCCGCTCTTCGTCGCCGAACTGGCCGTCCTCGCCGGCGTGCGGATTCAACGCGGCCACGCCGATCCTGGGATTCTCCATGTCGAAGTATTGCCTCAGAGCATCGTTGAGTAGATCGATCGGCTCGAAGACGCAGCCGATGGTGAACTTGTGCCTGACCTCGAACAGCGCCTCGTGAATGGTGGCCAGCGCCACTTTGAGGGGCCCGGCGACAAACATCATCACCTTGCGAGCTGATTTGCAGCGTGCGGCGAACATTTCCGTGTGCCCGGGCCAGTCCGCGTCGGCCAGCTTCCAGCTTTGCTTGCTGATGGGCGCGGTCACGACCGCGTCGATAATGCCGGCTCGAGCCGCGTCGATGGCGTCAAGACAGAACCGAACCGAGGTCTCGCCGGCCATTTTGCTCGGACCCCTGACCCATGCCGGGACCGAATACTCATCATAATCGGCCACAACGACTTTGTACGGATACTCCCTGCTGATCTTCTCGTGCTGGTGCCGGCCCCAGAACGGTTCGATTTCCGCGGCATCGGCGGCGTAACAAAGCTGCTCGTTCATCCCGAAGATGATGAATTTTGCCGCCCTGCGGATCGCCGGGTCGGCCAGCGCTTTGACGATAACCTCCGGCCCGATACCGCCGGCATCGCCCATCGTTATGCCGATGACCATTTGTTCGCTAATCGAGTTGTTGCCGTTCGTTTTCATCATAACCTTCGGCGTCTTTCTGCCGGCGCCGTGGGAAACCCTGTTCAAAAGCCCAGCTGTCTCAGTTTTTCGGCTGTCAGCGGCTCTGTCTTTGGCAAAATATTCTCAAGCTGTTTTTTCACCGCCTTGACGATGATATCAGTTTCAATATTGAGACAATCGCCGATCTTCACCTTGCCCAGAGTGGTTCTCCTGAGCGTCTCAGGAATCACAGAAATGCTGAAACCGTGCCGGTCAATTCCCGCAATCGTGAGGGAGATTCCATCCACAGCGACCGAGCCTTTGACGACCATCCCCTCCAGCAGCTCGGCGCCGGCGGCAAACCTTATCTCGGCAAAGTCACCGCGTCTTTCGATTGCCTCTGTCGTAGCCGTGCCGTCAACGTGGCCCTGGACGAAATGCCCGCCGAAACGGTCGGTCGCCTTCATCGCCCGTTCCAGATTGACCTCGGACGAGGGCTTGAGTTTGCCCAGAGCCGATTTTGCCAGCGTTTCGGCGCTGAGATCAAAGCCCGCCAGAGAACCTTGGAGCCGGACAATCGTCAGGCAGGTCCCGTTTACAGCTATGCTATCGCCGGTTCCGGCGCCTCCGGCAATCGTGCCCAAATCAACCGTGAGCCGGATGCCACCCCTGCTCGGGCGAACCGACTTTACCGCGCCAATTGTCTCTATCAGCCCCGTGAACATCGACGGATCCGTTATTATTCACCATTACCTGTTGATAAGCAGAAATCCAAACGCTACAATCAATTATAGGTAGTCCGGAGTTGATAATCAACTGGTAACAGGGCAGGCTAAGTATGAATACGTTCTGGCTCAAAATTGCGGGAGCGGCCATAGTTGCCGTGGTTGGCATCATGCTGGTCGGCATGTTGATCTCAGGCAGCCCGCAAGAACCGGAGCCGCCGGAGAAGACCTTTTACGACCAGGCCGAGCAGGATAAACAGAGATTCCTGGCCGAGCCTCAGGCACTGGATTCTGCACAGCAGGAACCAGTGCCGCAACAAGAGGTGGCAGCCCAAGAGGGTCAGGCAGCGCCTGAGCCTTCTCAGCCGGTGGCCGAGCCGTCCAAGCCCGCCGGGCCGATGACCTTATATTTCAAAGAGCTCTCGGAGATAGATGGGATAGAAGCGGAGCGGCTGCTGGATGTGGCTGCCCCGGCTCGCAGTATCGGGCGGTTACCGACGACCGGTTTCAAGCTTATGGTGGATAGTTGCCGGCAAATCATTCAAAGATGGCCCGATAGCTGGTATGAGTACAGAGCCAAGCAGATGCTGGCTGACATGCCGGAACGACATCGGCAGCGTTACAGTATCACGCAACAAGAGCTGGATATGACCCGCTTTGCCAAACCCAGATTCGGAACCAAACCCTTCACCGTTGAGGAGTCTCGTTGAATGCCTACTACGATTAATGCCGCTAATATCCCAGTGATTTCGATCACCGCAGATTGTCTGCCCGAAGCGTGGGAAAAAGCTGTCCTGGCCGTTTGGGACAACGGGTTCGAGGCACGAACACAATACGATAAGCCCCAGGATCCGCCGAGCAAGGATGCTACCGTGATGATCGCGGTCAGCGACCCGTTCCGCGAGCCTCGGATTCACAAGAACTTTCCGGGCGGGCCCGAGGAGCTCGAGTCGTATCGCCAGGAAGTCGTCAACGGGATTCACGACCATTGGATCAATCCAGTAGCGGGCAAGTGGACCTACACGTATCACGAGCGGTTGTTTTCATACTGTCCGGTGGAAGATATCCGGGACGCTGATTCGCCGAAGCCTTTCGGGAAGGTCAACCAGATACAATACATCATTGATTATCTCTCCCGAGCCGGGCACAGCCGAAGAGCGCAGGCCATTACCTGGATGCCGACCGCGGACCCGCCGACGGATGACCCGCCCTGTCTTCAGAGGATATGGTGCCGGCTGCTGGCCGGCGAAGCGGGTGAGCTGTCGCTCAATATGAACACGCATTGGCGCAGCCGAGACCTCTACAAGGCATGGTTCATGAATGTTTATGCCTTGACCGACCTTCAGAGGATTATTGCCGATGGAATAGCAGAAGAACGAGGTGAACCCGTGCGGGTGGGCCGGTATGTTGATATCAGTGATTCGCTGCATATCTACGGCAGTTATTTCGATGAGGTGGAACCCGAGATAGAGAAAATGCGTCGCAGCCCGTTTACGGAACGGTCGTGGGACAGCACGCACCCGGCCTTTGAGATGATGACGACCGAGGCCAGAGAGAAACTCGCGCAGGACCCGGACTGGTACGCGAAGGCAAGAGGATAAACATAGAACCTATGAGGTGTGAAAGATGGCATTTGTTGTCAATGGTGAGCGAATCGAAGATTCCGCAATACAGCAGGAAGTGGAACGGTTGAGGCCGGATTACCAACGGGTGTTTGCCGACCAGGACCCCAAGGAGCGGGAAGCCCAGTTGCTGGATTGGTCCAGGGAAAACGTGATCGAGAGGGTCCTGATCAATCAGGAAGCCATGCAAAATGGGGACAAGATATCGCTGGACAAAGTCGAATCTGCTCTGGCAAAGCTCAAGGAGCAATACGCCGATCCGCAGCAGCTCTACAAAGAGTTCAATGCCCCGGACGATGAGAAAATAAAGAGGGACATCGAGATGCAGATGAGGGTTGAGCAAAGACTGAGCCGGGTCTGGGACGATCTGCCGAAGCCCTCACAGGCGGCCATCAGTGAATACTACGAGCAGAACAAGGAGCGGTACAAGACGGGTGAGCGGGTCAGGGTATCTCATATCGTCAAATATGTGAATTGGCAGACGGACGAAGAAACGGCCTACAGGCAAATCAGCCAGGCGCACGATGAATTAGAGAACGGCGTGCCGTTCGAGACGGTGGTGGATAAATATACCGATTGTGCCGACAGCGGCGGTGACCTGGGCTTTGTCTCCAGAGGACAGATGGTCGAAGAATTTGAGGACGTGGTTTTCAACTTGGGGGACGGTCAAATCAGCGACGTCTTTCGCAGTCGTTTTGGCTTCCATATTGCCAAGGCCTATGCAAGGGAGCCGGCCGTCACGCCCGGCCTCGAAGAGGTTAAGGATCAAGTCACCGAGGCCGTCAGAGAACAGATGCGTTCGGACGCCATCGACAAGTTCATCGACGAGCTGCGAGGCAAAGCCAAAATCGAAGAGGTATAGTCACGCCGGCGGCCGGGGGTCACGCTATCCATTCTCGATGGACCGCGCACAAGTTGTGCAGTTTCGCTCGCGTCCTTTTTCTGCTTTTATGTGTCTGGGCTGCTGCGTTTATCGGGCGCCAAAAAAAGGGCGAAAAAACAGGCCTCGTGATTTGGCCCTCTGGGGTTTCTATGTTACACTTTAAATGTAACACACAGAAAGGAGTTTATGTGGCGGAGTAGAAACGATGCTTTCACCGGAGGCGAAAGCTTAGTACCAGACCTGAGGGGGGGTTGTATAAGTTTCTTTCCGAGTTGGCCTCTGCGTTCTCCGCGCAGAGGCTTTTTTTATCAAGACATGCGATGCTTTTCAACAGCGCCTTTCCTCTGACCTGATGCTTTAGTGCTTGGCAAGCCATGATTTAGCCGCGGCAAAACAAAATTTGGCAACTTATTTCAGATTTTCTTTGACACACCATATGTGGTTGCTACAATCCTTGTGATGTTCCATATGTGGTATTGGCTTGATGAGCGTCGAGGATGAGAGCCTGCGGTGGGCGAGACGTCTCGTGAACAGTGGAATGTGGCCGGGCGCAGCAAAATGGTGACTCGATGTAGAGTGCCGGCTCGGAGGTGTATCTCGGACGCAATGTATAATACGGGATGCGGGATACGAGATGAGATGTCCCTTCTGCAAGGAAGATCGTGATAAGGTTGTTGATTCGCGTTCAAGCGACGGCGGCAGGGTCATCAGGCGTCGGCGGCAGTGCTTGGTTTGCAAGAGGCGTTTCACAACGTATGAGAAAATTGGCGAGGGCTTTAAGCTCTACGTTGTGAAAAAGGACAACTCTCGCGTTCCGTATGATCGGGGTAAAATCGTCGGCGGGTTGCAGAAGGCTTGTTACAAAAGGCCCGTTTCGGCTGAACAGATTCAGCGAATCACCGACAAAGCTGAGGAGATGATATTTCGGAATTTCGATAAGGAAGTGTCATCATCGTTTATCGGCGAAAGTGTGATGAAACAGTTACGCAAGGTGGACAAAGTGGCTTACATTCGTTTTGCCAGTGTCTATCGTGACTTCAGGGACGCAGGTGAGCTGATTAAGGAAGTCAGCGAAGCGATTACTGAAGTTGAGCCGGGGACCGGGCCGATGCTCTTTGGGGATTAGCCGGCCCCGGCACGATGAGGAGGAACTGAACTTAGCAGGGAGGCAAAGGACAGCCGGTGAAAACGCAGCTTAGAGTCATCAAGGCCGATGGTACGGTCGAGGAATATCTGCACACAAAGGTCATGGCGACCATCAACAATACGCTCGGCAGCATTGGGCAGGCGGATATTGACGTGGCGGAACAGTTTGCCGAGGTCGTGACCTATTTCCTTTATCATCAGCACAGCGGTCGCAGTATTACCAGCGGCGAAGTGCTCTCGATGATCAAGGTGGTTCTGGCGGCGACCGGTCATGAGCGGGCCGCCGTGGCGCTCAGCGAGCATCATTTCGAGCGAAAGCTCAGGCGCTCCCGAATCGAAGTCGTCTCCGTGGATGTCCGGGATCTGACCGATGCGGAGTTTCTTGTCGGCGCCGACGGACCCGCCAGCCGGTGCCGATGGAACAAGTCGCGAATCGTCGAGGATATCATAACAGAGTACGATCTCTGCCGGCAAACAGCGCGGATGATTGCGACGATGGTCGAAGAGAAGGTCTTCAATATGGGAATCATGCTCGTTCCGTCGAGCCTGATCAAGCAGCTTGTTCTGGGGGATACCGCCGCCGTCCTGCGCGCCCGGGAGCAGTTGCAGGCCGTCTAAGCGGAAATGTCCGCCAGCAATGTGCGGGCTCGCTCGAAGATTTTTTCGCTGGGTTCGTCGGGTTCGACGTCAATCCAGTACACGTCCCGGAAAGTCTTAAACCACGTTCTCTGACTCTTGGCCAATCGCCGAGTGTTTCTCTTGATCAGTTCGGTCGCCTCGTCGAGATCCATCCGTCCGTTGAGATATTCGATGATCTCAGCATAGCCGATAGCGCACCGAGCCTGTTTGCTCAAGGGCTTTTCTTCATTCAGAAGGGCCTTGACCTCATCGACAAGACCGCCCGCGACCATCTGCCTGACCCGTTTGTTGATTCGGCTGGCGGCATCGGCTTTCTCCCTGCGCAGGCCGATGATCGTCCAGTCATTTTGTCTCTGTGGCGTCTGCCACTGATTCTGGAAGGTTGAGATGGGTCTGCCTGTTATCTTGTACACTTCGAGCGCGCGGACGATACGCCTCGTATCGTTTGGATTGATTCGGTCGGCGGCGGCGGGGTCGATTTGCATCAACTCGCGATGAAGCACCGCCGGGCCTTCGGCCTCGGCTCGTGCCTGCAGCGGGGTCCGTATTTGTTCATCGGTTCCGGCTTCTTCAAACAGGCCGTAAAGCAGAGACTTTATGTACAGGGCGGTTCCACCGACGGCGATGACGCTTCTTGCGCGACCTTGTATTTGTTCAATTGCCGCCGAGGCAGCTTCGAGAAATGCCGCCACGCTGAACGATTCGCTCGGCTCAACCACGTCAATTACATGGTAGTTGATGCGTTCGCGGGCATCCTTCGGCGGCTTGGCGGTGCCGATATCCATCCGACGATAAACCTTCATCGAGTCGATGCTGATGATTTCGGCACCGGTGCTTTCAGCCAAATCGAATGCCACTCGCCCTTTGCCCGATGCGGTCACGCCGAGAATCAGGACCATTTTTTGTTTGCTATTTGCCATTTGTGATTTACCATTCTCAATAATCGACAATCCATGTGTGGTTGTCAATGGTAAGCAGTCAGGGTGCAGGTCGGGCATGGCAGATCGTGCTTCAACGATGGATTTCG
>CP070806.1:2705902-2724065 GCA_020343675.1 Phycisphaerales bacterium
TTGGGAGCAAGGACGCGCATCACTTCGGACCTTGGGATTTCTCCGATGTCCTCGGCCACGACGAGATTCACGAAGTTGTCGATGTAGGGAAGCTGATCACTCTCCAACCGGTCAACAGACACTGTGCCGTAAAGATTGTCCGAACGAATGTTCCTGCGGGCCGTTTCGACATTCTGCGCATCGGTGTCCAATCCGTGCACAATGAAGCTGTTGCTTGCGCGCAGCGCGGCGGTCAGACGCCCGTCTCCACAGCCGATGTGGATAACCACGCCGCCTTTGACACCCGTGGCTTCCAGGATGCTTTGTGCCTGCTGTTCCATCGACTGGGCCCCCGCGGCTGAGGCAATCAGCGTCAAAGCCGGTAGGTAGACAAAAACGGCGAGTAGGGGACTGGTCTTCTTCATGAGCGTTTTCCTTTCGATGTGAAGATGTGCAAAAGAATCTCCTGCAACCTCAAATATGTACGTCAGCTATCACGTATGCAACACAAGTACTCAATGGCAAAAGCCGATTATATCTCTCAGTTTTCACTCAATCAACACGTTTCCCTGCCAGAGGCTCTATGTTCAGAGCGATATTTTGACACACCGCTTGCCTGATGGTAGTGTATCCGCCGAATAAATTGACTATTTGCCGATTTGCTGCGGACGGCATTTGTGCTGTGAATTTCGGATGATGTTGGCCACTCGCAAAATAGAACAATTGCTTCGGAACGCCGGCTTCAACGGATGCCCCGTCGCCCCCATCGGAGCTGGCCATTACAACGAATCGTACGTGATCGATTCCGATAAAGGCAAGTTCGTGCTGAGAATCGCCCCGCCCGACAACACGCCCAAGCTGTTCTATGAAATTGACATGATGAAATCCGAAGTCAATATCCATCGCTTGGCAAGAGAGCACACAGATGTCCCTGTCCCGGAGATTATCTATCATGATTTTTCGCGGGAACTCATCGACCGCGATTATCTTATCATGGCGCATCTACGGGGCCGGTCTGGGGCATTCGATGATAGGGAACTGGGCCGGTATGTTCGGCAAATCCACGCCATCGAGTCTGCCGAGTACGGCTATCCCGAACGGGCGGCTCCCATGGGGCAAACCTGGCCCGCGGTTTTTCAGTCGTACGTCGAGCTCATTTTTGATGACTGTCTTTCATGCGGTGTCATCGATGATAGCGAACACCGCCATTTCCTCTTAATCTTCGAAAGGCACAGCGATGCCGTCGTGGATGTCCCGCCTTCGCTGCTTCACCTGGATTTGTGGACCCAGAACATTCTCACCGTTGACGGCCGGATAACGGCCATCCTCGATTTCGACCGCGGCTTGTATGGCGATCCCGAACTGGAGTTCGCCGTGCTTGACACCTATGGATACAGCACACCAGATTTTTTTGAAGGATACGGAAAGCCTCGTCCCACTGATTCGAATGCGCAGATTCGTCAGAGATTGTATATCGTTTATGAACTCATCAAATACGCCTTCATCCGCGTGGCCCGGGGCGGGAACATGGCGACTGGCAGAAGCCACGTCGAGCAATGCAGGAGGATACTGCAGGAGCTACAATAAACATGCCCCATGATTGGAACACCATGAATTCAGTTATTACCATCCGGACTCTTGGGGACAATTTGACCTACCTGTGTCAATATGGCCAAAATGAAGCAATCGTGGTTGACCCCGGCGACAGTTCCCCGGTCCTTAGCGTTTTGGATAAACAGGGTCTGACGCTTCGGACGATTCTGGCTACGCATCACCATTTTGACCACACAGCAGGAGTGGCTGATCTGAAACGCAGAACCGCTTGCACGGTCGTCGGCGGGGACAGGCGAATAGCCGGCATCGACAAGGTTGTCGGAGACGGCCAGATTCTGACCTTCGGCAACAAGACAATACTGGTTCTTGCGACGCCCGGGCATACGAGGACGTCCGTTTGTTATTATCTGCGGCCATCAGGTGATGGTAGTAGCCCTATTCTCTGGACGGGCGATACTTTATTCATCGGAGGTTGCGGCAGATTGTTGGAATGCGACGCCCGGTCGATGTGGGAATCACTGGACAAATTGGCGTCCTTGCCCGACGAGACGCTCGTTTACTGTGGGCATGACTACACGTTGGAGAATTACGAATTTGCGCTGAGCATCGAGCCTGGCAATGAAGCTGTCAAACGACGCATCGAGGAAATCAGGCAGGGCGGAAACACGGTTCCTTCGACGATGTCGGAGGAAAAAACGACGAACGTTTTCCTGCGTGCGGGTACGCCTGAAATAAAGGCTGCTCTTGGTATGACACAAGCGCGGGCCGTAGAGGTTTTCGCGGAATCTCGGCGGCGCAAGGACGTCTTTTAGGCTGCCCGTGTTTGCCTTGCGTTGTCACTTGAATCGGTTGCAGATGTGCAGCGAATGTGATAGACTTTGGCGGTG
Source organism: Phycisphaerales bacterium (assembly GCA_020343675.1). Lineage (GTDB taxonomy): Bacteria > Planctomycetota > Phycisphaerae > Sedimentisphaerales > Anaerobacaceae. Next base: position 2,708,323 of record CP070806.1, read on the forward strand.
GAATCATAACGTCTAAGGAGAGTATTATGCTTATCGTTCATGTCTTTGTTCACGTCAAGCCCGACCAGGTCGAAGCCTTCCGGGTGGCCAGTCTCGAAAATGCTCGCAACAGCGTTCGCGAGCCCGGTGTCGCCCGATTTGACGTTATCCGGCAACAGGATGATCCTGCGCGTTTTGTGCTGGTCGAGGTCTATCGAACACCTGAGGACCCGGCCAGGCACAAGCAAACGCCGCACTATCAAGAATGGCGCGACGCCGTGGCGGAGATGATGGCCGAGCCGCGCACCAGCGTCAAATACACAAATCTGTTTCCGGATGAGCAGGGCTGGGGTTGACTGTGGCGTGGCCTTGTCAGTGAGAGAACGATGAGATTCGAATTTGCAACTGCAACGCGGATCATATTCGGCGCCGGCACGAGCCGTGAACTGGCCTCCTTCACAGCGGGGATGGGAAAAGATGCCTTTGTTGTCACCGGCCGGACCAGGGAGCGAGCCGGGCCGCTTCTTGAACAACTCGATAAGCAGGGTATTCGATGCACAATCTTCAGCGTCGAAGGCGAGCCGACGGCGACGCAGGCCAAAGAAGCTGTGGAGCTGGCCCGCCCGGCTGGATGTGATTTCGTCATCAGTATCGGGGGTGGAAGTGTTCTCGATACGGGTAAAGTCGTTGCCGCCATGCTGACCAACACCGGCGAACTGGAGGATTATCTGGAAGTTGTTGGCGCCGCCAAGCCGCTTGCCCAAGATTCCGCGCCCCACGTTGGCATTCCGACCACGGCGGGCACGGGGGCCGAGGTCACGCGCAACGCCGTCCTGAGCGTGCCTGAGCATCGTGTCAAAGTCAGCATGCGCAGCCCCTTTATGCTACCTTCTGTGGCTCTGGTCGACCCTGAATTGACCTACTCGATGCCGCCTTCCGTGACGGCCTGCACCGGCCTCGACGCGCTGACACAACTGATTGAGGTTTATGTCTCCAACAAAGCCAATCCGCTGACGGACGGCATCAGCCGGGAGGGCATCGAGCGGGCCGGGCGTTCTCTGCGCCGGGCTTGCGAAAATGGCGGCAGCCGGGCCGCCCGCGAGGACATGGCGCTGGCGAGCCTTTTCAGCGGATTGGGTCTTGCGAATGCCAAGCTCGGCGCCGTACACGGTTTTGCCGGTCCGTTGGGCGGTATGCTCTCTGTTGCTCACGGAGCTGTTTGTGCCCGGCTTCTGCCCTTTGTCATGGAGGCCAACGTGCGGGCCTTGCGGCGCCGCGGAGCGGATTCGTCCTCGCCGGTTCGCTACGATGAGGTAGCCCGACTGTTGACCGGAAAGCCCACGGCGCAAGCGGCCGAGGGCGTGGCATACGTGCATGAGCTCTGTTCGGCCCTACAAGTTCCCTCCTTGACTGAATTCGGGTTAAAGGAACAGGATTTCCCGACAATTGTGGCCAAAGCCAAGAAATCCAGCAGCATGAAAGGCAATCCCATCGAATTGACCGACGATGAACTCCTGGGCATTCTCAGACAGGCCGGTGGGCAAGCAGGTCGGTCGCCGGGCTGCTGATGTAGCGGCTGCTGTCCAAGTCTTTGTCAGGGATTCTCTTGCAGCTCGTGGAGCATCTTCACGGCTTGCTTGACGACCATCTCGGCGGCCTGCGGTGCGAAAGGGCTGCTCGTGATCTCGTATCCTCCCTCGATGTACAGATGCTCGGGCGGCAGATAGCTGGATGCGCCGTTGCAGTGCGTAATCACGAACGTGTGCTCATAGGGCGAGCCGGCCTTGATGGCCATGCCGATTTCCGTCAGCACCTCGGCGCCAAGGCCCACAAACGCGATATTGCCAACCCGCGCAGCACTGACATTCAGAGAAGTGGGGGGGCAGTCCTTAGATACCTCGACCTGATTGCGAGGCTTGCCCGGCAGTTCGAGCGTGACAAACGCGGTGGCAATATCTCCGCTGCCGGAGATCTCGCCGTCGATATCGCGGAACACGTGGACGACTTCCTCGCCCAGAAAGGTTCCCAGCAGTACCGGCTCGGGCACCCAGCCCGGCTCGGTGTTGAACGAAGGAAGCACCCTGAACCACGGATCGATATTCCCTGAAGCACCGGCGAATCCGGCGGCGATCACATCCGGGCCGAGAATCTTCTCCACAAATTGTTCGCAAAGCCCGAGTATGTCACCGGTGACGATAAGATTCTTGCCGCCCATGCACGTGGCATGACTGGCGTAATCGAAGAGTGCGGCACAGATTGAACCGTCGGCGCGGGTCAGCTTCATGACCAGGACTTCTTTATCGGTCGGCCCGTACGGATTGCGCCCGAGTCTTATCTGGCTGTTACCCGTGCCGTCGAATCTCAGCTCCCGGCGGTTCACGCCGACCGGCGAGTATCCGACATCGGCACCAACACGTACGGGTGCCATGTTCTCCATGGCCTTTCGTATCACTTCAATGAGCTTGGGTTCCAGGCTCTTGGTATATTCGAGATTGTTCGGATGTCCGTTTTCCTTGTCGATAGTCAAAGTGGGTCCGCCGTGTGTGTGTATGCTGCTGAGGAAAAGCTCGGATGGATCGAGCCTGAATTCATCGACAATGAGTCGCCGAAAATGTGTTGAGGTGTCTCTGTAAAAGCCGATCAGGTCACTCGAAACGAGGATGAGCCGTTTGCCGTTATTCTCGAATGCGACGACTCGGGCGGACAGCGGATCATGGACACCTTCGGATAACGCCGTCCGAGCGCCGTAGCCCGCCATCTTGATCGGCTTTTCGGGCGTGATGTCAATCCTGGCTGCCCCGGCGCGCAGCCCGCTTGTGGCCGCGTGTGTAGGCAATACGGCAAGGTAAAAAGCAATGACCAGTAATGCGACAATCGCGGTGATTCGTTTAAATAAAAGTACCGATAGCTCTGCCATGATGAGCCTCCCTAATAAGATGTTTTCTTCGGCAACAAAGAATGTCCATGCTTTCTGCGTCTGAACAAGGGCAATTATACATCTCAGAATTGCATTTGCAAAAGGTTCATTTGCCGCCGGTTTTCCGAGCCGTGCTTGCAGCCGATTGCATCGGTTGGGTATAATCTAACCCGGCAGCTTCAGTGACCTGCTAAACCAATACCTATGAACCGGGAGGCTCGATAATGTCAAAAGGTGAAATTAAGATAACGAGACGGAAGCTCTTGAGGCACTCGACGGTTACCGGCGTCGGCCTCGCGTTCGGGGTAAATCATTCAACGGCTCCGGCGGTTCAGGCAGCTTCCTCAAATTATAATCCGCAATCCAATATGAACCTCTACTGGGGTGATATTCATAACCATAACGCCGTGGGATATGCCAAAGGCTCCCTGCGCCGTTCTTACGACATCGCGAGCAGCCATCTTGACTTTTTCTGCTTCACGGGGCATTCGCAATGGCACGACATGCCCATCATGCCGCAGGACAAACATCTCAAGTGGGTGCGCGGTTTCGAGGTGATGAAGGACAACTGGGGGCAGGTGAAGGCGCTGGCCGAGGAATACTACAAGCCGGGTGAATTCGTATCCTTTATCGGCTACGAGTGGCACTCCAGCGCGTATGGCGACGTCTGCATCATTTTCCCGGGTTCGGAAGCGGAACTTCGGACCATAAAGAGCGTCAGGGAATTCCAGGCCTTTGCCCGCGCGCGCAAAGCGATACTGATCCCTCATCATCCGTCCTACAAGCAGGGCTGGCGCGGCCAGAATTGGAGCGTCCTGGACACAACGGTCTCACCGGCCGTGGAGATCTTCTCCGAGCACGGGAACGCCGAGTCCGACAGAGCCCCTGGGCGTTACATTCGCCACAGCATGGGCGGCCGCATTACCTGCAACACTTTACAGCAGCTGTGGGAGCAGGGCGTCCAAGTCGGGATTGTCGCGAGCACCGACGATCATCTCGGGTATCCCGGCGCGTACGGCGAGGGACTTCTCGCCGTCTACGCGGAGAGTCTCACACGCGAATCTATCATGGAAGCTCTGAAGGCGCGGCGGACCTATGGCGTCAGCGCCGACCGGATCGAGCTGGATTTTCGTCTTAACGGACACTGGATGGGCGAGACAATGCCCGCTGCGGCGGCCCGAAAAATCCATGTAAAGGTCAAAGGCAAGGGCGTCATCGACCGTGTCGAGGTGCTCCGCAATAACCAGGTCATTCATCGCGACCATCCCATCGACCGGCCGGTGCGGGCGTCCAGTTGGGAAAAGCCGGTTCTCTGCCGCATCGAGTTCGGCTGGGGACCGTGGGGCGATTTGAACATGGCGCGAATATGTGACTGGCGATTCAAGCTCAGTTTGACCGATGGGAAAATTCTCTCGGCCACCCCATGTTTTCAATCCGGCCCCTTCGACGAGCAGCGGCGTAACACCATCAGGACGATTGACGATAGAACCTGCGAGGTTATTTCTTACACATCGCGTTTGCAGGCTTATGAAGAAAGGGCGACGAACGCCGTGATTCTGGAAATACAAGGCTCGCCCGAAACACGGCTGACGGTTGCAGCAACTGAGCCTGCGCAGATGACCTTTACAAAATCGCTCAAGCAGCTCGCCCAGTCCAGCCACGCCGAATTTACCGGGCCCTTTACTGCCGAATCTATCCTCCTGCACCGGCCTGTTCTTTCCGGGAACTACCGCACTGAATTCGATTTCGTGGACGAATGGGAGCCGAAGGGCATTGATTGGTATTATATCCGGGTAGTCCAAACCAACGGCAGCATAGCCTGGTCAAGCCCCATCTGGCTCGATCCCGCTTCCGACCCGACCAGGAAATAGGATTCATCCAACCCATCGGTACGTGCCCCGAACTCCAGGGGCACGACAATTGGCTTTGACTGGGTTTGTCTTTTTGGACTCCCCGACAAGATGCATCATCATAGTTCTTTGCTGCGGAATGATTTACACATATTCCGGCATCCGGCAAATTGGCGTTGACCCGTCCGGCCATTCCGCAGCCGCGTCAGGTGGCCTGACGGATTGGCTTTGTTCTGCATGATTTGGCTGCAATTTCCCGCTGCGATCCGGTGGGAGCTCGATTTTCTCATCCACGTCTACATCGTGAGAATCGCCCTGAGAAATAAAAAGGCCGGAATGTGGGATTCTTGATTGAAGACCCCGCCGGAGCAGTGTAGATTTGTAATCAGCGAAAGACCAAGCGAGGCATCTTTGAGTCATGTTTCTTTGTGATAATATCTGATGGAGCACAGTAGGTGCCCTGAATTGCTGGAGCGTTTTGGGGCGCAGACATCGGCTCGAATTAAGGATGTGCCCGGGATTCTCCGAGATTACTCATTCCACCCGGAAAGGTTGAAGATGTCGTGGTATGCAGGATGTCCTGTTTACTCCTACTCATCGCTTGCGGCGTGGTAGGATAAAGAAAGGGAGATAATTATGAAACGCAAGATAGACAGGAAGATTAGCGGCGGAGAAACTGGATTCTCTCGCAGAGAGTTCCTGCAGCGATCCGAAGGCGTAGCTATTAGAACTGCGGCTGGCGGGGCGTTTCTCAAGTTGATATGGTTAGACAATGCGGTGGCGGCAATGCCTGCTGCGGGTGGGTATCTGCTCGTTGATACCAAGAAATGCCAGGGCTGTATGACGTGTATGCTGGCTTGCTCACTCGTGCACGAAGGAAAAGAGAATCTTTCGCTGGCCAGGATTCAGGTTGTTCAGAATTCGTTTGCGAAATTCCCCAATGACATAACGCTGGCCCAATGCAGGCAATGTGTCGAGCCGGCCTGTCTGAAGGCCTGTCCGACCGATGCGCTTCATGTGGACCAGGAGCATGGCAATGTGCGAATCATCGATGCAGAGAAATGTACCGGGTGCATGAGCTGCGTCGAGGCTTGTCCTCATGCGCCAGGCCGGGCGGTTTGGGATTTCGAGGATGAACACGCCCAGAAGTGCGATTTGTGTGCGGATACTCCATTCTGGAATGAACGGGGTGGCCCCGGTGGAAAACAGGCCTGTGTCGAACTATGCCCCGTGGCGGCCCTGAAGTTCACCGAGGAGATCCCGAAACAGGACGGCGACGAGGGATACAACATAAACCTGCGGGGAGATGGCTGGAAGAACCTTGGATTCCCTGTTGGTTCCGGGGAACCCAGCAAGAAGGAGTTGGAAAGATGAACGGATACGGCGGAAAGATATTGCGATTGAATTTGACCAAGAAAGATGTCTCAGAAATAGAGACCAAGCGCTACGAAAAGTGGGTCGGTGGGCACGGAATGGGATCGGCGATCTTCTGGGATTTGGTGAAGGACAAGGCGATCAGCGGGTTTGACCCCAGGAATGTGATTACGATCATGACCTCTCCTTTGGGCGGTACTATAGCTCCAGGCGCTGCCGCTCGAACGGAAGTCCAGGGCATTGGCGTCCAATCGTATCCAATTGAATGGTTCACCAGAGCCAACTTTGGCGGCAGGTTCGGTGCCATGTTGAAATATGCCGGGTGGGACGGAATCGTCATCGAAGGCAAGGCAGACAAGCCGGTCTGGGTCGACATCCGAAATGAAAATGTTCAAATCAAAGACGCCGGCCGGCTGTGGGGTCTCGATACCTGGCAGACCCAGCAGAAGATATGGGGCGAAGTCATGGGCGCTGGCCAATTCGGCGACTGGGTGCCGGTGGGCAAGGCCGATGACGCCAGAAGAACCACGCAGAAACCGGCCGTGCTGACCATCGGGCCAGCCGGAGAGAAGCTCAGCAGAATCGGCTGCCTCATCCACGATGCGGGCAACGCCGCGGGCCAGGGAGGCTTTGGCGGCGTCTGGGGGTCGAAGAATCTCAAAGCCATCAGCGTTATCGGGACCGGCAGTATTGAGATTGCAGACCCCAACGCCTTGATGGAATCTCGATTATGGGCGATGAAAGAGTATGGCTATCATGTCGATCATGAGTCTGGCAATCGCAATCCCCAGGTCATATTTTGGGAAAGTTCTCACGATGCAAGACTCCAAGCATGTATTGGATGCCACGCGGGCTGCCGCAGTCGAACGGCGACAGGACAGGGGAACGAATCCCAGTGCGTGGAGACGGGGTTTTATGCTGGGTTCGATAGAGACAAACACGGCGGCAAGCAAACGACTGCCGCGTTGATCGCCACGGACCTGCTGCAAAAACACGGCATAAACGCCTATGAAGCATGGAGAGGGCTTGAATACCTGATTGAACTAAACAAGGTGGGTATCCTTGGACCGGGCAGGCAAATTGACTGTGACCTGCCGTTCGATCAAGTAGGAGAAGCTGAATTCGCTGAGAAGTTCTTACAGATGATATCGCGCAGAGGCGGCATCGGGGACGATTTTGCCGAGGGGTTTGCCAGGGCGGCCAAGAAATGGGGCCGGCTTGAAGAGGATTTGAAGACGGGTGTGCTCCGTTATCCTTATTGGGGACTCCCCGAACACGGTTACGATCCCCGAGCGGAAGTCAGTTGGGGCTACGGTTCGATTCTGGGGGAGCGGGACGTAAATGAGCATGATTTCAACTTTCTGTTCTGGGATCCGAGTCTTGATGTCTGGAGCGGAGAGACCCCCGAGCCTTCGGCTGAATTGATCACCAGCATTGTCGCGGAGAAGTTGGCTCCTTACCAAGGCGATCCGCTGATGCTGGATTATAGTACGGAGAACATATACTCCGAGCACATGGCCAAACTCGTGGCTTGGCACAGGCACTACACAAGGTTCTGGAAACAATCGGCCCTGTACTGCGATTATCGATGGCCGAACTTCGTTCATCCCGACATCCCCGATGCTCCAGGCCTCACCGGTGAAGGAGAGCCCAGATTCCTCAATGCCGTCACCGGCAAGAGATGCAGCTTCCTCGACGGTATGGAACTCGGGCGAAAGATATGGAATCTCGACAATGCTATCTGGACATTGCAGGGCCGGCATCGAGAGATGGTCCATTTCGCCGACTACATCTATGGGGCTCCCTTTGAGAAAACTGAGGAGAGCCTCTATGTGCGGGGGAAATATTATCAGACATGGGGCTATTATCTACCCGGCAGACGAGACGGCGAATGGGATTATATATGCGTCAACGACCGGCACCTTGACAAGGCCAAATTCGAGGAATTCAAAACCACCTACTACAAGCTTGAAGGATGGGACCCGTCTACCGGATGGGCCACAAGAGAAACGCTGGAATCCCTGGAGCTGGCCGGCGTTGCTGATACGCTGGCACAAAACGGCAAGCTGGGGGCTTGATCCCTCCGCAGGAAATAGCAGCCTTTACTCGGGGTGTCCGCGGTTAAATGTAGTTGCGGAAGCCTCAGAGGCGCCAGGGGCTTCGCATGGCACGGGTCAACATTCTGTTCGCCTGGTCGTCGTTGACAAATTCTTCCTTCTGAGGATCCCACCGCAGCTTCTTGCCCAGTCGGATGGCGATATCGTCGAGGTGGCAAATCGTGTCGGAGCGCACGGCGCTCTCGACTGGGCATATCGTTTTCTGCCTTGTCTTGACACACTCCAGGAAACTACGGCGGTGATTATTGCTTCGGGGCAAGTGAATCTCTTCGGGGCCAATTGTTGCCGTCAGCAGGGATTTTGGCTCGGCCTCGAGATATCCCCGGCCCACCAAGACCCAACCTTCGGTGCCGAGGAACAGTATTCCGGGGCCGTTGCGGACTGCGAATTGTCTCGCACGCTTGATGGCGATCTTTGTGCTCGCGTGGATCATCTTGACGCCGTTGGCATAGGTGTGCTCGATTTCCCACTCGACGGCCGTATCAGCAAGACCGTCGGCGGGGATGACGCCGGTGCCCTGTATCTCGATGGGGCCGGTGTCGTCGGTTCCGTTGCCCCACTGCGCGATATCGACATGGTGGATTCCCCAGGCCCCGCCGAGACCGCCCAGCGAATAGTCGTGAATGTGCGTCCACATGCCCTCCGTACCCATAGCCCTCGAAGCGCATCGCTCGTAGGTATAGGGCGCCCACGGCGCGGGCCCGAGCCAGGTATCGTAGTCGAATTCGCTTTTGTCGGGCGTCGGCTGGTTTGGCTGATTCGGGCACGTGATGCTGGCATACGAGCTGACCATGATTGTGTGAAGCTTGCCGATTTTCTCGTTACGAGCCAGCTCACAGGCGAACCGGAATTTCTCGTCCGACCGCTGCTGCGCGCCGAACTGGAAAACAACGCCATACCGCTTGACGGCGCTGCGCACGGCCTTCGAATCCGTGATACACATCGTCAGCGGCTTCTCGCAATACATGTCCTTGCCGCAGCGGGCGGCCTCTATAGCTATAAGGCCATGCCAATGATCGGGTGTCACGACCGTCACCGCGTCAATATCGTCGCGGGCAAGCAGTTCGCGAAAATCGTGATGGGCGTCGCAACCGTTGCTGCCGTAGCGTTGCCGGACCCTTTCGAGGGCCTTTTGGCGAAACATCTTGCGCAGGTCACAGACGGCAACGACTCGCACATCGTCGTATCCGAGGAACGTCCTTAGGTGCCCGCCGCCCATACTGCCAACGCCGATGAATCCCATCGCCACTCTTTCACTCGGCGGCACGGCTCCGTTCGCGCCCCATGCCGATGACCGAACCACGCATGGGAGACTTGCTGCGGCCAATGCTTTGTCACACAGACCGCTCAAAAATTGTCGTCGATTCATGCTGCCTGCTTTCACTTCGAGTCATCGATCGTCTTTCTCGGCTTCACGCTCGCTGTCGTTCGCGCCCGCTCACTGTATTATAACGGTCGCGCCCTGGTTCAGGCAAGGTGCTCCTCCTAGATCCCACTGCTGAAAAAGACGTTGTCGCACAACCTGCCGCCTGATAAGCTTCGGGCTGTGGTTCCGGTTCGGCGAATTCCGATTTTGGAGGTATGACGTATGACAAGGTTGCTTCAAGCGGCACTTCTTTCAGTGGTGTTTACAGCCGGTTTGTTCGCGCAGCCAGCGCTTGCAGGCGGCGAATCCGGCGACATCGAGAACCTGCTGAGGGGCCGCTTCAACTGGGTTGTTAGTCCACCTTTGGTGCAGCCACTCCAGAGACCGGGCGACCAGACCTACTCGATCAAGGATCGGACTATCGTTCGATACAATGGCCAGTGGCACTTGTTCTGCACGATCCGGGGTAGGGAGCGGTCGCACCAGATCGAATATCTGCATTTCGATGACTGGCGGAGTGTCGATAAGGCCGAGCGGCATATCCTGAAGCTGTCGGACGGATATTTCTGTGCGCCGCAAGTGTTCTATTCTGCGCCGCACAGACAATGGTATCTAATCCATCAGGTTATCGACAAGACACGGAAGCCTGCGCTTCAGCCCGCGTGCTCGACGTCGTCCGATATCGCCGACCCGAACTCATGGACAGAAGCGGAGTTGCTGTTTTCTGCTCATCCCGAGAACGTGAAAATGTGGATCGACTTTTGGGTGATTTGCGACACCGAGCATGCCTACCTGTTCTTCACGTCTCTCGACGGCCGCATGTGGCGGAGCCAGACGAAACTCGCTGATTTTCCGCACGGCTGGAGTGAGCCTGGTGTGGTGCTCAAGGCCGACATCTTTGAAGCCAGCCACACGTACCGCCTCAAAGGATTGGATAAATTCCTGACGATCGTCGAGGCTCAGGCTTCGGGACGGCGCTACTACAAGGCCTATCTCGCCGATAGACTCGATGGCGCGTGGAGCCCACTGGCCGCCACTCGAAACAAACCATTCGCTTCACCGGTCAATACCCAGCCCGGGGGGCCGCCCTGGACCGACTCGTTCAGCCACGGCGAACTGATCCGCGAGGGCTTTGACCAGACCCTCACTGTCGATCCCACCCGGATCAGATTGCTGTTCCAGGGTGTCAGCGACAAAGACAAAGCGGGCAAGAAGTACGGCCATATCCCCTGGCGCCTTGGACTTCTCAGTCCGGCCGAGGAATCGCCCTGAGCACCGAGACGCAATCGGCGGGTCTGAGGGCTATCGTATCTCGCTTGTCGCGGCATGTGAACCGTGTGGCATATCAAGGTAGCATCGGGGCAAAAAGCCTTGAAAATCCTCCCGAAAACCCTTATAATAAACCGGAACGGGTGATCGCTGTAACAGATCGTTGTTTTTGGCCGGAGAATTGCAATGCAGCCAAAAAACGAACAAATTTCACTTAGTTCGTGGTCCCGGTACAGGCTCACGTCGCTGGCAGGGGAGAAACGGTCATTGGGCCTCTTTTCGATCTGCGCCCTGTGGATTATCGCCCTATTTGGCGGCTGGAGCGCCTGCACCAGAGCCGATGAGAACGACTGGTTTGTATATCTCGGTACCAAGGAAGCTCAAAAAGCGCCCCGCAAGAACATCAATGCCGCCGAAGCGGTGGCGCCTTTGCCGCTGCCGGCGACACCGCTGCGAAGGACCGAACGCAAGAAGCCGCCCCAGCCTGATTGCCTGGTGGGCAAGGTGATCTGGGGCGAATCCGCCTCTTTTTTGGATACGACGGGCAAGACGCTGAACATCGCTGATTGGAACCTGTGCCCCACGGATACTGAAAAGTTCGTGCAAAGTGCGCGCGCACTGGATTTGACATATCATTGGCAGAACACCAATCTGAACGATTTTCACTACGAGCCGACGAAGCTGCCAGCCCTGTTGTTCAGCGGGGTCCGCACGCTCAAACTCAGCGACGGGCATATCCAGGCGCTGCGCGATTACGTCTTGAATGGCGGCATGATAATCTGTGATTCGATCGCAGGGGCGCCGTATTTCTACGACTCGGCCAAGAAGATATTTCTCAAGGCCTTTCCGGAGAGTCGTTTCCGCACCATTCCCGCCGACCATCCGCTTTATCACATGATCGTGGACGTTGATCGGGTCACTTATGGGGGTCGGCGGGGGCCGTCCAAGCCTTTTCTGGAAGGCATTTACATCGGCTGCCGGGTCGGCGTGCTTATCTCGAAATTCGGCATGGGCTGCGGATGGAACCGCAACATCGAACGGTTGAAGGCGCTTCCCGAAGCCGCCTACTACGATATCAAGAGCGCCAATGACATCGGCGTGGGCCTGGCCGCATATATCGTTGGCTACGCGGAGGTGGGGCTCGTCGAGGGCAGAGCTGAAATCTTCGGTCTGGCGGATGAGCGCAGGCCCACGGACGAATTCGTATTCGCGCAGATCAAACATGACGGCCTCTGGAACGTGCATCCCGGGGCGGCCACTGCGCTGCTGATGAAGCTGCGACGCTACACCTCTGTGCGGGTAAATCTCAAACGCGTGGGCGTTGACGCGGGTCAGGACGATCTTTCGCCCTATCCGTTTCTGTATATGACCGGGCTGGACAACTTCTCGTTTTCGCAGAATGAACTGAGCGCTTTGGAGCGGTATCTCAATTCCGGCGGCGTGCTCGTAATTAACAACGGACTTGGGTTGGGCACTTTTGACGCGGCAGTCAGGCGCGAACTCAAGAAATTGCTGCCCGAGGCGAGGCTGGAGCCCATCTCGGCCGGCCACGGCCTTCACGGCGGGATCTTTGACACTTCGACCGTACAGTATTCGCCCGCGCTGGCTAAGAGCAAACCTGAGCTGAAAAGCCAACCTTATCTGCTTGGTATCACCATCGATGGCGACCTCAGAGTGATTTACAGTCCCTATGACCTTGAGGCGGGCTGGCTTGAGGTCCACTATCCACAGATGAGAGGGTATGAGTCTATTTCGGCACAGCGGCTGGGAATGAATGTAATCGTATATATGATGACTCATTAGGGCGGACTCTCTATGTCGGATCGAATCGCGTCAACCATACAATGTCCCGAGTGCGGCAAGACGTACAGGCTGGGCCACGCCGCCCCGGGCAAGAAGGCCCGCTGCCGGTGCGGATGTGAATTTGAGATCACCGCCGAACAGGTGCCGGCCGAGGACACGGGCCATCCCCAGAGAGTTGAGTTTTCCGATGATGAGGCCCTTGCCGCGGTCGAACGAATGGCGAGGGTCAAGCAGAGCGTACTGGCCGAGGTGGCAAAGGTCATTGTCGGCCAGACGGAGGTCCTGGAGCAAATCCTTGCGGGGTTATTCGCCGGAGGGCATTGTCTGCTCCTGGGCGTTCCAGGTCTGGCAAAGACGCTCATGGTCCACAGCCTGGCCCAGACCATGCACCTTCAGTTCAAACGGATTCAGTTCACGCCCGATTTGATGCCCAGCGACATTACGGGCACGAACATCCTGGAGGAAGATCCGGAAACGCGGCAGCGGTGCTTCACGTTCCACAAAGGACCGATCTTCACCAACGTGTTGCTGGCCGACGAGATCAACCGAACGCCGCCCAAGACGCAGGCGGCACTTCTCGAAGCGATGCAGGAGCACCACGTGACAACCGGGGGAACGACGTACAAACTGCCCTCTCCTTTCCTGGTGCTGGCAACGCAGAACCCCCTCGAGCTTGAAGGCACCTATCCTCTGCCCGAGGCCCAATTGGACCGTTTTATCCTGTTGGTCAAGGTCGATTATCCGGACCTCGAGCAGGAGCAGAAAATCCTGCAATCCACGACCGGCGGGGACGGCGAGATGCTCAAGAGCCTGCTCGATGCGAAGTCCGTCCTGATGTACCAGGACCTGGTTCGGCGCGTGCCGGTCAGCGACCACGTGGCGAACTACGCGGCGCGGTTATGCCGCGCGACCCGGCCCCTGGACGATGCGCCCGATTTCATCACGAAATACGTGCGTTACGGGTGCGGGCCTCGCGCCGGACAATCCCTGCTGCTCTCGGCCAAGGCGCACGTCGTGCTCAGCGGGCGATTCAACGTCTCTTGTGAGGATATCCGCCAGTACGCGCTGCCTGTCATGCGGCACCGCGTGATACTCAATTTTGCCGCGGCCAGCGAGGGACTCGATTCCGATGCCGTCATCAAGAAGCTCCTGGATGCCGTCCCCGAGTCGCAGTGAGCCGGCGTGAATGACCGGAGGACTCCATGAGTGAATCAGGCGAATATCGCTATCTGCCAGCTCGCATGGCTGAGCGTCTGCGCGGCATTGAGATTGGCGTGCGCCGGCCCATGGACGGCAGCAACCAAGGATTGCATCGCTCGCCCGCTTTCGGCTCGTCGGTGGAATTCGCCGAATATCGCGAGTACATGCCCGGAGATCCGATTGCCCAGATCGACTGGCCCGTCTATGCGCGCAGCGACCGCTACGTGATCAGGCGCTTTCACGAAGACGTCAGTATCCGCTGCTACGTCCTGCTCGATGTTTCGGGCAGCATGGGCTACAAAGGGACGGGGACCATGAGCAAGATCGAGTATGGTTCGTATCTCGCCGCGGCTATGCTGTACGTCATGCTTCAGCAAAGTGACACCTCGTCACTGATTACGTTCGATACGCAGATCCGCAGCTATCATGAACCGACCGGGAGCTTCGTGAATCTCAGACCCATGCTGCTTGAGCTGGAGAACCTCACGGTGGGCAAGGAAGGGGACATCGAATCCACTCTGCATACTGCTGCCGAGCTGATCAAGGGCCGAGCCCTGGTGATGGTTATCTCGGATCTTCTCGAGGAGCCGGACAAAATCATCCGGGGCATAAACCACCTCCACCACGACGGCAAAGAGGTCACGTTGTTCCACGTGATGGATCCGACGGAGTTGAACATGCCTCTGTCGGGATTGGTCGAGGTTGTCTCCATGGAGCAGCAGAGCCGGTTGACTGTCGATTTCGACCGGATCCGGGAGAGCTATCTGCGGCAACTACGTCTCTATCTCGACCAATTGCGGGCTGGCTGCCAGAAGATTCGCGCCGATTATATCTTCGTCGATACCGGCATGGACGTGTACGACGCCATTCTGCAAAGGAGGAAGATCGGATGATGTTTGCGGCCCCCATCTTTCTTTCTCTCCTGCCTTTGGCGGGACTGCCGGTGCTCTTTCACTTCTTTCTCAGGCAGAAGAAGCGGCAGATCATGTTTCCGACCCTGATGTTCTTTCATCGAACTGATCCGCGGCTGAACTCGCGCCGGAAAATCCATCAGATCCTTCTGCTGCTGATGCGCGTGCTGCTCATCGCATTCATTTTGCTGGCCCTCTCGCGTCCGAGGTTTCAAAGTGCTCTACCGATGGGCGGCAAGATTTCTGTCGTGGCGATCGTGGATAACTCCGGGTCCATGAGCGACCTCGCCGGTCAGGACAAAACCAAACTGGAGGTGGCCCTCGAAGGCGCCGGCAGAGTCATCTCGTCACTTGGCGACGGCGCGCGAATGAATGTAGTGACGCTCGTCGAAGATCCGGCGCTGACGTTCAGCAATGCGCTACTCTCGGACAAGGAATCCCTGCTCTCGGCCCTGGATGAAATCACCCCCACGGCTGCGACGGGGAACGCTCAACGTGCTCTGGCCAAAGCCTTCGGGCTTCTTGCGGCCGATTCCAAAGCGGGCGGCGTCATTCACGTATTCAGCGACCTCCAGGAACCCGAATGGACCGATGAAGCTCTGCGCTCGGAATCGGCCGATGACTCGATCCGCGTTTATCTGCACCGGATAGAATCCACGCCCCGCCGGGAGGCGAACGTGGCCATCAGCTCTGTACAGTTGCCCAGGCAGAAGTTCCTTCCAGGCCATCCGGTAAAAGCGGGAGTGGTCTGCAGGAATGATTCGGAGGCGGTTGCGACGATTCGAGTCAATTCGGTTGACGATCAGGACAACAAAAATACCGAGCAGGTTGTGCTCGAACCGGGCGGGACCGAAATTGTTGAAGTCGAGATACGGCCGGGGACGTCCGGTCTTCACTGGCTAAAGTCGTGGATTGAGGCAGATGGTTTCTCGGCCGATAACGAAGCGGGCATAGGAA
>CP070806.1:2724165-2726903 GCA_020343675.1 Phycisphaerales bacterium
CTGGTTCACAAATAACTCCTATCTTGCACCCACTGGGTCGTACATGAAGGTATTACTGCTACTCTCGAGGATATCGGGCTCACCGCCAACCTTTCATGGAAGCTGCCTAAGACACCGGACCTGCCCACGACCAGCAGCTTGTGATTGCCTTCCGAGACAATCGTGTACCTGAGCTCTCCGAGAGAACCAAGCAGTTTACAATGTGACGAATGTGCAACGAACTCTGAGTCAAAGTCTTTGATTGCCGGCCCGTAACTTTCACGCTTGCCTGTTTTAAGGTTGGATATTTTCAGGTACTCGGCGGTGACCAGACAGGGCAGGATAAGTGTAGCTTTGCCGAACGGCCTTGGATACGGGTATGCCGGGGTCGGTTTCATATCCTGCAGGTCGTCGACGACAACAAGACCGTTGTCGGCAAGGCGGCTCGCAGCCAGTTCGAATTCCCCCAGGCAACATGCGGGTTCGGCCCCGCCGTCTAATACGACGAAGTCTACCATACCCATCTTTTCCAGGATGGGCGCTAACTTCGCAAGACTGTACCCGCAAACGAACTGCACCTCCGATAGCAGACGAGCATCGATTTCGCACAGCATATTTTTGCATGCACTTATATGCTCAGGCTCGTAGTCAATCGAGACAAACTGTTTTATGCCGTTGCATCTGCTGACAAAATCGGCTATTCGATAAGTCGATAGCCCTTCATTGCCCTTGAACATGCAGCCCACTTCTAAAGCGTTGAACTGCCCCGATGTCGAGCACTGTAAGACCGCTTCCATCGCCATATCTATCACTACTGCCCTGATGCCGAGTTGTCGCTTCCCGATGATGCCGGGCACATACGTTTGGGGCCTTTGTTGTTTGCTCGACCGGACTTCGCGGAGCAGTCTTAGTGATTCCGTGTCATTAGGATTGATGTCCAGACACGAGCGAATTGCTTTCTCCGCTTCGTCAGTCCGGCCGAGGGCCTTAAGGCAGAGGGCCCTTTCGTAGTTTATTCGGTGCGTCTTCGAGACGAGCTGCGGAACTTCGGCGGCGATTCTGTCATAAAGTTCCAGCGCCTGCGCATAGTCACGCCCTATCGCTAATTGGCGGGCCTGCGAATACAGCCCCACTATCCGGTCCTTCGCGCCGGTTCCAATCTCACTGAGATTGTTCATAAACCAGTCCAGAAAAACAACATTACCTTCACATGTATATAGGCTATACGTCTCAATGCCTCATGCTCTTATAATTCCTGTAAGCCAGCCAAATCATCCTCAAGCCACGTCCGAACCAGTCCCCGTGACTCACGACTAAACTAACCGGATTCCCACCCTCCTTCTGAGTACTCTTCTACTCGCAATCATAAAACGTCAATCTCTTTTGTGGTTCCTTAAATCTCCTGTGGCAACGTGTCTTGGTTTTAATATCATCGTACACCCCGCTAAGCCAACGTCTTTCCGACATTCTAAACAATTGAAAAGACCTCTCGGTTTCCGTTGTGGGCTCTCCAGGAAAGGTTTTTTGCAGAACAATTACCACGTTACGCACTGGGTCAGCCGGGTCAATCGATACCTCCCTGATTCTATACGCCCGATCTTTAAGTGCCGCATCAAGCACCTTTGCTGTTATTCTTGCCCCACACGTCCCGTGGCCAACAGCGTTTTCCCTGTTCCCTTCAAATTGAAAAAGGAAAATGCCCTCTGGCTTCAAAATTCTTATAGCCTCACGTATATAATTCATAATCACGTTGAGGTCAGTAATATGCTGGAAAACACCAGCCGTTACACAATACTCGAATGAACTGTCGCTGAACTCCCCTAGTGAAAAGCCGTCATTGACACTGAAAACCACGTTGGGTAGACTCGAACAGTATTCCCTTGACACTTCAACCATATTTGCTGAAATGTCCACACCAAATACATGCCTGAAGCGACATGCCAACGGTTTGGCCATGCGCCCAACGCCGCACCCAACCTCAAGTATGCTCGCACGGCTCGGTTCAACCCTACCATACTCCTCAAATCGCTCCATCATACGCTCGACAAATCGGATGCCCGTCAAATGGAATTCCAGATCATCCCATACCTCTCCATCCTGAAGATGCGAAATAAAGCCCAGACGGCTCTTGCTACTGAGATAGTTCCACTCCCTACGCATTTCTTCAACCTTCTCTGTCCCTATTTTAACTGCCTGAACCTCCGCTCTTGGCCTGGTCTCGCCATGGCGTCCTTTGATAGATTGGATATTTGAGAGAAGCCTCAGAGATTCTGGGTCATCAGGTCGTACGCTCAGGCAGGACCGTATGGCCTGCTCGGCCTGCTCGATTCGCCCGAGCGCCTTAAGACAGAGCGCCCTTTCGTAATTTATCCGGGGTGTCTCGAAGATAAGCCGCGGCACATCCGCAATGATTTTGTCATAGAACTCCAGTGCCTGCGCATAGTCACCCCCTATCGCCAGGTTGTGGGCCTGCGAGTACAGCCCCACTATCCGGTCCTTGCGGCCGGTCTCGATCATACCAGGCTGGTTCACAAATAACTCCTATCTTGCAACTACGGGGTCGTGCAGGCACGCACCAATGCCGCCGTCCACGCTCACCGCCGCGCCGGTCATGAAGCTCGCCTGCGGGCCAGCCAGGAAAAGCGCTATCTGGGCGACCTCTTCCGGCCGGGCAATTCGCTTCAGCGGGTGGTAATCGCCTAACACCTCCAGCCCTTCCAGATTGTCACCGAACCCGTCCCGCAGCATCGGCGTGTCGG
>CP070806.1:2727003-2760877 GCA_020343675.1 Phycisphaerales bacterium
ATAGAGACGGTTGTTCCTGGCGCCGTGAAGGTGCGCGCCGCCGCAAAATACCGTCTGAGAGAGCACGGCCTTCATGTCGCAGTCGTGCCAGTCGGCCGCCCAGTGTCGAAGGAATTTGAGCTGGCGTCCGCCCAGCAATCTCGCCTCGGGTACGTCCAGCATACTTGGGTCGTAGTCGGGCACGGAAACGTGGTCGGGCCGCTTCGGGCGCAGTCCCAGCTCGGGCAAGACCCCTTCGGGGCCGGTCTTGAACTTGCGGTCTTCGATGATGGCGAAGCTCACCCGACCGATGGTCAACGCTGTGTAATAAACGCCGATTCCGCGTTCGATGGGCGTCGGATCGAATGGGTCGGGCAGGTGGCTGGTTTGGGCCCTCTCGACTTGCTTTACGTATTCCAGGGGAGCGGCGTAACCGCCGTCATGGCCCGCCCGCACGCGGGAGGCTCGGCCGCCCTGGCCCCAGAGATTGCCCTGACCGACGTCGTGATCGTCGGGGATGGTAACCGTCGGGAAGTTGCGAATGATCTCGCCGAAATCCCTGCCGAATTTCAACCAGGCAGCGTAGTGCCTGTTGTGGTCATAGACCTGGTCGCCCGAGAAGAACAGAAGATCAGGATTCAATTTTTTGATGTTCTCGACGATATCGGTTTTGGGAATGTCCCCGCCATGATTGGGGTTGATCGAGTTGCCGGTGAAGGCCGCCACAACGATGACGTCTTTGTCAACCGGGTCTTTGCGGATGGTCCCCGCGTAGGTCGCCTGCTTGCCGTGAGCAACGCGGTATTCGACGTCTTTGGTGGAATCCCATCGCTCGATGCGGAAGGGCGCCGTCCAGCCCTGCTCGATCACGCGTGTCTGAGCTATTTGCCTCCATCTCCCGTTCTGCCTTGTCTCGAGCCGGACCGTTCTGTCTTCACCCGGCTCGAGCGGGTACAACTGGGCGGTCAGCTTCAAGACGTCGTCCTGTACTGTGTACAGGGCAAAGCAGATGACCTTATCCCTCGTGACATCGGGAACACTCAAGGGTTGCGCGGCAGCCGTGCTTGACAGGACCGGAGCGACCAGCATGAGTATCAGCGCCTTTGCTTTGAGCATTTTCATCATTACTCCTTTTCTTCTCTTTCAATGAGCAGCAGGTGTGTCACTTATCGAAGCTGCTTATACACATAATGCGCCTTCAAGGCCTTTTCGATTTGCACGCTGGCATCCTTCAAATGGGCCCTGGTGTAGGGGTCGAGATTCTCAGCGGATGCCTCCAATACGCGGTCGATTTTCCTGGTTTTGATCTCCTGGAGTTTCTCCGCGACCAGGTTTCCGATGGGCTTATAAGCAGCTGTGCTCAGATAGTCCGACCTGCTCAGATCGATCAGTAGCTCCAGATGCTCGCGCTGCAGATTCCGCCTCAGGCTGGAGATCATCGGTTCGCGTGCGGTATATTTCCTGCCGGGTTGCTCGTCGAGTTCGCTCCATATCTCGCTGCTGACGGTATCCAGCATTTCGGGCAAGGTCAGCGCATCCTCATCGGCGGGGACCAGGAACTCGTTGTCGTAGATCCGGCGAAGGGTCGTTGGGTACATCAGCCTTGCCAAGGTGGCGACCTGAATGCCCATAATGGTGTCGTGTATCGGCCAGGTCGAATCGCTCATGAAAGCGTTCATGTCATCCAGCCACTTGTTCACGGTCATCCGAAGCAGAAGATCCTGGCTCAGGCCAAACGCCTCGTCTCTGAACGTGTTTTCGATCACAAAGTCCAGCGCATCCCGCTGTTTCTTGGCCGGTACAACCTCTATTGGGAGCCGGTCGCCCTTGTCTCCCTTCTTGTCACGATAGACAAAAGCGCCGCCGAGCCAGTTGGCCATCATGCTGATCGCCCGCATTTGCATGGAAAGCGTCATCTCGTAGGCACGGCGCGTTTTTGCCCAACTGTCACCTTCCTTGACAAGCTTCTCGATTATCCGTCCCCGGTTGTGCCGGGCGATGCGCATCTGGCTGTTGGCATACTCCAGCGGTTCCTTGCTGAAATCGTAGCGACGGGCCAGCGGATCGGGGCCGAATGTGTCTTCGTCCGTCGCGTACTGGAGCTCAGGCTCGGCCACCCGATTCAGTATCTCCTTGAGGTCTCTGTCATTTTGGGTGTACCCATATTCAATCGCCCAGATATCGTACGGACCGACGCCAATCATGGCGTAGTCGCCCTGGACCTGGCCATCTTTGAAGTTCATGTTGACGGGTAGATAATCCATCACCGAGGAGGCGTGCGGTTTCTTGCCTTTGAGCTCCTCGCTGTTAATGGCCGCCATCGTATAGACGCTCGAAGCCTTGAAGTTATGCCTCAAACCCAGCGTGTGCCCAACCTCGTGACACGCCAGATCGGCCAGCACCGGACCGATGAAGGATTCCGGAATGCCGTCTATCATCGGCTCTTCTTCCTCTTCCTTCTCCTTTTCATCCTTCTTCTTGTCTTTGTCCTTTTCCTCGTCCTTCGCCGGCTCGTCGCCGTCATCATCCTCATCTTCGGCGGCCATCAGGGCCATGTACATCCTGAACATAGCAACGTCAAATGCCTTGCCCTGGGCCAGGGTGCAGAGGCCGTTCACCTGCGACGTCCTGCCTATCAGACCATCGTATTCGTCGTCGCCGATCAGCGACGAGTCAACCTGTGTCATGGGATGACCGCCATAGGGCTGATGCCCGTGGCCGGCGAGCTCTTCTTTCAGGTGCTCTCGCTGAGCGGGCGGAGTCAGGCGGACACGGGGATCCCAGTTCGGGTGGTCCTGCAGCCAGGCTAATGTCTCCGGATTCATGCCCTCCATTGCAATCTCGGGCATAATCTCATGAAACGTGGTCCACCAATGGCGAATCCAGCCGTCCGTCATAATGACATCGGCATCCAGAATCTGCCCTGTCTCGGGGTGCACGCGGCTGGGACCAATAGCAATGCCAATGTTGTTGCTAAGCCATCGAATGAAATTGTATCTGACGTCCTCCGGGTCCTTTTCCATGTGCGCGCCGGATCGCTCATCCTGATAATAGACCTCGATCGCATTGGAGATGCCTACCTTCTCGAAGGCCGTGTTCCAGAACAAGAGCCCCTCTCGGACCCACCGCCGATAGCGGACGGGCGTCGTATGCTCAATGTAGAAAACGATGGGATTCTTCGGTGGGCTGACTTTCAACGACGGGTCGGCCTTTTCCAGATGCCAGCGATTGATGTAGCGCACCATCGTCTCGGGGTCCTTGAACTGCCCGTAGTCCCGATAGCCGGTGGTGAAGTAGCCGATGCGCTCATCCGCCTTGCGAGGTTTGTAGCCGGTTCTTCCAGGAATCTCGCTGAGGGAGTAGTGTAGTGTCTGGAGGCGTCCATTGCGCGTGGGGATCTCAAACGCCAGTTCCACATTCATGGGAAACGCCTTTGCCTTCTTGATTTTGATGAGCTTGGGATTCGATACGCTCACTCTGGGGCCAAAGAACTTGCTTGCCTGGCCGGCCAGCAGCGCATCCATGTCGATCACTGGGGAGCCTCCGGACATGGTGACAATCGGCACATCCAGAATCACGCGGTCCGTAAACAACCGCTCAACGGAGCTCTTCGATTCCTGGTCTCCCGTGGACTTGATTTGAATATTGGGCTCGACAAGAGCCAGGCGTTTGTCGTACCGCTTCCAGTACACGTACATATCGCCCGCCTGCAGGCCGGCCAGGCTTTCGCCGCTGGCCACGGTCAGGGCGATAAAGAACTTCTTTCCTTCGTAGCCGGACGGTAACGCCGCGAGCATCTGACTGTCTTTCCGCCGAGTCCAAATGGTGTAGAAGCTTCTCGCGCCATCGGTTGTGGATACGACCTTCTCATAACCCTTGAGGACCTCGGTCAAGGGGGGGAATTCGGGTTTGGGTTTTGGCGCAGCAGGTTTCTGAGGCGCGGCCGCATCGGCACCGGCGACAATCGACGACAGTCCGATGACTGTCACGGCTACAATGAGTGCGACATTCATTATCCTCGACATTTGACTATCCATCTCGCAATCTCCCAAAAACTGAAACTATCATGTCCTTTTCAACTCTGCCCGGAAACAAAACCGAGAGAGAACTCTACGCAAACCTTTTATACTACGAGCGCCAGGCGCCAATGTCAATCAGAGTGAGCAACTTTATTGCACAAGAAACGGACAATTGAGTGGTCAGACAAACCACGAGCGTGTGTGCTCGAAAGGCCCGGGAGGTACGCAGAACTGACAGGAATTCGGAAGCAGAGAAGTGGCGAAGTGTATTATGGGACTATATACAGGATGGTCTTAAGCTGTGCCTGGAGCGCGCGCCGAGACGACCAAGAAAATTGGCTCGCTTTTCATATGAACAAGTCCGCGCGCAAGCGTGCCTGAACCGCCGGAGAGCTACTCCTTAGCCTGGCTGGTTGATGATCAGATGCTTGGATATCGAGAGCAGCCTCTTCTTTTCGCGCCTTGACCTGGACCGGAAGAGATGGCCTGGGGCCTCTGTGAAAGCCTTCACAATGATCGCAGACCTCGGCTCTTTGGGCCACTGGTTCGCAGCCATGCCCTTCGGATGGACATAGGTAACGGTCGCTGTTAGAGGTTCGTCAAAAGACGGCTGCACGTTGTCCACCTCCGGGTCCCACACTCCTTTGAATATTGTTAACACGTCCTTGTGCAAACCTGCCTTACGTTTGGCCATTGTCTGTCCTTTCGGGCGACTAAGTTCCTTCGAAGTTTGCACTGCATGAGAGCCGGTTTTGCGCGCGAGAGGAAACGGAGATGAAAACACCACCCTATCTCATCTCAACACCCTTCTCTCAACTATAATATAATGGATTGGCACAGCAATGTCAAAAAAAATATTGCTCATTTTCTGCAATTTTGAATGGGCGCCGTTCTTGGGTGCGTCGGAGGAACAGATTATCGGCGGAGACCGCGGTTTCGGCCCGGAGCGCGGATAAGACGGTTATCGGTCGAAGCTCTTGCGATAAAGGGCGGAAAATGGCGTTCAGGCCGGTCTCGGCCGACGGAACCATCGCCGGACGCTGTTTTGGCCCAGGCTCTTGCAGCCGTGCAACTGCCCCTGTCAGTTCCCGGAACCGGGGCCGTATCGGACAAGCTCCAGGTCGGGGTCGCGTTGTTTGATGGGTTTTTCCGGCGCGGGCCAACCCCATTCAACCACAGCCTGAACGCAATCGACAGAGGTCTTTTTCCGGGTGGCGGTGTCGCTGTTCTGAATCTGCAGTTGCACAGACTTCGCCTTTTCGAGTGTATCGACGAAACTCGTAATGTCCCAGGAGTCCGTGGCTTCGCTCTGTCTTCCCCTGCGTACCGGAGCGTCGATCGATATCCAGGCCGTCGGCTTGCCCGGCCAGCCCGTCCCGATTGCCCACTGCAATTTCCCGGGGGCAAACTGGTCCTCCTCGAAGTGTTCCACATGCAAAACCACCGAGGTTATCGTGGCACCGGGCGGCACCGATACCCCGGAGAAGTCGTAGCAGACATAGCTGCCCGGGCTGATCTCCAGTCGCTTGTCGTCGCTGTCCTGAACGACACTGGTTTTGCCGTCCACCGACAGGGTTCTCCTGGTCCTTTGATCGTAGCCGCCAATCACTTTCAGAGTAGCCTTCCTGGGTGGGGTGGGATTGACACGCACGCGAAACGTTTGCGTGTCGGAGGCCGGGACACTGTGGCTATCGGCGACCTTGACGACAACCTCATACGTGTCCTTCTGCGTCTCTTTGGGTGTCCATTGTATCAAGCCGGTCATCGGGTTAATCATCATGCCGGCTGGCTGGGCGGCCAGCGAGTAGGTTAAAATGTCGCTTCCATCTGGATCTCGGGCGTCGACGGGATAGGAATACAGCACATCGACCATCGCCGTGGTGACCGGTTTTGACGTAATCATCGGAGCATCGTTAAGCTGGCCGACGACCACCGTCACTTTCGCATCATCGGTCTGGCCTTCGCGGTCTTCGACGGTATAGGTGAAGGTATCGGTGCCGTAAAAGTCCGGATGCGGCGTGTAGGTCAGCGTACCGTCAGGATTGATCGCCACCGAACCGCCGGCGCCTTGAGTCACTCCACTTATCGTGAGCAGCTCGTTGTCCACCTCGATATCATTGACCAGCACATCGACGGTCACCGACGCATCCTCTTCGGTCATCGCCCTGTCATCCCTGGCCACCGGCGGGTCGTTGGCCGGGGTCACCGAGATCAGAATTGTCGCGGGGACGCTCTCGGTGTTGCCATCGCTGACTCTGAAGGTAAAGCTGTCCAGCCAACTGAAATCCGGGTCGGGCGTATAAGTCAGGTTCGGTGCTTTTCCGCTCAGATCTCCATGCGTCGGAGCCCTGACCACCTCGAAGGTCAGGGTGTCGCCGTCGGGGTCACTGCCTGTCAGGACAACCGACGAAGCTGCGTCTTCTTTAACGGTCACATTGGCTCCGTTCGCCGTCGGCGGATCGTCCGCCGGAGTCACCATGATGGAGAGGCTCGCCGGCATGCTGTCCGCCGTTCCGTCGCTGGCTTTGAAAGTGAATCCGTCCGGTCCGTTGAAATCCGGATCGGGCGTATAAACCAGGTTGGGCTCTGTCCCGCCCAGGCTCCCGTGGTCGGGGTTCTTCACGACACTGTATGTGAGTGGGTTGCCGTCGGGATCGATGGCCGCCAGAGCCACCGCCCCAGGAGTGTCCTCCAGCACGGTAATCGTGTCACTGGTTGCAATCGGGGGATCGTTCACCGGCGTTACTATGACCGAGACGGTGCCGAGAGAGCTGTCGGCTGTTCCGTCGTTCACTTTAAACGTGAAGCTGTCCCGGCCGCTGAAGTTCTTATTGGGCGTGTACGTCAGATTGGGAGCCGTTCCGCTCAGACTCCCGTGAGACGGGCCCGTGACCACGCCGTAGGTGAGCGTGTCTCCATGATCGGGATCGTCGCCCTGCAGGTTCACCACCGAAGGCGTGTCCTCCGCGGTCGTCATGGTCTGAAGGTCGGCCATGGGCGGATGGTTGGCCGTGACATTGACCGATACGGTTTCCGGGACGCTCTCTGAAGCGCCGTCGTGCAGCGTAAACGTGAAGCTGTCCGCACCCGTAAAGCGAGCGCTGGGCGTATAGATGAGTTTTCCACTGGTCTCGAAGTCCGACCCGAACGTAAGCATCGCGTGTTCGGGCTCGTCGGCGACGGCGAATTTGAACGTGTCGCTGTCGATGTCGCTTCCACTGAGGGTAATGGACACGGACCTGTCCACTTTTGTCGTCACAGACTGCCCGGCGGCCGCCGGCGGGTCGTTCACGGGCACGACCGTGATCGCTACGGTGGCGCTGTTACTGTCCATCGCACCGTCGTTGACGATGAAAGTGAACCTGTCCGGGCCGCTGTAATTCGACTCCGGTGTATATGTCATACGAGGTCCGGCCCCGCTCAACGCCCCGTGGTTAGGCCCGGAAATCACATAAAAGTCCAATTCGTCCTGGTCGGGATCGCTGCTCCTCAGCGCGATCGGCGTCGGCGTGTCCTCCTGTACGGTCAGGCTGTCGGGCCTGGCCACCGGCGGATTGTTGATCATGTTCATAAAGGCCATCAGGACGGCCGCGGCGATAATCAGAAGAAGCGCAGCTATCGAGAGAATGATAAGACTGGCTTTGAGGAATTTGCGGGCAATCCCCCTGCGAACAACCGGCCCGGCCGTCTTCTTCTTCTCCTCCTCCTTCGTTTCCGCCTTCGTCCTGTCCTTGGCTATCTCTCTGGTCTCGATTGCGGGAGCAGGCTTGAGAACAGCGGCCGCCGGGGCCTTGTGCACCTGGTCAACCATGGCCGAGACTTCCTTTGGAAGTCTCGTCTTGCGTTTGAACTCCGGATCGGTCACCTCATTGGCCAAGGCTCTGTAGTCAGCCGCCCCCCGGCTTTCCGGGGCATACGCCGAAATCGGATCGCCGGCACTTGGCGCTTCGGCCAAAGCTATCGTATTGTGAATAACCGTCTCGAACACCAGATTGCCAAAGAACTGCCTCATCTGTTGTTCCACCTGCTGACTCAGCGCGGCCTTGCCTTCTACAAATGTCAACAGAATGCCCTGGATCTTGACGGAGCAGGGATAAAAACGCTTTCGGGCCATCTTCACGGTTTCGAGCAGTTGCTTGAGGCCTTCAAGGGCATAGTAGTGGACCTGAACCGGCACGATGACGTCGGTGCTGGCAACCAGAGCATTGAATGTCAACAGGCCCAGCGAAGGCGGACAATCGATGATACATCTGTCATATTTGCCACTGACCGTCTTGAGCTGGTCCGCCAGGATGTATTCTTTTCGGGATATGCTTGTCAGTTCCTGCTCGGCCTTGGCCAACAAGACGTTGCTCGGCACCAAATCAAGGCCTTTAATCTTCGTGTTCAGTATGACTTTAGCGATGGGGATTTGTTTGTGGGCGAGAGAATGATAGATCGTTCGATCCAAACCGTCAGGCTCGTAGCCAAGGCCGAGAGTCGCGTGCGCCTGTGGATCAAGGTCAACGATCAACACCCTCTGGCCCTTTTCGGCAAGAGCAGCGGCAAGATTCACCGCTGTGGTGGTTTTGCCGCATCCACCTTTTTGGTTCGTTACGACTATCGTTCTCATAGTACTCCCGTAAATGCTTCACGGGCCGACTCAACGATTTCCTCCATGTATCTCGACGGCGGGTTACCCTCTCGCGGGGCAAGCCAGCCCAACAAGCAATATCCCTTCAGTCCAGGACATTTAGACTATCGACTTTTCAGACGTCTTTCTCCTCGAAAAATATCGCCCTGCGCCGCGACCACCGACACGGGGTCAACTGCCCGAAAAAGCCCCCCGGATTGAAAGAGGCTTCCGCACGCAGAAAAAAACCGGCAAAACCATCGCTGACGGTATTTCAACTGACTGCCCCACTCAGAAGTATCAATCGCCTTCAACCTCAAGACCCGCGTTCTCAGCCGCACCGCCTTTTCTCTTATCGGATAGACCTTGACATGCCGCCCCTGCGGCTCTTCATAACACCATCGACCGATAAGAGTGTAGCATACTCAGCGGCAAAAGTCAAGGTTTTTTGGGCCGAAAACGGCCTCATTTGACGCAGCCCGAAAAATTTGTCCGTTTTGGAGCTTATGGAACCGCGAACACCATAGTTTTGGGACCCAGGAAATGGTTCGACAGCGCGGCGGCCCTCGGTTTTGCTGATCGGACCGGGGGCGGAAAAGGCAGTCGCCACAGCCGGAGAAAGCTTGACGCGGCCCGGTTCTGAGCCAATAATCATGCCGATCGGCACGATGTGGAAGAACACTGCTTCATGCTTTTGAAAGCCAAATTCGATGAATAGGAGATTCAGTATGACCTGCAAGTTTGTGAATGGGAAGGCATTGGCGGCGGTGCTGATGGTCGCCGGATTGACAGTCTCGGGCTGCCACACCGCTTCAACGAACTCTGGAGACAAGGAGCACTGGACGATGAACGCCACCAACAGGATAAGGTTCGAGCATGTAGCTATTAATGTTGAGGACCCGGTCGCTATGGCCGAATGGTATTGCGAGAACGTCGGAATGAGAATGGTGCGCCAAGGGCCTCCGCCCGCGAACGCACGTTTCATTTCCGATGCAGGAGGTAATATGATGATGGAGATTTATCACAATCCTCCCGATGCGGTGCCGGATTATGCTGCGATGGACCCGTTGGTACTTCACATCGCGTTCATGGTCGATGACGTGAAGGGAATCTGCCGGGAGCTGGTCGCCGCCGGGGCGACCGTCGCTCAGGAGACGTACACAACAGACAGCGGCGATGAAATTGCCATGCTGCGCGACCCGTGGGGCGTCCCCATCCAGTTTCTCAAGCGGGCAAACCCGATGCTCTCAAATGATTAGGCGATGAATTCGGGAAACTGCTCAAGACGCAAGTTTGTCAGCGCCGTCGGACTCGGCGCGGTCGGTTGGGCCGTCTCGCGGTCGGTTGCAACATCCGGGGCGGCAGGCACCAGGAAGCCCAACATTGTATTCATCCTGGCCGATGATTTGGGCTGGGCGGAATTGGGCTGCTGTGGAAACACGTTTAACGAGACACCCCATCTTGACAGGCTTGCAAAGCAGGGCATGCGGTTCACCGATGCGTATGCGGCCGCACCGGTTTGTTCTCCCTATCGGGCGGCCCTGATGACGGGGCTGTATCCGGCGCGGGTCGGCATTACCGATTATCTGCGGCCCGGTGACACGAATCATCTGGCCCGAAGGTATGTGACCATCGCCGAGACGTTGAGAAGAGCAGGCTATGTGACAGGCATTGTCGGCAAATGGCACCTGAGCGGCTACGCAAATCACGGGGCCGAAGAATTCCCTCCGGCGGTGCACGGCTTCGAGGAGACTATCGTTTCGGAGAATCGCGGCATTGGAGGAGGCAGCTATTTCCATCCTTATCACTTCAACCGTGAGATTGATAAGCGTCTGCCCGGCAAAGAGCACCTGATCGACCGGTGCAATCTGGAGGCCGTCGAGTTCATCGAGCGCCACAAGAACCGGCCGTTTTTTCTTTACCTGAGCCACTATGCGGTCCATACGAGGCTCGAAGGCAAGCCGGAATTCGTTTCGGAATTCGAGAACAAATCCGGCGCCGGCAAGGGACAAAACGCCCGGCGCAACAATCCGCATCTGGCCGCTCAGCTCAAGAGTATCGACCAGGGCGTCGGCATGGTCATTCGGAAACTCGACGAGCTCGGATTAGCCGATGATACAGTTGTGGTTTTCACCGGCGACAACGGCGGCGAAAGCCGTGTGACCAGCAACGGCCCGCTTCGGGCGGGTAAATCGACTCTTTACGAGGGCGGGATTCGAGTTCCACTGGTCATCCGCTATCCGAAGGTCGTACCGGCCGGGACTACATGCAAGACGACGACATCAAACATCGATTTCTATCCGACGTTCCGTGAGCTGGCTGGCATCAAGCCGGATTCGCGCGCTACCGACGGCGTGTCCATCACCACCTTGTTGCGCAATGCCGAAGCTAAATTGAAACGCGATACGCTGTATTGGCATTACCCATTGGACAAGCCGCACTTTCTGGGCGGACGTTCCGCCGGAGCGATTCGCAAGGGCCACTGGAAGCTCATCCAGTTCTTCGATACGGGGGAAAAGGAACTCTACAGCCTCGAAGACGACGTGGGCGAGCAGAATAATCTGGCGTCGAAAAACCCCGACAAGGTCGCTGAGTTGCTTGGACTGCTCGCCGCGTGGCGCAAGCAAGTCGACGCCAAGATTCCGAGCGGGCAGCAGGGCGGTGAAGACCTCGGATCAAAAGCTAACCTGTAAGATAAATCCGGATTGCGAGTTACGGGGCCTGGCCCGTTGTCTCCAGGACGGTCTGCCACAGGAAGCCATCGGGATTGATCGTCTTCCTTTTCAGCACGGTCAGTTCCATAGGCACATGCACAAAATGCTGGTTCCAATAGCCGACCACCATGTTCGTTCGCCCCGAAAGACCTGCATGTACGGCGTTCTGCCCAAGCATCACACAAAACACCGAGTCGTTGGAATCCGCGGGCAGGCTGCGAATCATGTAACTTGGATCAATGTATTTCAGCGCCAGCGGCTTTTGCCTTTCTCGGAAGTACGCAGTGATCTTCTCTTTCAAGAGCAGGCCAATGTCCTCGCGCAGGACATTGCCGGAGGCATCCTTCCTCTGATCGCCGCTTTTCTTTGTAAGGTCTGAGCCGGCCCCCTCGGCGACGACCACTACGGCATGGTGTTTTTCATCGAGTCGTTTCTCGAGAGCGCGCAGAAATCCGCCTTGCCCTTCGAGAACGAGGGGAACTTCGGGTATCAAACAGAAATTCACATCGCTGTTGGCTAAGCTTGCATAGGCGGCAATGAAACCCGATTCCCGGCCCATTAGTTTGACCAGGCCGACGCCGTTCCAGGCGCCTCTGGCTTCTTCGTGAGCCCCGCAGATCGCCGAACGCGTCGCCTCGACGGCGGTCGAAAAGCCGAAGGACTGCTCGATGCCCGAGATATCATTGTCAATCGTTTTCGGCACGCCGATCACCGAGATCTGAAGCCCCCTCTTCTTTATTGCTCCGGCTAACGCGCGCGCTCCGCGGAGCGTCCCGTCTCCGCCGATGGCAAACAGCACGCCGATGTCCATCCTTTGCAGCGTGTCGATCATCTCATCAACGTCCTGGGGGCCCCGGGAAGAAGACAGAATATCTCCTCCCTTGAGATGAATGTCGTTGACCAGCTCCGGCGTCAGCAACAGAGGCGGCCTCGGGGCCTTTGACGAGAGCCCGACGTATCCATACCGAAAGCCAAAGACGTTGGCGACGCCGTACTGACCCGTGAGGCTGAGCGTGATGGTCCGAATGACGTCGTTGAGCCCGGGGCATAATCCGCCGCACGTGACGATGCCGCAATTCAGTTTCAAAGGATCACAGAAGAGCCTTCGGCGGGGCCCGGCTCGCTCGAACATAGGCGCATCGTCCGCCGAATCCCGGAGGGCTTTGAGACTCTCGGAATGCGCGTACATCAGAACTCTTTCGTCGTCCTGAATAAAACGATAACCTCGCGGCATCAGGGGCGAATCGACCCGCGCAGGGCCCAGCGTCTCGATGGCCAGATCCGGCAGCTCATCCGGTCTTAAACAATAGGCATCCATAGGCTATCCTCAAGAAACGTCCGGATTATCCACCATTAACGGCGAGCCTGTCAAAGGATTTCTGGTCACCCGTGGTCAGGGCAAGCCAGGTTCCGACGCGTCCGCGAAAAATGGAGAAATCGATGGACTTCTCGGGCGGCGCACATTAGAATCCGCTTGTATTTCTTTGGGAACACGCCAAGTCAGAGCGTTGGGCGCAAAGTGCAAGCCAAGAGCAGACAAACGAGGCTTATGAGGCAATCTGCCAGAGGTTCTTATGAAACGAAAGCTGCGGATTCTCCTGGTTTCATTGTGCACGTGTGGATCGGCAACTCAAGCGCCGGCTGCGGATGATTATCTGGCCGGGCTCGTCAAGCGGATCCAACCTGCCATAATAACGGTCTTGACCTACGACAGTCAGAGTCGGCCTTTGAGTCAGGGCAGTGGCTTTTCTCTCAATGAGCAGGGGCATGTGGTCACCAGTCTCAGCCTGCTGCAGGGGGCGTACCGTGCCCGGGTCAGAACCTCGGACGGCGCGGAGCATCCCGTTACGCGGGTTCTGGCCGAGCATATCGAGGCCGGGCTTGTGAAAGTATCGGTCGATATGCCCGAGCAGAGCGTCATGCCTCTGCGCATGGCCGGGCTGGCGCCGGAGATTACCGAACCTGTGATTGTCGTCGGAGCTTCGGGCGAGCGAGGACAAGTCTTCAGCGAAGGTATCGTTGTGGTCGTCCGGAACACGCCGCTCATCGGCCCGGTTTATCAGATATCCGCCCCTGTCCGGCCGGACCTGGTCGGAGGCCCCGTGCTCAACGGCAGGGCGGAAGTGGTCGGCGTAGCCCTCGTCGGGCGAACTGCCGAACAAGACTTGAACGTTGCCATTGACGCCGAGCGGTTCCTGTCCTCCGAGTCCCGGGGGACGGGCAAGACCCTCAGAGAGTGGGCTGCCGATGTTTCGAGGAATCCGCTGGGACCGGCTAATCAGGCATATCACGAAGCGATGGCCTTTGTATGGGCGGGCAAGTACACTGAAGCGCTCGATTCATTCAACAAAGCCGCCGAGGCCGAGACACAGGCCGCCCAGCCTTGGCTGTATGTTGGCTATTGTCATGCCGAGATGGGACGCCATCTCGAAGCCGTACAAGCCTATGAGCGGGCCATCAAGCTCAAAGCTGACTACGCAGAGGCCCACTACTATCTCGCGGTTGCCCAGGGACAGCTCGGGCGCCACCTCGAAGCGATTGAGACGTGCAAGAAGGCGCTGAGCATCGAGCCGAATCTGCCGGAAGCGCACTCTTTGTTGGGATTGTCCTATGCGAAGCTGAACCAGTATAGTGAAGCCCTAAATGCATTCAAACAAGCCATCGAGATCAAACCGGACTACACCGACGCCCACTATGACCTGGGCATGGTCTATGGGCAGCTTGCCCGGCACCAGGAGGCGATGGAAGCGTTCAAGCAAGCTGTACGTATCAGGCCGGGTTTCGTGGACGCCCACTACAACCTCGGTGTCGCGTACAGCGAGCTTGGGCGCACCGAGGAAGCTGCCGAGTCCTTCGAGCAGGCCCTTCGCATTGCCCCGGATTTCATGGAAGCTTACTCCCGGCTTCGAGCGACTTATTCCCTGCTCGGCCGCTATGAGGAAGCGGTCGAGGTCTGCAAGCAAGCCATACGTATCGACCCTGATGATGCCGTTGCTCACTACGATCTGGGTGTCGCCTTTGACCATCTTGGGCGGTATTCCGACGCCGCGGATGCTTACGAGCAGGCGATTCGCCTCAAACGTGATTACCTGGAGGCCTACCACAATCTGGGCGTGGCCTATGGCGTGCTTGGCCGGCACCAGGACGCCATCGACGCCTTCAGGCAGGCTGTACGGATCGACCCTGAAGATCCGATATCATACGCCGGTCTCGGGTCCTCCTACAGCGAGCTCGGCCGCCACCAGGAGGCCATCGACGCGTGCAGACAAGCGATCAACCTCAAGCCCGATTACGCAAGGGCGCACCTGGGCCTGGGGATTGCTTACGAGGGGCTTGGCCGCTTGGATGACGCGATCGAAGCCCTGAAGCAGGCCGTCAAAGTGGATCCCGATTTCGCCGATGCGCACCTGAATCTCGGGCTTGTCTATGGCCGGCTGGGGCAGTACGAAGAAGCCACAGAGGCCTGCAAACGCGCCGTTCAAATGAAACCCGACTATGCCATGGCGCATTTCTGGCTGGGGATTGCCTACAACGAGCTCGGCCTCGGTGAGGAGGCAATCGAAGCCTTCAAACAGGCTGTTCGCGCCAGGGCGGATCTGGCTGAGGCGCACCTGAACATGGGTATAACCTACGGCCAGCTCGGTCGCTACCAGGAAGCCATTGGGGCCTTCAGGCAGGTCATCCTGCTCATACCTGACGATGCCGACGCTCACTTCGGGCTGGGATTGTCCTATCTGTCGGTCGGCGACAAAGGCCTGGCCCTGGAGGAATACAAGGTGTTGAAGCCCCTGAACAGGGCTCTGGCCAATGAGCTTTTCGACCGTATTTACGAATAGAGGCAAGGCTCACGTGCGGACGGAGGGCCGGGGCACGGCGTGCACATACCGCAGATGAATGCATACCGCTCAAAAAGAAACAGGGCTGCTGCGATCTAAACAGCAGGCCCTGTTTCGACTTGTCCCAAGCGGTCGTGACGGATGGCCGCGGCCGCGATGAAGAGCATCGGCGCCTATTGGCTGATATCTTCCATGGTCGTGTTCAACTGC
This sequence comes from Phycisphaerales bacterium, assembly GCA_020343675.1. Taxonomy (GTDB): domain Bacteria; phylum Planctomycetota; class Phycisphaerae; order Sedimentisphaerales; family Anaerobacaceae. Next base: position 2,742,374 of record CP070806.1, read on the forward strand.
TCCCGAATGGTCTCGAGCCTTTCCATCGAACGCTGTATTTCTTCTTTGGTGCCGGGAAGCGTGTTGTCGGGCTCGTCGATCACGTAGGGCGTAATAAACACGAGCATCTCGTTGTTTGCCGCTATCGTTTCGCTGTGACTGAACAACATTCCGAGCAGAGGTATGTCGCCAAGCAGCGGAATCTTCCGGTCCACAGCCCTGTCCTGCTGGAAGAGAATGCCGCCGAGCATGATGGTCTGGCCGTCGCTCACAATCATGTTGGTCTTTGTTTCCATCTCGGTCCGCACCGGTTGGGTATTCTCTTCCTCGGATGTAAGCTGCGAGATGATGATGTTGATGATCATGTCCACATCGTTGCCGGGAGTAATACTTGGTCTGACGGCCAGAGTCATGCCTACTCTTTGAAATTCGTAATTCTGCACGTTCCCGGCCGTCGCCGAACTGGTCGCACTCGTGAAGAACGCGACTTTTTCGCCTTTGAAGAAGCTTGCTTCCTCGTTGTCTTCGGTCCACAGCGTCTGTTGATTGAGAATCTTGGCCTGCGCCTTCTTGGCCAGGAAATCGAGCATCGCCGTAACGTCGGTGGCCGCCTGGAACGTCCAGGCTCCGTGCGTCTCCATATACGAGAGCTGATTGAGAATGGCCGCCGTGTTCTCATCGTAGTTGCCGAACGCAAGCGTGGACGACGACGACGGTGCAAGCTGCACACCGAGCGAGGTCATGCTGCTGTGGTCCACCTCCACGATGATCGCTTTGATCATAACTTGCTTGCCGGGCGTATCAAGCAGCTCGATCAATTCCTGGATCTTGGGGTGATACTCGGGCGGCGCCAGGACAAGGACCGATTTCGTGCGACGATCGGGGACGAAGCGGATTCTGCCGATGACATTGCTGATGGGCATTTCCGTATCGACGGTACGGCGTGCCCCGGAGCCGGACCACCAGGGCGTGTAAGTTGTCTGAGAGGTATTGCTCTGAGTGCTGCTGGTGCTGGTGTCCTCTTCCATGGAGTACTCGCTCAATCCCGTCGCACCCCGCCGCAGAGCCGCCGATGTGCCCGATTCGGCAAACATCGCATTGAGGATTTCACTGAGCTCCTCCGGATCGGCGTACTTGAGCGTTACCACTCTCGGCACCTCAGCCATCTCCTCCTTGTCAAGCTCGGCCACCAGATCTTCAATCACCGCGTAGGCCTCGGGAATCTTGCTAATCACGATGATCTTCTTCGTCCCGGGCACTTCTTCAAACGTCATCTGCCCGTAAAGGGCGCCGACGATTTTCTCCTGATCCACGAACATACTGCCGCCATACATGCTCCGCATGATCGAAACACTTCTGCTGCGACTACCGCTGCTGCTGCTGCCGCCCTCGCTGAAGAGCGTGTTCAATAAATTGGCCATTTCAACGGGGTCCATGTTGCGCAGCTCAATGATCCTCGGCTTGACCGCATCGACGTCCAACGGAACGTCCCACTCGGTGATTCGCTTCCTGATTTCTTGCATGTTCTCAGGCGAGGCGACGACGGTGATCTCCTTCAGTGACGGGTAGGACACAACCTTCACCGTATCAGAGGATTGCGATGAGCTTCCGCGCCCGTAGCCATATCTGTACGAACTGTATCGGCTGCTGCTCCTGCTGCTCATTCCCTCCTGATAAAGCTCATCCAGTTTTTCCTTAATCATGTCGGGGTCGGCATGTTTGAGGGGAATGTGGACCGTCTCGAACAGACCCGGAGGAACGTCAATCTCTGCAATCATCTTCTTGACAAGTTCACGAAGGTCTGTCCTGCCAAAAACGATCACCTGCTGGCTGTCCCTGAGCGGCTCAATGAGAATGCTCGGTAAAAACTCCGTCCCCGGCAGTTGCTGGAAACCGTCTTCAATGCTGTCCTCCACCTCACCGGGGTCGGCGTATCTGAGCTGGACGATCTCATACTCCGAATCGACCGGTTCTTCCTTGTCGAGCTTGCTTACCCAATCTCTTATCTTCAGCAGGTCATCGGCCGACGCTTTGACAATGATCCACTTGCGCCGGGGCTCGGGGATGAGGACGATCGGCCCTTTGGTCGTGCCGACAAGGACCGATGTCGCCGTCCCGGTCTTCGAGTCGGATTTGCTGCTGGAACTGCTGGACGACGTTCTGGATGAACTTGAGCTGCGGCTTGAATCGCGAGGATCACCCCGGCCACGGCCGTAATCTCTGCTGGACCGTCGAGTGGCAATACCCTGGCTTTCACCCAACAGAATGTTCAACATCTGGACGATTTCTGATGGGTCGCCGTAACGCACTTCGATGATGTCCGTGACGGCCTGCTCGGCCCCGGGCACGTCAAACTGCTGGATAATCCGCTCAAGGCGCATCAGGTTCCCAACCGTATCGATGACCATCAGAGTGCCGCTGAGTTCATCAACACTGACATAACCGTGCTCGCCAATCAACGGTTGAATGATCGTGCCCATCTCGGCCGGACCGTAGCTGGTCATCTCAAAGAACTTCTGCACAATCTGCTCTTTGTTTTCGATCAGAGCGAGCGGCTCGCCGGCGGCTATCGTGGGAATCCGCCCCAGTTTGGCATCCGTGATCGGTTCCAGGAAAATCTCCCCATCCGTTTCGGTCGCGATGTAGCCCTTCATACGCAGCGCGCTGTAGATCACGTTGATCGCTCTGCTTCTGGGCAGCCGCTCCGGCGCGTAGATGGTCACCCGTTGTTTCATTGCCTCATCGGTCGGAATGATGACCTTGCCCGTCCAGGCGGCGAGCTTCTCGATGATGTTTTTCATCTCGACGCTTTTGAGATTCACAAACTCCATCGGCCCATTCGGCTCGCCAGGTCCGGCCGGTGCGCCGGCCACAATTCTCCTAGGCTCGTTCCCATCGGCGGGTCTTTCCGGCTCATCGACGGCGAAGCTTACCATAGGCTCATTGGCATCGCCCGGGACCTGGGCCTGGGCGGGCGCGTTGGGTTCTGCCGCAACCTCGACCTCAGTTGGCTTTTGGGGCTGGTCGGGTACCGGCGGCTCTGGATAGATGCCCACCCGCCAGACGATAAGAACCGCCGCAAGACCAACGATTATCGATATGACTGATTTTGACCGTTCCATTCTACTCACCTCAATCTACACTAATAGAGTTCTATTGTCCTTCGCCGTTCGACCTTCCTCCCGGGCGCCGTCTGCCGCCTTCCCCACCGCCAAAGCCTCGGTCGCCGAAACCTCTGGGGGCAAAGCCGTACTTTTCACGCATCTGAGCCTGAGCTTCCTGCCTCTCTTGCTCAGACATGTCTTCCCATCGGGCCCTGAGGTCCTCTATTTCCGCTCTCATCTTCTCTCTGTCTTCTTCCGAGAGTTGAGGCATGCCTTCTCCTCGTCGTCTGCCTCCAAATCTGTCCCGCATCCGGGCCATGGCCTCCTGCCTCTCTTGCTCGGACATATCTTCAAGTCGGGGCCTGCCCGCCATCATTCTATCGCCGCCAAACGCTGGTCTCTCTCCGGGAGAGGGCCTTTCCCCGGGCGTCCCGTCGGCGGGACCGGGCACAGACTCTGGCGCGACGCGTGCCGGTGCGGTTTCGGTGCCGGCACTCGGCGCTGCGGCCACCGCCTTCGGTTCGAATCCCGCCTGGTGAAACCGGTACTCTTTGATGCAAACGCCGAGACCATAAGCACCGACAAGCACGATAGCCCAGATCAAAACAAACACCATTGTCGTTCCTGACCGTTTCATTTTTTCACCTCATAACTGTTTTTGTTACCGCCTGCCACCGAAACTCCGGCTTCGATCGCCCCCTCGGCCTCCAAAGCCGAATCTCTCGGCTCGTTCACGCATTTCGGCCCTGAATCGTTCACGCTCAGCGTCGGACATATTCGCGATTCTTTCGCGCATCCCCGCAAAGCCCATCCCGGGTCCTCCCGGCCTGCCCCCAAAGCCGGGACGTCCTCCCTCGATGCGGACAGTGACTGCATCGTCGCCATTCTCTTTGCGCTCACCACTGGTTTCAGTTTTTTTGGCCGTCGACGATGCAGTTCGACCGGACTTTGACGTTTCGACCAGAGTGGCCTGGATCGGATGAAAGATTTTTTCCTTGCCGTTCCATTCAGTCGTCACGGAAGTAGGGCCGATGGCTACGATCGTGGCTTTTCCCACTGTGTCACCGACTTTGTACCATTTATCTTTGATGAGCACTTCATCGCCGAATATCGCGAACACTTCCTTGACGGGATGCTGTTCCGGCGGAGGGGGTGAGAATAGATTATCCTTTTTCAAATCATCCGCAATTTCATTCGCCCGGGCCAGGCTCGCCTTCACCATTTCGTCATTGGGCTTGCTTTTCTCGATGGCCTCCGCGACCACCTTTTCGGCCCTGGCCGAAGCCACAAAAAAGCCTGTCACCTTCACCAGGACCAGAACGGCCCAAATCACTGCAAACCCGACCAGCAACGTCGGAAGAGTCTCTTTGCTGAATCTCAGCTTGTCTTTCAGATGATCAAGATTCATAGTCTGAGCCTCCTATTTGGCAAATGTCGATACTGTAAGGTCCAAATCCACGTTTTCTCGCTTCTTGGGATCGACCTTGATGCGAAACTCTTCTATCCCTGCCAGGTATGGATTCTCATTCAGCCGGGCCAGAAGGTCGAGTGCCTGTGAGAACCTGCACTTGGCACTGCATTTGACAAGCAAGAGCTTGTAACCCGGTACGGATGATCTCTTGGCCGGCAGAAGCTGCAGCGGCTCGTTTCTTATCCCGGCCCGCTTCAACTGCTCGGTCAGCTTGTCCCTGAACAGAAACTTTTGCTCATCCTCGGTCTTTGGCATCTCAAAAAGTGGTACTGTGGTCGCCCTGGCCTTGTCCACGTTGATGGCATCCAGTTTGGCTTCAAGCTCAGCCCTGCCGGCTCTGGCCTGCGCCCAGCGATCCTGCCATTTCGACCCAAAGAAGAAAACGAGAATAGCGACGGCACCCACGGCGCCAATCTTCAATGCCCGAATGTCTTTTGCGCTCAATGTCGTGGTCATAGTGTCCTCGAGTTTCAGCTCCTCGACCTTGTCGTTTTCTTGGTGAAGCTCTTGTAATGAAAGGTGATGGTGAACGTAATTTTCCGGCTCTTGCTGTCCATACTCGCAGTGGGCGGATTTACCTCACCGATACTCTTGTTCGCTTGCAGGCTTTTCTCAAATCGGCTCAAATCATCATTGCTCTTGGCCTGGCCACTGACGCTTATGGGTTGACCTTGCTTGAAAAGCATGTTGTTCAACGTAATTCCCCGCCCACCGCTTTCGTTGACCAATTTGAGAATATCCAACATGTCCGGCCGCTGCCTTGCAGCCGCCCGGATTAGACGGTTTTTCTCCAAAAGCTGATCCATATCCACATCTGAAATAGACGCTTCCAGACGCGTCTCTATTGCACCCGGGCTGGCCACATCAACGGCAAACCAGACAACAGCCAGCAGAACAAGCATTACAGTGGCAATCGCTGCGGCCGCCTTGGGCGAGTGGAGCCAGTGTCCTTGCTGGTCTTTGGCCTCCAAACTGTACAGACGCTCGAACAGGTTCAGTGCGTCGTCATCTTCCTGCAGGGCCAGCAGCGCCAGGCCTATCGGAACGCGATAGTCGTAGAGGCCCTCGGCGCCGAGGCCGCCTTCCGATTCCGATTTGTGCACATGGGGCAAAGCCACCCGTGCGTTTAATCCTACCAGCCTCAGGGCCGAGACGGTGCTCACGTGGCCTGCACTGCCATCCGAAAGCACAAATACCGGCAAATCCGGCTGCCCGGCACAGTCAAACAATTCCAGCACACCTCTCATGTCCTGCGTGAACATTTCGGTCGCCTCAGTTTGTTCGGTCCCGTCCTCGGCAACTAAGTCCGCGATACCCGCATCCAGAACCACGGCATTGCTCAGCCGCCCATCCTCGACCAGGCAGACGTGTGTGCTGCGTCTGCCCATGCTCAGAACGACGGCCTTGCGTTCAGCCCCACCAAAGACCGTCTTCCACGCCTGGACCACGCCTTCCCCGTCCAAGAGGACTTGTGCCGGCTGAAGGAACTGAACAGTTGCCGTGAACTTCCGGAGATTCTCTCTTCTTGCCACGGCCATCGTCACGCCGATCTGCCCGTCCCGCTCCGGGTCGGCCCGCCAGGCCAGCTCAATTTGGTCGGCAGGCAGCGGCAGCCGAGTCTCGGCCTGCAACTGCACAATCGAGGCGATTTCCCTCTGTCCGACCGCAGGCACCGTAGTGCGGTGAAAAATCGCGCCGGCCGAGCTATAGCCGACGACAACCATTCTCTCACTGTCCGCCTCTTCCGGAAACGCGTTGGGCTCGACCGATATCCCGCATTCGTTGGCGAATCGTGCCCAGTCCAGGTCTTCACTACTCCGCGTCCAGAGAAGGTCGAACGAGCCGTTTGCGCTGCGAATTTCCACGCCCTTGAGCTTGTCGTCCTCCTGGACAATCGCAATCACGGACGGCCCGGCTTCCACATTTGTTTTGCTGTCAATCATATCGTTCAATTCTCACTCCACAGGCGATAAAGAGCCCTCGAAACAGTCCACGATCAATGTCCTTCCTGGTACCAGAAAAGTATCCTGCACGGGGTTGAACTCCTGTCCACCACCGCTTCGGTTTGCAGCGTCGTTCCGTAGGGTCCATTCCGGTCCGCCGTAGCGACGCAGCGGATGGTAAAAATGTTGGATTGCGTCGCCAGGTAGTCCTGAATCGTCTCGAGCGTCGCGCTGTCCACGCTCCCGGCTTCGCTCAGTTCAGAGATATCTTGTATCCCATCTGCCAGCGTCTCGCGATAGGAGATTATGGCCAGGGCGGTACGCTCGGCCTCATCTCCGCCGCCGAGAAGCGCGGCCAAAACAATGTCCGAGGCCGTGTTCACATTTATCTTCGCCGACGTTTGACTCATGCTCGTCGATGTCGTCTGTCCGGAGTTGCCGGACGCTTGGTTTGAGCTGCCGGAGTTTCGACCGGAACCGCTGGAGGTTTGCCCCGAGTTGCCCGAAGATTGATTTGAGCCACCGGAGCTCTGCCCCGATGTTCCGGATGTCTGACCCGGACTGCTGCCGCCATTCTGGCCTGAACTTCCTGAATCCTGGGCTGAGCTACCTTCACCGCCGTCGGAGGTATAACACGTCAGGTACGCCGCCCAACCCAAATCCAGGATACCATCCGCATCATCCTGCGGAGGGCTCAGGTCGCCATCGTTTTCGTTGGAGTCCAGCCATCCGTTCAGATTCGTATCTTCACCGTAGAACAGTTCTTCTGTGACGTCTTTGACCAAGAGCAGCTCGCGAATCGTCCTGAATGGACCGTTCCGTGCCAGGTAGAGATACGGCATGCTCTCATAGTAGCCGCTTTCGACGCCGGTTCCACTGGGTGTGTCATCAGTATCCCGCCAGTCGATAATTGCATCGGCAATCTCTTCGACCATATCGGGCAATCCCAGAAGCTGCTCTTTCGTGGCCGTATTGATGTTCAGCTTGCTCGCCTCGTCGATCACCTGCACGCTGAACCAGCACCGTTCCAACAGGACGTCATTGAAGTCCTCGTCATTGTCGCTCCACAAATCCAGCAGGCTGTCGCTGGTCGTATCATCCTCTTTGAGTACGGCCATAGCCTTCTGTATTCCCGCCCGAGCAGCCCATTTGCAGCGAAAGGTCTCCATTTGGGCAAGGCAGACCTTCATGTCAAGCCGGCCCTTGCGCCCGATGATCGCCGCCATGACGGTCAGCACCACAGCCGTCCACAGTACGGCGATAAGGACCAGTCCCTTTCTCTTATGGTTGACAATCAGGTTCTTCATTGTTCACGTCGATCCGCAAGGTGCTCCCGCGCTTGTTCTCACTCGGTCGTCCCGACAGTGGTTTGCCCCGTACTGCCGATGGCCGTCATATCTCCACCCTCGGCCCAGGTCATCGGCACAATGAACGATTCCGTAGGCCCGATACCCAAACTGCTGGATTTCGCGGCCAAAGTCACCGTAATCAGCTCGGGAAGCGACTGCATTTCTTCAGGCCATTCATACACATATCCTTCTCCATCGAAGTACTCGATGTCGAACAGCTCGATATCCTCGGCAATAACCGTCAACATCCCTCCCGGCTCAAGCTCCTCACTGGGATTCGGCCAGAGCCGCCTCATCAACCTGGATCTTTCCTCTTCGTCTTGCGACAGGTAATACTCGACTTCGTAGATATCGCCTTCCGGTTGATCAGGCCGCGCTTTTATCCGGTTAACCGTGTAGAAGATGATGTGACTGGCGGTGACGTCAGCACTGCCAGAGTCCAACATTCCAATCAATTTGGTCTGTTCAATGTCGTCGGTGCGGTAGAAATTCTGAAGGTCTCGAGCGATCATGTTCGCCGCAAATCGCACTTCCGCCGCAGCGTCGATATTCCGGTCAACCGCATCGCTGCTGGCGGTCATGGTTCTCAGCGCAGCGGCCGCCACCATTGCAATGAACACCGCAATGGTTGAGGCAACCAATACTTCGACCAACGTAAATCCTGCGCGTCTAAGACTCATGTTCTCTCTTCTTCTACCTATTGCCCGGCCTCGCCGCCGGTCGCGACAGTCTCTCCTTCGGCCAGCGTGGTTCCATTAAACATCGTATCGATGATGAGGCTGTAGGGGCGATTGGCCTCCACCCATGTCACGGTCGCCGTCACCAGATACAGACTGTCAATTTCCTGATACTCCGCCCCGATTTCCCAGTGATACGAATACCCGGACTCCTCCGAGTCTCCTTCCAATACACCGGCCTCGACGATTGAATCAACGCCGACATATTCGGCAAGGCTGAGCTGCTGGTCGGCGACCGCCGCCGCCATCTCGTACCGCCTGTTGAGCCGTGTGCCTACCAGAGACCGCGTTCCTATGGCCCCTGCGATCATCACGACCGAGCAGAGGATAATGCTCGCGGCAATAACCTCGACCAGCGTGAAACCTCTCGTATTCTTCTTTGTCCGGGTCCGCGTCATTGTTCCGTATCCAGATCGACCGTCGTGACCTCTACGCTTTCTGCCGTCCCGAAATACATCTTTGCCCGGCTGGTAGCAGCATCGATACTTATCGTGTAATGCGTTTTGCCGTTGCCAATCTGCACCACCGCTTCCTCGGCCGTACCGTTCGGGCAAAAGACGATGGTCTCCTGCTGTTCTGCCTCGGTCTCTGTTTCCCACACCCCCGGCACGACTTCAACCGCCTCGAACTGCACATCCCCCTCGAACTGGACCGGCCTGCAGTACATGTCACTGACCGTCTCCAGGGTCATCTCCTGGCTCGCCTCATCCAGTCGCAGCATCGTCAGCAAGAACGCATGGTTGGCCATATCCAGCTCCAGCGTGCACCGGCTCTGCCGCTCCAGCGCCATGATCCTCGCGTACCGAGCGGTCAGCAGGAAATCCAGCGCCGCTTTCTTGACCTGCATGCCCCGGAACGTTCCCACGTAAAGCCCCGTTCCGGCGCTGGTGATCAACCCGATGATAAGAACCACCAGCAGCATTTCCGGAATGGTAAAACCCCATCGTTTCATTCTTGCTCTCACTTCCACGCATCAGACGTTCGGACGATCGCGCGAAATCATCTTACTCGTTGACGATGTCCGCGTTGTCGTCCTCACCGCCTTCCACACCATCCTGGCCCAGGCTCACCAGGTCAAACGTGCCGGGGTTGACCTCACCCTCGGCAACGTAGATGTACGGATTCTCCCACAAATCGACCAGATCGCTTTGCTTGAGATAGGGGCCGTTCCACTTGCCCTCTTCCATGTCCGCCGGCGGTATGATCAGCACTTCCAGTCCCTCGGAATCATCCGGATACCGCCCGCAGTCGATGTAAAATCGGGCCAGTGCATTTTCGATGATGGCCATCTTCGCCCTCGTCAACTCCGCTTTTGTCCTGCCAATACCCGTAAACAGCTTCGGCGTGACAAACGCGGCGAGCATCGTGATAATCAAGACAACGACAAGCAATTCCACAAGCGTGAACGCCTTTCTGTTCCTGTTCTTCCGCTTCATTCTGCCACCTCTAAAATAACCATCCTGTGAATTGTATCGTGTGAACGAGCCCGCGAATCAGCGTCCGAGCACTCCACCGCCGAGCTGCATCGTGACGATGGGCAGCAGGGTCGCCGCAATAATAAAGCCAATCACCACGGCCAGCAGCAATATGAGCAGCGCCGGGAAAATCGACATGAATCGGTTTATGGCCGCATCTGAATCAGCGTCGAAGGTATCGGCGGCATTGAGCAGCAACTCATCAAGTTTGCCCGTCTGCTCGCCCACGGCGACAATCTGCACCAGCAGGGGCGGAAAGTAACCCGATGTTTCCAACGGGTCGGCCAGCGGCTCGCCTCGCTTGACCTTCTCCGCGACGGAGTCGATTTCCGTTCCCAACAGCTCATTGCCCAGCGTATCACGCACGACGTTCAGGGCCTCCAGAATTGTCACGCCGCCCATCGTCAGCGCCCCGAGGGTTCGTGCAAACCGGCCGACCGAAATCGTCCGCAAAACCGAACCCAGAAACGGAATTCTCAACTTGAACGTATCGTACTGGAGCCGGCCCTCGGTCTTCGTCCATTTTCTCAGGTAGAAGAATCCCACGATGATGCCGGCCAGAACAATCCACCCGAAGAACGTCGTAAACAATCCCTTCAGCGACCCGCTAACGCTCATCAGTATCCTGGTCGGCAAGGGCAGCACCGACAAGTCGGCCCCGAGGGTGCTGATGATCCTCGGGAGGATCACCGTCATCACAATAGTCACCGAGACCAGGCCCAGCCCCAGAACAAACAGAGGATAGGCAGACGCGTTCTTCATATTCGTTTTTATTTTCTCTTCCCGCACCAACATGTCCGCCAACTGTGCCGAGGTCTGCTCGAGGATTCCCCCGGTCTCGCCGACTCGTATCATCGAGACGTACAACGGGCTAAAGACCGTCCCATGCCTGGCCATCGCTTCCGAGAGGGCCTGGCCCGAACTGACGGCGCTGGACAGGTCCGCCAACAGGTCTCTTGTCGCCGGCTTGTGCTGCTGTTTGCGGATAAGCTCGAGGGCGGTGAACAGCGGAAGACCGGCGCGCAGGGCTGTGCTGAGTTGTGTGGTGATGGCCAGCACGTCTTTACTGGTGACCCTGCCCGGACGAAATCGCAGGAACTGGCCCAGGTCCAGGGCCAGGGCCACCTTCTCGCCGCTACGGCTTTTCGCGCGAGCCGCTTCGGTCAGCTCCGTGACAAAATGGCCTTGATTGGTCAGGGTGGCGACGGCTGCTCTGCGGTCCACAGCTTCAACGGTCCCCGCCACGTGCATGCCACCACGATCTACCGCCTTATAGGAAAAATGGCCCACTCTTGGTCACTCACCTTTCGTATCTCAATTAGCGCTCGAGGTCCCGTTTCACGCTCTACTCTTCTTCGCCGATACTCTGGGCCACTCGGAAGATTTCCTCGGGCGTCGTTTCCCCTTCCAGGACCTTGGCGAGACCATCGTGTACCATGCTGATGTGATCCGTCGGGGCCGCTTTGATGATCTGTTCGGTCGTCGGCCTTGCTGCAATCAATTCCCGCAGCGTGCCGGTGATTCTGAGCAACTCATACATTCCCGTCCGGCCGCTCATTCCCGTGTGGCCGCACTCGTTGCAGCCACGACCGTGATAAAACGTCGTGGTCGGCTCAATCTTCATGGAGCCGTTCAGGCTCTTGATCAGATTCTCGTCCGGCTCGTACGGCTCCTTGCACTTCGGGCAGATCTTGCGGATGAGTCTTTGAGCCACCACCGCCTCCAGAGAGCTGGCCAGCAGAAACGGTTCGACGCCCATATCAATCAACCGGGTCACGGCTCCGGCTGCATCATTGGTATGAAGCGTCGAGAAGACCAGATGGCCCGTCAAGGCCGCGCGGATCGCGATTTCGGCTGTCTCGCGGTCGCGGATTTCGCCCACCATGACGATGTCCGGGTCGTGGCGGAGAATATGACGAAGGCCCGTCGCAAACGTCAGCCCCCGCTTCGGGTTGACAGGCATTTGGTTGATCCCCTCAAGCTGGTACTCGACGGGGTCTTCGATCGTGATCATCTTCACAGACGGGGTGTATATTTTGTTCAGCGAGGCGTAAAGGGTTGTCGTCTTGCCGCACCCGGTCGGCCCGGTCACAAGGACAATCCCATTCGTTCGGTGCAGGCATCGAGTGTAACCTTCAAGGCACTGGTCGTTCATCCCGAGGTCGTGAAGCTCCATGAGCGACGCTGTTTTGTCCAGGATTCTCAGTTCAATCGACTCGCCGAACACGGTCGGCACCGTCGAGACGCGAAGATCGACCCGGCCGTGCTTGCCCGCGAACTCGATATGCCCGTCCTGGGGCACGAATCGCTCGGCAATGTTCATGTTGGCCATAATCTTCAGTCGCGAGATGATCGCCGCCTGAAGCCGCTTGGATGAGGGGCTCCGCTCGATGAGCATACCGTCAATTCTGTACTTGATCTTGACTTCACGCTCGAACGGCTCGATGTGAATATCGCTGGCCCGGGCGTCAATGGCTTCGAGGATGATCAGGTTCACGAGATTCACCAGGGACGGCTCTCTGGCCATTTCCTGTAGCTTGGCCGGCGAGTAATCCCCGTTGCCGAGTTCGGGCATCTCCGTCGTCTTCTGCTCTGCTGGCACAAGGTCGTCCAGCATCCTCGCAACGTTGCTGCCGTAGAACTTCATGATGGCATATTCCATCTCCTTCGGGTCGGCGTAGCAGCGGCGCACCGAACAGCCGGTGACTAACCGTAAATCCTCCAGAACCTGCGGCTGGAAGGGGTCTGTCATCGCGACTGCCAGACGCCCGTCTTCCCGCCTCAGGGGCAGAATACTATACCGACTGACTAAGTCGGCGGGCACGAGGCTGACAATCTCCCCGCTTATCGAAACTTCCGTCAAATCAACCTTTTCGATCCCCGCCTGCAACGCAAGAGCCTCGTTTAACTGAGCCCGGGTTACGTATCCAAGATCGACCAGAATCTCGCCCAAACGCCTGTGCTCGACCTTTTGTTCCGCCAGCGCAAATTCGAGGTGGGACGGGTCCAAATACGCTTTCTCGCAAAGCAACTCGCCCAGCCTCTTCTTTCTGTTCCCGTTTGTCTCCAAGTCCATTTCTCCAGTTGCGCAGCTACGAAATTACGCCTAAATGCTTAAGTATATAGGACAAGCTGACTTATATCAAGCCGCCTGTTTGGATAAACTCACTGAGGCTCACGTATTCTAAGGTGTCCGGCACAGCCCACGACTATTTGCTCAGACGCTCGGGAACCCCGTTTTGTTACAAGAAAATGCTATTTCAGCACTAAAAACCTTCCAACCGCCCGGCTGACGCGCCAGACGGTCCGCGCATTCTTCTTTTCGGACTCTTCGGCAGAATCGCTCTGTTGGGAACACATATTTGCACTTTTTTTGCCCGCTCTCATGAATGAGAATCTGCCCGCAGGTCTCGGCCAGCACGCCGCCGCCGAAAGACGCTGAGGCCTTGTGGACCGACGGCGACGAAATGAATTGTCAATGAGGGGAAAATATGGGTATGATTGGGCACAGACAGTTCCCTTGACTGCATTGAGCAACGAAGATTCAGGACGTGATTACTATGAGAAGACTATTCGCCATCGTCGTGTTCGTCGCTGCGGCCGTCGTTTTGGCAGGAATCGGCTGTAAACGCAAAGAAAAAAGCGAGGGCACGTATCGCATAGCGGTGATTCCCAAAGGCACGACCCACGTCTTCTGGAAGTCGATTCACGCCGGGGCGGTCAAAGCCGAGCAGGAGCTGAACGACTCCGGCCTGGACGTGGAGGTTATATGGAAAGGGCCACTCAAGGAAGATGACAGGGAGTCGCAAATCAGGGTCGTGGAGGACTTCATAACACGCGGCGTCGCAGGAATCGTGCTGGCGCCGTTGGACGATGCGGCGATGCGCCTGCCGGTCAGGGACGCCGTCAACAACGGTATCCCGGTTGTGATTATCGACAGCGGCCTCAACAGCGAAGATTACGCCAGTTTCGTAGCAACCGACAACTACATCGGAGGCCGGAAGGGCGGCCTGCGCCTAGCCGAAGTCTTGGGTGGAAAAGGCAAAGTCATTATGCTGCGCTGCCACGAAGGCGCCGCCAGCTCGACCAAACGCGAGCAGGGGTTCCTAGACGTCTTGAAAGAGCAATACCCCCAAATCGAGGTGGTCAGCTCGAACCAGTACGGCGGCGCGACCACGGAGAGCGCCTACATCGCAAGCGAGAACCTGCTGGCGCCGCTGCGCAGGCCCGACGGAGGCCTGACCATTGACGGCATCTTCTGCCCGAACGAATCCACGTCTTTCGGAATGTTGCGGGCGCTCGAGGACAGCGGCCTGGCGGGTAAAGTCAGCTTTGTTGGTTTCGACAGCTCCGAGCGGCTCGTCCAGGCGCTGGCAAAGCATCATATCAAAGGACTGGTCCTTCAGGACCCGATTAACATGGGCTATTTGGGCGTCAAGACGATGCTGGCGCACCTTCGCGGCCGGGACGTGGAGAAACGAATCGACACCGGCTCAGTCGTCGCCACGCCGGAGAATATGGACGAACCCACGATGAAGAACCTCTTAGAGCCCGACTTCAAGAAATGGCTGAACGAATAGACTCCGGACAATCTGCGATGCCGCATCTATTTCAAGACGGCTGTAAGAGATAGGAGTGCCCCTCAATGAAAGAGCCCCCATTATCCTCCAAAAACCAATGATTCTCGAATATACCACATGGGCAGACCTAAGAAAAACGCAAGTACAGAACTCGCAACAAATTGCAGAAGAGCCTTGTTCATCATGTTCAATGGGAATTGTTTGGCAGAAGCGATTGAGATAACGGGAAGGGACAAACACTAACGTTGACAATTGTGCTCTTGCAGGCTTAGATTTATCTATGGATTCACTTTATAGCTACATGAATCTCCTTTAAGGGGAAAGGATGTCTTCCACATGAACCATTCACCGATGCGTAAACTACGCCTTGCCTTAAGTGCTGTTGGCCCCGGGCTGTTTTTAATCGGCTATAATATTGGAACAGGCAGCGTAACCACAATGGCAAAATCAGGCGCCGAACATGGCATGTCACTGTTTTGGGCATTGCTGCTTTCCTGCATCTTTACTTTTGTGCTCATGATTGCTTATGGCCAGGTAACACTGGTAACAGAAAAAACAGCACTCAACAATTTTAAGAGCCACCTTAAATATGGAAACATACTCGCCATTTATATTGTGATTGCTCTTATTCTCGGGGAATTACTTGCCCTGATGGGCATCATGGGGATTGTCTCGGAGTTATTGCAGGAAGGTGGGCGACTCGTATTCGGAAATGTTATCGATACTTTTTGGATCATACTTGTTTTAGTGATTGCTTTGTACCTGCTGCTGTGGTATGGCTGCTACCAAATCTTTGAAAAAATCCTCACCGGTTTTGTTATTCTAATGGGGCTCTGCTTTGTCGTGGTGTTCTTTATGGTTAAGCCGAGTTTTACAGCTCTGTTAAGTGGTATTATTCCAAATGTCCCCAATGAACCGGGCGCCTTTCGACTTGTTGCGGCCATGGCTGGGACAACTTGTTCGGCAGCGGTTTTCGTGATGCGCAGTACCGTTATCGCTGAGAAAGGCTGGGATATTTCTAATCTTTCCGGCGAAAAAAAAGATGCATTTGTTTC
This sequence comes from Phycisphaerales bacterium, assembly GCA_020343675.1. Lineage (GTDB taxonomy): Bacteria > Planctomycetota > Phycisphaerae > Sedimentisphaerales > Anaerobacaceae. Next base: position 2,758,067 of record CP070806.1, read on the forward strand.
TGCATTTATGATGCTCTTTCTAAGCGGAGTCATAATGGCGGTTTCGGCTGGCACTCTACATGTGATGGGGCTAAGATTGAACGACAGCGTTGAAATGATTTCTCTGTTTGAACCTTTAGGCGGAAAAATTGCAGCCTTTATTCTCATTCTCGGCATCACCGGAGCCGGACTTTCCACTGTCTTTCCCATTGTACTCATTGCTCCATGGCTCATTAGTGACTACACTGGAAAACCACGCAACATTCATTCCCCCCTATACCGCATTCTTGGTTTGATAGGGATTCTATTTGGATTCGGAATGGTTTTTATGAAACAGCGTCCACCGGCTTTGATGGTGTTTTCTCAGGCATTTCAGGCGTGTATTTTACCTGCGGTCGCTATACCAGTTTTTATTCTTATCAACAATAAGATGGTCATGAAAGATCATGCGGCCAAAACGAAAATGAATATTGGACTTATCGCCGTCATTCTATTTTCATTTTGTACAACCTATTTCGCAATTGTGGAGCTGTTTTAAGAAAAGAAATAAGTATGGTGTTGCCAGATTTCCCCGTAAACGGTTGCGAAAAAGCTAATAGATACGGATTTCGAGAATACGCGTATGGTCGAGACCATTAGTAGCTGTTACTGATACACGAATCGCTTTGATGGAAATCGGATTATCAAGTTTGTGAACACAACGTCGCTGGTAATTGCCTTTTACATCGACCAATCCTTGCCATTGACCATTCACCATACCTTCGATTTGGTAATCCCGCACAGTTTCCGGCTGTGGTTTTCCCCAAATCATCTTCCGAACAAACCCGTCAAGTTGTGTCATTGTAAGCATCCGATGCATGCCTGTATCGAAAATCAATTGTATCTCTGACAGGGTATGAGAGTGCTCCCATCTTAATTCTATCCAGGCAGGCGGTCCGGCTTGGGGTGATGACATCCAGCGGTGTGTGCCAGGATTAGAACGGTCAGGCGGTGCTCCTCGTTTGCCAAAGACAGCACGTGTCTGGCCTGAAATTATATTTGCTGCTTTTCCCTGCGTCTGCTCACTCGAGGCTGTGATTCTAGCTTTTCGTGCTATATCTTCTGGGTCTTTATTGTGTATGCCTACAAGATATGCATCGTCACGCAAAAGTTGCTGCTGGATCTCTTCCATCAGTTTGGTATTGCTGCTGATGATATTAGGTTCAATATGGTGTTTAACTGCACAGGCCGCGGCCGTTCCCACACCTTGGCCTATTACGCCGCATGTACCCATTACGCGTGTTGAGCCAAAAGCAACATGACTGACCGAGATATTACGCCCCGCAAACATCAAATTAGGCACATCGGCGCTGACGCAGCATCGCAATGGAATATTATATAAATGTGGTACGGCTGTTAGTTGGCCGGGCATTTCATCTGTTGCATCTATACCACCTGATGGATGGTCATCAATAGACCAGCCACCATAGGCGATAGCATCTCCGAATTCTCTTGAATTAAGTACATCGGATTGTGTGAGCATATATTGCCCGACGAAACGACGACTTTCCCTTTTGCCCGGCAGGAAACCAAACCAATCCAGTGCCCAATTATCCGCGTCATGTTCTCCTCCGTTTTTGATATGATCCCAGACACCAAACAAAATTGCCAATAGTTCATCACGAACTTTTTCACCCTCTTTGATTGTGTCAACTTCGCCACCCCATTCTATCCACCAGTAGCCGAAATCTAATGCACAGAAATGGTATTCACCGAGATCGGATAATCCCTGAGCGTGCGGTCGCAATTTAAGGTCTTCTTCGGTAAACTTTCTCGACCAGGTCGGTGGTGTAAACGGCATAGGTCGGTCGTGTTCAGTTGCATGGAATAAAATCGATGAGCCCATGTGCTTGTCATCGGATTTATCCGGCCCTAGAGATTCATTGAATTCTTCTTTAGACTCTCTACCCATACGGAAAGATGCGCCCGCTTCGGATGCCAACCGTCCATCACCCGTACAATCGACAAAAACCTTTGCTGCGATGTAGAATATATCTTCGGTTGATTGCCGTTCAGCAATTGCTTTTGTTATACGGCCGTCTTTCATTTCGACGCCGGTTATAGTGGTATTTAGCATTAATGTAAGATTAGGTTGGGTTCGGCATTTATCATATAGTATCGCATCGAACATCGTAGCTGAACGTTGTGGGTTTTGTACAGATGTATCCAGTCGAATTTCTTCCAGGATACCGCCTTCGCGAGGTTCTACTTGTAGTTCTTTGCCGCGTTTTCCAAGGGCTTCTGCACCGAGTATATTCATTCGCATCTCGCTTGAAGCATTACCTCCAAGGACCGGACGGTCCTGACACAGGATTACCTTTGCCCCATGACGTGCCGCCGACAGGGCACACAGCAGGCCTGCTATCCCTCCTCCTGCTACCAATACATCACAGTTCAAATTACTTTTTGCTACCATTGAAATATCATCCCTAATTAAGATATCAAATTGCTTTGCAGGAAACATGTCATTTCGACCGGCCTGTGCGTCGTTGCTTTGGCGAACATGTCAATCATTCTGACTTCTGTGCTCCAACTTCTGTATTCTGTTCCGATACATCGGGACGGTATGCAAACCACGCAATGATTCCAGCGATAAACAACAACATAGCTGCAAAAATCGCTACCACAATACGTTGCTGATTTGCCATAAGCGTTACTATTGCCATTGTAAAACCAAGAAATCCGATAGTACAAGCAACAATTTTTGCCGGCAATTTTGAGGCTTTTACAGGAGTCTGCTGCTGTATTTCTACCTGGCCTGCCTCGGATATTTCTATCGCACCACTGTCTGTT
>CP070806.1:2760977-2791368 GCA_020343675.1 Phycisphaerales bacterium
GCGCACGCTCAACAAGTGGTTCGAGAATGACCGGGACCTGAACGGCGTCGAATTGGCCGCGGAGGCCGAGGATTATGCGAAAGGCCCGCTCTCATACTTCGACGACGAGAAAAAGCAGCGTTACATTCCTTACGTGATCGAGCCGAGCGCCGGCATCGATCGCAGTACCTTAGCCTTTTTGGTCGATGCGTACGACGAGGAGGAAGTCCGGGGCGAAAAACGAAATCTTCTGAGATTCCACGCGGCCCTGGCGCCGGTGAAGGTCGCGGTCTTCCCGCTGGTCAGGAAAGAGGGCATGCCTGAGACAGCGAAAAAGATCTACGACGACCTGAAGAAGCACTTCAATTGCTTCTACGATGAAAAGAGCGCGGTCGGCCGGCGTTATCGAAGGCAGGACGAGGCGGGCACGCCCTTCTGCATCACCGTCGATGGCCAGAGCGCTGAAGATAACACCGTCACCGTCCGGCAGCGCGATTCCATGGAGCAGGTCCGCATCGCCATCGACCAGCTCCGGAGTTATTTACGAGACAAACTCGACCTCTGATCCGACCAAGAAGAAATATGAACAGCTTCGACGGAAAATTCGTTTTCAATATTATCTAAAGTCGCTTTCTTTCAAAGAATTATTTACCTGTTTGAAGATTTCAAGCTGTTCCATGATTCTCTCGGCGAACTGTATTTCTCCCGCGGCACGCGCCAGCTCAAGCGCCCTCTCGGCCGAGGAAATTGCCTCACGGAATCGGCGAGCTTGAGCATGATGTATGGCCAATAGATAGTGCAGCGCCGCCGACGTGTCGACATCGGGTTTGAGTTTCACCGCTTTGGAGTAATGCCTGAGGGCCTCCTCGAATTCGCCCTGGTCAGCCAGTGCCAGAGCGAGCCGATAGCGAGCCTGGGCATGGTTCGGGTCAAGACGTACCGCCTCCGATAGAGAGACCGCCGCTTCTCTGGAATCTCCTTTGAGCAGGAACGCATTTCCGAGATTATAACGCATGTCCACGAGATTGTACTGCGTGTCGAGACCCTTCGGCATAAGCTGCAACGTCGTCGAAAGATGTTTGATTGCTTCGTCGTATTTTCGCTGGTGAAGCAGTGCCATGCCCACATCGTTGTGCGCTCGCGCGTTTCTCGGGTCAAGTTGTATTGCCTTGTAGGAATGGGCCAATCCCTCTTTATATAGGCTCTTGGCGTGATACAAGAGAAACCCCAGCTTCTGGTGTGCTTCCGCGTTGTTGGGATTCAACTCCAGCGCGTTTCTATACTCTTCTATGGCGTTATCTGACTCACCGTATCTGTAAAACTCATTTCCAGCTCGCACAAAAGAATAGTCATTTAAGAACCCTTCACGGATCTTCTTAATCGCCGAGGGGGCCGCATTGACAAACTCCGGTATGTTGGCAGCTCGGTCAGGAGCAGTGAGACGGTCCAGCAGGATCGCGGGAGTGCTGTTTCCTTGTTCGTCAATGTGCGTAAGATAAAGTTGCGTGTAGGCGGAACTTGCCTTCGAGGAAAACACCAGCCACTTGCTGTTTGGTGACCAGCTATGCCACGAGTTCATACGCGTGGTGTTGCATTGCAGCCTTCTCGCTTCGCCGCCCTCTGCTGGAATGATGTATAGTTCGCTGTCAGGTTGAAGCAGCATATAACTCCTGGCTTTGCAAAACACAATCCATTTGCCATCCAGTGAGTATTTCGCGAAGAAGTTGCTCACACCATTATTAGAGGCCCCTTTGAGGGGCTCGGGCTCGCCACCTCTGCCGTTATTGAATGGAATCCTACACAAGTCGAACAAGAACGGCTTTCCGTCTTCTGTGAATTCTTTGCACTCTTCGCGGGTCAGAAGCACCTTGCCTTTACCTTCGGTGTCCCGGAGGTCGTATGCATCAGCTCTGGCGAAGACGATGTACTTGCCATCGGGACTCCAGGTTGGGTTGCTCTGGACGTATTGTGGATCATCCGCTCCCGGTAGCGACCGGAAGGTGCGCGTTTGTGTATCATACACACATAAGATGCCTTTAACGGGAAAGAAAAGCTGAGAAAAGGCCAGGGGCGGCATCGGAACAAAAACGGATTTATCCTTCACCGTGCTGACCACATACCTGCCATCCGGCGAGATCTGCGAGAGCAGGCCAAAGGTTTGCTCGTCATCTTCCTTTCTGTAGTCGTTCCACGTGATGATATCACTTGTTGCCAGAACCATTTGTTCCGCAACCCGTGTAATAACGTATGAGCCTTTGCTATTGGCGTAATCCACATCCATTGCCATCGTTCTGGCACTGTTGCAGAATGAGTGACAGTTTCCACATACCGGCAGGTTCTCCAGGATAACCGGGGGCTGCTGCTCTGAAGAGATCGGGCCGAAGCGCCACCGAATGTGTGAGGGATCCTTGACCGCGTCAACGAAAGGGAGGTTCACTTCCCGGTAAAACAAGGGAGCACCGACTTCGTCTTTAGATGTTTTGATTAAGATTCGGCTCCCCGAGAGGATTTTTGCAGGGGCCGCGCGATTGACGCCCAGAATAGTGACCTCTGCCTTTTTTTCCAGAGACCTCTTCTTTATCATCTCCCAATACCTTGGCTCAGGTTTCCACTGCTGAGAGTGCGTCAGGAAATTCATGCGCCCCTTGTCGTCCTGGAACTTGACCGTAATTAGCCATGTATCAGACTTGGAATTACTATCCTTCCAGTGAAACGTGGGGGACACAATTTCCGGAGGAAAAACAGTGTCATCAAGAGGGTAGCTTATCGTCAGCCCATTGTATTGCACCTGCTCCTGATAAGCTGAGAGTATGTCCTCTATCCGAGGCTCGGGCGAAAGCAGCGCGAAAAGCGCGATGACTATGATTTCAGATGTCCCAACGAATTTTATAAACTGCATTTCGACACTCTTCGACACCCTTGCTGAGAAACTCCCGTGAGGTTCAAGCCCTATTGTACCAAAACTGCATCGCAATTTGAATAACTTTCCAGAAAATTCGTCACGCCACGCCGCATTAAACACACGAAGAACGAGGTATTTTGCGTGAAGGATCCATCTTTCCCTACTGTATTGACACCGCCGCCGTTGAGTCTCCCCTTCCTCTCTCCGTCAACCGGAATGTTCTGAAGCTGCTCGATCCAGGTGCAATCACAGGCTGACAAGACACGCCTCCGGGATCGAGGGAAGAAACAGAGCGGGAATAGTCAAATCGTAGAGGACTAAAGGTAGAGGTAGAGAAACCACCAAGTATGTGCTTTGCAGGAATCGGTTTGGGATGTATAGTCTATGGCTGGAAAGGTACACTTGACTCGACGCCAACAAGGAGCCCGTACATGATAGATGACAACGCCGCTTATATCGAGTTGTTGAAGGACCACGTAGGACAACAAGTCACGCTCAAAGGCTGGCTGTATAACAGCCGGGCCGGGGGGAAAGTGCTGTTTTTGATTATTCGCGATGGGACGGGACTATGCCAGTGCGTGGTTGAAAAAGGCAAAATCTGCGATGAGCTTTTCGAGCAGCTCAGGCACGTGGGGCAGGAATCGTCGCTGAGCGTCACCGGCCTCGTGCGCGCCGATGAGCGAAGCGTGGGCGGGCATGAACTGGCGGTCACGGATGCGCACATCATTGCCCCGGCAGCCAATTATCCTATCACGCCCAAATCGCACGGCATCGATTTTCTTCTCAAGCACCGCCACCTGCACCTTCGCTCGCAGGGCCAGTGGTGCATCGGGAAAATCAGGCACACCGTCATCGACGCGGTCCGCAGGTTCTTCAATGATAACGGCTTTACACTGATCGATACGCCCATCTTCACCGCTACGGCGGGCGAGGAAGAACAGACACTTTTTGAAGTCGATTACTTCGGAAGTCCGCTGCACCTGACCCAGACCGGCCAGTTGCATCTCGAATCGGCGGCGATGAGCTTCGGAAAGGTCTATTGCTTCGGCCCCACCTTCCGGGCGGAAAAGAGCAAGACCCGAAGACACCTGACCGAATTCTGGATGGTCGAGCCCGAGGTGGCCTTTATCGAGCTTGACGGGCTGCTCGAATTGGCTGAGAATTTCGTGTCCTCCGTCGTTGCCCGCGTTCTGCAGGATAATCGCAGACAGCTTGAAACGTTGGGCGCCGACGTTGCATCGCTCGAAAAAATCACGCCCCCCTTCTATCGATTGACATACACCGAAGCAGCAGAGGTCCTGACCAGCCCAAAAACCGCCGATTTTCTTGCCGGGCAGTTGGAAGAGATGAGAAATCAGAAGAAGCACATTGAGGACAGAATCGCGCAGCTCGAAGAAGAACAGAAAGGCCAGATGAAGCAGTGGAAACGCGACAAGAACGCCGCCGAGCTGATCGAGATGCGTTCCGAGCTGGCCGAAGTCGATACGAAAATCGAGAATAATCCGAAGCATGCGCAGTTGGCCGCCGAATTTCGCTGGGGCAAAGACCTCGGTGGCTCGGACGAGACCATCATTTCGCAGATGCACGATAAGCCGGTCTTCGTTACGCACTATCCGAAAAAGGCGAAGGCCTTTTACATGAAAAGCGACAGAAGCAACGAGGACGTCGTCTTGAATTTCGATCTGCTCGCCCCGGCGGGCTTTGGCGAGATTATCGGCGGCTCGGTCAGAGAAGACGACCACGACCGGCTGATCGCACGCATCAAGGAACAGGGCCTTAGCGTCGAAAACTACGAGTGGTATCTGGACCTTCGCAAATACGGCTCGGTCCCCCACGGCGGATTCGGGCTCGGCATCGAACGCACCGTCGCCTGGCTGACCAGCCAAAAGCACATCCGCCAGTGCATCCCCTTCCCCAGAATGATGGACAAGGTCTACATATAGGCGAAACAAGAGATTTCACGGAACTCAAGTCTGCAGGGTGTGCAACTTGTCCCAAAGGGACTTGTTGCAGACGCGGATTCAATCCGGTAATAACACGTCAGTTCCGCGTGGGCAAGAAAAAACGAATTTGCCCACCCTACCCATGCCGGATGTGCTGCAGAGTACTACAACGACAAAAACGTTGACACGTGCGGGAATTTGAGGTACAGCGTTGCCTGAATCCGCTCGAATATGTTCTCGTTTCGGTTGAAGCGGGCCCGGTCGAATTGTCGTTGTTGTTCTTTTTTTTTGCGAGGTGTATCATGGAAAAGAAAAAGCTGTCCTCCACAATTCTGACGTTATCGGTTCTGGCATTGATTGCGTGCCTGTGTCTTCGTTCGGCGCCGGCGCGTGAGCGTGACCTGTCCAGTTCCCCACTGGCCAGCGAGCGGGTCAGCGCGGCCAGAGCAGCCAACACCGGCACGCTGAGCGTCATCGCTTTCGGCGCCCATCCGGACGACTGCGAGATCCGGGCCGGGGGTGTCGCGGCCATGTGGGTTGCCCAGGGCCACAAGGCCAAGTTCGTCTCGACCACCAACGGCGATATCGGCCACTGGAAAATGGCCGGCGGACAATTAGCCAAACGAAGAACGGCGGAAGTCGAGAGGGCGGCGGAGATCCTGGGCATTGAGACCCGAGTGCTGGACATCCACGATGGCGAGCTGATGCCGACGCTCGAAAACCGCCGGACATTCACGCGGCTCATTCGAGAGGCCAACGCGGATATCGTGATGGCGCATCGCCCGAACGACTATCATCCCGACCATCGCTACACGGGGGTCCTCATGCAGGATGCGGCGTTCATGGTAATCTGCCCGTTCTTCTGCCCGGATGTGCCCCACCTAACGAGGAATCCGGTTTTCCTGTATTTCTCCGACCGTTTTCAGAAGCCCAATCCGTTCGAGCCGGACGTCGTGGTTTCCATCGATAGCGTCATCGAGAAGAAACTGGATGCCCTGGTACAGCTGGAATCGCAGTTCGTGGAGGGCTGTGTCACGGGCAATGAAAGCATGATCCCGAAGAACGAGGCCGAACGCGCTGCGGCCCATCGTCGGGTCCGGGCCAACTTCCGGCGGCGATTCGAGGCAACCGCGAACAAGTACCGGGAGAAGCTCATCGAGCTGTACGGGCAGGAGAAAGGCAGCAAGGTCAAGTGCGCCGAAGCGTTCGAGGTCTGCGAGTATGGGCGCCAGCCCACAGCAGCGGAACTCAAGCAGCTCTTTCCGTTCTTCGAGCGTTGAACGCGGCGCCCGGCTGCACGGTCATATTGCCCCCGCCGGATATGGATACCTGGACGATACAGAAACTGCTCAACTGGGTGACGGACTACCTCACCACCAAGGGCATCGAGTCTCCACGCCTGAGCGCCGAGCTTCTGCTTTCACATGTGCTGGGATTGAAGCGGATTGAACTGTACACGCAATTCAGCAAATCCGTCGGCGCCGAGCAACTGGACCGGCTTCGAGATCTGGTCAAACGAGCCGGCCAGCATGAACCCGTCGCGTACCTTACAGGCAAAACGGAGTTTTATTCGCTGGAACTGGAGATTACCCGCGATTGTATGATTCCGCGCCCGGAGACGGAGCTGCTGGTCCAGCGGGTGATTGAGTTTCTGCGAACGCGCGACGGCACTCAGTTCGTTTTGGATCTTTGCACCGGCAGCGGCTGCATCGCCGTGGCGATTGCCAGGAACTTTGCCGGCGCTCGCATCATCGCAACCGATATCTGTGATAAGGCCCTCGCTGTCGCTTCGCGCAACGTCGAGAAGCACCAGTTGAGCGAGCAAATCAAGTTGTTGGCAGGTGACCTTTTCGATCCGGTTATCAGGCAATTGGACGTGGACACATTCGATCTGATTGTGTGCAATCCCCCCTACGTCAGTAGCGCCGAATATGAGGGTCTCGACAAGAATGTGAGAGATTATGAGCCGCGACTGGCCCTGCACGCCGGAACGGACGGTCTGGACGTCTATCGGCGGATTGCCGAGAGCCTCGATCAGTTCCTAAAGCCGGGCGCTGCGCTGATGCTGGAAATCGGTTACGCCCAGGGGCCCGCCGTCCGGGAACTGCTCGAAGGGACGGGGGTTTTGACCGACATTGACATTGAGAAGGACTTTCATAATAACGACCGGATCGCGGTTGCAGCAAGACTGTCATCCTGACTCACCTGAGGGCTCGCCCTGCCCGGTCCCCTTTTGCTTTCGCAGCCGCTCAAGCTCGTCGGCAACCTTGCCCACTTCCAGCCGAAGCTTGGTGTTCTGTTTCTTGTTTCGGATTAGCAATCGCAAGAACGCCACGACCAGGACAATTGGTATGCCGAGAAAGGCAAGAATGGCAATCATCTCAACCGGACCCGGAATCCAGGTACCTAAGATGTAATCTATCATTTCTCTTTCCTTTCAGTCGGCGTATTACGGCACACAATCAACCTGCTCGTTTCCTCGCACACCTTCTCCAGCGTAATGCCGAGATTTGTTAGGATCTCGAAGCCTTGGCCGGCACCGGCCAGGAGTGTCCCAACGAGCAGGTGCTCGGCACCGATGTACGTGTGGCCCCACTGGGTGGATTGTTCATAGGCATACTGAATCACCTTCTCGATATCGTCCGAGAATTTTGTCTGACCTACACCCTTTCCCGGCGAGGCTGGTCGCAACGGCTCGTACTGCCGAACACATTCGGATTCCGTCAGCCCAAGATTCTTGAGAATCGCGGCGCCGAGGCACTCCTTCACCGAGAAAATCCCATAGACAAGGTGTTCGGTGCCGATGAATTCGAATCCATCCTTGCGAGCCTGCTTCTCCGCGCGCTTCAGGACGGCCTGCGCCCGTGGCGTCCAGGGTAGCTTGCCCCTGCTGACAGCATTCCTGATCATGTCTTTGGCCCTGTTAACCCCGTCGAGATGACTCATCTTCATACCTCCCGTAACAGGAAAGACCTTCTTCGATTCCAGCCAGGCATCCACATCGGCCCGGTCGAACTTGATATTCTTGGCGCTGATGCGGATGTAGGGCGGACAATCGCCGCTGGCGATGTACTTGTAAATGGTGCGCTTCGAATCGCCCAAGTAAGCTGCCAAATCTTCTATTGACATCAACTGCACTTGGAATAGCCCTCAGTAATATGTAGTAATATATCACTATACGCATTCTTATGCAACACAATTTAGCAAGAAATATGATCTTTCTGCAAAGATATGTAACCAGCACCGAGCGTGACCAAGCCGGGATCGGCCTGGCCAACCAACCTCTTCCCTGCCACCAGCCCGGCTGAACTGAGTTCCGGCCGCTCAATCCCTCCTCTTGACCGATATCCCGCCAGTACGCCGCATGGGAGGCCCAACCTGCAAGGAGACGGTGGATAGTAAAGAAAACTATTGCATTTTCTTCGATTTCGTGGGATACTGAGATAGTAGCGGCGCGCTCGCAGTCAAGTCAGAAGGCGGTTATGCTCCGAGGAGGAGAACTTGATGAGCAAAAGAGTGATTTTTCTGGCGTTTCTTGCCGGACACGTCTTTCTCAGCGGTCCGGTACAGGGAGGGTTGATCACTTTCAGCAGCAGCGCCGTCTCCACCTGGTCTGCGAACGGTGCCGAGATTTCGCAGGCTTTCTCAGTGGCTGACCCGCTACTCGTTGATATCACTGCTGAGGCACAATCCGATTTCAGCATCAGTGCAACCGTTTCAAATCGAAGCGAGATTACCTGGACGGGGTACGTCCTCTCGCTCGATTCGCAAGGCGAGGCCACATTTGTCCAGGGCACAGCCGGGAGCACGGTGTTCGGAACGACCCTCTATCCGGATCTTTGGACAATCGAGTTCCGGGCGCCGGAGCCGGTTCTTCCAGATCAGGCCGTCACCCTCAATTTCGGCATCAACATTCCGGACAGCGGGCCTTATAGTTTCACGCTTACCCAGAATCCAATCCCCGAGCCCGCCACCGTGTTCTTCCTCGCCCTGGGCGCCGCTTTGCTGCTTGGCCAAACGCCGAAGCGACAGTGACATGGTCATTTGCCGGCAGAACGGACACGACGTGCAGGTGCAACTTCCGGCCCCATGCATGCCTGATTAGAAGATAGACCACAGACACAGCGGCTCGCAGGTAATCTTATTTGCCCCGGACCCGCTCAGTGCCCCACTCTTACATAGAGCAGGACTAACGACTCGCCCCACTTTAACATTGAGGGACAAAAAAAAGCCAGATTCTAATGACTACAGAATCTGGCTTCGGAGGAGGGTGATGAAAAGCTGATAATGACTTCGACGAAACTCCCTTTACCGACCTCTAATCATCCCTAATTATCATCGAAAAGAAAGGCAGAATTTCTTTAACGAAATACAGCAGAATATACAAAAAGCTACTTGTTTTTTCTAAGAAATCAAAGTCCAAACTCTGAAAACAGATTTTTTTTTTGATCCGTCGCCAAAATTAGCCGCCTTGCACGGGAAAGCCCAATTACTTTACGCTTGCTAAAATGACTTTGTTCTCATATCTTAACTGCCAGGCTGTTATTTCTTTGTGCTTCTGCTTCAGGAAAGACTGTTTATGAGTACGCGGATTACCATCGCAGACCTGCTTGAGGCCAAGCGCGAGCGACGCAAGATCGCAGCGGTCAGTTGCTACGACTACACCACTGCCAGTCTGGTTTCTGCAACCGATGTGCAGATGATATTGGTGGGCGACTCGGCCGCCCAGGTCGTGCTCGGATTCGATTCCACGCTGCCGGCGACGATGGATTTCATGGTCGCCATAACCGCGGCGGTGCGGCGAGGTGCACCGAACGTGTTTCTCGTGGCGGACATGCCCTTCCTTTCCTATCAGGTTGGAAAGGCCGAGGCGCTGCGAAATGCCGGCCGATTCCTGAGCGAAGCGGGCGCTCAGATGGTCAAGATCGAGGCGGCAAGCGCCTACCTGGACGTCATCGAGGCGGTCAGTGACGCCGGGATAGCGGTCATGGCCCATATCGGCATAAGACCCCAGAGTATCAGCAAGATTGGGCGATTCAGGGCAGAGGCCACCACCGCAGAGGTGGCGGCCGAGCTGATAAGCCTTGCAGAGCAAATGATCAACAACGGCGCCAGTGCGCTGCTGATCGAGGGGACCGCGGCCGAGGTGGCCGAGATCATCACAAAGCGTTGTCCCGTGCCGGTGATTGGCTGCGGCTCCGGGCCGAGCTGTGACGGGCAGATATTGATTGCTCCGGATGTCCTGGGCTTGACCCAGGGGCCGAGTCCGAAGTTTGCCAAGAGCTACGACGGCCTGGCCCAGCGCACCATCGACGCGTTCGATGCCTACGCCAAGGAAGTTGAAGGAGGCCGGTTTCCCGACAACCAGCACAGCTACCATATGAAATCGGGGGAATTTGACACGCTTGCGGAATTGCTCAAAGGCAGATTTCCAACATGAGGACCTCTCAGATTGACCCTGAATCGAGTTGGACATTTTGAGGTCGATCGGGCGTCAGGATGTCTTCTCAATCACTAATAGTCGAACGTTTTCTCTCTCCGACTTTCTTGTAATGCGACAGGGCGCTCTCGCGGTCGTTGAAGTCCTCGTCTGTGAACAATAATGTCACATCACCAATAAGAATTTCATCGCCGCTGGTCAGGACAGTCGTATCGGTGATTCTGTGCTTGTTGATGGACACGCCGTGCCTGCTGTTCATGTCTTCAGCATAGTATTTATCTGTTGCCTTATTGAAGCATATCCGAAGATGCTTGCGAGAAACCAATCTGCCCAAGATTTGAAGGGGGAGGTTCTCAGCCCTTCCAATAACGCTTGTTCTCCTGCCAAGTGGCAAGAATTCGCCTTCTTGTCCCCCAGATGTCACTATGATGGAAGCCATGTTTAACTCCTTGAATGTAAGCTATTTTGCCTCTCCATGACCACGACAAAGTAGATCAGCCACTCTCGTAGGCACCGAGATCTACGGTCCCGTTGATGATACGAGGCTTACGGTCAAAATCAAACGGTATCGGCCCATTTGGATCGCCATCATCGTCAAGGCCCTCTGTATCGGCCGGAATGGCAGCATTGTCTCCTGCGTTAATGCAGGGTGAACCAGGTTTCAGGCGCAAGTTGTCATCCCCTGTGCCTATCCTGTTGTCTGGACCGTCAGGATCAACAAACAATGGATCATCTCCAAAGTTCCCAGTTCCGCCAAGCTTGCCGCTCCAGCCTTCAACGCAGCAATGGTTGATGAGGGCCGAACCGTTAATTTGGGAAGCGTCGAGATTTTGCCCGTCGTCTCTATTGCCCCAGAAAATGCAGTTGGCCAGCACGGGCATGCTTTTCTCATCACCGTTGCATACCCCAGCCCCGCGACCATGTGTATTGTTACCGATGAACGTACAGTTCACAAGCACAGGAGCAGCTGGCGGAGCGTTACTCATTGCACCCGCGGAAAAATCTGCACTGTTTCCAGCGAAGATGCAATTCATGAGCGTTGGGCTGGAACCCCGGTTGATCATACCGCCGCCGGTGTCAGAGGCTACGTTTCCGTAGAATGCACAATTGATCAGGATCGGTTCGGTATAAAAGGACTCTTGTGTGTGCATTCCACCGGCGGACGGAGCGGAATTCCCTGCGAATCTGCAGCCAATGAATATGGCTCCCGCCCGCCCACGGTGTTCGACCCCTCCCCCACGCACATGAGCTTTGTTGCCGGTGAAAATGCATTCGGTCAATACGGAAGTTTCGTTACCGCTACAGTATAGCCCGCCGCCTCTTTGCCGCGCTAAGTTGTCGCTGAACGTGCAGTTGCTGATTGCCAGACTGCCCCAGCTCGATATTCCACCCCCATCGAAACTTGCCCTGTTGCGCACGAAGGTGCAGTCGACCAGCGCACAAGTGCCTCGGCTGTTGTACATCCCACCACCGTAGCCATTATCATCCTCTTGTGGGCCGCTGGCATTGCCGCCGGTGACAGTGAACCCGTCAAGGACGGCACTTTTGACGGGTTCGTCGGCGGTTACGACGTGGTAACTGTTCTCATCATTGTTGGCGAAATCACGCCCATCGTCACCCTTCAAGTCGCCGCTGAGGATGGTTTCATATTTGTTCGGGTCGCGCTGGTAGCGGCTGGTTTCCGTGCCGGAAAAGCCGCCAAAGACAGATACGCCGTTTCTCAACCGAAAACTTGCCTCGCGGACTCCTGTTCCTCTGTCAGGTTTATACACGCCGGCTGCCGCCCATATCTCAGTGCCGGGCCGGGCCACGCTCAGGGCGTCCTGCAGGTCACCGAACGCCGTATCCCAACTGGCACCGTCATAGGGTCCTTCGGCATCGCCCTTAACATATATTCGCACCATCTTCTCTGAACCTGAAGCATATAACCCGACCTGCCAGGGCTCGTTTACCCAGCCGTACCTGAATGCAAACTCCTTTGGCCGCAACAACTCCTGACCGCTGTCGGTCTGAACCACACAGACCAGATGCTCCTCCATTCCCGGTGGGCCTCTGTAATCGCCCTGCGGATTCACTGCCATACCTGGCTCACCGGCGCCCAAAAGAGGTAGTAGAACCGCATAGGGCTGATAATCGTTGGCAACATCGAAAATCTGGGCTGTGCCATTTGGGCCACCACATACTAACAGACGACCAGCAGGTGACCAGCCCAGTGAGAGCACGCCACCACAACAGGATGAAACCTTATTCAGGTGCTCACCTGTGTCCGAATTCCAAAGATGAATATCCCCATTCGGACTACCGGCTGCCAAGGTCGTACTATCAAATGACCAGGCAACTGCATGGTGCAGAGCCTTATCAGCACTTGAGGTATCAGTTAAGATACGCCCTGATCGGGATGATTGGATATCCCACAAACGAAAAGTGTCGTCCTTACCTCCTGAGACAAACTTTGTCCCATCCGGCGATACTGCCAAGCACATAACCGGCTCCTTGTGGTCGTCGAGACTACGCAAGAGCTCTCCGGTTTCAGCATTCCATTGCCTGATCATGCCATCGTAGCCGGCGGAGAACAGCCTACGACTGTCCAATGTCCACGCGAGGGCACTCACTTTGGCTGAGTGAGCATCGATACTTCGCAACAACTCGAAAGGTCTCGATCCCACTTGCCAAAACTGATAGGTACCGCTCGGATGGCCTGTTGCCAAAAGATTGCCATCAGGGGACCAGGCAATACAACTCGATTGTGGCTGCTCCACAAAAATTCGATCCGATATCGTGGCGGATCCAACGTCCAGGAACGCAATGAAGTTTTGACACATCCCTCCTACCGCAAGGGAAGAGCTATCCGGTGACCACGACATAACGATATCGCCAAGGGAAGGAGACCAACATATCTGGCGCTTGTACAGGGGCTGCCACGTATGAGCATCCCAAAGAAATACGGTTCCGTTCTCTGCCGTTGCAGTGGCAAGAAATCTGCCGTCAGGTGAGAAACGGACTTGGTTGATTGATCCAAAACAAAACGATACATGGCTGTGGGTATTCTCGCCCGATGTTGCGTCCAGAAATTGTACGTCGCCTTCCTGGTTTCCTGAAGCCAGAACCTTTCCATCTGGAGACCATGCCAAGGTAGTGGCCCTGGAGGGCGAGAGCTGGCTCACTTGTCTCGACCCAACATCCCAGATCATGATCGTTTCTCTGTCGATAAATGTCAGCGCGTCGCCATCCGGCGTCCAGGCCAAATCAACCTGTAGATACTGAGACTCCTTGTCGTCTTTTGTCTTTGGGGGTGATAGGATTCTTCCTGATACCGTATCCCATAATCTTATCACAAGCTCGGCAGTGGATCTTCGTCGTCCCCCAACAGCGATTCTCCGTCCATCCGGCGACCACACCAAGCGAAGTGATTTCTCCGGTGGTTCATCGAAGGATCCCAAACTCCGACCCGTTGTGGCATCCCACAACATCACGACTCCATCTCCTGCGCCGGTAGCCAGCCTCCGACCATCTGGTGACCATGCCATAGCGCCGATGTGCTGCTTATGCCCTCTGAGAACCAGCCACGGTTCTTCTGTTTCAAGATTCCAGAGTGTTACGTTGAATGGGTCATCTGGCGAGTAGCAGGCGATGAGTCTGCCATCCGGAGACCAGACAGCACGTTTGCACGGTGCTTTGCCCGGAGAAAACGACTTCAGCGTTTTCCCGGAGTCAATGTCCCACAGGGATATCTGATTGAGACTATCTATACAAAATGCCATTAGACGTCTACTGTCTGAAGACCAGAAGAGCCTATTAATATCACGTCCCGAGACCCGAAAGACGTGCCTAAGCTGTCCTGATTTCGAGTCCCACGAGCGCACTGTCCCATCACGGCTACTGGAAGCTACCCAACGACCGTCCGGGCTGTAGATGACATTGGCAACAACATCTCGGTGACCAATCGTCTCAAGTGTCCAGGATTTCACACCGCTGGGCAAGGCGGGCTGCCTGACCAAAGCCGTTGGCGACAAAGGTTCTCCCTGCCTCAAATCGATTCGTTTGGTCGCTGCAGGAGCTGCTTGTTGGCCCAGCTTCTGTAGAAGCTCTTCAACTTTCTGTTGGGAATCAAGATACTTGTCTTCAAGCACGCGAAGAGCAGCCTCCGCCACGTCCTTATCTCCGCTCAAAATCGCCGCCCGAAGATCTGCTAACTCAGTTTCAAGGGATTTGTTCCTTTCTTCAGTAGCCCGAAGAACGGCTTGCTGTCCGACCATCTTCGTGTAGGCCACCAGGACAGTCCCGAAGACAATCAGCAGTACCGCAGCAGCTATCCCGACCTGCTTCTTATGCTTCAGCGCCTTCTTGCGCAGAAAATATAAGGTCGTAGGGACCCTCGCATTCAGCGGCTCTTCGTCAAGATAGTTGTTGATATCCTTGGCTAATGTACCCGCTGAGGCGTAGCGATCCTCCGGATTCAGGGCCAGGGCCTTGAGCAAGAGGGCCTCCAGCTCGCTGTCTATTGACTTGTCAATCTCACATGGACGCCGGATCTTGCCTGCGGCAATCTGATTGAGCAGGTCAAACATGGAGCCGGACAAATCATGAGGGGACTGCCCAACAAGAAGCTCATACAGGATGACTCCCAAGCTATAAACATCCGTGCGAGTATCAAGCTGGCTGTGATGACCGGCGGCCTGCTCGGGCGACATGTAGGCCGGAGTACCGGCAACCTGCCCTTCTATGGATATAGTCAGAGCCTCCTCTTCCTCCAACAAGGCTTTGGCTAAGCCAAAGTCGAGTATATGGGGTCTGCCATCCGGACTGACTACTATATTCGAGGGTTTGAGATCACGATGTATCACAGCTCGCAGATGGGCGTACAGAACAGCCTGGCAAACCTTTTGCATAAGGGCCAGAATCTGAGTCTTCGACAGAGACTGGCTCTTAACGTACCGGTCCAGAGATATGCCGTCAACCAGCTCCATGGCATAGTAGTACATGCCATGATGCAGGCCGCTGTCATAGATGCGCGCGATGTTGGGATGATCCAGCCGTGCGGTCAGCTCCACCTCCCGCTGAAAGCGAGCCTGAGCCTTGGCCGAATCGATTCTGTGAGATACGAGCAGCTTCAGAGCCACCTGCCGCCGAGTGCTCAACTGTTCAGCGCGCCAAACCACTCCCATCCCGCCTTTGCCCAAAGGTTCGATGATTTTGTATCCCTCGATATCGGGACACTCATCCAGCTTGCCGGTCTGTGGGCCGGTCGCATAAGCGCGCGGAGAAATGTTCTCAGCTTTATCGGGCAGTACGGAGGCGGTCTCTTCCATCCCAAGATGAGTCACCGGGGGTTCTCCCGCGAACATGCGAACTTCTAAATTCCCGAGAGTCTCCGATTGGCCTGTGGCAACACGCACTTCGCCGGCTGAGCCGAGACGAACTCTGCAGCCGCTCTGCGCTTTCTGTTCATCGACCCGACGGCACGTTACCAGTTGTCCACTTTTCCAGACTTCTACGTAAGCCATAGTGACGCGAGAAAGGCAAGGGAACCGGTGTCATCCAAGGTTGCTGAAGCCAACTGTCGTTCAATTCCTGCTCGAACGTTCACCGCAGCAGGGTTCACCGGCGAATATAGCCTCTCGAACGACAGTGTCAAGAGAATAGTGGAGCGCGCGGGGCCGACAGTGACTTATGTCAATGAGCGAGCAGCGTTCTGACGTCAAACGGAACCTGGAAGGGCCGGGACATTTCATTGGGGGATAGGCAGGTCCAGCTCGACAAGGACCTTTTTCATATCTTCCCAGACCCGTCTTCGGTTTTCCTGCGAATAATTGCGCAGCAGGTAGGCCGTGTGGTAGGTCGCCATGAGCTTTACGGGGGGCCTGCCGATGCCTGAATAGTATTCGTGGAACTGGCCTCGCAACTGGCCTATCGATTTGGCGGTGTTTAGAAGCGTTTTGGCCGCATGCGCGCCGAGCGCCACGATGATCTCGGGTTCGATGATTTCAATTTGCCTCTGAAGATAAGGCAGGCAGCTTATGATCTCTTCGGCGCGAGGGTCGCGATTGTCCGGCGGGCGGCACTTCAACACGTTGCCGATGAAGACATCCTTTCGCTTGAGCCCGCAGGCTTCGATGATCTTGTCCAGGAGCTGACCCGCCCTGCCGACAAACGGACGCCCTTGTGCATCTTCATCGGCGCCGGGGGCTTCTCCGACGAACATTATGCGCGCGTCGGGATTGCCTTCGCCCGGCACGGCGTTCGTCCGCAGAGTTCCCAGGTCGCATTTGCGGCACTGGCGTACTTCGGCGGCAATCTTCTCAAGCTCTGTACTCTTTTGTGCGACAGCCATAGGGTCCTCCTGCTTCTGCGGGCCATGTGCGGTACCGTCACCCTTGGGAGCAAAGCCGGCGAAAACCTGCTCCATTTCAAGGTGCTGGCGAACGACTTTTTCGATATCCACCTCTTTTGGCATCGAGACGGATTCTAACAGCATTCTGCGGGCCGGGCAACGCTTTATTGTCCGTGACGAGCCGTCCGGAAAAGTGCAAAAAGCGATTGAGCATACCGCCTCAGAGAGCAACTCATAAGTATGAGTCCGTCTGGGTGGGCGCAGCCGCGAGTGCGACGAGCCCTTGCAGGCCTCAGGCGAAGAAACAGGTGACTTTCTGAGACGTCACATCGCTGACGATACGCAGCTTCTGCGTGTCCAGCCGGCAGAGCTTGACCACGCCGGCGTACTTGGCGCTTTCAGGCAGAACGTCCGCCAGCACATTGGGCATCCGATCAAGCGTGCCCTTGTCGAAAAAGGCGCCGGGCTTGTCCGGGAAGAGAGCTATATAGAAGATATCTCCCTCGACCAGATCCTGGAAGAAGTGCGTTCCAAAGGAAAGCTCCGGCATCAGGTTGCCCCCCTCGTAGGCAATTTCGCCCAGCACAGTGACGTTGTTGATTTCGTGAAAGCCCACGGGAATTCCCAGGCTCGGCGTCGTCGTCCCCCATCGGCCCGGTCCCAGAAGCAGAGTCGGGTCAGTATCTCTGTCGGCGATGCGTTTGTTGAGCTCGCCTACGAGCCTGGCCACGTCGTATTTGGCCGAAAGCGGCAAGTCGATATAGGCTTGAGGCTCCACGTAGATGACCCTCTTGATATCGTGACAAATGCTGCCACCCATGAAATAACCTTCGCATTTGAACAGGACTTTTTCGGGGTGCGGCTCGGTCTGCCTTGTCACGCTCTCCTGCTGACCGCGGACTTGCAGGGGCCGACACTGTAGAAGATTGATGACAGGCTTTCTATCAGCGGTGAAGTTCACCGTGAACTCGATATCCACCGGATAGTGATAGTGGCTTTCGAGAATCCTGAGTATGTCCCTCATGATCGCGACGAAGGATGTCTCGGTCAGGAGCTTCTCAAACGTAATCAGCCAGTGTTCCACGCCGCCGAGACCCCGCTGTCGCGCCTGCCTGGCCAACTGGTGGTCTCGGACCGCAATCAGGTCCAGCTCAAGATCGAGCTTCTCGTCCAGAAGCTGCCGAAAAGGAATTGTCCCCAGCGTATTTTCTTTCGTATCGAGCAGGTCCACACGATGCTGCGAGTACTTGCGCACGTCATCCATCCCGGAAACCGGCCTGACAAGAGGCTGGTCCAGAGCGACGATTCTCGGGTAATCGTCCTCCACGCGGTTGACCGCTCTTGTGCCAAGCCCGAATACGAGCCTGAGCATGCCCGCTTTCGGGTCGAGGTCGGGCTTCCACACAAACGTATTGTGCGACATCCCCACACCCGCCAGCTCAGGGAAGAAATAGCTGTTTCGGTAGGAGCCCGAGACCCGCTGCACCAGCAGGGCCATCTGCTCATCCTGCCGATCCAGCCCGCGCTGCAGCCGGTAGGCTAGGGCATTCTCACTCATCGTACTGGCATACACACGTCGCACGGCTTCCTCAAAGGCTTCGTATCGTTGCTCAGGGCTGCCCTGATTCACACAGAAGATGCTGTCGTACTTGCCCGCAAAAGCATTGCCAAAGGCATCCTCGAGCAAACTGCTGGAGCGGACAATAATCGGGGATTGCCCGAAGTACTCGATCATCTCCTGAAACTGCTCTCGTATCTGGTCCGGGAACCTGCCCTTGAGAAGTCTCTCCCTCAGTTCCTCCGCCGCCCTGAAATACCCTTCCTTTGTTTTTTGTTCGACGCGCAACTTCCAGCAGCCGTTCTCCACAAGATAGGTGTAGAACACGTCCGAGCCGACATAGAAGGAGTCGTGCGGCTCGAGGTGCTCGTTCAGAGCGAACTGGTCTTTCGAGACAATCTTGTTGGCCAGGAGCATGCCAACCGCTTTTCCCCCGATAAAACCTGTGCCGATCAGCCGGCTCTTGATGGCACTCAAGTCTTCAAGCGAGAAGTGTTCCCTGGCCAATTGCAGCATTCTCTGGTCGCGACCGATCATGATCCTGCAGAGCCGATCCACGGTTTCCTCACGGCCCTGTTCCGAGGCTTCCGGCGTTTCAGACAACTCGGCCGCGTCGAGAAACAGTCTGTCCCAGTAGTCGAGCGCCCTCTCGGCCGGCTTGAGTCCCCGCTCGGAGATATAGGCAAGAAGTTTGGTCGCATCGACGCTGCTCATGATCGGGACGAACGCCCCCTTCTGTTGCAGGTGCGGAAGGAACATGGTCGGGGAATAGCGCTTCCAGACCTTCAATGGGTGCAGACAGTGCTTGCCTTCAACATTGTAAAGGTCCAGCAGAAGCTGGGTGGTCTCCCGGATGCGCGCGATTGTCTTGAACGAGTGGCGGTCGCGCAAGAGCGCAAAATAGGCGATCGTATCAAGCTCGAACAGGTAGGGGCAGGTCACCATGAAGAAATTGCCGATCATCAGGTCCGTGGCCCAGGCGTCGAGCAGGTACGAGAGACAATCGAAAACGTAGTAGGCTTCCTTGCCCTCTTTGCCGATGATCGCATGAACCTGTGTGGTGAACGCCTCAAAACCGGTGCCGGCGTCCAGTTCATACACGTTCGCACCAGCCGCCGATTCCACGAGAGGCTCATGATCGGCAAACCGCATATACACGATCCGGCGCGACTGCTGCTTCGCACGCTCGACGTAAGGGCTCACGAAAGCGGCGAAGTGGTCAATGCTGTCCACCTGCCAGACGACGTTGTCGCCCTTCTCGAGGCCCGTCAATACGGCGTCGAGGCTCTCGATTCCTGTGCTTGCCCATCCAGCCATAACCTACCTCACGAACGCTCAGGGCGCCCCGGCTCTGCTCCGGGCAGCGAAATGTCCGCGACTCTGTGCGCCAATGCGTAGGGGCAAAACCCATTGACCAAACAGGTTTTGCCCCTTCGTTCACGCAGGCCGCGGTGAACAAACATATCCGCTCGCCTTAATAGTCTGAATACGCACGGTCAGTCACATCCTGCCCGGCGCGCCTTTGAGCCTGAGCGAAATCAGACGATCCCCTGGTCGAGCATGGCGTCGGCCACTTTCACAAACCCTGCGATGTTGGCGCCCCCGACAAGATTGCCGGGCTGGCCATATTCTTCGGCTGCGTCGTAGCACTGCTTGTGAATGGCGATCATGATGTTGCGCAGCCGGTCATCGACCTCTTCGCGTGTCCACGACAATCGCATGGCATTCTGAGACATCTCAAGGCCCGAGGTGGCCACGCCGCCGGCGTTGGCGGCTTTCGCGGGCCCGTAGAGTATCTTCTTTTCGAGGTATTGATCGATGGCCCCAGGCGTACTGGGCATGTTGGCGCCTTCGGCAACGAGTACACACCCATTCTTCAGCAGCATCTCAGCATCATCCCCGTTGATTTCGTTCTGGGTAGCACTGGGGAAGGCACAATCGCACTTGATGGCCCAGGGTCGCTCGCCCTGCTGATACTCGACGCCGTACTTGTCGGCATACTCCTTGATGCGTCCGCGGCGCACGTTCTTCAGATCCATCACGAAAGCGAGTTTTTCAGCGTCAATTCCATTCGGGTCATAGACCGTTCCGTTGGAGTCGGAGAGACTGACACACTTGGCGCCGAACTGGTTGAGTTTCTCGATGGTATATTGGGCGACGTTTCCGGAACCCGAAACGGTGCAGACTTTGCCCTCGAAGCTCTGGCCGCGAGTCTTGAGCATCTCTTCGGCGAAATAGACGCAGCCATAGCCGGTCGCTTCCGGGCGGATCAGCGAGCCTCCCCAATTGAGTGCCTTGCCCGTTAGGACGCCGGTGAACTCGTTGCGGATGCGTTTATACTGGCCGAACATGAAACCGATTTCCCGTCCGCCCACGCCGATATCACCCGCGGGCACGTCGGTATCCGGACCAATGTGCCGACACAGTTCCGTCATGAAGCTCTGGCAGAAACGCATGACCTCGTTATCACTCTTGCCCTTCGGGTCGAAGTCGGAGCCTCCCTTGCCCCCGCCCATAGGCAGCGTCGTGAGAGAATTCTTGAATATCTGCTCGAAGCCCAGGAACTTCAGGATGCTTGCGTTCACGGAGGGGTGAAACCGCAGCCCTCCCTTGTAGGGGCCGAGCGCGCTGTTGAACTCGAATCGAAGTCCGCGGTTGACCTGGACATTACCCTTGTCATCCTGCCATGGAACCCGGAACATGATCTGTCTTTCCGGCTCGACAACCCGGTCAAGCACTTTCGCCTCTACATATTCCGGATGCTTCTCCAGCACCGGTCCCAACGAGTCCAGAACCTCCTTGACGGCCTGGTGGAACTCTGTCTCGCCGGGGTTGCGTTTGAGAACATCCTCATAAACGCCTTGGATTACGGTGTTTGCTGCCATTTAGTCAATCTCCACAAAAAACAAGATTTCTGTTGTTCCTGCCGATTACATAAGTTAGGCTAATAATAGAATAATAGTGCCGCTCTTCAGGCGGCAAGCTCTCAGAATCTACTAAAGGATAGTATAGTTGCACACTGCGACACAACAAGTAAATGGTAATAGGATATATTAGGGGAGCTTATAATGCACTTTGAGATGCTGAAGGTCTTCTGCGATCTGGCTGAACTGCGCAGTTTTTCGAGAACGGCTGAGAAGCACCTCTTAAGCCAGTCGGCGGTCTCACAGCAGCTTGCACAACTGGAACTGAACCACAAGTGCCAACTCGTCAACAGGAAGAAGCGGCCCATTGAATTGACGAAAGAAGGAGAGCTTCTGTATCAAGCCTCCAAAGACATTCTTGACAGATATGAACAACTCAGGAATGAGCTCAGCACTGCGAAAAGGACCTCTTCAAGCCGAATCAACGTGGCGGCCATTTTCAGCATTGGGATGCACACACTGCCCGATTACGTCAAGAAGTTCATGGTCAGCTACCCCGATGTTCATGTCCACATAGAATATCTCAGCGCCACAAAGATTTATGAATTGGTTCTGGCCGGCGATGTGGATATCGGCCTCGTTGCCGTGCCTAAAAGAGACAAGAGACTCGAAGTATATGATTTTGAGGACGAGCTGCTGGTTCTGGGGTGCAGCCCCGCGCATCCTTTGGCCCATGAATCGAAGATCGATATCCACAGGCTGCAATTCGAGCGTTTCATCGCCTTTGAGAAAGATGTGCCCACGCGAGCGTGGACAGACGGCATTCTGGAGCGTTATAATGTTGTGGTCCGTCCGGTGATGGAATTTGACAACATTGAGACGGTCAAGCGCGCCGTCGAATTGAATTCAGGCGTGAGCATATTGCCGCGCAGTTCGATACTCCAGGAGGTCGGCGCCGGAACGATAAAAGCGATCAGTTTCTCGAACGAGAACTTTATCAGGCCGACTGGAATGATTGTTCGCAAGGGCAGGATGCTGAGCCAGGCCGGCCGGTATCTTATCGAGCTGCTGCGAAAAAAATCCAAGGAACGAATTTCAGATACGACACAGTAGCGACGAGGGCTTCCCGCAGCCGGGCGAACATCATGCCGATAAAGGCCGTAATATTTGATCTGGATGGGACGATCACCCAGCCCTATTTCGACTTTGACGCCATTCGAGAGGAAATCGGATTGCCGAGAGACTCGGGCCCCGTTCTGGAGTCGATGGATAAAATGACGCCTGCACAGCGCCGGCGAGCCGAGCAGATACTCTATCGTCATGAGCAGCAAGCCGTGACGGCCTCGAAGCTCAACCCCGGCGCCGGAGAAACGCTTTCGGCCCTGCGATCGGCGGGAATCCGCATCGGGGTCCTGACGCGCAACAAGCGAAGCAACGCTTTTGCCATCGCCCGCAAACACGAGATCGAGTTCGATGCCGTGGTCGGGCGGGAGGACGGGCCCGTCAAACCCGACGCGTTTGGTGTCGTTCAGCTGGCTCGGCAATTCGGCGTTGAACCCGCCGAGACCCTGCTGGTCGGAGACTATTTGTTTGACTTGCTTTGCGCCAGAGCCGCGGGCGCCGTGGCGGTACTTCTGGCCAATCACCCTCAGGCCGGCGAGTTCACCGAGCACGCCGATTTCTGCATCAGGAATATCAGCGAGGTCCTCACAATGATTGCAGACATGAACCGGGCATAGAGTAAGGAAAGGAAGGACAAGCCGATGGGCGAGAGAATAATGGTCACAACAGTCTTTGCCATCTCCTGGATAGCAAGTACGTGCTGGGCTTGCGGATGTGCGGGCGGCCAGGAGACGCCGAGGCAGGATGCGCCGGAAATCAAGCCGGTCGATGCGGTCTTGGAACGGCTGAACAAGATAACCTCCGAGCTCACGTCATATGAGGCCCGTATCGAGTATAAGTACGTTCAGCCGCTACTCGAATCAGAATCGCTGCACAAAGGTATCGTGTATTACACAAGGTCGGCCGGCACGGCGGCACTACGCATGAATTTCAATGCACGCAAACAAGACGATGAGAAGGAACAGAAATACGTCGAACAATATGTTATCGTTGACGGCGCCGCGCTGCCGCACGCAGAGCGGCAATTCAAAGGCATCTGGCTCGTACATCTCGACTACCCGCTTGAGACAGCAAGGTACTACCAGTTGGCCGAGCCGAACGCCACGAGCGCGCCGGTGGACATCTTTGAGCTGGCCGGCACGAATTTGCCGATGCTCGGCTTCACCAAGACAAGAGACCTCAAGAAAGAATTCGACGCGGCGCTGGTCGGGCCCGAAAAGGACGGATCGAATGATTTTATTCAAGTCCACTTGAAGGTTAAGCCGAATTCGATTTATAAGGACGACTATGTTTCGATGGACTTTTGGATCGACAAGAAACTGGGGTTGCCGATCAAAGCCGTCGCGGTCAAGACCGAGCCCGAACCTCCGTACGGGGAGATTCAGGAAATAAGGTTCCTCAACCCGAAGGTGAACACAGGCATAGACAGAAAGATTTTCGAGATCAAGATACCTAAGGGTTTCGGTGAACCGGAGATTACCCCCCTTCCGAGCAAGAGAACGCAAGAGTAATATGGCTGCAACGATAGTAACCGACGATGCTTTCCGGAAGCTGGTGGCGAAGCGTGGCCGAACACTGCTGGGTCTGGTAAAACATTTATCCGAATGTCCATCGGCACAGGAAATCATGATACGTCCGCTGATGGGCGCACTGCTCTCGCAGTCGGCACAGATTGAGGAGCTCCTTGACGCTTACGGGGCGCGAAGTAACTGCCAATGGTGTGGCTTCAGGTCGCTGACAGCGGCGATGAAGCACTTTTCCGATGTGAGCTACGAACTGCTCCACATTCGATACTCGTTGCCGGCCTATCGCCTCTTGCCGGTCGAGCGAGACTTTGTCAAAGCCACGGATGAAACGCTTTCATTTACGGCGCACGTTCTCCGGCACGCGGCCGAGAAAATGCTCGAAAAAGCCGAACAGCTCGGCTTGCCGGTTCCGCCAGAACGACGGCGGGAGAAATCATACAGCGAGGAACTCGCGCCCGGCCAGTTGTCTCGCTGCTGCATCACGCGCAAGATTGAAACGGTCTCAGAGACGGTGACCCTCCTGACCACCGCCTTCCTGAACCTCGCGGCCGAAAGCAAGGACGTCCGCGCGGCCAGTCGCGCCAAACCCTCGGAGTACGCTTGCTACCTCCGGGCTTCGGTCAGCGAGAAAAGGTTGCGAAGTCTTGAACTCGAATTCCATAATCTTCAGTCGCTGTACGACACATATGTCTCGGGCACCGAAGCCGAAGAGCTTGACACCAACCTTCCCGTCCTCAGAGGACACATCAGTGTGGTTTTCCATCTGCTCAGGACCGCCACGCTGTTCGTTCATCATTACGAGCGTCACGTGAGCAAGCCGCCGTGTGATTCGCCGGACCGGCACGAGCCGTTGGTGGAAGGCAAGGCCCTTCTGGACGTGCTGATGAAGTACGTGATCACCCACATCAGCCTTTACATCGACTGCGCCGAGAACTTGTGCCGTGAAATGCTCAAGCGCTATGCCGAGGTCGGGCAGATTGAGGTCCCTGTGCCTCCGTACCGCGGCTTTCACGTGCGCCCTTCCACGCTGATTTCAAGGCTGGTTCTTCACTACGGAAGCGAAGTGAAGATGGCTCTGGACGAGGAGCTTTATAACGCCGCCCTGCCGCTGGAGCTTTTCCGCGCGAATGAGAAGATCAATGCTCAGAAAAGGCGGTGGCTGGCCGCCGAAGTTATGAGACTGGGCCTTGTCCAGGAACAGAACGGCCAGGGCACTGAAATCGACGCCATCATTCGACACATTGTGCTGACATTGGCCGGACGCAGCAAGCTCATTCTGTACGAGCAGCCCCTTCAGTTGCCCGAAGGGCCGGTTCGGCAGGAAGCGACGCTGCTGGAGAAAGTCGTGGACGCCATGGCCAACCTGCTGGCGATGGGCAAGATAGATGTGGAAGCCAATCTGACCACGAAGTTTATCGGCGACAAGCGCGTCCTGGCGGACATTAAACTTCTGGCCGAATCCGGGTACGGCGAGGACAATTTTGGCAACAATGCCCCCCTGCCGGAGAAACTCGGATACCTGCGCCGGTAAGAAGCTCGCAGGGGATGCGGCGTCCCGCGTGACCAGCAAGACAGATAGAGTTAAGGTACAGACAATGGCAAGAGGAATCGTGATTTATCATTCAAGAAGCGGAAACACCGGGAAGATGGCGGAGATGATCGCCGAGGCAATGAACGGAGCCGGATTGCCGACCGAGTGCAAACCCGTCAGCGACGTCAAGGCCGACAATCTGCTCGATTACGATGCGATCGTGGTGGGTTCGCCAACCTACTACGGTCACATGGCCGGCCCCATCAAACAACTTTTTGACGAGACGGTCAGTTTCCACGGCAAACTGGACGGCAAAGTGGCGGCGGCGTTCACCAGCTCAGCCAACATAGGCGGCGGCAATGAAACGACAATCATGGGTATCATCGAAGCGATGCTCATCGCCGGCTGCATCGTTCAGGGCGACCCAAAGGGCGACCATTACGGGCCCGTCTCGATTGGCAAACCGGACGAGCGGGTCCGGCGGCAGTGCATGCGCCGGGGCCGGAGAATCGCCGAATTGACCAATAGGCTGGCCGACAAAAAATCTTGATTTTTTTCCAGAAAATGGCATTTTTTTTTGACAAAGTCGATTGGCACCGTTAACTTCGTGGTGATTTTTGGTCAGCTTTTAGTATTCTTAAGGTTGCAAACTGGAGATTGTTTAATGCAAGAGTACGAAGATCTAAAAGCACTGGTGGCTGAGACTGAAGCTGATATCGATAAAGCCGAAGGTGGGAATAAGGCGGCAGGGACGCGAGTTCGCAAGCAAATGCAGAAGGTCAAGCAGGCTTCTCAACTTGTTCGCAACCGTATCCTCGAAATCAGATCAGCCGATTAGAGCATACGAGTATTAGCCGATGCTTGTTTGTTGACGTGCGGCACACGACCAGGCTGGTTTGGGCGCTGTGTGTCCTGGAGTATTGTGTACAAACACTGGTGAGCGAGTGCACAGTGCCCGAGTGCGGAGTCTTTTTTGGGAGTTAGCAATGCCGCCCCCGTTGTTGTTCGACTTATCACAGAGAGACCTTAACGCGCCCCCCGTCTTCGACAAGGAGACCATCTGCCGGGCCAATCCACAGCGATTTGAGATGCAGCAGCTTGATGGCATCCTCTGGTATGACAAGGAAAAATCGCAGATATTGGGCTATAAGGACGTAACCGAGAGTGAATTCTGGATCCGTGGCCACATCCCGGGCCGGCCGCTGATGCCCGGGGTGATCATGATTGAAGCCGGGGCCCAGCTTTCGAGCTTCTTCCTCAAGCAGGTCTATCAGGAGCAGGGGTTTATTGGGTTTGCCGGCATAGAGGAGGCAAAGTTCCGCTCTACCGTCGAACCGGGCCAGAGACTGTATCTGCTCGGGCATATCTTGAAGTACAAGCGCCGCAAGAGAGGTACGCACGTAACAACAAGCGTACAAGGGGTCGCGGGCGAAACCATGGTCTTCGAAGCGATCGTCTCCGGCATGGGCCTCTGAGCCTTCCGCATACAGAACCCGCCAACAACTCAGCCGTTCACGAATAGCCCCGGAGCGAGTCGAACCCCTCACCGGAAATCAGAGAGCTTCTGCTAATAAAGCACTCACAGAAAATACAAATCCTGTCTTGTCCCGGCTTGGACAAAATCCTGCAAAAACGCGCCGAATTGATGGAGCCTGTCAAGGCTCGGCCGAAACTGCCGGGGCATATCAAAGCCGCGATCATGGCACTCGTTCAAACCCAACGGCAGGGAGATTGACCGTGGACGGCCCATTAGGATTTTCAGAGTTACTGCAAGGCATACGTGGCTCAGAGAGCAAGATTCTCTGTGGGGACAGAGAGATGTTCCACTTTGCCATGAGGATCGACGAGTTGGAGGAATTTCTTGAACAAGACAACATATAGGCCCTGCTCCGGGTGAATGAGCACATCGAGAAAGAGGGCTGCGCTGAGTCTCTGCCGGGCCTGGGGAGCGATTACCTCGAAGCATGGGGCAGCTACGATGAGAAAGCCCGGCGGAAAATCGTGCGGCTGTTGCGAGTATGAGTGAAAGGTCATCGAGATCATTGTGCAGAAGTCGAGGCTCCGCAAGTTCGGCAAGTGGTGATTAGCGCTTAAACGGGGACCAGGAAAGAAGCGAATCGTCCGCGAGCGCTTTGCGGTAATTCATGATTCTCGAGTGTGGTTGTCTTGTTAGAAAAGCACAACCTTTACTGCAGCTAATTCAGGATTATCAGCAGGACTTGTCGCATCCTGTTTGGAGATAGCTGTGACGAATCGAGGCTGCCGACGGTTTCAGATGGGTTGATGTCGGGCTATTCGTGTGCTTGTCTGAAGTCCGAACAGGCTCAGGGGCGTTGGGCCAGCATGCCAGCCCAACGCCTCGTTTGCCTCTGTTCTGACCAATGAAGGTCTCTTGTTCCTGTCGAGCGGAACTCTTTTCGCGTCAGTTGCCGGGCGATTCATACGCGCCGACGTCATGCGCCGCGCCTTGCGGACGCGGAGCCCCATCGAAATCGTGGTCCGGCGCGCCTGCCGCGGTGCCCGCGTCGATGGCTTCAGCGCCAGGCACCAGGTGATAATCGCCGCCGACGGACGCGGAGTTGACCAGTGGGTCCGCCAACATGATGAAGTTAGCCGTAAGCCCCAGGTCGGCATCGGGGATGGTGTCGATCAGCTCGTCGCCGTCCCCGACATTCCCAAAGAATGCGTTGTTCGTATAGGTGTACGTGACCTTGTTCTTGTTGTGGGCGATGAGCTCATCGCTTCCGGGGCTGTGGTCATTGTTTACAAACAGGCAGTTCACTACGCCATTGTGAGCACTGGGATCGTCTGTTTGCGTCTGAGTGAATCGAATGATCCCCTGGTCCGCCGTCACATTGCCCACAAACGTGCAGTTGAAGAAGAAGGCTTCCTGAGCATCGATACGGATAACGCCGTCATCCTGTCTGTTGATGTTGTTGTTGAAGATGCAGTTGGTGATCATTACACCCACGTTGGCGTCCTCGTCCATGTTTAATGCGGCTCCATCGCCGCTTTTGCTGTTCTGGTCGTTGATACAATTTGAGATCTGGCAGCTGTCAATCCGCGCGGCGTTGACGATACCGTCAATCCTGATGCCCGCGCCATGCCGGACCGCAGCACAATTGTCGATCCGAGTACCGGTGATGGTGACATTTAGTCTGTTGGCAAAATAAATGCCGCCTCCATCACGGTTCTCATTCTCTTCCGGTACCCCGGCCCGACAGTTCGCAATGACGCTGTTGTTGATGACGACCTTGGGGAACTCGATATAGTTTTCGTTGGAGGTCAGCCTCCGATTGTCGATATTGACGCCGCCGCCATCATCTCCCGAGATGCAGCCATCGATGGTTACGCCGTCGAGATAGACGCCGGGTTCGCCCGCGGCTAACAGAGCATTCGGATCGTTGGGATCAAAAGCAGCCGGGTTGAACGGGGACGGTGAATTCGCGAAAATCGCGCCGCCATCACCCGTTCCATGACAATTGGCGAACGAGCTGTCGGTGATAATAAGCTGTGCTGCACTGTTGGAGCGGATACCAGCGCCGTGCCGGGCCTCGCTATTGGTGATCGTGCATCCGGAGGCAGTGACTACACCGCCGTACCTGATCATTTCCAGGGGCGGCGTGCCGTCGGTGTAACTGGTGCCCGCGACCTTGCCCGCGCCGGTAATGTAAAGGAATCCGCCATCGGCATTGCCGCTGACATTATCGGCCATGATGGCCGGATCCAAACCTGTCTTGTTGCCGTCGCCAACACAGTTGATAAGGCTGAGATTTCTACGGACCGAAACGATGGCGCCGCCGTCGTCGCGAGCGCGATTGTTAGTGAAGGTGGAGTTCTCGATGGACAGATCCAAATTCTCCAAGTCGAAACAGGTCGCGCTGATCGCGCCGCCATCATTGGACGCGTTGTTGTTCGTGAAGGAACAGTTGAGCATATTCGCCGTGGACCAGCTCAATCGCACCGCGCCGCCGTGGCCCAGGTAAGTAGTAGTGGGAGCATCAGGATTGCTGGTGTCGAGTCCCGTGGCCAGGGCGTTGCAGTTGTCAAAGGCCACGTCCACCAATGTACCTTCGGCGTAGTTCGCCAGGAGGATACCGCCACCATTTGTACTCTTGAAGGGATCCAGGACGACGTTGGCGCTGAGCGGAGGATCGTTGAAGTCCGGGTCGCCGACGCGCTGGACGACCTTGTCCACGCCATCGGCCACGCCGTTGATAATGGAAAGTCCCTGGATGACCCAGCCTTTCGGCCCCGACGTATTGGGCGGATATCCCGTTTCGGAATAGGGCAGCTCGTCGTTTTGGCTGCGGTCGCCCCAGCCGACAAAGGCACGCGTGACGCCGCCGCAGTCGATAATGGTCTGCCCAGAGCCTGCGCCGCGGTAGGTGACGCCGTCCTTGATTTCAATCTGGGAGGCTATGACGTACGTGCCTTCAGCAAACTCAATGGTATCACCGGCTTGAGCGCTCTCGTTGGCTGCCGCGATGTCTGAGTTCGGATCCACGGCAATCGTCGCTGCGGGCTGGTCCATTTGAATGTTGTCAAAATAGAAATGCCCCAGACCGTCGCCGCCCTGTATAGCAATGACAATCTGGAACCACGTGGCCCCCGTTAAGTCATAGTCCGAAATGTCAACGCTGTAAGTCTTGACCACATCGGGCGCCGTATCCCACCACCTGCCCCAGTCAGTTGAAGTCGACTCGCCGGTCAGCGTGTCGATGGCGGTGGCATTGGCATATTCTTTCCAGCCAGAGGGGCCGTCACTGTTGAGGGCCACCTTATCGGCGACTTTGGTCCATAGGTTGACAGGCCACTCCGAAGCAATCATCGTCAGGTCAAACATAAGGCTCTGGCCGGCCAGCGACTCGGGCACCGTCGGTGCGTCCCACTGGAGGCAGTAGTAGCCGCCCGTGGTCGTTACACTGAGGCTTCCGCTGCCCGATGTGACTCCGGTTGTCGAGCTGGCCAGGACCGGAGAGCCGTCCCACGCCGGCCCCCAACCGTCCAGACTGCCGTCCTCGAAATCACCTATCACAGTGCCATAACCGGTGGAAACCAGCCCCAGCCCCATAATAGAAGCAATCAACACTATCAATTTTTTGCACATGGTAATTCTCCTGATAAATAAGGTTCAGATTGTTCCGCTTTGGTCATGCCCCAAAGCGGCCAACGACGACCCGGACCCGGGCGCA
>CP070806.1:2791468-2793880 GCA_020343675.1 Phycisphaerales bacterium
ATGCGCAGCCGCCGGGTCGGTGATCTGAAAGCCGACGTACTCGAGGGGCATATCACGGCCAGTATGATTCATTCCGCCGATATTTCCTATCGACTTGGGCGAAGGGAATCTGTCGAGCAGGTTAAGAAGGCGGTGGAAGGCAATGACCTGCTGGCCGAGTCTCTTGACCGTCTCCTGCAACATCTGAACGCGAATGAAATCGATCTCGATAAGAACCCCTTAGCCATCGGCCCGATGCTGAGCTTCGAGACCGAGAGCGAGAAATTCACGGGCGAGGGCAGTTTCTACGCGAATATGTTCCTGAGCCGGAACTACCGTCCGCCGTTCGTAGTCCCCGAGCAAGTCTGACAGGTCCGACCTGTCGGATGGATTAGAGATTCAGGTGCTCTGCCGCATAGTGCAGGCACTTTCTGATGTTTTGCTCTTCCAGCTTCACCTGCTCGTCAACGGACAGATTGTCGATATTCGGTAAGGCATCTTTATCGCTTGCGTGCGCCCGCACGTATCGCATGGCACGCGCCAGATTCACGCCGGGGACGTCGCCCAAGGTGGCCCAGTATTTCTCGCCGAGACAAGGCACTTTGAGGGGGTTGCGGGTGGACATTTCCACGTTGAACTCCATTCGAGGCTTGGCCTTTCGTATGATCTCCACTATCTTGGGCAAGTTGAGCGTGCCTTCGCCAAAAACCACGTCAGCCAGCAGAAATCCGTCCTCGTATTCGCAGACGGCCATGTCTTTAAGATGCACCGAGTGCGCCCACGGGGCATAGGCCTTCACTATATCCATCGGGTCTTCCAGGAGGGCGAAACTGTTGCCTGTGTCAATGCAAACGCCCACATACTCGCTGTCTATGCGCTTGAGCCTCTCCAGCATGTGAGGAATGAGCCAGTCTTTGTGATTCTCAATCGCCAGGGGGATTCGGTGTTTTTCGACGATGGGCGCCACGGACTCAATCGCTTTCCACGAGCGATTGGCGAACTCGTCGAACTGCTCGCGTTTGTCGAACTGCTCGTAACGTCGGCCGCCACAAAATCCGCGGATTGCCCTGGCGCCTGCGGCCTTGACGCTGCGGACGCCCGCCTCAAAGCGTTCCAGGTCCACCTTGCCGCCCAACCATGCCGAATCTTCTATGAACAGATCATTGTCTTCGGCGTAGGCGCGCAGCTCTTTGACATACGCCCCGTCGCGCCGCCCGATGACGCACTGGAGGCCGCCGGCCCCGATGGAATGACAGTACTTGAGGAAGGTCAGGGGATCATGCGTCACCCTGGGTGTGTATCCGGCTTGTTCTGCGCGGCTGCGAATGTTACAGGAGAAGTCGTCAATGCCGAGTCTTGTCGTCTCAGGTATTGCAGCTTCGGCCGCCCATGCCGGGGCCCTGAGCACCGATGCGGCTATGCCGCCTCCGATCGAAAGAAGTGCTTCTCTCCTGTTCATCATTATTCTCCTTAACTCCTATAAACACTCGGGAGCTGAGCCTCAACATAAGGGGCTGCAGATCTCTCTACCGCTATCTTAATCCGCTCCCCAAGAAACGCAAGGTTCAGAGGGAAGATTGCCTCGCTACCGACCGAGCACACAAGATCATGTTGCTAATCGGCGAAGGAGAGCTTACACAGAATTGTGCGCAAGATTTTTGACACTACCCAGTACGGCTTTCAGGGATGGTTGCTGGGCTGTACAATTCTATCAGCGAAAACGTTCCGAGGGAGCTACGCACTACACTGCCCTGCGATGCCTGGCCAACTAACATCGCCAGGGTATCTGATACATGGACTTCCTCTACTTTACGCTTGAGAATTGTCAACACAAGCAGGAATCATGCAACAGCGTATCGATCCGTAGATTTTCTAGTCTTGGCGGTATTTCAACTCGATATTTTCGTGTTGGCCCTCTTCTCTTTTCTCTTCGTAGGCGAAATGGTATCCGGGCTCTTTGCCTGGGTCGCTGGCGTTGTGGCATGGTGTGCATGATCGCATTCCCGCTCTGTGGAAACCGACCGCCCGAAGCTCAGCGAACTTATAAGGCCGTTTGTTTTCCTTGATATCTTCTTGTATTTCGACGGACTTGCTTCCCGGACCGTGGCACCCCTCGCATGTTACCCCGGCATTATCTGCGGCTTGTTCCTTCGCCTCGGCGTCGCCGTCGGCCGGCACAATATAGCCACCAGGAATTCCAAAACCGCTCGTATGACAAGCGAGGCATGTGGTATCCTTGGTATAGTCCTTATTGGGGTCGAACTTGAGTTTGGTCTTTTCCTCACTCCTGACGCCGGGTTTCAGAACGTCGAAGGTCTGAGCCATTTTCGTCTTTCGCCAGCTATTCCATTGCTTGAAGTGACAGCTCTTGCATTTCTTGACGCCGATGTAGGTGGCGCCTTTGGCCGAGATAATGCTCAAGCTATCTCTGAA
>CP070806.1:2793980-2798670 GCA_020343675.1 Phycisphaerales bacterium
ACCGTGCCCGACAGCTACCGGCCGACACTCTACGACTTCCTGGTCCACGAGGCGTTGTCGTTCTACAGCGCCGGCGAACAGGTCGGAAGTTTACCGCAGGATGCTTTTGAATTCATGGCCGACAGTCCTATCTTCGCGCCCGTGACCGATTTTCTCCAATGGGAGCCGCAGACCCCAGACACGCAGTCCGCCAAGCTCAGGGCCATCCAGTTGTATCAGGACCTGCTGGCCTTTCACCAGGACGATTCCGACAAGACGGCCTTCATCGATGCGGATTTGTATCGACTCACCTTCGGTTATAACTATGCTTTGGGGCCTGAAAAGGCCGACCTGTACATAGCGGCCCTGGAGCGGTTTGTCGACCAATGGCAAGAGCACGAGATCTCCGCCCGTGCGATATACGCGTTGGCTCAAGTCGTGTATGGACAAGGCGACTACGTCCAGGCTCACTCATTGGCCACTCAGGGATGGCAAGCACATCCGGCCAGCGTAGGTGGCGTGCAGTGCTATAACCTGATCCAGCAGATCGAGGGGCGGTCTGCGACGATCAAAACCGAGCGGGTGTGGAACGACCCGATGCCGGATATTCAGGTCACCTATCGTAACGTGACTCGGGTTTACTTCAGAGCTGTTCCCTTGTCTGAAGAAGAAGCGATTCAGCCAAAGTGGGGAAATGTAAGTTCCAGTGAACTTGAAATTCTGCTTGCGATTCAGCCGGACCTCGAGTGGAGCGCAGAGCTGCCCGCTACTACTGATTATGAGCAGCGCACCGAGATGGTGGCGGTCCCTGAGGGCTTTGAATTTGAGAAGGGCTTCTACTTTATCATAGCCAGTCACGATCCTTCATTTGAGGAGAACGACAACAAGGTCAGTGTGGCGCACGTCTGGATCAGCAACCTGGCGCTGGTGGTGCGCACCGGCAGCGGGAGTGGCTCGGTTGAGGGATTTGTGCTCAACGCTGGCAGTGGTGAGCCCATTGCCGACGCGGCGGTCACCCGATGGACGTACAACAGCAGTAGCCGGCTGTATGAGCCGGACGTTCAGACAAGCACCGACGAAGACGGTCTATTCAACTTCTCACATCAGGAAGGCAAGGGTTCGTTTCTGATTGTTGCCGAATACGAAGGACAGATACTGGCCAGTGCGAGCACGTATCGGACTTCAAGCCCGCAAAGCGATCCGGAGCCACAGGAATGGACAGTCTTCTTTACCGACCGCTCGCTCTATCGACCGGGCCAGACTGTTCACTTCAAGGGCATCTGCATACGCACGGACTCTGTCGCCGACAGCTACCAAACCCTTGCCGGCCGGTCGTTGGCAGTTGTGTTCCGAGATACTAATGGCCAGGAGATTGCGACCCAACAGCAGCGCTGCAATGACTATGGCTCTTTCAGCGGCAGCTTCACGGCCCCCCGCGACCGCCTGATGGGCCGAATGTCCCTGCGTGCGCAGGACGGCCCTGAGGGATCGGCATACTTCAACGTCGAAGAGTACAAGCGGCCCAAATTCCGCGTCCAACTCGACGCACCCGCCGAAGCACCCAGGCTCGAGACCGAGGTCGTCGTGCCGGGCAAAGCCACAGCATATACCGGCGCTGCTATCGGTGGAGCTAAAGTTTCATGGCGGGTTGTCCGGCAGATTCGCTTTCCCATATGGTGCTGGTGGGCCCGCTGGTATCCCGTTTTCGGTCAATCCCAATCGATTGCGCACGGCACAACCATCACCGAGCCCGATGGTTCCTTTTTCGTTCGCTTTACAGCCAAGCCGGACCTGTCCATCGCTCAAGAGGATGAGCCTGTTTTCGAGTTTCGGGTTCATGCCGATGTAACCGATACCACGGGAGAGACACGCTCCGATGATCGAACAATCCGAGCTGGATATACCGCGCTGAAGGCCTCCGTCAATGCCGATACCTGGCAGACTCCAGATACACCGGTGGAGCTGACTGTCTGGACGCAGTCTCTCGACGACCAGCCCGAGCCGGCCTCGGGGACAATCCAGGTCTATAGCCTTCAGCAGCCGGAGAGAGTTATTCGACCCGCTCTTGTATCGGCAGGCTCGGGGCTCGATGCCTCCGACCCGAATACGTGGGAGCTGGCTGGGCTGATCCACGAGGGACCTTTCATCACAGATGCCCAGGGACAGGCAAGTATCCCTGTCGCCCTTCAGGCCGGCATCTATCGCGTGATGCTGCAAACTCAGGACCGTTTCGGCAAGCCGGTCACAGCGCAACACACAATCCACGTCCTGGACCCGGAAGCTGCGCGTTTCGGCCTGCGCATCGCCAATCACCTGGCCGCGCCGAAGTGGACCCTGGAGCCGGGCGAGCTGTTTGAAGCCCTGTGGGGCACGGGATACGAGACGGGCCGGGCGTATGTGGAGCTGGAATGTCGAGGTCAGGTCCTTCGCTCATGGTGGACCGATCCGAATCGGACTCAGGAAGTCGTCACCGAGGTGGTCACTGAAGATATGCGCGGTGGTTTCACATTGCGCGTCACGTATGTGCGCGAGAACCGGGCCTATCTGAAAGAGCGAATTGTGGATGTTCCCTGGACCAACAAGCAACTGACGATCCAATGGGAGCGGTTCAGGTCTTTGCTCGAGCCCGGACAGCAGGAAGTGTGGACAGCCATAGTCACAGGGTCGGACGCGGCCAGCGCGGTGGCCGAGATGGTGGCGGGCATGTACGATGCGTCCCTGGACCAGTACCTCCAACACGATTGGATTCAGGGCTTTGCTGGCTTCCGCCGCGAGTCGCCACGGCTGGAAAGCCGATTCCAGAACGGTGTGATTACATTGAACACAGTTCTTTATGACTGGAGAGTGGACTACCTCTCTGCGATCTTATCCTACCGTCATTTTCCTCCTGAGATAGCGTCGGCGATATACGCAGGATCTGAAGGTCCGTATGGCCGTGGGGGCGGCGCATCTCCGCCAGCCAGCCCTACCGGAGGAGATGCAACTGCGGGACCAAGCACTGCTTCCGATACTCAAGACAAATCACAGGGCGATCAGGAATCCGACCTGGACCAGGTCTCCGCTCGCAAGAACCTTAACGAGACCGCGTTCTTCTTCCCGCACCTTATCTCTGACGCCAGCGGTGTCGTCAGGATTGAGTTTACCATCCCGGAGGCCCTCACAGAGTGGCGTTTCCTGGGCTTTGCCCACGATAGCCAAATGCGCAGTGGATTCCTGACCGGCACGACCGTCACGGCCAAAGACCTGATGGTCGAGCCCAATCCGCCGCGGTTCGTGCGCGAAGGCGACGTTATCGAGTTCACCGTCAAAGTCACCAACCAATCCGCCGCCCGCCAGACGGGCAAGGTGAGCTTCAACCTGGCCGATGCGCGCACACTGGAAGTCCGCGATGAAGCATTGGGCAACCTGTCACCCGAGCAGGATTTCGATGTGCCCAGCCTGGAGTCGCGCACGTATTCGTGGCGGCTGACTGTACCGGATGAATGTGATTTCCTGACGTATAAGGCCGTGGGCGCCACAAGCCGGCTCAGTGACGGCGAGGAGGGATATCTGCCGGTGCTGAGTCGTCGGATTCTGGTGACCGAATCCCTGCCCCTGCCAATTCGTGGGCCTCAAACAAAGGAATTCGAATTCACCAAACTTCTGAATTCCGGCCAGTCGCAGACTCTGCGCCATCAGAGCCTTACCGTACAAATGGTTTCCCAGCCTGCATGGTATGCGGTAATGGCCCTGCCTTACCTGATGGAGTATCCCTACGAGTGCAGCGAGCAGGTCTTCAACCGGCTCTATGCCAATACCCTGGCTTCTTACATGGCCAATGCAGATCCCAAAATTCGGCGTATCTTTGACCAGTGGAAAGCCACGCCTGCTCTGGATAGCCCCCTTGAAAAGAACGAAGACCTCAAGAATGTGGCCCTGGAGGAAACCCCCTGGGTCAGGCAGGCTATGGATGAGTCTGAAGCGCGCAGAAACGTGGGGATCCTGTTCGACGAGAACCGGCTTGGTGACGAAATCTCACGCGCCATGTTCAAACTCCAGCAGATGCAACTGAGCAGCGGCTTGTGGCCCTGGTTCCCGGGTTGCAGAGGCAGTAGATACATTACCCTTTACATCACCACGGGATTCGGGCGCCTGCGTCACCTGGGCGTAAAGCAGATCGATGTCAGTTGTGCTGTCAAGGCACTCGGCGCTCTGGACAAATGGATGGACGAGCGCTATCGCTGGATCCTCGAACACAGCGATCCAGACCAGAACCACCTTAGCTCAACGATCGCGTTCTACCTGTACGGGCGCAGCTTCTTCCTGGCCGACAAGCCCGTGGAGGCCAAATACCGGGAGGCCCTCGACTATTGGCTCGGCCAGGCTCGTCGGTACTGGCTCGATCTGTGGCGCCAGTCTCAGGCCCACCTGGCCATTGCACTGAAGCGCTTCGGCGATGGTCCAACGGCTGATGCAATCATGCAGTCAATTCGGGAACACAGCGTCACCGACGAGGAACTTGGGATGTACTGGCGAGATACCGAGCGCAGTTGGTGGTGGTACCGCGCGCCCATCGAGACCCAGGCCATGATGATTGAGGCTTTCGACGAGGTCTCAGGTGATGTGCAGGCGGTCGAGGATTGCAGAGTCTGGCTGCTCAAGCAAAAACAGACCCAAGATTGGAAGACCACCAAGGCCACGGCCGATGCGATTTATGGGTTGCTCCTCAGAG
>CP070806.1:2798770-2811567 GCA_020343675.1 Phycisphaerales bacterium
TGATATTTCCCCTGTCCGAGCCGTACACAAGCCACTGGCCGTCGGGAGTGGCGAAGTTCTGCGTGGCGTACTGTCCTTTTGTTATTCGGCCGGGCGTGTCGGTCATCCTCCAGACGGTTTTGCCGCTCTCGGGGTCTTTGTATTTGACGCGCTGGTCTGGAAAGACCTTGCCTTTAAAGCCGAAATCTTTTGTTTTGGCTAAAATAGTGGGTCCCGAACTTATAACCTCTATAAATTTCTTACTCATGGTTACAACCTTTCACCTTTTCCGTACCATATACAGCTGCATCAAAAACAGACTATTGAAGTTCAACCTTTTGATTTTCGATATCTACCCGGACATCAACTTTCTTCGAGGCGGTATTGATACTTAAAGAAATCTCGCCATCCTTTACAGAATTTATCCTGGCCTTGCTCGGCATGTCTTTCATTCTGCGGGGGTTAAAAACAGCTGCTATAATCGTTCTGGCTGTCTTTTGCGGGCAGGCTACCAGAAAGTTCCCGTCAATTTTTTCGTCGAGGTCTTTTGGATAGATGATATGTGTGTCCAGAACGACGTCACCGTTGCGTGCAAGATAATAATGCCGGGCGGCCTCGGTGACGCCGTTTTCCGCGTGAAGTCTCCATTCGAACTGAACGGGCCTGACCGCCTCAAGCTCATCGACAACGACTATGATGTCCGGCCTGATAAAAACGAGGTGCCTGAGATATTGTTTAAGGCCGGACGACGCAGGATAGATATTTCCGGCATCGCCAACGATATAATCATAAAGGGCATTCGTTTCGGTTTCCATTATTGTGCTTTTTGCCTTTTCGGCGGCGACGGCCTCTCTGTCGAACCAGTCGTAGTCCCTGCCGGTGATACCAGCTTCGCCCAACTGACCGACGCCGTTGACAAGAATCGTGCTGTGCGAGCTTGTCCTTTTTGGCTTTTCATATCCCGGGTCGATTGCCAGCCATTTGCCATAAGCGTAAATCTGAAAGCTGTTGATGTCCGGATGGCAGTGTCCGCCGCCGAGTTTCTGAAACGTCCAGCCCAGGTCGGTCATCTTGTCATAGTAGGCCTGCAGCTTGTGACCGTGGAAAGGCCCGCACCTGAAGCCTACCATAACCGCGTCGGGTCCCCAGTCGCTGCGGCAGGTTATCCAGCCGATGTTGTCGAAATGCCTCAACAAAGGCAGCTCTCTGACCGGCTCCGGTTCTACCTTATCATCACACCAGATGAGAGAGCACCAGTTTCTATATTCGTCTTCTCCTATTCCGCGTTCGACCATCGCATTGGCCGTCCACTGTGCATAGCCGTTGCTATATTCGGATGCCAGACGATAAAGAATGTAAATCGGATTTCGGGCAGCGTATCCTCGCTGGGCATCACCATACATCATTGCATAGTCTTTGGGCCTCAAATCCGGCAGGTTGCTGTAGATGACATAATAGGATGCATTTTTCATAAAATCGCTGTCTTTGTAGTAATCGATGCCCATAAGGTCTCTGGCGGCGTCGGCATAGCTAAGCAGCGACTCAGTCGAGTATGCCCAGTATTGCTGACCTTCATCGGAGGCTCCATCGGAACCGAGAAGCTCAAAGGTCTGCCTGAAGCCCAGTCCGGTCTGCCTTAGCCAGTCGTAGGCTTTCGGCTCTTCGTCGTAAAGGACAAATCCGGCTGCGGCCAGGCCGCAGTTCTCGACGTGATTGTGGTTGGCCAGCCAGCGATCGTGATGCTGGGGCCGTCGTTTCATCTGCTCTGCCTGGTACGTCAATTTTTCCCTGATGCAGGCCCTTTGCTCTTCCGTGAATTCGCCATAGAGCCAGTCGTAGCACAGGGACACGGCAAACAGACACTCGCCGGCCCCGAGAGAATGGTCGCCGTCCCAGGCCGGGTAGCTGCATACACTGAGGGCCCATCTTTTCGCGTTTGCAAGATGCCCACTTTCGCCGCTAATCAGATAGGCAAGTGCCATAAAAGGCATATCCCTGGCGGCGGTTCTCATGGGCCCTTGCTTGTTGTAATCGGACGGCGGAACTTTGCCTTTGTAGGAGTCCGCCATCTCCTTCACCATTTGCCAGAGTTGTCTATGCGTTGTCTTTGCCTTTTGTTTCAGGTCGGATATTTTTCTTGCGTTCAAAAGATATCGCGGATGCACGCCAACAAACTCATCGAGCTTCGCAGGCTTTTCCCACTTTTGCGCCATAACAGAATCCCAACTGTAGATACCTTCTTCGGCAAGAGCCTTTTGAGCCGGGCAGAACAAAAGTGCCGACAAAACGACGGTGAGGATGATTACTGGATTGCGAATGCTCATAGCTGACTCCTTGAATACAGGACGCCCTCGGCCCGGGGAACCTCAAATCGCCCACGTCTGCCGTCATCAGTGTAATAATAGCTGAAATCCGGGGGTAGTGTACTTAGAAACTCTCTCAGAACAAAATGTGTCATTCTGATCGCAGTGAAGAATCTCTTATCCACGACGCCCAGCCCCTTCGCTTTGCTCAGAGTGCCGGTTCTAAGATAGTTGCTCAGAGCCCATCCGAATAACCCGGCGCAACGGCACCTAATCATAGCACAGACAGGGTGAGGCAGGACCCCGATAGTCTTCAGGTTTCTCCTCCCGCCGCCTCAGTATGCAGCGAAGGCTGTTCATCCAGCTATGCGTTTGCCCTGCAACCGGGCGGAGTGCCTTGAAGCCAACGTCGTGTATGATCGCTTGGGCTTCTTCAGCTCGCGCCCGAATATGAGCGTTATAGCCAAATTCCTTGACCGAATCTCATGCCTCGCCCGAATCATAACCCCTGGCCAAGCGCATGCCTTGAGACGCTTGCTCTGCGGGACGGAATCGGGACATCTATGAGCAAGCCTCTGTCAAACCTCTC
Source organism: Phycisphaerales bacterium (assembly GCA_020343675.1). Lineage (GTDB taxonomy): Bacteria > Planctomycetota > Phycisphaerae > Sedimentisphaerales > Anaerobacaceae. The sequence goes on from CP070806.1 coordinate 2,801,642, forward strand.
TTGAGTTTGTCGAAGCTCGGTTCGCGGGCTTTTTAACGCACATTCCGAGTATGTGGCGGCAGCCGACCTCTGGCGGATATTCCGCATCACTTGGCTGGTTTGCGTCGGACTCGACGATCTCTTGCAGGCAGCATTCGTCAGTGCCGGCGAGCGCACGATTGCCCCAAGGCAAGCACGTCCGATAAGCGTTTGCATAACACGGGTGATATCGCTATGTGATGCCCTACCCCCCTGCTTGTGCGAGCTTGTCACAAGATGTTTGCCCAGAAACAGAGTCCGCCGCCTGACTCCAAAGAAGCGAACGATACTCCGGCATGGCGTATGCGGCGACATATTTGGTGTACAGACAACTAACCCTGTGATAACAGATGGCTTCTGCGCGTTCTTCGGTGAATCGCAAGTGCCACGGCACCACACCCGACAGATGAGAATCCTGCATGCGAGCAGCTTAGCGCGAGCGCAGGCTCGCACAGGAGCGCATCTGGCAAGAGAGCGAAAGGCGTGTGGTTACCCAGGCTGGCAGCTTGACGGAACTCGCTCCGGATCGGACCTGCCTCTTGTTGGCTGCTGCCCCCCCTGCCCGAGATGTTTGCGGAGGATCGCTAATTCGGGCGGGGCAAGGCAGGGCGGGTACCCGTAGAGTTCGGTTGAGTGCGTGCCCTGCCAGCGCCTGGCAGTGTCAGGGCTCTGGGCAGGGGGCTGTGGAAGTCCGCGGGAGTCCGCTTGATCGCCCTTCTTCCGAGCAATGTTTCACGTGAAACAATCAGCAGGTCGGTCGTAGTTCTATGGGCAGAGGATACCTTGCTCCTGTCCGGCAGTGAGGGAATCTGCTTTCCGAATTGAATCCGAACAGAGGCGAAGCGACAAACGAGGAAATAAAATGCAGAGCACAGGGCGCCGAAGGCGGTCAAGGATCAGGTGTGTGTCGCCGCCCTGCTGGCGGGAAAACGTCCGGTGGGATGTCTGTGGGGTTTGCCGTGTTGCCTTTGGAGAAGATCTATCAGTCGGACCGTGGGGGCCTCCAGGGGGAGCTGTTGCGCGCATCGTCGGCCGATACAAGCTCAGAAGAGATTCGATCAGAAAGGGCCTGGCTACTCGGCAAGATTTCCCCTGTTGATCCGCCTGCTGAGATTAGCGCGGCTGTCGAAGCTGCGCGCTGCCGGCAGGCGGCCGCGTGTTTGGTGATCGTGAGAAGGGCATCGCGCTGGTCTGCAATGTTCCACGTGAAACAATTTTTCTTGAAAATCCCATATTTTGCCCTGGCGAAGGTGCAGAAGTTGCAGTAAGAATTCCGAAGTATTGTTTGGATGAGTGCTCTCGTGTCAGTCGCAGGGCAGGAACGGGGAATAGTCGAACAGGTGTGGTCAGTGAAGGGGCATTAGGATGGCCGAGAGAAAAAAGGAGAAGCCAAGGCATCTCGGAAGGGGGCTTCAGTCTTTGTTAAGTCCTATAATAAGTACTCCTACTGAAATGGAAGAGGCTTACTCCGGCGAGTCAAGTGCTGCTAACTTCCCACGGGATAAGGAGTTACGCGATTCGCTGCAGCTAATCAACGTTGATGCCATATCGCCGAATCCTTATCAGGCGCGAACTGTATGGAACGAGCAGGAGCTGGCGGAGCTGGCCGAATCGGTCAGGGCCAACGGTGTCATTCAGCCGATCATTGTCCGCCCGTCTGGGGCAGGTTATCAGCTCATCGCCGGAGAACGGAGGTTCCGGGCGTCGAAGCTGGCCTCGCTGACAACGATACCTGCCCTGGTGCGTCAGGCAAGCGATGAGCAACTGCACGAGTGGGCTCTGGTCGAGAACATTCACCGAGTGGACCTCAATCCCATGGAGCGGGCGAAGGCCTACCATGACTATCTGAGCACCTTCTCTCTGACGCAAGCCGAGGCGGCGGAACGACTCGGCGAGGGGAGGTCCGTCATCGCTAACTACTTGCGACTCCTTGACTTACCGAAGGAGATCAAGGATATGCTTACTGAGGGGCAACTGACTATGGGCCATGCGCGGGCCATATTGGCGTTGCCAACAGATGATTTGAGGCGAAAGCTGGCCAACCGGGCAATGGCAGGGCGGCTGAGTGTAAGGGAGGTCGAAAGGCTCGTGCGCAGATATCTTGCCGGGACGAGCCAGCCTGGGGCAACGGACCGTTCAAAGCCGCCTCACATCCTGGATCTTGAGAAGAAACTGGCCAGCCAGCTCAGCACGAAGGTCAGTATTGAGACCCGCAAGAGCGGGCAGCGGGGCAGAATAGTGATAGAGTTCTACTCGCTCGACGAGTTTGACGGCATGATGGAGCGGCTCGGCCTTGTCTGCGGAGAAGACGTGTAGGAGCGAGCACAAGGAGGACGGCAGGTTTTTGGGTGGTACATGCGAGATCTTGGTGTATAATAGACTCTGAGCTGTCTGTCGCGTTTTTGGCCGGGCAGCGCTGGTAGGTTTGAAGCGAAAACGAGTTTAGTCCGACGATCGTTGTACAGATTCTGTTTTGGAGGACATGCCGTGAATCGTTTAAAAATCTTTTCGTTAGTTGTGATTGTGCTCGCATTATCGGGGCTCGATGTCACGTCCGCCCAGGCAAAGAGGGCAAGAACGCTGCACGACGCGGCGGTTGCGGGTGACGTTGACGAGGTGAACTCGCTGCTTTCGAAAGGGGCGGATATCAATCAGAAGAACAGGATGGGCGGGACGCCTCTGCATACCGCTATGATGAACCGTCAGAAGGCGATTGTTGAACTGCTCATCGCCAAAGGCGCCGACGTAAACGCCAGGAATAGCAGTGGGGACACGCCGCTGGCGCTGGCGGTGAAGGCGGGCCAGAAGGACATTGTCGAGCAGCTCATCGCCAAAGGCGCCGACGTAAACGTGATGGCGGGTCCGGGCGAAAATGCACTCTCCCTGGCGAAGAAGGGCGGGCACACGGAAATCGTCGACCTTCTTGTCAAAAATGGGGCCAAAGAGCCAAGCCTGGAGGACATCGACGGAGAAATGTATGGGGACTATGCCCGACCCTATCCGGGCACGTCAGCCACAGTCTCGCCCCGGGGCCGAGCCGGGGCCGCCGTGCCTGCACCGGTTGCGACGGATCTGCTTGCCGATCCGAATGAAATCAAAACCCGAGTCAAGACGTTCCCGGGTCTTGAAAAGGGTGTCAAAGAGGCTGCTGACAAGAGCAGTACTGAGATGCGGCATTGGGGGCAGATAAGATACGACAACCGGACAATTCTGCTCAGGTCGGTACAGAAACAGATCGAGGAGGAGATGGCTCTGGTACGGAAGATTACCGTTGAGGAAAAGGCGAAGAAGACCGCCGCCGCCATTGACGAGCTGCTCTCGGCCAAGAAGGAGCGGACCGGGGTGGTTTATAAGGAACTCGCGCAGCAACGAAGAGAACAGAAACAGGCCCAGCTTCAGGCAACCCGATCGACCCGTGGCCGCACACGGGGTCGGACCACAGGTGGCCGAAGCGCGTCGGGATACGGTCCGCAAGCCGAATCCTACGGGCGGGATACGGGAGATATGCTCTATGGCCGGGAGGAGCCGATGCGTCCAGGAGGACAGCCCGCGACCGAGGAGCCAGTGGACCGAGCAAGACAAGAGGAGATTCGCCTCTGGTCGCAGGCCGACCCCACGAGGAAGGATGAATTAGCCAAATCGGTCCACCAGCAAATCATGGCGGAGATCGGCTCCGTCAGGGTGGTGGCCGAGGAGGAGAAGGCCAAGAAAACAACCGCCGCGCTGGACGGGCTCCTTCTGGCTCGACAAGAGCGGCTTGATACGCTTCTCAAGAAAATGGAAGAAGAGCAGTTGCGGCAGCAGGCCCGGGAGGCACTACTTCAGGAAAAGACCGCCGGCCGCTATTCGCCGACCGCCCCCACCCAGCAGAACCAGCGCAGGACGCGAGGCCGCCGGCGCTGAACAGGATGACGAAGCACTTGACCGGAAACGTCGCCATCGTGACAGGGGCCAGCCGAGGGATCGGCAGGGCGATCAGTGTTGCCCTGGCCGCAGAGGCTGCAACAATCATCTTAGCCGCCAGGTCAGTTCCCCATTTGCAGGATACCGCCCGCGAGGTCGCAGAGGCGGGCGGAACAGCGGAGATTGTCGTTACCGAGCTGACCGACGAGGATTCTATCAAGAACCTCGTTCGCGTCACGGCCGAGAAATTCGGCCGGCTCGACATCCTGATCAACAACGCAGGCATTACTCACTCGGCCAGGCTGGAAGAGACTTCGACTGAAGACTGGGAGCGCTGTCTGCGGGTTAATGCTAGGGCGCCGTTCATATTGTGCCGGGAAGCTCTGCCGCTGCTGCGAAAATCGCCATCGGCATGCATTGTCAACATCGCCTCGGTCGTCGGCGTCAAGGGCTACGCGCTTCAAAGCGCCTATACATCCTCCAAGCACGCTCTTCGGGGCATGACCATGTCGTTAGCGGAGGAATTGAAAGGCTCGAACGTTCGTGTGCATCTGCTCTGCCCCGGCGGCGTGAACACGGACCTGGTAGCCAATGTGCGTCCCGATATTAAGAAAGAAGACCTTATAGGACCGGGCGAAATTGCTGAGTTGGTTCTTTACTTAGTCACACACAAAGGCAACGCCGTCATTGATGAGCTGCACATCCGCCGGGCGACGGCGGCGCCGTGGTTCTGAACCGTGGATGACGCGGCTTGTGGATATGAACTGAGCAATAGACACGGCAATAACGAAGGACTCTCGTTAGGGAAAACAGCGATGCGGATGGTTTGTCAGCGAGTGCTGGAGGCGGAGGTCAAAGTCAACGATCTATGTGTGGGCAGGATCGAGAGAGGGCTTCTGGTTTTTCTCGGTGTCGGCAAGGGCGACACTGAAAACGACGCTCAGTTCATGGCGGATAAGCTCGTGAACCTGCGTATCTTTTCCGATGAGGCGGGCAAGATGAACCGCAGCATTCAGGATGTCGGAGGGGCGATTCTGCTTATCAGCCAGTTCACACTTTATGGCGACTGCCGAAAAGGCCGTCGGCCCGGCTTCGACGCCGCTGCCGAGCCGGCTCTGGCCGAGCGGCTTTACGAGAAGGTCATCGCCCTGATAGCCGAACAGGGTGTTCCCGTCGAAAAGGGCGCCTTCGGCGAATACATGCACATCACCAGCATCAATGACGGCCCCGTAACCTTCCTGCTCGACAGCACCAAGCTGTTCTGAAAAGCTTGTACAGTAACCAGCTTATTTAATTTACAGGCAGTTAGGGCTATCATCCGACTTGACTTCCGGGTAATTACCGGACTTTCCGCTTGATCCATATAAGGCGAATTTAGTGCAAATAAAATAGATGCCGATGGCTCTCTCTGGCTGGATTGTCGGAAACAAAGATGACCATCCTGCGATGGCTTTTGGGAGAACAGGGATTTTTGCCAAAGCCGATTCGTGGTTTTGTGCTTAACTACAAGGAAGGAAGTCATATCAGTAAATTTCTACGGGCTCACGCCCGTAGCATTTGCCACAACAGGCTTCGCCTGTCCGCCTACGGCGGATAACTTCATCTACGGATTCACGTCCGTAGGATTGCGATGGAATACCAAAAACCTATCAATCTTACCGGATACTCTCTAATCCACAATGGTACAGTTTTTGAGAGCCACCTCACTGAGAGCGTGACAAGCTGAATAGTTATTTTTTGATTGCATATAGCATTCTTGTTTTTCAATTATTATAACGATACCTGGAAATAACCAATGTGAAGCGTAATGACTTATCCGGTCTTACTAATATGAGTCATGTTATCCTAAAAAAGGACGTTGTCATTTTTGTAGGGAACAGCGCATGTGTGAAAATTGTTGCAAAATGAACCGGCGTGACTTTGTGGCTTTAGCATCTCTTGGTTTGGCGGCTCCGAATCTTTTGGCTTCGAGCTCATCCAACGTTGGAGGAAAACTCGAATGGAATCCTGACCTGCCCATGGTGCAAACAGGTAAAGAACTAATCGTGCAGCCTCTGTTGAGACATCAGATTGAGCATCGTCGCGACCAGGCCTCGTGGCGGAACTGGGGTGACGTCCACACCGAGCAAGCCGCTATTGAAGAAACCGCACGTATCAACAAAGAATTACAGGCATTACAGCAAGAAGCAGATTTCCCGCTGAAGATTTTACCGGTTGCACGGGCCACCACGGACGAACAGGCCGCAAGTATAAGCCAGAAAAAGGGCTTCGACCTGATGCTGCTCTATGCCGCCGGCTCGAATTATCGGAAAGGACTGGACCCCTGTATCGCTCTGGGCCGGTTCAATCTCATTTTCCTGCGCCACCGATCAGGGCCTCTTTACGATTTTTATGAAAATGCACACAATCGCTTCCTGCGCCTGGGCGGCAAGAACTTCGAATACGACCAGATTCGCTATTATGGAGGCGTCGGTCCTGATGACATCGTCGTCGATGACTACGATGAGATACTTTGGCGCATGCGTGCCTTTTACGCGGTGCACAATTTTTTGGGCAGAAAAATTGTCGCGCTGGGCGGAGCGAGCGGAAAAGGCTGCCCCAAAGCGCCGGAAGTCGCACAAGACAAATTCAAAATGGATATCGTTGAAATCAGCTACGACGACCTCAAGAAACGAATAAACAGCGTCAGAAACGATAGGGCACTGATACGCGGCGCCGAAGAGCTCACGAAACGTTATCTGAAATTAGAAGGCACAAATCTCAACACTAAAGTCGAGTTTATCCGCAACGCTTTTCTGCTCTACCATATTTTCAAGAGCTATATGCGTGAAAACAATGTCACGGCCTTTACAATCAATCAGTGTATGAGCGTGATCATACCGATTTCAGAAACCACCGCCTGTCTGCCCTTGAGCCTGCTCAACGACGAGGGATACCTGGCTTTCTGCGAATCCGATTTCACCGCCATTCCGGCAGGCATCCTGCTGCATCATGCTTCAGGAAAACCCGTATTTCTGAACAACCCGACCTTCCCGCACAAAGGAATCGTCACCTGTGCGCACTGCACGAGTCCGCGCCGTATGGACGGAAAAGACTACAACGCCGTCGAGATAACCACACACTATGAATCGGACTACGGCGCCGCGCCTAAGGTCACCATACCGCCCGGTCAGAAGGTGACTGTCATCAACCCGGACGCCAGTCAGAAACGCTGGTTGGGCTTTGTCGGCGAGATTGAAGACAATCCTCATTTGCCGATATGCCGCTCACAACAAGAGGTGAAGATATTGGGCGACTGGAAGCGTCTTATTCAGGAGATTCGCGGATCGCACTGGCTCATGGCTTACGATAACTGCATACGGGAGATGGACTACGCCACGAAGAAAGCGGGTTTGGATTTTCTGAATCTTTCCGAGGCATAGCGTAAGGCAAGAGGCAGCAAGGCAAGAGAGGAGGCTGGGGCATATTATCTGTTGCATTTACAGTCTTAAGGCATTCAGAGGGTTCATAGCGCGTTTGAGTGACTGACAAGCATATCAGCAAAGAGGATTCAATCCGGGTTTTTCTAACCCAGACCCCTGTGTTCACAAACAGTAGGATGGGCAACTCGTTTGCCCATGACCTGAATCGAATTCCCTTGAGGATACCTTAAGGCGGAGCAGGACACCTGCCCAACCTACAGATTTCGAACGCATTGGTTTGAGCCAACAAACAACATATCGCCGGATTTGTGCGCCTCATCTTTTCTCCCACCTCTTGTATTTCCTCCATATTCTGAAATAGATTCTTGCTATCGAGTCTATGGCGTCGCAAAGAACGGCAATATTGACCTCTTCGAAACTTACGGATCCCAATCGTTTCCAGTTCTGCGCTGTAACGTTGGTATGGTCCCTTCCTTCAGGGATAAACAAATACGAAAAAAGGTAGGAGTGTTGGCAAATAGCACTCATAAAATCCCAGACGTTATTGTTCCGGGTCCCCCAGGATATATTAAAATCCCTGTTGCGAAGGTTGTCTTCAACTTTCTTGAGAAAAGACCCTCTGTATTGTTGCTCTTTTTCCCTGTCAGGTAACGGATACCCGGCCGGATTATAGAAGAAACGTTCGTTTGCCTCATCCAGCAGATAATACTTCTTTATTGCATCGTCCCACTCGCCTTCAAGTTTACCGTGAATGTTCTTGCCATCCGAGAATCTTCTGCTGTCACAGTGGAAGGGAACGTGCCCATCGGCCACATAATGACTGAGCATAAAGAGCAGTGTGGCCACGTGATTATCCGTAGGGGCAATAGGAGAACCTTTCTCCTCGCTCTCCTGCATCTTCAGGTTATCTATGACCGAGTGAGCAATGGCTTCACATCTGTCGGGCAGGTTGGTATCCTTGTCAATTTCATACGGCCTTTGTCTCAGATCGGAATCTTGACAATGCTGACGGAGCAAGTACGTCGTCGGCAGTTTTCTAAACTTGCCCCTTTCCCCGTCATTTCCCGGAGTAAATTTAAGCACATGACTGCTTGCCATGTCTTTGATGATCAGATCCGGATACCAGGCGCCCTGGGCCACACCATCTTTGTGGTCTTTGAACCACTTGATCAGGCTGTCGGCATACTTCCTGTTTGACGTTGACAACTCCACGTCTTCAAGCCTCTTTATGGCCATAAAGGCCAACCATGCATGACTGTACTGTTTCATTTTTCTCGCCTTTCCAAATGTATATGGTTCTTCATATTTTTCGCCAGAGCCTTGTCACCGCCGAAATAGTTTTATTCCGACGGAATACCGAAAATCCCCTACTTCATCCCGGCCGTCGTCTGCGTCCCAAAGAGCGTGTAGCCATCAATGTAGCGCCTGAAACTGCTATAGACTCTATTCCGATCAGCTTGCCGCACAAGGCGGGCGCGCCGAGGAGCCTTCGCGTCCGGCCCGAAAATAAGGAAATCATCGCCTTGAGGAATACTATACCGGGGCGGGCCGATGTGCAAGAGAAAAATGTGCCCGACGATAGTACCGTACCCCCTTAATTCCCCCCACAAGAATCGAAACAGCGAAAGATGCGCTTGTCAAGCGGACATCGGACCGCCGTTAAACAGCGTAATCCCCAATGATTCCCCTTGATATTCGCCCAGGAATACGGTTCAATACCGGCGATGTCTGTCATACGTAAGCTCTTGAAAACAAACACGTTCGAATCCTGGAGCGAGCAGCCTATACAATTCGGATATGAACACAACTTAATGGTGAACGCCGGTATCTATGCGCTTATTATCCTGTTGTCTAACTTGGCGGCGTACGGCCAGCAGGTAAAGGTCAATTGGAATCAGTTTCGCGGCCCCAATGGACAGGGAGTGGCGCAGGCGGATAGCATTCCCGTTCATTTCAATCCGGAAGAGAGCGTTTTGTGGAAGACCGTCGTTCCCGCGGGCCACTCGTCTTCTGTCATCTGGGACAATCGCATCTTTCTTACAGCCAGTGAATCCGCCAAAGAAGAGGAACTTGTTACCTTAGCCATCGATCGCCAAGACGGCAAGATCCTATGGCGACAGGCTATCCAGGCCGAAACAGAGGTAAGGTTTCATCCATTCAATAATCCCGCGTCTTCCACGCCGGCCGCGGACGAAAGAAATGTCTATGTCTATTTCGGGACCTATGGGCTACTCTGTTACGACCATGCGGGAAACGAGATCTGGCAGCGCAAAATCGAGACGCCGAAAAGCAAATATGGAATGGCGACCTCGCCCATATTGTACCAAGACAAAGTGATCCTGGTTTTGGACGGCGATGGCGGTTCCTCCCGCTTGCTGGCGGTCCATCGAGACACCGGCCAGAGGGTCTGGGAGCAGCCGAGATCGTTGTTCAAGGCCGGCTGGTCAACGCCCATGATCTGGCGTCATGGTCAGGCCGAAGAGCTCGTCGTGTTGGGTTCCAAACGGCTGACGTCCTACGACCCGTCCATCGGCGAGGAGATATGGTGGGCCGGTGGTTTTCCGCAGGAAACAGTCGGTATTC
>CP070806.1:2811667-2851902 GCA_020343675.1 Phycisphaerales bacterium
GATCCTAACGCCGTCGGCGGGCGAGCCCTCATCGCTGTCGCCGGTGAGCGTCAGGTGCGGTCGCGGCGCGATCAAGGCGATGACCGATTCGGCGTCGATTTTTTCCTTCAACATGTTGGGCACGAAATAGTAAATACCGTGCTGCGCCGTCTGGCCGTGCGCTATCAGGTTCTGATAGCGCGTCAGGCACGCCACGCTCACGGCCACCTTGATCCGCTCGTCCAGTGCAGCGACCCACCACGTTCGCGTCGAACCCATGCTCATTCCCATCGCGGCGATGCGTTTCGTATTGACCTCGGCGCGCGACAACAGATAGTTCAGCGCCAGCAGGTCGTCACGGACCATCATCCCCCATAGGGTCCGCCCCTGCCACAGAAACATTTTAAACAGCGATACTTCGGTTTTGGCGCCTTGCTCTCTTTTGCCCGCCGGCCCCTGGAACCGCCTCTGCCCGAAAGCATAGGCATCAATACAGAGCACAACATAGCCCCGGCGCACGAGCGCCTCGCCGGTGGCGAAATCGAGTTTCGGGTACACCTTCCTGATAAGCTCCTCCTTGCCCTGCTTGTACTTGCAGGCGTGGTGGTGATGATAGAGAATCGCCGGGCGTCGCCGCCTGGGTCCCGATGGGATCAGCACATAACCATAGACTGTATGACCAGCACCATTGTCGAATGTGAACCGCTCCAGGTTGTAGCCGTCTTTCGAGAAGCTTTCCTGTGTTGTCACCTCAGGCGTGAACAATTCCGGCAAATCCCCGAGTAATTGCCACAGTTTTTTGCGAAGGTTGGTCCTGCTCTTGTCCCAGGATTTAACCGACCTCGGCAGCGGCGTTTGGAAAGAAGTAAACCGGCCCTCCAATTCAAGTTTTGACTTTGGATGTTTAATTTTCATTCCCACCTTGTTAAGGCAGACCTGTCTGGCCGCAGATTTCATATATGCGGTCATACGCCTCGGCCTGCTCTTCGGGGCTCTGGCAGTAGGTCACGACAATCAATTTCATTCCCGGCTTCCATAGCTTCCTGACACTTTCGGCGACCATCTCAGGTCCACCCACAATCCGGGCGTTGACCACAACACCGGTATTGGCAAACACCTCGGCGAAAGGCTCAGGTGGGTTTGGCGACGGATCCGTCGCCGCACCAAAAGCTCCATCGACCATCCGCAGCCCGGCAATTTGACTGATCGCCTCAACTTTGTCCGACCAGTTGCCGCAACTGTGAAACGCCGACCCGCTAAAATGTCGCCCTGCATATTCGACGGCCGGCGCGACGAGTTCGAGGTATTGCTGTCCCGAAATCATCGAGGCGTTGTCGTCGCTCATCCCCAGCCCCTCGAAACATCGGCACGAACTGTACCCGTGTCCGGGCCAGACCAGCACTTCACCGATGTGCTCGATCTGCTCGCGCGTGAAATCCACCAGCAGTCCGGCCAGGCGACTGAGCAGCGCTTTGACCGCCGCCGGGTCGTCAAGCATCCCCATAAAGAAGCTGCTCATCTCCACGACGTTGCCGGCGATATTCAAAGGCGACTGCGTATCGGTCAGAGATATGGGGATACGCCCGCCGGTTTTGTCGAGAAAATAGTCGATCATCTCCAGCGTGTGCCTGCCGATGCGAGTCTGCGAAACCGGTGCAGACGCATAATCGAGTGCCTCTTGGATTGACGCGAACTTGGGGCGCACAGCCGGGGCTTGCTTTTCTTTCCAGACGTAATCGGCGCCGAAGGCGCTGGCCACGGTCCCGATCCCATACCAAGGGATCAGGAAATTCGAAACGTCGGCTTTGAAGGCCACGCTTTTTTTCAGTCCGCCGAGCTGCCATTCAAGGGACGTCTTCATGTCCCTGCAGCCGTAGGTGAAGACCTCCGCCGTGCGCATGCGCCGCCACACGAGCACGCCCGACTCGGCCCGCCAAAAGACGCGGCATCGCTCCAGCAGCGACGCTTCATAATCCGCGTACGCCTCGAAATCAAACGCCTCGGGCGTGACCGGCTCAAGCGGCGTCGCCTGCACATCGGCACTGACCTGATCGAACTTCTCAATGCTCATCGACAATCGGCCTTTGCGCATTCATACGAGTGCTGGTTTGGGACTTATCAGCGAGCCCCAGGGGGACATTCGTTATTGTGACGACAGCGCCCGGGTCCACAACAAGCTCTGTCGCGCCGTCAGAACGTGCAGGGGGAGCTTTCCGCACATCATTCTCGTGATAGGGATCGACTAACTCCATTTCAGTGAATGTCGCGCCCGGCCATACGATGCGCAGTCGCCGGGGTTTCGTCGAACGATTCAGGATCACAACCGTGCCCGCCTCACCTTCTTGGGCGAAGGCCGAAACAGGCAAATCGTCGGCGTCCGCCCTGGCCTCAACGCGCACCATACCCTCGCGGATGCGCCGGCTGTACGCCCCGAACACGCGCAACTGATGGCTCGACGCAACAGGCACAAACCCGTGCGAGCGGTCCGGCACGCACAGCGACCGCGTCCAGCCATAAGAGGGCTGCACCACATTTAACAACGTCCAGCAATAGCAGATGGCCACCGCATCGGTCAGCACAAGATTTTTGTGATAAAGCTGGCCCATTGTCAGCGCGACACGATACGTCGGCCACTGGTACTTGTCGTTGTTAATGCACAGTTCCGTAGAGAGAAACGGCTTTTCAGCGGTCAGCTCTTTCCACTGCGCCAGGCGGGCGTCGAATCCGTCCGGATTCGGGAAAAAGCTCTGGTAATCGTACATGTGGCTGGCCGAATAGTCGATGGCGGCCCAGGTCTGCTCAGAGGCACGAAACTTCTCCGCTCGTTTGATGCCACCGGAGAGACTGCCACTGTCACTCATGTGAATACGAACTGATTGGAGACCCGCTTCATCGAGACGGCGCCGCAGAGACAAGGTCATCCGGTGGAACGTCGATGCAGACTGATCCACTTCGTTTTGAATGCCGACGATATCAGGCGGAGCGCCCACACGCTCTTTAGAGACCTGACAATAGCGCACCATTGCCTCGGCGTATGTCTCGGCGTCAGCTTCAACCCAGGAGGGCAAGGCCCAGAACTCAAACCATACTCTTCCGCCGAGCCGGCGGATTTCTCTGATATAGCTAAAATCGCTGATCTCTCCATTGGGGAAGTTGTCGCCATAATAGTGCGGCGTCGCATCCTTCAGCACGTCCCAGTTATCCATGCGCTGATTCAGACGTCTGCCTATCGGGTATTCGCGCTGGATGAGCAAGTTGTACTCGCGCACCAGCTTCCACCACCTGCTCTTGCCTTCGGCGCTGAGCTGAGCATAGGCGGTCGGTGTGGCGATGCCCCCGAAGCCTATCATTATTTGATACCGCTTGGTCGGATCGATGCGCACAGAGACGGATTCGGGCCTCGGCTTGAGCATTGTGCCTCGGATTACTCCCTCACCGCCGGCCAGTCTCAACTGATGCCGGCTCAGGTCAAACAGGCAATCTTCGCGCAGAACGGTCTGCCCGTTCAGTGCAACTGACAAGCCCAGCTTGTGGTCCGCCCGGACCGTCACAGCCCTCAGTGGCCCACGATAGGCGGCCCGCTGCGCCGGCGCGCGCCATTCCGGATGCCGGGCCTCGTTTTCAGCGATCTGGTTAAAGGCGAAGGAGTCGTAGAACCGCTGATGGAGACTGACCTGGTTGGCATCAATAGTGATTGTGAATCCGCCACGCTCCCCCGTGAAAATCCACGAAAGCTCGCTGCCCCGACCCAACTCATCTAACGCAATCGTCCGCTCGAAAAGTGCCGGCAGAAACTCGTCACAGAATACGCGCAGATCCGTGCCCCGCCCCCACGCGTGAAACTCGCCCTTGCCGCCGCCAAGCTCGAAAGCGGTGCCGTCAAACTCGATCGGCGCTTGCCATTTGGGTAGTGTTTCAACGCCCCGGACCGAGTTCATCGGCACAGCGCAGGGCAAGGAGACACAGAAACAAAGCAGTACAAGATTTACAGAATTCGGTGCCTGCATATTCTTCTCGCAGCCGTCTTTGACCCGGTTATCCGGGCCGGTGCCCAACCTCTACGCGCTGGCGATCAGATACACTGTGATTACGATTGCTGCCACGAATGCCCAGCCGACCAGGAACCCGACTACTGACGTGCGCGACGGGATCATGATCTCCAAACTGGTATTTGGGAAGAGATTCCGCTTCTGGGGAACCACGGCGCCTTCCGGCAGCGTGCAGGGAGCGGCGGGCTGCTCGCCCGCCTTGATCGGGGTCCGGATCAGTGCGTAGTAATTATCGAGTTTCTCCTCTGCCACCGACTTGGTCAACAAGCTGACCACGATACCGCCAATTAGCCCCGTCGAAAGATACAGAACCATCTTCCACGGTAGATAAAGCTCCCCTTGCCGCAGCATAAAGTCGGGCAGGTACGGGGCACAACGCACATTGAAATCCCAGAGGACATACTGACCGAAACCGATCTTGCTGGTGAACAGCATTACGGCGAAGCTGATCAGCGTTGCGGCCCATGCGCCGGCTGGTGTCGTCCTTCGCCAGAATAGACCGAGCCAAAATGCAAGGCCCATCATCGCTGAGACCTGCCAGAATATTTCCAACCCGGCTACAACACCGGGCAGCCAGTAGGCAAAAGCCACACCGGCGGAGACGACCACAACAGAGGCAATGCGACCGACGCTGACATAATGGCCGTGCTTCTTGTCAGGGACAAGCGGTCTGTAGATGTTCTCCGTGAAAAGCCCAGCCGACGATATCATGAAGGCATCGCATGAGCTCATCACGGATGCCAGCAGGGCGGCGAGGAATACCCCGAGCACACCCGGCAAGATTTGTGGCAGGAAATCGCCGGCCACCGCCCCGAAAACGTTGTCCGCCTCGATGTCCACACCCTGCCTGCCAAAATACACGACCGCGGCCAAGCCTGTCAGGCACCACGGAACCGTGCAGATGCGCTTGATGATGTTGCCGAACATCCACCCGAACCGGCCATCCATCTCCGTTCTGCCGGCGGCACAATTGCCCATCGTATGGGGCTGCGTGACAATGCCGACCAGCCCGTTGAAGGCAATCACGACAATATAGAAAAAGCCGATCTCCACCGGGGCCACTAACGTAAGCATCTCCGGCTTCGCTATACCGGCGCGAATTCCATCCATCCACCCGATTGCATTCATCAGCAGCGGAAGCAGCAGAAACGAGAAGATTATCGTCAAGATACCCTGGATGAAATCAGTGATGATGGCCGCTCCGAGCCCTCCGGCCACTCCATAGACGACAAAAACCACCGTCATCACCGCAATCGCCACGTTCGCCGAGAGCAGCCCCTGCGTGCTGGCCTCAATCACGGCACTCGAACCCCGCAGCATCACACCGATGTTCACCGAAAGATTGAGCATCCCGACCACTGCGTACAGCATCGCGACGCTCCGGCTGTACCGGGCCTCGAAAACGTCGCCCGTCGTGATGGCGCGGAACCGCCTCATCACCGGAGCAATCAACCAGTAGAACGGGGTGCAAGGAAGCCAAAGCCACTGATACCAGATTCCCGAAAGCCCACTTGTGAAGCTCTTCGACGCCACGCCTACGGCCTGGTCCGAATGTGTCCCCGCTCCGAAACCGAACATCACCATCATGGCCTTGCCGAATCGGCGGGGCATAAAGAAATCATGGCTCTGTTCTATTTTTTTGGCGCTCCAGAATCCGATCGCCGCCATGCCAAGCAGGTATAGCGCGAGGACAACAATGTCTGCAATGTGTAATCCCAACACAGCACTAATCCTTCACAAACTTTGCGTTCCGAAATACGGAATTAATCATTCACAGGGGTCGTCTGAGGATTGAAAAAACCCCGCAGCGCATCCGTTCGCCACGGGGCAATGAAAAAGCAACATGCGATGCTCGGCGCATGATATCTGACTTAGCGCATCTGAGAATCGCAGCATCGAGCATCACTCATTTTTTCTCACCTTTTTTCGGCTTTATGGGTTCGACCTGGATAAGCCCGTGCTTGGCCAAGATTCTCCATTCTCTCTCTTCTTCCCCTGCCTGTCCGGCCGCTTTTTCCAGCGTCCCGCTGGTCGTCTCGGCCTTTCTCGGTATTCTTACCTCGACTCCAAGCCGGCCCAACTGTCCGGCCACCTCCGGCTGACTCGGATCAAGCTGGAAGCTGCGAACCAGATATTCTTTGGCCCGGACTTTGTCGTTCTTGCTCAAGTAATAATAGCCAATCTGCTTGTTTACTCTCGCCGAGTTCGGCGCCAGATTCAGCGCCTGCTGATAACACGTCACGGCGTATTCATCCAACTCTTCCTCCTGAAACGCCATCGCCAACCGAAGGGACTGCACCGCCGAGCCAGCCGCCTGGTTCACGTAAATATCGGCGTATGTTTTACCCCTGGCCGGGTCGCCGCTCTCAAAAAACAGCTCCACCATCGCGGCCTGGGCCTGCGCGTGAGCCGGATCGAAACCCAAGGCGACATTGTAGTGGTATTCCGCTTTTTGCAGGAGCCCTTCGGCCTGGTACAATTGCGCCAACTCGAAATGCGCTTGCGGATTCTCAAACTTGCGCTCCAGTTGGTTGAGCAAATCAGCCTTCTTGGCCGCAGGTGGGATGCTTCGGACTTGGTCAACTGTCGCAACGGTCGTCGGCTGGCTGTTGCAGCCAATCAGCGACAAGGTACAATACAAAAAGAGGAGAGCAAAGATGAAAACAAATACGGAACTGGAGCCAAAAGCGAAACATCCTGTTTCAATTCTTCTGCCCTTGACTTTTCTCGTCATTGCGGCCTCCATTTCGAGATCTCGGGTCCGCCTCTTTGCGAATTCTTGCCCCTGGCTATTGAAACGGTTTGTATTCTTGACCAACATAAGAACCTTTGCAAGAAAAATTTCAAACAATTCAAATAAAATATTGTTTTTTTTCTCAGCGCTTGATGTTCGACATGCGGCCAAGACTCCGGAGTATAGTTCTGTTGTAATAAAACAGCCTGACACAACGACTGAGATTATGGCGGTCCGTTGCACGGCGGCTCAGAATCCGTTGTACATGCTCCATTAGAGAGCCGTGCGAACGATGGGGCAGAGTATCGAAGTTCCGACGGGACTTTTAAGTGATTGATTGGCAGGCAATTATCGAAGAACACGGCCCGACCGTGTGGCAGACGGCTTACCGCCTGCTGGGCAACGATGCAGATGTCGCCGATTGCTTCCAGGAGACGTTTGTCTCGGCGCTTGGGGTCTCTCGGCGGCAGCAGGTGCGGAATTTCCCCGCGTTGCTGACTCGGCTGGCAACCGCCCGGGCGATAGACCAGCTCCGCAGACGATTTCGCCGGCCGCATGGCAACGGGAGTCCCGATGACGGCAGCGCCGTAGAGGATGACAGTCCCTGCCCCGCACAGCAGGCGCAACAGCGCGAATCTGCAGCCCGGGTAAGACAGTTACTGTGTCAATTGCCTTCACAGGAAGCGCAAGCCTTTTGCCTGCGATATCTCAATGACATGAGCTACCGGCAAATCGCTGACGAACTCGGTATCAGCACGAACGCCGCCGGTGTGCTGCTGCACCGGGCCAAAGCGAAACTGCGCGAGTTGTTTGAATTATCAGCAGCAGGGCTAAAGTGAGGTTAAGTTATGGAAAGAAAAGAAGATATCTTCGAAAAGGCGGTGGAATCGCTCAAAAATGATCCTGTTCCACCGGGTCCGGCGCAGGAGTTGGTCGATGCGACTTTGGCGCAGTTGTCCGAGCGTTCCGGACGCTCCGGCACCGAAGAGTTCGGGGATGGCATGTCGGTCGGGAAACGGCTGAAAACAATCAGAAGCTTCGGCAGAGTCGCCGCCGCGGCGGTGGTGTTGATTGCTGCCGGCTACGCCATAGGCCGGTCGTTCGCTCCCCGACCCCTTGATATGGAACAGATCCAAGCGGCGATCGAGCCCGCCATCGGCCAAAACCTGCTCGACGAGACCAGGCAGTACGTGCAGTTGTCTTTGGCGAATGGTTACCTCCAGATCAAGGATGAGCTGAGTCAGCAGTACCGACAGGACTTGAGCCGGGTTGCGATACAAATGCTGGCGGCTTCCAATACGGCCACCAATGAATTGCTCACAGAACTCATCGACTCCATCCATATGGCGCAAATCCAGGATCGGCAGCGGGTTGCGGCCGCCCTGGAGCAGATTGCATTGAATCAACTGCGGGACAGGAACCAGTTAAGCATCGCTTTTGCAGCTTTGGCCGTCCAGACTGAAGACGAACTGTTGCGGACCAAACAGGATATGGCGCACGCGTTGTCCTGTGCTCTGCCTGATAATCCGGCACCGCACGAATTTGAAGATCCAGACAATCCAAATGAAAGGAGCAAGAAATGAACGCCCTCATCCGAACAACAATCGCGTTTGCCGCTGTCATCTCAGTCACCGCGGATTCACTACCGGGCCAAGTCCTCCCGGATGAAAGTAACCGGGAAGTTCTTGCCGCGAGGAAAGAAGCAGACCTCGCACAGAAACAAGCAGAGGTCGCACGAAAGCAGGCGGATGTTGCGAGAAGGCAGGCTTTAGTCGCAAAAGCAGCCGTCGCATCAAGCCAGCCGGCTCCTCCAGTGGTTCCGTCGCCACCCGTACCTCCCGAGCCGCCTGCAGTCACTGTTTCTGCTCCATCGATTGAATTCAGTCGCTCTTGGTCGTCGCGATCCAGCGGCGCTGGCCCCGTGCTGGTCATACCCTCTGCAGACATAAAGCCCGAAGAGATTTTCGCCATAACCGAAGATATGAACGTCATGTCGCATATCTTTGAGAAGAACCTGGACCAGGCTCGGATCGCAACAGCACGCGGCAGCTTTTTCACCTCCCGTCGTGACGCACTCGGCCTACTTCTGGGAACAGGCAGCGGCGCGATAGAGAGTATGTATCTGCAGGGTTACGGAGCGTTATTTCTGTTAAAAGTGGACTTTCCGCTTTCAGGACCGCCCCAGGTGGCGGAAGAAGAGCAAGCCCAGGAGCAAGAGGGAAGCGACCCGGTCTGGGAAGAAATGAGACGCCAAATGTACGAGCCTCAGGAGAGCACCAGACGCAAGGCAAAGGAACCGGAAGCAAAATACGACGCCGAGAAGGTAGAAAACCTCAAAACGACCCTTGTTGGGACACTGAAACACGCCGCAAACATCCGAAGCCTCAAGCCGGACGAGTCGGTGATCCTGACCGTCACCGGCAGCGGCGAGTCAGGCGCAACTCGCCTCACGGCGCCTACCAGCCGAGCGATTTCTCTGTTCCGAGGAAACCCGGTCATCGTCCAGGAAAGAGACAACGACGGAACAGTCAAAACCAGAACTGTTCAGTCGCCTTCAACAGGTATGGCAGGGTCTTTTGCACCCACGATTCTTGTGATCCGCGCGAAGAAATCCGATATCGACGAATTCGCAAAGGGCAATCTCGATCTCGATCAATTCCGACAACGCACACAGGTACTCGCCTGCCCCTACCTAGGCGGAGGAATTGGGCGTGGAGATTCCCTCAATGCGTACATCTACAAGGCGCACCGTTGACCGCAAGCCGGATTCTCGTGTGCATACGGGCCGCACGTAGTATCACGTGCGAAGATGCTTAAGATTCAGGCCGAGCACACCTGGCTCGGCCTTTTTCGCCGAATCGTGCCAGGCAGAACGCTCACTGTACGCCAGAGGAAGCCTACACGTCGAGGTTCTGGACTTCGAGGGCGTGATCTCGGATGAAGTTCCGGCGTTTCTCCACGTCGCTGCCCATCAGAATACTAAAGAGCCGGTCCGCTTCGCCGGCATCTTCGAGCTTGACGTGCAGCAGGGTGCGCGTCGCCGGATTCATGGTCGTTTCCCACAACTGGTCGGCATTCATCTCGCCCAAACCCTTGAATCGCTTGATCTCGATTCCCTTGCCGCCTATTTGCCTGACTCCGGCGCAGACGTCGCCCAGTGAGGTAATCTCATGTTTTTCTTCGCCATCAATGAGTTGAAACTTGGTTTGCAGCGCTTCGCCCGAAACGGCTTTGTCGGGTTTCAGCAGAAAATCCTTCACATCAAGCCCGTACTCGTTCTGAAGCTGCTCGTTGATCTGATTGACTCGGTCAACCTCATGCAGCTCCTCGGCAAGAATTGCTTCTTCCTCTTCGCCTTCCGGCAACGCCCTGGTCCGCTCTTTAAGTTCGTCAAGCCGCTTTTCGTACACCTCCCTGTCGTAGTAGATCTCTTCCTGGCCCTCAAAGCAGATGCGAAACTGCGGAAGGCCCCCTTTGCCCGGGTCGTAGTAGGCTTCGACGAAGTCCGCGAATCGAATGCCCCGCCTGCTCAGGACGCCTATGATGCGCTCGGCCTCCGCCAAGAGCTTCACCAGCTCGACCATTTCCTGCCCTTTGACGCGGCACTCGCCGCTCCGGTCCTGGTTCTTCGGCCCGCGCGTTCTGGCCCTGGCCTTCTTCTCACCCCGGCCATTTCTGACGACAAGCTCAGTGCCCTCCAGACCGCGCTGGATCATTTGCCTGCGCATCTGGCCCTCGCTGAGAACATACTCGGATTTCTTCTTGCCCTTGGCCTTAACCTCGTACAAGGGAGGCTGAGCGATATAGATCATGTCGCTATGGAACAGCTGCTGCATCTGCCTGAAAAAGAACGTCAGCAGCAACGTTCGAATGTGCGCCCCATCGACATCGGCATCCGTCATCAATATGACTTTGCCGTATCTGCACTTGGCCAGGTCGAACTCGTCGGTGCCGATACCGGTCCCCAATGCACTGATAATCGTGCGGATTTCGTCGTGCCCCAGCATCTTCTCCAGCCGGGCCTTTTCGACATTGAGGATCTTTCCTTTCAGAGGCAGGATGGCCTGGATGTTCCTGTCGCGTCCGGCCTTGGCCGAGCCGCCGGCCGAGTCGCCCTCGACAATGAACACTTCGGTGGTCGCTTTCTCCCGGCTCGCGCAGTCCCACAGCTTGCCGGGGAGGTTTGCGGTGCTCAGTGCCCCCTTGCGTCGAGTCAGCTCGCGTGCCTTCCTCGCGGCCTCTCGGGCGGCCGCAGCCTGGATCGCCTTGTTCAGAATCCGTTTGGCCTCCGGCGGATGCTCTTCCAGGAAATGGCCCAATTGCTCATTCATGGTCGTCTCGACAAAACTGCCCACCTCCGGATTGGTCAGCCGCACTTTCGTCTGGGCCTCGAAGTGCGGGTTGGCCAGTTTCACCGCCACGACGGCCGTCAGTCCCTCCCGCAGGTCGTCGCCGGTGGTGGCCTGGCCATCCTTGAGAAGACTATTGCTTCTGGCGTAGAAATTCATCGTCCGCGTTAATGCGGTCCTGAAGCCGGAAAGGTGCGTGCCACCATCAATATTGCGGATATTATTGGCAAAGACCAGTACGTTTTCGGTGTACCCGTCGTTGTACTGCATCGCCACTTCGCAGCTCAACATGGCCCCAGGGTCTTCCTTGGCCAGGTAAATAACGTCCTTGTGGAGTGTTTCTTTGCCCTCGTTCAAATGCTTGACGAAGGCCTTGATCCCCTCCTCGAACTGGAACACTTCCTTTTTCTTGTGCCTGTCATCTTTGAAAGTGATTCGCAGCCCGCCGTTGAGATAGGCCAGCTCCCGGATTCGCTTAAGCAGCGTATCGTACGCGAATTCCGTGTCGCCGAATATCTCTTCATCGGGCTTGAAAGCGATTTTCGTGCCCCGTTTGTTGGCGGGGCCGATTTCCTTGACCGCGCCCTTGGCCACACCTCTGGCACACTCAAAGTGAAAGTGTTTCTCATTCCGATAAACGTCGGCTTCAAGCCATTCGCTCAGGGCGTTGACCACGCTTACGCCGACGCCGTGCAGTCCGCCCGCCACTTTGTAACTCTCTCCGTCGAACTTGCCGCCGGCGTGCAGCTTCGTGAGCACGACTTCCAAAGCGCTTACTTTCGCGTCCTTGTGCTCTTCAACCGGTATGCCCCGCCCGTTATCCTCAACGGTGCAACTGCCGTCGGGATGGATGGTTACGCTGATGTTATCACACGCCCCGGCCAAGGCCTCATCGATGGAGTTGTCCAACACTTCATAGACCAGATGGTGCAGACCCCCGGTACCGCGGTCGCCGATGTACATATCCGGCCGTTTGCGCACCGCCTCCAGCCCCCCAAGGATCTTGATCTTGCTGGCGTCATACGTCTGTTGCGTCATATCAACTTTCCGCCTCTATCCTTAATATCGTCCTCGTCAACCGATAGACTTCTTGATTTTCCCGGGATGCCCGCTCCGGCTGGTACCGATGGCGAGTCACTCCTCAGACGACAACGAACTTAATCTTCGTGAGCCGAACCTTCGGACACTGCCGCTGAAGCTCTTCGAGAAGCTCCGAACTGCACAACTGAAGCTCGTACGAATGAGACGGCGAATCCACCTGTACGTCCAATTGGCCGCCAGCGATACCCGCAATTTCACAGTGCCGGGACAACGGGGCTGGCAGCAATCGGCTCCAAGCTTCGGCCACCTGGCTGAACCTGGCCTGCCGGGGCGAGATCTGCTCGTCCACAAGCTCCCGAACGGCCTGATCCAGCCTGACGGCGCTGCTGGCCTTCCGCTTTCGCCGCCACTGAACAGCGTTGGTTAAACGTGTGTCCTCATCCATAGGGTTCACGGATCGATTCGTCCGTCGGCATCCGGCCGATAGGAGCTATCCCAAGTTGATGGGCATCAGGACGTAGAGAAAACTCGTCCCGCTCTTGATCAGGCCCGGCCGGTCCGCCTGGCCCAGTTCCAATTCAAACTCCGGCGTCTTGATCACCCGCAATACATCGACCAGGAATTGCGGGTTAAAGCCAACTTCAATCGGCTCGCCTTTGTAACTGATCGGCATATCGACCTGCGCATCGCCGGTTTCCGGGGCCCGGCCGGAAAAGACGATCTTTTCGGCCTGCACCGACAGCTTGATCCCCCGCGATTCCTCGCTGGTCAGCAGCGATGCCCGGCGAACCGCACTGAGCGTCCCCTCGGTCGGCAGCGTCAGCTTCTTGTCGTAATCGGTCGGGATAATGTCCTCGTATTTCGGGAAGTTGCCCTCGACCAGATTCGAGCTGATCACAACATTGGCACAGCTTAGAAGAATCTGATTATCGACGAGCTTGATCGCTACGGCGTCTTTCTCGCTGGCGCCGATTTTGTCCAGCAGGCTCATGGCCTTGGCCGGCACGATCAGATTCGCCGGCGCTTCGCCCTTCGGCGCTGCCGACAAGCTGACCCTGCGGCGCGCCAGCCTTCGGCCATCCGTGGCGACCAGCATGAGCTTCTTGTCCTTGATCTCCCAGAGCACGCCGTTAATGGCGTATCGGCTGCTTTCCTTGGCCGTGGCAAACAGGCACTGCTCGATGCCTTCCTGCAGGTTCGAGAGGCCAATCTTTATCTCGCCGGCACCCTCAAAGTCCGGGACTATCGGATACTGGCCCGGCTCGTGGCCGTAGATGGTAAAATGGCTGTCTGCCCCCTTGATCTCGCACGTGCCCTTGGCGGCCTCAAGCAGCAGCACCTCATCGACGCTCTCGCGGACTATTGCGGCCAAACGGTCCGCCGGGACGATGACCTCGCCTTCCTTATCGACCTGCACCTCGGAAACCAGGTAGCTGATGCCGACCTCCAGGTCCGTCGCGCACATCCGGACTTCCTTCTTGTTCGCAGTGATTTGCACGCAGCGCAGGATGGGTTTCGGGGTCCGGCTCGGCACCACCGACGTCAGCAAACCTAAGGCCTCGGCCAGCGCTGAACGGTTGAAATTTGCCTTCATAATAAACCTCTGTGTTAAACAGCCAAAAGGGTCAGAATATCCGACTTCCACGCCAGGGAATTAGCACTTGAATTTACACCAAAACCGACGCCCTAACAAGCTTTATTTCGCAAAAAAGCATACCCGAGAATGCAATGTGAGGCTCGTCGGACTGGTCCAAGAGCCACCCAGGATCTAACGCTATGTGCCACCAAAAGATACGCCAATAATGGCCACACTTAACAGCGTTTGACACGAACGCCGAAGAAGACGATCGGCCATTTCGATCGAAGTCCCCCCTGGGACGAAGTGGAGAAATCCAATTCAGCAAACTCCTCGACTCCACCTTCGGCTCCGCTCGGAATAACCCAGAAGATAAACTCAGATATGGATTGCATGCGAAGACCATGTGAAGACGTCGCCAAAACTCTTGGTGTCTTTGTTTCACCTCACAGAAGCAACGTAAACGACGAGATCCGATTCTTTCAGTATTCTTCTGAACTCTGGCTATCGGCTTGTGATTCGCTTATGAGGGCTGCGAGCGAATTGTCAGACATAATGATAGGACTTGTCAGTTCTGACAAACAGGCGCAGGAGAAGCCCAAATGTGCCTCCTTCGAATTCGCGCTTGAGGTGCAAGAAGACAGACTCGGATTTTCCAAAGAAGGAACTCAAACCAGATGAATACAGATTTATCTCTTTTGGGAATTGACCTTTGAATAAATGAATGCTAACCCTCACAGGATTTTGGACATGTATTACTTGCCATTTCAGGTGATCTTAGGTTATGTTCTTCTGGGTGCGTTGGTGACGCGGTTTGTGGTGTAGTTTCCGGCCGGCGGGCCGGCAGGGAAGTTTTCTGATTGACTATTTACGATTTGCCATTGACTATTGAGATGTAGTTAGGGACTTGGCAGGGAGGTTTAGAGATGGGCAGAAAAAAGCTGGCCGAGTCAAAAAGAAATCGGGAGCAATGTGAGCCGAAGAGACATCCTGATCGAGCTTACAGCGCGTTTGATGAGATTCTTGAGCTTGTCAGTAGTTTCTGCCATGAATACTTAACGGAAGACTACCGCGAATTATGCGAGGACCTGACCTGGGCCGCTTATGAAGAGGCTCTGCCGCTGGAGAAGGGCAAGCCGGCCGGCTGGGCCAGCGGGATCGTTTACGCTCTCGGCAGGGTCAATTTCCTGCAGGATCCTAATCAATCCCCGCACATGAGTTCCGCACAAATCGCAGAGGGATTTGGCATCTCACAAGCAACGATGATGGCCAAGGCAAGAATCATCCGCGACGAGCTTGACCTGATGCCGCTGCACCCCGAGTGGTGCATCCCCGCGATGCTCGAAGATAATCCGCTGGTCTGGATATTGGATGTTGACGGCGTGCCCATGGACATTCGCGGCGCCCCGCGCGGGGCCCAGGAGGAGGCGTACCGGCTGGGACTGATTCCCTATATCCCGGCCGACCGACAAGAACCCGAACCGCCGCCGCAGACGCAGGGAAAAATCATCCAGTTTCCCGCTGGACAAAACAGCACGCCCGCGCCAGAATCTGCTCGCGAGCCGGAAGATGATGAGCCGACGCTTTTTGAAGGACCCGGGCAATAGGAAATGTCCGACACCGAAATGGTGAATGTTGAATCGAGCGACGAGGCGCGAGCAACCCGTGCCCAAGGTACCGGCGACCAGAAGGTTGCCTGGTGGCACTGGCACAGGCGCTTGTACGACTGGGTGATTCACTTCGCCCATACCAGGCACGGTGCGACGGCTCTATTTATCCTGAGTTTTGCCGAATCCAGTTTTTTCCCCGTCCCGCCGGATGTTCTGCTCGGGCCGCTGGCGCTAGGGGCGCCGAAAAAATGGTTGCGGTTCGCGCTGGCCTGCTCCATTGCATCGGTACTCGGCGGGATTCTCGGTTTTTGTATCGGCATGTTCCTGTGGGAGGCGATAGGGCAGTGGGTCTTCGCACACCTCGGCGCGGTCGGCCTAACGGAGGCCAACTTCGCCAAGTTCCAAAGCTGGTACGACCGGTACGACTTCTGGATCGTCTTCACCTGCGGCTTCACGCCTTTGCCTTACAAGGTCTGTACCATATCCGCAGGCGTGGCGAAAATCAGCTTCGTCGGATTCCTTATCGCCTCGACGATCAGCCGGTCCGCGCGGTTCTTCATCGTGGCGGGACTGATGGGCTGGAAGGGCGAGAGAATAAGGCCCTTTGTCGAGAAATATTTCAACTGGCTCTCTCTTGCTTTTGCAGCCCTGTTGATCGGCGGGTTCCTCGTGATAAAATGGCTGCATTAGCCCGGCAGACAAACGGTGGATTGAAATCATGAACGATCAGCAGAAAAACACATTGCTAAAGGTCGCGCGCGATACCGTCGAGGCGGTCGTCAGACAGAAGGCACCTCCAAAAGCGCAGTCGGACGACCCTGAGTTGAACGCTCCGTGCGGGTGCTTCGTGACATTGAAGAACCGGGGCCGGCTGCGCGGCTGCATCGGTCAATTCACTTCCGAGAGCCCCCTAATTGAGTTGACTGCCGAGATGGCCAAGGCCTCCGCAACGGGGGACCCGCGTTTCTTCGGCGACCCGATCACAATCCGCGAATTAGAGAAACTCGATGTCGAAATCTCGGTCCTTTCAGCCTTGCAGAGGACGGATGACGCCCTGAGCCTGCGACTCGGTACCGACGGGATCTACATCAAAAGGGGGCGGGCGTCGGGCTGCTTCCTGCCCCAGGTGGCCACCGAGACCGGCTGGGACAAAGAGGAATTTCTTTCGTACTGCTGCGCGCATAAAGCGGGCCTCGCTCCCGACGCATGGAAAGAACCGGAGACGGAAGTCTATCTCTTTACCGCCGATGCTTTCGGAGCAGACTTCAAAGACATATAGCTTTCAGCAACTCAAGCCAGCCCTGCCAGTTCCGAAGGGCAGATTCGTACCTTCGCGGCCGATCTGAAATTCCCAAATAGACTGTTGACGCGATAGCACGAATCTGGTAAGTTTATGCGCCCCTGTGGTCTTTGGGGTCTTTTTGGAGATTCTGACATGGACGCAACGTTGGGCGCGTTGACTGTAACGGCTGCTTCGCTTGGCTTCATACATACCATCATGGGGCCGGACCACTATCTGCCGTTTGTTATGATCTCGTGGGCCAGGCGATGGTCGGCGGTCAGAACGGCCGTGATAACCGTCTTATGCGGACTCGGGCACATCGCAAGCTCGGTGGTGCTGGGCTTGATCGGCGTGTGGCTCGGGCTGGTGCTCAAGAGGCTAACGATTGTCGAGTCATTTCGCGGAGCCATCGCGGCGTGGTTACTGATCGCGTTCGGACTTGTGTATTTCGTATGGGGCCTTCGTCGGGCCTACCGGAACCAGCTGCACGAGCACAGGCATTTACACGACCGTGACTTGCACCACTCACACGAGCACAGGCACGACCAGGAACACGCTCACGTTCATAATGGACGCAGCCGGGCGAGCATCGCCCCCTGGGCGCTGTTTGTGGTCTTCGTTTTCGGGCCCTGTGAGGTCCTGATTCCGATGCTGATGTACCCTGCCGCCACGAGCGGCTGGTTCAGTGTTGCAGTAGTGACGGCTGTATTCGGAGCGGTGACCATCGCAACGATGGTCGGGGTGGTCCTTCTTATGCGGACGGGAGTCAATTTCGTGAGGCTCAGCAGCATCGAGCGGTTCGCCCACGCGATAGCTGGCGCGACAATATGCCTGTGCGGGCTGGCCATACAATTCGGACTTTGAGGGAAAATCGCAAGACCAATCAGCGTTCAAGCCAACGGGCGCAGCCGGGCCGCTGCCAAAAAGATCAAGTAATGCTTCAACTTCATCGCCGGATATGCTAAGATTTCCCCGCTTGTTGGTACGAGCAAAAGGAGAACCACATGAAGGAAGAAATGATGACCGAAACAGTTCTGGAAACAAACATCGGCACCAGGCCCCCGAGCCGGGGGAAGGTTCGTGATATCTACGACCTGGGCGACAAGCTGCTCATCGTCGCAACCGACAGAATAAGCGCGTTCGACGTCGTGATGGCCAACGGCATCCCCTGCAAGGGAATTGTGTTGACGCGGATCTCGCGTTTCTGGTTCGATTTTCTCAGTTCAAGTGTCGAGCACCACTTGATAAGCGACGATGTGGCAAGTTTCCCGGAGCCGTTTTGCAGCCACGCCGAGCAGTTGGCCGGCCGGAGCATGCTGGTCAAGAAGGTCGATGTGCTCCCGGTCGAATGCGTCATACGCGGATACCTGGCCGGCTCCGGCTGGAAGGAGTACACGCAGAGCGGAACGGTTTGCGGGCAGAAGCTGCCGCGCGGGCTGCGACAATGCGAGAAGCTACCGGAGCTGATATTTACCCCGGCGACCAAGGCCGAGATGGGAGCGCATGACGAGAACATCAGCTTCGAGCGATGCGTGGACATCATCGGGGAGCAGACGGCTCAGTACGTCCGCGACAAGAGCACCGAAATATTCCGCAAAGCCAGCGAATACGCCGAGAGCCGGGGCATCATCCTGGCCGACACCAAGTTCGAGTGGGGTCGTGTTGACGGTAAGATCATTCTCATCGACGAAGTCCTCACGCCGGACTCTTCCAGGTTCTGGCCCGCCGACAAATACGAGGCCGGCAGGGACCAGGAGAGTTTCGACAAGCAGTTTGTCCGCAATTACCTCGAGAGCATCAATTTCAACAAATCGGGGCCCGGCGTCGAGCTGCCCGAGGATATCCGGGCGAAGACTTCCGAAAAATACATCGAGGCCTACGAGTGCCTGACGGGCAGGAAATTCGAGGCGTGAATGTGGTGACACTTGAATAGAAATATCGCCACATTCCACTGGATGCAGTTGTCGGCGCTGGCATCCGTCCATTTCCTGATCGATATGTTCGCGAGCATCCTGCCCGCAATCTTGCCGGCGATCCTGAAGGAATTCTCTTTGAGCCTGTCGCGTGGCGGTCTTGTCATGGCCGCGATGTATATCACGTGCAACGGTGTTCAACCGCTGGCCGGGCGCATGCGTTCCGGCAAGCGCCAGCCGCTGCTTCTCCATCTTGGGCTGATTCTCGGCGCCGCGATATGCCTTTTAGGCGTTCTGCCCAGAGCGGACGCCGCGTTCTCGCTTATGCTTTTGTTGGCTGTGGTTAGTGGTGTAGGCATTGCGATCGTGCATCCCGAAGGGCTCCGGGCGGTCCACCGGCTAAAACGAATCCAGCCGGGGATCAGCACAGCCGTATTCATGGCGGGCGGTTTTTTAGGGTATGCCGGCGGCGGAGCGATTTCGGCCTATCTGGTCGCTCGATTCGGATTTCGAGGTTTGTATCCGCTTGTTCTCTGCCCCCTTATCGGCATCGCAATGGTCATACTGTTGAGGGTCCGCCTGGCGGTCGAGCACGGCGCAGGCACCCCGAATCAGACTCGAACGGCCAGGAAAAGCAAGTCCGGCAGGATTGACGGACTGCCTTTCTGGCTCATCATGGTGATGGCCATGCCCGCAGCGATTTCGACCACCGTGCTCGCAACCCTGCTGCCAACCGCGCTCAATGAGCTTGGCTTCGAACTCACGTTCGGCGGGCTTTCCATGATGGTGTTCGGACTGGGAGGAGCCGTCGGCTCTTTTGTGTGGGCGGCTCTGGGGCGCAGCAGGGGAGAGCTTCGGTGCTCGGTCGCCGCTCTGCTACTGGTGATTCCTTTCCTCGTGGTGTATTTGGCCTGGATCGAGCACAGGGCTGCTGTTTGGATATTGTTCGGGGCCGGTTTCTGCTCGGTTTCCGCCTATATATTGATGATCACCTTGTCGAGATATGCCAGGGGGCTGACGCTCGGGCAGCGGATGGGCCTGATCGTGGGCGGCACGTGGGCATTCGCCTATCTTGTCTTTACGGCCCTGCTTCGTGTCGCCGAACAATTCGGTTCGGACGTCCTTCTGAAGTTCTCGCCGCTGGGTTATCTGGCCTCGGGCCTCTTCGGCCTGGCGGTCATGGTGAAAGCCCGAAATTCGGCCCCAAAAACAGCTCCCCTTGACCAATCGGCCACCAAGACATAAATACACCACAATCGAGGCCCGACAAAAAGTCTCTTTTCCTCAGACCCAAACGCCCCCTTGGATTGTTATATTGGTGACAAACGTTTGTGGCAGAATCAATCGGGCGAGTCGAATGGAAGACAGGCTGCTTGTTCTAAGGTGTAAGCGCGGGAGCACAGAGGCTCTGGCGCGCGTCTATGAAAAGTACAAGAGAGACCTGATCGTTCTGGCGATGGCCCTGCTGAACGATACGAGCGCTGCCGAAGATGTTGTGCACGATGTGTTCGTTTCGTTTGTGAAGTCAATCGAGACGTTTCGCTTAACTGGCAGCCTCAAGGGCTTTTTGCTCACCTGTGTGGCCAACGGTGCACGCAACACAAACAAGGCAAGATATCAGCAAGACACGAATTCGGACCCGCCAGCGGCTACCGATTCAGACACAGACGATCCGCCGTACTCGATTATATGCAACGAGCAATTAGGTCAGCTTGGCCATGCGATGGCCCAGCTTCCTTACGAGCAGCGGGAGGTTATCATGCTGCGTTTTCAGGCCGGGATGACTTTCAAGACAATCGCCAGGTCGCTCGACATTTCAATCAATACGGCCAAGAGCCGCTATCGATACGGCCTCGATAAACTGCAGCTGCTACTGGATGACGAGGTGGAAAGATGAACCCGGAAGAAAAAATACGAGAGCTGATCAGTAAATCAGATGCGACGACCGGCCTTCACGCAGACAAAAGAATCCTCGGCGACGCCTCGGAGCTTCTCAAACGTTCAAGGCATAAAGATTCCGCCGTGACCCCGCCAAATACGTGGAGAATTATTATGAAAAGCCCATTAACTAAACTCGCCGCTACCGTGCTGTTCATTATCACCTGTTCTACGGGTCTGATCCTCTGGAAAAGCACCGGATCAGGCGTTGCACTGGCGGAAGTGCTAACGAGAATCGAACAAGTCACAGGCTATACATATCAGGTAAACTCAATAGCGACTGGCATAAGGACAAGCACCGTGCTGGTTTCTAAGCAAGATGGTATCAAGATGACAATAACAAAGGCTGATCCCAATAGTGTCCAGAGTCAACCTGGTCGTTACATGGTGGGGACCGAGTGGTATTTGTTACCCCGTGCAAATTCCTTAGTTGTGCTCAATCACAAGGAAAAGACGTACAGTCGCTTCATTTATGATGGTGTTAAGCTCGATTTTTATAAAGAACAATACAATGAGCCACGTACGATAATCAAACAGATCCTCAGTTGTGAGCACAAGAGTCTGGGACAATCCGTCATTGACGGGATTACAGTAGAAGGATTCCAGACCACGGATCTTACTTACGGGGGCGGCTTCTTTGGGGAAGCTGATCGTAAGGGAGAACTTAAAAAGGTTGATGTAAAGCTATGGGTGGATGTGAATACATTTCTTCCTGTACGATTGGAAGAAGATATTGTACCGAAAAAAGGGGGACGTATATACGAGGTCAGCTATGATTTCCGGTGGAACGTGATCGTTAATCCAGATGATTTTGAGCCAAACATACCGGAGGATTACAGCTCTAAGGGAGATTTCGTCCTTTCTCCTTTTTCTTTCAACGAAGAAAATGCCGTCAAGGGCTTGAGACTATTTGCCGGTCTTTTCGGAGACTATCCAGTCAGTTTTGAGAAGGGGGTTTTTGACGTTGACGGGAAAATCAAGAGATATTTTTCTGACACTCGTTCTTTTGAGGAACTCTCCGACGAAGAAAGGAAGACCAGGAAATTGAATGAAGTACTATTACTCTCAGCCCCAATTGACTTCTACGAGACGCTGGTTCAGGAGAACAAGGATCCCGTCTACTATGGCGAGACAGTCGGGCCGGACGATGTGGACAAGGTGCTGCTGAGATGGAAGAAGGATGACAGCCAATACCGTGTCATCTTTGGTGACCTGAACACCAAAACCATTACGGCTGAAGAACTGGCTCAGCTTGAGAAACCCTCACCACAATAAGCGGTGCGGCGAAATGGCCGACAAGCTTGGCCTGATTGGCTCGGCGCTTATAATCTCCAGGCCTGGGCGAAGGCCCTGAAGCTGCGGTCGTAGGTCTGTTCCACGTCGTCGGGGAAGCAGCAGGCGGGCAGTTGCTTGCTTGACAGATGATAGCTCAGGCAATCACAGCACGTCCCTTTTCGGGGGCAGCCCGGGTACGAGCAGTTGCAATTCTCAAGGTTCTTCTCTTTCTTGCATTCCATATTCAGCCTCATCATTGACGATTGACTATTGAATATTGACTATTTGTCGTCGAGCGTTGACTATAAAAGGCCGAGACTAACGCTCAGCGCAACGGTTCAAATAGTCAATTCCAATTCTAATTCTTCACGGGGAATCTGTAAAGGCTGACACTTAGCGGCGAGACGTTGAGTTTGTCGGCCGGGCCTGCAACCGACGTTTCCTCGATCATGACGTTCGGTTTCTCGCCCGGCTCATTGTGGGCCATCGGGTCCGAATGGGCAATCACCCAGAGCTGACCTGCACCGCCCAACTGCGCGCCCTTGAGGTCCATCACAAGCTCGCGCCCCTGCTCGGTCGGATTAATGACCGCTATCGTCAGGGCCTTCCGGTCGGTCGTCCACGCGGCGGAGACATCGAGCGGTTCGGCGTCACCGGTTACCGCGACGGGAATCGTGCCGAAATGGTTCCGGTAGAGTCCCAAGGCCAGTCCCGTCGTCTCGAAAGCGGCCGCCGTCTTGCTGGTCTTGATACAGCCGATGACGTTGACCGTCTGGGCGTAGTTGGCCAGAAAGATGATGTCGGAATGACGGAAGTACTCATGCAGACCTCTGGCAATCCCGAGGCCGTCCTTGAGGAAATACCGGGTGCCCAGTTCGCCGAAGGGATGGGGGCCATACCAGTAGTTCCACTCTGTCATGGCAATGCGAATATCTTTTCCCTCCAGCGTATCCAGTTTCTCGCGGAGTTGCTGATGAAACTCAACTTTGCGTTTGATGTTGTCGGCGATTTGGGCGGTATGTTCGAGAAGGTCAGGTTTTGCCCGGCAGTAGAAATGTTCTGCGATCAGGTCGATGTGGTCCGAGCAGCTTTGCAGCAGCCCTTCGCTCCAGGGGCCGGAATTGCCCGAAGCAATCGGGATGATATCGGGGTCCACCTCACGCATCTTGTCCACGACCCAGTTGTGCTTGCGGACATAGTGCTCCAGCCTCATATGACCGAGCTGCCAGGCCCCGTACATTTCGTTTCCGATGGCCCAGTAGTGAACGTTGAACGGTTCCCGGTCGCCGTTCTCGGCTCTCAGGGCACCCATGCGCGTGTCGGTCGAGCCGTTGGCGTATTCCAGCTGGGCGGCGGCCGAGTAGGCATCGCCGAAACCGGTGTTGACGGTGACCAACGGCTCGGCTTCGACGAGCCAGCAGAAGCTTATAAATTCGTGGAAACCGAAGTCGTTGTGCTCGACCCCCGTCCAGGCCGGGTTTCTGCGAGGCGGCCGGCGGTCGCGGTCGCCGATGCCGTCGCGCCAGTCGTAGCCGCTGACGAAGTTCCCGCCGGGCCAGCGATACATCGGGGCATTCAGTTGTCGCAGCAAGTCCAGCGTATCGACACGCATGCCCTGGATATTTTCCGCCGGCATTAGTGAAACGGTGCCCACGAAACACGGTCCCTCGGAGACCTTGATTTCCAGCGCACCCTTGACCGTATCCGCCCCAGCGGTAAACCGGAAAGGATGCTTGCTGTACGCGCCGGCGGCTTGGAACCGGGCGGATTCCCGCTCCTGCGGCCCGCCGCCCCAAAGCAGCGAGACCGTCACTGTTGCGTTCTGCCGCAGTGGCTTGATCCAGATGTAGCCGGTGTATTGCTTGCCCTTGACCAGTCCGAGGTCGGGCTGCCGAATGCCGCTGTCGAGTTGAATGAGCGGGGTGTGCTCGCCGACGAAGGAATCTTCTTCGACCATGGCGACCGAATCGGGCACGCCGGTGATCTGCCAGGGCGAGGCGCCAACAATCGCGTAGGGACTGTCCTTGGGAACGGCCCGCGTGCCGCGATAGGGGTCATAGTCGGCCGTGATGGGGAAATAGAACTTGCGGTCTTCGAGCATCTCGGCCCAGATGCCGCCGTAGATACACCGGCCCAGATGCTCGATGAACTGCCCGTAGATGAATTTGGAGATTGGCTCGCCGGTCTTTGCAGTGTCAATTGTCACCGCATGTTCCTGGGCGGCCGCGAGCGAGGGACGAAGAACACCCGCCGATAGTACAACCACCAAGATCCCGATACAGGTGAAACAGACTCTGAACATGTCAAATCTCCTTTCCTTGCTCACGCCAAACACCCACCACTCGATCTGTTGAAGACGAAATTCGCACAGGCCAGATTGTAAGGCAAACCACTAAAAATGCAACTCGACAATGTCCTTGTCGTTCAGGACGTGGGTTCTCTGGGCGTTTTGGCCGTCGTAAACGCCGGTGCCCCAGATTCTTGCGGACTTTAGTTTTTCGGCGAGCTGACGGTGGATCGCGACGGCCAGGTCCATGACGGTGGAGCCGACCGGCAGCGTGAAGGGATCGGTCATATCGGCGGGCTTGCCGGGCGGCTTGGCATAGATACGAATGATCCCCAGCAACTCGAAAAGTTTGGACGAGAGTTCTTCAAGTCCGGCGCCGGTGGCAGCGGAGATTTCCATAAAGGCGAGAGATTGTTTGAAGGAGTCCTTCAGCTCTTCGAGCGCGCCAGCCGCAGCGATGTCGGATTTCGTGCAAATACAGAACGCCCTCTTGCCGAGCGCGTTGCCCTGATCATCGTAGGCGGGCGTTTCACGGTCGATGAGCAGGCTGCGGGATTCGAGAAAATCCAGACAAATCAGTAACTGCTCCTGGACGTCGGCAGACAGGTCGATCACAAGGGCTATCAAGTCGCAATTGCGATACGTGCCGACCTGCCCCGGCGCGATGTAGTCGGCGGTGATCGGCGGCATATCGACCAATTGAATCTGTACGTCCTCGAATAACACCATCCCGGGCACGGGCTGCGCCGTCGCGAACGGGAAATCCGCTACGTTGACCTTCGCATTGGTCAGGGCCGCGACAATGGAGCTTTTGCCGCAGTTCGGCGTCCCCAGCAGAACAACCTGACCGGCGCCGCTGCGCGGTACATGAAAGATGTCCACGTGCTTGCTGCTTTTCTTCTGCACAGCGGTTTCTTTGAGCTTGCTGAGCTTGCGGCGCAGGTCCGCCTTGAGATGGTCGGTGCCCTTGTGCTTGGGCATCACCGACAGCATTCGCTCGAGCGCAAGAATCTTCTCCTGGTTCGTCGTGGCGCTTCGGAACCATTCTTCGGCCTTAAAATATTCCGGTGTCAGATTCGCAGGCACAGTGACAAGCCCAAAGGTTAGAATTAGAAAATCAACATTATGGAATCCCGTCACGCCGGGACGGCTTCCTTGGTTTTACGTTTTGCATTTTGATATTTGATTTTCTACTCAGCCACTTTCTCGGCGACGAGGTCGCCGACCTCGCTTGTGGAGTAGCCCATCCGGCCGGCCTGGAGGCTCTTGAGCTTGTTGGCGGTGACAAATTTAACCGCATCTTCGATGGTTTCTCCGGCCTGGTCTTCGCCCAACGTCTCAAGCATCATTTGCGCCGAACAAATCGCAGCCAACGGATTGATCACGCCTTTGCCCGTATACTTTGGCGCGCTGCCGCCGATGGGCTCGAACATACTGACGCCTTCGGGGTTGATGTTTCCGCCGGCGGCAATGCCCATACCGCCCTGCACCATGGCGCCGAGGTCGGTGATGATGTCGCCGAACATGTTGCCGGTGACGATGACGTCGAACCATTCGGGGTTCTTGACCATCCACATGCACGTGGCGTCCACGTGATAGTAATCCCTTCGTATATCGGGGTACTCGGCCTTTCCCATCTCGTGGAAGGCGCGTTCCCACAAATCGTAAACGTAGGTCAGCACATTGGTCTTGCCGCACAGGGCCAGGGTATTCTCTTTGCTTTTGCCGCGCGCCTTCTTTCCATGCTTTTTCGCATACTCGAATGCGTATTTCAGGCAGCGGTCTACCTGGAAACGTGTATAGACCGCCGACTGAACCGCCACCTCATGGGGCGTGCCGCGCATGGTAAAGCCGCCCGTGCCGGTGTAGAGATCGCCTGTATTTTCGCGAACGACGACGAAGTCCACCTCGTCCGGACCTTTGTCTTTGATCGGCGTTTCCACGCCCGGATAGAGCCTGACGGGACGCAGGTTAATGTACTGGTCCAGCTCGAAGCGGGCCTTGAGCAAAATGCCCTTTTCGAGGATTCCCGGAGCCACGTCCGGGTGCCCGATGGCGCCCAGCAGGATCGCATCAAATTTGCGAAGCTCTTCGACGCCGCTGTCCGGCAGCGTCTCGCCGCTCTTCTTGTATCTTTCGCCGCCGAAATCAAACTCGGTCAGATCCACTTTGAAATTGAACTTGTCCGCGGCGGTCTTCAACACCTTCACGGCTTCGACCGTCACTTCCGGCCCCGTACCGTCACCGGGCATCACTGCAATCTTATGCGTTGCCATTTCTACCTTTCGTTTCTTTCAACATCACGACTACTACTTCTCAGAGCAGGTTTCCGACCCGCCCACAATTTATCTGACGTCACTCGATTCGACAAACCGTATATTCCGAGCCGTCTCGATAGTGAAGTTCCCGGCCTCGGCACTCTCTATCCGCCGGCCGTTGAACTGAAGGTTCTCAATCCGCACGTTCTCGACGCCGTGTGTATCGTCATATCCTACGAGATACGATTTTGCAAGCTCTCGTCCCGTCACGGCAATGTTCCGAAAGTGGACGTTGCGAATATGCCCGCGCCGAGAAGCGTATGCCTCCTGTTGCTTGGCGTCCAGGGCGACCCACTGCCCCAGCGGGCTTCTCTTACGCTGCGGGTTTCCGCGGGCAAGCCCCCAGGGGCAATCGGCGCTGTATATCGACAGTCCCACCCTGAATTCGATCAGCTTGTCCCTCGAATCCTCCACGCGGATATCCTGGAAACGGATATCCTCGACCCTGGCGAAATCACCGTTATGGATGGTGAACGTCCCACCCCGCTCGACGTGAATGATGTCACAGTTGCGGAAGAGGATGTCACTAACCGATTGGGTCTGGAGTTCGAAGCCGATCTCCATCGCATTGCCCCACTCGGCGTTCCACAGCACCGAATCGATGACACGCACATTCTGAACGTTGCGCAGCCCGCTTTCGCCTTCCTCGAAATACGCAGGCGAGGCCTTGATGGCGATGCAATCGTCCTTGGTCCTTAGAAAGCAACTCTCGACGCTCAGGTTCCGACAGCCGACGATGTCGATGCCGTCGTCATTATCGCGCCAGCCGACGACTTTGACGTTGAAGAACCTCACGTTATCCGACTTGACGGGCACGAGTGTCCAGCCGAAGCTGTTGAACACAATAATGCCGTTGAGCTCTACATCCGAGCAGCCGGAGAGCTTGACCATCTGCGTCTTGTAGTCGCGGCCGCTGCCGTCCAGAATGCCTCGGCCGAGCACACGCACGTTTTCAGCGCCTTCTGCCCTTATTCGGCCCCGGACGATCGCTCCGCCGGCGATATACACTGTCTGGTCACTTTCGAGTTTTATCTCGCCCGCCCGGTGAATTCTGCCGGCCTCGAAATATCGAACATTCTTATCGCCCGGCTTAGGGCGGTTGGTCTCGAGCGGGTTGGCAAAAAGAAACAGCGGCTTTTTGATGTCCTCGTCTATCTCGACGCTCAGGTTGCATGGCCGGTCCAGTTGAAAATCTATCGCCCGGCCCTTGATCGACGAGGCGATTCGGTGGTTCTTGGGCCGGATATCCACGCTGTCAACCTCCCTGTCGGGCATGACCGAGACCGTTACTTTGCCGCCGAACGAAAAGTACGCGAACGCCGCTACCTGCGAGTCATAGACGAATATCTCCTTGCCGTTGACCGTCACCGCAAAATCATCCGCCTTGTCGGCGCCCGGCGGCGCG
Organism: Phycisphaerales bacterium; assembly: GCA_020343675.1. Lineage (GTDB taxonomy): Bacteria > Planctomycetota > Phycisphaerae > Sedimentisphaerales > Anaerobacaceae. The sequence continues at coordinate 2,839,424 of CP070806.1, forward strand.
GGATACGTCACCACAGTCGCTTCCTGTCCCATGACAGCGAGCGCAAGATGAGCCAGTATCATGAACGAGGCACAGGGCACTCTTCTTGTTTCCATACAGTTTACCTTCATCCAACTTCCCCGCAGCACACAGACTATGCCTTCTTATTAAACTGCCTTAACTGCTCGGGTGTCGGCACTTTGGCCTTCATTTGCCTGAGCCATCGGTGCAGCATCCTGCGAAGTTCCGCTGCCTTTACAGGCATTTTCACAGCCAGATCATCCTTCTCGCCTATGTCGTTCTTCAGATTATACAATTCTACGCTATTATCTCCGTACCATTCGATCAGTTTGTAATCGCCGGCGCGAACTGCTCCGCTGGGTTTGTTGCCACTCCCATGATAGTGCGGGTAATGCCAATAGATGGCCTGGCGTTTGAGCTTGCGCTTGCCCCTGAGCAGAGGAACCAGGCTCACGCCGTCCACGTGCTGCTTGGGCTTGAGCGGCAGCCCGGCCATCTGCAACATCGTCGGATAGAAATCCGTGCTGGTCACCGGCTCGCTGCACAGGCTGCCGGGCCGGACCACGCCGGGCCACTTGATAATCATCGGTTCGCGAATCCCCCCTTCGTACAGCCATCCTTTGCCTGCGCGCAGCGGCAGGTTGCACGTCGGTGCCTCCCGCGCCACGGTCGAGAGCCCGCCATTGTCGGACATGAATATGACCGCGGTATTATCCGCGACGCCCAGCTCCACAAGCTTGTTCATCACCCGGCCGACGCTCTCGTCCACACTCTGCACCATCCCGGCGTAGGCCGGATTGTCCTGCACCTGCCTAGTTTTGTAGCGGCTGTATACCGGAACAAAGCGAGGTCCGTCTGTCTTGGGCAACTTCTCGGCCTTGGCCTTGTACTCGTCCGTCAGGGCCTGCTTCGATTCGATCGGCGTGTGCACCGCGTAGTGTGAAAGGTACAGCAGAAACGGCCTGTTCTTGTTCACCTCCAGAAACTTCAGCGACTCGTCGGTCAGCCGGTCCGTCAGGTACTCACCGTCGGCCCCGCCGGGTGGCATCGTCTCCAGATTCCGTCCCCGCTTTTCATAAGGCCAGAAGTACGTAGGCGGCGCGCCCGAGTAATCCCCGCCTATATTCTCGTCGAAGCCTTGTCTATCCGGATAATACTTCGCCCGGTCGGGGTCCCTTGTCGACAAATGCCACTTGCCGACAAAGCCGGTAGCGTAGCCCGCTTGCTTCAATGCCTCCGCGATTGTCAGTTCCTCAAGCGGAAGATAATGTCGGTAGGGCGTCGGCTCGTTCGGCCCGCCAATCCATTGCGTGATGCCAAGCCTGGCCGGGTACTTGCCCGCGACGATACTGGCCCGAGTCGGCGAGCAGACCGGACAGGCTGCATACGCATCCGTGAAGCGCATGCCTTCGCCGGCCAGCCTGTCAATGTTGGGCGTCTCGTAGAACGTACTGCCATAACAGCCCAGATCCTTCCAGCCCATATCGTCGATCAAGAAGAAGACGAAATTCAGTTTTTCGCTCTTCCGCGGCGCCGTCGCGGCCCGTTCACCGCGGGCGGCGAATCCGGGCACGGCCATCGCCACAGCCCCAAAACCGAGGCTTCTCAAAAAATCTCGTCTGTTCATGAAATTACTCTTTATCCTGCAAAAATTGCTGATTCTTCGTGCGTAGATACTATACCCACCAACGACCTAATTAGCAAGAGAATCTATGAGGGGCCACTGAGCGAACACGGTGAGCGAAACGGATGGGAAGATACCTCAAGAGAGAATCTCACTATAATCTGCACACATGGGAGTAGAGGAACCACTTCAGGAATTGCCAATATCTCATGGCAGAGATCATGTGCATCTCTGCCGCTAATTCACGGCCGCTCTCTTGCTCCTGGGGGGCATCAAGGAAGTGGACAGATGCCCGCCTCACAGCTGGTGGGTGTGTATCCAAGTCCGCCGAAGACGCCTCTCTGGACGCGGTGTAGGTCCTCGTTACCGAGGGTCATAGCAATGGTCGTATGGCGGCCGACGCTTTGCCACAGGTCGATATCCATTTTGGCGATATCGAGCGTGCGAATGTCCTTCCACTTCCAGTATTCGCTATGGCCGTCCGCAAATGAAAAGTTCGTGCCGTCGCCATGACGGGCCGTGACCTGATCCCACCATTGCTCCTGGTCGTAGTAGATCGTCCAACTGGCCGGGCTGAGCCGGCCCTCATCCAGAAAGACAATCTGAGTGCTGGCGTTGCGGATCTGGCTTCGCCGGGTCTTGATTTGGCTCTGCGCGCCGGGAATATGGTAGTAGCCGTTCATTGAATCGGGGATCGCATAGGTGATAACTTCGCCGCGCACGCCGGTCGGGCATTTGTACAATTTCACATTCGGGCAATACGGATACAGCAGTCCATCCCTGATCCCTTTGAGACGATTCTCTTCGGGGCTATCGGCACCGGGCCAGTACACCCAGCATGCCCTGTCACGGTTGGAGGATCCCACGGTGGTGTTTCCGTTGACGATCCGACCGTCGTGGTCATCGGCGTAAAGGTTCCAGGCCACGGCCATCTGTTTAACATTATTCAGGCAGACCGCGCGCTTGCCTTGTTCCCTCACGCGATTCAGGGCGGGCATGAGAATGGCCATCAGAACCGCCAGAACGGCGATGACGACCAGAAGCTCGATTAGCGTGAAGGCATTCCTGCGGCTCATATACGTCGTCCTTTCATATCTGCTCCGCATCTTCACCAATTCGCGCCACCGATACTAGGGGATGGGCATAGAGTTTCATCTGATCAGTTCCCACTACAGCCGGGCATGGGCATGGCCCTCATGACTCCGCCAAACATCTGCTACGCCATTTGCCGTTTCGTCCACGAGTCTCCCGCGGGCATCAGAGAATGGTCTTGAGCCATCCGAACAATACACTGACCATGCCTGATAATCAATCACTATAATCGTATTCTTACCGCCCCGGACATCAGCCCGGGCGCTTCATTTCTATAGTATTTGCCAACGTAAGATCCAGGCTCTTCCATCTGCACACTATTGCGAAATAGTGGTTTCACCGGCCCGGAAACACGATATCATCGATCCACGCCGTGTCGTTACCGTCGGAGTCCGAATCATCTTTCGAATAGGTCCACGCGAAGGTTCTTGTGCCCTCATTCACCTGATAAGATTCCCAGATCCAATCCTGCTCGCCCGACCATTCGCCTTGTTTCACGCCATCAATATAAAACAGTAAATGGTCGCAACCCGACTCAGACGAGACTCTGCAGTAGAAGGTAATATCGCCCGACGTACAGTCAAGAGTCACTTCGAGAGTTGTACGTTCATCATGGTCAATCGAACCGGATTTCGCACAATAGTCTCCGGTATGGCTCTGTTGCTGTGTGGTATCCCAGCTTGCGTCCCCAGAATGGCGCCATGGAAATCGACTGAAGTCATTTGTCTCAAAACCTTCGAAAAAGCCGTCAGCAGTCTCCGAATCCTCGAAGCCGTCAGTCCTTGCATCAACCACAAGCCAGTTAAGGATATTGTTGATCAGAGTCTGGCGAGTGTTTGTACTATTGATCACATAGGGAGACATACCCAGGAGAACCATTCGGGAGTTATTCCTTGTGGTTCTGATGCCAAAAATGGCATCCTCAGCCTGGATAGAGGATATGGAATTCCCGTTTTGTCTATATCCGTTATTCTGGAAGTGCATGATTGGTGATACATTTGCCGTGTCGGTGATTTTAACCAGATCGATCAAGTACTGGATCAGACGCCCCCTGATATTTCTTCCCAGGCTGCCCGTTATGACATCGCCTGCCTGACCCGAAATCCGAATCGAGCCGTTTGATGTCTGGCCTTCTAAACTCCAACCAATGTATTCCAAGCCGAAAAAGCCAAGATGGTTACCAGAACGTAGCCCCCAGATAACACTATCACCACATATGAAATGACTCACATTGCTCCTGTTCTTGATCAGATCGATCTCATCGGGAGACAGCGAGTCGGTGGGGCCTTTGTTCCAAATAGCCAGTTTGAGATTCGTCATCTCATCTGCAAGCGCCAGGAAGTCGCTTGGTTTCAAACGGATAATATCGCTGTGGCTTCCCTCATTGAGATAGGGCTGTAATGAATACTCGGAGCCGCTCTCAAGCAACACTTTTTCAATCTCAGCCGAAATCCCCGAAATCATTCTCGATCGTTTAATCGCAGGCATACCATCCAATTCGAGAATAATTTTGGCATCTCCGAGCCCTAATGTTGTTCCAGCCCTTAAGGTTAACGACAGTTCTACAGAAGAATTGGCCGACACAACTATCTGACCGCTTGACTGGTCACTATCCGAAGTGGCCACGTGTGTCGCACCACATGTGAATTCAGCTGACCAATCTGCAGGCGTTCTAGGAGTTGTCAATACGGTGACTGTATATGTTTGTTCTTCGTCAGTAGCATTTTCCAAAGTATAAGTGTTGTTGCAGTCGGATCCCGAAGGCAGAGCCCTTAATGTTGGAGAATTGGAGTCGAGAAGTAAGACGTCTTCAATGGCCATGGCACAGTTGATGAGTTCTTTATCATCCTCAGCATCCGCCTGGAGCAATCCAACGAAATAAAGATTATTGATGTCCCATCTCTCATCAATCTTCGATTCAAGTTGCTGACAGTAGAATTCACCCGCTTGCACCGAATCAGGAATGTCAACTGCCACCCCCCATGGACCACCCATCATTTTCCGAACGACGTTCATGTGATGATATCCCACAATGGTCGAAGGCTGAGAGTAATAGGGATTGGTCTCGTAGCCGGGGCGGCCGGAAAGAAAATTGGCCTGGTCGTAGCCGGAACCGTGGCCTGTGACATCGTCTTCGACAATGAAGGCGTTGAATCGCAGCGGGAAATCCATGGGTTCGATGATATTGGTCATCACCTGGATTCGTACCGTCCGGGTCTGTCTGTCCAATGTATAGAAACAATCGACTTGTGCTTTTGCTGTTTGCCGCAGTTGGGATTCACACCGACTCTTCCAGGCACCTCGGCTCTGAAATACCGATCCTCCAAACTTCTTCCTGTCAATGGATGCGGATGGGTATCCTTCTAATCCCAAAGCGCTTGCGATGGCCGATTGTTCAGGAATTGCCATGGCATCACCGCCGTGAATCTTGACCGCGATGATCCGATCTCCATGTAATGCAAGAATCTCATCCACTATCGCAGTGCCGTCGGGACACCAGCCACACCACGCTGCTGTGTGCTGTTCCAACAGGACCTTCTTTGTCTGGGCGCTTGTCTTGACTGTCATTGCACCTATCACGACAAGGGCCAACATCAGGGTGGATAATCTTTTCATGGTAAGGCTCCTCTCATTATGTGAGGTTTGTGCCTCAGTTCAGTCTAACAGAAGGCAGGCATACAGCATGTTTTCTTGCGACCTTCTGCAACTGTTCAGGTCCCTGAGCTATCTCAGACTCCAGCGCCTTGACCTTAAGGAACCTGACGCATAGGGCAATAACCTCCTTGTCCGGCGTAATGGTCGGATCACTTATCCTTATGATATCTTTGCTTGAGTTTAGACTCAAGAAAAATTGACCCAGAATCTCAATTTCAGCGAAAAGTACGTAGTCACCACACCCCAATTCTTGACAGGGTGGAGCCACATCTGACCGCAGGCGCCTACCGATAGAGAGACGAGTCTGTAATCGTCCTGGACTGGGTGATTTTCCGTGGCAGAAAAAGGCTTCTTCGCCGCCGTGGATCTCAGGCGGGGATGATTTGGAAATCAGTTTGGGAAGAAAATGTACGCCGGAGGATAATATAGGGCGAGTCGCGCCTGCGACGGCGCGACTCATCCTTCGCTCTTGAAACTGCGCTTCGGTCCCGTTGCCGCCAGCGGGCGGGACCCTCATCGAAAAACGGCCGGTCTAAAAATCATCGCAGGCTCGATAGGCCTCGATGACCGCCCTCTCGCCTTCCTTGCCGGGCTTGCTCTTGCCGTGCTCCATACACAATACCCCGTCGTAGCCCTTCCCGTGGAGATGCTTGAAGATGTTCCTGTAATTTATCTCTCCGGTGGTCGGCTCCTTACGGCCGGGGTTATCCCCGAGATGGAAGGCCGCGATTTCATTCCAGGCCATGTCGATGTTGGGAATTAGGTTCCCCTCGGTTATCTGCTGGTGATAGATGTCATTGATTATCTTAATCGAAGGGCTGTTCACGGCCCGGCAGATCATGTAAGCCTGTGGAATCTTCGTCAGGAACAGGCCCGGATGATTCGTCCAGGCATTCAGCGGTTCAAGGACTATGACCAGCCTCGAGGACTCGCATATCTCGGCGCAATACCGGAGATTGTCGATCACGTTAGCGGTCTGATAGTCCCACTCCAGGCCGGTGTCGAACGCGCCGGGCACCATCAAGGCCCATTTGGCCTTGGCGCGTTTGGCGAATTCAACGCCATCCTTGACCGTCTTGATGATCTTGTCGCGGTTCTCTTTGTCATTTGTAACGAATGACTTTCCGCCTATGCCCTGGAGTACAAACGGCCCCAGATCCATGTTCTGGCGGTCTAGCTCCCTGACGATTTTATCGACGACGTCGTTAGGCTTTCCCATCAGGCCGTTGTCAAAGATCGCCCTGAAACCCTGGTCCGACATGAACTTGATGTTGTCGATCGGGTCTGAGCCCGCATGTTGTCTGAACATTCCAAAGTTGGGTGCATATTTGAGCTTGAACTTTCCGCCGGAGCTTGTGGCCTTGGCTTTGGACGTCCCGGAAGAAACCGCCACGGCCGCCACGGCCGCCGACGCCATCAGATCGCGCCGGGACATTTTCGTCTGCCTTCGCTGCGACTTCTCTTGCACGTTTTGCATGCTAAGTACTCCTGATTTCACGCCCCCTCGTTACTTCTTGAATGCGATCCATTTCCGTTTGCTTTTGGCGCTGGCCAGAACACTTTCGATAAAGAGCATTCCGCGCAGCCCGTCATTGACGTCCGGGAAGTCCAGTGCCAGGGGATCAGGTTTCTTTCGGGTTATCCTGGCCCGAACGGTTTCGGCGAAGTTGACGTAATTGTTGGCGAAGGCCTCAAAGAACGCCTCGGGATGACCTGAAGGCAGACGTGTGGCACGGCCCGCCGCAGCGCTCTTGGCGCCGACATACGCATTTCCTCGACTCCAGACTTGTACGGGTCCGTCCGGAACCTTGACGTACAACTGGTTTGGGTGCTCCTGATGCCATTCCAGGCCCTTTTCTTCGCCGTAGACCCAGATGGCAATATTGTTCTCTTCGCCGATGGAAACCTGGCTGGCATGCAGGACGCCCCGGGCGCCGTTGTTGAAACGCAGCAGGACGTTTCCGTCGTCGTCGAGCCTCCGGCCTTTGACAAAAATCGTCAGGTCTGCACAGACTTCCTTGATTTTCAATCCCGTAATGTACTCGGAGAGGTTCTCCGCGTGGGTGCCGATGTCACCCATGCACCCGGCGCCGCCGCTCTGCTTCGGGTCGGTCCGCCAGGCCGCCTGCATCTGGCCCGTCTTCTCCAGCGCGGTGGCCAGCCAGCCCTGCGGGTACTGCACCACGATCTTGCGGACCTTGCCCAAATCGCCGCCGCGGGCCATATCACGCGCGAGCTTGACCATCGGGTAGCCCGTGTAGTTGTGCATGAGCCCGAATACCCTGCGCGTCTTTCTGACGATCTTCTGCAGGTCCTTGGCTTCCTTAACGTTGAGCGTCATCGGCTTTTCGCACATCACGTGGAAGCCCGCTTCCAAGAAATCTTTGGCGATAGGGAAGTGCCAGTTGTTCGGCGTGGTAATCGAGACAAAATCGATCCTCTCACCCTCGGGCAATTTCAGCTCTTTTTCGATCATCTGCTGGTACGTGCCATAGACGCGCTTGGAATCGAGCAACAGCTCTCGCCCCTGCTGTTTCGACTTGCGCGGGTTGATATCGAACGCCCCTGCCACCAGATCGATGCCCCCGTCCATACGGGACGCCTTGCGGTGCACCTCGCCGATGAACGCCCCGGGTCCACCGCCAATCATCCCCATTTTCAACTTGCGGTTGAGTGTCATATCATCTCCTTTCAATAAAATAGCGGAAATACGATCCTGTGTTTTTCGATACTTTTCCCGGCCGTTTACAGACAAGAAACGGCGTCCTACAGAAACCTCTGCTCTCGGAATTATAGAGATTCCAACCCGCAACGCAACCCCAAAAGACGCCCTTTTGAACCCGCCGGAATTGAGGCCGACAAAGTAAATCTTGACAATAGTTGAGAGTTGATTATAAATCTGTTACCGTCACCGATGGGTCAGGAATTGAACAGAAGGCAAGTAGTGCGACGGGGGAAAAATTATGAAAACTGATATTAGCCCGGTAGCTGTGGATTTGTACTTCATTCCGGTCGAGACAAGGATTCCGCTGAAGTTCGGGCCCGAAACGACAACCGAAGTGGTCTGTGCGCGGGTCGCCATGACCGCAGCGAACAAACAAGGGCAGAGGGCACAGGGCTGGGGCGAGACGCCTCTGAGCGTCCAATGGACCTGGCCCAGCAGTCTGAGTTACCAGGAAAGGTGCGACGCGCTGCAACAGTTCTGCAGGATGCTCGCCGAAGCGTGGGCGGGCTTTGAGCGACAAGGCCATCCGATGGAATTAGGCAGTGAGTTCGTCGAGTCAGTCCTGCCAGGTCTTCTCGGGAGGCTCAACCGCGAACGAGGTGAGCAGGCCGAGCCGATGCCGCACTTAGCGGCACTGGTCTGCTGTTCGGCGTTCGACGTCGCCCTCCATGATGCGTACGGCAAGCTCCTGGAACGGGACGTTTATTCAACCTACAACGCCGAATTCATGAATGAGGATTTGTCTGATCTCCTCGAAACTGCTGAAGGGTGCAACGTCTCATTCGAAGGCAAGTACCCGCAAGATTTCTTCATTTCTCCGGCGCCAAAGACCATGCCCGCCTGGCACCTCGTCGGCGGCAAAGACTTGCTCGATGCTTCTGAACTGACGGGCCAGGAGCCGGATGACGGCTATCCTGTATTATTGCGTGACTGGATTAAGCGCGACGGATTGACGTGCCTGAAGGTCAAGCTGCGAGGCAACGATTCGGCGTGGGACTACGAGCGTCTGATCCGGGTAGGCGAGATTGCCATCAACAATGACGTGCAGTGGCTGACCAGTGACTTCAACTGCACCGTCACCGACCCGGCCTATGTGAACGAAATTCTCGACCGGCTGATACGAGATTATCCCGGCATCTACCAGATGATTCTCTACGTCGAGCAGCCGTTCCCGTACGACCTGGAAAAGAACCAGATTGACGTTCACAGCGTCTCGGCGCGCAAGCCCCTGTTCATGGACGAAAGCGCCCATGACTGGAAGCTGATCAGGCTCGGCCGCACCCTGGGCTGGACGGGTGTCGCGCTGAAAACCTGCAAGACGCAGACCGGCGCGCTGCTGAGCCTGTGCTGGGCCAAAGCACACGGCATGACCCTGATGGTCCAGGACCTGACCAATCCCATGCTCGCACAAATCCCGCACGTCCGCTTAGCCGCGCATGCGGGCACGATTATGGGCGTCGAAACTAACGCAATGCAGTTCTACCCGGCCGCCTCGGCGGCCGAAGAAGCCCTCCACCCGGGGCTTTACCGGCGCCGAAACGGCCAAGTGGACCTTTCGACAATCAAAGGCCCCGGTTTCGGCTATCGCGCCGATGAAATCAAAAGGGACTTGCCTGAGTTAGCGGCGCACTTTGAAAAATAGGACCTCGAAGTTTACAGGAGACCAGAAGAAAATGGCGAAGCTAAGTGCATTTGCAGACGAAGTGACCGAGGACTTCTTACAGCAGGTCAAGTACCTTCAAAGCGAAGGTGTGGGCTGTATCGAGCCTCGCTTCATTGACAAAAAGAACATCATGGACCTGACGAAACAGGAGCTGAACGAAGCGAAGAAGATGATTGACGACCACGGCCTGAAGGTCAGCGCCATCGGCTCGCCCATCGGCAAGGTCAAGCTCGACGAACCCTTCGAGCCTCATTTGGACAAATTCAAACACGCCGTCGATCTGGCCCTGTTCTTCGAGACGCCTTACATCCGGATGTTCAGCTATTACGCCCCCGAGGGCAAGAATATCGATGACTACCGCGAGCAGGTCATGGAAAGAATGGCGGCCAAAGTCGAGCTGCTCGACGGCGTGGATGTCACGATGGTCCACGAGAACGAAGCCCACATCTACGGCCACACAGCCGGCAACTGCGTGGACCTGTGCGAGTCGATCAACTCGGCCAAGCTGCGCCTGGCGTACGACCCGGCCAACTTCGTCTGGGGCGAGAAGATGACCAACAACGTCGAGGTCTGCTGGCCCCTGATGAAACCCTATGTCGTCCACATCCACATCAAGGACTGGAAGCTCGGCGCCAAGGACGTCGGCAGCATCCCGGGACAAGGCGACGGGCAGATAAAGGAATTATTAGCCGAATTAGCGGCCATGAACTATGACGGCTGCATGACGATGGAGCCCCACCTGCAACTCGGAGGGCAATTTGGCGGCTCGACGGGGCCCGAACTTTTCTCCAGAGCTATTGCAGCAGTAAGAGAACTCGCCGCCGAAGTCGGCTTGGTTTGTGACTGAAGGAACTCGGCGTGTGCAACAAGTTGCACTCCCTACGATATCTGAGAAAGGAAGACCAACATGAAGACCTGGAATTTTGGAATCGTCGGCGCAGGTTTGATCGCCGATTTTCACGCAAGAGCGATAGGTGACATGCCCAACGCGAAACTTCTCGGTTGTTGCGACAAGATACCGGAGAAAGCGAAAACACTCGCGGACAAGTACGGCGTCCAGGCATTCGATAATTATCAAGAGATGTTCAAGAGCAACGACATTGACGTCGTCACCATCGCCACGCCGAGCGGTTTTCATGCCGAGCCTACCATCGCCGCGGCCGGGGCGGGCAAACACGTCATCTGCGAAAAGCCGCTGGAGATTACCCTGGACCGAATCGATGGCATGGTGGAGGCGCACGAGAAGGCCGGCACGCGCTTAGGCGGCATCTTCCCGTACCGATTCAACGACATGATGGCGCCGCTGCGCAAGGCCATCAATTCGGGCCGCCTCGGCGTGATTACATACGCCGCGATTTATGTCCCCTGGTGGCGCACCGACGAGTACTACAAAGACTCATGGCACGGCACCTGGAAGCTCGACGGCGGCGGGGCGCTGATGAACCAGTCCATTCACATGGTCGATATGCTCTGCGACGTCATGCCGCCGATTGAATCGGTTTCGGCGTTCACACACAAGCTGGGCCACCCACAGATCGAAACCGAAGACACCGCGGCCGCCGTATTGCGTTACACAAACGGCGCTTTGGGAGTCATCTACGGCACGACCGCTTCGTTCCCGGGCCAATTCAGACGCTTTGAAATCACCGGCACCAAAGGCACTATCGTCAACGTGGAAAACAGCATCACAGTCTGGCAGTTCGCCGACGAAAAACCCGAAGACGCCGAAGTCCTGAAGAAATTCGGCCAAATCGAAGGCGGAGGCGGCGTCGCCGACCCCGCGGCCATCACGCACGGAAATCATACGCGGAACTTTAAGGCCTTTCTCGATGCCCTCGATTCCGGCGAGGATTTCTGGATCGACGGACGCGAAGCCCGCAAAGCGGTCGAGGTGATATTAGCCATCTACAAATCCGCCAAAGACCAAAAATTAGTTAGGCTAAGCTGATACTCCAGATGCTCGATGCAAGTGCGAAGGATCGAATTGGTGCTTACCCGTTGCCGCGTTCCGGTTAACCGTGAAACTGAGAGGAATCCAGTCAAGAGAATATACCGTCCCTTTTTCATCCGTTCCGGTTAGATAAAATTTTGCGTAACTTTGGTTCCCGGCAGAAACTTCTCACAAACTCCGTCAAGGCACCATTTAGGACATTTTCGATGTGGTTCTTGGGAGTCGCAGTGAACGTTATTCCCCACAGTCCAAAAAGGCCACCGGCGCGCAGGAGACCTTTCTGTATAAAATCCCGATAAGCGACCTCAACTGTGAACGAGACTTGAGGGACATTATGAACACGGGAAAAAGCAACAACTTCCGATCGAATGCTCCCGACCAATTCGATATCAACGTCTGATGCCTTGCTGTCGAAATATAATTGCTTTAACCAAACAATCAATGTTATATCACCCTGGCCCTGCTCCGGATTCAGGATCTTGAGGCCGCTTCTTTCCAATTCGGTTTTTATCGCACCGTTAACCACGTCAATCACTGAAGTTTTTGAGATGATATCGGCATGTTTCGTCCCGAACACCGTATTGCGCTGAACACCGATAATATTCTGCTGTTCAGTCGGTCGATGATCTACAACCTGGAGCGAAACAACCACAGGTTTCAGATCATCGAGCACGTTCCTTTCGGGGGGCGTATAGCTCAGATCAACTTTTAATTGTTTGGAAGCACAACCGACACACAACAACAGATAGAAAATCCATAAAATTATGAA
>CP070806.1:2852002-2859079 GCA_020343675.1 Phycisphaerales bacterium
CAGTATCGGCGCGATCTGCTCATACGACAGGTTGTTGTAGTACCGCAACACGATCAGCTCCTTTGCAGCGTTAGGCAGTTGCTCAACGGCCCGGCGAATCGCTCGGCTGCTTTGGTCGGCGTGGTCGTTCTCGGTCACTTGCCGGAGGTCTTCGCTGTTGATGGGCCTTGCTTTGGCTGCGACCATGTCTTTAGCGACGTTTCTGCAAATAGCCGCGAGCCAGGGTGCGAATCTTGCTCTGTTCCTGAGGCTTTTGAGCCTGACCAGGGCCCTGGCGAAGCTTTCCTGGGCGGCGTCCTCAGCAAGCTGATGGTCACCGAGCACGGCGTACGCCACGGCAACCATGGCCGCGTAGTATTGCCGGCACAGCTCGCCGAAACTCTCGATATCGCCGCCAACGGCCGCTTCTACTAATGCTCTTACCGAATCCTTCTGCACGTGCTTCAGGTTAACCTGCCTTTCTGCCGATCGGCGTTCGTTATATTGTCTGATTCTAAGCCGAAAATGAGCGCGAAGAATTCGTTTTTTGCCCATTTTCTTATTATTACTTGACGCCGAGCGGATTCTGGTATATAATATATTTAACTAAAATAGTAGCGTAGATCGTTCATCGTTCATGGTTCATAGACAACAAGCAGGGCACAGGGGGAATCACGAGATCAGGTCAACGGGATAAAGCCTATCAGGATACCGGGGAATCAGGGGGCAAGGACCCCATTGTTTCTGCTCCTTTGCGCCATAGTGGCTATGAGGCAATTTGAAAAAACAAACCCAATCTGTTAGCGTTCTGTGTTCGGCGGTAAGGACTTTGAAAAACAAAGCCAATCGCCGGCCAACATAACGTAAGCGCTTTTGAAAGATATAGTTATGGCAACGCTCCCTCGTGGGCTGCGGGAAAACAAAGCCAAATTATGAAATTCTCTGTGGCCTCTGTGCTCTCGGTGGCTCATTTGAAAAAACAAAGCCAATTCAAACCAGGCGGACGCAATTTGCGTATCTGTAGCTTCGTTGGTCGTTTATAATTGCAGGGCGGTGCAAGAAGGGCCGATACATAATCTGAAATCTTGAATTTGAAATTTCACCCCTTAGGGGTAAAAGTTGGACTATGACTGACAGAGCCTATCAAAAGTGCATAAATCCGGGCTGCCGGGCAGAATTCGACTGCGGCGAGGCGCTGTTTAAGTGTCCGGCCTGCGGCGAGCTGCTGGATATCCGCTACAATTGGGACAAGATCAAGGTCCCCGGCAAGCTGAACGAATTTGCCAAACGATGGGGCACCAGAGACAATCGGCTCGATTTCTCGGGCGTCTGGCGGTTCCGCGAGCTGCTGAGCTACTGCGACGACGAGCATAAAGTGACCATCGGCGAGGGCCAGACGATTTTGCAGCAAAATGACGCTGTGGCCCGGTACGTGGACATGGGAGCCGGCTGCTTGCACCTGCAATACGAAGGATTGAATCCCTCGGGCTCTTTCAAGGACAACGGCATGACGGCGGCGTTTAGCCACGCTAAAATGGTCGGCGCCACCTCCAGCGCGTGCGCATCCACGGGTAATACCTCCGCTTCAGTGGCGTTGTACGCCCATAGCTGCGGCGTCAAGTGCACCGTCTTTATCGGCTCGGGCCGGATCGCCTTCGGCAAGCTCAGCCAGGCCATGGACTACGGGGCGCAGACCATTCAAATACTCGGCGACTTCGACGACTGCATGCGACAGGTGCAGGCCGTCTGCACGAAGCTCGGACTCTATCTGCTCAATTCGCTCAATCCGTTCCGGCTCGAAGGGCAGAAGGCCATCATGTACCGGATCATCGAGGGCTTAGGCTGGGACGTGCCCGACTGGATTGTCGTCCCGGGCGGCAATCTGGGCAACTCCAGCGCCTTCGGCAAGGCGTTCAGTGAACTGAAGGAGCTGGGCCTGATCGAGCGCATCCCCAGACTGGCGATTATCAACGCCACCGGTGCCGAGACGCTGAATGACCTGGTGAATAACAAGAAGCTCCGCTGGAACGAAGGCAACGTCGAACAGGCGATTATCGACGACTACTACGCCGATTTGACGGCTCGGAATTTCTCGCCGCACACATGCGCCTCGGCGATAGAGATCTCCCGCCCCGTCAATCTGAAAAAGTGCCTGCGGGCCATCGACGTCTGCGATGGCGTTGTGCGTGCGGTAACGGACGAGGAGATTGTCGATGCCAAGGCGATCATCGGCAAGTACGGATTGGGCTGCGAGCCGGCCTCAGCGGCGACTATCGCCGGCCTCAGACACCTGCGGGCCGAGGGCCTGATCGGCGCCGACCAGCGCGTCGCGTGCGTCCTGACGGGTCACGCGCTGAAGGATCCCGACGTAACGGTCAACTACCACAAGAAAAAGCAGGGCGAGTTCAGCAATGCACCCGTCGAGGCGCCGAACGACCTCGATGCCCTCATCAAGCTGATACGATGACAGCCACCCGCCCGAGCAGCCGGAAATCAAGCGCTGTATTCAGCGGTTCTTGTAGCCGGGTTGGGCGTGGAGCGTTTCTATGAAAGCCAGCATATTCTCGAGCGGAACATCGCCTTCTACGGCGTGCGCCGGGGCGAAAACATATCCGCCTTCGGCCCCGGCCTCCAGCAGTTTTTTCGTCGCGTTCGCGACCTCTTCGACCGAACCGTAAGGCAGCGTTCGTTGCGTGGAGAGCCCCCCGTGGAATGCGAGCCGGCCCCGGTAGCGTCTTAAGATGTCAAAGACATCCATCACCTCAGGCTGAAAGGGGTTGAAGCAATTAAGCCCGATACGAATCAAATCATCGAAAAGCTCATCGACCTTCCCGCACGAGTGGATGAAGACGAGCTTGCCCGCGTCACGAACCGTCGCGTACATTCGCTCCAGTTCCGGCAGGATGAATTGGCGCCAGAGTCGCGGGCCCATCTGCAAGCCCCTTTGCTGGCCCCAGTCATCGCCGAAATAGACGGCGTCTATGTCGTATTTCAAGGCCTCGGTGGCCTGAGTGATGTTGTAATCGGCAATCGAACGCAGCAGCCGCCTGACAAAATCCGGGTGCTCCAGAAAATCCATCATCAGGTTTTCCATGCCCCGCAGGGTCCAGGCCCGTTCATACAACGAGAAGCCGATTTTGAAAACGCGGAAGCAATCGCTGTACGTGGACAGCTTCTCGGGGATATCGTCGAAGAAGTGTCTGTTGAGAGGGTCGGGAAAACCGTACCCTTCGAGCGTGGGTTCCGGCAGGAGGCAGCCTTCGACAATGCCGATGTCCTTATCGACGCTGCGGTCCCACACGACGCCGAAGGCGTCACGAAAGCGGTCCCTGCCGAGGTCCCTGAAGAAACCGATGTCCTGTCCGAGCTTGACGAAATGGTTATCCAGGACCTGTTCCAAATCGTCCCGGCCAAAATGGCTTCGCAGTTTCTCGGCGGCTTCGACGGTGAAATTGCAGTGCCACGGGATGTAGGGGACTTTCCGTCCCTCTACCGCAAGCCTGACGATCTCTCGCTTATTCATCCCCGGACGAATCTCCGAACGATACGGGGGGTGGCTCCGTTCTCGCAGGGCCGATTCCAATTTCGCCCAGCGCTTTATCGGTCAAGCCGCTCAGGCGCACGTCATCGCCAAGCCGTGCGACATCGACATAGTGCAAGCCGACGGATTCGGCCAATTCCGCTATTGGCCCGGCGATCTCGGCGCCGCCCTGCGCTGCGAGTATTTTGGGTGCGATATAGACGACAATTTCATCGGCGAGCTGCTCTTTGATAAATGACGCTAACACGGTGGGGCCGCCTTCAACCAGCAACTGGCTGATGCCGCGACGACTCAATTCATCGAGCAGACAATGCAGGTTGGAGCGTCCGTGCGTGTCCGGGTAGGCAAGCAGCTCCGCTCCCTTGTCTGCAATCTGTTCGGCCGCCCACGGGTTGGCCTCAATGGCGTGCCGGTTGGAGAAGATGATCAAGGGGCGGTCCTTGGCCGTCTCGAGGAGCTGGCAGTCCAGTGGAAGTCGAAGAAAGCTGTCCATGACAATCCGCGCGGCCTTCGTGCCCCTGTTCGGACGAGCCGTCAAGAGCGGATCATCGGCGATCACCGTGTTGATGCCCACCAATATGGCCTGGGTGCGCCGGCGTAATTTGTGCACATCGCGCCGGCTCAACTCGTTCGAAATCCACCTTTGCTCGTCGCTCTTCTGCGCCCAGGCAAGTTTGCCGTCGATGGTCTGCGCCCATTTCAACGTCACCCAGCATTTGCCGGTCGCCGAATATTTTACAAAGGGGGCATTGAGTAGCCTGGCCTCAGTCTCACAGATTCCGGTATGCACCTCGATGCCCGCCTCGCGCAACTGCTCGATGCCTCTGCCGTTGGCGTGCTCCGACGGATCGGTCATGGCCACAAAAATTCTGGCGATGCCCGCAGCAATCAGAGCCTGGGTACACGGCGGCGTTTTCCCGTGATGAGAACAGGGCTCGAGCGTCACATACATCGTCGCACCGTTGGGCCTGACACCGAGGCTTTGGCAATCCTCCAGCGCGTTGATTTCGGCATGGGGGCCGCCAAATTTCTTATGGTATCCCCTGCCGATAATCTGATTGGCTTTGACGATGATGGCGCCGACGGCGGGATTCGGCTCAACCGAGCTGATTCCCCGGCGGGCCAGCCTCAGTGCCATCTGCATGTAACGCTGACTTTCACTGGCTTTAACACTGACTGTCACTGACGTTAACACTGACCATCACTGATCAGTCTCCATTCTTCTCTTCCAGCTCAATGTGCTTTTTCTTGTCGTTGGTATAGATTACACGCTTTGTATCGACTCCGCCAGAATTAAAATTGATGAGAAATCCTATTCCGCGAAGGTCAAGCTCTTCCGCAAAAGCCCTGTTGAATATTACCTCTTCGTGTCCCTCTCCATAGTTTTTCCTTGCCTCGAAAGCAGCTCCGCGAACGTTGCAGCTCAAGTCTTTGTACAACAGACTCGCATGCTTCTGACTCATGTAGTTGTCGGTGTCGGTCAGTGTCTTAGTCCGTGCCCGTCCGTGTCAATCATAGTCATAAACCGTTTTTCGTCAATGACTTCAACCCCAAGCTTCTTTGCTTTCTCGAGCTTGCTGCCGGAGTTATCACCGGCCAGGATGTAATCGGTCTTCTTGCTGACGCTGCTGGATGCCTTCGCCCCGGCCAGCCTGATCGCCTGCTCGGCCTGTTGCCGGCTGAAATGCTCCAGCGTCCCGGTGACGACAATAGTCTTGCCCGCGAGCTTGTCCGAACGCTGCGTTGTTGGCTGCTCGGGTTTGACGCCCGCAGCTAATAGCCGCTCAATCACCGACCGGTTCTCCGGGTCACGAAAATATTCATACACACTTTCCGCCATTGTCGGTCCGATCTGATCTATCGCTTCCAGCTCTTGCCTTTCTGTGTTCATGAGCTTTTCAAGCGAGCCGAAGTGCTCGGCCAGGATCTGTGCCGACTGACCTCCGATATGCCGGATCCCTAGGCCGGCCACCAGACGCCATAGCGGCCTGCTCTTGCTTTTCTCTATCGCCCTAATCACGTTGGCTGCGCTCTTGTCCGCCGTGCGCTCCAGGCCCAGGAGTTGGGCCTTGTCCAGCACGTAGAGGTCTGCGAAATTCCTGACGAGTCCGGCTTCAATGAGTTGGTCGATCAGGGCCGGCCCGAGATGCTCGATATCCATCTGTCCCCGGCCTGCGAAGTATTTCAAGCGTTCCCTCAGTTGACCTGTGCAGTCCAGGTTCAGACACCGAATATAGACGCCGTCTTCGTCCTTCGCGACTACAGAGCCGCAATTCGGGCATGTTTGGGGTATGCGGAAGGAGACCGTCCCCTTTGGTCTCAACGATTTCTTGACCTCAATCACCTGCGGGATGATTTCACCGGCCTTTTCGATGATAACGGTATCGCCGGAACGGACGTCAAGCTTCGCGAGCATGTCAAAATTGTGCAGGCTGGCCCGCTTGACGGTCGTCCCGGCTAATTGCACGGGCCTCAGATTCGCCACCGGCGTGAGAATGCCGCTCTTGCCCACCTGGACGTCAATGGATTCGACGACGGTTTCAGCCTGCTCGGCGGCGAATTTATACGAGATGCACCAGCGAGGCGCCCTGCCTGTGGCGCCGAGTATGTCCCGCTGGTCGAGGCGGTTGACCTTGATCACCATGCCGTCAATCTGATAGTCCAGACTCAGCCGCTTCTTGCTCCAGTCATCGCAGATTTCAATGGCTTCATCGATATCTCCCGCTCTTGTGATGCCGGGATTCACAGGAAGGCCCAATTCCTTGAATCGCCTGAGACACTCGTAATGGTTCTCTGCCAGAGGCTCGGAAAGCTCACCCGTGGCGTAGGCGAAGAACGACAAGTTCCGTGCTGCGGTGATTCGTGCGTCCAGCAGTTTCAAAGAGCCCGCCGCGGCGTTTCGCGGATTGGCGAAAGCCGGCTCGCCCGCCTCGGTCCGAAGCCGGTTCAATTCCAGAAAAGCACTCGTGGGCATATAGACTTCGCCTCGAGCTTCAAGGACGGCCGGGATCTCATCAGCGTCCAACAGGCGGAGCGGGACGGCTTTGACAGTCCGCACATTGGCGGTGACATCGTCGCCGACCTGGCCATTGCCGCGCGTTGCGGCAGTGATGAGAATACCCCGCTCGTAGCGAAGGCTTATGGCAAGCCCGTCGATTTTCAGCTCGACCACGTAATCATAATCTTCGCTGCCCAGTTGTTTTGCGACCCTCTGATCAAACGCCCTCAACTCCTCAGCGTTATAGGTGTTGTCCATACTGAGCATAGGTAAGGCGTGCCTGACCGTGCTGAAACCCTCCAGAGGCCGCTCGGAAACGCGCTGCGTGGGTGAATCGGCCGTTATGAGCCGGGGATTCGCCTGCTCCAATTCCCTGAGCTTGGCGAAGAGTTCGTCATATCGGCGATCGCTGACCCGGGGCCGGTTGAGCACATAGTAGAGATGATCATGCTCTCGAATCTCTTCGCGTAACTGCTCAATTCGTTTCTTTGCATCGTCCGTCATGGCACCGCAATTTATACGCCATTTTCGCGTATTCAGCAATGCCACAACTGCCCGA
>CP070806.1:2859179-2881165 GCA_020343675.1 Phycisphaerales bacterium
GTCAAAATAGATAGTATAATAGGGACGGACCCTATTATTGACACCGCTTCGTTTTCATAAAATGCGGTGCGTCCCTAATTAATTTCGAATCTCTTCAACTGTGATACTGTTTCAGTTTGGTCGCGAAGTGACCTGCAGAAACCCTCAAGCCCAGGAAAGAGAGACGCAGCCGTGATATTCATTCTTCGCAGTTTCTTGAGATCCTCAAGTCGAAGATTCGCAGGTATAATGAGTTTCTTTACAAGAATTTCATCTGAATCATACATTGACATAATTGTGTCGATCTTCTCGTAGTTGTTGCTAGGTACAATGAATGCGCCTTGCTGAGCAACGAGACGCTCATTGGTTTGTTTAGGTTCATACGGGATTATGAATGCTTTAGATCCTTTCTTGTTCCTGAGTACATCCTGTGCATAATCCGCGCTAACAATTTCGATATCGATTTTTCTAAACGCCCCATGATTGAATGCGTAAACGGCAGCATCGCCATGGCCTTGTTCCAGGGCGAAGTGTAGAGCAATATAGGGGGAAGCTGTCACGTCTAACAGTCGAGTGGGACATCCAAAATGCTGCATAATAGATAGCCACTCAAGGTTGGATTCTGAGTTTCGGGGCAGTGTCTTGAGATAAAGGTGCGCGTTTGCCTTAAATTGGTTGATCATCGCAGTTTCCCGACGGTCTCTCGCAAACCCACGCCTACTCTCAGGGCGTGATATTTCGAACGTCCTATGAAGATCAGTGAACAACCGATAGAGTGATGTCACCAATTCCCAAGAAGCATCGACCTGTCCTCTGAACAGCCAGCGACGGAATGGCATCTCACGGACAGCTTTGTCAAACTCGTTCCAGCCTCTAAGTATTGTTTGTTCTATCATATCTCACTCACCAGACTATTCCTATGTGGTTCCGCATAAGACCCTATGTCTGTTTGAGTTTCCGCATAACATCCCAAGCCTCTCGGTACAAAGCACGAGAGCATAAACCACGACGCTGCCGCTTCAGAGCTATTATATCCGCCATCTCCAATTGTAGATGCTGCCTCCCTGTCGAGCAAGGAAGAAACGTGCAAAAGATGAAAATTGGCCGGAAAACGCAATATGGGGCTATTGGTGAATGGTGCGATATATCACACCCTACGCGCTTCGTGGCCCCAAAATCCGCGTGATCCTTCGACTGAGCTCAGGACGGTGTCTGTGAAATCCTTCGACTTCGCTCAGGACAGGTCTGTGGCTAAATTCGTCTTTTTCTCAAAATTTCACTTGACAAATAATTCCCATCTATATATTATGTCTATATAACAGATATCGTGTAGTGTATAGTCGATAGTTCATTGTTCGTAGTTCATGGTTTTACAGTTCATAGTTCGTGGTTTTAAGATAGGTGCACAGTGGCAAGACATTCGGCAGAGCTCAGTCGAGGCCAGGCACACAGTTATCACAATCTACTCAGGACCTCTGTTCCTTTGTGCCTCAGTGCCTTAGTGGCTAATAGTCGGTTTTGAAAAAACAAAGCCAATCGTAAATAATCAATTCAGAAAGGGGAATCTTTATGAGTACACAAGTTCAAACCAATGCTAACCAGCAAAATGCTCAAAAATCGACCGGGCCTCGCACGGCTGAGGGAAAGGCGGCCGTGGCGCAGAATGCTCTCAAACACGGCCTTTTCGCCGTTGAGGATCTAACAAGCGCTGAGAATCAGGCCGATTTTGAGCTGTTATGAAAAAACAAAGCCAATTTGCGAAAGGCCATAATGGGCGTAAGCTGATTTTTAACAAAGGATTATGAGAACGAGCCCCGCCTAGGCGATGGGGAAACAAACCCAATTTATGAAAACCTCTGTATCCTCCGTGCCCTCGGTGACTAATTTGAAAAAACAAAGCCAATCCGTTGGGGCTAAATCGTCTTTGTGGAGCTGGCGGATAGGTTTCCTTGAGAGCCAAATAGACGCAACCTATTGTCTGAAAGACAGTTATGTCGACAACTCCCCGCTTCGGATGCCGCGAGAACAAAGCCGGTCAAAAGCCAGTTTCAGGCCCCCGCACGCCAAGCAGCGGCAGAAAGAGAGACATTCCGGCAAGCCTTCTGCGGCTCTGAGCCGCCGGGGAGACTGCTTTCTCGCCACGGCGGCTGAGAGTCCATAGCTGTGAGGAATCCGGGTTGGACCGCAATTGGCACCCGGCCAGGGTCTTTCTGCCTGTGCCGCTACTGCGGAAGCTTGGAGGGGCGTTGGTGGTCGGCGAGAGAGTGAAGTCGGCAGAAGGTGAACGTAGTTGCGGTTGACAAGTCTGCCGGTTAGAGGCTAGATTTCTGAAACATGCGATATCAGGCACAAAATGCGGGTTTTTGAGAATTCTCAGGTTTTTATTGAAATACCTGCAATAAATCGGGTGTCTGGAGGCGTCTGTCGTGCAAAATAGGGAAGGAGCCTGCAAGGTAAGTTCCCGAGAGCCGGACGGCTGAGGTATTATTTAGCACATAACCGCCCTCCTTAAAGCGACTGGATGTGTATCTTTTGGATGCGCATCCGGTCTATTATTATGCGGGAGGTGCAGTTTCAAAACGGGTGGTCAGGCGGATTCCCGGGTGATTGGGCGCTTTGGGTGTCTATCGCCAATCGCCTGGGTAGTCGATCGCCTCAGGGTCGATGTCGAATCTCTCACGCAGCGCTTCGACAAGCACCTGCAGTCGTTTTATCTGACAATCGGTCGGGTAGGTGACTTTTCCATCCGAAATAAGGCAGATGCGGATGGTCCGACCACTCCCGTACCAGGCCTGGCCGGGGGCGGCCGACAATTGTTTTTGCCATTTTTCCGTCGGCTGTATATCGCCGTCGCTACCGCCAAGGCCATTGCACAAGCAAAAGTGACAATTGATGCCGTCAGGTCTTGCCAGGCCGTTCAGCGACGACAACTGTTCTACGTTGCCGGTTCGCGTGCCGCTGTAGTGAATCTCGATGCGGTTCCAGCGTCCGCGCGATTGCGCTGTATCAGACGAAATAGCGTTTCTGACGGGGTCAAGACGCTGGTATGTCCAAAGTGAAAACGGGCCGGCGGAGGGAGGATTATGGCCCAGGGCCATCAGCACGACGGCTCCAGATGTCATGGAAGCCAACAGTGTTGCCAAAACCTTCGCCACTCTTGCCTGATTCGGCATGGCCTCGTCCTTGAGAGTGCGCACGTTACCGTCTTTGAAGCAAAACGCCGTCCCTGAACAACAACCCCAACGGATATTTAGGTTTGCGTCCTGCATCTACGAAGATAGCAATCATCGGCCCTATGTTGAGACCATCAAGAGACGCAGGACGACACCCTTATCCGGGGGAACTACAGTCCCTTATATATGCTAAACATCGGCACGCGCCAACGGATTACTCCAAATTTTGCTGAGAATTTCGCGGCGCCCGGAACAAGACTCTGTGCGGCGGCATTCCTTGCGCTTCGCGATGCAGGATTGCGGCTCTGCCAGACGTTTCTATCTAACAGCTCGCCTGTTATAAAAGTGTTGATTTATGGAATTGTTGTCTGTAGTATCTGCTCGGTTGTGTTGAGAGGTGAACGCCGGCGGTCCAACGGCAGACTAAATAACAATAGGTTCTCATTGGGCTCGGGCTGGCGAGTCTGTCGCGGCTAGGGAAGAAGAGACAATGTCATTAGAATCTAATTCGTATCAAGGTGCGTTTCATCCGCTCTCTGCGGACCAGATCGACGAATTGACCCGCCAGGGATGCAGTTGTGATGATTGGTCAAAGGTTGAGGTCGCCGAGGGTTTCAAGGCGCACGCGGTGAAATCGACTCATTTCTCGGGCTGTGTGAAACTTGGCGTCTTTGAAAAGCCGGTGTCCTTCTTCGGCGGCGTCGCCAAACCCTCGGGGATCAGCCATGCGACGATTCACAACTGCACGATCGGCAATAACGTATATATCAGCCGGATAAGGAATTACATCGCGAACTACGTCATTGAAGACGATGCGGTTATAGACAATATCGAGCTGCTTGCGGTTGAGGACCAGAGCAGCTTCGGCAACGGTATAGAAGTGGCCGTAGTCAACGAGGCCGGCGGCAGAGAAATACCGATTTACGACCGCCTCTCTGCCCACACGGCTTATGTGCTGGCCTTCTACCGGCACCGGCCGCAAGTCATTGAGAAGCTGCGAGAAATGATAGCCGGCTATACCGCGTCGGTGACCCGTTCAATAGGCCTTGTTGGCAGGGGGGGGCGACTGCTCAACTGTCGAATCATCAAGAACGTGAAAGTGGGTCCTGCAAGTTTGATCGAGGGAGTTAACAAACTGGAGAATGGCTCCGTCAATAGCTGCGCTGAGGACCCGGTTCATATCGGACCAGGTGTTTTTGCGGAGGATTTCATTGCGTGTAGCGGCTCGAAGATTACAGACGGAACCATCATATACAAATGCTTTATCGGTCAGGGCACCGTGTTGTCGAGACAGTATTCGGCGGAGAACTCGGTGTTCTTCGCGAATTGCGGCGGTTTTCACGGTGAAGCCTGTGCCATATTTGCTGGCCCCTATACGGTCACGCATCACAAATCCACATTGTTGATAGCCGGGTTGTTTTCCTTCTTGAACGCTGGCAGCGGAACGAACCAAAGCAATCACATGTATAAACTTGGGCCCGTGCATCAGGGTGTTGTCGAGCGCGGCTCCAAGACCGCCAGCGATTCGTACGTGCTCTGGCCGGCAAAGGTTGGGGCCTTCACCGTGGTGATGGGTCGGCATTATAGAAACTCGGACACCTCGGACCTGCCTTTCTCCTACCTCATTGAACACGAGGACGAGAGTATTCTGGTTCCCGGCATCAATTTGCGAAGCGTCGGAACTGTTCGAGATGCTCGAAAATGGCCCAAACGCGACAGGCGAAAAGCCCCTGAACTGTTGGACCACATAAACTTCAAACTACTGAGCCCCTACACGATTCAGAAGATGCTCAATGGCTGTCAGTTGCTTGCCAACCTCAAGGCGACTTCGGGTGAAACATCGGAGTACTTCACCTACCACAGCGTCAAGATTAAGAATTCGTCATCGGACAGGGGCGTCAGGTTATACCAGATTGGAATCGACAAGTTCCTGGGCAATTGCCTGATCAAGCAACTGGAGGGTAGGCCGTTTGGCAGTATTTCCGATCTTCGAGAAGCGCTGAAGCCCCAGACGAGTATGGGCCCGGGCAAATGGGTGGATCTGGCCGGCCTGCTGGCTCCCGAGGAAGCTGTTCGAAAGATGCTAACGGATATTGAAGACGGCCGGCTCGACAGCCTTGAGCAGGTAGCGGAAGTTTTCGGGTCGATGCACGCACGCTATCCTGAGTACGAGTGGGCGTGGGCGGCAAACATCCTGCAGCAGCGATTGGGCAAGACGCTTGAGAACGTGACACCGCAAGATATTATCGATATCACGGTCAGGTGGAAGAAGGCGGTCGTGGAGCTCGACCGCATGCTTCATGCCGATGCCCGGAAGGAATTCGCCGCTACGGCCCAAATCGGGTACGGGCTCGACGGCCGGCAGGACACGAAGCAGGCCGATTTCGAGCAGGTCAGGGGGACGTTTGAGAAGAACGATTTTGTCTTGGAGATCGAGAAGCACATTGCCGCCAAAACGGCGCTCGCTGATGAGCTGGTCGGTCGAATGGAACAACTGCTGTCGGGCCGGTCCTCTGAGGGCATCTGCGATATGGAGCCCGGCGAAAAGGCTGTTTTGTGAACCACGAGCATGAATTCAGGAGAAGAGAGATTATGAGAGTGATTATCGAACCGAGCTATGAAATCGCGTCCAAGTGGACGGCCAATTATGTGGCCAAGAGCATCAATGAATTCGGCCCAGCCAAGTCCAGACCATTTGTGTTGGGTCTTCCCACGGGCTCGTCACCGCTGGGTGCATACAAAGAGTTGGTACAACTCAACAAGAAGGGCGCGGTCTCCTTCAAGCATGTTATGACATTCAATATGGATGAATATGTGGGTATCCCGGAGGATCACCCGGAGAGCTACCATTCGTTTATGTGGAATAATCTTTTCGGCCATGTTGATATTCAGAAGGAAAACGTCAATATTCTTGACGGCAATGCGCCGGACCTCGAAGCGGAGTGCTCGAGCTACGAAGAGAGAATCACGCAGGCAGGCGGCGTCAACCTCTTTCTCGGAGGGATAGGTCCCGACGGTCACATCGCATTCAATGAGCCGGGCTCGTCATTGTCGTCGAGGACGCGAGTCAAGACGCTCACCTATGACACGATCGTGGCCAATTCACGTTTCTTTGACGGCGACGTCAACAAAGTGCCCAAGACGGCCTTGACGGTAGGCGTCGGCACCGTCATGGATGCCGATGAAGTGCTGATTATTGTCAATGGGCATAACAAGGCACGCGCGCTGCAGCACGCCATCGAGGGAAATGTGAACCATATGTGGACGATCAGCGCTCTGCAGATGCACCCGAACGGCATCATGGTCTGCGATGAAGAGGCCACCATAGAGTTGAAGGTCGGGACCGCACGCTATTTCAAGGGAATTGAGGCAGCCAACCTCGACCCTGCCACGCTCCTGGCCAGCGGTTCGTAAATTTGACCTCGCCGGTTGCCCTGTTTTGGGCGGTCGCTACATCTCAAATGGAAAGACGATATTCGCCCGGGCTTTGAGCGAATTGATATACTCTTCAACGAACTCGGCCTGTTTCTTCTGCGTGAGTTGTTTCATTGTGCCTTCTTTGGCCTGCTCAAACGAAACGACGCTGGCGTCATTATGATCGGTGACCTTGATGATGTGGTATCCGTATTCGGTTTCCACAGTGTCACTGATCTGCCCGACCTCCAATTCAAAAGCCACCTTCTCAAAAGGTGGGGTTGTCTTGCCCCGTGGAAAGAAACCCAAGTCACCACCTGCCGGGGCGGACGGACAGGCTGAATGTGCTTTGGCTAACTCGGCAAAATCCGCTCCCTCCTTGATTTGCTTGAGCAGGTCTTCGACTTTCGCCTTGGCCTGCGTCTTGGCTTCGTTTGGGTCGCCGCCGGAAGCGATATCATCGAATTTTATAAGAATGTGACTTGCCCTGATCTGTTCGGGTATTTCGAACCGTTTGGGGTTTTCCTCGTAGTACTTCCTGGCCTGCTCCTCGGTGACGTTTATCTTGCCCTCCCATTGCATTTCCATAAACCGGTTGCGGGATAGCCCTGTTCGGACATCCTCCTTCACCTTATCGAAGTCCTGGCCGTATTGCTCAAGCTGCTTCTTGACTTCTTCCAATGACAGCAGATCCGGCGAGTCGGAGGCAATTTCCCTGATCTTGCCAATCACTTCTTCTTCGGTGACGACGATGTTCGCATCTGTTATTTCCTGCTCCAGCAGCTTTCTGCGTATTAGCTGTTCGAGAGCCTGCTCCCTGAGCTGTTTCTGGTATTGCTGCACCATCGCAGGGGGCAACTGTGCAGACTGTCGGGTGATCATGTCGAGCTGAGACTTGATAAGTGATTGAACATCGCTCTCGGTGATGTCAACTCCATTGACAGTGACGGCGACGTTATCGGCATCCGATTCCGACGGGGCGTTCGGCTCGGCCGCAAGGCGTCCTGCGGCCGTTGTTTGATCCCCTTTTTCGTCGGGGGTTTTCGGTTTGCAGCTAACACTCAACGCGCCAAGAAATATGGCGAGGCAGGCCGGAATTCTCAGCCAGACAGACAAGGTCCTCATAATCTATCCTTTCGCAGTCCTTGGAACTCCCTACGGGGGTTCAAAAACACAAAAAAAAGCCCCTTCATCGAGGGCAGGTCGATGAATTATCCCAATCACAGCCGGGAAAGTCAAGCTCTATATTCTCTTCCATCGTCCATAAGAGCTTTCCACTTAAGTGCTTATTGTCCTGCGAATTCCCCGCGGAGGACGTATTCTTCGCAATATGCGGCCCAACACAATCTTTGTCACAGAGCCGCAGAAGTGATAGAATCACCCCAGATAGTGGATGCCAGGTGCCTGGCGAAAAGCCAGGATCACGCATCGGGCAACGAGAATCGAGGACTTTGGGAGATTCTATATGAGTAACGTCTCTGACGGCAGTTCAGCCATGACCGGCCGCGAACGGGTGCTCAGAGCTCTGAATTATCAGCCGGTGGACCGCGTTCCCGTGGACCTGGGCGGGACTCTGGGCACGGGAGCACACGTCAGTGTTGTCGCGAATCTGCGGCAGGCCCTCGGCCTGGATAAACCGGCGACGCGCGTCAAGGTTGTCGAGCCTTATCAGATGCTCGGTGAGGTGGCATCCGACCTGCGGGACCTGCTGGGCATCGACACGGTGAACCTGCCCGGACCGAGGAATCATTTTGGCTTCGCCGACGCGGATTGGAAACCGTGGAAGACCTTCGATGGCACGAATGTCCTGGTTCCGGGCAAGTTCAACACCGAGCCCGAATCCAACGGCGATGTTCTCCAGTATCCGCAAGGGGACAAATCCGTGCCGGCGTCGGGCCGGATGCCTAAAGGAGGCTTCTATTTCGACGACATTGTTCGCCAGGAACCGATTGACGAGTCCAAACTCGACCCGGCGGACAACCTCGAAGACTTTGCACTGCTCAGTGACGAGGACTTGAAGGGCTACGAGCAAAGGGCCCGTGACCTCTACGACAATACCGACCTGGCCATTACGACCGGCTTGCCCGGCACGGCCTTCGGGGACATCGCGCTGGTCCCCGCCGCCTTTCTCAAACATCCAAGGGGAATCCGTGACATCGAGGAATGGTATATCAGCACGGTCTCGCGAAGGCAGTACGTCAAAGAGGTATTCGCCGGGCAGACACAGATCGCCATAAAGAATCTTGAGCGGATTTACCAGGCCGTCGGCGACAGAATTCAGGCGGTCTGGCTGGATGGCACGGACTTAGCGGCACAAAACACACTTTTCTGCGGTCCGGATACCTATCGCGAGTTGTATCTTCCGTTTAGCAGGAAGCTCAATGACTGGATTCATACTCACACGAAATGGAAGACCATGAAGCATTGCTGCGGAGGCTGCGAGCCCTTGATCGAAGGATTCATCGAGGCCGGCTTCGATATTCTCAATCCCGTCCAGACCTCAGCAAAAGGGATGGATCCGCACCATTTAGTGGACAAGTACGGCGGCCGGATCGTCTTCTGGGGGGGCGGCGTTGATACGCAAAAGACCCTGCCCTTCGGCGAGCCCGACCAGGTCCGCCGGCAAGTCTCCGAGCGGCTCAAGATATTCGGCACAAAGAACATCCGCCAGGGGACGGCTTGCGCCGGCTTTGTTTTCGCTACCGTTCACAACATCCAGTGCAATACGCCCACCCGGAACGTCTTAGCCATGTTCGGCGCCTTGGGCAGGGGCGTGTAGGAGAGAAAGGCTATGAAGAGTGGAAGGCCATTATGCGGGGCGAGCACGGTTTTACTCGTCGCAACAGGTTTGTTCATCGTTGTGCCTGCCGCGTCGTGTGCCGAAAGTGGCGGTCCGAGGCGAGTGATCAATTTGGATGGACGCTGGGAGATCGCAGAAGGCCCGATGGACCCGATTCCCGCGCGTTTCACGCACACGGTTCCGGTGCCGGGCCTTGTGGATATGGCAGATCCCGCCTTTGAAGAGGTCGGCAAAAAGAGCGAGCGGCGTCAGGCCTTCTGGTATCGCCGGACCTTCACAGTCGATTCATCGATTCCGGACGTTGCGCTATTGAAGATCCACAAAGCCAAGTACGGCACAAAAGCCTTTCTCAACGGCAAGCTCGTTGGTGAACACTTGGCGTGCTTCACGCCGGCCTATATGGATGTGAAGCAGCAGCTCAGAGGCGACGGGCAGGAGAACGAGCTGCTCATACGTGTCGGCGCCGACCGCGAGTCCAGACCGACAGATGTGCCGAGTGGCTGGGATTTCGAGAAATACCTCTACATCCCCGGCATCTACGATTCCGTCGAGCTGATTCTCACCGGCGAGCCGCACATCGTGAATATCCAGACCGTCCCGGACATTTCAGCCAACAGGGTAAGGGTGGTCACCGAGATACAATGGCCTGAAAGATCGGGGCAAGCTTCAGTCACATACGAGGTGAGGGAAGTCAAAACCTCCAGAGTTGTCGGCACTTCGAAGTTTTTGGGCGTTACTTCCGCCCGCGGTGGAGTGAGAACTCTAGACGTCAGCGTCCCAATAGAGAGTTGCAGGTTGTGGACGCCCGAGGATCCGTTCCTGTATGAGCTTGTAGTCGATACCGGCGCCGACACGGTGCGAACGCGTTTCGGGATGCGCTCGTTTCGTTTTGACAAAGGCAGCGGCCGAGCGATTCTGAACGGCAAACCCTACTTCATGCGAGGCACCAACGTTTGCATCTATCGCTTCTTCGAAGATGACCAGCGGGGTGACAAGCCCTGGCGAACTGAATGGGTTCGCCGGCTGCATCGGAAGTTCAAGGGCATGCACTGGAACTCCATTCGCTACTGCATCGGCTTTCCGCCCGAAACTTGGTATGATATCGCTGACGAGGAGGGCTTCTTGATTCAGGATGAGTTCCCCATCTGGCTGCTGAGTAAGGCGCCGGAGAATCCCGTCGGCGAAAAGATTGTGTCCGAATATACCGCGTGGATGCGTGAACGATGGAACCATCCATGCGTGGTCATCTGGGACGCTCAGAACGAGAGCGTCACCGGCGAGACAGCAAAGGCTATCGCCGCGGTCCGTGCTCTGGATTTGTCCAATCGGCCCTGGGACAACGGCTGGGCCGCACCACAAAGCGACGCCGACTGCCTGGAGGCGCATCCTTATCTGTTCAGCCAGATTCAATGGGGCCGGGGCGAGTTTCATCTTTCCGACCTGGCCAATGCATCCGGTGAGCCACCCGTCAGAGACGTCCAGAGAAATCGCAAGCTGCCCATTATCATCAACGAATATGCCTGGCTGTGGCTCAACCGCGATGGCACGACAACCTGCCTGACGGACAAAATATATGGAAGTCTGCTTGGGCCGAATTCTACCATCCTCGCACGCCGAGTGCTCTACGCTCGTTACTTGGCCGCCCTGACCGAATTCTGGCGGGGGCATCGCAAGTGTGCGGGCGTATTGCATTTTTGCGGATTGGGGTATTCCCGGCCCGGCGACAAACCCCGTCCTGAAGGCGGCGCCACAAGCGACCACTTCATTGACCTGGAGAAGCTCATTCTTGAACCCAATTTCGAGAAGTACGTTCGCGATGCTTTCTCGCCGGTTGCCCTGTGCATGGATTTCTGGGCCCAGGAGCTGACCGGCGGCGAGGAACGCCCGTTCAAGGTTTTTGTCTTGAATGACCTATGCAGCGACTGGAACGGAGCCGTTCGTCTTCGTATCATGCGTGGCGAGCAGATTGTCGCCGAGCAGTCCAGGGATTGCAGCGTTGATGGCCTGGACCGGGAGATTGTAACATTTGCCCAGAAGATTCCGGAAAAAGTCGGAGACTACGTGATGGTTGCGGAATTGACGGCGGCAGATGGGCAAGCGGTTCGGAGCTTGCGAGATATTAAGGTTGTTACGGGTCGGTAGTCCCCAGCACATGGCAGTTCTTGACGGATAACGAAGGAGATAGAGCAATGAGCACTTCCCTTGACACACGGCGCGACTTTCTTAAGACGGCGAGTCTCTACGCCTCGACCGTAGCCCTTTCGGGATGCGCCCGGCCCCAAAGAAGGCGGCTGAGCTCAGCATCCAAAGAACGGCCCAACATTCTGTGGATTACCTGTGAAGACACCAGTCCCTTCTTAGGCTGCTACGGCGACTCCTATGCGATCACACCCAACATAGACAAGTTAGCCGGCCAGGGTATTATGTACACTCGGGCGTTTGCGACAGCGCCGGTCTGTGCGCCGGCGCGGTCATGCTTGATCACCGGTGTGTACGCGACTTCCACCGGGACTCAGCATCTGCGCTCCGAGGTCAAACTGCCGCAGAAGATTAAGTGTTTTCCGCAATACCTTCGCGAGGCCGGGTATTACTGCTCGAACAATTACAAGAAGGACTACAACTTCGTCGATGTTGACGTCTGGGACGAGTCGAGCCACGAGGCGCACTGGCGCAAACGCGCGCCGGGCCAGCCGTTCTTCAGCGTGTTCAATTTCGTCTCCACGCACCAGGGTCAAATCAACGGTTCCGACGAGGAGTTTCTTGCCAACTATGGTTCGAAGCTCAAGCCGCAGGAGCGTCACGACCCCGCGGGTGTTTCGCTTCCACCGTACTATCCGGACACGCCGTTTGTGCGAAAAATCTGGGCCCGCTACTACGATTTGATGACCTTCATGGACAAACAGGTCGGCGATTTGCTTGGCCAGCTCGAAGCCGACGGCTTGGCCGACAATACCATCGTGTTTTTCTTCTCAGACCATGGGATGGGCATTCCCCGATTCAAGAGAACGCTTTACGATACCGGCCTTCACGTGCCGCTGATCATTCGCTTCCCGCAGCGCTATCGGCATCTCGCGCCGCACCAGCCGGGCCGGACAACGGCCAGATTGATCAGCTTTGTTGATTTTGCCCCGACGGTTCTGAGCTTGGCAGGATTGTCCGTTCCGAGCACCATGCAGGGCAGGGCGTTCCTCGGCCCCGCAAAGCGCAAGGGTCGCGAATACATCTTCGGGGCGTCAAGCCGGGTGGACGAGGCCTACGAGTGCTCGCGCTGCGTGCGCGATGGAAGGTACAAGTACGTTCGCAATTATATGCGCCATGTGCCTTACATCCAGCCGAGTGAATATCCAGACAGAGCGGAGATTATGCAGGAATTGAGGCGAGCGGTTGGCGAAGATGAGCTGTCACCCGCGCAAAGACGGCTCTGGGAACCTGTCAAGCCAGCCGAGGAGCTGTATGACATGGTTGTGGACCCGCACGAAATGGAAAATCTTGCGGGCCGTTCCGAACGCCGAAGAATCCTTGAGAGGCTTCGCAGGGTGCTTTACCGATGGATGCTCCAGATGCGCGACGTGGGCCTGTTGCCCGAAGCGGAAATGCACATTCGCGCTGACGGTTCGACTCCGTATGAAATGGCGCGCGATCCGGGCAAGTTTCCTCAGCGGCGTATCCTCGCTGCCGCGAACACGGTCGGCGAAGAGCCGAAGAATGTTCCCAAGCTGATCCGGCTGTTGGACGATTCGGACGGGGCGGTTCGCTATTGGGCGGTGATTGCTCTGACAGGTCTTGGCTCACAGGGGGAGCCCGCCGCCGATGCGTTGGCCGAGCGGCTGGAGGATTCGAGTCCGAATGTGCGCTTCGCCGCCGCCGGGGCCTTGTGCAAATTGGGGCGTTGCGAAGATGCTTTACAGGTTTTGGCTGAGGGTCTGGAGGACGAACGTGAAGAAACCGTCCTGCACGCGGCACGCGAGATCCAGGGAATCGGTATGAAGGCCCGGCCAATCGTCGCTCAAATCAAGCAGGCCCAGGCAAAATGCAGACTGCCTGATGGGACATACAGGAACAACAATCACGCGACGTTCATCGACTGGGCGTTGAAATATGCTCTGGAGAATTGCCGGCAATGAGCGTATCGGCAGGTCAGCAGAGCCGTCTGTCGGAAGCACAGACCGGTGGCGTTTATGTGATGGTCGTGTGCCTTGTGGCGGCTCTGGGGGGGTTGCTGTTCGGCTACGACACGGGCGTCATCAACGGGGCGATTGGACCCTTAAAAGCGCACTTTGCTCTGGATGCAAATTGGACTGGCTGGGCCATGGGCTGCGCGCTGCTTGGCTGTGCGATCGGTGCCGGGGCCGCCGGTGTGTTGAGCGACCGCTTCGGTCGCAAGAAGGTGCTCATCCTTTCGGCGGTGTTGTTTCTCATCTCAGCGGTTGGGACCGCCATCCCAAGGACGATCACGGCATTCATCATTTATCGCATACTGGGAGGCGTTGGTGTCGGTGCGGCGTCGATTTCCTCGCCGATGTACATCGCAGAGATCAGTCCGGCTCGAATCCGAGGGCGCATGGTCTCCGTCAACCAGTTCGCCATTGTCACGGGTTTCCTCGTTGTGTATTTCGCGAACTACTTCATCGCGCTGCAGGGCGATGCGGCGTGGAACGAGCAATCGGGCTGGCGGTGGATGTTCGCCTCGGAGGCATTGCCGGCGTTGCTGCTGCTGGCTCTGCTTTTCTTCGTGCCCGAAAGTCCCCGCTGGCTGACGAAACAGAACCGCGGCGACGAGGCTCTGGAGATTCTCACCCGTGTTGATGGGGCCGAGTACGCCAAAACCGAATTTCTGGAAATAAAGGCCGCGATTGCCCATGAGAGCGGTTCGCTCAAACAGCTCCTTCAGCCCGGCATGAAGATTGTATTGGTCATTGGGATTGTGTTGGCGGTTTTGCAGCAGGTGACCGGGATTAACGTTTTCCTTTATTTCGGCACTGAGATCTTCAAGAAGATGGGCTCCGGGACCAACACCGCTCTTTTGCAGACCGTGGTTGTCGGCGCAGTGAACCTGAGTTTCACGGTTATTGCCATCTGGACGGTGGATCGACTGGGCCGGAAGCCCTTGATGGCGATCGGTTCGGCGGGGATGGGGATTTCTCTGCTGGCGATGGGTCTGGCCGCTTATTTCCAAAGGACGGAACTGTGGATTCTGCTCTTTATTCTCGGCTATATCGCGTGCTTTGCGCTGTCCGTCGGGCCGGTGACGTGGGTGATCCTGTCGGAGATTTTTCCCACGCGTATTCGCGGCCGGGCAATGGCTGTCGCCGCGGTGTGCCTGTGGATTGCAAACTACGTTATCTCGCAAACGTTTCCCATGATGGACGAGAACGCCTGGCTGGTTGGCGTGTTCAACCACGCTTTTCCGTTCTGGCTGTATGGCGCGTTCTGTGTCGTTCTGCTACTCTTTGTCTGCCGGTTTGTCCCCGAGACCAAAGGCAAGACGCTCGAAGAAGTTGAGAAACACTGGGGGCTTGAACAAAGGGAAAAGCAAAAATCAAAATGCAAAATGTAAAATTAAGGAAGTCATCCCAGCTTGCCGGGATTCCGCATTTTTGATATTGGATATTTGATTTTTACTCTTCAAAGTAAAATGCAGTTTCCTCAACAGCTAACTGTTCAGAGCCACACGATTGCGATTGTGCCTCGATACGCCGAGACCGACAAGGGCGGTCTCGTTCATCACAGCGTGTATCCGGTATGGTTCGAGATGGGACGCACGGAGCTTTTGCGTGCGAATGGGGTGGCCTATAAAGACCTTGAGCGGGCCGGCGTGCTTTTCGTCGTCGCCCGGCTGCAGATCAAGTATCGACGCCCCGCCGAATATGATGACAAGCTGGAGCTGGAGACGACCTGCTCTTGGGTCACTGCGAGCAAGGTCGAACATACCTATACGCTCAGGCGCTGCCGTGATGGGGTGGTCCTGGCTGAGGGAACCAGTACGTTGGCGTGTGTGGATGCCTCGGGCGCGCTGCGCAGAGTCCCGGACTTCTTCCGTTCCGGCACAGAAAAAGCACGGCAGAAGACAGATCTCTGAACTCCAATCTCAGACTTGAAGCTTTTCAATTGACAATCCTCAAGCGAACAGAGATACTTACCGTTTGAGTGGGTAGCCTGGATCGAGAGTCAAAATGAAGAAAGAAAACTGTGGTCTTTTTGGGGTCTTCGGGGACCCGGAAGCGGTTCAAAAGGCGTACTTCGGCCTGCACAGTCTCCAGCATCGGGGGCAGGAATCCGCCGGCATCGCCTCGGCCGACGGCGAATCGATCCAGTGCTACACGGGAATGGGGACGGTCCGGCGGGTGTTTCGCGGAGGGCAGGGTGTTCTTGAGAAGCTGGCCAACCCGATTGCCATTGGGCACGTGCGGTACTCGACGACGGGTGCCAGCCGGGCGGCCAATTCGCAGCCGCTTCTGGCCGAGTACTCCCGCGGGCAGGTGGCCGTGGCCCACAACGGCAATCTGATCAACGCCGGCCGGCTGCGGGACGAGTACGAGGCGTTCGGCAGCATCTTCAAGAGTACTTCCGATACCGAAGTCATTATTCATCTGCTGGCCAAGCCCACGCACGTGAGCCGGCCCGATCCGCTGGGCCACGTTCTTAATCATCTCCAGGGAGCATACAGTCTTCTGTTTCTGTTCGCGGACCGGATCGAAGCGGCTCGCGACCCGTACGGGATAAGGCCGCTATGTATCGGGCGGACGGAGAACGGTGCATACGTGGTGGCCAGTGAGACGTGTGCATTGGATGCCGTCGGGGCTCAATTTGTACGCGAGGTCGAGCCCGGCGAGATTGTGCGGCTGGATAAAGAGGGCCTGCACAGCCGTTTTTTCGTCACCCCGGGCACCGTCACGCCGGCCCACTGCATCTTCGAGCACGTCTATTTTGCCAAACAGAACAGCACGTTCTTTGCCGAGAATGTACACGAGCTCCGAAAGAAACTGGGCAGGCAGCTCGCAGTCGAACACCCGGTGGATGCCGACGTGGTGATTCCGGTGCCGGACTCGGGGACATCGGCGGCGGTTGGATACGCCGAACACAGTGGAATACCTTTCGATATGGGACTGGTGCGGAGCCACTATGTCGGAAGAACGTTTATCTCGCCGGACCAGGCGCTGAGAGAGCTGGAGGTCAAGCTTAAGCTGGCTGTGGTCAATGAGGTCGTGCGGGGAAAGCGTATCGTAGTGGTGGACGATTCCATCGTTCGTGGCACCACGACCCGGGGCAAGATCAGGACGTTGCGCCAAGCCGGAGCGAAGGAGATTCACATGCGGGTGAGTTGTCCGCCAATCAGATTTCCCTGCTTTTACGGCGTTGACTTCCCCACCAAAGAGGAGTTGCTGGCAAACAACCGTGATTTAGGCCAAATCAGGGAATTCCTGGAAGTGGAAAGCGTGGGCTATGTGTCGCTGGAAGGGATTCTGTCCTGTGCCACATTGCCGGCGGACCACTACTGCACCGCCTGCTGGAGCGGCGACTACAGGATTCCCATAGACGTTGCGGGCAACAAGTCCGCTTTGGAACATCACCAGATGCAAATGTTCGACGAAAGAGCATAGAGTCGAGAACCGGATTTCCGGTCCCGCAAGCTCGCGGGAGAATCGCAGCGCGAATTGGGTCAGTCGGCAAATGAGCAAGTTCATCAGCTACGAACAGTCGGGAGTGAGTATTGACGCCAACGACCGGATGGTCGAGCGGATCTATTCCGCGGTTGCCAGCACCTTTGGGCCTCGAGTGATTGAATTGGCAAACGGCTTCGCGGGATTGTTCAGGCTGGACTATGACGAGAGGCTGTTCAAGAGGAACTACAAGACCCCGGTGCTTGTCGCCTGTACCGATGGTGTGGGCAGCAAGGTCCAATTGGCTGCTGTGATGAAGAAGTTCGATACCGTTGGCATCGACCTGGTGGCGATGAACGTCAATGATATGCTCGTCCTTGGCGCTGAGCCGCTGTTTTTTCTGGATTATCTGGCGGTCCATAAGCTGGAGCCGAATGTGGTCGCCGAGCTTGTCAAAGGCGTCGCGGCGGGGTGCCGGCAGGCCGACTGCGCGTTGATCGGGGGCGAGACCGCCGAGATGCCCGACACGTACACTGAAGGGGACCTCGACATGGCGGGGTTTGCCGTCGGCGTTGTCGAGCGAAAGAAGATTATCACAGGAGAGGATGTCAGGAAAGGTGACGTTATTCTCGGCCTTGCCTCCAGCGGGTTGCACAGTAACGGGTACACGCTTGCTCGCAACATCTGCTTCAAGCAGGCCAGGCTCGAAATGACCGACCTGCCGGACGAATTGGGTGGCGCCGTGCTGGGTGACGTGTTGCTGGAGCCCACGCGAATCTATGTTCGCTCGATTGTAAAATTGCTGTCGCAATACAAGGTCAAACGAATCGTTCACGGGATGGCCCACATTACTGGCAGCGGTCTGCCGGGCAACATTCCTCGCATTCTGCCCAAGGACTGCAACGCCGTCATCAGAAAATCGAGCTGGCCGGCGCCGAAGGTTTTTTCATTTCTCCAGGCGAAAGGTCCTGTCGAAGAAGAAGAGATGTTCAGAGTCTTCAATATGGGGATAGGATTTGTGCTGATCGTGGCCGAGGATTTCGCCGACTCGATAGCACGGAAGCTCAGAAAATCCGGGGAGAAGGTTTACAAGATAGGCCGGGTAACCACGGGGACCGGCAAAGTGATTCTCAAGTGATGCCGGGGTGATGCCTGCACCGTCGCTTGTACCTGGGCCGCGAGCGTCTGACAACTTCTCTGGGCCACGAAATGCGAAATATGAGATACACCAAATTTGCCGTGGCGGCGGCAATCTATGCTGTGTTTGCTGTCTATCTGTACCGGCACTACTTCAAGGGCTTCGGCGCACCCCGGCTGCAGGATCTGTTCGTGATCAGCGCGCCTTTGGCTTCACTGGGTTGTTACGTGCTCAGCCGGCGGTGGGTGGCCGGATTTGCCGGATCGTTTTTTGCAGGCTCTCTATACGGGTTCGGGCCGTTCGCACTTGGATTGGCCAAGTTTCATCCGACGGCCGGCTTTCTGGCGGCGGCTGTTCCGTGGATGTTCTGGCCGGCGGCGTTTGGCCCGAAGGGTCGATGGCAATTTCTGCGCGTGCCGTTTTCCGTCCTGCCTTTTCTGGCCATCGTGCTGTTCTTTCAGCTCGCTGCACACGTGCGCTTGTACCCGATTCCGATACAGCTCAAACTGCACGTTGCCGACGTGGCCGGTTTCTTCGCTCCGCTGGTTGCGGCCAAGCGCCAGATGACTCTGCTGGGATTCTATCACATCCCTTTGGCGGCACTGATTGTGGGTTTCTTTGTGCTCGTGGCCGCTCGCCGCTTCAAAATCATGGCCGTTTTTGCCGTCCCTACTATCCTGGCCTTTTGCGATTCCATGTTTTCCGTTAGCCCGATTGTATGGCTTGCCATTAGCATGTTGTGCGGCTCAATCGTCGCCGGTGCCGGGATGCAGGCTCTGATGTGTGCGGGCCCGGCGGACAGAAAGTGGATTTTGTCCGCCTCGGTTGTGATGGGGATACTTGCCATCGCCACACTGCTGTCGGCAACGAAGTGCTTTCAGGTATTCGCGGGATTGGGGTCGGGGTACGCCGTGCTTCTGATTCACACCGCAAAAGTGTATATACTCGGGGCAATCGCCACGGCGATTCTCTACTTTCTGGTGCGCGCCAAATTGCGGATTCATCCGGTGCGTCTTCTTGTACTCTGCGCTCCCATGACGCTGGACATATTCTTCAGTGCAAGATTCGTTATCGACAGGATTCTCTTTCTTTGAGCCAAGACCTGATACTCGAATCAGGAGAAAGTCTCGCGTTCGACCTGCCCGAGGTAGAATCGCCCGTCGTTTCGCATAAAGCCGATGATGGCGTCGAACTGCTGATCGATGAAACGCGAGTCATTGCTGACGACGGCCACACCGATCACCGCGCTGCTCTTGCTGTCCTGATGGTCGACCTCCGCGATGGAGATATTGAACCGGCTCTTGAGTCGTCCGATGAGACTCTTGACGATACTCCGTTTTCCCTTCAGCGAAGCGATCCCCTGCAGGGACAAATGAGCTGTCATCACTCCGATTACCATCGATTCTATGTCCTTGGGCCACCCGCTCAGACCGTTCGGCGGTGGCGCAGGCGGTCGAGGGCCACGGCGACGACAATGATCGCACCCGTGACGATTTCCTGGACCCAGTTCGGCAGGCCCATCTGTGTGCACCCGGAAGCGATGATGGTCATGATCAGCGCTCCGACCAGGGTTCCGAGGATCGAACCTTCGCCCCCGCTGAGGCTGCCTCCGCCGATGACGACCGCGGCGATCACATTAAGTTCCAGCCCGACGGCGACCGTCGGGTCCCCGACGGTCAGCCGGGAGAACTGCATCAGTCCGGCCAGACCGGCAAAGGCCCCGCACAGTGTGTACACGATAACCTTGACGCGATCGACAGCCACGCCGCACAGCCGGGCCGTCTGCTCATTTGAGCCGAGCGCGAACGTATGCCGGCCCAGACGCGTGTACCGCAGCAGGGCGGCCATCGCCACAGCCAGTAGAATCATCATCCAGACACCCGGGGGAAGGAGCATCCAGCTTCGATCCTGAGGGACCGAAGCCAGAAGGTCGTCGAGCCAGGCCAGTTGTTCCGGATTCACGTCGATTTTCTGCTCTCGCCCGATACCTTTGGCTGCTCCGCGAACGACGAGCATCATCCCGAGGGTGACGATGAAAGGCACGACGCGCAGCCGGGTAATCAGTACGCCGCTGACCAGGCCGAAGAGGGCTGCAGCCGCCACGCCGCCGAGCGCCGCCGTCAGAGGGCTCACGCCGGCGTACTGCAGCAGCCAGGCGATTACCACCGTGCTCAGTGCGACAATCGAGCCGACCGACAGGTCAATCCCTCCGGAGATAATCACCAGCGTCATCCCCAGAGCCGCGACGCCGACGATGGTTGTCTGCCGAGCGATCATTTCTATGTTCCGCACGGTCGCAAAGCTCGACGGCGCGATCAGCACAAATAACTCAAACACGGCGACCAGAGCCAATACCGGACTGAGCGTATTGAGCAAGCCCCGCCAGTTGAGCGCCGTGCCCTGATTTGATGTTGCTTGCTCATCGCTCATGCAGTTGCCTCCTGGCCGGTCGCCTCCAACATCAGCATATGCTCATTCACTTCATCAATCTGGTGTGTCGGTCCGAGAGTTCCACGGCACATCACCGCTACCCGGTCGCAGACTCCCATGAGCTCAGGCAGATAGCTGCTGACCATCAGGATCGCCTTGGGTTCTCGGCCTTCGCCCGGCGAGCCGGTGGCCAGGGTGTTGATGAGCTTGTACACGAGGGCCTTGGCCGCCACGTCGATGCCTCGCGTCGGCTCATCCAACAGAAACACATCCACATCGTGCTGGAGCAATCGGGCCAGCGCTACTTTCTGCTGGTTGCCGCCGGATAAGGACGCCACGGGTTGTCGTGGTCCCCGGCAGCGGATATCCAACTGCTCCAGCCATCGCCGGGTCGCTCTGTCCTGTCGGCCCGGAAGGACCAGGCCCAACGGGCCGAAGCCCTTCAATTTCGAGAGGGTGACATTGTCCGCAACGCTCAAGGACAGGGCCAGCCCCTCTTCCTTGCGGTCCTCACTCAGCAGGCCGGCTCCCTGCATCCAGCGTTTCACCGGCGAGGCCGGTCCCGTGTACACGCCCAGTCGAATGCGGCCCTTCTTGACCGGTTCGAGCCCGAAGAGGCTTCGCAGAAGCTCCGTTCGCCCAGCGCCAACCAGCCCTGCAATACCCAGGACTTCACCTCGCCGCAACTGCAGAGACGCCGACTTGGGGTTTTCAGGGCCGGCCAAATCTTCGATCTCCAGAACGACCTCCCCCGCCGCACGGTCAGAGCGAGGGTAGAGCTCGTCCACCTGTCGTCCCACCATCAACGCTACGATCTTATCGGCGGTGATGGCCGCCACAGCACTGCTGCCCACGACCCTTCCATCCCGCAGAACCGTGACCCGGTCCGCAACGCGCTTAACCTCCTCGATAAAGTGAGAAATATAGACAATGGCTTTGCCCTGTTGTTTCAGTCGGCCGATTATCTCGAACAAGCGCTCCACGTCCTGCTGTGTCAGGCTGCTTGTTGGCTCATCGAGCACCAACACGCGGCAGCCGATGGCCAGCGCCCTTGCGATCTCCACCAACTGCTGTGAGCCGACCGACAGTCTGCTGACGCGAGCGTCCGGGGTCAATTCCGGATTGTCAAACTCCCTGATCGCGTCAAGGGCGCGCTGGCGGACCTGTCCCCAGCGCACCACGCCCAGCTTTGCCGGTTCCATCCCCAGCATGATATTCTCCTGGACGCTCAGATGCGGGGCAAGTGAGAGTTCCTGGTAGATCATCGCTACGCCGGCCCGACGAGCTTCAAGGGGATTGCCCGGCCGAAAGGGCGCGCCGCCGAGCCACATCTGGCCGGCGTCCGGTTTGACCGCCCC
This sequence comes from Phycisphaerales bacterium, assembly GCA_020343675.1. Lineage (GTDB taxonomy): Bacteria > Planctomycetota > Phycisphaerae > Sedimentisphaerales > Anaerobacaceae. The sequence goes on from CP070806.1 coordinate 2,881,073, forward strand.
CGAGCAGACTTTCATCAACGTGCTCTTGCCCGCTCCATTCTCGCCCACCAGCGCCAGGACCTCACCTGCGGCGACCTTGATCCCCACTTCTTC
>CP070806.1:2881265-2887471 GCA_020343675.1 Phycisphaerales bacterium
GCAAAGAGGCCGCCATGGACGCATCCGTCGAAGAAGTGACGCCGGTGCTCAAACAGGCCCGGGCGAACGGCAAAGTCGTGCTCGGCATGAAGATCTTCGGCGCGGGCAGGCTGGTCAAACCCGAACAGAAAGACGCCTCGCTCAAGTACGTGCTCGAGAACGAGCTGGTGGACGCCATCACCGTAGGCATGTTAGGCCCCGAACAGGTGGACGACACCATAGAGAGAATGAACAAAGCGCTCGATGCATAGGCATCTGAGAAAGCGTGTACCGCCTCTTCCGCCCTGACCCAAGGCGGACTCACCTGCCCAGGCACTCTTCTATGATGCCCGAGACATTGAGGACCAGACCGACGCGGCTGTTGGCCAGAACGGCGGTCCCGGCAATTGTCCCTAATTCCTGGAATGGGCCCTTCAAGTCTTTCACGACCACCCGCTGCTGGCCCAGTATCCGATCGACCAATATCCCTGCGCATTTGTCCTTTGTATGCGCCAGAATAACCGTGGAACGCGTCGGGTCGGTGAGGTCCGTTTCAATGCCAAACAGTTCATGCAAACGAATAAGTGGATAGATTCCCCCTCGTACGTGCAGGCACTCGGCCGTTCCGCCGACGGTCACGACTTCCTCCGGGTTCGGGCGAATCGCCTCGTGGATGTCTTCCACCTTGATGATATACTGCTGATCGCCGATCCCGGCAAGCATCCCGTGCACCACCAGGACGGTCAGGCTCGACGGCAATCGCAGGGTAACGGCGGAGCCCTCGCCAAGATGACTTTCCAAATCGATAGTCCCGCGCAGCGATTCGACATTCGTGCGAACGACGTCCATGCCAACGCCCCGGCCGGAAACATCGGTGACTCTCTCAGCGGTGGAGAAGCCCGAACGGAAGATAAATTGCAGCACTTCATGGTCGCTGAGAGTCTCGGCCTGCTCGGCGGTCACCAGGCCCCGGCGCACGGCTTCCCGGCCGGTTTTATCCGGGTCGATCCCCGAACCGTCGTCGCCTATCCTCATCGTGACATTATCGCCGGCCTCGGAAATGTCAATCGTAATGGTGCCGGTCTCGTTCTTGCCCGCCTTTTGTCGTGTCGCCGGCAGCTCGATGCCGTGATCGACACAATTACGCACCAAATGATTAATCGGGCTTTCCAGAGCTTCAATCATGCTCTTGTCGATCTGAACATCCTGGCCGGTCATGACAACCTGCACATTCTTGCCGAGCCCATGGGCCAGGTCGCGGACCATTCTCGGAATTTTTTGAACGAGGTTCCTGGCCGGAACCTTGCGAATTTCCAAAAGCGATTTCTGCAGCTTGTCGCTGAGCTGGTTAAAGGCGGCGTTGATGTCCTTGAAGTCGCCGGCGAGCTGATTGTTTGCCGTATCATCAATACGTTCCCCCAACAGGTTGAAGGATTCCGATGTCTCTATCAGGTCACCCACGTACTGCATGAAGACATCGATCTTCTCTTCGGAAACGCGCATTGTCCGGCCGGCGGTCTCGCGGGCGGTCCCTGCAGTGTCCTCAAGGATTTGATCCTGGGCCTCGTCCGGCTCAGCGTTCTTCGGCCCGCCCCTCAGGGGAAAGGTTTTGACCTTTTGATCGGCGACAGCAGCGGGCGGCGGAGCGCGTGAATCCGATAATTGTCTGATTCCGGCAAGTAACTCCCGCAGTCGGTCTTCATCTTCCACCTGTCTTCGGCCGGCGCGAACACGCGCCAGCATGCCGGAGAGTTCGTCGAAACCCGCCAGGAGGCCGTCAATGACCGCCGAGCCCACGCACAATCTATCCTTGCGTATGCCGTCGAGAACGGTTTCAAGCTCGTGGGTCAAATTCTTTATGAAGCCAAGGCTCAGAAAAGCGGCAAGGCCCTTGATCGAATGAGCCACGCGAAAAATACTCTCGATGATCTTTTTGTCCTTCGGTCTCTGTTCAAGCTCTACGAACAAGCCGTCCAGAGTAGCGATGGATTCCTCCGACTCATCAAGGAAATTCGTCAGCATTTCCGGATCAACATCGTATTGTAGTATGGTCTCTTCCATATAAGAACGGTTCTCAACAACACGGGATTCGAACGCCGGCGCTTTCGAGCACTTCGGCCAGGGTTGGATTTTGCCCGCGTCTGAATTGAGTCCGGTATTCACAAATCCTCTCGAATACCTCGATCAGATCATCCGGCTCGCCCAGTTCACCCGCCATAAGAATCGGCACGTGCGGTGCACAATCACCGAGCCTGCGGACCAGAACATCATCAGCGTGTCTCAAGACTTTCGGATCCAAAACAACAAGGGGCACGCAGGCATCGCAAGTCTTCAGAATGCGCATTTCGTCAACGACGTGCTCGGCCGACCCGCACGGTATCGAATGGTAGCCGTGTTCCCTCAGGCAGCGTCTCAGCCGGCACACGTAGGCTTTGTCTTCTCCGGCGACAATGATGATTTCTTCCATCTGGCTTCCACTTTCAAAGCAGGATTGGACCTACCACCCTACAAAAAAAAGGAGCGTTGAACCGAGTGCGTTCGCATTCGTCCAAGCCAACAGGGTTCCAGAACAGCACAGGGTTAACGCTCCACTTGTGCCATTACTGTCTTCGCAAATTCGCGGACCCTCAAGGGCTCACGTTGGCGTTCTGTCTACAAAACAGTAATTCGCACTTAAGCACTCACACAGATAATGATTCTTTCCACCGATCCGTTATTTCAGCGCAGACTCTCCTACCGATTGTCAATCTCTTCGCTTGAAAGCCCGGCCCTCCACGGCCAAAAAGAAAAGGAGTGCCGAGCCTTACCCGCCTGTAGACACCCACGCCAATGGGCTTCACGAAACGGGATACAGCCGACACTCCTTATTCGCGGTATTACTCCGAGTGTCAGTTCTGGCAGCCTGTCTCGTAAGTTCGGTGCTCCGAGCAGAAAGGAGCACTATTTGGCGTTTCGTCTACAGACAGTCAATCAAAACTTAGCATTTGTCCAAATGTCAAAAGAACGCACAGGCCTTGCAACTGCACAGCCTACGCATGTATTCGTCTTTGGTTCGTCAAATTCTACGGGTCAGTTTAGCAAAAACTTCAAATCTTTCGGGTCTTTCAGCCCCGCATCTCATCATTCCACGGATTCTATCCGGCCCCAAGCCGGGCGGCCGCCACCCGAAAAAAGGAAATTCAGACAAAATTAGTACATTTTGTTTTCATTTTCAGGGCAGCATTTTCCGAAATATATGTAAAGACGCGAATTCATTGCGGATTCCTCTGTGTTAAAGGTATCAATGTGCTGGGGGTCAACAGCCTTTCTTCAGGAACTTCGGCTTCATTGCAGTCTTTTGATTATCAACAAATTGGAGTGTCGCACCTTCTCGCCATGTAGACACCCACGCCAATGGGCTTTGCGGAGCGGGCTTGGCCGGCACTCCTTCTACATGTACGCAGGTTGACACACGCCGGATCAGAAAATCCCACGATGTCTGTTCGCCAGTGCCACCCCTCCAATTGCGTGATACAATTGAGGTTTTCCACACAAAAAACCGACCTACGGCGTCTTCAGTCTTCCTTCACAAATCCTTCGTTTCCAAAAGTGTACTACACTGAGGGGGGGATTTCAAGCACTTTTTGTCTGCTACAAGTACCAAGTTTTGGCATATATGGCGGGCTGGACAGATGAGACTTCAGATTCATGCTCACGATGTTGCGGGCAAACAGCGTGGAATTATTCCGTCAGTTCAGTATAATGTTCGGAACCGTGCCCGTAAGAGACACCAGGCACAACAATCATCGAGTGTTTTGAGGGGAGTGTAACGAACCTCAGATACCGCAGGGAGAAGCGTATGAGAAAGGCATTAACATTTGCTGTGCTGTGCACACTTGTTCTTCATGCCGAGACAACAAGCGCGCAAGGGGCAACATTTTCGGCAGCCTCTTGCCAGATATACGATGTGGTCATCTATGGCGGCACCTCGGCGGGCGTGGCCGCGGCCATCCAGGCCAAACGCATGGGCAAGACAGTCATCATCATCTGCCCCGAGACGCATCTGGGCGGGCTGACCGCCGGCGGGCTCGGCTGGACCGACTCCGGCCGCAAGGAAGCCGTCGGCGGCATCTCGCGCGAGTTCTACCGCCGCGTCAAAGAACATTATGACAAGCCCGATGCGTGGGTCCATCAGAGGCCCGAAGAATACTCGCGGTATCGCCCCGACGACGATGCGATGTGGGTCTTCGAGCCGCACGTCGCCGAGCAGACCTTCGAGCAGCTCGTGGCCGAGCACAGGATTCCCGTGCATCGGGACCAATGGCTCAATCGTGAAGGAGGCGTTTCCAAAGACGGTGCACGCCTCGTCTCTATCACCATGCTCAGCGGCAACGCGTACCGAGGCAAAATGTTCATCGACGCAACGTATGAGGGCGACCTGATGGCCTGCGCAGGCATCAGTTTCCACGTGGGCCGCGAAGGCAACGACGTCTATGGCGAGACCCTCAACGGCGTTCAGACGCACAACGCCACCAAACACCAGTTCGAGAAACCAGTCGATCCGTACATCAAGCCGGGTGAGCCGGCCAGCGGGCTATTGCCTCGAATCCACGCAGGCAGCCCGGGCGAGGAAGGTCGCGGCGACCATCGCGTTCAGGCGTATAACTATCGCATGTGCCTGACGAAAGTGCCCGAGAACCGCGTCCGCTTTGCCCGCCCCGACAACTATGACCCGATGCAGTACGAGCTGCTGGCTCGGTATCTCGACAAAGGCTGGCGCGCCATATTTGCCAAATTCGACCCGGCACCGAACGCCAAGACCGATACGAATAACCACGGCGCCTTCTCAACCGACAACATCGGCGCCAATTACGACTATCCGCAAGCCTCTTACGAGCGGCGGCGCGAGATCCTCAAGGAGCATGAAGACTACCAGAAAGGGCTCATGTGGTTTCTCGCCTATGACCCGCGGGTCCCACAGGACGTGCGGGAGAGAACGAGCCAGTGGGGCCTGGCCAGGGATGAATTCACCGACAACGGCCACTGGCCCCACCAGATCTACGTCCGCGAGGCCCGGCGAATGGTCAGCGACTTCGTCACGACCGAGCTGCACCTTCGCCGGAAAAAGCCGACGCCGAAACCCGTCGGTATGGGCTCCTACAACATGGATTCGCACAATGTCCAGCGCTACGTCGATGCCAGAGGCCACGCCCGCAACGAGGGCGATATCCAAATCAATCCCGGCGGCCCTTATCCGATATCCTACGAAGCGCTCGTGCCGAAGGCCGCCGAATGTACGAATCTGCTTGTACCGGTCTGCATCTCGTCTTCGCATATCGCGTACGGCTCGATTCGCATGGAGCCGGTCTTTATGATTCTCGGCCAGTCCGCCGCGACTGCCGCGGCCATCGCCATCGACGAGAATATAGATGTGCAGGCCGTCGATTATCCGAAACTGCGAGCGCGTCTGCTCGCGGATGGCCAAGTGTTGGAGCTGCGTTGACATAGAGCGCACGCCGCACAAGTCAAGAACGAATAGGAGAAACAGCAGATGAGAAACATGAAGCGCGCAATTGTCGCAGTTTTCTGTGTCGTGACTTTGGTGACTGTGTTTGAACAAGCGAGAGCAGGTGAGGCGGACGTGGCCAAGCCGCCGGAAATACGCAAAATTCCGGTGGCGGAGGGCCTGGCCTCGCATCCGGTCAATGGCGGCCATTGCCTGATCTCGGACGGGCAATATCAATACATCGCCTTCTATGACGGTGAGCACCGGATGACAGTGGGAAAGCGAAAACTTGGACGGACAGAGTGGGACTTTGCCAAACTGCCCGAGCGAGTCGGATGGGACACGCACAACAAAATTCTGTTGTTCCAGGACCGAAAAGGATATCTGCACGTGACCGGCAACATGCACTGCGCGGCCCTGCGGTACTATCGAACCGCGAAGCCGGGGGATATACACACATTCAAGGGTATTCATACCTGGACGGGAGATTACGAAAACAGAGTGACATATCCGACATTGTTTAGGCTTCAAGACGGGTCGATTTACCTGATGTACCGGCACGGAGGCAGCGGCAACGGAATGCGTATCCTGATTCACTATGACGAAGCGAGCCAGCAGTGGACAAAGACCGTGCCGGTTTTGACCAACGGTATGGATCGCAATCCCACCTGCAACGCCTATCCGATCGGTCTTCTGGAGGACAACAACGGCACGTGGCACATCGCCTGGTGCTGGCGCGAGA
>CP070806.1:2887571-2930136 GCA_020343675.1 Phycisphaerales bacterium
GGGCAAGTGCTGGACCGTCCCGGTTTTGGCCAATGGCAGGATCTATGCCCGCAATGCAGCCGGCGATTTGGTCTGTGTCGATGTTGGCGGTGGAGGTTAACCTGCTTTCGAGCCGCTCAGGTAAAGAATTCAGCTTGTTGGAGGTCGGTGCGTAGTCCGGCCTGTTATCGATTTGTGTTCACTTTGTTATGAGGATTTACAGACATGCTCAAAAGGATGATTTCCAGTCTGGCGTTGTGTGTTGTTGGGACGAGTTGTTCCGGTTTTGCCACGGCGGCGGATTGGCCCCAATGGCGCGGGCCGAATCGTGATGGAATATGCCAGGAAACAGGCCTGCTCAAAAGCTGGCCCAAGGGTGGACCGAAAATCCTGTACGAGCTGACCGGCCTGGGGACGGGCTATTCCAGCGTCGCGATTGTCGCAGGCAGGCTTTACACCATGGGGGATATCGAAGTCGAATCCAGGAAGGTGCAGTGTGTTTTGGCCTACGACCTGTCCACGCGTGCCCGGTTGTGGGCCGCGCAGGTCGGGCCGCCGCACAACGACGGCCCGCGCTGCACCCCCACGGTTGACGGTGCACTCATTTACGCCGTCGGGACATCGGGCGACGTCGTCTGTATCGACGCAGGAACGGGCAAAATTCGCTGGAGTACGAACTTCCAAAAAGATCTGGACGGCGGAAAGAACCCAAGCTGGAAGTTCAGCGAATCGCCGCTTGTTGATGGCGACAAGCTCGTATGCACACCGGGTGGGCGGGACGCCGTCATGGTCGCACTCGACAAGAAAAGCGGCCAGGTCATCTGGAAATGTTCGATGCCTGAGATCGGGCCCGGGGGCAAGAACGAGGCTGGCTATTCCTCCATCGTTGTGGCCACGGCCGGCGGCGTTCGGCAGTATGTCCAGCTCACCAACAAGGGCGTCATCGGCGTGGCGGCAAAAGACGGCAAGTTCCTCTGGGGATACAACAAGGTGGTGAACCGTGTCGCGAATATTTCCACGCCCGTCGTTTGGGAAGATTACGTGTTCTGTTCCACCGCCTACAACACCGGCAGCGCCTTGCTCAAGCTAACCGCCACCGCCGGAGGTGTCGATGCCGAAGAGGTCTATTTTCTCGACGCCAAAACGTTCCAGAATCATCACGGCGGCTTCGTCCGAATCGGCGACTATATCTACGGCGGTCACGACCACAACAAGAGCAAGCCAACCTGTCTTGAAATGAAAACGGGCAAGATTATGTGGCAGAAAGACCAGCCGGGCGGGGGCTCGGCGGCCGTGCTTTACGCTGACGGTCACCTCTACTTTCGCTACCAGGATGACGTGATGGCCCTGATTGAGGCTCATCCCCTCAAGTACAACCTCAAAGGTACGTTCAAGCTGCCGAAGCGCCCCGGGATGGGAGGTGAAGGCTGGGCCCATCCGGTTATCGTCGACAGCAGGCTTTACGTCCGCCATGGCGACGTCTTGATCGTCTATGATATCAAGGAACAGCCGTCATAGCAGCGAATCAGTTGTGCTGATCCTGCCTGTTCAGTTTCTCTTGAAATGAAACATGACGGCCCGGCTGTCGGCCGCATCGAAAGTAAAGCGGCCGCGAGCGTCTGCGCTTAGAGTCTGCTCTTTCTGGTTGATGATATCGTAGCACTTTACCGTCCAGGTTCCGGTCGGCAGGTTTGCAGCGATTCCTCTTCGCGATTTGTTTGTGCCGAGGACGTACTCGCGACCGGACCAGGCCAGGCCACGGAAGTCGCGGTCCACATTCGAGAATATCCTCAAGTCGGGGGACATTTTCCAGAACGTGATATTGGCGTCGATACTCTGACGCAGGTACCTGAGATTGTCGGCGCAGGTGTGCTCGGCTGGATTGAAGCGTCCTCTGAAGTATTGGCCCAACTTGTTGCCCGGCTTCTCGCCCGTGGTGCCATAACCGCCGCCGAGAAAGGCCCCGAGGTGGGACTCGATGGTATCGTGCTCCGTGTGCCTGTCCCCTTTGCCCTCATAGCTCAACTCATCGTTGATCGTCGGTTTATCGCGGGGACCCTCGCCCTTGGCATTCTGCCAGGTTTGTTGGATCGCATCGGCGGCATCGGGAAGGTTGCGAATCTTCTTCTGGATAATCTGGTGGTCGTTCCAGGGCGGCAGCTCGTCAAACTTCGCCGGCCAGAGTGTGCGAGGCACCGTATGAACGCTCAGCGGCGTCGGGTAAGGCAGATATGTCCTGATGATACGTCCGAATCGGGCGATTTCTTCTTCCGAATACTTCGGATTCTTGATATTGAATTCGTTGCACAAGCAAATCCAGACGTTGGGATAACTGCCGTAACGCGCCGCGATGTATCTGAGGTAGGGCGTTGGGTCGCCATCGTTATGAGAGGCGCGTAGAACCGAACGCGATTCTACCACATCGGGCCCTGCAAGAATCAGGTCCGCAATCAAATCATGCTCGTAGGCGGTTTGTACGGCTAAGTCGGCCCGCTGGTGAAACCATCGCGGATTGGGCCGATGTGAATCGTCGCCGGAGTCGGTCAGATGCCCATCGGCGTCAAAGAAGGGTTTCTCATCGGGGTTGGGATAGCGACCGCCATAGAGGCTGAAACGAAGTTTCTTGAAATACCCCGCGTTGCCGACAATGTCAGTGGCAATGTCGTTTCTGCTGGGCGTGCCGTCGGTGTAGTAGCCCGAGAGAAACGTGTAGTGCGTGTTCCCAAAGATATAGGGATGCGAACCGTCCGAGCGCATATACCAGCGCCGGCCCGGACTTTCGGTATCGGGCATCCAGAAACCCGGATGATCTGAAGCAACGCCCGTCACATAATGGCCCTGTTTCTGACCATTCAACTCCCGTGCGTTCGAATAAACCTCGACCAGGCTCCAGCGTCCCGGTTCTGTCGGGCAAAAACGCACCTTGAAGGTGTTGCCCGAAGTTCCCGCATTGCCGTCGCCGTCCCAGAAGCCGTGAATCCTGTACTCGGGCGAACCGCTTTCGTGCCTGAAACGGACCCAAAAATCAATATCACGTGTCGGGACGTCCTCAGGCCCTTGCCTTGGGCCCTCGAAGGCCAATTCCAGGACGCAATATTGACTGCCTCTGGCCAGTTCCTGCCCGCACACTCGGAACGCAGACACCATCGGAAGAAGTGCCACGGCGAGCAACCACAGCACTCTGTTCACGCGTCGTGTCATGGCGGTTTGTCCTTTCATTGATTGGAATCACTCGTAGTGCCGTTGGCGAATGGATAGTATAGAGTATTCCTTTATGTCAGTCACACAGAGCTGTCTAAGCGGCAGCCGTCGGGCAGCGACCGTTTCATCCGTAAGTTAGAACGTCTCGCAGGCTCTCGCTTGCGAGTCCTGCCTGTAGGCAGCCCGAGGAACACAGTGACCAGGCAAAAGGCGGCGAAGAAGAAAAGGCGAAACGGCCGAAACACAGTCGCTGTCGGGAATACTCCGCTGAATATTCCCGACAACGGATAATATCTATGCCAAAACCAGAGAGCCTCTTCTATTATATAGTTAAATAACCTCTGGAGCCAACCGATACAGCACAATGTCGTCAACGTATAATGTGCCGCCGGCGCCATTGCCGTCAATGCCAATCGCCAGCGTCATGACGCTCTGAAGGTTCACGCCCAGGGATGCGAGGTCAATGTTCCACTGCTTCCACCGTAACAGCGATATGTCGGTCGCATCACCCGGATAGGCCACCTTGACGCCGTTGATCTTCACGTACAACTGCCCGGTGTTGCCTTCAGTGCCGTGGAAATACAACACCAATGTCTGAATGCCATGTTCGGTCCAATCCTGTGAAACGGCAAATGTGCGTTCAGTCTCTGAGTACGTGGCGCCGCCTGCATTGCTGTAGAACAGCGGCATAGCCTGATAGCCACCATGAACAATCACGGTCTCGGCATACGAATGTTGAGGAGGGTCATAGCCAACGAGTGCCCCGTTGGTCGCGACACTGTAACCGTCGCTCCACGCCTCGAATATCCTGTGGCTTTCCGGATCGGGCGGGTCAACATCATTATACGACTCAAAGTCATCCACGACAAGATAGTCAGATGTTGAAAAACTCCAGATATTGCCTTGCCAGATTGTCGGCGTCTCGGCGTCGTTGACCTCATCGACCCGCCAGAAGTACGTGCTGCCCAAATCGAGGGGTGAGGGACTGTAGCTCGCGTCGGCCACGGTCGCAGTCGGGGCGGTACCGTCTATCACGACCTGCTCGTCGGCGCTGAAGTACACATCATGCGTGGAAGCCTCTCTGCCCGCTCGCCAGCCGAGCGTCACATTCACGTCCACATCCATAGCCCCGGAATCCGGAGAGGGCTCTCTGGCAATCACGGGGATGTAGAAGAAGCGAACCTCACTGAGACCATACTGGGGCAGAACGCCTCCCCAGTTGCTGGTCGCGGTCAGCCTGACGTACTTTGCCGCCGCGCCGCCAAAGTCAACCGTCGTATCGTGTGCATAATCCTCCGTTCCGGGTGCTTGAGCGAATTCAGGCACGCTGGCCAGAGCCGTCCAATCGGTTCCGTCGGTCGAATATTCGACGGTCACATCCTTGAACCCAAAACCGAAAAGACGCTCAAAGACCTGATTGGAGTTCCACACCCACATCTCGTGCAGCCTGTAAACCTTGTCGAGCTCATAATGGATCCAGGCCCCAAGCGGTTCACTGCCACTGAGCCACATGTGCGTTGCTCCTGTTGAGTGCAGGTTGTTATCGTCCAGCCCCGAGCCGTCAATGGTTTTTTCAGGGCCGAAATCTGCCTCGCCCGCGCTGGACGCTGTGGTGGCTATGTTCTCGCCATCAATAGGATAGCCAACAGGCTCGGTGGTGAAGCTCCAGACCTCACCTGGGAATGCGGTAGAATCCGGCGGGGCGTTGACCTCATCGACACGCCAGTAGTACGCCGTGTCCAAATCAAGGCGTTGGGCAGGAGCGTAGCTGGTCGCACTGTGGGTGATGCCGCCAATGCCATCGTTGACGTCGCTGAAGTTCTCGCTAAGGTAAACCCGATGCCCATCGACCGCCGGCGCATATTCTCCCGGCGTCCAGCCAAGGACCACGTCTCGTGGCACGTCTGTCACCCCGTCGGCAGGGCTTGGGTTGGAGGCTTCTGCCGAGACCACAACAAAGGCAGACGTGATAAACGCCACGTCATCCAGATTGGTGTAGGGGCCACCGGTTGGATTAAAGTTGACATGCACAATGCTCTGGCCTTCAGGCGCGACGAAACCAAAAAACGTATCCTGGTCACAAGAAGGCCCGTCGCCGGACATCGTCGCAGTGGCCGTTACCGTCCCTCCGCCGCTGAAGGTCGCAGTCACCACGGGAGCAAGGTTCGCTGCGTCGCGGTCCAGCAATGACCCGGCGACATAGGTAACCGCCTCGCCCGGTACCCCACCAGTAACGGGGCCAATGTCAAATTCGAAATTCGCGGTTTCACTCTTGGCCAGGCGATTAAGCCCCGATATCGGTGTGCGACCATTCTTCACCGATGCACCTACGTTAATTATTCCGCTGATACCGGAGAGTGTCAAAGACTTGGCTTGGCCAACCCCGAAGTTGGCGACTATGTCTTGGCCATCCAGGCTGCCGTGTGTCGTTTCTATATTTACCACACCGCCAGCATCTGCGTCGAAAGCAGGGCCGATCAAAGCCTGAAAGGTCGCCAGATCGACTATGTTCTCGGGGCCGGCGTCGCCCGTATGGCTATCATACGTGCCACTTTGATCCACTTGATTGTGATGGGGCTCATTGTCTGGGTCGTACACACCTACGGTCTCAAAAGCCGCCTCCGCAGCGCCAATCAGCCCCGTCGCCACAACAAAAGAGGCCAAATAAATCAATTTCCCACACATAATAATCCTCCTTCAAAAAAGGGTAACACCGAGCAAACCGATAATCGGTCTTGTACATCGCGGCTGAGGATAGCTCGTTCTTCACAGCTTTCGATTCCCTCCTTCACAAAAACCGCTCCTGACAGCCTTGGGACTGCCAAATACACGGACCTCATTTGTACCAAATTCGCTACCAGCAAGTCAAGCAAAACCTCCGGTCCGTACACTCGCCGCAGATACGCACGGACGACCCGCCGGAGCGCATCATGCGTGAAATTCGCCGACGGTCTCGTGTGGTGGGTTGCTTCCCGGACGGCAACTGGGCATTGATGCTGGCTCCGCCCCGGTGAGGCCAAAATCTGTTAAGTCTGTTAAGGACTCTATCGGGCTTGTTCAGCAAGCCCTACCTAAAAAAAGAAGAATGAAGCAGCTCGAATTATTGTAAGGCAAGTAGGATGACACGAGCTGAGAATCCGCCGGCCCCACAACCGATGTCGCTGCACGAACCTGTACATCGCATGATGAGCCAATCGTGCGTAATAAGCCATCTCTTTGCCGTTAGTCACTGATGGCTCATTATAGTTGGGCATCTTCGAATCATCAAGAGACTCAACTGCGTCGGAGCACATTTCTTGAGGAGCAGTCGGCCGACTCCGCGGAATTACTTCATAGCCACTCGCAGATTCATTGTTCGACGCGTGGTTGATGTAGGCGAGACACGTGCCTATAATGTTGCCAAGGCACCACGGCAGCTCTTTTGAGTTGTGTCTTGGAATTGAAAAGGCCTGAGTTTTCGTGCAGGCTTTGGATTGAGCTGCGCCCGCAGATATTTTTGACTGGAAAGTGAGACAGATGCGACCTCATATTAGAGTCGATTTAGAGAAGATCGTCAGGGATGGCAGCAAGCCGCTCATTATTGAACTAGGGTGCGGCGAAAAGAAAAGGCCGGGAAGAATTTCGATCGATAAGGTAGATCTGTCCCACGTGGACATCGTCGCCGATATAGAAAATGGATTGCCTTTTCTGCCGGGCAATTCAGTCGATGAGATTCATTGTCGAAGTGTTCTCGAACACATCCAGAATTTCGAGAATCTAGTCAGAGAAATGGTGCGGGTCCTCAAGAAAGATGGCAAAGCCCATATTTTTGTTCCTCATTTTTCCAATCCATACTACTACTCGGACTACACCCATAAAAGGCCATTCGGCTTGTACAGCTTTTACTATTTTGTTGAAGCGGAGCACCAACTGAGAAGGAAAGTGCCTACTTTCTACACGGATGTAAGGATTGAAATCGTGTCTCAGCGACTTGTCTTCCGGTCACCCTTTTGGCTTTCACGGCGGATCAAGAAAGCGATAGGGTACTTGTTTAACTGCCATCGCGTCCTAACGGAGTTCTATGAACAGCATTTATGCTACATCTTCCCGTGCGATGGAATTGAGATTGTGTTCACCCCGGCGGACGCACATTGACGAGAGGCATTGCCCATCCGGGGCCGGTCATGTAGAATAGTCAACGGTTGGAAAGGCCAAAGAAGAGACCAAAGGCGATGAGGCTTCTTGTCATAATCAGTAATCCGAAACGGGCCAGCTTCAGGCAGCGCGTTGCTGTGTACCTGGATGCTCTGCGCGACAAGGGGATAGGCTCCGAAGTAGTGAAATTGCCACCCGGCTCCCTAGCGCGACAGAGACTTTTCAGGCGGGCTGCGGAGTTCGACTGCGTCTTTCTGCACAAGAAAAGCCTGAATTACTTCGACGCATTTTGGCTGGGCAAGTACAGCCGGAAGGTCATCTATGACTTCGATGACGCGATCATGTACAGTGCCAGAACGCCGGGCCGCAACAGCCCGGCGCACTTCAAGCCGTTCCACAGGACGGTCGAGCTGGCCGATATGATTATTGCGGGCAATTCATATCTGGCCGAGCACGCCAGGAGATTCAACGGCAACGTCCGGGTCCTGCCCACGGGTCTGGACACAAAGGCTTACCGGGTCCGGCCCGTGCCGAAGAAGGACGACAAGGTTCGCCTGGTCTGGATTGGCAGCAAGAGTACGCTTCGCTATCTCGCCGAGATCAGACCGGCACTCGAAGAAATCGGCTCGCGTCTCGGCAACGTCGTGCTGCGAATCATCTGCGATCAGTTCTTCAACCTGCAGAACATGCCCGTGGAGAAATGCCCGTGGTCGATCGAGACCCAGGTGCCCGATCTTGTCTCGAGCGACATCGGTCTGGCGCCTCTTCCCGACAACCGGTTTACACGGGGCAAGTGCGGGTTCAAGATCCTGCAGTATGCCGCCGCCAACCTGCCGATTATTACCTCACCGGTCGGGGTGAACTCGGAATATGTGACGGACGGCCTGACGGGTTATCACGCATCGAGCGACCGGCAGTGGGTGGACCGGACCATTGAGCTGATAGAGAATGCAAAGCTGAGAAGGCAAATGGGGCGGGCCGCCTGCGACTACGTCGAGAAGTTCGATACGGATACCATCGGCAGAGAATTATGCGACCTGCTCGACGGCTGTGTGCAGGAAGAAGAGTCTTTGTCCGAAACGTGCGGCGTCTCGGTTCCATCGATTGAGGTTGCCAGACCGCCCACCGCAAGGACCCGGACGGTCAGCGTTTGTATCCCGACGTATAACCGCAGAGACTATCTGAAAGAGACCCTGGACAGTATTCTGGCACAAACGTACAAGGACTGTGAGATCGTCATCGTTGATGACGGCTCCACCGACGGGACAGAGCAGATGATTGAGCAGCTCGGTATCCCCGTGACGTATCACTGGCAGCCGAACAGCGGTGACGCAGCGGCCCGCAACAAGCTGATAGAGCTTGCCCGGGGCGAATACATATCGTTTATCGACTCCGATGATTTGTTGCTGCCCGATGCCATCGAGCGGATGGTTCGCGTCATGGAGACCGAGACGGAGGATGTCATTGTTTACGGCTCCTATTATCGAATCGACGAACGCGGAAGAGTGTATGGCCGGTGCAAGCGGCGTCTGCACAGCGGACGAATTACCCGGCATCTATTTGAGACCATTCTCGTACATGCGTGTGGCTCGATGTTCCCCACGAAAGTCCTGCGGGAGTCGCCGGCTTTCGACAACTCCCTGCAGATATGCTCGGACTATGATTTGTGGCTTCGCCTTTCGACGAAGTACACGTTCATCGCTCTTGACAAGCCCACGTTCAAGAGGCGCCGTCACTCCACGAACCTCTCACAGGGTACGTTCGAGAATTGTCTGATTGAACTTCAGGTCGTCGATCGGTTCTATCGCGAGACAGGAGACCGGCAACTAATTCCCAAAGCCACCGCAGCCAAGGTCCTCAGCAGAAGGAAATGCAGAGCAGGGCATTATGCCGTTAAGGAGGGGCTGTACGATCAGGCGTGTGAGCTTCTCGGCGAATCCTTCCGGCAACGTCCCAATCTCAAATCGTTGGTGTACTGGACGAGGGCCGTCATTGCCAGGCGATTGGCATCACCATGATCTGCGGCGACCGTGTCGCGCGGGACGCCGGCACACGCGCCGCCGGAAGGTTACGCTGTCCCGGGCCCGATGGAATGTCCGCTTGTGAAACGCTTCACATCCTTGAGGTATCTGAGCCTGCATCCCTGGCGAAGTGTGTGCACCTTCATGCCGTCGAGGTCTGTCAGGACGGGGCCTGTTTCGGCGACCAGGATATTTGAATGTTTCAGATCCCCATGTGTGATATTGTGTTTTGCCATCTGATCGAGCAGACTCAGGACCCGCCGGGCCATTTTCAAACGCTGCTCCTGCGCTACGTTGTCGTCCTGCAGGAAGTCATGCAGGCTCGTACCTTCAACGAATTCGGTCACCAGGTACGAATTCCATATCAGTCGTCCCTTGCGATGCTCAATAAAGGCAAAAGGTTTGGGTGTGGGTATATCCAGTATGAAGAGCCGATGAGCGCACAGCCATCCACGACGAGCCCGTGAGCCCTTGATCGTGTGACGAAGCGAATGAATGAAGCCCTTGTGGTTGTAGCGTTTGATGACAATATCCTGACCCTCCCACATCAGACGGCTGACGAAACACGTATTGCCCTTTTTGAGGATCCTCCCCTTATCCATGGCGGTGTCGATCTGCCTGATAAAATCAGCGGGCTCGGCCCCACCCAGAAAACTCTTGTCAAACACCGCCGCGAACCCGCCGCTTTCGAATCGCCGGCATCTTTTACTGGTCCGAAGACATTTTTTCAGACCATGCCTGATAGCCTTGTTTCTGTGGACACCGACTTGTTTTCGCAACAGGACTTCATCTGATTTCTCAAAATGCCACTGGCGGACCTGAAAATATTTCTTGCAGACCGTTCCGACCGACTCCGCCTCGCCCGCGGGCAGGTAACCGGCCAACATCGCCAGGTGGGAAACACTTCTCTCCCTCGGCACGGCAGACGGAAAGAATTGCATCTGCCCCGGGTCGAGCGCATAGATTTTGTCGCCGGCCAGTAGAAAATTGCCCAGGTGCAGGTCTTTCTGAATGACTCCTTTGCTATGCTGTTTCGCCAGTTCTCCGGCGGCCTCCACGAACAAGGCCAGCTCCTTGCTTTTCTCGCTCGTCGCACTCAGGACGGCCAGGAGCGTCGCGGAGTCAAGGATCTTCTGCGAAACGATAACCCATCGCCCGTCTTCCGTCTTTCCATAAAACAGAGGTTTGGGAGCATTCAAGCCGCGCTTCTGCAGCTGATCCAGCCCGCGCCATTCTCTTCCAAGATGATACCGTGCCTTGATGGTGTGCGAAAAGACTTTTGCGACCACGCTTTGATCGTTCCACCGGGCGTCATAAATCTGGCGCCTGCCCGGGATCGAGCGCAGGACAGACGTGCACAGCAGAGACTCTTTCACCTCTGTTGGCGAAATGCGTTTGACTACAAGTTGGAAAGGGAATTCGGCCATAGGGTTTTGCGCTCGCGTGCAGACGGCTCAGCAAAATTCCTAATCTCTCAGCATCCAAGAACAGCGACGCCTAATTTGTCGGCAAGCTCTATCGTTTCGGGTTTGTCGATGATCATTGTCTTCTCGGCCTCCACGACCAGACATTTTCCCCCGTTCCCGGCCAGGCTGCTGATGGTGTCAGGTCCGACGCAGGGCACGTCGAACCGCATGTCCTGCTGCGGTTTGGAGGCCTTGATGAGCGTCCAGCCGCCAGCCCGACAGAGCTTTCCGGCTCTCTCGATCATGGCGGCCGTACCTTCTATCGCTTCGACGGCAATGACTTCCTTTTCCTTGACCGCAATCGCCTGCCCGATATCCAGCTCACCGAGCTTCTTGACGATGTCCCAGCCGAATTCGATATCCGCTTGAACGGACGGGCGCAGCTTGGCTTGCGTCATCAGGCCCGCCGTGGCCAAGTGCTCCCTGCAATACATGGTCGAATTCTCCAATATGATTCCTCCCGTGGCCAATTCATCGGCTACCGCATTTAACAGCGAGTCTGTGAGTTTTGTCCTGGTTCTCAGCCGCCAGTAGTATATCCGGAACGCCCGCCAATCGGGCAGGTACCGCACGATGCGCCACGGCGTATAGAGTCGCGGCTTGGGAACCCGGCCGACCA
The DNA here is from genome assembly GCA_020343675.1 of Phycisphaerales bacterium. Taxonomy (GTDB): domain Bacteria; phylum Planctomycetota; class Phycisphaerae; order Sedimentisphaerales; family Anaerobacaceae. The sequence goes on from CP070806.1 coordinate 2,898,992, forward strand.
TAATGGTCCGGGTCACGCCGTGCTTCCTGAGTTTTCTTATCCAGGCTCCAGGCCGGGCGAGCGCCACCCTGTAGAACACGTCCACCTCGCCAGCCAGGCTATTCTCGGCCGTCTCGGCAAGGCCGACGCAAACGACCTTCAACCCCGCTTCTCTGGCGCCGGTCGCCACGAGAAAGGGCAGCCGGCCCTCTCCCGCGATCAGCCCCAACATGTCTCCTGGTTCATCTCTCGTTTCTTTTGCCTCGTTCAAGAAAATGCCCCGTCTGAGAGTCGAAAGACCCGCGGAAAGTCTATCGTCCAGCACCCGATGTGCGAATTCTCATAACGCCGGCCATACATGGCCCGTGCCGATCTCAAGCTGCTCAGACATCTTTGTCTTGCCCATCCGGCTCTTCGGAAACCGGCTCAAGCGACGAGGTGATCTGCTTTATTCGATTCTGAAGCTCCCGAATGCTCTGCCTCATCTCAGGCAGGTACTGGATCATGCTGTAGGCTCTTCGTCCCATGTTGGCTTCAACCGCTGGGGCACCAAGGACGACCTTGTTGTCCGGGATGCTGTTGATCACGCCCGCCTGGGCGGCTATCGTCACGTTATTGCCGATATTAATATGTCCGACAATGCCAACCTGCCCGCCGACGGTGCAGTGGTGCCCAATGTTCGTCGAGCCGGCGACACCAACCTGGGCCACGAGCAGGCAATGAGGGCCGATCTTGGCACCGTGACCTATAGTCACCAGATCGCCCAATTTGCTGCCCTGGCCGATCACGGTATCGCTCAACGTGCCTCGCTCAACTCCGCAGCAGGAGCCGATTTCAACGTCGTCTTCCACGATGACAATGCCGGTCTGCGGTATCTTATGATGGACGCCTTTGTGGGTGGCGTAGCCGAAGCCGTCTTCGCCGATGGTGGAATTCGCATTGATGATTACGCGATTTCCTATTTTGCAGCCGTTGTAGATGGCCACATTGGGATAGATGATCGTGTCACTGCCGATTTGGACGTCCTGGCCGATAAACGCACCGGGATAGACGATGCAGCCGTCCTTGATTTTCGCTCCGTCGGATATGGTCGTGAAATCATGGATATGACAATCCGCGCCGATTTTCGCGGTGTCGGAAATCGAAGCCCGTGCACTGATGCCCACCTTCTTGTGCTTGCGATGACCGTGCAGCAGGACCATGATTTGCATGAAGGCATAGTAGGGGTCGTCCGCGACCAGCAGGGGTACGGTAGCGGTGGGCGTTTCCTTGCCCACGATGACGGCGCCGGCCTTGGTGGTTTTCAGTTGCTTTTCATACTTTCGGTTGGTCAGAAAGCTGATGTCGCTCTCACCCGCTCGTCCGAGCGTCGCGGCCGAGCGAATGACGATGTTCGGATCCCCACAGACCCGCCCGCCGACATATTCGGCCAATTCACCCAGAGTTCTCTCTTGCATGCGAATACCTCTACAAAACGCCTTCTGCGTACAGTATCACCCCTTCTCCGGAATTACCAGCCTGCAGGTTGATTTGGCCATTATAGCAAAACAGCAGGGGAGGTCAACCTTTCCGGCAACGTCAGGCGACCGTCCAGGCCAAGGGCACAAGACCCGCCTTATGCGCCGTGTTGATCTCACGGCCTTCTCAGGCAAGCTACGATTCCGAGTCCGCTGAGGATTAGGTCGTCAAGAGGGTAAGGAGCTTCCGCTGCAACCTCGCCGAGGGTCTTTGGGCAAATGTCGGGCTGCTGCTCGAGAAAACCGTTGCCTCGGGGCCCACCGGCTTGTACACGGCGGGATTGGTCGGGCCGAAAACGGCCAATGTCCTGACTCCCATCGCTGCTGCAAGATGCGTGATCCCGCTGTCGTTACCGACAAATCCGTCCACGCAGCTCAGCAGCCTCAGGACGTCCGCCAACGACAAACCGCTCAAACAGTGCCCGACACGGCTCATCTGCTCGCGAATCGCTGTATTGCCGAGTTTGTCCGACTCGGCGGGGCCAAGCAGAAAGGCGACTTCGACGCCTTCCGAGGCGAGTTCGGCGGCTATCGCCAGAAAGTTTTCCAGGCACCAGCATTTGCCCGCGCCGCCGCTGCCCGGGTGGATGGCGACCAGCTTGCTGCCGGGCTCAAAGCCGCCTTCAGTCAGCAGCCTTCTGCCGGTCTCGATATCGGCTTCCGTTGCTCGGATGAGGCAGTCGCCGGTCTGAACCGACGGCGGCGGCGGCAGTCCGCACTGCGTGACCAATTGCCGGATATGAAAGTCGATTACATGTTCACAGCAATCTTCGGGCGGCTTCAGGCAAAGCGTCAGAACTTCGGCACTGTGGCTGCAATTGGCGGTGAAGATCAGGTTCTGTTCGAAATGGCTGTCGGACTCACCCAGAAAGGTTGCTATCCAGGCGTAGTCGGCAAAGGCCGTAATCAGTGGGTCCGGATCTCCAAGTTCAAACGCCTCGGGCCTGACGTAGAGCCGGTGCAAATCCATCGAATCGAGGGACCGAACGCCATCAATGCACGATCTGCCGGGAAGGATGCCGCTGTACTGCGTGTGCCCAAGAAGGTCGATTCCGCCCAATCGCAGGGCATCCTTCATAAATGACGCCAGCGGGAGCGTCAGTATGCAGTCGCCAATCGCCCCCGGCTGCACGATCAATCCTCGCTGCATATTTCTCGCCGCCTCCGCTCCTTTTTTCCGAAGCATGTCCAAGATGTTCTCGTGTGCCTGCATGCTCAACCGCCAAGAGTTCTTATCCGTACCCTATACTACTCCTAATCCGACGGCGTGTCAAATCCATTCGCCGACCAGAACTCTGTCCTTCGCGACCCACGGACCCAGCCGTTGAGAAGAAACATGGCCTTTTCTCCCCCGGCAACCATTCACCGAGCACTCTGGCCGCTTTTTTCCAACCAGCCAGCCTCGGGCTCGCTTCTTTGAGATATATTGTCCTCAATGCCTATTTGCTCGTTGATTTGGGCGATCATCGTTCGTGCCGTGTCTGCCTTATCGGCATCCAGAGTATAACGCAGGTAGGCACGCAATTCTTCGCGCGCCTCTCTCAGTTTGCCCTGTTGGATGAGCAGCTTTCCCAAGCCAAGGCGAGCAGAGGCGCTTTCCGGATTCAGTTCCGAAGCCTTTCGCAAACAGTCGGCGGCGGCATCAAGATCGCCGTCATGGGCGGCAAATATTCCTCGCCACAGATAAACCTCGCAGCTGTCAGGCTCGAGTTGCAGGACGGATTCGAATACGTTATGAGCTTCGTTCCATTGCTCAGCCTCGCACAGCGATTTCATCAGAGCGAACTGGGCCCAGGCGAAATCGGGATGCAGTTTCACCGCGAGCCGGCGTCGCGCCAGGTCCCGGTCAGGGTCCTTTGACTGAACGAGGTGGTGAGCGATGACCTGCAGGTCATCGAGGATGACGAATTCTCTGTGCGGCACTCCGAACCAGCAGCAAGTAGCGTCTACGAGGAGTGCTTTGCCTTCCACAAACACGGCCACACAGTCGTGGGGGATTGCTTTGCCTCTGTAGTCTTTCTCGACGTGGACATAATATGCTTTCAGCTTGACGGCTCTGGCCAATGTGATGAATAGATTTGCGTACTCCGTACAAACAAACGGTGTGTCGGAGTCATTCCATGCAGCGAGTACCTCTTTCGCAGTACGATGCCCATGTCCATCCCCCGATTCAATGCGACGGATCAAACCCTCAAAAATCGCCTCAGCTTCTTCCGTATCGCCGTCGGCGTCTTTGGTCAATTGCTCAGCCCACTGTTTCATTTCCTCACTGCCGGCCACCGGATTGACCACCATGCTCAGCTCATCAGCCGTGAGCCTCTCCCGCAGGGCGTCTTGCAGTGTCTGTTCGGTATAAACCTTCGGCATGGGAATCTCGATGTAGGTCGGTGTTAGCGTGGCCTTCAGATGACGAACTCTTTCCTCAAAGAAGCTGACCACTTTCGGATTAGCACCTATCTTCTTACAATAGGTCACAAATCGCTCATGGTGCTTCACCGCCAAAGGTACGTCCCCTATTATGGTATAAGCATGGCAAATCATCTGCTCTGCGTTCGCATCTTCGAGCCCTCCGGGATCAAGCCGTTCCGCTTCCTTGAGGTGCGCCGTTGCCGCATCTCGGTTGCGCTTGTGGGCCCACATCAAACCCAGACGCGCATAAACACCTGCATCTGTGGGATCAAGATTCCTGGCTCTGTTGAGATAAGCAATCGCTTTATCCCATTCTTGCTGTGCTGCGTGAAACTCGCTGAGACGAATCAGCGACGTGTTATCGTCGGGCGCCAGACTGTGGGCCTCGCGCAGCTCCTTTTCGGCCTCGGCCGGTCGTTTCAAGAACAGCGACAAGATTCCCAGGACCAGATGGGCTTGAGGGCAATCAGGCTCCAACTCCAACGCGTGCTGAATGGACTGCTCGGCCTCTGCGAACTTTCCCTGGCTGACCAGTGTTGCCGCCAGGCCGACATGCGCTTTCGTGAACTGAGGATCGGCAGTCAGGGCTTCTCGCAAGGTTTCTTCCTGCTCCGTCAACGGTTTCTCGTCGTCTTGCAGGGCAGCGGCTCTGCTGTACCATTCCAGGGCGGTGGGTGAGGTCCTGTGCTGCTGCGACATCTTCTGCCGCCCGCCCTCGGATGGTCTGACGCCTAATCCTGCGAGAATCTGCCTGGCCAGCTCGTCACGCAGCTCGAACCAGTCTGCTGATGAAACGATCGACTCACTCGATACCTTTCCGCCGGCTACATTTAGGATCGACGCACACACTTGCCATTGATCGTTCTGCCTGTCGTAGTTTCCCCATACGACCCGTTGGGCCTCAATAAGCTCGCCCATCTTACGTGCCTGCTCGGCGTCGAGTGAAGAATCCTTCTTCATACCCAGTTGTCGGAAGGCATAGTCCACCGCGCCGCTGGGCAGCACTCTGATAGCTCTGGCTTCTGCAAGATGCCGGCTGAGCAAACGAGGAAAAGTGTAACGCCAATGGCTCATCTGTGGATCACCGGTCTTATCCGCGAACCACAGAACCGCCACCGTCAGACGTCCGGGCGGCATGTTCTGCTGGGGCGTGCCTATCACAACCCCGACAAGCGCCAGGGCAGAGCCAAGACTTCTGATTGAATCACTCTCAATCTCGCCGGCATCTTTTTCCACCGTTACCCGGTCGCCTTGTCCTGTGGTGTCCTTTTTCGCAGGCTCCGGCAGTTGGTCAATCCTGAGCCTGTTCGCTCTGTATGGATTTGAACGATTTCAGTATGAACGCGCCCAGCACAAGCACGACCCCCACCAGGACGGTCAGCAGCAGTCCCTTGTGCTTTTCCGTCCAGGCAAGCGGTTCCGGCTCAGTTTGCCTGAACAGTGGATTGCCGGTCATACTCCCCAGCCTGGCTATGCTCGCGCTGACCTGTAATGGGTCAGACAGTCTCTGCTTGAGATCATACCGCGGCGTGATTGCGGATTCCAAGCCGACATAAAGCAGGGGGGCGAGATTACCCGTATTCTCGAATACGATCTCATGGGCCATCATATTCGCCAACGCCGATTTCAGTGAAACAGGCTTGTCATCGTAGTTTTTGATCGTAATTCTCAGATACTTGTGAGCTCGCATGCCAGAGGGGAGACGCAAAACCAGTCTTTCATGCTTCTTCCCGTCCGCCGCGATATATCTGTAAATCACATCACTGACGATCCTTTCCCAGTTTACCTCAACTTCTCTGAATCTCTGTCTGTTATCTTCACTATGGACGCGGATCTGACGCGTAGCAGCATCTCTGCCTTCGAGGCTCACATACCGGTAAAACGAGTCGTCAGCGATATCAAGCTCGATTTCAGTTACGGGCAGCAACCGATGCCCCAGATCGTAAACGTAAATACTCGAACGGTTCTCGCCATCTTCACGGTGTTCTGTCAGCACGATGTTCACCGCCTGCCGCTCCGCACGGCTTTGCTCAATCCTGGATGCCTTCACCGCGCCAATCACGGGACTGTCCTGCTCGGCCGGCATCGGCAAGACGGATATCCGCAGATACCGGTAATCATTTGCCGGCAAATCCACCTGCTCGAATCGTCTGTCATCCCTCACCGCGAAAATGTAGGCATGCTCGACGAGCGTGAAAAACTCGATATTGTCATTGGAGCCCTCAATTTTGACGGCCCGCCTGAAGTTGCCTCCTCCTGTCGTGACTTCAACGGAATTTTTCGTTGTCTTGTCCCCAAAATCCAGCGTGACCAAAGCAGCGCGGCTGGCATTTGTCGAGCGGTTTATCACGGCTGGCTCGTACATCTTCCTGCCCTGGATATCTTTGGACTGAACCACCACATACGGAATCTGGTTGCCAGCCGCATCTGTAAGTCGAATATCGCCGAGGTCAGGCTTTGCGACATTGTAGATCTCAGGCGTGAGTGTAAGCCGGCAGTATTCGCTTGCGCCTTCTTCAATGGTTGCCTCGGCACAGTACTTCCACTGCGACAGGTCCAGGGCAAATGCGTGATTCATCATCCCGACCAGCAGTATAAGCACGGCCCGGCTCAATATTCCACACATGCTCATCGTGAATCTCCCAATCACTCGGCCGCGTCTTTCTCCGATAACATCACATCGAAGAAACCCTTCTTCTTCAGGAATTGATACAGATACGACACGCTCACTAACGTAAGTCCGGTTGCCAGAAATGCTGCAATTCGATATACGCTTTTGACGGTACGCGTATCCAGTATGAAGACCTTGACCAGGAGCAGGGCGAATAACCCTAACGAGATGAACCGCAAGATTCTGTTCTTTCGCCAGAATCCCAGGGCCATAAGGACTGCTCCATACATCGCCCACATCACGGAGATGTACATGTGCGACAGGAATCTCCAGTTGCTGATCGCTTCGGCGAACCGGTTCCGGCAGTACCAGTAAAGGTATATCTCTTCGGTCAGCAGCACCCACAGTACGAATATACCGGCCAGGGCGAATGCCATGCTGAAAGTTCGCGTGTGAAGATCCTGTTCATGCCCACGCCTGAGCAGTCGTGTGGCGGCGAAAAGCCCCGCCACAAACACCAGGACAATCCCGAACTCGACATTCGCGAAGGCCACAAAACTGCTGCCGTAAAACTCGTTAAACACCAACATCGTGAAGATTGATCCCACTCCAGCCAGAATCATCGCCAAAACCCTGCACACGATCCCCTTCGGGCACATCGGGCGAACGAGAAGAACCAGTGGGAACACCGTGAAAAGGATAACCGCCCCTTTGTAGAACAACCTGTTTCCGGCGGCGCTCTCGGCCACGTTGTAGGTGCAATGCCCGTACCATTCCATTGTCGCCGCGGCCATCTGCAAGAGCGTCGTCGCACCATAGAGGATTTCCACAATCAACCCTCGTTGGTCCTCAGATAATTCCGTCGTCCTTCTATATATGATATGGCAGAGAAGCACCGCGCCTGCCACAAAACACCACGTGCCGAAAGCAGGATTGAAAACGAGTGAAAATGCCCCAGTATGCATCGGCAACTCATGCAGTAACTTGCCAACGCTCGACAAGAGTGCGACGGCACCTCCGGCCTGTGTCCAGATACTTCGATATCTCAGTCCGATGATCACCAACACGACCCCCTCGGCCGCCCAGGCGATTGCCACGGCATACATTCTCAGATAAAGCGGCACGGCAATCGTCAGGAAGAGAAGCCCGATCACCAGCAGGGCCAGCCGAAGCTCCAGGTCGCCTTTGCACCGCCTGGCGACCAGAGCCATCACAACCAAATGTGCGGCGCACAAACCCAATGTACAATAGGCAAGCTGCACCCGATACTGCGTATATAGAATGACCCACAGGTAATAGAACACAATCGCCGCGTTGGCCAAAACCAGACATACGTCCTCTTTCTGAGCTTTGACCTTTCGGACTAATTCGTGAAGTATAGGCAGGATCAGGTAGAGCCCGAAGAATATACCGAGCCACGCCAATGCGATGGGCATCTGTTCCGGCATCTCTTCGACCGACCGCATCGCGGGCCGATAGAACTTCTCGAACCACCCAGTGTAGAGCAGGAATGTTCCAAGAAACGCGAGCCAATCGACTGCTCGCCACTTTCGGTAGTACGCACACAGCATCGCGCCGACGCCCAGCACGAGGACGTAGCTGAACAGGGGCATGGGCACGTTCTCGCCCGTCGAAATAACCACGGGCGTCAGGTACCCGCCAAGCAGGGAAAGAAACGCGGCTACAATCTCGTTCAGGCTCACGGCATAGAGCATCGCTGCGGCTGTAACACATATCGCAAGGACAAAAGCCGCTGTTGGGCCGATGAGTCCGTAGAACCGATACGCCGAAAAAACTGCTGCATAGAGTATCGCGAAGCCCAGCGCCGTCACTGCTCTGGCAATGGTCCCATATCCGCGCCTACGGGTGATCTCCCCGATCCCCAGCGCAACCAGGCCGGAAAATGCGGCGATGGCCACTCTGCCTGAAGGCCCTATCAAGTTGGTGTCATACGCATATTTGAGAAAGAAGCCCACGGCGAAAATCACCGTGACAATGCCGGCAAAAAGGGCCCACCGTGTACCGATTTGTTGTTCGAGCCCAACTTTGCCAACGTCAGCGACTTTCCTGCGGTCTTGCTCCAAACGCTCGGCGGCTGCCTTCAAGAGCTCCTTGCCGGATTTCTTGTCCACTCGGCGTGTTCCGGCGGTGACGGCCTCCACTCCGGCAGGCCTGCCGAGCTCTCGCCCTCGGCTCACCTGAACCGGCCGCTCCGGAAGCGGGGGCGGCTGTATCAATTCTTTTGGTGCAATCTCCCCTGCCTTTCGCGGAGCCTCCGGATGCACCTGTCTGGTTTTGTTCAGTGCAATGATGCTGATGACCAGTGCAACTGGCCCGCAGAGAATACAGGCCAGCGCCAGCAAACCCAAGAGAACTAACAATCCTTCCATTTGCTCCGCTCCTTGAGAATCTCGCCTTATTCATCTCTATTGAGATCGACGGGCCGCGATGAACGCTCCGATTAGTCCTGAGGGTAGATAATGATGCGATCATGGATGACGGTGACCAAATCGGGTTTGCCGTCACCCGTAACGTCGGCAACGGTCAGCTCACGCGGCTCGGTGACCGCCTTGGCGCGACCTCTGCTCTCGCGATAACTCTTCTGCTCAAATACCTTGAACCGCATCGCCGGGGCCGGTTTGACACCGGCGTCAAGCGCGAGTATTTCGATATGGTTTCGCGCGTGCTCAACCATGATCACATCGGTTCGCCCGTCACTGTTGATATCGCCGGCGGTTAGGTTTCCGTATGTGCCGTCCTGTATCCTGGTTTCATAGCTGAACTGCTGCTGGAGGTACTGGGCCGCCAGATCTTTTGCCGGCGGGACGACCAACGCAAATTTCTCGGTGTCGAACAACAGCAGGCTGTCGGCCGGACCGCCCGTGAGCGGGGCAAAGAGCATTTTCAGATGGGTCGCGCTGGTCCACTTGCCGACGTTCAACTCTCGTTCGAGCCGGTAGGTCTTGTCGCTGCCCGCTTTGAGTATTTGAAGCTGGCCCTTTTGTCCGTCCAGAAGCAGAATCGCCGCGCTGTCCGACCCCGACGGCTTCTCGATATCGAATACACCGACGGCCGCTATCTGGTTCTCCGTGCTCCTGGCATTGTACTGGTCGATCACGGTCCACGTCCTGCCCTCGGAAAAGACAAGGCTCCGTGCGAAATTGTTCTGGGCAACCAGAAGCTCCCGCCCGGCCTTGCCGTCAACGTCGGCCAGAGCAATGGAACGCAGGTTGGCATCCTTAATCAAACTGGCCTGTGCATCCGGCGAATCGACGATCTCAAATTTGTCCTTCTGCACCTGGCGAACCAGTATGGGTGACTCGTAGCTGACAAATATCAGAACGTCCTGCAAACCGTCCTGATCGACATCGAGCACTTTCAGACCGTCCGGGTTCGCCTTGAGCTTCTCAAGCACGACCAATCTGTCTTCCTGCCCATCGGTTTGCCGTTTGTGCGCCGTTTTCAGGCTATTGATTGCCCGGAGCGTCCGCACGTCTTTGTCGTCTTTGGATACATAGATGCAATCAGCCGCGCCGTCTTTGTCGATGTCGGCCAGCTCCATGGCCACCGGCTCACCCGTCAAAGCCACAGGCCGCGGGAACGTCAACCTGTCGTTCTCATATCCGCTCAGGCCGATGACCTTCTCTTTGATGCTCAAAACCCCCAACTCGGTCTTGCCGTCGTCGTCGATATCGACGGCGGACAGGCTCGTGATATCGGCAAAGGCAGGAAATCTCACCGGCTCGGCCAATCCGAGGCCGGCCGTTTGTCTATAAAGAATGAGCTCGGCGGCGCCCGGATCGCTGATGGTGACATCCGCCAGGCCGTCGCCGTCGAAATCGCCGACGGCCAAATCGCGCTTCGCACTCTCCTGCCCCGACGCGAGAGGATAAAACAGGATCGGCCAGTCCGTATCGCTGCGGTCTTCAGCGGACAGCCCGTAGCAGATGAGCCGTCCGCTCACGCTGTCCACCGTGAGGATTTCGTCGCCGGCCTTCTCGTCGATGTCCTCAAGCGTAAGCGCGAATGGTCTCTCGATGAAGAATTGTAGTTGAGGCCCTAAGCTTCCTGTTTTGAGGCCGAAGCGGACGTGCACGGGCTTTTCCGTATCGCTTGCCACCAGGACAAGGTCGTTGAGGCGGTCGCCGTTCAGGTCGCCGACTTCGACCCCGAGAGTCTGGCTGGAGCCGGGATACTTCACGGGCTCGGCCAGCGAGCCGTCTTTCTCCTGGGCGATGATATAGACGCCGTCCCGGCCCGCCAGGGCCAGATCGTCGGCGCCGTCGTTGCTCAAATCGGCACACACCAGCGCGTTGGGCGTCGCCAGGCCGTCGTCAATTCTGATTTTCTCTCTCGTGTGCCAGCTCGGTGTCTTCGGCCCGTCGGTTTTAGCCTGGCCGGCCCGTTGCAGCATGACGTACAGACCGCGGGGCTCACCATAGAAAGCCAGGTCTGTCAGTCCGTCCGAGTTCAGATCCCCGCAGACCAGATTGTACAACTTCTGCGAGACCGGGATGCTCTGTGAGGCGAAGCGCGTAGGAGGAACGATGGCATTAACGTCGATGTCATCGGGATCGACGGCGATCTCCATCTCGCCCGGTCCGAGGGCTTGCTTTTGAATCAGCAGCTCGATTCTGGCCTTCCTGTTGTTCACGATGGCCATATCGTTCCGGCCGTCACGGTTAAAGTCGGCGACCGTCAGGCTGCCAATCCCCCAGTCCAGCTTGACCATCTCCATTTCTTTGAATCCGTAGTATTGCGAAAGATCGGTCGAGTCGGCCTGCCGTCCAAGAACAGCGGTCCCCATGATTCGCAAAACAACAATCGCTGATAAGACCTTATGTTGCCACACAATGAAGACCTCCATTCTTTCGCCAGCTCTGGTTCGAACAGCATCTTCCGCCCAGGACTCTACCACTTTGTGCGTACACCAAGAATATACATCCCGGGTACAGAAGCATCAACACCTTTTGTCGTCGTGGGTGGGTTCTCTCGCAGGCATGTGCATAGTCTGCCAATGGCAGGTGGGTCACACCGAGATCGCCGATGGAATTTTAGATGCGGTCATTCTCATCCGAGCAAAGGATCCGCAGCGCGACGTCATTTTCGTACTTCGGGGTTTTGAGCGTTAGCCGGCCGCCTGCGTGGTCGAAGGTTTCTTTCTTGTCCACCTCGCCCGTTTTCGTGTTGATCCATTCAGTGCGATACTTGCCTCTGGGCAACTCAACCTGCAACTGGGTCGCGTTTCCACCATTGATGTAGATGGCGTAGGCCCGGCCTCTTTCGACCAATGCGCGGGCGGTTGCTTCCTCCGGCATCCCGCCTTTGATGACCGAATTGTCGGGTTTCATCCTGACAAAGTCAAAGCCGTTGATAAAGTCGCGGAGGATTCGCAACTGTCTATGTAACACCGCTCCGCCGCCGCCGGGGGCGTTGATGTCCGCCGTCCCGTCTTCGTGGCCGACGGTAAACGAGTAATCGAGATTGTCATAAACGGCTCCACCGGCAAGAATAAAATCCCAGCCTTCGATCCGGTAAGGTTCCGGCTCGCTGCCGGCGAAACCCGTCTCGTCGTCGCCGATGACGCAGTTCAGGCCATAGTTGTCGGCAACCGTATCAGGCGGCTTGGCGTAGTGAAAATTGAAAATCGACACCCTCGGATTAGGGTCAGTTATCTTCTTCTGTTTGTTGGCGATGTTCTGGGCGATGAGGTGTCTGGCCTCGAAATCGGCTTCCGCGTCGGCGATGGTTTCGGCGATATGGGCTTGCCATTCGAGCGTCACGCCGCCGAAGTACGGCTCGTTGCAGATTTCATAATACAGGTTGTCAAAGTCCTTCAGCTCTGCGACGATCTTGACCACCATCGCATCCTGCACGGCCAGCAGTTCAGGGTGTTTGAGCGTATAGACCTCGGTGCGTTCCATTGTGCCAATGCCGTTAATGTTGTTGGCTGCATTCATCGGGCTGAGTTTCCACATCTGGTCGCCGTAAAAGGGGCAGAACAGCACCAGCTCGACGACAACGCCTTTTCTGCCCGCCTCGCGGACGAAGTTCCTAAGGCGGTCAAAATAAGCAGTATCGTACTTCGTCAGGTCGAATTTGTTGCCGCCATTGGCATAGCCGGGCTCGCTGCTGCGCGCCCAGGGACAGATCAAGTCGCTTTTCTTCGGCGCCAGCGTGTTGTCCTGAATCTTAAAGGCTCCGAACGGCTCGCAATAGGCACCGGTGAACGTGCGGGTCAGATTGAAATCCAACGATTCGAGCGTCCTGAGATATTTTCTGTAGTTGAACGCCTGATTGAGAACGGCTCCATAGTGCTCGCCTGAGGTAATCAGAATCGTCGGCCGCCCTCGCCACAGGAAATAGTGAGGATTGTCCGGATGGAGCCGTATCGGCTTGACGGCCTGCCCGGACACAGCCGTCTGCGCAGCAGCGGCGACCGGCAACAGCACCGAGGCGCACAAGAACATCCCGAGAGGCCTTCCTGCCTGGTGAGACATGCGCATCTTCCTTGTTGAATTTGCGTACAGAGCTATTTCAATCCATAGATGGGTTTGAGCTGCTCCTCGGTGGGCAGTTGCTCGTAGCGTTCGCCCTTGGGGCCGATGTACGCGCAGCCGTCTCTTTTGAGCTTGACCGGCGTGATCGAGCCGTTGTCGTTGTGGATCTCAACAACAACCTGCCCGCCACATCCGTCTTTGTGCTTGTGTTCCTTCTCTCTGTGCTCCCGGTCCATCTGGCTGAGCAGCTCTCCCACGCCCAACAGAGCAGCACCCACGGCAGCACCTTCGCCCGGCTCCTCAGACTGATAGCCCACAATGCCGCCAACAAGAGCGCCGCACAGCGCCTGCGAATAAATGGGATTGAGCTTCAGGCCGCTGTTGCCCTCGTTACAGCCGCAAAGGCCCAGCGCCAGCGACAACATCACAACGACTGCAACCGACTTAGTTGGTGTTGTGTTCATACTGTGCTCCCGAATAAGATTCTCCTTGCCTGTTTCCACACGGAACGATTCTATTGCGTCATGTCCCTTCGGCCACCCGAAAACTACACATACGGGCCATGGAAGCCGAGTTAATTGTACACCTGCACACGGAACAGTCAAGCCCATAGAAATAGACGTAGAAAGTGATGATCTGTTACGAGTGTTTCTGAAAAAATTTCTGCGACAAATTCGGGGTGAATATCCAAGCCCCGCAACAGCCTACCGTACTTTGCTTTCGATAGCCCTGAGCTGATCCTCTGTGACCTGGGCCCCGAGCTTCCGCGCGATTCTGATGTGTCTCCAGGCCAGCTTGTATTGCTTCAGTTGATAGTATCCGAAGGCAAGTCCGTAGTGGGCATCGCCGATTTCAGGGTCGATCTGCACTGCTTTGCGATAGGCGGCCACCGCCTCTCTGTAATTCTTCTTCTTTGAATACGCCGCTCCGAGGTTATAGTGGACCATCGCCTCTTCGGGTTGTATCCGGGCCGCCTTCTCGTACTGCTCGATCGCGGCGTCGTATCTTTCCTTTCCGAAATAGGCGTTGCCGAGATTCACCAGAGCAGCCACCATGTCAGGGCTGGCGGCCAGGACCCTTCTGTATTCCCAGATTTCATCTTCTACAAGACCGAGCTTGTTGTAGCAGGTGGCCAGGCCGTAATGGGCCTCGACCATGTCCTGTTTGACCTTCAACGCGTCCTTGTATTGAGCGATTGCCTGCTCGTAGTCGCCCATTTGGCTATAGACGTCGCCCAACTGGCTGTAACAGCCGGCGTCCTCCGGCGCCAGGGCAAGGGCTCTGTTCAACTGTCCTATCGCCCGGCCGTACCGCTCCTGTTTGGAATAGACAATGGCCAGATTCTTGTAGGCGTCAACGAAATTGGGATCCAGCTCGATCGACCGCAGATACTCAGCCACGGCATAGCCCAACGAATCCCGCTGGGTGTATGCGTTTCCAAGATTATTATGGGTCCTGGCGTCACGCGGATTGATGTCCAGAGCGGCCAGGTATTCGCTGATGGCCTTGTTCACCTGGTCCTTTTTCAGGTAAATGTTGCCCAGGTTTGCCCTGGATTCGGACAGCGTGGGATTGATAGTTACGGCCCGTTCGAACGCCAGCAGTGCCGAGTCCATATCGCCGATGTCGCTGTAGCTGTTGCCCAGATTGTTGAAGAAGCAGCCCAACGTCTGAATCTTATTTAGATTCTTCATGTAGATAATGTGATTGTTGCCGCCCTGGGGGACCTTGAACTTGGCGATGTAGTGCTCGTCGGGGGCGGTGCCGCCTTTGCTGGTGGTCTCAATGTTGAATCGTGCTCGCCCGTCGTCGTATCGGACAAAGAAGTGTCCGGGCACCACCACCCCGTACAGAGGCAGGCCGAGCCGTTCTCCAATGGACAGATACAGCATGGACAGGCTCAGGCAGTATCCGCGTTTTTTGTCCATGACCGTGTGCAGAAAAAGACTGCCCGGGTCGGAGGTCTCCGAAACGGACTTGAATCCCAGCTCGCCGAACAGGTATTCGTTGATGACGGGAATTGCCTGGAAGTTGGCCCCGATTTTCCGGCGTTCGAGCCTGGCGCGAATCTCCAGGGCCATCTCGTCCAACTGCGCGAGGTATCTTCGCCCGTTGACCATGTCGCTCCAGTACTCCGAGACAATCAGGGCGGCGGTCGCCAGATCGACTTGGTCTTCTCTGAGGCGCAGAACCTGCTCGATGGAGCGTGCGTAAAGGCCCATCTTGTGGGCATTCGCCAAAGGAGCTTGCCGCTGTGCCCTCAGCGCAGGCGAGAGAGCCATGAGGCAAATTATTGCCGGAAAAATCTTTTTCATCGGTTACACCTGACGTATACTCTATACTTTGAGGTTGTCTTTTGCAACGTTATTCTTGAAGTACGGGAGAACCATCATGTGTAAACAATGCACAACGTTCAGTGACGCACCTCTTTGTCCTTCGTTCTGTCCAATGCCGCATCTCTCACGCCGCCAGCTATGCGCCATGTTGCTTCTCGGCGCCCTTGTTGCCGGAGGTTGTCACAAGTCCTGCCCGTCGGCCGCGCCGAGTGAGCCGGCCGTCGCGCCGGCTGAGCCGCCGACCCTGCCAGCCCAGGTCCCCTCGGAGATGAGTCTCTTTGACGGCAAGGCGCTGGGACACTGGAAGATCACCGACTTTGGAGGGCAGGGGAAGGTCTATGTCAAGGACGGCGCCATCTACCTCGAACAGGGCAACGACATGACCGGCATCACCTGGGCGGGCCCTCTGGTTCGCATGGACTACGAAATCACGCTGGAAGCAATGCGGGTTTCCGGCAGCGATTTCTTCTGCGGGCTCACGTTCCCTGTCAATGAGAATCACTGTTCGCTCATCCTGGGCGGCTGGGGCGGCACGGTTTGCGGGCTCTCCAACATCGACTACTACGACGCCGCCAACAACGAAACCACGCGGATCATCCCCTTCGAGAACGGCAAGTGGTATCACGTCAGGCTGCGCGTCACGCCCAACCGGATCCAGGGGTGGGTAGAGGAGGAAGAGGACCAGCTCGTCGATATGGACATCACGGACCGGAAAATTGACACGCGTATTGAAGTGGACCTCTCTCAACCGCTGGGTGTTGCCACGTGGCAGACCGCCGGGGCGGTCCGCAACATCAAGCTGCGAAGACTGGAGAACTGAGCGCCCGGAACGGCTACTCAACCGCGGCTCCGTTGCGTATCGGCACGCCGACCGCGCGATGCTTGAACAAATCGATGTCCATCCACCGTCTGCTCTTGAATCGCCAGCGGTTGGCCAGGCCTACCGAAATAATGCTCAGCATCGCAGCGATCCAGGGCCCCAGGGCCCCGAGCGAGGGCCATAGCCTCGCGATGATCGCGCCGCCCAGCCACAGGATGACCACAGCGCCGACCGCCGAGATGACGGCCAGCCAAATCGTGTCCCCGGCCCCCCGCAACGAGCCGCTGTAGATGGTTCGTGCCGCGTGAAAGGTCTGATAGACGGCGGCACAAATCAGAATATGAGCCCCAATTTCGATGACTTTAGCGTCGGCGGACCAGAATCGCATCAGAGCGTTCCGAAATAGGAAGAAACAAATCCCCACAAGGCCCATATAAACCAGGCCGACTCTCAGACAAACGCTGGTTTGCCTCAGGGCCAGATCTTTCCTGCCCTGGCCGATGGTCTTGCCTACCGCTGCGGTCAGCGCTGTCCCAAGGCCCACAACCGGCATCACCGAAAGGCTTGTGAACGCCAGAGCAGCGCTGGTCGCCGCGAGGGCTTCGGTGCCGAATCGGCCGACCAGCCCAACCAGAATGACGCCCCAAAGCGCAACGTTCACCGTCAATCCGATCCCCGCCGGCAGTCCCACCTTCAGCAAATCATACATCCTGCTGAAATCCACACTCATGGTGTGCCTGGAGCGAAAGGTTGCATTCATGCGGCTGCTCAGAAGCGCGGCCAGGTTGATGCCTGCCCCGACGGCGATCCCGATGAACGTCCCCCAGCCTGCGCCGGCGATCCCCATCTCCGGGAAACCCAATTTCCCGAAGATTAGAGCGTAGTTGGCCACCACGTTGACCACCTGCCCGGCCAGCGATGCGCACATCGTGACAATCGGGCGATGGATGCCCATGAAGAACTGGCTGCTCGACCAGTTAATCACCGCCAGGATGTGGGCGTAGAGGATGATGCGAAGATAGATGACCTCCATTTCAATAACGTTCGCCGGCTGGCCCATCGTCTTGAATATCCAGGGCGCCGTCGGCCACATCACGACCACCACCGCCGCAAAATAAGCCAGTCCGATGTACACCGCTTGCCAGTAGTAGTTTGAGCAGGCCCTCCTGTCGCCCCGGCCCAGGCTCTGACTGACAAACGTATTCAGGCTCGTGAACGCGCCGATGGCCAGGCCACTGGGCAGGAAGCTGACGTACCCGGCCGGAAGAATCGCCGCTAAGGCATTGGTGCCCAGGCGGGAGACCATGAACCGGTCCACGAACTGCATGATGGTAAACGAGACCGTCGTGACGATCATCGGCGCAGCCAATTTCAGCATGTACTTCAGCGAAGTCGGGTCCACCTCGCCTCGAAGCTCGGATGTTGACTCGTCAGTCATCTGCGGGCGTCCGGCTTGGTCAAATTCAACTTCTTGAGCAGCGCCTCGGCGGACATTCCCGAAGCCCGGACGTGCTTGACAGGGCTTCTCTGCCCTGAGATGATGCCAAGGGTGTTCCTTTTGACGCCGAGTTCTTCCGCTAAGAACTTCACGAGGCAGTCATTGGCCTTTCCCTTCTCCGGCGCCGCCGAGACTTTGACCTTCAGCATCCCGTCGAGCAGGCCGCAGATCCGCGTGGGCCCACTGCTGCCCGGCACGATCTTCGCCGCAAAGACAACACCCTCACTGCATTCCTGGACGATCAGATTCGCCATACCAAAGATTAGCCCCCAGGCCAGGGGTCTTTCCCAGACACACAAACACACAATCTCGTGTGCTTATTGTTCAACGTTTTCGCGCAGATTCGCCCCAATCGCCAATTGCACGTACTTTTCAATCTGCTCGGCAAGCTCGCCCAGCGAGGCAAGCTGAAAATCCTCGTAATGCCCCGGAATCAAGTCGCCTTGCAGCGTCCGCTTGAAGACGCGGACTCGGATAATCGACGCCGTGCCCTCGGAGCGAGTGAAATCGCTGTCCTGGTGTTCGGTCAGCTCAACGCGCCAGTCTTCGCTGATGAACACCAGGCACTTGCCGGTATAGACCGCCATTGGAAAGTAATCACGCAATAACCTCAGAGTTTCCATCAATCACCTGTTCAGTCCGTTTCTGTTGACCGGAAAGACCTCTGCCCCGGGCCTTTCGACCCTCCCATATTACCAAAGACATCACGAAATGCACGATTTTATTTGTCCGCTGAAGATGGCCGGGACCATTTTCCCGGTTGATTTGTCATTATTCCAGCACGGTCTGATTCTATCACAAGAGGCTGCTTCTTACACGGGTCATATCGCCTCCGCGAAGGGAGCTAACCTGTCTCTTCGTTCAATTTGAGCCAGGCGTCCATGGTTCGCTCGAGGTTTTCGTGGGCGTCGCCGCCGATACCATAGCCTTGGAATCCTACCGGACCAGTGTAGCCTGAAGCTCTCAGTGTCTTCAAGAAGCGTCGCATATCGAATGAACCGCGGTCAAGCGTCTGGATTAGCTGTTTCCAATCCTTGCCGCCGCTATCGGCGCCGTTTATTGTCACCACAAACAAATGGGGCATCGCTGATTTGAGCAGGGACTTCAGATTCTTCTCGTCACCGACTCTGAGCCAGTGACACAAATTGAAGGTTACGCCGACGTTTTTGCGGCCGACTTTCTTCGCCAGACGCACGGCATCATCCGTTCGCTCGCACCAGAAGCCGTAGTGGGGATACAACGCCACGCGCAGGTCGGCTTCGGCCGCCATGTCAGCGACCTCCCGGAGGATTTCCACCGCACGCTCGTCCCCCTCAGGCGAAGAAGGCTTTAGCTTCTTACTTCTGACGAACAGCCACAGCATCGCGTTTCGGCCTTTAAGCACTTCGATTGTCTCTTTCAATTCCGGGCCGTATTTCTGCTGGTCGGAGTCGATATTGACACCGAGATAGACGGTAAAGAGTCTCAGCTCGTTCTTATCCAATTCCCGCTGCATATCGGCCAGACCTTTGCCCGCTGTGCAGCCGATTCCGGCATAGCCTAATTCCCTGACCATTTCGACCTGCTCTTTTGCAGTTTGGTGTGCGGCGTCTTTCGTTGCCGTATCCATCGCGAAGAAGGGAAGCGGTCCGGCTGGCTCAATACTGATATTGCGATATGCCACAGGCCCGTGGTCACCCTGAAGCATGAGTGGTCCGGCAGGTCTTTCATCGTTGTATGCGCCAGCCCGCGTCGGCCCGGTAAGCTCCACGTCCTCGTGAATAGCTATGCCATTGTGTAGCACTTTCTCGAATCTCGCGTTTGCGACTTTTCGCCCGGCCTTGTCGAAACGGGGTGCACGGAAGATAACATCGAACGTCTGCCACTGTCCCGGCGGGCGCGACGCGTTGATGCGGGGCGAGTGACCTTCGTAACCCTTCGGGTCTCGGTCATTGTCCCATCGCTGGTAGATACCGCCACACTCGATGCCGGGGTATTCGCCTTTTTCCGCGCCATAGCTGTCATAGACCTGAATCTCGTACCGGCCCATAAAGTAGACGCCTGAGTTGGACCCTTCGGGCACCATGAACTCAATGTGGGCCTTAATGTCCCCAAAGTCGGCCTTGCTGAAAAGGTGCGAAGTCCTGCCCGCCGGCCCGTTGACAATAGCTCCCGTCCCCGGCCTGCTGCTGAGCAATTTTTCATTTTGCGGATTCGTGAACGTATCGCCGACAATCTGCCACTGCCCCGTATCGCTTCGCCATGCCGAAAAATCCCCGCCGATTAAATCCGCCGCAGCCACCGGCAAGCATAGAAACATAACAACCAGCATGATAGCGTGACAAATGTGAGTCCAGCTCTTCATGTTCCGTCCCTCTTCAATAGTCAATAGAAAATCGTAAATCGTAAATCTCAGAGTCTCCACGGGCTGCGCATCGTGCGGCTCAGCATCCGGTTGGCCTGCTCGTCGCCAATGAAGCATTCGTTGTCCGGGTTCCACTTGAGCTTGCGCCCCAACAGCATGGAGATATTGCCAATGTGCGCGATGGTAAAACACCGCTGCCCGATCTCGGGGGGGAAGTAGCAATCCTTGCGCGACTTGACGCAATTGAGGAAGTTTCGCTGCTCACCGCCTTTGCAGGTATAGAGATGGATTTCGTTCGGGCCAATTTTCGAGTCCAAAACAGACGCCGGCTCAGCGTGCAGTTTGCCCCTCCAGCCGCGATTGCCGACCCAGCCTTCCGATCCCTCGAATCGCAGGCTGGGCGTGCCCGATGTCACAATGAGCCTGACGCCGTCGGCATACTTGTACTCTATCCGGTATTCTTTCGCCGTATTGTAAAGACCGTCCCGCCAGAATTTGCCTTTGCCCTCGACCTCGACCGGTCCAGTATGTTCCGTGTCATTGCCCCATTGCGCCCCGTCGAGCAGGTGCGCGCCCCAGTCGGTCAACATACCGCCGGAGTAATCCAGAATCCACCGGAAGTTCCAGTGGATGCGGTCCTTGGTATAGGGCGCCCATGGCGCCGGCCCCAGCCACATCTCGTAATCGAAGCCTTCCGGAACGGGCATCGGCGTCGGGTCACCGGGCGTGTCCGGACCGCTGGGCAACTCGACGCGAATCGTATGGACTTTGCCGATTCTGCCGTTGCGGACCAGCTCGCACATGCGGTGATAGACATCGACGGAGCGGTCCTCGGTGGACCACTGAAAGACCCGGCCATACCGTTTCATCGTCTCGCACAGCAGCCGGCCCTCACCAATGGTCAGGGTCGGTTTCTCGCACTCAACGTCCTTTCCCGCTTTGGCCGCGGCTATCGATATCGGGACGTGCCAATGGTCGGGCGTGGAAATCATCACCGCGTCGATGTCGCCCCGCGCCAGGACGTCCCGGAAATCGCTGTAAGTGGCGCAGTCGTTGTTGCCGTATTTCTTGTTGACCGTGTCACGGCCCTGTTGAAGATGAACGGGGTCCACGTCGCAAACGGCGATGGCCTGAGCATCCGGCTGTGGGAGAAAGCTCTTCAGATTCATAGCGATGCCATGACTGCCGGTGCCAATGAATCCTACCGTAATCCGCTCACTGGCCGCGACAGCGCCCGCTTTGCCCAGCGCCGAAGCCTGCACCAGGCAGGGAAACCCTATAGCCGCCGAAACGCCCAACGTCTCATTCAAGAATCGGCGTCGATTAATCTGTCTTTCTTTCATAATGGAATCACCAAATCATGAGGGTCAATCATCAATAGTTAATCTCACAAGCGCCACGGACTGCGCATCGGCCTCGACAGCATCCTGCTCGCCTTGTCATCGGCGATGATTTTCTCCGTCGTCGGGTCCCATCGGATTTTCCGGCCCAGGCGCATCGCAATATTACCCAGGTGACAAACTGTAACGGAACGATGGGCCTGCTCAACCGGAGCAGCGGTGGGCTTCTGAGTCCTGATGCAATCGATAAAGTTGCTCGCGTGGTCGGACGACTCGTAGAGGTGAATCTCATTCGGGCCTATTTCTTCTTTCAGGATGGATTTGGGCTCTGCGTCGATCCGGCCGGTGTCCACAAAGAGCCAGCCCTTTTCCCCGATGAACTTTATGCCGTTCGGATACTGTCCCCGAGCCAGCAACTCAGCCTTGGCAAAGCACACGACAGTCACGCCATTTGCATATCTGGCCTCGTACTGCCAACGGAGGGCGGAATCGAAAAGCCCGTCTCGCGGGAATACCCCCTCGCCCCGGACTTCAATCGGCCCGGTGTCGGTCGTGCCCATGCCCCACTGCGCGATATCGATATGGTGGGCGCCCCAATCCGTGACACAACCGCCGGCGTAGTCGAGAATCCACCGCCAGCCGAATGCATCCACTCTCTTGGGCGAGTAGGGGGCCTCGGGTGCCGGACCAAGCCACATATCATAATCCAGAGTCTCCGGCGGCGGCCCGAAGCCGAATCCGGCGGTGGACATGCTGCCCGGTATCTCGACTTCAACGGTGTGGAGCTTGCCAATTCGGCCGTTGCGGGCCAGTTCGCAGGCCCGACGGAAATGCGCCTCCGAGCGATGTTGCGTGCCGGTCTGGAAGACTATGCCGTAGCGATGGGCGGCCTCGACCATTTTGCGCCCTTGCTCGACTGTCAATGCGAGAGGTTTTTCACAGTAAACGGCTTTACCTGCTTTGGCCGCTTCTATAGCAGAAAGGGCGTGCCAGTGGTCCGGCGTTGCAATCATCACGGCATCGATATCGTCACGAGCCACGATCTCTCGAAAGTCGGTGCAGCTCGCGCAGCCGGCGCTTTTGTATTTCCTGGCCAGCAGGTCCTTGACTGCGTTGCAGCGATTGGAATCAACATCGCAAATCCCCACCACTTGAGTCTGGCCTGTTGTGAGCAGGGCCTGCATGACACCCGTGCCTCGACCGCCTACGCCGATACAACCTATCGTGATACGATTGCTTGCAGAAATGCCGCCGGAGTTGCCCAGCGCAGACGACGAAACAATATAGGGAAATGCCGCCGCTCCGACCAGACCCGCCGTTCTCCTGAGCAGCGCACGACGGGAAATCTCTTGCCTGCGATTCATGCAACGGCCTCCAATACTTCGCTGTCTATTGCAGCTCAGAATGACAGCAGCAACTGCCAGATATACATGTTGCCCAGCGCGTCAATATCCTCCCAGACCTTTTGGACCATGGCCTTGTCGCCCGTGATTTCGGGCAGGTCTTTGACACGTTGCTCCCAGGGAAAACACACGCCCGGTTTGACCTTCGGCGCGGCACGGCCGCCCATGCCCGTCACTTTTTCGCGTGACTCGATGGATGAGGGCAAATCACACGGTGGCGTATCGGCCGGGCTCGGGTACGTACCTGCCGCATAGACACCGTGCTCGCGGCAGGTCTCCGTCATGACCTTCATGTTCTCGATGCTTGTGTCGTCCTGCATGATCGCGCCGGCGTCCATGATGTAGCCGCCGTCTTTGGCCACCTCTTTGATGACGCGGAGGACAAACTGCCGCACTTCATCGGGCGTGCCATAGCTCAACATGACGTTCGGGATGCCGCCGCTGATGGCGAATTTATCGTGCAGCTTGCGATGGACCTCGAAGATGTCATCCTGGTCGCAATGATAAACAATGCTGCGGTCGGGCAGCTCGCGGAACGTATCGAAATGGTGCTTCCAGCGGCCCTCGGCGTAGAAGAGCGTCTGGTGGCCGTTCTTCCAGAATTCTTCGATGCAGGGCTTAAGCGTGGGCCAGTAGTGGGACGCGAATTGTTTCGGGTTGAAGAAGGGCACGCAGCCGCGGTGCATCCAGTAACCGATGGGGACCTGGTTAGTCGGGTCGGCGGTGGTCAGGCCCACGTGGACTAAGTGCGGCATGAGCGCCTCGCATGCCTTGAGCACCTTCTTGGGTTGCGTCTGCATGTCATTGACGAGGCCTAAGTAGCCCCGCATTTTGTCGGCGATGATATCAAATGGGGCTTTGAAGATGCCCGCAATGGCCGAGCCCGTGCCGCACTCGCTGCGAAGCCGTGCGATTTGTGGGCCGAAGGCGTAAAAGTATTGCAGCATGGCCATGCCGCTCTTGACCAGCGCGAGGTTGCTGCGGTTTGTCGAGCCTTCGCCGATTTTGCTGACCTCAGTGGAGATTCGAGGCAGCCAGGTCTCGTAGAGAAAGCAGGTCGGATCGTCGATGAGCGCATCATATTCATCCGCCTTCATGAACGCCTCTTCCTCGGGCGGCTCGATGTAATTGAAGCCAACCGTGTGGGGGATGCCGATGCCCGGGATGCCGTAGTAGCGAAGCCCCGCTGCCTGGGCCAGCCCCGTCCAGACATAGACCATGTTGGGGACAATCGCGTCCCAGTCGAAATCCTTGGCGCACTTGACGGCCGCCTCGAAGGCCATGTTGTAATCGTGCGCCACGTCCTGGCAGGTGTAGCCCGCGTATTTAGCGGTAAACTCGGCCACAAAGGGACGAATCGGAATCATATCCGGCTTTTCGTTTCGCATCGCCGTGATGTAACGCTTCATCCTCTCGGCATGCAACTGTTCCATAGTCTTGCCCATTGTGCTTCGCTCCTTTTGTTCGTCAGCCCGGATTCTCAAACACACCAGTCCACATAAAAATACCCCACATTCCCCCAAACATCAAGCAATAACATGAACCCAGTCCCGAGCAAGGCCGGCGGAGATACACTTCCTATTGCTTTGCCCGCAGTGACATACTATAATTATCTTCGTTAGCGAAAAATACCCGGATGTAGCGAGTTAACCGGGATAATAGGCGAACTGAAAAAAAGAGACGGCGACTTCTTATACAGAAAGACGCTGTCTGTGTTTGCCGTCTTATACAGACTGTATAATCATTGTTGGGCAGACAACACAAGGTAAGTACTATGAAATCAAAGCTGGAAAATACGATCCCCACGATTGACCGGGTAACACAGAATTGGCAGATCTACTTCATTCTTGGTCTCGCACTACTAGGAGGAATCCTCTTTATCGCGGGAATTATTACGGGGAGCGAAAACATATCGACTGATTTGAACAGGTTATCCGAGTCAACAATCATGGCACTAATAGGGTTCATGTCATTCTGCCTCTTCTTCCCATTTGCGTATATTCTTCTGCTCATCAAGGAAGCCGCAAGGTCACGACGGCAATTTGATGAATTGGCCAAAACGATTGATTCTATGAAGACCCAAAAATCCAGTGTAGCGGACGGCTAATTGCCACCGCTGACCTGAAACATTCGGCGTGAGAGATGCGCAAGGTCTTCGGCCAAGCTCGGCTCTACACAGCGCTGGATCAATATAAATCGGCTTTCCGGGCCTCGAGGATTTGGGGGGGCTGGCCGTCCGGGAATTCGAGTTTGAGCTTGATAGCGCCGATGGTTTCCAGGCCTTCGGCTTCGAGCGTGGCGGTGTCGTCCGTGGGTAGCAGTGCGGTGAGCTTTTTGTCGGCCAGTTCGACGTTCAGGGCGTATCCGCCATTGATGCTCCGCAGAATTGCCCGTCTCTTGATCTCCTCTTTGACTCGGTGCGGCCAGTAAACGGCGACGAATTCGGTCTTTTGCCTCTTTTCGCCTGTTCTGGCGGTCAGGTGCCACTCGCGCAGGGTGATTCGCGGGCGGGGATTCGGGTCATATTGGTCGGTCTGCGTGAAGCTCAGGCCGGACGGTGCCAGAAAGTCTATGTCGCAGACGACATCATCGTTTCGGACCTGGATTTCGTGCTGGCCTTGCACGTCGATCTTGTTGATGGCGTGAAGCCAGTATTCATACGTTGAGGGTTCTTTCGCCTCCAGCCGGTCATAGACGATGACAACTTCGGGCTTGACGAAGATGATTGCTCGGGTGAAACGTTTGAGCGGCGTTTCGTAGGCACTTCCCGCCTCGCCCACGACGACATCGACTTGCGGCGTGGTCTTGAAGGCGACGATCTCGCCCTGGGCTTTGGATGTGCGCCTGCCCTGGCCTCGTCCGTTGACGGTGATGTTGTTGACCGAGCGCGTGCTCCACATCCAGTTCTTGTGGTGGTCGCTGCCATAGCTGTCGCGGTATCCCGAGCGAATCAGCAGGCGCTCTCCATAGGCCGAAAGCAGAAAGGAATTGTTCGCCTCGTAGCCGTGCGACTGCGTGCCAAACGGGCTGGACTTAAAGACGACCTGAACACTGTTTTGCGCATCGGTCAGGCTGGTGTTCAGATAGGCCTGACCCGTTCGCGAAAACAGCCGCGATAAAGGCAGGTCGTCGGGCGGCGTCGCCTCGACCTTGGGCAGCGCGCCGCGAATGAACCCGATATAACCGTCGGCGGTCTCAGGCCCGCCCAGTTGCTCAACGTACCATTGCCAGTGCCCATTGTTGGCCTGTGCGGCGAAGGTGCTCACCAAAGGGACATTTCTCTGGGCTCTGCGGCCGGCCGTCAGGTCACCGAAGCCGCCTCCAACCTTGCCCGGCGGCATCAGGTACATGGCGTAGTAGCCTGCCTTCGAGTAGTACGGCTTATCGTAAGCGTCGGTCCCCATCGCCTCGCGCATGATATCCGCCCACCACGTGAAGCGGTTCTGGTAGCTCGACCAGTAAGACGAGCCCTCGTGCCAGCCACCATCGTCGTCGCTCCAGACCGGGTAAGTATTGAAGAACACATTCATCGCGAACCAAACCCAGTCATCGGCGCCCTCGACCTCACCCAAAAAGGCAATGCCGACCTCGCCCAAAAAGTGCCATGCCCGGTTGGCGTGACTTCCGTAAGGTTGCCACAGATGACGCGGGCAAAGGTGCCGATACATTTCGTCGCCGCGGATTTTCATCACCTTGCGGCAAATCTCCTTTTCCTGCTCACTGAGCAGGTCGTTCACGAACGAATAAGTGCGGCTGAAATAGTAATTGTAGGGCATGCCCGCCTCATCGTTGTAGCGGTAGCCCGTGCTGCCTTTGGGATCCCACTTGGCGCATTCGAGCAAAATACGCTTAGCCTCGAAGCCATATTCCTCCTTCCCACCCAACAGGCGAGTGAAAGCCAGCGTCGCCGCGCCGTTCAACGCCCGGATGGTATAGGTCCGGTTGCCCCACCAGATGTCCCGCCAGGGATCGCTGTTGCGGATGGTACCGGCCGGATACTTCGGCGGCTCCTTCGTCGCGGGCGGCCGGGCCAGAAGTCTCTCACAGTCTCTCACCAGTTCATCGTATTCCGGCTTCATTCTCCCCCGCGCCAATTCGCGCAGCCGGTCGAGATTCTCTGGACGCATGAACAATCGCGGATGCGTTCGCGGTATGCGGGCCATCAGCTCCTCGCGGACCGGCAGGGGCATCGCCACGGCATCGTTGGCAATCGTGAACGTCCGCGCCCGGCTCCAGTTCGTATATCGGCCGCTGCCGTCGTTGCCCCGATATCGCCACGTGTATGTCCCGGGCGCGAACGTCCGGGGCGGGCAATGTACGTTGAACTCCACATCGCTTGCACCGTACTCGATCTTCTCGAACTGACTGTCGCGCGCGCACTGAATTTCCCAGGTCAGGCCCCGCTGGGGCCGCCAGCTAAAGCTGGGCGGGTTGACCTGGGAACTGTCGCCTTCGGCAGGGCGGCAGCCCCACTCGCCAGGTTCTTCGGGGCGCTCGTCCAGCTTCAAATCGGCAGCCGGGGCGGGCACTGCGAACAGCGATACCAGCAGGGTGGCAATGATTAAGCTCTTAGCATTTGCTCTGAAACGATGCGCCTTCAGCGTCATTGTTCCTCCTTACTCCAGAAGCGACCCGGTTAGTTCTTTGATGTTCGTGATATCATTGCGAACGCAATAGTCTCTTATCCCGTCGATGATTTTCGCGGCGCAGTCGGGTTCGATAAAATTGGTCGTGCCGATGCCGACGCCCGAGGCCCCGGCGATAATGAATTCAATCGCATCCAACGCAGTTCTGATTCCTCCTCCACCCAGAAGCGGTATGTCGCGTTTTTTTGCGACCTCGTTATAAACCTTGTTAACGAGATAGACGGCGATGGGTTTGATGGCCGGGCCTGAGAGCCCGCCGGTCCGGTTGGCCAGAACGGGCTTACGCGTCTCGATGTCGATGACCATCGCGGTGAATGTATTCACGAGGCTCAGGGCGTCGGCGCCCGCTTCGACCGCTGCGGCGGCAATGACGCTGATATCCGTCACGGCGGGCGAGAGCTTGACCATCAGGACCTTTTCGCCCGCGGCTTTCTTGACGGCCGAGGTGATCCCGGCCACCTGCTCGGGGTCTCTGCCGAAGCTGATACCACCCTTTTTCACATTAGGGCAACTGATGTTCAGCTCGAAGCCGGCTATCGCACGTTCCGACGACAGACGCTCGGTGACAGCCACATATTCTTCGATGGTCTGACCCGCGACGTTCACGAAAACCGCAGGCGAGAAATTCTCCAGCACGGGCAGTTTTTCTTCGATGAATTTCTCCAGGCCGACGTTGGCCAGCCCAATCGCGTTGAGCATCCCCGAATCGGTCTCGACAATACGCGGCGTGGCGTTGCCCTTTCTCGGAGCCAGCGTGATGCTCTTGGTGATGAACCCGCCGAGACAATTGACGTCCATAAAGTCGCTCAGCTCGTCCGCATACCCGCACGTCCCCGAAACAGTAAAGACCGGATTAACCAGCTTCAATCCCGCAAAATCAACCGAGATATCGATGTTGTCGCCCATTCTATGAATCCGTAGGGTGGGGCTCGCCCCACCATTGCCTTGTCGTTCCTGCGAAGGCAGGAATCCATGCTTACTTAGAGCTCTGGTCTTTCGCGGGCTTCCGCCACAATCTTTCAAGGCCGCAAGCGATCATTTCGTCGTGGTCGAAGGCCAGATCTTCGGGAAGCTTTTCTATCTCGAACCACTGGGCCTTCGCGGCGTCATCGCCCGCTCGTATCTTGCCGTGTCCCTCGGTTGCCACGCCGGTGAACGCGATGGAAATCTGCCGGCCTCGCGGGTCCCGGCCGCACGTGCCGAACGCCCGCATCTGTTCGAGCTTGACGCCCGTCAGGCCCGTTTCCTCATTCAATTCCCGCGCCACGGCGTCCTCCAGCTCTTCGTCGATCTCGACGAATCCGCCCGGCACGGCCCACTTGCCCTTGTAAGGCTCTTTTCCGCGATTGATCAACAGCACTTCGGTCCTGCCGCCCGACCGGCGAAAAACCACCGCGTCGGCTGTCACCATCGGCCTGGGCCACTCATAGACATATTTTCCTTTTTCTGCCATAGTACTCACATTGCGTGTCGCACATTCTAATATGTAACGGGGCCGTTTGCATTTGAATTCTGGATTTTCTCGTACCGATTGCCTCCAGCGGCCCAAAGACTTACAATGGCCCAACGTTAAGAACGCAGTACGCAATTAGAGACTATGCCGGGAGCTTGCAAGAATATCCTGATTGCCAAACCCAGCGCGCTGGGCGATATCGTGTTGGCCCTTCCCGCCGTGACGGCGCTGCACAAGAGCTTTCCCGATGCGAGGATTAGCTGGCTGGCCCGGCCGGAATTCGCGCCGATTCTGGAGAACCACCCTCATCTGGCTGAGGTAATCCCCTTCGACCGCAAGCTGCTCAGCAAGGCCTGGTTCCACCCGCGAGCGTTCGGCGCTCTGGTTTCGCTCGTCAAGCGGCTGCGTAGGGGTCAGTTCGACGTTGTCTTCGATTTCCAGGGCCTTTTCAGGACGGCATCTCTGGCCTGGCTATCGGGCTGCAAACGGCGCATCGGCATGGCCAACGCCCGAGAGTTCGCCCCATTCTTCTATACCGACAAAGTCCCCCCCGACCCGGCCAACCGGCATCTGGTGGACTACTACATGAGGATGGTTTGCGCCGCCGGGGCCACTGAGAAGGATGTGGAATTCGTTTTTCCGCCCGACAGCGAGGCTGCGGTTTCGGTTCGCACGTTGTTGGCAAGTCACGGGATTAAGGACGACAAGTACGCCGTTCTCGTGCCCGGCTCGGCTCAACGCGACAAGTGCTGGCCCGTCGAGCGTTTTGCGATTTTGGCTGAGAAGATTTCATCGAATTTCGGCTTACCTATCGTCGCGGCGGGCACGGCTTTGGAGGCACCTCTGATTGAGACGTTGAAAGAGAAGGCCAAGGTCCCCGTGACGAACCTGGCGGGACGAACGTCGCTGAAGGAATTGGTCGCGCTATCGCGTGCCGCCAAGCTGGTGGTTAGCAACGATACCGGACCGGGCCATATCGCCGCGGCGCTGGGCACGCCTTTGGTCCTGATGTTCAGTTGGTCGAATCCGGCCCGCATCGCCCCGTACGGCCGGACCGAGTGCATGGTCGCCAACGAGCCGTACAGCCGGGGCCACAAGATAAGAAGCTCCGATCCCGAACACGACATCAAAGCCATCACCGTCGACCAGGTCTGGCAGAGAGTCTGCGAGCAGCTCGCCCCAAAGGGACAAGGCAATCTTCCGCCCCAACATTCCAACGGAAATGGGTAGGATGGGCAACTTGTTTGCCCATGCAGTTCAAAGCGTTGAAGGAAAGGCAAGACGCCATGAAACCAACAAAGTTGTACGTTTTCAGTGTCGTCTTTTTCATTGCAGCAGGGGAACTGGGCGCGCAGGCTAAGCCTGCCGAAGAGCCTGCACTGGACGCAGTCCAACAGCACCGCCGGGCCTTTCTTGAAGGCGTGCTGTTTACAACCCGGCAAAGAGAAGCAATGATGCGAAAGCCTCCGGCAAGCTTCAACACCAAAGACGTCCTGGCCGGGATCGAAAGTGTGGAGGTTGTCGTGGAGGATCTGGCGCCGGTGGTGGAACAGTACGGCCTGACTAAGCAGGACGTGCAGGCCCGCATCGAGTCGCAGCTTCGGGGCCGCCGGATCGAGGTGCTTACCGCGCAGTCTTCCACGCCAGCCGCCGAGCAGGCCGAAGAACCAAACGAAGCCCTGATGCGGACAGCCGGCATCGAATCGGACGAGGGTTTCGAGCAGGGCGTTAGAGAGTATTTGCAGCAGAGCGAGCCGGTCTCGTCGTTGGGGATACTCGATGTGACGGTCACAGCCGTCACCGACGAGGCCGCGGGTTTTGCCGCCTATTCGTTCCACGTGCAGTTCTTGCAGCCGGTGCAGTTGCTGCGCCCCGACCCGAGGCGGTCTCTGGCCGCGACCTGGGCGATTGGCAAGGTTGGCTACGTGTCGCTCAAGGATTTCTCAAGCGTCGCCGAACAGGCCGGCGAGATTATTGACGCATTCATCGACGATTATCTTGAAGCGAACCCGAACAGAGGGATTCGCACGCGTGCCCGCGAAACCAGGACACCACCCAATGGGGTGGTGACCGGTATCGTTCGCAGCCAGGACAGCTCTACAGCCGTGGTCGGCACGCAGGTCGTCCGCGAGGGCGAGACCATTGACGGCGTCACCATTGTCAGGATACACGACGACCGAGTCGAATTCGAGAAAGCCGGCCGGCGCTGGACGCAGGAGATCAACGAACCCCCGAGCGAGCAGTGGCAGTAGAGAAAAGATCGGACAGTAATAGGGTGCGATGAATCGC
>CP070806.1:2930236-2933102 GCA_020343675.1 Phycisphaerales bacterium
CCGATGGACTGGCGAATCGAGTATGAAGAGCGGGCGGCTATTCTTGAATATGATGGTGGTTTGACCAGAGAAGAAGCGGAAGTTCAGGCTCTGCGGGAAATAAATGCGAGATTGAAAAATGCAAAAAAAAGATGGAAAACACTGTGCTTAGTATTTGCGAAGCATCTAAACAGCATGTATAATTGATTATATGAAAGGCAAGAAATGGAACGACAAAGAAGACATAGAGCTGCAATTGAGGCGAGCGATAATCGATTCCGAACTGACCCGATACAGGCTGAGTCAAATCACAGGTGTTCCGGAGTCAGTTCTCTGTACCTTCGTGAGTGGAAAAAGATCCATAACAATGGCCACAGCAGCAAAGTTAGCAAAAGCGCTAGGACTCGAACTTAAGAGCACGAGGAAAGGTAGATGATATTATGGCTAGCATACTGAAACAATCATACACAGTCCAAGGCAAGAACGGCAAGCGAATCAAGAAGAAATCGACTTGCTGGTACGTTGACTACAAAACCGAGGATGGCACGAGGAAACGCGTCAAAGGATTCAAAGACAAGGCCGCAACCATTCAGTTTGCGGCTGAATTAGAACGCAATGCTGAGCTTGCTCGGAGAGGCATCATCGATCGACATGCTGAAGACCGGAAGAAACCCTTGAGAAAGCATCTGGAAGATTTTCATCAATCTCTATTGGCAAAGGGTAGCACAGTCGCTCATACCAAACAGACCAGTTTTCGGGCAGAGGAAATCATCAACCATTGTAAGTTCGTGATGTGGACCGACATCTCGGCAAGCAAGGTTCAACGCTGCTTAGCAGATATGCGAGATAAGGAGGATGGACTGTCTGTGGGGACGTCAAATGCCTATTTACAGGCGATAAAGCAGTTTTGTCGGTGGATGGTCCAGGATGGGCGAGCAAGCGAATCACCGCTTACCCACTTAAAGAGAATGAATGTCAAGGTCGATCGCCGGCACGAGAGACGAGCGTTGGAGCCTGACGAGATGAGAAGATTATTGGCAACGACCCTCGCAGGTCGGAAGCGTTTCGGCATGGAAGGTTTTGAGAGGGCTCTACTCTACAAAGTGGCCGCTGAGACGGGTTTGCGGGCCAATGAACTACGGAGCTTAAAAGTATCTTCCTTCGATTTAGAAGCCTGTACGGTCAGAGTGAGGTGTTCGTATACGAAGAATAAGAACAAGGCCGAAATCTCAATACGGCCGGATACTGCCGCTGAATTGAAGAATTTCTTTGCGGGTCGGTTACCCGACGTTAAA
Source organism: Phycisphaerales bacterium (assembly GCA_020343675.1). GTDB lineage: Bacteria > Planctomycetota > Phycisphaerae > Sedimentisphaerales > Anaerobacaceae. Next base: position 2,931,511 of record CP070806.1, read on the forward strand.
GCATTTGGCGGAACCCTCAAACGATTGACAGGCAGGACGGCCTTGATGTTGCAAGCTGATTTAGCGGACGCCGGAATACCTTATGTTGACGATGCTGGGCTATATGCTGATTTCCATGCTCTCCGTCATACGACAGGGAGCCTGCTGGCGGCGACCGGATGTCATCCCAAAATCGCTCAAAGCATTATGCGCCATGGTGATATCAACCTGACCATGTCACTCTACACCCACACCCTTCGGGGCCAGGAATCTGAGGCCGTAAAAAATCTTCCGGATTTATCCCTTTCGAGCAAGGAGAGTCTGAGGGCAACGGGAACCAACGGTATGGTTGTCGAGACCGATTCGGGCGCTTACAAAAAACTTGCAAAAAATCCTTACCTTGATAGTCATCAGCCGTCTTCGATTGGCACGGAGGATAGATCAAAGAGTCCAGATAATGGCAATGGAAACACCTCTCATAAGCCTTTGGCTATGACTACGTTAGGCACTGAAAAAGCACACCTGTCATCGGGTGACATCGACTCCGAGAGCAACACGCCAGAACACGCTCAAAACAGCGCGCAACGTATTCAATGAACTGTGTCAAAAAACGAACAGGCTGGCAACTCGCTCAAGCTGCCAGCCTTTTGAGAATTCTTACTAGCCATTCTTTACTTCCAGCTATGGAACGGGCTGATACAGTCGGATATCATCGATGAACATCGTCCCTGTACCGCTGGTTGCTGCCATCCCGGATCTGCTGCCCAGGCCAATCGCGATCTTGTCCACGTCAGTCAGATTGATACCCTGATTGGCAAAAGCCTGCAATGGTGTCCGCCATTGCGTCCACGAGCGGACCGTAGCCACACTCGGATCATCATGGGCCACTACTGCGGGGGCGCCGGCGCTATTGGCTACAGCGACGTACAATGGTTCTGTCGCATTGTCCGAAGCACCCCGGAACCAAATAGATAATTCTGCTACGTCCGCTTGTGTCCAATCCCGCGGCGCCGTCAACGTCATCGATGCCTCTGAATTCGTCACACCGGCTTCATTCGTGTAGAACAACGGCATCGACTGCGCCCCGCCATGGACAATCGTCTGCTCGCAATATGGCGGGAGCAGATTGCCAGCCTGCGCGCCGTTATCGGCAACGCCAAAGCCGTCAATCCACGTTTGCCAGATAGCCTTACCAGCAGCATCGTCATCGGTATAGCCCTCGAAGTCATCCACAAGAAGGAAAACACCCGTCGTGAAGATCCAGATAGGACCTGTTGATGTATTACCCTGAGCATCGATTTCGTCTACACGCCAGTAGTAGTTGGTATCCGGTTCAAGCAAACCGGGATCGTGACTTTCAGCGCCCAATGCCTTGGAGCCTTTGTACTCGGGTGAGCCAGCGTTGGCGCCGCGCACGGCATCTTTGTCCATCCCAAAGTAGAGTTCGTGCGAGATGGCGCTATCGGCCGGCGTCCAGCTTAGAGTCACATTCATCCCGACATCAATGGCGCCATACGATGGCCGTGGATTGCCTACAGTGCCCGGTGTCGTGAAGCTCCAGATGTCGCCTTTATATGTCGCAATAGCATCAAACTCATCGACACGCCAGTAGT
>CP070806.1:2933202-2974019 GCA_020343675.1 Phycisphaerales bacterium
GGGGCTGAGCATCTCCTGCATTCCAGGCCCGCCCTTAGGGCCCTCATGTCGGACAACAACGACGTCACCTGCCTTGACCCTGCCGGCCAGAATACCTTCACAGGTATCCTCCTGGCTCTCGAAGATGACAGCCGGGCCGGTGTGGGTAAGCATGGATTCGGGAACGCCGGCAGTCTTGACGACACAGCCATTCGGAGCAAGATTACCGCTTAGAATTGCCAGGCCGCCCGTTCTCGAATACGGCTTGTCGAGCGTATGGATAACCTCTGTGTCCTTGATCTCGGCCCCGGCGATGTTTGCGCCAAGTGTCTTGCCGGTCACTGTGACGCAATCGAGGTTGAGTAAATCCGGGATTTTACTGACCTCGCCAAGGATGGCGCTGATGCCGCCGGCGGCGTCCACGTCCTCGACGTGAACCTTGCTGGAGGGCGAGACCTTGCAGATGTTCGGGCATTTGGCCGAAATCGCATTGATCCGTTCCAGGTCGTACTTGATGCCCGCCTCGTTGGCGACGGCCAGCGTGTGCAGGACGGTGTTGGTCGAGCCACCCATCGCCATATCCAGAACGAGGGCGTTATCCAGCGATTTCCGATTGATGATATCCAATGGCTTGATGTCCTTTTCAATCAGGGTCATGATCTGTTTGCCCGTTGCCTTGTAAAGCTGCTGGCGTTTCGGGTCGATGGCAAGAATCGTTCCGTTGCCGGGAAGGGCTATTCCAACCGCTTCGCACAGACAGTTCATCGAATTGGCGGTGAACATCCCCGAACAGCTCCCCTGCCCCGGACAGCCTGTCCGCTCAAGTTCCTTCAACTGAGCTTCGTCGATTTTGCCGGCGTTGAATTCGGCGACGCCCTCGAATATGCTGATCAGGTCCACCGTCTTTGCGTTGTTCGTTTTGCCCGCGGCCATAGGCCCGCCCGAGACGAAAATCGTCGGGATATTGAGCCTGACGGCGGCCATCAGCATTCCCGGGATGATCTTGTCGCAGTTCGGGATGCACACTAGACCGTCGAAGCAATGGGCCCGGATCATGGTCTCGACCGAATCGGCGATGATTTCGCGTGAGGCCAGAGAATACTTCATGCCGGTGTGGCCCATGGCAATCCCATCGCAGACGGCGATCGTATTGAACTCAAACGCAGCCCCGCCCGCGCCGCGGATGACGGACTTGACCACCTGCGCGACCGTATTGAGGTGGACATGCCCCGGCACAATCTCACAAAAACTGTTGGCAACGGCGATGAACGGCTTGCCGATGTCGGCATCGTTCAGGCCGCAGGCGTGAAGCAGAGCGCGATGTGGAGCACGCTGGAAACCTTTTTTGACAGTGTCACTTCTCATAATCTCGTATCTCCGAATGTGTGTTGAAAATCGTCCAAAAACGGAAAACGGTCATTCTACCGGCCGAGGGAACGCGAATAAAGAAAAATCAGTTGTCCGGCAGGGCCGAAAACATATAATAAACGCCAGAAAGTGCCTGTACGATGAGAACTTGCGGGAGCGTCGATCATGTGGAAACTCAGAATTGACTGTATGACAAAGGGAATTGCCGTTTGCGTATTATTCATGACGGCCGGCTGTGGCGACCTTTCCAGGAAACCGGCCCCGGCCGCAAGCAAGCCCGACGAACAAGGACCACTCACAAGGCTGGCATTGAAGTTCGCGCCCGGGGATTCAACAACGTACAGGGTCACCAGGGAAACAGACAAGAGTGTCGAGTGGGAAGGCCCGGCATCAAACAGGCCGAAGGGCTTCACGGGAGGCCACACGGGCAGCAAAATCGAAATGGCCTTCACTCAACACATACAGAGCGCAGACGGCGCGGGCAGTGCAGCCGCAAGGATTACAATCACGCAGCTCAAGTATCTGGCCACGGTCAAAGACCACGCTACTATGGATTTCGACAGTTCCAGGGAAAAAGACCTGAGCAGCCCCCTGGGCAAGCTGATCGGGCAAAGCTACATCGTCGAGCTGACGGCCTCGGGGCAGGTCTCGAAGGTGATCGATGCCACAGAGGCCCGGGCGGCCGTCATGGGCGACTCCGCTGCTCACAAGACCGCTTCAAATCTGCTCTCGGCCGAAACGATCAAGCAATTGCACGCGATTTCACCCCTGCCCGCCGCCGACAAGAACCAACTGCAAACGGGGCAGACCTGGAGTAGCCTGGAGAGCTTTTCCTTCGACCTGATGGGAGCCAAAGCGTACGAGAAGATCTATACGCTCAAGGAAATCCGGGAGGTGGAAAACCGCCGGATTGCGATAGCCCGGATGGAAGCTGTCCCTTCGGCGGAAATGGCAAAGGAACTGCACAAAGAGCAGAACGCCGCTTTCTTCTCGAACATGTTTGACAATACCGAAACCTTTACCGGAGATTTGAAGCTGGATCTGACGGACGGCAAAGTTGAACAATGGAGCGAACAGCTCCTGACGGAATGGTTTATCGTGGATCCCAATCCGAAAGACCCGCAGCAACCCGCCGCACTGAGAATGACGGCGACCCGTCTGCACAGCATCGAGCGAACTGATTAGGGCCGCGCTATCGTTTGTGACACGCGGCTTCTTGTCCATGAACGGAGCTTGAAAGGAACGAAGTTGAAAACCGCGCCAATCCTTATGACGGTTGTCGTTCTCACCGCTCTTGCAGGCTGCGAGCCGGCGGCCTGGCAAAAGCAACCGCTGGGCAAAGAGAAGTATCTTCTGACCATCGACTTCCGGGCCAGCCAGACGCTGCGATACAAATTCGTCTCCAGCAGAGAGATGACCGTCGGCTGGGACGCGCCGAAAAACGCATTCGGATCAGGCAGACGCACCGAGAATAAATCCTCCGAATCGGTGGAAATGGTCGTCTCCTACACGCCGGTCGAGATAGACCCGTACGGACTCACCACCATCAGGGCAGCCTGCGAGTCGGTGAAAGTCACGCGAAGCAGAGGGCCGCGGCAGGACGTGGTCGAGAGCTTCGCGGGCAGAACGTTCGAGCTTGCCGTCGGGCCTACGGGCAGAATAGAAGATTACTCGCAACTGGATGAGCTGATCAAAGAGATCGGTGAAAAGGCATTTCGGACAAGCACCGAGCACGGCAGGATCAAGGAGCCCGATATGATAAACGATTTTGTCGCCACCCAGTGGTTTCTCTGGGACGCGGTTTCCAGCATCGAAGAGCCCGCCAAGGGGGTCGCCGTCGGACAGAGCTGGCGCTCGAAGCTTTCGGTGCCGACGCCGATGGTTATGCGAAAAGCCCGCGACGTCACCTACACGCTCGACGAGGTCCGTCCCGGTGAGAACGGCCAGCTCGCCGTGATAGACAGCTCCTACCGGCCCGCCGACTCGGCCCCGCGTCAGTGGCCGATACCGTATTCCGGGACATTCCAGGTGGCCGGGGCCTTCGGATTCTACGGGAACTACCAGGTGCTCGATTTGCAGGGCCAGGGGCAAGAGCTGTTCAATATCGACGCCGGCAGAACGGAAGAATACAGCCAGCATTACCAGATGCGCTTGAAGGCTTCTTTGCTGTTCCCTCTGCCCGGAGCGAGTCCCAGAATAACAATCGACCAGAACATAACAATGAGGCTCCTCGAGGATTAGGTTTCATTCGCCGGGAGCTCTCGGACAGGACAAGTTGGCGGATACACATGACAGAACGTGAAAACTTATGGGCGCCGTGGCGCATCGGATATATCCAGGGCCTGAGCAAAGACCCTTCGTCGGCCAAAGAGGCAGACGAGTGCTTCATCTGCCGCAATCTCCAGACGCCCCGGGATGACGACAAGAACCTCGTGCTGTGGCGCACCGGCAAGAACATCGTAATTCTGAACCGTTTCCCCTATAACAACGGGCATATGCTCATAGCGCCGGTCCGGCACATCCCCGACCTCAGTGACGCCGACGATGACGAGCTGACCGAGATGATCAAGCTGGTCAGAGAATCGCAGAAGGCACTGTCGCTGGCGATCAAGCCGCACGGCTTCAACGTCGGTATGAACTTCGGCCGATGCGCCGGGGCGGGCCTGCCCGGGCACGTACACGTCCACGTCGTGCCCCGATGGGACGGTGACACGAACTTCATGGCCGTATGCGGCGATACCGACGTGATCAGCCAGAGCCTGACCGAACTGCTCAAGCTGCTAAGGCGCGTAACCACAGAACACCACCTGCCTGGATTATAGAAGTGTGTGTTGCCAAGCGTGAAGCGCCGAGCATCCAGGAAAGCTCAAGATACGCTGCACCAGATACGAGATGCGAAAGATGTCCGACGAGCTCAGTAGTTACGCGGTGACGGAAAGGACCAGCCGGAGGCGGGCCGTCGCGGAAGAGCGGCACCCGTATCGCTCGGACTTCGAGCGCGACCGCGACCGCATCATCCACTGCTCGGCATTCCGCCGGCTCGAAGGCAAGACGCAGGTCTTCGCCCCGGGCCTCGACGACTACTATCGAACGCGCCTGACTCACAGTATCGAGGTCGCACAGATAGGAAGAACCATCGCAAAAGGATTACGCCTGAACGAAAGTCTCGCCGAGGCGATCTGCCTGGCCCACGACCTGGGGCACCCGCCCTTCGGCCACGCCGGCGAAAAAGTGCTCGACGAATTGATGAGCGAATTCAGCGGATTCGAGCACAACCGCCAGACGCTACGCATCGTCGATCTGCTTGAACATCCGTACTCGGGCTTCATGGGCCTGAACCTGATGTATGAAACGAGGCTGGGCCTGGCCAGGCATCGCAGCACTTACGACCAGCCCCAGGGCGACGGTTTCGACGAGGCAAACGCTTCGCTCGAAGGCCAGATTGCCGATGTCGCCGACCGCATCGCCTACAACTGCCACGACCTCGAAGACGGCATGAGGGCCGGGCTTATCGCGGGCGAGCAACTCAAGGGCGTGCAGATTTTCGCCGAAGCGCAGGACCGCATAAACGCCGAGGCAATCAAGGACCGGACGATCCGCAGAACCAGAACCGCCAAAGCCATCATCGACAGACTCGTCGGCGACTGCCTCGATGCAAGCAGAAAGATTCTCGCCGAGACTAACGTGAAAACTGTCGAAGACGCCTGCGCAAGGGCCGAGAATTTGATTCTGCTTTCCGCCCAAAGCGATGCACAGCTCGCCGAGCTCGAAGGATTCCTGATGAAGAATTTCTACCTGCACGAATCGCTGCTCGGGACGGCCGAAAAAGTCAGGCAATGGCTCGGGGAGCTTTTCGAGACGCTTTGCCGTTCTCCCGAACGGATGCCCCGCTATTTCCAGCGGTTTATCCCTGAGCAGGGCCTGGAGCGAGCGGTCTGCGATTATATTGCCGGCATGACTGACCGATTCGCCTCCTGGATGCTCAACGAAATCCGCGAGCAGTGAAGAGTCCTTCAACTAAGCTCAGGATAAACTCTGCGACGGGTCAATCCAGCTCTGTCAGGTAGATATTTCGAAACCGGTATTGTCCACCGCCGGGGACTTCGGCTTGCAGGCCGATGTATCCGATGGCAGGCTCGCCGAGGCCGTCCGCTTCCCAGGCGGGTTTGCCGTTTATCTCCAATGAGGTTTTCGAGCCGCAGACCGTGAGCTTGAATCGATTCCACCGGCCATCCTTGACGAGTCCCTCGCTTTTCGCCCCTTGCAGGTCGCCCAGATTGCCCTCCATGCCCCGCCGCAGGTTGACTTGGTAGCGTCGCGGCCAGGGGCGACTCTGGGGAATCGAGTCATAGCGGAAGTACACGCCGCTGTCCCACTTGTCGTCCCGAAGGGCCTTCCAGTCAAACTCCAAAATGAAATCGCCGTATTTCTTCTCGGTCTGCACCAGGCCGTTGCCCGCTTTGAGCAGGATCTCGCCGCCGTCAACCTCCGCCTCGCACGTGATGAGGGTCCAGCCGTCTAAAGTCTTTCCGTCAAACAAGGCCACACGTTTTGCCTTGGGCTCAAAGACCGAGCATGATGTCAAGAGTACCACCCCAGCCATTATTCCGTAAGATGCGTTCGATGCTTTCATAACGTCTCCAATAGCGCGACTCCGGTCATACTGCACGTTCAATTGTTCACGCACAATTGATTTTACAGGTATTAAATTGCATCTTACAATGGATTACAAGAAAGATCGTCGTGATGAGGAATAAAGATGAAAACAAAACGGATCATGATTGCAGCGCTGCTTGTTGCGTCGTTTGCATGCGCCGCATCGTCAGGAACTCATGACGTCGCAGACGGTTCCAACTGGCCCGAGTTTCACGGCCCTGGCCGGACGAACATATCCCCCGAGCGAGACCTCTTGAAGCAATGGCCCGAGGGCGGGCCGCGTCTGCTCTGGACGTATGCGCAATGCGGCAAAGGGTATTCCGGCGTAATCATCGCCGAGGGAATGATTTTCACCGCCGGTGATTTTGGCCGCGAAGAGATGCTCCTGGCACTCGATACGGATGGCACATTGTTGTGGAGGTCGTCCAACGGCGACGCATGGCGAGGGCCCAGCCCCGGCTCGCGCGCCACGCCGACCTATACCGACGGCGCCATCTATCACATGAATCCCGCCGGCAGGCTGGCGGCATACGAGGCACGGTCGGGCAGGCAACTCTGGGCCGTGGACCTCAAGAGCCGCTTCGAGGCAAGGCACGGCATCTGGGCCTTCGCCGAGAATGTCATTGTCGATGGAAAGAAGGTCTTGTGCATGCCCGGCGGGCCTAAGGGTCGCGTCGTCGCTCTGGACAAACGCACGGGCCAGACCCTTTGGGCCAATACCGAGATTGAGCACTCCGCGGCTTACTGCTCGGGCGTCGTCGTGACGTACGGCGGCGTGCGCCAGTTGATTACCATGACGCAAAGATCGGTGGTGGGCGTGGATGTCGAGGACGGGCGGCTTGTCTGGTCCGCACCGTTCGTGCCGACCTCGCCGCAGAACGCTCTGACACCAGTGTTCCGGGACGGCTACGTGTTCGTCGCCTGTGGACACTCCTCGGGCGGAAGCCTGATGAAAATCGATCCGGCTTCGCGCACCGCCTCGACCGTATGGCATCGTCCGGACCTGGACGACTGCCACAGCGGGGCGCTGCTTGTGGACGGAAGGCTGTACGGCTGCGCCTGCCGGATGGGCGGAAGGAGTTTCTACTGCATCGACTTTCTAACCGGCGAGACAATCAGGCTTGACAAGACGATGGGCAAGGTGGGCATCACCTGCGCCGACGGCATGATCTACGCCCTGAACCATCGGGGCACGATGTCCCTTCTGGCCATCATCCTCGGCGGTTTCGAGACGGCCGGTCGGTTCGAGCTTAAGAAAAAACCGACCAACTCCTACCTCGCCCATCCCGTAGTCTGTGGTGGAAGACTCTACATCCGCTGCAACCAGGACCTCTACGCCTATGATGTGCGCGCGAATTGAACTGGCGATTATATCGCGGACATGACCGGCGGGTTAGCCCCGAGATTTCACCAGTCCGTGCTGGAATGCGTATCCGTGTACCATGTGTCGATGGCGGCCTCGACTTCGGCGCGGGTTTTGGCCTTCATGAGAGACATCTGCACCGGTTTGCGTTTGGGGTGACGGCAAACGTAGCCGACGACGAACTTGCGGAATTTGCGGACCGCCCTCTTTTCAGGATGACCCTGCAGCATTCGCTCGAAATGTTCGAGCATGACGAGCCGCTGCTCAGCCAGATCGGGAGGCGCCGGCAGAGGGCGATTCTCCCATGCACATCGCAGATCGCGAAAGATCCAGGGATTGCCGACGGCGCCCCGGGCAACGATGAAGCCGTCGAGTCCGGTCTTCTTCATTAGTTCGACCGTGGCGGCCGGATCGAAAATGTCACCACTGCCGACGACGGTCGCATTGGGAAAGCGGCTCTTCACCGCGGCCGGGAGGCCCCAGTCGGCTTTGCCACGGTACCGCTCGGAAACGGTGCGGCCGTGAATAACGAGGCCATCGACACCGTGCTCGATCGAGCGGGTCACGATCTCCCAGAAACTGTCCAGCGACTGAGGTTTATGATCCACCCCGATGCGGAGTTTCATCAGGACGGGACAGACGACGGCATCGCGAACTGCCTTTAGGGTATCGATGACCGTGTCCGGGTCGTTGAGCAACGCCCCGCCGCGCCCCCGCTGCAGGACTTTGGGGGCCGGGCAGGCAAAATTCAGATCGATGACGTCATATCCGGCGGCCACAAGATCACGGGCGGCCGTGGCTATGGTCGCAGGCGTCCTGCCGATGATCTGCGCGCCCACAGGGTGTTCATCGGCGCCGGGGCGAAAGCAGGCCTTGCGCAGGACGCGGGGATTTGCCGCACTCTTGTCCAGAATCATATCGGCCATCGTAAAGGGACAGCCGAACCGGCGGGCGAGCGTGCGCATGGCGTAATCGCTGTAGCCGCTCAGCGAGGCCTGGAAGAAGGGCACGTCCAGTGTCAGGCTGCCGAGTTTGAGACCGACGGAGCTACGCATATTCCCTTTGTGGCCCGGCTGTTTTCATCTTACGTAACTCCTGCAATACTCAAATTGCCCGAGATTCCTGATCGGCCCGCGTATTGTGACATCCGATTCGTCCGCCGTCAACCGCCTCGAACGCGATAATCCCGCCGATCAAAGCAGGTGACATTCTTGAAGGCAGGTTATGCCCCCCATCACAGCGACCCCGTTTTCCGGGTCATTTTCTCAGCCGGAATGTGGCCACCTCGGCGCGGTCGCCGAGTTCGCGCTCGATCCGCATGAGCTGGTTGTATTCGGCGACGCGTTCCGAGCGGGACAGCGAGCCGATCTTGATCTGGCCCACATGGGTGCCCACCGCGAAGTCGGCCTCGAAGGGCAGTTCCGTTTCGCCGGAGCGATGCGAGATAATACAGGTCATCTCGTGCTCGCGCGCCAGCTTGATGGTCTCCAGGGCCTCGGTAATCGTGCCGATCTGATTGACCTTGATCAGCACCGAGTTGGCGGCATTCTCCCAGATCCCGATCCGGACACGCTGAGCATTGGTCACGAACAGGTCGTCACCGACAATCTGAATCTTGCCTTCGGTCTCTTCCATCAGGTGATTGAATCCGCTCCAGTCCTCTTCGGCCAGGCCGTCTTCAATCGAGATAATCGGGTACTTTCGGATCCAATCCTCATAAAGATCCACCATCTGCTCGTATGTAAGGTCCTTGCGACCGTCCTTCTCCAAATGATACTTGTTGTCCACGTGCAGTTCGGTGGCCGCTGGGTCCAGGGCGATGGCCACCTGTTCTCCCGGTCGGTATCCCGCCTTCTCTATGGCCTGCATGATGAGCTGTAGAGGCTCCTCATTGGACTTGACCGGCGGGGCATAGCCGCCTTCGTCACCAACGGTGGTGGGCCAGCTCTTGTCCTGGATGATCTTACCGAGGCGGTGGAAGACCTCCGCCCCCCAGCGCACGGCCTCGACAATGCACGGCGCGCCGACGGGCATGATCATGTATTCCTGCATATCCGCCGAGCCCTCGGCATGCTTTCCGCCGTTCAGGACGTTCATCATGGGAATCGGCATGATGAATTTGCCCGCCGGCTCCGGATCAAGAAGCGTCGAGACATAGGCGTAGAAAGGGATTCCCTCGGCCACGGCACCGGCCTTGAGGCAGGCAATCGAGACCGACAGGATCGCGTTGGCCCCAAGCCTGGATTTCTTTGCTGTCCCGTCCAGCTCCAGCATCGTCTGGTCAATCCCTTTCTGGTCCCTGACATCCATGCCCGCCAGGGCCGGGGCAATCTCATCATTGACATGGGCAACCGCCTTGAGCACGCCGCGGCCCAGATAGCGTGCCGGGTCGCCGTCGCGCAGCTCCAGGGCCTCATGCTGACCGGTCGAGGCCCCTGACGGGACCATGGCGGCGGCCATGCTGCCGTTTTCCAGAACCGCAACCGCTTCAATTGTCGGGTTACCCCGCGAATCCAACAACTCATGTGCTCTAATTGTCTTTATCTTCATATTCACTCCATCGGATGGATGAGGTACATAGTCTTCACACGGACGTATGACTATCTCATATTACCTTACTCGGTTTTTCCACTTTTGTTCATTTGCAGCTTCGGCCGGCTGTTCCCTCCTGGCACACGCCGCCGGTCACAAACAAAGTCCAACCCGGCAAACTTCCCTGATTATTTCTCTGCGGCCTCGGTGTCCTCCTTCGACTGGGCTCAGAGCCTGCCCTGAGCACGCCGAAGGGACGGCGTCTGTGTCAAATTCGTATGCCGGATTGGGCTGATAGTCTTTGACTTAACAGTCGGGGTCCGTTACCCTTCGGCGAATATGAAACGAATGCTTGCATCCTGTTTTGGGCTCGGCCGGCTACCCTTGGCGCCGGGGACGTGGGGCTCGCTGCCACCGGTGATTATTTTCGGCCTGATGTGTCACTTGCATACACCTGCGGCGGTAACGTGCATCGTGATGGCTGCTCTCGTTCTGGCCGGTTCGGTGGTTTGTGTGATGTTCGCGCCGGCGACGATAGCCGCTACGGGAAAGAACGATCCGGGCGAAGTCGTCGCCGATGAATTGGCGGGCCAGGCGGTTACGTTCCTTGCTGCGCCGTTTTGGGCGGCCGGAGCAGGCTGGGCCATTGCCCTGCTGGGCTTTGCACTGTTCAGGATATTCGATATTGCCAAGCCCTGGCCCATACGCAAGCTGGAGAAATTCCCCGCCGGCTGGGGAATCTTAGCCGACGATTTGCTCGCGGGCGTCTATGCGGCGATTGCTTTACAGATTTGCGTCATGTTGTGGATGGCCCGGCAGTCTGAAGCTATGACTGGATAGAGAACAAGGATGTCGAAAGAATACAGCGTCGAGGTATGCAAAGAGCTGGAGGCCCGATTTCGCGCTGCGAATCTGCATCGGCCGATGCGCATCAGCCGCTATGACGCGGGCGATGAGCTCTCTTACGATGTAAGCGGCATCACCCCGGGACAGACGGCGCGGGTGCACCTGACCGTCGAGAAATTCATCGGCGGCGGCTTCGCCGGGCAGGTCTATCGCGTGAAAATGACCGGAATCGAAGGCGCCATCGACGGGCTCGAAGTCGGCCGGACCTACGCCATCAAGATTCTCATTCCACCAACAGGCTTCTCCCGACTGTTTCGCAATGCGTTGTACTGGGTCGGCTTCCAGGGGCCTTTTCAGCTCCAGGTCAATCCCGCCGCAGCACGGGCGGGCGCACTCTGGCAGAAATTCATCCGGCGGGGGGCAAAGATTCGATTCGGGGACGAAAATGCCGTCGTCGATATCTACGCAACATTTGTGGACGAGAAACTCGGCAGTTGCGGAGAACTCAGGGAGTGGGTCGAGGGACGAACGTGGCGGCTGGAGGTGGACGACCGATTGGACCTGCTGAAGGCATGGCGGCGAGGCGAGAAGGTTGATGAGCAAGAGGTCGGCTCGTCCGAATACCGTGCGAAGCGCAGGTTTATGAAGGAATTCGTCGAGCTTCTCTCCGACATGGGGGCTCATGAATTTGCCAGGCAGTACGAGTGGTCCACCTGCAAGAGCCAGCCGAACGCGCTCAAACGCCACGGAACCGACGACGACCCATCCGGAGGGCTGGTGGCGGTTGACTTCCGCGCGGGCCTCGCCCTCTTGCCGTTCCTGCCGATGAGTCCGGGCGATTTCAAGCTCATCGCCAGAGGGCTGGCGCGAGGTTCGGCCGTGCAGTTCGACCGAGGCGATATCGGCAAGCTGGAAGCTTTCGCGCACGCACACAGCAATGAGTTCGCCCGAATGTCCGAGATGCTCAGAGATTTGAAGACATCCGACCGAATCTATCGAGATTCGATCCCGGATATCACGCACAATCATGTCCGGCTGCTCTCCAGCACAGAGCTTTGGGCAACGCTTCTGGATAGTGCGGTCACCGGCTGGCGCGTGCGCAATCGGGTCGATGAGCAACACGAACGGAAGCTGCGGAGCAGCAAAGTTGCGACGCTGTTGCTCTGCATGATTAGCCTCGTGCCCTTGTTGGGCAAGTTCATTCTTCGGATTTGGGGGCGGGCCGACTGGCGCAAGCACTATAAGGCCATGCTGAGCAGCTGGGATTATTTTCAGCGGGCCACGCGGGGGAGAATCGCCGAGAAGGTCGTCATTTGGCACAGAGCCGGACGAGTCGGTCGACAGAAGGCATCCACAATCGCGACGCGAGTGGGGCAGTTTCTTTGCCACTGGCCGCTGTCGATCTTGCCGGCGGGGCTGCACAGGTCTCTGACGGATTGGAGATATGCAAAAGAACGCCTGGCATATTTCGTTGTCCGGCCCATCCGGCTCTATTTCAACGCGGAGCTGCGCGAGCAGTGGCTGCGTGAAATGATGCGCGAAGGACAGAAGAAGCACATGCTCAGCGATGAGGATGCGGAGATTATTCTATCGCAGATTAATGAGCCGTTTATACAAAAGTATCTGAAGAGCCTGGCCGTCCATGTTTGCACGCTGCCGGTGACGCAGATTGTCTCGGTCGCTATCGCGGTCATCTATTATCTGACACATCGCGAGCAGCCTAACGCCTGGGTGGTCGGACTGGGAATCATCGGCCTCTTCCAGGTAACGCCAATCTCGCCGGGTTCGCTGACTCGTGGACTTTATGTACTGTACCTGGTCCTGAAGGAGCGGAATTTCAGGGACTACAATATTGCGGTGTTCCTGGGGTTCTTCAAGTACGTCGGGTACCTGGCTTTTCCGATTCAAATGACGTATCACTATCCCGCGCTGGCGAGGTTCATGGCAGCGCACTGGGCCACCGAAGCGGTGCACATTGTTCCAATATTCGGCGAGCGAGGCGCCCTGCTCGAGCATTCGGTGTTTTATCTGTTCTATAACTGGCCTCTGACGATACGCCGTCGAATGCGCAAACGGGCCGAGGCCCGGTCGCTGATGAAGCCGCGTTATTGGCATGCGGGTGTCTGCGCCATAGCGGTCGCGGCAGCCCTGGGGTTCGCGGATTCTGTGTATCTGAGACAGTTCGGCGAATTGCCCGGCCTGAGGGATATCTGGCTGCTGGCCGTCCTTGCGCCGCTGGCCTGTGGGGCGGCGGTCACCTTAGGCTGCCGCGGGGCGGCGTTGGCCAAACGCATCATCACGGCTGCTATCTGCGGCGTTTCGACCGCAGCGCTATACACCGCAGGCTCAGCGATGCTGGGCGAGAACGGTGGGATCGCGGCGAGCTGTATATGGCGGATATTCATTTTCGCAATTCTATCCACGGTTGGAGCCATTGTCACAGAATTGAAGCTGCCCGAGCCGAATTAGTTTATTTCTTGCAGGCGGCGCGAGTTCGTGCGATGATTGCCTTTGACTTCGAGTGTTTTGCGGCAAGCCACCTCGGTTGTATTGTCATGTTGGAAGGGAGCATACAATGAAACCGGAAATCATATCGTCAACACTCAAACAAATGATCCGTCGCAAGCACCTGCGAAAACTCCTGGCCAAGAGAGTCGATGATTATATTTACAGGAAGGTGGTTGTTGACGATTCGCAGGATTTGAAGCAGGTGCGCGTCAAGAGATACCAGTTCTTATCGGCTATGCTGCACTGCGTCCGCCGGAACGTGGAGAAGGGCCACGTCTCAGGCCGGATTCTCGAGAGAATCGTCGATGTGTTCGTCCAAAACAATCTCATTCGACAAGACCAAAGCTGCAACCGGGTGGTGCAGAACTTCAAAGACAAATACGGCGAGCTGCCCCCGACTTTCATTGTCTTTTCTCCCACGCAGAAATGCAACTTGAAGTGCCTCGGCTGCTACGCTGCCTCGGGAGCAAACACGCCCGCCACCATCCCGTATCCAATCGTCGACAGAGTCGTTCGTGAGGTCCACGACTTGTTCGGCGGTAGATTCATCACTGTCAGCGGAGGCGAACCCTTTCTCTACCGAAGCAAAGGCAGAACGCTGCCGGATCTCTATGAAAAATATGACGATATGTTCTTCCTCGTTTATACCAACGGCACGGTGATCGACGAGGCGGTCGCACGAAGACTTGCGAAATCTGCAAACGTCACGCCCGCGATCTCCGTTGAAGGTCTCGAAAAAGAAACTGACCAGCGACGAGGAGCCGGCACGTTCAAGAAAATCCTCAAGGCCCTCGAACATCTCAGAGACGAAGGCGTTCCATTCGGCATTTCCGTCACGGCTACAAGTAAGAACATCGATGTGCTGCTGGGCGATGAATTTTACGACTTCTATTTCGAGCAGCAGTGCGCCTGTTACATGTGGGAGTTTCAGATGATGCCCATCGGCAGAGGTACCGATGCACTCGAACTGATGGTCGAGCCCCAAGCCCGGCTCAGGCTCTATCGAAAGTGGGAAAAACTGTTGGGCGAGAAACAGTATTGCTTGGCGGATTTCTGGAACAGCGGCGTGCTCGCCCGGGGGTGCATCGCCTATGGAAGAAATGGCGGCTACGCCTACGTCGATTGGCATGGCAACGTTACTCCCTGCGCCTTCATTCCCTACTATGTGGACAACGTCTATGAACTCTACGAAAACGGCAAAACCCTGGCCGACGCGATGTTCTCCGATTTCATGAAGAAGGGCCGGCAGTGGCAAAGAGACTATGGGCTGGACAACTGGAGCAAGCCCGACAATTGGCTCATGCCCTGCTCCATCAGAGACCACTACGAATTCTTTAGAAACGCCGTATTGCCGAAAGAGGCAAAGCCCGAAGACGAAAACGCCAGAGAAGCCCTCGAATCCGACGAGTATTTCGAGGCCCTCAAGGATTATGACCAAGAACTGCAAGGTTTAACCGAAAAAATCTGGCAAAAAGAGTATTTGAGCGTATAATGGTGCGCTGGCCGATTGTGCGGCCATTAGAATAAGGACCTTTTTGGCAGGACCTGTGGGAATGGCTCCCGGGGTATGCTCTGGGGGCTTTTTGGCGATGATGAATAGTTATAGTTCGCTGTGCGACGATTTCTATCTCGATATGCACGTCAACACCGAGTTGGATTTGCCAACCGAGCGCGACACGGTTCTGTCCTTTTTCGAGCGGGTACGAAGGCAGTTTCCCTCGATGGGCTGTTTCTACCGTCGAGGCGGAAGCGAGTACTATCTGGAAGAAGACCGGAATCGCGGCCAGTACCGGTGGGTCAGTCTCGAGATAGACCGCATCGGCTCCGGGGTGGTCAACCCCTCCGATCTTGAGATGGCGTACTGCCAGCACCGGCTGGTTCTCGAGCTTGTACCCTACATGCTCAGCGTGAGCCCTCTGGACATTGATTCGCTCGATGTTACGTTTGCAATGGATTTCGATTATGCCGGAAGTCACGATGAAATCATCGCCGACGCCCTGTTCGGGCAGAGTGCCTTTGGCAGCCTTCTGGACTGGCCCAGCGCCAAACCCATCGGCTTCTCACCCGCGGTGGTCGTGGCGCTGTCCGATGACGAGCGCATCCAGGGGCGAGTCAGCGTCGAGTCTAAGACGAGCGTCTATGAACCCGGGAAAAAGGGACAGGGTAATGACGAGGCGATCACTTTGTCTTTGACGGTTCGCCAGTACCCGAAATCCGACGAGAAATTCGACCCGCTGAAGTCTTTTGAGAATCAGTGCCGGCTGGCCCAGGAATTCATGGCTGAAAAGATCGTCCCCAGCTTTGTTCAGCCCCTGGCCGAGACCATCGCGCAGAAACGACTTACATAGGTTTGACCGGGGATCTCAAAATGCCTGTCGAGGCGCCCGTAAGCAAGTTCAGACTGACGAACCTTAAGATCTACATTGCCGTTTGCATCGCTCTTGTACTTTGGTGCGTCTATGACGCCCACTTCAACGAGACGTTCAGAGAGAAATACACGGATGCCGACGGCAACCCTACGGGGTGGTTAGTCATTAATCAGAAAGCGCCGCCCTATTTTGCAGGCGCAGCGGTGCTGCTGGCGGTGTATCTTTTCGTCATAAAGAATAAGAAGCTCGTCGCGGACGAGAATGAACTGGTGATCAGCGCCGGCAAGACGATCCGTTATGACGCCATACAAAGGATAGACAAAACCTACTTCAAGAAGAGGGGCTTTTTCATCGTCACATACAAAGACGAGAGAGGCAACGACGTTAATCGAGCCTTGAGCAACAGGAAATATGACAACCTGGGGGCCGTCCTGGACCACTTGGTGGCGAAAATCAGTTGAACCGGCTCACGTCGGGATCCGGACTCTTGCCGGATGCGAAACAGAGAAACTATGAAAAGGAATGCATGCCTATGAACTACGGTGTCGTCGGATTACAGTGGGGTGACGAAGGCAAGGGCAAGCTCGTCGATATTCTCGCCGAGCACAGTGATATTGTCGTGCGGTACGGTGGCGGAGCCAATGCCGGCCACACGGTCATCGTCGCAGACACGCGCTTCGCTTTGCACCTGCTGCCCAGTGGCTCGGTTCGACCAAAGACCACGTGCGTGATCGCAAACGGCGTCGTGGTTGACCCGGAAGTCTTGGGAACGGAAATCGAGACGCTCGCCCAGAAGGACATCTCGCTCGACGGACGCCTCCTGGTCAGCGAGAACGCCCATATCGTCCTCGATTATCACAAAAGAGAGGACCAACTGCGCGAAGAATCGCTCGGCAAGAACAAGCTGGGCACGACCGTCCGGGGCATCGGGCCCTGTTACGCCGACAAGACCGGCAGAAGCCACGCCCTCCGAATGGGTGACCTCAGGGACCTTCAGGCCTTCAAAGCCAGGCTGCAAACGATCGTCGAGTACAAAAACAAGATCTTCGCGGCCCTCTACGGCGCCGAGCCCATGTGTGCCGACGCCATCTTTGAGAAGTGCAATTCCTACGCCGAGACGTTCGTACCCTACCTGGCGGACACGACCGAGTTTCTGCACACGTCCATTGCCGCCGGTAAATCGCTCCTGTTCGAGGGCGCTCAGGGCGCGCTGCTGGATTTGGACCACGGCACGTTCCCATTTGTAACCAGCTCAAATTCAAGCGCACTCGGCATGCCGGCCGGCTGCGGGGTGCCCGCGACATTGGTCGATCAATTCATCGGCGTGGTCAAGGCCTACACGACCAGGGTCGGTGCCGGCCCGTTCCCCGCCGAGCAGGACAACGACGTGGGTCAATACATCCGCGACAAAGGCAACGAATACGGTACGACGACCGGGCGCCCGCGCCGATGCGGCTGGTTCGATGCCGTGGCGGTGGCTTATAGCGTAACCATCGGCGCCATCGATTCGGTCGCCATGATGCACCTTGATACGCTCAGCGGCCTCAAAGAATTGAATGTCTGCAGGGCCTACAAAATTGATGGGCAAGAGAAGACCTTCTTCCCGGCCAATACCGCCAGACTCGCCCGCGCCGAGGGCGTGTACGAGACGCTGCCCGGCTGGGACGAGGACATCAGCGAGGTTAGAGCTTTCGAGGGCCTGCCCGCGAACGCCCGGGATTACGTGCGGCGCGTCGAGCGGCTTGTCGGCAAACCCATCACAATCGTTGGCGTCGGGCCAAAACGAAGCCAGACCATATTCCGACAATAGCGTTTGGCGCAAGAGGAACAAAACGAAATGCCAAACGTTATCCACTATGAAGAGCTTTAAACAAAAACTCAACGAAACCGCCGAGCGTCTCGGACTGACACCGGAACAAATACCGCGCCATCTGGCCATCATCATGGACGGCAACGGCCGCTGGGCGCAGCAAAGATCGCTGCCGCGCGTCGAGGGACACCGCCGGGGCGCACAAACGGTCGAGCGAATCGCCCTGGACTGCGTCGATTTCGGCATCGAATCTCTGACATTGTATTCGTTCAGCATAGAGAACTGGAAAAGGCCCAGAACCGAAGTGAATGCCCTCATGCATCTTTACGCCGAGTACCTCGTCGGGATCCGGCCAACGCTGATGAGAAATAATGTAAAGCTGATTCACCTCGGCCGGCTGGACGGACTTCCGGTGCCCGTACAGGAGGAACTGGCAGTCACCATGGATAAGACCTGCGCCAATACCGGTATGACACTGGCGCTGGCGCTCAATTACGGCGGCCGGACAGAGCTTGTCGATATGACCAGAAAGATTGCCCGAGAACATAAGGCAGGCATACTCCGGATCGACGATATCGACGAAGCGTGTATAAGCAGGCACCTGTACGCAGGCGACCTGGCCGAGCCGGACCTCTTGATACGCACCGCCAACGAAATGAGAATCAGCAATTTTCTGCTCTGGCAGATTTCATACAGTGAATTTTACGTAACGAAAACGCTGTGGCCCGATTTCAAAAAGAGCTCGCTGGATAAAGCGATCCGGGCCTACGCAAAACGAACCCGACGTTTTGGAACGATTGAGACCGGTTCGTAGCTGAGAAAATGCGAACGCATGATCATCAATCACATCCCTGCAAAACGTCCAAATGAATTGAACCATGCTCAAACATAGGCTGCTTTTCGGCACACTGATGACTATCCTGTTCACCACCATCGTCATTATCGATGGGTGGCTCGACGGCTCTCTGGCAAAAGCGGCCCCCGATAAGCCGGTGCAGGGCAAGCTCTTGTGCATCCTGATCGCCCTGCTGGTTGTCCCCGCCCAAATCGAACTGTCCAAACTCGCAGCGGCCAAAAACCTGAAGGTCTTCCTGCCCGTGGCTATCACGGGCTCGATCCTGTTGGCAACATGGCGGTTCTGGCAGCAGTTTGTCGGCTTTCGGCCGGAAATCTATTTGCTTTTCGTCTCGGTTTTTGTCCTGTTGGTTCTGATGCTGCACCAATACGCCAGCCACGGCACTGGGGGTATTCTGGCCAATTGCGGCGTGAGCTGTTTCTCAATTGCGTATCTGGGCCTTCTGAGCAGTTTCTGTCTGACGATGCGGATTGAGATCGGGCTTTGGCCTCTGCTGATGTTCGTTTTCGTCATAAAATGCTCTGACATAGGAGCTTACACCGTCGGAACGCTCTACGGAAAACGGAAGTTTTCTCCCCTGATCAGCCCGTCAAAAAGCTGGGAGGGTATGGGCGGAGCCTGTGCTGCAGCAGTGATAGTCGCTGTTGGCTTTGGCCGCGGTTGTGATATAATGACGTGGCCGCAGGCTGTCGTGTTCGGCCTGTGTTTTGCCTTTCTGGGGCAAATGGGTGACCTGGCCGAGTCCATGATGAAGCGAGACGCTGAACAGAAAGACTCAGCGAACAAAGTCCCGGGCTTCGGCGGGGTTCTGGACATCATTGATTCGATCCTGATCGCCGCGCCGTTTGCGTACTTGTTCTTTATGTGGTGCTCTTGATAGAGGATAGCGTTGGACGTTACCGTACAACTGGATTCCTCCGACAACCAGCTTGAGCTGTTCGGCCCGGCCGACAGTTACCTTCGCCTGTTGCGCCAATCACTTGGCGTGAAAATCGCGGCCCGCCAAAGCAGGCTGGTCGTCACGGGCAAGGAAAAAGACGTCAATAAAGCCGTCGAAGTCATCGATAAGATGCAGAGGCAGCTTCTCAAGCACGGGGCCCTCACCGCTGCGGACGTGACCACCTTCATCCGGCACCAAGATGCGGGCAAGACGCTTGAAGCCGACAAGGCCCTGACCATCTTCGCGCAGAAGAAGGTCATCGAGCCGTCCACGAAGGGGCAGTTGAAGTATATCGAGACGATGCTGGCCAATGACCTGACGTTCTGTATCGGGCCGGCCGGAACCGGTAAGACATATCTTGCCGTCGCCGTGGCGGTCTCTATGCTCAAGAAGCGGCAAATCAGAAGAATCGTCCTTGCCCGTCCGGCCGTCGAGGCGGGCGAGAAGCTCGGTTTTCTCCCCGGGGACCTGCAGGCCAAGGTCAATCCTTATCTTCGCCCTCTCTTCGACGCCCTCGAAGACATGATGGAATTCGCGCAGATGAGGAAGTTCATGGAGCTGGATATTATCGAGATTATTCCGCTGGCCTTCATGCGCGGCCGTACGCTCAACGACGCCGTCATCATCTGCGACGAAGCGCAAAATACCTCGGCGCTGCAGATGCTCATGGTTTTGACACGGCTGGGGCACGGCTCGAAAATGATCATCACGGGCGACATCACCCAAATCGATCTGCCCGCCGGCCAAAAGAGCGGAATGGTCGAAGCCATCGAAACGTTGCGGCGTATCAAGGGCATAGGCTGCGTGGAGCTGGCGCAGAGGGACATCGTCCGGCACCGGCTGGTCCAAAATATTGTGCAGGCTTACAAGAAGAAGGCAAAAGTTGATTAGTTGTCAACACGTATAGGAATCACAGATGGGACTGTGGAAGAAGACAAGCTTGCGGCGAACCCAGGTGCGCAGGAACATATCGGCCGAGCGCTTCTCACAGATCAACAAGTTTGCCAACACGGACGTTCTGATCTCAATCCTGATTTGGCTGCTCTTCGTTGTCGCCTGCACGTTCGTTCTATCACTGCCCGAACCCCGCTCGTTCGAGACCCTGCCCATGGCGGTCATCGTGGCTTTGATTTCACTGGCCGGCTTTCTGTATATTCACCACTACCAGAGGAGGATCAGGAGAAATCACGCCCGGGCCGTGGTGCTGATCAGCCTGTTCATCTTGATGCTGGCCGCAACGAAAATCGGCGTCCTATCGACGAAGCATACGTTCCCGGCGACCGGGACCGCCGTTACAACGGCCATCATTCTGACCATCGCCTACGACCAGCGGTTCGCCATTGGCATGAGCATGTTCTATTGCCTGTTTGCCTCCTTGGCTGTCGGGGCGATGCCGGCGGACGAACTTCAACTAACAAACATCAACCTGTTCTTGACAATGAGCACGGGGGTCGTGACTTGTTGCTTCTGCCTGAAGGAGATCCGCACGAGAATCAAATTGCTCCAGGTCAGCACGTTGGCGGCCGTGGTCGTATTCATCACCGCAGCGGCCCTGGACCTGTTAACCGGCAGCTACGAGTCTCAGCAGATTCTCGGGGATGCCGGTCTGCACGCAGGGATCACCCTTGTTGTGGGCGTGCTCATTCAGGGCCTGCTGCCCCTGATTGAGAAGGTCTTCCGCATCGCCACGAGCATGACGCTGCTCGACTATAGCGATGCCAATCAGCGGCTGCTCAAAAGACTTCACATGGAAGCGCCGGGCACATTCAGTCACAGCTTGCTGATCGGCTCGATTGCCGAGGCGGCCGCCGGGGCCATCGGACGCAATGGCCTTCTGTGCCGGGTCGGCGCCTACTACCATGATATCGGAAAAATCAACAAGGCGGGCTATTTTGTCGAAAACGAGCTGGGCTCGGCCAGCCGACATGAGAAGCTCTCGCCCACTATGAGTCACTTGATTATCGTCGGCCACGTCAAAGATGGAACAGAAATGGCCAAGGAATACGGCCTGCCCAGCGTACTTCGGCAGTTCATCGAAACCCACCACGGCACAACGCTCATCGAGCCCTTCTATAACGAGGCCAAGAAACTCAAAGCCAAGAACTCCAAAAGCAAAGCGACCGAAGGCCCTTCTGAGAGCGAATTCAGATACCCGGGCCCGAAACCGCGCACCAAAGAAGCCGCCATCGTCATGCTGGCCGACACCGTGGAAGGGGCCGTCAGGAGCCTCTCGGAAGTGACGCCGATGAAAATCGAAGCCGTCGTACACAACATGGCGATGAAGCGCCTTCAGGACGGCCAATTCGATGAGTGCGATCTGTCGTTGCGGGAGCTCAGTCTGATCGAGGCAAGCATTTCCAAGACGCTTGCCGCTCACTATCACGGCCGAATCGCCTATCCGCAACCGCCCGATATGCCTGCGACAGAACCTTCTCAGGCCGAACAGCCCGTTCAAAAAGACGGTTGACCGACAAGCAAGAATGAGCTCTGCAAAACAAGATCCGGCTATCGCCATTCAAATCACGACAGATTTCAGAGACGTGGACGTTTCCCTGCCCAGGTTGAAAAGGCTGATCGCAACCGTTTGCACGCGTTTCGGCCGGTATCAGGGTGCGAGGACGGCCTATGAGATCAGCCTCGGGATAGTTGATGATATTGAAATCACGAGATTGAATAATCAATTCCTCGGGCGCAATGTGACGACGGACTGCCTGAGTTTCGACTTGTCCGACGACAAGACGCCGCAGACCGGCGGGAATCCGAGAACGCTCGAGCTGATCGTCAACGGACAAATGGCCGTCAGAGAGGCGGACTTACGCGGGCACTCGGCCGAAGCAGAGCTGGCCCTTTATATAACGCACGGCCTGCTCCACAACTTCGGATTCGACGATAGCACCCCGAGCGAGGCCCGGAAGATACACGATGCCGAGGACAGAATTTTGCAGGAACTTGGCTACGGTCCCGTGTATAATAAGGACACAGACGCACAGGAGCATTAGGAGCCGGCCGGGTCGGGCGCTCGTGCACGAAAATAGCTGAAAGGGTATTAAGAAGTGGGTTACGCTGGTTGGGCGGTGTTGGTGATTTCCCTTCTCGCCGGCGGCACGTTGTTCTTTTCCGTCAATGCCGCCGCGCTGCGAACATTCTCACTGGGCAAACTCCAGGAGGCATTCAAGACCATCGGGAAAGAGGAAGACGCCAAGGATCTCACCGACCGTCTTGCAGAGAACGAGGACGGGTTGATTCTGACGTGCGCCCTGTACCGGCTTATCTTCAACACGTTCATCCTGTTGGCGCTGGTTGCCATCTTCACGCACTCCGATGCGTCGTCGCAGCCAAGAAGCCCCGTCGGCGGGTACGTGCTCACCTGCACCATCGCACTGGCGATATTTTCGATATTCAGCCTGGCCGTCCCCCATGCCTGGGCCAAGTACGCCGGGGAAAAGGTCCTGAGCCGAACGTACAAGGTGCTCACGTTCGCCGCGGTCACGGCTTCACCCGTCCTGTATGTGTTCGGATTGTATGACGGCTTCATCCGGCGCCTGGCCGGGATCGCGGAGACGACACCCGAAGAGCAGCACGAAGAAAGGCAGGAAGAGTTTTTGACCGACCTCGAGCAGCACAGGACCGAAGGCGCCCTCGATGAGGAAGAGCAGGAAATGATCGAAAACGTGCTGGAGCTGAGCAGCAGCACAGCTGATGAAATCATGACCCCCCGGACGGACATCGTCGCCGTCGAAGTCAGCTCGGATTTGTCGAAAGTCATAGAGACCATAACAACCGGAGGCCACACACGCGTTCCCGTTTATGAAGACAACATAGACAACATCATCGGCCTGGTCTATGCCAAAGACCTGCTGGCCGAGATCGGCAAGGACTCCGCGGATTTCAAGCTCCGCGACAAGATAAGACAGGCTTACTTTGTCCCTGAAACAAAACTTCTGCGTGTTCTACTTCACGAGTTTCAGAATCAGAAATTGCACATCGCTGTCGTGCTCGACGAATATGGCGGGACCGCGGGCGTCGTCACCCTCGAAGACATACTCGAAGAGCTCGTCGGCGAGATCGCCGATGAGTACGAGGAAATCCCACCCGAGCCTATAGAGAAAATCGATCAAAACACGGTCGAGGCCGACGCCAGGACGTCCATCGATGACGTGAACGACGAATTTGAAGTGAATCTGCCAGAGGACGAAGACTACGAAACCATCGGCGGCTTTGTCTTCTCTCGCCTGGGCTACATTCCCAAGACAGATGAGAGCTTCGATTACGAGAACCTGAAGTTCACCATCGCTTCAGCCGAGGCCCGGAGAATCAAGCGAATCAGAATCCAGAAGATCCCCGGGCAATAGCCATGCTGACCAAGGACCTGGCCATCTGCATACGCGCCGTCGATTATTCCGAAACATCCCAGATCGTAACGTTTTTCGCCCGAGAGACGGGCAAAATCGGCGCCATCGCGAAAGGCTCGAAACGGCCCAGGTCGGCGTTTGGCGGACCCATCGAAATACTCTCTCATGGAAAGATCGTCTTCTCCGATTCGAGCAGAGAAAGACTCGCCACACTGACGGAATTCGAGCCGGCGTGCGCCGGGCTCGCGCTTGTCGGCGCGCATAACGACCTTCTTGCGCTGCACTGCTGTTATTTCGCCGCCGAGCTCCTGAACCACTTGACCGACGACTATGACCCCCATCCACAACTTTTCGATAGCTTCCTCCAGTTTTTGGAGAATGTTCAGGAAGATAACACTAAACCACAGATACTGGCATTGGTGATCCTTTTCCAATTGGGATTACTCAAGGAAGTCGGCCTCCAGCCGATTCTGGATTACTGTGTAAACTGCAAATCGCACTACACGACATGCAACAGGCAATACGAGATCTATTTCAGCAGCTCCGCCAATGGTCTTATTTGCAGAGATTGCGAGCCGGCATTCGCCGACAAGATCAAACTCACCCAGGATGCAGCAGCTTGTTTGAGCAATCTCGGACAGATTCCGCAAGCGGCGGAAAGAACACTGACAGAGATCCAGAAGATCCTCATCCGCCATTTCACGGAGCTGCTCGGCAGGCCACTCAAAACGGCAAAGCACATTCTCAGAAGCTGACTCGACCTCAGAGCGCACGCGCGGCCCCGAGTCTGCCAGGGCGCTTGCCGCACCGGATGCGCCCGGATATGATGGGCAGCCAAGCAGACCAGCAATGGTGTCGGCATGGAAGAGCTCAGAGACAACTCAGAGCAAGGATTTGTTACAGCCGTCAGGGAATTTCTCGCCCGGGTGGGAAAGGCCCTTCAGAGCAGATACGTGCCGGTTCTCTTCTCGGCCATAGCCGCTATCATCATGCTGCCGGCCCTGAACACCGGCTTCATACAGGACGACCTGTTTCACCGGATAAGGCTCGTTCAGCCCTCCCAATTGCCCGACCGGCTTTACGATACGGGAATGGTTCCGCCCGATGCGGGCACGTTATCAGCGGCTCTTCGTGACATGCACTCTTTTTCGCGAACACAACAGGACACGGACAATTTGATGGAGTCAGGCCTAACTCCGTGGTGGACTCCTAAGAATTGGCGGTTCGCCAACTGGCGGCCTTTGGACAGCTTCACTCATTGGCTGGACTATCGCCTCTTCCCTGATTCACCGCGTCTGATGCATTTGCACAACATCGCCTGGTTCACGGCGGTAGTGTTTTTACTGGCCGTCTTGTATCGACAGTTAATGACACCTGTCTGGATGGCTGCGTTGGCAGCACTGCTTTACACGATTGACGACAGCAACTACTTCCCGACAATGTGGATCGCAAACAGAAACCTGCTGCTGGCATTGTTTTGTTCTATCCTCACGCTGCTTCTCCATCACAGGTGGCGACAGCACAATTCGCTGGTGGCAGGCGTTGCCGCACCGCTTACACTGCTCTTGTCTCTACTGTCAACCGAAGCCGGCATAGCAACCTTCGCCTACCTCTTCGCTTATGCACTTATCATCGATCGGGCAAGCCGGATGCAGAGGCTTGTCAGTCTGGCGCCGGGTTTCATCGTGATTGGAGTCTGGCGAATGATTTACAACGGGCTCGGCTATGGAGCCGTCGGAAGTGGTTTTGTCATCGACCCGGGACGGGAGCCGCTGCGTTACGCGCAAACCGTGCTGAAGCGTGCACCGGTACTTCTTTCCGGCCAATGGGGCGGGACACCCGCTGAAATGCTCAACATGTTTTCCGAACACGCCGGAGCATTGTATTTGCTTGCCGCCGTGCTGTTTATGACCTTAATCCTGCTCGTCTTTGTTCCGCTGCTGCGTAAGAGCCGTGTGGCGCTCTACTGGTTTGTGGGAATGCTGCTCTGTGTGCTGCCCGTATGCGCTTCAGTTCCAATGAACCGCAATCTTCTATTCGTCGCGATCGGTGCTTTTGGCGTAATGGCGCAGTTCATAGGCGGATTGTTCGCCAAAGAAGACTGGATTTCGAAATCTCGCTTTTGGCGAGTCCCGGCATGGATCCTTTGTATGACGCTGATATTCGTTCACGCCTGCTTCACAATCGTATCCCGGGCACAAGCGCCAAAAACGGTGTCCTTTTTCTTCGACACCGTTTATTCAACAATCGAAGTGGATCCAGGCGACGACCTGACGGCTAAGACGCTGGTCGTGGTCAATGCCCCTAATCCATTTCTGTTTCTGGGCATGCCATTGCTGAGGGCCTACTGGAACGAGCCAATACCCGAGAGCACGCGCGTTCTGGCGCCTGGATTCGTGCCGTTGGAGATTGCCCGGACGGGTGAAAAGACGCTGCGGGTCAAAGCTCAAACGGGCAGCCTTCTATCGACAGACACTTCTCGAAAAGACTTCACACTGAACTTCGTCTATTTCTACAATCGCTTCAACAGTCTATTCAGGCCTAACGATTTGCCGTTTCGTGCCGGTGAGAAAATTGAGCTGAGCGATATGTCGGTCGAAGTCACTGACATCGATAGCGATGGTCAACCGGTACAGGTTCTGTTTCACTTTGCCGCTTCTCTGGATGACCCGGCCCTGTGCTGGATGCAGTGGAAATGGAAAGAGAAGGGCCTCGGTTCGTACTCACCATTCACCGTCCCGCCCGTGGGGGAGAAACGAAACCTGTCCGGTCCCTTCGGCGACGAGTGAATCACTGCTGCTCTTTCTCAAAAAGCTCGGGCTGGGCGGACGCCGTTTCCTTTCTGTGCCGTTTGAGGCTCAGGTGGTCGCAGGCCCGGGGGGTGATTTCTCTGCCTCGCTTGGTTCGGCGCAGGAAACCTATCTGCAGGAGATAAGGCTCGACCACATCCTCCAGCGTGTCCCGCTCTTCGCCCAGCGTGGCGGCGATCGCCTCGATACCGGCCGGGCCGCCGTCATAGACATTGGCCAGCGCACGCAAAAAAGCCCTGTCCAGTTCATCCAGCCCCAGCGCATCGATCTGCTCCATCTTCAGCGCGCTTTCGACAATCGGCGTGCTGAGGACGCCCGAACCCTTCACCTGGGCGTAGTCGCGGACGCGCTTGAGCAATCGATTCGCCACTCGCGGCGTGCCGCGCGACCGGGCCGCGATCAATTCCAGCGTCCCGTCCTCGCACTGCAAACCAAGCAACTCCGCGGACCTGGCCAGAATCTCGGTCAGCTCTTCGCTGCTGTAGAAATCCAGATGATAGAGCATCCCGAACCGGCTGCGAAGCGGAGCGC
This sequence comes from Phycisphaerales bacterium, assembly GCA_020343675.1. Taxonomy (GTDB): domain Bacteria; phylum Planctomycetota; class Phycisphaerae; order Sedimentisphaerales; family Anaerobacaceae. Next base: position 2,960,123 of record CP070806.1, read on the forward strand.
TGAGCAGCCCCGCCCTGGTCGTGGCGCCGACCAGGGTGAAACGTTTCAACGGGAAGTTGATCGTCTTGGCGTGCAGGCCGCTGTCCACGGTGAAATCGACCTTGAAATCCTCCATCGCCGGGTAGATGAATTCCTCAACGGGCGTGCTGAGCCGGTGGACCTCGTCGATAAAGAGCACGTCGCCCGTGTTGATGTTGCTTAGAAGGCCCATGACGTCGCCGGCCTTGGCCAGGGCCGGGCCCGAAGAGCACCGAATTCTGGCGCCCATCTCGTTGGCCACGACGTGAGCGAGCGTCGTCTTGCCCAGGCCGGGCGGGCCGTAAAATAGAATATGCTCCAGTGGCTCGCGGCGCTGCGCGGCTGCGGCGATGGCAATCGAGAGCTTCTCTCTGACGTTGCCCTGGCCTATGCACTCGGCTAAGAGCTTCGGCCGCAGCGAAACGTTGAAACTCTCTTCCTGCTCGCTCAATGACTGCCCGCTGATGATTCTGCCTATCGCCATAATTGAACAACTCAAAAATCCGAAATTCTAAATCCTAAGAACTAAACAAATTCAAATGACTGAAATTCAAAATTCAAGACGTTTTGGTCATTTGGACATTTGTGTTTTGAAATTGTTTAGGATTTAGTGCTTAGGATTTCGTATTTGTTTTCTTAGACTTCTACTCCCTGCTTCAATCGGTACACCAGAGGAACAAGCGCCTCGGCCGTGTTGATATCGGGGTGTTTGCGGCAGGCGAATTCGACCAGTTCCATCGCCTCGGCTCTCTTTTCGCCCCAGGCGATGAGAATCTCGAGCGCCTCGATCTGGAAGGGCTTGAAGGCGGCGCCCGCCGGCCGGGCCGGCTCGGCCCCGACGGCAAAAGACTGAAGCTTGCCCTTGAGCTCGGCGATGATCTGCTGGGCCATTCTGCGCCCGACCGAGGGCAGAGACATCAGGGTCTTGTCGTCACCGTTTTCTATCGCCGCGGCAATCGTGGTAATCGGAATGCTCAGCGACCGCAGACCTTTCTTGATGCCCATCCCCTTGACGCTGATATAGGTGGTAAAAAAGTCCCTCTCGCCGGCGTTCAGAAAGCCGACCATCCTCGGTATGAGATTGCCGCCGCCCAAGGTGCCCTCGTAATACTCCATCGTACAAAGCGTGACATCCGAGCCAACCTGCCCGGACAGAGCGCTGATGCAATAGCTCGGCAGCATGACCTCGTAGCCGACCGGCCCGACCTGAACCAGGCAGGAGTCGGTATCTAACTTAACAAGCTTTCCCTCAATCTGAGCTATCATAAATCAATTTTGTCACTCCGGGTAGTGTCATTGCGAGACCCACGGGGTCGTGGCAATCTCATTGCATGACTTGAGATCGCTTCGCTCTGCTCGGAAGAAAACAGAATCCGCGTGTGCAACAAGTTGCACACCCTACGTTCTATTTTCTATTGACTATTTCAGACGTTACTTTCTATCGCTCGTCATCAGACAACGACGTTCTTTGTCGAATTTGTACAGCACAGCGCCGCCGCGATGGCGTCGGCCACGTCGTGCGGCTCAGGCAGCGTAGGCAGGCACAAAAGGGTCTGAATGGTCCTCTGAACCTGCTCCTTCGACGCCCTGCCATTGCCGGTTATCGATTTTTTTATGCGCGTCGCACTGTAACTTCTGACCTCAAGCCCGGCCTCGGCACACTTTTGCAGTATAACGCCTCGGGCGTGTCCCATCAATATCGCCGTCCTCGGATGGGCGTAGTGGGAGTACAATTCTTCGACCGCCACGATGTCGGGCTTGAGGCCGTCCAGAAGCGACTGTGTATCCTCGGCGATTCGACACAGTTTCTGCTCGATGACCTGGCCGCTTTCGGTGCGAATGACGCCGGCCTCGATCAGCTTCTCCCGTCCCGGCTCGGCGTCCAGACACGCATAGCCGCAAACCTGCAAACCCGGATCGATCCCGAGGATTCTCATTTCTTTCTCCAGGTGGTTCCGTCGGGCTTGTCTTCCAGCACGACTCCTGCCTCATCCAGCCTGGTCCTAAGAGCGTCCGCCCGGGCGAAGTCCTTGCTCTTTCGGGCTTCGCTTCGCTGCTCTATCAGAATCGTGACCAGCATGTCCGTCAGTTCATCATCCACAGCCGCTAACTGGGGATACTCATCCTTTACAATACCAAGGACCTCCCCGCCCAATCGGCCGAACAAATCATCAATCGCACCGAACGTCTGGGCGGCTGCGCTGCCGTCCTGGAGTGCGTTGTTTGCCAGCCGGACCAGTTCAAAGACGACCGACAGCGCTATGGACGTATTCAAGTCATCATTCATCGCCGCTTCAAATCGGTCTTTCAACTGCTTTAGTTGCTCGGCCACGTTGCCGTCGATCTGGCCTTGTGGGGCCGTCGCTGCCTTTTTTCTGACGGCCTGAACCGCCTCAGTGATCTTATTGTAGCCGCTCTGGGCCGCGAATAGCGCCGCATCGGAAAAGTCGATAGGGCTTCTGTAGTGGCTGTTTAGAATCAACTGCCGCACGGCTAACGGATCGTAGCGTTTCGTCAATCGCTCATGCTGGCCCGCGAAGGCCTGCTTGAGCGTAATGAAGTTGTTCAGGCTCTTGCCCATTTTCTGGCCATCGACGGTGACCATGTTGTTGTGCAGCCAGTACCGAACGAAGGGCACGCCGTTGGCGGCCTCGGACTGGGCGATTTCGCACTCGTGGTGAGGGAACTGGTTCTCCAGACCGCCGCCGTGGATGTCGATGGTGGCGCCGAGATACTTCATGCTCATCACGGAGCATTCAAGGTGCCAGCCCGGATAGCCCATCCCCCACGGGCTGGGCCACTGCATGATATGGTTCGGCTCAGCCTTCTTCCAAAGCGCAAAATCGACGGGATTTCTTTTGTCGGGCGAGACCTCCACCCGCGATCCGGCCACCATCTCTTCGATATTCCGGCCGGAGAGCTTACCGTATTCTTTGAACTTGGACACGTCGAAATAGACCGAGCCGTTGACCTCGTAGGCGTAGCTTTTGGCCAGCAGCGTTTTGACCAGTTCGATTTGCTCGGTGATATGGCCACTGGCGCGCGGGCTGATATCGGGCCGGACGCAGTTGAGCTTGTCCATGTCCTCGAAGTAGCTTCGCGTATAGGATTCAGCCAGCGCCATCGGATGCTTCTTCTCTCTTTTGGCGGCCTCGCCGATTTTATCCTCACCCTCGTCGGCGTCATCGGTCAAATGCCCCACATCGGTAATGTTCTGAACGTAGGTCACACGATAGCCGAGGTAGCGAAGATACCTGACCAGAATGTCGAAGCTCACATAACTTTTCGCATGTCCCAGATGTGCATGCCCATAGACGGTCGGCCCGCAGACATAGATCCCGACGCTGTCTTTTTCCAAAGGCTCGAATTCCTCTTGTCTTCTCGTCAAGCTGTTATAAAGCTGCAATCCCATCTGCAGATACCCTCAAGATTCCGTCACAACGTTCTACGCCGTTTCTTCTTCAGAAGGGCGGTTGCGGTCGCGGCCATGGCCTGGCCGGCTCCTATCTCGCCGAGCCCTTCGTTGGTTTTGGCCTTGACGTTTACCGCCGCAAAGTCAATCCCCAGCAGACCGGCAACACACCGTTTCATCTGTCCCCTGACCGGCGCCAGCTTCGGCTCCTCCGTATGAACAATCACATCTACGTTGACGACATCCCACTGTTTGGCTTCGAGCTGCTCTTTGATGATAAACAGAAGCTCTTTACTGTCTGCATCCTTCCATCGCGGGTCGGTATCGGGAAAGAACGTCCCTATGTCGCCCATTCCGGCGGCCCCGAGCAGTGCATCGATGACGGCGTGCAAGCCCACGTCGCCGTCGCTGTGACCGGCCAATCCGGCCGGGTACGGCACGTGAACGCCGCAGAGCATCAGTCTTCTGCCCTCAGCCACCCTGTGGATATCCGTGCCGATTCCTGCGCGATATTCGGCCTTCGGCTCCTCAATCACAATATCCCCTTTGTGCTTGGAACGTCTTTGCCGGTGACGCTGACGGCCGCACGCAGCGCCTTGCCCAGGCCCTTGAAAATTGCCTCGGCGATGTGATGACTGTTTGTGCCGTACGGAACATTGATGTGAAGATTGAATTTTCCGTTGTTCGAGAAGCTCCTGAGCATTTCCTCGAGACATTCCACATCAAAGTCGCCGATCTTATCCGTTCGATATTCCACGTTATAAACGCAGCTCGCCCGGCCGGACAGGTCGATCGAGACGTTTGCCAGGGCGTCTTCCATGGGCACGGAGCTGTGCCCGTATCGGGCAATGCCCTTCTTGTCGCCGAGGCCCTTGAGCAGACACTCGCCAAGACAAATCGCAATGTCCTCGACGGTGTGATGCGCATCGACATCGAGATCGCCTTTGGCCTTGACGACAAGATCGATTCGGCTGTGCTTGCTCAAGTGCGTCAGCATGTGGTCGAGAAAGCCAACGCCGCTGTCGATTTCGTATTTTCCGACGCCGTCCAAATTGAGCTCAACGGCAACGTCCGTTTCTCTCGTCTGCCTGTGAATTTGGGCAATTCGCTCTTTCATAAGAACATTCCCTTTATGTTATCGGCGCAAAAAGGCAAATCAACCGCCCACTCAGCGCTCAGTCGGCGACCGGCTGGCTCTGCCCTTTGGGCGCTTGCTCCGGCTCCTGTTCCGACAAGATTTCCTTCAGGGCCAGGACGACTCTATCGTTTTGCTCGCTTGTGCCGACCGTTATTCTCAATCGATCGCTGAGCCCGGGCAGGTCGAAGTACCTGACGTAAATGTTGCGCTGCAAGAGCTTGCCGTAGATCGTGCCGGCATCGCAATTCCTGCACTCGGCCAGAACGAAATTCGCGTGGCTCTTGGGCACGATGAACTTTAGAATCCGCAGCTGCTCGACCAATAACTCGCGGGCCTCTTTCACTTTGGCCGTAGTTTGCCTGAAATACTCCTGGTCCTTTATCGCAGCGGTGGCCAGGGCAATCGCGACGGCATCGACGTTATAGGAATCCTTGACCTTCATCAGGCCCGCTATCAAATCAGCCTGGGCGATTGCATAGCCGAACCGTATCCCGGCAAGGCCATACCCCTTGCTCATCGACCGAAGCACAACGACGTTGTCGAGGTCCTTAATCAGACCGGCACAATTCTCGTCCGCAAAATCCACATAGGCCTCATCGATCAGCAGAACACCCGAAAGCTCATCGGCCAGCGAGGCCAGCTCCCCGACACTGACAAAGCTGCCGCTCGGCGCGTTCGGATTGCACACAATCGTCAAAGCAGCCCTGGTTTTGGTCAACTTGACCGGCAGGTTGAATTCGCCGTCAAAGGGGACCTCGATAGCCCGGCAATTCTGCAGTTTTGCCAGAACCGGATAGAGCGAATACGTCGGAACCGGATACGCGACGGGCCGGCTCTCGTCACAGAAAGCGCGAAAGGCGATATTCAGCAGGTCGTCGCCGCCGTTACAGCACATGATGTTCTCGGCGCGCACACCGTGGACCACGGCCGCCACCTGCCGGAACTCCTCGCCCATCGGGTCGGGATACCGCCGAAACTGATCGGCCCCCATCCGGCTCAGCGCCTCGATGACCCGAGGCGAGGGCGGATACGGGTTCTCATTGGTGTTCAGCTTGACGATATCGGCCCGTTTAGGCTGAAAACCCGGCTCATACCCCTTGGCCTTGTCAATGTTCTTTCGAAAATAACTCATTGTCTGCACCCGGAAGAACTTCCGCGGCGATTATACGGATATCGGCCCCGGAGCGAAAGAGGGATTTTGTGAATCTTGCCTGTGATGCCCATTCACTCCAGAAACTGCCCGGCGTGAAATGAGCTTATTTCCGGCAGTAGTCCACGAGGCGGGCGATTTCGCTGCGAAGGTCCTTGCGATGCACAATCATATCGACAAAGCCGTGCTCCAACATGAACTCGGCCGTCTGGAACCCTTCGGGCAGCTCGACCTTGATGGTCTCGGCGATGGTCCGAGGTCCGGCAAAACCGATCAGCGCCCCGGGCTCGGCGACGATACAATCGCCCAACATGGCAAAGCTTGCCGTCACGCCGCCGGTTGTCGGGTCAGCCAGGACGCAAATATAAAGCCCGCCGGCCTCGTCAAATTTCGCCAGCGCCGCCGACGTCTTGGCCATCTGACCGAGCGAGACCACACCCTCGTGCATTCTCGCCCCGCCGGAGCAGGCCACCACGACCAAAGGCAGCTTCTCTTCCATCGCCCTCTCAACGGCCGCACAGAACTTCTCTCCGACGACCAAACCCATCGAACCCATCAAGAAATTGGGCTCCATCACGGCCATAATCACCCCCCTGCCCTTGATGAAGGCCGAGCCGATGAGCATGGCTTCTTTGGCGTCGGATTTCTTCGCGTCGTCCTTGAGCCGCTGCTTGTAGGACGTGCCCCTGAACTTGAAGCCCAGCGGATCGTCGGTCCTCAGATCACCCATGAACTGCTGGAACGAGTCCTCATCCACGAGGTACTTGATGCGCGTCTTGGCATCGATCCGAAAGTGATAAGTGCACTCCGGGCAAACATTGAGGTTCTTCTCGACCGCGCTGCGGTACAGCATGTGCTCGCAGCGCGGGCACCGCATCCAGAGCCCTTCCGGCATCTCCTTGCGAGGCCGAAGTGAGAAACCCTTCCACTTCGATTTTGTTTCTTTGCCCATAGGCACCCAGTGTATGACCGCGCGTCCGGGGCGGGGTCTTTCCAGAAAGCTATCGATTCGATTATTGCTCTGAATTGTATCAAAAAACCGCCGAAGCCGCCACAAGAATTACAGGCAGGCCTGGCGGATGGCCTCTACGGCGGCGATTCGGTCGGATTTTCCGAATATGGCATTGCCGGCCACGAGGGTGTCGGCACCGTAAGAAACCACGATCGGCGTCGTTTGAGGATCGATTCCGCCATCGACCTCGATACGGATATCGGGCCCGACCATTTCCCTGATCCGGGCGATTTTTTTCGCCGCCTCGGGCATGAATTCCTGGCCCCCAAAACCCGGATGCACCGTCATCACCAGAACCATATCGCACAGCGGCGCCGCCTCGGCGATGGCTTCGACCGGCGTTTCGGGATTCAGGCATATCCCGGCGCTGCGTCCGAGCGCGTGCAGTTTGTCGATCAGCGCCGGCGGATCACCGGCCGCTTCAATGTGAAACGTTATGTGGTCGGCCCCGGCCTCGATGAAAGGCTCGGCATATTTTTCAGGCTCGCTGATCATCAGGTGAGCATCGAAAACCAGCTCGCTGACCTTGCGAAGCTTGGCAACAACCGGCGGGCCAATGGTGATATTCGGCACGAAGTGCCCGTCCATGACGTCCAGATGGACCATTTTCACACCGGCCGAGGTGATCTGAGCAATCTCGTCTGCCAGCCTGGCAAAATCGGCGCTCAGGACCGACGGCACGACCTCAGTTGTTCCTGCTCTCGGTAATCGCATCTCTTCTGGCGTCTTCTCTCAGACGGTAAGGCCGCCGGACCGCGCGGCAAATTCTACTTCTCGTCGAGAATCTCAAGGCACTTGAATTTCTTGCCTTCGAGGAACTCGAGCGAAGCGCCACCGCCGGTGGAGACATGGCTGATCTTCTCCTGCACGCCGAGCTTCTCGACGGCGCTGGCGCTGTCGCCGCCGCCGATGATGCTGCGTGCGCCCTTCTCGGTCGCCGCCGCTACGGCCAGGGCTACCGCGTTGGTCCCTTTGTCGAAGGGCGGCATCTCAAAGATACCCATCGGCCCATTCCAGACGATTGTCTTGGCATCGGCGATTTTTCCCGCAAAGTTTTGCGCCGCCATCGGCCCGATATCGACGGCCTGGAAACCCGGCTCAATGTCGCCCACCGCGGTACGATGCGGCGCGCCGGCTTCGACCTTGCGCACCACACAATGATCAACGGGCAGAACGACCTCACAGCCGGCGTCGGCCGCCTGGTCCAGCAGCTCCTGGCCCTTGTCGACGAAGTCGTCCTCGCACAGGCTCTTGCCGATAGACTTGCCCCGGCCCTTGAGGAACGTGTAGGCCATGGCCCCTCCGATGATGATGCGATCGACCTTGCCGATCAGGTTCTCAATCACGCCGATCTTGTCCGAGACTTTCGCCCCGCCCAGGATGGCGACGAAGGGCCTCTCAGGATTGCTCAACGTCTCGCCCAGGAACTTCAATTCCTTTTCAATCAGAAAGCCGATGACCCGGGGTTTGCCTTCCATCGCCATCGGAACGGTGTACATCGAGGCGTTGTCCCGGTGGGCCGTTCCGAAAGCGTCGTCGACATAGACATCCGCGATATCCGCCAACTCCTGAGCGAAGTCATCCTTGGCCTTGCGGAGCTGGGCGTCTTCCTTGGCCGCTTTGTCTTTGATGGTCTCTTCCTTGTGGAAACGCAGGTTCTCGAGCAACATGCAATCGCCCGGCTGGAGCGCCCGCGCCTTCTCTTTGGCCTCAGCGCCGACACAATCGCCGGCAAAAAAAACGTCCTTGCCCAACAGTTCGGACAATCTTTTGGCCACCGGCGTCAGAGAAAACTTCTCATCCTTCTGCCCCCCGGGCCTGCCCAAGTGGCTCATCAGGATCAGCGCCCCGCCGCCATCCAAGACGCTCGTGATGGTCGGCAGCGCTTTGACGATCCGGTCATCGCTCGTAATGTTACGATCATCATCCAGCGGGACATTGAAGTCACATCGCATCAGGACCTTCCTGCCCCGCACATCGATATCCGCCACTGTCTTCTTAGCCATTTCTTTTTCTACCCCAAAAAGGACATCTCGTGCCTTGCATAGAAAAGCAACAGCCCCCCAGGCTCCGCATTTCAAGCCGAGCACGCCCTCTGCGACTGAAATCCCCTGATACGATATCCGGTACTCGGACTACAGCGCCGCCATTTTTTCCATGATATCGACGCTGCGGTTTGAATAGCCCCACTCGTTGTCATACCAGCTCACGACCTTGACAGTCCTGCCAATGACCATCGTGCAGAGCGAATCGAAGATGCTCGACGCCGGGTTGTTAACGATGTCACTGCTGACAATCGGTTCGTCGCAATAGACAAAGATGCCCTTCATGGGTCCTTCGGCTGCTTTTTTCATCGCGGCATTGACGCTATCGACCGTCACATCCTTCTTGACGTTGACCACAAGGTCCACGACGCTACCGACCGGGATGGGCACTCGCATGGCAAAGCCGTCGAGCTTGCCTGCAAGTTCGGGAATGACCATGCCGATGGCTTTGGCCGCACCGGTGCTGGTGGGGATCATGTTCGCCCCAGCGGCGCGGGCCCGACGCAGATCGGAGTGGATCATGTCGGCCACGCGCTGGTCGTTCGTGTAGGCGTGAATCGTCGTCATTAATCCCTGCTCGATGCCGAACGTATCGTTCAACGTCTTGGCCAAAGGCGCCAGGCAGTTCGTGGTGCAACTTGCGTTCGAGACGCAGTTGACCTCACCGGTCAGATTGTCGTCGTTCACACCCAGGACAATCGTCGCGTCGATATTGTCCTTGGCCGGGACACTGAGCATGACCTTGCTGGCGCCGGCTTTGATATGGTCCGCATAGCCGCCCTTGGGCGACTCGGCGGTGCGGAAGATTCCCGTCGATTCCAGAACGACTTTTACACCCATATCCTTCCAAGGCAGCTCGGCGGGATTCTTGACGGCCAGAACCTTGACCGTTTTGCCGTTAATGACCAAGTTGCCGTCTTTGGCCTCGACCGTTCCGTTCCACTTGCCCATGACGGTATCATACTTGAACAGATGCGCCAGAGACTTTGCGTCCGAGAGATCATTGATAGCGACCAGATCCAGCTCGCCCTTCCTCTGCATGATGATTCTTGCCACGGCCCTGCCGATCCGGCCGAATCCGTTAATTGCGACCTTCGTTGCCATTTTGCACTTCTCCTTATTCCTGATACCAAAAACGCGATTCTTCCTGATTTCAGCCCCCTACTATAAACCGGTATGGGGTAAACGAGAGGGCTACTTTATGAACCCGCTGCCCCCCTGTCAAGGATTTATTCCAAATCTGAGAACTCCACCATGCCGGAGAATCTCAGGCCCAACGGGCCGCCGCGACCGATTATGAACCAATCAGCGCTTCTTCTTTTCCTTCGTCCGGCGACCTGCTGCCTGGCTGTCCCGAACCTTCTGAATCCGGGGAGCCATCTCGCTCTTCCAGACCCTATAATATCGCTCCAAACGCTCTACAACGTCAGGATTCTGCTTCGAAAGGTCATTCTTCTCGCTGATGTCAGCCAAGAGGTCGTAAAGCTCCGGCGAGCCTTTGACGCAAATCAGCTTCCATCTCCCCGCCCGGACCGCCCACAGGTCGGCCCCGTCATCCCAGAAAAGCTTCTCGTGCAGGGCGCCTTTCAGCCGCCCGCGAAGGGCCGGCAGCATGTTCCTTCCGTCATAGACGCGGTCCCCCTGAAGCGTGATGCCGGCAGCGGCGCAAATCGTCGGCATGACATCCAGCGAAATGACCGGCTCGTCGCAGACCGCGCCCTTCGGCAGCCTGTCCGGCCAGCGTACCATAAACGGCACCCGGATCCCTCCTTCGTAGAGGCTGTGTTTGTAGTCCCGCAGAACACCGTTGCTGGCCAGGTTTTTCCTGGCCCCGCCATTGTCGGAGAAGAAGACGATTAAAGTATTTTCATCTGCGCCCGTACGCTCCAGGGCCTCCAGCACCCTGCCGACGGCCTGGTCCATACAAAGCAGCATCGCCAGATAGATGTCCCGGCTCGTGTCCCCTGTATTGAATCGCTCGATGTGCTCGGGCAGCGCCTGGAGCGGCCAGTGCACTGCGTTGAAAGGCAGATAGAGAAAGAAAGGCCGGTTCCGGTTCCGCTCGATGAACGAGACGGATTCGCGGGCAAGGTTGTTCGTCAGGTAACCCGTATCATTGATTGGCTTCTCGTTGCGATAGATCGAGGTGTATTCGTCCGTGATGTCAAGGTTGAAGTAATCGTGCCCGCCGTGGCCGAGGAAGCCGTAGAATTCGTCAAAACCTCGCTTCAAAGGACGGTATTCAGGCTCAAGACCCAAATGCCATTTGCCGACGACCGCCGTGGCGTAGCCTTCTTTCCTGAGCAGGTCCGCAACGGTGATTTCACCCAAGGGCATTCCCACCCTCGAATCGGGAGCGGTATAAAAGCCGAACCGCTGTTGATATCGCCCGGTCATGAGCCCCGCTCGCGTCGGCGCGCAGACGCACGCGCTGGCGTAGCCGTTCGTCAGCCGCACCCCTTCGGCGGCCAGCCGATCGATATTCGGCGTGCCGACCTCCTTCGGATGGTCGTAGCAACTCGAATCCGCATAGCCCTGGTCATCCGATACGATCAGCACGATGTTGGGCCGGCGATCCCGACTGCGATCCGCCCTCGCAGACCAAGCCCTGCCGCCAAGACACAGACCCGACGCTGCTATAAGCGAGGATCTCAGGAAATTCCTCCGGGTCATGACATTCTTCATCATCGGTTCCATAGTCACGTTCTCCACCAAATGCTTCATTCATGTCCAATGGCCATGTTTCAAGAAGTAAATCTTACACGATTCGAGTCGATGTCACAATTATGAGAACCTGTCTACCCTCCGGCAGGCAATTTTTCGGGATTTTCTGGCAGTCTCGTGTAACATAATGGCTCCGCGCGCAATTTACCTAACGACAATGGTTGGTGCTATGGCAAAACTTTCTGAACGAACGGAACAGGGCGACCTGGTACTCAGGGCTCGTACCGAGACCGAGGCACTCGGCCGGCTCTATGAGATGTATTACGGCTGGATTTTCCGCTTCTGCGTCCACAGGCTCTTTGACAAAGAAATAGCTGAAGACGTTACTTCTGCGGTCTTTCTTGAAGTGGCCCGGCGGATTCGCACCTTCGGCGGTCGAACCGAACAGGATTTCGCGAATTGGGTGTATGCCATAGCCGCCAACCAGACAAACGCCTATATTCGAAAAAGGTCGCGACGCAAGAAGCTGCTCGAGCAAGCGGCCGGCTCGGTGGGAGCTTGCCACAGCATCGATAACAACTCCGAACCGGATTGGCCAAGATTGTATGCAGCCATCTTGAAGCTCAAGCCGAAGCACCAGACCATTGTCACGCTGAGGTTCTTTGAGAACCTCCCGTATAAGCAGATTGCACAGAGTATGAACATCAAAGAAGCGACGCTTCGCGTAACTTTACACAGAATTCTCGACAAACTGCGAGCGCACTTGCAGAATGCTTTCGACGCAGAGGTGTAACATGTTCAAAGACGAAGCCGATTTTGAAAAAATCGTTGGTCGGCTGAATATCGATACGAAGCCAAACCCGGTACACCGCCAAAGTCTGGGCCGACAAATGCTCTCCGTCTTTAGTAAAACTTCACAAAAGCATATAACGCCTCTTGGCGTTTTCAGGAGAACAATCATAGAAAGTCGAATCACAAAGTTGGCCGCAGCTGCGGTGATAATCATTGGAGTGTTTATCGGCATATATAAACTCGGCGGTTCTGCGCCCGCTTTTGCTCAAATCGTTGAGCCGCTGCTCACCGCCCGGACTGCTGTCTTTAAGTTCACCAGCCGCATAGAAGGCGGACCGACCGAAACCATGGACTGTATGTACATGGAACCCGGCCGTACACGCGAGATAAGGGCGGGTGGTATCATCCGGATATTGGACCAGCACCAGAGGATAATGCTATATCCGGCAGAAAAAAAGGCCGTAATTTTCAAAAGGATAAACATCCCGGAAGATCAACAAGGTCAAACTGCAGAACAGACAGGCATGTTCCACGGAATCAGGGAAGAACTCCGCCGAGCTAAAGACGCTAAGGATGAATCTGTTATCTTCCTCGGCAAGCAACAGATCGACGGCGTCATGGCTTTTAAATACCGCACAGGGAAGGAGGCGTATAGGACTGTGTGGGCGGATGCTGAAACGTTGCTGCCTATTCGGATTGAATATTCCCTGGGCAACAATGCCGGTCTTTTAGGCATTGGGAAGGGAACCATTACTTACAGCGGCTTCGTTTTCAATATGGAGCTGGACGAATCACTCTTCGTTGTACCGGAGGGATACGACGTCAAGACATTAGAACAAGACGTATCCAAGAATCGAGAGGAAGATTTGATTCAAGCCCTGCGTTTGTGGTCAGAGCATACGGATGGGACATTTCCGACAGAATCAGAATTGAACATGAAGGCTGCCGGGGGACTGTTTGAACGCATCAAAGAGAAGATGGGACTCGCGTCCAAAGAAGACGAAATTCCCGATTTCGCTAAGCCACAGTTTTCTGACTTTTACCCAATCCGGTTAAAGATCATTCGCGGGCTTGGATTCACATCCAGCTTATGTCGATCTTCCGAAAGTGATTGGCACTATACTACCAAGGACGTAAAACTCGGCGATGCTGACGCGGCCGTTTGCTGGTATCATCCCGAAGAATCCCAAACGTACCGTGTCATTTACGGCGACCTGACCGTTAAAGACGTCGCTCGAGAAAATCTACCGAAATAAACTTGCTGGATGGCACAATCTTCGTCATAGAAGCCGATACTTTGCCCGGCTTTTTCTTTTGCCTCTGGAACCATCGGGCAACTTCCTGGAATATTCCTCTTTTTTTCTGTCGCAAATCCGCGGGATGGCTCACTATATAGCGAGAACAGAAATCCTAAGAGTTCTGAGGTGCTACGATGCCTGAAAACGACAAGTACTATGTAGAACGCTGTTTGGATGGCCATCCGGATGATTTTCGCTATCTTGTGCGGCGGTACCAGGCGGTTCTGTTGGCCAATCTGGCCGGCAAATTGGGCGACAGAGACCGTGCTGAAGAGGCGGCACAAGAATCCCTTGTGCGGGCGTATTTCAATATGGCCAAGTTGAAAAAGCCCGACTCGTTCTTTTCCTGGCTGCTCGGCATTGCCGAT
>CP070806.1:2974119-2981783 GCA_020343675.1 Phycisphaerales bacterium
AAGGAGTGGTGGCCGACGCTACAGGCAAAACTAAGAGGTCACTATCAGTACTATGGTATCAGTGGTAATAGCCGAGCCATAGAGCGATACCACCACGTGGCCAAACGGTTGGTCTTTAAGTGGATCAATCGACGAAGCCAGAAAGCCTCGTTCGATCGGGAAGGCTTCGAAGTGTACCTGGAGCACTACCCGTTGCCTGAACCTCGCATCGTTCATCATCTGTATACACTGTCGTTCGTCTCATGAGTTTTGCTGAAGAGCTGTGTGCGGGAAATCTGCATGCACAGTTCTGTGAGGGGCGTTGACGTTCTTTCACATGGCAGAATATTGTGACACTCCTCAATCGAAAGAGAGGAGACCCAGTGAACACAAAGCATGCCTAAATGAGAGAGCTATACTACGTCTACTCGACCACGATGTCCCCTGGTCCTGGTGGCGTTTTTCAGCCCCTGAAAGAGACGGTTTTGCGAGCCTGATGTCACTTGTCCGCTGCTTCCATTTGCGGCAGTTTTTCTCGCCACTCTTCGGCCTTCTTTGTCTTGTTCCAGGCTTCGTAATAAGCGCGCGTGGTCCTATTTGCATTTGACAAGTGCAGGCAATAGCAGATAACATTAAGAAGTTATACCAATACATGTAACCTATAGAAAGGGACGTCGGTAATAGTGAATTCACCATCACCGGCTTTAAGCTACTATATATGCGTACTCGGCTACAACCTTGGTTCTGGCCTCCACGCCGGGATGAGAGCCATGCCGGAAGTGGTATGGAGGGGAGAGCCGCTCCAGTTTGTTGCCGTGCTCACGGGGATCCTGTTGTTGACACAGGAGAAGAACAGGACAGTTATGAAGTCAATGGCTGGATTCAGACGAATACACTCCAGATGGCCATAAGCACTGAAAGACCAGAGAAGTTCGAGGGTTACCTAACCGTACGGAGATGTCATGAAACGAATTGCGATTATTGACGGTGGTCATGATTCTTATCAATGTGAATACGATTTATTTGGAAGAAACGGCTATACTCTGGATATTTTTGAGGGGCCGCTGCATGATCGGCGGGGCAAGCAGGCCTTTGCAGAAGGTGCTGTAGGGATATTAGTACGATACACCCTCATAGACCACGAATTCTTGGAGGGAGTCCCTGAGTTGAAGGCGGTTGTGCGCTACGGGGTAGGCTACGACAACGTCGATATTGAAGCCGCCACTCGTCATGGCGTCAAGGTCGCCAATGTGCAAGGGTATGCCAACCATTCAGTCTCGGATCATGCCATCGCGCTGATGTATTTTTGCGCTCGCGCTCTGAAGCTGGGGCAGCAGGTTCTGTGGAGTAATTACAGAGAGCCCCCCAGGCTCGACGTTTTTGAGTTTCATGATAAGACACTGGGCATTATTGGATTGGGCAGAATTGGCGGCACACTATGCCAGAAGGCTCAGAGCAGTTTTAGGCGAATCGTTGCGGCCGATCCTTATATCCCGGATTGGCGTTTTGAGGAATTAGGAGCAGTCAAGGTCGATCTGCGCACGCTGTTAGCTGAAAGCCACGTGATCACCCTACACTGCAATCTCACAGATGAAACCAGGCACATCATTGATCAGGATGCGTTCAACATGATGCAGCATAGACCCATCCTGATCAACACCGCGCGCGGTGACGTCATTGACGAGCGGGCCTTACAAGTCGCCCTGGAAAACGACGTCATCCACAGCGCCGGCCTCGACGTCTACCACGATGAACCTCCCCGTCATGATATGGATACAGTGTTGAACCGGCAGAACGTTGTGTCAACGGGTCATTATGCCTGGTATTCCGACCGCGCCAGTGTCGAGCTGCATACCAGGGCTGCGCAAAACCTAGTCGACCTGTTGCGGGGCGAGATACCTGAAGATTGCCTCAATCCGTAGTCTCACCCAAGGCGGTCAATCAGAGGCGATGCTCTTCAATTCTTTGACGCTGTCGGCCGCGATATCCGCCAACAGGGAGATATCACTGCTATAGACAACGAAGCGCATGCCTTTGTTGATCCAGGTCTTGAGCGTCGGCATATCGAACATCATGATGCCGGGGGCGATGTTACTTTCTTGACAGACAGCAATGACGCGGTCGATCGCAGCCACCTCATCGGGGTGCGTGACCTGCCCGGGGATGCCCAGACTCACGGACAAATCCATGGGGCCGACAAAAACGGAATCCAATCCCGTAACCGAGGCGATAGCGTCCACATTGTCAATCGCCGTAGTGGTCTCCGCCTGGACCGCAATAAAAGTATCGGCATTGGCCTGACTGAGATAATCGGTTGCCACCAGCTTACGGTACAGGCTGTGTGCACGGCGCAGCCCGACGCCGCGGTTGCCGAACGGTGGATACTTGGCATGTTCAATGACAGCCTGGGCTTGCTCGACAGTATTGACCTGAGGCACCAGAAGACCCGCGGCCCCGGAATCAAGCGGCTTGAGGATCGTCTCACGCCGGATTTCGGGGATGCGGACCACCAGCGGTATGGCCGCGCCTCTGGCGGCGGCGATCATATCCGAGACTGACTCCGGGCTATAGGCCCCATGTTCTGTGTCGAGAACGACAAAATCGAAGCCGCACTGTGCCAGCATATACATGACATTGGGATTCCGCAGTTCTGAGACCATAGTGCCAATGACTAATTCGCCTTGTTTAAGCTTTTGTTTTATTTCGTACATGCGTCCTCTTGTCCTTTTAACGTAGGGGTCCGTTACATTCACTCTTTTTCTTCACCCGAGCCGAACGCCATTGGGATACGGCGGTGACTACGATCAAGACCATCAATACTAAACCAACCGGCCGCGTGAGCATGCCTGTAATATCTGAAGAGTATGTCAGGAGAGCGCGTCTCAAGGATGTGTCGGCCAATCGTCCCACCAAGACACCGAGCACCATGGGCGCCAATGGGAAATCCCGCTGGCGCAGGATGAGACCAACAATACCAAAGGCAAGCATGCAGTAGACATCGAATAGAGTGAATCCCGCGGCCCAAGCGCCCAAAACACCGAGGGCACCGGCAATGGGCAACAGAATCTCTCTCGGGCTGGAGAGAATGCGAATAAAGTACGGCGATATGATCACGGCCACTACCATGGTTGCCAGGCTCGAAAACCAAAACAGAACCACGATCTTGGCTGCGAAGCCAGGCATTTCGATCATCAAGAGAGGCCCCGGTCGAATGCCGTACATAAACAAACCGGCCAGCAGGATAGCCGTGGGGCCACTGCCGGGTATTCCGAAAACAAGGGTGGGAATCAGGGCGCCGCCCGCGGTGGCGTTGTTGGCGCTTTCGGCGGCAACGACGCCCTCGACCGCACCCCGGCCGAAATGGTCCGGCCGCCGGCAGCGTCGGCGCGCCAAATCGTATCCCAGCCAGCAAGCAGCGGATTCGCCCACACCCGGCACAACGCCGATACCCACCGCAGCAAAAACGGATCTGACAATGGTCACGAAGTGTGTCCTTATCAGCTTGACGCGCAACCAGATCCGACCGCTTTTGCTTTCTATCTGGTATGGCGTCCTTTGTTTCAGGGTGGAGAATATTTCGGTCAGGCCAAACAGTCCGATCAGCACCGGGACAAAGTTGATGCCTCCTATGAGTTCAGGCGTGTAGCCGAACCGCGGATAGGCCCAGATCTCTTCCATGCCGACCATCGCAACAATCAGTCCCAAGGTCGCGGATATCCATCCCTTGAGAGGGCTCTTGCCGGCCAGGGCGCCGGCCAGCATAATCCCAAGCAGGGCCACGAGAAATATCTCCCAGTCTCCCAGTTTCAGGGCGATCATCGCGATAAGAGGAAGTAGTAAGAGCGTTACAAGTGCCCCCAGAATGCCCCCTACAAAGGATGCGTTGAAAGAGGCCTCGACTGCCTCCTTGGCCCTGCCCTGCTTGGCCATAGGGAACCCGTCCAATACCGTTGCCGCTGCCGCAGGTGTGCCGGGAATATTGATCATGATGGCAGTGACACCGCCGGCCGCTATGGCACCGACATAGATCGCCACCAACAGGCCCAGCCCCACGTCGGCCGGGACTTGGAACACCAGTCCTAAAAGGAGGGACATGGCCATGACCGCAGAGATCCCGGGGAGCATCCCGACAATCATGCCCAGCAGTCCCCCGAGAACCAGCGTTACGATGAGGACGGGAGAGCTAAGTACGCCAACGATGGCGTGGGGAAGGAATTTCCACTCTTGCAGCACCAATGTCCAATTCATGCGATTAGGATTCTCAAATGAACTAATGCCAATGTATCAAGGCAAGGGCATTTCGAAGAGCATGGGTAGCACAAAGGCAACCAAGAGGGTCGCCAGGATACTATAGACGACAATTTTCAGGAAATTCCCCACGTTTAAGTAGTAAAAGATGGCACCATGATAGATAAGCGTGGCGATGCTGAATGGAATTCGTCCCGCCAGGGCGATGACGTAACCCCCGATCAAAATCACCAGGATGCCCAGTCTTCTGCTGTCGGGATCGGTAACAGCCCGGCGCAGCCATGGCCGCAAACCACGGGCCCCTCCCTTCAGGTAAGCACCTACAGTATATCCGGCGCTCAAACAGAACAAAGCCCCTGCGAGCAGACAAGGCGCAAAGCCTGGACTCATGAGAAATCCCGAGGAACCCCGCATAGGCATGCGCAGCGACTCGATCATCACAAACAGCGAAGAACCGAGTAGCACCAATCCCAGGAGGAAGTCTCCATTGAACGCACTATGATCTGTCAGTGTCGCTTTCTTCATGTTCGTTCTCTCTGCAGCACCTAAGGCACAGCCCGGGATATGTTTTCCACCTCGGCCGGCCAGGGCTGTAGGGCGGCAGCTCGCGCGTGAGGAGGCCAACGCCATTGCTCGAGTTTGGGAACGCCGAATTCGGCGGGACTATGAGGTGCTACACCCAACTCGAACAGAGCCCAGCCGCGCGCGGATTCGATCTTGGACATTTGTTCATCCGCCGCGCGCCCTATCAGCGGCATCAAGACCGCGGCGCGCTCTTTGACCGCGATCTTCTGAAATTGCTTCTGCCTTATGGCCTCTGCAAACGTTTCGGCAATTTTGGTCACTATCTCTGGGGGCGTCTTGCGACCGACGTAGATCCCAATATAAGGATTGATGGCTTGATAGGATTTCAGTTTGGGATATGTCGTCACGATCGAAGGAAACGTTATGCCTTCGAATACTATATCTTCATGGAAGAGGTTTGCCAAAGGTCGAATACGACCTGCTACGGCCCAATCCACGAGATCTCCGCTGGAGACGGAGGCAAATTGCGTTTCTTTGGAGAGCAAATATCGGCCGGCCTCGCGTCCCCCTTTGTAGGGAATAGAGACCACTTTTTCCTCCACCCCGGCCGCACCCAGCACCAAGGCGGCAAAGATATTACCATTACTGCCTGTGCCGGGGTGACCGTATTTGAACCGGCCCTTGGGGCCCACCTCGATGTCGGCGATGAGATCTGCCAGCGTCTTCCAGGGGGCGTCTTGCATGACATAGATCGTCGTGGGATACATGACACCCAGAAAGGCATAGAAGTCCGTCCAGGAAACGCGGCTATGTCCCAATATCGGCCAGGTCCCGTGCACCGCAGCGCCCCCGAAGAGAAGATGCCCGTCCGCCGGGCCGGCGGCTACTTGGGCGCCGCAAATCGCACCCAGCGCTCCTGTCACATTAGTCACAAAGATCTTTCTGCCGAGTTGCTTGCTCATCTCACCAGCCAGGGCTCGCGTCACCACGTCCGATGTCCCACCCGCGGACCATCCCACCATAATGCGAACTGGCTCCGAGGGCCAGGCTACGTTACGCTTTCGGGCAGCCTCGGCGCAAATCGAAAAGGCAAGTACTGCCTGCAATATTGACAACAAGAGGATCTTCCTCATGCTAAGCTCTCCTGCGCCAGGGGCCTTGCCCGCAACATATCTACCCTTGGCGATAAAT
Organism: Phycisphaerales bacterium; assembly: GCA_020343675.1. Classification (GTDB taxonomy): domain Bacteria; phylum Planctomycetota; class Phycisphaerae; order Sedimentisphaerales; family Anaerobacaceae. The sequence goes on from CP070806.1 coordinate 2,980,063, forward strand.
ATTCATGGCTTGGCCCGGTCCAAAGGTCACGTTCTGAAACCTGTTTACCGGCGTTCGCGTCGCACATCAAGTGGAATTCCGGTTTCTTTGCCTACCGATTCAAGAATTTCGTAGACGTACTCAGGTAAGGGAACACCGATCTTTTCATGTTTGGCACATAGTTCATACTCTTTTTCACCGTGGACATAAATGGTGGTCTGGCCTGCAGCCTTTTCTGAATTCTTGAGACGATCGATTAGATCATCCATGCCGGCTGTGAAGGTATCCATATCCACAAAGTTGTCAATCTTCAGTGCCATAAAGAAGTGACACACTTGGGTGGCAATGATGCTTTCGCCATCTTTTACATTTTGAATGAGATCTGCATAGGCTCCCCCTGAGAGGACGCCGCAGAGAATATCCACTAACACACTGAGGCCATAGCCCTTGTGTCCACCGCAGAGTTCACCTTTGCCGCCCAAAGGTAGAATACCACCTCCCAGCCGTGAAACCATGCTGGTCAACAGAGCAGCGGCGTCCGTCGTGATCCGGCCCTGCGCATCCAGCGCCCAGCCCGCTGGCATGGGCATGCCGGTATCGGCATACTCATCGAGCTTGTTTCGAGGGACAACAGAGGTGGCCATGTCCAATAAAAAGGGATAGTGGCGATTGGCCGGCGCAGCCAGACTGATTGGATTGGTTCCGATGACTGGTATTCGACCAAAGGTCGGTATCACATAAGGGGCGGCATTCGTTAGAGACATACCGAGCAGCCCTTCATCGACCATCATTTGCGCATAGTAACCGGCCATTCCATAGTGATTGCTGTTTCGCACCGTCGCGATTCCAATCCCGGTTTGTTTTGCCTTTTCAATGGCCACGCCCGTCGCAAAGTCTGCCACAACCTGCCCGAGCCCAAGGTGGCCGTCAATAGTGGCAGTTGAGGGTGACTCCCTGATGATTTCAGGCTTTGCCTGCGGCAGAATCGTCCCGATCCGAATGGCATCCATATAGCGTCTGATGAGTGCCGCACCGTGGGATGAAACGCCGCGCAGGTCAGCCGCAACAAAATTGTCGGCGCACAGATGCGCAGCTTCCTGAGACAAGCCGACAAATCGAAAATTGTTCTCGGTAAATGTCCTGAGCTTTCTATGATCTACGATAATTGCCATAATTCAACGGCCTGCCCCTGACATCACTTTTTATGTTCTTGGTCTGTTCGAAGCGGCAGTGTATCAGTCATACTTTTCTTTGGTTACAGAAGAAATTATAGCCGCGCATCGTTCGTCGGCAAGTGTTATTCACGTAATCCTCGGCAAAGAGACCGAATACAGGGCGCTCTACGCTGACAACATCTTGGTAGCCGAAGACACGCAGAGTGGCTTGGGAGCTTCCGGCGGCGGTCTGTACATCGGTGTCGGAAAAGATTTCGCCCCAGGCAGTTTCTTCTCCGGCCTGATTGATGACGTCCGCATCTACAGTCGTGCGTTGAAACCGCACTAGTAGCCTGTCAATATTGTATTTGTGGGTAGAGTCGCTTCAGCTTTGTTCTCGCATCGGCGGTGGTGAACTGCCAATCAACACCTTTTTGCAATTCATTCCGTTCCACATTCCACGTATGACATTCCGACTCCAGCCGCTCAATGCTTTCAATTCGCCGATCAAGACATTGTCGGCTTAACACACTTAATTCTATTTCGGCAATGTTCAGCCAACTACCATGTTTCGGAGTATAATGAATT
>CP070806.1:2981883-2986352 GCA_020343675.1 Phycisphaerales bacterium
AAAAGGATCAAATGATGAACAGTATCAGCCGTCGCAAATTCCTCAAACGCAGTATCGCCGCCACAGCGGGGTCGTATTTAGCACTGTCTTCGCACCCGACCCTTCTGCCCAGCGTTCGCGGGGCCAACGACCAGGTCCGCGTGGCCGTAGCGGGTATCCGCAGCCGGGGCGGCGCCCATATCAAGCACTTCCAGGGATTGCAAGGCGTTAACGTCGTGGCCCTGTGCGATCCGGACAGCAAAGTCCTCGGGGATTGGGTCAAGCAGTTCAAGGACAAGTACGACCGTCCGGTCTCGGGCTACGCCGACATCCGGGAGCTGCTCGACCGCAAGGACATCGACGCCCTCGTGATCGCCGCACCCAACCACTGGCATTCGCTGATGACGGTCTATGCCTGCCAGGCGGGTAAGCACGTCTATGTCGAGAAACCGGTCAGCCACGCGATAGCGGAAGGCCGCACGATGGTCAAGGCGGCCCGCAAGTACAATCGTATCGTGCAGGCCGGCACACAGCATCGCTCGTGCCCGTCTGTACAGCAAGCGGCCGCCGATATTCAGGCGGGCAAGTATGGCAAGGTCCTCTGGGTACACTGCTCCAAGCTCAGCGCCAGAGACACCATCGGAAAAGTGACGACGCCCCAGCCTGTTCCGGACAGCATCGACTACAATCTCTGGGCCGGCCCGGCTCCGATGACACCCGTGATGCGAAAGCAATTCCATTACGACTGGCACTGGCAGTGGAACTGGGGCGACGGCGAGATGGCCAACTGGGGGATTCACTACATTGACGATTTCCGTCACATGCTCGGCTGGGATGACGTGCCGACGAAGGTCATCGCGGCGGGCAATCGCTTCGCCTGGGACGACAACGGAGAAACGCCGAACATGCACTTCGCCCTTTTCGATTACGACGGCCTGCCTGTCGTGGTTGATATTCGCAACCTGCCTGACCCCAAGCGGCGCGGCGGCAAGAGCGGCGCGGTGTATCTGTCATCGCGCGGCGGCAACTGGATCCAGTGCGAGCAAGCCTCGATTCGCATTTCGCGCGGCGGCGGCTGGGCCCACGACAACAATGGCGAGCGCATCAAGCAATACAAGGGCGACGCCGGAGCCAATCACGCCCAGAATTTCATCGATTGCGTTCGCAGCGGCCGGCGTCAGGACCTGGCGGCGGACATCGAAGTCGGGCATCTCGGCACCGCCGTGTGCCATCAGGCGAATGTGGCCTGGCGGGCCGGGGCGGAAGCCTCCGTTGATGAGGTTCGCCAGAGCGTCAAGAAGCACGAAGACGCCCTGAATACACTCAATGATATGCTGGAACAGTTGGAAGGCAACGGCGTCGATCCGACCAAGGACAAATTCGTCCTCGGACCAGCCCTGACCTACGACCGCAAGAGCGAGCGCTTTGTCGGGGCCAATGCGGACAAGGCCAACAAGTACATCACGTGCTCGTACCGCGAACCTTTCGTGATGCCGAAGAACATGTAGATCACTGCGACAGGTTTTGAAAACCGGAAGGCGCGGGGCCGGCGGTGCGCTCCATGTCCCTCAACGGTCGGTCCTCCTACTGCCCCGGGGGTTACATCCCCTGCTCGGCGGGCATCACGAGAATGCGCGGGATCGCGATGTGGTCGGGCTGTTCGAGCATGAAGCGGATCACCCGGCCGACCTCTTCCGGCCGGACAAGGGTCTTGATGTTGAGCATGTCCTTCGGGTGGACAGGAAAATGATCCTGCAGGTGTGTATCGATGAGGCCCGGTTCGAGGGCGCAGACGCGCACACCCGTGCCGGCCGCCTGCATGCGCAGGTCTTCGGTCAGCGCTTCGACCGCGAACTTCGTTCCCGCGTAGGCGCCGGTGGTCTGGCGGACCTTCAGACCGAGGATGCTTGAGGTATTGATCAGGTAACCGCTTCCCTGGCTTATCAGGTGGCGCATCGCAAGAATCGCCAGTCGATACACCGCTTCGACATTGATCCGCACCATCCGGCACGCCGCTTCGAGGTCGATGTCTTCGGCTTTTCCGACAATCATCACGCCCGCGTTGTTAAAGACGACGTCGCACGAGCCGAATTGTTCCGCCGCTGTGTCGATCAGCTTTTGCGGCAAGGATTCGTCGGCAATATCGCCGGCGACGATGGCTACCTCCGTATCGAGTTCTTCAGCGATCTTTTCGAGCAGCGGCCTGCGCCGGGCCGTGAGCACCAGCTTCATGCCCGCATCAGCTAATTCGCGTGCGGTACCTTCGCCAATACCGCTCGATGCGCCGGTGATGATTGCGACTTTGCCTTTGAGTTTCATGCGATGTATCTCCAATTCAAAATGTTACTTCCGACAGCCGCTGACGGATTGCCAAGCGGCCGATTCAACTGGCTTGCCTCGGACAAGCGTGATTATAGTACATCGTGCGCGCGAATCAAGGTGGCAGGCGGGCCGTTTTCTTGCAATCTGCGCCAAATCCGATACACTTGTCCATGATGGCTTATCGGAAATACTCTCTTCTGTGGGCTGCGCTGTCTCTGATGGCGTTGACGGCGCGCGACCTTCGCGGTTCGGATTGGCCCATGTACCGCGCCGATGCGGCGCGCAGCGGCTACACAACCGACCCTCTGCCGGCTCGCCTTAAAATCGGTTGGGTCAGGAAGGCCGACAGTCCTCCACAGCCGGCGTGGTCGGGGCGGGATACGCGCATGCCGTTCGATCTGGCCTTTGAAACCGTGGTTTCAAGGGGCCTTGTCTTCTTCGGGAGTTCCTCGGATTGCACCGTCCATGCGCTTGACGCGAGAACCGCTCGCAGGAAATGGACGTATGTCACGGACGGCCCCGTGCGTTTTGCGCCTGCCGTCTGGCAAGACCGGCTCTTCGTCGTCAGCGACGACGGGTACCTTTACTGCCTCGCTGTCACAGACGGAAAACTGCTGTGGAAGAAACGCGGCGGGCCGGACCCGGATATGGTGCTGGGCAACGACCGTCTGATTTCACGATGGCCGGCGCGCGGCGGGCCGGTCGTCAGGGCCGACGTTGTGTATTTCGGAGCAGGAATCTGGCCGTCCGAGGGCATCTACCTCCATGCCCTTGATGCATCCACGGGGAGGACACTTTGGCTCAACGATTCATCGGGCGACCTGGTGCTCGATCAGCCGCATGGCGGCAATCGCGCGCGCAGCGGAGTCTCAATACAAGGATACCTTGCCCTCGCGGGCGATTCGCTGATCGTCCCCACGGGGCGAGCCAGCCCGGCAGTTTTTGACGGCGAATCGGGGCAGTTCCGGTATTTCCACCTCATGAAATTGGGCGCCGGATGGGGGCGAAGAAAGGGCGCGGGGCCTTTTGTTACCTTCATCGACGAAAATCTCTTCATCGTTGAAGACGACGTATTCCAGGCTTCAGACGGGCGCTTCCTGGCGCGCGGGTTGCCGGTGTCTTCGACCGCCGTGCTGCCGGAGATGCTGGTGTTCACGCGAGACCATGAAATCAGGGCCATCAGAAAGTCATCGCTGTGGGTCGAGGAGCAGGACCCCAATGGTCTCCCTCTTCGCAAACTGTCTCTCGACGATATTGCCTGGAGCATCGCGTGTTCGGATCCGGTCGGCGCCTCGGTCCTTCGGGCAACGGCTTCGAATGAAGCAGTGGGCTGGCCGGGCGCCACGCAAGTGGCCAATCCGCCTCTGGTGGTCGCAGGGCAGACGATAGTCGCCGGCACACTTAACAGCAAGATCGTCACTGCGGACACCGAGTCGAAGGCCGTTGTGACGACGACCGAGCTTGACGGCCTGGCCATGGGTTTGGCCGTCGCGGACCGGGCGCTTTACGCCAGCACGGACAAAGGCACGATCTACTGCTTTGTTCCGGCAGAAGGTGACGAGGCCGGCCGGCCAGATGACCGACCGGTGCGCCCGGAGCCTCACCGAGTCAAGAGACCATATCGCAGGATGGCCCGAGAGATTATCAAAGAGGCTGACCTCCGGGAAGGGTATTGCATTGATCTGGCGTGCGGCGACGGGGCCCTGGCCCACGCCCTTGCCGGAGCGAGCCGGCTCCAGATCATCGCCATCGACCAGGACCTCGGCCAGGTGACCCTGGCCCGCAAGAAGCTGAGCGAGGCCGGATTGTACGGCACCCGAGTGACTGTCCTGCAAAGGGATCCTTCCGCCACCGGCTTGCCCTCATGCTTTGCACAACTCGTCGTGTCGGGGCGATCCGTGACCGAAGGCCGGCGTGCAGCGCCCGCAGAAGAGATAAGGCGGCTGCTGCATCCGTACGGCGGCGTGGCTTTGACTGGCGAATCGGGCAATCTCAAGCGAATCGTCGGTCAGCCTCCGGCGGGCGCGGGCGACTGGACACACCAGTATGCCGATGCGGCAAATACCTTGTGTTCCGCCGATGATCTGGCACGAAGTCCCCTGAAGATGCGCTGGTTCACCGACTTCGGGATCCAGATGCCGAGCCGGCATGGACGCGGCCCTGCGCCC
>CP070806.1:2986452-2990010 GCA_020343675.1 Phycisphaerales bacterium
TCGCTTCGGCCGGACCTCAATCTTTTTTCTTCCTCACCAGGTTAGCGATATCGTGCTCTTCCATCAGACGGGTGAAGAGAGCTATGCGGCGGCCGGCGGATTCGAGCGAGCCGTTCTTGAAAACCTCGATCTTCAAATTGAGCGACGAGCCGGAGCGCCGGTCGCGCACGGGGATGTTGGCCTGTAAGAGGCCATCCTGCGAGTCGTGACTTCCGGCCTTCTGCCGCCAGGTCAGGGTACGCTGCGTGCCGTCTCGATGCTTGACCGGCAGGCGGAGACTCAGGAAATCCATCTTCTCGGCCGCGACGGAGATTGCCTTCCACCACTGCTCGAAGGTCTGGGCCCGGCGAAAGTGCAGTTCGGCATCTTCGAAGTTCTTCGTCTCGGCGTGCTCGCGCTGGCGGATCGCATACTTTCGCTGCAGGCCCGCAATCATTTCCTTCAGTTGCACGCCGCCGAGAAAGCGGAATACGAAAATCAGCAGCAGTAACGCACTGAAGAAGACCATCAAAGAACGGCCATTATGGCTGAACATCATAAACAGCCCCATACCTGCGGCCAGAAGCGTGATAACGTATATGATGATGACGACGTGATGGTGCTTGAGGCCCAAATCAACCAGCCGGTGGTGGAAATGGCTGCGGTCCGGCGCGAACATGGAGCGGCGTTCGAGGAACCTGCGGATCATCGAGAAGAGCGTATCACAAATCGGTATGCCCAGCGCCAGGATGGGCAGAGCGAGCCCCACCAACACCGAAGACTTAATCAGGCACAGCACGCTTGACGAGGCAAGGGTAAAGCCTAAGAACATGCTGCCGCAGTCGCCCATGAATATCTTGGCCGGGTTGAAGTTAAAGAACAGAAAGCCTGTCAGACTTCCAAGCAGCGCGAGCATCAAGACGGCCATGACGACGTTGCCGCTGTGAACCGCAAAGATGGCGATTACGCCGCACGCGACGGCTGAAATCCCCGCGGCCAAGCCGTCGAGCCCGTCGCTCAGGTTCACGGCATTGGTGATCCCCACGATCCAAAGCAGCGTCAGCGGCCAGGGGAACCAGCCGAAATCCAGTGTGAGCGAGTCGGCGACCGTTACAGACTGTATCCGGATACCCGCTGCGCAGACCGCCAAAGCCGCCGTCAGTTGGGCGGCGAATTTCAGGCGCGCTCCCAGACCGTGGGCTTTCAGGTCATCGATGAGACCGACGAATAGGATGAAGCCCGCCGCACAGAGCAGCACAATCAGCTTGCCCAGAATCTCGCGGAACGCCTCGCCGACAGTGTTCGATAAGAACAGTACAGGAATCGTCAGGGCGATCATGGACAGGAAGATGGCCACGCCCCCTATGCGGGGTACGGGCCTTTCATGGACGTGCCGGTGGTGGGGATCGTTGGCAAGGCCGAGGCGACCATCCAGCCATATCAGCAGCGGCGTTATCAGTACGGCCAGGACCGCGCTGCCAAAATATACAACCAGGTACGTCTTCATGTTCAAGTCTTAGTTGCGCATACTCCGTCCCCGTCGGCGTACCGACCGAGGATGTCTAATCTTCTCAGCTCTCATCAGTAAGGTCGCCGTGACCCATTGAGAGCCTATGTCAATTGTTCTTCAGAGCAGCTCAAGATGCCCAATGTTCTTCGATCGCTGCGCCTGGCAAGAGAAACAGAAGAGCCTGTGACGGGCGGGTTTGCCCGGAAACAATCACCCTGCCGGCATTCGGTAAACGCTCCCTCAAAGAGCGTATTCGATGGTCCCCTGACAACATCCATTATCTGCTTTCCCTTCTCCTGCACGTCTCTGAACCGCTCAATCCTTTATCACAGCAGCGGCCTTACTGCCGCGATTTTTTTTCTTGCGACCGTTGCCGAAATAGCCGCGATCGTACGCATAGCCGGCATAATAACCGTATCGGCTTCTCCTTGCCGCATGGTTGACGACCGCTCCGAGCAGGTGTGCTCCGACGCCGAGCAAACCGTCTCGGGCCTCCACAGACGTCTTCCTCGTGGATTTATCGGCTCTCAATACCAACAGTGTCACATCACAGATGGCACTGAGTATCTGAGCATCCGTCACGGGAACAACGGGCGGTGAGTCGATGACCACACGGTCATATTTGTCTGCGAGATTCTCCAGCAGTTGGGCAAAGGCCCGGCTATTGACGACTTCGGAGGCGTTCATCAACTGGATCCTGCATGGCAGCAGGTCCAGGCCTTTAATATCAGTTGCTTCGATGGCTTTCTCCAGAGCCATCGTCCCGGATAACACCGAGACAAGCCCTTGCTCGTCACTGCCGTTTGTTTTGAAAACGAGATGCTGCATCGGGTGTCGAAAATCGGCATCGACGATCAGGGTTCGCTGGCCGGCCTGGGCCAGAGTAATGGCCAGATTGCTCACGAGGGTCGTTTTGCCTTCGGTCCCTCCCGGCGAGGTGACAAGGATGGTCTTTGCCTCTGCGTTCGGCACGCCGAGCAGCAGGGCCGTGCGCACTTTTCGATAGGCCTCCGCGGCGGGCGAGTCCGGATCGAGGTGTACTTTTTGCCCCCTATCCGATGGGTTTCTCTCTCTCAGCATTGCTGGGACTATCCCGACGACCGGCACGCCGAGAACCGCCGAGACCTCCTCCGGCGAGCGCAGTGTCGTATCCATCCAATCGCGAACAAGCGCCAGACCCCCGCCCAGCATGAGGCCGAGCACAAGCGCCATCGCTATATATCTGCGTTTCTCCGGTTTCGAGGGCCTTTCCGGCGGCCGCGCGGCCTCAAGGACGCTGATGTTCAGCGCTCCGACGTCTTCGGTGACGTTCACTTCCTTAATTCGCTCATTGAGAATGTCGCAGAGCTGTTTCGTCTGCTCCCAGTCCGATTCAAGGATGGTGTACTGAGCAAGCTGCTCATTGAGGCTGAGGGCCTCCTGCCGTTGGTCCTCAAAGGCCTTGGTGATCTGATCCTCTTTGGCTTGGGCTGCCAGGTATTGCCCCTCGACGATGGCCAGACGGGTCTGGGCGAATCTCGTATCCAACTCGGATATCTGAGTCTTAAGACGGTCAATCTCGCCCTCCAGCACGATAACACCGGGATGGTCGATCGTCACTTCGCGCAGGCGGTCTGCGCGGCGAAGCTGCAATTGCTCGAGCCTGGACTTGAGTTCCTCCCTTTCATTGCTTGTGGTGTCGTACCCGCCTTCAACCAATTGGGTCTCGACAAACTGCTCGAGCTTGTTCGGATCGCTTACAATCTCTTTTGTCGATTCATAAAGGGACCTGCTATCGACGGTCTCAAGCTGGGCCTCCGTCAGGACCGACGAGAGCTTTTGGAATCGCTGCAGGATGACATTACCCTCCGGACCTTCGAAGGCCAGCGTCGGATTACTCTTCTTGAAATCCATCATGGTCCTGAGCTTCTCCGTTAGCTCTTCACTTCGCCTGCTCTTTTCGGTCTGGAGAATCTTCAACACCTCCGCCGATGTACTGCGCTTGCGCGTGCCGTGATAGGCGATATAGGACTGCACAACCGCATTCACGATCTGCGCGGCCTCCGTCGGAGAAGGCGAATCAAACGATA
>CP070806.1:2990110-2992818 GCA_020343675.1 Phycisphaerales bacterium
CCGGCCAGCTGGCGGTAGATGTTAATGTCCTCGGGATTGATTACGTCGGCAATGCGCACCTCGGGTGTAAGCGCAAAGGTGCCTTCGTTGACGTCACCGGAGATGGCGATATGAGAGTGAGCGTCGATTATCCCTGGCGTGACATGTTTGCCGGTGGCGTCAATTGAGCGCACCCCGGGATCAGCCGTCAGGTTCCGGCCGACCCGGGCAAACTTGCCGTCAATGACCAGCACATCGGCGTTCCGAAGAATACCGCCTTCCTCAGCGGTCCAGACCGTCGCATTCCTGATCAGGACATTCTCCATCGGGGGTCTGGAAACGTAGCCGAAGGCCTTGTTGGGAGACGTCAGGCGGGCAATCAGGGTGTCCTTCTTCGGCGACGACTGCTCTGTCGTATCCTCTGGCTCCGGAGCGGGCCCAAGCCTCAAAGCCTGCCAGTCGACCGTCCGGCCGTCGGCAAGCACGCAGTGTCCTGAGATGGTGTCAGCCACCTTACGGCCCGAAAAACGCGTGACGCCAATGGTCTCAACGGTGTCCAGACGGACGGCAAAGCTGATCCAGTTGCGTTCGCACTCGAGATGTCGCAGGGTTTCTTTGCGCTCACCAAACCGGAGTTCGCCTTTGAGTCGAGACGGCTTGCCCCTGATGAACAGCGAATACGTGTCGGATTCGACCGTCAATTTGTACTCGCCGGAAAACTCTGTGGTCGGCAATGGCTTCAGTTCGTATTTCTTGCCGGCCACCCATACGGAATAGATCTCGGTGTCCTTCTCGAATATGTCACCGTCGCAGATGAAAAAGCTGGCCAGCTTGCCTTTATCGAGCGTGCCCGTCATTTCCGTCACACCGCATATTTCGGCCGGCACCGTCGTCAGAGCCGCCAGCGCCGCCTGTCTGGACAACCCACGGGCGATGGCCGTGCGCAGATTCTTGCGGAACATATCAATGTTCTTCAGTCGATATGTCGTCAGGGCAAAACGGACACCGCTGGAGTCCAGCCGCGCCGGATTGGAGGGCGCAGTCTCCCAGTGGCGTAGCTGCGCCAGCGTCACGTCGAGATTGTCCTCGGGTGTTTTGACCGACGGTGCTTCCGGGAAATCCAACGGGAGAATCAACGTCGCACCAATCGCCTTGACCTGTTCAAGATACGCATACTCATAACCACCGGCAACCAGGGTGCCCGTCAGGCCGAACTCTCCGGCAATGCGGCCGGCCCGCAGCAGGTTGCGGCTGCCGGTGCCGGCATCAAAGATGAGCCGCTCATTGGCAATGTCCGCCAGTGCCTCGATTGCGGCGTTGAACTCGGGTGCTTTCTGCGACGGGTTCAGCCGGTACGCGCGATGCGCCCGGGCGTACCAGTCGGCATCGTACAGCGTCTGGCGAATAAGCGCAATACTGCCCATCAGCGACGTGGGATAGTCCTGAGTCGATGACCCTTTGTCGAAGGACAGAACATGCCAGGAGCGGGGACGGATCAGCAAGTCGTTGGGCAGGCTTTCACCGAGCAGCACCACGCAGGCGCGGCCCCGGAAAATGCCGTCCAGGCGCGCCGTCTGTACGACAGTAAAGCCGAGCTGCATCAACTCGCGGGATTTCTTCTCGTCCGGCTTGAACTCCGTGGACCAGTTCTTTTCGGCATGGATGGCCTCATTCCAGGCGTCACCGCCGACGCGTTCGGCCTCATATCGGGGGCGACGGAAGCGCTGCCTTTGGGGTTTTTCCGTTTTGCCGACACCGTACTCGACAAACGGGTCAATGAAGCCGGGGTAGATTGTCCTGCCCTCCAGGTCCACGGTCACAGTGCCCTCCGGCACCGCCACACTCGCGCCGACATCGAGCACCTTACCGCCGGCGATGACCAGCGTGGCGCTATCATAGGTAAGATCGGGTCGTACTATGATACGGGCATTGGTGAACGCTATGGCATCGGGAGTCTTGGAGCGAATGCCCAATTGAGGCGTCGTCTGAGCGCCGGCGGGCACAGTGATCGTCAACGCCAGGAGAGATGTCAATGCGGGCCGGAGATAACGTATCATATCAAGCATGTCAACTCGAAGCTTAATGCGGGCAGACATCGCGCCGGGGCGGGGCGGTCGCATGCCAGCACCACCAAATGTACCACGACTGTCGCCGCCGGGCAAGAGATATTGCCTGTGCCACAAAATCCCGCCGTCCCGGTCGGCTCACAGCCAATGATTGGCACAACGCTTGACAAGCAGGGCACAACCAAAGAGATTTACGAAACGAACTGCCCGCTGTTTCGGGGCGGCAGTGTAACTGGGACCGGAATTTCAACGAGGCGCAGGCGATGAGACCGACCGTCAGATTCCTCAGCGACGCTTTGATTGAACGTATTGTTTCCGAAGCACGAGACGTGCTCTGCAAGCTGGGCGTGGAAATCCACAACGAGGCCGTTGTGTCCCTGCTCTCAGATCACGGAGGCCAGACGGACGGGCCGAAAGACCGTGTTCGGCTCACGCCGGACCTTATCGACAAGACCCTGCGAGCCGTACCCACCTCGTTCGCCCTCTACGACGTGCCGGGCAACCCGGCTGTCGACCTCTCCGGGATGAATGTGAACTTCACGCCCGGCTCGACCGCCATAAACATTCTTGACATCACGTCGGGATCGAGCCGTGCGCCCACGACAGCGGATTACATCCGCTACACCAGGCTCATGAGCAAAATGGACCACATTGCTTCACAGG
>CP070806.1:2992918-3005830 GCA_020343675.1 Phycisphaerales bacterium
GCAGATACAGTTCGAGCAGAGCACGTCGTTGGAAACGGCGAAGGGCAATTCCCTACTCGTCTTAGGTCTTTCCAACGGCGCGGGACCGGTGGAGAGGCTGCACGAGAAGCTGGGCATCTCCAGGCCGACCAAAGCAGAGTCCCTGCTGGTCCGGAACGCAAAATGGAACGATAAAAATATCCTGCTGGTCAGCGGCGCCGACGACCGCGGCCTCATGTACGCCCTTCTGGATATCGCGGACCGCATCGGCTGGAGTACGGATCCCGCAAAGCCGTTCAGCGAGGTCCGCGACATTCGGGAGGAACCCGCTGTGCCCGAGCGGGCGCTGTCGATATATACGATGCACCAGGGGAATTTCGAGAGCTATTTCTACAACGAGCAGTACTGGAGACGCTATCTTGACATGCTGGCCAAGAATCGCTTCAACACGTTCGCCCTGCTCTTCGGCTACGAGAACTGGGGATATGTCTCGCCGCCCTATCCCTATTTCTTCGATCTTGACGAATTTCCCGATGTCAAAGTTGTGGGCATCACCAAGGATAAGCAGCGCCGCAATCTGGAAGCGCTGAACCGAATCATCGCCATGACGCACGAGCGCGGCATGAATTTCACTCTGGGCATCTGGGATCACATCTATCGCGGCGGCGTTCAGGGTCCCAGCGACCGGGCCAACCAGCCGACCGACGGGATCGTCTGGGGCCTGACCGCAGATAATCTGACCGCGTACACGAGGGCGGCGTTGACGAAGTTCCTCAAGCTGGTGCCCGAGATGGATGCCATCCAGTTTCGAATGCACGGCGAATCCGGCCTCAAGAGAACCGAGATGGGCGGGTTCTGGGAGAACGTCTATGCCGTGATGAAAGAGCACGGCCCGAACATCCGGTTTGACGCCAGGGCGAAGAATTTCCCTGATTCACTGATTGACAAGGCCGTGGAGATGGGCGTGAACATGCGAATATGCACCAAGTACTGGATGGAGCAGATGGGTCTTCCGTTCCATCCGACGCACGTCAATCCCGCGAATCAGCACGACCGGCGGCATGGATATGCGGATCTGCTGCGTTATCCTCGGCAATACAAGATGCATTGGCGGCTCTGGAACTGCGGGACCAGCCGGGTTTTGCTATGGGCCGATCCGGAATACGTCAGGCGTCTTGCCGAGAGCACGCACCTCTACGACGGAGAGGGCTTCGAGGTCGTCGAGCCGATGGCGACCAAGATGCAGGACCATCCGCATGATATGAAGCCGTTTGAATTGCTCGCGCCGCAGTACCGGTACTACGACTGGGAATTCGAGCGGTATTGGCATTTCTTCCAGGTGTTCGGGCGTGTGGGCTACAACCCGAAAACGCCGGCTGAGACGTGGCAAAAAGAATTCGAGCGCCGCTTCAGCGAACAGGCGGCGCCTCACGTGGAAGCAGCCATTCATCGCGCGAGCAAGATTCTGCCGTATATCGTTGCGTACAACTACCCGTACAACATGTTTCCCACGACGCGAGGATGGGTGGAGAAACAGCGGATGAAGGATTTGCCTGAATACGCAAAAGCGTTGCCCAGCGACACGGAGCAGTTCCTGAGTATGGACGCCGCCGCGCGCCACATCATGGAAGGCACGGACTCGGGCAGAATCTGGCCTCAGCAATCCAGCGCATGGTTTGAGCGGATATCGAAAGACGTTCTGGATTCGGTCCGCCAGGCCGAGCAGCGAATCGGCACCCATCGGAACAAGGAGTTCGATTCGACGATGGTAGATATGAAGATTCTCGCCAACCTGGCTTTGTACCATTCGCACAGGGCCAAAGCGGGCCTCGACTACGCGCTGTTCAAGCGCAGTAAAGATCCCAACGCCCTCGACGACGCTATCGGCCACGAGAGTTCCGCAATCCGGGCCTGGGAGAAGCTCGTCGAGGCGGCGGCTGATGTGTATCACGACAATCTCATGATGGGGCGCGAACGCGCCGGCCTGTCCGGGCACTGGAAGGACGAGCTGGTCGCATTGAAAGAGGGCCTCAAGAAGCTGCAAGCCGAACGCGAGAAGACATCTGAAGAGGAGCCGATGATCGCCCGTGTGCCCATCCGAAAGGCCTACCTGGACAACGAGCCTCCGTCGTTCAGACATGAACCGATAGCGAGCGCCCGCCCGGAGACGCCTCTGGCGGTCACCGCCGAGGTCAGCGACCCATCGGCCGTTAAATGGGTCCGGCTCCACTATCGAAGCGTCACGCAGTACGAGGACTACAAGACTATCGACATGACGCCCACGGGACAGAAGAATCTGTACCGGGCCGTCGTCCCGGGCACGGATATTCCGGCCAAATACGACTTCATGTACTTTATCGAGACAATGGATAGCTGCGGCAACGGCAGAATCCACCCTGATTTGCACAAGCAAGCACCATACATCGTCGTCAAGTTGGAACGCTGAGAGAAGAAAATAAGAGAGAAGGGAGTGACAATGGATCGAAGGAAGTTTTTGGCTGCGGCCGGCAGTATGGCCGCCATCGGAACACTGCTCGAACGGCCCGGAATCCTGAATGCGGCGCCTCAGGCAACAACGGAATTGGGTAGAGTGAAAATCCGCGATGTCAAAACCGCTACAGTAAGGATAAAATACGATGCGCACCTCGTAAAGGTCACCACCGATTCGGGTCTCTATGGAATCGGCGAAGCCTACAACCGGGATGGCGTCGTCAGTCACATCCACAGCATCAAACGCCAGATCATCGGCCAGGATCCGCTGCAGGTGGACTACCTGTGGCACAAGATGATGGACGCGGGCGTCGGGCAAGGCTCGCGCTCGGGCTCACTGACCGGTGCCATATCGGGAATTGAGACGGCGCTTTGGGACCTGGCTGGAAAGATTCTCAACGTGCCGGTTTACACGCTGCTGGGCGGCAAGTTCCGCGACAAACTGCTGATTTATCACGATACCGGCTCGCCCAACGCGACCGATCCGAGGCCCTGGGTCGAGGAGGCTCAGCGCTCGAAGGCGTATGGATTCAAGGCGATGAAGTTCGACTTGAATCGCTTCAGTGGCGAGAGATGGAACCGCTCTCTGTCTTCAAACGATATGAAAGCGTGGGTGAAGATCCTGGAGGCGATTCGCCGGGAGCTGGGGCCGGACTTTCCGCTGGGCGTCGACTTCCACTGGGCGCTCAACACGCGCGAGGCGATGCGATTCGCCCAGATGGTCGAGCATTTGAATCTGTGGTTTCTGGAGGATCCGATGCCGCCCGAGAATGCGGACGCCTTTGCCCGGTTGACGGCCATGAGCAAAGTCCCGATTGCCACGGGAGAGAATTTATTCACCCGGCAGACGTTCCGCCCTTACATCGAGAAGCAGGCGTGTGATATTGTTCAGCCGGATACGCAAAAGTGCGGCGGACTCCTCGAAGCCAAACGAATCGCGGATTGGGCCGACTTGTACTATATCAATATGCTCTGCCACAATATGTGCACGCCGGTGGGCACCATCGCCTCCGGACACGCCTGCATGGCCATTCGCTCCTTCCTGGCCCTTGAATCCGACAGCGTGGAATTGCCGTATTGGCAGGACATCGTCCAGCGTGAAGGCTCTCTCTATAAGGACGGATATCTGGAGATTCCCAACAAGCCCGGCCTGGGCGTAGAGTTGAACGAGGCGGTCTGCCGCAAACACCTGGCCGAAGGTACAGGATTCTTTGACTGAAGCCGACGGCCAATGAGGTTTGTCAGGCAGATTTGGACAATTGCAGCATAACCGATACGCTTGGAGATTGGACCAAGAGAAACGACTCGAATGTAAGGGGCAAGACATGGAAGAGAGAAAAAGCTTGGATCGACGAACGTTTCTTGGTGCCGCCGGCGCCGCTATGGCCGGCGCAACGACGGGTGGCTCACCGCTGCCGGTGGCGACTGCGCAGAGTCGAGCCATCAGCTCGCCGCGGCGCACCACCATTGCCTACGACCCGGATGTGCTTATCGTCGGAGGCGGCCCTGCAGGGATTGGTGCGGCATTGGGAGCGGCCTGGCATGGCGCCAAGACATTGTTGATCGAACATCACGCTTTCTTCGGAGGAGTGGCCGCATGGTGTCTGGGGATGCCGATCAACCAGATGCGTCCGGACAGGCAAGCACGCTCGAAGGTGCACGAGCTGGTCATTGAAAAGCTCACCGCCTATGGGGACCAGGCGGTCAGAATTGGTCAGCATCAATTGTGGTGCAACGTCGATTACTTGAAGGTGGCCGTGCTTGATGCGCTGGACCAGGTGGGCTGCAAGTACCTCGTTCATACCCGAGCGGTGGATGCCCTGGCCGAAGGGGGACGGCTGGCCGGCGTTGTCGTATCGACGAAGCAGGGATTAGCGACGATTCGCGCCAAGGTCTTTGTCGATTGTACCGGTGATGCCGACGTGGCCTATTTTGGCGGCGCCGAAACAATGAAGGAAATCGGATCGCTCTCGCACCAGACGTTGTGCCTCAACCTGACGAACGTCACCGCCGATCAGGTCCGCAAGGCCAATATCAGGGATATCGCCCGCAAGGCAAAGAGCAAGTATCCGCTCATTCCGGATAGCTGGGGCCTGGGTAAGGTCTCGAACGGCAGCAGTTTCTACATTAACCACGCCGGAACGAGGGACCTTGGGCAATTCGACACGACCGATCCGGTCCAACGTACCGAAGCGGAGTGCCAGAGTCGCCGGCAGGTCTTGCAGATGACGCTTGCAATGCGCGAGTTTGGCGGCGACGAACTCAAGAACATCGAGCTGATCGGCACGGGCACTCAGATCGGCGTTCGCGAAACACGCCGGGTCAAAGGCCCTTATGTCCTGACCGAGGAAGATGCGCTGAGCGGGCGGAAATTCGAGGATGCGATTGCGTGGCGAAGCGGATTCCTGGACATAGGCTTTGTCCGGCTCTCAAAGATGAAGATTCACGATGTTCCCTACAGAGCCATTGTGCCGGAGAAGCTGGACGGTTTGCTGGTGGCCGGACGATGCATCTCGGCCACGCACGTCGCGGCCTCGGCCGGCAAGAGCATGGGAAACTGCGTCGCGACCGGTCACGCAGCCGGACTGGCGGCCGCTCTGGCAGCCCGGAAAGGCTGTACGCCGCGTGAGCTGAAGGTGGCCGGCCTCCAGGATGCGCTGCGAGCCGACGGCGTGGATCTGAACCGAGCCGGTGACGAGCAAGAAGAGCTCGTGAACAAAGGTTAAGCGCCCAGTGCGCCAAAGCTATTGAGCCTGGAGTATGGCCTTGATTTCGTCCAGGGACACCAGGCCGGTCGTGGCCAGCTTGATGTTGCCTTCACGGTCTATGAAAAAGCTGCTGGGGATGGCTCTGATGGTACTATAGGGTTCCGGCAGCGAGCCGCGGTCCAGCACAACCGTATAGTTGATTTGCGCCTGTTCGGTGAACTTCTTGACCAGGGGCGATGCTTCGTTCGATATGGCTAACATGGCCAGCTCGTCCTCGCCGATCGTTTTTCGCAGATCGATCAGATGCGGGATTTCCATTCGACAGGGGCCACACCATGTCGCCCAGAAGATAATCAGCACGTCTTTGCCTTTGTAATCTCTGAGCTTGTGCTCCTTGCCTGCAAGGTCCGTCAGGGCAAAATCCGGCGCGGGTTTGCCATACCATGTTTCGTAACCGGGTCTCCAGGTTCTTGCAGCTGCGATAATCTCGTCCAGCTCCCCCGTCTTGGCCTCAGCGCCAAGTGGGCTGGTATCGAACTGCGTTCGACGGCCGGCCCAGATGCGCGCGATCTCGTCCCCTGCGGCGAAGACCTGGTCTTTGCCGACGTGAAGTGCAAAATCGATCGTGAAGGAACGGCTCTCGTGCGGGCCGAGTTTGGGAACGCGCCCGAATTTGCGCTCGATCGCGCGGTTGCGTGGGAAACCCGTACCGGGCTCCAGACCCGTCACGTATCCGTCTTCATCCGCCACAGGGTTTTTCCACAGCGTGAAAAAGGGAAGCTCTTTGATGGAAAAGGCCATCGAGACGGCGTTGTCCCCCGCGGCGTTGCGAAGCATAACTTGTGTTCGGTCGTTCTCGTCGGCCCACAGACGCAGACAATACACCTGCTCGGGGAATCCCGCCCGGGCGGCGCGATAGACGTCGTAGCTTGAGACATCTTTGGCCGCGTGCTCGTTTATCGGCGTGACCTGACGCGCCGGTCCGAAGAACTTGGCGCCTTCTTCCATCAGAGGCGGCCCATAGTTTGCATGATAAAGGATGCCAAACTCCTGCTCAACGGCGCTGCGGTTCGTCACGATGTCCGAGACCTGGAACGTTCCGGCGCCGGGCGTCGTTGAAATCTGAGCCTGGAGCTCGAGCTTCGGTCCGTGCAGAGCGGCCTCCTCCACCCTTCCGCGGACAGCGATCCGGTAGGGCGCTTCGCGCTCGACGGTCACTTCCACGACGGACGCGGGTATATTACAGATCTTGCCGTGGAGGGTCAGATCCATCGTGGCCTTGGCACCGGTGTTGTCGATAAACTCATCGGTTCCGGGCGCACCGAAGAATTCCAGGCCGCACCGAACCATCCATTCGTTAAAGCCTTCGAGCCAGCCTAATCCCTGCCGCGCCTCCAGATTGACGTACTTCGGGTGGACCAGCCCCTTGACGGGCGAGTCCCAGCCGAGGCGCAGCTCTCCCATATGCACTTGGTAAATGGACATCCCTCGCGTGGGAACGACGCTGAAACGAAGTTTGCCGTTGTTGACCTCGATGACCTCGACGCCTTCCTGTTTGCCGCCATGAAGAACATACTTGCGAACCGACCATGAAACAGGACAATCCGGCGTTATCTCGCTGCTCGTAATCTCCGCCGTCTCCTTATAGATGTTCTTCTCCACGTCGGTGATGACCATACGACATGGTTCGACAGCCTGGGCGGAGCAAGCCCCCATTATGGCTATCAGGATGCTTGTTAGTCTTATCATGACGTCGCCGCCTTTCAACATTGCGGGTTCTCCGAATCTAATGTTACCAATTGAATTGTTGTGTTAGCATAACAGATTTGATTAAATGACGCAAACTTTACTGTTCCGACGCTGTTAAGGAGTTGAGAAAATGAATCGCAAACGAATGACTTTGAGCGAGCCAAGTCTGGTAATGCTGTCTTTGGTCATGTTGCTGGCAGGCGCAGGCGTGATTGTCGCCGACGTGAGGCTGCCGGCAATTATCGGCGACAATATGGTCTTGCAGCAGGGCCAGCCGGTTTCGGTCTGGGGCTGGGCGGAGCCGGGTGAGCAAGTTATGATCAGCACAAGCTGGCACGCCATGAGCTGGGCGGTGACAACGAGCCAAAACGGCAAGTGGGCCTCCAGGATGACCCCTCCCGAAGCAGGCGGCCCTCACGAAATGACCATCCGAGGCAACAACGAGATAGCCATCAGCAACATCATGGTCGGCGAGGTCTGGGTCTGTTCGGGTCAGTCGAACATGCAGTGGGCCGTCAGGCAGGCGGCCAATGCCGAACTGGAGATCGCCGAGGCCGATTACCCAGACATCCGTTTGTTCACGGTCGAGCGCACGGTGGCCGACCAGCCGCAATCGGACTGCAAAGGCAGTTGGATCTCGTGCAGTCCCGAAACAGTGCCGGGTTTTTCGGCCGTGGGTTATTTCTTCGGCAGGGAGCTGCACAAGAAGCTCGACGTGCCGGTCGGGCTGATTCATACATCATGGGGTGGAACCCCCGCTGAGGCCTGGACCCGGCGAGGAGTGCTCAAGGCGGATACGGATTTCAAACCTATCCTGGAACGGTACGATGATGCCATTGCAGAATACCCGCAGGCGAAGCAGGAACACGAGCGCAAACTCGAGCAGTGGAGGCAAGCGGTGGAGAAGGCCGAGGCTGAAGGCACGAAGGCGCCTCGCCGGCCGCGCGAACCGTTTGGACCGGGACATCCTCACTCGCCTTCTGGGCTGTACAATGCAATGATCGCCCCGCTGATCCCCTACGGGATCCAGGGTGCGATATGGTACCAGGGCGAATCGAATGCGAGCCGGGCTTCTCAGTATCGCAAGCTGTTTCCCGCTATGATCGAGAACTGGCGCAAAGACTGGGGGCGAGGCGATTTTCCTTTCCTGTTCGTGCAGTTGGCCAATTTCAGGGAGGTCAAGACCGAGCCGGGCGAGAGTGACTGGGCGGAGCTGCGCGAGGCCCAGCTCATGACACTGGCGCTGCCCAACACCGGGATGGCGGTCATCATCGACATTGGCGAGGCCGACGATATACATCCCAAGAACAAACAGGACGTCGGCAGGCGTCTGGCGTCGTGGGCTTTGGCCCAAACGTATGGACAGAAGCTGGTATATTCGGGGCCCATGTATACGTCAATGCAGGCCGACGGCAATCGAATCATCCTGCGCTTTGACCACGTCGGGGGCGGCCTCGCGGCAGCGGAGGAGGGGCCGCTGAAAGGTTTCGCCATTGCCGGGGCGGACCGGAAGTTCGTCTGGGCCGATGCCAGGATAGATGGCGAGACGATCGTCGTCAGCAGCGACAAGGTCTCGGAGCCCGTTGCCGCGCGCTATGCCTGGGCGGACAATCCCGTATGCAATCTCGGCAATAAGGAGGGTCTGCCTGCGTCACCATTCCGCACGGACGACTGGCCCGGCATCACAGCGGACAACAGGTAGGCCCGAACGAGATGCTCTACCTGCTCTTGTGGAACAGCGATCCGGGGCTTGAGGTCCAGCCAGCAGGGACTTCTTCTTTATCTTCTTAGCCCGTAGAAAAAGAATTTGACAAAGACCGGCGACTGGATTAGCATTTCGCGTTTTTGGACAGGACCGACAAAACGTGAATATCCGAGCACGCGGACATGTGCGCTGTTCGGTTCCTTTTCATACTTTTATTCGTGAAATGACTTCAATGACCGGACTATTCGAATGCGTTTTGGCAGAAACTGGGGGTGGCGGACTTATTCTTCCAATCGGCGTCGCCGTCTTTGGCGGGACCGTCGGGGCGAAGATCATCCAAAGGTACCATATTCCGCAAATCATCGGCTACATCCTCATAGGTGTTATCCTGGGACCCATGCTCGGCTTTATCTCCCAAGAGTCAATCGGACATCTGGAACCGTTCAATATCTTCGCGTTGGGAATCATCGGTTTCCTGGTCGGCGGCGAGCTGGAGCGTGAGATTTTTGCGAAGTTCGGCCGCCAAGTGGCACTGATTTTGCTCTTCGAAGGGTTGATGGCTTTCCTGCTCGTCGGGATACTGAGCTTCACCGTGATGATTTTCTTTGCCGGCTGGCAGATGTCACTGGCGGTTGCCGTTGTCTTCGCAGCTATCTGTGCGGCGACCGACCCGGCCTCGACAGTCAGCGTGTTGTGGGAGTACAAGGCGCGCGGGCCGCTCACGGCCATGCTCACCGCGATTGTCGCCCTCGACGACGCGCTGGCGCTGGTCCTTTACGCCATCGGCGTCAGTGTTGCCGGCGTGATAACGGGACACCAGGAACAGGGACTATGGTCTGCACTGGGCAGCTCGTTGTTTCACATTGCCGGAGCACTGGCACTCGGTGCAGCCGCAGCGATTGTCCTGATATGGATTCTGAAGAGGACCGACGATCCGGAAAAAGTGCTGGCCTTCACAGTCGGTGCGGTACTGGTCATCATCGGCATTGCGGCCAACTTCCACCTTGATGTCATCATCGCCACCATGGCGCTGGGTGTCGTCCTGGTCAACGTCGAGCCCCGGAGAATGGCGTCGTGTTTTAGTCTTATGCATCGGTTCTCGGCGCCGGTTTACGTTCTGTTTTTCGTTCTTGTCGGCGCTCGCCTGAAATTCTCGGGCGGAAACAGCATGATCTGGCTGCTCGTGATTGCCTATGTCGTGGGCAGCGTGGTCGGAAAGACGGGCGGATCGTATGTGGGCGCCGCGTATTCGAAAACGGTCAAATCGGTCAGGAATTACCTCGGATTCTGTCTTTATCCTCAGGGAGGGATTGCGGTCGGTCTTCTTATCATGGCCAGCCGGAAATTCGACAGCGAAACAAGCGCGCTGATGCTCCTGGTCGTGATCATCGGCGCGTTCATACTCCAGATTATCGGCCCGCTCGGTGTGAAGTTCGGTGCGCGAAAGGCCGGAGAGATCGGGCTAAACATCACGGAGGATGATCTCGTGAAGAAATATTCCGTCGGCGAAGTGATGGATACGAAAGTGCCCGTTGTGGGAGCCGGCATGTCCCTGAGCGAGGTGATCAAAGTGGTCGGCAGCACGGACAGTTCCTGCTGCCCCGTCGTGGACAAAGACCACAAACTGATAGGCGGGATCACACTGGACGGCATCCGTAACACATTCTCTACCCAGGAGCTAAACGATTGGCTGGTAGCGATCGATATCGCCGAACCCGTTGTTGCAAAAGTCACTCCGGAGGAGGCCTTGTCGGAAGCCCTTGAGAGAATTAAGCAACTGGACATCGAGTACCTGCCCGTTGTAACATCCGGAGACGGGGACAAACACGTTGGGATATTGTCCCTGCGTTCCGTCCGTCGTCGGCTCGGCGCCGAAGTGCTGGCCAAACAAAAAGAAGCCGACAAAATGTATGGGCTTGCTCACGCGTGAGCCAAAATGATGAGGGATAGTCATTATGAGACTGGCTGATGTATTGCGTAGAGAGTGCGTGGCCGTCGGCGCTCAATTTGGCGGTAAGGCCGAAGTCCTTCGGGAAGTCGCACGATTAGCCAAGAAAAGCAGCGTTCTTGAGGGCATCAGCGAGCAGGAGATCGTTGAGGGGCTGGAAGCTCGCGAGTCGCTTGGATCGACGGGCGTCGGCAAGGCGATTGCGATTCCCCATTGTCGTCTCAAGAGCGTCAAAGAGTTTGTCGTGGGGCTCATCACGGTTCCGTCCGGCGTTGATTTTGAGGCCCTGGACGGCCAGAAGGTCCGACTGATCGTTTTTATTGTCGCTCCCGAAGTGGAATCCAATCAGCATGTGAGGCTGCTCTCGACCATTTCGCAAACGCTCCTGGCACCGGATGCGTTGAAGAAAATCCTGGCCAAGCAGACGGAAGACGGCGTGTACGAGGGCTTTCTGGGCGGCAGGGATGTGGAGATAAACGACAGGCAAAGGCCGGCCAAAAGCCTTGTCCACGTATTCATACAAAGCGAGGATGTCTTCAGGAACATCTTGCAGATCCTGACCGGCGCAGAATCGAGCTCTCTGGTTATCGTCGGGGCCGAAAATGTGGGCGTTTATCTTTCAAAGATGCCCCTTTTCGCAAGTTTCTGGAGCGATGAGCCTTCCAACTTTGCCAGGATCATCATCGCCATCGTTGACAAAAACCTGACCAATGAAACCCTCAGACGCATCGAAAGCATCGCTGGCAGCCTGGATGAAAGCACGGGCGTCATGGTTACTGTTCAGGACGTTTCTTATGTGGCCGGCTCATTGAGCACGTAGGTCGGGTGCGTTGAAAATGGCCGTTCTTGCGATAACAACCGATTGGTCTTTCCTTCATATCTCCGGGCTGACCCTGCTGGGGGCCGCGACGATTGTCGCATTCTACGTCGGCCGGGTTGCACGGCGTGTCAGACTACCGTCCCTCATCGGTTACATGATTGTCGGAGTCATACTCGGCCCTTCGGTTCTGCACCTTTTTGACGAGCCCTCGATGGAGCGGCTGTCATTCATCACGGAGATTGCTTTGGGCTTTGTGGCCTTTAGCATTGGCGCTGAGTTGAATCTGTCCTCGCTGAAGCGACTTGGCTCCGGGATTATCTCTATTATTCTCGCAGAGTCTCTGGTCGCCTTCATTGTGGTCGTTGTTGCCATCTACCTGCTGACTCGTGACCTGCCCATGGCGTTAATCTTCGGAGCGATGGCCCCGGCCAGCGCACCAGCGGGTACGGTCGCCGTCATTCACGAATGCCGGGCCAAAGGCAGCCTGACCACAACGCTCTATGCCGTGGTCGGTTTTGACGACGGGCTGGCGATCATTATCTTCGGCTTCGCAGCCGCTCTGGCCAAGAACCTGCTGGTCGCCGAGGCATCGGGGGCGTCCGAGAGCATTCTGCGAGCCCTGCTGGAACCGGCGAGGGAAATTGGCCTGAGCTTTGTTGTCGGCGGCATCGCCGGATTATTGTTCTATCGCATTGTTCGCCAGTTGCAGAGCAGCCGGGACATCCTGATCATCGCCTTCGGCACGGTTCTGCTGTGTACGGGCTTGTCGATACGGTGGCATTTGTCGCTGATCCTGACCAACATGGTGGTCGGATTCGTCCTGGCCAACGCAAGGCACGAATCCCTGCTGAGTCGCGTGACGAGCCCCTTGATGGAGGTGATGCCCCTGCTTTTCGTGCTGTTTTTCTGCCTGGCCGGCGCGCACCTGCAGTTGTCGGCGCTGCCCGCATTGGGAGCGGTTGGGGTGGTTTACATACTCGGCCGCTCGGCCGGCCTGGTCGGCGGTGCGCGGATCGGGGCCATATTTGGTCACGTGGAGGACAAGGTCAAGAAATACGTCGGATTGGGAATTCTTTCTCAGGCCGGCGTGGCCATCGGCCTGTCGCTGATCGTCAAGCATGAGTTCACGCAGCTTGACGCCAAGTACAATTTGCCTCATGCCCTGAAAATTGGCTCTTCGGTGCTTGCCACCATTACCGCCACCTGCATCTTCTTCGAGATCGTCGGGCCGATTCTCACGAAATTCGCGCTGAAAAGAGCGAACGAGATTCCCGATGACCAGCCGGATTAGACATCAAGAGTCATTCTCTATCTTGAGTCTTTTCCGATGTGTGCTATGATACGTCATATCATGAACCAGTCCGGCAATTCCAACACGAACGAAGACCTGACGCAGCGGCTCTGCTTTCCAAAAGAGAAAAGGCTCCTGAGCAACGATCAATTCAAGACCGTTCTGGAATGCCGGCGACGATCAAGCAACGGCCTGCTGACGGTTTATGCGGCCCCAAATGAC
>CP070806.1:3005930-3021775 GCA_020343675.1 Phycisphaerales bacterium
GGAGCCGGGGACCCAAAGGACGCTTTCGACCTTGGCCGTGATCTCACAATCACCGGACACCTGCTTATAGAGGTAACGGAACGCGTCGGCGCTACCCCATATATCGTCGCCCGCGGCGGTCATCGTGTAGGTGCCGACCGGGTCCTCGACCAGGCCCGCCGCATTGCCCCTGAACCACAGCGACAATTCGGCGATGCCTCGCGCTGTCCAGTCCCGCTGACCACTTATCGTCCTGCTGACCTCAGAGATGCCGACACTGTTGTCGTAGACCAACGGCATCGACTGGCCGGCGTGAACAATCGTCGTCTCCATAAGAGGGGGCGTCAGATAGCCGGCCTGAGAGCCGTTTGCCGGATCCAAATACCCATCCGCCCAAGTCCCATATACCTCGTGGGGCGGATAGTCGTTGTAGTCTTCAAAGTCATCCACAACAATCGACTGGATTGTCTTGAAGTTCCAGATATCACCCTGCCACACAGCGGGGGTCTCGACATCATTGACCTGATCGACCCTCCAGAAGTAGGTCTTGCCCAGGTCAAGGGCCACCGGACCATGCCCGGCTTCTGTCAGGCTCGTAGCCGGGGCAGTGCCATCGGCCACCGCGTTCCAGTCGTCGCTCAGGTACACACTGTGCGTCGCGGCCTCTCGGCCCGCGCGCCAGGCGAGAGTCACATCCAGGTCCATGTCCATTGTCCCGGAACCCGGCGAGGCCTCTCTGGCGATGACAGGGATGGAGAAGAACCGAACTTCACTGAGACCATATTGGGGCAGGATACCTCCCCAGTTGCTGGTGGCGGTCAGCCTGACGTACCTGGCGGCCGCGCCGCCGAAGTCGACCGTGGTATTGTGTGCGTACGCGTCTGTTCCGGGCGCCTTGCCGAATTCAGGTACACCGGCCACAGCGATCCAATCGGTGCCATTGGTCGAGTATTCAACGGCCACATCCTTCATCCCAAAACCGAAAAAGGCCTCAAGGACTTGATTGGAATTCCACACCCACATCTCGTGCAGCCTGTACATCTTATCGAACTCATATTGGATCCAGGCACCCTGCAACTCATTGTCGCTGAGCCACATATCTGTCGCGCCTGTCGAATGCAGATCGTTATCGTCCAGGCCCGAACCGTTAATCGTGTTTTCAGGGCCGAAATCTGCCTGGCCCACGCTGGATGCTGTAGCGGTGATCTTCGCGCCGTCTATAGGATAGCCAACAGGCTCAGTGGTAAAACTCCAGACACTGCCCTTGTACACCGTGGAGTCCGGCGGGGTGCTGGCCTCATCGACGCGCCAGTAATAAGTCGTCTCGAACTCGAGGCGTTGGGGCGGAGCATAACTGGTGGGGCTCTGGGTGACGCCGCTGATGCCTTCGTTGACGTCGTTAAAGCTGTCACTGAGATAGATTTTATGCCCATTGACGGCCGGCGTGAATTCTCCCGGCGTCCAGCTCAGGACCACGTCACGCGGTACATCGGTCGCCTGATTCGTCGGGCTGGGACCGGAAGCCGCACCCGGAGGGATACGTATGCTCTCGGGAGGGCCATTGCCCGTCGGTGTGTAATCAGCATTAGTGGTCAGAACGATCTTGTCGACAATAAGTCCGTCCTCGCGCACCCAGATGTTCAGGACGTGGAGGCCGATCGTAGTCACCTCGAATTGCGCCGGCCCCGCCTCTGGATACCTGTCGTCGGACCAGGCGTTGTCCCCTCCGGACCAATTGTTGGAAAGGGGTTGTTCCTCGCCGTCCAAACCAACGTGGCACGAGTCATCGCTGCCGCCGGCAGCCCAGGCCAGAATCCACACATAGTGCGTGCCGGTCTTGACAAAGTTAATCTCATAGTCCAACCGCGGACTCGTGGCGGAGTAGCCGGGGTCGTAAAAGGAGGGACCCAGGACCTGCATACCGGCGTTGCCCGTAAAGCCATCCGTGGGCCCAACCTCCTCCCATTTAACCCCCCCCTGCTCGACATTGTCATCATAGTGCTCAGCTTCCACCGACACAATGCCATCGGGGCCGGGATCCTGCTGCAACGGCGTGGCAACCGCCGCGCCTGACGCCAGTAAAAAGATAAGGATGAAGGAAAACAAACACGTGAATGTCTTGCACATAATAACCTCCTTTGAAAATGGGGTTGGTAAGACTTCTGCTCCGGCCACGTGCCAGAGTAGCGGATATTGATCCTGAGCCTCCGTACACTCTACCGCTGTTCCGCTGAGAAACCTTTGCGAATTGGCACCACCTCCTTTCTCCACGAACCGACCAATCATCAATACGACTGGACAGTCATCTGCAAAGCGCCCTGGTGGCCCAGCCATCCCAAGGGGAACGTGGCAAGGCCACATACGACTTCGGCGGTCGTGGAGAGCCTTGGGCTTCACAAGGGGGAATCCCGCGTGCTCACACATATACCGCTCCTTGCAGCCCGGCGACTGCCGACTTTCTCTCTTGTTTCTACCAAATTCGGCCTGTCCGCGTCAAGGAAAATCTCCCGGCTGGTGTATCGGGATGGCTAGACGTGTATGGCAAGCCCTCTTCTTTTCCGGGATTTCGGGGCTTTGAGTGCGGAACAGACGGATTTTTCAATCCTGAACGGATTTTCTTGACGGCACTATGCAAAAATCCGAGGAGAGCTTACCTGTTCTTGCCTTTCGCTGAGGTCCCTTCGTATCTCGCATAGGGACCTGCCAACAGGTGCGTCAATCCTTCGGCTACGTTTGCCCTGCCGGAGAGCCAACGTGCGCAGGGTTCCCCCCGTCACTTCCACCGGGTCCTTCTCAGAGATGCGCTTGGCTGGAGATAGACGCTCACACCGTTGGGCTCGGGGAACTCGTCCTCGTGCATCCACCGGCCGTATCTATCGGCGGAACGATGCTCATCGTCCACTCTGAACGTTTTGAAACCGCAATAGGCCCCGAGATCGCCGGCAGCCACCGATACGTAGGGGCCCACCATGGGGCACCGGATGACAAACCAGGGTTCGCCTCCCTGCCACGGATTGCTGGATGCTTCCCAGAACCTTGGGACGGGGCGAATCATGTGCCCGGCCACAATGTCGAACTTCAGGCCGAAACCGCCAGCCTGGTGTTGCTTCTGATCGTGGTCGAACCACAGGCCCCGTTCGTAGGAGCCCAGAGACAGACTCACGCCCCCCACGGTCCCAGCTCTGCAGCCGCCCAACAGGAGAATAGAAAGAAGTAGGATTAAGCGTAAGCGTCGCATTTCGATTCCACCGTTACACCGAAGGATCGCTATCTCATTTGAAACTTCCTTTTGAAGAAGTTCAAAGATTCTCGTTCAGCACATGGCAGATACAGCAACGAAGTAAAATGTCCTGAGAACAAGCGGACCACCTCCGGCTTTCCAATCGCCTGCCACAGTCTGTCGCCGCACTGGTTGGGAATCACGTTGTCAAACGCGGCGATGTACATCAGGACGTCTCTGGCGTCCACATACTCGGCCAACGCGACCGGGTCCGTCACGACCTTTTCGGACAACTCGGCGCGGATCACATCCGGACTGACGCCCATTTCGGCCAGCTCTTTCATGTAATCTCTGACGCCGCTTAGTTTCGAAGTGAACGCGATTTCGGCCATGCTGCCGCCGGCCAGACCTATCACACTGCACTTGAGCCGCTCGTCCACTGCCGAGACCACGCTCGCCCTTATGCCGCCAAGGCTAAAGCCCAAAGCTCCAAGTGCGTTTGCATCGACTTGTTCTCGTTCGACGAGGTAGTCCACGACCTGCCTGCCGTCGAGGACGGTCTGCCTGAAGTAATCCTCCACCTGTTCGACGCTCACGATATCGTCCAGATCAACCTTGCGATTGTGAATCACGGCCACATTGAAGCCGTTCGCCGCAAAGTGCCTGGCAAAACCCTTGGCGCAGAAATCGACCTCATCCGGGATCGGCCAGATGATTATCGTCGGGAATCTTCCCTCTTGCCTCTGCACGTAGAAGTCGAACTTGATGTTCGACGTATCGAAGACATTCAGTGCCGATGGAAACTCGACGCACTCGATCACGTAGCGTTTCTTCTCGCAGACAGTCTCGATTTCTGCTTCGATGGTCTGCTCGGGATAGCTGTAGTAATCGAGCATTTCTGCATTTCGGGTCTTCGGGCCGACATAAGCGCGGTCACACGCGTAGTGTGCACACGAGCAGCCCAGCAGCACGCTCAAGAGCAGTATCGATTTGACCAGTTGCCCGAACTTCATAGGATCCTCCTATCGCTGCGAATTATCTGGTTCGATCCTCATGGTTCCAAACCATCTCCAGGTGTTTTCGGACTACCATTCGTACAGGAACAAAGAGCCCGACATGGCTGCGAGCAGCACCGGCGCTACCCGGCCTTTGTCCCTCCGCTGCTCTTCTTCAGGTCCTGCGAATGTGCATGTTCTTCCTCAGTCAGCGAGCCGGAACCTTCGGCCTCGATGACGGGTGTGTTCGGCGGTTCAAGGCCCGGCAGCTCCTGGATGATCCCGAACCAGGCTCTCTGAAACGCCTGTTCCATGGACATCGGCTCTTCCTTGATTTTCTCGCTTGCGAGCGTGACATCCGACGTCGCACTGAAGACCTTGCGTCCCGTTTTCGTGTCCCAGATCTCCATCCCCAACATCCCACTGACGATGTGCGTATTGAGAAACTTCACCCCCGCCACGGAAAGCCTCCCCTGGCTCCACCGTCTGATATCCAACAGGCAGGGCAAAACGAGGTAATCGGCCCCAATTTCCTTGGTCAAGAATTCAAGGTCTGACTTTTTGAACATTCCGTTTTCCTGGTAGAATTTCTTCATCTCGGCATGTCTCTGGCACAGGTCCTTCTCATTCAACTTGTTTGTCAGATCCGTAAATGACAGCACCTCAAGTCCCTCATTGGGTATGTCTCCTATCTCTCCTATACCGTTGAAGCCCAGGAAGGACAGATTGACAAGGGGGTCCGCGCCCTTTTGGTCATTCGCCTTCTTGTCACTTTCTTTCAGGACCCGGGCCAACGAATCAGAGACCGCATATCTATGCTGTTCTTGTCCAGTGCTCGTTTCCGCCAGAAGAATGTAGGTTCTGCCTTCGAGTCTCTCCGTCAACTTGTATTCGTCGGACACAGGAGAGATTCTCACTGTTTGGGCCTCCTGCTCCAGCGTACCCGAACAGCCGAAAAAGGACAGAGAGATTACCCCAAGCAGGACGACCGTGAAAACCGATTTGAAACTGAGCCTCGTCATTGTCAACCACCCCTCTTTTCTTATTGCCACATTGTTCTTATTGCTCGCCCTGTCCCTGGAACCGATATAATCCATTGCGCCGTAGAAAATGATTACGATAGTTAGCACACTGTCACGCCGTCTTTATGGTGTTTGCACACCCCCCTGAAACTGGATGGTGATCGAGCCAACCGGGCAGCCGCGTCTGCACGGCAAGCAGATTGACTTACATGCTCGATAAGGAACGCTTGCAGATCACCGCCATCCCCCAGTAATTTGACCGCCCCACGTACGATCTATAGTGTTTACTATAACACATTGTGTCCCCAAAGTCAAGAGAATTCCCTCCTCATCCTGCAAAGAGATTGGAAATGGCAGCAGTTTTGTGTGGATTTGACAACGGCGGGCGGTAGAATGTTCATCTCGGGAGCCGGGTGGTCCGGAAAAAATGCTCTCGGGTCCGGGGTTACGCGTGAAGCACAAATTCAGGAAGGATCATGGCAAGGAGATGAATATGAACAAGGCGGTTGGATTTCTGTTCGCGTGTGTAATTTTCCCGGCCGGCTGTGCAACCAGGCAGCCCAGTTTCACGCTGGTTGACAGAACGGTCGGCCAGACGCCGATCAACACGCCGATCGAGGCCCCTGCCGAGAGCACGAGCGTTGAGCAGGTAGAAGAGCAAGTCGTGCAGGTCCGCGAGCCGGACGTGATTTTTGTTCCTACGCCTCAGGACGTGGTGGACAAGATGCTGGAACTGGCGCAAGTCACCAGGGAGGATGTGGTCTATGACCTGGGTTGCGGCGACGGCCGGATCGTGGTTACAGCCGCCAGAAGATATGGGTGCAAGGCTTTCGGCTACGATATAGACCCGGAGCGGGTGGCCGAATCGCGAGAGAATGTGGAAAAAAACGAGCTCAGCCATTTGGCTCGGATCGAACAGAAGGACATCTTTACACTTGATTTGAGCGAGGCCAGCGTTGTGACACTCTACTTGCTGCCTCGTCTGAATGTGAAGCTCATCCCGCAGTTGGAGAAGCTCAAGTCCGGCTCGCGGATTGTCTCGCATGATTTTCGGATGAGAGGCGTCAAACCGGACCAGAGGGTCAAACTGACGTCCGATGAGGACCAGGCCGAACACAAGATTTTTCTGTGGACCGCACCGCTCCGGAAAAAAGTGGAGGAAGATTCCGCAGACCTCTGAGACCATACGCGCGATGGCGGCAGCGACAGAAGCTTCACAGGTAGAACCTGAACCGGGGACTACGTCATGTTACTTATTAACAGGCTCAAGTTTTATGGGCGGACCTTCTTAGCCGTACCCGTCGTTCTCTGTTTATCTCATTCCCAGCTCCTCGCGTCCGAACCCGACGTTGCCGATGTGCCGGGCATTTCATTTCGCATAAGGCCGGATGTGCTGCACACGATCAATCCGCGCCTGTTCGGTCAGTTTATGGAAAGGCCGAGTTGGGGCGAGACTGGCGTCGAAGGCGCGCGCATCGCCGGGACTCGGAAACTCCAGCCTCGTGTGTCGGAGTTGCTGGCCGAGATGGAAATACCTGTGATTCGATTCCCGGGCGGAACCGACGTCGATTTTATGGATTGGTGCGACATGGTCGATAGTGTGCCGGGGCGAGCGGCTCAGCGACCCGTCAGCACGGGCCATCGCGGGCACAAGGTCACCAACAACTTCGGCTATGATGAGTTCCTTCAGTTCTGCCAAGACGCCCGCGCAGAGGCCATCCTGGTCGTGAATTTCCGGGATGGTCTGCTCAGGAGGAAGCCTCTCAAGGATGCCGCGCGGCACGCTGCGGCGTTGGTGGCTTACTGCAACGCACCCGTCGGGAAGACGCTGGGCGAAGGGATGTACGACTGGCCTTCCCTGCGGGCGCGCAACGGCCGGTCCCGACCCTATAAGGTCAGGTACTTCCAGATAGGCAATGAAACCTGGGCGTTCACGAGACCATTGAAGAAATTGGCGCCTCGCGCAGCACCTCAGTGGTACGCCGAGTGTGCGGCCGCATATATTGACGCGATGCGGGCCGTCGATCCTTCTATTGAGATCATCGTCGATGGATACAACGGCGACATGTCCGGGATCGTCCCGCACGTGCGTGAGCGGCTGCGGGACAAGGTCGCTTGTTTTGCCACGCATTTCTATGCGCCCTGGGCTATCACCAAGGTGCTGAAGCATGGGCAAGAGACCCCGATAAGCGAGATTCCCGCCGATGAAATATGGGGCGCTTGGGTCGCCGTCACGAGTTTCGATGCGAATGGCGAATCCATTCTCGACCATCCCGGCATCCATACCGCGCGACGGCTTGGCTACAAGGTTGCGGTGACCGAATGGAACTGGAATGGCTGGTGGAGACACGACGGTCCGGCGCCGGCGCTGGATTCGAGTCTTGCCAAGGGACTCGGCGCCGCCGGATACCTGCACGCGTTCATCCGGGCTGCCGATGTCATCGAATTGGGCTGTCAATCCATGCTCGTCGGCAACTCATGGGGCATCACGGCCATAAGAGCGGATGCTAAAGGCAAGATTCCCGCCTACTATATGCCCACCGGCCAGGTCACTATGTTCTATTCAGAGCACCACGGGGACAAATTGCTCGCGCTTGAAAGTCGGAACGTGCCGATGTACGAACAGCCCTATCGAATGGGTGGCATCAGGCCGAACAAGAAAGTGGCCTGCATCGACGCACTGGCAACTGCCGATGAAATACGAATCTACTTCCACGCCATCAACCGCAGTTTCGAGAAGCCCCTCGATGTTACTGTTGATGTTTCCGCCTTTGGTCCTCTCGACGATCGCGCCATACACCACATTCTCGAAGGCAGGCTCAACGATGCTCCGGGACCGGGCCAGGCAAGACAGATCGGCCGGGTAAGTCGAAGAGATATACGTTTTGACGGCAAGAGGCTCAGAGCAACCTTGCCATACAGGTCGGTTTCATGTATCGAATTCGTGCAGAAATGAAAGGGCGGGGCTATGCTGAAGCGGTTTGGCCGCTGGTACTTCAAGACTTCGTTGATTCTTCGGATTATTGTCTGCTTCATCGGTGGCTCCTTGATCGGTGCGGTATTGTGGTTTCTGTCCGAGGCGACGGGGACCGGGGCGGAAGGTAAGAACGCCTCGGAGAGGATTATTCCCTACATCTCACCGTTCGGCCAGGTTTTCGTGCACATGCTCAAGATGATCGTTGTGCCGATTATTTTCTTTTCACTGGTGACGGGCGCCTCCAGCCTGCCGATCCGCCGGTTTGGGCGCATCGGGCTCAAGACGATTCTGTGGTACCTGTTCTGTTCCCTTGTGGCGGCGATTCTGGGCACCTGTCTGGCCCTGGCCATCAACCCGGGTTCGGGGGCGAACCTGGACGCGTGGCAGAACCTGGCAAGTGTTACGGGAACCCGAGCCGACGACCTCGCCCGGGAGGTAACGGAAGAAGGGCCGCTTTCGCAAGTGTTGCTGAATCTCTTTCGCAATCCCTTTGAGGCCCTGGCCGCGGGGAACTTTCTGCCCATCATCGTGTTCGCCATCATGTTTGGCCTTGCGATTCGCGTGTTGATTGAGGCCGGCGGCGAGCAGCGCGTGGCCCGCCTGGAAATGCTCAGCGACCTTATCGAGGGCTGCCGGGATGCGATGTTCAAGCTGGTGGACTGGATACTCGAGTATTCTCCCATTGGTGTGCTGGCGCTGACGATTGTCAATTTCGGCCTGTACGGACCCTCGATTGTGGGACCGTACGTCAGTGTGACAATCGGCGTGGTGCTCGGCATTATTGTCATGATCTTTGTCGTCTATCCCGCCCTGCTGTGGGTCGTCACGCGACAAAATCCGCTGAGTGTGCTCAGGCGAATCAAAGAACCGATGATCATGGCCTTTATCACGCGCAGCAGCGCCGCGACGCTGCCGGTCTCTATCAAGACCGCCGAGGAGGAGTTGAGAATTCACAACGAATTGGCCAGCTTTTCGCTGCCCTTAGGGGCGACCATCAATATGGACGGCGTTTGTGTACACCTGCCGATGTTCGCGGTCTTGGCGGCCAATATGTTCGACGTCAAATTGACGATCGCCTCTCTCGTGATCCTGGTGATTACGACGGTGCTTTCCTCGATCGGGGCCGGCGGCGTACCGGGCGGAAGCCTGATGCTATTGTTTATCATTTTGGAGACGATGGGGCTCAGCGGCCAGCAGGTTGCGGTCATTGTAGCCCTGGCGCTGGGAATCAATCCCATCCTGGACATGTTTGAGACGACCAACAACATCACGGGCGACCTTGTCTGCTCCTACGCTGTGGCAACCAACGAAGGCCTCGTCGACTTGGAATCCAGCAGGTAGGCGCAAACTCGTGGACCGGAAAGTCCTGTGACTGCGTTGTGTCCCGGCGGATTAACACGCGGAGTACAACACCTCTTGGATGACCGCACAGACGAATGTCACTCGCAGGCAACCACTCACATATGGCCTTCAGAGTCCGTCGTCGTCTCCCGATGCTGTTGTTTGGTCTGAAGCTTCAGCCAGGCCCATCGCCACACTCCGCTTGATAAGATCGACCACGTTATCGACGCCGAGTTTGCGCATTGCATGAGCACGGTGCACTTCAACAGTCCTCATGGAACGGTGGGTCAGATTGGCTATTTCCCTGTTGCTTTTGCCTTCAACGACCAGGCGCAGCACGCTCATTTCCGCCTTGGTCAAGGGCTTGCCTGCAGTCATCCTGGCCGGCGTGCTTTCCTGCAGTATGGACCTGACCTTTCGTAAAAAGGTGCCTTTACCCAGCGGCTTTTCGACAAAGTCCACCGCTCCGCCTTTGATGGCCTTGACAGCGGTGGGTATGTCGCCGTAGCCGGTTATCATCAGAACCGGCACCCACGGAGCCGTGTGCTTGACATCGGTCAACAATTGCAGCCCGTCTTTTTCAGGCATTCTCAGGTCGGTAATGAGCAAATCGCATTTCTGAGAATGCAACTGGGTGAGACATTCGAACGGACAGGCAAAGCAGGTTACCTTAATGCCCACTCCTTCAAGTGTTTCCCTGACAACGTCGCGCACCTGCGGCTCATCGTCGAGGAAGAATACGTGCTTTTCTCCGGTCTTTGTCATCAGAAGTTCAATCCTTGCCCCGCAGCTTGTTGCCCAGAGACAAAGCCCGGATGCCTACTGGCGCCAATTGCAGGGGCACATTATCGCTTGCACTCATGATTTTCCCTGGTCAGCCTGAATTTACCGACAAAACTCGATTTCAGAGCCAAAAACGACTATCGTGCAAGAAATATCCTGCACCTCATAGATAATGGCGATTCTCGCACCCGAAATGTTGACTACTTTTTTGGGATTTTTCGAGGAATTTTCGAAAAAGTTTTCAGGTCCCGACGTGCCCGGAATAGAGTCTCCAAGCCATTCCTTCGTTTGCGACCCAAAGCACAGGCTTTTCGGACTATTCCCGCATGACTCGGTCACGATGTTGCGTCCTTGTCCACAGGCAGGGTCACAAAAAAGGTTGTTCCCTTGCCAGGTTCGCTTTCGAGGCGAATACGGCCGCCCACGCGGGTCACCACATCCTGAACGATACAAAGCCCCAGACCCGTTCCCTGGCCTCGCGGCTTGGTGGTGAAAAACGGCTCAAAAACCCGATCTCTGTTCTCCGGTGCGATTCCCCCACAGCTGTCGCAAAAGCGAAGTTCAATCTGCTCCTGTTTAAGCGCGCCGCTAACGGTAACCTGCCGGGGTTGCGTCCCGTCGGCTGCCTGTATGGCATTCTCGAGAAGCGCAAAGAACAACTGCTCCAGGTCGGTCTCGTTTATGGATGCCGGGGGAAGTCGCCCGATGCCTTTCAGACGGAGCGTTACTCTGGCCTGCCGCGCGCTTTCGTGTAGGAGCCGTACTACTCGTACGGCAATCGCCGAGACACTGACCTGTCCGAAGCGCGTGTCCGAAGACTGCCTCGCAAAGTTCCGGAATCTGTCGATGATGGCGGTGATATTGGAGACTTGGGTGACGCTATCCTGGAGCCTTCTGACAACCTTGTGCGGACCGGATGCCCCCTCCAGTTCATCGAGAGCGTTATCCAGCGAGAGCCGGATGACCGTCAGGGGCTGTGTGACCTGATGAGCGACAGTCGCGCTCAAAGTCCCGAGAGAGGCAAGCTGCTCGGCCCGGGCCATTTGCGCGCGGTACCTGGTGAGTTCCTCTTCCTTCTGCCTGGCCTCGGTCATATCCCTGCACAGCGCCAGGGTCCCCGCTGCTTCTCCATCGTCATCGTTCAACAGCGTGAGCGATACGTGAGCGGGGAAAACGGTCCCATCCTTTCGCACATGCTCCGCTTCGCCTGTCCACGAGCCCTGTGTACGAATCTGATGAATAGCTCTCTTGCATCCTCCGGAGGATTCATTACAGCATAGATCAACGAGGTTCATCCCTTCCATCTCCCGGCAGGTGTAACCATGCAGACGAGCATAGGCCTCGTTCACATAGAGCAGCTTCGGCTCCAGATCGGCTATTGCGATGCCGTCGATCGACTGTTCGACCGCGGAGCTCAGAACTCTTATTTGCGCCGACGCCTGCCTGAGCTCGTGGATATCCCGCGCAACGATCATTGCCGAGTTCACTTCTCCAGCACCGTCCCTCAACGGTTCTATCGTCGTGTTATACCACCGGACTTGGCCGGCAAGCTCAGTGGGCGCGACCGTATTCGCTCCGCGTCCGGTCGCTATGACCTCTCGTACGCTCGCCATCTGGCGGTCCGCCACCTCCTTCGGGAAGAGGTCCCACATCGTCTTGCCCACACAATCCTTCGGCGCCGCGCCCAGGCGTCTTGCTCCCGTTGTGTTAATGAAGGTGAAGACGTCGTTGACGTCGATCGTGGCAATGGCTTCGCCCGCGCTTTCCACAAGTGTTCTATATCTTTCCTCGCTTTCGCGCAGCGCATCCTCGACTTTCTTGCGCTCGGAGATATCCGTTGCCACTGTACAGATTGCGTAAGGTTCTCCGGCCGCATTAAGCAAAGGAAATCTCGTACCCAAAAACGTGCGCATTTCGTCTTTGATATACAACTGATCTTCTATTGATAACGGCGCGCGACTCTCGAAGACCTTCTTGTCGTCTGCCAGAATTTTTTTAGCATGTGCATGGGTGTGGATTTCAAATAGGGTCTTGCCTATTATCTCGCAGCTATCGAGCCCCGATACGGCTTGTGCTTGCCGGTTTACCATAACGTATCTGCCGCGAGTGTCCCTGACGACGATGACCGAGGCGGTATTGTCCAGAATCCCCTGGATAAGTTCCTGGTTCTCTCTGATGGTTTGCAGTGTTTTCCTGCGTTCGGTGATATCCCTTATGACACTAACCCATCCGATTCTGTCACCGTCGTCATTCTGCAGGGGGAATACGGCATGCTCGCTTGGGAATATCTCGCCGTTTCTCCTCTTCATTCTGAACTCGAAGGACGACAGGTGCCCCCGTTCTTTGATTGCCGAAAATAACTTATTTTGAAATTCCAGCAGGGTTTCCTTGTTGACGTGCAGACAATCAGTAGTTCGCCCCAGCAAGTCGCTTTTCGCATAGCCAAACACGTCAACTGCGGAGCAGTTGCAGTCGATAATGTGAGGGGGCATCTCATGGTCCAGGACGAAAATAGCGCTGTCGAGCCCGTCGAAGATCTTCTCAAGGAGATTCTTAGAATTGCGCAGTTCAGTCTCTGCTTTCTTCTTTTCGGTAATATCGACGTTGGTACCGAGCATCCGCACGGGTGCGCCGTCGTTACTGTAGGCCACAACCTTGCCCCGACCCAAGACCCATATGTAATCTCCCGATTTGGTCGCAAGTCGATACTCGATATTAAAGGACGGGATTGTTCCATCCGAATGGGCTTTGACAGCTTCAAATACAGACGGCTTGTCCTCGGGATGAATCCGTTTCTCCCACTCCTGCTGGGAGGCTGAAAGCTCGCCCGGCTCGTACCCCAACATCGTGGCGTGACGCGGATTTCTATACACTTCGTTTGTCACCATGTCCCAGTCCCACAAGGCGTCGTTGGTGGTCTCCATGGCCAAACGGAATTTCTCTTCGCTCTGCTTGAGTGCATCCTCCGCCTCTTTACGATCTGTAATATCCTCGCCAAAGGACTGGAAAATGACGGCGCGGCCCTGGTCGTCAAAAAGAGCCCTGTTGGTCCATCGCTGCCACCGGATTTGGCCGTCCCGACCAGTGACTCTGTGTTCATGCGTCATTGACGGCGAATCGACGGAAAGCGCAAGAATCCTGTCCAAAACGGCCTGCCTGTCTTCCTCGGGGACGAGAGATGTGAATTTCTTACCGATAAGTTCCTCTCTGTTTGTGCCAAAGTATTCGCAGTACGCTGTGTTGACAAAAACAATCGTAGCGTCCGGCAGGAATCTGCACACCAAACCGGGTGAATCCTCAACAACCGACCGATACTGCTCTTCGTTGCGCCGAAGTGCTTCCTCAGTTCGCTTGCGTTCCGAAATGTCGGTGACCACAATGGTGGCGGCGACGATCCGCCCATTCCGTTTGACTGGCCCAATCCGGCAGTCGCACCACAACCTCGTGCTGTCCATCGCAATCCCGAGAACTTCAACACAATTGATTTCGCCGAACTCGAAGACGCGACCGAGTGATTCCCTCAGCTTATCGTGATGTTCGGCAAGCACGTAGTCATAAATGCGGGTTCCGATGATGCTCTGTGGTGTGGCGCCCGAGATAGTATGGTTGATATAGGAAATCGTACCGTCGGCATCCGTGATAACAATGACGTCCGGGGCGTTTTCTACGAGAGAGTGCCACGTTTCGTCCGGTTCCTGACCGGTCTTCTGCGCTTGTTCGAGGGATGCAACGCGCTCGCGCAGCCGCTTGACCTCTTCCAATAGTTCCGCCTTGCTTTTGCTCTCATCGCGCATTCGGCTTTCTCCACTCCCCTGACCCACTGGGCTTCCGGCCTCCGCTTAGCTATCGTCAATCACCGCCATGAAGATTCATGGCATATCATGTTCTCACATAACAGCTTTGGCTCCGGCAGTCAAGAGGGGAGTCAAGAAATTTGGAGGATATGCAGTGCCACAGGCAATGCGCGCAGGGGCGCCCGGAGGGGAGCTTCAGATAGCTGGGGCTCCAGTGTGTTTGAGGAGTCTGAGTTTTTCTCCCGCGCTGACTGCGGACCTTCGTTTGTGGCTTTCAGTATGGGGCGATTATGAGGTTTTTAGCCACAGCCTGAGAGAAAACGTGCAGGACGCCCGTCCTTCTCTACTATTGGGGCCTTTCCGCGTCCTCCCACAGCCGAGTGTTGGCAATCTGCAAGGCCATCTTTTGTACAGATTCGTCGAGCTTTTTATCAGCCTTCAGCTTGTCTATCACTTTGTAGTAGAAGCCATATTCCTCGTACAGCTCATCCACCAGTTTCCGCGCGGCTGCGCCGGTTTGGCGGGCCTCGTAACCATCGACTGGAGCGGAGGATTCCAGCAACGTGATGCCATTACTGCCAATGGCAATCGTTTTCCCGTCGGGACTGAAACGTACCTCTTCCCAGGCGCTCTTGGCCCCGCGTTCTTGGAGATTCATGACTTCAAAGCCCGTTGTCACATCCCATAGTTTCACTATGCCGTGCCTGCCTCCTGATACAAGGCGCCTTCCATCGGAACTGAAGGCCAAGGATCCGATCGCTGAATCATGTCCCTCCAACGTCAGTATTTCAGCACCGGTTTCAGCGTCCCAAATCTTGATCGTTTTGTCCTTATTTGAACCCCC
Source organism: Phycisphaerales bacterium (assembly GCA_020343675.1). Taxonomy (GTDB): domain Bacteria; phylum Planctomycetota; class Phycisphaerae; order Sedimentisphaerales; family Anaerobacaceae. Next base: position 3,020,886 of record CP070806.1, read on the forward strand.
TGTGGCAATGCGCGACGCGTCCGGGCTGAATGCAACACAAAAAGACCCGCCCCTATGCTTTAGTGTCATCACTTCCTCACCTGATTCTGTGTCCCATATCTTGATCGTCTCTTTTACATCGCACGATACGAGGCGCTTGCTATCCGGGCTGAACGCGCCACTGTAAATCTGCCCCTCATGCCCGGAGAGGGTCATAAGTTCCTCGCCGGTTGCCGCATCGTGCAGCTTGATTGTGTTCTCATAGGGACCCTGGAGCCAGTAATCTGGAGCCCACGAGGCAATCCATCGGCCATCCGGACTGAACCGGGCGTGCACGCACCCTTTGTCCCTGCTGAGGGTTATCAGTTCGGCCCCAGTCTCAACGTCCCAGACCTTTGATGTTTTGTCCATGGCGCTGGAAATAATTCTTCTGCCATCAGAACTGAACGACGCTTCGAGGAGGCCACCTCTGTTACCGTCATGCCCGCGGAGTGTCGTGAGTTCAGCACCCGTTCCTGCATCCAAAACCTTAATTGTTGCGTCCCTGCCAGCGGCAACCATGCGCGTGCCGTCGGGGCTGAAGCCAACTACTCGCCCTCTATCACCGAGGCGTATGCGCCCCCGGTCGATGGTTACATCCCAGGCCTTTATTGTCTTATCCAAGCCGCCTGAAATGACGCGATCCCCGTTCGGGCTGAACGCCACCGACGCGACCTGATCGGTATGACCATAAAGAGTTGTCACTTCAGCGTTGGTTGTCACGTCCCACAGTCTTACGGTTCTATCCCTGCTGCTCGATGCGACGCGCCTGCCATCCGGACTGAATGCCACATCATAAACGCTACCCGTATGACCCCGAAAGGTCATTAGTTCATCGCCGGTTGCTGCATCCCAGACTATGACAGCAGCGT
>CP070806.1:3021875-3024544 GCA_020343675.1 Phycisphaerales bacterium
CTAAGGTCGACGCTTTCTTGATTTCGTACTCATCTTCCCAAACAATCGCCGATGTGGCCGCATCCGTGAGCCGAAAACTCAACCGGTAGTAGGTCGTCATCCCCTTGCCTGCAACGCGGTCAATGGAGCTAATACGCCCAGTCAGAAAGAAATCAGCACCAAAACGATCTTTCTCGCCGGAGCTGGTGATTCGACCGCGCTCTTTCTCCCGGTTCTCTTGGATAATGACATCCTTTAACGCACGGTCGAGGAACGTGATTTTGCCTTCTGAATGCTTAATAAGCACGGTGCGCATTTTATGTGTGAATGCATCGGCGTCGATATAGTCATTGGTATTGTTCACTACCGGCTCAAGAGCGACCTTAGGAGATGTCGATGCTTGCTGAATTTGTGGAATCCGGATAAGCGAACGGGCCATCCGTTCACACACGGACCGGAAATCTTGACTTGTCAGGCCGGTACCAACTTCTTCCTCGGCAAGTGCGTCGGGATGAAGCCTCTTCGTATCACCTGTACACCCGGCGAATAAGAGCAGTAAGACGAGACTGGTTGCCATAGCGACAAAGCAAAGGGATCTTTGTTGGACAGTAGCTCTCATGTGGATAGACTCCTTCATTTGAAGTGCCAACACGGTTGAAGCACATTACATTACTGAAAAAGATATCTCGCCCGGCCTATTGTTTCAAGGGTAAAACACAACGAAATCCTAGATTATCCTTTCTGCTGAGAGCGGTGAGGGGTTCATAGAAGCGACAGGTGCAGTGCTGCGCACCGCCTCGATAACTTCCCCCTACTGCCAGCTTTGCTACGCCCTGCTGAGGCCCCCTGGGATTAAGCTTCGGGGCAGTTTTCCAATAGGCCGGATCATGGCTGGTGTCGAGCCACTCTAGCACCCCACCCACACAATCCAAAACGCCGTAAGGACTGGCACATTGAGGGTAACTGCCAACAGGTTCAAGCATCGGCTGATTAGGATTGACTGCATAGTTGCAGCAGTCGGGACGCCACATATCGCCCCATGGGTATTTACGGGCTCCGTCCCCTGAAGACGCCCGCAGCCACTGCGGATAAGTCGGCAATCGCATACCACGCCAAGCGGCCACAGCGACGGCCTCATGCCAATTAATATGGACCACCGGTAGATTCGTCGTGGTTTCTGTTGGAGTTGACCAGCCAAGAGGGGGTTTTCGGCCTGTACTCTCCATAAATTGTTTATACCGCGCACGCGTGAATGGCACGCGATCGATGAAGAAGCCGAATACAAGGTAGTGCCGTCGCTCTACTCCTGGGAAGGTGATTTCCACTCTCCCGGGTGGGACATAAACCATGCCTTCCGGCGGCTTCATTGCACGCCGAAGGAGGGCGATGCAATCCATTAAGTAGATGCCAGCGTGATGCTCAAGTTGGAGTGCCCTGTCGACATCCCCACTATTGGCCGCACGTACATATTGCCGATACACCGATTCCGCCCGATCCAATTCAGACCCAAGCAACTGCCTGGCTGTCGTTTCATCGAGTTCCTGCCACATTGCCTCGATAGCCGGACTCAGGGAAAGCTTCTGTGGTGCGCCCCCATCCCAGAATGCTTTGACCCATTCCCCAAGCATGACTGGTAACCGAGCTTCACGTGTCTCTTGATAGATAGTCGACCTGATTATCCGCCCGGTAGCGATGTCTACCAGTCGGAGGCCTACCAGTAGATATGGGCGCACTTTTGAAACGGTGATCACCAGCATCTGTTGGGCACCCAACTTTCCAAAGGTCGGAGCCAGGGTATCCGATGCCTGTGTAGCAATGACAAGGTCCTGCTCGGATAAAAGATTTTTGGTCAAGGAGCGATCCATAACTTCAAGATTGGGAATCTTGCTGAGTGTCTCAACCACAACCTCGGTGATCACGCTACCCACGGACGCCGTCACCTCTGGCCCCAGAATACAGGGGCATACTGCCACAACTGGCATTGGCTGGCTATCAGCATGCATCTGCTCAGCTAACGTTGTCCGTATGCACAAGACACTAGATAGAATGAATACCACTACAAAATGTAATCGAGTTGTTACTGGCCTGCCTGCTGGCATAGAGAGGTAGAAGATAGGATGAATTATCAATGTGGTTAACGACATTTGTCTCTTCCCTTAGTAACAGTGAGCCCCACAAAGACCATTGCCACGTCATTTCCCACATGGTCTTGCCCGGCTACACAGCCGGGCCTGGTCCTACTATTCTACTGCCTGGAAATCCGGGATTGAGTTTCTTAATCGTTAACTGAGCGTAACTTCACCTTTCGCCAAAGTTCCTCAAACTGCGCACGCAGTTGGGCACCCATGATATCAATCAGCGGCAGCCCTTCCCGATCGGCCCGCCGGATCGTCTCGCTGAACGGTAAGGCACCCAGGAAGTCTTGAGTGGGCAGTGCGCGCTCAAGAAACAGTCGATCTTCGTCGGTTGCCACCTTGTTGCCGATCACGGCGAAGCGTCGGATCCCGATCTGCCCAGACATTGTGCGGACGCTGTTAATGGTCTCCACCGCACGCTGGCCTGGCTCGGCCACCACGAGCATCAGGTCGACGCCCTGGGCTGTTCCCCTACCCAGGTGTTCGAGACCGGCTTCCATATCAAGAATAACACAGTCCTGCTTGTATAAAATCACATCCGTCAGCAAAGCCCGG
>CP070806.1:3024644-3035503 GCA_020343675.1 Phycisphaerales bacterium
TTGAGCCTCAGATCATCTTGAGCAAGACAGACCTGATCTCCAAGGAAGAACTGACGCAACGGATTGATGAGATCAGAAACTCTGGCATCTCTGCTAATATCCTCCCGCTCAGCAACACGACGGGCTTCGGGTTGAATGAGTTCCGGGATCGACTTGATCCAGGCAAGACGTATTGCCTGCTTGGCTCATCCGGTGTTGGGAAGACCACGCTCATCAACCGACTCATGGGCCAGGAAGCCTTTGCCACAAAGGCAGTCAGTGGCACGGGAGAAGGCACACATACGACGTCACGCCGGCAGCTCATCGTTCTCAGCCAGGGTGCGATGTTGATTGACACGCCTGGTATGCGAGAACTGGGCATCATAGGTGCCAGCGACGGGGTCAACATGGGTTTCGAAGAATTTGTCGGGCTTTCCGCTAATTGTCGATATGCAAATTGCAGCCACGAACACGAGCCCGGTTGTGCTGTCCGAGCCGCGGTTGAAAACGGTGAATTGCCTGAAGATCGCTATTCCAGCTATATCAAGCTCAAGAAGGAGTCGGAGCACTACGAGATGTCATATCTGGACAAACGCAAAAAGGATAAAGCCTTCGGACGATTCATTAAGTCGACAAAGAAACAAATGAAGAACAAGCACCGAACAAATTGACGGAGCTGACTCGCTACGCTCGCGGCTCATCGTGGCGTTGGGCTGGACTTGGACGATGGAATGGAGGCACTCAATGAGGCAAGACAGGAGCAGGATTGCCAAAAGAATCCTCACCGTGCTGCTGGTGATTGGGTACATACCCGTACTGGGATTCTCGGTTTTGGCCATTGGGAGTGGTTATCTTGGCAATGTGATCCGCGGCCCTAAGATCGCTCAATCCGTCGCATCACCAGACGGCAAGCATGTGGCTTATGTTCAGGAGAATCCGTCGATTGATCCTCCGAACCAGAGCCTTTACGGCGAGCGTGTCGACAAGATTCACTACATGCATATCGCAACGCTCGCGGAGGACGTTGACTCAATCAAGGAAGTCGTCTGGTCGCCGGACGGTCACATCGTTGTATTTCATTCGCATCACTACCTGACGGCAACGCTTGTTAGCGACTGGCAAACGGTCAGGATCTACTTGGGAAGTGAATGGCGACGCTCCAAGCCAGACCGCCGGAGCACCTTCACATCCGGTGGTGTGAAGCGACGTGTGAAGGCAATCGAGTTCCCCGAAGCAGGCTCCTTCACGTATCGTCTGGAAGGGGACGGCAAGCTCCACGAGGTGCGTTTTGGTTCAACATTGCAGTCCTGAAGGAGGCGAAGTCACAGCCCAACAGGGGGCTGCACCAGAACCGTCGCTCCGCGCCGTCTGGTGAGCCCCAGCGTTAGAATCCATAATAAAGGAGACGGCGAAGTGATCGATCATGGTTTGAAGGATAAGGTGGCTTTGATCACCGGAGGGAATAACCCTTTCGGTATTGGTGCGGCCATCGCACGAGCATTTGCTTCCCATGGCACCCAAGTGTTTGTTCATTATTTCCGTCAGGCTACCGAACCACCGGATGGAAATCAGAAGGCTCATGAGCCACAGGATCCAGGATTGGCGTTCTTTCTTAGACAACAAGTGAAAACGGCTGATGGATTGCTCGAATCAATTCGAGACTCCGGTGGTAATGCGGAATCTTGGGAAGGGGATCTTCGCGAGCCTGAAAACGTCCATCGTTTATATGAACAGGCAGAAAAAGCGTTCGGTCACGTTGATATCCTTGTGAATAATGCGGCGGCATACGCCGCGGACACCTTTCTTCCTCCCAATACTTCAGGGGAAGAGACAGAGTTATGGGAGGGAGGGCCAGCCATATCGACGATCGACGTGGTAAGTCATGATCGCCATTTTGCGGTTAACTCCCGAGCCGTCGCCATCCTCATGAGTAAGTTCGCTAGTCGAATCATTGAAAGGCAGAATAGCTGGGGAAGAATTATCAATATAAGCGCGGATTGTGCGTGGGGATGCCCCAGAGAGATTTCTTATCGTGCGAGCAAATATGCCTTGGAGTCGTACAGTCGAAGTGCAGCCGCGGAGTTGGGTCCTTACGGCATTACGGTTAACATTGTATCACCCGGACCGGTGCAGTCCGGATATATCACGGCAGAGGCAGAAGAAGCTCTTATTGCGGACATCCCTTTGCGAAGAATCGGGCGGCCCGAAGACATCGCAAATGCGGTCGTGTTTCTTGCCTCGGAACAAGCCAGTTGGATTACTGGACAACTGCTGTTTGTTCATGGCGGCCATCGAATGGCACTAGGTCGTTAGTAAAAATGATATGGAGAAATCGGGGGACGCCTTCTATTTGTCCCTTTCGCTGAGATACTCTTGTATCTCACATTGGTCATCTATTACGAGTTCTTGAACTGCTCATAGGAGACCATGGCGGGCGAGCCGGTGAAGCTGATGCTCATCCATGGGGCCTCTTCGACTTCGCTCGCGGTATGGCCCATCCGGCCACTGTCTCAGCTATTGGTGCGATTCATCTCACCCATCTATCTGACAAGGTGCTCATAGAGCCACTTGGTCGCTTCCACGTCTTTGAGAGCTGTGGAGCTAAAAATGACGTAGCTTATCTTTGACGCAGGAGTGTACTGCGGGTCAATGTCGGAGCCAACGGCCTGCCTGGCTATTTCCCTCCAGAGGCTGATTCCTTTCTTCTGGAGCTCTCTTTCTTTTCCGTGTCGTCCGACGTGCGTCAAGTCCCCCCAGCCCACCTTGCAGCCGTGCTTTTCGTATGCCTGCCTGTAGAGTTGACGCATGCTGCTCTTGTCCGCTTCATTTAAGCCAGTGTTCACGATGAGGGCCTTCTTCTCAAAAGCGTGCTTCATTTGCACATCTTCGAAACTGCCTTGCTCCTTGCTTGGATGGACGGTGACCCCGAGACGCGTCTTCTTGAAGTGTCTGTACCAGATATCCATCATATCAAGGACGGCTATCGAATATGGACTGTCGCCCGGCAGGTTTCGCATAATCTTCAGGTCCTTCTCCTTCCCTCTAACATCCATGCCCTGTTCGAGGAGCTGATCGACCAGGAACTCACTGGCGCCGCCGTAGAAGCTCGGCTCGTTCGTGAGTATCTGCCATCCACCGATGCGAATATACTCGATCCGGGGATGTCCGTCGTAGCGTCTGGCAAACGCGACTATGAATTCTTCGAGGTGCTTCTGGTACGCTTTGTCCCGGAAGACCGGGTAATAGGGCAGCCGTCCTTTGGGTGTCATGAAGCCTCCGAGCTTTTTCACGCTTGGATCTTGAAACAGCCATGGGGGAGTATCCGTATTTCGGTAAACAACGTCGGGACCGGCTCTTCCTTTTCCCTTTGCCAGTTGCCCATCGCTCATCACCTTGCCACTGACTGTCCAGAACTTAAAGGCGGCCTGAAGGTCGTACTTCGCACATTCGGAAAGGAAGTCATCGATCTTCTCCCATGCATATTTACCTTTTTCGGGCTCCAGTTCTGCCCAGGTTATCTTCGCCTCAATCCCTCCCACGTACGGATTGCCTTTCGCATGTTCGGGCACGTGTTTCTTGTTTCCCGGGAACTTGGTGAAGATACACTTTCCGATCCCTGCACGACCATCGCAAGCCAACGTGTCAAAAGCCGCAGATACGCTGCCCCCCGAAGCTGACTTGCTGATAAGCACAAGTGCGAGACCAAGCATGATGAAAAGAATCGACTTCTTCACGTTTTTCGCCCTGACAAATTCTTCCATCAAGAGTTCCTGAACTGCTCGTAGAAGACCATCGTCGGTGAGCCGCCGAAGCTGATGCCCATCCAGGCGGCTTCATCAATCTCGTCCTGGGTGAAGCCCTTTTCTTTGGCCTTTTTCAGGTGCATTTTCAGACATGGCTCGCACCGCATCGCGACCGACAGCGCAATGGACATCGCCTGCTTGGTGTAAGCGTCCAAGCCGTGAGGTGAGCTCGCGGCGCCGAGAAAATCCGTGAACTTGGCCTTAATCTGGGCAATGTCAGAGCCTTCCGGCCTCGAGGGAGACGCGGCATCCGAACAACACGGCACCTCTTCGCTTTCAGACTTGACGGGCAGTTGCTCCGGCCGCGGCTCAGCCGACGGCGGTTCTGCAATGGCCTTGGCCGGTTCCGATGACGGTATCTTTCGAGTTCCCGTTGTCGTGATTCCGACGAGTCCTGAGCCCTTGCCCGCCACTTTGCCGATAACCGCCGCGGCCGAAATCCCCTCAGAATGCAGAGCTTTGAGAAAATCGCCGGCGTCTTTTTGTGCAATCGCGATTAGCAACCCGCCGGAGGTCTGGGCGTCATAGCATAGATCAACCGTCTCCTGCGGAAGCGATTCGTCGGCAACGATGCGGTCACCGCAGGATTCTTTGTTCCGTTCGATCGCACCGGGCAGTATGCCGGCCGCGGCATAGTCCAGCACGCCCGGAAACAGCGGGATTTCGTCCCAGACGACCTCGACATCGACCTTGCTCGATAGAGCCATCTCAGCCAGATGGCCCATGAGGCTAAAGCCCGTCACGTCGGTGCAGGCATGGGCGCCGAACTTGACCATGAGCTGCGAAGCTGTCTTGTTAAGTGCAGTCATCGACGCGGCCGTCGCCTCGATACTTTCCGCCTCGGCCCTGCCGATTTGTGCTGCGAAGGCAACGATTCCCGTGCCAAGTGGCTTGGTCAGGACAAGCACATCGCCCGGGCACGCGCCGGCGTTTGTGACGATCTTGCCCTTGTCTATCGTACCGGTGACGGCAAAACCCGCCTTGATTTCGCCGTCATTAATGCTGTGGCCGCCGATGATGGCTACGCCCGCCTCGTTCATCTTATCGATGCCGCCGGAGAGAATTTGGTACATCGTTTCGTCAGGCACCTTGCGCACGGGAAAACCAAGTATGGAAACCGCTGTAATAGGCGTTCCGCCCATGGCATAGACGTCACTGACGGAATTGGCCGCGGCCACCTGCCCGAATGTGTAGGGATCGTCCACAGAAGGCGTGAAGACGTCAACGGTCTGGACCAGCGCCGTTCCGTTGCCCATGTCATAGACACCCGCGTCGTCGCCGGCCGGGACACCGACCAGCACGCGCGGATCGTCCGCTGCAGGCAGGTCTTTCAGGGTTTGCTTCAAGAACGCCTGGTCGATCTTGGAGGCGCAGCCGGCCTTTTCCACGAGCTGCGTGAGGCGAACGGGACCGGTCGGCGATTCGAGCCGCTCACCTGCGCACAGACAGATATCGCGCTGCTTGAAAAGGTCGCAGGGGCAGGGCTTCTTCGGATCGCAGATGCAGTGCCCAAGCCGAATCGAACGCCGCATGACCCGTTTCCGTCTTTCCATGTTCACATTTGCCATTGCATATCCTCGAAATAGTCGCGGGGCCGATTATATCTGCCGGCCTTCTGCGCTGCAAGCAGGGCTACATCGGCGCTCCGCTGAGCTGTCTCGATGCCAGTATGGCCGCTCCGAGGGCGCCGGTCATTTGCGGCGCCGGGGCCACGTCCACAGTCTGCTTCAGGGCCGCCTGCAAAGCGGCGGTCATTCCCGAGACCATTGCGACGCCGCCCGTGAATATGACCGGCGGCTCGACACTCCGGCCCGCCATCCCGGCGATGCGCGCGGCAATCGCCGCCTCGACTCCGGCGACAATGTCCTCTCTGGCCGTGCCGGAAGCAAGCAGACCGGTAATTTCCGTCTCAGCAAACACGACACACATACTACTTATGGCCGCGGGATGCTGGCTGCCGGCGGCCAACGGACCAAGGGCGTCAAGCTCGACGCCGAGACGTTTGGCGGTGACTTCAAGAAATCGCCCGGTCCCGGCCGCACAACGGTCGTTCATGACAAAATCCCGCACTCTGCCGGAGGCATCGAGCCGCAGAAGCTTGCTGTCCTGGCCGCCGATGTCAATCACGGTCCGAGCCTTCGGCACAAGCCGATGCACGCCGACGGCGTGACAGGTGATCTCGGTGACCGTCGTATCGGCAATACTGACGGCGCTCCGTCCGTAGCCAGTGGCGACGATTGCGCCGACGTCGCTTCCATTGGCACCGTTTCTCTTGAGGACTGCCTTGAACAGTTGCGACGCGAGCTTGTCCTGCTCGACACCCTGATCGGCCAGCCCTTCGCCGACAATCTCGTGGCTTTCGGCGTCTATCAAGACGACTTTTATCGCTCTGGAACCGGCATCTATGCCTGCACAAATCATCCGTTTCTCCATCGGTTTTGCCTCGACCGCCGGCGTGCTCTGACCGTTTCGGCCAGAGCCTCCAGCCTCGTACGAACCGTTGGGGACATCGAGTCCGCCACGGGTGGAACTTCAATCTCCAGAACCGGAATACCGAGTGTGTCTGCAACAACTTCGGATATCACCTGGCCTTCGAGAGCGCAATGACTGGCGCCGGGAATTCGCGAGATGAGCACCGCCTCGGCGCCGAACCGGCAAACGTCGGAGCATATCCGCTCGGCGCGATCGATGGACGAGCCCGCCATCGGATCGGCAAGCGCGGCCCGGGCCAGAGCTTCGAGCGGCGGCACGTTCTCCGGAATCGGATCAAGGGCATGGGTGAAAAGATATTCCGTGCCACATAGCCTGCCCCCGCAATCTTCGAGCAGGTTCATCACCTGCAAGTCCGCCACGGGATTGACCCAGAAGATCTTTGCAGCATCGGCGTCGAGGACACCCCGGCCGGCCCGGACGCGGACCTTGACTTCATCGAGCAATTCCTCAAGCACGACCATCGTCTCGCCCCGGTCCGAGCAATAATGTATCGCAAGCATCTCGGCCACGAGCATCTCAAGAGCCGGAATCGGACAAGGCTCAGCCGTGAAGGCAAGATATCGAAGCTCGGCCAGAGATTGCCGGACCAGGTTCGCCTGCCTTATCCCGGCCGAGAGTCTTTCCTCGTCAAGCTCGGCCCCTGCCAATTGTTCCAGTGCGACCTTAACTCGCGCAAGCTCCGATTTGACAAATTCGACCTGGCATCTCGGCGCGGACAGCCCACCCGGCAGTTCCGCCGTCGCCTCTGCCTGTTCGGGGCAACGACGATGAGGTATTTCCCACCAGAAGATAGAGTGCCCGAGGCCGTTGAGCCGCTGCGCGATGGCGGAAAAATCATCACACGTGGCGCCAACACTGCATATTAGCATATTCGGGATGGGAAAATGCGCCTCAGTGACGAATGCACCCAGCATCGCCCGCACAGGGCAGAATGACTCATCGATCCCGAGCGAATCGGCGATCTCGAGCAATCCGGCACTATATTCCATGACACAGGGAATCCACCAGGCGCCGTCGGGATAGAAGGCCACCATATTGTCAAAAGAATAGGCCATGACGGGCACCGTGCCGAGATCCTTCATCGTGCCAACGATTTTCTTGCCGGCAGCGCGAGCCCGGTGGAGGCGGTCCTCTTCTGTCAGTAAGAAGTTCCAGAGCCTCAAAGCCGCCGGAGAGTTGTCGTAGCGCAGCTTCAGGAGCCGGTGATCACCATCGCTGACATGCCGGCTGAGCGGACCGCCATAAGCGGGCTGGGGCAAGCCTGCGCGATACAGCTTCTCGTATCGCAGGTCCCATTCCTCAAGCGTTATTCGTTCGGGCGCGTCGATCACTGCAACATCTCCAGGAACGCACGGATTCGATTCGATATTCGCGGCCGCTCCAGGTGGTTCTCACCGGCTGAGTCTATATCAAGAACGGGCAGCTCGATCCGGTCTTTCAGCCGCCCGAGTTCGGCATGCCATAAGTCGCACCACAGGTACCGCCGGAAGATGATCCCCCGAACCGCCCTGCCGATAAGCTCTCGCTCGAGCCATTCGTAAAGATCGCTGTTCGGTCTGCGGGAAGCGTCCGGGATGCTCCCGAAATATGCACGCGCCAGTTCTCGCAGGGGATCTTTGCGGAGCCGCGCGCGGTCGAATTCGGGACACATTCCCCGGTCGCCCGTCTCGGTGGCATCGAGCACGATTCGCCCGCCAAGTTGTTCGACCATATCGAACAACTCATAGTCGGACCTCATCAGTGGCCCGCCCGCAAGCGCCAGCGGCACGCCTTCCACCAGAGGCTCAGCATGTAGGGTGTGCAACTTGTTGCACACGCGGTTCTGTGCAATCGCATCTGCAAATCGTCTCGCCGACAAATATTCCCTCGCTGAACGGATGGATGTTCGGGCATCATCATATTCGAGCATAACCTCTGCGAGCGCCTCGTCCGAAGGCGAGGTGCCCCCCAATTGAACAAGAAACCGGCCGAGCCGTTTGAGCTCGTCAATATACAGTGCCTGAGCCGCTGGAGTCTGCCACGTATTCGGAACATTCATCAGAAACGCCGGAATAGCGCCATTGCGAACAATGATGTCAAACGCTCGGCGCATCTGGTCGCACACAGTCGTCAGCACAGCGCCGCCTGCTTCCTTGTCCGCCATCACTTGCCCGATAAAGCTCCGAACGTAAGGGCAGACGCCTTCGGCCCGAGCCAATGAGAGATCTGCATCCACGTGGTCCGGCACTATCCTGCTCGCGTGCAGTCCGTGCGCTGCAATCCACTCGGCGGGTATGTATGGGCACGTATAGATGATTGTCTTCATTGTCTCAAGCACCGCAGTTCGCCCGTCTGCTGCCGGACCGTCTCAAATAGCGCTTCGACTCTCAGGGCAATCCGTGCCGAATCGGACGGCGAGTAATCCGTTTCGATTCTGAGATACGGCAGTCCAAGCTCTTTCTCGGCGAGCTCTTTGATGAGATGGGATTCGACGTCGTACGTGATGCACGCCTGCCAGATTAAATCGATAACGCATTGCGGGCGATACTCAGCCGCCAGCTCTCGAAGGACCTCCAGACGCCGGTCGTTTTTCGTCATGACCGAGCACGGCAGGCGAAAATACTTCTCGGCCAAGGCACGAACCGGGTCCTCGGCGCCTTCGTCCACATCCTCCAGAATGGGCTTGAGTCCCGTGCAGTTGTCCATGCACACGACAAGCCCTCCGGATGACTCGATAATATCGAGCACGCGCTCGGCTCCGTGAACGATGGGTACGCCGGTCAACAAAACTCGCACGGAATCATCCTTCCGCCCGTCAGCTTTCTGGGGCCGGAGTGCTTCAATCGCCTTTGCGTACTGCTCAAGATCGGCATCGATACCGGAGATGATGCTCTTGAAATCCAGCAATTGCCTACCCGTCAGCGGAGGTGACGGCAATTTCATCAGCGCCGCCAGCTCACGCCTGAGCCGGCGCTCGCGATTCATTATCCGGATGGCTTGCCTGATTCTCTCATCAGTCAGCGCGACGCCGAAGTGCTCCTCAAGTTTGGCCTTTAGCTTGTGAAGCTCTCTGACCCAGTGCGCCATCGCGTCACTATCGGCCGGCTTCTGAGGCAGCTCCAGAATGCAGGTCGGACGTGTCCGGCCCATGAGCTCATACATCTTCTTCTTGCCGTCGCAGGTCGTCTCGGCCACAATCAGATCTGCCATTTCCAGAAAAGGATTGGCCTTACGAAGGTGGTAGCCATACGTCGATTTGATCAGCGGGCAGAGATTCACGGGCAGATGTTCCTCGGCCGGCGTGATCATTTCCGCCGAACCTCCACACAGACACACGGGCACGGCATCCGCCGCCATAATCAGCTCCCGCGGCGTATATTCACACATAATCCCTACGATGCGCTTGCCTTTGGCTTTGGCATCTGTGGCGTATTCGTAGCAGTTCTGTATCATCTTGCCGAACCAGGCCGCAGGGCCGTTGGCGGGCCCTTGGGTATCCGATTCTCCCGAAGCGCACGGAGCCCCAGGCCGATTATGCGGATCGCCCGATTCAACAACACTCTTGTCACTATCGCGGCATTTTCCCATGTCTATCGCCCCGTCCAACATTACTGTCTATTTTTTCTTTCGCGCAACAAACAAGCCCTGCGCAATCTTGCCCGCGTGCGCCAGTTCCTGCATGAAGGTCATCTCGGCCGCCATCGACTGCATCAACTCGCTGTCAAATCCTATGATTTTCAAAGCATCATATGTCAGTTGCATATTGAGCATGTCGAGGTAGAGGTCAACATAGGGTGCAAACCGGCCGGTATCTTCGGCAACGGTCACTTCGCAGCCGTTGGTCGCAAGAAGGTGACTATAGCCTTCGAGGTCCTGGATGTTCGGAAACTTCATAAAGGTCAGGAAACGCTCGGCTTCCTCATCGCTGAGCCCCGCTTCTGCTTCAATCCAATCGGTGAAGGCAATCACTCCGTCGGGCTTGACGATGCGCGCCGCTTCCGATATCAGCTTCTCTTTATCGACAACGTAGCACCACGCATCCTCGCCCCAGATGAAATCAGCACTTACATCCGCAAGACCGCTGTCACAGACATCGGCTCGCGTGAACTCGATTCTGTCCGACAGTCCCTCCTGCTCGCATCGGCCGAATCCCTGTTCGATAACCTTTTCCGTTGCATCGACCCCCTCCATGAACGCAACATCTCGAAAACGCACAAGGAATCGCATCCCCGCTCCGTTGCAGCAGCAAAGATCAACCCCTTTGGCCCCGGCGCCAATCCCGGCCTTCTCCGCAAGATCCATCGAGGAGACAAAACCGCCGATATGAATCTGCTCTCCCATGATCAGCTCCCAGAGCTGCCCCTCGGGGCCGCTGTAAACGGCCTGGACGTCACGCAGACTGATTTTGTCAATGCCCTTCATCGCAAAGCTCCCTTCTACTGTCTCATTTTTTTTGTCCCAATAAAAAAGGCGGGTCAGAGAACCGTCTCTCTACCCGCCGGCATTCGTGGCTGTTTTTCTTTTCTCAAATCAAGTGCCAGGTTTCCTCCTGTACTACTTCAAACGGCCCGAGGTCAATGTCCACCTTCACCTGGTACTTGCCTT
>CP070806.1:3035603-3043833 GCA_020343675.1 Phycisphaerales bacterium
ATACCGCTGCTTCTGGATAGCTCTTTTTTCGGGTCCGATCCATACCACACAGATCAACCTCCGGAATATGATGGCAATGTGGTGGTGGCATACAATCAAAGTGAAATGAAGCGTTTCTGCCTCAACCGACACCAAAATGGGACAGCAAACGGCGTTTTTGTGGATTGGTCTGTCAGAGAGGTTGGGCTTAAGGAGTTGTGGAAGCTCAAGTGGCATCGAGAGTTCGACATAAACGGCCCCTGGACCATTGCCGGCCACGTTCAGCCCGGCGACTGGCCCGAATGGATGCAAAAGTTCAAGGACTACTGAACAAGCCCTGTGGTCTTCACTCAGACCCTCCTTCCGGCAGGGGCTCTTCTGTTCATCCAGCCGGACCAAGACTAAAGCCTCCCCGGGAACAAACGCAGCCTGTACCCTTTGTAGGCTGTCGCCACTACGCTGAATTGTCCAGGATGTACCGGGGTGTCTCGCCCTAGTGCTCTGTCACATGCAACTTGCGTACTTGTCATTCCGCACTTGATGCGGAATCCATTGTTCTCGATTCTGGATTCCTGCTTGAGGCAGGAATGACAATCCCTCAATTCATCTGTGACAGAGTATTAGAGTCTCCTTGGACACACAATTAGGGGATAATGTTCCCCGAAAGGAGTACGATGTATGTCCAGGGATGAGCAGGAACCGATTGTTGCGAAGCGAGCGGGAGCGAGCGTAGCAAGAACCGGACGCGGCGGTCGATTCTCAGCCCCCCGCAAGGCCCAGGCGGTTATGTGCCCACTGCGAGTGATTATCAGGATGCCAAGGCCGCCTGCAACATCGCCCTGGCATACGCCACGTTGTACGCGATGCCAGCGTACCCGCCGCCGCCAGGATAGCCCCCGCGGAAGCCGGCTTGTTGCCGGTCGTAGTCCAGCGCCCGGGGATGCTCGGGATAGATCGTCCCGGCGTACTTCTGCCGCACCAATTCCTTCATGACCCCGAACATGTCCACTTCGCCCTCGTCCGGGAATACCTCTGCGTATTTCTCGTAGGGCTTTTCCACGCGCACATTGCGGAAGTGCATGTGGTTAATCCGTTTCCTGCTGGCGAAGTAACGGCAGACCTCCACCGGGTCCTCCCCCATTTCCTTTGTCACTCCGCAGTCGAACGTGATCCCGTTCGCCGGGCTGGGGACGATCTCAATAAGGCGCTTCCAGCCTGCCACCGTTCCCATGATTTGTCCGGACCCTCGGCTGAGCGGCGCCGGAGGGTCGTTGGGGTGCAGGGCTAACCTGACCCCTGACTCCTGGGCCACGGGCACCACGGCCTTGAGGAAATAGGTGATGTTCGCCCACATCTGCTCCAGACTGTGAGCGCCCTCTCGTGGAAGGGGCGGCAGGTCTTTCATGCGGTCGTAGTCAAATGCGGTGTATCCCGCGCCGGCTCTTCCGGGCTGCTCATAATAGCCCTCCATGGCGCGGTGTGCATAGAAGTTGTACTCGATCACCGGCAGACCGGCTTTACCGGCTGCGCGTATGGATTGAATGACCTTCTCGATCTCTTCGTCGCGGCCGGGTCTGCCGTAAATGGTGTTCCGGAATCCGCCGATCATCAGGTTGTACAGGGTCAGGCCCTCGGCTTTAAGACGCTCAATACGGGCGCGCAGGTCGGCCTCCTGCCAGGGAATGCGTGGCCCTCCACCCAGGACGTAGTTCACGCCGAGCTGCTTGATCCGCCGGGTGCTATCGTTTTGCCGGCCTTCAGCGGCCCGGCCGCCATCGCCCAAGCCCAGGCACAGCTTTGGCGTATCCGGACCTTCGACAATCGGCCACCGCCTGAGAGCCGGTTGCGCCGCCACCACGGAAGGGAGCAGGGCCGTTGCCCCGGCCGCCTGTATCATTCTTCTTCGGGACACATTTACGGTCATGAGGTCTATCTCCTTCAATTTACCCATGCGGGCATACCCGGATCGAATTCACCTTGCCGAATCCATCCTATCCTATCTTCTGAGCTCCTTGCGTTCAATGAGTTTCGAGCGAATTCTGACGGATGACAGCGTGTCTGCTCAAGGTACTCTGTATTCGGATACGATTATCCTGGCGTTTGACGTGGGAAAGCTGCTAAAATATCAGGGCATGATGTCGTCCTGAGAATTCTAGGAAATGCGGCCTGAGGTGGTCGGAATCTGAGGAAGGTCAAGAAATGCCATCGCCAAGAAGAAAACACACACGTTTGGCATGCCCAAAGAAGAGCAAGCCGCCAAAGAACCTGAGCAGATGTCGCTGGTTTACGTGGATATTCTCGGCAGGTGGACTGTTGGCGTTGATATGGTTCCTGCTTAGGGTGATCCCGAAACCGTCACGGGCTGCGTATCCGTGTCAGCGGGCGGCTTTTCCGCTGGCATCCGGCTTTATCGTTTGGCTTGCCGGCGCAATCGGCTCAATCACATTCATTCGCAGAGCAAAACGCTCTCTGGCGCAATCGCGCTACGCACTATGTGCGGTGCTTGTCGCCGTCAGCGTCGGATCGGTGTGGTTCGCTCAGAGCATTACGACAGAAGAAACACTCTTTGCCGATGAGCCAATCGCAAATGCTCCGATAGGACATGGTAAGGGGATTCATCCCGGGCGCGTTGCGTGGGTACACGACCCGGATGCGACGGATTGGGACGGTCCTGGAGATGGCCACTGGTGGGAAAGCAGCCACACAAATCAGGACGCCGTTGACACAATGGTGAGCAGGGCTGTACGGGCGCTCAGCGGTGAGCCAAGCGATGCGGCCGCATGGGACGCGCTCTTCAGATATTTCAATGAGATGCACGGCAAAGGGAACGTCGGATACAGATCGGGTGAGAAAATTGTCATCAAGGTGAATTTCGTCGGGTGCATCAGGATTTGGAACAAAAGTACCGTTGCAACCATCGAAGACTACAATCTGAAGAACCTGGATTACATGAACACCTCGCCGCAGATGATCATAGCCCTGCTGCGACAGCTTGTGAATGAAGCCGGTGTCAACGAAAGCGACATCACGGTCGGCGACACTCTGTGCTACTTCCCCAATGAGTTCTACAACATGTGCCACGGGCAGTTCCCAAATGTTCGGTACTTGGAATACCTGGGCCGGTTTGGCCGAACGGCCGCAAAGCCGTCACCGGTTCCACTCTACTGGAGCACGCCGGATGCGGCCGGAACGACAACAGACTATGTGCCCGCGTCCTATGTAGAGGCCGAATACCTGATCAACCTGGCAAATCTCAAAAGCCACAACGATGCGGCCGGCGTCACGCTCTGCGCAAAGAACCACTACGGGTCGCTGGTCAGGAAGCCCGCTCGCGCGCCCGGTTACTACGATTTGCACAAGGACCTTCCGTTTACCACTCCCGGCATGGGACATTACCGGCCCCTGGTGGATCTCATAGGGCACAAGCACCTTGGGGGCAAAACGCTGCTGTATTTGATTGACGGGCTCTATGCCGGCAAACATGCGAAGGAAAGAGCGCCGAGGAAATGGAACAGCCCGCCGTTTGACGGAGACTGGAGTTCAAGCCTGTTTGTCTCCCAGGACCCGGTGGCGATTGATGCGGTTGGGTTCGATTTTCTGTGGGCCGAGTGGGACGATGCGCCCCACCAGTCCGGCACAAACGATTACCTGATCGAGGCGGCATTGGCAGACAACCCGCGTTCGGGCACATTCTATGACCCTGACCACAAGGGGAATGTAACTCGTCTGGCAAGTCTGGGGGCCTACGAGCACTGGAACAATCCGACGGACAGGCAATATTCCCGCAATTTAGGAATGGGCAAGGGCATAGAACTGGTAAAGCTAAATGCCAAATAGTGTACGCTTGATATCCTCGTCGCCCGTCGGTCGTTGTTCGTCGCTCGAGATACGAGATTGACTGAGGACTTCGCATGAAATCAACCGCGTTGGTCCTGGCAGCAGGCTTGGGCACTCGCTACGGCGGACTAAAACAAATTGACGCTGTAGGTCCCCACGGTCAGACACTCATCGACTATTCCGTGTACGATGCCCTGAGAGCCGGATTTGACAGGGTGGTTTTTGTGATCAGGCACTATTTTGAGGATGCTTTCAGGGAACAGGTCAGTAGCAAGTTTGACCGTCTTGTGGAAACGGCTTGCCTGTACCAGGAGATTGACACTAGCCTAGGCTGTCTTACAGCGCCCCCAAAACGCGAGAAGCCATGGGGTACCGGCCACGCGATGCTTGTTAGCCGAGAGCTGATTCACGAGCCTTTTGCCGTCATGAACGCGGATGATTATTACGGCGTCAATGCACTGACGGCGATATTCAAGTTCATCACAGCCGAGCACCGTTCACCCAGTGACTATGCGATGGTCGGCTATACTCTCGGCAATACCCTGAGCGAATATGGAGCGGTGTCCAGGGGTGTCTGTGAGTGTAGTCGAGACATGTTCCTGCGAAGAATCGTTGAACGGCGAAACGTCGAGAAAACGGCTGGAGGTGCCCGCTACGTTGACTCAGATGGAACGGCCTGCGCCCTGACAGGCGACGAAGTCGTCTCGATGAACCTATGGGGATTCCAACCGTCCATTTTTGACCATGTCCAAGTGCTATTCGAGCGCTTCCTTCGGGACCACGGGGACTCAACAACCTGCGAGCTGTTCATCCCATCCGTCGTCGACGAGTTGCTTCAGGGTGGAGACGCCACTGTGAAGGTGCTGGAGACCGATGATCCCTGGTTTGGAGTAACGTATCGCCAGGACAGGTCCTCGGCCGCGCAGCGCATACGGAAATTGACCGACGAAGGGCTATACCCTGAGAGGCTCTGGAGATTCTGATGCAGGACGTCGTGAAATCGATTGTGAAGCATTTCCATCTTGAGGGTACCCTGTCGGAGGTTATGCCTCTGGCTCAAGGCCACATCAATAATACATACATCCTGGCCCGTGTGAAGAACAAACGCGTCGTCCGGTATATACTGCAGCGGATAAACCATGCAGTCTTCAAAAATCCGCCCGCCATGATGGCCAATATTCTTCGCGTCACCGAACACATACACAGCAAAATGCAGAGAATCGATCCGGAATTGGCGTCCCGCCAGTTGAGAGTCGTCCGCACGGATAACGGCACCAGTTATTACAGAGACCCCGAGGGCAACTACTGGAGAGTATACAATTTCGTGGAGCAGGCCGTCACCTACGACGCTGTTGAATCGGCCGGGTTGGCCTACGAGGCGGCTCGGATGTTTGGCTGGTTTCAGAGAATGCTGAATGACCTCCCGGGGCCGGTCCTGCACGAGACAATCCCGAATTTCCACAACACGCGCATCCGCTTTGAGCGGTTCCAGGAGGTTCTCAAGAAGGATCCTGTCAACCTCGCCAAAGGAGCCAGGCCTGAGATTGACTTTGTCTTGGGCCACGCAGGCCTTTGCGATGTCTTGCCGAATTCAGTGCTGAAAGGAGATGTTCCGTGTCGCATCGCGCACAACGACGCCAAGATCAACAACGTCATGCTGGACGAGCAGACTCATCAGGGTATCTGTGTGATTGACCTGGATACCGTCATGCCAGGCTTGTCCGTCTATGACTTCGCAGACCTGGTTCGAACGGCGGCCACCCGTGCCCGAGAGGACGAGCGGGATGTGTCGAAGGTGAAAATCGAGATGAACTTGTTCGAGGCGCTAGTTCGGGGCTTCGCAGAGCAGACGCACTCATTTCTAACGTCGGCCGAGAGAAGCCACCTGGCCTTTGCGGGCAAACTCATTACCTTTGAACAATGCATCCGATTTCTTACGGATCACCTCTTGGGTGATGTTTATTATAAGATCAGTCGCGCGGGACACAACCTCGATCGATGTCGCACACAGATACAACTCGTTAGATCGATCATCGAGCAAGAAGCGTCCATGAACGAGATCGTCGAGAAAGTCTTCCAGGAGAATGTAGATCAGCAGTAGGCTTGAAAGAGTCGGCGGCTCCATCGAGAAAAGAGGATCACAATGTGTGAATTCTGCTTGAAGCATGGCGAGGGCAAGAAGTGGTACTTGCAGGCAAGCAACTACTCCGACGACTTGCTGAGTGATATTCGAAGACGCAAGTTCATTGAGACATTCTTCACCGACACTGAGGCACTCGCAAGGGATGTTCAGCGTCTCGAACAACTCGAAAACATTCCGAGACTCATAAAGGGCATAGTCAAGAGGATAATCACAGGCAAGATGAAAAAGGTCCATTATGGGCAGGTCGTGCCCATAGAGGATATCGAGCGTATCTTCAGGTTTGTAAACTCCATCGTCCGTGTGGCCTGCGTCTGCCGCCACATCAATCTCGGCAGAGAAGAACGCTACTGCTATGGAGTTAGTCTGGCACCAGACGGCGGAAAACTCGGTGAAATCATCAGGGGTCTTGACAAAAGCTTTCTCGACGGGCCTGACGTAGTCGGAATGGAGAGGCTAAGTAAGGATGAGGCCATTTCTGCTTTGCGCAGCCATGAACAAGAGGGCCTCTGCCACAGCGTTTGGACTTTTCACGCTCCGTTTATCGGAGGAATATGCAACTGCGACCGCTCAGACTGCCTGGCCATGCGCTGCACTGTAACACACCGGATTCCCGTCATGTTTCGAGCAGAATATGTGGCTGCGGTCAATCCTGATCTTTGCAACGGCTGCCGACAGTGCATGCGTGTCTGCCAATTCGGCGCCGTATCGTATAGCGTCTCAAACAAGAAAGCCGTCATCGATCAGAGAGACTGCTACGGGTGTGGAATCTGTCGTTCCGTCTGCCGGAAGGACGCGATTCATCTTGAGGAACGCAGCAAAGCCCCTGCGGCGGCGAGCCTTTGGTGAGGAAAACCATACCTCCATTATCGAACTCCTCCGCAGGCACGAAGCAAAAGAATAACCAGCCTCACCCCGACCTGCGACGGCCGGGAGTCGGTTCTTTGGAAATATGAATGCTTTTCGCCATACATCCATAACGAGCCTTCCACATCGACACGAACTGCGAAAACAAGATCAAAAAAAGGGTTGGCAGTATACAGGTGGTTTGGTAGTCTGATTGGGTCTAAAGGCGTAGCGGTACTGCCAAGTGGCGTGAACAGAATATCAACGGTCATTTGGGGATGAGCGGATGGGTACTCTGGCACTGGCGGATATTCGAGATGTAGTTGCCTGGCTCAAGCATATTGAAGGATCAGTGGGCAGTTTGTACACGCGGGCAGCCGAAGCGTGTGTCCAAGACGAACACTTCTCTACCTTCCTAACCCAGTTGGCGGAGGACGAGAAATCACATGCTCAGTTCATGTCCATGGTCTTGGCGGACCTGCCACCAAGAGAGAAACCGCTTGTCGTGGACATTGTACTTGACCAGAAAACCAGAGATAGCGTTGAGACGTCCCTCAAACGATTCGACGACCATCTCGGTGGAAAAAGTATCTCCAAAGGGCAAATTGTGGAGTACATGGCCCGGGCAGAATTTTCTGAGCTGAATCCCGTATTCCTCTATATTGTCAGCAAGTTTGGAGGGGTGAGTCGAGAAGCTGAGAACATCGCTGCTGAGATACAGGCTCATCTATCACACATTCGGGAGTTCATAGATGCTCTTCCACAAAACCTGAAGCCGTCCCTCGATGTCGGCATGTTCCCCTCAGTTTGGGAAGAACGGTTCCTGGTTGTTGACGATCACGAGGCCCTGCGCGAGTTGGTGGCTTCGCTGCTCGCTCGCAGAGGGAAAGTAGAGACGGCCTCCGGAGCAAGCGAGGCTTTGGAGAAGGTCAGACAGCATTTCTATAATGGTATCGTCTCAGACATTCAAATGCCAAGAATGGACGGGATCGAGTTTTACAGACAGGGGGTTGCGTATGACTCCCGGCT
The DNA here is from genome assembly GCA_020343675.1 of Phycisphaerales bacterium. Taxonomy (GTDB): domain Bacteria; phylum Planctomycetota; class Phycisphaerae; order Sedimentisphaerales; family Anaerobacaceae. Next base: position 3,043,435 of record CP070806.1, read on the forward strand.
AAAAGGACGCTTCCTGTTCTACTCGGCAGACGTTAGCCCTGAGCGAGAAGCTTTTCTGAAGAAGAATGACCTCCGTTTTCTGCGAAAGCCTTTCGGTTTGGGCGAGCTTATGGACACGATGGATCAAATCCTTCGACAGTGACTGCGCCGGCAGGCTCCATGCTATAGCAAGCGCACAATGTCCGGCCTGTTACCTCGCCAACATGATCAGCGACAACTATTCTTACCTGAGGTAATTCATCTTTGACACTACCTGGAAATCACGTCTTTTCCTTTTCCATTATGTGTACGAGCAAAATAGAAAAGAACAGGGTCTATACCGATTGGCTCAGCATAGACCCTGAAAACAGCTACAACATCCCAGTCTTCTCGTTGATGATTGTCGGCCTTTCGAAAAGC
>CP070806.1:3043933-3046292 GCA_020343675.1 Phycisphaerales bacterium
GGCCTCCGGCGGCAAGTATATAACGGTCGAGCCCGGCAACAACAGTACGTCTGGCCCCAATATACCTGACGGTATGGCGGCCTGGACATTCACGGTCGAGGGTGGGACCTACATGATCGAGGCTCGGCTTACGACTCTCGCTGACGATGATGGTGATGACTCCTGCTGGTTCCGCATCCAGGGCGCAGAAATCAATAGGGCTATTCACTCCAGCGGCTGGATCCGGCACAATGATGCCCGGCCACGAGGCGGTCCCTGGGGTCTGGACGAGGTTCACAGCAGCGAAGACGGCGGTCAGACCGTGTACTTCACGCTGGCGCCCGGGACCCATACCCTGGAGTGGGCCTACAGGGAAGATGGATTATTCCTGGACGCTATCCAGATTAGTAATGTGGTTGAGTAACAGGGCTTAAAGGCGTTAATATGAGTCTACCGTTGTGATATTGTCTTGCCTTTTCGAAAGGCCGACCAGGGTAAATGGCAAGACGTTGACGTGTGTGTTCTTTTGGGGTCTATACCGAGTCCATCGGTATAGACCCTGTTCTTTCTTATTTTGCTCGCACATATAATGGAAAAGGGAAAGACGTGATTTCCATGATTATATGAGCAGTTGGAACCGTTGAAAAAGCTGGCGTTCTTCTTCCATATCGATGGTTAGTTATCCAGCCCTTCTCCACGGAAAATCTACTAACACAGTATAGTAAATTCTTGAATAGATGGCTGAAAGGCTTATGACACTCTGACACAGTCAACTCTTCACAGGTCGTAGCCAGATGGTCTTGATCTGCCAAGGCCCAAGACTGAATGGCCCCGGACACAACGTGTAACTTCCGGTCGCTTACCTTCTTCGTGACCTGGATGCCATCGCCTTACAGTTGAAGAAGTTTTCGGATGCGAATATTCCGGTGCTCTGGCGACCTCTGCACGAAGCTGGCGGCAAATGGTTCTGGTGGGGGGCAAGAGGCCCGGAAGCGTGCAAGAGTCTCTGGCGACTGATTTTCGCCAGGCTCACCGTAAAACACCATTTGCATAACTTGATCCGGGTCTATACACCCGCCAATCCGTCCCTGCACGGCAGGTCCTTAATCGAGCCGATGGAAGATTTCTGCTGCGCTTGTCGTGGGCCAATAACGCCCTGCAATACTCGGCCTAACTCTTTGGAAACAAGGTGTTTATGTGTTTGGACTCCTCACTGTTGTACCTACTTTCTGCCATAATCTTTGGCATCAAATTCGCTCAGGGATCAGGCAAAGAGCAGAAGAATCCTTAATGCGTCACGTATTCCTTTTTGTAGATTTTTGATTTGACAAATCAGCAGCTTGTTTGGTATAAACAATGAACAGGAGATTCGTATCTTTTCGTTGGTTGAGTTATTTGCAGTTTTCTGAGGACGGCTGTGCGATGCAAGGCGAAGATACACTGCCGCTGAGTGGACTTTGTGTCCAAGTATCACGTTACCTGCATTTCGATTAGCGCCTTTTGCGGGTTGTTGAGCAAAGGAAGGAGGTATGAGCAAAATGCTGAAAAAGCTGCGCTGGGTAAGCGCAGGGTATGATTTCAATGGGGGGGGAAGTCTTATTCGCTGTTTTTCCAGGGGTTTTGTTGCAGCCAATGAACATGTTTCACTAATTTAATCTTTGGAAGGAGAACTATTATGTGTAAAAGATTTATTTATCTGTTTTTGGCATTTGTCTTTTGTCTGGCGGGGCCCTTAACCGCAGAACTGACTGATGTCACCTCGCCAGGCGATACTATCATTGACTACCCGCGCGGCTCGTCTCAGTCTACTACAAATGGCCCTTGGCATGCCATTGACAACGACCTCACCTCGAAGTTCTTTAGTTGGAACGGAGATACGGAGCCCACAGGTCTTGACGTGACTCCATCCATTGGCCGAACCGTTGTTACTGAACTGAGAATAGGCTCAGCGTGGGACGTTCCAGCGCGTGACCCGATTCAATTTGAACTCTGGGGTTCTAATGCGAGCATCGATGGGCCCTATACGTTGATTGCCGTTGGCGACGTTGTCGATTTCAACCAATCGACAGAGTGGCCGCGCAATACGTTGACCACTACGGCGATTACGTTTGCTAATAATAAGGGCTACGATCACTATCGGCTTATGTTATACCCCATTCGAGGCCCCGTGAGTACAGATGCCGGAGGGGGCAATGGTCTGCAGATCGGCGAAATTGAACTACTGGGGTACCCGGGGAGCGGCACAGAGGCCTCCAGCCCAATACCTGAAGATGGGGCAACAGATGTACCGAGGGATGTTGTAACAGGCTGGATGCCGACAGAGTCTGCCGTGGCCCACGATGTGTATTTCGGCACGGTGTTCGGGGACGTCAACAATGCC
>CP070806.1:3046392-3049503 GCA_020343675.1 Phycisphaerales bacterium
TGCGTATGTGTATTCGGTCGAATAGGTATCGAAGTTCTGGTCCACGTAAGTGATGCCTTCGGGACTCTGCCGATAATGGCGACCGCCCAGGGAATGGGCCCTGACGGGCCAGGCGTCTTTCATCCAGCACTGGTGATCGATGATGTGGATGTTGAAGTCGCTGTAGCATCCGCCGCTGGCCCAGATGAAGCTGTGAAATCGCTGGATCTGATACATCAGATCGCTGATGCCGTCGGGCTTGGGCGTTGAGGCGAAGAATCCTACATGTCCGTGCATCCGGTAGCCGCGCTGCAGAATGATCTCGCCGATTTCGCCGTCCTGGATTCGTTTTTGGAGTTCTTCGAGCGCCCGGCTGTGACGGGACATCAGTCCCACTCCCACTTTGAGATTCTTCGCCGATGCCTCTTGGCCAAGCTTGAACATGCGCCGGCTGGTCGGGCCGTCCACGGTGACGGGTTTTTCCATAAAAACATTAAGACCTTTTTCGATTGCGTAGGTGAAATGAACCCAGCGGAACGCCGGAGGCGTCGCAAAAATAGCGACGTCTCCGGGGCTCAGGCAATCCATCGCTTTCTTGTATCCGTCGAAGCCGATGAACTTGCGGTCCTCCGGTACGTCCACCTGATCGCCATGCATCTTCTTCAAATTTGCATAACTGTCCGAAAGGCGTTTCACGAAGACGTCGGCCATCGCCACGAGTTTGATCGGGCCGTTCTTGACCGACAGGGCATTCGACGCTGCACCCGTGCCCCGGCCTCCACAGCCGATCAGCACCACTTTGATGGTATTGCTCTGCGCCGCGTACATGCGCGAAGTGATCCCTCCTGCGAGGGCGCTGGTGGCGGCGACCCGACCGGTATTCTTGAGAAAATCGCGGCGCGATGTGCTTTGTGGGGTGAGTTCGCTCATGACTGGTCTTCTCCAAATGAAATGATGGCATCTATTTCAAATTCCACGTTCATTCCGGGACCCACGTTCTGTTAGCAGCCCGGACCTCCTGCAAACTCCAAAAACTTTATTATCTTCGGGATATGTGATTTGACAAGGATTTTTTTCTGATGGAAGGCCCGAACCGCCACAAGCCGGATTTGCCTGTGCGGCACGGGGTTTTGGACGTATAATAAGAGAGCATGAACATGTTGTGTTCCAGCAAAACCGTATCATTGGCCTTATCTGTTGTTCTTGCGAGCTGCCTGGCCGTTCAGTCGGCAGAGCAGGTTGAAGCCGACTGGCTTCGTCAGGAGCAGGTGCGCCGCGCCGGGGCCGTTGCCGCCGACGGCCCGGTCACGCCCGAACAGGATGCCATCGGAGCCTGTGACGGCATCAAGGATGGCACATGGGGATTTCACACCGAGCGCGAACCAGACCCCTGGTGGCAGATCGACCTGGGCGAATCGACGCCCTTGGGGCGTGTCGTCATCTTCAACCGTTGCGACCTCGCAGACAGGGCTTTGCGGCTGACCGTCTTGCTCTCGCGCGACGGCGAAACCTTCAGGCAGGTCTACCAACATGACGGGGCGGCTTTTTTCGGGCATACGGACGGAAAACCGCTCGTCGTAGCACTGGGCGGGGAACCCGCTCGGTATGTCCGCCTCCGGCAGCCGGGCACGGACTACCTTCACCTGGACGAAGTAGAAATCTACGCGCGTAATGCCGAAGCCAATATCGCCCTTGGCAGGCATGCGACTCAGAGCAGCACGAGCCAATGGTCGAAGCGTCATTCAAACAGAATCAGGTTTGATGTTGACGAGATCGTCACTCGCGGTCTGAAACTGGCCGAAAGCCTCAGACGCTCAGGGCTGAACGTCGATGAGCAAGTACGAACACTGAATTCTCTCGGCGCGTATAGTGCGAAATTTCAAGGCGGCAGCTCGACGGCGCTTCGACGGGAGCTCTATCTGCAGGCCCGGTCAGTAGTCCGCAAAATGACTTTCTCGAACCCTCTGCTGGATTTCGACACGATTCTATTCGTCAAACGCGCTCCGGGGGCGCTGCCCCACATGTCGGACCAGTACTATGGATGGTGGTCGCGTCCCGGCGGCGGTATCTATCTTCTTGAAGAGTTCAAGAAGGAGACGCCTCATCCGCGCTGCCTGACCGAGGACTGGCCTGCGGGAAGTTTCCTGCGTCCCGATCTGTCCTATGACGGCAAGAAGGTCCTGTTTGCCTACAGCAGGCATTATCCGCACGTAGCCGGCATGGAAAAGGTGGACAAGAAGAGACTGCCCGAGGATGCCTTCTACCACGTTTTTGAGATGAACCTTGACGGTACGGGGATCAGGCGGCTGACCTATGGCCGGTATGACGACTTTGACGCCCATTATCTGCCTGATGGCGACATCGTATTCTTATCGACGCGGAAGGGTCAGTTCGTTCAGTGCAGCAAGGCCAACACCGCCGTCACCAGGGCAGCTACCCTGCCGGACAGCTACGTCCGTTGCGGCGGCGACAACATGCGCCCCTGCGCGGTCTTCACGCTGCACGCAATAGACTCCGATGGCGGCAATCTGCGGCCGCTCTCGGCATTCGAGAATTTTGAATGGACGCCGTCCGTGACCGACGATGGGCGAATCCTCTACGCGAGGTGGGACTATATCGACCGGTTCAACGGCCACTTCATGAGCCTGTGGTCAACAAACCAGGACGGGACGAATCCGCAGCTCGTTTATGGCAATTTCACGACGCGGCCCCAGTGCATTTTTGAGGCCCGCTCCATCCCCGATTCCGACAAGCTTATCTTCACCGCCTCGTCTCATCATTCCATCACAGGCGGCTCGTTGGCATTGCTGGACCGCTCCGGCGGAACGGAAGGCTCCGGCCCGCTGATACGGTTGACTCCCGAAGTATGTTTTCCCGAAGCGGACGGCTGGCCCGAGGCGTACTACGCCAATCCGTATCCCTTGTCCGAGGATTATTATCTGGCGGCCTGGAGCGACCGCCGGCTTCCGCCCCACCAGGGCAGCACGCCCGTGACAGACCGGCGCAATCCCGTCAACGCTCTGGGGCTGTACGTGGCCGATGCATTCGGAAACCTCGAGTTGATTTACAGGGACCCGGCCATCTCAAGCATGTACCCAACTCCCGTTCGCCCGCGAAGCCGGCCGTTCGCTC
>CP070806.1:3049603-3054763 GCA_020343675.1 Phycisphaerales bacterium
GCCACGTGCGTCGGGTTGACTAAAACCACGCTGGCCTTGGGCACTTCCTGCAGCATGCGTCTGGCCGCAGCTTCAAACTGGATTCTGCGGATGCGGCCCTTAATCTCGGGCGAGCCTTCGGTCTCCTTACGCTCTTGCTTGACCTCCTGGCGCGTCATTTTCAAATCGTGCTTGTACTTCCATTTCTGATAGAACACGTCCACAAATCCCACGAGCAGCAGCGCAACGCCGATGCGTATCATCAGGCCGAGGATGATCTGCGCGATGACGGCAAGCATCTGTCCCGGCCATGCCCATCGAAGCCCCGAGAGCACCTCCAGTTTGCTGTACAGATAGAACCAGGCAATCAGCGCAACGGCGATGAGCTTGGCGATAGACATCAGGAGTCTGACCAGAGACCGCGCGTTCACCAGCTTAGCGAGACCTGTCGCCGGATTGATCTGGCTGAATTTCAACTCGACGGCTCCCGGGGCGAAATTCAAGCCGCCAATGCCGACGCCTGCTGCGACAGATCCCACACACAGGGCTATGACAATGGGCAGTATCGCGAGCAGAACACCGGTAGTTTTTCTGTTTGCAAAATCCAGAAACGTCTGGGTGTCGGCAAAGAGGCTGCTATTGCACGCCATCCCTTCTCTGAGTTCGACCTCCACCCAGTTCATCAGGCTCGAACTGAGTAAAGCCACCATGGCGACCAACACCACCAGAGCCACAACCGACATGAGCTCCTGGCTCTGCGGCACTTGGCCTTTTTCCCTTGCCTTTTCCAGCCTCTTGGGGGTTGGCTGTTCTGTCTTTTCAGCAGCCGACTGCTCTGCCATACTCTTTCCTCGATCTTGGCGGTCGCCCCAACGTGCCCGGCAGACTGTGGCCCGGCGCCTTGCCGGTCAACCTCAGACGGGCAGAAGTTTTCCCATCAGGTCGGCGAATTCGGCCACAAATGTGTTAATGAACGGCAGGAAAGCAGCCACCATCAACAGCCCCAGGCCGACCCGCAGCGGCAGGCTGATGAATAGAATGTTCATCTCCGGAACCATACGGGCCAGCACCGCCAAGACGACCATCAACAACAGGAAGGCCGCCAATATCGGGGCGGCCATTTTCAGGCCGGCCATCAACATGGCAGAGCCGGCACTGACCATGCCGCCGGCCAGGACCGGTATGGTCGGAATATGACCGGCGGGAAATGTTTCATAGCTTCTTGCCAGGGTCAGCAGGAACAAGTGATGACCGTTGGCACTGAGAAACAGAAGGATGAACATCATCTCCAGCAGACTGCCTAACGGCTGACTCCTCTCGCCCGTCAGGGGATCGAGAACCTCGGCCATGGCCAGGCCCATTTGACGCTCGATGATGCGCCCGGCGAATCGCACGGCGGCAAACAAAACGGCCGCAATCAATCCCAAAGCTAATCCGTATGTGCCTTCGTTGATGATCAGCAGGATGACCTCGGGCACCGAGGCTTGCTTGGCTGCGATGGGCACGGGCGACGTCATTGAGAAGAAGATCGCCAGCAGCACCGTCAGCGAGACCTTGACTCTGGCCGGGATGCTCATGTACCCAAAGATGGGGACGACCAGAAAGAAGGCCGAAATCCTTGTCAGGACCATGAAGACGCCAAGCAGTCTTTCGTTCACAGGTGGCATAAATCTAAGGTCCGATGCTTGGGATATGGCCGAAGATATCGGTGGTGAATCGGAGGACGACATCCAGAAACCACCCGCCGCACATCAAAACGACCACACCCACGGCCAGAAGCTTGGGGACGATGGTCAGGGTCATGTCACGTATCGACGTGACGGCCTGGAGCAGCGTAACGACGACACCAACGATGATGCACGTCAGCAGAATCGGCGCTGCCAACAGTAGGGTCGTTTCGAGTGTGTACCTGCTCAGATATAGAACGAAACTGCTATTCATAATCCGTATCTCATAATCATTCGGGTTCTGTCCTGCGCGTGCCGCGCGTTACTTGAGCTACCTGAAACCCAGACTCATGCTCTTGGCCAAGAGCCCCCAGCCGTCCACGAGAATAAACAGGATGAGCTTGAACGGCAGAGAAATCATCACCGGGGGCAGCAGCATCATGCCGGCGCTGAGCAAGACGCTTGCAATGACCATATCGACTAACAGGAACGGAATGAACAACAAACAGCCTATCTCAAACGCTGTGCGGAACTCGCTGATAATGAATGCCGGTATGACGATGTGCATGTCAATTTCCATCATGCTCCGGGGCGGCTCGATCTTGGCCATCTGTACAAAAATCGCCAAATCGGCCTCTCGGGTTTGTCGAAGCATGAATTCCTTGATGCAGTCACCGGCTCTGGTCCCTGCCGTTTGAAAATCAATTTCGTCCGCAAGATAGGGCTGGATTGAGCTGGTGTTGATCGTTGCAAACGTCGGTGCCATGGTGAACAATGTCAGAAACAGGGCCAGGCCGATGATGGCGATGGTTGGCGGGATGGTCTGCGTTGTCAGGGCGCGTCGGACGAAGGACAGGACGATGACAATTCGTGTGAAGGATGTCATCATCACCAGAAGGCTCGGCAGGATGGCCAGGCCCGTGAAAATAATGACAAGCTTGACCGGCGTTGACCAGTCGCGGCTCTCGGCGCCGTCGGCGGTGGCTTTGTCTATGACGGTCATCAGATCGCCAATGCTTGGGACCCCGTTGGCCGCAGCATTCGTTTCGGCAGCGCCGGCGGGCTGCTGCGGAAATGGCGAGGAAGTATCGATATCCTGACCCAGGCAGAGACGTTCCGGCGACAAAACAACGAATGTCAGAAGAAACGTTCCGAGTAATTTTCTGAACATATCCGTCCTCAACCGAAGTCTACGTCCTGCTCTGACAGATTCGGGAAGCCCGCGGTCACTTCCGCCAGTTTTCTGATATTCTCGTTGGTACTGCCTACGAGAAAGCGTCGCTTACCGACTTCAATCAGGTGTACCGCCTTGCGGGGGCCGAGATAGGCCGTTTCGACGATGCGAATCTCTTTGCCCGGCAGGTTTGTAATCTTCGGCAGCAGTCTCTTGGAGACATAGATCGCCGCCACGCCCAGAACGATAAGGAATACGACGGCAAGCATCGTCCTGACAAAGAACTCCCGCCCGCCTGGCTCGTAACCCTCCTTGCCGGCAAAATCGGGGTCATTTGCAAACAGCGAATCGGTCCTGGCTTGCCCCCCTGAATCTAACTCGCTGCGGCCGGGATTGGCCTGTTCAGATTCGGGTTCGTTTGCTGCCGGTTGAGCCGGGCAGACGACGCATACACCGCCCAGCCAGGCGGCCGTTACCAGCAAGAACATCATCTTTCTATCGAACCCAGCCACGGACCAGATGCACACCTACACCATCGTTGTTTCGGGGCAGCATCGTAGCGACGTACCGCGAGTGCCCATGCTTGAATGTGCAAATCGCGTGCCGAAACGGCGGAATGGGCGTTCTGTGGCTCTGAAGGCCGTTTTAGTCGCCACAATCGCACCCGCAACAGCAGACGTTGTGCAAAAACTTGACAAAGACTCGCTCAAAGAGGTCGGCGGCTGTTCGCGTCCTGAGTATTTCAGCAGAGAATAATGCGGCTCGTGCACCAACAAGCAGGATCTGCACGCCAAGCCCTCTTCTTCGCGAGATTTCAGGCCTCCGAGCACGGAACGGGCAGATTTCTCAATATCGAATGGAATTTTCCTGACTGCAATAGAGTCATCCGGGGGCTTCTATGAGCAAGCCGTTGTCAAGCCTGCCCTTGGCGAATCCGAAGGATACACTCCGTCGAAGGGGCCACGGCGATATTCTATTAAACCTATAGATATACTATAGTACCATCAGAACCAGAAAGTAAGTTATTTCTGCTTCTCTTTGAACCAAGCGTCGTTGCCTTGGGCGGGAAGATGCGAGGCTCTTGAACAAGGAAATCAGGGGCCCGATTCAGCGGTTTTTCCTTGACGCGATGTGAGTCTATTTGGTATAAGCAAGATAGGACGGTGGAGCGGCACCGCGATGAAGTGTGTTCTGAGGGATGTCAAACATGTCTGTGTCCGTGCGCAGCCGCTCTTGCCAGAATCTAAGATCCTGCAGTGGCTTTGAAGTCCTTTGAAGGATGCAGAGCTGCAGCAACTGAGTGTCACCATGCGAGATGTACCCTTCGGACTCAGGGCCTTCGTCTTTCGACTAACGGTTCGCGCTGTGTTGTTGAAGGAAAGGAGGTGGAATCAAGTCGATGAGAATTTGGCGCGGCAAAAAAGACACAGTGTTGTGACGGCAAAGTACGGGTACATTGAACTGGTGAAAGGAGAATTCTCATGTGCAAGAAGTTGGTCTTTCTGACATCTTTTGTTCTTGTGCTGGCTCTGGCCGGTACAAATGTGACGCTCGGCGATGTAGTGTGGGAAGGCAAAATCACTAGCAATGCGGATTGTGTTGAACAAAGTAACCCGACTCCGACGGGGCCTATGGACCCCGGCAGCAGCGACCTGGAGTTTATGAATGATGGTGGCATACAGACGATAGGTCTGCGGTTTAACAGCGTTCAAGTTCCTGCCGGTGCCACCATTACCTACGCGCATGTCGAGCTCACGCAAGATGACAATGAGGCCGATGGCCCCGTTCATATAATCATCCAGGGTCACCTCACTCCCAATGCACCTGCGTTCAGCAGCGCGCCCGGGGATATTTCGACCAGACCCCTAACGACGGAGGTGGCGAAGTGGAGTCCGGAGTGGTGGCCTTCAGGTGGTTCAAAACACCTGACCTCTGATATCTCCGCTGTCATCGAGGAGATCGTCAACCAGCCCGGGTGGTCTCAGGGCGGTTCCATAGTGCTGGTATTCAACCAGGACCCGGACAATCCCTCTACAACCCACCGAACTTCCCACAAGGCGGCGAGCCCGGACGTTGCACCGGTGTTGCATATCGAGTACACATTGGGCAATGCGACCGGACCCGACCCGGCAGATACAGAAACAGACGTCTCGCGAGATACGGACCTTAGCTGGAACGCCGGACTCTTGGCTGCGGCGAGCAATGGGCACAAAGTGTACTTCAGCACGAACTTCAACGATGTCAGCGCCGGCATCGGCGGCATCACCCAGAGTGCCACCAGCTATGATCCGGGACGGCTTGAATACAGCACGACCTACTACTGGCGCGTCGATGAGAACA
>CP070806.1:3054863-3069715 GCA_020343675.1 Phycisphaerales bacterium
GCCGGGAGATTTGTTCGAGAAGTACTTCTGCGTCGGATGGATGAAGCAATTCACCGAGATTCTCTGCCGGATGTACGCCGAGAAAATAAAGAGTCCCATGCAGACAGTGGTGGTCAGGCCGGCGAACATCTATGGCCCGGATGACGATTTCGAATGGGAGACCTCTCATGTTCTGCCCGCCCTGATTCGCAAAGCGGCGGAACGGCACGACCCCATCGAAGTCTGGGGCGACGGCAACGATATCAAGGATTTCATCTTCATCGATGATTTCATAGAGGGCCTGTTGCTGGCGGCCGAGAGAATCGAAACGTTCGAGCCGGTGAACATCGCCACCGGCGTGCCGTGCAGTATTCGCCAAGCCCTGGATGCCATACTCAAGGCCGCCGATTATACCGACGCTGAGATTGTCTTCAACAGTTCCAGGCCAACCATGATACCGAAGAGGCTGATCGATGTCACAAGGGCCAGGGAGCTTCTGGGATTTGAGGCGCGTACTTCACTGGCCGAGGGCATCAAGAAAACAGTTGACTGGTACAGACAAAACACCGGGGCCGGGCGGACCCAAAGCTGTCCCGCAACGACATAGCAGACAGGATGACAATCCCGGTGATGCGTCCTGAAAGGACGGACATCGCCGGAGCAAGGATAGTGAATGATTATTAGCAGAACGCCATTTCGCATCTCGTTCTTCGGGGGCGGCACAGACTATCCGGTCTGGTACAGAGACAATGGCGGTACTGTCCTGAACACGACAATCAACAGATACTGCTACATTAACTGCCGATTCCTGCCGCCCTTTTTCAAGTATAAGTACCGGATCCGATACACATTGCGGGAGGAATTGCAGAACATCTCTGAGATCAGGCACCCTTCGGTCAGAGAGTGCCTCAAGTACATGAGGATAGATCGAGGGATCGAGATGGTGCATACCAGCGACCTGCCTGCACGGTCGGGAATCGGGTCAAGCTCGGCCTTTACCGTGGGTTTTCTCAATACGCTCTATGCTCTTTCGGGCCGGATGGTCGGCAAAAGAAACCTGGCCGCAAGTGCGATCTATGTTGAACAGGACATTCTGGGGGAAAACGTGGGTTCACAGGACCAGGTCGCGGCCGCTTTCGGCGGACTCAACAGAATAGAATTCAACGGCAAAGAAAACTTCTTCGTTCAGCCCGTCACCGTCAATCAGAAGAAAATAACGGAACTTCAAAACCACTTCTTGCTCTTTTTCACCGGTTTTCCAAGAACAGCATCCGAAGTCGCTTCTGAACAGATTCAGAACACCTGCTCAAGGACCGCTGAATTACGCGCGATGAAAGAAATGGTCGATGAGGCGGTCAACATCCTCAACAGCAGCGGTCAGAACATCGAAGATTTCGGTCAGTTGTTGAACGAGTCCTGGAAGCTGAAGCGAAGCCTGTCGAGCAGAGTCACCACAAGCGAGATCGACGAAATGTATGCCGCCGCCCTGAAGGCCGGTGCTCTCGGCGGGAAGCTGTGCGGCGCAGGAGGCGGAGGATTCATGCTGCTGTTTGTGCCGCCCCGAAAGCAGCGATTGGCCAGACAGGCGCTGAAGCGTCTTCTTCACGTTCCTTTTCGTTTTGAGACTCTGGGAAGTCAGATTATTTTGTATGCAAACGAAGAACCTTACTAACCACAGGCTTGGACAGGTCGATGTCGTCATCCTGTGCGGCGGCCTCGGAAGCCGGCTGGCCGGCGTGGTCGGCGACCATCCCAAGCCGATGGCTCCGATAGACCGGCGGCCCTTTCTTGACATCCTCATCGACTACTTCTCGAGCTTTGGGTTCAGGCGTTTTGTCCTGTGCACGGGCCACCGTTCGCAGTCTATCCAGGAGCATTACGGCGCCAGAGGCAATTCGCTTGAATTCGTGATTTCAGACGAACGTGCCGCGCTTGGCACCGCCGGCGCGGTCAAGAACGCCGAGGTCTTCATAGAAAGCAATCCATTCCTGGTCGCGAACGGCGATTCGTTTTGTCCGATGGATTTGGTCGAGTTCTATGATTTCCACTTGAAAAAACGAGCGGTGATGTCCATGGCAGTTGTGGAATCTGAAAACAGGAAAGACGCCGGGCGAGTGGCCATAGATGATTGCCAAAGGATCGTCGGCTTCGAGGAGAAAGGACATCGAGAACGCGGCGGCGTCAACGCAGGCATCTATTTCTTTCAGAGAGAGATGCTCTCCTTGATCCCCACAAATACGAACTACTCGCTGGAATATGGCCTTTTTCCGAAGCTGGTCGGCTCCGGAAGTTTTGCCTACATCTGCCGGGAGCCGCTGATCGATATTGGAACACCGAGTAGATACGAACGCGCCAAGCAGTACTTTGGCTGCAACAATGCAGCAGTGTCCGAACGCCGGGTAGGTATGGAACCCTAACAGAAGCGACTGTGAGAAGAAATGCAATACGACGCAGCAAAAATTGTCAAACCAATCGACAGGCCCCACCACATTAGCCTGTTGCTGCCCACGAGAGGCAGGCCTGAGTATCTGGACAGCGTGTTTGACTCGGTCGCAAACACGGTCGGCGACGCCGACGCTATCGATGCATGGATCTATGTCGATCATGACGATCTCGTCACGAAACGGTACATTCATGCCGAATCCTACCATCGATACCCATTCACAGTTCATTGGGTGTTGGGAGAAAGGACGTTGAGCCAGGGGCGGATGATCAACGTGCTCAGGCAGAGGTGCACAACAAATCCCGGCATTTACCTGCCCTGTGCCGATGACTACTTGTTCAAGAGTGCCAACTGGGACGGTGCGATAAGGGCGGCGTTCGACCGGTACCCTGATCGCATCGCATTGGGGTATATCCCCAATCCGCTTTCGGCTCCAGAACAGGTGAGCTTTCCGGTTCTCAGTGCCCCGTGGACGAACATAACCGGCAGGATATTCACCGAGTATTTCCCGTTCTGGTCTGATGACACGTGGCTCGACCACGTTTCCCAGATGGTCCGGAGGAAGGTGAGAATCGAGATTCGGGCCGAATCGATCAATGAAGCCGGCAAGACACCCCGGCTGAAGAATCTGCCGTTCTGGCAAAGCTTCTTCACCCATCTGATGGATGAACGGCTCGCGGATGCGAAGCTGCTGCTGCGTGCCATCTATCCGCAGGATTGCCCCGAATATCGGAAAGCCATCGAGGACGCGGAGAAACTCGCCGACGTGATTACCGAGCAGAGAGAGAGAATCACGACGTCCTATTTGTCGTCTCTGGAAGACAAACACTCATCGTTTCCGGAGAATCCCGAACCACACCTGATGCTTCTGCACCTGAGTCTGGAAGCAAAGGCGGTGGGCCGTCTTTTTGCCAAGACGGATTCCCTCATGCAGGCGGGTGATTTCAACAGGGCGATAAAAATGCTTGCCGCTGTCGGGCTGGCGGAGCAGCACTACAAGCAGGCCGATTCCCTGCGAACCGTGTGCCTCGAACGCCTGGAGTCCGCAGAGGCCAAACCGCAAACGGCTGTGGAAGAATACGGCACAGGGGCGGGACATACGGAAGGGCCAAGGTTTTCATTCGTCATGATCGTTCTCAACGGCATGCCGTTTATCGAATACAGCCTGAAATCAGTCTATGCATTTGCTCACGAAATCGTCGTGGTCGAAGGTGCTGTTGAGCAATGTATGTTTGCCGCCAATCCGGATGGAAGCTCGACCGACGGAACGGTTGAATTCCTCAAATCCTTTCCCGATCCGCAAAACAAAATAAAGCTCATCCAGGGCAGGTGGCCTGAGAAATGCGACATGCAGAACGAGGCCCTGCGCTATGTCACGGGAGACTATGTCTGGCTAATCGATTCTGACGAAATCTACAAGAAGCAGGATTTGGAGAGGGTCAAGACACTCGTGCAGTCCGATCCGTTCATTACCCAAATCAACTTCAATGGTGACAATTTCTGGAAAGGCCTTGATTACATCTTTGTCTCGCCCAGGTTCTTCGAAAGCGCTGCTCATTGGCGCCGTGTTTTCAAGTTCGTCAGGGGCGCCAAATTCACTACCCACAGACCTCCTGCAATGGTCTGGCCCGGGTCCGAATTGACCACCGAGCAGATGCAGCTTCTGGATGGGCACACGACGCGGCAGATGGGCATCATCCCCTGCCACTACAGCTATGTTTTGGACAGGCAGGTCCGGCAGAAGATCGAACTGTACGACCGGTACGGCTGGAGCAAAGACTGGAATATCGACCTGCACGAATGGTACACCGAATGCTTCCTGAAATGGACGCCGGAGAACCGGGAGCAGATTGAGGCCCGATATCCCATCTGGACGGGCGATGCAGCTTCCCACACGCTGCCATTCGAAGGAACACACCCGGACGTCATCATCGAGTATGTTCTTAAGAAATCATTCGTTCATGGCGGCGGCGCGCCTTCGTCTGTGATGCAACACGTCATCGAAGCGATTCGCGAAATCAAAGCCCGCTCGGAACACGAATCCATACTCGCCATCGAAACGGGAACCATTCGCAGCTATGACGAAAACCACCTCAGCACGTATCACATATCCAGAGAACTGGGAGGCCGGGGCTCTCTGATTTCGGTGGACATAAGCGGAGATTCCATAAGAAAGAGCCAAAACATCTGCCATGGCGCGACGAATATCGAATTTGCCGAATCCGACTCGATTCAGTATCTGCAACATCTCAAAGACCGGAAGTTTCACTTCGCGTTTTTGGACTCTGTCAACGATAAGGATGTCATTTTTGAAGAGTTTCGGCTGCTGGCTCCGATGATGGCTGAGAGCGGTATTCTCATGGTTGACGATGCCGGTATTACGCCGGACGGGCGCACTTTCGACATCTCCGTGCCTGCGCAAAAAGGGCACCAGGTTTGGCAGTTCCTTGCCGACTGCGGGGTCATTCCCACGATTCTAACCACGCCCGGCGGGCACGGCACTCAGCTAAAGGTCGTCTTCACCAAAGACAATATCGCAAGGATCACCGAGAGGCTCTCGTTACTCAACAGCCGGTCCGGCGGAGAGCTTTCAGAGATTTCAGCCGGAAAGAGCAAGCGGGCCAGAGTCGCCGCCGACTACGTGCGGAGTGGGACGCACATCGAAACGCAATCGTCTTTCGGGGCCGAAATTCGAGAACTGTTTGCCAAAATCCGGCCGAAAAAGATCATCGAGACAGGGACATACCTGGGCACAGGGACCACGACGATTATCGCCAGGGCGCTGGAGGCCCTCGGCATCG
This sequence comes from Phycisphaerales bacterium, assembly GCA_020343675.1. GTDB lineage: Bacteria > Planctomycetota > Phycisphaerae > Sedimentisphaerales > Anaerobacaceae. Next base: position 3,060,087 of record CP070806.1, read on the forward strand.
ACGATGCGACCTTCTACACTATCGAGGTGAACCCGCAAAATCATGCCCGCGCCAAAGAATATCTCGCAGCGAACAACCTTAAGGTTCATGCGCTCAACGGCCTGTCGGTGCCTCGGTCCCTGCTGCCTGATCGCGACCAGATTGCGCGCCGGACCATCACAGACGTTGACTACGACGGCATCTTCGCCGATCACGACGAAGCGGATCGGGTACCGCTTTACTTCAACGAGACGGATTTCCCGGGTGTGGGTGATGATCTGCTTTATACCTGTCTGAAGCAGTTCGATTTCAAGCCTGATTTTGTCCTGCTGGACAGCGCCGGTCACATGGGCAGCATCGAATTCGACTACCTCATCGAGAACCTGCAGGGCGAATGCTATATTGCCCTGGACGACATTTATCATGTCAAGCATCATCGCAGCTTCCAGCAAATACAGAAGGATCAGCGGTTTGAACTGGTGGCCCGTTCAAATGAGAAGTTCGGTTTCTGTATTGCCAGGTTCGCCCCTGAAGCTGTGCGAGAACGAGCAGAAGGTGGTTACATTCCTGACGACCGTACAAGCGAGAAAAGAGTCCTTATCGTACGCGCTGATTCGATAGGTGATTTCGTGATTTTCTCTGGGGCCTTGCCTTACTATAGAAAGATCTACCCCAATGCTCACGTAGCAATCGTTGTCTCGCAAGGCGTTGGCAGCTTGGCCGAGGTGTGCCCTTTTATTGACGAGGTGATAACTTTCGATCGTGCAAGAATGTGCTCCCAGCCCAACTACGCATCCGAATTTATTGCCGATGTCCGGAACAAAAAATTCGACGTTGCTATCTGTCCGGCTCTTTCTCGCGATAAGGTGAGTGAGTTTATAGCCATTAACAGCGGAGCGGCCGAGAAGATCACCTGTTCCGGCGACACCGCGAATCTGCCTGCCGCAATTATAGAAGCCAACAACGCCCATTACACCAAGATAGTCCCGATGTCCGAGGGGATTGCCCTGGAAACGTCTCGAAACGAAGAGTTCTTGAAGGGACTTGGTGTTGAACTCGACAGCCCCTGTAGACCGACCGTCTGGATCACACAGGCGGATAGAGAGGCTGCAGAGGAGTTGTTGGGCCGCAGAGGAATCGAGAACGCCATTGTCATAGCTCCGTTTGCTCAACAGGATACTCGTAACTGGTCGCTCGAAAACTGGGCGAAGCTGATTTCACTGTATCCGGATATGCCGGTAATTATTTGTGGGACTCAGAAGGACGGACCGGCCGCTGAGAGAATAGTCAGCCTGGCTGAGCATCCGAACATTCATAACCTGTGTGGATTGACCACAGTCCGGCATCTTGCAGCTTTGATTGCAGGAAGCAGGTTATGCATTTGCAGCGAGTCAGCCGCGGCCCATCTTGCTGCTGCAGCCGATCGGCCCCATGTGGTCTTGGTCGGCGGCGGACATTTCGGCAGGTTTATGCCATACAGTCCGCAGACCAGAATAGTACATAGTAAGATGGATTGCTATGGCTGTAACTGGCAATGTAAATATGGCCGGGACATTCGCTGTATTGCGACCCTGTCTGTTGATGCGGTCAAGCGCGCCGTTGATAAATCGCTCGGCGAACCTGCGGCCGTATCTGCTTTCGACGGCAGAAACGCAGCTGGCCTGCACACAAAGAACGGCGCTGGCAAGTCGCCGTTCCTCGTCTCAGCCATCGTCTCGACGTTCAATTCAGAGAAGTTCATCAAAGGGTGTCTGGAAGACCTCGAAAATCAAACGATGGCCGACAGGCTTGAGATAATCGTTGTCAACAGTGGGTCGCAGGAGAATGAAGAGGCAATCGTCCGCGAATATCAACAGAAGTATGACAACATTGTGTATATCAAGACTGAACATCGTGAGGGAATTTATGCCGCATGGAACCGCGCCGTCAAGATCGCTCGGGGGACCTTTCTGACCAACGCCAACACAGACGACCGCCACAGTGAAGATGCTCTGGCGATAATGGCTGAAATGTTGCTGGCCAATCCCGATCTTGCCCTCGTTTACGGCGACCAGATATGCACCGATACACCCAACGGCACCTTTGTCAATCATCACGCCACTGAGATGGCCAGACGGCCCGAATACAGCTCTGAAAGATTGCTTTGGGGCTGCTGTGTGGGTTCGCAGCCGATGTGGCGCAAGTCACTTCACGATGAGTTCGGCTATTTTGACGACACACTGACCTGCGCAGGCGATTGGGATTTCTGGCTGCGTATCTCAGGAAGATACAAGTTCAAACACATACCCGAGTTTCTGGGCCTCTACTACTGCAATGAAGATGGCATCGAGCACGGCAGAAAGATTCACAGCTTGTACGAGCGATACAAGGTTGGCCGGCGATACGGAAATCCGTATATCTCGACGATCCCTCTGTACAAAGGCAAGGACACGCACTTGGTCTCGGTGGTCACGCCGGCTTACAACGCGGCCGAGTACATCGCGGAGGCGATTGAAAGCGTTCTTATTCAAAGCTACAGAAACTTCGAGCTTATCGTCGTTGACGACGGCTCGACCGACGATACCAGCGATATCGTCTCGGGTTTCAAAGACGACAAGATCAGATGTTTCCATAGAGAAAACGCAGGACCCGCAGGTGCTCGGAATCTGGCGATAAAGAAATCCAGCGGTGACTTCATAGCGTTCCTCGACGCTGATGATATGATGACGCCGGAGTTCCTCTCTAAACATCTGCAAGAGTTCGATAAACATCCGGAGGCTGAGCTGATTTATTGCGATGACTCTCTCATTGACAGAAATGTTAAGCCTGTTCGAGTCATTCAAAGGCCCGAATACTCAAATCGAAAGTCGCTTATCCGGGACATGTTCCGCTGTGGTTTTCCCGTCGTTCCGTTCAGAACGTGCATACGGCGAAGCGTCTTTGACAAGATTGGCCTTTTTGACGAGGACCTGCTCGTCGGCGAAGACTACGACATGATGCGGCGGTTCATAAGGTATGGCTTGAAAGCCCATCACCTAAAGGACGCGCTGTACCTGCGCCGAATGACGAGTGACAGTCTTTCCAGAACTCATTCTCCCCAAAAGGCACAGTGCCATTTCGATGTTGTCAGGCGGTTTATGGAGACTTTTACTCACGACGAGTTGTTTCCGGACGTTCCGTGGCACGAGATTCCCCCCGACATGCGGCCATTACATGCGAAATGTCTGGCCGTCGTGACGTATCTTGCGATAGGACAAGACTTTGTAAAAGCGAATTCGCCGGACATTTACGTCAAAATTGCTTTTGGAGAGGCCTGCTCGCAGCTCAATGATTGTCTCAAAATAGACCCCGGCAACCGGGAAATCCGGCAGCTATTGGAAAAGTGCGAGCGCGGCAGGCGGAAATACGATCAGGGAGTACAGCCAGCTGTCGCTACGGTGCATTGACGGCACTGCGGCTTGGAGCAGGCGGGCTTCTACGGCCGGCCGGCTTTGACCGATGCCCCGGCGGGAATGGACATGGACGAAATTAATGGTAAAGCAAAGACCATTCCGAAACGATAATCAAATCGGGGGCCATAAGGGTGTGTTCGCGTATTGATTGCGAAAGCACGAAAGTGTGAAACAGAAAGGCAGACAGATATGTCCACGTTACGTCTTCCCGGACTCTTAACCGGGATTGATACCTCCCAGCTCATTGCCCAGCTTATGGCCGTCGAGCGCCGAACGCTCAATGTGTACAACGAGCGCAAGAGCACATGGGACGAGAGAAAAGACGCCCTCAGCGAGCTGGAATCCAAATTGAGCAATCTGAAAAGCTCCGTTCGCGCTCTGTCGGACGCGGATGAGCTTCGCGCCTTCCAGACGGCCTCCAGCGATACCGACAAATTGACCGCTGAAGCGTCCTACAATGCGTACGAAGGGAACCATACCGTCGTCATCAACCAGTTGGCTACGGCCGAGCGTTGGGTCCATACAACCGGTCTGGAATATGCCGAGGATTATGTAGGGGCCGGCACATTCATTTATTCATACAACCATAAAGAAGCGACCCTAACCACGACGGCAACGACGACACTGGAAGAGCTGGTCGGCCTGATCAATAACGATGCAGATAATCCGGGCGTCACGGCAAGCCTTCTATACTATAACGACGGCTATCACCTCGTGCTCAACGGCAACGACGCCGGCTCCGACTACAGAATCTCCGTCAACGCCGCCAGTACGGAAGCGTGGCAAGCCGATAGCGAATTCACCTATGCCAATGACAATGCCACATTGAGCACAAAGATTCAAGACCTCGACCAGTTCGGTGACAATCCGCTTGAGGGCGGCGAGGTCATCGAAATAACGGGCACCGATCACAACGGCAATGCCATCACTCAGGTGGACCTCAGCATTACCGGCAACACCAAACTCAGCCATCTTATTGATGAGATTAATGATGCCTTTGACGGAATAGCCAAAGCCACTCTTGAGAACGGCAAGATTGTCCTGACGGACAAGGCCGCCGGCACAAGTGGACTCTCAATCAGCCTTGCATACAACGCCAACGGCTCATCGGCGACGCTGACCTTGCCGACGATGGCTGTCTCTGCGGAGGGCGGAAGCGCCACGGCAGACCTGGCAAACTTCGCAGCGTCTGATTTCACTCAAACCCAGTCAGCTCAGGATTCACTTATGAAGGTCGATGGTTTTCCTGCCGCTGCGGCTGTTTCCGAAGTGCAAACGATGAATCGCTCGCCCTCGCCGGGTAACGGGACGTACACCATGACCTACGAGGGACAGACCACCAGCGCGATCGCCTACAACGCCAGCCCTGCCGAGATTCAGGCTGCGCTCGAGGCGCTGTCAACTGTGAACGCAGGTGACATCACCGTCGCCGGCAGCGCCAATGGCTTGGACGACGGCGCTGTGACATTGACGTTCGGCACCACGCTGGGTGATGTGAGCATGGTTTCAGTTGATGGCAGCGACCTCGGTCCGAGCAGCTCGCCCGTCACGGTGGTTGAGACGACCAAGGGCGTTCCGGCGTATATCCGCAGAAGCTCCAACACCATAGACGACGTGATTCACGGGGTTACGCTGCACCTGCACGATACAACGGACGCTGCCGGCGAAGAAATCACTCTGACCCGGGATATTGAATCGGTCAAAGACAAGTTAACTTCAATGATCGACGCCTACAACCTTGGGGTGACCTTTATCAAGGAAAACACAGGCTACGACACCACCCAAAAAACAGCCGGGGTGCTTATGGGAGACTATGTCGTTTCAACGATCAAGTCCCAGATTCGCACACCGCTATTTGTCCAGACCAGTGGATTTATCGAGGATATCGATACATTTCTGATGCCGGGCCAGATCGGTCTTGAGCTTGACCGGGACGGGTTGCTGAGCCTGGATACAAATGTCTTTGACGAAGCGATAGCCGAAGACTATCTGGGCTCGCTGGCCATCATCGGAGCGGACAAAACCGGAAGCACCGACAGCAATACCGTCAAGTTTTACCACGCCAGCAGCACCTATACGACGGCCGGCAGCTATGACGTGGAAGTCGTCGTCGGCAGCGGTGCCATTACCAGCGCCCGGATCAAGGCGACGGACGAATCGACCTGGCGCGATGCCACATACAGCAGCAATATCGTTACCGGCAACAGCACGTTCGACGATAACGGCGACCCCGTGTACGCGGAAAATGGCCTGCAGTTGAGCGTCGATCTCAGTCAAGATGGCACCTTCACCGCGACCGTCAGGGTCAAGCAGGGCTTCGCCGGGGCCATCGAGGATGTGCTGGATGATATGCTCAAGGCGACCACCGGTTCGATTCAAATCGACCAGGAGCACGTCGACGATCAAATCGAATATCTCCAGGAGAAAGTCGAACTCGAAGAGTATCGCCTTGGTCTCAGAGAGACTCGATTAATTGCCCGATTCGCGCGTCTGGAAAAGACCCTGGCTCTGCTACAGAGCCAGATGGGTGCCCTGGGCTTGAGTACCGGATAGCCGAGCTTCGAGCCGAGGATCACGCGGAATTGCAGGTGCGATGAATTGTGCGAAAAATATTCTGTGTTATCACTCCGGGCCGAGAAGTCACGATATTATAAGACCCAGGAATTGTTCAGAGGCGACCCGCCCTACCCCTTCTCCGGGCCGAGCAAGTTAACACAACTCGCCCGAAAAGTGCTAAGTCCCCTTTTTCTATCCGGATCAGTCAGGTAGAATGATGCGTCGCAGCGTTTAGGACCGTCGTTGATAAGATATGTGGCGAGTCTCGGACGCAGCGACGCGAGGCCGGTTAACATTGACGCTGACAAAGGAATATGCACAATGGCCATTCGTCCTAAGCATTTGAGGTTGGCTGCCGAAGGGCGCAAAGATAATCCGGTTCGAGCGTTTTATCGAGATTCCTTTGAGCGGTACAATGCGTCCGAAAGACCAAGTTGGGATCTGATTGCCGAATTGTATGCGGTCCGCGATCTTTCCGACTCCTTCAGCGCCGTCTCGGGAGGTAAATGTGTTGGCCGGGAAGACGGGAGCAACCAATGGCTCCCCGGCGTCCCGTCGAACCATGCCTGTCTGGAGTATAGAATGCCCCCGAGGGAACTGGCTGCGGTATTGGAGAACTTGTTGTTGACTCCCCCCTTCCGGTGGGCAATAACTTATTTCATGAAGATCTGCGAGGCAATGGTCCTGCGGCTTGGCAGGTGTTGATATAGCTATTAGGAGTCGGTATTATGGTAAGAGATAGCGCGGCATTTATTGTCATTTTATCTACAGTTTTTTCAACCCTGTGCGCATGTCGCCCGATACACGCCCGGCAGCCGAACTCTTCACCATCGGGAGTCCATACGGTCGAAGTTCGGTCTTACCGCTTCAGCAGGATTGACAAGGATGCTCAAATGTGGAGCGGTATGTATATCGCCTCAAACGGCAAGATATACATCGGATTGTGCACTCACGGGGATGCTGCCAATGTCTATGAGTTTGACCCTCAAACCGAGACAATGAGACATCTGGCAAATCTGACCATTCTTGCCGAAGAGAGAGGCAAAGGCATCTGGACCACGGGCAAGATTCACGTCCGGATGCAGGAGCTGGATGGCTGCGTTTACTTCGGGTCCTTTTGCGAGGATAACGGCCCACCCGCCATCGATGCCTCAAGTTATAACGGCCCCCACTGGTACCGGATTTATATGGAAACCGGAAAGGTCGAGCGTTTGAGTTTGATCAGCAGCTTCTGGGGTTTGCTTGGCCAGGCCATGGATAAGCAGAGACGTCTGATCTACGGCCTGGCGGAAGATGGCCATCTGTATAAATATTACATCGATGAAGACTTTACGGAGGATCTGGGTAGAGTCGATAACTGGGACATCTGCAGGACCATTTTTGCCGACGACAAGGGGTGTATCTACGGCAGTTACCCGCCGGGGAAGATCTGGAAATACGACCCGAAATCCGACCGTATCTTTGACCTTCAATACATCAGCTTACCCATCATCAACGTCTCACGCACGATAGCCAATCCGATGCTGGACCGCAAAGCGCAGTGGCGGATTATCGAATGGGATCCCACCGATAAAGCGGCTTATGGGATCGTCGGGGGCAGCAATATGCTTTTCAAGTTTGATGTCCACGACGGCCCCGAAGGAACCGTCACACCGCTGGCACAGATGTGCGCGCCGCCATTCCGGGAAGGCGACCCGTTTAATATCCCGCATGCGACCCTGGCCATGACACTGTCCCATAAGGAAAGGAAGATTTACTACATTCCTGTACTGGCGGGCGATTTTGACTACGGAGCGGTTGATTTGAACGTTTATCTCAAAGAAAAGGTCACAACGTCGGCCTCCTCCGAGAGATTACCGCCGCTGTCATACATGATTTCCTATGATCTGGAAACCGGACGCCGCCAAGATATCGGCCTGTTGAGAACGCCGGACGGCCGATATGCGTACGGCCTGGGAGGAGCCGAAACCGACAAAGACGGAAGGATATGGGTCGTCGGAGCCTTCGAGGAGACGCAGGAGGATTACGTGATTCGCAGAATCAGCGGCCTGTACCCTTACAGTATGCAACTGGCCTGTTACGATCCAGCCAGGTAAACAAGATGACTTCTTTTGTCCTGAGGTATGAATATGTCTGCACAAAAATGCGCCGTCATTCTGATTCTCATAACAATCCCGGCTGCGAATCTTGCCGTGGCGCAGCAATGGGTCAACCCTAATTATGACACTCACAGATTAGACTACCGGGACTTAGGGTATCCGAAACAGAATCTTCTGCCCGCGGACAACAGCCGCATCACCGCCCTGTTGGCTCATTCCAACGGCCTGATTTACGGCGCAACCAGCGGCAAGACCCAGTCCTATTTATTCCTCTATAACCGATACATCAACAAGGTCAGGCCCTTAGGTCAAATCGCCGATGCAAAGGGCATCTACCATTGTCTGCTTGAAGGCCAAGAAGGGAGAATCTACATCGGCACCGGGATGAACATGCTGGCCCCGGTCAAGCTCACAAAGGATTTCCCCGTTGAGTATGAAGGCATCGAAAAGCAGCTATGGAAGGACATTTGCGCGCCGTACCAATCCTTCGAGGGTGGACACATCTACCGGTACAATCCCGCAACGGGCGATCTCCATCGCTACACCAACGAGAGTCCCTGCCCCCTTGAGGACCTGGGTGTACCGATTGAGGGGCACACCATCTATGCCATGACCTTCAATCCCGACAAAACCAGGATCTACGGAGTCACCTATCCCTATGCACATTTGTTCATATTCGACATTGCGTCTAAACGAACGCGCGACCTCGGCGAGTTCCTGACAAAAAAGGTGTATCACGGCCCGGAACGGCACTGGCGCACGGTGCCCAGAGCCTTGTATTGCGACCCGAACAGCGGCTGTGTCTATACCTCGGGCGATAACGGATGGCTACTCCGATACGATCCCGAAACGGAGAAAATCGAAATGACGGACATGCATCTGCCGGGCGAATACTGGGAAGGCTACAAATCCTGGGATTACCCCGTGGTCGAATGTTTCGAAACCGACGGCGCCGGCCATGTGTACGCCGGCACCGACGACGGGCACTTAGTCCGGCTGGATTTCGAAAACGAGCAGGTTATGGTGCTGGGCAAGCCCCGAATCATGCGCCGCATGCGAGCCATGAAGACCGGCAAGGACGGCAATCTCTATATGATCACCGGCGAATTGGAGAGAGTCTGCAAGCTCCATACCTATGATCTTTCCGGCCGGGATGGATTCACTGAGCTGGGCGTCTTCGCCGTAGATCGCAGCCCTTATTACTCGAAGCGCGCCTATCAGTTCGACGCGATGGCTGTCGGCGTCGATGGCACCGTCTTCTGCGGCGAAAGCGACCGAAGAGGCAAACTCTTCATCTACACGCCGGGCCCGGCGTTCAAAGGCCAGACAAATCCGACCAATCCCGTGGTCGAACGCATGAGATTAGACACCCCCGCCCTGATTCCGGAAAGATTGTAACAAAATACACTTTCAAAAATTGCCGCCGTCTTGATAATCTCGGTGCCCGTCCTGCCACTTGTCATTCCACACTCGACACAGAATCCATCCTGTAGGGTGTGCAAAATTCATTTTGCACACGCGGAGGATAAGGTTTATGATAACAAACAATGCAAGAGAGAGCGAA
>CP070806.1:3069815-3078220 GCA_020343675.1 Phycisphaerales bacterium
ATTGTATCCGTCACGGCTGATGGACGAGGATCTTGTGCGAATTCGCCTAGATGATGCCGGCGTGGTCTGGCTCGGAGATGATCCAGGTAACTCAGACGTTTCGCATAAATAAAATGGAGAAGAACTCGTTCAACTCGTGTGACTCAGGATGGCCTCAAAGACCGAAGGCATTCCCTAATCTGATGACACCGGTAGAGGCAGCGATGTTTCTACGTCTGGATCGCACGAGGCACAATCCGAAAAGTGCCTGCAGGACCCTGAACTACTGGCGCGACCGCGGTGAACTCAGGGCCACCAAGTATGCTCGGAGGATTTGGTACCTCCGAATTGAACTCGAGGCATTCCTGAGGAAGAAGACAGAAGTGTGAATCCACAATTTTCCTGCCGGAATCTGGTTGCGCTCGCTGGCAAGGCCTGATACAATACGGTCACGTCAGTGGCAGTGGTACTGGGTTCCAGAAAGGAGCAAGTACCATGGCACATAAGAAAGTCAGTATCACTCGTAAATGGTATGGAAAGATTCCCATTGGCAGGAACGGAAAGCCCATTCCCAGAAATTTGTGGCCTAAACGCCGTAAGTACAGTTGGGAAGTACGATGGTACAGTTCCGATGGGAAACGGTATTCCAAGAGTTTCAAAGATAGAAAGGAGGCAGAAAAACACGCAAACACTGTTCAAGAGAAGGTGGATAGAGGCAAATGTGATAAACCTAGAAAAATCACTCTTGCCGAGTTTATTGTGGAGCACAGCCAGGTAATGGTCGGTCAGAAAGCGCATACCACGGTTAAGGACCACCTCCGAGCACTTACATTCTTTGCTAAGCATGTTAGCTCTGGAATCATGCTTGAACGAGTTTCCCCTCGCCATGCAGAATCCTTTGTAGCCAGAAGACTCGCAGATGGATTAGCGGTCGGGACAGTGAATAAGGACATTCGCACGCTAAGGGGAATATTCAATCTAGCAATCGAGCCTCGCGGTTACTTGGAGGAAGGAACGAATCCGTTTGCAAAAATTAAGGAAAGGAGAATCGCTGCCGTACCACCCAATTATGTGCCCGCAGAAAACTTCAAAAAGGTTCTCAATGCGTGCAAGAATACTTGGTGGAGAGCTTTCCTAACGTTAGCCTACACAAGCGCGGGCAGACGTGATGAGCTTCTGAATCTCACATGGCCTGACATCGATTTCGAAAGTCAGAATGTTGGCTTCTTTCCAAAGAAGGCCTCGGCGACCATACTTGCGTGGCACCCAAAGGATCATGAAAGTAGAGTAGTACCTATACCGGCAGAGGCCATCCAGCTTCTGGCCAATTTGCAGACCGAGAGTGAGGAAGGCAATCCCTATGTCTTCATTCCAAGAGGTCGATGGCAACACATATTGGGACGGAGGTCCGAAGGTACGTGGCAGCCCGACTATGAGATAATAAACAATCTCACCCGTTCAATCGAAACACTCTGCCGGCGGTCTTGCGTAGACTACTTCACTCCTCATGATCTACGTCGTTCTTGCATCACCAACTGGTCAAAGAAGCTATCGATTCAGACTGTTCAGCATCTGGCTGGTCACTCCAACATTGGCACGCCAAGGAAGTACTACCTGTCCGTCCAGAGTAGTGACATGGAAGCGGCAAGAGAGATTCAGTCCGAACTTATGACCTCATTGACGAACTATTGACGAAATCCGGCCTAAATCGGCTGTTTTTGGAACCTGGAGCCTAAGCCCCAAAAATGCAACTCCTTAATGAAAAAGAAGTTACAAAAACACGCCCGACAGGACTCGAACCTGTGACCTACGGATTAGAAATCCGTTGCTCTGTCCAACTGAGCTACGGGCGCATCTTCTAAGACTAGTAGAAACAAGAACTTACAACCGATTTCTTGCAGGCAGTGACACATGTCACTCGCCGCACCAAAATGTACCTAATTCTCGCACATTCTAAGGCAATTTTGCGTCTGTAGCCATCCTTTTTTGGCCAATATTTGATGCTAAGAGTGAGCAACACTGATGAGATCCGTTGCTCAACTGCTCGACCAGCTCTGCCATCGGATCATCCTATCACCAATACGACCTTTTGGCGTCCACATGTTATGATTTATGGATCCGACCGACAATTCAATGTAGGGCCATGGCTGCCACGGAGCGCGGCTCGAAGCGCATGCTGTCGCGTTGAGATCGCAGATTCCAAGCTCACGGGCGAAGTAAAAACGTCCCGAGGCACGTCGAAAGTAACAGGCACCAAGCGCGCATGCAGAAGATCTGGATCCAGCCGGAGATGATCTGCCGCATCGGGAGTTTTCTTTGTTGCTTTAGGCGTGTTCGATCTTCATGGAGCGGTTGCGATATGTTCCGATACAGATCTCTACGGTCTTTGAGCAGCAGATGTCATAGACATCACCAATACGGCCTGAAGCAATCGCGAGAGGAGAAACCAGTAAGACAAGATCCCTTGGCATTATTAGCAGATGTCCCTTGATATAGAGCATTCGACTTCCATGGAGAAGGATACCGCACGATCTGGGCAGAGCTGAGATTCGCCGGCATTCGCACGTCCAGAGAACACACAGGAAGGCCTATGCGCGAACACGGCCTGCAAGCACTACGGACTTCTTCCGTCGTGATCGCGACCCGTTGCGACGGTTGAAAAGCCCTTTCCGATGAATCCGATATGTACCGGATTGTCCGTGGAGTATTTCAAGAGGCAAGAATTTCGTCTGCCGCCTGAGCCTGAGAACAGAGTGATGGGAACTCGTCATGAGGGCGTTGTCTGTGCCGGATTTTCGGACTGCTTGAGATTTGCCCTGGCTTCTCAGCATCCATGGCGCAATTGACAAAAGATTTGAGCACGCAGATGTCGATATAAGTGATAAAGCCAATGAAAAAGCACCGGTCGATTTCCAAGTTTGGCGGAACAGAACTCGCAACGGATTGCACAATCTCGACAGGAAATACAGCCGATAACCACAAAACGCCAACGGATACATGATCATCTGCAAAACACTCGCAGAAACCGAACGACGCTGAAACAGCAGGGCATACCCGGCAATCAGAGAATATCGACGATTGAGATGTGCTCGTCGAAAGGGAGTTGTGTCATGGCTTCAAATGTGAAGATTGGATTGTTGTTAAGTTTGGTGTTGATCTTTGTCATTGCATTTCTGATTGGGGGTTTACGTCGTGGCGATAATACCCCAAGCAGTGGCGAGTCGATCACCGCGGTGCTCAATGAATCGCGGGGTATCTTGCCTGAAGTACCCCCGGAAGTCTTGCCGCCCGTGGAAACCGACGACTCCATCGAATCAACTCCCCCGAACCGGAACGCCGATAGAGATTCTCAAATCCCTGAATTAAAGCCTGTGGAGCCGGCTTGGTCGGGGCCGTACTACATTGTACGCAAAGGCGACAACCTGGGCGATATAGCCAAGAAGCTCTATGGACCCGAGGAAGGAAACAGAACCGCAAACGTCGCGAGGATATTCGAGGCGAATCGCAGACTGCTGAAATCGCCCGATGAGATTCATGTCGGACAGGAGCTGATTGTACCGCCGCTGAAGGTCACAGAGCCGGACCAGAACACGATAGAGGGTCTCTTTCCGAGCTCCATGTTTGAGCAGGTGGAGTCTATTGGCAGGAAGCACATTCGGGTCGGCGGTGCAGACGAAGGAATTCGTGCCACAGCGGCATCAGTCATCAATGATAGGTGACTTGTGCCCTACGTGTCGATGGCTTAGGCCGCTCATTTGTGGCCGAACCGGACGGTATTGGCCATAAACAGCGTATGAACAGGTTCGGGGCTATGTCCGGGGGGGACTGCACTTCTAAAGAATCTCTTCTGAAAAAAGTCAAAAATCGTCATGCAATCGATAACAATTGCCATATACTACACTCCTTGACAAACAATATCCTTCGTGACTGGGGGATGCCGGAACGGAAAGGAAAGCTATGGGAGCAAAGGATAATCCAAAAGCGGCGTCGGTATTGAACAAAGATGATCTGATTGTCTTAGCCGGGGCGGGAGGATTCATCGCCGGGGCGTTGACGAGGTATTTTCACGATCAGGGCTTCACCCGCATCCGCGCGGTGGACAAGAAACCTCTTGGGCAGTGGTATCAACGCGTGCCGGGCGTAGAGTGTCTGTGCCTGGACCTGCAGTACGAGGACAACTGCAAGCGGGCCTGCGAGGATGCCATCGAGGTCTATAACCTCGCGGCAGACATGGGCGGCATGGGCTTCATCGAGCGGTTTCGCGTGGAGTGTCTGCGCAGTATCCTGATTAACACACACATGCTCGAGTCGGCCTATCGAGCCGGCGCGCAGCGATACTTCTTCTCCTCCTCCGCTTGTGCGTATAACGTTGAGTTACAGAAGGACCCGAACTGCCGGGCGCTGAAGGAATCGGACGCTTACCCGGCGATGGCCGAGCGAGGGTACGGCTGGGAGAAACTCATGTCGGAGATGTTCTGTCAGGAATACTGGGCGGAGCGCGGTCTCAGGACGGCCATTGCGCGATTCCACAATGTCTATGGCCCCTATGGGACCTGGGATGGCGGGCGCGAGAAGGCCCCGGCGGCTATCTGCCGCAAGGTCATTGAAGCCAAAGATCAGGGCTCGGACGAAATTGTCATCTGGGGCGATGGGCATCAGACGCGGAGCTTCATGTATATTGACGACTGCACCCAGGGTATCGACATGATCGTGCACTGCGACAAGCTGACCGCTACGCCGATCAACCTCGGGTCTGACTTTCTGATTTCCATCAACGACCTGGTCTCGTTAGCCGAGCGCATCGGCGGAATCACGCTCAAGCGCCGGCATGATATGGCTGCGCCCAAGGGTGTGGCGGGTCGAAATAGCGACAACGCATTTATCCGTCAGATCCTTGGCTGGGAGCCGAGCACGCCGTTGGAAGACGGCCTCAAGAAGACTTACGATTGGATCGAGCGCCAATATATGGATCGCAAGGCAGGCAAACGCACCGTCAGTTGATAACATGAGAGAAAACGAAGACCTCGAAATCACGGATTTCCTCGGCAGGTTGCCTTACAGAATCGCCCTGGCGGGCGGCTGGATCGATCAGCCTTTTGCCTCGAAACACAATCCATCGCCGCCGGGCTCCATGGTCGTGGTTTGCGTCGAGCCGCAATTTCGGTTCATGGAACGGGCCGGCATTTGCATCGGAACTCGCCAGATCGCTTTGGAACTCTGGAAGGGCCGCGTACCCAAGCGCGATCCCGACGAACTGGTGCAGGAACTCTACGCGGCTGAGAACGAAGGCAGGACCGAGCCGTCGGGCTCGCAGGATATGATTGGGCTTGTCTATCCGGGCATCAGCCGGCTTGATTACGATTACGCCTATCGAGGGGGCGTTTTCCCACGGCACGTCGAGTCAAACACGGATCCGCAGGTCGCCTCCTGGTTGGAGCGAGTGATTCATATCCTGCCCGTTGCGCCGCGGCCGGAGGGATACAATCCGTTGGAGACCAGAAATCTGCTGCCCGACTGGATTGCACGACTCGGGCAGTCGGGTAAGGCTTGCTATAACGCGATCGTGAACCGGGATACCGATGCCTTGGGCGCCTCGATGAATGAGTGTATGCAGTGCTGGGAAACAATCCTGCCCGGTACGGTCCGTCATCGTACGTTGAAGCTGGACCTGCTCGGGCTGCTGAAGTATTACCAGGCCAGATACCGCGGTGCGATGTATTCCGGTTGCGGTGGAGGCTATTTATATGTTGTTTCGGAGAGCCCCGTCCCGGGCGCTTTCCACATCAAGGTCAGAACGAAACACTCATGAGTGACGTCGACAACGGTCAATACAAGGAGAGATTTGGAGGTTAACAGTACCGATGGTCACGAATAACAACTCACGCAAATCGTGTAAAGCCCCGGACAAGGGCGGGCAAGCCATGGATCGTCGCGACATGCTTCGAGCGATGGGTGCTGCGCTGCTTGCGACTTCGGCTTTCCCGCTGAGATGGTCTGCGGCTACAGAGGGGAAGAAGCAGAAGCTGCTGTATTTCACCCGGTCAGCGGGCTTCGAGCACGACGCCGTCAAGATCAAGAACGGCCAGCCCAGCATCTCCGACAGGATCCTCACCGAATTAGGCAAGAAGCACGGCTTTGATGTAGTCTGTACGAAGGATGGCCGCGTTTTTGACGGCGACCTCGATCAGTACGATGCTATCGCCTTCTACACCAGCGGCGACCTGACCAAGCCCAACAAAGCGGCGACGCCGCCGATGTCGCCCGAAGGCAAGCAGAAGCTTCTGCGAACGGTCGCCTCCGGCAAGGGTTTCGTCGGCCTCCACGCCGCGACGGATTCCTTTCATTCCAAGGGGCCCCCAAACCAGAACCAGGCCGCAGTCGATCCCTACATCGCAATGATAGGCGGCGAGTTTATCGTGCACGGCGCCCAGCAGGAGGCCACTATACGTGCCGCCTCGCCCGGCTTCCCCGGCGTAAAACAGTTCGGCAAAGTTCAAAAGCTCAAGGAAGAGTGGTACACGTTGAAGAACTTTGCGAAGGACCTGCACGTGATTCTCATCGAGGATAACGAGGGGATGGAAGGCGATTGCTATCAGCGTCCTCCGTTCCCGTGTACCTGGGCCCGCATGCACGGTAAAGGACGGGTTTTTTACACCTCCTTCGGGCATCGCGACGATATCTGGACTAATCCCGACGTCCAGGCAATCATCCTCGGCGGCCTGGCCTGGGCCATGGGCAATGTCGATGTCGATGTAACAACGAATATCGACAAAGTCACGCCCAAAGCCAGTCAGTTGAGCTATTGACATCTGGGTTGCGTAGTGCCATGAACGAAGAAGGCAACGGTCGAACAGAACGCAAGATACGTTTGAACAGGAAAGCCGTACTCGTTGCCATTGCGGTTGCGGTTGGCATCGCCGTTGTATGCTTCACGGTCGTTGCTCTTTTGCCTCGTCCTCAAGGGCGTTTCTTCGACGCGCCTCTTCGCAGTTTCTTAACGGGGCTGGGCTTGCTGGCTGTGGCGACTCCACCGTTAATTGCCGGCTTGCTTCTCAAGAGGCGAGCGGAGACGTCACCCTATTTTGAAGAAGGATTCATAAGGGCCGTATTCAACATTTTCGGTTTTGTATGCCTTGTTCTGGGCCTGATCTGTGTGGGCCTGAGCGTCTGGGCTTTGCTCAAGCGGTTGCTTGGTCCCGGATAGGCGTCGTTGACGGGTCGTGCGAAGCAATCATTCACAAGCAACATTTGGAGGTCGAATCATGCGGGCTCGATATTTCGAAATTCTTTGGTGGGCACTTCTGGTGAGCGTCGTATCGATAACGAAGGGTCAGGAGTATGGACCGCCCGACCGGGGCCAGCCCGGCGATGAAATGATCCAGCAATACCTCAAAGACGTGACCGAACAAATCCACGAACGGTTTCTGGAGAACGTCCAATCCGCCGAAGACTGGAAGAGACTGCGCGCCCGGTACAAGGACGAGTACTTGTACATGCTGGGGCTTTCGCCCATGCCGGAAAAGACCCCCCTCAATGCGACCATCACCGGGACGCTCCGGGGGGACGGCTACGTGGTGGACATGCTGCACTATCAAAGCCGGCCCCGGCTTTATGTCACGGCGAATCTCTATCGACCGGCCGAGGTTGCCAAAGGCCGGCGTTTACCGGCGGTTCTGTACGTTTGCGGGCATTCGCCCCGAGGGCGAAACGGCAACAAGACCGCGTATCAGTCGCACGGTATGTGGTTTGCCCGACATGGCTACGTCTGTCTGGTCCTGGACTCGCTGCAATTGGGCGAGATCGCGGCTATCCACCACGGGACGTATCGCGAGGGTCGTTGGTGGTGGCATTCACGCGGCTATACCCCCGCGGGTGTCGAATGCCTCAACGGCATACGTGGCATCGACTATCTTGTCAGTCGGCCGGATGTAGACGCCGAGCGAATCGCCGTAACCGGGATCAGCGGCGGCGGGGCAGCGACGTTTTGGATAGCCGCAGCCGACGAGCGCGTGAAAGTTGCCATCCCTGTCAGTGGCATGGCCGATCTTATGTCATATGTGCCAAACCGGGTGATTAACGGCCATTGTGACTGCATGTTTCTACACAACACATTCGAGTGGCCGTGGACGCGGATTGCCGCCCTGATCGCGCCGCGAGCGCTGCTGTTCGTCAACAGCGACCAGGACCGCATTTTTCCGATGGATGCGAACCAACGCGTGATTCATCGACTCGAACGAGTGTACAGCCTGTACGGGATGGGCGATTTTGTCGATAGCGTGGTCAGCATCGGAGGACACGCCTACCGTCAGGATATCCGTCAGGCGGCCTATCGTTTCATTAACATGCACATGATCAACGATCCTCGGCTCGTCACCGACAGCGAGGTCGATCTGGTCACAGGCACGGGCAATGACCGGCAGCATCCG
>CP070806.1:3078320-3082179 GCA_020343675.1 Phycisphaerales bacterium
CATATCGAAGTCATGCGAGACGATTCGCGAGCCCGGCCTGAGCTTCTCCAACTGCGGGATCAGCTTGACGTTCAGACTCGGCAAAAGATAGAGCGTAATAACGTTCGCCTTGCTCAGGTCCAAAGTGAAAATGTCCGCCTGCTCAATTCGCACGAGGTGACCGACGTTGTTCTTTTTCACGTTCTGCCGCGATTCTCTGACTCGTTTGGGCGCGATGTCGTAGCCGACGCCTCTGCATCCGTATTTTTGGGCCGCGGTCACCACGATTCGCCCGTCGCCGCAGCCGAGGTCATAAACCAGATCATCTTTCTTGACCTGTGCCAGTTCGAGCATCTTGTCCACAACTTCTTGCGGCGTGGGAACGAAGATGACGTCCGGCTTACGAGACGCCTTCGTGACTGAACTCGATTTCTGCCTGGCCGGCATCAGAACCCGTTTCGTGCCGGTGACCATCCGAGTGCCCCGGGACGTGGTGAGCTGACCGGTGAGCTTTCTGCCCTTGAGCCGGCCCGCAAAGCTCATCTCGTAGCTGCGATCGCCAAATGCCACGGTCGTTTTAAACGCCACGTTATTACTGTCCAGATCAATCTTCTCGATGGCAATCGGCCCGTACATCGCGCTCAGATCGGGATAGACTCTGAGCAACTGTTTTCTGCCGCCGGAGTCCGATTCAATCTCAAGCTCCCACCGGCCGACCAACGCGGCGCCAACGCGCTTTGCCTCTACGGCAATATCGCCCCGTTCGGACTTGATGACACCGGCAAGCGTCCGGCCCTTGACCGTTCCCTCGAACCTCGATTCCCACTGCCGGTCCTGGAACTTGCTCGTGCGGTCAAACGTTAGCTTGCCGGCTTTGAACTGCACGCTGGTGATTTCATGCTCGCCCCACTGGCTTTGCCAGTCTGCAGAGAGCTCTCGTTCCTCATTCGCCTTGACCGCGAGAGACGCGGTGAATTCCCGCTCATCCATTTTGAGCTTCATTTCCCAATTCCCGGCCGCCATGGGCATCCACCGAACGCGCGTGCCCTCGGCCTGGTACTGACCTCTCTCGCTCGATAAGGTCCCCGATAGTTTTCCGCGACGAATGGTCCCGTCGAATTTCGTCGTGCTTTCGCGACCGCCGAATCGATTGACCTGCACGAAGCTCAACGCATTATCTTCGTGCTTCAGATCGCGCAGCTCGCTGAGCCCCCAAAAGCTGATCCACTCGCCTTTGAGCTTTCCCTCGGCATCGTTGGAAAGCGACAGGATCGAGCTCATCTGCCGCCCGTCGAAGTCCACCTTGACCTGCCAATCCCCTGTGATTCCTCTCTTTGCCTGTCCGGCTGAAACGTGCGCCGGTGCCGCCACTAATGCGATGAGCCCGACAAGCCAGACCGTTCTGCCAATTACCCTCTGTTTCATGATGTGCTTCTCCTGACAAAAAGACCCTTTCTGGTGCCCTCTACCTTAAAGCGTTTGGGAATCGCTCTACAGCACGGATTAGGATACAATCGCCCGCCGGTCGCAGCAAGGCCCATCAATAAAAATAGTGCAGCGTCACTCCGAGCACCATGCTCGTTCAGATCATCCACCAGTGCCCGGGACTGACCGATGTGAGCCCGAACGACCTCTGGTCTTTGGGCAGCGACTCCAGCAGCTCTCTGGCCTTTTTTCCGATGGCGTCGGACGCCAGATCGACGTTCTTGGCGCCCACGTGAGCCGACGCGTGCTCGCGGGGGTCCAGTCCGCCAATACCGTCGGGAGGTTTCATCTTAGGAGCCAGAGGGCCCGTCCCCAACTCGGAAAGGTCCACAAGAGCCGGGTAAAAGAACTGCATGTCCGAGGTCTCCCACTTGGCGGCATGATCGGTCCCTGATTCCGGAGAGCGACTCAGCGATATTTCCCAGAGCCCGATCCCGGCCACCGTCCCGTCGGCCACGACCGGCTCGAGGGCCTCGTTGATCATCTCGATCTGTTCCTGAACGTTGTGGCCCGAGACCCCCATGATCACACGAAAGCCCGACGCCTTTAACCGCTGGAACAGATCGCTGATCACCGGCACGAGATGATCCCGGTCAAACCCGGCGTGGAAGTACACCGGCGGATAGACCACGCCCCCGAACTTCTCAGCGCACGCCACGAGAATCCCGTGGGCTTTCAGGGCGTCCGTGCCCAGCGGCAGGTGCCGGCCATGCCACTCCACGCAGCCGAAGGGGACATAGACCACGGGGAACTTCCTCGCGGCGGCTTCCAATTGGCCCGGCCGCATGAACTGCATTTGCACGCCCGGCGAGAGTCTGTTCCCTCCCGGCCAGCCTTCGGGCGTTGCGGATCCAGCCGGATCGCTTCCCGGAGCCGACAGACAGCACACTGTTGCCAAAGATACCGGAATGAGCAATAGCCCGATTATTTTGAGTGTACGTTCTCTCATTCGCGAAGCCTCCTGTCATAATCAATAGAGTGTTTTGCCCGTTAGTTTACTCGCAGGAGCTGTTGTTTTCCAACAAATTGAGTTTGGCGCTCCGGCAAGCCTATCGGAGTGGCTCAGGCCGGATTTCGTTGGGCGCCGGTGTGCCAAAAAATAACCAAGGCCCATACCGAGTCAATCAGTATGGGCCCCGAAACCATGCAAGCGGCGATCTACACTTCAGTGGAAACCGTCTTCAATGCTAAGGAGCGGTCCTCGACTGATACAGCCGGATGTCGTCGAAGTACATTGCACCTGTACCACCAGCGGCCGTGCTTCCCGGCGTTCCGAAACCAATCGCGATGCTGGTCACATTGGTCAGGCTCACGCCCAGATCGGCAAACGTCTGCAGGGGGATAACCCATTCCTCGTAGGCGCCTACTTGTGCTGCATTGGGATTATCGTGTTCAACCGCTATGCCGTTGAGAGCGACGTACATCCGTTCGGCGGCGTTCGTGGACTCGCCTCTGAACCACAGAGACAACTCCGCAACACCCTGGCGGGTCCAGTCACGCGCGGTGCCGGCCAGCGCCATCGTCGCCTCAGAGTACTTGCCATTGTTGTCGTACAGATAGGGCATCGCCTGGGCGCCAGTGTGAACGTAAGCAGCCCTGGTCTCACAATAAGGAGGAGTGTCATTGCCAATGAGCGCTCCGTTTGTCGCCGGTGTTGCGTAACCGTCTGCCCATGACCCAAATATCGTATTGCTTTCCGGATCGGGGGGGTCAACGTCATTGTAGGATTCAAAGTCATCCACGGTAAGGAAGTCGCCTACCGAGAAGTTCCAGACCATACCTTTGCTGATCGTTCCATCAGCCTTGACCTCATCGATGCGCCAGTAATAAGGCCCCGTGCCCCAGGCAAGAGCCTCGGGCGGCGTATAGCTGGTTGCAGTCTGACGGTTTCGATAGATTCCCGTGACATCGGATGCATCGGCATCGCCGACAGCTAATTCGTCGGTGCCGAAATAGACATCGTGCTGCGTGGCACCTTCTCCGGCTGACCAGCTAATCGGCGGCACATGCTCCACATCCGGTGCCGAGCCGCTTATCGGCTGCGGGTTGTGCGCAAGATCCACATCACCTTTGAAGACCTCAGCGACCTCTTCGGCCGTCAGCGACCTCATCCAGAAGCGGGCGTCATCCAGCACGCCTTGGTATTCATCGCTCGGGCTGCTATCCCACTCCTGGCCTATGGACCAGCGTGTCTCCTCGGGCATGTCGTCATCGCCGTCATCCTCCTTCCGTAGAACTCCATCGACGTATATCTGGCACTTGGGCCTGTTACTGACATACGTTAACATATGCCACTGGTTATCGGCGACAGAGGGGGGGTACTCTGCAGTGACCGCACTTGTTTCCTGCCACGGATTCCCATTCATGATGCCAAAAAGGAACTCGTGACTGCTAT
>CP070806.1:3082279-3113906 GCA_020343675.1 Phycisphaerales bacterium
ATTCCCGCCGGCTTGCCGTCTCGCACGTCGAGGAGCCATCCGTCCCAGGTGCCCGTGCGGTCGCTCGAAAAGAAGATCGACTGGCCATCCGGTGTCCAGCCCAGCAGCATATCGTCGGCCGGGCTTTCGATAAGATGGATGTCACGATCCTCGGCGATGTCGTAGAGGAACACGTCGCGTTTGGGCGTGCCATCTGCCTGGGGCATGTCGTAGGCAATGAAGCATCCATCCGGCGACACATCGAACTTCCCAGGGTATTCGTTGCTGAGGTCCTTGATCTTTTGAATCGAGCCGTCGGAGGCGGACACCCATGCCATCTGATGGGGTCGGCCATACACCGCCGCCAGGATTTTGCTGCCGTCCGCCGACCAGTCTTTCGGCACGATGTACTTGCCTTCGCACAGGAGCCTGTGGTCCGAGCCATCGCGGCCCACGAGCCAGAAGCTTGAAGCCCCCGTTCTTTCCTCGAACCACAAGTAGGCCACTTTCTCACTGTCGGGTGACATTGCGGCCTCAAGCGCATAATGACCGATAGCCTCCCCGGGGGTGTCCTCTGTCACAGGCCATCGCTTACCGGTTACAAGGTCGCAGATCGTAAGATTGCCGTCATTCCAATCGATGTCGCACAGGTACCTCCCATCCGGCGAAATGTTGGTAAAACCGCTCCATGACTTCGGGAGCTTCCGCAGTGTCATCGCCGGCTGCGGCCTGGCGACCGGTGCCGGCAGGAAGTTCTCCATCACCCACATTTCGGAGATGAACGTGCCGCTGACGAAGGCCAATCGCCGGCCATCGGGATGCAACCGCGGATTGATAATGAGCTGCTCGCACTCCCAGACTTTCTGCGGCTCCGACCCGGCGGTGGCCACACGCCAGAGCTCTTTGTCACCCTTACCTCTGACAAAGAGAAGCTCACGGCCGTCATTGATGCAGGTCAACTGACCGAAAAAAGAGGGCACAATGGTCCTGGTCGTTTTGTCAGCCACGGACATGGTCTTAAGCTGATGCGACGCACCATCCAGAAACGAAAGGGCCACCTGCTTGCCTTCCGGCAGGAGAGCCCAGCTATTGCCGCCATGCATGGGATTCTGAACGGTGTTTTCTGTGCTCAGGAGTACTTTTTCCCGACCCGTTTCCATATCCTTGACGATGAGGCGGTTGCCGTTGCCTTTTCTGATCCGATAGGCAAGCGTCTTGCCATCGGCCGACAGTTCGGCTTGACGGATACGCTCACTCCCTACGACCGGGGCGGTCAGCAGGTCGCGGCATTGGCCCGTCTGGATATCGATCTGAGAGACGCCTGCCAAACCAGCCGACTTGAGATACGGAGCGAGAAGATGCCGGCTGTCCGGATGCCATCTGAGATATTCGAAGTGCGGCAAATCAGGCTTGAGTTCACGCTCCTCTCCGGTTGCCAGGGTACGTATGCGAATGACCTGAGGCTTACTCTGATCAGGTTCCGAGCAATAGGCCAGATATCGGCCGTCAGGCGACCAGTCAGGTGAGCCGTCTTTGCCCATGTCACGCACAGCCTTCGGTTCCGACATGGCCTTGCCCGCCGCCACATCCAGTTCGACGGTATAGACGTTCCAGGCATTGTGCTGTACTGTGTAATACAGCGAGCCATCGCGTGTCAAACGGATCGGAACCACGTCGCCCAAGCCCGGTTTGATCATCCTGGGCAGGCCCTTCGGTTTGCCCTGCTGTACGGCCAGGAGCCAGCCGTCACTCGTGCCCATACGGTCGCTGGTAAAGACGATGTGTTGTCCGTCCGGTGTCCATCCCAGCAATTTGTCGTCCGCCGGATCGCGCACGAGGATGGATTCGCGATTTTCCAGAAGATCGAAAATGAAGATATCACTCTTGGAGGTCGTCTTGTCTATACGGTGGTATGCCAGAAAGCGACCATCAGATGAGACATCTACTTTGGACAGGTCCTTGGCATCGACAATATCAATATACTGCATGGAACCATCGTCCACAGCCATCTTCATGAGCCACGTGCTATTGTCTTTATCCGGTCTGGCGTGTCGGCCAAACAGAAACTGGCCATCCGGGGACCATGTGTCAAAATCAATCCATCCGGAGGATAGAAGCCGATCGTCAGACCCATCGAATGCTACAACACGCACCTCCCAGGTTCGAGTTTCGAAAGTGGACCATAAATAGACTATTCTGGTGTTGTCAGGCGATATTAAAGGCAGGATGCCGATACCGGCCAGGCCCCCTTGTTCGGTGAGATTCCATTGCTTTCCTGTAGCTGATTCACTGACCACCAGTTGGCCCTTGTGGGTTGTTGTCGCCATGTATTTTCCGTCGAGTGAAGGGTTGCTGTGAATACGTCTGGGGCTGTGTGTCAAGACCTCGATGCGTCGCAGCGTTGGCTCCTGTAGGGCAGGCGATGCCGCCGAGGCCTTAGTGCGCTCGGCGTCGGGCACAGAGATACAGGCAAGTATGATAATCAGAACTATAGATAGAGGTGACCATTGATACGAATTCTTCTTGAATTGTGTAATCATGGCGATTCTCCTTTTGAGTTGAGATTTGCTTTCCATGATTCCGGCCATGGCGGGCAGCGGGCGGGAGCGCGAGAAACGGCGTACGAGTCCCAATATCGCCCCGCCGTATTCCTGCGATTTGTTCTGGCCGGTTTGCGTCAGTACCAAGGCATCGCAGGCTAACTCGCGGTCGGTCCGCATTCGATAGAAGGCGAACCAGATGAGCGGATTGAACCAGTGCAGGACCTGCAAGAGGCTCGTTAGCCAGCCTAAGTAGATGTCGTGACGTTTCAGATGAGCCAGCTCGTGCAGGAAGACGTATCGCATCTCCTCTCGGGTGGCGGTGTCGAGCATCTCTCGCGGCAGGAGCAAACGCGGCCGGATAAATCCAAAAAGGCCCGGGCTCCTGACCTGGCCGCTCGGTACAACCGTCACGAGGCTCTGGACGCCCATCTGCGCTTTGCATTCTTCGAAGAGTTCAAGCGTCGACTGGTTGACCATCGGGCGATCCCGTTT
The DNA here is from genome assembly GCA_020343675.1 of Phycisphaerales bacterium. GTDB lineage: Bacteria > Planctomycetota > Phycisphaerae > Sedimentisphaerales > Anaerobacaceae. Next base: position 3,085,294 of record CP070806.1, read on the forward strand.
GACAATCCGCCAGAGTGCGAAGTCGCTCATGAGAAGATAGGCGCCGATTACCGTTGCGCCCAGTAACCAGAGAGCCGCCAAGACCGGCCGCAGCGATGCTAAGCGCCGCCTGGATTCGTTCTGCGTATCGGCCAGCGTTCTCGGCTTCGCAGTGGTTTGTTCCTGAACCGTGACATTGGACCGCGGCCTCTGAGCCGTTATTGTCTCGGTAATACCGGAAGGCCGGGCGGCGTCGGGCGGTTCGTATTGTTCAGTCGCTTCGGATAATTGCTGTGGTTGAGCCTGCTGCTGCCACGAAGGGATTAGATTGAACAGACTGATGCGGCTCGAAGGGGCCCAGGGTAGCGCCATGCGTATCAATAACACCAGCCAAAGGGCGTGACACCACCGCGGACCTAACTTAGCACCCAATGTTTTCTGAATTGCCAGAATCAGGCAGATAATCACGCTGCCAATCACGGTCGCTTCCAGAAGCCAATCAAAGAATGGCTGAACACAGATCATCATGACGTGCACCTTTATCCCTTTCTCTTCTGATCGAGGATCTGTTGTATATCGTCGATCTCTTCAGGCGACAAATCCGCGTCCTCAAGGAAGGCCGCCAAAGCGGGCTTCATCGCACCCTGGTAGACACGCCGCACGAACGAGCTGGTCTCAGAGCCGATACATGCCGACTCATCCACCGCGGCCGAATACCGATACCGGTAGCCCTCCTCGGTGACCTTAACGGCGCCCTTTTTCACCAGCCTGCTGATCAATGTCTTGATCGTTCTTGGTTTCCATTTCACCGCGCCCGACAAGGCGGTCACGACGTCATTGGCCGTCTGAGGGCCGTGCTCCCAAAGCACCTGCATCACTCGCCACTCGGACTCAGCTATCTTGGGTATTGCCTTTCTCATAACGGCTCTCCTTGATTACAATAGTAGTCAATGTGACTATATTACAGATGTAGTCATGTGGTCAACGCAAAAAATGAAAAAAACTTCAAATTTTTTAAGAAACCAGCTTTTCGAGGTCAATATGGAGGATTTTCAATCGGTGATCAGCGATGCGAAATCGGAAATTTTCTTATTCGACGGTGACGCTTTTGGCGAGGTTGCGGGGTTTGTCCACGTCGTGACCGCGGAGCACGGCGGCGTGATAGGCCAGCAGTTGCAGCGGCACGACGGTCAGGATCGGCTGCAAGTGCTCCGGAGCTTCGGGAATGGTGATCAGATGGTCGGTCGGCCCCAGGACCGAAGCGATGTTCTCGTCGCCTTCGGTGGCTACGACGATGATTGTGCCGCCACGGGCGCGGACTTCGGCGATGTTGCCCAGAATCTTGTCGTACTGCGGCCCGGCGGTCGCGATGAAGACGGCCGGCATACCATCGACAATCAGAGCGATAGGCCCATGCTTCATTTCCGCGGCGGGCAGGCCCTCGGCGTGAATGTAGCTGATCTCCTTGAGCTTCAGGGCCCCTTCGAGAGCGACGGGATAATTAAAGCCTCTGCCTAAGAACAGCCAGTTGTCCCTGTCGATATTCGAGGCGGCAATGTTCCTGATCCGCTCGGACTGCTCCAGGATGACATCTACCTTTTCCGGTACGCAGGCCAGCTCGTCGGTGAGCCCATCAGCCTGGTCGCTGCTAATGTGCTTTCTTCTGCCCAATTCGATGGCGAGCATGGTTAGGACAGTAACCTGGGCCGTAAAGGCCTTTGTGCTGGCGACGCCCACCTCGGGCCCGGCGTGCAGATAAACGCCCGCGTCGGTAGCCCGGGCGATGGCCGAGCCGACGACGTTGACGACACCGAGTACTGTGGCGCCGCGCTCTTTGGCCTCTTCGACCGCCGCGAGCGTATCGAGCGTCTCGCCCGACTGGCTGATGGCAATCACGACGGTACCGTCCTCGATGATGGGATTGCGGTATCGGAACTCGCTGGCGTATTCGGTTTCGGCCGGGATGCGTGCGAGTTGCTCGAACAGAAATTCACCCACCAGCGCAGCGTGAAACGCGGTGCCGCAGCCGGTCAGGATAAGGCGTTTGGTTCGGGTCAGCTCACGCAGGTACGAGGCGATGCCGCCCAATTTTATTCGGTGGTTTTGGGGGTCGATCCGCCCACCCATGCAGGTGGCCAGGGCTCTGGGCTGCTCGAAGATCTCTTTGAGCATGTGGTGCGAGAAGCCGCCCAATTCGATCTGCTCTAAGGAGAATTCGATCTGTTGCAGGTCTTTTGTAACGGTGATGTTGTCGATGGTTTTCGTGTGGAAGCCTTCGGGGCTGATAGTCACCATCTCGTTATCGGCTAAGTAGATGGCCTGGGTTGTATGTTCGACGATAGCGGCGGCGTCCGAGGCCAGAATGTATTCATTCTCGCCCAGACCCAGCAGCAGGGGGCTTCCCTTCTTGGCGCCGATGAGCAGGTCGGGGAAGTCGGAGCAGACGATGGCCAGCCCGAAGGTGCCGTGCAGCTCGCGCAGGGCGCGCTGAACGGACCATTCGAATTTGTTCTGATTGCCGTGCAGTATACCTGCTTCGTCTTCGGCGCATTTGGCATAGAAGTAGCCGATCAGGGCGGCGATGATCTCGGTATCGGTCTCACTGGTGAAGGTAGCACCCTCATTGGCCAGCCATGTTTTGAGTGTTCCGTAGTTTTCGATGATTCCGTTGTGCACGACGGCGATCTTTCCCGTATAGTCCGCGTGCGGGTGGGCGTTGACGGTGTTGGGCCGGCCGTGCGTGGCCCAGCGGGTGTGGCCGATGCCGAACGTCTCGGCAGGGTCGGCCTCATCGAGGATCTGCTCTAAGGATGCGATTCTGCCACCGGTTTTCTTGATTCTTATCGCGCCGCCGCCCAGCAGTGCGATACCGGCCGAATCGTAACCGCGGTATTCCAGCCGCTTGAGGCCCTCAATGAGGATCGGCTGGGCCGCTTTCTTGCCCAGATATGCCACTATTCCACACATACAGACTTTCTCCGGGAGATTCGAGAGTCTAACATGAATAAGTCGGCAATAAACGCTCCCGTCATAATCCAAAATCCGGCCGCCCGGCAGAAACACTTGTCTCAGAAATGCCTCTGTTGCCTGCGGAAAATTCCCGTTATCAGATTCACCAAGAGCAGGAATATCGAGCCCATGACGAAAATGGGAGCGAGCACCACAAAAGCAAGGTAGCCAAGCAGATAGAGACACGCCATGCCGAGGGTCGCCGGGGCGCCGGCCCCCGGACTCGCACCGGCCAGAACCGCTACAGAGCTTCTGAGCCCGAGCGCCTCCATCGCCACGAATATCACCGTGATGATTGCGGCGCAAACAAAGAAACCTTCAGGCGAGAAGAACCGAATCTTCGCGAGCTTTGTACGAATTGTCTGGCTTTCTTCTTTCATTTTCCGGATTGATGTTTCGTTGCCGGCTGAGAGTCTTTGACCTTTTGCCAGATCGGCCCGGTTGCCATGGAGTAGAGCAGGACGGCTTCGCCGAGTTGGTTACACGTGTAGAAAGTGAGGGTATCGTCCTTTTCCCGGGAGAAGCCTCCAAGTTGCAGGCTGGCCAACAGAGCTTTCAGCAAGCTTGTATCGCCAAAGCTCCTCGCCGCCACAAAAGCCAGGCCGCTGGAACTGGGGCTGGCCTGTAGGACCGGGATGACCTGTCCGGCGTCGATATCTCTGGGGCCCTTCCATGACTCGGGCCATTCCCGGGCAAAGCCGAAACCAAGAAAGCTCCGCGCCAATTCTCTCTTGGCGCGAATGTACTGGTCCTTGGCAAATTCCTCATCGACTAATTGCAGGCAGTGACTCACCATCCAGACGGTTGAGCCCTCGGGGCCGTCCTTCGGCACACCGTCCAGCGTGTAACTCGAATACAGGATACCGGTCTGGGGATCGACTAATTCTCCCTTGGCGGTCTCGACCCACTTGCTACAGAAATCCGAATGGTTGCGCCCATCCAGAACATCGGAGATAGTCATCGCGGCCAGTGCCACGCTGTTACAGAAGGTCCAGCACTCATCGGGATAACTCTCGGCCGAAAGCACGCTGCTCCGGCTCATGTAATCAATCATCATATCGACGCGCTGTGACAGCAGCGGCCTGTAATCTTCCCTGATCTTCACCATCTGCCTGGCCCCGAGCATCAGGGCTATCTCGCCGTCCAGGAAGAGACTTCTGGCGGGCTTGTTAACGAACGAGCCATACTGGCCGTAATCCATCAGAAAATGGTAAATCCCTTCTTCGGCCTCAAGTCTGATGGTCTCGCCGATGATTCTGTCGGCTACATCCAGATACAACTGCTGCTTGTCCGGCTCGCGGAGGCTCATATTCGTCAGGGCCAGAACGAAAAAAGTGCGGGCCATCAGGTCCCACTCAGCGCAGCTTGACCGCATCCGGGCCATCTCGCCCCGGCCGAGGTGGGGCTTCGTCCAGAGCGCGACGTGGCGCGCTGCGAGCTGCCTGGCTTTTGTACCGGTACCGTCCTCGCTGTAATAATCGCTGCATCCCGTCGAGAAGAACACGTGCATGAAACTGAGCCAGACCGCGGTGGCGAGAGTCAAACACACAACGCCCAATACAATCCTCTTGCTGCGAGAGGCAAACCTGATTGACGCTGTTCGCTGCATTCCTGATTCTCCGCCGGCGCAGCCGGTCGAGCAATTATAACCGGGGCCGTCCGTCCGACAAATCAATTCTGCTTAACCTTTGTATAAGACATTATCATTTGACGAAGAGCTGCGTGCGTTGTTTAATCTGCATCATGATTGTTGTCATTGATTACAACGTCGGGAACGTCAAAAGCGTGTGCAACGCGTTCGAATATCTCGGCTGCGCGGCCAAGCTCAGTTGCGCGCCGACAGATATCGAGGATGCGTGGGGCATTGTCTTGCCGGGTGTAGCGGCTTTTGGCTATGCCGTCAGCGCGCTGGGATCGCTTGCAGAGTTGATAAGACGAGTGGCCTCAGCCGGCAAGCCTCTGCTGGGTATCTGCGTCGGCTATCAGATGCTCTTCGAGAGCAGCAGCGAGTACGGCCGGCACAAGGGCCTTGGGTTGCTGGGCGGCCAAGTGGTTCCGATCCCGCCCGGCCGGGTGATTCCGCACATGGGCTGGAATCTGGTCGAGCTGCCCGAAGGGATGCGTTTGTTCACCGGGCTCGGAAGACAGAAGCATTTTTATTTCGCGCACTCATTCTGTGCCGAAGTCACCGACGCCGAAGCTAAAATCGCATACACAGATTACCGCTTCGAGATGACTGCATCGGTTCAGAAAGAGAACATATACGGCACGCAGTTCCATCCCGAAAAGAGCGGTAAGGCCGGGCTGAAGGTCCTGCAGAATTTCCACGACATCTGTGAACGGGGAGCTCAGAAATGCTGACACGAAGAATTATTCCCTGTCTCGATGTCAAAGATAATCGCGTGGTCAAGGGTGTCAATTTCCTGAACCTGCGCGATGCGGGCGACCCGGTGGAATTGGGCGCAAGGTACAGCGATGAAGGCGCCGACGAATTGGTGTTCCTGGATATTACCGCCACGATTCACTCTCGCAAGACGATTGTCGATCTTGTCAGGGACGTGGCCGAGAACGTTTTTATTCCCTTCACCGTGGGCGGCGGCATCCAGACGGTCGGGCAGATGGACGAGCTTCTTCGAAGCGGCGCCGAGAAGGTCTCGGTCAACACCGCTGCGGTGGCGAATCCGAACCTGCTCGCCGAGGCGGCACAACGCTTCGGCAACCAGTGCGTGGTCCTTGCGATCGACGCCCGGCGCTCGAAGGACCGGCCGGACCGATGGCAGGTCTGCGTCAAGGCCGGCTCCGAGCCGACCGATATCGACGTGGTCGAATGGGCCGTCAAGGGCGAACAGTTGGGCGCGGGCGAAATCCTGCTGACCAGTATGGACGCCGACGGCACCAAGGCCGGCTACGACAACGAGCTGAATAAAGCGGTCACCGAGGCGGTGAATATCCCTGTAATTGCTTCCGGCGGAGCGGGATCGCTCGATCATCTTTACGATGCCCTCATCGACGGCGGCGCGGACGCCGTCTTGATGGCCTCGATCACACACTTCGAGAACTACACCATCACGCAAATGAAAGAATACCTGCGCGACCGCGGGATTCCGATGAACCTCTGAACATGGAATCCGCCGCGCTTTGGATCGCTTGAGCTTGTTAGTCAACGCTGTCGATGGTTTGCTTGACAATCTCCGAAAGGTCGGTGTCTTCGGGCAGACCTTCCGTTACACAATCCATCGTCCAGACCGCGGTCTCAAGCTCTCTATATACCCCTTCCAACTGATCAATCAAGGGATCTAATTTATCCCTGGCATGCTGTCCTATTCTGCTCTGCACGATTCTCAGGTCGTCCAGCAGCGACTTGATCTCACTGCTGAGCTCCTCCACTTCGTCGGCCAGTTCCGCGATACTTTCGACTGTGTCGCTGATTCTATTGCTCAGGCCGTCCAGGAGGTCTGCAAGCTCATTGCCGACATGTCCTGCATGGGGCTCTCCGATTTGGTTATACTCGCTCATTTGGATTCCTTTCCTTCAAACACCTGGCCGGTGGAGCCGGCTGTCCATCTACTCGGAGCTTCTTTTCAATGAGAATATCAAATCCATCCGAGAAATCAACCTTGTCATCTGCTTGTGAAAACCTTGCAAGGCTCTCAGCATCATTTAATTATAGCGGTTTATTCTCATAAAGTTTATAGTCCGGTGCAGTTCATTTTCACAAAATTTGTGTGGATTGTCGCAAAGTCTTCCGTCGAAGTTGATTGGCTGTGTGATTTCGTGGCCCGACCTGTCCGAGCGCAACGGGAACGATGATATTAGGGTATCTCAAAAAGAATCTGCTGCGAGGCTTTCGGATTTCGCCCTTTAGAATTCCGCTCAGGGGGCTAATCCCGGTGCCGATTTACATCGGTGCATCGTTGGCTGTAGGTTTTGCCGCTGGGCTGTTTTCACCGGGCGTCGTCGATTCTCCTCTACTGTTTGTCTTGCCCTTTAGCCTCTTTATTTTTCCCTGTTTGCTCGAAGAAGCCTTTTTTCGCGGTGTTTTGATCCCGAACGACGCTGCGAGTCGAAGTAAAGGCAAAATCATTGCTTATATCGTCCTGAGTACAATGGCATTTGTCTTGTGGCATCCCGCCAATGCTCTGACCATCAACCCCCCGGCGGCCCCTTTGTTCCTGAACCCGGCTTTTCTGCTGATCGTCGCTTTTCTGGGCATCACGTGTAGCATTTCGTATATCGTATCGCGATCGCTCTGGGTTCCGATTATCATCCATTGGCTGACCGTAGTCGTCTGGGTTATTTTCTTGGGCGGCAGGAACAAACTGCTTGAGTTGTGAACGGCTGCAATCTCTTCGCCACTCCAGCCACGAAGGCCTGCGCCGTCTCTCAAAAGAGGCCTTATCTGTACTAAAAACCGGGATATTATTCGTCCCTAAGGCGAGGAATTGATGCTTGGCTCTGGTGCCGGTTGTCCCAAAGCAGTCAAAGAATGAAATCAGAAACGAAGTCAAGATAGCCTCTTGAGCCCGGTCTCAAGCTGGAATGCCGGCGGACCGACTGCAAGACGGTTCGCAGCCCGTCCCGCCAGATCTCGTCCGATACATCGGAACGGAACTCGCGGATTCCTTCCAGAGCCTCGGTCAGCGATTGAGCACGGCGGTCCTGCGACACGTTGCCTCCGATAGCGGCGCTCAAAGCATCGGCGACGATGCGGTCGTCGATAGTGCCGTTATCGCGATACCCCGATATCAGAACGAACTCGATGTTCTGCAGGAGGTCCTGGTGGTCTCTGGTCATCCGTTTCAGCAATTTGCCAGACCCAACGGTTTCCCCCGTCGGGCTATGCCATCCCATCTGGCGGATGTTGACCTTCTTCTGTTCGGCACGTTTTCGCCGTAACCGTTTTAGCTTTGACATGCGAAGACTCCTTTCGTGCAATTACCCCAATAGTTGACGGCCAGGCGTTTCGCCGGTCATTCCTTCCTCCCTGACTTCTTGGCCCTTTGTGGGTCGTAGCTGGGATTCGGCGTGAGCAGTTGGGCGTGTACTTCGCTTCGCCAGGTAGAAAGCATTTCTTTTAACTCTCTGACCTTCTCAGGCATTCTTTGGGCCAGATTGTTTTGCTCGCCGAGATCTTGTTTGAGGTTGTAAAGCTCGAACGTATTGCCCGTACCGCAAATGGTCTGGTCATACCATTCGATGAGTTTGTAATCGCCTGCCCGGACCGCGCCGCACGGCCCGATGCTGCTGCTGTGGTAATGCGGATAGTGCCAATAAATGGCCCGGTGGCTCAGCGTGCCTTTCCGCGTCAGAACAGGCATGAGGCTGACCCCGTCGATGGGCTGTCTCATCTGGCTTTCCAGGCCGAGGGCTTCCACGAAGGTCGGGAAGAAGTCCACGCTTGTGACCGGTTCGCTACACGTGCTGCCCGGCTTGACAAACCCCGGCCAGCGGACGATGAGTGGTTCTCTGATGCCGCCTTCGTACAGGTTGGCTTTGCCGCTGCGCAGCGGAGTCTGTTTGGCGTCCGCCTCCAGTCCGCCGTTATCGCCGAAGAAAACCACCAGGGTCCTGTCGGCGATATTAAGCTCGTCCAGTTTCTTCAAGAGCCGCCCCACGCTGTTATCCAGTCCCTCGATCATCGCTCCGAGGACGGGGTTATTCTGCGGCAGATTCGAGCCGGGCTTGTTCTTGTACTTTGCGACGAGTGTCTTCTTGCCCAGAATCGGAGCGTGTATGGTGTTGTGGGGGACGTACAGGAAGAACGGTTTGTCCTTGTGCCGTTCCAGGAAGTCCAGCGATCTTTCTGTAATCGCTTCGACATTGTGAGCGTCGCTTTCGGGATCGTCCCTTGACGAAGGTTTGTAGGTGACAAAGTATTCGTCGAAGCCCTGCTTGTCGGGATTGTAGGGCAGGCTTTTCGGCGGTTTCTTGTCGATACTGAGATGCCATTTGCCGAAGCTGGCGGTGGTGTAGCCCGCGGTCTTGAGGACCTCCGCAATCGTTAACTCCTTGAGCGGCAGATATTTCTGCCATTTGGGCTGGTTGTATTTCTCGTATGGAAAGCTGCCGCCCGCAATGAAATCGGTCAGATGCAGGCGAGCCGGATACTTCCCCGTCATGATGCTGGCGCGGGTCGGCGAGCAGACCGGGCACGCGGCGTAGGCGTCGGTGAATTTCATACCCTCGCGTGCGAGCCGGTCGATATTGGGCGTCTCGTAGAAGCGGCTGCCATAGCAACTCAACTGAGACCAGCCGAAATCATCAGCAAGGATAAAGACGACATTCGGTTTTGACCGCCTATCATTCTTTGAAAATCCGGTGGCCCGTGCCGGCGATTTATCCCCAAACTCGCCCAGCCCGAACGCCACCGCTGCAACGCCGGCTGACCTTAGAAGATCCCTGCGGTTCATCACTGAATACCCTTCACTGCCTTAACGAAATCTGTTTTCACATCAGGATAAACAATTTACTCGAAGCAGTGAAGAACATTTGCGCAGAAATTTGCACTTACAATTTGCGTTTTCTCAGGGGATCTATTATGTTGAGCATTCGTGTCTGGCACTCCAGTTCCGACAATATGTCAAATAGACCTCCTTCTTGATATCCCGGACAAATGAAATTACGACTAACGTGACTTGACAGCGATTCAGTATGAGCGTACAATGGTCAGCGCTTGGAAAGTAGCCCAGCAGAAGCAAGAATTATGGAAAAACGATGCTCAGAAAGTCTGAATTAAAAGAGATTGCCCAAGCGAGAATCGAAGATGGCGAGGTTCTGCTCCATTCAGAGCGATACGACGGGGCCATCTATTTGTGTGGCTATGCGGTCGAGATTGCCCTGAAAGGAAGGATATGTGAGACTTTGGGCTGGGATGGGTACCCCTCGACCAGAAAGGAATTTGCCAACTATCAGACTTTCAGAACACACAACTTAGACGTTTTGTTAAGGCTTTCGGGCAGCGAACACAAGGTTAGAACAGAGCACCTTGCGGAATGGTCGGCAGTAGCCGAATGGGATCCGGAGATACGTTATAAACCAATCGGAAGTGCGACCAAGAAGGGCGCAGAATTGATGATTGAATCATCGAAAAAACTCTTGAGTGTGTTATGAAAAACGAAACACTGGAAAAACTCGCATCGTTGGAGCGTGAATTGTCCGACGAAAAAGGAGATTTCTCTTTATTTGGGCTGTTCCTTCGAGAAGATGCTCAAGACGAGGACAAGTGGGATATTCTTGTAGCGGCGCCTTGGCTGGACGCTGACAAGAAGAAAGGTTTAGCATATTTGGCAAAGGAGATTCAAGAACGGCTTGAGCCTGACGAACTGCTCTCTATCTCAAGAATTGTAGTATTGGAAAGAGGCAATCCGACTTTAGAGGCGATTCACAAAGCCGTAAAGGTAAAACACGGCAAAGTCGAGATCAAGGATAACAATTTCTCTGGAGTTCAAATTACTAAAGCCTGTATAAGCACATCCGCTACCGTGGACCCAATAGTGAGACGTTAACACACTATTACTTACTTGATCTTCCCGAAGCTGAATGAGTGCGCGTCGGCATCGATTCGGACGGTGTCGCCTTCGCTGAATGTGCCGGCCAGCAGTTCGGCCGCGAGCGGATTTTCCAGTCGCTTCTGGATCGTGCGCTTCAGAGGTCTTGCCCCAAAGGCGAGGTCGTACCCCTCGTCCATGATCAAAGCGCGCGCGGTGTCGGTGAATTCGAGCCTGATATTGCGACCGCCCAGACGCTCGGCGAGGTCGTCCAGTTGGATATCGACGATTTTTCGTAAATCGTCTTTGCCGAGCATGTGGAAGACGATGATTTCATCGATGCGATTGAGGAACTCGGGCTTGAAAATCTGTTTGAGCGCGTCTTTGACGTGAGCTTCGATTTCCCAGTCGGCGCCGGCTTCCTCAGTGATCTGCTGGATCTGCTGGCTGGCGATGTTGCTGGTCATAATAATCACGGTATTCTTGAAATCGACGGTTCGGCCCTTGCCGTCGGTCAATCGTCCGTCGTCGAAGACCTGGAGCAGAACGTTGAAGACATCGCGATGGGCTTTCTCAATCTCATCCAGAAGAATCACGGAATAAGGTTTTCGCCTCACCGCCTCGGTCAGACGCCCGCCTTCATCGTAGCCGACGTACCCGGGCGGCGCGCCGATCAGCCGGGCGACGGAATGTTGTTCCATGAACTCGCTCATGTCGATTCGAACCATCGCGTGCGGGTCGTTGAACAGAAACTCCGTCAGCGCCTTAGACAATTCCGTTTTGCCCACGCCGGTCGGCCCGAGGAACAAGAGCGTCCCTATCGGCCGGTTCGGGTCGCCCAATCCCGAACGGTTCCGGCGGACCGCGTCGCACAGCGCGGCGACGGCTTCATCCTGACCGACAACCCGCCGGCGGATCGCGTCCTCCATTTGCATCAGGCGCTCGCGCTCGCCGCTGAGCAGTTTTGCAGTGGGGATTCCCGTCCACTTTGAAACGACGCCGGCGATATGCTCCTCGGTGACCTCGTTGTGAATGATGGCCCGGTCGGATTGCGAGAGCTGGGCCTCTTTGGCCTCCAGCTCTTTCTTCAGATTGGCGACGGTTTCATATTTCAGGCGGGCCGCAGTTTCCAGGTCGCCCTTGCGCTGGGCCTCGTCGAATTGATTCTGAGCATCTTCGATGCTCTTTTTCAGCGTCTTTATCTGGTCGATCTCGCCCTTTTCTCCTTCCCACTGTGCCGTGAGCTCCTTGTCCTTGCGTTGCAGCTCGACCAATTGCCTTTCGGCGCTCTGCAATCGTTCTTTGCTTGCTTCGTCGCTTTCCTTCTTCAGCGCCTCGCGTTCGATTCTCAGTTGGACGCTCTTCCTGCGGATGCTGTCCAGCTCGGCGGGCAATGAGTCGTTTTCAATGCGAAGCTTCGAGGCCGATTCGTCGATCAGGTCTATTGCCTTGTCCGGCAGCCACCGATCGGTGATGTATCGATTTGACAGCGTCGCGGCTGCCACGAGCGCTGAGTCCGTGATTCGAACGCCGTGGTGCGTGTCATATCGGTCTTTCAGCCCTCGAAGAATGGCGATGGTCTCTTCCACACTCGGCGGGGCAATCAGAATCGGCTGGAACCGCCTTTCAAGCGCAGCGTCCTTTTCCACGTACTTTCGATATTCGTCAATCGTGGTCGCCCCGATGCAGCGCAGCTCGCCTCGCGCCAGCGAGGGTTTCAGAAGATTGCCCGCATCGACGGCACCTTCGGCCTTGCCGGCGCCGACGACGGTGTGCAGCTCATCGATGAACAGTATGATTTGGCCTTCGGCGGCGATGACCTCCTTGAGCACGGCTTTGAGTCGGTCCTCGAATTCGCCCCTGAACTTAGTGCCGGCGATCAGCGCCCCCATATCCAGCGCGATGATCGTTTTGTTTTTCAGGCCCGCCGGGACGTCCCCGGCGATGATGCGCTGCGCGAGGCCCTCGACGATAGCGGTTTTGCCGACGCCGGGCTCGCCGATGAGTACGGGGTTGTTCTTCGTTCGGCGGTTGAGAACCTGCATACAGCGCCGTATTTCTTCCTCCCTGCCGATCACGGGATCGAGCTTTCCTTTGCGGGCCATCTCCAGCAGGTCAATCCCGTAGCGTTCCAGCGCCTTATACTTGTCCTCCGGATTCTGGTCGGTGACCTTCTCGGGCCCGCGAATCTCTTTCAGGGCGCTGGCGATCTGTTCGGCCGTAACGGAATTGAGGCGCAGAATCTCTCTGGCGTCACTTTCAACCGAAGCGAGTGCGAGCAGCAGATGTTCCACGCTCAAATACTCATCGCCCATCTCATCGGCCCGGTTTTGGGCGTCCAAAACGACCTTGCTCAGCGCCGGGTCGGGCATGAGCTGGTTACTGCTTTTGCCTTGAGGCACGCGATTCAATTCGCTCTCGGTCATCTCTCTGATGCGCGGGACACTGGCGCCGATCTTCTTCAGGATATTGACGGCGATCCCTTCGCCGTCGCCGCAGACAGCGCTGAACAGATGCAGCGGCGACATAATCGTATGCGATTTGGCCATCACCAACTGCTGGGCGGTGGCCAGTGCCTCTTGAGCCTTTAATGTGAATTTGTCAAATTTCATGGTTGACCTCTTCTTCTACACAGAGTGGTTTGCCTTTCAGAGACTCTGTTCCTGAGAGATGCAAATAGCATACCCGGACAGAAGGAAAGTGTAACTGCAGTTTTGGTGGGTGGTTACAGTTTCAGAGAGGGTTGGAGGACGTGCCAATTTGGCAGCCTTGGGCCTGGGTGCCGGATTCGGAAGAAGTCAGTGCAACCCTGCCCGACGGGCTTTGTACGCAGCAGGGGGTGAGCAATCGCAAATCGAGATTCGGTGCATTGGCGAACCTGGCCGGTAAACTTGGCGCTGTCATTCGTCGGAAATCAATTCGCAGGACCGCTGGGAGTGCGTGCACCGCTCCTTGCGCGCTGCTCGGCTGCGATCACAAGAGGGATTTGCGTGCTATCTGCCGCTCCCGACCCAGCCCCTATCGACACTGTAAATGAAATTGCCTCTGATCCGTGTGCTGATATACACGCAATCACCGCGATCAAGATTGACGGCAAAGACCGCCTCGACCTTATTGTTGATCCTGACCTGAACCGCTCCGGATTGTGCCAGGCCGTCGCGCACGTCCGGGCCGTATTCCAGAATCTGCTGTTCTGAGAACCCCGCCCGTCCCATCACTTGGATCACATCGTCGGCGTTGAGTACGAGTACATTGCGGTTACTCAGGGGGATGATCTGAATACCTGCTCTATTACGCGCACAGCCAATCATCCCCAAAGCGAGCAGTAGCAGTGCCAGCCTTGTCGTTATCCGACAGGTTCTTGATTTGTACCTGATTGGCTTCACCGCTCTTGTCTCCATTGTACTGGTCTTATCTGAGCTGACGACGCGACAAACCCTCGCGAAGACTCTGTCTGAAATCCTCTGCCGGCACCTGTGGAATGGGAGCCTGCTGCATTGACGCCGGTTCGGGGAACTCAAATGTCTGTCGGTTGTTAGGCACAATTCGTGCTGTAACAAACACGGCAATCTCTCTTGTGGCATTGTCTTTGCCTGAATTCTTAAACAGCTCCCCGATCAATGGCAGATTGCTGAGACCCGGGACGCGCTTGTCGGCTGTGCGCGTTCGGTTCTCTGTCAGGCCGGCCAGTGCCACGGTTCCGCCGTCCTGGACCGTGACGCTGTTCTCGGCAGTCCGTCGGGTGACGACGGGAAGCTCACTCCCTCTGCCGCGCGGAATGCTGTCGCTGACCTCGACGGTTATTTGGAGCGTAATATCGTTGTTGTCTCCGACGTGTGGTGTGATTGTCAACGTCGTTCCCGAATCAATTTGCTGGAAATCCGTACGCGAGAAGGTGAAACCACCTGGTAACTCCGGCGCGGTCAGGGCATAGTACTCTTCGGTTGTGACGCGAATCGCAGCCTGCTTGCCGTCCTGGGCCAGCACCTGAGGTTTTGCCAGGATGCTTGCTTCGCCGTTCTCTGCCAGGAGGTTCAACGTCAGCTCCAATGCGCTGGTGAAGGTGTTGTCTGGTGAGTATCCCATCTGGACTCCCCACGGCCAGTTGCCGCCGAACTCTCTGTCTGGATCGCCCGCTCCGTAATGGTCAGAGCCGAACAGACCCGCCCGCATCGTAGGCCAGCTCCACTCGACGCCCAGATTCAACAGATCGCCTCGCTCCATCACGACAATTCGCGCGTCCAGCAGAACCTGGGCGGGCATTCGGTCGATCAATCTCAGGTCTTCGACGATGCGATTCATCAAAGCCGGCGGCGCGGTGACCACCACAGTGTATGTGTCGGTCCCCACCGCTCCGATTTCAGCCTGGACGTACGGCCTGAACGCGGTCGACAGAAGTTCCACGGCTGCCTGAGATGTGATGTAATTCATGCTCAAGCGTCGTGTCTCGCTGACGACCGGGAACTTCGAGGCGGTGACCCCTGCCGAGCAGACCAGGTAGTAATACGGCGTTTTCTTAACAACATAAGGGGTGCCGGCCAGAACAATCTCGAGCGCCGTATCCAGAGGCACTCCCTTGAGGTCGGCGGTAATCAAGCCTTGGACGGTTTCATCCGGGATGATGGAAACACCTGCCTGCTGAGCAAGGACCGGAAGAATGTCCAGGACAAGATCCATATCGACAAAGCTATTGGTGATAAGCACTTCACCCGCCGGTGCGCGCTCCGCGGCTCCCGGGGTCACCGCTGTGACTCCGGGTTGCGCAGTGAGTGCCGCTAACTGTCTCTGTAAATCTGCTATAGCCTGTTCTGTAGGCGTCAGAGGAGTCGTCGGCGTCGGCACCGTCACAGGCGGCGTTGGCGTCGTCACGGGTGGTGTTGGTGTCGTCGCGGGCGGTGTGGGCACCGTCACGGGCGGTGTGGGCACCGTCACGGGCGGTGTTGGCACCGTCACGGGCGGTGTTGGTGTCGTCACGGGCGGTGTTGGTGTCGTCACGGGCGGTGTGGGTGTCGTCACGGGCGGTGTGGGTGCAGGCGGCAGCGTGGGCATTTGTGGCTGACCCTTGAAGATATCGGTGGTGACGTTCTCAAAGTGCTGGCTCGGCGGATTGAAGTTGAGCCCCGGCTTTGTCGGCGTAAGATCACCGCTCCAGCCGTACGGCACCCGGATGCTGAACTTACCCTGCGCGTTCGTGGCCGTGGTACCTCCATCAGGTGTTGCCGTGATCGTCACGCCCGCGATGGGAACGTTGCTAAAAATTATCTCGTCGGAGATTGTGAACATCTTCACGGTCCCCGTGAAGACCTGATTCGTCTGGTCTCTCGTTATGGTCGAGTACATTCGACTGGCCGGACTGAAGGTGTAGCCTTCTCTGGTCGGCGTGATCTTGCCTCGCCAGCCGTAATCGACCTCGACCTGATAGTTACCATTTGTATCGGTAGTCACCGGAGCACCGTCCGGTTCGGCCAACATATACACATCCGCGACGGGCTCGCCCTTGCCGGAGGTGATCCGACCCGAAAGGGTCATTTTTTGCAGCGTCGGGGTGTAACTCTGATTTGTCTGAGGCCCCATGATGTTGTCGTATGGCAGGCTGGCCGGGTCAAACTCATAGCCCTGTTTCATTGGAGTCACCGTGCCGCTCCAGCCGTAATCAACTGTGGCGCTGTACGTGCCGTCCGCGCCGGTCACGACGGCTCGGCCCGGAAAGCCTTTCATCGCCGCACCGGGTATTCCGGCAGAACCGGAAATGGTAAAGGTCATCCGCTTGGCCGTGTAGGTCTCGTTCGTCATGTCCTTCGTGACGGCAGAGTAGGTTTTGGTTTCCGGGGTGAAGGTGTATCCTTCCTTCATGGGGGCCGCCGTGCCGGACCAACTGTAATCGACTGTGACGCTGTAGCTGCCGTCCTTGCCGGTAATTGGGTTGCCCGGCAGGCCGTTCATCTGGACGCCTTCCATTCGGGTTGTGCCGGAGATGGTCAGCCTGACCACGGTCGCACTGTAGTCCTCGCTGGTCCGGTCGCTGTTGACCTTGGTGTAGATCTTGCTGGCCGGCATGAAGGTATGGCCGGGCTTGGTCGGCTCAACGGTGGCGCTGAACCCGTAATCGACGGTGACACTGTAGTAGCCGTTCAAATCAGTTATGGGATTACCCGGCAGGCCCTTCATCTCGACGCCATCCAGGCCGGCGGTGCCCGAGATGACATAGGTCAACGGCGTCGCGACGTAATTCTGATTGGACTGCGTTTCGAGGACGTTGGGATAATCAGTGAAGGCGGGGCTGAACTCGTAGCCTTCTTTCTTGGGCGTTACGGTGCCGCTCCAGCCGTACTCGACTTTGACGGTGTAGATGCCGTTCGGTCCTGTCGAGGGATTGCCCGGAAGGCCCTGCAGGACGACGCCCTCGACTCCCAGGGTACCGGAAATGATCAACTTCAAGGTCTCGCCCGTGTAGTCCTGGCCTGTCTGGTTGCTCTTGACGGGAGGGTATCCTCTGTTGGACGGTTTGAACTCGAAGCCTTCCTTCATCGGAGTAACCGTACCCTGCCAGTTGTAGGAGACCGTGGCACTGTAGGAGCCGTCGCTGCCGGTTATGGGATTGCCCGGCAGGCCGTTCATCTCCACCCCCTCCATATTGACCTTGCCCGATATCGTGAACGTGATCTCGGCCGGCATATAGTCCTCGTTCGGCATGTCGCTGGTCACCTGGGCATAGGTCTTGCTGGCGGGCGTGAACCGGTACCCCTCCTTATCGGGCGTAACCGTACCCCTCCAGCCGTAGTCCACACTCACGCTGTAATAGCCGCTTGCATCGGTGACAACAGGTTGACCGGATGCGTCTGTCAGGCCCTTCATAGTTACGCCGTCGATGCCCACCGACCCGGAGATCGTGTACTCTATCGGTACTGGAACGAAGCCCTGGGCGCCGACGTCCACGGCGCAAAACAGAACGACGGAAAGAACAATGGCACCGCCCGATAATATTTTGCCGATTTTTTTCCTCGCCATAAGTCAACGTCCCTTTCTGTTGCCCTCTGTAGGCAATCTTACGGCTCTTCTGCCCTGTATCGGCAGTTGAGCCTCTTTCTTTAGCAGAAAATCTCTTTGCTGCTTCATTACCATGTAACCTCTACCTCTCCGAGTTCCATTTGCGTTCCCAATGTCCGAGCGATTCTCTGCTCCCCTTCGATGGAGATCTGTATGAGCTTATAAGTTCTTGCGAACTGGCCGGGAGCGTACTCGAGGCGTCCCACCAGCAGGTACATATCCGCGGGCAGGGTGGAAAAGTCCATGACTCCCGAGAACTGCCTGATCTCAAACGGCAGCATCAATCGGGGGTTTCCGCCGAGGTATGTGCTTGCTCTGGGAATCCCCGATGCATCCGACGTCCGGATGACGCCGGCGCGCACCGTGATCGGGGCGAAGTGGATGGTGTTGTAATTGCCGAATGTGGTGGCGATCAGGAATTTGGACTGCCCCAAATCCTGGAGGTCAATCTTCAATCCTTCAGCCTTAGGTTGAACCTGGATGTTGGTGTTTCGGATGCAGATCGGCATGGTGGTTACGCCGGCTTGCTGACCATCCGGATACGTGGCCCACAGTGCCAACAGCGAATAATAACAGGGGTGTGTCGCCACGGGATTTGGCATCGTACTGATAATCTGCAGGTTCTGCCGTCCTCCCTCGCCCTGGAGCGTAAACTGCTCAGGGATCACCTTAAGCCAGCTACTGCAGTCCAAGTCCGGCCCTTTGATGTCGCCGGCCGCTCTTGTCTGGAGGACTTCCGGCAGGCCCAACGCAGTTCGGACATTGACCGTGGCTTCGGCGCCGTTGAAGACTTTTATCATTCCGGTGCGCGTAGTGCCCGGCAGGCTTTCTATAGTGATATCCAGCGGATCCAGGTCGAGCGGTCTATCGGCCGCAACTTGCGAGATCTTCGGGTCGCCCACAAAATCGATTTCCTTTTGCACCCTCTTGGCGCGCCGGCCGTCCACATAGAGTTCTCCGGCCACTTTGTACTTTCCACTGGGAAGATTCTTGAAGAGATTCGCTCTCAAATTGATCTTCGCCCCGGGCAGGATACCGTGCTCGCCAAATTCTCTGGTGGTGATGACCCGCCAGTATCCTCCGGAAAGAGCCCAAACACGTACGACCGGATGAAGTCGGGAAAAAGTACCCCCGTCGTTCTGGATACGCATTGAAGCCCAAGTCGTTCCCGGGCCCGCTCCGCCGGCCGGGACGAACTGCAGACCCACGTCTGTGGTTTCTATTTTGGGTGTCACCGCCCGGCCCTCTATCTCGGCAATGATCGGAACAAGAAATTCCATTCTCACTGTTAGACCCCGACCTCTCGGGGTCCTCACCGAGGCGATAATCCCGGCCGTATAGAATCCTCGCAATCCGCGAGGAACTCTGAGGTTCACCTCCACAGGAACCGATTGCAGAGGGGCCAGTGTCACAGTGTTGGTTTTTAATCGCACCCACTCCTTGCATGAAGAGAGTCTCGATAAGTCAAAGCCAAAGCTTGGCGAGTTAGGATCGTTAATCTCGTTCGGCTCAATGACCTGCCATTGGCCATCTTCCGACTGGCTCAGCTCCACAACCGATAGATCCATAGCGTGCGTCGCGTTCGGATCATAGTTCCGAAAGTCTAGGACTGAATTGACTATCTTGCCGGGGGTGACCTGAACCTCAAGCTTCATCGGCTGGATTGACAACTGACCAAATACAGGCCCGGCAGATACGAGAAGGGCCAATCCCATCGCGGCAAGCCAAATTAGCCCTGGCCGGCTGCGTCCCGTGTCCCTTATGAACCGACAAGACCTGACCGGCGTATCGTTGCTCATTTCGTTGTTGATATTGAGCCAGGAATTCATTATATTATTTCTGCTTTGCATTTGAGCCTCCCAACGAAAAAGTCAAGATGACACTTGGATAGAACGCCGGCTATTTCCAAATTTTGAGGCCTCCCCGTGCGGTCTATCTCCTCGATTTTGGCCCTGAGACCTCGACTCTTCCCTCTTCGGCAATTCAATGACTCGACTTCTTCTCTATTCCTCAATAATCCTTATGTAATACCTTCTCCGGTGATCCTGCACCGTTCCGGGCAACTGGCTGCCCTCCCTTCCGACAAAGGCACTTGTGCCTCATGTGTGTCCCTCACGAGATATTGCCAATTTTACCATTTTCATCCTGTGATGTCAAGTGCAAACTTCCCACCATTCCCATTTTGCCTATTATAGTAATCGATCTTACCTATTCGCGGATAATGTTGGAGAATCCATTTCGTAAGTATGGAAGCGGTCTTTCTGACATGCAAAGGATCGACCCCCTATTGTTTGTGGTTTTACAGACAGTTTTCAGCACACTGGCCCCCTTTTTCTTCGGCCTTGGCGGCGAGTCTGCCATACTTTGTTGTTCTTGGCCCTTCCAGGGGGCTCCGGGCGCGTCAGCGCCGCACCTTCATATAGGCCGTCGCGATCGCTGCGCTTTAGAACTCAGTCGTTTACGTCCGAAAAAAAAGGAGGGATGAATCTGCTTCATCCCTCCTGGCTTACTTAAGTTACTCTCGATATGTTATCAAGAGTGTCCACTACTACAGTAGGGGTCTTGCCTGCAAAGCAACGTAACCAACGTCTACCTCGGTTCCAGGTTCGCCCTCTTCGATCTCGACTTCCCACGCCGTGACACAGACTTCCACATCTGTACTGCCGGCGCTAATCTCATCGGGTGTCACTTCGACGTCCGTCTTCTTCTTGTTGACGACGCCTGTTGTGTCAACGACCTTACCTTGGAGCTCGGCGTCAAAGTTGGATGTAACTTTGAGTTTCGAGGGATTGTCTAAGCAACCCTCGTAACAGGGCCATTCGTCGTCGTCTGCACCGATGTCGGCACAGTCCACCTGCTCCAGGATGATCTCTGCTTTGTCGCAGTCTTTGACCCTAATGAACATCCCGATATTCATCTGAAGGGGTATCTTGCAGATCGTAAGCCACTCGTACTGGAAGGGCCAACGGACGGTCTTCTTGCCATCCACTTTGACGGCAAAGTCGTCAGACTGCCCCTTGTCAAAGTTGTAGATCGCGAATGGGGGATAGCTCTCGGTGTCTATCGAGCCGAAGCCGGTATCGATGGCGGCTACAGCGGGCTCTATGCTTGCCACAAAGGCTATCACTGCGAACGCTATCAAAGTTCTTTTTATCATTTTCATTTCCCTCTCTTAACATTCGCTCCATAATAGCGGCCTATATCGGCCTGCGGAGCTAATCAAGATTCTATCGCTCGGGCTCTACACAAGCCCAAGCTCCATAATGAGCGGACAACGCACATGGTTCACCGGCTCGAGCATCAATGCCCGCCTCACTGCCGGGCCGGGGCCTTCTTCAGGGTGCACGATTTCAAATCTCAGACTCAGTCATCATCGATTTTCAACCGTTCCGCCGCTTCAAGAGAAGGCCAGCTCCTTGCGGCGGCTCGCAAGCCTCTTCGAGCCTGCGATGTGTCAGTTCTTCATTACCCTCACACACCTCCTTTCTCCCGCGTCCTGTAAATCAAGGAAGGGGGGTCTTCAGTTTTGGATAATAGACATCTATCCACAAATCCTGGGCATATATAGTCGTTCGATAATAACAAGCCTGAATCCATGTCCTTACGCCATTGTCCGTCTCGGCCTAAACCGGCGGTACTATCATCAATGAAAATACTCCACTGTATTCTCCGGCGGGAGCCCCATCCGGGGTGTCCACCCTCACATCCAACACGATCTTGTGAGAGCCTTTCGCTGTCTGCGATATGGCCACTGGCCTTTTGATCGCGACAAATCCGTTTGTTGCCTCCGTTCTTACGAAAACACGCTCAGGTTCGATTGAGCCTCCATTTCTCCGGCTCAGGGGCGTCGTGGACAAATAGATAGGACCGTGCACGCAGTTGGCGTCCACTTCCACCGTTAAGGCGGCTTTCACTTCGTGGGGTCCCATGAATGGGGCCGTGCCAAGGTCAAGCCGGTCGGGTGTTGTGGTCACGTTGATGAAGGGGCTATCTGTGCTGGCAGGTTTTACCGCCGAGGCGGTTCCTGTCCACCCGAATGCCGCCGCTACCAACAATGCCCAAATCGTTATTCTCTTCATTTCAGCCTCCCCCCCAAGAAACAATTAAAGTTACAATCCCTTTGCCGCGGACTACGCGCAGCGATACCTGCCAATCCGTTGCGTTTGGGAAATCCGTCTCCGAATACTAACCGGCATTCAATCCGTCGATGCCGACAGGGCCAAACACGCTTTCAGTGTCTGGCGCTCTCTGGCTGCTGCTCCGTGCTTTGCCAGATCATGTAAGGTTGAGGCCGTGTGCGGGGTGGATCGTGTGATTCCTTTTCATCATCTCCTCACCGTCACTGTCCTCACATCCTAAACCGCGTTAGAAAAGCCAGAGTCTGAACGCAAACAACGCGCGCTGAACAGACAATAGCCCTTCTAAACTACCAAGTTTACCAGTTTTGCTTCCGTCTGTCAACAGGAAAAGCGATAAATTCACAAGTTTTTCCTGCCGTCTATTTCCCGATATTTCCTGCTCTACCCAAGCCTCCTCCATACGTCAAAGCCAAGGCTTAAAGATTCTTGTTTTTGCCTTCTTACTCATATTACCGTTGCCTGCTTCCTGTGTCAACCGAAAAATGACCTATGCTGTGAATTTTAGCCATTTTCCCAGACTGTCCAGGAATCGACCCTTCCGGGCATGCCCCCAGCCAACACCTTGCTCCAGCCCTCTGATGTTTGTAAGGCCTTGTATGATAAGCAGATATGATGTGCCGAGTCCAGGCTTGAGCGGGCTTCAGCGGAGGTCAGAATCGAGCAGGCCTTCCCCCGCCGATATGTGTCCCAAATTGGAAGAAGGACTGATTTTTTGACCCGAAATGGCTATTTCAAGTATTTTCCAGCAAGTGTTTCGGCAGCCTCCTCCACGGCTCTCTTGACGGGCTCGGAGAGGCCCGGGTTCACCCGGTCCGTGGGGCCTGATACCTGGCAGGCCATCACGAGGATATCTATGCCGCACAGGTCCCGCAACTCGCGCAAGAGGTTTGAGGTTGGTATCTGGTGCATGGAAAAGTCATCGAGTTTGACCGCTGGCAGAGCATCGATCTCCAGCCAGAACAGCTCGCCCGGCTGGCGGCCGCAGTCCAGAGCATCTATGATGACAATGCCTGCCGGTTTCCTATCTGAGAGGATGGTGTCAAAAAGAATCTGTCGAACCGAAGTGCCGGCATTGAATACGCACACACCATCTGGAATGGTGAAACTCTCGTTCAGTCTCTGCGCCACGGCCGGCCCAAACCCATCGTCCCCGATGAGCACGTTGCCGCATCCCAAGATTAGAACGGACTTGTCATACCAGTCGGGTCCCACGGCGCCATGACCTCCGGGAAGAACATCGACGGAACCGAAGACTTGTAGGCCTCAGTTCGCTGCGTCAGGTTTGCCTAAGAGTTCGGCCACTTTCTGACGCAACAAATCGAAATCGACGGGCTTCTCCAGAAAATCGGTCACGGGCAGCCAGTCATTGTCGATGTCCTTGGCGCCGAAGCCCAAAGGGAACTTGGTGTTGATCGCCGTCAACATGAGAATCGGAACACCCTTGAGATTCTCGCGGTCGTGCCGCATGGAGCGCGCCAATTCAAATCCGGCCGAAGCATCCTCTGGAAACATCACGTCAAGCACCACCAGGTCCGGGCGTTTGCTCTGCATGCTCTGCGAGGCGTCGCCCGTGTCCAACTCGATCTGAACGTCGTGCCCTTCCTGACGCAGAACCATTGCTGCAGTGTGGGCGAAGTCCTCGTCATCGTCCACAATCAAGACATAAGCCATCTTCTTTCTCCTTTTTCATTGTGGGTCCTCTGGGTTTTCATCGGGAGCGGCGAATGTCAGCTCGAATTTCGTGCCGAGGCCGGCCCGGCTTTCCACCCGGATATGGATGTTGTACATCTGCGCGACGTTTTTGACAATAGCCAGCCCCAACCCCGACGATTCTTTGTTGTGACGCACGGCTTCTTTGGTCCGGTAGTGCTCTTTGAAGATGTGGGGCAGCTTGGCCGCCGCGATGCCTATTCCCGCGTCCGCAATCACGACAACAGGCCTGGATTCCGGACCTCGCCGGCAGGAGACATCGACCTGCCCGTTCTTGTGGGAATAGTTCACGGCATTAGAGAGCAGATTGACAAAGAGCATCTTGAAGTGGTCTTCGGCGCCAACCAGGGCGACCGGCCGGAGGTCGGCTTTGAAGGTCACGCCGCGCTCACGAGCCACCGGGTCCACCTGGGAAATGCACCAAAGCAGCAGGTCCGTCGAAACAATCTTCGTGCGAGGGAGCGATTCCTGGCTGGTCGAGCTCAGGTTTGCCAGTTGCAGCATTTCCTGGATTTCCGCGCTCAGTCGGCGACAACGCGAGGAGATTCGTTGTACGATTTGCATCGCTTCATCGGGAAGCTCGCCGCAGTAGCCCTGTTGGAGCAGTTGCGCGTTGGAATAGACTGCAGCAAAGGGCGCCTTGAGCTGATGCGTTGTAGCCAGCATGTGCCGGGAGCGTTCTTCCTGAGCTGCTACGAGGCGGCGGTTGGTCTCGGCCAGCTCATAGTCCCTCTCTCGCACGGCGGACGAAAGATGGGACGCAAGATACCATACGACGATCCATATGGCGATGGTCAGAAAGAAATTCAGCGCCAGCACGGCGAGCGCCGACGGGGTGTCCCGGTCAAAAGGGGGCTCGGCGAAAATACTCGTCGCCGGCAGTATCTTCAGGATGTACTCTGCGGCGATACACACTGCAAACAGACCGATGGCCATGAAGGTCACGGTCAGGCTCTGCGTGCGGCTGAAAAACACGCAAGAGACCACGATGTGAAACAAATAGGCGAATGCTATGTTCGTCTCGAGGCTGCCGATGAAGTAAACGACAGCCGTCAGCGTTGCCAAATCGGCCGTGATCTGGCCCCAGAGGTTGATCAATGTCATGGACGCTGAGGTTTTGGACCGGGCGAAGTACATGAAAACCACGTTGCTCGCGGTCAGGACCGCCGCGATCACGAAAGGCCAGATCCCGGGAAGACGCAGGCCGAAGTAGCTTGTCAGCCCGGGAAACAGACCCAGTACGCCGTAGCAGACGAGGATGGCGATGACCAGCCACCTCAGTTGACAGAACCACGACACGTTCTGCGCAAGCAGCTCTTCCGGCAGAAGTTTCTCCGATGCCCTGGTCTCGATATCGGCGGGCAATGGCAGAGCCCGAGGCAGTTCATACACTGTCGCTTGAATACTCTCGTCCGAAACCATTAGCAGTAGTCTCTTCTTTCCTGAATCCCTCTGTATGTGCCGGCCGCGAGGACTCCAGCGCCCGAACATCTCACGGCCCCGGGTCACCGGCAGGCCCGCGCAAAAAACCATCGCGCGATCGGGAAATTTCCCGGACGATCCCGACCGCACCACTGAGGTCCCTTCTGACATATCAGACGGCGACCATGGCGTTCTATAGTCTAATGAGCGCGCCGCGGCGATGTCAACTTACCAGTTGGCCAGGGTCTCGACGACCTGACCCTTCGCATTTCGAATCTCGATCTTTACAGCGATGCTGCCGTCCAGCTTGTGCGTTGCGCACGACAGACACGGGTCGTAAGCACGGATCGCCATCTCGACCTTGTTGAGGGTGCCCTGGTCGTACGTGCCGTCCTTGATGAGCGTTTTTGCCGCCTGCTTGACGGACATGTTGATCGGCGCGTTGTTGTGAGTCGTGCCTACGATCAAGTTAACGTTGGTGACCAGCCCGTCCGCGTCGGTCTCGTAATCGTGGATCAACGTGCCTCTGGGCGCCTCGACACATCCGATGCCCCTGGCCGCCCGCGGTGTGACCGGCACTCTGGTTTCGGCGCTCGTGATATCGGAGTCATTGAGCAGCTCGACAACCTTTTCCGCGTTGTAAAGCAGTTCGATGAGCCTGGCCCAGTTGTACAGCAGCGTGAACTGAACGGGTCGGCCAAATTCCTCCCGGAATTCCTCAAGCTCCTTCTGTGCCAGAGGCGTGCTGATTTGGTCGCAGACGTTCATGCGTGCCAGCGAATTGGTCCGGTAGATTCCCGAAGGGCTGTCCAGGTCCATGGAGAACGGGCCCCACTTTTTGGCGTACGGGAATTTCAGATATGTCCAGGGCTCGATGTGCTCGCCGATGAAGTCGGTGTATTGGTCGTAAGGGAATTCTTCGTATGAACCATCCGGCTTCATCAGACGGGCCTTGCCCTCGTAGAGATCGAGAGTCCCGTCGTCGGTGACAGTGCCGAGAAATCCCGTGTTGATCACGCCGACGGTCTTGACGGTTTCGAGATACTTTGGAAAGAGATTCTCTTTGGCGAAGGCCATCGCAAATTTGGCGAACTCCAGCACTTCGTTCGCCATGGGAAGCAGTTGCCTGCGTTCGTCCTCGGTCAGGGGCTTGCTGAATCCGCCCGGCACGGCGGTAACGGGGTGAATGCTCTTGCCGGAGATAATATTGAGCATCTGGGAGCCAAGATGGCGGTTGCGGACGACCTGCTTTCCTATTTCGGGATTTGCCTGGGCGATGCCGATGACGTTCCTGACGGAATAGTCGCTGTCCGGACCCATCACATAGTCGGCGCCGGAGAGGAAGAAGAAGTGAAGAATGTGCTCTTCCGTATAGGCGACGGCGTTGCACAATTGGCGCAGTTTCCTTCCCGCCGGCGGTGGAGTGACACCGAACACGGCGTCGTTCGCCTTGGCCGACGCGAGATGGTGCGACCAGGGGCAGACGCCGCAGATACTCGTTACGATACGCGGAAGTTCCTCTACAGGTCTTCCAATACAGAACTTTTCGAAACCGCGAAGCTCAACAACATTGACGAAGGTGTCGGCTACATTGCCGTCGTCATCAAGGTTGATAGTCACCTTGGCGTGGCCCTCGATTCGGGTTACGGGGTAGATCGTAATTGTTTTCATTTTGTCGTTCTCCTTTTTATCTCGGACGCGCAGGCAAGGGCCTGAGTCGGTTCTGGCCGCCAATGTACCTGTTCAACAGTGCGCGTCTGTCCGGCACCTGCTTTGCATCCAGCCCGATAGACGAGATGGCTGTCATCATATCAACCAGTGGGTTGGCGCCTTTTCGGATCGGGCCGAAACATCCCCGGCACGGCATGTAGCCCTTGATGCAGCGCGGGACGGTTGTGCCGTTGCCTTCTTCCTTGTGACCGCAGCCGGCCAAGGTGACCGGTCCCAGACACAGATACCCCTGTTCCATATAGCAGCGGGTGTTCTCCCAGGGCTGGCCCTGCTGGAATTCCACCGAATCCAGGGTTCTTTTGATCTGACCGCCCGCTGCCTTTTTCTCTCGTTTGACCGGGCATTCGTCGCAGACGCTTCGCTCCTCGAGCTTGAATTCCTTGCCTTCCAGGAGGGCCGTCAGCGCCTGGACCACAAGGTCGGGATTCGTGGGACAGCCTGGGATGCTGACATCGACGGGGACCACCTCATCGACGGCATAGACCCGGTCCAGCAGGGGGGGCAGGTCCTTTGCCGGCGTCTCGGCCGGGTCCGTTGTCTTCGAGTCTCTATAGACCTTCTGATACAAATCCGCCAACGGGAACATATTGGCCATGGCCGGGATGCCCCCATAGCACGCGCAAGAGCCTAAGGCGACCAGCGTCTTGCACTTTTTCCTCATTTCCTCGGCCACGTGCTTTTCCTTCTCGGTTCGCACGCCGCCCGAGATGATTCCCACATCCGCCTCGGGAATCTCCATCTGGTCTTTGTCACCTGTTTGGCCGAAGTACTTGTGGTCCATCAATACGGGCATGTGGACAAAGTTGAGCTGGCCGAGCAAATCGAGAAGCGGCTCTCCGATGTCCAATATGGTGACCTCGCATCCTCCACAAATGTTCAGCCATTCTTCTGCTACTTTTACTGCCACGGTACTACCTCCTTTCTAAGAGATTGTAGTGTCACTGAATTCCTTCATAATCTTGAATTGACGCCGTTTGGTCAGCCGCCGTCTCTTTTGGCGAGCTGCTGCGCGATTTTGTCTAAAAGAACCTGCGGCTCGACGCCTTTTTCGAGGTAATCATCCACGGGCAGGAACTTCTGGTGGATGCGTTCGCCCGGGATGTCGAACCCCGTTTGTTCCCGCATGGAGGTCAGCATCAAAATAGGGATTTTGTCGAACCGAGGGTCTTTCCTCATTTTCCGGGCAAAGATGAACCCCTCAGCGCCTCGTCCCATCATCACGTCGAGGATGATCGCGTCCGGCATCTGCTGCTCCATTTTGGTCCATCCTTCGTCCGGACTGTAGGCGGCGATTACATTGTATTGTTTCGTTTCGAGGATGACCTTTGTGACCTCCACGAAATCCGGGTCATCGTCAACAATCAGTATGCTCGGAGCGCTCATGTCTTTCTCCCTTGGCTGCGACAATCGTATCATCGCGCCTTTCTTGACGTTCCCTATGGTCAACCGGCCCGGTTTGGAGCCTGGGGCGCGTCGGCGCCGCAGTCAGCTCTGGTCCACCACGACCTCGGTAACGACACGTCGCGTGTAGAGAAGCGTTTTCCCGTCTTCGGTACAGCTTCCAACCTCAAAGCCCTTTTCGCGGTATTGCCTCTCCGCCTCGGCGACTTTTTCTTTCTCCAGGTATTCTTCTCCGTCCCACATAAACTTGTGGCCGTCGAAGAAGCGAGCTCGTTCTGCCATATCTTCAAATCCTCAGTGGCGATTGCCGATTTCAAGTTAAAAAAGTCCAAAATCCTCAGACTTTGTACGGGCTGGGCCCCAGCGCTCGAACGGTCTCGGTCATTTCCTTCGCCAATTCGGCGAACCTGGGGCCTTCGGAGGCCGAGACCCATTCCAGCCTGAACCGTTCGGGTTCCAGGCCGAAGTCCTCCAACATGAGTTCAATCGCTTCCTTTCGATTCTCGGCCTTGACGTTGCCCTCGAGGTAGTGACAATCCCCGATGTGGCAGCCGCACATCAGAACTCCATCGGCCCCTTTTGTCAGCGCGTCGATGATCAGGTTTGGATGGACCATCCCCGAACACATGACGCGAATGATTCGCAGATTGGGAGGATACTGCTGCCGGGACACGCCGGCCAGGTCCGC
>CP070806.1:3114006-3116617 GCA_020343675.1 Phycisphaerales bacterium
GGGTCCGTAAGAGGCGACACGGCCGCACGCCGCATCTGGGCCGAGCTAGCAGAGAGGTTATGCCACTATGGATAGGTCGAGAGCAACGGGATTTGTCAAAACAGCAGTTCGATAATTGTCCACCCACCCCGATTGTTTTTCCCTGTTGACAACCGATGAAGACAGGGCTTCTTTTGTGCCAGAAAGCAGGTGTTTCACTGCTCCTGCCATGTCTGAGTTCGTTCTTCTATAACCTCACTGTTGCCAACAGAGAACGAGAAGAGC
This sequence comes from Phycisphaerales bacterium, assembly GCA_020343675.1. Classification (GTDB taxonomy): domain Bacteria; phylum Planctomycetota; class Phycisphaerae; order Sedimentisphaerales; family Anaerobacaceae. The sequence goes on from CP070806.1 coordinate 3,114,271, forward strand.
AGAAGCATTGCCAGAAGCGTGTGCATGTATGCGTACATGCCAGAAGCCGCCAATCATCCAGCCGAACCGATGCTGACTTATGATGATCCTCCGGCATCGGGCGGTAGGTACATCGGCACGACTGACGATGTTGATGACAGCAGTGATAGTCCGCCTCCTGACGGTATCGCAACGTGCGACTTCACAGTCCCGGGCGGAACTTACAAGGCCAGTTATCGCATCATTATCCCCAGCGGCGACTCCCTCTGGCTCCGCGTCGCGGGTGCTGCGAATCTGACGCTGGGTGACGAGCCCGACAATCCCGGCACCGGCTGAGTGGGGTGGAGCAACCCTCCAAATTCGGCCACCTGGTACTGGTACGATGTCCTCAGCGGCGATCATAATCGGCAGACGGCGGATTGGACGCTGCCGGCGGGACTTCTCGCTCTGGCGAGACACACGGCAGGATTTGCATCAGTCCGGGGCCTGTACTGATTGACTCGGTATAGGCGCCGGTAGTTTTTGGAGAGGCTTCAGCTCTCGTCAGGCTCGATTCGGAAAGAAAGCCCCTGCCGGAAGGAGGAAGAGGTTTGAAGACAGCAGGGGCTTAGATCACGAGCAATGCGACCAGAGTATCCGGAGTTGGGCAGGCTGTCCATTGTGGTGACTACGTATTTTTGGATAGAGCCCCTGCGAAGCGGAGGGAGAGGAAAAAGCGAGATATCCGCAGGGGCTTAGAGGCTAAGTCAGTATATTTATTATAGTTTGTCTGGCCACTCCAAGTCAAGGCTAAAGTGCCGTACAAGCGACTTTGAGGCGCGCTCTCGGCACGTGTGGAGGGGGCAAGGCCAGATTGTCCATTCTGAGAGCGCAGGACACGTTTTACGGCTACTTTGAGATATACTGTGAATTGAGCTAAGCTCTCGACCCCATTGCTTTCTATTGGAAATATGGCCTCTGCAGTGTATATTGTCTCCAGCAGCTGTACCCTGACGTTTCGAGCCATGAGCGAAGGTTCTCTGGCGTGCTTGCCCTTTGCGGCCGCCGACGGGGATGGAGTCTAAAAGCGTGTGCGAGGACTTGTCGCTCAAGTTGTTGTCATGCTGAGCGCAGCGAAGCATCCGGGATCCAAACGTAAGAACGAGATTCTTCACTACGCTACGCTCCGTTCAGAATGACATTTCGGGCCTTTCACACACGCTCTAAGAAATGCCGATCATGGCTTGCGATTTGCCTCCCACCGCGTCAGCAGAGGTGGCGTTGTGCGATGGGCGGTCTCAGGAACAACTCTGTAAGGGTGTCTTGTACGGATCTGCATAAGACCCATGGATGAATCGCAGAGATTTTTGTATCTTCCTGATAGCCAGTGGTTAACGGCTGAATCACGATGTACGTGCTGAGTTCTTATACTGCAAGACCAGCATTGTTTGGATTCTTATACGCAACCATATAAACATTGTCAGGGTTACATTTGCTCCAAAGGGTTTGAATGGAATGTCGAAGATCAGTCAATTCCCGCCTCTATTGCTGGCTCGCGCTGCGGGTCTCGAACTTCGGGGCCGAATTCATTTCGCAAAAGACTCGATCGGTGACGTCGAGCACGGCAAGGATGAGGATTTTGAAGTCTTCCGGAAAATCATCCTCGAACCTTCAAAGGATCAGCCTGAAAAGCCGAGAGCACTTCTCATCGTACGGTTTCGCTTCGCTCGATTCGCCGCCAGGACGAACCGTCTTCTGTCCTTGATCCCGATACCGTTCATTGTGGCCCAGCAGGGATTCCGGTCGAAGACCTGGATGACTGGCCAAAAGACAGGGGCATTCCAGGGGCTCTACGAGTGGGATTCAATCGAGGACGCGCAGAAGTATTGGACGTCCTTCCCAATGAAGCTCATGAAGAAGCGAGCGGTTCCGGGGACCCTCAATCACGAAATCACAGCCGTGTGAACCCGGGCGGAATGTGGCTTTCGAAACCTTACTCTGAAATGCAACGGCCCGGCAAAGCCAGCCGCTGATTTCTTCCTTAGCACAACACATTGAAAAGGAAAAAAATGTTATGGACAATGCAGTGAATGTTGCTATAGGTAACTTGAAAACCAATGATATCGTAAGAGTGTACCCGAAAGAGTGAGGAGACGGGCTATGAGGAAATCTGTTGTGTTCTTGTTATGTCTCGTCGGCATGCCGGCCTACGCCGACAGCTACAATATCGAGACCTACCGAGTGTTTGGCCCTGAACACCCGGGCCGATACAAGCATCCCGCCTCCGTTACACAACTTGCCAACGGGGACCTGTATATTGCCTACTACGGTGGTTCGGCCGAGTATGGCGACGACACCGCCGTGTACGGTTCCCGCCTCAAAGTGGGCG
>CP070806.1:3116717-3131144 GCA_020343675.1 Phycisphaerales bacterium
TCACGCCGTACAAACCAACCACGTCCTAAATCTCAGATGACCCTCACCTTCAGGAACGGGAGAGATACTCCCTCAAGAATCTGTAAAAGATGCTTGAATTTCCCTTGAACCATTCGTGAGTATATGAGTATATTATCACATATCGTGCAAAGTGTGAGACCTTGAATGGCAGACAAAAGCAGACAACAATTGTTTGAAAAACAGGCCGAGATCGCAAAAGCGGTCGCTCATCCTCTGCGAATCGCAATCGTCGATTTTCTCAAAGACGGCGAGCAGTGCGTCTGCGATATCGCTGAGCATGTCGGTTCCGAAAGGTCGAATGTCTCCCGACACCTTTCGGTCATGGTCAGTGCAGGCGTCCTGGAATATCGAAAAGAAGGACTCAAGGTAATATACAGACTCAAGTGCGTCTGCATTCTTGATTTCTTCTCCTGTGTCACTGCCGTATTGAAGCAACAGGCAAAAGAGAACGAGAAGCTTTTGAAAGCGATTTAAGCGTGACTGCCGAATGCGACTGCGGATCACATTTTTTCAGGACCTTGTGAGTAGGTGGTCACATAGGCATACTGTTCCAAAAAGGGATACATGAAACGAGAGCTTAAGATTCTTGCGGCACTGGTCGGCATATTTCTCGTGGCGCATGCGCTGCCATTGGGTAATCCCAAGATCCAGGAGGCGATTCTGGAGGCGTTCCGGCTGCTTCAATGGTACGCCCGCAATCATACGTTGGCTTGCGTGGTCCCGGCGTTGTTCATCGCAGGCGCCATTACCACGTTTCTATCGCAGACCTCCGTCCTGCGCTATCTCGGGCCGCGAGCCAATCCTGTCCTGGCCTATGCCGTCGCATCGGTGGCGGGCTGTGTTCTGGCCGTCTGCTCGTGCAGCGTCCTGCCGATGTTCGCCGGTATATACAGTCTTGGCGCCGGCCTGGGACCCGCGACAGCTTTTCTCTACTCTGGGCCGGGCATCAATGTCCTTGCCATCTTCCTGAGCGCTCGCGTGCTGGGATTTTCCGTTGGAGCCGGTCGATTTGTCGGGGCGGTCGCATTTTCCGTGGTCATCGGCCTATTGATGACAGCCGTGTTCCGTCGAGGCGAGCAGGCAAAAGCGCAGGCCGCGATGCAAATGCCGGAACCTGAAGAACCTCGCCGCCACGTCGGCAAGACGGCCCTGTTTCTTGCCGGTATGATTCTATTCCTTGTCTTCAGCGATTGGTTCAACCCCGGCAATGTGGTCGTCAAAACAAACGATGGTCAAGAGTTTAAGGCCGTGGTTATCCATGAAACCAAGGATGCGATACGTTTTCAGCTTGAACAGGACCTAGGTGTGGCCAAATTGGGAGACAAGATAGAGCTGCCGAAGGCAGATATCGCCGAAACGCAGGAGCAGAAGACGTGGGTGATCCGGATTCATCACGTTCGCTGGTACCTGGCAGGGCTGATGGGCTTGCTGGTGGCTGTCATGGCCTGGCAATGGTTTGAAAAAGATGAGCTTCGTGAATGGATGAACAATACGTGGGGATTTGCCAAGTTGCTCGTTCCCCTGCTTTTCGGCGGCGTTTTCGTGGTCGGGTTCATGAGCGTGTTGCTGCCCGAGAAACAAGTGGCCCAGTGGGTCGGGGACAACAGCTTGCGGAGCAACCTTGTCGCCAGCGTCATCGGTGCTTTTTGGTACTTCGCCACGCTGACCGAGATTCCCATTACACAGGCACTGATGAGGCTGGGCATGCACAAGGGGCCCGTCCTGGCCCTGCTTTTGGCAGGCCCGGCGCTTTCCCTGCCAAGCATCTTGGTCATCCGCAAGGTGATGGGCAACAGCAAGACCATTGTTTTCATCTTGCTCGTCGTGGTTATGTCAACAATTGTCGGGATACTGTTCGGAGCGATTGGGGGATGAATGAAGAAAGGAAACGGGCTTGCATGTCAGACCGTATTGGCAGGTACAAAGAGAAGAACAAGATATAGAGGAGAAAGATCATGGATCGCAGGACTTTTTTGAGCGCGGGTTTGGGTGCGGCTGCGTTGGCCTCTGCGGACGCGGGGCCGGGTCAGTCTGCAAATGGCAGGGAAGTGCGCATCGTGGGAGTTGCATGCAGCCCCCGACAGGGCAAGACCACCGCTACTGCCGTCAACGCTGCACTTGAGGCCGCCAAAAGCGTCGATAGCAAAGTCAAGGTAGAATTCGTGGATCTGGGCGGTCTGGAAATTTCCGGGTCGCTGGGCGGCGCGGCCTCTGCCAAGGCTCAGCAGCCAAAAGACGATTTCGACCTGATGGTTCTGCCGAGGCTGCGAGATCCCCTTCCGGACGGTCTGATTATCGGCTCGCCGAGCTACTTCCGCACGATGAGCGCCCTGTGCAAGGCATTTTTGGAGCGTCTGGCCGTTCTGCGCTCGCCCAAACTGCTACTCGCGGACAAGCCGGTGGGTGTATTAGCCGTCGGGGCCTATCGCAATGGCGGCCAGGAACTGGTTATCGAACAGATACAGGCGGCGTTGCTCTGCCACGAAGTCATGGTCGTTGGGGGCAAGCCGGGGGCACACCAGGGCGCCACGCTCTGGAATGCCTACAAAGACGACATTACAAAAGACGAATTTGGAATCGAGAGCGCAAAGAAACTGGGTATCAGAGTGGCTGAGGCCGCTTTGCATCTGGCGCAGGGATAGATATGAACCCAGACCGATCCGGCAAAATGCGAATTCCTTTCCTGTGCACGGGAAACTCCTGCCGCAGTCAAATGGCCGAAGGCTGGACGAGACACCTCAAAGGAAACGTCATCGAGCCATACTCGGCCGGGATCGAGACACATGGTCTGGATCAATACGCCATGCAGGTCATGGCCAAGACGCAGACCGAAGCCGTGGATTGCTGCCGTCGCGTGCGGGATCAGATTAGGGATCTCGTCGAAAAGCTGCCCGATATTGTCAGAGAAAGCGGTTGAGAATGAAAACAATCCCAAACAGGTCGAAGGACGGTGTTTTCTTTCGCAGGAATGAAACCATGAAAAAGATTCAGATACTTGGCACTGGCTGCCCGAAGTGCAAGAAGCTGGCGGAAAACGCTGAGATGGCCGCCGCAGCCTCGGGCGTTGAATACTCGCTGGAAAAGGTAACTCAGATCAGCGAGATCATGAGATTTGGCGTGATGATGACCCCGGCGCTGGCTATTGATGGTCAGGTAAAAACCGTCGGCAAGGTCGCCTCACCTGATGAAATCAAAAAGATGCTGATGTAAGGGGAGAACAATGTCTGCTGAGAAATCAGGGGCCTGCGGCGGCGGGCCGAAATTGATCTTTGCCTGCTCGGGCGCCGCCGACGTCGGAGAAATTGCCGACCGCGCAGCGCGCAAGATGACCGAGAATGGTCGTGGGCGCATGTTCTGCCTGGCGGGAATCGGGGGCAGAGTACCCGGAATTATCTCAAAAACCCAGGCCGCATCCGGGATACTCGCCATTGACGGCTGCGAGCTGGATTGCGTCAAGAACTGCCTGGAACAAGCGGGCTTTCACCAGTTCGACCACTTGCGTGTAACCGACCTCGGCCTGCAAAAGGGACAAGCTCCAGCGAATCAGGAAAACATCGCAACGGTCGCCGAACGCGGAAGCGCTATATTGGCTTAACCAATGAAACTCAAGCAAAGAAGGTGATTGTGTGCCTTGCGAAAGGACGGTGAGTTTTTTATGAACAAAACGGGAAAGATTGTTATTGTCGCCACTCTCATCGTGGCCGTGATTGTCGCGATTGCCGTCAGGCAGCACAGGTCTGACCGGAACGCAACAGGACCAGGGGTTCAGGTTGTCGCTCAGCAGGGGCAGGCTGAGTATAAGCCGGAACAGCTCACGGGAAAGGATCTGCCCGCTCTGATTGACATCGGAGCAGGCACCTGTATTCCATGCAAACTGATGGCACCAATTCTCGAAGAGCTCAAAAGAGAGCTGGAGGGAAAGGTTGTGGTGCAGTTCATCGACTTGAACAAGTCTCCTGATGCGGCTCAGGTCTATGGGATCAGGGTCATGCCCACGCAGATCTTTTACGATGTGTCGGGCAAAGAGCGTTTCCGCCATGAGGGCTTCTACTCGAAGGAAGATATCCTTGCAAAGTGGAACGAGCTTGGCGTTAACCTGACAACGACGAGTTCGCACCTCCCGACATTCGAGCGTCTGGCGCCCGCTGAGCCCGACAATCGCCCCAGGGAAAACATCTGCTATATGTGCGACGGCGATATCGATCCAAAAACAATCGTTACGGTTCAGACAAACAAGGGATCCGTAAAGCTGTGCAGCCCCCATTGCTATTTCATTATGTACTCCTGTTTGACGGAGGACAAGACAGACTTCGAAAAGAAGGTGTCGGTAACGGACTGGCTCGGCAGCGAACCGGTTCTCGCCACACAAGCCGTCTTTTTGTATGGCCGGGACGAGAACACAGGCCGACCCCGGATCAAGACCTTCCGTGATCGAGACAAGGCGAGCAGCGAGCAGCAATCCGGCGGAGGGAATATTCTGAGCTTCGAAGCCTTACAGCAACAAGAACTGTCCCATCGCTGCGGATTCTGCGACAGGGCGTGCTATCCACAGGATGCCGCCCAAGTCATTGTCGCCGGCGGCCTCCATACGTGGGGTTGCTGCTCTCATTGTGCGCTGGGTGTCGCAGCCAGGACCGGCAAGGACATCGAGGTCCACGAGAAAGACCGTCTGACCGGGCGCGAGATCATTGTCAAGACATTCGATGGTAGGATTGCATCGTTAGAGCCCACGACGGCCGTGGCATGGTTTGGACAGCGACAGAAACCGGACGGCACGTGGGGATCAGCCGGATGCTTTCACCAGGGCTTCTTCACCAACGCTGAGAACCTCAAGGCATGGGTCGCACAGCACCCTTATGAAACGGGGAGACTGATCAGTATTGCGCAGGCTCTCGCGGACAAGATGAAACTCTCGCCCGAGCAAATTCAAAAAGCATGTAAAATCGGCGAGTGCGCCCCTAAATAGTAGAAGCCTATCGACACGTTGGCTGTTCTCGCCCGAGCGAAACTGAGAAAGTGTTATTCAATATGGGCGTTGAGTGACCCATGGAAGAATTGTTCACCACGTTAACTCATGCGGTCCAAAGCACGCCTGCGATTGCCATCGCGGCCTCTCTCGTGTGGGGGATTCTCAGTATCTTGCTGAGTCCCTGTCATCTGGCGAGCATTCCCCTGATTGTTGGGTATATCGGCCGGCAGGGAACGTTGTCAGCGAAAAGAGCGTTTGCCGTATCGACATTCTTCGCAGTGGGCATTCTGATTACAATAGGCGCTATCGGCGCCGTAACGGCCGCAGCAGGCCAAATGCTGGGCAACGTAGGCCGATTCGGCAATTATTTTGTGGCGGTTGTCTTTTTCGCCGTGGGACTGCATCTTCTCGATGTTATCCCAATGCCGTTCTCGGGTCCGGGCCCGGTCCAGACAAAGCTCAAAGGTATACCGGCGGCCTTTATCCTCGGATTGGCCTTCGGTGTTGCGCTGGGACCGTGCACATTCGCCTTTATGGCTCCGATGCTTGGCGTGACCTTCAAAGTCGCCTCGATGAGCCCGGCTTACGGCATTGTTCTGCTCTTAGCCTATGGGCTGGGGCATTGTTCCGTGATTGTTTTGGCCGGGACGTGTACGGAACTCGTTCAGCGCTACATGAACTGGAATGAAGAATCCCGAGGCGCCGTCATTCTAAGAAGAGTCTGCGGCGTCCTTGTTCTCGCGGCGGGTCTGTACCTGATTGTCATCGCCGCCTGAGAATATCCTAATCCGTCACCGCATTGACAATTGACACACCGCCCTACGCTTGTTTATATTGCCCGGCAGACCCGTGGGCAGTCCGCCTCGCAGCGAGACAGTTGCCCTGAAGATCAGTTGCTACATGACGAAGGAAGGCAAGTGAATGGACCCGGCGATTTTTAAGGCGTACGACATAAGAGGCGTTTATCCGGACCAAATCAACGAAGAGGATGCGTGGAAGATCGGCTCTGCGACGGCACAGTTCCTCAGATCGCAGTCAGAAGGCAACAGGCAGAGAGGAACCACGGCCCCATCGCTATGCGTCGGCCGTGACATGAGAACGCATAGCGAGTCTATCGCGGAGGCCCTGATTGAAGGCATGAACGCGGCGGGGACAGATGTGATTGACATCGGGATGATCGATACGCCCCAAATGTATTTTGCCATCAACCATCTCGGCGCCTGTGGCGGTGTGCAGGTTACAGCATCGCATAACCCGGCCAGGTATAACGGATTCAAAGTATCCGGCCCGCAAGCCAAACCGATTGGCGGCGACACCGGTCTCAAAGATATTGAGGGTATTGCAATAACCCTGGAACGCACCAAGGGCAGTTCTACCGGTTCTGCAGAGAAACGTGACCTGACAGCCGAATACAAAGACCACGTACTGCAATTCCTCAGACCCATGACAAAGAAGATGAAGGTTGCCATCGACGCATCCAACGGAATGGCGGGAAAGATGATCCCGGCGATCTTCGGCGATCTGGCGATAGAGATAATTGCCTTGAATCTTGAGCATACCGGCACATTCAACCACGAGCCGAATCCGCTCGTCGAGGAGAACCTGGCCGAATTAAAGGCAGCGGTCAAGGAAAACAAGTGCGATTTCGGCGTCTGCTTTGATGGAGATGCCGACCGATTGATGATGGTGGATCAGGATGGTAATACGATCGGCTGCGACCTGATGACGGCCCTGATGACACCGTACTTTCTGAAGAAAGAGCCGGGGGCGACAATTCTCTATGATCTGCGAAGCAGCAGAGTTGTGGCCGAGGAAATCATCAAACACGGCGGCACGCCACACAGGGAAAGAGTGGGGCATGCTTTTATGAAAAAGACGATGCGCGATGTGCACGCCCTCTTCGGCGGGGAGCTTTCAGGACATTTCTATTATCGCGACAACTTCTGCGCCGACTCGGGCATGATGACGCTCGTGCATGTATTGAACATCCTCAGCGAGGCAAGTTCACCCGTCGGCGAGCTGATTCAACCGTTGCAAAGATACTCCCAGAGCGGGGAGATGAATTTCGAAGTACAAGACAAGCAAGCCAGAATGCAGGAACTCGCGGAAAGATATAGCGACGGGCAAATCGACCACCTCGATGGTGTCACAATCGCATATGAAGACTGGTGGCTTAATTGCCGGCCGAGCAATACCGAGCCCCTGCTGCGACTCAACGTGGAGGCCGCGACCAGGCCATCGCTTGAGCAAAAACTCTCTGAACTTAAAACCTGTCTTGGTGAACCGGTATGAGCAACCGACATCATGAGCCGATCATCAGTGTTTCCGGGCTGCGCGGCATCGTCGGGGAAAGCCTCACACCGGAAGTGGCTATTCGCTATGCGTGTGCTTTTACGAGCACTCTGGGAGAGGGACCGATCGTTATCACCCGGGACGGGCGAGCCACGGGGCGCATGCTGGCCAATGCCTTGTTCAGCAGTCTGTGCGTAACCGGTCGCAACGTCATCGACGCCGATATAGCCGCGACACCGACCACCGGCGTCCTGATTCGACAACATAACGCTGCCGGGGGTATCCAGATATCGGCCAGCCACAATCCGCCCTCCTACAACGGTCTGAAGCTGTTCGGCAAGGATGGCGCGATCCTTAACGCCGCTGCCGGCGAACAGGTGAAAGAACGATATAAGGCGGGTCCGACCATGTGCACCGGCCACGACCGAATCGCAGAGGTGCTCACATGCGCAGATACCATTGCCGAGCATGCCGCTCTTGTGCTGGCTATCGTCAACGTCGAACAAATCCGAAGCAAGCGGTTCAAAGTTCTGCTGGATTCGAATCACTCCTCGAGCGTGCTGCTCGGCCGACACCTCCTCGATGAGCTTGGCTGTGATCTCATCCACGTAGGCGCCGAACCTGACGGCCGTTTTTCTCATGCGCTCGAGCCAACGGAAGAAAACCTTGCGGACCAGTGCAGCCAGGTGAGCGCTGCCGGGGCCGATGTTGGCTTCTTCCCGGATCCGGATGGAGACCGGCTGGCCGTAGTGGATGAAACAGGCCGCTATGTCGGCGAAGAATACACACTCGCTCTCTGCCTCGACCACGTCTTGCGCCAGCGGTCCGGCGCCGTGGTTGTCAATATAGCGACCAGCCGCATGGCCGAAGATATCTCACAGCAATATGACGCGCCGTTCTTTCGGTCCCGAGTAGGCGAAGCGAACGTTGTTGACATGATGCGCGACCGTAACGCCCTGTTCGGCGGAGAAGGCAACGGGGGCGTGATCGATCCACGCGTCGGATATGTGCGAGACAGCTTTGTCGCGATGGCGCTGATTTTAGACGCGATGGCGGAGCGAGAGATGAAATTGAGCCGCCTTGTCGAGAGCTTGCCGCGCTACCACATTCACAAGGGGAAATTGGAACTCGACCGGGAAAAGCTGCCGTGCGCAGTCGAGGTGCTCAAGAGACTATTTGCCGACGCCCGATACGATGAGTCGGTGGGAATACGCTTCGACTGGAATGACAGGTGGCTGCTCCTGCATCCCAGCAACACCGAGCCCATTGTCCGAATCATCGCCGAGACCAGATCCCGCGACCAGACGGAAGCCCTGTGCAACAAAGCAGCCGAAGCGCTTTCGGTGATATAGATAGTTGACTTTCCGGGTGCCACCGGTATATAGTATTCGGCGAATCTGGTTCTTGCGGCCCCAGCGGACCGAGAACCCATCGAAGTTGCTTTCTAATGAGAAAATCTTGATATGGATCCTGTGGTTTTCAACACGGACGACATTGTCGGTGTTTATCCCGGCCAGATCGGCGAAGAGGACGCCTGGAAAATCGGCTGTGCGGCGGCGCGTTTCCTGCGCTCGCTGCTGCGCGGCTATGAGCGGGGGCAGGCGAACATGCAGTCGCTGTGCATCGGCCGCGATACAAGAACGCACAGCAAGAAGATCGCTGACGCTCTCATTGAGGGCATGAGCACTACGGGGACGAATGTCATCGACATTGGAATGGTCGATACGCCCCAGATGTATTTTGCGGTCAATCACCTTGGCACGTGCGGCGGCGTACAGGTTACCGGTTCAAACCACCCGGCCAAATACACCGGCCTTAAAATGGCGGGTTTGAATGCCAAGCCGATTAGCGCCGACACCGGCCTCAAAGACATAGAGCACATCGCCATGGCGCTGCTCCACACCAAAGGCAAAGCAACCGGCGCGGTCACCCAACGGGACCTGACCGGCGAATACAAGAACCATGTACTGAAGTTCCTCGCGCCGAATACAAAGAAGATGAAGGTTGCCGTTGACGCCTCCAACGGCATGGCAGGCAAGATGATACCGGCGATTTTCGGTCGGCTGCCTGTAGAAATCGTCGGTCTGAACTTCGAGCACGGCGGCAAATTCAAACATGAACCGGATCCGCTGGTTGAGAAGAATCTCGCCGACGTAAAAGCAGCAGTCAAGAAGAACAAGTGCAGCTTCGGCGTCTGCTTTGACGGTGACGCCAGCCGGTTAGTTGCGGTCGATGAAAAGGCACATGTCATTGACGGTGACCTGCTCGCTACGTTGATGGTGCCTTACTTTCTCGAGAAGCAGGCCAAATCAACCGTCGTCTATGATTTGCGAAGCAGCCGGGCCCTTGTCGAACAGATCATCCGGCACGGCGGCACGCCCCGAAGGGAAAGAGTCGGACAGGCGTTTATGAAGAAAGCCCTGCGCGATTCGCATGCGGTCTTCGGCTGCGGACTTTCAGGGCATTTCTACTATCGCGACAACTATTGTGCCGAGTCCGCTCTGATTACCCTGGCGCACCTGATAAACATCGTCAGCCAGATCAAGACTCCGTTGAGCGAGCGAATCGCCCAACTACCCAGATACCACAGCAGCGGTGAAATAAACCTGGATGTGGAAAACAAGCAGGTGAAACTGGACGAGTTTGCCAGGCGATACAGCGATGGACAAATCGACCATCTCGACGGTGTGACCATCGGGTATAAAGACTGGTGGTTCAACGCTCGCCCGGACAAGAGCGAACCCGTGCTGTATCTGAAAGTCGAGGCCAAGAGCAATGAGCTGCTTGATGAGAAACTCTCGGAAATGACCCAGCGGGCAGGCAGGCCAGCATGATTGCGCGTATCCACAGGTTGCAGTCTTTGTGGGAACGACAAAGGAAACAATGAAGAATGGAAATTCACACGAAGACATTTCAGACCCCTAACGGCTCGGTTGAAGGCGTGCAGACGAAATGGACGGGATTCAATATTCTGCTGGTGACCGGAAAGAAAGGGTTCCTGGCGTGCCCAGCCATCGATGTCGATGCGTGTGAGCGATACGAAGTCGCGGCCGCACTCGTGGAAAGCACGCCCCAAAACCCGATAGGCACGCTGGACCGCTTCCCGGACCGTAAGATCACCAAGGTGAACGCCGGAGCCCGGGCACTCGGCATTCAGGAAGGTATGAACGTGACGGACGCCTTCGCGCTGATTGCTTGATGCGACGGGAGGGCCCGCTGGAGTATTCTTCGCAAGAGCAGGAGATGACTATGGAACGAGACTGTTTGTCGCGCCGCCGATTTATCGCTGGCGCCGGGGCTGCTGTCGCCGCCGTCGTATCTTCGACCGCCATCAGTACAGCGGCAGAGGGTGCGGATAAACCCGGCTCGCAACCCAGAATGCCGTTTAGTTATTGTTTCAATACCAGCACAATCCGCGGGCAGAAACTGAGCCTGGATAAGGAAATCGAAATCACCGCCAAAGCCGGCTACAACAGCATCGAGCCGTGGGTGGCTAAGATTCGCGAATACGTCACCAGCGGCGGCGATCTAAGAGACGCGCGCAGGCAAATCAGCGATTTAGGACTGACTGTCGAAAGCGCCATTTCCTTCCCGCGCTGGATCGTGGACGACGATGCCGTGCGAGCCAAAGCCCTGGAACAGATCAAAGAGGAGATGGACCTGCTGGCCCAAATCGGCGGCAGGCGCATCGCGGCGCCTCCGGCCGGAGCGAACAGAGAACCCGGGCTGGACTTGATGAAAGCAGCGGAGCGCTATCGCGCGGTGCTGGAGCTCGGCGATGAAATGGGCATCGTGCCGCAGCTTGAAATCTGGGGTTCTTCGAGCAACCTGCACCTGTTGGGCGAAGGGATGTTCGTGGTGATTGAAAGCGGACACGCCAAAGCATGTTTGCTGGCCGACGTCTATCACACTTACAAAGGCGGATCCGATTTCAACGGCCTCAAGAAGCTCAGCGCCCAGGCGATTCAGGTCTTTCACATGAACGACTATCCGGCTGATCCGCCGCGTGAGACGATCACCGACCGCGATCGCGTCTATCCGGGCGACGGCATCGCACCGTTGACGCAGATTATTCGCGACCTGCACGCCAACGGCAGCCGGGCCGCCCTGTCGCTGGAGCTGTTCAATCCGACGTATTGGAAGCAGGATCCATTGACGGTAGCCAAGACCGGCCTGGCCAAAATGAAATCGGCAGTGCACAAAGCGTTAGGTGTAAGTTGACAGGCCCACGGCGATGACGCCGCTGGTGTACGACTGGAGCGAGGTCGTGCCGTTTCAGGCACGCGTGCTGAAAGAGGGAACAAGAATGACAATCAGACCAACTATGACTCGAACGTTCTTCGCAGCGTTGTGCATATTCACAGCGTTGAGTGCGAATTCGTATGCGAAGCTCAATCCCAGGCAGGAATCCCTGAGGGGAGTCCGGGCACTGGCTATCGACATAACCTGCTCGCAAGACGGCAAAGAAGCCGGCCTGACCGAAGAAGAGCTGACGGAGGCTGTCAGAGAGCAGCTGGAGCAGGCCGGTCTCAAGGTCATGCCTCGAAATCTCTGGGGAAGGGTCCCCGGACGTTGCCAGCTCAAGGCAATCGTCCAGCTTTACGAGCCTTCCGGCCTGGAGACGTTCATCTACAATATCCGGCTGCATTTCGTTCAAACAGCGACACTGGAGAGAAGCCCTGAAACAACAGTTGACGCGACGACATGGGATCTCACATGGCTGGCTCACAGCTCAAAGGAAAGACTTGCCGAAGCAATAGCCGAGAATCTTGAGATTATGGCCGACTCATTTATTAAAGACTACCGTGCAGCCAATCCACAGCCCCGCGAGTCATCCGCCGCGGATACCAGTGATTCGGCGGCGCTCCCGAGCGACCCGGCCGGAGTAGACAAGGAATCTGAGGCCGTGGCGAACGAGTTCGTTGCCTCGAAAAGCAGCACCGTCTTTCACAAACCGGATTGTCGCTGGGCGAAGAACATCTCGGCTGCAAATCTTGTGACCTACCGAAGTAGAGACGAGGCCGCCAAGGACGGCAAAAGGCCCTGTAAGTCGTGCAAACCATAGATGAGACTTCAGTTCATAACCTGTAAAGTGATGCAGAGAGAGGCGTATTTCTGCGCTGCGCGTTCGAGGAACGTCGTCGATGTGGTTTTGATGGAGCAGGGTCTGCACGATGAGCCGCAGAGGCTCCGAGCAGAAGTCCTCAAGGCCCTCGACACCACCTGTGACATCCAGGGACGCCCTTACAATGCTTCGCTGCTCGGCTACGGTCTTTGCAGCAACGGTATCGTCGGGCTTTCGGCCGCAATTCCTATCGTTGTGCCGCGAGGCCATGACTGCATCACACTGCTGCTCGGATCGAAAGAGAAATACCAGGAGTATTTCGACGCCCACCGAGGCGTGTATTGGTACAGCGCCGGCTGGATAGAATCGGGCAAGCAGCCAGGCAAGGAACGGCACGAGCAGCTACTGGAGCAGTACAGAGAGAAATACGGCGACGATAACGCCCGGTATCTCATGGAGGTCGAGCAGGGCTGGATCGGGCAGTATAATTGGGCAACATATCTCGACTGGGGACTTGTTAATTCAGACAAATACAGAGACTACACGAAGCGCTGTGCCGAATTTCTGAATTGGAACTATGACGAGTTGAAAGGCAGCCCCGACCTGATGCAGAGGCTCGTTGACGGTCACTGGGACGACGCCGAATTTCTGGTCATCAAACCGGGTCAGACGATTAGGGAAGACCTGACCCGCAGCGGAATAATAAAAGCCGAATAGAGAAAAGGATTGTGCTGAGATCCGCGTATGGCATGGGCCATGATCATAGTGATAGCCGTGGGATTGGCGATGGACGCTTTTGCTGTCTCTGTTGTCAGCGGCAGCGCCTACAAGCAGTTGCACGTCAAGCACGCCCTGCGAATGGCCGCTTTTTTCGGAGGCTTTCAGGCCTTCATGCCTCTGATCGGCTCTCTGGCGGGGCTGAGCCTGAAAGAGCACCTGGCCGCCTGCGATCACTGGATAGCCTTCGGGCTTCTGAGTGCCGTGGGAGCCAAAATGATCTACGAATCGTTCAAGATCAAATCCATCGAAGAGAGCTTCGACCCATCCAGTATCTCTGTTCTGCTGGCCCTGTCCGTCGCGACAAGTATCGACGCCCTGGCGATTGGAATTACCCTGTCCCTGATTACCCGTTCCATTTTCCTGGCCGTGACAATCATAGGCGTGATAACCTTCATACTGTCTTATCTCGGCGTCATCATCGGCAAGAGGTTCGGCCATTTCTTCGAGAACAAGATTGAAATCCTCGGCGGCCTGATTCTTATCGCCATCGGTGTTAAAATTCTGATCGAGCACTTACTTTTCGGAGTCGCGCTTGCAGCCGGTCGGGGAAACAATATAATGTACGCATTGCTTCTTCGATTGGTGTGACCACAGAATGGTGGGTAGATTCGTCGAGTCATAAGAGGTGTTTTTTATGCGTCCCGCGGTGTACTTGATTAGAGCTTCGATTCAGGATGGGCATAAGGCGATTTCCGAGAAGGCCCGTCGCTTGTTCAGGGCAGGTGGCTTTGCCGAGAACTTCAGGCAAAATGATGTTACGGCGGTCAAGGTCCATGTAGGCGAGCACGGCAACAACACGTACATAACAGCTCCCTGCATCAAGGGACTCGTCGATGAGCTGATCGGGCTCAAGACCAAACCCTTCGTGACCGACACGACCACACTGTACGTCGGCAGAAGACACAATGCCATCGACCATACGATTCTGGCCACCGAGCACGGCTTCAACCTGGACGGTTTGGGAATACCGTTCATCGTCTCGGATGGATTGTTCGGGACGGCCGAGACCGCCGTCGAGGTCAACGGCGAAATCAACAAAGAGGTCTTTGTCGCATCTGAAATCATTAGAAGCCAGTCGATTCTTTCGGTGGCACACCTGACGGGCCACGTCGCGGCCGGCCTCGGAGCGACCATCAAAACGCTGGGGATGGGCTGTGCGAGCAAGAGAGGCAAGATGGCCCAGCACGCAGCTCTGAAGCTCATGATTGGTGAGGACTGCACCCGCTGCGGCCTATGCGTTGACCATTGCCCTGCCGACGCCATTACGCTTGACGACGTCAAAGCCCACATCGACCAGGAC
>CP070806.1:3131244-3191634 GCA_020343675.1 Phycisphaerales bacterium
TGCTCAAGAAGCACGCGGCCGACACCATGTATGGCGGCTACTTCGAGATGTTCGAGAGAAACTGGGACCTCTGCGGCCCCGGCAGCGGCGGCGGAGACGGAAAGACCCTCGACGTCCACATGCACCTGATGGAGGCCTTCACAACCCTCTACGAGTGCACGGGCAAGTCCATCCACCGGCGAACCCTTGTCGAAGACATCGACCTGCTCATCAAGCGAATCCTGCACCCGCAGTATGCAACCGGCATCCCACAGTTCACGCCCGATTGGAAAGTCTCGCCGCAGATCAAGTTTGACATCGTATGGGGCTGGGACCGCTTTGCCGAAGGCGGGCAGAAGCCCAACGCCGAAGACAACACGTCGGCGGGGCACAATGTCGAGTTTGCCTGGCTGCTCGCCCACGCGACCGACGTCATGGGTACGGGCTTCGAGCAATACAGGGACATTATCAAGAAGGCGATGGACCACGGAAGGGTCAATGGTATCGATCCTGAGTACGGCGGTGTCTATGTCGAGGGCCCGCACGCCGGCGGCGTGTACGATATGGAAAAGGAGTTCTGGCAGCAGGCGGAAGTGATGATTGGAATGTTGGAGGGGTGCCTGCGTTTTGGCCCTGAGCCCTATTGGCCCGCCTATCAGAACGTGCACCGTTTCGTTTTCGAGAAGATGATAGACCATCCGGTCGGCGAGTGGTGGCCGCTACTGACCAGGGAAGGCGAGCCCATCTGGACACACATGAGCCATTCGTGGAAGGTGAATTATCATACAATACGCTGTATGGTCGAGTGCATCAAGCGGCTTGAGCGGCTGCAGGCCGGGCTTGCCTGACAGGGATTGGCATGGAGTATGACGGAAAATACAAGGTCTTTGACCTCAGTCAAATCAGCACGTATCCGCTGCGCACCCGTTCGAACAAAGTCACGCTCGACGACCTCGTCCGGCCAGCCGACCTTGAGCATCTCGGCATCGAGTTGCCCGATACGACCCGGCTTGACATTGAGAGCATCGCCGAAGCGATAGTGGCGAGCCGGAGAGCCGGCAAGCCCGTCATCGTTTTCACGGGTGCTCATCTGATAAAGAACGGCCTCGGGCCGTTGCTTGGCGACCTCGTTAGGCGTGATGTCGTCAGCCTTGTGGCCGGCAACTGCGCCACGGCGATCCACGATTTCGAGCTGGCGCTGGTAGGCCAGACGAGCGAGAATGTTCCGGACGCCCTCGGCAAGGGCCGCTTCGGGATGGCCTATGAATTTGCCTACTTCAATTCTGCGCTGTCTGTCGGCGACAAATACAAGCTCGGTTGCGGTGAGTCGCTGGGCAGAATGATTTGTGACGAGGGTTTCCGTCGAGAGATTTTTGAGCTGGCCGGAAAAGACGGTCCTGTGGATGGTTTCGCTCACCCTGAAGTCAGCGTCCTTGTCGCGTGCTACGAAAAGGACGTTCCTTTTACGGTTCACGCCGGGATAGGGACGGACGTCGTCGATCAGCACGCTTCCTTTGACGGGCGGGCCAAAGGCGGCTGTTCCGGCCGGGATTTCCTTATCTACACAAATCAAATAGCGGCCCTGACCGACGGCGGCGTTGTGCTCAATATCGGCAGCGCCGTGACCGGCCCCGAAGTGTTGCTCAAAGCCGTCTCGATGGCCGCCAACACGGGTCATGTGCCGCGGAATATCATCACCGCCGATCTTGACCTGCGCGATCACAATCACAAGGCGATGAGCGACGAATGTTCGCAGGGGTACTACTTCCGCGACCAGAAAAGCGTTGTGACGCGCATCCCGCGGGCCTTTGGCGGAAAGGGCTTCTACATACAGGGCAACCAAAAACACACGTTCCCCCTGCTCTGCAGGAAGATAATTCAAGCGTTGGAGTTGAGAGATATCGCACGATGAAAGAAGAACGCATTAGGGAAATTCTGGCCCGGATCAAAGATGTCAAAGTGGCGGTGTATGGGGATTTCTGCATCGATGCTTACTGGCTGCTTGATCCTCGCGGATCGGAGGTCTCGCTCGAAACGGGCCTCCAGGCCCGGGCGGTCGCCAGGCATTACTACTCGCTCGGCGGGGCGTCGAACGTTGTCGCCAATCTGGCCGCCCTGGAGCCGGCAGCGATTCACGTCATAGGTGCGATTGGAGATGATATCTTCGGCAGAGAGCTGGTTCGCCAGCTCAACAATCTGGGCGCCGATACGACCGGCCTGGTTGTCCAGGGGGAGAATTTCGAGACGGTGACGTTTGGCAAGCCTTACCTTGAGGGCAGCGAGCAACCCCGCATCGATTTCGGCTTTTTCAACCGGAGAACCGAGGCAACGGACGAGGCCCTGCTGGCCGCTGTGGAGAAGGCTTTACGGTGGGCCGATGCGCTGATCGTCAATCAGCAGGTTCCGGGGAGCATCCCGAACGAGTCCTTCTTCGACCGGGCCAACGAGTTGTTCGGCCGATTTGCCGAGAAGGTAATAGTGCTCGATTCCAGGCACTACGGCGAGAAGTTCAAGAACATCTACCGCAAGACAAACGATTTGGAGGCCGCCCGGCTGAACGGCGTGGATGTGCATTTGGACGACGTTCTCTCTTTGGCGGATGTGAAAGGATATGCCGGGACTCTCTATCAGCAGTTCCACAAGCCCGTATTCCTGACCCGGGGACCGCGCGGCATTCTCATCGTTGACTCCGAGGGCCTGCACGAGGTGCCTGGTGTTCAACTGCTCAAGAAGCTCGATACGGTCGGCGCCGGCGACACGGTGACGAGTGCGCTGGCGCTCTGTCTCGGGGCGGGCGTCAGGCCCGCCGAGGCGGCCGAATTCGCGAACTTTGCCGCAGCTGTCACCGTCCAGAAATTGTTCCAGACCGGAACCGCCTCCGGCCCCGAAATTCTCGAAGTCGGGGCAGACGCCGACTACATTTATCAGCCGGAGCTTGCTTGCGACCGGCGCAAAGCGCGGTATTTCGACGACAGCGAGATTGAGCTGTGCTGCGAATCCATGGCTATGGCCCGGATGAGGCACGCCGTCTTCGACAACGACGGGACCATCAGCACGCTCAGACAGGGTTGGGAGCAGATTATGGCGCCGGTGATGATCAAGGCTATTCTCGGCCAGAAGTACGAAACCGCGGACGAGACCTTGTACCACAAGGTGAGAAAGCGCGTCCTCGACTACATCGACCAATCGACCGGTGTTCAAACCGTTGTGCAGATGGAAGCTCTGGTCGAGATGGTCCGGGAATTCGGACTTGTCCCGGCCGGTGAAATCCGCGACAAGCTCGGCTACAAGCAAATCTACAACGATGCCCTGATGGAGCTTGTCAACACGCGAATCGATAAACTCAGACGCGGAGAACTCGATATCCACGACTACACCATCAAGGGCGCATTGGAATTTTTGAGAGCCCTCAGACAAAAGGGCGTCAAGCTCTACCTGGCCAGTGGGACCGACCATGAGGACGTTGTGGCTGAGTCCGAAGCGCTCGGGTACGCCGGACTGTTTGAGGGGGGGATTCATGGCAGCGTCGGTGATGTTACCAGGTATTCCAAGAAGATGGTTATTGAGAAAATAATGGCCGAGAACAATCTGCAGGGCCCCGAATTGACTGTCTTCGGCGACGGTCCCGTGGAGATTCGGGAATGTAGAAAACGCGAGGGCATTGCCGTGGGCATCGCCAGTGACGAGATCCGCCGGCATGGACTCAGTATGGAGAAACGCACCCGCTTGGTCAAGGCCGGAGCCCATATCATCGTCCCCGACTTCTCGCAGCACGCCAGGCTCGTGAATTTTCTGTTAGGGGACTGACCGATCAGGACCTGTCGTATGAGGTTGAGACATGCCGATATTTGAGTACAAGTGCAATCAATGTGGTCATACGATGGAGTTTCTCGAAAAGACGAGAACGCCTTCGAAACATGCATGCGAAAAGTGCGGCGGTGCCCACGTGCAGAAATTGCTCTCAGGCTTCGCTGTCGGACGAAGCAAAGCGGCGACCCAGGCCTGCGAAACGTGTCCCAGCGGCCCAGGCCAGACGGATATGTGCCAGACAGGCGGCTGCCCTCACAGCCTTTGAGTTTGGGGGCGCCGGGTCCTTCCACTCACGATATTTTTTCAGTTTCAGTCAATCGGCCGGCCTTCTTCACGGGCGCAACGTCGGCGATAGGATGGGGCCGACCCGGCAGGCCGGTTGACGTCGCCGGTTCCTGCCTGATTTGACAGCACGCGCTGACGTCGGCGAAGAGTCTCTCCAAACGGTCGAGCGCTCCTTCAATATCCGGAAGCTTTTTCATACATCTGCCGGCGTTCTCGGCCAGAAATTCAGCGGGTCTGTGGCGGTCGAAAGCCCCGATATCGTGTGCCGAAAGGTGTATTTTAACGCTGTCCAGAACGCGCTGCGATTGATCGCTCGTTTCTGCACCCGTCAGCGGTAGCCGATGTCTTCGCGGCAGCTTGTAGCACAGATTCACAAGCCCAAAATACGTTCGGCGCCCGATCACGTCCTCGATGCTCCCGTCGCTGCTCGGGCCATATTTGTCCACGGTGAGAATTCCGCAACTTCGCGGAAGTTCCGATTTGCGGAATTGCTCGAGCGCTGTTTGTCCGCCGGTGGTATCCATCAGGACGACGACGCTGCCCTGGTTGGCGCCGAACAGAGCGAGAAAGGCGGCGATTTTCTCCGATCCCCCGCACGGTACGATCTTCCAGGCGGGATCCAGGCCCGCCCGGCCTTTCTCATTCAGCCGTTTCGAGAACCAGTTCAGGTAGAATGCCTCGGCCGGGCTCTCGACCAGCAGGGTCTTTTGTCCGGTGACTATCGACCGCGTCAGCTCATATCCCAGGGCCGTCCGCAGCGGGATCAAGG
Organism: Phycisphaerales bacterium; assembly: GCA_020343675.1. GTDB lineage: Bacteria > Planctomycetota > Phycisphaerae > Sedimentisphaerales > Anaerobacaceae. Next base: position 3,136,088 of record CP070806.1, read on the forward strand.
TGCCCGGGTCCGTGCTGAACATCTTGTCACCGACTTTCGTGCCAAGGTATTGCTCGTCGCCTTGCTCGTTTTTAGTGGTAATATCCTCCACGGTTCTGGCGCGTCCCAGGTTGTTCGGATCGACCATGAAAGGCGAATGCGTCGTATAGAGGACCTGGTAGTGCGGCTCAAGCTCCATCGCAATATACCGGAGCAGGTCCTCCTGGGCTTGTGCGTGCAGCCCTATCCCCGGGTCGTCGAGCAGTATGAAGAGGTTGTCCCCAAAGGTCCTTCGGACCTGCGAGAACCAGACCAGAAAGGAAAAGAACCAAACGAATCCGGTGCTGCGCTCGTCGAAGTTCAGTGTCAGATTGTGCCTCGTGTTGAGGATGCGCGTTTGCAGCACCTGCCCTTTATCGAAAGGCGGCGGGTCCTGGAGCTTGCCGGGATGGAGCTGGAAGTTGACGCGCAGGGACGTGTTCTGGCTCCAGTACTTGGCAATCTTCTCGGTGATGGGGCCCGCAGCCGCCTCGAGGTCGGCGATCAATTCCTCGGAGTTCTCGATACTGGTCAGATGTCTGGGTTTCGTCCCCACAAGGTCGAGCAGCGACAGAAATACGCGTTCCGGCCCCGACAAGTTGCCGCGTTCCTGGTTCTTGATGAGATTGTCGATGGAAATGCGCCCGTTCATGAGGTTGCACTTTGAGAAATACAGGAACTTGGGCAAAAGCCTCTCCAGCTTCGTCTGGACCGATGTCGGCAGCGTGCCCTCCGGTGATGAACCGCCCTCGAAAGCCCAGCGCCGCCCCGGGTAGTATCCTTTTCTCGCCTCCACAATCCTGGATGGGACCGCGCCACGGCCAAGACTTTCTTCAAGCGCCTTGATGTCCTTGTCTTCGAGCTCCCACCGGGTAATCAGTGCATCGTCCGGCTCGGTTTTCGCCCGGCGCTGGTACTGTTTCCGGCGTCGCCTCGGATACTCCAGCAGCACGTCAAAGTCGCCCAGCTCGGCCACGTCCGGGTTCAGCTTGTGCAGGGCCTCGAGCAGCGAGGTTTTGCCCGCTTCGTTCTTGCCGACAAGGCATGTGACCGGGCAAATATCGAACCACGTCGAATCTTCAACGCACTTGAAATTCTTGACTTGCATAGACCTGAGTTTCATGGCAACGCTCCGTTCCTAAAAGAGTTCTCCTGCCGGTGGTCCTGCCAGGCGTTGGTTGAACGCCTGTGACAGGTACGTTGTCGAGGTCATCCGAGCCCGACACGATTGGCGTACGATAACACGACAGATTGAAATCGGCAAGTCAATTTCTTGTTGTTTTTCCCTTTTTAATGCCGCATCGCTTTGCTGTTTGGCCAAACGCGCACAGACTCCCGCGCCGACACGTTTTCTGGAAAATCAAACCTCGCTGTCCACCCTTGAACACGGATGCGCATAACGCGGAACCTGTCTTAGATCGGGAGCACAGGGTCGTGAGAATATCGTGCACGACCATGAATCGCGGGGAGGTTCTCTGCAGTCAGTCGCAGAACAGACACCGGCTCAAATGTCTTCCAGCTCGGCAAGGAAGGAATCGGAATCGTCAATCTCCACCTCGGGAAAACTGTCGGCGGCTTCGTCCGGGGGCGCCTTTGAAGTGGGCGGTTTTTTCGCAGCCGGGGCCGCCTTGGCCTGCCGGGGAGGGACAATCTCCTCAGGCTCACCGTCAATCTGCACCAGGAATGTCAATGGGCCGACGCTAATGTAATCGCCCGCCTTGAGGACCCCGTCGCTGATGCGTTCACCGTTGAGAAACGTGCCGCCTTGCGAGTCGAGGTCACGGATTTTCACGGCTTCATTGTTCAGGCTCAGTTGACAGTGCCGCCTGGAGACAACCATCAGGGGAATGCACAAGTCGCAATCGTGGCGCCGGCCGATTACCGTCAGACTGCTCGGCAAGGGAAAAGCCTTCTGTGAACCGTCTTTTTTGAACACAATCAACGTCACGTCCATTGGGCTTCCTCCTTCAATAGTCCTGGCCATGCCACGACATCTTCTATTATACACATAAGATCACGGTATGGCAAGAAATAAATCCGGCGATAATAGTATTGACAAAGGGGGCTCGCGGCGTTAGATTTCGATAAATTGGTGACAAATACGAGCTGTAATGCTGAAAAGATTAGAAGTACCGGGAAGCTAATGGCAAGAATCACTCTGCCCGACGGCAGCATATTGGAGGTTGCTGACGGTACGACGGCAGCACAGTTGGCCCGGCAGATAGGGCCGGGGCTCACAAAGGCCGCCGTCGCGGCAAAAGTCAATGGGCATTTAGTGGATTTGTCCACGCCTGTCAACGGTGAAGCCGCCGTTCAAATCGTCACCGTCAAAGATGCTGAGGGCCTTGAAGTCATGCGGCACAGCTGCGCGCACATCATGGCCGAAGCGATATGCAGCATTTGGCCCGGGACGAAGCTGGTTTATGGCCCGACTGTGGAAGACGGATTCTACTATGATGTGGACCTTGATGAGCCGATCAGGCCGACGGACTTTGAGCGTATCGAGCAGAAAATGGCCGAAATCATCAAGGCCGACGGGGCGTTCGTGCGCAAGGAAATGACCAGGGCACAGGCTCTGGAAAAGCTGGCCGCGGACAAGTACAAGACCGACAACATAAACCGCGCCGATGGTGAGGCGATTAGCTTTTATTCGCACGGAGATGACTTTGAGGATTTGTGCCGGGGGCCTCACGTGCCCCGTACGGGGAAAGTCGGGTACCCGAAGGTTATGTCTGTGGCCGGCGCGTATTGGCATGGCGATCCGACGCAAAAAATGCTCCAGCGTGTTTACGGTACTGCCTGGCCCACCAGGAAAGAACTTGACGATTACCTGCATAGGCTCGCCGAAGCAAAAAAACGGGACCACCGCGCTCTGGGTAGGCAACTTGATTTGTTCAGTTTCGACGAGGCCGGTCCCGGCTTTGCATTCATTCATCCCAAAGGAATGATTGTCTGGAACGCCATCGTGGACTTCTGGCGAAGTGTTCACGACCGGTACGGGTACGAGGAGATTCGCACGCCCATTATTCTCAATGAGCAGCTTTGGCACAAGAGCGGTCACTGGGACAACTACAAAGAAAACATGTACTTCACGCGGTTTGACGATGCGGGCTACGCGATAAAGCCGATGAATTGTCCGGGCGGCTGCTTAGTCTATAAGACCCGGCAGCATTCGTACCGCGAATTCCCTCTGCGTGTCGCCGAGCTTGGTTTGGTGCATCGGCACGAGGCCAGCGGCGTCATGCATGGGCTTTTCAGAGTCCGGCAGTTCACCCAGGACGACGCCCACATCTTCTGCACGCCGGCGCAGATAGAATCCGAGATCGTCGGGGTCATCGAGCTGACCTTCGAGATCTATCGGGCGTTCGGATTCGAGGATTTCCACATCGAGCTCTCCACCAAGCCTGAAAAACACATCGGCTCCGACGAGATATGGCAGACCGCCACGAGCGCTCTGAGGGCGGCCCTCGGGCAAAAAGGGATTGACTACAAGATCAACGAGGGCGACGGTGCGTTTTATGGGCCGAAAATCGATTTTCACATCAGAGACTGCCTGAAGAGGTCGTGGCAGCTCGGGACGATTCAACTGGACTTTTCCATGCCGGAGCGGTTTGGCCTGGTCTATGCCGACAGGGACAATACCGAGAAGACGCCGGTCATGATCCACCGGGCCGTCTTGGGTTCTCTCGAGCGTTTTATCGGAATCCTCATCGAGCACTACAGCGCAAGTTTTCCGCTTTGGCTGGCGCCCGAGCAAGTGAGAATCCTGCCAATCAGCGAAAAGAGCAATGATTATGCAGAAAAGGTTCAGGCCAGGCTCAAAAAGGCGTCTTTTCGCTGCCTCTGTGATTTCTCGAACGAAAAAATAGCGGCCAAAATCGCCAAAGCCCACGGCGAAAAACTGCCCTATATGCTGGTCGTCGGCCCCAAAGAGGCCGAGTCCGATTCGGTCAATGTGAGAATTCGTGGAACTAAAGAGAACAAGACGGTTCGGATTGACGAGTTTTTGGCGGCAGTAGGGCGCATAATTGCCGATAAGAAAATAGATCTGGCATTGTGAGATCGACTGTTTATAATAAGTGTTCGTCGGAAACGTTGTAAGAAACCGACGAACGATTGACTACTTTGTAGAAAGGTAAGGTGACGCACAATAAGTAAACGAGGTTTAAGGACAAATGGAGGGATTCAGGCCAGGGTCGTCCGCTTGGTCGACGGCGAGAACAACCAGGTCGGGATCATAGACACCAGCGAAGCGCTGGCCCGGGCACGGGAGGTTGGCCTGGATCTTGTCGAGGTTGCCCCGACGAGCGACCCGCCCGTTTGCCGCATAATGGATTACGGCAAGTGGGTGTACGAGCAGAAACGAAAGACGCGCGAGGCCCACAAGAAACACCACAAGCACTCTGCCACGCTCAAGGAAATCAGACTCAGGCCCGAAACCGACAAGCACGATCTGGACATGAAGCTCAAACACGGGCGCGAGTTTCTGGGGAAGGGCCACAAACTGCAATTCACAATGTTCTTCCGCGGGCGCCAGATGCTGCACCGCGACCGCGGCTACGCGGTACTCGAGGAAATTACGGAATCGTTGCAGGATCTGGCAAAAATTGAGCGGCCGGCCAGCATAAGTGGAAGACGGATGACGCTGTTGCTTGTTCCCAGATAGCTCGCACCAACCGGGGGCAAAGCACTGAATGAGTCCGGCGGAGCATGCGGCACAGGCGAGTCGGCCGGGGGATCCGGGCTACAGATAGTCTTTTTGTGAAAAAAAGCGGTATTTTTTGGCAATTCAGTCTCCACACTATTGACCTGTGAGGTCAAATCGCATAAACTACCTGCTTTTGTATTGTTCAGTGGGAACACACGTCGCCCTTTGGGTGGCTTTTCTATGAAATTCAGACGGATGCTCCATAGAGTAAGGATTAGATAGATGCCAAAACAGAAGACCCATAAGGGGTTGAATAAGAGAGTCAAGATCACCGCTTCCGGCAAGGTCAAGCACAGGCGCGCCGGGGCAGGGCACCTGCTGAGTGGCAAGAACGCCAAGCGGCGAAGACGCCTGAGCAGCCCGGCTATGATGACGAAGATCAGCGGCCGCAAAGCCGGGATCGCGCTGTGTGATTAACCGCCTTCACGATGAGATGACCGACGACAGTCGATTTCGAATGTCCGCCTGTTGCGGAAGACGTTAGAAGAGCTTGCTTCTCGGCTTGGGGCCCCTCCCATTCAGCTGCCGCCAGCGAGCGCAATGCGTGGTAAATTCATAAAGGAAAGCTGACATGCCAAGAGTTAGAAAAGGTGCCGCAAGACATCAGGCGAAGAAACGAATCCTCAAAGCCGCTAAGGGCCATCGTGGTTCGTCGGGCCACCTGTATCGGCTGGCCAAAGAAGCCGTCATACGGGCGGACGTCAACGCCCGGATCGACCGCAAGCGCCGCAAACGCGATTTTCGGGGACTCTGGATTACCCGTTTGAGCGCTGCCTGCCGGCAACGGGGCATACGGTACAGCCAGTTCATTGACGGCTGCAAGAAGGCCAACATTGCATTGAACCGCAAGATGCTGAGCGAAATCGCTGTTGACGATCCGAAGGGGTTCGATGCGATTGTTGAAGCGGCCAATGCTGCCCTGGGTTCGTGAAGTGTAACCGGGTCCTTTTTCTGGCGCCCCGCGACATACGAGAAATGCTTGAGCAATTTGAACAAATCCGCAAAGACGCTCTTGCTGAGCTGAAAAAGGTCGCCGACCTGACCGTTCTGGAAGAGTTCCGCATCAAGTACCTGGGTCGAAAGGGGCAAGTGACTCACATGCTCAGCCAGATAGGCAGGTTGCCGTCCGAACAGAAGCGCAAGGCGGGCCAACTGGCCAACAAGGTCAAGAATGACGTCACTCAGGCGTTTGACGAGATCAGGAATACTCTGCAGGCGCGGCAGGAGAAACCGCAAGAACTGATCGACGTGACGCTGCCCGGCATCCCCGTTCGCGTAGGCAAGGCCCATGTGATTACCCAAACCCTGAACGAGCTGCTGGAGATATTCGGCCGGATGGGGTTTGACGTGGCATATGGCCCCGAAGTCGAGGACGAGTGGCACAATTTCATCGCTTTGAACATCGGCCCCGAGCACCCGGCGCGGGACCCTGCGGACAATTTCTACATCGACGACAATACCTTGCTGCGCAGCCAGACATCGACGATTCAGATTCGCGTCATGGAGCGGACCAGGCCGCCCATTCGCGTCGTAGCTCCTGGCCGCGTGTATCGCCCCGACACCGTCGATGCGACGCACATGTACATGTTTCACCAGCTCGAGGCCCTGGTTGTTGACGAGGGCGTCAGCATGGTGGACATGAAGACCACCATTGAGCAGTTCATCCACACGTTTTTCGGTCCCGAGACAAAATGGCGGTTCCGGCCGAGCTTCTTCCCGTTCACCGAGCCCAGCGCCGAGGTTGATTTGCTGCTCAAGGACAAGGCCGGCAACGAAAGCTGGGTCGAGATGGGCGGCTGCGGCATGGTGGACCCGAACGTTTTCGACGCCGTGGGCATCGACAGCGAGAAATACACCGGCTGGGCCTTCGGCTTCGGCATCGAACGGCTTGCCATGCGAAAGTACGGCATCACCGATATCCGCCTCTTCTTCGAGAACGACCTGCGATTCCTCGACCAGTTTTGACCTCTTCGCCTGGGCCGTTCTCTCTGGGCTCGGCACCTGTGAGTCCTTTTGTCATGCCGGCAATCAAGATGGTCAGCGGACGGACTCGTCGATTGGAAGGCCGAGCTTTTCATAGAGGCTGCGTCGGCCGGTTTTGTCGCCTTCGATCACGCCTTGTGCGTATTCGGCCACGTCCTTAGCCTTCGCGCGCGGGACCACGATGACGCCGTCTCCATCGGCGACGATGACGTCACCGGGCTCGACCAGGACGCCGCCGCAAACGATAGGGCGGTTGACAGATTCGACTTCGTTGCGGCCCGGCCGAATGCCTCGCCCCGGCTTTCGGAAATAAAGCGGGATTTTCTCGGTGATAATCTCATCCGTATCGCGGGCCGTAGCATTAGTGACCACGCCGACACATCCTCTGAGCTTCCAGCCCATGATGTTGTTCGAGCCGATGGAGCCGACGTCGGAATCGGGGGCGTCGTCGAATACGACCACCGTGCCCTTGCGGATAAGCGGCACGAACGGCTCGCTGGACAATTGGCCGTACCATTGGCCGACCCACCCATCGAACGCTTTGCTTTCCATCGGGCGTGCGGGTGGCTTGTTGGTCGGGACGTACCGCACCGTCACCGCGATGCCGATGAAGCGGTGCGTGAATTGTTTCGTGTCCTTCCACAAGGCGTGAATCTCAGGCGACATGAGGCCCGTATTGGTCAGCCCGACCTTGTCCATGCCGTCGGAAACGTCGGCGACGCGAAGCCCTGTGAAAAGCTTGAGAATCTGCTCATCTTCTTGGGCACTGTAAACCTTCGTCGCAATGAAGTTCCTGCCCGCTCTGAGCTGCTCCGTGCCCGGCGTGGCGTCCTGTTTGGCTGCCGCCGGGTCCGAACAAGCAGCGAGGACGAGAAGCGAAGCCGCCAGGAGCCCCGCCATGACCAGCAATACTGCCGCCATTCTTGTCGTTGCGTTTGTTGTCTTCATTTCTTGACCTCCCGCATCTATTGCGATTGACACCTGCTGTTCTTGCTTACCGCTTGCATACTATAGCCTGTTCTGGCCCCGGCTCAAGGAGAAAAGGCTGTGGGTAAGACCTTGATTGTTGCGGGGTCTCTGGTACATTGACCAAGTGAGCTCAGCCGGTTGAAACGGACGCAGATGCGATGATCGAAATCACAAATGACATAGTCCTTTCAGAAGACGCCCTTGTTTTCAAGGCCTCTCGAAGCGGCGGTCCGGGGGGGCAGAACGTTAATAAAGTCAATACTCGTGTGACGCTGTTTTTTGACGTGGAGGACTGTGAAAGCCTTTCCGAGACGCAGAAGCGGCGCATACTGACTCGGCTTGCGACTCGGATCGACAAGAACGGTGTGCTGAGAATCGTTTCGCAAAAGTTCCGAACTCAGAAGGCCAATCGTCGGGTCGCCGTCGAGCGGTTGCAGCGGCTGTTGGCCGACGCGGTGAGAGCCCGGCCCGTGCGAAAGAAAACCAGGGTTCCCTACGCGGCCAAGCAGCGGCGATTGGAGGAAAAACGGCGGCGAAGCCTGCTAAAGCGGCAGAGAGGGCGGAAGAATCTGGCCGGAGATATCGGGGATTAGAAAAACGTGCTGCACAGGGGGCTTCAGCGGCGTCTGCCGCCGCGGGCCAGAAAGAAGACGAGAACCGCCGTGATGATAATAAGCACAAGAACTTCGCCTTGACCCAACAGTACGCCGAGCATAGCAACTTTATCTCCTTGGTTGCCCGGCTGCGTTTGGCCGGGGAATATTTCTCAAGCGTCGCAATTAGCACTGACATTTATGGCCATTTTCGGCCAAAAAGCAAGCAAATAGTTCGCCGGAAGAATGCTTTTTGACGGTTCTCGAATAAATCTGGCACCAAGAAGGGATTTTGCTTAGATTAAATCACGTCGCAGGGCGTCATACGAGTAGAGAAGGCCGGTCATAGACCATAGTGGGCTGGACTTTCATGTTGGAAGACAAGCGTCTATTAGGGCAACTCAAGCGCGGGGACAAAGAAGCCCTGTGTCAGATTTACATGGAGTACAAAGATAACCTGCTGACGATAGCGACGTCTTTGCTGCACGATCCCAGCGCCGCCGAGGACGTTCTGCACGATGTCTTCGTTTCATTTGCGGCCGTGGTCGGCAGCCTTCGGCTTCGGGGCAGTCTGCGGAACTATCTGGTGGCCAGCATTGTCAACCGTGTGCGAGACGTGTATCGCAGAAAAAAGCACCATCTTGTCGAGCTTGACGAAGCCGGCCCTGTGGCCTCGGGTTCGGAGGACCCCGGGCAGGCGGCCGTGGTCGGCGAAGAAGCCAGGCGGCTGACCGGCGCACTGGCCCAGCTTCCGTCGGACCAGCGGGAAACGATTGTGCTGCACCTGAACGCAGGCATGAAATTCAAGGAGATCGCCCAAATGCAGGGGATTCCGATTAGTACAGTCCAGGGCCGGTATCGTTACGGTCTTGGCAAACTGCGGACGATCCTGAAGGAGAGATGAAAGAATGAATCCTGCAGACAATATCGAGCGTTCCATCGCCCGCCTGCACGTAACGACCAGGGCCGAGACCGATAAACGCATTTTGGCCGATTCGTCTGCGGCGCTTCAGACAGGGCTGAAACAGCGGCCGCTTCGGGCCGGAAGGGATGCCGAGCGAATGTCGTGGCTAATCAGGATAGCTGCGCCGGCGGCTGTCGCCGCGGGCATTTTGCTTGCGTGCGCTTTGTTGTTCAATGCGCTATTCGGCAAAGGTACGAGTCCTGCGGAGGTACGTAAGGCCTTTGCGAAAGTCGAGAATGTCTGCATTGCCACGTGCCGGGCCGGCGCGACGGAGCCATTCGAGCAGGTCTGGGCGTCACAGACGTTGAAAGTGAAGTTGTTCCGCAGCGGAAGCGGGAATCAGGCGCAGTTTACTCTCTGGGACGTGCCGAACAAGGTCAAGATGATGAAATTCCTAACTTCGGAGCCGCTTGAGACCGAACCGATTACCGAACAGATGCTTGCGGAACTCAGCAAATCCGTGATCCCCAGCGCGGGTCTGCTGACCCTCTTCGATACGCCTGCCGATGCCCAATGGAGCAAGGTGGATGATCCTCAGGCGGCCGCGACGGTTCCAGGAGCTGAGGTGTGCGAAGTGACCTTCTTCTTAACGGGAGGGTCACCTTCGGGTACGGTGATTTACAGGAGATGGCGGCTTTTCACAGACAGGCGGACCCATCTGCCCAAACGGGCCGAATGGTACACCAAATCCGAGGAGCAGGACGATTACCGGCTGGAGACGTTTGTCATCTTTTCATACCCGAGCGCAAGTGAAATCGACGATCTTGTAACAAGCACGTTTGGCACCCGCCGGCCCGAACCGCCCGAATATATCCCCACCCCCGGAATGGACCGCTGAGACAAAGGCCAACTGAGGCGCGTTCGCGCGCCGATTGAAACTAACCGCTGCTTGTGGTAAAAAGGAGCCAAAGAACGAGTGTCTATCAGGGACGGTTCCTATGGCGGTTCGGTTTATTCTTGGCAGAAGCGGTACGGGCAAGACCACTTATTGCATAAAGGCGGTCACAGATGCGCTGCTGGAGCGAGGCGAGAAGACACTGCTTCTGCTGGTTCCCGAGCAGGCCACGTACCAGGCCGAGCGGGCGATCCTGGCCGACGAACGGATAGCCGGCTACAACAGGCTGCATGTGCTCTCGTTCGACCGGCTGCAGTTTTTGCTGTTGGGCAAGAACGCGGCCCATCCCGTTCTTTCAGGCATCGGCCGGCAAATGATTGTCCACAGGATTCTGCGCGCCAACAGGAGCAAGCTGAAACTCTTCGGCAAATCGGCCGCCTGGCCCGGCTTAGCTCGGCAAATCGCCGAGACCATCGCCGAGCTGCACCAGTATGCAAAGACACCCGATGACATCAGCCGGTTGTTGGATGAATTGGGCAAAAACCCACGGCAGAGTTTGGCTTGTCTGAAATTCGGCGACATCCGCCTGATTTTTGCAGAGTATCTCCAGCTCATCGAGGGTGATTTCCTTGACCCGGACGCCCAACTGGTCCGTGCGTGTCGGGCCGTCCCGCAAGCGAGCCTGGTCAGGGGGGCAGAATTATGGGTCGATGGATTTGCCGGCTTTACGACAGCCGAGCTGGCCATGCTCGCCGAGCTGCTGAAGGTTGTCGAAGATGCTCACATCGCGCTTTGCCTGGATCCGGCGAACATCGATCTGGCCAGTCCCGATGCGGACACGCTCGACCCGGCCGGTCTGTTCAATCCGACCGAAAGGACATACGCCGGCCTCTTTGAGATCACCCGAAAGAGCGGACTCAAATTGGCCCGTCCCGTTGTTCTTGAGCGGGCAATGAGATTTTCAGGGTCCGCCCCGCTTGCTCATGTCGAGCGTAATCTCTTCAGCGTGGAACCATCGAAACTCGCTTCGGCAAACGGCATTCGTATCGTATCGGCGCCGAATGCACGGGCTGAAGCCCGGTTCGTCGCAAGACAGATACGCGAGCTCGTGAAGGACAAGGGCTACCGGTATCGTGACATTGCGGTCATTGCATCCGACATCAGCCGCTACGAACACTACATCAAAGCGTATTTTGATGACTATCGAGTGCCCTTCTTCCTCGATAAGCGCAGACCCTTGAATCAGCACCCGGTCGTTCAGCTTGCTTCTTCGGCCCTTCACGCGGTAACGCGCGGGTTTGCCCATAGCGACATGTTCGCGTATTTCAAAACCGACCTCGTTCCCGTCGATCGCTATGAAGTCGATTCTCTGGAGAACTATTGTCTTGCATTTGGCGTATCGGCCCGCGACTGGCAGGGCGAGAAAGCATGGGATTTTGCCGGCTCTGACAACGAGCGGTTTGACGATAAGCCGATAGACCTGATCCGGAGGAAGGTCGGTGGGCCTTTGTTGGTGCTTCAGGGCAAGCTGTGTCCTGCCGATGATCCCAAAAAGACAGTCGGCCCCGATGAATTCACCCGAGCCGTCTTTGAGTTCTTCGATGAGCTTGGGGTCCGGCGGACAATGGCCCGGTGGATTCGCGAAGCGGATGAAAGAAAAGACCGTGCGACGGCGGATGAGCACCAGCAGTTTTACGCCAGGTTCCTGGACGTATTCGACGAACTGACCGAGGTCTTTGCCGGTCATCGCCTGACGGCTGACGATTATGTTGCCGTTCTGAACTCGGCGTTTTCGCAGTTGACCCTGGCCTTCATCCCACCGACTCTGGACCAGGTTCTGGTCGGTTCCATCGAGCGCAGCCGGCACCCGGATCTAAAAGTTGTTTTCCTGGTTGGGGCCACGCAAAGGCAGTTCCCGACCCCGATTGTGCCGGACAGCATATTGACCAATGATGACCGCGTCGCGGCTGAGTCGACGGACTTCCCGTTGGCTCCGACGTCGAGTCAGACCCTTGCCGAGCGACAATACCTGGCCTACATTGCGTTTACCCGGCCTTCACAGTACCTGGTTGTCACATATCCTTCGGCGGATGAGAAGGGCAGCGAGGTCCCGCGGTCTCAGTTCGTCGTCGACCTCGAATCGCTGTTTGAACATCTCAGTGAAGAATCGGCCGTGGACAACGAGCCTGAAATTGAAAAGGTGCAGAACCGGATTGAGCTTGCGGATTTGCTTTGCAGCGGGCTTGGGCGGGACGCCGTCTCTGCCGGCGCCGGCGGCCACGACCGGCTCGACGAGCTGCTGTCTCAGATGAGCGCAGATGAGCAGCTTGCGGACCTGGGATCGAGCGTTCTTTCGGCGATCGACTATGACAACAGGGCCCAATTGGACGGCGGTGTTGTCGAAGCGCTTTTCGGAAAGCGCATTAGCAGCTCGGCGACGAGGCTGTGTGCTTTTGCGGCCTGTCCTTATCAGCATTTCGCCCGATACGTGCTGAAGCTGGCCGAACGGGAGGAATTCAAATTCGAGCCGCTGGACGTGGGGGCTTTTTATCATCGCGTTCTCGATACGCTGGTCAAACGACTGAACGCGGAAGGGCGGGATTTTGCCGCGACGCCTGACGAAGAGCTTCTGGCACTTCTCAGAGAGGTAATACAAAAACTCTGTCAGGGGGATCCGTTTATCTCGAATTTTGTCAGCCGCCGGGAGCACAATGCGTTTATTGTCAGTTCCGCCGGTGAAGTGCTTGAAGATTGTGTTCTGGCAATTGCACAGATGGTCCGGGCGGGGCATTTCAGGCCGAAACTCTCGGAGGTCTCCTTTGGCCGGGCCAGGGGTTCGCGCGATGCGCTCGGCCGGTACGAGCTTAGCCTGCCGGATGGTCGCGCGCTGTCTCTTGACGGTAAGATTGACCGGCTTGATTCTGCGCAGGTGGAGGGCCCGAGCGGCTCGCTGATCTTCGATTACAAACGCAGTGAGCACGGGGCACGATTCGACTGGTCGCGGTTCTACCACGGTCTGGACCTGCAACTGCCCATTTACATCCTGGCGGTCCGCAGCTCAGGCGGCGCACAATATGAGAATGTCGTGGGCGCATTTTACATGCCGGTCCAAGTGAGCCCCACGAAGGCCACGCTCCTTCAAATGTCGGACAAAACGGGCAGCTTCAAGCGCAGAGCAAACGGTATCTTCAACGGGGATTTCTTTCGGCAGCTTGATCATTCGGACAGCAATACATTTTACAACTTCTTCGTAACGAAAAAGGGTGACCAATACGGTTACCCAAACCGGAGCGGTGCGCTGACGCCGGAAGCTTTTGAAGAGGTGTTACGACTTGCCGAGAGGAAAATCGTCCGGTTGGCGCAGGATATTGTATCGGGTGAAATCAGCATCAGGCCATATCGTTTGAAGAAGGAATCGCCGTGCGGCTATTGCTGCTACAAGCCCGTCTGCCGATTCGACTGGCAGATCAACGATTACAATCTTCTTGAGCCGGTATCGAAGCTCCAGGTCCTGGAGAAGATGGGGGCGGGCGATGGCTGAGAAAAAGGTCAAATGGACCGAGCAGCAAAAGAAGGCGATTGACGCCCGGGGCGGTGACGTCGTGGTGGCCGCTTCAGCCGGAACGGGTAAGACGGCCGTCCTGTCGGGCCGGTGTGTGAGTATCGTCTCGGACAAATCCCTGTGCCCTGACATCCGGAACGTGCTGGTCCTGACGTTCACCGAGGCCGCCGCTGAGCAGATGCGTTCGCGAATCGCCGGGCGGTTGAAAGAAGCGTTTCAGGAAAATCGAGATCCGCATCTGCGCCGGCAGCTCGTATTGCTCCAGGGCGCCGACATCAGCACGATCCACGCGTTCTGCAAACGGTTAATCACCGAGTACTTCTACGAGCTGGACTTGGATCCGACGTTCAGCGTCATTGACAGCGATGAGCAGACGCTGCTCAAATCCGAGGTCCTTGAACGAACCATTGACTGGGCGTGGCAGCAGAGCGGAATCCGGACAGCTCTCGAACAGCTTTTTCGCCGGCGGGATATTCGCTCCCACGGCGGCTTTCCGGCACAAATCGTAAAGGTCAGTGATTTTCTGGACGGGGTCATCTCGCGGGAGTGCTGGTACGAACGAGCAAGGCGGCTTGCGAACGCGGCCAATCCTTGCACCGCCGACCTCGGCCAAAAGCAGAAGCAGATTGTGGCAGAGAAATTGAGGCATATTCTTGCCCAGATGCAGTATGCCATAGAGCTCTACGAGAACGAGAGTACCGGGGGCAACTGGGCGGCCAAATGGAACGAAACGTTTGTTTGGCCGCTTACCGAGTATGTCGAGCTGATAGAATCTGGTCATTGGGAGAAATTTAGTTGCCGGGTAAGAGACTATCAGCGGCCGTCCCGCTTCGAATATAAACCCAGAGGGCTGTCCGGCCTGGTTTCCGAGACCATCAGGAATCTCGCGGAAAACGCCAGGAAATCGTTTGACGGCCTGTCCGATCTGGCGATTCTCAATCCCGATTACGTTGACAGACTTGGCGATTCGGTCCGTTCCCAGACGGCCGTGCTGATCGAGCTTGTCAAGACTTTTGACCGGCTGTACGCCCAGGCCAAACGCTCGATCAACTGCATGGATTTTGCCGACCTCGAGCATTATGCGCTGAGGCTTTTGACCGACCCGGATTCGGCGGAGGATGCAGTTTTACCTTCACAAACCGCCTTGGCGCTTCGGCGCAGGTACAGGCACATATTCGTGGACGAATACCAGGACATCAACTCCGTCCAGCAGGCCATTCTGGAAATGCTCAGTGCCGGGGCAAATACGCTGGGAGTCGGTGACGTCAAGCAGAGCATTTATGCGTTCCGAGGTGCCGAGCCCGATATCTTTCTCCAACGGCTCAGGCAAACCTCGGCGGGCCCCTCGAATGCGCGGGAGGGCCTGCGTGTTGACCTGACCGCCAATTTCCGCTCGGCAAAGGGAATCCTCGATTTTGTCAACAGGATGTTCTCTCGCATCATGACGGCTTCTTCCTCCATGATCGACTACGACGAATCCGCTCGACTGAAGCCGGGCTTGCCTGATGAGGGTCAAGCCGGGGCGCTCGAAGGCGAGCAGGACGTTGTCGAGTTTCACATACTTGATGAAACCTGTATGGATGACGATTCCGCCAACGATCAACACGACGAATCCGACGATATCGAGAATCTGAACCTCGTTACCACGCGTCAGCACCAGGCGGCAATGATTGCCCGGCGCATCAGAAAAATGGTCGGCGCCGACGGGCGGGAAGCCGAATTTCAAATCCACGACAGGCAATTAGGCCGCTTGCGAGATGTGCAGTATCGTGACATTGTGGTGTTGATGCGCTCCCTGGCGCAGAAGGCCAATGATTACGTCGAGATATTTCGTCTGGCCGGTGTGCCCGTCAGTTGTCAGGCCACGGCGGGGTATTTTGAAGCGACGGAAATCACCGACCTGGCGGCCCTGCTGAAGGTTCTGGACAATCCGCAGCGGGACATCGAATGTGCCGCCGTGCTGCGAAGCCCGTTTTTCAAAATCAGCGACACGGAGCTTGCAAAAATCAGAATCGGCGGCCAGCAGGACCCGTCGCGTTGCACTTTGTATGACTGCCTGCTTCGATACTGTCACGAGGGCACCGATGCGAAGTTGGCTGGCAAGCTCAGAACGATACTGGCGCGGATGGAGCAATGGCGGACGGCGGCCCGGCGCGGCGGCTTGGCGGATTTGATCTGGAGAATATATCGCGAAACCGGGTTCCTATCGTTCGTCTCGGCGCTTCCCAGCGGCCAGGCCCGTCGGGCCAATCTTCTTAAGCTCCATGACCGGGCCATTCAGTTCGAAGGTTTTGCCGGCAGCGGCGGCGCACCGTCACTGGCGCGATTTGTCGAGTTCATTGAGAAGATTCAGGAAATCGGACAAGACTGGGCACCTGCCGAGCCGCCCGCCTCCGCGGGCAACGCCGTTCGCATTCTAAGCGTTCACAAAAGCAAAGGCCTCGAATTCCCGGTCGTTTTCTTGGCCGAGCTGCAAAGCAAGTTCAACAAGACGGATATCCAGGCGGATTGTCTCGCCGACGCCGATGATACGTTGGGCTTGCAGATTATCGACCGTCGGTCAGGCAGCAAGCTCAGCTCGCTGGCGCACCAGGTTATTGCCGAGCAGAAGTTTACAACGGCGCTGGCCGAAGAGATGCGAATCCTCTATGTCGCGACGACGCGCGCCCGGGACAGACTCGTCCTGACGGCCTCGCAGAAGCAGAAGACGTGCGGGCAGGCTGTCTCGAACGGTTTTCTGTTGGGCGATAGGCCGGTCCGGGACTGGCAGCTCCGGTCTTGCCGGAATCCTCTGCAATGGGTCCTGTATGGGCTGTCCGGCCAGGCGGCTCTGCACGAAGCCTTCGGGACCGGCCTGGCGGAGCGGGCCGCAAACGATGGTCTGTTCAAGTTCGAGCTTCACAGCCAGGCTGAGCTAAGAGAACTTTCCGAATTTGTCACGGGGCTGAAGTCCGGCAAGTCGTCTCGCCGCTCACCGGGCAGGAAAGAGGCTCGGGCAAGCCGGAAAGCGCCGGGTCTGCTTGCACAGGTGAAGAAATCACTGGCCTGGGGCTATCCATTCGGTGCCGCGCCGTGTATGTCTGCTAAAAGCTCCGTGACGCAACTGACCCATGACAGCGACGAATTTGCCGAACGCGATTACGAGCGAGCTTTGGAACGCAGGCCTCGTGCAATGCTGCAACTGGAGCCGCAGCCATGCGAGCCTTCTGACGCCCGGCTCATCGGCACGGCTACACATCTTGTGATTTCTGAACTGGACATCGCCGGACGCGTGACGAAAGAGGCGATTGAAGAAACGGTGGCAAGACTCACGGCGGATGGCGCGATTGTCGCCGCTGTCGCCGAGCAGATCGACACGGCTTCGATTCTGGCGTTTTTCAAGAGCGAGCAGGGGGCATGGGTGCTCGATCCCTCGAACACCGTGTGGCGCGAGTGGCCCTTTACTTATGCACTGTCGGCGGACGAGTGGGAGAATTCAGGTTGCGCAGGGCAGGCAAAGCACGAGACGCAAGAAACGATTGTCGTCCAGGGAATCGTGGACATGTTGATTCGCACGACCGCCGGACTGGTCGTTATGGACTTCAAGACCGACAGGGTAACAGCCGAGCGGGTCCAGGAGCGTGCCGAATTCTATCGCCGGCAGTTGGAGCTTTACAGCAAAGCGGCTTCGGCCATCCTGAACGCCGAATTGGTTAGCAGGTGGCTGTATTTCCTGGCCCCGCGTGTTTCTGTCAAGGTGTAGAGAATGATGCAAGTGTCGAAGTTTGGCCGCAAGATCGCCGCCGCATCGGGCATCGGTCGGCTAATGGAAGACCTGGGCGTCGCCCTTTCACAGGGCCGGGATATGCTGATGCTTGGAGGCGGGAATCCCGCCCAGATCCCGCAGGTGCGGCGATGCTTTCGGGACGCTGTGGAAAAGCTCTTAGCCGACGGCGCCGAATTCGAGCAGGCTATAGGAAACTACAGCCCGCCCGGAGGCAGCAAAGAGTTCATCGAGGCGGTTGCCGGCTTGTTGAGACGCGAGCTGGGCTGGGACGTGCAGCCGGAGAATATCGCGCTGACCAACGGCAGCCAGACAGCGTTCTTCATTCTTTTCAATATTTTCGCCGGCCCGTGTGAGAATGGAGCAACAAGAAAGATACTGTTTCCACTTGCGCCGGAGTATATCGGCTATTGCGACGTCGGTCTCGCGGAGGACCTGTTAGTCGCCAACAAGCCGCAGATCGAGCACGTGGACGACCGCCTGTTCAAGTATCATATCGATTTTGGCCGGCTGGAGGTTTCCGATGAGATTGGGGCCATTTGTGTGTCCAGGCCGACCAATCCGACGGGCAACGTCCTGACCGATGCCGAGATTCGCAGGCTGAGCGAACTTGCCCACGAGCACGAGGTTCCGTTGATTGTTGACAACGCTTACGGAATGCCGTTTCCGAACATCGTCTTTGTCGAGGCCCGGCCGATTTGGGACAGAAACACGATTTTCTGTATGAGCCTTTCCAAGCTCGGCCTGCCGGCGGTCCGCACGGGGATTGTTGTCGCCGCCGAAGAAGTGGTTGAGATGATCTCCCGTGCGAACGCAGTGATGAGCCTTGCACCGGGAAGCCTCGGAGCGGCCATAGTGACGGACCTGGTCCGAACTGGCGAGGTAACGAATATCAGCCGCAATGTGATCAGGCCGTTTTATCAGAAGAAGGTGCGGACTGCTTTGGGGTGCGTCTATCAAGAGCTGGAAGGCGTCGATTTTCACGTGCACAAGCCGGAGGGCGCGTTCTTCCTGTGGCTGTGGTTTCCGGGGCTCCCCATTACCAATGAGCAGCTTTATCAGCGGCTCAAGAAAAGAGGCGTCCTGGTTGTCCCCGGCCACTATTTCTTCCCCGGCCTTAAAGAGGACTGGCCGCACAAGAACGAATGCACCCGCGTGAACTATTCCCAGGACGAGAAAACCTTCGCCGCCGGAATAAAAATCGTAGCCGAAGAAGTCAAGCGAGCTTGGTCTGGCGACCGAGATTCATGAATGTCGCGGAGCTGCTCATATTTAAACAAGCCTTGTTCTGCCTGGTCGCAACGAAAAGAATCCGTAGTTTTTGGGAAAAAAAGTGACTACCTGACACATGCTTGGTAATATGGCTTTGTGGATGGTTATAGAAGAAAGAGATAAGAAGTTGCTTTTTTTTCGGACATCAATGCAATCATACTCCAGAATCGAAAGTTCACTTTGTAGTATGACGGAAGAACGAAGAAAACTAGCGACAATAGTAATAAGAGACAATAACTAAGAGCATTGTAATGCCCATCAATGGCTCCCATGGACGCCGCTAATTCTGGGCGTGAAAGCCTGTACGTTGGGCGGGAGACATGAAAATATGAGTGACAAACCACTGACACAAGTGTTCAGAAAGAAAGATAATCTCGTATCGCTTGTCATCGCTTTTGTAGCATTTCTTGTTGCGATCCTTGGACTCTTCACCTCGTCAATCTCCACGTCTTCATTACTTGCAGCCGTTCTTGTTGTTCTAGGGCTGCTGGCTGTAACGAATGTCATTGAGCGTGAGGCAAGACTGGATCAGACCGAACGGAAGATTGACGATATCGTATCACAGCTCAGCAGTGCGAGATGCACGATCTTCCTTGGCGCAAAAGACATCCCTCCACTCGATGACTACTTGGCAAACGCGGACGAATTGTTCTATGCTGGTGGCCATCTCTGGAACTTGGTCCATGGCAATGCGAACTTCCTCAGGCGGTGGCTGCGTGGCGGTCGGGTGCTGAAGTTGATTCTTCAGGACCCAGAGAATCCCGGCTTGAGATCTGTGCGGATGCCATGTGTCAATTACGACCACACTACGTATGTTCGCCAAATCCGAGATACTCTGCAGATGCTGGCCGAGTTCAAAAAAGAGATTCCCGGAGCGAAGCTTGAAGTGAGACTGACGGCGAGGGCGCCTACTCAGTCCGTCTCAATAGTCGACGGGCACAGGGGCGGTACCGACATGTGTATGCTTTTGCACCTCCCCGAGAGTGACCATGGCACTGGGCCTTTCATTCGCTTGCCTCGAATCGAAAGTGGCGGATGGTTTGACCTATTTTACGAGCGCTATTATGAAAGACTTTGGGACGAAGCATCTCCTATGCCCGATTCTCAAGGATAAGAAAACTGGGTAGGAAGACGAGCCGTTCCACTTTTCCCCTTCTGGGGTGGCCTACATCTTCGATTCAAGGGTGGTAAAGTGGGATGGTATCGCACCGACGCTGATATTTCTCTACTTTCGAAAGAATCCGGGATCAGACAGCCAGAGTCGGCGTTAATCCACAGCTAAGATTTTGCTTGACGGGAAGGGCCTTTTGTTGTATAATATCTATCAAACTAAATAGAGTAGAGTAGATAGTTCATGGTTCGTGGTTCGTAGACAACAAGGAGAACACGGCGGGAATCAGCTTATCAGGCAAACAGGACGGATCGGTGAATTGGAGAATTGGCGGGTTGGTTAATCGGCCACAAATAAGCCCTCCGCGTCCTCTGGGTTCTCCCTCGGCTGCCCCTTCGACGGAGTTTACCCTGAGCGTAGCCGAACGGGCTCAGGACTTCGGCTAATTCAGGACGGCGTCTGTGGCTGTGAGTCGGTTTTGAAAAAACAAAGCCAATCGCTGGCCTTTAGCCGGGAATCCGAAGCCCGAAGCCCTAAAACCCAAACAGGACGAATGGATGCCAGATAACAAATCCGAAAGGACATCTGACGGAGCAGCGTTTGAAAAAACAAGGCCAATTGCCGGTGCAATAGACGTAAGCTCTTGTGTACCAACGACGTAGGAAGACGCTCTCCGCCCCAGCCAGCGAGAAAACAAAGCCAATCCGTCAGGCTACTTGATCCCGTTGCGGACTTGCCGGACCGGTCAAAAACGGTTTGCGATTATCCTTGTCTGTTTGAAGCGGCTTTGTATAATGACCCGTCCGTAAAACGAACGTGATGGTTGTAATGGAGATTTGTGCAGAATGGCAAAGGCACCGAAAGCAAACGCAGTGGTCGGCCAGTCCGGCGGGCCGACGGGCGTGATTAACGCTTCTTTGGTCGGCGTGATCGAAGAGGCGAGAAAGCATCCGGAAATCGAGCATCTGTACGGCGCGGTTCACGCCGTGGCGGGGATGGTCAAGGACGACTTCGTCGATCTGGGCAAGCTGCCGGCCGATACACTCGAAGTCGTGGCGGCTTCGCCCTCATCGGCCATTGCTACCAGCCGGGATAAGCCCGACAGGGACTATTGCGCGAAGATTCTTGAGGTCTTCAAGAAGCGAAATATCCGGTATTTCTTCTATATCGGAGGCAACGACTCGGCCAACACCGCCCATATCCTCAATACGATGGCCGACGAAATGAACTTCGACATTTGCTCGTTCCATATCCCCAAGACCGTCGATAACGACCTGCTGATCACCGACCATTGTCCGGGCTTCGGTACCGCTGCCAAATTCGAGGCCTGTGCCCTGATGGGCGATGATTTAGATAACCGGGCTCTGCCGGGCGTGAAAATCGACGTGATCATGGGTCGGCATGCTGGCTTTTTGACCGCTTCATCCGTGTTGGGCAGGCAAAGAGACGATGACGGCCCGCACCTGGTGTACGTGCCCGAAAGGCCCATCTCGATGGACAAGTTCCTCGGCGACGTTCAAGGCGTCCTGAAGAAACTGGGCCGCTGCGTCGTTGCGGTCAGCGAGGGTATCTGTGACGCCGATGGTGTCACCTGGGCCAAGAAACTTGCCGAGCAGGCGGAGGTCGATGCACATGGCAACATTCAACTGTCCGGTACGGGTGCTCTGGCGGATTTTCTGGCCGGCGAGGTCAAGAGCAAGCTCGACGTAAAGCGTGTACGAGCGGACACCTTCGGTTATCTCCAGAGGAGCTTCGCCGGTATCCAGTCGGCCGTGGACGTGGACGAGGCCAGGCGGTGCGGGCGGGAAGCCGTCAAGCTGGCGATGGAGCACGACAACGGCTCCGTGGCGATCAGGCGGACCGGCAACGGGGCGAACTACGCCGTCGAGCTGTTCCGGACGGAGCTAAAGAATGTTGCCGAGAAGACAAAATCAATGCCCGACGAATTCATCAATGCCCAGGGCAATGGAATAACCGACGCCTTCGTCGAATATGCGATGCCCCTGGTCGGTGAGTTGCCCAGAACTGAATATCTGGGCAACTACCCCAGAGTGTGATTCTTCACGGGACCATGCGGCATCGATCAGCTCGCCGGGGTTGAGCCTGTCAGGAACGCCGAGTCTTTCAGCTAAACAGAGCCTCCACGAACGTGCCCGGGTCAAACTCGGCGATATCTTCGGGTTTTTCGCCTAAGCCAACAAATTTGACGGGGATATCGAGCTGGTCTTTGATTGCGATCACGATTCCGCCGCGTGCGGTGCCGTCCAGTTTGGCTAAGAATATGCCGGTGACGTTGATGGCTTCGGTAAATAATTTTGCCTGGGAGATCGCATTTTGCCCTGTGGTGGCGTCGAGGACCAGTAGCACTTCGTTTGGGGCGCCCGGTACTCTCCTGGCCACAACGTCGCGGATCTTCGTCAGTTGCTGCATCAGGTCCTTTTTCGTGTGCAATCGCCCGGCCGTGTCGAGAATCAGCACATCGGCCCCTCTGGCCAGGGTCGCTTCACACGCATCGAAAGCCACCGCCGCGGGGTCGCTGCCGCTTTGGTGCTTGACGATTTGCACGCCGATCCGCTCGGCCCAGATGGTCAACTGCTCGACGGCGGCGGCCCGGAATGTGTCGCACGCGGCCACGATGACCTTCTGGCCGTTGCGGTCAAATATGTACGCGAGCTTGGCGATGCTTGTGGTCTTGCCCGTGCCGTTGACCCCTGCGACGAGGATGACGGTTGGGGCCTTCTCGGCCAGATGTATTTGCCTGTCCCGGTCCGGCCAATAGCTCTTCATATGCTCCTTGAGGAAGGGGATAATATCGTCTGTTTTGGCGATTTGCCTGTTGCGGTAAGCCTCCCGCAGCTCTGAGACGAGCTTGTCCGTCGTCTCGACTCCGATATCGTCGCTTATGAGCGTTTCTTCAAGTTCGTCGAGCAGGCTGTCGTCGATGTTCCTGCCCAGGCTCAGCACCGCAGAAAGCGAAGTACTGATCTTGTTTCGCGTCTTGGTCAGGCGGTCTTTGAAGAATCCTGCTGTTTTGGTGAAGATTCCCATTGTTGTCGGCCTTTCGCAAAAGATTCACTTTCGCCCGATTTGAAGCGGCTGTCGTGCTTCTGGACGGTCGGACGCCGCCCCGATCATATCGGGATTTGCGGAAATTTCAAGTCCGCCGGGAGCGACGTTTTTCCGCGTTCCCCGTTTGTTTCGGAGGGCTGGATTTTTTGCCCGCGGTCGGGCGTCGATTTCTTTTGACAAGCCGGGCGATTGCGGTAAGATTCCTATTGCTATTATTACCCTGCGCGTCTCGACAATCGGCTTGTGCCTGAGTCGTGCGGGCAAAAGTGGAAATCCTCTGGCATGGATGTCTTGGTGGGCTGTTGTTCCCCGGATGGACATCGATTCACAAAGGATGGTGGTGTGGCTACCCCTGACGTTGAAGACATATTCACCCATATACTGGAACGTGCAAAAGCACTGGACCCGGCCAGCACCCGCAAATGGTTCGAGAAACTGACCGTTTTGCATCTGGATGGCGGCTCGCTTGGAATAGGCTGTCCCGACGGAGCCACCGTTCAGTTTCTTCAGGACCACTGCAAAAGTACTTTCACGCGTGCCGCCCAGCAGATCACGGGCCACCTGGTTGCGGTGGATTTCGGCGTGAGCGCCGCCGAGACGCGCGAGCGCCGCCGCGTGCAGCCGACCCTCCGACTGCATCCCGACTATACGTTTGAGAGTTTTGTCGTGGGGCCGAGTAACCGCCTCGCTCATGCGAGCTGCATCGCGGTCAGTCAATCGCTCGGCAGCACGTACAACCCGCTTTTTGTGTACGGCAGCTCCGGGTTGGGCAAAACGCATCTGCTGCACGCGGTGTGCTTCGAGGCCCAGCGGAGGTTTGACGATGCCGTTATCCAGTTTGTGAGCTGCGAAGATTTCGTCAACCGGTTCATCCGAGCCATCGAGGAGGGCAATCTGGCCGGCTTCCAGAGTCAGTTTCGCACCGTTGACGCGCTGGTCATTGACGATGTTCAGTTCCTGCGCGAGCGAGAGCACAGCCAGGAGGAGTTCTTTCACACCTTCAACGCTCTTTACAATAACGGCAAACAGATTATCCTGAGCGCCGACAGCCCGCCGGGCAGGATTCCTTCGCTCGAAGAGCGTCTGATTAGCAGATTCAGCTGGGGACTGGTGACCCGGATCGACCCGCCGAGCTATGAGACGCGCGTCGCCATCGTGCAGAAGAAGGCCCATCTTCGGGGTCTGGACATTCCCGATGAGATTGCCGGCTACGTGGCGCGCAAGGTGCAGGCGAACATTCGGGAGTTGGAAGGGGCCCTGACGAGCATCTACGCCGTGGCGACCACGACCGGCCAGCCAATTGACATGGAATTGGCCCAGACGGCGATGGAAGGGCAGATCGAGGCGTCCGTCAAGCACATCGGCATCACCGACATCATCGAAGTGGTCACGAAGCATTTCGATGTGCGTCTGGCCGATTTGCAGAGCAAGAAGCGCAGCCAGAGTATCACGGAGCCGCGCCAAATTTGCATGTATTTAGCGAGGAACCTGACCCGGCACAGCCTTGTCGAAATCGGAGGTCATCTGGGCGGCCGGGACCATACGACGGTCATGCACGCCTGCGGCAAGATAAGCCAGGCCAAAGAGACTGACACGAAGATGGATTCGCTGCTCAAAGAGCTGACAAAGCAAATCACGCAGGGCGTCCAGGGGTGAACCACACGGAATCCTGCGAGCCGGCGAAACCCGGCCAGCCGCCGGGCTACTGTACGACGGCGTTCAGCATATACAAATAGTCGGACAGCAGCCGCGTTATCAGGAACTTCTCTCTGACAATTTCTCTTGCTTTCTTGCCCATGTCCTGGGCCAAAGAAGGTTCCTTGAGAAGGTGGACAATCTTCTCGGCAAAACCTTCCACGTCGTTGGGCTCCACCAGAAATCCGTTTTCTCCGTCTTCGATTTGCACCGGTATGCCGCCCACGTTCGAAGCCACTACAGGCGTACCTTTCCAGAGGGCTTCCGTGACCGACAGGCAGAAGCCTTCCTTGAGTGACTTCTGGAGGACGACCTTTGAGAATCTCTGGATCGAGTTGACCAGAGCGTCGTTGTTGCCCATCACGAAGAGGATATCGCCCTTATCGACGTGTTCCTTCGCCTTGCGATACGTCTTGGTGTACATCTGGACTCCTTCGGGGTCATCGCCGGCGAGGTTGTAGCAGAAGACCAGGCGACAATCGACCTGTTCTTTGACCTGTTTGAATACGTCGATCACCCCTTCCGGATCCTTCCATGGATCAAGGCGAGAGACCTGAGTGATAATCGGCTTGTCGGTTGGAATGCCCGCCTCTCGGATGTACTCTAATACAGTCTGTTCCGGCAGGTCCGTATTCTTGAGGTTCAACGGGTTGATGGCCGGGTGTATGAGCCTTTGATCCACCGGCAGATCTTCCTTGAAATACTTCTCGCTCGAAACAACAATCTGGTCGTACTTGAGCAGGAAACCCTTGAGAAAGTCCCATAAGTGATTGTCTGGCTCCGTCAGGTCGATGTGGCAGCGCCATATCCACGGCTGGCGCTTTCTATACGATCGTATGAGTGCCAGCGGCTGCGGATCGTGCACGATAACACAATCGTGATCCAGGTGGGCAAACCTTCCGTAGTTGCCGTTGACCTGAAGATATAGTTCCTTGGTGCTCTCCAAGAGTTCTATTTTCGCGCCCTGAAGCGCATTGTGAAAGCTCTTGGTTATTTCGAAGAAGGCCGGCGTGCCGTGCAAAATCCTCCAGCCCGTATCGATGCCGACGTCGTTCATCAGCATGACTAATGAATAGAGGATTTCCGCGACTCCACCGCCCATGTAGGTGCTGTTGACGTGTACAATGTGCTTTCCATAAAGACCTCTGGCTCTGGCGTAGATTTCGGCCAGTGTTTTGTCCGGTACGATCTTGCGGAAATTCTCCAAGCTCAGCATACAGATTGACCTCCAAACAGTTCTTCCAATAACGTCCTAAGTTCCGAAACAGTATCGACATTGAAGCGGGCCTTGGATATTCCTATACCCACTTTGATAGAGTATGCCTCCTGGGCCAGCACGGCAAACATTTCTTCATCCGTGTAGTCGTCGCCGGCGGCTGTCACAAAATCCCATTGCTCCGCGGCCAGCCAGCGTTCGGCGGCCCTGCCTTTATTTATGCCGAGTTGCCTGACCTCCAGGATCTTGCTGCCCTCGAATACGCCGATGTCGAGATTGGTGGTCAGGTCCAAGACGGCCCCTCGAAGTTCCTGCGTTCTGACGTAGGCCAATTCAGGCGCCGCCCTGCGAAAGTGCCAGACCAGTGAGAAATCCTTTTCTTCGACAAAGGAACCCGGCGTTCGGTCGGAGTACAATTCGAGGATAGGCTTGATCTCGCGTTTCCAGTCGGTTGCCATCATAGGATCCACATGGTCCCATGTGCCGTCCGCCTGCTGTATCCAGGCGCCGTGCTCAGCCACCAGCCGCACATCCAGGGCGCCGAGCCAGTTCTGAAGTGTCTGCTTGTCGCGCCCGCTGATTACGACAACGGTGTTTCTCTTGTCAGCAGCAAGCCTCTCAAGCAGCGCCGCCACTTTTGCGTCAGGGCCGGCCTGGGCAGGCTTGCCGTGAAATCCTACCAGGGTGCCGTCGTAATCAAGCAGAAAGAGCCTCTTGGAGGCCTGAGCGCACCGTGTTTTCATTTCCTGTTTCGTGTCGTTTGAGAGCTTGCGAACAGAGAACTCGTTCTGCACCCTTTTCACTTCTGAGATCGCCTCGATGAAGTCGTTGCTCCACCGCGCAATGTCGTATCGGCGCAGTCTTTGCTGCATCGCACGGTTCCGTTCCACCTGCTCGGAGACAGGCATCTCAAGGGCCTCTTTGATGGCCTCGATAATTGCCTGCTTGTTGTTGGCATTGACGATCAGGGCTTCTCCCAGCTCGCTGGCCGCGCCGGTCATTTCTCCCAGTATCAGCACGCCGGTGCCGTCGGTCTTGCTTGCCACAAACTCCTTTGCGATCAGGTTCATTCCGTCTCGCAGAGGTGTGACCAGGGCAACATCAGCCACATTGTAGAGAGCGGCAATCTGGTCGAAGGCGAGGAACCGGTAGAGGTACCATACGGGCACGTAACCAATGGAGCCGTGCTCGCCGTTGACTCTGCCGACAAGATGTTCCAGCTTCTCGCGCAGCATCTGGTAATCCTGGACACCTGTGCGGGAAGGCACTGCAACCATAATGAGAGTCACCTGGCCTCTGTATTGCGGATTTTCCGATAGAAACAGGTCAAACGCTTCAAGCCGTTCGATGATCCCTTTTGTATAGTCCAGCCTGTCTATGGATATGATCATCCTGCGGTTTCCCATTTTTGTCTTGATCTTCTCTACTTCGCTTTTGACCCCGGGTTTGTCTGTGGCCTGGGCGTATTTATCATACGCGATCCCCATCGGAAATGCGTCCACCCTGACGATGCGATTGTGTACGTGGAGTTTGCCCAGCATGTGCTCGATGCCTACGATTCGACAGACGCTGCTGAGAAAGTGTCGAACGTAATCGTATGTGTGGAACCCTATCAGATCGGACCCTAATAAGCCGTTGAGAATTTCTTCACGCCAGGGCAGAAGCCTGAACAATTCATACGAAGGCCACGGTATGTGCAGAAAGAAGCCAATCTCCACGTCAGGCAACTTCTCTCTGAGCAGTTGGGGAAGGAGCGTCAATTGATAGTCATGGACCCAAATCCGGTCTCCGGGTTTGGCGACTTTCAACGTTTCCCTGCAGAAAGTGTGGTTTACCTGCTTATAGACCTGCCAAAAACGGTTCTCCCACAATGTTCGCGTGGGAAAATAATGGAAGAGGGGCCAAATCGTCTCATTGCAGAATCCCAGGTAGTACTGCTCTATTTGCTTCTTGGAAAGGAATACGGGCAGACAATTTTCCGCCGCCAGCTTCTTTTTGACTCGGCCCCGGTCTTTGGCGGTCAGCTTCTCGTTTGCCATCCCGGGCCACCCTATCCAGAGACGCTCGATGGATTCGGGCAGCGAAGAGAGTCCGACAGCAAGTCCTCCCGCGCTCGGGCGAAAGTGGAATTCTCCCGCCCTTTTTGTCATGCTGAACGGCAACCTGTTGGCAATTACGAGCAATCGTCCCATAGTCTGTCCCTTTGGTCTTCTACCGTTTATAACAAACACGTGAGGAACCGCAAGGTCAAATCTGGCCGGGAGGGGCAGTCGGGGCCGAGTGTAGTGCTTCTCGGACCGTCGCTCGAAGACGCACAATGCCGGATTATCGGCTCTGACTGCTGTTCTATGATGGTGACACGTTTCACAACGCTGACGATTTTTGCAATGGCCAAAACCGCCTTTTTGCGATACCATGGTGCGGCTCGTCTTTCGAATGTGGATTGTTAGGAACTGGACGTGGCGTCTGAAGATGTCAGAAACAAGAAGTCACTTCGGGTGGCGCTGATTGCGTCGGACCGTACGGTTTGTGAGTATTCGATGTTCTTGCAGCGCCTTTTGGTCGGCCTGGCCGACGAGTCGGTTCCGGTTGCTCTGGTCTGCCCGCCGGACTACAATGTAAATTCTGCTTTCACAGGCACCGCCGAGGTTATCCACTATCCGGTTTTCGACCTGCCGCTTATGGGCCACCTCAATGTTCGATTACTTGTGGAGGGGCTTGCTAAATTCAAGCCTACCGTCCTGCACTGCCTCTGCGAAAGCAATGCCTCGCTCACGGCGCAGTTGGCCCGCCGGTTGGATTTACCCTATGTGTTGATGGTTAACTCATTGCAGAAACGGAGGAGCTCGCTTGCTGTCTCCTCCACCCATTGCGCAAGGTTCATCGCCCCGGCCAAGAGTGTGGCGGACAATCTGACCGGACTCTATCCCGAGTCTGCCGACTTGATTGAGCAAATCAATATCGGCACGTTCATAAGCGAAACAGGCGGGTGTTTTTCCCGGCCTTCCCGCCCTGCAGCGATTATCATGGCTCATTCTTCAGGCAAAGTCGGTGACTTTGAAAACGTGTTCGGTGTCATCAGGCACTTGCTCATCGACGGATATGAATTCATGATGGCGGTCAGGGGCGGCGGCCGGGCAGAGAGACAACTGTGGAATCTGCTTGCAGCGCTGGGTCTCTTGCCGGTTGTTACGCTCGTTTCGCGACTGATGCCCTGGCGTCCCGTGGCCACGGGCGCGGACATCATTGTCCGGCCTCAGCCGAATCATACCTTCGATCCACTGCTACTGGAGGCGATGAGTGTCGGCACGGCTGTTGCGGGCTGCAAGGGGGCAGTTGATGATCTAATCATCGAGGATCAGACCGCTGTGGTTTTCAATCCCGATGATGAGCTCAGTATCATGCACGCCCTCAAGCGGCTGTTGGACAGGCGGGAGTTCGCATGTCAGATCGCCGGATCGGCGAAGGAATATGTCAGGCAGAACTACACGGTCAGCGGCATGATTTCCGCGACGTTTGAGGTGTATCGCAAGGTCCACGCATGACTTTGAGGCCGACTGAGACTTTTGACAAGGACAAGCTTGACGGACGGTACACTTTGGAGTAATCAAATCGGTTCGTGGGCGTTGCCCCGTGGCACAAAAGGGGATTAGAGATGCGAGTAAAACAAGTGCCTCTCATTATTTTGTTGCTTGGCGCGGCTGGCCTGGTCCAAGGCTGTCTGGTCGCTGCTGTCGGGCTGGGAGCTGCCAGCACGATAGCATACGTCCGAGGGGATCTGGAAGCCGTGGAGTCCGAAAGACTGGATGTCCTTTATGAGGCGACCTTGAGAGCGATGGAGAAGCTTGAGCTGAGCGTAACAGCCAAGTCAAAAGATGCGCTGTCCGCGATCATTATTGCGCGTGATGCCCAGGATAAAAAGACGACCATAAATCTCAAGGCGGTCACGGACGAGACAAGCAAGCTCTCTATTCGGGTCGGTGTCTTCGGCAGTGAGGCCAAATCGCGGCTCATTTATCAGGAAATACACGAGAACCTGCCTCGGTAGATTACCCCAATAACGCAGCGTCAGATGCCGGATACCCGGAAAGAAAGACCCTGCCTGATGAATGTCAGGTCAGTTCGATGGTGATTGGTTTCTCAGGCGGCTCTGTGTCGGAGGTGGCTAATTGACTGCCGAGTCGGTAGGCTTGCTCGATCGCAGCCGGATGTTCTTCGATCTCGCCCCGGGCGTCAACCTTGCTCACGAACAAATTAGACACATAGCGTATTTGGAGCGAATCGAAGTAAGATGTCATGGTCAGCCGGATGCACTCAAATTGCTTCTTGCTCCTTGAGCCTCCCACGGCGATGACCATAGCCCGGCGGTCGCGTTCGGAGCAGAAGAGATCCTTCTTAAGTACGTACTTCTGGGCCCAAAGACATTGGCCGCGGTCAATCAGCATTTTTGCCTGAGCGCAGACGGTCATGAAAAACACGGGTGTCGCGAAGATTAACCGGTCGGCGTCCAGCATCCTTTCCAGCAGGCTCTGGTAATCGTCCCGGACGTTGCATCTGCCAGTTGCGTTGCAGGCATTACACTCAGTACATGGGCCAATCGTGTAATCGACCAGGCGCACATATTCGGTGCGGGCGGCGGCGGACTCCGCGCCGGCCAGCGCACGACGCAGAAGAACATCAGTGTTGCCCTGGACTCTCGGGCTGGTCGAGATTCCCAGCACTTTTGCTTTCATATGTATTCCTTATTGCGAACCAGAATCGCAGAAATTCATGAAAAAGCAGGACCATCTTACAGCTTGGAAGCTGCCGACTCAAACTGTTTTTCAAAGGAGAAATCCGCAGAAAACACGGCACAAAGGTATCCTCAGAAAAATTCAAGCTTCACAAGGGGGCGAGCCGATGAATGATATTGACATCTGGAAATGGGTGGCTCTGAAGAATGGCCAATGCGGCTATGTTAGTTCGAACTTGCTTTGCCTATCTAAGAGTGTCGCACGCAAGTCAGATGGCAAACAGGGCAGAGCGAGCAAGGGCTAATAAAAGACAAGGAAAGAGCCACATGAATAAAGGGAGAGCCTGAAGGGCGAAGGCTCTCCCGTTTTTGTTTCCCAGCTTGCCTGTTTTCTCGCCCCCGCCATCTGCTGATTGCCCTATTTCTCAAATACGATTTTTCCGGCCGCGATAGTTGTGCTGACAGAAAGGTCCTCTTCGAGAAGAACCAGATCGGCATCCTTCCCGGGGGCGATCGTCCCCTTTTTGTGCTCAAGACCCAACAACCGGGCGGGATTTTCAGTAACCGTCTTAATCGCCGCAGCGAGGGGGCAGCCTGTAAATGCCATGAATTTCCGGAGCATTTGACTCAGGCCGAGCGCCGTGCCGATAAGCGTGCCGTCTTTGTACCTTGCCGTTCCGTTCTTGGATTCGTACTCAACGCCGTTGTAGATGAAGCGGCCGTCGCCGAGGCCGATAGCTTGCATGCCGTCCGTGATCACGATGCTCCTTTGTGCGCCGAG
This sequence comes from Phycisphaerales bacterium, assembly GCA_020343675.1. Classification (GTDB taxonomy): domain Bacteria; phylum Planctomycetota; class Phycisphaerae; order Sedimentisphaerales; family Anaerobacaceae. The sequence continues at coordinate 3,167,359 of CP070806.1, forward strand.
TGCTCCAAACGCCAGTCTCAAGACGGCAGGGTGTATGTGAACGCCGTCGGTGATAAGCTGCGCGGTTATGTGGCCTGCCTGGAAGATCGCGACCAGCGGGCCGGGCGAGCGATGGTGGATCGATGGGATTGCGTTGAACAGATGCGTTACATGCGAGATGCCGGCGTCGAATCCATCAAGCGTTTGCTCGTAAGTAGCGTTAGAGTGGCCGAAGGAAGCGATAATATTAGAGTCAACGAGAGAGCGGATGATTCCCAGGCTCTGGGGCAGTTCCGGTGCGATGGTCATCATACTGAGATGGCCGTCCGTAATGCGCTGGATTTCATCGAGAACCTGTCCGGATGGCAGGCAGATGCATTCGGGCAATATCATCCCTTTTCTTTCAAGCGAGATAAAAGGACCTTCGAGATGAATACCGAGCAGATTTGCCCCGCTGAGGTTCCGGCCGACATATTCGGCGGCGAGCGCAAGGTGCTGATTGCCCTGGCCCGGCTTGAATACGGTCGTTGCAAGAAAGCTGGTGGTTCCGAAGCGAGCGCAGGTTTGCGATATGGCCTGGAGGGCTTCGGCTGTGCCGTCGAGGACATCGGCGCCGCCGGCACCCTGAATGTGAACGTCAATGAAACCCGGCGCGACTATCTTTCCCTGGGCGTCGAGCACCCTGCCGGGCGCCGTTTCGAAGCGGCCGATTTGCGAGATGACGCCGTTTTCGACGAGAAGGGAAACGGTTTTCCCCTCATCGGGAGCATCGAATAGCCTGCAATTTGTTATCAGAAGTTTTCGTGACATATATAGTGCGGCAGTATAGTACATTGGACTTTTAGCCGCAAGGGGTGAATTGAGACAGGATTGACATCCGTTCGAGATAGGCGTATGATTCAGGCGGGGGGCGGTTATATTTTTGGAGTAGATAAAATGGCCGAAAAGGGAAAAAGCTGGGAAAAGCGATTGTCGGGTGAGCCTGATGCGTTGACTGTTGACTTTGTGGAGTCCATCTCGATTGACAAGCGTCTCTATAAGTACGACGTGGTTGGATCTATTGCCCACGCCCGGATGCTGGCCGAGAAGAGACTAATCACGCGGGATGAATTCAAACAGATCCGAGACGGATTGATTGAGATTAGTCAGGAAATCGCGGAAGGGCGCTTTGTATTTGAGAAGAAGTACGAAGATATTCACATGGCTGTTGAGGCGGCGCTGGTAGCCCGAATCGGCGAGGCGGGTAAGAAGCTGCATACCGGCCGCAGCCGCAATGACCAGGTCGCCACGGACATGAGGCTTTGGATGCGCGACCAGATAGAAATGCTCCAGGCCAAGATAACTCTGCTTCAGAAAGCCCTCGTCAAGATGACGGCGGGATATTGCGACGATGTCATGCCGGGCTACACACATCTTCAGCGTGCCCAGCCTGTTGCGATTGCTTCTTATGTTTTGAGTTTTGTCGAGCAATTGGAGCGTGATTTTGTCCGGCTGGGCAACTGCCGTAACCTGCTGAGTATCTCGCCGCTGGGCAGCGGGGCAATCGCCGGTTCCACCCTTGCGCTGGACAGAAAAAGTACGGCCAAGCAGCTTGGTTTCTTGGATATCAGCTACAACAGTATCGATGCAGTCAGCGACAGGGACTTTTGCGCGGAATTCATCTTTGATTGTGCGATAATAGCGACACACCTTTCCCGCCTGGCCGAGGATTGGATTCTCTATTGCTCGAGCGAGTTTGGCTTCATACGAGTGGATGATGCCTATTGCACATCGTCGAGTATGATGCCGCAGAAACGCAATCCGGACCTTCTGGAGCTGATTCGGGGGAGGACCGGGACGGTCTATGGCGCCCTGATGGCGATGCTGACGATTCTGAAGGGCCAGCCCTCGGGCTACAATCGCGACATGCAGGAGGACAAGGGCCATGTCTTTTCTGCAAGCGATACGGTCGAGGCATGCCTGGACGTGGCGCGAGCGATCGTTTCCCATACGAAGTTCAACACCGAGAAAATCTCAGCCGGCCTGGAGGAGGGATTTCTGGACGCAACCGCTCTGGCCGAGTACCTGGTGCGCAAAGGAGTCGCGTTCCGCGAAGCGCACGCCGTCGTGGGGGCGCTGGTTGCCGAATGTGAGAAGCAGAACAAGAAGCTGGCGGAGCTGACCCTGGATGAGTTCGCAAAACACTCCGCTGCGATAGAAGCCGATGTGTATGAGCATCTGGGAGCGCGGACGGTTGTCGGTACGTACGTTACCGAAGGCTCAGCCGGCCCGAAACAGGCAAAGGAACAAATCGAATACTGGAACAGGCAGTTAGGGCAGCGATGAGTGCCGGTGAGGATGAAATAACCGCCTGGTTTGCCCGCCGAAGCAGGCTCTCTACGAGGGAGTTTCCAATAGGGATCGGCGACGATATGGCCCAGATTCGGCTGGGTGGCGAGTCCGTCTTTATCACGACCGATATGCTTCTGGATGGCGTTCATTTCGATTTGAAACAAGCGACGATGGAACAGGTTGGCTATAAGGCCATGGCGGTCAGTCTCAGCGATTGTGCGGCGATGTCAACCATCCCCGTTGCGGCGGTTGTTTCGGTGGCGCTGCCGAAAGAAGTTGATCAAAAGGAGCTCAAGAAACTCCATTCCGGAATCGTGCGGGGCGGGGACAGGTTCGGGTGCGCCCTTGTAGGGGGCGATATCACGAGCTGGAAGGCGAAAGCCCCGTTTGCGATCAGCGTTGCTATGCTCAGCCGGAAGGGGGGTAACGAACCTGTAAAAAGATCGGGGGCAAAGGTCGGTGACTGCATCTGTGTGACGGGCTCTCTGGGCGGTTCGCGAGCCGGAAGGCACCTGGAATTCGACCCGCGGGTCGAAGAGGCACTGAAAATCACACAGACAGTCAAGGTCCATTCTATGATTGATATCAGCGATGGGCTCAGCACCGATTTGACTCGCCTTTGCAGGGCAAGCGGGGTGGGTGCCGTGGTAAATGCAGAGCAGCTTCCGTTATCGCAGGAGGCTCGAAAGAACGCCGAGCCGCTGAGTTCCGCGCTCAATGACGGCGAGGATTTCGAGTTGCTTTTTACTCTTTCGCAGAAATGTTGCCGTCGGCTGCTGGATGCATGGAGCGGCTCCGTGCCGATCACGCAAATCGGCGAAATTACCGGCGATGGAAAGGTGCGAGTCAGAATGCTGGATGGCCGGATTCGCGTCTTACGAGCCAGGGGATACGATCACCTGAAGAACTCATGAAGAATTCTACGGAGGCCCGATTATGAATGGTCGAGTGCTGTTCGCGTTGCTGGTGGGGTGCGCCGTCGTTTTCGGTCTTGCCGCCGGTCTATCCGGCGCCGAGAACCTGGGCCGGGGGTTGATCGCTCTCGAGCGAGAGGATGGCTCGGTCTTCCTAAGCTGGCGTCTGCTCGATGAAGACTCGGATGATGTCGCTTTTCAAATAGGACGGCGCACAGCCGGGTCGTCAGAGGATGTGGCTGTCCTGGCACAGGGCGAAGCTTGTCGCGCCGCGAACTTTATCGACCAGACCGCGCGCAGGGGACAATCGTATGTTTATGAGCTTTATCCTTCCGGCCTGGGGCGACGACCGCGGACATCCGAACGATGGGGCGAGACTGAGATTTCGCTGACCGGCAGGCCGAAGCCGTATATCCGTGTTCCGCTCGGGGGCGATTACGATTTCCAGAAGGTTGGCATCGGCGATTTGGATGGTGACGGGACGTATGAATACATCATCAAGCAGCCGAACTTCAATACCGATCCGTATCAGCAGCCGGGCTATTGGAAGAAGAGCACTACTACGTACAAGCTCGAAGCGTATCGCCTTGACGGAACGATGATGTGGCGCCACGATATGGGATGGTCCATCGAGGCGGGAATATGGTATTCACCGTGGATAGTTTACGACCTCGACGGTGACGGCAAAGCCGAGGTTTATTGCAAAGCGGGCGAGGGCGACCCGCGCGACGAGAAGGGGCTCGTCCAAACAGGCCCCGAGTATCTCGTCAAACTCGACGGCGAGACGGGCAAGATCGTCGCCAAAACCGATTGGCCGAGTCGTGATGGTTTTTCCAGGTACAATTATTACTGCCGCAACTTCCTGACGGTGGCTTACCTCGACGGCAATGAGCCGTCGCTGATTATCCAGCGGGGCACCTACAGTCTCATCAAGATGCAGGTGCTGGACAAGGACTTCAGTCAAATATGGTACTGGGAATCGACACAGGAGAAGAAGAAATTCCGTGGGCAGAGCGGACACGGACTGACCACAGCCGACGTGGACGAAGATGGCCGTGACGAGTTGGTGATGGGAGCGGCAGTGATCGACGACAACGGCAAGGGTTTGTGGTCGCTCGAGATGGGGCATCCCGACGTCATGTATGTCGCCGACATCGATGCAGACAATCCGGGGCTGGAGATCTTCTATGGGATTGAGCCGCGCCGCGAAACCGATGCAATCTGTGTGGTGGATGCCGGGACCGGCCGCAAGCTCTGGACGCACAAAGAACCCACACGCCACGTGCATGGCCAGGGAATGGCGGCCGACGTCCTGGCGGATTCGCCCGGTATGGAAGTCTATGCCGGCGAAAGGGACCTGAGGCAGCGCTGGCTCTACAGCGCCAAGGGCAAGCTGATAGAGTTTGCCGAAGAGGGGACGCTGAGTCCGCGCGCGCTCTGGTGGGACTCCGATCCGCAGAAGGAAGTGGTTGTTTCCAGAGCGATTCGGGACTGGGCCGGCGACGCGATCCAGTCCGTTGAAGGCCGGGTGATTGCGGTCGTTGACTGTCTGGGCGATTATCGAGAAGAGCTCATTACCAGCATGAAAGGGGAACTGCGCATTTATACCACCACAATTCCTGATTCCCGTCGCCGCGTGTGTCTTATGCAGGATCGTCAATACCGGCTGGGTGTGGTCGCTCAGACGATGGGCTATTACTATCCGGCTCAATTGGGCAGGTGACGCTGATACCGTCGCTGCTGATTGTGAATAGAGAGCTATTGGCCAATACATATGGATTTCTCGACCATCCTGAATTCGCCTGAAGAAAGCATTGAGTTCGGCCGAAAACTCGGCGCGCAACTGCGAGGCGGAGAGGTCATTGGTGTCTGCGGGCCTCTGGGCAGCGGCAAGACACATTTGATCAAAGGCATTGCCGCCGGCGCCGGGGCCAAAGACTCCAGGCATGTCAACAGCCCCACGTTTGTCATTGTCAACGAATATTCAGGCCGGTTGGATATCTACCACATCGATGCCTACAGGCTGAATTCCGTTTCCGAGTTTGAGATGTTAGGCTTCGACGATTTCTGCACTCCCGATTCCGTGGTCCTTATCGAGTGGGCCGACCGGGTTGCCTCGGCGCTGCAAACCCTGGATTATCTGCGCATAGAGCTCGAACACGCCGGCCAAACCACAAGAAAAATACACATCAGGAATACACCCGACTATATTCATTATTCGTGATTCTTCTGCCGCTCCTGGTTGCAGGACGCCCTCTCTTGACGATCGATAGGCATAGATTCCTGCTTGGAGTGTATCCGGCATTCGGATGCGGAGCAGGAATGACAATTCGCGCGTGCTGATCGTGTGATCCATATGAGTCACGCACGAGCACCGCCGATATTCTCTACGCTGCCGGTTTGGCGTGGCGGATTTTATTTTCTATATTTTCCTTGGAGGCTTGTTCGGCAGCTGAAAGCCGACGCAAGGTCCTTTTCGGACGTGGCATGTTGTGCTTAAGACGCCGATTTGAACATCGCGGCGAATTCTTGATGTAATCTGTTAAAGGTATTGTTCGGTTTTCTTGGTTTTCGGGAGGATTTACGGCAAACAGAAGCAGAGGCGTGTTAAGTTGGGCATCGATTAGGTCGATACCCTGATTGGAGAAGAAGCGATTACTTAGGATGTTGAGGGCATTTCCAACAATCAATTGAAAAGGGGCAAAAAATGAAAACTAACAAGAGCGGTTTTACATTGGTCGAAATTCTTATCGTCGTGGTCATTCTTGGTATCCTTGCGGCCATCGTAATACCTCAGTTCACCGAGGCCAGTACCGAGGCCAAGACATCGAGTCTGTGCACGGACCTTCAGTCGGTGCGTTCGCAGATCGAGCTGTACAAGATTCAGCACAATGACAACCTGCCCGGCGTGGCCAACGGTACGCATACCGGCGGCGCTGGATGGATTAATGCCATGACAGACCAGACCAATCTTTACGGTGAAGCGGGCACGGACTTCGGTCCTTATCTGCAGAAAGTTCCGTCGAATCAATTCGTTGATTCCACTATTGACGACGTCGTTGAAATAACAGGCGACGACACTGCGCGTGGTGGCGGCAACGCCGGCTGGCACTTCAACACTGCGACCGGCGCCTTTCACGCTGACGACGATGCTCACAAGGATCTCTAAGAATTTGGGTCGCCGGCCGAGCCGTCGCTGAGAACAGACAAAGCCGGTTGCCTGAATCTGGTGAAAACCAAAAAAATAGACAATTAGGCTGACCTCGCTGAGGTGATTACCGACGGCGGGTCAGCCTTTTTAATGATGGTCAGACGTCTGGAAAACAGAAAGGATAGGATGATGAACAGAGCAAGGGCGTTCACACTTGTTGAGATTCTGATCGTGGTCGTCTTGCTTGGCATCCTTGCGCTGGTGATCCTTCCGATGGTCTCGGGCAGCGTCATATCGGCCAGGGAAAGTGCTCTTGCCCACGATTTGCAGATGCTGCGCAGGTACGTTCTGGTTTACAAGGGCCAGCACCTGGAAGTGGCTCCTGGCTACCCTGATGGAGACACGACCCAGGCGCCCACCGAGCAAGCTTTCCTTGATCAGATTATGTTGTCGAGCGACGCCAGCGGTCAGACGGCTCCGATTGGGACGCCCGGTTTCGAGCGAGGTCCCTACCTGATGAAGATACCAGTCAATCCGCTTAATCACAAGGACACAGTTCAGGTGCTTGCAGACGGGGATGCCTTGCCGGCCAATGGCGACGACAGCCACGGCTGGATCTATAAGCCCGCGACGTCGCAGGTGCGGGCCGATTGCGGTGCAAGCGACGAGAGTGGAAAGCGATACTATGACTATTGAAACCAGGGCACGTCCGGACCTGGGCAGGCGGGGCTTTACGCTGGTTGAGGCGATGCTGGCCGTGGTGGTGCTGGGGATCGCCGCAGCGGGCGTCTTGCTGCCGTTTGTCAGCGGCGCCGCTGTGCGGACAGAAGGGATTCGCAGGACCTTGGCGGCCAGCCTTGCAAGCGACTTGATGGAACAAATTATACGATTGCCGTTCCATGATCCCGATGACTTGACTTCTTATAATCAGGGGCCGGAGCCGGGAGAAACGGCGCCTGCAACTTTCGACAATATTGACGATTATCACGGCTACACCGAGGCCGAGGGGCAGGTGAAAGATGTGGCTGGGGTGGTCTTTACAGATCCTAAGTATGCAAATTTCAGCAGAAATGTGACGTGTGAGTATGTGTATGTCCCGCCGCAGCCAGCCGAGAGCGATCCGGCTAAGTGCGAGTTTGTTCGCATGACTGTAGAAGTGAACTATAGCGGCAAACCAATGGCGACCATCATTCGGCTTGTCAGTGAATGAAGAGGATCCGATATAAAAGTGGATTTACGCTGATCGAGCTGCTTGTGGCTCTGGTGATTACAGGCATCATCGTGTCTGCAGTGGCGACGTTGGCCTTCGCCATGAATTCGGCCGGTCTGGCGACCGACGATATGGGCCGAAAGCAGGCCCAGGTGCGCTTCGCGACGGCGAGGATTTCGGACCTGATTCGGCAGTGCAGGCTTGTCTGTTATGCATCCGCCGATGAGATAGCCGTTTGGCGAGCAGACGATAAATTCAACGATGGAAAAATTAACATTGGCGAGCTGGTCTATATCGAGGCCGGGACGGCACACGACTATTTGCGACTTTGTGAATTTGATCCTTCAAGCAGTACGGAGATCAGTCTGGGCTCCATCGGCCCGCTATCGACAAACTGGTGGTCCGCGTACAGCAGTACGATCGATTACACGCTACTGATGCCGGAATGCAGCAATGTGATGTTTTATCTCGATGATACAGGCTCACCGCCGAAGAGCAGGCTCGTGAGTATTACATGTGACGTTGTTGAGAATGGTGCGCCTCGCCAATACCAGATGAGCGCGATGCTGCGCGGCTGGGCGGGGAACCTGCTCGACGCAGCCGGAAACATCGTGAGTGATGACGATTAGCATGAAGACCAGGAAGAATACATCCGACCGGACAGGGGCCGCGCTACTCGTTGTGCTGATTATCGTTATGGCCATAACGATTACGGCGCTCGGCTTTGTATCGCAGAGCGATGTAGAATTGCTCTGTGGCCAAAATATGGTCATGCGAGCGCAGATGGATTATTTGGCCGAATCCGGCCTGGAACACGCCCGAGGGCTGGTCTTGAATCCACAAGACGTCAGGACGCCTGGTTTCGATTACTGGAGAGGAGAAGCAAATCTGCAACTGACTTCCAGTAATGACTTTTATGATGTTACGGTTACCCGCGACGCGAGCGATTTATGCAATTATACCATCGACTGTGACGCTTACCGGTTGGAAGGAGTGGAGACTATTGGCTTGAGCCGCTTGCAGGCCGTACTTCGTCTTGACCCGTGTATCGCCTACTGGACCGGCTTGAACACCACAGTGTGGCCACAAATGACCATTGATGGGGACGTCTATTGCAACGGTAATGTGACGAATAATGGCACGATCAACGGGGATGTGTTTGCCCTCGGCACGATCAGTGGAACCGACCCTCAAGGGCAGAAGAAGCCTGCTGCCGAGGCCGGTATAATTTGGCCGAACCTTGCAGTGGCCGACTTTGGGCCGGCGTATTATGTTGGTGCGACAGAATATTTGGCAGAGCTAATTGCCGGTCCCAATATTCCGATGACTCCCTTTAACCCCACTGGAGGTAATCCTGCTGGAATTTGTTACTCCGGCGACGATGTTGAAATGCCCGGCAGTGTGACTATTAACGGCACGCTTGTCATTAGCGGCGACCTGACAGTAAGTGGGGCTAATAACGTGATCACTGCTGAACCTAACTTTCCGGCTCTCTTAATCAGCGGACAAGTGGTAATGAAGGACGGAGGATCGTTGATAATTCAAGGGCTTGCCCAAATTGGGGGACCAATAGCCGTCGATCCAAATACGACCAGTGCCAGCGTTCAGGTGATTGGCGGTTTGTTTAGCGCCAACGGTGGTGTTACTTCGGATAAAATCTCGGTCAATATCGCCGCAGCTCCGGCGATCGCGTCGATTGAAACGTGGCCCGCAGCCACCGCCAAAAGGTGGGGACCGGCGGGCGGAGCGTTCTTCAGAAGCCTTGAAAGGATACCATAGAGACGGTCGAATCGCGGATCATTCCGGTTCCCGGCGGCAGGTGCTTATCGGCCTATGTGTCTGTGAAAAAGAAAAAGTGAGAACGTATGAAAGACAACTTAGATTGTTGCCGGACCGGCGATGGCTGAGATGGCCTGAAGGTTTTCGTCGGGCTGTTCTGAGGATTGTGCCGATTGTGTTGGCTGGAGCTATGGAAGATGTGGCTAATGACATTTGTATCGTTCTGTTTGAGTGAAGATAGCGGGGCACGGCTTCACGGTTCTATGGGTTCAAAAGGCCAAATAACTCAAGGAAAACGGACGTGCCGTTATGGCGCTTGGGGTGGCCGTTAAAGGTTTGGCCGGAACAAGACGAAAAAGGAACGGAGGAGGGTGATAATGTATCAAGACAGAGAGAGGAGGTTCGCCACAATGCCGGGTTTAACATATCCGCCGACGAGGTTGTGTCATTTACATTGCAGGAGGCAGAGCACAGGCGATGCGCGAGGTCCCCAGCGGGGTTTTACCGTCGTCGAGTTGCTGATCGTGGTCGTGATCCTCTCGATTGTGGCACTGACCGCCATACCGATGATGAGTTCGGCGGCCAGCATACAGATTCGCTCGGCGGCCAATATGATCGCGGCGGACCTGGAGTACGCCAGAAGTATGGCCATCAGCAGAGGACAAAACCACTCCGTCGTATTCGACAAGACCGCCGACAATTACAGAATAGTGGACCAGGGCGGTACCGTGGTACAGCATCCCGTGAAGAAGGGATTCACCTACATCGTGGACTTTCGAAATGAGAGCAGGCTCAATAGAGTCGATATCACCAATGCGAGTTTCAATACAGCCCAGACCGTCACGTTTGACTGCCTGGGTAGTCCCATCGAGGGAGGGACTGTCAATTTGCAGGCAGGCGGGATAATCACGACGATTACGGTGGAGCCTGTGACAGGGTTTGTTTCGATTCAGTAATGATGAGCCCGGAAGAGGTGAAGGTCCACCGTTGTTTCCGAGCGAGGGAAGAAAGGCAATGATCAGCTTGGGTCTGAAAACGCGAGGTCTGAGGCCGATAGGGTTGGACATAGGTCACAATTCTATCAAAGCCATTCAATTGGCCGTGAACGGAGAACAGATATCCGTTTTTGCGGCCGACGAAACTCGTATTGAAGCCGGGATCAACGGTGACGAACAGGTCAGAAGAAGTTTTGTCGTCTCGGCTATCAAACGGATGCTTGCACAGGGGAACTTTCGTGGAACAGACGTCATCGCCTGTGTACCGAGCGGGAAATTGAAAATCACGAGTCTGCGTTTGCCCGAAGCGGAAAAGGGTGCGATTGAGCAGGCCCTGCGAAAGGAAGTTGCGCAGCGTTTCGCATTGGATCCGGATCGCGATCCGGTGGATTATGTCATCGCTGGTCATGTGCGGCAGGGCGATGAGGTCAAGAGTGAGTTGATTGTTTTTGCCACGGATAACCAGACTGTTACAGACCACATTGCCATGCTCGAAGAAGCAGGACTCAAGCCAGTGGGGATTGACACGATTCCGTGCGCCTTGTTCAGAAGCTTCGAGAGGTCTTTGAGGCGCCAGGAGGACAGGGAGCTTACCGTGGTTTTTGTGGATGTGGGCAGTCGCTTCACAACGGTCGTCTTCGGTCGGGGCGGAGAAATAAGTTTTGTCAAACAGATACCCATAGGAGGCGAACGGTTCGTTCAGCAGGTGGCGGCCAAATTAGGCATTAGCGTCGGCGAGGCTGAAATACTCCGCGAATCACTTCGGGCGGAGGATGGATTTTCCGTGCTGCAATCGGACGTTCTGGAACGTCCATCCGGCCAGAACGAGCGCGACATGGATACCTCCACGCGGCGTGCGATCGGTGACGCGGTGACAGCCGTGGCTGAGGATTTGGCGAGGGAAGTTGCCCTGTGTCTGAGGTATTATACCGTAACATTCAGAGGAAAGCGAGTGGAGCGAGCGGTTTTTGCCGGTGGCGGCGCCTACGAGGATATTCTGCTCGATGTCCTGCAACGTCAATTGGGAATCGAGATTGAGGTCGCCCAGCCGTTGAGGGGTTTTGACCTGCCAGGCGGAAGGGGTAATGTGAGCTTCTACGGCGACAGGCGCGGCCTGCTTTGTGGATGGGCCGTGGCCGTGGGGCTCAGTCTCAAGGGTTGGGACAAGACTGAAAGCAGCACTCATCCGGCGTGACGCAAGTTACGAGACAGAAATGAAAGAGATCGACTTTCTTCCAGAATGGTACAGAAACGGTCAGAGACGCCAGGTGAGCTATCGCACGCAGTGCATCGCTCTGAGCGGCGTCTTTGTGGCGATGGTGGTATGGAGCCTGGTGGCCACACATTCGATCTCGAAGGCCCAGGCCGAGGTGGCTGAGACGGCGGCAAGTCACGGACAGGTGGAAAATGCCTCGGTCGAATCGGCCCGGCTTGAGAGTGAATTGAAGGAATTGCGAGAAAGAGTCGAGTCGGTCCAGGAAATTGATTCCAGGATAGACGTGGCCAGCATCCTGGCGGAACTGAGTTTCCTGATTGACCAGAGGGTAGTCCTCCGCAAAGTGGAGTTCATCGCCGAAAGATTCGTGCAAGAGCAGCAGGACGAGCCATTACAGACGGCCGGTACCGTTGTTCGCGCGGTGCGGACCACGCTGAACAGCAAGAAGGCGGTGCCGCTCGGCAACGTGCGATTCAAAGTGGTCGTGGCCGGCGTGGCAGCCGATGCGAGTGATGTGGGCGTGTTGATGTGTAAGTTGGAAGACTCGCCTTATTTCTGGCAGGTTATTCTGGCCTTTTCGCGCGATACCGAAATAGCCGGCCAGAGTACAGCCCCGCCCAGGAAAGAAACCGATACGAAAGACACAGTGGCTGAGACACAAGAGGATGTCCGGCAAGGCAGCGCCGGCATCCAGGCAAGTGAGTTTGAAATAAACTGCTACCTGGCGAATTATCGCGAGCAGTAGAAAGCAAAAGATCGAGATGCTGTTTCGGGAAAAACAACAGATAATGATTTGTATTATGGCCGGGGTGACGGTCTGCGTGTTTGTGTTGTTTTGGTATCTGCCGTTGCGCAAGAGGATGAAGGATATCGATCAGGCCAGGTCCGCACAAGCTCTTGCCATGGCCAGGAATGCTGCCGATAGCGAACGGCTGCCTCTGCTCCAAGAGCAGTTGCTGGACTTGCAGTCTGAGCTTGGGGACTATGAAGCGCACATCCCGGAGCAGAGGAACGTCGGCCCGTTCCTGCGGGGAATCGCGGATTTGATGAATGAGTACAACTTGAAAGAGCAGATGGTGACACCGGGGCCGGAAGTGGAAGCCGATAAATTCTATTGTATCCCGGTGAGTATGCAGTGCAAGGGTTCGTTGACGCAATTATTCAAATTTTATCGCCGACTGCAAGCGCTGGATAGATGGGTTCGCATCGAGCAGGTGAGACTCTCCAATGACGGTCATTATGGCGGCGAGGTCAGCATGGAGACAAAGGCCGCCATCTATTACAGGGCGAAAGTTGGCCAGGGATGACCCGGGCATAGAAGTTGAAGGGCCAGGTGAGAGCTTAGATGAGACGCAACGGCAATCATGGGAGTTGTTTTACCGGATGGCTTCTCGGTCGATTTGCCGCCGAGAAGAAGAAGGCCATCACAACCGCGTGCCTGGTCATCGTGATGGTGTTCATGTGGATCAAAGTGCTGACCAGGAATACGCCCGAGGTGGCTGGAGCGGTGCCGCCTACTGGGCTGTTGAATGTCGAAGGCTCGTCGGAAGCAGCCGTCAAGGTGTCTTTCCTGGAACTGCCTGATGAACCGGGGCGCAACAATGTCATCACGAGAGACTTTTTTGCCTCGGACGGCTGGCGGCATTTTGTGGGTGGACGACGCAAGTTTGCCGATATCGAAGAAGTCAATGTTCTTTCGCAGAATGGCAGTGAAGAAGTAATCAGAAAAGTGGCAGAGAAGCTCAGGCTGGAAGCCATTGTGGTGAGCAAGAATCCCCTGACCTTTATTAACAACAAGGTGCTGTCCGTGGGGGACAGAATGCTCATTAGTGACGGAAATGACAAGTATGAATGCGAAGTGGCTGCAATTGAAGAGAACACGGTAAAAATAAAGTGTAGAGAGGCAGAAATAACGTTGAAGCTTGTGCAGGTGCCAACGGCCGACCATTGATCGTTGCACGTGCCAGAGAGAAGAAAGAAAGGGAAATGAATTATGTATCGCGAGAAAAACACAAACAACACGATGAGTATCCGGAAGCGAGTGTTTGTATGGAGCTTAGTGGTGATTGCAATGACGGCGACTGTGGCCGCCGGCGCGGCTGCGCCGCCCCAGGTCATCGACAAGTTCGAAGTTGAGGAGGATTTTGGCGTGCGCAAAGCTCTGGCCATGTTAGGCAGCCAGTGCCAGAAGAACATTGTGCCCTCGCCCAATGTGGACGGCGTATTGGCCTTCAGGAGTTTACGGAATGTTACTTTCGAAGAGGCCATGGATGCGATTCTTGGCGAGGACTTCAGGTATGAGCAGGAAGGTAAGCTCATCAAGGTTTACACCAAAGACGAGTACAAGGAGATCAAGGAAGACCCGGATCGCATGATCCACAAGGTTTTCACACTGTACTATATTACCGCCCAGGAGGCCCAAAACCTTATCACGCCTGTGCTGAGCGCTAACGCGAAGGTTCAGATGAGCAGTCCCGCGGAAAAGGAGATATCCGGCGTTGCTGGTGGTGGCTCCAGTGGAGGTGGCGGCAGTTCCGGTGGTGGGGCCCAGATCGGTTCCGGCGGTGGTGGCGACAGTTTGGCGCTGAACGACACCATCGTGGTTTATGACTATCCTGAAAACATCCAGAAGGTCGCGCAACTCCTGGATGCGCTCGATGTGAGGCCCAAGCAGGTCCTTGTTGAGGCAACGATCCTGAGTGCTCTCTTGACCGAGGGAATGGAACTGGGAGTGGACTGGAATCTGATGGCCGGCGTGTCCCTGGATGGAACCTCGGCTACACAAGATTACGTAACCGGCGGCACAGTTGACAGAGGCTCGGAAGCCACTTCGCCCATAGCGGAGATATCCAACATCGCCAACGGAACGCCGATGGAGACTTTTGGCTTTGCGACCCAAGGCGGCCGGGGTTTGAGAATTGGAGTCAGCACGGGGGATGTCAGGGCAATCATTACGGCATTAGAGACGGCGACTGACACGACAGTCCTCGCCAATCCCAAGATCATGACCGTAAACAAGCAGGAGGGCTCCGTTCTCATCGGTACGAACCTTGGCTATCGAAGCAGCACGACGATTAGCACAGGTGGCGTTGCCACGGAAGGCGAAGTTGAGTTCCTGCAAACGGGAACCCAGTTGGTCTTCAGGCCCTATATCGGGGATGATGGCTATGTCCGAATGGATATCTATCCGAAGGATAGTTCGGCTGCACTCAACGATGACGGTGTTCCGACTGAAAACACGACGCAATTAAGAACGAACATCGTTGTGAAAGACGGCGAGACGATTGTCATCGGTGGCTTGTTCAGAGATGTTACTACTGCGACGCGCAGCCAGGTTCCGCTCCTGGGTGATATTCCGATTATTGGCGGTTTGTTCAGAGGCACGACCGACGTCACTCAGAAAGAGGAAGTGATCGTGCTACTCACAACGCACATTATTTCCGCGCCGGGTGATGCTGAAGGAGCTGCAAGGACGGATGATATCCGCCGCAAGAGATTTGGTGCAAAGGATGAGTTGCAGGAGATAGGCAGGACAAAGATAGTAGAAGACAATTACGCAAAAGCGGCGAAGTGCTACCTTGAAGGTGACACCGTATCTGCAATGAAGCATCTAAGGGTCTCACTTGCCCTTCGCCCGAACTATCTTGAGGCAATACGGCTTAAGGAGAGAATCCTGGCTGAAGCAGATCCTGATGAAGCCGAGAACCTCGAGAGAATTGTGATCGACAAGGTTGAGCAGGATGATACGAAGAAGTGGCTGAGGAAATAAGGCCGCGTCGAAGTGTTGATCGCAGTTGAACGTTCGAAGAAGGCTGGAGTGGTTGTTTTGAAACTTGGAAGAAGCTTATATGCAATCGTCGCGCTGATTGTGGCGTGCACCTTGCTGATAGGGACCCTCGCTGAGGGGCAAGACTCTGGCACGGAAGAGGGTTGGTATTTTGCCGGCCCCGTGCAGCGGGCCTCCGTTGCGCTGGGATGCGGCGTTGTAGTGGCTATGGGCGTGATTTGGCTTGGCTGGTACTGGTTCAGATTAGCCGGGGCAGTCGCGTCCATAGCCAGGCTTTTCAAGGAGGACCAGGGCCATGAGGGCGACACCGGCCCGAGTGTCCTTGGTCTGCTCAAATTGACGGAAATCGATGCATTGCGCAAAGTGGTCGGCGAGTATCTTGAGGGTCGCGCCGCGCGCGCAAGCGAGCAGACGAATCAAATCAAGGACCTACGTATCCAAATTCAACTGTCGCAAAAACGGGAAAAGAACACTGAAGCGATTATTTACAGTATTCGAGATGCCGTCATTGTTATTGATGAGTATGACAAATTGTTGATGGCGAACGAGGCTGCGGGCCGGCTTTTCGACTTTGATGTCAGGCGCTCACAACACCGGCCGCTGAGCGAACTCATCGGCAGGGACCGAAGCCAGTTCGCGGAGTTTCTCAGTCACAGCAGAAAAAGCAGGAACCAGGCCACGCGGCGAGAGATTGAGTTCTCGGAACAGGGTGAGCGGAGAGTTCATGACTGCATCGTCTCATGCGTGTATGACCAGAATCAACAGGTCTGCGGGGTCGTCGCGGTATTGCATGATATTACGCGCGAAAAACAGATTCAGCAGATGAAGAACGACTTTGTCAGTCATGTCTCACACGAGTTGAAAACCCCGCTTGCTTCTATCACAGCCTACTCCGAGATGCTTGTGGACGGCGAGGCGGACGACGAATCGACCCGGAGGGAATTCTGTTCCGTTATCCAGAATCAGGCGCAGCGGCTGAATCGGCTGATTGAAGATATCCTGAACACCTCACGCATAGAATCGGGCCTGATAAAGGTCAACAAAGAGCTGGTCAGTCTGACCATGCTCATTGAGGAACAATTGCAGATGATAAGAAGCTATGCGGAGGAGAAGAGCATCCAGGTCGTCGGGCAAAAGCCGATCGTATTCGATAGAGTGTATGTGGACAGGGACATGATGTCCCAGGTGATTGTGAACCTGCTGAGCAACGCGGTGAAATACACGTCTTCGGGGGGGTCGGTCAAAATCGAGACCGCCGTTGATGAAGTTGCGTCCCTGGTCCGAGTGACGGTTGTGGACACCGGAGTCGGCATCCCCGAAGATGAGATTGGACATGTCTTTGACAAGTTCTACAGGGTGGGAGCCAACAAGAAGCAGGCGAAGGGAACGGGTCTCGGTCTGAACCTCGTCAAAGAGATCGTTGAAAAGGTCCACGATGGACGCGTGTTTGTCACAAGCCAGGTGGGTGTGGGGAGCACGTTTGGCTTTGAGTTGCCTTTGGCGACAAGAGAATCCGCGCCAATCGCGTAGACATCTTAGGGAACGAATGGGGCGTGCAGTAGGCATTGCACCCCGGTAGATTAGACTTTGGCGGAGGCAAAATAATGGCGGACAAGAAAGTTCTGGTTGTGGACGACGAGATACATATTGTGCATGTCGTCGCCATAAAACTGCGCAACAACGGCTTTGAAGTTATTTCGGCCGACAACGGCGCTGAAGGGCTTAAGCTGGCGCTCGCAGAGAAACCGGATATTATCGTTACGGATTACCAGATGCCGGTGATGACCGGTCTCGAACTTGTGGAAAAGCTCCGGCAGAACGAGAGCACGAGAGATACGCCCGTCGTCATGCTGACGGCCAGGAGCTTTGCCATTCCACAGCAGCAGCAGGACGATTTGCGGATATCAGGGTGCTTGAGCAAGCCCTTCAGTCCGAAGGAGCTGCTGGGCAACATTGAAGACATTCTATACCAGAAGCAGCTAATAGCGGATGACTGATAACACAAGACAGTAGGTGGTCTATTGGAAGCCATGTTACATACGGTCAGGAACAGCCTGAGTCCTTCACAACTGCTTGATCTGGAGAGGTTTGCGGACCGGATAGGCAAATTCGGCGTCAACTTCGCAGTCTGCGACGCCGAGGGCGTAATTGTGCTGCTGCGCGAAGGCGGCACATTCAAGAGCAGTCGAGAGCAGTTGGTGCAGTGGGCTCGAGAAGCGCAGAGCCAACGACAGCCCGACAGCCGTCCCGAGCAGGCAGGCACCTCTGTTTGGCGGTTCTGCGATACAAACATGGGACTGGTTGTTGTTCTGGAGCCTGCCCAGCTCTCGAGCACGGGCCGGGAGGGGATTCTTGGAACGGCCCTGATCGATTTAGGCCGGGCGTCGAGATCGATAGCGTGCTCTGTTGCATCTGGTACGCCGGATGCGCGCGCCGTGCAAACGGACAGCGAATATCTTGCTGAGATGCTTGAATTGCTGGCGGAGAAGTTGCAGGCCTACACGAAAGCGGAAGACCAGATTGAGATGGTCAGCACCGAACTGTCCCAGACCTACGAAGAACTTGTCCTGCTTCACAGACTCAGCACGAATATGAAGGTCACGGAAGCGGATTCCAACTTTCTGCAGATGGCCTGTGACTGCCTGACGGAAATTGTCTTTGTGGAAGGCATTGCCATATTGTTGGAAAAGACGATAGACGACGAACAGCAGTGGGTCATCGCTGCGGGATCGGGTCTGATCGACATGGACGACCAGATGGCGGCCATTCTGCACGGCCGACTCACGGAGGAAATAAACAGTGGCAAAGAGGCCCTTCTGGATAGCGAAATAGACTCGGCTTTCAAATACGACTGGCCGAGCCGTATGAAGAACGTTATCGCGGTACCTTTCTTCGGCAAGGACAAGACCGACTCCCATCTTGCGGGCAGAACGCAGAATGGCAACTCCATAATGGGCCTCATGGTTGCGATCAATCGGATCGGCAAGCAGGACTTCGACAGCACCGATGTGAAGCTGTTCAACTCCGTAGCCGGCGGATGTGCTGTGTTCATAGAAAATGGCAGGTTGTTCAAAGATCTCAAGGAACTGTTCATCGGGTCCCTGAAAGCCCTGACGAGCAGCATTGACGCCAAGGATAAATACACACACGGCCATTCGGAAAGAGTTGCCTTCATCTCCCGATGGATTGTCGAACGGCTCTCTGAAAAGGAGCCTCTTGAGGAGGAGCAAGCCCACAAGATATACCTGGCTGGTCTGCTGCACGATGTGGGGAAAATAGGGATTGAGGAAGCGTTGTTGCGCAAGAATGGCAAGCTGACTGAAGAGGAGTTTGACCGCGTGAAGAAGCACCCGTCAATAGGAGCGGGAATCCTTCGTGAAATCAAGCAGATGCGCGACATTGTTTCGGGTGTGCTGTGTCACCATGAGCGTGTGGACGGCAGGGGCTATCCGAACGGCTTACAGGGCGAGCAAATACCGCTCACGGGCAAAATTGTCGGCCTTGCAGATAGTTTTGATGCCATGACGTCAAAGCGAACGTATCGGGATGCAATGACTGTGGAACAGGCTCTTGCCGAAATAGAGAAAGGCCTGGGCACACAGTTTGACGAGAAGCTTGGCCGCATATTCCTGGACAGCGACGTCTATCGGCTCTGGAACATCATCCGGGACGGTTCCACCGAACTTTACAGCAACGGTAATTCCGAGGAGTATGGGGCGGCCGCTGTGGGGACTCTGATTCGATGAAAATCAAAGTGCAGGATTACAATGATGTCACGGTTGTCGAGCTGCAGGGCGAGCTTGACGGCGACGTGGCCGGACTATTCCAAAATACGATAACCGACATTGTCACAAAACGCAAAACCGGCATCGTACTTGATATGAGCGGCGTCGGTTTCATCGACAGCAGCGGCCTCGAACAGTTGCTGTGGTCGCGCGATTACTGCAATGAAAACAGACGTGAAATGAGGTTGGCGGGGCTTGACGAAAACTGCATGAGGATCCTGGAGATTACACGACTGATGAATGAATTTGACCACTACGCGGAGCTTACGGAGGCGGTAAGGAGTTTTGCATAGTCGCAGTGGCCGGACGCCGGGAGGGTCCGGCCGCGGCCAAAGAGACCAAAGATGAGTCGAATAGCCGTTGAAAACAAGATGCAGCTTGGCCAGCTCCTTCTGGCGCGCGGCGTCGTGACAGAGGAGCAAATTGAACAGGCCCTCAGAGAGCAAAAGGAAAAGGGCCATCGAAAGCTCCTCGGCGAGCTGTTGGTGGATATGGGCTACTGCACCGAGAACCAGATCGCCTCGGCGCTCGCGCAAAGTTACGGCGTCCCGTATGCGCAAGTGGGTCCCAAGATATGTGACTCCAAGACGTTCGAGATTCTGCCGCGCGAATTTCTTCAGGAGTACATCGTCTTGCCGCTGTTCAAGGTCCGTGATGTGCTGACGGTGGCGGTCAGTGAGCCGACAAACGTATTCCTGATCGATGAGATTGAGCGTATCAGCGGCTGCAAGGCCCAGATCGTATGCTCGACCGGCAAGGACATCAAAGCGACTCTGCAAACGTACCTGCCGGCGGCCAACGTCTTCGTCATCGATGATATCATCGACGACGAGGGCCTCGAAGACTTCACATTGATAGAAAGTATCACCCAGGACATAGGCAATCTGGAGGAGATCGCCGGGCAATCGCCGGTTGTCAAACTGGTCAACTATCTGCTCTATAATGCCGTGCGGGAAAATGCCAGCGATATTCATATTGAACCGGATGACAAGAAGCTGCGGGTCCGGTACCGGGTGGATGGCCGATTGTACGAGAAGCTGTGCCCCCCCCATCAGATGCACGCAGCCATTGTCTCGCGCGTTAAGATAATGGCTGAACTCGACATCGCTCAGCGGCGTCTGCCCCAGGATGGCGGGATCCATGTTCTGATGGAAGGCAGGCCGATTGACCTGCGCGTCTCGGTCATGCCCGGCAACTTTGGCGAGAAGGTCGTCATCCGAATTATCGATCCGCAAAAGGTACTTTTTAATTTGGAGTCTCTCGGATTCACATATGAAAATCTCCGGTTGTTCAGGCAGGTGATACAATCGCCGAACGGCATCGTGTTAGTCACGGGGCCGACCGGCTCAGGCAAGAATACGACCCTTTATGCCGCCCTGTCCGAGCTGAACCACGAAGAAGTCAATATCTGTACGGTAGAAGACCCGGTGGAGTGCAACATAGCGGGCATAAACCAGTTCCAGGTCAATCCCGGCGCCGGTTTTGAATTCGCGACCGCGCTGCGAAGTCTTTTACGACAGGACCCGGATATCATCATGGTCGGCGAAATCCGCGATCAGGCAACGGCCAGCATAGCAGTTCAGGCGGCGCTGACCGGCCATCTGGTGCTTTCTACTCTGCACACAAATGATGCTCCGGGAGCCGTGACACGCCTGATCGATTTGAGTGTTGCGCCCTATCTGGTGGGCGCGTCGTTGATTTCGGTCCTGGCCCAGCGGCTTGTCCGGAAGATATGTGCAAACTGCAAGACCGAGTATGAGCCGGCCGTGACTATCCGGAAGGTTGCCGAGAAAGCCGGCGGCAAAATCGAGAATTTCTATCGAGGCGTCGGATGCAAAAAATGCCGCAACACCGGCTATGCCGGGCGAATTGCCATTCACGAGTTGTTCGTACCGAACGAAGAGGTCATCGAGATGATCAACGAAGGGACAAGCTTGAAGAAATTGAGAGCCAAGGCCCTGCAGAATGGCATGGTGTCTCTGCAATCGGATGGTATTGAGAAGGTGCGGGCCGGAATTGTCTCCGTCGAGGAGGCCTTGAGAACCACGCAGATAGAAGTCTGAGGCGCACGGAGGCGCGCGCCCTGGGATACTCAGTCTGGGAAGAGATGAAATGAAACGTTCGGCGACACAATTGGCTGATGAGCTTGATTCTTCCATCAGGAGCGCGGAATCCCGGCCCGCCGGCGCCAAACTGGGAAAAACCAGGGACAGCGCGGGAGGCTCAAGAGCGGTTGATACCGGTTTCGGATCGCAGGGACTGAGAAATCACGATGCCCTCTGGCGGCAGGCCGTCACTTCGGATCTGTGCAAAGCCAAGGTCAAGCCGGCCGATCTGATTCTGTTTACGACACAATTGTCTGTGATGCTTGAGAGCGGCGTGGTGCTCAGCGATGCTCTCGATGCGATAGCCGAACAGGCGGAACACGGAACATTCAGATCGATCATGACAAACGTTTCTGAGGAGGTCAAGAGCGGTGAGACGTTCTCAAAGGCTTTGCGGGGATATCCGAAGGTCTTCAATGCGATGTTTATCAGCATGGTCAAGGCGTCGGAAGCATCGGGAAAAATGCCCGAAATGCTGAGTGTGTTGAGCGGTTATCTCGACTTTGAATCCGAGACGCGAAAACGCATCAAAGGGGCGCTGACGTATCCGTTCATTATGGCCCTGATGGCCGTGGCGGCGACGGGAACGTTGATGTTCTTCGTGCTGCCGCGATTCATGGGGATTTACGAAGCCCGGGGGGCTGCACTGCCTAAGCTCACGCAGGTGTTGGTCAGCTTCAGCATGATGTTGGGCAATTTGCGCGTGATGACGGGCGTATTGACGGTGGCGGTTTTCGCCTCACTGGGACTGTACCACTGGGCGGGAACCTTACCCGGCCGGCGTGTGATAGACTTTATCAAGATCCACACGCCCGTGGTCGGCACGATGTTTATTGACACGGTGGTAACTCGCAGTATGCGGATCATGGCGACCATGATTAATACGGGCGTGAATCTGCTCGATTCAATAGAAGTCATACAAGGTTCATGCCAGAATTACTACTTTCAGCGACTCTGGGCGACGGTCGATGTGAAAATTCAGGACGGCTACCAGTTGTCGGAGTCCATACTGATTTCACCGGGCAGCGAGCTGATCGCGCCCGGGATCATTCAGATGCTCCGCGCGGGCGAAAAGAGCGGCAAGCTCGGCGAGGTTTGCGACAAGGTGTCGGTCTTTTACGAGAAGAAGCTCCAGGCTTCAATAAAGAACGTCATGACGCTGATAGAGCCCATCATGATAACAATCATGGGGGCTATTATTGGGACGATTGCCATCGCGCTGCTCTTGCCCGTCTTCAGAATATCGAGCGTTATCGCACGTTAAGCCCGAAGACAAACGAGGCCTGTGCCGAACAAATCGACACAGGCCCCACACTGACAAATGTCCTACCCGGCCTTCCGCGCGGGCAGTAAGCCGAGCGAATGTTCTATTAACGACTCTTAGTCAACCTTGGAAATCACAATCGCATCCAGCAACGTGCCATCTTCACGACGGGCTATCTCCAGCGTGTGCGGGCCGGCCGGCACCGTGATGCTCACAACCTGATTGTTGTGGTCGTTGCTGTGGACATCATCCCAGTGCCAGTCTGCGCCATCAGAGATGTCGTTAAACCGGATCCAGCCAGTGCTGTGCGTTCCAGGGGCGTAATTCGTGGCGCCTGGAATTCGGACCCAGAACGAGTTGCTGCCTCCGGTGATAATCACACGCAGCGAGATCGTATAAACGCCGCCCTCAGCCGTGAAATTGTACGTTGCGACGCCGGTCGCAGGTGGAGCACTATTCTCGTCACCGGTGCCGTCATCCGTGCCGATGTAGCTGCCGCCCGACGCCAGCGGGTCAGAGTACGTCTTCAATGGCGCGGTGATAGTACCCGCTTCGGCTTCAAGGTAGATCTGCGAAGTAGGCGCTGGCGGAGCGAACCGATATAGCACGATGTCATCAACGTACAATGTACCTGCGGCGCCGTTGCCGTCGATACCGATGGCCAGGCTGGTAATGCTCGTCAGGTTCACGCCCAGAGAAGCCAGGTCGATAGTCCACTGAGTCCAGATCAGCCGTGCGAGGTTGGCCGCGTCGCCGGGATAGGATACTTTGACGCCGTTGACCTTGATATACAATTGTCCCGTGTTACCCGGAATTCCCTGGAAGTACAGCACCAAAGTCTGAATGCCGTGCTTGGTCCAATCCTGGCCAGGGGCAAACGTGCGCGTGATCTCTGAGGACACAGCGCCGCCGGTATTACTGTAGAATACCGGCATTGACTGGGCGCCGTCGTGGACGATCGTCGTCTCCAGATACGGCGGAAAGTCATTGCCGACCAGAGCCCCATTGGTCGCAACACCAAAACCATCGCTCCAGGATTCAAATATCCTGTTACTCTCGGGATCGGGCGGGTCAATGTCATTGTACGACTCGAAGTCATCTACGACAAGATACTCAGGCGTCGAAAAGCTCCAGACGTCGCCCTGCCAGGTTGCGGGCGTCTCGGCATCGTTGACCTCATCAATCCGCCAGAAATATGTATCGGCCAGATCGAGATCTGTGCTGTAGCTGGCCTCGGTCACGCTGACAGCCGGAACGGTGCCATCGATGATAGCCTGCTCATCGCTGCTGATGTACACGTCATGCGTGGCCGCCTCTCGGCCCACGCGCCAACTGAGGATCACAGCGGGATTCACATCCGCAGCCCCGGTGTCCGGCGAGGGCTCTCTGGCACCGACGGGGATAGAGAAGAAACGGACCTCACTGAGGCCATATTGAGGCAGGATACCTCCCCAGTTGCTGGTAGCAGTGAGCTTGACGTACTTTGCAACTGCGCCACTGAAGTCGACCGTCGTATCGTGTGCATAGCCAGCCGCACCGGGCGCCTTGGTAAATTGGGGTACGTCAGCCAGAGCCGTCCAGGCGGTCCCATCGGTCGAGTATTCGATGGTGACATCTTTCATCCCAAAACCGAAAAGGCTCTCGAAAATCTGGTTAGAATTCCAGACCCACATCTGGTGCAGCTTGTGTACCTTGTTAAACTCATATTGGATCCAAGGTCCCTGTGGCTCGTCACCGCTGAGCCACATATCCATCGGCTC
>CP070806.1:3191734-3215506 GCA_020343675.1 Phycisphaerales bacterium
ATAACGGCTCGATGAACTTGGCGGCCTGTTTTCTGCTCTTGGCGCTGAAATTGTTGACCTTCAGATATGCCTCGACGAACGGGCCGATCAGATAAGGCCAGACTGTGCCGTTATGATAGGCTTCGTCGCGCTGCCGCAGCGGCCCGGTGTACCGGCCTTTGTAACCCGGCGCATCAGGGCTGAGCGTTCGCAATCCGTAAGGGGTCAGCAGCCTCTCCTGCACCGCCGCGACGACCGCGCTTTGCTTCTTTGCCGATAGCGGGGAAAACTTCAACGACACGGCGAATATTTGGTTCGGCCGCAGGCTCGCATCGGCCGAACCGTCGGGCAGAATACAATCGTTGAGGTAGCCTTTGTGCTCGTTCCAGAACAGTCCGCAGAAGCTGCTCTGTACTTTGGCCGCCATGGATTTGTAGCACTCTGCGTTATCCCGGTCCGCACAGAACCCGGCCAGCAGGCAGAGACTGTTATACCACAGGGCGTTGACCTCGACCGCCTTTCCATATCTGGGCGTGAAGGCAATGCCGTCGCACCGAGCATCCATCCAGGTAAGCTGCGTCTGCTCATCGCCGGCGGCTATGAGCCCGTCGGCGTCGGCGTGTATGCCGAATCGCGTGCCTTTGGCGTAAGAATCGATGATCTTGCGGATGGTCGGCATCAGCTCCTGCGTGAAGGTCTTCGAATCGCCGGTCGCCTGCAGGTACTGGAAAGCGGCGTTGATGAACCAGAGCGAGGCGTCAACACTGTTGAAGTGAGCGCTATCGTTGTTGTCGTCGAAACGATTCGGAATCATACCCTCATCGGCTGCGGCGGCAAATGTGCTCAAGACGGATCTGGCCTCGTCAAATCTTCCGGTCGCAAGCAGCAGGCCGGGCAGCGCGATCAGCGCATCTCTGCCCCAGTCTGCGAACCACGGATAGCCGGCCAGGACAGTGGTTCGGCATCCGTCTTTTGTCCGGCGTTTTGTCACAAACTGGTCGGCTGCCTCATAGAGTTGTTCAGCGTGTGCAATCCCATTAGGGACACCTAACGGCGAAACGGACTTTGCACACCCTACATTTTGTGCCTGAAGTCTTAAGTCTTCCTGGTGTCGGCGAAGATCTTTGCAGACCGCGTCGATATTGGGCGTGGCCCACTGCTCGGGCCTGGAACCGGGAGCATACGGAAGCAGATTTGCCCACAGGACAATTTTCGTCGGCGCTTCTATTCGGCACTTGAAGAAGCCCGGAGTCCATAAATCTTCGGTGAAATTCTGGCCTCTCTCCCGGTCGGCGCGATAAACGAAATTGAACCACCATTGCGGGTCCTTCTCAAAGTGCGCTGAGGGGCACCGCAAGAGCAGGCTGCAACTGTTCGCAGCCTCATGACGAACGAGCAGTCCGCGCGAGGCCGAGCCCAGCCACCTCGAACTTAGCTGTGCGTAGGACCTTTGGAGCGTATGGAAATCCCTGAGGCCGACAAATGGCCGGCAGACGAACTCCAGCGGTTCCTGGATGCGGGTAAAGTCGTACACGACGGCAACCGTATCCGTATCGCGCGACAGATAGACCGATTTGGTCAGTGCGGTTCTCTCGAGCTCGTAGTCAAAATGAGCCCCGATGTCCCGACGAAATCCTTTCAGCAGGTCGAAGCCTGCCGGTGCAAACTTGTCGGCAAATTCGAAGGTCGAAAGATTGAAGACTTTTCCTTTGGCTATGACCATTTCCAGGCAATTGGCCAGTGCCATTACCCTGTTGACCGGGGGACTCAGCGAGCCGACGAGCAGTCCGTGGTAGCTCCTCGTATTGCAGCCTGCAACTGTTGAGGATGCGTAGGTCCCACGCCCGTTGGTCAGCAGCCATTCCCTGGCCAGCAGGTTTTCTATCTCCTGACCGGCCGTCGCTTGCGATATGCTTGTTGTTTCGCCGGCTTTTTGCAGTGTCAGCACAATCTCACTCCCAAAGATGTCGTCACGACAAACCGAAGCCCTGTCGAGAATCTCCCAGATTGTCTTTGTCCGGTTATGGAATCAGCCAGGGCGCTAAAACCCGTATTGCGTCAAAGGCTCAAGGAAAGGGCTCTCTAATCTGCTGGCTGCAAGTCGGGCGGGTACGCATTGTCCGACGCCGCACCGGAGAAGCACTCCATGGACTTTAGCTCCGGTGTCGAACACGCGATACCTCCAGTTGTTTGTCCGGAACAACGGCACTGCAGATGATCCAGCACATTCATGAAGTTAATGTAAGAGTCATAAGGCGAGTCGTACGGATTAAAATACTTGTGCACGTCGCCGTCGGCGAAGTACTTCGTGCACATATAATAGAAGTGGTCGGACGCCTGCAATTTTCGCCAGTCTGAGATTATTCTCTCATCGTTGGTCTTCTTGATTTTTCTCTCGATGCGATAGAGTTCATGAATCGCATTGGACTGCATGGCGTTTCCGAGCCAGGCGGAGAGGTCTCTTTCGGTGTCGGCCCAGCTTATGATGTGCGGCACATCCACGGTATCGGTGACGCCGTACGAATGCACCACTTCGCTCGGGGTTTTGAAGTCGTTGTCCGGGTGCTTGAGAATCTCGTCCGGCAGATGCCGCATGAAGTCAAATATTCCGGTGTCCTCCCATTGGTGCTCGCCGAACGTTTCGTAGTCCATGAACAGGTTGACGACGTTGCCGTTTCCGTTCACGTTGCTGACCCAGCGGGCAAACTTATCGGCCGTCAGAGGCCACTGAGGCCAATTGCGGTTCGAAAATCGGAACGCGATATCGTCGCTGAGAGAGTAGTTCTTCAGCAGCAGTTTCAGTTTTTCACAGCCTCTGGGCTGATAGACGAAATTAGGGCTCCTGCACCCGAGGATATGGTCCGCGCCCTCGGTGATGATCGCATCGAAGCAGTCCATGGACTCGATGAGGCCCGCCAGTTCATTATTGTAGATCAATTCCGTGTTTCTGAAGACCCTCGGTTTCTGACGGAAGAAATAGTCGATCGCCTCGATGTGCTTGTTTATCTGCTCGACAAACTCCTCCCGCGAGTACAGGAAGCTCAGACTGTGATAATACGTTTCCGCCAGAAACTCCACGCAACCGGTCTGGGCCAAAGCGTCGAAGGTGCTCATGACTTCCGGCGCATAGCGCTGGAGCTGCTCCAGCAGCACGCCCGTGACGCTGTAGGCGATCCTGAATCGGCCCCGAGACCGGCGTATGATATCCAAGAGCAAGCGGTTGGCGGGCAGATAGCACTTGTGGGCCACTTTCCGGCAAATCGAGCCATTCTTGTGATCGTCGAAGTACTCATCGTCTCTGTCAAATACGGTGTAGTGCCTCAATCGCACAGGCTGATGCACTTGAAAATAGAAACATACCGAAGGCATAATCTCACATCTCGTAACAGGGGTCCGCCGGGCAGCCGGCCGCTCCCGGGCAATAACTGTTCAGATTGGCTTTGCCGTGATTCTCAGACCGGAACCAGCATTTCCTCGTAGATTTTCGCACACTTGGCCGCCGTGTCCCGCCACCTCAGTCTCCTGACCTCGAAATTCCCGTGACTTCGCAGAGTCATCTGCAGCGGCGGGTACTTCAAGACGGCCACCATCTTGTTGGCAATCTCATGGACGTCCCAGAAGTCAACCTTCAGAGCATGCACCAGGACCTCGGATACGCCGCTCTGCTTGCTAATCAGGACAGGCACATCGTTGTCCAGCGCCTCCAACGGAGCAATCCCAAACGGCTCCGATACCGAAGGCATGACGTACAGGTCGGCCATTTTGTAGATCTTTTGCACATCTTCGCCGCGCAAAAAGCCGGTGAACAGCACCTTGTGTCCGATACCCAGCTCCGCCGCCAATTCGATGGAACGGTGCATCAGGTCGCCGGAGCCGGCCATGACGAATTTGACGTTGTCCATCACGTCGAGAACCTTCTTGGCAGCTTGGAGAAAATACTCGGGACCTTTTTGCATCGTGATGCGGCCCAGGAACAGAACGATCTTCTCATCCTTGCTGATGCCGGTCTCGCCCGATGTCCAGCTTCCGTTTCGCTCCACCCCGTTGTACACGACTTCCACTTTGTCACCGCCGACGCCGTATCGACTGATAATGACGTTCCGCGTGAAGTGGCTGACGGCGATGACGCGGTCGGCCTGCTCAATTCCCTCGCGCTCGATGTCATAAATCATCTGGTTCACGTGTTCGCCGCTGCGGTCAAACTCGGTCGAATGGACGTGTACCACCAGCGGCTTTCCACTGATCGCTGCGACGGCAATGCCTGCGGGATAGGTCATCCAGTCATGGGCGTGAATCACGTCAAACTGCTCATTCTCGGCCAATTCAAGGGCCATTGCAGCGTAGCGATGAACCTCCGTGTACATATCGCAACTGTAGTCTCGCGAGACGATGAGCTGACTGGCGGACTTGATGTCGCTCCCGCGCTCTTCGTGCTTTCTCTTCAAGACCTTTTCGATTCGCTTCTGGTAGGTCTCAGGCGTGGAATAGGGCTGAAGGGCCGAGTCGATGGTCTGAATCTTCACGTTCTTCAACTCAGTGAACTTGAAGGACGCCGCGGCTTCTCGTGACCCGGGGCTCAGCAATTTGACGTGGGTAGCGTATTTGCTCTCGACCATTTGGGGCAGGACAAACGTCACTTCAATGCCAAGCCGGTCCATGGCTCGGGTCAGGCCATAACACGCCGTGCCCAACCCACCACTGATAAACGGGGGGAACTCCCAGCCTAACATGAAGACTCTCATATGAATGCCTACCGATTGCGTCCTATAAGTATCCGTTCAGTAAGGGCTCAGCAAGGATTCTATTCCTTACTCGCGCCCAACATAATCATCACTTCGGCCAAAAAACATCCCGTCGCTCAGCCAAGTCAGAGACGGCTGGCAAGCTCCTTCATCGGCAAGAAATCATCCCCTCTTAACCTTAAGCTGGCTTAAGAGACGGTATAAACTCCAACACTTATTAATAAATCGGGATTTTACTGGCAATAAGTTGAAAAAATCTTTCAAAAACCCTGAATTTTGGTGTTGATAGACGCATTTTATAGGTCGGTAGTCAAATAAAAGAAGCCGTTCCGCTGTGAAAAAAGCGGAACGGCTTACTTCGGATTATGATATGACCGCTGAGATGTGCGAACTGACAATGTTAGTGCACACCGAATCTCTCCGGTCGAGAATTCAGACCCAGGAGGCTTCCACCGGGCTACAGATCCTGCGCCTTGACTGTGCTGCGTCGATTGGCTTTGGTCCGGGTTATGGCTGCATCGAGCATCCCATAGACCTTTTCACTCAAGGCTTCGAGCGAGTCGGATGAGGTCATCATCTTCTTACTCTTGATGTAAGCCTTTACTTTGCTGGCTACAATCAAAGACTCTCTTGTTTTTGCCATGCTAATAAGCCTCCATATTGACAAGGTTAGACAATAATAGGCCGACAGCCATTCCTTAAGCCCGGCACGTCATCGAGCGTTGTAATTACATACAGGCCATTGAATTTGCAACAAAAAAATACGCCAAAGTGCTAAATTTTTGCACCGATAGCGTCGATAGATGGAAAAGTCGGTAGCGAGGGCCGACTCCCACGGACGGGGTTTTTCATGCAAGTGCATAAATTTTAATAATTTATGAGGCCGAATTTGACGAAAGTATCAGGGTGGAAAAAGTAGCAGAGGCCTGAGGCCATGCGCCCGGACAGATCGGGCAAGAATCCTGACGTGCACAAAAACGTTCGGGGACACCGTTAGTTTTGGAGGAATAAAATGGCAAAGCGTTCAAAGAAAGGTCACAAATCGCAGGCCAACCTCGAAGGGTATGTTGTTGTTGCGTTTGCGGAGGATATGGAGCAGGCCAGAGAATACAAGACTCTGCTGGAGGCGAACGATATCCCGGCCACAATAAGCGAGCACGATGAACAGGCGATTGGCGCCACGGAAATCACTGTCATGGTTTCCGAGGAATTTCTTGATGAGGCCCACGTCGTCATTGAATCGCAGCACGCCTACGACGATTTCTACGATTTCGCGATGGACGAGGACGACGAGGGCGACTTCGACGGCGACTTCCTGGATGGCGAGTATTAGCATGGAAAGGGAACGCATTCCAGAGCGTCGTTTGCGCGAGGAGCGCAGAGGCAGCGTCGTTGACAGACGTTTGGGGCTAGACCGTCGGCGAGGGCCGGGCAGACGCCTGACCGACGAGCGGAAATCCGCTGAAGAAGGGCATATGTCCGATGAGCAGTTTGAGTTTCTCATGGCCATCGACGAGTATAAGCGAAAGAACACCAGGCCCTTCCCCACGTGGACCGAAGTCCTGGAGGTGATAAAGGCCCTGGGCTATCGCAAGGTGGCCGAGCCGCAACCGCTGGGCAAGCCCAGGAGAGAGCCGAGGTCCGGCGAGGTGCCTGCAGAGGCTCTGCTGGACTGAGAGCACGCTCGGACAGGACGACACGGCTGTTCCGTTCATTCGCCGCGAAACCGGCCTATTTGGCCCGGCTCTTCCGTTGTGAAGCCCGAAGAAGGCCGGACAGGCAGACGCGGATCGTGCGCAGAAATCCAGGCGACCCTGCCCCCTCGACCGCCCGTACTCGTGCGAGAATGGGCGCACGTTGACCGGCTCGTTTCCCGGCACGGCTGGGAAAGCCGATTCACCCGAGCTCTTGCGAGAAACGGTTAAGAACCTGCTTCATATATTCCTGAAGTGCCTTCCTGCCCTTCTCGGCGACGTGTAGGACCCAGCAATTCAATCCGCTCTTGCATCAGAGGCACTATTCATGGAGTTATAACGCACCCCTGATAGGGGTGGCCTGACGGTTGTGAGCCGTCTCAAAAGACGGCCAACGAGTATTGTGCCTTTTAGAAAGGTCCTGCGTCTTCTTCGCCATCTAAGTGTTCTTGATGACGAATATAATCGCGAATCTTGTTCTCCTCAAAACCGACGGTTGACACCGCATAGCCACAAGACCAGAAATGCTCGCCATTAAAGTTCTTCTGACGCCCGACAAATTGTCGGGCAACTGCTATGGCGCTCTGGCCTTTGAGATAGCCAATAACTTCTGATACAGCATACTCAGGTGGAATACTTATGCACATGTGAACGTGATCGCCTGACATATACGCCTCTGCGATCTGGCATCCCTTTTGACGAGCCAACTCATGGAACACCTTCTTAAGGAACTCTCATATCTTTCCATACAGACTCTTTTTCCGGCCTTTTGGAACAGATACAACATGGTACTTACAATCCCAACGTGAGTGTGATAGACTTTGATATCCATTCATTGTCTTCTCTTTTGCTCGATGGCAACCCTCAAGCCAAGGAGAAGTCTTATAAATACGTAATCCGTGGGTCAAACCCCAATGAGTCCACTGGTCGAACCAGTGGCTTACCTGTCTTTGAGTTAGTGAGCCTGCTTCGCCACAAAGGGCGAGAGTTGGCGAAGCTGGTCGATGATGGCGGGGAGCTTCTCGATCGTGTAGTTCACCTCTTCTTCGGTATTATACCTGCTCAGGCTGAATCTAATCGAGCCGTGGGCGGCGGTGAAGGGAACACCCATTGCGCGCAAGACGTGGCTGGGCTCCAGCGAGCCTGATGTACAGGCCGAGCCGCTGCTTGCACAAATGCCGTACTTATCGAGCATCAGCAGAATCGCCTCGCCCTCGATGTACTCGAAGCTGATATTGCACGTATTGGGCAGACGGTTCCCGGTATCACCGTTGAGCCGGCAGTCGGGGCATTTTTCCACAATCGCGCGCTCCAGCTTGTCGCGGAGGCGCTTGACCCTGCTGTTTTCCTCTTCGAGGTTCGCGGCCGCCAGCTCGCAGGCTTTGCCCAGCCCGACGATCCCGGGCACGTTTTCCGTGCCTGCTCTGCGTCCCGCTTCCTGGTGCCCGCCTAACATGAACGGGGACAGCCGCGTCCCTTTGCGGACGTAGAGAATGCCGACCCCCTTCGGCGCGTGCAGCTTGTGTCCCGATAGACTGAGCAAATCAATATGGCTCTGCGAGAGCTTCAGCGGTATTTTGCCGACGGCCTGCACGGCATCCGTGTGAAAGATCGCCCCTTCGTTCGCCACCAACTGCGAGACATGATCGATTGGAAATACTGTGCCCGTTTCGTTATTTGCATACATGATTGTCACCAGGGCGGTATCCTCGTCAAGCTGCTCTTGCAGCTCTGCCAGGTCAAGCCGGCCCTGCCGGTCCACACCCAGTTCGATAACCGCATAGCCGTGGTTTTCCAGATCCCGGCAGACTGTCAGCACAGCGGGGTGCTCGACTCGGGTGGTAATGACTTTGCGCTTGTGCGGCTGGGCAGCCAGCGCGCCTTTGATGGCCGTGTTGTCACTTTCGGTGCCGCCGCTGGTGAATACTATCTCCGTTGGGTCGCAGCCGAGCAGAGCGGCGACTTGCTCGCGCGCCCCGCGGATTCTGCGGCCTATCTGCCCCCCAAAAGTGTGCATGCTCGAAGGATTGCCGTAAAGCTCGCAGAAAAGAGGGGTCATCTCTTCGAGCACTTCTTCAGCGACTTTTGTCGTCGCGTTATTGTCAAAGTATATCGCTTTCATCTTCACTAATCCTGCATGACAACTGCGGCGTCAACCCCGCGTTTCTTTACCGGCCGCCTATTCCATGTGTTCATGGGGCTGGGCCGCCGAGTCTTTGTCTTCTTCGACGAAAAGCTCGTCCGACACGAATTCTCTGAGCTTGGCCTCGACCACCTCTTTCATCGTAAGCTCCGCCATCCTGCACTGGGCGCACATCCCTCTGAACGCGACGACGACTTTGTCCGCTTCGACGTCGATCAGCTCGATGTTGCCGCCGTGGGCCCGCAGAGCCGGTCTGATCTGCTCATTGATGGTCTGCTGAATCAACTGTATCTTCTGGATGTTGGTCAGTTTGCCGGAACGCCGCGGGGCCGAGACTGCGACTTCTTTGACCTGTTCTCCCTGCACTTTTGTGATGAGCTTCTCAATCTCGCCCTGGCATCCGCCGCACCCGCCGCCGGCTTTGCAGTAGTTGGTCACCTCCTCGACACTCGTCAGGTCGTTTTCGCGTATGACTCTCTCGATTTCTTCGTCGGTGACGCCAAAACAGGTGCAGACGATATTGCCTTCGAGCTCGTGCTTCTTCCTGCCTCCGCTGCGATAGTTTTCAATGGCGGCTTCCAGAGCTTCTCTGCCCATCACCGAGCAGTGCATCTTTTGTTCAGGCAGCCCGCCCAGGTAGTCGGCGATATCTTTGTTGGTGACCTTGGCCGCTTCGTCCAGCGACAGGCCCTTTATCATCTCGGTCAGCACGGATGAGGTCGCGATGGCGCTGGCGCAGCCGAAGGTCTTGAACTTTGCATCTTTAATCTTTCCGTCTTCATCGAGCTTAAAGGTCAGCTTCAGCGCATCGCCGCAGGCCAGCGATCCAACCTCGCCGATCCCATCGGGGTCTTCCACTTCGCCGACGTTGCGCGGGTTGAAGAAGTGGTCTCTGACCTTGTCTGTATATTCCCACATGGTTAATTTTGAGTCCTTAGTTTTGAGTTTTCAGTTGTCCCTCGGGCTTGGTCCCCTGCTTTGACAATACCCGTCGGAATTCTTATCAGTATATCTGATTCTTCACTCACGACTTAGCACTCTTTGTCAGCGCCTGTTCGAAGTCCGCGATGATATCATCAATATGTTCGGTGCCGGCCGAGACGCGGACGTAATCCGGGGTGACACCGGCGGCGAGCTGCTCTTGGTCGCTGAGCTGCTGGTGCGTAGTGCTGGCCGGGTGAATGACCAGCGTCTTGCTGTCGCCGATATTGGCCAGATGGCTGGCCAACTTGACATTGTTGATGAACTTGACGCCGGCCTCTCTGCCGCCCTTGATTCCAAAGCCGAGAATGGCCCCCTGCCCTTCTGGCAAATATTTTT
This sequence comes from Phycisphaerales bacterium, assembly GCA_020343675.1. Classification (GTDB taxonomy): domain Bacteria; phylum Planctomycetota; class Phycisphaerae; order Sedimentisphaerales; family Anaerobacaceae. Next base: position 3,201,613 of record CP070806.1, read on the forward strand.
TGGCCAATTCATAATCCGGATGCGATTCAAGCCCGGGATAATTCACCCAACTGACCCCTCTGTGTTTTTCGAGCCATCGGGCCAGCTTCAGTGCGTTCTCGGAGTGCCTGGGCATCCGCAGATGAAGGGTTTCCAGTCCCTGCAGGAACAGGAACGCATTGAACGGCGACATGCAACTTCCCATATCGCGCAGGAATTGAGTTCTGGCCTTGATAATGTAGGCCAGCTCGCCGACCGCTTCGACGTATTTGACGCCGTGATAGCTTGGGTCAGGTTCGGTCAACTCGGGATAGCGACCGTTCGTCCAGTCGAACTTGCCCGAATCGACAATCGCCCCGCCGATACAGGTTCCGTGCCCACCGATGAATTTTGTGCAGCTATGAACGACAATGTCTATGCCGTAGTCAAAAGGCCTGAACAATATGGGCGTGGTCACCGTGTTGTCGCAAATCACCGGTATTCCATGCTCGTGAGCTATCTCGGAGATCTTTTCATACTGCAGAATGTCGTTTTTGGGATTTCCGACCGTCTCTATATAAACGAGCCGCGTATTGTCTTTTATCGCCTTCGTGAAATTCTGCGGGTCCTTCGGATCTACGAAACTCACTTCAATGCCCAGCTTGGCGAAGGTCTGGCTAAAGAGCGTGACGGTGCCGCCGTAGAGCGAGTTCGAGGACACGATGTGTCCGCCGGAGCCGCAGATGTTGAAGATACTGACATAGATGGCCGACTGGCCCGAGCTGAACGCCAAGCCCCCAACGCCCCCTTCCAGCGCAGCGAGCCGCTTCTCGAGTACATCGGTCGTGGGATTCATCAGCCGCGTGTAGATGTTCCCGAACTCCTTCAGTGCGAACAGATTGGCCGCATGGTCGGTGTCTTTGAAGCAGTAGCTCGTGGTCTGGTAAATGGGCACGGCCCGGCTGAGCGTGTCGGAGTCAACTGTCTGGCCGGCGTGCAGGGCCAGCGTTTCCAATTGATATTGCGGTTGTTCTGCCATTGGGTCTGGTCCTTTCTATCGGGTCGGTAGAATCTCTACCATTCTGTCAAGCGACTTCCTCGCTCTGGTTCTAATGGGCTCGGGCACCGTGGTTTCGAATTGCATGTCCTCCAGCGAACCGATGACCTTGTCCAAAGTAATCTTCTTCATATTCGGGCAAACGGCCCTTTCGCTGGCCGGGTAGAATTCGGCCTCCGGATTCTGCTTCTTCAACGTGTGAATGATTCCTATCTCGGTCGCCACGATAAAGCGCTGCGTCGTGCCCTTGGCGGCAAACTTAAGCATCTGGCCCGTGCTGAGCAATTCGTCGGCAAGCTCTTTGACCGGCTCGGAACACTCCGGGTGCGCCATGACGACCGCATTACAATACTTTGCCCTGGCAGTCTTGATGTCCTGCTCGGTAATCAATACGTGCGTCGTGCAGTACCCGGGCCAGAGGATGAGGTCCCGGCCCGTTCTTTCGGCGACAAACCGGCCCAGATGCTGGTCCGGAACGAAAACAATCCGCCTGTCCTGGGGCAAAGAGTTCACGACTTCCACAGCGTTGGCGCTCGTGCAGCAGTAGTCGCTCTCGGCCTTGACCTCCGCCGAGCTGTTCACATAGCAGACCACCAGCGCGTCGGGATTCTCGCGCTTGAGCTCGCGGAGTTGCTCGGCGGTGATCATATCCGCCATCGGGCAGCCGGCGGACTTCTCGGGCAGAAGCACCGCCTTCTCGGGCGAGAGTATGGCTGCGGTCTCCGCCATGAAGCGAACGCCGCAAAAGACGATTGTATCGGCATCCGTTCGAGCCGCCCGGATGCTCAATCCGAGAGAGTCGCCTGTGAAATCGGCCAGGTCCTGGATCTCGCCCGGCTGGTAGTTGTGCGCGAGAATCACCGCGTTGCGCCGCTCTTTCAGGCGTTCGATCTTCTTGATCACTTGTTTGTCGATCTCATATTTCATACATACCGCCGCTGATCTTTGGGGTTTTGCACACCAAGTCGGCATTGGCCGTAGTGACTGTATAGCCGGCGGGCACGGACTGTTTGACCCAGACATTGCCGCCGATGATAGCGCCTTTTCCTATGGTGACGTCCCCTAATATGGTGGCCTCGGCATAAATGGTCACATCGTCCTCTATCGTCGGATGTCTCTTTCGGCCCTTTATGATTCTGCCTCTTTCGTCCTTCGGAAAGCTCATCGCCCCGAGGGTGGTGCCCTGATAGATTTTCACATTGTCACCGATGATTGTTGTCTCACCGACGACGACGCCGGTACCATGATCGATGAAGAAGTTTCTGCCTATCGTGGCCCCCGGATGTATGTCGATACCGGTCTTTGCATGGGCGCATTCCGACATGATCCGCGGAATCAACGGGACTTGTTTGAGATACAGTTCGTGGGCAATCCTGTAGGTGGCGATGGCGGTGATGCAAGGATAGCTTATCACAATCTCCTCGTGGGATTTTGCCGCCGGGTCTCCCTCGAAAGCCGCCTCGACATCGCCTTTGAGCAGTTCTCTTATTTCGGGCACATGCGTCAACAGGTGCAAAGTGGCCTTTTCCGCCATGGCCCGGCAGTCGCCCGTATCACAATTCTGCATCCTGCACTGGTACTTGTACGCCCGTTCTATTTGTTCTGAGAGCTCCGTATAGGCGTGATAGAGAATGTCGATAACGATGTAATGGACGTTTGACTTCGTGACGGCTCTTTTGCCTGTATAGCCGGGGAAGAGAATCTCAATGAGCAAATCGAGGACCTCTACGATCCTGTCTCGCACGGGCAAATTGGAGACGTCGATGAAATTTATGCCCGTATCGTCCTTGTACGTTCGAGCAATCTCACCCACCAGATCCTGCATTTTCTTGTCGGTCAACCCCTCTTTTTTCATGGTCTTATGCCCTTAGACGGCAAAACACTGTCCCGCTCTTACCCATACATTTCCGTGGAGACATACCGTTCGCCGGTGTCGCAGATGAAGGTGACGATGACCTTTCCTTCGTTTTCCGGCCGGTGCGAAAGCTGTACGGCCGCGCAGATGTTGGCGCCGCCGCTGATACCGGAGAGAATGGCCTCTTTCGCCGCCAACTGCCGGGCCGTCTCAAACGCATCTTCATTGGAGATTTGGATAGTCTCGTCAATGATCTCCGTGTTCAGCACGTCCGGCACAAATCCCGCTCCGATTCCCTGTATCTTATGCGGGCCGGGCTTGCCGCCGGACAGGACGGCCGAGTCCTTCGGCTCAACCGCCACGACTTTCAGGGCCTTGTTCCTGGCCTTGAGCACTTCGCCACAGCCGGTGAGGGTCCCGCCGGTGCCCACGCCAGCCACGAGAATGTCAACCCGACCGTCCGTATCAAGCCAGATCTCCTTCGCGGTGGTTTCTCTGTGGATTTGCGGGTTCGCCGGATTCTTAAACTGCTGGGGCATGAAAGAATTGGCGTTCTCGGCTACGAGCTCTTCGGCCTTCGCAATCGCACCCGACATGCCCTGCTCGGCAGGTGTGAGCACGAGCTCGGCACCGAATAGCTGCAAGATCTTCCTGCGCTCGACGCTCATCGACTCGGGCATTGTCAATATCAGATGGTATCCCCTCGCCGCACAGATGAAGGCCAGACCGATGCCCGTATTGCCGCTGGTCGGCTCGACAATCAACGTGTCCGGCTTGATCAATCCCTGGTCCTCCGCGGCCCGGACCATCGACAAGGCAATCCTGTCTTTGACGCTCCCGCAGGGATTCTTGGATTCCAGCTTCGCCAGAACGGTCGCTTTGCCCGATCCGAGTCTGTTGATTTGAACCAACGGCGTGAAGCCGACTGTCGATGTAATATCTTCGAATATCGCACTCATAATCTCTTTCCTACTCCCTAAATCTGAAAGTCCATTTGTCTTCCGTCCCTGGCCATCTCAACGACATCCTGGAGTGTGATTGACTGGAGCACATCTTCTATGGCCTTCTGAACCTTCATCCAGACCTGCCTGGCGGCACACTCGACGGCCCGTACACAGTGGTCGCCGTCATCGACACACTCGACGGTCGTTATCGGCCCTTCCAGGCAATGGAGAATGTCGCTGACTCTGATCTGGTTTGCGGTTTTGGCAAGTACATATCCACCTTTTGAGCCTCTGACACTCCTGATCAGCCCGGCAGACCTGAGAACGGCCATCAATTGCTCAAGGTATTTGACCGATATGTCCTGTCGCTCGGCGATGATCTTCAGTTGCAGAGGCCTGTTTGTTTCGTTTTGAGCCAACTCTATCATCGCCCTGACGGCGTATCGGGTACGAGTCGAAAGCTTCATAATCGTCTCTTCTTTCAATTATTCCTACTTTTAGAGTAGGAAATTATACGATTGCAGGGGCCTCAGGTGCAAAGGAAAAAGGAGAAATGCAGAAAAAATCAAGAACGGGCGGTGGATTCACCTTTTCCAGGCCCTGAAAGAGGCAAGACAGGCTCGCCCGCACGCGAAAAAATACATTTCCTGTGAGCCTATGCGCAATTCGCTTGACGGCCCAGTTGGTCCCGGCTACAATGAACCATGTTAGCTTGCGGCACACTAGAAATGGGATACAGCGGATGACACAAGGTACCGCCAAAAAGGTCGTCTTTCTTTCGTCTTTTCCCCCGAGAAAATGTGGAATTGCGACCTTCACGGCGGACCTGATCACCAGTACCGCCGCTGCAGCCAAGGGCGATTTCGAGCCGCTGGTCGTCGCCATGCAGCCGGGAGACCACAAGTACGCCGATCCGGTGAAGTTCGAGATCCGCGAGAACGTCAAAAGTGATTATATCTGTGCCGCGGATTACGTCAATTTCAGCCACGTGGATGTGGTCTCTGTCCAGCATGAATTCGGGCTCTTCGGCGGCGAGGCCGGCGCCTATCTGAGCCTATTGCTCAACAGACTGAAGGCCCCCATCATAACCACCCTTCATACGGTTCTCGATGACCCCGACCCGGACTACTACAAGTCATTGGTGGACGTCTGCAAAGCCTCGTACAGGGTCATCACGATGAACAAGCAGGGCCTCAGCATGTTGCGGGACATCTACGGCATCCCGGCTAAAAAAGTCAAGTTAATCCCGCACGGCATTCCCGACTTGCCCTTCGTGGACAGCAACTACTACAAGCACAAGTTCGGCCTGGAGGACCGAAAGACGATATTGACGTTCGGCCTGCTCAACAAGAACAAGGGGATTGAAACGATGCTCGAGGCGCTGCCGGAAATCGTCGAGGCCGATCCCTCGGTGATCTACATCGTCCTGGGCATGACGCATCCGAACATACTCAAGCACGAGGGCGAATCCTACCGGTTCCGCCTCCAGCGAATGGTCAAAGACCTTGGTCTGCAAGAACACGTGATTTTCCACAACAGGTTCGTCAACGACCAGGAGCTGCACAACTTCCTCTGCGCCGCCGACATCTATGTCACGCCCTATGTGAGCGAGAAGCAGTTGACCAGCGGGACATTATCCTTTGCAGTCGGCACGGGCAAGGCCGTCGTCTCCACGCCATATTGGGCCGCCGTCGAGCTGCTGGCCGACGGGCGCGGCATGCTTGTGCCGTTCGGCCATTCGAAGCCCCTGGCGCACGCCATCATAGAAATCCTCCAAAATGATTCGAAGTTCTATTCGCTGCGAAGGCAGGCGTACGAATACGGCCGGTCCAGAACGTGGCCCAAGATCGGCCAGGCGTACTGGAAATTGTTCAGCGCCAGGCGATTGCCCGTGCGAATCCCGGCCAAGACCAAGCTGACCCCCACACAGACCATTTCAAACATCGAGGTGCCCGAGCCCTCGCTGGCCCATCTGAAGAAACTCACCGATGACACGGGGCTGTATCAGCACGCCAAATTCACCATACCCAACAGGGCCTACGGCTATTGCACGGACGACAACGCACGGGCCCTCATTGCGGTGACCAGGTACTACTGTCAGTATTCCGAGCCGCAGGCGCTGGAGCTTCTGGATACCTACTTATCCTTTGTCATCCACTCGCAGAACCAGGACGGCACAATCAGAAACTTCATGGACTTTGACAGGGCCTGGTGCGAGAACGAACCTGCAAATGACGCGTTCGGCCGGGTATTGTGGGCCTTTGGGACGGTCATGGCCAACCCGCCAAATCCGGCCTATCTATCCATTGTCAAAGACTGTTTTGATATGTCCGTCGGACAGGTCCTGCGGCAGCTCCCCAAGGGGATGGCGTATTCGATACTCGGAATGAGTGATTATCTCAAGCATTTCCCCGGCGCCAGCGAGATAAAACGGCAGCTGGAGCTGGCGGCCGACGGCCTTGTCACTCAATACGAGGAATGCAGTTACCCCGATTGGCAGTGGTTTGAGGAAATCCTCACCTACGATAATGCCGTCCTGCCGCACGCGTTGTTCGTCGCGGCCTCAACACTCGGCAACAAGAAGTACCGGGAAATCGCGGAGAAGACATGCGAGTTCCTGCTGGCCAACACATTCAACGGCGAGCACTTCAGCTTCGTCGGCTGCAAAGGATGGCATGAACGCGGCGGGCCGAGGGCCGCATTCGACCAGCAGCCTATAGAAGCCGCCGGGACGGTTCTGATGCTCAGAGCCGCGTATGACGTTACACAAAACGACAGATTCTTAACACTTCAGCGAAAAGCTTTTGACTGGTTCCTCGGACAGAACGATCTGCGGATTCCCGTTTATGACTTCAGAACAAAAGGCTGCAACGACGGCCTCACACCCGACGGCGTCAATACGAATCAGGGCGCCGAAAGCATGCTCAGCTTTCTGTTGGGCCTGCTGGCCATCGTCGAAAGTTACGCTTTCATTGATAAGACCAGAGCGGGCAACGGCGTTTCACCACCCCAAACGGACATCGCCATGCAGAGAGCCAAAAGAGCCCAGCCCATAAAAAGTGTATCGGCCAGGGCCAAAGACAAAGAAAGCCCCATCGAGAAGCTTATCTGATACCGCCAACCTGAGCACGAGGGACGAACCGTCCATCGTCCGTCGCCTGAGTTCAGTAGGGTTCCGGCCCGGACCCGGGGATTTCCCAGCCCCAGTAGTGCAAGAGGCCTTCCGCATCCTGAATATCCACTGTGCCGTCCCCCAAAGGCGGAGGGCTGATGTCAAACGACGGGTCATCCTGACCCCAGTGTTCGGCGAGGATCAGCAGGTCCTGGATATCGACCTTGCAGTCGCCGTTGAAATCGGGGCTGCGCCAGACAGGAGCAAGCCTGGCCTGGGTGGCCAAGTAGCCGACCACGCCGCTGGTGAGCTGAGTTGCATATTCGTAGTTGACGTTCCCGGGCGTGTCCACAGAATCCAGTGGCGTATGTATGTAGGGATTATCAGTAGCAATCGACCTGAGTAAGACAGCAGCGAAGCCTTCAGCACTGAATCGGACGTGGTCACTGTGACCGCCGAAATCTATCGCACATCGCAGCCCCGCATAGGATTCCATCGCCAGAGCCAAATCGTCAACGAGATCCGTTCGTACGGTATAGCGCAGATTCGCTCGAGCATAATCGGAGTCTCCGAATTCGGCGGGTTGGTAGCAAATGCAATCAAGGTTGACCATGCTCCGAATGTCCTCATGCGCGTGCGCGTCAACATAGGCGGCACTGCCTCTCAATCCCTGCTCCTCGCGGTCGAACGCGATGAAGATGACGGTTGCTTCAAAAGCGTGTTGCGACAGAACGCGGGCGGCCTCCAGAACGCCGGCAACGCCGCTGGCGTTGTCGTGGGCCCCCGGAGAGCCACCTATGGCGTCGTAGTGAGCCCCAACGATGTAGGTCTCGCCGGGACGAATTGCCCCCGGCAGGACACCCACCACATTATGGTCCAGGCCGGAGCTGTACCGGAAGGGTTCAAGGCCGGCAACCAGACCGAAGCCCTCGAACCTCTCCAAGATTCGCTGCCGTGCCAGGTAATGCTCATACCCGTAATGGCGATTAGCGCCATCGTAGGCGAACAGGTCGTTTTGGAGAAAATCCCTGTAGCTGTCCACGCTGACCTGATTTACAAGCTCTATTACAGAAGCTCCGGAAACGGCTTCACCCTGCGAACCAAGAACGATCAAAAGAAACGCGAGTGAAATTACCGTTCTCACCGGACTGACACTCCAAGAATCGTTAATGCCTTGCAGGTCGCACGCAATGCCCGTGCTTGCCAGCTTCGATCTATTCTGAAGAAATCTTTTCGCCTGAACATCACCTGGGGTTGCCTCCTCCACACAACATGTTGAAAGTAAACGTCAGGGGCAACTATTCGTATCATACACAAATCAGTGGGCGCAGTCAAGCACAGCGACTCGCATTTTTCACGTTGCCCAGACACTCAGCAGAACACAGAAGGCCGAAGACAGAAATCTAACCTCGGATATGGGGCTTGATTTCTTTGGAAGCGTTTCAGAATGGCACTGGCGTGGGAACTGCACTGCCACTCGGTGTTATGGGTGGCTCTACTCTGGTTGCCCAGAGCCAGACGGTCCCGAATGGGGACCTTCGCCGGAAGAACTGGGGAACAGGGATTCGAACCCCGACTAACTGATCCAGAGTCAGTCGTGCTACCGTTACACTATTCCCCAACGTGACCTATACACTTTCCATAGCATAGACGAGCGGGCCCATATTGCAAGAGAATTCTGGATTAAAAGTACTGTTGTCGGAGCGTTGGTGCGATTATCATGGGTGGCAGTCGGTGGAAAGCCGGTGAAGATTCTTCTTACTTGTTTTGAGAGGAGCTATTATGAAGCGACACAGCGTTGCCAATCACAGCCAGAGGGTATCGACTTATTCCAACGCTCTGAACATCCTCGTGGTTCTTCTGATTCCTCTGATCATGACCACTGCGGCCGTCGCCGACGACTGGCCCACGTACAGGTCCGACCCGACGCGAAGCGCGATTACCTCGCAAACCCTCGGGGCCCGGTTGTTCCTGCAATGGACTTTCACCCCCATGCATCCGCCCAAACCGGCCTGGCCGATGCCCTCCGAAGAGTTGCCCCGAATGCACAACGACAACGCGCTTCACGTGGTGATGGCGGACGGCTGCGCGGTCTTCGGCTGCAGCACGACGAACAAGGTGACCTCAATCGATGTCGCCACAGGGCAGATACGCTGGACGTTTTTCACCGAAGGCCCCGTTCGCTTCGCTCCGGCCTTCTATGACGGCAAGGTTTACGTCGGTTCCGACGACGGCTACGTGTATTGCATAGACGGCAAAGACGGTTCACTCAAATGGCAGTACCGGGCCGGTCCCAGCGAAGAAAAAATCATCGGCAACGGCCGGATGATATCGCTCTGGCCGGTCCGAACCGGCGTTGTGGTCGATGACGGGACGGTCTATTTCGCAGCCGGCGTCTTTCCGTATGAGGGGCTCTATATCTGCGCCCTCAGGGCAAGTGACGGCTCCGTAGTCTGGAAAAACGATACAATCGGCGATCGCGCCCACGAACTCGAGTTCGGCGGGATATCGCCGCACGGCTATCTGGTTGCGTCCCGCGACATTCTGTACGTCCCCTCGGGGCGGTCCATGCCGGCCGCCTTCGACCGTAAGACCGGAAAGTTCCTTTACTGTGCCTCCCCGGGCGGCAAACGGGGCGGAGCATGGGCTTTGCTCGATGATGACAGGCTCATCTCGGGCGTCGATTTCTCGGGTAAGCCTGCCAAGGTCGCCTACGATGCCAGGACCGGCAGAAGACAGGGAGATGCATTCGTCTGGTTCCCCGGAATCGACATGGTGGTCACGCGCGGGTTTTCATACATCCTGACCGCCGAAGGTGTCTATGCAATCGACCGAACGGCGCATTCCGAGGCCGTTCGCAAGGTCAACAGGCTCACAAGCGACCGGCGGGTATGGGAAAGCCAGTCGAATGAGTTGAAGCGAAAACTCGATACGGCCACCGAAACAGCCCGTGAGAGATTCAACGAGCAAATCGCTGCTTTTGAAGAGAGAATACGGAACGCCAACGCCGAAGAAAGACGTCTGAGAAGCAGTTGTGTCCGCTGGCGCTATCCGAGGCAAGAACTCTGCTCCGTGCTGCTGGCGGGCGACGTCCTTTTTGCAGGCGGGCAGGACATTGTCATCGGCATTGATGCCAAAAGCGGCAAAGAAGCCTTCAAGAGCGACGTCGATGGCGCCGCTGTTTCTCTGGCCGCTGCTGACGGCCACCTGATTGTCAGCACCAATGAAGGCCCGGTCTATTGCTTCGGCCAAAAGAAACCTGCCACGGCAAAACACATCAAGCCTCAAATCAAAACCGACCCTTACCCGCAAGATTCGCTCACCGAGATATACAGAACTGCCGCCGAGAAGATCCTGACCGAAAGCGGCGCTAAAAAGGGTTACGCCCTGGTCCTGGATTGCGGCCGGGGGCGCCTTGCATACGAATTGGCCAAGAGAACAGAGTTGAAGATCGTCGGTCTCGAAACCGACCCGGCCAAACTTGCCGTCGCACGAGAACGCCTCGGAGCAGCCGGCCTTCTGGGAAAGCGCATCGTGGTCGAGCCCTGGGATCTGCCGTCTCTGCCGGACTACTTCGCAAACCTGATTGTCTCTGACGGGATGCTCCTGACCGGCGAAACAACAGGAACAACGGAACAAGGCCGGCGGATTCTCCGGCCCTGGGGCGGTACCGCGTGCCTGAGCTTTCACAACGAAGGGCAGTTCGACTGGAGGACGTACGTCCGAGGCCCGCTCGAGGGCGCCGGCGCCTGGAGGCAACAGTATTGCGATCCTCAAAACACCGCCTGTTCGGGCGACGAGATGGTCTATGGCCCGCTGGGAGTCCTCTGGTTCGGAGAGCCCGGCCCCGTGGGGATGGTCGAGCGGCATGCCCGCGCACAAAGCCCCGTGTCGATGGATGGACGGCTTTTTATGCAGGGCGAGGAATTGATAATGGCCGCGGACGCGTTCAATGGAACCCTGCTCTGGAAGAGGCAAATCCCGGGAGCGGTTCGCGTCAAAATCAAGGCCGACAGTGGAAACCTGGCCGTGACCGAGGACGGTCTCTACGTGGCCGCTCACGAAAAGTGCTACCGCCTGAATCCCGAGACGGGTGAAACGATACGGGAATACAAAATACCGGCCTCATCCGATGGCGTGCCCCGCCGATGGGGCTACTTGTCTGTCGTGGGTAATACCCTCTATGGCTCGGCCGCCAAAGCAATGAAGCAAGATTACGGCGCTATGGTCAGGCGTCTTGTGGAAAATGGAAGATGGAAAGACGCTGAGGATATCGCCGAAGCGGACCGGGAGTCATACGAGTACGCCAAGAAGCTATACCCGGGACCGGACGATTTGCGAATGGCCGCTCAAAGGTCGGGGACCATGTACGGGTCCATGACGTCTTTTGCCCGCGGTGGAGAGTTCCTGCAGAAGAATGCGGTGACCGACAACCTGATGACGGGCGACAAAGTGTTCGCCATGAATGCCGATACAGGTGAGCTTCTCTGGCAGCACAACGGCAGGAAAATCGCCAACATAACAATCGCCATAGGCGATGGTAAGATCTTCTTTGCCGATAGTGCCATATCGCAAGACCAGCGGGCACAGGCCCTGCAGGCAAGGCGAGGATTCACAAGAACAGGCGCCTACAAAGAACGAGAAGGCATCTTCGCAGAACTCAGGGAAAAGAAGGAGTTCCTGGCCCGCAAGCTCAAAGAGGACCCTGCATATGCCCGGAAAGCTCAGGTTGAATACCTGATAAGTTCCCTGCGCGCCGAGCTGTTCAAAGAAGAGCATCCCGAAGGGACTCTGACATACGATGACATGGACGTGAGAATCGTCTCGGCGCTGGACGCGCGAACCGGAGAGGAAATCTGGAGCCGTCCGGTTGATTTGACTGGCTGCTGTGGCGACAAGATGGGCGCCGCCTGCAGCGACGGGTTGCTCTTGTTCTTCGGCAACCACGGCAACCACGATGCGTGGCGGTTCAGAGAAGACGGCCTCAAGTGGCGGCGCATCACGGCGCTGTCGGCCGAGAATGGCAATATGGTCTGGTCCCGCGCCCTGAACTATCGCACGCGCCCGGTCATCGTGGGCGATACAATCATCCTGGAGCCGCGCGCCTGCAAGCTGCGCACGGGCGAGCTTGTCATGCGCGACCATCCGATCACCGGCGAACAAGTCCCCTGGGAATTCCTGCGGCCGGGCCATACCTGTGGGGTCACCGCCGCTTCGTCCAAGGGCCTGTTCTACCGCTCGGCCTGCACGGCGTTCTACGACCTCGAACAGGATAACGGAGTCACTATCTTCGGCGCCTATCGGCCGGGCTGTGCCATCAGCGTGATTCCCGCCAACGGCGTGCTGCTCAGCCAGGAGGCGGCGGCCGGCTGCACCTGCTCGTACCCGGTCCGCTGTTCGCTGGCGATGATACGCAAGCCGAACCGGACTCAGCCCTGGACGGTCTATGTCACGCCGGGCGAGCTCAAGCCCGTTAGGCATTTCGCCATAAACTTCGGCGCCCCGGCCGACAGGAAGGACGAGCAGGGAACCGTCTGGTTCAGCTACCCGAATCCAAAGACCGACTCCTACACGCACTTCCCCGGCTACGGCGTCAAGTTCGATCTGGGCGTACGGACCCTGCCCGGCATGGGCTATTTCTGCCGCGACTTTAAAGGTCGTGCCATCTCCGGCACCGACAAACCGTGGCTGTTCACATCAGGCTGCCAGGGCCTGCTGCGCTGTAAGATCCCGCTGGTCGATGACGGCGCTGCGGAAGAACCTGCCTCATATACCGTCCGTATGGGATTCAATGCGATGCCCGATGACCGGGCGGGCCGGCGAGTATTTAGCATCAAGCTCCAGGGCAAGGTCGTCTCGGAGGATTTCGACATCGTCGAAGCCGCCGGAGAAGCGAACAAAGCCCTCGTGAAGGAATTCGAGAACATTCAGGCCAAAGACGCGCTTGTTGTGGAACTGGTTCCGAAACCTGACAATCCACAGATGGACCAGGCGCCATTGGTCAATTTCATCGAGATCGTCAAAGAAGAAGCCAAGACGGTTGCCTGGATTCCAGTAACAGCCGCGAGATAGAATTCGACGAAACGTACAGGCACGTTTTCTTCCGCGGGCGGCACCGACTCGATATCCGTATCGAGGTCGCAGAAGTCCAATTTCTGCCTGAAAAGGGCGTTTTTCTGCTCATTTCTCAGGGTAGAAAAAAAATTTCAAAAATTCCCCTTTTTCTGATTGACACATCTTACAGATGTAAGATATTATACTCTTACGTATGTAAGAGGAGATTTATTATGACAAAACGACAGTTACAGGCAATGAGTCCGGCCGAAACCGAAATCCTCCGATTGGTCTGGCAGCTCGAACAGGCCACCGTCCAGCAGGTCTGCGACAAACTGCCCCCCAAGAGGGACATCGCCTACAAGACCGTTCAGACGCTGCTCCGCCGGCTCGAAGAGAAAGGTTACCTGAAGCACAAGACCAAGGGCAAAGCCTATGTCTTCTGCCCGGCGATCAAACGTGAGGATGTGGTCAAGAGGACGGTCCTGGATTTTCTCGACAGGCTCTTCGCCGGCGATCCCAGACCGCTGATGCAGTTCCTGGCCCAGGACGGCAGAATCGACGCCGACGACATCGAGCGGCTCAGGGAACTCATCGATAAACAATAGAGAATTGTCTCTACGGAGGTATTGACGATGGCGACCACTCTCACTCAGATTGTTGACCATTTACTTGCGCAAAGCTGGCAGATAGCGCTTTTGGTCGCAGTCGTGGCCGCAGTGAATCTGGCGCTGCGAAAAAGAAGCGCGCACGTTCGTTATCTTCTCTGGCTGATCGTCTTGGCCAAGTGTCTGGTGCCGCCGTTCTATGCGGTACCTTTGGCGATTCTGCCGCAGCAAGAGCAGGCTGAACCTGTCGCAATGGCCCTGCCAGCCCATGTATTCCCTCCAGAGCGAGAAGCGATAGGTGCGATG
>CP070806.1:3215606-3231784 GCA_020343675.1 Phycisphaerales bacterium
ATATTCGCCAGACCGCAGCCTTGCACGGCGATGGTTCGTCCCCCGGCGGACAAGGCGCCCTGATGAGCGGCCGTGTCGATGCCGCGGGCCATTCCGGAACAGACGGTAAAGCCGGCCGAGCCCAGAAAATGAGCGAATCGAGAGGCCTGCTCCTGGCCGTACAGGCTGCAATGCCGCGAGCCGACTATCGAAACCGCCAGATTATCCTCGCGTCTCAGACTGCCCTTAATATAGAGGACAGGCGGCGGGTCGTAGATGCGCCTCAGCACGGGCGGGTAGCGCTCGTCCTGGAAGTGGATTATCCAGACACCGAGCTTCTGTGCCAATTCCAGCTCGCCGGCGGCGTCGAATTTGTCGCGCGTTGAGGCGATTCGCTCGGCGGTCTTGAAGCCGATTCCGTCGATTTTTGCCAGCCCGCTCACCGAAGCGCCCAGGGCGCGGTCGGCCGAGCTGAAATGCTTGATTAGCCTTGCAAGGATAGCTGGGCCGACACCCTCGGCTCGTATCAGCTTGAGCCATTTTTCAATATCCGCTGAATTGGCCGGCGTTTTTCCCATGTCACCATTTAATCACGAACGTCACGCCGGCACAAAGAAAAATCGGTTTCGGGTCGGGGCTGTTTTAGTGCGAAAGGGGCAGCAGGTCGCAATAGTGAAAACCGTTTTCACGGAGGACAACCTCGCCCGCTGTATATGCTATCGGTCGCTCGAAGGTCGGTCCGTCATAGACAAATGAGTGGAATTCTCCGTTCTCTCCGCAGGGATCGACGGCAAGGGGCAGCACAGACAGGAATTGCTGGTCAAAATCCATGCCCACGCATGCGCTTTCGAGCAGGTTGGAGTCGGCGGAGGTAATCACGGCCCTGAAGCCCGCTTCGATGAAGGCGCAGGCCAAACGGGCCGTGTCCCTTCGCCATAAAGGAAACAGAGCTCCCATGCCTATCGCGGCCAGCTTCTCTTGCCGGTATTCTCGAAGCTCCTCCAGGAAGACGTCCCCGAAAACAACGGAACGAACGCCCGCAGCCAGATATCTTGTCAGGACCTGCCGCATTTGCGATTCATATTCTCCATTGGAAGCGCTTTTCGAGATGAATATTATTTCCAGAGGCAAGCCAAGGGCTCTGGCTTGTTGCTCGAGCAGGGTCCTGCGTACCCCGTGCATACAGATTCTGTCGTAGTCGTGGGTCACTGTTGTCAGCAGGGCGGCGATCTGGTAGCGTCCGGCCGTCTGAAGCTCGTGGAGGGCCACGGCGCTGTCTTTGCCTCCGCTCCACGACAATATGACTTTCTCTTTCACTCGACGGCCCCTCTACTTCAAATCGTAAGGGCTGTTATCGACCGGTTCAAACCAGCCCAGTTGCATTTCGGAAGAATCGATGCCATAAACATTCGCTCCATCAGACTCGGCGATTCGGCGCGGCTCAACGTGGCCATCCGCCCAGCCGACATTTGCATGGTCTCTGTGGCGGAAATGAATAGACGGGGACATGTAGTACTCCGTCCGGGGCCGGCCGCTGTGAACAGTAAAAGGCGGCTCGGCGAAGGAGTATTCGATGAGAGACTTTTGGTCATTAGCCATTGCGGTATCGGCGAACATCAACGTCTCACCTGGCGTCGCAATTTCCGTCGTGCGAGCTGTCAGAGCGTAGGCATCCTTCCAGGACTGCGTGCTATAGATACCGTTCTGCCAGATGCGGCTGCCGATATACGTCATGTTGTATCCATAGCCCCCGCAGCCCTGCTCGAAGTTCGCCTTCCAACGTTGTCCTTTGAGAAAATCCACTTTCTCGGGACATTCCTTCACCTGTCCATCGGCCAGATAGCCCACCAGCGGCCCCCGGAGCGGGTCAAACGGCTCGTCCAGCCTGTCCCGGCGTCCGTGCCACCGGTGCAGCCCGGCGTCGTCCCACATGTCACTTGCCGCCGGCACGCAAAAACCGTCGTTTTCGGTGGCGTAGCCGACGCCGGCTATCAGCAGTTGACGCAGATTCGACTTGCATGCCAAGGCCCGGCTACCCGACCGCGCCGCTGCCAGCGCCGGCATCAGAATGGCCAGTAGCAAGGCAATGAGTGAGATCACCACCAGCAGCTCGATGAGGGTGAAGGCTTTTGCCTGCTTGTTATTCATGAGACTACACCGAAAGAGTCTTTTCAATAACGCCAGTCTTCGGTCCTTTGCCATTGATCGATCAGTACGGCCAGGTCGAAAACGTCGATGACCAGGTCTCTCGGCTCGGCCAGGTCGCATCGGGCGATCCAGCCCGGTTCACCGAAGCGGCTCTCGAAAGCCGAAAGAAGCAACTCCAGATCCGGCATATCGACGACGCCGTTCAAATCGATGTCGGCGCTGTACTTCTGCTCGTGGAGAACTCCGACGGCCTCCAAATCCAGGCCGCCTGAGCCAAATGTCACCCAGGCATCGTAGATCGGATGATTATGTGCGTAGAGGTCCCAGGCGGATCGCGTCCACGGATCGACGTGGGCCGAAGCGCGGTCGTAAAAATCCCCGCTGCCCGGGATATCAACGATTCGCACGTATTGTATGTGGCTCAGGTCCACCAGGCCCGAGACAACGCTTGGCTCGTCGGCAATCTGGTGTAGATCGAACGGCGTGCCGGTGCAGATGCCGCCGGCGTTGGGATGCTTTCCCGCCAGGTTGTACAGATTACTGATTTCCACGGTGCCGTATGGGCCCGTCAGCCCCGGCGTCAACGAGACCGCCGGAAATCTGGCAAAGTCAACGCCGTTGGAAGAGACCTCCACGTATCCTAATTCGGTGAACATCTGCCCTTCGACGGAGCCGGTACCGTAGGTTGCGCTGGAAACAAACCCATTCTCGAAAACGACAAACTCGTATCCATTCACCTCGCGAATCGGTTCATCGAATGACAGAGTGATTTCACCGGGTGATGCGCCCTGGCTCATAAGTTCGGCGCTCAGATCGCCAAGACTGACAATATCGAGTTTGTCACCCGTGGCCGGCCCGAGGGCCTTGTTCGGGTCGGTCCACTGAGCGTCCAATCCCGGCGCGGGAGTGTAGCTGACCACGGCGGCAGCCCAGCCTCGAAATACCGGGTTCAAGACCGCGTTAGGGTCCTGCGGATCCGCGTGCCGCCCATGATTACCAGGGTCTATATATCCGTTCACCCCAGCCTCGGTATAGATCCCTCCATTCAGTGACGCCGACTGCTCCACAAGGGTATCGATCGCAAACGAAGCAGGCGTATTCATGCCCCAGTCACCGACGTCGCTTGAAGTCAAAGTGAATTCGAGACTGCCCACTTGACCCAATGAGGTCAAGTCAACGTATTGCCACCTGTCCACGATGTAATCGTTGTTGCTGTCCGCTGGCCGGTAATCAGCTAAGTAGAAATCCACCGCGCCGGTTACAACGCCAGTGGCATCTTTGCCTGTGATAGTCAGGACGAACCAGTCCGGGTCGGCGTCGCCGCCGAACTTCTTGGCAAAGGCGTCGCCGTTGAGCATTGAGTAGTACGCGTAGCTGCTGTTGGTTACATACAATCCGCCGACAACGGCTGGCATGTCCAGGGTCACGGTGGGCGGCGGGCCCCAGCCGACGTACCCGATAGCGTAGTTGGCCGAACCGCCCTGACCGGCCCCGGCGATGGCGTTATACTGGGCCGCGACCCCCTGCGTCGTGGTATCGGTGATGTTGGAATAGGAAAAACCGTCCCAGGAACCCCAGTCGGCATTGTAGTTGTTGCTGAAGTGTGCGCTTCCGCTGGTGAAGCCGCCCGAGCCGTTGGAACCGTTCCAGTGCGATTCAGGCGACAAGCTCAAATCTTCAAAAGTCGCTAACTCAGCATGTGCACAGGTGACAATCGCCGAGAAAGCAATCACACACACTGAGTGTCTCAGTGCCATGAATCTCTTTGAACTCATCTTCTTTACCTCCAGTCCACATAACTCATATTTGCTTTTTCAAAACGTCGCTGCCCTTCTTCGGTGTCACTCTCGTAAGCACACATCAAAGACCGGATCGTAAATTAGGATGTTTGCGTTGCTCAGTCATTTTCCTGACCTCCTTCCGTTTTGTCCGGCCCTTATCGCGAGGGCGAGCCCAAAAAAAAACCGCCGTTCCCACGAGAGGAACGGCGGTTTTTGAATCGCTCAGCACAAAGTTCAACCGCGGCACACTTACGATCACTATCAGCCGCGGAACCACACGTGCGTTCCAGCTCGCGAGAACACAACAAATGTAGAGCCAACTACAGGCAGGTTTTCTGGCTTGCGTCTTACCTCGTGGCTCCTTCCCATCCTGAACTGATTCTCAGTAACGGATAGTGGATAAACATGCCCCTCGGATTTCCGATTCTTCCGATCGGATCAGACGCTCACAGCGGCGCGACCGCCGCGGATTTTAACCGCGTTCCCGTTTTCATATCCCAGGGCGCAAAGCCCCGAGACCTGCAATTGGGTTATCTATTTTTCAAAGATCGCACGCAAATTACCTCGCTGTCGTGCAAGAGTCAACCGAAAAATCTGAAATTCTGGGATGTCCAGAGAACATCCGGCGTTCTACTGGCGTCAGGCTGAACCGGCCCTTGCATGGGTCGCCGATGTCTTGGGTGCCGGCACAGAACAACATGCGTCTGCCCCCGGCAGGCTGACCGGCGCCTCCGCAGAGCTGCCGTTACCCACGATCCTTCAGCCCTATTGCACCCTCTTGAGAATCATCTGCCGCGGCGCGCCTGAGACGTGGAAACTGCCCTGGGGGTAGATTATTCCTTTATCCACGATGAGGCTGCCATCTTCTTCGAGATATCCCCGGTAGTAATATTCTGACCCGTGAGGGCTCACGTCGTTGATGTCTATGACTATTCCATTCGTGGTCAGCAGCCACGTGCCCGATACGGTTGTGCCGGCTTTGGCTGCTCCCGGGGTCTTGTCCTTGCCGAATCTGTCGCCCATCGTAACCTCACATACGCCTCCAGGCCGAACATCAATCTCATGGATATCTCCTCTGGTAGCGCCACGCCATCGACCCAGGAATTCTGTTTCCGGAACCGGCTCCACACGAACCGTCTCGACGTTGGCTAATTCCCCAACACCAAGGCGCTTAATGATGGCTCTGGCCGTATCAGCAACCTTTCGTGCCAGCGAAGCGCTTGCCTGGTCGTATTCGATTCGGAACGTCAGAGGCACGTTCTTCGGTTTGGTTAGACGCCACACGATATGTTGCCCGAGGTCGTCCGGGTTGACCAGGCCCGATGCAAGAGGTTCGGAGCCTCCGTCCGGCCGCTTCATGGCATCATGTGTATAGAACGTGGTGATTTTGCCCTGCCTGAGGTAAAACGTGGAGTTGCCCGAGCCCACAAACGTGATCTCCTCTAGTCGTACTTCCGTATCCATCTGGGAGTGGGTGTCTTTGGCCACCGAGATAATCTTGCTGCGCAGATCCATGGCTGCGTCATGTTCCTCGGGATCGTAGTAAATGTGAATTCTCATCGGCAGATTACTCTCGTCTCTAAACCTTTTCCGGAGGTCGTCCAACATCTCTTTCTTGGACATCCATCCCGTAAATTTCCAGCGCTGAACGACCCAGTAATCGGTAAACGGTTTCTGGCAATCCAGAATGTAAAGACGCTCCCCGATCATCTGGAGAGATACATAGGTATTGAGAGTCTGTATCGGCTGCACGGCCAGTGGAAGCTTGGGGACGATTCCTGCCAACTCCCGGAGATTTGCCAGCTCCGTGGTGCGTTTGGACTCGAGTTCCGCCTTGGCCAGCAGCAGCTCATAGCGCATCTCGGCAGGCCCTGTCGTCGCTTCGGCTTTTTGCGCGATCTGTTCGATCTGCAGATCCAACAGCTTGATCTGTGAGTAGCTTTGCGTGATCTTACGGACGATATCGAAAGCCTCTTCCTTACTGATGTTTTTGCGATTCTCCATTGCCAGTCGAATCAGGTCGCCCAACTCAGGGTCTTCCACCCTCTGCGCTCGATCCAGGATGCTCGGAGTCTGGCTCTGGGCCATCGCAACCGCTCCGAGGGCCACCGCCAGACCCAGGCAAAGGACACACAACAATTTTCTAATCTGTTCGGTTCTCATTTTTCAATCTCCAAAAGACTGTGCAAGAATTTGATTTATGCTCTTAGCCGACGGGTGCGGGCCCGATATGCCCATCAGCTTCACACGTTCTGTTTGACTCTCGGCAGGCCGGGCGGCGGCGAACACTGGCCCCATGACACTGCTGGCGATGCTGGCGTCATAAGGCAGCAGTCTGCCCGCGCGCTCGACGGCACGAGCCATGCGGTCTTCCATCCCCAACTGCCTGAAGAGACGAGCGGCCTCCAACCATGAGACGAGTTCACTCGGTACGCTTACGCCATCAGGCTCGGCGGCTACCGGCGGCGCGACATCCGCGCTCATGGGCAATGCAGGCGGCGCCGACAGGCGACCGCTAAGAAACGCTACACCGGCGATCAGGACCGCCGCGGCCGCGAGTTCCGCCCTCCGCCAGGCGGAACGTCGCCGGCTCACACGGTTGAACTCGGCCGTCGAGTCCCGCAGCGCCTGTTGCTTAAATGCTTCTCGTGGCGGATCACCCGGCAAGTATTGAGTTAGATGTGTATCTATGTCTCTATCTTTCATGGTGTCACCTTGCACAATGCATCACTCCGAAGTTCGTATCTGTTCGTACACACGGGCAAACCCGGCACGGGCCCGCCGCAACGACGATTCGATCGCCTCGATAGTTGCACCGCTATCAGCGGCGATATCCTTCATACTGAGACCCCGAAGGTATTTCGCCTCAAGCACCGTGCGATAGTGCGAAGGCAGCCGGGCGAGCGCCTCATGCACCCGCAGATCGGGGTCTGCCCGCGTGACCGCCTCGGAGCTCCCATTCGCAGAGGACTTCTCGTATTGCTTGCGCCGTTGCTGACTGGTCCGGATCGCCATGTGGCGGTTCCTCGCAATCCCTAACAGCCATGCCCGAAAGGTTGCCCGACTGGGATCGAAGCGATGGATCCGGCGGGCCGCAACAACAAAGACCTGCTGGGCCACCTCCTCGGCCAAGTCATGCCGGGCACCCGCGAGCGCGACGCAGAACCGGTACAACGCGTCGAAGTGCCGCTCGAACAACTGCCGCCATGCCTGCTCGCTGCCATTTTGCGCGGCGTGTATCGCAAACGTCTCGGAGTCCCCGTTCATTAACCGATTGCTCGGATCTAACATACTGTTGTCGGTCGCGCCTCTGTAGTCATTTCTCGCCCCGGCCGGCAAATCCGTCGCCAATGCCGGAAAAAGCTTTGAAAATTCTATCATGGCAACCCCAGCCGTACATCGGCAAATCTACATCCGCAGAGGCCGCCGATGGCCTGTCGAGTTGGCGTGCCAGGGGTTGGGACTCTCCAAGGCCCAGTGTCAGGAAGCGCTGCAAACGGTGAGGGAGAATATGAATAAGGACCATCGCAGTCCATGGCAGAGCATCAGAAGAGCCCCTCCTCAGACAGACCTCTCGGTTGCCGGCGATATTGGATTGGCTGGGTCCCGACTATGCAACCGAGGATGAGTTGTTGCTGAGCGGGTACGATCTACTCTGTTATCCCCAAAATCGGCCCTGCCGAGCTGCGCCGGGAGCGACGACATATAGGCAGCTCCCTCTTCTGCACAGACAACGGAGGATTATGCCGCCTGACCTGTTGCCACTTCTCGCCACCAGGTAATTATCGGGCCTGTGGCGATGGCTTGCTGCCTTTTGGCCTGGGTGAGTCGGGCCACTACAGCCTTTCCGGGGGTCGTGTTGCGGACCTTTATCTCCGCGGGATATTCCAGAAGTCGCCTGTTTATCGGGGAGGCCCCACCTGCAAAGTTCGAACCGGGGCTTGACACGTCGCCGGTGGAGTTCCGATAATATCTCGAATGACCAAGTTTTCATTTTTCCCGTTAGGCTGAATACATGAAATGTCCTATTGAAAGGTGTATTGTCAAGGAGATTCGAAAAGATTGCGAAAAAATGAGGATTTCAGCCGTATTGCTGAGTAGCATTAAGGGGGCAAATCTCAAAAAAAGAGAAAGCTTTTGGCCAGCGAGGGTCGATAAGTCATAATATGTTTTTGAAACCAAAAGGTCTCAAATTAGGACTCATATTGAAAGGAGCGTGACTTATGACAAAGAAAATAGCATTGTTGGCTGTTGGTCTGATAGTAGTGGGTGCGTGCAGTTCGGTCGTCTCTGCTCTGCCTGCAATGGGGCCCCCGAGGGCTCTTGTAGGACAGGACCAGTATGCCGTCGGCCTTGGGTATTCTCACTCACAGATGGATCTTGAGGCCTTTGGCAGAGCACGCGAGGATCCGGATGGCGGCGGATGGCTGCCGGCCAGTTACTCCAAGCACAGAATCGAAGACTATACGACGAACCTGATATTAGGTCGTCTGGACTATGGCGCAACTCAAGACCTGGACGTGTTTCTGTGCCTCGGGTTTTCTGATGCTCAGGATGATATGTCGGAAGAACGCGCGACTGGGTCCCAGGGTAATGAATACAGTGGTTTGGACTGCGACTTTGGTTTTGCCTGGGGACTGGGCGCCCGAGCCACCTTCTGGCAGGAGGGGGATGTGACCTGGGGCGGATTGGCCCAGGTGATCTGGGAGAACCCTGACGAGGGCGATATCCGCGTGACCCCAACGGATGGTGACCCGAGTCGGCTCACCGGTGATGCCGAACTTGAACTTTGGGAGGTCCAGATTGCCGCCGGTCCGACTGTCCAGTTGGAGGGTTTTTGCGTTTACGGCGGCCCCTTCCTGCATTTCGTAAGAGGCGATCTCGACGCCAGTCTCAGCGGGACGGATTCGTTCGCTGCGATTAACAGGATCGAGCTGTCACAAGATATCAGACAGGAGTCCGAACTTGGCTTCTATGCAGGCGTGCAGGGAGATGCGAGCGAAAGCACTTCCTGGTATGCAGAGTACCGGATAACCGGCGACGCTTGGGGCGTTGGCGTCGGCGCCGTCCGGAGATTCAGATAAGATCGTCGGTCGCAACTGCGACGGCGCTTGGACGTAGAATTGCTTTTCGGCACCGTACCCGGGTACATCAACCGGGACGGTGCCGAATTCATGCGCGAGCTCAGAGACGGAATATAGCACTCTGCTATCCTGGGGCACCGAAGGCGCCTTGCGGGATCGAAAAATAAGAATTGCAATTTCGCGAGCGCACTCTTAGATTAGCTCTGCGCTTGGCCTTCACTCTTGCCGGGCGAAGATGGGCGCTTTTTGTGAAATCAAGGAGCACGTTATGACAGAGGTTAAACCAAGCCGTGAAGAGGCTCTTTCGCTGCTGAAACGACATAACAGGAACGAAGCCCTGATCAAGCACGCGCTGGCGGTTGAGGCGGTCATGCGTTATTGCGCCCGCAAGCGCGGCCGCGACGAGCAGAGGTGGGGCGTTATCGGGTTGGTGCACGATTTGGATTACGAACAGTTCCCCGAGCAGCACTGTCGAAAGACAGAAGAGATTCTGCTTTCGGAGGACTGGCCCGCCGAGTACGTCCGGGCTGTGGTCTCCCACGGCTGGGGAATATGCACCGACGTCGAGCCTCAGAGCGAGTTGGAGAAGGTTCTATACGCTGTTGATGAACTGACCGGGCTCGTCGCCGCCACAGCACTCGTGCGGCCCAGCAAGAGCGTCCTGGATGTGCAGGTAAAATCGGTCAAGAAGAAATGGAAGGACAAATCCTTCGCTGCGGGCGTGAATCGCGAAGTCGTCAGAAAAGGCGCCGAGATGTTAGGGGTGGAATTGGGTGAGCTGATCGATGATGTGATTATGGGGATGCGCGAGGTGGCCGACGACATCGGCCTGAAGGGAAATCCTGAGGCATCGGGATAAGTCCGCTGTTGTCAGAGTGCGTTCGAGACGGAATATGAACAGGTGCGTCTATTTGCCAGTGCTAGTGCTGTTGTTTGCAGGCGGCTGCGGCAGCGATCAAAAGCGCTTGACCGATGCCGAGTTGGAGCGAGTTGCTCTGACGCAGAAGATTGAGCTCGTCGAAGCGGCCGGCGGTCTTGTGCTGATGGTCGGCGGCGAGACCCTCAGCAGCGATCAGATCATTGAGTCACCGCTTCCACTCAGTGATGTGTCGGTTCCCCCGATCGAACATTTCAGGCCTGTCGCGCAGGCGAGCGATCTTGAGCAGTTCAAGGAGCGGGCCCGGGGGCCGCTTGAGGATATTCTTATCGACCGAATCTCGAACATGCTGCTGTATCAGTACGTTAAGAAACAAGCGGGGGACAATATTGACGACGTTCTGCAAAAGGCGGCCGAGAGCGAGTACAGGAAGTTCGTCCTCGGCTTCGGAGGTGATCAGGCCCGGGCTGATGAGGCGCTCAAGAAACGAGGACTGGATCGCAAGAGCTATATGGAGCGACGAAAGAGGAGTATCCTTTTTGACTCGTATGTGAGACCGAAATTGCCCAACAACACGCAGCTCACCTATCGTGAGTTGATGGACTGCTACGACCGGATGAAAGATAGATCCTTCGCCAAAGTGGCGCGGATAACATTTCGTCTTATCGATATTCAGCCGGCCGGGCTGGACGTGACAGACCCGAATGTGGATCGCCTCCGGCTCGCCACGGAGCTGGCCGATGGATTGCTCGCACGCATCCAGTCAGGGGAGGATTTCGGTGAGCTGGCGAAGCAGTATTCGCACGGGGACCTCGGAGCGTTCGGCGGATTGTGGAGGCCGGTGCAGCCGGCGTCTTTGGCGGCGCCTTACGATGTCCTTGCCGCCGAAGCCGCGTGGATGGAGCGGGGCCAGGTCGCCGGGCCTATTGCAGCGGAAGGCCACGTTTTCATTATGAAGCTTCAAGAGAAGCAGTCCGCCGGGTACGAGCCGTTCGAGCAGGTCCAGGAGCAGGTCCGGGAGCAGCTTGTTTTCGAGCGTCAAAAGGAGGTTTTTGACCGACTTAATGCCAAAATCGTGCAGCAGGCCGAGCTCGGCAGGACAGACAAATTCATCGATTTCTGTCTGGAGAAGATTTACCAAATGAGCCGATCGGAGCGGTGACGCGGCGGGCCGGAACAGCCCGGGTCGAGCTTGATGACGGCATTATTGATCAGGACAGGAAAATGGAAATTGTTGCGCATGGGATAGACCTTGTCGATTGTCCGCGGATCGAGCAGATGGTGCAGCGGCACGGCGAGCGCTTTCTCAAGAGAGTTTTCACGGACACTGAGCGGGCTTATGCCGAAGCGAATAAAAACGACATAGAGAAATTAGCCGGTCGCTTCGCGGCCAAGGAAGCGATTCTGAAGCTGGTGGGGACAGGATGGCGCGGTAAGATTGCCTGGACGGACATCGAGATTATCAACAACGTCGCCGGCCAGCCCGAGGTGACGCTCAGCGGAGAGGTTAAGAAGATTGCCGACGGGCTCGGCATCAAACATGTCAGCGTCAGCATAACCCACACGGCGAATTTTGCCATCGCCTCGGCCGTGGCGCTGGCACAGTCAAATGAGGACGAGTGATTTCGATTGTATTGTAGTAGGTGGGGGGCATGCCGGCGTCGAGGCGGCTCATGCGGCCGCGACGATCGGCGCCAAGACCTGCCTGGTGACGATCAGCAAAGACACGATCGCCAAGATGAGCTGCAACCCCGCCGTTGGCGGGCTGGGCAAAGGGCAGATCGCGCGCGAGGTCGATGCGCTCGGCGGCTTGATGGGCCTGGCCACCGATGCGACGGGAATTCAGTTTCGCCTGTTGAATCGCTCGAAGGGGCCCGCGGTCCAGGCGCCAAGGGCACAGGCCGACAAGTACAAGTACAAGGATCACGTTCGTATGCTGCTCGAGCGGACGTCGAATCTAACCATTGTCGAAGCCATGGTTGTGCAGATCATCACGGAGAACAGTCACGTCCGAGCCGTCAAATGCAGCGATGGGACGATATATCACGCACCGGTCATAATCCTGACGACGGGCACATTTCTCCGCGGCTTGATGCACGTCGGAACCGAGACGTCCGGCGGCGGGCGGCTCGGCGAGCCGGCGGCCAACGAACTGTCGGAAAGTCTGAGGCAGATTGGGCTGGGACTTGCGAGGCTCAAAACCGGTACGCCGCCAAGACTGGATGCGCGGACGGTCGCCCTGGAGAAGCTTGAAGTCCAGCACGGGGACGAGCAGCCCACACCGTTTTCGTTCATGACTGAGGGAATTAATCGGCCGCAGATTCCCTGCTGGATAGCCTACACGAATCAAAAGATGCATCAGCTCCTCAGAGACAATCTGCATCGCGCCCCGCTTTATTCCGGGCAGATTGCCTCGACGGGTCCGCGGTACTGCCCGAGTATTGAAACAAAGATCGTGCGCTTTGCGGACAAGCAGCGCCACCAGTTGTTTCTGGAACCCGAGGACGAAGGGCAAACGACGATCTACTGTAACGGCCTGAGCACGTCCGTGCCCAAGGACGTTCAGGAACAAATGCTCAAGCTTCTGCCCGGCACGGAAGACGCCCGGATTGTTCACTACGGCTACGCCATCGAGTATGACTATTGTCCTCCCATGCAACTGAAGCCAAATCTGGAAACGAAGAAGATCTCAGGTCTTTTCCTGGCCGGCCAGATCAATGGGACCAGCGGATACGAGGAGGCGGCCGGACAGGGCATCATGGCCGGCATCAACGCCACCCAAAGACTTCAGAGCAAAGAGCCGGTCATCCTCGGCAGAGACCAGGCGTATATCGCGGTGATGATCGATGATTTGCTTACAAAAGGCATCGATGAGCCGTATCGAATGTTCACATCGCGGGCGGAGTACCGATTGGCGCTGCGAGCGGACAACGCGGACCGAAGGTTGACCCGGATCGGCAAATCGGTCGGGCTTGTCGGCGAGGAGCGATGGGCGAGATTTCAGGACAAGCTCGATCAGATCGAGAAGCTGACGGAGTTTCTCAAGAGCGCGAGCGCCGGGGCAGGCGGGATTCGGTTGTGGGATGAGCTTCGCCGGCCGGGTAATCCTCTTGCCGCGACGATGGCCGAGCATCCCGGAGTCAGGACTATGAATCTCGGTGCAGACATCTTGCAGGCGGTCGCTGTCGATGCGAAGTACGAAGGTTATCTCGACAAACAGGAGCGGCTCGCGGCAAACCTGAGAACGTTAGAGAAAAAGAAGATTCCGGCCGGTCTTGACTATGGCCGCATTGCGCATCTGCGGCCGGAGGCGAAGGAGAAGCTCTCGGCTTTCAAACCGAGCACCCTTGCACAGGCTTCTCGCATAAGCGGCATCACGCCGGCCGATATCACCGTCCTTCAAATCCATCTCAAGAAGACCCAGCCCGGTCAATGGCTGAGCGAGGGTGCAACGGGCCGGATGTAATGACTGAGCTGTCTGAGAATATCTACAATAGCTGCACCGGGCGGGGCGAGCCCAAGTTCAAGCTGTGGCGTTCGGCGGGATTGCTTCTGACCTACAAATGCAACTGTGCGTGTGAATTCTGCTACTACAAGTGCAGCCCCGACAAGAACGGATTGATGCCGGCGGAAGCGGCAATCAGTGCGTGGCAATCGCTGCGAATTCTGGCGGGCGATAGTGCAAAGATTCACATCACTGGAGGCGAACCGTTCCTCTATTGGGACCATCTGCAGCACGTCCTGCGAAAGGCCAAGAGCGAAAAGCTCGGCAGAGTCGATCTGATAGAGACAAATGGTTTCTGGGCTGCAACTGACAAAATCGCAGCGCAGCGACTGAAGAGGCTCGACGAGCTTGGACTGCATCGGCTGAAGATCAGCGTCGATCCGTTTCACCAGGAATACGTGGACATCGAGCCGGCGTGCCGATTGGCCGGTATAGCAAACGAGACTTTGGGACCAACCCGCGTGCTGATCCGCTGGCGAAAGTACCTCGAGAATCCAATCGAGATGAAATCGCTTTCGCCCGCCGAGCGCGAGCAGGTGTATCTGCTCGCGATGAAGGATTACCCTTGCCGCTTCACCGGGCGTGCGGGGGGGAAATTGGCTGAACTGGTGGCGTCAGAATCGATAGAAAGCCTTTCCGGGCTCAACTGCAAATCGGATTTTCTCGGCGCCAAGGGCGTGCACATTGATCCGTTCGGCAACGTCTTTAGCGGTACGTGCAGCGGTATTATCCTCGGCAACGTCGGCCAGGAGCCGCTCGAGGATATCTGGAAGCAGTTCGCCCCGGCCCGGCACGAGCTTATCAATACGTTATTCAATTCGGGACCGGCCGGATTGCTCGAAACAGCAACAAAACAAGGGTTCGAAGCCGAAAAAACGTACGCAGACAAGTGCCATTTATGCACCCAAATCCGGCAGTTTTTCTTCGATAACGGCCTTGAAAAGACGGGAATCGGCCCCGCCGAATGCTATTCTGACAAATAACGAGCGGAACTCATTCCGCCCGGCCAAGGGCGAGCTTTTTCGGCTGCAGGTGCAAGGGTAGAAAAACTTTTTGAAAATTCTGAAAATTCCTGTTGACAACTTGTACAGATGTACGATATTGTAATTGTACAATTGTAAAATACAACTGTAAAAGGAGATTGAAATGACGATCAAGAGACTGCCCGCATTGAGTCCTTCCGAAACTGAAATCCTCAGGTTAGTCTGGCAGCTTGACAAAGCTACTGTCCAGAAGGTCTGCGACAAGCTGCCCGCCCGGCGCAAGATTGCCTATGCCACGGTTCAGACTCTGCTGCGCCGGCTCGAGAAGAAGGGCTATCTAAAGCACACCAATAGCGGCAAGGCCCATGTCTTTTCGGCCGCAGTAAAGCGGGAGCATGTCGTAAAAAGATCGGTCGGCGATTTCCTGGACCGGCTCTTCGGCGGCGATGCAATTCCTCTCGTCCAGCATTTAGCCGAACACGGCAAGCTCAGCGCCGACGATATCGAGAGGCTCAAACACTTGGCGGGCACGAAGTAACCCGCATATTTTCCGGGAGAGACATAAATGAACGATTACTTGACCCAAATCACAGACTATCTGCTGACTCAGAGCTGGCAAATAGCCGTCCTGGTGGTTGTGGTAGCAGCGGCGACGCTGCTGTTGGGCAACAAAAGCGCGCACGTGCGCTATTTGCTCTGGCTGATTGTCTTGGCTAAATGTCTGGTCCCGCCTTTTCTTACGGTTCCCCTGGCCGTCTTGCCCGAGGAACGGGTATCAACGCTCTCGGCGATGCCGGAAGACCGGATTGCAGTGGCTCTGGAACGGCCGGAGATGCGTATGGCCGAAGCTCCTGCCTCGCCGGCGCCATCAGCAGCAGAACCAGTAACGATTGTGCAAGAGTCGCTGCCACAGCTCAGTGTGCGCCAATGGGCGGGGCTTGGCTGGATTGTTGGCGCGGCCTTATTTGTTCTTGTCGCTGTCACCAAGGCGCTTCGGACCGAGTTTTGGCTGAGACGCCAGCGAAAGTTGCTTTCAACCAACCTGCAAAGCGAGATTGAGGGATTGTTCTGCGAACTTGGCGTGAGAGTTCCGCCGAAGGTCTGGCTGGTTGAAGGCATAGGCCAGCCCTTCGTATGGGGTCTGCTTCACGGCGGGATTTACCTGCCCGCCAACTTCGTCAAGGCCAATAACGCCGAGCATCGCCGAGGTATAATCGGTCACGAACTCAGCCACATCCTGCGCTTCGATGCGGTAGTCAACCTCTTGCAGGTCATGGCTCAGGCCGTTTTCTGGTTCCACCCCCTTGTCTGGTGGGCAAACAGAAGAATCCGAGCCGAGCGCGAGAAATGCTGCGATGAGATGACCATCGCACGCTTAGGCACAAAAGCCCAGGATTACAGCGATGCGATAGTGAACATCGTGATTTCCGAGAGTGAATCGACCCGGCCGGTTCCATCGTTGGCTGTAGCCGGACCCGTGAAAAATATTGAGGAGAGGATAAAAACCATGCTCAGACCAGGAAAGAAATTCTACAAACGACCAAGCTTGGTAGCTGCAACCTTCGTTTTGCTACTTGCTCTGCTGACCGTCCCGACCGCGCTGGTGCTGACCGCCCGAGCAGAAACAAAACCCAATGCTGAGGCAAAAGAGAAGAGTCCGACCGCGCCCGGTCCAGCTACCGCCGAGGGCAGGGCCGCAGCCACTGCTGCGCTCTTCCGGGCCCTCCCCGACAATCGGACCGTCCGACCCGACACTGTCGAGCGCATGAGGTTAGCCATCGCCCAGGGGGCCGACCTGGAGGCTAAGAACAGCAAGGGGTA
>CP070806.1:3231884-3249731 GCA_020343675.1 Phycisphaerales bacterium
CAGCAGTGATAGTCCGCCCCCTGATGGTATCGCAACGTACAACTTCACAGTTCAGGGTGGAACCTACAAGGTCAGTTGTCGCATCATTATCCCCAGCGGCGATTCTTTCTGGGTCCGCATCCCGGGCGCTACGAATTTGACTCCGGGTGAAGACCCTGACAACCCCGGCACCGGCTGGGTGAGGTGGAGCGACCCTCCAGATTCGGATAGCTGGTACTGGTACGATGTCTTCAGCGGCGATCATAATGCAGAGACTGCGAATTGGACGCTGTCGGCGGGGACCTATACGCTGGAAATCGCTCGCCGTGAAGACGGTGCGCTGCTGGATGTTGTCGTGATTTCCAAAATTGACTAAGCGGTTGTTGCCGCCCGTCCTGGCTGCGTGAGTGCGACGGGACGGAAGGTGGAATGTGCATTACTTCGGGGCCTGTACCGATTGACTCGGTATGGGCCCCGGCTGTTTTCAGACCAAGACGTATTCAGGACAGTCACGCTCCTGATACTTCTCGGCAGCGGGCATATTCTGATGGGATTCGTACTCGCCATGCTGGTCAGAGCATCGCCGTTCGGTGGGCAAAGCCCAGCTTACGGTCCTCATGAACCGTCGTGCTTTGCCCCTTGTGCGCCGATACACTCCAAGCTTGGACATCAAGCGGCTGGTATGATACAATCTCACGCGCAAGAAGATTCCGACCTATTGAAGGGCTGTAGAGTATGAAATCCATGTTGTCGAAGTTGCTGTTCGTTTGTGTTGCACTGCTTGTTGCCGCTCTGACGTGCGGGCTCTCCGGGCCGGCGGGCCGGGCTCAGGTTCTGATTATTCAGGATGAGCGGCCTCAGATGGACGTGTTGGCGAAATCCTTAGAGGAAAAAGGCAAGCTGTCGGTGACGATCGCAGACCAGCAGAGCCTCCCCCGACGGCTCTCTTCCTACAAAGCGGTCATTGTCTTTATCCACAAGGACCTGTACGAGCCAACCGAACGCGCCATCATCGACTACACGAAAGCCGGCGGGCGGCTCGTCTGTCTGCACCATTCGATCAGCAGCAAAAAGGCCGAGAACAAGTTCTATTTTGACTTTTTGGGCGTGCAGCTGAACAAAGGCCCCATAGAAGACGGCGGTTATGCCTGGAAGCCGTCGAGCTGGACTTTGGTGAACCTGAACTCCAAACACTACATCACAAATCACAATATCGAGTGGGACGACGAGGCGAGATACACGTCATCCGACCAGCCCGGCGTCGAGAAATCCTACCCCTGCACGCGGCTCAAGGACGATTCGGAAGTGTTCACCAACCACCGGTTCACCGACGGACGGGACAAGACGGTCCTGTGCGGCCTGATTTATACCGACAAGGCGACGGGCAGGACGTATATGCAGGACCGCGGCGGCTGGATCAAGACGCAGGGCAAGGGATCCATCGTCTATCTCATGCCCGGCCACTGCATTTCCGACTGCCAGAATGAAAACGTCGCCCAGATGGTCCTGAACGCCCTGACCTGGAAACAAAGGCCGTGAGGCGGCGGACGCAGGTTCGTCTGCTGGATTCTACATTCTGTGTCAAGGATTTCATTTTCGGCGGCGCGCTCAGAAGTTTTCCACGACGGCGGCGGTGTGAATGGCCAGGAGCATGAGGTAATCCATGTCGCTGAGGTTGTAGTGTTCGTGGTCCATCGCGTTATCGACGTATAGGACGCCGAAGCAGCCGGACGGGTCGATAATTGGAGCAATCATCGCAGAGCGCACCTGGACTTCATCGGTTGGAGAAGACGCCCTCGGAATCAGCACAAACTCCATCTTGTCAATCGCGTGGGTAATTCTGTCGTGCAGCTTGATATCAGCCAGTTCCACGGCTCGGCCGGCCCGGCCCTTGCCCGCGTGACAGGTCATGGGCCCTTCGGGAACGTTTCTCAAAGCGCACCAGCTATGATACGCGCGGAAATCACTGAGCGTGACGGTCAGCAGCGTCTTGAGCACCTCGTCGGGGCCGTTCGACTTGCAGATCGCCTCAGTCGCCTGGAGGAAATCCTTGATGCGCTTGGCCGGCAGCCTTATATCAGGCCCGCGCTCGGCTTGCGGGTTTCTCACCACGATCTCGCGAGCAGAAGCACCCGCGACCGGCGGGCGCAGATCAGGTACGAGCGTGTCCTCCAGATTGATGTCTCCCTTGGCGCCGGCGTCAATCTCGAGATCGACCTCGATGTCAAAATCGCCGATACGAATGCAGTCGCCCGTCTTGATTTCGGCTTTGTGGATGGCCTTGTCGTTCAGATAGGTCTTGTTGGCCGAATCGAGATCCTCGACCATCCATTTTCCTTCCGGCGTGGAGAAGATCGCAGCGTGCTGTCTTGAGACCGCCCTCTCGGGCAAGAGAACCTGGCTGTGCGCGTGCCGGCCGATATAGACCGGCCCCCTGCCGAACCGCAACTCGTTGACGGTTTGCCCTGCTTTCTTCACGACCAAAAGCATCTGTTTTCCTCCGCGTCCATAGACTATAGCTTCGATAGTTTCTATATCGACTATTTCGGGCCGTTTGTCAAATACTCGCACGGGCTCATTGACATTTTCGGCTCAATTTGCATTCCGCCATGACCGGCTCCGGGGGCGATTATCCTAAAGTGAGTCGCCCAATCCGTCGATTTATCAGGACTGACTTGAGCCATTCAGGAGAGCCGATAATGGGTCGGACCCAAAACGAGAGAAGAGAGAAGCGATTGCGTTATCAGTGGACCGTCTTGTTCACGGCAGGCTCCAACAACACCGTTTCCGAAGGGCTGATGGTCGATGTCTCCAGCGGCGGGCTGGCCTTCAGGTGCCCTGTCGGCGAGAACTGCCCCGAAGTCGGCCAGCAGGTAGTGACTCACTTCAGTATCCCCGAGGACCAGTTATACGATCCGTCGTCGATGAACAGTTTCACCCGCGCCGGCCGGGCGCTTCGCGTCGATGCGATAAATCCGTTCCTGCGCCAGGTGGCCATCGAATTTGACGAGCCGCTGCCCCTCAAGCCCGCCGCACACCTCGAGCACAGCGGCAGCGAATAATCCCCCCTACTCCACTGTACTCCTGTCAGCAGAAATCATTGAAGTCAATTCTCCGAGCCGATTGTCTCACCGACCGCAAGTATTTTGACGGGGCAGTGCGCCAATTCCGCAAACCTCTGGGCGTCGTTCAGCGTGCCGACGTTCCGGCCCCAGTGGTAGGGAATGGCCAAATCCGGTTTGATGTATTGCGTCGCCTCGGCCGCTTCGACGGCGTTCATCGTATAAGTGCCTCCGGCGGGCAATATCGCTACGTCAACATCCCCGAGCGATTTCATCTCGTCGATCAGGTCCGTATCGCCCGCGACGTAAATGCGTTTTCCGCCAAGCTCAATGATGTACCCGACCCAGTTGCGTGATTTGGGATGATTCGGTTTGTTGGTATTATAGGCAGGCACCGCCGCCACGCGAACAACATCGAATTCGATTGTTTGACCCGGCGCAATAGTCCGTCCGCTTCCATAGCGCTGAACCACATCAGGCGGCGCAACGAACTGAGTCTGAGCGCTGGAGACTTTGGCAATATCTGAGCGCGAGTAATGGTCGCCATGCGTGTGCGTTACACATACGAGCGTCGCATCGTGGGGCGAGATGCTCAGATTTTGCGGATCGACATAGACAATGCAATTCTCTGTCCAGAGCCTCACGCTCGAATGGCCCAGCCATTGTATATAGACGATTGTTTGCGCGACGGGCGACTTGCTGGCCTCTTTCGTGCCGCCATAGGCCCCCATATTAATCCGGCCGCCATTCGGCTCGGGCTCAGCCCCAACAGAAATGTTCGGATCCCCCGCGTCAATGCACAGGCTGGTCACATCATCTACGATCCAGCTTTCACTGGCGGGGTCCCACCGGCCGCCATGCGATTTCAAATGATAATCCCCATCCACCCAAACAGCTTTCCATACGGCTTCTAAATCATCTGGTTCAATAACAATGTTCGGATCATTGACATCAGCCCAATAGCCGGGATTAGCAAATAACGGATCAACATCGATATTTCCGTTGCCTGGCCAGCCGCCCTGAACATTACTATAAGTAATTGTTGCTGATGCGTAGCTATGAATATCGTTGCCACCGTTCCAAAGAGTGCTATTGCTCATACTCAGGCTGCTTCCATAATTGTACATCGGCAGGCCTTCATATGCGGAATTTCCGGCTAATGTGCAGTTGGTCAGGATTAGATGACTATCGTAGTTGTATATCCCGCCGCCATATCTTGACGAGTTTCCACTAATAGTGCAGTTTGCCAAAATTGGATTGCTGTAGTAGTTATACATCCCACCACCTTTATCTGGGTGAGGACGCGCAAAGATGACTCCAGGGGGAGCAGTGGTAGAATTACGCGTGAATAGGCAATTGGTGAGTTTAGGATGGCTGTAACGGCAGTACATCCCACCACCATAGAATCCTGAGTTCAACGAGAATGTGCAGTTGGTCAGGGTAGGGCTGCTATTGCTGTTGTACATCCCGCCACCATTCCATGCCCAGTTTCGAATAAATGTGCAGTTGCTTATAGTTGGACTTCCGTCAATGTTAGACATCCCACCGCCATTCTCCGGGGAAGGATACCGAGCATTTCCACAGGATATAGTAACGCCATCCAGTACTGCTGTACCATCAGTGCCACTGCCTGTCACTACGTGATAGCTATTGTCGGCACGGGTTGATTCATACGGCAAGACAACGGGTTCATTTGTATCAAAATCGTCATCTGTTAGGTCCCCACTCAGGATCGTCTCATAAATTTCAACATCGCGAATGTCAGGATCTACTTCACTAACACCAGCAAAGCCGCCTTTGATTGTAACTCCATTGATGAGTTGGAATGTTACTGTTCGCCAGTCGAATTCGGGGATGGCGACGAGTCCCTCGTTGGGCCTGTAGGTTCCTTGAGCGACACGGACTTCGACCGGCTTTTCAGCTTGATTCGCATCCGCCAGCGCTTCCTGCAAGAACGTGTACGCATCGGCCCAGCT
Source organism: Phycisphaerales bacterium (assembly GCA_020343675.1). GTDB lineage: Bacteria > Planctomycetota > Phycisphaerae > Sedimentisphaerales > Anaerobacaceae. The sequence continues at coordinate 3,236,902 of CP070806.1, forward strand.
TGTACCGTTGTTGGCGCCGGTGGCATCGGCGTCCACGTAGATGGTCTTGGCTCCGGCGGCGGTGAGAAACACCGAGATGATCAATACTGACAGCGTTAAACGGATTGTTTGATTTGCTCTGTCCGGCATTGTTATATCCTCCTGATCGCTGTTGCCGCCTCAGACGTCAATATACCATATTACCACCACATCTGCAAGAAGCGTTCCCAAGTGGGCCTTTCTGGCCGCTATTTGTACGGCTTCTGTGATAAAATCCTTGAAATTGAACAAGCTATTGGGTTATTATGAAGATTCGAGCAGACAAGGGGCCTGTTTATGACGTCAAATGGGAAATGGTGCATCAGTCAAGTATTCTATCGATATCAATCGGCTTCAGCCCGGCCTGATCCGAATGCGATGCCGGTCTGCCCTCCGGTATGCCGCCTAAGGCCGCATCGGCGTCAGGGGGCAAACGGCTGGTCTTATTATAGCTTTGACTGGAACCTGCCGGAAAACACCATGGCGGCACGTTACCACGCCCGTGCCTGCAGGGCCATAAATGCTTTCACTGAGGGGCTATCGTCCGAAGGAAGCTTTGAGAAGCATACATGACTATATGATGGTTATGAAGATAAAGAAGAAACAAGGCTTTACGCTGATTGAATTACTGGTCGTAATTGCTGTTATTTCGATCCTGATGTCAATATTAATCCCTGCTCTTAGAAAGGCCAGACAGGGGGCGCACCGCGTTACCTGTGCATCTCATCAAAGAGGTTTTGGCCTGGCGTTTCAAGCCTACCTTCAAGACAACGATTATTGGTCTCACTGGGGGCCGAATCGAGGGTATTGGTATGTTATCAGTACTCGCAGCAGAACGCCAGACAAAACCATGGCGGATAAGAACAACATGAAAGCTTACTGGGGGATCGCTTACTTCGAATATGCTGGTAATATGGACTTGTTCCACTGCCCCAGCTCACGGTATCAACTCCAGACGTGGGACGGCTCAGACGGAATTGAGCTGTATCACTGGGCTCACTTCGGTTTGAACGGTTTTGCTGCAAACCGAAAGACCTCACGGATCCAATCGCCGGCGGAAATGATTGTTCTCCAGGATCATTTTGAACAGAAGCTGGACAACAATGGAGACATGCTCCACATTAAGGACGAGGATTCGTTGAATTTGCCTCAGTGGCGTCACCATAGCAAGTATCCCGATGCTTTGCTCGAGATATTTCGTCATAGTCGAACGGCCAATACCGTCGAGGAAACGTCGCCCTGGAGCCCCAAAGGTACGGGCGTCACGAATACTCTGTGGCTGGATGGACACGTTTCTCCCATTAAACAGACAACAGGCTCGGACGTACCCGCCCGCTGGTACACCGGCGGCGTGGGCGATGGCAGCCAAAGCTGCTGGGTTGGCAATTCGGAAAAAGTAGCCCTGAAACTGCGATATTGATTTCATCATAAGGACGGTACTGTCTCCGCGCAGGTCAGTATGACGCAACACCGGCCTACACACCGCGAGGAGGCGCTAATCAGCGTGAGGAGAAAGGTGTGGTTCGCCGGACGGATTGCTGTTGTGGATAACCGTGCTGGCATGACCAAGAAAGTCGCTACGAAAGATTTGGTGTTGGCATTTTCCCGGAAGGAAGGCAAGTTGGGTGAATTCGGATTGCATCTCACGCGTTAATATACCATGTTATCACCACCTCTGTAAGAAGCATTCCTCAAGTGGGCCTACAGGATCGTTTTGTGTTGGCAATACCGCACTGTTTGCGTAAAATCGACACAGTCACGGTGGGGCTTGCCCCATACTACCTTTTGAAACGGAAAGGGTTGGCAATGTTCAAACGCGCACTGGTTAGTATGGTGTTTACGGTTTTGACCGTCGGCGCCGCTTTCGGCGGTAATACGGACATTCGTATCGTTGAGCGGCCCAGCACGGAGGCCAAGAACGATTTCTACGTCGGCAACCGCCCGCCTCTGTTGCCAAGTCCTTTAATGAAGTTACCGATCGGCGCGATTGAACCGAAGGGCTGGGTCCGCAGGCAGCTTGAATTGCAGGCCGACGGATTCCACGGACATCTGACCGGGATTAGCCGGTTCCTCAAGAAAGAGGGCAACGCGTGGCTCAGCCCCGCCGGCGAAGGCGATCACGGCTGGGAAGAACCTCCCTACTGGCTCAAGGGATTCAGCAATTGCGGCTACATCCTGGGCGACGAGCGGATGATCGGTGAGTCGAAGCTCTGGATTGAAGCGGCGCTGGCCAGTCAGAAGGAGGACGGCTGGTTCGGCCCCGACAAGGGAAGGAAGGGTGCAGCGACGCGGCTGGAGGGGCGTGCAGACCTCTGGCCTAATATGATCATGCTCTTCTGCCTGCAAAACTACCATGAGTTCACTGGCGACGAGCGCGTCATCAACCTGATGACCGACTATATGAAGTACCTCAGCACCGTGCCGGAAGATCAGTTCCTGGTGGGGTATTGGCCGCGGATGCGAGGCGGAGATTTACTTTACAGCGTTTATTGGCTCTACAACCGCACCGGTGATGCGTTTTTGTTGGAATTGGCCGGAAAGGTCCACCGCCATACCGCCGAATGGGCAGAAGATGTCATTAACTGGCATAACGTGAATATGTCTCAAGGCTTCGGCGAGCCGGCCACGCTCTATATGCAGTCATACAATCCCGCGCATCTTCAGGCGGCCGAGCGCAACTGGACGAAGATCCGCGACTTGTACGGCCAGGTCCCCGGCGGGATGTTCGGCGGTGATGAAAACTGCCGGCCTGGATTCACAGGGCCCCGGCAGGCCGTCGAGACCTGCGGCATAGTCGAGATGATGCTCTCGCACGAGATTCTGCTGACCGTCAGCGGCGAGCCGAAATGGGCGGACCGGTGCGAGGACGTGGCGTTCAATTCACTGCCCGCCGCGTTCACCCCCGACCTTAAGGCCTTGCATTATCTGACCGCCCCGAATATGATCTTGTGCGATCGGCACAGCAAGTCCCCGGGCCTGCAGAACAGGGGACCGATGCTGTTGTTCAACCCGCACATTCATCGCTGCTGCCAGCACAACACGGGGCACGGCTGGCCCTATTACGCCGAGCATCTGTGGCTGGCGACGCCGGGCAACGGCCTGGCCGCAGTGCTGTTCGCCCCGTCGCAGGTCAAAGCCAAGGTCGGCAACGGCACAACCGTGACCATCATCGAACAGACGCGCTATCCTTTCGAGGATAATATTGAGTTTACGATCAAGACGAACAGGCCCGTTCGGTTCCCGCTTTATCTGCGCGTGCCGGGCTGGTGCACGGCGCCCGAAGTAACGATGAACGAAAAGACGCTCGAGATGTTTGGTTCCCGGTCGTTCATTGAAATCAACCGCCGATGGGCTGACGGTGACAAGTTGCAGCTCAGGCTCCCGATGGAAATCAAGCTGCGAAAGTGGACCAGGAATCAGAACAGCGTATCGGTGGACCGCGGGCCTCTGACCTACTCACTGAAGATCGGCGAAAAGTACGTCAGGGCGGGCGGGACGGATAAATGGCCCGCCTGGGAGATTCATCCGACAACCGCCTGGAATTACGGACTGATTGTCAATGAAGGCGATCCCGCTTCGTCCTTTGAGCTGGTGCGCAAGGCCTGGCCCGATGACAACCAGCCCTTCGAAGCGATCGCTGTCCCTATCGAGCTGTGGGCAAAGGCACGGAAGATTCCGGCATGGCAGAAAGACTATCTGGGTCTGGTGGGCAAGCTCCAGCCAAGCCCGGTAGAGTCCGATGAGCCAAACGAGACGGTCGCTCTGGTCCCGATGGGCAGCGCCCGGTTGCGGATTTCCGCGTTCCCGACGATTGGCACCGGCCCCGATGCCCACGAGTGGTCGCCGCCGCCGGAACCATTGCCCGCATCGGCTTCCCATTGCTGGGATGGCGACACCGTCGCTGCGCTGGGCGATGGACTGGTCCCTCAGAATTCGGGTGACCGCAGCATTCCGCGTTTCACGTGGTGGGACCATAAAGGCACAATCGAATGGGTGCAGTACGATTTCGATAAGGTCCGCAGTATCTCGGGCTCTGGGGTTTACTTCTTCGACGACACGGGCGCAGGCAGCTGCCGCATCCCACAGTCATGGCGGCTGCTGTACAGAGACGGCGACAGGTGGAAACCGGTTCCCGGCGCCGACGGCCACGCCGTGGAAAAGGACAAGTTCAACAGTGTCAGATTTGACCCCATTCTAACCAGGTCGCTGCGTCTGGAAGCACAGTTGCAGCCGAATTTTTCGGCCGGCATCCTCGAATGGCGCATTGACTCAGACCGGTCTGCACCATAGTATAGGATTTCGGGCGGATTCGCGGGGTCGATGTGGCCCGCCGAATAACGAAGACGGGGCGACCCCGCACCCTACCGGAGCAAAGCATAGGAGCAGATGATGGCAAGGAACAAGATAACAATCGTCGGCGCCGGCAACGTCGGCGCCACCACGGCGCACATCGCAGCGACCGGCCGGCTCGGCGATATCGTTCTGATCGATATCGTTGACGGCCTGGCCGAAGGCAAGGCGCTGGACATTGCCGAGGCGGCACCCGTCCAGCTTTACGACTGCAATCTCGTGGGCACCTGCGACTGGGAAGAAACCAGGGGCAGCGATATCGTCATCATCACCAGCGGCCTTCCCCGCAAGCCGGGCATGAGCCGGGACGACCTGCTCGCAAAGAACACTCAAATCGTCAAAGACGTCAGCGAAAGGACTGCCCAATATTCTCCCGAGAGCATCGTCATCGTGGTGTGCAACCCGCTCGATGCCATGGTTCACGCCGCTGCCAAAGTCACGGGCTTTGCGAAAAACAGGGTTATGGGCATGGCCGGGGCTCTGGATTCGGCGCGGTTCTGCTGCTTCCTGGCCACCGAGCTTGGCGTCAGCGTCGAACAGATCAAGTGCGTCCTGATGGGCGGCCACGGCGACGACATGGTGCCCTTACCCAGATTCACATCCGTCAGCGGAATACCGATAGCCGAATTGCTCGACGAGGCCAAAATCGCCGAGCTGCTCGAACGGACCCGCAAAGGCGGCATAGAAATCGTAAATCTGCTCGGCTACAGCGCTTATTACGCCCCGGCCGCCGGGGCCGCAAAGATGACCGAAGCGATACTCAGGGACAGCAAGACCGTGGTCTCGTGCTGCGCCTATTGTGGCAGCGAGTACGGCGCAGGCGGATATTTTGTCGGCGTCCCGGCCGTCCTGGGTAGCAACGGCGTGGAGAGAATCATCAAGCTCGACCTGAACGATACCGAGCACGCCCAGTTCCGGGAATCACTCGACCACGTCAAAGGCCTCGCGGCAAAAGTTGATGAGCTACTGTAAACAAAAAAGTTTCTTCGGGTTACCTGTTGCTATTTGCCGCGTAATAGTGTATGTGGTTGCTTTTTCGCGAAAGGGGTTTTGAGCAACAGGGGTACGCGTGGAGTTGATAGGCAAATCCTGTCAATGACACGAAACAGACTGAAAGTACATGCATATATTTGGCTTTTGCAGCCAAATGACATGGTTGAGGAAATGAGCAAATGCCTACAAACATAGAGTCCTTTGTTAAGACATTGGAATCAGAAGGTGTGGATGCCGGCAAGAAAGCTGCTGAGAAGATTGAAGCCGAGGCGAGAGAGAAGGCAGAGACGATTATTTCTGAGGCCAAAGAAGCGGCGAATCAGATCATCGCGCAAGCACAGGCTGATGCTGAAAAAGTGAAGACCCGAATGAATTCAAGTCTCGAATTGGCTACACGTGATGCTATTTTCCTGCTTCGTGAAAAACTGAGTCAGCAGCTTGAGACTATACTGACATTGAATGTCGAAAAAGCCCTTAACGATGAAGAAACGCTTGTACACGTCTTGCGAGAAGTAATCCCCGCTTACGCAAAGGCCACTGCAAAAGAAAAACTCACGACGGAGATTAGTATTTCACGTGACGTAAGAAGCAGGCTGTTGGAGACTGCACTTAGAGAGTTGGCATATTCACTTAAGAACGGCAACGTTCAGATGGACGTGGATTACAATCTGGCGAAAAGCGGCTTCGAATACAAGATAGAGGGTTCCACTGTCGAAGTCAGTACAGCCTCCGTAACATCTTTGCTGGCAGAGATGATCGACCCTGAGCTCCAGCAATTCCTTGAGAAAGCAGCGGATTCCAGGGATTAGGATAACGCAAGTGGATTCAGCAGCTCTTGTGGTAGAGCCAAAAAAGGAATGATGAGTCAACTTCATCGACATGAATATTTGTTGAGCGCTCTTCCGTCGTTGGATCCGATAGGCAGCATTCCTCCATTGAGCAAGTCTGAGCTGCTGGAGCACGTCATTGGCGCGAAGGGTCCTGTTCGTACAGTTGAGATGTTCCTTCTCAGCGATGATCTGATGCAATATCAGGCATTGTTGGCGGAAGAAGTTGAACAGGATCAGGTCGACTTGGCTATCCTTTCTCTCGACAAAGGGCAAGACGAGGCGGTTTTGCCGGATTTCCTTTTGCCGCAAGAGACTTCGGAAGCAGCAGAGCAAGAAAAGGAAACCGAGCGGTTGAGTGTAGATGGAATCTGGGCACGATACTTCCGTCACACTGCGTTTGTGGCAAGACGCACGCGAAGCAGCTTCCTAAAAGTCTGGGTCGGATTTGAGGTTGGTCTTCGTAATGCTTTGGTCACAGCCCGCTCTCGCAAGCTTGAGCTGGATCCGGCCACCTATGTGGTCACACCTGAATTGGCCGATAAGAATGCCGATTACAGTCACATCGTATCGGCATGGTCCTCAGCTTCTAATCCTCTTGCTGCACAGGAAGTCCTGGATAAGGCCAGATGGGACTGGCTTGAGGAGCATGGGGGCTGGTACAGTTTCCGCGATTGTGAAGCTGAAGTATATGCTGCAAAGCTGGTACTTCTACATCGCTGGCGACGCATCTTATCTGAGAAACAACAACGCAATAAGACAAGTTCACCATAAGCCTGATGATACGAAAACAACGTTCATATATCGCTTGATAGTGAGGACATACCGTGATAGGACGAATCAAGGCCGTCTTTGGCAATATGGTCGTAGCTCAGACCGAGGACCGAGTTGTTAAGAACGCCGTAGGTTATTGTGTGCGTAACGACGGGATCAAGCTCTTGTGCGAAGTTATCCGAGTTCGCGGCGACTCCGTCGATCTTCAAATATTCGAAGAGACTCGCGGCCTCAGGGTCGGAGATCAGGTAGAGTTTCAGGAGGACATGCTCTCGGTAGTGCTGGGGCCGGGCCTGCTGGGCCAGATCTATGACGGGCTTCAGAATCCGCTGCCGAAGTTGGCAGAACAGGTTGGCTTTTTTCTCGAACCGGGCAATTACATTCACGCTCTTGATACCGAGCGCCTGTGGGACTGGACCCCCAAAGTCCAAGCCGGGACTGTGGTTGAGGCCGGAGACACCCTCGGTAGCGTTCCCGAGAGTATATTCGAGCACAACGTTATGGTCCCCTTCGGCTGGGAAGGCCAGTACACAGTTCGAACCGTCGCCGAATCAGGTTCATATCCCATTGGAAAAGAAATCGCCACGCTGACCGATTCTTCAGGCAACGAACGCACGGTGACCATGGAACAAGTCTGGCCGGTGAAGCGACCCTTGTGTGTAGCAAAGAGGCGATTGCTGCCGAGCAAACCGCTGGTGACAAGCATTCGCATCGTTGACTCGATGTTCCCGATTGTGCGGGGCGGAACGTACTGTATTCCCGGGCCATTCGGCGCCGGCAAAACCGTATTGCAGCAGATTACCTCGCGCCATGCTCAGGTTGACATCGTCATCATTACAGCTTGCGGGGAGCGAGCGGGTGAAGTTGTTGACACGATCAGGGAATTCCCTGAGCTTCAGGATCCGCGGACAGGCAAGAGCTTGATGGAACGAACCATCATCATCTGTAATACTTCGGCCATGCCTGTGGCCGCGCGCGATGCTTCGGTCTATACGGGTATGACGCTGGCCGAGTACTACCGCCAGATAGGTCTGAATGTTCTGCTTCTGGCCGACTCGACCAGTCGCTGGGCCCAGGCGATGCGTGAAATTTCAGGGCGTTTGGAGGAAATACCCGGTGAGGAGGCGTTTCCGGCCTACCTTGAAAGCCGCATTGCCAATTTTTATGAGCGGGCGGGAGCGATTGAGCTTCGTGACAAGCGTATCGCCTCGGCGACAATCGGGGGCACGGTCAGCCCGGCCGGGGGCAACTTCGACGAACCTGTAACCCAGGCAACCCTCAAGGTCGTAGGCGCTTTCCACGGTCTGAGCCGGTCCCGAAGTGACGCCCGTCGCTATCCCGCCATCGACCCGCTGGATAGCTGGAGCAAGTACGTCGGCATCATCGATCCGAAAAAAGTCCAAAAAGTGCATAACACACTCAGGCGAGGCGATGAAATACGCCAGATGATGACAGTCGTCGGTGAGGAGGGGACGCCAATCGAAGATTTTGCAGTGATGCTTAAAGCGGAATTCTTCGATTCCGCCTATTTGCAGCAGAATGCGTTTGACGACGTGGATGCCGCCACGTCGGTGGATCGGCAGCGTTTCGTCTTTGACAAAATACTCGAAGTCCTCGAGGCGGATTTTGTCTTCAAGGACAAGAACGAGGCGCGTCATACCCTCAGGAAAATCAGCAGTATGTTCATTAATTGGAACTACGCCCGGTGGGACGAAAGCGTTGTCCCCGAATCAGACAGGCAGGATGAGCCTATGAACAAGGCCGCCCATAAAGATGACGAGGCCACCGAACGGGGTGACTTTAAGGAAATTCTCGGTCAGATCGATCAGTATGTCCAATCGCTTTTGAAAAACGCAGACAAATCGCAAGCAAAGGACAAGCTTGAGCAGGCGACAGCCTGAGGCCATACACAAGGGGCATGCTTGCGGCGGGGAAGATAACAATGATGAAGATTCGCAGCAGCGTTATGATGCAACGCTCAACAATCTGGGGCAGTCAATCATGAGAACATTTTACGATGAGATCTCGCAAATAGCCGGCAATGTCGTGACTGTCAAAGCGAGGGCGATAGGGTACGACGAACTTGCTGTCATTACAACGAACCAGGGTTCTTCGCTAGCTCAGGTTATCCGTCTCGAGGATGACCAGGTCAGTCTCCAGATATTCGCCGGCACCGAAGGAGTCTCCACCGGAGACAAGATTCGATTCCTTGGCCACTCCTTCAAAGTGCCGTTCGACGATGCGTTGCTTGGCCGCGTTTTCGACGGTTCGGGCCGCCCGAGAGACGGCCGGCCCGAGGTGAAAGCCGAAGCGGTTGAAATCGGCTCACCGGCGGTCAATCCCGTCAAACGCAGAGTCCCGGAGAAGATGATACACACGCGCATCCCGATGATCGACATTTTCAATACTCTGGTAGGCTCACAGAAATTGCCGATTTTTTCGGTCGCCGGGGAGCCCTACAACGACGTGCTGGCAAGGGTCGGGATGCAGGCCGACGCAGAAATCATCATTCTCGGCGGCATGGGATTGCGCCACGACGACTATCTGACGTTCCGCCATCGTTTCGACGAAGCCGGCGTTCTGGGCCGAACGATTATGTTCATCCATACCGCCGCTGACCCGGTCGTCGAATGCCTGCTGATACCGGACCAGGCTCTGGCCGTCGGCGAACAGTATGCCCTGCAGGGCAAGAATGTTCTGGTCCTGCTGACGGACATGACGGCTTTCTCGGACGCCCTTAAAGAGATAGCCATAACGATGGAACAAGTGCCCTCGAATCGCGGGTATCCCGGCGATTTGTACACGCAATTGGCACGGCGCTACGAGAAAGCCGTGGATTTCGACGGCGCCGGCTCTATGACCGTATTGGCGTGTGTCACGATGCCGGGCGACGACGTCACGCATCCCGTTCCCGACAACACGGGCTACATCACCGAAGGCCAGCTCTACCTGCGCAACGGCCGGATTGAACCGTTCGGTTCGCTGTCACGTTTGAAACAGTTGGTCAACGGCGAGACAAGGGATGACCACCGAGCCATTATGAACGCCTGCATTCAGCTTTACGCACAGTGCGAGGAAAGCCGGGAAAAACGGGAAATGGGCTTTGAATTATCCGATTGGGACACGCGGCTGCTCAAGTACGGCGACCTATTTGAAGAAAAGATTATGGACCTGAATCTGAACATCGAGCTTTTCGACGCGTTGGACAAATGCTGGGAAATCCTTGCTGAGTGTTTCGACCCGGAGGAAACGGGCATTAGAGATGCTATCATTGAAAAACACTGGCCTCACGAGACTCATCAGACAAAGCCGGAGCCACAAGCCGAAACCGTTCAGGCGTAACGGCCACGTGAAAGATCAATGGCGAAACGGAAGATAAAATTCACACGAACAGAACTCAAGCAGCAGCGCGACGCGCTGGCGCGTTTCAATCGGTACCTGCCTACGCTCAAGCTCAAACAGCAACAGGTGCAACTATCCATTTTGCAGACTCGCCAGGCGTTTCGCAAGAAGCAGGCCGCCGTGAAGGAAACAGAAAAGACAATCTCTGCATATGACGGCCTGTTTAGTGACGTCGCAGGTGTCAATTTCGAGAAGTTGTCAAGGCCTGATTCCGTTGACACATCCACGCACAGCATCGCCGGCGTCTATGTACCACGGTTTGAAAACATCGCCTTTCCGAAAGCTGATTTCAGCCTATTTGCGACGGCGCCGTGGGTGGACAAATCGCTTGCAGATTTGAAAGAGCTTAATCAACAAAAAGCGGAGTTGAATATTTTGCAGGAGTGTCTCGATCTGTTGCAGGCGGAGCTAAAGAGAGTCATGCAACGCGTCAATCTTTTTGAAAAAGTCATGATTCCCGATGCCCTTGAAAATATTCGGAGGATCCGAATCGCATTGGGCGATCAGATGACCGCCGGAGTGGCTCGGGCAAAAATTGCGAAGGCCAAATTAGAGCAAAAAGAACACGAAGGCTTCATGGAGGCTGCCGCTCTATGATCGTGCCGATGTCCAAAGTTTATATCGTAACACAGAGTCACAACCGTGATCGGCTTTTAGATGCGCTGGGGCAATTAGGCGTTGTGCACGTCGAACCGGTCGTTCCCGAGAAGGCCACTGCAAAAGAGCTCACCATACGCGAGATCTCCACTCTCAGCCATGCCCTGCAAATATTGCAGCAGATTGAACCTTCGGGCGACACGCCTGACCTGTCGGCGCTGGAGGCCGCGAAGGAAGCTCTTTCGATTCAAAAGGCCATCGCGGATGAAGAAGACCGCCTCAATACGCTGTATCGAAAAGCCGATCAGCTCACGACCTGGGGCGATGTCGAGCTTGAACAGCTTGAGCAGCTCCGTTCGGCCGGCATTGAAGTCAAATTCTTCTCAGTCGCTCAAAAAGACCTGCCCGCGCTTGAAGCCGAGTGCATCGAAACCGTAGCCGAATTACCGGGACGGGGGGCGATGATTGCCGTCATTGACCGGACCGGGAAGTTTCAAGCTCCTGAAGGGGCCAGGGAAATACGCTGGCCAGCCACGGACCTGCCCACAGTCAGGAAAGAGGCGGCCGAGGTGGACGCTTCACTCAAACGGCACCATGAACGTCTGGCTGAGCTGGCAAATCTGGTCGAAGCAATACGGCATCAGCTCAAGCAGCGTCAAATCGAGGCGGATTTCTGTGTCGTCCAGAACAGCGGTCTCTCCGGCGACGCTCTCTTTGCCCTGCAAGGGTGGGTGCCCTCTCACAAGGCCGAGTCTCTATCGGAGAATCTGTCCGAAAGAAACATGACCGCCGCCGTAGAGGTCGTGTCCGCCCAGGAGCAGGAACAGCCACCGACGCTGATCGAATACCCTCGCTGGGCCAGGCCCATCAAGGCGCTCTTTGATATGCTCGGCACGCTGCCCGGCTACAGAGAATACGATGTCTCGCCGTTTTTCATGGTCGCGCTGCCGCTGTTTGCGGCTATGCTTATTGGCGATGCAGGCTATGGAGCGATCCTGGCCTGCGCCGGTCTGGCGTTCTATCGTCGCATTGTGCGCGCCGCCGGCAAGCCGTCGGCCCATTTGCTGATCATTTTCGGTCTGGCGACGATGCTCTGGGGCATTTTGACGGCCAACTATTTCGGCATCACGCCGCAAACGCTTCTCGACGCCGGATACGAGGGTGCGGCGAATGCGATGCTCGCGGTGGCTCCGCTCTGGCGGTCGGACGGCGAAGAAGCTCGCGCTCTGATTATGAAAATATCGCTGCTCATCGGATGCGCCCATCTTGTCGCGGCGCACCTGCACACGGCCGTCAAGCTCTTTCCCGACGCCAGAGCATACGCACAAATCGCCTGGATGGTCATCCTGGTCGATATGCTTGTTCTGATATGGCATCTGATGTTCATCGGGGTGGACAGGATGCCGGCGGCGATCGGTTATGTCTTGTTGATCGGCTTTGTTGCAGCAAGCTGGTTTACTGCACCTGTGAGCAATCCGCTCAAGAGATTCCTGATCGGCCTCGCCTCGTCTATCTTGCCTCTGCTGAGCACATTCAGCGACATCATGAGCTATATCCGCCTGTTTGCCGTGGGATTGGCCAGCTACTACATCGCCTCGGCGTTTAACGGCCTGGGAGCGAAGGTCGCCGGCTCGGCTACGTGGATTGGAGGCGCCCCTATCGTCATCTTCGGCCACGCGCTCAATATCGGTCTGGCCGCCATCGCCATTTTCGCACACGGCGTGCGATTGAATATGCTGGAATTTTCAAATAACGTTGGAGTTAAATGGGCCGGTTATGCGTATCGGCCTTTCACGAAAGATAAAGAAATTTCTATCGGAGAAAATGAATTATGACAGGTATGGAATTCGCGGGACAATTATCAATGGG
>CP070806.1:3249831-3253482 GCA_020343675.1 Phycisphaerales bacterium
CACAGGTAGCGTTGTCGGCAGGGACTGGTGCAATGTAACCGGCGGTCTGGTTGGGCGTACCTCATGGGGGTGCAGAATGACAAACTGTTATGCCACTGGGAATGTTTCTGGTGGCGACTCCGGGAATATCGGTCTTGGTGGTTTTGTTGGACAGAATTCGAAAAGCACCATCACGAATTGCTATGCGTCTGGGAGGATATCGGTGGTGAGCCGACCCGGCTATCCTGGCGGTTTCGCAGGAGAAAGCAGGGAAGAATCCTCAATTGCTTCTTGGACCGGCAAGCCGGCGGGTTGTCTCGTAGCGCCGGACTTGCAGCTTTGCGTCTTCGTGGCTATACTTAGCTGTCTATGAACGTATGCAGTGCAAAGATTTCAGATGTCAAGGCGATTCACGCTCTGGTGAGCTCTTATGCGGAGCGGGACCGGATGCTGTTTCGCTCGCCGGCCGATATCTACGAGAACCTTCAGACGTTCAGCGTCGTCGAATTGGACGGCCGCATCGTCGGCTGCTGCTCGCTGGAAATTGTCTGGGCGGATTTGGCGGAGATCAAATCGCTGGCTGTCGATGAAGCTCAGAAGGGCAAAGGAGCCGGCCGGCTGCTGGTGGGAGCGGCCCTCGAACAAGCCGCGGCGCTGGGCGTGCCGAAGGTCTTCGCGTTGACGCTCGAACCGCAATTCTTCGAGAAGCAGGGATTCGCCATCGTCGAAAAAGAACAGTTGCCGATGAAGGTCTGGAGCGACTGCGCACGCTGCACGAAGCAGCAGAACTGTGACGAAATAGCCGTGCTAAAAGTCATTTAGGATGCGTCGGACATGCCCGACAGGTCTGTCCGCCCAAGCTTACCCCACCTGGCGGCGTTGGAAGAGGGCGACGGCCAGAGCGAGAATGGCCGTGGTGTAGCACAGGGCATAAGAAGCGCTTGTCAAGATATACCTGGCCGGGACTTTGTGGCCCTCATAAATGGCGTCGCTGATCCAGAAAATCTGGAGATTCGGCACGATGAATCTGCCGACCTGGGCCCAGAGGTGCGCTTCGGCAAATCGACCGAACACATAATCGCTGACCAGACCCAGCAGGAAAATCCCCAGGCAGAGCGAAAGAGTGACCACAATGTTGAACCGGGACGAGAACGCCACGGCCAGCGCAACGATAATCACCGCGGCCAGCAGCAGCAGGACCGAGCCGTAGATATCCACGGCGTTTATCCCATTGTCCTTCGGATTGAACTGCCAGTTCCGGTCGATGAAGGCCAGGAAAATGACCGTCAGCGTGGCGAAAACGGCGGTCAGGACCATCGCCGTCGAAGAGAATTTCCAGTCGTAAGCATAGTTAAAAAAAGCACTTAGCAAGACTACGGCGATGACGCCGACTCCCGCAGCGCCCAGGACCGTCCAGTCGTGGGTATCGTTGACCGTCTCCAGGACGCCATGCCGAATCGCCATCAGAAGGGCAATCGTGCAGATGTAGTGGGCCAGAACCACCGCCGCGGTCACGCCCAGGAATTTGGCGAGAATGAATATCGGACGTTGAACGGGCTTGCTCAACACGGTCAAGATCGTCTTGTTCTGCAGCTCCTCGGCCACCGCGCCGGAGGCCGAGAAGATTGCGATGAACAAGCTGGTCAGAAACAACGTAGATAGCCCTAACTCGCGTAGGAGTTTGTTGTCGTCGCTCATCGTGTACATCGTCAAGGACGGGGTCACAAAGAATAACAGCAATGCAGCAACAATAATAACGGCAAAGATGGGTTGCCTGAGCGTTTCGATGAACGTGTTTTTTGCTATAGTAAATATTCTATTCATCTGTCACGACCGTTCCATCGCGCCGGGTGCGTCTGCTGAGCCGGCGCGTTTTTTTTCACATAGGGGCCTGATTTTTTTCACAGTTGTCCCTATGCTAAGATAGCATTTGTTGCTATAGTACGCAACTTAATAAATGGTGAAGGCTTACACGTACGTCCAGTGAATACTGTGTTGGTGCCCGTTTTGTTCAGATTGTAAGGCCGGGATAGAAAATGACAGTATCGTCCAAACGCCCCGTACACGTCGCCGTGGTGTCTTTGATTTTAAGCGTGGTCTTCTTCGGCATTTGCTTCTTTTTGGGCCGATGGAGCGGTTTTCTCGCGATCTCGGCGGTGGGGTGGTTGAACCTGTCGGTTGCGTCAATCTGGCTTGTCTTGTGCATGCAGTTTTATCAGCGATCGCTGGCCGAGCAGGAGAAGCTCGACGCCGGCCAGTTGAGCAGAGACCAGGCCACATCGACCATATTCCAGGCCGGCAGCGAGCGAGCGACCTTGTTCTACGTCGCCCAGCGCCGATTGCAGATCTTCGAGAAATGGTTCATTCCCATATTCTCGGCACTCATCGCAGCCTATCAAATAGGAATGGGCCTGTACCTGTTGAACGCCGCTCGCACCGCGATAGCGCCGGACATGTTGAAACGGCCGCTGCTCTGCGGCATTTGCATGACGGCTATCGCCTTCGTCAGTTTCCTGATCAGCCGTTACGCCACAGGCATGTCGGGCCAGCGCCAGTGGAAACCGCTGAGGGCCGGTGGCAGCGCCCTGCTGGGAGCCGCCCTGCTGTGCTTTGTCCTGGCCGTGGCACTGGCATTGGCCTACCTGTTCAGCTTTAAGGATCCGGAAAGCCGCTACAGGTTTGTCAACATCATGGCGCGGGTGATTCCGGGCCTGCTTGTTGTCCTCGGCATCGAAACAGCCCTGAACCTTATCCTTGACATCTACCGGCCCAGGCTCAAGGGGCTCTACAGCCGCAGCGCCTTTGACAGCAGGCTGCTGGGCGTTATCAGCGAGCCGGGTGGAATCCTGCGCAGCGCCGCCGACGCTATCGACTACCAGTTCGGCTTCCAGGTCTCGCAGACATGGTTCTATAAACTGCTCGAACAGTGGATTGTGCCCCTGGCCCTGTTCGCCTGCGCGACCCTGTATTTGTTGAGCTGCATCGTCGTGGTCGCCCCCGACGAAGAAGCCATCATCGAGCACTTCGGCAATCCGGCCGACAGCACGAACGACGTCAGGCTAATCGGCCCCGGATTGGCGTTCAAGTGGCCCTGGCCCATCGACAAAGTCCATAGGTATCCCACCAAGAGAATCGCGGAAATCAGCATCGGCTTTGTCCCGCAGCGCGATCCGGATACGGGCGCTCTGGAGCACAAGCCCTTGCTGTGGGGCGAAAGCCATTATGCTCAGGAATATCAACTGCTCGTGGCCAGCGAGCAAACCGGCACAGAGTCCTTCCAGGGAACCGTGCCGGTCAGCCTCGTCATCGCGGCTGTGCCTGTGCAGTACCGAATCAAGGACCTGTATTCCTTCGCTTACAATCATCACGAGCCTGAACAACTACTCGAATCGATCTGCTATCGTGAGCTGACGCGGTTTGCGGCCAGCGCGAAAATCGAAGCCGATGACGAGGCCGGAATGGCCCAGAGCCTGCTGGGCGCCGGCCGGACCGAAGCCACGGAAACCTTGACTACACGGATTCAGAAAGCCGCGGACCAGGCAGGCCTCGGGGTCGAGATCGTATTCGTCGGATTGCAGGGCATTCACCCGCCGGTCGAAGTGGCGGCCGATTACCAGAAAGTTATCGGGGCCCTGCAGAAGAAGCAGGCGACGATCCTCCAGGCGCAGGCCG
>CP070806.1:3253582-3272142 GCA_020343675.1 Phycisphaerales bacterium
GCAGAGGGCTCGTATGAGGCAACAGGACGCTCCAGAGAGACCTCTCTTCATCGTTCGCATCACTGAAATATGGCCTGTAACAGTACGACTTGGAGCTGCCTGCTGCGAATTGCCGCCACGCAGCGTCGTTCTGCCCGACCCAGGCACCGATGTACTGCTGTTCGACGTCCGAAAGCGGCGCCGATATGTTACCGGGAAGATCTTTATAGCGCCTGCTGGCCTCGTGAAGCACGGCAACCGAGACGGCCCAGGCGAAATCGGCTGGGATCTGACGATTCTCCAACCAGTTCGTCAATTCGACTTTCGGAAATCCCGGTCCTTCCGAAGACGGCAAGGGGCCCCGCGGGTGAGGCATCGTTGGCTTGGTATCGGCCTCGATACATTTGAGAATGTGCTCCGTCATCCGGTCGAATGTCGTAGTCTCCCATTCGGCATATGTGTCATAGGCCAACTTGGGCAATGGGACCCAATCATACTCAAAGCACTTTTGCACAACAGCCTGTTTTTCAGGCCCCAGGCTATCCCAGTGTCTCTGGTTCTGCGCGAGCCATTGGCTAATCTCCTGCCGGCCATCGTTTATTAGATTCTTTAGCCTGAGTATTTCTTTACGATCTATGCTCTTTCGCCTGTATGAAATGAATTTCTTTGTCAGGGCGCTTTGCGGCACATACAGGCTGATTGCCTCTTCGTAGTTCGGCCACGCGTTGTCCCGGTCGAGCACTCTCGGCTGGTTCATCCGGTTGAACATCGCCACATAATCGACCCTGATGGTCGGTTTGCCGCATGAGAACCAGATCGTGTAAACAACCAGGCACAGGAACAAGACACCAACGACCTGGAACGTGCGTGCAACAACGGTTCGCCAGAGAGGCCGGCAGCGCTTCTTGGCCCGGCGGATAAGGATCGCCAGTAGTTTCAGCTCGCCGAAATCAGTGACGAGCTGCTTCGCTTTCTTGTGCTTTTCTTCATCCGTTGTGCAGCCCTTTAGCTCATCTTCAAAATGTGCCGTCAACTCGGCACGCACGTCCCGGCGCACCTTGCGGCGATACCGCATCTTATTCAGCAGCGCCTCAAGAAACTCCGTAACCGAGAGAGGAAGGTTCTCTGATTCTTTCCTGTCATCTTCCTTTGCCATGATTGTGTCCTCATCCATTGCGGTTCACATTTTGTTTCGCGAATCCACCGCACGCATCCGTTTACAACTGAGGCTCAATACAGGCTAAGCCGGAACGAAGGCTCCGCCGAAGACGAGATTCAGGCCGCTCGTTAACTCTTTGAGCTGGGCCTTTTGCCGGGCCAGCTCACCCTCTCCCTTGGCCGTGATGGAGTAGTAGCGTCTCTTGCGGCCTGACTGGCTGCTCTGCCATTTGCCTCGGACGAGCTTCTTGGCTTCGAGGTTGTACAACAACGGATAGAGCGTACCTTTGCCGAGCGTGAGGATTTGGCCGCTTCGCCGCTCGATGGCCTGACCTAATTCGTAGCCGTACATGGGCCCGCCGGAGAGAATCTCCAGCACCACCACCGGCGCGATGCCTTTGAGCAACTGACTTTCAAACTTCATAAAAATCCCTTTCAACCGACGGACTTCGGATCTCTCGTATCCCTGTTTTACTTTCCGCTGGATATTATGTTATACATACTATGTATTGTCAACTAAAAAATTTTGAAAAATCCTGATTTTTTTGAGCCGGAAAACAAGGACCATTTGGCTTTGGCCGCACTAAGGCCTATCGAGTAGATTTCCATTGTGATTGTCCCGGATGGTGCTGTAAACTGTTTCAGAAACTGAGGTTCGATATGAACGAGGAATTCATCAGTGAGCCTATCACGCCAGCTTCGGGCACGTTTGAGACGACTGCGATGACCAGGGGCGAACCGGCACTTCCGGGCCGATTTACATGGCGAGACCGGGAGTACGCAATTGCCGATGTGCTTGAGATATGGAAGGAATCGGGACCGTGCAGCAGCGGAGGCGGCGAGCAGTATCTGCGTAAACACTGGTACAGGATCAGAACGGACAACGGCCTGAACATGACCATCTATTTCGAGCGGCAACCAAGAGCCAAGCGTCAGAATAAGGCAAGATGGTGGCTATATACCATCGAGCGCTCTTAAGAGATCTGGGTTCGATGGCGTGCTGTGCATATGTGGCCGAGCTTCCCGCTGTACGGTCCAGACGAGCTGGCGTCAGAGCAGTCTGAGGCAGGCAACTCCCAGGAAGACGGTGCTTCCGGCGAAGACTATGCAGCGCAAGGCCGGGTGGCTTCGGGCGTAGACAGGCAGCCTGCGGTCGAGGTAGAGCAGGGCGAAGCCAAGCAGACCAAACACGACGGCGTTCATGGAAGCGATCATATTGATGACAGCAGCGGGCTGGTTGTCACCCAGAAGTATGGTCACTGCCATGACGGCCAGATACGTGCCCATTGCGACGCGGTAGCTTCTGAGCTTGCTCGAGAACCTGGGCGAGATGCCGGTCAGCATCGAGGCAATGGCCCGGCTCTTGCCATCCATGCAACTGACCACGGTGCTGAACAGCGCGAAAAACGCAACGACCAGAAACGTCTCCCGCCCGCGCGGAACCGAATCGAGCATGCGGGAAAGAGTGGACATAATCTGCTGCTTCTCGGGCACAATACCCTGGGTATGCAGAGTCGCGACACCCATCGCGAGGAACGAGAAGGAAATCCCCAGCATCAGGGCATACGAAACAAAGCAGTCAATGCGCATGGTCGAGAGCCACCGGCGATAGTCCTGCTCGCTACGGGCTTTGCCGATCTTCTCGTTGATCCATGATGAATAGAGCAAGGTGGTGGTGCCGGCGCCGACCCAGCCCATCAGGCCCATGATGGTGGATATGGAGCCTTCCGGGACATTGGGCACGAGTCCGCGCGCTATCTGGTCGCCGGGAAGCGGAACCTGAGACAGCGTATAGACCACGCCGGCGAGCAGCACGGCGCACATGGCCGCGACGATCTTCTCAAAAGATGCGTACGAACCTGTGTACAGCAAAACGGGAACCAGCGCCGTAGCGCAAAGCGCCCCCAGGCGAATATCGAATCCCGGACATAGTCCGGCCACAGCCGAGCCTACCGCCAGAGCGATGCCGCCGTAACCTATCATATCCAGCGAAAAGACAAGGACGATGAAGTACTGGGCCCAGTGCCGGGGGCCGGGCAGCCAGTCGAAGGCACGAAAAACGTCGTCCCCGGAAGCGATCGTCAGTCGGGCCAGACCCTCGCTGAACGCCGCCTTATAGACGATAGTCAGAATGGGCACCCACAACAGTGCGAATCCGTACTGGGCGCCGCTCCGGGGCGTGAGCACCAGCTCGCCTGAGCCTATGGCCAGCGCGGCCAAGACGACGCCAGGCCCCATGAACTTGAGCTTCTCTCGAAAACTCGCAGGCGCGTTTTTGTTCGTCTCCAACAGTCACCTCCAGCAAGCAGGCAGAACGCACAGAGTCCCGGGCAATTGCCGCCGAGCCGCAAGACGGCCCCTTCAACGTCCATATTACCCGGATTTTCTCACATGACAAGGCTCTTGGATCGCCGTATGAGGGGAATTGAACACCCAGGCGGGGGCGGAATATTCCTTGACGCCGTCTCGGGGCGGTATTATAATATTGATGGTACACTGTAGCGGCAGATTCGCAGGCCATTATTTGTCGGACTTTTGTGAACCTCACGGAAAACAACAGGAGTGGAGAAATGATGAAACAGATTCTGATTGCGACATGTGTGTTGGCATTGACTCTTGCGCTGACCCTGACCGGGTGCAACAGGGCCAAGCTGGAAAGTCTCCAAGCCACCCTGGCGGAAACCGAGCGAGAAAGAGACAACCTGAAAGCCCAAATGGACAGCGTGATTCAGGCGCGCGACCAGTTGGGTGAACAGGTGGATGAGCTAAGCAGATCGCGCGACCAGTTGCAGGAGAAATTCGCCGAACTGGCCGACTCGCGTGAGAAATTGCAGGAACAGGTCGATGAGCTCACCAGGTTCCGAGGGACGCTGCAGAAGCAGAACGATGAACTCGTTCGATCGCGCGACGCAGCCGCCGCCGAGGCACAAGCGGCCCAGCTTCGAATCGACGAGCTCGCAAAGAAGCTGCAAGGTGAAACCGAAAAGGTCCGGGAGTTGCAAGATCAGCTCAAGCAGGTTCAGGCAGCCATCGGAGAGCTCCAGAGCAAACTCAAGCTGTGACCACGGCAGTTCGTCAGCTTAATCTTGTCTGAGGTATAGCCGAGACCGCCTCGGACAGGCTGCCGTGCTCAGCCAGGCCACTAATCCATCACCTGGTTTCCCCGCATAGGTGGTGGTTTGCGCAGGCGGGGGAAGCTGCGCGGGCCAAATCGCTCGCCTCTGGCCCGAAAAAATTTTCCGCAACGCGAAATTTTCCCGAAAGAATATCCACACTTCCGGTCCTGGAATCGCTATAATGTGTCAATCGCGAGATGAATTGAGAAGTGGCGAGATGTATACCACCTGTGAGACCGAAGTCGGCCGCATGGCGTTACACGCGAACTCGGCAAGGAGAGGTTGACGAGCTTCGTCTGGAATTCCGGGGGGGACCGTGTGCCGTGTTGGTCGGGAATGAATAGCGAATGGCGGGATCGTTTTCGGGCAGTCAGCCGAGACGTGAACAGGGCGAGAGATGCGAGTTGATGATACGGATTTGGGTCAGTTCCATTGAGCAAGTGTCGGTGCACACCGGGTGCATCGATCCACCGCAACGGCTCTTTTGAAAGGAGAATCAAAATGAGGAACACAAGACTTCACATCGCCATTATTGTGATGGCCGCTTTCAGTCTGGCCTTGTCGGGGTGCAAGGCCGACCTACAGGTTGTGAGTCTGACGCACTTGCCCAAGAGCCCTACCACGGCCGACACTATCACCTTTACCGCCGTGGTTAAGAACACGGGCTTTAAAGCGGCCGGACCCTCAATGCTTGCACTGAAAGTCGGAGGAGAGACCTACCCGCCGACATATCCGGTGCCGGCTCTGGCGCCCAATGAATCGCACAGAGTACAACGAAGAGAAAACCTGTCAGTCGCACAGCGCTATCGCAACACAGCTACCGCCGACGTCAAGGACCAGGTCGATGAGCTAAATGAGAACAACAACAAGAGGACGGAAGATTATACCGTGCGCGCTCCGTAGAATCCGGCGGTGAAGCGGTTCTGATTCCTTCCCCCTGGCTCTATTGACGGCGTCAGAGCGCGACAGACAATGATACACAACATGAGGGGCTTCCGTCGTTGAGGACGATCGGCGACGAACGAGTGGCGCGTCAGCAGCTACTGATCTGGCCGAAGACTCCGGTAATCGATGGAATTGCGGGTAGGGTCTTTCCTGCTCCCGATTCCTCAGCGCCGTTGTTCTCGGCCTTTTTTGGGGGGAATCTTGTCGAAACGTGCAATTTTCTTGACGTTGCCCGCTCCGGCGCGTTAAAATAGTTGCGGTATTCATCGAGACGAAAACGCAGCTCAGAGTTGACAATTGCAAAGCGTTTTTGCACGGACTTTTAGCGGTCCAGCTCAAACCGCCAATTTCGACCTGTAAGGAGACGCCGGGAGCGGTCTGCCTCTGTCCAGGGAACAGGGGACCTCTGGTGTGCGTTCTTTGCAGGCTCGGGCGGAAATCAGCTATACACACCATTTCGAAGGAGTCGGCAAAAATGAATTTCGGAGAGCTGATACTACTGATGATCATGGTCGGAGCGCTCTGGTACTGCTCTCGAAAACCGAACTGACGGCTGCCGAAGCTGACAGAGTCAAGCGTGTGTCAGTGGTTCACTTGTCCGCTCGCGGACCTGTTCGGAAAACGGGGTCTTTCTTTGCTCCACGCAGGCAGAGGCATACAGATACATGGTCGCTGACCAGGTTTGTAAGTCCTACCTTGGGGCCATCCCGTCCTCGCTTGGAACGGCATCAGAGTTCGTTGACGCCGTTAGGCTCGCCAACGGCCGATGGCTCTTCCATACTATCCTGTTCACCCGCGGTTCCCTGTAATACATCGAGGGTCTTCTGCAGCTCATCAATGGTCGCCTGCTGTTCTGTAATGAGCGTCTGTTGGGTCTCGACGAGGGTCCTGAGCTGTTTGATCTCGTCCTGGAGCGTCCCAACGCTTTGAGCCTGTTCGGTGGACTGAGCCGTCAGGGTCCTGACCGTTTCCTGCGTCTGCTCGGCCGCAGCCATGACGCCGCTTCGCTCCTTGATAAGTCTCTCAACCTGCAGGTGCAGCTCATCGCGAGTGTCCTTGGCGGCCACGAGCTCCTGCTTGAGATCGGCCAATTCTCTTTGGGTTCGGGCCAAATCCCCCTTGACCTTGCCCAACTCGATCCTGGCCTGCTCCGCCTCAAGAAGGGCCATTTCTCTTTCCTTGTCTTTGCAGCCCGCAAAGGTCAGCGCACAAACCACCGCGCCCATGAATCCAAGCATTCGCGCCCTGCTCGCCATCTCCGCGCTCCTTTCCCTTTTGTGGACGATGACTAATCGAAAATCCTGCTCCACCGCCTCTTGTCTCTGTTTTCCCAGTGGCGCCCGTGATAGACGTAACTGACAATCAGCGGAAGAACACTGCTCGCCTCGGCATACACCATCTGTTCGTTTCCCGCATCCACCTTGCCCCACGACGACGCCTCCTTGAGTGTGGAGCTGGAGCAGGCTCCGTCCCTGACATCGGCAACGGTAATCTGCACCGCGTATTTGTGCATATCCACTGCGTGCCCAAGGACCTCGGCACAGACCACGGTGTCCTGCGCAAAATTCTTTGGGACGCCGCCGCCGATCATGAACAGCCCCGAAACTGGTGACTTTATCTTGATGTTTGTCAGCTCTCGAAAATCCTTGACCGAGTCGATGGAAACGTGCCCCTGCTCATTTTCGACCTGGTGCGCAACCAGGCCGAAGCCGGCGCTCGAATCTGAAAATGCGGGACAGAATATCGGTACGTCGTTCTCATAAGCCGTTTGGACCAGGGAACCGGGCTTTTGAGCATTCTCAACCAGATACTTGCCCATTTCCTTGATGAACTCTCTTGAGGAGTACGGCCCGGCCGCGAGCGAATCCGCTATCCTCTTGATCGTATTGTCGCATACCTGCAACTGCTCTTCATCGATGAACGTATCGTAAATCCGGTCGATGTAGAGCTCGCGCAGCTTCGTATCATCGACAAAAGGGCTGCCCCTGTAGTGCTTGAATCCCAGCGCTTCGAAGAAGTCCATATCGACAATGGCGGCCCCGGTCGCCACAATCACATCGGCCATATTGTGTCTGACCATATCCGTGTAGATCTGCATGCACCCTCCCGCGCTCGTGCTGCCGGCGACGCACAGGATAATCGTGCATTCTCTGTCGTTTATCATCTGATTGAGAATTTCTGCGGCCGCAGCGGTATCCCGCGCCGTGAAAGACATGCTCTTCATCGCTTCGATAATATCCGTCGAATCGAAAGACGTGACGTCGATATGCTTGACATGGTCTCTAAGAAAGTCGTCCTTGTTCATGTCAACCTCTGAATTTGTAGCTCAACAATTTGTAGATGAGCTTTGCGGCGAGAAAATCCGGCCCTTTGTTCCGGTCGTCGGGGCACAATTCGACGACGTCAAGACCCACGACATTCTTCTTTTCAGTAACCGCCTTCAGCAATTCCAGAATATCATACCACAACAGCCCCCCCGGCTCCGGTGTCCCTGTGGAGGGCATGATGGACGGATCGAGAACGTCCAAATCCACGGTCACATACACATTCTCTGAAAGCATGGAGACGGCCTTGCCAATCCAGTCCGTCTGATTGTGAATCTTCTCGGCAAAGAAGACCCCGGACTTATTCATCTTTTCCTTTTCGGACGAATCCATGCTCCTGATGCCGACCTGCACGATTGGGCAAAGCTCCCTGGTTCGGGCCATCACACAGGCATGATTATGTTTCGAGCCGTTGTACTCGTCTCTCAGGTCGGCGTGGGCATCCAATTGCAGGACCGTAACTTCTGGATAACGCTCCACATGAGCTCTGATCGAGCCGATGCTCACCGAGTGCTCGCCGCCGATCACGACGGTGAATTGGTCCTTCTCGATATAGTACCGCACCGCCTCGTGGACCGCTTCGATCATCTCTCTTGTCGAAATGTCTCCTCCGATAGTGCTCTCGGTGAATATGCCTTTCTTGTAGACTTCTGAGTCGGTCTCGATGTCATATAGCTCCATGTTGGCGGAGGCTTCAATGATGGCGGCCGGACCTTCATCGGCGCCTTTCATCCAGGTGCTCGTTCCGTCGTAGGCAACCGGAATGATGACAATGCCGGAGTTTTCCGCATTGGAATGCTCATCGGGCAGGTACCCGAAATTGATCGTTTCCTTCATGGTGAATGAACCCCAATCAGCAAACTCAGTCGAACAGGAACATGGCAATCGCCACGGTGGTCGTCCAGAGCCCCTCCTGGCCCTTGGCGGTCTGGGTGGCATTGGTCGTTCTGATAAACAGCCCGCTGGACTTATACGCCTGCTCTTTCTCCGACCAGGCTTTGTCCGGGTCAATCTCCATCCCCAGTGTGGTCCCCAACATGCCGGCCGCCAGGTCTTCGGCCATATCTCCGGCCTGTTGACTGTTCATGCCGTGGCCGTGGACCTCGCTCAGGTATCCCCATCGGCTTTTATCCGCGGGAACCGCCACGCCCACAGACGAGGCGACCAGTCTTCCGTGTTCATTCGTGTCGGCCCGGGCGATGACGCAATAACTGATCTGGCCCGGGTTCAACCGGCTCAAGCCATTCTCCCGACTGACAATCCTGCATCGCGGCGGCAGAATTGACGAGACCTGCACCAGATTTTGCTGGGCCACGCCGGCCTTGCGCAATGCCTCTTCGAACGATTTGAGCTGGTATTTATGCCGGCCGACTCCTTTAGTCAAAAACACTTTGGTGGGAACAAAGTCATTCATTTCACGCTCCTGTATTTTGGCTCTGCTGCTGTTGCGACCCGGCCGTTCTGCCCCTGACGATTGAATCTGTTAGTTCCTTCCGTCGTATTGTTTACTGAGTCGAATAAGATAATAAGTTCCCTGCGGAAGTCAAATTTTTTATTGACCGTTTGGCCCGTTTTGAATAAATGGTCGGCCTCGTACAACCGACGGTCGGCAAGTCCCGGAAGGACGGGGTTCAAAGACAAGCGGCAGCGACCCGCAGAAAGCTCACAGAAGCCGCCGTGGCCGTGGCAGCTCCGGTAGCGCAGCGGCGATATTATCGATGATTAGGAACCCTATGGGAAAAAGAGAAACAAAAAGAACTAAGCTCTCACCTGCGGAGGTCCGCAAGTTCGAGGCGATGCTGCTGGCGAAGCGAGATGAAATACTCGGCAACGTCACAAGCATGGAGTCGGAAGCTCTGCGGAGGGAAAGAAGCGACCTGTCCAACCTGCCGATTCACATGGCCGACCTCGGAACGGACAACTACGAAATCGAAAACATCATCGGCTTGATGAGCAGTGAAAGAAAGATGCTCTCGGACATCGATGAGGCCCTCAGCCGTATCGAGGCAGGGACCTATGGAACCTGCGAAGGCAACGGCGAGCCGACCCCGAAGGCGCGACTCAATGCAATCCCCTGGGCCCGATACTGCCTCGCCTGTACCACACTCATGGAAAAGAGCCTTCTCACGCAAAGAGAGGATAATGGACTCGATCTGTCGTACCGCGATGAATCGACGGATGATACGTAAGAGATCATGGGCATACCTTTGTCTGCCCGGGACCGTCACCGTTGTAAGGCCAACACTGAAAGAACAGGATTGAATACGCCACGGCTGTTGTCGATAGAATCGTGGTCGGGGGACACGACACGCAGCCGTCCGGTGGCTTAGTATCCAGCAGTGCATATTGCCGCTCGCGAACTTTTTTTCAATACACGGTAAAAAAAAATAAAAAAATAATTGTTTATTCTTCAATGAGCGTATTATACTTTGCATTCAATATGATGAAATGCTTGAAGTGTACGAAAGATGGAGCTGGTACAGGCGGACGTGTTAAGGTAGAGTCCGCTTACTAACATTTACTTCTTCTATTACACGGAGGTGTAAAAATGGCAAAGAAGAAAGCGAAGAAGAAAGCAACTAAGAAGAAAGCGAAGAAGAAAGCCAAGAAGAAAGCCAAGAAGAAAAAATGAGCGATTTGTGATTTCAGATCGTGATAAAGCCATCGGTGCTCTTGCATTGATGGCTTTATTTTTTCCCTCACGTGATCTGGCCGGCCGCGAAAGCGGGTGATGGGGATCGAACCCACGTAACCAGCTTGGAAGGCTGGGGCTTTACCACTAAGCTACACCCGCGTCACACTTCAGCATTGATTGTCGGCCGTCAATCATTTACAATCTCATACTAACAGGCCAACTGAACTCCGTCAACAGGAAATTGAGAATGAGTATTTCTGAAATCGCAGCGGCGGCCCAATCGGCCTCGAACCGGCTGGCGGCCATCGAGACCGACATCAAGAATAGGGCCCTGGCCCGGATTGGCGAAGCTCTCAGGCAAAGGAGCGTCGAAATCGTCTCCGCCAACGAAGAAGACCTCGCTGTCGCGGAAAAGGACCGTCTGGCCGCTCCCTTGTTGAAACGGCTGAAGTTCGACCGGGAGAAAATCGACCAGGTTGTCGCCGGCATCGAGAGCCTGATCGCGCTCGATGACCCCGTGGGCAGGACCATCGCCGCGACCGAGCTTGACGCTGGTCTTGAGCTGCACAAGGTCAGTTGTCCCATCGGCGTAATCGGCGTCGTTTTCGAATCGCGCCCCGACGCCCTCGTGCAAATCTCCACGCTGTGCCTCAAGAGCGGCAACGCCGTCCTGCTCAAGGGCGGAAGTGAGGCGGCCCAAACCAACAGGATCCTGACCGATGTGATCGCCGAAGCGAGCGAGGAAGCTGGTCTGCCCGCCGGTTGGATTCAACTGCTTCAGACGCGGGAGGACGTCGCCGCGATGCTGGCCCTGGATGAATACATCGACCTGGTCGTCCCGCGCGGCTCGAACGAATTCGTCCGCTACATCATGAACAACACCAACATCCCCGTCCTCGGGCACGCCGACGGGATATGCCACGTCTATGTCGATGGCGACGCCGATTTGGAGATGGCCATGAATGTCGCGGTCGATTCCAAGTGCCAGTACGTCGCGGTTTGTAACGCCGCCGAAACATTGCTCGTTGACAGCAAGATTGCCGGGGAATTCTTACCGAGGGTCAAAACGACTTTGGAATCGAAGGGTGTCGAGCTGCGCGGCTGCGCGCGGACGGAGGAAATTGTTGACGTCACACCCGCCGGCGAGGCGGACTGGTCAACCGAGTATCTGGACAATATCCTTTCGATAAAGGTCGTTGACGGTCTGGACGCCGCAATCGAGCATGTCAATCGTTACGGCTCAGGCCATACGGATGCGATTGTTACCGCGAACAAGGATACGGCCGAACGGTTCATGGCGCTGGTCGATTCGGCGAACGTGTTTTGGAATTGCAGCACGCGCTTCAGCGACGGTTTCCGCTACGGCCTCGGTGCCGAAGTGGGCATCAGCACCAACAAAATCCATGCCCGAGGCCCCGTCGGCCTCGAGGGTCTGGTCATCTACAAATGGAAGCTCCTCGGCTCCGGCCAAATAGTCGCCGACTATTCCGGCCCCAACCCCAAAAAATTCACACACAGGAAAATCAGTGAATAGTCGATAGTCGTTGGTGAATGGTGCCCTATGCCGCTGACTACAGCGTATGCCGGGTGGCCGGCCAAACGATTCCGCTCATTATAGACAATGCAATGCTGTTTGAAGAACGGCAGAAACCCGCTGCCTATTGCAGTAGTCAGAACAATGGCTTAATATAATGTGGGGAGGTTTGTTCGGTGAATAAGCAATTAGCGGACGATGGAACCGCCGGTTTACGCAATACGAGATACAAGATCATGCGCAGTTTTGAGAATGCAAAACGGATTGTCATAAAAATCGGTACGAATATCCTGACGAAGGACGACAGCATCGACGCCGGATATGTCCGTCGGATTGCCGGACAGGTGAACGCTCTGCTCAAAACCGGCCGACAGGTCGTCATCGTTAGCTCGGGCGCCATCGGTATGGGGCTCGGGCAGTTGGACGCCGAGAGCGCCAGGGGCATCAAGATGCGTCAGGCCTGCGCCGCCATCGGGCAGCCGCTGCTGATGGCTGAGTACCGAAAATCATTCCTGCGTTACGGCGTCACAGTCGCCCAGGTCCTACTGACCGCCGAAGTGCTCAACAACCGCAAGACGTACTTGAACCTGCGCAATTCCATTGAGACGCTGCTTGGACTGGCTGTGGTGCCGATTCTGAACGAGAACGACAGCGTCAGCACCGACGAGATTGGCTCGGCCTTCGGCGACAATGACAAACTCAGCGCCCTGGTCGCCAGCAAGATCGACGCCGACGTTCTGATTATGCTCAGCGACATCGACGCACTGTACGACAAGAACCCGAAGACATCGGCCCAAGCCAAGCCGATATCCACTGTTTTCGAGATCACCGATGAGATTGCTCGAAACGCCGGCGGCAAAGGCAGCAGGTACAGTACCGGTGGAATGAAGACCAAGCTCGAAGCGGCCAAGATCGCCTCGAACGCCGGCTGCCGAATCGTCCTGGCGGACGGCCGCTTGAAGAACGTCATCACTCGCATCGTCGCCGGTGAGCAGATCGGCACGATATTTATGCCGAAACGGAAGCTCTCAAACCGCGCGCGATGGATTCTCAACAGCGCGCCGGCCGGGACGATACTGATCGACGACGGCGCCATGCGGGCGGTCCGGAATCGCAAGAGCCTGCTGCCCAGCGGCGTCATCAGCGTCAAAGGCTCGTTCGAGGCCGGCTCGGTGGTGATGCTCAACGATAACGCCAAGGCCGTCACCAGCATCGCCAGCGCTCAGCTCAGAACGCTGGCCGGCAAGCACAGCACGGAAATCAAGAAGCTGCTCGGCCCGAAACACCGCGACGTCGTCGCCATACCGGAAGACATTGTTATAATTGACTATTGATGGACGATTGCATGGATGAATCGTACATTTCCAGCCCGGCGGGTGTCCTGGCGGTTCTTTGCGGAATCGGGGCTCTTTTCTTTCTTCTCGAAGAACAGACCCGGTGGAAGCTGTTCAATTATTTTCCGCCGTTGATTTTCATTTATGCGGTCCCGGCCGTACTGTCCAATACCGGCATTCTGCCGAATACCTCTGCCGTCTATGACTGGCTCAGCTCGGCCGTCCTGCCGATGCTGCTGGTCATCATGCTTCTGAAGGTCGATGTTGCCTCGACGGTCCGCGTCATGGGCCGGGGGATCTTCGTCATGCTCTTCGGCACGGCCGGCGTCGTACTCGGCGCCCCAATAGCATTCATGCTTGTCAAGGACAGACTGCCCGAGGATACGTGGAAGGCCTTCGGTACGTTGGCCGGCAGTTGGATCGGGGGTACAGGCAACATGGCCGCCGTTGCCGAGGGGCTCAAGACGAGTCCGGAAGGATTCGGACTTGCCGTGGTCGGGGACAACCTCGTCTATATCATCTGGCTGCCGATTCTGCTGGGCTCGAAGCATTTCGCCCGATTGTTCAATCGTTTTGCACGCGTGGACAGCAGGCGCATTGCCATGCTCGAAAGGGCACAGATCCAGACAGAAGCCGCACATGAGAGCGTCAAAATGAGGCATTTTCTCTACCTTCTCTTCCTGGGGTTTGTTTGCACGTGGGCCGCCGAGTCGCTCTCGGGCCGGCTCCCCGTGCTCCAACCCGTTCTGACGGCCTCAACCTGGAAGATCCTGCTGATCACTACCCTGGGCCTCTTGTTGTCACTGACCCCTGCAAGGCGCATCCCCGCCAGCCACGAGCTGGCGATGGCCCTTGTCTATATCTTCGTCGCAAACATGGGCGCCAAGGCCGACGTGTCGGGGCTGAGTCGTTCGGCGGGGTGGTTCATCCTCGCGTGCTACGTGTGGATAGCCGTGCATGGTGCTTTTTGCGTGCTGGGGGCGTATCTGTTAAGGGTGGATGTCCATTCCACGGCGATTGCCAGTGCGGCCAATATCGGCGGAGCGGCCAGCGCCCCCGTGGTTGCCGCGCATCATAATAAGAGACTTGTGCCAGTGAGCATCCTGATGGCCTTGATCGGCTATGCGATTGGAAACTACGGCGCATTTCTGGCAGCCTGGCTGGCCTTCAAAGTAAGCGGCTGAAGTACAATTCCCGCAAATGCGGCCACAACGCCAGAGCCCGTTTGAGAGACGTACTACGGTTTCTTCGTGCGCTCATCGAGCCATTCCGGCGCCCCCTCTGTCTGCTCCCATGCATCCACCAGCCCCGCAGCGCAAACGATCGCCTCTTCTTCAGAGCCGGGGCTGTAGCCGGAAGGCAGAAACTCCGGCATGTCTTCGTAGGCCCGCAGATACTCTGCAACATGCCGGTTAACATCCAAAGCTTTCTTCAGATGCTTTCGGGCGGTGGCGGTGTCACCTTTCTGACGAAACGTCAGAAGGGCTTTGGCATAGCACCAGCTCGCTTGCTTGTCTTCTTTGTATCGTTTCAGAAGCTCGGAAGCTT
Source organism: Phycisphaerales bacterium (assembly GCA_020343675.1). Classification (GTDB taxonomy): domain Bacteria; phylum Planctomycetota; class Phycisphaerae; order Sedimentisphaerales; family Anaerobacaceae. The sequence continues at coordinate 3,268,156 of CP070806.1, forward strand.
CGTCGTCAGCTTGCATCTCCAGCAGGCAAGGCAAAAGCACATATCTAACACCCTGATTATCGTTCGGATTCAGACGCAGCAGCTCACGATAATGTCCCGCCGCCTCTTCGAGACGACCCAGCTCCTCCAGACACTGAGCCAGGCCGAGCCTGGCGCGCATATAGGGTCTGGTCTGCAACATGCCCCAAAAATGACCCGCTTCCTCTTTAAAGAGCTTTTCGCCCAAAGCTCTTTCGCCGGCAGCGACGCCCTGTGCATATAGATCGCGCGCCTTCTCGGTATCCGAAGAACGCTCGGCCAGAAGCACGAAGGCATCGGCACAGTCCGGGCAAATCTCCAACGCTCTCCTGAGCAACCGGAGCTGCCTGCGGCCCCGTGCCTCAAGAGCTTCATACACGAGGTCTTGTGCCTGCTCCAGGGGAGTCTGGGCCGCTTTATGAGGAACTTCCCGGCCGACCACGTTCTCGTTCAGGAAGCTCTGCATCTCGTCCATGCTCTCGAAATCACGCTCATCTATGAGCCGCTGGATATCGAGTTGTGTTCTCTCCATTGTCCGAGGGTCAGGGATACCTCCTCGCTTTTTAGTCTTTTTCTTTGACTCTTCGGCGTCCGGCTTCAGAAGATCCGGCAAGGACAGTGTGTATTCTACTTCACCTCGCGCGGTCAGTACCGCCTTCGCCCACCGGCCGCTATCCATCTCATCCTCAGTGGTCAGAGCCAGCGACCTCATCAGCCCTTCCAGATAGCACAATATGTCCGGCCCGGGGCGCCGCTGCTTCAGGTCGGGCTCCAGGCAGAATGCCGCCGGATACGCCTGCACGTCGGCAACGGGCAAGCCGTGATCCTCCCACAAATCGGCATCACCCAAGGGCAGTGTAGTAATTGGCTCGAAGAACAACACCCAATGTTTGTCAACCGCAAATGAAGTGGGATCCGTCTGCTCAAACAAAGATTCGAACTGTGAGACCGAGTCATAGAAGCCCAGTCCGAAGGTCGTCCCGCCGGACCCAAGTACAGTCAGATACCGCAGGGCAGGATCGACAAAAGGAGACTCAACCTCAATCAAGTCCTCATTCATAAACTGTTGCCAGGGTTTGGCTCGATAGTATTGGGCGGCTGCATCTGCAAACGCCCACATCAGTTCTACCGTAACACCCTTGGCAGCCAGGGCACTCGGCGCGGTCGGGTGGTCGTCAACGTGTTCGGCTAAATCAGCAATAATCTGGTCAAACGTGAACAGTTTGTTTCGCTGTTCAACCTCGATACCTGCTTCAGCCAACAGCCGGCCAAGATGCTCCGCCAGGGCCGAATCTCTGACCTCGATCTTTGTAGGGCGATAGCCCGCAAGCTCCTGGTTGCACGCAAAGTCAGTCAGGGCGTTCAAGGCCATTTCAAAACTCTTCTCCTTGGATTCCTGGGGCTCGGTGGCGTGGACCAGCTTTGTCTTGATGCTGACCCAGCCGGCAATCCAGGGCCGATATGGCGTCCGGTCCTCTCCCTGCACCCACAGAGGTAATCTGGTCAGGCCACCCTGCCACGTTTCTTTTGTGCGTTGAGGCAATCGCTTGAGCCGTTCCACCTGGAAGTTCATTTCATCCTCCTTAATGTTGAGTCTTGTGATTCCAAGTATTCCTTACTGGTTCAGATTCTACCGTAACGCGACAGATTAGTCCACCGAGGGAAGTGGAGGTTCTTGATTAGCCGGTATGGGCGATTGATAAGGCTTTCCATCGGTCGCTTTGAGAAAGAACGCCCTGGCCTCTTGCACAAATGCCGGCCTGGTCAGAACATCCACGCCGGTTGCGGCCATGACCTTGGCTGCGACAACCGCTCCTTTGCGACCGGCCTGAGTTCCGTGGCAGGCGGTGGCAGCCCAACTGTGCCACGGGATGTCCTCGGCCGCCGTTGTTACGTTGAGACCACCCGTCGGAACAATCCAGCTAACCTCAGCGACGTCGGTTGACCCGCCTTTTACTTCGCCGGGTTTGTCGGGCAGCGGCTGTATCTTGTCATTGAACCCGTTCTCTTCTTTATTCAGGGAACGCTGCAGGGAACGGGCGAACTCCTGTTCCTCTTCCGTGAACGCGGGGGCGCCGACCAGTTCAAGGTTTTTCTGCATCGCTTCCTGCATCGGCCGATTCAAGAGGTATTCGTGCACGCCCGTCATCAAGTGGACTTTATGAGTCGTTTCCGTCGCAAGAGCCGCACCTTCGGCAATCTTGAGGATTCGTGCATAAAGCTTATCGACCTCGTCGCGATTTATGTCCCGAACGTAGTACCAAACCTTTGTATATTCGGGCACCACGTTCGGTGCATCCCCGGCCTTGGGAATGACGTAATGAATTCTCGCGGTAGGTTTTATATGCTCCCGCATCATGTTCACGCCATAGTTCATAAGCTCCACGGCGTCGAGGGCGCTGCGACCGTTCCAGGGATCCGCAGCCCCGTGCGCCGCCTGGCCGAAGAATTCCACTTCAAAACTGTTCATCGCCCGGCCGGTCTGATTGCGCACCTCGTTGTCGTCGCCCGGGTGCCACTCGATGACCGCATCGAGACCGTCGAAGACTCCGGCTTTGGCCATATATACTTTCCCGATAATGGTCTCCTCGGCAGGGGTACCGAAAAGCTTGAGCGTGCCTTTGAGGTTCTCCTCTTCCATGAGCTGCTTCAGCGCGATCGCGCCGCCCACGCTGGCCGCACCAAAGATGTTGTGTCCACAACCATGACCCGACGTCACGCCATCGGCGCGGGGCTTTCGTTCGGGAACAGGTTCATTGCCCACACCAGGTAAAGCATCGTATTCGGCAAGAATCCCAACGACGGGCGAGCCCTTGCCATAGGTCGCCACAAAGGCCGTAGGCATTCCGGCAACGCTGGTTTCAACATCGAAGTCCGCTTCCTTGAGTTTGCTGATCAGAAGGTCGGCCGAGCGCATCTCGTGCAGAGGCAGTTCTGCATAGTCCCACAGTTTTGTCGCCATCTCCTCGATGACCGCCTCAATAGAATCCACCCGCTCAAGGACTTTTTGTTTTAACGGTTCAGCCTCTTGGGCAAATATCGCCTGCGTGTTGAACAGCAACACCGCTGTCAAAATCACCAATCTCAGAGAGACATTTGACACAGACAAACCGATTGTAGAAGTCCATTTTCTGTTCATCATTATCCCTTCTATAAGAGTTCTCAGACAAAATCCCAGCAGACACACTCAAAGGTTAGGCTTGTCCGCACGGGCCACAGCGTCTTGCCGAGTGGCTATGCGGCTCGCCTTCTTCGGAAAGTCACTCTTGAAGTGTTCCAGGCAATCTTCCTTCGATCCTTTTAACAAATAGATCCTGCCCCGAATCGTCCTGCTCCGGCCCCGTTTGAGCGGGCCGACGCGAACGGACAGGTGCATACAATTCCACGGATTATGTCCTTGGGCGGACAGGAACGATTCCCAGGCAATTGCCATCGTCCATTGCCCATCCTCGGATTCGCGAAGCAGCAGCCCCGCATACGCATCACGGCCGGAGGTGGGCCACTTTTCTGAGAAGACAAAAGTTCCGTCGTCCCGTTCTTTCTTCCAGCTCATAATCGCAGGGCGGTATTCATGGTTGAAATGGATTTCCCGGGGATATTGACCTTTGATCAGGTCCAGGCCGTCCCTTCCGAGAAAATAGGTGTGCCGGTGTTCTGTGTCCAGGAATATCGGATTCTGCTCTTCTGCCTTCCTGGGATTGCCCGGGTTGAAACAGGGAATGACCGCTGCAATGTCGGGCCAATCGTAGTCCGTCGTGTTTGTAATATCCAAAGTCATGATGGCGCCGTCCGGCGTCGCGTTGATTTTCATTTTCAACCAGGGCGAATTCATTCGCGCCGCTGTGCCCTTTTCATTAACGGTCCATTCCCACGAATGCGAGCCATGCGTATGTTCGCCCTTGGCCACGGCGTCAAACAAATGCCATTCGTAAAACCAGAAATAAGCGAATCCCTTTTCGTCCGTCCTGG
>CP070806.1:3272242-3289115 GCA_020343675.1 Phycisphaerales bacterium
ATCGAGTAGAGTGAGTCGGTTTTGGTGCGGTTGTCCACCAAATCGAAGGTGACGGTGCCTCCGGTTTGCAGGGGGACCCGGACGCCAAGGTCCGCATACGAATAATCCAGCTTTGAGCCGGCAATATCGAGGCTTGACGCCACCGGGGTATCGGTCTTCCCGTAGCCCATATTGGAGAAGAACGCCGCCTCGAACTGGGCCTCCTGTTCCGTCACCTTCTCGGCGGCGATCGCGGGACTGATAAGCTGCACTTTCAGATCAAGGTTGTTCTCTAACGTCAGCGCTCGACACTGCTCCAACGTGAGGGCAAACTCTCTTGCCGGGACGTCGTTCACATCGGCCCGTCTGCTCTGCCGGTCTTTGGCCTCTTTCAGTTCGAGCGTCTCAATGGCTCGAAACCGCTCGCGTGTAATCACGGTCCGGTCGGACTCCGGACCGTCGAAGGCCTGTTCGCAGCCGGCGAACAGAAGCACTCCCAATCCAGCCAGAACAAAGAGCATGTGCCAATCGTGTGAAGTTCTTCTATTCATGTCTAAGCGCCTCAATCGGGTCGAGCCTGGCGGCCTTGATGGCCGGGAACATTCCAAAGAAGATACCTATACAACCAGTAAAGCTAAATGAGAGGATTATTGCCCACACTGGGATATATACCATGGGCATGCTAAATCCTTCTATCAGGGCTCTCGGAATGTTGACCAGAGCTATAGTCAAAAGCTGGCCGAATCCAATTCCGACGAGCCCTCCTACAAAGCACAAGACTACGGATTCGATCAGGAACTGAGTTAGAATCGCTATCTTTTTTGCTCCCACTGCCTTGCGAAGCCCTATTTCTCTTGTTCGTTCCGATACCGAGACAAGCATGATATTCATAATGCCCACACCGCCGACCAGTAAGGAGATACTCACAACGCCCACGGCTACAAGCGTCAATATAAGCGCGATTGAATTGAACATGTCCATATACCTTTTGACCGACGAGACTTCAAACGTATCGGGTTCAGTCGGTTTCATGTTACGCTTTTGGCGCAGGAAGAATCTTATTTCCGCCTGTGCATCTTCCACGATTTCTGTCGATTTGCTTGCGGCAAAGGCAATAACCGGTGGCTCCCGCTGTAACTTGAAAGCCGTCCTAAATGGAATAAACACCTCGTAATGATTTTCAGGGGACTGTCCCGGTTCCATTGGAGGTCGCCATTCGATAACGCCAACAACGATAAATCTCTGATGGCCTACAAGAACAGACTGCCCAATACAATCTCGGTCAAGGCGAAGTTTGCGGTGCAACTTAGAGTCAATCAGACATACCTGGCGTACCTGCATGTCGTCAATAACGGATACCTTTCGCCCGAGGACCATCGGGCGCTTCACGATATCATGGTATGAAGGCTCGATGCCGAGAAATTTAACGCCCTCCACCGATTCCTCACCGTGCTGAACCGTGCGCGGTTCCATCCAACCTAACCGACTGAATCGTGCCACTGAAGGGCAATGTTCAAGCATATCGTCAAAGTGTTCCGGCAGGAACCGAATAGTCCACCATGAGGCAAAGCGCTTCGCTCCTTCCTCAGGCCGCCCGGGTATAATGGTTATAGTGTTGGTGCCGAATTCTTCCACCATGTTTAACACCTCGGTTTTCAGCCCGGTGAGAGTCGCAATAACTGCAGTGACCGAGGCAACGCCGATGACAATGCCAATTGTCGTAAGTATCGCCCTGGTTTTGTTTGCCCATATCTGGCTCAGTGCAAGGTACACACTCTGATAGAAGAGGCGAAGGAAAACCATTAGCGCCCGCATCAAAGCTCTCACGACAATCCTCCTCTTTCGTCATTTTGCATTTTGGCCTTATCTGCCTGGTTCCGGTTGCTCGGTATATCACTGTAAACGCGACCGTCTTTCATGTGAATGACGCGCTTTGCGTGATGGGCCACATGTTCTTCATGCGTGACTATGACAATCGTCTGCCCTTCACGATGAAGCTGGTCGAAGAGTTTCATGATGCCCTCGCTTGTCTTGCTGTCAAGGTTGCCGGTCGGCTCGTCCGCCAGCAGAATGCTTGGCTCACAGACCAGGGCCCGAGCGATAGCTACGCGCTGCTTTTCACCGCCTGAAAGCTGGTTCGGCCTGTGGTCCACCCTCTCGCCCAGCCCGACTCTCTCCAGCACGCTATCGGCGCGCCTGCGACGAGACCACCAGCCGTTCCTGGAATAGATCAAAGGCATCTCCACATTTTTCAGCGCGCTGAGCTGTCCAAGAAGCTCAAACGACTGAAATACGAAGCCGATTCGTTCGTTCCGCACCCGGGCCAGCGCTGCATCGCTCATTCGCGTTGTGTCCTGTCCGTCCAGCTCGTAGTAGCCCGACGTTGCTCTGTCCAGGCAGCCTAAGACATTCATCAGTGTGCTCTTGCCCGAACCGGAGGCGCCCATGACCGCGACGTATTCATTCTCGCGCAGCGCCAGGCTGATCCCGTCGAGTGCGTGGATACGTTCGACGCCGACTTCATAGACACGCGTGACATCCTGCAGCCGAATGACCGGCTTATTGGCTTTGGCTGCTATTGTTTGCATCGTTTGCCGTTTTTTCCTCAGCCCCGGCTTCGGCGTCTTTTGCCTTTGCTTTGGCTTCACGCTCATCCTGAATGACTTGGTCGTGCTTGAGAGGTTCAAGCACCTTGTAAGGGCCGACAACGATTCTGTCCTCTTCGGAAATACCTGCTTCAATGATAGTATGTGTCAGGTCGCTGCGGCCGATCTTCACCGGCGTGACAACCGCTTTGCCGTCGATGTAGCGGTACACCACCGTCGCATAGGTCTTGTCGGTATCCACCTCGGCGGAGTTCTCCCGGATCTCCAGCGGCAGCGCATCCACCTCCCTGCCCAGTACCGCCTGTGTCGGTACCTTGAGAACATTCGTGTATTTGTCCGTTTCGATGTCCACGTGAGCGGTCAGCCCGGAGTACAGTTTCTGTCCGGCGGCATCGAGCAGAATCTCGGTCCTGTAGTACTTCGTTCCGCTGACCGAATAATCGTGCGACAGCGCGATGCTGTGAACGACCCCCGTGAACTCGTGGTCGGCGGAGGCATCGACGTGAACCGTTGCCTTCTGACCAACCTCAAGCTTTCCGACGTCCGACTCGTCCACCTGGGCCACCACCAGCATCTGGGACAAGTCCGACACCTCCATAATGAGTGTGCCCGGATTATTCATTGTCCCGGTAATTACAAGTTCTCCGACTTTGTTGTTGAGCCGTGTTACCACACCGTCGATAGGAGAGGTTATGGTTGTATAGGTAAGAGCCTCTTTCGCCTGGGTGACTCTGGCGTTAGCGCCCTCAAGATTGTGCCGTAATACCACCAGGTTCAACTCCGCCGATTGCAGTGTGTGCTCGGCGGCTTCATACTGCGACTTGAGCTCGTCGGATTTGACTCGAGTCTGGTCGAACGTCGCCTGAGCAATGTCCTTAGTGACGAGTAATCCGTTTTGGCGCTCCAGGTCGCGTTCGGCCTGCTTTAGCGAAGCCTCAAGGCCGGCAAGGCTCGCACGCTGACTTTCAATTCGTGCTTGCTCGACTTCTATCTGGGCCACTTGGGCATCCCACCCTGCTTCGGCCAAACGCAGCTGACTCTCCATATCTTTCGCATCCAGACGCACCAGCACGGAGGCCGGCACCGGAGGGTCGGCGTTCGGATCACCACAGGTCACGACGTCTCCTTCCTCGTATGGCAACTCTACAATTCGTGCCGAGACTCTTGCTCTGATCTGCACCATTGACTTCGGTTCGATTTCCCCTGGGGCGCTGACAAATTCTATAAGCTCCCCGCGATGCGGGTTCTCAATGCGGACGACCGTGGGCTTCTTGGAACCTTTGACCCTGGCCCTGACCAACATGCTAATCCCCGAGACAACCACCAGAATCACGATGACCGTGACGATGACTATGCGAGATTTCTTCACGCTAAGACCTTTCTCGTGAGCAGTAACTGTCGATACAAGAGTTCGCAGCCAACCTTATGAGTAATCATCCGGCTCGAATGTTACCATTCTGTTACGGTTTTGTCCGTTTTTTGTTATTTTTTTGACATGCCTCAAGATAACGGCTCGGACAAGCCCTTCATCACCACACCGGAGATAGTGTCAGGCATTATCGCCGGCGACATAAGGATAGACGCTCGAGTCGCTGATTCCTTGCGCCGCCTCCGAAAAAAATGCCCTGGCTTGCGCTTTTTGAAGAGAGTGGCCGGCTCTTAAGCCACCGGCGTCCTTTGGGGCGAAGAACACGGGGCGCTCATTTGGCCGCCGCCACCTGGGTTGACGCGGCGGATTGAGGAATATGCAAGCCTTCAATCTCAAACGGCTCGCCCGGGCCGCAGCCGGTGATAAATAGCAGAAACGCCGACATGACCACCATTACAAATGTCGTTTTCACGATATCTCCTTCCATAGCTATCTCGTCCAGTAGTCGATGACCAGCACCTTGTCCAGATGGGGACCGAGGAGCTTGCCGAACGCCTTATGGGCCCGATGGGGTATGTACTCCGCTCTGGCAATCTCGTCGCGGAAGGTCACTAAGAAGCAGTGTGTGAAGCCTTCCTGGCGGTTCTCGACGCTTACATCGGTGCCCCACTCGAAATCGTGGATCGCATCGATCTTGCCGGGCAGGGCGCAGAAGGCCTTCTCGATTTGCCTGACCTGCTCGTCGGTGGTCTCGTCCTTGAACTTGAACAGCACGACGTGACGCAACGCCGGGGCGGCCGGTTCGGTCTTGCTCATCGCCGCGGGTTTCTGCTCGGTGACGTGCTTGGTCTCATGGACACTGATGCAGCCGGTTAAGACAATCACACCGGCAGCCAGACATAATAAGCTTCTGGTCATAATTCATTGCCTCCAATACGGTTCTGCTCGACTCATTTGTACTGTCTTGTGACCAACGAATTCTATCCGTAACAGCGTCCATCGTCCACACGAAAATCATCAGGTTGGATTATGCGCCGACTTTGCACGTCGCAACCATAGGCTCGCCAGAAGAAACTCGGCCGGAATTCAACGACACCTTAAAGCAAGAACTCGTCAAGCTGCATGGCGCACTGGCGGAACTTCTCAGCGGGTAATGTGACTGTCTTCCATTTCGGGCTGCGGCGTTTCATAAACTTGCGATAGTCGTCCAGCCTGATGCACAGGAACACGTACCTGTTCGCATCGAATTCAAAAACGTCTCTACCGTCAAAATCGACGTCGATATTCTCTATCCGGTAGGCAAAAACGAATACGGCCCGATGTCCCGCCCCCAACGCCTGTTGCCATTTGAGAAGCCCATCGACGTCCTCGGCGGTGACCCAACATTCGAAGCCTGCCAATCCGGCCAAGCTGGTCCCTTTAAATGTTCTGCCCTTGACCTCGGCAATGATCGTCTGTTCTTTGCGGGGGTGGAGCAGGAAATCGAAACTCTTGACGTCGGCGCGTCCGAAGGGCGCTCGCTTGTGCTCGTCAACCGCCTCGTACGGAATCCGGCTGTCCATCAGCCAATTCTCGAACGCCCGCTCATAGTGATTGGGAAAAGAATCCCTCATCTTGACTCGAATTACCTGTTTGCGTCGAACAGTAGCGGAACGAATTCGTTCAGGTAGATCCGCCACAGGCTCCACTCGTGAGCGCCGTCGGTGATGTGGGCAACGTGGTTGACTGTCTCGGCCTCCAGCCGCCCAAGAAGATTCTGGTTTGCCTTGAAGAGGAAATCGCTTCTGCCGCAGCCGATCCAGAATAACTGAAGTGTGTCGTTGACGACTTTCGGGTCGGCCAGAAGTCTATCGAGGCTCTGCTCTGGTGGCACGGCCGAGCTGTACGCGCCAAGCCAGCCGAATAAATCGAGATTGCCCAGGCCGACCGTCAGGGCCTGACCGCCGCCCATTGACAGGCCGGCTATCGCCCGGTCCTTTTTCTCGGTGCTCACACGATAGCACTTCTGGACATAGGGGATCACATCGTGAATTACGTCCTTCTCGAACGCTCCATAGTTGCCGAGGCTTCGCGTGTCAGGGGGCGCTGAGGGCGTGTGGCCGTAGGGCATCACAATGATAAGCGGTCTGGCTCTACCTTTAGCCAGAAGATTATCGACGATCAGATTGGCCCGCCCGACAACAGTCCATGTATCCTCAGTATCACCCATCCCGTGCAACAGGTAGAGCACGGGATATTTTGTCCGCCGGTTCTCTTCGTAACCGGGCGGTGTATAGACATAAAGTCCACGCGTGACACCGAGTGACTTTGACGGATATTTGTGCACGTGTACGGTGCCGTGAGGGACCGACTGTTCTTCAAAGAACAGCGGCGGATTGCCCGGGACGAGGACGAGGTTCCTGGCTGCACCGCCCCAGAATTTGAGCCAGGGGTTGGCCGGGTCGGTTACCCTCAGTCCGTCCACGATGAAGTTGTACACGTAGAGCTCCGGCTCAGCCGGACCGACGGTGACCTGCCAGAGACCATCGCCATCTTTGGTCATGGACTGAGTTCCTTGTGCGAACTGCACATTCAAACCGACTGCTTGAGCGTTGGGCGCCGACAAACGAAACGTCACACGGCGGTCTGACTGCACCTCAGGTGAGACAATCCTTGGTCTTCGCCGGGCCTGGAGCGGAGAATTCATACAAATCAGCAGGGACAAACACAACACAAAGTGGCCTAATCTGCAGAATTTCATTTCTCTTCCCTACCAATTCCCAAGTTGGACAGGAACTCCTCATAGCCCAAAAGCTCCTGCTCGCCTGTCGTCATATCTTTGACAGCAATCTTGTCGTCTTTGAATTCCTCGCCGATGATGATGCAAGTTCCGGCGTTCCGCTCGGATGCTTGCTTTAACTGCTTGCCAAGGCTCACGGATCTATAGCTGAAATCAGCACAGAGTCCCTTTTTTCGCAATTGCGTTGTTAATCTCACCACTTCGTCTTCGGATGTCGACTTGACAAGTCCGTCTTGATCATCGAAGGTTATACCTGGTACGCAAGCAACAAAGAAATCGAGCCCTTGGCGTTGCAGTTCTTTCTCAACAAGTCCCTTCTTGCGAAGTAGGATTTCCAGCACACAATCGCCCATACCCATCCCGGTCGCCGAGATACTGGGGCCACCCAGATCGCAAAGTAAGTTGTCGTATCTTCCACCACCACAAATCGCACGAAGTTCACCCTCCTGCGCATGAACCTCAAACACGACTCCAGTATAATACGCCAACCCTCTCACTATGCTTGGATCGAATTTGCAGTATTCACCAACCTCCATGTCTTCACGCAGAAAACGGTGGACCATCGCGAGTTCATCGACGGCTGCATCGACGTCGTCATCCAGTCCTACAACGTTCTTGATTTGCGAGATCTTCTTGACATCCATGAAGGCTTCAATTTTTTCAGCCACCTCGGAGTCTGGAACTTGCTGAGCAAGCAGAGCTCTGAAAGTACCTTCGGGCAACTTGGTCTTTTTGTCGAGCAGTGCATAAAGCGGTTCAAGGGCCGCGTCGCAAATGCCAATCGTCCTGAGAACGGCTGCTAGAAGTCTCCTGCTTGACATCTTGACTTTAACATCCTCGGATGTCAAACCGACTTGGCGCAGGTAGTCTATCGTAGTGAATATTATCTCGGCGTCGGCGAGGACATCGTCCGTGCCAATGATATCGATATTCCACTGGAAAAACTCACGGAGGCGGCCCTTCTGGGGGCGCTCGGCCCGGAACAGTCTGGGGACCGAGAACCACTTGATTGGCCGGGGCAGCGCGTTGATACGCTGGTTGACCATTCGCGCAAGGGTGGGAGTAATCTCGGGCCTCAGCGCCAGGTCTCTGCCGCCGCGGTCGGTCAGGGAGAAGAGCTGCTCGACGATTTCGTCGCCGCTTTTGATCTGGAACATCTTGAGGTACTCGAAAATCGGCCCGTCGTATTCCTCGAAGCCGTTGCGCAGCGAGACTTTCTTCCAGCCGTCCACGATAAAATTGCGAACCGCCATCTCCGGCGGATAGAAATCCCTGGTTCCTTTGACCGGCGGTATCTTCATCGTTTCTTTCTCTTTTTCTTTGTTTTTCGCTTCTCGGTCAGGTTATTGTCGAATTTTATCTTGATGTATTCTTCCATCTCCTTGTCGCTGGTGAAGTGCAGCTCATAGTCGTACTCGCCCTCGACGAAATCACAATCGGCATGGCGGTATCCCCTGCAGATCCTGGGCCGCTTGTCATAAATCCGGCAGCGATAATCTTTCTCCGAGAGGTGCCGGCACTTGTTCTTGACGTTGAGGTACCAGTCACCCTCCTCGACGAAGACCGTGATATCCTTATGGCACAGATACCATCGTATATCGTCGTAATCGCTCTTGTCTTCGGGCGTCTCAATCGGCAATGCAAAATACTTGCAGCACAACCCGGTGCACTTGACACACTGACTCTTCTTTGCCATTCCAACAAGCTCCAATATCGCAACCGTCATACGTTATCCGCCAAAGGCCCACCACTATAAGGGATAAACAGTTGGCCGTCAAGCAAAGGCATTTGTGGCTTACCGATTGTGGCCTCCTGCGACGAGCAGCACCGCTGCGAACGAATGGCAAAATCTCGCCCGAGACGGTTAGACGATTGTACACCGATGCATTATAATTGCAGTTGGCAACCTCGGCGCCGTCGAGCTCTCCGACCGGCCCGAATGGATCAGAATTTCTAAAGACCGTTGATGAGCAAATGCACAGACGAAAGGGCTTCACGCTGATAGAGCTGCTGGTGGTCATCGCCATTATCGCGCTGTTGATGGCGATATTGATGCCCGCGCTGCAGCGAGTCAAGAAGCAGGCGAGAGCGGTGGCGTGCCAGTCGAGCCTGCACCAGTGGGCCATTATCTTCGAAATGTACGCCGGGCAGAACGACGGCTTCTTCTGGAGCGGGGATTTTTCAAGAGACGGATGGGAGCAGTACTGCTGGACCGAGCCAGTGAGGCCATTCTACAACAACGAGGAAAAGGCACGCCTGTGCCCGATGGCGACAAAATTCAGGCAGGAAGGCGCTCGGGACCCATTCGCGGCGTGGGGACCGATCCGGCAGACCGGCGACCAGCGAGGCAGCTACGGAATGAACAACTGGCTGTGCAATCCGGTGCCGGACGTACAATTCATACACGGGCGGGAAGCGACCAAAGATAACTGGAGGAACGCATACGTTGACAATGCGGCCGCCATACCGATGCTGCTGGATTGTGCCTTTGTCGAGGGCAAGCCATATACTCTCGACGTGCCGCCGGAATACGATGGCGACATATCCACCTACGGCGTCAGTGCCCTGCAGATGAAGCGATTCTGCCTCAACCGGCACGACGGGTTTATAAACGGTGCGTTCCTGGATTTTTCGGTCAGAAGAGTCGGGCTCAAGCAATTGTGGACCTTCAAGTGGCACCGCAGTTTTGACACGAGTGGCGTCTGGACCACAGCCGGCGGCGTCCGGCTCGATGACTGGCCCGAATGGATGAGGCGCTTCAGGGACTACTGAGCGAGGATGGCCGCTCGGGGCCAAGTCGATCACAGGCGGTGGTTTGGAACCCTCAGATCATGGGCCACCGGGACGCGGGACTTTCTATATTCTCTATCTGGAATATTCGTCCGGATTCAGCAGTGGGGCCCCATTTGATGTTGCCCGGGTGATGTGGAATAGCCTCTCTCCGGTGATCAGAAGGGATTTCGGCGATGACGTGTCACCAGGGAAGCCTTTAACGAAGCCCCCGGCCATGCCGACAAAAAAGCCACGGCCCCACCCAAAAATACGTAGTCACCACAATAGCCAGGCACAGACCATGACTGGTATTCTATTCAATCAGGGAATGTGCTTATGCAGATACGAGAGAGGCATTGCCAGGAAATTCAGAAGATCATGGCAGATATGCGATGTCCAAGGGACTTCGCCTGCTATAAATCGCGATTTGAAGACCTGTGCGAAGCCAAAGATGCCGGTCCGGAGGGACTTGCGTACTGCCTGGAAGAGGTTCCTTTTGCGGGATGGTGCAAATTCTCATTGTCCTTTGGGAAACGCCATTTCTGCAGATGTCGTCTTCGGATCTACATAGCAAGGGTTTTGTACATTTGAGTCAGCCCCTTTTATGGGGTTCTCCTACGCCCGCCAGGGGCGCCGGCGGTTTATTTCTTTTGCCAATACGTCCTGGGCAATGAGTGCGTTTTCGATGATCTGAAAATCGAACATACCCACACAGGCGAAATCGGCGCCATTCTCGAAAACATACTTGAAACTCGCCCTCGGATGAAGCGCACCGGCGGCCAGGATCTTGAAGGCGACCCAGGGCGTCTCGAGCGATTTCATATACTCGATCGTCTCTTCCGGGGTGCGGCACCAGATATTATCGTTCTCAGGCTGGATATTGGCCGACCAGTACGTCGTCGGATGCAGCGTCTTGACCCAGAAGTCGGGCTTCAAGTCGCCGTTGACGCAGGCCTTGACCGTCTCCAGCAGGTGCGCCCCGAGTCCGCCCGGGATACCCTGCTCCTTGATGTATTCAAGGGCTTCGCCCAACAAATGGACCTGGCCTTTTTGGACGGCCTTATCGGCCAGACCGCCCTGGATATAGACTGCGTGAGCACCGCTATCTACCGAACGTTTGATCCCCGTCCGGATGTCGGGGCCCGAAGCGCAATCCGATATCCACTGAATCTTGCCCCCGCGTTCGTTCCAGTACCGATTGATGACCCTGTCGGAGACGGGATTGGTCAGGATCGTGTTGATGCCGTTGTCTTCGGCAAGTTCCAGCGTCTCGAAGACTTTCTGGTCCGTGTGATAGGCCTTGACCAGCGACGAGACATACATCAGATCCCTGCTGTGCGCCCAGCCGCCAATCAAGTTGCCGCCGCAGAAGACTCTGCTGATCTTGAGATTCTTGATCCTGCCAAATGGCAATTTCGTGCTGGCCGAGCTTGACGGAGCCTTGCCCCTGTCGCTGCTCGATCCTGCCGAGATCTTCGCCAACAGATTCTGTTCCTCAAAGCTGCGGAGCCCTAAGGTCGCACCCGCCGAAACGGCGATGGATTTCTTCAGGAAACCGCGACGGTCTACATTGTTTTTCTCTGACATGACTTCTACTCCTTCAATTCGATACAGACAACATGAAGGCCTTCACCTGCTCTCTTTACGCCCTCCAGGGCCGCTCGCGATTGATCGGGCCCGAGAGAATGTCTTTCGCAATCAGCGTGTCCTCGATGACCTGGAAATCAAACATCCCCACGCACAAGAAATCGGCGCCATTGGCAAACGCATACTTGAAACCATCTCGCGGATGAATGGCCCCGGCGGCCAGGACCTTATAGGCCATCCAGGGTTTGTTCATCGTTCGCATGAACTCGACCGTCTTTTCGGGTTCTTTGTCCCAGTAGTTATCCGCGCTGTAGTTGTCGATCACGTCCTTGTCCTGGTCGGGCGTTCGCGTGGACCAGTATTTCGTGCTGTGGTGCGTTTTCATGTAGAAGTCGGCATTCACGCCGTCCTTCTCACAGGCCATGAGTGTGCGGAGGTTATGTCCTCCGACGCCGCCGATAATTCCATTTTCCTTGATGAAATCGACGATCTTTCCGATCAGGTCGGTCCTGCCGCTTCTGGCCCAGAGGTCCGCGACATTTCCGATGAGAAAGGCCCCGACGGCCCCGCCGTCAATGGCCTTTTTGAACTCGTCCGTGAGGTCATCGGTCTTGGCCGTGCATTGGGCAATCCACTGAATCCTGCCGCCTCTCTCGTCCCGGTATTTGTTCAGAAGCGGGGCCGAGTCCGAGTTGGTGATGATCGTATTGATCCCGTTCTCCTCGCATATCTGGAGCGTCTCAATAATCTTCTCGTCGGTGAAGTAGTGCTTGAGCAGAGAAGAGACATAGGTCATGTCCCTGCTGTGGGCGAATCCGCCGATCAGATTGCCGCCGCAAATGATCCTGCTGATTTTCACATTGCCGATGGCGCCCGCCGGCAGACCTTTGACCGAGTCGGCCGGATTTTTGGCGGCTTTGTTCGACGCGGCCAGCAAGGCCCTCTCTTCGAGACTCAGGACCGATGTCATCGCAGCCGAGCCGATGACGGACCGTTTCACAAATTCCCGGCGATTCAGGTGTTTCCACATTTCGACGAATCCTCTCGTAAACGTCTCGTACTACCGGGCATCAATCCTGACCCCCGTTTTCTCTCAGAAGCTCTGAGACCTCCGTCTGTCCTCGTATCTTTGCCACCTCTAAGGGGGTTTGGCCCTTGCTGTTCTCGATGTTGATATCGGCGCCTTTGGCAATCAGCATCTCGACGGTTTCGGGATGGCCGTAAGTTGCAGCGGCGTGCAGAGGCGTTCCCTGAGACCTGCTCATCGCGTTGACGTCGGTCCCTTCGTCGGCCAGAAACCCGGTGATAAGCGTGCAGCCCCTCATGGCCGCAAAATGCAGAGGCGTCGTGCCGTCATCCATCTGTGCGTTCATATCGGCGCCTTTGGTGATAAGCAGCATGGCGATGTCTTCATGTGCCTGGATGAGGGCTATGTGCAGGGGGGTCGCGCCATTGGCGGATTTGCGAGTGACGTCGGCGCCGGCGGCGATGAGCGACTCGACCTGATCGAAATCCCCCTTGGCTATGGCCCCCTCAAGCGATTCGACTGCCTGGGTGGAGGTAGCTGTTCTTGGCGACCAGTGGGCGGCCGCCGGCTTGGTGTTCTCGGCTTCAGGCTCGGTCGGGCCTTGCTGGTTCGGCTCGGCAGGTTCGTCTGCTGGAGGAGATTGTGCCGGGGCTTGCCCGGCCGGCTCAGGCTCTTGTTTCCTGCACGCAGGCAGTGCCAGAGTCCCCGCCAAAACCAAGCATAACAGTCTGATATGTCCCATTTTCGGTCTTTCTTTCCGAGATTCAGCAGCGCATTAACACAGACTAATCACAATATTCTACCATACCCACAGTCGATTTGCAAGGTGCGGAAACGACTAAACCGGCATCACTGCGTAGCCCCGTGCCTGCGCAGCAATTCGATGATTTCGTTGTGTCCTCTCTGGTCCGCGTACCACAAAGCAGCTCGGCCTTCGTCGTCTTTCACGCTGACGACGGCGCCTTCGGCTATGAGGAGCTCGGCTACTTCGTAGTTGCCCTCGTGAGATGCGCGGTGTAACGGCGTTTGACCGCCGGGAAATTTGTGCCTTCGGCCGGATGTCAATCTTGCGTTTACCTCAGCGCCGTTCTCCAAAAGCAGTTCCACGATTCTGGGATGTCCTTTGGCGACATCGCGGGCACTCCGTAGTCTGAAGTCTTTATACAACTCCAAGCTACCGGATTCGGCTCGCGATGTCTTTCCTATTCCCGTGTTGCACCTACCATGTGAATTCGCCGTGTCACGATCCCGGCAGCTTGTCAAGAAACTCAAACAACACGAAGGGTCGCTTACATCATAAAGGCAAAAAGAAAGGCGACAGCAACGTTTCGGTTGCCGTCGCCTTTGGGGACATTTGGCTTTTGGCTGGTTTTATCTTTTGCGTTTTTCCGGGACTTTGATCTGGGCCATCTCGGCTTCGGTAAACTTGCTGTTTGCCGCCGGGCCCGGCTCCCAGCACATCTCGAGCTTGCTGGGCCTGGGCTTTCGGACGGGAATGACGAAGACTTCCTGTCCCTCAGCGTTCCGTTCCACGCGGCCGCCCGCGCGCGTGACGGCCTGCCTGACGAGCTTCTTGCTGACCTCCACGAGCGTCGGGAAATTGTAGGGCGTATGGCTGAACTTACCCTCGGGGTTCAGGGCCGACTTGAACTTATCGGGCAGGTTCTTGAAGCCGATGGTGGTGAACAGCACGCCGCCCGAATTCGACGGGTTGCAGTCGGAGTCCTGGCCGCACCGCGTCGAGATGACAATCGTCTTGTCGGGGTCACCTTCGCCATAGAGCAGGCCCATCACAATGTACGCCCCGTTGATCTTGGCGTCGATATTGAAGTCCCCCTTGTCGCACGAAAAGCGGCGGTAGTCGGGGTTGTCCTGGTATTTGTCTTCGATGAGCTGCCATGTCTTCTGCCAGTCGGTGGAGTCCTGCTTGTACCAGGTGAGCACATCCCGGATACACTCGGCGTACTGGCAGTCTTTGGGGATACACTTGAGGCCCGCACGAACGATTTTCTCCATGTCGTCCTCGAAGAAGGCCTCGGCGTACATGCCGCCGACGAACTGGCCGCCGTAGAGCCCATCGCCATAGTTCATCAGCCGGCCGAATTTCTCGCCCAGCTCGATGGCCACGTTCGGCAGGCCCGGAGCGATCAGGCCCGAATAATCCGCCTCGATCTGATAGTCAATGTCGTCAGCGTGCTCATTGAACTCCGGATGCCCCGAATCGGGCGGTGCTATTCCTTGGCGCAGATTATCCCGGCCGTTGCGGTTCGCGTGCCACAGGTTGTAGCCGCTGTTGGCAAAGTCAATGCCCGCCTGGCGAATCGGAACATCCATCCCGTAGAGTTCCAACGTGCGCAGGAAGGTCATCTCGACGTAGATGTCGTCCTGGTTGAACTGATTGATCAAGCGGGGTTTCCACACGGGCATCTCGTCTTTGGGGATGATTTGGCCTTTGTAATCAAATTCTGTAGGCCCGCCCCAGCCGACGCCGGCCATCTGGCCGATCCAGCCGGCCTTCATCTTGTCCACGTAATCGTCCGCCGTGATCCGACGCGCGGACGCTCCGCCGAGCAGGTCCGTCTGGCAGCCCGCAACGAAGGACAAACCCATACCGACGGCGATTGTGACCAGAACTGACAGCACATCCTTAGACATCTCTTGCACCTCCATAAATCCAGCAAAATTAAGGTTGATAGGTCGGGACTTTTATAATCGCCCCGTGCGGAGAAAACAAGTCTTTTCGGCATGCATCGTTCGAAATAAATGGGTCCATTATATTTTGGAGAAGCGGATTTGCAATGACTACAGAAAGCAGCTATAATGTCCAGTGGCTCTTGGGGTTTTATTGAAAATGGAGAACTTTTTGGCTGGTTCAGGGATAGGGATGTTAAAACACCGGATGCGATTCGTTGTCTTGGCTGCCTGGGTGGTGCTATGGGCTTGTTTTGCGAGTCCGGCCGGCACGCTCCGTCTGGATGCCGACCAGGATTGGAAGGCCGTCAAAGCGGAAGGCCCCGATAAGTTCCGCCTGGTTGCGGCCGAGACGAAGGAACTCGTCAATACGGGCCAGGCCAAGGCCGCTCGCGAGGCTTTCGAGGCCCTCAAGGGGGACTTCCCGCAAATTGCCGGTCCTGACTTTGATCTCTTCGTTCAGGCCGAACTGTTCTACTGTAAAGGGCGGTTCGTCAAGGCCGCACGGAGTTACGACAAGCTGCTAACCGAGCATCCGAAGAGCTCGCTCTGCCAGGCGGCGTTAGAGAGGCAATTTGCCATTGCCTCGGCTTATTTGGCGGGCAGGAAAAAAGTCGTGCTCGGGTTCATCAAGCTCAAAGGATACGCCGAGGGCGTCAGAATCATGGAGAAGATTACCGACCGGGCCGGGATCGATTCGCCCCTGGGGACGCAAGCCGCTCTGGCTGTGGCCAAGAGCTGCGAAGAGCGACAGAAGTACGACGAAGCCTATCTTAAATGGTGGGAGATATCGCTGGAATGGCAAACGGGACAGGTGGGCCGGGATGCGCTGCTCGGGATGGCTTGCTGCAAACGTTCGGCGTATAACAAGGAGCCCGAGCACAAAAGGCCGTTGTATGACGCCTCGCGTCTGAGCACGGCAAAAAGCTGTTACGAGAGATTCCGGCTGCTCTATCCCAAAGACGCCGAGGAGATCGGTGTCGATGAAATCCTCCGGCAGATCGATGAGCAACTGGCTCGCAAACAGCTCTCCATCGGCCAATACTATCAGGCGGTTGGAAATAGACAGTCGGCCAATCTTTATTATGATATGGTCGCGACTGATTGGCTCGGCACGGAAGCGGCGGAAGCAGCAAAGCAGTTGCTTGCCGTCGATCAGGACACGACAAGTGACGATCAGGCGCCCGTGGAAGAATGAAGAAAGGAATCCTCAGACAACTGTCCGCTCGTCGCAAGGCTTTCTCCGCATGCGCGCTTCTCTGCTTCGGCGCATTCGGTGTAAGCCTTTGCGGGTGTGCCGAGATGGGCGGCTATTCGAATGAATCGCTGTTTCCGCGCGACGTGAGTACCGTGTGCCTGAAGATGTTTGAAAACCAGAGCTTTCGACGTGCCGTCGAGTACGAGTTGTCCGATGCGCTGGCCAAGCGCATCGAGCTTGAGACGCCCTACAAGATCGTTTCCGATCCGGATCTGGCCGATACGGTCATTAGCGGCCAGATTACGTCAATCGGCGAATTGGCGCTCAGCACTGATCGAGATATCGGCGTCGTGCTCGAGAAGGAAGTCGAGGTGCAGGCCGCAGTCACATGGAAGAACCTCAAGACCGGAGAGTTGCTGATCGATCACCTGGCGGTGAGCGCCTCGGCGACTTATTCCGAGTTTCAGATGCAGGACTTCAAGTACGCTTCCTCTGTTGTGGCAAACAATCTGGCGCGAAAGATCGTAGAACTGATGGAAAGGAACTGGTAGAATCGTGCACCGAACCACGAAAGGCCCTGTGTTGAGCATGATGGACAGTCAAGACGAGAAACCGAGCGTACAGCGTCGCGGCCCGCAAAACAAGTCGGGCAAGACCCCTCTGCCGCGCTATCGGCGAAGCCCGCTGAGTTACCTCATCATTGCCGTGGCGATATTCACCTTGATGATGATGGTGCAGCAGTGGCAGAGAGTCGAGACGATTAGGTGGGATGAATTTGTCGCGCACGTTGAAAGCGGGCACATTAAGAGCCTCACGGTCAAAGAGACGGACGTCGCCGGCGAATTCACCGAGGACTTTCTTGCCA
>CP070806.1:3289215-3293142 GCA_020343675.1 Phycisphaerales bacterium
TGGCGGCCAGCTTGGCCAAAGGCACGCCAATCGACTTGCTCACGAACGGAATCGTCCGCGACGCACGAGGATTGACTTCGAGCACATAGACCTGCTTGTCTTTCACCGCGAACTGAATGTTAATCAGCCCTTTGACCTTAAGCTCCAGAGCCAGAAGCTTCGCTTGTCTCTTCACCTCTGTGAGCAGCTTCTTGCTCAACGAGACCGGGGGCAACGAACACGCGCTGTCGCCGGAGTGCACGCCCGCCTCTTCGATGTGTTCCATGATTCCGCCGATGACGACGCGCTTGCCGTCGCTGATGGCATCGACGTCCAGCTCGGTGGCGTCATCGAGGAACTTATCGATGAGGATGGGATGCTCGCCCGAGGCCTCGATGGCCTGGTGGACGGAGGCCTCGAGCTCCTGCTCGTCATAGACGATTTGCATGGCCCGGCCGCCGAGGACGAAGCTTGGCCTGATCAACAGCGGGAAACCGAGCTTGTTTGCAATCCGGAGGGTCTGCTCATAGGTGGTGGCCGTACCGCTGTAGGGCTGGAGGAGCTTGAGCTTCTTGACAAGCTTGTTGAAGCGCTCGCGGTCCTCAGCTCGGTCGATGCTGTCGGGCGAGGTGCCGATGATTTTGACGCCTGCTTTCTCAAGCGGCACCGCGAGCTTCAGCGGGGTCTGGCCGCCGAACTGCACGATGACGCCGTCGGGTTCTTCTTTCTCAATGATGGACATGACGTCCTCGAACGTCAGCGGCTCGAAGTACAGCCTGTCGGAGGTGTCGTAGTCGGTGCTGACGGTCTCGGGATTGCAGTTGACCATGATCGATTCGATACCGATTTCTCGCAGGGCGAAGGCGGCGTGGACGCAGCAGTAGTCGAACTCGATGCCCTGGCCGATGCGATTTGGCCCGCCGCCGAGAATGATGACCTTTCGTTTCGTGGTCGGGTTCGCTTCGCATTCGCCCTCGAACGTCGAATAGAGGTAAGGCGTGGTCGCCTCGAATTCGGCGCCGCAGGTATCGACCGTTTTATAGACGGGATTGACTCCCAAGGCCTGCCGGTGTTTTCGCACGTCCGGCTCTTGTGCATCGAGCACAGACGCAAGGTACTTGTCGCTGAAGCCGTATTCCTTGGCTTTGCTCAAGACCGCAGGCTCCAGACTGAAGTCTTGTGTCTTAGGTCTTGTGTCTTGAGTCTTTTTAATTTTCTCTTCGAGCCTGATGATGTCCCTGATGTTGTTGAGGAACCACGGATCTATCTTAGTCAGTGCGAAAATGTCCTCGACCGAGAGTTTCCTTCGCAGCGCCTCGGCCACATACCACAATTTATCCCAACAGTTTGTTCGCAGCTTATCCTTCAGCTCATGCGTTGAAAGCCTGCTGTCGATGTGCCGGCCGTCGAGCGAGTAGCGGTCGATTTCGAGCGAGCGGATGGCCTTTTGCAGCGATTCCTTGAACGTCCTGCCGATGGCCATCGCTTCGCCGACGGATTTCATCTGAACCGTCAGCTCCGGGTTGGTCTTCGGGAACTTCTCAAACGTGAATCGAGGCCACTTCACCACACAGTAATCGATCGTAGGCTCGAAGCAGGCGGGCGTTTTCTTTGTGATGTCGTTCGGGATTTCATCGAGCGTGTATCCTACGGCCAGCAGCGAGGCAATCTTGGCGATGGGAAATCCCGTCGCCTTCGACGCCAGCGCCGAGCTGCGCGAGACGCGCGGATTCATCTCGATAACGTAGAGCTTTCCATTGGCGGGATTGACCGCGAACTGGATATTCGAGCCGCCGGTCTCGACGCCGATCGCCCGAATAATCTTGAGCGAAGCGTCCCGCATGATCTGGTATTCCTTGTCGGTGAGCGTCTGGGCCGGAGCGATGGTGATGCTGTCGCCCGTATGAATCCCCATCGGGTCGAGGTTCTCAATCGAGCAGACGATCACCACATTATCCTTTCTGTCCCGCATCACCTCCAGCTCGTATTCCTTCCAACCGACGACGGATTCCTCGACGAGCACCTGGCTCTTCGGACTCAGGCTCAGGCCCCAGTGAATATACTCGGCGTATTCCTCGGCGTTATAGGCGACGTTGCCGCCGGTCCCGCCCAGGGTATAGCTGGGCCTGATAATCGCGGGGTATCCCACGAGGTCGATGATTTTCTTCGCCTCGTTCCATGTATGTGCGTACCCGCTCCTGGGCACCTCCAGCCCGCACTTTTCGATTATCTTCTTGAAGAGGTCTCTCTCCTCGGCCTTCTTGATAGTCCGCAGGTTCGCCCCTAACATCCGGACGTTGTACTTCTTCAATACGCCGCTCTCGGCCAGCGCTACGGCGGTGTTCAGGCCCGTCTGGCCGCCTAATGTGGGCAGAAGACTGTCGGGCTTTTCTTTGGCGATGATTTTCTCGACGATCTCAGGCGTAATCGGTTCGATATACGTCCGGTCGGCCAGTTCGGGGTCGGTCATGATCGTCGCGGGATTGCTGTTGACCAGAACGACCTTGTAGCCCGCTTTTCGCAGGACCTTGCACGCCTGGGCGCCGGAATAGTCGAACTCGCAGGCCTGGCCTATCACAATCGGCCCGGACCCGATGATCAGTATCTTATGAATGTCCTTACGCTTCGGCATACAACGTCCTGAGCAGTCAGCACTTCCATGCGCTCTGCGGCCACGAAACCGCCTCACATCCCTGCACCGAATCCCCATTTAGCGACTTGGTGCCCAATGGAATCGGCGCACACTATACCCCCAAAGCCCGCGGTCTGCAAGGGCATTTTCTTGATTAGCAGCAGAGGGCACCGAGAATACAGAGAAAGATCACTCAGACACGGATGAACGCCGATTAACACGGCCGTAGAGCGTAGGGTGTGCAACTTGTCCCTAAGGGATTTGTTGCACACGCGGATTCTGAGCGCAGTCGAATGGGCAAAGGTAGGGTGCGATGAATCGCACCATTTCTATTCTTCGTGATAGTCGCTTCACGCCAGATACTTCTTCTCAGCGCCCCAGCAGGTCTGCAGGAAGCCACATACCGACTTTATCCATGATCTGTCTTATATATTTTCCGTGCTGGTCGAGTTTCCTTCTGAGCGACTGTACTTCCCCTTCGAGGAGGCTTATTGTCGCAGCCGGCGAATCGGCGGCATCTTCTACCCTGTTGTCCAAACGGCTGACGAGAGTCTCAAGGTAATTCACCCGGCGTTCAAGATCATGAAAGCTCCGCGTTCCGGATTCGAGGTCATTCAAACGGTGCTCCAAAGCGTCGATTTCAGAGTCAAGGCTGTGTATATTCTGCTTAATCTCGCGGGATACATCGGGCGTCTCTGCGCCCGTTGCAGCAGCAAAAGCGTTTGCGCGTTTGAGCCGTGCTGTTTCCTGGTGCAGCCCGATATGGTCAACTGCAAGAATAACTAAAAGAACGAGCAGCAGGCCGCAAAATGCGTACCATTTCTTTTGAGGGGACAACGTTGGCCATTTCATGCGTCCACCCTTTCAACAAGGTTTAGCGTCTTTCTCGCACAACTCGGATCCCGCATAACCTGACTCCCAAAAGCACAAGAATCATACCAGCCCTGCCTGCCAGAGGCAAGGAAGAACTTGCCTTTCAAGGTCCAATGCGTAGCAGCTCATCCAAGCATCCGGCTGCTGTCCCGCATCAGTTCCATGCGAGGCACGAAACAGAAGCAGGGAAGAAAGAAATGAGTAAACTGTGCCCAGATTTCCAAGACTCCCTTCTCGTCAAGTTAAGTTTACTATACAACGCCTCCGGTGGCCGGCAAAGTGAAATCTTTGAGCGATTTGACCGTTGAAAATTGGCGGAAACGGCCGTATAATGCCGGGGCGAAGATAGAATACTAAATTCGGGACGAGCGGCCAGCTACCGGTCAAGCGGCACAAACGGGGTGATGCGCACCTGTCCGTTACCCTGCTTGTGCCGACCCGAA
>CP070806.1:3293242-3302453 GCA_020343675.1 Phycisphaerales bacterium
CGGCTTGATTTCGAAACGACTTACTACTGGCGCGTCGATGAGGTCAATGCGCCTCCGGACTCGACGGTGTACGAAGGCCCAATCTGGAGTCTAACGACCGAGCCCATCGGCTATGCCATCGAGAGCCTGACCGCCACAGCATCCAGCTCGGGCCAGGCAGATTTCGGTCCTGAAAAGACCATTGACGGCTCGGGGCTGGATGCGAACGATCTGCATTCGACAGGCGCCACAGATATGTGGCTCAGCGGTAATGAGCCGCTGGGGGCCTGGATCCAATACGAATTCGACGAGGTTTACAAGCTGCACGAGATGTGGATATGGAACTCCAATCAGGTCTTCGAGTCTCTCTTCGGTTTCGGGATGAAGGATGTGACCGTCGAATATTCGACTGACGGTGCCGAATGGACGGCTCTGGCCGGCGTCACTGAATTCGCTCAAGCACCCGGAACAGAGAGTTATGCACACAATACCACGGTTGACTTTGCAGGCGCGGTGGCAAAGTACGTCAGGCTGACTGCTGCGAGCAACTGGGGAGGCGTCTTGCCCCAGTATGGTCTCAGTGAGGTTCGCTTCTTCCATATCCCTGTGATTGCCAGAGAGCCCTTACCGGATTCAGGGGCTGACGACGTGGACCCGGATGCAGTCCTCAGTTGGCGAGCGGGCAGAGAGGCCGGCACGCATGATGTGTACCTGAGCACCGACGAGCAGGCGGTGATCGATGGCAACGCTCCCGTTAATACCGTGACTGACGCGAGCTACAGTCTACTCCTCGATTTGGGCAGCACGTACTACTGGCGGATCGATGAGGTCAACGAGGCCGAAACCCCCACAACCTGGCAAGGGGACGTTTGGAGCTTCTCAACATCCGAGTATCTTGTCGTGGATGACTTTGAGTCCTACAACGACATTGACCCGCCTGACCCGGAGAGCCACAGGATATTCGAGTCGTGGCGTGACGGTTATGATGTCACGACAAACGGGGCGCTGGTTGGCAATGATTTTCCTCCTTATATGGAGCGAGCGATTGTCCACAACTTTAGCGACCAGTCCATGCCGTTGTTCTACAGCAACACCGGCGGCGCCGCCTATTCGGAGGCCACACGCACGTTTGCCTCTGGCCAGGATTGGACCCGATATGGCGTACAGACGCTGGTGTTGTACTTCCACGGCACTCCGGACAACACCGGGCAGTTGTACGTGAAGGTCAACGGTGTCAAGGTGGCCTATCCCGGCGATGCGGCCGACATTGCGCGAGTGCTGTGGACCCAGTGGGATATCGACCTTGCATCGTTGGGTGTGAATCTCCAGAATGTCACGACGCTAGCCCTTGGCGTCGACGGCAACGGCGCCGCCGGTACATTGTACATTGACGACATTGTTCTGTATCAGTTAGCGCCTCAGATTGTCGTTCCCTCAGAACAAATCTGGATCGAGGCGGAGGCGGCCGATACGATCAGCGATCCCTTGACGGTCCGTGATGGTCCTCTGGCATCGGGTGGACAGTACATCGGCACAGACGACGGCATTGGTGACAGCAGTGATAGTCCGCCTCCCGATGGTATCGCAACGTACAACTTCACGGTTCAGGGTGGAATCTATAAGGTCAGTTGTCGCATCATCATCCCCAGCGGCGACTCCCTCTGGGTCCGCATCCCGGGAGCTGCCGATTTGACTCCGGGTGAGGACCCTGACAACCCCGGCACCGGTTGGGTGAGATGGAGCGACCCTCCCGACTCGACCGGCTGGTACTGGTACGATGTCTTCAGCGGCGATCATGGTGACGAGGCGTCAAACTGGACGCTGCCGGCGGGGAGCTACACCCTGGAGATCGCTCGCCGTGAAGCCGGTGCGTTGCTGGATGTTATCGTGATTTCGAAGGTTGACTAAGCGTCGTTGCCAGCCGTCCTTCTCGCTCTGGCGGGACGCACGGCAGGATTTGCATCGATTCGGGGCCTGTACTGATTGACTCGGTATGGGCCCCGGTTGTCTGGGGTTGGCTTGAGAGATAAGCCCCTGGCGGAAGGAGGATTTGAGGGTGGACAGCGGGGCTAAGAGAACTGCAGGTGTCCGTGCTTGCAGTCACTTTCTTGTGTTGCCGCGGGACCCATTTTCGTCCGCTTCAGCGGGTACGTATTCTTCCACAGAACCACCGCAGACCCTCAAGAGGAAAAGAAGCCCTTGAACGGAAAGAACGCGCACCCATAGGTTGCCCATATGACAGCAGGGCAGATTATTGCCGTAGCCTCCTATCTTCTGTCTGGTCCGTACCCCACACGCGGTGTCATCATTGAAGACGAGGCATTCAGCAAGAGGCACGCCACCAAGAAACCACCGTGTGCGGTGGAACCAACTGTCACCGAGGAATCCCCCCGTGGCATGCTACCGCCATTTGCACTTGCGCGTAGCCAGGCGGTGCCTGCCGTGACAGTCCGTGCAGACCTCCTCACCCTTCTGCGCGACAATCGCCTCGTGCTGCGGCTCTTTGAGTTCGTCCCCGCTGTGACAACCCATGCAGAACGGCGTGACCTTGTCTCTGCCGAACATCTTGTCCGGCGCCGTACCGTTGCCGCCCCACGCCCATGATTCGTCTGCGATATGGGCGTCGCTCTGGCCGTGGCAGTCGGAGCAGCCGATGCCGACCCGAGCGTGCTTGACCGCGATGGCCTCATCGAAGTAATTGACGTGACAGACATGGCAGCGGCTGTTGTCGGCGCCGCCCTCACTGGCCTCTGCTCCGGCGTCGTCATCAAGCAACAGAGGCCCGTCTTCCAGCAGAAGCGGTTCGTCCTCCAACAACAACGGCTCCTCCTGACTGTCATCTATTCTGGCCGTCTGCTGCGCGTCATTTCCAGGTTCCGTATTCGGACCTTCATACGTTCTTGCTTGTCCGCAACTGAGTCCCCCTACAAGCAGTAGCCCCGGAATCAATGCGGCGACGACATACCTCATGCGCTCCACCTGTACTCAATCCTCACCGCGTACGACAGAATCGTTGCTGCCCCCTTGTCCGCACCAGGAGACTACACATATTGCCAGTTCTTGAGCCACTGATAGTTTTGCGGCAGCTTCGCCCAGGCCTCTTTCGCTGCATTGTCCAAGCGGGCTCGTTCCTTGACATCGAACTGGCGTCGTTCTTTGACCGCCCTGACCGCGTTGTCAACCTGCTCGATACTGTTCAGACCGGGAATTGGGATGACCGTGTTGCTGGCGAGAATGTAGCGTATCGCCAGCCGGGCGCGCTTGAGGTTCTCCTCTTTGTCGCCGGTAAAGAGCGAGCCGGCCGCGAAAGGCTTGATGCCAAACGCACCGACATCCTGCTTCTTCAGCGTGTCAAACACGCTGTCCGTCTGGGCCCTTCGGCTCATCGTGGTAAACGGAAAACACACACAGTCAATCTGGGGGAAGTACTCGATCATAAACTTGATCCAGCGCCGGTCGTGGGTCGAGAAGCCGATGAAACGGGCCTTGCCCTGCTTCTTCGCCTTCTCCAGGGCGTCCATGATCTCACAGGCTGTGTTGAATGTGTGCCTGCCGCCGGGCTCATAGCACGTTATCCGCCACAGGTCCGTATATTCCTGGCCCGACTCCTGCAGCAATCCATCCAGCACTTCCAGCAACTTCTTGGACGTGCGATACTGCTCGTTGCGCACCTCGTGCCCGCAATGGGACAATGCCAGATACATCTTGTCCCGGCGGCCCTTCAGTGCCCTGGCATCCCTCTTGACCTCACTGGCCGTGCAGGCGTCGATATAGTTGATGCCCGCGTCGATGCATCGGCTGACGATCTCTGTCCGCTCCTGTTGCTTGCTGCGTGAATGCCCGCCCAAACATACCGCCGAAACCATCAGATTCGTCTTGCCCTGTCTGCGGTACTCCATGTCCGGGTTGTAGTTCAGAATCTTTGATGTGTCGATGTCTTTTGCCTCGGCGGCGCCCGCCAGCGCGATGGCTGCGCCCGCTGTCGCCGCCGCGCTGTCGCGCATAAACTGCCGGCGTGTAATCATGGGGTTGGTCATGGCATTTCTCCTTTCAGTAGTTAACCGGTCGGAGCCGGCGTTTAAGCTATTTGCCGCTTTGGCAAGCGATTCAGGATTTGCCCAGTGGTTTGTCGCTCTTGCCTTCGCATATCGCCTTGATCTCGTCGATGGACAGGGCCCGGTCGTAGATTCTCAACTCGTCGATCAGACCCTCGTAGCCGCCGCCGATGCGAACGTCGAGCTCATCTCCGGTTTCGATGGGCAGCAGATCAAGCAGCCCGATGTCATCGATCTCAGCGATCTCGCCGTCGAGGTAGAGCCGGACGTGGTCGTGAAGGTTGGGCAGTTCCGCTTCGAGGACGACTACGGCAACATGGTGCCACTTGTCGTCGTTGGTGTACTCCTTCATGTAGTAGTAGCCACCGTACGGTGTCAGGCCGATCCGGCCCCGGATGTGGCCGAAGTGGAACTGCTTGCCAGAGTCGTTCGCGCCCCAGAGGACAATTTCACCACGGGTCTTCGTGGTCTTGATCCAGGCGGTGACGGTCCGGGGCCTAGTTCCGGTGACGCCCTTATACGCCTTTATCTCGACCGCGTCAGCCTCGGCGAGTTTCAGGGCTCTGCCAACCTTGCCCTGGACGGAGTTCTTGTCAAACGACAACTTACCGGCGAGGGTGCCTCTGCGCTTATGTTCCGAGGAATCGACGGCGGTCTTGGCGGTGGTTTCATCGAATTTCCACCATCCCATCAGATGCGGGTCCTTGTCAAGGCTGACCTTCTCTTGAGCAACCGCGACAACAACCATCCCCAGAAATGCCCCAACGACCCAAAACCGGATGACGGGCCTCTTGCTGCTTCTCATAGCGTTTCTCCCAATCAAAGACCAAGAGCCTTCTTGAGTGTTTCAACACTCGCGGGCCGGAAGTATACCGCCAACCGCTCTGAGATTCCAGCTAATTGTCCGGGATTTCCTATGTAGACTTCACTAAAACACTGCGTACACTTCAAGTACCATAGCACGAAAATCTCCTCTCGATTCCCCTGACTTTCGGACAGGTTCAGCATGCCATGTCCAGTAAGCACGATAACATACGATATTTTTCGTACATTATACTGGGAAGTTTAAGTAACCCTTTCTCTGTTCACGTCATCTTTGACATCTTTCGCAGAGACCAGCTCTTCTAATGTACTATCTGATGTTTCTGGCCTCCAAGGGACAGATATGACGGCTCATCCTGAAGTTCATCAGATGAGTCTTTTTTGTCATACCCAACCTTTACAGGCATACCTTTGTGTGCGACACTAATCTTGCCGTGAACAACATATACACCCTTTGTCGTCTCAACGCGGGTAAGACCCAGTTCTTCTTCACCGAGCGCAGTTCCCAATCGACCTGGACGGCGAGTTGATTCCTCGGCAGGACGCACACTTACGAGCGCTCCGGCGTCTTCCCATTTGGCTACCTGGCTTGAACATCCCGCTACAATCATAAGTCCAGCCAACAGAACACACTTTTTCATAGCTTTACTCCCTTAATTTTCAGCAACATTCCAGTTCATACAAAATGGGATCTACGATGTACCCCTGCTTATCACTGTTATGAAATCTAAATTTCAACAGCATGCTAACTATGTCTCGACAAATCAAGTTTTATGACTGCCCATCGTTACATTACGGTCTTCTTCATCACATCTTGTTTGCACAGTTGATATCCAGCTTTCCATCATAGTAACAATAAATTACACAAATCCTGCACAGAATAACACTGCTAAAATCCAAACTGCAGTCCCAAATATACTCT
The DNA here is from genome assembly GCA_020343675.1 of Phycisphaerales bacterium. Classification (GTDB taxonomy): domain Bacteria; phylum Planctomycetota; class Phycisphaerae; order Sedimentisphaerales; family Anaerobacaceae. The sequence continues at coordinate 3,299,021 of CP070806.1, forward strand.
CAGGTCTCCATGTTCCTTTCCCGGATCCACGATGGACTGATATTCGTACAAGGTCCCTATCAGAAAACTCAGTTTCATGTCTTTGTCGAACAAGAAACGCCATTCCCCTGAGATTCTCGCCCTGTAATCGTCCAGATCGCCTACGACTGGGAAGAAGTACGGCGAGAGAGTACACTTCTGCTTTTCGGTAATATCCCATTCGAAATCTGCTCCGATTAGCCCCTCAGCTTTCACGTTATTATTCTCTGAACCCCATTCTTTGCGTGGGCCAAGGCCCAACTTGACGTCGAGGTTTTTGTCGTCGGTCTTGATGAGATGATAACCTGGGCCAGCCTGTCCGTTTGCCCTCTTCTGCCATGATTCAAACTCATCATAGTCAAATCGGCCACTCAAAAAGCAAAACCAAAGTGATTCCGGATCAAGCCAGTCACGTCCCATACCGAGCGTGAACTTGTTGTCCGTTATCTCGCCTTCCTTGACTTTATGGTAATAGGACGTGTCCAGCATGCCTCTTGTGTCAATCAACTCTTGCTTGATGTGACCGCCAAACCGCATTGCCTGTTCTTCAGTATTTCCAGTTGATGAATCCAATGAAAGATCGACAGACGATTTCCACCCCTTTTCCTTGAGTCGAGAAGTCTTGGCGCCGAGCTTCCTCAACTCCGGATCGAACCACCCCACTTCTTCTTCTTTCTTGAACTCGGGATCCTTGACCTTCAAGGAGTCAATACGCTCCCTCGGAATCTCAAGCCGCCCGAGATTGGGATGCTCCAGCACGATGGCGAAGTCGGTTCGTTCAATCAATGTGCCCTCGATCGTGTCTCCCCCGGCCAGGACGACCGTGGCTTGAGGGGCTTCGGTCGTTGAGGATAGAATGCGTTCCCTTGGAATCTCGATCTGACCCAGATCCCTATGCTCCAAGACGATGCCGGACTCATCTTCTTTCACTAATTTGCCCTGGATCGTATCTCCATCCGTCAGGACGACTTCAATATCGGGCGTGTCGATGGTCAGGGACCTAATACGACTCCTTGGAACCTCCATCCGTCCCAGATCGCTGTGCTCCAGTACGACGGCGGAGCGGCCCTGCTTGGTTATTACGCCCTCGATGACGTCTCCGTCGGTCAGGACGATTTTATCGGCAAGGCAACAAGTAGAGACCATGAGCCAAACCGCCGCCAGCAGTTGCAACCTAAACACTTGTTCCGACAAATGGAAAAGGGATCTTCGTTTCAGTATTGGCTCTTTCGCAAGGTTTATCTTACAATACATATAGTAATCCATTTCGCACCCAACAAAGCCTGTAATTGCTCCATCACCATCGTACTTCCAATTTGTGTACCAGCCAAGCAAATATTTGTCTCTGATCCACGACCGTGGATTCTCATTTCTGCTCCTTACAAAATCAACGAGCAGATAGACCACAGAATAAAGGTCGCCGGAAAAAGCACCCGGCACCAGTTGTCAACTTGCTGCCCAAGGCTCTCTCAATTCCCTCCTTTTGTTATTCGCTTTCCCTCTGGAGCCAATCTCTGGCATTTTCCTCTCCATCATCAGGGAAAAACTCGACAACCGCGTGCCTTTTTCCTGCTCCGACAAACATTAATATCTGATCTTTCCACTTACCTTCGGCAACAACAGCGATTTTCTCAATTTGGGCATCATGTTCATACATAAACGTCAAATCTCCCCAGTCACCTTCCTTACCCCAGCCGGAAAATTGTTCGGCAAGAATCAGCAGTTTGACTTTACCACTGCGATCAATCTCCGCACGTGCACTGTTCTGGAATCCCTTGAGATCTTCGAATGTGAAAGTCCCTTTTATGTGAACTAAAAGAAGGTTTTTCGAATCTTTTGTGAATGTTACACTCACAGGACATCTCCTTTCCCCGAATGGGACATTAATTCTTTTCAGTACTTTCTATCTGTGATTGATAGCTGAACTTTAATCTCAAGAATTGGGCTGGCGAGGTTTGAATCCGCCGCATCCAAAGTTCTGTTATCTGCTCATCGGTCAGTTGTGCCTGTTCGATCTCTCCCTCTTTGCCCTTCTTACCCTTCTCGTCAAACTTGATTTCATCGGGATCAAAACTGGGATCTCCAGGAGGTCCTTCCTCCTGTTCTTCAGGCTTAGGTATCAATAATTGTATATATTCAAGGTTGAACTTGGCATCTGGATAATCCTTCTTTAGAGACACGGCCTTCTCGTAGGACGTCAATGCTGCCGGATAATCCCCTTTGTGCGCGTGGGCATTGCCGAGGTTGAAGAAGCCCTCCGCAGTCTTTGCGCGAGTAAATTGGATGATCGCATCATCAAACTGCCCGGCCGCATAGTAGGCCGTGCCTTTCCAAAGTGGATCTTCGAATCGTTCCGCTGCCTTGAGATAGTCACCGCGATCAAAGCATTGGCGGCCTTGTTGGTCCGGTGTGAGCCAGAGATTCGCAAAGCGAAACCCGCCAGCGCATGCAGTGTGTGGCTGGTAAAACATGATTAATAAGATTGCCGCTGCAGCCCACCGAACGCTCCATCCACGACGAAACCATACGCAAGCAAGAGCAACTATCGGCAGTACGAGCCAATAGCCGGCGTCCCGCCAACGCTGATTATTATCCTGGTCCTGAACGTGCCTCATGTGCGACTGAATACCGGCGTTGACACGGCGCACATCCGTATCGTCAACCGTCAGGACTGTCGTACGCATGTTCGCTTGCTTTGAAAGAGCTTTCAGAGAGGCTGTATCCGAACTCTCATCGGATTCATGTGCATAAGGGCTCACGATCAAAGTGGCCAACGCATGCTTGCTTGTGCTCGCACGCTCTACAAAATCAGGTACGTGCTGAGTCTCAATGCCATCTGTCATGAAAAGAATCGTTCCAGCAGCCGTTTCTTTTACGAGCATTTCATGAGCCAAACGTAGCGCTTTGGAAGCGTCCTTTCCAGACGCCGGCATAACTGATGTTGAGAGCGCATCCAGATATGTCTCTAAGACATTGGGATCGTCAGTAAGCGGCAAGACTGTATGGGCACTGCCGGCATAGGCAATCATGCCCGTCCGTGCTCCTGCACGCAATGCCAACAGGTCACGGATTTTTTGCTTGGCGCGTTGCAGTCGCGAAGGCTTGATATCTTCTGAATCCATCGATTCCGACAGGTCCAGAGCCAGGATTAATGGCGCCTCGTCTTCTGTAAATGGAAGCGGTTCTCGGTGCCAAGCCGGCCCAGCCAGAGCTGCGACCATAAGAGCCAACACAATACCCAGTAGATGGACCGGACGAATGCGTGACCTGCCCTGGGGACTTATCAGTAGATGCTCCAATAGATGAGATGAGATAATTCCGGATAACCGTCTGGCGGCACTGTCTTGCCGCCATAACAGCCAGATGACAAGAATTGCCGGTATCAGAGCAAGGAGCCACCAGGGTCGGATAAGGT
>CP070806.1:3302553-3307551 GCA_020343675.1 Phycisphaerales bacterium
GGACACGCGTGAGTTGCCAGTCCGTGGCGCCCGGCATGGAATTCTCTTTTTTGATCCTATCTCGTTCATTCGAGGAAACATTGGATTCTGGCGGCTGTCTCTGTGCAACAACTATGTGCTCGCGCAGAGCAGAGGCTGCCGAGGCGGCCAGTGTACCTTTTAGCAGATTCCGTCTCGTGACACTGATGCGGTTCCAAAGTGACTCACTCATTTGATCTGTCTCCTTTGTTAAGTCCAGTACCTACGGGACAGTCCCACAGCCCTGTCCCCAATCGAGCACCGGCATGTGCGGCCTGATACAGCCAGCCTCGCGACACAGGTTCGCAAACCTGCTCGAGCCATATGACTCAGGCTGCTGCGGGCCCGGTAGTGATTGTAATGCGTCTGCCAAGGTTCCACAATGTATTTCATCCCATCGCTGTGCACGCTGAGATTTCGCATACACCCTCATCAACGACCATCCTTCAGACTACAACCTATACAATAATCCGACCGACGGTTCCGTTGCAACCATTCTGACGATCCGATTGTCTCCGGCACAACCCCATTTCATCCTCTGGAATACCGCCGAGCGCACGCACCTGACTATTCGGCCGTCGCACCTGGCAGTTGGGCAACGGTACCATTCTGTGAACCAACATACGGCAAAACAGAACTTTTCTTGGGCTTGCCCGTTTACAGTTTTCGGCAGCATGCTATGATGAAAGCCAGTGTATGCAGCCAGGCCGTTTATAAACTCATATGGAACGTTTGTTCCTGCGTACAAAGGAGATGCTCAACAATGTGCAGAGCCACCTGTGTCGGAACGATGATGCTCATTCTGGCCGTTTGTGCCCCGTTCAGCTCAGCCGCGAGTGGGATGCAGAACCTCAAGAACGACGGCATAGAACCCTATTCGCAGAATCCACGATACTGGCAATATCGCGGCGAGCCCATATTCTTGTTGGGCGCCAGCGACGACGACAATCTCTTCCAGTGGCCCTCGCCCGACCTGGAGAGCCACCTCGACGCCATGAAAGCCGTCGGGGCCAATTACGTCCGCAACACCATGAGCGACCGCAAGGACAAGGGATTCGAACTGTATCCCTTCAGACGGCGGGACGACGGCCAGTACGATCTTAGCCGATGGAATGATGCCTACTGGAAACGCTTCGACCGCTTCCTCGCAGAGACAGCTAAGAGGGATATCATTGTTCAGATCGAGGTGTGGGACCGGTTCGATTACTCCAGGAACAACTGGCCGGGCCATCCTTACAACCCGAAGAACAATGTCAATTACACGAGCCAGGAAAGTACTCTCGCTGCTGACTATCCGGACCACCCCGGCCGAAACAGACAGCCGTTCTTTTTTACGACCCCCAAACAGCGAAACATCACCGTCGTGCTACAATACCAGAAGCGCTTTGTGGAGAAGTTGCTGTCGTATTCGCTTCAGTACGATCACGTACTCTACTGTATGGACAATGAAACGTCCGGCGAGGAAGAGTGGGCCATTTACTGGTCACAGCTCATTCTGGATAAGGCGCAGGCACGAGGTAAGAAAGTGTACGTGACGGAAATGTGGGATGACTGGGACCTGAAAGCGGCCAGACACAAACGGACCTTCGACCATCCGGAGCGGTATACCTTTTGCGATGTATCTCAAAACAATCAAAAGAAAGGTCAAGAGCACTGGGGCAATTTCCAGTGGGCGATTCGCTACACGGCCAAGCAGCCCCGGCCACTCAATACCGTCAAAACCTACGGCGCCGACGGCGGCAGGCATGGCCATACCCGCGACGGGATCGAACGCTGGTGGCGTCACGTGATCGGCGGCGCCGGTTCAGCGCGCTTTCATCGCCCGACATCCGGCCTGGGTCTGTCGGAGCTTTCGATAGCGTCGGTCCAGGCGGCTCGAAAACTTGAATCCGTCATGAAACTCTGGGACATCGAACCGGCCAACGAGCTGCTGACCGACAGAGAAGAAAACGAGGCCTATCTGGCCTGCAATCCCGGCCAAGCTTACGCCCTTTACTTCACTGACGGTGGCCAAGTCGGGCTTGACCTGCGCGAGGCCACCGGGCGGTATGCACTTCGATGGATCGATCTTAAGACCGGCCAGTGGACAGGTGAGCATTCTATTAGCGCTGAGAAGATTGTAAGGATCGAGGCTCCGGGGCAAGGCCATTGGGTAGCGATCATTGCTCGCAGGTAGCCAAAGCCAAAAGAGGTTCTGGTTATGAATGACACTCGAAAAAACTTTGTATGTCTGTGTGCGGTTGTATTGGGGCTCTGTGTCAATGCTGCTGCACAAATCGAGCGGTTCAAGCCTAAAGAGGGAAACGCGATAGAACTCTGGCGCGTCACGAATGATCCGACCGTTCGCGACCATGCCAATTATCACAACACGCAATGCTGGAGTCCCGATGGACGTTACCTGTGCTTCACGCACTACGGCAGTGACAGCCGGCAGTTTGGTGCGACCTCGGCAGCCGAGGTGCATCTGTACGACCTGCATGAAGACAAGGATTTAACTATCGATAAAGGAACAAATCCCCGCTGGGCGAACAGGCACAACTGGCTCTTTTATCTTCGATATCAACCGGCTGACGGTCCGCGTCAGGGCAAGGGTACGCACATTGTCTGGATGAACGTCGAAACCGGGCAGACCACGCGAATCGGCTACGGCATCGAAAGGCTCAAATATACCGACTGTGACGACCGCTGGCTCTACGGATACGGCGTGCAGGATTCTTCCGACGAACGGATGAAGCCGCTTCGGGTGGCCATCGCCCCCGATTCACTGACAGAGATGCTGCCCGGTGACTGGCAGGTTGGGTACAATTCTCTGATGCTGAATCCCGGCCGGCCGATGATTGTCTCCAGGGACCACAACTACAGAGATTATTATTACGCGACGGAAGGGACGCGAGACGTGCCGTTTGTGGCCCGTCACTTTTTCGACCACGACCTGGCGGCAGAAGATCGCACGGTGCCGTTTCCATCTATGGAGGGCTCTCACTTTTCGTGGTCAGGGGATGGGTCGTATTTTCTCCTGGGTAACGGTCAGATGCGAGGCCGGAAATGGGACGAGCCTCTTCCGAGCAATATCCATTTTCTCGCCGCGATAAGCTCCGGCGATATCAGCCCCTGCGGGCGGAGCGGACGCTGGATTTGCGGGGACGCCGACGTGGCACAGATTCGCGTGGCGGACCTGCGCTCAGGCGATGGCTGGACGGTCATCGAAACAAATTCCTATCTCTGCTTTCCGACGAACCGGGATTACTCCGGTCCCTACGACATTGACTTGAAAGGGAGTCCAGACGGGACAAAAATCGCTTTTATCTCAACGTACGACCTCAAAGACGGTCCTGCCACACGGATTACCGAGGAGTCCATCGGTGACGTTATTCGCGTCGAATCCACGAAAGGATTCCCGGAGAAAGGAAGACTCATCAACGCCTCGGGCTTCGGCGGAGAAGTGCTCAGCTATGAACGCAAAACCGAAGTGACGTTTGAAGGGCTGACGCGCGGGTTGTACGGTACCTCACAAGATGCGAGACTTCGCCAGGGCCAGCCCCTGACCTCATTCGAGGCCATGCTGATTCCGGAACACCTGCGAAGAGATTTGCCTTTGCAGGCCAGGGGCATCCGCACCATCATCCCAGACAAGGATTCGCCATTACTGCTTCAACGCTCATCTGATCTTTACGCGGTCGTCGTGCGGCTGCCGGATCGCCCGCACATGCGCCAAGCCAGGGGCAAAGTTGAACTGATCCCCGGAGAAAACCATTGGGAAACGTATGGCTATCATCTCTTCAAGAACGGCCAGAAGATCACCGAACACCCCATGCGTCCGGCAGCGACGCTGGAGCTTTCCGGTCAAGGCACGTACACCGCCGTAGCCGTCGAATGGTCCGGACTTCAGAGCAGACCGAGTCTGCCTTTGCGGCTTAGTCAGCGCCATAGGCTCAAGGTGCTGTCTGACAAACCGGACGATTTCTCTTGGACACAAGAACGACATACTCTCGAGGATCAGAAGACAGTAGTCGAAACGGTTCACCTGCATGACGGGGTCATTGGCCGTTCGTGGTTTCGCGGGGGCCAACTCGTCGAGAGGCACGATTTGAACGGGGAAGGAAGAGCCACACGCCGGCTTTTCTATCGTGACGGCAAACTCACCAAACGCGAATACCACGACCGCAGGGGCACTCATGTTAGCACTGAGCTTTTTGGCGCCGACGGTTACATCAGCGAATCGATCCAGCATGGATCGCGGCCTCGACATTGGTGGTACGAGCGAGGTATACCCGTGAAATATGCCCGAGGCGAAGACACCTATGTCAAGGACGCCAATCGCTGGGTCAAGACAAACTGAAGGACAGGCCACTCTCAGATCATTGTGTGATATGTTCGTGCCAATACGCCGCTCTGCTTGTTTTCTTCTTTGCCTTTGCCATCGCGCAGCTCTGCCGCAATCATGCAGAAATGAGCACGAGGACAAAGGTGTACGCCCCCGGGCGAATACGCTCTGCAGGCAAACACAACGTCTTTACCGTCCGGGTCTGATCAGCACTTTCGTCCAAGCTCTGGGCCGGCGCTGAAGGTGGCCTTCAGCCTCCGTGACGTCCGGACCTTCTTGATCGCCCGCAGCCGGGGCGGCTGGCCGATCAGCTCATTCTCGGCGGCCCGCCTGCTGGAGGCGGCGCTGCAGGGCCAACTCTTTGTCGGCACCAAAATAGTAGGTTCTGCCGCCAATTCTCTTGCAATACTGGCCCATCTTATGTAGAGTCAGTGGAAATCGATGGGGCCGCCTCTGACCCCGGCAGTGGGATGTTGACATGACGGTTACTCCTCAATATAACCTGCGAATTTCTGATGAGGGTTGTATTATTGAACCGAAAAAAGTTGTAGTCAAGGCGGTAGTAGGGGGGCAGCGATGGCGGGCTGAAGACCCGCTTAGGTCGTTGCCAACAGACGGGTTGGGGCGATTAGCTCAGTTGGCTAGAGCGCCTGCTT
>CP070806.1:3307651-3313462 GCA_020343675.1 Phycisphaerales bacterium
ACCGGCCGCTTCGACTCGGAGACCGCGTTCAACGGATTCGTCAACGTGGTGGATATTCCAAGCCCGTACCTCGTGGAGGCAGCCCAGGCGGTGAACCGCAGGATCTACCAGCTTCACTCGGGAGTAGCCGAGCCTGTCTCGGACGAGCCTCGGCAGTGATGCGGCGAAGCTGTCGTTGCCGGACATCGGGACAGCTTACTTATTTCTCCTTCTCATTGGGGAATTACAGGGGTCCGCCTGCCCCATAGGGGCAGATTTTTCGATGCGTTGTGCTTGATAGAGACAGGTTTTGATAGAGGCTAGCGGCTGGGCTGAATGGGTGCGGCGCTTTGGGACGCAGAGATCGGCTGGAATGAAGTATGCTGTCGCCGGAATTCGAATTCCTTGCTCGCCACAAAACTGGATTCCGCATCAAGTGCGGAATGACATCCATCGCAATACGACATACGAACGACGAGGGACGACCGACGAGCGCCGGGCCACGGTCAATAATCCTTGAATTTGCGCATCCACTGGGGCCAGTCGTCGGGGGCAGCGCCGCCGGCCCGGGTCCACGGCCCATTGATGTCGAAACTCCGGCTCCACTGCAGCGTCCAGAGCTGCTTCAAGCCGACCTTGCGTGCGGAGAAGTCGCAGAAGACGGTGTTCTGGAATCCGCCGTGGCGATTGACGCAGACCCGCTGCATCTCCTGGGCGTTGACGGTGCCGGTAATGGCGGTCGTGATATCGGCCGGCGGGTCGTTGTGGCGGGGCCAGGCGTCCACCCACCACATGCCGGTGAACATCGGGATGTTGTAGGCCTTCTTGACGTTGGGCGTGCGCCAGTGGTCGGAGGTAGGGCTTCGCCCCCACATGCTGCTCAGGCCGGCCGGGACGTTGCACATCCAGCCGTTCGGCCCATAGCTGCCGACGTAGTAGTTAGGGGTGCCGCGTGTGCCCGTCTGCCAGGCGTGGTTGACCCAGTTGCCGATATTGCCGGAGGCGCGTGGTTTGGTCGCCTGCGGGCAGACACGGATCTTCTCCTCGACCGTGTAGAGTTCGGTGATGGGTCGGAACCACCAGCGACCGCTGCCCTGGCCAGAGGAGCCGCCCTGGTAGTGGCCGCTGAGCCAGTAGCCATTGTTGTCGTCGCAATACAGCTTCCAGATCAGACTCCACTGGTGCAGGTTCATCTGGCAGGCGATAGCTCTGGCCTGCTTCTTGACGCGGCTCAGGGCCGGCATGAGGATCGACAACAGCAGCGCAATAATCGCGATAACCACGAGAAGCTCGATCAGGGTAAAAGCATGTCTTTTTCCGGTCATGATTTGCCTGCTATTTGTTGCCCGGCACCGCGCTGTGCGGAAACCAAGGACTATTATAACCATTCATGACGTTTGTGTGAAGCTTTTTCCTGGCAGTCTCAGGCCTTGTTGCGGACGTTTACCCATTTCCGCCGAGGATGTTGCCGGAGAACAAGATTTCTTACCACGAAGCTCACGCCTGTTCTGAGCCTTTCGAATGGGAAGGAACGCGAAATGCGGGTTCGCTTCAGCCATGATTTGCCTGCCTTCGTGCCCGCAGTTGCTCCGATCACGCGGTTAGCTCGTGCTCTGGCCGGCTACGGCCAGTACCAGCGCGAAGACTTTCGAGGCGCCGGCTTGTTTCAGTACTCTTGCGCACTCATTGAGCGTGGCACCGCTTGTCTTGATATCGTCGACGAGGCAGATCTTGCGGCCGGCGAAATCATGGCCGCGGCGAACGACAAAGGCCCCTGCGACGTTCCGCACGCGTGCGGCGTGACTCACCACTGCCGGCTGTGCTTTGGTGCGCCGGGTTCGTACAAGCTTTGTACTGATTCTGGCGGTCGGGTGCCTCAGCCTCCGGGCCAGCACGTGCGATTGATTGTAACCCCGTGCCAGACGCCTCGACCAATGCAGCGGGACCGGCACAAAAGACTCTATTTCTCCACAGAAACCACCCCCTTGCAAAGCCGCGTTTGCCAAAAAGCCTAAGACTGAATCAAGCTCCGTCCTGCCATGCTTGAAAGCAAGTACCATTGTCTGCAGACTCTGGTCGTAAACTCCGCATCGAGCAATCGAGTCAAAATGTATTTCTCGGCCCTGACAATCGGGACAAGCACCCTGGAGCAGCGCAAATTTGCCCGCATCCCGGCCACACCGACGGCAATAGTCGGCCCCGGCAGAGGCCAGAAGCCGGTCCCAGCAGTCTCGGCACAAATCGTTGTCGGTTTCGCAGATGCTGCGGCGACAATTGATGCAGACACTGGGCCAGAGAAGCTGGTTGAGGCTCCGCAGCGCAAAGACACCGGTTTGCTTGATAAGAATACGAGCTCGTTTTGCGTTCACCCTGTTCACGGCAGAGATTATACGAGCGAAGAGCAGGATCGGGCAATAGTACTACTGAAAACGTGCTCTGAGCGAGGCCAAAGCGAGAAGATCCGAGCCCATCATAAGAGAAAACGACCATAAGTTCAGTTTTACTGATAGACAAACGGGTGTGAAAAGATAATGATAGCCGGCGATTTTATTATAACCCCTTTGTGCATAATGCTTTGCAAGATAATCGCCCGTAGCGGCCGCGGATTCTTGCTGTTCGGCGTTGACTAAGTTCGATTTCGCCGCTATAATGAGTGCTTTAATGGCTAGATCACTGAGAACAACCGGAAAGAAACGACAGAAGAAGTCCTCCTCCGAAACCGCAAAAGTCAAGAGCAAGAAGGCTTTTCGGAGCTATCGCCAGGCGATCGGGTACCTTTTCGAGAAGACGGACTACGAAAAGGAGCAACGTCTGCGCTATAATGCCACTACGTTCGATTTAGCTCGGATGAAGAAGCTGCTGTCGCTGTTAGGCAATCCCCACCGCAAAGTCCATACAGTCCATATAGGTGGTACAAAAGGAAAAGGGTCAACGGCAACGATGCTGGCCCGGATGCTGGAGGCGAACAACTATAAAGTCGGTTTATACACCTCCCCCCATGTCGTCCACTTGCATGAGCGGATCACGGTCAATTCAGTCATGGTCACCGACTCACAGATGCGCGGATTGCTCAACCGCGTTTACGCTCCCGTTGAGAAGATGTCGAAGAATCCGCCCACGTTCTTCGAGATCATGACGGCCCTGGCCTTCATGCACTTTGTTGACAAAGCGGTTGACATTGCCGTGATCGAAACGGGCCTCGGGGGCAGATTGGACAGCACAAACGTGATTCAGCCCAAGGTCGTCGGCATCACGAGCCTGAGTATTGACCATCAGCACCAGCTTGGGAGCACGATCGATCTTATTGCCGAAGAGAAGGCGGGGATTTTCAAGCGAGGTGTGCCGGCCATCACCGTTCAACAGGAGCCGGCGGCGATACAGGTTCTCAAATCGCAGGCGCTGGCGGCCAAAGCCCCCCTGAGCATAACAGGAACCGACATTGATTTTTCGCATCGATTTGAGACATCGCGGGAGCACGGCCCCCACACGAGAATCTGCCTGACGACACCGACGAGCAAGTTCGAGCATCTTCGCGTGCCGCTGCACGGCAATCATCAGGCCATCAACTGTGGGTTGGCGCTGGCCATGTTGGACAAGCTCAAGTCCGCCGGCTATCAGATAGATAACGAGAAGGCGGCCGAAGGTCTCGGCAGGGTCTCGTTAGCGGGCCGAATGGAGATGATTTCGTATGACCCGAGAATCCTGATCGACGGCGCCCATAATGCCGCGAGCATCCTGGCCCTGATTCAGGCCATAGGCCAGAATATTCCCTACGACAGCATGGTCGTGATCTTTGGCTGCAATAGCGACAAAGACGTCGAAGGAATGCTGGAAAAGCTTCAGTACGGGGCCGACAAGGTGATTTTCACCCGCAGCAACTCCGCCAAAGCTGTCTCGCCGCAGGACCTGGCCGACATGTACACCGAGATATGCGGCAAAATGTACCAGACCGCACCCAGCCTGGGCCAGGCGCTGCAATTAGCCGGCAGTGCCGTCAGCAAGGAAGACCTCATCTGCATCACCGGTAGCTTCTACCTGATCGGCCAGGCCAAAACACGCTTTCAGCCGAATTAGCAGCAACAGGAATGTAAGCTCCACCGCACACCATTCTCGCGCAAACCGATTGGCCGCAAGGATGAGAAATCCCTCAGGGTGACTTCGCTGGTGGGCGGTTGGGGAGTCCCTCCACGAACGTATCTGAGCTCCGTCATCAAGTTGCCTCCGGGTGAATCCGCGGAAAGCAAATTCGCAGTGGACGGTGTTGCCGTTGCAGAAAATCTTTCATCTATCCAACATCTGTCGTTGAGGTTGTGTGTCTGTCTCTTTCGTTCTTCTTGTGCCACGCGCGTACATTCTTCTTGCCATCTGTATCGAATCTGATATACTTGTTTATGATGGCTTTCTGTCGCAAAAGCTGTTGTGGTCTTAGTAAGACAACCACGTATTGTAGTCAACTTAGGAGGCTCCGGTTACATAGTCTCTCCCGGTTCATACTGTGTAAGTTTGGTCATGAGGGTCGTATGATGAAGCAAAAGGCATTCACGTTAATCGAGCTCCTGGTCGTCATTGCCATTATTGCCCTGCTGATGGGTATTCTCATGCCCGTGCTCAGCAGGGTCCGCAAACAGGCCTGGCAGACCATCTGCCGCAGCAATCTGCGTCAGATCGGGGCCGCAGCCGCCTTGTATGCCGAAGACAACGACCAAACCGTACCGAGAGGCGCCGATAGTATTGGAACCGACCGTGAGTATATCTGGTTTCTAAACTTCCTGCCCTATATGTCGCATAGCAAGGACAAGAAGGATTACCGGGATGTCGAAATCTTCCGATGTCCGGCCTATCCGGACAAACGCCAGACTGTCTGTTATGTCATCAACGGATGCTATCTGGTCGATAAGAATGATCGGATGGGCCGGGAATGGAGTATGGGTGATTTCGGCAAGTGCGTGCTTACCAAATACACGCGATTGAGTGACACGATCTATCTGACGGACAATTCCTACCTGGACGGACAGCGGCCGATCATTGAGAAGGCCGATGATCCAGCTCTGGCCTATTGTGACGTCAGACAGGCGAGCGACCTGCCTTACGAAAGGACGGGGGAGAGAACCATCGTCAAGCTTAATGCCTCGCGTCGCGTTTCTGCGGACCGACACCGAAAGGGTGTTAATATGTTGATGATGGACTGGTCCGTGAGCTGGATAGAATCAGAAGACGTCGATATCGACCTGCTTCGCCACCCCACGCAGTAGTTGTCAATCCGCAGGAATACTGATGCCGGTTGATAGGGGGTCATTTCGTTTACAATACCTATTCCCTCTTTTCCACTTTCAGCACTTAGTGCAGGGTTTGTCTCTGAGCCGCGGATACGGTGCGATGAGTTGCCTATAAGATTTGACCTGCTTTTCTCGGGACAAAGAAACCACAAACGAGCATGGGACGGTCAGATATGCGGCAAGATGCGCCAGACCGCCGCCAGCCTGGGCCAGGCGCTGCAATTAGCCAGCAGTGCCGTCAGCAGGGAAGACCTCATCTGCATCACCGGCAGCTTCTATCTGATCGGCTAGGCCAAAATGCGCTTCTCCGGCAGCACTGCCGGACCGAGCATGCCGGCGTAGCTGTGCACGCGCAGGCGTCCCGAATGAGCCGAAGCCGCGAATCTCTCGAAGAGCAAGTCGAGGGACCTTTCCACAGGAATTGAAGCAGCCACAGACTATTGCCACTCAAGCTGCCCATCCGCACGGATGAAAAATCTTTCAAGTCAATCCCGGCAGTCTCGTCCTCACGGCGTTATCGCCCGGTCGTAGATGCGGACATCATCAATCAGGCCGG
>CP070806.1:3313562-3321319 GCA_020343675.1 Phycisphaerales bacterium
ATCGCGATGGTTTCGTCCATGCTGGCCGGCGGCCTGACCATGGACGAGATCCCCTACTGGCGCGACGGAACGCTCGAGAAATACACGCCGTCCGGAGATTACGTCGTCGTCAAGTTTGCGCGCTGGGGATTCGAGAAGTTCAAGGGAATAGAGGACAAGCTGGGCACGCAGATGCGCGCCGTCGGCGAAGTGATGAGCATCGGCAAGACCTACAAGGAGGCCTTTCAAAAGTCCATCCGTTCGCTCGAAAGCGGTCGGCATGGTCTGGGCTTTGCCAAGGATTTCAACAGCAAGTCCGCCGATGAGCTGATGGAGCTGCTCCGAGAACCCACGAGCGAGCGCCAGTTCATCATGTACGAGGCCTTGCGCAAGGGCGTCAGCGTCGATGCGCTCTTTGAAAAGACCTACATCAAAGCCTGGTTTATCCAGCAAATGAAAGAGCTGGTGGAGCTTGAAGAGAAGATCCTCAAGTACAAAGGCAAGAAGCTGCCGGACAAGCTCCTGATTCAGGCCAAGAAGGACGGATTCGCGGACAAGTATCTGGCCAAGCTCCTGGGCGTGCCTGAAAAGCAAATCAGGGGGCGACGGATCGCACTGGACGTCGTCGAAGCGTGGGAGCCGGTTCCGGTAAGCGGTGTGGAAAACGCGGCCTACTACTTCTCAACCTACAACGCTCCCGACAAAGTCGAAGTCAGCAAGAAACGCAAGATCATGGTTCTCGGCGGCGGCCCCAATCGCATCGGCCAGGGCATTGAGTTCGACTATTGCTGCGTTCACGCCGCGTTTGCCCTGCGCGACGAGGGCTACGAAACGATCATGGTCAACTGCAATCCGGAGACGGTTTCGACGGACTACGACACCTCCGACAAGCTGTACTTCGAACCGCTGACGGTCGAGGACGTGCTGAGCATTTACCATAAGGAAAAGCCCGAGGGCGTGATTGTCCAGTTCGGCGGTCAGACGCCGCTGAACATCGCGGCCGAGCTGGAAGAGGCCGGCGTGAAGATTCTCGGTACCTCGCCTGAGAAGATCGACCTGGCCGAGGATAGAGACCGGTTCCGCAAGCTGATGAAGAAGCTCGGAATCCCGCAGCCCGAATCGGGTATGGCAAGCACCCTCGATGAGGCCCTGAAGATCGCAGAAGACATCGGCTACCCGCTGATGGTCAGGCCATCCTATGTCCTCGGGGGCCGCGCGATGGAAGTCGTCCACGACGAAGAGATGCTGCGTTATTACGTGGCGCGAGCAACCGATGTATCGCCGGAGCGCCCAATTCTGATCGACAAGTTTCTGGAAAATGCAATCGAAGTGGAAGCCGACGCCATCGCCGACGGCACGGACGCTTTTGTGCCCGCGATCATGGAGCATATCGAGCTGGCGGGCATCCATTCGGGTGATTCGGCGTGTGTGCTGCCGCCGGTCAGTATTCCCGAGAAACACCTCAAAACCATCTACGAATACAACCGGAGAATCGCCATCGAGTTCAAGGTCGTTGGGTTGATGAATATCCAGTACGCCATCTGCAACGACGTCGTCTATATCCTTGAGGCCAATCCGCGTGCGTCACGAACCGTTCCGTTAGTCTCCAAGGTCTGCGGCATTCAGATGGTCCGCATCGCCACGCAACTGATGCTCGGCAAACACCTCTCGGATATAGAACTGAAGAGATTGTCCATCCCCCACTTCGGCGTCAAGGAAGCCGTGTTTCCCTTTAACATGTTCCCCGAGGTCGATCCCCTGCTCGGCCCCGAGATGCGGTCAACGGGCGAAGTTCTGGGCATGGCGGATTCGTTCGGGCTTGCCTTCTACAAGTCACAGGAGGCGACGCAGTTGCCTTTACCCTCGGACGGAACCGTTCTGATTACCATTTCAGACACCGACAAGGGAGCCGCCGTCCAGGTGGCGAAGGAGTTCAGGAATCTCGGCTTCACCATCAAGACGACGGAAGGCACGAACCAGCTTCTGGCCGAACACGGAATCGAATCGGAACAGATTTTCAAGATGCACGAGGGCAGGCCGAACATTCTCGACAGCATAAAGAACAGAGAAATACAGCTTGTGGTCAATACACCCAGCGGCAAACAGAGCAAGCACGACGATTCGTACATCCGCAAGGCCGCGATCAAGTACAAGATACCTTATATCACGACGGTCGCAGCGGCCGCAGCCGCGGCAAAGGGGATCGCCGCTTTCCGCAAAAAATCGGGACAGATTAAGTCTCTGCAGGATTATCATGCAGAGATAAAATAGGGCCATCTGTTCTGTGCCGATTTTGCCCGCGTGCAGGACGGGGCCCGTGAGTTTCTGCAGAAAAAGAGCTGCCGTCGGAGATGGGGATAGTACGTTGATCCCCGACGGCAGCTTCAACACTCACAAATCATAGGTTCAGTCGCCTGCTATGAACCTCCCAGGGCGACCAATCTGGCCGCGACGTAAGCAGCCACACCCACGTCCTGACCCGCGGCCAACGGGCCGATGTAGTTGTCCGTGGCCAATTGTATCGCGTCCTCTGCGGAGAATCCCAGTTCGCCGTTCAGGATGCCGACATACCTTGCCAGAGCATCGATGTATTGGCCGGCTGTGGCATATTGGTTCTCGGCTCCCACGTTCTGCGCCATGGCGTTTGCAATGGATGTCATCTGTTCCTCAGTCGGCGGCGCCGTGCTCGAAGCGAACTCATTGATGACCTGCGCCAGGGCCGCAATGTGCGTCCCTTCGCTGTCCTGCAGAATGGTAGCGGCCTGCTTGAGCCCCGCACAGGCGTCACATGCTTGTATCGCCATGCCGGAAGCCAGCGCGTTTGCTATCCCAATCTGAAGCCTGCCTTCGTCGATCCCGAGCTCCGCAGCAGCCCAGGCCGTCAGGGCCGGGCACCCCGAGGTTTCGATTTCCACGGGTTCGAGTCCCGGTGCGACTGGGGACGGTGGTGCAGCAACTTGAACTTGAGGTCTGACCGTAATGGTCACCGTAGTCTGAACAGGCTCGGCACCAATTTCTCCGTCTGTTGCCGAATAGGTGAAGCTCTCCTGTCCGGAGAAGCCCTCGGCCGGCGTGTAGGTAAACGTGCCGTCCCCATTCTGCACCAGATTTCCGGCGCCTTCGTAGGTGAATCCCTCTATGGTGAACAGGTCATTCTCCGGATCGGAATCGTTGATCAGAACATCGATAACCACAGAAGTGCCAAAGTCAACCGTCACGATATCTTCACCCAAAACGGGTGGCGTGTTGGTCATCGTGATGGTCACAGTGATTGGCTCCGTGGTGAAATCTCCATCGGTGGCTGTGTACGTGAAGCTGTCCTCGCCGACATAGCCTTCATCCGGCGTGTAGGTGTAATTGCCTTCGGCATCTACCTCCACCGTGCCGTGGCCGGGTTGCGTATAGGATTCTACGGCCAGACTTGCGTCGTCATTGGTCAAGACGTTACCGGTAACAGCATCGCCCATGT
Organism: Phycisphaerales bacterium; assembly: GCA_020343675.1. GTDB lineage: Bacteria > Planctomycetota > Phycisphaerae > Sedimentisphaerales > Anaerobacaceae. The sequence goes on from CP070806.1 coordinate 3,317,011, forward strand.
GTGTATCGTCAAAGTCGGGCAGCGCTATCGGGTCGGGCTCTACCGGCGGAGGTATAACCGGCGGTTTCGGGCAATCCGGACACTCATCGAGCCAGGCATCTGCGATTTCTATCAGCAGATAGGATCCTTCGTCCGTTTCTTCATAATTGTCTCCGACCGCGCCCGAGGAATCTATGGGACCGATACTTGAACCACCGGTCTTGGCACTTCCGCGAACCGGACTTCCGCCTGCCGATCTGATTACTGAAATGCCACCCAGTTGTCCAGCGTGTATCCTTATCTGTGCGTCGGCGGTATCCGCTGGGTCGTTACCTGATGTGTTAGCTGTGGCCTCAACGCGGCCGTTTCCGGTATCTATGGTCACCGTCTCTTCGGCGCAGATGTGTATCGTTGCTGAAGTATGGTTCTTACCGTGCGATTCGACCTCGACCGCACCGTCAATATCTATGGCACCATTTTCTGACACCAGGCACATCTTGGCCTCGCCCGTCTGATTATCGTCAGGCACTTTGTTCGTTCGTGTCACAACGCCGCCGTTAATCGTCAGGTCGCCGGAGGCAATAACAGAAACCTCAACCTCATTTCCGCCATCGACATCCATGGCCCCTGTCTCTATGCTGCCGCCGTTGTTAGTGAATAGTCTTATTGTGCCTGGATTGCCGCCGTTTTCTGATGTGCTCAGATCGCCGGTCGCAATGCCTCCGGCGCCGGCCAACATGTAAATGTCGCCGGCGGTGGTGGCGATGGAAGTAGTAATTGGGTCACCTTCGGTGGCCGGTAGAAACTCAATGCCGCCGGTGTTGTAAGCGGTGCGAAGGGCGATGTCACCCGTGCCGCCTGTAATCTCTCCGTCGGAGATGTTTTCCACGGTGATGGCAAAATCTCCCTCAAGCAGAGTGTTAACGCCTGTCTGTGAATATGTCTCTAAAACTTCTTCGTAAAAAGTGTCCTCTGCCGCACCATCAACCGGAATTGGGCCATCCGCAAGTGTCAATGTCACAGGGTCGATATGCAAGGTGCCGCCTTCGGGTGTTATGGTGATTACACCCCACGGGTCCAAAGGATCGGGAACATTAAAAGACTCACTTGTCGCATAGACAGTACCGTCAAAGAACAGATGGTTACCGCTTATCTCTGCAAGACCACCGTCAAATTTTTCGACAGTGTCCTCGGGAGCCAATACCGTCGGGTCTTCGGGAGAACCTCCCATGACCTCGATGACCGCACCGGCCTGGAAATCCACTGTTGCCGTGTGAACATATAACTCAGAGGCGTATGCTACGACCTCGCCTCCATTGGCGCCTGCATTGCTGACGCCGCCGTTGGCGGTCGTCTGGCTGCCGCCGGCAAGAATGACCTCGTCGCCAGCAGTCAGGGTCACACTGCCGCCGTCGCCGTCAATACCGTCAGCACTGATGTCGCCGTCCTGCACGACGCGGCCAATGCCGCTCTCAACGCGCACCGGATCGGGATCAAGCGCAGCCGAGAAGATATCGCCGGCGGCAAGGACTATCGTGCCTCCGGGAGACTCGATTTCACCCTCATTGATGACATCGCCGATGCCCTCTGCCCCCTCAGGGACAGTGACCGAGTCCATCTCGACAATAATCTTGCTGCCCGGTTCACCAAGAAGTACCCTGTCACCGGCGGCCATGACAACAAATCCGTCGGGGTCCGTACTTATCGTGCCGGCGTTGAGCACCGCTTTGCCGATAAGCGCTGCGCCTTGCTCAGTGGTTATCTCGCCGTTGTTAATGACCGAACCCAGATAGTCTCCACTGGCGGAGAACGCATAGTGACCGTCCAGGAAATCCTGATCTGCGATGTCGAGGCTGGAAGCCACCAACTGGGCGACGTTGACGTGGGAGCCCTCGCCGAAGATAATCCCGGCCGGATTGACAACAAAAATCTGCATGTCCAGACCGTTGAGCGTGCCGTCAAACTGCGTCGGATTTCCCGACATGATTCTGTTCAATACGGCGGAATTGCTCAAGCCCTCGGCCTGCAGAAACGTCAGAAACTCGCCCGAAGCGGTATCGATTCCCCCGGTTCCCGGAGCACCCCATTCGATGATCGACTGGGCCTGGTCCACCGTGACGGCCGTGTTGGCACCGTACTCAATCGTCCCGGTACCCACCGTGAATGCGCCGCCGGCAGGCGTGGCCAGCACGGCCGGCAGCCAGGTGTTCGACACCAGGCAGAACGTCAGGAAGTATATGACAATCTTCCTGGCATCCCATCTCTTGGTCTTCTTGTTCATACTTTCCATCATCCATCCCCTTTTAGTAAAACAGTTACTGTTTATTCAATCCGTAAGTCGTATGTTTATCCCGACTCCAGTATCGGGCACATGTACAGGAAGTCCGCTACACCCCCCGGTGCAGATTACATTATGTGTTATTATACTTTTTTCGACTCCTTATGTCAAGAATTAGTTTGCCGGCTCGCAGGACAACGTCCGGATTCTCCTCGCCGCCTTTGTTAAGAAGCAGGAGAGGCCGACATTTTCGGAACTACTTGACAGCAGGGAATTCGAGAAGTACATATGGACCGACGTTGAAACAATGAACTTTTTCAGAATTGGCCCGGGAGAAAAGATGATGGACGAACGAAACGAAACAGCGATGTCAAGACGATCATTTATGGGCACAGCGGCCGCACTTGCCGCCTCTACAATGATGTCACGATACGCCCTGGGCGGCTCGGGAGCGGGCAAGCCCAACTCCAACTTCAACGGCGTCCAAATCGGGGCTATCACTTACAGTTTTCGCAGCATGCCCAGTACGGCCGAGGATCTTCTCAAATACATTGTCCAGTGCGGGATCAGCTCGGTCGAGCTGATGGGGGACCCCGCCGAGCAGTTCGCCGGACTGCCGGCCGGCGCTGGACGCAGGCGGGGACGGATGACCGCCGAGCAAAAGAAAGCCCAGCAGCAAAAACAGCAAGAGCAGCTCAATTGGCGCCTGTCGGCTTCCATGGACAAGTACCGGGCGCTCCGTAAGATGTACAACGATGCGGGTGTGAATATCCACATCGTCAAGTTCGGCAGCATCGGCAACGCGGGTATGACGGATGCGGAGATTGAGTACTACTTCAACGTCGCCAAGGCGCTCGGCGCCAGGGGCATCACGCGAGAGCTTTCCGAAGAAGCCGCTAAGAGGCTCGGACCGCTCGCCGACGAGCACAAGATCATGATCGGCTTCCATAACCACACGCGGATCACTCCCACGACGTATGACGGCCCGATGTTGTCCTATGGAAAATATCTGGGGATCAACTTCGATATCGGTCATTACGTGGCCGGCACGAATGAGTCGCCGATTCCCATCATCCGCAAGTTCCACGACCGGATCCTGAGCCTTCATTTGAAGGACCGCAAGGTCAATAACGGCGCGAATCTGCCCTTCGGCCAGGGGGACACGCCGGTGGCGCTGATTCTGCAGTTGAACAAGAGGGAAAAATGGACGTTCCCCTGCGATATCGAGCTTGAGTACGGGATCCCCGAAGCCTCCGACGCCGTCGCCGAAGTGACTAAGTGCGTCCAGTTCTGTAAGGAAGCATTAGGCTGACGAAAATCCCGGCGATGGCGTCCGTGTCAGTAATCGCGCACGATGACGCCATCTTTTCCGACCGGATACCGGTCTGAGTTTCTGATTTTGAGATTGTACACCTTGCCTTTGTAGGGCGTTGGCCGGATTGTTACGCATTTTATGCGGACCGTGCCGGTCAGCGTCTTCAATTGCAGACCGCCTCTCAAGTCTTGTACCGGGATCCACTGTCCGGAATCGAGCATAAAGCAGTGTGCGCCTGTGACGCTAGTGCGATTTCCATTGTCCAGCAGTATATCGCGGCACTCGAACGAGCCGATGTGCTCCTGGAGTTCTTCAATTTGACCGAAGGATACATCCCGGCCGCCAACCGTCTGGCCCTCGGCAACGTTCGAAATCCGCACAAGCTTCCCATCCACCCAGACATCGGTATCAGCCGGAAAGCACGCTCGGCCTTTGCCCGGAGGCGGCCACTTCTTGTCCAGCACGATCCTGATATCGGTTGCCCCGGCCTCGGCGCCAGCAAATCCGTACAATTCGTGTCCACGGGCCTGGACTGTGACCTGGCCTTTGAAGACCCCATCAATTCTGAATCTGCCATCTGCGCCGGTTGCTGCATCACAACGGGGTTGGTCTTTGCCGTAACAGAAGACCCCCACATCAGCCACTGGCTTGCCGTTCACATCCACCACCACACCTGAAACGCAAAACTGTCCCCTCGGAAGCACAATCGAGACTGCATCTACGCGATCATTACGTAC
>CP070806.1:3321419-3343795 GCA_020343675.1 Phycisphaerales bacterium
GGTTTTCGGCACAGCTTGGCGCGAACGGGATTCAGCTCTACGTATTTCATCGCCAGCCAGAAGTGCCGTTTATCGAGGGCGCAGGAATAGAACCGCCCTTGCCACAGATGACCGCTACGGCGGTGGAAGCGATTGATGTACTGCGCATAGCGAAAGTGCGTTCGGCCGACGGCCTTGGCCAGCGCATCCTCGGCGTGCGGGATCGCGATCAGATGAACGTGATTACTCATCAGGCAATAGCCGACCAGGTCCAAGCCGTATTTGTCTGCTTGCTCTTTCAGCAGTTCGAGATAAACCCGGCGGTCATCGTCGACAAAGAACACATCGTAGCGATTATTCCCGCGCTGCGTGATATGATGGGCGAATCCGACCGCAACCGTTCTGGCTAATCTTGGCATGAGACCAACATAGCCGAACACACAAGCCCCGTCAAGGAAAAAATAGGTGGCTGTCCCTAGTTAGCACTAGTTAGCATAGCATGCTGAAGGTGTAGGACTTTTTCTGCCAGTCCACGTGTCCGTGGATATGGTCCTGGCGCACGGCGCCGATGTAGAACTCCAGCTCGTCACCCGATTCGGAGGAGACCTTCCAGTAGAAGGACATTTTATCGCCGTCGTTGACATCGACGGTCGTCTGCATCCAGGACTCCTCATCGTCGTCGATGCCTCCACCCTGGGCGGCATCCGTAAAGCTTAGCTTGGCCCAGGTGAGTTTGTTTGTCGCCGAGTTTTATGCGTTTTCCTGCAACCTGGTTCTGAGTCAGGGTGCTGCGGAGGCGTTGATTCCTTCTATCAGGCTTGGCAGCTCGGCCAGGTGCGTGATTTTCCGGGCTCGGTAGGGCAACTCTCTGCCGTGATTGGTGTAGGCGGCCTTGAGGACACCGATCATGCCGAGTTTGAGGGCGGGGATGATGTCTTTATCGATACGGTCTCCGACGAACGCAATGTTCTGAGGCGATTCGCCGATTCGCTCGGAGGCAATGCTGAGAATTCGCGTGTCGGGCTTGCGGAAGTCGAACTCGTACGAATAGAGCCGGACGGGAAAAAAATCGAGCACGCCCACCTGCTCGAGATGCGCCTCGAGCGAATGGCCGCTGACGAACGTGTTGGAGACGATGCCCAGCTTGAGCCCCAGTTTGTTGGTGAGTTTCGCTAAGGTCTCTTTCAGGTTCGGCTCGACGTGGGCTATTTGGCTCAAGGGCTCGTACCAGAGCCACGCAAAATGCCGCCACTGTTGCCCGTCCAGCCTGAACCCTTTCTTGACGCCGATGCCTCGCAGCAAAGCGGACGAGTTGAAATCATTCTTTGTGATACTGGAAATCAGGTGCCGGGTGCGCAGGGCGATGAGGTTTCGCCAGCAGTACAGCTCGAAGTTGCCGACGGGCTGGCCGCGGCTCTTGAGATAATCGTAGGACAATCTCGCACCCCGCCGGAAGAGCTGCGTAGCGTTGAATCGCCCGAAATTCAGAACCGTCTCGCCCAGGTCGAACAGGACCGCCTTGATTATATCTCTCGTTTCCGGCATCTCGTATTCGAGCGTAACGACGCGCACTATCCTAAATTTCAGATTGTTACTGTCCAGCCAGGAGCCCTCGGCCCCGCATCCAATCGGCGCAGCGGACCATCCAGCTCGATACAGCGCCTTCTTCGGTGCCTGGTCCGAATCCGTGCCCTCCTCTTTCGTAGATATGCATCTCGGCCGGAACGCCGGCCTTTCGCAGGCCGAGGTAGAACGCAATACTATTCTCGGGCGGCACGCCCTTGTCGTCGTTGGCATGGACCAGGAACGTCGGCGGTGTCTGCGGAGTGATTTGTTTTTCGTTGGAGAAGGCCTCTACGAGACTCGGGTCCGGATTCTTGCCAAGCAGATTCGTCCTGGAGCCCTTGTGCGTGTATGATTCGGTGAAGGAAATGACCGGGTACATGAGGATCATAAAATCGGGCCGGCAACGGACGTGGTCTATCCGGTCCTTCGCCTCGCTGTAGCGGATTTGAAAGTGCGTGCCCGCACTCGAGGCCAGATGGCCGCCCGCGGAAAAGCCGATGATCCCGATCCGGCCCGGGTCGATGTTCCACTGCGCGGCCCGGCTGCGGACCGTGCGGATCGCTCGCTGGGCATCCTGTATGGGTGCGGGATGGCCGTAGCCGGCCCCGCTGTTGCGATGGCGGTACTTGAGGATAAAGCCCGCGACGCCGAGCGAGTTGAGCCACTGCGCGATCTGGTGTCCCTCATGGTTCATGGCCAGATGGCCGTAGCCGCCCCCGGGACAAATCACCACGGCGGTCCCGGTCGCCAGCTCCTTCTCCGGCAGATAGACGGTGAGGGTTGGCTTGTCCCCTTCATCGCTGCCTTTAGCGCCGGGGGCGCCGTCGGGCCAGAGCAGCTCGACTGCGGGCGCGCTCGCGCCTTCGGCCGCGAGGGGAGCCGACAGGGCCGTTGTCAGGGCAATCAGACCAGCAAAGGCGATTCGATGAGACTGGCTCATTCCTTCTTCTCCTTCTAAGAAAAAGCGACACTCCTCTTCGGAGCATACCCAAAAAACTCTTGCATTTCTCGGCGCCGATTTTAGTGTACCCTGTGTTTGGCACATTGTGTATCAAAAATTTACGGACCCTTGTTAGGAGATCGCCATGTATTGCCTGAGAAAGCTGAGATTGAGAAGTATCCTGCCGGTTGTCTTGACATTACTTGTGATTGCGACGGGCCTTTCCATCGCCGCGGCGCAAGGATCGAGTGCGGCGAAACTGACGACACCGGAAGGCGTGAGGCTGCTGCAGAACAAGAGCTTCGACGATAGCGAGCGGGCGCGAAAGGAGATTCTTGAGCTTTACAAGGACCTGCGAGTGACAGACGTGCTGGATGGCATGGACCTGATCGGGCTGCAAGACATTGGCCTGATGAAAAAGGACATCCGGCCGCTCTGGCGCGACGTGGACAAATTCTCTCACAGAGTCGTGGGCTTTGCCATTACCGTGCGCCACGTTCCGACCGACGTTCGCGTCGGGCAAAACTCCTTCCCCGACCTCGAAGGGTTCAAGAAATTCAAATCCCAGCAGTACAGACGAGCTCCGGACGCGTGGCTGAGCGTCGCCAAGCCGGGCGACGTGGTCGTGATCGACGCCGGCGGCATTGCCGAATGCGGCTTCATCGGCTCGAACAACAGTCTCGGCTGGGCGGAAAAAGGCGTCGTCGGCGTGGTGACCAACGGCGGCGCCCGCGATACCGACGAGATTGTCAAAGTCAAGAAGATTGCCGTGTATTGTCCGAACGGGCACAGCACCCGCGGGGTCCGTCCGGGAAGACTGATCGCCGAGTCTTACAACTTCCCGATTAGCTGCGGCGGTGCTCTGGTCTATCCGGGGGACGTGATCGTCGCCGACGGCGACGGCGTCATCGTCGTTCCGAGGAAACATGCCCTGACTGTCGGCAAGCTCGCACGGGAAATCAACGTCGGCGATGAAAGCAGCCGGGCGGAACGATTCAAAAGACTGGGTATGGAGCTGGACGAGACCGTGAAGGTCAAGTAGCCGCCGGTTCGGCTAAATCAACTGCTGGGGCTGCTGGAGCTTATCCTTGATGAAGCTCAACACGCGCGCCGCATAGAAAGCGTCCATAATTCTGTGGTCCGCGGCAAGCGACAGGCTGACCATCTTGCGCACCGCCGGCGTGTCATTCCTGCAGACCAGCTCCGTCAGAACGTTGCCGACGGCCAATATCGTGCTGGCCGGCGGCGGAACGATACCGAGGAAGGAATCCATATCGTACGCGCCGAGATTGCTCAGCGCTATTGTCTCGCCCTCTATCTCATCGAGCGTGAGTTGATTGTCACGCGCCTTGTCGGTCAGCAGCTTCTCCTCGCGGGCAATCTCGGGCAGGGATTTGTCGAACGCGTTCCTGACGACCGGCACCACAAGACCCTGCGGCGCATTGACGGCGAAGCCGACGTTAATCGCCTCGACGAGCTCGATACGGCCGTCATTGAGAAATCGGCCCGTTGAGAGCGGATATTCCCGCGCTGCCAGGCTCAGGGCGCGGACGTAGAAAGCGTTGGTGGTGATTCGGACACCGAACGACTTTCGCAGCTTCGGGCGGGCTGCCATCAGTTCGGTGATATCGGCTTTGACTTCCAGATAGAAGCAGGGCTTGGTCCGCTTGGATTGCAGCATCCGTCGGCCAATGAGCTTCTGGATTCGGGTCAGGGGAATTTGATCCATCTCATAGATAGCGGAGGCTTTCTAATAGCTCGGCGTATAACCGAGCTTGCCCCAACAGCCCTTTTGCATTCGGTACAGGTCCTTGAAACCCGCCTCCGTTTCCGGTTTCCAGTTGTCCTGGTGGCTGCTCTCGACCAGCCTGGCATGTTTAATCGTGTCGGTGCCTTTCCACTTCCAGTAGTCGGCGTGTCCGTCGGCGAAAGCGAGGTCTGTTCCGTCGCCGTGCCGGACCGGAGGGTCATCCCACCATTCCTCCACGTTGTATTCTACGGCAAAAGCATCCGGTGTCATGTACCCCTCATCGATAAAGACAAGTCTTTGGGCGGGAGCCGGGTTGGTGATCTCGGTCCTTTTCTTGATATGGGCGCCGCGCACGCCCTGAGTCTCGCCGTGGTTGACGGAGTTCATGGAAAACATGATCGCGTAGGTCAAACCCTCTCCGCGGCGTCCGGTCGGGCACCTGTAAACTTTGACGTCTTTAACGTAGGGCCATAAAGCTCCCTGCCTAATCTCGTCCAATTGTGCCTCATAGCTGGAAGCGAGACTGTCAACCCAGGCCAGCTCGCCTGTGTGATCGCCCCAGGGCATGTTGCGACCGCTATAGCCAATCGCGCCGTTGACGAGAATGTCGTCGTTCTCGTCAGCGTACAAAATCCACGCCAGGCCCAACTGCTTGAGATTGTTCAGGCAGACGATGCGTTTGCCCTGTTCCCGGACTCGATGCAGTGCGGGCATCAATATCGCAAGCAGAATAGCGATGATGGCGATAACCACCAGAAGCTCAATCAACGTGAAGGCTTTCTGCTTACCCATCGTGATACTCCTGTGTTGGAGTGGGTCTTTACATGACCCACCTGTCAAGTCAGAGGTCCGACGGCAGAAGACCGAAGTCAGAAAGCAGACGTCCGACCGTGCTTAGACAATTATATTTCAAATCCGGCGTTCTGTCAACGTCGAACTGCGCAGAAAAAAGCAAAACGCAAATATCAAGTGGCAAAATGACAACACAAATGATACAGTCGGCACCGCAGGCGTCCCTGGCAGGATGTCGATTCAGGATCTGCATGGATTTTGGAGGCCGGCTTATGCAGAGTCATAAACGCCGTTTTGTGATCGGTAAGCGATACCGGATTTTCCTTTTTGTTGCAGGTGTATTGCTGTCCGAGGCGTCTCTGTCACCCTCTTGGCCTCAGGAGATGAGCGACTGGTACCGGTTCGCCCCGCGGAACACTGCTGAGCCGGGAGAGATTGGGATGCAGGATTGGCTGGACAAGCCGGCGGGTCTGCACGGGCGCATAGTGCGCCGCGGCGACAAACTCTTCTGCGCCGGCCGGGCCATCAAGCTCTGGGGCCTGAACAACACGTACAGTGCGTGCGCCCCGGCCAAAGACCTTGCGGATAAGCGGGCGGCCTTCTATCCCAAGTACGGCATCAATTCGGTTCGACTGCACAAGTACGCCGACGGCACGGGCTGGGCCGGCATTCAATCCGTCGAGAGTTTCGTCGAGTTCGACGCCAACGCTCTGGATCGCATGGACTATTACGTGGCCCGGCTCAAGGAGAACGGCATCTATGTCAAACTTTCGTCCACCTTCGGCGTTAAGCTGGGTCCCGGCGACGGCCAATATGTGCCCTACATGAGCGAGTTCGGCCAAATCAGAGGCAATCGTCTGCGGACGGGCCATGGAAGCATCTATCTTTCACGGGAATTACAGGATTTGCAGATTCAGCAAATCGTCAACATTCTCGAACACGCCAATCCTTACACGCAACTGACATACGCGCAGGACCCGGCTGTTGCGGTCGTGGAATTGTTCAACGAGGACAGTGCCCTGTGGTTCGGCGTGATGCCCATCCTGCAGAAGGTCCCCACGCTTCGCGAGCGCACGGCCACCCGATTCAGCGACTGGCTCAAGGCCGGATACGGCAGCCATGAAGGATTGGTCAAAGCCTGGGGAAGCGCCGCTATCGATTCGTTCGAGAACGAGGGTTTTGCCGGAGAGCATCTGGACGAGCGCAACATTGCGCCCGCCGGAAATCCGTGGTTCTACGATCCGACCCAGTTGGCCGGCTCTCAGGCCCATAAGAAGCAGCGTCTTTTCGATACCATGCTGTTTCTTTATGAAATCCAGAACGAGTTTTACGACCGCTACGTGCAGGCCATTCGCGCCACCGGCTATGAAGGGGAAATCCTCGGCTCCAACTGGCAGGCTGGCCGGGCGTTCAGCCACTACTACAACCTGCATTCGGATTTCCGGGTCGGCCTGATCGACCGGCACAACTACTTCGGCGGGGCACGCCGGGGGCTCAAGCCCGGCACCTTCGACAATGCCTCGATGCTCTGCGCCGCCGGCTCGGCGATGCTCAGCGCGGGTATGCAGCAGGTCAGCGACCGGCCTTTCATGCTCTCAGAGTGGATCCACGTCGTGCCCAACGAGTGGGGCGCCGAGGGCCCGGCCATTATTGGCGCGTACGGCATGGGCCTAAACGGCTGGGATGTCTCCTACATGTTCCAGAACTCCGACGTCGGCGGATTCAGCGATAAACTCGGGGGTCATCCCTGGGAAGTCACCGCCCCGCAGGTCCTTGGTGTTTTTCCCGCGGTGGCGCGCCAGGTGCTGCGCGGCGACATCGCCGAATCCGACGTGCTGGCCAGACGCCTTGTTCATGTGCCGTCATTGCACGAAGGCCAACTCGGCTTCGAGGACAGAGCCGTCCAGCAGAACGATGTCAAGACGTTCGACAGTGACAGGGTTCCGGCCGGGACGCTGGCGGTCGCGCGTTGTGTCGTGGAGTTCACCGAGAGATATCAGGACACGCCGGTCTTCGACCTGGAGCCTTATCGCAGTAATGGCGCTTTGGTTTCGTCCACAGATCAGCTCTGCTGGTACGAAGGACAATCCGAGCTTAACGGATATTTCACGATGGATACGGACGCCACCAAAGCCGTGGTCGGCTTTGCCCGGGACAAGGCGTGCACGCTCGGTGATGTCACGATCAAGCCGAAATGCCGCTTCGCGGCGATCTATGTCACCGCCGCCGAACGTAACAAGGACATCGGCACATCGACAAAACTGCTCATCGTCGCCGTGGCCCGCGCCAGAAATACGGGCCAGCAATTCAATGAGGCCGAAGATGAACTGCTCCAGCCCGGCGCCGGGCCGGTTCTAATGGAGCCCGTCGAGGCTGAGATCACAATTCGCAAGCCGGGCAACCCGCAGGTCATCGTTCTGGATCACGACGGCTTGCCGACCGGCCGGGGCATACCTGTCGCCGACGGTACCTTCACCATCGACGGAGCGCGGGACAAGACACCTTACTACGTGGTCCGCTACTGATGCGCTCTTAGGCCGTCTCCGCCAGAGCCCTGTTCATGCGCATGATGGCCTCATCGATCTCGGCCGTGCTCTTGAATCCGATCACAACAGCATCGACCAGGCCCGGCTGCATCGCAAAGCGGATGGATTTTTCACGATCCTGGGGCTTCGTGAAGTCGCCGTTGCCGATGATCTTCATGCCGATGATGCCGTGGCCGTTCTTACGCATGGCCCCGACCTGCTCCAATACCGGGGGCAGACTGGACGCGTCGCTCACTGCATCCCACGCCTCGGCGGGGGTATCCATGTGTGCGCCCTGCGGGTTCAAGCGCACCAGGTTGACGTCCACCCAGTCCAACTGAGCCGCTTTGGTCAGGGCGGGCAGGCTGTGACATGAGACGCCGTGCACACGGATGATCTTCTTATCCTTGGCCTCTTCGAAGGCGTCCACGAGCCGCTTACGCTGCTGCTCCCAATCCTTCGTGACCGCGCAGTGGCACAACAGGCTGTCGATATAATCGACGCCTAATTCCCGGCGATACTGGTCGAGCACCTCAAGAGGTTTCTCCGGAACGCCGGGCATCTTCGATTGAATGAAGAGCTTCTCCCGGGGCAGGCCCTTGATCGCGTCGCGGACCATCGTGTGCGTTCTGTAGCTTTGGGCCGTGTCGATGTAGGTGATTCCCTGGTCGTAGGCGTATCGCAAGAGCCGGTTGAATTCTTCGCCGCCTAAGGCCCGCTGAATGCTGCCGCCTTTGCTGCCTGTGCCGATGCCGAGCCGGCTGAGCTTCAGGCCCGTCTTGCCGAGCGGGACCTGGTCCACGGCTGTTCGTTTGGCCTTGCCGCCCAGGGTTTCCATCCCGCAGGAGCAAAGCATGACGCCGCCGGCCAGGGCCGCGGTGGATTGGATGAATTGACGCCGAGTGATTTGTCGCTTGACCATTGCCGAACTCCTCAAAAAAACCACGAGCCAAACCATATCGCCGCATGACCTGCGGCCTCAATATGGTGCCACGTCCGCCTCGAAAATGCAACAGCTTTCGCCCCCACCTTCTCAGGTGCGTCTAACGGACTGAACCGGTCACACGCGCCAGCTCGCTCGAGCCCGCGATTTTTCGACCGTCGGCAAAGACCCTGAGCCCCTGGCCTTGGCCGTATTTGACGCCGCTTCGGTCCCACAAGATGGTGAGTGTCCGCCCGTGATAGAGCACGTTGTCCAGACAGAACCAGTCCCATGCACCGGCGGGAACCAGAGGATCGACGACGAGCGTATCGTCGGGACGAGGGACGAGCCCGACCAGCCCGCTAATCACCAGGTCGCAGAACGTCGAGTGATTGTAGTACCGGCTCCGGTCCGAATCCGGCCTCAGCCACTGTCCGTTTATCTCATCGAGGTACTCCCCGATGTAGGGTTTGCCTCTATACCGGTGCGAACGGGCGTAGGTCATCAGGGCATCGAAGTAGTCCGTCCTGTTTATGTAAGGCTGGCGGTAGTCCCGCAGGACGTTTGCCATCGCGGCCAGCGTCTGGCTCGTCGCATAGGGCCAGACGGCGCCGTCCCACTCGCACGTGCCGACGCCGTGACTCCTGAAGTCGGGATGTCTGCGCTCGGCGGTGGTGATCCCCATCGGCGCGTCGAACCCTTCGCGGTCGGTAAGCTGCCGCCACGCCTGTTCATAACCGGGCTTCGGAAGGTTGAAATACCACGGGATAAATCCAATCTCCTCCCGCACGTCCGCGAGTGTTCCGTCCGGCCGCCGGACTTTGAAGAACTGCGCCTCTTTGTCCCACAGCAGTTCGTGAATGAGCGACTTGAGCTTCGCCGCCTTTTGGGTGTATTCTTTCGCGACCTCTGCTCTGCCCGCCATCTGTGCGACCCTCGATATCGCAACCGCGCTGGCATACATATAGCTGTTCAACGGCGGCCGGGCGTTCTTGAGCTTTCGCGAGCCGCTGATCGATTCTTCCATCCCGTCGCGCACGTCGTACTGCCAGTGGAGCCCGTTCTCCAGGCCCTGTTCGGCCGTCCAAGCCTGGTGATCGCGGATGAATGTGTCCAGCAGGCTCGCCGCAAACGCCTCGTCGCGGTTCACCAGATACCTGCGGTAGAGGGCCCATGTCGCCCAGTTGCTGTACCGATGGAAATGCGGCTGCGGGCCGCCTCCATTCCCCGTGTACCAGAACCGGGCGTACTCGTCGATATACCGATTCTCGTGCAGCCACGTGCCCTCATAAATGTGGTGTCCCAGCGCACAGCTTATCGTATTGTATTTGCCGCTGTGGCCGATTTCGTCCAGGAACTCAGTGAAGACGAATCCGTCGGGTGTTTCCTTCAGGTGCTTGCGAAAGGTCCACCAGCGGTAATAGTAAATCTGCTCGAAGCTCTTATCGGGACATTCGAAGAACGGCACGTTCTGTCTGATCCACTCCCATGAGTGCTCGTTCGGGATAGCGTTGACGATGTTCTCAGGCTCCATCGCGTTGAAGAAATCAATATGATGCCTGAAGGCTTCTGCATCCAGGACAAACATCGAATCGGATTGTCCTTGCGAGGCAGACACACTTGCGCCCGCCAGAGTGAGGGCTGCGACCATCAATCGGACCGACCTGCCGTTCATCGAGACCTCCCGCTGCTTGTGTCACTGAACAGAACCTGAACCTGTACCTGTGACTGTTGTTCGAGCCGTTCGATTCCTTCTGGAATCTTGATCAGGGCATTGGCGCTTGCCTGAGATTGCAGACGGCTCCTGAGCCTGACAGGACTGACGGACAATCGCTGGTCGCTTTCTTCTATCATCGCTGAATGGAACTGGGTCCAGTCCTTCTGCCCTTCCAGCGTTTCGGTCAATGTCGCCCTTCGGTATTCAAAAGGTTCGGGGCTCCGGCCGGCCAGGTGAAACAGGCCGGGCAGGGCGATTTGCAGAAAAGCCATTTCATTGGAGGGCGGGCCGCCGGGAAGGCAAAAGACCGTCTTGCCGTTCAATAGAATCAGGGCCACCGCTTTGCCCGGGCCCATCCTGACGCGATGGAAAACTATCTTGCCGCCCATCTCTTTCAGGACTTTAATGGTCAGGTCCCGCTCGCTTTTCCAGGCGCCGCCGCTTGTCATCAGGACATCCACGCGCTCAAGCATTGCCCCGGCGGCGGCCGCAAGGCTCTCGGGCTGGTCCCCGACCACTTCAACTTCGGCGTTCATGCGAAAGTGCCTGAGCCATGAAACGAGCGTGACAAGATTGCTGGCGTAAAGCTGGCCCGACTTGAGCGGCTCGCCCAGGCGGACCAGCTCGTCACCAGTGGCGAGGATGCCGATTCGGGGTTTCGGATGCACCCGGATGCTGGAGATTCCGCCGGCGGCCAACAAGCCTGTTTTGGCCGGCGTCAGTACTTCGGCCCGCAACGTCAGCACATCACCTTTCGCCACATCGCGTCCCTGCTCGATGACATTTCTTCCCGGACTGGAGTCTCCAAAGCACACCACCCAGCCATCCTTCCGGGCGGTAAACTCCTCGGCGATGACCGCATCGGCGCCGTCGGGAATTCGCGCCCCGGTCATCATCTTGACCGCCGTGCCCGATTTCACGTTAGTCGGCCCTTCGCCTCCGGCGAGAGAGCATCCGCTCACCTTCAACCTGACGGGCTGATACTGCGATGCGTTTTTCAGGTCCGCCGAGAGCACGGCGTAGCCGTCTTTCGATGACGTCGCCGCGGAGGGGCAATCGGTTCTCCCAGCACAGTCTTCGGCGGCCGCCAAGCCTTCGGCTTTGTCTATTGCAAGGCAAACCGGCGCCGGCCGAGCCAATTGCTCCAACATCTTCGACAGGGCCTCTTCAAAGCCGATATCATATTCTGCACACATTCGTCCATGCCTCTCGAATCCAAAGTCTCTGCGGTCCCGGCGGGTGCTGTGCGACTACGATACGCGAAAACCGCTGTCCGGACAACTCTGCGTCTTTGCGTTGCTCGGCGGATGCAGCAGAAATCCGTGGCTTTGACAAAAATTTTGCAGGAATTTGTCAATAAAAGGCTGACATAAACGTCTATATACGTGAAGGCAACAGATGTTGGCCCGTTGTGAAAACCTATGGCGAAAGACGCAGGCTATGAATTCGCAGGATATAATCAGGACCGGCCGGAAGGCGAAACACGAAACGGAAGCCTTTATCAATCGCTACTTGAACGACCAGGCGAAAGGATGGCCAAGAATCTGCTTCGCCGACTCGATTTACATCGGGTGTTCGCAGGGCCGGCAGGCCGAATCGGGACTTCGTGCCCGCCAGAGGTCCGCCGGCTGAACGCCGGCTGAATTCTTGCAGAACTCGTCGCGAGATAACAACAGCCCGCTCGAATCCCTTCAAATGGCGCCAGCCATCCCGAGGGGAACATTCCTGCCATTGAGCCGTACAAGTCACAGATGCTAAATGTTCTTGGTCGCTGCACGTGACGCCACTACAATACCATCAGTTTGGTCCGGCCATTCCGCAGCGGCGTTTTGCGGCTGTCGAAAGAAAGGGGTGAGTATGACTCGAAAGTTCAGGCGACGGGAATTCGTCGGCGCCGCAGCAGCCGGTGCACTGCTCGGCCCTGCTTGTCTGGGAAAGCAGAACAAGGACAACCGTCCTTTCAGTGCGAGTGAGGTACGGCTCGAATTTCTTCGCCCCAAAGAGATTGACGAGGCCCAGGCCACGTGCCCGACGATTTTCCAACCGCTCGGAACAATCGAGTGGCACGGCGTCCACAACGTGGTCGGCGTCGATTCGGTCAAGGCCCACGCCCTGTGCGTTCGGGCGGCGAAGAAAGCGGGCGGCGTGGTAGCGCCGGCCCTCTTTGGCGGCGTCGGCGGACTCGCTCAGCCGCACACGTTCGTCATGGAGCCGGAGAACAGCGTCTTTTCCAACCTGCTCCGCCCCTGGCTCGAGCAGCTTTGCCGGGAGATGGCCCGCGACGGATTTCGCGCGATCATCATCCTCACGGGCCACTACGGCGCGGCCCAGCAAATCGTCGTCCGCGAGACGGCGGTTCGCATGAGCCGGGCGCTGGGGATTCCCGTGCTCGGCACGCCTGAGTATATGCTCGCCATCGACGTCAATTACACCGGCGACCACGCCGCGTGGGGCGAGACCTCGCTGATGATGCACTTGTACCCCGATACGGTGGAGCTTTCGCGCCTCGGCGAGCCTCCCCACAAAGGCGTCGGCGGGCGCGACCCCAGAGAATCCTCGGCCGAAGATGGACGCCTGCTCACCGAAACGATTGTCTCCCGGCTTGCCACGCTCGCGCGGAACATGCCTGCCTGGGACGAGAAGAAACTCGATGCTTTCATCGACGCCGAAGCGGCTCTGGTTGGCAGGCAGCTTTCGGCGCCGAGGGGCAAAGGCTCGGTCTGGGCGGCGTGGCGCAACGTCGCAAGCGCCATGCACGACTATGGCAGACACCTTGCCGAAGAGAACTTCGAGCAAATCAAGTCTTCGGTTGCACAGCTATAAATTGTCATTATTGGAGGTTGAGTCATGAAGGCGGCGGTTATTCACGAGCATGGCGGATTGGATTGCGTGAAGATCGAGCAGGTTCCTGAGCCGAAAGCAGGCGCCGGCGAGGTCGTACTGGAGGTTCGGTCGGCGGCGCTGAACCACCTCGATATCTGGGTCCGCAAAGGCCGACCCGGCCTTGAGCTCAAGATGCCACACGTGTTAGGCTCCGATGCGGCTGGGGTTGTTGTTGAGCTTGGCTCGGGCACGCACGGCGTCAGCATCGGCGACGAGGTCGTCCTGAATCCGGGGCTCAGCTGCGGCCGTTGTGAGAGCTGCCTTCGAGGCCGGCAAAGCGAGTGCCTGTCGTTCTCGATTGTGGGTGCGGGCAGGCCGGGGACATTTGCCGAAAAAGTAGCGGTGCCCGCCTGCAACGTCTTTCCGAAACCGCCCCACTTGAATTTCGACGAAGCCGCAGCGCTTCCTCTGGCCTATCAGACGGCCTGGCGAATGTTGATGGCCCGTGCGGCACTGAAACCGGGCGAAACGGTGCTCATACATGGTATCGGAGGCGGCGTCGCACTGGCGGCGCTGCAACTGGCGAAGCTGGCCGGGGCTGAGGTGATTGTCACTTCATCGTCCGATGAGAAACTCTCCAGGGCTGCTGGCTTGGGCGCCGATCATAGCGTCAACTACAAGAGCGTGGACAACGTGGCAGAGACGGTCAAGGATATTACAGCCGGGCGCGGCGTCGATGTGGTCATTGACGCGGTCGGAGCCGGCACCTGGGAGGCCAATTTCAATCTCGTCAGGCGAGGCGGGAGAATCGTTCTGTGCGGTATCACAACCGGAGGACGAGCCCAGACCAATCTGCAAGCGCTGTACTGGAACCAGTTGACGATTATGGGTTCGACGATGGGCTCACACGAGGACGTGCGGCTGATGCTCAGGGCCGTTACGGCGGCCGGACTCAGACCTGTTATCGATTCGGTCAGACCGCTGGACGACGCGAGAGAGGCAATGAGCCGGATGGAGGCCGGTGAACAGTCTGGGAAAATCGTGTTGAGAATCTCCGAATAGACATTTGCTTTTACGGAAGGAGCTATCATGGCAGCTACAGTTTCTACAATGCTCCCGTTAGGAACCTCGGCGCCGGATTTCAACTTGCCCGACACCGAAGGCAAACGGGCCTCGTTAGATGATTTCGAGGCGGCGCCGGCTCTTCTGGTTGTCTTCATGTGCAACCATTGTCCTTTTGTCAAGCATATCTTAGACGGCCTGATCGGGCTGATTAAGGATTATCAGGTCAAAGGCGTAGCCGTGGTTGGGATTAACTCGAATGACGTGGAGAATTACCCGCAAGACCGGCCCGAGATGATGGCGGAACTGGCAAGGCAAGAGAATTTCACATTCGGCTATCTCTACGACGAGACTCAGGACGTTGCGAAGGCGTATCACGCTGCCTGCACGCCTGATTTCTTCTTATTCGACAAGCAGCGGAAGCTCGTCTATCGTGGCCAGATGGACGACAGCCGGCCTGGAAACGTCATCCCCGTCACTGGAGCGGACCTGCGAGCCGCCCTCGACGCCGCCCTCGCAGGCCAACCGGTCCCCGCCGACCAGAAACCCAGCATGGGCTGCAACATCAAGTGGAAGCACGGCGCCGAGCCGGCGTACGCAGGTTGACATAATCCTTTGATGGGGAGGGGACAGGGCGCCACCACGAACCTCCAGCTCGGTGCTTCTGCCTCCGGTCGGCCGCTTTTGTCTTCGATTCAACACCCGATGTTCTTGACGGCCTGCGGTCCGAGCCGCTCGGCCAATTGGGTCAGGCAGAGGCTTTGGGGCCTGACGGATTCTCCGGGGGAATCGAAGATTCCCACAGGCAGGTCCGGCTCCGAGTCAAACCGCCGCGGCATTGGTATGCTCTGGCCGACGCTGTCGTCGATGGCGCTAAGCTCCCACGCGCGCCGGCGCATGGCCTGGACATTGTTGAGGAGTTGTCTGTTGCTGTGGAGTCACGGGTGCATCGACCCGCGAGGAAACGACGACAGTTCCTTGTCGGCGTAATAATCCGCGTGGCGGTTGCGAGCAGGTCTGTTGAGTGAGGCACCAAGGCCGTACGGGCCATCGTACGACAAGAACAGAAAGAACGGACGCTGCCTGTTGGCCTCGATGAATCGCACGCCATGTTTGGTCCAGAGGTCTGTCAGGTAGCGCGGCTCTTTGCGCATTTTGCCATGCTCGATGCCCGGTTTCCTGTGAATAGACAATCTCGATTTGACATGATGCTCCGGATGGTTTGCCGGGCGAGCGAGTCTGCGTCGGTATCCTGCGGTGTTGCTTTGGATACCCGGCCCGGCTGGAAGGCGGAGGGGTCACAGAGCGCCTTGTTTGGCCCGAATTTGTTCCTGGACTTCAACGGCGGCTGCATGTTCCTCGTCGCCTTTGGAGCCGGTGAGGCGATGGGGAAGCTCTCGGAGGATTTTCTCAGGCCCATAGCACATCAGAACGTCACTGAGCATGATTTCCGTCTGGCCATAGGGAGCGCCCACATAGTTGCCTCTCGCCCGCCGCACGCCCAACACCAGAATCCCTTCTTGGGTGAGATTCAGCTCGCTGAGCCTGTGATTGCAGAGCCAGTCCTCGGGGCCAATCTCGATTTCTGCCACGGCGTACCCTTTGTCCAGCTCAAGAAGCCGGGCATAGTCGCGAACCTCCAGCCCCGTCCACTTTCTCAGGGCGGCCCGAATCACTCGGGTCAGGAAGCGGTCCATGAGTTTGGACGTTGATATGATCCACAAAACAACCAGGCCCAAAACGACCAGGCCCAGGCGAAATGCGAGCGTCTCTGGGCTGCCGCTGTAGAAGGTCAGAACAAGACCTGCGATGGCCGAGGTGAACCCGGCGTTACCCATCAGCATGAGGAGCCTGATGATTCTCCGCCTTGTCGGATGCCTGACGACGGACTCCGACTCACGGGTCGTAAAGCCGACCCCCGAGAACGCCGACTGCGCCTGAAACACGGCCAGGTCCTTCGACAGCCCGGTCATGACAAGGGCGACGGACCCGATACGAACAATAATGACCGACAGAGTAATAATGACCAGCAGTGATACCAGAGCAATCATAAGTACGCCTCTCCTGCGCGAATAAGCAGGTTGTTAATCTGCGTTTGTGCTGCGCCTCTTGACCCCGCTCGCGCGGGGATGATCGACATCGCATATCAAACATCAAAATTGGCGATTTCGCAAACTGAAAATCAAAAAGTGAAATGCAAAATTGAAGAAGTCGTTGTCGCCAGGTGGCAACTGAGCTATCTTAGTATCTGATTCTTGATGTTTTTCGGTTTGTCGGAGATTAGAGTCATGAAGAGAACATGTGTGTCGGTAACGGCAGCGATTGGATTGCTTCTGCTTGCATTATCAGCACCAGGCGCAATGGGACAGGACCAGACTTTTGAAAGACGCACGCCGGTGGTGAAGGTCTATCAGGACACACACACAGCGGTGGTCAATATCGCCGGGGAGCGTGCGGTTTCGGGTTCCGGCTGGGGCGGTTTCGGCATTCCGGATACGTTCGACTTCTGGGGACGCAGGTTCCGGGCCAAAGTAGCTGTCCTGGGTTCGGGCCTGGTCGTTCACGAGGACGGCTATGTCATCAGCAACGCGCACGTGGTCAAGGACACGGAGAAACTCAGGGTTGTCTTCAGTGACGGCAACGAGCTGCCTGCAACGATCATCAGCAGCGACGAAAGCAAGGACCTGGCCGTCCTGCGTGTCTCGGCTCAGAAGAGACTGCCCTTCATCCGGCTGGGTCGGAGCAACGATTTGATGATTGGCGAAACAGTCATCGCCATCGGTAATCCCTACGGCTATGCCAATACGGTCACCAGCGGGGTTATCAGCGCGATTGGCAGAGATATCGAAGTCAGCGAAGGCTTCTGGTTGCGCGGCCTGATTCAAACCGATGCCCCCATCAATCCGGGCAATTCCGGCGGCCCGCTCTTGAACGTCAACGGTGAGCTCATCGGCGTCAATACCGCCATCCGGGCCGAGGCCCAGAACATCGGCTTTGCCATACCCGTCGATACCCTGGCCGACAATCTCAGCCACATGCTCATGCCGGAGAAGTTGCGCCGTGTGCGATTGGGCCTGACCATGGGCAGGATGACCAGAGTCGGTGAACTCACCGGGCTGGTGGTGGACTCAGTGAGCAAGGCAAGCCCGGCTGACCGGCAAGGCATTGCCGCCGGGGACGTCGTTTTGGACATCGACGGCCGCACACTCACTGGTATCATCGACTTCTACGTCAAGTTGATGAACAAAGAAGTGGGCGAGCCGATAGAGCTGAGCTGTGTCCGGCCCGTAGCGGGCTTGCGGAGCCGAACCGTCAAATTGACGATGCAGCCGAGACCGCTGCCGGACGGCCGAGCGCTCGTGAGCCAGTTCTTTCAGATGGAAGTCTCCGAGTTGACCGACAGAGTCGCACGAAGGTTCGACTTCGAGGGTGCCTATCCTATATTGATTATCAGTGACGTAGAACGAAGGGGCGTCGCTCGCCAGGCCGGTTTTCAGGAAGGCGACCTGATCCTGGAGATCAATGGGGCGACGGTGCGTAACGTCACAGAACTCTCGCTGGAGATGGAGAAAGTCCATGAAGCCGACAAGGTCCAGATTAAGATTCTGCGTATTGCCATCGGCGTTTTTGGGCAGGTGCAAAGGCAGTACGTTGTAACGCTCCAGGCCCAGAGCGCGAACTCTTCCGGTTTCATGTGAGCTGTCTGAACAGTCGGACCCGTCCGATATGTCCGACTACCCCGCTTAGCGTTTCGGCCTGCTCGTATCCGGGATAAACATGTCGCCCTTGGTCAGGCTGCATTCGGTGACCATCCGCCGGGAGTACTCACACGTGCCGAGGTCTGCGGCGGGGTTGTTCGTGCCGAACGTGAATTTGCAGCCCATCTCCTTGGCGAGCTTGATGAAAGCGGGACTCGGAATCCGATACCGCGCGTTGATTTCGATAGCGACGTCATTCTCGACCGCGGCGCGGATGACCCGCAGCATCCGCTCTCGCGTCCAGAGGCGGTCATATCGGGCGGCGATCACCGCGGGCAGGAACGTCGGATTCACATAGATATCAATTGGCTCGTTGTTCAGAATCGTCTCAATCTTGCCGACGAGCATCTCCATGAATTCCTGCTCATCGTCGATATGCACTTCCGCCGGGATCCAGAGCCGGGTGCGCCTGCCCTGGTTGTCGGTGAATGTCATCGCGTCGGTGAAAAGGTAGTCGCATTGGGCAATGACTTCGGGCGAAAAAAGATCGACCCACTCCCGGCCCTCCGCCTGCATCCCGATAAAGACCGGTTTGCCTTCGAGTGACTTGATATACGCTATGAGGCCCTTATCGCTGGTGACAGGAAAACCGAGTCCGCAGTTCTGGGCGATGCCGTAGGTGATGCCGGTCTGCCTGGATTTCTCCAGGGCCTGCTCAATTGTCAATCCGCCTTTGAGGTGAACGTGGAGATCAACCAAGGGGAAATAGGCCGCGCTGAGCGAGGAAATCTCTTTCTGGTAGTCGATTTCCGAGCGGGGGCGATTGTCTCTGGGCCTGGGGGTATCGGGCAGGAGCCTGACGAAGATACTTCTGAAGCAGACCTTGCTTTCCGGGTCGTGCCCCTGCAAGGCGAAGGTGCCCTGCGAGAGGACGCTGCTGACGTACTCGCTTTTGCGCACAGGCTCATCGGGCTCGATATAATCGACCACAAGTCGATCGTTGAGTTTGATCTGAATGCGCCGGCCTTCGACCCTGATGTGCATCGTGAACCACTCATCGTCTTTGACCGGCGATTTGAAGAGGTTGCGCACCGAATAAAGGCTTCCGGTCTTTTTCAGCTCGCGATAGTTTCCGCTGCCAATATGCGTGTTGTTGATCTGGACTTCGTAACCCTTCTTGGGCCAGCCTGTCTGCTGAAGTGCGGTGTGGAAGTAGATGCCCGAGTTGGTCTTCGGCGCGGTCTTGATTTCGGCCTTGAACTCAAAGTTCTTGAAGTCGTGGTCCGCAACTGGACCGGCGTAGAACAAATGACTGCGCCGGCCGTTCGCCATGATCACGCCGTCCTGGACGCGAAAGGTTTCGCTGTTCTCGCCGGCCTTCCATCCGTCGAGTGTTTTGCCGTCGAACAGAGATATCCAACCCTGCTCTGCCGCTTCAGAAGCCGCCACGGAAGCTGCCTGAGCCGTTGTTAAGATCAATGATAAAGTCATGAATTGAAGTACCGATTTTCGCATATCCACGTCCCTTACTATCAATGAATGTGTATCAGTCACGCGACGGAATCATGTCCCTGTCGACCGACTTAAGACTCCTGCCCGCATACTGTAACCATTGGAGTGCGTCTGTCAATGTCGGTTTGGATGTTCTCGGCCAGCAGGGGTGCAGGTTTTTCCTGCTCCATAAATGGAATCGCTGGACTTGATGGCGGGCTTGTGCTATGCTTTTCGGCAACCGAGATACTGGCCGATTAGGAACCGAACGACCAGTGGGAATGACCTGCGAGTTTAGTTTGGGAGGCCGAAAATGAAGACTGGAAATCTTACCCGTCGGAAATTTCTGACGACAAGTTGCATCGCCCTGTCCGCTGCGGGGGTCGGCTCGGGCGTGCAAAAGCTCTGGGGCCAAGCCAGGCCAAGACCGCTCGAAGCGCCCGATATTCACCCCGGGTATATCGGGCCCCAGTTTTTCGACGAATGCGAAGAACAGGCACTGCTGGAGGTGCTTGAATCCGGCTCGCCATTTCGCTACTGGGGGCCGGGCAAGCCGACGAAGGTGCTGCGATTCGAAGAGCGCTTTGCGGACTACATGGGCGCGCGGCTGGCGCTGGGCGTGACATCGGGGACCGCGGCCCTGGATTGCGCCGTGACCGGTCTGGGGATCGGGCCGGGCGATGAGGTCATCGTGCCGGCTTATACGTGGTGGTCGGATTATACCTGTGTGGTCCACGCCGGGGCGCTGCCGGTCTTTGCCGACATCGATGAGACACTGAACATCGATCCCAAAGACTTCGAGCGCAAGATTACGGACCGTACGAAGGCTGTCATTGCAGTCCATCTGCTCGGCGGGCCTTGCGACATGCAGCCGATCATGGAGACCGCCAAGAAGCGAGGTGTGACTGTTCTGGAAGACTGCGCGCAATGTGTCGGCGGCTCCTATCGTGGAAAGAAACTCGGCTCCATCGGTGACGTGGGCATCTACAGTTTCCAGATCAACAAAATGATAACCTCGGGCGAGGGTGGCGCCGTCGTCACTAACGATCCGGCTATCTACGAGCGCGCCGCACGCTTCCACGATATGGGTACGATCCGCAGCGTCTTTCTGGACCGGGCCGGACCCAGCCGGGTACAAACCTTTGCGGGCGAAAACTTCAGGATGAGCGAACTCACTGGCGCCGTGCTCGGCGCGCAACTGGCCAAGCTCGATACCATGCTCGAGCAACTGCGCGGCAATGCCCGCGCCATTTATCACGGCATCAAGAATCTTGCCGGCATTCGGCTCCGCCATCGTCCCGACCCGGAAGGGGACATCGGGTACGGCGTCTTTTTCCAAATGAACGACAAGGCGATGCGCGACCGCTGCATCCGCGAGTTGCGAAACCGAAAGGTCCCGGCATCGACGCTGACCGGCTCGGTCCTGCTGCCCATCCAGGAATCCGTCGTGAACAAACGGACCCGGCATCCGGACTGGCCTTCGTTCAACAGCGCCGAAGGCAGGAAAATCGCGTATGGCCCCGAGAGTTGTCACCAGACGCTTGAGGTTTTCGACCGCTTCGTCCAGGTCCGCGTCGGCCCCAAATACACGGAGCGAATTAACGACTATATCATTGACTCAGTGCGCGAAGTCTGTGAAGCTCTCATGTGATTCTTCGCCCCGGGGCAATAGTGTGCTGTGCACGAGTGAAGTTAATCTTCGATCGAGAAAGGAGACTCTGTGGAGATGTCTGATTGCGCGAATAGAAGGAACTTCTTGAAATCCATCTTGGGTGGTGCGGCGGCGCTGTCAGTATCCGGATGTGGCGGAGCTCTGCTGCCGGATATTCTTGGATCGTCAAAGAAAAAGCCCAACATCATATTCATACTGGCCGACGACCTCGGCTACGGCGACTTGGGCTGCTACGGCCAGGAAAGAATCCAGACGCCGAACATCGACCGGATGGCCGCCGAGGGGATGCGCTTCACCGACCACTACGCCGGAAGCACCGTGTGTGCGCCGTCGCGATGCTCTTTGATGACGGGCGTCCACACGGGCCACACCTACGTCCGGGGCAATCGCGAGATGAAGCCCATGGGCCAGCTGCCCCTTCGGCCCGATACAGTGACAATCCCGAGGCTATTGAAGAAGGCCGGCTACGCCACCGCGCTGACCGGCAAGTGGGGCCTGGGCGGGCCGGGAAGCACCGGCACCCCGAACAGGCAGGGCTTCGATTATTTCTTCGGCTATCTGTGTCAAAGGCACGCCCACAATTACTATCCCGAGTTTCTCTTCCGCAACGAAGAGCGAGTGCCCCTCGTCGGAAACAAGGTGGCCGAGCCCAGAGCCGACGGAGCGGGCGTCGCCTTCGAGCGTGCACAGTATTCACATGACCTCATCGCGGCCGAGGCCTTGGAGTTCATCAAAAAGAACAAGGACAAGCCTTTCTTCCTCTATCTGGCAGCGACGCTCCCGCACGCGAACAACGAAGCCGGCAAGAATGGGATGGAGGTGCCCGATTACGGAATCTATCGGCATCGAAGCTGGCCCGAACCGCAGAAAGGTCACGCAGCCATGATCAGTCGTCTCGACCGCGACGTGGGCAGGGTTATGGAGACTCTCAAGAAGCTGGGCATCGACGAGAAGACGCTAATTCTCTTTACAAGCGACAACGGCCCCCATCGCGAGGGCGGCGCGGATCCTGAATTCTTCGACAGCAACGGTCCTCTGCGCGGATACAAGCGAGACCTGTACGAAGGCGGGGTTCGCGTGCCGCTGATTGCTCGCTGGCCGGGCAGAATCAAGGCCGGGGCAGTCAGTCATCACGTCTGTGCCTTCTGGGACTTCATGCCCACGTTTGCCGAGTTGGCGGGCATAGACGGCCTGGGTCCGATTGACGGCATTTCCATGCTGCCGACCCTTCTGGGCCGACCGGGCAGGCAGAGACAACACGAGTTCCTCTACTGGGAATTTCACGAAAAAGGTTCCAAGCAAGCCGTGCGAATGGGGGATTGGAAGGCCGTTCGCTTCGGCGCCGAGGGCGAGCTGGAGCTTTACAATCTCAAGGAGGATATTGGCGAGAAACGCAATCTTGCCCGCCGCAATCCTGAAATCGTCGCAAGAATAGAAGA
>CP070806.1:3343895-3364359 GCA_020343675.1 Phycisphaerales bacterium
CAAAGAGTCGAATCTCTGCTGGTCGGTCATCAGAATCAGAATATTGGGTCTTTGAGTGCTTTTGACTTGAACGGCCTTGGCAGATTTTCCGACGTAGCTTGGTATGGCCGATGTCATAATCCCAATACCAGCCGCCTCCAAAAAACCCCTTCGCGTAGTCAGGTTCTCCATTGCTTTTCCCTTTGTTCCCATTTTGGCCACTCTGTTAACTGTTGTGGAATCAGGCATATCAAGGCGCAGCCCACTGCACTGCGAGCATTCGGTTCTCAGTCCGATCCAGGCGGAGCTACTTGTTCTTCCCAGGCATCAAAGGAGATCGCCAATTCCTGGGCAATTCCAGGGTGTCGCTTGGCAAGGTCGTGTCGCTCACCAATATCCTCCTCGAGGTTGAAGAGCTGAGCAGGCACGTTCTTTTTCGTCCTTTTAATCAGGAGCTTCCATGGTCCGCGACGCACGGCACCTTCCTGTGACGTCCGGAAGAACACCATACGATCGGGCACTGTTCCTCTTCCAGTTAAGAGGGGATCGAAGTCTACTCCATCCAACATTATGCCCATGGGCAGTTCAACCGCAGACATCGCAGCCATAGTTGGGAATAGATCTATTGTCATGAGAGTCTGGTCTGAGACTACTCCCGGCCTTATTATGCCAGGCCAGTATGCAATGGCAGGAACCCGATGGCCGCCTTCAAGCAGGCTGCCTTTCTGGCCCGAACAAGGCGAATTCCTACCCACCCAACTGTAGGCTCCGTTGTCAGAGGTAAAGAACAGAAACGTATTCTCTTGAAGCTGCAACCTTCGAAGGGTGCTTACGATTCTGCCGATGTTGTGATCCAGCGACTCGACCATTTCCTTGTAGGCTGCCTTTCGGTCCTTTCTACTGCCGTATTTCGCGTCCGACCAATAATCCCCTCCTGTCACGCGGTCAGCCTTATCACGCGGACCCTGAAACGGAAAATGTACAGCCTGGTACGGCATGTATAGGCAAAACGACCTGTCCTTGTTCTCTTCGATGAAGCGTATTCCATAGTCTGTCAACAGATCAGTAGTGTATCCTTCGTCGGGTTCAAGCTGGTCATTCCTCCGCCAGTCCGGCCTACCGGAGCGGTCGATATGGGAGTGGTAATCTAATCCGCCAGCCACATATCCCCTGAACTGGTCAAAGCCATGTCTGAGTGGACTGAATTCTGAGGTATAACCCAAATGCCACTTGCCAAAAATGGCCGTGGCGTAACCAGCATCTCTAAACACTGCGGCGAAGGTAGTTTCGGCCAAAGGTAATCCTCGTTCTCTATCCCTCTTTGAAGAGAGTACACTTTCGATCCCGCATCGCTGCTGATAGCGACCTGTAAGGAGAGCGGCTCGTGTCGGACTGCACATTGCGCCATTGGAGTGAAAGTCCGTGAGACGCATGCCACGCATAGCAAGCGCATCGAGGCTGGACGTAGTGATATCGGTGTTGCCATAGCATCCCAGATCGCCATACCCAAGGTCATCAGCCAAAATGAGGATGATATTTGGCTTCCGAGTAGGTTCGCTGGCGAAAATCCTCTTAGGTACAACGTGTGCGGCCGCGACGGCGCACACGTTCAGTAGAAGATCGCGTCGCGGCAGTTTACCACCTTTGCTACTCAGATCAAAGTCGACGCCCCGGACTCTTGTCATATTCCACTTCCATAACCCAAGGGATGGTCTTGCCTGAGCCTGTCATCTTCATCCATATCCTTGAAAAGTCGATTTCTATACCAAGCGGTGTCATTGTGCTCTACCTGTCCGGCGCCGGCATAGGGGTCCTTAGCCAGGCCAAGTTGAAACTATAGTGGAGTGCGCTTGATATCAGGTGTATCACTCCGTCGGGGGTCTGGGTGGCCGCCAGATAACCTGCAGGTTCGGCATGGGTGCTATCCATAGTAAAAAGGTCTGTATGCGCCCCACCGTTCAGTTTGCGAGGCGGCCCCCCGGCCGTGATCAGTTTCCTAAGTGGCCAGGATCGTCCCTCATCGAACGACAGTGCCGCGTACATACCGTAGACGCGTCGCTGCTTGCCAGAGGCGTCTCTAATAAGCAAGCCCTTTGGCCTTTTTTGCTTTAGGGCAGCGGGACGAAAGTCGGTGAAAGAAACCAATACAATCGGGCCTTCGCGCAATCGCATAAGAACGAGCCTTTGACCACCACTAATCGGCGGGAATTCGCTATCACTGTACTTCCAAGTCTTTCCCATGTCCGAGGAAAGGCTCTTCGGCATGAATTCACCTCTAAGCGGGTCGTTGACAATCGGGCTTTTGTACCGGCCAAGTGCGAAAAGGCGTCCGTCCTTCAACTGCGTAACACCCCCGTGAATGCCCCTGATGGTTCCCTCCGAAACACTCCAGGTACGACCGTTGTCTGGGCTCACCCACAATGCCGTTGCCCCTCCTTCCATACGCCATGGCGCATCCACGGGAAGAACCACACTTCCATTTTGCGCGCGAAACACGGTTGTCACAGGCTGGCTGCCGAGACCTCGCTCGGGATTAATCAGGCGTGCTTTGGACCAGCTGGCTCCGTTGTCCCTGGAGATGCGCATGATCAGTGCCAGGTTCTCTCGGTACGCCGGCCCTACGGAAAGGCCGTTGAAGTAATACAACGTTCCCTGGCCATCGTGCCACAGCGCCGGGGCATGGTCATTTCGGTCAGGCGCATCCCAAAACGGGGAGGCTGGCTCCCACTCTTTGGCTCCCCAGCGGAATCGACTCGCCAGTATACACAGCTCACGTCCCTTCTCTGTCTTGCAGGAATACCAGATGGCCAGCAGGTCGCCGTTGGGACACCACGCGAGACCAGGGTCGTGATTGTGTGCCGAGAACATAGGACCGTTTGAGGCATGAGGAATCTTGACATAGCGCAGTGGACCGGCAAAGTAAGGCTTGGCCAGATCCGGTCCCTCTGACCAGTCGCACGGTTCTTGCTGAACGTTACGAGCCCACAGTCGTGGCTCGGACACGGGTAAAGGCGGGGATTTTGGCGCCTCTCCCACTACAACCCTCAAGCCAATCAGCCAGTGTCTGTCATCTGCCAACGCCCCCATGCGATTGGCGCTTCTAAGAAAGCGCACCTCTGTTGAATGGCTTCCTCCCCGGACTACACGGAAATCGCCCTGTTTACATCCAACAGGATCTGTTTGTTCAGCCGACGGATATGGTCCGTACCAGTCCATGCACCACTCCTCGACGTTTCCATGCAGGTCATAAACCCCCCAGGTGTTAGGCGCGGTTCGTGCAACACGAAGGTCGGGTGAAGGCAACTGGCGTCTTCCTTCTATGAAATGTTTGGCGTATCCATCGGGCAGTGCCAGGCCCGTGTGGAACCGCGTAGTGGTTCCAGCGCGACAGGCGTATTCCCACTCCGCCTCCGTCGGCAGACGATAGGGCCGGCTTTCCTTCTGGCTCAGCCACTTGCAGAAGGCGACGGCATCCTCCCACGATACGAACACAACCGCCTCGTCGTCCTCCCGTGAATAGCCCAGTTTGCCACGAGACTTCCTGTGCTCGGGATCAAACTGTTCGTACTGGGCGTTCGTCACCTCTGTGACACCGAGATAGAAAGGTTTTGAGATCGTCACCTCGTGGACCGGGCGTTCGTCCCACTCCCCGTCTTCGCTGCCCATAAGGAAGTGCCCCCTCTCAATCCGAACCATCTTCATGCCCAGCGAATTGGTGAAGGTCTTTCCGCCAGGTATCTCGGCGCCCCGAGGCAATGAGCAAGCACTTAGCACAACGATCAATACTGTCAGCCTTCGCATGTTCAGTTCTCCATTCTATTTGTACTGTCAGATTACCACAAATACATTCTTCCACGTCGTCCGGATAATTGTTTATGATTGCGCCCTCTGTATCTTCCGGACTGTCCACGTGCCTGGAATCTGTATCCCATTCTCTGACAAGGAAAGATCTTGCTTTTTGTGGGGTTTTCTGATATGTTGATTGTTCGCTAAAGCGCATCCGCAGGCCTGACGTTATCTCGCTTTTTCGCCTCCCTGCACGTCAGCCCTGTATCCCCCTTCTATTGACTCAATCCAGCCGAGGTTCTTCTACATCTTTCCTGCAGAAGTCTATTGACAAACAGGTCGATTATACCTATTATGTAAAAAGGAAGCCTGAATAATGATGTTCCGGCGTGCGGTCGAAACGCCAATTACTATATTATGACAGCTTTTGGAAGGAGGAAAGTCATGCGCAAAACAAGTTTGTCCTGGTTTCAGTGTCCTTGCTTCCAAGTTCCGTGGATTACAATCTACAAGGTTATTCTTGAAAGAGGTGTATGATGTTGAATAAGTTGAAATACCTGGTGTGCGTCAGCATAATGATGTCCTTATCTGCCATCTGTTCAGGCATACCGGCGAATCCGGCTGAGGATCCACACGTGATGATCTGGTACAAACTTGATGAAACCGAAGGTGGTACGGCCCATGACGGTTCCATGTATGGACGGGATGCGGTAGTGGACGGCCCTGGGAACTTAGGAGTCTGGAATCCCGATGACGGACAGTTCGGGGGCTCGCTCGTCTTCAACGACAACACCGATATTGAAGTGCCGACCGATGCACTGAGCACAATCAGCACAGGCATTACGGTGTCGGTCTGGTTGAAGGATGCCAGCAGACCCGGCTCCAATAACTGGGTCTTCGGAACAGGATCCGGTAGCATCCGAGTGACCGCCGCCGTAGTAGCGAGCAATGGAAGCGTTCTATGGCGGGCAGGCAACAGCAGTAATGATCAACTAAGCTGGGATCTTGACGGCCTCGACCACACGACCCTTAACGGCTGGCACCATTGGGTCTTTGTCAAGGATGAGGTCAGCGGTACTATCAACATCTATTTTGACGGTAGTCTGGCCGCATCAAAAAGTGGTGTTGACAATACCTTGGTCAATGTGCCGGGCTCTCAACTGAGATTCGGTGTTGGGGCAGGCCATGCAAACGACTTCATAGGCATGATGGATGACATCCGAGTTTATGATCTGGCCCTGACGGCGGGCGAGGTCCAATTGTTATACACAGGAGTGTTTGACGTTGCCGTGGGTCCTGCTCCCGCAGACAAGGCCGAGGACATACCCCGCGACGGCGTGATTCTTAGCTGGATGCCGGGAGCGTCTGCTGACAAGCATGATATCTACGTCGGCACGAATTTCAATAATGTGGACAACGCCACCCATGGAGACCCAGTTTTTCAGGGCACCCAGAGTCAGAACGCGTATGCCCTGGATCGCCTGGAATTCGGTCATACCTATTACTGGCGCATCGATGAGGTCAACGACCTTGAGTCCAGTAGCCCGTCGAAGGGCGAGGTCTGGAGTTTTACGACCGAGCCTCTGGCGTACCCGATTGTCGGTGGGAGCATAACCGTTACAGCCTCCAGCTCGATGAGCGACAGTGCGAGACCCCAAAAAACCATTGATGGCTCCGGCCTAAACGACGGCGACTTGCACTCGACACTTCTGGACGATATGTGGCTAAGCGACCTCATGGGGCCGCAGCCGACCTGGATTGAATTTCAGTTCGATAAGGTCTACAAGCTCCACGAGCTGTGGATATGGAATCAGAACCAGCAGATTGAGAACGCCATCGGTTACGGCTTCAAAGACGTATCCATTGAGTACTCGGTCGACGGCATCGGCTACATGCCATTGGGAACCGGTATCGAGTTTGCCCAGGCACCTGGTACACCCGATTATGCCCATAATACCACGGTTGATTTTGGAGGTGCAGCAGCAAAGGTCGTCAGGCTGACAGCCAATAGCAATTGGGGAGGCTTGCTGGACCAATATGGCCTCAGTGAGGTTCGCTTCTTCTATATCCCTGTCAGTGCCCGAGA
This sequence comes from Phycisphaerales bacterium, assembly GCA_020343675.1. Lineage (GTDB taxonomy): Bacteria > Planctomycetota > Phycisphaerae > Sedimentisphaerales > Anaerobacaceae. The sequence goes on from CP070806.1 coordinate 3,349,747, forward strand.
GCCCTCCCCGGCTTCCGGAGCGACGGATGTGGACGTGAATGTGACCCTCGGCTGGCGAGCGGGCAGGGAGGCCGCCACGCACAATATGTCCCTAAGCACCGACGAGCAAGCTGTGATAGACGGCACTGCCCCGGCTGTTACCGCAGCCGAGGCGAGCTATAGTCCCTTGCCCCTCGATTTGGGCAACACGTACTTCTGGCGGATCGATGAGGTCAACGAGGCCGAGATGCCCGCAACGTGGCAAGGCGATGTTTGGAGTTTCTCAACGCTTGAATATCTTGTCGTGGAAGATTTTGAGGACTACAACAACTATCCCCCCAACGAGATATGGAACACGTGGTTGGACGGATATGAAACCCCAGGAAACGGCGCCACAGCAGGTTATCCTGATAGTGTAGTTCAAGCGGGGGGAGACTACATGGAGAGAATAATCGTTCATGGCGGCAAACAGTCGATGCCGCTGTTTTACGACAACACCGGCACCGCATCCTATTCGGAAGTCGAACGTACTTTTTCTGTCGCGCAGGATTGGACGGCCCATGGGGCTAGGGCGCTCACGCTGTACTTCCGAGGTAGGCCGTTCGCGTTCTTGCAGCGTGTCGACGGGAGTATTCTTATGAGTGGCGCAGGAGTAGACATCGGCGAAATGGCGGACGAATTCCGCTTCGCCTACAGACAGCTCAACGGCAACGGTTCCATAGTGGCCCGCGTTGGTAGTTTGGCGAACACACATGCTTGGGCTAAGGCCGGGGTGATGATCCGCGAAAGTCTCGATATTGGCTCGAGGTTTGCTGCCCTGTACATCACGCCCGGCAACGGCTGTCGGTTCCAGGTCCGTACGGCAACGCCTGCCAACGCCATCGGCGACGAGGCAGTCGCCACGCCTGAGCAGATCGCGATCAGCGCACCGCACTGGATCAAACTGGAACGCAGCGGCGATGCGTTTAGGGGCTTCTACTCGGCCGACGGCACAGCCTGGACGCCGATGTCGTGGAATCCACAGACCGTCTCTATGCAGCCTAATGCCTATGTAGGGTTGGCCGTGACCAGCCACAGCACAGGCAACCCGACGACAGCGGTGTTTTCCGAGGTGGTGAGCACGGGTAACGTCACCGGTCAGTGGCAGAATGCGGCCATCGGTGTAGAGCAACCGAGTAACGATCCGGCCCGATTGTATGTATCGATTGAGGACAGCACGGGTCGTGTCAAGACAGTCGTTCATCCGGATGACACGACGGTGGGCACCGATGCTTGGCTGCCGTGGCAGATTCCGCTGAGCACGTTTAGCTCGAGTGACATGGATGTGACCGCTGTCAAGAAGATACGCATTGGTTTGGGTGACCGTGACAATCCTACACCGGGGGGGGGCGGACTGCTCTACATTGATGATATCCAGCTTGGCCGTGCTCCTGCTGAGTTGGTTTCAACAATTGCACACTGGCGATTCAATGGAACGGTCGGACAAGAGATTCTCACCGATACTGACATTGACGGCGGTTACGTCGTACACAAGTTCTACGACGCCTCCTACGGGGCCAATGCGGCCACCGATGTATTCTACGGCCCGCCGAATCCGACTTATGACACCGGGGGGACGAGCGCCGAGTTCATGAACGATCCCGGCGACAACGACCCCGGCGTGGGTCTTGTAATCCCTGACACAGGAGTGGACACGCTGCTGGACCTGAGTACACTCGGCGCATTCACTATCGAGACGTTCATTCGTCCTCACACGATCGGCCAAAGTGTAATCGTTAGGAAATATGGCGGCAGTCCCGGCCAGTACTACATCGACGTGAAACCGGATGGTGATATTCATTTCTCCATCAACGCTGACGGGAACCATGCCGCAGCTGGTTCCGGTGCGGTAGTGGCGAACGAGTGGTATCACGTTGCCGCGGTTTTTAGTGAGACCGACCTTGCGGCTCCGATGAAGATATTCATCAATGGAGAGTTGAAAGGTACAGCTGGATTCAGAACCAGACCCGGCGACTCTCCTCGTGGCCTGGGTATCGGCTGCATCATTCGTGATAACAACAACCCACCCGGCAACTCTGGCCAGTTCTTCAATGGCCGAATTGACGAGGTTCGATTCTCGGCGGCAGCCCTTTCAATTGAGGAATTCCTGCTCAACCAATAAGATGCGCGGCGATGGAGGCCTCGGCATCGCCATTTTGAAGATTGTCTTGGGGCCTGTGGCTGGACAGGCACAGGTCCCCTTCGGTCTATTAGGGTAGGGGAAGCATGAGACTACTATCCTGACTGCAATGCTATTGACGTCTGTGCTGGTCTGGAGAACGTCTGTTTGCCTGTAGCCTGGCGTGGGATAGCGTGAACTGTCCAATGTCCGTCAGAAAGCATTATCCCTCGTGGAAAGAGTGGGCTCTGGGTACTCTCTCCGGCACCGTGTGCCGAAGAAATCACTTGCTTAGCCGAGCAAGATCGACTTCACTCATCGTGATTTCGTCACGACGAAGTGTATTTTTAGTGTCGACGGAGATTCACAAGGCCAGTGAATATTCGTTGACAAATGGGCCGACTTGTCGTAGAATTCACAGCCAAGAAGTTCTTCGTCTAAAAATCCTGGGATGCTTCTTCGCCGTGACCTGTTGTGCACATGTTATTTGACAAGGGTGTTATCAAGCAGCGCGTTACAGGAAGTCTCGTAAAGCGGATTCAGCAGATCATTTTTGGGTCAGACTGCCGAAGCCAGCCAATATCGTGGAACCGTGTAACACAGGGAGCCTACGTCAAATTGGCTTGTTGAGGTTCAAACATGTGTAAGAAAGGGTTCACGCTTATCGAGTTGCTTGTGGTTATTGCGGTCATTGCCCTCTTGATGGCGATTCTGTTACCGGCTTTGAACGTGGCCAGAGAACAGGGGCGCCGGACGGCCTGTCTGAGCAATATGCGTCAGGTGGGCGTGGCCCTGATGTTGTATCAGACCGAGTACGAGTACACGCCACCCAAGACGCAAGCCGTGTTCGACTACGCCAGTCCTGCTTCGCGCGACAATGTACTGAAATTGCTGAGGCCGATGGTTTCGGCGGAGGATCCGAACAGAGCGACACCGGTATATGCCTGTCCGAGTCTGAAGCCGAATCCGAATCCGGCCTATGCACCGACGCGGACCAGCCGCACCGGGTATCTGGCCAATGCGGTTCTCATGGGCCGAAAGACGGCGTCGATTCCGACGCCCGGCAGGCTGATTGTGATGCAAGAGGGCTGGTCGCTGTCCAACCACCTATGGGTTCAACCCGAGCCTATCACTCGCACGGATGCAACCTTGCAGGGTCGGGCACGTACTCAGTACCGCGAGTGGCACATGTTTGCTAGTCAGAGCGATCACCCGTCGTGGTCTACTGTGGAGCGTCGTGAGCAGACCGCGAATGTCCACAAGGACGGCGGCAATTTCATCTTTGCCGATGGCCACGCCAGCTACCGTAAGTATTGGGAGCGTCAGAGCGGCGACTATGGACTTGTGCACCCGAAACTGAAACAGAGTCTACCCTATGAACCAACGAGGGAAAGCACTGTCATGGTTTTGGACCCCGCGTTTTAGTCTGGATGTCATATGATTCTATCGAAACCTTCTGTATCGAAAATTGGGTGCCAAAAATGGTTGGTTCCGATTGGCCTCGGGCACCGCGACTTCCTTAACAGGCCTCTATTCCTGGTGGCCTTTCTGTCGGTAGCCCTGCTACCCATGGGCTGTAGGCGCGACCCGCAGGTTGATGCGACTGCTGAGCTTTCCGCCAGCTTTGAAGGTTCTCCTGCCAAGGAAGACGTGATGCAGGCCAACCTGGCCTTTGAGGAAGCCCACTACAAGGATTCGCTGCAACGGCTCCACAAGGTGGTGAGCCGGGGTGATTTGACAGAACGTCAGAAGAAGGCCATAGCTGGTATTGTTGGGCAGGTCTTGCAGGCCGTACATGAGGACCCACAACTAAGCGCCGATCCCCAGCTTCATCGTATTATGGAATTGCTGATTCGGAGCACTCTGGGCGAGCCGTGAAGGTTGGATGTTACTTTCCACTCTGGACAATGTGTGTACTACACAGCGGGCGGTCGAACATAAATTCTCCAACTGAAGGTATCTTTACTGTATTAATCACAATAGACCTAAAGAAATGTCCGGCAAGAATTGCCAACTGATAAGCTACATTTCTCCAAGTGCTCCTGCCACACGCAGACCGGCGACTGGCCGGGAACCGTTTCTACGTCCGGAGATTGGGTTCACTCCTCAGTGGTATCACTACTCAACGGGAGCTAACTTCAACCACCGGTGGCACGCGGATCCCGGATACCGTAGGGAGACTATTGTTGCAATGCGCAAGGAATTAAGCAGCCGCTTTCCTGAAACTGCAATCGCCGGCGTGGATCGACCGGATGAGCCACTGGACCTTCTTACGGGCACTTATGGCACTTGTAGCATCGCTGCCATCTACGGGCTCCCGATTTTGTATGCCAAGGACAAATGGCCTGTTTGTGGACAACATTATCTCAGCATAGATGAGATCGACAGGCTTGAGCCCCCTGATCTCGAAGTGAACCCTTTCTTTCAGAATCTATTGGCCCAGGTAGATTGGATTGCCAAAGAACAAGGACGTGTCGAAGGCTACATTAATTGGCAGGGTGTGCTCAACAATGCGTGGCGCCTGCGGGGAGAGGCACTTTTCTGTGACTTGTTCGACTCGCCAGAGAGCTGTCGTCACCTCTTTGACTGTGTCTGCACGACGATGACCGAGGCGGCCCAGGAGCTCCACGAACGGCAGCGCCGAAGTGGTGTACAGATTGGTTTTATCACTATCAGCAACTGCATGGTTAACATGATTTCGCCAGAACAGTACAGGGAATTCCTCCTTCCCTTCGACCAACAAATGGCGGAGGCCTTCAACTGCATCGGCATTCACAACTGCGCCTGGAAGGCGGATCCTTACATGGATGGCTACGCCCTAATTCGGCGGTTGGGCTATATTGACATGGGGCTTGACTCTGACCTTGTTCGGGCGAAGAGAATATTTCCGGACGCACGTCGAGCACTTATGTATACACCCATGGACCTTGCTAACAAACCGTTGAAGATCATACAGGAAGATATAGAAATGATCGCACGCGATTATGGGCCCTGTGATATTGTGGTGGCGGATATCGAGGCTGGCACGCCCGACCAGCGTGTACTCGAATTCCTGAAGATATGTGACAGAATTAATTGCAGGAGATAGGTTGCGCACAGAACCACAGGCTTGAGGCCTTCGAGGTGGCGAAATTGGCTGCTTCGATCGCCATAGGTGCTGAAATCGAACACAGCATTTCGAGTATCATGGAGAGCGACGCGGTCAGGAGCCTCACTACTAACTTCGTTCAGAAAATTTCAGGCCAGAGTGCCAAATCCTCAATGACATGATGCACGTAATTAGCAGTTGGGGCCATTATGCGTTCAAACTCAAACGGGTGGAAACACTACACGCAAAAATCGGTTCTCAGAAGGAAATTGTGCCTACTTTTACAGGAATGAGCATTGAGGAGTAACATCGATGCAAAGCAGCATGTGTAGAGCTAATGGAAGACATAGGTTGGTTATGTCAGCGCTTCTGCTGTGCGCGGCGTCCGCAAGTTCGGCGTGCGGTCAAGGCCGGAACCTGGATCTTTCGAATGCCGTCATAGTACATTCCTCCACCGAGCCCAGGCAAGCCAAAGTGGCCGAGTTTCTCCAATATGAGATTCAAAGACGCACAGGAATCAGTCTTGCTCTAAGCACCTCCGTGCCTTCAAACAACTCGCCCGCAATGATAGTCGGCACTATCCCGACTTTTCCTGCGTTGTACACGCGACCCGCGGAGCTTTCCATCCCAACCAAAGCCGAGGGCTATGCGATCTGGATCGACCGAACGGTGCGATCAGCTCCCACGATTTGTCTTGCCGGCCGCGACGACAGGGGCGCTCTGTTCGCCGTGGGCCGCCTGATACGTCTACTGTACCTGGCCCCCGAGCACATTCATCTGGCTGACGATGTTCAGGTTTCTACAGCCCCTGACTGTGCAATTCGCGCCCATCAGATCATCAGGTCGACCCAGTGTGAAGACCGCTTCGTCGACTGGCGTGATGCCGGGCAAGAGCAGCAGTACGCACGTGACTTGATTTTGTTCGGAACCAACGGCTTCGAGGCCAGAACCCCACAGGACATTGACGACTATCTCGAACAACTCGACATCGACCTGTACTTCAAGGTAACGTGTCAGGCCGTTATAGATCATGACGGCCTGAGTGATAATGAGATTAGGAAGCTGTATACCGATGTAGTCGGCATAGACCACTTTACCACTTACGGCGGCGATGCAAGTGGCTCCAGACCACCCATGGCAGTATTTCCGAAAATGGAACGTGTTCTGCCGTTGGTGCTTGAGGGTCACCCCGGTGCGAAGTGGTGGTACTCCAATCAGTGCTTGGACGATCACGCCGTTGACTATGATAACTATATCTTTCACTATGTTCAAACCAAGCAGCCAGGATGGCTTTGTGGCATGGTCTATGGGCCATGGACAAAGCGGGGTATTCGCGAAATTCGTGCGAACTTGCCTTGGCAGTACAAGATCCGACACTATCCAGAAATCTGCCACGTTCGATGGTGTCAGTATCCGGTTCCCAAATGGGACCGTGTGTGGGCACAGGTCTGGCCTCGGAATCAGAGTATCTACGCGATGCCCAGAATGATGGCACAAATTCACAGGGCAACACGCAAGGGCACTGCGGGTTTTGTGCCCTACAACCATACAGGCAGTTACAACGACCTGAACAAGTTCGTATGGAGCGCGATGGGTTGGGATCCCAATGCCAGCGTGGAAGATGTTCTCTATGACTACGGGAAAGCCTTCTTCGCATACGAGTTCATGAATAATGTTGAGCAAGAGAATTCGTCCGATTCAAAGGACGTGATAATCGATGCAGGCGCCCGGGCGGTAGCACGGGGCCTTGAGCTTCTTGAAGATAACTGGACGGGACATCTGGCAGACAATACGAGCGCTGAAGAAGCGCTGAAATCCTGGAAAGCGATCGCGACGAGTATGGGCGGCGTCGGCAACAACTGGCGGCTGGAGCTGTTCCTCTACAAAGCCTTTCTCGATGCACAGGTCAAACGCAAATACGATGCCGAAATGCAGTGGGAGCGGCAGGCATATGAAGCTCTAAGGCGGGCCAAGACGACAGGCGTATCGAGGGCGGTCGCCAGGGCCCGTGTGGCACTGGCAATGATCGACGTGGACTTCCAGTCAAAGACGGCTTTCAAGGCGGAACTCAAGTCGTGGGCCCTTACAGATAGCTTCGGCGATCTTGACGCAGTCGTAGACAACATATATTGTCCGCTGGGCGACCGAAAGTGGCTTGAGACTCAGTTGGATGCCATCACCAACCTTGCGGATATCGAAAAGATTCTGAATTACGAAGATGCGGGCCCGGGCGGCTATTATGACAATCTCGGCGTCGCCGGAAGGCAGCCCCATCTTGTCAGACAGAAGAGATGGGAGCAAGACCCAGGTTTCGTGTATTCACCGATCGAGTGGGTCGACCACAGACCTGGCTCAGGCCGGAGACATTCTCAAATGACCCACGCGACCAGCCGCTATGATACGCCGCTGCTAATGCGCTGGGAAGGACTCGATCCCGCTTCAACCTATCGAATCGATGTGGTCTACCTTGGCCCATTCGATCCGCAATTTGCGTGCACGACCGACGACGGCCACTTGATTCATGGTCCAAGAGCCAATACCGACTCAACACCGGTTTCGTACACCATACCCCAGGCGACAACAAGTGATGGGATTCTTCAGTTGCAGTGGCAGCTTACGAATCAGGTGCGCGGTGTCTCTGTCACGGAAATCTGGCTTGTAAGAAATTCAAAAGCACACCTGCATTGATGACATAGGGTGGAAAGACGGATACTGTTTGACTTTCGGCAGGAGACATCGGACCGAGTTTAGGCGGACATAAGAAGCAACCTGCACCATTGAAGCGTGATTTGCATGCGCTAGACAGGTGCAGTGATACTCCCAGACACGCCCCGATTCTCGCAACTTGCAGAACGCCAGAATTCTCCAAAAAAGGGACTGAAACAGCCAATACTTCGCACGATGCCTGGCGCTGGAAGAACGTCAAAAAGAAGAACGACAAGGAGGATGTGCTCAAATTGGCGAAGCTCTCACCGATGAACCTATTGCCATTAACCTGCGGCGGAAGAAACTCAAGCCGGTCAAAGCTATATAAGAAGGGAACTCAATGGAATTGGGTTAGAGAGCTTGGCTGAGCCACGCGAGATTGAAGGCATAGTATAGCCGGCCATCGGACAGATGCACGACACCATCGGGTGTCTGTGTAGCCGCCCAGTATGATTTCGGTTGACCATGCGTGGCATCAAGGATGAAAGACGTGTTCCAGGGCGCCATAATATGGGTCTGGCTGCCGTTTCTTACATCGCTCAATACCCGCGTGACCGGCCAAGTTTCTCCCTCATCCCATGAGAGGGCAGCATAAGTTCCATAGATCAGTGTCTCATGCCCATTCGCATCCATTCCCTTGATACCATTTGTGGCAATACTGATAAGGAGAATTGGCGTCCCACTGGACGCAATCGAGTTTTGCAGTGGCTGGGAATACTCCAGCCTCAGCAGCGCTAACCGCTGGACCGTCCCGATCGGCGGAAACTGAGTCTTGCTGAAGGACCAGGTCTGTCCTTGGTCGGGCGACAGGCTCTTCGGCAGTGTGCCAAACGTTTCGCCTTTGTCACGGGAGAACGCCAGTATCCGTCCATCATTCAGTTCCACGCTGCCCACATGAATTCCGGGCGGCCCATGCATACCGCGTACATACCATGTCTCGCCGCCGTCACGGCTGTAGTTCGAGGACGATCCGGAGCCGCCCACAGCGGATCCGTCCGAAAAGGATAAAAAAGCGCCGTCCGACGTGACTGTCACGTCTCCCTGGGGTTGATTGCGGTCAGAATCCAGATGCAGGGCGTCGGAATCCTGCTTCATTATCACAGGTTGTGTCCACGTGGCGCCGTTGTCGATGCTCTTGCGAAAGGACATCGCCAACTTGGACCATTTGCCGTCGGTACAGATGCCATTGATGTGATAAAGAGTGAAGGGCTCTTTGAATCCGTGCGCGAGCCGAATTGAATTGTTCCACAACTGGACCCCGTGCATGTTTCGGTCGGCTATTTTGAAAAATTCGGAGATCTCGGAATCCCAAGCTAATGAACCGTCTGACTGCCGGCGCCCGCGCAATCCGAGTATGGTCAATTCCTGTCCCTTCTCACTCTCGCCCGAGAACCAGGCCACCAACAAATCGCCATTGGCAGCCCACGTGATCGCTGGTGAGTGGTTGTGAGTATAGAGCGGGACACCGAACTGCGCCGCCAATTCGGGCGTGTTGTAGGTAGTATTCACCTTGTAGAAAGAGACCGGCCCCTGAAAGAACGGTTCTCCACTATCTGAGGGCCATGAATAGATTCTCTGAGTGACGTTCTTGGCCCACGCCTTAGTGCGTTGCCGCAACGTTGCGTCCGGGAGCGTTTGCCCCTTTGGCACTCGCACAACTCGAAATCCGAGCAGGAAATGCTTGTCGGTTGGAAGGGCCGCCGATCTGTTGGCGGAGCGGAGCGTCTGCAGGTGTACATTGTGACTGCCTCCACGAACGACCTTTGCAATTCCGCCGGTGTAACCGACGGGATTCTTCCGATCGGTCCGCACATAGGGACCGTACCAGTCTTGTGTCCATTCCTCCACTCCACCGTGCATATTGAACATCCCCCAAGGATTGGGGCCCTGCTGGCGAACGGCCAAGTCCACTGCTTCTGGGGAGCGGTGAGCGATCTTCTCTGTGTTTGCGTTCCCGCGAGTTATGAACCAGTCGGTGATGATTTGCCATCGGCCCGCTAAAGAACCAAGCGGGTTCATGGAATAGACGTCGCCGTCGATTCCGTCGCTGAACGGCGTTTTCGTCCCGGCGCGACAAACATACTCCCACTCAGCTTCGGTTGGCAGGCGGTAATCATGCCGGACATCTCGACTGGACAACCATTGACAGAAGCCGATTGCCTCGTTCCAATCTACGTAAACCACTGCATCGCTTTCCCTTGTCGAAACCCCGGGAGCCCTTCCTCGCCACGCCGCATGGTCCGGATCGTACTTCTCGTACTGAATGTTGGTGATTTCGTGCTTCGAAATCTGGAAGCCGTGGGTAATTGCAACTCGGCGGACTGGGAATTCGTCTTGGATGAAAACGCCTCTCTCGGCCGTAATGTAATCCGGCGGCAAATCGGCGCCCATTGTGAACGTGCCTGGCGAAATCGAAACGAATTCAATCGTCGTGGACGGCACAGGATCGCCGACGGCTTTGGTGGCGGGTTTCTCTTGTCGCCTATCAGTCCCTGCACCATATGTGGAAAAAGAATCACCAGCGAATGTAATTGAACTGAAAGCCTTTGGATTCGGAAAGTACATTGCCAGGGTATCTATCTTCTTTGGCTGGAGTTGAGGGTCATCGTCAACGTACGTGTAGCTCACATCGTTAAGTGTGATCGTAAATGCCAAAGTCTCGGGAGCGGCGCGTTTCACCTGCAGTGCGAGTATTGAAGGGCAGCCCAAACCCAGGCCGAAGCCGCTAAGATCCTTGGACTTCCCATAGAGAGCAGCGTTCTGCAGGAGTGAATCACTCTCTTCTTCCATGGCACCTGTACGCTTCATAAACTTGCCGGGGATGGCATCGCTATGGAGCCTTGTGATCCCTACGGGCAAATGCGGACATATACGCGCGTGGTAGCCCAGGTAACCCCGCCAGATTTCGTTGCGGTAGCCCGTGTCATCTTGGTTGATATGCCCTTGGCCGTTAGAATCAAACAGACCAACCCGAATGTCACCGGTACCCGAGAGTAACGTGGGATCTGTAGCCGGGACACCGGTAATGACACCTTCGCCCTTGTACAGATAGCTCACCCTGGCAATGGCTCCGACCTTGGTTAGGTCCATCGGGGGCAACTGCACCGTGACCTGATCAGGGGCCCCCGGACTCATCCACACCAGCCGACCCTGATCATCGAGGATCAGACGTGACGGATTCCGGGAGAGGTGCCAGGCTAAGCCGTCAAACTCGACGGAGGCTAAAGTCGGCGACAGCGCCAGGAGAGAATACCCTGCAAGCAATGCTTTACATGCGATTACGGCGCGATTCATCGTTTTTCTTCCGATCGCATATTATCGCCTATTACCGAGTGATCTTACACTGGTCTAACTCGGACTGTTTCATCGCGGGCATCTTTTCCGTTACCTCTCAGAACGGCCGTCTACCGTTCACGATCGGCATGGTTCTGAGCATCGACGGATGAATGACCACTTCGGGGAGGTCGAGACGATCAATGCCCCGCAGATACGTTTGCCCTTGTGTAATGCCTCAATCAGTTCGTCTCCATTCATACCCAACGAACCTTCAGTCTGATATCGCCCCTTTGCCAAGCCCGTCACTTGCTCTTCTTGATGAGCCATATTTCAGAAACCTGTGCGCCTCGCTGCCCCTCGCCGCAGGTCCACGTCAACTCCACCCGGCCATCCTGCGTCGCTGGCTTCGGGATCTCAAAGTCGCGAATTGGTGGATGGCCGGCCCGAATCAGATCATGAATCGCATACACATCATCCGCAACCAGACGCAGCATCTTGCCGCGCTTTCCCGTGTAAGCCACTCTCACCAGGTATGTGCCCTCAGGATCCAGGTTATCATAATATAACCTCAAAGGCGTTTCATAGATTGTTCCCACCTGGCTCTTCCACGCCAAAGGCATGTCATGGTCTTCGGGATCATCGACACGGTAGTAGAATGCTATCCGCGGAGATTCTAGTGTCCCCGGGTCGGCGTCCCAAGCCAGTGTGTTCACTATCCGCTTCATGCTCGAAGGTGAGCCCATGTTGTCATAGAAACCGCCCGGGCCTGGATTGGTACGATTGATAACTCGATTGATAGCCTCGATTCTTTCGGCCTCACGGTCAAAGCCGCCAATCTCTCTAAACTGTGAAAACAGCCAGGCGGCGTTGTTCAGTGGCTCGTCGATGCCATCCATGAAGCCGCCCCGCGTCCGATGCTGTGCCCCGTGCCGCGCCACGGTAAGCTGGCTGCCGATATTCTCAAACAGCAAGTCCGCCAATTGCTCACACTTCTTCTTATAGCCTGCTGCCACGGACTCGGTTCTTGCCTTTTGCAGAATCTGCCCCGCCTTATCGATGGCTGCCAGCGAACCCGTTTGCGCTGCCGACCTTAGCGCATCTATGGCTCTTAGCTCCAAATCGGTCTCGTAGATCAACCGGCGCTTGATGTACGCATCATAGTAGGCCCGCATCAGCCCCATTTGAAACCTATAGTTGCTGCGCACTTCATCGGAGACCTTCTTTTCCAACTCACACCACTGAGCCAGCGTGACCTCCACTTGATCATTTGCCGCCAGCGGGCCCTCCCAGTTGCGCTCTTGGGCCAGAAAGCCCTGCGCAATTTCATCGCTGAACTGAGGACTGATGAACAACCTCCCGTAGTCGCGCAACGTCTCGATAACAGGCGTAGAAGGATCCCAATCCTGGTCGCCCCAGATAAATTTATTGACGTCGTCATTGATGCCTTCCGAATAGGTGAGTGAGCCACACGCATGTTCATCTAGCGCATTGTGGATCGTTTTCATTGCCACTGGGCGGGGATTAAAGCATTCGCGATGAAGCGTTAGCGCGAAGGCGAGATCCCAGTTCCTGACCGGATACTGACAGGCAACGCTATGCGTAATGTCCGGATACCGTCTGATCTGGATATCCTCGTCTACAATGGCTCGCATTATTGGCAAAGGGGTTTTGACCCACGGGGCAAAGACTGCGCCGCCCAGCCATCCCGGCTTCTTATTTACGTATTGGTAGAATGAAGCGAGCCATTCTCTCGTTGGCTCCATTGCCTGCGGCGAAACCCATATCTTGGCCTCTGGATGGTATTTTGACAGGACCGTCGCCACCTTGCCCATCCATGGAAAGAACACATCTGGATGAAGATGCCCCGGATCACCCCCCGGAATCAGCAGCGCATCGATGTGCTTCAGGTTTCTGAAGACTTCATCGCGCTCTGCGAGCTCAACCTTGATCCCCGCTTCGGTTTCGTACTCATCCCCGACATTGGGATACCAAAGCCAGACATCCAACCCATACGAGTCGACGACGTCCGTGGTGCGAATCAACATCTCCATCGGAGGGACTTTCATGTGAGGGCTGGTCCGGTCGTCGTCACTGCGAGGTGGGATTAGCTCAATAGCGTTTGTACCGAACAAGGCTAGCTCACGAATGTATTGATCGTACTGTTCTACTGACCAGGCATCGTATGCATTTGTCTTGGGACGATAACCCAATTGATGCCCACGCAATGGATACTTGGGAGCTGTTAAGATAGAAAGACCGGTCGGCACCAGTATCGACTTGTCTGTAAGGTGCATTGTTCGTAGGAGCCGACCAACGCCATAAAGTACACCTCTGCCGTCGATGCCGCAGACTATTGCCGTCGGTCGAGGGGATCTTCTGGTTGCCAGCCAAAACCCTTCGCTGCCAGGCATATGAACATGCCTTGCCTGTGAAACAAGATCTCCGGCATATTGTTCGGCCTGAGACTCCAGACCAACGAATATCACCGCCTTCTTGCCACCCGGCCACTGAGTGGTTTGCCTCAACAAGATTCCTGTTCTTTTTTGGATCTCCTCCTGTAAAATCACTACCGCCTTAGACTCGATTTTCCCAAGATCACCCGGTGTGACAATGATACAGTCCGACAAGTCTATCATCTCTGCCGCAACAGACACGGGGAAAAAAAGCAGCAGGAAAGAGGCTGCTGTACAGAATCCGCCCGATTTTTCGGTCCATGTTCCTCGTAACATTCTCTCACCTCGTCTCATTTTCGAAATCAGCTCCGTGCGTTGACTCGGGCATTAAGAAATCGTGTTAACGTCAGGCCACTCTAAAATAAATGTCACCGATAATTCTCATACTACTGGTTTTTTGTGTCAACAGATCCGACGGGAGAATGAGACGCATCAAGGCCATTGTCATTGAACTCATGCAGCAAGTCAAGCGTCATTTTCGTTGAACGCCGTCATCAAGTTACCTTTGATGTGGTCCACCGGGAACAGGCCGAACAACAGGTAGAAAAACTGCAGCACACAGAAGCTGTGGACGAGTGACATCAGGCTCGCAAAACTCTCTCTTTCAAGAGCCAAAAAAAGTCGCGCAGACATGGAAACATCGTGTATCCAAAATGTCTCCACACCGGCCCATTTTTTCAAATCGAGTCCCAAAAAATGTTAATTTTGAGCTAAAAAGGTAATGTGAAAAAAATTTATCGGGCGTCGTAGTCTTCAATGAACGGAGCGAAAAGAGAAGCGCTGGACAACTCTGTGAAGTCACCAGCTCTTCAACGATAGTGGGTGTTTTGTTTCTTTGCGAGAATGCTTACAGGCTCACTGCTCGGTCGAGGCCAAAGGTGTTGCTATCCCAAAACATCTTCGCGCAGCGCGATTGATGAGGCCTATTGTTAATTCTCCTTTGTTCTAGCTTC
>CP070806.1:3364459-3375918 GCA_020343675.1 Phycisphaerales bacterium
CCGACAACGGTGGCAAGGTGCTGAATATGGTGATCCCGGACGATGCCCCTTTGCGAGCCGAGTACAGGCCTGAGCTATTAAATGGCGTCGTAGTGATCGAGGGAACGGGACAGGTGGTCAAAAAGACGATGGAAGGAGAGATTGTCTCGTCGCACGCTAAGCCGTTCACCGCGATTCCATACTACGCCTGGGCGCATCGCGGCCGGGGCGAGATGACGGTCTGGCCCGCTCGCAAGGCCGAGGCGGCCCGGCCGGAACCAGCCGATACGCCCGCCTACCTCAGCAAGGCGACCGCCTCATTCGTGCACGTCTCGCTCGATGCCATCAAGGACCAGATCATGCCTAAAAGCTCGTCGGATTCATCGTCGCAGCAGTTGGACTTCTGGCCGCACAAGGGCACAACTGAGTGGATTCAGTTCGAGTGGGACCGGCGGCAAAGAATCGCCGGCGTGAAAGTCTATTGGTTCGACGATACGGGCAGGGGCCAGTGCAAAATCCCGGCGGCGTGGAAAGTGCTCTATCGCGATGCGTCGGGCAACTTCAAACCGGTTCAGAGCAGAACACCCTACGGCACCGAAAGGGACAGCTTTAACAAGGTCGATTTCGAGCTGGTGAGCACCGACGCGCTGAAAATCGAAATCACCCTCCAGGAGAAATGGTCCGCCGGTGTCCTCGAAGTGATCATCGAGTAGTTTATGTGCATGTCCGGCGTTGCGAATTGCGTCACATCAGCTTTCAGAATTTCGGGCCGGGCAGATAGACCTCTCCGGCGGGCCAGGGGATACCGGCAAGGGGCTTGACCATCGCCGGCTCCGGGGCCTTGTATTTTTCTCCCGAAGGCGTCACCTCGTCGTAAACGAGGTTGCTCACCTCGACGTAGCCGCTGGACTGATAGATATACGACTCGCCGAATAATACCGCAAAGTCGTACCCACGCGCGAAGAGCCAGTCGTCAATGCACGCCACCATCGCCTTGACGAAGCCCTGTCCTCGATAATCGGGATGCACGCACACTTCCGCCAGGCCCCCGATGCGATACCGCCGCCCGTCCGCTTCCACGACCTTCTCGTGTATCCCGGCGTGCGCGATGATGGAATAGTTTGTATCGCGTATGACCCAGCGATGCGGGTAAGGCTCGCAAAAATAGCGCTGGTCTTTGAATACCACGTCCTGGGGCTTGGTGAAACACGTGGTCAACAGCGCTCTGAGTTCCGCATCCAAAGACGCATCTATAGATGAATCGGGCAGATATTCGACTTCCATTTGGTGTTTTCTCATATCCCACAAAATAGCGCTAGATGGCCGCGTGTGTAACAAGTCCCTCGGGGACAAGTTGCACACCCTACAACTTCGGGGCTTCTGCTTTGTTCGGTTCAGCGTTGTTGTCTGTACGCTTTTCTTTCCGGGGCCTGAAGAGCAACCCTATCAGCATCACCGGGACGTTCCAGACGACCATGAACAGGCGGAAGGCCCGGCCGGACAGGGAAACGTCGCGCGACCATATCTGCCGCCAGACCTGCCCCCAGACGCGCGTCAGCCAGGGGATACTTTCAAACGGCAAATAGTGGGTGAACTGGCCCGTCGCTTCGCCGCAATGGGGGCAGTAGTGCGCTATAGGATCGACCGGGCGGAAACACCGCAGACAAACCGGCGTCCCGTCGCCGGTGTCTTTCACTTGTTCATCTTCAATTTGATCCGGTCCCATTTGTTTGTGCCGTCATTGCCTTGCCATCTTGAAACCGGCTCAGCAGAGGCTTGACTGGCCGGCCTATCCGTCAGCCTTGAGCCTTCAGTGCAGCCTGGATCGCTGAGACCAGCGTTTCGGCCTGCGTTACGCCGACAAACTGCTGCACGACCTTTCCATCCTTGAAGACGATCAGTGTAGGAATGCTGCTGATATTATATCTCCGCGCGATTTGCGGGAAGGCATCGACGTCGAGCTTGGCGACTTTGGCGGCGGCGCCGATTTGCTCAGCCACCTGCTCGACGATGGGGCCTTGTATCTTGCACGGCCCGCACCAGGCCGCCCAGAAGTCCACGAGGGCGACGCCCTGTTCGAGCTGCGCGTCGAAGGTCGCCTCATTGAGCGCGACAACCTCTGCCGGGGGCGAAGGCGAAGGTGGGCGGTTTTCAGAAGATTCCTGGTTTTGGGAAGACTGGGGTTCTTCGGTGGGCGGCGTTTCTTCAGAGCATCCGACCAGAAAAACGGCACCACACAACACTGCCACATGAATTGTCGTAAGATATCTCATAAATCTGTCTCCCATAAAACGTTGATGCTGCCCCCGGCGGCCTCGCCAGGGGCACGGCAATCATCCATACTGCCTTTTTTTCCCTGCGGTTCTCATTTGGGCTAAACGGTTCGGGGTGTGGCGGGGCAGCTACCCTGCGAGCGCATCGCTGCGACACCAAGAATCCCGATTGTACCCGCTCTGCGACGGTTTTAGTATATGGCGCGACGAAGGGATTTTCAAGTGGAAAATGGGGGAAATGGGCCGTGTCGAATCAGAATACAAATCCCGACGACTGGAATGCCCTACCTCGAGACGGCCCTGAGACCATCATGACTTGCGGCGGGCGGCTTTGAGCGCCAATTGGCGATCCACCGCGTCCTGACATATATGGTCGAACTCGCACTGCTCGCAATGATAGAGCTTCGGACAAACGCGGAACGAGATCTGGCCGTTCAACGTGTAGCGGCACTGGTTCTTGCCCACAAGGGCGTTGAGCTTCTCAAGGAAGGGTTTGATTCTCGGGTCGGTGCGGTTCTTCTGGTTTTTCATCATCGCCGCGTGGAAGGAGCATTCGGAGTTGCACTGGTATCCGAGCGTGCAGATCCGTTTCTTGACGACCTCGGCCTGATGCCAGATGCAGGGGCAGGTGAGCTCTTCCTCGGCCGGCGGCGCCTCGACAGGCACGGGCATCTCGACGGGTGCAGCCACAGCCAGTTCGCGCGCCTTTTGCATCGACATTGTCAGCCGCTCCAGCTCAAAAGGTTTCGGCAAATAGTCGATAGCGCCTCTGCGCATCGCCTCGACCGCCGTGTCAACCGAGGGGTAAGCTGTGATGATAATGACCTTCGTCCTGGGATTCTTGACCCTGACTTCGCTCAGGACGGAAAGCCCGTCTCGTCCCGGGAGCTTAAGGTCAACGATCGCGACATCGTAGTTCTGCAAATTGAAGTTCTCCAGCGCCTTATCACCGTCGCTTGCCGCATCGATTTTGTGGTCTTCGCTTGAGAACCAGTCCACCAGCGACTCTCGCATGATGTCTTCATCTTCAACGACCAGGATCGACTCTTTTTTCATAGCCAAGAAACCTCCAGTCTTTTCTCTGTGTTCGGTTCTTTGCGGGGTCAACAGGAGACCCTCGTGAATCACTAAATTGCAAGAATAGTGCCAAGATGCGATATGACGTGAGAGTTTTTTATGCATCCGAGCTAAGTGTATTCAATACAAGAACTTATATAGCTGATAAAAGTTCTGTGATGCGTGCGGAGGCTTGCCGCTGGTGCATATATGCGCGACACTATGTGTCTAACAATGCGACACTTATGTTGTGCTTTTTGAGCTTGTTGTAGAGGGTCATGCGGTGAATGCCGAGTATCTTTGCCGTTCTGGCGATGTTGCCGCCGGTTTCCTCAAGCACCTTTTGTATTTGGCTTTTCTCGAGCGCCGCGAGTGTTCGGCCCTCGGCCGGGGCAGGCTGTGTCAGTTCCCGGGGAATCTCGGTCAGGGCGATGGTCTTGTTCTTTGAAAGAACCACGCCGCGTTCGACCATGTTCTCGAGCTCTCTGACGTTGCCGCGCCAATCATAATTCAGCATGAATTCCACGACCTCGGTAGAGAAGCTCTTCACCGGTTTATTGTTCTGCCTGGCATACTCTTTCAGGAAATGCTCAGCCAGCGGCAGGATATCCTCGCGCCGGTTCCTCAGCGGGGGAAGCTCGATGGTCACGACATTCAGCCGGTAATAGAGGTCTTCTCTGAAGCGGCCTTTTTCGATCATGGTTCTGAGATTCTTATTTGTGGCCGTGATGATGCGTGCATCAACCGGGGTCTGCTCGTTGCTGCCGATTCGGGTGACTTTCTTCTCTTCGAGTGCTCTGAGCAGATGGACCTGAGTGTTGCCGTCGATCTCACCGATTTCATCAAGGAACAGGGTGCCCTTGTCGGCGGCCTCGAATTTACCCTTTCTCCTTTCGGCGGCGCCTGTGAATGACCCCTTCTCGTAGCCGAACAGCTCGCTCTCCAGCAGAGTCTCGGGAAGGGCCGCACAACTCGTAACGATAAAGGGATTGTCACGCCGCGGGCTCTGGCGATGAATGGCCCGGGCGACCATTTCCTTTCCCGTACCGCTTTCTCCGGCAATCAGGACGGTCGTATTCGTCGGGGCTACTGTCTTGATCAGTTCGAATATCTTTGCCATCCTGGAGCTCTTGGCGATGATGCCCTCGAAGCTGTGTCTGTCTTCAACCTTCCGGCGCAGGCTGATGTTCTCCTCGATCAGATTGTGATGCTCCACCAGGTTTCTGATGATCAGTTCGACTTTCTCGGGGCAAAACGGTTTTTCGATATAGTCGTAGGCTCCCTCACGCATGGCGGCGATTGCGGTTTGGATCGTGCCATGCGCGGTGATAATCACCGTGGATATCGTAGGGACGATGGTTCCGGCCTTCTTCATCAATTCGATACCGTTCATTCCCGGCATGATCAGGTCGGCAATCATAATCTTGACCTTCTTGAGCTTGATGATCCCGAGTGCTTCTGCGCCGGACTTGGCCGTCAGCACGTCATAGCCGACGGACGTCAGCCAGTCGTGCAGAGACTCTCTGACAATGTCCTCATCATCCACGACGAGCAACTTGGTCTTCTTCATGGTTTGCGATTCCCAAATATATTGAGAACGTTGTTCCGGTGCCGAGATCGCTTCGTATCTCTATCTTGCCGCGGTGTCGCTCGATGATGCCGTGAACGACAGACAGTCCGAGTCCTACCCCTTTGCCTTTTTCCTTGGTCGTGAAGAAGGGCGTGAAAAGCTTGCCCAGATTCTCGCGGGGAATGCCGACGCCCGTGTCGCTGATGTCAATTCGCAGCGCATCTCCGAACGCGCTGCCGATTCTGACCCCTTTGGCCACCGACGTGGTTATCGTCAACTCGCCGCCGCTCGGCATTGCCTGCGTGGCGTTGAGCATGATGTTCATCAGCGCCTGCTGGATCTGGTCAAAATCCACAAGGACAAGAGGAAGCGCCGTGCACAATCTTTGCTCTATGCGTATGTTTTCGAGGCCGATCTGGTGGCCGATGATCGACAGTGTTGCCTCAATGACTTTGTTTATGTCAACGGGTCTGAGGGTGACTTCCGTCTGGCGTGAGAAATCGAGCAGGTTCTTGATAATGCGGGAACATCTCTCCGTTTCCTTCTCAATCCTTTGAAGCTGCTTCTTTGTCTCTTCAGTGTGCAGTTTGCCCTGCTCATATTTCTTGAGAAGGAGCTTGATATATACGAGAATTCCGGCCAGGGGATTGTTGACTTCGTGAGCCACCCCGGCCGCCAACTGGCCCACGGAAGCCAATTTCTCCGACCGGATCAAGTCCGCCTCGGTGCGCTTGCGCTCGGTGACGTCTTCGCCCGAACTGAGCGTGCCGATAATGTGCCCGGCTTTGTCTGTCAGGATCGTGTTATGCCACGCGATAATCCGTTCCTGCCCGTCTTTGACCGCAATCGGATTTTCATAATACTCAGGCACCCTGACTTCTCCGGCCGTCAGCTTGCCGAAGAGGTTTCTTACCTGCTCTCTCGCCTCTTCCGGGACATAGTGATCGAACCAGTTGTTTCCGATAATCTCGTCTTCGTCAAAGCCCAAGACTTCGCAGCCCATTTTGTTGATGAGGGTCACTCTCCCTTTAAGATCAAGGGCGACGATAATGACTCGGGCGACACTGAGGTACTGCTGCGCTTTGTCTCTTTCCGCACGCCACTGGTCCCACAACTGCTTGCGTTCTGTCAGATCTCTGAAGATTTCCAGGGCGCCGATGATCTCATTATCGCCGGAGCGCAGTGCGGAAGTCGTGACGTTGACGTGGATTTCCTTTCCCGCTTTGTTTCTGATGATGGCATCGGAGTTGAATATCGACTCTCCCGTTTCCAACGTCCGTTTGAGGCGGCATTTGCCTTTACAGAGATTGCTCCTGAGGACGGTATAGCACTTCTTGTGCAATACTTCTTCTTTCTTGAAACCGGTTATCGTCTCGGCCGCACGGTTAAAAGAGGTGATTCTGGCCTCTGTGTCTATGGTGAAGAGTCCTCCTTCCATACTCGCCAGAATGTTGTGCAGGAACTCCTTTGTGATTTCATCCTCGATTCTCATGCCAGCCTCTCCAGTGCGACCCTCTCTGTTCCGAGCGAATGTTGCGGCTCACGTGCCGTCAGCCCCTTCAAATAGTCGTAGGCAGGGCAGAATCAAAAGGCCACTGAAGTACTTACTCCATTCCCTCAGGGCGGTCAATTTTTTTATCCAATCGCTCCCACGTGCATACGGTGGTGCGCTTCCATTTTGCATGTAACCAGTAGCTTCTTGTTGCCACAGTCGTTTCCGGCCGTTATAGTAGGCGAGCATGAGTCGTCCGTAAGGAGTCCCATGACTATGCCTGTTTTGCCGATTGTTCTTTGATGGGAGAAGCTATGAAGCCGTCTTACCTGTCTCGTCGTTCGTTTATGAAATCCGCCGGTTTGGCTGCGGCTGCGGCCCTCGTGCCCGCCAGGCTGTGGGGAGCCGATACGAACCTTCCGAACGTGGTGATTATTTACGCCGACGATCTCGGCTATGGCGACGTCAGTTGCTACGGAGCGACTAAAATCAGAACGCCCAACATTGACAGAATCGCCGCCGAGGGTCTGCGGTTCACCAACGCCCACTCGCCCTCAGCCACGTGCACGCCTTCACGCTACGCCATGTTGACCGGGCAATACGCCTGGCGCCAGAAAGGCACGGGGATTGCGCGGGGCGACGCTCGCATGATCATCCAGCCCGGCCGGACCACGCTGCCTTTGGTAATGCAAAGGGCCGGCCACCGCACGGGGGTCGTCGGCAAGTGGCACCTCGGATTGGGCGCGCCCGGTGAACCGCTCGATTGGAACAGTGAAATCCGGCCGGGACCGCTTGATATCGGCTTCGATTATTGTTTCCTCATACCTGCCACGGGAGACCGTGTGCCGTGCGTGTACCTGGAGAACCGCCGGGTCGTCGGGTTGGATCCGAAGGATCCCATCCGGGTCAGCTTCGGCAAGCCCATTGGCGATGAGCCGACGGGAAAAGATCATCCCGAGCTGCTCAAGATGCACCCCAGCCATGGGCACAACCAGACGATCATCAACGGCATCAGCCGCATCGGATATATGGCCGGCGGAAAAGCCGCGCGGTGGGTCGATGAGGACATGGCCGATACCATTACAGGCAAGGCCACGGACTTCATCGAGAAAAACAAGGATAAACCTTTCTTTCTTTATTTCTCGACACACGATATCCACGTTCCGCGCGTGCCTCATCCGCGGTTTGTCGGCAAAAGCGGTCTCGGCCCTCGCGGCGATGCGATCTTGCAGCTCGATTTCTGCGTCGGCGAAATCCTCGCCACCCTGGAGCGTTTGAACCTTGCCGAAAACACGCTGGTCATCTTCACCAGCGACAACGGTCCCGTGGTCGATGACGGCTACAAGGACCAGGCGGTTGAGAAGCTCAGCGGACACAAACCGGCTGGCCCGCTGCGCGGCGGAAAGTACAGCGCGTTCGACGCCGGGACGCGCGTGCCATTGGTTTTGCGCTGGCCGGCGCGGGTGAAGAAGGGCCTGTCCGATGCGCTTGTTTGTCAGATTGATTTTACGGCGTCACTTGCAGCCCTGACCAGCCTGAAGCTTGTGCGTGACGACGCCCCGGACAGCTTTAACGTCCTTTCGGCCTTGCTGGCAGAATCATCCGCCGGCCGGGATCACTTGGTCGAGCATGCCGGCACGCTTTCGCTGATCAAAGGCGATTGGAAGTATATCGAGCCGAGCAAGGGTCCGAAGATGAACCGCAACGTTAATATCGAGCTTGGCAATGATCCTCGGCCGCAGCTGTATGATCTGAGGAACGATTTGGGCGAAAAGCATAACGTCGCCGCCGAGCATCCGGACGTTGTCACAAAGATGGCTGCTCTGCTGGCGAAAATTCGCAAGGAGGGGCGCACGAGGCCGTAACGGCCATCTCGATCAACAGGCGAAGGGTGTGCAACCTGTTGCACAAGCGGATTCTGAAGGGGAGAGGTTCATACGTCCGGCGAAACGGCGTTTTTCCGGGGAAAATGCGGCTCTTTCACGCATTTCAGCGGATAAAGAATTTTTTCAAAAAATCTTTTTTTTGTGTTGAACCACCTACAAATGTCGGATATAGTATTCCTGTTACAACGACAAATGTAGGAGTAAACGATTATGGGAAAGAAGAAGCTAAGGGCCATGAGCCCCACCGAGACCGAGATCCTCAGGCTGGTCTGGCAACTCAAGGAAGCGACCGTTCAAGAGATCCGGGAGCAACTGCCCGCCGACAGAACCCTGGCCTACAACACGGTTCAGACACTGCTGTGCCGTCTCGAACAAAAGGGCTATCTGAAACACCGTGACAAGGGCAGGGCGCACGTCTTCGCGCCCCGGGTCGAGCCCGAGGAGGTCATCAAGACCACCGTTCGGGATTTTCTAGGCAGGCTCTTCGGCGGCGACCCGAAGCCTCTGGTTCAGTTCCTCGCCGAGGACGGCAAGATCGACGAAGAGGACATCAAGAGGCTCAGGCAGTTGATAGACAAGAGAAAGAAGAAATAGAGCGACTGACGTCGCGGAGGATTTGACAATGGAATCGTGGTTGATCCGAATTGCAGATTATCTGCTTGCCCAGAGCTGGCAAATAGCCGTCCTGACCATAGCGGTGGCACTGGCAACATTTGCCCTGCGAAATCGAAGCGCTCACGTTCGCTATCTTCTCTGGCTGATTGTTTTGGCTAAGGCTTTAGTGCCCCCCTTATACTCAATACCGGTGGCGGTCCTTCCCGAGCGAGCGCCGCCTGTATCGGTTCCTGCACCGCCGATGGCCGAGAGGATGGTTACCGAGTACAGAGTGCCTGAAGCCGCTGTGACCGAATCGGTCCGGCCGGCTCTCGTTCAGTCGCAAGCGGCATCACCCCGTATCATGGACAAGCCTGCTAAGTACAATCCTCGCTCATGGTTGGTCATTGCCTGGCTTGCGGGGGCTGTTGCTCTGTCCTTCTATTATCTGCTCAATGCCCTGCGTACCCAGATATGGCTTCAGAGGCGGCGCGAAGCGCTGCCGAGCGAGTCTGCGCGCAGCATCGAGCGCTTCTTCGCATCGCATGGCATCAAGCGCCGACCTCGTGTATGGATGCTGGAGCGGATAAGCCAGCCTTTCGTCTGGGGCCTGGTGCGCGGCAGCATTTATCTGCCCGCCAGATTGCTGGACGGCAAGGACCCGAATTTCCGGGCGAGTCTTCTGGGCCATGAGCTGAGCCACGTCATTCGTCTTGATGCGATGGTCAATTCGTTGCAGGTCATTGCCCAGACGGTTTTCTGGTTCCATCCGTTTATGTGGTGGGCGAACGCAAAGATACGCGCTGAACGCGAGAAGTGCTGCGACGAGACGACAATTGCCCGTTTGAAGACCCTGCCCGAAGAGTACGGCGGAGCCATCGTCGAGATGCTCGCCGCCAGATACGAACAAGCCCGGCCGGTCCCTTCGCTGGCTGTAGCCGGGCAGGTTAAAAATATCGAGGAAAGGATAAATACCATGCTAAGACCGGGAAAGAAATTCCACAGACGCCCGAGTATGACCGTTGCAATAGTGATGATGCTGATGGCTCTACTGAGTGTCCCGACGGCGCTTGTATTGACTACACGAGCGGGAACGAAAGCCGCCTCCACACCGCTTCACCAGGCTGCGGCTGCCGGCAATATGAGAGAAGCCAGATCCCTCATTTCAAGAGGCGCCAGTGTCAATGCGAAGGACAACGAAGGTCGCACTCCTCTGTTCTATGCGGTCGAAAACGGCCATTCGCTCCTGTGCGACTTGCTCATAGTCAAAGGAGCGGACGTAAACGTCAAGGATGAAGCCGGTGATACACCGCTGCACCACGTTGCACGACTCGTGCGGCATAACGATTTCCGGCTCGCAGCCGAGTTGGCGCGCCGAGGTGCAGACGTGAATGCAGCGAATAACCAACGCCAAACACCGCTGCACGTCGCCTTGGAGGGCGGGAGTGCCCACCATATTCCCTTTAGGCTGCTACGGTATGATGTGAATGTCAACGCAAAAGATGTCAATGGCAAGACAGCCCTTCATCTCGCAGCGCAACGGGCTGCTGAATCCCCGGAGTGGGGGCACGTGAACGTCCTTTCACGTATCTGTGCCAAGGGCGCTGATGTGAATCTAACCGATTCAAAGGGGCAAGCGGCTCTGCACATTGCCTGCGACTACGAAGGACAAGTCGCGATAAGGACTATCCTTACACGTGCGACTGCTGTAAACGTGAATGTGGTTGACAGGAACAATGTGACACCTCTGCATATAGCAGCGCGGCGGGGTCAAACGGACACCTGCAAGACCCTTATAAATAGTGGTGCCGCAGTAAATCTCAGAGACGAACATGGGCACACATCTGTACACCATGCTGTACGGGCTGGAAACATAGAGACAGCCGATTGGCTGATCAAGCAAGGTGCAGACATGTCACCGGTTTACCTTGCGGCGTATCGAGGCAACCCGTCAAGAATCAAGACTCTGTTGGCAGGCGGAGCATCAGCCAGCGAAAAAGATGAGACTGGCTTCACTGCCTTGCACGCTGCAGCGGCGGGCGGCCACAGAGACGTCGTCGAGTACCTGATTTCGCAAGGGGCTGATGTAAAGGCCGAGGGAGGACCAGGTTGGACAGCTCTTTCGTACGCCGCCAGAGGCAATGCCAAGGAGGTCGTTGAACTGCTGCGCGCCAAGGGGGTGGGTGGCGGCAGAGAAGTGTCCAGACTTTTGCCCGTAGTTATTGAACGAGGCTACCGCGAGATGGTGACCATCCTGGTTGCTCTGGGCGCGGACATCGACGTCAACAACGGAGAGCCCCTTACGACGGCTGTCCGTTGCGGCCACAATGAGATCGTCGAATTGCTCATCTCGAAGGGGGCCGACGTGAACGCGGGAGAAGAGGTGCGGGTCCCTCTGTACACGGCAGCCCATTTGGGTCGCATCGATATTGCCGAGCGTCTAATTGACGCAGGTGCTAATATCAACGGCCTGGATACACGTAATCAGGGATGGCCCCTGGAGGCCGCGGTTGACTCAGAAGATATGAAGATGATTGAGTTTCTTTTGTCAAAGGGCGCAGATGTTAACAAAGGAGGCGGCTGGTCGCCTCTGCATCACGCGGTCCATG
>CP070806.1:3376018-3399868 GCA_020343675.1 Phycisphaerales bacterium
GACCTGTGCGGCGGGGACGGTTGCGGCTGATTTTACGGCGGTTTGTGCGCGGGTCAGGTCGTTACCTGTCAGGGAAATGTCGGCGGTGTTCTCTCCTTCGATGCCGAGAAAGACGCCCGTTCCGGGCAGGGCGAAACATTGGGTCAGGAAGGCGGTTCTACAATTGTCTATCGCGATCACCGGCATGGCCGAGCCGGCGCCGGCCGGGATGCGAACGACGTCGCTGACGATGACCTGCTCGGCCTCGTGCAGCGACAGGGCAGAGCGCTCGAACTTGGTGAACACATTATCCGGAATGAAGACCCGCAGGCTGTCCACTGTCAGCCCCTTGATGTTTGCCAGTGTGACGTACGAAGGCTTCTGCGCGTATATCGTTCGACGTCGATCTTCGGTTTCCAAAGTGCTTCCGCCGACGTGCTTCTTGCGGGCCGAATAGTCGAATCCCCGATCGACTCTCATGTTGATGTTTCTCAAGGTCAGATTCTCAATCTTGCTCTTGCTCATTCCCTGGACCAGGATGCCGTTGTCGCTGACGATGTTGATATTGGCGAAGGTCAAATCACGTATCCGGCCGATTCGCGAGTCCTTGTGACGCTGCTCGATATCGACAAAGATCGGATAGACCGAATTCTGCGTCGAGGTATTGACCACGTCCAGCTCCCGGATGGTCTCGACGGTGCAGTCGGTGAAACTGATACGCTCGGCAGTAGCTCCGTCCTTGATATACATGCCGATCCCCACCGTGGAATTGCGGATCACGCAGTTGGAGAAGTGAATATTGCGAAAGTCGCTCGACGATTCGGTTCCGATTTTGACGGCGGTGGCCACCGACTCCAGCGTGCAGTTAGTCACGACGATGTCCTCGCAGGGCGTGCCCTCGCGCGTCTTGCAGACAATACAATCGTCGCCGGCGACGATGTGGCAGTTCGAGATGTGCACGTTCCGGCACGAGACCGGGTCGATTCCGTCGGCATTCACGCGATAGTAATTGTTCAGAATATTCAGGCCGGTAATCAGAACATTCTGGCAGAATTCCAGATCGAGCGTCCAGGTGTCACTGTAGCGGATGGTAATATCCTTGAGCGATACATTGTTGCACCGAATAAAACGAAGTATTCCGACGCGAAACGCGGGTCTCTGCCGGGTCTTGTCCGTTCGCTTGCGCATCAGCTCGGCCTCGCCTGTTCCCTGAATAGTCCCGCGTCCTTCGATGGTTATGTCGTGCTGGTCTTGAGCGTATAGGAATCTATTGCCCTGCTTGTAATACTCCTGCTTAGGGCTGACCCACAGCGTCGCTCCGGCTTCGAGATACAGCGCGACGCGGCTTCGCAGTCTCAGAGGCCCGCAGAGATAATCGCCTGTGGGCACATACACCCGTCCGCCGCCGGCGGTCGCACATGCGTTAATCGCCGCCTGAATGGCCGGGCCGTCGTTGGTCTGCTTATCGCCGACAGCGCCATGGTCCCGCACGTTGTACAGCTTTGCCTGGCAGCAGGTGGCCGATAGAAACAAGATGAAACAAAACGCTATGATCGAACTTCGCTGGGTTGTCATGGTAACGCTTCCCTTCCGGGCATAAAGGCTTATGACATCAGGTTTCATTCTATCGCCAGGGTAGATTAGCACATGAGCTCTGGGACTGCAATCACGCCGCTCCTGATTTTCGTTCCGCCGGACAAACAGTTTGAAATGTGACGGCACTTCTGGTAATCTGTGGCGCCTGGTGGTTTGGGATTGTTGTGATGGACGTTGCGTTGTGCAAAAAGCTCGATTGTAGTGGATAGTTAAACACTTTCCTTGTTTCCCCTTTTTGAAGGAGGTCTCTATGAAACGGTGCAAGTTGTGGATTGTGGCGGCGTGTGTGGCTGTGATGGCGATTAATGTGTTGCTGGTCCATGGCGGGCCGCAGAAGAAAACCAGCGAGGCGTTCCGGCGGGAATTCACCAAGGACTTCCAGCGCACCGGGCTGAATACGACGCCTGGCGATGCCATGATGCTGCGCATACTGGTTGAGAGCGCAGGGGCCAAACGCGGCGTCGAAGTCGGCTCGGCCAGCGGCTTCGGGGCCATCAACATGGGAATCGGCTTCGAGCGGACCGGCGGTCATCTCTACACGCTTGAAATCGATCCACAGAGGGTTCAAGAATGCCGGGACAACCTCAAGGCAGTCGGTCTTGAAAATACCGTCACCTGCATCGAAGGCGATGCGCTCAAGACGCTGCCGACGTTGGAGGGCGAGTTTGACTTCATATTCATCGATGCGCTCAAGAGCGATTACCTGAAGTATTTCAAGATTCTGGAGCCGAAGCTCAAGCCGGGGGCCGTGGTTGTCGCCGACAACGTCATCCGCTCGGCCAGAGCGATGCAGGATTTCCTGGATTTCATACAAAACAGCCCCGACTACGACACCGTTATCATTCGGGCCTCCATGGAGAAAAAGGACGGCATGTCGATCAGCTACAAGATCAGGTAAGCTGAACCGCGATGCTTCTTGCTGTGGACAGTGACACGTATCTGCGTGTGGTGACTCGTTGAACAGGAGGTTCAGGATGAAACGTCGTTTTTCGATGGACTTAGTCATGGCCGGCCTTTCGTTGTTCGGGCTGCGCGCTTATGGGCAATCGCTTGAGCTTCGCGCCGATCGCGACGGCGAGCACTATCATGTAAGAATCGCGCTGGACGGCCGGGATGTTCTCACGTCGCCGACCGAAGGTCTCTGGTCGGTTGCCACTGCGTGGCAGGAAGGTTGGCCCGCCGCCTGGGTTCATGCCAAACCCACGGACATCGAGCGTGCGGGCGACTGGACGATTCTGCGGGGTACGCTGGAAACGCCTGCGGGCGCGTGGAAACTCTCGGATTCGTATCGTCCCGAGAGCGGCGCGATCAAGTGCGTCCGGCGGTTCACCTGGCAGGGGACTGAGACGGCCAAACGCGTCACGCTTTCGGCTCGTTTTCACTGTCCCGGCAAAGGCTCGAAGGCCCTGCTGCCCGGCATACTCTACTATGGCAACCCCTCCGGGGGCAAGAGCGGGCGCGTGCCTGTTTACTCCGGCGAGCCCGGAGAGCTGGCCATCTATGAAGAACATCGTTTTCCCATGCCATACGCCAGTTTCGAATGGTCGGCGCCCGACGGTCTGCTCGGAGCAGCGCTTCATTCGCTTCCGTCACCTGTCCCATACGGCAACCTGGAAGATCAATGGTGGTCGATGGGGCTAATCGGCAGAGAGGATGGCACAGAGCTGGTCCTTCTGTCCGGCCCGTGCGCCTCCAACGGCAGGCGCAGCGTCATCAAGGCTTCGCAGCGCGGTTTCGTCCCGTACGATAATGCCTATCTGAATGTGCCGCCGGGCGCGACTATCGAAAAGACGTTCTATCTGCAGGCTTACAAAGTATCTGAGCGTGGTTCGGGATTTCAATACCCGACGCGGACGTCGCTGGATATCTTCCGTCCCTACTCGGTCGAAGGGATGCCCACGTTTCACCAGATTATCGAGGCCAAGTACCGCTTCGCGAAAACCCGCTGGTACGAGGATGGCGATATCGCGGGTTTCAAGAAGTATCCCGACCGTGACTTCTTCGTCTTCGGCTGGTGCGGCCAGGCCGCGGCGCCGGGCTACGCTCTGCTCGTCTTGGCCGATATGCTCGACGATCCCAGGGCGGCAGAAATGGCGACGATGTCTCTCGACTTTCTTTCGACTGCCGAATTCTACGACCAGGGTTTTTACACATGGTACAATTACAGGCAGAAGAAGTGGCAGCAGAACCGAAGGCGTCCTGAATTGCTCTCTCAGGGCCAGGCCATGTTGAATTTCGCCAACGCCATTCGCGTCGGGAGGATCAAGGATTTGGACATCTGGCGATGGGAGCGGTTTCTTCGCGAGGCGTGCGATTTTCACGCTGCGAAGATCCTCTCGGACGACTGGAATCCGTTGTCCACGAACCAGGCCTTCTTTATCGCGCCGTTGTGCGAGGCTTATGAGATGTTCAGCGTCGAGGACTATCGCCGGGCCGCAGAAAAAGCGGGCACTGTGTACGCATCGAGGCACCTGACGATGGACGAGCCCTACTGGGGCGGAACGCTCGACGCCAGTTGCGAGGACAAGGAAGGCGCCTTCGCCGCGTTCCAGGGATTCCTGGCGCTTTATGAATTGACGCACGAGCCTAAGTACCTCAAGTGGGCCGAGCACGCCTGTGACGTTGTCCTGACGTACATGGTGGTCTGGGACATCGACCTGCCGGCCGGGCGTCTGCGCGACCACGGCTTCAAGACGCGGGGCTGGACCGCCGTCTCCGTGCAGAACCAGCACATCGACGTATTCGCGATTCTGATTACGCCCGACATCTATCGATTAGGTCACTACCTGGACCGGGACGAGCTGCAGAAGCTCGCGATTCTGATGTACCGCAGTTGCGGCCAGCTCATCGATCCTTACGGCAGCCAGGGCGAGCAGCCGCACCACACCAACTATGCCCAGCACGGCAAATTTGCCCGGCGCCTGAAGGCCGGTGACATTTCAGGCATCCGCGGCGACTACGTAGAAGAATGGACCGTCTTCTGGATCACCGCTCATTTCCTCAACGCCGCTGCGCAATTCCAGGAGCTTGGTTTGCCCCTCACAGATTAAATGCTAACCAGCGTGCCGTTTTTTTGTGCGATCAGTTGAGCGGCTTTTCGGGCGCGTCGTTTTCTTGGCGATTTGGATGAGGGATAGCAGGGCGTTATTCACAGCTTTTTGATTCGGAAAAGCTTGGGCAACTTCCGGTTCAAGTACAACAACGTTTGATGACTTACGGAGACGTTCAGCATATTTGCCCCGCACGAATCCCTTGGGAAAGTCCGATCGCTTGTACTCGGCACGCAATTCGCCTTTCTTTGTTCGTTTAGCCTTCTTCATATAACTTTCGCTCTCCTTTGCTCGCTACCCGAGCGCTTATGATGCGAATCGTTTCATGTTCTTGCGTGTGAGCCACCACTAACAACCGACCTCGCACGGAGATCCCGAAAGTGATATATCGATCTTCGGTCACGGAGTGATCTGGATCAGCACCCGTCATTGACAGAGGATCACTCACAGCAGTTGCGGCTTCCTCGAATGAGACTTTGTGCTTCCGCAAGTTTGTCCTGGCCTTCTTGGGATCCCATTCGATTCTCATTTCTTCATTATAACCTAATTCTGATATCAACGCCAATAAGAAACTCGGTGGCCGCACGGATGGTATCCGTGGTTCCTGAATCCGATTACGTCGAGGAATGGACCGTCTTCTGGATCACCGCTCATTTCCTCAACGCCGCCGCCCAGTTCAAAGAGCTTGGCCTGCCAGTCTCTGATTAGATGTAGGGTGTGCAACTCGTTGCACACGCGGGTTCTGCTTTTAGAGCAGATGCATTCTGCTCGTGCTGAAAGTTATGCCGTTCGAGTTTAAGTATTTCCTACTCATATTTGATAGTTGCTTTATCAAGCTTATTGGAAGCCTTTTCACTTTGCAACTCAAGGTCAGCACCTCTCTTTTTAAGCTTGGCATTCTCTAGCTGGAGCTTTGACATTTCGTCAGACATCCGTCATTACCTCCCTGAGATTGACATTGTGTAAAGTGGGCTTCACCCGCTAGGCGGGTTTTCCCAAGAGCCTTCGCTGGAATTTGCCTCGCACAATCACACAACCTTCGTATTCCGCCACGATAGCATGGTCGGGTGCAAGCCAGGTTGGGTGACTCCCCAAAGAGGCGAACCACAAACGCCCCTTTTCTCATCTAAGCACAAGGGGTGATACAAAAGCCATACAACCCACATTGAAGAGAGCGTGCGCTAGAATGCAGCTTTCTGTGCCCAGCCTTTTGAAAAGCCAACCGAGTGCCAAACCGACTGGAAAGATCTGCGCGAGTTTCACCCAATTTGGCTCCATTACTCCTGTGTGTCCTAAGGTCCAGAGGATGGCGGACAAAGAGATGGCTATCCAATACTTCTTCCCTCGCCAGCTAAGCTGCTTAGCTAAGTAGTTCTGAATCCCAAGGCGGAATACTATCTCCTCGGCAAAAGCATGCTCCAGCAGCAGCAACAGCCCTGTTAGCGACATGGCATTGCTTTCACCGAATTTCTGCTTGACTATGTCCGACATCTGCGGGGATGTGAGCCAGAACAAGACGGCTGAATACACAACCGCGCCGATACCTATGGCTATGGGGATCGAAACATACGTGTTGACATTGATCTTGGGCGTAGGAGGCTGTTCCGGCCTCGTCTCGACTGTCTGCGACGGCGCATCGTGCCGCTCAGATTCTGCTGTCGAAGGCGCTTCAGTGAGGGCCGGTCTTTGTTCCTGCTTTAGAGGTTCAGGTGTGCTCAAACGCCTGCTGCTGGGGTCGTCAGTTTCGGTTGCTTTCAGCAGTTCCACCTGTGGCTTCAGTAGGGGAAAGCATTGGTACCCAAGAAGTGTACACATATAGATGCCTACGATTGTATACGCCATCATTTTAACGAAGACTATTGCGCCAAGCGCGATGATTACAATTAGTTTCATTGATGACCAGTTCTCGGCCCCAGCTGATAATAGCACAAGTATATCAAATGCGATCAAAATGCCCCCAGCTAAGATACCGTATCTCTTGTAGATGCGTAATCGCTTGCGCGAGCTGAACCAACTGATCAAAAACGCTATTAAAAGGGCCAGCATGAGCAGGCCGTACGCAGTTCCAATAAAGAGAGTCATCACATTCTCCTACACTTGAGTGCGCATGGGTGCTGCCTTCGTGGCCGCCCAACAATGATTATGCAGCCTGTATAAGACGCGAGAGACCTACTTGCTGCTTTCGTAAGAGAAATCCCTAAACTTTCGCACTCTCAATATTGATAGCCCCACACCTTCGCTATGCGTATCGCCAGTCTCGTTCGAGCCAGGCGTATTCCTGGACATCGACGGGGGTTCCGGCGACTTTTTCGAGTCTTCTGCGCTGGCCGGGCGTGAGCTTGACGCCCGAGGCGCTGAGATTCTCGATGGTCTGATCGAGCGTATGAACGCCGCACGTGCAGATATCGACGAGCTTGTTCTCCAGCACAAAGGCGATCATGTCACGCGGCAGGCCGGCGTCCTCGCCTTTTAGGTCCCGGTCCTTCAGCAGCGCCCCTCGTGCGAAAGGCTTGATGGTGATTATGCCCAGTCCCTTCTTCTTGGCCGCGGGCAGCAGCTTCTCGGCGCCGCGGTGCCGGATGTTGTAGGGCAGCGAGCAGGTGTCGAAATAGTCGCCGAACTTCTCGAACGCCTCTAAGAACAACTCGGGCGTGAAATGGCACCCGAACCCCGTGAAGCGAATCTTGCCCTGTTTTTTAAGCTTATCGAGTGCTTCAATGGAGTACGACATGTCCCAGTAGCCCGACTGCGGCGTATCCCTTTCGGTATTGCAGAGCAGGCAGAAATCGACGTAGTCTGTCTGCCACAGCTTCAGGCGGTCTTCGGTCCACTTGTAGATTTCCTGCTTGTCGGCCTTGATCCCCTTGGTCTTGTGAGAGACACGGATCGAAACCAGGACCTTGTCTCGCATACCCAGCCTCTTGAGCGCTTCACCGGGCGTGCTCGATTCTTCCAGCGCCGTGCACGAATCGAGGAAGTTCACGCCCATATCAATCGACTTGCCGATCATCCGGACGGCTTCATCAACGGTAGGTCTGCGAAGCCCCCCTTTGCCATCGGGTACGCGCTTGTACGCCCAACTGTGGCCTCCAATGCCGATTTCCGAGACGCTCAAGCCGGTCTTGCCCAGCACGCGGTGCTTCACTTTCCGATCGCTCGTCTGCGAATACGCATTGTCCAGCAGCGGCTCTATCATTCCGCTTGCGGCTACGCCGAATCCGACATCCTTGAGAAACTGCCTGCGTGTCGAATCGGTTCCAGGCTTCGGTTTGGATCTGTGCTCAGTCATTCTCTATGTCCTCCCGGAATTTATCGGTTTCTAACATAGTCCCCCCACGTCGGCCTTCGAGGGCCGCTTAGTATTTTACCGTACTTTCGCGTTCGGAGCGAAAAAAATCCGGAACATTCGACCAATCGGCAGGCCGTCCAGCTCGCTCAGAGCTTCAACATGCTCATCGCCGTCTGTTTCGCCATGCCGCCCCTTCGTCTGCTGGAGCGCGAACGGGCTTGGGGCACGTTGGACGCATGTTTCATCGCCGCCTTGACCCAGAACGGGGGCGAATCGCCATAAGTGGTCTTGGCAAAAGCCTTTATCTGCTTGGCCGTAGGATTAAATCCGTTCGGCAATTCCATCCCAACCGGCCCGGATTGGCTTTGTTTTTCCAATTCCTCTTTTTTCTGCGCTTCGAGCTGCTCGAGTTCCCGAATGTATTGGGTCCGGCGAAGCTGGGCGATGGCCCGGTACAGGCTCCTCTCGATTCGGCGCTCATACTCGAAGAGCCGCTCAATCAGTTGTGAGTTATACCAATCCTTTTTGGCGACCTGGCCGAGCGCCAGATACTCCGGCTCATCGCGCGGCTCTTTCGGTTTGCGCCGGCCCAAACAGACCCGGATGCCGGCCATATGCGATTGGACCATATCCTCGGTAAACTCGTCCTGCATCCGTTCGGCGCGTCGGAGCCGCCAGGTGAGACTGACGATTCGATGGGTGAGCATCAGTTCGACCGCCCCGACCGGGGCCAGATCGGCGAGCATCTGCTCTCGCAGCAGGTCATACTCGTCCTGATTTTCGATGCTCAGCACGTCCTGCGCCGCGAACAGGCCGTGCTTGAGGGCATTGTTCGCGACTGCCGCCTTGCCCTCGGCGGTCCTGGGACCGGTGGATTTCTGAGCATTCTGCTGATTCGCCTTGACTTGTGCTTCTGTCGTCATGAGAAACCTCCTGATTTACGATTTATGATTTTCGATTGTCAATTGACGATGAATGATCAATCATAATATGTTAGATATACATAATACTCACAGAATTATTATCTGTCAAATAAAAAATCTATAAAAACTGAATAAAGTACGTGTCCAGTCTAATGGAGGCGACCAAAAAGAAGTAAAATTGATGAATCTAAGCGATCCGGTTTGCGTTCCGACTTAGCATCTGAGGTACAAGTTGCCCATTTTATGGCCTTCGAGTTCACTTTCAGAGGCATCAAAAGGGGGCGCAGTTGCAACATTCAGGCAGGTTTGTTATTTTGGTGCCGTTGAGATGTCGGACGAATAGAGAAAGGAACCATCAGGATGAGCAAGCTGGCGATCAAAGGGGGCAAACCCCTGCGTGACGTGAAGAAAAACCCATGGCCCACATGGCCCGTCTGGGATCAGAATGAAGAGAAAAGTCTGCTTGACGTGCTAAGCAGCGGTATTTGGTCCTACAACGGGCCAAAGGAGGCGGAATTCAACAAGGCCTTTACCGCCTTCATCGGGAGCGACTATGCCCTGTCAGTAGCTAACGGGACCGTCAGCTTGCAGCTTGCGCTGGAAGCGTGCGACGTTGGGCTGGGCGACGAGATTATTGTGCCTGGATTGACGTGGCAGGCGACGGCCGGAGCAGTTCTGGATGTCAACGCCGTTCCGGTGCTTGTCGATGTAACGCCGGAGACCTGGTGCATTGACCCGGCCAGGGTTGAGCAGGCGGTCACCCCGCGCACCAAAGCGATCATTCCCGTGCACCTTTACGGATGCTTCGCCGATATGGACGCGATTATGGAGATTGCGCACAGGCACAATCTGCGGGTGATAGAAGACTGCGCCCACAAGCACGGCGGGCAGTGGAAGGACAAGAAGGCAGGCAGTATCGGTGACGCGGGCAGTTTCAGCTTCCAGCTCTCCAAGCTCATGACCGCCGGCGAAGGCGGCGCTCTGACGACGAGTGACTCGAAGTTGTTCGAGAAGCTCGATGCGCTTCGCAATTGCGGCCGAAGGCCTGAGAGAGAACCATCGGGCGACAAAGGCGCGGGGCACTATGGCAGTGAAGGGGATTTTATCCAGTCGGGCAACTATCGCATCACCGATTTCCAGGCGGCCCTTCTTATTGAGTCGTTAAAGCGGCTGCCCGAGCAGAACCGGCTTCGCGACGACAATGCCAGGTACGTCAATTCACTGCTGGCGGAGCTTCCCGGCATTCGT
The DNA here is from genome assembly GCA_020343675.1 of Phycisphaerales bacterium. Lineage (GTDB taxonomy): Bacteria > Planctomycetota > Phycisphaerae > Sedimentisphaerales > Anaerobacaceae. Next base: position 3,386,104 of record CP070806.1, read on the forward strand.
CCGATGAAGCGCGATCCGAGAGAAACGATGGGGGCCTATTACAATTTCTCGTTCCGGTACGACAAGGACGAATTCAAGGGCCTGGAGGTGACGGCTTTCAGAGAAGCCATGGCGGCTGAATTAGGTTGTGACGTCGAGGCCAGCTATGAGCCGCTTGATGCGTGTGCTCTTTATACACCTCAGACAAAGGCGTGCCGCTATCAGCTTAGCGAAGAGCACTGGCGACAAATTGATCCTTCCAGATTTGACCTGCCGGTTTGCCACAGAATCTACAGCGAAGAGTCGGTCTGTTTTCATCACACGGTTTTGATGGGCACGAGAGCGGATATAGAGATGGTCGTCAAGGCCATTGAAAGGATCTATGATAATGCCGGTGAACTTCTGTAGATTATTATGGAGCACATGCGATGATAAGATCGACGATTCGTGCCTTAACGTGTTTGTTCGTGTTGTCGGCCCTGTGGCCGGCGGTTTTGGGGGCGGAAGGCGCGCAAAGGCCGTCACCGGGCACGCTTCTCTGGGATACGCAGTCTCCCTTGGTCAATAAGGCCGATATCGAGGATAGAACCGGCTGGACAGTTGTTAATGGTTCGCGCCTCGAGAACGAAGAATATGTTTTCGCAGGAGACGCCGTCGCAGAGAATCAGCACATAACGGCGGTGTTCTCCTCGAGAAGAGGTAGCGTAAGCATCTATTCGGGAGCGGATTTGAGCCGGATGAAGGTGCAATTCGTTCCTCTTGAGCTGAAAGGCAGATCGGCAAGCATCACGAATTGCACAGTATTGCGAAATACGGACGATAAAGTAATCCTGGAAGTTTCGTTCTGCGGGGGAGCACGTGAAGACAATTGTTCCGCCGTATTCTCATTCGGCAGCAGCGAGACTATCGCAATTGAACCGGCTGCGAATATGAAAGGCATAAGTCTGCTGAGCCCAATTGAATATGGCGTCGTGCCCAGCTTTATCGCCGATGACCTGATATTCGATGTCGGCCAATATCCTTCGATGGATACACTTCACGTTCCCTGCGAGAATCTGTTTCTCGGGCTGCTGAAAGGACGCGACGACATGCTGGTCGCCACCTGGCCCGAGGGAAAACAGAGAATGAGGCTCATCTTAGATGATGCAGCAGAGAATCGCCTCGTCGAATCTGTTGATCTCGACAACGACGGTAAGAGTATTTTCCTGGCCCTGCTGCATGCGCCGGGTATCTGGCACAAGGAAGAGTTGAAGCCTTCTTATCTGGAAAAGGATGTGGCGATTGGCTGGAAAAGACCTTTCCCCGGAAAATGGACAACCCAGTTACTCGAAGCCGGGGTAAAAACGACGTTCAGGTTCAGGGAATCCAAACAGGAAATCTGGCGCGCTGTCATCGGGTACTACACCTATCCGGTTTGGTTTGAAGGCCAAAGGGCTCACTATCGTCTGGGCAAGAAGATACCGCCGGGAGGAATTTCTCTTATCTACTGCCTTGAGAGAAAGGGCGCGTCCGGTTCGCCTGCCTCTGCCGTCGATATTCTCGAGCAGACGTTGGACAAAGACACTTATGATCGGAAACTTGCCTTGCAAAGCAGGGCCAACCTGGATTTAGTCAGGCCCGACTCCCGCATAGACCCCGATGACATGTCAAGACATGCCGCCCGCGGCTCATGTCCGGTTTCTACCTGCGCCGTCACGCGGAGACTCGGGTCTGTTTTCGAGGCCGGGCAAGAACGGCAAAGACGGAAATATGTAGAAGCCGGCATTGAAGACATGATGTATTTTGTCGTCCGGCACAGAAATCGCATCGATCAGTATATGGATTTTGCACGTGAGATGACGGAATTCCTGGAAAAGCAGGGAAAAGACAAGCCGGCATTAAAACCGTTCATCAGTAAGATGCAAACAATAGCTCAGGAAATACCTCGGGAATATGACAGGCTCAAGGATGCGATCAAAGACCTGGAATATGCGGCCGGCTTAGCTCGACAGTCAACGGCGCTCACTCAGGAGAAACGCCCGAAGAATCCGGGACTTTTCTCAGAGCTCGGCGAGAAGTGGAGATCAATGGGAGGGGCCCAGGACGATCTGGTCAGGGAATTTCATACGACAACCCGAAAGTTGTTCCAGGAGGCGGGCTACGGCTGCGTGGGATTGCCGGGCGCCGTCGAGATGGCGGAGGAAATCAGAAGGCGGTGTGCCGCGTGCCTCAGTAATCCCAGCACGTACGAGATATGGCCGGACTATTGAGCTCTGGGCAGGACACATTCGACGTCCGTATGTTGTCTCTTAGAAGATGTAATACGTGATAAAGATAAAGGCCAGATCGCCCAGCGCCCAGAGTTTCAGGTTAAACCACCATTTGCGTTTTTTTGCCCCCTGGTAGATGTAGTCGTTGGGAACCAACAGGACCAGGATTCCTATCAGAACGAATAGGATAAGAAAAACGTTCTTGGCGGCGCCGATCGAAAGGCCGGCCAGCCACTCAAAATTGAGGACATATCTGATCGCTTTCAGCATTTTGCCTGATCCTGATTCATGCCACGTTCTGTCTTCGTTCGGCCAGTCGATACACCAGGCCATAAAGCCGTTCTTCCGGATGGGGCTGCGTGAACAGGCTGACTACTGTAGCGATGACGAGTCCGGCCAGGAACGACCACCAGGAGACATAAAGAAACGGGTCCTCGATTGTAAAGAGATACCCTTTGAACACATAGAGTAAAAAGGAAACGGTGATTCCGCCCACCAGGCCGAACAGCCCGCCCCATTGTGTGGCCCGGCGCCAGAAGATTCCCAACATCAGGATCGAAAAGACAGGCCCCTGGAAGAAGGACAGGAAAGTCTGGATAGCGACGTATATCCCCTCGAAATACTGACTGACCGGCGAGGTCATCACGCCGAAAATGAGCAGCACGATCGTCGCGATTCGGCCGACAACCAGATAATGCCGGTCCGAGGCATCTTTCCTGATGTACTTTTCGTAGATATCTTTCGTCCACAAAGTCGCCGTGGAGTTGAGCATCGAGTCTATGCTGGACATCAAGCCTGCCAACAGGGCTGCGAACATCAACCCGACTATCCCCCAGCCGGCGGGAAGCAATTCTCTTACTAATAGGGGAAAAGCGCTGTCCCCATCTTCAAGACCCGGGTGCAAAACAATGGCAATCAGGCCCGGAAACAGCACCAGCACGGGGATGAACATTTTCAGGAAGGCCCCCCAGATCATACTGGCCTTGGCGTCCCATTCGCTTTTGGCGGCCAGACATCGCTGGACGATGGCCTGGTTGCCGATCATATACGCATTGGCCATCACAAAGGTCAGGCCGAAGAGAATTCCGGTCCAGGGAAACGGTGTCTTGGTATCCGTGGGCTGTATCAGTTTGAAGTAATCCTGGAAAGAAGCTCCCTGGGCGGTGATCTTGTCCACCAGCCCGTCCCATCCGCCAACGCGATAGAGCCCCAGAATGACAATAACAGCGCCCCCGACGAACATGATGACCATTTGAATCACGTCGGTCAGCACCACCGCGGTCAGGCCGCCGCAGAACGTGTAAAACCCGACGACGACCGCCGTGATAATTATAGACTGCCAATAGGGCCAGCCCATCAGTGTGTTCAGCAGTTTTGCACTGGCCCAGAAGATAATGCCGAGATTGAAGGCGAAGAAAACGATCCACGTCACCGCGGCGAGAGTGCGAACGTAATCGTTGTAGCGCCTGCCCAGATATTCCGGAATCGTATAGAGTCCCGCCTTCCAGAAATAGGGAATGAAGATGAAGGCGCCGAGCAGCATCGCCGGCACCGAACCGATCCAGTCGAAGTTGCCCACCGAAATCCCAAATCGGTAGGCCTGGCCCGAGACGCCCACGAAATCCTGGGCTCCGATGTCCGAGACGACGATGGACATGCCAATTGCCCAGAAGGGCAGGGATTTGCCGGCGAGGAAGTAATCTTGTGACGAATGAACATATCGCTTGAAATACAGACCGAGCAGCATGATGCCGGCCAGATAGGCGATAACAACGATGTAGTCCAGCCCGCCTAACACAGATAAAGTCTCCTGATTGTATCCCGACTCAGCCCGACGTCGGCCATTATCATCGAATCAGTTTCAGATGCCTGCCCAGCCAGTAGGGCAGCAGATAGATATCGCCGCTGTATTCGCGACGCCCGCCGCTGCCACCGTCCAGGCGGAAGGCATTGCCGTTGTATTTGCTCATCGGGCGTTCGTCGGGCGGTAGAACGTCGCGGATGCTCTGGCGACGGAAACCGGGTTCCAGGAATTCCAGGTCTTTGCGATGACTATTCCGGATCGACCAGCCGATGGTATCCAGTGGGAATTCTCTCAGGCTCCAGACCGTTTCTTCGAGGTCAAAATCAGTAGCGCCTGTCGCAGCATAGATGAGATTCCACAGCGGATTCTTCTCCGGGCGCTCGATTTGCCAGTGGTCCTTAATGGCTCGGCAGTATTGTTCGCGCAGCTCATCGGTGAACGCATACTTGTACAAATTCCAGTAAGACAAAAAGGCCAGCTCGTCGTCGGAATGATTCCATTCGGTGGTCAGGTCAATCCCAGGGACCCGGCCAATGTTGGAGATGGGGATCAGGATATTGTCTAAGTAGCCGTGCCTGTCGATCAGCTCGAAGGCTTTCTCTTTGTAGATTTCCCTGCCGGTGAAGTGATATGCCGCCTGAAGGAATGAAATAATCTCGGCCGAGTTGAGTCTGCGGTCACCCACTTGTTTGGGAAACCCGTTGACATATTCCGGGTTCCACTTGCCCCAGAGGGTGGGCTTGCCGTCGTAGTCAATGAGGTACCAGTCGTTTCGGACAATGTGGTCCATGATGGCGTCCATCAGAGCGACGGCGCGGTCGCGCCATTGTTTGTCCGGAACGACTTCGGCGAAAATAGTGTACGCGAAAAAGTGCCCGACGATTTCATCGCTGCTCGTGGTGGCTTTCCATGTCCAGTCCGGATCGTCAGCGGGCTGCCAGCGGGATTTATCCGAGACCTGGTAGCCTGCTCGCTCAAACGACCGGGCGGCAAAGCCCTCTATCGGATTCACATCGGACAGCCGCTCCATGGCCTCGAACGACTCGTAGCAATTCTGCAGTGCCTCCGGGGACTCGGTGACCGCGTACCGGAAAAGCTCGCCGGCCAGATACATGGCCGTCCACAGGCCGTCGTTGTCACTGTCGGTGAGCGTTCCCGTTGACAGATCGCCCGGCCGGGTCATGGAAAGCCCGCTGTTGAAGCCGTGCCTGATGTGACGTGTGCGCGTGAGCTTGTCAAAATGCTCGGCTTTTTGTTGAAGGGTCATCGGCTGGAAGTGAATGATACTGAGCCCCGTTTCCGAGAGAATCAGGACGGAATTGTCCGGGCCTTGTGCGATGTCGATAACGTGATCATCCACGAGCCAGCGTCCGGAAGCGTAGTAGTCTGTCCGGGCATCGTTGTGCAGGGCAAAAGCGCCGCCGGCGGTCCCAAACCAGAGTCTCTCACCGATTTGCCTGATGCAGCGTATCTCGGTGCAGGGCAGTTTCCGCCGGAGAGCTGATTTGAGGCCGAAAGAATCCGCATCCAATTCGAGGTATCCATCCTGAGTACCGACGACCAGCACCGAATTGGCCTTGGTTAGTTCAAGACAGGTCAAATCATCGCCGTCAAAGACTTTTGCTGCTCCCTCGCCCGGTGTAAAGCATTGGATGTGACTATCGGTCAAGAACAGAAACCGGTTGCGCATTGAATCGAACAGGACTTGCTTTGCCGGTGTTGCTGTTTTGAGCGTCTTGACGCATTTACCCTGACTGAACAAAGCAAGAGTGTCTTTTCCGGCCAGCAGGAAGTCAAAATCGCCACCCATCGCGAAGAGTCCGACGTCGGGCATCCCATGCCGCACGAAAAACCTGCCCGCCCAGGCGTTGCTCAGGACTATTTGACCGCTGAGATAAACGAACTGGTCGCGGTATGTCTCAATATCCCGTATTCTCATATCCAGCACAGGTCTGTAGTGACGGTCGGACACAAGCCGGCCTTCATGAATCTGCAACAGGCCCTTATCGGACAGGACAACGACCCGGCCGTTTCTGTCGGACCGAACGGCAGTCAATTCTGCGCCGCCCAATTCCTCAGACAGCGGAATCTTTTCCGCGAAATCCTGCATGAATGGCAGGTCCTGATAGAAATGCTCGGTGTCACCTGAATAAGCGACGCCGGCGATTGTCAATACGCCACAAACAGCTATGCAAAGGGCTTTCATTTTCATCGTAATGAATATCATCATTCGACCCTTTCAATCAGTCGGCTCAGGACATTGTAGAGATCACGAGTGACCGTTCAAGGGAAATTCTGGACCGGTGCGTTATTTGGTGTGCTCCGCTGCGAGCCTTGGCTATAATGAGACCGGCTGTTCTGCACTGTAACAAGTGGTGTGGACAAAATGGTACTGCTCGTGTTCAAAGGAGGTTGAAGAACATGCTGAGACGGTGGACATTTGCGATAGCATGGGGCGCGGTTGTCTTCAGCGCAGAGTTGCTTGCTGCGCAGCAGACGCAGAGGTTGTATCTTTCAGGCAGGGGCAAGGATGACCCCGTTCAGTGGGAATTCTACTGCACCGCCGGGCGAAACAGCGGCCACTGGACCACGATTGGCGTGCCCTCGAACTGGGAGCTGCAGGGGTTCGGCACATACAACTACGGCCATGACAAACCGAAAGCCGATGAGCAGGGCAGGTACCGGTACAAATTCACCCTGCCCGACCGATGGGAAGACAAGGTCATTCACATCGTTTTCGAAGGTGTGATGACCGATACACAGGTTCGGATCAATGGTGTCTCTGCCGGCCCCGAACATCAGGGCGGATTCTATCGCTTCAAATACGATATCACCGAACTCGTGAAGTCCGGAGCCGAGAATCTGTTGGAGGTCGCCGTCAATAAAGTTTCTTCCGACCAGAGCGTCGAGGCGGCCGAACGTCAGGCCGACTACTGGGTCTTCGGCGGGATCTATCGGCCTGTCTATCTTCAGGCCTTCCCGAAGCAGTTCATCGAGCGTATGGCCATTGATGCTCGAGCCGACGGCGCTGTTTCTGTCGATGTGTATCTGCAGAATATCACCACCGCCGACCGGATTGTTGGACGGATTTCAGGGCCGGGCCTGACCGATACCGGGCAGCTATCCGTGAAGGTGGCCGCCGGGCAACACAAGGCAACTCTGACGGGAAAGGTCAAAGGCGTCAGGTCGTGGACCGCGGAAACGCCGGTTCTATATAATCTGGAGCTGAGCCTTCTGAATGATGAGACGAAAATTCACACCACCGCCGAGCGCTTCGGATTCAGGACGTTTGAGGTCCGTCCGGGCGACGGCTTGTATCTCAACGGGAACAAAATTCGGCTCAAGGGCGTGAACCGGCATTGCTTCTGGCCGGATTCGGGACGTTGTCTGAGCCGGAAGGTCAGTTACGACGACGTTCGCTTGATCAAGGAAATGAACATGAACGCCGTGCGGATGTCCCACTATCCGCCGGACGTGCATTTTCTGGATGCGTGTGATGAGCTGGGCCTCTACGTGCTGGACGAATTGGCCGGGTGGCAGAAGCCGCCTTACGATACCCCAATCGGCAAGAAACTCGTACGCCAGACGGTGACGCGCGACGTCAGCCATCCCTGCATCCTGTTCTGGGACAACGCCAATGAGGGAGGATGGAACCGGGAACTGGACGGCGAATTCGCTCTCTACGATCCGCAGAGACGAACCGTGCTGCATCCGTGGGAGAATTTCAACGGTATCGACACGGACCACTACGAAAATTACCAGAGCACTCGGAACAAGCTGAGCGGCTCGACGTTGTTCATGCCCACCGAGTTTCTCCACGGCCTCTACGACGGCGGACACGGGGCCGGATTGAACGACTACTGGAAGCTGATGTTCGAGTCTCGCCTTGGCGCGGGCGGATTCCTGTGGGCGCTGGTCGATGAGGGCGTGGTCAGGACGGACCAGAACGGAGCAATTGACACCGACGGCAATCACGCCCCGGATGGAATCGTCGGTCCTTATCGCCAGAAAGAAGGCAGCTTCTACGCGATCAAAGAAATCTGGTCTCCGGTTCATATCGGCCTTGAAGAGCTTGGCGAAGATTTCTCGGGACGAATCGAAGTCGAGAACCGCTATGATATCACGAACCTGCGCGAGTGCCGGTTCGAATGGAAGCTCGTGGCCTTTCCGGGTCCTCTCGAAGCGGCGGACGAACACACGATGATCAATGAGGGGATTGTTCCCGGTCCCGGCGCAGAGCCCGGCGGCAAAGGCATCCTGGAGCTGGCTTTGCCCGAGAATTGGCGCCGGGCCAATGGTCTTCACCTGACGGCCCAGGACGCATCGGGGGCCGACGTGTGGGCCTGGTCCTGGAGCCTGCAAAGAGACTGCGCGCGGTGTCATCAGTATATTGCACAGGAAAGTAAGAAGGGTGCGGATATCCGCGTCTCGGACGGCGATTCGGCTTTGGTCGTCAGGATCGATGCTCTGGGCCTGTGGTTCGATAAACAGACCGGCGAGTTGGCCAAAGTCGAGAAGGACGGCGCAACAATCTCGCTCGGCCGTGGCCCCCGGCTGGTTGCCGGCGACAGCGAGCTCACCGAGCTGAAACATTGGCGGCAGGGGGACGACACTTTTGTCGAGGCCCTGTATGAAGGCGGCCTTGACTATGCCAGGTGGAAAATCTATCCAAGCGGATGGATCAGGCTCGATTATCAATACGAGCTTGAAGGCCGGTTCGAGCTGATGGGTGTGACGTTCGATTATCCCGAGAGCAGGATGGCGAAGATGAAGTGGGTCGGAAGAGGGCCTTACCGCGTCTGGAAGAATCGCACCAAGGGAGGACGGCTGGATATCTGGAGCAACGATTACAAGGACCATACGCCGGGGCTGAGCTGGGATTTTCCGGAATTCAGAGGCTACTACTGCGACTGGCACTGGGCCGCCTTTGAAACGCACGAGGGAAAGATTGTATTGCTTAACGGGACGCCCGAGTCTTTTCTTGGCGTTTACACCCCCCAAAATGGTCCCGAACCTGCGAAAACCCGCGTGGATGTGCCGGCGACGGGTATCTCCCTGCTGCACGGCATCCCGGCCATCGGCACGAAATTCACAAGGCCCGCCGACCTCGGCCCCGAGAGCCGGCCGAACGAGGCGTCGGGCAAATACAAGGGCGCCGTGTGTTTTTACTTCGAATCTCGAAGCTGACGCAGACAGAATCGCACCTGCGAAAAAAATCTGAAAAAAATGATTTGACAAAGTATTGGCGCAGGGATATTATGCTTAGATATTGATAATCATTATCAACTATAACTGTGCGGCATGGCCGTCCGTTTCGTTTCGATGGGGCCGCGCCGATGCAGCAGGCGGCTCCGGGAACGGTGCAAATGAACGCCAAAGAAAGATTTGAGAAATTTGTGACCCGAAAGGGATTGAGGCGAACCCTGCAAAGAGAGCGGGTGCTGGAGGTCTTTCTTGCTACCGAAAGGCACGTGACCGTTCAGGAATTGTACGACCTGGTCAGAAAGAAACACAGCGGTATTGGCTATGCCACGGTCGCCCGGACGGTCAAGCTGATGTGCGAATCCGGTGTGTGCAGGCAGGTGGATTTCGGAGACGGCTCGCACCGTTTCGAGCACAAGCACGGCCACGAGCACCACGACCATTTGATTTGCCTGGAGTGCGGCAAGTTCGAGGAAATCTACAGCCCCGAACTGGAGAAAATTCAGGATCGGCTTGTCCGAAAGTACGGGTACATTCAGGAAAGCCACAAACTGGACGTCTTCGGACTATGCCCCCGCTGCAGCAAGAAGAAGCGAAAATAGACACGTTCTTTCATGGAGAAGTATTTTTTTTGGCAAGGAATTGAGAATGGATATCATTATCGATAAAAGACTGTTGTGGTTCGGGCGGCGTGCCCGGACGTATTTTTACTTTTTTTGTAATGGAGGTTTTTGCATGTTGTTAGCTGTTGATTACAGACACGTCTTTCGGATGGGTATCGTCCTGCTGCTTCTGGGCTTCTCGAGCCTGGCCTACGCCGACCGCAGAGCGTATGTCTGGACCTACGAGTATATGACGATGCCCGAAGGTGCGTCGGAGCTGGAGTACTACCTGACGACGAAGGTGCCCGACCTGCATAAATACGATGACAGAAATTCCTGGGAGCATCAGGTCGAGTACGAGTACGGCCTGACCGACTTCTGGGATATCGCCGTCTATCAGCGATGGCAGCATACAGTGACCCCGGCCGACGATAAGTTCGAGTACACCGGCACAAAACTGAGAACGCGATATCGCTTCGGTGAGAAGGGGATGTACCCGCTGGACGTGCTGCTGTACTTAGAGTATATCAGGCCCGACGATTCGGACAGCCCGGAAGTTCTCGAAGGCAAGCTTATTCTTGCCAGGGATTTCGGCAAAATCAACCTGGCCTACAACCAAATCGTCGAAGACGGCATTAGCAACGGCGGCGAAACTGAACATGCATACGCCACAGGCGTGAGCTATGAATTCAATCCGGCGTGGAAGCTCGGCATCGAATCGACCGGGAATCTGTCGGATGACAAGTACTACCTGGGCCCGACGGTCTCGTGGGCGCATGAAAAGTTCTGGGTGGCCCTGGGTGCGCTGGGAGGATTGAACGACCGCAGCGACGATCTGAGAGTCCGGCTGATCGCAGGCTTTCCTTTTTAGTCGGTGGATTCTGCCGGGTACGTATTGCGGATTTTTCAGAGGTCTCGATTGTGAAGAATTTGCTCATCGGATCTTTAGCATCGATTGGAGTATTCGTGGCGGTCCACGGCTGCCGCAGCATGGCAAAGCCGATGAGACCGGGAGCCGCACTGTACAGCAGAAAGTGCTCGTCCTGCCACAGCTTGATTGAGCCGAGCCGCTTTGACAGAATGACATGGCATCACTACGTTGAAAAGTACGGGGAAAGACTGACACTTGAGCAAAAGCAACAACTGCTGTACTATCTGACGGATTCGATGCAGGAGTAGTCCTGAAAATATTGACGTGGTTCGTGTGCGCTGGTCAGTGCGCGGCCAATCTGATTTTGAAGAATTCCGTTGGGCCCGATGGCAAAAGCTGAATCATACCTGGATATAAAAGCGACTCTCGCGCCGGGAGGAACCGTCTCTCAATCGCTGGCGGGTTTTGAGGTTCGCCCCGAGCAGGTTCAGATGGCCTGCGCGGTCCAGCGAGCGCTCGCCGGCGGGCGGCACCTGGCTGTCGAGGCCGGAACCGGCGTGGGCAAGAGCGTTGCTTATTTAATCCCCGCCGTCGATCTGGCCTGTCGCGGGGGAGGCAGAGCCCTGATCAGCACGTTCACCATCACGCTCCAGGAGCAGCTCGTCAACAAGGATATCCCGCTGCTGCTCGAATGTATGCCGCAGAAATTCACGGCCGTCCTGGCCAAGGGCAGAGGCAACTACCTCTGCATGCGCCGGCTCAAGTTCGCCCTGCAAAGGCGGCAGGCGCTTTTTGAAACGTCCGGCTCCGAGCTCGAAGCGATTAGCCGCTGGGCCCGGGAGACCGAGGACGGCTCGCTCAGCGATCTTTCTTTCCTGCCCACGGGACGCCTCTGGGATAGAATCAAGAGCGAGCACGGCAATTGTCGCGGCCGCAAATGTCCCGGTTTTCGCGATTGTTTCTATTGGCGCGCCCGAAGGCGGCTCGAGACCGCCGAGATTATCGTCGTCAACCACGCGCTGCTGTTCAGCGATCTGGTTCTCAAAGAGCAGGGCGCCAAATTGCTGCCCGACTATCGGTACGTTGTCATCGACGAGGCCCACAATATCGAGCATGTCGCTGAAGAGCATTTCGGGATCAGTATCAGCAACCACCGCATCCGGTACCTGCTCGACGGCCTCTACAACGCCCGAACCCGCAAGGGGCTTCTGGCCTATATGGGCGCCGAGAACGCCATTGACACGGTTGGCCGGGTAGGCAAAGAAGCAGGCGCTTTTTTCGATCACGTTCGGGATTGGTATCACAACACGAAGGATGAAACAAACGGGCGGTGTCATCGCAACTTCGTCGAGGACACGGTTTCGGGACACCTCAAGAATCTGCGAACCGAGTTATCCCGGCTGGCCAAAACGCGCCAGGATGAGGATGAGAAATTCGAGATCACACGCTTTATCGACCGTTGTGAATCGCTGGTTCAGGATTTCGAGAGCTTCCTGCTTCAAAAGCAGGCCGATTCGGTCTATTGGATTGAGGTGGCCGGAAACGGCAGGGCAACCGTTCGACTGCGAAGCGCCGCTGTGGACGTCGGAGCTGACGTCAAGCGGTGCCTCTTTGACAACTACGACTCTGTGGTATTAACCAGCGCTACGTTGAGCACCGGCGCCGTGGGCGACGATGGCGGCTTTGACTTTTTCGCCGGCCGGATCGGTCTGGACGATTTTGACGCCGCCAAGCTCGGCTCGCCTTTTGATTATCAAAAGCAGGTCACCATGTACATCGAAAAGGACCTGCCCAATCCGAACGAGTCGGATTTTGCCGCCGCCGCTATCGAGGTGTTGAAACGATATATCCGCAAGACTCAGGGCCGGGCGTTCGTGCTTTTCACCAGCTATGCCATGCTTGACGAGCTGGCCGGCGGGCTTTGGCAATGGCTTGACGCCAACGGCATTGAACTGCTCCGCCAGGGCTCGGACGCGGACCGCACGGTGCTGTTGAGCCGTTTCAAGGCCGACGGCCAAAGCGTCCTGTTCGGAACCGACAGCTTCTGGCAGGGTGTTGACGTGCCGGGTGAAGCACTCTCGAACGTCATCATCATCCGCCTGCCTTTCGCGGTGCCCGATCAGCCCCTGCTGGCCGGCCGGCTCGAACGCATCAGGCAGCAGGGCGGCAATCCCTTTTTCGATTACCAGGTACCCTCGGCGATTATCAAGTTCAAGCAGGGCTTCGGCCGGCTCATCCGCAGCAAAACCGACACGGGCATCGTGGTCGTCTTGGACAGCCGAGTCATCAACAAACCCTACGGCCCCCGGTTCCTCGCCGCCATCCCTAAGTGCAATATCGAAATCGTTGCCGCCGAGCCGCCACCGACATACGCTCACCCCAAACGCCGCCGGACAGGTTCGAAGCAGCAAAGGCGCACAGAGCGCTAAAAGTCAAAAGGATTCGAGTATGACACAGGAAGCGGCATGAGTTGTTTTCGTTCGAGGACGGACTTCTCCCCTTCGTCCCGATGGGTTGCCGCTTTCGGCAAGTGACCTTGGCCGTCATGCGGCTGAGTAGTCTGGAGGTGAAAAAGAGTGAGCCTTTTGCTTGACACTTAGCTCTGGAACGTGTATGCTTGTTCTTGGACTTCGGATTCTGCCTGATACCGGCTTGGAGTATTGTCATGAGCACGCGAAGGGGTTTCACTCTGATAGAACTCTTGGTTGTCATCGCTATCATTGCGTTACTGATGGCGATCCTGATGCCGGCACTTCAGCGGGCCAGAGAGCAGGGCAAACGTATGGCCTGTCTTAATAATGTCAAGCAGTTGGCGCTGGCGTGGATTATGTATGCAGACGACAACGACGGCAAGATCTGCGCCGCCAACATAGGCCATTCAGATTATGGTTGGGTGGCCGCGATGGACGTATCGGATCCTATAGAGAAGCAGATAGCGGCGATGCAGGCGGGAATGCTGTACCCGTACTGCAGTAACCTAAAGCTCTACAAGTGCCCCACCGGCATACGCGGGGAGATGCGGACGTACTCTATCGTCCAATCCCTGAATACTAACGTG
>CP070806.1:3399968-3404224 GCA_020343675.1 Phycisphaerales bacterium
GCATTCCTGTTTTCGGGCAGATCAGTATAGACCTGATCTTTTCCGATTATGACCAGGTACATACCTCGATCGACCATAGCATTGAGCACATCAGGCCGACCGGCCAGCATATGTGTAACAATCTCATAGGTGCGTTGAAGCGCCAGATCCGCCACCTCTGTAGCGGCTACAATCGGCATACCCTTGACATCCATATACTTTCGATAAAACTGTCGTGCCGCCTCTCTGTCTCTTTCGCGGACCTTTTCAAAAAACGAATCAGGTGGTGTTGTCACCTTTGGGTACCCCGTAACATCACCTGACTTTGCGAAGGCACGCCCACCCAGCATCAAAGCAGCAAATACAACAATTACAACCTGTGTCGGAAATTTCATTTTCTTGGCCTTTCCTCAAAGAAAATACAATCAACGAACATCAAATTATAATCCGAAGCTTAGGCGAAATATTTGCCTTTTCGAAAATCATAAGTATAATGCGGTGATATCAATTAGTCCAGTCATGTTTTGTCTGTTGTGTTTTATCGCAGTTAAGGGAGACTATTATGGGAAAATATGTCCTCACCATTGTGTCATTTGTTTTAACATTTTATAATCAGGCTTTTGCAGAGGTCAAAGATTTTGGGATGATAGCCCATAAGCAAAAGACTCTTAAAGCTCGACCTTTGGATTTAAGTAGTGTGCGGTTACTTGGCGGGCCTCTAAAGCAGGCACAGGACCTGGATGCCAAGTATCTGCTCGAACTTGAACCGGATCGAATGCTGGCTTACTACCGTCAGCACGCCGGGCTGGAACCGAAGGCAAAACCTTACGGCGGCTGGGACGGAGGCGGAAGAAATCTTACGGGTCACATTGCCGGACATTATCTCTCGGCTGTGAGCTTGATGTGGGCCGCCACGGGTGATGCACGGTTCAAGGAGCGAGCGAACTACGTCGTCAAGGAACTCAAGGAGGTCCAGGACAAGCACGGGGATGGCTACCTCAGTGCATTGGAGGGCGGCCGGGAATGCTGGGAAGCCGTGGCTAAGGGAAAAATTCGCTCGGGCGGCTTTGACCTCAACGGGCTTTGGGCGCCGTGGTATGTCCTGCACAAGACTTATGCCGGTTTGCGGGACGCCTATCGCTATACCGGCAACCACACTGCGCTGGAAATGGAAGTCAAGTTTGCCGAATGGGCCCAAGGAATTTTTTCCGGGCTCACTGAAGCCCAGAATCAGCGAATGCTGAACACCGAGTTCGGAGGCATGAATGAAGTGCTTGTTGACCTCTATGCCGATACGGGTGACAAACGCTGGCTTGACCTTTCCTATCGCTTCGAACATCGCTCCTTCATCGAGCCTCTCAAACGCCACCAGGATATCCTCGAAGGTAAGCACGGCAACACGCAGGTGCCGAAACTCATCGGCTCCGCGGATCGCTTTGCCTATGCCGGCGATGCGGGTGATATTATAGCAGCCGGCTTTTTCTGGGATAGGGTTGTTCAGCACCACAGCTTCGCCACTGGAGGCCATGGAAAAGATGAGTACTTCGGAAAACCCGACATTTTAAGCGATCGCATAGATGGACGCACTGCTGAGACGTGCAATGTATACAACATGCTCAAACTTACCCGCCGGCTCTTCTCGCTCAGACCCGATGCTCACTACGCCGAATTTCACGAACGGGCCCTTTATAATCATATTCTGGCCTCCATCGATCCCGAAGATGGCAGGACCTGCTATATGGTGCCTGTTGGCCGGTCTGTCCAGCACGAATATGCGAATATGCTCCGCAGCTTCACCTGCTGTGTGGGAACGGGCATGGAAAGCCATGCCCTACACGGAGATGGGATTTACTATGAATCCGGGGATAAATTGTGGGTAAACCTTTACGCACCATCAACTGCGGAGTGGACCACTGCGGGAGTGAATTTGCAGATGGATACCGACTTTCCCGAAGGCGAGTCGGCGACACTGAAACTCACGCTTGAATCCCCAAAGGAATTCGTACTTGCCCTGCGTCGTCCGGCATGGGCCGGTGAAGGCTTTACTGTTAAAGTTAACGGCCAAGCCGTCTCTGAAGATAAAATTGATCCACTTCGTGACGTTCCGGAGTCGGGTCGTCGAGTCGCCGATCGATCAAGTCAAAAGTCCGGCACCTATGTGGAACTTAAACGAACCTGGAAAACCGGCGACACAGTGGATTTAATCCTGCCTAAGACACTTCGTCTGGAAGCATTGCCCGATAATCCTCGACGCACCGCTATCATGTGGGGGCCTTTGGTCCTCGCCGGTGACCTGGGCCCTGAGCAGCGTGGCCGGCGAGAAGACAGAGCCCGTTACTCCCGGCAAAGAACACCTGTATTCATTGCGGCCGAGCAGCCCGTGGCTGAATGGTTGAAGCCCGTTCCCGACAAACCAGGCCATTTCCGCACAGATGGCGTCGGACGTGAACGTGATGTGGATTTCGTCCCGTTTTACCGCCTTCATCGGCGTACCTATGCCGTGTATTGGGACCTCTTTACTGAGTCTGAATGGAAAGAGAAAGAGGCCGAGTATGCCGCCGAGGAGCAGCGTCTGCAAAAGCTCGAATTGGCCACTGTTGCCTACGCCCAGCCCGGTGAGATGCAGCCGGAACGGGATTTTAACTATCAGAGCCCGGGGGATGCATGGGTCGTGCGGATGATGGGACGCCCCGGCCGATGGGGAAGGAGCTGGTTCTCATTCGACCTGCCTGTGGAGCCTGACCGCCCGATGGCACTGGTGGTAACGTATTGCAGCGACCATCATAGCAGGGGAAGAGCGATATTCGACATTCTGGTGGATGGTCAGCATGTAACCACTCAGGAGGTGAAAAGGAGCAGTCCGGCACGTTTTTATGATGTCGAATACTCTATTGGCCCCAATCTGGTTAAGGGCAAGGAAAAAGTCACTGTGCGATTTCAGGCGACCGAAGAGAATGTCGTTGCAGCAATATTCGGTATTCGTATGATCCGAGCAGATACGGAACGTTAAAAAGACAGAAGGAAATTTATAATGAAAACGACACACTTAATGAATTTGATGCTAGTACTTATGTTCGGAGCGGTTGTAGTATTTGGCTGCAATGCTTTTGCACAAGAGAATCCAATCGATCAGCCTGATTTGGAGGTCAACCTTGCCGTTGTTGCCGAACCATCCAGTTCTTATGTCTCTGGGGATACCTCGCTAACAGCACTTAATGATGAATATGATCCCAGAAGCTCACGAGACAGACGACGCGGCTCTTACGGCAACTGGAACAGAAGAGGCACACAATGGGTTCAGTATGACTGGAGCCGGCCGATCAGCACCCATAAGATCGATGTATATTGGTGGGATGACAACCGTGGTGTTCGCCTGCCCAAAGCCTGTCGACTGCTGTATTGGGACAGTAAGGATTTCGTCCTGGTGAACAATCCATCTGGTTTGGGTGTAGCAGAAAGTAAATATAACACCACGACCTTCGACGAAGTGCACACATCCAAGCTAAGACTTGAGATCGATTCCAATGATACGTATTCGACCGGCATTTTGGAATGGAAAGTTTATGACTCCGGCAAATCGCCCGATTTCCCACCGAGAGTGAACGCGGGCGTGGATCGCGTTGTCATATTGGGAGGCAAAACCTATCTGAATGGAGCAGTTAAGACTTTAAATAGAAAAGGTACCTCGGCGACCGTCTGGAGCAAGATATCCGGTCCCGGCAAAGTCGCTTTTGAGAATGTCAACGAGCCGGTAACTACAGCAACATTTTCTAAGGCGGGTGATTACATCCTCAAATTAACGGCCGGAAAAGGGCAATTAAGTGCTTCGTCCACCCTCGCTGTCAAAGCCATAGCGCCGCCTCCTGAAACTCACCTTGATCTAATCGATACCAGGCACTATAAGATAGACAGTCCTCTCTGGAACAGTAGAGCCAAAGCCCTGATAGTAAACTGGATTCCTCACTGTATTGACAAGATTTCCGACCCAAACTTGAGAGAGGGCGGCATCAATAATTTCATCGACGCAGCCAACAAACTGGCCGGCAAGCCTCATGGACGCCACAGAGGCTACGTATTCTCCAATGCGTGGGTTTATAATACGATTGAATCGATCTGCGTTGCATTGATGGTTGACCCTCAGGACGATCAGGAGATTATCAAGGCTCAGGAGAGAATGAAAGCGACGCTGGAGGATTGGATACCAAAAGTTCTGGCCGCACAGGAACCGGATGGATACCTGCAAACCGCATTTACACTGAGCGACCGTCAGCGCTGGT
>CP070806.1:3404324-3422320 GCA_020343675.1 Phycisphaerales bacterium
CATCATGGCGATCTCGAAGGAAATCGAGCCCGACCTGGTCGAAGCGCTGGACCAGCTTGCCAAGACGCCCGTCGACGTGGTCTATGTCGTCGATAGTTTCGGCGCGCTGTACTGCGAGCAGATCGAGTATATGGTGAAGCTCTATCAGAAGCATTTGCCCGGCAAGACGATTGGTGTGCACTGCCACAACAATCAGCAGCTCGCGTACGCCAACACCATCGAGGGCATTATCCACAACGCCAATTACGTCGATGGTTCGCTGTCCGGCATCGGCCGTGGACCGGGCAACTGCTGCCTCGAACTGCTGGTCGGTTTCCTGAAAAATCCGAAATTCAATCTGACGCCCATTTTGAAGGTTATCCAGGATCACATGATCCCCATGCGCGAGGAGATTGAATGGGGATACATTATCCCGTACTTCATCACCGGTATACTGAACGAGCACCCGCGCTCGGCGATTGCCTATCGAAAGACGGAGGACAAAGACAAATACGCCGAGTTCTACGAAAAAATGCGCCTGCCCCAGGAGTAAAAGACCAGTCCGGGGACAACTCTTGAATTCGTCTGCTGCTACGAGGTCAGGCCGTAAGGCTCGATGAGTTTTCTGTGGGCCTTAAAGTGGAACTGGCACTGTTCAGGCGGGGCGCCGAGGACTTCGATTTTGCTCAGGTCGCCCTGACCCATACCCGCTTCGGCCATGCCGGCCAGATACATGATCCGGCTCGGATCAAATCCCATCAGCTTCGTCGCCAGGGTATCCAGCGCCAGGGGGTCGAGGCTGGCCATCGCGAGCCGGGTATCGACGGGCGTGCCGCCGGTGGGGCCGTTGCCCTCCATGGCCTCGAAGCCGTCGATAACACCGAGGTCGGGATAAATCTCCTGGGCCAGGTGGAACATGTTGTAATTCAGCACGGACTCGCGCGAGAAATTGTACATCGAGTGCATGAGGCGCTTGTCGTTAGTCTTGCCGTCGTTCAGGGGCGAACCGAGCAGAATGTTCTTGAGCGATAGTGTCGTCACCACCCGGTCGTGCGTCTTCATCTTGGCGGCCGAGATGATATACAAGTCCGGGTCCAGGAACGTCGAGATAATGCGAATCGGCGTCGGGCGGTGACCTTGGCCGAACACATAGCGGTATTGCCAGCTCTGGGCGTTCAGATCGATGAGCTTGACGTTGTATTCCTGTTCGAGGGGCATGTAGCCGTAGTTCTCGAAGCCGTGAAAGGTGCCTTGCCTGGAGATGGTCGATTCGCCGACGATGATCTGCTTTTTATGGTGAGGCGCGAGGAAATCGAGGATGCCCCGAATCGCGTCCACGTGCGTGGCGGCGAGCTGGCGCGTTGTAACCACGAAGTTCGGCTTGATCAGAATCTTCTTATCGCCGATGGAAGTCAGGACCTCGTCCTCGATTTTTTTGAGGGCCTGATAGACGATTTCGCGCCTGTCATCGCCCCTGACTAAGCACACCTTCGCGGGCCGAGCGGGCGCGGGTTTGAATAAACCATTCTTCTTCACCCAGGGGCTTCCCGGTGCGGCGTAGCCGGCGGCCGGGCCGAAGCATTTGCCGCCCAGGCCAAGCCCCAAAGCCCCGAGGCCCAAGCCCTTTAGAACATCGCGGCGATTCAAATGTCCGTTCACCCTTGCCATGGCCCGTCCCTTTCACAATCTGAGCCCCATCTTCAAGAGGCATCATACCAATCGAAGGCAAAGATGTCGAGACCTATGGCACCTCAATCAGGCGGGGCAAAATCCACTTCGATTATCTCATATCGCGGATGCGGACTTCGATGTCTTCTGTGTCCTTGAGCAACTCGACGAGCTTGTCCGGATCTGTTCGGCCGTAGTGATAGGGATATAGAATCTTCGGCTTGAAAGCTTTGGCTGCGTCGGCCACCATCTCGGGCGTCATCGTGTAGGGCAGGTTCATCGGCAGGAAGGCGACGTCAATGTTCTTGAGTTGCTTCATCTCGGGGGTGTTCTCGGTGTCGCCGGCCACGTAGATGCGTCTGTCGCCGAAGGTGATGATGTAGCCGTTGCCCTGCCCTTTCGGGTGGAAGGGATTTCCAGCCGAGCGCATATGGACGATGTTGTAAGCAGGTACGGCCTCGATCTTCAGGTTCTGGATGGTCTTGACGTCACCATTTTGCATCACGAGCCCGCCGGTGACGCGGTCCGAGCACGCCTCGGTCAGAACCACCTGCGTTCCGGGCTTGCTGAGAGTCTTGACAACGTCCGGGTCGAGGTGGTCGCCATGCTCGTGCGTGATCAGGATCAGGTCCGCTTTGGGCATCCCGGCGTAGTCGCCTTCCCGGCTGACCGGGTCCACGTGAATAATCTTGCCGTCAAAACCGAACATCAATGTCCCGTGCCCGATGAAAGTCATCGTCAGATCGCCCGCATTGGTTTCGATAGTGTCCTGCTCGTATTTCGACTCGGCCCCGGCCCGTGGCTGACTGGCGGCTTTGACCCGCATCGCGACCGAGTAGAATGAAGTCCGCGCCGTGATATAGAGCATCTGGCTATCTTTGCCGCCGAAGGTCACGTTGGCGGGACGCTCGGGAACTTGAATCTCTTCGATCTTTTGACCGTCTTTGTTATAGACCGCCACGACCCCCGTGGTCAGATAGATGTTGCCCTCGTTGTCGAGGGTCACGCCGTCGGAGCCTTCCGAGGCGAAGAGTTTCTTGTCCGAAAGCCGGCCGTCGTCGTTGATCGTATAGACGAACGTCTTGCGATCGCCATTGTCGGCGACATAAAGCGTCTTTCCGTCGGGCGTGCCAATGAGGCCGTTCGGCCTGACCATGTCGTTAATCACGCGGATGAGCCTCTTGCGATCGGGTGAGAGGTAATAAACGTGCTCGCCGTCCTGCTCCATGCCGTCTCTGTTTCCGTAGCGCGGATCAGTGAAATAGACGCCGCCTTTCGGGTCGATCCACAAATCGTTGGGGCTGTTGAACTGTTTGCCCAGATACTTGTCGGCCAGGACGGTCACTTTACCTTTCGGATCGATAGAGACCAGCCTCCGGCCGCCGCCTTCGCAGGCCAAAAGGTTGCCTTTGGCGTCGAAGTAGAGGCCATTGGCCCCGCCTGAATCCTCGCGGAAGATGGACAGCTTGCCGTCCAGTGACCACTTGTGAATCCGATTGTTGGGGATGTCCGAGAAGAAGACATTGCCCTGAGCATCCGCCGCAGGCCCTTCGGTGAAGCGAAAATCCCCAGCCAGCTTTTCCACCTTCGCGCCCTCGGCAACAACGCTCGCCTCGGTTGCGTTCCAGCCCGCCATCGCGGCGACCAGCACCAGCGCCATCAGACTATGCCATTTCACATCCATTTGACTCTCCTTTCGCTTTCCAAACTGGCTTCTCAATTCGAATATACTATCGGTTTCAGAACTACAGTTGTCAGCTAACGCCTATTCTTGCCGACAGCCGACGTTGCGTGGATTCTCAGCTTAGCCAGGTAAATGCTGGTTTTGGCTTCGTGGCTGGAGTAGTAGCTCATGTAGAGCACGTCATTGTGCCAAACCAGGCCGGGATAGCTTGTGTCGCCTCCGCTGGGCAGCTTGAGCAGTCTGGTCATGGCGCCGCTCTCGACCTCGAGATAGCAAAGGGCGGTGTGCGCGCCTCCATCGTGCATTCGCCCCGCCGCGAGCCAATGGCCGCCCGGGATTTTGATGAAGTTCGGCCCGCCGAAGCTGTTGAAATCGGCGCCGAGGTCTTTCCACTGCCACTGCGTGTAGTCCGCCTTGCTTATTCCCAAGAATGCACTGGTTGATTCGGCCTCATATCGGTCGCGCCGTACGAGCGCATAACAGGTCCCGTCGGAATCGAAACGCAGCGTGACTTCCGTCGGGCGTCCCCGCTCGAACAGCCTGGGTACGTGTTTCTCGTAATGGATTCCGTCGTCACTGACGAGCAAATCGAGGTAGCGGTCTGTGCCTCTTCCGGTGGTGTAGGAAACGCCATAGGCCCTGTCTTTGTGCCATGTCACACACCAGAGCCATCGTCCCGGCTCGACGGCAATCTCTGGCGCGGTCCATTGACGGCCGTCCCTGGAGAAACTCACAAACGCGCCCGTCGGGGCCGATTGATTGTCCCGCTCTCGCGGGGCGACGCCGCCGATCAGCATCAATCGCCCATCGGGCGTCACGGACAGGTGCGCATCGCGCAAGTCATAACCTTGCAGTGAGATTAACGCCATCGAAGCCCACGTGTCCACATCTGTCGACCGGAGGATTCGGATCTTGCCGTCGGTTGAAACGTGTCCCCGCCCCTCGCGAAACGCACAGTAGAACGCGTCGTTCCATCGCGCAAGGTCCGTGAAGGCGCTGTGCGGTGCTTGGTCCCAAATTCTTTTGACCTCCACCACCTCCACGGCCACCGGCGCCACCGCGAAACTACACGAAGCCCCAACCAGAAGTAGCGCCACAACAGCATGTTGTTTACTGTTCATCAGCATTTCCCGTCACCTTTCAGCTGATATTGGCGTTGAGAAATCGTTCAGACGCCACAGATGTTCCTATGTTCCCGTTTTCGCACAGGTCTCCTCGTCCATCGAAGGGCTATCGAGTCTTCTCTCTGTGGTACCGGTCATCTCAATTTCTCAAACCAGTTCAATGTCAGGTCCATCAATTTCTGTTCGCGCCGCTCGTCGGGCTTTCTAATCATAAGCAAGCGGTTGCGTTCCTTCGAGAAGTCATAGCAACGATGGCCGGGGAACTTCGTCTTCATATACATATCATTGAACAGAGCCTCCCGCCGTACGACCTTGAGCTGCGGCTCTATCTCCACCTCAGCCCTCCAAAACTGCCCGGAGCCACGGTAGAACAATTCCAGCCTATTCTCTCCAGGGCCCCACGTGACCTCAGACCCGCCGGCGGCGGAAATTTTCTCTCGATTATTGCCGCGAAATTCTTTAATCCACACCTCGTTGTCCCCGGTCTCATTCGATACATAGGCAATCCATTTCCCATCCGGAGAAAAGTCGGCACCCCACTCGTTGTATTGCGGTGTATCAGTCCATTTCACTGATGTCCTGGTTTGCATGTCAAACAACAAAATGTCGGAAGTTTCGGCTAGACTCGCTTCGCCAACAAAGTGGACCGTCATGGCCAGATACCTTCCATCAAGGGAAAACGACGTGCCCTGCTCGGAATTCACGGTTTTACGAAGAAGCTCGACGGCATCACCGTCATCTATCGGTTGCCAATAGACATCCGGCGGCGAGTTGGCGCTTTGGTGGTAGAAGGCTATATGGTTTCCATCCGGTTCCCAGACGGGGCCGCCCTGGCAGCCTTTGAGAGAAGTCAGCGGGCCAAACCATCCCGCTCCGAGTTTGTAACGTGACAGGTGCGTTTCGGTCGCAACACGGAGAGCTATCCAGCCTTCGTCCGGGGACAAGCGCGGGCGGGCCCACTCGTGGTAAAACTGCTTTGAGTCGGGAATCGGCACTGCTTTCCCATCTTCCGGATCGACCCAAACCAATTCTCCTTCAGTCAATCCCAAAGGCGTAGTGCCATCAGCCGAGGCAAACGTTCCATCCTCGCCGGCAAAGGTGAACTGCGCGCCTCCGTACACAGTCTGACCGAGACCGGTCCGCAGAATGTGTGCATCTTCACGGATCATGCCTGAGGGTGGATTGTCCATGTCAAATTGTACAACCCTCAATGATCCCTGACGCATGAAGACAAGATGCCCGGTCGGCACGTAGCGAGCAAAGCTACTGTTAGATAGAAGTTCCTGTGGCTCGTCCTTGTTCTTCCATTTTACCATTGTTCTGTAATCTGCAAAGCTCTCGCCGCCCCAGACTGTATAGATTACACCTTTGCCTCCGGGGAGTATGTCCGGCCAGAGGTGCCCATATTCGCCGTTGTTTGGGTCCAGTTCTGTTATCCTCCGACCTGCTCCTCCCGCCGCAGAGACCTTGACCAGCGGGTCGTGAAAAATCGGCGAAAAGACAATAGAATCGTCCTCGGCAGACCAGCTTCCTCCACAAGGCCCCGGAGGTACATTACAGATGAATTCCGGCGTACCGCCTCGGATCGATACTTTCTTGAGTTCGTGCCGTGCAGTTGGCGGGTCCTCGGCGAAAAAGCCTATCCATTGGCCGTCCGGCCTGAAGAATGGTCCCACGGCACCTTCAGTACCGCGAATGACCTTAGTGCGCCCGGGATCATACTTGATCGTACGCACATACAGATGCCGGGTACCTGCGGTATCGACACCGACATACACGAGATATTTGCCATCCGGCGACAACGCGATCGAACCTCCTCGTGACATGAACACAGAGATATTTTCGAGCGTCGGCTCCGCAAAGCCATATTGGGGGGCAGGGCCAGGTCTACTCAGCGGGTTCCTGAGTGACACAAGGGTTACAACGGCACCGAGAATTAAACAAGCCAGACAAAGGGCCAGAACCCGCCGAAGCGGCGCTACTGCTTTACCGTTAGACTCGGTGATCTGCCCGGCCCAGGCATCTGCACCCAAGTCAAGCGTATCCGAGATTTCGATTCGGGCATCTCCGATATCCTGAAGCCGTCTTCTGACATCTTTCTCAAGACATCGACCTAAGAGAATCCGAATGCTGAGAGGTGTGGCTTTAGGAAGTACATCCAGGTCAGGGTCCCGGTCGAGAACAGCAGCCAGGGTGTCGGATATTGTTTTACCCTCGAAGGGCACTCTGCCGGTCAGCATTTCATAAAGCACACAACCAAAGGACCAGATGTCTGTACGTTTGTCGGCAGTTTGACCGCGGACCTGTTCAGGGCTCATGTAGGCCGGCGTGCCGACGATCCGGCCCGGCTCGGTGATCGTGCTATGCTGATCTACTGTTTCGCCGCCCAGAGCTTTGGCCAGACCGAAGTCCAGCACCTTGACCTTACCTTCGGGCGTAATCTTGATGTTGCCCGGCTTGAGGTCGCGGTGAATCACATCGTGTTCGTGGGCGGCCGCAAGTGCTTCGGCTATTTGCGAGCAGATGGACAGCGCCTCGTCCAACTTCAAAGGTCCTCTTGCGATCTGCTCGGCCAAAGTCCGACCCGGAACGTATTCGAGGACCAGGAAAGTCATGCCCTTGGCTTCGTCAAGCTCCTCGTAGATCGCGGCAATGTTTGGGTGGTTCAAAGATGCCAAGACCCGGGCCTCGCGCGAAAAACGCGACCGGGCCTTGGGATTGGCCATTGCCTCAGCCGGTAGGCTCTTAATGGCTACTGAGCGATCCAGCTTGGTGTCGTGGGCTAAGTACACCACCCCCACAGCCCCGCGGCCTAATTCTCGCTCAATCCGAAACGGACCAATCTGGCCGCCCGGCTCTGTCACCGAGCTGTCAAAAGAGCGGGTAGGACCAACTCCGTTGTGGTCGGGCCGCTTGTTGTTTCTCTCTTCGGCGTCGCTCATCGAAGACCCTTACAGCAACTCCAATAGTCAATCATCCTCAAGAAAGCACAATGTGTCGGCATCATCAGTCTTTCCCCGTCGACGCGAGTTGTTTTAACTCTTCGAACCAGTTAAGTACGATGTTGATTTGCGTTCCCGGAGCGAGGTCTTCCTGTACCATAAGGAATCGTCCATCCTTCGCCACGGAGTACGTTTTCTGCTTGGCAGCCAGCCCTCCGAAAAAATGACGCTCGAACAGGAATTTTGGCTGGGCCGGCTCGAACTTTTCTCCGGCCTCATAGGTCACCATCCACATCTCGTCTCCATTTCTGTAGTATAGCTTGTTACCGTAGGGGTCCCATAGAGGTTCGTATCCGCCGCCATCAGAAACTTTTGTCTTTGCACCAGGGCCAGGGAAAGGCTTGACATAGACTTCCCAGGTTCCTGTCTCATGGGAATTATAGGCAAACCACCGACCATCAGGAGAAAACACGGGTAATCGTTGCCAACTTGCATCACCAACGACGGTCCTTTCTGTATGCTCACCATTCTTGAAGTCTATCGACACTATATCTTGGTCGTTTTGGGGTAGACTGACTGGGACTAGTAAGGACGTCTCATCCTTATTCATGGAGTAGCCACGGGTGATAGACCAGTCTGCGCGCGCGAGTTGTTCCTCATCTTGACTTCCATCCGTATACAAGCGCAGAAGGTCGTACATCTCTTCTGCAGGGTCATGTTTGACATAAGTCAACTGCCTGGAATTATCTAACCATTGAGGTAACATGCTCAAGCCATCAAATGTGAGCTGCGTCAGGGTCGCCCGGGGGATGTCGTAAAGCCATATGTCGGAATGAACGAATGCTTGAGATTCGATGGATAGGGCAATCTGTGTACCATCCGGAGAAAGGCTAACACTGTTGTAGGCACGGTCAGGAGCCGCTAGAGGTTCGACCAAGCCTCGGTCATCGACCCAAACGAGCTTTCGATCGCCTGACGGCGCTGGGATGTACGCCAATATTCCCGTATTCGAATAGGCAAGTTGAGTCGCGCTCTGAATAGGGTTATGTAAGACCCGCTCCCGAAGCGGAGCAGGTTTACTCTGCAATGTCAGGCGTTTCGGGTCAAAACGTGCCCCAAGCAATGAACCGTTCCGAATAAAGATCAAATGGCCCGAAGTCAGATACTGTCCGTACTCGCCCCCGTCCAGCACTACCCGACGCGTACCGTTGGCTCCTGACACGACCTCTAGTCGACTCTCCCAGATACCTTCTCTTTGCCGATAACTCGTGAACAGAATGTTGTTGCTTGGAAGTGCGCTGGGCCAGGCGTGCCACTTTTCATTCTCTTCGGCCTTCAATGTAACGAAGGGTTCTGCGTTTCCGCCATCCGCCGACATTCTCCACAGGCCGGTTTCCGGCCCTGGGGAAAAAACTATCGTGCCGTCATCCAGCCATACACCACCTCCCAAATAGGGTGTCTCGCCGAGCTTTCTTGGACTTCCGCCCCAGATAGATACGACCTCGAGAGCACTACGAGTGTGGTCCGAGTATCCTACCGACTCGCCATCGGGCGAAAAGAATGGATCGATCGCACCTTCCGTTCCAGGGATAGCTCTTGCCTCAGATGCAGATAGCTCCCGAACGTACAGCAGCCGCTCGGTACCTGGGCCTTGGTCCACATAAGCGATACGCCTTCCGTCTGGTGAGATGGCCAAGGCAACGTGATATAACGCTTCATCGGCGATCTTGGAATGGGGCTGTATCACAAAGCGGCTTATGACCGGAGGCGCCGGGGGCTTTGAGCGGGTGAGACTCCATGTCACCAAGCCTGTTACCGCCGCAACGATGATCAGGCAGGCTAATCCCACCGCTATGAATCGCAGCATACCCACAGGCCGCATTTTTTCAACTGTCACCACGCTGCCCGTAAGCGAGCTCAGCGTCTCGTCGATCTCGATGCCTGCGTCGCCGATGTGCTGAAGCCGGCGGCGCTGGTCTTTCTTAAGACAGTGACGCAGTAGAGACCTGATGTTTGCCGGCGTGCTCTCAGGAAGCGCTCGCCAACTGGGCTCTGTCTGCAGGACGTTGGCCAGCGTGTCGGAAACTGTCTCGCCCTCGAAGGGGACTTTGCCAGTCAGCATCTCGTACAACACACAACCAAACGACCAGATATCGCCGCGTTTATCCGTCAGTTGACCGCGGGCCTGTTCCGGGCTCATGTAGGCTGGCGTTCCAATCACCCGGCCAGGCTCTGTGACAGTGCTCTGCTGATCCGTTACTTCGCCACCGAGAGCCTTGGCTAAGCCGAAGTCCAGAACCTTGACCTTGCCTTCCGGCGTTATCTTGATATTGCCGGGCTTGAGGTCGCGGTGAATCACATCATGCTCATGGGCCGCGGCTACTGCTTCAGCTATCTGAAAGGCAATTGACAGCGCCTCGTCCAGCTTGAGTGGGCTCTTCGCTATTCGCTCAGCCAACGTTTGGCCGGGGATGTATTCGAGGATGAGGTAGCTAAGGCCTTCTGCCTCTTCGATTTCGTCGTAAATAGTGGCGATGTTCGGGTGATTCAATGACGCCAAAACTCGCGCCTCGCGAGCGAAGCGAGACAGGACCTTGGGGTTATCCTCGACTTCGGGTGGCAGGCTCTTGATGGCTACTGAACGGTCAAGCTTGGTATCATGTGCCAGGTAAACCACCCCCATAGCCCCCCGGCCAAGTTCCTGCTCAATACGAAAGGGACCAATCTGACTGCCCGGTCCGACTCTGGAGCCATCAAAACCGGCCGTCGGACCCTGCGCGTCTTCCCCCGCTTGATCGCTGCTTCGTTCCTCTGGGCCGCTCATTGGCGTCCCTCCGTCTGAGTCGCGTTTGCTCGCAAGCACAAAACGAGCCAGAGCTTATCGAATCCGGCGCGACTATAGCGACCGCCGGGCTGCTTGTCAAGGCGGCGAAGAGCGTTTCGTGCAGGCAGTGCTCGTTCTTTACTTTGCGCCTTTGACCCGCGTGCGCAGGGCGAACACCGACTTCTGGGCGGTGATAAAGAGCGTGTGCCTGTCCTTGCCGCCAAAGGTGACGTTGGCGGTCCAGCCGGCGTCAATCGGGATGTGCTCAATCTGCCCACCGGCGGAGTTGAAGACCGTCACGCCTCTTCCCGTCAGGTAGATATTGCCTTCGTTGTCGATGGTCATGCCGTCGGAGCCTATCGAGCAAAAAAGCGTCTTGTCGGACAGTGTCCCATCGGCGTTCGTGCGGTACCTGTAGGTCTTCTTATCGCCGATGTCGGCGACGTAGAGGTATCGGCCGTCGGGGGTACCGATGATACCGTTGGGCTGCACGAGGTCCTCGGTGACTCGTACGAGACTGTTGCGGTCGGGCGCAAGATAATAGACGTGCTGGCCATCCTGCTGCATCGCCGGGGCACGGGTCCAATAGGGCCTCTTGTAGAGCGGGTCGGTGAAATAGATACCTCCTTTGGGGTCCTCCCACAGGTCGTTCGGGCCATTGAGCTTCTTGCTCTTGTAGTCTTTGACCAACACGGTGACTTTGCCGTCGGCGTCGATCGACCACAGTTCGTTATTCAAGTCCGCACATGCCAGAAGCTTGCCCTTCCTGTCGAAGTACAGACCGTTGGCCCTTCCGGGATTCTCGTGCCAGGTCGAGAGCTTACCCCCACCTTCGACCGACCATTTGTGAATGCGATTGTTGGGCTGGTCGGTGAAGAAAACGTTTCCCTGTGCATCGACGGCCGGGCCTTCGGTAAACGAGAAGCCGTCCGCGAGCTTTTCGACCTGTGCGCCGGGCGCGATGATGCTCGCATTGGCGCCGCCGGCCCCGGCCACAGCGACGAGCTCTATTCCGTTGCCCGTCCCCAAATTACGGGAGTACTTCTTCTCTTGCGGATTGTTCCAGTGCTCGTGTACGCCGAGGCTGGCAAGGCGAACAGTACTGCTTGCGTGGTCCGGATCATAGAATGTGCCGGAGGGCGGGTTATTTGCCAGAGCCGCTTCGTGCAGGTAGTCATCGGTCCCGGCCAGGCAGGCTGGTTCCGGCAAATCGACCCGGAGAAAATCCAGGCCCACTGAGTCGATTGCCACCGGGTCCTGCGAGGCAAACAAACTCGATGTCCAGTCGCCGTTAAAGGGGGCGGACGCGAACTTCTTCGGCACGCGGTCCTTGGGATGCACACCGCAGTAGAGGCCATCAAGTAGATACAGAACGGTCTTGCCGCCAAGCTGCGAGTGACCCGTAAGGTCCACCAAGTTGCGGTATTCAGCGTTGCCCTTGCTGAAGCCGCTCCTATGCATGTCGTAATAACCCTTGTCCGGTGGCGCGCGGAAGAATGAGCCGTAGTGGTTCTTCGCACAGAGCGTGACGCCGGCGCCGGAATGAGCCTTAAGATTGGCGAAGTTGATGAGGTATTCAGCCTCCGCATACGCCTTTGGCACGTAGTCCTGTTGGACGCCCTCGGGGCGGCAGCTCCAATACAGCGGCTCAGTAGAGAGCTCCATTTTCGTCCGGCCCGAACCGCCTTTGCAGTCGAGGTATGTTACGTCCGGGAATTGCTCGTGGAGGATGTCGTAATACTCGTTGGCGAAGTAGGCGAGGCTGTCGCCGACGGCAATATCCGATTGCCGGACACCCGCAACCTGCGTCAACTGCTTCAGCAGGGCGGCGATCAACTGCGGCGAAGTATTCATATAGTCCTGAAATTCGTCCAGCCCGTAAGTCTCGCGGTTGACGCTGCGAATGGTTCGGATAAAGCCGACGAAGTTCACTTTGACGGTGATCTTCTCGCCCGGCTCATAACCGACGTCCCCCTTGCCACGGGCTTTGTTGTGATAGCGGAACAGGGCATCCCACGCTCCGGCGTCTGTGGTTTCGCCGGTCAACGAACGAACGGCACGGGACATCATCTTCTCGCAGACGATGGGATCCGTGTGATCAGCCTGCCAGAGATGTCCGTCGCCGGGGCCGTCCCAATCCGTTGCCTCCGGGTCATGTACCCATACAACGCGCCCGGGATAAACGCCCTTAGCGACACCCATCGAAACGTTTGCCTGATGTGGTTCGGCCAGCACGGGTTTCTCACCGTTCACGCTGAGTGCTAACCATAGGGCGCCGACGCTCATCACAACACAGACCGCCGCCAACAGGTATCGCCTGCGCGTGACGCTGAGCTTAGCTTTTCTAAAGGCCGCCGCCGCTGCGCCCAGACCCAGCAGCCAGGCGATAAATCCTGAAGCAAGCGGGAAAGCCACGCGCTGGCACGGATAGAATGCCCGTGACGGCTTGGGGATTACGCGAATCAGGAACCATACCAGCGAGACCAGCCCCGCAACGGGAACGATGTACTTCAGCCATCGATATTTCCATCCGTTGCGGCGATGTGATATCGAGGAACAAACGCCGTCATCTCTGCTCTCTTGGAATTGCATGCTTCGGACCTCCAGAACGACCGACCACTACTTGTTAGACCTGATGGGACAGGTCAAGACATCATAAAAGAAAGCTCCCGATTACAGAGCGTGAAGAGATTCTACCGGCGAGAGGCAAAAGCGCCAAGCGCAAATCGAAGGACGTGTACCCGGGCGGCTGGTTCAGGCCGGCCCGTTGGGAGTGCCGTTTCGCTTGTGTCTGGCCCCGTAACGTTCCAGGGGCCTGCCCAGCTTTCCGAGGCCGATAAGGACGACGACGGCAATAAGCGTGGCCAGGACGGCCAGATGGTGGAAGCGTGCGCCGCAGGCCATGCCGATACTGGCGACGAGCCATATCGTGGCGGCCGTGGTCAGGCCGTGCACGCCGCCGCGGTCCTGGATGATAGCGCCGGCGCCGAGGAAACCGACACCGGTCACAATTTGCGCGGCGATTCGCGTAACCGAGCCTTCCGGGCCGTCGGCCGCCATCTGCTTGGAGATGATGGTGAAAACCGCTGCGCCGAGGCATATCAGTACGTTCGTCCTGAGCCCGGCCGCCTTGCCGCTGATTTCCCTTTCGGCGCCGATCGCACCGCCGAGAATGACAGCTAAGACAATACTCAACAAATCATGGGGCCAAATCATGGCTCTACCTTTCTATCAGCGTTTCATCGACCTGCATACCGAAATGTCGGCCGGCTTTCTCGATCCGGCCCAGGACTTTGTCGCCGGGCTTTAGTGTTGTCACCGAGACGGCCCTGCCGTCGGGATGGACCAGGCGAATCGTCTCGGCGTTCTGTAAGACCAGGCTGATGGGCCGGCCTTCGGCCTCGGCCTCGACGAGCATCATCGGTCTTTTCTCGATTTTGTTCCGGCCCAGATAGGCCGTCTGGCTCTTGCCCTCGAAATTGACGACCATCACTTCGTCCCCGGCCTTCAGGTCGGCTAAGTACTTCGTCTTGCCGGACGGCGTCAGGGTATAGGCATGCACCGCGCCGGCGTTGACGCGGAAAGGCCTCGACGCGACGTAAGGATTGTCGATGGACTCAGAATGCACGAGAAAGAAACCCGACGCGGTGTTGCCGACGAGCATCCCTTCGCCCAGGCCCATTTGTGTGCATGTATCGAGACAGGCCCGGTCCCCCATGCCCAGTTGCCTCGCAGCAGTCACCGTGGCGGTGACCAGCGTAATCCTCTCACTGACGCCCTGAATGATTTCGGCGGTCTTTTTGATCTCGTTCACGTCCTGGGTCTTTAGCAGCACGCCATCCACGCCCTTTTCGAGAATCTCGACCATCAGTTTGGCCTGCCCGCTATTGGCAACCTGCACCATGATGTTCCCGCCCCGGCGAGCCAGCAGGTTCTCAACAGGTATGATCGTCCAGTCCAGCATCCGCAGCATGACAATTTTCTCCGCGGGGGCCGCCGCGGCCTTGTCCTCGTCCTGCTTGCCCGCGATATCGATAAATTCGACGTCCGCGCCCGGTTTGATGTCACCGGAGGCCTCGACTGTCTTGATCCGGCCGAGCTGCCGGACCTTGTCACTATGCCCGTCAGGCAGGACGACCGCCTCGGCCCCGCTCTCCAGCGCCGCGATGGCGATCTCCTTGCTATACGGAACAACATTAACCCACAGTTTCTTCATCGAATATATTCCTCAGCTTCGCTCGGCATGACCATCAGAAGCATCGCCTTATTCGTTGTCCTTTCTAAAGGATTAAACGCTAATTAAGCCGGCCTGTCAATACGTTTCAACATCGGCTGTTCGGCCGGGTGGCATGTTTATGTTGCGGGTGTCTGTTTCGCCCCTTTCGGCAATCCCCGTTTTACATGGCCGTTTCCGCGAGAATTATCGGCTTTTTTTTTCATTTTGTGGGCGAATTTTCTGTGCTGATGAGGCTCTTCTTGTCGATGTACCGATAATAGGACCCTTTTGGTCTGGTGTATGTAGTACTTCTTGTGTTGCGCCCTGTGTCGGCGTGTGTGTTCAGGAGTGGATTCGGTCAATGAGTGCTATTTCAGGGAAGATGCGATGAGCGAGACCAGAGAAAGTAGGAAAGAGTTTGCTCGCCAGGTGGCCATGGGCGTGCTGACCAACATGACGACGCTACCACTATTGGCGGGCATATACTTCTTGGAAACCCCGGCATTCAAATTAGCCTCCGGGCTCGGTGTGCTGCTTGCCTTCGAGGCATGGGGGCTGCTGATCAAACGGCTCAAGCGTACCTGGAAGGACGTGAGGCCCCTGGGTGACTATTTCCTGCCCACGGCGTTTATGCTCTGGGCATTGAGCAGGCCACAACGAAAGCCAAAGATGAAGGTCAAGGCCGAGACGGTTCGTCTCAGAGAGATTATTGCGACCTGGCCTGATGCAAGCCTTCGAATGATCGCAGGCGTTCTCGAGCCTAAGCGGCAGAAAGAAGCCCTAAGCTCACTGGTGGCCGAGATGGGCACGATGAGGGACGCTCGCCTGGCCACAGTTACGGAGCGGATCCACCGGTATCTCGGGGAGATTGTCACGTCGGTGGCGCACAACGGAAACGAGCTTCTGTTCGGGCAAGTCATGTTGAGACTGTCTTCTTGTGGACCTGACAAGTACCCGCAGACGTACAAGCGGTTTCTGGAATTGTTGACGGAAGTCTTTGCCCCGCCGGCCAGTGTGCCCCCCTGCATTGGATTGTGGAAGCTGATGACGGCTCCTCTGCAGAACGCCATTTCCCAGGCGGACGATGCGCACGCCGGCGCCGTACATGAGATCGTCGGGCGAATCATGGCCGATGACCAGGACGAGCACGAGACCGCCGAGAACATCGCGGAGATGCTGCCGGAGTTGGAGTGGCAAGAGCAACGCGAGATTGGCCGGGTTATTTTCAACGAAAGCCTCAAGCGTGCCCTTCGCCTTCCGAAGCACTTTGGCATCGCTTTTTTGGCTGTGTTGGGCACATTGGAGCATAGGATGTTCTGGCTGGATATTCAGTCTTTGCGAAACATCTTGGAAGAATCTCTCAGTCCCGAGTCAGAGGGATTGATCAACCTGAACCTGCACCTCTACAACGAGCTGTGCTCGAAAGTGCTGGCCCCTGTTGAGGACCCGGTGTGTCACGGTGTTCGCCACGGCCGCGTCTTCCGGCGTCTCGCACACGATGACGGCAGGGTGACCATAGAGTGCATCGGTCCCGGTGATAACGTGTGCCGGTGCGAGGGCCAGAGCCTGAGCTTTCGAGGTATCTACAGCAAGAGCTGCCAAAGACAGGCGGGCGAGAAGCTCTCCATGAACATCATCCCCATTCGCGAGGTTGAACGACGATTCATGGTAAAGGCCTCGGTGGCGCCTCTTCACGCGTATGAAGAGGGAAGTCAGGGACCCGGGCGAGGCGCGTTTTTCGAAGAAGCTGAGCCTTCTGTCGTGGAAGCCCTTTACGAATACGTCTCAACAAGACAGTAACCGCGACCCCGCTCCCCCGACGAGGTCGCCTTCATCGCAGCTCCCACAGGCGATTAGTGTACACATTTCCCGTTCTTGAAGACCTTTTTTGCGAGAAAACCGTTGGCTTTCGCGTCGCTTCGCCGTACACTTGTGACGGCGGGCGGTTAAACGTGTAGTCAAGCGGTTTATTGTACGAAGCACAATTTTTGGGAGGTCTGTCATGAATCAGAGGCAAACGTACAGAAGATGGGCCGGGACTGCCGTGGTTATCTGCCTGCTGTTGTTCCAGACGTCGCTCGTCCCCGCGCAGGATATCACAGGCGAGTGGGAGATGGTCATGGAGTTCGGCGGAAGGCCAAGCTACAGCACTTTGTCCATCTCGAAAAATGCCGACGGCACACTCGCAGCGACGTGGGGTTCCAGCGAACTCTCGAACGTCAAGTTCGAGGGTAATAAGGTCACGTTCGTCCGCACGATGAGGTTCGGGGACAGGGAGTTCACGAGCAACTTTGTGGGGACGCTGCAAGACGGCAAGCTGGACGGCCTGACGTCGAGTGAACGTGGTGAATTTGCCATAACCGGCTCTCGTAAGAAACCCATGTCTGTGGCCTTAGGGCACTGGCAAATGAAGTACAACATCGGCGAGAGGCAGAGAACCGGCAAGTTGTCCATCTCCCAGAAGGCCGACGGCACACTCGAAGGTGTGTGGACAAGCGAACGTGGCGGCACGACCGTCTCCAACGTCAGGTTCCAGAATGGAAAGCTCACCTTCGACCGCAAGAGCACATTCGGCGACAACACGTATGAATCCAGTTTCGAGGGCGTGATCAAGGGCAGCGATCTTGCCGGCGTATTCAAGACCCGGCGGGGCGAGATGCCCGCCGCGGCCGTACGCCTCGGGGCACCGCTCATCGGAAAGTGGGAGCTGATCACTACCTCAGACAGAGGCACACGCACGAGAACACTGACCGTATTCGGGGACCTGACCGGCAGGTATGAATCCTTCGGGGGCTCGGAAATCCCCATCAAGGAGCTCAAGCTCGAAGGCAACCAGGTGACGTTTGCCGTCGAGATGGGTTTCGGAGACCGGGCCTTTGTGTCGCAGTTCAAAGGCACGCTGGACGGCAATGCCCTCAAAGGCCAGATGACCTCACAAAGAGGCACCAGTGAAATCTCCGGCAAGAAGATGGCAGCCGCCTCGGCAGTAACCGGGACTTGGGAGCTGACCAGCGAGTCGTCACGAGGGACACGGACGTACACACTGAAAATCAAAGACGACATGACCGGGACATACACCTCGCGCGACCGGGAATCACCTGTGACTGATTTGAAGGTCGAGGGCAATCAAATCAGCTTTAAGATCACCCGTACGTTCAACGAGCGAGAGGTCACGATGGAGTTCAAAGGGACCGTGACCGGTACGAGCCTCAAGGGCGAGTTCGTCACGTCCCGCGGCTCCCGGCCGGTGAGCGGCACGAAGATTGACTAAAGGTAGATGGAATGAGTGACACTGACCGCGGGCTTGACAGAATCAAATGCGTGTCGATTGCAGCCGGTGTAGTAATTTGTCTTAGGTGCTGCGGGCCAGCTTGTGCAGATTTGCTGGCGGAGCTGGCCCGGCCGCACGAAGGGCGGAGTATGCGCGCCACCTCCACGGCCAAGATAGACGCTCACGGCAAACCGGACCCGAATGGCGTGCCCGATCCCAACAGCAATCGCGACAACAGCAGCGTCCAGCCGGGCCGCAGAAAAATCCTTATGGACGTCGAAGGCCCGG
>CP070806.1:3422420-3444769 GCA_020343675.1 Phycisphaerales bacterium
GTGAATCCTCTCAATGACCAAAACACCCGACACTTAGTCACCCTGGCCAAGGAGGGAGACCAGCCTGCTATCGATCAATTATGCAGGGTCTATGGCGAGAGAGTGCGGCGAATTATCCGACTTCGTATAGACAGCAAACTCCGGCCCAAGCTCGATTCGGTTGATGTGGTCCAGGATGCCCTTGTCCTGGCACTGGCCGGGCTGAAGGACTTTACCTACAGAGATGAGGGAGACTTTCTGCGGTGGCTGTCAAAGATAGCCGAGAACAAGCTTCGCGATATTCTGGATAAATTTCACGCTGACAAGCGTGATATTCGAAGAGAAATCCCGTTTAAAAAAATAGAGACGAACACCGAAGAAGATTCCTTCGGCCTCTCCGGTCCTTTGCAGACAACGACGCCGAGTGTACTTTTTTTCAGAAAAGAGCAGTTGGACAGACTGGAAAAAGCCATAGATGATTTGAAGCCCGAGTATCGAGAAGTCATTTATCTAAGCAGGATTGAAAGACTTCCACACGAAGAAATAGCGGCCAGGCTGAATAAGAGCAAGGGAGCTGTCGCGATGCTGCTGTCCCGTGCTCTGGTGGCGCTGACGGCCAGTTATGAGAAAACGTGATGATCGCAGATAGAGACGATAACAAGAGGAAAACCCTTGATAAGGCTTTGACGCGATTCGTCAATTCGTATGTGCGAGGTGAACAGCCCGACATTGACGAATTCGTCGAGCAGTATCCCCAGCACGAAGCGCAGATTCGCCAACGCATTGGGAGCCTGCGCGAGATCGATGCCTTGTTCGATTCCATTGTCCAGACCGACCAGAGCGAGTTTGGAGATAGGGTGGCTGAGCCTGACCTTGTCGGCCGGAGAATTGGGGATTTTGAAATCGTATCGATAATTGGCCGGGGAGGCATGGGCGTGGTCTATCGCGCTCGCGACACGCGGCTGGATCGTACCGTCGCTATCAAAAGCATTCCCGCTGGATTGGTGGATAACTCAACGGCCCGGATGCGTTTTCGACGTGAGGCCAAGCTGTTGGCCTCACTAAATCACCCAAACATCGGGGTCATCTACGATATCATCGAGCAGAACGAGGGGGCCGGGTATTTGATCCTCGAATACGTTCCGGGCCTGACACTTAACGAGCGCATCGCCGGCGAACCGCTCAACGTGGAGCAAGCACTTTCAATAGGCCGACAGGTAGCTGAGGCCATCTCAGCAGCGCACAAGAAAGGAATCGTGCACCGGGATCTCAAGCCCGGCAACATCAAGATCACCCCCGAGGGCCAGGTTAAAGTGCTGGATTTCGGCCTGGCCAAGAACGCCTTAGGCGAAGGCAAGGACGCTAAGGCTACGGTTACTCACCCAGGGCGCGTCATAGGCACGCCGGCCTACATGAGCCCGGAACAGGCCAGGGGCAAGGACACCGACCACCGCATGGATATCTGGTCATTCGGCTGCATTCTGTACCAGATGCTCACCGGTCATCTTCCATTCCAGGGCGAGACCGCAACAGATACGCTGGCGGGCATCATCGAACGCGAACCTGACTGGCAACTGCTGCCGGAAGAGACGCCTGAAAACATACGCAAATTACTGCACCGTTGCCTGGAAAAGGACCTGGATAAGCGTCTTGATAACATTGCAGATATCACCATCCAAATCAGTGAAACAATGAGCAAACCTCTGACAGCTCATACTCGGGCTGCTTCGCCGAGACTGAAAAGAGCCGCGATGATTGTCGGTGCAATTGTTATTATAGTACTATCCATTGTCGGAGTATGGCTCATCCGGGACAAGCCGGTTCAACCTCCTTCACGCGAGAAACGTCTCGTGGTCCTGCCCTTCGACAATCTTGGTCCTTCTGCGGAACAATGGTTCGCCGACGGCATGACCGATGAGATTACAACTCGCCTTGCTGCTATTCATGGACTGGCCGTAATCTCGCGACAGAGCGCAATAGAATTCAAGAAGATGGGAATAAGCGCACAGTTAGCTAAGGAATACAATCTCGATTATTATCTCGAAGGTACAGTCCAGTGCGACAGGCCCTCGGATCGAAACAGCCAGGTGAGAATAAGGATACAGCTTATCAATACCGCTGACGACACACACGTCTGGCAGAAGACCTACGATAATCAAATGAGCAACATTTTTCAGTTGCAGACCGATATCGCCGAGAGCGTGGCCCAGGAATTGGATATCACCCTGCTGGCAACAGAACGCAAGGCACTTGCCTACGGCTACATAGACAACACGGAGGCCTACGCCTGTTTTCTTCAGGGCCACCAATATCTTAAACTTGACCTTTCTTCACAGGAAGGGACTGTCAAAGCCATCGAAATGTTTGACAAGGCAATTGAGCTCGAACCAAATTACGCGGAGGCCCATGTCTCGCTTTCAAGTGCTCTTACAGGCATGTACTGGAGGTATGGCAGAAACAAAGAATTCCTCCCAAGGGCCAAGGAAGCAATAGACAGAGCCCTTGAGCTTGAACCGGACATGCCTGGGGCACACGTTGTTTTGGGCCGTTACTACTACCAGGGCTGTCTTGATTATGAACGCGCCCTGGAACAGTTCGCAAGCGCCCGCAGAAGTCATCCAAATCACATACGGACTATATGGTGGACAGCTCAGGCCCAGAGGCGCCAGGGTAAATTCGAGGAGGCGCTGCCTAACCTCAAGAGAGCCATCGAGCTTGATCCTACAAATTCCAGCTATCCCGGTAGTATCGCCCACACTCTCGGTTTCCTTAGGAGATATGAGGAAGCGGAGCGTTATTATGAACAGGCCATCAGACTGAATCCTAACAGCGCCTGGTCATATTGGCAGAAGGCCTGGCTCTACCTTCTCTGGCAAGGCGATACCAAAAAGGCGCGGGCAGTTGTGGACGAGGCACTGCGTAACAATAAAGAATTGGAAAGTAACCTTGGGATATTCGGTGTGCAGGTCAAAGCTGATATATACGACAGGGAATATAAAGAAGTACTGAAGAAGCTAACTCAGCGACCAGAAGGCTTTGACAACATGGACTGGTTTATTCCCAATGACCTCTGGCTGGCAGAGATTTACGGGTACATGGGCGAGAAAGATCTGGAGAGAAAACACTACCAGGCTGCAGCAGCAATTCTGGAAAAGAAGGTTGCCCAGAATCCGAAGGACCATCGGTACCACAGCTCTCTGGGCAAGGCTTATGCCGGATTGAGCCGCCAGCAGGAGGCCATTCGCGAGGGGCTCCTGGGTATCGAGTGTAATCCTGTGGAGAAAGATGCTATTGATGGTCCGCTACGGATCGGGGACCTCGCACGCATCTATGTCATGGTAGGCAAATTCGACGAGGCCTTAGACTTAGTGGAACGGCTGCTAAATATGCATTCGGAGCTGTCGGTAGCCAAGCTTCGCCGTGACCCTGTCTGGGACCCGCTGCGTGACCACCCCCGCTTCAAGAAACTCGTCGAGACCGCCGGGTAGGTCAATCACGCGAAGGAAAGCCTTCGACTCCGCTGCGGCCGCCCCTTGGGCCCGTCGGGCCAAGTGGCCGGATCTGTGTTTCAGGCGATACGAATTGAGGTGCTCAGGCCCGGAGGATCGGGCCCAGATCCTCCATTTCCTGTTTGGCCGCCTTCTTCTTGTGCTTGTGTTTTCCTCTCAGGGCTTCTATCTTGGCCGTAGCCTTATCCTGCAGGGCGCCGGGCTGACGGCCCTTATCCAACATCTGCTCCAGGGCAATCTTGCCGGTGTCATAGAGCTGCCAGAGATGTTCGTCGAGAAGCTGCATCCCCAGCTTCTTGCCGGTTTGAATGCTCGAATCGATTCGGTAGGTTTTGTTCTCACGGATGAGGTTCGCGATAGCGGGGGTAACCACCAGAAACTCGTATGCGGCGACTCTTCCCCTGCCGGTGGCAAGCGGGCAAAGGGCCTGGCTGAGCACGGCCAACAGGTTGCTGCTGAGCTGAATGCGAATCTGCTCCTGCTGATTCACCGGAAAGACATCAATCAATCTGGTAATCGTCCCGGCAGCGCTGGTCGTATGTACCGTGCTGAAGACCAAGTGGCCCGTTTCGGCCGCTCTGACGGCGGCCTCGATGGTCTCGAGGTCGCGCAATTCGCCGACCAGAATCACATCAGGGTCCATTCTCAAGACGCGCTTCAACGCCTCGGAAAAGCTCGGGACATCGACACCGACCGACCGCTGGTTGATAACTGATTTCTTATGGTTGTGATAATACTCTATCGGTTCTTCAATGGTGATGATATGGCGGTCGAAATGGTCGTTAATGTAGTTTATCATGGTAGCGAGGGTGGTCGTCTTGCCACACCCGGTTGGGCCTGTCACCAGGAACAGCCCTCTTGGCCTGCGGCACAATGCCTGACAAATTTTCGGCAAGCCGATTTCCTCAAAGGTCAGCATTTTCGATGGAATCAGGCGCAGGACCAGCGCGAGATTGCCCTTCTGCCGGAAGACGGAGACACGAAACCGGCCCTTGTCGCCGAAGGCAAAACCGAAGTCGGTTCCACCTTCCTCCTGGATTTCCTGCTGGTTCCGGTCGGGCGTGATGGACCTCATCAAGGCCGCGGTATCGTCCGGTTCAAGAACCTTGGTTTCCAGCGATCGCAACGAGCCGTCAATTCGCAGCACCGGGGGACGACCCGTCGTCAGGTGTATATCGGAGGCGCCCATTGTCACGCAGGCCTCCAGCAATCGGTCCATGTTTACTGTTGCCATGTACAAACCTCAATCATTACATTTGGTTTAGTCCACCACCGCGCCTTCTGTTTGCGTGATTCTGACCACTTCGTCCGGCGTTGTTGTTCCTTTGAATATTTTGGCCTTTCCGTCTTCCATCAGCGTCTTCATTCCGCTTGCCTTTGCGGCTCGTCGCAGCTCGGTTGTCGGGGCCTTAGAAAAGGCCAGCTCTCGTATCTCGTTGTTCATCTCGAACATCTCAAATATGGCGATCCGGCCTTTGTAGCCGGTGTTCTGGCATTGGCTGCACCCGGTCCCCTTGTAGATGGGATTTTTCTCGATATCTTGCCGGCTGATTCTGAGCGATTCCATATGACGCGGGTCCGGCTCTTCATTCACCGCTCGGCATTTCTTGCAGATGACCCGCACGAGCCGCTGGGCCATGATCGCCTGTATCGAGCTGGCCACGAGAAACGGCTTGACGCCCATATCGATCAGACGCGTGATCGC
This sequence comes from Phycisphaerales bacterium, assembly GCA_020343675.1. Lineage (GTDB taxonomy): Bacteria > Planctomycetota > Phycisphaerae > Sedimentisphaerales > Anaerobacaceae. The sequence continues at coordinate 3,427,614 of CP070806.1, forward strand.
GCTGGGCGCGTCATTCGTGTGCAAGGTGCTGAACACGAGGTGCCCCGTAAGGGCTGCCTGAATTGCAATATCCGCCACAATGCCGTCTCGGATTTCTCCGACCAGGATGATGTTCGGGGCTTGTCGCAGCATCGACCTGAGAATCTTATCAAACGTCAGGTCGATCTCGTCCTTGACCTGGCATTGATTCATCCCGGGGAAGTTGTATTCCACAGGGTCTTCGGCGGTAATAATCTTCTTGTCCGGTTTATTCAGCTCCTGCAGTGCCGCATACAGCGTCGTGGTCTTTCCACTGCCCGTCGGGCCCGTGACTAGAAAGATGCCGTTTGGCCTCTTGATGATACGCTGAAACTGCTCGTAATTATTCTGCTCGAATCCCAGCGACTGGATACCGATGTTGACCGCATCCGGACGCAGAATTCGCAACACCACGCTCGGCCCGTGGTTGCCCGGCAGGGACGAAACACGAAAGTCAATGTCCTGACCTCCGATCTCGCGCTTGATACGCCCGTCCTGCGGCAACCTCCGCTCGGCAATATCCATACCCGAGAGAATCTTGAAACGCGTCACCAGCGGAGCCTGCATGTTCTTCGGGATATTGTCCCGCTCCAGGCAGACGCCGTCGACGCGGTACCTCACCCGCACCCTGTCGGCCATCGGCTCGACGTGGATATCGCTGGCCCGCATGTAATAGGCGTTGTCGATGATCAGATTCACCAACCTGATGATCGGCGCATCATCATCCGCCCCGGCCGCCTGGGCCCGAAGCGTTTCGGCCTGCAATTCGTGGCCGGCTTCCGCCAATTCGGCGGCGGTTGCATCGATGCTGTGCCGCAGCCGGTCGTCTTCTTCTTTTTTTGTCTGGTCGAACGAATCCTCGATGAACGACCGAATCTTCGTCGGGCACGCAAGGCAGAACTGCGGCTCCGTGTTCAGCCGGAAACGAATCGCGTCCATCATCTCGAGGTCCGACGGGTCGCTGACAATCAGCTTGAGCCTGCCGTTATTCATATCCATCGGGATGATGTTGTGCTTCTTGATGAGGTCTTCGGGGATGGCCTTGCCCGCATCGGGCGAGATGTTCGCCGCGTCCAGGTTCACGTAATCGAGCCCAAATTGCTTGGCGACGGCCTTCGTCAGGTTCTCTTCATCAATCAGGCCCTTTTCGAGCAAAATCTCACCGAGCCGCTTCTTGTTCGTCTTTGATGCCTTGATAGCATCGATCAGAGCCTGCTTTTGCACCAGCCCGGCCTTGTAAAGTATTTCGCCCAAGCGCCTGCGTTGTTTTGCCATATTCTCCTCAAAGTTCAGCGTGCCCCAGTTACAGCAATTATAACATGTCCGCCGCCGATAGTCAAATGTTCAATTTTAAACGGAGCATATTCAGGGCCGTCTGCGCCGCTCGGAGCCGTGTGAACCCCCTGTCGTGGGTAAAAAAGCAGCCTTTGGTCTCGCAGCCCGTGCCAGAATCCACACTGATATATACCAGCCCGACAGGCTTTTGTTCGCTGCCGCCGCTCGGACCAGCTATGCCGGTTATGCCAATTGCGAAATCTGTGCGGGCCTTTTTTCTCGCCCCTCGAGCCATAGACTCGGCCACCTGCTCGCTGACGGCCCCGTATTGCTCGACCAGCAGAGCCGGCACGCCAAGCTCGTTCGTTTTCGCCTCGTCAGAATAGGTGATCCAGCCATGTGTGAAATACTCGCTCGCGCCGGGAATGTCCGTCAGGAGCTTGGCTAACAGGCCTGCCGTGCACGATTCCGCCAGGGCCACCGTCTTGCCCTGCCGGGTCAGCTCTTCGCCCACCACCTCAGCTAAAGTCTGCTCGCCCATGCCAAAAACCAGCTCTGCGAGCAAGCTGCGAAGTGTTTGTTCATCCTTTTGGGCCATTTGTTCGGCCCGTGGCTCGTTCGGGGCTGAGGCAACGATATGGAGCGTAATAACGCCCGAGGTAGCCGTGCAGTTGATCAAAGGATTTCTGCCCCGCTGCATCATATTCCCGAGCATCTCGGCGATGGTCGATTCGCCCGCTCCAAAGCAGCGGAGCTTCCGCACGACTACTGCCTGCCCGCCAGCCTGCCGCTTCAATTCGGGCGCGACCGATTCGGAGAACATCCGCTTCATCTCCATCGGAACGCCGGGCAGGGCAAAAAGGATCTTGCCCTTCACTTCCGCCACAATCCCCGGCGCCGTGCCGATATTCGCCAGCGCCCTCGCCCCGGCGGGGATATACGCCTGAATCTTGTTCCTCTCGGGCATCGACAACGCCCGGCCAGCGAAGAATCGCTGAATCTTCTCCAGCAGTTCATCCCGGAGCTGTAATTCAACACCCAGGAATTGTGCCAAAGCCTGGCGTGTCAAATCATCGTCAGTCGGCCCCAACCCGCCGGTCGCTAAGACGATATCCGCGTCGGTGCAGGCTCGCTCGAGCGCCCGAACGATTGGATCGATCTGATCGCCGATAGCATACGTGCTGACAACGGGGATTCCGATGGCCAGCAATTCGGCGCACAAATGGGTGGCGTTCGTATTGACCGTCTCGCCGGAGAGCAGCTCATTGCCGATACTGACGATACTTGCCTTTATCATAAGAGCGGGATTCTAATCTTCGAGCCGCATCGAAACAAGTCGAAAAAAAGCCTTTCCCCGTCATTTAGCAAGAAGGGTAAGAAATGATTCATCCCGGGCATCGCATCGCAGTGCCCAACCAGGGGCCGCGAATTGATTCTCGAAATGCAGGCAGGATTCTGATACGATAGCCGGGCAGAAAGGACGCTCGAAGTATTTCAAGTATGGAAGGTGAACACGGCCAGTTGGAATTGGGCTCGCAAGCCTTCGTGGGGCTACTGGAGGCATTTCGCCGGGGCAATATCGCCGAGCGAAGATGCGAGAGGCAAACCCTGGAACGACACCTTGGGGGACTATCCGGAAGATGGGACGAAGAGTTTCCGGGCTTTCCACAGGAGCGATCGGCTTACGCATCGTTCGGAGGCATGCGTCGCAGGGGCGTGCGCGACGCATATCTGAAGCAGATCATTGTCAGACTCCTCGAAACCCAAACGCTCGATTTGCCTGACAAGACGATCATCAACCCCGCGTGCGTCATCGGCAGACATGCAAGAGACTTAGCGGTTCGTCTGCCGAATTTCAAGGTGATCGCAACAGACATCTTTCCAGCGTCGAACCGGCTCTACGAATATGTGCGGCTGAAAAGGACCTCCGAGAATTACGAGTTCCGGCAGGATGATCTCTTTGAGTCGAAAGTTGACGCCGGAGCAGCGGCGGTCGTGTTCTTCGGTGCGTGCGGCTCGCTATCGGATGCGGCGATGGACTGGGCGATACGGGCAGACTGCCCTTATCTGATGTGCAGGACCTGCTGTCACGATAACATCGGCGGCAATACCCGCATCACGAAGAGATTCACCCTCCTGAACCTTTCTTTCCGGTTCAAAAACCTCGGCTTCTCGTGGGCGGCAGAGCATTTGAAAGGACACTATTTTTCGGCGAAGTATTCAGCGGATCAATACCCACGAAGCCGCGCCGCCGCAGGCCTGAGCCATTCAAAGGAATTCCTGGAAATCAGCCGAAACTCTGCGGACAGCGACATCTGCAGGGCGCTGATCGACCTGGACAGGTATATGCACCTGGCCGAAAGCGGATACAACGTCTGGTACAAAGGGGAGCTGTTCGTCGCGTGCAGGGAGGGTGCAGAAGAACGTCACGAGCAAGCGCAGGAATAATCGCGCCGGCGGGAGTTTGCAGTTGACGCCGGTGACGGACGAGGACATAAAATAGCAGAGGTCACAAGCATGAAGGTTGAGTCAGTAACCAAAAACCCGGAACGCAGAAGCGATATCTTTAATGTCCTCTTTCTTGTTCTCGTCGCCTCGTCGCTCGGGATTTACCTGGTCGCCACAAGCGTTCTGATTTCCAAGGACGGGGTGACATATATCGAACTGGCGAGGAGGTTCCAGACGGATCCGCTCGGTGTGGTCAAAGGCCTTTCTTTCGGATATCCCTTTGGCGTTTTTGCAATCCACAAACTTGCTGGGGTATTCGGCGCCGATCCATCGGCGCTTGGCTGGACATGCTCGGCCCAGAGCGTGACTTTATTGTGCAGAGTGCTCGCGTTGATTCCTCTGTATTTCATGGGAAAGCTGCTGGCCGGGAGCAAGAGGAGTTTCTGGGCGATTGTGATCCTCATCATCCTTCCCTACCCGGCCCAGTTCGGAAGCGACGCGCTGCGAGACTGGCCGCATATACTTTTTCTCGCAACGGGCCTGTGGTTCCTGTTCGGGGGCGCAAGAGACGGTAAATGGTGGATGTTCGGGGCAAGCGGCCTGGTTGCCGGCTTCGGACATATGATCCGGCCCGAATGCGCCCAAGTGCTCGTGTACGGAGTCTCATGGATCCTGATGAGGCTCCTGGTGCCTGAACATAACATGAAAAGACCCGCCTTAGTTGGAGCGATAGCCGTTCTTTTACTCGGCTTTGCAATCCCCGCGGCACCCTACATGGTAGCCAGAGGTAGAATCCTGCCTGGGAAGCTTAAAGAGTACATCAGTGCTTCAGCCCTCCGGGAGGCTAAGGTAAATCACAACGCGGCAAGCGAGAGCGGCAGCAACACGCTGAAAGCGTCGGCTTACGCAGGCAAAACTGCCAGAGCCATTGGCAGGCTTGCGGGAGATATATGCGACAACTTAATGTACTACTTCGTGCCGGCTCTTGTGGTCGGGGCTTATGCCCGTATTCGCCGAAAATCAGAAGCAGATAACATAGAGAGATTTTTTGTCCCGGCTTTTGTCTTCCTCAACGTTCTGATGATGATCATGCTGTACCGCTACTGGGGATACATAAGCAGGAGGCATTGTCTGCCGCTGGTGGTGTTGCTGGTCTTTTACGTGCCCACGGGTCTCGAAATCTTCGCGCAACAGCTTGAGCAGAGGTTCCCCAAAGACCGCAGACAAAGCAATCAGCCTTCGCAGCGATGGCTCTTCATACTGCTGGCCGTCGGGGTCGGTATCTGTATCCCCAAACTCCTGAGCCCCCTGGGCTTGGACAAACAGGGCTACAGAGATGCGGCTGAGTGGCTGAGATTAAACTCCGGGCCGGAGGATGTCGTCGCTGTCCCGGATTTGCGCATCAGTTTTTACGCCGAACGCAAAGGGATAAAATACACAACGGAAATATCTGAAGGAACCGACTATATCGTCAGGATTGTCAGGGATCAGGACGAGCAGGCAAAGTCCGATGGGGCCGGACGGGAAGAATATTCAGCGAGGGTGGACGCGCGCAAGAAGAACAAGAAGCGCGTGGTCGTTTACCGCACGATGTAACGTGAACAAAGTAGAGAATTCACCAGCCTTTTCTGGAGAAGACGGCCGGGATGGTGAGCACCAGGATGTAGAGATTCAGCAGCAGCGACCTTCTTTGGATGTAGAGGTAGTCATATTTGATTTTGTGCTTGGGCTTCAAATTGTAGAAGCTGCGAATCTGAGCCAGTCCCGTCAGTCCCGGCTTGACGGCGAGTCTGAGCTCGTGCAATGCTTTGTGCTGCTTGACGAAGTGCGGCCGCTCCGGCCTGGGGCCGACCAGGCTCATGTCCCCGCGCAGGACGTTGAACAGTTGAGGCAGCTCATCCAGGCGAGTCCTCCGCATGAGCCTTCCGATCCTCGTCACTCGCGGATCATCCCGGCTGGCCAGAACGGGGCCCACTTCCTTTTCCGCATCTCTGATCATCGTTCTGAACTTGTACAAGGTGAAGAGCTTGCCATCTTTGCCGACCCTCTGCTGCTTATAAAAAATGGGGCCCCGAGAGGTCACCTTGGTCAGCAAAGTGATTAAGACGGTTATGGGCGTCGAAAGCAACAGGATGGCGATGCTTCCCACGATGTCGAGACTCCGCATCAGGAACTCCTCAACATCCCGTTTCTCTCCAACAAATGTACTGAGAAAGCCGAACGAATTATCGCCGTTGATTCTGCCGGACAGGAGCTCCACATAGATTGAGGGGCTGAACACAACGTCGATTTTCAGTCTTTGTATCAGATAAATCAAAAGGCTCAGGTCTTTTTCATCATGGATTCTTTCGCAAATCACGACCTCATCAATGTCTGCATATTTCGTGAGCTGTCCGATCTGATCGCTTCCGATTCTCTCAACCACGGCCTTTTTCCCAATGATGCCGTCCAGATCATCTTTGCCGATGACAACGACCTTCTTCCCAATCTGCCGCCCCGCTCGGAGGACGTACTGGTTCAACTTGAAAATCAGCAGAAGATTGATGAAGAAGGAAATGACAAAAACCGTCGTGGGAAACGCACCCCACCTAGCTCTGAAGGCATAAACAAGAGCCACGCTCAATAACGTCCCGAAAAACAACCCTAGAAAAACTCTCTTGAACAGGTCCCACGATGACTTGAACCTCTTTTGGTAAACTCCAAAGAAAGATAATGCCGTAGTGTATATCAAGGTCACAAAGACCAGACTTCTCTTGTACGCCAAGAAGTTATACTCGGGGATGTCCCCGCCTGTTCTGATCAGGAAGGATAGAAAAAACGCCACATTAACAAGGAGCATGTTCAACAAGATCAGTAGAACGTTCACGCGCATGCTGTGGATGTGCCTGACCGACGTCATAGAGACAAGGCGCTAGAGCGAAGATGTGGAAGTCCGCCATTTTGTCAAAAGGCAGAGCCTCACACTTGCAGCCTCAGCTATTTCCTCGCAACAATCACGAAACCGGAGCAACACTGCTCCCATTGGAGCCTCTTGCAAATGTTCTCCCAGAGTGTCACGACGACGTAACAGGGAAGACAAAATCTGAAATAATCACTGGCTCTGAAAATCGGCGTTGTTCTGACCGTCTCAAATCCGGCGCATTCAAAAAGCCCCTTCATTTCTCTGGGTGAGCACCTGTCGAAAAAGGTGCGATAACCCGTTATGTCTGCCGTCCAGGGCCGTAGCATCATGATCAACCGACTTTGCCATTTGGGCCCTACCAGCCTCAAGACAAGCGAATATGGATGATACTTTGACGGCAAATAGTGTATCGCGTATCCACCTGTCCGCAGAGCTTCATACATTTGTGTGACGCTCGCCTTGTTATCCCGGACATGTTCGAGTACGGACTTCGAAACAATAAGATCATACTTGTATTTGATCGGCTCTTCTATCGACTGCACAGCAAAATTGTCATACAGGCGCTCCCACTGCTCCGCGTGCTCAACATCCAAGCCATCATACCTGTAATCCCTGGAACGTTTCAATAACGGCCTTACGATTCCCCCCACTTCAAGCACCGAGTAGAAATCACGATTGCGAACAGCCTCGCGGACAAGAAACAAGACGAGGTCTTCGCGGTCTCGTTCGGCCACAAAACACGGGAATGTTCGATCGAAAATCTTGCTAAGTCTTATGTTGAAGGCGACTAGTTTGCTCAGCAAACTCATGATCATAGGGCTCTTGAATATTCACAGATCCGCCCTTTGCCCACCCGACTTGCCGGGTCGTCTGAAGAATTGAGATACTCTCGCTGCGGGCTTAAGAATCAGAAACCAGGCAGACAAGCGCAGATCATTCAGGCGGAAAGCGCTCATGATCTCCCGGTTACCCCGGATTATCCCCCGCAGCACGTTGGCCTTGCCCCCGCTTCGCATACTTGCGACTACTTCCGGCAGATAACCGACCCTGATCTGATGCTTTTCGACAAAACGGAGCGTCAATTCAAAGTCCGCGGCTATCTGCAAGTCATCGTTGAAGCTACCGAAGGTCTCGAAAATCTCCTTCCGACAAAAGAAGGTTGGATGGGGCAGCGCCCAACCATAACGAAAAGCGTTCTTTCTGTACGGCCCGGTCTGCCAGTACCGTGTAATGCGATCCCTCTTGTGGCGGTCCACATAGACCAAGTCCCCATAGACGGCATCAAAATTATTGGCCTGGAGGAACTCAACCATCCGGCCAACTGTAGTCTGGCTGGCATAGACATCATCGCTGTTTAGAACGGCAATCACGTCGCCGGTGGACAGCCTTATTCCCTTGTTCATCGCATCGTAGATGCCGCGGTCCGGCTCGGATACGATTTTGGCGATGTTGTTCCTGTACCGTTCTATGATATCAAGCGTCCCATCGGTGGAGCCGCCATCGACGATAAGATGTTCAATATCCTTGTAGTCCTGGCTCAGGACGCTCATAATCGTCTCTTCAATTGTCTCGACGCTATTGAAACAGACCGTAATTATGGAGACAACCATAGAGTCTTTTCTTTGCTTCTGTCGGAACGATAGTGCCTTCAAAGAATCAGGCCCTGTGTTCTCAACCATGCTATCGTTTCCTCCACGCCCTGTTCCACGGAGTACGGCAGAGGGCCCGTGATGCTTTTCGTCGGCTCCAGGGGAATCCCCGAGGTATCGGCCCGGATATTGTTCAGGCGGAAAGAGGTCAACGGTGGGGCTTTCATGCCAAAGAATTTCATCACATCGCCCATCCAGGCCAGTAGGTATATGGCGGGCCACGGAAGCGTTCGCAACTTCTTATTGGAGAGCTTTGAAGATATCATGTTCGCCCAGTCGCTGATCTTCAAGACATCGTAGTCGGCCAGGTAGAAGACCTTTCGATGGATTTGATGACCCGGGGCATCAAGAAGCTTTTCGATTTGAAACACGGTATTGCCGACGTAGCCAAAAGCCTTCGGCGGATCAATACCGCCGGGATGGAAGTACCGCCCCTCGGCAATCATGACGAAGAACCTACCATAGGGGATATGAGGGAGCCAGGACCAGGGACCCCAGATGGAGCTGGGCCGAACAATGCACCAGTGACACTGCATTGTCTCTGAACTCTTCACGATCTTCTCGCCCATCACTTTGCTCTGCCCATACAGGGTATTCGGGCAATAATCATCGTCCGATTCCGGTCTGTAGTCCGTCGGACAAACCAGCTTTGTCGAGGCAAAAACGCATTTCGTGACCGAGGGTTGGCCTGAGACGGCACGAACCACGTTCTCGACGCCGTCCACATTTGTCCTGTAGCCTTGAACGTCCTTTTTCTCATTCAGATCTGCCCGGGCGGCCAGATGCACGACGTGAGTAGGCGCAAAATCAGAAAAGGTCTTCGTCAGAGCTGTAAGATCCAGAATGTCGATCTTCTCGAAGACCTTATCGTGCCGATGATTCTGGGGTTCTCCAATATCGACGCTTAGCACCTCATGTCCGGCGGTCAGAAACGACTCGACCAGGCTCGTCCCGATGAATCCCGACCCCCCTGTCACCAAAAGTCTCTTCGTGCCCATTTTTCGGTTCTTACAGAGTCAGCCAGCCCGGTCGCATAGCTGAGCGTAGAGCTCCTGGTACTTCAGCGACATGCCTGCAGCATCAAAGTGATTCTTGATAATGCCGAGGGCAGCCGCAGACCGCTCAGACTGATTCATCTGCGGCGTTCTTGAGAGAGCGCGTAACAATGACGTCACATCCCCTGCCGTAAATACTTGCCCCGCTCTCTCGTCCAGGGCCAGAATCTCCCGGTGCGGAGGGATGTCCGACAACACAACCGGAAGACCACAAGCCATCGCTTCCATAACAGCATTCGGACAGCCCTCTGTCAACGAGGCAGACACAAACGCATCCGCGGCGGCGAGGTAATCTTCCACGTTCTGGACAAAACCGACTATCCGAACATTGTCTCTTCCGGCAGCCAGACGCAGACATCTCTCTCGCAAAGGCCCATCGCCCAGCAACACCAAGACATCTGCCCGTCCGTCCGTACCCTTGAGGAAAGCCTCAATCAGGGTAGGCACCCCTTTGTTCTTGGACAGAAAACCCGCGCTCACGAATACACGCTTACCCGGCGGCAAGCCAAGCTGCAACCTCAGGGACCTTCTTCTTTCCTCGCTGACAGGCTTGAATCTTTCCGTATCGACTCCGTTATGAATGACCTCTATCGGGCGAGAAAGTTCATGCTTCACCAAATCTCCGATAGCATGTGAGACAGCCACAACACGCTCGCATTTGCCGGACGCTTTGAGAAACGTCTTCTTCATCACCGAGCCAAGGATTGGCCCGAAAATGTGACGATAAGACTGACGACACGTTACGACGCGAGCGATGCCCATAGGGTGATTGGCACAGAGCAGGGTCGCACGATAATCGAATACGTGAACCAGGTCAGCGGGATTCTTTTCGAGCAGTTTCCTTATGCGTCCCGGGCCGAAAATCATACCCGCTACGCGCGGCAGGCCAAGAGAATCACATGTCACCTCAATGTTTCTGAAGCTCTCGATTAAGGAATGTTGGCCCTCCGGAGAGAGCGTGATGATGTAAGGTTGAAATCTATTCCGGTCAAGATGCCTAATAAGGTTATAAAGCTGAAAGCCCGGTCCTACCTGGCGGAGGCGGCTCACCAAATAAAGGATACGGATCTTGTTGGCTTTACTCGCGTTCATCAATAGTTGCCGGCGACAACGCCCCTTGTCGCGCATCGCCCCTGTCGCAGACACTCCTGATAACCTGTAAGGTTGAGTACAAGCAACGTGAAGGCGAGCTGGAACACGCTGTAGCGATATCGTTCGATGGGATCATAGAGAATTAGAATCAGACTAAGTGCAATGACAATCAGGGCAATAAGCATATAGGCGGTGTGATAAGAGGAGACCAGGTACTTTCTGAAGCGAAAGCTCGCCACAAATACATAAACAACAAACAACGTGTAAGGTATCAGCACGGAATTCAGCTTGACTCCAGTATTCCAGCCAGGTCTTATGTAGTACAAGAAACTTCGAAAGAAATATTCCGCAAGCAATGCCGGCGAGCCAAACACTTCGCCGAATGTCACCGACGTAGGGGCCCCATAGATGTCTTCAAGAATCACTTTGGTAGCTCCATAATTGCCCAGATGCGAGGCCGAATAAGCCTTGATTAGCACATCGGCTTGTTCGCGCATCAGATACAGCAGGCTGCACGCGACCACAACGCCGAAAAAGCATATCAGCCTTCGCATAGACTTTCGAAAAAAGGCAAGCGGTAGAAACCCCATCAGAACCAGCGGCTCCCTGAGCAGGCCAATAAGGGGCAAGATAAGAGTGAATAAAATCTCGTATACAACTCTGTTCGTCGCGAGTGCCTTGAAAAAACAGTACATCGCAACGATGAGGACCAAAATCAGCAGGTTCTCCTTGAGAACAAAGTTGTTGTACAAACCAAACTCGGGATTAAAGGCAAAGATCGCCGTCACGTAGAGCGAGAGCTTCCTGCCCAGGCATGTCCGAGCGAGATGGAAGAACACAACCACTGTTGCGGCGCTGACGAACACATTGAACAAATAGAAAGTCAGGTGATTGAAATGCAGACACCGAAACATTGCCCCAATCATGATCGCGGCGACATTGAATACGTCCGGTCCTCCAGATATATAGAACCACTCGTTGGGAAACGACGTCACCCTGAAGTCCCAGCCGCGCTTGATCATTGTCCAGGCAATGATCAACACCAGGGAAAAACTCACGTGCAACCAGACGATGGTCCCTAATGAGAAGACTTTTTTCGGCAGAAATTTCATTTGTTCAATGGAGCCTTTGCGCCCGCTAACATTTCTTCTTGGTAATCAACAAGCCGACCTGACCGACGTTGCGCATTCCCCAATCCAGCAGCGGCCGCAGAACTCTGAACCCGGCCAGTCGGGCCAGCAGCGGATGTCTCTCCAGGCCGAAGTCCGCCAGAGATATGAAATCGACCTTGAATCCGTGGCGGGCAAATACTTCCGTGATCTGGCGGGGTGTTCTGTAGTACGTCTTCAATGCGCTATATTCGTAATAGGCATGGGCCTGTTCCCACTTACTTCTACCTCGCAGCTCTTTCCACCCGGGCCCTTTGCCCAGCAGCAGCCAGAGCAAGATGTAGATCTTGCGAAGCTTATTTTCCGGGAGCCAGTGTACAAAGGGCATGAAAAGGTGAATCTCGACAACATGCTTGTGAGCAGGAAAAAAGTGCACACCCACACCCCCTGCGACAGTCAGCCTCTCGAAGGTTGCGGCAACTTGCTCGATGTCACGGACGTGCTCAAAGACTCCATCTGAGCACGTAAAATGAAAGAAATCGTCGGGAAACTTCCTTTCTTCACCGTCTTCCAACAGGGAAATGAGAGCGTTGGCATCCATGCCGCGCGCCGTGAAGAGTGGACGACAATTCTCGATGGGCTCGGCATCTACATCGGCCCCGAAGGCATTGTAGCCATCCGCCCTCAACCACGCCACGGCGCGTCCTCTTCCGCAGCCCCAATCCAGAATATTCATCTGGCTCTTTTCCAAATTCATCTTTTCACGAAAATGTTCAATCTGTCTGACCACCCTCTGGTTCATCGCAAAACCGGACATTTCCTGTTCCGTCAGAATATCGTGCTTGGTCATAGTATTCCCAGCCATGGTCGAGTCGTATTTCTCCCCGCTTTATGCGACATTACACATAATTGTTCACACGCCAATCCGTGCGGCTGTCCCGGCGTTATAGCTTCGTCAAATCCGCCTCAAACATACCGGTAGGATAGAAACCACGAAATACAAAGTTCTTCAGAAAAGGCGTAAAGTAATCAAGAAGCTTTGTCGTCGGCTGAAACAAATGGCTGACCTGGATCCTCCTCAAACCATACTTACCCGCAAGCGTATCAAGCGCGCCGGCAGTAAAGTAATTGAGGTGCTCAAACGGCATGACGAGGCGATATGTCCCGCGTTTCTTCTCTCTTCTTATGATTCCCGGATTCAAACCGGTCAGATGGAGGCGGCCGCCGCTCTTGAGCCGGTCCGTCACGTATCGGAAGTATTCATGCAGATCATTGACGTGCTCCACGACCGAAGTTGAAACAACCACATCGAATTGGCTTGCGGCCTCAAGGCCTTCGGGTCGACATACATTCAGCCCCTTGTCCCTGCAAAATTGAATCCTGTGCAAATCGATGTCTACTCCGGTGGCTTCCACCTCGAAGACTCTGCACAGATCGAGCAAATGACCATTGCCACATCCGAAATCCAGCAGTCTGATCCGCCTCTGGCCCTCATTCTTGGGCTTCTCGAATCTCCCATGAAGATACGAGAGGGCCCTCATGAGAATCCGGGACGCCGCCCATTTGTGATGCGTGTTATAAAGATATTTCAGATCGCCTTCCTGAAAGGCCCACGCTTTCTGATGGCGCTGCCCGACTTTTGCCTCGTTGTAAACGACATCGTAGAGATCGTTGCGGAACCGGGGGTTGACAAAGACAAAGGAGCAGCCTTTGCATCGCTTGATGTAGAAGGGCGTATCGAAACCGACGCCGATGGCATCAAGGTTATAGTAACTCTGTCTGAAATCACTCAGAAACTGCCGCGGCGTCGCCCGCCAGACCGTCTTGAATACTTTCCCGCCGCATACGGGACAGTCGATATCGACAAAGATGTTTTCGATGAAGGAGGACTTCTGCAAAATCAGCTCCGGCAAGACCATTCTTTCACCGCAATCTCATCATCGGCCAAAATGCGCCGAACCCTCTTGTCCCACGTGTAGTGGTCAACAAAATCCCTGTAGGCCGTTTCGCTTATGCGCCTGGAAAGCTGCTCATCCTCTTTAGCGCTCGCGATGGCTCGGACCCATTGGGTGGGATCGTCAGGCTCACACAACAAGCAGTTGCGGTTGTGTTCAAGCACCTCCTGCAAAACCTTGTGATTGGAGCTGACAATCGGTTTCCTGCTGGACATGTACTCAAACAGCTTCACTGGTGACATCCACCGGGATGTCTCAGACGCATTTTGCGCAACCACCACCTCTCTTTGATACGGCATCAGAAGGACATCGGCCGCGTTTCGGACCTTATAGGTCTGGGCGGGCGTGATGTGCCCATAAAAATGAACGTTTGGCGAACTCGTTTGCTCAAGCGGACGAATCTGATTCACGGCACCGCCAAACAGGTGGAATCCCACCTCCGGCATCCTGCCGGCAACCTCCAGAATGAGCTCTACTCCCCTGCCTCTGTGAAGACCCCCGACGTAGCAGGCGTTGAACCGGGCGCCCCCGTTCAGACGAAAGGTTTCGGAAAAATCCGGTTGTTCATCCGCGGCGTCCGGCGCGACAATCATCTTCTTGTCCGCCAGAACCGTCCCGTATTTCTCCAGATACGCCCTCTTGAGCTCGCTGGAGATAAACACGATCTTGCGGAGATTCTGGCCCTCAATCAGTCTTCGTTCAGCCCAGCTTCTGGGCCCCTTCCTGACAATGTCGTGTGTTTCATACATTACCTGCCGGCCCGCCCGGGCCAACACATAAAGGGCCAGAACATCCCTTCCATAGAAAAGGATGTTCTGTCGGCTCCCGGCCAAGTTCTTCAACGTCGGATAGTTCCGCAGCGAAAGAAAGAAGGTGGAGCCCCGACGGCAACCGCTCACTTTTCTGACGATTGAAAATGTATTCTCCACACCATAATATTCGTAAACGTTGACGCTCCCGTACCCCGGCAGCGTACCGGCCAAGAGAGTCACGTCGAAGCCAAACCGGCACAATGCGTTGCACATTTTCATAATCTGAACACTGTTGGCCTGTGCCGAAGGAATGAGCGCCGTGGAGGGATACACAAGTTTTCTACGCATGCTGCTCATGTCGTGGGCCGCGCCTGCCGCCGAAAGTAACCGAGGCCCGGTGCCTTGTGAAAGCTGACATCTCTGAAACCCTGCATCCTGCTGTCGTCAACTGCCTGTGCGATCTCCGCCAGAGCCAGGCAACGAAACCATGTGTCCCACAAATTGCTTTGGCCCCACGCCCTTGGCTCTCGCGTCCAGCCGGTACGGAGCAGGTTCCCGCCTTTCAGCAAGGCTGCGAGGCTGGCCCTGCTCCTGTAATACCAGAGACAGGGTGACCGGGTTGAGAAATAGACCGGGACATATCTGAAGAAATCCATCAAGCCGGTCAGCTCTGCCTTCGACTGACAAAATCCGCCGTCACTATTGCGGAGGCTCAGTAGGGCCTCGAAGGCCCTGCTCAAACACGCTTCGATCTGATCCTCTCTGTAGTCTGTCACTCTGCGAGCCATGGCAAGAAGATGGATGGCGTCATAGTCGTGGCACGCTTCACCTCCGGGCGTTGGAGCGAAAAATCCTCGCCTGTCCTGAGACATCAAGGCCACATCGATTATTTTGTTGAGCTTGGGGATGACGTTGTCCCAATAGAAGTATATCACCAACTGATGAAATCCGTTTTGCAGGCCGTAGAGATAATGCGACCGCAAATCGCTCCCCCAGAACCCGTTTCGATTCTGTTTCTCATTGTGAAAGTCAAACCATGCGTTGATTCCATCGAGCAGGTCTTTTCGTCGCGTTCTTTCGTACTCGCAGGTCAGGAGTATCGCCTGAAACATCGCCTTGTTCCCTGATCCGGGCCTGCCTTGATGACAACCTTTGTCGTACAGGTATTTCTTCACGTCCTCAGGTCTTTTCCACTGCTCGATGAACTTCAGCGGGAATTTGGGTTCCGCGTCCAGGATCTTCAAGGCGCTCAGACAAAAGCACGTCAATTGGTGCCGATTACGCTCCTTGTCCTGGTGGTAATATTGCTCGGGCTCAAAATAGCCGTATTCTTCATTCTGAAAATCCTGAATATATGAAATCCACCTCTTTCTCTGGTCATCCGAGAACTCTGCGGCTGCTTTGAAAAGGTCCAGAATAAACAGGGCAAAACACGTGCAGAAGATTGTCTCGTCCGCGTTCGCATGAAATTTGTACTTGGCGCAACTTTCCTGGCCCTTTAATGAATCCAGCCAGGAAAGAACGGTGTTCCTAAGCTCTTCAAACTCAAGCATCTGTGTCGTTTAAGTGCTCCTTTCAAGATAAGTATATCTGCCCCGGAATTCTCCGTTCCTGGGTCCCAAAGATCTTTGCTTTTGAGAGATCGCTGCTGTATAGTTACCGCCAATGGCGTTACGCCCCTGCATCGTAGAAAGATACTGGACAGCTATGCCCTTGAATCTGGCAATGCACGACACAGACAGCTCGGCTCGGACGATGGGCGGGCAGACCGAGAACCTGCTCCAAGCAGCAGGCCGTCTGCAAGAAGACAATGAAAGATTCAAATAGACTTTTCTTAATTTCATTCTCTGTGTGCGTGACGGTCTTGTCGTCGTCCTTAGTCGCCCTGAGCGTATATGTCGATCCTCGCGCCGTCTTTGGCACTGGCAAATATCCTGTTATCGTTGCCACGGCACGCACTGAGAAGCTTCTTCTCCTGGAGTCCAGCCACCCCAAACCAGAAGCCTTGATTCTCGGAAATTCTCACTGCATGCGTTTTGCCCCAGAGGTCGTTGAAGAAGCAACAGGATTGAGGACGTTTAATCTTTCAGTCAACTCCGGCAAAATTGAGGACTTTCTCGCCTTGGCAGACTACGCAATAGAAGAAGCGGGACTCAGGCCGAAATTGATCATTCTTGGAGTTTGTCCAAGAACCTTCTGTACTTTAGAGGACGAAGACTTTGACAGGAGGTTGGTGTCGAACGTCACTCTGATGAACCACCTTCCTCTGAGCCCGACAGTGCGGATGCGAAAGAACGCAGGCTTGTACTTTGAAACGCTCAATTACAATTACCTCAAGGATGTAAGAAAGAGTATTTCATTGTCCCGCCGACAGAGTCTCCCTTTGGCACACTACAGCTTCGAATCAGACGGATTCCTGGCATGGGAAGAGGAATTCAACAAAGAAGGAGCATTGTCGTCCGGTCCTATAGAACCTGATACAAAAGTCACCGCTTTTTCTGAAAAACGGAAGAAGTATTTTGACATTCTGCTGGATGTGTGCCGAACAGGGGGCATATCCCTGAAAATCGTCATTACCCCCTACGCTCCGGCCTACATAACACGCATGGATGGTTTGGACGGTAGTTTCAGTCGATGGAACAGCATGCTCATTGCGTTCCTGGAGAGCCGGAACAGGGATAATGTCTATGAAATCTACGATTTTTCGCGCATCGAGGAATATGGAGGAGTCGATGAGTTCATGGGGGCCGCACATCCCAGTATCCGCAATTCGACATTGATGTTGCACACATTGTTGGCGAAGTAGTATCGATGCTGTTCACTGACATCCACTTCATACTTCTCTTTCTTCCCATTGTCCTGCTGGCCGCGTGGCACTGCAAGTCAAGACAGTATCGTCTT
>CP070806.1:3444869-3454884 GCA_020343675.1 Phycisphaerales bacterium
GCGAGGCATCAAAGCTGACGGGCTTTTCCCTTCAGACCAGCAAGCCCGATTTCAGCCAGGTCCACAGCCGGACCCGCAACTACATCGATCGCTCGGTGGCCGCGGGCAAGCCTTGGGTCGTTGCTTGTGACGAGCCCGGCGACGCCAGCCATGGCCTGATCACCGACGAAGAAGATCCCACACGCGACAACGCCCGCAAGGACGCCCTGTGGGGCAACATCATGGCAGGCGGCGCGGGCGTCGAATGGTACTTTGGTTACAAGCACCCGCATAGTGACTTAACCTGCCAGGACTATCGCACCCGCGAGAAGGTCTGGACCCAGTGCCGCTATGCGCTGGAATTCTTCAAGGAACACGAGATACCGTTCTGGGACATGAAGTGCCAAGACGAACTGACCGAGAATACGGACGATTACATCCTGTGCAAACCCGGCGAGATTTACCTGGTCTATCTCAAGCACGGTGGAAAGATGGGATTGAACGTGACGGCCGGAAATTTCACCTACGGCTGGTTCAATCCTCGCACAGGCGACGGCCTCGATGGTTTGCTCCGAATCGGCTCGGCAAACGCGGGGCGCAAGGTCGAAGTCGTCGCACCCGATACCAACGACTGGCTGTTTGTAGTCAAGGGCTCGGGCACGCTGGAACTCGCCTCCAGGGGATAGGCGACCCGTTCGATACAACACTTGTGAATTCGAGGAAGGCTGATAATGCTCCTGGATGGGAGATACGGGCCGGTTTTGTCTTGTACATCTGCCGACAATACCTATAATCCAGCGGACTATGAGCAAGAAAAACACATACAGAATCGCTGTTATTCCAGGCGATGGGATTGGGCCGGAGATTGTACCGGCGGGGATCAAGGTCCTTGACGCGGTGGCCGGAGAATTCGGCTTTGAGTTGCAATACGAACAGTTTCCTTACGGGGCTGGGCACTACAAAAAGACCGGGACATTCATGCCCGACGATGCACTGGATGTGCTCAAGGAATTCGATGCCCTTTACTTCGGGGCGGTCGGGCTGTCGGATGTGGATGACACGTTGCCGGCCAGGCTGTTCACATTCAGGGTCCGCACCAGCTTCGATCAGTACGTCAATTACCGCCCCGCAAGGCTTCTGCCCGGCGTCGAGGGGCCGCTTGCCAGCAAGGGGCCCCAGGATATCGACCTGGTCGTCATTCGCGAGAACACCGAGGGTGAGTTCGTCCAGTCCGGCGGCTTCATCCGGCCGGAATTTGCCGACGGTATGGCGACCAATACGAGCGTGTTTACGCGCAAAGGCATCGAGCGCATCGCCCGTTATGCGTTCGAGCTGGCCCGCCGTCGGCGCAAGCACGTCACGAATGTCACCAAATCCAACACGCTGATTCACAGCCTCGCTTACTGGGACCGCATCGTCGAGCAGGTCCGCGCTGAGTATCCTGATGTCCAGTACGCGAAGATGTACGTGGATAATGCCTCGGCGAATTTCGTGCTGCACCCGGAAAAATTCGACGTAATTGTCACAACCAATTTCATCGGCGATATTCTCAGCGACCTCGGCGGCGCGATCATGGGCAGCCTGGGTCTGGGCCCGAGCGGTAACATTAATCCCGAGAAGACGTATCCGTCGATGTTCGAGCCGATTCACGGCTCGGCGCCGGACATCGCCGGGCGCGGGATTGCCAATCCCATCGGAGCGATCTGGTCCGGGGCTCTGATGCTCGAACACCTGGGTGAGCAGCAAGCCGCCGATTGCATCGTCCGGTCGATTGAGAAAACAATGCAACAGGGCGTGATGCCCGTCGATTTGGGCGGCTCAGCAAAGACCGGGAAAATCGCTGATACAGTCATCAAGAATCTCGAAGCCGCCAAGTGAACGATGCCCCGAGTGATTGACCTAACGCTGCCTCTGGCTTCCGGAGACAGAGGCGTTCACATCGAGCCGGCCCGTCGCCTTCAGACGGACGGCTGGAATGCGACGACGCTCTGCCTTTATTCGCATTGCGGAACGCACGTGGATGCCCCGGTTCACTTCGGCGCGGGTGCACAGACCATCGACAGCATAACAATCGAGGATCTGGTTGGGCCCGCCCGGGTGGCGGATGTTCGTCCGGTCGAGCCGCGTGCGCTCATTGGGCCGGAACAGCTCGGGTGCGTCCCCGAGGGATTTAGGCCGGGTGAGAGCTTGCTTATTTGTACGGGCTGGAGTGCCTACTATGGCCAGGCGCGATATCGGGACGAGCTGCCGCGCATCAGCGCCGAACTGGCGCGATGGTGCGTACAGAATAAAGTCCGTATGCTCGGCGTCGAGCCGCCTTCGGTGGCGGACGTCAACAATATCGAGGAGCTGACCGAGGTTCATCGCATTCTCTTCGAGGGCAGTGTGATTGTCGTCGAGGGGCTTGCGAACCTTACATCGCTGTCAAGACCGGAAGTGACATTCATCGCACTGCCGCTGAAGATTGTCGCCGGCGACGGCGCCCCGGCCAGAGCCATAGCGATCGAAGAGGATTAGACTGCATTGGAGATCCCGGTCAGAGATCATCTGGAAGGGAACTGAGCCATGAAACAGGATTATTTTCATCGTGTCGCCGCCCTGACTCCGACGAAGATGTGGATTAACAACGTCACGCCCGAGGAGGCCGAGTGGGCCATTGCCGCCGGTGCGATGGGCTGCACGCAGAATCCCGCTTACACATGGAAGATGTTGAACCATGAGGAAGGAAAGGACCACGCCCTGGCCCTGCTGGATGAGACCTTGAAGGAGAGCGACGACGATAACCAGGTCGAATGTATCTTACAGCGTAAGCTGGTCAAGAGGATCGCCGAGACGTTCATGACCGTGTACGAGAGAACCAACGGCGAGCACGGATACGTCAGTATCCAGGGGGACCCGATCAACGAAGAAGACCCCAAGGTTATCATTGATGAAGGGCGCAAGAACCGGGCGATGAGCCCGAACATTATGATCAAGATTCCCGCGACCGGGGCGGGCCTCGAAGCCATGGGCGTTCTGATCGAAGAGAACACGCCGCTCAACGCTACCGAGATCATGGGCCTGAGCCAGATCATTGACGTCTGTGAGATGTACCACAAGATCACGGCCAAAACCAAAGTCAAACCGGTCGCCTACTGCTCCCTGATCACGGGCATCTACGATGAATGGCTCGGCAAGGAGGTGGAAAAGCTGGGGATCGAGATATCTCCCGACATTCTCTATCAGGCCGGCATGGTGATTGCCAAGAAGGTCTATAAGTTCATGCACGACCGCGGTTACCAGCTCGGTTTTATCGGCGGCGGCGTACGGGGATTGCAGCACTTCACGGAAATGGTCGGCGGCGACGTGTGCATCACCATGAACTGGCGAGGGCATGCGGATAGGCTGCTGGAGCTGGACCAGCCCGTGGTGGCCCGGCTGTTCAATCCCGTGCAGGACCACGTTCTGGATGAGCTGCTCACGCGAGTGCCGGCTTTTCGCCAGGCCTATATGGAGGACGGATTAAAGCCGGCCGAATACGAGGAATACGGGCCGGTCAGATATTTCCGGAACATGTTTGTCAGTGCCTGGGAGAACACCTTGAAGCTGATCAAGGAACGACGCGAACAGGCTTAGGATAGGATGAGAATATGGAACAGTCTCGCGGTCGGATGACTCGTCAGCGCTATGTCCTTATCACTATTCTGTTCTTCCACAGCGTCAATACGTACATGGATCGTGCGTGCATCGCTTCTGCGGCGGACCATATCATCAGGGATCTGTCGCTGACCAGAGAGATGCTGGGCCTGATTCTCGGTATCTTCGCCGTCGGATATGCGTTATTTCAAGTTCCGTCCGGCTGGATTGCCGACCGTTTCGGCGCGCGCAAAGCCCTGGCCATCGTGGTCAGTGTCTGGAGCGTTTTCACGGCCCTGACCGGCGCAGCGCGAAATGCCGCGCAGATGTTGATTCTCAGGTTCCTGTTTGGCGTCGGCGAAGCCGGAGCGTTTCCAGGGGCCACGCAGGCCTTCTTCCGCTGGTTACCTGTAAAGGAGCGAGGCCTCGCACACGGCATCAATTTTTCGGGCAGCCGTCTGGGTGCGGCGTTCTCGCTCTTTCTGATGCCGTGGCTGATCAGTGTGATAGGCTGGCGATGGACGTTTGTTGTCAATGGATTGATCGGCATCGTCTGGGCCACGGTCTGGCTGCTCTGGTTCCGCGACAACCCCAAAGACAACAGGAAGATCAATCAGGCGGAATTGGACTATATCGAGCAGGGGCGCGTCAGTGACTTTACGGCCGCAGTGAAAGCTTCGTTTGCGGAGATTTTTACTTCTATGAACATGTCGCTGGCGATGCTGCAGTACTTTGCCAGCAACGTGACTTTCTTCATCAGCCTGACATGGCTTCCTTCGTACCTGAAGAACCAGTGGCCCCATGATCCGAGAGCCGTTTACTTCTCGGCGACGCCGCTGCTGTTCGCGGCCTTTGCGAACTGGGTCGCGGGTACAATGGTAACCGGATTGTTCAAAAAGGGCTATCACGTTGGTTCCCGGCGCGCCACGGCCATTGTCGGCTTCAGCCTCGGTGTGATCGGATTGCTGCTGGCCACTCAAACCAACAACCTCTACTGGTTTGTGTTTTGCTTCAGCCTGGCGACATTCGGCGTGGATATGACCCTGAGCCCGAGCTGGGCCTTCTGCAACGACATCGGGGGAGGCAACTCCGGCGCGGTCTCGGGTTCGATGAATATGGTCGGAAATATCGGAGCGGCCTTGAGTGCGATCATATTCCCGCTCATGTTGAACAAGGAAACCGGAAGTGCGAACCGGTTTTTTGTTCTGGCGGCTGGCCTGAATTGCGTGGCGATTGCAGGCTGGTGTTTTATGAATCCGAACCGGACGTCGGACAAAAAGCTCTCGCCCAAAGCGATTCGCACCCGGTTCATTGCGATGCTCACATCGCTGGCGATTCTGACGCTCGGCACTGTCGGGTACAACATCTATAGATCGACGCGCAAGAAACCGGCGCCCGCGCCGGAGGCCGGGCAGGCGGATCCCAACGATGTTGAGGATAGCGAAACCCAAGAGGACAGATAGACGAGGACCGCAGATGAATACGTTCAACGCCGTAGCGGTGGGGGCGGGGTATTTCAGCTACTTTCAATATGAGGCGTGGCAGCGGATTCCGGAAGTCACCGTGACGGCCTTCTGCAACCGCAGCGCCGAACGGGCGAAGCCCATCGTCGAGAAGTACGGCATCGCGCATCACTATACCGACTACCGCGAGATGCTGGAGAAGGAAAAGCCCGATTTCGTGGATATTATCACGCCGCCGCCGACACATCTGGAGATGTGCAAGATTGCGGCGGACCAGGGCATTCACATAATGTGCCAAAAACCACTGGCCCCGACGTTTGAGCAGGCCAAGCAGATCGTCGCATACACGGACAAGGCCGGCGTGCGTTTCATGGTTCATGAGAACTGGCGCTTCCAGCCGTGGTATCGCGAAATGAAAAAGCTGCTCGACGCCAAGGTCGTGGGCCATAAGATTCACTCGCTCTATTTCCGCTCCCGCATGGGCGATGGCTGGGGCGAGAATGCCTACATACCCCGCCAGCCATACTTCCGCGATTATCCGAGGCTCTTGGTCTATGAAAACGGCGTGCATTTCATCGATACGTACCGCTATCTGGCCGGCGAGATCAAGCAGGTTTATGCCGTGCTCAAGAAGCTCAACCCGGTCATCGCGGGTGAGGACTACGCCGCCGTCGTATTCAATTTCGAGAACGGCGCCACGGGCCTCTGGGATGCGAACCGCTATAACGAATGCAACTATCCCAAGCCCCGCTACACGTTCGGCGAAATGCTGCTCGACGCCAATGGCGGCTCAATCAGGCTCTATCTGGATGGCCGGCTTACCATCCAGCCGCTCGGTGAAAAAGAGCAAACGCACGACTATCATCACGAGGACCGCAATTTCTCGGGCGACTGCTGTTATACGACTCAGCGGCACTTCATCGACCGGATGCTCGACGGCCGGCCCTTCGAGACCAACGGCCACGAATACCTCAAGACCTTAGCCGTTCAGGAAGCGGTCTATGAATCGGCGACGAAGAACACCACGGCAACGGTCCATGCTCCATGTGCATAAGCGCATAAGTCTTGTACTCTTATCGAGCTTGTGGGCAGGCTTGATCGGCTCCGGCGTGGCAGATTGCCCGGAAAACGTCTTTCTTCGGGAGGGCTGCTGCTTTACAATTTGCGCACAACCGGTGTTTGCTGGAAACAAGAGAATGTATCGGAACTGGCCATGATAGTTTTGTTGACGGATTTTGGGCACAATGAATATGTGGGCGTTATGAAGGGTTTGATCTATCGCATTGACGAAGAAGCAACAATCGTCGATTTGTGCCATGATATTTCTCCGCAGAGCGTTATCGAAGCTTCATGGGTCTTGAAGAACAATTACAGATACTTTCCTTCAGGCGCGACGTTGTGCTGCGTTGTCGACCCTGGCGTCGGCACGGCCAGGAAGGCCCTGGTTGTCAAGACGGCCGAGTATTACTTCGTCGGCCCGGATAACGGTTTGTTGTGGGAAACCCTACGAGAACAGGGAATTGTCGAAACGAGGATGATTCCGGTTCCTGAAAATGCGAGCCGTACGTTTCACGGCCGGGATGTTTTTGCCAAGGCGGCGGCCGATATTACCCTCGGCCGGTTTGACCAATTAGGGTCAAGAACCGACCAAATCGAGAAGCTGGTAATCTACCTGAACGCACGCGAGGGAACCGTTGTCAGAATCGACAGATTCGGAAACATTATTACGAACCTTCCCGGCGAAGGCAAAGAAACGTACTTGGTGAAAGTTGGTGGACAACAGTGGCGAATGAGTTTTCATCAGACGTACCATGCAGCGCCGGAGAATGAACGGTTTCTCATTGAAGGCTCCTGCAATACCCTTGAAATAAGCCTGAAAGATGGCAATGCGAACGAGGAACTGAAGTTGAAGACAGGCCAGCACATCGAAATATCCTGACCGATGAAATATCGCGCCTACATCGACATAGAGACGACCGGCCTGAGCCGGCGCCATTGCGAGCTGACGGTCGTCGGAATCGCCCTTGAAAAGAATGGGCTTTGCCGGATCGTTCAGCTTCTCGAAGCGGGTTTGTCCGATCAGAAGCTGCTGGCTGCGCTGCGCGGCGTCGATGAGATTTACAGCTACAACGGCAGCCGGTTTGATCTGCCCTTTATAAAAGCAAGGCTTGGCGTGGATTTGAAGGCCTGTTTCAAGCACACCGACCTGATGTACGATTGCTGGCGGAACAAGCTCAAAGGCGGACTCAAGGCCGTCGAAAGGCAGTTGGGCATTGAAAGGCGTCTGAAGGGCGTCGATGGATATATGGCGGTTAAGCTCTGGTATGACTATGTGAACAAGCGCGATCGGCAGGCGCTGGCGACGCTGCTCGAATACAATCGCGAGGACATTGTCAATCTGCCCGTGCTCAGACGAAAACTGAACGTTGAATGAGGATTTTGTTGCACATGAATGTTGATGGTCGCATGGGTGTTATCTTCGACTTGGACGGCGTGCTTGTCGATACCGGCTGCGCGCACAGGCAATCGTGGTACGATCTGGCCGAGAGAGAAGACCTGGACATGTCGGATGAGTTCTTCACGAACACATTCGGCATGCAGAACTATCAGATACTCCCGATGCTGGCCGGACGTGAGCTCTCTGATGAAGAAATCGAGCGGCTCTCCGATTGGAAAGAACAACGATATCGTGACCTGATAGCCGAGAAGCTCACCTTGCCCCCGGGGGCGGACAAGCTGCTCGATGAACTCAAAGCCGCAGGTTTTCTTGCGGCCATCGGCTCATCGGCGCCGGGAGCCAACCTGGAGCTGGTGCTGGAGAAGCTTCACCTGCACGACTATTTCGATGCGTGGGTGACCAAGGAGGAAATCGCCAACGGCAAGCCGGCTCCGGATACTTTTCTCAGGGCCGCACAGAAACTGGCGCTGCCGCCGACTCGCTGCGTCGTGGTCGAGGATGCCGTTCAGGGCGTCGAGGCGGGCAAAGCCGCCGGGATGGCCGTCATTGCGCTGACGACAACCCGCGACCGGGCGGCTCTGTCTCAGGCCGATATGATCGCGGACAGCCTGGGCGAACTGAAGGTCGCTGATTTCACAAAGCTGCTCGCCGTTTGAACCTGATTACGCCCCAGCCCGGTTGCTGCAATCCCATCAGCTTTCCCTCCCTTTGACGCAGGAGCATTTGTCAGGGATGCCTTGACATTACGGCGCCGCCTCTCCACGGTCTGGGTAATGGCATGAGAAAGAGCGGTTTCAGGACGACAACGATAGTCGTCTCGAACATTGTATGGGGCGCACAATCCCTTGGAGATTCCTGCATACATTCAAGGTCTCATGCGTTTAAGTGGCCAGAGAACTGAGTAACTTCAGAGCAGAGGGATGTGGCGTCCCGAACAGACTATGTGGGCAGCGGATCTTGAGCGGATTGTGAGAAAGTTCTCCGAATAGTCCACCTCGAAAGACCGCAGGTCAGTCAAGGTTCTGCGGACCAGTCCTGTCGGCCTATCAGAGTCCGTTACTCGCACGGATGCTACCTGAAACGGGTCATTCTATGCGGCCTCTGATTCCGGGCTAACGTTCGCAAATCTCTGTCAAGACTAATCGACTGTCAATTCTCGTTGTATGCTGAAATAGCAGCCCATTGACTATTTGCCCCAAGGTCGCTTCTTTTTCTGCCCTCTGCCGAACAAGAATCTGGAAGAAAAACCCTTTTTCTTTTAGACTAAATTCAGCACCCGGATCGTCACTTTGGTGATCGAAGCTTCGAAATTGCCCACAGCCGAGGAAGCGTAGAGATGTCGGAAGACCGGAATTTACTGGGAAGGCTGCGTGCCGGCGACGGGGACGCCCTGCGCCGAATATACGAAAAGTACATAGACGATCTGCTCAGAGTGGCCGTATCTCTTCTGTCCGACATCCAGGGTGCTGAAGACTGTCTTCATGACGTTTTTGTTGATTTCTCAGGAGCTCATGACGGTTCAATGATTCACAATAATCTCAAAAGCTATTTGGTAAGTTGTGTGGCCAACAGGGCCCGGGACCTGTTACGAAGAAGAGCGAGGCAGTCAAAGTGTCAGCCGGAACCGCTCTGTTCTCCACACATTTCAACCAGTCCGGTGAAACAACTCATTGAGGCTGAAGAATCCGCCCGAGTCTTCGAGGCTTTAGCAGAATTGCCTTATGAGCAGCGCGAAGTATTTGTCCTGCATGTTCAGGGGCATATGAGATTCAGAGAAATTGCCGGCCTTCTCGGTATTTCGATCAACTCCGTGCAGAGCAGATACCGTTATGCCATCAAGAAGCTGCGGGCAATGTTGAAAGAGGAAAAGCCAGAATGAACTCAAGACAGATAAAACGATTGGCAAAGGAATTACGGATTGACCGAACGGCTATCGACCACGCGCGCATACTCACTGATGCCGAAGCAGCTTTGGAAGCATCAGGCAGGACGCAAACAACTCAAATCCATGCACTGCCTCGGTACACGCTCCCGCGTCTTGTCTGGGCCGGCGGCCTGGCTGCGGCACTGCTGGTCATTTCGTCCTGGCTGGCCTGCCTGGTTCTATTGAGAGAAGTCTCCGACCTGAGGCATGAGCTGGCCCGGCGTGACGTCGCTATTGCCCGCACTGACGAGTCTGCCACTATCAACTTGTACTTAGGAGAGCATCAGGACGTTGTCGCTCAAACGGCTTCCCTGGATTTGCCCAGGCCGCAGCCGACACAGATGCGAGTGAGCCGACATGACATCCTCTATTATGAATTTCTTGATGATCGGCCTGAATTCATGCGTCCCGGCATCATTGTCAGAGGACCTTCGGCACAACGGGAAATCCGTCCGCCGGAAGCTCCCGCAATCTCCAATGGGCGTACACTCACTCTGGCTCAAGCGCGAGAAACCGCCGGTTTCGACCTGATTTCCCCGCCCCAGCTTCACCCGGGCTACATGCTGGACCAGATCA
>CP070806.1:3454984-3456986 GCA_020343675.1 Phycisphaerales bacterium
GTGTAACGCTCTCGGCGTGTTGCCTGCCTACGAAGGGATCAGCATCTTTGTGGACCGGGAGAGTACCAACACATCCATCATCAGCGGTACAAGTAACCTGGATCTGAACGGCACGCTGTACTTTCCGCAAAAGATCGACCACGAACCGGAATACAACGGGAACGGCCAGCAAAACTACGCACTGGAGCTTCACGGCACCGGCGATGGGTTCGGCAACCAGGTCATTGCCGATTCGATCTACATCCCGGGTACCGCCGACGTCACCATCAACTACGATGGACGAAACCGCGCCCCCGTCACCAGGGCCTATCTCGTCGAGTAGCTTTGCCTGTGAGCGGCTTGCCGGGGACCGATGACGTTAAGATGGTATCCCGCTCGTGGCTCAGTCCGAGCTATGTGCCGCCCGCTTTCTTCTCAAGCGCTTTGCGCACTTCGGCAAGCTCCGATACCATCTTTTGGAGGTTTTCATTCAGCTCGGCTCGGACTTTCCAGAGCGTCCAATATATGGCCAGGACAGCCACAGTCACGAGACACAGAAAGCCAACTATCGCATTCACCGCATTCATCAAGAGGTCTCCTTATGATCGCAATCAAGGTTTCTACAGGATTGCAGGTTAGATCCGTCGGTGCGGCGCCGGATGACACACCTGCCGCACGTTCCCGGGCCGCTTCATCCTGCGGGTTCATACGCCTTGAGGAATAGGCACTTTCCGCCTCTTCCACACTTGCTATTATCGGCATAATCAGAGGATATCTGAGACGATTTGCAGAAAAAGTTGGTTTTTGCCTGACGGCCCGGCTCTCCCGGTGTGTGGTAGATATAGGACCAATTGACTGAATCAGAATGATTAGACGACAGAAAACAGAGTGAAGGAAGAAGCGGATGGGAGCAAATAGCGTATTGCGGCTGATGAATAGGCTACAGTCAGTCAGGTGTCCAGGGCCAAGCCGACTCAGGCTTCTTGGCAAAAACCAAGCCAATTTCAAACGGGGCACCTGCGCATCAGACGGATGGTACTTTTTTGGCCTGGTGGCTTCACGAGCCTGAAGCGGGACCGCCGGACAGGACGTTCAGGTGGTCGACGGAGAGCGTGCCTTTTGGGGCGAGTCTGATGGTGTTCTTGCCCTCGCCCAGCGTGACGGCCTTGCGGTCCCAGGCCCACGTGGATTCGCCGCCGGTGGTCCAGAGGATGATATCGCCGGCGTCTTCTCCATTGACTGTAAGGGGGCTCCGATTCCGCCCACGCTCCCGGAGGTAGCGAATCTCAAGAATATAGGTCCCTGCTTTGGGAGCGTCGAAGGTCCACTGGACCCAGCCTGCCTGCGCGGCAGCACTGAAATCGAGGTATCCGGTCCCGGTGTATCCGCCGACAATTCCGGCCTTCTTAGCGCCTTGCGAGGCGGCGGCCTCCGCTTCCAGTATCGTGCCGCCAAAGGTCGGCGGGATTGAAGCCAAACGGGCCTTGCCCGCGGCGATTGTGACGTCGTTCAACACCTCGCCAAAGAGCCGGCGCCAATCACAGTAGCCGACGCGGTTCGTCCACAGAGGGTCCATGTATTGGCCCAGCGCCGTCGAGGCATAAAGGCGCCAATAGCGTGCGGCTTTGGTCAGCTCTTCAATGGCGGCCTTCTGCTTCGCCGACTCACTGGTCCTGCGATAGAGTGCAAGCTCCGTCGCGCCGCGTATCTTATGCGCGTAGTACTTGCCTAAGTAAGCCATTGCCCTGATATCCTCCAGGGTTAGTCGAAGCTCCTTGTCGCCGCCGTGCGCGAGTCCATCCAGAGTCTTCAGGGCCTTGTCGGCGTGAGCGTGGATTTGGCTGGACACGTCGATGGGCGTCGTGCCTGAAGTGTCCCGACCTGCAACGAGGCTGTCCACATAATCGGGAATCGAAACGTAGTCCGTCCCGTCGTGGGGAGGCAGCGAGATAAAGCGGTTGACATCGTGAAAACCGGTCGGTGTCTGGGCGGGCCCGGAGCGGCTCTTGCAGGCCTCGATGTA
>CP070806.1:3457086-3465509 GCA_020343675.1 Phycisphaerales bacterium
CTCAATACGGCCTGGCTTACCCTTGTCATCTTCGGCCTGCCGGGCAACTGGTTGATTGTCATTTCAACGTGCCTTTTTGCCTGGTGGCGATGGGAGAATGGCGTTTTTTCAATCTATACCCTGGTCGTCCTCGTGGTTCTGGCCGCTCTGGGAGAGTTGCTTGAATTCTCTGCGGGTATGATTGGAGCCAGAAAATCAGGCGCGAGCTGGCCTGGCTCCATCGCAGCCCTTTTCGGCGCCGTCGCCGGGGCGGTTCTGGGGACGTTTCTGATCCCCATCCCGTTTTTCGGGACACTCATGGGCGCCTGCCTGGGAGCTGGTACCGGCGTATGGGGGCTGGAATTCTCTCGCGGCAAGAAAATGGAGCACAGCGTGCGCCACGCCGTGGGGGCCGGACTCGGAGAATTCTTCGGCATCACGGGCAAATTCGTCCTCGGCATTATCATCTGGCTTACCGTTGCCATCGCCGCTTTCTGGCCGTGAGAGTCGCTCGCTGTGAGGCTTCCGGGGCAGTCCGAAAAACTCACGTCTGAAGACGTCAAAGCGCAGCCGTGCTTTCACAAGAGGACTATCCGACACGCAGCCCCGGTTTTGCCTACGCCGTAACTGGGCATAAAGTTGTACCTGAACAAGGAAAAGCCTGCACCGTTTATTGCCTTTGCCTATTTTGTTTTCTATATTTTGTTTGTCGGCCCAGCCGCGATGCGGGTCGAGAATCACGGCGCCTCATGACAGATTTGGAGGCCGGAGTAATGGGTGAACTCGGAAGAATATCAGGTACCGCCAATGGTGGTGCGGAAGCAACCTACCCCACTCGAAACGGGATTTTGCGTTCTGCGAAGGCGGCCCCGGCAAAGGTCCCAGATGATGATGCCGCGGCAGCAACGATCCGAAACGCACACCGCCCGGAAGTATCGGGCACCAGCCAAAACATCGGCTTTGCCAAGCGGGCGCCCACGCGCGTCGAGATGATAAGGGACTTTCTCAAGGGCGTCGAAGCAAAGGTGGCGAAGCTTATCGAACTGGTTAAGGAAGTCGGGAGCGGCTCATTTTCGTACCAGAATCTGCAACAGGAGGCTGAGGCGCTCGGCGCTGCTTTGGCAAACCGGTGGAAACAGGTCCCGGCTGCTTTCTCACAAGCCCAGCTGGATTCAGGCTCTCCCTTTTCAGTGGCCCCATCCTCTTCTTACTCCAAAGCTGCTGCGGTGATGGAATTTCGCCTCGACCGAATCTTGGAGATTGAGAGGAGCCTCGCAGAACGAAGAGCCCTTTCGCAAGTGGACGCGTTCTCATTGGCTCGGGTCAGAGAGAGGGCTCTAAAAGCCTTGCGATGCCAGCAGAACCTTGAGCCCGAAAGGGTCCTGTTCCTGCTACAGAACGATGTGCTGGAGCCGAATACGAACGATCGGTGATGCATAGGACGTGCGGGCCTTGACCGGGAGTGGCATCGAAAAGTTATGCATATCAATTGAGCAGGTGGAGGAACACGTCATCGTAAATGACTGAGAGCAAACATGCGGCTGAACTCAATAATGACAAGAAAAGTCGTGACCGTCGAGATGGACGACACTCTGGGGACCTTGTGGGAGATATTTCGCAATGTGAAATTCCACCACCTGCTGGTTGTCGAAGACGGAGAACTTCGCGGGGTGATTTCTGATCGGGACCTTCTGAAGGCCTCAAGCCCGTTTGTCAATACGTTTGCCGAGCAGAAGCGAGACTTGACCCTTTTGAAAAAGCGGGCCCATCAGATTATGAGCCGCAAGCCGATCACGATTGGAAAAGAAGCTACTTCGGAAGAAGCATCTCAACTGATGCTGCGCAGCAGTATCTCCTGCCTGCCTGTAATCTCTGCCGAGGGCAGCATTGACGGGATCATCACCTGGAGAGACCTACTCACAGCCTACGGAAGCAAGCGTGTTTCGGATACCGAGGAGGGAGCGGGGCGGTCCGCTGCGCCACCTGCGCGAGTCAGGAGGACCTCTCTCCCGGCAGGCGTGCTCCGCCGGCCCCGCCCGGACATTCCATAGGCGGAAAGTCAATACCCTCCGATAGTAGGTCCGAAAACAACGATACTCTGAGCCCCGAATCCACTGCCGCTGCATTTACCCCAGGCAAGATGCCCCCGGCGATTTTGGTCCGCAATTATTTATTAACTATATTTTGTTTGTCGGGGTCAAGTGCGAGGCGCCCCGGCCGTCGTGATTTGAACTAGACTGGAGATTGGAAAGATGCTTGAACTCGGGAACTTACTCAGTGTATTCGGCGGTGCGCACGCGGCGAACACTGCCGAAAAAAAAATTTCAAATTCGACAGAGCCGATACGTACCCGGACGGTCCCTGATGACGACGCCGCGGCGGCCGATATCCGAAACGCAGGCCGTTTGCGGCAGGTGCAGCAAGATGGTCAGGATATGCGTGTTCAACTCGTGACGAGCCTATCCATCGAGGAAGTCATGGCTGCGATCCGCGAGAGGCTGGACAAATTCAGGGAACTCATTGAGAACATCACGACCGGACGCTTCTCGGCCAGGGATCTCTCAGAAAAGCTGGGCGGCGCTGGTGAAGGGAACAGAAACGGCGCTGCAGACTCAAAGGACCGTATCTATTCCGACGTCAGTGAATTGCTGGCTCACTTCAGAGAGGAAATCAGTGAAATCCAATCCTTTGACGGGTTTCTGCTTGGCGTCTATGAAAAATTCGAGGAGTTCCGCCCTCAGGCAGAGTTCGACCTCCATCAGGTCCGGGACGTTGAAGAGCACATGGCCAAGGTAAATTCGGATTTGGAATTGGGCATATTCATGCTGGCTCGCGTCAGGGAAGAAGCCCTGCGCGCATTGCGCTGTCAGGAGAACCCAGAGCCTGAAAGGGTTCTGAAACTGCTCGCGGACGACACGAAACAGCCCGGCGTCGCCGGGCAGGTGACGCCCCAGGAAACGCCGCCGCAGGATTGACTTTGCAGGAGACGTTCGCCTCGTTCGTCGCCCAAGCCAGCCTCACCCCGGACCAGACCCTGAGCCGGCTCGATGAGAGTCACTAATCTGCGTTCGTTTTCAGCGAGCCAGTTAGAGTTCCTGATGCCAATGGATCTTGTACGGCCGGTTGTTTCGATTCTGTGGGAGTAAGCATAAGGCAGGTGGGCTCTGTTGATCCTTCCCGTGTCCTGTCGGGGCCGAGAGTTCCGGGCCGATGAGGCCCTCGGACTTTTTCTCTTGCCTTTTTTGCCGCTGAGAGTAGATTTTATGGAAAAAATTGCTCTTTGGAGATTTGGCTATGATCGGCAAGAAGATACGACTCGAACGGATTATCGACCGCAATTCTCACAAAACGGTCATCATCCCGATGGACCACGGCGTGACGGTCGGGCCGATTGAAGGTCTGGCCGACATGCGCACGGCGGTCAGCAACGTCGTAGCCGGCGGGGCCAACGCGATCCTGATGCACAAGGGCATCGTCCGCGCGGGGCACCGGGGCACGGGCCGGGACGTCGGATTGATCATTCATCTCTCGGCCGGCACGGCGATGAGCCCCGACCCAAACGCCAAGGAGCTGGTCTGCACCGTCGAGGAGACCATCAAGCTCGGCGCCGATGCAGTCTCGGTGCATATCAACCTCGGCGCCGAGACCGACAAAGAAATGCTCGGGCAATTGGGACAGATCAGCGAGCGGTGCTTCGAATGGCAGATGCCGCTGGTGGCGATGATGTACGCGCGCGGGCCGAAGGTCAAGGATGAATACGATGTGAACAACGTCAAGCACGCCGCACGGGTCGGGGCCGAATTGGGCGCCGATATTGTAAAGGTCGTCTATACGGGCAGCGTCGAGAGTTTCGTGACCGTCGTGGAAGGTTGTCCCGTGCCGGTTGTCATTGCGGGCGGGCCAAAGATGGGCAGCGACGAGGATATCTTTAGAATGGTACGCGGTGCGCTCGAGGCCGGCGCCGCGGGCGTCTCCATCGGCCGCAACGCCTTCCAGCACAAGAACCCAGCCAAAATGGTACAGGCCCTGAGCAAGATGGTCCACGAAGCGGCAAGCGTCGAAGAGGCGGCCAAGATTCTCAAGGGCTGATGAGCCCGTGAGTGCGGCAGGAGCGATGCAATGTGTTCTCAACGAACAATGATTTCGCTGACGGTCGGATTTGTGGTTGCAGGGTTGCTTCTTGGATCGGCGCAGCGAATGCTCGGTCAACGCTCGAACAAGCTCGTCCGCGCCAAAGACGGCTCGGGCATCGTCGGCTACAAAGACACACCCATCCTGCCCTGGTGCGGCTACCACGTTCACGACCCCGACCGGCCTGCGCCGCCCAAAGTCACACCTGGCCCGGCCGCCGCCGCTGCCGCTCCGTCGGATGCCCTCGTGCTCTTTGACGGGACGGACCTCTCGCAATGGAAGCCTTCCGACTGGAAGATCGAAAACGGCGAGCTTATCGCCGTCTCAGGGGAACTGACCACAAAGCAGGCATTTGGCGATTGCCAGCTGCATCTGGAGTGGCAGGCTCCCGATCCGCCACAGGGCCACATGTTCGACCGCGGCAACAACGGCGTTATGCTCATGGGCCTGTTCGAGATTCAGATTTACGACTCCTGGACCGAGAAGCTCTATCCGGACGGACAGGCGGCCTCGGTCTATGGGCAGACTCCGCCGAGGGTCAACGCATGCCGCAGGCCGGGCCGGTGGCAGAGCTTCGACATACTCTTCGTCGCCCCGGTCTTCAAAGGCGGCACGCTCGAGAAGCCCGCTCATGTCACCGTCCTGCACAATGGCATCCTCGTTCATCACAACCAGCAGATTTACGGCCCCACAGGCCACCGGATTCTGCCGCGCTACGACAAGCCTATCCCTGAGAAACTTCCACTGAGCCTGTCGGCCCACAACAATCCCGTGCGTTTCCGCACCATCTGGCTCCGGCCTCTCTGAGCCGGCGGAGAACCTGGCGAATGCAAGCGTTTACTTCTGGGTCTCTGACGCCTATAATCATGCGGCGATAAAGGATTGACCATGGACCAAAAGGGAAACCAGTTCAGCACGTTTGCAGGCGTCTTCACGCCGTCAATCCTTACGATACTCGGTGTGATAATGTTCCTTCGTGCCGGGTACGTGGTCGGCGAAGCCGGTATTCTTAACGCCATTATCATTCTGTGTGTCGCAGAGGTCATCAGTCTGCTAACCGCAATATCAATGAGCGCCATCGCTACGAACACACCGGTCGCCGGCGGCGGGGCTTATTTTCTTATCTCACGTGCACTGGGTCCGCAGTTCGGCGGCGCCATCGGCCTGGCTTTATTCCTGGCCCAGGCCTTGTCTGTGCCCTTCTATATTTTGGGCTTCACGAATTCGCTCGTGGCCAGCTTTCCGAGCCTCAGCGCATGGTTTGTCCCGATAGCTCTGGGCACGGCGGCAATTCTCTTTACTGTTAACATTATCAGCTCCGGACTTGCCATTCGCGTTCAGTACGTCGTGATGACTCTGCTGGCTTTGGCCATCGTTTCCTTTCTGGGCGGGGCAATCGTACTGTTCGACCCGGCGCTGTTGCAGGCGAATCTCGGCCCGGCCTATAGCAAGCCCACCATCGGCTTCTGGGTGGTCTTTGCGATTTACTTCCCCGCAGTGACCGGCATTCTGGCCGGCGTCAACATGTCGGGTGACTTGAAGGATCCCGCGCGCTCGCTGGTCCGCGGCACGATGGCGGCTATCGGGGTGGGTTTTGTCATCTATCTGCTCGAAATTATTTTGTCCGGCGGCTCGCAGCAACGCGGCGATCTGCAGGCCCAGCCGTTTGAGATGCTGGTAAAGAATGCTCTGTGGGGCACGGGCTTTCTGGTCATGGGAGGTGTCTTCTCAGCAACGATATCCAGTGCCGTCGGCTCATTCCTCGGCGCGCCCCGGGTGCTGCAGGCCCTGGCGCGAGACAGGATCTTTCCGATCCTCGGCATGTTCGGCCACGGTTCAAAGGACAAGGACGAGCCGCGATACGGGCTTATACTGACGCTGGGGCTGACGTTGGGCGTAATCCTTCTGCTGGGCGGCGGCGACTCGATAGCCGCCTTCGATATGATCGCCGCGATTGTCACGATGTTTTTCTTGTGCACGTATGGGATGATCAACCTGGCCGCCTTTGTCGAATCCTTCGGTGCCAATCCGTCTTTTCGTCCGCGATTTCGATTCTTTCACTGGACGACGTCACTGCTGGGATTTATAGCGTGCCTGATGGTGATGATTCTGATTGACACGCTGGCGGCTGTCGTGGCGGCCCTGGTCATCGCCGGAATCTACGCCTATTTGAGCCGGCGGGTCTTTCGCTCGGCCTTCGGGGATGCCCGTCGCGGTTTTCAATATGCCCTGGTGGTCCGCACATTGCAGAAACTCCGCCGGATGGTGCCCCACGCCAAGAACTGGCGTCCGACGTTCCTGGTTATGGCCGGCAGTACACAGACCCACATGACGCTGATCAAGTATGCGGTCTGGATGGAAGGCGGACGCGGTCTGGTCACGGCCGCCCACGTCATTTCGGGCGACTTGCAGACCTACGGCGCACGCGTTGAAAGCCTGCGTTCGGCCATGGAGACGTTCTTGCAGAACAATGCGCTGGCCGTCTTTCCCGAGGTCGTTTTCACCGAGGACGTGGATGAGGGCATTCGCACCCTGGCCCAGGCCCACTCCATCGGGCCGCTCAAGCCCAACACGGTCCTGTTCGGCTGGCCTCACAGCGCCGAGCGTTCCGACGTGATGATCCGTCATCTTCGCAGTATCGCGGCGCTAGGCAAGAGCGTCGTCGTCGTGGTGGACAAGGGACTCCCGGCGGAGCACCGGCGTCAGCGGCGGATTGACATCTGGTGGCGAGGTCAGACGAACGGCTCGCTCATGGCGACGCTGGGTCATTTGCTGGCGCAGAACTGGGAGTGGCGCGACTGTCGGATTCGGATTCTTCGCGTGATTAAAGATGCGGCGGGCCGCGATTCGTCGCGCCAGGCGGTCCGCAAGCTGGTCGAAGCCGCTCGCATCCGCGCCGAGCCGCGCGTGATTGTATCAGCCGAGCCCTTCCCCGAGGTCTTCCGCAGCCATTCGGCCAAGGCGGACGTGGTCTTCCTGGGCTTTCAGCCCTCGGAAGACGAATCCGCGGAGCATTTGTACCATCGTCTCGACGAGCTGCTGACCGACATGCCCACCACCATCCTCGTCCACTCCAGCGGCGAAGCTGACCTCTTCGCCTGATACCTCAAGCCTCGCATGTGCTTGAATCTGATATAAGATGCGTTTGTTTGAGTTTGTTGGAGGCCGGTTATCTGTAGAGGATGGGGTTTTCTCGCCAGTCTTTTTCGGCGTCGTGGCGGTATTGGCTGACGCGGGGGCGGCGCCGGCGCAGGCGCACTGATTCGATGCCGAGATAATGGCCCGCCGACGCGGGATTCTTGTCCACGCACTCCAGGCGCAGCTTGTACGTGCCCGGGTCGGGCCAGAAGTCCAGCAGGTGATACTCGCGCGTCGAGATATCCTCGCCGTACAGGTCCATGACGCCGCCCAGCTTGACGCCGTCGAGATAGGCCTGGTACTTGCCATAATCGTATGAGCGGGTCATCACGAGCAGCAGCCGCTTCGGCTCCTTCTTCTCGACCTCAAAGGGAATTTCAATCCAGGCATCTTCCGGGCTATCGGGTTTGTAAAACAGTTGTCCTTCGGGGTAAATGCCCAGACTCTGCGCGACAGCTTCGCCTGGACCGTGATACTCCTCGGCCGTGAACTCGCGTGCGGCGATAATCCGGTCCAGGCTGGGCAGCGTGCGGTCGTGCGGTGCGCGGGCCTCGAACGTGGGCGTGCCGGTCTGGTACCAGAACGCGACGCTCGAGTAATCGTCCTCGCGTTCGTTCCAGCTATTCGACTCGTACTTCGGGTTCTCATCGGGCGACATCCAGCCGTAGTGCTCGAACGTTACCTTGATGGCCGTGTTGAAAACAATCGGGTCGGTGACGTGCCACCGGTAGGCGCTGGTGTGGCCGCCCACAATGCCCCATTGGTCGAAATAAGGCACTCCAAAGTAGGGCGTGCCGGTCGTCTTGAGCCCCCAGGCGGAAAGAAAATAATCTTCCGTCCCCGTTCCCCAGATGGAGGCGTTTTGCTCGCCATCGATGTAGATCTTCTCGTCGCCCTCGCCGAACCAGGCGGGGCTGCGCGTGCGCACGCTCAAGACCGTACCGACGTAGTGCCCCTTACCCCGCGTATCGAGCAGCACATAGTCCTTGCCGTTCTGAACCGGGTATTCCTGGCGATACTGTGTATAGAAGTAGGGCGTGTCCTCGCCGACATGTTCCTTCTTGACCCAGTCGATATTGTAGTAGAGCAGGCTGATGGGCTTTTTGCTCTGGTTGAGGATTTCCACGCGTGCGGATTTGCGGAAAGGCATGTGCCAGAAGCAATTGTACGAGTCG
>CP070806.1:3465609-3470664 GCA_020343675.1 Phycisphaerales bacterium
GGGTAAAGATTTGCAGCTTTCAGACTTGCGCGGCCAGTATGACGCTGTCTTTATCGCCACGGGAGCCCACAAGGGACTGAAGATGAAGATTGAAGGAGAAGATCTTCCGCAGGTCACTGATTCCGTGGATTTCCTGCGAGCTCTTCATCTCGGTCAGAAGGTCCAGATTGGGCAGAAAGTCGCCGTGATCGGTGGAGGCGATGCAGCCATTGACGCGGCCCGCATCGCCAAACGCCTGGGCAAGGACGTGACGATACTGTATCGCCGGACCCGACAAGAGATGCCTGCCGCCAAAGAAGAAATCGAAGGAGCAATCGAAGAGGGTATCAATGTTCAATTCCTGGCCGCTCCGGTCAGGGTCTTGTCCGACAATGGTCAACTGAAAGGGATTGAGTGCATTAGAATGGAACTGGGAGAGATAGATCCCAGCGGCAGAAGACGACCGGTACCCATCGAGGGTTCTGAATTCACTATGGAGATCGATACATTGCTGCCGGCCATCGGTCAGCGGCCGGACCTGAGCGTGCTGGCGAGTGATAATCATATCGAAAGATCCAAGTTTGACACCATCAAAGTCAATTCGGACACTCTTTGCTCAGAAACGAGTGGAGTCTTTGCCGGCGGCGATGTGGTCAGCGGGCCGAGCACAGTGACCTCGGCAATGGCTCACGGAAAGATCGCTGCCAAAATGATACACAAGTATGTCCAGGAACTCCCCATGGAATGGGAATACCACGTTACGCGGCCGTCGGCACAAGTTGAAGCCGTGGAACTGACGGACAAAGAAATCGAAGAGCTGCGAAAGCCCTCCGTTCCCACGCTCGCACTGGAAGAACGAAAAGAAGGTTTCAAAGAAGTGGAGCTTGGATTCACCGAGGAGATGGCCGTCAAAGAGGCTAAGCGTTGCCTGCGGTGTGACCTGGAGACAGATGAATAGGATACGACATCAATGAAATTGAAGGAAATAGAAAAGATTCTTGGTGCCGAGATCATCACGGGCGCTGAGCTACGAGAGAAGAATATTGAAATGGCCTGCGGCTCGGACCTGATGAGTGACGTCCTGAGCTTCATGAAATCAGAATCTCTACTGTTGACGGGCCTGACGAATCTGCAGGTGGTACGCACCGCAGAAATGTCCGACCTTGCGGCTGTCTGTTTTGTCCGCGGAAAAAAACCCGACCGAGAGATTATTGAAATGGCTGAATCCAAGAACATCCCCCTCATGACGACACCGCTGCCTATGTTTGAATCATGCGGTCGGTTATACCAGGAGGGGCTTTCGGGTTGTTCTGAATATAAGAGATAGCATTTAGTAGGGGTGCTTTCAAGTGCCTTCTGATAGCAGAATCAGTAAGGTTCAGGAACTCATCTACGAGATTAGAGTTGGCGAGGTCATGAAGACGGACCCCGTGACAGTAACACCTCAGATGCCGATGAGCCAATTGCGGGAGATCCTGCGCGAGAAGCGCATCTCCGGCACGCCGGTTGTCAAGGGCGACACGTTGGCCGGCATCATCAGCATCGAAGATTTCATCAAATGGCTGGCCGACCGCGAGCCCGACTGCCCCATTAGCGAGAAGATGAGCAAAGACGTCCAGACCCTCTACGCCGATGAGCCGTTGACCCAGGCGGTCAACAAATTCGAGCAGTATGGCTTTGGCCGCTTCCCGGTCATTGACCGGGAGAGCCAAAAACTGCGAGGCATTATCACGAAGGGCGCTATCGTCGAGGGGCTGCTCAGAAAACTGGAGATCGACCATATTGAGGAAGAGCAGGTCTATCGCCGCCGGATAAAGCACTTCTTCGAGGACATTCTCGCCGACAGGGTGTCGCTCTTCTTTCGGTACGAGGTGGCCGGCCAGGACTTCAAACGCGCCGGCGAGGGCGCCAGCCGGTTAAAGTCTTCGTTGCGGCGGCTGGGTCTGGACCCGCAGATCATTCGCCGGGTGGCCATCGCCACATACGAAGCGGAGATGAACCTGATCATTTACACTAAAGGCGGCAGGATTCGCGTTCGTGTCGAGCCGCAGGAGATCGTAGTCAGAGTCGAAGATTCCGGCCCGGGCATCCCCGATGTTGAGAAGGCCATGCAGCCGGGCTATTCAACCGCCCCCGAGTGGGTCCGAGAGCTGGGTTTTGGAGCCGGCATGGGGCTCACCAATATTCGCAAGTGTGCCAGCAGAATGGGACTGCACTCGGCCGTGGGCAAGGGGACAACGTTAAACATACATATCGTTGTCGAGAATGGAGTCACCCGTGGAACTGAAGGAATTGATTCAGCAGCTTAATCTGGGCGTCAGGTCGGCACGCGGGCACCTGGAGCGGGAGGTCACCGGTGGGTACGCCAGTGATCTTCTCAGCGACGTTCTGGCCCACGCCCAGGAGGCAAATCTGTGGATCACTCTGCAGGTTCATCAGAATATTGTGGCCGTCGCGAGCATGAAGAATCTGGCCGGCATTGTCCTGGTCAACGGCAGGGAGCCCGAGCAGGAAACCGTTGAGAAAGCAGAGGCCGAAAACATCGTGATCATGGTTAGTGCGATGCCGACCTTCGAGCTTGTCGGTAAGTTGTACAGCCTCGGCATCCCCGGAATGGAACGATGAGGAAAGTGCGAGCCGACCTGCATGTGCATACGTGCCTCTCTCCTTGTGCCGATGAGCAAATGCAGGCAACGGCGATCGTCAGGCAGGCCAAGAGAATAAGCTTGGATATGATTGGAATATGCGATCACAATTCGGCCGAGAACGCCGCTGCGGTGGTGAAGGCCGGCTTACGGGAAGGGCTCTCGGTCATCACCGGGATGGAGATTACCTCGCGCGAGGAGGCGCATATTTTAGGTCTGTTTGAGAATGCCTCCGATCTGATGCACGTGCAGGATGTCGTCTATGAGAACCTCTCCGGCGAGAATTATGAGGAATCGTTAGGGCCGCAGACCGTTGTGGACGAATGGGACCGGGTGGTGGGAACGAACCGAAGACTTTTGATCGGCGCCACAGCCCTGAGCGTCGAACAGATCGTCGAGGCAATTCATGAGCGATCGGGAGTGGCCGTCGCCTCGCACGTGGACCGCGAGCGATTCAGCCTAATCGGCCAGTTGGGTTTTATTCCGAAGGGACTGCCTCTGGACGCCGTCGAGGTGGCGCAGCCGTCTTCAATGAAGCAGGCATATGGCTACCCGGTGGTGACCTTTTCCGACGCTCATTTCCTTGAGGACGTCGGAAAGAGCCTTACCTGCTTCATGGTCGAAGAGATTTCGCTCGATGAAATTCGAATGGCTTTGCGCAGCGAGATGGGAAGAAAAGTTGTCTTGAATTGAAAACATCAATGGAAGACCTGTCACTACACATTTTGGACATTGCGGAAAATTCAATTTCCGGCTCGGCCAGGCGAATCGAAATCAGGATCGATGAAGATGCGGCTAACGACGTTCTGACCATCGAGATCAAGGATGACGGCAAAGGAATGGACGAGCAAACTCTCCAAAGGGCGCTCGATCCTTTTTTTACAACAAGGACGACGCGCAGGGTCGGCCTGGGGCTGTCTTTGCTTGCCCAGGCCAGCCGCCAGAGCGATGGCACGATGGAGCTGGATTCCAGACCGGGCGAAGGCACAACAGTCAAAGCTACGTTCTGCCCAAGCCACCCGGACTGCAAGCCTATGGGCGATATCTACGAAACCATGCGCACGCTCGTCGCAGGACATCCCCAAATCGACTTTCTATTCGAACACCGCAAGAATGGTGCAGTTTATCGTTTTGACACGAGAGAGACGGACAGAAAATGACTACGCTGACAATCGACAACAAGAAGATCGACGTTGAAGAAGGTTCGACCGTCCTGCAGGCGGCGGAGAAGCTGGGCATCCACATTCCCACGCTCTGCCACCACAAGTCTTTGAGCCCCTACGGCGCGTGCCGCCTCTGCCTGGTCGAAATCGAAGGACCGCGCGGTTCGGTCATTCAGGCGTCCTGCGTTTATCCCGCCCAGGATGGATTGACGGTGCGCACGGATACCGAAAGGGTGTTGAAGAACCGCCGGATTATGGCCGAATTACTGCTGGCCCGCTGTCCCGATGCGCCTCAGATAAAGGACGTAGCCCGGCAGATGGGAATCGAAGAATCTCGCTTCCCGAAAAAGAACGAAGACTGCATCCTCTGCGGACTTTGTGCCAGGGTCTGCGAGGAAAGAATGGGCGTCGGTGCGATTAGCTTTGTCAACCGAGGGTCGAGCCGGAAAGTCTCCGTCCCGTACGACAAGCACTCCGCCATTTGTCTCGCCTGCGGGGCCTGCAAGGTGGTCTGCCCGACGGACACCGTGGATTTGTCCGAAATTACGCTGAACAAGCCCAGGCCCATTATGTCCGACTATGACATGGGCTTGTCTGGACGCTCTTCCATCTACATTCCCTTCCCGCAGGCGATACCGAAAGTGGCCGTGATTGACCCTAACACGTGCATGCACGTTCTCAAAGACGTCTGCAAGTCGTGCGAGAATTTCTGCGAGGCCAAAGCGATTGACTACGAGCAGGAGGACGAAATCGAAGATGTGAACGTCGGCGCCGTCGTCCTGGCACCGGGATACGAGCACTTCGACCCGGATATGCAAAAGGAGCTCGGGTATGCGCGGTTCCCGAACGTTATTTCGAGCATGCAATTCGAGCGCCTTCTTTCGGCCAGCGGTCCCTTCCTGGGCAAGGTGCTCAGGTTATCCGATCAGAAGCATCCGAAGAAAATCGCCTGGATTCAATGCGTCGGATCCAGAGAAGTCCAAAGAGATTATTGTTCCTCCGTCTGCTGCATGTACGCGACGAAGGAAGCCATCATCGCCAAGGAACACCAGAGCGACCTGGATTGCACCATCTTCTATATCGACATGCGGGCCTACGGCAAAGGATTCGACGCCTACTTCGAGCGGGCCAAAGAGCTCGGCGTCAAATACATTCGCTGCAGTCCCTCCTCCATCAAGGAAGTCCCGGGCACAAAGAACCTGAGAATCACCTACCAGCAGGAGCAGGATGGAGAAATCACAACGGATGAGTTCGACATGGTGGTCCTT
>CP070806.1:3470764-3481456 GCA_020343675.1 Phycisphaerales bacterium
CGGCCTCCGCCGTAGCCTGCGCGGTGAGCCGACGACATGGAATAGACGGTGCGGGCCTGGGCGAGCATGGATTTTTCGTCCTCGCCGCTGTCGTTGCCGTCTTTATCGAAATGCGTAATAAACCCGCCGTTCTTATCATCCTTGCATCGGTCAAGCCAAAACGGAAGCAGCTCGGTGGTCAGGTGCTCCCTGCACTGCTCAAGACAGGCGGACACTTGCTTCACATCAATGGCCATTACGCAGTCCTTTCAATTCGTTTCTCAGACAGCCATCA
The DNA here is from genome assembly GCA_020343675.1 of Phycisphaerales bacterium. Classification (GTDB taxonomy): domain Bacteria; phylum Planctomycetota; class Phycisphaerae; order Sedimentisphaerales; family Anaerobacaceae. The sequence goes on from CP070806.1 coordinate 3,471,039, forward strand.
TCAACACATAGACCCATCGCAAGAGAGGCCATATGATAGCGGAAGTGCCCGTTCCCGGCAACGGTCATCTGCGGGCAGAATATCGACGACCAGCCTCGCGTGCAGACGCCGTCTCTGTCGGGCCTTCTACAGCAAGAGCGTGCCGCTCGCTCAGCGGTCAACTAAGGCTTTTTGGGTGGGTCTGGCAGTGGGATGGGGGCCGTTCGGTTCGAACCGTAGTCGAATCCGAGTTGGGAGGGCAATTCGCCGGCCGTTGTTTCGGCGCCGAGCAGCCGGTTGTGTTCGTCCAGGAGGGCCGTCATGCTCTCTCGCTCAATAGCCCTTCTGATGGTCACTTGCGGCCTGTTCAAAAGCCTGCCGATGCACTTCTCCTCAACCTCGACCAGAACCGAAACCAGATGCCGTTTCTGCACCTCATTGAGCAGAGCCCTTTCACTGCCCTTGATATATCTTTGTATCGCGTAGGAATACAACTGGGCGAAGCGCTGGGCGATGGCAGGCTTGCCGGGACCTGTCGCCGACCCTATCGAGCCCGAACCGGCCGAGGGAAGAGGTAATTTGCTCTCCAGCAATTTCAGAATGCCGACATCGTAGAATTCATATTTGACGGTCCATTCGGCGTATCTCTTGATTCGCACATCCGCCACTTGAAGCAGCAGCCCCTCCCCTTGCGGCACGTTCACACTGGCCGCAAACCTGGCTATCTGGACTAATATCTCCGGGCTGCTGGTCTCAACCGCCTCTTTGAGCCGGTCAACGACAGTGTTAGCCAATGTGGGACTTGATGGCGCCCCCGAATTCAATTGTTGCACGGCAGCCGCATTGGTGAGGGAATGGACAGCCCAATATCGGACCACCATGTTCTGATCTTTCAACCACGGCATGGCTAAATCTGCCAGTCGCAGATCCTGCAGGCTGTCTATCAGAATCAGAAGATTGATGACGACGTTGGTCCTGCGCTCTTCGGGCCTCAGTTCCTGGACCTGTTGAAAGCCTGCCTGGATATGCCTGTGCGCCGACTCAGAAAATCGTTGAGCGTACTGGCCCTGAGCGCTCTTCTTGCTCACGATAACCGCCCGCTGCTGCGCGATGGACGTAAAATCCCTCGTTCTGACCAGTTCCTGAATTGCCGCGGAGAGAAAATCGTCGATGACTTTGAAATCCTCCTCGTCCAGCACGGTTTTCTTGAGCACCTGGTCGATATCCGTCGTGTTGACGGCCCTCGCCCACAGATTGACCGCCAGGGCAAAAAACATCGCCAAAACAGCGAAAAACACCCATTTCATCTTCATTTCGCAAACACCCTTAAAGATCGCAGGCCTCGAATTAGACAGTCCCCATCTTTTATCTGCGTTCAACATTATCTACTTTAACTTTAAAACCGGCCTCTGTCAAGCCAATTCGGCTCAAACTCAGCGGTTTTACCCTGAGCTTCTGGTGAGCAAGTCCCTGTGAAGCCAGAAGCGTGTGTTTGTCGCAATCAAGCCACCCAACAGACAATCGGTGTGAATCCGTTTCTGATCACCCTTCTCTGCGGGCTCTGTGCCCTCAGTGGCAGATTATTCATTCTCGTGGAGATTACAGCTCGTCGGACGTGTGTCGTGTGAAGGAGAACTCGACTTTCACGTTTGTTGGCTTGCCGTTGATCTCCAGAACAGGGTAGGCAAGGAAATTGATCGGACCTGAAGCCGGGCCTGGTTCGAGCACAAGGTCTCGGCCGCGGCTTAGCTCGATGCGGTTGGCCGGATTGTGGCCGAAGTAGTAGGTCGATAGGCTGGAACACTTGTCGCCTTCGCTGATGTCCACGGGCCACCACCTGCCGTCGGTATAAAACTCCGCCCAGCAATGATAGCCGTCTATCGCGCCTGTATTCCTCTCGGAGGGGATGGCCGCGCCAATGGCAAAGCGTGCGGGAATACCGACGGCCCTGCACAAGGCGATGAAGTAGGAATGAAAGTCTGAACAATTACCCGTGCGGGCGTCACATGCATAGACGGCATCGCCTTTTCCCCAGCCCGAGCCATATTTCATATAGCGCATGCGGTCTATGACGTGGTCGTAAAGGACACGCGCACGCACGAGGTCGCCCTTCTTGCCCTCAACGATCTTCTCAGCAATGTTGCGGAATCTTTCATCGTCCGGCACAAGGCGCTCCGGCTTGAGGTATTGCCTGGGAGCCGGCGTTCTTGCCTCATAAACGCCTTTCTCAAGACGCTGTATCGCAAAGCGCATGGCAACGGTCTTTCCGCTGTCCTGGGGGCCGAGTTTCAGCAAAAGGACGCTGTTTCCGTATTCATGCTCCTGCAATATTTCGCGCTGCCCCGGGGCTTGGATGGACTGTACTTCGACGGTCTGAAATGAATCCGATCCCGGCATGGGAAGCCACATGTGGGCGGTATCGGTGATCTCCGGCAGTGTCGCCCGGTACAGGAACTCGAACTTGTCACTGCCCTTGATTACGCCGAGCAGGTCCGGCGGGGCATTCTCCACGGGGAAACGGTGCCAGGTCTTGTCACGTTCTTGCTTCCACACATAGAGCGGTTGGCCGTTGGTCTTGTGGACCGTGGTTTCCGTGACGGTCATTGCACCCGGATCGCCGGCAAGGAAGAAATCCACATCATAAACATCTCCGTCAATGTTTGCCAAATCCACACAGGCGAAATGGCGGCCTGGACCCAGGTTCGCTAAGTACTCGGTGTGAACGCGAACCAGTTTCAGTCGCAGTTCCTTGCCCTCGAAGGGAATCTTGAAATACCCTTCACCCAGGCGGGTCTGCTCTTCGATGTGCTTTTCGATACCGTCCTGTATATCCTCTGTTACCACGTCAGGTACAGAGTAGGACGATTCTCGCTGCTCATCCCGCGACCTATTGCAGCCGGCAAAGAATACACAAACCACAACCGCCACTGGGATTGCCTTTTGCCAGTTCATAACAGACATTCCATCCTCTAACTGCATGCCGCAGTTGAGAGCTCAAACATTACTGCGGATGCTCCCCGCTCGGATGTTCGCTAGACGGATGTTCCTCGGATGGAGCTTCTTCAGTTGGGTGTTCGCTTGTGGGATGCTCCTCGTTCGGCTGTTCGCTCTTGCTTTCACAGCCTGTCACGCCAAGCGAAACAACGGCGGCGATCAACATTAGCACAAATATTCTTCTTAACTTACCCATTCTGATTAAATCTCCTTTCGTCTATACAGTCTGTGATTTCTCTTTTCTTTACTCGACAGCGTACCCCTTGGACATACGCAAGTTACTCAATCTTGTGCGGAAGAAAGCTGATGTCGTCCAATCTGTGAAGAAACAACTTCAGTATCTGGATTGCCAATCAGACAGTCATCTGAGGGGAAAAGGATTTGAATGCAGACCGGCCTCACACAGCATCGAATTCCGCTGGGCCGTACAGTCTCGCCCCAATAAAGACATTCGCGTACCCGCCTGGATCGGCGGTACGCGTGTCAACTCTTTGCCTGGTCGAGGATCAGGTCTTTGGCTTTTCGGCTGGGCAAATTCAATGCGCCGTACGCCGCGGCAGCAGCGCTGCGAAGCTCGGGGGCGGTCTCGTTCGAGCTGATCAGCGCATAGATGGCGTTAATCGTCTCTTCAGGCAGCATGTTGGCGTTAAGCTTGGCGCTGGTTGCGAGCGAATCGAAGGCCGGGATGCGTACATCGAGCGCGTTGTTGGCATCGAGCGCCATCGCGGCGATGGCGCGCTGGGCGCCGGGGCTGTCGAGATGAGCTAACGTCTGTCCGGCCAAAACCTGCATCTCCGTGCGTTTGTCAGTCGTCGCACTGACCAGTGCGCTTTGGGCAGCCGACAAATCGAGCACGGGGTTTCGACTCAGCGCCACCTTGAGCATGACCTCAGCCGCGCGAAGGGCGTAGCTGTCGGCCGCCTGCTGATCCCACCCGTTGCCGTTTTCGGTGGCCGGCTGCGGCGACTGGCCCAACGCATCGGCGAGATTCGCAATGACAAGCCTTGCCTCGGCGAATCTTTCCTTGGGCCCGGCGGCGCCGATGGCGATGGCGGCGCTGTACCTGACTTTTCTGTCGTCAAAGGTCAAGGCCTGGAGCAGCGGCTGGGCCGCGCCGACTTCGTAGAGCAGGGATTTCTCGCCTGCGGTGGTGGCCAGGGCTTCGATAACGCCGAGGGCAACGTAGGCGTTGTTGTCCCTGACGGCACGGGCAAGGGCCTGATGGAGATATTCGACACCCGCAGTGGTGGCATAGACAAGGGCGTCGGCATGGCCGTCACCAAAATAGGCCGGCATTGTATCTTCGCCTGCGGACTCGGCTTTGAAGAAGGCGGCTAACCACAGGCCGATGGCCGAGCCAAAGCCAGGGTCGGCCTTGAGGGCCCATTCGCACGATCGCATGGTCATCAGTTCGTTGAAGTAGCTCTTGGCGACCTCTTCGCGCGTCAGCTTCTGCGCGCCGGCGTCCCAGAACCAGATATTGGCAAAGTCGGCGTCGGCCGCGGGGGCGAGGGACTCGGCATGGTAATAGTAATTCTCGCCGAGCTGGAAGAACAACTGGGCGGCCGGGGTATTCAGCATGGCCGGGTCGATTTGCCTGACGCTGGCCCGGGCCAGCTCGCGAAGCTTATTGGACTCGTCTTTTTCAGCGACCAGCTTGAGGTAAGCCAGCGATTGAGGATAACCGATTCTGCCCAGCGCTTTTATGATCTCGGCTCGCAGCGCGACGTTGTCGGTCTGCAGAGCAGCAGCCAACGGTCGGATGGCATCTCTCCCGATCTGAGGCAGCGCTCGTATGATGTTGGGCAGCTCATCCTCGCGGGACATGTCGGCCATCGCTTCGAGCATGAAGGGGATGGCGTATTCGCCCGCGTTGCGGAGCCGCTCGACGGCGGCGAACCAGCCGCGCTCGGTGCGGCTGAGCCTGCGAACTTCTTCGGCGATGATCTTGGGTTCGATTCGCTGGAGGAAGCGCCCTCGTTCGATCAATGCGAGGATTTTGCCGCTGAGCTCAACCAGTTCGGCATCCGGGGCGGTTTCGCTGACTCTGACCATGATCTGGTAGCCCTGCTCGTTTTCCCTGCTCATCTCCAGCAAGGCTACGGGGTCGGGATTGCCGGCGAGCAGCGTCTGGGCGTACCCTTTGGCCAGATCGAACCGGCCGATCTTGGTGTAGTGCAGGAAGTCCTTCCAGTTCTCTTCCAGAGTCTGAGCAAGGCAGGCATTGGCCGCGAGAATTAGGACTGCCACGACCGCCACGGCTGTTTTTCCTTTGAACATCAAACCATCTCCAAAAAGTGCGTTCGTTTCATAACCAAACCATCTTCGGCTGCCAGGCAGATAAGCGTATCTCAGGCGGCCCTGACCTCCAAATCGCCCCTTTCAGGGCGCTCCATGCCCCTCGGATGCGGACGAAGGTAGTCATTTACCCCTATTACTTCGTCCGTAGAAGCCTATAGTATAAGTAAATACCGCTCCTGTCAACAAAAAACCGCGTCGGCAAGCAATAGCGAGCTGCAAGGCGTTTGGCATTGTGTTTCAGGCTCATTTCTGGTACAATATCGGACATGCAGTCGATGTCGCCTCCGGCAGCACCCCGCCGAAGAGGAAAAAAGGAGCTAATGAGGGAGAAAACAATGAAGAGTGCCATCATGGCTTTGAGTTGGGCAGTATTGGCCATTCCCTGTTCAGTGGGATCGGTCATTGGCGGCAATACGGATCTTCCGGTTGAGTCAGCGTGGAAATCGCTCGGCGGCAATTTCCGGCGGACCGGCCTGAGCGAGAACTCCGGGCCCGAAACCGGCTGTGTCGGGTGGAAGTACCAGACCGACGGCGCCGTCTCAGCAAGCGTAACCGTCGGTGTGGCTGGTAGAATCCACATCCCCTGTGAAGACGGCAGGCTGTATACACTCGATCCCAACGGTTCGTTGCTCTGGAGCTACGACGCAAATTCACCGCTCGTCAGCTCGCCGAGCGTGGGGTCCGACGGCACCGTGTACGTCGGAGACACGAACGGCAAGCTTCACGCTGTTGATCTCAACGGCAGCCTGCTGTGGGCATACCATACTTGCGGCTTTGTGTATTGCTCGCCCGCCGTTTCGGAAGATGGAAACGTATACTTCGGCTCACAGGACGGGGCGTTCAACGCCTTGGCTCACGATGGAACCGAACTGTGGAGCTTCCGGACGAAAGGACCCGGGCCCGTGCCGAATGGCTCGATCCTCGCCTCGCCCGCGATCGGCTCCGACGGGACGGTCTATGTCGCGGGATTGTACGATCCGAATTTGTACGCACTCGACCCCAACGACGGAACCTTGAAGTGGACCTGCAGTTTTGACTCTCGGGGCTGGCCTTTCGCTTCGCCTGTCGTTGCGACGGATGGCACGATATATCAGAGCCTGTTGTACGACACACGCTTGTACGCCATTGAGCCCCGAGGCGGCGCGATTATCTGGGCGACGGATATGGCGGACCCATTGACCGGCTGGTTCGACCCAAACTACGCCGATGACTACGGCTACGCGAGCGGATGGTCCGAGCCGGCACTGGGACCTGAGGGGACGATCTACGTGAGCTTTGATGATCCTTACTTGCGAGCTGTCGATCCCAATGGCAGCATCAAATGGGTGACAAAGCTGGGAGTCACCGGTGGATTCACCCTGGCGGTTGGTAGTGACGGCCTGATCTATGCCGCTGGCGACGACGGCTCTCTGTGCGTAGTCAAGCCGGATGGCACAAAAACAGCAGGATTCCAGAGTGAAGGCCGCCTGAATTTTCCGGTGATAGCGGCGGACGGCGCGGTGATAGTTGCTGATTCGAAGGATAATTCGATGCTGATCAACTATGACAACAATGTTGTGTGGACCATCACCGCTCAGTGCGCGTCGGACCAGCCGCTTGACCTAGACCGGCCGCCAGACTCGGATCCCAAGGTGGAGTAGATGAATCATGAAATATCAGACCAAGCCCGCAAAGCAGAACATCCTTGTTACCCTGATCTGTCTGGTGTTACTGCTGATGAATCTGGGCGCAATCGGCGGAGGCGCCCGACAAAGAGCCAAAGAAATGGTTTGTTTGTCGAATCTGCGCCAATGGGGATCTGTCTTCGCGATGGATACCGAGGCAAACAACGGCAATTTTTACAGCGGGCTTGGCCCGCGAGGCTACTGGTGGGCACTCGACCTCGACGAGGACAAACAGGATTGGAAGGACATGAAGATATGGTTCTGCCCGCGAGCCATGAGACCACTATTCGATGAAAATGGCAATCGGTCATCCGAAGCGGCCGTATTCAGTGCGTGGGGCATTTACAGGCCCTACGACGTAGGCCCAAATGGGATATCCGGTAGCTATGGAATCAACGGTTATGTTCTGTGCATATCCGGCGATATGTACGAAAGCGCTGTCCCTGCAAGTGCCGGGTGGAGAACACCTTACGTAGCCGAAGCAAGCAATGTACCGATATTCGTCGATGCACTGCGATTGGATCTGTGGCCTTTGGAAATAGACAGCCCGGCCGCCAACGAGTTTGAGTTTTGGAGTAGTACGAACATGGCGCGCTGCTGCATCGATCGGCACAACGGCGCCGTGAATGTGCTGTTCGCAGATTGGTCTTCAAGGAAAGTCGGGCTCAAGGAATTGTGGACACTCAAGTGGCACAGAACGTTCAACACAGGTGGCCCGTGGACCCAGGCGGGCGGTGTTCGGCCCAGTGACTGGCCCCAATGGATGAGGAATTTCCGTAACTATTAGTCGAAACATGCTAATGCGTTGGTGAAACTATGAAAGATGCCGACGAAGGTAGTAATTTACTACTATTATTTTGTTCGTAGAACTATATAGTATCAGTAAATACTAAAAAACCGCCCGAATAACAATTCCGCCGGGCAGGTATCCCGACAGTTGCATTTTCAAGCAATTTATCCCATAATATCGGTTGTGGCGTGTCTGTCTTCGCCGGATGGGGCGTTGGCAGAGCAACAGAAGGCGGTTATTGGTGACAGATAGAAGTGCGTGTTATGTGCAGAGAAAACGAGCTAACAACGTTGAGAATCGGAGTTTCAGGTAGTGAAAGACGAAGGGGTGTCAGGGGCTTTACTTTGATTGAGCTTCTGGTGGTGATCGCGATTATCGCCCTGTTGCTGGCGATATTGATGCCGGCGTTGCAACGGGTCAAGAAGCAGGCCAGGGCGGCCGTCTGCCAGGCGAATCTGCGTCAGTGGGGGACGTTCTTCTACATTTACATGGAGGACTACAACAACAAGTTCGCCTACGGAGACAGCAGCGGCCAGTGGCGGTACATCCTTCAGGACAGCCCGAGAGAACGCAAGCTCAACGTCTGCTGTCCCGAGGCGGCCAATCCCAATAAGACTGGCGGAACCTACGGCGTCTGGGGAGGCGAGGCTCTCGACGCCGACTATGTGATGCAAGTCGATTACGGCAGCTACGGGCTGAACCGCTGGCTATACAGTCGCAGGGATGACCAGGATGACGAGGGGTACTGGAAGGACAGTAACGTCCGCAACACGAATCAGATTCCGTTATTTCTGGATTGCTCGTGGTACGGTGCAGGGCCGCTTCACTTCGATAATCCGCCGGAATACGAGGGCCATACGGCAAGCGGCACGGGACATTGGCGGGGCGACAACATGCGGCGTGTCTGTCTCAACCGGCACAACGCAGCGACCAACAGCATCTTCCTGGATATCTCCGTTAGAAGGATTGACCTTAAAGAGCTCTGGACGCTCAAGTGGAATACCAACTATGACGTGAGCGGCCCCTGGACCAAGGCCGGCGGCGTTGTCCCAAGCGACTGGCCCCAGTGGATGAACAGCTTCAGGGACTACTGAAGGCCGCCTCGACGAGGACCTCACCGATAATTGAAAGCTGCGCGCAGCACGGCAAGGCTTTTGGGGATGGCGGTCCTGTAATCTTCGTTGCCTTCGAATTCGAGCGAGACGTAGCCCCGGAAATTGTGCTTTCGCATGATCCGAGCGATGCGCGGATAATCCAAATCGAGAGAGTACCACAAGCCGCCGCCGTAGTAAGTTTTGGCGTGCATGAAGACCGCTTCTGGAGCACACTTTTCAAGCTTGTCGTAGGGATCTTCAAGAAAATTGCCGGTGTCAAGCAGGACTCGCAGCCACGGTGAATCGACAGCCTTGACAATCCTCAACAAACCTTCGGGCGTGCGTGCCAGACCCCAGTGGTTTTCCAGACCGAGTATCACGCCGGACTTTTCCGTAGCAGGCAGGCATTTCTCAATACTGTCGATTACCCACTTGAAGCCCTCCTCTTCCGTATGCCCGGGCAGGGGCTCCTCGATGCCGCGCTTTTCCATTAAATCGTCAAAGCTCTTACTTGTACCCCATGTCCCCGTGTTCAGGCGTATCAAGGGTACGCCGAGCTTGTAAGCCAGGTCGATGCACTTCGTGGTGTGATCGATGTTTTTTCGGCGGTATGCCTTATCGGGCGAAAGAAAACGCTGGTGGATGGACATGCCGCACAGGTCTATGCCGTTGATAATGGCACAGCGCTTGATGTTCTGGAGATAATTGTTGGACTCACCCTCCATCTGCCTGTGCAATATCTCAACACCGTTAAAGCCCATCCGGGCGGCCTCTTCGATGCAGGTCTCAATCGGGAGCTTCGAGTTTCTCTTGAAACGCCAGAACGAGTACGTCGAGACGGCAATGGGATTGGGCCGGCGTGGCTCGGTTCTTTGCTCAGCAGCGTTTGATCGATCCGAAGCAAGCGCAAGAGCACCTGCGGCCGCGATGGAATTGCCGAGGAAGGTTCTGCGCTTTATCGATTCCATGATTTGTCCTTTCTAATTCTACTTCTTCTTGCTCTTCTCGGCAACGGCCTCAACCTGTGCGAGCATCTTCTGTAGTGCTGGCTTATCAAAGATCCCACCGCTAACCACGACAGCAGCGATCTTTTGGGTATTTCTGATGTCTTGCAGTGGGTCGGCATCCAGCAGGACCAGATCGGCTATCTTATCCTGCTCAACGGTGCCCATCGAATCCAGCTTACCCAGGCACTTGGCCGGGTTATACGTTGCAGTTTGCAGGGCTTGCATGGGTGACAGTCCAGCCTGAACGAACAGCGCCAGCTCATCGTGCAGGCCGAATCCCGGAAAGCAATAAGGCGCGCTCGTCGTATCCGTCCCAGCGAGCAGCCCCACACCCGCACGGCTCATCGCACCGACAATTGCAAGATTCTTCTCACAGAATTTCCTAAAGTCAGCCCGCATTTCTCCAGTTGCCGTAGCAACTCTAACGTTGTTCTTCCACTTATTCCTGGTGGATAGCGGTATGTATTTGAGTCGCGGGTCATTCGCTAAGACCTGCTCATCGCCCATGTAGGGCATGAGCGTTGGGCACACCCAGGTGCGGTTCTTTACGAAACGAGCGAAGAGCTCTGCCGCCTTTTTCTCGCTGTAG
>CP070806.1:3481556-3496755 GCA_020343675.1 Phycisphaerales bacterium
CCTTGATGAAACGGGTCTGAGCAGATCGACGCTGGTCCTCTACATGGGCGACAACGGCTTCGCCCTTGGCGAGCACGGCTTCTACGATAAGCGCGACGCCTTCGAGGAATCGATCCGCATTCCAATGCTCGCGTATGCGCCGGGATGGATCAAGCCCGAAACGAAGGTCACGCAGTTGGTGCAAAACATCGACGTCGCGCCGACCCTGCTGGCCGCGGCGGGCGTCCAACCGGCGCGACAGGCCAAAATGGACGGACGCTCGTTCCTGCCGCTCCTGCGAGGCACGCCGATCCCCTGGCGTGACCACATTCTCTACGAGTATTACTGGGAATGGAACTTTCCCGCGACGCCGACCGTGTTTGCCATTCGCACGGAGCGGTACAAGTACATCTTCTACCACGGCATGTGGGACCACGACGGTTTCTATGACCTCGAAACCGATCCCCACGAGCGGCATAACCTGATCAACGTCCCGGCCTATAGTGAGCAGATTAAAGCGATGAAGCAGCAGCTTTTTGACAAGCTTGAAGCCGGTGACGGGCTAGACATTCCCGCGCGACGGCCTGCGGGTGAACGACTGGATCAGCGCAAGAACCGGCGCTGAAAATCGTCGACTTCAGGGCGCTTGCCGCATCTGAACAAACAGGAGAATGCCATGAGAGTAATTGCGATACTTTGTATTATCTGGTCGTGTACATTCTGGGTATGCTGTTCGGCTACGGCCGACGCATCCTCGACAGGGAACAAGCACAGCTCCAGGTCCGGGCCGTTCGTCGAAATACCTGTCGAAACCATCGAGGACAAAATTCGCGGCGGCCTGCTCGCCCAACTGCTCGGCAACCTGAACGGTCTGCCCCATGAAAACAAGTATTACGAAGAACCAGGGAACGTTCAACAGTACACGCCCGGGTTACCTCAAGGCGCTCGGACGGATGACGACACGGATATCGAATGGGTCTATATCGCCGCGATGCAAAAAGCTCAGACAGCGATGCTCAGGCCCCAACAGATCACTCTGCTATGGAAGAAACACATTAACAGCCATATCTGGTGCTCCAACCTGTACGTTCGCCGACTCATGGATGTCGGCATCAATCCTCCTTTGACGGGCAGTCTATCGCTGAATCCGTGGGCGGGCTTCAACATCTCGGGCCAGTTTGTCTGTGAGACGTTCGGCCTGATTGCTCCGGCCATGCCTCAAACCGCCGCCCGAATCGGTCTGAACTATACCCACGTCAGCATCGACGGCGAACCCGCCCAGACCACACAACTGTTTACGGCAATGATCGCCACGGCCTTCATCACCAACGATATCGACAGCATTATCGAAGCGGGCTTAGCATCTATCGATCCTCAAAGCAGCATTTTGCCTATCATTGGGGACGTCCGCCGATGGCATAAAGAATATCCGAACGATTGGCGCACGACGCGCCGGCTCATTCGGGACAAATACACGCTCTACGAGAGCAGAACCCGGAACCAGAACGGCTATGAACTCTGCACCGCCGCGACCATTGCCGCCCTGCTCTACGGAGAGGGCGATTTGGTCAGAACGCTCGTCCATGCCTTCAATTTCGGCTGGGACGCCGACAACAACGCCGCTACGGCAGCCACCGTCGTGGGTGTCATCAAAGGAAATCGCTGGATACAACAGCAAGGCTGGACCATCAAGGACCGCTATCGGAACACGACACGCCCCTCCATGCCCGAAGACGAAACGATTACCCGCTTCGGGGATCGCATCGTCGAGGTCGCCGGCCTTGTGATTGCTGAAAACGGCGGCGGCAAAATCCGGCGAGGGGATAAGGCCTTCTATCGCATACGTACCCAGAAACCGGCCAACATCGAGCGGCTTTCCGATGTGGACAGGAAGCGTGTTGCCTTGCGTTCAGAATTGAAACCGCAGGTTGAGGCGGGCCTTACTGACGGAGCCGGCGTTCAGGAACAGGCCCGGGCCGCGTATCTGGCCATCTGCCTTGGGCTTGCCGAATCCCTTCGCTTTAGAGATGCGGACAGATGGCAACAGGCACTGACCGCTCTGGAGCAGTATCCGAAACTGCTGGATGTGCTGTTTCGCAGGTCCCCGGGACCTGCCGGTGATGAACTGCGAGCCGCTGCGCGTGCGGCGGGACTCAAAGAGCCTCCCGGCTAAGCTGGCCAATCAGGCAGGGCCAGGATGCGCTTCAACGGTCCTCATACGCTCTATTCCGCTGCGCCGGAGGGAGCTCGGCACAAGGCAACGGCTCGGGAAAGGCCGTAAGTGACTGCGAAAATCCTCTCTATCTCGTCGGCGGTCAACTTCTCTTCCGACGAGCGGTACAGAAGCATGAAACCCAACGATGAGCCGGGCAGGCCCAGTGGAATACTTACCGCCGAGACCTGATTGAGTCCGCTTGGATTAGCCTCCAGACCCAGAGCGACCATGTCATCCAGAGTGCATACTTTGTTCGACTTGCAGATATTATCCATCAGTTCGGGGCTGAAGCACGATTCGAATCCCCCTCGTTCGGCAGGTGCGAATGCTGCACTCTCGAACGCATGTAGTTGAAAATCGTCGCCCTCCCTCAGGAAAAAGATGACACTCGCATCGGCCGTCTCGGTCTTGATGATTCTGGCAGCGGTGTACAAAAGATTGTTCAGGTCGATCGTGCCAATGATCGACTCGCAGAAACTCGCGATGAAACTGATGGTGTTCAGTCTCTTAATGAAGTTTCTCTGAGCGCCGATGAGGTCGTTGCAGAGTATGTCTATTTGCTGCGCCTGCTTCTTGCGATCTTTGTTCAGCTTTTTCAACAAAAGACGCACCCTTCTGTGTCGCTGTTCATCGCCCACGATTGCCCTCTCTCTCTTGATACTCCATCCGAATTTGCCGGTGCTTACAGCACTCTAAGTTCGGCTCATGTAACGCCTGTCTTAATGGCCGAAAAGGGATTTAGATAGCGTCTTTTTCGTAGCCCTATAAACGACCTGTTATCAGTCGACTCCAGACCCAAGACACAAGACGCAAGGCCAAGTCGGAGTCTGGAGTCTGGAGTTTGGGGTCGGTCTCGCTGGTGTTTTCGGACTTGACATGAAACAGGGCAGCCTTCTAAAATATGCAAACATGTTGTCATTTCTTCTTCTACGAGGCAAGCTAAATGAAGCTGAGACTATCGACCTCAGGACACCCTGGCGATTCACAGACACATTGTTCTCGCCGGACATTGCTCAAAGGCGCTCTCGGGTCAGGTTTGGCACATCTCATGTTGCCCTGTGTTGGCCGCCCATCCACTACAGAGAAACCGAACATCGTCATCATGTTTCTCGATAACATCGGGTACGGCGACCTGGGCTGCTATGGAAACAAGCAGACGAAAACGCCGCGCATCGACCGGCTCGCCGCCGAGGCAGTTCGCTGCACGGATTTCTACATTGCTTCGCCATCCTGTATGCCTTCTCGGGGCGCCCTGCTCACCGGCCGGCATCCGGTCCGCAACGGCCTGAACGAGCAGATCTGGAAGATTGATGAACTCGAGCAAGTTGGACTTCCGCGAAGTGAAGTCATCCTGCCCCGCTACCTGGCGGAGACCGGGTACGCCAGCGGCTGTTTCGGAAAATGGAACCTCGGCTTCTCGCCGGGCAGCCGGCCAACGGACCGCGGATTCGATGAGTACTTCGGCAATATCAGTGGAAACTGCGACTATTACACGTATATCTACCGCGGTCGCAACGATCTCTACCACAACAACGAACCGGCAAAGGCCAATGGCTACAGTACTTTCGTCTTTGCCGATGCGGCGTGCGATTTCATCGAGCGAAACAGGAATCGCCCCTTCCTCTGCTACGTCCCGTTCAACGCTGCGCACTTCCCGAATCCCAGCAACAAACCGCCCGGCACGCCTTGTTTATGGCAGGCCCCCGATGAAGCTTTTCAGCGATACGGGTACTCCCCGAAGACCTTCGACGAGCGAGAGCGTTATCGCGCTGTACTGACGGCGCTCGATGACGGCGTAGGCCGGGTGCTCGACAAGCTCGACCGGTTGATGCTGACTGAAAAGACCATCGTCGTCGTGCTTTCCGATAACGGGGCATTTCTCATTCCCGCACGGGGAATGGAATGCGCCTCCAACGCACCGCTGCGGGCCGGCGGAACAACGCTCTGGGAAGGCGGTATCCGAATCCCGTGCATCGTTCGATGGCCCGGCCGGATCAAGCCGGGGACGGTCTGCCGAGAGCCTTTGACCAGCATGGACTTCGTGCCCATGGCGCTTCATGCGGCGGGTCTCGAACTTCCCTCGGATCGCGTGCTCGATGGTAGGGACCCGACAGCGGCACTGGCCGGTGAAGGGCCTTCACCACACAAGTACCTCTATTGGTGCTGGGGGGCTAATAGCGCCGCGATTCGGATGGGCCGCTACAAACTGCTTCGCGAGCAGCAGAGCACCAACAAGGACTGGCAACTGTTCGATCTGCAAACCGATATTGGGGAAACCGCCAATCTGGTCGCTGCAAGACCGGAAATGGCAGAAAATCTCAAGGCCGAATACGAACGGTGGGAGACAGGAGCAACCGCACAACGTTGAGCCTTGTGGCCCCGTCTGGTCAGTCCCGCGAACAAGGTCTTCTCTGCTATGGAAAATACAGGGCCTTTTCTCGAAAAAATACGTAGTCACCACAATTGACCTGTCGAGACGATGCGTTAAGCTTGATTGAACGAGTCTTTTGAAAACGCAGCGCAATGCGCGTCTGAGCCCCTACTCTGCTTCACTCCCTCCTCCTTCAGGTAGGGGCTCCTTAATGCGGTGAATGTGTGCGCCGCGGATCCCATTCGGAGCGTGGAGAGGCGGCTGAGGCCGGTTCGGAGATCCGTCCAGGACAGGCTCTCGCCAAGCACAGCCTTCGGTGCCACTTTTGCGTCGGCATGACTTGATTCTCAAAGGGTCTGAGGATAGTATGGACCGACACATGGAGAAGTTTAAGTCTTAAGGAAGCTGAACGATGGAACATGCCATTACCCGGCGCGATTTCCTGGGAGCTGCGGGAATTTCCGCAGCCTCGATGCTGGCACCATGCTGCGCTGCGAGCAAGTCCGCCCGCGAGAAGCGTCTAAACGTCCTTTTCATTACGACCGACGATCTCGGCCTCCAACTGAGCTGCTACGGCGAGACGCTAATCAATACGCCCAACATCGACAAACTGGCCGACGGCGGCGTGCAGTTCCGCGTCGCCTATGTGGCGCAGGCCTCGTGCAGCCCGTCGCGCAGCGCCATGTTCACGGGCCTGCACACGCATTCGACGGGCCAGTACGGCCTGACCAACACGGGTTTCTCGCTGCATCCCGGACTGCGGGACAAGACGATTCCCAATGTGCTCAAAGCAGCAGGCTACTACACGGGCATCATCGGCAAGCTGCACGTCGCTCCGGAAGAGAGCTTCAAATTCGACTTTCGTGACACAAACAGCGGCAGGACACGTCAGGTCCGCTGGGTAGCCCAGAGGGTCGAGACGTTCCTCAAGCAAGCCGGTCGTCAGCCTTTCTTTTTGATGGTGAACTACTCCGACCCTCACGCATTCCGCCGCCCGGAAGACCCCAGGCAATGGCACTTTCCCCCACAAGTGGACGGACTGCCGGCCAATCCCCTCCCGCCCGGCGAAAAGACGCTTTTTGCGTTTCAGCAAATCGATACGCCTCAACAGCGAGTGCGCACCGCAGGCTATTACAACGCCGTGCAGCGTCTGGACGACGGCATCGGCATGTTGATGAACGTGCTCGAAAGGCATGCTCATCGGGAGGATACGCTGGTGATCTTTATCGGCGACCACGGCCCGCCCTTCGCTCGGGGCAAGACGACCGTCTATGAAGCCGGCATTCGCATTCCGTTCATCGTCCGTTGGCCCGGCGTTTCGAGGCCCATCAAAAGCAACGCGATGGTCTCGACCATCGATATCCTGCCAACCATACTCGACGCGACGGGTGTACCACCGACCGGAAAGATGCACGGCAGGTCGCTGCGCGCTGCGCTGCAGAACCCCGACGCTCCCTGGCGCGAATATCTGGTGGCCGAGTTCCACTTTCACGGTAGCCGTCCCTTTTACCCGAGGCGCGCGATTCGCGACCACCGCTACAAGCTCATCCACAACCTGCTGGCCGGCCGGGCAAAGCCCTCGACCGGCATCGACGCCGATATGGCCTATCAGACCTCACAACAATCTCGCTACGACGGCACGCCGATTCGGCGGGCATTCGACACATTCGCCGATCCGCCCGAGTTCGAGCTGTATGACCTTCGGGAGGACCCCGTGGAGTTCAATAACCTGGCGGGAAAGCCGGAATATCGAGCGATTCAGGAAAGACTCACCGAAGCCCTTCTCGAATACCGAAGGCAAACGGATGATCCATTTCTCGATCCGGCGTTTATGAAAAGAATCGCTCGGCAGGCCTCGTCGGGGAAAAATGCAGGAAAGTAACCGGCACCCGCGCGAAGGAAGTTCAAGTACACAAGAAGCCCGCCTTATCCGTTGGCGAATCAGCCGCTGGTCCGCCATGCAGCGTGGGCAGCGACACCGGAGCTTCGCCTTTTCGGTTTTCGCTGGAGGCAAAGCGACAGCCACCGGGCCAATCGATTCAATCCCGTACCAATCAGCCACACTACAGTCCAGGTCGCCAGATATGCACCGGCCGCACTGCCCAGACCGGCGGCGACGAACAGGCCAATCAGGTGAGTTTGCGGAAGCTTGACCCAGAAGTTGTTTCTGGCCTGGTTGAAGTTTGACGCAGAGGAGCCTGCCGCCTCTTTGTTGGCTTCGAAATAGGCTGGGTTCGTCTTTTGGAAAGCCAACCAGCCCTGGTGCTCCCTTTCCTGAGTATCCAGATTGAAGCGTGCCGAGTGATACTCTCCGGCTATCAGCAAAACACAGATGCACGCACAAGCAACACTGGCGCTTGTCGCCAGAAAAAATGTAAGTCCACGCAGTTTAGATTTCGCCTTCATGATTTCGCCACCCCCAATATATAAAATATAGGAAATACAACTCCGTGTGGCAAATTGTGGGAAAAAGCCGGAATTCCTTGATAAGGGGCGGAACTCCGCGGACAGAAAGGACCCCGGAATGCCGCCTCCCGGTTCCTCCGCGTCAATACGTCGGGAAAATATCGCAGGTCTGATAACCTGGGGCGAGGGCGATCAGGCGGCTGTCGGCCGCCTGCAAGAAGAGATTCTCAGCCCCAACGGCCGAAGAACAAGAGCAGCAGAATTGAAGTCTTTCGTGCCTCGTCTTCTACGTTCTATGGCCCACAAGCGGCCAAACGTTGTCTACCTGAAAATGCACGAGGTATTTGTTTGAATCGTCGGAGGCTGAACAAATCTCCGGCTGCCTCTTACGGAACATTTCAACAACCGAGGTGTTTGTTTCCTCACGGATTTTTGTCAGATACAGCCTTGTGCCGGAATATCCTTCGCCCTCTTCAACGAACATATAGGCGGCGTGCGGGTTGGATTTGAGGTTCTGGTGGGTCAAACGCTCCTGCATGACAAACGCAATCGTGTTCTCATCGATCACGTATGGTTTGGCGTAGATGGCAAGATCAACTATTCCATCCGAATCAGCGGTAGCTAAAATGCCGAGACCTTGCGCCTTTTCGAAATAGCCGGACAGACTCATTACGAATCACTCCATAAAACGACTCTAAAGTGCTTTACGACAACCTCCGGCACGAAAGTGACGGACCGGTTCGGCCTCAGGATACTCAAATTCGATGCCGCTTGCAACCTTCAGCAGCGTGCGCGCGCCACTTTTCGCTTGAAAATCCAGCTTTCAGAGCATAGATTCCGTCCAGGTCAGCCCGGTAATCAGCCCGGAGATTCCGTCGAAGCCCATCGATGCGGGGGGCGGCACAATGCCGGATCTTCAGCCGAGCGCGGCGTCGGCCGGACGCCGACGGGGACGGAGTCTGGAATGATAGCTTTGTCCAAGCCGGGTAACCCGTCGTTCCGGCACCGCCTCGCCGGAAATAACGGACCCAGGAAATACGAAGGCATATAAGATGATAACGAGGAAACGGAATCATGAAACGGCGTGAAGCACTTCAATGGCTCGGCATGGCTGCGCTTAGCGGGTGTGTTCGAGCTGAGTACGGAAAGAAGCCGGGGAAAAACATTACCCCGATAAGACGTCTCCCAAACACCTTTTCCCGGAAAGAGTCTTATGCTTTCAGGCCCTGGAACGCCGGCAGGACGTTTGCGCCGGTGATGCGAGTGACCCCTTGCGAGCACTCTTGCGTCCATACGTACTTCGACGTGACTCCTTTCAGCCCCTCTGAGCGTTATCTTGCGGCGACTCGCTTGCCTTTTGACAACCGGCATCCCGTGCTGGGCGACCGGGCGGAGGTCTGCGTCATCGACCTTGAGGAACAAAACATCCGCACCGTTTACAGAACGAGATGCTGGGGCTACCAGACGGGAGCCAACATCCACTGGGGCGCCACGGATCGCCGCCTCTACGCGAACGATGTGATCGATGGCCGGGCCGTCTGCGTGGGCATCGACATGGAAACCGCCGAGACGTTGGCCTATGCCGGCCCGCTGTACACGATTAGCCCCGATGAATCCTGTGCCCTGGCCTTTCCGCACGAGCTGCGCGACGTCACCCAGCCCGGTTATGGCGTCCCGCCGAAGGTGCTGAAGAGTTTCGCGAGTTTGCCGCCGGGCGCTTCGGCAAACGAGGGGGTTTGGCGAACCGGCCTGAAAACCAACGAGATACGGCTCCTGGTGAGCCTTGCCGACGTCGCGGCCAAGGTGCCGACGCTTCCGCCGGCCGAAGGAGGAACGTACTATTTCTGGCACACGAAGATCAACCGTCAAGGGACGCGAGTGATGCAGGTGCTTCGGTACATTCATCCTGACGCTCCCGATGTCCGAAATCCCATGGTCTTCACGTTCAATCCCGATGGCAGTGAGATTTGTTACGTACCGAAGACGGGCCGCGTTCCGGTCTGGAGCGGGGGCGGCGGTCATCCCAACTGGCATGGTGACGGCGTCCATATCATCCGCAATATGAAACCCGACGGCGGAGACACAACGCGGTTTGTTCAAGCGAAGTACGACGGCACAGAATTCAAAATACTCTGTGAGAAGATAAAGGGCGGGGGGCATCCGAGCGTTGAGCCGAGGGGCAAATACCTTATCACGGATGAGAATGATAGTGCCGACGGAATGGCCGTAATCAAGCTGCGTCTGGTGGACCTGATAGCCGAAGAAGAACGCTGTGTCTGCGCCATCCCGACGATTGACAAAAAAGCCCTGAAAGACACCGTTTTCCGGCTCGACGGCCATCCTGTCTGGAGCCGCGATTACAGGAAGGTCTCCCTTCAGGCCGCCCCCGAAGGAAAACGCCAGTTGTTCATCGTGGACCTGCGAAACACGATCTGAGTCGTACCGGCGCCGACTATCCATAATGGAACCGAGATTTAAGATTTAACGTTGATTCAAAGGAGGTGTTTTGCATATGAGCATTAGAGCTTCAATTACTGCAATGTTGTGGGTTGCCGTGTTGTCGACGGCTTCCGCGGAACCGCTGCCGGTCTATTTCGGAACCTATACCTCGGGCGGCAGTCCCAGCAAAGGAATCTACCGTGGGGTACTCGATCTTGAGACGGGAAAACTCTCTGAGCCAATCCTTGTCGCCGAGGCCAGGAATCCATCGTTTCTGGAAATCCATCCCAACGGCAAATTTCTGTACGCCGTCAGTGAGTCCGGCGGAGCGGGAATGGTCAGTGCGTATTCAATCGAGCCCAAAACGGGCTCTCTGAAGCTCCTCAACCAACAGCCATCGGGCGGCTCAGGACCTTGCCACGTCAACATCGACCACGCCGGAAAAAATACGCTCGTCGCTAACTACGGCAGCGGCAGCGCCTCGGTCATTCCCATCGAACCGGACGGCAGGCTCGCAAAACCGACCGGGTTCGTGCAACATGAAGGCTCCAGCGTGAATCTCAAGCGCCAGAAAGGGCCCCATGCGCATTCGATCAACGTCAGCCCGGACAATCGCTTTGCTTTCGTGGCGGACCTTGGAATCGATAAAATTATGATCTACAAACTCGATGCCCAAAAAGGAACCATCGTCGCCAATGATCCCGCCTTTGCCATGCTCAAGCCCGGTTCGGGGCCGAGGCACTTTGCGTTCCATCCGAACGGCAAGTTCGCCTATGTGATCAACGAACTGCGTTGCACTGTCACTGCGTTCGGTTACGAGCCCGCTTCGGGTGGTCTGGAAGAAACCCAGACCATCACGACACTTCCCGACGGCTTTGATGGATCCAGCTCGTGCGCCGAGGTGCGCGTGCACCCGAGTGGCAAATTTCTCTATGGCTCCAACCGGGGACATGACAGCATTGCCGTCTATCGTATCGACGAAGGTAAAGGGACGCTGACCTTCGTCGAGCACGAAACCGCTGACGTTAAGACGCCGCGAAACTTCAACATCGATCCGACCGGGACATTCTGTCTCGTCGCCAATCAGGGTAGTGACAGCGTCGTGGTCTTTCGGATTGACCAGAAGACCGGCACCCTCGAACCCACCGGCCACAAAATCTCCGTAGGAAGACCTGTCTGTATCCGCTTCCTTCAACCGATCCGTTGACACTCAATAACCAACTGCGAAAGGCATATCTTATGAAATCGAAAAGAAGATATTGGATTGCTTCTTGCATAGTGTTCGCCAGTGTAACGGCAACGTTTGCGGAGCCTTCATTGACGATTTACAATCAAGGTTTCGCGGTAGTAAGAGACTGGATAGAGTTATCCCTAACAAAGGGAGAAAATCACGTCACCGTCACCAATATTACCTCCAAGGCCGAACCGCAGTCGGTGATGTTGCGCGATCCGACCGGCAAGCACACCTTCAGAATACTGGAGCAAGACTACCGGGCCGACCCGGTCTCGGCCGAGCTGCTGCTGTCTCTGTATGAGGGTCAGGAGATTAACTTCATCACAGAGTCGGAGATGGTGCGCGGCAAGATTATCCGAGGGGGGCGCATTGCCCCGCGCAGGGACAACGCACGGGTTGACCCATTCTTATTCGAAGATGAATACATCGAGCAGCGCGGCCATGAAGAACTACCGATTATCGAAATCAAAGGCCAATTGCGTTTCGGCCTGCCCGGCGAGCCGCTCTTTCCATCCCTGAAGGACGACACGATTCTCAAGCCCACCTTGAACTGGCTCATCGAAACAGAGCAGGCCGGCCATCTGGATGCCGAGCTATGCTATATTACCTGGGGCATGAGCTGGGAGGCGGACTACAATCTGATCTACCCAGAGCAAGGGGACGTGCTGGACCTCATCGGATGGGTCACGATGAAAAACGAAAGCCATAAGACCTTCGAGAACGCGCGAATCAAACTGATGGCCGGCGACGTCAACAAGATCCGAGGCAGAGAACGATTCTATGGCGGCGGCTATGGTGGTGGGTATATGGGAGTCGCAGCCGAGCCTGTCACGGAGAAGACCTTTGATGAATATCATCTCTACCCGTTGAGCAGAGGCACGACGTTGCGAGATCGTCAGACAAAACAGGTCGAGTTTGTCAGAGCAACCGGCGTCAAGTCGGTCCGTTTGTACATATATGAAGGCTCCTGGATCAATCCCGCCCGGAGTTGGCCCCAGGAAAACATGCGTAATAGGCCCGACTACGGGATCAATTCGGAAATGAAGGTACGGGTCAAGCGTGAGTTTGCGAATTGCGAGGAGAACGGTCTCGGAATCCCATTACCCAAGGGACTCGTGCGCTTCTACCGGCGCGACGATGACGGGCAGTTGGAATTCACAGGGGAGAACACGATTGACCACACACCGCGAGATGAAACGGTACGAGTGTACACGGGAAATGCCTTTGACTTAGTGGGCGAAAGGCAGCAGGTGGACTTCAGTATCGATAATGCGCGCAGGATAGCGGACGAATCTTTCGAAATCAAAGTGCGTAATCACAAGGAGAAGCAAACCGTCGAGATCAGAGTAGTCGAGCGTCTCTATCGACATCGGAACTGGGAAATCACAAAATCGAACCTTGATTATACCAAGACCGATAGCCAGAGTATAGAATTCCGATCCACGGTCGGGCCGGACAAGGAGGAGATCATTACGTACACGGTGCATTACACGTGGTAGCAATGCGCTTGCGCTGCAGAGGGATAACGACCCGTTTGCACGGGGGATAATGAAGGCCAAATACAAGCACACGAATATCGTCGCGCGGGATTGGCGGAAGCTGGCTGCGTTTTACGAGCGGATTTTTGGCTGTGAGCCGGTTCCGCCGGAGAGAGCCGCTGTTGGAGAATGGGTCGAACGCTGTACTGGCGTGCCCGGCGCGGAAGTCCGGGGCGTTCATTTGCGGCTACCGGGCTATGGCAATGACGGACCCACACTTGAGATATTCCAGTACAACACGACAGAGCAAAGATGCGAAACAGCAATCAATCGCCCGGGCCTGGCGCACCTGGCTTTCGAGGTCGATGACGTCGAAGCTGCCAGAGATGAGCTGCTCGCAGCGGGCGGCCGCTGTGTCGGCGATTTGACGACGGTCGAGATCCCCGGCGCCGGAACCATTACACTGATCTACATGACGGACCCCGAGGGAAACATCATTGAGCTGCAAAAGTGGAGAGAAGAATGAGAAGACGAGAGTTTATCACGGCCACGGCCGCCGCGGCGCTGGGACTACTGCCGAAGCGATCAACACCAGCGAAGAACAGCTCCAGCAGGGATGCCAGACCCAACATCCTTTTTATCATGACCGACCAACAGTCAGCCGGCATGATGAGCTGTATGGGAAACAAATGGCTCAAGACACCGGCTATGGACCGGCTGGCTGCTTCGGGTATAAGGTTCGACAGGGCATACGCCTGCAACC
Organism: Phycisphaerales bacterium; assembly: GCA_020343675.1. GTDB lineage: Bacteria > Planctomycetota > Phycisphaerae > Sedimentisphaerales > Anaerobacaceae. The sequence continues at coordinate 3,494,442 of CP070806.1, forward strand.
CCGTGTGCGTGCCGAGCCGCTTCAGCCTGCAAACCGGCTTGATGCCCAGCGCGATAGGCATGGGCCACAACGGCGACTCTCGAGAGGCCGCCGTGACCGAGGTTATGATCCGGCAGTCGCTGGGCCGGCTTTTCAGGAAGGCAGGCTACGAAACGGTCTATGGCGGCAAGGTTCACCTGCCCCGGAAAATGAAGGGTATCCAGAACCTCGGGTATCGAAATCTGACGAGTAATTCGCGCCGGGGATTGGCTGACGCCTGCGCCGAATTCATCAAGGGCAAGCACACAAAACCGTTCCTGCTGTTCGCCTCGTTCATCAATCCGCACGACATCTGCTACATGGCCATCAACGATTGTAACCGGGCCAATGGCCGGGCTCCCATGGGCAATACAGATTCCAAAACTTGCGAGACTGTGCTGGATCGCGCGCGAAACAGCGGGGACATCGGCGCTTTCGTAGATGCACACTGCCCCATCCTGCCCGAAAATCACCAGGTGCCTAAAAACGAACCCGAGGGTATTACACTAAACTACGTGAATGCAAGAGACTTCCGGGCCTATATTCGAGCCAATTGGACTGCGAATCAATGGCGTCTGCATCGCTGGGCATATTGCCGGCTGACCGAAATGGTCGATGAGAAGATCGGGATAGTGCTCGATGCCCTACGCGAAGCGGAACTGGAGCAGAACACACTCGTGGTCTTCACCAGCGACCACGGTGACATGGATTCGGCGCACAAAATGGAGCATAAATCGGTCTTGTATGAGGAAGCCGTACGGATTCCGTTTATCATGAGCCATAAGGGCAAGATTCCCGCCGGCGTGATTGACGATACGCATTTGGTGTCCAATGGACTCGATTTGCTTCCGACACTCTGCGATTACGTTGGCATCGAGACGCCCGAAGAGCTGCCCGGCAAGAGCCTGCGCCACCTGGTACAGGGAGAAGATCCCCAACGGTGGCGTGACTGCCTCGTGGTCGAGAGTCAGAATGGCAGGATGGTGCGAACCGACCGCTTCAAGTACTGCATCTACGATTCAGGAGAGAACCGCGAACAACTCATCGATTTGGAAGATGATCCGGGTGAGATGAACAACCTGGCGAAGGTCCAAGATTATAAAGAAATCCTGAACCGGCATCGCCTGCTTCTGCGAGACTGGGCCGAAAGAACCAGCGATAAAATCGCGGCTAAATACATTCACACCGGATGATAGAAATTTCGTCTCGATCAAATCAATTGGGAGTTGACATGAGACAGTATGGGCTTGTTGTTGCAGTTGCGACGTTACTTGTCACCGGCATATCAGCGTTTGCCGCCGACCAGATCCCTGATGAGCAGGTACTCTATAAGACAGTGGACGGTATCAGGCTACAACTGCACGTTTTCAAACCTGCGAATCATAAGGTCGCCGACAAGAGGCCGGCCATTGTCTTCTTCTTCGGCGGTGGTTGGGTCGGCGGCTCACCTTCGCAATTCTATCCTCACTGCCGCTATCTCGCCTCTCGCGGGATGGTGGCCGTCTCTGCAGAATACAGGGTGAAGAACCGGCATGGAACCACGCCCTTCGAGTGCGTCAAAGACGGCAAATCCGCCATACGTTGGGTAAGAACGCATGCTCCGGAACTGGGAATCGATCCCAATCGCATCGCGGCTGGGGGCGGCTCGGCGGGCGGTCATGTCGCCGCCGCCACGGGGACCGTGAAGAGATTTGAGGAACCAGCCGAAGATAAGACCATCAGCTCGAAGCCAGATGCCTTGGTTCTCTTCAACCCCGTGTTCGACAACGGTCCCGGCGGGTACGGCCATGACCGCGTGCAGGAGCATTGGCACGACTTTTCCCCGATGCACAATATTGACAAAGACACTCCCCCGACGATTGTCTTTCTGGGAACCAAAGACAAGCTTATTCCCGTCTCGACGGCGCAAAGATACCGAGCTCTGATGACCCAAGCAGGTCGCAAATCTGATCTGCATCTATACGAGGGGCAGCCGCACGGCTTCTTTAACTACCGCGACGGCCGGAACACCTACTACTATCAAACCGTCATCGAAGCCGACAAGTTCCTGGCAACTCTGGGATTTCTCAAAGGAGAACCCACTCTGAAGAACGCCGCGATTGAGGTGACGCCGTGAGCGGTCCGGCGTACCTTGCTGAATATCGAAAGGAGAAGCCTAATGCAAATAAGACGTCGTGAATTTTTCAAAGCCGTCGGTGCGGGGGCATGTCTGGTCGTGACCGGATGCGCCTCGGCTCCGGGTACCGTCTCGTCTGAAAAACCCAACATTGTCTTGTGCATGGCCGACGACCAGGGA
>CP070806.1:3496855-3501231 GCA_020343675.1 Phycisphaerales bacterium
GGAATTTGCCCAGCACGTAGGTAAACGTCTCCTGGAGCACATCCAGGGCGTCCTCACGATTGCCGGTGAAACGCCAGGCCAGACGATAGACCCAATCCCGGTAGCGCAAGTAGAGGGCCCCAAAGGCGTCCGGGTCGCCTTGATTTGCCGACTCTATCAATTGCCGGTCGGATTCCATCAAGAACATCCGCAAACCGATTTGAGAAAGGGCTATATCCGCATCCTTCTCCGTCAACGCCCGGGGGCTGAGCCGGAGAACGACCACCTTAATTGACCGTCTCGCGTCCAGTTTAACCCTCTGCGAGACTCTGACAAGCAGAATGTGGCGCACCGCTGAAGTCCGACCCATCGCTGTCGCCGAGGGCATGGATGGGCCTGAGGGTGGGAAAAGCGAACTCTTATCGGCACATGGCGTAATAGCCAGTAATGAAGGCAAACAAACAGAAACGGAAGGATGGGCAACTTGCTTGCCCATGCTGCATTGGAACGGCATGGGCAGGAGAACCTGCCCATCCTACGATTCTGAATTCTTTGCTTTTTTAGGTAAAGTGGCACTGCATCGTTGCCGATAACAGCGGATACGTTCGTAGAACGATTTTTCTCCCCTCCGGAAAACATCGGGTCGTCCGGCACCTGCCGGATTCTCGATGTTTTCTTTTTTTTTACCACTGAGCTTCAGCATAGGGCCCGACGGGCCCTTCGGGCATGGGCTTCGGGCGGGTCTTCAAGATGGCTGCTGCAATGGCAATATCGCTCTGGCGGGTGACCTTGATGTTTGAAGAATCCGATTCCACGACTGCAACTTCGTGGCCCAGTGCTTCGACCAATTGCGAATCGTCGCTGATCCTGCTCTTATCCAGATTCTCAAGATTCTCGTATGCCTTCCGGAGCAGCTCGGCGGCGAAGACCTGGGGCGTCTGCGCTTCGTACAGGCCCGTTCTGTCGACGGTCTTGCTGATCGTACCGTCGTTGACGTCCTTGATTGTCGCCGTGACCGCGCAGGCGGGTATGGCGGCGCCGTGCCTGGCCGCGGCGGTGATACTGGCGTCGATGATGGCATCCGTCACACAGCACCGGCAGGCATCGTGAACGGCGACAAGATCAATCTGGTCTTTGACAAGTTCGAGGCCTTTCTTGACGGTATCGAAACGCTCGGCGCCGCCTGTGAAGGTTTTGACGTTGAAGAACTTCAGGTTGGGGCCCCACTTGACATTCACGAGCTCCTCGTCGTCGGCGCCGATGCCCAGCAAGATCTGTTTTACATCGCCGCGGTTGGAGAAGAGCTCGACGCTTCGCAGAAAGACCGCGCGGCCGGCCACATCGACGAATGCCTTCTTCCTTTTTCCGCCGAACCGGCTGCTGGCGCCTGCGGCACAAATGATAGCGGCTACACTGTGACTCATAGCGAAGGTTCCTATTCCATTGTCTTGTCGTTGTCGGTGTTTTTGCATCCGCAAAATACGCGACTAATACTCGATGCCTCGTCTGGCGCGCAGACCTTCATCAAGAGGATGCTTGAGGTTTTTCATTTCCGTCACCAAGTCGGCCAGCGCGATCAGCTCGTCGGTCGCGCCCCGGCCGGTCAGAACAATCTCGACGCCCGGGTCCCGTCCATCAATGAGTGCCTTGACGGCGTCCAGGCTGGCCAGGCCTTCGGACAGACAAAACACGATCTCATCAAGGATCAGCACGTCGTAGAATCGTTTCTGGGCCGTTTCAGTGATCTTCTCGAGAACTTCTGCGATTGCAGCCTGCATCTGGCCGACGGCTTTCTCGTCGACCCGGGACGCGGACATATCCCAGGGGACATCGAGCGCTTCGACCCTGATTCTCACCGCTCCCAATTGCAGCGCGAAACGTTCGCCCACGTCGAGATTGGGCGGCTTGAGGAATTGATAAATCAGGACCTTGTTCCCCTGCCCGGCTGCACGAAGCGCCAGGCCAAAGGCAGCAGTCGTTTTGCCTTTGCCATCCCCGGTATAGATCTGTACGAGCCCTTTTTCCAGCATGGCGGCATTATAAGCCAATCCGATGCCCGCATAAAGCACTGAATTGGCGTCTGAGGTATTTACGAGCTCAAGGTCCGACACTCACGGCTTGTCGGATTCGGCCCCCTTGCGGCCGGAAGCAGGGGCGGCGGGAAGCTCGCCGGCGACTCCCGAAGCAGGCTCAGCCATGATGGAGATATCCGTCGCATAGTCCGGGTAGGAGAGCGAAACGATCTTCTTAAAGGCCATCTTCGTCTTGTCCCTGAGCAGGTCCAGGACGTAGAGATCGTTGACATTCTGCAAGGCATTGTTTCTGGCCTCTTCGTCGAGGGAAAGGACCTCATCGGAACTGAAGTCTTCTATGATGTCATACTTCCAGGGGACGTTTTCCGCCTTTTCGAGGGGCAGCTTATAGAACTTTCTGTTATAAATCTCGCAGCTTAAGACCTTCGGGCTTGGAAGGGCGATTCGAATCATCTTCGGTGAATCTTCCACAGTGCAATTCAGCCGGTCGAGGTTGAAACCGACCTTCAACTTGGCCGTGTACCGCAGCAAGCCCCTCTTCCAGCGGACGGTAATGAGGCTCGTTCTCTTCTCCTTGATTTCCGTGACTCCTTCGGTTCTGTACTCCAGGACCGCCAATTCCGCGATGGCCTGGATGGATTTGACCAAGAACGTACTGGTTCTTGATTCGGTCTTCACCGCCCCGGCAAATCGCCTGCCTATGAGGAATGCCAGGACCCCTATGACCGCAGCGCCGACAAAATAAATAATGTCCCACATTTACGTTATCCCTCTGTGTAGTATTCGGAGCCAACGCCGGTGCAGCGAACTTTTTCAGACGGCCGCCTTGTCTCTGTGTCTTAGCTTCAGGATGTACTTGATGACGTCCTTTCTGCTGATGATCCCGACGAGTTTTCCGTCCGAGGTTATCGGGACTCTGCGAAAATTGTTGTTTATCAGGCACTCGGCAATATCCACGAGACTGTCACCTTCATTGAAGCTGCAGATCTCTTCGGTCATGAAGCCCTCGACGCTGCCCGGTTTATCTTTGATGTCATAGAGCAGCTTCAGAACGTCCTTCTCTGAGATAATGCCTGCCAGGGTCATATCATCGTTGACCACCGGCAGTCCCGTGATGTTCTTCTCGACCAGCAGCCTCATGGCTTCGTATATCGGGGTGTGTCTTTTGACGAAGAGTATATCCGTCGTCATCACTGTCTTGGCCTTGAACATGGCGTTCTCCTTTTCCTGGCAGACTCTAAAGCCGCGGGTAGGCAATTCCCTTTTTTCGCGCATCAGGATAACCGCAGGCGGGACGGGCGTCAAAGCAAAAATCCAAAGCGAAACAGGTACAAATGCTCGATATGGAGCAGAGAACCTCATACAACACTTCCAGCCTTCGGTTCTAACGGATGCGGAAGATTTCTTGCGGTCAGAGAATATTATGCTTGCCACCGCAGCAGATGGTCTTATAATGACAATCGGAAGTATTTTGAACTGTAATGATGGCGCAGCAAAGCCTTGAAGCAAAAGCATGTTCCATAGCCCTGGATCTGCCTCAAGACCTATCTCCTGCATCATTCCGCATGGTTTACCTGTACTCTTAGAAGAGGGGTTCATGCATAGTGACTCCAGCCAATCTCTGTGCTTGTGCCAGTTTCAATATAACATTTTTAGGATTATTTGATGACATTTACAACTTTTGGTCTTTCCGACCCGCTCGTGCAGGGCATTCTGGCCACCGGCTACACCGCCCCTACCGAAATCCAATCCCAGGCGCTTCCGACCGCAATCAGCGGCAGGGACATTATCGGCTGCGCTCAGACGGGCACAGGCAAAACCGCTGCGTTTGTACTGCCCATTTTAGATCGGCTCAGCCACGCGCAGCCGACAAAACGGAGAGTTACGAAGGCGCTCATCCTGACGCCGACACGCGAACTGGCACTGCAGATCGAAAAGTCGGTGCTCGGTTACGGTCAATTTGTGGATCTACGCACTCTGGCGGTTTACGGCGGCGTAAATATCAAGGGTCAGCTCAGGGCGCTCAGACGCGGCGTTGACATCGTCGTCGCAACACCCGGACGACTTATGGATCACATGGGACGAGGCACAATAGATCTCAAGCATATTGAGGTGCTCGTTCTTGATGAAGCCGACCGAATGCTGGATATGGGCTTCATCAACGACGTCCGAAGAATTGTGAGCGTCTTGCCCCGTGAACGCCAGACAATGCTCTTTTCAGCCACCATCTCGCAGGAGGTGAAATCGCTGGCCGCCGAGATGCAGAAGTCTCCGAAAATGATCCAGATCGGGCGGCCGCGTAATCCCATCGAGACGATTACACAACATATTTATCCGGTTCGGAAGGAACAGAAAATGGACCTT
>CP070806.1:3501331-3515620 GCA_020343675.1 Phycisphaerales bacterium
CACAGAAGACACTGATCGCGTTTGGCAGCCCCAAGACTGTCACCCTGAGCGAGGCGAAGGGGCTGGGCCTCGAAGACCAGAGGTTGTTCTGCTTCGGTAAACTCAGGGCTAAAGGCTGTTTGTGCTTGGAATGACAAGCACGGAAACTGCATGTGACTGAGCAGCAGGAGGAAGGACGATGAAAAGGCTCAAGAAGAATCTACCGCGCACGTTTTTGCGAACCGCTCTCGTTTATCTGCTGATCTACGGGTTGGTTTTGAACGTATCGCTACCGGCTGCGATGGCGCTCGGCCCGGATGATATGACCGGCTCATCCGGCGTCATCGGCGATCCGGCATGGGGTGAGATTACGACCATCCAGACCGACCACGGCGCGATCATCGAGTGGGACAATTTCAACACAAGCTCAACCGAAGGCGTTACATTCGAACAGTATCTCGGCGGCGCGCTCGATCCGGTTTCGGCGGTGCTCAACCGAATCAGCTCCGGGACCGCTCCGACCCAATTCGACGGGGCCCTGACCGCCAACGGCCGTGTTTTTGTCGTCAACCCTGCCGGCGTCATTTTTGGCTCCACCTCGGTTGTCAATGTCACGCAGTTGGTTGCTTCGGGCCTGAACATGTCTGATGACGCCTTCGCCGCCGTCTTAGCCGATGAGGCCAACCGCATGGAATTCTCAGGCGGCAGCGGGCAGGTCGAAAACCACGGGCAGATCGAGGCGGCAAGCGTTTACCTGATCGGCAAGAAGGTGGCCAACTTCGGCTCCATCATTGCTCCCGACGGCCTGATCATCATGGCGGCCAGCGACAGGGTCTATCTGGCTCAGGATGGCAGCAACATCCTCGTTCGCATGGACGCGGACCCAGTGGAAACGACCCCTGACGTGCGAAACGAAGGCTCGGTCACGGCGGAAAATGGATCGATTGTCCTGGCAGCCGGCGACCGGTTCGCTCGGGCCATCAGCAATGTCGGAACGCTGGCGGCCGAGGCGGGCTCGATCACCGCCGACGCCGGGCGTATTGTTAACAGCGGAACCGTCAGTGCCGACCCTGTCGATACGGACACCGGCACGATCAGCCTCAGCGCAAGCGAGGCCGTGGTGCTCAAAGGCAGCGGCACGATCACGGCCGACGGCGGGACGGTGATGATTGAAGCACCCGAACTGACCATTGCCGACGGATCCGTCCCTGCCGAGCCGCCCGAAAACACGCTGTACGAGAAATGGATTGAAGCGCAGTCGGAGGTCGGAACCGATCTCGAGTTGGTCGCCGGCTCAAGCACGCACGGAACTATCACCGTCGAAAACATCAAGGACGGCGAAATCACCGGCGGCACCGGCGACTTGGCCCTGCGCACCAAGTATGATACCGGCGGCATCATCTTTGAGCCCGCTGCCGAGGGCGAACCGGTCAGCACTGCCATCCACACCACCGATGGTGCAAACGTTTACATGCTGGCCGGCGCCGGAGGCATCACCATCGGCGATGTGAGCACCGACATTCCCTCGAGCGACAAAATCAACGACCCGGGCAAGATCAGGTTATTCACCAACAATGACGGCATCATCGAGACAGGACACTTGACCGTCGAGGGGGGCAGCTACGATGAGGTCTCAATCATTGCCGCCGGTGATTTGATCGTCCACGGAAATGTCGAGACCGTCACCAATCAGGTCCCCTCAGACACCCAGGAAATCGGGGAGGCCAGGACGTGCCTGGTCTCGCTGCACGGGGACGTCGATATCGAGGGTGAGGTCCTGGTCGATGCCCACGGCAAGAGCTTCAGTACCGCCGACGTGCACATCTGCGCCGGCGCCAATGTCACCATTACGCTGAGTTCGGGCCAACGGATCGAGGCTTCCGCCCACACCTCGGAAAGCGGCCCGTCTCAGGCGTCGGTCGCCATCCACGCGGGCAAGTACATCGAGGGACCGGGCGTGATCACCATCAATGGCGGCGGCGCCAGTCCCGTTCATGTCTATGCCAAGGCCGGCGGCGGCGCGGGGACGGCAGAGGTCTATGATAGCGACGACCCCGCGGATTGGGACGAAGAAGTGAACGCCGTCTATGACGGCGAGGGCAATCTCATCGCGGGCGCCCATGCCACATTGGAAATCGAGCCGGATCGCGAGGCGCAATGTCCCGATTGCCCGCTGCCGCCCGATTTGCCGCCTCCTGTTCCGCCGATCTCACTGCCCGACGAGGCAACGATTCACATGGGTGTTCCGGTGACGGGAAATGTCCTCGACAACGATACGCCGCCGGAGGGCAAGACCCTGACCGTGATTCTGGTTGACGAGCCCCAGCACGGCGAGCTGACCGAATTTGACTGGGAGACCGGCGATTTCACCTACGAGCCGGATCCTGGGTACGTCGGCCCCGACACGTTCACCTATATCGCCACCGATGGCGAATTCTACACCGACCCAATTCCGGTCACCATCATTATGGCCAACACGTTGCCGAGCCTCGGAGCCGATGCGGTGTCAACCGGTCAGGGCATCCCCATTTTGATCAACGTTCTCGCCAATGACTCGGATCCGGACCTCGATCCGCTGTCTGTGGATTCCTTCATCTACGCCGGTAGCGGCACGCTGGTGCTCAATCCCAACGGCACGTTCAGCTACACGCCGCCGGCCGGCTTCGCCGGGCAAGACAGCTTCACCTACTACGCCAGCGACGGCCAGCTCGATGCAGAGCTTCCCGGCGCCACGGTGAATATCACGGTGAATCCGGCACCCGTGCTGCCCTTCGTGCCCCCCGCCCCCCTGCCGGAACTGGTGGAGCTTGAGGTCTCGGGCTGCCCGGCCCTGCTGGCCTGGGCGGCTGCGGAGATTGGCGTTGACGGGCAGGTCATGCAGATTTGGTTCGCCAACCGGCTGGCATCGAGCAGGAGCATCCAGCCTTGCGATACGTGCGCCAGGCTCAAGGGCGCTGCAACGCTCTTAGCCGACGCCGACGGGACCCGGCTGGCGGCCCTGAACCAGGTCCTGAGCGAATTCGCCCCGGGCGCCGCCCCGCCGACGCAGGAGCAGATGACCTCGATCGCAGACGCTATAGCCAATAATACCGTCATAGGCCGCAATTACGCCCAGGCGGGCGAATATCTCGATGCTCTGGCCCAATACGTTGGCATTATGACCCAGGAGCTGGACTTCTCAGCGGCCGAATCCGTCCGCCTGGCGGCCGATAGTTATCTTAGCCGATTGGCCGAAACCGAAGATCCCAACGTGACGGGCTATTTAGCTGCCCGGCTGATGACCCTGGCACAACAGTAGAAAGCCGGATTTGTGCCGTGCCCCATTTCCTGGGCCGGTCCTGATGCCCGGGACGGCCGCCAAGGGCCGTTTGCCGCCACACGAAAGGGATTGCACGTGTACAGTGCAAAAAAAAATGGCTCTTTTACCTATTTGCCTTGACTTGACTTTTCCTATTTTCTATAATAGTACTTTGTAAGTGTTGATGGAAGGCCATGACATCTTTCGATGGCGGTTTTCCAGCACGAGAATTACGATTATTAACAGAAGGAATCGCGGGTTCGCGCGGAGCTGGGTAACGGGCTTTGGGAGCGTACACCCGGCAGCGATTCCGCAGAAATTATCGTTCGTGTGGTATGACGTTGTTTCGGGGGGGGGAAAGGAGGTATTGAGCGGAGGCAATTGACGTAGGTTAAGTGACTGTGAAAGGGTCTTGGCCGCGGACGCACGGCCGCTGAAAAAGACCACAAGAATGAAGTTGACTTCAAAAGCAATCTATAAGAGGAGAGTCAAAAATGAAGAAAACAGTAATCGCAAGCCTGATTGTTGTAATGGTCCTTAGTATCGTCGTGGTTTTTGCCGGCAACGGAGCTCCCAAGGGTGCTCACTTCAACCTTAATATTATTGGTGTCAAGCATGAGAAGAACGTTGACAAGAACGGCGGTCATGTGATTTTTGTACCATTGGACACGTCGAAGCATACCTCCCGGACCGGCCTGGCAGGCAAGGTTGACATCTTGTTGGTGCCCACCGATGATGGCACCTTCGCAGTCCTAGATGGCAATGCAACAGATGGAGAGGGCGCGTTTGCGATGCCCCGTGACGTCGCCACGACATACACGGTCTGGGTACGCGGCTTGGGCAAGCCAAATGGGGAAGCACACATGCAACTGGCCGCATACGACGACGCCACTAGCTCGTGGCTGTATTCAACCAATGAGATAAAAATAAAGAGCCACGGGAACAACAACAAGTTTATGAACGTCTCCAGTGATCTATTCTTTTTAGCAGACGGGACAGCGGTTTTCGACCCAGTATACGAGGACTACCTCTGGACTTATGGCAACAATGGTCTGAAACTGGCCCAACTGCGCTTTTATCCAGTAGATTAAAAGGGAGTAGAATATATATAACTAGGGACAGTCACTATTGGAGGTAACTAGGGTAACTGGGGACCGTCACCTATTAGTTCGTCAAAGAAGTATCGAGGAGGACATAATAGGGACAGACCCTATTTAGTCCAGGCAATGAAGTATTCCAGGGGCTGGCGCAAAGCGCCGGCCCCTTTTACTTTGAGCGATATGGCGAATTGATTAGGGGAGCCAATCGTTGTTTTCTTCGGAGCACCGGCGGAGCCTGCCCCCGGCAGGCAAAGGCGAAGGCGGTGCAGTAGTCTCTTATAGTATCTTTCTTAGTTGTGTTATTAGTATGTGGACAATTCTGTCCTACTTAAAAGCACCGATTTGTCGCAGCAGGTCGGACAGATTTGTCTATCCCCCTGGGCAATTCTGTCGCAGTAGCATTACTGCGGCCTGGCTGGTGACAAGGGGCCGATTCACGGATGTAATTCGCCTGTATTGAGACAACGGAGCGGATCTTCGACAGCAGGCTGAATCCTCCTATCCGTGCCTCCGATTTGAGCACCCTCAGGCTTTTCCGTCATGTAGAAAAAGGATTCCCGGCCCCAGGCCAGCGGGTGAGGGCTTTTTCTGTCGCAGAGGATGCGCCAAATCGATGTCATTTGACTATGGCTGCTTTCAATGAAGCGGATGCAAGAATCCTTGACGGCCAACGTCCCGCGGTGTAAGATATACAAAACACATCCAGTCAACCCTACTTTCGAAAGGTGTGTCGATGAAACGCTATCGCTTGAGCTGGCCATCTGTTGCTCTTGCTCTGCTTGCGCTCTTACAAACCGGCTGCCGGGAGCCGGCCGGGATGCCTGACTCATCGGCGGCGGGGATTGACCGGGACACGGCCGAGACAGTGCCCCAGGCCCCTCAGCCGGCGCCCAGGATCGCCTTTGAGCAGACCGTTTACGATTTCGGCGACGTGGGCCCGGGCGGCAAGTACACGGGCCGGTTCACCTTCACAAATGCAGGAGACGCCCCGCTGCGCATCAGCGACGTCAAGAAGTGCTGCGGCGCTGTTGTTACGCTGGATAAGAAAGAACTGGCGCCCGGCCAGAGCGGCACACTCGAGGTCCAATACCGTTCGGGACGAGGGTCCGGCATGGTGAGAAAGCAGCTCCACATCAGCAGCAACGATGAGACGAACCCAAAGGTCACATTGACCATTAGGGCTCGGATCGTGCCCAAGGTGGCCTATACGCCGAGGAGAATATACCTCCTGCTCGACGGGGAAAACGCCGGCTGCCCGGAGATTACACTGACCAGCCTCGACGAGCAGCCGTTTTCGATAAAATCCTTCACATCGACCGGCAATAGCATCACGGCCGATATAGACCCTGCTGTCGAGGCGACAAAATTCGTGCTCCGGCCCCGGGTCGATATCGAGAAACTCGAAAGACGCTCGGCCGGGCTTGTCTCTATCGGGCTGACGCATCCCGAGCTTGGCAGGGTCACTGTCTATTTCAGCACGCGGCAAAGATTCAAAACCACCCCGGCGTCGATTATCCTGTTCAATCCCGAGCCGCAAAAGCCGACAGTCAAGAAAATCTCTGTGGTCAGCAACTATGGCAGGGAGTTTGAGATCGAATCCACATCCTCGGAAAAAGGCCTTGTGAAGGTCCTGAGCCAGGAAAGGACGGACAAGGGCTACCGGCTCGAAGTGGAGGTTACGCCGCCTGCACGCGATGACACGGGCCGATTCAGCGACATGCTCCATCTGCATCTGGACAACGCGGAAAAGCTGTCCGTCAAGTGCTACGGCCGATATGGTGAGCTGAAACAGCGATTCGGCCTGCCATAGGCGCTCCGGCAACAGGTCAAGCCCTTCCAGCGTGCCGTCGACTTAAACGCCCCGCGTCTTCTGTGTCCTGCAAGAAGGCAGGATTACCTCAGAATAGGGCCAGAAGAGGCGATTTTTGCCCCGAATTCAGAAAATGGGCAAAAAAGTGTCCAATTCCTGGAGATTTCTCTTGACGGGGATATAGGGGGTGTGGTAAAAAAGGGTAGGTGGAGCGGGCAAGTCTTTTTTGATGGCGCGTTCCACTGCGTATTACGGATCCACAGTTCCTGGGCAAGAAGCCTGAGCGTATCAGGCATGGAACAGAAGGTGGAGTCAGGTAATGCGGCGAAAAACTGAGGAGTGGTGGAATCCAGATTGCCGGCCGGCGCTCTGAGCCCGGCATGGTGGTTGGGGTGCGCCTCTGCTTCTGGTCCCATTCGATCGGCTTTCCACCTATGTTTCACGTTACGTTCGACAGGCACGCGCGATGTGCACCACGGCACGGAGGGTCAATGCGCAAGGCTCTTCGCGCGGGAGGTTGATGTGACTGTTGCGTCAGGAGATAAGGGAATGAAGAAACTCACAATGATTTGTGTTCTGGCCGCCCTGGTCGTGCCCGGTTCGGGCGTCCGGGCCGCCGTGACCAATGGCAGCTTCGAAACCGGCGACCTGACAGGCTGGTCGTGGACCATCCCGGCCGGCGCCTCCATCGACGTTGTCACGAGCCACAGCGACCCAACCGGTACGGGGACCACGAGCTGGGGACCGACGGACGGAAGCTATTTTGCCCTGCTGAAAACCGATGGACCGGGCAGTCTCACCCAGTTGTATCAGAGCTACTCCATGACGCCGGGAAACCCGCTGATGTTCGATTACTTCTGGGATTCCAGAGACTACAAGCCATTCGACGACACCGCCACGTTGAGCGTCTACTCGGGCGTGGGAGTGGGCGGTCCGTTAGTCGGCTCCATCACGTTGAATTCCGTGAGCGCGGACCCTCAGGATTACTGGGGTACTCCGTGGCAAACATGGAGCCTTGACGTCGGTAGTGCAGGGTTGTACACCGTAGCCTTTGAGGTCAGGAATAGCCTTGATGGCATCCTGGACAGTTTCATCGGGATAGACAATGTCCGGCTCGATATAATTCCGGCGCCCGAGGCGGTTTTGCTCGCCGGCATCGGCGTCGGCCTGATCGGCTGGCTGCGAAGACGCAGCATCCTGTAAGGGTACAAAAGAAGCGACGATCCAACGGGGCTTCAGGCGCTGTGCTTGCGGCCCCCCGGCGCCCCTGCCTCGACAAACGGTTTCCCTCCGAGGGGCAGGGGCCTTTTTTCAACTCGCGGTGCTCCAGGCTCCGCCACTTCTTACTTGACTTTCTCCCCGAATCGCGTTATCCTTGAACAGGATCAAGTTCAGTCGTGCGGCTGGGCTGAAAATGGAGGCGAGGTCCCAGACGAGATGGCCTTTCAAACAAACGATATTGACCAACGCGGTGATCCGAACCCCGTTCGCAACGATATCGACGTCATGCCGATAACGAAGAGGAGCTATATCATGGACCGTTACCCACAAATCATCTATCGCAAACACACATTTTTCTCGGCCGTCGCTATGGGCCTCAGCGCCCTCGGCGTCGCGCTGATTGTCAGTGGCACGGCCGTCGTCCTCTACGGGATGCACCTTGCGAGCGAACAGCCGGGCAGGTTTGTCTCGTTCGCCCAGGACGCCATCCGCTGGGTCCCCGGCCTGCAGGAGTCGGTACCGCCGGCTCTGATGGACGTACTGCAAGACCGCCGGGCGCCCGAGTATTGCCGCCGGCTCGTAATTGACGCCGAGACTAAACCGGCCGAGGGCCGCGAGGGACATATCCGGACCACGCTCAAGATCGTCAACAAAGGCGACGAGACCGTCTCGCTTCTGTCGCTGCGCATCGTCGTTCTCGATGCGAAGGATCAGATTCTGGCCGTCTCGAACCAGTGGGCCGCGACGCCTTTTACCGCCGAGCCGCAATGGCGAGGTCCTCTCATGCCGGGCTACCAGCGCTATCTGGCCGTCACGCCCGGTGCAGAATTCTCACGAACCGCGCTGCGGAACCTCAGGACCGAGGTGGAGATCACCGACATCCGCATCTGGCCCGAGGAAAAAGAAACATGGGTCGCCGACAGCGGATTAGCAACCCCGAAACGCTGACCTGGGGAATGCACCATTGAAGAAGCAGCAGCCTCCTCTTTCCGGATCGATGTCAAGACCGCCTTCCACATCCCCACAAAAGAAACGGGGCTGCTTGAAAAAAGCAGCCCCGAATAAAATCACCTACTAGGCGCTCAAGACTATGGTGAGCCGAAAAATACGTAATCGGGAAAGTCGGCCGGGTCGGAGAAAGGATTATTCTGCCTTTTGTTTCCCGTCTTCTCCGATGGGTCCAAAGCCTTGACTTTTGCTGCTGCAAAGGTAGGTACAGCATCCACAAGCGGACCAGTTAATGCCAACAGCGTGTCCTCTGCTGCCAGTCCAAGCTGCAAAGCGACAACTTCAGCAAGCTCTTCGATCGTGATCGTGAGCGCGGACTCGCTCATATCTTCATTCCAGTCGCTTGTGCCCAGACTCACTTCAATTTCCATCATGACCAACAGAGGTTCGCCTGCGTCTCCATCCTCGTCGATGTACCACACCACGCCCTCAATAGCCACAGAGTACTTGTCCGCTCCGGTTACGTTGTCATCCCAGTCAAATTCGATACTGCCATCCACGAACGCGACCGCCAAGCCGGTTGGGGCGTCCAGTTTCGGGCCAGTTTGTTTGGCGGATGCCGTAATGCCCACGAGCAGAAAAACCGCTGTCAACATCACGATTGCACTTTTGATTTTCATAACACTCTCCTATCCAAAGTTATACGTACTTGACTACATGCGTGGAGACTTTCTCAATCTCCGGCAATCTTCCACGTCCCTGGAAACGGCTTAGGTCCATCTGATTTCGGTCAATTTGTTGCCCAGCTACCTTCTTTCTCCTCTTCCGCTCAAGAAGATTTTCGAATATTGTTATTTGGCCAAATTATTCTCACCGGGCCGCGACAACAAACACCTCTTGCCGCCGCGCTCGTATGCACACTGTTTGTCCTGATAAAAAGGGGAAAGCGCGAACCGACCTCCTACAAAGCTCTCCACCACCGCTCCTAATTTACCCAGTTTATCATTTTTGAAAGAAGGAGTCAGCGAAAAAAAACCGAATTCGCACTTATCTATATGTCGGACAAGGATTTAGCACGATCATGTCGGGCAAGGACTTAGCACGATCTCGCTACGAATCCGCCCTCCCGCCGATTGTGTTGTCGCCTTACGACGGCAGCGCAGCCACTGCGTCCGGCGTGCCGGACGCCGATGGCCTCAAGATATTAGGTTTGCAGCGCAGGCTCAATTCGCTGTAGAATACGACCATGAACGAGGCGAAGAATAACGGCAACGCCAGAAACCTGTTTGGCTGGCACTCGGCGGCAGAGACGCTCGAACGCCTGCGGGCCGAGAGGATACGGGCTTGCAACACCGCCGATGCCATAGAGCAACTGTCGGATGTGTTTGAATCGGCGCGGCTCCATTATCCGGCGGCGGCAACATCCGGCCTCGTAGAGCAGCAACGTCTTTTCGCGCGGTGCCGTCCATGAAAGCCCTTCTGGAGGTAGCGGCGGGATTGGATAAGGCGTTAACCACCCGTGGGTGGCGATATTGCTTCATCGGAGGAATTGCCTTACAGCGTTGGGGGCAACCTCGACTGACCAATGATATTGACGCTACGATTCTGACGGCCGCTGGAGAAGAGACTCGCTGCATTGATGAACTGCTGACGCTCTATGCCGCGCGCCTTCCTGATGCGAGGAACTTTGCGCGTGAACATCGTGTTCTGCTGTTGGCCTCTGATGACGGGATTCCAATAGACATCGCCCTGGGCGGTATTGCCTTTGAAGAGCAGGCTGTATCCCGGGCCACCCGGTACGAGTTTTTGCCGGGGCTCTCGCTGCTCACGTGCTCGGCGGAAGATTTAATCGTGTACAAATCGTTCGCAGACCGACACAGGGATTGGGCCGATGTTGAGACAGTTCTGGTCAGACAGCAGGCCAAACTCGACTGGACGTATATTCTTGACCAGTTGCGGCCGCTGTGCCAACTTAAAGAAGCGCCGGAGATCATTGATCACCTCTTGCAGTTACGGAGCCGCCCAGAATCCAGATAATGAAGACATGAGGACAGGTTATGACCATACTTGAAGCGATTCGAAAGCGATACTCCTGCCGGGCCTATCAGGACAGGGGCATCGAGCCCGAGAAGCTGGAATCCATTCTCGAAGCGGCCCGGCTGGCGCCCTCGGCCCGGAATATGCAGGATTGGCGGTTTGTCGTCGTCACCGACAAAGAGGCTAAACGCCAGGTGGCCGGGTGCACGAACCGGCCTGACGTGTTCGAGAAGGCCGGGGCAATCATCGTGGCATGCAGCAACAGCGATTACGTCATGCGATGCGGCCAGGCTATCGGGCCCATCGACGTCGCTATCGCGCTGGAGCATATCTGCCTGCAGGCCACGGAGCTGGGGCTGGGTACGTGCTGGATCGGCTCCTTTGAGCCGCAGAAAGTCGCTCAAAGCCTGGACATCCCCGACGATATCACCATTATCGAGCTGATGGCCCTCGGTTACCCGGCCGACAGCAAGCCTGAGCCGAAGCGCCAGCCGATGGAAGAAATAGTCTGCTACGAGAAATGGACGTTTTGAACTTCTTCGCCGGCCGACTAAAAATGCTTTACACATCCGGCTTGCCGCGGTAGAATCGCGTCCGAGTGGTCTCGGGGACGTGGTGTAACGGGAGCACGCCGCGGTCGCATCGCGGAAATGAGGGTTCGATTCCCTTCGTCTCCACTGGCTCATTTTGCGATGCGTCGCAATCAACTGTAACCAGCGGCAAATCAACGCTTTCCGTGTCATTGCCTTGAGTGACATTCGGTTCCTTGCCGCTCATTTCGGCGTCTTGCTGCGCCGCATTTTGCGCCGCGCGGTCATAGAAGAATAGTGACTGTCATTTAGCTCGCACATAGATGAACCGTGCGCATATGAAGACTCAAAAGGAAATGCCAAAATTGAATCGCACCCAACGTGTAGTCTTATGGTCTGGAGTAGGCATGTTGGTGCTTATGGGTCTGTTTCCACCTGGAGCACGGGGAGGATACGCCTTCATCCTTCAGGCCAGAAGTGTAAGCCTTGGTCGTCTTTGTATGGAATGGGCAGTCGTTGCCCTGGCCGCCGGAGGCCTGATATACGCCCTCAAGATCGCCCCCGAACTGACGCTCAGACTTCCGTGTTGGTTTTTATGTCATTTGAGTGGCCGCTCGTTCGCAGCGTATTTAGACGAGGCCAGAAACGAAATGCACAGGACGCCCATCCGGTGGTTCTGGGTATCGGTGCTTACACTGTCGGTCCTTTTCTTAATTACTATCAGGTTCTCTATCCCGGCTTGAGGCATAGCCTTAGCCCTATGCCGCTGGCCCCATTTTTCCGTAAAGCGGTCCCACAGAACCTCCGGTCCGTACACCGGCAAGCGGCGTTCTTACGACAAATACCCCTTTTCGCGGGATTTCAGGGCTTTCAGCAGAAAATAGGCCATTTTTTTGCAGTGATCCCGGGGAATTTCCTTGACGGCATTATAGGCCGTCTGGTACAAAGGGATACTGAAGCCAGTAATTATCCACGGAGGGTCGCTTCATAGCGTATTGCTTATCCACGGTTCCTGGGCAAAAATGCCTGATGCGTAATCAGGAAAACAACGGAGTCAGGGTAAGCTAATGCGGCAAGAAACGGAGGAAGAACGTCAGACGATTAACTGCTTGGCTCGGTGAGTCCAGTAGGGTGCTGATTGTCTATCCGCATTTCCACCGCGCAGTCCGTGGTCCGCTCAATCTTACCCGCGTACAACACGAGGGGTCAGTGCGCAAGGCCCCTCGAAGTAAGGTAGATGGAACTCTACAACAAGTTGTTTGTACGGATGCAACTACATTAATAAGGAGAATTATGATGAAGAAACTAATAATGATCAGTGCTCTGGCAGTCCTGATTGTGGTCACGGGCAGTGCCCAGGCCAATTTGACGAACGGTAGCTTTGAGGCCGGTCTGAACGATTGGTCGATCGTCGTACCGGGCGGCGCTTCGGTATCCGCTGTCGTCAGCCATAGTGACACGGGTGCCTCTGCGACAGGGACAACGAGCTGGGGACCCACGGATGGCAGCATGTTTGCATTGCTCAAGACCGATGGCCCAGGCAGTCTGACCCAGGTCTATCAGAGTTTCCACGCAAATGCAGGGACAAGACTGGTGTTCGATTATTTCTGGGACTCGCAGGATTACCTACCGTTCAACGACTCAGCTACGGGAACGCTCCTTTCGGGCGTAGGAACGGGTGGCCCGTTGGTAGCCACTCTGTTTTCAGAATCGATTGTCGGTGATGGGATCGACTATTATGGTACGCCCTGGACGTCGGTCAGCTATACATTCACGACCACAGGCACATACACGGTGCTGTTTGAGATCACAAATGGCCTTGACAGCATTCTCGACAGCTATGTTGGCATAGACAGTGTCGCCGTGATTCCCGCGCCGGGTGCGATTCTGTTAGGCGGCATCGGAATAGGCTGTGTGAGCTGGCTGCGAAGACGCAGAACGCTGTAAAACATAAACAGAACAGACAAACGATCATAGGGCTGTGAGCATAACGCTTGCAGCCACTGACGGAGCCCCTGCTTCTCTCTTTGCCTCTCTTGAAGTCGGGGGCTACGGCTCTTCGGCCTTTGCCCGCTATGTCTGAGTTTGCCCAGCGGGCAGGGGCCTTCTTCATACCGGGCACTATTGCTTGATCACAGTTTCCCCGCCCACTGCCCCCAGAATACGTATAGCGTGCCCCACGCTTGGTTGTGGCGACGATCTCCGTTTCTATGGCCTGCGATAGGGGGGGCATCCAATCCGGCACAAAAGCGTTACACCCACACGGCCTGAGCATGTTTGGCCCGATAGCGCTTTTGGCGTTCTTGATTGGCCGTTCGTTTCTGCTCTTGCCCACACGTCCCGCAGAAGGTATGCCCCGTCTCTGGCGGTCTGCCACATTGCCGACAGCCAAGAGCATCGGCGGCCTGTTGATGGAGCGATACTGCCCGGGCGCAATCACACCGGGCAGCGGCCTTCTCGCTTACGACCTTTGCCGGGGTCTTGCGTATCCCCGCCGGTCTTCTGAAGCCGAACGCCTCGAACAAGTCGAAGTCGTCCATAGGATTGTTATGCCTGCGCCAGTGGCGCTCGCAAACCTTGCGGCCCAGGCGCTCGCTCAGGGGCCGCCAGCCCATGTAGGTTTCGCTCGCGCATCCGGGTACGTCGCAGAATCCGTACATCGTTCCCTCACGTACAATCAACCTCTGTGCAGTCAAACGCCATCAACATGCTATGGCGTCTTCGGCGTCCACAATGGCATCATCGATCAACAATTCCCGAACTTCCTCATCACTCAGTGTGCGCTGACCCGGCACTTCACTCTCGATCTTCACTTTCTGCCTGGCTTTACCTTCTTCGCGGTCGAAAACATGATAGGCCAATCTTTCTGAGCCGGAGTGCTTTCCGGCCTTGGCGTTCTCGACAAGCTTCGTAAGGTCCCGGGCAAGTGCATCTTGCTACGTTCTTTGGAAAGTTGATAATCTGCTCGTGATTTCACTGGAGATTAATCATGAGCAGCAAACAGGTAAAATCGAATAAGGAGCGGCGGCAGTTTTGGCAGATGGCTATCGAGACCTGGCAGGACAGCGGCATGTCGGTCAATAAGTTCTGCAAAGCTGAAGGACTGTCGGAAGGGACCTTTTACAATTGGCGAAAGAGACTTTCCAGGCGTCACTCACAGCGGAAGGAGCAAAGCAGTTCGAGCCCATCGGCATTCATAGAGGTCGCGGTGCCGAAGAGCGATCACGCCCCCTTAGAGCTTGTATTTTCCTCGGGCCACACGTTGCGAATAGGTTCCACAGCAGACAACAAGACATTGAGCAATGTAATTTCAGTTTTACGCCAGGCTGGTTTATGCTGACTCTTCCGCCCTCTGTGCGAATATTC
>CP070806.1:3515720-3519694 GCA_020343675.1 Phycisphaerales bacterium
TCGGGCTCGTGCTCCAGGCTCTTGAGTACGACCTCGTCGAGGCGGACGTCCACCTGGACCTTCTCAGACGGCAGAGCGAACCGGCCAATCGGCAACTGACCCGTGAGCATCTCGTAAAAGACGACGCCAAGCGAGTAGATGTCCGCCCGGTGATCCACTTGGCCCGGGTGCTCGATTTGTTCCGGGGCCATGTAATGCGGCGTGCCCATTTTCTGCCGGGCATGAGTCAATGTGTAGGCCGTCGGAGGCTTATCCAGCAGTTTGGCCAGGCCGAAATCGGCGATCTTTACACGGCCTCTTTTGTCCAACAGGATGTTCTCTGGCTTGATATCGCGGTGCACAATACCCTCTTCATGGGCGTATTGAAGGGCTTCGCAAACCTGCGGGACGATCGCGAGGGCCTCGACGGGTTTGATACCTCCGGAGTGGATGGCCCGCCGCAGGTCCGTCCCATCCACAAACTCCATAATGAAATAGTACAAACCCTTGGCGGTACGTCCAAAATCATGGACCGTCACAATGTGCGGATGGCTCAGCTTGGCCAGGGATTGCGCTTCGCGTGTGAAGCGTTCGGAAAAGGCTTCGGTCATGCCCACTTGCGGCGGTAGAATCTTCAAAGCGACTAAGCGGTCGAGCTCTCGCTGTCGGGCCTTATAAACCGCTCCCATGCCGCCTTGCCCCAACAGTTCGATGATTTCGAGCTGTGCAAACTGTTTTGCCAATTCGGCCGGCTCCGGCGGCACAAATCCGCTCGGTGGGGTATCATTAGTCGGACCGGCGCCACCGAGGTCCGCAGGGCCGGCCTGGTTGCCTTCGCTGCCGATTTGCATCCCCGCCTTCATCAGGCACTGTGGACATAGCCCCTTGGGAGCATTAGCCGGCAAGCCGGCTCCACATTTGGGACAATTGTTTTCTTCTTCAGCCATGGCAACATCTCCTTTCACCAAAATATTGGCTGTTTCTACCTATAACCAGGGAAAAACAGCCGAGATGTTACACAAAATCAGAAATTTTTCCTCAACGAAACCTCCTGGGTCATGTTTAGCCCGGTAAACCAAATCCAGAATAGACGCAGAGCGAAAAAACTCAATATGCCAGTGCGGCGAACAAATATCCTATTTCCTCATCAATCTGGTCCTCGGAAGCAATCGTTTGGGCGATCTCATCCCGCAGAAGCTCTCGATAACGCTTGCGCAGGCGGTGTACTGCGACCCTTACCGATCCCTGGGTCATTTCCAATTCCGCCGCCGTGTTCTCGTAAGGGATAACATCCTTCTCAGTAGTCAAATAGACTTTTAGATGGTCAAAGAGCTTCTGCTTGTTCTTAGCTGCAAATTCGGCTTCGAGCTGATCCATCGTCCGCTCCAAAACCGTCAGCGCCCAGGACTTCTCAAAAAGCATCTCCGGCGACAGTTTGTCCACTGGCTCGAGGGCGTACTGACTTTCGGCATTCTGAAAACCGAGAGAAAGGACTTTCCGGCCCCCGCCGCGTTTCTTCGCTCCGGCACGAGCGCGTTCATCGGACAGGAAGGACTTCAACCTGATCAGGAGATACGAGCGGAACTTGCCGTACTTGGGATCGGCCGAACTTAAATCATGCTTTTCCAATATGTGTGCAAAAAATCCCTGAACAAAGTCCTCAGCTTGTTGCCTATCACACCCCCGCCGTCGAAGATATGCATACAGCGGAAACCAGTAGTTTCGACACAGGATCTCCAGCGCCTGCTTATGCTGTGGGGATGAGCTTCTTCCGGCTGCCAATACAACGCTCCAGTGTGTGGTGGCAAACCGCGCTGAAGCCGCCGGAGTAGAATTCTGTCGGATCCTCTTTGACATATCTCATAGAGTCCTTGCTCGGTCATGATCTTGAACCAATCTAATAAACAGCATAACACAGTCGCGGAACATAGCCAAACGGAATCTACTCTTGGCATCCCCTCGATTCTGGACTGGTTGCCATTCCTTCCTACTGTATCTTGACCAGCGGCGGCAGTTGTCCGGCCAGACCGACACGCGCGTCCTTGACGATCATCACGCCGTCAATGCCTTCGATAGCGGCGATCTGCTCGAGAGCAGCATCCACGTCCGATGCCGTCTTGACAAGGTTTGCCGCACGGGTTGCGGCCGCGTCGGCTAATGCGGCATCTTTTGAGACAACCGTGGCCAAATCGCACTGCCCTAAACTCGTTGAATGTCCCATCCGTCCCGACGAGGAGCATATCGCAAGCGGCGTATCATCTGGTCCCAGTGAAAATGCAAGCCGATCGGCCAGTCCGGCGCCGCCGCTGTTGAGACCGATGATGACCGATTTTGTAGTATTGAGATAGATGTCCCCGCCGTTATCCACGATCACTTCCTTCGCTCCGGCTTCCAGGCCCGCCTCGGCGGCGCACTGCGCCATAGCGCCGGCTACGGCGGCCATCGGTCCCACACCAACAAGCCGGGCCGCATGGGCCATGTGTTGAGCAATCGGAGGCGCATTGTCGAGCAAATTCATCGGCTCGAAGGAACGCCCGAACTCGGGATGAAGAGCGATGTAATCCTCGAGCATCCGTCGCCGGTGGACGATTTCGGCAGTGACTGCATCAAACGCATCGCAACAGATGCGGTAAGACGCACCTTTATGGATAAACGTTCGGTAGCTTCGTTTAACCGGCATGGCTCTCAATTACAAAACTCTATGTCCTGGGCGGACACAGGGATCCGCCCCTACTTCTTTTTGGTCTTGGGACGCGGCACCTGGGGGACGTTGGTCGTGGGCAGCCACTGGGCAAAGTGCTTTTTGGCCTCGGCGTATTTCGGATCGCCGGCGAGGTTATTCCATTCCAGCGCATCATTGTCGTGGTCGTAAAGTTCCTCCGTGCCGTCGCTGTAACGGATATACCGGTATCGCTCACAGCGCAGGGAATGATTGTTCCGGCCGTGCGTTGTCAGGGCCGGGCGATCCCACTGGGCCTTCGGATTCTTCAGCAGAGGAACGAGGCTCTGGCCTTCCAACTCGTTTTTGGCCGTCAGGTTGCACAGTTCGATGAGCGTCGGATAAATGTCCACCATCGTCACGGGTCGGGCACAGCGTTGGCCGGGCTTCGTAATGCCGGGCGCGACAACCATCAGAACGTTATGCGTCGCTTCTTCCCAGAGGGCGAATTTGCGCCAGTGCAGTTTTTCGCCGAGGTGCCATCCGTGGTCGCTCCATAGGACGATCACGGTATTGTCTGCATAGTCGCTTTTGTCCAGCGCGTCGATGACACGCCCCACGCAGGTATCCACGAAAGTAATCGAGGCCAGATAGCCCTGAACGGCCTTTCGCCATTGTTTGTGTTTGAGGACTTTCGTGTGGTCACCCTGGGGCTTGGCCATTTTCCTGCCCAACGGCGGGACGTCGTCAAGATCGTTTTCGTTGACGTTTGGTAAAGTGATCTTGTCCGCCGGATACATATCGAAATATTTCTGCGGTGCGTACCAGGGCAGGTGGGGTCGGAAGAAGCCGCAGCCGATGAAGAACGGCTTACGGTGTTTCTTTTTCAATTGCCCGATTGCCCAGTTCGCCACCTTCCAGTCGCCCATGTCCTCATCCAGGTTGTCTACGGGGCCCCAGTCGAAATGTCTTGTGTTCGGGATGCCGTTCACCGGACGGTTCAAGGGCATCGGATCATCGGGCTTGTTCTTCTTCTGAGATGGGAAATAACTTTGCCACGAGGGCGGATCAGGAAAGGCGCCATGGTAAATCTTGCCGCCGCCGACGGCGCTGTAGCCATGCGCCATGAAGTGCTGCGGGATAGTCACGGCGTTCTTCAGGGCCGGCGACTTTCGCCATGGGTCGGGATTGTTATAGACGCCGGACGTCGAAGGAAGAATCCCCGTCATGAGACTGGCCCTTGAGGGATTGCACGCCGGGGCCGAGCAATGGGCGTTTGTAAAAAGCACACCCCGGCCGGCGAGTTTGTCGAGGTTGGGCGTCTTGACGTCGGGAT
>CP070806.1:3519794-3540619 GCA_020343675.1 Phycisphaerales bacterium
CACTGGAAGCAGCGCACCGTCGCCAAAAGCGCCTGCAACGAGACGCCGATCTGTGTGGACCTTTTGGGCAACGGCAAGCCGGTACTGGTCTTCGCCGTGCGGCCCGAAGGGCAGATGTGCTGGTTCAGCGTGCCCGATGACCTGGAGGCGCTGTGGGATATGCACGTTATCGCCGCCGGGCCTGATGCGCCGGGGACGAAGAAATACAGTCACGGCCTCGGCGCCGGTGACGTCTACGGCGACGGCCGACGCGACGTCCTGATCAAGGAAGGCTGGTGGCGGGCGCCGAGAAGACCGACGCGCAGCAACTGGAAGTTCCAGCCCGCCAACCTCGGCGAGGATTGCGCCAACCTGCTCGTCTATGACGTCGATGGCGACGGAGACAGCGATGTCATCACCAGCTCGGCCCATAAGTACGGCATCTGGTGGTTCGAACAGCTCAAAGACGCAACCTTTAAGCAGCACGTCATCTCGGAAAAATACTCGCAGCCCCATGCGATAATTCTCGCCGACATGAACCGCGACGGCATCCAGGACCTGGTCACGGGCAAGCGTCACTTCGCCCACATGGGCAAGGACCCCGGAGGCCATGACCCCGCCATGCTCTACTGGTTCGAGCTGCGCCGCCCCGGCGGAAAGATCGAATTCGTGCTGCACGAGATCGACGATGATTCCGGCATCGGCACCCAGTTCGAGGTCACTGATATGAACGCCGACGGCAGGCTCGATATCGTTACCTCGAACAAGAAAGGCGTTTACGTCTTTCTACAGCGGTCTTAGAAGTGGTGAGATTCGCTTGACTTCTCGCTGGCCGGCCGGGTATAATGAGCACGTTCACTGGGGGTGGCCTGCCAGAAAAAACAGGCCTGAGAGAAACCCTTTGAACCTGATCAGGACAGTCGCCGTACTGGCGCCGATGCCTGCGTAGGAAAGTGATTGGCCGATGGCAAAGATTTGAGTCCGTTGAACTGAATCGCTTCGGAGCAGGAGCGATTTTTTATTTGCACCGGAAACGCGAAGAAATGGCTACACAATTGCAGATCGCAAGAGGTGGGACGATTAGCGACCAGGTCAAAGCAGTCGCTGCGGCTGAGCAGGTTCCCGCCGAGCTTATTCGGGATGAGGTTGTGGCGGGCCGGGTGGTCGTCCCGGCTAACAAGCTGCACCTGAAAACGAACCTCGTGCCCGCGGGCATCGGCCGGGTGCTGGCGACCAAGGTCAACGCCAATATCGGCACCAGCAGCGTTCGCTGCTCGGTGGACGCCGAGCTGGAGAAAATGCGGGCCGCCCTGGATGCGGGCGCCGACGCGGTCATGGATCTGAGCACGGGAGGCGACCTCGATAAGACCCGTGAAGCGCTGCTCGCCCAGTGTCCCGTTCCTTTCGGAACGGTGCCTATCTATCAGATTATCGAGGACCGGCGCGTGGAGGATATCGATGCCCGGATCATCCTGGAAACAATCGAGAAACAAGCCCGGCAGGGCGTCGATTTCTTCACTATTCACGCGGGCGTCCTGAGGGAGCATCTGCCTCTGCTCGAGAACCGCGTCGCGGGCATTGTCAGCCGGGGTGGAGCGCTGTTAGCCAAGTGGATGCTCCATCACGACAAGCAGAATCCCCTGTATGAGATGTTCGACGATTTGTGCGGGATATTGGCCACGTATGACGTCTGCTTTTCGCTGGGTGACGGCCTTCGGCCGGGCGCCATTGCCGACGCCACGGACGAGGCGCAGATCGCCGAATTGAGAACGCTGGGCGAGCTGACCGAGCGCGCACAGGAAAAAGGCTGCCAGGTGATGGTCGAGGGGCCCGGCCACGTACCCTTCGACCAGATACAGCACAACATGGAGATCCAGCACGAGATTTGTCACGGGGCCCCGTTCTACGTTCTCGGCCCCTTGGTGACCGATATCGCGCCGGGCTACGACCATATCACCTCGGCCATCGGCGGGACGGCCGCCGCTTTTTACGGCGCCTCGTTTTTGTGCTATGTGACGCCGAGAGAGCATCTGGGTCTGCCCGACGTCGGTGACGTCCGGGCCGGCGTGGTTGCGGCGAAAATCGCGGCCCATGCCGCCGATGTCGCGCGAGGTTTAAAGGGCAAGGCCGAGCGAGACAAACGACTGAGCGCAGCGCGGGCGGACTTGGACTGGGGAACGCACCTGGCCGAGTCGCTCGATCCGAAGACCGCCGAACGCATGCACGGCGAAGTCTGCCGCGAAATCGACGAGGACGACTCGTCCGCCGATTATTGCTCCATGTGCGGCCAGGCCTGGTGCAGTGTCAGAATCAACAAAGAAATCCGCCGCTCGACGCGGACGCAGAAGACAAGACAGCCATAAGCCGTGTCGGAGTGTCTCGATTCGGCGCCGGCCGGAACACGTGGACTCCCTATGGGCAAAGGTGAAATCCTGATCATCGCAGAGGACTGCACCGTGGTAACACTGTTCGAGCATGCGAAGAATGCAACCGTATTGTCCAGCAGGTCGCAACGGCGCCCTGCTTCAAGGCGCGCACGGCGCAGACTCCAAAAGTAGCAGGCGGTCGTCACATGACCGCTGGATCGTGACTTTCGGCAACTGATCTCCAGAAGCTCAGGCGAGGACGAGAAAATGAAGCGAAAAACAGGACTCATAGCCGTCATGCTGCTGACACTCACTCACGTCTTGCCTGCAAGAGCGGACGAAACGAGCGAGATCAAAAGGCAAATCCTGGAGCAGACTCAACAACTTCAGCAACTCCGGCAGAGACTCGACGCGCTTGAAGCCAGGCAGAAACAACAAAGCCAGAAGATGGAAGAGACGATCTCCGAAGCGGCAGAAGACCAGCAAGTCAGTGCCCTTCCGGAGAGCCTGCGATGGGCCGAGAACGTCAAGATATCAGGTGACCTGCGATATCGCCACGAGCACATTGACTCCGAGACGGGGACCACCGATGTGAGGTGGCAAAATGGGGTGGATCGCCATCGGATTTGGGCACGTCTCATGTTCGAAGCGATGGTGAACGACGAATGGGATGTGGCTTTTCGGCTTGCCAGCGGCTCAAAGGATCCGGTTTCCAGGAATCAGGACCTTCAGGACAGCTTCTCCAGCAAGGACTTCTGGCTGGACCTGGCTTACTTCCACTGGCATCCGATTGCCGCCGAGGGCCTGAATGTTGTCGGCGGTAAGGTACAGAACCCGCTCTACAGAGTCGGCAAGAATCAGCTTGTTTGGGACGATGACCTGAATCCGGAAGGCCTTGCAGCACAAATCTGCACGCCGCTTAATGATGCCGACCGACTGTTTGTCAACGGCGGCGGCTTCTGGGTCGATGAAAGCTCCAGCGGCGTTGATACCTCGCTGTGGGCCGCGCAAACATACCTCAAGCATAAGATAGGCAATTCCGATTACCTGCTGGGTGGCGCCAGCTACCTGGACTACGGCAATATGGAAGGTCGCAGCGATCTTGGGAGCACGTGGTCGGTAAGCGATTTTTTCGGCAACACATCGAGCGGCGGCAGGTTTGTCAACGATTACGATGTCCTCGAGGCTTTTGGCGAGTACGGCTTCCAGTGCGGCCGAAGGCCCATGGCCGTCTTCGGTAGCTGGGTTCAGAATCTTGCCGCGACCACCGACGAAGACACCGGCTGGCTTGTGGGGGCCAAGTTGAACAAGGCCCGGGATCCCGGTTCATGGGAGCTTTCCTACGATTACAGAGAGCTTGAAGCAGACGCCGTTGTCGGTGCGATGAACGATTCGGACTTCATTGGGGGCGGGACAAATGGCCGGGGCCACAGGGTCGGCGGTGCATACCAACTGGCCAGGAACGTCCAGGTCGCTGCGACTTATTTTCACGATGAGGACGAAGGAGGCATCGCGGGCAGGGATTTGGACTACCGAAGGTTGCAGTGTGACTTGAAAATCAAGTTCTGATCCTCAGGTAGTTGATTTGTACGAGATTTCAGCTAAAATCAGAGACCGAATCATCGACAGTTGGAGAGAAGCGAAAATGAACGAGAACGCAGCAAAACATGGAGTGGCAATCGTGGTTTCCGCCATTATTGGCCTGACGGAGGTTGCTTTGATATCCGGCTGCTCGAAGCCGGGCGACCAAACCGACGCTGAGCAAAGATTCATCACAATCAAAGGCTCGGATACCATGGTACATCTTGTCAGCAACTGGGCGGAGGCCTTCATGCAGAACAAACCCAGTATAGAGGTCTCCGTCACCGGCGGTGGTTCGGGAACGGGGATTGCCGCGATTCTGAACGGCACGACCGATATCTGCGCGGCCTCCCGAAAGATCAAGGACCAGGAAATGACGCAGGCCCTCCAGAAGGGTATCCATCCACGTGAAATCGCCGTAGCCAGGGACGGTATTGCCGTCGTGGTTCATCCTGATAATCCCATCGGCGAGCTGACGCTTGAGCAGTTGAGCAGAATCTTCACCCGCCAATCCCTCCGATGGAGCATTGTGGGCGGCCCCGATGAGGAAATCCTTGTGTTCTCCAGGGAATCCAGCTCGGGAACCTACGTCTTTTTCCAGGAAATGGTCTTGAACAAGCAAGATTACATGCGGGATGCCAAACTGCTTCCTGCGACCTCGGCGATTATTCAATCGGTATCAACGGATCAATGGGCGATAGGATACGTAGGATTGGGCTATGCTCTTGCGGCCAAAGACAAAGTTAAAATCATCGCCATCAAGGGCAGCGATGCTTCCGCGGCGGTTATACCGTCGGATGAGACCGTAAAATCGGGACGATACCCTATCGCTCGGCCCCTTTATTTCTATCTCAACGGTGTTCCGAAGGGAACGGTAAAGGAATTTGTGGACTTCTGCCTCAGCGCCGAAGGGCAGGCCGTTGTGACAGACGCGGGATACGTGGCGGTTCAATGATGAAGGTCGTCTGGAAAGAAAAAGCGATCAAGCTGATGTTGTTCGCCGCAGCGTCGACGAGCATCCTGATTGTCATTTGCATATTCGTATTCGTCGGCAAGGAGGCCGGGCATTTCGCGATTGAGCCGGGAATCAAAGAGCTCCTGGGCAGCCGATGGGTCCCCGTGTCCTTCCAGAAAGAGTCCTTCGGCCTGCTGCCTTTGATCACCGGATCGCTTCTGGTGACTCTGATGGCAACGCTATTGACAATCCCCTTCGGCGTGGCCGCAGCGGTCTATATCGCCGAGCTCAGCAGACCCTCAGAAAGAGAAATACTCAAGCCGTTTATTGAAATCCTTGCCGGAATTCCATCGATTGTTATTGGCTTTTTCGGCCTGATTGTCCTGGTACCTCTGATCAAGGCCGGTTTCGGACTCTCGACGGGTTTGACCGCCTTGGCGGGTGCCGTGCTATTAGCTTTGATGGCCATACCGACGGTCGTTTCTATTTCTGAAGACGCCATACGAAGTGTGCCTGCATCCTACAAGGCGGCTTCCCTGGCGCTGGGAGCCAGCCAGATGCAGACGATATGGAAGGTGACGGTTCCGGCTGCGCTGCCGGGAATCATCGCGGCGATAATGCTCGGTATCGGCAGAGTGATTGGCGAGACGATGGCGGTCATGATGGTCACCGGCAACGCCGCCGTGATCACCGCTTCGCCATTCGATTCCGTCCGAACGATGACGGCTACCGTTGCCGCCGAGATGGGCGAGGTCGCCTTCGGAAGCACCCATTACAGGGCCCTGTTCTGCGTCGGGCTCGTTCTGCTTCTGGCCACGTTCGGATTAAACATGATCGCGCAGCGGGTCCTCAAGAAGTACAGGATGGGATAATGCGGATAACAGCCGTGCAACAAACGATTCGCTGGCTCATACGAATAATGACTTACCTCATCGTTTTTGTGATCGCGTCCATTTTATGGACCATCCTCTGGAACGGTTGGCCGGCCGTAAGCTGGGAATTCCTGACGACAATGCCAAGACGCGGCGGTAGTGAAGGGGGAATATTGCCGGCCATTGTCGGTACTCTATCGCTGGGGCTGGGGACGATTGTGGTTGCGCTGCCACTCGGGATAGCAACCGCCGTCTATCTGTCTGAGTATGCCAAGGCCGGACGCTTCACGCGGATGGTCAGGCTTGCGATTGTGACGTTGGCCGGTGTGCCGTCCATCGTATACGGCCTCTTCGGACTTGGGCTGTTCGTCATATTCCTGCGCTTCGGCGCCTCCATCATCGCGGGCTCTCTGACACTGGCGTGCATGATCTTACCGACGATTATCGTCTCCAGTGAAGAGGCTCTGCGGGCCGTTCCGCGGTCTCTCAGAGAAGGCAGTCTTGCTCTGGGCGCCACGAAATGGCAGACGATATACAAGAACGTGCTGCCCTACTCGGTTCCGGGGATGCTCACGGGCTCGATTCTGGGGATCGGCCGGGCCGTGGGAGAGACCGCACCGATTCTCTTGACGGTGGCCGCCTTCTATCTGCCCAAGCTCCCAAAATCCATCTTTGACCAGGTCATGGCGCTGCCGTATCATCTTTATGTGCTTGCAACCCAGCACCCTGACGCTGCAAAGGTCAGGCCCATGCAGTATGCAACGGCGCTCGTGTTGCTTGTCCTGGTCCTCGGCGTCAATCTTGTAGCGATCCTGCTGAGAATTCATATCCGAAAGAAGTACAAATGGTAGAAAATGATTCCAACGGGGACACCCCATTCAAGATACGCGTGGCGGACCTGGATTTCTATTACGGCAGCGCTCAGACGCTTTTCGGCATTACCATGGATATTCCACCCCGAAAGGTCACTGCGCTGATCGGCCCATCGGGGTGCGGCAAATCAACCTTTCTCAGAGCGATGAACCGGATGAACGACATCATTGACGGAGCACGTACCCGTGGCAGCGTTTTTATAGACGGGCACGATATCTATCAGGATGGGACCGACATTGTGGCGCTGCGCAAGAAAGTCGGGCTGGTCTTTCAAAAATCAAATCCTTTTCCCAAATCAGTTTTTGACAACGTGGCGTATGGCCCCCGAATTCATGGCGTCAGGAATCGCAGAGAGCTGGCCGCCATTGTTGAAAGAAGTCTGGTCCGGGCCGCGCTATGGAATGAGATTAAAGACCGTCTGGACAAGAATGCCATGGATTTATCCGGCGGGCAGCAGCAGCGCCTGTGTATCGCCAGGACGTTGGCGGTGGAGCCGGAGATCGTGCTCATGGATGAGCCTGCTTCGGCCCTGGACCCGCAATCCACCGCCAAAATCGAAGACCTGATTGACGAACTGCGTCGCGACTTCACCATTGTCATCGTGACGCACAATATGCAGCAGGCGGCTCGCGTTTCCGACGTGACGGCTTTTCTTTATGAAGGACGTCTCATCGAGACGGGCCCGACCCGGACGATCTTTACGAAACCGCACGAGAAGAAAACCGAAGACTATATTACAGGCCGATTTGGATAGGGGGCAAGAACGCTATGACGGTACACATGAAACGAGAAATCGACAAGCTCAAACGGATGCTGATGTCTCTGTGTGAGGTTGTGGAGCAGAGCCTTCGGAAAGCCGTGAGCTCGATCAAGGAGCGGAATGCAGAGCTTGCCAAGAACGTGATTGACGCGGACGTGGACATCGATCACATGGAAGTGGATATCGAAGAGGAATGTCTGAAACTCCTGGCGTTGTATCAGCCGGTTGCGATTGATCTCCGGTTTATTATCACGGCGCTAAAGATCAATAACGACTTGGAGCGCATCGGCGACCTGGCCGTCAATCTTGCCGAACGCAGTGTGTTTCTGGCCGGCCGGCAATGGGGAGAGATTCCGCTTGGCTTCGAGACCATGGCCGAAAAAACCGAATCCATGCTTCGCCGGAGTCTGGAAGCGCTGGTGAATATGGACTCGAAGCTGGCTTATGAGGTTTGTGCCGCCGACGATGAGGTTGACGCCATGAATCGCCAGATTTACTCGGTGATACAGAATGCCATTCCCACGCATCCGGAGCAGGCCGACTGTTTGATTCATCTGCTTTCAGCCTCGCGTCACCTGGAGCGCGTAGCGGACCACGCCACGAACATCGCGGAGGACGTGATCTACATGATCGAAGGACGGATTGTCCGGCACCAGGCTGAAAACTACACATCGTGAACCTCTCGTGTGAGCGCAGAAGACGATTGACAAAACTGCGTTTGCTCACTATCTTAGCGACTTTGGAAGAACGTATGTGCGGCGGTTGAACACGCCGAAAGAGCTGTCGTCGAAACAGACAATCGGTGAGGCCGAGTTGTCGTGGAATAGCGAACATAGAGCAGCGCAATGTTGCAGCAATACTGTGGAGCAGGTAGCAAAGAGCGGTCTTTGGATTAGTCGAGGAACTGGTTTGGCCTTGATCGCGTGAGACTTTGAGCAGTTGGCGGCTCACCCGTCAACCCTTGCAACTTCTGCGGTTCCACCATTAAGTGATCGTGACTACTTTGAGCAAAGCAAGGCCAATCAGAACGTTACGCAGGACCACAATATACCTCTTTGGGATGTGGGTATGTGTTGCGTGTCATAATGAGATTTGTTTTGCCTTTGGTGATGGAGATTTTCAATTCTGGAGCACGGCCGGCGTCTCGTTCCGTCTCAACAAAGACTGGACGGGCACCGTTGAAGAGCGACTGAAGTTCGGCAACGACGCTGGTCACTTATACCTTCACCAAACGGACCTTGGCTTTGTGTACGGCAGTCTCGCGGACTGGATAGACATCGGATTCAATTTCAAGCAGTCATTCAGGGAAGATAGGGATGGGCACTGGAGCCGGGAGAACCGGCCCCATTTGAACGTCACGTTCAAGGGTCGGCTGGGCACGCTTGATGTCTCCGACAGGTCAAGGCTTGAATATCGCGACAAAGAGCACCAGGAAGACCTTTGGCGGTATGTCAACAAGTTCGAAATCAAACTGCCGTGCGAGCTCACAGCGTTCAGATTCCGCCCCTATGTTGCAGACCTTGTCTATATCAACCTTCAGGGGCATGCGTTTGAGCAGAACAGGATCTATTGCGGCGTGACGTTTGATCTGTCCAAAAATGTAGAAAGCGGACTTTATTATGCCTGGCAACTGGGTAAATACGACGGCCATTGGATAGATCGGAACGCTATAGGGCTCCAGATAAAAATCCCCTTCTAATCCTCCCGGGAGGATGCATCTGACGCGGCAGGCCGACCTTTACGTCTTCATTGAATCCAGCTCGATAAAGGCGATGGGCAGAAAGATAAAGACCGGCAGCCATGCCCACAGCTCCGGCATGACCTTGTCGAAGACGACCTCCGTGGCCAGTATCTTGCAGACGAAGGTGGCGATAAAACACGCCCCGGTCAGGGAAAAGCTGATCAGGACCGCCGACTTCATCGACTTCGGATCGCGGCAGACCAGCAGCGGAAGGCTCACCATGAGCATGACCAGGTTGATGAACGGGTCGGTAATGCGAAAGTGCTTCTGGCTGTAGAGCTGGGCCTGGTCTCTGATCTGCGTTCCCTGGGCGGCAAGGTCGTTCAATTGGCGCAAAGACAGCAAGGTTTTCTGCTCGGATTTGCACATAATGGGGATGACTTTGGCCGTGATGTCACTTTGGTAGGACGGCACCCGTTGCGGCTCTTGCTGCGAGTCTCGTTCGATGCGCACACCATAAGGGGACCATTGTCCGCTGTCCGGGTCGATGCTGTACAGGGCCCACCGGCCCGTTCGATCTCTGTCAACGGCCTTTCCCGCGTCGATGCGAGCGGTGACCTCCCAGACGCCGGATCGGGAGGTCCGGCGGCGCAGCAGGATCGTGGGCTTATGAAGCGTCGATGTTTCCACGTCGAATCGTTGAGAGCAAATCAGCGAACCGCTTCCGTCGCTGATGAACCTGACGTCGTAGGATTCCTGGCCTGGGACGTCGTCGTGGCTGCGCACGAGCTTGTCCGCAAATTGCGGGATGATCAGCTCCTGGTTAACAACCATCACGCCGGTCAACAGCATGGCCAGAAACACAATCGGGCCAATGATCCGCTTGAGGCTGACGCCCGAGGCCATCACCGCGACCAACTCGTTGGATCGGACCATCTTGCCGAAAGAAAAAGACGCGGCCACCACGGTGATCATCCCCGCGAAGTCTCGAAAGTACAACGTGCAGTTGAGGCCATAGAAGGTCAGGATATTCTTGAGGACCGCTGCGGTGCCGAGGTCCACGTGCTCGGTGAATTCGTCGATCTTGACGAACAGATCGATGATAATGCGCAGCCCGAGCAGTACGCACAGCGCGATGGCGTAGCCGACCAGAAAATTCTTCGCAACGTATCTGTCTAATATCTTCATCTCTTGGTCCGGGCGCTTCTTTCACAAGCTCAGTGTCTCAGCAGCCAGGCATAGATTCCAACGGCCAACAGCGCCAGCAATCCCAGCCCCGCCCACATCAATGAGACTCCGGAGACGGTCTGAGCGCTCAGGTTCTCGGTCAGTTGTTTGCCGCTCATAATGCAGACGATCAGCACCGCCGCGGGCACGCAGCTCGCCCCGAAAGCACTGAGCAGATGTCCGCCTTTCTTGATAATGCCCAGGCCGATGCCGATCAAGATCATGGGCACGCAGCCTATTCCGAACACCAGGCGGGAATGGATCTCGGCCTTGATTTCCACAAACGTCTTGCGCATTTGTCTGTCCAGTTGACCCTGCAGGCTCGCGAGCGCTCGGCTCGGCTTAAGGTCTGTGATCCGCGACAGCGCGGACGCCAGCTTCTCGGGCTGCAATGAGCCGCCCTGCGTCTTGAATTCGTACGCCCTGGCTTCCACCGCTTCAGGGGGGATCAAGTCGCGAACGATATACCGCATTCTTAATTGCGATGACCCGGCCTCTTGTGGGCTGCGCAGATCCATCGTCAGCGTCGGCGCGAGCTTATCGCCCTCGAGATGCAGCGAAGCCTCCGCACACGTCAACGTGCGCAAAGGCTGCTTGCTGTCCGTATCATATTCCACGACCAGAACCTCGTCGGCCAATTCAACCTCGGCGCCCTGCACGCGGCACTGGCGCGCCGTGAATTTGACGGAATTCGGCTCGCCAAGCAGCTCGTAGAAGCCTTCGGCTCCCTCGGTCGGTGATGCGGCTGTTCCGCCGCCTTCGGGGCGATTCGCCGTTGTGTTGCCGATATCCTGGGCCAGCAGTTCCACGATCAGTTGGCCGTACATCTCGCGGGCCACTTGGGCGATCGGATAGAACTGCATCATGTCGGCCTCGATCCTTCTCATCTCGTCGATCTTCTTGAATTTTATCTCATCGCCCAGCAGTGAGCCCACTTCCTTTGTCAACGACCCTAATTCTACGTTGCCTCTGCCCTCGGCGCCCATTTGGCTCGACTTGTAGGCGATGATTTGCACTTCGCTGAACGTCTCGTGCGCGTTGAAAATCACTTTGGCCAATTCCGCCATGATGATTTTCTCTATCTGACTGTCCTTCATTTCGGCCACGACCGCGCCCTGGAGGGTGTCGTTGTGCATGTCGGCCTTGTCGGCGTAGATGAGATACCGGCCGTCCGGCGGCAGCTCGTAATAGCGTCGTCGCCGGATGTTGCGAAAGAGGATTTGCTTGGCGTCGGCCTTGAACGATTGTTCGGCGCGATGCACGAACACGGGCATCACATAGAAGCTCAGCAGCAGGTTGGCAATGGCCACGATAATCGCCAGAGCCATCCCTGGATACGTCATCGCCGGCAGGCTTATTCCGCTTGCCCGGCAGGCATCGAGCTCATTGTCGCTGGCCAACCGCCCATAGACCAGCGCCCCGGCGAACAACGCCGCCATCGGCAGCACGAACGTCAGGGTGATGGGCAGAAAATAGCCCATCAGATAGACCACCTGCCGGGGCCCGACGCCGTACTCCTGAATGGGCTGCAGAATACTGCCCAGGCTCAGGATGAGCGTCAGCGCTACGCCCGCGAGTATGAAAACTCGCAAAAGTTCGCGAAAGATATATCTATGCAGTGTGAATAGCATTTTCGATCTACGATTTTCGATTTGCTTTTCGGCAATCGGCACTCGCAAATCGTAAATCCCTGAACGGCCCTTTGCAACAAAATTCCCCGCCGCTCCGCGGATGAGGCAATGCAAAGTTCGCTACGACTTTGCGCAAATACATCTACGGCCCCGGCATAGAGCAAATCCGAAATTCAAAATCCACAGGACGGCGCATTAACATGCGAAGTGCAACACGGCGGGTTGTGACGATCACGAGCCTGTCGGTAGCACAATGGTCCTCGGGCCTGCGGGGACGCTGTCCCCGGCCCCCTGGGATTTTTCGCTTTACACCAGAGGCATGACGGAAGGACAAGGCGATGCCGCAGGGACATCGCCCATGCCCCTGGGCCGCAACGGCGCTCGGGGTGCTTCCCAGCAGAGCCCTATCCTCCGCCACGGCTCTGTCAGTGTACCAAGGCCGGCCGTACGCCACAAGGGCTTATCCCGACGGTTGTAGTATCGGCAGACAGCATACCTATTTCTCTGTTAAGATTCCGGCTGGGTGGACTTCGTCCAGTGGACCGGCCCGTCCCCGACCCAGTGCTATCTGGGGACATCTATGAGCAAGCCTTTGTCAAGCCTGCCTTGAGCTTGTCGAAAGGACGGTTGCGGGATTTTTTCACATGTCAGTAGCCCTCCCCGGCCCAGGCAGCGGGCGATCTCGGCGGCAGAATAACCTTGCCATCGCATTCGATAGATGACATTTCGCTCGTCCACGGTAAGATGGGTGTACGACATCGCGGGCACTCCGTAGTCTGAAGTCTTTATACAACTCCAAGCTGCCGGATTCGGCTCGCGATGTCTTTGTTATTCCCCTGTTGCACTTACCATGTGAATTCGCCGAGGTGGATTATTTGCAGTCCAAGCAGGATCACATCTTGGAAAGCGCCCAGGAGATTGCGGCCCTTGCTGCTGACCTGAAGAAGGCAGGTCCCACCACCGCCATTTTCTGTGCCTTCTGGAAGTTATGTCGATCTGCTCTGTCACTCTGACAGCAAGCCTCAGATGTCTTTTCACATATATACTGATGGGGACATCAAAATCGAAAACGTGCTGTTAGCCTGTGAGTTCCCAACTCTGAGAAAGCTGATGCCATTGATAGAAACTATCGACCTTCGGATGCGATGTGCGTCGAACCTCAAGAACCAGTGGTATCGCCTTGGCTTCTATCATCTGCATGAGGCGTTACGCCAGAATGATCCATCTTTTAGAAATCAGCCGCTATATCCAACGCCGACTGAGTGGTGTGATGATATGTTACGCCCATGGCCCCAAACGGGCGGCATTCATCAAAATAAATGGAATGCGAAGGCGCACATTTGTCCCAGTGGAGGTGAAGGCAAAAACCATTACGCCATGAATCCAAACTGTGAGCCAAATTCACCGGCGGACATGGTGCTTCTATTCGAGACCAAAGCTGGCTGGAATCAGCACGGCGGGCCTGAATTGTTTACGTTCGACAACCACGACCCCAAGGGCGGTTGCGTGTTACTGAACGATGGCACCGTCAAGTTCATCCGCACCAAAGAAGAACTCCAGCAGCTTCGCTGGAAGTGACGGGAACCACGAACTGGATCGTGCGTCAGGTCAGCTTGAGGATGTCGGCTTTGAGAATTGGAAGCTTGTTCTCGACGATATCCCAGAGGATTTCGTGTTCCAGAACATCGTAGCCGTGAGCCAGCACGTTCCGCAGGCCCACGACTTTGTGAATATCACGAATTTCTTCAGCGAGATCCGGATGGTCCCTTCGCAGCCGGGCCAACGCCTCACCGATGATCTCAAGCTCACGTTCGATGATAAGCTGCAACGCGCGGTCTTCCTGGAAATCATCGAAAGTCTTGCCTTGGCAAAAGGTCTCGATCTCCTCGATAGACCGCAGGATATCTTCGTGAAGCTTGGCGGGATCATGCCGCATAGATGAGCCTCTTGGTCTGGTCGAGCTCTCGGCGAAAGACACTGTTGCGGACGCCGGCGGCGCATACCAGATCGACCGGCCGACCAAGCAGATGTTCCAGTTCGGTCTTGAAATCAAAATACTGGTCGAAACTGCCGGCGACGCCTTTGCGTGAAAAAACAACGGCCAGATCGATATCGCTGGCCGATCCGAAATCTTCCCGCAAAGCCGAGCCAAACACGTACAGTTCCTTGACGGAGTACCTGCGGCACAGCAATCCAATCTCTTCAGTCTTCGTATCAACAATACCCATCGGAGTCTCCCTGATAAAATGGACTTATCGCCGGGCGACCACATCGTGTTCAGGGCTATTGTACCATCCGGAATTCGCTCGGCAAGTCCCAAGGCGGATTTTCAAATTACCTAACTGAGGAAATGTTGGAGAAATGTTGGGGTCAGATCTTAAAAATTGAGTTTTGTAGTTGTCATGTGACGGCGCTTCGTTAATCAG
Source organism: Phycisphaerales bacterium (assembly GCA_020343675.1). GTDB lineage: Bacteria > Planctomycetota > Phycisphaerae > Sedimentisphaerales > Anaerobacaceae. Next base: position 3,534,146 of record CP070806.1, read on the forward strand.
GGGACAGCTATGAGCGAGCCTTTGTCAAGCCTGTCTTGAGCTTGTCGAAAGGACGATTGCTGGATTCTTTCACATGGCAGTAGCCTTCCCCGGTCCAGGACCCCTCGAACTGTCAAGAGATCGCATAGAAATCCGCTTGGGGATGGCTTGCGCCAGAAGCTGGACGGCTATCCCTTGGGGACGCCTTACGGTGCTCCACCCGCTACGTCTATGACGGCGGAACGTGGCACGGCCATTTTGGCGGTGTTTTCACAGGCTACAAGCCCGTGACACACGACGGCAATAACAACCCCTGCGCAAATATTCCTGCGGCACGCGGTTGACAAACGGGTGAATAGAGGCTATGATATTATCAGGATAATCACGAAGAGGACTCGCAGGCGAGGCCCTGGAGTTCTAAAACGGCCGAGCACGGTCGGTTCTGTTCAACCTTGTCCTTGGAAGGAGGAGCGTTTATGCCCGGGAAGTTGATTTCTGTTGTTGTCCTGATGTTCGTCGCGGCTGGAAATGTTTCAGCGAGCCCCCATCCCTATCTCACATGGGTCCATGAACCGAGCACCTCGATCGTGGTCAACTGGTGGAATCCCGCCGCGGCCGGAGACAGCACCGTGGAGTATGGCCAGACAGCCTCATACGGCTCAACGGTTCATGATCCGGCCGTCTCGAATTTCCATCACGTAGAGCTCACGGGCCTTACCCCGGGAACCCGCTATCACTACCGAATAAGCTCCAGCGACGGCACGGTGGGCAATGATACGACGTTTACGACCTCGGCGCCCTATCCGACATCTTTAATGTTTGCTGCGTTCGGCGACTCCCAGGGCACCAGTGGCAACAGCACGCCTTATCACCAGCGTCACAAGGCGCAATGCGACCACATGGCGACGAAAAATCCTGATTTCGTGCTGCACTTAGGCGACAAGGTCAACGAGGGGAGTGTGGAAAACGACTGGGTGGAATTTTTCAACGCCGAGCAGAACCTCTCAAAATCCACGGTTATCATGCCCATATTGGGCAATCACGAAGTGCAGCCAAACGGCCAGCCTTATTACTATTATTGGGATCTCTACCCCGAGGGCGCCGCTGTGCCGAACAACGGCGTGCTAGGCAAGGGTCCGAGGACGTACAGCTTTGATTATGGAAACACGCATCACGTTATCGTTTCGAGCTATCAGGTGAACAAGACGCAGGAGCGGGACTGGATTAAAGCGGACCTGGCCGCGGCGGTGCAGGATCCGAATATCGAATGGATTTTTGCCCACATGCACAAGCCGCTTTATACTTCGGGTCCTCCCTCTTTTATTGATACCGAGGGACAGAACCTGTGGGCGCCGTTGTTCGAGCAGTACGGCGTCGATATCGTCTTCGGAGCCCACTGGCATTTCTATGAGCGATCGTATCCGCTTAAGGAAGGCAGAATTGTCTCGCCCGAGGAGGGTGTGGTTTATATCACCAGCGCCCTGGCGGGAGGTCCGTTCAATTGCCAGGAATCCGGTTCCCCGCATATCCCGCTGTTCGAGACCTATTACTGCAACCAGACCGCCGCCGTCTATATCACTATCGACGGGGCAATGCTCACGGGTCAACTGGTAACGGTCGACGATGAAGTTGTCGATACATTTGCCATTAACAAATACGATCTCGAAGCGAGCGACCCGAGCCCTGCTGATGGAACCGAGGATGTTGCTCTGGATGCGGTGCTTGGCTGGTCGCCCGGATTCGGCGCCGCTTCGCACGATGTGTACTTCGGCCCCAACAGCCCCCCCGCGTTCCTGGGCAGCACGATCCAGACCCGCTTCGATCCCGGACCCCTTGAATGGAGAACCACTTACTATTGGCGGATCGATGAGGTCGAGGCCGACGGAACGACGATACACACAGGCGATACATGGAGCTTCAAGACAGTCGCCCGGGAAGCAACGCGGCCCGACCCGGCCGATCATGCCGTCGGCGTTGCCCTGGATAAGACCCTTAGCTGGACGCCGGGCGTCACTGCGGCTTCGCACGATGTGTATTTCGGTGCCGGCAGCCAGCCCCTGTTCATCCGCAACCAGGAGCAAAGCAGCTTCGACCCCGGTCCTCTTGAATTGAGCGCGATCTACTCCTGGCGGATCGATGAGATCGAGGCCGATGGAACAACGAAATATGCCGGCGATATCTGGAGTTTCAAGACGTCTCGCCCCGGCACCGGCACGATTCTGCGCGAGGTCTGGGAAGGCGTCGCCGGAACGCAGGTTTCAGACCTGACCGGCAACAAGAACTACCCGGGCAATCCGTCGTACAGCGATGAGCTCAGCACGTTCGAGACGCCGACGAGTGTCGCCGATGACTTCGGCTGCCGGATTCAGGGCTGGCTCCATCCGGAAACGTCAGGCGACTATACGTTCTGGATTGCCTGCGATCAGGCCGGCCAGTTGTGGCTGAGCACCGACCAAAACCCCGGTGATGCCTCCATGATCGCCCACGTCACCAGCCCGGTCGGCGTTCGCGAGTTTGACGATGCCGGCGTGGTTCCGTCGGGACCGATTCACCTGGAAGCGGACCGGCCCTACTACATCATGGCGCTGTACAAAGAAGGCATCGGCCGTGACAATCTGGCCGTGGCCTGGCAAGGGCCCGACAGCCCGACGCGTTCGGTCATTCACGGCTATTTCCTCACGCCGTTTGTGCCGTTCTGGGCGTCGAATCCCAATCCGCGTGACGGCGCGCCTGCGGCGCCGACGGTACCCAACCTTCGCTGGAATCCCGGGATTACGGCCGCTTCACACGAGGTTTATTTTAGTTCCGACGAGCAAGCCGTCAGAGACGGCACCGTCCAGGCCAAAACCCCAACCGATCCGACCTATCGTCCCGGAATCCTTGCCAGAGGCCAGACGTACTACTGGCGGGTCGATGAGATCGAGGCCGATGGCACAACGAAGTACCCGGGCGCCGTCTGGAGCTTCACGGTCACAACCCTTGGACGATGAATCCGGCGCCCATGTTGATCGCTGCATCTGGGTATTGTGCCTCCTGAGGGATCTTGCAGAAGATTCGAGGAAATGCGTTTCCAAGCCGCTACCTACTGTTATAATAGCAAACATTGAGTGTTGTTCTGAATAGGGCCTGTGACAATTTTCTCAGGAGACAAGACATGAGCAAGCACGGCAAGGCATGGAACATTGTATTAGTGATGGCGTCGGTAGCATCAAGCCTTCTGGTCATACCCCCTGAAGTGAAGGCTGAGATGATTGTTTCGAGAATGCAATCAGGCAAAATGCTCGAGCTCGTGCGCCAGGAGCTATGTTCTGAGATTATGCAGCAGCAGATACAACGGTTCGGCCTTTCCCCAGCCGAGGCCCGGCAGATGCAGGCGGTATTCAACGAGACACGCGTCCTTGAACAGATGGTTCGCCTGGAAAGGCAAGCCGCTCACACTTCCAAGACAGTGGTCATCAAGCCGGAACAGACAGACGGGCTGCTGACGGCGCTGGAGTCCTCCGTGGAGAAACACATGGAAGCCGATCTTCGGCAGAAGCTCTCTGAAAGAGCAGAAGGCGTTTTTCGTGACCAGAGACTTGTGGCCTCCCGCTTGAGCACGAGCAGCAATACGGTCAACGCGCGGAAGGCTCTTGCTCAGGTACGGCGCGCCCTGACGACTCAGAAACTGGTTGCCCTCGGTATGACGGACAAAGACGCCCGCCAGACCGTCGGCAAGCTCAAAGACGGCGACATCGAGAGGATATTCAACGGGAATCTTCGCATCGGATACGCGGCGGGCATCGACTGGGGCTCGGGGCCCGGCCTGCTCCTGCTGCTGGTTATCATTCTGGGCATCGCAGCTATCATCGCCGGCGGGCCGACTGCCGTTGTGTTTGTTGTCGTCGCCCTCATTGCCCTGATCTATTTCCTGTCCTATGACGAGTGGTGATACGCCCACAAGCGACTGTCAGTACGAACGCAAAGATAGGCGCAGGCATACGTGCGCAGGCCTTATGCTCTTATGCTCCTGTGCTCTTGTGCCCGGCTGCCTCTTCCTGCCGCCTCAGACGGACTACGCCAGGTTCACGAGCGAGCAGCTCAACGATTTCGGCGTGGTCTATGAGCAAGCAGGAAACTTCAGAGAAGCCGAACGCGCTTACAAAAAGGCCCTTGCCAAAGATACTGCCAACTATATAGCGGCCTCAAATCTGGCAAACATATACTGCCACAATAGAAAATGGGACAAAGCGATACGGTATTATCAAATGGCGTTAACTGTCTGCCCCGATTATGTCCCCGCTCTGAACAATCTGGCCAACATTCAGATTGAGACAAGGGACTACACCGGCGCGGAAGAGAATCTTCAAAAGGCCCTTGTATTAGCTCAAACGCCAGAGGAAAAGCGAGCCGTTTATCTGAGCTTCGCTTCGCTCAACAGAAGCATGGGCGGCGAGGAAGAATCCGAAAAATGGACTCAAAAGGCACAGTCGCTCAAGCCATCAACGGTCATCTCGGGCGTTCCTTTCTTCAAACAGAAGCAATATGATTGCGGCCCGGCGGCCCTTGCCTGCGTCTATAATTTTCTTGGCGTCAAGCAGGATCCGGAAGAGATTTCACAGCGCCTTTACAACCGTGAGCACAAAGGAAGCTTGAATCTGAAGTTGCTCATCGATGCCCGGGAGCAGGGACTCGAAGCGACCATGTATTCGGGTTCCTTCGAGCACATAAGGCAGGCCATCGACAACGAGGTTCCTCTTATTCTGATGCTCTCGGAAGACGAAGATTCAATGCACTACGTCGTCGCCGTAGGCTACGAGGGGGACAACCTCTCGACCATTATTGTGCATGATGGATACGAAGCCTTCAAGCAGCAAAGTCGGCAAGCACTGGAGCAGAAGTGGAGCGCCACCGGCTACTGCACCATTGAAATGCGAGAAGCAAGATAGAACAGACTAACCATGCCGGAAAAGCTGTTTCGCCCTATTAACCGCGCTTGCGTTAGAGCGGCTTGAGCAGCAGTTCGCGCACGACAATCTTCATCGGTCCGAATTGGTCGCCCGGGTGGACCTGAAAGCCCAGCTTGCCTGAGTCGGACGTCTCATCGTGGACATCGGCGACCTGATGACCGTTTATCCATACTTGCAGATGGTCGCCCTCAGCTCGCACCTTGATGGTGTTCCAGCCTTCGCGGTCCACAATGGTTTTATCCTCGTTCATGGCCAGAAACATTTTGCCCGGACAGTACAGCGTGCCCGAATAGCACACGGGCTTCTTGTATTCGAGGATGTCCGCCTGATAAGCTATCCTGGGCGATTGAAAACGGAACCACAAACCGCTGTTGCAGGGCCACTCGGCGCGGTAGGTGAGGCTCGCTTCAAAATCCTTGTATGATTCTTTTGTGAACAGGTCGCCCGGCGCGTTATTGGCGCCCTGTGTTCCGACCAGCATGCCGTCCTCAACGACCCACCTGGCGTCGCCGGTAGCCTCCCAGCCGGACAGGTCCTTGCCGTTGAAGATCGTAACAAGACCTTTTGACTCCGGCCCCTTGCAGCATTCGCAGCCTCCGGTCGCCCACGCCAATACTGCCAAACATATGACAACTAACAACCTTCGTGACATAATCTTCTCCTTGTCAATATGTGCGAAACTAATCCTGCCAGATATCCGCCGTCCGGGCCTCAACGTCAGGCATCTCCGGAAGCGCTGCGCTGGGCACGGGCTCGTACCAGAACGTCGCGCACGACCAGTCGTCCTGTGTCTCAGCCAGCCCCTTCTTCCAGGCAATCTGCTGGATGGTAATGCGGCATTGCTTTCGCCACGCAATCGGGTCGGGCAGGTGCCAGCGATACATCGAAACGAAGTTGTTCTCGTTCAGACTACAGCCGTTGTACAGGTAAGGCGTCTGCTGCATGCCGTAGGACAGGCCCACGTAATCCTCGCTTCCGGTGCCGCAAATGGTCGGAAAGTCCGTGTCGCCGTCCATATAGACTTTAATCTCGCCTTCGCCCCACCACTGGCCCGGCGTCAGATTGCGTATGCCCAACACGGCGCCGACGAAGCGGCCCTTGCCCTCTCGCTGGGGCAGCATGACAAAGTCCTGCTTGGTCACGGTCGGGTTCTCCCGGCGGAACAACACGTGCAGCCGCCCGACATCGGCGGGGTGCTTGTCGGCGATGGTGTAATCGATCTGATAATACAAAGGCACGTTCTCTTTTCCTTCGTTGGTCAGCGTGATCCTGGCCCGCTTGGCAAAGGGCATGGGCAGCCAGATGTTCATGCCGGCGTTCTGGCCCAGTGAGTGTGCGGCCGAGTAATACGGCATGACTTTTCCATGCGCGAAACCCATCAGGTCACCGATGGGGGATTCGATGCTTGGATGGTCCTGCCCGTCCCACCAGGCGCGCAGCACGAGGCTTCGCAGGTTTGCGGGATTTCTTCGGGTCGTCATCCAGATATGCCGAATCGTGCCCGGACCCTCGATGTCACAGAGCTTCACCTGCTGGCCCGCTTTGA
>CP070806.1:3540719-3542119 GCA_020343675.1 Phycisphaerales bacterium
GTACCTCACAAAATTCAAATAAAGCAAGTTGAATGGGTCGTCATGAACTGTCAAAAGTGTTTATCTCCGCGATATTCACATACAGAATCCGGATGGCCGTAAGTCTTTCAACAACACACATTGGCCCATGGCAACGTGGGCATTGCCATACGGCAGGATCGGCAGGGGGATCCGATGGCGCTTGGGACACTTGGTTGAGTAAAACACGGCAGCGGGCAAGCAGTTTTCTGCGTTTCCGGTTGGCTAGCCAGCCGAAGTGGCGAATGCGCGTGAACCCCTTCGGCAATATGTGCTGCAAGAAGCGGCGCAAGAACTCCTCACAGGAAAGAGTAATGGTGCGTTGCTTGTTGTTATGCGCATAGTCCTTCCAGCGAAAGGTCACTTGAGACTCGCTAACTGATAGAATTCGATGATTGGAAATAGCCACGCGATGCGTGTAGCGGGCCAGATAGTGCAAGACATGATCCGGTCCACCAAACGGCGGCTTGGCATAGACGATCCAGTCTTGTTGAAACAAGGCGCGCAAGAACGCCGCAAAGGCCGTCTCATTGGCCAGCGGCAGGCATTCCCCGTAGAAGGCCAACTTGTTACTGTGAAAGGCGCGCTGCAATCCATCCACGAACTTACCGCGAAAGACACGGCTGAGCACCTTCACCGGCAGGAAGAAATTGGATGGTGATGAGATCCAGCGGGTGTGATCCGGTGAGAGTCCGCCGCCGGGGACGACACAGTGAATATGCGGATGTGGCTGCATGGTCTGTCCCCAGGTATGTAGGATGCCGAGGAAGCCGATCTGGGCCCCCAGATGCTTCGGATCGGCCGCTACCTCCAGAAGGGTAGCGGCCGCGGTTTTAAACAGGAGGGTAAACAGGATCCTCTTGTTCTGCCACATTAAGGGTACCAGCCGGTGCGGAACACTGAAAACAAGATGAAAGTACTCGACCGGCAGCAGTTCTTGCTGCCGGTTTTGTAGCCACTTCTCCCTGGCGTTAGTCTGACACTTCGGACAGTGGCGATTCCGACACGAGTTATATGAGATGGCCTGATACCCGCAGCGAAGACATTGATCGCGATGCCCGCCCAGGGCAGCGGTACGACAGCGAGCGATGGCATAGAGCACCTTGATCTGAATCCAGGTCATCGACCCGCGGTAGCGCTCCAAGCACCTGCCTCCTGCCATGCGTATGACATCGGCCACCTCCCAGGGTGGCCGAGTCAAGAGTGATCGTCCTCCTGTGATAAGAGTGCTTTGCCCTGATCGTGAATCGTGAGCTGTTCGAGCGGATTCGTGGCCGCACGCAGATGGTGCTGGGAAAGATGCAGATACACGGTGGTATGTTCCAGGCGAGCATGACCCATCAAAAGCTGAATGGTCCGCAGATCGGTCCCGGCTTCCATCA
>CP070806.1:3542219-3552196 GCA_020343675.1 Phycisphaerales bacterium
ATACGATTTCGGCCTGCCGGCATCGTTGGTATCGCAGTAGGGGCAACCCCGTGTGGCGCCGTAAGGTGTCCCTGACGGGATTGCCCACCAATCCGCGTGACGGGTCAAGGCAGGGCTGGCACATGGGCCTGCCCCTCCTAATCGAGAGACTTTCTTAGAAACTGAAGGTCTTTACGCATGGCCTCGATTACCTGCCGTTTGTCCCCGGTCAGACGTCGCGCCCCGCGTTCGGCTCCCCCGAGGGGGTACTCCAGGTGCAGCACAAAAGGTCCGGCGAGCCCCGCCTGCTTGACCATCTGGAGATACTGCGGGAAGTCCACCATCCCCTGGCCCAGAGGACAATTCTCGGGCTTCCAAACGCCTTGGGTTTGAGCCCACCTGAAATCTTTGGCCACGAGCGTGTTAATATACTCGCGGATGAGTCGAAAATGAACAGACCAGGTGGTGCCGCCCTCGACCGTCGCGTGCCTGATGTCGAACTGAGAGCCGATCCAGCGGGCATCAAGATCTTTGAGCACGTAGTAGAGGTCCCAGATGCAGGCCCCGACGTAACGGCTGCCCGCGTGGTTCTGGTACGTCCCGCTGATATCGTACTGTTTGTTCACTTCAACAAGGTCGCGCAAGGCGGGCCTGACTTCCCTCAGGGTTTGTTGAATGCTCCTGGCATCTTCGTATCGATAGTACCCCATTCGATAATAGCGAATGCCCGACTGGCTCGCAGTCTCAAGGATATCGGCGGTGAGTTTGTCCCGCGGGTCTGTGATGGCAGTGGTGATCGTCGGGACATCGAGTCCGGCCTCCTTGATAGCCCGGACGGCTTTGGGCAGGTCGTCGCGTACCCGCTCAGGCTCAACATGACCGCCGGGCCTGACCGTCAAATCAATACCGTCAAAACCGACCTCGGCAGCCGTCTGAGCCATACCCCGATAATCCAGCCATTGCAGGTGTTTCGAGAAGATACAGAGACTACTGTTCGTTGCCCGTCGGCCCTCAGTACTGCGCGGCTCTGGCCGCGCGCTCAAATCTGCCCGCGATATTAAGGGCCAAGCGGCCACGGCAGCAGCCGACCTGAGAAGACGCCGACGTGATGGATTCTTTACAAACTCACCGTTCTTCAGACTCATTCTCGTGACCTCCAACTGGTGACACTTTGCTTTCGAGTAAGGTAAGTCTCCGTCACTTTGTGCCGGAGCACCTGGGATACACCAATCTTCTTTTCGGCGATGCGGTTTCTATGATGTTGAAATCGACTTCTCGGTAAACTTAATGATCCGGTCCATCATCCGGACCGACTCGACCGGAAAACGGCCCACGGCTGTCTCGGCCGAAAGCATCACGAAATCGGTCCCGTCGATGATGGCATTGGCTACATCGGTCACCTCAGCGCGCGTCGGCCGGCTGTGTTCGGTCATGTGTTCCAGCATCTGGGTGGCCGTGATGACGAATTTACCCGCTGCGTTGCACTTTTTGATGATACGTTTCTGGACGATCGGCACTTCATGGATGGGGATGGCAATACCCATGTCTCCGCGGGCAATCATGATGCCGTCGGCGGCTTCGATGATTTCGTCGATATTCGCTATCGCTTCTCTGCTCTCAATCTTGGCCACAAGCTGACAGCGCGGCAATTCGGGTTTTATCAGCGCGGCGGCCTGCCGGAGGTCACTGGCATCCCGCACGAACGACAATGCGATGCAATCCACACTCTGCGCCACGCCGAACTCGATATCTTTTCTGTCCTTGGCGGTTATGCCTTCGAATTCCAGATCCACATCGGGCATGTTGATGCCCTTTCTCTGCTTGAGAATCCCGCCTTCGACAACTACTGTTTTGATACTGTTGGCCGATGTCTCCTTCACACGGAGGACCAGGTTCCCGTCGTCGATATAGATGAGCTGTTTCGGCTTGATCCGGCTCAGATCACCCTGGTAGTCGAACGGTATCGTTTTCGGCCCGGCGGCGGCCTCATCGTTGCTCAGCCATACGACCGTGCGATTCTTTAACTCTCGGGTCCTGGCGCCCTTGAATCGTCCGACCCGAATACGGAAACCTTCCAGATCCAGCATGATGCGAATGTGCCGTCTATACCTGCTGTTGAGACGGCGAACAAGCTCGATGGAGCTGCAGTGCTGCTCATGGCTGCCATGCGAAGCGTTCAACCTGACGACGTCGAGGCCCGCGTCGAACATTTTACGCAGTATTGTATAGGTGTTGCTCGCGGGACCCAGCGTAGCGACGATTTTTGTTCTCGGCATTGTATCGTGTTCCAATCTGTATTAGACTTACGCCCAAGTCTGTCGTACGGACTGATGATTATAGTCTGTCACGGGCCAACAGGCAAACGCAAGAGATGCCAAATAAGACGATGTTGCGTCTGTCCCATGGGTTCGTCAGGGTGGTTTCAGATGGAGACAAGAACTCGGACATACAGCTTGACGCCGGTCGGCGTTCTCCTGTCAGGGCTGGCCATGTCGGTCGGCTGGGGCTTTCGAGGCGATTACGGTCACGAAGCCGGCGCGATGGTCCCGGGCGCTCTGTTAGCACTTTCAATCTGCCTGGCTTCCGGCAGAGACGACTGGTGGAGGCGCGCCGGCCTCATGGCGATGTTCGGCGCCGTAGGATGGGCATTCGGGGGCCAGATGAGCTACGGACGAATCGTCGGCTACACGGCCAGCGCCTCACTGCCCGACGTCACTTACGGGTATGCCTGCCTGTTCCTGATCGGAGGATTATGGGCGGGGATCGGCTCAGGCATCCTGGCGCTAAGCATAACAGAGTCGCGTTCGTATCTGGAACGTTTCGCCGGACCTCTGGCAGCGCTATGGCTCGTCTGGCTCGTTATGGATCTGAGCGGCCTGACGGAGCGGCTCGTCACGATGTGGTATCTACACGATACGGACTGGTTTGCCGCGTCGTCCGCTCTGTTAGTGGCGGGGGTCTATGCCGCGCTTGTTCCGCGTAACAGGCCGGCCTGTATTCTGATCGCAGCGCTGGCCAGTGGCTGGTGGGCAGGGTACATCATTCTGACCGTCCTGCAGGGTCTTCACATGACGCCGCCGCGCAGTGACAATTGGTCGGGCTGCATCGGATTATTCATCGCCCTCCTGCTCTATCTCATTCGGCGCAAGAACCGAGCGGCCGTAATCGCAGCGCGCTGGGGTTTTCTGGCCGGCGGGCTCGGCTTTGCCGTCGGGGATTTCCTGAATATGCTGGGCCGGGCCCAATGGGGGCCGATAGGACGCTTCAGCGCGCTGCAGGACTTGGACTATTGGAAATGGATGGAGCAGCTATTCGGGATGATTATGGGAATAGGAGCGGGCCTTGTTTTCCTTCGAGGCATGCGGCGAAGACTGCTCCCCCCGGTTGAAGACCGGTCTGGCGGGAACCTGAACACCGTGGCCCTGTTATTCCTGCTGCTGGTAATGATCTGGAGTAATTTGCACAAGAACGTTCGCAAGTGGGCCGAGGGAAACCATATCCCCGAACAACTCTTTGGCGTCCCCGCCTCCTGGTGGTTCCTGCTGGTCGGCCTGACAGTCTCGGCTATGGTGCTGGTCGCCATCATCCGGCATCGTCGCCAGGCGCTGCCTTTGGCGCCCGATAGCGCTTTCGCGCGAGGCCAATTGCTGTTCCTTTTGATTCTCTGGGTCGCTGTGGCCGGCGCTTTCATGCAGGCTTTCCCGGCTATGGCACGCAAAGGAACATTCTTCGTACATCTGACCTTCTGGATGACTGCAGGATTTTGTTCTTTGATTGTGCTGGCATTCTCCGGCCGGGCTACACCTGGCACTGAGACACAAATTCCTGCATCCGACCACTCCTGGAGCCCCGCTATACGATTCTGGATAAGCTGGCTGCTGGTACCGGTCCTTATCATCATGCTGGGATATCTGACCGCTTCCTTGAGCGAGGGACCTCTGCCGGGCAGCCACCTTCGTTTCGAAAAAACGCCGCCGTCATTGGGCCAATAGAGTGTGCCCTCCCGGCAGTGCACGCAAACAGATGGTTGCTCAGGACTTCTTGTTGGAACAGGGGGGTTTAGAAGCGCGGTTCGCAACATTCTTGAGAACCACACGCAGGGCGTTCGTATTCTCGGCCGCAATCAACCTCAGCGCCGCTCTGACATCAATCATACCTTTCCGGCGCATCCGATGCTTCTTTTCGAGTTGCCGCACCATATATTCCTCTCACATATAGCTTTCAGTTATTCAGACGCACTGAGTACTTACTTTTATTGCGACGGCTAAGAAATTTCTTGAAGAAACTGCGTGGCTCGCCGGCCGGGGATTGTCTGCCCGGTAATTATGGGACGAATCAGTCTGTGCCTTGTGCGGCGAGGATATCGCATGTCTCATAGCGCTGAAATCCTTGAGCCGGCCCTGAAAAAGTGCTATAAGGTGCACGTCCCCAGTACAATACTGATTCACCTGACGGAGACAATAACGATGAGACAATCCCGAAGACGATTCCTGAAAGACGCCGGCTTGACGGCTGCAACAATCGCAACACTGCCCTTCGACGGCTGTCTCAGACCCGGAAGGCGGGCTCTCTCGGGCAGGCAAAAGCCGAACATTATCTACATTCTCGCTGACGACCTTGGCTATGGAGACTTGGGCTGCTACGGCCAAGAACGCATAGGGACCCCCAATCTGGACAGGATGGCCGCCGAGGGAATGCGGTTCACCCAACATTACGCCGGGAGCACGGTCTGTGCGCCCTCCCGCTGTGCGTTGATGACGGGCAAGCACACGGGCCATTGCACCGTTCGCGGGAACGTCGATGTCCTGATGAAACCCACGGAGAGAACCGTCGCCAAAACACTGAAGGAAGCAGGATACTCGACGACGTGTATCGGCAAGTGGGGGATTGGCCATCCTCCGCCTCCCGAAGACCCCCACGATAACGGATTCGACCACTTCTTCGGCTATTTGAGCATGTGGCACGCTCACAACTACTATCCGGATTTTCTCTGGAGGAACCGCGAGAAAGTGCCGCTGAGAAATGCCGTGCAGCATCCCGATAAGCACTACAAGGAAAATCAGAAAAACCTGGTCGGCCTGGCAAGTGAGAAGGTGGATTATTCACACGATCTTTTCTCGGAAGCTGCTCTGAAGTTCATCGAAGAGAAAGACCGGCCTTTCTTTCTGTTTGTCTCTTATACAATTCCTCACGCCAACAACGAAGCGGGCCAGTTTGGCGAGCACGGAATGGAAGTTCCCGACTACGGAATTTACAGGGATAAGAAGTGGCCCGAACCTGAGAAGGGCAAAGCGGCCATGATTTCGCGGATGGACCGTGATATCGGCCGAATCCTGACTATGCTCAGAGAAAACCGGATCGATGAAGAGACGCTGGTGATGTTCAGCAGCGACAACGGTCCCCACAAAGAAGGAGGCGTAAAGCCTGATTTTCTCGGCAGCAGCGGACCTTTGCGAGGCACGAAGCGCGACCTGTACGAAGGCGGGATTCGGGTCCCCATGATCGCGCGCTGGCCGGGGATCGTCAAAGCAGGTAGCCAATGCCAACACATATCGGCCTTCTGGGATATTCTGCCGACGTTCGCGGAGTTGGCAGGGACATCGGCTCCCGCTGGAATCGACGGAATCTCCATGGTCCCGGCACTGCTCGGCAAACCGCAGAAGCAGCACGAGTTCCTGTACTGGGAATTCCACGAGGGAAGCTCCAAGCAGGCGGTCCGCATGGGCGATTGGAAAGCGGTGCGTCTGGCGCCGTCGAGGCCCATCGAGCTGTACGACCTGAAATCGGATATCGGCGAGCGTAACAATGTTGCGGATGCGCACCCCGACGTCGTCACGAAGGTGGAAGAAATCCTGGGCACCGTCAGAACGGATGCCGACCTCTGGCCATTGAAGGACAAAGGCGGCACCATGCCCTTTTAGGTATTCGCAGCCAGATTCCTTAAGGCCCTCGCGACAAAGTCGCTCGCGCTATAGATACCCCAGAAACCTGGCGGCTATGACGAACATGGCGTGAGACCACAGCAGCGGAGAGATGGACACCTTCGATCGATCCGCGAATATTTGTTCAGGCATGTATTTTTCTGCTCGCGCCAAGGGCCAGTCAAAATGTCTCTTAGCACTTCGATTGTCGCCTGCTATGGAGTAGTAAATGGACATCCAAAAACTCAGCAGAGGCCATGCCCCCGCGCCGGTCAACGTGACCCATCCTTTGCGGACACCGCCACAATAGAGATCGCCCGGATACCGCAGAAGACCTCCGTCATCCGTCGCATTTTTCGCCATTATTTCACAGACGGTCCTCTTCATCTTCTCGTCGAGCGGGTCCAGAATTCCCGAGGGATAGACCAACCCCAACAGGGATGTATCGGGCGTCAAATCTGCTTTTCGCGTTTTTCTGTTTTTAGCCGTTTCGCGACGGGTGAACGTCCTCGGAAGGGATTTCCCGCCGGACGAATGGACCTGCGCAAATGCGTCCGACATCTGCTTCTCAGTTTGCAACCAACTCTTCTTCTTGCCTGAAAGCTTTGCCGCCGCTCTGAGCCCGGCGATGCACATCGCCAACGAATACGTATGAAATCCTCTGCGTTCGGGAAGGACGCACCGTTCCTCCCACAAATCATAACCGGGCAGAACAAACGCATCATCCTTCCAGGATAAGCAGATACCCGAAGCGGCTTTCTCAATCAACTTCGAGAATCGCGAGGCATCGACATTGAAATGTTCCACGTGATGCGCTATCGCAATCATCAGCAAACCACTCTGGTCCGGCTGGAATTGCGTGCCGCAATGAATGACGTCGATGCAGCTGTTTGCGACGTTTTGCCGTACTTTCGCGTCACCGGGAGCTATTAGTGTGCCGTGAAGGGTGCCGTTGACATTATAAGCATTACAGAACAGGTGCGTCTGCTTAAAACCCTCGGCTCGATGGAGACACCAGTCGAAGAACCTTTGGGGGATGTCCTTGAGGCCCAGCAGGTCGGCGGCCATGCAAACGTAGGCGGCGTCGCGAACCCACACGTACCGGTAGTCCTGGACGGTGGATGGATAGCAGGACTTGTCGGAATTGGCCGCGACAATGGCCCCGTTATCCAGCGAACCGTCGGCAATCACGCGTTCGCTCACCTCGATCAGCTCTTTGATGCGCCGTTTCTTCATGACAAATCGCACCTGATTCTATGGGCCCGGCTGAAATTTGACAAGCGCTGGCTTCTGCGATAGCATGACCGGTCAAAAGAAGCTTCTCGAATCACCGTTTGAGAAGAAACCGCTCTTAAGAAGCAGGAGATTCATAATGAAATTTGACCGTCGCCGTTTTCTCAAAGTCGCAGGCGCCGTCGGCATCGGTGCGCGCAGCGCCTGGGCCGCATCCGAAACAAGCCGGGACAATAAAAACAAGAAAACCGAAAAGGCAGTCATATCCACCATTCGGGTCGCACAAATCAAGGTCTATCCGGCCAAGGGCGAGATGGAAGCGAACCATCAGAAGCTGATGGACATTCTCAAGGACATCGAGGCCCGCGAAAAGGTCGATGTCGTTGTCACTCCCGAAGGATTCCTCGACGGATACGTCTCGACGGAGGAATCGACGAAGGCCGGCATGATCGGATACGCGATTGACCCGCTCGAATCGCCGTACGCGCAGGCCATCTCCAAATGGTCGCGCCGAAACAAAACGTGGGTTATCTATGGCTGCACTCGAAAGGCGGCAAACGGAGTATTCAACACGGCTCTGATCTACAACCGCGCCGGACGTCTGGCCGGAATGTATGACAAACTGCATTTGCAGAATCACGACCTCAAGTACACCCCCGGCAAGCACCTCGATGTCTATGAATCCGACTTCGGATTATTCGGCGTGATGATTTGTGCGGACCGCCGCTGGCCCGAGACAACAAGGACGCTCACGCTCAAGGGAGCGCGCGTTATCTTCAATCCGACGTACGGCATGCACGGTGAGCTGAACCTGTGCATGATGAGGACGCGGGCCTACGAGAATGGTATTTACATCGTCTTCACACATCCGGGCCAGGCGCTCATCACCGACCCGAAAGGAGCGGTCTTACACAACAGCGTGGATAAGGAGCAGACCTACACCGTCACCGAGATTGACTTGTCCAGAGCCGTGGCCAACAAAGGAGGGCATATCGTCGATCGCCGGGCCGACGTTTATGAGCTGTGACCGGGAAGCTATTCTTTACTGCTCCTCAGTTTGCAGTGCCGCGGCGTGGCGCCTGGCTTTGGGGTCGCCCGCCGCGTACATCACGCCGGTCTTCGGGTCCACGTAAATCATAATCGGGTAGGCAATGGGCTTCGAGGTCGTCTGTATGACGTGGCCCCGCTTGGCGAGCTCCTCTCGGACGTCTTCGTCCAGTGTGTCACTGACCGTGAGACTCGCCAGCGTTCCCAGCGTCGCCTCGCGGTCGGAATTGGGATCGAAGGAGTTCTGTTGGTGGCCCGTGCTAAAACGCGGCACTGTCACGGCGTCCTCGGGCCTCATGCCGAACTCGACGTGATTCAGCAAACAATTGAGCGTCGTCTGGTCCTGCAGGTCACCGCCCGCGACGCTGATGGCCAGCACCGCTTTGCCGCCTTTGAGGACGATGGTCGGCGTCAGCGTGATGCGCGGGCGCTTGCCCGGTTCGATGCGATTGGGGTGCCCCTCGGCAGTATTAAGACTCCTGAGCCTGTTACCGTGCGCGACGCCCAGCTCCTGACAGACCGCGTAGGGCCCGTTGCCGCTCGGCGTGGCGGCCACGACGTTGCCCGACCGGTCCGCTACGACGCAGGTCGTCGTCCCACCCGGGCCGGGCCGGTACGTTCCACGCCCCTTGAGAGCTTTCATGCTCAGCGGATCGCCCGGACGGACCTCGTCGGAAGCCCTCGCCATATCGATCAACGGCCGGCGCAGCTTCGTGTACTGATCACTCAGAAGCGCTTCGAGAGGGACATCCACAAAGAGCGGATCGCCGTAATACTCGTCACGATCTGCGAATCCGAGCTTCAGCGCCTCGGTCAGCACATGAACGTAGTCCGCGGATAGATGTCCCATCCGTTTCAAGTCGAAACCTTCCAGCAGCCGTAACGTCTGGCACAGGTAGGGGCCCTGCGTCCACGGCCCGCACTTGCAGACGGTGTAGCCCCGGTATTGCACCATGACCGGCTCTTCCACACGCGTCTGATGGGCGGCTAGGTCCTCCTTGCGGAGAAAACCCCCGTTCTCGATGTAGAAGGCTACCAGCGCATCGGCAATATCTCCTTTGTAGAAACGATCTCTGGCTGCCTGGAGTTTCTCCTCCCTGGTGCCTCGGGTTTGCTTTTCCGTTTCGATAAGCTTGCGAAACGTCGCGCCCAGATTCGGGTGCCAGTCCTTTTCGCCCGCGTCGAGCAATTTCAACGTCGGCGCGACCACCTGCTCGAAGCTCATGGTCCCATAGAGCTTGACCGTCGTGACACAGAGGCTCAACGCGCCGGGAACCGGCGCCGCCTTCATGCCTCCCTTGTAGGGAATCCCGTTTTCGTAGTACCACTTGATGGCGTCCGGATCGAGCGGCGCGCCGCCCAGCCCGCACAGAACTTTCACCTCTTTCCTGTGCGCATTGTAGATAATCAGCGGCACTTCGGCGCCGATTGTGCAGGAGCCGTAATCGGTAACCATCAGCGCCAGCAACGTCGCAGCCGCGGCGTCGGCGGCGTTGCCGCCTTGTTCGAGGATGGCGATCCCGGCCGCAACCGCCCCCGCACCGCCCGCAGCCACCGCGCCGCCTTTGCCCGATGCCTTCCAGCCAATCCCGGGCGCAGGAGGAACATAAGGCCCATACGCCTTGCGAATATATTCGAGCCACCATCTGATGCCGGGCGAGTCCTTCGAGCCGTCACCGCCGGGGGCATTATTCGGCCCGTATGGCGGGACGCACTGCAGCCACGTCGAGGCGCACATGTAGCCCCATCCGTTGCGAAAATGCTCAGCCGTCCTGGCTATCTGGTTGGCCTTCATCT
>CP070806.1:3552296-3556456 GCA_020343675.1 Phycisphaerales bacterium
CGGCTTCAACATCAGCTCGGACCTCGGCTTTTGCGGGAGTGGGGGGGTGGATGGCACGACGACGGTGTCGCTTTTCAGTGGCGCGACGTTGCTGGATACCCAGACCTTCACAACGGCCACGGACCTCTCGACCTTCGCAGGCTGGAGCGGGCTGGGCGCCATAGACAGCTTGAGCATCATTATCAACTCGACTCGTGACTTTCTGGCCTTGGACAACCTGCGCTACGGCACGACGAGTGTGCCGGAGCCAGGCACCCTTGCCTTGTTCGGCCTCGGCCTCGCCGGTCTCGGCTTTGCCAGGCGGCGCAAGCTGGACTGAACGACACCGCCACCGACTAGGAGGCGCCGGCCTCGCGCCGGCGTTTCCTTTTCTGCGGACGGCAGATCGTGGCCGTTCGTGCTCCTTAGAGACCCTTCTCGTCGCAGGGTCCCTGGGTGGTTTGAAATGTCGGCTGTTGGGCTGTTATCCGCCGTTCGGCGCGGCGCGAGCCCGCCCCTTGTGCGAGGGTCAGCGATACGCCGGCCTCGGGGGAGCAGCAAGACCCCAGATCTCCAGATTCTCAGAGTCAACGCGAGCCGGGGCTCCGAGCGCCGGCGGAGGTCGGCGACGGTTCGGTCAGGGTTCGGTCCGGGCCGCCGCAACCCGTTGAGCACGTTCGGCGCCTGCGAGACCAAATCCCAAAACCGCCCGGTCAGGTTCGGAATAGGTTCGGTCCCAAGAGTGCCGACTCGGCCGAAAGAGAAGACTCCTTCCAGTTCTTCGGCTTGGAAGCCAAGAGACGCGCCCTCCCTCCTACTGAAAATCCGCGTGTCGGCAGTTCGATTCTGCCCCTGGCCACCACCCCGAACCCCCTGATTCGCATGCCGATTCCGCCGCGGTGGGCCGGACATCGGGTGCCATCCGGGGACGCCATCGGACTCTTCGGAATCAGGTCGCTATCGTCGCCTCCCGGTGTCCTCGTCCGGCACGCTGCCGGCGGCGACTGACCTGGCCACGCGACCAGCGGCTTTACTACAACGAGAGCCGACCGCATTCGAGTTTCGGCTACCTGACAACGGCGGAGTTCAAGCTACTAAGTTCGAAGATCAATCCGGAAGAGCCCATCTTCCAAGAATGACTTGGTCCGAAGAAAGCCATCAGGTCAGACCGATGGCGGCCGAGGGCCCGGGGTGGAAGTGCTTGCACTAGAGACAGTGTTTCTGTCCTTCGCTTTCTGTGTGGACTTGACCCGAAAGCTCGTCGGTGTAATGCCCGTCCATTGCTTGAATGCACGGTCGAGGGCGCACGGGCCAGAAAGGCCGACCCGTTGTGCAATTTGCGCAATGGGAATGCTCGAGTTCGCCAGGAGGTCCTCCGTGATGCTCCGGCGTACCTCGTCCTTCATCTGGCGATAGCAGGTTCCTTGTGTCACCAGAATGCGCTGTAGGTGGCGTGGATGCAGCCCGCAGATTGCAGCAAAGCGGTTCAGCGTCAGATCGTGGTGCCCGATGTTGACCTTGAGCACGTTGCGAAAATAGGAAAGCGTCGCCTCGGCGGCGCCAGCAGGGCCAAATTCTCCGCGCGGCGTCTCTGCCATGTCCCAGTCAAGCGCGAACGGCGCCCATAGCCATTGCGGCGGAAAAGTAATCCGCAGCCCATTAATCTTAGACGTGCGCAGCGCTTGTTTCGGCAGCAATCCCTTTGGAATGCCTGCAGTGGTCGGCACGTTGACGAAGATACGGTTGGGATCAAAGGTCGACCCCAGTCCAAGTTTGAAAAGGGTCACGTATAAGACGACGCCGATTGCGTCTACCTGTGTGGTCGGACCGGGAACTTTGATGCGGTTGACTTGCAGGACGGCAGATTCGGCTGTCGTGGACAACACGTAGCGAATGTTGTTTACCTGCGCAGCGACTTCTATGACCACGCGTGAGAGAAACTCTCCGAGTGTTTTCGCGTGCCTGGCTGCCGTCCGTAGAGACGGCGTCCCCTTCCTGGCCGCTTCCTCCGCAACCCGTGCGGCGAAATATCGATCGCCAAGGGACTCAGCCATGTCTTCGATGGCGGCGTAACAGGCTGCTGCATCGATCAGCATCGCGGGGTTGGTCAGTGCCTCAAGAGGAAGTCTGTTTCGGGCAAGTAGCGCCTTTGTGTTGCCGCCCCGACGGCCGAACTCGGTGGCGAGCGGTATCAGCGTAAACATCGAACGCGTGAATTTCGGGTCAGACTTCTTGCGCATCCGGACGGTACCCTGGGTTCAAACGGCTTCGCTTAACGCGACACAAATCTGGCCCGACTGGCACGAGATGTAAACACGTCGATTGGGGGCGTTGGTAACGTATTGAAGCTGACAACAATTGTCGAGCATCAATGCAGTTCGGCCAGCCAGCCCGGCGTGAGTGGGTTGAGTAGTCGCCACGTCAACCCTTACAGCCACTGAAAACGGCATGTAAGAAAGATGGAGAAGCTAGTCCAATGCACAAGCGATATTTGATGATCGGCCTGGTTGTTCTGAATGTCCTGGCGGCACCCACCCTGTTTGCCAAGGACTATGACCTCGTGATCAACAACGGCCGGGTCATAGATCCGGAAACGATGTATGACGATGTGGCCAATGTGGGCATCAAGGACGGCCGAATCGCCACCATCACCAAGCAGAACATTACTGGTCGCGAAACCATCAACGCGAAAGGCCTGGTCGTAGCCCCTGGCTTCATCGACACGCATTACCATGCAACAGACGTCTTCGCCACCAAGATGGCACTCAGGGATGGTGTGACTACAGGCATGGACCTTGAAGCGGGTTCATTCAATGTAAAGGGATGGTACGACGAGAAGGCAAAGTCGGGTTGGCAAGTCAATTACGGCACATCTACAAGCTTGCTGTATTCGAGAATGGCTGTTCATGACCCTGAGACTGAGCTTGAGGCTCCGATCGACTTCAAAGACATTCAAGTTTATGCAGCCAAGGCTTTGACAGATGGTGTTGAGGGCTGGGCGGAAACGAAGTCCTCAGTGGAGGATATGAACAAAGTACTGCAGATATTGGATGAAGATCTGCGACAAGGAGCCATTGGTGTTGCTGTGCCTGGCGCATATATGGCCAAGGGAATGACCAGCTACGAGCTTTTTGCAGCACAACGGGCCGGCGCGAACTATGGCCGCCTTACATCCGTTCATACCAGGTATCACCTGTTATCAGAGACACCCACTGAAGCTGCAATAGCCTTCGACGAGGTGTTTACCAATGCAATGTTGTTAGACGCTCCGTTGTTAATGGCGCATAACAATGACTACGGCTGGTGGGAAATTGAGGAGAAGTTGCAGCTTGCCCGCGCCAAGGGACTGAATATGTGGTCCGAATACTATCCTTATGCTGCCGGATCAACAGCCATCACTGCAGCTTTTCTGGCGCCGTCCGAATGGGTCGAAAAGAAAGGCTATCGTTACGAGGATACGATCTACGACCCTATTGATGACAAATACCTGACCAACGAAACCTATGCGGCACTGATGAAAAAGGATCCGGGCCGGTCGGTTGTGGTTGAGTTTCCTTATCGCAAAGCGTGGATGAATTATTGGCTGGCTGTTCCTCACATGACCATTGCAAGCGATGCCATGGCAGGGGTTGGTGCAGATGGGAAGTTGCTACCTTGGGATGCTGACTGGTCCGAATATCGCGGCCATCCGCGCACTTCTGGCTCGCGCGGTGCTGCGTTCCGTATGGCGCGTGAACAGGGTGTGCCGTTGATGTTCACTATTGCGCAAGCCAGTTACTGGCCAGCCAAGCACATGGGCGATACGGGGCTTGAAGCCATGAAGGAACGCGGCCGGCTGCAGGTCGGCAAGGTTGCAGACATCACTATCTTTGATGCCAAGACGATTACGGACAACTCTGCATTCAAGGTGGGTGAACACGGCATTCCGACCACCGGCATCCCTTACGTTGTGGTCAACGGCACGATTGTGGTGAAAGACAGACAGGTGCTTCCGATTAAGCCAGGTCAGGAAATTCGATTTCCGGTGGAAGACAAAGGTCGGTTCAAGCCAATCAACGTTGATATCTGGAAGGCCGAGCACACCATTGGCCTGAATCCAGAAATAAGTCAGATTCATTTGGATGACGATTCCGGCGCTGGAGAAGCATTGGAGGCAGTAAGACAGACGGCTAAGTGAGGTC
>CP070806.1:3556556-3582990 GCA_020343675.1 Phycisphaerales bacterium
TCCTGGCTCCAGCCGGCGTTCTCGATGTAGTAGCCGGTCCGCTCGGGATAAGGCCGGCCGGTTTTGGTGTTGATGACCCAGGTATGGCTGATCATCTCCGGATGGATGTCCCAGTCGGGCATCATCAATTCGCGGACGAGCTTGAGGCTGTCATCAAGCTCTTTCTGCGACCAGCCGGGCAGGCAGCGGTCGAGCCAGCCGACGCAGGCCGGGTAGGGCACGATGCTGTACTTGCCCTTGACGCCGTGTTCGCGGCACCATGTGCCGAACGTGCGGACGAACGAATCGGGGATTTCGCGCGGCAGGCTGCGCCAATCCTGCTTGTACCTGTCCGGCCAGGCCGTCCCAAAGTGCGGGATGCCGAAGTGCGCCATGTTCACCAGGCAGGTTGAATCGTCGATAATCAAGCTAACCGGCACGCGGTTCTGTGGGTTAAGCACGGTGACGCCGGCGGCTTGTTTCGGGCGCTGCCCTCTGTCCTGAGCTATCACGGGCGGGCTGCGCAGAGCCGAGCCGGCGGCCGTCGCTGCCACTGCCGCCATTTTCACAAAATCACGCCTTGTTATTTCGTTTTGCGTACGCATGGTGTGTCCTCCCATAAATCTAAAACCGATAGACGACTTTGAAAAACGCCACACGGACTTCGTCGCCGTTAACTTCATAATCGTTGAGCAGAACATACAGATCCATCGTCTTGTTCACCGGCCAGGAGAAGAGCATCGTCAGATTATGGCGGTCCTCGGACGTCTGTTCGGCCGTGAACTTGATTATTCCGTTCCAGGGAAAGCTATATTCGGTAACAGAACGCCATAACCAGACATTCTCGTCTCCACCTGTTTGAGGCTCTTTTATGCGATAGTTGCCGTCAAAGGTTGTGACGAGGCGCTCGGTAATTTTCACAGGCTTCGTGAGAGAGTATTCTCGATAAGGCTCTTCTTCATACACTCCCTTTCGAAAGCCGGCGGTGACCGAATCCCAAATGTCCACATCCTCATTATATTCGATTCTGATGCTGTCATACCAGTTCTGATATGGGGCATGAAAACTATCGCTGCGCGAGTACCTGAGTTCCACTTCATTGTGAAAACCTACCCCCGCTCCCTCTACAAAATCACGCAGCGTTGTATCGTGGTCATTGTTTTCGTAAACATCAACACGTGATTCGGCGCTGATCGATTTGAATATGCCATCGTCCAAATACTCTCTATACCGCACAGAGGACCCGGGGCCGCGGATATCCCGCCTGGGGATATAGCCCAGGTCCGGCTCAAAGCCGCGCGAAATGTCACGATAGTCCAGCCGCCAGGAGAGCGGATTGGTTCCTCCGCTGAGGCTCGCATACCCAGCGTACGCATCATGGTCGGAAATATCGTCAGTTTCGATTCCCTCTGAATCTCGCATTCCCAGGAACTGCGTGGTCAGTGAAGTCGTGCTGTCGAAAAACACGCGGGCGTCGAGGCCACCGGTGATGTTCGTTCCGTCCGAGCGGTTGGAGTTGGCCCACATGCCGCCGATGTGGGAATTCTCTCCGACGTTATGGATGTACCTGCCGACGTGGTAGTTGCCGGTCAGCGGCTTATCGTCCCGGACGATTTCGCCCTGGACATCCAGCAAGCCGAGCGCCCAGCTCCCGCCCTGGCCGGTGACTTTGGCGCCGGCGTCGATATCCGAGAAGCGCCGGCTGTAATAGATGTTGAGCGGGCTGCCGAATATCTCGTTGCCCTCGCGAAAGAAGGGACGCCGCTCTCGCAGGAAGCGCTCGGTGTCCCGCAACTCAATCGTGTCGGGGTCGGCTTCGACCTGGCCGAAGTCGGGGTTAATGGTAAATGCGCTGGTTAGCTCTGAATTCAATCTCATCGAGATGTCCAGGCCTGTGGCTAATTTGTTACTGTTTTCTTCGAAATCCGAGGTTGTGCTTAAATAGGTTTCGTAAGCAGGTTTACGTTTGAGTTTGACTTTCGCAAGGTCCAGATTTGTCAGATGACCGAACTCACTTGGATAGCGTGCCCGGCTATTGCGATAGCACCAATAGCTCCTTTCCGGTATGCTTCGTTCGCGCCGGTAGAAATTAAGGCCCCAGGTAACTGCGTCTTTTCGGTCAAAGAGCATATTTGCAATCGGGATAGCCATTTCTGCAAACCAGCGGTCTTTCTCAACTGTACAGGCAGCCGACCATTCACAGCCCCACGTGTCATCCTCATAACGATTTAGATTGAAAAGCCCCATTCGTGCATCGTAGCGGGTTCCTAACGTATTGACGCCAAAGATGTATGTACAGCGATGGTCGTGAAAGGTGTCAAGCCGGGCCACCACCGAGTCTTCCTCGTGAAGGGACTGGTCGTATTTGCGCTCGACCCCCACGATACGATTGGGGTCCGGTTCCAGACACTCAAAGGCGATGTACACGTTCTCATCGTCGTAGAGAACCCGTACGAACGTCTGCTCAATGGCCTGACGTTCAATCCTATAGTCGGTGAAATCGGTAGTAATATTTGCCTTCGACCAACAAGCCTCATCCAGTTTTCCATCAATGACCGGCGCAACGTCCGTCCGAACCGCCGCCAGGGTTCTCGCCGGGCCCCGGGCCGCCAATCCTGTATCCGGGCCGGCCAGCAGGATCATTGCCGACAGGAGTAAGAGCATTCCCGCGGAGTGCTTCATGTTGCCGTTTCTACTGCTCCAGTCCGCCGCATCGTTCACGGAAGATTTTCCACATTAACCCCATTCGGTCACAGGACAACACCTGAACTATCCAAGTGTACCCGATTCGCCCTGGCTTCACAACCTTGCCGGGTTAGATTTTCTCAGCGTGGACGGACCTGGCGATCCTCGGTCGCCCGAGACGGCCCCAGGAAGAAAACTTCAAACACGCGCAGAACAAATTTTGTAAATAGGAGTAGCTACTATATAGTACTTATCATGAAAAAGAACACTACGACAATGAGCAATATTGAATTGGACCGCAAGACCGAGCGGTTCATCGCTCGATGCCGGGCCAACGGCCTGAAAGTCACTCCGCAGCGGATCGCCATTTACAGAGGGCTGGTCGATACCGACGAGCATCCTTCAGCAGAGATGTTGCACGAGAAGGTCAAGAAGGTCTTTCCGGGCATCTCGCTGGATACGGTCAATCGAACGCTGTTGACCCTCAGTGAGATCGGTGCCGCGTCCGTTGTGGAAGGCTCGGGGGACGCCAGGCGTTTCGACGGCGATTCCGAAAAGCATCAGCACTTTAAGTGTGTCCAATGCAAAAGGATCGTGGATTTTCACCATAAGGCGTTTGACCGGATCAAGGTACCGGTCGGTATCGCCAGGCGCTTCACGATCCTGAGCAAGAGCGTATATCTCGAAGGGATATGCGATTTGTGCAGGAGGCGGTAGCAGGGGCGCAGCCTGGCCAAGTACGGCAAGCGACGCTCGCAGTTCAACCGCCGGACGAACGCGTTTTTTTAGGATAGAACTCGTAATTTTACCAGTGGCGTCGAGGCCCGGATTCCTGATAATGGGCTGCACCGCATACGTTCTGTCGGCTGTATGTATGCCTGAGCCCTGAGTTTTGACGTTGTCTGTCTGCAGCGAGGCGAGCAGATAAGACCCGTTGTGTCCAGTGGGTATTCCGGATACGCACTGCAAGTCAAATCAGCTCTATCGTGAGCGTACTGAAGTGAGACAAAGAAAGTGAGGTAAGTATGGAACTGAAAGGAAGTCAAACGGAAAAGAATCTGTTAGCCGCCTTCGCGGGTGAGTCCCAGGCCAGGAACCGGTACACGTACTTCGCCAGTGAGGCCAGGAAGGAAGGGTACGTGCAGATAGCAGCCATTTTCGAGGAGACCGCCAACCAGGAGAAAGAGCACGCCAAGCGCGAATTCAAATTCCTGAAGGGCGGCGAGGTAGAAATCGCTGCGGCCTTCCCTGCCGGCGTCATCGGCAGCACGATCGAGAATTTGAAGGCTTCGGCCGCGGGGGAGCACTACGAGACAACCGAGATGTATCCGGACTTCGCTAAGGTCGCCGAACAGGAAGGATTTGATGACGTTGCGAAGGTCTTCAGAAGCATCGCCGTGGCGGAAAAACGCCACGAAGACAGATACGTCGCGCTGGCCAAAAACATTGCCGACGGCGTCGTCTTCAAACGTGAAAAGCCGGTCCGCTGGGTGTGTAGAAACTGTGGCTTCGTACACGAAGGCATTGAACCGCCTGACGTGTGTCCAGCCTGCGCGCACCCACAGGCACATTTCGAGTTGGAAGCAAAGAACTACTAATCAAAGGAAAGACAAGAACCATGAAGAACAGCATAAACAAGAGACTTATAGTCGGGGTCATTCTGGTCGCTGCGGTTGCCTTTGGCTCATTAGCCTATTCGCACTGTCAAATCCCATGCGGGATATACGGCGACGAAGCCCGCTTTGAAGCTATGGCCGAGCACGTTACGACGATCGAAAAATCGATGCGAGAGATCGAACGGCTCTCGGCAGAAACAAACCCGAACATGAACCAGGTCGTCCGCTGGGTTAACAATAAGGAGCTGCACGCCGGTGAACTCAGCAAAATAATCACCGATTATTTCATGGCGCAGCGGATCAAGCTGCCGGCCGAAGGAGACGCCAAAGCCCGGAACGATTACGTCAGGAAGCTGACCCTGCTCCACCGGATGCTTGTGACCGCCATGAAAGCCAAGCAGACGACGGACCTGTCCAATGTCCAACAGCTTCGATCACTTCTGGATGAATTTCACGGTGTTTATTCGGGCAAAGCACGTTGAAGGCAGGCCGCATTAACGGAAACGAGGAATAATATGCAAGATACGAAAAACAGCATCACATTCAAAGGCAACCCCCTCGCGCTGGCGGGAAATCCGCCGAAGGCAGGCGATCCGGCGCCCGATTTCGAGGTGCTGGGCAATGACATGTCCGCTGTAAAGCTGTCGGACCTCAAAGGCAAGACGGTTGTCATCTGCTCGGTGCCGTCGTTGGATACGCCGGTGTGCGATACCGAAGTCCGGAAGTTTAATGAGCATGCGACGTCGCTGGGCAACGATGTCGCCGTCCTGGTCATCAGTATGGACCTGCCCTTCGCCCAGGCCCGCTGGTGCGGGGCCGCCGGCGTCGCGAACGTTCGGACGCTCTCGGACTACCGGGATGCAAATTTTGGCAAAGCCTTCGGTGTGCTGATACAACCGTTGCGACTCTTGGCTCGGGCCATATTTGTGGTGGACAAGAACGGCCGCATCCGGTACATACAAATCGTTGATGAGTTGACGAACGAGCCCGACTATGAGTCGGCACTGAAAGCCCTGAGGGAAACGCAGCGATGAGGCGATTGAAGCCGGATATTTATGCCATCGGAGCAATCGATTGGGATGCCAGATTGTTCGACAGGCTGATTCCTTTGCCGGACGGAACCAGCTACAATTCATATCTCGTGCGCGGCAGTGAGAAGACGGCATTGCTCGACACCGTCGATCCGACCAAAACCGATGACCTGCTGAGCAATATCGTCGGTGTCGGTGCGGATAAGATTGACTATATCGTCGCACACCACGCGGAACAGGACCATTCGGGCTCTCTGCCGGAGGTCTTGTTGATCTACCCGGATGCGAAAGTCGTGACGAATCCCAAGTGCAAGCAGATGTTGATCGACTTGCTTGGCATCGAAGATGGTAAGTTTATCACGGTCGAAGACGGACAGGAGCTTTCATTGGGCGAGAAGACACTGCGGTTCGTCTATACGCCGTGGGTGCATTGGCCTGAGACAATGAGCACGTATGTTCCGGAAGAGAATATCTTATTCTCGTGTGATTTCTTCGGAGCGCACCTTGCCACGAGCAGTCTGTTTGTGGATGATGAGGCAGCCGTCTATGAGTCGGCCAAGCGCTATTATGCCGAGATTATGATGCCGTTCCGAAAGCAGATCAACTCCAACATCGCAAAGCTGGAGAAACTGGATATACGAATGATCGCTCCAAGTCACGGCCCCGTGTACAAACAGCCCGAGTTCATTGTCGATGCGTACAAGGACTGGATCAGCGATACTGTCAAGAATGAAGTGGTCGTGGGCTACGTCTCCATGCACGGCAGCACGGCCAAAATGGTGTCCCACTTTGTCGAGGCCCTTATTGAAAGAGGCATCACGGTGACGCAGTTTGAGCTTGCGACCGTCGATACGGGCAAGCTCGCCATGGCACTGGTCGATGCCGCCACGATAATCCTCGGCTCGCCAACGGTTCTGATTGGGCCGCACCCGAGTGCCGCTTATGCGGCGTTCCTGACCAATGCCCTCAGGCCCAAGGCCAAATTTGCCTCCGTCATCGGCTCGTACGGCTGGGCCGGCAAAACGGTCGAGCAACTGACCGGTCTGATGCCCAATCTCAAAGCCGAGTTTCTCAAGCCCGTGCTGGCAAAGGGCGAACCGAAAGAAGCGGATTTTCTCGCTCTTGAGCGGCTCGCCGACGAGATACTGGCCAAACATAAAGGGTCGGGACTGGTAAATTGAAGTCCAAAGATTGCGAAAGGGATTGAATCATGGCTGAAAAACTCCAAATCTACAAGTGCGCAACATGCGGCAATATTGTGGAGGTCCTCCACGGCGGTATCGGCGAGCTGGTCTGCTGCGGCAAGCCGATGGAGCTTCTTGATGAAAAAACGGCAGATGCGACCACGGAAAAACACGTCCCCGTCATCGAAAAAATCCAGGGCGGCTACACAGTCAAGGTCGGTTCCGTTCCCCATCCGATGGAAGAAAAGCACTCCATCGAGTGGATCGAGCTGTTGGCCGGCGGCAAGGCATACAGACAATTCCTCGAGCCCGGGATGGCACCGGAGGCGACTTTCCATGTGGACGCGGATTCTGTAAGCGCAAGAGAGCACTGCAACGTTCACGGGTTGTGGAAGGGTTAGGCAATGATCAGCAAAAAGATGGAAAAAGCTCTGAATGGGCAGGTGAACGCAGAGTTGTACTCGGCGTATTTGTACCTGTCGATGGAGTCATACTTCAAATCGTTGAATCTGAACGGCTTCGCCAACTGGATGCGCGTGCAGACGCAGGAAGAAATTATGCACGCGATGAAGATTTACGACTTCATCGACGAGCGCGGCAGCAGAATCACTCTGAAGGCCATCGAGGGCCCGCCGACGCAATGGGATTCGCCGCGGGCGGTTTTCGAGGCGGCCTATGCCCACGAGCAGAAGGTGACCGGGCTGATCAACGGCTTGGTCGATCTGGCGATCAAGGAAAAGGACCACGCGACAAACACCTTCCTGCAGTGGTTTGTCAATGAGCAGGTCGAAGAAGAAGCGTCCGCCGATGCTATCGTTCAGCAGCTCAAAATGATGGAAGACGCGCCGGGCGGATTGTTCATGCTCGACCGGGAATTGGCCCAGCGGGTCTTTACTCCGCCTCCGGCCGAAGGACAGTAGAAATCGTGACTTGTTTTACTGCAGATGACATCTTCGACATCGCCGAGGCCATGGAACGAAACGCTTCGGAGTTTTATCACCAGACGTCTGAGAAGGCCTCGGATGAACAGACCAGACAGGTTCTGCTCCATATCGCTTCGGCCGAGGACAAGCACCTGAAAATCTTCCAGTGTATGAGGGAGACGTTTGTCGCTCAGCATGGAATTGTCGTGGAGGAAGCCGATAATCGGTCCGCGATGTATCTGCAGGCGATGGCCGATGCCCGAGGTTGGGAGGGCCGGAAGAGCCCTCTGGAAGAGCTCTCGGGCGAGGAAACACCCGCTGAAATCTTCAGGATCGCGCTGAACTCCGAAAACGAGTCCGTCGTTTTTTATTCGGGCCTGAAAGCTCTGGTCTCGACCCAAAGCGATCGGCAAATCGTCGAAGAGATTATCCTTGAAGAGCTCGGACATGTAAGTGTCATTCTTCAGAAGCTCAAGTCCCTTGGGTAGCCGGGCGGACGTCCGTGCGAGCCGAATGGGTGCGGAAAGGTAAAGGAGAACTGTAATGGGTATGCCCTTTAGCGCTGACGAAGTTCTTGAGATGGCCGAACAAATCGAACGCAATGGAAGCACGTTTTACCGCAAAGCGGCCGAAAAATATCCGGCGCTGCGCACGCTGCTGCTCGAGCTGGCGGCCATGGAAGACAAGCACGAGCAAACCTTTGCCCGAATGCGAACGGAGTTGTCCGGCCGGGAGGTGGAGGCGCCGGTTTTCGACCCGGACGACGAAGCCCAGATGTACCTGCGCGTGATGGCGAACGGGCACGTCTTTAACCTCAGAGCCGATCCTGCCGAGAAGCTGGCCGAGATCGAGACGGCCGAAGACCTGCTGAAGATGGCGATGCGTGTGGAACGGGACTCTATCGCGTTCTATGTGGGCCTTAAAGAATCCGTCTCTCAGAAGGCGGGCAAGGACAGGGTCGAGGGCATCATCAGGGAAGAAATGAAGCACGTCGCGATCCTGAACGAGAGACTGGACGCCCTGAAGCAGGCCCGATAGCGACCCCAGGCCGGATACCTTGCTTTTGCACGGAGCCGGAACACGTCTTTGTTGAAAAACGGACTTCAGAACAAGGAGCCAAGACGATGAAGAAGTACAAGTGTCTGATGTGTGGATACGTCTATGACCCACAGGTGGGAGACCCCGATAACGACGTCAAGCCGGGTACGGCCTTCGAGGACCTGCCCGATGATTGGGTCTGTCCGGATTGCGGGGTTGGCAAGGAAGAATTCGAAGCGATCGAGGATTAGACGCCCGCGCGGTCAGGCCGCTAACGCTGCTTGATGCGTGAAGACACGCAGAGCATTTGATATGCAGGAAATCCAGCCATCCGTGGAAGAAGACGAGGGTCTCTGCGCCGAAACGGTCGCCGGCCCCAATGCGCTGGTCGTCTTTGGCGCATCCGGTGACCTGACGCACAGAAAGCTGCTGGTCAGCATCTTCAAACTCTTCTCAGAGGATATGCTCAGCGAGAATTTCTATGTACTCGGCTGCGGCCGCAAGCCCTTCTCAGACGCCGATTTTCGCAGCAAGGCCAGGCAGTCGATCCGGGAAAACTCGGACTTTGTCTCGTCCGAGGCTTTGGACGCCTTCGCAGGCAAGCTCTATTACTTAGACGGCGATTACGGCGACACAGAATTCTATCAACGCATCAAAGCCCGGCTGGCGGAACTGGGCCAAAAGCACAATGTCCACGAGAGCCTGGTGTTCTATCTGGCAGTGCCGCCAGCCCTCTACGCCGCTATTGTGAACCATCTCGGTTCGGCAGGGCTCTCCCGCCCGGGTGGACCCGACAGCCAGGAGAAGGTCAAGCTGGTTATTGAGAAACCATTCGGTCGAGACCTCCGAAGCGCTATCGAACTGAACCACTGTATCAGCCGCTGCTTCAGCGAGTCTCAGATATATCGAATCGACCACTATCTTGGCAAGGAAACAGTCCAGAACATTCTGATGCTGCGTTTCGCCAATGCCATTTTCGAGCCGGTCTGGAACCGCAATTACATCGACAATGTCCAGATCACCATCGCCGAGACCGTCGGGGTCGAGCATCGAGCGGGGTACTACGACACCTCCGGTGCTCTGCGTGATATGTTTCAGAATCACATGCTCCAGATGCTCACGCTGGTCGCGATGGAGCCGCCCATTTCTTTCGAGGCGGACCGCATTCGCGATGAGAAGGTCAGGCTCCTGCGCTCGATTCGGCCCTTTGACCCGAGCCGCCTGGATGATTTCTGGGTAAGGGGGCAGTACGGCCCCGGCTCAATCGACGGCAAAAAGATCAAAGGCTATCTGGACGAGGCATCCGTGTCCGAGGATTCAAGAACGGAAACATTCGTCGCCGCAAGGCTGTTCATCGACAACTGGCGGTGGCAGAGCGTTCCCTTCTATTGCCGAACAGGCAAGCGGCTGGCCGCCAAGGACACGGAAATTGCCATCACTTTCAAGAAGGTCCCGTATTCGCTGTTTTCCTCGGCGGGCCTTGATAACTTGCCCTCCAATGTGTTGGTTCTGCAAATCCAGCCGGAAGAGGGAATATCGTTGAGCTTTCAGGCCAAGCGGCCCGGCTCGAAGCTCTGTATGAGTACGCTCAATATGCGATTCAGCTACCGGGGCGTTTTCTTCGCCGAGGCGCCGGAAGCGTACAGAAGACTGCTGCTCGATTGTATGCTCGGTGACCAGACACTGTTCACCCGGCAGGATGATGTGGAGGTTTCGTGGCAGCTCTTGACGCCGATATTGCAGGCTTGGGAACAGGACGCGCAGGCGCCGCATATATATCCGGCCGGCGCGGAGAGTTTCCCCGAAGCGAATAAGCTTCTCGAAGCTGACGGACGCGCCTGGCGAACGCTGTTGTAGAATGAAGGGGCATCACCGAAATCGGGAGGTACATGCGAATGGAAGGGCACAGGACGCAAGCAAGAGCTTCTTATGACGTCTCGGTCGTCAGGCCTCAGATGCACAACGAGGATTTCAAGACCAGAGGCCGGGGGATAGAGCCAGCACGGCTGAAGGCCATACAAAAGGGCCTGCTGACGCTCCACACTCTGGAGCTCATGGCCACAACCATCTACAGGTTTCAAATCACCCGTGAAAAGTCTGAATTGAATCGCCAGCTCATCGCGGCGATGTGCAATGAGATGACGCATTACCAGGATTTCCAGGTCAAGCTCTATGAGTTTGGCTTCAGGCCGCGCCTGACGCGGTGGGTGTTCTGGATCGTCGGTTTTGTGTTTGGCTTTGGCTCCCGACTGCTGGGCGAGACAGCGATGCTCAAGACGGGCATTTGGGTAGAGACAAAAGCTGTTCATCACTACGCCCAGCTCCTCGAGACTATCGACTGGGACGAAGAGACTCGCAAGGTCGTTGAGAAGGACCAGGCCGACGAAGATGGACATATCAACAGGTGGAAAGCGTTTTTGGAAGCGGGAACAAGTTAGCGGATGGAATCTCAAAACGTACTGATCGCCTTTGGATTGACGTTATTTGCAGGTTTAGCCACAGGATTTGGCAGTGCCCTGGCGTTTCTGGCCAAGCGCACTAACACGAAAATGCTTTCAGCAGCTCTGGGCTTCTCGGCGGGTGTCATGATCTACGTCTCCTTCGTGGAGATATTCCCGAAGGCGAAGGAGGCTCTCGTCGCCGAGTTGGGCGAGGTTGGCGGATGTTGGGTCACAGTACTGGCCTTCTTTGCCGGCATTGTTCTTATCGCAATTATTGACAAGCTGGTACCGTCATTCGAAAATCCTCATGAGATTCACAGGACTGAGGAAATGGACATGCCCGAGCTGGCCGAGAAGTTTAACAAGCTCTATCGTATGGGTCTGTTCACGGCGCTGGCCATCGCCATTCACAATTTCCCGGAAGGACTGGCCACCTTTGTCAGCGCCCTGCGAGACACAAGGCTGGGCGTCGCCATCGCTCTTGCGATCGCCATTCATAATATTCCCGAGGGCGTGGCTGTCTCCATCCCCATCTACTATGCGACGGGCAGCCGGAACAAAGCCTTCGCGTACTCGTTCCTCTCAGGGCTGGCCGAACCGGTGGGGGCCATGGTCGGCTATGCTATCTTGTCGTCGTTCTTTAACGATATCGTGTTTGGCGTCCTCTTTGCCGCAGTGGCGGGAATCATGGTGTTCATCTCGCTCGATGAGCTGCTGCCGACCGCCAGAGAGTACGGCCAGCCTCATTTGTCCGCCTATGGATTGGTGGCGGGCATGCTCGTTATGGCCTTAAGTCTGCTCTTGTTTCTGTGATGAGTCGGACCGCTCGGATAAGAATCATCTTGGAAGGGCTGTATGCAAAGTACAACCGCCGCGAATTGATAAGCCCCGACCCATTGCAGTTTGCCTACCGGTATTCCGAGCCCCGTGACAGGGAGATCGCGGCGTTCCTGTCCTCGGCCCTCGCGTACGGCAGGGTGCGGCAAATAGAAACGAGCCTACACCGTCTCTTTGAGTGCATGGGCCCGAGCCCTTCTGAGTTTGTGCGAGACTTCGACGAACCGAAAAGGAGGCGGCTCAAAGGCTTTAAGCACCGCTTCACAACCGGCGATGATATCGCTGATTTGCTGGAACTGCTGCGAGACGTCCTGGGTCGGTTCGGAAGTCTCGAAGCATATTTTCTCCAGGGATACGACGCGGGCGACAATAACGTGATTCCCGCATTGTCACAGTTTTGTGATTCGCTGTGCCAGGCTCATGCAGGAAGGCACCGGGGCCGCGTCGGAAGGGGTCTGATGTATCTGTTGGCCAGCCCGACACGAAACAGCGCATGCAAGCGGCTCAACCTCTTCCTGCGATGGATGGTGCGGCATGACGACGTGGACACCGGGCTGTGGAAATCCATCGACAAGACGAAACTTATCGTCCCCGTTGACGTACATATGAGCCGGTTGTGCAGAATTCTGGACCTTTATAGACGAAAAACTGTTTCGCTTACAGCGGCTGTCGAAATCACAGAGAGTTTCGCCCGCATCGAACCGGCCGACCCGGTCAAATATGATTTCGCCCTGTCCCGAATCGGCATCGTGGAAAATTGCAGCGGGACGCATCGGTTGGAATGTGAGGACTGCGAGATGCTTGAATTTTGCCGTCCTTGCGCTTACGATGAGTCTGATTGAAGATACACGTGGAGAATGTATGCCGAATAGTGATGAGAGAGAGAAGTTGAAAGTGCTGTTTCTCTGTACGGGAAACTCCTGTCGGAGCCAGATGGCCGAGGGCTGGGCGAGGCACCTGAAGTCCGATGCCATCGAGGCACACTCGGCCGGCGTCTGGCCCGTCGGGGTCAGTTCCAGAGCCGCCCAGGTAATGGCCGAGGCGGGGGTCGATATCTCCTCGCAGAAGTCCGAGCACGTGGATGATTTCCTGGGCATCGACTTCGATTATGTGATAACATTGTGCGGCAATGCGAAAGAGCAGTGCCCCGTATTCGGCGGCAAAGCCGTGCTCGTGCACAAGCCGTTCGAGGATCCCATGATGGCGCTGGGCAGTTCTGACCAGATTATGGCGGCTTTCCGAAAGACGCGGGACGAGATACGGGCCTTCATTGAGACATTGCCCGAGGGACTGACGAGCAGCGCGTGAATGTGAAATAGCCGGAGTCGATGGAATATGAATTCCGGGAAATTGGAGAAGTACTCATCGGCGGTGACGCTTTCGGATATGGAAGTCTTTGTCTTTCCGGAGCTGATGTACAGCCTGGTCCTGGCCAACATCATGAGCCCGGTGATCTGGCAATGGCGGCAGCTTGACTGCTTTAGAAAGCTGGAGAGCAAGAGCGCCTACAGAAGACTCATGCGTCTGAAGCAATTCATCATCGATGAATATGAGTTCAATCTTGATCTCGAGACGTGGGGCCTGACCAGCAAGGATGCTGAGATCAAACGTTTCGAGACATTCATCTCGCCCGAAGATATCGCCAGGAGCAACGCCCTGTTCGGCTACCACGGCGACAAGTACTATTTCGATGTGGACATCCGGCGGCACTTCGGCCTGGACAAATACGACAGCGACATCATCCCCTACTGGAAGACGGAGACCGTCGAGGCAATGAATGCGTTTCGTCTCAAGGAAGGCTATGCAACGGCCGCTGGCGAATGTGTCTCCCTGGCCGCACTCTATGCCGCCGCCGCGTTTGTCGTCTGCCAAATTCCTCTCGAAGATATCTACATGATCCTGACGCCGCTTCATTCGCAGAACTTTATCGACCTTCAGGATGGCATCCTGACCAACAACAGAAGGCTTGTGACCAAAACGATGTGGTTCAACGGCACCGCGATTTCCAACAAGGCCCAGCGGGCTCTGCGCAACGAGAACGTGACAATCGTCGCGCACAATACCGGCTACGTCCATTGCCTCTACAAAGATGCAACAATCGACAGAGAACGCTACCGGACATTCGCCCAGAAGCTTGATGCCTATCTATCCGAAGAGCTGTCGCTTGCCGTCTTTGCGAACTTCCTGCGATCCTGCCATCACTACCAGAAGTTCTTCCAAGTCTGCCGCGACTGCCATGGACAGCCGCAATTCCTCAAAGCCGAGGTCCTTTTCCACTACGAGCACGGCAGCAATTACAGAGTGGCCGATACGACCTTCGAGAAACTACTCGCCGAGGTCTCCGATGAAGATTTTGTCCCGTATCAACTGCCTGGGAGAATTCGCTGTGACCTGCTTGGGGACTTCATGGAAAAGCAAAAGCCCGACCTGCGGAACGCACGGGGCAGGACCACCCTCAAGAAATTCGTCGAACCCATCATGCCCGATGCAGGGCAGTTTGTGAATGAATTGGCCGACTTCTTGCACACCGAAGCGAAAATGCCGGCGTCGGATAAGAATTTCCTGCCCTCCGATCCGCTTGAAATATCCGTCGGACACAGCCGGGAGCAGATTATCGACTACCTCCGGGGCAAACGCGGCACGAACAGTGCGGCCGATTTGGCATTCTACGCCTACCGGGACATGGACACTTGTGACTGGGCCCCGTTCGTCAAGGCCGCGCTCGAGCGAAACCCCGTCTCGGTCGCGATGGCCGGTCAGAGGCCTCTCGAAAAGCTCTACGAGTGGGTGGCGCAGATGAACGAGACGTCAATCTATGAAGGCAGCCGACTGGCCCAGCCCGACGAGGTGGCCAATTTCAAGACCGGCGACGGCCTGGAGAAGGCCTTTCTGTTAGCCAATATCATCCGTCAGAGGAACCCTGCCCAGGATATTAAGCTGGTGGCTGAAGGGAATCGCGTCGTCCTGAAAGGGCCGAACGAATACCGCTTCGCATCGGCCAAAGGTCTCAGAAAAGCCGTTCATATCCCTGCCGCCCGCTCGCTGCCGGACCGTCAGTAGCGCCCTGGAGGGAGCCGGGTGGCGGACCTCCTGGCGGCAGGTAAACTTAGGAAGAGAACATCTTTTCCTCTTGCCGGGACGAACAAGTAAGACTATGCTGGTCGTATATAGCAGTACAGGGTCGTGCTTGCAAGCCTGATGCGATCCTGGGGCAGAAAGGTCTAAATTGAGGTGCTAAGAATGGCTGTACGGACTATTGTGAAAATAGACGAGGAAAAATGCAATGGGTGCGGGCAGTGTGTTACCGCCTGTGCCGAAGGGGCCATCCAGATTGTTGATGGCAAGGCCAGGCTGATCAGCGAGGTTTATTGCGACGGCTTGGGCGCCTGTATTGGGCACTGCCCCGAGGACGCCATAACCATCGAGCAGAGGGAGGCGGCCGATTTCGACGAGGAAGCAACGCAGGCACATCTGGCCCGGCAGGAGAAGGCTGAAGCTGCGAGTGATTTTGTCTGCCCGGGCATGGCGGCCAGGCAATTAAGAGAAAAGGATGCTTCGGGCCCGCAGGCGAGTGTGACATCAGCACGGTCACAGCTCGGGCAGTGGCCCGTCCAGTTGAAGCTGCTCTCGCCCCATGCGCCTTATTTTGCCGGTGCGGACCTGCTCTTGGTCGCGGACTGCGTGCCGTTTGCGATGGGTGATTTTCACAGCCGCTTTCTCAAAGACCGGAGTATCGCGGTGGGCTGTCCCAAGCTCGATGACGTGCAATTTTACATTGAAAAGTTGGCCGCCATACTGCAAGCCAACAAGCTCAATAGCCTCTCCGTCATTCACATGGAGGTCCCTTGCTGTCACGGCCTGACCCATATCGCGCGCCAGGCTATTGCCAGGAACAAGATTGAAATGAGTTTCGAAGATGTTACAATAGACCTCCAGGGCAATGTGAGTCGAACGGAAACGGTCCCGTGTTAGGGCCTTCGAGACGGCAACAGAACCGGCAAAATTGAGCAAGGAAGAACCCATGGCAAAATCCTCGAGGAAAAAGAATACGCGCAACGCAAACCGCTCCCTATCCACCCGGTCGGTGCATGCCGGTGAGCCGCGAAGGAAGTACGCGGATTCACTGACCACGCCAATCATTCAAACGTCCACGTTTACGTTCCGGGACTCGCAGCACATCGAAGACTATACCAAGAAGGGAAAGGAGCACTTCGAGTACGGCCGCTATGGCAACCCGACCGCGAAGATTGCCGAAAAGCGCCTCGCCGACCTCGAAGGCGCCGAGGATTGTGTCGTGTTCACCTCGGGAATGAGCGCCATCACGACGACCATTCTGACCCTGGTCCAATCGGGCGACCACATTGTCATTACCGACGACAGCTACAAGAAAACGCTTGAGTTTTGCCGGTCGTATCTGAAACAGTTCGGCGTCGAGTGCACCATCGTGCCGTTCGGCGATTACGAGGGCCTCGAGCGCGCGATCAAAAAGAACACACGTTTCATATTCTCCGAATCGCCGACTAATCCCTACCTGAATATTTTCGACTTAGTCAAGATCAAGAAGATTGCAAAAAGGCACAATGTGCTGACGCTCATCGACAGCACGTTTGCGACGCCGCTGAATCAGAGGCCCATCGAATTCGGAATGGACCTGGTTCTCCAGAGCTGCACGAAGTACCTCAGCGGTCATAACGACATCCTGGCCGGGGCGGTGCTTGGCCGAACGGAGCTGGTCGATAGAATCCGGAACCTTCACAAGTCGATGGGCGGGCTCATCGACCCGCATTGCTGCTACCTGCTGCTTCGCGGCCTCAAGACGTTTCCGCTGCGCGTTCAAAGGCAGAACGAAACCGCACTGCAGGTCGCCGAATACCTGGAGAGCCATCCTCGCGTCAGGAGAGTGTATTACCCGTTCCTGAAAAGCCATCCGCATTACGAAGTGGCCAAAGAGCAGATGAACGGCGGCGGCGGGGTCGTCACCTTCGAGATCAAAGGAAACCTCAACAGCGCCAAACGTTTTCTGGATGTCCTCAAGCTGTGCTACATCGGCCCAAGCCTGGGCGGCGTTGAGACGCTGATTACACACCCGGCCCTGGTGAGTTATTACGATTACACGAGAAAGGACCGCTATAAACTGGGAATCACCGACACGCTTTTCAGGCTGGCAGTGGGCATTGAGGACATCGAAGATATCATAGCCGACCTTGAGCAGGGTCTGGGAAGTTGAAGAAACCCGCTTGCATCGGTTTGTGAGTGTTGCCTGACGTTTACTGCCTGCCTTCCGAATCCCGGCGAGGCTAATCACAATGGCTGGATACGCCAGAAAGATAATGGTCGATTTTTGGGCTATTGCCCTGGAGATGTCGCCCTATCTGCTGTTCGGCTTCTTCATGGCGGGGCTGCTTTCGGTGCTCGTCTCGCAGCGCATGGTCGAGAAGCATCTGGGCGGCAGGGGACTGTGGCCTCTGCTGAAGGCGTCCCTCTTCGGAATTCCACTGCCCTTGTGCTCGTGCAGCGTTATTCCGGTGTCCATGTCGCTTCGAAAGCACGGCGCCAGCAAAGGCGCCACGATCTCGTTCCTGCTCTCAACACCGCAAACCGGCGTAGACAGCATTCTCGTGACCTTAAGCCTTCTGGGTCCGGTGTTCGCCATTTTCAGGCCCTTTGCAGCGCTGGCGACGGGCCTGGTCGGTGGGAGCCTCGTGGACATATTCGGGCACGCCGGAGGAAGCGCGGACGACGCCCCTGAAAAGTGTATGGATGAGTGTTGCAGCAACGATAAGGCAGGCAAAATTCGCAGAGGATTGAAATACGGCTTTGTTACTTTGCCCGGTGACATCGGAAAGGCCATGCTGATCGGGTTGATTGTCGCAGCGTTTATTTCTGCACTGGTGCCGCCGAATTTTTTCGCCGATAAATTGGGCGAAGGCATTTTCGCCATGGTGGTGATGATGTTCCTCGGCATACCGGTTTATGTCTGCGCAACGGCATCCGTCCCCGTGGCGGCGGCGCTGATCCTGAAAGGTCTGACGCCCGGCGCGGCGTTGGTTTTTTTGATGACCGGCCCGGCCACAAACGCCGCGTCATTCGCGACCATCTGGAAAGTCTTGGGCAAGGCCACCGCGCTGACCTACTTGGCGACTGTCGCAGCCTGCGCGCTGGCCAGCGGCATCCTGCTTGATTTGCTGGACGCGGGTGTCGATATCGAAATCGCCGCCCGCCCTCACTGGATGCTGCCGGCCCCGATAAAGTACGCCTCAGCGCTGGCGCTGCTGCTCGTCCTGGCCAACACCCTCCGGCCCAAGTCAAAACCCGCCGATACGCACGACCATTAGTCACAACCGGCACCCATCCGGGAAGAGTCACACGCTCCCACAGCCCTCACAGGCGCACAACCTCCGTGAGATGTTCCCATTTCAACAGAAAGTCCGGCTACGAAGACGGGCCGCAAGGAAGATGCTCACAATCCATCTGTTTGAAATACCTTTTCATCAGTTCAGGTTGCGATTGAACCGTCCTAATGTGCCAGGGCCTCGATTCTCTGTGCGCTTAGGGCCACGCTGTAAATGCGAACGTCGTCAATCAGGCCGGAGAAGAAAGAGCTTGGCTCCAGAGTCTTTCCGGCGCCAATGTGCAAGCCGCCATCCGAGGATTCCAGTCGGCACTCGACGGTGTCTTTGGCGACTTCTATGCCATCCACATAGAGGGACCTGTACGAACCATCCCAGACCAGGCCGATATGATGCCACTGACCGTCGGTGATGATGGTCTGGGACAGCAATGGACCGCTGTACCGGCTGAGGTTCCTGATCTGGGTCATTAACTTGCCCTGTGCATCTGCCATCAGCCAATTGGCCCCGGTCACCTGCGAAATGATTGCTTGACCAGCGGCGCCGCCCTTGACCCAGGCGAAAATACTGAACGGCC
This sequence comes from Phycisphaerales bacterium, assembly GCA_020343675.1. GTDB lineage: Bacteria > Planctomycetota > Phycisphaerae > Sedimentisphaerales > Anaerobacaceae. The sequence goes on from CP070806.1 coordinate 3,575,218, forward strand.
CGTCCTCCGGATTGAGGCCAGAGCCGCTGGTCACATAGCAACCCACCCCATCGAGTTCCAGCGCACCATCCACTTTTCCGCCCGTCGGCTGCCATAAAGGGCTGCCCATAATGACATCGTCGCTGCCACTAACACTCTCACGAGCGACGTTGCCTTCTGTCTCGTCCAGCTTCCAGTACGCAGCCAATTCGGGCGGCAGCACTTCCTCAAACAGATGCTCCGCAAGAACAACAAGGTCCTGGACATCAACGACGCCGTCGCCCCAGGGCATTGGGGCGATGTCACACAAGGGACCGTCTGTATCCCAGTGGTCAACCATGATGCACATATCGGCAGCGTCAACAGTTTCGTCGCCGTTAAGGTCAACAACCGGTTCGACTGCTACCTCCCACAGGTCGCCGCTACCTTCCCCGCCGGGTCGTTCGGATTCGAAGTAGAAGGTCAAGCCATCGGCCGAGATGCTCGGCCCGGCCTCAATAGAAGGACTATTGACGACCGGCCCAAGATTCGTGGGAGAACCCCACGAGTCCTGTATCGTTGCCCGCCTCACCAGATACATGTCCGAAATACCATACCCACCGGACCGCAGAGAGGTAAACAAGAGTACCAGACCGTCAGGCGAGATGCTGGGATCGCCCTCAATAGCCGAGCTGTTTACCGTTGACCCAAGGTTCACAGGTGTTGTCCAGGGATCGCCTGTGGCCTGCCGGGTCGTCATCCATATGTCATATCGACCGTAACCGCCTGGCCGGTTGGACTGCATAAATAAGGTCAGCCCATCGGCCGAGACGCTCGGGTACGCGTCATAAGACGAAGCGTTGACAGTCGGGCCAAGATTCACCGGCGTGGCCCACGGATCCGACTTGGTTGTCCGCGTCGTTACCCATATGTCCGACTCACCCGACCCGCCTGGACGGTCAGAGTCAAAGAACAGCGTCAGGCCGTCGGCCGAGATAGCTGGTCCGGAGTCTCGATGCGAAGTGTTGACCGGTGGCCCAACATTCTCAACCGTCGTCCAGCCCTCATTCGTCGTTGCACGTCCTGCAACCCATACATCGCGATCACCATATCCCCCCGGTCGCTCGGAGTAGAAGAAAAGCGATAGTCCATCGGCCGACATGCTCGGCTGAGAGTCCAAAGCCGGACTGTTGATCGTCGGCCCAAGATTTGTGGGCGTGCCAAAGACGAAATCAGCTTTGGCAATCTCCACACCCACGCCCAACATCAGAGCCACAACTGCGGAGATCCTTATCCTTTTCATCTTACCTGCCCTCCACAGAATGGGCGGGCTTTTCAGGCCGCATATGCCGCGTGCCTTCGCCGCCTTCGATTGACATTCAGACAATCTCGCTGATTGCATACCATTTGAGTTCATCCTCCAGATAGCCCAAAGCCATCAATCGGGGCGACAGGACTTGAACCTGCGACCTCTTGACCCCCAGTCAAGCGCGCTAGCCAAACTGCGCCACGCCCCGAGGCAACCATTACATTCTAATAACCCCTATCGGCAAAGACAAGCGAATTCTCGCAGCCCAATCTCCGCGCCGGGGCAGCTCGACCTTGTCGCAGCCCCCGCACGGCGTGCCAACCTGTCGCTGCTCTCAGCTGGTCCGAAGAAAATTTGAGGATCCTGTGGAAATTCTGAAAGAAAATACTTGACAAAGTTAGCTAAGACTAACTATATTAGGGTAGGTGAAAAGGAACAAAGAAAGGACCGTCGTGGCCGTAGGACAAAATGCCGAGCTAAGCGCATCTCTGGAAGACTACCTCGAGGCGATTTTCAATCTCGCGCGTGAATCTAACATCGCTCGCAGCAAGGACATAGCGAAGCTGCTCGGCGTCTCCAGGGCCTCAGTCACCGGCGCCCTGCGGATATTGAAGAAGAAAGGGCTGGCCAACTACAAGCCTTACGATTATGTGACCCTGACCGAGTCCGGACGGGTCGCCGCCGCGGAGATCGCAAGAAAGCACAGAATCCTTAAGTCCTTCTTTATCAACGTCTTAGGGATTGAGTCTGACCTTGCCCAGCAGGCGGCTTGCCGGGCCGAGCACGCGCTTGGGCCCGGGATTATTGCCAAACTGATGTCTTTCATTGAATTCGTTACCCACAGCGGCGAAAACGGCCACGATCTTACCGAGCAGTTCCAGGAATTCTGCAAGAACACGAACAGGGAACTCGAAAGGACAGACGCGTGAGACAGCAGCATATTGAGCAGAACAACGCAAGGCCCTTATCGGCGGTCCGGTCTGGCGAGAAAGTCCGGTTGGCCGGAATCGAGGCCGGGCGGGATCTGCACAGCCGGCTCATGGCGATGGGGCTCGTGCCCAATACGGAAATCACCGTCGTCAGCAACAAGCACCCCGGGCCCTTCGTGATCATGGTCAAGAACTCCAGGATGGTGTTGGGCAGGGGGATGGCGCATAAGATTATGGTCAGTGCCTGCGATCATGAAAAAAATAACAGTCGCCTTAGCGGGCAATCCTAACTGCGGAAAGACCACCATCTTCAACCTGCTCACCGGTGCGCGCCAACACGTTGGCAATTATCCGGGTGTCACCGTCGAGAAGAAGGAGGGCCTCTGCAAATACGCCGATCACGAGATGACGGTCGTGGATTTGCCCGGGACGTACAGCCTGACGGCGTTCTCAGTTGAAGAGCTTGTTGCCCGCAACTTCATTCTCCAGGAACAGCCTGACGTCGTCGTCGATATCGTCGATGCCTCCGGCGTCGAGCGTAACCTGTATCTGGCAACGCAGCTCATCGAAATGAATGTCCCTCTGGTCCTGGCGTTCAACATGAGCGACCTGGCCGAGCAAAAAGGTCTGCTCTTTGATATTGAGCAGTTGTCGAGGCTGCTCGAAGCAAAAATCATCCCCATGGTGGGCAACAAAGGCCGCGGCAGGAAAGAGTTGCTGGATGCCATTGTCGAGAGGGCGGCGCAGGGCAAGAGCGGACGCACGCACCAGGTCGGCTATGGGGAAGAAATTGAGCACGAGCTGGCCATGATTGAGCAAGTCCTGGTCCGAGAAGAACCTGAGCTCGCAGCCAAATACGGCGCGCGATGGGTGGCGGGCAAGCTGTTGGAGCAGGATGACGAGTTGACTCTGCGCGTTCAAAGCCGGGATGTTCTCGGCGCCGTCACGGCAAGCATCACCCATCTGAAAGGTATCTTCGCCGACAAGCCCGAAGCCGTCATGGCGGACCGCCGGTATGGGTTCATCTCCGGGGCGTGCCAGGAAACAATCAGGACCACCGTCGAATCGCGTCACAGCTACAGTGATATGATCGACGCGGTCGTGACAAATCCAACGTTGGGCGTGCCCATCTTTTTGATGCTGATGTACCTGGTCTTTTTCCTGACGTTCAAGGTGGGCACATACCCGATGGGCTGGCTCGAATGGTTCTTCGAGTGGGCCGGGCAAGCTATCACAGGCCTCTGGCCGGCCGGCAGCGAAAGCTGGCTCCAATCGCTCCTGGTGGACGGAGTCATCGGCGGGGTAGGGGGGGTGATTGTCTTTCTGCCCAACATCCTGCTGCTGTTCTTGGCCATCGCGCTTCTGGAAGACACTGGCTACATGGCCCGCGCCGCGTTCATTATGGACCGCGTGATGCACAAAATCGGCCTGCACGGCAAAAGCTTCATCCCGATGCTCGTTGGCTTTGGCTGCTCCGTCCCGGCCATCATGGCCACGCGTATTCTCGAAAACCGGCGTAACAGGCTCACAACCATCATGGTCATTCCGCTGATGAGCTGCGGCGCCCGGCTGACCATTTACGCCCTGATCATCCCGGCCTTCTTCTCCGAAAGCTGGCACGGGCCGATGATGTGGCTGATCTATCTGATCGGCATCGTCCTGGCCATCATCTGCATCAAGGTGCTCAGGCTCACCGTCCTGCGGGGCGAGACCGTCCCGTTCGTGATGGAACTGCCTCCATATCGCATGCCCACGCTCAGATCAATCTCGATCCATATGTGGCAGCGGGGCTGGATGTACCTGCGCAAAGCGGGCACGATCATTCTGGCCATATCGATTGTGCTCTGGATTGCCAGCAGCTTCCCGAAACCGCCGGGTGAATCTCTGCGGAATCTGAGCCCTCAGCAGGCGCAGCAGAAACGGCTGGAATACTCGGTCATCGGCCGGTTCGGGCGCGTGATCGAGCCGGCCATAAGGCCGCTCGGCTTCGACTGGAAGATCGGGACGGCCCTTATCGGCGCGACCGCCGCCAAGGAAGTATTCGTTTCGCAATTGGCTATCGTTTATGCCGTCGGCAGCGAGGACGAGGGAACCACCACGCTGCGCCGGAGGCTGCGGGGCACTTATACGCCGCTGACCGGCTTCTGCATCATGCTGTTTTGCCTGATCTACGCGCCCTGCGTGGCGACCATCGCCATGACCAGACAGGAAACGAATTCCTGGGGCTGGGCGAGTTTCCAATTCCTCGGTATGACCGTTTTGGCGTATGTCTTGACCCTGTTCGTCTATCAAGTCGGCAACCGCATCGCAGGGTAATTTCGTATCTCGCGACAACCAGAACCGAGCCGCGACCGTAAGGAAACGTCGCCGCTACGCGCGCTGTCGCGGCGGCCTGCGTGGCCGTACGAGCACACAGAACAGCCAGAGCAGAAATAGCGGGATCAGAATCGGAAGTAGGAAAGGCAAGCCCACCGCCGCAAGAATCAACCCGACCAGGGCAAAAACACCCAGGAGCAGCAGGGCCACGCCGGCAAAGACAAAGGCCAGGAGGATCGCCACGCAGAACAGGGTGACCGCCGCGATGATGAGCCCCCAGACGCCGACGACGGCATCGAAAGGCCCCGTCAGCTTCCGGCCGTTGACCTCAATCGAAACTGCATCGCCCGGCCCGACGACGTGCCACACCAGAAACCCAATCATCACAACCGCCAGAACAATCGCCAATTTCCTGATCATGACCAGTCCCTTCTCAGTCTTGCTCCCGCAGGATTTCGTGCCGTACTCAGCCTGCAAATCTCCCACAAATCGTACACCCAGCCCTGAAAAAGTCAAGAAACCTTCCACCCTGATAATCGTCCCAGGAATTTCGGAGGGATTTCTGATTTGCCAGGTTGGCGGGGGTGGGGGTAGAATGACGGCGCCAAAAGTTGGGGCTTCATTTGAACAGGTGGCGCCCGATGAGAGTAGATGGCCCGGCACGTGTCTTGGTTTTGAAAATTACATGCGGAGGCTGAATATGGGAGCCCATAAAGGAAGAAAGGACAAGCCCTGCAACATGGACGGACGCACCGGCGACGAGCTGAAAGAATATCAGGAGAAATTCCAGGTACTGTTCGACCACGTTTGCAGCGGCGTGGCGATCTACGAAGCGTATAACGACGGCGAAGATTTCGTCTTCGTCGATTTCAACCCGGCCGCCGAGCAGATCGAGCATATCAACAAGGATGAGCTGATCGGCCGTAAGGTCACGGAGGCCTTCCCGGGTGTCACGAAATTCGGCCTGCTCGACGTGTTTCGCCGGGTGTACGAAACCGGCACGCCCGAGCACCATCCCATCTCGGTCTATAAGGATCAGCGCATCGCGGGCTGGCGCGAGAACTACGTCTATCGGCTGCCCTCGGGCCACGTCGTTGCGGTCTATGACGACATCAGCGCCCGCAAACGCACCGAATTAGTCACCCGCATGACGGACCAGTGCTTCCGCGCGATCGCAGACTACACGTACGACTGGGAGGTCTGGGTCGCGCCGACCGGCCGGGTCCTCTGGACGAACCCGGCGGTCCAGCGCATCACCGGCTACGGCGTCAAAGAGATCATGGCCATGTCCGACTATCCCGGGGCGGTGGTTTACCAGGACGACCGCGACCGCATGATGAAGGCTTTTCAATCCGCCCGCCAAGGCAGCACGGGCAACGACGTCCAGTTCCGTATCGCGCGCAAGGACGGCAGGATCGTCTGGGCCGAGATGTCCTGGCAGCCGATCTACGACGACAACGGCGATTCGCTGGGCCACCGCCAGAGCATTCGCGACATCTCGGCGCGCAAGCAGGCAGAGCAGGCCCTGGAAAATGCAAGAACGAAGAAATAGGAGTGATTGACGATGCTTGAAGATATGATTTCTCGTCGTAGCTTCGTCAGAAATGTCGCGCTGGCCGGCGGGGCCTTTGCGGCCGGGATCGGCAAGACCCAGGCCCGGCGGCAACGGGGAGGCGACAGACTGCACTTGGCGTGCAATCAGTATCCCTGGACGACGTTCTATGGGCGCGAGAATCGCGATTTCAATGCGGACCTGGATAAAGGGCTGGGCGAGGTCGCCGCCAGCCGGATGGACGGCTATGAGCCACTCGCCAACAGCCCACGGGAAGTTGAGACGCTCGGGCCTCTGCTGAAAAAGCACGGGCTCGAGATGCGATCGCTGTACGTCAACAGCATCCTGCACGAACGCGACAAGGCCGAGGCGAGCATCGAAGCGGTATTGGCCATTGCGCGAAGAGCCAAGGAGATCGGCACGGAGATCATCGTCACCAACCCCAGCCCGATCCGCTGGGGCGGGCCGCAGAACAAGGACGATGCCCAACTCAGGGTCCAGGCCGCCTCGCTCGAGAAACTGGGACGCCGGCTAAGAGAGATGGGGCTGATCCTGTCGTACCACAATCACGATATCGAGCTGCGCAACGCGGCCCGCGAGTTTCATCACATGATGGTCGGCACAGACCCGGGCCTCGTGACGCTGTGCCTCGATGCGCATTGGATTTACCGCGGCGCGGGCAACTCGCAGGTCGCGCTGTTCGACGTGATGAAGCTCTACGGCCAAAGAATCACCGAGCTACACCTTCGCCAGTCGAGAGACGGCGTCTGGACCGAGACCTTCGGCGACGGCGACATCGACTACGAAGCCGTGGCAAAGCATCTGCTGGAAATCAACGTCCGGCCGCACCTCGTGCTGGAGCAAGCCGTCGAGACCGGCTCGCCCAAGACCATGCCCCCCGTCGAAGCCTTCCAGAAAAGCAGCCAATACGCGAGAGAAATCTTCGCCGCGTTTGCATAGGACTGCCCGTTAGTTGGTATTACACGACATGGAATCATGGCCCAGCGGGATCGCGGGTTCCCGGAGCCTGTGCTTTGACCCGGGCTTTTTTATGCTCGCGTTTGTGGAGGTTTACGTCGAGGACGGTCTTGAGAAGCACGAGCACCACCAGCAGCGGGGCCGGCGAGCCGATGGCCATTGTCAAAAAGCCCCCGGCGAGAATCGCAACGTGCATCACGACGACGCGCCCGTAGGGGCTGCCCATCAGCTCGTTGGGCTTGGCGGTCGCGTACTCTCGCTTGAGCAGATAATTCTGGACAAATGAGACGCCGTGACTGGCGAACAGAGCCAGCACGGCGAGTCTAACCTGCGGCGGGATGATTGAATAGACGTACCCGATGACGTTGAACAGCATCTGAACGAAGACCAGAAAGCACGGCCAATCCATATGCCCCACGGACGGGCCGTCGCCCTTATGAAACAGCGCCAAGACAAAGAAGCCGTGAATGGCGGTGAATCCGCCGTAGTGGACCATAAAGAACGGGATCACAAACAGCTTGCCCAGGTGGGCGAGCGGGTGGGGCGCTGCGGCGAATACCATCTTCACGACATTGTAGAATCCGACAACGACATTTTCCGTCCAGTAGAGCAGGACGATGGTGAAGGCATCCCAGCCGAGAAACAAGACACCGAAAAGCGGTATCGCATTGGCCGCCAAAAGGGCGAGAACCGGCACGTCGAGCATGTCCTTTTTCGTGAGCTTCATGGAT
>CP070806.1:3583090-3586083 GCA_020343675.1 Phycisphaerales bacterium
GGCGTAGCGCGTGAGCCCCGCGGTGTCGTGGAGGTCCAGCTTCCTCATGAGATGCTGCCGATGCTTCTCCACCGTCTTGATGCTGATGCCAAGTCCCCTGGCGATCTGTTTGTTGGCTTTGCCTTCGGCAATCAGTTGCAGCACCTCCAGTTCGCGCGAACTCAAGGCAGTCTTCTTCCTCCTCGGCGCTGCGCACCCGTCTGGCGACTCCAAAGAAAGACTGTGGACGCGATCTGCAATAGAGGGACTAAAGAATGTGTTTCCTTTGTGGACTTCCCGGATCGCTCTGGACAGGAGATCGGCGGATGTTTGTTTGATCAGATATCCCGCCGCCCCCAACATGACGACTTGCCGGATGTACCCGTCATCACCATGCGCCGAGAGTATGAGTACCCTGGTCGCGGGGACGGCCTTCAGAATTCGCCGGGTAGCTTCCAGGCCGTTGAGCAGCGGCATCGCGATGTCCATAACAACCACACCGGGGCGGAGTCTCTTGGTCAGTTGGACCGCTTGGCGGCCGGTCTCAGCTTCACCGACCACCTCGATATCCCTTTCCGCCTCCAGTAATACCCGAAGCCCCTCCCGGACGATCTCGTGGTCCTCAGCCAGCAGCACGGTGATTCGCTTCATAGAAACTGACCCCTATAGAATCCACAGCAGTCTACGCGTAGGTGCCGTTGGCGAGCGGAATCTCCGCTCGGATCATGGTGCCTTTGTCTGGCTCGGATTCGACGGTAAAGTGCCCGCCGACCATCTCCACTCGCTCGCGCATGCCGAGCAATCCCAGACGTCCCCTCCTTCTGCTGCGCAACACGTCTTGCACCTCAAAGGACTTGCCGTTGTCTCTCACCTCCATGCGAATGATACCACGGCGTTTTTCGATGCGCACGTGCACCTGACTGGCTTTCGCGTGTTTGGCAACGTTGGTAAGCGATTCCTGAGCAACGCGATAGAGCACCGTTCGCTTGGTACTGTCCAATTCTTCAATCCTGCGCTGAGCGAAGCTCGCGAAGTGAACGGAGAGGTTCGTCTGTTTCGCAAAGTCCGTTATATAGGAGTGGAGGACGGAAAAAAGCCCCAGGTCGTCCAAAGCCGGCGGGCGCAATTGACCGGCAAACCGATGCACCACATTCACCGATCTTGCCACCAGCCTCTGCGTGCGGGTGATCTGCTTCTTGAGATCCCTGGTGTCGGCTGTGGCTTCCTTCTTCAACCTCGCCAAATGGAGATTGATTCCTGTCAAGACCTGGGCAACCTCATCATGAAGCTCACGGCTGATCCTCCTCCGTTCGTCCTCATGAGCAGACAGAACCTGGCGGGACAGACTCCGCAACTGCTCCTGCATGTGATGGGACTGCTCCAACAACAGGCTGTAATGCTGCTCGCTTTTCTTGAGGGCCTTCTCCACGGCTTGGCGCTGGAGGATTTCCTTCTTCAATTGCCGATTCACGGCCGCTAGCTCCCCGGTGCGCTGGCGCAGCGTCTGGTTCAGTTCACTCAGGCGAACGTTGGCCTCCATCGCGGTCCGATGAGTCCTCTCGATCGGCGTGACGGCCCTGATGAAGAAGGCCTGCGCCCGTTTGATCATGCCGTTCCTGGTTAGGCGTGAGGAGCCCGGCGACACTAGTGCAGTCAGCGCTTGTTCGTGAATCTTGGCCAGGTCCAACGTCTCCAGCCCGATGGCCAGGGCCTGCCGCCCGAACCGATCCGCGGACGGCGGGCTCGCCCGCGCCCCTTGCTTGAGGTGTTTACGCAGCGCTGTCTGATAGCGCCGCGACAAGCCGTTCAACTTGGTTTCCATGAGGCACCCCAAATCTAGACTCCCCGACCCGGACAGCATCCATTGTTGTCCCGCCGTCAGGGATGCTCGACCCTTCGTCGGCGAGCCACGAATATATACTGGTATTATCAGACTTCTGCTCCCGTCTGTCTATGGGGTAAAACCCGACCCACCCGACAATGCCCGGTAGGGTTACACCCCATAGAAAAGGCCTCACCTGTGCCCTACCATGTATTCATCGACTTACCCAATAATCCGGCAGCAGAAGGAAACAAGTGTGAAGAGCGCGAAGGAGCAGAGGAGCATGGAGGGAGTAAGAGCACGAAGACGGGGAAATCGCCGGCGGCTACCGCACGGACGCACAAGGCGGCGAGCCTTTAGCCCATTGAAAAGAGAATCTTATTTTGTCGATACCCCAGGTCTCTCGTACGGGGAGTCATGGAGGTACTACTCAAAATGATAACTTGGCCGCCCCTCAAAGTTGCCTTTGTCTCATCGTATCGACCAACGCAGTGTGGAATTGCCACATTCACGTCGCATCTAGTCCACAGCGTGCAGCTCGCAGCGAGCGGAGCAGTCCAGCCGGTCGTTATCGCCATGGATTCTGGTGGCGATGTGGATTATGCCAAACCGGTCGAGATCAGGATTCGCAGGGATGTCAGGTACGACTACGTCGCCGCTGCTGACTCTCTCAACCATAGCGACATAGGCGTCGTGTCTCTTCAGCACGAGTTCGGGCTGTTTGGCGGGGCGGCCGGGGCTGGAGAATACCTTGAACACTTTCTGACTCACCTGGACATTCCTTTGGTCACCACCTTGCACACAGTCCTGCAGGATCCGTCCAGCGATCAATACCGCATGATCCGGGCAATAGCTGACTGCAGTGTTAACCTCGTCGTCATGAGCGATCGCGGTGCAGACATGCTCGAGAGAGTCTACGGTGTGCCCTCGCCGAAGATACACCTTATTCCACATGGCACGCCCGACCTGCCCTTGGTGGCTTCCTCCCGGCGTAAACATGCCGCGGGCCTCGAAGACCGCACGACCATTCTGACATTCGGCCTCCTGAGCCCCAACAAGGGCGTGGAGGTGATGATCCGAGCCATGGACAGAATTGTGGCGCAAATGCCTGAAGCAATCTACATTGTCCTAGGGGTAACGCATCCCAACCTACTCAAGACTGAGGGCGAGTCGTACCGTAGGTCGCTGGAGG
>CP070806.1:3586183-3587403 GCA_020343675.1 Phycisphaerales bacterium
CGAGTCATTGCGGAGGATGGTGGGTTCCCGCCGCGAATTGAGGATGACCACGTCGATGTCGCCGTCGTTGTCCAGGTCGTCGAAGCCCGCCCCGCGGCTGCTGAGCTTCACCTTCAGTCCGTCACCGCATTCGTTCGAAACGTCCACGAACTTCCCGTCGCCGGTATTCATCAGGAGGATGTTCTCCTGATGGTATGTCGATGCATCATCAAACTGCTCGATATTGTCCTGCAGGTGACCGCAGGCGACAAAAATGTCGCGTTTCCCGTCGTTATCGAAATCCACGAAGCCATTGCCCCAGGTGACATTGTTGTGCGTTCCGGCCCCGGCCCCGGTCACGAACGTCACGTCTTCAAACATCGCAATGCCCAGATTCTTATACAGCGTAGACTGTTCGTTCTGATAGTCAGTCAGGTAGAAATCCAACCAGCCATCGTTGTCATAATCCCCGCAGTCTACTCCCATGCCCGCCTGCGCTTGCCCGCCGCCGTCATACGCCACACCGGCCACCAGTCCGACTTCTTCGAAGTGGCCATTGCCGTCGTTCTGAAAGAGATAATTCGCCCAAACGTCGTTGGCTATAAAAACGTCGGTGTCATCGTCGTTGTCATAGTCGCCGCAGATTATTCCCATTCCCCATCCTGCGTGTGCGCCTACTCCAGAGTCGGCACTCACATCCGTAAATGTGCCGTTGCCGTTATTGCGATAGAGGGTATCGGGGACCGGCCGGTAGTACCGGGGAATGGCATACATGAGTTTCGTTAAGGCTTGGACTCTGGCATGCGTATTACTCGAGAACGCAAGGTAATTGGCCACGTATAGATCCAGATCACCGTCCCCGTCCATGTCAAGGAAGCACGTACCCGCCCCCACTTTGTGCCCGTTGCCCACTCCCGCTTCCTTCGTCACATCAACAAAAGTACCATCCCCGTTGTTCCGGTACATGACGTTCGGCCCGTGATTGTTAAGATAGATATCCAGATCGCCGTCATTGTCGTAGTCAGCGACGGCCACTCCCAGCCCGTAGCCCGTGTCACCTACGCCGGCCTTTCCGGTCACATCGGTGAACTCCCATTTACCGTCGTTGCGATAGAGCGCATTCCGCGGCGAGACCTTGGATTGTTTGCCCAGCAGCGGTGACCCGTTCAGGAAGTAGATGTCCACATCTCCGTCCCCGTCATAGTCAAAGAGCGCCAGGCCGGCACTCACTGTCTCCATGA
>CP070806.1:3587503-3589745 GCA_020343675.1 Phycisphaerales bacterium
GGTATCTCGACGCCTTGTTCGAACGTGAACTCGACCAGCATCATGTTTTCGTCACTGACCACGACCCGTCGCATCAGACCGGGCACCATTTCCACAGGGTTCGCGTCATCGTGTTTGAAGATCATTGGCTGCTCCTTTGCCCCTTGCTCTGGAACGTGGTGTAATTGATTGGGACATCTTTACTACTCTAGCGACATACACGGGAAACACTTCGTCCCCATCCAGGCGCTCTCATCGACGACCACGTCCAGTGGGGTAGCTGTCTCTGTGGCGGATGATGCTGAAGGCGGTTGCGCCACGAGACAGAACGCAACCACTATCAATAGCGCTAACAGCAGAATCAGCAAGAACCTTCGCCGCGATATCTTCTTTACTCAGTCATTCTCTTGGGCTGCGGACATCATCTTGTGGACCTGCTCCTACATCAATGCCTGTGCAGCACGGGCGCGAGTATCGCTTCAGGATTGCGCTTGAGTGTTTCCTGCAACGCCGTCTCAGGGCCGAAGTCGCTCTCTTCCAACACGACGAACTCGTCACCCCCACCCTGCGGAGTCTCATTTGGGAAAACTACCGCAGCCCCTTCCACAGCAGCCGGTCCGCGGACCACAGCGGAGGGCTGGTCTCCAGAGCGTCCCGCGCTGATCCTAGCTTCGCCAGCTCTTCGTCTAGAGAAGCCGCACCACACTTTCGCAACAAAGTCGGGTGTCTCGATACCTCATGGCTCTAATTCGACAACAGCATTTTTATCCGCGTTTTGCACTGACCACCAGGATCAATGGTGGGGTCCGATCGCAAATAATCGTGGAACCCTTGAAGTGCTTCCTGGATGAGGTGCTTTCTGTCAACTTCGATGTTGCCCCTCGACAAGTAGGTGAAGCATACCAAGAGCTGCCATAGAGGGCGTGTTTCCTTGTGGGGTTCTATGGCCTCTCTGCGTTCCCTGCCAAGGCAGGCCACGAGCTCGTCCGTCAGGTCGACGAGCAGGTGACCCTGTGTAGCCGCTGCGTGAAAAGCCAAATACCCAACAACCCGGTAGGCCGCACTTCGTTTTCTCAAATAGGGCGCAATGTCATCTGCCTGGGGTACCAAGTTGGCCTTCCTAAGAGAGCTTCGCACGAGCTCTGCTATTGAGTCGGAGACGATCAATGATTGAGGCGTGAGGTAATCTTCAGCGATGATGACAACTTCATCGAGTATCGCACTTATCCTATCCTTTTCGGCCGGCGCCAGATCCGGGGACCCAATACGGGCTTCATCAGTCACCTTGAGAATTTCATCCCAGGGAATGTCCGGACGCTCATTCTTGCCAACTTTAATGAGTTGAGGAATCCGACCGCGGCGATGTAGATAGGCAACCAATTCCCTTGCCTTGTTTGCCGCTCCTTCACCTGACAGATCATCATAACGTATCCCCAGGTCGAAACACAGCGTACGCAGTTCTCCAAGATCAAAACGTGTGGCGAGTATTCGACGGAGTTCGGTTAATTGTCTCTGCTCCATTTCCTTCTCCAAAGCACCACCCATGTGCGCAGGGCATTCAGCGCGCGAATTGTATGTCAGTGCTGTCCGGGTGTAACTGCTGCTGATTGTTTCACAGTCCAGGCGGGGTTTTTCAGCGCTGTTACATCCTCGTCAAAGCACACCGTGGCCAAAATTCACTCGGCTTGCTCATTGCAAAGCCGCAGATGTCGCAAAGATGCATCGGCTCGCCGTCCACGGCCGCCAGGATCAGCAGCACCTCGCGATGGCGAAGTTGGTGCAGGAGCCGATTTCCCAACGTCCGGTTCTTGCGTCAGCATCCCGCAGCGCAGCGGAGTGGACTGGGCCAGGATACTCCAGCTGGCCACGTCGGACCAGAGCACCGGCCTCCTTGGCGATTTTCGCCAGTTTGTAGGCGTTGGATTCGTTGAGCATTGCAGAGCCATACCTGTCCACTTTTGGTTACTGCCCCTTCCTGCCGATCTCAAAAGCTTTTCCGATGAAGGCGCCGATCCCGTGATACTGTGCGACTTGTGGGCTGTAAACAATGGGACGGATCTTTTCGATATCTGGGCTGCCCTCTCCGGTCAACATCTCTTCTTCTATCTTGACGTCCAGAATCTCACCAATAAAATGCGTGTGTCTGCCGATTTCATGATGATGAATCACTTTGCATTCCAAAACCATGGGGAACTCGCCCACGTACGGCGCATCGACCAGCTTGGATCTAACCGGTGTGAGACCGGTTGCCGCGAATTTGTCC
>CP070806.1:3589845-3601234 GCA_020343675.1 Phycisphaerales bacterium
GCTTGATCCGAACCGGCCGGAGACGAAATACCTGGTGGACAAGATATGGCTTCAGGGCTCTACCGGCATGACCAGCGAGTTTTTCCCCGAAGAGAGCCAGCAAAAACTGAACGAATTGATCGAAGGTATCAACGATTTCGTCGGCCATGCCAACGAGATTATCGGCGACCAGAACAGCCGGGAGAACATAAAGAGGACTTTGGCAAACGTGGCGGAGGCGTCGGAGCAGGCCAAAATAACTATGGAAGAGTTCGAGCGACTCGCCGCCGCTGGAACGACCATAATCGAACATGCCGATGCGAAAGTCGAAGAGGTGGTAACCACGCTCACCGGTACGAGCGAAGAGATCCGCAAATTCGCCGCCGCGGGCACGTTGACTCTTGAACACGCCGACGCCAAAGCGGAGAAGCTTGTTGCCGCGCTGGTCGATACAAGTGAGCAGCTCAGTGCCGCGACCACGGAGCTCCGGCTAATTCTGGAGAAGGTCAACCGCGGCCAGGGCAGCGCCGGCAAACTGCTCAACGATGGGACCTTCTACGAAAATCTGCTTGAGAACACCGAGCAGCTTCAGACGCTGCTGCAACAGATGGAAGCGTTCATCGCCGAATGGAAGAACAAGAAAGTGGAAGTCAAGCTGTTCTGAAGGTGTCCCTCTCTTCTCAGACGACGGCCAGACGCTCGAATGACGCTACTTTCCATAGATTCGGATTCGATCCCGCTCGGTGATAGCGCTGGGTTCTTCCGGATATTGCCCCATGTCCCCGGTGTCTGCAATCCATTTGTCCAGGATGCCCCGCATAGTCTTCAGCGTTGCCTGATGCTGCGGCGAGGCCGCGAGGTTGTTGATCTCCCATGGGTCTTTCGTCAAATCGTATAGTTCCTCGTCGGGTCTTCGCGGTGCCATAAAAAGTGCCTGCACGGCTGTGAGCTTACCCTGTGCATGAAGCTTTCTCATCAGGGGCAGCATCGGGTAGGACCGTTCCTTATAATCGTTTCTCTGCGTATAGGGGCGTTCGGGCATGAAGTTGCGGATATACTTATATTGTTTGGTCCGGACGCACCGGATTCGGTCAACGGTCTCGTCGCAACGGTCCCGTGCGGCGATGATGTAATCGTGCACGTCGGCGGGTTTCCAGACGCCGTCTCTATCGGATTCGAGGAAAAGCTTTCCCTCCAAATGTTTCGGTGGCTCGATACCCGCGATCTGCAGAATCGTAGCCGAGATGTCGATCGCACTGACCAGGTTGTCGCACACCTGCTTGGCATCGAGCTTTCCGGGCCAGCGAACAATCATCGGAATGTGGATGCCGCCGTCGTAAAGCCACTGCTTGCCGCGAACGTGACACCGGCCGTGATCGCCTATGAAGATGACTACCGTGTTGTCCGCCAGAGCCTCGTCGTCGAGGCGCTTGAGAATCTTGCCTACGTACTGATCCATCATCTGAATTGAGTTCAGGTACGTGGCCCAGTCCTCCCTTGCCACCGGATGGTCGGGGTAGTAGGGGGGCAGCTTGACCGCGGCGGGATCGACCGGGTTGTCCAGCTTCTGACGCAGATTCTTCCAGTGCCCGCCTCGATGCGTCATGCTGATGGATAGCTGCGCGAAGAAAGGCTGGCCCGTCTTGCGCTGGTTCCAGTCGGTTCCGTCAAAAGGTTTCTTGAATTTGAAGTTGAAGTCGGTCTTACCCGAGCCGGCCACGCCCGGAGCTGCGGTTTTGACATTGGCGGTGAAGTAGCCCGCTTGCCGGAAGTAATCGGTAATCAGCCTGACCGGTTCGGGAAGCGTGTAACCGTCGTCGCGATGGCTGCGATGGTTATGGATGCCGACGGTGGTCTGGAACATTCCCGTAATCATCGCAGAGCGGCTGGCCGAACAGACCGGGGCCGTCGTGAATGCCCGAGTAAAGCGAATACCCTGGGCGGCCAGTTTGTCCAGATTCGGAGTCTGCACGGCCGGCACGCCGTAACAACTCAGGTCGGGGCTGATGTCCTCGGACAGAATCCACAGGATGTTCGGTCTGTTCCCGGGCGTCTCGGCGGCAAAAAGTGCCCTCGGCAATGCCACCGCCGCCGCTCCCAATCCGGCGGCTTTCAGGAAATCACGTCGATTTTTTGTTCTCATAGGATTTGCTCTCCTTTCCAATTCTAATGCGACAGGACGAACGCAGCCAAATCCCTGATCTGGTCCTCAGTGAGATTCGAGGTGACCCCGTGCTTGTCCTGGGGGTTGTACTTCGTGAGCAGCTCTTCCATGCTCGCCGCTCGTCCATCGTACAGGTACGGCGAGGTGCGCCAGACTTCGATCAGCGTCGGCGTGTCAAAGTCCCGGCCCTGATCCAGACCTTCGCCCGTGCCGACATTGTGTTTTCGCATATCCGTAAACAGCGGTCCTTCGTGGCATTTGGCGCAGCCGGTTTCCTCGAACAGCTTGCGCCCCCGCCTGGCGGACCGGCTGAGCTTGCCGTTGCGAAGATAGGGGCTGGGGACCGGTTCGAGGCTCTTGAGGTACTCGTCGATTGCAGCGGCCTCCTCTTCGGGGCGCACCGCAAACTGGATATGCCTGATTCCGGCGCGCACGGCCGCCTCGGCACTCTCACGAATTCCCGTAATCATCGCCGGCGGCGTCTTGTGGGCCAGCAGCAGGCTCTTGGTGTTCTTGGGATTGCCCAGACCGTCGTTGAGCAGATCCCAGTTCAGCGCATCGGCGCGAGCGCCGGACGGATGGCAACTGGAACAGCTCTGCCACGCCTGAAAACAAATCGAGGCATCGTGGAAGAGGATTTCCCCTTTTCGCCTGACTGTGATTTCCTGCTTCGGACCGAGCGCTATGGAGGTGGTCTTGAATCTCGGTCTATCGCTCATGTCCACTGCGGTCATGCTGTCGGTGAAATACTCTGCGACGTAAGCCGTCTGGCCGACGATGGCCAGCGCTCGCGGGGCCTTGCCCGAGAGCTTGACGCGGTTGCGCAGGCCATAAAGGAAGCTCAGCTCGTTCGGGATATCAGAAGGTGTTTCGGCACCGGCGCTGTAGGCCGAGTACGCGTCGGCGGCCGGGGCATGGGCCGCGTTACTTTGGCGGTAGCTTTGGATCTTCTCGAACAGGGCTGTCAGGTCGATGACGCTGAGCTCATGGGTCCCGGCGTGGGTCACGCACAGGTATTTTGAGTCGCTCGTGCAGGCCAGCGCCCAGGGGTTAGCCGCACCGTAATCCACATCATCCAGAAGAACCGTCTCAATCAGCCTCTTGCGTCGGGCGTCGATGATAGTGACGGCGTTCGTGTTGATCCATCCTCGCTCCAACTGGGTCGTTGGAACCGTGTATCGCGCGAGGATGTGCGAGGCGAATACGAACCGGCCGTCCGGCGAGACGATGAGGTCCTGGAGTCCCGTACTGCCGTTCGGCAGCGGAATGTCCCGGTCGAAGGCCGTTTTCCCGGCGTCTATGATCGAGATGTTGCAGGCGACGGAGTCTGCGATGGCCGAGCCGTGAGGAAGAAGGTTCCCCACGTAGAGCCATTTTCCGTCGGGTGTAATATCGGCAGCGACCGGCTCGCGCAGGGCCAAGACCTTTGCGACTTCTTTGCCGTCCTCTGTGTTTACGGCCAAGACGCTGTTGTCGAAGCGGTTGCAGACGTAGAGCGATTTTCCATCCGGACTCAGCACGGGCGCCGTGGGCGTATGGCCCGCCGGCAGGGTGCGGCGTAGTGTGGCGGTCCGTGTGTCCATGACACAAATCTTGCCTTGCGGTCCCCCACAGGTGACATAGAGCAGCGCTCCGTCACCTGTCAGGGCAAGGCCGGTCGGCTCGGCGGGCGTGCCGATGGTCGCGGTGACTTTGCCCGTTTCCGTGTCGAAGACAGCAACCTGCCTGGCGGTCGCTTCGGCAATATAGAGCGTCTTGCCTTTGCTCTCTGCAACCAGCGCCGCCGGAGACAGGTACGGCTCGGCGGAAAGACCGATGCCGCCAAGACCGGCAAGGGTCAAACAGAAGCTCATCCATGCATTGACTCTGTTCAGACAACGTGTTCTCATGCTCAGCGTACTCCGTAGCTACTTCGTCAAGTTCATGTCAGGGTCGGGATTGTACCACAGCGATTGCCAGTAGGCGCGGTCGGTTGCATAGACATCTATCAGGGCCTCGGCGGGAAGATCTTCCGGGACAATCCCGTACCGCTTCATCTCTCGCACATAGGCCGGCCGGGGTCGAAAGTCCGGCATGTCAAACCGCTTGATTGTATCGAGATAATCTTTGCCAGCCACGCACAGGGCCAGAATGCTCTGATAGCCCAGGTCGCGGGTATCTGCAAAGACGGTTTCGGCTTTGAAAGACACGCCCTCTTTGTCTCTGCACAGACCATAGCCCCCGGCCCGCCGCGACAGCGGCGCCAGCAGAACCAGTGATTTTTCCGGCTGCGTCAAGTTGAAGATCAAATGTCTCGGCACATAGCCCGGCTGGCCATCCCACGGCGGCACGTTTCGGTTATCAGACAAGGTCAGAGGCAGGGGCAGGAATTTATTGTGACATGCGGCGCAGCGGCGGCGGATCACCCCGGCGGCCGCGACCGTTTCGGGCCACTGCCAGTCGGAGACGTCCTGCTTGTTCTCCGCGTACCCGCCGATCATCCCACAGCCCAGCGCGGCGTATGTGCCGGGATAGGGCGCGCCGCACTCAATCCAGTAGCGAATCATGTCTGTCTCGCGGGGCGTGGCCCTGACGCCGTAGTGGGTGCCGTCGAACTTCTTCATCAGCGGGCTGGCGCTGCTGCCGATCGACCGCGGCGGCAGACTGCTTTTCGGCTGGTTGCGCCCGTCGGCGAATTGCCTGTGAATGGTCAATGTATAATAACTGTGGGTATAGAGCGGGCCACGGTCCCCGCCCAAGAGCACGCCACCTGCCCGGGGGCCGCCCTGTTCGGTCGCTTCATAGTCGTGACAGGAGAGGCAATGCTTGTCGAGGATGGGCTGAATGTCCCGCGGGAAGTCAAACACCTCCGGGATGCCGGCAATGGGTGTGATCTTCCGGGGCGGGCCTTTGAGGGCATCGAGCGCGTTGGCGCTCATGTTGATGGGAGTCCGGGTTCGCTGCTCGTGACAGCCGACGCAACTGGTCGTCTCGCCCGGCATCACGGTCAGAAAGCTCTGCATTCGTTTGACCGAGTTATTGTTTTCATCCAGCGCGACAAAGAACAGGCCCCGCAGAGCAGGCACTTCCATATAGGCCGAGCCGTCCGGTTCAACGGGCACGGTCCCGAGGACGCGCTCCAACGTAAAGGTGCCGCCGTAGCTGAGCGGCTCCATGCCGCCGCTGTAGTGGATGGGCATGGGCAGAGTTTCGAGCACAAGCAGCTTCTTGATCTCACCCCGCCGGACCCCTTCCATGCGCCGGCCGTTATAGACGTCCGTCAATACAAGCCGGCCCGTTTTCTGCTGCGGGTCGATTCGGGAGGGAATCGTCCGTTCGCGCGCCCTGGCCAGCAGCGGTCTGGGCTCGTGACATTGTACGCCGACCCGGGCAAGGCCGGCCGGCAGGCGATACAGCTGTACCGACTGACCCCGACTGTTCATCACCAGCAGCCTGCTTGCCTGGGCCAGCAGGAAACAATCTTCCGAAAACGGATAAGGGTCCCGGAAGTTCTTCTGCTTGCCCACCGGCTGGGCGGAGGCGGGCTCATCGGGTCCTGCTTTGGGCGTGACAATTGAGATTTGTCCATCGTGCTCTTTGCGGCCATGCCCGGGGGAGAAGACGGCCACGACCTTCTGCGTGCCCGGGATGGGTTTGGCGTCGATCATCACGATGCCGGGGTGGAAGTTGCCGTAATAGACCATCTGCCCCGTTCCGTCGGGGTTGGCCGTCCAGAGGTGGTGATAGTGGACCTGGCTGCGATCCACGTACTCCCATCGCTGGTACAGCACCCGCCCGTCCGGAAGCGGCCAAGGCGTGTTCTCCTGTTCGTTGTTGCTGGAGAGAGGGCGGATGTTCCCGCCGTCGGCGTCGCAGCGATACAGAACGGCCACCTGGGTCAGCCAGCAGTTCACCCAGCGCTTGCACCGGCTCGAACAGAAGATGATCGAGTCATCGGGCATGTAGGTCGGCTCGATATCGTCGTACACTCCATCGGTGAGCTGCCTCAACCCGGTTCCGTCGGCGTTGATTTCGTAGAGATGGAAGTGGCCCGAGCCGGCCTTGCGGTAGGAGAAAATGATTCTCTGGCCGTCATAATGGACCTGCGGGTCGCGGATCGTGCCTTCCGGTGCATCCAGCAATACCGTCACTTCCCCCGTTCTGATGTTCAGCTTGCACAGCCGGCCCATGGCCCGGTACGCCTTGCGTTCTGCGCTGTCGGCGTAATATCCGAAATTGGCGTACCAGTGCCCGTCATAGTTCAATTGACGACACGCAAAGATGATCTCATCGACGTCCGCCATCGGTCCGGCGAGGAACTCATCGAGCAATTTCGAACGGGGCAAGCCGGTCCCTTTCACCTGGTCCATCGCCGCCAGAGCCGGAACACCCGCTGTCGCCGCGAACAGCAGAACAAGAAGAATGCGCATTGGCTGTTTTCGTTTTGTGAGCATAATCTCTGTCAATCGTGCAGCGTTTCGTCGCTCCGGGTGGCATACTCTTCTCCCGGAATTTCGAGACCGCACACGATGCGAAATCCGACGTTATGGACGCGCTGCCACGCCGGGTAACTCAGGCGAAAAGCGGAACGGCATCGTTCGGGCCGATCACACCACGAGCCGCCTCGCACGACCTTCCTGCTTGGCTCGACCAGAGCGTCGCGACCATCGTCGGCCTCGTAAGGATAAGGCTTGTAGGTTGTTCGCGTCCACTCGCAGGCATTGCCGTGCATGTCATGCAGCCCCCAAACGTTGGGTCGATAGCTTCCGACGCCTGCTGTCGCGATGGTCCCGTCGTCGAAGCGTACGTCACACAGGATGTTCCCTCCATAGACGGCTGATTCCAGGATGCCCTTGCCGAAGTGGGCGACGATGTTTGATTCCAGCCCTCCGGTAGGCTTGGGGCTGACACTCAGTGACTTATCGGCGACGTTGGCCCATCGCGCGAAGTCCGTATCGACCGGCCCGTATGAAAGCGGGCTTTGCGAGCCGGCGCGACAGGCGTATTCCCACTGGGCTTCGGTGGGCAGCGTGCAATTCATGCCGGTTTGCCGCCAGAGCCAGCGGCAAAAGTCCATCGCTCTTTTCCACGAGACGCGAACCACCGGCTGCTCAGGCTCGGCCAGAGATAACCCCGGACCGTCGGGGCCCTGGAAGCGCTTTGTGAAATAGCCTGAATCGTGATCGGGATCGAAGCGATGATACTGAGCGTTGGTGACCTCGCAAACCCCCATCCAGAAGCCCTGCTCGATTGAAACTTCGGCAGCCGGCATTTCATCGGGCTCGCCATTCGCCTCGCCCATGACGAAACGGCCGGAAGGAATACGCACAAGCCTCATAGTCACGCCCCCGCCGAGGTCAATCGTTCGGATGAATGGTCCTCCGGCACTCTGTCGCAGCCGCGCCTGTTTGGCATCGAGCGTCCAATCAGCAAATCTCGGTGTGTTTGGCCTTGTTTCGGGGACGGGTTCGGGCCGTACCGGCTCGGCACGCGATCGGGCGATATCCGGAATCGTTTCGGGATTGTCTTTGGGGCCGCCGTAAAGTTCGCGCAGGTCTCGCCTGCGCTGTTCGGCCCCGTCAGGAATCGGCCCCACATCGGTCCAGGTGCCGTGGCAGGGGCCGTTCAGATCTATCCACGTGACAAGCCGGTCCCATGCTTCTCTATCCAACTGCACATTGTAATGGCCTTTGCGGAGCATCTGAACAAGCTCGCTTGTGTCGGCGTGGTATTCGCCCGGGACCAGAAGGCCCACGTGGTCCTCGACGTTGACCCTGCGAATGTACGGTATGAGCGCCTCGTAGGCTGGCGTGTACTTGACCCTGGTTCCGGCGAACACCTCGCGGACCACCGGATGCAACCGGTTTGCGCCCAGCCTGGTCAGCTCGCGCCCCTGATAGTTCTTTGCGTAACGCTCCGCTCGCAGATCAAGGGTTATTTGGGCGTCTTGGTCCATTGTTCCATCGTGGCACCCGACGCAGTATTTGTCGAGTACAGGCTGCACGTCCCTCTCGAAATCAAGACCTCTTGGCGCGCCGTACCAGGGCTCGATTCGGGTCGCCGGGCGCGTCGCGGCCAGCCTCTTGCGCAGCACGGGGATGTGCTTTGGCTGCTCGTGGCAGCCGACGCAGGAGACGGTCTCGCCCGGCATGGCCGTGAACCAGCTTCGCATCAACTGGACGGCTTTGCCTTCGGCATCCAGCGGCTGCACGCTCAGCGGCGTGTTGGCCGGGACGGTGAACATGGCCGAGCCATCCTTCCGGACATCGACGGTGCCGAGGATTCGCATCACTTCCCAGGGGCCGCCGCAGCCGACTTTGTCGGGCCCGGCCATTCCAGGATAGCCAAAATGATAGGCCAGAATCCGCAGCTTCTTCACGGCACCGCGAGGAACCCCCGCCAATCCCGGGCCGGTATAGACATCGTCTAAATAGACGACCGCGTCGTCGCGCTCAAGGTCCACCCTGTCGGGAATAACAGGCGGACGGGGCGTCCGGGCTAACGGGATTGGCTCGAACAAATCGAACTTCGGCTGCACGAGGATGGGCAGCATATTGTCGAAAACATCCGCTAAGTAGATGCCCCACGGACTCTTGTTGTCAAGCCGGGACGCGACGAGGAAGTACTTGTCACTCAACGGGTAGGGATGAAGGAACTTCGGCCAGGACTTATCGACCAGGTTGTCGCGGATAACGGTCCGGACCGCTTTGCCCCGGCCCGGGATTGTCTGCACGATGCCGGCGGCTTCGTGCCAGCCTTTGGTCGTATCGAGCAGCCCCAGCTCACCCATCCGCGGCACGCCGTGATAGCCGGCGATGATGGCGATGATCTTGCCCGGGGCGTTCGGTATCCCTCGCGGAAAATACAGCGCGTTCGGCCAATAGGAATTACTGCCGTAGGCCGCCCGCTGGCCCGTGCCGTCGGGATTCATCACCATCAGCGGACGCAAGTAGATGTGCATGGGTCCCGTGTAGTCCCATCGGCTGAAAATCACCTGGCCCGTCGGCAGCACAGCGGGGTGAAGGTCGAGGTCCTGATCGAAGCACAACTGCCGCACGTTGCCTCCATCGGAATCCATCAGGTAAATGTTGCACGCGCGCTCGACGCCGTGCCAGCAGGGGACCGCGGTGTAGGAGGCGGTCGAGACAAAGACGATCCTGCCGTCGGGCAGATAGCACGCATCGAAGTTGTCCACGTCAGGATGTTCGCCTCGCGAGACCTGGCGCAGGCCGGCACCGTCTGTTCCGATCTCGAAAATCTGCCAGGTTGGGCCCTTGGGCATCGTAAAAAGAAGCTTCTCGGCATCGAAATCAAGGTCCATTTCGCCGACGAATTCGGTTGCGGCCGGGCGAAAAAGCGTCTGCAGCCTGCCGCCGGGGCGCGCCGGTTCCAGGATGGCGATCTCGTTGTCGTAGCCGGTGCGCTCGATGCCCGCATTGCATTTGTGGTTGACGGGCAGGCCAAGCTGCCCCCGCTTTCGCTTGAGCAGTATGAGCCTGTCAAAATCGAGCAGGGGGTTCGACAGCAACGCGTCGTACCGAAGCTGCTCCAGCTCGCGCGCGATTCTCAGCGCCTCGGTCTTCGCGGAAGGATTGGATGAATTCGACGCGGCATTGCTCGCTTTTTTCAGGCTGTCGAGGCGATTCAGATAGCTCTCGCCCCTCGGATACTCCGGGCCAAACGCTTCGGTCAAGTCGGCGATGGCCAGGCGAAGAGATTCGAAATCGAAGCCTCGGATGTACCGGACGGCGTTCTGACGATTGAGGGTGCGCCTGTTTGCGGAGGTGCCGGGCGGCTCGCCTGCCAACCCGGAGGTGGACGCAATTGCCAAAAATAAGAAAACGACATACCAGCAGTAAAGACTCCCAACGGGACTCATATAGCCGGTACGATTCACCCGTCGCGCCCCGGTATATTCAGCACACGCCTCTGATTTTGCCGGTCTCATTCCATACTATTTAAGGCATTTGAAAAAAAATGTCAACAAACAGACCTGACAGGCCTTATAATAGCGCGCATGTCCGTAATCGATGTGGTGTTCCCTGGAAATCCGTATAAAGGTGCGACGATCCGCATGTTTTCGTCGTATTAGACTCAGATGCTTGGTGGTGATCCCTTAATTTACATATTTACGCTTCCTATTTTCGTTGTCTGTTTGAGCATACATGAATACGCCCATGCATGGATGGCCTACCGGTGCGGCGATGACACAGCGGCAAGTATGGGACGGATGACATTGAATCCTGTGGCTCATATCAGTCTGATTGGGACCATCATTCTGCCCCTGCTGGTGGGATTTGGCTGGGCCAGACCGGTGCCCGTCAATTTCTCGGTCCTCAGCAAGAGCCAGATTTTCAAAGTGGCCGCGGCCGGGCCTGCGGCGAATATCCTGATGGCCTTTGGCCTGGCCATTTCTTTTCATCTCTTTCGCTTGAGAACCGTCCCGCTCCTGGGCAGTTTTGTATTGCTGGCGGTCGGATACAACATTATCTTGGCCGTGTTCAACCTCATTCCCATACCGCCTTTGGACGGTTCGAGAATGGTGTTTGCCCGGCTGAAATCGCCCGAGTCCATCCGGGCGTACAGACAAGTGTCTCAATTTGGAATGTTCATCCTTATCGGGTTTCTCGTGCTGGGCGGGTTTGAGAGGATCATATGGCCCGTGGTCGAACTGCTCTATACGCTCCTTAGGTTGCCTTGATCTTGTGATATCTCAGGGGCAAGTAAGGCCGGTGTTGCGCAGCCTGAACAGAAGGGGAAATTATGATACGTTCAATAAGAGATTTCGGCAAAGAGGCTTGTCTGCAAAGCTCTATGCCAAGTGAGAGAACCTGCTCGCGCGGCGGCGCCGTGGTCAATATCATCTTTGCGCTGGTTTTCTTTGGGCTGCTGGCTTTCGGCATCTTGTGGCTGATCAGGAGCTTCGGTGAAGTCGGGCAGCAATACAGCGACGCGATGGTGGACACGCAGTTGAAAGCCATCACGGTCAAATGTCAGACGAATCTGCGCGCCATCGGCCAGAACATACAGATGTACGCCATCAGCAATGAAGGATTTCCGCCTTCGCAGCAGGAGTTGGTGGAATTCGGTGGAAGCACTCAGTTATTTCGCTGCCCCGCGCCCGAGGGCGATAAGTACATCTATATCCCGGGCCAGGACGGTTCCATGCCGCCGGCCAATGTCCTTGTTTACGAGCCGAAGCCCGTCCACGACGGGCGCTGCGGCGTCCTGCGATTAGGCGGCCAGCTCGAATTGCTCACACCCGAA
>CP070806.1:3601334-3608951 GCA_020343675.1 Phycisphaerales bacterium
GGAGATGACCTTCCTGGTGCGGCATTTGGAACCAACGCCCAATGGCCTGCCAATCCAGATTTATGTGTTCAGCAATGATCAGGTCTGGGCCAATTATGAGGCAATCCAGGCGGATATCTTCGACCATATCCTGGCTGTTATCCCTGAGTTTGAACTTCGAATTTTCCAGAATCCAACAGGAGCGGATCTTCAAAGTTTGGCTCATCCGGTTAATGCGTAGGTTGAGTTGTGTAGATTGAAGCTTCTCAGTGTCAGAAATCCGTAGTCCCGGTACACCATGGAGCTGTCATTGCCGTGAGGTTTTTCAACGGCCCTACTGGTGGGACCAGCCCAAACAAGAAGGGGCAATAGGACTAACATGATTTCTTGTCAACCTCTTCCGCATCTGAACTGTCACTACCACCGAGGACGAGGATGAACATGTTCCAGATATCGACGAGTGCCCTGTTGTCTTCTACCAAGAGAACGCTCGATTTGGCAATAGGCCATCAATGCCATCTTCTGGAACCGAGACGATAGAGACAGCCAAAGTGCAAAGAACACGAGCAAGGTCACCCATGAAGAGTTCACAGTCAAATACAAGAATCCCCGTTGCCACAATTCATTCTTGCGGCTTTTCTTGTGTTTCTTGCGACATGGCATGCTGAACCTGCCGCCAAGCTGTTGAAATTGAGGTGGAGTTTTGGTATTATAGGGCTTGAATTGTACAGGAGTGTGCCTCAAGAACAGTGTCAAAGCGTGCAGGAGCACTGTTTATGGAAGCAAGTGGGAAGTCCCGGATTATGGAACCTGAAACATGCAGGAGTGTTTCAGTAGAGTGTATATGGCGAATCCCGGTTAGCATGTCTCTTTTCACGGTCTTGACCGCATGCCTCGGGCAAACTGCCATCGCATTGAGTCCGATTTGTGGGTCGGACCCACTGACCCATATGAGCCTCTATGATAGCAGACATCTGGCCACGGCCGCTTTAGTAGAAGTCAGTCACAGTGGGTTTGCCCAAGCGTGGCAGGTCGAGACAACAGGCGGTGCACAATACACGTGGGACGTTCAACTTGTGAAAAGCAATGAAGTGGCCATTGCGTTGGGGGATTCAATCGAATTTGTGTTCTATGCCCGAAGCCTTTCCGGCTCGGATCCGGAGTTCATATTTCGCTTCCAGCAGAACCACTCGCCTTACGACGGCATTGTGCACCGGACGATTAGACCAGGCACGGATTGGCAGTGTTATAGCTTCCAGGTAAAATCGAACCTGGATTTTGCTGTGGGATGCGGCCAAGTGCAATTCCAGCTCGGATTCGGCTCTCAGGCAATTCAGATCGGCGGACTTCAGGTCAGCCACATTGACACAGAACTGTATAAAGGTCACAGTGTACTGGGCAATGATCCGATCGATAACATGTCCCTGAGCGATACCACAGGAAGTGCTGATAGCTATGTGTCAGCCGTCACAGGCGAGGCATTCCACTGCGGGTGTCACGTGGAGACCATGAGCTTGGCAGTACAAGCCGATGATGTGGAACTGTATGCGCCTACCACAGAGACTATTGCTGCCAAAAGCCTGCTGCATCTGGTTTTTTATGCGCGATCAGCAGGCGCGGGTAACGCGACATTCGATGCAGTTGTGCGAAGTGCTTCAACACCCGGTATGGAATCGTTCCGCCTGGCAACTACAGTGAGCGGCGACTGGGTCCGGTTCAGTCACGCCTTTACTTCATTGGACGATTATGAACCTGCAGAAGCACAGGTGGTGTTCCAGTTGGGATACGGCGCGCAAGCCATTGAAATAGGCGGATTGGATATCCGGCAGTACGGTCCCCCCTTGCAGATGGAAGAACCACCCCTGCACACATTCACCGGATTTGGCCACACACGCCGCGTCGTCTCTATTGCGCCGGGTCAGCCCTTTGGGAAACAGGCCCTGCATGTTACGCTGACCGAGTCAAAAGCGAATTCATGGGAGGCACAACTCTACCCCACTCCGATGATTTACCCGGACCTGCACGTGGATTCAAGCGACGTATTCTTTGTCAGTTTTTATGCACGGCAGATCTCGTCGGATAGTGACATGGGAGCGCGCATGACATCCGTTGTGGAGCGCTATAGCGATTATCAGAAGCCCTTGAGTTTCGGCGTTATCATGGATACGAATTGGCGTCAGTACTTCGTGCCGTTCACAGCAGGTATGACTGTAGAGCCCGGCGATTTCAAGGCGGCCTTGTTTGTGGGATACGAACCCCAGGTCTTTGAAATCGCGCAGATGCAGTGGTACTATTACGGTGGTCTCTTAAATGAGCATACCCTGCCGGCCCAGGCCTATCTGGACTATCCCGGGCGCGAGTCAGATGCCCACTGGCGCCCCGCTGCTGCATCGCGCATTGAGCAATACCGCAAGGTGGACCTGGAGGTGGAGGTGCGGGACGCGAACGGCCTGCCCCTGCCGGGTGCCACAGTGGATATCAACATGACCCGACATGATTACGGCTTCGGCATGGCGGCTTCCTATTGGCTTATTGACGACCAGGGCCCGGCCGGCGCGGCCTATCGGGAAAAACTGCTGACAATCTGCAACTGCGTGGCGAATCACAATTGCTTCAAGATGCCGGCCTGGAATGGAGACTGGGGATCCAATTATGACCGTGACGTGACACTGCGTGCCTTGCAATGGCTTAAAGATAATGACTTCTATGTGCGCGGTCACGTGATGGTCTGGCCGAGTTATACCCACATCTCATCTCAGGCCAGAACACTCTGGGACAATCGCCAGAATGCGGCGTTAGAGCAGTACGTGCTGAATCACATCCAAAGCGTGGCTTCGGAAACCAAGGGATATGTGGATGAGTGGGACGTGATCAATGAGCCCTACGACAATCACGATCTCATGGACCGCTTTGGGGACTCTGTGATGATCGACTGGTTTGACAAAGCTCGTTCAATATTACCAAGCGTTCCGCTCTTTATCAATGACTATTCCATTCTTGCCACGGGTGGAGAAACAGACACAGCTCACCAGCAGCGTCTATACGATATAATCGAGTATTTGCAGGATAACCAGGCATCGCTCAACGGCATCGGTATCCAGGCCCACTTTGGTAGGGCCTCTGACCTGACTCCGCCGAATATACTGGTCAAAATTCTCGATCGATTCAGTACGTTTAATCTTCCCATTGAAATTACCGAATTCACCTTGAAGTTCTACAATGAACAGGTGGAGG
Organism: Phycisphaerales bacterium; assembly: GCA_020343675.1. Classification (GTDB taxonomy): domain Bacteria; phylum Planctomycetota; class Phycisphaerae; order Sedimentisphaerales; family Anaerobacaceae. Next base: position 3,604,548 of record CP070806.1, read on the forward strand.
CCGATTATATGCAGGACTTTATGACGGTGATTTTCTCACATCCATCAACCGTAGGAATAGTACAGTGGGATTTCTGGCCGCTTGGCGATTGGCCTAATCACGAGCACTTGTATCGGCTGGACGGCTCCATCAAACCCAAGGGACAGGCTTACCTGGATCTGGTTTATAACACATGGTGGACCCGGGCCCACGGTATAACCAATGCCTCAGGACGCTTTACGGCACCGGACCGTGCCTTTAAGGGTACATATCAAATTCAGGCCTCCTACGGAGAACATTCCGCTGTGCTTGAAGACGTGGAGGTTGTGCTCGACAAGTCCGATGCGAACCGGGTGATCGTAACACTCGCCCTGGAATGAACAGCCGCTGCCTCGTCCACATCTGTGACTTCATTGATCACCCTGTGAAGAACTACCTAATACTGAAAAAGGTCAATGAGTTGCCACGCATCAGCTGACCGGGGGCGAAATGGACTGCCCTGATCGACGACCTTCGTGTTTACAGCCGTGTGTTGAAACCGCAGCGGATGCTTCCTGTAGCAGGTACTTCAAGGGTTGGCAGCTGTCGTTGACGACGTTCACTGAATACTATCGCGTTCCGAAAAAAGTGGCTATGGGGCCAAGAGAATAGCGTCTATCGGAGTCACCTCGGTCAAAATCGGGGTGTGTGGAGACAAAACGGAGGCACGACGTGTCAAGGAAATCTGACGTTTTGTAGGTCAAGAAATTGGGGCCGTTCGGAGGCTATGTCACTGTATTGCTGCTCTTGTTTACGGCAGTTTTGCACGCCACTCTTTGGCTTTTTCCGGTTTGTTCCAGGCTTCTCAGAGGTCAATTAGGTTCTTGAATGATTCTATTGTATTTGGGTGAGTGTTACTGAATGTGAGACAGCAGCCCTTGGTAGCTCCGGCAGCAGCAGCTCTACTTCACCATGGAGGGTCTGCTTTTTGTGTAGCAATGCCAATTCACGCACAGACTCAAAACTAGCGTTGTGGTCTAAATCCAGCATGAGCTTTCTGGCTTCCGGAGCCCTGTGGAGTAGGGACTCCTGCCTTAGCGAATCCAGGATAGTCCCTTTTGCTCTGCCCGTTGCTCGGCCGCAACTTCTTCTGGATCAACCGTGTCCCACACCTTGAGTGTCCTATTCCAATGACCCGAAACAATACGTCTGCCATCCGGACTGAACGCTACCGAGAGAACCTGACTCATATGCTCCCGAAGGGTTATCAATTCGCTGCCACTCTTGGCATCCCAGACCTTGAGAGTCCCATCCCTGCTTCCCGAGAGAATCCGTCTGCCATTAGGACTAAACGTCACCGCGCAGACTGTACTTCTGTGCCCGTGAAGGGTTGTCTCTTCGCTGCCGCTTTCAGCATCCCATACCTTCAACAAATGATCCCCACTGCCGCCTGCTGGAGCTCCACTTCCCGAGACGATCCGCTTGCCGTCCGGACTGAACGCTACTGACCAAACTGGTTCCTCATGTCCTCTAAGAACTATCTGCTCGCTGCCGTTGTTTGCATCCCAGATCTTGATCGTCCCATTTACACTGCCAGAGACAATCCTTCTGCCGTCCGGACTGAAGGCTACCGACCATACTGGCTCCTCATGTTCTCCAAGAATCAACTGCTCGCTGCCGTTGTTTGCATCCCAAATCCTTATCGTATTATCTCTGCCGACCGAGAGAATGCGCCTTCCGTCCGGACTGAAGGCTACAGTCCAAACTGAATGCTCATGCCCCTGCAAAGTCATGAGTTCGCTGCCGTTGTTTGTATCCCATATCTTTATTGTAGAATCCAAACTGCTCGAGGCAATGCGCTGGCCATCCGGACTGAACACAGCAGACCAGATTTTACCCTTATGTCCTCTAAGACTCATCTGCTCGATGCCGCTTTGAGCATCCCATACCTTCAGCACATGATCCTCACTACCGTCCTTTGCAGCTTCACTTCCCGAAACTATCTTCTTGCCGTCTGGACTGAACGCTACCGACCAAACATAACCCTCGTGTCCCCTGAGAATCATCTGCTTGCTGCTGTCGTCTACATCCCACACCTTAATGGTGTTATCCCAGCTGCCCGAGACAATCCTCATGCCATCCCAACAGAATGCTACCGACCAAACTCGATCCCTATGTCCGTATAGAGTCATCAGTTCGATGCCCGCCTGCGCATCCCATATCTTGATGGTATTATCCATACTGCTTGAGACGATGCGCTTACCGTCTGGACTGAATCCTACTGACCTGACCGGTCCATTGTGCCCTGGAAGAATCATCAGTTCCGTGCCGTTGTCTACATCCCATACTCTTACATTATTATCATCATTGCCTGAGACGATTCGCCGCCCGTCCGGACTGAACGCAGTACACCTGACTGCGGCACCACGTTCTTCAAGACTCATAAGTTCATCACCGCTTTCTGCATCCCATACCTTTAGCGTCCCATCCTCACTGCCCGAGATGATCCGTCGCCCGTCCGGACTGACCGCTGCTGCACAGACCATAAGTCTATGTCCCCGAAGAGCTATCACTTCACTGGCACTGTCCACATCCCATACTTTCAGCGTCCTGTCTGCACTGCCCGAGACAATGCGTTTTCCATCCGGACTGAAAGTTACTGACCGAACCGTAGCCTCATGTCCAAGAAGAGTCATCAGTTCGTCGCCACACTCGGCATCCCACACCTTGATTGTATTATCCGCGCTGCCGGAGGCAATCCGCCTGCCGTCCGGACTGAACATTACTGACCAAATGATATCTGTGTGTCCCCGTAGAGTCAGCAGTTCGCTTCCGTTGTCGATACGCCACATCTTGATTGTATTATCCGCACTGCCTGAAGCAACGCGCCTGCCGTCAGGACTGAACACTACCGAATAAACGTGATCCTCATGTCCCCGAAGAGTCATCAGTGACTGGTCTGATATATGCCACAGATAATACCATTCCCATTCGCGCAGGTTCTTGGGGCAAGCCAATAATAACTTACGTACAGGAGCCATATCTCCATCCAAACAGTATTGGCCCACCAGATTGATTCTGCTTGTATACAAGGAACGACGATAGTCCTCGGCTCGCTGATCTGCGAGTTCTCGTTGCTTCTGCTGCCCCACAGCAAGAATTGCTGAAACAACAATCCCAGCTATTAGTACTGTCAATACCACAGTGATCCCGGTTACCAGAGCTTTGCGTTGCTGGATGAACTTTCTGACTCGGTATATTGTGCTCGGCGGTCCGGCCATCAAAGGGGCACTTCGGAGGTAGTTCTCTATATCGTCGGAAAGTTCTGAGGCCGAACGATAGCGTTCTGAACGTTCCTTGCGCATTGCCTTGAGGGGAATCCATTCGAGTTCTTTCTTCAGATGCTTCGCTAATGCGTTGATTTCCGTTCTGCGCATCTCGGCTATCTTCACAGCCTCGTCACCCAGATTTGTTAGACGAGTGCTTGGCGTCTTAGGATCAGTTTCGCGGATTGTTTTTCGGATGTTCTCGACTCCACTGCCTCGGAGAGTCTGGGGGTCAAACGGCAGAACACCTGTCAGCAGGACATAGAGCAGTACACCCAACGAATAGACATCGGAACGCGTGTCGATATCCTTGTTGGCCATATCGGCCTGTTCGGGGCTCATGTACTCGGGCGTGCCGAGCAACTGGCTGTCCTCCGTTGCAAACGTGCGCTCAGTCAAGGGCTTACCCATGGCTTTGGCCACCCCAAAGTCAATGATCTTAGGCGTCGGGTGCCCATCTTGTTCTTCTACAAGAATATTGGACGGTTTGATGTCTCGGTGAATGATGCCTTTTTGATGCGCATGCTGGATGGCCTGGCACACGGCCAAGAAGAGATGTAGCCGATCCTGGATACTCAGTTTGCGGCGGTCACAAAAATCCGTAATGGGAATGCCCTGAACGTACTCCATCACAAAGAAGGGGCAACCCGCCTCAGTGGTCCCGGCATCGAACACCTGAGCGATGTTCGGGTGATCCAGCCAGGCGAGGGTCTGCTGCTCAGCCTCAAACCGCGCCATCACACGCTTGGAATCCATACCGGGCTTGATGATCTTCAAGGCGACCGGACGCCGGACCGGATGCTGCTGTTCGGCCAGATACACGATCCCCATGCCGCCTTCGCCCAAGACCTTGATGATCCGGTAGCCTTCGACGCTTGTGTGAAGCCTCTCAATGACTTCATCTCTGGAGGCGGATGAACCACGACCATGCCCAGTGACCTGTTTGTTGGCACGGACCTCACGGATCATAGGGGCATCACCCACATCTGACTGGACTTCACTGAGATCCTCTTCATCGTCGCCTATTGACAAGACTCGAGAGATCTTTTCCGGATCTTTGCCAAATATCGGTTGCTTTGCCATGATTTTCGGTCCAATCAAAATCCGTCGTAGAAGGTCA
>CP070806.1:3609051-3613106 GCA_020343675.1 Phycisphaerales bacterium
ATCTTCATCGAATGTACGCGGCCCAGCGTCGAACCCGTGGAAGTTCCGTAAAGAGGAGACAAGGCAAATGCTCGCACTGATAAAAAGAGAAATCCTGGACCATATCGTGTATTTCTTCGCCGCCTTGATTTTCTCGGCGGTCCTGGTGTCGCTTCTGACGGCTGCGGCGTATAATTCAGGAGGCCGGATTGAGTCCGGTATCTTCGCCGCCCTCTGGATACCCATGTTGCTGATACTTGTCATCGTCTTTTCTGCGATGGGCGTCACGCAGATGTACCTGGATCGAAACCGGAGAATCTCGGCGTTTCTTTGCGCGCTGCCGGTTACAAGAAGCCGGATATTGGCAGCCAGGATTATCGCGGGAGTTCTGGCCATTCTGCTGGCGCTGCTTCCGCTGGCCATTGGCGCCGGATTGCTCTGCCGTCTTTTCGTGTTACCCATGCCGTTTTTCACAAATTTGCTGACCGACATTGTGACGACGATATTCCTGATGGTTTTTGCATGCTATTGTCTCGGATTGCTTACCGGATGGACGGCGAGCAAGATCGCCCCGACGTTCGGCGCACTCGGGCTGAACCTCATTCTGGTCTCTCTTATCGTTGTCAAAGGCTTCGGTTCTGAAATCAGGTTTCTTCTCGTGCTGGTTATCGCCGCGTGTCTGATACGTACGTGGCAAAAGTTTGTCTCAACGTCCCTTTAGGAACAACCTTATGCGATCTCGGCTAAATTATCCCGTTCACGTGCTCGCCGCCGGATTTCTCGTGCTGGTGTTTCTGTCGCTGTCGCTGTTCTGGGCAAGCTGGCAGTGCAAGAGCAGCCTCGCAGACATCATGCCTCTCGATTCCAGGAGTGTGGATATCTCCCTGACCGGTTTGGATCTGGGCCCATATATCGATGATCCCAACTTGGCACAACCGTCCACCGTGCACGCGCACATCATCCACCCGGAAGCCCCGCAGACTCTTGGTATCGCAGACTATTTCAGCAGTAGAATTCCTGAAGGTCGGCACTGGCGCATCTGGTATCCTTATCCTTCCGGCCCGGACTCAACCTGGGTTTACCTCGATGAAAGAACCGGTCAGATAGACTGTCGCTGGATCGACGTAGAGAGAATGCCCGACGGAACTCGGAAGCAAAAGCTCGTTCAATTCTATGTGGGTCCCGAAGGCGTTTCCGAGGTTCCTGACAAGAAGCTCGGCAGGTTCTTGTCCGTCGTCTCGGACCTATCCGAAGGCATATTGTATGATAGAAATCTGCGACGCTTTTTCCGGATTGACCTCGCAGAAAGAAAGATTGCCAAAGGCCCGCAACTATCGAATGACGACCCGCACAGACCGGTCGATATTGGCCTTTTAAGTAAGAACCCCTCGATTTTGGATCTGTACTGGTTGCCGCTGGTTGACAGAGTATCACAGAACGATGAGGAGCAAGCATTCTATTCAAGGTTGGTTCGCTCGCCCATCAGGGAGACAGACTCGGACTATCAGCCCGAGCGCTATGTGCTCGTTCTGGACGAATCGGGGCGGATCGACCTGCTCGATGAAGAGACGCTCGAATTCACCGGGACCGCCGGATATTTGCCCGTGCCCAGGACATTGTTTCCAATCAACAAACAGGCGACGCCTGCGGATTTGTTGGCTTACCGAGTCTTGCCAGCAGCCCTGAAAGAGGATCATAAGTACAGAGGTTTGTTCGTGGCCGGTGTCAGCCGGGAGGGTACGGCGTTGGCCCTGAGCGTCTTCGACGAAAAGGGATTCCTTGTCAGAAGCTACGGAACCATGGCCAAGACCAGCCGAGGCAGCCGAACCGTGCCTTCGAGCAGCGCGGTCTTTTTTAGCGTCCCCTGGGCGCCCGTGGCGACCATCGGCAAGTACGTGCTGGAGAACCTTCATCCGCCGATTCTGTCGTTGGCCTCTTATCTGACCGCCGACAGCATCGAAGCCGCTTCAGGGCACAGAGCTATGTTTGTGCTTCCCAATTCCTTCATCGCCATGAAGGGCAGGGATTCTCGCGGCAATATTGTCGAGCGGTTCCTCGAAGCCCTGTTGCTGATATCGCCCTCGATGCTCTTTTCGATATGGCTGGCCTTGCGGGTCCGCAAAGACGCCGCGGTCGTTGGACTATCGCGACGCACCGGGCGATGGTGGATCCTCGGAACCATCGCCTTCGGCTTAGCGGGCTATATCACGTACAGACTAACCCGGCCGAAGATGACGCTGGTGACCTGCGCCAATTGCGGCAACCCGAGACGGCCCGACATGGACAAATGCCACCACTGCGGCGGCCAATGGCACATCTCCGAACTGACCCCGCCGGCATGGCGAGTGCTCGATGGGGCTGAGCCTGAGGCCGATTAGCCCCTGGTGTCCTGATATCCAAGCGGAGGTTCAGGTCCCTCGGCTTCGTCTCTAAGGGACAAGCTCGGGACGCCTGCGCGTCGCGCCCCCACGCCCCTAAGGGGCAAGGAGCGGATGCTCGGCGTTTTTTCGTTACTTCCGGCGAGCGGGCGGCCTTATAGGGGCGAGGGCCGTACTGATGAGAGACGATAACAATTCCATCCAAGATCTTTTATCGCAGGCTCGTGCGGGTCGCCGGGCCGGCATGGAGCGCTTGGCCGCAGCCGTGCGTGAGCAGTTGTACCCCTTTATTCTGCGTACGACGTGGGATCACGACCTGACCGAGGACGTCCTTCAGGAAACGCTTTTGGCGATGATTCGACAACTTGGCTCGCTGCGCCAAACGGCGAAGTTCTGGCCCTGGGTCTATCGCATCGCCTGGAGCAAGATTCAGGACAATCTCAGATCGGCCCGGCTGAACTCGGCGGCGAAGGCTTCGTTGCGATGCAATTTATCACGGGAGGGCAATGCGGGACACGGCAGCATTTTGGAGGCGAGTATTCACGCCGAGACGCTTCAGCGGCTCTCGGCCCTTCTCGATGGGATGAGTCGGCAATACAGGGACGTCCTCCACCTTCGCTGCCACGAGCAACTGCCCTATGCCGAGATTGCATCCCTGACGCGTACGACGCCCCAGATGGCCCGCGCCCGGTTCCACCGCGCAACCCAATCGCTCAAAGCGCAACTGCTGTAGGTCCGTCAAACTCGTGGCGGCCTCTATGCAGCATGGGCAAACGAGTTGCCCATCCTACATTTTTCACCTACGGCCAGAACCTGCGGAGATAGTCGATGCTCTTGCGGGCGATGGTCTCGGGGTCGGGGTCGTACTTGAAGACCTCGACGCTGAGCCACCTGTCCCAACCGACCTCTTTGATGGCTTCAGCGATGGGGCCGTAGTCCACATCGCCCATGCCGGGGCCGTACAGGTTGGCGTCGTTGACGTGAAAATGACCGATATCGGCGGCGCGAACCGAACGGATAATTTCAGGCACGGGCTTCGATTCGGAACACATCGCTTTGACATCGAGATGAATCTTGAAATTGGGATGATTGATCTGGCGAACCATCTCCATCCCTTCGGCGACTGTGTTAACAAAGTCGGTCTCGACGGTCGAGAGCGGCTCGAAACATATCATCAGACCCAGCGAGCTGGCTTTGTCCAGGACGGAGCTGAGCAAATCGACGGCCCTTTGCCATGCGCCTTGCTTGCTCTGTCCTTCGACGAGGCTGCGCTGTTTGGGCGAGCCGAGCACGAGGACCTTGCCGCCCAAGTCGCTGCACAAATCAAGGAGGCAGGACAAGTAGTCTCTTGTCCTGCCCCAGGTTTTGTTGTCCGTCGTTGTCATGTGCAGCCCGTCCGGGCCTGCAAAAAGCCAGTGCAGGCCAACGGTTTCAAGGCCGCTATCTTCGACCGCCCGGCGGACTTCTTTTCTTTGTTCGGCCGTGATCTCGTCAGCCGATGGCGCCAGGGTAAAAGGCGCTATCTCGATGCCGTGATAGCCCAGCCGGCTGGCGGTCGAGCAGATTTCCGGCATCGAGACGCCTTCGAACATCTCATTGCATAGTGAAAACTTCATCAGACATTATCCGGCACGACAAAGGGCTCGCGGTAGTTTCGCTTGACGTACATGTTGGCCATATCGCTCATCTCGCCGACGA
>CP070806.1:3613206-3617542 GCA_020343675.1 Phycisphaerales bacterium
GACAGACCCGGCTGCGTCATCTATTCGTCGGATGATTTCAGCCAGGTGGCGTACGGCATGAAGATGCTCAAGGCCGGGCCGAAGATACGCCGGGCCCGCTGTATCGTGCTCAAGGGGGATAAGCGTTTCGATGAATCGAAGGCCGAGGACCTGGGGATTACGTGGCGGTACGTGCCCATCAAGACGTACCTCGACGAATACCGCGGCATGCCTCTTACCGATGAAGTGCTGGATCTGGCCGAGAGCTATATGCGCCGGGCACGCCGGCGCACGGGTGCGAGCCGCCAGGAAGTTATCAACGGCGTCAAGGGCTACTTCGTCGCTCGAAATATTCTCGAACGCGAAGAGGGCGATGCCATCTCGATAGCGGGCTGTGTGAGCATGGTAGTGGAAAGGCCCTGCATCGCCTGGTCGCGATTCAACGACCAGGGCGTCCCGGCGGCTTGTGAAGGGGATGAAGGCGCCGCCGCGTCACTGCTCGTTGTCAACCACCTCTTCGACCGGCCCGGGTTCGTGCAGGACCCGGTGGCCGATACCTCGCGCCAGGCCATCATCGGGGCACACTGTGTCTGTGCGACGCGACTGAACGGTTTCGACAAACCGCCAGAGCCGTTTGACCTGATGCACCATCACGGTAACACCGACGCGACGGTCCGCACGCTGTGGGAAAAGGGCCGGCGTGTTACCGCCGTGGACGTCCAGCCGGGCGAGCCCACGAAGATGCTCATCTCCGTCGGCACCGTGCTTGACAACGTCGATGTGCCGCCGGCCGGCGGATGCGTCGTACAGGTCGCAGTCAAGTTCGATGGCGACCAGGAAGTTCTCAGCTTCCCCGGCTTTCATCAGGTCTTTTTCTACGGCGACTACAAACGACAGCTCGTAGAGTTCTGCCGCCTGTTCAACTTCGAGGCCCAGGTGGTATAGCCCATCACCGAAATATCGGTGCCATCTGGAAGCTCTGTTCTTCTCCTGCAAATCCCGCCGGCTACTTACGGGACTACACAAGAAGCGCAAACACAAGATTGAGGCGGCCGAATAACACATGAAAGAAGAAGGCCTGAACCCGAAACGGGCCGTGGAGATGAAGCGGCGTTGATCGTTCAACCGGCGCGAAGGGCTGTGTTCAGGGTGTCACGGTCACGGCAAAGAAGGAGAGGCCGGGTGAGACGCCCCGGATGATGTTGTTGGCCGTATCCGCGTAGGCGGTAACGTCGATCCACTTGTTCGTAGCGTCCTCATAATGCCACAGCCTCAGAGCGTCTTCCTGCGCCGGACTCAGCGCATGGCCTTCATACGGGATGGCGATGTCAATCGTACCACTGAATTGCGCGGTCGTGCTCATTTCATATAGCATCCCGGCGGGTACGAGACTCAGCCCGAGTGCGAACGACGCTGACGGGGTCATGGTCACAGCGGTGTTGCCGCCGGCCAGAATCGCTTCAAATCTGATCGTCACACCAGTTGCGGGGTCCACGATCTGCACACCGGCGCCGGCTGGTGTATCCTCCTGCGAGTACTTGACGGTGGTGTAATCATATCGGGAGCCGCCGCCGAAGCTGCTGCCGGTGATATAGACATTGCCCGGGCCGTCGACTGCCACGGTGTAAGCGTAGTCACAATCGCTCTCGGTCGAATCCGGTGAGGTCAACAAACCGCCCGTTCCCAGTGTCTCCGGCCCATCGTAGGACATGATCCAGAGTTCGTTGCCGGCCTTGTCATACTTGACAGTGGTGCAGTCATATTGGGTGCTGTGGCCGTAACTGTACCCTGTGACGTAAACACAACCATTCCGGTCCAGCGTGATGTCCCGGGCGCGGTCGTTGTGATAGATTCCGCCGTCAAAGATGGCTGTCCAGAGCTCTGTGCCGTTACCATCGTACTTGATGGTGGTATAATCCTGACCTGTCCAGAGGTTCTGGGAATATCCGGTGACATAGACGCACCCCGAAGCGTCCAGAGCTATTGCCTGGGCATAGTCACGACTGTCGCTTGTCCCGTTGTATCGCGCCACCCATTGCTCGATGCCCTGCGCGTCATACTCGATGGTCGTGTAATCATAGCCTGTTCCCGGAGTGTCACTGTAGCCCGTCACATAGACATGGCCCGTTTCATCAACGGCGATTGCCTCGGAGGTGTCATACCCCGAATACGGCGGCGTCGCCGGCCCGATGTACCGCGCCGTCCAGACCTCGTTGCCGAGAGCATCGTACTTTACGGTTGCAAAGTCCTCGCGCGTGAGGTTGTCCGTATAACTATGGCCGGTGACATAGACGTTGCCGGCCTTGTCGATTGCGATGGCCCTGGCGCTGTCCTGATGATGACCTACTCCATCATACACAGCCACCCAGAGCACATTGCCGTCCGGGTCGTACTTGATCGTCGTGTAGTCTCGACGAGAATCGCCCCCGTCGCCTTCACCCGTGACATAGACATGGCCCGAAGCGTCCAGCACCATGTCAAAGACGATATCATTGTCGTTACCCGGACCGTTGTATCGCGCCGCCCATTGCTCGATACCCTGTGCGTTGTACTTTATCGTGGCGTAGTCTGCCCCGGCACCGGCGCTGTAGCTGTGCCCACTGACATAGACGTTTCCCTGATGATCGACGGCGACCGCTGCTGCTTGGTCGTCGTATTTCCCAGGGCCGTCGTAGCGCGCGAGCCAGAGAAGATTGCCTGCTCCATCGTACTTGGCGGTGGCGTAGTCGTAGGAGCTCTTCGCGCCATGGCTGTATCCAGTGACATAAACGTTGCCCGAAGCGTCCACCGCCATTGCTTTGGCGTAATCATCCGCGTTGCCGGGCCCGTCATACCGGGCCACCCATTGCTCGGTGACAACCGCGGCCGACAATTCGATGGGGAACAACCCCGAGAGCATCACAAGGACGAGCAAAATCAACCTTCTCGTCGTTGCTCCCAGCATGCATACGTATTCACTCACATCAGCCTCCCACACAAGGACGCCACGGTGCACACACACTAACCGTCAGCCGAATCCGGCCCGGCGGGGGTTTCCTGGCGTTCACAGCACCCTCGTTCGAACGTTGGCAACCCACCGGCAACAGACCGCTTCTCGACCGTCTGACCGCGCCCGAGGAAGACCGCCTTACCCGTTCGCAGTCACCGCTTGCTCGAGAAGCCCCTTGGGCGTCCCTGGCACTACAAATTGGCCACTCTCTATTATATGTCACGAGGGCGTTTTGCCAACATAAATTTTAACGAGACATCCTATATTTCCTATTTTCACACACTTTTCTTATGAAAATGGCACAAAAATGACGAATCGCGGACGAAAACTGCCATCCTCGATGCAGAAAGCACCCGGCAAGGAAGTGCATTAGCGCAATTAGACCCGGATTTTTCCTTCTGTACTCGCTGTTTGGCATGGGAGATCCATCGACCTTGATGTCGCGGCGCAGCGTCGATCCGGCCGCCCAAGGCAGTTCCTAAACGGGATGCCGGACTGCCTCCTGTGTCCCAAGATTCCCGTTTTCTTCCTTTCTTGCCTTTTTTTTTTGAAATTTCTTCAATTTTTGTGTCAACATTTGCCCGCCGACAAACGCCTTCATGAATAGAAGCAGTTGGATGTGTGCAAATGTCAGCAACGCCAAGAGGATAGAAGGCGAGGTCAATCATGGTTGCGTATTATGTGAATAAGCAAGCGCAGGCCAGTGGAGAGCACGAGGTTCACAGAGTGGACTGTGCCCACTTGCCAGGCGAGGTGGACAGGTTGTACTTGGGCGCCTTTGCCAACTATTTCGGTGCAGCGAGGGAGGCGAAGAAATACTATTCCAGCGCCGAGGGCTGTAAGCACTGTTGCTCAGAGTGCCACCCAAGCTGACAGCGCACAGCCGGGCTGGAGCCACGACGAACACAGCCAGCTTGACGCCTCGGCCCTGTGCGGTCCATGAGTTGGCGCCCCCCATCAAATTGGCTTTGTTTTTCCGGCCCCCAAAAGCGGACAAATCCTTATAAACCGTTGCGTAGTAGTATCATACGTCCATTCCGGCCTTCTGAGAATTGGCTTTGTTCTGCAAAACCGTGCTCTGTCAAATGGCCTCTGGCATCCATTCGTCCTATTTGGGATTCACGGTTTTGTGCTTCGGATTTCCAGCCATCGGCTGGCAATTGGCTTTGTTTTTTCAAATTGCCTCAAAGGTACAGAGGACTCGGAGAGCATAGAGGCGTCCGAAATTGGGTTTGTCTTGTCAAATCATGCTCTGTCAAACGCGCTTATTTAGGATCTACGGTACAGTGCTTCGGATTTCCAGCCACCGGCTGGAAATTGGCTTTGTTTTTTCAAATTACCTCATAGCCACAAAGGGCACGGAGAAGA
>CP070806.1:3617642-3619193 GCA_020343675.1 Phycisphaerales bacterium
ACCCAGCTCTCCATCACTTTCCTGTCGCAGAAAAAGTTCGGTATTGGCCGGCTCGATCGCCTTGACGTAGAGGCCCGCTTTAGCGTTGTGGCGCAGGATCGACTTGCCCGGCAACGGTTTGACACCAAACATAGCATCAGGCGCTTTCTTCAGGTCCTTCGTACTCATTCTGAAAGGCCTGGTCAATCCCACATATGCCTGAATTGACTTGGGCTTGACGCCTTCGATGGTGATCGTCCAGAACCAGACGGTCTGAACGGTCAGGTTCGCTAGCGCCTGGACAGTGGCGGTCTTGCCGTCGCTGGTCTGCAGCGGTAACGTCATCTTGATGTCCAGATCGTCGCCTTTGATCGATGCCTGCCGCTGACTGTCCGGCCGATACACTCGGCCATCGGTCGCTAAAACCTCGACATCAGGGAATCCGCCCGTGACGAGGGTGTCGTTGCCATACAATCCGGCTCTAACAGTCGCCACAATTCGCGGCCCGTCGACCTTGAAATAGACCGTCGCCCCCGTGGCCGGCCAGGTCCAAAGCAGACCGGCATTCGTTACCTTCACTTCATTGCGCAGGCGAACGTCAGCATCGTAATGCGTGTCGATCTGTTTGCAGAACTCGTGCATCTCGCAGATGCAAGCCTCACGACGCTCCTTTTCGTACTTCGATATCAATTCCCACTGGTTGACATTGCGGAACTTCATGCGACCTACCGAGCCAAAGCCAAACTTACCGGCCGCCGGATCCGGATCAATGAACGAGGCAATCTCCCCACCGTCCGCCCATACCGTGACCTTCTCGCCGAGCGTTTGTATCGTAAGCTTGACCACACCAGGCGCAACCGGCGGGAATGTCGATTCGGTCACGACGCGGCTCGAAGACTGCTCGGGCATCGGTGATGAGTGCGATTGTCCACCGATCATCGAACGGCTCACTGTCACGGACCTAACACGTATGAATCCATTGACCAGATCGATTTCCAGCAGCAACTCGCCGAACGCATCCGTGCAACGGAGTGTCATCAGGATCGGCTCGTCGACCTGCACAACCTCGGCTGTGATGATTTGATTACGTAGTGGCACGCCGGTATCGGTTACCGTTTCCTGGACCAACATCCAGCCGTCATCCTCACGTGTCACCCGCATCTTTGGAGGACCCGTGAAATCCTTACGCTCGTATGGCAACCCCAGCACATGCCAGGTTCGCTTGGCAACCCACTCCATAACACCGGCTTGCCTATCCGTGTCTGGTAATCCGGCACAGGCGCCGAAAACAGGAAACTCAATATTCGAAGTCTGGTCCTCTGCCGGAGCCGGCTTGCGATATCGTTGCGGGGCGGCCAAAACCGAGGTACTACCCAGTATTGCAAATAAGAGCATTAGACGCTCGACCACTGCTCTCAAACTCATAGTTACTACTCCATTCATTTCATTCATGCTGCTTTGACTGGCCTGCAACTGGTCTGGTAATTGGCACGACAACCATTGCCTCGCCAGGGATGTCTTTTGGTGTACAAGCCACCAGTTCCTGGTCGGGAGAAATGACAAAGGCCGCGC
>CP070806.1:3619293-3624397 GCA_020343675.1 Phycisphaerales bacterium
AACCGCAGCGAAAAAGTAGCACACGGCTATTCGCTGCAGGATTCCCACCCAGTCCATCTCGGGCCAGTTAAAGTGTAGCCCGCCGCTTCCAAGCATCACCCCTAACACATACAGCACTGCCGTGCGCTTGATAATGTGGAGGTACACTCTCCTGCGGCTTTGTCCCCTTTGGAGGCGGTTGGAAATCGAAAAGGGCACCGCTGTCCCCACAACAAAGATAAACAGCGGCATAATCAAATCTTCAAAATGAAAGCCCAACCACTTTACGTGAGTGAGCTGTCTGCTGACAAGGGCCGTCACCGGATGATCGAATATTCCATCTAAACTCCTGAAGATCGTCCCCCCGCCGATAATCCAGAACATAGTGAAACCGCGCAGTGCATCAATCGAGATCACTCGAGTCCCCGTTAGACCTTTGTGCTCGCAGTTCGGCATGTTCTGTCCCATCTGCTCAGGGGTTGATGGCGTGTTAAGGTACTTCACGTTTTAGATTTTGATGAATGATTTCTTGCGATACATCCACCAGAGAATCAACCAGACGATTGCGAAACCCGCCACGGCCCGAATGAAAACAAGCCAATTCCCCACGTACGGCTCCAGCCCGTCCACGAAAACACCTCCAATACTGCGAAAACTGACCAGGTGCGTCGCCATATAGACGGCGATAGCGTTGCTGCCAATAACCACAAAGCCGAACGACCACTTCTTCAGGCCCCATACGTCAATCACAAGGTAAAACAGGGCCAGCAGCAGAAAGCAGAAACCGCCCGAATAGAGCACGAAAGAGCTCGTCCACAGGTGCTTGATAATCGGAAACCAGATGTTCCAGACCAGGCCCAGCACGAGACAGCCGACGCCCGCGCCCAACAGCCACAGGACCTTCGTCTTCTCGCTTTTGTTCGAGCGCAGCAAATACCCCGCGAACACGCCGAGCATGACCGTACAGGCGAATGTCATGCCGCTGAGGATCCAGGTGTAAGGCGGGTCGGTCCCGTCGATGAAACCGCCCAGGATAACCCTGTCCACGTAGATGGCGAAGTTCTCATCGGGCGTCAGGACGCCCGCGCCGTGGTTGGGAACCGGAACGAGCATCATCAAGGCCCAGAACAAAAGCAGCAATGCGACCGTCACCCCGATCTGCCAATTGAGCCGAAGATTGAGTATCAGGATGGCCGAGACTAAATACCCGACCGCAATCGTCTGCAGCGTGTTGGAGTACAGGTGCAGCGTCGAGAGGTCGTAGTCGAGCAGGTTCCCCTGGGCGACCATCCCCAAGACAAAGAGAATGACCGCTCGCCTGACGATGTGAAAATAGAGCTTCTTCTTGCTCTCGCCCCTCTCAAGGCGTTTGTGGAAGGAAAAAGGCATGACGACGCCCACAACAAACAGAAACAACGGCATGATCAGGTCCCAGGGCCGGAATCCCTCCCACCTGACGTGCGTCAGTTGCGTTTTTATCCATGCGGTCGCGGGATGGTCGAATGCCTGGTTCAGGCTGGTGAAGATCGCCCCCCCGCCGATGATCCAAAACATGTCAAAGCCGCGCAGCGCATCGATGGACATCACACGGCTTGGAGACTGGACTTGCTGTTCACTATCCGGCATGTTTTTCTCCGCCTCGTCAATAGTCACTCATCATTTGTCAAAAACTGCCCGTCACGCACAGGCTCTTCACACCAATTTCTACGCAATCTAACAAAGTCGACTAAAGGGCGTAAGAAAAAAAGAAGAAGATGTGGAAAATTCTGGCTCCTTAGGGGCGATTCTCAAGGGTTTGTCCGCCATCAACATGTAGATACGTAAAAGTGGGGCTGTTGAAAAAGCCCCGCAGTGACGCATCGAGATTGCCGCGCGATTCTTCGGATCGCTCGCAATGACCTCAAAACGCACCTTGTATCGTTGCGAGGAGCAGGGCGACGAGGCAATCCCACCTTCTTCAACAGCCCCAATGTCCCTCATTAGCTCCTGTTGCCAAAAGCACGGACTAACGATGTCACCCCTGCGAAAGCAGGGGTCCAGAGCCAAAAAACTGGATTCCCGCTTCCGCGCGAATGACAAACACCGTTTCCGCAACGGAAACAATTTATCTCTAATCCTCTTAGAATGAAGTGTATCCTTTCTTTCGCTTGCCACGTCTATAGTAGTAGAAAGGAGAAAAGTGAAATGATTACAACTCAAAACAGTTCGCAAGTCGAGGCCAAATTTGGAATGGCTACTCAGTGTGTGGCGCGCATTTGTCATAAGTGCGGGATTTGCCCCTTCGCGGACAGAAAACCCCATTCTGCCTTTGGCAGGGTCATGCGTTGGCACCGCACGTGGTGCCCAGCTTGGGCCGCTCATACAAGAGTCTATGGACGGAAACCTCTTTCCCGATAGTCCTGCATTGATGCGAGATTGCAGGATATCCATGAGGACAGAATGTATGCCATGCTCTGGGGATTACAACGGGAGCTGCGGCACTCAAGAATAGCCAATAACCACTGCCCGGGACTGGAGTCGAACACCCCTCGAAACCGGGCCAAAAATCCACAAAATCCACAAATTCAACACAGCGCGGCGCAAAATCCGGCGCACCAAAAGACAAAAACGACTCAAATCTGGCCTGGCTGATTCAGCACTGGCCGGAGCTTCCTGAACCTACCCGAAAGCAGATCATCACCACAGCGAAAGCTGCGATCAAGAACGGAGGACCTGCACAATGAGCGCAAAGAGAACAGCGAAAACGAGGGCGAAGCGGAAAACCTCAGAGCCGAAGAAACTCCCTGTCAAACAGCGAGATTATCAAGTCGGCGATAAGAAGCCGCCCAAAGAGCACCAGTTCAAACCCGGCGAATCCGGCAACCCCAAAGGACCGCCCAAACACCGGACGCAACTGTGGACCTACTTCTGCAAATACATGGCCCTGACAGATACCGAGCTTGCCAAGCTGGACCGCAAGAAACTCACACAGGCCCAACAGACGGCGCTGAAGCTGGTCAAGAACGCCAAAGCGGGTCAATACTCCGGCTCGGAACGGCTGGCCCGGTATGCTATCGACCGGGAAGAGGGCAAGGCCGTCGAACACCTAATCATCGACAATGAAAATGTCCTGACCGACCAAGAATGCGAACAGATTAGGGAGGAATTGCTAAAGCATCATGCTGACTGACCGACAAATCCGAAACATCGGCCGAGCGATTCTGCTCTACAGGCCCAGACCGGCGATGCGAGCCTTTCACGCAAGCGGCGCGAAGAACCGCTGGCTCTGTGGGGGCAACCGCTCGGGCAAATCTGAGGGCAATATCGGCTACGATCTCTGCTCGTTCGCCCTGGGCGTGCATCCGCATCGCCGGACGCCGAAGAACGCAACCATTTGGGCGGCGGCGAATACCTGGCCGCTGGTGGGAAAGCTCCTGTGGAATGAGAAGATCAAAACCTACCTGCCTATGAGTCAGATTCGGCCGCCGATTATCTGGCACAACAAGGCCGACGAGATACCCGCCGAGCTTCGTCTGGTCAACGGTAATCGCATCGAATTCAAGGCCTACGAACAAGGCCGCAAGGCGTTCGAGGGCCGGGCCATTGACGCCTTCTACGGTGACGAACAATGCAAATCGGACTCGGAAGGAATCTGGACGGAGATTCAGGCCCGGCTGATGGACAAGAACGGCTTTTCCGCGCAGTCCATGACGCCCATCATTCCGCAGCTTTGGCTCGAAGAACGGATTAGTGCCTTGCCCGAGACGGACGAGGTTTTCTATGCCGACCTGAACGATAATCGCAAGAGCCGGGGGGGATATATTGACGATGCTGAAATTGATTCACTCATTGCGCAGTGGCCCGTCGAGATTCAAGAGACCCGCATCAAGGGTTATTTCGCCTCCTTCATCGGCGCGGTCTATAAGACGTTCAATCGCCGTATCCACGTGATCGAGCCGTTTGAGATACCCGCCGACTGGCCGCGCTACCGGGCGATTGACTTTGGCTATAACAATCCCTTCGCCTGTCTGTGGCTGGCGCGCGACAAGGACCGCCGATGGTATGTGTACGCGGAGCACTATCAGGCCCGCGAGACGTTGGCCTATCACGCCGAGCGCATCAAGCAGATCAGCGGCAAAGAGCGATACCGCTGCACCTGGGCCGACCACGATGCGCAGGATTGCCGGGAGCTGAAGGAACAGGGCGTTGCTACTACGCCAGCTAAGAAGGGCGTTCATTTGGGTATCGAAGCAGTGCAATCCGCCCTAAAGGTTCAGGGCGACGGCAGGCCCAGACTCTTCATCTTCAAAAACTGCCGCAACACGGTCAAGGAGGTTGCTGGTTATAAGTGGGCCGAAGGCACGGAAACACGCGACGCCAAAGACGAGCCGATGAAAGTCAACGACCATACGTGCGACTGTTTGAGATACGCCGTCTATGGTGTCGAGGGAAAGTTCTATTTTTCAGAAAGTGATTTGTCATAGGCCCTGTACCAGAGCGGTACAGGGTAGGAGCAATGAACATGAACGAAATTGATTTGCGAAATGTTGAATTGGGACATTCCTTCACGCACAACGAGCTATTGCAGCACTTCCGGGCCGTCTGGGGTGGTATTTCTTTCCCCGGTCGGCGTCCTGGTTTTTGCGTTGTGGTTGGGATGGGCCATGAGAAGATGTGCGGACGTTATATCATCTATTTGCTCGATGAGTATGAAAGCGGAGATACGCGCAAGCTCGTCCGCCAGGCCGGAGCGCTGGACGTGAAATATGCTCTCTCGACATTGAAGTCGTATTATCGTCCATGTGATTCAGGGCGGTGGTTCGGGGACGATAAGAATGACGCGGCCAGCCGATTGATCGAGGAAATGAACCGTGAGCAGCATCGAGACGGCTCAGAAGAAGGCCGGGAGCCGTTCAGGCTGACACCGACTTCAATGCTCGAAATGGAGGGCTTCTATCTGTTTGCCCTCTCCACGCTCAAGGATTTGCTCAACGCGGAACGCCGGATGCTATTTCTCAAAGACAGCAAGATACTGGGCTATATGAGCGAGATCGAAAACGGCCAAAGCTCGGAGCTTAAGCTTGGCGATTATCCGGGAATCGAGGCCCTGGCCTTTGCCGTGCTCGAAGCACGGGACTGGGCCGAA
>CP070806.1:3624497-3691186 GCA_020343675.1 Phycisphaerales bacterium
ATCTGCTTTTTTTTCAACCTTACAAGAACAGTAAACATCCCTGGCAAAATCCCGAATAAGTTCCGAAATTGTTATTTCACCTATATTTAGCTTCTCAAGAGGACTGTTTTGCGTTATAGTCAGAGAAAATTCAGAGGCCTGGCAGCTTGCCGGGCGACAGACACAACGTTAGGTGAGGTGGTACTATATGGGTCTTAAAAAGATGCCAACACTGCGAATAGGTGCTTTGGAAGCTGAGATGCCCATTGTGCAGGGAGCAATGGGCGTTGGCATTTCCTTATCGGATTTGGCGTCGGCCGTTGCGAATGCCGGCGGTATTGGAGTGATTGCAACCCCCGGAATCGGTCAGTTCGAACCCGATTGGGACACCAATGCGAAGGATGCGAACGAAAGGGCCTTGCGGAAAGTCATAAGAAAGGCAAAAGCCAGGACAAGCGGCATTATTGGCGTAAATGTAATGGTGGCTCTTTCAGACTACGATAACCTTATCCAGTGTTCTGTGGACGAAGGGGCGGATGTGCTCTTTCTGGGTGCAGGATTGCCGCTGGCGCTTCCCAAGACATTGCCGCTGGCCAAGCTCGGTGAGCTTGCCACAAAGTTTGTCCCCATCGTCTCATCCGGCAGAGCGGCCAAATTAGTATTCAAGGCCTGGCAGAAGCGGTACAACCACGTACCCGATGCTGTGGTTGTAGAAGGTCCGTTAGCCGGGGGGCATCTTGGCTTCAAAAAAGAGCAGATCGACGATCCTGACTATGCGCTGGAAAAAATACTGCCGGACGTGATCGCCGTGGTAAGGCCTTATGAAGAGCAATTCAATAGAAGCATTCCGGTCATCGCCGCTGGCGGAATATATACCGGTGCTGATATTCATAGATTCACGGAGTTAGGAGCCCAGGGAGTGCAGATGGGGACCAGGTTTGTCGCCACTCATGAGTGTGATGCTTCCATGGAATTCAAAGAGGCGTATCTGAGCTGCAAGAAAGAGGATATTATCATCATTGACAGCCCCGTCGGATTGCCCGGACGAGCCATACGGGACAAGTTTTTTGAGCGGGTCTCGTCAGGCCTTAAAGAGACGTTCAAATGCTCCTGGAAGTGCTTGAGAAGCTGTAATTTCAAGAATGTGCCCTATTGCATTGCCCTTGCATTGACCAACGCCAAGAAGGGGAACCTTGAAGAAGGTTTTGCTTTTGCAGGGGCCAATGCCTATAGAGTAGATAAAATCGTCTCCGTCAAAGAGCTTATTGGAAGCTTGGTTGAAGAATATATGGCCGTGGCAATACAGGGGTCAACGGCGACTGGAATGCCGGTATGAACGTCTGATCTCAAGTGGATTAGAGGTTGGAGAAGTGAATCGGCGTTCTTGTCAAGTTGTTCAGTCTCTCCCGCGCGTGCAGAATACATTTTGCACATCCCACCCCGCTTGGGCGATTCCCGGCCTGGGTTAAAAAACGCTTGCTGAGATGTCCGGCTCAAGATAGACTCATGATAAGTATTGAGTTGTGAATTCATTCACGTTCTACGATGAACATGGCCGGCTGGTTTTCAGGCACGTCAAGCAGTCCAACTGAGAAGGAGAACAAGCATGTCAGCGAGGAAAGCTATGAATCGCAGGAGATTTATGAGCAGGACCGCAGCCGCCGTTGCAGGGTTGTCGATGACCGCTTCCATGCGCGCCAGGGGTGCGAACGAGAAGGTCGTGCTCGGACTGATCGGCGCCGGCGGGCGCGGTAAGAGCGTCGCTCGGGGGTTCGCCGGCCTGGACAACGTCGAGTTCAAGTACGTTTGCGAGGTGAACGACCTGCGAGGTCACGATTTCGCGAAAGAGATGAAAGACAGGCAGGGCTACGCGCCGCAGCGCGCCCTCGATATGCGAGAGGTTTTTGACGACAAGGACGTCGACGCCGTGCTGGTTATGACGCCCGAGCATTGGCACGCCCTGGCCTCGATCCGGGCGCTGCAGGCGGGCAAAGATGTCTACGTCGAAAAGTGCCCGACGCTGACGGTCGACGAAGGGCGCAAGATGATCCAGGCCGTGCGAAAATACAAACGCGTGCTGCAGGTCGGCACGCAGAACCGCAGCGCCCCCTACGGCCACTCGGCGTGGGAGTACATCAAGAGCGGTAAGCTCGGGAAGGTCGTCGAGGTCAAGTGCTACAACACGTTGAACGGCGGGCCGTGGTCGCCCAAACCCGACCAGCCGGTCCCCAAGGGTCTGGATTGGGATCGCTGGCTGGGGCCGGCCCCCTACGTCCCTTATAATCCGGGGCGTCATGCAATGGCCCCGTCGGGCCGGGGCTGGCAACAACACTGGGATTACTGCGGGGGCAAGCTGGCTGACGACGGCAGTCATGTGCTCGATCTGGCGCGACTGGCGATAGGTGATCCCGGACATCCGAAGTCGGTCCTCTGCGCCGGCGGACGCATCGCATATCCCGACGAGCGCGAGACACCCGATGTGCAGTCGATAATCTATGACTACGGTGACTTCGTTATGACCATGGACTGCACGGATTGTATCCCCTACAACAAGAAATCCAGCACGGCGGTTCGAAAGGGGGACCGGTTCCCCTATTGGCCCCAGAACGCTACGCGGATTGAAATCTACGGCACCGAACGCATGATGTATCTGGGCCGGCACGGCGGCGGCTGGCAGGTCATGGTGCAAGATGCGAAGGTCCTTGACTTCGAGTACGGCTACGACCCGAACCCGCTCCACCGGAGGAACTTCATCGAATGTATCCGCTCGCGCAAGGATCCGAACGGCGTCGTCGAGCAGGGCCACCTGAGCGCTTGCCTTGTGCACCTGGCAAATCTGTCCCTGCGCGTGGGCAAGAAGCAACTCCACTTCGATGCGCAGCGGGAGGTGTTCACGAATAGTGACCAGGCCAATGCCATGCTGAAGCGCCCCGGGCGCAAGCACTACCGCATTCCCGATGAAGTCTAAGCATAAGGGAGTTTGGCTTATTCGAGACAACCGCCGTTTTGCTGCTGGTTTACCGGTCGAGCTCGATATTGTTTTCGCGGCACCATTCGATGGCGATTTCTTTTAGGGCATTGTCGCGGTAGCTGTTCCATCTACTCTCAATGCCGTGCTGATACACGGCATCTTTGAATCGCCGAAAGGCGCCGCTGCCTCTTATTAGGCCGCACAGAGTCTCGCACATCTCAGGATCGTCCACGGACAGGCAGAATCTCTCCATAATGCGGTATTCATCAAGGTCGAACCTGGTGGGCAATTCGATGTAATCGCCCGTCTCGGCCACTATCTCCCTGGCCATTCTAACCTGGTCCTGCTGCCAGTCGGGGAAATCTTCAACAGGCTCATCCTCTTCGGCGGCACTCAACTCTTCGTCGGTGATAAGGACGACCTCGCCGGTCTTCTTGTTCAGGAACGAGCTGCTTTCATCCGACTGCGATTCCAGGCCGTCGATGATGTCGGCCAGCTTGACGCGAATGGACATAGGCTTCGACCTCCCCTCATGGGGCCGCTGATTAGGGCGGGCACTTTGCACAGATCGATCTGAACAGCGTGGTGCTCAGGTAGCGGTCGCCGCGGTCGGGCAGGAGGACGACAATTGTGCCCGAGGTCATCTTCTCGGCGACGCTCAAGGCGCCCGCGACCGCCGCACCGCTGGACATTCCGACAAAAATCCCTTCGCGGCCAGCCAAAAGCCTTGTGGTTTCGAAGGCTTCGCCGTCCTCGACGGTGATCTTCTCATCCAACATTCGCGTGTCATAAATCCCGGGCACAATGGATTCGTTCATGTTCTTAAGTCCCTGTATGGTGTGCCCTGCCGGCGGCTCGACTCCAACGATCTTGGCCTGGGGCTTCTTTTCCTTGAGGTACTTATAGACGCCCATGAGCGTTCCGGTTGTTCCCATGCCGGCGACAAATGCGTCAATTTCGCCGTTTGTCTGGCAGAAGACCTCGGGGCCGGTCGTCTCGTAATGGGCCAGAACGTTGCTTTGGTTCTCGAATTGGTTGGGCATGTAGTACTTTTCGGGTTCGGCATCGAGAAGCTTATGGGCTTCTCTAATGGCGCCGTCGGTGCCTTCCTTGGCCGGGGTGAGCACAACCTGGGCTGCGAGGGCCTGGAGGATATGCTGTCGCTCCATGCTGACACATTCCGGCATGCAAAGCTTGACCGGATATCCTTTTGCCGCTCCAATCATGGCCAGGGCGATCCCCGTGTTGCCCGAGGTCGGTTCGAGTATGATCTTGCCGGCGGTCAATTGGCCGGATTCCTCCGCCTTTTTTATCATATAGCAGGCCGGGCGGTCCTTAACCGAGCCGCCGGGGTTAGCGCCCTCGAGCTTACCGAAGAGTCTCACGCGGGGGCTTTTCCTGTTCAGGTTCGTCAATTCCACAAGGGGTGTATTTCCGATGGCTGATAATATGCTCATACCGGCTTATCTCCAGGAACCGTGCTTGCCTTGCCCGATAACACCAGGCTGCTCCCGACGATCTCGAATATTGATTTCGCCTTCACTATTCTATATAGTAACTTGAGGAAAGTGAACCTGATTTTCGGAAAAACTGCGTATGGAACCGGCAAGAGAAAATCTCAAGCGGGCCGTCCTGTGGGAACCCTCAGCCGAAGGCGAGAAGGTCCAGTGCAAGCTGTGCAACTGGCGGTGCCTGATCGAAGAGGGCGGGCTCGGCCGGTGCTGCGTGCGCAAGAACCTGGACGGCGTGCTCTGCTCGCTCAACTACGACAAGGTCTGTTCGGCCAATCCGGATCCCATCGAGAAGAAGCCTTTGTTTCATTTTCAGCCCGGCTCGCGCAGTTTCTCGGTTGCGGCGATGGGCTGCAATTTTCGCTGTGAATTCTGTCAGAATTGGCAGATCAGCCAGGCGGCGGTCGAGAGCGGGCGCATTGATGGCGAGCCGATTGCCCCCGAGCATATTGTCGAAGCGGCCGTTCGCGGCGGCTGCAAGAGCATCGCCTATACCTACAGCGAGCCGACCGTTTTCATGGAGCTGTGCGACGCCTGCGGGCGATTGGCAAAGAAACGCGGTCTGACGAATGTCTTTGTCAGCAATGGTTTTATGACGACAGAGGCAATAGACCTTGCCCGGGAATGGCTTGACGGCATCAACGTTGACCTCAAAGCGTTCACTGAGGATTATTACAGGGGGCTGTGCAAGGCGCGATTGCAGCCTGTGCTGGATACGATCAGCTATATTGCCAGCGAAACAAGCATCTGGCTTGAAATCACGACGCTCTTAGTACCGGGGCAAAACGATTCCGAGCAGCAGCTCAGGCAGCTTGCCGATTTCATTGTGACCAACGCCGGGGCCGACGTCCCGTGGCATATTAGTCGCTTTCACCCGCAGTACAAATATCTGGATTCGCTTGCGACGCCCCTGAGCAGTCTGGAGCGGGCTTTCGATATAGGCAAATCCGCGGGACTGCACTACGTCTATCTGGGCAATGTACCCGGCACGAAATCCGAGAGTACGTTTTGCTATAAGTGCGGCCGAATGTTGATCGAGCGCATCGGCTACACGATAACCGGCAACAGCGTGAGCGATTCAAAATGCCCCGATTGTGGGACACAGATTGCCGGGTATGAGCTTTAGGACCATAGAGAATGAAGATAGTAGCAGATGCGAATATCCCGTTTGTCAAAGAGTGCTTTTCTTCTATCGGGCGGGTGGACGTGCTCGGCGGCAGGCAGATCACCTCGGACAGTCTTGACGGCGCCGACGTTTTGGTGGTTCGCAGTATTACAGAGGTCGATGAGGATTTGCTCGCCGGCAACAAGGTGCGTTTCGTGGGCACCGCTACGATTGGCTTCGACCATATCGACATTGACTTTCTTCGAGACAACCATATCGGTTTCGCATCGGCTCCCGGTTCCAACGCGAACTCCGCCGCCGAGTACGTCATTGCGGGGCTGCTCGATGTCGTGCGCAAATATGACATGGACCTGGAAGGCAAGTCAATCGGCATTATAGGCGCGGGCAACGTCGGCGGCAGAGTGGCAAAAAAATGCGCCGCTCTGGGCATGGAGGTTCTGCTGAACGACCCTCCGCTGGCCAGGCAGACGCGCGACGCCAAATACCTGCCTCTGGACGAGCTTTTCGGCTGCGATTTTGTCACGCTGCATACTCCGCTGACATTCGAGGGGCCGGACAAGACGCATCATTTGGCCGATGAGCGTTTTTTCAAATCGCTCAGGCAAGGATGCGTCTTTGTCAACGCCTCTCGGGGCGGCGTGACAGACAGCGAAGCCTTGACAGCGGCCATCCGGGAACAGCGGCTGCGCGCCGTTGTGCTCGACGTCTGGGAAAACGAGCCGGCCATCGATACGGAACTGCTGAAAATGGTCGATGTCGGTACGCCGCATATTGCGGGCTATTCGCTGGATGGGAAGATTGCGGGCCTGATTATGATCTACAAGGCCGTATGTGACTATTTCGGGTTGAGGCCCGAGCGCAACGCCGCGGATTTCCTGCCTGAGCCTTCGGTACCTCGCGTGGAACTTAATCAGAACACAGGCGCTGAGCAGGATGCATTGTTGGATGTCGTGACGAAGGTCTATAGGATTGCCCGGGATGATCAGCGATTGCGTCGCATTCTCGACGAGCCGGCTGAAAAAAGGTCGGCGTATTTTGATGGTCTGCGCAAGAATTACCCCGTTCGCAGAGAATTTCACAATACCGAAGTGATACTCGAAGATGACACGGACCCGTTGGCTGCGAAGCTGGCCGGGCTTGGATTTAAAGTGAAACGTGGAAAGTAAAAAGACACAAGCACGAGCACACGGCGCGGATGCTCTCGAATGGCCGGGGGGGAAGCTGGATTTTTCCGCCGGCTGCGTCGTCATGGGCGTTCTGAACGTTACGCCCGACTCGTTCAGCGATGGGGGGCGGTTCCTCGATGCCGAGAAGGCGGTTGAACATGGGCTGCGAATGGCCGCCGAGGGGGCGGCGATCATCGACGTGGGCGGTGAATCCACCCGGCCGGGTTCGGCCTCCGTCTGCGCCGATGAGCAGATAGAGCGCGTGGTACCGGTCATCGAGAAGCTCCATGCAAAGACACCTGTGCCGATCAGCGTTGATGCATGGAAGTCTGAAGTGGCCAAAGCCGCTCTTGACGCCGGTGCGGGGATGATAAACGACATCACGGCGCTGGGCGATGAGCGGATGGGCGAATTGGCGGTCGAGCGGCAGGTACCGATCGTTCTGATGCACATGCGGGGCACGCCGGCGACGATGCAGACTGAGCCGAAATACGAGGACGTCGTCGGCGAGGTGTTGGAATTCTTGCTGAGCCGGGCCCAACTGGCTGAACGGCTCGGAATAGCAAGAGAAAGACTTTTCATCGATCCCGGCATTGGTTTCGGCAAGACGCTGGAACATAATCTTGTTCTGTTGAAGAATATCGACAGATTTGTCGCGACCGGTTATCGCGTTCTTGTTGGAACCAGCCGCAAGAGCTTTATCGGCCGGATAACGGGCAGAGACAATCCGGCGGAACGGATATTCGGCACTGCTGCGACGGTCGCTTTGTGCGCTGCGGCGGGTGTCTGCGTCGTTCGCGTCCACGATGTGGCGCAAATGGCCGACGTGGTGCGGGTGGCCAATGCCGTCAACGGCGGTGCATCGCCGACGAAGAGATTTGCTTGAAGGAGGCTACCTTGTCGGAATTCTCCATTCGTCCTGTCGGCGCCAGTGATCGAGAATGGGTCGCGCGATTCATCAGCGAGCGGTGGGGGGCGGAGTTTATTGTCGCGCACCACCAGGTGTATCACTGCAAAGATCTGCCCGGCTTTGTGGCCGTTCAGCAGCAGGACAGAGTTGGGTTGCTGACTTATGAAATCACCGGCGACGGGTGTGAAATCGTAAGCCTGGACAGTACGCGTCCTGGCATGGGGATCGGCACAGGCCTGCTGGCGGCCGTTAAAGTGGAGGCTCTGAAGGCCGGATGTGGACGCCTGTGGCTTGTCACGACGAACGACAACATGAATGCTCTGCGCTTCTATCAGAAACGCGGCTTTGTGCTTGTCAAGGTCAACAGAAATGCCATCGAGTTCGCGCGCACACTCAAGAGCATCCCGTTGATTGGGGCCGAAGGTATTCCCCTGCGGGACGAGATTGAGCTTGAGATGATTCTGGACGGGATTGCCGGGTAAAAGAATCTACCGGAGACTACATCTATTGAAAGAAGGCCAGATATGTTCGAGTTTTGTCCATCCTGCGGCAAGAAAGACATCGTTCCAGCCGGCCCCAAGGAGCTTTACTGCAACTCATGTTCCTTCAGCTATTTTCATAACGTGGCGGCGGCTGTTGTGGCCATTCTGGAGTTGGACGGAAAGGTCCTGCTGATCAGAAGAGCCAAGGATCCCGGCAAAGGCAAGCTGGACCTGCCGGGGGGATTTGTGGATCCGAAAGAGAATGCAGAAGAGGCCATCAAGAGAGAAGTACGAGAAGAATTGAACGTCGATCTTGAGTCAGTCAACTATATAGGTTCATCGCCCAACATCTATGAATATAAAGGCGTGACCTATCAGACCTGTGACGTGTTTTTCTACGCGCCAATAAACGCGCCTCCAACGGATTCAGACAAAAGGGAAGTGGCGGAATTGCTCCTGATGGAACCGGCGGAAATCCCGCTTGATGAGCTGGCATTCGTATCAACTCGAACGGTTCTGAGTCGCTTCGTCGCAGCCCGAGCAGATCATCGGCGACAGTGACTTCTGCGCCCGGTGTGCGAAGGGTCAGCTCGTATCAATCGCGACTTTCAATGCTTCGGCGGTGTTCTTGACGAATTCGAATTTCACGCCCTTTTTGGCCTCTTTGGGCACTTCGGACAGGTCTTTTTTGTTTCGGGCCGGCAGGATGACGGTCTTAATGCCGGCCTGCTTCGCCGCCAGGGTCTTCTCCTTCAGGCCGCCGACGGGTAAGACCAGGCCCCGCAGGGTTATTTCGCCGGTCATCGCCACATCCGGCCGTGTGGGCTTGCCCAGCAGCAGGCTCACCAGCGATGTGAACATTGCGATCCCTGCGCTGGGGCCGTCTTTGGGGATTGCCCCGGCCGGAACGTGAACGTGGTAGTCGAACTTGCTGAACTTGTCGGGGTCGATTTTGAGCTTGCCGGCATTGGCTTTGACAATGGAAAAGGCGGCCTGGGCGCTTTCCTTCATGACCTCGCCGATTTGGCCGGTCAGTTGGAGCCGCCCTTTGCCTGGCATGAAGGCGGACTCGATAAAGAGAAGCTCTCCGCCGACAGGCGTGTAAGCCAGGGCCGTGGCGACGCCCGGTATGGCGGTTCGCAAGGCCAGCTCCGATTCAAATTGCGCGGGGCCCAAGATTTTGGCAAGGCCCTTCTGGCCGATGGTGGCCCGCCTCTTTTTGCCCTTGGCAATTTCCGTGGCAACGGCCCTGCAGACCGCTGCGATGTTCCTTTCGAGGTTTCGCACGCCCGCCTCTCTCGTGTAGCCGCGGATGAGGGCGACGGTCGCCTCATCTTTCAGCGAGCATTGGTTCTTTCTCAGGCCGTGCTCTTTAAGCTGGCGAGGTATGAGATATCTTCGTGCGATATTCAGTTTTTCAGTTTCGGTGTAGCCGGGCAGCTCAATGACTTCCATTCGATCGCGCAGCGCCGGTGGGACCGGCTCGGTATAATTTGCCGTGCCGATGAACATGACCGAAGACAAGTTGAACGGCTGATCGAGGTAATGGTCCGTGAAACTGGAGTTCTGTTCGGGATCGAGCACTTCCAGCAGGGCGCTGGCCGGGTCGCCCCTGAAATCGCTGCCGATTTTATCCAGTTCGTCGAGCATGAAGACGGGATTCTTGGTTCCGCACTTTCGCAACTCCTGCAGGATTCGTCCCGGCAGGGCGCCGATGTACGTTCTTCGATGCCCACGGATGTCGGCCTCATCTCTGATCCCGCCGAGCGAGATGCGCACGAACTCCCGTCCCATCGCGCGGGCGATGGATTTGCCGAGGGACGTTTTGCCCACGCCGGGAGGACCGACGAAGCATAAAATAGGGCTCTTGCCTGCGGGATTCAGTTTGCGAACGGCAAGAAATTCCAGGATACGCTTTTTGACCCTCCGCAGGTCGTAGTGATCGGCGTTCAGGATTCGCTGGGCCTTGTTGATATCGAGCTGGTCCTTCGTCTGAACGGACCAGGGCAGCTCGCAAACCCAATCCAGATACGTGCGGATAACGCTGTATTCCGGCGATACCGGGGGGATCTTGCTGAGCCTGTCGAGCTCCCGGATGGCCTCGTCCTCGACCTTCCTGGGCATCCTGGCTTTTGCGATATTCTGGGCAATCTGCTTGAGTTCATCGCTTCTGTGGTCTTTTTGGCCGAGTTCGGTCTGGATGGCCTTTAGCTGCTCCTGCAGAAAGTACTCCCGTTGATTTTTGTCGATGGATTCCTTGACGCGTCCCTGGATCTTGTGGCTCAATTCGAGGACTTCCAACTGGTTGGCCAGGACGAGGGAGATTTGTTGCAGGCGCCTGGCGGCATCCAGCTCTTCGAGCAACTCCTGCTTCTTTGCAATATCAAGGCTCAGATTCGCAGCCAGAAAATCAGCCAGGGCGGAGGGGTCTTCGATGTTCTCCAGCATGACCGATGCTTCCTCAGGCACGTTCGGACTCAGCGCAATGACCCGGTTGGCCGCCCGACGGACGCTGACCATAAGGGCCTGGATCTTTTTTGTCATCCTGATTTTGACATTGAGTGGGCGGACCCTGGCCTTCAAATAAGGTCTTGTGGCGACTTCCTCGGCAACTCTGAAGCGAATGACGCTGTGGACCACGATGTGTAGCGAGCCCTGCGGCAGCTTCGTGATCTTGAGCACCGAGGCAGCGGTCCCGACGGAGTAAAGGTTGTCGAAGCCCGGCCTGTCTATGTCGGGGTCGCGCTGTGTCAATAGTCCTATGATGGATTCATGCGGCACGATCTTGGCAATCAAGGCCTTGCTCTTCTTGCGACCTACTGCCAGCGGCGTGACCGTGCCGGGATAGGCAACGACGTTTCGAATCGGCAGGATGCCAATGACGTCCGGCAGCTTGAATTTGTGGCTGCTCACCTGGGACTGGTTGTCATCGTCATACAGATACGGCTCGAAACCCACCGGTTCTTCGGCCACCAGATCGATCAGCGAGTTATTGCTGATAGCGGTCAAATCTTCAGGGTCCTTTGGCATAGAGCCAAAAACAAAGTACGTCTCCAGGAAGCCAACGCAAACAAAACCAGCGAGACTTCTCCGGCATTCGGCGCATCAAAGGCGATTGATTTATTGTATGCGCATTTTCTCTTGGCTTGAAGTGATAAATCGGGAAAAGACAAAGAAATCCGCGCAAAGCAATAATAGAAGATGGACGCCCCGGCTTCATCCGGCTCTATTTGGCCGGGCGTCAGACTGCTCAGTGGCGACTACATGGCAAATTCTTCGTAGGAGGATGGATTATAGGTTAGCACCCGGTGAGTATCAAAGCCGGCCGGGACTTTGATGCGAGTGTGCCGGTCGATGTTCATCACCGCGTTGCCCTCGATGATTAGGGGGCTTTCGCAGTAGTTGATGATTGTGCTCCTGATCACGGCGTTGACGTTTCCCGAAAAGCGTACGCCGCTGACGGCCACGACGCCCTCCAGCGTGGAGAAATGGCCCCCGAAGGACGTGGCGAACCCGGGGGCAAGTATGGACGAGCCTTTCCTGCCGCGAATCGCGTCAAAGTCGGCCCGGTCAGGATACGGTCCGCTGCTGAAGTTGCCGCAAAAGTCAATTCTGTTCGTCCCGGGATTATCCACGTCGCCGGCGGCCACGATCAAACCCGCAAGAGCCACGTCTCGGCCAAAGGTAACGACGTTGGGCGACTCGATGAACAAGATGCCCTCAATCGTGACATGGCCTGTGAAATGGGGATTCGTTCCCGCCGTGATTGTTGCGTTTGTCAGAATCATGCCGCTGCTCAGGTCGCTGGAAGAATCGATGGTTTCGCCTGTTGCATATTGCCGGAAACGCTCGATGTCGGGGATGGGAAACTCCACGTTCACGCCGGCAGCCGGACCGGCTATCATGACGTCTCCGTCGAAGTCTGCATGACCTGCGAGGGCCGGCGCCCCGGGGCTGTTTGAGCCTTCGACGTACAGGTTGGCTTCCCGGGCCGCGTTCGCGGCCCTGAGGGTCGGATTGCCGGCAAACTTCAATGGGCCTTTGGTGGCCAGGCTGAAGGTGAAGATCGGATGCGCATAGGATTCGATATCGAAACAGACTCCTATTGTCCGGGCAAGCCGACCCGCTCCTGCCGTGCTGTACACCTGGAGGACGGAAGGGTTTGCGGGGTTCACAAGGATTTGCCCGGTGAAGCACTGTGCGGCCGGAGAGTCCGGGATAGCAGCGGAAAGAAAACCGGTCTGACTAACCGTCATGTCGGAGATGTTGTTGGAAGCCAGATCATCCTGCAGGGCATGGACTATCGTGCTCAAGTAGGCGCACGGCGGAGTCGAACTCGGCATCATAACGCGGCTGAGCCAATACCGATTCACTTCCAGGCCGGAGGCGGCACTGGCCAGTGCGGAAGCGACCTTTCGCTGGTCCGAGGCAATGTGAGCATTTGCCCGGGAAATCGCGGCCGTCGAGACTGCCAGGGCGGAAAGGACAAGGATCAACGCCATGGACAGGATGAGCACAGCGCCTTCTCGCTTCGAATTGACTGACGTCTGCTCTTCTTCTTCCGACATCATTTGAACCCAGAGAAAACACGGTACCCTGACAATTCCTGCTCCCACCATCCGCTACCCAAAGTATATGAAATGTTCGCCGCGGGGGCAAAGTGCGGCTGCTACGACGAGTGCCGACGTATGGTGTTGTCCTTCTCTGCGAGATAAGAGCTCCGCGCGAACGGCTCGGAGATGACCCAGGAGAAGCCCAAATCGACGGCCTTCTGCTTCCAGCGATCAAACCTGGCCGGAGTTACGTAGCCGGCGACCTCAAGGGAGGTCTTTGAAGGCCGCAGGTACTGGCCAATGGTGAGGCTGTCGCAGCCGACAGACCGCAAATCCCTCAAAACCTGTTCCACCTCCGCATCGGTCTCGCCCAGTCCGAGCATGATCGAGGACTTCGTTCGAGTACTGCCGTACTTCTGTCTGGCCAACCTGAGCAGGTTCAGAGATCGCTGATAGTCCCCGCCGGCTCTGGCCTTTGGGTACAGCGACGGGACAGTTTCGACGTTGTGCGCGAAGACGAAAGGCAAAGCCGCCTCCAGGATACGAATCGCCTCATCCTGGCCGTTACGGAAATCGGGGGTCAGGATCTCAAATTTCACGTCAGGACACCGGCGTCTGACCGTCTCAATACAATCGCGAAAATGGCTCGCCCCGCCATCGGGCAGATCATCCCGGTTGACACTCGTAATGACCAGATATCTGAGCGACATTTTTACGACCATCTCGGCGAGGCGCGACGGCTCGGTCGGGTCGGGCGGCTCGGGTTTGCCGCAGACGACTGAGCAGAATTTGCAGTTTCGGGTACAGAGCTTTCCCATGACCAGGACCGTCGCCGTCCCCCGGGTCCAACATTGGCCGCGATTAGGACAGTTCGCATTGCCGCATATAGTCTCCAGGCCCAGTGAGCTCAGCACTGCCTCCGTATGGCTGAATTCCGCGCCGGCCGGCAACTTTCTCTTGAGCCAGGGCGGAAGTCTGCGGGGCCTCGTGCTGCGCACCTGCATTTGCCGGCTGGATTCCTGGTTCATTGTCGCATGCTCGCGGAAAAGCGCCTTCTAAGCACCGACGCCAGGCACTCTTTGACATCGTTCATTGCGTGGCGTTCGCCCGTTTCCTTGAGGACGGACGTCATCTCGACGCCGTCAAGGCCGCACGGGATAATCAGCTCGAAAATGCTCAGATCGTTTTGGATGTTTATGGCCATGCCGTGGTACGTCGTCATTCGTGAGACGCGCACGCCGATTGAAGCAATTTTTCTATCGCCCACCCACAAACCGGGTGAGCCTTCTCGCCGGCTGCTGTTGAGACCGAATTGCTCCAGCAGCGCGGCGCCGACCGCCTCCAGTTCTCTGATGTATTCGTTGATTCCGAGCCCCGCCTGCTGCAAGTGCAGGATCGGATAGAGAACCAACTGGCCCGGATTGTGGGCGGTGACGCCGCCGCCTCGGCGGATCCTGACCAAGTTGATCTTCCTTTGCTGCAGGGCTTGTTGATTGACAAGCAGCTTGTTGCGGCTCTGGCGAGCGCCAAATGTTATCACGGACGGGTGTTCGACGATGAGCGCCGTATCGGGTATCTCACCCTGTCGCCTTTTCTCGCATAGCTGCTGTTGGAGATGGAGAATCTGCCGATAATCAGCCAATCCACAGTCGCGAATTTCCAAAGGCTGGTTTGCCGTCTGTTTTGCCGCCGCATGCGGCGGACTCGAACTGTCCATGAAGTGAATTGTACCATGAGAACACGGGGATTGCACGGATTTTCGAGCGAAACAGGGCCACGTGCCTGTGGAGGATTTGGGCCTTCACGCCCGCGGCGCATAAAGAAAGCCAGGGCTGAGAACCACTAAGGTCATCAGCCCTGGCTTTACTCTTTCATTGCCCCGCGCGTCCGATAGCCACGGACTCTTCGCTGCCCGCGAAGATGATGCCCGCCAACCTCTACCGCTGTTTATTCAAAGGCGATACCCAGGCCGATTTCGGCACTCTCCAGCAGGCTCCTTCGCTCGACGCGGACCACTTTTCCTGTCTTGATGCGAGCGAATTGTCCCTTTTCTTCCGCCAGAGCCTCAGTTCGTGGGAAGTTGAGTTCCACGAGATGGCCGGTACCGACCGGTGCCGTTGCCGGCAGGGTGATAAATACGCCGGTCTTGCTGATGTTACAGCTTCGCCCGTTGACGAAGCGATTGGCCTGCGGTATCCAAACACTGACAGGCCAGGAAACACTGTTCCGGCTGTCCTTACGTTGTTCAATCAGTGTCTGCATAATCTCAATCTCCTTAAATATCCGTTCCATCAACGGTATGTCTTATCGGCAATGTTAAAATGGATAGATTAGCGTATTTGGGGAAAAATGTATCTTTTCTGAAAAACTTTCTTCCTGCTGTGCTTGGTGCTGTTTGCGAAGGTTTTTTATCAGACGCTCTTGGGCCTCGAGCAGATGAACCTCTTGAGTGCGAGGTCTCGTTACGGCGGCTGGATTGCCTGGCTTCCGGCGCGAGGAAGGGGCCTGCATGGGAAAACCTTGCCAAGCGGGCCTGCGTGTTGTATGTGTAAGGGCCAATGAAAACGAATGTTGCAAAAATCGATCCGGCCAACATGGATCAGGCAGCGCTCAGGGAGGCGGCGGAGCTGGTCGAGGGCGGCGCACTTGTGGCGTTTCCGACTGAGACTGTCTATGGCATCGCTTGCAGGGCCGACAGCAACGCGCTGGCCAGGCTGACTGAGCTTAAGGGCAGAACCGCAGAGAAGCACTTTACCCTGCATATCGGCGAGAAGAACGCCGTGGACGAGTACGTACCGGCGATTGGGGTCAAGGCTCGCAAGTTGATTCAGAACAGTTGGCCGGGCCCGCTGACAATAGTGTTCGAATTGGATGGCCCGGCGCAGGAGCAACTGCGGGGCAAATTCGAGAGGGACGTTTTTGAAAGTCTCTACAAGCAGGATTCCATCGGAATCCGCTGTCCCGATCATCCCGTTGCGGCGGCACTTCTGCAACAAACGAGTACGCCCGTGGTCGCGCCAAGCGCAAACCTGGCAGGGGAGGCGCCCGCCGTGAACGCGCTTCAGGTTTTGGCCCAGTTGTCCGGTCGAATCGAAATGGTGTTGGATGCGGGGCCGTCGAAATTTGGAACGAGCAGCACGGTTGTCAAAATAGGCAAGAAGGGCTTGCAGATGCTCAGACGCGGTGTCTATTCACAGGAACAAGTTGAGAAATTCTCGCACTTAACTTTCTTATTTGTCTGTACGGGCAACACGTGCCGCAGCCCAATGGCCGAAGGCGTATTTCGAAAATATTTGGCCGAAAAATTGCAGTGCCATGTTGACGGACTTTCACAGGTCGGTTATAAAATACATTCGGCTGGTACTATTGGCTCCTCCGGCTTTCCCGCTACTGGCGAGGCAGTGGCGGCTTGTGCAGCGAAGGGAATAGACATAAGTGCTCATAGAAATGAGGGATTGTCCGAAGAGCTCATTGAAGAGAGTGACTTCATATACGCCATGGAGCAGGTTCACCTTCGGAGAATTCTTGCTCTCGAACCTGAAGCTGCAGGCAAGTGTATGTTGTTGACGCCGAACAAGGGGATCCCTGACCCGATGGGTCATTCGCAGGAAGCTTACAACAGGTGTTTGAACATTATCGAAAAAGGCGTGAAGAAGAGAATTGGTGAGCTTGTGGTATGAAAGTAGCGCTCGGAAGTGATCATCGCGGCTTTGAAGCCAAGCAGCAAATCAGGGTCATTGCGACGGAGCTGGGGCACGAATGTATCGACTTCGGCACTGACGATAACAACCCCGTCGATTACCCCGACCTGGCTTATCAGGTGGCGCGCGCCGTGTCGATGAAAGAGGCGGACAGGGCGGTTCTCATCTGCGCAACCGGTATCGGTATGTGTATGGCCGCAAACAAGGTGCATGGGGTCAGGGCCGCCCTGTGCCACGATGAACTCACTGCTCAAATTTCGCGCGACCACAACGATGCGAATGTCCTGTGTCTGTCGGCGGAGCAGTTGGGGGCCATTGTGCTGCGGAAAATGCTGGAAGTCTGGCTCAACACGGAATTCAGCGGCGGAAGGCACGAAAGACGAGTCAGAAAGATCCTGGCCATCGAAGAAGGCCACGACCCGCGGGAAGTCAGGAACGGCTGAGATTCAACGAGCAGAGTGTAGGGTGGGCAGGGAGGCCTGCCCTATAATTCCGACCCCGGCTTAAAGACGACACATTCTGTTGCGCTCGGCCTGTGCGGATACGTATCGCGAGCATTCACAAAGTCGACGGCGGTATCTTGATTTTCAGATGCGTCTGAAGCTGGCTTCTCATATCCCGGGCGACCTGTGGAAATTCCTTCACGACGTTTCGTTCCTGTTTGGGATCCACCCTGACGTTATACAGGCAAGGTCCCTTTCCGCGATCTTTACCCCGGACGTTCTGGAAGTAGTGCCAGTCAAGATTATGCACCGCTCCGAACCTGTTGAAGACCGTATAGACGTTCTCATGGAGGCTGGGACGTTTGCCCGTCACTATATCCCACATATTGCCTCCATCGACGTTATTGTAATCGGTGATTCCCAGAAGCGCCAGAAACGTCGGCATAAAATCGACCGCGCCGACGAGGCCATTGACGCGCTTGCCGGCGAAGGACTTATCGGGGTGTCGTATGATCAGCGGGATATGCGTGACACAGGCATTCAAGAGCGCAGGCGTTTTCTGCACGCAGCCTTGCTCTCCGAGGTGGGTCCCGTGGTCGGTCGAAAAGACAATGACGGTATTCTCGGCCAGCCCCAATTGCTCGACCCTTCGTAGTAGACGCCCGATGCAGTAGTCGCTGAATGTGACCTCCGCGGCGTAAAGGTCTCTGATCACAGGCAAATCGTCGGCCCGAATGTCGGCGTTCCTGACCCCATACCCAAACAGATATCTTTCGTAGGGATATTCGTCGCGATACATTTTCTGAAACCGCGGCGGGGCGTCCCAGGGCTCGTGCGGATCGAACATGTCAATCCAAAGCATGAACGAGCCGCCTTCGGCATTGTCCTCAAGCCAGTCCATAGCGGCGCTGCAGCTTCGGGCGCAGAAGTAATCTTCCTCGCTTTCTCTGTCTTGAGTGTTCATCATGTACTGGCGCATGTTCGCGTCGTATCGCTTATTCCAGAGATGGGCGGGCATGTGCTTTCGGGGATCGAACTTATCCTTCGGACCGCTCTTCCATCGGTCGGTCTCCTGGCCTCGCACCCAGTGCCATGAGTCAAATCCCCGATGAAAATTGTAGTTGGCTTTGAAGTGGTGATAGGTATCGACGATAAAGCCGGTGGTGACACCGTGCCTGCCCAGGACCTCGGCGAACGTAACATCCTTTGCGCCCAACGGTTCCCATTTCGCTTCTGGAAGGACGCTCTTGCCGGTATGATAGACTCTGCGGCAGGGAATGGTGGGCAGTCCCTCAGCGGTGGCATCGGCAAACAACGTGCCCTCGGCCGCCAGCCGGTCGAGGTTGGGCGTTTTGACGCGCGTGCTGCCGTAACAGCCGAGGTGGTCCGCTCGCCAGGTGTCGGCGATGATGACGATCATATTAAGGCCGTTGGGTTTGGAGCGCGCTGCAATGCGAGGCGCCTGCACTTCGGCAATCTTCAAATCGCCCGACCAGATGGGCATCTTTTGCCCCGTATCGTTCGGGTTTTGCCGGCCGCTCGCCGCCAGGCTCATTGCACCCATTCCGGCCGCCGCCATGAAGTTCCTTCTATTTAGCAGGTTCTTGTTCTGCCTGCGGGAGGGCGAAGTCTTCTTCCCGTCCGGGTTACGCTTGCCGTTTGCCATAATCGTTCTCCTTCGAGATGTTCGCGCGCGCAGCGCGCCGGGGCCTGATTTCGACAATAACACATGATGCAGGCAGAGGGACAGAAACGTCACACTTTTGCGGGCACTCGTTTGCCCTTGCCCGGTATGGCTTCGAGTGCTTCTTTTATTCGTTCCCTGCCTGCTTTGGTTCGGCGACGCAGCTTTTCCGTGGCGCTGACGCCTGTGGAACGCAGTTTAGCATATCTGTTGTCAAGAAGGGTGTCGATCTTTACACGTCGGAGCTCTCGGAGCGTCCTGACGATGTAGTCCTCGACGTTATGGACGGTATCGTGAAGATTTCGATGGGCTCCTCCGAGCGGTTCGGGGATGACCGCATCAACCAGGCCGAGCTTGTACAGGTCCTTACTTGTAAGCTTGAGCGCCTCGGCGGCTTCGGGGGCCTGCGAGCCGTCGCGCCAGAGTATGCCGGCACAGCCTTCGGGCGATATGACCGAATAGTACGCAAATTCGAGCATGGCGAGCCTGTCGCCGACGCCTATTCCCAGGGCGCCTCCGGAGCCGCCCTCGCCGATGACGATGCAGATAATCGGCACCCTCAGCCGGGACATGTGGTAAAGGTTGGCGGCTATCGCCTGCGCCTGGCCTCGCTCTTCGGCACCGATGCCGGGGTATGCGCCGGGTGTATCGATCAGCGTCACGATGGGAATCCCGAATTTCTCGGCGAACTTCATTTTCGCCAGCGCCTTGCGGTAGCCTTCGGGATTCGGACAACCGAAGTTGCTGGCAATCTTCTGTTTCGTGGTTTTGCCTTTGTCCTGGCCGACCAGCAGCACGCGCTCTCGGCCAATCTGGCCAAGCCCGGCGATGATGGCCCGGTCGTCGCCGAAGCAGCGGTCGCCGTGCAGCTCGCGAAAATCCTTGACCATGAGGTTCAGATAGTCGCTCAGAAGAGGCCTTTCGGGATGGCGGGCGACCTGGACCGTTTGCCAGGCGGTAAGGCTGGAGTAGATACGCTTGAGCTCGGTGACCTGTTGGCGCTGAAGCTGACGGATCTCCGAGGAGTAATCAATGCCCTTGACCGAAGTGAGCTTGCGCAGCTCGTTCATCTGGCGATCAAGGTCCGCCACCTTTTCCTCAAACGCGAGGTGGTTCCCGTCTTTGCTACTGTTGTTATCCGGCATTCCGGTTACTGTCAAATGTCTTCTTGCCGTGTGTGCGTGACAAACACGCGTTGCCGCACCGGCGAGTTTCAGCTGGAAGGGAAAATAATAGCATTTCGACCGGACAAAAGGAAGAAAAAAATTGACATCGACAACCCCTTTCAGTACCTTTTAGCCGAGTCTATTCTGGGGCATGTTTTCATAAGGTATTGATGGTGAACGACTTAAGACAAACGACCGTTATAGGGATGGGTCTTTTGGGCGCCTCGATTTCATTGGCGGTTTTGCGTTCTTTTTCCCGCATGAAAATAGTGGGCTACACGCATCGGCCCTCGACTCGGGCCAAAGCGAGGCAGCTGGGCGTGGCGACTGAGGTCGTTGATGACATGATCCAGAGCGTGACCGATGCGGATCTTGTTATTCTCGCGACGCCGATCTGCACGTTCGAGAGTATCTTCGGTGAGATCGCCGATGCGCTGCCGAGCGGCTGCATCGTGACCGATGTTGGCTCGACCAAAGTCCTGCCTCACCGCTGGGCTCAGAAGAAGCTTCCCTCGTCGGTGCATTATGTGGGCTCACATCCTATCGCCGGCTCCGAACAGAGGGGCGTCGAATTTGCCCGGGACGATTTGTTCGATCAGGCGATGTGCGTTCTGACA
This sequence comes from Phycisphaerales bacterium, assembly GCA_020343675.1. Lineage (GTDB taxonomy): Bacteria > Planctomycetota > Phycisphaerae > Sedimentisphaerales > Anaerobacaceae. Next base: position 3,644,807 of record CP070806.1, read on the forward strand.
ACAACGAAAAAGACCCACCCCGGGGCCGTGCGGACGCTCGAGAGCTTCTGGTCCAGGCTGGGCTGCTTTGTCAAGTCGATGACGCCAGCCCAGCACGACAGGATCTTCGCCAACGTAAGCCACCTGCCGCATATCACGGCCGCCGCACTGGTGAACGCCAGCAGCCAGGCGGATCTGATATTCGCAGGCAAGGGCTTCATGGATACCTCAAGAATCGCATCAGGGCCCGCCAACGTTTGGGCCGATGTTCTTCTGACCAACGCCGGCAATACCATCCGGGGTATCGACCGGGTAATCGCCCAGTTGAGAAAACTCAAGAGCGCAATTGAGGGCAGGGACGAGAACGAAATGGAAAAGCTGCTCGAAAAGGCACGAACCAAGCGGGCGGCGCTGATCAACTACAAGATTGAGAAGAAGGAAATCATATCGTGAAGCAATGGCGTTTCGAGGTTTTCAATAAGTCGGGCTTCTCCGATGTGCACGGCAAGAGCGTGCTGGACGACATCGGCGAACTGGGCATCGCCTCTGTACAGGCGGTCCAGTCGGCCAAGGTGTTTCTGATTGAGGCGGATTTGGACAAGGCATTTGCCGAGCGCGTGGGACGCGAGCTTCTGACCGACCCGGTCTGCGAGCAATATTACGTGGGCCGCAGCGGAGCGCCTGCCGGTTTGGCCAGGGCGACACTCATCGAAGTCCATCTCAAGAGCGGCGTCACCGACCCGGTGGCCGAATCAGTGAGGGCGGCGGTCGCCGATATGGGCGTGGAGGCCGGCAATGTTCGGACCGCCCGAAAGTATGTGCTTCTGGGTCAGATCACAGACAGCCAAACGCAAACCATTGCAAAGAAACTTCTGGCCAACGATTGCATCGAAGATTGCATTATAGGCAACGAAGAGGAGCCGCCGAGCCCGCACCTGAGGCCCTACGAGCTGCAAATCACCCATTGGCCCATACGCGAGCTTGACGATGAGGGACTGGCGGCCCTGAGCAAACAGAAGGACCTGTTTCTGAATCTCATCGAGATGCAGACGATTCAGAGCTATTACCGGCAAATCGACAGGGACCCGACGGACATCGAGCTGGAATCCATCGCCCAGACCTGGAGCGAACATTGCGTGCACAAAACGCTCAAGAGTTCGGTCGATATGTCGGTCGATGGTCAGCAGGTGTATTTCGAGGACCTGCTCAAGGATACCGTCTTCAAAGCGACCAAGCAGCTCGACAAGGACTGGTGTATCTCCGTTTTCGCCGATAACGCCGGCGTCGTGGATTTCGATGACGATTCGGCGGTCTGTTTCAAAGTGGAGACCCACAATCACCCGTCGGCGCTGGACCCCTATGGCGGCTCCGCCACGGGTATAGGTGGCGTTATCCGTGACCCGATGGGTACCGGCCTGGGTGCCAGGCCCATCGCCAATACGGACATCTTCTGCTTCGGCGAGCCCGACAAGAAGCTCGAAGATATACCCAAAGGAGTCCTGCACCCGCGAAGGATTATGAAAGGGGTGGTGGCGGGTGTCCGCGACTACGGCAACCGAATGGGAATTCCAACGGTCAACGGCGCCGTCTATTTCGACGACAGATATCTGGCCAATCCCCTCGTCTATTGCGGCAATATCGGCCTGATGGACAAGACCAAGTGCTTCAAGAACCCGCAAAGCGGCAATCTGATAGTCATGGTGGGCGGCCGCATCGGCAGAGATGGCATACACGGCGCGACCTTTTCGAGCGGCCAGATGACCCATGAACATGAGACCGTCTTCTCGCACGCCGTGCAAATCGGCAACCCGATCACGGAAAAGAAAATGCTGGACGTCCTGGTCCAGGCGAACGAGGCCGGCCTGTATGAAGCCATCACGGACTGCGGCGCCGGCGGATTGAGCAGCGCCGTCGGAGAAATGGGGGAGAACCTCGGGGCCGACGTGGACTTAGAGAAGGCGCCACTTAAGTACGCGGGCCTCAGCTATACGGAAATCTGGATCAGCGAGGCCCAGGAGAGGATGGTTCTGGCCGTCAAACCGGAGAATCTCGAAGCGATCACGCGAATCTTCGACGGCGAAAACGTCGAATCGACCGTTGTCGGCAGATTTACCGACGACAGGAAACTCAAACTGCGCTACAACGGGCAACTGGTGGCCGAGCTGGATATGGAGTTTCTGCACAATGGCGTACCCAAGTACTCGCGCAAGGCCATCTGGCAGACACCTGCCTTTGCCGAACCGAGCCTGCCAGAGAAAGACAGCTACAATGGTGACCTGCTGCAAATCCTTTCGGCCTTCAACGTTGCGAGCAAGGAATGGGTCATCCGCCAGTATGACCATGAGGTTCAGGGCGGCTCGGTCATCAAGCCGCTGACCGGGATAGACAACGACGGGCCCTCCGACGCGGCGGTGATCCGGCCGAAGCTGGATTCGGACAAGGGCCTGGCGATTAGCTGCGGGATGAATCCGCTGTACGGCGATATCGACCCGTACTGGATGGCGCTGGCCGGGATCGACGAGGCGATCCGGAATCTGGTCTGCGTCGGCGGACGGGCCGACAGGATTGCACTGTTGGACAACTTCTGCTGGGGCGACTGCACGAAGCCGGAAACACTCGGCCCGTTGGTGCGGGCCGCCCAGGCCTGCTACGACGGCGCGATGGCGTTCGAGGCGCCTTTCATCTCGGGTAAGGATTCGCTCAACAACGAGTTCGCCTGCGAAGACGGCACACAAATATCCATTCCATCGACACTGCTGATCAGCGCAATCTCAATCGTGGACGACGTCGCCAAATGCGTCACGATGGACGCCAAGAAGGCTTCCAACCTGCTCTTTGTCGTGGGCGAGACGAAGAATGAGCTGGGGGGCTCACACTACTACAAGACAAGCGGCCACGTCGGAGCCAACGTTCCACGGTTGGACCTCGGAACAGCTCCGAAGACCGCCGGACAGATTGCGCGGGCCATTTCCGAGGGTCTGGTTGTCAGTTGCCATGATTGCTCTGAGGGTGGGCTGGCTGTGGCTCTGGCGGAAATGGCTTTTGCGGGAGGCCTCGGCATAGACGCGGACCTGCGGGGCCTGCCGCGTAGCAAAGACTGCTGCCGGGTTGATGCACAGCTCTTCAGTGAATCGAACAGCCGCTATGTCGTGGAAGTCAAGCCCGAAAAGTATGACGCGTTTGTCAGGCTCATGCTGAATCTGCCGTTTGGGCAAATCGGAAAGGTGACCGAAGACGGCAGGCTTGTTATCAGGTCTGAGGCCGGCAGGGCCGTTATCGACGCAGAAATAGACACGCTCAAGCAGGCGTGGCAGAAGCCATTCGATTGGTAGCCACGAAGGCTCTTATGGAGACAAAGGCAAGTAATAAGGACAAGAGATGGCACAGGTTAATGCGATAGTCTTGCGGGCAGCGGGCATCAACTGCGATATGGAAACCGAATATGCGCTCGAATTGGCGGGCGCCAGGGCGCAGCGCGTGCACATTAACAGAATCATTGAAGATAAGAACCTGCTGGATGAATTTCAAATAATCGTTTTGCCCGGCGGGTTCAGCTATGGCGACGACGTCGCTGCCGGCAAGATTCTCGCGAACCAGATTGTACACCATCTTCTCGAACCGATACAGAAGTTCATTGAGCAGGGCAAGCTCGTGCTCGGGATTTGCAACGGCTTCCAGGTGCTGGTCAAAGCGGGCATTCTCCCCGGCCGCACTTCGAGCGAGCGACAGGAAGAAGTGACCATCACCTATAACGACAGCGCCAAATTCGAGGACAGGTGGGTCTATCTGGCCCCCCAGACGGACCGGTGCGTTTTCATCGAGCCCGGCCGGCAAATTTATCTGCCCATCGCGCATGGCGAAGGCAAGGTCGTTGTCAAAGACGAAGCGACCTTAGAGCAATTCAAATCCGAGGGACACGTCGCATTCAAGTACGTGGACGCAAACGGCCGGGAAGGCGATTATCCGGTCAACCCGAACGGTTCCGTGGATTCAATCGCCGGACTGACCGATACGACCGGCCGCGTCCTGGGATTGATGCCGCATCCGGAAAGGTTCGTACGACCGACTCAGCATCCGCGCTGGAGCCGGTCGGACAATGTCGATAGCGACGGAATGACAATCTTCAGCAATGCCGTCAAGTACGTGCAGGAGAACTTTGCAAGTCGTCATTTCAGCGTCTCAAGCCCCTGTAGCTGAGAAACTGGACGAGCCCCCAGTTCCGCCGCAGAGGGCTTGGCCGAAATCCAATTTGGGGGCTAAGAAGAGGCCATTTCGAATGTTTTTTCGCTCGGAGTGCCATAATGTTGTCACACCTGCGTTTTTTTTGTTGCCTTTCTCGTTCCCTACCCCCAATTTCAAGATGGTGCATCCCATTGAGGCAGCACGTTGTCCTTGCCGGACATGACGAAGAGGTCATGCCGGAAAGACGATCTCAGTGTGTTGGCCATTGAGAGTTGAACGCCATTTTGTTCAAAACGAGGGAGTCAGAGAAAGCGAGGTGTGGCAATATGGTCCTTCACATTATTTTTTTGCTTATGGTCTTTCTTGTACCGTTCCCGCCGGCGTATCTCCTGTACAAGAAACTTCCAAGCGAGACCATCGTAACCGGCCCCTTTAAGGGATTGAACATCAACCTGACAGGGGCCTTTGGTGGCTATTTCCTTTTAGTGTTGCTGGCACTCGGTTTCGCTTACTTCGCGCTCACTCCCGCCAAGCCCAGCTGCGAGGTCTGGAACCTCACAGGGCGGCTCGAAATCAGACCGGCGGATCCGAACATGGATACGGAGTCTGGCTATGTTGACGATGCGAGAATCGACGTTGTTCCACCTAATCTTAAGGTGGGCAGTAGCGGGAATTTCACAATGAAGATCATCGTCGAGCCCGGTCATGTTGAAGGCGAAAGAGACTTCCCGGTGCTCACGTTCAACGTGCCCGGGTATATCGGTTCACGATTAATGTTAGATACGGCGAATCCAGATATCGTTTTCGCCGAAAAGACGAAACGTGTCAGACTTGCGCAGCCAGTGATTCTTGGAAGGCTACCGGAAGAAACGGAGGAACCACGATGGGAGCGATAAAGCAGGATTGCAGAAGCGGCCGCCTTTGGCCGGCAATTGTCGTCGCAGTAGTACTTACGCCTCTACCCCAACAGTGCTCCGGAAAGAATATTGCTTCGATGTACAAAGAAGAAATCTTGGCGGAACTGGCAGAGCGTTATGAAAGAAATATCTCCTGGAACCTCGAGAAGGTCATCAAGCCGGTGCTTACGAAGCGGGAACGTGCCGAACTTCAAGACGTGCGACTTCAGTATCCCCTTATCGGCAGAGGGGGCGATCCATTCCGGTACTTCGCGACGGTTGAAGGAAAGAGTCGAATCATCGAGATGCCAGTATTGTCAGTCAAGTTTCTGGACGATCTGGCAACTGCGGCGGCATGGCTGGAGATCAAGGGCCTCAGCACTGAAACACTGCCTGCATACGTTTCGATGTTGAAATATCAGGACATCGAGAGATTTCCCGGCGGCCGCTACCCGACGCCGCTGGAAGCTCTGTTGCCGGCTGACAGGCGGCACGAACGGGAGGTAGATGAACTTGCCCAGGATTTGCTCAAAACCAATGTGGTGTATATTCTCTCCCGCGAACTCGGTTCAATTCATTTTTCGAGCCCGTATACTCTAAAGAAAGCATCGTGGCAGCCGCAGCAGATCGGGATGAAGCCGTGGGGGCAGCGCAGCAGGCAACAGGATCTCGTGCTTCAATGCGATGCTTTCGCCCTGGAGATTATGAGGCGGATCGGTGTTCCACCCCACAGATTGACTTTCTACTTGTCGGCGCAGGCTTACTGGACTCGCAGCCGCATTGATTTTGACGATGATGAGGAGGTTTACTTGAGCTATTGGCACAACCCTCCGGGGTACGCAATGTTCCCGGAGCGACTGCATCAAATAGCTGATTTGATGGTCTGGGGTAAGGAAGATTACGCCCGACAACAAGATGATAAGCTCACAAGTACGTCTCAAATAGAGCAGGCTGCGAGGAAAATCTTCAGGCTAAGCTACGTCTTAGAGAAGCAATCCATGCAGTGGGAAGTCAAACAAAAGGCCTTAGGACAGACAATTGAAGATTTGAGACCCTGATAAGCAAGCGAACATCTGCAGAAGCGCTTGAGCCAGATTCTGTGTGCGCCGGATTGGAAGGTCCAGCGATAACTATGACTTGGTGCTTGCGGGCGACTTCGAGCTGCGGATCATCTCCAGGGCCGCCGACCTGTCGTCGGCGAAGACGAAAACCTCACTCAGACCGGCCACCGTGAAGATACACCTGGTCACGGTAGTCACGCTGCAAAGAATGAGTTGACGCCCCGCATCCTGCAGCAAGCTTCTCAATATCAACAGATTACTGATATTCCATGAATGTATGATCTCGACCTTGGACAGGTCAACGACGACGTCGCAAGTGCAGTTCTTGCCGATGATGTCGTTGGCCTTCTTGAGCTCATCCGCCCTTGCTGAACCTTCAGAAGGCAGATCGACGAGAATGATCTCGTCTGATAGATTCGCAATCCCCATTTCTGACCCTCTCACTCTACTGTGTTAGCCTGTGCATTTCCATGCTGTATCGGAATAAGAGCGGGGCGGGTTGAGTAAAAATCAAAGTTGGGCGTATTCTTGCGGGCTCAGGAGCCTTTTATCGGAGTTCCAGCCATTCGTGACGGTTCTCTCTGACAAACTCATCGTCCGTCAGATGCGGGTAGCCGGTGATAATCCGGTCTATTTTGTCGGCCTGCCCGGGTGAGAGTTGTTCCTCGGGGTCAAGCGTTCGCAGGTCTTTGAGCAGACCCTGCCGCTTCAGAACGTAAGATATGCCCGGAATGCACCCGGCGAACCGGTTGTCGGCGTCGAAAATCGCCTTGTTGGCCAGGGTCATCTGGCAGGCCAGCGTCAGCAAGTCAGCCGGGGCCGGCGCTGCGGTTCTTCGAATGGTCGCGATGCGAGAGTGCTGCTCGACGGCCTTCTTCGTCCAGCAGGCCCATTGGCCCAGCAGACCGCCGACAATCTCGAGCGGTACAATCTGACCCCGGACATTGAATTCATAGCGGGTAAGCAAATCGAGAATGATGTTGTCATCGTTGCCGGTATAAAGGGCGATGTCTTCGGCTCGGCCGGAATGGGCCACGGCTTCAAGCACGTCGTGCGTCTGATAGCGGTTGAAGGGGGCAATCTTGATCGCGAGCACATTTGGCAGAGCAACGAGCTGTTGCCAGAACTCAGCGGGCAGGACCATCCCGCTTATCGTCTCTTGCAGGTAGAACCCCATCACCGGTATCACCTCGGCCACCTGGCGGCAGTGATTTATCAGTTCGCTGACCGGTTTTGCTCGCAGCGCGGTCAGAGAGAGCAATCCAAGATCATAACCGAGGTCTTGAGCCAGGCGGGCCTCTTCTATTGCGTTGGGTGTGTCGCCCACGACCCCTGCGATCATTATAGGCTCGGCCCGCCCGGCCGACAGACTGAATTGCCGAGCCGTCTCGATGGCCAGCTCGAGCACGGGGCGGTACAGACCAATCCCGGGCTCGTGAATGGCAAATTGTGTCGTGTGGACGCCGACGGCCAACCCCCCGGCGCCGCTTGCCAAATAGTAGCGCGTCAGCGCCCTCTGGCAACGCTCGTCGATCCGGTTGTCCTTCTGCAGAGCCAGCGGATGAGCCGGGATAACGCAGCCTGCTCGGAGCCTATCGGTGATGCCGGAATCGATCATGAAATGCTCTCCTCAAAACTTGCCGTCACGCACCTGGAATTTCGTCGGCTTGTTCAGAATCTCTTTTCCCGAAGCCACCCACTTGACAATCATCGAGACCATCTGTTCGAGCGATGTCTGCGGAGAGCCGAACGTATTCATGCAATAGGAGGCGTCCGAGAGCAACGCCGATTCGGCTTCTTGAGAAATGAATTTCGGCTTTTTGCCCAGCGCCGTGCCGATCAGCTCGGCCAGTTGGCGAATGGGGACCGTATCGGCCCCGGCGACATTCACGATAGCCGGGGGGGATTTTGCCAGAGTGATGGCGCGGACGATATAGTCGTTGGCGTCTCGCTGCCAGATAAGATTCACGGCGCCCATAGTCAGATCAATGGGCTCGTCGTTCAAAATCCTCGAGGTAAGGTCCACAATGATGCCATATCGAGGCTCGTTGGCATAATTGAGTCTGACCAGCGTCACCGGCGTATTGTAAAGCTGTGAAAAATACTCAAACATCCTCTCCCGGCCGAGGCACGACTGGGCATACTCGCCTATGGGGCCGGGATCGGTATCTTCGGTGGCCCCGCCGCTGTCGATGTCAACGAGTGGATAGACATTGCCCGTCGAGAATGCGACGATCTTAGAATCCTTGTAGTGCCTCGCGGCCAGGGCCGGAACAAAGCTGTTCATCGCCCACGTCAGAGCCTGATTGCCGCTGGCGCCGAATTTCATGCCTGCGAGGAAGAACACGTTTTCGGCACGGGGCAGTCCGGGGTACTGCGACTCATCCAGCAGATCCGCCTCGACGGTTTTGATTCCGATCCGTTCGACTCTTGCCCGGGCCGCCTTGTCACTGAATCGCGAAACGGCATAGATGCTTCTTTTCGGTGCGGCCTTCTTTAACATCATCGCCAGGGTCGGGCCCATCTTGCCTCCCGCGCCGAGGACGACGATATCGCCGCTCAGTTCGGCGAGCACGTTCCTGGTTGCGTCAGTGGGCTCGCTGAGCACATCTTCAAGGCCGCTCTCGTCCATGGCTGTGATGTCATTCATTCTTTGCTTTCCACGATGGGGATGTTCAGACAAAATTCAGGGCTACCCGAATCAATACTCTGACCGCCATGAACACCACCACGATGAAACCGGCGACGCCCAGGGTGTTCTGTATCAGGTTGTTGCGATGTTCGCCCATAATGGCCTTGTTGTTGGCAAGCCACAGTATTGTCGCGGCCATTAGCGGATTGCCGATGACCGTCAGAGCCGACCCGAAGATGATAAGGCTAACCGGCTTTTGCCCTGTCCGCAGCGCCAGGGTCGCCACAACCATTCCAACGAGCAGCACCACGACGGTGAATATTCTCGAGAAGCGGTCGCTGAGTCGTGGAGGTTTGCCGAGGCCGTCGGCGAGAATGCTGCCGCCGATGATCGCATTAATCAGGAACGGATTCATCGCCACCGCAAATAGACCGACGCAGAAGATAATATATGCCGTCGATCCAAGCAACGGCTGGAGGGCTTGGGCGAGCACGCCGATGTCGTCGGCCTGCTTGCCGGGGATGACCGTGGCGGTAGTGATCATTATGACGGCACTGACAGTAGTTATGACCGTCACTCCTGCAATAGAATCGCTGATTCCGCTGCTGTAGTCTTTTATCGTCCATCCTCTTTCGCGCACGAGGTTGCCCTGGTAGAAAGCTGCGGCGACTGAAAATGTTGTGCCGAGGAGCGAGGCGATCAGCAGCATCGAGTCCTCGATCTTTCCTTCAACTCTGTGGGGCAGCTCGAATGAGAGACCATCGGGGATACCGGGGATCAGGCCTTTGCTGATTCCGATCAGGTTCGGGGCGGCCAGAACAAGGTTGATTACGAAGCTCACCAGAATGACGCCGACCATCACCTTCATCACCTTTTCGAGCAACTGATATACATGTTTGGCGGTAAAGAGGAAGGTGATGATTAATCCGTTGAGGGCAACGAGTACGATTATGGGCGGCACCTCAGGCACGAGGGCCCTGGCGGCGGCGACAACGGCAAGGTTGTTTGCGAATTGGAACGTCGTGCAGATCAGACACAGATTAATGCTGACAACGGCAGCGGCAGGGCGGCCGAGCCTTTGGGCAATGAGCGTGCACGGCGTCATCCCGCCCACGACGCCGATACGCGCGGCTGTCGTCATATACGTACCCATGAGGATGCCGCTCAGAATCAGCATCCACAGCAGCTCACATCCGTACTTTGCTCCGACGTTTGAGCTGATTAGTAAGCTGCCGGGTCCGAAGACAACACAGGCGGTAATCAACGCCGGGCCGATGGACCGCCACCACGCCGGACGTCGCCCCGGCTCCCTGGGTATAGATGTCTCAGCCATTGAGTGTCTCGCTACAAAACGAATTCTCCGTGACCATCTTCTAACATGTCTCCCTAAGAGAGACTACGGGTTTTATAACAGGTCGGCGGCCGATATGCCAGCTTTTTGGCGGAGGGTAAACTTGCCGGTTGGCGGGGTGGAGCACGGCTGCAGGCACCGCGCAGAACATTGCATCCAGCGAGGGCTATTCCAGCTTCACATCTGATTCCACGTACCAGTCGGCTCGGCGATTGTTACGTTCGAGAAGATCTTCCAGGTCGTGGACATCGATTGAGCCATCAGCCGTGATATCACCGAGCAGATAACCGTCCGGCGATGTGCTGCTGTGGACCAGGTTGTCAAGCACAATGGCAAAATCCAATTCGTTCACGATGCCATCCGCGTTCAGGTCATACCAGAAGATGCTGTCGTTCTGTTCTCTGTCGCTTACGTTCCACGCCAGGGCGTAACGCTGACTTGACGCGGACGCCTGCTGATTCTCGTCGTCGCTGAAGCTCAGGACAATCCGGTAATGGCTGTAGCCGGGGTCGGCGGCCACGTGAATGTGCTCAAGATTGTCCACGCTGCTGTCGCTGTAATCGAGCAGGTAATCATTGCCCCGGGTGTCGGGATCGAGGGCCCAGAGTTCAAGCCGCAGGTTACTGTCTTTACCGGGGATCGCCTTGAATGGAGACACGTCGGCATAGTGTCTGTTCCAGACGAGTGTGATGGTAATGAGCTTGTCGGCGGGCTCGGCGAGCGTGACCGAGTAACTATTCTCGGGCGTCCGGCCCTTATCCAACAGGTTCAAATCCCAGCCGGTTAGCGGCGCCTCGCCCGGCTTGTTCATTCCGGCCACGAGATGGTTGTACGCGCCGACCGCGTTGAGCATGCCGGCGCCTTGAACATAATCCAGAGGAGCGACGTGATCATCCTCGGTTTGCAGGCGGCCCTTGTGCCAGTAGGGCAGTTTTGTCGCGGAGTTGAGCAGGATGGCCCTGATCACACAATTGCCGCCGTCGGGTGAGACCGCGGCATTCAGCTCCGGCTCCTGTCTGGCCTTCTGGACGAGCAGGCCAACGGTTCCGGCTACGACCGGTGTCGAGAAGCTCGACCAATCCCCGACCGGCTCATACCGGTTCGGCTCGGCGGCGTCGGCAGCCACGAGGTTGCCGGGAGCGACGATGTCGGGCTTGCACCGACCGGTGCCCGTCGGGCCGGAACTCGAATGCTCCGGGTTAGCCAGCGCAAAGTCTGTCAGTCTGATCGCAGGGTCGTCCGTATTGACCGAATCAACCACCCCTACTCCGATCACATTGGCGCCTGCGCCCGGGTAGAGAACGGGATCGCCAGGTACCTCACCGTTGCCTATGCTGGCCACAACGATAATCCCATAGTGCTCCGCCAGCGATTCGATGCCCCGTGTCCACCAATCTTCAAACTGGCAGCCCCAGCTTGCGACCATGACGTCCGCATCCGGGGGGGTGTGGGTAAGCACGTTCTTGGTGAGGAAATATAGAAATTCATACACATCGGCCTCAGCTTGCGGCGCGGCACCCTCGTAATAGAACGGGCCAATCTCCGAGTCGAATGCATCCGGGTCCTCGCCGAGCAGTATGGAGCAGATCGCCGTTGAATGCGATGAGATTCCCGCGGGCAATACCGCCTGCTCCCAGAAACCGAATTGACGCGTCTTGAAGCAGTTGTGTTCGACGGCAGGCCGGTAGTCGTTCTGCGGCTCGTCATCGACATACGTGTAACTTCGACACACCACGGCGAACTTCACCCCGGCCCCTGTCAGAGTCGGATCTGTCTGCCTCAGAGCATAGATCCCGGACCGTCTGAGGCCCTGCGGCTGGAGACCATCGGCGCCAGCCGGAGCATCGGCTCCGGCGATAGTGACGGCAGGGCCCAGCGCTAGTGCCAGAACCGCGATCAGGCGGGATACAAACTTGTCGTTAACCGTTTGCGTCACTGTACAACCCCTGAGGTGGAGTGGGAAACAGCGAAGTGGGATACACCAACCCTTCCAACTGCCGCCTCCACAACAAAAAAGACTTACATTTCACCGAATTCCTGCTATTATCATACTACAAATGGCCCCGATTTTCAAGTAAATTATGCCGGTGGTCCTAATAATTTGCCCGTTGGCAGCATTGACAACCGCTGTTGCCGACCCTGGCGGCGGATGGTTGTGTTTATCAGGCAGGTGTGCTATAGTCAGGCGGATGTGAACGTCGTTTTGGCTGAAAAGTGGCTCCGGTTATGAAAGTAATCCTCGATTCAAGACAAATAGAGCAGACGCTCACGCATCTGGTGGACCGGATCGTCTCGGATGCACCTGCCCAGCCGGATATCGCCGTTGTCGGCATTCGCAGCAGAGGGGAAGTGCTGGCCCAGAGACTCTCAGGCCGATTGTCGCAGAGGCTTGGCAAGAATGTTCCATGCGGGACTTTGGATATTACGCTTTATCGCGACGACCTGAATTCGCCGAAAGGCAACGCTCAGCCGCAGGTCCGGACCACGGAAATTGGCTTCGATATTGACGACAAGGTCATTATTCTTGTCGATGATGTTCTCTATACCGGGCGTTCAACGCGAGCCGCGATGGACGCTCTGGTCGATTTGGGCAGGCCCCGCGTGATGAAGCTGGCGGTTCTCATTGACAGAGACGGCAGGGAGCTGCCGATACAAGCCGACTACGTCGGCTTCAAGGCGGACGCGGCCCCCGGCCAGTTAGTCCAGGTTAATCTCGTCGAATCGGACGGAAAGGACGAAGTCGTCATTGAATAACGATACGCAGGGTGCGACACGCCGCGATGCATGGTATCCATGAGAAAAAGTAAACAGTTCAAGTGGCAGCGCAAGCACCTGCTGGGCCTGCGGGAGCTCAGCAGGGAAGAGATTACCTATATTCTCGATACGGCGAAGGGCTTCGAGCAGGTCAGCACCCGGTCGGTCAAGAAAGCGCCCCCCTTACGCGGGAAGGTTGTGGTCAACCTGTTCTTTGAAGACAGCACGCGGACGCGAAACAGCTTTGCCCTGGCGGCAAACCGATTAAGCGCCGATATCATTGAGTTCACGAAGAAATCCAGTTCGGTCAGCAAAGGCGAAACACTGCTGGATACGGCGCGGAATCTCGAGGCCATGGGGATTGACATCGTCGTCGTGCGCCACGGCGCCGGCGGGGCGTCAAGGTTTCTGAGCAGAAACATCAAGGCGTGCGTGGTCAATGCCGGCGACGGATTTTGCGAGCATCCGACTCAGGGCCTTCTCGATGTCTATACCATTCGCAAGATCAAAGGCACGCTCGAAGGTTTGAAGATTGCCATTGTCGGGGATATTGCCCATTCGCGCGTGGCGCGCAGCGATATGTGGGCGATGACGAAGCTCGGCGCCGAAGTGACGTTTGTCGGGCCGCCGACACTGATGCCGACACAAGTGGACCGATTACCGGTCAAGGTCAGCTACAGCCTCGATGAGATTATCGAGAAGGTGGATGTGATCAACATGCTCCGGATCCAGTTCGAGCGGCTTGGGGGCAATCCCTTTCCCTCGATACGGGAGTATTCGCACTACTTCGGACTGACCGTGGAGCGGATGAACAGAGCCAAGCCGGACATTTTGGTCATGCACCCCGGGCCGATTAACCGGGGGCTTGAAATAGAAAGTGAAGTGGCCGACGGCCGCAACAGCGTTATCCTCGGTCAGGTCACGAACGGCCTGGCAGTGCGAATGGCGGTATTGTTTCTGGTCAATCAGGCCGCAGCGCAGTGATTCTGAGAAAGCGATCTGACGGCGAGTGACGCACGATGAAGAATGGAGTCCTGATAAAGAACGGCCGAGTCATTGACCCGGCAAACGGGATCGACGGAGAGTATGATCTGCTCATCGCCGACCAGAAGGTTGAACGGGTCGCGGAGAAGATCGAAGACTCGGGACCTGCGGTTCGGGGCTGCACGATCATCGATGCCACAGGTAAGCTGGTCGCGCCGGGCCTGATCGATATCCACGTCCACTTACGCGAACCGGGCGACGAAGAAGAAGAAACCATAGCGAGCGGCTCGGCGGCGGCTGTCGCGGCCGGTTTCACCTCCGTCGTCTGCATGCCGAACACGAACCCGCCGATCGAGAATGAGACCGACGTCGAGTACATCCACCGAAAAGCCCGGCAGACCAGGAAAACACATGTTTACACCATGGGGGCCATCACAAAGGGGCTTGAGGGGGTCGAGCTTGCGGAAATGGGATTCATGGCCGAAGCGGGCGCCGTTGGCTTCACCGACGACGGCAGGGGGGTGCAAGATCCCGCGGTCATCCTCCGGGCCCTCAAATATGCCGCGATGTTCGATTTAGTGGTCGCCCAGCACTGCCAGGACGACGGCATCGCCGGCAGTGGCGTGATGAATTCGGGCTACTACTCGACGATATTGGGCTTGCCCGGGCTGGACCCGCTCGCCGAGGAGGCTATGCTCTGGCGGGATATTCAGCTGATCAGGAGGGTCCCGGTTCGTTATCACGCCCAGCACATATCGACAACCGGATCCGTCGAACTCATCAAGGTGGCCAAGAGAGACTCTCTGCCGGTTACCTGCGAGGTAACGCCGCATCACCTGCTCTTGACGGAGGAATGCTGTGCCGACTACGACACCAACTACAAAGTGAATCCGCCGCTGCGACGAGCCGAAGACGTTGATGCTTTGAAACAGGCGATTGCCGACGGGCTGGTTGACGCTCTGGCGACCGACCACGCGCCGCACCTGCAAAGCGAGAAGGAGCTCGAATTCCTGGCAGCGCCCTTCGGCATTGCATCTCTGGAATGTGCTCTTGGCCTCTATGTCAAGGCGCTCGTCGAGCCCGGGGTTCTGGATTGGCCCGGTTTGATTCGCCTGATGACTGAAAAGCCGGCCGGGATTATCGGTATCGACAAAGGCACACTCGGCGAGGGTAAACAGGCTGACGTGACGATCATCGACCCTGACCGCGAATACGTCGTTGACGTAAACACGTTCCGCTCCAAGAGTCGGAACTGCCCCTATCAGGGCTGGAAAGTCAAAGGCCGAGTCGAAAAGACAATCGTCGGCGGCGAAATCAGATTCGAGGCATAGATCGCTTTGCCCACGGTTCGTGGCTGACGGTCCATAACCGGCCGGGTGCGGAGAATTAATGGCAGGCCATGCTAATTATTGACGGGCACAATCTATTACACGCTATCGCCAAGATAGAGGAAAGCCCCAGGGCGCTGGGCGAGTTGGCGCTGTGCAGAATCCTCGGGACGTATTTGAAGCTGAGCGGTGAAAAGGCGGAGATCATCTTCGACGGGACGGGGCCGCCCGACAAGAGTGGATTTGACGCGACAAGCAATCTTGAAGTCCTGTTCGCCGGGTTGGGAACCGATGCAGACTCGGTCATCGAGGATAAGATAAAGGCGAGCACGGCGCCGAAAGGATTGACAATTGTCAGCAGCGACAGGCGATTGAAACAGGCAGCGCGCACGCGAAGAGCGACGGCGGTTAAGTCGGATGTTTTCTGGACCCAGCTCCAAAAACAACTCAGTCGCAAAAGAAAGCCCCAGGAGCCGGCGGCAAAACGTCAGGGGCTCAGCCAGAGTGAAACCGAACAATGGCTCGATGTCTTTGGCCTCGGGCAGTAGCGTCGCCTTCGATGGGGCCGGGTGAGGATTTGCAGTTCTCTGGCCTCGTCTGAGTTCGCCTTCCTCACGACAATTCCTTAACACGAGAATTTTGTATTGCTTCACCGCGCGAAAGGTTGTATAAGAATGGTTTCTGATGCCCCGAGCACGGCGCAGAGGCACGTAGCGTTGGCTCGTGTTCGCGGGTGTGACATCACGCCGAAGTCCGCGGTGTGATCCGAGGATCTGCCGAGAAGGGCTTTTTTGGGACATAAATTGTTGTTTGGTTTGATTTTAGAAGAAGTGGAGAATCTATGAAGCGTGAAATGGTGACGATTGACGGCAATGAAGCGGTGGCGTATGTAGCCCATGCGACGAATGAAGTGATTGCGATATATCCGATTACCCCGAGCACTCCTATGGGAGAACTGGCCGACGCCAAGACGGCCAGAGGCCTGCAAAACATCTGGGGAACGGTTCCTTCGGTTACGGAAATGCAGTCGGAAGCCGGCGCCGCAGGGGCCGTGCATGGCGCATTAGCGGCGGGGGCACTGACGACAACCTTCACGGCTTCACAGGGCCTTTTGCTGATGATTCCGAACATGTATAAGATTGCCGGGGAACTTCTGCCGACGGCGTTTCACATCTCCGCCCGCTCGTTGGCGTGCCAGGCCCTCTCGATATTCGGCGACCATTCAGACGTCATGACCTGTCGCGAGACGGGCTTTGCATTGCTGTCCTCGTGCAACGTTCAGGAGGTGATGGACATGGCCCTGATCGCCCAGCAGGCGGCGCTGGCATCGAGCGTGCCTTTCCTGCATTTCTTCGATGGTTTTCGCACCAGCCATGAGGTGCAAAAGGTTGAACAGTTGACCTTCGACGATATGCGCGCCATGATCGACGATACGCTCATAGCACGGCACCGGGCCAGGGCCCTGACGCCGGACAGACCGATGATCAGCGGAACGGCTCAGAATCCCGACGTTTATTTCCAGGGCAGAGAGACGGTGAACAAGTACTACCTCGCCGTCCCGCAAATCGTCCAGGAGACGATGGACAGGTTCGCCAAAATCGTTGGACGGCAGTATCGTTTGTTCGATTATGTGGGGGCGAAGGATGCGGACAAGGTCATCGTCCTGATGGGCTCAGCCGCCGACACAACCCACGAGACAGTCGAACATCTGGCGGCAAAAGGTGGAAAAGTCGGCGTTATAAAAGTCCGGCTATTCCAGCCGTTCAGCATTGAGGATTTCATCGCCGCACTGCCCAAAACGACAAGAAAGATTGCTGTACTGGACCGAACGAAGGAGCCCGGCTCGCTGGGCGAGCCGTTGTACCTGAATATCCGAACGGCTGTCGGAGAGGCAATGGGTAAAGGCGAAGCACCGTTCGAGGACTATCCGGTGATTGTGGGTGGCCGGTATGGCCTTGGCTCGAAGGACTTCACGCCGCCTATGATCAAAGCCGTTTTCGACAATCTTGATGCGGACAAGCCCAAATACGAGTTTACGGTCGGTATCATCGAGGACGTGACCGATACGAGCCTTGAGGTGGATGAGTCTTTTGATGTTCCGAGCAAAGACCTGTTCCGTGCCATGTTCTACGGCCTTGGCTCCGATGGGACGGTCGGTGCGAATAGGAACTCGATAAAAATCATCGGCGAGACGACGGATAACTACGCACAGGCGTACTTTGTGTACGATTCGAAAAAAGCCGGCGCGGTGACTGTATCACACTTGCGGTTTGGAAAGAAGGAGATTCGTCGGCCCTACCTTATCTCGACGGCCGATTTTATCGCCTGCCATAACCCGGCGTTCCTGGAACAGTTTGACATGCTCACGCCGGCGCAAGAAGGGGCGACATTCCTTTTGACGAGCAGCCACGGGCCGGAGGAAGTCTGGGACACGCTGCCGCAGGAAGTCCAAAAGCAGATCATCGACAAGAAACTGAAGTTCTACGTTATCGACGCCATCGCGATTGCTCAGGAGCTTGGCCTCGGGGGCCGGATCAACGTGATCATGCAGACTGCGTTCTTCAAGATCAGCAATATCATCCCGCTCGATACGGCCATCGAAGCCATCAAGGATGCAACCCAAAAGACCTACGGCAAGAAGGGCCAGAAAGTGGTCGATATGAATAATGCCGCAGTGGATGCGGCCCTGACCAAAATTTATGAGGTCAAAGTACCCGGCAAGGTGACGAGCAAGATACGGATGCGGCAGTTGGTGCCCGATGACGCGCCGGGTTTTGTCAAGGACGTCACCGCTGAACTGATGGCCTTCCACGGCGACAAGCTGCCCGTCAGCAAGATGCCGGCCGACGGCAAGTTCCCAACCGGCACAACGAAGTTTGAGAAACGCAACATCGCCGTCAATATTCCGGTATGGGAGCCTGATGTCTGCATCCAGTGCGGGACATGCTCGTTTGTCTGCCCGCATGCGACGATCCGGATCAAAGCGTATGATCCGAAGTACGCCGGCGGGGCTCCGAAAACGTTCAAGAGCGCTGACGCCAAGGGAAAGGACTTCGCAGAGATGAAGTTCACCGTGCAGGTAGCTCCGGAAGACTGCACCGGCTGCGGCGCCTGTGTGCAGGCGTGCCCCGCGCAGGAGAAGGATCAAGATAAGAAGCCCACGGGCCGAAAAGCAATCAACATGGCGGCGCAAGAGCCGCTGCGAGAAGCCGAGCGCGATAACTATGAACACTTTTTGGCGATTCCCAACACCGACCCGCGCCTCTTCAAGACAGCCAGTGTCAAGGGCAGCCAGTTGATCGAACCTTTGTTCGAGTACAGCGGCGCCTGCGCCGGGTGCGGCGAGACAGCTTACGTCAAGCTTCTGACGCAGCTATTCGGTGACAGGGCTTACATCGGAAATGCCACCGGCTGCTCGTCCATTTACGGCGGAAACCTGCCCACAACGCCCTATGGAAAACGGTCGGACGGCAGGGGGCCAACATGGAGCAACAGTCTCTTTGAGGATGCCGCTGAGTTCGCCATGGGAATGAGGCTGACCGTGGACAAGCTCAGAGGGCGCGCCCTGGAGCTGCTGGCGAAGGTTGCCGAGAAAGGTTGTGTCAGGAAGGAACTGGCCGGGCAGATTCGCGAGGCCGTCCTGGCCGACAACCCTGCTGCTGAAGCGATTGAACAGCAAAGAGCTCGCGTGGATGAACTCGCGAAGCAGTGCGCGAAGAGCGAATGCCCAGAGTGCAAGCACCTGCTCGATGTGGCGGATTATCTGGTTCGCAAGTCCGTCTGGGGAATGGGCGGAGACGGTTGGGCCTATGACATCGGATATGGCGGGCTCGATCACGTCCTGGCCAGCGGCGCCAATGTCAACCTCCTGGTCCTGGATACGGAAGTGTATTCCAACACGGGTGGCCAGATGTCGAAGTCCACGCCGAGGGCGGCCGTGGCCAAGTTCGCAGCGGCGGGAAAACCGGCGCCCAAGAAAGACCTTGGCCTGTTGGCGATGACCTATGGCAACATCTATGTCGCAAAGGTGGCGATGGGTGCGAACACGAACCAAACCGTCAAGGCATTCGCCGAGGCGGAAGCTTATCCGGGGCCATCGCTTATCATTGCATACGCACACTGCATCGCGCACGGCATCAACATGACGCTGGGCTATCAGGAGCAGAAGAAGGCCGTCGCCTGCGGACACTGGCCCCTCTATCGGTTCGACCCCACACTCAAAGAGCAGGGCAAGAATCCGCTGCAACTCGATTCCAAAAGCCCCACGGGGGATTTCGAGGAATATGCGTATGGCGAAAATCGTTATCGAACGTTGAAGCAGTCGAAGCCCGACGCGGCAGCCGAATTGATAAAACTCGCCCGCCAGGATGCGGCCCAAAGATACGCGCTGATGGAGCAGCTTGCCAATTTGAACTGCGACAAGTAGTCGAAGAGAGGAGGCACAGAGAAAATGAGCAGTCGTTTGATCAAATCAGTCTGTCTGATTCTGGGTGTAGGGATTCTCATGGGAGGGTGCAAATCTGATCGTGAGAATGAAGAGAACGCGGTCGTGCTGGCCCGAGGGCCGGCTCCGGGCTCACTTTCTGCCTCCTCTGAATATGCGACCGGAGCAATTGATGCGACGGGAGGAATGAACGCCTGGACCAGAACAAAGCACTTGCAGTTGGACTGTGTTGTTACTTTCTTCCGCCCGGACGGCAGCTTCTACCTGACCGAGCAAAGCCTGCGCATCTATCCCTGGTCCGATGCTCTTGAGATTTCCGCGCGGGAACCGCAAGGCGCGTTTGCGTGGCGCCTATCGCAAGGGCGATTCGAGGTCCTTCAGGGCGCCGATCGCGCCGGGGACCTCCCGCTGGCGGTGGCGAGCCGCTGTTTCGCCGAAGCGATCCTGAGTATCGTGACGGCACCGGTACGCCTTCTTGACAGCTCGGCCGAATTTACCAGGCAAGACGCCGCCGTGAAGATGCACGGACAATGGTACCATGCGGTCAACAGAAAGGCCGACGCGGCCATCTTCTATCAGGACCGGGACAATTCCGTGGTCGATATGATCCAGTTTACCTGTGCGGCCAAAAACAAGTCACTGACGGTGCGCGGCTACGACTATGCGAGGGTCGAGAAGGGCGGGCTCGCCGTCCCCACGAGGATAGAAATCTTCAGCGGTGGGCCGGACGCGCAGGATCGCCTGGTCAAGATCGACTGTCATCGTTTGAGCGTACAATAGCGCTCGGAAAAACAGTATTGCATGAGACGCCGCCGCCTGGTCTGTGTAAGCGCCAGGTCTGTGTTGCTGTGTGCCCCCTCGAAATTCGCAGCTTTTTCTTCGTCGTGAAGTAAGATTTCTGCTCTGGTACAGGCACCTTTGTCTGTCCAGATAACGATGTAATTATCGGCCACAAGAGGCTGCCTCGCTCCACGTCGAACGCACCCTCCCCGGACTTCGGCAAACCGGCATCTCTCTTCTTTACCATGCCGCGCGGGCAGCGCGGCCCGTTAGAAAGTGAATTCTCTTTGCGCAACTGCTTTAGGCGTGTGCGCTTAGGAAGGCCCGGGCCCCTGGCTGAGGTCTGCTCATCGCCGCCGGCGTCTGTTGCTCGAGGGGGCAAGAAAGGCGTTTGCGTTCCGCCGGCCCCTTGTGGAAGCCGCTTTTTAGATACCGAAAAAAAGGTTAAGAGGGCAAACCATTAAACCGATAAATCTCATCGAGTGAAAACGTGTTTTGGGCACTCTTTGAGGTTCGCCGCAAAGATGGAGCTCGGTGTCTTGAGGAAGTCTGTTGTTATGGAGAAGCTAACCGCGCAAGGTGGAAGCAGAGGCCGTCTTTTCAGATTCTGTGCCTGTTTCGTGCCTATCCTCGCCCTTTGCTCTGGCTGCGGCAACAAATTCTTCGACCCGGCCCAGGTGGGCAGGTTCAGGCCCGTTCCTGCGGTCAACGTGATATTGGATTCGCTCGGTGTGGCCGAGGAAGCGCCCGTGGCCTGGGAAGGAGCGGAAGAGCCATTGCCGGTCGATACCGTGGTCACCGAGGCCGACTACGCTCTGCGGTCGGGCGACGTGGTCGGCGTATCCATTTACGAGCTGCTCAGAGAAGGAGCTTACCACACGAACAATTACGTTGTCACGGAAACCGGCAAGATATCCATACCCGAGGTCGGAGTCGTCCAGGCCGCGGGCCTGAGCGAAACGCAGCTCGAAGAACAGATAAAGAGAACCTTGGCTCCGAACATTCTGAAGAACCCAACGGTTACCGCAACGCTGGTCACATCCGAGCAGCGGGCCTTTTCCGTCTTGGGCGACGGCGTGCAGTTCCCCGGCCGATACCTGCTTCCGCGATATGCTTTCAGGCTGACCGACGCTCTGGCGACAGCAGGCAGCCCGAGGCAGTTCAACGTCAGCTACATCTATGTCTCACGCGTGACCGACGACGGCTCCACAAGCCCCGGGCCCGTCAACCCCGGGTTCGGCGAGCTGGAGCTAAAGGTCATTGAACCGGAAACCACCAGACCGGATCTTCGCAGGCAGAATACGTCCGCACCGCGGGCACAATATCAATGGCCGCGAAGTAATGTAGTGATTGCTTCGTCTGAAATGATAACCAGCGGCGAAGCGCGAGCATTTACGAGCCCAACCGGCCAGTGGGACAGCCGCGCACCCAGGCGGGTCTACGCCAGCAATGCGGGTAACGAATCCGGCCAGACCGCCGTTCGACAACGGACGGATGAGCCAATCAGTGTTGATGATATACTGAAAACGCTGTCGCAGCGTACGCGCAGCGAGCAGGGCACGGAGGAGCAAACACCACGCCAGGATGCGCTGCAGCCATCACCCAGGCCGGCGCCGACAGGGACCGGGGCCCTGGGTCAGGATGCCGCGGTCGATGTGGAGTGGGTCTTTCAAGATGGCAAATGGGTCCGGGTTGAGGTCGGCGGTCGCAAACCCGCTGCTGAAGAAGAGCCAACCGGGCACATCGAGTGGATATTCCAAAACGGCAAATGGGTCCCGATTCAGGTCGGTCCCGCGGCGCCAACCGAACCCGTGATAGAAATTGAGCCCGGGCAAAAGCTCCCTGCTCCGCCCGAGCCGAGAGTGCCGGCGCCAGGGTGGGAGCAAGAGGGCGCAAAGACGCGCCTGATAAGAATTCCGGCCGACAAGCTCCTTGCCGGCGATCCTCGCTACAATATCGTGATAAAGCCGGGTGATTCTATCTTTGTCCCAGTGGATATCATCGGCGAATTCTGCATCATGGGCAACGTCAACCGTACCGGGTACATTCCCCTGACGGGCCGCCCCATGACGTTGAAGCAGGCCATAGCGGCTGCCGGCGGCCTCGGGCCTCTGGCCTGGCCAAAACGCTGTGAGGTCATCCGGAGAATCGGAAAGAAGAAGGAAGAAATCGTCATGGTGGACCTCGATAAGATTGCCAGCGGCGAAGAACCTGATTTCTTCATCAAGCCGCATGATCTGATCAATGTCGGCACACACGCGACCTCGAGATGGCGGGCTATTCTGCGGAATGCGTTCCGGGCGACATACGGTTTTGGCTTCGTCTATGACCGCAATTTTGCAGATAGAGATTTCTACACCCACAGGCCAATCCCCGATTGGTTCTGACAAAGACACAGAGCGAAGGGCGGACAGCGGTCGGGCCGATGTATCGCTTCACTTTTTTTGTATTGTCTCAATCTTGACTATTGTGGACAATAGCGCAGGTCTTATGGCAGAGGGAGCCCCTTGCATCGGGTTCCCATTTTGTTGGAAGTCGCGGCATCGGACACCTGCGGAGAAAGGCGGCAATGGAAACGCCCGTACATGGATTAGCCGGGACGACTCGCACAGCTCATTGGCGAGAGCTCGGGTTGCACGCGTATATCAGGATATTCATTGTCGGCGCACTGATTTGTTATCTTTTTCGCATGGAGATCCGCGGGATCATTGAGACCTGGCTCGCGGACAGTAGCTGGTCGCACGGTTTTCTCATCCCCCTGTTCAGCGCGTACTTCATCATCCAAAACAAAAAGCAGATCCTGAATCTGCAAACCAGGCCCAATTACATTGGCCTGTTGCTGCTGGTTCTGGTGGTTGGTTTTTACGCCTTAAATAGGTTCAGCCCATCCGGTTACGAGTATTTCTGCCGCATTTCGCTGATAGCCACCCTCGGCGCAGTCGTGTTCTTTTGGGGAGGGTGGCGTTTGGTCAGATACACGTGGCTGCCGATCGTTTTTCTGGTGTTTGCGGTCCCGTTGCCGGCCAGATTTTACAGGGCGCTGACCATACCGATGCGACAGTGGGCGGCGGCGGTCGCAAGCGGTCTGTTGAACCTGGTACCGGAGCTGGAGGCGACGGCCAACGGCGTTGTCATCGATGTATTCTACAGAGGCAGGGCGTTGGAGCCCGGGCTTGATGTGGCTGAAGCGTGCGCCGGGATGAGACTCTTGATGGCTTTCGTGGCGTTGGGCGTTGCCATGGCGTACCTTCACGAGCGGGCGCTGTGGCAGCGGATAATCCTTCTGGCCAGCACGGTGCCGATAGCGATATTCTGCAATATTGTGCGCGTCACGGTAACCGGGTTCATCTACATCCTGATTCACCCCAGATACGCGCAGGGCGTTTACCACGATGTGCTTGGGCTGGCGATGCTGCCGCTGGCCCTCGGCTTGTACGGTTTTCTTGCATGGTTCATGTCAAGCTTGTTTGTACGCGAGTCTGATGGCGCTTGCCAAGACATTGTGATTCGCAGAGGGGGGGCATGATGCCGGGTTCGAGAAACGACTTGCGAGCCTATTGGCAGCCGGCCTTTCTGATATGCGTGCTGGTCCTTGCCGCCGCCGGAGCGGGGATGTCGGTTGCGATGAAGAAACTGGGCGCAGTCTTCGAGAAGGAACCGCTTCCACTGAAGAAGTCCCTTGAATTGTTAGACGAGGCAGATTTGACGCCATTCCGGGTTGTGCCGCCGAAGCGGAAGATCGAAAACGAGCACGTCTTGAAAGCGCTGGGAACCCATGACTACATCCAATGGGTCATCGAGGATACGGAGCAGGGCCCGAGCAGCCCTGCGAAGAAATGCCTGCTGTTTGTCAGCTACTACCGGCTTCCGGACAGGGTACCGCACGTGCCGGAAGAGTGCTGGGCAGGCGGGGGCTACCAGAAGCTGGGGTCCGAAGGCGTGAGGTTGAACATAGACAACAACGCGGGTTTTCAGGCGGAGGTTCCGGCCAATTATCTTGTTTTCGGGCCTAAGGCCGCCAATCTCTGGCAGAGCAGCGTCCGAATCCCAAACGTGTACTTCTTCAGGGTCAACGGGCAATACGCGGGAAGCCGAGAAGAGGCCCGGTTGGCTCTGAACAAGAACCTTTTCGGCAGGCATTCGTATTTCTGCAAGGTGGAGCTGGTGTTCAACGTGAGTTCCGTATCGCCGAGCAAAGAAGAGGCCGTTGCGGCAGGCGAGAAGCTCTTGGCCGTCGTCTTGCCCATCCTGGAAGAAGAATATTGGCCCGATTCCGAAAATGGGAAGGGTCCACGATGAAACAAACACACGATATGCATTACGAGGTTACTCTATGATGAACCGGAGGTTGAACAAGAAAGTCGCACTTATAGGCTCGGGTGTTTTTCTGCTCCTGCTGCTTGCCGCGATAGCAGTGATGCTACAGTTGGGCCAGGGCCCGGAGGAACATATCAGGGATGCTGAAGCCGCGTTGCAGGCCGCGCGCAACGCAGAGGATGAACAGTCAAAGGAGCAGAATTACGAGCGGGCCAAGCGCAGCTTTCAGCGGGCTTACGGCAGGGCAAAAAGCAATCCGGCCCGAGAAGAAATCCTGTTCCGGATGGTGGATATGTGTCGCGAAACCAGGGACTGGAATTACGTCCTGGTATGCTGGGATCAGATCATCAAAGTGAACCCGAACAATGCCAGGGCCCGATACGGGCGCTTGAAGTACTTTTACATATTGGCCGACAGCGGCAGCCACGGAGCGTGGAAAGAGGTGCAGGAACAAGCATCCGAGTTTTTGAGAGTGGCCGAAAGCAAAGGTCTTCTCGATGAAGATACCGCGAAGTGGGATGTTCCTGAGATCAAAGAGGAGACCGTCGAAGGGCTGCGGCTGGCCCCCTTCCTGTATCTGTTCAGAGGGCGAGCGGCTCTTGAGATGGCGAGCCTCGGTACGGTCACAGACCCGGACGAATCACTCGCGCGCGCTGTCGATGATTTGAAGAAGGTTCAGGAGCATGACCCCAGGAACACCTATGCCTACCTGAATCTGGCCAGGGCGGCGGTCACCCGAGGAGAACTCCTTGCCGCACGAGGCAAATCCGATGAACGAGACAAAGCGACAGAGCAGGCTGTCGCGCTTTTGGAACAGGCGAGTCAAATGGCAGAGGCCGATCCGAGTGCACGGATTAACCTTCTGACGCTGAAGTGGAGGCTTGCCAGGGATGACGGTTCGGCGACGCCGCAGGAACAGGTTGAATCGCTGGAGCCGCAGTTCTTGTCACTTGTGAACACGTTTCGGTCGAGTGCAAAGGCATTTGCGGTCCTGTCCGCATTCTATTCGGAATATTCGGTTTATGCAGGGCCGCGTCTCGGTCCCGAGAATCTCCGGAAGGCGATTGAGGCCGCAGAAAAAGCGACCGAATTGGATCCGGAAGATGTGGGTTATGCTATTAATGCAGCCGATTTGCACTATCGCAATTTTACCATTCAAAACGACAAAGAGGCAATTCAAAAGGCGATAGACATCGCCCGCAAGGCGCTGGAATTGCCGGGCGTGCAGGATACAACCGGTCCGCGCGAGCGCGTTAATAGGTTCAGCAGCTACAGGCTGTATTCACTCCTTGCCAACTGCTATATCGAACAGGTGCTCGATGCGCGCGGAGCGACAGAAAGCTCGCAGGCTGAAAGTGGGCTGGCAAGCGCCGAGCAGGCGGTTCATCAGATTGAGCAGCTCTTTGGCAGCGGCCAGGAACCGCTGGTGGCCAAGTGGAAAGGAATGCTCGAGCTGGCAAAAGGAGATGATGAAGCTGCCGCCACCACATTGTACGCGGCTTACGAACAGCTCAAAGCGGTCATGCCGCCGCAGCCGCCCTGGCCGCGAGACCTGGAGCTGGCACAGCTTTCGTACACCTTGGCGCGGATGTTCCGGGGCACGTCTGAGATAGGGGCTGTCCTCGAATTCTTGACAACCGCCATCTATGCGGGAGTCAGCGATGTCAAACCCGAAGCCTATTTGGATTATGTTGATGCTCTGCTGGCGCTGGGCTACTACCCGGATGCCTTGAGGAATTTGGATGCCTTTGAGGAATACTTCGGCTCCAGCGAGCGATGCCGGCAGCTTCGTGTCGGCACGTATATTGGTGCAAAGCAGTATGCCGAGGCGGAAACCGAATTGGGCCAGATGCCTGAGAACGATCCCGGCGCGGTTCGGCTGCGTCTGGCGCTGGCGCACGCACGGGTCCGCGACGTGCGTCTGAGCATCGGTCAGATCAAGAGAGAGGATGACGTGGAATCGGCTCTCCAACCTGGAAGGGCCGGGGCCAACGATCTGGGTGGTTCGCAGTCCGACGTGCCGCCACATATGAGAACCGAGTTGGAGAAGTACAGCCAGATGGAGGGCGAGCTGCTTGAGAAGCTCGTCTCCCTGGAGCCGAATTCAGTGGAAGAGGCCTCGGTCATCAACGTATGCGGCAACCTGATATCCCTGGGCAGGGCCGGCCAGGCCGGCCTACTCATCCAGCGATTCTCTGAGCACTATCCTGACAGCCCCGTGGTGCTGGTGTACCGGCGGATACTCTCCGAGCCCGATCCTGCCAACGTCTCACCCGAAAGGCTCAGGCAAATAGAAGAGCAGTCGCTATCGAGTATTGTTGACCCGACTCGCCAGGCGCTGGAGCTTGGAGTCTTCTATCGCAGAAACGACGAACTGCAAAAAGCCATCGTACAGTTCAGGAAGGTCTTCGAGACAGGAATCCTTCCGCGACAGGCGTCGCCCGGCTCTGCTGCGGACCGGGCAAAATTTGCGGCCAACCACCTTTTTGACATAGCCCTTGGAACCGAGAACTGGGAACTGGGCGAGGAGATTGCACAGGCAGCCCGCGCCAGGGATCTTGACAATTGCCAGGGCCAAATCTATGCGGCCCGCCTGGCTTTTGCCCGGAGTGAATTCAAGGACGCCTTGGTTCGAATCAATGAGTGTCTCAGCCAGAGACCTCTGTTCTCCTATGCGTGTATGCTCAGAAGCGATATCCACGCGGCCCTGGGAAACGAGCATGCGTCTATGGAAGACATTCGCAAGGCGGCGGCCCTGAATCCTATGGACGGGGCCATCGCCCGAGGATTGGCAAGTACGTTATACCGCCGCAATGAAAAGCTTGGCGAAAGTGTTTCGGCCGCGCAGATCACTGAGACCAAGGATGCTCTGCTCAGGGCCATGGTGCTGAATCCAGGGGATCTGGTGTTGCGAGGCCTCTACGCAGACTACATCGCAGGGACCGAGCCGCTCAGGGCGGTGGCGATTCGCCAGGATTTGCAGAAGGCGGATCCCAGTCTGGCCAACGCTGTGCTGCTTGGGAAGCTGGCGACGGAAGTCGCCGTGAAAGAGACGGATACGAAGGCGAAAGATGCATTGTTTGCCGTGGCCGGCTCAGCTTTTGAGCAGGCCAGGCAAACAGACCCGAGTGACAAGAGAATGCTCTATTATTATGCCGAATACTTCCGGGCCAGGGGGCGGGAGGATGAAGCGAAGCGTCTGCTGGAGGGTTCGCAAGACCGCAAATTGCTCTGGGACCATTATTTTCAAACGGGCCGTTACGACAAAGCCCGAGAGGTCCTGGAACAACTATACAATAGCGGCGACAAAGACAGCGGCGTCCTCAAAGGTCTGGTGCTGGCCGCAGAGAAGACCTCCGACAAAGAGGCGGTCAAGAAGTATTCCGAGGTCCTTGTTTCGATGGAGGATACAGCAGGAAACCATCTCTACCAGATCGAGTCCTTTCTGAAAGTCGGCCTTATCAAGGAAGCAGAGCATAAGGTCCAGAGCTTCAAGGAGAAGTACCCCAACGAACCGAAGGCCGTGCTCTTGCAGGCATGGGTGTTGATGAGGCAGGGGCAGCTCGAAAAGGCGCTGGAGATGACGAACAGAAGTCTCCAGAACGATCCCGACAACGCAACCGCATGGCGGCTCAAGGGCGAAATAGACTTCATCAGGGAGGACTATGACAGGGCCATCAGTGATTTCACCAAAAGCAAGGTGCTGTCGGACGAGCCTTCGGCGAGGATCTCTCTGGCCAAGGCCTACATGCAGAAACAGCGCTATGAGGACGCCATGACCGAGTTGAAGACGATCGTCGAGGCCCCGGGCGTTTCTCTTGAAGCTCGGTCACTGCTCGAGCAGGTTTACGTGCGGCTGGGCAGGAAGCAGGCCTTGCAGGCGCTGTACGAAGAAACGCTTGAGAAGTTTCCGCAAAATGCGCTATGGCTCGACCGAGCCGGTACCTTTGCCATCAAGACGGGCGCGTACGACAAGGCCGAACAACTATTCGGGAGAATCCTTCTGGCCGGGCCTGAGCCCGCGCGAGATCGGGCCCAGGGACCTGAAGAGGCGTTGTACGCCACCGCCCTCGAAGGCTACTTGAGAGCGCTGATTGCCGGAGCGGGGACGCCTCAGACAAGCAGTTGGAACCCCGCCAGGCTGGAGCGGGTGTTTGAAGAGGGCCGAAAGCATGTTGAGGGCCGTTTTGCTCACGTCGCCTATTTGCGGATGGCTCAGGCAAAGCTCATGCTGGACGATCGGGGGGCGGCCGCAGACTATTGCCGCAGCGCTGTGGACAAAGCCGGGACTAATCAGACCCTTGCCGCCGATATTATGCGGAAGATGTACTTCCTGTTGGGAAGTGAGCAAGTCCAAAACTACTGCAAAGAGAAGCTGCAAGCCAACCCTGACTCGCTCGCTGCCAACGTAACCCTGTTTAATCTGGCAAAATTGAACGGCCAGTACGAGCAGGCCATTGGCTACATTGATAAATGTATCCAGCTTGCCGGTTCGGATAGCCCGGCCATGCTCGATTACACTATGAAAAAGGGCGAGATTCTGATACTGGCCTATGACAGAAGTTCCGATAAGGATTATCTGAGAGCCGCCATTGCAGAATACGAAAGTCTGCTTGTAAAAATGCCGAATAATACGGATGTTGCGACGGTTCTCAACAATTTGGCGTATTTGCTCGCTGAGAATAATGAAAGGCTCCCGGAGGCCCTTGACTATGTGAAAAGGGGCCTCAGTATGAAGCCGAACAACCCGGTCTTGCTGGACACGTATGCTTATGTATTGCTCAGGAACGGCAGAGTTTCCGAAGCCGCCGAGTCTTTGGCAGCCGCTCTTCAACATTTTGAGCAGGACCGGACCCCGGTGCCGGCGGATGTGTATGAGCACAAGGGCATGATAAAAGAAGAGCAGGGAGCAAAGGCTGAAGCGCTTGCCGCGTATAGACAGGCGTTGAAAGCCGGTGAGAACACGTTGTCTGAGAGAGCTAAACGGCGCATAGAAGAGGCTGTTTCGCGTGTTTCGCTGTAGGAGCCGGCGCGAAGCGCGTTTCATATAGGGGCGCATAATATACTCTGTGCTGTGTGTCGCCCTGAACGGAGATTGAAATGCCAGAAGACAGACCGGTAGCTGCAAACAGGATGGCAAGACCGACCTCGCCGCAGGCTCAGGCGATTGTTTCTCTGACACCGAAAGAAGTCTTTGCCATCATACGCCGGCACATCTTTCTGATAAGTTTCCTGACGTTGCTGGGTCTCGGAGCCGGGGGCGGCATCTGGAAACTCCTGCAGATGTATTTTCCACGATACACCGCCAAAACCTATATTCAGGTGTTGCCCCCAGTTGAAAAAGACCCGATGACCATCAGCACCGTTCAATTACAGAAGGATATTCTATACGAGCATCGTCAATCCATAGCCAGTCTTATCAAGCAACAGCGCACTCTGGAAGATCTGCTCGGAAGAGATGCCGTCAGGGAAACCGAGTGGTCGAAGCAATGGGATGGGGACAGGAGAAGGGCGGTCAGGTACCTGAAGAAGCATTTCGGCGCCTATGCGCACAGGGACAGTGCATTTGTCGAGATATCCATGACTTGCGGCGCTGCTAAAGAGGCGGCGGATATCGTGAACGAAATGCTGACGCTGTTCCTTGCCCAGCAGGGGACGAACGAACAGCGAGAGATATCCAACAGACTGCAACGGCTTGAAGAGCAGCGCATTCGCGTTAAGGGGGAATTAGATGCGGCCAACAAGGGGCTGGATGATATCCGCACGGCCTACGACCTGACGGACCTCGAAAGACCCGCGGGACGCTATTTCCAGCACACGATCACGATAAAGTTGAACAGCCTGGAACTGCAGAGAAACGAGCTCGATTTGGCCATCAGGCAGTTTAAGGCCGATATCGCCAATCTCGAGGAGCTGGCCACGGGGCCCATTACCGAGCAGATCGAATTTGCGATAGAAAGAGATCCGGTCATGACCGACCTGGCCCGGCAGCTTGCGCTTCTGGAAGCCCAGCTCTCGGGAATGCTCTCGAAATTTGGCGACAATCACTACGAGGTGCGCCGGATCAGAGATTCCATTCAAAAAGCCAAGGATGAACGAGAACTTCGAAAGAAGGAGATTGCAGAACAAACAAGGCGGGCCAATCTCGAAAACGCAAAGGACAGTTTGATTGTTCTGCAGGAAAGGTTCGAGCAGTTGGAGCAATTGCGGCAGGAGGCTGAAGCCAAGAAGAAACAGCTTGATATCGCCCGGGTACAGTACGATAAGGGTCTGAAGATACGAGATGAAAGACTTGAAATGCTCGACTCCGTCAAGGAGCAGATTGAGAAGATGAAGACGCTTCACGATGATCCCGAGACCCCCAAAGTGCTGCCTGTCGGACTGGCGTCGATACCGCTGGAGATGGTTTTCTCCCGCCAGTGGTGGCTCTGGTTCCCCAGTGGGATCCTGCTCGGCTTGCTGCTTGGCATGGGTATGGCCTTCCTCGTCGAGCTGGCCAACGATCTGGTGCGGACGCCCAGCGATGTGGCCCGATTCTTGCGCATTGCTCTTCTTGGCGTTATACCGGACGCCTCGGAGGACCGTCAGGTCCGCGGAATTGAGCTTTGCCACGCCGTTCGCAAGGCGCCCTATTCGGTCATCAGCGAATCCTACAGGCAATGTCGCACGAACCTGAAGCTCTCCGGCCCCGCAGAATCTCTCAAGACGCTGCTTGTCAGCAGCGGCATGGCCCGGGACGGGAAGACCTCCGTTGCCGTTAATCTTGCCACAAGCTTTGTAGCTGCGGACCAGAAAGTGCTGCTGATCGACGCGAACTTCAGGCAGCCGAACCTGCACACCTTGTTTGCGAAAGCCGAGCGTATCAACGCGGGAGAGCGTTTTGACTTTGGATTGAGCAGCATCCTGACCCGCCAGTGCGCCGGCAAGGAAGCCATCCGACCCAGTGGCGTAGAAGGCCTGGACATCATCGATTGCGGGCCGCTCCCGGCGAACCCGGCCGAGCTGCTGGGCAGTGTGCGAATGGAAGAGTTGCTCCGGGAGCAGCGCAGAAGCTACGATCATGTGATCATCGATGGGCCGCCCGTTCTGCTGGTCAGTGACGCCAAGATTCTGGCCGGGCTGGTTGACGCAACCCTCCTCGTGTTCAACGCCGCTGCGACAAGCAGGGGCGCCGCCCAGAGGACAATTCGCCAATTGAAGGAAGTCAACGCCAAAGTCATTGGCTGTGTGCTCTTCGGCGCGCGAGCCATCAAAGGCGGGTATTTCCAAGAGCAGTTCAAGTCCTACCGAAGATATCAGAAGAAAGCCCAACTTGCCGGTAGCAGACACTGAGTCGGACAGATATAATAGCGCCGAACGTATGACAATCTGATGCGGCGCCGGCGAGCGTGCTTTCGATGTCGTAGATCCCGTATTTCGAATTAGTCTGTGCGAGGCCGATTCAATGCAAAAGTTTCTCGTGACCGGAGGAGCCGGTTTCATCGGTTCGAACATCTGCAGAAAACTTGTGTCGCAGGGCTGCTTCGTCAGGGTTCTCGACAATCTTCTCACGGGCAAGAAGAGCAACCTGGCCGATGTCATTGAGAAAATTGAGTTCGTAGAAGCTGATATGGGCGATTCGGAGGTCGCCCAATCGGCTGTCAGAGATATCGACATTGTCCTGCATCATGGGGCCTTGCCCTCGGTGCCGCGCAGCGTCGATGACCCCGCCTTGACACACACCCATTGTGTCGATGCAACGTTTGCGCTTTTGCTGGCCGCCCGCGATGCCGGCGTGAAGCGCTTCGTTTATGCCGCCAGCTCTTCGGCATATGGCGATGCGCCGACCTCACCGAAGGTCGAGACCATGTCGCCCAATCCTCTGTCGCCCTATGCCGTGGGCAAGCTCGTCGGGGAATATTATTGTTCGGTTTTCTCCCAGGTCTTCGGCCTTGAGACCATTTCGCTTCGCTACTTCAACGTGTTCGGCCCGTACCAGGACCCGTCCAGCCAGTACGCCGCCGCCATTCCGGCTTTTGTGACGGCAATCTTGAGGGACCAGCCGCCGACGATTTATGGCGATGGCGAGCAGAGCCGGGACTTCACATATATCGAAAACGTCGTCGAGGCCAACCTCTTAGCCGCCTGCGCCAAGCAGACCAGAGGCGAAGTTACGAACATCGCCTGCGGCCAGGCCGTCACTGTCAACGCGATTATCGATATGATCAACGCAGCACTTGGCAAGAGCGTAAAGCCCATCTACGCTCCCGCCCGCCCCGGCGACGTAAAACACTCTCTCGCCGACATCACCGCAGCGCAAAACCTCATTGATTTTAAGCCCACGGTGTCTTTCCGTGAAGGCCTGCAGCTTGCGATCGATTGGTATCGTGAGAATCTGATATAAACAATCGTGACTGCGGTATTCTGCCTTTGTAAGCTTACACACTGTTCTTTGCTCATGCGTCATACCACGTCCGTCGCCGGGTAGTGGCTGATGGCCGAAGACTCTCCATGAATCACAGAGCCCGTTCTCATCCCACAGATACCGGGGCGAGAGGTTTGTATTGACAGTCATACACAAGAGGCTACCATAATGCTATTGATGGCACCATTTGGGTGCTTTGCTCGGTTTGGCTTTCAGTAGTTCTCGTCATAGGCAGAAATTATGAAGAAAGTACGTTGTTATGTAGCTGTTCTTCTGTGTATCGCCGTTCTTATGCAGGGATGTAAAGGCAAGAAGGCCAGTTATGTAACCATAGGCACAGGTGGTGTAACAGGAATATATTATCCTACAGGTATTGCTATAAGCCGCATGGTCAATAAGAACTTTGACCAGTACAAGATCAAAGTTACAGTTGAATCGACAAGCGGGTCCGTATTCAATGTCAATGCTGTGCTAAAGGGGGATTTGGTGTTTGGTGTTGTTCAATCAGACAGGCAATATCAAGCCTACAATGGATTGGCAGAGTGGTCCGGATTGGGAAAGCAAAGTGAGTTGAGGTCCGTGTTTTCAATTCATCCCGAGTCAATTACGTTAACCGCATCCGAAAACAGTGGCATCAGGGACATTAGCGATTTAAAAGGAAAGAGAATCAATCTGGGAAATCCGGGCTCCGGACACCTGCAAAACTCAAGAGATATTTTAGCTGCGATAGGACTTGCAGAAGACGACCTGTCTGCAGAATATGTCAAAGCAGTGGAGGCACCAGGACTATTACAGGATGAAAGGCTCGATGCTTTCTTCTATACGGTCGGTCATCCCAGCAGCAATATCAAAGAAGCGACGTCGGGCAGGATTAAAGTCTCTATTGTACCCATCAGAGGTCGGCATATAGACAAAATGCTCGAGAAATATCCTTACTATGCAAAATCGATAATACCTCATTCATTTTATCGCTATGCATTGAATACCGACGATGTTGAGACGGTTGGCGTCAAGGCAACCTTTGTCACGTCAAAGAATATAGATGAGGATATTGTGTATGCTATAACGAAAGAGGTGTTTGAGAACTTTGAAGCTTTTATATCACTCCATCCTGCTTACCAGGCGTTAACAAAGGAGAATATGCTAAAAGGACTTACCGCCCCGATTCACAAAGGCGCTTTGAGATACTACAAAGAAGTAGGTCTGGACAGATACATAGATCCTAAACTGATCATTGATTAGATGTTTTTAACTGACAAGAGAAAAGCCGACAGATTCATCGTCGCTGGTATTGCACTGGCGTGGGCATTGTTCCAATTAGCTCTGCCACGTTTGATAATACTGGATAGCACGACAGTAAGGACGGTTCATCTGGCTTTTGCCATGACCCTGGTATTTCTGACTATTCCTGTTCTCAAAGGTCATAAGAAGAAAGGAACCGTTGATTCCCCTCGCTCTATACCACTGACAGATTACATTCTGGCTGGGACTGCGTGTCTTTGCGTATTATATTTTGTTCTCGACTGGACGGGCATCTCGATGCGGGCGGGGCTGCCGATACCGCGTGACATTGTAGCAAGCGTGATTCTCATTGTCCTTCTATTGGAAGCCTCCAGGCGTGCTATCGGACCGGCCATTACTGTTATGGCGATTCTGTTTACGCTCTATGCCTTCTTGGGTTCATATATGCCTATGACCTTTGCGTTTCGGGGGATATCGCTGCGAAGGTATGTAAGCCAGATGGCATTATCAGCCCAGGGGATTTTCGGAATCCCACTTCATGTGTCGGCCAATACTGTGTTTCTGTTTGTGCTTTTGGGTTCCATGCTCGAAAAAGTGGGGGCGGGGCATTTTTTCAACGACCTGTCACTGTCTCTATTCGGAAGGTTCAAAGGTGGCGCCGGAAAAGCGGCCGTTGTCTCCAGCGGGCTGACCGGACTTGTCTCCGGATCAAGTATCGCCAATGTCGTAACGACAGGGACGTTCACGATTCCCTTAATGAAGAAAGCCGGATACCCTCCTAAAATCGCAGCCGCGACCGAAGTGGCTGCAAGTACTAACGGCCAACTGATGCCGCCGATAATGGGCGCGGCGGCTTTCATTATCGCAGAATATCTCGGTATCGATTACCTCGAGGTTGTCAAAGCCGCTGCCATTCCCGCTTTTGTATCTTATTTTGCCTTATTCTATATTGCGCACCTTGAGGCTTCCAAGCTCGGAATGAAAGGGCTGCCGCGGGCGGAGATTCCCGGATTTCTGGCCGTGCTCAAGAGTGGATTCTACTACCTTATCCCGCTCGTCATCTTGTTACATGCATTAGTCATTAAACGTTATACTCCTAATCTGGCGGCGTTCTATGCAATTCTTGTTCTGGTAGCCGTGGTCTTCATACGCGAAATCGTGAAGGCCGTTATAAGCCGGTCTGATATCATCAAGGCTGTCACTGCCTTTTTCACGATTATTGGAGAAGGGTTGATAGCCGGCTCGAAAAACATGCTCTCTGTTGCACTGGCAACGGCCACGGCAGGTATTATTGTCGGTATCGTCTTTATGGGTCTGAGCGGTATGGTT
This sequence comes from Phycisphaerales bacterium, assembly GCA_020343675.1. Lineage (GTDB taxonomy): Bacteria > Planctomycetota > Phycisphaerae > Sedimentisphaerales > Anaerobacaceae. The sequence goes on from CP070806.1 coordinate 3,680,490, forward strand.
GTTGACATTGTCGCAGATCTTTCTCTGGGTTATATCTTCCCGCTGCTGATGATAACTGCCATCGCAAGCCTGATACTTGGAATGGGACTGCCGACAACAGCGACCTATATTGTCATGGCCTCGATAACCGTTCCTGTTATAGTCGAGCTGAGTTCCACAGGGGAGACTATGGTTGTCCCGTTGATAGCCGCACATTTATTCTGTTTCTACTTTGGCATTCTCGCCGATGATACTCCGCCTGTGGGCCTGGCTGCCTATACCGCCGCGGCTATCGCCAAATCCGATCCTATAAAGACGGGTGTACAGGGATTTATCTATGATTTAAGGACCGCTGTTATACCCTTTATGTTTGTCTTTAATGCCGAGCTTGTCCTTCATGGAATCAATAGCTGGCCGCAGGCATTGTTGATTTTCGCTATGGCGACACTCGGAGCGTTTGCCTTTACGAATGCAGTCCAGGGCTGGTTTATAACGAAGAATAGATGGTATGAGATTCCGCTGTTTCTTATTGCGTCGCTTATATTGTTTTGTCCTGCTGTTCTGACAAAGATCTTTCATCTCGATGATAGTCTGCGATATTACGTGTACTTTGTCGGAATGGCAGTCTATGGCCTGTCATACTTTCTCCAAAAGTCAAGACTGGCTGCTGATGCTGACGTTTAACCGCTCGTGGGCTTATAATTCAATTTTTCGCCTTCTAATCGGGCCACTACCGCGGCGCCGCAGGCGTCGCCCCAAACGTTGACGGCGGTTCGCAGCATGTCGAGCAGCCTCTCCACAGCCAAAATCATCCCGATGCCTTCGAGGGGAAGATTCACGGCTTTGAGCACAATAACCATCGTGATCAGCCCCGCGCCCGGGATTGCAGCCGCTCCGATGGACGCCAGCGTGGCGGTGATCATGACGATCAGCTGCTGGCCCAGGTGAAGGTCGATGCCGTACGCCTGGGCAATGAATATCGCACTGACGGCCTCATAGAGAGCCGTTCCGTCCATATTCACCGTGGCGCCCAGAGGCAGTACGAAGCTCGTGACTTTGTTGGAGACGCCCGTGTTTTCCTGCAGACAATCCATGGTAATGGGCAGCGTCGCGGCGCTGCTGGCGGTGCTGAACGCCGTCGCCACGGCAGTGAAAACGTCCCGGATGAACTTCACAGGCGAGTACTTCGCAAAGGTATGCAACAGGATTGGCAACGTGATGAATGCGTGAATGACCAGGCCGAGCGCCACCGTCGCCATATAAAGCGCCAGAGGTTTCCACACGGATAGTCCCATGGTGCCGATTGTGTGAGCCATTAGGGCAAACACTCCGAACGGGGCCAGGTGCATAATCCAACCGGTAATCTTCATCATCACGGCATTGAAGGCTTCGAAGAAAGCGACCAGCGGCTTGCCCTTCTCTGCAATGCTGCTGATGGCGACCCCCAAAAGCAGGGCAAAGAATATGATCGACAGGACTTTGTCTTTGGCCATGGCGTCGAAAAGATTGGCCGGAACGATGTCCTCGATGATAGAGGCAATGGATGGTACCTCGCCGCTGGCTGCCTCCGAACCGGTCTCTGTGCCGATGTCCACGCCCGCCCCGGGCTCCATAAGATTGACCACGACAAGGCCGACGACCACGGCCAGGGTCGTTGTAGCCATGTAATAGAGCAGTGTTTTGAGGCCGATCCTGCCCAATTTGCGGACATCTCCAAGGCTTACGATGCCGGCGACCATCGATGCGAGAATCAGGGGAATGATGATCGCCTTGAGCAGCCGGATGAATATGTCGCCCACGATCTTAATGGGGGCGACCCTTTCCCCGAGCACAACTCCGACCGCAACAGCCAAGGCGATGGCAATGAGGATTTGGGTATGCACCTTCAGTTTCAAGGGCGGTTCCTTTACTGCAACTGCTCTTTCATCTGCCGGGCGCTGCGGATCAGCTCATCCGAACTGACCGGCCGCTGCGGCGAAAGCTCGAACGTCCATTCGTATGAATCCACGATTCTCTCGGAGCTGAGAATCTGGGCAAAAAAATCGAATGGAAAATCGTCATACCAGGGGCCTTCCAGTTCCCGATGCGTGTTGAGTGTCTCGTACCCTTCCTTGCTCAGTCTGACACAATAGTCGCCATACCAACTGAAACCGACGGTAACGGGAGATTCCCCTATTTCCTCATCGTTCAGGGTCACCAGCGCTCCCTGCGGCTCAGTATTGATTGTCAGCTTTCGCTCGACGCACCCGCAGAGAACCGCAGTGACGATCAGGCTGGTGCCGATTAAAAAGAGTAACTTGACCTTTGCCATCGCAGATATCCCCAAGCTATCCAGGCTCCATGAACCACCCTATTATATGAAGAAAGCGGAAAGGTAAAAGTCCAAAGGTCTCCGTGTGCTTCTCAGTCCGCGGGGACGCATCGGCCCTGGGCCCATGTCCGCAGGTATTCGACTTTTTCCGCCAATGTCACTGAAAGCGGCGGCGACGCCTTCAGTGCCGAGAGAACGCGCTCGGTATCTAAGCCGCTTTTTTCCGCATAGGCTTCGTGCAGTGCGGAGATAATGCCCTGTTCAATCTCGGCGCCACTGTAGCCTTCAGATGCGCGGGCCAAGAGATCCAAATCGAACTTCGCGGGGTCTCGCTTACGCTTGCGCAGATGAATGGCAAATATGTCCTTTCGTACATCGGTCCCGGGCAGGTCAACAAAGAAGATTTCATCGAAGCGGCCCTTGCGCAGAAGCTCGGGCGGCAATGCCCCGATGTCATTGGCCGTGGCGACAACGAACACGGGCGCCTCGCGCTCCTGCAACCAGGTCAGCAGGTTGCCGAACATCCTTTTGGACAGACCGCCGTCGGTGCTTTGACTGGCGGCCGAAGCGAAGCCTTTCTCGATTTCGTCGATCCACAACACGACGGGGGCCATCGCCTCCGTCTGGCGGAGGGCATCGCGCAGGTTTCGCTCGGACTCGCCGATGTAGCTGGCGTAAAGAGCGCCGGGGTCCATCCTCAGCAGCGGCTGATGCCAGGCCGTGGCGATGGCCTTGGCGCACAGACTTTTGCCGGCGCCCTGGACACCGAGCATGAGCACGCCTCTGGCCGCCCGGAGGCCGAAGTCCTCGGCCTTGGAACTGAACGCATCCTTGCGTTTTTCGAGCCATTCCTTCAGACGCTTCATCCCGCCAATTTCGCTCAAGTCCAGCGGGGTCCGGATATATTCGAGCAGGCCGCCCCGCTGAATCATCCTTCGCTTGCTCGAAATGACGACATTTATGTCGTCGTCCGCGAAGCATCTGTCCTGTGCAACCGTGTCAATAATGATGCGCTCGGCCTGGCGGCGGGTCAGGCCGCGGAGATTCCGGACAACCGTGTTGAGCCCTTTTTGCGTAATACCGACCTCGATGGGTGTCTTGCGGTGGAAGCGGCTCAGGGTCTTTCGGATGATATCCTGCAGTTCCTTTTCGTCAGGGAAGGATATCTCGAACGGCCTCGCGTAGGACCTGACGACGTCCGGTAACTTGTCGGTACTGTCGATCATCACGAGTGTGTTGCCGTTCTCCTCAAAGCGGTCAATCATCTCGCGCAGAACGCGCAGCACCTGGCCGCCTCTGAGATGCTCGGCGAGGTCGAGCGTCACGCAGATCGAACTTTCTTTGGCATCCGCAAGGCGGCAAAGCCCAGCCGCGGGCGTTTCGGTACCCGCGACGGAAGGGCTGTCGGTCATCAAGCCCTCCCTAACGCCTCCGGCGACAGACCATATCAGTATTTTGCTGTTCAAATCGAGCACCGCCTGTCGGATGATCTCCAGTGCATACCGCTCCTCATGCGTCAGGATCGATATGCAGCAATAGCCGGAATTAATCAGTTGCTTAAATTGTTCGATATCGTCCATTGAACGCTGTCCGAAACATCTATTCCGCCGGGGCGCTACCTCTTTGGGCCCACCCGCTCAATCGCGTTGCTATGCGAATTTCTGACAAGAACATGTGCCTGTCCTCATTATAAGCGAAAAACGGTGGGGCAAAAGCCCAAAAAACTGAAACTCTGAAATCTCTCTGCCGGGTAGCTAAATTGTTTGAAGTGGCGCGGGCCGGGGCTATAATGTACAAACAATCTTCACAATGCTGTCCGCAAAGTCCAGGACTGCGAATGAGAAACGGATTTCGACGAGTCAATTGCATCTTTCATTTTATTGGCGGCCTGCTGCAGATACTGGGTCTTCTTCTTCTGCTGCCGCTGATCGTCGCCGGTATCTACTGGGGGCAAATGGGCGAGGGGCAGCGTTCCGCATCCGGCTTTCTCATGGCCGCCATCCTCTCATTCTCCGTGGGAATGCTGCTGCGCAGAACGTTCAAGCGCCAGACACTCGATACGACCGGCTCAATGCTCATGTGCGCCCTTGGCTGGCTTTGCGTCTCCGCGGTGGGAGCTTTGCCATTTGTGATAGGCATTGGTGCAAATTACCTCGATGCCTATTTCGAGGCAATGAGCGGCTTTACAACCACCGGTATCACGGTGTTCTCCGGGCTCGATAATATGCCGAGAAGTATTCTTTTCTGGCGGTCCCTGACACAGTGGCTCGGCGGTATCGGAATTCTGTCCTTCTTTTTGGCCGTCATTTATCAGGCCGGCGGAGCCCATCATGTCTTCGGAGCCGAAAGTCATAAAATTGCATCCGGCAGGCCGAAGCCTGGTCTGTTTAACACCCTGAGGATACTCTGGGCAATATATGCGATGTTTACATTACTGGCGGCAACGGTTCTTGTTCTTGAAAAAATGCCGGTGTTCGATGCAGTCTGCCACTCTCTGGCCGCCCTGTCCACTGGGGGCTTCTCGCCCCATGACAAGAGTATAGAATTCTACAGCTTGACGGGGCATCCCAATTACAAGCTGATCGAATATACTCTCGCGTTTTTCATGATGCTCGGCGGGATCAACTTTTTGATTCATTACCGCGTTATGACAAGGGACTTTAAGGCGCTCTGGGACAATATTGAGATTCGGTACTGGTGGCGACTCATTGCCGCATTCACCGCTATTGTTATCATCGATCATCTCTATCAGACCGGAGCTCTGGGCAATCTGTTTACACATGGCATCCCGGTCACACTGGGCGAATTTGAGCGTTCCTTTCGGTACGGCATTTTTCAGGTGATTTCGGTCATGACCACAACCGGCTTCGGGACAAAAGATATCGGCTCTGACTTTTTCGGTGCGATGTCAAAACAACTGTTCCTGGTGATGATGGTTGTCGGGGGCTGTGTTGGCTCAACAGGAGGTGGATTCAAGGTCTTACGTATTGCCATCCTTAACCGGCTGATGTTCAGAGAGCTTTTCAAACTGCGCGTTTCCGGTAAAGCGTCTGCGGGATTGATCATCGATAAAAGAATCATTCCGGAAGATGAAGTGCGTCGCGTGGCGGCCTTATTCTTCACATGGATGGTATTGTTATTAATGGGCGGTGCGATTACGGCTCTCTTCTCAGACCAGGGTCCCTGGGAATCATTCTCAGGGATGTTCTCAGCCGTGGGCAACATTGGTCCTTGTTACATACCGGCCGACGCGATGATTCACATTCATCCGGTCGTGAAACTTGCCTATATTTTTGGCATGCTGGCAGGAAGACTGGAAATCTTGCCGGTATTGCTTCTGTTTTCCAGAAAAGCCTGGAGATAAATACTACTTCGAGAATCGACAAAAATATCGAGAGTGGGAGGTTATAAAGATGTATATCATTGTCGCCGGCGGAGGAATGGTAGGTGGCGTGCTTGTTCGCAGGTTGCTGGATAACAAGCATGATGTGGTACTCATTGAGCAGAATAAGAGTGTCTGCGACAAGCTGTATGCAGAAAGCGGAGTTGTTGCGATCAACGGCGGTGCTGCGAGCATAGAAGCTTTGAATGAGGCTGGTATTCAAAAAGCCGATGCGCTTGCTGCGGCAACCGGTAGCGACGCGGATAACCTTGCCTGCGCCATATTGGCCAAGAGTTTCGATGTGCCCCGAATCATCGTCAGAATGAGGCACCCGGCGTATAAGAACGCGTATCGAGTTGCCGGAGCAGACTCGATTATTCGCGTGACGGACCTGATGGTCAATCAGATGGTGATGGACATCGAGAATCCTGGCGTCAGGAGAATAGCATCTATTGGTGGCGGCAAGGCGGATGTTTTCGTGGTCAACGTGCCCAAGGGAGGAAAAGTCGCCGACAAGAGCATTGAAGAGATCGTTGAGAGCCGACACTTTCCTTCCCAGTGCGTCTTTGTAGCGGTCTATAACGAGCAAACGGAACAGTTCTCAATTCCCAGAGGCAAACAAATCATCAAGGAGGGCGACGAGCTGTTCCTGATTTCGGCGGCGGCGGATATCAGGAAAGCCGTGGATTTCCTGACGGCCAAAAACAGAACCTGACATTGCTTGCACGGCACGGTTTTGAGTGCTTAGTTTTGAGTATTGAGCTGGGCGCAATTTCGAGCAGAAGAGGCGGCGCACAGAATCCAAGCCATCCGTTACGTCACAATTGAGGCCTGTCATTCCTGCGCAAGCAGGAATCCACTTTGTTGGGAGCAACGGATTGAGCGTCAAAGCCGGTCCTGAGACTGCCGAAGGGATGGCAAATCGCTGGCTGCCTTCACAGTTCCCATACACAATCACTGTATCGAGCGAAGAAAAACTCACCTATTTGGCTGTTGTTTTATCTCTTGACAGGTCAAAGTCTCTGTGTATTCTGTAAGGCCACGGCAGCGGTATGGAGTTCCTCTAAATGGCGAGAAGTTCGGGATGTCATGCGGAAACTATATAAGATCTCCAATAAGAGGGAGAACTGCCCTAAGTCGATTTCAAGGATTACTTATGAACTTCGCCCAAAGGGGTGTTATACTGAGACTCTGAGAATTCCAATGTGACCGCTAATACCAGGAGGAGAAAAGCCAACGGTATTCTTGAAAGACTTGGCCGGGCATTTGAAGAATTTCGGAATCGAAAATGGCCCCCAACAACACGGTGCACGGGACACCCCGTCGGGTGCCGGTGACCTGTGAACGTTATCCGATTTGTGTTGAGCCCTGCCGGATATGCCAAGATTGAATGGTATGTATGAAGTTCGCTTCTGATTACGATCAAATGGAAAGGGCAGGGGAAGAGAGAGGATCAACGTGGCAAAGTCACACGGGCACACAGTTGACGAGATTAGTCATAGCCAGCGTTCTTTGTGCCTCTGCGCCTCAGCGCCTTTGTGGCTAAGCCACACGCTGTCATGGTGAGCGAAGAGAGCCTTTAGCCTTGAGCGAAGTCGAAGGGGAAGCCGTCTCAAACGCAACGGTGGTTGTTCTTTCGCCCGACAAATGAGATTGCCGCGGCCCTTCGGGCCTCGCAATGACCGGGCGGGAGCGCCGATTCGCGACAAAAAGAATCGGCAAGAGCTGCAAACAGCGGGTCAAAGTCGTTGACAGACGCCCTGATGGGGGTTAAGTTATCGCCGACGTTTGAGCTTTACTTTTTTTATGGTGTGTTCAATATGAAGATTTCGCTGAATTGGCTGTGCGATTACATCACGATTGACCGCTCTGCGGAGCAGATTGCAGAAATTCTGAGCGACTTGGGTTTTCCCTGTGAGGGGATAGAGCCTTACGATGACGACGCTGTAATCGACGTCGAGGTTACGAGCAACCGCGGCGACTGCCTGGGGTATATCGGTATCGCCCGTGAATTGTCCGTCGCGACGGGCGCAGAATTGAAAATGCCGGAGATCAAGCTGGATGAGTCGGATGCGAGCGTCGGCGAATGTATCAGTGTGCAGATTGACGAACCCGATTTGTGCGGCCGATATACGGCCCGGCTTATTGAGCACGTCAAGGTGGGGCCGTCTCCGGCGTGGCTGCGCAAGCGACTCGAAACCGTGGGTCTGCGCAGCGTCAGCAATGTGGTTGATGCGACCAATTATGCGATGATAGAGACGGGCCAGCCCCCGCACGCCTTCGATTATGACAAAATAGCCCAGGGTCAGATAGTAATCAGAAAGGCCAAGGCAGGAGAGCGCATTGTCAGCATCGACGGCACGCAATGCGATCTCAATGCTGATATGCTGGTTATCGCCGATGCCCGAGGCCCCGTGGCCGTAGCCGGGGTCATGGGAGGGCTCGAGACTGAGGTCAGCGACGCGACAAAGGCAATCCTGCTCGAAGACGCCTATTTCGACCCGGTGAGTGTCCGGACCGCCTCGCGCAGGCTCTGTCTGCCTTCAGAGGCGGCTTTTCGATTCGAACGCACCGTCGATATCGAGAGGGTGGACTGGGCTTCGCAGCGCACCGCGCAGTTGATCGTCCAGGTCGCGGGCGGAAGAGTCGCCAGGGGTGTCATTGACGCCTATCCAAAGAGACCGGCGGAGAAAGAAGTGACGTTGCGGCTTTCGCGATTGAACAAGCTGCTGGGCATCGAGATTCCTTCAGAGGCGGCTGCGAGGATTCTTTCGGCCCTGGGTTTTGAGCCAAGAAAAGAAGACAGCTTGATAACCTGCACGGTGCCTTCCTGGCGCAATGACGTCTATCGAGAGGCGGATCTAATCGAAGAGGTTGCACGTGTGCACGGCTACCACAACGTGCCAACGGAGCGAAGAATCAAGATTCAGGTGGTCCCGGTTGATAGCCGTCAGAAGCTCGCTCAAACGATTGGAACCTATCTGAACAGTGCCGGTTTCAGCGAGACGGTGAATGTCGACTTCGTTGACGAAACTGACGCCGGACTTTTCGTCGCGGGCGGGGCCGCGCGGCATTTGAGCGTGCGAGACGAATCCAGAAAACATGCGAACCTGCTGCGCCAAACCCTGATCGGCTCACTGCTCGGTGTCTTAAGAACAAATGCTAACGCCAAAAATCTGCCGTGCAGAATATTCGAGATTGCGGATACGTTTGTGCCGGCCAATGAGAAGGGCGGCGAGCTTCCGGTCCAAAAGACGAGACTGACGCTCGTTTGTGACGGCAACTTCAGAGATCTGCGGGGAGTCCTCGAAGGATTGATCACTAATATCGACAAAGATGCGAACGTCGTCTTCACCCCGGCTGATTTGACTTGGGCGCAGACCGCCGCTGTAATCACACTCAACGCACAGACCATCGGCGCCGCAGGCGTGGTGTCGTCGTCGGTGCGGCAACGACTCGACTTAAAGGATGTCCCGGCCTGCGCCGCTGAAATTGAATTTGACGCGCTTCTTTCCCTGGCTGCAGGGCCGGTCACTGTCAAGCCCATCCCGAGATTCCCGGCCATCCAGCGTGACCTTTCGATCATTGTGGACGAGCGAATGCGCTGGGCCGATATCACCGAGGCGATCAGGGCGAAAGCGTCGCCCGAACTTGAAAACGTCCAGTTTGTCGGCATCTACCGCGGCAAAGGCATCGCCGCCGGCAAGAAGAGCGTGACACTCTCACTTCGCTTCAGAGATGAAGACGGAACACTGACCCATGAGGCCGTTGACGGATTGGAGGCGGCCATTGTCGAAAGCCTCGCCGAGACAACCGGGGCTGAGCTGCGCACTGTGTAACTGACTTGACCCCTCATTATTTAAGCCTAACGGCGTTCTTTCAACGCTATCAAGGTTCTGTTTTCCACTGGCGTTCCTATCACTCCGTCCTGATGCGCCTTGAAAGCAAGATTTCGACAAGACATTTTCAGTGACATTGTCCGTGCCTGTTTTGGCGGCCCCATGAAGGTCAATGCCGAGGCCGGACTGGCACACAAAACCAGAGTGATCGTGACAGCTAAGCCCTTCATTTGTCTCTTTCTTCAAAGAGTTCCCCCACGTTCTTGATACAATGAACGACACGTTACTCTGTACGGCGATTCTGAACAGAAGATGGCTGCTTTTTCCAAAGGTGAAATCTCACAGTACCATCAGCGGCCTTGAGAAGTTCAACAGAAAGAAAGGGGCCCTGCTTCGTGGAGGAAGACGTGTGTAAGGAGCAGGGCCCGACTGTGAAACAATAGAAGTACTCTACCGGATTGCGGAACGAGCCGTCAATTGTGGTGACTACGTATTTTTGCACATACGATGCCCATGGAGGCACTGAAAAGCATGATCTCTCTGAATATTCTTGCGGCCAGATTCGTCCGGGAGTTTCGTGTGTTGTGGAAACGGGTAAACGTCCCGACTAAAATCCACGGGCATAGAAAAAAGGCTGCAAGCGGGATGCTCACAGCCCTTGTACAGAGAATCATAATGGCAGTGTCTCGATTACCTACGGTTTCACTGACCGTTTATAGATGCGGACGTCGTCGATCAGACCCTGGAAGAAACCATCAGGGGCGAAATCCTTGCCGACGCCGATGTTGAGGCCACCGACTGAAGGCTGCACGCTACTCTGTGTGTCTTTGGCCACAACGACGCCGTCAACACAGAGTGTTCTGCTTGAGCCATCCCACACGAAGCCTAACGTCTTCAACGAACTCGAAGAGAAGGGGCTGACAGTCCTTCTGCTGGCTGCCAGCCCTATGGCTCTATTATGTCTTGACCGCCTGTCTATGGTGACATTCCGGGCCAGCTCTGCGGTCACCATTCTATGTTCTATGGAACAGCAATTTCTATATGCAGCAACGGCGCACTCGACGGAGAACCATCGTAAGATTCAGCAACACGAACGCCGCTGAATGCCGGTTTGCTCGGGTCTGCACCAATGATTATCTCTACTGCATTGCCCGCAACCCAACCTGGCTGGTCAATGAGTTCCTGA
>CP070806.1:3691286-3693797 GCA_020343675.1 Phycisphaerales bacterium
CCTTGGCATTTGTGAAACCAATTCAAGGAGTGCCGGTATGAAAAATGAGAGTATAACACGCCGTAATTTCTTAAAGAGAGTATCTGTTACAGCTATTGGTGCGATCGGTTTTCCGTATGTTGTTTCCTTATCCGCGTTGGGTAAAGCAGGTTCGGTCACTCCGAGCAACAGAATTACCTTAGGCTGTATCGGTGTAGGTGGTCGAGGCACGGGCGTTATGCAGAGTCTCCTTTCGACAGGCGAAGTTAAGGTTGTCTGTGTTTGTGATGTGGATGCCAACCGCTGTGCACAAGTTAAGGATTTGCTGGCTAACAAATATAACAGCCCTGATTGTGCTACTTATAGCGACTTTCGCGAGCTTATAGCTCGGGTTGATATTGACGCGGTTTCCATTGCGACGCCTGACCACTGGCATGCACTACCGGCCATAGCGGCGGCCAAGGCGGGCAAAGCGGTATATTGCGAGAAACCGCTCGCATTGACCATCGACCAGGGCCGGAAAATGGTGGATACCGTTCATCGCTACGGAACGGTCTTTCAAACCGGAACGCAGAACCGGTCGGGGCAGCATTTCCGTCGGGCTTGTGAATTGGTACGCAACGGACGTCTCGGCAGGCTTCATACCGTTGAGGTTGAGATACCGGGAAGTATGTCTACCAAAGGTTTTGACTTCGGGCTGGCTCCGGAAAGTTTAGACTACGAGATGTGGCTTGGTCCCGCTCCAAAGTCCCCCTACTCTCCCAAGCGCGTGGATGCGTTCGGCTGGCGGTGGATTCTCGACTACGCCGGGGGTTGTGTCACCGACTGGGGCGCCCATTATATAGACATTGCCCAATGGGGTATGGGCACAACGGAAACCGGACCAATCGAGGTGCACGGCAGGGGCATGTTCCCCAAAGACGGCTTATTTGATGCCGCCTTATACTGGCGATATGAGGCCAAATATGCCAATGGTGTCACTGTGATATGTTTTGCCAAAGATGAACTTGCAGGGCCTGGACGGTATCCTCACGGGGCAAAATTCATCGGAGATAAGGGCTGGCTTTTTGTCGATGCCAGCGGGATTGATGCTGAACCAAAATCCATCTTGAAGGAAGAAATCGGCCCCGAGGAGATCCATCTCTACAACTCATCAAACCACTGTCAGAATTTTATTGATTGCATAAGAACCAGAAGACCTACTGCCGCCCCGATTGAGCAGGCACATCGCTCAGTCACGGTTTGCCACCTTGCCAATATTGCGATGCGCCTTGGCCGGAAAATCCAGTGGGATCCTGCGGCGGAGAAAATAATCGATGATGAACAGGCTGCACGAATGCTGTCAAGGCCGATGAGAAGCCCTTGGCATTTGTGAAACCAGTTCAGGGAGTTCGGATATGAATAATGAGAGTATCACGCGTCGAAACTTCTTAAAGAGAGTATCTGCTACAACTGTTGGGGCGGTCGGTTTTCCATATCTGGTTTCCTCATCCGCGTTGGGTAAGGCAGGCTCAGTTGCTCCGAGCAATCGAATTACAGTGGGCTTTATCGGCACGGGTGACCATGGAAGAGCAGTTAATCTGGCCAATTTTCTGGGCAATGCGGATGCTCAGGCTGTAGCCGTTTGCGATGTCGATCCGGTTAACCGCAACATTGCTCTTGACATGGTAAACAAAAAATACGGCAACAACAACTGCGCGACGCACAGCGATTTCAGAGAGGTTTTGGCAAGAGACGATATCGACGCTGTGATGATTTCTACGCCCGACCATTGGCACGTTCCGATTTCGATTGCCGCGGCCAAAGCGGGCAAAGACGTCGAGTGCGAAAAGCCGACGCTGACCATCGAAGAGGGCCGGGTGCTGTGCGAGACGATGCAGCGCTATGGCCGGGTCTTCCAATGGTCTACCGAGGACCGATCTGTGGACGTGTATCACCGCATGTGCGAACTGGTCCGCAACGGACGGATGGGCAAGGTTCACACGATTCGCGTCGAGCTGCCGAGCGGGCCGGACACGCCGGGCGACCCGACGCCGGTGCCGGTGCCGGATGGTTTCGATTATGATATGTGGGTGGGCCCGGCGCCGTGGGCGCCCTATACGAAAGGCCGCTGTCACTGGAACTTCCGCTGGATTCAGGATTATTCGGGCGGCATGCTGACCGACTGGGGAGCGCATCTGCTCGACGGCGCCCAGTGGGGCAACGACAGCGAGCATACCGGGCCGGTCGAAGTAGAAGGTAAAGGGAAATTCTGGAAAGATGGACTTTACAATACTGCCACGGAATTTCACATCGAGTACAAATACGCCGACGGCGTGAAATTGATCGTGACATCGGGCACGCCGAGCCTGCGGTTCGAAGGCTCTGAAGGCTGGATCGGCAACCGGGGCTGGCGGGCGCCGCTGCAGGCCGAGCCGAAATCCATCCTGAATTCGGTGATTGGCCCGAACGAAATTCATCTCTACACCTGCAAGGCCGGCGAGCAGCGGAATTTTCTCGATTGTGTGAAATCACGTAAGGACTGTTATTTTC
>CP070806.1:3693897-3696203 GCA_020343675.1 Phycisphaerales bacterium
ATTTCATCGACGTAAATGACATCGCACGCGGCGACAAGTACCGGGGGAAGTATCGAGAGCTCTTATCTGAATATGTCATTCCGAGGTTGCAAACAGGAGACATGACCGGCTGCATCTTACAAAGCTGTGGATGCAAACCTGGATCAAGTTTTGATGATTACAAAGCTGCCATATCCTGGACGCGCAAGCAACTGCACGCCAGTGGCTGACCGTGCCCCGGATATTTCACGAAGATAAACCACAAAGACGCATCGCAAAATGGAGAATTGAGAAGTATACAGTTAGAAGTTAGAAAGAAGACTGCAAATCCCGGCGTGCCGGGACTCGGTCCTTGTACAACCTCTCCCCCTATTCTACTGCGGTGCGACTAGGTCGAATTCTCTAAGGTCGACGTCTTTTCGGCCGGTATGAACCTTGACGGCCCTGGTGCCCGGCGGAACGTGAAATAGGAAATACAGGGCATAGTTGCCTTTCATATGCTCGGGCCTGATACGCTTGAATTTGGGTAGACGGGCGAAGCCGCGGGCGCTCTCGTCGAGGTAAATAAGCTCGAACATCGCCTTGCCACTTACCACAGCCATCGCATACGAGCCGACCGGCATATACTCTTTTCCGCTTTCATCGATCAGATAGAAATCACGAACGGTACCGATGATGCCGCCGTAGATTTGGCCGAGCCAGCTCTGCGGCTGGAGCTTCTCCACGCTGAGTTGGAGAAGTCGGCTACCGTCGGGCACCTCAAGGGCTTGAATCGGTTTTCGGTCTCCGGTCAGGGGTGTCCAATCACCATCAAGTTCGGCATAGAGATGTCTTGCCCCGCGAAGCGTACCATCGGATACAGCGATCTCGGACCCGCCGTAATCGGTAAGCGTAAAGGGCAACCGATCGCCAAAAGTGCTCTCTTTTCGGGCAGGCCCCAATGATGAGATCCGCCCTTGACTAGGGGTGGGTGGCGCCTGCGCCCCCGGGCGATTCGTATTGTTATCATTCGAGCCAGGTGGCGGTGCCGGCGGCGGGCGGTCTCCCGGTCTTCCGGGTTGTCTCCTTCCGGGCGTTTTGGTCTGAGACTCCGGTGCCAATGGCGGCGGTTTTTCTTCGTTCTTGTTCATCGAGGCACGAAACGCGACCCGGGCGTTTTGCTTATACTCAAGAAATAACGGTTTAAACTCGGGCCTGTCCGGAACCTCAAAAACCAGGTCGAGCTTCATAGAGCCCTGCGGATTGCGATTGACGCATTCCCCGCGATACAGTCGGATCCACCGGGGAGCCTGCTCGAAGTTGATACCGGCCAGAAAATACTCTTCTGTCGGGCCATCCCTGCGGCTCATCGCGACAAGACGAAACTGTTCCGTCGTAAACCGGTGGACGCGGTCGGAGTCGGCAGCGCCGATATCAAGCCCTGCCCGAACTACGATCATCTTGAGGCCCGGCTCCACCGGCTCTTCGTCAAGGACGAGCTTGAGGGCCTTGTTCATTCTACGGCCGGTACCTTCCACCTCAACCTGCTGGCGGATGTAGAACGACTTGGGCGGCATATCCCAGTAACCCGTTACACGCATCGCGTTCGGGTTGACCGTATGGCGAGATGCGCGGTAAGGGCTCGAACGAGCGTTGTACATGCTGCGCAGGAGGTCGGGATACGTTCTAGACAGGCGGTTCTGCCCCTGCAGCGCATTGTCGGACAGGTGTGACATAAATGCAGCAGTGAAACCGTCAGGATTGAGCCAGATATTCCGACGGCGATGCCTGACATGGCTCCAATCGAGATTGGCTCGAAACGATTGAACGGAGCTGTTCTTATCTTCAGGATCAGGAGCCAGGGCTTGCCCGTTCTCATCGACCAGCGCATATCGCGTGAAACTCAGGAACGAGGGGCCGAAAGGAAGCATCTGCAAGCCGATCGCCAACATGCCGACCATGAGCATCGCCGTCATAAAGCCCAGTACACCGCCTCCGATGCGATCGACATAGAGCGGAAACTGCATGTTCCCTTGAATCAGGATATCGAACAACACCCGCAGGATCAGCAGGCTCAGAAAGAAGATAGCCATTAGGGCGATGGCGCGTCCATGGTCCGGCTGATACTGAATAAGCTGAGCGAAGTACAAGTCCTCATAGAATCCAAACGCCAAACCTGCAGCGAGGACCGTCAACACACAGGTAATCAGTGCGCTGAACAGCCCTTGCAAACCTTGAAAGAAGGTAATTGTCAGGATCAACACAACTGTGAACAATGAGAGCCACATCGCGAGCCTACCTGCCTTTCTTCACGGCCGCACGCTGCGAATCACCTTCTTCGTTACGAA
>CP070806.1:3696303-3698585 GCA_020343675.1 Phycisphaerales bacterium
ATAGGTGCCTAACACCTCGGTGGCGTGGTTCGGTCCGCCTGTTGTCATCACGTAAATCACGTCGAAGACTTTTATGCCACCGATGATATTGATTACAATCACCACCGTTGTAATGGGCCAAAGCATAGGGATAGTGACGTGAATGAGCTTCTGGAAACTACTCGCCCCGTCCAAACTGGCACTCTCATACAATTCTGAGGGAATGCTTTGCAGGCCAGCAAAAAAGATCAACATATAAAAACCGAGGGATTGCCACAATGAGACGACAATGATTGCTGGCATCGCTGTGAGGGGATCGGCCAACCAGATATGGGCCAATTCCTCTAATCCGATAGCAGTTAGTATAGCGTTTAAGATACCAAAGTTTGCGTCGTAAATCATCCGCCACAGCAGGGCGCTAACCACAAAAGAGATGATGACCGGCAAAAAGAAAACGGTGCGAAAGAAAACGCTGCCGCGCCAACCGGCGTTAATGAGGACGGCGACTAACAACGGAAGGATCGTCTGCAGAATCGTGGTAGCAGCCGTGAAATAAAATGTGTTCTTCAGGGAGATCCAAAATACTCGATCCTTAACTAAGTTTACAAAGTTTGTAAAGCCAATGTAGCGGGGTTGGTCATAGCCTGCCCACTCGGTCAGGCTAATCCCCAACGCACCGAAGAAGGGGACGGCGATGAACGTCAAAAAGAAGATATAAGTCGGCAGGATGAACAGGTATCCATACAATTTTTGGCGTGTTCTGAAATTTAGAGATATCGTATTTGCACGCCTTGCTTTTGTTATGACCATTATATATACTGCTCCCGTATCCAACAGATGCCTGATCCGAGTTCGGAGATAGGCGTCTTCAAGCTTCAAATTGCGTTAGGGCAGAGTGGATGAGAAGCCCACCCGTTCTTATCATCTTCAATACAGATTACTTGAGGAGCATGCTGTGTAGCCATAGACGCAGCATGCTCCTCCAAAATTTTTTGGCTTAGGATCGGGAATTAAATAACTTGGATATTTCTAGAGCTACAAGTAAGCCCTAAAACGGGGAAGTTATTCGATCCTCAATCCTCAACTAGCGGCTCCGGGCAGCTACTACATCATTTTCTATCTGTTCAGCAGCCTCTTCCGGCGTCAGTTCTTGAGCAAAGACGCCCTGAACGGCATTGCCAACCGCATCCCAAGAACCCTTGCCAAACAGAATGTGAGGGGCACCATCTACCAGCCAGGATGTCATCTCCCTCATGATGGGATCCTCAACTTTTTCCGCCGATTCTAAGGTGGAAGGCATTGAGAGCGAGTTGTTCATCGTTCTCGAGTAGCGTTCGGGTTCATAAATAAATTCGAGGTATTCTGCTGCTTCGTTCACATGACCTTTGGCGTTGATGGCCAGGGCCGCGCCAGCCTGATTTCCGGTCCAGTGAGGTTTGCCCTCTGCCCAGGCGGGGGTTTCGAACACCCGGTAGGTTTCGGCAAACTCGGGCGAGGCATTCTGGACGATGCCTTGTGGCACCCAGGAGCCGGCAAAAAACATCGCAGCCTTGCTGGAATAGAAGAGAGCCGTTGATTGATCCCAGTTGGTACCCACTACTCCTTCCTGAAAGACCTCTGCTTTGACCAGGCGGTCGATGAGCCCAAGTGCTTCAATAACTGGCTCGCTGTTCCAGGAAACGCCGTCTTTCGTATGTTCATCCAGATCATACATAAGGTCCGGGTTATCCGTGACCTGCGTAATCAGTGGTAGGAAGAAATCGGCCCCCAGCCACTTGTCGGCTTCATTGAAGGACCAAGGGATAATGCCCTCTTCTTTTATATCAGCAGCGTTTGCAATCAATTCATCCCAGGTCTCAGGCGTTTCGGCACCGGCTTGCTCAAACAGAGGAGGATTGAAAAAGAAGCCAAACGTTTGCGCCATCCAGCCTACGGCAAACTGTTTGCCCTCCGCAGTGAATTGGCGTCGGGTGGATGGGAAAAATTGGCTCAAAAAGTCTTCGCCCATCACCTCGATGAGATCGACAGTCTGGCCGGCCAAACCATACTCGATAGCATGAACGTGCGGACCAAGAATATCCGGACCGGCACCGCCGGCAATAGCCGCTTCCAACACTTGCAGATACTCTGAGCTACCGTAAATTCGATTTTCCACCACAATATCGGACTGGGACTCGTTAAATTCTTTATCGAGCTTGGGAAATTCTTCTTCTTGCTCACCGTACCAGGTCCACATTGTGATTTCTACCGGCTCTTTAGCCGGAACTTCTTCTACGCTTGTCTCTTCTTCCGCTGCACCAGAA
>CP070806.1:3698685-3701201 GCA_020343675.1 Phycisphaerales bacterium
TGCTCATCAGTCTATCCTTCCAACAATAGCACATGGTACGCAAACTCTTTGGCGCGCGTCCGGAATGTCAGATGACTGCCGTCACTCTCGAATTCAACACTTCGGATGTCTTCCCCGTCAGCCTCCACGGCGATAATTGATTTGACTGACGCTCCGTCGGCGGCGGAACGCAAACATGCGGAAATCAACCGTTTTGCGGGGTACTTTGTTCCGGCCATTCTGTGCTCATGGTCGCAAAACCCGTGAACAATCACAGCGGTCTCCCATTCAAGTCAACCTGCTGCATCGAGCATACAGCGTTCGCCGCAGATGATATAGCCTGCGCTCATCACGATCAATGGAAAAACACACGGCGCTCGCCTTGACTTAACACCGGACCGTCGAAGAGAATTTCTAACGGTGCTTGCAAAGGCAGCGATAAGGGCATATCATCGCCCCGGGCAGTATTGAACGAAAGGTAAAATGGACAGCCAAATGCGGCCGGGAGGACCCGATTTAAGGAGATTGCCATGGCGCACAAGTTTATCAATCAAATCGAAGCGGGCCAGACAATCGACGATATCTACATCGCCAGAGACCCCATCCTGCGGAGCACATCGAGAGGCGATCTCTATATTGCCATGTTCCTGTGCGACCGCACGGGTCAATTGAACGGACGCATGTGGCAGGCGACCGAGACGGTCTATAGAATGCTGCCGAAGCCCGGCTTTGTCCACATCCAGGGACGCAGCGAGCTCTATCAGAACAATTTGCAGATTATCATAAACAACGTCAGCGTCGTCGATCCAGGCAACGTTCAGACAGACGATTTCTTAGCCCGAACGAAAAAAGACCAGAAGCAGATGTTCGCCGAGGTCACGCAAACCGTCGGTCAGATTAAGAACGCCCAGTTGAAGGCGCTGGTGGAAGCGTTTTTGGCGGACGCCGGACTGATGGAGAAATTCTGCAACGCGCCGGCCGCGATGAAAATGCACCACGATTGTATCGGTGGACTGCTGGAGCACGTCCACAATATGCTCCGGGTTGCTGTCGCGATATTGCCCTACTATCCGGACGTGCAGGCGGATTTAGTTTTGGCCGGGATATTGCTTCACGATATCGGCAAAACCGAAGAGCTTGCGTACGATATGGCCTTTTCCTACACCGATTCAGGCCAGCTCATCGGGCACATTGTCAAGAGCGTCGCGATGATCAACGAAAAGGTCCGTGCTCTGCGCGCCGGGGGCACCGAAATTGACCCGGTGCTTCTGGACGCCTTGACACATATTATCCTCTCGCATCACGGCCAATACGAATTCGGCTCGCCCAAGCTGCCCGCGACGGCCGAGGCCTTCATGGTCTGCTATATTGACGACTTGGATGCGAAGATCAATCAGGTCACAGGCGCGATTGAGAACGAGACAAGCGATTCGAACTGGACAGCGTGGATCAACTCACTCCAGACCCGCCTCTACAGAAAACGCATCGAGTAACGAGGTGGAAACTCGCCCGCCCATCCGCGTGGCGGG
Source organism: Phycisphaerales bacterium (assembly GCA_020343675.1). Lineage (GTDB taxonomy): Bacteria > Planctomycetota > Phycisphaerae > Sedimentisphaerales > Anaerobacaceae. The sequence goes on from CP070806.1 coordinate 3,700,194, forward strand.
CAGATCGTTCTTTCACATAGAAGGAGTCCTTCTGATGCTAAAAAACAGTTTCTTTGTCGTCTTGGCTTCGTTGTCGGCCGCACTGTCACAGGTGGCTCACACTCCGCTTGTGGGCGGGAAACACTACAGCTTTCTTGGAGCCGCTATGTATGAACATAAAACGGGGGCTGAAAGGCTGATAGATTTAACGCGCGTGATTGAACCAACAGATGCAAATGACCCCAGAAAATTCGTCGTGCACATTCATGACGCCCTCGAAGAGATTCCGGGTAAGGTGCGTCCTAAGGACGAATGGTATGTGATGTCGGATGTCGAGTTGATGAACCACGTCGGCACCCATATTGAAGCTCCCTTTCATTGCTTGAGGCAAGGAGCTGATTTGGCGCAAATCCCGGTCAGTCAGTTGGCCGGTGAGACCCTCATCCTTGACCTCCGCAAGGCCGAAGCTGAAGGCGGTGTGACCCTGGAGCAAGTACAGGCGGCCGTGGAAAAGGCCGGCGGCATTCGCCGGGATGATATTGTCTTTTGTCAGATGGGCACAACCGGGTACTTCTCAACCCCAGCCCTGCAATGGTTGGTGGCCCGCGGCATGAAGTTGATGGGCGTTGATTCCGGGGGCGTCGAACTGGCCTATGACAAGACCCATGCCAATGTCAATCATCTGGTCTTGTTTCGAGCCAATATCCCTCTGATTGAAAACCTCGCCAATCTGGACCAGTTGACGCAGTCACGGGTCAGGGTTTATGCCCTCCCGGTTCCGGTGAAGGGTCTGGATGCCTTTCCTTTGCGAGTGATTGCGGTTGAGTCCTGAGCCGGATGGGATTCTCTCAGGGATGGCTGCCTGTTTTGAGCGGTGTAACACACTTCCGAAGCAATCCGGCCCCGACCAGAGCCGTCTTCCTTCGATACCAGAACTGTCCGCCCACCGTCCCTTCGTCCATTCCGGGGCCGGCATACTTCATTCCAGCCGATCTCGGCGGCCGAAAGGTACGAGATACGCTTCACGCT
>CP070806.1:3701301-3704125 GCA_020343675.1 Phycisphaerales bacterium
AGCGGGAGAGGCTCGAAATCGACTTTTATTAAACTGACCGCTTCAAGGGCGGTGTCGAGATCGACGGCTGCCACGGCGGCAATTTCGTCTCCGACATAGCGGACTTTGTCGTGGCAGAAAATGGTTTCGTCGTAACGGGCAGGACTGACGCCGTAAGGGATGGTGCCGGCCTCGCGGTAGGTTACCACGGCCTTGACGCCCGGAAGACGTTCTGCGCGTGAAGTATCTATGTGCAAAATGCGGGCGTGAGCCAGGGGGCTGTGCAGAATAGCTCCCGTCAACAGGCCGGTTCGCTTTAGGTCGTCGGTGTAGAGCGCTTTTCCGGTCGCCTTGTCGACAGCATCCACCCGTGGGGCACGCGTATTGAGGACGCGATAATCGCTCATATCTGCTCCTTTGCCGCGTGCTGGATGGCCTCGACGATCTTCTGATAACCGGTACACCGACAGAGGTTACCCGAGATAGCCCGACGGATATCTTCTTCTTCAGGTCGAGGATTATTCCTCAGGAGTTCGGTCGTTACCATAAGCATACCGGGCGTGCAGAAGCCGCATTGGATTGCGCCGTGGTCGACAAAAGCCTGTTGAAGTCGATTGAGTTGACCGTTCTCGGCTAATCCTTCAACCGTTTCAATCTCACAACCGTCGGCTTGAATCGCCAGCGTCAGACAACTGAAAGTCGCCACGCCATCCATCAAGACAGTGCAGGCACCACAGTCACCGATGCTACATCCTTTCTTGGTGCCGGTCAGGCCCAAATCTTCGCGCAGCAGATCAATCAGTGTCCGCCGTGGCTCCACAGCCACCTCATGAGCCACGCCGTTGACGGTTAATGAGACGATCCTCTTCATCACTTACCCCGAATCCGTTCCAGGACGGTCGTTAACAGTCGTGCCGTGAGTAACTCAACCATCTGCACTCGATACCATGCCGCGCCGCGGTGGTCATCAATTGGGCGAGCGTCTCCAACGGCTGCCTTCGCGGCCTGTTTTATCATCTTCTCGTCCGGGACCTTACCCTCCAGGACCTCTCTAACCGATTCCGCCAGGATTGGTGTTGGTCCCACTGCCCCCAGGGCTACTCGGACATCCTTCACCGGGCCATTTGACTCTTCGAGTGCCAGCCAGACTGCTACTCCCACAGTGGAGATCTCGAGTGCCTTGCGGTTGGCCAGCTTATAATACGCACTGTCGGAGTGTGGGAGTGGAGAAGGGAAGTGGACCGAAGTTAGAATTTCGTCGGGCTTTATAACCGACAGGCCGGGACCGCGAGGGAAATCCTTCGCCGCCACGGTGCGGGTTCCGGACGTTCCATGCAAAGTCAGCTCGCCGTCCAGGGCTATTGTTGGGACGGCGGTGTCGGCGGCCGGCCGGGCGTTGGCGATGTTGCCGCCAAGGGTGCCGCGATTTCGCACCAGCGGGCTCCCCAGATCGGCAGCACCATCGGCCAAAGCCGTCCAGTTCTGCCGCACTTCCGGCGAACGCTCAATCTCAGTAATCGTTGTAAGAGCCCCAACCCTCAGTTTACCGTCCGCCAGCCGTTCGATGCCCTTCAGTTCCTTTAGCTTGTGCAGCGATACGAGATACGCCGGCGATGCGTGCCGGGGGTCCTCCAGGGCGGCCCGAAGCGATCCGCCGGGGGCCATTAAGGGGTCGGAATCAGAAGGGAGGCACTCGATAGTGGAAACGACCTTGCCTTCAGGATGGGTTGGGCAGCCGTCGCACCGGGGAACATGCTGAGCGACAATGGGTCGGCGAAGATCCACCAGCAGATCGGTGCCGCCGGCCAGAATACGTACCCCTTCGTCAGCGTGCTTGGCCAGCATAGCGCAGGCTTCAGGCACGGTTTGAGGTACGAGGACGTCAAATCGGGGCAGGATCACTTACCGAACTCCCGGCATAACTGTTTATGGCCCAATAACAATACGCAGATGAGGAATATAGAAGCATACCTGCTTGATGGCAACAGCAAATTGTTCACGGGGCTCTCCACCGGCAACAAAACTGAGACTTTTTTTGGCCTTGCTCTTGACAGGCTACCCGGCCCGTCTTATTTTTAGAACGAACGTTCGATTTATAATGGATTAAGGGCCGGTTGTCAAGCCCTGCCGGCCAAAATATAGACCTATGACCACCCAGCGTCAGGCCAAATACGAAAAGCGGCTGTCATCGATTTTGAGAGCTGCCTCCAAAGTCATCGCCAAAGAAGGCTTCAACGGAGCCTCGGTCCGCGATGTGGCCGCCAAGGGTAAGATTGGCCTCTCCGGTATTTACTACTATTTCAAAAGCAAGGATGAGATGCTGTATGCCATTCAGCAGCACGCCTTTTCGACGCTGGTGAGCCAGCTGAAAGAACGTCTGAAGGATACCTCCACACCCGAAGAGAGACTGAAGGCAGTCATCGACAATCACTTCGAATTCTTTGTGCAGAACACCGACGAATTCACAGTCTGCGTTCATGAGATGGAGTCGCTGACGGGCAAGTACTTCCGGGACGTTTTGAAGACGCGGCAGGAATATTTCGGTCTGGTTCGCAAGGTGGTCAACGAACTTCACAGTGGGTCGAAAAGCGATGCTGACCTGGCGGCGCTGTTTCTGTTCGGGTCACTCAACTGGGTCTACATGTGGTATGATCCGGAGAAGAATGCGGATATCAACAAGCTCTCGGATCAGTGTCTGAGAGTTTTTCTAAATGGAATAAACAAAACCTGAAGATAGCAGGAGGATTATGTTCACGAAATTCGTTGACTGGTACAACAATCGGCATGATTACGCCCGGAAGTGGCTGGAGCAGAATGATGGCGAAGTCGTGGGCTGTTTCTGCAG
>CP070806.1:3704225-3744206 GCA_020343675.1 Phycisphaerales bacterium
GAGACGCGGGACTCGGACAGATCGAGCGTGGCGCCGATTTCCTTCATGGTCATCTCTTCGTAGTAGTAGAGCACGACGATCAGCCGCTCAGCGCGGGTCAGGCCCTTGGTGAGCAGGTTTTTCAGGTCCCGCTTCTGGGCCTCGATCACGGGGTTCTTGCTTCGCTCGTCCTTGATGATGTCGATCTCGCGGATGTCCTTTTCGCCTTCGCCGTCGCTGTACTTGGTGCTCAGTGAGACCAGGCTGGCGGCGTTCGCATCGCGCTGGAGCCTGATGAACTCCTCCATGTCCATTTCCAGCTCCCCGGCGATCTCGCTCTCAGTGGGCTTGCGTCCCAGGTGGGTCTCGAGCGAACGCGTGGCCCTGGACAACTGGTGGGCCCGCGCCCGGACCAGACGGGGAACCCAGTCCATACTTCGCAGCTCGTCGAGAATGGAGCCCCGGATGCGCGGGGAGCAATAGGTCTCGAACTTCACGCCTATGGAAGGGTCAAACTTGTCAATCGCATCCATCAAGCCGAAAATGCCGGCACTGGTCAGGTCATCCAGCTCGACTTTGTCCGGCAGCTTGCTGTGTAACCGTTCGGCACAGTACTTCACTAAGCTCCGATAATGCTCCATCAACAGGTTGCGGGACTGTTCGTCGTGGGTCTTGTGGAACTGTTCCCATACTTCATCGATAGTGAGTCCATGCTCGGTATTCACAGGTTTCCTCCATGAAACGGCCCTCACCTGGCGAGAGCCTCGGTTCTATGATTCCGACGGTCAAATGATCGAGACCACCTTTGGTTTGCTTGCGCTTCTGCTGCGGTGCGAACACGCGTCGCAGCCGTTTCAATTCCTTATCGGCCTTTTGGCCCGCAACTTTAGGAGAACCGGCCCACAACCTTGGGAAAAATGCTGAATCGCAGGCCCGAGCGGCGGCCTGATTTCGCCGTCGGCGGCGCTCGCCGCCCCCGGCGGCCCTGACACCGCGGAGCCGCTTTCCCGTATTGGATACTTTGTGGCTCATTTCCGTTCGGGCCTCATTAAAGCCGCGTCTCGACAAGTCACGCACCGGCCGGCGTCGCCGCCCGCCTTTCGACCAGCATCTCTGCGGCGACTTTCTGGTTGAGTGAATTCTCCCAAAGCTTGTTCATCTGCCGTTCTATGTACTGCTCCTGGTTTTCCACGAGAAGTTTCCGGCACTGCTCATCGACGACCGGTTTGATCTCAAAACTGCCGCCGGCACCAAACTTGATGGTCTCCGAGTCGCGCAGAACCAACCGCCGGCTTCGCACGTGCTCGTCAATCGCATCGTTCACCAGGGTGGAAAACTCACGGACTTGCAGCTCCTTGGGGACAAATTCCGGATGGTTCACGTTGACGATGTTTTGAATGAGGACTTTTTGACGCGCCTGCGTGAACTCGACGATCTTGGTCAGTATTTCCGTGATGTTGTCGCATACCAGTGACATCAGATTCATACGCGGCCCTTCCTAATTCTGTCCCGCCACTGGCGAATCAACTCTACGTGCATGCTCGGCCTTCGAGGGCCAGACGCAGAAATCGTGGAAAAGTCGATTTGTGGGAGGCGAAACTGCATGTATCATCCTTGATCCTTTCGTCCCTTCCGTGGACTTTACAGTAAGCTGAAAGCAAAATAATAGAGAAAGACGCCATTCTTGCTCGTTGCCGTTTTTGTGGGAGTCAGTCTGTCCCCTTGTACGTCATATTCCCGGATCGTGTCCCACGGGCTTCTTCTTGCTCAGGATTGCCCGAATTTCCGAAAGAGTCTTCGTTTTCCTGAGTCGCATGATCTCCGATAATCTCTCGAATACGGATTCGTCGTAGAGTCGATGTCCCCCCTCAGTCCATTTCGCCTCGCGAATGAGGCCCATGATGGTATAGTTGTGAATCGTTTGTCGCGAGAAGGGCGTATAGTCAACCAACTCGCCGATTCGATAAAGCTTGGCAGGTACGTGCAACATGTTGCTCTGAGGTTCTTGTTCCATCACTCGGATTCTCTTATGCGATTGCAGTCTGTCACGTCCTGGTCTTGATACACAAAGCCCTTGCCGCCTTCGGTTCGAATGTCCAACACAGCGTCCCCATCAAGTAGTCCAACCGGCCCGGCCAAAATCGTTCGCTCCCATTTCCTTGCTCACCAATTTGCGTTACCTGCTGTGAGCAGCCACATCCCTTAACAAAGCCAGAATCTATTTTACATTTTGTAAAATGTAAAATACATTTTGGCCCAAACGTCAACTTTTTTTGCAAAAAAATTAGAAAAATCTCCTCGGCATCGCGTTTTTTGTTATCGGTCTTCTTTGCGAAGAGGTCGAACCTTTAGAATACGACGCGGGGGCGGTGCGCAGGGACTGACCTTGTCCAGTCGGAGTTCTGGAGGGTACAGGGCTGTTTTTGGCCGCCACAGCGGTGTTTCTGTGCATTCTTGGCAAATGGATCTGCCTGCCTTCTCTTCGGGGCGACGACAGATTCGAGCTTTATCGGGCGTATCCACGGTCCGGCCGATGGGAATACGGGGCTTGTCCGGCTATTCCACGTGCAATCTTCGTGGCTCCCAACAGAGACACCCAAGCCTGAGCATCGGGATGTGTTGACGGGGCATGGGCTACGAACGGTTCTCTCCGTTCCGGATTTGCCGTTGGTTTTTCCCAAATACCGCCGCGGAAATATCCGATAGTAAAGACAAGAGACAGCGCGAGACGGCGCGGAATCACAGGATTAGGAAAGAGAGTGGTGCCGCTTTTTGAATCATGAACGAGACTGATGAGAGCCCGGGAGAAATGGCAGGGAATCCTGATACAGGCATTTCGGTGCTCGAGCAGGTAACGCCCCTGGCTCGGCAGATAAACTGTCTCGACATTGACCGGATTGCCGACGTTTGCGTCAAGAGTATCCCCGGATTGGTGGGGATGAGTTTCGCCTCGTTGTACATCCTTGACGAAACGAACAATATGCTGCACCTGTACAAACACAATCACCCCTTTCCCATCAACAAGATCGTCTCGCTCAGCCAAACACCGACGCCTCCGATGGTCATGGCGACCAGAAGCAAAGAGTTCATATTGGTGGGCGACATAGACACCCACAAGAAGCCCGTCATCAAGAGATCACAGAGAGTGTTCGCTGAAAACTACCAAACCAAGAACTGCGCGATCGTGCCTCTGATATGCCAGGACAGGGTGGTCGGCGTACTCAATCTGGCCGACAAGGTGGACGGCGACCGGTTCGCATCGGGGGACATCGCGCTGATCGAGCTGTTCAGCCAATTGGTCGGCGCCTCCATCGGCAACATAAAGCTGTTCGAGAAGATACAACGGCAGGCTACTATGGACGGCCTGACCGGCCTTGCGAATCACAGGACCTTTTACGAGCTCCTCGAAAAGGAACTATGGCGCGCCAGGCGATACGGCGGGCGGATCTCGCTGATCATGGTCGATGTCGATGACCTCAAGAAGACCAACGATGCGCACGGTCACAGGGCCGGCGACAAGGTCATCCGCGAAATCAGCAGAAGAATAAAGGAGTGCATTCGCCAAATCGATACAGCCGCACGGTACGGCGGGGACGAGTTTGCCGTTATTCTGATCAACACCTCGCTCAGCGACGCCGCCGTGGTTGCCCAGCGTATGGTCGATGCAGTGGCCGGCTCTCCGATAGTGTGGAACAAGGAGCAGATATGCTTGTCCATCAGCGTCGGTCTCGGCCAGTACGATGCCGACACTACCCCCGAAGACATCACAAGCCGGTCCGATCAGGCCCTATACACGGCCAAGCAGGCCGGCAAGAACACCGTGAGAATCTTCGAGCCCGCAACAGGCAGACGGTAGTCTTCTTTCTGATTATTCTCTGACTCACAGTCCGGCTCTTTTTCACCCTGCATTTGTTCCGAGCCGGCCTCGGTGCACAGAGTCGTGCCGGGCAACCAGAGCTTGTGAAGAAACGATAACAACACAAATGGGCAAAAAGGGGTATCAGCGGCGCCACTCGGCTTTGCGGACCATCAGCGGCGGCATTTGCTGGGGGCTGACCTTGCGGTGGGCCGGGTCGATGCAGCTTCTGCTGCTCGGATACCAGCAGATGGTAAACAACGCAGGCTTCAAAGGTAACCTGTTTCTCTTCGATCTGGCCGACATAATGGTTTGCTTCTCCGTCAACAGCACAGGATCAACCACACCCTCCTCCTATCGGCCGATTCGCGTATTGACTTTCGCCCGTTGTGCGAAAACCGCTCGTTGCAGCCTGTCAATCGCTGAATGATGCCCTATAACAATGAAGACCTTGCTGTGCGCCTCATATGTCAAAGATGATGACGAGGCAGGTCCCGTGTGGTTGCCCGACTCCGAGTTACCTGATGTGGCCCCAGTTAGCGGGCTGGCGGTCGAGTTCGAGCACCTCGATCCGGCTGATAAGCCATTTACCATCGGGCTGCTTTTGCAGCGTGAGTCTCGACTTTGTGAAGAGAAATGATTTGTAGTTCTGGGAGATATAGCTGCTCTTGTCAAAGGTCAGTATTGTAAACAGGGTCGTCGTCGCCCTGGGTCCGTCTATCTTTGGGGGTGACAGGCCGGTCTTCTCGTGTTTCTCGACCAGCGGAGGTGTTAAGACCTTCCGGCAATGGACCAGCAGCTGCCCTTTTGTGTCGTGGTAGGAGTCGTTGTAGTTGTCGCAGAGAACTCGCCCAATGGCACCGCAGTCTTCGTCTTTGACTGCTCGAATCCCTCTGTCGATGACGCCGTTGATTTTCTCCAGGTCGGTCGGCACAAGCACATCCAGGCCGAAAGCCACTCCGGCTAAGAAGACAGGCACCAGCAGTTGCCACCGCCGGCGTTTCTCAGGGAAAACACTGCGGAACGTGAACATCCCAAACAAGACAAGCACGGCTGCACCAATCAGCGTATAAGGCTGCTCGAAGATATCGAACATCGGGTCCGTCCTTACCGGGAGATTCTGATTTCAGACATCGCCGCCGGAGGTCTACCGGCTTCGTGGTTTAGGCAGTATCGCATACCCTCTGTGCATAAATTCAAGGTCGTCGCGCTCATCGGCGGGAGGGGTGAAATCGAAAACGCTCGTATCGCCCCAGGCCGCACGCTTGGCCACATCAATCGTACTTTGATTGACCCATGTGTGCATTCGGGCACTTCCGTCGGCCCAACCCAGTGTGCCCCTGTTCTTGCTGTGCCAGACAGCCAGTGGATCGATCCAGTGGTCTCCTTCGCGGTCCATCACCCAGGAACCCTTGTTGTATCCCCGCGGGTCGATTTCCTCGACAAAGACGTACTTGGTGGCGGGGCGCTCTATTTCCTGGTACAATATCAGGTGTCTGTTGCTCCACTCTCTTTCTTCGCCGTTGAGGCCGCCGGCAACAGAGAAACTGCCAAAGGCGAGCCCCTTGGACCGCTTTCTTCTTTCGTCGGAGGGGCACTCATAGATGTTCACGTTCTTGGCATAGGGGAAGAGCTTGCCCTGTCTCAGTCCTTCCTTGGCCTGCTCAATGTAGTCAGGGTCATTGCCGCGGGGGCCCAACATCCAGGCGTCGCTTGTCCGGGCGGGATGGCCCCCAACTAATCGGCCGTCATGGTCGTCTTTGTACAGCATCCACGCCAACGTCAGGTTCTTCACGTTGCTGACGCAGTGCATCCGCTTGGCCTGGTCTTTCGCCAGGTTCAAGGAGGGCAGCAGAATCGCCATCAGCACGGCGATGATAGCAATGACTACCAGCAGCTCGATCAGCGTAAAAGCTCTCGTTCTCATTTTCATCCTTTCTTACTACTAACAACCCATTTTGACACGCCCGTCAGGAGAACAGCTTTTTTGCGGCACGGCGTCTCGTATCAGTCTCGTCCGATAAGTACGAGATGCGCATAACCGCTCACCTGTTCGGGTGACGGCCGTTTTCCGGGCGGTTTTGAACTTTTCTCCAACCGTGTACAAGAGCCTTGCTACTAGGCCTGGCCGGCCGTCTATTGCCAGGTGGTTCTCACTCCAAGGCCCGGTAGCCGTAGCCCTTCAATGCGAATTCAAAATCTTCCCACTCTTCGTCCGAATCGGGCGTTCTGTAGAACGAGAAATTCATCGGCTCATACAAGGATGCCTCGTTCCATTTGATGAGCCCTTCACCGAGCCACCTTTGCATACCCACGTGGCCGTCGGCCCAGCCCAGAGTACTGTTGTTTCGGCGATGCCAGACCCCAAACGGATCGACCCATTGTCGTGACTCCGGCCGCATGACCCAGGAGCCGTTGTTGTACCCGCGGGGATCGCATTCGGCCAGAAAGACGTACTTCGTGGCCGGGTTCTCTACATCGGAGTATCGAATGCACGGCAGAATCTCCCAAGCTCCGGTTGCGCTGACTCCATTCATGCCGCCGGCAACCGAATAGGTGCGATAGGCATACTTGTGGCCCGGACTGTTGTTCCTGCGGTCTGAGGGGCACCGGTATGCTTCCACTTTCTTGACGTAGGGCCACAGCAAACCTTGCTTGATGTATTCTTTCTTTTCTTCGACGCTGGCATTGCCCGCATTGGACGGCATAACAATCCAAGCTGATCCGCTCGGTCCGGGCGTGTGGCCGCTGACGAGTTTGTTGTCATTCTCATCCTTGTACATGAGCCACGCTAACGTCAGGGTCTTTACATTACTGCGACAGACAATACTGCGGCCCTGCTCTCTGGCGATGCGCAGTGAAGGCATCAGAATGGCCATCAGGATCGCGATGATCGCGATAACGACCAGCAATTCGATCAATGTGAAAGCTCTTCTTCGCACTTGCGTCCTTCCTCCCAGCAACGAACGTGACGTGGGAGAACACAGAAAATCCGGTTACTTCGAACCGGCAATGTTTCTTCTGTGGTCCATACAACCTGTTGCCGTGCCCCTGTTCCGTGAATACTGCAATCTCTTGGACTGCCTACGTCTATCAGTCCCATATTATTATGCCAGGTCAAGGCCGGAATGTCAAGCCGTCGAGCGTGTTTTTTATACGGGGGCGGACGGCCTATAGTCCCAGCTCTCGTTTGACTTCGCCGATTTTGTCAATGGCGAAGTCGAGGTCGTCCTTGCTGTGGGCGGCCGAGATTTGCGTGCGGATGCGCGCCGCCCCTTTGGGAACCACGGGATAGGAGAAGCCAATGACGTAAACACCCTTATCCAGTAGCCGCTCGGCCATCTTGTGGGCCAGGATGGCGTCTCCGAGCATGATGGGCACGATGGGATGCTCGCCCGGGAGCACATTTAGCCCAAGCGAGGCGATCTGCTGCCTGAAATACCGGGTGTTCTCGGCGAGTTGGTCGCGCAGCTCCGTGGAGTCGGAGAGCATTTCGATGACCTTGAGCGAGGTGGCGGCGATGGCCGGCGCGAGTGTGTTGGAGAACAAATAAGGACGCGAGCGTTGGCGCAGAAGCTCGATGATTTCCTTTCTTCCACCGGTGAAGCCGCCGCTGGCGCCACCGAGCGCCTTGCCCAGCGTCCCGGTAATAATATCGACACGCCCCATGACCTGACAATGTTCGGGTGTTCCGCGTCCCCGCCTGCCCAGGACGCCCGTCGCGTGCGAGTCGTCCACCATGACCAGCGCATCGTATTTCTCGGCCAGCTCACAGATGGCGTCCAGCTTCGCTATGGTGCCGTCCATGGAGAATACGCCGTCGGTGGCGATCAGGCGGAAGCGTGCCGATTGAGCTTCCTTCAGTCTATCCTCAAGGCCTTCCATGTCGGAATTCTTGAATCGAAAACGTTGAGCTTTGCAGAGGCGCACGCCGTCGATGATGCTGGCATGATTGAGCTGGTCGCTGATAATAGCGTCGTCAGCCGTGAGCAACGTCTCGAAAAGACCCGTGTTTGCATCGAAGCAGCATGAATACAGAATCGTGTCCTCGATTTCCAGAAACTCGGAAATCTTCTTTTCCAACTGTTTGTGTATCTCCTGCGTGCCGCAGATAAAGCGAACCGAGGACAGGCCATATCCCCATTGGGCATAGCTCTCTTGTGCGGCCCGGATGACGGCGGGATGGTCGGCCAGGCCCAGATAATTGTTGGCACACAGATTGAGCACTTCCTGACCGGTGCTTATGGTGATCCTGGCCTGCTGTGGGCTGGTGATAATGCGCTCGGCTTTGGTGAGTCCTTCGTCCGTGATTTGTTTAAGCTCTGCTGCTATATGAGATTTCATCGCTGCAAACATATTTCTGTCTCCGCAGTCATAGCTTGACTGATGTCTTATCGACAATTGGTCAGTGTGAATACTCAGTACTAAAATGTGCAGTCCAAAAGGTAGTAGCCTTACAAATATATAGTGCTCATACTACGCTTCTTCGACCAACTCGTCCAAAGCCTGTGTTCAGGGCATCCTTTCCGTCCGCCTGTAGGTCTCCGTGTAGCCTACCCCAGGCTTCGTAGCCGATGTCTTCCGAGCGAGAGCAGCAGCGCACAACTTATCGAAGAAGAGTTCTGTCGCCGGATAGAAATCAGGGCCGAGGACAGAGAGCATATCTGAAATTTTCCCTATTCTCGATATAGCTTGGCTGGTCAGCAGAACAACGGCGGCTCCGGAATCTTTGGCGGAAAAGGCTATACCATAGGTTGCCGTGGTTCTGCCCGAACGTGAGATCGCGATGAGCAGGTCTCCCTTCTTTATCTCCGGCGTTGTCGCATCGGCAGCAACGTAAACCTGCAACCCCGCCCGCATCAGCTTCGTGGCAGCAGAACGGGCTACTGGCTCGGAATCACCCGCACCTGTGAGGAAGATCCGGTCTGACGACAAGACGGCCTCCACCAGCTCTTCATTCTGACTTTTATCTTGGGCGTCTGCCATTGCTTCCAACTCGGTTCGAGAATACCAGCGTCCGCGCAACATGACACCATCAGGATTCTCCTCGGTGGCGTGCTTCACGGCCAACGCATCCAGCATGCCCTGCAGCTTGGACTGCGGGAGCCAACGCCCGCGCGCCATCACGCCGCTGAGCCTGGCGACATTGGCGACGTCCTCAAAGGGATTGTCTTCTATCAAGATCAAATCGGCTCTCAGACCAGCGCGGATGGTGCCAAACTCGTCCTGCTCGCCCAGGCACTCGGCCGCATCACGCGTGCCGGCCTTCATGGCCTCGTACGGTGTCAGGCCGGCATCAACGAGGTTCCGCAGCTCCTCGTGGAGAGAGAATCCCGGCACCACATAGGGATTCGGCGTGTCGCTGCCAAGCAGGATTCTCGCCCCGCCATCATGCAGTGCCTTTGTCATTCGCTTCCTGTTGGACATCTTGTGGCTCCGGTTTGGGTCTCCGGACTGTTCACCCCGCATCAATGACCACCGCTGTTTTGCCATCGGCGATACGTACTTCATATACGTCCGTTTGAGTGCCTGCTCCACCTCCTCGCTGCTCATCATCATTCTCTCATGCACAACGAGGGTAACGCAGTTCCACGTGCCCGCTTCACGGGTGGTCTGCACGATATGCGGGATCTTCGTTTCATCTATCTGCTCCCAGTGCGAGGAGTCCTCAACCTGCAGGAAATCGCCATAGCCCGAAAGGTGCTCCACGCTGTATTGCTTTGCGACCAGCGCGTGCTCGAGTCCAACGGCACCCGGGACGTGACCGACGACGGGTATCCCATGCTTTGTACCAGCGTCGACTATGGCATCGTAGACCTCTGTCGTCAGGCGGCTGTACACCTTGATGAAGCCGTATCCCGCCTCCTTGTCTTCGGCAACTACCTCGTCAGCCTGCTCGGGCGTTTCCACAACAGTACTTTGCGGCCAGATCGGTGGATTGCCATCGAGGAGCGGCCCGGTCGTGTAGATTGTCGGGCCAACGAGTCCGCCTCTCTCGATTCGCTCCCGAAGCGTCAGGTTGTACTGCGTCCCCCACATATTGCGAACCGCTGTAACGCCGTTGGCGATGAAGAGAATTAGCTGAGCGTCATGAGCCTGATGCACATGCATGTCCACAAGACCCGGCATGAGGTACTTGTCGCGGCCATCGATTCGCAGTGCGCCTTCAGGAATGTCGGTCGTATCAGCAGGGCCAATTTCACTGATACGATCTGCCCGCACGATCACGGTCTGCCCCGGAAGGATTCGCTCGCGATCCATTGGAACAACACTCACGTTGACGAACGCTATGACAGCGGGCCTCTGTGTTTCTTCGGAAAGTGTCTGGGGCTCTTGTCCCCAAACGCGAATGTTCTGTGAGAGGGCGAACACTAAAAGCGATATTACCAGAATTCTGGCCGTCTTCATTGTTTTCTCCCTTCAGAAATTCTCAATCTGGGATGTGCAACCAAATCGCAGAGCACTTCTGACTCGCTACTTGTAAAATCTTGATCTATTCGTCCGTCCAGTCCAGAATGACCTTGCCCGAATTCCCTGATTGCATCACGTCGAAGCCTCTGGCATACTCGGCGCAGGCGAAACGGTGGGTGATCAGAGGCATCAGGTCCACCCCGCCCTGAATCAGCATGGTCGCTTTGTACCACGTCTCGAACATCTCCCGGCCGTAAATGCCTTTTATGGTCAGGCCGTTGAAGACGACGTAGTCCCAGTCGATGGTCGTCTCGGGCATGATTCCGAGCAGGGCGACCTTGCCGCCATGACACATGTTGGCGAGCATATCTTTGAACGCGTCAGGATTGCCCGACATTTCCAGGCCGACGTCGAATCCTTCCTTCATGTCCAGCTTCTTTACGGCCTCCGCGATCGGCTGGGTTCGTGCATCTAAGGTCAGGGTCGGACCCATCTTCCGGGCCAGTTCCAGACGATAAGGATTCACGTCGGTAATCACCACGTAGCGGGCGCCGGCGCTCTTTGCCACCGCCACGGCCATGCACCCGATGGGACCGGCGCCGGTAATCAGCACGTCCTCACCCACCAGGTCATACGAGAGGGTCGTGTGCACCGCGTTTCCGAACGGGTCGAAGCAGGCCAGCACATCGGTGGGGATATTCGCAGCACAATGCCAGACGTTGGAGACCGGGATGGACAGGTATTCGGCGAACGCACCGTGGCGATTAACGCCAATACATTTCGGGTCGGTGCAGAGGTGCCTGCGTCCGGCTAAGCAATTTCTGCATCGCCCGCAGACGATATGCCCCTCGCCGCTGACCAGCTCGCCCAGCTCTACATCGTGAACGTTGCCGCCAATTTCCGCAACGGTACCGACGAATTCGTGGCCGATGACCAGCGGGGTCTTAATCGTTTTCTGAGCCCAGCGGTCCCAGTTGAAGATGTGGATATCCGTGCCGCAGATGGCCGTCTTGTGAATTCTAATCAGGACATCGTTGGCGCCGATTTGAGGGACGGGGACATCTTCCATCCACAGTCCATGTTCGGGTTTTTTCTTCGTCAGTGCCTTCATCGATCCGTTTCCCTTGCCCGGCCGGTATGACGAGCCGGAACATTATCGTGCCTGTGCCCGGCGCGAAATGCAGGTGCAGGGCGGCTCACCACTGTATCTTCTCGAGGCCTCGCATTTTTCCGTGGTCCGTCATGTCGGGAACCAGCGCGGTCACGGTGATGTATCCTTCGGCCAGGGACGTGGTGTCGGTTGGATTTTCGTCAACGAGATGCCCGCCGCCGGCCAGTTGAAAGACGGTCTGTCCCTGCTCGTTCTTCTGGCGGACATAATACTCGTCGAATCCTTTGCTCGATTGCGGCACGACGCGCACGCCTTTGGGCGGACCCTTCGACAACTCCGGTACGTTGATGTTGATCACGTTGCCTTTTCCGACGGGCATGAGCTTCTTGAGTGTATCGAGACAGTACCGGGCCGCCTGCTCGAAATCCATGTGTTCCTCGCGCGACAGGCTCATCGCGACAGCCGGGATTTTCAAAAATGCGCCTTCCATCGCCGCAGCGACCGTGCCCGAATAGTACACATTGATTCCCGCATTGGCCCCGTTATTGATACCGGCGACGACCAGGTCTATCGGGCCGTCGTGAAGCTGCATCACCGCCAGCTTGACGCAGTCGGCGGGCGAACCCTGAACGCTGAACCCCGTGAACCGACCGTCGATATCAACCTTGTTGCACACCAACGGCTCGGAGAAGGTGATACTGTGGCTGGCTCCGGACTGGCTGTCCGAGGGCGCGACCACCGTAACGTCTCCGATGGTGACCAGCTCTTTGTACAGCGCTGCAAGCCCGGGGGCGAAAATGCCATCGTCATTCGTCAGTAGAATCTTCATGGTACTCCAGCCGGCAATTCAAAAGCCAAAGAAGCGACATCGGATGCTCATTGTAGGCGCCCGGGCACAGTCTGTCAATTGACAGCATCGCGTCGCAGTCTATAATCGAAGCGATGAAGAAGTATTCACCCAAAGAAAAATGCACCGTGATGACGCGAGAACAGGTCCGCGGATTCGATGCCTGGGCGATCAATACCCTGGGCATCCCGGGCGTGGTCCTGATGGAGAACGCGGGGCGCGGCTGCGCCGAGCTGATCCGCGAGAAGCTCAGCGGCACCGCCAAGCCGAAAGTCTGTATATTTTGCGGAACGGGCAATAATGGCGGCGACGGCTACGTCATCGCCAGGCATTTGATCAATGAGGGCTTCGAGGTCACTATTGCCGTATGCGGCCAAGTCGAAAAGGTCAAGGGCGATGCAAAGATCAATCTCGAGATCCTTCAGAGGATGGGCCAATCCATCGAAGAACTGAATCCGTCTGACGCCGATTTGCCGGAGCGGGTCCGTAACCTCTGTGCCGGCGCCGACCTGCTCGTGGACAGCCTGTTCGGCACGGGACTGAGAGGGTCACTGAGCGATGAGTACAAGCGGCTGATAGAGGCCATCAATGCGTGCGACTGCCCCATCCTCGCGGTGGACATTCCGTCGGGGCTGGACTGCGATTCGGGTGAGCCGCTCGGCGCAGCAGTCAAGGCCGATTGGACGATCACGTTCGTGGCAGTCAAGAAAGGCTTCACGTCTGCGCGCGCAGCGCGATACACGGGTGAGATTTTCGTGGTCTCGATTGGAATTGTCCCTGGCTAAAAGGCTCCGGCCCGGCCGATTTGCCCTTTGTACCCCACGAAGTAGAGGAACCTTTCGTACGTGAACACGGGGATCCATAATGTCTGGGCCCGGCTGCGAAGCTCGTTATAGCGGTTGAGTCTTGCCAGCGAAGCCTCATACCTGGTCCGCGCACGCGGGTCGATTTCCGTCTCTTCGAGCGTGGGCCTTCGGAGAACCTCGGGCTGCTGGCCCAGCACGAGGAAGTCGGTGTCGATGGAAATGGCGTCCACGACCCGGCCGCCCCATCGTTCGATGAGGGCCTTAATCCTGGCGGGGCCGTCGGAATCGGCCTGGCCATCGTTGTCGATGTCGAATTCGCCGGCGGTGACAAAGACGTTCGACTTGTCACTGTCCCAGATCAGGTTGGCGACGATATCGCCGTGCAGGATGGGCTTGCGTGTCGCCGAGTCAATAATCCTCGCGGCCGAATACGTCTCGGCCACATCGAACACTTCGATCTCGGCTTTGCCCCGGCCGTCCTTGGGGACCAGTTCGCCGCGGTTGTAAACGCTGAAGGTCAGGCCCTGATAAACATGATCGTCGCTGCCAATATTCAGATGGACGACCTGGGTCTGGTCGTCGATCAGGATGATGTTTCCGTCGCTTTGATACGCCCTGACCTCCCGGTCTGGCCCCGGCATGATCTTGCTGACTTCTTCCTGGGCACGCTGCATCAGTCCCTGAGCCAGCTCCAGTTCTGCCTGCGTTCGCAGCAGCCTTTCGTTCGTGGCTCGCAGGTCATTTTGAGACTGCCCCAATTGCGCACTGAGGGTCTCAATCCGTTCGTCGGTCGTTTGCTGCAGCAAAGCGGCCAACTCATCGTATTTCTGCCTTATATCGTTCACGTCCTGCTGCAGCTTCTCTTTCTCACCCAGCAGCGCCTGCTCCTTTTCGAGATTGACTTTGTTTGCATTATCGAACTGCGCTTGCAGGTCACCAAGTTGTTGTTGCGCAGCCGCTTGTGCGCTCTTGGCCTTGTCCAGCTCAGCGGCGAGCTGTTGAACGACCGAAACCAGGCCCACCGTGTTAGGATCGGTGACAGAGATGTGATTCTTGATCAAACCCAGAGCGCCGGCCAGTTTTGCACTTGCGTTATTGACTTTGACTTCAGCGGTGGTCGGTTCGACCGTGCCGCCCACGACCATGATGATGGTCTGGTCAAGATAGTCCAGCATCGTGCCAAGCCAGCTCGTTTGGCCTTGCTTTGCCCCGACTGTGCTGCCGAGCGCCCCACGTTCTCTTTCATTGGCCAGGTTATTTATCGTGCGCTGCGTATCCTCCAGGCTTCCCCGGTGCTCCTCGGCTTTGACATAGTAAATCACGGCAATCGTCGTTGCGGCAATAAAAAGCCCCACAAAGGTTATTAGAGTGTAGAGCATAGCATTGCTCTGCTTTCTCCTGCGTGCCGGCATAGTAAAAACTCCTCAGAAATATAGAAAAATCACCCTTTGAGCTTGTTCGGATAACATATTATCGCCGGAAAGGGCCTCAAAGTCAACAAAAAAAGCCTTCGGCGAAGCGTTTTTACCGCACAATAGAGGCCGGACCCTTCCTGAGAATAATCGGGCTGCGGTATGGGCGTCAAGCCAACATCTCAGAGGGCGTCCAAAAGGGCCGGCAGCCTGGTGATTTGGCCGATTACGTGCGTTGCCGAGGCGCCGGACCGGGCACAGGTCGAAGTGCGGATGCGTGCGGGGCGCAGAAGTTGCACCGTCACGAAGCCCAGACTGTTGGGGGCGATAAAGTCCTTCAGTTCGTTATCCGCGACGTAAACAGCATTTTCCGGCCTCGCACGCAGATCCTGCAATATCCTCTCGAAGCCCGCCGGAGAGGGCTTCCAGCAGTCTCTGCCGAGCTGTTCCGTATAAACGATGCTCTCAAAATACTTCTCGATGCCCAGTGCCTCGACCTTCAGTTGCTGGGCGGGCAGGAAACCGTCCGTCAGCAGGCCCAGCGTGTATTTCTCGCTCAGCTCGCGCAGGACCTCTCCGCTGTCGGGCGGCAGCACGATGGCAGGGACGTGGCTTCGATACGTGTTGACAAGTTCGCTGATAGTACTCTCCTGACGGTCTATGCCAAGCTTATCGAGGGCGGCGTTGAACGTTCTCGAACGGTTGCCGGCTGTGAATTGGCCCCAAAGGGCATCAAAAACACGCTCGGTCGTCGACGCCGCGTCCCGGGCGACAAGAAACTCAGCCACGGCGGCAAACCCGCTCCTGCAATACTCGAGTTCATCATACAGCGTATCATCTAAATCGAAAATAACCGTCGTGATCATCTTTTCTTTGCCTCGGGATTCATCCAGCCAATGGCGAAAAACGCCCTCGGTTTGCCCTGCGCGGCCTTGCCCACTGCAATATTATCTTACGCATTATCGGCTCGGATGTCGATATTCTCAATAAGTATGTGGTCTGCGGCCCAGGATAGGATTGTCTTGTTTGTATGACGCACCGGGCACGGATCGGTCAGGAACGAAAGGCACAGGCATGAAATTCGTGCAGCTAATGCGTCCGAAGCACTGGACCAAGAACGTGTTTCTGTTCGCGGCCCTGACATTCGGACAGAAGCTGACCGAACCGGCGGCGGTCGGCAGGGCGGTTGGCGGCTTTATC
The DNA here is from genome assembly GCA_020343675.1 of Phycisphaerales bacterium. Taxonomy (GTDB): domain Bacteria; phylum Planctomycetota; class Phycisphaerae; order Sedimentisphaerales; family Anaerobacaceae. The sequence goes on from CP070806.1 coordinate 3,719,848, forward strand.
TGCTTTTGTCTGGCCGCTTCGGCGGTCTATATTTTCAACGACATTATCGACCGCGAGGCGGACCGTCTGCACCCTGAAAAACGCAACAGGCCCATCGCCGCCGGCAGCGTCCCGGTGGCCTCAGCGGCGGTGGCCTCGGCACTGTGTGCGGCAGCGGCTCTGATCGCCAGTCTCGTGCTCGGCTGGAGCTTCGCCCTGGTCGTCCTGGCATATATTGTGCTCGTGATTCTTTACACGCTTGTTCTCAAGAAAGTCATGATCCTGGACTGCGTGGTCATATCCACCGGCTTCTGCCTGCGGGCCATTGCAGGGGCGACGGTTGTCGGCGTCTTTATCTCCCCCTGGCTGGTTGTCTGCACGTTTGCTCTGTGCCTGTTTCTGGCCTTCACCAAGCGCCGCGCCGAACTGACGCAGCTTCGTGAAGACAGCGAGCCATTTCGCAAGGCCCTGGCCGGCTACACGCCCGAGCTGCTTGCCCACATGGTTAATGTCACCAGTGGCCTGGCCGTGGTGTGTTTCTTACTCTATGCGATGGATGAGCGGACGCTCAGGCTTTTTGGCACAAGTGATCTTGTCTATACCACACCATTGGTTTTGTACTGTGTCTTCCGTTTCAGCGCGTCGATGCAGAAAGGCAGATTCTCAGATCCCGTTCAGCTTATCCTGACCGACTGGCCCTTTCAGATCGGCCTGGTGCTCTGGGTCGTAGCGTGTGTGGGAATCGTTTATTCGGGCAGGCTGGGCATCCATTTGAGCAGCATCTGAGCTTTCGAAGTGACCAACCTGATTAAATTCGGGGCTTGCGGTTTATGGCCAAACTGAGATTACAGAAAGTCCTCGCCGCGGCGGGCGTCGATTCACGCCGTAACTGCGAGCAGTTGATCCTCGAAGGAGCCGTGCGGGTCAATCGCAAGGTCGTGGACGAATTGCCTGCCTTTGTGGACCCGGAAAAAGACCTGATTACCGTCGATGGAAAGACGATTCGCCCCGCGGCGAAGGTTTATTTCCTCCTGAACAAGCCCAAAGGCGTCATTTGCACCAGCAGCGACCCGCAGGGCAGAAAAAAGGCCATAGACCTCGTCCACACAAAAGAGCGTATCTTCTGTGTGGGCAGGTTGGACGCCGAGACCACAGGAATCATCATTCTGACCAACGACAGCGAGATGGCCAACAAACTTGCCCATCCCAGATACGGATTGGCCAAGACGTATGTCGTCGGGATTCGGGGCCAGATTGCCGGCGAGCAGGTTGAGAAACTGAAAAAGGGAATCTGGCTGGCCGAGGGCAAGACCGGCCGGGCGTCGGTGAAGATATTGAAGCGCGGGCGCGCCGAATCGCGGATTGAGGTGACGATAAGGCAGGGCCTCAATCGCCAGGTTCGCCGAATGTTGGCGGGAGTCGGCCTGCCCGTCAAAACGCTGACGAGAACACGCATCGGCAGAATCGAAATCCGGGGTCTCGGCGTGGGAAAATTCAGGCCGCTCACCAAAGCCGAAGTCGCCCACCTGAAGAAGACAACCGACAAGCAGAACTGAACGCAAGACGCTGGGGCATTCGGCTATCGATGTTGAGGCTGCCGGAGTGAGGGATTACCGGGTTCGGCCGACGATGTTGCCGGGCCCCGATCTATCCCCATGATTCTTGCCCCCTCCGAGTTCTCGGCACCGGAACTTCGGTCGAGTGCGCCCCATGTTTTGAGAGAATTGCGTTCCACAGGGAGTTTTTTGCGCTAAAATTTCGGTTTGGCCTTGCATTTCTTCAGCGAAACGCTATAGTTTGTGGTTTTAATGGGGCATGGCCCGGCTTGGATTGGATACAATTGGAGCGTATTTGATGTCGAGAGTATGTTACTTTACAGGTAAACGAACAGTGGCGGGCAGGAGCATCGCCCGGCGTGGTAAGGCCAAATATCTGGGCGGCGTCGGTCGGAAAGTGACCGGCATCAGCAAGAGAAAGTTCAAGCCGAACATACAAAAGGTTCGGGCCGTCGTTGACGGTAAAGTGTGCAGGGTCAAGGTCTCCGCCAAGGCCATCCGGATGGGGCTCGTTCAAAAGCCCCCCAAACGAGACTACAAGCCCGCCGAGAAGGCGACCGGCTGAAAAGTGCCCTTTTTGCACGGAATGTTCTCTTCACAGCGGGGTCGGTTCTGCCTCGCTTTTTTTTCAGGCAGGGTAAAGCACGGTGGCGAACAAGATTGACGAAGTGCAAGTCAGAAGAGTTGCCAGACTATCCCGGCTGGACCTGACCGAAGCGGAGGTGGAGGAATTTACGGACCAGCTCAGCGCCATCCTCGACTACGTGGAGAAAATGAACGAGCTGGACACCGAGGGCATCGAGCCTCTGGCGCACTGCCTGCCGATCAGCAATGTCTTCCGCGACGATTGTATCGTCGAATCGCTCGGAACGGAAAAGACGCTGGCCAATGCGCCCCAACGGGATGGCGAGTTCTTCAAAGTACCGAAAATACTCGACGAAGGTTCCGGTGCATGAACGCTCTGCGAAACACATTGGGAGGTCTTTGGCCGTGAAGGCGGTTCGGACGTTGTGCGTTGTTTCTGTGGTTTGGCTTTTGACGGGTTGTACGCAGATGGAAAAGAACAATATGACACGTGAAGTGGCGCCGTCGGGCACTCAGCATCCTCAAGCCTTCCAAAAGACGATAAGCAAGACGCTGGGCTGCAAGTATCTGCTCTCTCTGCCCGAAGACTACGGCCGACAGCAGAAACGCTGGCCGCTGATGCTGTTTCTGCACGGCGCCGGCGAGCGCGGCGACGACCTGGAGAAGGTCAAGAAGCATGGCCCGCCCAAAATCGTCCAGACACAAAAGGATCTTCCTTTTATCGTTGTTTCCCCCCAATGCCCCGAAGGCGACTGGTGGACGAAGAAGACCGAGGTGCTCATTCATCTGCTCGACGAGATCATTGCTCGATACGACGTGGACACCGAGAGGATTTACCTGACGGGCTTGAGCATGGGTGGGTATGGCTCATGGGCTTTGGCTTCGGAGTACCCGGATCGCTTTGCCGCCGTCGTGCCAATCTGCGGTGGCGGCAGCCGCATGATGTCTCTGACGCTCAAGGACGTGCCGATCTGGGCCTTCCACGGGGCGAAAGACCCCGTCGTTCCCGTTGAAGAATCGAAGGACATCGTCGAGGCAATCAACCGACGCGGCGGAAATACCAAGCTGACGATCTATCCCGACGCGAAGCACGACTCGTGGACGCAAACGTACAATAGCCAAGAGCTTTACGACTGGCTCCTCGGGCACCGTCGGGTCGGTGAACAGTGATAGCGGGTGACTTTTTGCGATGGAACAGCTCAGTGCAAAGGAATTGCGTGATGGGATTGCCGCCGGGCGGATAAGCAGCCTTGAGGCGACCCGGGCTGTTTTCGAGCGGATACGCAGATTCGAGCCGACCATTGGCGCTTATCTGAGCACTTGTCAGGACATGGCCTTAGAGAGGGCAGCGGATGTTGACGGCCGGATTGCCTCGGGCAAAACGGTAGGGCCGTTGGCGGGCGTTCCGGTTGCGGTCAAAGATAACATGTGCACGACCTTCGGGGCTACGACCTGCGCCTCGAAGATTCTGGCAAATTTTCACGCCCCCTACAACGCGACGGCGGTGGAGCGCCTCCTGGCAGCCGACGCGGTCATTGTGGGCAAAGCAAACATGGACGAGTTCGCGATGGGTTCGAGCACCGAAAATTCCGGGCTCAAGCAAACCGTCAATCCGTGGGATACGACTCGCGTACCAGGCGGTAGCAGCGGGGGCTCTGCCGCGGCGGTGGCGGCCCGGCTGTGTTTTGCCGCACTGGGGTCCGACACCGGCGGCTCCATACGCCAGCCCGCCAGTTTCTGCGGCGTGGTGGGCCTCAAGCCCACCTATGGACGAGTCTCGCGATATGGGCTTGTCGCGTACGGCTCCAGCCTCGATCAAATCGGGCCGCTGGCGCGAACGGTAGAAGACGCGGCGCTGATGATGAACATCATCGCGGGTCACGACCCGGCCGACAGCACCAGCGTCGATGAAGCAACCGCCCCCGTTTGCGATTATCTCCAGAAGCTCGACGAGCCGATAAAGCCGTTCAGGATTGGCGTCGTGCCGCAGTTTGCGGCCGGCGCCGACGAGCAGGTTCAAAAAGCCCTGAGCGAGGCGATGGAGATATATAAGAAACTCGGCGCGGAAATCACAGAGGTCGAGATGCGGCATCTGGATTACGCGATTGCCGCCTATTATGTCATCGCGACCGCTGAGGCATCGAGCAATCTGGCCCGATACGACGGGGTTCATTACGGCCACCGCACGGCCAATCCAAACGACTATGTCGAAGTCTATTCCAAATCCCGCGCCGAGGCCTTCGGCCAGGAGGTCAAGAGGCGGATTATGCTCGGCACCTACGCGCTTTCGAGCGGCTATTACGACGCCTACTACCTCAAGGCGCTGAAGGTCAGGAATCTGATTCGGAGCGATTTCTCGGCCGCGTTCGAAAAATGCGATTGCATCATGATGCCTGTTGCGCCGACGACTGCCTTCAAAATCGGCGAGAAGGTCAACGACCCGCTGCAAATGTATTTATCGGATATTTATACGATAGCCGCCAATTTAGCGGGCGTGCCCGGCATCAGCATTCCGTGCGGGTCCGACGACAGAGATCTTCCGATCGGCTTGCAGATCATGACGCCGACCTTCGCCGAGGACAAATTGCTGCGAATCGCAAGAATGTACGAAAAAGAGACCGACTGGCATAAGAAAGAACCGCGCTTGGCAAATGACTAACGTTCAGTACAAAGTCATCGTTGGGTTGGAGATTCACGTGCAGCTCTGCACGAAGAGCAAGATGTTCTGCAGCTGCGCGGTGGAGTTCGGGGCGGCGCCGAACAGCCGGGTCTGTCCGGTGTGCCTGGGGATGCCGGGGGTTCTGCCGGTGATGAACAGGCAGGCGTTCGAATACGCGGTGCTGGTGGGGCTGGCCCTGGACTGCCGGATACCGATGTTCACCAAGTGGGATCGCAAGAGCTACTACTACCCCGATCTGCCCAAGAACTATCAGATCAGCCAATATGATTTGCCTTTGGCTGCTAACGGCTTTCTGGAAATACCGCTGGAATCGGGCGGCGGTAAAAAGATTGGAATTATCAGGGCGCACCTGGAAGAAGACGCCGGCAAGAACCTACACACGGCCGGCAATTTCTCCCAGGTCGATTTGAACCGCACGGGCACGCCTCTGTTGGAGATTGTCACCGAGCCCGACATGAACAGCGGCGCCGAAGTCAGGGCGCTGGCGACCGAATTGCAGCGAATCGTCAGGTTTCTGGGTGTTTCAGAAGCGGACATGCAAAAAGGCCACATGCGTTTCGAACCGAACATCAACCTGATTATCACTAAAGACGGCGCCGAATACAGAACGCCCATCGCTGAGATCAAGAACCTCAACAGCTTCCGGGCGCTGGAACGCAGCGTGAACTACGAGGTACGGAGGCAGCTCGACGAGTTTCTCGAAACCGGACAAGTCATGGAGATGGGCAACAAGACCACGCGAGGCTGGGACGATGAACAGGAGGTCAGCGTCCTTCAGAGGGAAAAAGAAGAGGCCCACGATTACCGGTATTTCCCCGAGCCCGACCTCGTGCCGGTGGAGCTGACGCCCGAGTGGCTTCAGCAAATCCGCTCGCGCCTGTGTGAGCTGCCGCTGCAGAAGCAGATGCGGTACGTCGAGCAATACAAGCTCAGCGATTACGACGCGGGGGTCCTGACCGCCGAACTCTCGACGGCGGAATTCTTCGACGAGGTGGTCCGCGACGGTGCAGAGCCCAAGCGGGTCTGCAACCTTCTGACGCAGACCGGCCTGAAAATAGCCAACGAAAAAGGCTGCACAATAAACAACCTGGGCGTCACGCCCGAGGGTATCGCGCATCTGGCTAGAATGGTTGAAGCCGATACCGTCAGCTCCAGCTCCTCAGTGTCGATTTTTGAGGTGATGGTCGAGACGGGCAAGGGGCCGGAGGTGTTGGCCGAAGAGCTGAACCTGATTCAAAAGAGCGATGCAGGTGAGTTGGAAAGGATCGTGGACCAGGTGCTGGCCGAGAATCCGGGCGCCGTCGAGGACGTCACCGGCGGCGGCAAGAAAAGCAAGAAGGCGCGTGGCTTTCTGCTCGGTCAGGTCATGCAGAAGACCAGGGGGCAGGCGAATCCGAAAGTGGTCTCTGATATTCTCGATAAGAAGCTCGACTGAAACGCTTTAACAGCCAAAAGGGACGGAAAATGAAGATCGAAAAAAGCAGCAATATCGCCAGGAGTCCGGTTGAAATGGAGGGGGCCAAGGACGTGGAAATCAGATGGCTCATTTCCAAAGACGACGGGGCGGAGAATTTCGCGATGCGCATGTTCGAGCTGCAGCCCGGCGGCCACACGCCTCTGCATACGCATCCACAAGAGCACGAAGTCTTCGTGCTGGAAGGATGCGGGGCCTTCGTTTATGAGGGCCGGGAGTATCCCTTCGGGCCCGAGCACGTCATCTTTGTCCCGCCTAACAAGGAACATTGTTTTAAGAACACGGGCGATTCTCTCATGAGAATGCTTTGTATTATTCCCACATCGGACGGATAAGGATATCGCGGCTCATCCCGGAGCGGCTGGACGGCGGTTATTCTCCAGGATGAGCCGAAGGTCGTTGATCACAAGATAGGAGGCTAATCGATGACCGTTTCCGGAAAAGACAAAAGGGGGCTTGTCGAGCAACTCAGAACCTTACGGACCCGCTTGGACAGGCTGGAACGCCGAAATGCCGAGCTTGTGCACCGTGAACAAGAGCTGCGCGAGTCGTCGGAGCAATTCACGACCATCTTCGACGAGTCACTGATCGGCCTGTATCGAACCACTCCTGATGGCCGGATTCTCATGGCCAATTCGGCGCTCGTGAACATTTTAGGTTATTCGTCTTTTGAGGAGCTTGCCGAGCGAAACCTTGAGAACGAGGGCTATGAACCCGACTACCCGCGGTCAGCATTCAAGGATCGCATCGAACGCGAAGGCAAGGTCATCGGGCTGGAGTCCGCCTGGAAGAGGTCTGACGGCACGACGGTGTACGTCCGCGAGAGTGCACGGGCCATCCGCGATGAATCGGGCCATATTCTGTATTATCAGGGTACCGTCGAAGATGTCACCGCCCGCAAGCAGGCCGAGGAGGCGCTTCGCAAGGCCCATGACGAGCTGGAGATGCGCGTTACGCAGCGCACGGCGGAATTGTCAAGAGCCCATGAAGCTCTTAAACGGGAAGACACCGAGCGGAAGAAGGCCGAGGAGGCGCAGCAGGAAAGCGAGGAGCGATTCCACAGCATTTTCGATAATGCCTCCGTAGGCATGGTCCTCGTTGACAAAGACGGCCATGTCGTGGCCGTAAACGACGAAGATTGTCGATTCCTGGGCTACCCCCGGGAAGAATTGGTGGGAATGCATTTCAAGGAGTTTACTCATCCTGAGGATGTGGATTTGGACACGGAATTATATGACTCCGTGGTGAGAGGTGAGAAGGACCGTTATGCGGTAGATAAAAGGTATGTACGAAAAGACGGCAGGGTCGTCTGGGGACACCTGGGTGTGTCTCTAATCAGAGAAGGGGATGGCGCTCCCAGGTATACGGTCATTGTCTGCGAGGACATCACCGACGCCAAGCGGGCCGCGGAGCGGCTGCGCGAGAGTGAGAGCCGCTACAGGGCTGTCGTCGAGAACGCCGGAGAAGGCATCGTAGTCGTGCAGGACGGAATGCTCCGCTTCGTCAATTCTCGACACACATCCGTCACGGGCCGTTCACAAGAGGAGTCCACCTCTCGACCCTTCATAGAATTCGTCCACCCGGACGACCGGGAGCGAGTGATGGACATTCACACCAGGCGGCTCAGAGGCGAGCAGGTTCCGCCGGTCTATGAATTGAGGGTGATCGACAAAGAAGGCAAAACGAAGTGGCTGGAAAACAACGGAGTAATGATCGAATGGGACGGCAGACCCGCTTCGCTGAACTTCCTGAGAGACGTCACCGCGCGCAGAGACACCGAGGAAGCACTGCGACGAAGCGAGGAACGCTTCCACCTGGCACAGCAAGCCAGCCAGACGGGGGTGTGGGAGCGCAACCTCACAAACAACGAAGGCTATTGGTCGGAGCACGTCGAGACCATGTTCGAGATAAAATCCCATTCCTTCGACCAACGCTTCGAGCAATTCTTCGAGTGCATCCTGCCCGATGACCGAGAGCGAATTGACCGGGAAATATCCGCCGCGATCGGAGAAGGCCTGGGATTCACAACTGAATACCGCATTGCCCGGCCCGACGGCAGCATCCGCTGGATGACGGACAACGCGCAGATCTTCAACGATCCGGAGGGCAAACCCACCCGCCTGGTTGGAACGGTCCGGGATATCACCGAGTCCAAGAAGGCTGAGGAAGCCATACGGCGTCAAACCGAGCTGCTTGACTCCATCAGGCGCGCACAAACACTTTTCATAACCGGGGATGATCCCAAACCTGTTTTTGAAGCCCTCCTTGATACTCTGGTTGAAATGACGAACAGTGAGTATGGTTTTATCGACGAAGTGCGGCAGGATGAGAGCGGCCAGTTGTACAAGAAGAATCTCGCCCTTTCAAATATAGCCTGGGACGATGAATCACGTCAGCTTTACGAAAAACTGCAACCATCCAATTTTGAATTCCGAAATCTCAATAACTTAGCGGGTGCTCCTGCAGTGACAGGGGAGTTAGTGATCTCCAACGATCCGGCTCATGATCCACGTTCAAGGGGGATGCCGAAAGGTCATCCTCCGATAAGTTCATTTATGGGTATCCCCATGTTGTTCGGCGGAGACCTGGTCGGCGTCGCCGGTGTGGCGAATCGCGAGGGTGGCTACAACGAGGAGATCGCGTCTTTCTTAGAGACCTTTATTTCGACCTGTGCAAGCATCATTCAAGCCGTGCGCGACGACCGACAGAGACAACAGATTTCCCAGGCGCTGGCCGAAAGTGAAGAGGAGTATCGCAGGGTCGTTGAGGACCAGACCGAGTTCATTGTTCGCTGGCTGCCTGGCGGGATTCGCACTTTTGTGAATGACAGTTACTGCGACTATTTTGGAATTTCGCGCGATAAGGCGATTGGAACCAGTTTCTTCCCGTTGATCACGGACGACTACCTTGAGGCGGTGAGGGCAAGGATTGAGTCTCTTACGCCAGAAAGCCCGGCCTCGACCGGTGAACACCAGGTGGTCCGACCGGATGGGACAGTCGGCTGGACCCAATGGACGGATAGGGCCATATTTGACGAAGAAAGCAAGCTCATAGAATTCCAGTCAGTAGGCAGCGACATCACCGAACGCAAACAGGCTCAAGAAAGACTCGCCGACGCTGAACTGCGGTATCGTACGGTGGCCGAGTTTGCCCATGACTGGGAATACTGGGAGAATCCTGACGGATCGCTGCGATATGTCTCACCGTCCTGTGAGCAGATAACCGGTTACCCGCCGGAACAGTTTTTCAGCAACTCTGATTTGCTGTCGGATATCATTCTTCCGGAAGACAAATCCCTCTGGATACAGCATCATAATGATAGCTTCAGAGAGCTGGGACTGCACGAAGCCCAGTTCCGCATCCGGAGGCGAGATGGCCACATCTGCTGGATTGAGCATACGTGCCGGCCGGTAACCGGCGCGGACGGAGCGTTTCTTGGCTTTCGGGGCAGTAACCGCGACGTCACCGAACGCAAACAGGCTGAGCAGGCCCTGAAGGAAACGACGGGATTGCTCGAAACCATTTTCGAGCACACCCATATGCTGGTGGCCTATCTTGATCCGCAGTTCAATGTCGTCCGGGTCAATCGCGCCTACGCCCAGGCCGACGAACACGAGCCGTCATTTTACCAAGGCAAGAATCACTTTGACTTGTTTCCAAACGCCGAAAACGAACAGATCTTTCGCATGGTCATGAAGACCGGCGTGCCTTACTCGACCTATGCCAAACCGTTTGAGTATGCCGAACACCCGGAACGCGGAGTCACTTACTGGGACTGGAGCCTGGTGCCGATCAAGCAGCAGGACGGGACCGTTTCAGGCCTGGTCCTGACGCTTTCGAACGTGACGGAGCGAAAGCAGGCCGAGCAGGCGTTGCAGGAGAGTGAGGCCACACTCAGCAGCATCTTCCGGGCCGCGCCGGTAGGCATTGGGCTCGAATGCGACCAAAGGCTGTCGCGCGTGAATGACCAGGTATGTGCGATGCTGGGGTACTCCAGAGACGAACTCGTCGGACAGCATGCCGTGATGTTCTATCCGAGTGCGGACGATTACGAACGTGTCAGACAAAAAAACCGGCCACAGATTCTTGAAATGGGTGCCGCCACAGTCGAAACACAATGGAAACGCAAGGATGGTCGGACCATCGAAGTCCTGCTGAGCACCACGGTTCTTGACCGGGCCGATTTCTCAAAAGGAGTGACCTTCACGGCCCTCGATATCACCGAGCGCAAACGCGCCGAGGAACGTCTGCGGACACGCAATGAGATCGCGCGTATCTTCCTCACTGTGTCCGATGAGAAGGTCTTTGGTGACGTGCTGCCGACGTTGCTGGAGGCTATGCAGAGCCGTCACGGTGTCTTCGGGTACATCAACGAGGACGGGGCGCTGGTCTGTCCGTCCATGACCAGAGATATCTGGGAGAAGTGCCAGGTCCCGGACAAACATATTGTGTTTCCCCCCGAAACGTGGGGCGATAGCCTGTGGTGCCGTGCGATCAGAGAGAAAAAGACCCTTTATTCGAACGAGCCCTCTCGTGTCCCGGAAGGACACATCGCCATCAGCAGAAACCTGGCTGTGCCGATCATCCACGAGCAGGAGGTCATTGGGCTTATCCACGTCGCCAACAAGGCAACCGATTACGACAGCGACGACGTGGAGTTGCTGGAGGATATTGTCACGCATGTCATCGCGCCGGTCATTGATGCCAGAATACTCGAAGAGCGACAGGAGAGGGCGCGCAGGCAGGTCGAGGCGGCGCTGCGAGAAAGCGAGCAGAAATACAGCTCGTTCGTGAGAAACTTCATGGGGATTGCCTACCGAGGTGATATTGAGACCTGGACGCCCCAGTTTTTCCACGGTGCGGTCGAGCACATCACCGGTTACACAGAGGAGGAATTCGTCGCCGGCAAACCCCGATGGGATGAAGTTGTCCACCCCGATGACCTGGGCCGGATGATGGCGGAGGGCAGTGCAGAAAAGATGCGTTCGGTGCCGGACTTCTCAACCGAGCGCGAATACCGCATCATCCGCAAAGACGGGCAGATACGGTGGCTCCATGAAATGGCTCGCGGCGTATGCGACGAATCCGGTCGACCCGCATCTGTGGAGGGGGCGCTTTATGACGTCACCGAACGAAAAGAAGCCGAGAGCGCCCTCCGGCATAGCGAGGAGCGGCACAGAAGCATGATTGAGCTGGCGCCCGACATTATTGTGGTTGTAAACAGGCTCGGCGTTATCGTATCGTGTAATAGTGCTGCGGAAAAAGTAACAGGCTATACCAGGGAGGAGCTGGTCGGCACGCACTTTACGAAACTGGGAGCCGTTCGATTCAAGGATGTCCCAAAGCTCGTGAGCGTGTTCTCCAACGTATTGAGAGGGAACGTGCCTGATCCGTTCGAACTCAATTTCCTTCGGAAGGATCGCAGCGCCGGCGTCGTCCAGGTACGCGTCAATCTGCTCACAGACGGCAGTATTCAGATGATTGCCACCGACATAACGGATCACGAGAAGGCGCAAAGGACGTTGCGCGAGTCTGAGGAGCGGCTGAGAATATTATTCGAATCGGCGCCGGACGGTATTTACCTGACCGACTCCAGGGGCAGGTTTGTGGACGGCAATAGAGCGGCCGAGGACCTGATCGGACTCGGCAAAGCCGAAGTTATCGGAAAGAATCTTTCCGAACTGGGCTTGTTGTCCGGCGAACAATCGTCGAGAGCGGCGGCGAATCTGAAAAAGACCGTTGCCGGTGAGCCTACGGGTCCGACCGAATATATCTTAAGGCGAAAGGACGGCAGCCAGATTGCCATTGAGGCGCGAACCTTCCCGGTGAAGATAAGGGGCAAAGCGTTGGCATTGGGGATTGCGCGCGACATCACGGAACGCAAGCATACGGAACAGAAGCTTCTTGAACACGAGGCCTATCTGAAGTCCCTGGCTTCTCAGTTGTCGCTGACGGAGGAACGCGAGAGGCACCGCCTCGCCACCGAACTGCACGACCAGATCGGCCAGTCTCTGGTCCTGTCCAAGATCAAGCTGGATCAGCTACGCAAGGGCGAATCCGCCGGCGCGATGACGGAGGCCCTCGATGACGTTTCCCGTTGTCTGGGGCAGGTCATTGCCGACACCAGAACCTTGACGTTTGACCTGAGCTATCCTATATTATACGAGTTGGGCTTTGAGGTGGCGGTTGCCGAGTGGCTGACGGAGCACATTGAAGAAAAGCACGGACTCGAAACTGATTTTGAAGATGACGGGCATTCGAAGCCGCTGGATGACGATATTCGAGCGCTCCTGTTTCGCAATGTGCGGGAGCTGCTGATCAACGTTGTCAAACACGCACAGGCAGGCCATGTAAAGGTTTCTGTCCGCAGAGCCGACAAAGATATTTGTGTTTGCGTTAAGGACGACGGCGTGGGGTTTGACCCTGTTGAGGCTGCGGCGATGGCCGCCAAAAGGGCGGAATTCGGGCTTTTCAGTATCCGGGACCGACTTGAACAGTTGGGTGGACACATCGAGATTGAATCCGGGCCGGGTCTGGGCACGAAGATCACAATGCATGCGCCGCTGAAATATGGACAATTAGATGATGGGACCCAAACATGAGTACCAAGGTTTTGTTGGTGGACGACCATGCGCTAATCCGCGAAGGTTTGCGCTCACTGCTTGAGAAGCAGCCCGAAATAGAAGTCGTGGCCGACGTGGACGACGGCCGCAAGGCGTTTGAGCTGACAAGGGAGCTGTCGCCGGACATCGTCATCATGGATGTTACGATGCCGAGGCTCAGCGGCATCGAGGCGACGCGCCAGATTACAGCCGAATTCCCGGGCGTCAAGGTCATTGCTTTGTCGATCCACTCGAAGAGGCGGTTTGTCTGCGATATGCTCAGCGCCGGAGCAGCCGGCTACATATTGAAGGAATGTCTGTTCGACGAGCTTGTTCAGGCGATCGAGGCGGTCGCCGCAGGCAATCGCTATCTCAGCCCAAGAGTAACCGACATGGTCGTTGACGATTATGTCAAGCGGTTGTCATCAGGCGTTGAATCGCCATTGACCTCGCTGACGGGCCGGGAACGCGAGGTCCTTCAGCTCGTGGCCGAGGGCAAGTCCACAAAACAAATTGCACTGGAATTATACGTGAGCACCAAGACCATTGAGGCCAATCGACGTCAAATCATGGAGAAACTGGACGTGCACAGCGTGGCCGAGCTCACCAAATACGCCATTCGAGAAGGATTGACCACTCTGGAGAAATGAGCGCCCACGGGGGCCGCGAGCAATTTGAAGGCTCCGGCCCCGCCCATCGGCAGAGGCTGTACTCTTTCGCCAATCCCCCAAAAATAGGCATTGGGCGGTGTATTTCAAGGAAAAGCCTCACGGCTCCCGTCGGTTGCGTGGCCGATAAAAGTGCAGATAGTAAGGTATCTGTGGGCCAAAAGAAACGAGCTTCGAGTTCTTTACGAATGCAGGCATCGTCGGAATTGATGGTTTCATTGTCGTGCTGGGTGGGCATGGAGAGAATGGCAGGCGATGCCGATGGGTGGTTGCCCACAAAACACTGCTTTGACTGCTGGCTTTGGGGGACGTCCGGCAGTCGGATTCGCCGAGGATTGTAAGGACAGGTACTGGATTAAGGCTTATGCGACGAAGCTGTCGCTTTCGGGGCAGCTTCGCCGTATAGGTTGGGTGTGCCTGTTGCGACTCGCTGGGGGGTTGTCCTGGTTTTCTCGCCGCACCTCTTCTGATTTCTGTTGGCTCAAGGCAATTCGCTTATTATCTGCGTAATGGCACTGGCAACACGCCCCCGGCTCAGGTCAGAATCAGTCCCGGTGTTCTTGACACGGCTCTCGGAATAGGCTATCCTGAGCATCGGTCGGCCTGTAACGCCCTTCAGTTCAGGCAGAAGCAGTTTTGTACTGTGGGATTCATGCCGTTTTTGAGATTCGGCCGGGAGGTCTGTTAAGATGAGCAACAGTCTATCGCGAAGAGAATTTATGAATGTTGTTGGGACTGCCGGGCTTGCTGCGGCTCTGTCCCCAACGGGCGCCGGCGCTGCCAGGAAAAAGAAGCCGCCTCATGTGGTTTTCGTCACGGGCGACGATGAGTATCGCTCTGAGGTTACCATGCCGTTCATCGCGCAGCTTCTGGGACGAAAGAACCAGTTTAGGTGCACGGTGCTTTATGCCGTGGACCCGGCCACGGGAGAGCCCAACCCGAAGTATCGCACGAACATCGCCGGCCTCGATGCGCTGAAGACCGCGGACGTGGCCGTTTTCTACATGCGGTTTCGCGCGCTGCCCGACGAGCAGCTGAAACTCATCCTCGATTACGTCAATTCGGGTAAGCCCATCGTCGGCCTGCGCACCAGCACCCATGCCTTTCGCTACCCTTCCGGGCACAAAAGCCAAACGTACAACGATCGGTTCGGTATCGACGTGTTCGGGCAAAAATGGATCACCCACCACGGGCATAAATCCACGACCGAGGTCTCCATCTTCCCGGCGATGCGCGAGCACCCGATTCTGCGAGGCATCTATGGTTCGTTCCCATGCAGCTCGTGGCTGTACCACGTCGAGCCACTGGCCGGCGATTGTCAGGTTCTGCTGACAGGCAAGGCCGTCAACTCGAACAAAACGAAAAATCAGGACAAATTCCCGCTCATCCAGCCGGTGGCGTGGACCAAGACCTACAAGGGCGCCCGCGTGTTCTTTATGACGCTGGGTCACCCGAAGGATTTTGAGGAATACTCCGTGCGAAGGCTTTTGATGAACGGCATATACTGGGCGTCGGGTCTGGGCGTTCCCGAGGGCGGCGCTCTGGCCGAACCGAAAGGGGATTTGGCCGGCTGGCAGGCTCCCGAGACACATTGAGCGATCTATGATGAACCGTCGCGATTTCTTGAAACACTGTGCCGCCGCTGTCGAAGGGTTCGCTCTGTCGAGCTATGCCCTGACCGCGGCCGGCTGCGGGCTATCCGGCAAGACTTCGCAGGCGAACGTGGACCGGAAGCCGCCCAACATCGTTTTTCTTTTCATCGATGACATGGGCTGGCGGGACGTCGGCTTCATGGGCAGCCGGTACTACGAGACGCCCAACATCGACAAGCTGGCGGCCCACGGCATGGTCTTTACAAACGCTTATTCCAATGCGCCCAACTGCGCCCCGGCGCGGGCCTGCCTGCTCTCGGGCCAGTACAGCCCCCGGCACGGCGTCTATACCGTCGAAAGCTCCAGCCGGGGTCAGTCGAGATACAGAAAGCTTATCCCGGTCGAGAACACCAAAGTCCTCGATCCGAACACGGTGACGATTGCCGAAGCGATCAAGCCAGCCGGGTACGTCAGCGCCAGTATCGGCAAGTGGCATTTGGGCGACGACCCGCAGTCCGGCCCGAGGGCTCAGGGTTTCGATGTCAATGTCGCCGGCTATAGGGCAGGCCATCCACAGAGAGGCTACTTCGTCCCCTACAAAAATCCGGAGCTTTCCGATGGCCCACCGGGCGAGTACCTCACCGACAGGCTCACGGATGAGGCGTTGAAATTCATCGAGACCAACAAAGACAAGCCGTTCTTTTTGTATCTGCCGCACTATGCCATCCATACACCGTTGCAGGCCAAGGCCGAACTGATCGAAAAATACAAAAAGAAGCCCGGCTCCGGCGGACAGAACAATCCGACTTATGCCGCCATGATCGAGAGCACCGACCAGGGCGTCGGACGCATCATGGACAAGCTCGACGAACTGGACCTGACCGGCAATACAATTGTCTTTTTCTTCTCCGACAACGGGGGCGTCAAGGGCATCACCTCGAACGAGCCTCTTCGGGGCGGCAAGGGAATGTTGTACGAAGGCGGGATTCGCGAGCCGATGGTCGTTCGCTGGCCGGGCGTTGTCAAATCCGGGACAACCTGCGAGACGCCCATCATCGGCGTGGATTTGTTTCCGACGATTCTCGAGATGACTGGCGCGCCGAGGCCGGCCGGAAAGCTGCTGGATGGTGAGAGTATCGTCCCGCTTCTGACGGGCGCAAAGGGTTTGAGTCGCGAAGCCATCTTCTGGCATTTCCCCGCGTACTTACAGGGCAAGGCCGAAGGGGCCAGAGATCCGCGTTTCAGGACGCGGCCGGGCGCGGCCGTACGCGCGGGCGACTGGAAGCTCATCGAGTACTTTGAGGACGGTGTTCTGGAATTGTACAATCTTAAGGACGATATCGGCGAGCAGAAGAATCTGGCCGAAGCCCTGCCGGAGAAGGCCAAAGAGCTCCACAGGCTGATGCTCACGTGGCGTAGAAAAGTCAACGCGCCGGTTCCCACCGAATTGAATCCTGACTACAATCCGTAGCTCAATCGGAGAAACCGCAGCTGAATAGATCCGCTGCGAAATGCCGTAAGGTTCAGGATTTCCGGCCCCTCGAGATTTTGCTTTCCGTGCCGGCGATGAGTCGCTTGATGTTCTCGCGGTGCCGGATGATGACCATCAGCGGGATGGCGATTGCCACAATCAGCAGAGGCCACAACGTGCCGAGACTCCAGCCCGGCGTCAGTACAATGGCCGCGATTAGAACAAGGGGAAACGTGACCGCCCCCGCAATGGACGCCAGAGAAACATATCGCCATATCAACACAACTGTGACCCACGTCACGATAGCAAACGCGGCGCAAATCGTATAGTAGGGCCACATACCCAGTGCCACCCCGAAACTCGTGGCGACGCCCTTGCCGCCTTTGAACTTCACGTACACCGGGAAAACGTGTCCGAGGATAGCCGCACAGCCTACGGCCAGCCACAAGAATAGAGCAACGACCTGCTCCGTTTGCGGCAACGCCGATAAGGGCCGCACGAGCGGAAGCGTCACAAGCATTGGAAGCAGACCTTTGAGCGTATCGAGGATAAAACAGACATAGGCCCAGTTTCTGCCGAGCGCGCGGGCGACGTTCGTGGCGCCGATATTGCCCGAGCCGATGGAGCGCAGGTCCTTGCCATGCGCCTTGGCGATGAGCAGTCCAAAAGGTATCGAGCCGAGTAAATACGCCCCGATGATGGCAAGTGGGAATATCAAGTACGTCATGTTTGACCCTTCCTTTGAAGGATAGATTCATAGAGACCCATCAGTTCTCGGGCGGCCCGGCTGATGGTGATGTGATCCTTGAGGCTGTCTTCGGCAATCGCTTTTGACGCCTTCTCGATGTTGTGCGTATCGGTGAAGGTGCGAATCGCCTCGGCGAGTGCATTGATGTTCTCGGGTGTGTCGATGACTTTTCCGTGCCGGTTATCGACGAACAGGTCCGCGGCGCCGTTGAATTTGGTGGTGATGACCGGCTTGCCCGCGGCCAGCGCTTCGAGGATGAATCGGCTGGCCGGGTCGTAAAAGGTCGGCAGGACGGCGACGTTGGCTACCGACAAAGCGCATTGAATGTGGCTGACGGAACCCAAGAAAACGATTGCCTGGCCCGCTGCGCGCAGATCGAGCTGCCTCGCGAGCCGGCGGTACTTGCGCGTTTTGTCTCGACCGACCACCACCAAGCAGCATTTGCGTTCGGTCTCAGGCCGGGCCGCTGCTGAGACGGCTCGAATGAGAGGGGCCAGTCCCTTGAGTCTGAAGTTGTTTGCTACGAACAAGAACAGAACGGGATGGTCCGCTTCTCTGAGGCGCGCCTCGGCGAGGATTTGGCTGCGGAGCCTGTCGGCCTGATCCGTATTGATTTGTCGGTCCGTCTTGACGCCGTTCGGTATCACCACGATGCGCTTCGCATCGGCGCCGTAGTGACGTTGAAACTGATCAGCCACGTATTGCGAAAGGGCGGCGATGACCGGCCCATCCGCAGCGCGGGCTAATCTGCGCTCGGCCCGCAAGAAGGCCGCCCGGCGAAGATTGCCAAAGGCCGTCAGTCTCTTGTACGATTCGATGAACGTGTTCCCGTGACTGGCGGCATGGCGCAGGATGGACTCGGCATACGTGCCCCCGCGCGGCTGATACACGTCGGCGAACTCGAACGGAAGGACGCTGTGAATGATATCGTATTTGTTTTTTGAGAGATGGTTTCTCAGCACCCGCGCGAACGCCGAATAGCCAATGCGCCCGCCTCTTTTGTCCGGGCGAAATACATGTACATTCCTGCTGCTGCCCTGGCCCGTTGCAGCGAGCACGTCCACTTTGCAGCCGAGCCCCGATAGAGCCGCCGCCAGCTCGAAAACGGAGCGTTCGGCGCCCCCGAGGGCGATGTTGGCTCGTTCGGTGATAATCGCGATTCTCTTGTTCATCGCAGAATGTAGATTCAAGTTCTGTCAGCTCGCAAAGGGAACCTGGCGGCCGTGCTTTCTATCGTGCCTTGCCATGCGCTGTGCTTTGTTGATGACGTCTCGAATACATACTTTGTCCTGGTGGCTAAGTTCGCGCCGCCCCGTATAGCTGAGGTAGAAACGCAGCCTGTCCGTTCTGGAAAAATGCCGGCCCGGCGCCGAATAGTAAATCTGCGCCAGGTCCTTGATTTGAAATCGCCGGCTCAAAAAACGCGGCTCGAACGCACGGGCCAGATCGATCAGAAAGAACCGGCCCCGGTCGCTGAAGAAAATGTGTGAGAAGTACAAATCCCGATGCCGGTATCCGGTCTCGTGAAACCTCTTGATGAAGCTCGCCAGCTCCGCGATGAAGCTTCTTCTTAACCTCAGATTCTCACTCGTGGCCGGCTCGCTGAAGCAATCGGGCAGTCTGCGTTCGAGGGCCTCGGCGTTGGGAATCTCTTCGGTGATGATGAAGCTTCTTTTCTCAAACAGCGTGCCCCATTGCTCGCCATAGCAGATCGGTTTCGGCGTTCCTATCCCCGCCGCCGACAGCTCGCACGTCGAGGCGTATTCGAGCAGGCCGCAGCTTTTCCGGCTCCGGGCCGCCAGCCAGTTGCGAAGCTGGTCCCGGACAGGCGGACAGTCGTAACGCTTGAGAAATACGGTTCTTGGCTGTGATGACTCCGGCAAATCGATTTCAAATTGCAGACGGCTGCGAAAGCAAGCAAGATTCTTCTTGTTCAGATTCTCAGCGGCATTGAAGGAGAAAACCGCATCGATGGACGTCAAACCCAGTTCAGCCAGCGCCCCTTTATAGCCGGGATCGACGCGGAACGATTCTGCGCTGCCGACGAACTCCGGACCCGTCACGATTCTCGACCGTCTGCGGTCATCTTCGAGCAACTGCTTTGCTGCGTCGAGAACCATCTCGACCGTGATGGACTCCATGCACAAATGCCGATTCCGGCCGCACACCGGGTCGTGGCACGGAGCGCACGGGACGTTGCCGATGATTTGAACCTCGTTCTCGTACTTCGTATCGGTCCACGCCGGGTCGTTCGGCCCGAAGAGACTGACCACTTTGCGCCCCAGGGCGACCCCGATATGTCGCGGGCCCGTATCGTTGCTGATAGCCAAATCGGCGCGGGCAAAAAGCGCCTTCAACTCGCTAAGCGTCACGGGCCTTTCTCCGAGGTTGGCGAGTCTGTGCCGGCTCAAATCGCAGATGTCCCCGGCAATGCGTCGCTCCGCCGGTTCCGGCGCGACGGATATGACAACCGTCGCCTTGTAGTCGGCAATAAGACGGTCGGCCATCTGCGAGAACCTCGCGTTGGGCCAGCATTTGCTCGGGCCGAATGCTCCGCCCGGGACCAGAACGACCACCGGTCCGGCGGCCTTGGTCAGCTCAGGGACCTTCGCCTTCAGCGATTCACTGGCCGCCGGATCGACCGACAATTCGAGATGTTTATCGGATGTGTCGGCCCCGAGCCACGAGGCGATGGCGAGATAGTAATCCACCATAGACTCGGGCTTGAATGTGCCGTCAGGCAATCTTGGCGGACGCAGTTTCTCACTGAGCAGGACACTCCGGCCCTCCCGGGCATAGCCGATGCGCGAAGGGATCCCCGCCCAAAACACGGCCATCGCCGACGCGAATGAGTTCTTAAAAAGAATCGCGTGAGTGAATTGACGTTTCCTGATCTTCGCCGCGATAGCAAACGGGTTCTCCTTCCCATCCTCCAGCCATTCGTCGTTGAACGCGGACGGGGACAGTATTTCACGAACCACAGGATTGGCAAGAAAGGAAATTGTGCTCGACGCAAAATGCCGGCGGATGGCCCGCAGCGCGGGCGTGCAGAGTATCGCATCGCCCATAGGGGAGGGCAGCCAGAGAAGGACATTCGCGTCCGGCCGCTCGGCTTCCAAATCCCTCTGGTCGCGTTGAAGGGCACTTTCGTGTTTCGTGTCTCGCTTCACGCTCTGCACCGAGCCTATTTCCTGCCCTGCATGATGTAGAAGGTTAGCGCCATGAGCTGGAAAACAATGGCAAAGCCAAGCGCAATGAACACCGAACTATCCTGCCTCTCGGGGCTCATCAGGAACCATACCGTCACAAGCAGGCAAAACAGAACAATAATCTGCACCACTCCGGCAATCAGCCGCATCACAGAGAATTCGCCGAACATTTCATCCCGCTGCATGGTCTTGAGTTGCGTCAGAATGCTGGTTAACAGCGCGTCGGTCCCGCCCGCGGGGACGTCCGGCTCTGGCCGCTGGGCTTCGGATTCCGGACGGTCTGTGTCGGACGGCTCTCCAGCCTGCACCTTCGATTCGGGCGGTCGTATGATCGGTTCGGCACGCTCGGCCGTTTGCTCATGAGACTCCGTGTGTATCGCCGGCTCCGGAATTTGGCCGGCGGTCTCGTCAGCTCGCAAACCCGTTGCGCCCTTGGCGGCCAGCACCGGCTGGGTCTGGGCTTTGGCGGCGACGGCAGAACGCAGATGCTTCTTTATGATGTTGACCGCTTCTTTGATGTTGACGGCCCGGTGGTCGGGAGCAACGCCAATCCGCGACAAGGCCTCGCCGCTCGGCTGATGGGAGGGCTTATCGATCAATATCGTCATGCACCCCGCCCGGCGGCCGGCCTCTACGTCCCGGCTGCTGTTGCCCAAACACCAGGACTGACTGAGGTCGAGGTCCATTTCTTCGGCGGCCTTCTGCAACATGCCGGGATTGGGTTTGCGGCTGTCGCTCTCCTTTCGGTACTGCGGGACGACGCCGTCCGGATGGTAGGGACAGTAGTAGATCGCGTCGAGAAAGGCGTTCTTGCGGGCCAGCAGCTCCTTGAGACGCTCGTGGATATCATCGAGGACTTTCTCGGTGACAATCCCGCGCGCCACGGCCGATTGATTCGTCACGACAACCAGCTTGAAGCCCAGGGTCTTCAGCGCAATCAGAGCCTCGGGGACACCATCCAGCAGCTTGACCTGCTCGGGAGTGTTGATATAGCCCGGGTCCTCAATCAACGTGTCGTCACGATCCAGAAATATCGCTTTGTCAGACATAGTTTTCGAAATCCGTTTCCTGTTTAAGTGTTCGAAAAACGACGGTCTATCAGGTCACAAATAATATGATAAGCGAGCTGGTGAATCTCCTGGCTCCTCGCGGTCGATTCGTTCTCGGCACAAAGACAAATGTCGGCGATTTCCTCCAGCTTGCTGTTTGAGGTACCTGTGAACGCGATGACGTACGCGTCTCTTTTCCTGGCCGCCTCGGCAGCGGCAATCACGTTTGCCGAGCTGCCGCTGGTCGAGAACGCCCACAGAATATCCCCTTTGCGGACCAGCGCCTCGACCTGCCGGGCGAAGATCTTCTCGTAGGAATAATCGTTGGCGATGCACGTCACAACGGAAGTATCGGTCGAGAGGGCCACGGCGGCAAGGGCCTTGCGCTGCCGGCAGAAGCGGCCCACCAGCTCCCCGGCGATGTGCTGGGCGTCCGCAGCGGAGCCTCCGTTGCCGCACAGATAAACCGTGCCATTCCGCTCCAGCGCGTCCGCGACTGCCTGGGCTATTGAGACGATTGTTTCGATGCCTCGCCGCTCGAATTCCACCACCATCTTCTTGTGCGTCTCTATAGTCTCGGCAATGCGTTTTCTCGTGTCCTCGTTCATCAGGATTCTGCTTCCAGGGACTTCATTGTCTCGATTGTTGCGGTCGAGCTTTTGCCCTTGACCAGTGGCGCCAAGGCGACCCTGCCCCCATAGGACTCGACAAACTCGCGCCCCACAACGCCTTTCTCAGTCCAATCCTCGCCCTTGACCAGGACATCGGGCCTGACCTGCTCGATCAGGCTCTGCGGGGTCCGCTCGTCGAAGATCGTGACATAATCGACAGCCTCCAGTGCGGCAAGAACAATGGCCCGGTCGTGCTGATTGTTAACCGGTCTCTCGGGGCCTTTGATCGTCCGGACCGAGTCGTCGCTGTTAAGGCCCACCACGACCACGTCACCGGCTCGCCTGCAAAATTGCAGATACTCGACGTGGCCCCGGTGCAGGATGTCGAAACAGCCGTTCGTAAAGACGATGGTCTTGTTCTGCTTTCGGGCTCTGGCAAGCTCGCCAAGCAGCGAGTCTATAGAGCACACCTTATCCGCTTTGCCTCGATGTTGCTCGACGATTTCTTCGACCATCTCCTCGACCGAAACCGTGGCCGTGCCGAATTTCCCCACCTCAATTCCGCCAGCGATGTTGGACAACTGCACGGCGGTCTCATAATCGCAGCCGGCCGCCAGCGTCGCGGCCAACGTGGCCAGAACCATGTCCCCGGCGCCGGTCACGTCATACACATTTCGCGGCCGGGTCGGAATCATCCGGCTAATCTCACCTGTCCTGAGATAGGCGCCCTGCTTATCGAGTGTGATGACCACCGCTTCGAGCCGGAGCTTGCGCAGCAGGACCTCGGCGGCCTTTGCGGCCGTCTCAGAGTCTGTCACCTCGAAGCCGACCGCCCCGGACGACTCCTTGCGGTTGGGCGTAATCACCGTCGCGCCGGCGTACGCCGAATAGTCGCTCGTGGACGAAGGATCGATCAGGACTTTTGTGTCCGCCTGTCCGGCGAGTTGGACCATCTGCCGGCACAGCGACGAACTGAGCAGGCCCTTATTATGGTCCTGGAGGCAAACGATATCCGCCGTCGCAAGCCGGTCTCTGTACGCCTGCAGAATCCCATCGTTGAGCTCCTCGGCCAGCGGTTCGGTACATTCCCGGTCCATTCTGATCAATTGCTGGCGGTGCAGATGCTGGGCCAAGCCGATCAACCTCTGTTTGCTGATGGTAGGGCGGTTGGGGGCTTTGAACAGGCCGGCGACGTCTGCGCCGGCTTCGGAGAGCTTGCTCTTGAGGATATCGCTGTCGGGATCGTCTCCGATGATTCCGAGGCAGTATGCCTTTGCTCCGAACGCGGCCAGGTTGGCCGCGACCGAGCCGGCGCCGCCGCAGCGGTATTCGGTCTGGGCGATGTTCAGCACCGGTACCGGCGCCTCGGGGCTGATTCTCACCGCATCACCATAGACGTAAACGTCGAGCATGAAGTCCCCGACGACCAGGATGCTCGCCGAGCCGAGATTCGTCACAGCTTGTAGCAGGTTTTCATACATAACGGCACGCGTGCGAAAGACCGGCAGAGTATAAGGCAATCGTCAACTGCCTCGCGAGATTCTACCGGCCAGCGTCGCTTCAATCAAGGACGTTAATCGATCCTGCCCGGCTACGAATTTAATTTCGATAGCGAGGTATGCAAGTAGGATGTCCTGGGTACGTTGCGTCAATCTCGATATTTTCGTCCAGTCCTTCTGGGTGGTCAGGATGATATCGGCCCCGGAATTCTCGGCTTGCCCGCAAATATCAGCCAAACAACGCTCTGTGTAATGAAAGTGGTCGTCATAGACTTTCGAGCCGGCCAGCTCGCCCCCCAGAGCTTTGATCGTTTCCAGAAAGGCCTCGGGATTGCCGATACCGCAGAAAGCAAAGGCCCTCTTGCCATTTAACTGCCCGACGCTGATTTCTTTATTGTCCGCGCCCCTGGCACAAACGGGGCTGTGAATGGACCTCGCAATGGCTAATTCCGGATTTGCAGCGTGTAGCTTCCCCTCCAGCTTTGTCAATTCGGCCTCGGGGACCTGGTTGCATCGGGTGATCACAACGGCGTGCGCGCGCTTCAGCGACGAGACAGGTTCTCGAAGCAGCCCGGCGGGCAACAGTCGGCCGTAGCCGAACGGTTCGGTAGCATCGACCGTCACGATGTCGAGGTC
>CP070806.1:3744306-3748798 GCA_020343675.1 Phycisphaerales bacterium
GAGCCGCAATAGAGATAATCGCCATAGGCAATCGGCGTCGGCATGTAGTTGCCGCCCTTCGGGTAGCTCCACGCGATATGCTCGTTGCCGGTCTGGTTCTCATTCAGCGAGATATCGCCTTTGGCCGAGAGGCGCACGGCGTATATCGGGGACATGCCCCCATGGGCGTTGGTGATATAGACCAGATCGCCGGCGACAATCGGCGTCGGGACGGGAATATCGCCGCCGCCGGCCATTCGCCAGATTTCTTTACCCGTCTCGATGTCGTACCCGCCGATGTGCTTGAATCCGTTGACGATAATCTGCGAATTCTCCTTTGCCGCATAGACCGTCGGTGTGCTCCAGGTCGGGACATCGCTTCGAGGCGTTTTCCACAGCAGCGAGCCGTCTTTCACATCGAAGGCCGCGATAAACGAACCCTTCTGAACGTCGCATTGGACGATGAGCTTTCCATCG
The DNA here is from genome assembly GCA_020343675.1 of Phycisphaerales bacterium. Classification (GTDB taxonomy): domain Bacteria; phylum Planctomycetota; class Phycisphaerae; order Sedimentisphaerales; family Anaerobacaceae. Next base: position 3,744,763 of record CP070806.1, read on the forward strand.
TGGATAACCGGCGAGCAGCCCCCTCCCCACTGCGCCGCCGGACTGCGGAAGAAGCCCCAATCGAGAACCCCAAGGTCTTTGTCCCACAGGAGGTTCCCTTCCATGTCGTAGCAGTACAGCCCTTCGGAGCCGAAGAACGCCACAACGCGCTTTCCATCGGTGCAGGGCGTGGCGCTTGCGTGGGTCGATTTGGGATGCCGCTTGATTTTCGGTTTCCCGCGGTATGATTGTCGGTCCCACAGAATCCGGCCGCTGCTCTTGTCGATGCAGTAGAGATGCCAGCTAAAGAGGCCTTCGGCCGTAACGGACTTGACATCGCCATACATACCGACCTTCAGGCTCGATTCGCCCTTGTCCTTTATGGCCGTGGTGACAAAGACGCGATCCTCCCACACGACCGGCGACGAGTGCCCCAGACCCGGGATGGGCGTCTTCCAGAGGATATTCCTGGATCCCTCTGCGTCCCACTCGACGGCAGTTTCGTACCCCTCGGCAACCCCGCAAGCCGAAGGCCCACGAAATGAAGGCCAGTTCTGTCCGGCACACAGATTCGGTACCAGCAAGAAAGTAGCGATGCCCAGACTGAGCACCTGGATCTTAAACGCGGCCAGTCCGCGTTCGGGCAGTTTCGTTGATATCAGAACCATGGCTAGCGCTCCTTTCATGGCCCCAAGTATATAGAAAGAGCGGATTTGGTCAACAAATTCGGTTAGCCTGGAAATAAGTACCGTAAAGAGACAATGCGGCAGCTATCCTTGGTCGTGTCTATCAGTTTTAGCTAGAGTATGCTCTGATCTATGAGTACGGGCTATTTCATCGGACCACAACTTGTCCCAGTCCTGGTGAGCAAACTCTTTCAGCATCAAGAGTTGTTCAGCGTCTCGCATTATTATTACTTCAAAAATATCCCCAGAGGGAAACAATACCATACCCCAGTGATAGCCGGATGATTCATCGTGGATCTGGGCGTAACATTTGCCTCCAAGCCTTGACTCATACTTCCTAAATGTGTTCAGAGCCTCCTCAGAGATTGAACTATCATTGGGATCATACGTGCCTTCAAAGAGCGCACGCATAGCAGCGTAGAAGAAGACTCTGGCGTCCTGTGTTCGCCTAATCCGCGTGCGAGTGGTGGGGGCAGCATTCAACATAAGTAGGGTGAAACCGCCCGTACCTACTATGATACCTGCAACAAACGAAACAACTGCCGTTTTTGAGCATGCATCAAGAAATGACTTATTCATTGCACATTCTCCCAATTCACTATGTCACGTAAGAGTCCCGGTCAAAACCGGGAATCCTTGACCTACTTTCGTTTCTATTGAGCCCTTTCGTATCTCGCATAATGTACTCCCAACAGATGCGTTCAAACGGCCTCGTTTGACATCCGTCAGGTTCAGCTTAGCAGACGTGAGCTTGCTTGTCACGGGTTTACCTGTTCTCTTCTTACCACAGAGATCTGCGTAATCCGCGGTTAAAGATTTACTGGACAGGGTTGTTAAAGCATGTATAATCGGAGCGAGAAATGCATCGGTATCGCCAAATTGAATGATTACAGAAGGAGAATCGGATGTCATCACACGATAGAGAATCGCTTTCGAGACGTGGCTTGCTGGCGAAAAGCGCGGCCGGGATAACGCTGCTGGCGTCGGGTGCACATGCAGCGGCAAGGGACCAGAAAAAGCGAGATCAGCAGGCCAGAAAGACCAGACGACGAATTCCCATCGGCTTGCAGCTTTATTCGGTGCGCGCCGAGTGCAAGCGCGACCTGCCCGGCACGATAGCGGCGGTGGGCAAGATGGGCTACACAGCCGTCGAGTTCGCGGGCTACTATGACCGCAGCGCCGAGGAGCTTCGCAAGATGCTCGATGATAACGGCCTGCTTTGTTGCGGCACGCATACCGGCCTGGACACCCTGTTAGGCGACAACCTTCCCAAGACCATCGAGTTCAACAAGACGATTGGCAACAAGTACCTCGTCGTTCCGGGGCTGCCCAGCAAGTACCGCAGCTCGCGCCGGGCCTGGCTCGATACAGCCAAGCTCTTTAGCGAATTAGCCGAGAAAGTCAAGCCCCACGGCATGCTCGTCGGCTACCACAACCACGGCGTCGAATTCCAGGCCATGGACGGAGAGCTGCCCTGGGAGACCTTCTTCGGCAATACGCACAAAGACGTGATCATGCAGCTCGACGTCGGCAACGCCATGCACGGCGGCGTGGACCCCCTGCCCTACCTGTACCGGTATCCGGAGCGGGCCGTCACCGTGCATATCAAGGAGTACAGCAAGACCGACGAGAACGCTTTTGTAGGCGAAGGCGACGTCAACTGGAAGGCCTTCGTCGCGCTGTGCAAAGCGGTCGGCAATACGGAATGGTACATTGTCGAGTACGAAAGGCCAGGCACGCCGCCGCTCGAAGCGGTCAAACGCTGCCTGCAAAATCTTCGCAGGATGAAGCTGAGGTTTTAGGCGCCGCGTGTGCAACGAGTCTCTTGGGGACAAGTTGCACACCCTACCGGTTGATTACTTTGCGAATGCGCTTATTGCGTACCTCAACGGCTCGAAGCCCGGCAATTCCCGGATCGGGACCGCGCCCCAGGTGGTATTGAGATGGCCTAACATGCGGGGGCTCTTGAATCGCCTGGAGTAATCGACAAAGGCCCGGGAGGCGTCGGGCTTGCGCCAACTGGCAGGCCAGACACGAAAGCCCTTCTCAAGGAACATCGGCACGGATTCATACGCCGGCCGCCGCTCGTAGTGCCAGTCGCAGATGATGATATCTTTGCTGATCATATCGATGGCCCGGGCCGTATCGTTGGCGCTGGCTTCCCATTTGCCGTAGTTGTATTTGGACGCGTCGATCAGCCGGTCGCCCCACATCAGCATTTCAATCTTGCGCCCGCGCACTAAGTGCTCGTAATAATCGTTGACGGCCTTGGCAAAAAGCTCGGCTCTATCCTTGCCTTTGCAGCGAGGGCAAGTGTCCTCGCCGATCAGGAACACCTCGTCCATCCCGACGTGCAGCGCATCGGCATCGAAGGCCTCGATCAATTCGTCCATCAGGTCAAAGACGACCTTGTTGACCTCCGGATGCAGCAGGCACCAGCTCCGGCAGTAAATGCTCTCGTTCTTCGAATACTTGCCGGGCGTTTCATCGAACTGAGGATACTTCGTCAGCAGCGGAGCGTTTCTCTCTTTCCAGGATTGATGGCCGAGACATTGGAACTGCGGAATCAATCGCACGTTGAACATTCTGCACTCAAGCTGCAGCTTCTTGATCTGTTCGGCGCTGCTGGCATTGCCCGTCCGCAATTCCGGATGCGACCGATACTGGTATCCGTAGTTGATTTCTCCCACGATCACATTGATGCCAAGCCTGGCGAGCGGGCCCACCACTTCGGTCAACTGTTCGACCGCCTTCGAGCTGCCGATGCCGACGTGGACGCCTCGCCAGAACACTCTGGGGGCCGGCCCGGGTTGAGCCGACTCGGCCACGCGCAGCCCGCCCAGGCTAACGCCCGAACTGGGCGAATCATCGGCAGCAAAGGCCCCGGCGTTTCCCAGTGCCCATATAACGCTTGAGAATAGACAAATTGAAAAAAGAAAGTGTTGGGTTCTCATAATGTTCCTCCGCTTTTGTTCGTATTCATCCGACGACATTGTCAGTGCCGTTCATGACATTCAGGGCGCGGTTCGCAACCCGGGTGATGTACTTGTTGGGCTGGCCGGTGAGAGCCTCCTTCAGAGCATCTTCGGCCGGCCGGGCCATTTCGCCGATGCTGTCAAGCACAATGGCCGCCTGAAGACGTCCCCAGGGATGCTCGCCTCGAAGGGCTTCGATCAGGACCGGCAGCGCTTTGTCGGGCTTGTTCATCATGCACAGCGCCCGCGCCGCCGCGACTCTGACACTGACGGATTCGTCCCGAAGCGCAGTGACCATGTTCTGCTCGGCCCCGGCCGCTTCGGCACCGATATTGCCAACGCCGGTCGCGCCCCAGTAACGAATGGCGGCGTCGGAATCGTCCATGGCGGCGATAA
>CP070806.1:3748898-3764470 GCA_020343675.1 Phycisphaerales bacterium
GGCCTGCTTCCTGACCCGCTGCAACGCCGGCATCAGAATCCCCATCAGCAGCGCAATAATAGCAATGACCACCAGCAGTTCGATAAGCGTGAATCCCCGTTGCTTGTGCATGGCTTACCACCTTTCCTTGAAGAAGAATGGGCAAAAAACAGTCCACCCCCAGTCATTATACGCTTTTTCGCCCTCAAGGCAAGGGAGAAAGCAATATCCTACCGTGCAGGCGGAAGAGACCTCCAATTCCGGTGTCGAAGTTGCGGAGACTCAGGCTTTTTCCTGATTCAGGGCGCAGGCCTCACACGGCTTGAGCGTGCACTCCAGAACCTCGCCCTGGGAGATCAGCTCGAAGTGAGTCGAAGGACCCTCCGGCACGAAATAGACGTGCTTTCGAAGCTTGAGAACGCTGCTGGCCTCCACTTCCACTTCAAGGTAGTGCCTGACCCGCTCGTCCGATTCGGCCCGGGCCCAACAGTACTGCATCAATGTCTTCTCACACGCCGAAGGCCCCAGGTCGGTCAGATACCATCCGGGCCCGTGGGTGGAATCGTTCTGCTTGCCCTTAGATGGAACGTGGCGGTTCGCCTCCATGAGGCCTGCATGGCTTGGCTCGGTGGTATAGTGATACAGACCCATTTCAAGTTGTCTCCGTACTCGCCAGTGTCCTTTATCAGGCTCGTCCGGCGAGGCGATACGCCGGAAAGAGGCAAACGTTCATTCGCCCAAGATTTCGCTCGGACAAGAGGGCTTTGACCATGTTTGATCCTTGCTCCGTCAGGCATTTCTCGGCCGCCCCAAGCCCCAACGCAAGGAATCGAGCCAACCCTTCCGTTCACCTGCACAATGCTCCCGTTTCTTCGGTTCGCGCAGTCCCTCGACGCCGGTCCCGACAGCAATTCCATCGGCAAGACCACAGCACAATCTTGCCCGAAAGCAGACATTTTCCTGCACGCAGTGACAACGGTATGGCACTCCAAGCGAAAAAAGTTGTCATTTACCCACTCGCCAGACCCAGCTCACTCCAGCTTGCCCTATCTCTTCTGCCTTTTCTTCAATTCTCTTGTCAGAAGGTTCTTTGCCTTGTGGCGGTATTTCTTTGGGAGCAGAGAAAGGAATTTTCGCTGGAACACAAGTCTGATTCCAAGAAGCTCCAGCCCGATCAGCGCCAGCCACGAGCCCGGCGTAAGCGGCGTCAGCAAAGCCAACACGCCGAGTATCATCAATACTACGCCCAGGGTTATTCGAAGGACCCTTCGCATATCCTCTGCCAGTGAGAAAACCCGCAGACAATCGCGGGGGCTAACCATCGAAAAACATCGAGTCCGCAAACACCGTCTGAAAGTCGGGTTCGTGGGCGATCTCGACGTACTTCATGCTTCGGGCTAGCCGGGCCGCCTGCCGCCGGCAATGCCGGCTGATCAGGACTATCTGTGCCCCGGCGGCGGCGGCATTGCCCACGAACCGAATCCTCTCAACGGGCACCGCCGCAAGAAGGCCGATTCGCAGCGCGCTGGCAGGGCGGATGTAATTGCCGAAGGCACCGGCCAAAAGCACGTGCTCGATATCACCCTCTTCGAGGCCGACCTTCTGCAGCAGGATTCTGATACCGGCCCGAATAGCGCCCTTGGCCAATTGCATCTGTCGGATATCGCCCTGCGTCAGGATAACTGGTCGGTCGCCGACGCTCACCGCCGGGGCGAGACGGAACGCGGGCTGGCCCTCATGTTCGATGATTCGCGAGAGAATGGCTGGCGGCAATCTTCCCTCCAACTCAGCCGGTGCGACAAAGCGGCCTGTCCGGTCGATAACGCCCAGATCCAGCATGACGGCTGCGGCGTCAATCAGCCCCGAACCGCATATCGAGCGAGGGGCGGACCCTCCAATGACATCCAGATCGATGTCATCATCGTTTACGACGACCGCTTCGATGGCGCCGTCCGTCGCCCTGCCGCCGCAGGTGATACGGGCCCCTTCCAGCGCCGGGCCGGCGGCGCAGCTCGCGGCACAGAGTAGATCTTTGGTGCCGAGGACAATCTCGCCATTCGTACCGATATCGACGATCAGGGTCATCTCCTCGGCGGAATCGATATCAGCGGCCAGCGCCACGGCGGTCGTATCTGCACCGACGAAACCGGCGATGTTCTCGACCGTATGGATATTGCCCGCCGGATTCATCCGCAGACCCAGTTCAGCCCCTTGCACATCGTGTGCATCGAGTGACCAGGGCTTGTATGGCGCGCGGCCGAGTTGGTGGATGGGCAGTCTCAGAAAGACATGGTTCATCGTCGTATTGCCGACGGCGCACAGTTCGTATATCCGGTCTGGCTCGATTTTCGCCTTCCCGCAGAGGCCTTCTATCAGCGTGTTTATGCAATCGATAATGGCTTTGTGCAGGTCGGCGTATTCCCGGTCGCTTTGGGCATATGCGATTCGGCTGACGACGTCGTCGCCGAACCGAGCTTGTGGATTCAGGGCCGCCTCTGTGGCCAGGCACCGGCCCTCTCTCATGTCGATGAGCCTGGTGACGACGGTAGTTGTGCCGACATCGACCGCCACACCGAATATCGCAGCCTCGGAATCTGCCTGGAGATAGTTCTCGTAGATGTCAGGCTCGATTGGTGTTCGAGCCGAAATACCTTCGGTGAGAATTCGATGCTCGAGGAACCGCGATCCGGCCGGCACGGTTACGACCAGGTCGCTCTCGACGCGGTACCTGCATGCGAGAACCGCCCGCGAATCGGGCTCAAGATGGACCACGCACTTCTTGCAGGTTCCTTTGCCGCCGCAGGCAGAGTTCAGGATGATGCCAGCCTGACCTGCTGCTTCGATAAGGGTTGCACCTGAATGAATGGAGACTTGCTTGCCGTCGGGTCTGAAAGTGATGGTGAAGTGGTCCATTTATCGCGCTGCATCTTGAGCTTGCGCACACGCCAAATACGCCATCTATGCATGCCCTCAACCACTTGCTGATGCCGACTTGCGATTAGCTTATCTTATGCCGGATTTTCCACTTGGCACGCCTTTTTCTGCTGCCGATTTTGCGTCTGCGTCTCGGTTTTGCCATCTATTTCTCCACAAACCACCAAAAAACTCTACTGCAAAGAACTTTCAAACCCTAACCGTGTATGATATGCTAAAGCCACTGGAAAGCAAACAAAAATTTGTCAATCACGGCGAAAAGTGCGGCGTCCAAGAGCCAGCGGGTGCAGAGACGGCGTTTTGGGCCCGTGACGTTCGTTCTTGCCAATTCAAAACTGGGGCTGAAAAATGATTCAGTGCAAAGACTGCGAGTTCTGTGAGATTGACGCAGAGGGCAGAAGAAACTTCAAGTGCGATCCGTTTGTGAACGTCAAGGAGCCCGAGTGCATCGCCAAGTGGCAGCTGATCCGGTTGGACATGCTGCTGGTCAGTTATCAGGGGATGCTCAAGTGGTACGGGAAACTGGGGCCGCTCCAGGACAAGATCATTCGGTACATGCAGCGAGAGATCAACGAGCTTGACGAAACCGAGGGCTGGAAGCTCGACGCAGACGAGCAAGAAGACGAGGACGAGAAAGACTTCGAGAGCCTTTAGCCCTGGGCTGCTGCGAGAGAATCGCGGCACTGCAGCGGTCATGAGGACCGATAACCGAGCAGGCGGTGGTATGCCTGGCCTATGACTTTCCCGCTCAAAACGTATTGAGCGGCACGTTTGGACGCTGCGGATGTTACCCAAAAACCGATTTTTCGGATTTCTGCAATAAAATAGCGGAAATTCCCGTCTCAATTGGTGAAAAGAACGCTGGAATATGGTACAAACCGATGACTTAGCCCGGATAATAAACGGCTGCAAGAAGGGCGATTCCCGGTGCTTCTCGCAAGTCGTCGATATGTACGCAAGCCGGTGCTATGGCTATTTTTACAGACTGACGGGCAACAGAGACACCAGCGATGAGCTTCTCAGCGAGCTATTTGTAAAGTTAGTGGAGAAAATCGGCTCGTACCGAGGGGGGGCTTTTGAAAGCTGGTTGTTCACGATAGCGTCTAATATTTTTCACGACCATTTGAGGAGCAAGCAGCGAAGGAAGAAACTGATCGAAGTTCGCCGTGAAGAGCATGGATTGGAGGTTACAGAGCCCAGACAATCCGACGGCGAGATGGTTGAGAAGTTGCAGTCCCAGCTTGTCAGGCTGGATGCGGAGACCAGAGAACTGATTATGTTGCGTTTCTATTCCCAGTTGAGCTTCAAAGAGATCGCCCGGATGCGATCTGAGCCAATTGGAACGACGTTGGCAAAGACGCACCGGGGACTCAAGAAGCTGCGCCAGCTAATGGAAGGATCGTAAGTATGGACAATCAAAACCGGGAAAATCTGAAAGAGCTGGTTGAGAGGTTTTTCGAGGCCGAGCAGGCCGGAAGCTGCATTGAGGATTTTCGCAAAGCCGAGCAGATATTGCGGGAGCATCCTGCGCCGTCACCGGATGACATGCTTCTGGCCGATATCAAGGCTGAAATTGCGATGCGCCTGCCTGCCAGACGGGCGAGACTCTTGCGGCATAAGTTGTGGGAAGCCGCAGGCATCGCTGCAACCATCGCCGTTCTGGCGCTATTTGGCACTCAATTGTTTGACAAGCCGTCTGAGCAACCTGCTTTCCGCGCCGCACTGATCCCGGCGGCAATCTGGGAAAGCAATAATATTGCTGCCGACGATGCGGATCTGGCTGTTTTCAGCACTGAAATCGAGCAGATCAACGATGAGTTGACGGCCCTCGAGTCGGGCGAAGATACCACCGATGCGGACAGCACCATTGCCGAACTGGAAATGGAATTGATTGAAATCAATAGTGATTTCTGGAAGGGGTAACAACGATGGGGACAAAGCGCGGAATTATATTGGCTCTGGTGATCGCGGGGCTTGCTGTCTGCGCCGCCCCGGGTGAGGAGAAAAGTAAAGAAGAGCAGAATATCTTCGCCGAAGACGCGCCCAGAGACCGGGGAAGGGGGAGGGGAAGGTTCGAACTGACGGACGAGGAAATCAATCGCATTTTGGAGAGCCTGAAAGAACGCGATGCGAAGAAGGCGAAGGAACTGGCGAAGCTGCGTGAAAAGGATCCCGAGAAGTTCAGAGACGAGTTGCGCCAGCACGCGCGCGAAGAGTATGGGCAGGTGGTCAGGGAACGCATAGAGAAGTGGCGAGAGAGACGGCGTGCCGACTTCGAAGATTGGCTCGCGAAGAGTTTCCCGGACGAAGCCGAAGAACTGGCCAGACTCAAAGAGACAAACGCGGACCTCTACGGGAAGAAGTATGATCTGGCCCGGAAGAAATATGACCCGGCCTTTGAGGAAAGCCGACGAAACCCTGAATTGGCACAAGTCGTCGTGGAAGACCTGAAGCTGCAAAAAAGGCGGAATGAACTGACCAGCAGAATCAGAGCAGCCAAAAGCGAGAAGGAGAGGAACAAGCTGACCGCGGAGCTCGAAGAAGTGGTTGGCTTGAGATACGACCTGATCGTCAGGCGCAAGCAGATCGCCTACGAGTGGCTGCTCAGGCGGCTCGAAGATCTGCAAAATCGCATCAGAGAAAGCAGGGCCGAGATTACCAAGCATCAGGATCCCGATGTCAAGGCCGAGAATGTCAAGCAGCGAACCGGGGAATTACTCGAACCGAAGAAAGGACTTCGTTGGGACTAAGCCTTCATGGGGGAGTAATCATCGATAAAGGACTCATAAGATTCGGTTGACCACAGCATAATCACCCGTGCCCACCCAGAGGCACAAATCCATAGTCGGCCCCGTGGGTTTTCTCTCGCGGGGCCTTTTTCGTCCAGGTCCCTGAGAACAGACCCCCGCGCACACCGCGAAGTCCGACGCCCATTTTGTGATATTGGACATTTTGTTGTTCGGCGTTCGATCGTTGTTATAATGATATGCAGACAGGGAGACTGATATCATGACTGAGAAGACGCCGCTCAAAACTCGATGCCTGCACGTGATATGGGCGGTTGTGATCTTCGTATTCCTGCTCTTGCTGATGGCCATCCTGGAATGTGATATGGCCACCCCGGCCTATTAATCATCAACGATTGATGGTTTCTCCATGACCTGCGTCCTCTGTGACAGATTTGCGATGGTTTTCGCCTTTCAGATTCCAAGATTCTTAGACTAAAATCGATCCGTCATGCGCCTTATACATGACTGGGCACTGATGCGACCTGCAACCTGAAGCTTCTGGAAAGTGGACTTATGTCGGAAGATCGACGACTCCTCAGGGGTCTGCAGCGAGGCGAGAACGCTGCCTGGCGACAGATTTATCTGAAGTACAAGGACGATCTGCTCACTATCGCGCGGTCACTGGTCCGCGACGTCCACACAGCCGAGGATTGTTTGCAGGAAGTCTTTGTCTCGCTCGCTTCTGATGGATGCAAGGTCCGCAGCAATCTCAAAGGTTATCTCCTCAGTTGCGTGGTCAATCGGGCCCGAGACCATCTGCGCAGAAGAGATGCCCAGTCGAATTGTCAAGTGAATAGGCCGGAGCACCGGGTGGATTTGACGGACCCGGCCGATATCTTAGCTGAAGAAGACCGGGTCAAGGCAGTGACGCGGGCACTTGAGAAACTGCCCCTTGAGCAGCGGGAGGTCGTCGTGTTGCACCTGCAGGCCGATATGGCCTTTCGCCGGATCGCTGCGATACTGGGTCTGTCGATCAACACAGTGCAAAGCCGCTATCGGTACGGCATGGAAAAACTGCGGCAGCTTCTGGATGAAAAGGAGGCGATATGATGCCGTCACAGCGATGTGAAGATGTGATTCGTAGTGTAAGAGTAACGGCCAGCGCGGCAACCGACGAGCGGATCATAGCCGCCGGCGAGGCCGCAATGGCAAGAAGAAATGAACACTATTCCGCTGGTATTCACACGAGCGGGGTTGTAAGGAGAACTCTAATGAAAAGTAACTGGACAAAACTCGCAACCGCAGCGGCGGTCATCGTCGCGATAGGACTGGGGATGTACGTCCTGACCGGTTCGGTCGATGGAACGTCGATCACAATGGCCCAGATCAGGCAAGCCATGCAGGGTATCGACTGGATGCAATTGGACAACGAGATACCTGAAAAGGAAGGTACGCAGTGGGCCTGGTTTTCATTCGCATCGAGGGTGGAAATCGTGTGCGATCCTGAGGGCAGAGTTATTCACAGCAACTTCAACACAGGCAAGAAGCTCGTTTGGACTCCGGGCAGCCAGGATATCTGCGAATCTGACATCGATCAGCGAAGACAATTCATCGGCGGTGTGGGGGGACCTTTTGAATTTATCGCCAAGCTATTCAGCTTCTTGACGGCTGAAGAGGGTTGGAAGGTTACCAGGGAACTGGGAACGTACCAGGGCCAAGAGGTCGAGATCTGGTCGGCCAGCCGTACAAGAGAAGGTGCCAGCCCGGCCCGGACAGAGATAGCCAAGGTGTATATTGATCTCGAAAAGAGACTCCCTGTGGGGTTCACAGAGGCGGTCAAGGGGCCGGACGGTGAAATGCGGCTCCTCAGAAGCGGCCGATTCAAGTACCCCGAAACCGGCCCGGCCGACATCTACGAAGCCGGGGCCCCCCGTTCGGCCCAAATCAAGCCTTCTGGCGAAAGGTGAAACCGGCAGAAAAGGAAGAATCTGAAAGGCCCCCGGCCCAAATTCCGGGGGTCTTTTCTTAGAATCTGTTTCGCATCTGCTCGGCTTTGGTGGCCTCTTTGAGGGTACTTTTCTCTTTAGAGGTCAGGCTCTGGAGGCCCGAGTCGTGGACCTTCTTGAGGATACGGTCGAGCTCGGCCTGCAGGTTGCGTTGTGTGGCCATCCGCTTTTCCCACTGCCCGGTCCGCAGTTTCAGTTTCAGCTTGTCACGCAACGATTGCGAGAGCACGTATGCCGCCCCGGCGGCCATGCCCCCCAGATGCGCCGCCTGGCCGCCCGCGTTGCCAAACTGGTCGGGCTGCAACAGAGTCAGGATGCTGATCGCGGCAAAGATGATTGCCAGAACCATGAGCTTGACGGGAAAGATGCCCCACACATAGACTCTCAAATGGGGAAACAATATCGCGCCGGCTGCAAGGATGCCCAAGACCGAGCCCGAAGCGCCGACCAGCGGGCCTTTGTCCAGCCACCCGATATTGGCCAGCACGGGATAAACCACTCCACCCATGGCGCCGCAGACGAGGTAGAAAACAAGGAATCTCTTGCTGCCCCAAAATCGCTCGAGCATCGGGCCGAAAAAGAACAAGGCCAGCATATTGACGAAGATGTGGCCGAACCCGGAGGTGTCGTGCAGGAACTGGTAAGTCAGCAACCTCCAAAGCTGCAGCGACATTCCCACCGTGGCGGGATAGACCGAAAGCCAGGCAATTGAGAAGTCTGCAAGGGGCCTTATGATAACGGATGCCAGGAATACCGCGACGTTGATGATCAGCAGCCATTTAACCACCGGCGTAAGCGTTGGAAAGCTGAGCTGCGGCGCATAACGAAAACCAGACCGCTGCGAACTGAAATCCGCCTGCGTGTAATCTCTGTCGTAAAGCCCCATAATACCGCTCTTTTTTATCTTCTTTTCAGATAGAATGTTCTTTCCTGGCTACTTCATGCCGCCGGTAACACGCGTGGGTTCTCCTTCGCCGCTGTGAGGGCAATGGTCCCTGCGCATATAATATCGTCAATTTGGCCAAATGTTCAAAGAAAAAAGGCTCAGGATTCGCGGGCCGGGGTTCGCACGGACTGAAAAACGACTATCAGAATCGCGCCAAGCCCGACCATCACGATGCTGACAATTTGTGAGATCGTCAGGCCGTAGAGGGCAAAAGGGTTGTCATCGCGGACAAATTCTATGAAGAAGCGACCGAGACCATAGACGACAAGTGCCAAGGCGAACGTGCAGCCCGGTTTGGCAAAGAGCTTGCCTGGGCTGTCCGCGTCTTCGGCCCTCTGGCCCCTTCGCCGGAAAAGGTACAGGACCAGGCACCAGAATGCCGCCATCGCCGACGAATACAATTGCGTCGGGTGCACGGGCAGGCATTGATACTTGCCCTCGGTCACTGCGATCTTCTGCCTCTCAGTCAACTGCTCAAACGGTTTCGGGTACCACTTGCCATCCTTGCCACGGGAACCTAAGTAATCCTCTCGGGGCAGCATTAGGTGGGGTTCGGGCCGGTTTCTGGCCGGGTCCGCGTTTATCTGACTGATGTACGGAAAGGAATTGTAGGGGAAGCGAACGCCCCAGGGCAATCCGGTCGGTTTTCCGTAGCAGTCGCCGATCAAAAAGCAGCCGATTCTCCCGAATGCGACGCCGAGCATTACTCCAATCGCGAGGATATCAAGATAACGGCGGACTGACAGTCTATGATAGATCAGAAAGACCAGCAGCACAGCGACGGCCGAAATCACGCCGCCCAGGAGTACGAGGCCTCCCTCCCACACGGCCAAGGCTGCAAGGGGCCGGCCCCGGAACTGCTCGAAATTCAGCGCGACATAGAGTAGCCGGGCCCCCGCGACACCGGCGACCAGACAATACAGCGCCGCACTGGTGATGGGCTGGGTGTCAGGGCCGAGATTCCAACTGAGACGCTTCATCAGCCAGAGGGCGGCAAGAAAGCCGATGACCATCATGACGCCGTAGGTCTTGGCCGTCATGTGGAGGAACGGTATCTCGAAAAGCTCAGGGTACATTTGTCTGGCGTCTCGTTGTTTGCGGTCTGCATCTGGTCCGAGCTGCGATGAGTTCATAAACGCTCGCCATATTTTTATCTCCCGTCTCTGGCCGGGGCAACACCTTTTACCTTCATTTTTTGAAAAACGGCCATCAAAATCAGGCCGAGCGTTGCCATCGCGATGCCGATGTTTTGCGAAATAGTCAGGCCGTCAAGCTCGAAGGGGTTGTCGTCGCGCAGCAATTCCATGCCGAACCGCAAGATGCCGTAAACGATGAGCATCAGAGCGAACGTGCAGCCGGGTTTTGTGAAAAGTCCGGAGGAGCTGCCTGAAGAGCCCGCCCCCTGCGCCCTGCGCCAAAACAGATAGAGTATAAGGCACCAGAATACCGCCAGAGAGGACGAATACAGCTGGGTCGGATGGACCGGCAGACACCGGTATTTGCCTTCGGTGACCTCGAACTTCTGCTGCTCGCTCAGATCCTCGTAGGGCTTGGGGTACCACTTGTCGTTTTCCCCCACGTAGCCGAGGAACGTCTCTCGGGGCAATACCAACTGGGGTCTGGGTCGGTTCCTCTGTGGATCGGCATTGATTTGACTGACGTAGGCGAACGAGTTATAGGGAAAACGAACGCCCCAGGGCAAATCGGTGGGCTTGCCGTAGCAGCAGCCGTTCAGGAAACACCCAATCCTGCCAAACATCAGCGCCAGCATCAGGCCCACAGCCAGAGCATCGAGGTACCTGCGAACCGGCAGCTTATGATAGAGCAGATAAAATAAGATGACGCTGACCGCCACAATCACCCCGCCCAAAAGCTCCAGCCCCCCCTGCCAGATGTAGAGAACCTCAATCGGATGATCCCGGAACTTCTCGGCGTAGTGAACGACAAAGAACAGGCGCGCCCCGATGACACCGCCGAGCAGCGAATAAAGAGCGGCATTGGTGATAAGCTGAGGGTCGCGTGTGAAGTCTCGGCTCAGGTGTCTGATCATCGCGACGGCTGCAAGAAAGCCGATGACCATCATCAAGCCGTAGCTTTTGACCGTGACATGGACGAAAGGTATCTCGAATAGCTCTGGATACATTTATCGTATCGCGTACAAGCCCCGGCGGTCCTTGCCGGCCTACAGCGGGCCGCGCCGATTCTTGTCCCCTACTTAATTATCTTGTTGTTCTCGTCCAGAACGACGATTTTCGGCTCGAACTGCCTGACTTACTCGGGCATGAAGAAACCGAAGCTCAGAATAATCACAATGTCTTTCGGGTCAATCAACCGGGCGGCCGCACCGAGCATGGTGACTTCGCCCGAGCCCGCTTCGGCCGGGACGACATACGTTTCCAGCCTGTTGCCGTTGTTCAGATCGGCCACGAGGACCGATTCGTAAGGCAGCAGGCCCGCCGCTTCCATAAGATCCGAATCCACGGCCATGCTGCCCGGATAGTGCAGCTTCGTATCCCTCACCCTCGCACGATGCAGCTTACTTTTCAACAGCTTTACAAATGTTGGTGTTCGTTGGCGATTGCCGAACAGCATTATACAAGGCTATCGGCCTGCGTCCACCAGAATGTTGTCGATCAGGCGGGCCGGGCCGAGCTTGACCGCTACGGCGACGAGGACTTTGCCGGTGATTCGCTCGACGCTTTCGAGCGTCTCGGCATCGACAATGCTGATATACTCGACCTCTATCGACCGAATCTGCTGCAATATCTCCCGCATGCGGGCAAGAATTTGCCGTGCTTCGGTCGTGCCGGTCTCAATCATCCGACGGCAGTCCTGCAGGGATTGGCAAATCTTCGCTGCGTCCTCTTTCTGTTGCTCACTGAGATATTGATTTCTGCTGCTAACCGCCAGCCCGCTTGCTTCGCGAACGGTCGGGCAGACAACAATTTCCAGTGGCATATTCAAATCGGCGACCATCCGTTTGATCACGATGGCCTGCTGGGCGTCCTTTTGGCCGAAATACGCGACATCGGGAGCAACGATGTTGAACAGTTTGGCGCAGATGGTCGTGACGCCCCGAAAATGTCCAGGCCGGGACCGACCGCATAAAGGCTCAGTCAGCTTCTCGACAGTCACCCACGTGAGATTTTCACCTGGATAAATGACGTCGGAAGCGGGAGCGAAAACGACATCGACGCCAGCCCTTTGGCACATCTCCAGATCCGCTTCGAGAGGCCTGGGGTATTTCTCAAGATCTTCTCCCGGGCTGAACTGTGTGGGATTGACGAAAATGCTGACTGCAACGAAATCGCAATTTTTGGCCGCCGCTTCGATCAGCGAAATGTGCCCGATGTGCAGCGCGCCCATCGTCGGAACCAGGCCGATCTTTTTGCCTTCGTCGCGAGCGGCTCTCACCAGGCTTCTGACCGATTCGATTGTTTCTGCGACTTCCATTCTAAAATCCCGATTGGATTTGTCATCGCGCGTCGGGCAAAGCAGGCCCGGGCTATTTGCTGCTTGATATGGCGGCTCGCCCCGCGCCGCCGGCAGCGGCGAATTGGCCCGCGGTGTAATAGTCAATCTGGAGGGCCAGATGGTCAACGTCACTTGCCTGCGATGTCGAGACGCGAATGACCGGGCACGCTCTCCAATGCTCGAAGAGCCGCTCATAGTCTTCGTCCAGCCCCTGCAGAAACGTCACCTCAATTTGCTGTTCGTAGGGACGATTCCTGTTGTGGATCCGTTCCAGACAATTCGCGGCGGGGTCCCGCATATAGACCACCAGCACCGGCGCAGCCACCTTCGTCGCAAACGGCGAATAGATCCGCTCATACAAGGCAAGCTGTTCCGCATCGAGCAGGCGCCTCGCGTAGATCATCTCCTTGTGAAAAACATAATCACTGATGCACACCTGTCCCTCTGCGAGCGCATCCGGGCTCAATTGTTCCGCCCTGCGCGTCAAGAAATACAACTGTGAATCCAGGGCCAACTCCTTCTTGCCCGCATAGACGTCGGGCATGAAAGGATTCGTATCGTAAGGTTCGAGAACGAGTCCGCAGCCGAGCCGGGCCGCCAGTTTCCTGGCCAGCGTCGTCTTCCCGACGCCGATATTGCCCGCGATGCCGACAAGCTGAGGCACATCGGAATTGAGGGCAAAATCCTGACCGCCCAGCCGCCCGGCCAATTCGCTGACGGTCTCGTTCATCAGCGGATGGACCAGGTTTGGGTTGAGCTGACAAAGACCTGCGAGCACGAATGATCGCAGGTGCATCTGCGAATGCGGCACGGTCAGTTCGGGGGGGGTATTGATGACCTCGTCGCCGAACAGGAGAAGGTCCAGGTCAATTGGCCTGGGCCACCATTTTCCATGCCGGACCCGGCCCAGCGCTGCCTCAATCTCGCTGAACATCCTGCGCAGCTCCTGCGCGGTCAGGCTCGTCCTGACCTCGGCGACGGCGTTGAGATAATCGGGCTGCTCCGTCGAGGCCAGCGGCGGGGTCTCGATGACATCACTGAGCGGGCCGATCACAATCTTCCCGGTCTCGGCGAGCATCTTGAGGGCCTTGTCGATGTTGCCCTTCCTCTCGCCCAGGTTACTGCCCAATCCGATGTATGCCGTGGTCTCTGCCATCAGGAAATCGCTTTGATCCGCTCGAGTGCCTCTTTGACATTTTCGGGCTGCCCGAACGCCGTGAGCCTCAGGAACCCCTCGCCTGCCGAGCCAAACCCCGCGCCGGGCGTGCCGACGACATGTGCCTTATTGAGCAGCATATCGAAGAATTCCCAGGAACTGACGCCGTCCGGGGTCTTCAGCCAGATGTACGGGGCATTGACGCCGCCATAGACGGTGTAGCCGATTTCGCCGAGCGTCTGGCGGATGAGCTTCGCGTTGCCCATGTAGAGATCGATGGTTTTCTTGACCTGTTTCCTGCCTTCTTTGGTGTGAATCGCCGCCGCCCCGGCCTGGGTGACGTACGAGACGCCGTTGAATTTCGTACAGTGCCGCCTTTTCCAGATCGGCCCCACCTCCACCACCCCGCCGTCTTTCTTATACGCCTTCAACTGCTTCGGCACGATGGTGAACGCACATCGGACGCCCGTGAAGCCGGCTGTCTTGGAAAAGCTTCGAAATTCGATCGCAACCTCTTTGGCCCCATCGACCTCGTAGATCGAGTGCGGGATGGCCGGATCACGGATGAATGCTTCGTAAGCCGCGTCGAAGAGAATGATCGCCTTATTCCTCCGGGCGTAGTCCACCCATTTGGCGAGCTGCTCTTTTGTCGCAACCGCCCCGGTCGGGTTGTTCGGGAAGCACAGATAAACCAAATCCACTTCTTCCGCGGGCGGCTCCGGAACAAAATCATCTTCTTCGGTGCAGGGCATATAGACGATCCCCTCGTATCGGCCCTGTCCTTCCGGCCCGCCTGTCCTTCCGGCCATCACATTGGTATCGACATAGACCGGATAGACCGGGTCCGAAACGGCCACGATGTTATCCAGCCCGAAGATTTCCTGCATGTTGCCCGTATCGCACTTGGCCCCGTCGCTGACGATGATTTCGTCGATATCGATATCCACGCCGCGGGCCTTGTAGTCGTTAGCGCGAATCGCCTCCCGCAGAAACTCGTATCCGATGCCGCTGTCGTCGTAGCCCCGGAAGCTCTCGGCCCGGCCCATTTCCTCGACCGCCCTTTTCATTGCCTCGACGACCGTCGGCGCCAAGGGCTGGGTCACATCGCCGATGCCCATACTGACAATCTTCGCCTCCGGGTGGGCTGCTGCAAATGCCCGTCGCCGCCGTCCGATCTCCGGGAACAAATACCCCGCCTGCAACTTCAAGAAATTCTCGTTAATCCACGTCATTCCATAACCTCGATACTCGATACAAAAAGAAATGGTGTGCCAGGCACAACCGACCGAATCAAAAAGAAGGTGTGATTCTAAGGGCTGGTGGCCGTTCCGTCAATTTCTTTGATGAAAAGCCCCTCTGCGGCGGATTAGCAATCCGGCTCACTGAGCGGTTCATGCCGCTCCTTCCACAGATGAATCCCCAATGGTCTTCTTTATATCAAGTTGCTTCAGCGGTCTTGTCCGGCCCCTTAGTCTTATCGGTTTCGTGGGCTTCGCCCCCGTCGCCTGCACCGAGATGTTCTGGATTCAGTCTGTTCCATTTGGATTCCGCACTGTAGATACTTAACGGCAGTGCGAGGACAAGTGCGAGAACAGAATACACGCCGACTGTGACCAGCCATCCGCCAATGCCCTTGGGCAAAACACGCGGAACCTCGCCCTGGAAGAACCCTGAGGCAACGAGCCGCGGCAGGACAAAGTAACAGCCGAAGATGCAGCGGAGAGCTCCATAGGCCAACCCCGCACCGAGCCAACCAAGGACGGAAAAACCGAGCGCACACAGTGCAACCGTTGTGGACCAGAAGGTGATAAGCGGAAGTCCAACTATAGCAGCCTCCAGCAGTCCAAAGACTCTATACAACTCAATTTTGTCGATCTTCATCATTTGGCCGACCACTGATTATACCGTTTCACCGTAAAGGGCAGTATGGTCTTCGCAGCCCTCATGACAGGGCCTGCCATGGAGTCCGGCCGCCGGGCGCAGACCATCATCGGCAGAGCTTCGTGGCAATCTCGGCGACGTGTTTTCCCTGGAATCGGGCGATGGCCAGCTCGTTTTCGCTCGGCTGGCGCGAACCGTCGGCGCCGGCCAGGGTCGTTGCTCCGTAAGGCGTGCCGCCGGTGATTTCCTTCATGTTGGTCAATTCCTGGACGGTATAAGGAACACCGACGATAATCATGCCGTGATGCAGCAACGTTGAATGAAAGCTGGTAATCGTCGTCTCCTGTCCGCCGTGCTGTGTTCCGGTACTGGCGAACACGCTGCCGAGCTTGCCTGCCAGAGCGCCTTTGAGCCACAATTGGCCCGTCTGATCGAGGAAATTTCGCATCTGGGCGGCCATATTGCCG
>CP070806.1:3764570-3771192 GCA_020343675.1 Phycisphaerales bacterium
CGTGTCACCATGCTCTGGATTCTCAGTAACGGCTCGGCCGCACTAACGGGCGAATCAGAAGTGCCTGCCACGACAATGCCCATCTCCACGGCCGAGCGGTTTGGATGCATCATCGGCCACCTCCTGGGGCCATAATCGTCCATCTTATCGCCGTGCTCGTAGATATATGAATGCAGCGCCAGAACGACGCCGAGCTTCTTGACTCGGCTCAGAATCCTGGGATTGGCTACGCTGCAATGTTCAATCCGATGGCGATGATCCTGCCGGGGCAGCTTCAGTGAGGCTTTTTCGATGGCGTCCAGAACCATGTCAATTTCACGGTCGCCGTTCGAGTGACAAGCCAACTGAAATCCCGCTTCGTGGATATCGTAAACGAGCTTGTCCAATTCCTCCTGCGACCTTCCGGGGGGGATGCCGTAGTAGTCCTTCTTTCCGGTTTTGGGATTTATCGCTTCGTAAGGCTCGTACAGCCAGCAAGTCCTGCCCGAAAGGGAATTGCCATGGAAGAACTTGACTGCCCCCAATCGAAGGTGCTCATCGCCAAACTGTCCGGCCAAATGTAAATCTTTCAATCGCGACAAATAACGGGAGCCTAACATTTTGTAGATTCGCACAACAGGACCGCCTCGATTGATTAATTCTTGATAAAGAGGCATGTCCGACCCGCTTGTTCCGGCATCGCCAATGCTGGTTATTCCTTTGCTCAGATAGTCCTCGAAGCACAGCCGATATCCATTGAGCTTCTCTTGTCTCGTTGCTGTCGGCGGCGAAGGACTCCCTCTGCGCGCCAATCCACCGGCGCCCTCGCGACAAATGCCGTTTGGGGTGCCATTTTCATCACGGTCGAAGGCGCCCCCGGGCGGATCGGGAGTGTCTTCAGTAATCCCTGCATTCTTGAGGGCCAGTGAATTCACAACACTGACGTGGCCGCTTGAATGCCTGATGCTGATCGGGTGTTGGGTTGAGGCCTCGTCCAGATCCTTGCGGGTCGGGTGCCGGCCAAGCTTTGTATCCTGATATCTGGAGCCAAAAACCCACTGACCTGCTGGGGTCGTCTTTGCTTTTGCGCGCAGGGCCTTTATGAGCTCCCCCATCGTTTTGACACCGGCGGGACTCAGATCAACCCTTCCCAGCCGCGAATCGGCTGGATACACGGGACGAGGATGCAAATGGGCATCGATGAATCCCGGAGTTATGGTTTTGTCCCGAGCATCCACGACGCTGGTCTCTTCGCCGATCAGTTTCCTGATTTGAGAGTTGGTTCCCACCGCAATGAACGTGTCGCCCTTGACCGCAAACGCCTCGGCCCGAGGATTCTCGTGGTCGACGGTGATGACACGGGCGTTCACCACCACCAGATCACCAGAAAACTCCTTGGCCTTGGCCGGGCAGAAAAGTGCAAGCACTACGCAAAATAGCACGATCCAGGCGCAGGTGGCTTTTCTCATCGCAGTTTCTCCATAGACTCTATCCATCCTCTTGCTTTTTATGGAATCGGACGACCTGCTGTTTCACAGTGCCGTTCGCTTGGACATCGCAAATGACATAGTGATGCACATTACCCAACGCACCGAATCGATCGTGCAAACCTGCTCCGCCACCCCCGCTCACTGTGTATCTCACCCCGCCAAACTCAGCGGTCGAATATGCGTGTATGTGGCCAAGATAGACCTCCGAGACCTCATACGTTGTCATCAGATCTGTGAACAGCTTTGACTCTTCACTATCCCAGGCGTGATAAGCCCACTTCCTGATCGTGCTGGGTGGTTGATGGGCAGCTACGTATTTGCGATAACCGTTCGGAGTATCGGCGAGCGTTCTGCCGAGCCATTTGAGTGTTCGTTCATGCGACAAGGCTTCCGTGGCATTATCGATGAATATGTACCTCGCTCTACCGTAGTCGAAGAAGTAGTTCAACGACCTGTTCCCGAAGAGATAGCGATACTCGAGCACTCTATCTTCATAGCCTTCATCGTGGTTGCCGATTGCCACAAAGAATGGGATATCGGTTTCAAGCAGCGGGGGAATGTAGTAATTGCGAAACTGAGATGCGAATCCGTCGGGAACCAGGTCGCCCGAGTTGATGACAAAAGCCGGCTTCGGGTCAAGGCTGTCGATATGTTTTACGATGCTCGACCAGAGGTCCCACTGTGACCGGCTGTCACCCATTACTACATAGCGGTATGAACCATCGGGATTCTTTGGTGTGCTCCCAAGCTTCTTGATTTGACTCTGCATGTTGAATCTTTTGCGGTACGGGCTCAGCAGTCTTTCCATTTCGGCTCTGAACTGTTCTTCGTCGACAGGCGGCCTGTCTTTGGGGTCTATCTCATCCAAGCCGCCGTCACTTAGCTCTCTCGCTGCCTGGATTTGTCCGTCACTTCTGGCATAGAAGGCCATCCCGGCGGTTTGGATCACGTATCGAAGCCCCGCGACAGTCCGGGCAGTCCATGCTTTTTCAGGTTTCTTGCCGGGATAAGCCTGTGAAAGGGTGCGCAGTGCCCTCGATGGGACAGCTTCGATCTCAATGGCCTTCTTAGTGCCAGCGTATACCAGTTCGTCGGCTTCCTCTTTGATGTTTGTCTGGTTATTCTCGTACTGCAATTCGAGGAGTGTGCCGTCGGGTCTAACGGTGAATTGGTATTGTTCATCACCTTCTTCACATTCTATTTCGTATGCTCCGTCATCGATCTTCCAGTCGGTCACGCTTAGATGTGGAACAAATATTGTGGGTACTCCGAGAGCCGCTTCAGGCGGCGGCGTGTCTTGAGGGATTGTCTTCGGTGGCCTGTAAACGGCGTTGCCGGCCGGCCCAACAGTGACAAGCCAGTTGCCTATCTGCTCGGGTATCTTCGCTGCCAAGCAGACTGTCGTTGCAGACCAAAGGCCAACAAACAGCACGGTTCGAGCTTTCTTGTGCATCTTGCTTACTCCTGATTAGGTCTATTTAGATCACCGCACAATATGGAAGTATCCGGCTATCTAGACAGCAGTCCCCTGCATTTCTGCCACGATTTCCGGGAATCATTTTCCAAATTTGCCTGGAATAATGTGCTCCATTTCCTTGCACTTATCAATAGTCAATTGACAGAAAGCTCCGCAGCATAACACTTGTTCTTGTTCGATTTGCAGCCGCATTTCCAGTACACGTATCCTGATTCCGGACTATAAATTCAAGAAGTCTATCGCTCACTCATGGTTGCTGTCTCGTATTGTACCCGCTATTCCAGCCCGAGGTAAACACAATCCGCCTTTTTTCCCGCCCTGCGTGATGTCGCGAGTTTGCAGGGGAAACTCGAAGGCAAGCTGAGTTAGCAGAAGCTGAATTGTCGTTGACATAGGGAACAAAATACGGTATACTCGCGCCGAATAGGAACTATGGCAGCCCGTCAGACGAAGGACGTTCCTCTTGAAACCATGAGGCGAAGAACGAAGAAGGAGGCCAAGATGGATAGCCAGCCTGCCCGAAATAACTGGATGATGACCCGCCGCGTTTTCCTGGGAGCCTCTGCTTCGTGCCTGACGAGTCTGGCCGCAGGGCCTCTTGTCTCGGACACATTTGCCGGCTCCAGACCCAACACGGCACGCTTCGGAATAGTCACCGATTCCCACTATACCAACAGGAACTATTCCAACCGCTTCTGCAACGAGTCCCTCGAAAAAATGAGCGAATGTGTTGAGCTTATGAATAAGCAGGAAGTGGATTTTCTTGTCGAACTCGGCGATTTCAAAGACCAGGATGACCCGCCCGTCGAAGAAAACACGATCTCCTATCTGCAGGCCGTCGAGGGAGTGTTTCAGCAGTTCACAGGCTCAATCTATCACGTCCTTGGCAATCACGATATGGACAGCATTTCCAAATCGCAGTTTCTCGCCAACGTCGAGAACACACGCATCGCACCCGGCGCGTCCTACTATTCCTTTGGCCTCAATGGTCTGCACTTTGTGATTCTTGATGCCAACTACATATCCAATGGAACGGACTACGACCACGGTAATTTCTCATGGACTGATGCCAATATACCGCCGGCTGAACTCGACTGGCTCAGGCAGGACCTTGCTTCTGTAGAGGCCCCGGTTATCGTCTTCATTCACCAGTTGCTTGATGGCACGGGGTCACATTATGTGAAGAATGCCGCCAATGTCCGGCAAATTCTGGAGGCCTCGGGCAAAGTTCTCGCCGTCTTCCAGGGGCACAACCATCCGGGCGCTTACAGCCAAATCGGGGGGATTCACTACTACACACTCAAGGCTTTAGTGGAAGGTTCCGGTGCTGAAAATAATGCCTATGCCATCGTTGAGGTTCATCCGGACCGGAGCATGACCGTATCTGCATATCGCAAGGCCATTCGCAGAGAGTTTGCTGCCCGATGTTCAATCGCAGACTTGAATGGTGATTGTATTGTGGATTTCAGGGACTATAGCCTCATGGCCGAGAAATGGCTTGACGCGGGTCTGGCTGAATCGGATGGCCCTCCAGGACGGCGACGCCGATAGCAGGTCTCTCGGTTTCTGCTTTTATCAGTGGCGGAAAACGCCCTGGCACGACCATGGGCTCTTTCTTCTTCCATTCCAACGCAGGTCCTGCGTGCAAGCCAGCCCAATTGCGAGCTCAAAACTACGTTGAGCTGGGAAAATTCGGGTCTGTCCCCGGCCGCCCCCAAATTTACGTACGTTCTTTTTGGATAATGGCTTATGTGGAGGGGCTTCGGTGGAGATGCGCCAAAAACAAACCCAATTTAGCTTAGCATCGGGCAGCAGCCGGGTCTATAATTGCAGCATGGCTCACGTTTGCACTTCAAAGAACGCTCAATGAAAGGGGTTGGAGATGGACGGCACGAACAAGAACTTAACCAGGCGGCAATTCATTGCGGCGGCTTCAGCCGGCTCGCTGGCCGGGATCGCCTCGAAATCGATTCCCGCCTATGGCAACGTCACGAAGAAGGCCGGCAAGCTGGCTATCCTGGGCGGCGAGCCGGTGAGAAAGAACAGGAGTTGGCCTCGCTGGCCCTACTGGGACCCGAAGGTTGTGGACTCGGTCGTCGAGACCACCAAGAGCCGGATCTGGTGCAGAATCCAGTCCAAATCCGGGACCGTGCCCACGCTTGAGAAGAAATTCGCCGAGCTGATAGGAGCGAAGTTCTGCGTGGCGACCGGCTCGGGTACGCAGGCGCTGCACACCTGCGTCGAAGCGCTGGGTATCGGGCCTGGGGATGAAGTGATCACCTCGCCCTACACCGACCCGGGGACGATTGCCTCGATTCTGTCAGCCCGCGCGCTGCCGGTCCTGGCCGACCTGGATACCGAATCCTATCAGCTCGATCCCGACGACGTAGAGCGCAGGATCACCGAGAGCACCAGGGCGATCATGCCCGTGCACATGATGGGCCAGCCGTGCGACATGGGCCGCATCATGGCCATTGCGAAAAAGCACAACCTCAAAGTGATTGAGGACACCGCCCAGGCGCACCTGTCTGAGTACAGAGGAAGGAAGTTGGGCACGATAGGCGATCTCGGATGCTTCAGCTTCCAGTCGAGCAAGACCATTGCCTGCGGAGAGGGTGGCGCCGTCGTCGGCAACGATGAAGAGTTGATGGACAAATGCTACACCGTCCACAATCATGGGACGTCACGCCGCGGACGGACTGAGGTAGCCGGGCCGAAGTACCGGATGAATGAGTTTGAGGCGGCGGTGCTGCTCGGCCAGTGGTCCGGGATTCTGGAACGCTTCAATCGCCGCAATCAGAACGCGGCCTACCTGACGTCCGCGCTCAAAGACATTCCGGGCATCCGGCCGCAGAAGCTCTACGAAGGCACGGCCAGCGGCTCGTATTATCTGTACGCCACATCGTATCTGAAAGAACACTTTAATGACATCGAGCGCGGCACATTTCTCAAGGCGGTCGCCGCCGAGGGTGTCAGTCTGAGCCCCTACATCGCCCAGGGTCTGCACCGTGAACCGTGGATCGATCACATACTCAGCCGACCGGTTTATAAGAAGATGTTCTCCGAGAAAAGGCTGCGACAATATCGAGAGGAAATTGACTGTCCCAATTGCGATAGGGTGTGCCGGGAGATGGCCATGATCTGGGCTTCGGGGCCTTTGCTTGGAAGCAAGCGGGACATGGACGATATCATCAACGCGATTGCGAAAGTCTATGAGAATCGAGACAAGCTGAGCCGCGTGTGATCAAAGCCGGCGGCAGAGTTTTTCGAGCCCACCCTGCCGGCCGGCTTCTTCGTGTCTGTTATCTTCTCGCGGCTTTTCTGGCCTTGCCCAGCGTTTGCCTTGCACTGCGCGTGACGTTTCTGTTGTCGGTGGCCTTGAGCACCTTCTGCAGGGCTTCAATGACTTTGTCCGGCTCCTGGTCCACAATCTTCTCGCTGATCGCTGCGGCGGCGAAGCTGGCCTCCACCCTGGTTGCCCGATCATCGAGATGCGCCATCGCCATCGCCAAAGCCTCGGACGAGGGCACAGTGCCCAGCACGCCGAGAAGGAGCTTCTTGTCTTCGTTGCGCTGGACCAGTTCGGCGGCCTGCCTGCACATGGCCAGCTTCCGCCGGGTCGAAAGGCTCTCATCCCGGACCAGGCTGATATAGCCGCGCAGGGCTGCGGTCTTGC
>CP070806.1:3771292-3789912 GCA_020343675.1 Phycisphaerales bacterium
GTAGCGATCCCTCGCGGGCTGCGAGAAAAAAACCAATTATGTGATTCTCTATGTCCTCGGTGTTCTCGGTGGCTGATTTGAAAAAACAAAGCCAATTTGGCCCAGCTTCGCCCCACAAAGGGCGTAAAATGGGTGAAAAATGGCGTTGTTTTCAACAAACTCTTCAATTTCGGGCCGTTTTTGAACGATATTAAGAGAAGTCTGTCCGGCGTGGAAGGACAGATTTATCGGCCCGGCGCATCTTCCTGACGGAGGAAGGCAACGGGGGGCGGCCATTGTCCCATGACGGAAGGCAAGACGGCCTTCCAACAGGGCAGGCAAAATATGGAGATGGCGTAATGCAAATTAGGTATGTTGTTTCGTCGATGGTGTTTTGGGGACGCGAGCATCCGCTAAGTTTCGAGCAGGAATGCCAGTTCTTGCAGTCTCTGGGCTTTGGAATCGAGCTTTGGCCCACAATCAAAGGCCAGCGCGAGTGCCGGTACCAGAGGCGCAACTGGCCGCGCCTTGCAGCCGCCACGCAGGATATGCTGGTGGCCATGCGGTCGCGCTACGACAACCCGACGCTGGAGCAGTGGGCCGAGCAGATCGAGTGCGCCAAGCTGCTCAAAGCGGGCATCGTGACGGATTTGCAGAGCATGGGGGTTCCGGATGAGCCGGAGCTGAATGGCTGCGGCTTTGCCGCGGAAGTGGTTAGGATGGCCGAGCAGGAGGATGTGAAGCTGTGTCTCGAGACCGGCCCGCTGCCAAGGTTGAAACAGGCGGGCGAGCGATTCGAGTCCATCTGGTATTGTCTCGACACCGGCTACGCCCATCTGGATGCGGAGCACTCGTTCCGGCGGTACGTCGATGATCTGGGTCCGAAGGTGGTACATCTGCACCTGACGGACAACTACGGACAGATGGACGACCACGAGCCGCCCGGCCTGCGAGGTGGTATGCCCCGCGAGGATTGGGATTATCTGCTCGATGTTCTGGGCAAATACGACAATGATATCGTCGGTTCGCTTGAAATGTGCCCCTGCATGCCGGCGGTGATGATACGCCAGGCAAGCGAGTTCATGTTCGACGCGTTGAACTGGCCGAATCGACCTCAGAAACGGCCCGGCTACGAAGAATCCAACTATAATCCGGCGTAGCACGCCTCACGCAGCCGATGAGCGGTTGACGGGCGACGAGCAGGAGAATTAGGTTGCACATGATGGTTGTTGTGTTAACATAGGGTATTTGAGTAAAAGGTTCACACTATTCTGTGGGAGACATAGACTATGAAAACCGTTTCTTATGTGCTGCTAATCGGCGTACTGCTTTTGGGCGGCTGCCGCTCATCGCAGAAGAGTTCCTTCCGGGCCGGTTATGATTTCAGCGGCGTCAACAAGGTGGGGATCGTCGCCGTCCAGGGTACGCTCACGAGTGAGACGGCCCGCGATCAGATTGCGGAATTCTTTGCGATAGAATTGCTGGAACAGGGCTACGCCCCCGTCGGGCGGCCTCAGGTCCGAGCGTCGCTGGCTGGTCTGGCTTCGGAGAGTGAGGGCGAGTCGCAGGCCCGGTTTGGGAACCTGACGACAAACGAAGCTGCGGTCGAGGTCGGGCGCATGCTGAAGATTCCGGCGGTGTTGACCATCAGTATCCCGCATTTCAGCGACGAAATAACCATCACGGCCACAATGATCGACGTCGAGGACGGCAGCATTCTCTGGCTGGCCAACGGTTCGGGCGCAGGCGAAGGAGGCCTGTCCGGCATGTTGGGATTCGGCGGAGGTTCGCAAGCCGACGCAGATGACGAGTTGTTGGGTGGCTTCATGGGCGGCGGATTGGACGGCTCGGCCGGGCAGCCTCTCTCACCTGCGGAGGCCAAGCGAGCGCAACGCATCATTAAGGGCATGTGCAGGAGTCTGCCGTCGAAGCTGTTTCCCGAATTCTAAAGCTTCCCGGCGGCAGCCAGAAAGGCTTCGATATTCTCCGTCGAAACGGCGGGGGGCATGCCGCCGCCGCACGAGAGGATAATCCGGCTACGGTCGCGGACGGATTCCATCGCCGTTGCGACACTGTTCTGCACATCTTCCGGCGTGCCCGATGCAAGCACGTCGCGCGTAGGGATGTTGCCAAGCAGCGTCACGGCGTTGTTCGTCAACTCCTTCATCTCGGCCAGCGTGTGCTCAAAGCTGAAGTTGAAGAGATTCACGCCGATTTGAGCGAGGTAGGGCGCACACACGAGGCCGGCAGCGTCGTTGTGAAAGAACCTCACGCTTGTCTGGAATATCTCGAATATCCGCTTGAGATAGGGCATGGCCGTCTCGGTGAAGTCCTGCCCGCCTAAGAAACCCACGATGTCATCGAGAATAAGCACGCCGTCAATCGTAGGGAATGTGCGAATCTGCAGAGCGAGCCAGTCGGTGATGAAATCCGTTACGGTCCCGAGCAGCTTGTGCGTTGCGTCGGGGTCCGTGCGGATTCCCATGAGAAATTCCGTGCTGCCGAGCAGAAACGAGGCGATGTTGAGCGGCCCGCGCGAGACGGCGAATCTGATGCTGTGTCCTTCCCGCTCCATTCGGTCCTGGTAATGCCCGAGCCGATTGAGGACAAAAGGCAGCAGACCGTCCCTGGACGGGTCGGGCTTGTCCAGTGCAGCGGCCGATTCAATGTCGGCGACGACCCTTTCGGCGTAGGGCAGCTCTTTTTCCTGCCACGAGCATTTCGCTCCGAACGCGGAGGGCTCGGTACACATTCCGAATTCGGCCCAGAAACCGGGCAGGAAGATGACATCGGGGAACTGCCTGACCGCCTTCAGATTGGCCTCGAACCACATCTGCTCGCTGCAATAGTAATCGAGCGCGGAGATCCCGGCCCAGCCCGGAAGCCAGGGGCTGTCGATGATGAACCCCGCTGGCATCGGCTCAACCGCCTCGCCGTTGATTACGGCCAGCAGTTTCTCCCATTGCTCGTCTGTCATGCCACCGCTGTCCGTCCCTTGCCTTTGCGAATGAAGTGGACGAGTACAATAAGGCCGACGAAGACACCGATGACCGCGATGCTCCAGCCACCCAGTCGCGACCACAGGCTCCAGATGCTGACCAGCGTCGCAATACTCGTGGCGATGACCATCAAGACATTCCAAAGAAGGCGCTTGCCACCTTTGGGCATGTACTCACCGAGCATGCTCTTCTGGTTCATCAGCAGCAGGAAGGCCAGGTATGCGATCGGTAGCAGAATGATGCAGAACACCGAAGTCGGCATGGCCAGCCACGGTGCGGGCTTGGTCCAGAAGACAGCCGCCAGAGCGGCAGGCGCAACAATCAGTGAGCCGATGCGTTGGGTCCAGCCCTTCAACGGTCTGTTGAGTAGCTCGCAAAGGCACAAGCCGTTAATGGTCATTAGCATCGTCGCGGCGCTGATGCCCATGCCCAGGACCCCGAGGCCGAAAACAAATTGGGCCAGGAATTCGCCCGTGAGCGGTTCCAGCGACTTGGCCAAGTTGAGATTATCGCGTTTGACCAGCACGGCCGCCATCTTCCTGTCGGCATAGGGCAGGTTCTGGGTTTGCTGCTCCAATTGCTCCTGCGAGAGGGCGGCGATTGCGTCGGCGCCAATGTCGGCTTGCAGGCGTTGTACCAGAAGAGCTTTGTAGGGTCCGATGAGATTTGGTGCCGGCTCGGCTGTTATCGCGGCGCCTGGCTCATCCGGGATAAAACCAGGAGCGGGCGTCATGTGGAACCGTGATGCCGAAGCGATGATCACGAGACCGGTGGCCAGGATAAACGGGATGAACAAGCCGGTCGAAAGATCGAATATCGCCAACCCTCGAAAATCCTTGTCCCAGCCCTTGCGCAGCATGGAGTACGGAAGCAGAAAAGTCATGTTGATCCCCACCGCCGCGGCGGTGGCCGCGATCATGACGTCCCGCTGCTGGCCAACGATGAGCTGTGTCCAGAACCGCTGGAACTCGGGAGCTACAGTCTCAATGTGAGACTTCATGGTCGCTGCCGGCTCCCACAACATCTGGAACCTCGGTATCAGTCCGTGGAGAATCTGCCCCCAGTCGATAGCGCCGGCAAGACTCAGCTTGATGACGACGCCCATGAAAGACAGAACAATCATGCTTACGATGGACTTGATAATGATTTCAAACACCTTCACACCCCGACCTCCGGCGCCGTAGAACATCGTCGCCGTGATACAGATGGCCAGAATGAAACCGACGCAAATGATTCGGCCCCAGGGGTCGGGGATGGCCTCCGGCCCCAGGATGGATGGAAAGAGGTTTTGCTGAATCGCGCGCGTCCCAAGTGTGTATTGCGGCATAGACCAGACGAGATTCGCGGCCATCGAGGCAAACAACCAGCTCCATCCAAGCACCGGACTGACGTGGTCGTTGATCGCTTTGAGCGGGCGTTCACGAATCGAAAGCGTCACATAAGCAATCGCGCCGAGCATGATAATGCCTAATATCATCGCCAGAGGCTGGAGCCACATCATGCTCAAACCCACCAACACACCCAGGTACAGGCTCGATGAGAACGACACGCCTCCGACAGTGATGCCGCTTTGAAGCCAACCCGGGCCGGACAATCTCAGGAACGCCAGCGTCAGTGCGCCTGTGCCCTTCCGGCGCGCGGTGACGATCGATTCGCGATCTTTCTCGATGCGTGGATTCATGTGTGCTACTTGCTGGCCCTGTTCCGCCGGGCTCGGCGCCGAACTTTGCGGTGTTTCGTTGGGCGTCATACTCTGGTCTCCTGCTTAAACGTTCTCTCGGGCGTTCTTAGACAAGATATACTGTTTCGTGTACAAAACCACTTCAGGGTCCGCTTCGAAGGGCAGGCAGCCCGTGCCGATGCAGACATTTGGTCTATTGTCCGCCAGGGCCAGAACCCTGTCAACTTCCTTTTGGACATCCGCCTGATTTTTTGCAGTGATGCCGCGTGGATCCATGTTGATTCTGACCATCACTTCCGGATGGACGCGCATCTTTTCCATGAACGCGTGCTGGTCGGTCTTAGCGGGGCAGCAGACGTATCCGGTTCCCGTGCGAAGGATATCGTCGAGGATCGGCAATGTATCACCTCCGATAATACAGGGTACAGGATGGCCGACAACGGCCGCCGTCCTGTTCATGGTCTCCTCCAGCGGACCGAGCTCGATATCTCTGAAACTCTGCGGAGAAAGCAACGGCGGTGTGGCCGCCGATTCGAAGAACGCGATATCCAGGCCTTGACGAACGACTTCGGCACAGAACGCAACCTGCCCTGCGACGAGATGACGCAGCGCCTTGACGATCAAATCGGGATCGGTCCGGATCTCACATAACAGGGTTTCGAATCCAACGAGGTTGGCCGCCACCGAGAACGGACCACCCAGCGGGACCCGGACGTCGGCCTGAGGGCATTCGTCGGCGACTCGACGGGCCGCTTCGATGACCGTGGGGATGCGACCGTCCGTTTTTGGATTGAGCGGCTCCAGACTCAGAAGCTCCCGGACGTTTCCAAACGGATGCCCGGAGATAGCGGGAATTCCATTGCCAGCCGGTTCTTCAACCATCGCGCCGTACGCTTCGGCTTCCAGATTGTAGATGTCTATTCCCACGACAACAGGACAATGTTCGTAAAGGCCAAACGCCTTGATGTGCCCCCGGGCCAACAAATCGCAATCGCGCGACACGTCCCAGGGACTTCTGTCGATGACACGGGCCGCATGTTCGTACACCGAAGGCGAGAATGGAATCGACCGCGCTTGTCCTGGAGGCTGTTGCTGAACCATTTGCCGGTCAGAATGTCTTAATGGGAACTTCGGCGCCCGCTTTTTCAGCCGAGACGTACGCGCTGTAGATCGTCGAGATGCAGTCGGCGGCGATATTACTGTCACTCTCTATGGCTTCGCCATAGGCAATGCTTCTGTAAAACGCCTCCATCTCCTGTGGATACCCCGTGAACCAGTCCTCATCGGGCGACGGATTCGACCAGCCCTGCTTGGTCCCGGTCTTTTCCACGACGTAGATATCCTCGAAGTAGACTTCGAGTGGATTATAGGTCTTCATCGCGCTGTTAGGATTGATGTTGCAGACGGTCCGGTGGTTGTTGGCAGCGACCTCAAGCCAGTTGTGAATCCCGCCCAGGATAATGTCGGAGGCGAAGATATCGGCAATCGTGCCATCGTCGAAGACCACGTGCATAACGGAGAAATCATCGATGTCATGGTAGTCGCATCGGATGTGACCCTTGTCTTCAAAATTCTTCAGGCGCGTAATCGCGTGCGCCCGGGCCGAGACGCCCCTGGGTCGAATAGGGGTGCCGTTCCTGGTCTTGCCTTCGACGCGCTTGAGATAGAGCGCGGCGCTCAGCGGGTGGCAGCCCTTGCCGATCATGACGCCGCCGCCCGAGAATTTCCAGTGGGCGTAGGTTGCCGCGTGAGAGCCGGAGTGGGCTTCTTCTCCGTGCATCCAAAGAATCTGGGCGCCGGTCTTTTCGATAATCTCGCGCTCCTTCTGAATCGAAGGCGCGTAGATCCAGTTCTCAGCATAGAGGATTTGACCCTTGCTCTTGGCCTCGGCGGCGAGCATCCGCTCGATACTGGCTAGGGCATGGTCGAGCGCATCTTGCTTGGCAAAGGTGTCCCCATTGAAATCGTCCGAGCCGTCTCCGAAGTAACCCGTCAGGGGTTTCTCCACAATAGCGAACATGTCCCGCTCGAGCGCGGCAATCGCAATCGGCTCGTGCACCACCGGCGGCGTGCAAACGTGAACGACATCCACGTCGTCCAACAGCTTATCGAGGCTCACGTAGGCGCGAATCCCCCGCTGTTGGGCAAAGGCTGAAGCCTGCTCGGTGTCGGTCGCGAAGACGCCCCTGACCTCTACGTCAGTGCCGTAGACTTTCTGCAGACACCCAAAATGAAACGTTCCGGCGAAGCCCGCGCCGACAATCCCGGTACGAATGGTCTTTTTCTTCATTTGGTCTTAGCCTGCCAAATCAAACGGCGAGATGTAATCGCCGTGCTTGTCGCTGGCTTCAGTCAGACGTTTCTTTGTCGCCTCTAACGTCTCGTGAACGATCTTCGGACTGTTGGGCACGTTCTGGCTGTGGTATTGCATGACGCGCTCGATCTTGGCCAGGTTCTCAGGGATCCGGATGGTGAACTGCTTGACATAATCTTCTTTGGTGTAGGGCTTGTCCAGAACCTGCTTGAAGAGTTGCGCCAAATCGTCATAACAGGGAATCTGACCCGTGGGACAGGCAATCGCGTCGCAATCGCCATGGACACGCAGCTCCATCCATTTAACCCAAACGTGCTTGTCAGGCACGTCATTGACAAAGTTGCCTTCCTTGTCCTTGAGGAAGTAGTTGACGCCGAACACCAGCGGCGGTTTCACGATCCCCTGGACAAAATCGATATTGTTCTGGATGTACTTGGCCAGAGGAATCGCGAGGAAGTCCTGGATGCTCATCAGGTTGATTTCCATCACACCTTCTTCGCCGATAATCGCAAAGGTGGTCTCGGTTTCGAGCGAGGCGCCGTATGAGACGATGCCGTGGGCCCAGTCGAATGCCTGTTGAACCGGCACCGATGCCTTTGGATCACGCCCGCCATACATGACGCCGCCGAGGGGGACGCCTTCGGGGTTTTCCAACTCCGGATCGCAATTAGCCAGGGCCGTCAGAGCTACCGTATATCGCGCGTTCTTGTGAGCCAGCGGGATTTCTTTCCCGTTGGCATCCTTCTTGCCTTTGTACCATTGGCCCGAGAAGTTCACGCCGTCATCCGGCGTCTCGGCGCCCATACCGAGCCAGTAGGGTCTCTTGTCCTTGACCAGGATGTTGCCGAAAATCACCTCGCCGGGATTGTGCAGAATGTCCCATATCATGGGATCGTCTTTGGCCTTGACGTTCTGAATGATGCCGAAGATTCCCGCCTCGGCGTTTACGGCGCGGAACTGGCCGTTGATCTTTCTGAAATAGGCAATGTCATCGCCCAATATGGTCTCGCCGGGCAGCATCGCCGTCGAGGTCTTGCCGCATGCGCTGGGAAAAGCTCCGGCCAAATAGGTCTTCCGTCCTCCGGGACCGTAGACGCCGGAAACGAACATGTGCTCCGCGAGCCAGCCTTCGGCGTCGGCCTGGCGAATCGTAAGCCTCAGAGCAAGCTTCTTGAGGCCCATCGTGTTGCCCCCGTACTGGGTATTGACGCTGTAAACCGTGTCCCTTGTATAATCCATGTAAATGCGCTTGTTCGCGACATCGACGCTGACCATGTTTTCGTCCAATTCACCGGCCGAGTGCAGGAAGCAGAAAACGTTCTTGTCTTTGTCTATCTTGCAGAATTGCTCATAAGCAGTTCGATAGAGCAAATCTTCGTTATGGGCGACATACCATGAATCTGTCGCCTGGACGCATGGAACGCTGAACACCGAACCGGCCGGCCCCAGCGACAGAAACCGAAGAATCATCGTCCTGCCCTTCATGCAATCCTTGAGCAAGCCGCGTACTTCTGCGAGGCCCTCTTCTCTGTCCATCTGGTTCAGCGCCTTGCTCAGTGTCTCTGTTTTCGGCACGAGGTATTTGGTTGCTTTCCTGTCGCGGCCCTGATCGCTGGGCCCGTCGAAGTGCGACGTATGGCCGGGCGTTTCGAGAGGATGCTCTTCGCCGCTCTCGACCGCCATCCGGCGAACGTGCTTGACGTCGTCCTCGGAATCCGTGCAGACAAATACCGTCTCAGGGCCGGTCAGCTCGATCGCATCGGCAACAAATTCGTGTATCTTTACATTCTCTACGGCCATGAGCCTGCTGTAGCTTTCGGCCGTCAGTTTCTCTTTCAGAAGTTGTTTTACATTACTCATTTGCAGCAATTACCTCCTAACATAGATTAGTCACGTCTAAACAAACCGAGGGATTCTACTTGGGTAGCCCCCCAGCGTCAACTTCTTTCTGCACAATCCGGCTTTCTGTGCGAAATTGGATTTTCCGGGGGAATCAGGGGCGCGTATCCCTTTTTCTGGTCGAGAGCAGGAGAAGATTTCTTATCCCCTCGGCATCTCGGGCCGCCAGCCACCGCTGCTCAAAGCCCTTCTCCTGGGCTATCTGAGCGATCGCCATGAGGGCTCTGAGGTGGTAGTTTCTTTCGTCCCGGCTGCCCGCCAGGACAAACATGACCTTGACCGGGTCGGAAGCACCCCGGAAGGTGATGCCGTCACGGGCACGGACGAGCAAAACATCGAACTCGTGCTCGCCTTCGACCACGATATGAGGTATGGCGAAACCCGGCTGGACAACGGTCCCGCCCTCCGTCTCACGATGAAGGAACTTTTCAAAAAGCACGTACTCATCGCTTCTGAGTCTCTCGGCCAGAATCGTCGAGACCTCCCGGAAGACATCCTCGGCACTCTTCTGGCCATCGATGTCCAGGATATGACAGTCTCTTATCAGTTGGTCGAATCGATCCTCGGTAATCTCATCCCGCTCTCTGATGATCTCTCTGAGCTCTTCGGGTAACGTAGTGTCAACCAGCTCTCTGGCAGTAACTCGTTCGATAACGTGTACGAGAGCTGCTCGACGGCTTACCTTTTTCCGGGCATACACCAAATACCAGATAAAGGCACAGGCAATGAAACTCCCGGTTATCATAAGAGGCAGCTTGCCCATTTCAATGACCAGGAAACCGTACCCGAACAACCCTAATATGTGCAGCCATGGATACAGGGGAGAGCGAAATTTCGGTCGATAGCTCTGTATCTTGCTCTCCCGCATCACGATAAGAGATAGATTCACAAATAGAAACAGCAGAAGTTTCAGAGTAGATGCTGTCTTGACCAAGTCCTCCAAGCTCAAGAACAGGATGACGATAATCATGAATCCGGCAGTGAAGATTATGGAATAATGGGGTGTTTTGGACTTCGCTCCTGTTCTCTGGAGGAATCCGGGAAGGAGGCAGTCCCTGCTCATAGCCATAGCGTCCCGGGAGGCGGTCAAGATGCCGGCGTTGGCGGTGGAGACAAAGGCCAAAAGCGCGGCCAAGGCCAGCACCAAGCCTCCCAAGGCTCCCATGGAGACATTGGCGCCATCGGAAATTGGGGTCCGGGAATTTGTCAAATCGACGGGGTCAAGCAATCCTACTGTTACGAAAACAACGGCAGCATAGAGAAGCATCACGACGCTGAAGGCAAGAAACATTCCCAGCGGGATATTGCGTCCGGGATTCTCTATCTCTTCGGAAACACAGCATATTTTTGTCAAACCGCCGAATGAAACGAAAATAAGACCTGCGGTGGCAAAGACCGAACCCAGCCCGTGAGGCGCAAACGGGGCGAATCTCTGCGGCTGGACAAGTAGAAAACCGCGAATCACGTAGAAGAGCAGTATGCCGATGAGAGAAAGAACCAACCCAACCTGAAACCTCCCGGTATGTTTTGCACCGATAAGGTTGACGACCATGAAGAACAGACAGCATCCGACGGCAACAAGCTTGGTCTGCGTCTCTGTAATGCCGGGGTAAATCAGAGAGGCGAATATGCCCAGGCCCACAAGGGCAAAGGAACTCTTGAAACTCAGCGAGAACCAGCTTGCAAACCCCCCTACGGCACCCAGGGGAGTTCCCATGCTTCGTTCAATGAAGAAATAGACCCCTCCTGCTTTGGGCATCGCGGTGGCAAGTTCAGCCTTGGCAAGCATAGCCGGAAAGACCAGAATGCCGGCCAGAACATAGGAGAAGACCACGGCAGGTCCGGTCTTTGCGTATGCAAGTGCAGGCAGAACAAACAAGCCCGAACTTATCATCGCCCCGGCAGCCACACAGAATACGTCGAGCAAACCGAGCTGTTTCTTTAACTGAGCCATACGAAACGTTCAACTCACGGGACGTACGATAACCAAGATCGGCTCCCTCGTCAAAATAAATCCCCCCGGACGGGGCGCGTCGGCGTGTCGAATCGGACAATCTGCGCGCATAAAAAAGCCGCTCAGACATTCCAGAAGTCTATATGCATCCGGCGTGCTTGATTGGCTGCTTCGTGAATCTTCTGCGTGCCGAGCCGGTGGTTACCCGGGACTCAGTCGAGTAATCCGATCATAAAGAGTTTTGCCTGCTGGCGAGAAGTCAAAACCTCGCGCAGTTCCTCCCGGGCCCTGGGCAGTTCCTTTGCGGCGTTTTCTCTGGCTTGACGCAGGGCGACGATTCCCTGCTCGATTTGCTCGTCTTTCGAATCCTTGTCTTCCAGAAATACGAGGAGGCGCTCACAGCTCTTCTCGCCTTCGGTAAGCTCCCGGTCGGCGAGCCGCCATAGTGGCCCGCTCCAGGCCCGGACGATACCTCCCCCACCACTACCGCTGCTGCTTGAGCTTTGTGCTCTATAGCCATTGGCTCTGCCGGCCCCCGTGGAAACAGCACTGCCGCGTGCTGTGCTGCTGCCGGAGCCGCTACTATAACCGCCTGCGCCGCCACTGCCGATCCCTATGCTGATTTCCGACTGATCTTGAAGAAAGTAGACGCTGTTGATTTTAGGCTCGACCACTTTCCATTGCGCGTCGGTCATTTCAAGCGCCTGCTTAATGGACTCATTCCTGCGAGCATCTTTTCCGTTGGCTCTGTCTTTCGCCCGCTGCTCGAATTCCCGCTGTCGCTCGGCCATCCGTTGCTCCGTGTTCGCTCTTCGCCGGGCGACCTGCTCTTTGAACTGTTTTTGCCTTTCTTCCCAGGTCATCTGCTGCGGCCGCTTGGAATCAGGGCGATTGGCGGCTTGTTGAGACCTTCGTGCTTGGGAAAGTGTGCCATTTACAGGTAAACCGATTAGCAGACACAAAATCCAGCCGAGATGAATTTTGCATTTGAACATGTTGAAGCCCTTTCCCCGAAATCAGTACATGACTGTCTTTACCATTTCACGGAACCGGTCGAAATCCAATTGCCCCTCGGCAAAGGCGTCCACAGCCGATTTCTTGGCGCGGATGGTCATCACGGTGGTGGGCGAAGCAACGCCCATCATTTCACCGTATCCGGCCATGCCACCGGCGCCACCCATCATGGCGCCGCCCATCATACCTGCGCCGAAACCTCCAGACGTGCCGTACCCGCCGCCCATGCCGGCGGCTGAGAATGCTCCGTATGCCGGACCTCCTGAAGAGGACGTGCCGCCCATCATAGCGCCGCCGAACATGCCTGTGTTCGATCGGCCTCTGCCGACAACGGTAAGGATGACCCACTCATCCGCCTGCAATCCTCGGATATTCGCCGCATGTTTCAGGGTTGCGGTCAACTCTCTCTCGAGTTCCGCGACCATCTGGCGGTTATATTCGTCCGCCGAGTCGGACGCTCCCGCGCTTTTGAATTCTCCGGGCGCAAAAACCTGCTGCCTTGCCCGCTGCCAGGTTGAATCGACCTGTTCGCCCGGCAGCTCAGTTTCCTGTGCCTGCTGTTTGCGCGGGGGCGAGAATGAGAAATTGACCTCCATTGAGAAAAGCACCCCGTAGCCCTGGATATAGGTTGCTTCCGTCTGGCGATTATCCCGCCCGAAGAAATCGCCGAAATCGATGAACACGCCCTGGATGCGCCGTGTTTCTTTGAATCGTTCATCAAGGATGTATGCCATGACCTGCATGTCTTCTGTGATTGCCGCCAGCTCTTCCGGCTGGACGTCCTCGGCCGGGACGACGAGGACCTTCCGGCTCCCGACGGGACTGACCGCCGGCCTGTAGCCCGTGGAGCGCCCCCGTCGTCGACCCGTCGAACTGACCGCCCCCGGAGGCTGCCAGCTTCCATACATGTCTTCTGATCGGGCGCTTACTTCGTCCGATACAGGGCTGGGGGCGTAATTCTGATTTGTCAGATCTGCGCCAACCTTCGTATAGTTCCTAACGGGGGGCGCGAACGTGTAACCTTCTTTCGCTGGCGCAACCACACCCGCCCAGCCGTATGGAATGGCGACACTGTAGTAACCTCTTTGATCGGCAATGACATTACCCGGCAGGCCCCGCATCACCACACCCGGCAGGCTTACTGAGCCAGAGATAGTATAAGTTGGCGTTTTTTCTCCGCCGACAGCGTCTTGGGCGAACCCAAAGCCTCCCATCGCCAAATTGAGAACGACCAGTATTGTCATTGTGCGAGTTAAGGATTTCATGTTAGGTTCCTTTCGTTCACCAAAGATATCTCAGATAAGCATATACGTTAATTCATTCTTGTTGTGGCAACTCCGTAGGGTGTGCAACTTGTTGCACACGCGGACTCATTCGGGTCATTTGTAGTTCCTACCGCGTGGGCAAAAACAGAATTTGCCCACCCTACCGATCTTCCTAATTCTGCTCCAATCGCTGTAATTCGCTTGTCCGCGCGGCAAGCGTCACCAGCCCGTTTCCAAACTGCGACTCTAAGTGTTCAAGGGCCGCTTCGATATTCCGGCGATCCTGGATTCGGGCCGCTTCAATCAACTGGATGAGCTCTCTGAGCTGCTGTTCAGTTTGCGTTCCGGAGGCAGCCAGAGTTTGGGCGGCGAATTGCATCAGGTCGCGACGAACCTGCTGCTGCAATTCATCTTTTAGCTGCACGCAACTGGCTTGGAAGGCGGATTGCCAGCCGTTGTCCAGCTCCTTGAGCAGACTCTGCCGAAGCGACGGCTCAAGGGACAACCTCAGGGAATTCTCCAATTCACCAATATCTACTGATTCGGGGCCAGAAAGTCGTCCGGCGAGAAATCCTGCGCCGATCAGAAGTATCGCGGCGGCCGCCAGTTTTGGCATGGTTGGCAGCAGCTTCAAGCGGGACTTCTCGTGCTGCTTTGTCAGGATATCCCGTACTTGCTGCACGGCCCGGTTGGTGGCTTCCTGAGTCGGCTCAATCTGCGAGAGACGCCTGAGATGCTCGTGGATTTGGTGTTCATCTGTCTTTGACATTATGTATCTCCTGTTGCATAGAATGCCGGTGGTTTGGCCCCACGGTCCGGCGAAGATGATTCACGGCGCGAGAGCACATCGCTCGGACCTGATGAGACGTCCGGCCCATTTGCTCGGCGATATGTTCGTACGATTCCTGCTGGATGTACCGTCTGATCAGGGCTTCACGGGAAGCCCTCTTCAATCGGGCGATGGCGTCGAGCGTTTCGGCGAGCTGCTCGGAATGAATCAGTTTTGCC
This sequence comes from Phycisphaerales bacterium, assembly GCA_020343675.1. GTDB lineage: Bacteria > Planctomycetota > Phycisphaerae > Sedimentisphaerales > Anaerobacaceae. Next base: position 3,785,406 of record CP070806.1, read on the forward strand.
AAAGGTGAATCGTCATTTGAGACCGGCTCGGGAACCCGTTCGAGCTGTCGCAGCGCGGCGCGCCTGCGGCCGCGGCGCCAGTCGAAGGCCAGATTGATCGCCGCCCGGCGGGCATAGGCGTCCCAGTTGGCGGCTTTTTTCAGCCCGCTCGAACGGCTGAGTTTGATGAATAATTCCTGCATCAGCTCCTCGGCGATGTCCTCGCGCAGCGTCAGCCTGGTCAAAAGCGTATACAGCTCCGCTCCGGACTTATCCAAAAATTCCAAAAGCTCTCTGTTGCCGCTACTCAAACAACCTCCTGAGTTACAGAGGACGGAAGACCAGAACCCGATGTCCGATTTCCGGCCTCTGACGCCTAACTTCTGTATTATAGACGAAGATCACCGCCGCCGCGCAGCGTTTGTTTCGGTGGAAATTGTCGCCTTCTTTCGCAGGCGCGCATAAACAAAGGCCGACTCTTGCCTGTCGATGGCACGAACCGGCCCTTTCGTGTCAATGAGCGGTTCCGATCACTTCGGAACTTTGAACTCGTATTCGTGGATTTCGTCTTTAAACAAATCCCTGCCCCGGCAGCGCAGGACAAAACCATCTTTCGTCTTTTCATATTCGAAATCCCTGTTGCTGAATAAATCCTTTGGCGAATCTGCCGGAATCTCATCGGGCAACGCACCGGTTCCAGCCTTATGTGCGTAAATGCCAAGGGCGCAGTTCAGAGCATTAACAGAGGTTTTGTGTCTGACCTCCATACTTATGAGTTTTGTCAGCGACGGTGCGAAGATTACGGCAAAAATGGCTCCTGGATTTGTGGATGCGTCCTTAATGGACTTTTGAGTAAGTTCCTCTGATTGTTTATATGCCTCCGAATAGGGCATATCCAGTATGTCCTGAACAGTTGTAATAAAATTTGTATAGTATGTTTTGCTTGCATTAAAAAATGCTTCATCACCTTGTTTTATTTTTTCGAGCAAACCAGCCGGGAGCTTTTTCAATATTTCGTCATCCGGCTCTAAATGTAGTACATCGTCGAGTTTTTCCTTGCGCATTTCACGAACAGCTATTTCCGATTCGGTTTTCAGTACGGATTTGAGCGAAGGCTGTTTTTGCGAAACGGCAAAAGTTTCATCTTTAAGCCAGGTTAATATTTCAGAACTATTCGATGTCCTTGAGAGAATATTTTTGATCGTCTTATCTAATTTTGCATGAATGGCGATACCGACAAGGTCTGATATGAGCAAATCGTCGCTGCTGATATGGTTGGCCATTCTATGAGCCGTCAAACAACGACTGAAAGCCTCCTTGATATGACCATCTTCGGTAAGCTTCTGTGCGTCTGTTACAAGCAAAAAGGCTGCCTTCCTTGCTTTCGAAAGTTCCGGCATCGGCAGATCGAAGCCTTTTGAATGATCAAGCGCCCACTGGCATTTTTCGATTCTTGATGCCTCCTGCAGAATTTCTATGGCAGGTTGATTATGCTTAAGATATTCTCTGATTTGTTCGTTAGATTCGACCTTGCCGTCCATGAAGTCTGCCATGACTTCGGTTGGAACATTCTCTGATTCCTGCAGCAGCATGAATGCCTTATAGTAGAGTATCGCTGCGTTGTCAGGAGGATAGGCAGAAGCGGCGGCAGTAGTGACAAAGGCTATCAGCAGCAACAAAGTGACATGCGATTTTACTGAATGAATCGTATTCATAATTCAATCCTTTCCAGGTCAAATTCAATTTCGTCGAGTAGTTCTTTCACGTCTATCGTATCCCATCGCTGTACCGACATTTCGAAAGCCTTATCGCATTGACGATCTATCGCTTCTATTCCACCACGACGATAAGCAGTCATTAACGACCTGACTGTCAACATTTCAACGGGGGATTGTACGGCACTGGCCGTTTGCTCTTGCTTCTGCTCTGGTGGATTCCCGTAAAACATCAGCAAGCCGACTGCCACGATGATCACCGCCGCTGCGGCAAGTCTCATCATTTTGCTTCGCAGGACTATCCCCGCAGAGCTCGTCTTCCGTGTCTGAGTGGTATCGTCCATCGCTGCGAAAGAGTCTGCCAGAGTTCGCTTGTCCATTTCATCGCTGCTCGTGACATGCGGCTTTTCGAGTCTTACGAGTTGTTCAGTCTTTTCCAAGGGTTTCATTGGGTCACCATACTGTTTCTGATCGAACGAAGCCTGTCTATGCCGTATCGATATCGGCTTTGGACCGTGTTGATCGAGACATCGAGTGCCTCGGCTATTTCGCGAAACCGCATCTGGTGATGCAGATGAAGCACGACAACCTCCCGCTGCTCGTAGGGAAGCGCTCCGAGCAGAGCCCGGACGTGGTCGGCTTGCTCGCCTGCAACCATGCTTTCAACCGGCCCGTCATTGTTGGAGCCCAGCTCTTCGACGGCATCCAGCCCCACCTCCCTGCCCGACCTCAGCCGGTTCCTGTCGCGGGCGCAGTTGGCCACGCAGGTCGTCAGGTACCCTTTCAGCGTTCCAGTCAGATGAAAGGTTCCGGCCGTTGCGGCGAAAGACACGAATACATCATGCGCGACGTCCTCGGCCCTACTTCTGTCCCGCAGCAAGGTCACCGCCAGCCCGAGCAGGTCATCTTTGTACTTTTCATAGATCCGCCGGAAAGCATCTTTGCTGCCGCGATTGAATCTCCAGATCAGTATCTTATCGTCGATCATCAAATGTGCTCACCCAGTCAAGAAAACGGCCGTCTTTCAGTACTACAACGAATGACCCGCCCATTTTAGTCTAATGTTCTGGTCATTTCGCGCGAAAAGCGCACAAAGAAAGCCGGATCGCTCCCCTGCACTTTGCCGGACCGGAGATGAAAAGACCTTGGCCGAATCAATCTGCATGTTTGGCCGAGGCTTCGTCCTGGATGTAGTTCTTCACAGGGTAACGCTTAGCAACAGGAATAAAGAGTAGCGCGGCTACAAACATCACCCCTACAAAGAACCAGTAGTAGTGTGCCCCGGCGAGCTTGCTGGTCCCATCATCGTTGACAATCACGGCGTTGACCACGGCGGTGAAGGCATTGCCGAGTGAAATCGACAGTAGGAAGACGGCCATAATGAATGACTTCATCTTCTTCGGAGCCTGAGTATATGAGAACTCCAGGCAGGTGATTGAGACCATTATTTCGGCGGAGGTCAGCAGCGCATATCCAAGAACCATCCACCCGATGCTGGGCGCTGCGCCGGCGACAATCCGCCTTTCAATCAGGGCCGAGACGACAAAAGGTGTGCCGGCCAGAAGCAAGCCCAGTCCTATTTTGCGCAGGGCCGTCAGCGGAAACACCTTGCTGATAGCCGGATATATGACATAGGAGAAAACAGGTATCAAAAGCAGGATCATCAGAGGATTCAGAGCAACAATCTGGGTGGGCAGCCACGTATGGCCCAGCCAGGTGCGATTCATTTTCTCGGCTTGCAGCATCCATGCCGAGTCCATCTGGTCGAAGAGCGCCCAAAACGGCGCGACAAAGACATAGATAATGCTTAGCTTGCCGATGGCTTTGATTCCCTCGCCGCTGAAGCACTCCTTGACAAACTTGGAACCGGCGCGCGGGATGTGAACGAATTTTTTCCGACCCAGCCAGAACGCGACTGTCGCCAACACCATAAAAGCGCCGGGAACGCCGAATCCGACGGCAGGTCCATATCGATCGAGCAGCTCCGGAATCATTAGATTGGAAATCGCCGCCCCCAGGTTGATGGCGAAGTAGAACCAGTGATACACGCGGTTCAGTAGATGTTTGTTGGTTTCTCCGAACTGGTCGCCGACGTTTGCCGAGACGCAGGGCTTGATGATACCGGAGCCGATTGCAATCAGAACCAGTCCGACCCCCAGACCCAGACGCGTGTGATCGAGTGCAAGGGCAATAAAACCGAAGCAGTAAAGCACCGAGAAACAGAGGATGGTTCTGTACTTGCCAAGCCAGATATCGGATATCAGAGCGCCGAGCAGAGGTGTGAAATAGACGGCCGAGACAAACAGATGAAACCAGGTCTTGCTTTGCTCAGCCGTCATGGGAGCGAGCTGCCCTTGGGCGTTCTGCAGCAAGTGGGTCATAAAGAAGACGAGAATACACCTGCTCCCGTAGAAGGCGAATCGTTCGGCGGCTTCGTTGGTCAGGATGTAAGGGACGCCGGCGGGCATTTTCTTTGATGGAACCGGCGCTGTGAGGTATTTGCTTTCTTTCATAATGCGATATGGTACAAATGGCATCATCGAATTCAAACAAGAAATCAGCACGCTGGAGAAATAATCGTCCATGCGGTGTACGGTTCGGAGGCGAACGCGCTAACGCGTAAGAGAAAATTTCTGCGGGGCAAGTCCCATATCTTGCGAGCTAACAGGGCGAATCTTCAAGGGCACCGCAAAAAGCGGTGATTTGTCTGCCTTTTGTTCGGTTTTTGTTTGGGTCATTCGGGGTGCTTTGTCGATAGTAACAAGTGCTGTGAAACGTTCTTTTGCATTTGGGGCCGGGATCGGGAATTGAAT
>CP070806.1:3790012-3798717 GCA_020343675.1 Phycisphaerales bacterium
AAATCTGGCACCAGGCAGCGTCAACGCGGCCCTGATATCGCTGCGTCTGAAAGGCCTGATAAAGCAGCTTCCCGGCAATATGTTTCTGAGGAGTTAGCCGCTCGGGGTCCGTCCTCGCCGGATGGCTGCATCCCAACCCCAAAACGAGTTTCTTATTCTCTTGACTGCGGGTCGCAAGTGTGTATAATGGTCTTAGCTTCTGGTATCCGCGCTGACCGCGGCTAAGTGAAAGGGTGTGCAATCCATTATGCTTGAGTTCGGGCATGTCTTGTCGTGGTCCGCCGCAGTGGCTACCGATCTCAAGAATCTTCCAATGCGTGAACAGATGAAACATAGAAGTATCGTTTATGTGACTGTTTCAGCAATTCTGCTGGCATGGGGTGGCGCTTGGGCAAGGCCGACGACGCCCCATGAAGCGCAAATGGCCGTGACCGGATGGCTTAAAGCCGATCCTCAGCCGCTCGGTACGGCCGTCGGGCGGCGAGTGTTGGAAGTCCGGACCTTCGCCGGTGACGACGGAAGGCCGGCTTATCACATCGTCTATTTGCAGCCATCGGGATTTGTGATTGTCTCGGCGGACGACCTGGTTGAACCGATCATAGGCTTTGCTGATGATGGGGTGTACGATCCATCTCTTGACAATCCCGTGGGGGCCTTAGTCACCAACGACCTCAATGGACGAGTCAGGGCGGTCAGAAACACGTTTGGCCTCCAAACGGAAATGTGGGCGGATGGTGCCCGCGGCCCTCGGGGCAAGTGGCGACACTTCATCGACCTTGCAGAGAATTCCACGGGTGGATTCGGGTTGATGGCTCTGATGTCCCCCGGCGATATCCGTGTGATACCATTGCTTCAGAGCAGATGGGGCCAATCGACGGCCTGCGGCGAGTACTGCTACAACTACTATACGCCCTCGTACTACCCCGCCGGATGTCTTGCGACGGCAATGGCCCAGGTAATGCGCTACTACGAGTATCCTTCGGACCCCATCGGTGTGCAGCAATTCTCGATCGAAGTCGGCGACGTCACGGCAGAGCAAAAGGCTTATACGCTTGGAGGCGATGGTCTTGGAGGACCGTACAACTGGAGCGCCATGCCGCTCAAACCTGAGGCCGCCTGCACCACGTTAACCGAAATTCAGCGCCAGGCCATCGGCGCACTCTGCTACGACGCGGGCATCGCCGTCGAGATGACATACGAGCCGAGCGGCTCAGGCGCCTTTTTGCCCGAAGCCAGAGATGCGCTGGTCGAGACGTTCTTATACAGCAGTGCCATCCTCGGGTATGATCCTGGCGGCAACGTGCATTCAGGCCTGCGAGAAATGATCAACCCCAGTCTCGATGCCAAGGCACCTGTTATTCTTGCTATCTCGGATCTTTCCGACCCGAACAGCGGGCATGCTGTCGTGTGCGACGGTTACGGCTACCTTTCTTCGACCTTATACCACCATCTGAATATGGGTTGGCAGGGCGTCGATGACGCGTGGTACAACCTGCCCGATATTGACAGCTTACAGGACCGATTCAACGTGATCTTCGGGTGCATTTACAACATTTCAACCTCGGGCGCAGGTGAGATTATTAGCGGGCGCGTTTTGGCCCCCGAGGGCAGGCCCATCGTGAACGCCAAAGTTTTTGCCGAACCAGGCAGCCGGGTTCCTCGCCCTGCTTTGACTGACGACAGGGGAGTATATGCACTTGAGGGGTTGGCTTCGAGCACTACTTACAGGATTAGGGTCGAAGCGGATGGATACGTCTTCGTCAGCCAGTCGGTCAAGACGGGAAGCTCACAGAATAGCTTCGCCCGGTCGGGGAATCGCTCGGGCATCGATTTCTACGCTCAGTCGGCAAAGAATCCGCCGACATCGACGCTCATTTATGTGAAGGTCGATGCTCCCCAGGATCCGGGCCCGCACGATTCGGCCATATCCGATCCCGATGAAGACGGCACTGTCAAGCATCCGTTCGACGCCATACAAGAGGCTATCGACGCAGCCATTTCGGGGGACATTGTTGTTGTTTTGCAGGGAACCTGTGCGGGGGACGGCAACCGCGACCTCGACTTCAGGGGCAAGGCAATTACGATCCGAGGTGAGGATCCGAACGATCCGAACCTCGTCATAATCGACTGCGGAGGAACCGCAGAGAACCCGCATCGAGGGTTTGAGTTCCACCGCTATGAGGCGCCTGCATCTGTGCTGGACGGCCTGACCATTACCGGCGGATATCACGAGCGGGGCGGTGCGATATACTGCGGGGACGGCGCCCGGCCAACCGTAGCCAACTGCGTGTTCCGCGACAACTCGGCGGCGCTCGGGGGCGGGATATTCAACGACAGCAGCCCGAAGATCGTTGACTGTACGTTCGTCGCCAATTCGGCAGATGCCGGCGGCGGAATGTACAACGACGGGGAGGCATCCGAGTGCAATCCTGTTCTGGTCAATTGCACGTTCTACGCCAATTCCGCGAGTCACAACGGCGCGGGAATGTACAACCTGGGTCAGCGCGCCGCGCCGACTTTGGTCAGATGCACGTTTGCAGAAAATTCGGTTTCCGCAGGAGGAGGCGGTGCAATACGGAATAATCTGGGCGGCACTGTGACTCTGTCCAACTGCCTCGTGACAGGGAACTCGGCAGCGACATTCGGCGGGGCGATACGTCACTCCAACGGCGGCAGCACAACACTCACGAATTGTACGTTTGCTGCAAATTCGGCGTCGTTGGGGAACGCCTTCGCTTCTACGCCCGACGATAGCGGCTCTCAGGCCCCGTGCGTTCTTCAAGTTCTCAACTGTATCTTGTGGGATGGCGGAGGCGAAATGCTCAATGACGACAATTCAATACTCAATGTCACCTACAGCAACGTTCAGGGCGGGTCGCCCCGAGGTCCCTGGCCGGGGCAGGGCAATATCGACGCCGATCCTCATTTCGCGGATCCGGATCATGGCGATTATCACCTGAAATCCACCGCGGGCCACTGGGACTCCGCCAATCAGAGCTGGGTCTTCGACGCGGCGACAAGCCCCTGCATTGACGCCGGGGATACGAGCACGCCCGTCGGCCCGGAGCCACCGCCGAACGGCGGCATCGTCAACATGGGCGCCTACGGAGGTACGGCACAAGCAAGCAAATCAGACTTCAGCTCATGACTCCGTAAGAACCTGGCCCAAATAAAGTCTTAATGAGGGTATCTTTAATTCCCGGAATCCGCCGCAACAACTGAGTAGTCTCATGTTGGGCCCTTGTACAAGGCTTCGTGGCCTCTTGAGGGCCCTGCCATTTCAAAAGCGGACTCTTGCGATAGGACCGGCGAAAAGGGGTCAGCTCTGCCTTTCCAGGCTCTTTGAGCTTCCGATAACAATTCTCTGTTACAGACCCTATATTCCTCACGCGCAGACCCGTTCCCTCATCCAGGCTCATTTCTTCTTGACAAATGTGTCCTAATAATGTATACTTAAGTGATGTGGCATTCGGAGGTACGGTGAAAACGCATTTTCTTTTCTTCTCAGAGAGTTTCCTCCACCAAGAATGCTGTCGGCCTGTGTCCAAAACGTAACAGGAGCACAGATGAGAAGTCATGGTGTCCGACGCAAGCTGAATCAAAGGGGCAAATAGTTTCTTGACAGGAATATGATCATGAAAAACGATAACACAAACCATGTTTTGAAGGCTCGTATCCTCACGGCGCTCTTGGCGGTGACCCTATCTATGAACGCTGTCACGCCCACTGCAATGGGCAAATCGCTGTACGTCAATGCGGATATCAAAGGGGCCAGTCTTGACAGAACACAGCCCGTACAGGCCTACGACATCGGGGTGGACGGCACTCTGACCTTTCAGGCTCAGCACGATATACCCCACCGTAGGTTGGGTGCTGTGGGTATGGCCATTGATGCCGATTCCGGATACGTGTTCATCACGTACGAGCACAGTGACACTATCCAGTTGTTGGACCCCGTAACAATGGCAGACGCGGGGACAACAACCGCCCCGGACGCGTCGGATTTGGCCGGCATTGTTTACGATCATAAGAAGAAACTACTGTACACAGTGGACCGCGGCCAGGAGGTATTGTACGTGTATGACTGGGATCCACAGACCGCCACACTCACTCATGTGGAGGGCTCCCCCTTCACTCTGAGAAGGGCTGCGGCGTACGGGATTGCTCTGGATGAAATTGACGATCTGCTCTATGTGGCAAACGCCAGTAACTCGGTCAGGGTGTACAGCACTTCGGATTGGGAATTAGTCAACACGATTACACTTAGCCACATGGCCATCAGCATTGCCGTAGATGTCAAGAACGGTTTCGTATATACCGGCGCAGGATATGCAGGCGACACGTACCTTACGCAGTATCACTTGCCCACGGGTACGGAAGCAGAAGTCCAGGTGGAACCGGATGCTGGCGTAATGGGACTCGCTGTGGATTCGGACACCGGTCTGGTGTACATGAGCACCGGCAGGAACGGCGAGCCCGGCGGAGACAACCTCCTGGCTTATGACGCCGCCCTGAATCGAATCGATCTCGTCCCCGCCATCGGCAATCCGACCGGCTTGGCTATTCCGGGCAGGGATATTGGCTACAACCCACTGAATCTCAGGAAGACCGTCGTCAGAGGCGCCACCGAAAATACGGCTGCCAGCGGAATGCCGTCCGTGGGTGCAGGCGACACAATGACGTACGGCATTGCCTTCGACAACAACAACGATTTTACGGTAACCGGCGTCTCGATTGTTGATACACTCCCCACCGATGTTACATTCATAACGGCTGACGACGATGGGGTCAATGGACACTACGACGCCAAGACGCACACGTACAGATGGTCCTACCCGGCTCTGCCGCCCGGATCGGCGACGGTTTTGGAACTCACGGTACAAGTGGAGAACGGGGTCGATGTTGGCACTGTGATTACAAACAGCGTAACCATCAACAGCAATGAAACGCCGTCAACAACGACAAGTCTGGATGTTCTTGTTGCGAACAACGCCCTCAACGTGACCAAGACCATCTTTGGAGCCGTCGAAGGGCAAATCGCGTGGGTGGATATAAATGCGCCCCTTACGTACACTATTTGCTTTGACAATAATGATAATGACTTCCCCGTGACGGACGTTTCCATTGTTGACATCCTTCCAGACGAGGTCAGCTTTGTATCCGCTGATGGAGGCAAGGCTGCCGGGCAATATGATCCGATGGCACACACTTATACCTGGTCGTATCCGTTCCTTGAGCCAGGAACGGCCATGTGTCTGGGGATGGTCGTCAACGTGAATCCGGATGTCGCCCCGGGCACAACCTTCGCGAATGCCATCATTGTCAACAGTAATGAGACACCACCGTCCACGACGGGTGTCGATGCCACGACCTATTACAATCCTCTCAATCTGAGCAAGGCCATCGTCGGAGCCGTTGAAGGCCAGCCGACGTGGGTGGCTCCAGGCGAGAAGATGACCTACGAAATCCACTTCGACAACAAGGGCAATGATTCTGCCGTGACCAATGTCTCCGTCGTCGATGCACTCCCGACGGAGGTGAGCTTCGTGAAGGCTGACGGCGACGGAGTCTTTGGACATTACGACTCTAAGACACACACGTACACATGGACTTATGCGTCGGTCCCGGCGACAAAATCAGAAACGCACCTGGAGCTGGTAGTGAAGGTCAATGAAGACGCGCCCGCGGCGACAATCATCTCTAATTCCGTCACCATCGACAGTGATGAAACACGACCCACAACCGCAAAAGCCGATGCGATCACAAACTACAAGGCCCTTAACCTCAGCAAAACCGTGGTCGGGGGTGTCGTAGGGGAGATAGAATGGGTCGATGTTAACGACCTTGTCACCTACAGCATTTGTTTCGACAATGACAACGATTCGGCCGTGACTAACGTCTCCATCGTGGATACTCTTCCCAAGCAGCTAATCTTCGTGGAAGCCGACGGTGACGGAGTCTTCGGCGAGTACGACGCCAAGACACACGTGTACAAATGGTCATACCCATCTTTGCCTCCGGGATCATCGACGTGCCTGGAACTGGTGGCGCTGGTTAAGGACACACCGCCGGCCACAACGATTACCAACACGGTCACTATCGATAGCAACGAGACGCTCCCGACAACGGTAAGTGTCGATGTGGTCACGGGCGAGAGCCCCCTGGAAGTCGAAAGCATGCGTATAATGCCCGAGATCATCAGACGCTCAGGCGAAACGTACGACGTACAGGCCGTTCTGATATTGCCGCCCGGCATCGGAAGAGACGACGTCAAAGATGTGCTTCCCACACTTTATCCGGGCAGGGTCCGTGCGAAACGCCAGATTGTGTATGGGACGGCCAGCAGAGCAAAAGTCATTGCTCTGTTCGATAAGGCTGAGCTTATGAGTGCAATATCCGACTACGGCCAAGTGACACTGAAAGTGGTTGGCAAACTCAAGGCAGGCCGGTCGTTCTCCGGCGAGGCCACGGTCTATATCACCAAACATACAGGCAGCTAATCGGCGGACCTGATGAGTTCGCCCCGTGCTGTGTGCCAAGACTCCGGGAGGCGCAAATAATGAACTGCCCGGCACGTTCGTAACGCGTGGCGCGTCTGCTATTTGCGCCCCAGTTCGTTCGCTCTTGAGTATTCGACACAATCAAGAATCAGAATTCCTCTGCCGACCCCGGCCATATCACCCCTCTTGGCGACCTGAAACGCCATGTAGCGGCCATCATCACTGACCACCGGATTCGAGGCTTTGTAGCCGGGATAATTTGAGAAGAACGTCAAGCGGGTCGTGTTTGCCGATCCGTCCAGGGCCAGCTTGTAGATGTCAATGTATTGCGTGCCCTTACGATTGTGCTTGTCGCATTCGACCAGAGTGTGCTTGCCATCGGGGAAGATGCCTTCCGGTTCGTCATACTGATTGGGTGCTTGCGAGTAGTTGACCACTTTGCCCGTCGCGATGTCCAGGCCCATGACCTCCGTGCCCTGATATCCGTAGGCGCTGAATACCAGCTCCTTCTCATCCGGCGGCCGAAAGTTCTGTGTCTCGAGTCCCGTCTCGAACGGAAGATCTCGTTTGTCCAGTATCTTCTTCTTGTGCGCCAGAGTGGGCCTTCCATTGTCATAGACAATATCCGCCATATAGAACGCACCGCCCTGCGTCCACGCAATCCGCATGTGCTTGCGCGAAACGGCCGGGCCTTCCGAACATTTCTCACCCAAAGGCACCGGCTCGCTGGCAAGGTCCTTCTTCAACACCCACAACTCCGCATTCTTCTCACTGCGACTTGCCAACGGATCTGTTGCATCAAACTGCCGCGCTCCGGAAAGCAGAATGTCCCCATTGACCAGATACAGCGCCCGCGTGTAACCTTCGTGGTAGTACCGGTGCGTCATCGGACGGATAACGTTCGTCTCTAATTCAACTTCGTACACGTCGCCAAACGTCCTCTCCAGAAACAGAATTCGTCTGCCGTCGTGCGACCAGTCCGCCCTCTGGCCAAAGTGTGTCACCTGCTTGACGTACTTTGGCAACTCATCCAGCGGCGACGTGTTCTCGCTGGCCTGCGATTGCCCCGAGCCGCCGGCCCACAACAGCCCAGCCAAAGCCAACAACGCGAATTTCCCCAGTCCGTCCCTCATAACTTGTCTCCTGACTTCCATGATGGAACTTCTCGTTGGTCGCATTTTCTACTCGTAGTAGCGTCCCACGTGCCCGACAATCGCCTTCTTAAGTTCAAGCGGATCAACGACTCCCAGGCGACGATAGATGATTTCCCCGCCCGGCCGGACCAGGATCGTGTATGGAATGCCCCCAAGCAAGTTCTTATCCACCGCCGCCATAAGCCGGTATTCATCTTCCGAATCAAAAAGATAGTTCTTGCATGATGCTTGCTGTCTCTTCAGCAATGAAAGCACATTGCCCTTCCTGGCCGGTGAATCTGCGCTGATGGTAACCAGCTCGAATTCCCGACGACGGTACATCCGGTTCACGGAGACAAATTCCGCCAACTGTTCTACGCCTGGACCGCTCCAGCTTGCCCAAATACCGATCAGCCGCAGCTTTCCCGAATCGTTCTTGACCAACGTCTCGACGGTCTTTGCATCTATCGTCTCTACAGTGACGCCTTCTTTTGCCCAGTTCTCGAAGGCATATTTGACCGACTCCCGTTTGTCGGACCACTTGACCGAACAACCGATTGTCCCGGTCTGTTCCACGGGGACCTCTTTGCCCTTCAACAGCGCCTCAATCGCACTACGTGCATCTCGGGATTTGACCAGCGCCGGCTTTTCTGAGTCGTCGATTCGCCCGACATAGCGCAGCGCGCGTCGTTTGTCAAAAATAAACACATGCGGCGTTCGAGCCGGGCCGTACAAGCGAGAAACAGCCTGGTCATCCCCATCATACAGATATGGAAAATTATACTCCATGTCCTTTGCACGGATTTTCATCTCCTCGAACGAATCGCTCATGTCCGAGTAACCCAATTCGTCCAAGCGCACGGCCTTGGGATCGTTGGGCGAAATCGCCACGAGCGCTAGACCTTTATCCTGATAGTCAGCCGCGAGTTTCTTGATCCGCTCTTCGTAGGCCTGAGCGGTGGGACAGTGGTTGCAGGTAAAAACAACCACAAGGGTGTCCGCGTTACGGAAATCAGCGAGCGTGTATCGCCTGCCGTCCACTCCGGGCAGATTGAAGTCGGGCGCTTTGGCT
>CP070806.1:3798817-3815154 GCA_020343675.1 Phycisphaerales bacterium
ACTTCATCAATCCGCCAGTAGTATGTTGTGCCTGGAACCAGACCACCAGGATGGAGTTCTCCAGGTACCCCAGAGCCAACAAGGAAACTCGCTGTACTCTGATTACCTTGGAACGTGCCGCCCGTGCCGGCAGCCACATCAGCAAAATTGTCGCCGAAATATACATTGTGTGAGACCGCGGTCTCTCCCGGCATCCAGCGAAGGGTCGCGCACGTATACGGATGTATGGCACCATCAGCTGGGATAGGGACAAAGGCTCTTTTCGGCCAGTAAGCATGGCCGACATAAGTGACGTTGTCGAACGTAGCCTCGCACACTGCGCCGGAGCTATGTGACGTCAGCGCCAAACCTATATAGAAGTATTGACTCATCAGAATATTCTTGAAGGACGGCTTCTGAGGGTTGGCTGTTTCAACCATGTCTTCCCACACGACGCCGTTACTTGAGTGCTGGGCCGTGATAACATTCCCTTGACGGCTCACCTTCACCCAGTGAGGGGCCGTAACGACACCCTCGTCGCTGCGTGTGCTGACGGTATCACCAGCAACAGCCGTACGATACTGCCAGCCAACTCGGCCGCTGGGCGTGATGTAGGCCATCGCATTGGCAGAGTCCGCGTCAAGCGTGTTGCGAATCATCACACCTGCCTTGGCCAAGGAATCCGTGTTCTCTACGCTGAGCACCCGCGCAACGATCTCGCCATCGCCATCCAGAAGCGTGTACACATAGTGGAATCCGTCGGAATTACCCCAGATGTCGTGGCCGTCGCCATTCACGGTCCACGTGCCGCCCCTTCGCACCGAAGCGCTCCCACGCCTGCCGACGCCGTCGCCGACATCCTGGCTACGCCATTGGGGAGGTAATACACCTGATGCGTCAGTCAACACACCCAGCACCAAAACAAAAGAAATTAGATGAATCAATTCTTTGGACATAATAGTTCTCCTTCAAGAACACAATATGAACGGTCAATTGAAATGGAAAAGTCTTTGTTCTGTGGCACAAACCCCCTACACAACTCTGTGCCCCGCATAATAGCTCCTCCACTTTCAAAAAGACCGCGAAAATTCCACAGACCAGAGGGACAAAAAGCACGAACTTAATCTATTCTACTTCTACCAAATCGGCTACCTCCAAGTCAAGCAAAACCTCCGGTTCGTGCACTGGCAAGCGGCGTTCCTACAGCAAACACCCCTTCGTGACGAAATCTGGGGCCTCGGACTGAGCGATGGATCCTACTTTTCGCCGAGACGAGCAGCCCCCGCCTGAAGGTTACCCCGAACCAGAAGGCCTTTTTCCTCATTTCCGCCAGTGTCGGCGTTTCGCGGAAATGGCCTTTCCGGAAATGTCGGCGCTTCGTCCACATGGCGTTTGGCCAAACGCACGCGAACACAGGCCCTTTTTGTGTTTGCCGGGCCCGCCGGCGGTCGCTCATGGTATTCGCAGCGGCTCACCGCTTGCTCGTGAGGCTGCGCGAATAGATCTCTGTCGTTTCGGTCTTGGTGTGACCCAGGTCTTCCTTGACCACGACGGTATTATCGCAGGTGTCGAGCAGGTCCGCCGCGTTCGAGTGCCGGAACCTGTGCGGGCTCAGCTTGGTCTTCTGCTGGCCGTCCTGCTGATAGACGGCCACCCCGGGCCTTGAGGCCGACCCGCTTGACCCGCAGGCGACAGACCTCCGAGACCTGCAGGCCCGTCTCGACGATCAGAATGACAATCATCTCCGTCCGCACGGCCTGGCCAAGCCTTGACAAACGCTCTCAATTCGGGATAATTCTGCAAGGTTTTGTCCAAGCTGGTGGACAAGACAGGATTTGCGTTTTCTGTGCTTTATTATCAATGACTGTGCAATTTCCGCTAAAGGGTTCGACTCCCTTTGGGGGTATTTTTTATTGGCCTCTATCGGTTGTGTTACTGTAACCATGCTCGATTCCAGAGAAGACGGACGTTTTATGAAACTTGCCGTCGAGCAGGCACGGGTCGCCGAGGAGAATGGCGATGTACCCATCGGCGCGATCGTTGTCTTTGAGAAGCAGATCGTCGGCAAGGCGTACAATCAACGAGAGCAGCTCAAAGACCCGACTGCCCACGCGGAGATCATCGCCCTGACGCAGGCGGCGGCGTTTCTGGAAAGCTGGCGTCTGCACGGCTGCACCATCTACGTGACGCTCGAGCCTTGCCCGATGTGCGCCGGGGCACTTGTCCTGGCGCGGATAGACCGGCTCGTCTATGGCTGTGATGACCCGAAGACCGGCGCAGCGGGGAGCTTGTATAACATCGTCCGCGACGACAGGCTCAATCACCGTCTGGAGGTGACTTCGGGCGTTCTGGCTGAAGAGTGCGCGGGCGTATTGCAGGATTTCTTTCTGCGTCGCCGAGTCCAGAACACTCAGTAGTGAACGGGCCTTCAGCTCGCCCGGCCGATGCGGCAGCTTAGGACCAGGATCAGTACGCCGAAGATTGTGTTTGTGGGACCTTCCATAAGGCTCCAGTAGAGGGGCATCCCTTCGAGCAAGTCAACAGCGAAAAGAGCCACGCCCAATACGATGACCACGGCGCCAAGGTAGCATAACACGGGGCGATATCGCTGTAGATCACATGAGACGACCAACAACAATCCACCGAACAGAGCATAGAACGCCGATGTGGACCGCGCAAGGTATCCCACGATTGGCTCTGTCGGCAACGGGCCCATGCCCAGCCATTGATGGGTAGCATTCATCCACGAGCGCGGCATAACAACGGCAACGAAACCAGACAACGCAGCAGCGCCGATGATCCGTAGCAGCAATCTGAGAAAGCGATCCTGCCTGGCCATCGCCAACAACCCTCAAGGGCGGTCTATGTGCCCAGCCTGACAGCTGTTCCGTAAGCCAAAAGTTCAGCGGCACTGCCGACGACGCTTGTGGTCATATAGCGAACGTTGATTATCGCGTCCGCCCCCAACTCTGCAGCCTGCGCGACCATTCTACGAGTGGCAGCGCTGCGGGCCCTGGCCATCATCTCCGTGTATTCGGTCAATTCGCCGCCAAGGATGAGCCTAACGATGGCGGACAGATCCTTGCCAAGCCAGATGGCAAATACGGTATGGCCTTGGACCAGGCCGAGAACCTCACGCGTTTGCTGGCCGGGAATTTCCTCCGAATTCAGCAGCAGAACCGAGCTGGCAGGCTCAGTGGGCATTGGTGCTTCTGCCGGCATTTTGTTCATTTTCTGTTCGAGCGTTAGCGTCACCAGCACCACAAGGATGCCGCCAAGAAGGCAGAAGATAGCTATCTTCAGCCACGGGGGCACAACCGGATCGTCCGCAACGATCACGCGCCACGGCACCCCCGCAAATACAGAAACAAACAATCCCAGCACAAACGCCAGTGATCCAATTTGTCTGAGTATTTTCATAGGTTCTCCTTTCCGCAAACCATCAACAGATTTAGCTGTTCCCTCTATTCAACAGAATTTGAGCCAGCAGTCGGACGTACTCTGCAACTGCAGTCTTATCGTCTTATCAAGTGACGCAGCCAGCCAGCGTCTTGCCGGCGTGGCTGTCCCTAGCGCGGCGAGGATTTTGCAGTCTATATCTTCGGACTGCTCCTGGCCTTTCCAGAAGAGCCTGAGTGTATTCGAGATTGCCTTCAATCTGGGGCACAAGGGACTGAGGTTCATATTGCGCGAGCAGCACGCGAACGGCTGCTTGGGGTGGAGGTCTCCACCGATGGCCTTGAGGATAATCACAAGGCCGCCTGCAAAGTCCCAGTGACAGGGCATCAGCAGATCGATTGCCAGCGCCAAAGAAATCCTGGCCGGCCTGCCCTCGACAGTATCGTGGATGAAGGTTTCTCTTGTTCGTTCTAAAAAGGTCGCATCATCTCTATAGTATTCTCCGGCGGGCTGCGATGCCGGTTCGCCGTATCCGCCCACGTCCAGGGCCATATTGTGGTAAGGCTGGCCCGGATCCAGAGCCGAATCAACCTTATCGACGATTCGGCGCACTTGCCATATCTTCAGGGGTGTGGCCTGCCCGATGGAGCTCAGCAATTCATCGGCCGGGAAGGCGCCGACATCCGGATTGGGGCGTCGGCCTCCAGGATCTTCGCACCATTGCGAAAGGATAGCCCGGCTGTTCTCTAATTCCCTCTGGCGCCCCGGCGGCCGGGTATGTGGCTGCTCCGGGCACCGCCCGGCGCCGATGGCTTCTATGATGCTTTCGGCTTCTTTGTCCGCCTCGTGATAGCATGACTCAAAGCGCGTGATAAGCTCTCTTATTCGTGTTGTATGCTCATCGACAGGCGTGAGCGCATCTTCCATCGTGTCAATGGCCAGAATCTCGGCATCAGCTTCCACGCCGCAATTCTGCCAGCACGGTCTGCACGCTTCTTCGTTCGTTTCTGGGCTTTCGTTCATCCCAATACCTCACTGAGCCGGGCAGTCAGCACATTTCTTCCAGAATCTCAGCGGCCTGTTGAACCATCCCGGGGCAGATCGTCCTAAAGAGATTGTTGCCCCTGGCGTGTTGCATGCCTTCCGGAGTGCTGATATCGCAATCCAGAAGCTCACGGCAGATGACCGAGCCGCAACGAGCTTCGAACTCTGAACTCTGAACAAAACCGAACCACTTTGGAGTACACGGTTGTTTTGGAGGAGGAGTCTGATATGTCTTTGGGACCGAAACGCAGGCCCAGAACGATCAGAGCGCCGGCGACCGCTCCGCACGTATCCGCCCGACGCATTCCGCCGCCAAAACCGCAACTCACTCTGAAACAGTCGAGAGGGGCCAAGCCGAGGTCCGGGCCATAGGTCCAGACAACCGCCTCAGAACAGTTGAAGCCTGATTCAAAAGCCGAGACTGCATCCTGAACGTTGCTCATAGAAGCTCCTTCGTACGTACACATGCGCAGGATAACGCCACCTGTTCAAAACCAGCAAGCAGAAACATATCCGCTATGTGGAATCTACGCCCCGGTAGAAACGTGGTCAAGGCAAAAAACAACGGAAGGATTTTGGACAGTGGCAGTGGAGAGCTATTGAAGGTCGATTTTGATCTCGTGGATGGACCAGTACCAGGAGTCGGATGAGCCGGTCTGAACGATTTTGACGAATCGGGCCCGCACGGCTTTGGCGAATTTGATTTGGGTTACCGGGTCAGAGCCCTTACCCGTGACGACGGGTTTTCCCCAACTATCCGCGTCGAAGGAGACATAGACCTCGTAGCCACGAGGGTAGTCATTCACGGAGCCTGCTGCATCCAGCGTCAAGGCTTTGATGGTGCTCTCGACGCCCAGGTCAAGCACGAACGAGTCCCCGGGTTTCATTGGTCGGCCCGTGTCCCAGCGGGTTTCCGGATTGCCGTCCAGCGCTCGATGCGCGTTGTCGCTATTGAGCGAGGCCTGGGCTTTCAGATTCTTGCTCACTAATGCCTCTTTGATTTTTTTCAAAGCCAGTTCCGCTTCGGCGGCCAGTTCGCTGTCCTTTTTCGAATTCTCTGCAAGGGCAACCGCCTGCTCGCACGGGTACCGCGTCAGGGCCGAGAGCACGGCTTTCTTCTCTTCGGTCCGTCGCGCGGCGGCCATGGCCCGGGCCAGCAATTCAACGGTCTCAGAGGCCCCGCGATTTGCGGGTATCTCCAGGAGCTTGATGGTACCGCGAAGTGCCAGTACCTGGCAGGTCGCGTCACTCTCTTTCCCGGCGATATCGATCAGATCATCCAGAGGTGAAGCATCAGGCCAATCGGCCAGGGCGCGGATGGCCGCACTTCTAACCTTTGTATCTTCGCTGCCCAATTGACTGCGAACCGCATCGAGGGCATTCGGACTGGCAAACTGTGGCAGTACGGCCAGCAGATGAGGTTTGACAGAACTGTCCGCATTGGCCAGCCCGGCAATCACAGCATTTGCATCCGGCGCTTCGAGCCTTGCCGCCGAGGTACTGATTGCACGTTCGATGCCCGCACGGTCGGTGTCGCTCTGGGCGGCTACGAGCATTGAAACCATTTTGGGAAGCTCATTATGCCCGGACAATGCGCCCAGAGCCTTGTAGGTTGCCTGGCGAATGTCGGGACTATTGTTTTTGGCAACGGTGAGCAAAACGTCGATGGCTTGAATTTCGTGACGGTTGACCAGCGCCTGAATTGCATTCGCACGAACGGGAACGGCTGCGCTACTCTGTACGACGGCAACAAGCGCCCCGGCAACGCCCGGCCCGGAGAGTCGGCTGAGACTGACCATGGCCGCCTGGCCGGTTCGGGAATCCTTCGCAGATGCTCTTGCCAGCAGCTCGACGCTGGATGCATCACCAAGAACCCCAAGGGCCTCCACTGCGGCGATGCGGACCGGTTCGCTCGTACTGTTGACCGCCTCTGCGACATACGGAGCCGCCACCTTGTCGCCCCGGCCTTCGATCGCACTGAGCAACACGATCTGCGCATCAGCGCCGAGCTGCCCAAGTTGCCCGGCGAGGGCCCTGGTGATGGCCGGGCCGGGCATTTCGATGATGAACTTGCCGGCGGCACGCTGCAGGTCAAGATCCGGGTCCTTCAGAAGGGCCAAAACATGTGGAACCGCATCTGCTTTCTCGGCCTGCACCAGACCCTTGTAAGCAGCAATCCGAATCCGGGTACCGTTGGCCGGAGCAGCCATCCGCCGATAAATAGTCGCGGCCTCTTTGACCTGTCCCTCGGCCAACATGCTATCGGCACACATCAGATACGCATTGTCACGAACAGCCTTGAGGTTTTCCGGTACCTCGGCTCGCGCCAAGGCGTCGGCGGCTTGCGGACCGCCGATTCTGCCCAGCGATTCAATTGCCACGCGAGCGGTGCCGGCGTTGCTGTTGTTCATCAGTTGCGCGATCTGGGAGACAGCCTCGCGGTCGCCGCGCTGCGCGATCGAACCGACGACGCCCATCTGAAGATCGCCATCGAGTTTGCCCAGCGCCTTGCGCAGAGCCGCCCCGGCCTCTGGAGCAGGCATGTGTTGAAGTGCGAAACGCGCCATGTGGGAAAGGTCCTTCTCGGCAAGCATCTCGGAAAGAGCCGGTACGGAGTTGGCCGAGCCGACGCGGCGCAACATACGACAGACAAATTGCCTTCCGGCAAATGTTGTCTTGGGCGAGTGCAGGACATCGAGCAGTTTTGCCTCGACCTGGGGAAACGAGGACGGCGGGACGTTTCGAATTTCTTCTTCTATGGCGGCCAACGCGCGGCGAGACGTGCCGAAGTCGTAATTCTCGGTGGCCTCGTAGGGAGCCGAAAGGGGCGAGCGGAGGCTGACCCTCTCAGCGGCAGGGAAGTCCGCCGGGACCTCAACCTGAGTGACTCTGCCGGTCGCAGCCCATTCCGTCCCCCGCTGGAAAGTTACAATGAAGCCCACGCAACGCATCTGTTCAGGTCCATGACCCATGACCGTATGGAAGACGCGTCCTTTGCCGTACCGCACAGTGAACAGCATCGGTTCATGCTCGCCGGTGCCTTTCTGCGCAGGGTCGGCATAGGCAGTGGCGAGAATTGTCATGTTCTTGGCAGGACCTCGCAGCTCGCTGTAAAGCTCATCTTTGGCGTGCATCCATTTCTCGGGAAGACCTGCCGTGATTGTGTGCAGGCGATCCCTAATAATAACCTGGAATTCGTGCTGAGGCCCGTGACTTCCTCCGCGACCGGGGGAATCGTCGAGGACTACTTTGCCCTCCCGATAGCGAACCTTTGGCCCGGATTTTTCGTTGCGTCCTCCCCATCCTCCGATGGCAATCATTTCGTTCCACTCTTTCCAGCCGGGGAATGCATTATCCGCCGCGTGGAAAATGACCAGACCGCCGCCGTTTTGCATGTACTCGACCAGCGCATCCTGCGTTTGTTTCGGCCAGTCGTCGCCCGTGTAGTTTGAGACGATGAGGTCATACCTGGCAAAATCCGGCCTGAACGTGTCCATCGGCTGGCCCTTCTCCGGCGAGGTCGCCACGTCGACCGCGAAGAGGCCGGTTTCTTCGAGCAGGCTCTTGAGAACGGGCGTCGTGCTCTTCCAGTCATGGTTGTTTTGGCCATCGACGATCAGGGCTTTCAACGGCCCCTTGCTGCGCTGACGGCCCAAGTCCTGGATGCGGATGTTTCGCCATTTGATTTTCTTGTCCGCTTCTTTGGAACCGTGGACCTGCAGGGCGATGAAACCGGTGGAGGTCATGTCATCTCGCAGGTCCGCGGCGGCCACGCCGTTCACCCAGGTCCGTATTCTGTCACCAACCGCCTCGATGCGGTAGTGGTTCCACTGGTTCTGTTTGAAGGCCTTCTGAGCTTCGGGCTCTTCTTTTAGGTCAAAGAGCCAGCCCCGGCGGGCCTCATCATAAATGCCGCCGCTCCAGGCCCGGGTTGATGTGTCGATCTCGACCTGATAGCCGTGAACGCGGTAGTTCTTGAAGTGTTCGAAGCTGTGGCTGCGAATCTGGATGCCGGAGTTCATGCCAGGCTCGACGAGAAACTCCAGTTCAAGAACAAAGTCAGTGTACATCTTCTCGGTACACAGAAAACTGTTGGGCGTATTCAGAACGGTGGTTCCGACAATCAATCCCTCTTCGACGGTGTATGTTGCCTTTCCATTGCGCTGGATCCAGCCATTGAGGGTTTTGCCGTCAAAGAGATCTTGCCAGCCCTCGTCCGCGGCGAAGGATTCATCCGGTGCCGAAATACCCACCATGCAAAATACAAGCAAAAGCACTATATGTCTTTTCATTCTTGTGCTCCCTACAGTCGAATTCGTTCAGGCGATGGTGCTCACAGGACCCACGGCTCTCGATAAGACCGGCCGAGCAGCATGCAGGCTTGCGGGTCATCGAGGATTCGTTCCTTCTCCGGATCCCAGGTGATCTTACGACCGGTCAACATGGCAATCTCGCCCAGCAGGCCGACGCTGATCGAGCGGTGGCCAACTTCAACCGGGCAAATCGTCAACCTGCGGCTCCTGATGCAATCGAGAAAGTTCTGTTTGTGGTCCCGGCTCTCATAGAGCCGTATTTCATTGGGGCCGATTTCTTCTTTGAGGATCTTCTCATCCGATGCATTGAGCCCGCCCCGGTTGACATGGACCCATCCCTTTTCGCCGTACCATTTGGCGCCTTGTGTGAGCTGCTTGTTGTTGGCGACGGTCATCAAAGTGCCGTCGGCGTACTTGCACGTGAACTTGTACTCGGTAGCGACAGTATAGATGCCCTCGCTGGGATAGTTGCCCCGGCCCTCGATTTCGACCGGGCCGGTATAGTCCCAGCCCATGCCCCAGTGGGCGATGTCGATATGATGTCCGGCCCAGTCGGTAAGCTGGCCGCCGGAATAATCCATGATCCACCGCCAATCCCAGTGGGCAACGCCGCGGTACGGGACGTACGGCGCGGGCCCCAGCCAGAAATCCCAATCGAGACCGTCCGGCGGTTCTGTGATGGGTTTGACGTCCGTAGCGCCGCCGGTAGGCAAGCCAACTTCAATTTTAAGGATTTTGCCGATGCGACCATTTCGGACGAGCTCACAGGCCCGACGAAACTTCCACTCGGACCGCTGCTGGCTCCCGGTCTGCCAGACTCGTCCGTACCGGTGGACCGCATCGCAAATCGCACGCCCCTCTCGAATAGAGCGAGCGAGCGGTTTCTGGCCGTGGATGTCAAGACCGGCGCGGGCCGCTTCGATGGCAGGGATCGCGTGCCAATGGTCGGGCATCGCCAGTTGAACGGCATCGAGATCGCCGCGAGCGATCAGCTCGCGAAAGTCCAGATAGCTCCTGCAATCGCTGTTGCCGTACCGCTCGTCCACGATCTTCTTGGCTCTGTCACGATGGGCCTTGTCAACATCGCACACAGCGACCATCTGCACCTCCGAGCTGCTCAGGAATCCCTGCATGTCGCCGGTCCCCTGCGAGCCGACTCCGATAGCGCCCATAACGATTCGGTTGCTTGGCGCATTGGCACCAAAAACCGATGATGGAACAACGGTCGGCAGAACAAATGCTGTTCCCGCCGCGGCGGCCGCTCCCATCAGAAAGTCTCGTCGAGTCATAATGCCCAATCTGTTCATGGTGTTCTCCTGTTCACAAGCAAGGCACAGGGCACAAGACCCAAGACGCCGGTGAAGGCGTCTTGGGTCTCGATTCCCGTTGTGTCTCAGCGAAGCATCATGGTATCAGGAACCGCCGGTTTTGCAATAGCCAGGTTTGTGCGGGAGAGGCAAAGATTTTGTGATTGTGCCGGTCTATTCACAGGTTCCGGCCCATTTTCACGGTTAGGACGGCGTTTCTCCGGCTCGAATCAGAATAGCAAAAAAGACCGCCATTGCCGATATCGCCACGACCAGGCCCCATCCAGGAGCAAGGCCGAGGCCACTGGGCAGGTAGGCAAACAGCAGCGCGAGCCCAGCGACAAGCAGGCTGTAGGGCAGTTGGGTCCGAACGTGCTCTATCAGGTCGCATGAGCTGGCGATAGAGCTCATAATCGTCGTATCGGAGATGGGCGAACAGTGGTCTCCGAAGATCGCGCCGTCCAGTACTGCCCCGATGCTTATCATTGTGGTCAGGCCATACGCGTTGCCGTCAAGTGCGAAGGCGATCGGAACGGCCGTCGGGAGGAGAATCGCCATTGTCCCGTAACTGGTCCCGGTCGCAAATGAGGTCACCGAAGCCACAAAGAAAAGAATCGGCCCGAACAAATAAGGCGGAACTCTGCCGGCCAGAATGGTTGTCAGGAACTGCCCCGTCTTGAGGCCGTCACAGCAATTCTTGAGTGACCAGGCGAGAATCAGTATCACGAAGGGAATCATAGCCCGCTTAACGCCGCGTCTGAAACAGCTCACAATGACCGGCATGCGCAGCGATCCGAACAGTTGCGAGAAGAGCAGGGCCAGCGCCAGGCCGAACAGGGCTGCGCCATCAAGAATGAGATGGGTGTGTTCGGCGGCACTGATCACATCGCGCCAGTAAGTCAGGCTGAGCAGTGAACCGCCCTCTCTGAGTCCGGCCGGGCCGCCGCCATCGATCCAAATCCCGGTGACGTGAAAACCTATAAGCCCGGCCATCGGAACCAGAGCATTGATGGCCCGCCCTTTCCCGGTACCGGATACTTGGTTTTCGATACTCGACGAGGGCCCGTCATCCGGGATCGAGCGTCGAGCGGAGTCTTCGGAAGTTTTCATCGGACCGAAATCCCGGCCTGCGATGATATGCAGGAAGACAAACGCAATCATCAGCCAGCAGTAAAAGCGGAAGCTCAGGGCGTCGAAGAACATGGAATATCCGCTCTTGTCGATACCGAGATTGTCGGCGACCTGGCCAAGAAGCCCCACCTCGTAGGCGATCCATGTGCTGACCACAGCCAGTCCCGCAATCGGTGCACTGGTTGCATCCACAAGAAAAGCGAGCTTCTGGCGGCTGACGCGAAACCGGTCGGTGATCGGCTGCATCATCGAGCCGACGATGATGGCATTCGTGTAGTCGTCGATGAAGCAGAGTATGCCCATCAGAGCCGTGGCTAATTGAGCGGATTTCCTGCCCTTGACCCATTTCAAGAGCCACACGATGATCCCCCTGAATCCACCCGAGGCAACAAGGATCTCGATCATCACAAAGATGGGCGGGATAAAAGCGAGGATCAGCAGATTCGAGTTTATCTGGCCCGGTTCAGGGTATGGGCGTACCGTTTGGCCCACAAGAGCGGCCGCTGCCCCGAGTCCGTCGAACCAAGCCGCAGCGCTGAGCGGTGCCTGTGGAACCGCCGTGAGCAGACCGCCGGCCAGAATCGCGATTCCCAGGCTCAAAACAACGTGGCGCGTCAGGAAGGCGAGCAGAATCGCCAGGACCGGGGGAACGATGCTATACCACATGGCCGCTTGGGCGTCTTTTCCGCCGGCCGGTGCAAAGCGGGCGGCCAGCGCACACAGAGCGCCAAAAACAATGGCTGCCACAGTACCTCTAACAATAGCCCTGGTCATTGTTCGTTGGCAATGCAATACAGATTCTCTTTGCCCTTGAGGTACAGCTCGTCACCGACCAAAGCGGGCGAGCACTCGAATTTGTCGTCGAGCGTATTGACGGCCAGAACCTCAAAATTCTCGGAGTGCTTAATGACGTATGTCACTCCGTTGCGGCCGGCGAAGTACACGCGACCGGCTGCGCCGGCGCCGGAGGCGTAGATTCCGCTGATCTCCGGCAGCTTTTCCTTGAAGAAATACGGTTCACCCGTCTTGGCGTTATAGCACGATACGATTGCCTGATTGCCCGAGCAGACATAGAGTTTATCGCCGTAGAGAAGCGGAGCTGGCACGTAAGGAGTCGCCTCTTTGACATGCCATTTGACCGCGTCGGTCTCGCTCAGGTCGCCCGTGCGACCTAATTCGATGGCCTGTAAAGAGCTGCCTCGATAGCCGCTCGTGCAGAACACCATCCCGAAGCCCGCCACCGGCGAGGGAATCACGTTGCGCGTCTGGCCTGCACACTGCCAGAGAAGCTCTCCTGTTTCGAGATCGTAAGTGCGAATCAGGCTCGTTGCACTGGTGACCACCTGCATCTTTCCATTCACTTCGAGAGGCAATGGCGTCGCCCAGGAAGTGCGCTCATCACGATCTTTCTTCCAGATCAATTCCCCCGTGGTCTTATGGATCGCGTAGATGGCGGAATCCCCTTCATGATCCATCACAACAATAGCGGCCTGGCCCGCTACGGCCAGCGAGCCGCCCTCCCCAAAGCTCATCACCGTGTTCAATGTGCCCAGGTCTTTGCTCCATTTCAGGTTACCGTCCACATCAAGGCAGTGAAGCCCTCGCGAGCCAAAGTGGGCCCATACGAGTTTGCCGTCCGTTACAGGTGAAAATGAAGCAAAGCCATGATCGTCGTGATGGCCTTCGTGGGGCAACTCCTCCCGGACCGTTTTCTCCCACAGCACGCTGCCGGAGTCTCGATCCACGCAGACAAGATTGAATTTGTAGACATTCGACGGGGGCGAGCCGCCCGGACCTCTGCGGCCCCTTGAATTCCCACTTCCAGCCGCTGCCGCAGGCCTGCCCTGCACGTCGGTTTTAACCGCTGTCTGAAAGAATATCTTGTTCTCCCAGACCACGGGCGATGAATTCGAGCCATCGCCCGTGAGCTTGACCTTCCATTTGATGCTCTCCGACTCACTCCAGGTCATCGGCGGATTGCCTTTTGCCGATACGCCCGTCCGGTGCGGCCCGCGCCATGTTGGCCAGTACTCGTCACCCGCTGCACTCCATGCTCTCACAGACCCGAAGGCTGTCAGAAGACAGACTGACGCCCCAGCTACTACAATTCTCCTCATTGAAAACCCTTTCCCAAAACTACTCAACCGTCGTTCCCAAGTGACATCAGCAAATGAATCTACCCAGCAACGCTGCTGGATTTGTCCGCGAGCATAGTAATGGCTAAAGGGAATGATTTCAAGCATATCGGCCTTACTTTTCATGTTGCCTGCGTTGGAAGACTCGCTCGCCAGTAGCTGACTCCACGGAGACCGAACACGTTTTCTTGCCCGAGTGAGATTCAGGAGCCATCAGGGTCTCAGAGTATCAGACTATCACGACTCCGAGCCAGGTGTGCCGGACATCCAAATTGACGGATACCCTGTATCCTGATAGCATAGTATCGTAGTATTGCGTAGAACAAGTTCGTGTGATAATCGTATCGTCTGGTGGATACTGTGTGTCGCATGCGCGATGCCCGCTGAGGATCTTTCCTGGGATGCGGCGCCGGCCGGCCTTGGCGGGGTCTTACGGTGGAGAACCAGGAGTCAGCCATCAAAACAGGGCTTGTCCGAGGGGTAAATCAAACATGAGGCAATCACTTTTCATGAGAGTAGCTGTACTTGCTTCTTTGTCGGCGCTGGTCGCGTGCGTCATTCCCGAGGAAAGCTGCGGCGCCGAGGTGTTCTTGCCCGGTATGCAACCGAAAGAATCGGGTATTGAATTCGTGAAGGTTCAACAGTGTATGATGTGCCACTCGCGAACCAGAAACGGCCAGGCTGACCCCTTCCTGTCTTGGCAGAGCGGCATGATGTCGCAGGCGGCCAGGGACCCGGTATTTCGGGCCGCCCTGACGATTGCGAACCAGGACATCGAGGGTGTCGGTGAGTTCTGTCTGCGATGCCACGCTCCGCGCGCTTGGCTGGAGGACCGCTCAAAGCCGGTCGATGGGTCGGCGCTTAACCGCGAAGACCTGCATGGCGTAAGCTGCGACGTCTGCCACCGGTTCGTCGATCCGCTCTCCGACGAGGCGCGCAAGCTGATTGAGCACGTCCCCCCGGCCTACGGCAACGCCATGATGGTGGCCGATCCCGCCAACACGGTCCGAGGGCCCTACGACGACAGTGAAGGAGCAATGCCCCACAATACGAAGGAATCGGAATATCATGCGTCGAGTAGCCTGTGTGCAACATGCCACCTTGTCTCGAATCCCTTGCAGGTCCAGGATGTTAACACCGCACCGCCGCACACGTTCGGGCACATCGAGAGAACCTACAGCGAATGGTTCCTGAGCGATTTTGCGCAAAGGGGCGCGGAAGGAACCTGTCAATCGTGCCATTACCCGGCGGTCGAGGGCGGCGGCCAGCCCTCGCGATTTGGAGGGCCCAAACGCGACTATTTCGTGATGCACGGTCCCGTCGGCGGCTCGGTCTGGGCCCAGGACGTCACCTGGCTGCTGTGGGACGGCAAAGACATGGACCGCAAAGCCGTCGAACTCGGTAAGCAGCGAGCGCTGGAGATGCTCAAGACGGCTGCATCGCTGAGTATCCAATCATCCGTACCCGGAAAAGCCGTATTGCGTA
The DNA here is from genome assembly GCA_020343675.1 of Phycisphaerales bacterium. GTDB lineage: Bacteria > Planctomycetota > Phycisphaerae > Sedimentisphaerales > Anaerobacaceae. The sequence goes on from CP070806.1 coordinate 3,813,611, forward strand.
TTACGAATCTGACGGGCCACAAACTTCCCACCGGGTACCCCGAGGGACGCAGGATGTGGATCAACGTCAAGTTCTTCGATGCATCAGGCGAGCTGCTGAGAGAAATCGGCAGATACGGTCCCATGCAGGATACCATTTTCGACCAATCCGTCGCGGCCCCCACATTGCTTGACCCGGAGCAGACGCGCGTTTACGAATGCCTTCCGGGCCTAAGCGAGGCTCAGGCCAAGAAGTACGGCAAGAAACCGGGCAAGTCGTTCCATTTCGTACTCAATGATACCATCGCCAAGGACAATCGCATTCCGCCGAAAGGTTTCAAGAACAGTACGTTCAAAGAACACCTTTCCCAACCGGTCGGGGCCGAGTACGCCGACGGCCAGCATTGGGATGACGTGCCGCTCGAGCCGCCGGCTGGCTGCGAGCGGATCGTCGTGAATCTAATGTATCAGTCGGCCTCATGGGAGTACATCAAGTTTCTCGCAGAGCAAAACCGAACCGACGACTGGGGCAAACGCCTGTACGATGCGTGGAACCGGACGGGCCAATGCCCCCCAACCGTTATCGCTGAGTTGACAGCAGCGATGTCATTCTGAGCGAAGCGGAGAATCTGGCTTGTCGATGGCCAGGCGCCTTGCCCTCGGCTCGGGACGAGACTTCTACGTAATCTCGAACACCTTCGTCAGTTGTGTAATCTCGAAGACTTTGCGAAGGTCCGAATCCAGGTTGGACAATTGCAGCCGGCCGCCCAGTTCGCAGACCGTCTTGTGGATCCTCACCAGAAGACCCAAAAGGGCTGAGGTCATAAACTGAACGTTGGAGAAATTGAGAATCAGCGTCTTGTCCTCGTTCTTCTCAATGACCTTTTGGAGGGACTCCTGAAGCTCCCTTATCTGCTGCTCCTCAACGATCCTTTCGGCTGTAAATGTCACAAAGGTAACATCCATGCCGTACTCGACCTCTATGGGTGATTGCTCTTGCTCCATGAGCGTCTCCTGTTCTCGTATTGCGTATATCGTATTGCGTATTGCGTCGGCCTGCTCGCACGACACATCACCCACGCCTGTCCTGAGCAAAGCCGAAGGAACGCAGGACGAGTTGCATTCTACCGGATACTCTTTAAGAACTCCAGAAATGCCTGAAACTGCCCTTGACCCGTCCTCCGTAAGGAGTCCCGAGGACGGCGATTGCGAGCCGGCCTCGACCGGGTTGCAGAGTCACCTCAGTGACCTCTGAACCCATAGCGGGAGCGGGTCACCATAAGTCCTTTTCACAAAATCGGTTAGCTCCTCCGGGTCCGGCACGGATTGGCTTTGTTTTTTCAGATTGACTTCTTCTTCGGCCTGCATGCGCTCAGCGCGTTTGAGCCGCCATGCGAGACTGACCGCCCACTGGGCCAGCAGAGACTCCACGACCCCGACCGGGGCCAGTTCGGCGAGCATTTGCTCGCGCAGAAGGTCGAACCCGGCCTGATTTTCGGTGGTCAGTACGTCCTGAACGGCAAAAAGGCCATGTTTGAGGGCATTCTGCGCCACGGCCACCTTTCC
>CP070806.1:3815254-3845367 GCA_020343675.1 Phycisphaerales bacterium
GGACGCGGACGTGCCGTTCTTGTATGGTTGCTATGCAACCGATGTGCTTCATGACCGTGATGGAAACCTTGCCGGTATTATCATGGCTAATCGCTCGGGCCGGCAGGCGGTCAAAGCCAGGGTCATTGTTGACGCGACACCCAGGGCGAGTGTGGCGAGAATGGCAGGCGCTGTGTTCAAACCCTATCCCGCGGGACCGCAGACATTCAAATGGATTACAGTTGGCGGCAAGGGACGCAGGGAACAAGGTCTCAAGGCGGCGCAGATGCCGACGCCGATACCGGTCGGGGGCGGCAGAGGTCATCAAGCGATTGAATACACGCTCACGATACCGATGAAGAACGGCTCCTATGCATCTTTTGCGCAGGCGGAACAAATTGTGCGTGACAAAACCTGGGAGCCTGAGCTTGGGGACGCTTCGGAGATACTCTTCCAGATTCCGCCGGATCCGTTTGAAGGCAGCAAGAGCTTGGCAGGCGCCTGGCCTGGAGCGACAAAGGTCGATTTGGAAGTGTTCCGGCCTAAAGGTGTTTCACGTCTGTTTGTGGTTGGTGGTTGCGCAGACGTCTCTCGCCGCGCCGCCGAGAAGCTGCTCCACCCCCTGGAATTAATGACAGTGGGCAGTCGTATCGGGATACTTGCCGGTTCGCAAGCAAGAAGAGCACCGGAACTGCGCAGCGTCAAACTCCGGGGTGAGTCTGTCGCAGCGGTAAGTTCGGCCGACGTTCACGAGAGCCTCGATGGAATACGTTCACAGCCCGCTCATACCGAAACCGTTCCCGCCGACAAACGAACAATCCCTGTCCTGGGTGAATACGATGTTGTGGTTGTTGGAGGCGGGACAGGCGGCGCGCCGGCTGCCATTGCAGCAGCGAGACAGGGGACCAGAACGCTTGTATTGGAATATCTCCACGGGCTCGGCGGCGTTGGAACGACGGGCTATATTAGCAGTTACTATTACGGCTATATCAAGGGATTTACGAAAGAAGTTGACGATGGCGTTAATGGTTTGGGCGGGGATGGCAAGCCCAGACGCGGAGGATGGAACGTTGAGTGGAAGAAAGAGTGGTACCGCAGGGAGTTGCGCAAAGCAGGCGCGGACATCTGGTTTGGCGTGCTCGGTTGCGGTGCTTTCGTCGAGAATCGGGTTGTCAAAGGCGTCGTCGTTGCCACGCCCGAAGGGCGCGGCGTCGTGCTTGCCAAAGTTGTCATTGATTCGACCGGCAATGCCGATATCGCTGCCGCAGCAGGGGCTTCATGTGTTTACACGGACGGTACGAGTGTGGCCGTCCAGGGAGCAGGACTTCCCCCGCGACAGTTTGGGTCGGGATACACCAACACGGATTGGACCTTCATTGATGACGGAGATGTCATTGATGTATGGCGGGCCTTTGTTGTCGCCAAGAAGAAATACACAGATGCCTACGACTTGGGTCAATTGGTGGATACACGAGAGCGCCGGCGCATCGTCGGCGATTTCATAATGTCTCCCATGGACATTTTCCTCGGGCGTACTTACCCCGATACCATTGCGATTGCGCGAAGCAACTTCGACTCACACGGCTATACAATTCATCCTCTCTTTTTTCTTAAGCCGCCCGACAGAGAAGAAATGCTGGTGAACGTGCCTTACCGATGTCTGTTACCAAGGGATCTTGACGGCATTTTGGTCACCGGACTCGGTGTCAGCGCCCATCGGGATGCGATGCCGGTTATTCGTATGCAGGCGGATGTGCAGAATCAGGGCTACGCCGCGGGCATGGCGGCTGTGGCTGCGGTTCGGGGCGGAACATCGGTTCGCGATATTAATATCAAGACTTTGCAGGAACATCTTATCGAAAAGGGCAACTTGCCTGATAAGGTCCTGACCGAAAAGGACTCCTTCCCATTGCCTGAGCGGATAATTGCCGATGCCGTCGAGCGTGTTGCGGACAATTTTGACGGAATCGATATCGTTCTTGCCCATTTGTCTGAATCGCTGCCACGTCTGAAGAAAACCTATCAGTGCGCACAGACGCCGAAGGAACAACTTGTTTACGCCCATGTGCTCGGAATGTTGGGCGAATCCGACGGCGCCGAGATTCTGGCCGAGGCGGTGCGCGGCTGCGACTGGGACAAAGGCTGGAATTACACGGGTATGGGCCAGTTTGGCGCCAGCGTAAGCGAGCTCGACAGCTTCCTCATTGCACTGGGCCGGACCCGGGACAAGAAGGCTCTGGATCCGATCCTCGAGAAAGTCGAGCAACTTGATGCAGACAGTGAGTTTTCACACTGCCGGGCGGTGGCGATGGCGCTTGAGACAATAGGCGATGCATCTGCTGCTCGTCCGTTGGCAATTCTTCTGGGCAAACCCGGGATGGGGGGGCATGCCTTCACCGATGTTCAGAAAGCCGGACGCCAGACGCCGCCAAGTGCCACTGATACCCGGACACGAAATGACTCGTTATGCGAACTGGTTCTGGCCCGGGCTTTGTACCGCTGCGGTGACTATAATCGGCTCGGCGAAAAGATTCTGAAGCAATACGCCAGTGATCTTCGCGCGCACTACGCCCGGCATGCCCGCGAGGTTCTGCAAGAAAAGTACGATTGAACCAAGCGCCCCACATTTGCACTGTGAACATCAGATACTGACCGCTCCCAGTATCAACAAAGGCTTGACAGACTTGCTGGTCGCTGCTAAAAGGTCCTTATTGAGTCGCTTGGTTTGAAGCGCGCCGTGATTTCGCACAAGCTGTGTCTTTACAAGCATTGAAGGAGTGACAACAATGGCTGGGGAATATCGTTTTTCGTTCGGACCTTGGAATATTCACGAAGGGGCGGACCCGTTTGGGCCGACAGTTCGTGATAGTGTCGAATTCGGTAAGAAGCTCAAGCTGTACAAGCAGCTTGGCTTTGACGGCGTACAATTTCACGACGACGATGCCGTGCCGGGCATGGACGATCTGAGTCCGGAGCAGATCATCAAGAAGGCCGAACAAGTGCATTCGATGCTTGAGGGCGAGGGTCTGGTTGCCGAGTTTGTCGCGCCTCGGCTGTGGGAGGGCGGCCTGACAATCGACGGCACTTACACATCCAACGATCCGGCCTGCCGCGACTACGCCAGGCAGCGCAGCCGGCGCATGCTTGATATCACCGCTGCGCTCGACTGCAAACTCGTGGTTCTCTGGCTTGCCCGCGAAGGGACCTATATTCGCGAGGCCAAGGACAGTAAAGTGGCTGTGGAGCGAATTGTCGAGGCCATAAACGATATGCTCGCCTACAATCCGGATGTCAAAATCGCGATTGAGCCCAAGCCCAATGAGCCGATGGACCAGGCCTATATTCCGACCGCCGGACACGCCGTTGCTCTGAGCTATCTGACGGATGCACCACAACGCGTCGGTGTGAATATTGAAACCGCCCATGTAATTCTTGCCGGCCTTGACCCTTCGGATGAAATGGGCTTTGCTCTGGCGTATGACAAGCTGTTTACCGTACATCTGAACGACCAGAATGGCTTGAAATTCGACCAGGACAAGGCGTTCGGTTCCGTTGACCTGCGAAGGGCGTTCAATCAGGTACGCATCCTTGATCAGTACGACTATGGCACGCGCGGGGAATTTGTGGGGCTGGACGTCAAAGCAATGCGGACTCAAAAGCAAGATGTCGCCACAAAGCATTTATCCAATAGCAGAGCGATTTTTCTGCGTCTGCTTGAGCTCGTGCGAAGTCTGGACAAAGACAAGGTGCAGAAGCTGATCAACGAGCGGGACTACGAAGAATTGGACCTGTTGACCATCAATCACCTGATGGGCAGGTAAGGCCGCAGGGAGGTGTCTTGGAAAATGGCTGTGACGAATGGTAAGACGGTATTGAGCTTGGGTGCTCACCCTGACGATGCGGAATTCCTGTGTGCCGGGACTCTTGCGCTGCTTCGTGAGAAGGGCTGGCAGATTCATATCGCCACTATGGCGCCCGGAGACTGCGGGACGGTGCAGTACAGCAGGGAGGAGATTAGCCGGATTCGAAAAGCCGAAGCTGCGAAATCGGTGAGCCTGTTGGACGGCACCTATCACTGTCTCGAATGCGGCGATATTTTCATTTTGTACGACAGGCCATCGCTGCTCAAGGCGATTGAGCTGGTGCGCCGGGTGAAACCGACGATTGTCTTTACGACGAGCCCGTCGGATTATATGGTGGACCACGAGATGGCCAGCAAACTGGCTCAGACGGCCTGCTTTGCCTGCGGCGTGGTGAATGTCGAGACGCCCGGCGCTGAGCCGTTCGAGCCGATACCGTACCTTTACTACATGGATGCGGTTGAGCAGAAGGACAACTTCGGGGCCGAGATTAAGGCCGGCACCATTGTTGACATCAGCAGCGTGATGGACACCAAAGAGAAGATGCTCTGCTGCCACGAAAGCCAGCGGCACTGGCTCATGACACATCACGGCATGGATGAGTACGTCAATATGATGAAGGTGTCCGACCAGAAGAGAGGCCGGCAGATAGACGCCCTGTACGGCGAAGGATTCAGACAGCATTTAGGTCATGCGTATCCACAGGACAATATCCTCAAGGCCGAGCTTGGCGAGTTGGTTCACGAGTTATAAGGAGACTGTCAATGGCACGAAAAATCAGCATATTGGCGCCGGAATGGTGGGATTATACGACGCTCGACGATGAGATTCTCAACGATGCCGCGAAGCTCACGGCTAAGGATTTGGCCGGCTTGAGCAGGGAAGGTTTCAATGTCGTGTTTTATGACACTCTCGAAGATCTCTACTTAGCCGAGGCGCTGGAATACGTTACCGCGTGGAAGCAGGCAACCAGCGACAATCCCGCGGGTATCTGCGGGCCGATTGGACCCACAGAGCAGCTTCCCCTGGTGGCCAGGCTCGTCAACGAATTGAGGCTGGATCTTTCAGATGCTCATTTCTGGGGAATGGACGAGTGGTATATGGAAGGCAGGGAAGTGCCGGTGTCGCATCCGCTGTCGTTTGCCAGAGCGGATATGGAGCTTTGCTTTAATCGCATGGATGGTTCGTTGAAAATGCCTGAGTCCAACATCCATTTTCCGAAATCCGATGTGACCGACTATGTCAAAAGCTGGGAGGGTGTTCGCTGCGTGGTCATGCAGGGTGGCCAGGGCGACATAAAACACTGGGCGTTCAACGATCCGGTCAGGCGCCAGGGCAAGTACAAAGACCGGCCACCCGCGCCCCAGGAATATGGCGCACTGACGACCCGCGTGGTGGACTTGCACCCCGTGACAGTCATGCAGAACGCGCGGACCAGCGGAGGTGGGGTCGTTACCGGTGTACCGACCAAGGCGATTACCGTCGGTCCTGTGCAAACGTGGAAGGCCGAGAAAGTCTCGATTTGGCAGGCCGGTACCCATGACAATCCATTCGGCATGAGATTGACAACTCTGATGATTGGCAAAAGAATCGCCGATAGTGCCGTTCCGATGTCGCTGTTGGCCGGTCATCCGAACGTGCAGTTCAACTTCTACAGACCTGCCATCGGCACGTGCGAAGCCGAGATGCATTAGAACCGGGCAAAGTACCGAGCATGACGACAGACGTATTGATTCTCAATACAGCCGTGACGGATCTGAGACGGCCCGATTTCGATTTTGCCGACGCTCTGGTCGGTAAGGGCGGCCTGGCCAAATGCAGAACCGCAGATATGCCCGGCTATTCTCAACAGCAACTGAGAGAATGGATCCAGCAGGGTAGTGCGACCGCTGGCGGGCCGGGCAACACGGCGCCGCTGATTTCCCGGACGGGCTTGAAGGTCGCCGTCGGCGTGAACCTCGGAAAAGGCGACTACGGCGGTCTCGATGCCCAGGGTAGGTTCTTTCACGATGTGATGACGACCAACGGCATCGACATGTCGCAGACACAGGTACATCCTGATTTACCTACAGGAACAACGTTTATTCACAGCACCTCGGGCGATGACAGGGGCGGCATAGCGTATTTTCCCAACGCGAACAATGATTTTGACTTCGGACGGTTCAGGCGGGCGGTTGAGAGATTGCAGCCCAGTATCATCTACTACATGTATTCGGGCCTGTCCGACAGGGGCGATGCCAACGAAGGTCGGGACCTGGCTGAGTTCATCAAGTGGTGCCGCGGCAAGGGCGCGGTCACAATTGTTGACAGTCATACTCTGACGGGCAACCCGCACGCGTTGATAGAGGCGGGTACCGCTGTCAAGGAATACCAGCTTCTGGAGCCGCTCCTGCCTGAAGTTGATTTGTTTTTCACTTCATGCGACGAGGCGAAACTGATTGAGAACACGCTTGCACCGGGGCGAGCCTGGAGCCAGTTCGACGAACAAGAGAACGACGTGCACTTCCTTGAGTTTCTCACGGAGCGGTTTTGGAAGAAAGACGGCAGGACAAGATTGTTCGGCGTGACCGTCAGCGATGGGGCATACGAAAGGCATATTTGTCCTGATGGAACAGTGGATGGCCCCCACCGAATCACGTCCCGGTTCATGGCGGGGGAGGTGGTTGACCTCGTCGGAGCGGGGGACTCCTTCCGGGCGGGGCTGATTACGTATCTCGCCGTACATCTGAACGCATTCAAAAGCGGTTCTGTGGACTTCACCGAGGCGGTTCAGATGGGCAATTTGTTCGCGTCCCTTTTCATCAAAGCGCCTCTGGAAGATCGCTATGGCAATATCCGATCCTACGACAAAATGCTCGAAGTCCTCCGCAGCCCAGCGGCCTACCCAAGCTTCGACGCGCTGCGAAACGCCTTGTGTTAGATACTTGCGAAAAGGAAAGGAATACGAATGGCCGGCAAGACTCGTGCTTCCCAGTGGAAAGACAAAGTGGGCAATGTGGCCCAGATTGGAGGCATTGAAACATCCGTCCTGGATGACGGCCTGGGCCGCGGGACGCGCATTGCCTGGGTCAATACCGGGGCAGGTTTGCGATATAAGGTTGTACTCGACAGGGGGCTGGACATTGTCGATGCCTTCCATGACCGGCATAGCCTCGCCTGGATTAGCCATGCTGGTGTGACGGCTCCCCGGCCCGACGCCAACCGCGGACTGGAGTGGTTGCGTTCGTTTGCGGGCGGCCTGTTGACAACGTGTGGGTTGACGCACGTCGGAGGGCCTGAAAGTGATGAATTCGGCGAACGCGGATTGCACGGGCGCATCAGCAACCTGCCGGCCCGTGTCGAATCCATTGTTCAGCCGGATCTCAGTGGCAGTAAACTTCAAATGAGCATAACCGGGGTAGTCAAGCAGTCCCGCGTATTTGGGCCGAATCTGGAGTTGAGGCGCACCATCTCAAGCACGCTGGGCGAGCCGGCGGTTCGAATTCGCGATGTCGTAACGAACGTGGGAAATACGCCCGCGCCGCACATGATCCTGTATCACTGCAACTATGGCTGGCCTCTGGTTGATGAGGGAAGTGAAATTCTGTGCAGGGGCAAATGGGCATCGCGGGGACTGGATATGGACAACGCGGTGTTCAACAGCAAACGCGATTACCGAAAGTGCTCCCGGCCGCTTGAGAGCCACAGAGGCGGCGGCGAAGGCTGCGCGTTCATCGATGCGGTTGCCGACAGAAAAGGGATGTGCATGGCAGGTCTCCACAATCGGCGTCTTGGTGTTGCGCTTGTTCTGAGATACAACAAGAAACAATTGCCCTGGCTGAGCAACTGGCAGCACTGGGGGCCGGGCGAGTATGTCACCGCCCTTGAGCCCGGGACCAATCCGCCGATTGGCCAGGGAAAAGCCAGAGAGCAGAAGAAGCTTATCCACATCGCGCCGGGAAAGAGCAGAACGTATGACCTGGAAATGACGGTCCTGATGGACAAAGGGGACATCGCCGAGTTCATGAAGGCGGCGGGTCAGTAGCCATGCCAGAGCACGTGTTTACCGGTTTCGGATTCGGGCCGATTCAGGGCGGGCTGTTTGCCAAAGAAGCGTTTCAAAGTGGGAATTTCAGCAGGCTCGTCGTTGCTGAAATCGACGCCGAGCTGGTCCATGCGGTTAAAGCCGGCGGGGGAAGCTACTATCTGAATGTCGCCGGCTCCGACGGCATCGAGTCGTTGCGCATTGACAACGTTGAGTTGTTGAACCCGCGTGTCGAGCAGGACCGGAACACTCTGCTCGAAGCCTTGTCGCAGTCCACCGAGATAGCTACCTGCCTGCCCTCTGTAAATTTCTATGAATCGGGCGAGCCCGACAGTGTGGCCTGGTGGATAGCCGAAGGTCTGAGAAACAGCACGGCCAAGGCGACGATCATTTATGCGGCCGAGAACAACAATCATGCAGCCGAAATACTGCAAGAGACCGTCCTTCACAGTTCTGGGGGCCCCCTGCAAAAAGATTTGCAGTTTCTTAATACAGTCATTGGCAAGATGAGCAGGGTGGTCACCAATCCGGCTGAGATCGCAAGGCTCAAACTCAAGACCATCGCTCCAGATTGCGGCCGGGCTTTTTTGGTGGAGCAGTTCAACCGCATCTTAGTTAGTCGGGCACAAATTGCTGATTTCAGGCCAGGCATTGAAGTGTTTGTTGAAAAAGATGACTTACTGCCTTTCGAAGAAGCGAAGCTCTACGGCCACAATGCAATTCATTCGGTGCTGGGTTTCATTGGCGAGATGATGGGCAAGACTTCAATGACGGATCTGCGGGATGATGGCGTGATGAAGATCGGCAGAGATGCCTTTTTGAAGGAGTCCGGGACGGCGCTTGTGCGAAAATACGCGCACCTCGGCGATGCGCTCTTCACGGAGGCCGGTTTCAGAATTTACGCCGAGGACTTGCTTGAGAGAATGACGAACCCTTACTTGGGTGATACGGTCGCCCGGGTCACTCGTGATATCACGCGGAAACTGGAGATTGACGGCCGGATATTCGGCACGATGCAATTAGCCCTGGAGTACGGCATTGAGCCGAAGAATATGGCCCTGGGGGCGCTGGCCGGCATCGCCGTGCTGCTCAAGAAAGCTGAAGAGTATCATCTGCCCGAGGACTTGCGTCTTGGCGATTGGCGTATGTTGGATACGTCACAACTGAAAGGGATTCTGAACTGGCTCTGGACGGGCCGGACGTGCAAATATGGTCCAAAGTTGATTGAATCCATCGGCAACGCCCCGGGGTGCCTGGAGGCCCTGACGGCACCGTAGCGGCCCCCGCTGTGGAAACCAAGAGATAACGTCTGTGGTAGCAAGGAGGTATCTCCTTTTGTGTCCTGAGTTTTCTTGCCCGATATGAACCTACGACCCAGTATTCAAGTCCCAATTGCCAATATGCTCTCAAGCTTGTCCGCTACAGCGTCGGCTTTTTTTGTTGCTTCGGTGAGATCTTCCTGAGTATGGATTGCCTTTCGCATCACCGAGACCTCTTTCATCTTTCCACATGGCACAACTGAGAAAACGTTTCTGTAAAAGTGCACCGTACATCTCTGCCAGCAAGCTCGTGGGAAACACTCTCCGAGCGATGCGACAAGGCCAAGGCATTTGATTTGTCCGAGACGACCAATTGAATGCCTTTGAGGCCACGTTTCTTCAATGATCTCAGGAAGCTGATCCAACCTTCCTTCTCCTCCTTGCCGCCTTCGACTATTCCCAGGATGTCTCGATGGCCGTCGCTGCCAACGACGAACTGCGAAAAACGATTTAGATCAGAGATGCGGCTTCTAATTGACTTTCTGGCCGAAGCAGAAGAGATGCTTGAAGCCGCGCAGGAAGACCTGGCCATCACTGATAGCCGGTGAAGCATAGCACGACTCACCCAGCTCATGCTCTGCGAAGCGCTCGAACTCCACACCCGGTCTGATCACATTCACCTCGCCGTCGTCGTTGATGAAGAAGACCAGTCCACCCACCAGGACGGGCGATGCGTGGTGCCGCCCAAGCTTCTCCTGCCAGAACACCTTACCGGTGGCGGCTTCGTAGCAAAATGCTACGCCCGATCTGTTGACACTGAGCAGGAAGTCGTCCGCGACGATCATTGAGGGAACATAGGGGGCTCCCCTTCTGTCTTGCCAGGCAATGTGAGTCTGCGTTACATCCCCCCTACCGTCTGGCCGGATCGCGAGCAGGACCCGCTTGGGCCAACTGCTGCTAACGAAAATCAGTCCGGCCCTCTCGCTGTAAACCGGCGTGGCGACGAATTCCTCCGAGGGCCCGTCAACCTTCCAGAGCTGCTGGCCGGTGTCGGGATCGAAACTGGCTACACATCGGTCGCCGCATTGGATCAGTTGAGTGCGGCCGGCCAACTCACGGATCAGGGGGGCACTGTAGCTGATTCCCTTATTGGTACGGTTAACGCGCCAGACTGTCTTGCCATCTTCTCGGGCCAGAGCGATCAGGAAAGAATCGCCTTTGCTGTCGCCGTCCACGATGACCTTATCTTTGAACAGCACGGGCTCATTGCTGAATCCCCACTCCCCGGTATGTGTCCCAGCTCGGACCAGCCAGAGCTGGTCGCCCGTGGCGAAGTCATGTGCGGCCACGACGATGTGGTCGCCGACCCGGAAGGTCGCATAGACCCGCTCCCCATCCGTAGCCGGTGTACCAGAGGCCTGGCTGTTCTCCTTGTGGATCTTCGGCAGCGGCCCCTGCACGACAGTCCGTTGCCAGAGGATTTCTCCCGTGTTGCGGTCCAGACAGAGAAGCACACGCTCCCGCGTCGCAGGCAGAGCGGTGGCGGTCAAGACGCGACCGCCCCAGACGATCGGGGACGCATGTCCTTGGCCGGGAAGCTCTGTCTTCCAGAGTGCGCCCGCTGGGTCCCATTTGGCGGGGACGTTTTTCTCGATACACGTGCCGTCGCCGCGCGGGCCACGCCAGCCGGGCCAGGCTTCGGCTTGGGCCGTGGTGGTAGAGTGGGCCAGTAGGCCGGCGACCAGAACGAGGAAGGCAAGATATCGTTTCATGAAGTTGGGAACTCCCTCAGGACAGAACGCCTTACCCACTGCAAACAGCGCTACGATAGATCGTGCGATGGGGCCTGCGCAATTCATCCAGGTCCTTTTCGAGATCAGACCATGTCTTTGAGGTTCTTCAGCGGTCGAACCTTCACGATATTCCGCGCCGGTTTGGCCTTGAACATGGTTTCTTCGCCAGTGAAGGGGTTAATGCCCTTGCGAGCCTTGGTGGCGGGTTTTCGCACGACGACCAGCTTCATCAGGCTCGGGACCGTATAGGCACCGGGGCCGCTACGGCCCAGGCTTTTTTTGATCTGACCGGCCATCGCCTCAAACACCTCGCTCACCTGCTTTTTTGTCAATCCAGTCGCATCGGCAATCCCTGATACGATTTCACTCTTGGTCATTGGTTTTGCAGGTGCTTTCACTCCCGTTTTCTTTGCCATAACACATAGTCTCCTTACACAGAATGAACAAAACAACACTCGAATACACAAATCCACCGAGCTAACAGTAGAAAGTCTGAGCATCTGTATGACATTTCGCTCCGATTGTCAAGCGAGAATAGGGCAAGAATAGTGTCCTGTACGAATTCAAGCAGTGGATCGCAAGGTTCCTCGTCGATAAACACAAAACCGCAAGCCGTCGCGGCATGTCCATGAATTGACAAGGAAGTTGCCCTGTGAGCCCGCCTCTGCCCCCACGAAAAACGCCATCTTGAGGGAGGTATGCGACCAGGACCGGTGAAGTTCGTGGCATGTCGCCCCATTCGAGTGGCGCCCAATGATTCAATCCGGTGCTTTTTCGGAACAAGTCGGGGAATGGACGGGGAACGTTGAGACGAGAGCGGAAAGTTCCTTGAAAGTCCACGCCGCTACCCAGACATACTTGTGATGCGACCCTGACCAATCACGATCACATGATCGAGAAACTCTCGGCGCAAGGTTCCGACGAGTTTCTCCACATATGGATGCTGCCATCAACTTCGACAGGCAGTCCGAACTTCCTCCATGCCGCAGCTGTCCAGAAACACTTGAATTCCGTTGCCGTAGAAGTGACGAATCGGCGTGTCGGGGTCCATGTGGCCGACATGGCGCAAGTCTTGTATATATAAAGACGTAGAAAAATGCCAGCCTCCTGTTGCCCGACAACTCCGACATTGACTAAGGCCATTCTTGGAGGCATTGAGAAGTATCTCAAGGTCTTCAGATGATGCCTGGGCTCCGTTTCAGATTGACGGTCCATTGTGTGGGGCTTATAATGACGGGCGTAGATTTTGAAAGGGGCTATCATGGACTTTGATCAGGGTAGTAATATGTCAAGCCCGACGCCACCGTCGCGGACCGGGCCTATCTCCGGTCTCAGTGCGAGCCCGCCCCCGGTAAGGCCGCCGGGTCGAGGAAGCGGCTGGCGGATTTTCTGGGGCATTCTGCTGGTGCTCTCCGTCATGGCCAATATCGCTATGTTTCTGATGCTCATCGGGGTCCTCGCTGTTTTTGCAACCGGGCAACGGAGCATGCTGGCCGAAGAGGTCGTCCGAGAAGGCCCGGCAAGGAACCGAATCGCGATGGTGACGGTGCAGGGCATCATTCACGGCGAACTCGCCAACGACGTGCACAGGCAGTTGAAAGCCGCCAGGCAGGATAGGCGAGTCAAAGGCATCATCGTGCGGGTAAACTCGCCGGGCGGGACAATTTCGGCCAGCGACCAGATCTACAATGAGATCTGCGACTTTCGGGAGGAGGTGAAGAAGCCCGTCGTGGCATTCATGCAGGGTGTGGCAGCCTCCGGAGGTTATTATACCTCCGTCGCGTGCGATAAGATTGTTGCTGAGCCGACCACGATGACTGGCTCGATTGGCGTCATAAGCTGGTGGCTCGTCGTTCAGGAGTTGCTGGAGGACAAGCTCGGCGTTCAGCCGGTCACGATCAAGTCGGGTCAACGGAAGGACTGGCCCAGCTCCTTCAGGCAACCGGCGCCGGAAGAGCTTCAGTATATGCAGGACAAACTCATCACCCCTGCCTATGAGCGGTTCGTGGAGGTCGTCGCCGAAGGCAGAGAGGAGACACTGAGTCCCGAGGAAGTCAGGCAGTTGTCGGACGGCAGCATCTACGGAGCCCAGGAGGCGCTCGACGTGAAGCTCATCGACGAGATCGGTTATCTCGACGGGGCCATTGACATGGTTAAATCCATGGCGGGGATCGACGAGGCCGAGGTCGTGCAATATCGCAAGCCATTCTCGTTGACGGACTTGCTCAGCTATCGGCAGCAGAACCTGCTGAAGCTCGACAGGACCACGCTCTATGAGCTTGGCACGCCTGAAATACTGTACCTCTGGAGTGCCTACTGACACCCCGGTGGAATGTGAGAGAACTCGCGATCAGGTAAACCTGAGATTTGAAGAATGCTGCAACGTGATATAAGGGGGCAGGAGGCGAACCGTGGCGGAGGAATTGCTGGTCAGACTCGCTGAAGACAGAGACATAGAGGCGCTTGCGAAGTTCAACATGGCGCTGGCATGGGAGACCGAACAAAAGAAGCTTGAACTGCCGGTTGTCACCGAGGGCTTGCGAACGCTGCTGAACAATCCCCGGCACGGTTTCTATACGGTCGCCGAGGTGGCCGGGCGAGTTGTTGGCTGCATCATGATAACCTATGAGTGGAGCGATTGGCGTTGCGGGCAGTTCTGGTGGATTCAGAGTGTTTACGTCGACACCGATTTTCGCCGGCGGGGAATCTTCAGAAGGCTCTACGAATTCTTGAAAGAAAAGGCCTCGCGTGAGCAGAATGTATGTGGATTTCGCCTGTATGTCGAGCATTCCAACCTGACCGGCCAAAGCACATACGCCGGGGTCGGCATGGAGGAGGCTTCCTACAAGTTCTATGAGGAATCCTTCGAGAATTAGTGATGACGGCCGAAGCAGGCTCTGTCACCGCTTCAATTCGTTACAGATGGTCTCGATCAATCTGGCTTCGCTCGCCTCGAATTCACCTTTAATTTCTTCGGTGCCCTTTCCTTCAGCAATTAACGCTTTGATCTTCTCCTGGCGTTCTTTCATCCGGGCAATGTGCTTTCTGATTCCCTCCCGATCCGTCATTTCACTATGACCGCTGCAGAATGTCTCCGCTTTGATGGCTTGCAGCATTTTTCCGAGGGTCTTGACATGCTCGAAGGAGTTGCCGTTCTTGTGAGAGTGAATGAGCTGAGGCCTTGTCAGGAATATCTGGTCTCCCACAAAGGCGGTTTTTTCTTGAGGGACATAGACGACCACATCTCCGGTAGTATGGCCGACGCCGAAATACCACAACTCCACCTTTTTCGAACCCAGATGGATGTCCATCCTGTTGCGGAATGTAAGTGATGGAACAAAAGGCGACAGCTCGGGATCTTCCCACGGCGAAAGATCGCCGTTTCTGCCGGGCCGGAAGAAGTCCTCCCGGCAGTTCTCGTGAGCGACGATAGTCACCGTTCGAGGAAAGAACTGATTTCCATTGACGTGATCGCCGTCGCTGTGGGTGTTGACAAGGTACTTAACGGGCTTGTCGGTGAGCTTTCGGATTCCTCGAATGACCTCGTCCACCGATTTAGCGTCGCTCTTCGCATCGATTACCAGGACTCCGTCGTCACCGATGTACACCCCGCCTTGCGAGCCCCGTCCGCCTGATATTTCAAAGAGGTTGTCGGATATCTTTCTGAATTCTACAGGCTGAGTCTGCCCTCGCCGGGCAAATCCGTCCGACATCGACAAGACAAGAACCAGCACGATGATGCGTTTAGTCATCTTTTTCATTTTATGATCTCCGTTTAGCTTGTTGAGTATGCTTTGGCGTCGATTTCTTCGAGTTTGAAGCGAACGCTCACGATGAAAGGTGATTCGCCTTTTATCCAGTGGCCGTAGGTTGTGGTCACAAACGTCCCATCGGGCAGGAGCTCCAGACCGGGGTATGTGCAGTCATCTCTAACGTGATTGTCCATCAGTCGGATACGATACTGGCCTTCACGGCCGTGGACAATGTCTTCGTATCTCCCGACCCATCCGACCCAGTCGCCCTTTGTCGGGCTCTCGTGCGTAGTGTCGCGAAATGTGATGAACAGTCTTCCATCCGGCGCATAACGGCATGTGTGTCTGTCGCCGGTCAGTGCGCCGGGCAGCTCGACAGGCTTGGTCCAGGTGTTCCCCTCATCGTTGCTGAAAACAACAAACGAATTGTGTTTGCGGCTGTTCTCTCGCAGCAGCAGGGCGATCTGTTTGCCGTCGGGTGACCTTACGGCTCCGGGCTCACAAAGATGCGCGGTCGGATGTTCGACTATCGCCTCCGGCCGGCCCCAGGTCAGGCCACCGTCCTGGGAAATTGTTTTGAACACCTGAAAGTTCGATCTCTTGCCGGCACCACACAGAAACCGGCCGTCATCGTGAAACAGGGCCATGTAGTCGCCGGTTTTCAAATGCACGACAGAGGCCATCGCAACAATCCCTCCGAAATCGCCGATAGGCTCCAACGGCGTCCATGTCAGACCGTCATCTTCGGAGACGGCCATGCGGATAGGGTAAAGCCCTGAGAACATGATGAGCCTTCTTGTACCCTGCGCGTCGACGACGCGGTAGAGGGTGGGCACTTCCCGTGACGTCGCCCAATTCTCGGGCACCGGCAGGCGGTCCGACCACGTCAAGCCGCCATCAGCACTCCTTTTCATTACGATGGCTCCGCGCCCGTGGCCTTTCGGATAGACGGCAATGATGGTCTTGTGGTCCTCCAGCAGAACCGTCGTCGGATGGCCAAGATACTGGCCCGGCTCTCGGTCAACGACGGTCTGCCGGCAGTCGTCATGGGCCAGATCGATCAACGGGATAGAGTAGCCTCTCGACTTAGCGGCCTGGTCCCCCGCAAACACAGCACCTGTGCTAAGAAGGCAATATGTCAGAACCACAAACGCATCTTGTCGTTTCATTGTACGCGCTCCCTGCCCCAGAATGGCAAATGTGACTGATTCTCATGGTTATAGCAGGACCTTTTGTGAGAATCGGAAGCCGGTCCGATGTTTGAGCCTCTCCAGCTGCTTTTTCATTTCCTTCAGTGTGCCGGCGTATTTCGCATCGCCGATGAGATTGTTGAGTTCCTCCGGGTCCGTCTGAAGGTCGTACAGCTCGCTGATCAGGCTACTGTCGAGCGGGTATGTGACGTACTTCCAGCGCTTGGTTCGGACGGCCAGCACCGTTGGCCTCTTGAATCTGCGGTCGCCTTCCTGAAAGTATTCGTACAGGAAACTCTCACGGCTTGGCCGGCCCCGCAGGGCGCCGAGCCAGCTCTGCCCCTGCATGGCACCGGGAATCGCAAGACCGGCCAGCTCGAGAATTGTGGGCGCCAAATCTATGTTCAGAACCAGTTCCTCACAATGCGCGCCTTGCCCGGTCAGTTTTGGGTATCGCATGACCAGCGGTATTCGCATGGCCGGTTCGTAGGCGGCTCGCTTGTCCCACATGCCGCCGTGCTCGCCGTGGAAATAGCCGTTGTCACTGGAAAAGATGACAGCGGTTTCGTCAAGGACGCCGATTTCTTCGAGGGTATCGAGGACACGCCCAATACTCTCATCCACCGCCGCCAGACACTGAAAATAGCTGAGAATCTGGCGCTTCCAGTTCTTGTCCATCTTCCTGCCCCACGGAGGCTTGGTCCGGAGGTTGTCCTTCGGATTATGCTGCGACTTGATTTCGACGTCGGAATACAGGTTTGCATGCCGCTTGGCCGGTGTGAACGGCGCGTGAACCGCTTTGTGACTGAGATAAAGCATAAACGGTTTGCTGCGTTGCTTTTTGAGAAATTCGACGGCGTATCCGGTGAGTTCATCAGTGACGTATGCTTCAGAACGGACCGACTTGCCATCAACGTTGAGCGTGTTCTTATTGTAGTTACCCTGGCCGCTGAAGCTCACCCAATGGTCGAATCCGGCCCGTGGAGAGTTTGTGGCAGCCATATGCCATTTTCCGATAAAGGCTGTTTCGTAGCCGGCTTGCTGCAAAAGCTGTGGAAACATCACGAAAGACGGATTGGGATCCTTGCGCGAGTTTGCGAAGACCTCATGCGTGTGTGCATAGCAGCCTGTCAGAAAACTGCCCCTCGATGGACTGCACAGCGACGTCGTCACAAAGGCATTCCTGAACAATATTCCTTCTTTGGCGAGACGGTCCATGTTCGGCGTCTTGAGCCAACAGTGGCCCGCACAACTCATCGCGTCATATCGTTGGTCATCGGTCAAAATGAAAACGATATTAGGTCGCTCCCTCGAAGAGGCGTTCTTGCTGCGTGCCGGGCTTATCAGATTTGTTGCCAGCGGCAATGCTGCGCCAAAACTCGCCATTCTCAGGAAACAGCGGCGCGTATAGTTTTTTGTCTCCATGTTTTTCTCCGATTGCAGGAGCCCGATGGTTCTCCAAATGTTCTTTAGTGGCAATCTTTGTGTCTGTTTCATATCCGTTTACGGGGCTCTTGTCAAATCTTCCCTGTTTTGAGGATAAATCGGGGGTAGTCGGTTCACAAATCAGGCAGAAACCATTATTTGAAATGATTCAAGGGCCGGTATATAATCTCCGGAGGTCGCCACGTGAGGGCGGCAACAGGTTCCGTATCGTCTATCATATGGGAGCACGCGTTATGAGAGAGTATCTGGCATACCCTGGTGAAAGATTCATAGAAAATCGCAGTCGGAGAGACTTTATCAGAAGTACAGGATGTCTTTTGGGGGCTGCCGCGCTGGGTGGCTCGGTGCTGAGTTGTCGTGGGCGCGAAAAGGCGGCTCACCGATGGGCGGGCTTCAAATATGCAATGTGCAACGAGAGCATGGCGGAATTGAGCTGGGCCGAACAATGCCGGATAGTCAGTGAAGCCGGGTATCGGGGCATCGAAGTCGCGGCTTTTACCCTGGTCAAAGAGGGCGTGCAGGAGATAAGCCCGACCAGGCGCAGGGAAATGGCTGCGGTGATGAGCCGCGCCGGCATAGAATGTGTCGGTCTTCACTGGCTGCTGGCGCCGCCGCCGACAGGGTTGCACTTCACCACGCCTGATGTTGCCGTGCGCAAGAGAACCGTCGCGTATTTCAACGAGCTGATCGATTTTTGCGCCGATCTGGGTGGATCGAAGATGATTTTCGGCTCACCAAAACAGCGCAACACTATGGGCATCTCGGTCGCCGAAGCCAAAAGACATTTCGCCGAAGGACTTGCGGCGGTGGCGGACCACGCGCAGCGGCGAGGCATTGAAATACTCATTGAACCTTTGGGCAAGCGCACCACCGATGTTGTCAACACGTTGGCCGAGGCATCGAAGCTGGCGGCGCGTGTCGATCATCCCGCGGTTCAGATCATGTTTGACTTCAACAACACCCCCGATGAAACGGAGCCGTTTGACGTCCTGTTGAGAAAGCACTACAAGCGCATCGGCCACGTTCATGTGCAGGAGCAGGGTGGCAAACACCTCGGTACCGGAACTGCGGTGAACGACTACGTGAAGGCCTTTCAGACCCTGAAGGATCTGAGATATGACGAGTGGGTTTCGCTCGAAGTGTTTGACTTTTCGCCCGGAGGCCGTCGCATCGCAGAGGAGTCAATGAGGACTCTGAGGCAGATTGAAGCGAAACTGGTCTGATGTTCCCGGATGGCGGGACGTTGCAGGAGATACGAGGGCAAAGTGTCCTCACTTGACGGAGGCGCAAACCATGAAAACGAGCCTATTTCTATCGCTTCTTATAGGTTGCCTTGTAACAAATGCGTCTGCTTTGAACGCCGACGAAATGCAGAGAGATTTCTCGCCTGCACCCGGCGAGCAGCAGTTGCCCAGAGCCATGCACTCACTCATGAAACAGCGGCCCCTCATCACGGTCGCCAAAGAAAATGCGCACCTGACCGGCGGAGATAACAGGGCGTTGCAGGCGGCGGTGGACTATATCGCCGGCCTCGGAGGGGGAACCGTTGAAATCGGCGAGGGCGAGTATCTGATGTATGATTCATTGCACTTGAGAGCGAACGTGACCATCAGGGGCAAGAAAGACCGCACCGTGCTGCGAAAGGCCACGGGCGTGGTCTCTGCCTTGGCGCTCGACGGTGATTTTGGCGAGCAGCAAATCACCGTCCAGGACCCAGCCGGCTTTGCCCCGGGCTATGGCGTTGCCATTTGGGACGACCGGGCGGGAGGTTTTCACACAACAGTGGCCCGCATCACCGGACGCACAGAGAACACGTTCTCCATCGATAAGCCGCTGATGGCCGATTGCATGGTCGGCAATAAGGCCAAGGCGGCGACCGTTTTTCCCGTGATCAGCGGCTATCATATTGAAGGAGCACGTGTGGAGGATCTGACCATCGACGGCAGCAAGGACGCCAACATCCATCTGAACGGCTGCCGGGGGGCCGGGATATTCCTGTATCGAGCCTTTGGGACGGTCATCCAGGGCTGCGTGGTGCGGAACTACAACGGGGATGGAATCAGCTTCCAGCAATCTAACGATGTGACGGTCATCGACTGTATTTCCGAGGGCAACGCTTCGCTCGGCATACACCCGGGAAGCGGCTCACAGCGACCGCGCGTGCGCAATTGTATTGCCCGTAATAACGGAACCGACGGACTGTTCCTGTGCTGGCGAGTGAGGCACGGGCTTTTCGCCGACAACCAGCTCGAAGCGAATGGTCGATTCGGAATATCCATCGGCCACAAGGATTCCGACAATCTGTTGCGCTCGAACGTCATACGCTTAAACCATCAGGATGGGATTTTCTTCCGCAACGAGACGCTGGGCATGGCCGCGCACCGCAATTGCCTGGAGGACAATGTCATTGAGAACAACGGTGCCGGCGGACAGGCGGCAGGCATCCGCATTCGGGGACACACCAATGATCTGGTCTTCAGGAATAATATCATTCGTGACACGCGGCCTGATGCGTCACAAACACAGACCGTTGGCATTCGCATCGAAGAGCAGGTCGGTCAGGTCGTCCTCGACGGCAACAAGATTGACGCCAAGATGGATATCGACGACCGGCGCGCGGAAAAACCACAATGATACACGTATCAGGCAACTCGAAAATGGGACGGTTAAATTTAAATTCCGAGCGTTTTTCACGGCTGTTGTTACTCGTTGTTCTCGCGATTTTACTTCTTGATATCAATAGCGCCGATGGGGCGGGCCGCAAGAACAAGGGCTTTGTCAAAATAGCCACGATTGGCTGCGCCCCGCCGAGCCTTTCGGCCGATACGAAGCCGCAACAAGTAGTTGAGCGAATGATTGCCCACTGGCGCCGTAAATTCGCGCAGGTTCTGCCGGACCGTCCCGACCTGATTGTCGTTCCGGAGGCGTGCGACCGTCCGAGTGGTTTCAGCGCCGAAAAGCTGCAAGAGTACTACGGGGTCCGCAAAGACCAAGTGCTGAAATTCTTTGCACGAACTGCGAAGGACAATAACTGCTATATCGTCTATTCGGCTTACCGGTTGATGCCGGACGGAACCCGGCGCAATTCGAGCGTCGTGATCGACCGAAAGGGAAATATCGCCGGCATCTACAACAAGAATCATCCGACAATCGGCGAGATTGAAGCAGGCACACTATGCGGCAGCGAGGCCCCCATTATCGAGTGTGATTTCGGCCGAGTGGGAATGGCTATCTGCTTCGACCTCAATTTCGATGAATTGAGGTTACAGTACGCCAAAGCCAAACCCGATTTAATCATCTTTTCGTCGATGTATCACGGCGGGCTCATGCAGAGCTACTGGGCCTATTCGTGTAGGTGCCATTTTGTCGGCGCCATTGCTGGCAGGGCAACGGCTTCTGAAATTCGCGATCCGCTGGGCCGCGTTGTGGCATCGAATACGAACTATTTCGATTATGTCGTCGCTACGGTCAATTTGGATTGTGCTTTAGTGCATCTGGATTACAATTGGGACCGTCTGCGAAAACTCAAAGCCAAATATGGACCCGACGTAACCATCACCGACCCGGGGTGCCTTGGCGCGGTCCTGGTTGCCAGTGAGCACGAAGAAATGAGCGTCGATGAGATGATAAGAGAATTCGATATTGAGCTACTGGATGATTATTTCGTCCGCGCGTTGGCCTACAGGAAGAAGCCTGGAAACATAGAAAACAAAGGAGAATAAGAACAATGAAGACTGTGCAAATGAAGATGACGGCGTTGGCGGCGTTGTTCCTGATATTCGCCACAACGGCAATCGCCGAAGACTGGCCCCAATTCAAATACGATTGTGGACATTCGGGGAACCTTCCGGACAGAGATGTGACTCTGCCTCTGGGTCTCGTGGGAACCGTTGGATTGACCGACGCTGTCCTCACTGCCCCGGTCGTGGCGGATGGACGCATCTACGTCGTGGACGGCTCGGGAGTTGCCTTTTGCATCGACGCGGCCACGCTGCGCGTCTTGTGGAAGTATGACTCCGGAGGCGGCGCTACCAACTGTAGTAACGTGTCCTCGCCGGCTATTGCGGGGCGCTATCTTCACTTCGGCACGATGGCCGGGTCCTACTGCGTCCTGGACAGAGCCACAGGAGACGTCATCAAGAAGATTGCGTGCGGCGAGCCGATTTTGAGTGCCCCTGTGGTGAGCGGGGGGCGAGTCTATTTCGCGACGTTAGGCTCGCGGGTCTATGCTGTTGAGCCAGACGGAGCAGTTTGCTGGACGTGGGATTTTGTCAAAGAGATTCGTGAATTCGATGGTGACCGCTGGAGCGGCGAGGCCTGGTGCAAACATAAAAACGGAAGGGTGACGTGGCGCGATCAGTTCTGCTGCTCCGTTGATATCGTCGCCGACGGCAAGATGCTCGTCGTCCCCGCCGGCGGCTCGGCGGTGTGCCTGGTGGATAAAGGCAATCGCGCCGAGCACAGCTCAATGGCGGAGATACCTTCCTATGCCGGTTCCGAAAAGCCGGCCACATTTGGCCTGAGTATAAGCGAGGACGGTTTGCTCTATCGCCAGTGGCACCGCCGGGACAATACGGGCAGAGTCGAAATCATCTCACTCCGGGATGGACAAAAAAGTGTGGGATCTGTTCCCGGAACGCTCACCGAAATCAACCGGCCGGGGTCTTTGAGCTTCTGCTCGGTGAGTATTCGAGGCCGGGACGTCTATCGCTGCCGGCCCGAAGAAGGTCTTGGATTCTGCAAACATTCTCCCGGCGCCGAAGGTGCTCAGTATCTCGGAGGGTATCCGTCGATTGCCTCGCCGATTCTCCTGCGGGATAAGGGCGTATATGGCGGCCTGGACGGCCGGCTTTATGTGGTCCCGCTGTCGGGAGACCGCAAGGTCTGGTCTTTCGAAACCGCCTTTGGCAAGGCCATAACCGCTCCGGCGGCGGTCTGCGATGGGCACATCTATTTTGGCTGCGAGGATGGGCATCTGTACATTCTGGGGCCCGAAGGCAAGGCGGCCTTACCCTCGAAAGACCTGGGACTTGAGAGGGTCAGAAGTCCACTGACGGGCAAGCTCGCCGATGCGAAGTATGACTGGTTCACCAATTTCGGAAATCAGAGGAATACGAATTCAAATAACCAGAATCTCAGGCCGCCTTTCAAAGTCAAATGGATCCGGCGCTATGAGGGCACGTTTAAGCACATGCCCGTTTGCGGGGGCGGCCGGATGTACACCCATACCGCCGAAGGTCAGATTTTCGCAGTCGAACAGGAAACTGGAAGACTGTTGTGGCGGCGCTATTGGCCCGGCGTGCACGTTTCCTTTACAGGCCCCGTGTACCATAATGAAAAGCTGCTCGTCCCGCAGGCGGGATTTGAGCGATCCCTTGTGCGCTGTCTCAATGCGGCCACCGGAGAGCTGCTTTGGGAGGCGCCGTTCACCGGCTCGCCGAGCTGGAGCCGGCAGCAGCCGCCCATTATCTATAAGAACCTGGCGATCTATGTCTTCGGTTCGGGCCGCTACGCGCCACAGGGAACCGAGAAGGCCTATGTCCACAAGGGAGAGCCTGTGAAACCAGATGATGGGGCCGAGGTAATGAGCTGGATTTACAGCCACAACAATCCGTATTATCCTCAGGATAACAAACCATTGATTCGCGCATGGGATATGAATACGGGAGAGCAAGTCTGGGCAATAGACTTCTCACAGTTTGGCTCCGGCGGCAACGATTCCGGCCTGGCCCTGATGGATGATACCTTGTACTACTCGACTTTCTTTGGATATTCGCCCAGGAGAAAAGACGGTCGTCCAAAGGCAAGAGGTCTGACATCGGCCATCGATCCGGCGACAGGACAAGTCATTTGGCTGACGACAAAGTATTATGTCACCGCCGGGTGCGGCGTCTCGGCGGAAGATGGCCGTATATACCTGGGCGGGTATAACGCCCCCACCGAGAAAACGCAGGACCGGTATGTTGTGTGCTTGGATGTCGAAGATGGTTCGTTGGCCTGGCGGTCGGAGCCGGTTGGAAAAGCCGTCAATATTGTTACAGTCGGACGAGACCGCGTCTTCGTACACGGCTCGACGGGCCAGCCGAGCTTTGTCATAGACAAGAAGACGGGCAAAATCCTGTCCAGTTTCGACAGGCGTTATGCGTGTACGCGATTTTCCCTGTCGGAGCCCTGCGTACTCGGATCAAACATGGACATCATCGATGTTTCTGAAGGGAACAAACTCATATCCTCCGGGCCTTGCATTGACGCTAGAGAATGTGTCGGGGCAGTGGTTTCCAACGGCCGGATCTTCTATACCTCGCAGGCAAATGGCTTGCAGATTTCCCAGGTCTTCGGAGCCGAGGCCAGATAGCTCGTTGTTCCGTGAGAGGCTATTTTGAAAAGACAAATGTTCGCATGTGTTCTGTGAGACGTGTTGGAGGTAGGAATAATGAAAGCTCTATCGGTACTGACGGTTGTTGTTCTGACGGTGATCAATACGGTCGATCCCCGGCTCGCATCTGCCTCTGACAAGGACAATTCAATCCGGGACATTCCCCCGGGTGTGCGCGTGATTGCGGATATCGCTTATCGGGAGGGTGCGAGCAAGGCGTGGCGTCTTGATCTGGCCATGCCCGAAGAGCCGGGCCATGAGCCGCGACCCGCCATCGTTTTTGTTCACGGCGGCGGCTGGCGCAGCGGGGACAAGCGGGCTGGCAATTTTCTGCGCCCGACGCTGGAATTCGCTGCTCAGGGGTATGTTTGCATCACCGTCAATTACCGGCTCCTTGGTGAAGCCCCGATGCCTGCCTGTGTCGAAGACGTCAAATGCGCTGTGCGATGGCTCCGCGCTCATGCCGGGAAATATAACGTAGATCCCGAACGAGTTGGAGCGTACGGCAATTCGGCCGGTGCGCACTTAGTGGCCATGTTGGGCCTGTGCCCTGCATCAGCGGGTCTGGAAGGGGATGGGTCGTGGCGGGGATACTCCAGCATGGTTCAGGCGGTTGTGGCCAGTGCTACGCCGGCCAACTTTCTGACGCCGATGAACAACAGGCGGACCGGGAAAGCGAATGTTAAGAATGCGGCCCGTTCACGCGGCGGCGTCCGGGACTTGCCTGAACAGATGAGAAAGAAGCTTTCTCCGATAACGTATGTCAGCGCCGACGCTCCGCCTTTTCTGTTAGTTCATGAGGAATCAGATCGGTTGGTTGGAATTCATCAGGCGGATGAGTTCGTCAAGGCACTGCGCGAGGCCGGTGCCGCGGATGTCACGTATATGCGCTATACGAACGGTTCGGGCCATGGCGTATTTTCAGCGAATATCAAGGAGACGGGCCCAGCCCGGCAGGCCTTCTTCGAACGCACGCTGAGGAAGAAGAATAGTTCTTTAGCCAGCCCTGCCGAGAAGACAGACACATCTGCTGCAGCTCCAAAGAGATCGCGGTCGAAGCAGGCGCGTAGGAGTGAAAGAAAAGGACAATTGAAGCCGACCTACGAAGACGTCACATATGGGCCTCACGAGCGTAACGTATTGGATTTCTATCAGGCGAAGTCGCAGAATCCGACACCCCTGGCCGTCTATATTCATGGCGGCGGCTTTCGAGGCGGCAGCAAGAAGAGCCTGAATCGAGGCACGCTGCAACAACTGCTGGATGCGGGAATTTCCGTTGCAGCACTGCAGTACCGCCTCGTCCCGGATGCCCCTCTGCCGGCGGCGCACCGTGATTCGTTGCGGGCGCTTCAGTTCATTCGGTCCAGGGCGAAGCAGTGGAACATCGACGAGACGCGCGTTGGCGCCTTTGGCGGCTCAGCCGGCGCGCAGATCTGCATGTGGCTGGCGTTTCACGATGAGATGGCCGACCCGTCAAGTCGTGACCCCATCGACCGAGAATCCTCGCGCCTGGCCTGTGTCGCCACCAGCGGGGGCCAAACCTCAATGGAGTTCGACTGGTGGAAACGGTGGATTCCGGGGTACGAGCAGCCCCACCGCGACCGCTCGGAATTGTTTGGTGAAGTCAGTGACCAGGAGCTTGCGCGTATTGTCAAAGACATTTCGGCGTTGTCGATTGTCAGCGCCGACGACCCGCCCATCTTCATGAGCTATGGGATGAAACCCGGCGATCCGGTTCCCTCCGATCCGCGCAGAGCGCAAGGCTGGAAGGTCCACCACGTGATGTTCGGCATCAAGCTCAGGGAGAAAATGGACGAGTTAGGCGTGGCTGCCGACCTGAAATACCCCGGCGCGCATACGACCTATGACTCTGTCCCGGCCTTCTTCATCGCGCAACTGAAGCCGGGCGAGTGAAAGGACATCCGTCGTGAGGGCCGGCGCTCGACCCTACCGGTTTGGCGCGTCGGTCCGCAGAAGAGCTGATCGAAAAGACTCGTCTGCAAAAAGCTGCTTTGCCAACATGGCGTACCCTTCTGCCGACGGATGACTTGCATCGTGATAGAGTTCGCTGGGCAGCGCCTCAGGCATATAGTGGGCCACCTCGTTCGTCCTGAGCCACGTCTGAATTTCCTCTTTCATTTGCCGGTAGGTAGTACGGCTTTGTTCGCTGAACATGTGCTCATTGAAAGGACCGACTAGAACAAAGACAGTGTTCTGCCTTGCCTTCAGCAAGTCGATGGCCCGCCGAAAGAGTTGCCATTGCAGCGAGGTTTGAAGCTCGACCCATTGAAAGTCTTGCCGGCCCATACCACGCTGCTTCCATGAGCCAGCCTTCTCGATAGTGTCATCTGCGGGATCTGGCAACCCTGTTGCGACGGTGCGCATCGGGTTTTCATAAGGGTGCTCCATCGTCCAGGTGGGCAGGTCCATGTTGTCGAAATAGGCGATCTTCAGATGGGAAATCCATGTGAAGAAGGACGACCATCGCTGCACTGCAATCGAAATCCTCTTGGGGGACTTTTCCTTATAGCATGGGATATGCGGGATAAACTGCGGAACGAGCTTGGGGTGGTTGAAACGGAATTCCTTACTCGTCTGAAGATCGTGCTTGGCGGAGCTCATCCACAGCGGATTAAGCTGCAAAATGACGTTCTTGCCCATGATGTCGCGGCCATAATACCTCAGCAAACCGCTCAATGCTGCCGGATGAATGCCATCCACGCCCATATTGGCGAATCGATCGCTGTCGACACATTGATTAAGATAATGCGACAGTGTATTGTCGGCGGACACGTAATGTCCCCAAATGACCGAGTCGCCCACAACGAGCGTGTCGTATTGTGAGCAGGCCTGGCGGCAATAGCGGCTATAGAGACCGTAATCGCTGCTGAGTCGATAGGGCAGGCGATAGTTGGTTCCCGGCGTAAATTTCTCGAACCGAGCCCAAAGCCCGGGAGTGGTCAGAAAGAAAACGGCACAGATAATCCCGACGACAATCCAGTCCAGACGTTTCAGTTGTATGCTGTTGGAACTGAAAGGGACCTCTGTTCCATTCGGGCCGCTGCGCCTGTCTGCTATTTCATTTCTATCCTGCATAAACTCTTGCCTCTTCGGTGGGTGGGTCAGAACTGCAAATAGATGAACCCCTGGTCGCTTGACGGGGCAAAAATTGCCAAATAGAGAATCATCGCGACCACAAGTGCCACACGTACCGGTCTTTGCTCAAGGATTGCCCTGAGTCTCGATTCATACGCGAACTGATAGAGCCAAACGGCGAAAACGAGCGCCAATGCCAATATCGGGCAATACGGGTCGGCCCATCCGGAGCCGAATATCCTCGTTACAATCGTCCATGCGTCGCCGATGCTATCGGCGCGGAAGAAGATCCAGGCAAACGTCACAACAGCGAACACAAACAACTGCTTGAGGAGCTTGGGTACTTTTTCCCTGTAGAACGCAGTCCTTTCCATCTCCCGCGTGGCAAACCGGCCGAGAGCGTGCACCGCCCCCCAGATAACGAACGTCCAGGCCGCACCGTGCCACAGCCCCGAGATGACCATCGTCAGGAACATATTCCTGTATGTGCCGAATGTGCCCTTGCGATTGCCCCCCAGAGGTATATAGACGTAATCCTTGAACCATGAGGACAGGCTGATATGCCACCTTTGCCAGAATTCGCCGAGACTTGCGGCCAGATACGGATTGTTGAAGTTGAGCATCAGGCGGAAGCCCATCGTTCTGGCCACGCCGCGTGCCATGTCGGTGTAGCCGCTGAAGTCGAAATAGATCTGCCATGCGAACAGGAAGGTTGCTAAAAGCAGTGCGGGGGACTGAAACTGCTCGGGGGCGGCATAGACCTTGTTGACATAGAGGGCCAGATAGTCGGCCAGCGCGACTTTCTTGAATAGGCCCACGACAAACAAAGAGAGGCCATCGGTAATATCCTGCCCCGATACCGTGGGCGTCTTGTGCAACTGGGGCAGAAGGTTCCTGGCCCTCTCAATGGGGCCGGCCAGCAGGCGCGGGAACAATGCGACGAAAGCTGCGTACCCTATCAGACTCCTTTCGCGTTCGATATTGCCGCGGTAGTAGTCAATGGTGTAGCTCAAAGACTGGAAGATATAGAAGGACAGGCCCGCAGGCAGGAAGATGCCTGGCGCGGGGATAACGTAGGGAATTCGCAAGGATGACAGAAGGATGTTAAGGTTATCGGTGACGAACGTACCATACTTAAAGAAGCCGAGCAGGCCGAGGTTATTGGCTATGCTGACAGCAAGCCAAGACTTTCGTCGGGGGCTCTTCTCCATTCTCGCTACGACCATGTAGTCAAGGGTTGTCGAATAAGCGATAAGAACTACGTAGAGCGGATTGAGCCATGCGTAGAAGAAATAAGAGGCCGCCAGAAGAAAGGGGAGTCTGAGTTTTGTTCCCTTCAGGGCCAGGTAGGTCGGATAGACGATCAGGAAGAACAGTAAAAACGGCCAGGTGTGGAAGTACATGTGGTGTCCTTACCTCATCAAAACGCGGATGTGCGACTCGACTGAGGCGGCGAGCCCTCCCAGATGATAGCCTCCTTCGAGGACGGAGACAAGCCGGCCTTGGCAGCACTTGCGGGCAATGGTCTTGACAATACGCGTAAGCTGCGCGAATCCTTCGGCCGTGACTTTCATCCCGCCGAGAAGGTCGTTCTCGTGGGCGTCGAAGCCGGCAGAGATGAATACGAACTCGGGGCCGAAAGCAAGGGCTGCGGGCTTGAGTTCTTCTTCAAAGACCTTGAGATAAACACTGTCGCCGGAGCCGGCGGGCAAGGGCGCGTTAATATTGTGATTGAATCCTTTACCGTCGCCTTTTTCTGCTTCGCTGCCGGTGCCGGGATAGAAGGGATACTGGTGAACGCTAAAGTACAGGACCGTGGGGTCGTCATAGAATTCCGCCTGGGTGCCGTTACCGTGGTGGACGTCCCAATCTACGATGAGCACCTTTGAGACGCCATACTTCTTTTGAACGTACCTTGTGCCGATGGCGACGTTGTTAAAGATACAGAATCCCATGGCCCGGTCCTCCATCGCATGGTGGCCGGGAGGGCGAACTGCACAAAAGGCATTCTCAACTTCCTTCGTCATAACGGCATCCACCGCAGCCAGGATGCCTCCGGCGGCCATTACCGCGGCCTCATAGGATTGACGCGATATCGGAACATCCAGCGAATCCAGATACCCGGCGCCGCTTTTGCTACTCTTCTGGGCGCGCTCTATGTATTCCGGCGAGTGAACTGTCTGTATCCAATCCAGCGCGGCCGGAGCGGATTTGAGCATATGCAACTGTGAATACAATCCGCTTGCTTTTAGCTTCGCGATGATCTTAACGAGTCGCTCAGGTCTCTCTGGATGGCCTGGCGTCGTCTTGTGCTCGATATAGATATCGTCGTAAATCAATCCTGTTGTTGCGTTCTGAGGCGAATTCTCATTGGGCATATTCGGCTCGCTCGAAAGGTTCTCAATCCTTTTCCTGACACATCGAAATCCGATGGCGTCGTTGGCCAGGCACGTGTCATCGATAGAAGGATCGCTCGTGCGGTAGGCCGACCGGCAAGCCTCGGCACTGGAGTTCCAGGCCCCGCCTCGCAAGACTCTCTCCTTGCCCTCGCGCGGTCCTCTTGGATCTTGCTGGGGGGCCTGACTGTAGTAATTCTCGGAATAGTAATCATTGCACCATTCCGCGGCATTTCCGTGCATATCGTGAAGGCCCCACGGATTGGGCTTCTTCTGACCCACTGGATGTGTTTTCCCGGATGAGTTATCCGTAAACCACGCGTAGTCCCTGAGCCTTCTCGCATCATTTCCGAAGCTGTACTCGGACTTTGTTCCGGCCCGGCAGGCGTATTCCCACTCCGCCTCCGTAGGCAGTCTGTATCCATTCGCGGTAAAATTGCAGTCCCAGGTTTCTTCATCGTAACAGGGCTCCAGGCCCTCTGAAAGCGAGCGTTCGTTGCAGTACATCGCTGCATCCGTCCAGTTGATCTGTTCCAGAGGATTCTGTGGATTCTTGAAGTGCGACGGATCGGGAAACTGAAATTTCTTGAATTGCTCCTGGACAACTTCGCATGTGTCCATCAAGAAGGAACTGACCCAGACCCTGTGCGCGGGCGATTCGTCGGGTGCTGCTTTGTCACTTCCCATCTCGAACCAGCCACCGGGAATCACAACCATGTCGAGGCCGGATTTTGTCCGGATTACTTCGGGCACCTTGCCGGTGTCCTCGGCACGGCGGCAGCCCGGATGGACGGCGAACATCAGGGCCAAACATAGGATCTCAGCTATGACTGTGGCAAATTGTGTACGCATTGTCTTTCGCAACATTTCCCTTTCAGTTTTCGATGCGTTCAACGGGCGGTCATTGGAATCGGAACCCAATCGGGCTCCTTGTTGTGGTTG
>CP070806.1:3845467-3853409 GCA_020343675.1 Phycisphaerales bacterium
AAGCCAACGGTCGGATTCGAACCGACAACCACTGGTTTACAAAACCAGAGCTCTACCGTTGAGCTACGTTGGCATTAACACCTCGAAAAACAACAGCTAAATCGGTCTTTCGGGCGGCTCTACTTTACAAATAATGCTGTCTGATTACAAGGAAATTCGCAGCGCCTTCTCGGCCGTATTGTTAGTTCATTGAGTTCCTCGAAATCCCCGACGACAGCTACAACGCCGCTTCAAAGCCGTAACGACCCGGTTGGAGTTCGAGTACAGAACGGCCTTCTTCATTTCGCAAGTGTCGGACGCCCCGCACCTTCGCGAGGGGCCGCTTTCCTTCTTCAATCGATCCTGGGTCCTTCGTCGGCACGTAGAGCGTCGCGGTCGTATTCGGTGGAACGGAAACCTTCAGCTCGAGGACTGTACCGCGAATCCGCCAGTCGCTTCGGATCGTGCCATAAGGCGAGTCGAATTGAGCATTGACCCAGTCGAGCGGTTTGTTTCCAAAGACGCCGGGCCTGATGATGAATCGCTTGTAGCCCGGGCCGCTCGGGTCGGGCTGGATGCCCGCCAGGCCCTCAATGAACCACGCGCCGATGTGCAGGTATGAGCTGTGCAGCAGTGAATTGCGGCCGTCCCAGGCTTCCCAGACGGTGGTGGCTCCGCGCCGGAGCATGTTGCCCCAGCTCGGATAATCTTCCTTCGTGGCCATCTCGAACATCAGGTCGGGCCGCTCGAACTCAAGTAGATTCTTGACGATGAAGTAGCCGCCGGTGATTCCTCCCCAGAAGTGCCCCTTGCGGTGGATGAGAATCTCGTCCTCGAAGCGTTTCCACACGGCCGGCCGCACCTTCTCGGGCGGCAGCCCAATCAGCAGTGCGGCGGCAAGATAGGCCTGGAAATTATTGACGTAGCCATTTTCCTCGGGGGTGAAAAACTCCTTATGCACCGCCTTGCGGACGGTCTCGGCCCGACGGCGATATTTCCCGGCCAAATCTCCTCTGCCCAGAGCCTCAGCGATGCGCGCGGCGGTCTGCAGATTGTATATCCAGTAGCAGTTGTTGAAGAACAGGGTCTCTCTCGTGTCGCCGTTGACGCCCTCGGCCCCGGGCCAGAGCCAATCGCCCAGGAAATCCCACTGGCCGCCCCAGCGAACGAGCATATCGTTTTCTGACTTGGTATCGAGGAAGGCCAGCCAGCGTTCAATCGTGGCAAGATTATCTTCGAGTATTCGCAGGTCACCATAGCGCTGGTACACGTACCACGGCAACGTGACGCAATAGCCGCTCCAGGCGGGCCCGCCGCCACCCCAGTACGTCGGAGCCGTGTAGGGCAGGTTCCCCGATTGCGTCGGGGCGTTCTGGTTTGTTGACTTTTCGCCGAGACCCCAGGCTGTATCTGTGCCCTGGACGTCGCGCCAGTCCTGCGACCATTTTGTGTAGAAAGCACCCAGATGGTAGTTATCGAGCGCCGTCTGCGTGCTCGCGTGGGCGTCGCCGCCATAGCCCATGCGCTCGCGCTGGGGGCAATCGACCACGTAGCCGCCCAGACTGAGGTTCTCGAAGGTCCACAGCACAACGTTGTAGATATCGTTCAATAGCTTGTTCGAACATTCGAACCGTCCTGCCCTCTGATAGTCGGTGCGCACGAGATAACCACGAATATCCTTCAACGCGGGTTTGTATCCAAGCCCTTTGATGAGAATCCAGCGCCCGGAACTGTAGTTGAAGCGATTGCGGAAGCTGCCCCGGCCACTTGGCCCGATCCGGCAGGCGCTGCGCAGCCGGTGCGTCATCATCTTCCCGGCGTCTTCGGAGTACTGCAATTCGACAATATCCCCCGGCTGACCCTTGACGTCCAGCTCGACGAAACCGACAAAATTCACGCCCATGTCCACGCGATAACCTTCGCCCTCAATCTCTTCGACGGCCACCGGGTCGATTTGCCGAATGCGGCGATTCGGCTCGACCATCTCGGCCGAGAGCATCAATTCAGGATGATACACAGCCACCGGCTTCCAGTTGCTATCGTCCAGATCAGGGCTGCACCAGTCCGGCATTTCTTTGCCGGCGTCGTAATATTCACCCCCGAAATTCATGAACATCCAGACGCCCAGCAGCGCGCTGGGACTGGGATGGGTTTTCCAGGTTTCATCGGTGACCAGAGTCTGCGTTTGGCCGTCCTGCATTTCGATGTGGGCCTGAGCAGTCACGAACGGTGTCTGAGGTTTGTCATCGGTCTTATACAGTGGGTATATCGACCAAGAGGTTCCCAGCCACAGGCCGACCACGTTTCGCCCGGCGCGCAGATGATCCGTAATCTCATAGCTCACGTACCGCGCCCGTTTTGTGTGGTCGGCCACACTGGGCATCAGGACGGCGTCGCCGACCTTCGTGCCATTGACATGAAGTTCGTGGTAGCCGACGGAGGCGATGTGAATCACGGCGTATCTCGGCTTGTCCTGGAGCGTAACAACTTTGCGCAGCCACGGATCGCAGAGGTAATCGCCTTCAGGCGGGAGTTGCTTAATTTCGGCAAACTGTGCAGCCGCGCCAATCCATTCTCCTCCCCAATCGGACGGCTCAAGCGGTCCGGCTACCCATCTCGCCGGTGCGCTCCACGCCGAGAGCTCGCCCTTCTGGTCGCGCACGCGTACCTTCCAGAAACAGCGCATGCCTGAGGACAACGGCGAGCCACCATAGGCAATGTGGCGGCACTGGCCGGATTGGACCTGTCCCGAATCCCACAAGTCGCCTTCGTCCCGGGCCAGTCGCTCCGGCGAGCCAGCCACCAGGATTCGGTAAGCCGTCTGCGCCTGTCCGCGCTGCTCGGGGTCGGTCGCGCTGAGCTTCCAGCTCAGCCGCGGCCGCTTCACGTCAATGCCCAGAGGGTCGTAACGGTATTCGCACTGCAAGCCGGTCGGTGCGACGCACCCCTTGGCCCGAGCTGCACTACTGGGCCACTGTGCAGCAATGCACAAGACGAAAAACGTCAACGTGATCCGGCACAATGGGCTGTAGAGCTGGAAAGGACCATACTTGGGCAGCTTTGTTCTTATCATCCGTGCGTCTCCTGTAAAAGACATTTGCATCCGCCACCATTATAGGCTCGAGCGCGAATATTTCAGCAAATATTCACCCGTCGTCGAACACGCAGCACAATATTTGTTGCGATGGCCCGGCGAAGTTCTCTGGACTTCTGCCGGGGCGCTGCTACAATGGCCGCGTCAAGGAGCTCCGCCGTCCCTGACGGATGCCGGAGTGCTCTGGTCGATGGAAGCAACAATGAGCGGTCCGGCACAAATGACGCCAAGCGAGAAATCCCGGGGCGCAAGTCTTATTTGAATAGAGGTTGTTTAGAATGAAGCGAAAGCGTGAAAGTGGTTCAAGGGAAGTCGGCTTGAAGATCGGGTGGATATGCGGGGAATACTTCCTCAAATTAAAGCACCTGCACTATGGATACTGGACGGAGGGGTTGGACGTCGATATCGTCAATTTGCGTCTGGCGCAGGAGGAATACGTCAAATTCCTTCTTTCCCATATTCCCGACGGTGTCAAGACCATTCTGGACGTCGGTTGCGGTGCGGGCCATCTCGCCCAGAAGCTGCTCTCGACCGGATACGCGGTCGATTGCGTCTCGCCGAGTGCTTTTCTGACCGAGCAGACCCGCAAATCCGTCGCAGACCAGAGCGAGATCTTCGAATGCGGATATGAGGAGCTGGAGACGGAAAAGCGTTATGACCTGATTATGTTTGTCGAAAGCTTTCAATATATCGACCTGCCGAAAGCCATAGCCAACACCGAACGCTTCTTGAGCGCCGGCGGGCACATGCTCATATGCGATATCTTCAAGAAGGAAGGCCCACAGAAGGGACGGCAGAGCGGCGGGCATGAATTAGCCAAACTGTTCAGGCTTATGGAGACCTCTTCCTTCGCGCTCGTGGAGGATATTGATATCACCGAGCAGACGGCGCCCAATATCGATTTGCTCAACGATGCACTGGAGAGAGTCGGCAAACCGGTGGCGGAATCGATATCTGATTTTCTGGCCGACAGATATCCGACGGTGTTCAAGCTTGTGAGCTGGAAATACCAGGACGAACTGGAGAAGATTGACAGAAAGTACTCCGGTGGCAGCCGAACCGGC
Organism: Phycisphaerales bacterium; assembly: GCA_020343675.1. Classification (GTDB taxonomy): domain Bacteria; phylum Planctomycetota; class Phycisphaerae; order Sedimentisphaerales; family Anaerobacaceae. The sequence continues at coordinate 3,849,605 of CP070806.1, forward strand.
GAGCAATTCAGGAAATTCAAATCCTATCGGCTTCTGCTCTACGGAAAACCTGTTTCCTGAGAGCACGCGGAAGACGCAGAGGTGCTGCGTGTTCGTGAGCGGGCCCTTCTAACGATGCTTTGGTGCAATCAGGGCGCGGGCATTGTAGTTCATAACACTCACGGCATCCCAGGAATTGAACGACTCGACGCGGCCATCGAGATAGCCCGCATTGAACCGGATTTTCGGCGCCGCCTGCATGGTGGGGTCTTTGAACACATAGTACGGATAACTTTTTGCGCCCTGCTTGAACGGATGCGAGGAGCACCAGGTCTGCTGGGGGCTCGGCCAGAGCAGATTGGTGTTGGTCGTCAGATAGAACAGGGCGTCTTGTACGACGAGCTTTGTCGTTGAATCGAGCCGGTCGGCGCCCGCGAAGTGGCCCTGGCTCTTGTCCACGTGCCCGGAGAGGTTGTGATTGTATCCCTGATATTTCCACAACAGGGTATAGGTCGAATGCAGAGGGGCGAAGGACGAGGACAGGTAAAACTGACCGTAGGTCCCCTCTGCGGGGCGCCCGGATGTATCCGGGGGCCAGGGGGTGTCGTCTCTGATCGCTGAGAGCGTGCAGTTAAACACGCGAACGTCTTTGAGATAAGAGGACAGATATTTTCCGGCAGCATGATAACTCTTACTCTCGATATCCGCCACGGGGCCCACGACGTTTCGGTTCCAGTTCAGCTCATAGGGCCGGTGATAGCTGGTCGGAACCTCGACGGTGGAAGGGTGAGGCGGCAATCGGGAATCATTGTCCTCGGCATACGTGACCAGGCCCAGGATTAACTGGCGCATATTGCTGCCGCACGAGATCATTCTTGCCTGCTGCCTGGTCTTCTGCAAAGAGGGCAGTAAGATTCCCATCAAAAGAGCAATGATGGCAATGACGACCAGCAATTCTATCAGAGTAAAGCCGGCTTGCTTTTTCATATCGCCGCTCCAACTTTAGTCCCCGGGGCACCCTCCGAGGATATTCATATCAAGTTCCGGGCGAGAAATCAACTAAGAGCTTTGAGCGTGCTGCGCCGCCGTTGCTCGCTACGATGCGGCTGGGGCCGGCTCGGCGTCTTCCGGCTGCGATTCGGCGTTCCCGCCCGATGAGGGAACCGATGTGAGGCCCAACCGAAGCCCGAGCCGGCTGAGCATGACGTACAGCGCCGGAGCCACCACCAGCGTCAGAATCGTCGCGAAGCCCAACCCAAAAATAACCACGACGGCCATATTCCTCCACCACTGGCTCGACTCGCTCCTGGTGGCCCAGGTAAAGCTGTGGAAGTCGTAAGAAATGCCTACGGCCATCGGGGTCAAGCCGATAATCGTGGTCATCGCCGTCAGAAGCACCGGTCGCAGGCGCGTCACGCCGGCCTCGGCCGCTGCCGCGACGAGTTCCAGCCCCCGCTGCTGCAACTGACGCGTGTAGGCGAGCAGAACGATGGCGTTGTTCACGACAACGCCCGCCAGGCTAATCACGCCGATGCCCGTCATGATGATGCCGAAAGGCAAGTGGCAGACCAGCAATCCCGTCAGCGCGCCGATGAGTGAGAGAATCACCGTGGTCATAATGATCAGCGGTATCATGAGCGAATTAAACTGGACCACGAGCACGAGAGTGATCAGCAGCGTGGCCATGCCGAAAGCCTTGATCAGAAAAGCACGCGACTCGTCTTCAGTCTCCTTTTCGCCGGCATATTCAATCTCGTAGTTGCCGGGCAGCTCCAGTGTTGCCAGGCGGTTCTGTACGTCTTTGAGCACTTCAGAGCTGAGGCGGCCCTCGGCGTCGGCGGTGAGCGTGACGACGCGCTTCTGGTCGATGCGGTTGATCGTGCCGAACCCGCCCTGATACTCGAAATGGCCGAGGGAGCTGATCGGCACGGGACTGCCGGATGCGTTGGGAATCTTGAGCCGGTACAGGTCGTCCACATCCACCCGGTCCGCAAGCGGCAGGCGCACCGTGATGTCGTATTCATCGTTATATTGGCGATACGTACTCACCGTGGTACCGAAAATCGCCATCTTCAGAAAGTTGCCGACCGTGGCCGTGTTGACGCCCAGAAGCATTGCCACCCGGCGATCAACCGTAAAAGCCAACTCGGGGCGTGTCGCCTCGAGGTCGCTTCGCAAATTGACAATATTAGGCACGTCTGCGATCATTCGGCGCGCCCGCTCGCTGAGTTCTGCGAGCGCCCTGAAATCCTCACCAATGATGCGCACGGTCACCGGTGCGCCCGTGGGCGGGCCTTCCTCCTCTTTTTCGACCTTGATTTCCGCGCCGGCGATGTCAGCAATGTTTTTCCGCACGGCGGCGACAATCTCCGTGGAGGGCCTCTGCCGCTCGGCGAAATCGTAGAAAATCAGTGAGATATTCGCCAGGTGCGGGCCACCCGTGCTGGCCATAATGTCCATGCCGCCACCCGAAGCACCGACATTTGTCACGACGTGTTTGAGCCAGGGCCGATAAGGCTCAAGACGCTTCTCAATCACACGGGCGATGCGGTCGGTCTCGTGGATGTTGGTGCCCTGGGGCGCCCGAATGTCAACAACCGCCCGCTCCGGGTCGCCTTCCGGGAAGAACTCCACGCCCTCGCCGATCTTGCCGTACAGGGTGATCAGAGCAAACAACAGACAGACCGCCAGAAATAGCGTCAGGCCCGGGTTGTGCAGGCCCGCTCGCTGGAAACGGCGATAACCCCGGATGAACCAGTGGTCTCTCTGACGAGGCTTGGGCGAGCGCCCGGTCCAGACCGAGCAGATCGTCGGACTGAACACAAGCGCCACGAACAATGAGGCAAGCAGACCCAGCGACAGAGTAATCGGCAGGTATTTCAAGAAGTCACCCATCATTCCGGGCCAAAACATCAGAGGCAGGAACGCGCCAACGGTGGTGAACGTCGAGGTGGCGACAGGCCAGGCTACCTCCCGCGTGCCGAGGATTGCCGCCTCGATCCGGCTGTAACCAAGCTGGATGTGCCGGTACGTGTTCTCCACGATAACGATGGCGTTATCCACCAACATGCCCAGCACCAGTATCAGGCTGAAAAGCACCACCATGTTCAGCGTGTATCCAAGCATCTGGACCAGTGAGAACGTGATCAACATGCTCAGCGGGATGATCATCGCCACGATGGTGCTTGGCCGCCAGCCTAAGAAAAGCAGGAGAACGCCGGAGACCAGGACCAGCGCCGAGAGGATGTTGTTTTCCAGATCGGCCACCATGTTGCGGATCATCTTCGACATGTCGAAAGTGATGTCGAACTCGACGGCGCCCGGAACCTGCTGCCGGGCTCTTTCCACTACAGCCTTGATATAATCGGACACGTGAACGACGTTCGCGCCGATGCGCTTCTGGATACTGAGCGTGACGTTTGCAGACCCGTTCAGACGCGAGAAGCTGGTTCGGTCTTTGAACGTGGCGCGCACATCGGCGATGTCCGAAAGGTAGATGGGTTTGCCGCTGCGCACGGTCAGGAGCAGGTGGTCCACCTGCTCGGCCGTGACCAGCTCGGCGGGGATGCGCACATTGAATTTAGTGCCTTCGGTCTCGAGTCCGCCGGCCGAGATATTCACGTTCTCCGAAGGGATCAACGCCAGAATCTCGGGGATCGTCAGGTTGTACGAGGCCAGCCGGTCCGGATTGAACTCCAGCCGGATTTCGGGCTCGAGTGCGCCAAGCACGTCCACCTTCAGCACGCCCGGTACCGCTTCAAGCGTGTCTTGAAGTGTGTCGGCGATTTCCTTGAGCTGCAGGGGCGAGACATCGCCCGAAATGCTG
>CP070806.1:3853509-3903859 GCA_020343675.1 Phycisphaerales bacterium
GGACGGGTCTGGGACGTCATCGCCGCGGCTCGCTACCTGCACGGCAAGTACGGTGGCGATGTTGGCGTCTATGTGCTCGGCGAAGGTTCTGCCGGTGTCCTGGCGGCCTACGCGGCGCTCCTGGAGTCGGAGATTGCCGGCGTGGTACTGGATAGGCCGATGCTCTCGCACATGAATGCCGAAGCGCCCCGGTTTCTGAACGTCCTGAGAGTATGCGATATTCCCGATGTTTTGGGTATGCTCGCTCCGCGGGCGTTGACCGTCTACGGCAGTCGCCACAAAGCGCTGGAAAAAGTCGCAGATATTTATGCCGCTGTCGGAGCTTCAGAGAATTTCACACGAAGCGGGAATTGACCCGGCTCGAATTCTGCGTGCTTACGAGAAGTTTCTCTTTGACTTCTCAGAGCGTCAGATCGAAGCGCACGCGTGCATGTGCGGCGAAATTTTTCTCGTTGATTTTGAGGCCGAACCCCGGTGAATCCGGAACCGTCGCGTAGCCGTCACGGATTCGGTAGCCCTCTGCGATCAGGATGTTGTTGGAGAGCGGGTCGTGCTCGGCTCTATAGAGATTGGTGATGGCCCGCCCGACGTGCAACTGCATGTAGAAGCCGACCAGCGAGCCCCAGTTGTGAGGCGCGACCTGTAATCCTTGAACTTTGCACCAGGCCGCCTCCGTGAGGATGCCTTCGAAGCCGAAACGATTCATGTCACCCTGAAAAATGTCAATGGCTCGGGCTTCAATGAAGGGCTTGTAGGCATCCAGATTCCCCTGCGTCTCGCCATCTGCCACGAGGGTTTTCCAGCCGTGCCTGGATATGAAACGCTTCAGTGCCAGGCACTTCTGGACCTCCTCCGGGAACATCTCTTCCAGGAAAGCGAAATTGTAGTCGGGCAGGTCCTGCAGAAGCCGTTCGGTTTTCGCTGGGTCATAACCGTTATTGGCATCCACGCCGATCACAATCCCCCGGCCGGCGTGGCGGCGAATGGTTTTGAGCACTTCTATGTCGCGAGCGTATCCTGCTTCGGGCGACATCCATTTGGCCCCGCGGCCGATCTTCACCTTGAAAGCGCGGTGGCCCAGGGCCAGGCCCATGTCTATTTCTTCTTTGAACCGGTCCAGCGGCTTCTCGGCGTATTCGGCAAGAAGGTCGCTGAAATAGATCGACCCGTCATACACCGGCACCTGCTCGGCGCCGGCTCCTCCCAAAAGTTGACAGACGGGTTTGTTAAGAACTTTGCCGATCAAATCCCATACCGGCATCGTCCCGACGCCCAGCGGCCCACTTACTTTCTTTTCTGCTCGCCGGTAAAGCTCAAAGGGATTCTTTCCCAGCAGTTGTGCCACAGCCGCCTGTTCCGCACGACAGTTGCCGATGCCCTCGATGCCGGCATTCGTGTACAACCTGACCATCCGATCCGTCGCCCGCCGGCCATGCACGTCGCGTCTCGAATTCTTGCCCACGAGCTTGGGCCGGTCACTGACCAGGTCAAAACCGACGGCGCGCGTGATCTTGATGTCATCCGGTTGCGCTGCGAATGCGCCCGGCCCGGCGAGAAATAAACTCCCTGCGACTGCCTTGAGAAATTCACGTCGTCTCATTCTGGATCCTCCCGTCAGAGGTTAAAATTCTGCGTTCTCACTTTTGCCGGTACGGTGCCACGGGCGGCAGCAGCGGCCTGAGTCTGGCTACGATCTCCGGATGCTGATCGGCGAGATCGTGTATCTCGGCCGGATCAGTGTTCAGGTCGTAAAGTTCCAGCGTGGGTGCGGTCTTGGCCTTTTTAGCTTTCCTCCCGCCGGCGCCGGTGGCGATGAGCTTGTACCGCCCGTCAAAGACAAGTGACCAGTTGCCCAGAGAGCTGATTGCATGGGTGCGGGGCAAGTCGCCTCGGCCCTCGAGGAAGGGACGCAGCGATTTGGAATCCATGTCTTTGGGGATCGCAATGCCGGCGAAGTCCAGGAATGTGGCCGTCAGGTCCAGCGTCTCGGTGGGCCGCTCACACACGACACCCTCTCGAATTCCCGGCCCGGCCGCGACCAGCGGCACGCAGACCGAGGGATGATAGGGTTTGGACTTGCTGCTCATGCCGCGGTCGCCGAGCATTTCGCCGTGGTCCGAGCAATAAACAATCAGCGTGTTCTCAAGCTCGCCTCGTTTGTTCAGCTCCTGCTCGAACACGCCAAGCCATCGATCGATGTTGTGGATCATCGCGGCGTAATTGCGCCTCTTGGCGGACCAGTCATTCCCCTTGCCCGCTCGCGGCGGCGGAAATTTCTCATCCCTCCACTTCTTGTACATACTCTTGGTGACATCCATCGGCGGGTGCGGCCCATTGAAGTTGATCTGAATAAACCAGGGCGTTCCCCGGGGCACTGAGCGGATAAGATTCAGGCCGTTGTTGGCAATCCAGTTATCGCAGTACACATCCTCAGGGACCAGAGACGGCCCCGCATAGTCGTGGTCCAGCGTTTTGAAATTCTTCAGGTGAGCCTCCACAAGGCCCCGGCTTTCGAGAAAGGCAAAATAAGGCTCGGGTTTGTCACCGTCTTTGTAGGCATTCGCGCCGTCCATTTTGCCCGCGTTGTCGATGCCGTTGGTGAATCCCCAGGCGTCCAGCAGCGAGGGCTTGCCTTGCCGGTGATGCTTTCCGTCCAGGCTCCAGTTCTTGCCCGGCTTGTCCAGGTCGAACTTGCCGCATCCGAGCACGCGGTAGCCCGCCTTGCGAAGCAGGCTGTACAACGTAGTCTGCTCCAGCGGATAAGGAATGCTGTTGCTCGCTACGCCGCAGTTCGCGTAGGCCTTGCCCGAGGCCAGGCACGCTCGCGCCGGCGCGCAGACGGGCGCCGGACTCAGCGCGTTGGCCAAATGCACGCCGCGATTTGCCAGCCGTTTGAGATTCGGCGTGATCTCCGGCAGCTCCGGATTCATGCTCGTCCAGTCGAACCGATGCTGGTCGGGGTAGAAGAACAGAATGTTCGGTCGGGAAACATGTCTGCCCCATGTGACCTGATCGGTCACCGACAGGCCCGCAACGGCAGCGCCGGAAGCCTTCAAGAACGCTCGTCGATTCATCTTCATCGCAGATCTCCAACCCGGGTTATTAACTGATGTTCCAAACCTTTCGATGTGATTCTACCAATTCAAATGCAGGATTTCCACCAGATTCCTGCTTCGGTAAGAGAGCCGGCAGCCGAGAGATATTGTTGTTTTCAAATCAATGCCTTCTGACGTATAATCTTCTCGCCCGCAGGCAATAGGGACAAGGTCGTATTTGCAGACTACTTAGACTTCATAGTGGGAATCACAGAATGAGACCACGGCTCCAAACGATGAGACAATCCCGGATTCGGATTCCGTTGTTGATAATGTGTGTGCTCTTGCCCATTCCGGCAATGGCGAACGCGGCCAACGACCTGGGAATTGTCAACACACCCCCGGTGGAAGCTGATGTGAACGACAAAGGCAAATGGGAAGTCGCACATCCGCCCGGTCCAGCCGATGTAGTGCAGATCGATACCCGTGAGGGCACCTGGATGAGTGTCGATGTCAGCCCTGACGGCTTGGATATCGTCTTCGATTTATTGGGAGATATTTACAGGATACCCATCACCGGCGGTGAGGCTGAGGTTCTGACCGAGGGCGTTCCGTGGGATATGCAGCCGCGGTACAGTCCGGACGGTTGCTGTATTGCGTTCACGAGTGATCGAGGGGGCGGCGATAACATCTGGATTATGGATCGCGACGGGTCCAATCTCAGACAAGTCACGAAAGAAGATTTTCGTCTGCTGAACAGTCCGGCCTGGACACCGGATGGTCAGTACATTGCTGCGCGGAAACACTTCACTTCGAGACGTTCGCTGGGGGCCGGTGAGATCTGGCTGTATCATACCTCGGGCGGCGAGGGAGTCCAGATGACCACGCGACCCAACGACCAGAAGGATTTGGGCGAACCGGCGTTTTCGCCGGATGGCCGCTATCTTTTCTACAGCCAGGATGTCACGCCGGGCAAGACCTTCGAGTACAGCAAGGACTCCAACACGCAGATCTATGCAATTCAGCGTCTGGATCGTCAGACCGGTGAGATCGAGAGGTTCGTCACGGGTCCCGGCGGCTCTGTCCGACCGACTCCTTCTCCCGACGGGCAGTATCTGGCTTTTATCAGACGGGTCCGCTTCAAGACGACGCTCTTTTTGCATGAGATTGAATCGGGCGCCGAGTGGCCTCTCTATGACAAGCTCGACCGGGACATGCAGGAGACATGGGCGATACACGGTGTCTATCCCAACATCGCCTGGATGCCGAAGGAGCCGTCCATCGTTTTCTGGGCCGGCGGCGGAATCCGCCGCATCGATATACGCACCGGAGACGTTGCCACCATTCCATTCCGCGTTAGAGCACAACGAGAGGTCGTCAAAGCCTTACGCTATCCGGTCGAAGTGGCCCCGGATCGGTTCAAGACCCGGATGCTCAGGTGGGTCAGCGTTTCGCCGGATGGCAAGCAGGTCGCGTTCCAGAGTCTCGGCCATATCTATGTCCGCGATTTGCCCGATGGCGAGCCGCGGCGCCTTACACGACAGAACGACCACTTTGAATTCTATCCGGCCTGGTCCCGCGATAGCCGGCGCATTATCTACACGACGTGGAATGATGAAAAGCTGGGGACGGTTCGGATAATCCCGGTCGGAGGGGGCCGTACCCGGACGATCACGAATAAGCCGGGCCATTACGTCGAACCTGCGTTCTCGCCCGACGGCGCGAAAGTTGTTTACCGGAAGGTATCTGCTGACAGGCTTCGCAGTCCGACATGGACGCGGGACACGGGCATCTATTGGGCGCCGGTGCGGGCGGGTGAGCCCAAGCTTGTCTGCAAGAAGGGATTGAAACCGCACTTCGGTCTGGACAGTGAGCGTCTTTACCTGGTGGATATCGAGAATGGCGATGCGGATGATCGGCGTGTGTTGATGAGCGTCGAGCTTGACGGCAGCGATGAGAGAACGCACTTTGTCAGCAGGAATGCCACCGAATTCCAGGTCTCACCCGATGGGCAATGGGTCGCGTTCAGGGAGCGTTTCAACGCTTACATTGTGCCTTTTGTGCGTTCGGGCAGAGAGGTTGAAATCGGTCCGAAAACCAAATCGATTCCGATAAAGCAAGTTTCGCGTGACGCCGGCGAGTACCTGCACTTCTCAGGCGACAGTGGGCGCATTTACTGGTCACTCGGTGCCGAATTGTTCGAGCGTGACTTGACCGACGCTTTCGCCTTCTTGAAGGGCTCGGCCGAAGAGCATCCTGAGCCGCCCTCAGGCGGTCTGGATATCGGGTTCGAGACCGACGCGGATGTTCCATCGGGGACTCTGGCCCTGGTCGGTGCCCGCATCATTACCATGCGCGGCGATGAGGTCATCGACGAGGGGACGATTGTTCTTGAACGAAATCGCATCAAAACCGTCGGGTCAAAGGACACCGTGACTGTACCGGCCGGCGCACGGGTCATGGATGTATCGGGCAACACGATTATGCCTGGAATCATCGATGTTCACTCGCACGGGCCGTACGGAAGCGGCGGATTGATACCCCAGCGTAATTGGTGGCGATATGCTGATCTGGCTTTCGGCGTCACGACGAATTTTGATCCGTCCAGCAAGACAGAGACCATCTACGCCGCCGCCGAAATGCAGCGGGCCGGCCTGATCACTGCCCCGCGGATATTCTCCACCGGAAGAATTCTCTACGGCGCTGCCGGCACGTTCAAAGCCGAGATTGACAGCCTCGACGATGCACGCTCGCACCTGCGGCGCCTCAAGGCCATCGGAGCGTTCTGTGTGAAGAATTACAATCAACCCCGTCGAAATCAGCGGCAGCAAATTATCGCTGCGGCCAGGGAGCTCAATATGATGGTTGTGGCCGAAGGGGCCTCCCTGTTTCATCTCGATATGTCACTGATAGCGGACGGCCAGACGGGCATTGAACATTCAATACCGGTCGAACGTGCGTATGATGACGTACTTCAGTTCTGGTCGGCGACGGGAACGGGATTGACACCCACACTGATTGTCGGTTACGGGGGAATCTGGGGCGAGAACTACTGGTATCAGCACACTGATGTCTGGCGGAACGAGCGGCTTCTGACGTTTGTCCCCCGCGCGGTTGTAGATCCTCGATCGCGCCGGCGCACGATGGCTCCCGAAGAAGAGTATAACCATATCGCGATGGCCCGGTTCTGCAAACAGCTCATCGACGCCGGCGGCCGCGTGCAGCTTGGGGCCCACGGCCAACTCGCCGGTTTGGGCGCCCATTGGGAACTTTGGATGTTTGCCCAGGGAGGATTCACGCCGATGGAGGCCATCCGGGCGGCCACTCTGGATGCGGCGAGATATCTTGGATTCGACGATGACATCGGTTCGCTCGAGCCGGGCAAATTAGCGGACCTTGTGGTTCTGGAAGGCAATCCGCTTGAAGATATCCGGCAATCCGAGCGAATCCGCTACACGATGGTCAACGGCCGGATTTACGATGCGCGCACTCTGGATCAGGTCGGCAATCATCCCGAGAAACGCGGACCATTCTACTGGGAGGTCGATCACAAGGTGGATAGATAGTCTTTCGGACTTATGACGGAGAATACAGAATATAGAAGTCTGAGCCTTGTCATCTGTCCCGGGGTGGGTATAATCGCTCACATTCAAGAGTCAAAATGTGGCCTCGCCACACCAAGGGCGCGATACTGATGAAGGCAGCCGCCTTTGGCGGATTTCACAGTTTTGATTATTAACCTTTAGTGTTTGTTTTTTAAGGAGTCCATTATGAGCCACAGGAGAGTTCTCTGCTTCGTTAGTTTGCTGTTGGTCCTCTCGGGCATGAGCCTGGCCGGTCAGCGCCGGGAGGACGCATGGATACCGCTGTTCGACGGCGAGAGTCTCAACGGCTGGACCGTCCACAGCGGTTTCGCCAGCTACCGCGTCGAGGACAGTGCCATCGTCGGCACGACGGTCAAGGGCAGTCCCAACAGCTTTCTCTGTACCGACCGGGAATACGGCGATTTCGTGCTGGAGTTCGAGGTCCTGCTGGATCCGAGACTCAACTCGGGCGTACAGATTCGCAGCCACATCGCTGAGGCCGAGAAAGTCTTTGTTTTCACGGGCCGTGACGGTGCGGCTCGCAAGCGGGTCATACCGCCGGACCGTGTGTACGGCTATCAGGTGGAAATCGCCACCGAGAAGTCCGGCTCCTCCGGCAGTATCTATGACGAGGCCCGCCGGGCGTTTATGCTAGCCGAGACGAAGTCGAACCCCGCGGCGAGCAAGGCGTTCAAGGACGGCCAGTGGAACAAGTTCCGCATCGAGTGCGAGGCCGACCGGGTCCGAACGTGGATCAACGATGTCCCGTGCGTCGATCTGCGCGACGGCATGAGCTGCCGGGGCGTCATCGGTCTGCAGGTGCACGGGATCGGCAAGCAGGCCGGGCCGTACGAGGTGCGTTGGCGAAATATCCGCATCCAGGCCGCGGACGAAGGCATCGAGCCGCCGACGATTTCCAGCCGGGCTCACGCGCTGCAGTGCACGCCGGGCTGGACAGGTGCTCGGATGGAAGACGGCCGGCCCTATGTGCCGGATGATATTCTCAAACGAATGAGGAATGTCTCGGTGACCCAGGCATGGAGCATCGTCAAAGGTGCCGGCTATCCGAACTGCTATGAGACCGCCGTCGGCTGGATGATCATGTACCCGCACGAGGCGATTGTCGGCCGGGTGCTGACCGCCCAGTATATGCCGTCGCACCCTGATTACAATCGCTTGATCATGCGGCAGGGCAAGGCCGAGGGGCGCATCGGCAGCTCCAACTCGTGGCCTATTGATATGCTCAAGAAGGGCGACGTTTACGTCGCGGACTGCTTCGGAAAGGTTCCGGATGGAACGCTGATCGGCGACAATCTGGGCAACGCCATTTACGCCAACTCGGGCAACGGCGTGATCTTCGACGCCGGCGTCAGGGACCTGGAAGGCCTCGAAGAAATCAAAGGATTCAATGCATGGTGCAGGGGCGCCGATCCGAGCTTCCTTCGCGAGGTCATGCTCACCGCCATCAATGTCCCGATCCGTGTCGGCAAGGCTCTGGCCTGTCCCGGCGACGTCGTGCTGGCCAAGCGCGAGGGCATCGTCTTCATCCCCGCTCACCTGGCGGAAAAAGTCGTCGTCGAATCCGAGGCAATTATGTTGAAGGATATGTTCGGGCATCAGCGCCTTCGGGAAGGCGAATACACGCCGGGACAAATTGACGGCCGATGGTCGCCCGAGATTCAAAGCGATTTCCGAAGCTGGTTGAAACAGAATATCGATAAGCTACCGGTGCCGCGGGACGCGATTGAACAGATGCTGAATTCGAAGACGCGAAACTGGTAAGCGTTGTAAGGTGGGGTAGCACCCCACTACTCCGCCTGAAGCATGTTTCTGACACGGAGAGCGACTATGCAAAGCGAGCACAAAGAGCCGCACCAGAGGCCCGCGTGTTCCCGGCGTTCCATACTCAAGGGCTTCGGTGCAGGCGCTGCGGGCCTGAGCCTGGCGAATATGCTCGGAGCTCCCATTGAAGAGCAGGTAGCCTTCGCCTCGCAAAATGTCAGGCGAAGCTCCAGCCCCTCACAATTGCGAATCACCGACCTGCGCGTAGCGGTGGTCTCGAGAGCGCCGATGCGCTGCCCGTTGATTCGGATTGATACAAACCAGGACATCTGCGGCTATGGTGAGGTCCGCGATGGGGCCAGCGAGCGCTATGCTCTGATACTCAAGAGCCGCTTGCTCGGCGAGAATCCGTGCAACGTAGAGCGGGTCTTCAAACGGATCAAGCAATTTGGCTATCACGGCCGACAGGGCGGCGGCGTCTCAGGCGTGGAAATGGCCCTGTGGGACCTGGCGGGCAAGGCCTACGGCGTCCCGGCCTATCAAATGCTCGGCGGCCGATACCGAGACCGCATAAGGCTCTATGCCGACACGCCCGATGGAAGAGTGACCGGCCTCAAGAAAAGAGTCGAACAGGGATTCACGTTCCTCAAATACGATTGCGGCATTCGGAGTATAAGGAATGTCCCCGGGGCGCTGAGCTATCCGGCTGGCGGTACGAACTGGCACGGCAAGCACCCTTTCACGGGCATTCAACTCTCCGACAAAGGAGCGGCCTTGCTGGGCGAGCGTTTCGCCGAGGCCCGAGAAGCCGTCGGCTGGCAAATCCCGATCGCCTCGGACCACTTCGGCCATATCGGCGTCAATAGCTGCATCAAGCTCGCAAAGGCGGTTCAGCCTTACCAGCTTGCATGGCTTGAGGACATGGTCCCGTGGGAATACACCGAGATGTTGAAGGAAATCAAAGGTGCAATTGATGTCCCGCTGCTGACGGGAGAGGACATTTACCTTCTCGATGGTTTCAAGCCGCTGATTGACGAGCATGCCGTGGATATGATTCATCCGGACCTGGCGACAGCCGGTGGTATCATGGAGACCAAGAAGATCGGCGATTACGCCGAGCAGGCGGGCATCGCGATGGCGATGCATTTCGCGGGCACTCCGGTCTCGTTCATGGCCAATTTGCACTGCGCTGCGGCCACAGAGAACTTCACTGTCCTGGAGCACCATTCGGTCGATGTGGACTGGTGGGAGGATCTCGTGACCGGAATCGACAAGCCCCTGCACGCGGATGGTTTTGCCCGCGTGCCGGAAGGACGGGGGTTAGGCATCGAACTGAATCTTGATGTGGTCAAGGAACATCTTTCGCGCGGTCAGGAACTCTTCGCGCCGACCGAGCAATGGAACAGGGACCGCTCCAACGATCGGCTCTGGAGCTGAGATACGCCCACGTATGAAAACTCTTGCACGGGAGCACTATGAGAACGGAAAGCTCGTTTCTGAGATACTTTAAGTTCATCTTCGGGATCTGCCTGACGGCGGTCGTGGTCATGCTTCTCACCGGGCATCGGGCCTGGGCGGGGCCGCCGCTGATTGCGATGTTTGGATCGCTGGCCCTCTATTTTATGAGCCATCGGATTCTCAAGAGCTTCGCCTTCACGGTGTGGGTTTTTGCGTTCGTCAGCGCCTCGATGGTTTATCCCGTTGCCTTTATGAGCTGGTTTGGATTCAATTTGGGCATTCTCATCGTTCCGCTGATTCAGGTTATCATGTTCGGCATGGGCACAACTCTGTGCCTGGCCGATTTCGGCCGGGTCTTCAAAATGCCCTGGCCCGTCTTCGTGGGATTCGTCTTGCAGTTCTCGGTGATGCCCCTGACCGGGCTGGCTCTGGCCAAAGCATTCGGCTTCGACGCTGAAGTCGCCGCCGGTGTCGTTCTGATAGGTTCCTGTCCGGGCGGCGTGGCATCCAACCTGATGACATATCTGGCCGGGGGTAATGTTGCCTTATCAGTTACGATGACGTCCTGCTCGACATTGGTTTCGCCGCTCATGACGCCTTTCCTGATGGACAAGCTCGCCGGTCAGTTCATCGAGATAAATTTCCTGGCAATGATGTTCGGAATCATCAATATGATTATTGTCCCGATAGTTGCGGGCTTAATCGCCAATCGCATCCTGTACGGTCGCCACAAGGCTTTCAGTTTGGGCGGCGTTTTGGCTTTCGTCGGAGCGGCCTGTGTCCTGCTGGCCGCTGGAATTGGCTTCCTGGCGCCCTCGGCTGTTCTGACCTACGGCGATGCTTCCCTGTCGAAGGACGGCTTCATCGTCGGGCTCCTGCTCATCGGTGTCGTTGCTATAGCGAAGCTGGTCATCAGTGTTTGGCTGAAGGGGCCGGAAAACTGGATGAACAAGGCTTTGCCTATTGTATCCATGGCAGGGATTTGCTTCATCATCGCCATCATTACGGCCCGCTCAGCGGAGAAGCTTATAGCGGTCGGGCCCTATCTGATCGCCGCGGCGATTATCCACAACTTCGTCGGCTACATACTCGGCTACTGGCTGGCCCGCGCGGGCCGGCTGGACGAGAGTTCGTGCCGGACCGTTGCCTTTGAGGTTGGCATGCAGAACGGAGGGATGGCCTCGGGACTGGCCATGAATGTACTCAAGAGCGCCCCGGCTGCTCTGGCCCCGGCCATCTTCGGCCCCTGGATGAATGTCTCCGGCTCTGTCCTGGCCACCTGGTGGCATCGCAAACCGGTGAGAAAGAACCAACAAGACGCGGAGACGGGTAGCAAAGGAGATACACGATGAATCGGCGCAGTCTGATGAAGTCAGTAGGGTTTGGCATCGCGGCCGGTACCCTGGGAATTGCCTCGCGAGGCGACGAGACACTCGCGAATGAATATGCAAAAGCAACGAAGGGACTGCCTCCGTTGAAGATCACGAACGTCAAGGCCATTCTGACGGCTCCCGAAGGCATACGCCTGTGCGTCGTCAAGGTCGAGACAAGCGAGCCGGGCCTGTATGGTCTGGGCTGCGCGACCTTCAATCAGCGGCCTTTGCCGGTGGTGGTGGCCGTGGACGAATACCTGAGTCCGTTTGCAAAGGGAAGGGACGCCGACAACATCGAAGATATG
Source organism: Phycisphaerales bacterium (assembly GCA_020343675.1). Classification (GTDB taxonomy): domain Bacteria; phylum Planctomycetota; class Phycisphaerae; order Sedimentisphaerales; family Anaerobacaceae. Next base: position 3,865,047 of record CP070806.1, read on the forward strand.
TGGCAAAACGCGTACACGAGTTCCTATTGGCGCAACGGCCCGGTTCTCAACAACGCCCTGAGCGGCCTGGACCAGGCCCTGTGGGACATCAAAGGCAAGCGCGCGAATATGCCCGTCTATCAACTGCTTGGAGGCAAGTGCCGGTTTGCGGTGGACTGCTACACCCATTGCAGCGGTCAGGATCTTAGCCGGATCGAGGCCAGCGTCCGCCGGGGATTGGAGCGAGGATTCCGATACATCCGAATACAACGGGGCGGGTACGGCTCGCCTCACCTCTCGAAAGAGGCCGGGTACAAGGAGGCGGGATTTGCCCTGAAGTCGGATTCCACAATGGAGGTCAGACCTTACGTGGAAGGGACGGTGGAGATGTTCGGGCACGTCCGCAGCACGTTTGGCCCAGAGGTCGAATTGCTCCACGATATTCACGAGCGGATTCCGCCGATAGAGGCCATAAACCTGGTGAAACGGTTGGAGCCGTACAGGCCGTTCTTCATCGAGGATCCTTTTGCGCCCGAAGACAACGGATATTTCAAATTGCTCCGGCAGCAAACGAGCGTGCCGATTGCCATGGGCGAGCTGTTCAACAACCCGCATGAATGGACGGGGCTCATCTGCGAGAGGCTCATCGATTTTATCCGGGTCCATATTTCGCAGGTAGGGGGGCTGAGCGTCGCGCGGAAGATCGCCACACTGTGTGAATGGTTCAACGTGCGCTCCGCGTGGCATGGTCCGGGCGATGTCTCACCCGTCGGGCACGCGGCCAATGCCCACCTTGATCTGGCCATTCCGAACTTCGGTATCCAGGAAAGCGTTCGTTTCAGCGATAGAACAAGAGAGGTCTTTTCCGGCTGTCCCACGGTCAAGAACGGCTACATGTACGTGAATGAAGCCCCGGGCTTCGGTGTGGATATCGACGAAAAACTCGCGGCTAAATTCCCGTTGCCCGAACACCCGGGCTATTGGAGACCGGTGCGCAGAAGCGACGGCACGGCGGTTCGGCCGTAGAAACGATAATGTCCATTTTACGACGGAGCAGCGTTGAGCATGAACCGAAGAGATTTCATGCAAACGTCGGTGGCCGCTGGCGCGTATGCAGCTCTTGGGGCGTCGTGGGGTGTCGCCGCCGAGAATGGCCAGTCGTGGTTTGACCGGCCGATGCGCTGGGCACAGTTGGTCCTTGTCGAGAATGACCCGGGCCGGTTCGATCCGGATTTCTGGCTGGATTACTTCAAGCGCGTGCACGCCGACGGCGCGTGCCTCAGCGCCGGAGGCGCCGTGGCGTACTACCCCACCGAGATTCCCTTGCATCATCGCAGCGACTGGCTCGGGGACACGGACCCGTTCGGCTATCTGGTTCGTGGCTGTCGAGCGATGGATATGGCGGTTATCGCCCGTACCGATCCGCACGCGACGTGGAACAACACGCACAAAGCTCATCCGGATTGGATAGCCGTCGATTCAAGCGGGCAGAAACGACGCCACTGGTCGAATCCTGAGCTGTGGGTCACCTGCGCGCTGGGCCCCTACAATTTTGACTTCATGACGCAGGTTCACGAGGAGATCATGAAGCTTTATCAACTGGATGGAATCTTCTCGAATCGCTGGGCGGGCCACGGGACCTGCTACTGTGAGCACTGTGTTGAGAATTTCAAATCCTTCGCCGGGACGGAGCTGCCTAAGACCAGCAATCGCCATGACCCGGCGTACCGCAAGTACTCGCAGTGGCGCATCGAGCGGCTCAGGGAATTGTGGTTTCTCTGGGACCGGACGATTCGCAACGTCAAATCCACGTCACGATATATTCCCAACGGGTTCCCCGATAATGTCGTGACCGGGGCTTTATCTGACATTTTCTTTACCGACCACCAGGCGCGGAGGGGAGTCATTCCCCCCTGGTCGAATGGCAAGCGGGCCAAGGAGCTCCGCGCAACGATGGGCATGAAGCCTTTGGGCGGCATATTCAGCGTCGGTCTGGAGGAGCCGTACCGGTGGAAGGATTCGGTGCAAAGCGAGGCGGAGATCCGGATCTGGGTGGCCGAAGGAACGGCCAACAACATGCGGCCATGGTTCGTCAAGTTCTCGGGAACCCTCTACGACCGGCGCTGGCTCAAGGTGGTTGAGGGAATCTATCAGTGGCACTACCGCAACGAACGCTACCTGCGAAATGTGGCTCCGCTGGCCCGGGTGGGAGTGATCTATTCGGAGCAGACCGAGCGTCACTATGGCGGCCGACAATGGCAAGAGCAGAGCAGCGGCCACGAGCTCGGGATGTACCACGCTCTCATCGAGGCGCGCATACCGTTCGAGATGGTCAACGACCGCCTGCTCGATGCCGAGCACCTCAAGCCGTTCAGACTGCTGATTCTTCCGAACATCGCGGCTCTTTCCGACACTCAGTGCGGCCAGCTCAGGCAATACGTCAAGCACGGGGGTAATCTGGTGGCGACCTTCGAGACATCACTCTACGATGAACAAGGCAAAGCGCGGTCGGACTTTGGTCTGGCGGATATATTCGGAGTATCGTACGACGGGCGCGTCGAGGGGCCGATGAAGAACTCGTATCTGAGACTCAAGCCCGATGCCAAGAGCGGCCGGTTCCATTCCGTCCTGGACGGGCTGCACGACGCGTACAGAATCATCAACGGAATCTGGCGGCTTCAGGTCAAAGCGCAGGCGGATTTTTCTACTCCTGTCACGCTGATACCGAGCTATCCCGATTTGCCGATGGAACACGTCTATCCGCGCAAGCCCGATACGGATATCCGCGAATTGTACCTCAGAGAGTTTGGAGAAAGCCGGGTTGCTTATATTCCCTGGGACATAGACCGGACGTTCTGGAGAATAATGAATGTGGACCACGGCAGGCTTCTACGAAACATCGTCACGTGGGCGGCAAATGAAGAACCTGCCGTCGAAGTCACGGGTCCCGGGATTCTCGATGTCACCGTATGGCGGCAGGCCAAATCAATGACCATCCATCTCGTGAACCTGACCAATCCCATGATGATGAAAGGTCCCTTCCGGGAGTTCATCCCCGTCGGGCAGCAGAAGGTCCGAATCCGCATCCCGCAAAATACGAAAATTGAACGGGCTCATCTATTGGTGAGCGATAGAACTTTGGCCTTCCAAATCGAACGCGATACTATCGAGCTCACGGTGCCTTCGATTCTCGATCACGAAGTCATCGCATTGGATGTAAGCACGTGAGTGTATGGAACACCGTTCTCCAACGAAAGGAGAGGCAGATTGTATGAAACGACGCAATTTTCTGACGGGCCTTGCCGCTCTGGGTGCGATTCCTCATCTCGGCGGGGGTGCCGAAGATGTCCGTGAGACCCGCGCCGGTGCGCCGACGAGTGTGAAAATCACCAACGTCGAAGTCCTTCAAGTGACGGGAAGGAAAAACAGAAAGGCCCTCTATCTGAAGGTTCAAACCGACGAAGGCGCAGCCGGTCTTTATGGGCCTATCGATAACGAGGCGGCGTTGTTCGTCGATCGTTTCTTCAAGAGATCCCTGATCGGGCAGGACCCGCTGGCCTACGGAGCGTATTGGGACAAAATGTTCCGCGCCAGCCGGCACTCGCGGGGCAGTCACTATCTCATCGGGCTGTCCGCTGTGGACAACGCCCTCTGGGATCTTCGGGGCCGGCTGCTTGGGTTGCCCGTCTATCGGCTGCTGGGAGGCTCACGCAACAAGGTCAGGGCCTATGCCAGTTGTCTGGGATTCTCGCAGGAACCGTCGGCTCTACAGGCAAAGGTCCGCGAGTTGAAGCAACAGGGCTATCGGCATCAGAAGTGGTTTGTGCGGGATCGCGGCCCGGCGTACGGTCCGGAAGGTGTCCAGAAGGATGTGCAGGTCGTGCGACTGGCTCGCGAAGCGGCCGGGGATGATGTGGACCTGATGTTCGATGCGTTCTGGAAGTGGGACCTGCAATACGCATTGGCCTGGGCCAGGCGGGCTGAGCAATACAACCCACGATGGATAGAAGAACCTTTCCAGACCGCGGACCTGGACGCCTTCATCGAGTTCAGTCGCGAAACGTCGATTCCGGTGGCCACGGGCGAGCATTTCTACGGTCGATGGGACGTCCATAAATTCCTCAAGGCCGACGCCATCATGGTGGTCCAGGCGGACCCGGAATGGTGCGGCGGAGTCAGTGAGCTGGTGAAAATATGCACGTTGGCTTCCGTACACGGCGTGAACGTGATCCCGCATGGTCACAGCCTCCACGCCGCAATGCACGTGGTGGCCAGCCAGCCGGTCGAGGTCTGTCCTCTCGTGGAGTACCTCATCCAGAAGATGAGCGGTTATTACGATTTTGAGAAGCACCGGCCCAGACCCGTGGAGGGCATGCTGGAACTGCCCGACCGGCCCGGTTTCGGCATCGAGCTGGACGAGTCCAGGATTGAAGATATTCGCCCCGTGTCATGGCAGCAGGGGTGAAACACGTAGCCGTATCGAGCCCCTATTCTGGACGCCAGGGCTGTGGGCCGCCATCTTTCGGTTCCAGGAACTTCGCATCGACCTGCCTGTACCAGGCGTGCAGCTTGGCACGCATCTGCTCGACGCGCTGCGGGTATTGAGCTGCCAGGTCCTCACGTTCGCCGATATCCATCTGAAGGTCGTACAGATGGACCCGACCATCTTCGAATCGTTCGATAAGCTTCCAATCGCCCATGCGGATGGCGCCGCCCGGGAAGCCGCCTTGGTTGGAATAGTGCGGGTAGTGCCAGTAGATGGCGTCCCGGTCGATGTTTGTGGCACCCTTGAGCAATGGGACCAGTGATGTGCCGTCCAAGTGCTGGCTCTTCTGCGGAGGCAGGCCCGCCATATCGAGAATGGTCGGGTAGAAATCCGTACTGATTACGGGGACATCACATGCCGAACCGGGCTTGGTCACTCCGGGCCAGCGTATCAGGAAGGGCTCGCGGATGCCGCCTTCGTACAGCCAGCCCTTGCCCCCTCGCAGCGGCAGGTTGGATGTTGGCGATCCTTCGCTGGTGGAAAGCCCGCCGTTGTCGGACATCAGAATGACAGCCGTACTGTCGGCGATGCCCAGTTCCTCAAGCTTATCCAGCACGCGACCGATCTGCTCGTCCATGGCCTCGACCATAGCGCCGTAAACCGCGTGAGCCTGGCGGAGGCGTACCTGCCGCTCTTTCTTCGCAGGCCATACCTGCTCTTCCGGGCCGAACTCTCGCTCGTCGGTGTCCAATAGGTTCTGACGTTTGGCCTTGTACCTGGCGACCAGGTCCTCACGGCCCTGAAGCGGAGTGTGGACTGAGTAGAACGCCAGATAGAGCAGGAACGGTGTGTTTCTGCACTTGTCCAGAATCTTCATCGATGCATCAGTCAGGACCTTCGGCAGGTGCGAGCCTTTGGGATAATCGCCCAGCCGGGGGTTCTCGAACGGGGCAAAGTAACCGCCGCGAGGCGAACCGACCGACCAGCCGCCGACATTAACATCGAACCCTTGATTCTCGGGCCAGTATTTATCCTCTGTGCCGAGATGCCATTTGCCGAGGAAGGCCGTTTTGTAGCCGTGTTCCTTCAGGGCCTCTGCCAGAGTAACTTCCTCCAGAGGCATCCAGTCATTGAGCGGTGCGCCGTTGAATCGCCCCGAGCGCTTGCCGCTGAACCAGTTGGTCGCATCGACCCGCGAGGGATACTTGCCCGTCATGATGCTGTATCGCGTGGGGCTGCACACCGGGTTGGCCGCATAGCCATTCGTGAAGTTCATGCCGGAACGAGCCAGGCGGTCGATGTTCGGCGTCTCATAGAAACAGTTCGGATTATTCGCACCGATGTCCATCCATCCGAAATCATCGACGAGAAAGAACACGAAATTCATCGGCTTCCTGTCTGCAGCAGCGTGTATGGATGCGCGCGGGTGTAACAGCGTGGCCGCAAGGCCCCCGAGCAGGGTCTTCATGAATTCACGTCGCGTGGCATTCTCTCTCATTTTCGGTCTCCGTTATCATGGTGGTAATGGATTGGAGGTCGGCACATTCCTCAGTCATGGGCCGTCAACAAACGGCTCATTCCGTTGCAGAGATTCCTGCGTCAGGATATCACAAGCAGCTTGAAATGTGAAACTAAAAACGATAAGCTCCTTTGATGAGGTCTCATTAGGTGATGACCGTCTGGATCGGCGAGGAAACACGTATGATGATCGCCAGCAAAAGTGGAGTTTGACTATGGACAAGCTCGGTGTCGGAATTGTCGGTTGTGGTGCGGTGGCGGAAGAATATGTCAAGGCGTTTGGACAGGATGAGCGTTGCGAGGTGCGTGCGCTGGTGAGCCGGAATCGCGCCAATGCGGAACGCTATCGCGACCTGTACAGCCTAAACTGTGCGATCCACACCGATGCTTCGGCCATGCTTCGAGCCAGGGATACGAACATTGTCGTGGTCTGCACGCCTCACAATCAGCACGCCAAATATGTGGTCGCGGCGGCCGAGGCCGGAAAGCATGTCATTATCGAAAAACCCGTCGCTTTGACGTTGCAGGATGTGCGAAGGCAGCAGGAAGCCATCAAGAAGACCGGCGTCAAGACGCTGGTTGGTTTCGTGCTGCACTGGAATCCGCTGCTGATGACAATCGACCGGCTCATTACAGAAGGTGCCTTCGGACATATCTTCATGGTGGAGGTCGATTATATGCACCGGATATGGCTGACGACCGGACAGAAATGGTATGCGAGCCGCAAGCGGAGCGGAACGGCAATCCTGACCGGGGGCTGCCACGCGATCGATGCGATGCGCTGGTTTGCCCGCAGCGAAGCCGAGCAGGTGTGCGCCTATCAGGTTCAAACGGAGAATCCGATAGAGTACCCGGGGACTATATCGGTCAACGTCAGGTTCGAGAACGGCACCATCGGGCGCAGTACTACGACATTTGATGCGCGGATGCCGTACAGATTCAACATCGGAATCTATGGCACCGAAGGTACGCTTCGTAATAACGAGCTTTTTGCTCCGAAGCTGTTTCCCGGACAGACGGACTTTTCGAAGATTCCCTGCATTCTGCCCGACAGCGCCGACGTCGCGCACCATCCCTTTGAGGGTGAGGTATCGCACTTTCTTGACTGCATCATCGAAGACAGACGGCCATTCCCGGACCTCGACGACGCGGCACATACTCAGGCCGTATGCTTTGCCGCCGACCTCAGCGCCGAATCGGGCCGAGCCGTAACGATTAGCGAATTGCATAGTGTACTATGAGCCAAATTAGCATCTCCGGAACGCTTTCGAAGGGATGGATGGCAAAAGCGCTGGGTCTGGCGTTCGACCGAGACTACTACTTTGACCCAGACAGGCGCTATGTTATCGACTGCCGCTGCAACGAATATGCAGCCGAGCACTTTACCGGCATGCGTCTTTTCTATTCGGAATCCAACCTGGGACAGTTCCACCATTGGGACAAGAGCCAGGTTCAGATCGGAGGGATTCAGCCGAACCTGATTCTGGGAATGTGCCTTGGCGCGGATTTTGTGCCTCAAGATGATCTGGATGCTGATATCACGCCGGGTTGTCTTGCGGGCAGGGCCCCCGGCGACCTGCCCGAACCTGAAAGTCTGCTCGGCAACGAGATGATCAAGCGCTTCGACGAACAGATTCGCCGGGTGCAAGGAGATTCTCGCAGATCGCTTCGCCCGATCCCGCCGTTCTTCTGGGACGCGTCGGGCCGGGCCGCCATACACGGAGTCCTGACCACTGCCCAGAAATTTCTCGGCGAGACAATCCTGCTGGACATGATGGCTGAACCACGGCGAAGCGCGGAACTGATGGGCTGGATCGGCGAGGCTTATATTGTTCTGGTTCGCCACTTCTCACAAGCTGCCGATCTTCCTGTCACCGGCATCCACGTGGGCGAGTGTTCGAGCTGCATGGTCAGTCCGCAGCTCATCGAAACGTTCGTCATGCCGGCAACCTCCAAGATTGGCGAGCAGCTCGGCCCCATTCGCTTTCATTCCTGTGGACCCAGCACGCGCCATCTGCAAGCCATTTCCAAAATAAAGAACCTCTGTTCACTCGATTTGGGGGGCGACACATCCGTCAAAAGAGCGAGGGAGTTGCTCGGCAACGAAATGCTCATCAGCGCTTCTCCGCTGCCACAGGATTTGTCTGCCACGAGCACGGAACCGATACTGCGCTGGGCCGAACAACTTGTTGGAGAGAACGCCGGCGGTAATATGGAGTTCGTATATCACGTTGAAGCCGATTACAATATGGATACGATTTGCGCTCTGACGGATTTCGTCAAAAGGCTGCCGGACTCAGGCCAAACGTGTTGATGCAGTTGAATCAGATTGTTTGGACAATTCTCCCTTATCAGATCTCATTGGCCGCCGGCACGACGAATGGCTTGCGGTAGTCTCGCGTCAACATCGTGTTGGCTGCGGGGCTGTCGATGAATCGCTCGTTGTCCGAGTCGATCGTGAGCCAGGGGCCGAGGGTCAATGGCGTCTTCTCGATATCCACGCCGTTGTCGGCCAGGTGTTCGCGTATCTCCTGGAACGTCTCCGCGACGTTCTCATTCACTTTGAGGGCTTCCAGCGCCCGCTGAATCTGCCTGGGCGAGGCTGGTTCACCCAGGCGCTGCGAGATGTTGGCCACGTTGACGACGGCGGTCGAGATGTGCCCCTGCTCAACCTCGGCGTTCAGGTCCTCGCGCTTGCGGCTGCGCACCGCCTTGATGAAGTTGTCAAAATGGTCCTCGTTGGGCCCCGAGAGCTTCTGGACCAGCTTTCCGTCGGGGTCATAGTGCGATGTCCCGGAGGAGCCGCCGCTCAGATAGCCTTCGGTGCCGACGATCAGCGTCGAGCCCCGCTTCGGGCGGGTGGTCTTGAGGTTCCGGACTTCCTGGACGACGGTCATCGGCCCAAAATCGTGAATGGTAACCTGCACGCTGGGAGTCTCGGCGCAGTCGTCCAGACCCACGCGCCCGCCGTAGCTGAGTACGCCTCGACCGAGCCCCTTGAGGTCCACGACCATGCGCATCGCATCGACCGGGTGGACACTGTTGTTGGCGAGCTCCCCGCCGCCCCAGTCCCAGAACCAGTGCCAGTCGTAGTGGAAGCTCTTGCGCCGGATCGGCAGCTCCATCGGTGCCGGGCCGGACCAGAGGTTGTAGTCCACGCTCGGCGGCGGCCCGTACTGGCCCGCCGGACCGATTGAGCTGCGCGACCGATAGGTGCAAACGTGGGCCAACTTGATCTGGCCGAGTTTGCCTTCGCGTATGTATTGGGCGGCCGCATGGTTGGAACCGCTGGAGCGGTACTGCGTGCCGCCCTGGCAGATCCGGTTGTACTTGCGTGCGGCCTGGACCATCCGCCGGCCCTCGCTGATGTTGTGACTCAGGGGCTTTTCCACGTAAACATCTTTGCCCGCCTGCATTGCCCAGATAGCCGCCAGGGAGTGCCAATGGTTCGGCGTCGCGATCGAGACGATGTCCACCGACTTGTCGTCGAAGATCCGGCGCATGTCCTGGACGAACCTGGGCTTGCTCTCGAACCGCCCGGCGACTCGCTCGCCGATCGGGCTATCCGCATCGCAGATGTAGCTGAGGAAGCAATCGTCGCGGGAATTGAAGGCCTTGGCGTGATCGCCGCCCCGACTCCGCACACCGAGCACGGCCACGCTCAGCCGCTCGTTGGGGCTCTTGCTCTGTCCGGCTCGATCCGCAGCAGCCAGCACGCGGGATGGCCCGGCGGATGCAGCCGCCGCGGTCAAGAGGGTCTCCTTTAGGAACAAACGACGACTGAGACGTTTGGCCATCTGAGATTTCCCATGAGTCTTCATAAACAGTGCTCCTAACATAGTGTACTACGGCATTCCACTTGCCCACAGACTTGTGGGTATTCGGATTAATACCAAGCCGGCCTGCGCCATCAAACAAATTCGGTAACACCCGGCACAGCCACTTGCGCCTCGGGCGGTTGGGAGTCCCAGGTGTACCCTGACGGCGAAAGGTCTTGCCTGGAGTCAAGGGCCTGCTCCCAGGTAAGACTCTGTCCGGTGTACGCGCTCATCCGGGTCATGATTGCCATCAACGTGCTCTTGGCCATATAGTCGCCGTTGTTAATCACCTTTCCGGCCCGCAGCGCAGCAAGAAACGCATCCTGTTCCAGTTGATGGCTGTTGACCCGTTGCCGGCGCGGAGCCTTCCAGGGATTCGCGCCGGTAATCGTGCCTGCATTCAGGTCGATGACTCCCTTGGTGCCCATCACAATAGCCTGTGACTCGCTGGTGCAGCCGCGCTGGTGACGCGTCGTCGTGAACACGCGCACGCCCTGAGGATACTCGAACACCGAGCTGAAATGGTCATAGATGTGGCCGTGGTCCGGGCCCGTGCGCGATTGGCGCCCACCCGTGCTGTAGCAGCGGGCCGGGTACCGGTCGCTCATGATCCAGGCCATGCGGTCGATCTGGTGCACGAATTGCTCGACGTTAAAGTCGCCGGACAGCCAGGTGAAGTAGTACCAGTTGCGCATCTGGTACTCCATGTCGGTCATTCCTGGCTCGCGCGGACGGACCCAAACACCGCCGCCATACCGGGCCGCGTGCAGGGCGACAATCTCGCCAACGGCGCCGTCCTGGGTGCGACGGACGATTTCCTGCAGTGCGGGTGAGTACCGGCCGTTGAGCCCCGAGACGATGAACAGGTCTTTCCGTTTGGCCAACTCTGTGGTTTCGAGCACGGAGCGGACTCCCGGTGCGTCAACAGCTACGGGTTTTTCGGCAAAGACGTGCTTCCCCGCTTCGATGCAGGCCCTCAGGTGCATGGGACGGAAATGCGGCGGCGTTGCCAGCAGAACCACGTCCACGTCGGAAGCGATGACGTGCTTGTAGCCGTCGAATCCGGTGAATTGGTGATCTGAGTCCACGAGCACGCGATCTGCGATGTCCTTCTGCTGCTTCATGCTCTTGAGGCTCACTTGGAGCCGATCGGCAAAAGCATCGCTTATGGCGACAAGTCTTGTCCCGCGATCGGCGTTGAGTACCTGTGTAGCCGCACCGGTGCCGCGACCGCCGCAACCCACCAAGCCCACGCGGATCACACCGCTGCCTGTTAAGTGCGCGCTGTGCGCAATGGACAGTCCCGTGACGAGGCCGCCCGCCACTGCGGTCGTGGACTGCTTCAAGAACGCGCGACGGGATGTGCAGACCGTTCCTTTTTGACTATCTGCCATGGCTGAGTTCTTCATGATTTACCTCCCTTTTTGCCTTGCTTGTTTCGAGACAAATTTCTCACAGTATCTATACATAATAGTCGCAATCCGCAAAATCTCAAAGCCTTTTCGCAATGTCAATAGCAGAAGGTGCCCGGCCCACGGAACAGGTTATTCGCAGCGAGAAATGGCCTGCCAGAAGATATCGGCACACCCACCCAGCGAGCTTACAGCCAGAGAATCCCTGCCCGGCGGGCCCGACTGTTACAGGTGAAGTGGACACTTGATTTGCCTCTGTAGCCTCGTCCAGATTTGCCTGTCCGCTTCGGAGTCAATCACGGGGGTGAATCCGAATTTCGCATAGAGGTTGATGGCCGGTAGGCGGACGGTCTGGGTGGTCAGATAGACCCTGCTGTGCCCAAGGCTTCTGAGTCTGTTGCAGACAGTGGCCAGAAGTGGCTTGGCCAGGCCTTTGCCTTGTTCTTCAGGCCGTATTGCTATCCAGTGAATTCTGCCCAAGGGCCGGCCAGCAAGATGGCCGAACCACGCCGATGCGGTTCCGATTGTCTTGCTCGTGCCGTCATTGAGAAAACATTGGCGCTTGGAAAGTGTCTCGACGTCGCTTCCAAATTCTTTCTTAAAGAGGTCAGCATTCACTTTGGCATAGACGTCGGCCCGTGATTGAATTTCGAGCCACAGCTTCTCGTCCCCCGGCTGATACCATCGGATCGAATACCCGGGGCCAAATGTGTGATCCGGGATATCATCGAGATTCTCTCGGATCATTGTGACCGATTCCAGTGCGATTTCGTTCCTGCTCATTTCCTTCTTACTCGCCCCTCAATTCACATCGCCTCAGGAGGGCTGCACAACGCCTTGCGGCCCTCTGATGGAAATACAACGTTACCGCATAGAGCCGGTCAAGCGTACAAAGGGCTTGAATGTCTGCGGCGACGACTGTATTCTATTCGCAATGAAGCTCAGAGGCAACGTGTCGGCCTGGTCGAGCATGGAGCAAGACAGTGCACGATGGAAGATGAGGGTCGGATGGAGTTCTTACGAGTCAGCAAGGCAGAAGCCCCTGAGGCCAGGCCCTGGGCATTTTTGAAAGGACAACCCTATGAACGGAACAATCAAGAGGACGCTCCGCATGGTGATGCGAGTCTGTCCGTGTTCTTTGGCGGCGATTATTCTATTGCTTAACGGCGCGGCGTTCGCATCATCGACGGGGCCTGCAGTCAAGACGATGACGTACAAGACCGTCGGTGACAAAGAGCTGAAGATTCATGTCCATTACCCGTCCGGCTGGAAGGCGTCCGACAGGCGTCCCGCCATCATTTTCTTCTTTGGAGGCGGCTGGACCGGCGGGCGGGTCGAGCAATTTCGGCCCCAGGCTGAGTATCTCGCCGGTCGTGGACTTCTCGCGGCCCGCGCCGACTATCGCGTCAAGAGTCGCGACGGCGTCACACCCGACAAGTGCGTTGAGGACGCCCGCAGCGCTGTGCGCTGGATGCGGCAAAACGCCGAGCAGTTGGGCGTCGATCCGCAGAAATTGATTGCGTCGGGTGGCTCGGCCGGCGGTCACTTGGCCGCGTGCATGATGATCCCCAAGAGCGTCGAGGCCGACGCCGACGACTTATCGATCTCGACGATCCCGCAGGCGATGGTGTTGTTCAATCCGGTGCTGAGCTTCGAGAACGATCAGTTGCTCGAACGCCTTAAAGGCGACGAACAGCTCGCCCGAAGGATTTCTCCGACACGATATCTGGACAAGAACGCCCCGCCTGCGTTGATTCTGTTCGGCACGAACGACCGGCTAAAGATCTTCGGCGACGAATACTGGAAAAAGGCCGAAGCCCTCGGCGTCCGAGCGGACAAATATCTTGCCGAAGGCCAGGGGCACGGCTTCTTCAACCGCTCACCGTGGACCGAACGAACGCTGATCGCCGTGGACAGGTTTCTCGCGTCCCTTGGATTCCTGAAGGGCGAGCCGACCGTCACGGTGCCGGAAGTCACCGGCGGACGCGCAAGAACCAGTTCTGTTCGTGACAAAACTCATCCCAATACCCGGAATTGGCCTGGTCTGTTTGCATCGGATCTGTCGAACGCGGTATTCCCCGAAGGAATCTGGACTTTAGAGGACCGTGTCCTGACCGCCAGCGAGGACCAGGCGATCTGGACCAAAAAGGATTACGACAATTTCGTTCTGGACCTGGAGTTCAAAACGGCCTCTGGCACAAATAGCGGCGTCGTCGTTTACTGCACGGACATGAAGAACTGGATTCCCAATTCGGTCGAGATACAGATTGCCGACGACTTTGCCGAGCAGTGGGCCAAGTCGCCCAAAACATGGCAGTGCGGCGCGATCTTCGGCCATCTGGCACCAGCCAAAAGCATGGTCAAGAAGCCCGGCCGGTGGAACCGTCTGACCATAAAGTGCGTGGGCGAAAAGATCGACGTGGCGCTGAACGACGAACACGTCACGTCGATGGATATGCGCCTGTGGACGTCCGCCAAGACCAATCCCGACGGTTCGGAGATTCCGTCATGGCTGAACAAGCCTCTGGCCGAACACCCAACCAAAGGAAGGATCGGTTTGCAGGGCAAGCACGCCGGGGCCCCAATCTGGTTCCGCAACATCAAGATCAAGGAGCTAAAGTGAATGCGTGCCGAGCGTCTATTTCGCAGGAGCCTCCGTACATTCCCGAAAGGAGATTTGCCGTGAAGACAGAACAGACCCGCCGAGATTTTCTGAGGGCCGCCGCTTTGTCGGCGGCGACGATAGGATGGCCGGGAATTTGCAGAGGCCGGCAACGTGAGAGACTTCCGAATTTTGTGATTATCTTCCTTGACGATTCGGGGTGGGCGGATTTCCACCCGTTCGCTAATCCTTCTTACCGGACGCCCAATGTCGAGCAGCTCGCCGGAGAGGGCTGCCGCTTCCATCAGTTCTACGTACCGCAAGCGGTTTGTTCGGCCTCGCGATCAGCGCTGCTGTCCGGCTGCTACCCGGGCAGGACCAAGGTCTTCGGCGCCCACGGTCCGAACGCCCGGGGACTCGATCCGAAGTATGCCACAATCGGGCAGGTTCTGAAGGCACGCGGCTACACCACGGCGGTGTTCGGCAAGTGGCACATCGGCGACCAACCCGACACCCGGCCGCTGGCGCGCGGTTTCGACGAGTCGTGCGGGCTGATGTACTCCAACGACATGTGGGAGTTCCACCCGGAGAACCCGACACGCTGGGGTAAGTACCCGCTTCAGTTCTGGGACAACGGCAGGGTCACCATCGATCGCGTGACCAAAGAACACCAGCCGATGCTCACGACCTGGTACACAGAGCACGCTGTCGATTTCATCAGCCGGAACAAAGACAAGCCGTTCTTCCTCTACGTCCCGCATTCAATGCCGCACGTGCCGCTGTTTTGCAGCGAGAAGTTCAAAGGCAAATCCGGCACGGGCCTCTATGGCGACGTGATGATGGAGATCGACTTCTCGGTCGGCGAGATTACCAAGGCGCTGAGGGCCAATGGCCTTGAGGACAATACGCTGGTACTCTTTACCTCGGACAACGGGCCCTGGATTTCCTACGGCAACCACGCCGGTAAGACGCCTTACCGCGAGGCCAAGGGAACCGGCTTCGACGGCGGCACTCGCAGCGCATGCATTATGAAGTTCCCGGGAAGAATCAAGCCGGGCACGATCTCACAGCGGGCCTTCTGCACGCTCGATGTCCTTCCGACGCTGGCTCATTTGGCGGGCGCGGAGCTGCCGGAGAACCCGATTGATGGCAGGAACGTCTGGGACCTGATTGTCGGCAAGCCCGGCGCGAAGAACCCGCACGCATATTATCCCTTCTCCACGGGCAGGAATTTCGAGGGTGTCATTAGCGGCGACGGGCGCTGGAAGCTGCACCTTCCGCACGGCTACCGAACGCTCGTCGAGGCCGGCAAAGACGGCATGCCGGGTACGTATAGACAGGACAAAATCGGCCTGTCGCTGTTTGATATGCAAAACGATCCGTACGAAACCACGAACGTGCTTGAGAAGTATCCGGATGTCACCAAACGCCTGGCAGCATACGCCGAACAGCACAGGCAGAGATTCTACGCGCAGTAACTACTTTTCGACGGCCACTGGGATGGGAATATCCTGTCGCAGGAATTGACACGTCCCGCCCGCATCTTCGCAAACGTAGTATAGAGCGTAGGCAGCAAGGTGTGATGTGCCGCCTGTATCCGCAGGCGCCTGGACTTCGAACTCGAGGCGCCGGGGCTCTGAAGTCTCCGGTTCCCGGCCCTGGGGGGCGGCGAGCAGTTGGGGCTGCACCTTCCAGCCGGCAGGTGCATCGATCCAAAGCCTTAACGGCTCAGCCTCATTGTTCCAATGGGCCTTGCGCTGCTCGTTCGGACGCAGTGTCACGTGGACCCGCGCAATCTCCCCCAGCTTGACCTGCGGCGGGACGACCGTCACTTCGGTTAGTATCAGGCTTTGCGTATCGCGGAAAATCCGCCCTTCGGGGTCCGGCGACTTCAACTTGCCTTGTTCGGTATCGAAATTTCGGTCCGGAGCTGCGAGCTCAGAGCCCGTGGGCAAGACCTCCAGTTTGACAGGTTCCTCACCGCGTTCGGTGATGTCGAGAGCGGCGGCTTGCACCCAATCGTAAAACGGGTAGGGCTTGGTCATGCGCGGGCCGTACTGCTCGATGCGCCGGCGCCAAATGTACTGGTTCGGCTCGATCCGCCGGGCTCGGGTCCAGCAGTCCACAGCCTTCTGGAAGTCGGCCGGTTTTCGCTGCGAAGACTCATACCGCATGCGATAACAGACGCCGAGGCGGAAATGCGCGTCACCGTCGTCCGATTTGACCTTGACGGCCTGCGTGTAAGCGTCTATAGCCTCGTCAATGCGCGCCGGTCCTGCCCAGAGCACCAGAGCGTCGCCCAGTTCTCGCCATGCGTCGGATGATGGGGCTTGCACGGCGCGGCGGCGCAAGGCGGCCAGATCCGGCTGAGTGGCCTCCTGTACTCTGGCCGCCGATTCGATGCCTTCGGTCGCGAAAGACTTGTTCAGGAACTCTTGCTCGAACGTTTCGGCCTTCGGCCGGAGGCTGCGCACAATACCGTGCTCATCAATAGCCACCTCAATCGGCACGCCCCTGACCTGCATGACGTTGATTGGATCTTGCAGGATGGGCCAATCCAGCCGCTGCCACTGCGCAAACAGTCTCGAGCGCTGGCGATGCTGCTCCTGTGCGACTGCGAGCACAACAAGCCTGCCCTCTTGGACGTACTGCTGCATTTTTGCATTCCAGGCCGGCACGGCCTGGCGGCAGCCCCTTCACCACGAGGCGAAGTGGACGAGCAGCACTTTTCGGCCGCGAAACTGCGACAGCGATATGGGCGTCCCGTCCATGATGCTGGGCAACGTAAAGTCAGGGTGAGGTTCACCTATGCGGGGCGAGTAGATTGCGCCCGATGCGGCGACAGAACAAAAACAGCCGCAAGTCAGAGTCAACAAATTCAGGTTTCGCATCTTTCAGCTCACATTCGCAGCATAACACTATGGTTGTAGCAGGAATTTCTGCGCCCGCGAGCCCTGGATGTCGCCAAGGTAAAGATTGCCCTTCGTATCCAGGGCGATGCCGTGGACCCAGTCGAGTTCCCCCAGCTTGCCCGGAGGGACCGTTGTTTTTGGCAGCGGCACGCGCAGGAGAACCTCGCCCTTCAGATTCAACTTCATAAGGAGCTGGTCCGCCGGCGGGGTAACGAGCCACTCATCTGCTCCCTCTTTCCTCACGCGCGAAGAACCACAAACCCAAAGCTCCCGATCCTTCGTTATCCAAAGGCCCCACGGTGTCATCAGGTCCGCCCAAACCGCGAGCAGCTTGCCGCTGCTATCGAAGACCTGGATGCGGGCGTTTTCGCGATCGGCGACGTAGAGCCGCCCTTGGGAATCGGCTACGATCGAGTGCGGCAGGGCAAACTGTCCCGGCCCATCGCCTTCGGTGCCCCACTCGTCCACGTACCTGCCGTTCGCGTCGAAATGCACGATGCGTCTGTTGCCATACCCGTCGCTGACGAAGATATCACCGCTCGGCAGCACGGCCATATCCGTTGGCCTGTCGAAGCGTCTCTGGTCGGCCCCAGCGTGGCCCGGCTCGCCAAGCGTAAGCAGCAGTTCGCCTTCGGAGCTGTACTTTCGCACCGTGTGACTTTCGATGTTTGCCGTCCAGACGTTGCCGGCCGGATCGATCCTGATGAAGTGCGCGCCGGCGAAATCCTCCATGTCCCAGGCACGGACGAATCTTCCATCAGTTCGGTAAACCTGCACGGCCGGCTGGCTGCGGGTGAAGATATGGACCTGATCCTGAGCATCAATTGTGATACCGGGCATTTGGGCCCAGGTGAAGTGGTCCGGTTTTTGAGGCCACGTGACATCGACAACGCAATGGATTCCGCCACTGTCCGCCCGTTCTGTGGGCGAGCACGCGCACCCATGACATAGCAGGGTCGAGAGCACCATTGCGACGGCAAGAAGATAAGGGGTCGAACGCATAGAACACACTCCTTTCAAGGAACACCAAATCAGAACACAGAATACAGAATACAGAACACCGCCGCAAGTGGCTTCAGTACGATATTCTGCCCCTTTCAACTATCATAAAGACCAGGGCGACCTCATGGCCCTTGCGAGCATTCTGTTGGCCGTCTCATTGTTGAGAAATCGCTCGTTCTCGGGATCCCACCGCAGTTTGCGCCCCAGCCGCAGACAAATGTTTCCTGCATGACACGTTGTGACCGAGCGATGCGAGACTTCGGCGTTGGATATCGGCTGACTTCGGGTCTTGACGCAGTCGAGGAAGTTGCGATGATGGCCGGTCATGTAGTTATAGTCTCTCTGACTGACTTTAAGCTTGTCCATGATCGCCTTGCTCGATGCGGTCACCTTGCCCGTATCGTCAACGCTTACCCAGCCATCGTCGCCGACGAATTTGTTTCCCCTTGGCCCTCTGCCGGGCTCGGTCTCGTCGTGATAGACCATCTTGACGCCGTCGGGATACGTTGCCACTACCTCAAAACGCACGGGCGTGTTGAATAAACCGTCTCGCGGAAACTCAGCCCAGCCTTCGTATTCCACAGGACCCGAGTACTGGCTGTCATGCGCCCACTGGGCCAGGTCATTAAAGTGTGCTCCGAGGTCTGTAAGCTGCCCGCCGGAGTAATCGTATAGCCAGCGAAACGAGCCGTGACATCTCCTGGGCGTGTAGGCCTCGAAGGGGGCGGGGCCAAGCCACCTGTCATAGTCAAAACCTTTCGGCACCGCCTCCGGTTTCTGCGGGGGACAGGTCGGGCCATTGTGGTAATAACAATGTAACGTGCGAAGCGGGCCGAGCATTCCGCTTCGGGTGACGTCAACTGCAAACCGAAAACAGCCGATGCTTCGGCGTTGCGTGCCGGACTGATAGACGGTTCCCAGGCGCTTGATCGTATCAGCGACGGCCCGGCCCTCGGCGATGGTCAGCGAAATCGGCTTTTCGCAGTAGATGTCTTTTCCTGCTCTTGCAGCCTCGACGGAAATGATGGCGTGCCAGTGATCGGGCGTCGCGATAAGCACCGTATCGATGTCATCTCGCATGAGAATGTCACGGAAATCGTTGTACGCTGCACAGTCCTTGTTGCCGTACGCTGCATCGACGGTATCCTTTGCCCTGCTGCGGTGCTTGGCATCGACGTCGCAGACGGCCAGCACGCGCAAATCCACGCAGGTCAGGAAATTCCGTAAATTATGCATCCCCTGGCCGCCCAGGCCAATCGCCCCCATGGTCAGCCGCTCGCTCGGTGCGACGGATGCGTCCGCGCCGAGAGCCGAGCAGCGCACGAGATAAGGGACCGTTACAGTCGTTGCCATCAGTCGGGCTGTGTTCTTCAGCAGGCTTCTTCGCGTCAGTGTATTCATATGGAATTCTCGGCTTTGCTCTGATTCTATGCTTAGGGTTTAGGCGGGACATCCCTGGACCAGTTGTATTCGACGCGATCGGGTGGAAATATCCTCGCCACTAAACGTCCACGCAGCTCCTGGCAGACCTTGCGATAATTCCGGTCATGTCCGAGGTTGTATCGCTCAGCAGGGTCGTTCTTTCGGTCGAAGAGGCTGATGTCAAGATCCGTCAGCGGACTCTTCGCGGCCCAGTCCATCTCTTCGCTTCTGAGCCGTCGTCCGCTTCGCGGGTCGGGAGAAACCTGCATCTCGAATGACCAGTGTTCTGTCCGAAGCATGGCACGGCGCCCGTATGTGAGCTTCTCACTGATTGCTTCAGTGCGAGGGGCCAAGCGGCCCTGAGCGGTTACGGCCAGGTCCCGGCCCTCCAGATGCCCGGGCAGCTTCACCCCGGCGGCATTTAGGAACGTCGGCGCCAGATCGATAAGCTCGACAAAATCATCGCAGACCCTCCCTCGCGGCAGGCGTCCGTCCGAAGAAGCGGCGATCAGCGGCACGTGCACGGACACGTCGTAAAACGTGAACTTCTCCTGCATCCCGTGCTCGCCAACCTTGCACCCGTGGTCGGGATTGAACACCATCAGCCAGGGACGATCACCGCAAGACGCTTTGAAAGCCCTGATGACCCGGCCGATTTCGCTGTCCACGTAACTTGCCAGGCCGTAGTAGTCCGCTCGCATCTTGCGGATCTCCGCCTCTTTCATGCCATGGACGCGCAGGTTCTCGTAGGCGGTTCTTGTCTGCCGGCCGAAAGACTCGATCTCAGCTTGCGTTACGCGCGGAAACGGAATCGACGCTGGGTCGTAGGCTCTATTAAATGGAGCGGGCGGAAGGACCGGCGTGTGCGGATAGATGTACGAGACACGCAGGCAGATGGGCCGGTCGTTGAACGTATTGGACTGAAGATGCTCAATCGCCATGTTTGACAGATGAGCGGTCAGCGTCTGGTCGGCCGAGACGGGATTCGTTCCGCCGATGATCAGTTTCTTTTCGGTCAGGTACCGCCTGAGGATGCCAAGCTCGGACTCGCGTTCGGCGCCTTTGACCAACTCCGAAGGTCTGGCCTCCTGAATGTTGGCCCGGCCCCAGGAGTGAAAATCCTTGTCTGCAAAGGCATTAAGGACGTTGTACCACCTGCCGTCAGGCGTGTAAGGCCGGTCTTTCGAGGCCAGCCGGTAGTGGTGCTCCTTGCCGAAGCTGGCCAGCTCATAGCCGCTGCGGTGCAGCAGCTCGGTGAAGAAGGGCACCGAGAATTCCGTATTCGGATGGGAGTATTCGAATCCATAGACACCCGTGTGGTGCGGATACCGGCCCGTGAGCATTGAGACACGAGAGCCCACGCACAGCGGGGCCTGACAATATGCCTGGCGGAACAACACTCCTTCGGCGGCCAGGGCATCGAGATTGGGCGAGCGGACCCAGTCGTGCCGGCCGTAGGCGCGGATCGTGTCCCAGCGGTGCTCGTCGGTCATGATCCAGAGAATGTTCGGGCGTTCCCTGCTTGCGGCTTGACCGTAATCGGCGGCGCCGCCCAGCAGCACTGCGCCCGCACTGCCGATGCGTTGGAGGAACGCGCGTCTGGAAATACCGTGGGGCGACTCTTTCATTTGCTTTTGCTCTTGTGGTCTGGACGTCATATTCACTCGGCCGCTCTTATTCCCGGTGATGGCACAGCTTCTTAGTCAACCGATGCAGAGCTCATCGTAATCCTCCATGCTCTTGTGTCAAGACTAAATGACTGTGGCCATTGACTGTGCCGGTCGAATCGCTTATTTATGGGATGCTTTCGAGAAGAAGAATGCGTTTACGGATGGATGGCGCTACATGAAGACGCTTCGATTCGGAATAATCGGCTGCGGCATGATGGGGCGAGAGTTTGCCAGCGCTGCGGCGCGCTGGTTTCATCTGCCCGGGATGGCGGTACGGCCTGAAATTGTCGCAATCTGCCGGCGGAACCTCTCACCCGAGAACGTCCATTGGTTCCGCGACAACATCCCCACAATTAAACAGGTCACCGATGACTTTCGCGAGCTTCTGGACAATCCCGATGTCGAAGCGGTGTATATCTCCGTTCCGCACAATCTGCATCAGAGGTTCTACTGTGCCGCTCTGGAGGCGGGCAAGCACGTGATGGGCGAGAAGCCGTTCGGCATAGACAAGCGGGCAAGTGATGCGATTGTAGCCTGTGCCGGCAAGCACCCAGACCTGTTTGTACGATGCTCGTCACAGTTCATGTTTTTCCCGGCCGTGCAGAGGATCGGCCGGATGATTGAGGCGGGCGCCTTCGGCACCATTATTGAGGTCAAGGCCGGTTTCCTGCATTGTAGTGACCTCGATCCCGCTAAACCGATCAACTGGAAGCGAATGGTCGAATACAACGGCGAATATGGCTGCATGGGTGATCTGGGCCCTCACGTCTGCTCGGTTCCTTTTCGAGCAGGTTGGGTCCCCGTCAACGTGCGTGCGGTGCTGTCCAATATCATGCCCGAGCGTCCCGACAGCGATGGTCGGATGGTGCCTTGCCGGACGTGGGACAATGCAACGTTGCTTTGTGAAGCACGCGATTCGAGGTCGGGTGATATCTTTCCACTGACGCTCCGGACGCAGCGCATCTGCCCGGGCCGGAAAAACGATTGGTATCTTGAGATATTGGGCACCAAAGCGTGTGCGAAATTCAGCACGACTGATGCCAATACGCTTGGAGTCCTCGAATACACCGGCGGCGAGCAGCGGTGGCAGAAGATAGCGATGGGGCAGGAAGTCCCATTCGAATCCATAACGCACGGCATCTTTCAGTTTGGTGTCTCGGATGCGATTCTTCAAATGTGGGCCGGATTCCTGTACGAGTTCGACAAAGGCCGGTCGTTAACCGGATTCTCAGGGACTGTGACGGTGCAGGAGACGACGTTGTGGCACCAATTGTTCACCGCCGCCTTGGAGTCTCACAGGACCGGCTCGGTCGTCACCGTTTCCAGCTAACCTGCTCAAAGAAAAGGATTCTCTTGACAGATATGAATATTGCTACGATGGAAGTCCCCGATGTCGGCCCGGTGACGGTCATAAAGTCCGACAGGGCCAAATACATTCGCATCACGATACGACCCGACGAGACTATCCGGCTGACCGTACCCAAACGCGTATCGGTCGAAAAGGGCAGACGGTTTCTACGCTCCAAAGTCCCATGGATCAAAAAGAGTCTGCGCAGGCTCGAACGTCTCAAGAGCACAGAACAGAATTCACCCCTGGGATCAGGCCTACCGTCCGAAATCGACGAGTTGGAGACCCAGGATGTACTCATCGGACGGCTGGAAGAGATGGCACGAATCCATCATTTGAAATACGGCAAAGTCACAATCAGGAATCAGAAGACCAAATGGGGCAGTTGTTCATCTAAGAACAATATCAGTCTGAACGTCAACCTTCTGAGGCTGCCCGAGCCGTTGAGGGACTATGTGATACTGCACGAGCTGGTACACACCCGGTTCAAGAACCACGGCAAAGAGTTCTGGGCGGAACTGGACAGAGCTGTCGGCGGCGGCGCCAAAGAGCTGGCCAGGAAACTGAAAAAACACAGGCTTGGCCCGAGCACAACCGGCGGCATGGAACGATTGATCTAATACGGTTGTCCGGCACAGGCAATGGAGCGTGACCTATGATATGCACTAATCACATCCATTGGGTCTTTGCGGGCCTGATGGTCACCGCGGAGGCAGCTCTGGCATCGACGGCCGGGGTTTATGATATTCGAGACTACGGTGCGGCCGGCAACGGTCAGACCCTCGATACGCCGGCAATCCAAAAGGCCATCGAAGCCTGTGAGGCCGCGGGCGGCGGCCAGGTTCTTTTCCCGCCCGGCAGATACCTCTCGGGCACGGTGCATCTCAAGAGCCGCGTGACGCTGTATCTCGAAGCGGGCGCCACGCTGGTCGGGACCAAGAGTCTCGATCAGTATCAGCATCCGATACTTCCGGCGTTCCTGCCCGAAGCCAAATGGGGCAAGTGGCACCGGGCCTTAATCCTCGGCGACGGGATAGAAGATATCGCCGTTGCCGGAGAGGGGGTCATCGACGGCAACAAGGTTTTCGACCCGACCGGCGAAGAACGGATGCGCGGCCCGCACACGTTTGTGTTCATCAATTGCCGCAACGTTTCGGTCCGCGACGTATCGTTCGTGGATTCGGCCAACTACGCTGTCTTCTTTCAGGTCAGTGACCACGTGGAGATTCGCAATGTCACATTTACCGGCGGCTGGGATGGCGTGCATTTTCGCGGCGGCCCGGGCCGGCCCTGCCGGGATGTGAGCATCGTGGGCTGCCGGTTCTTCACGGGGGACGACTCGATTGCGGGCCGTTATTGGGAAAGTACATTGATTTCCGGCTGCATCGTGAATTCCTCATGCAATGGGATCCGGCTCATCGGCCCGGCTGCGCATCTGATCATCCACGACTGTCTCTTCTACGGTCCCGGTGTGCGTCCCCATCGCTCGTCGAAGCGAAACAACATGCTCGCCGGCCTCAATCTCCAGCCCGGTGCGTGGGACGCAACCAAAGGCACGCTCGACGATGTGCAGATCTCCGATGTTACCATGCACAATGTTTCGACGCCGTTTCACTTTTCGCTCAAACCCGGCAACACAGCCGGCAATATTGTCGTCAGTCGCGTGACGGCCACCGGTGTGTACCGGGCCGCGTCTTCGATTGAAAGCTGGGCGCAGACGCCGTTCACGAATGTCATCTTTCGGGATGTGACGATTCAATACGCCGGTGGAGGGACGCGCAAACAAGCCCGCACGAACGTCAAATCACCCGGCGTCGATGCCCGGGCGCTGCCGGCGTGGGGATTCTATGCCCGGAACGTCGATTCGCTCCAGTTTGACAACGTCCGGCTGCGCTGCGAAAAAGAGGACCTTCGGCCCGTGCTGATCTGCGACGGTGTTAACCGACTTACACTCGACGGCTTCAGGTTTCGCCGCTCTGCAGGCGCCGCCGAGCCGCTTATCTTGAGCGGTGTTGAACAGCTTGCCGTTCACGACAGTGGCCTCTCGATTGTTCAGCCCCGGTTTCGGGATATGGAGCTTGTGACACAGGATAGTTCGGACCGTTTCGTGGCGGGCGGGAAATATGCCGTGAGCGTGATTATGGAAAACGGCAACGAGCAAGGACTTGCCCGGATCGAGCTGATGGCGGACGAGCAAAAGACGACGCGTTGGGTGTGGCTGGAGCCGGGCGAGGAGAGGAAGGTGGTTTTCGATGGATTAGCCACCCCGGATGCCGGGACGCACCAGGTCACGGTGGGGGATCTGACCGCGAGTCTGATTGTCAAGGAGCGGCAATAGAGGCTTGTGAACCGGAGTTGGGGCAAGTATAATTCCGTATGATTTCTGGCTTACTCTGCTATTTGGAGGACTATCATGGATCGTCGTGAGTTACTTAAGGCCGGTGCGGCGGGGGTCGCCTTGTCCTCTCTGGCTTCGGGATGGACTATCTACGCCGGTGAACCGGCAGCGCGGAAGACGAAACGCTATGGGCTGATTGGCTGCGGCTGGTACGGTAAGAGCGCTATGTTTCGCCTGCTCCAGGTTGCGCCGGTCGAGGTGGTTGCGTTGTGCGATGTGGACTCGAAGATGCTGGCCGAGGCTGCCGAGATGGTCGCTGCTCGCCAGGGATCCGGGAAAACGCCCCGCATGTACGGTGATTACCGCGAGATGCTCAAAGCCGAACAGCTCGATATTGTTCACGTTGCAACGCCCGACCACTGGCATGCGTTAGCGATGATTGCGGCCGTCAAGGCCGGGGCGGATGTCTATGTCGAGAAGCCCATCAGCGTCGATGTCGTCGAGGGCCAGGCCATGCTCGCTGCGGCTCGAAAGTACAATCGGGTCGTGCAGGTGAACATGCAGCGGCGCAGCACGCCGCACCTGATCGAGGCTCGCGAGAAGATCATCAAACCCGGCAGGCTCGGCAAGATCGCATACGCGGAGATTTGCTGCTACTACCACATGCGGGCCCGGGGTAACCCACCCGATATGGATCCGCCCGAGAATCTCAATTATGACTTATGGACGGGACCGGCTCCGATGCGGCCCTACAATTCACTGGTGCATCCGCGGCGCTGGCGCGCCTTCATGGAATACGGCAACGGCATCATCGGTGATATGTGCGTGCACATGCTCGATATGGTCCGCTGGATGCTCGATTTGGGCTGGCCCGAACGAATCGGCTCGGCCGGCGGAATCTTGGTGGACAAGGACAGCAAGGCCAATATCTCCGACACCCAGGTTGCCACATTCGATTTCGGCAACACCCCTGTGACCTGGACACATCGGACGTGGGGAACTGCACCCGACCCGGATTATCCGTGGGCAGCCTTCATCTATGGCGAAAACGGAACGCTCAAGGCCGATGTTCACAAGTACGATTTCGTCCCCCGCGGCAAGAGCGAAGCCGCGCATGGCGATGCGCTCTATGAGTATGACAAGTATCCGGAAGACAAGACCGAGAAGGACCTCGAGCGTCACGTGGCCTCGGCCATGCGGTGGCACTGGAGGAACTTCCTGGACATGGTCGAGACGCGGGGACGGCCCGTCTCCGATATCGAGCAGGGCTATATCACGGCCACCGCGTGCATTCTGGCCAACATCGCGTGCCGGCTCGGCCGGACATTGGTCTGGGACGCTGATAAAGGCCGGGTCGTGGGCGATGATGAGGCGAACCGCTTGTTGCGCCGGCCATATCGCCGGCCGTGGGTCCATCCCGACCCGCAAACCGTTTGAACCAGTATGCCCTTGTGAGGCACCAGCATGATGCGGGAATTGAGCGCTTTTGCGTATATTGGATGGATAATACTGAGCTTTTCGAGTACGGCCCGCTCGGGTGAATGGGGCACACCGGTAAAGTGGCAAGATAACGAGTTGCCTCATGTCAGCAAATCACACGAGGAACTGATCGCCGTCGGCCGTCATGAGTATGGAGTCAAGATGGGGGGGACGGTCGATATGAATCACGCTCTCACCCGTGAGTACGGTAATTGGCGCCTCGCCTGGCAGCCCAACGAATCGCTGACCGTCGAAAACGTCGGATCGGTGCCGGCGGAGAACTGCAAAATCATCATCAATGGTCGGGGGGACTGGTACTCCATGGAGGGATTGCTGCGCGAAGCCATCGAATCGGCCAGGAACGACCAGGAGAAGGTCTATCTGATCTGGCAGTTTCTTCGCTCGAACCGCCATCACGATGATCCTTTGCATAGCGGCCGGTGGGGCGACGAGCTTCACGACCCCGTTAAGATGCTGGCGGTTTACGGTGCCGGTCTTTGCGATGACTCTGGCGCGATTGGAGCCAGCATGTACTGGGCCGCTGGCTTTCGCGAGCCCAGGCCGTTCGTTCGCGGCCTTCACGGACACATGATGTGCGAGGTCTTCGCCGAGCGACGATGGCAGTTCATGGATATCGACGAAAACGTCTTCTATCTGGACCGCGAGAATGAGCGGCCCGTTTCGGGGGACATTGTCGCCGTCGATCACGACTTAGCGCAGCGTGAGATTCACTACGGGCCGAGCTTCAGCGGCTGGGCCCGGTCAGCCAGAGCCGCCGCACTGTTCGGTCGAGATGATGGCCGAACGACGCGACTGGCCAAGGGCTACGAAATCCGCGTGAACCTGCGGCCCGCCGAGCGGATCGAATATCGATGGGACAATATCGGCAAGTGGTCGATGAGCCAGCCAGACCGGCAGCGCCGATGGGTGGGCAACTCCCGAAAGATTTATCAACCGGCGCTGTGCACGACGGTGCCGGAAGCACAAGAAGCGCACGAGGTCTCATCCATCATCTTCGAAAGCCGGCCGGCCATCGCCGCCGAGAGCGCCGATGGAAGCATCACCTATCGCATGAGCAGCGCGTTCGTTTTTTGCGGCGGCAGCGTCACCGCCTCCTTCAATCTGCGCGACGCTTCCGACGAGGCGCGCATCGAAGCCTGGGCGATGGACAACAAAGGCGCGGACAAAACGGAGCCATTTGTCCTGTGGCATACGAACGGCCCCGGACCGAAACGAGCCGAGGTCTCGCTCGACGATGCGCTGCATCCGACCAGCGGGCCGCCGGAATATGAATTCTGGGTCCGGGTGTGTTTATCTTCCAAGAGCGGCAAGGCCGCCGCCGTCCTGACCGAATTATCTATCCGGGGCGACATCATGGTCTCGCCGATTTTTTTGCCCCGTTTGCGTCTGGGTGAGAATAAGGTGGTATATACCGACGAATCCGGTCCTGACCGAAAAGTCCGGGTGACGTATAAATGGCACGAGACGACGGCGACGAAGCCTCCGGCCGCGCCGAAGCTGATATACCCGCCGGACCGACAGACGCTGCGCGACGATATCGTCACGTACAGGTGGCAGCCGGCGGATGACGCTGTGACCTATCATTTCCAGGTTTCTCGCGATCAGGCTTTTCGCTGGCCGTACAGGCCCAGCCTCGATGTGAGGTATGACGACGTGGAATACAGCGTGCCGTTCTGGGGGATTTACTCTCCGGAGGGTGATTATTACTGGCGCGTCCGGGCGCAAAACGACAAAGGCGTATGGGGCGACTGGAGCAAGGTCGGTACGTTCCAATGGGCCGGGCCTTGTACGCCGAGGCATGTGAAGCTCACTCCCGGCGACGGCGAATTCATCTTGTCCTGGGAGCCGAATCCTCGCGGCCAGCGCCCGGTCGCCTACGAGATTTATGGCAGCGACATCAAAGGCTTCAGCGTCAATAAGGCGTCTCATGAGGTAGAGACGCTGGGGACGGTTCCGCCCAACTGCCTGGGCCGAACCACCTCGACGCAGATGATTGTCGCAGGTCATCGAGCTGCGGAGAGCATCCCTGCCGGCGTCGAAAATCCCGACAACCTGAATCGCTGTTACTATCGCGTCGTGGCCGTCGACGCGTACGGCACACACAGCGCCTGCAGCGCGTACGCGGAAATGCCTCACCCCTACGTCTGGACGGTTCCGCCGGCTACAGTCCATGCGGGTCGGGATTATCGTTATCAGCCTCGCCTCATTCATTCACTGGGCGATCTGCAATTCCGCTATATCGAGCCCAACTGTAGGTTCTGGGAGCGAGAGCAGCTCAGCTACCTGCTTTTGATAGCCCCGAAATGGCTCAAGATTGATCCCGAAACGGGCCTGCTTACCGGTACGGTTCCGGCTAACAGTTCCGGGCGCCACCCCATTTCTCTCCAGGTCACCGCTACCTTCGAGAAGCGCGTCGGCAAAGACACCTTCACAGAAGACCTGCCCCCGCTAACCTGCACCCAGGATTTTGAGCTTACCGTCTCTGACTGAATAGCCGTCCATGTGCCTCGCGAGAGTCACATTGTCATGCCAAGTGGAGCAGCTCAGTCGAGATATCTGGCTGCCGACGCGACACAATGCTCCTTACGGCCAAGCCCCCATTCCTGATACAACCGACGAATCTGGATTTATGCGTTTATCTCCGGCAGATTCCACCCCTTGCGGTAGGGGCGACGGATAAGCGCATCTGCGTCGGGGGCATTTTTCGCCTTCAGGGCGTCACCGTCCCATTCGATTTTTTTTCGCAAACGCACGGCGAGATTGCCGAGCAAAACCATTTCGGTAAGCTGGCCGGCGTAGTCGAAACTGGATAATGGTTTGGGGCCTCCTCTACATGCTTCGAGCCATTCGACGTCCTCATTGGGCACCCGGTGGATGGTCTTGGGGACGTTCGCGAACTGCTCGCTCCGGCGTCCCGGCATGATGATCCAATCGGTTGCGCTTCGCCGAAATGACATCATTCCGTCATCGCCGACGAGAACCACATCCCAGCGTTTCGGGTCGTCGATGCCGGGCTGCGGCTTCTTCCTTTGTCTGCCTCTCGGGTTGACAGTCGTCTCGTCCGGATCCTTCTGCTTGACATCTTGCGTCACTTGTTCGAGCAGATTGTATGGCGCATTTTGTTTGCCGTCCTTTTGGCCGTCGTACCAGACATATTTGACCGCAGGTCCTTCGACGGCGGCCCGTGGGCCAACGGCGCTGCCGAGGCTACCGCCGCCCATGGATTTTCGCGGGGCAAACCGGTACGTGATGGTGGACCAGTCAGGGCCTGTCTCACGGGTCTGCCCGCCCGATTCGGCTTCGACGGACAGCGGCGCGCCCAGATCGAGTGCCCAATATGCCATGTCCATGATGTGGCACGCCATATCCCCGAGTGCGCCGGTGCCGAAGTCCCACCAGCCTCGCCATTTGAATGGAACATAGCACGCGTTGTACCGGCGCGACGGCGCCGGACCGAGCCAGAGGTCCCAGTCCAGGTCCGCCGGTTTGGGTCTGCCTGCAAGGCGCCTGCGTTCGTCGATGGCCTTCTGTCCCTGGGGCCAGATCGGCCGGTTGGTCCATGCATGCACTTCACGCACCGGGCCGATGACGCCCGCCCGCACCAGCTCAACGGCGCGGCGGATTGGCTCGCCTGCATGGGCCTGATTGCCCATCTGCGTTTGCACCTTGTAGTACCGGGCCGCACGCCTCATCAGGCGCGCCTCATGGAGCGAGTGCGTCAATGGCTTCTGGCAATACACGTGCTTGCCCAGAGCCATCGCCATCAGGGACGCAATCGCGTGTGTATGGTCGGGTGTGCTCACCGTGACGGCGTCAATGCCCTTTTCCTTTTCGAGCATAACGCGAAAATCCGTGTAGCGTTTGGCGTCTGGGAAGCTCTCGAAGGTCTTGCCCGCCCGGGCCTGGTCCACGTCGCACAACGCGACAAATGTCCCGCCCGCTCGAGTCAAATCCCGCACTTCGCCGGCCCCCTTACCGCCGACGCCGATTCCCGCCAAATAGAAGCGGGCGTTGGCGCCCCAGACGCGCGAGGGAATGAATGTGAACGCAAAGGAAGAGGCAGCGGCCGCCACAAACTCACGACGGGAGATTGGATGATTGCGCATCGCTTTTTTCCTTTCAACAAGATCTGATGAGTATTCGCTACGGCTCATATCAGAATACCCCGATTTCGCTCAATTTCAAGGATCAGTCAAATCCGTCCGGAAAAGCTTTGCAGGGAGGGAGATGCCCTCTGGAATCGACTCTACGACGTCTCGAAGCACGCCGACGGTGTTGCTTGCCAAGCGACCCATGTGACAAAGATAATCCACTGTCGAGGTCTCCGAGGTCTATTCGGCCGGGCGTTCTATTATGGAGAAGCATTCCTGACACAGCGAAAGCCGTAGATGTCGTAGCCGAAGCAGACATCGGCGTAACCCGGGTCCTCGTTGTAGCGATAGGCAGAGCGGCAGCTCTCGGCGCTGAACTTCCACGCGCCGCCTCGCACGACTTTGGTCTCGCCGGTCTTCGGGCCTCTCGGATCCTCCTTCGGGCTTTGTTGATAGTAATCCACCTGGTAAAAATCGTTGCACCATTCCCAGACGTTGCCGTGCATGTCGCACAGCCCCCAGGGATTCGGCGGCTTCTGACCCACAGGTTTGGGTTTGCCCCCGGAGTTCTTCTCGAACCAGGCATAATCAGTCAGTTTTGACGGATTGTCCCCGAAGAAATAGGCCGTCTTCGTTCCTGCCCGGCAGGCGTATTCCCACTCCGCTTCCGTGGGCAGCCTGTAGCCGTTCGCTTCGAAATTGCATTTCCACGTCTGTAAATCATAGCAAGGGTCGAGCCCTTCCCGTTCGGAGCGGGCGTTGCAGTATCTGGCCGCGTCGGACCATCGCATCTGCTCGACGGGATTCCCGGGGCCCTTCCAGCGGGAGGGATTCTCTCCCATCACTTTCTCGTATTGCTCTTGAGTCACCAGGTTCTTGTCCATATAGAACGGGCTGATGACAACCTCATGGGGCGCTGCATCGATTTCCGTCTGGTCTCCCATAGTGAACTGTCCGCCCGGGATGTGAATCATGGGGACGTCCGTCTGGAGATGGCTTGCGCCGCCGGATTCGGTCTTCGATGTCCCCGGCGCATCATCCGGGGCTCTCGCGCCATCGTCCGGCGTTTGGCGCTTGCAGCCTTGAAGCACAACCAGGGTCGTAAGCAACGCAAATACAGTGGTCAAATAATGTTTCATGAGTCTCACTTTCCTCATCTTCGCCTCTTGACGCCGACAGTTGCGATCAATAGTCCGCCCATATTTCATAGCCGTCGGGATTTCGCAGGCACTCCCTGCACCGTCTTCTGATCTCTTGTGCTGTTTCAACCGCTTCAGGCTGATTCGCACAGCCATAGCCCGCTTCCTGGAACAGCCTGCGGGTAGTCGTGTGATATAGTCCGAGCACGGAGTCCTGGGCGCCGCCCATGGCTCTCCACTGCTTGCCAAGCTCAAGGCAGGCGGGCAGGTTTTCCGGATCTGTCTGTCGAGTCAGGGCTTTGGTTTTGACAGCCAGCTCATCCGTGTATTTCAGGGTTTTGATGTTCTCCCGCTGCCTCTCGTATTCCTGCGGCAACTGCTGCACAATCGCCTCAAGGTTGTCCAGATAGGATTTCAGAGCGGGAGAGGACGTTCTTGTCTGATTTAGATACTCTATCATCGTGCGGGCGAAATCCTGATATTCGTCGAGTCGCTCCATGTGCCGCCTGACAAAATAGACCATGTCATCGACCGCCCCATTGATGTACTGCTGCTTCTCGACTTCTTTGCCTGCGTTGAACACGGCCTCAATCGCCTCGGTACACCCGCATGTGCAGGCACGCCGGATGCCCGCAGCGCCCCTTCTGTGATGGGTTCGCAGCTTGCGCCCTGCGATATCGAGCACCCTTTCTGATGTCTGCCTGCCCAGCGTCGCCTTTAAGATGTCCACAGGCGTCTGCACGGAAGCAGGTGTATGGCTTGCCTCCAGAAAATAGACGATGGATTCGCCCTTCGGCAGAATCTTCTTGCTGAAATGGTACTGGGCGAACTCGTTGTCGAACCAGACGGGCAATACGTACGAGCCTGTGACACCCCGCCAGATTTTCTCCTGTTTGGATTCTTTAAAAGTGAATCTCGTCTTTACCCCCGCTTCATATAACTGGGTGACCCATTTGGCCCGAAAAGGTCTTTTCCATTTGCTCGCGACGTCCCTTTCCAGGTAGGACGGTGTCAGCTCTTCTCTATGCCAGATCCCCGGCGCGCTCAATATAGATAGATAAACACTCTTGCCGTCATTGTCTATGTCAATAGATTCAATGAGGCGCGGCTTTTGCTGTTCGCCGCCCAACACTAGGTGTACTTGTTGCTTCCCCTCCGGCCAGGTGACCACGAGCATGTCGTTTCTTCCCTTGAGTAATCCGAGGAAGAGATTCTCGCGAGGAATACAAAGCGCATTTGTCGAAGGATATTCTCCCGGATCATATATCAGATCATCGCCGATGAAACCGGGTACGATACCGTACTCGATGGGGCTCAGAAGGCTTATTCCTCTCATATTCTCAGGGGCTTTGATCTCGACAATCCCGGTCTCGTCGAACGCAACAACGGCTGAGATGCTCTTTCCCGCCTGGCCGGCGGAAAAAGTCACTTCCAGAACGGCTTCGTCGCTCGTATTCCGCACGATCGCGCAATTGGTAATTTTCGCCGCCGCTGCTTTGAATTCAAGAGGGGTAAATTCCAGTTTCTTCCCGTCCGAATTTGCCTTCGAGTAGATGACTATTTTGCCTTCTTTTGACCAGAGCACAGCGGTTATATGTGCATTCTCTACGACTACGTCGCCTTCGAAGGCATATTCTCTTCCAGAGTAGCTGGGGTCCGAAGCGGCAACAGATGGATCGGCTTCAAGTGTCAGAATATCCGGCGGGACCGGTTTCCAGTTGGCTCTATCCCGCAAATCCACCGCATTGGCAAATGGTGACGCCGTGTCCCAAATGAGCGTATGCGCCGTCGAATCGTCACTGTGAGCCGTGGATATCAACAGAACCGTTACAAGCAGAAGAGCCGGCATGGCTTTCCACGAAATTAACCCATAGTTGCTCGTGCTTTGGCTGAACTTCATAAATTGTGTTCCTTTCATGTTTTCGAGGCGTTCACCAGGTTCAGGAATCTCCCCGCATAGACCCCCTCACAACCTTACTGAACAGCGCCGGGTCCAGATATTCACAGAGACTGCCTGACGACAGCCTATCATAGTCATATCCTGCGAAATCTCAAGCCGGCTGGCCGGAATTTTTACTTGACTCGCGGCATTTTCAACCGGTAGAATCGCGCCGTGTGCCTGAGATGGCGCCAAGAGGTTATCAGCAGGTTATTTCTGACAGGGAGGTGCAAATATGATTCTTCCAAGACCTATCCGCAAAATCCTTGCTATATTCCGGGGCAGCGTTTCGCCTGTTTTGATCTTTCTGTCCATCACCCTGGGATTTTGGTTTGGCCTGGTCCCCGGCTGGTCGGGTTTCCACACGGCTGTCGTCGCGGCGGTCTTCGTGCTCAATGTCCATTTGGGCCTGTTCCTGCTCTCGGCGGGCATCGCCAAGTCACTGTGTCTCGCCGCGGCGCCGGTCTTTTTTTACATCGGCCAGGGCGTGCAGGATCACCTGCCAGGTCTGCTGAAAGTGTTGGCGGCGATACCGATTGTGGGAATTACTGATTTCAGCAATTATTCGGTTTCCGGCGCCATCGTGGTCGGTCCGATTATTGGCGGTATCATCGGGTTGCTCATGGCCCAGTCGGTCATAAGCTTTCGCCGGATGCTCCTGAAGTTGGAGGAGGGGTCCGAACAGTTCAAAAAGTGGTACTCCCGTCGTTGGGTGCGCATTTTGGATCGCCTGCTGATAGGCAAGCGGACGAAAGATGCCAAGTCGCTCTTTACCGGCAAGACCAAGATCATCCGAAAAGCCGGCGTCGCTATCGCGGCTGTGATTCTTCTCGTATCCGCGGGAGCGATTTTCCTGACCAAGGGTGACGTGACCAGGAATTATGCCGCCACCACGTTGACGCGGGTCAATGGTGCAGAGGTCAATATCGAGAGCCTTGATTTATCGGCGCTGACGGGCGCCGTCTCGGCATCCGGGATACAGGTGACCGATGCGAAAGAGCCGCAGAATAATCAGGTGGCCATCGGGAAGATTGCTGCCGATACGAGTCTTTATCATCTGCTCTTGGGCAAAGTATTCATGGAAAACGTTGAGGTCTCCGATGTGCGTTTCAATCAGAAGCGCGATACTGCCGGCAAGGTGGTCGAGACCGGTGCCCAGGAGGTGCCTTCGACGTTCGATCCCTGCGATTATAAAGTCACCGCCGCCGATATCAGCAAGCTCGAGACCTATTTCAAAGACGCCAAGGCCCTGAAAAAGAAGCTGCAGAAGGTGCGTCAGTGGCTGCCCAAAGCCGAAGGAGGTGACACAGCCCAACCTCAAGCCCAGCAGGTGCCCCTGAAATACCTCGATTATCTTGTAGCGCGGGCCTCGGTTCCGCCTTCGCCTCGTATGATGGCTAAGAAAGTCCTGCTTGATAAGGTTCAGACCGGCTCACCTCTTTTCGGAAGCAGCCAGATTCTCATGACGAATATCAGCGATTCGGTTCAGACAGTGGGCCTGCCAGTCGGCCTCGAGATGAAATCACTTGATACGGAAGCTTCAGTGAATGTCACAGCCGATTATTCGACGGCTGGGGGTGTGCCGGAGATCTCCGGGGCCTTCGGCGGTCTTGATCTAAGCAAGATGCAGTCGAGCCTGAGCGGCAGCCGGGGCCTGATGTTCGAGTCGGGAATCGCTTCGGGTAAATTCCAGGGACAACTGACCAGTGAATTGATCGACCTGACGCTCGATGTTGCCGTTCGCGACATGAAGGCCAGAGCCGGTGAGGGTGGCGTCTTAGGATTGGATTCCAAGACGGCATCTGAGGCTCTTGCGGTCCTGAATAATCTCCAGACCCAAATACGTATCGTCGGGCCGGTCACCGAGCCCCGGCTGGTCTTTGACGTCAAGGGTCTGGAGAGCGAGTTCAAGGAAGCTCTGGTCAGGGCCGGAAAGGAGAAGCTCGCCTCTGAGATCGATAAACAAATCGATGAGCAGTTGGATAAGCAACTGGGTGACGAGGTCCCGGAGGAAGTCAAGGATGTCGTTGATCAATCCAAGGAATTGCTCAAAGGATTGCTGGGAGGAAAAGAGGACAAGTGAGAATTCTACATACTCCGTTGTGAATCCCGAGGGCTCCATTCCCGGACAGCCGGGGGGCTATTGTTTCCTGTAAATGACGATCTTGTCCATCGAGTCCGAGAAGGCTCGAAGCGGTTTTCTCATGACGGCCAGAGCCGGGCGCCTGTAGTCCAGCCCGCCACACGTTGCCTTCCATAAGTCGAGCAGTGTGACGATCCGTGCTCTCATCCGGACGCCGCCTATTCTTCCGCGTTTACACTCCACGATGCCCTGTTTGCTGAGCATTTGTATTACTTTCTGTAGATAACCCACGGAAAAGTCCAGCGCCTTTGCAATTTCCGAGGCTTGAAGATAATCGCTGTTCTTCCTTTTCTTGAGAAAGACAATCATCTCGACCGCCATGGCAAAATCCTGATTGATCTTCACACTGACCTCCTTCCTCAGATTAGCTTCACCACACGACCACCTCGGGCAAATCTGTCGTGCCCGTTCCTTGCCCTCGGCATACAGGGCCATTGCCTGACAAAAAGCCGGAGTGGGCCGAATGCCCCCAGATGATCGGCAGTTGCGAACCCTGAACTCCTTACCGGTCACGATAATCAGGCGTGTCCGATAATGCAAGGAATTTTTATCCAAATTTGCCGAATATTCAGGATTCGGTCGCAAGTTCTTCCGACGTCAGGACTTTCCGGCACGTGCAATGATTTGCCAGGTGACATAAGGCCAGTTGGGCGGCGTGAAACTCGATGGCCGCGGGCAAGTCAGTGATTTGGCCGTACCCGATTGTGATGTGGGGGCTGAAGTTCTCGAAGCTTGATTTTTCCGGATAATCTCGAATCCAGCGCAATGTTGATTCGCTGGCCGCCGGTGGAGAAAGGACCATATCGGCGCCCAGATGGTAGCTGAAATACGGCGTCAATTCCCGCATAACGGTTTCGTGAAGCGACTGGAGCCTGTCTGTTCTCTTGAGCTTGAACACGGATACTGTATCGCCCGCCACGTCTGTTTCGACAGATGCACCGACAACAGTGAGCGGCCCCGGAGCGCTGTTTTTCGCGATGGGGCGCAGGATTCTCCCAAGATTAACAATGTCCGTTTCTTCGATGCAACCCATTGCAAGAGAAATGTGTGGCAGGCAATCTGCTTTGTTCAGCGTGATTTTATCGGCATCTCGTCTGAGCAACCCTCGATTGGCTTCGATGGCCATGTCCATCACCTCTTCAGAGGGCAGCAATACGACATCGACTGCTATTCTGGCCACTTGAACAACCTCGATAGGGGATCTGAAATCCGCCTGGAGACGGCCGGCGCCACTTGTGTTTCTGAGGGGCCGAATGTA
Source organism: Phycisphaerales bacterium (assembly GCA_020343675.1). Lineage (GTDB taxonomy): Bacteria > Planctomycetota > Phycisphaerae > Sedimentisphaerales > Anaerobacaceae. Next base: position 3,901,624 of record CP070806.1, read on the forward strand.
ATCCCAAGTGTGGCTGGGCACAAGGAAAAACTCTTGCAATGGCGCCCCCTTGGATTATACTCTTTTTGACTGAAATGGGAGTATGCGCCCCGGTTTTATGAGGGTCCGGCGGCAGGACAGTCGCGCTTGGGGTCTCAGAAAGGATGTGGCGATGGCGGAAAAAGACAAAGATGCAGATTTGAAAAAGATAAAACAGCTTATTGACATAATGAAAGAAAACGGGCTTGTGGAGATTGAAATCAAGCACGATGACGACAAGATTGTGTTGAAACGGGCACAGCCTCAGCAGGCCATCACCGGCGTGCCGGTGATGGTGCCTGAATCCGGCGTCAGGGGCCCCGGCGACGGCGCCGGATCTGCCGATCCCTCAGTCACGCGTGTTGTGAATGAGCCGGGCGTTGCGGCCCAGGAAGAACTGGTCGAGATCACCTCGCCCATCGTTGGGACCTTTTATGCGACCCCAAGCCCTGATTCCGAGTCGTATGTGGAGGTCGGCTCAACAGTGAATCCCCACACGGTCGTCTGTATCATCGAGGCCATGAAAGTCATGAATGAAATCAAGGCCGAGACCGATGGGACGATTGTGGAGATACTCGTGACCAACGGCCAGGCCGTCGAATACGGCCAGGTGCTCTTCAAGGTCAAACCGGATTGACAAATGGTGCGTCGGGCATCCGGCGCGATCCGAGCAGTTCGGCCCTGAGCTCACTGCCGAAGGGATCATAGCACTATGTTTTCAAGGATTCTGATTGCAAACCGGGGCGAAATAGCGCTGCGGATCATCCGTGCCTGCCACGAACTTGGGATCGGAGCCGTGGCTGTCTATTCCGAGGCCGACAGGGGGGCTGCGTACCTTCAGCTTGCCGACGAAGCCGTGTGTATCGGCCCGGCCGAATCGGCGAAAAGCTACCTCAACATTCCGCGCATCATCAGCGCCGCCGAGATCACTGATGTTGAAGCCATTCACCCCGGCTATGGCTTCCTGGCCGAGAACATAGAGTTTGCCCGGATATGCCACGAGTGCGGGATAACATTCATCGGTCCACCCGTCGAGGCAATGGTGCTGCTTGGCGACAAAGTCCGGGCCCGTGAGCTGGCCCAGGAGGCCAATGTGCCGGTCGTGCCAGGGTCCGATGGCGCTCTCGAGAGCAACTCCGACGCGCTGAAGCTGGCCAATAAGATAGGCTACCCCGTAATCATCAAAGCGGCTGCCGGTGGGGGCGGACGCGGCATGAGAGTCGTCCACAACAACATGAATCTGCGTTCGGCGTTCAGCGCCGCGCGAGCGGAGGCCAAAGCCGCTTTTGGGGACGGAAGCGTCTATCTGGAGAAGCTCGTCGTCGAACCCAGGCACGTGGAAGTCCAGGTCATGGCCGACCAGGCTGGCAACGCACTGCACTTCTACGAAAGGGATTGCTCCATTCAACGCAGGCATCAGAAAATGATCGAGGAGTCCCCATGTCCGGTTTTGGACAAGCGAACGAGAGAGGAGCTTGCCGACGCGGCATTGAGGATCATAAAGAAGGCCAAATACTTCAATGCGGCGACCGTCGAGTTTCTTCTGGATAAGGACAAGAGATTCTACTTCATCGAAGCCAATACTCGCATTCAGGTCGAGCACCCTGTGACCGAGATGGTCACGGGTCACGATTTGATTAAGTGGCAGTTGAAAATCGCCGCCGGGCTGCCGCTGAAGCTCAGCCAGAAGAGCATCAAACAGACCGGTGTGGCCATTGAGTGCCGGATAAACGCCGAGGATCCACGCAATGATTTCGTTCCCTCGCCCGGCACGATTACCCGGTATATTCCCCCCGGCGGCCCGGGCGTCAGGGTCGATGCCTACGTCCACCAGGGATGGACGGTTCCGTCGAGCTACGATTCGATGATTGCCAAGCTCATTGTGCATCAGAGGACCCGCGCCGAGGCCATCGCCACAATGAAAAGAGCACTGCGCGAGTTTGTCATCGAGCCTATCAAGACCACCATCCCGGCTTGTCTGGATATTCTCTCGCATAATCTCTTTGTCAAAAACAAAGTGGACACCAGCTTTGTCGAACGCAACTTTTAGCGAATCGCGCTGCGCGGGGAATGTCGGTATTCGGATTTCCGCGAAGCGACGGAGGATGAACCATTATGCGGAACACGATGAACTCGATGAAGGCGTCGTTTGGCAGACGCCATTTCTTGAAGGCTGCTGGCTTCAGTACGGCGGCATGGGTCCTGCCTTGCACGGCGC
>CP070806.1:3903959-3912336 GCA_020343675.1 Phycisphaerales bacterium
GAAGAAGAAGAGTCCTCGTAATACTATGGGATCCGCACAGGGCGGGGCATCCCGCCCCTTCCCGGAACGCGATTGACAACCTGATTTGTGGGTCGAAGCCGAGTGTCAGTGATTACTTCTGGGAGAATTCCGGAGGACGGTTCTCGATGGAATGTGTCGGTGTCTTAGGCTGGTTTAATGCCAACAAACCGGCAAGTCACTATTGGGGCCCGAAGGATCAAGAAGACCTGCCAGAGGATCGGAATAACAACGGACTCCTCGATCCGGGCGAAGACCTCAATAGCAACGGTGTGTTGGACGGACCAGATGGCATTATGCAACCCGACGAGGATACCAATGGAAACGGCAAGCTGGACTACGACCTCGATGGCAACGGGTGGATCAGCGGACATGTCGAGAAATGGGCCGAGGCAATCGGCAAGGCCGATCCGGTGTTTGATTTCAAAGCCTATGATATCAACCATGACGGCGTGCTGAATCCGAGTGAGTTGGGCATCCAGATTGTGATCCCACAGAACGATACCTTCGGTACGAACAGATACGCAGCAGGGCGTGAACAGCCGTGGGAGCCTCTGGTTGTAGATGGTGTAAGGATCGAGTGGATTTCGGAGGCATATATCGGGTCACCCCCAAGTGCAGGGCTTGTCGCTCACGAACTGGCGCATCTACTCCTCGGGGCTGGCGACATGTATGTCTACTACTTTCAGCCATACATGGCTGGTCCCTATTCGCTAATGGACGATAGCCCTTCCAATCCTCCTCACTTGGACCCTTTTCACAAGTTGAAAGTGGGCTGGTTATTGCCTCGAATTGTCACTTCCAGCGGATGGTATAGGATCCGTAACATTGAGACCTCCAGCGATGCGCTGATTCTCTATGATCCGGATCGAGGGCAGAAAGAGTACTATATCATCGAGAATCGGTGGCGGGGAAATTCCTATGATCAGTATCTGCCCGATTCGGGATTGGCCGTTTGGCACATCATTGAGGACCCGGAAGTCTTTGATGCCCTTCCGGCACCCCCAAATGCCAGTGTCCAACAGTGGAATGCCCCAGAATACCAGGGATGGGGGCGCCGCGCCATCAGGATGATTAGACCGATTTACGGTCCGCCGCTTAATTGGTCCCTATGGGATGGTTCGGACCCGTCAACGGGATATGATTTGCTGCCCCTTGATCCCAACCCCAATCACGTGACTTTGAAGTGGGTTGATGGAACTCCGAGTGCCTTTTCCGTGCATTATTTCCCAGGTGCAAGTCCGGAGATGGAGGTATATATAGAAGTCCAGTAGCTGAACCAAACAGGGCTTGGATTGGACCGTGAGAATGGGAGTCTCAGGCTGAAGAACGGTCGCGCCGGTAGTCGTTTGAATTCGCTAACGGACACTCCGAGGTGCTGGGGAATGCATTGATCTGGCACCTCAGTGAAAATAGGAAGGCGTGGAAAATGAATTGGAAAGTAGTGGTCTCAGAGAAACATTTGGCCAGTGCAGTGGTATCGATACTGGTCGTGGTGAGTCTCATCAATAGTACGCTCGCGAGTCCGTTTGTACCGATGAAATGGCAGAGTCTGGTCGAATTGGGTCCCCACCAGGGGATGAAAAAGCACGTCGGCTGGATTCACGACTTGAACGGTGACTTCATCGATGACGCCTTCGAGACATTGGAGCCCGGCGAAGAAACGCAAGTCATTGTGCAATTGAATGAATGCTTTGGCAGCTTCGAAGACTACGAGGCGTATTTCAGGCCTTACGGTGATCTGGTTCATAAAGGCGTGCTGGTGGCCTATGTCATCCTCGATCGGGTGCCCCAGGAGAGGCTGCAGGATCTCGCCGATGATCCCAGAGTGGCGGCCCTGGAGTATCCATCGATAGGCCACATGCATCTCGACACGAGTACTCGCAGTGTCCGGGCCCGTGCAAGCAACACTTATGGCACAAACACTTTTCCGAATATCCAGGGTGCCGGCACCGGCAGTGGAGTGACTATCGCCATCGTGGACACCGGCGTCGATGATGGACACGGGGCCTTTACCGGCAGTTTCTCGGGCGGCTACAATGCAGTGACTAATATCTTAGGCAATCCGGACGATGACAGTGTGTACATCGACACAGGGCCAGATGGCATCTGCCAGACCGCGGCTGCATTAGCTGATTTCCAGCGGATCCCCCCCAATCAGGGCGAGCCCGATATGGCCTGTATTGGGGCCGGAGCCAATGGCGTGCTGAACAGTGTGGTGATGGGAGACGATGCCATAGGCACCGTCAACGGTGTTCCGGCTATCGGCACTGGGGCAAATGGTGTGTGTGAGAGCATTCTGGGAGGGGATGACAATCAATGGATCCCGCGTTGGCAAGGTGCGCCCTGGTCACCCTGTGTGCTACCGGCGGCAAATGGCCGGATTGACACGGCCCGCGGGGGAGATGACAACCTTAACGAGACTTTCCATGGTACGCATGTAGCGGGTATCGCACTTGGCCGAGGAGTCGCTGGAGCCGGCAACACGCGCAATGCCAACGACGGCTCAACGCCGAACAATGGAACGGGCATGGCCCCCGGGGCGAACCTTCTCGATGTGAAAGCCATAGATGCGGCAGGACGTGTCGAGCTGGCTGTTGCACTGCGAGCGCTGGATTGGATATTCAAGGATGGAAGAGCAGATGTCGTGAACATGAGCTTTGGCTGGAGTATCTCCTCGGATGGTACCAGCGTGTTGTCGAAGGTGGTGGATGCGCTAGCAGCTCGCGACGTGGCCGTGGCTGTCTCCGTCGGCAACTTGGGGGCCCACACGATCAGCTATCCCGCTGATTCGGAATTCGCTACTGCAGTGGCTTGGGCGGATGATCATGGCACCGTCAACAACTCAGACGACACGATTGATCCGGACTCGAGCTTCGGACCGCGAATGGACTATGACAAGAACAAACTGACCGTCGGCATGCTCAAACCCGACATCGCTGCTCCCGGCGGTGCAGCCACTGCGGGCAGTGGGATCCTGTCCGCATTGGGCAACACTACAACCAACGATTACCACGCCATATGGGGCTCCTCGATGGCGTCGCCCCATGTGGCCGGGGCTATGGCGCTGTTAATTGCGTTGGGGCGGAATACGAACCGCGACATTCCCCCAGGGGCCCTCAAGGATTTGCTCAAGCGTACTGCCACCCGATCCATGCCAACCCACTCGGCTATGGATGCGACGGTCGACGCGGGTTATGACGAGCATTGGGGCTACGGGCTGCTCAATGTGCATGAGGCGGCCAAGCAGTTGAAGAAAGGGGTTGCAGACATCTCGTTTCCCGCTGCGATAGGACCTCACCCCCAGTACCCGACTGTACGTCGATGCCTTATCAAAGGAGGCAAAGTCTCCTACGAAAACGACTTTGATGTACGGCTTGCCAAGGATCCACCAGTGGTCAATCAATTGAATACCATCTCAGTGGATATAGAGAACCGCAGCACTGTGACAGCTCACAATGTCGTGGTCAGCGTGGGAGTGATCGACTTTGGGGTCGGTGGACAGGTCTATGATGGCAATAGCATCACGGTGAAGAACCTGCCCGGCCCCGGTAAGACGACGGTGGCATTCAAGTGGAGACCAAGGTCTGCCAATCACCAGTGCATCCAGGCCACGATTGATTATGGCCTGGATACCGATTTCACCAATAACCTCACGCAACGGAATATCAAGCAGGTGAAGACCTCCTCGCCCGCCCAGTCGTCCTTCGTTGTCCGAAATCCATTACACGAGCGTGCCACTATCATCCTGGAGCCAAGACTCGATCCCGCAACGCAAAGGAATTTCAGCATTGAGATGAGCCGTACAGAATTTGACATGGAGCCGGAGGATTGCCCTGAGCTTGTGGATATCCAGTTCTTCCCTAACGGAGAACTACCTCCTGGAACAGCCGGAAGAGTTGATATCAATGCGACGGCTTTCTCAGGATCAGAACCGGAGGGGGTCGAACTGACCGGCGTTGTCTTCAACGTCATTACCCCTTCGCCCGAGCTCCTTACCAACCTGGTCAGGGCTGTCAACTGCGGTGGGGAAACAGCGGGCCACTTCGACGCGGACACTTCGTTTTCCGATGGTTCAACCTGGACGAGCGATGCACCCATTGACACATCTGGTTTGTCTGAACCGGCTCCACAGGCTGTCTATCAGACAGAGCGCTATGGCGATTTTGTCTATGAGATTACGAGGCTGCAAGCCGGCCAGGAATTCATCGTCCGTTTGCACTTTGCCGAGATATTCTTCCATGGCGCTAACCAGCGTGTGTTCGACGTCTTCATCAACGATAACCTGGTCCTGGACGACTACGACATATTTGAACAAGCCGGTGGAAGAAACAGGGCTGTTACCGAAGACTTCAACGTGAGGGCCATTTTGGATGGGATTCGTATCCGGTTTGTGGGTATTGTGGACAATGCCAAATGCAGCGGTATTGAGGTCTTCCAATCGGACGATCAGCCACCTAACGAGGTTGCGCCTACGGCATGGTGGCCTTTCGATGAGGTCTCGGGCACAATCGCCCATGATTCCGTGGGGCTCAACCACGGCACTGTCCAAGGGGCAACCTGGACGAGAGGCAACGTGGGTGGAGCCTTGAGGTTTGATGGAATCGACGACGCAGTGATCACGCCGCTGAATATAAACCAAAGCAACCGTTCTTCTGGGTTGACTCTGTGTGCCTGGGTCTTTCCAGAATCTGCCGAACCCGGCCGTCGCCAGGTCATAAGCACGGATGACGGTGGCTATGACTGGTCGCTTCTTTGCGAGGGGGAAAACTGGCATCTGTTCACCGGCAACCAAAGCGCTAACACAGAATTGACTGTGAATCCGGGCCAATGGCAGTTTGTTGCTGCTGTCTTTGAACCTGAATCCGGCGTGTCGTTCTACAAAAACGGTCAAGACGTCTTCATCCCATCGATTGACTTTGATGTGAGCGACAACAACATTGTCATAGGCGACAATCCCGGTCAATGGGGGGAGTTCTTCGCCGGCAAGATCGATGAAGTACGGGTCTATGACAGAGCACTTTCTGCCGATGAGATTGTCCGCGTATTTAGCGGCACGATCAACAACTGAATAGTCATCGCTTGCGGACGTGCAAAGGATGAAGCTGCATATTAACTTCTCGGCCCTTGAATGACTATATTCTTCTTGTATATGTTTTGCCGAAAGAACTTGAGTTTCCGATCATTCAACATAGTATTTGTCTTTCATTAGGAGGTGTGCAAATGATTAATAAGCATCTTTTGTCTAAGATGGTATTGTGCTCTGCGATTATATGCTTCTTCGTCCTGGCACTACAGCCATCACCGTGGGGACCAAGGAGTCGCAGTCTAGCTGCCCCCGTGCCAGAAGAGCCAATCTCTGATCCTATCGAGTTTCGTCTGGAAGCCGACAGAGATATCGTGGGTAATTTCACTGAGTGTTCTGGTATAGGATCAGTTACCGAGATCGTCGAGTTCAGGGAGGGAACGTCGACCGGCGCTTCCCGGAAAACGGCTGGAGCCCGCACATGGTACGATGTTACTCTGACACGACACATTTCATCCGACACGACCATGTGGCGGTGGCGAAAGAGTGTGGAAGATGGCCGGTTCAGTGAAGCAATTGTCAATGGCAGAATCCTGGCCAAAGACAGAGCAGGTCATACTATCGCTGTCTGGGGCTTCATCAATGGCTGGCCCACCAGTATTATCTCTGATGGTCGAATGGAGGCTGTGACAATCACGCATGAAGGGATATGGCGGGAGGAATGAGCACGGGACATTCTATCGCATCGTGCAACTTTTAAATGTCTCGAGTCGGGATCAGGCGTGGTCTGTGCCGCTGGTGGAATTTCTCGGCTGAGCCAGCGCACTTGAAATCCAACTTCTTGTTGTGTTATTATCAAGGCCGCAGCGTGCAAGAGTTGCCTTAGTAGCAGCGAATTGGAAATGCCGGCAAACAAAGGGGCATCCTATGCATCAGCACATTAATAGACGTGAACTTATCCAAACTTCTCTTGCAGCCACAGCAGGCGCTGCCACTTGTTTGTTGTATGACAAGTTGGCCCGCGCACAAAACGATTCTCCGCCCAAAATCCCGAAGGGGAACAAGCGACCGAACATTCTTTTGGCAATCTCCGACGATCAGTCCTGGGTCCATGCAGGAGCGTACGGTTGTCCTGGCCTGAAGACGCCGGCGTTCGACCGCGTCGCCCAACAGGGGATTCTGTTCAACAACGCGTTCTCGGCAGCTCCGATGTGTACCGTTAGCCGTGCATGCCTCCTGACGGGGCGCAACCAGTGGCAGAATCACGAAGCCGGCACCCACTGGAGTGTTTTTCCCCGTGATCTGACTGTTTACCCCTACCTCCTACAAGAAGCCGGTTACGCAGTCGGTTATACGGGCAAAGGTTGGAGTCCAGGCGAGTGGAAGCCGACGGGCTGGCCCACGAATCCGGCTGGACCCGAATTCAATCAAAAAAAGTGCAAGCCACCGACAACTGGGATCCACAAAGAAGATTACGCGGCCAACTTTCGCTATTTTCTGGATCAAAAGGACACATCAAAACCATTTTGCTTTTGGTATGGCGCCAGCGAACCACACGGGCCCTGGGAGGCGGGATCGGGGGTTCGCATGGGGAAGAAACTGGACGAGATCGTCTTGCCGCCATTCCTTGAAGAAACGTCGGAAAACAGGAGCAAGTTGGCCGATATCTTCGTGGAAATCGAGTGGTTCGACAAACACCTGGGACAAATGCTTGATTTGCTCCAAGAGCGAGGGGAATTAGAGAACACGCTGATCATCGTGACTGGGGACAATGGCACCTCCATTGCTCATGCGAAGAGCAACCTCTATGAGTATGGCGTCCATGTCCCGATGGCTGCTATGTGGCCCCGAAGAATTGCACCGGGACGAACCGTTGATGATCTGGTGAGCTTCATCGATCTGGCCCCTACGTTTCTGGAAGCGGTTGGTTTGAGTCCACCCCCTTCGATGACTGGCCGAAGTCTCATGAACATCCTCACTTCGAAACAGCACGGTCAAATCGATCCCACTCGCGTAAGCGTTTTTCTGGGACAGGAACGAGGATCGCATGTACGTTATGACAACCTCGGATATCCGATGCGAGCAATCCGGACACACCGTTATCTGTTCATCATGAATCTCAAGCCCGATCGCTGGCCCGTTGGCGATCCGGCATATGTTCTGCGCGGCAGACTGAGCTCCTCGGATACGAAAATTCCTCTCGAAGCCCTGCCGCCCGACGCCCGGAAGCGGCCGCCCGAGCAGCTTTTCGACATCAGACGCGACCCGGAATGTATGCGGGATCTTGCTCAGAATGCCGCGTTCAAGCAAGTGCAAGACGATCTGCGCCATCGATTGACCGAAACCTTGAGGTATCAGGGCGATCCTCGATTCCGTGGATACGGCAACCTTTGGGAGAGCTACCCACGCTTTGGTCAAATGAGACCCGAATTGGGTGGCTTCGCTGAGCGCGGCAAATACAACCCAAACTATCAAGTGGGTCCGGGACAAGAAAATCCCTCTAACCTTTAAAGGTGTGGGTGGGCACTTGAGTTAACTCAATCACCCGATAGGTATGAACCGTCATCCGGATGAGCGCACTTGGGAGATATCGGTTAGAATCCCACAGCACGAGTCAGGTCGAACAATAGTGAACACAATCCCCTCATACGAAGTACAAGAGATTGATATGTCACCCCAAAACGGCGTCTTTCTTCTGGCCTACAGTAGGTCAGATTTCCTTGACAAGTCATGTCTCCATTTTGTCTCCACACGTCTTGGTTTTGCGCTAATAGTAACCGATAAATATCATTTTTTTGACCTAAAAACAACCCCTCCAGGGACGTCAAAGTCTTCAATGCACGAAGCAAAAAAGAGGACGTGACATTCGAGCATGACATCTGTAATCGCCTACAACAGCTAGCTAAGATCAACCGAAGACCAGACGTAGACCAATGGAAGATGATTGGAACAAATTTTTGCCACAAACGATTGAGCCCATTTGAAGCTATGAACTGGTAAGATCGATCCTCATCAATGGAGAACCACTTCTGTTCTTGCTTCCAGAGATGCAGATGTCGAAATCATGTCTGTCAAAAGGGATAATAGGGTTTCCCATCTGTCATTGCCTGCTCTCCATCCGACTGGTTTGTCTTGCTCTCATCGTGGGCATTTATTCATGCTTAATTATGCTTTGCGGCCCGCAACTTTGAAAAGCAGTGCGCGGGCGGCTCCTTGGGCAGAGACTCCTTCCACGCCAGCGCCTTCTTTGTCAATCCCTTTACGATATCAGGATTCGCCTCCGCCACATTAATCGTCTCCGCCCAGTCGGTTTCGATGTTGTACAGTTCAGTG
>CP070806.1:3912436-3931691 GCA_020343675.1 Phycisphaerales bacterium
TACTTTGCCGCCGCACCGCCGAAGTCAACCGTGGTATTGTGTGCGTATCCAGCCGTACCGGGCGCTTTGGCAAACGGAGGCACCCCGGCCAAAGCCGTCCAATCGGTTCCGTTGGTCGAATACTCGACGGTGACATCTTTGAACCCGAAACCGAAAAGCCCTTCGAAACTCTGGTTGGCATTCCACACCCACATCTCGTGCAGCTTGTGCAGCTTGTCGAATTCGTATTGGATCCAGGCCCCGGCCAGTTCATTGCCGCTGAGCCACATATCGGTCGCTATCGTCGAGTGCAAGTCGTTCTCATCCAGTCCGGAACCATTGATGGTATTTTGAGGACCCAATTCGGCTTGGCCTGAACTCGAGGCCGTGGCGGTGATCTTCACACCGTCAATAGGATAACTCACGGGCTCGGTAGCAAAGGTCCACATATCGCCTGCGAATATCGTCGAGTCCGGCGGGGCATTGACCTCATCGACGCGCCAGTAATAGGTCTGACTGAATGCGAGACGGCCGACGTCAAGAGAACTGTCGATAAGCCCTTGCCCTGCCAGAACACCCCTTGGGTCGGATATGCTGGCACCACTGACATCGTTGACAGATGTTCCAAAATAGACGTTGTGGGTGTCTGCAAACATGCCCGCCGTCCAGCTGAGCACACTGTCTCTTTGCACATCGGTTTGACCATTACTCGGTAGTGGGTCAAAGGCCTCGGCCGAGCCCCCCGCGATAGTCGCCAGACCCTGATTCACAATCGTATGAATATCGTTAGCTCCCAGGGCGACATTGAACAAGGCAACCTCGTCAATGAAACCATCAAAAACAGAACCAATACTATCGGAAAGCGACCCTATCCTAACAGGCTGATTATCGTACATTATCTCACCTTGTCCGACTTGGCTGGCTACATTTTCACCATCCAGATAGAGTGTCGCTGTGGTTCCATCAAAGGTAAGGGCCATGTGATACCAGGTATTGGCTTCAATCGCAGGGCCATCAACAAATGTTACGGCATTCCCAGGTCCGAATGCCAGGCCCGCTTGTACCATCCCATTTTGATGAACTCTAAATACATACCCGGCCATATCGCTCCAGTCATTACCCGTCTGGAAGATATGACCGTATCCGCTGAGCTTTCTCGTATTGAACCAGGCCATGATCGTAAAATGCGGGGTCTTCAGGCTTTCCCCTGTGGCAAACTCAATATAGGTACCTGCTCCGTCAAACTCCAGAGCACCTTCAAATTTGCCCTGGCTGGTCCACGTGGGGCCATTAAGCGTTCCGTCATTGCCGTTTCCGGAAGAATCCTCAGCTACATTACCTGCCCCATCATCAAAAAGCCAAATTCCTACGACCGTTTTCGGATCAATCTCAGCGTGACCCGAACCAGGCAACACACCAAGAATAAACAGAGCAACTACACCCACTTGAAGACATTTTGTCCGCATTTTGACACTCCTCCTTTTAAGAGCCGATACTAATAGATAGACAGGCATTTTCATTTCTCAGCCATGAGAGTAATTATACCTCTTGGCGGCCGGTGACGCAAGAGAGAAAACGGGTGCAAGCAGTTGAGCGAGCCCGCTACTTCTTATATCCTGGATTGCCCATATGCACTTTACTGAATGGGCTTCGGTGATTTCTGTTATCCGCAGTCGGTCGTCCTCATTGAGTGGGCCCACCGAGGTGCCTCGTCGCTGGAGGGTCTGGATTATCTGCGCACAGAACTCGAGCATGCGGGCCGGACTGGAATTCGGCAGGAAATCGGGGGACATCTACGAGCAGGCCTTTGTCAAGACGGTTGCGTCAATCCTTCGGCTACCCTTCGAATCAGCAATGTTGCGGGGCCCTTTTGTCCGGGAAACTTGTTCGGCACGCGGATGGGCGGAATTCCGTTGCACTTGAGGGGCAATCATGGTAACTATCCATACAGGAGTCGTTTCCAGGTGCATCAGCGGGCAAAACAGCAGTTTGAGTGGAGATTCCGAAAAAAGTTGTGAATATCCTCATTTGTGGTGCGTCTTTATTACTATGGCCAAGAGACGGCTGAAGAATATCGAGCTAATTCTGAAAGGAGAGACCATGGTCAATTCAAGAATCACCAGGAATGCCCTCTTAGCGGGCACAGTGGTCCTGTTGGTGGCCGGAGGCGTCTGGGCGGCAACCTCAGCAAAGCCCCGTGCGGCCGGGCTTCTTGGCGCGATTCCGGCCAGGAGCCTGTTTTGCGTGCGAATCAATGAGTTCGACGGCACGCTGGAAACGGTCAACGAGTTTCTCAAGGGCGTGGCGCCGGCGTCTTTCGATGCTCAAGAAGAGGTCATGTCCAAACTGGGCAAACTGCTCGGCGATGAAAGGTTCCGGGGCGTCAACAGGAAGGGAAATTTTGCCATTTTCGCTGTGAACGTTCAGGGCAAGTCCGCCAATCCCGGCCCGATGGGCAATATGTTCATCGGAGCTCTGCTGCCGGTCAGAAACTACGATAATTTCGTCTCCAAAAATCCGAATTGCGGCCAGCCTGACGATGAGGGGATCGCGACCATTACAGTGGACGGCAAGGCGCGAGCCCTGGTGACGAATTTCCGCCGGTTTGCCCTGGTGTGTCCACCTGAGGGTCGCGAGAAGCTGATTCGCGTCAAGAAGATGCTGGCCCAGAGGAAACGCAGCCTGGGCGTCAGCCTCGATGCCGATGCGGTGAAACAGGCTTCAAGCTCCCCGGTATGGGTGTATTTGAACGTCAAGCAGGGCTCTCAAATGATCCAGCCGCTACTTTTCGGCAAGCTCGAACAGGTCAAAGCGCAACTGGAGAAGGCCAAAGAAAGCGGCGAAGAGTTGCCGATGGATCCTGCCGGAATAATCGGTTTCTACGGCGGTATCTTCAAGACGGTGCTCGATGGGACCGAGAGCGTTACGGTGGCGCTGGCGCCGAGCGCCGAAGCGTGCAACGTGACGCTGGGCCTCAAGCCCGTGCCCGATTCCATGATGGCGGCAATCGTGGGCGAGCCCCCGGACGGGGATCTCGAGAGCATGATGGGCTACCTCGAAAATGGTTCAATATTCAATCTGGCCACCAAAGTCGACCGGGAGAGTCTCAAGACCACATACGCAGAGCTCTTCAAGCTCATGGGCAATATGATACCCGGGGGGCTGGACGAGGCGGATCTTGAACAGTTGAAGGAACTCATGGCCAAAGGAATCGACGCTATGGGCGATTCGCTGGCCATCACGTTTGGTGTCAATAACGAAGTCTCGCCGCCGTTCGCGGGCAAGTACGTCATCGAGGTCAAGGATCAGCCCGCGTTCGAGCAGGTGCTCGAGGAGGAACTGCAATTGATGGAAAAGGGTGTCTTTGCAGACCTGTACAAGGGCTTCGGTATGGAAATGGACGTCGAGATCGACCGCGATGCCGGCACCTACAGAGGTGTCCAGATCGGCGGCGCCAAAGTGGGGTTCAAGGCCGGCGGCGACAGCGCGATGCAGGCCAAGATGTTCGAGACAATGTTTGGTGACGGCATAGATTACCGCTGGGCTTTCGAGAAAGGAAACTGCGTGTATACGGTTGGCGCCGATGCCGACGGGACGATCCGTGAGTTGATAGACCAGGTCAGGGCAGGCGGTCCCAAGGGAATCGGCTCGGAGGCCAGGGCCGCTCTGGAGGCTATCGGCGAAAGCGAAAAGGCTGACGCCGTCGGTACCTTAAATTATGTCCGTGCGATCAGCATGGCGTTTGGTTTCATGCCCCTTCCGGAAGACTTTGACACGACCCAGCTCGAAATGGATAGCAAGAGCAACATCGCCTTTGCGGGCCGGACTACCGCCGAGGGCAACCTGGCGTTGCAGATCGTGCTGCCCAGGGAACACCTGCTTGAGATAAAGTCTGTGTTCGATAACATCATCCCGAAGATCAAAGAGCAGGAGCGTCTGCAGAGACAGAAGCAGAAGGAAAGAGCGCAAGCGAACAGCATGTAGTCGTGATATTGGCCGGGTCATAGGGCGGCCGCATGGGGCCGCCCTTACGGCAGGGCGGCGCGCCACCCTCGTTTGAGCATCTGTGAGAGCCGCTGGACCTCCTGCTTGTATTCGGGCTCAGCCGCGGCGTTGACGTTCTCGTGCGGGTCCTTCTCGTGATCGTACAATTCACGGGCGAAGACCATCTTGCTTTTTCTATCCTGCCACTGCGTATAGCGGAATCGTCTGGTCCGCATGGTGTAGCCCATCACTTTGCCTCGCGGATACTGGCTGAATGCAGCCTTCTTCCACCGGCGGTCCGGATTGTCCAGCAGCGGCATCATGCTGAGCCCTTCCAGATGCCCCGGCGGCGCAAGGCCGCACGCTTCACAGAGGGTCGGATAGATATCGACGTATTCGGTCAGGGCCCGGGTGCGCCGTCCGGCGGTTTTCATGCCCGGCACGCTGAGGATCATCGGAACGTGTGTGTCGAGCTCGAAGTTCGTATGCTTGCACCAGCCGGCGTGCTCACCCAGCTTCCAGCCGTGATCGCCCCAGAGGATAATGACGGTTTTCTCCCGGAGCTTGAGCCGGTCCAGCTCGTCCAGCAGTCTGCCGATCATGGCGTCTGTATATGAGACACAGGCATAGTAGCCGTGGATCAGTTGCCGAGCCAGGTCATCGGAACAGGGGCCTTTCTTCGGGATGCCGTAATAATTGCGCAACTCCCCCCAGTTCGTCACGGCGTAGCTCGGGGCGTTCTTGGGGATGAAGGGATTGTCGGCAAGCTTGATGTCTTCGGGCCTGTACATGTCCCAGTACTTCTTGGGCGCATTGAAAGGTAGATGCGGTTTATAGAAACCCATGGCGAGGAAAAAGGGTTTGTCTTTGAGTCGGTTCAGTTCCCTGATTGCATGATCCGTGTTGGCGCCGTCGGGATAGGCGTTGTCGGGGACGTCACCGGCTTCGAACGCAGGTCCCCTGCCCTGCATATTCGGGTTGGTCTTGTTGTACTCTTGCATCTGCCCGATGGCCTCGGCAGTGACGTAACCCCGGCCCTTCCAGGTGCCTTCGGGGAACGTTCCGGCCCGGAACGGCTCGGCACTCCATCCCTGGCTGTCGTCTTTGGGATGATGGTAGATTTTTCCGATGGAGAGGGTTTCGTAGCCGTTATTCTTAAAATGCTCGGGAAGGGTCACGACATCGGGCATGGCCTTGCGCAGCGGCGTGTTGAGGTCGTAGATTCCGGTTGTGTCGGGCCTGGTGCCGCTCAGGATGCTTACGCGCGATGGCGCGCATACGGCCTGCTGGCAATAGGTCCGCTCGAAGAGCAGCCCCCGGGCGGCCAGACGGTCAATGTTAGGTGAGATAATTTGCTGTTGGCCGTAGCAGCCTAATTGCGGGCGAAGGTCGTCCACGGCGATAAACAGGACATTCATCCTGCCCTGGCCGGCCGGCCGATTCTGAGCTATGGAAAGTACGGGGCGCACTATCGAAAGTGCCGCTCCGCCAGCCATCATGGACAGAAAATCTCGGCGATTTACGGGATTGCTCATGAGACGATCTCCTTGGTTATCTTCACCAGAGAAGGACTTTCCCGGCATCGGATTGGGTTCCCAAACGCGGTCTTTGGCGTTTGGGGCCCCACTCATAGCGGCAGAGTATATGGGATTCGGCGCCAATGGCAAGTACAGATCGGGAAAAACGAGTGCACAAAGCCGTTTTTGGCAGATAATCGCTTCTGCGCCAAACGCTCCACGCTATTAGCCATTTCCGGCCCAGAAAATCCTTGACTTCGCACCGATTCGGCTGTAAGATTAAGATAAGGCTAAATATGGCTCGGCTTATGTAAGAGCCGAGGGGTGATGTGCATCTGGCCTTCCTTGCAGGTCGCCTTTTGTGGTTCGTGTATCGGCTGTTCCGGTCCGGACCAGGCAGGTCGGCGTGCTACTTCACCAGAGTTGTGGATTTCACTTGAAGGAGGATTATGATGTGCAAGAAACTGGTTCTTTTGGCTCCATTTGTCTGCGTGCTGGCTTTGGTACTACCGGAGGTGGCCCAGGCATTCCACCCGACACCTGTGGGCTGGTGGAAGTTTGATGGTGATGCGCTTGACTCATCAGGCAATGACCATCATGGCACGCTCATGGGCAACCCCGCCCCGGTCTTTGTCCCCGGGGTGTTCGGTGAAGCGTTGGATACGACCGAGTCCGGTGGTCCAGGCTACGTGGAGATAACCGGCTTCAAGGGCATTCTGGGCGGAAATCCTTTCAGCATCACTGCGTGGATTTATACCAGCGATACTTCAGGTACGCTCATGGGCTGGGGCAGCACCGCCGGCGGGGTCACAAGATTTGAATTCCGGCCTGATGCAGATGAATTGCGCGCCGAGAGCTCCGGCAATGTCCAGGGTCTCACTACTTTACCCAACAATGAATGGATCCACATTGCAGTGACCGTCACAGAGAACGCCGTAATCACTGAACCGGACGTGACGCTTTACCTGAACGGCGAAGTCGATAATGATCCGGCAACCGGAGGAACGGCTGCGCTTCAGATGGAGGCCGGCAATGATGTCACCATAGCTCGTCGCCATACCAGCGGCCGATGGTTCGACGCGTTGATTGACGATGTTCGCCTCTACGGCGTTGAATTGACGCAGGAACAAGTGCGTGAGGCTATGGCAGGCGTTGAACCCACACCGCCCGGCGTGGCCCGTGACCCGGACCCGGAAGATGAACTAACAGATGTGCGAAGAGATGTGGTTCTTAACTGGATGCCGGGAGACTATGCCCCGGCCGTCAATGGGCACACACTTTATTTCAGTGAAAACTTCGACGATGTCAATAACGGCATTGGTGGTATCACCCAGAGTGCCACCAGCCATATGCCACCTCAACGTCTTGATTTCGAGACGACGTACTACTGGCGCGTCGATGAGGTTAACGCCCCGCCGGACTCGACAGTCCACCGGGGCCCGGTCTGGAGCTTTACCACCGAGCCTTTTTCTTACTCAATTGATGCCGCGAACATCATCGCCACGGCCTCCAGCACGAGTGGGCTGGACTTCGGCCCCGAAAAGACCGCTGACGGCTCGGGACTGGATGCGAACGACCTGCACTCGACCGAGCCGCTGGATATGTGGCTCAGCGACAGTGAACCATTAGGGGCCTGGATCCAGTACGAGTTCGACACCGTTTACAGGCTATACGAGATGTGGGTATGGAACTCCAATCAGCTCTTCGAGGGTTCGTTCGGTTTCGGATTTAAGGATGTGACCATCGAATACTCGACTAACGGCACCGATTGGACGACTCTGGCTGGAGTACCTGAATTCGCCAGGGCGCCCGGTACGGCCGACTACGCGCACAACACTACGGTTGACCTTGCCGGGGCGGTGGCAAAGTACGTCCGGCTGACCGCGGCCAGCAACTGGGGAGGCGTCGTGCCCCAGTTTGGCCTCAGTGAGGTCCGCTTCCTCTGGACCCCGGTGGTCGCCAGAGACCCCGAGCCGGCCGACGGCGCAACAGGTGTCTCTATTGGCACCTTAGACGCGCCAATCGATGTGACCCTTGGCTTCCGAGACGGAAGAGAGGCCGGCACGCACGAGGTGTATATTGGCGACAACTGGCAGGCTGTGGCCAGGGGGACCACCCCTGATGCAACGGTGACTGAGACCAGCTATGGTCCCTTGTCGCTTGAGTTGGGCAAGACCTACTTCTGGCGAATCGATGAGGTCAATGACACCGAAACCCCGGCAACGTGGCGGGGCGATATCTGGAGTTTTTCGACGCAGGGGCATTTCCTCGTAGATGATTTCGAGGACTACAACGACTATCCACCCGACGAGATATTCAGTACCTGGTCTGATGGATACAGCGATCCGACGAACGGCGCGCTGATCGCCAATGACGAGGCGCCTTTCGCTGAGACGTCCATTGTTCACTGGGGCGATCAGGCGATGCCCTATCGCTACGACAACAGCAGCGGGCTCTCCGAGGCGACGCTGCCCTTGAGCACGGGGCGTGACTGGACCCAACGCGGTGTGGAAGCCCTGTCGCTGTGGTTCAGAGGGTATCCGGCTTCTCTGAGCCGATTCGCCGAGGCGCCGGCCGGTGTTTATACGTTGGCCACGCGGAGTCCCGACAATATTACCGGGAGCAGCTCTGACGAATTCCACTTCGCCTACAAGCAGCTCACCGGCGCCGGATCGATCATCGCGAAGGTCGAATGGGTACGGGATGCCGATGACAACGCCCAGGCCGGCGTGATGATTCGCGATACGCTGGACCCGGATGGCGTACACGCGACGGTGCTGCTGGAGACAAACGACATTGCCGCCGATTGGGACCTTCGGTTCCGGCGTCGCCCGACCCCTGGCGCAGACAGTGCTACCACGACGGTCGATGGGATCATGGCTCCGCAGTGGCTCAAAATAGAGCGCGACCTCGGCGGCTACCTTATCGCCTCGTATTCGGCGGATGGTCTGGCGTGGACGGAAGTGGGCCGTGAGCCGATCACAATGACCGCACCGACGTATATCGGTCTGGTGGTGGCCAGTGATAGTACCGGCGTCACCTGCGAGGCTCAATTCTCCAACGTGCAGATTGTCGGCGCCTCCGGCCAGTGGACCAACCAGGATATCGGCATACCGAACAACGACCCGGAGCAGGTGTATGTGGCGATTGCCAACCCGGGCGGCACGCCTGCGGTGGTGTACTACGAAGATCCCGAGGATCCCAATGTCATACCCACGCAGATAGGCGGCTGGACGCAGTGGAGTATTGATGTGCAGGAGTTCGCGAGCCAGGGTGTGAACCTGGCCAACATTGAGAGCCTTTCTATCGGCTTCGGCAACAAGAGCAATCCGCAGCCCGGTGGTCAGGGTCAGATGTTCTTCGATGATATCAGACTGTATCCGGCCAGATGCATGCCCGCGCTCCTACAACCTGCGATGGACCTCAACAACGATTGCGTGGTTGATCATCTGGAGCTTGACATGGTGGCGGCCGACTGGCTCAAAGGCGATTCCGTCGCTGCAACAACTGCTCCCGATCCGGCCGGCTTGATGCTGCACTACAAGTTTGACGGTGATGCAACCGACAGCTCAGGCAACGGGTACCATGGCATCGAAAAAGACGGCCCAACCTATGTGGAAGGTAAGATTGGCCAGGCAATCCATGTCGATGGTCTCGACGACTTTGTGTACATTACAGATGTAAATTACGCCAGTACCGGTCATCCGGAAGTCACTGCCGCCGCCTGGATTCGCACCACGGATACCGCCGGGAACATTGCTTCCTTTGACCGAAACGAGTATTTCCGCTTAGAGATCGGTGGGCAGTACGCTGGTGGTGCCGGTCTGGCAGGTATGGAAGTGATGACCAGCGATGGCCAGGTTGATACTTCCGCGGCTCCCGAATGGCCTGACAACACTGGGTCTGTCAATGACGGGCGGTGGCACCATGTGGCGGGAGTATTCGACAACGGCACGGTGACTATCTATATCGATGGTAATCCGAAGGAGCCCTTCTTCGGTGGAGCGACCATGGGATCTGGAGACCTGCGCTACGGTATCGTAGGAGGCGGCTGCGAGGCAAGTTACCCCCCGCCGAGCGGCAGGGCCAATGGACCCTACCTTGAGGCCGACATCGACGAGTTGTATGTCTACGAGCGTGCTCTGTCGGAGGCCGAGATCAGGTATCTGGCTGACGAGACTCCTGAAGACGGCGAATTGTATATCCCGGTCCCCTCGGTTGCCAACTTGTACGATGAGGAAGCGCCGGGTGCAAGAGTGGTTGACTTCAAGGACTTTGCGGTCCTGGCCGATCAGTGGCTTCTTGAAATGCTATGGCCGTAGTAGTGAAAGACGTTGAAATGAAAGTCTCAGGAACCGGGATTGTGACGCTTTCCCGGCAGGTCATGGAATGACAGGGCCATAAGAACAATTGACGACGTGTTAGATTCGGGGCCTGGAGTGAAGGCACTTTGTGCCGGACAGGCCCCGTTTTTCTTAAACAGTAAATGTGCGTTCTCGACGGCGGCCCTAATAGCCCAGGCCGCCCCATATCGCCTTTTGAACGCGAGTCAGGTCCGGATTGCCCTCCTGCGTGATTGCCAGATTGTCGCCCCTGGCCCCCCATTCCCATTCTGTCATCAACTCGGCGGTCCGGGGGTCCTTCCAGGCCCACCACTCTGAGCGGCCGTCGGCAAAGGCGGCGACCGTGCCGGCCCCGTGGCGGGCGGGAATCGGGTTCCACCAGGCCGGTTTGCTCCAGGGGACGGCCCACGCGGCATCCCAGTCTTCACCAAAATCGTCCACGAAGACAATGCGTTGAGCCGGGTGCTTGATCTTGTACAGGTTCTTAACCACGGGGCCGCCGTCAAAACTCGCGCCGTTCATGGCATGAGAGCAACTGTACGTGCGCATCTCGAAGCTCTTGGCCACAGGACAGCGATACACCTGCACTTTCTTGATATACTCGAACAGCACGCCGTCCTTGAGAGCCTGCACCTGAGTCTCCTTCGGTGCGTCAACAGGTCTGTTGCCGGCAGGTTTCAGGACCCAGCCTTCGCCCGAGCCTGCCTGGGCCTTGGGCATGTCGCCGTCGTAGTCGTCACAATACAACATCCAACCCAGGGCAAGTGTTTTGGCGTTGTTCAGGCATACGGCGCGTTTGCCCTGCTCTTTGGCACGGTTCAATGCGGGCAGCAACAGCGCCATGAGAATGGCAATCACCGCGATAACGACCAGGAGCTCTATCAACGTAAAGCCGTTTCGTTTACGCATGATCTCTGCCTTCATCTTCAAAGAGAATCAGCGAGTTTCTTTTGGTCCGCCTACCTGCCTGCCACAGAAGTCAACCGGTAGCCCTTGTGTTTCATACATCCGCGGAACACATTCTCCTGATAGGTTGCTCCCCACTCGGTCCAGCCTCGCAGGGCACTGCAATCGGCATCGCTTGGGTCAATGCCGTGTCCTGAGCCGTTTGGCCCACGGGCGGTTGCAGAGTGGCCGTAATAGTATTCCGCCACCGCTTGCGATGCTTCGGCCACGGCCAGGTTTCGGCATCTCAGACAATCGCGCTTTGCCTGCGCCCGGGTTTTCGCCGGATTGTGCCAGTAGTATCCGCCATCGGCGCATCCGGCACCCGCTGCACAAACCGGAACAAGTATCAAAACGAAGAGTCTCATTTTTCCGGCTCAGCGTCTCAGCCTTGAGCAGTGATTTCCATACTCCACGCGTGTGTTTCTCTGCCATGATTATATCACAGCAGGCCGCTGCGATGCAAGGAAAGAGACAGGCCGCTTGCCGTTTGCAGCTCAACATTCTCTCTCGATTCTGCCGATAGAATATTTGGGGCTGATGCAGTGTTTTTTTGTGCCGGGTCGAGGTTTTATTAAGAGATGATCGGGCCTGAATACCAGGACATGGATTGTCCGAAGTGCCTTCGCCGCAGAGTGTATGTTGACCGGCAAATCGGTTTTTACTGCATGGCGTGCGGGCACGAACTCACCGCCCGGGAGACGCTGATGCTCATCGAGAAAAGGACGTTGACTTCCCGGCCGGGGCCCAGCTCAGAGACGCCCCCCCAAAAGCCCATCGCCGAAATCACCGAGTTGCCTGCTCGCCGGACGACAAGAAAGGAACATGCAAAGCGTCAGACAAGCGAACGGCAGAATCCGCAGCAGTGAAGTCATCTGGGCCGGGACCGTTTTACCACCGCGGGTACCGGCAATCTGCTTTTTTGTTCCTCCGTCGGCGGGTAGTCCGCGAAGACCGACCACATCCCCGGCGCCCCGGCATCCCACGCTTCTTTGCTGAAAGCCTTTTCTTTCTTCATGTACTCGGCGTGACCATCGTAGAAGGCAATGTTGACCCCTTCGCTGTGCCGATACAGGGTCGGGCCGTCAGTGCCGACCTGCTTATAAGGTGTGATCGTATCCTGGCCGAGCACGTCCCATCCATCCTCGTAGTTGGCACCCCACCACCAGAGCCACCAGTCGTTGCTCTCGGTGAATATGAGCTCGCCGGCGGGGCTGGGGACGGTCGTGGTCTTATGTCCGGCGTAGCCGATGCCGAACCAGTCTGAGTAATACCAGTCCGTCAGGTTGTAACCGTAACTGATCCAGTTGTTCCATTGAGAGTCTCTTCGCTCCTTCGTCGAAATCACGTCGCCGGGACACATGAACTCTTTCGGCGAGTGCCAGTTCTGGTCGACATCGATGTTCTTGGGTTTGTAGCCGACCAGCTCACGAAAAAGCCGATTGGAAGGCCAGTAGCGATTGCTGCCCCGCGTTCTGTCCATGATCGGAACGTACCAGCCGTCTTGCTCATCGGCGTAGAGGGTGTTGGCCAGCCCCAACGTTCGCAGATGATTGCCGCAGATGATTCGCCTGCCGTGGTCCTTCGCTCGCATCAAAGCGGGCATCAGAATGGCCATCAGCAGGGCGATGATGGAAATCACCACCAGCAGCTCGATCAGGGTAAAGCCTGCCCTGAATGTTCGATCGGACCCGGTCCGCAACGTCTGTCGGGCCGATGGGCTATTGGCCATCGAGAATCGCAAATAGAGCAGTCTGTTCATAACACTAATATACCAAAAACGCCTGAAACAGTTCAATCCGAAACGATGCCTTCTCAAGATTGCCAAGTTGGCCAGGGTTTTTGTTTGGCAAGGTTGGCCAACTTGGCCAACTTGCTTCGAGGGCTTCAATTTGGCGGAGGTTTCTCACGGAATTTTAACGAATCGTGCAGGGGGTTGGATACAAAAACAGAAAAAAAGAAAAAATCTTTTACCCCTTTTCTGACAGGCGGTTACGTCAAAAAGGCCGTCTACAATTTTGTAGAAATTTTAACGAATCGTGCAGGTTGCTCCAATTATGGGGGGGCGCTCGGTCTTGCCTGTCGGACAGGTCGGACGAGTCCGACAGGCGTGGTCTTTGGCCAAATGCAGAAGGATAAGACCTTATGAAGATTGTCAAAGCCTACGATTATCTGGACGAATCGGGTCAGTTGCTCTATCAGGTTGTCCGCTATGAGCCGAAGGGCTTCCGCCAGGGCAGGCCGGACGGCCAAGGGGGCCACCTCTGGGATCTGGAGGGCGTGGCCCGAACGCTTTACCGCCTGCCCGAGTTGCTGGAATCCTCGATGCAGGATTTCGTGTTCGTCACCGAAGGGGAAAAGGATTGCGACGCCCTCAACGCCCTGGGCCTGACCGCCACCACCTCGGGCGGCTCGAATTCATGGAAGCGTCAGTTCGCCGAGTTTTTCAAGGGCCGTCTGGTCTGCATTACGCCCGACAATGACCCGCCGGGGCGCAGTTATGCACAGACCGTCGCCGATTCGCTCTGCGGCGTCGCAGGCCAGGTGCGTATCCTGAACCTTCCGGGACTCGGACAGGGGCAGGACCTGAGCGACTGGCTGGACAGCGGCGGGACGGTTCCCGAGCTGCTGGACCTGCTCGATCAGGCCGAACCTTTTACGCCCGACGAGCCGAGCACCGGCGATTCGCAGCGCGATAGACAAAATGTCCCCATGCCCGTGATGGTCTGTCTTGAGAGCGTGGAGCCGCAAAAGGTCGAGTGGCTGTGGGACAATCGTTTCCCGCTGAGCAAGCTGTCTCTGGTGGTCGGCGATCCGGGTCTGGGCAAGAGTTTCCTGACGCTGTATCTCAGCGCGCAGGTGACCACCGGCCGGGCCTGGCCGGACGATCCGTTCGAGCATCCGATTCTCAAAGGCTCCGTGATTATCCTCAGCGCCGAGGACGACGTCGCCGATACCATCGTGCCGCGACTCAAGAGCCACCAGGCGGACTTGAGACGCATTCGCGCGATCGAGGGTGTCACCAGCGTCCGGCGGCCCTCGGAAGGACCAGGCGCTTTTAACCTCACGCAGCATCTGCCGGCGCTGGAGCAGGCCATTAGCCAGACGCCCGAGACCCGGCTGGTGATTATCGACCCGCTGACGGCCTACTTAGGCGGGACCGATTCGCACAAGAACGCCGAGGTCCGAGCGGCCCTGGCGCCTCTGGCACGGCTGGCGTGCGAGCATCGCGTCGCTATCGTGGGAGTGAGCCACTTGAGCAAGAATCAGGGCGCCAAAGCGATCTACCGAACGATGGGCAGCCTGGCGTTTGCCGCCGCGGCCAGGGCGGTCTGGGTCGTCACCAGGGACAGGGATAATCCCGATCGACGACTGCTGACGCCGGTCAAGGCCAATCTCTCTCTCGATCCGGGCGGGCTGGCCTACAGCATCATCGACGGGGCCGTGGCCTTCGAGCCGGACCGTATAGAAATAACCACCGACGAGGCGCTGGGTCCTGAGCCGGGCGGCGGATTCGGCGCTGTCGAGGCCGCGAAGGAGTTTCTGGCCGAATGTCTCAAAGACGGCCCCGTGTTGTCGGTGGAGCTGCACAAGCAGGCCAGAGCCTATGGTCTGAGCGAACGGACCCTGACCCGGGCCAAGCGAATGATGGAGGTCCGCAGCTTCAGGGAGAAAGAGTCGTGGTTCTGGACGCTGGAGCCAGTGCCTTTCTAAGCCGGGCCTTTTTTGGTATTCTTGTGCGGCACGAGATATTGAACCAGCCGGAACATCATTGAGAATGACGCAGAATCTATGTATTATTGAACCTGAGGCTTGCAGGAGTGTTTCAGTCAAGTGTATATGAGAAATCCCGGATGATTAAACCGTTTCCAGTCTCTGGTATCTACTGCTAAACTGCGAATAAGACGGGAGACAAGCATTATGAAGGCATTTTGTGTAAAGAATAGAGGACGTCTTCGGGTTTACTGTATCCTCGCATATGTAACCGGTTGGATGCTCCTGTTAATTCCAGGTGTCTTGGTTGTAACACAATTGGTTCAGTCAGTACAATGGGAGGATAACATCACGCGTAACATTCTGCTCATCCTGCTATTTACAGTACGGACAGGATTTGCAAACTCCATGCTTCTTGGATTGGCGTTGCTGGGTATCGCTAAATTCATTCGGTATCTATGGGATGATGAGCATCGACCCGGCTGGTTACTGCGCTATGGCCCCACTATTCTGTATACATGCGCTGTCATTATGCTTGTGTCCTGTGTTCCTGGTCTCGTGCGGAGCTTTGATCTTGTGACGCAAACGGACACTGCCCGCTTCTCGCATCTTTTGAGGGATTGCGCATTGACCACTCTTCCTATAATAGGAATAGTCCTGATTTTGGATGGCGCGGGCATGGCCCTCCGGCGGGTGATGCTGATTATTGAGAAGTCAAAAGCGCTCGCGAAAGCAGG
Organism: Phycisphaerales bacterium; assembly: GCA_020343675.1. Lineage (GTDB taxonomy): Bacteria > Planctomycetota > Phycisphaerae > Sedimentisphaerales > Anaerobacaceae. Next base: position 3,927,656 of record CP070806.1, read on the forward strand.
GTCAACTGCTGAGATGGAATCACTCAATACGGCAACTTCTTCAAATGGAATCGAGCATTCAAAAAGTCTGCCCCTCAGGATGAAGAGATACGCTTTGGAAGTGATGATTCTCGGTATACTTCTTGTTTTTGGCTTTCTCTACTATATACGCTCGAGGCCGGCTAACAGTTTCTATCTTCGCAGTCACCAAACAGGCAAGCTAATTGGGCCTGCCAGCCTGCCGAAAGGCCGTCTCTTATCTGCGTTGGCCGAGCAAACTTACATGATTGCAGATCCTACAGAGTCCGAGCTCGAGGTCAGAAGCCGCCTACTTCAAAGCCTTGTGACGGCTACGCTTACTAACCTTGAACACACAGAGGCACTTAAACACATCCTTAACGTCTATGGCATACGCGATTTTCGGATGGAAGTTGCTGATGAATCGAAGCTGCCTCGGGTCTCGATAGATGTAAAAGAGGTACCATTATACGATGTACTTTTTATGTTTGCAAGCCAGGCTCAGCTTCGGTTCATTATCGAGGACGGCACAATCATCTTTCGTGAACAAGAATTCCAGGAGTGAAAAGCCAAGATGGCCAAGTTGGCCAACCTTGCCAAACAGAAACCTTGGCCAACTTGGCCAACTTGATAGCTGGATTCCCGCTCCCCGCTTTCGCGGGAATGACAAGCCCCAGAATCAATCGTGACAGTGTATTCGGACCCAGCGAAAGCTCAACGGGCCGGGATGGCCGCAGACGATTCGCCTGTTATGCGGATGGTCCCTGTTTGGCCCTGGATGTTTCGTCCATAAACCAACATGTCGATAAAAGGTGCTTCGTAGCGCCACTGCTTAATCTTCAGCTCGGCATTGTCACTGGTGACCTCGCGAGGCTCAAACAGCAGCTTTGCCTTGACCGGCTGAGTACCGTACATTTCCAGCCTGATTCGGGCGTTGTCTGCATGACTCTGAAAGTCTTCTACGTTATACGTGCCGTCATTCAGGACGTAGGCAGGCATCGTCGACGAACCCGTCGTAAAGCTCAGGCTGTACCGTTTCTTTTCCAGCCTGGGCAGCATGACGTGGGCATAGTCCCGTTCTTCGTAGTAGCAGGCGATGTTTCCTTCGTTTAGTGTCGCCGAAGAGATATGTTCGCCCTCGTTGAGCTTGTGCTTGAGCAGCAGGTTTCCCAGAAGCTCGAGCGTATAGGCCCAATCGGGCATGTTGGTGTTATCAATCGTGACGGTGTTTCCGTTGACGGCTATTTGAGCGTACTTGTTGTACAGAAACTGCGAGTGAAGCTGAGCGGTGTTCTTTGCGGTATAGCGGTCCGGATCGGCCTTGACCTTGTTGAACCACGTGATCCATTTATCTGCGGCTAAGTGGTTGTCGGCCGGATCGACGTCCACAAAATTCGTCCAGTGACTGGTCATGAATTCCGTCTCGGGATACGTCTCCGGCGCGCTGTTGACCGCGTCCCAGGCAACGCCTCCCGAGCGCATAAGCACCATCAGGCCATGGTTGGTCACATACTCTCTCTTCGGCGGCAAGGTCGCGTATTTCACACCCCAGGCACTCATGAGCGCACCGCTGTCTTCCGGGTCGTCGGGGTTGTAATAGTAATTGGCCGCAGCGGTGCGAACGCTTTGGGGAAAGTCCATGCCGTACTGGTCGATCAGCTTCTTGAAACACTCCAGGTGGCCCCACAACACTTTGTAGGGCCTCTTCTTCTGATTGTCGGCCCATTCGGCCCTCGTCGGCTTGCGAGTCTCGGCGTCCCAGAATTCATGCCGGACGCCATGCAGTCCGAACTCGATATGGGCCGCATTTTCTTTGACATAGTTCATGATGACAAAATCGTTGTCATTCACGAGTCTGGAGTTGTCCCAGTCACGGCCATGTTCGTTGGTGGTCGGGTATTGAGCGCAGATATTGGACCGGTCGAACTCGCTCATGATGAACAGGCTCTTGATTCGTACGCCTGCTGCTTTGCCGATAGTGACGATAACCTCATAATCCTCCAGCGTCATCATTCGTCCCCGGGGCAGGCCCAGCCGGTAGGGACCGCCCGACTCGTGCAGGTCCCAGCCTTCTTTCCAGCCCAGATCGTCAATGTCGATAGCCATGGGTTTGGGAACGTTCATGCTGTAGCCCGCGGCAGTGAGCAGCAAGAAAGATGTCACGAGCAAGATTCTCAACGAACCGGGTGTCTTCATGTCAGCTCCTTTGCTTGAGGGAAGCAGTCATTCCGAATAGCCAGTATAAGGGCTTATTCCGTCGAAAACAATTGAATATGCGGCGCAATTGCTGGTTAGGGTGCGGTCGATATTCGGTAGCGGATTGCGATTCATTCTTAACGCTTGTCCGCCACGCGAATCGGTGGACTTGTCTTTTCGACCGGAGGCCGAAGGCCGGAGTGGAGAAATCCGGTCGCGAACAATAGAGCCGTCCTGTCCGCCGCCAGATGTCTCGACTGCGTCCACCATACGGATTGGCGGACTCCGCTCGACAAGACAGAACGCGTGACATAGGCCTTTGTCAAAGCCGCATGCTCACCCTACCCTATTCCGACCACACCCGCTGGTTATTGATCAGCAGAGTTATGTTGCAGCCCTGTGGCGAACCACCTATAATCATCAGCCAAGTAATCAATAAGACATTGGAAGGGGATACGCGCACATGAATCGACGGGAATTTCTACGCAATGGCGGGACGTGTGCCGGCATGGGCCTGATCGCTTTGTCTCTGGCAGGTCAGTCGAAGGCTCGTGCAGCCGGTTCCGCAAAGAGGGTCAAAATCGGACAGATTGGAACGGGACATGCGCATGCGGCCGGAAAGATGGCTACCCTCAGAAAGCTGAGCGAAGACTATGAAGTGGTCGGAATCGTCGAGCCCGATCCGGAGCAACAGAGAAAACTGAAGGACCGTTCGGCGTACCGAGGGCTGAAATGGCTGACCGAAGAGCAACTGTTGAACAGCCCCGGGTTGCAGGCGGTGGCGGTCGAAACGGACGTCTCCGAATTGGTGCCGGCGGGAATGCGATGTGTCTCGGCGGGAGTGCACATCCATCTGGACAAACCCGCGGGAGTGACGCTGGCCGAATTCGCGACGTTGCTGGGGCAAGCCACTCGTCGCAGGCTCACCGTACAAATGGGCTATATGTTTCGATATAATCCCGCCTTTGAGTTCTGCTTCGAGGCGGCCGGGAAGGGCTGGCTGGGCGATGTGTTCGAAGTGCATGGGGTCATAAGCAAAACCATCGGCGCCCAGCAGCGCAGGGAGCTGGCCGCGTATCCGGGTTCGATGTTTGAGCTGGGCTGTCACTTGATTGATGCGATGGTCAAAGTGTTGGGCAAGCCGGACAAGGTCACGTCCTACTCACGTCGCACACGGCCGGAGCAGGACAACCTGGCGGATAATCAATTGGCCGTTTTCGAGTATCCTGAGTGTACCGCGACGATTCGCAGCGCTCTGGTTGAAGTGGCCGGACAACAGCGACGACAGTTTGTTGTCTGTGGCGACAAGGGAACCGTAGAGATTCGGCCCCTGGAGCCTCCCCGTTTGTTACTGGCCCTGGATGCGCCGCGTCAGAAGTATGAGAAGGGATACCAGCAGGTGAATCTGCCGTCCATACCGGGACGCTATGACAATCAGCTCATCGACTTTGCTCGGATCATTCGAGGGCAGAAGGAGTCGGAGTATCCGCCTGAACACGACCTGGCGGTGCACGAAGCGGTTTTGAAAGCCAGCGGGGTGCCACTGGACTGAGCAGGCGGCCCTATTGCAGCTTCTCTTGAGGTTCAGGGAACAGAACATCAATCATGTGTGTGATGAGTGAAACAGTAAAGGCCTCCTGGTCGGGCCCAATCCATGACATCAGACCTCGCTCATAACCATAACCGCCTTTCTCATCCTTGTCGTAGTAATACTTGTCGGGCGAGATATATCCGGCGTAGTCGCCGTTGAAGCTCAGTATCCAGAGGTCGCCAACAGAGCCTTGCATCCGGGTCTTCAGAGCTACGCTGATTTCTCCACAGTAATCCGCAGGCGTACCGACCA
>CP070806.1:3931791-3947234 GCA_020343675.1 Phycisphaerales bacterium
GGGTGAACTTGACCACAGGCCCATTCCCGGCACCGAAAACGCCCGTTACCCGTTTTTCTCGCCCGATGGGGAGTCGGTCGCCTTCTTCGCCTTCCGTCAACTGAAAAGGGTCTCCTTAAAGACTGGGGATGTTCAGCCGGTCTGTGTCGTCCTTCATGTGAGCTTAGGCGGGGCATGGGGGCCCGATGGCTTCATCTACTTCACGTTGAAGCCTATTAGAGGCCTTGTAAAGGTCCCGGCCGAGGGCGGCGAACCTGAGTCTCTGACTACACCGGATCTGGAGAAGGGCGAAATGGGGCACTATTTCCCGCACCTCCTTCCCAGCGGTAAAGCGCTCTTGTTCACCGTTGCAAGCACGGCACTGAGCTTCGAGGACGCCCGCATCGCGGTTCTTTCGCTGGAAACCGGAAAGCATAATACGTTAAGCGTAAGAGGCAGCAAACCTCAATACACCTCTTCAGGACATTTGGTCTTTGCCCGTGGAGGCAAACTGCTGGCCGCGCCTCTTGATATCGAGAAGTTCGAGCTCACTGGTTCTCCGGCTCCTGTCCGAGAGGATGTCATGACTTATCCTGTGTCACATTTCAGCCTGTCCTCCGATGGCTCACTTGCCTACGTTCCAGTCGTCGGAGGGGCAGTAAAACGGACCCTGGTTTCGGTTGATCATACGGGAGAGGTTGAGTCGCTGTCTTCCTCGCTACCTTCGGGCCTCTATGATGTCCCCCGCCTTTCGCCGGATGGCCGACGCCTCGCCATCACCGCTATGGAACAAGGGAATTGGGACGTTTACATATGCGATCTGACACGCAGCACTCTCAGAAGGGTCACCTTCAACAAAGAGGGGGACTACTGTCCTGTATGGACACCGAATGGTGAACGATTGACGTATAGCGCATGCAAGCAGGCACCAGACTTGTTTTCGGTGGCGCCGGACGCCACAGACAACGCGGCGAAGCTACTTTTCAAGAGTGAGCCGTTGTGGGGACAGTTCGCCACTTCGTGGTCCCACGACGGGCGCTATCTGGCCTTCATCGAAGAACGTGACGATACCCAATTAGACATCTGGGTACTCGACCGCGAGAACGGACCCGAAGCACAACCCTTTCTGCAAGAGCAGTTCAATGAAAAAGCCGCTGTCTTCCACCCCCAAGGCGGCTGGATCGCCTATGCGTCGGATGAAGTTGAGCCGGGGCAGTTCGAGGTTTACGTGCAGCGTTTTCCGGGCGGCGGTGACAAAGAACGGATCTCCACCCACGGTGGAGATGAGCCCGTCTGGGATCCTTCAGGCAAAGCACTCTATTATCGTGGGGCAGACAAGATGATGGCCGTTAGCTTTGAGACGGGTCCCGAATTCAGCGCTTCGGCGCCAAAAGAGTTGTTCTCCGGGCGATATGAATCAGGCAGAATTGCAGGCAATTATGACATTACCCCCGATGGTAAGCGGTTCATCATGATCAAGCCAGAAGAGGGATCGGAGCCAACGCAGATAAACGTCGTGTTGAATTGGCTTGAAGAGTTGGAACGGCTCGCGCCGGCCGGCAAAGATCGATAGTGCCAAAATAATCTGTTTCTGTGAGGATGAGTGGCAAACCCGGGGCCGGCCTGTGTTAGCAGTGAATCCTGCCTGTGCGTCCTTTCATTGTTGAATCTCGTCCAGATGCTCCAGGATCTGCAGCTTCCTGTCCTCAGAGACGTGTTTGGTGCGAACGAACAGACAACGGCGGTTATGCCATAGAATCTTCGCTGCCTTATCCAGGCTGAAGTGTGTGAGCTTCTTTCTCGACTCAGACCAACGGGATTCGCAGCAAGCGCAGAGGCCGCGTTGCTTGTCGAACCACCAGAGCTGAAAGCCGCCAAAAGAGCGAAACCGGTCATCCTTGATACCCAGAACCCATTCGGCATAGAGCAGCTGCTTTATGTGCGTTTTGTCTCTGACCTGGATCTTCTTCATTGTTCTGAGCTTGCCAACATCACCAAAGGCTCGATTAACGTAAATCCTCTTTGGTGCGCATGACGGTTCCCCTTCTTTCTTGATGAAGGTCCTTCCAAACCGACATTTCTCTTCGACGTGATGCGTCTCGCTGCTGTGCTTCTCTAACATGATTCTAACACAAGGCGCGCCTGCAATGCAAGCAAAAGACTGGTTCGGCTCTCACCGTGGAAATCGGTAAACGCCCTGAGTCAAATCCAGATTCTCGATGCGCGATCTGCGATGCCCGTCATCTCGACCAAGGATCGGTCGTTCTGCGCCCCAGCGGAGAAGCCTCCCCTGAGCCAGGTCCAAGGGGCGGCGAGTGGACAAGTCTGGCATCGAAGGAAAACAACCCACGTCTCAGCCAGATTCCTCCGGAAGTTGGCTACGAGCTGAAGATCAGTTGGTGCCCCCATACAAGTGCTCTTGAAGAAATCCCGCGAACGTCCTTTCGACAGGCGCGGGTGGGCGTGGGCTATCGGTGTCTTGGCAAATAATCCAGCGTCCCCCAGATGCCCCTCTGCACCCATTCCAAATCCACATTGCCCGGGTGGGACACGCTGGCGTAGTCAGGATTCACGTGCCTGTACGGGGGACGCCCTTCGGCAAGGTCCATTGTGCGACGGTCTGTCCATTTATGGTACACACTGTGCCCGTCAGCAAAAGACCAATTTGTTCCATCGCTGTGCCGCACCGTAGGGATATCCCACCACATTGGCTTGTCATGCCAGACACCCCAGGGACTGCCCGGCCACTTGCCTTCATCAACAAAAACGAGCCTTCCGCCCGGTCGGAGAATCTGTTCCTTGTTTTTGATGCACAGATCCTCAGGGTGTCCCCCGGACACCGGAGTACTGCTGCCCCACATGGAGCCGACAATAGAGTAAGTTACAGATTCTCCACGGATACCGGTCGGGCACTTGTAGAGTCCCAAGTTCTTCACGTATGGAGACAGCACTCCGGATTTCATGGCCCTTATTTGATCACCCTCGGAAGCGTTACGGCCGGCCATGCGCACCCAGGAATCCGGCCTTCCGACCCAAGCCGTGCAGATCTTGCCCTCATTGTCATCTGCATACATAATCCACGCGATCGTCAATTGCTTTAGATTGCTGAGACAAACTGCTCGCTTACCCTGTTCTCTTGCTGTTCGCAGCACAGGCATTAGCAGAGCCATCAACAATGCAATGATGGCAATCACTACCAAGAGTTCGATCAGTGTAAATCCCTTCCGTTTATCCATGATGCCGCCACAATTTGCCTGCAGGTAGAAGCGAGAAACAATAATGATGATACGCTTTCTCAGGCCTGAAATCAAACGAGAGTTCAGCCAAATTTCCCCTGGCTTGCGCCAATTCTGTCGCGCAGTCCTCCGATAGAGCGACTTTCGGAAGGTCGAGGGAGAAATCCGCGAAATCGGGCGCTACCATACTTAATGTCTGTCTTTCATTGGGGCCCTCTCGTATCTCGCATACGGTTCGGGAAAGGGACACATCAGAACAGGCTCGTTCGGCATCCGTGAGGTCTTTGCTTGGCACATGCGAGTCTGTCTGCCAGCAAGCTCTCTTTGTTCCTTTGGACACAGACGGTATCTGTGTGCTCCTTCGACTTGGCTCAGAGCTTGTCCTGAGCTTGTCGAAGGGGGGATCCGTGGTCAAAGAGTGTGCGAGACCCGGGGCCGGATATTGTGCGTTGCTGGGCCTGGTTTTATGTGGTAGATTCGCTGGAGATGTCGAGCCCAAGGTTGGTAGAGATTCAGACCGGCCGTTCCGCGCCGGCAATGAATACCCGACGAAACGGCAGGGGGTTAGAAAGGAGCAGTCCATGACAATGTCCAAGACGGCAGGCAGCACCGTAAGGCGTCCGGTTCGGGAGATTCTGATTGTAGCGGTGGTGGTCGCAGGGCTCTTGTTGGCGGCAAGAGCCCTGGCCGGACCCCGATTTGCGGGCGCTTCGGCCGCGGCCGGCTGGCTCTCGCAATTCGAGGGGGGTCCAGTGGCCGTCACTTTTGTAAAAGCACCTCCCGGCAAGCGCCAGGTGGCGGAGGGTCGCCTCATATCAGCCGAAGTCTCCGGCCTGGTCCTGAGATTCCCAAAAGAGACGGACAAGTTCTTCTGCTATGCGAACATCATCTCGGTCGATCCGAAGTGAACCGTCATCGTCACAGACGGGCCACAAGGACAACGAACGGGACACCGCCGGCTTTCACCGGGCTTGTCGCCGCAGCGGGTCGGTTCCATGTCGCAATGCGGGAGGGCAGCATCGCCTGCTTCGGTCCGTGAGAGCGGTCCCGAGCCCAGCCGAGGGATTCGCTCTTGACAGTCAACAATCGATGATAGAAGATAGCCAAGCAAGAACTTGCGACAAGTGTGTCATAAGTTCCGGTAATATTCAGTCAAGCTCGAACATTTTTTGGAGAGGTCATTATGACAGAGCGAACTCGCCGACAATTCCTTCAGGATTCGGTATTCGTGGCAGCAGCAGCGGTATCTGCGAATCCGATGTTCAGCAGCATTGCCAAAGCGCAGGCTCGCAGTGCCAACGAGAGACTTCTTTGCGCTGTGGTCGGGTGCAGAGGCCGTGGGGGTAGCCATATCAGCGCTTTTTCGGGCCGTAAGGATTGCGCAATCGCTTACATCGTCGATGTGGATGAGAAGGTGGGCCAGGACTGCTGCAGATCGGTCGAGAAACGCACGGGCCGCCGTCCAAGATGGGTCAAGGACATGCGCGAGGTGTTCGACGACAAGTCGGTCGATATTGTCTCGACCGCGACCCCGAACCACTGGCACGCCCTGTGCGGCGTCTGGGCCATGCAGGCGGGCAAAGACGCGTATATTGAAAAGCCTATCAGCCACGACATCCCGGAAGGCGCTGCCCTGGTGGCCGCGGCGAAGAAATACAAGAGGATATGTCAGGTCGGCACTCAATGCCGCTCTAATCCGGCCCTCCGGAATGCCATGAAGTTCCTCGCCGATGGCGGTATCGGCCAAGTCAACTTCGCCAGAGGGCTGTGCTACAAGCGTCGCAAGTCCATCGGCGCCTTGGGTGATTACCCCATCCCCCCGGAAGTTGACTTCAATCTGTGGAGCGGCCCGGCGCCGTACACGAGCCCGAAACTGACGCGCGAGCGCTTCCACTACGATTGGCACTGGCAGCGCCTGTACGGCAATGGCGACTCAGGCAACCAGGGACCTCACCAAACGGACATCGCCCGGTGGGGATTGGGCATCAACCGCCATCCCAACAGCGTCATCGCCTATGGCGGCCGCCTGGGCTACAAGGCCGAACGCAGCGACCCCGATTACGTCGATGCGGGCGACACAGCCAATACCGAGATAGCCATTTACGATTACGGCGACAAGTGCATGGTCTTCGAGACTCGGGGCCTTTCGGTCGATAATTCGGCGGACAAGCAGATCAACAAAATGTTCGACAGCACGCGGGGCAACAAGATTGGCGTGATTTTCCATGGAACCGCCGGCAGCATGGTTCAGAAATCCTACACCCACTGCATCGCGTTCGACCTCAAGGGCAGCATCATCAAGGAATTTAAGGGCGGCGGCGACCACTTCGACAACTTCGTTCAGGCCGTTCGCAGCCGCAGAGCCGAAGACCTTAACTCCGACGCTTTCCAGGGCCATCTTTCGGCCGCCCTGGCGCACTTGGCCAATATCAGCTATTATCTTGGCGAGAACAACAAGGTCTCCACCGCACAAGCCAAGGCCATGCTGGAGAAGGTCAAGAGCCGGGACGACAACATCGAAACGCTGAACCGGACCGTTCAACATTTCAGAGATAACGGCGTCGATTTGGACAAGTACCCGATGTCGATGGGCCCGCTGCTGACATTCGACCCTGATAGGGAAGTATTCACCAACAGCGACGCAGCCAACAGGATATTGAATCGCGAATACCGCAAGCCGTTCGTGTGCCCGGCGCCCGACAGGGTGTAGGGTCTATTGGTCCATCACGGAGCCGTCTTGGTTGAGCCGGGTTTGCAGGCCGCGTGGGCGGTACGGGTGACGCTCCTGGGCGTCCTCGGCCAGTTCGACGCCAATGCCCGGTTTATCGGGAATAATCAGGTAGCCATTCTCCGATTTGAGGGCCCCTTTGACAATCTCGCTCTTGGGCGGTTCATGCTCGCCCCGCGGGTATTCCTGCAGCGCGAAATTGGGGATGCAAGCCGCCAATTGGATACAGGCCGCGGTGCTCACCGGACTCAGCGGATTATGCGGGACCACCTGGGCGTAGTGCGCCTCGGCAAGCGCCGCGATTTTCTTTGAATTGGTCAGCCCGCCCGCCATGCAGACGTCGGGACGAACGTACTGCACAGCGCCGCGCGCCAGAAGCGTTTCGAACTGCTGCATCGTGAAGAACCGCTCGCCGGTCGCGATGGGGATCTTTATCTTTCGGGCAATCATATCCATGGCGTCCAGGTTGTCCGGGAGAATCGGGTCTTCATAGAAGAACGGGTGATAGGGCTCGATTCCCGCCGCCAGCGCGACCGCCTCGGCCGGACTGAGACGCCGGTGGATTTCCAGGCACAAGTCCACTTCGTTTCCCACGGCCTCGCGATAGCGCCGGACCGTATCGATAGCATCCTGAATCTTGTCCGCGTGGGTCTTGAAATACGGGACGCTTCTGGACTCGTCGAGGAAAGGGGTCAGGTGCCCGACCGCCGTAAAGCCCTGCTTCTTGGCGTCGATGCACCCCCGGATCAATTTCTCTTTGGTGTCCCCGAAGACGTGGTAGTACACCCTGGCCCTATCACGGCATTTTCCCCCCAACAACTGGTAGCAAGGGACACCGAAATATTTGCCCGCGATGTCCCACAGCGCGATGTCGATGGCGCTCAGGGCCCCCATGACGGCTGCGCCGCTGAAATGCTTCGAGCGGTACAGGTACTGCCAATGGTGCTCGATGCGCAGCGGATCCTGGCCGATCAGATAACGCTTGAACGTCTCTATGGCCTGCTCGGAAGCTTCGAGAAAACCCCATGTTCCGGATTCCCCCAGGCCGGTGATGCCCTCGTTGGTAAAGACCTGGACAAAGAGGTACCGGCTAACGGGCACGGTGCGAATGTCCGTGATTTTCATGGGAATTTTGCCGCGCCCGCTTGAGCTGAGTGCTTTAGTACCCGGCAGCGACAATGCGGCCAACGCTGCGAGAGACTTTGTAAATTGCCTTCGATTCATACTTTTTCTCCTTTGCTTCGACGGCTGAACGACTTTCGCCTCGGTTGCTCTATGATATTCGTTGTGCTGCGATTGGCAGAAAGACAGTGAAGGTAGTCCCCTTGCCGGGCTCGCTGCGGACTGTTATTCGCCCGTAATGCGCTTCAATCACTCTTTTAGCGATTGGCAGACCCAGTCCAGTGCCTGTAATGTTCCGAGTCTGGCTGCTTTTGACCCTGAAAAACTCCTCGAAGACAAAAGGCAAGTCATCCGGGGAAATCCCGATACCCGTATCGCAGATCTCTATCGCCAAATCATTGCCTTGTTCCGCTGCGCTGACTGTGACTGTGCCGCCCTCGTGATTGTAGTTGACCGCATTGCTCACCAAATTGGAAATCGCCTGCTTCAGAGACTCTCGATCGCCGGAAACGGCAGGGATGTCATGCCCCAAATTCAGATCGAGCATTACTTTCCTGCTCTCTGCCAGCGGTCTTATACGTTCCAGGATGTCCGAAAGGACAGGGCCCAAGGCCAGCAGCTCGAATTTCTCTGCCATGCGGCCCGAGCCGATGCGCGACATATCAAGCCAATCGTCGATCAGCCGCATCAGATCGTCCAAGTACTTGTTCGCTTTCTCGATCATCTGCTTCTGCTTATCCGTCACGTCCCCGGCGAATCCCTCCCGGATAACTCCGAAGGATTGTCTGATCGAAGCCAGCGGCGAGCGCAATTGATGCGTGACAAGAGTGACGAAGTTTTCCTTCATCATCTCCTTCTCGCAGCGCAGCCGCTCCGACTCGATGGCCAGCTTTCGTCTTTCGAGGCCTCTGTTGACGACGATCCGCAGTTGGTCGGGCGTGAATGGTTTGGGCAGGAAATCGTACGCATTGCGTTTCATCGCCTCGACGGTCGATTCAATGGTTGCGTAGCCGGTAATGACTACCGAGATGATGCCTGGGTCGATTTCGGCGATGCGCTCCAAGAGTTCCATTCCGCCCATCCCAGGCATCTTAAGGTCCACCAGAACCAGGTCGGGTCTGGCTTGGCTTATTTTCTGCAGGCCGAGATCTCCATTCTCGGCAGTCTCCGTTGCGTACCCCGCCCTGATCAGCACCTGCCGGCACGAATCGCGGATGGATTCTTCATCATCGATCACTAAAATATGAGCCTGACTGGACATTTAGGTCTCCATGCTTAGAGGTAGTCTCACGGTGAACGTGGTCCCTTCGGCCAGCGTGCTTTTGACTTCGATGGTCCCCTTGTGTCTGGCTACAATGCCGTAAGTAACGGCCAGACCCAACCCCGTCCCGAGGCCAACCTCTTTCGTGGTGAAGAACGGATCGAATATCTTCTCGAGATTCTCACGGGGGATGCCGCAGCCGGCGTCTATGAATTCGATTTCAATCGATTCTCCCTGCGCCGCCCTTGAAGTGACGGTCAGCTCACCCTCTCCAGCCATGGCCTCGGCCGCGTTCAGGATGATATTGGTGAAGACCTGCTGTATCTGACCGCGGTCCATCATCGCCTTTGGAAGCGAGAGAGAAAACTCTGTGGTTATTTTGATATTCTGAAACAGGGCCTGGTTCTCCAGAAGGGACAGCGTTCGCTTCAGGACATCATTAACGTCCGACTTTTCGACGTTCGGCTCGCTCTGACGGGCGAAATCGAGCAGCCCTCGCACAATAGTCTTGCATCGCGTTGCCTCCGCGACGACTTTCTCCAGATTCTGGCGACAGGCGTCATCGGCACCCATCTGTTCCAGAGACAGATGCGCGTACATCAGAATGGCGCCGAGCGGATTGTTGACCTCGTGGGCCACGCCGGCGGCCAACTGGCCCAACGTGGCGAGTCTTTCCGATTTCATGATTTGCTGCTGCGTGTATTCCTTCAGCCGCTCATCTCTTTCCTTCAGCGAAGAGGCCATCGCGTTGAACGTATCGGTCAGCTCGGCTATTTCATCTTCTGCCACGGTCTCGACCCTGTGGTCAAGGTTTCCGTCCGCCCACTGATGCGATGCAAATACTAGGCGCTTTATCGGCTGCAGGACGCCCTTGGCCAAGAAACTCGAAACGATCAGGGCGATAATCATCCCGGCCAATGCGATCCCCAGGAATATGGCAATCGCCCTGTTGCGCATATCGATGAATTTCTCCTCCAGAATCCCGACATAGAGAATGCCGATGATTTTGCCTTCGATGTCTCGGATGGGTTCGTACGCCGTTCTGTACCAGTTGTTCACGACAAAGGCCCTGTCCGTCCACGGCAGGCCTTTGACGAGCACCTGCTCGTACACCTCCTCAGAGACACGCGTTCCGATGGCACGCGTCCCGTCCGCTCTCAGCACGTTTGTCGAGATACGAAGGTCGCCCTGAAAGATGGTGGCTGTGCCGATGTCTTTTCCCTCGTATTTGACTCCTCGATACACCGTCTCTTTAATTTTGTCCACTGTCTTATAGTTCCGATTCAACAGGTTCCCGCCGTACAGGACGCCGAGCAAGCGCCCGTCAGACCCAAGGATCGGCGCGCCAGCTTTTATCATCATTCCGCAGGTTGCCTCGGTTTCCAGCGTTGGCTTTGCTCTGGGCGTGGGAATGTACTCCATGTGGGCTTGCTCGACAAGGTCGGCGCCTTCCTTTCGTAGTTCCGCCTCCGGCACGATCACTGTGGCGACGGCGACTTCCCGGCCGGACAGGACGCGGCTTACAATGTTGTCATTCGCTTGACTGTCACCTGAAACAGCCGGATTTCGGAACCTGAAGACCACCCGCCCGGTTTCATCCGTCAGGGTCAATATGTCCAGCGATTCTGCCTGTCTTGTTCTCTCCAACTCCTCTTTGAGCGTCTGCATGTCATTGTTCAGCAGGGCGTCTTTTATGAAGAATCTCAGGGCGGTGAGCCGCACCGTATCTTTCAGGTTTTCGCTCTCCTGCCGAAATATCTCCCTCGCAGAATCGAGGTCATTTCGCACTTTCTCCTGGGCCTGGCGGATGACGCCTGTTCCGATGAGCTGCGTCCCAACAAGGGTGGCCACCAGGCCGCATATAACAATCACGGCCAGGAAGCTCACGGTCAGCTTAGCTTTCAATGAGATCCTCATGATCTTTCCACCAGGTGACCGGGCCAATCCGAACGATGAGGGATTAGCGAATAATGATGAGTACTCTGAAATATATCATTTGGCGCCAGTCATCCTCGGGCGCAAAATCAATTATCACTCATCATTTCTGCTCGGCCATGCATACCAGGTTTCCGTCCGTCATAGAGATATAGAGCCGCCCATAGGCAGCGGCCATGCCGTCAAAAACGGGCGGCGATTCAAGCGGGTACGTCGCCATCTCGGTCCCGTCAGAGGCCGAGACGGCCATGAGTACAGCTGCCTTGTTATTGCCTTGTCCTTGCGGCGGGCTATCTGCATCGGCGGTGGGGCCGGCAATGAACAACACCTTTCCGGCCAGTACCATCGCCCGGACCTGGATCTTCAAAGGCTTCTGCCACAATTTTGTTCCATTGTCCCGACTGACTGCAAACAGCCGGTAGGCTCCATCCTGCAGTTGATTCGACCAATGGACTTGTGAGCGCCCGTATCCGTAGATCCTCGACTCGTTGAAGACGAGCAGCCGACCGTAGATGAGCCTTTTGTCGCGCCTGCTGCAGCCGGTCGAGAGGGAACATTTTGTACCGAAGATCCAATAGGAGCGATGCGGCCACGAATCGTCCAGAAAATCGGTCAGCGTGAACAGGTGCGCCTTTCCCTGCGGTCGCTCGGTGCCATTCTCGTCGAACACCATGTCCCGCAGATAGACACAACTGTCGTCGGCTGTGAGAATGTCGGCACGCACGCCGGGCATGGCCGATGGGGCGAATTGGTCGGGCTGCCTTCCCGTCTCGGGGTCGGGGCTGTAAATCGACGTCTTCGACAGGATACGGCCGGTCTCGGGTTTGAGTCGGTAGAGATCGATGCCGCCATCGGCGTAAGAGGATCTGCCCGCCGTGGCATAAAGGGCGCCGTCCTTGAGCAGGACGCTTCCGATGACCGGCGATGCGGATTCGAGCCGGCCGCATGCGGCTATGCGACGCCGTTCGCGTGCGGCTTGCAGGCGCCAGGCCAATTGCCCGTCCGAAGCTCGCACGCTGTACACATACCCGTCGCGGCAGCCGAAGAGCACCCGGCCCCGGTACAGGCTCGGGGGCGAATCGATGCCGGCGCCGCCCGTGAAGTCCCAGATGAGTTGGCCGGAATCGGCGTCCATCGCCAGGATCCTGTGGCCATCCACCGAAGCCGCGAACACTTTACCCTCGGCAACGGTCGGCGCGCTGAGTTTGCCGCCGAGCTCCGCGCGCCACGCGCGGCGCAGGCCAACGGGCACAGACATCGGCGTAGAACCGCTTCGCTGGGCATCGTGGCGGTAGGTGGGCCATTCATCCGAATCTTCAATTGCCGATTGGCCCGGCAGGCCTGCCGGACCGATTTGTCCGTATGCGGGGCCTTTCTCCAATCGCTCTGACTTCTGGCTTCTGACCTCTGACTTCTGGCGCTGAGGCGCGAGGGCGTGGAAGCCGGTCAGTTTGACCCCCACATAGCAGCCACAAGCATGAGGTGGCGTGTAGAGTAATCCGTTGCAGGGCATGACGCCGTACTTGCACACCCCTCGAGCCCAGCTATTCCACAGGACATCGCCCGAGTTGAGATCGATAAACTCGGTCCCCCTCCTGCCTCCCAGAATATAGCGGTCGGTGGCTTTGTTCGAGTAGCACCGATGATGGTGTCCCGGATTCTCGGGCTCGACGTGCATCAGCACTTCACCCGTGGCCGGGTCGCATTGCGTGGCAAAGTAGGGGCCCCATGAAGGGCCTCTCTTGGTGGGAAACGGTTTGAATCCGCCCAGCCAAAGCGAGCCGCCGGCAACGAACACATCGCGAATCTCGGTCAGTAGCGTGGGTTGCGTCCAGCACGTCCGTCCGCTCTCGGCCGACAGCGCCGTCACGGTCGGGCCCCCGGAGCAGTATACAATTCCATCATGCACGACGCGCAAAGGAGTCGAGGGCACGGACCACAGTTCGCGTCCCGTCCCGAAATCGAGGCAGACAATGTCCTTTCCGTTCTGATAGAACACGCGGTTTGCATCGGCGCACAGGCTGTTGGTCCTCAGGCCGGAGATGTCCGGCTCATCCTTTTTCCAAAGCAATCGCCCGGTCCGGGCATCGAAGGCGAGGATCGTTTTCTCGCCCCTGGCCTCGGTCCCCCGAAGGTGCCTGACGAGGGGCTCGGCCGTCTCTCGCACGTACACCGGGGAATCCTTTATCTGAACAAGCCGCGCCCATTTTTCGGACTCGGCGATTCGCTCGCCGGTGACGCTTCGAACAACGACAAGCAAGGTCCCTCGGTGCAGGATGATTTCCTCGGCGCCTTCGGTGTTCTCGTAAACCTTGAGGGTCTCTCCCGTGGCCGCATCCAGGACGGCCAGCGGAGCGTAAAGGCCGAGGGTGACATAGACACGGTCCCCGACGGCCACGAGCTTCCGTTGAAGCTGACGGGGCGTTTGGCCCCAGTTGACGATGTGGGGAAACCATGTATCGACAGTCCTCTTCCAAAGCAGCATTCCGTTGAAGGCGTCGCGAGCCGCGAGATGCCATTCGGGCGTCCGGCGGATGGATCCGATGGGAGCTTCGTCCACGATATAGAAGATCCGTCCGCCCGCCGAGACCAGCGCGTAGATGCCCGGGATATGTTCGTGACTGCGCGTGTGCCGCGGGTCCGCGATCCACTGAATGTGGCGGGGCGGCCCGACCACGTCGTCGTGCGCAACGGGGTTGCCGGTGGCGTCGTACAGATAATGGGTCCATTCGTCAATGTCGCTCGGACGCGGCTTGACAATCTTGTTCCAGCGGCCATCCTGCTTCGTGTATAAGGCGCCGCCGGGAGCCAGGATGCGCATCGCCTCGGCCGTCGGCACCTCCCCGAGGTCCTCGGCCAGAACAAGGTTCACAAGGTTATCGACGTAGGGCAGGCGCCGCCCGTCGAACGCCTCGGCCGAGACCGGTCCGTAGCAGTCCAGCTTCCTGATGTGCTCTCTGGCCCCCTGCACGTCTCGAGCGTCGCTGTCCAGCCCCTGGACAAGGTAGCTCTCGTCGGCGCGCAGCGCCGCCGTCAACTTCCCATCGCCGCAGTCAATGTGAATCACTACACCGCCGGTGAGGTTTGCCGCATCCAGAATCTGTTTGGCCTGGCTCTTGTAGTCGGCCTGCTCAGCCATCGCGGCCGGCAATGCACAGAGCATCAACAGAACGAACACACATTCTTTCGGGAGCCCGCATTTGGCTTTCATGAGTACTTCTCCTTCAGTGTCAGCCCGCAGCTAAAATCGGAGCAGCCATTATAACAAACCCGCTCACCCGAGACAAGTTGCGGTGTGCCTAAGAGCGCCTGGAGCATCGTGCGCCGTTTTGACCTTGTACGATCGGAGCCCGGCACGGGCGTATTGCCGGTGAGGGGCACGAGGCGTCAGTGGGGTTCAGGGCCTGCCGCAGATTGACATGGAATGTCAGACCCTTCGATTGAGAGAATCTCCAGAGCCGCCATGTTCACAGTTTCGTGCTGTTGCATCACGAGTAAGGCCGACACATCTACCTCATTACAGTACAACGCCGTGGATTCTGCGAGCAAGATGCATATTGGACTAAACCGCTACGCGGTAGTGCGGCCAAACTTGGGGCAAAATTAAGACGTGCGGAGTCAAAATGATGACACGACTTGTCAAGGAAATCTTACTCTATATTAGGCCAAGAAATTGGGCCGTTTTGGCGTGATATGTCACTGCACCACAGCTTCAGTTTCCAGCAGTTTTGCTCGCCACTCTTTGGCCTTTTCCGGCTTGTTCCAGGCTTCGTAGAGTCCGATTAGGTTATTCCACGACTCCAATGTGTGTGGGTGAGTGCCACCGAGTCTAAGGCGTCGGCCTTCGAGGGCTTCGAGAAGCAGGTCCTCTGCCTCCTGATACTCAGCTTGCTCTTTGTATAGCACAGCAAGGTCGTTCTTGCTTTCCAGCGTATCTGGATGGTCGTTGCCCAGCTTGAGCTGTCTGCCGCCTGATGCTTGGTGGAAAGCTGGAAACCTGGTATCGCCTCCGTAACTCCGGGTCTGACAGAAATGTACCGCTTGAGCGCAGTGGTCGGCACCGAAGGATCTTTCCGACCGGTTGCTTAAATCCTCGACGGCCATGGGCAGAATTGCTACAGTAGCTTCCAAAAGAACAAAGCCGTCACAGAAAGTTGTGTCATGAAAACGCCGGGACGAGAAATTATCCTTGAGATCGGGCTGTGCTGTGCTTTAGCCTTTGCTGGAATCGCAAGGGCCGTGGTGCTACCCACAGCCCAACAATTTGTGGTTCCCTCTGATATGCCGAAGGCCTCAACGCCTCAAATCGATCGTCGTGCATTGGTCGGGCGACACAATATCACCCTCAAAGCGCCCGATCCGCTCACACCGCTTACTGTCGGCAACGGTGAGTTTGCCTTCACCGCTGACATCACGGGGCTTCAGACGTTTTCGCAATACCATCGGCGAGGCATGGCCCTGGGTACACAAGCTCAGTGGGGCTGGCACACGATGCCGAACCCGAACGAGTACAGGCTGGCAGACGTCCTTGAGGAGTACATGGTGGCCGGGCGCGCGGTTCCGTATGCATCGGGTCAGGATAAGTCCCGCACGTATTCGCCCGCCGCATCGTGGCTGCGTGCTAATCCGCACCGTTTGCATCTGGGGCAAGTCGGCCTGCGAATCAGTAAAACGGACAACTCATCAGCCTCCATCGACGACCTGACAGACACAGTCCAGACTTTGGATTTATGGACGGGACTTCTGACCAGCCAATTCAAAGTGGACGGCCAAGGGGTAACAGTCCTGACGGTATGCCATCCAAGCCGCGACGTGATGGTAGTCCGCGTGGAATCACCACTTCTGCGAAAAGAGCGTCTGCTGGTTACTCTAACCTTTCCGCACGGAAGTCAGGACTGGGGTAGCGCCGCGGACTGGAGCCATCCAGACCGCCACATCACGCGGCACCGGGTCGCCAGCAACCGTGCTGATTTGACTCGAATTCTTGATAATGACCGCTACTATGTCAGCGCCGTCTGGTCATCGCCAGGCGTGTTTCGGGTCGCATCGGAACACAACTATGAAATCGGCAGCGGCAATGGCACAGACTTGGAAATTGTCTTTGCTTTTTCTCCAAAGCAGAGCGCTGAACCGATGCCTGATTTTGAGACGGTGCGTGCCGAGGCGGGCCGTCACTGGGGGC
>CP070806.1:3947334-3965105 GCA_020343675.1 Phycisphaerales bacterium
AGCCGCTGATGCTCTCGGATGAAAAATCTCTCTGGGGGGCGGATCTCTATATCGCCGTGGCCAAAGATGTGCCGGGGGCGGAAATGGTGCGTATCTCCGGGACGTTTCTGACGAAGGTTTTCGAAGGGCCCTACAAGAACGCCGGGCGGTGGGCCGAAGAGATGACCGAGTATGTGAAAACGAAGGCCCGAGAGATGGAGAAGATGTACTTCTTCTATACGACCTGCCCAAAGTGCGCTGAGCATTACGGTAGAAACTACACGGTCATACTGGCACAGGTTTAACTTGACCCCCAATGGGCCGGGGGGCTAAATGCTACGGAAGTGAGATACTATGTCCGGTGATACTGCAACTGCGATAACGATACTGTTTATTATTTTTTCCGCCGGTGTTGCGGCTTTTGTCAGGAAAAGAAGCCGGGACAAATGCCTGATGGATTTCGAGCAGAACATGGTGACATTGGAAGACGTATCCGGCAAGACTATCTGGGGAACGCTGCGGGTGGAAAATACCGGCCTGGAGTTTGTTTATTCGGAAAAACACAGAGATGAAGAAGGGCACGAAGAGGCCAGTTTTATTCTCTATAAATATGAGTATCTGAATATCCAGGCGGCGATTCGCTTTCACGATGACCTCAGCGAAGATAATAAAAAGAGAAGAGAAGAAGAGCTTAAAAGAACATACCATCCCGGACCGTGGCGCAGATCCAAAAGGCGCACGCTGAACGTCTTCCGAACAATCAGGGATTCGATTGTGGAGATTGTCAATCTGCTGATCAGCCAGGCGAAGAAAGCGACACCCGCCGGTAGGATGCTTGGCGCCCAGGACAAATATGTCACCCAGATGAAACAGGAGCTGATGGGCTCGGTGGGGACATCCTTCGAGCCACTGCTGGAAAGATACATCGGTCACAAGGTCGTCCTTGAGATGATCAAGGGCGAGAAGATATTTGAGTACTGCGGTGTGCTGAAGGAATACACGGCCGAGTTCATCGAAATCATGGACGTCAATTACGCCGTCGAGGACGATAAGCCGGCCCAAAAAGCAGACCTCGTCGTGCCCCGCAAGCTCGGCCTGATCCGACATCTGGCCGAATAGCGAAGCCGCATGGCCTAAAAGGTGATTTTGAAATCCGTGTGTTTCGCATCGGGCGGGACGTCGTTGACGATAACCTGGCGTACATAACCCGGGAGAGATTCTTTGATATCCTGTATGCAGTCATCGATGTCCTCGGCAGAACCCTGGGCCAGCATTTCGACCGTTCCATCCCTCATGTTGCGAACAAAGCCGGCGAGCCGATGGCGATGGGCCATCCTGTGGGCGGTGAAGCGAAAGCCGACGCCCTGAACGTGGCCGGTGAATATTATGTGCCTGGCAACCATTCCTAATCGATTCCCTGCCCTTAACCGTCGGTCGGCGAATTTCAATGACGATATGCTAATCGATACAGCGGGCGCCTGCAAGCGAGCCGACGGTAATCGAACAAATTAGATTTCACCCGAGACGGTCCATACGGTATAATCCGGTCTTTTCCCGGTTACGATTGACTATGAGCAAGAAAACAAAGAGACAAATCGAACGCGATGAGCAGATCTATCAGCTCTCCACGCTGGTCGCAGGTGAGTTTTCGCTTCAGGAGGCGCTGGACAGGCTGGCCGAGGCGGCGGTCAAGATTGTCGGCGTCAAGGCCTGCTCGATCAGGCTGCTGGACGAAGAGGCGGGCGATTTGAAAATGCGAAGCACCTATGGACTCAGCGAGGAGTACCGCAACAAGGGCGTGGTCTCAAAGAATGACCCCGTTGTCGAAGCCGCCTTTTCGGGCGAAGCGGTGGTCTTAGACGATATGCGGGTCGATGGCAGGGTCAAATACAAGGAGGCGACCGTCCGGGAAGGCCTCGTCAGCCAACTGACCGTCGCCATGAACTTCAAGGGCAAGGCCATCGGCGTGCTTCGGCTCTACAGCCCGAAACCGATGCACTTCGACGACGATGACATTGGTCTGGCCAGGGCGGTCGCCTCCCAATGCGCGGTGGCGATCACGAACGCCCGGTTGTACGCGCGGGCGATAGAAGGCGCGCGCATGGCCGAGCAGATGCGGCTGGCGGGCCTGGTTCAGCGCAGGATGATTGCCGAGCAAATCCCCACAATGCCCGGCCTGGACATCGCGGCAACGTACATCCCCTGCTTCGATGTGGGCGGGGACTCTTACGATTTCCGGCAGGTCGGCGAGACACGAATCATCATCACCATCGCCGACGTGATGGGCAAGGGAATGCCGGCGGCGATTATGATGAGCTGGTTCCGCGGCGCGGCCCGGGCTTACGCCGAAGGCTGTCTCGAGTGCGGAGACTGTCAGGGGGCGGACGGTTACTTCGCCGAGAACACACGGGACCGGGCCAAGCTGGTCAATCGCACGCGCGCCGTGATCAGGAACTTCAACCGCATGGCCTGTGATGAGTGCCGGGACGGTGAATTCGTCACGTTGTTCTACGCAATGATCGACGTCGCCGACAAGACGCTGACCTACTGCAACTGCGGGCACGAGCCGACGGTGCTGATCAGAGGCAAACAGACCACCGACCTGCAAAAAGGCGGCCTTGTTCTGGGCGTCGATCCCGAGGCGGAATACGAGATTGCAACCGTCGAGCTCAAAGACGATGATTGCCTGCTGTTCTATACGGACGGGCTGACCGACGCGGTCAACTTCGATGACGAGCTGTGGGGCAGGGGAAAGCTGCTGGAGACCGCAAGGAAATACGCCCAAGGGTCGGCCGAGCAGATGGTTAAGGACATTCTGGGTTACAGAAGACGATTTGTCGGCCTGGCCAGGCAAATCGACGATACAAGTATGGTTGTGGTCAAGATGGTTAAACGGTGAGGGGCGGCCGGTCGGTGACAAGGTCTTGTTCGCCGCGCCTGCGCTCACCGCTCGATCCAAAATGGCGGATTTGATCGTCACGATTGATGGCCCTGCGGGCAGCGGCAAGAGCACGGTGGCCAGGCTCCTGGCTCGCAAGCTGGGAGCGAGCTTTCTCGATACTGGAGCGATGTACCGGGCCATCACGTTCGCGGCGATGCAGGCCGGCGTCGATTTGAGCGACGAGCGGACGCTGCTCCATGTCGTGCAGAAACACAAATTCCAATTCTCCGTTCGTGGCGGCCAGATGCGCGTCGTCATCGACGATGTGGATGTCACCGGACAGATACGCAGTCCCGAGGTGACCGCCAAAGCGAGGTATATCGCCGCGGCGCCGAAGGTGCGAGAGAAGCTGGTGCAGATGCAAAGGGAGTTTGCCGCAGGCCGGCGGAAAATCGTCACTGAAGGAAGAGACCAGGGCACGGTCGCCTTCGCCGACGCCAACGTGAAATTCTATCTGACGGCCGAGGCCCCCGAGAGGGCCCGGCGAAGGCAAGCCGAGCTCCGGGCGAAAGGCTGCAATGAAGGTCTCGAACAAACGCAAAAGGCCATCGAAGAGCGTGACAGGAGCGACCGGAGCAGAACGGTCGGTCCGTTGAAGCCCGCCGAGGATGCGATTGTCGTGGACACCACGAAACTGAGTATCGATAAAGTTGTAGAGACGCTCCTCGAACTCGTGAGAGAAAAATGCTGAAGGAACGATTGAACGCGAGATGGTTCTGGCTTGCACGCTGGATGTGCAGAGTCTTTGGCATGCTGCTCTTCCGCTGGCGTTTTTACGGCATCGAGAACATACCGGCCAAAGGCCCATTCCTGCTGGTCAGCAATCACCAGAGCTATCTCGACCCGATATTCTGCGGCGCGCCGCCCAAAAGGCATTTATGTTTTCTCGCCCGCGACAGTCTTTTCAGACATTGGCTCTTCGGACGCGTGCTTGTCTCGGTCAATGCGATTCCGGTCAAACGGGATCGAGGTGATTTGGCGGCCATGAAAAAAGTCATCGGCAAGCTTCAGGGAGGCCGGGGCGTCTGTCTTTTCCCGGAGGGCACGCGCACTCACGACGGCAAAATCATGCCCTTCAAGGCCGGACTCGGTCTTCTGTGCAGGCGCGGCAACGCCGCGATTGTGCCGGTCGTGATCGACGGCGCCTTCGAAACCTGGCCCAGACACAAGAAGCTCTTCTCACCGGGCGACTCGATTACCGTCCACTACGGCAAGGCCATAACAGCACAGCAGGCCAGGAACATGGGCGATGAGAAGCTGGCGGCACTGCTGACCGATACGCTGCGACAGATGCAGAGCAAATGCAGGATAGACCAGGGAAAGAAGCCCTACGATTATTGACTCCTGGCCGCCGTGTGTGGACCGTAAGATGGACATGCCTGCCGAAGGGATTGTGCTTGACCCCGGGCTTGAATGCCGGTAGCCTCAGGAACACGAAATGAGCGTTCTTGAGGAGTCGGAGTATTTTCGAGGGTGCGCCTGGTACTTATCTGAACCGCGCGGCATTTCACAATGGAAAGGGATGTTTATGAGCAGCGACGCGGACTCAAAAGGAACCACGCTGACGCGGAGGGATTTTGTAAAACGGTCGGCCCTGTCGCTTGCCGCTTTGTCCGTCCCAGCAAGCAAGTTCTATGCCGCCGGTTCGGACACCATCAAAGTCGGTTTAATCGGCTGTGGGGGGCGCGGCACCGGGGCGGCCACGCAAGTGCTGCTGAGCACCAACACGGCGGTCAAGCTCTGGGCGATGGGCGATTTATTCGAGGGCCAATTAGAGAAATGCCACGCAATGCTCACCGAGGGAGCCGAGGGGCGTTATGACCGTGAAGCGTTCAAATCATTAGCAAGCCGGATGGACGTACCGAAGTCGCGACAGTTTGTGGGTTTTGAAGCATTTAAGGGTGTGATGGGCGCTGGGGTGGATTTGGTGCTTCTAACTACGCCGCCGCATTTCCGGCCCGAGCACTTCATGGCCGCCGCTAAGGCTGGTAAGCACGTCTTCATGGAGAAGCCCGTCGCGGTGGATCCGATGGGCATCCGCACGGTCCTGGCCGCCGAGCAGATCGCGCGGCAGAAAGGCCTGTCCGTCGTAGCCGGTACGCAGCGCCGACATCAGAACCACTACATCGATATCCTCAGGCGCGTCCACGACGGCGCCATTGGCGAGATTCTGGCCGGTCAGTGCTACTGGAACATGGGTCTGCCCTGGGACCAGTTCAAAGTGCCCAGCACGGCCGGGATGAGTGACATGGAGTGGCAGTGTCGCAACTGGTTCTACACGACGTGGCTATCCGGCGATCACATCTGCGAGCAGCACGTGCACAATCTCGACATCATGAACTGGGGAATCGGGGAGCATCCCGTGCAGGTGGTCGGAATGGGAGGCCGCCAGGCTCGGACGGGCCCTGAGTACGGCAATATCTTTGACCACTTCGCCTGCGAGTTCGAGTACCCCAACGGCATCCGCGTCCTGAGTATGTGCAAACAGAATCCGGGCGCAGCCTACCATGTGTGCGAACGGCTGGTCGGGACGGAGGGCCAGACTTATACCGATCAGACCGTCGGCTACATTAAAGACCTCAAGGGTAATACCGTCTACAAATACGAAGGGCCCAACGAGAATCCGTACTACGAGGAACACCGCGCTCTGATTCGTAGCATCCGCGAGGGCAGAGCTCTGAACGAGGCGCAAAATATCGCCGGCAGCACGATGAATGCCATCATCGGCCGGATGAGCGCTTACACGGGTCGTGCCTTGAAATGGGATTGGGCGATGAACGCCTCAAAGTTGGATCTTCGCCCCGCGAAATACGAGTTCGGCGTTTTGCCCCTTGAGCCGGTTGCGGTTCCGGGCCAAACACAACTGATCTGATAGCCAACCGTTTGTTGAAAGGGTTCGCAATGGGAAACGAAGACAGACAACAAAGTGGGCCGCTATCGCGCAGAGCTTTTGTAAAAGCAGCCGCGGCGGTTTCATTAGCCGGGGCAACGCCGGCATTGACCAGCAGATTGTATGCGGCCGGATCAGACGGTTTGAAAGTGGGCCTGGTCGGCTGCGGCGGGCGCGGCACCGGAGCTACGACGCAGGCGCTGATGGGTGTGGACAAATCGGTGAAGCTTTGGGCGATGGCCGATCTGTTTCACGACAAGCTCGAGGCCTCTTATGACATGCTCAGCAAAGGCGCCGAAGCCCGCTACGACCGCGTGGCTTTTGGCGGCCTGGCCGATCAAATGGAGGTGCCGGAGCAGCGCCGGTTTATCGGCTTCGACGCCTATCAGAAGTTGCTGGCCAGCGGCATTGACCTGGTTATCCTTGCAACACCCCCGCACTTCAGGGCCGAGCATTTTGAAGCGGCAGTCAGGGCGGGCAAGCACGTATTTATGGAAAAACCCGTGGCAGTGGACCCGGCCGGCATTCGAAGGATCATTGCCGCTGCGAAGACGGCCGAGCAAAAGGGCCTCTCGGTCGTTGCCGGGACGCAGCGGCGACACCAGTTGCATTACATCGAGATCATCAGGCGCATCCACGAGGGAGCCATCGGCGAGATTCTCGCCGCCCAGTGCTACTGGAACGGCGCAGGCGGGTCGCTGAGATCCCCCAAGCCCGCCGAGATGAGCGATATGGAATGGCAGTGCAGGCGCTGGGATTACTACTGCTGGATTGGCGGAGATCATATTGTCGAGCAGCACGTGCACAACCTTGACATTATCA
The DNA here is from genome assembly GCA_020343675.1 of Phycisphaerales bacterium. GTDB lineage: Bacteria > Planctomycetota > Phycisphaerae > Sedimentisphaerales > Anaerobacaceae. The sequence goes on from CP070806.1 coordinate 3,953,967, forward strand.
ACTGGGCGCTGCGGGCACACCCGGTCCAGTGCATGGGCATGGGCGGCCGGGCGGTCCGCGAAGGCGGCAATATCTGGGACCATTTTGCCGTCGAGTTCGAGTACCCCGGCGGCATTCGCGTCCTGAGCATGTGCAGGCAGATTCCCGGCTGCTCCAACCGCGTCTCGGAGCGAATCGTCGGCACGAAAGGTGTTGCTTATATCGACGGCGCCACCGGTTTCATCGAAGGAGAACATCCGTACGACGGGCCAGCCTCGCCGAATCCCTATGTGCAGGAGCACATCGACCTGATAAAGAGCATCCGTGAGGGCGCCGCCCTGAATGAAGGTATGCAAGTGGCCGAAAGCACGATGGCGGCGATTATCGGCCGGATGAGCGCCTATACGGGCCGGGCCTTGAAATGGGACTGGGCAATGAACGCATCGAAACTGGATTTGTCGCCGCCGAAATATGAGTTTGGTGATTTGCCCGTCGCACCGGTCGCGATTCCGGGCAAGACGCCGCTCATCTAAAAAACGTCAATCAATAACCATCAGTCGAAAGGGTGACTTATGAGACAGAAAGCGAGTCGAGTGACGCCGGATTTGTCAAGGAGAGATTTCATCAAGACATCAGCGGCATTCGGTGCGGCGACGTGGGCATCGGGAACGAGCAGGATTTTTGCCGCCGGGTCCGACAAAATCCGGCTCGGCCTGATAGGCTGCGGCGGGCGAGGAACCTACGACACGACCAATTGTCTCAATGCGGCCGAGAATGTCGAGCTGGTCGCTATGGGAGACCTTTTCAGGGACCGTTTGGACCGATGCCGCAGTCAGCTTACCGAGAAGCTCGGGGCAAAAGTCAGAGTGACAAACCAGACCTGCTTTGAAGGTTGGGATGCACACAAAAAAGTCCTGGCCTGCGATGTGGATTTGGTGATCCTGACCGAGCCGCCGCAATTTCGCCCAGGCCATTTGCGCGCCGCCGTCGAGGCGGGCAAGCACGTGTTCATGGAGAAACCCGTGGCGGTGGATCCGGTGGGGGTCCGCTCGGTGATCGAGTCGTCTCAGTTGGCGGATCAGAAGAATCTGACGATTGTGGCCGGCACGCAAAGCCGCCGGATGGCCCACCTGATCGAGGGAATGAAAAGAATCCGCAACGGGGACATCGGTGAGATAGTCAGCGGCCAGTGTGTCAGAATAGGCGGCGGAATGCTCACGTGGTCGGGGCAAACCAAACAACGGCAGCCGAACTGGTCGGATATGGAATGGCAGCTTCGCCGCTGGCTGTTTCTGACTTGGCTCAGCGGCGACTTTATTGTCGAGATGCACATTCATAACCTGGACAGAATGAACTGGGCGATGGGGGCGCATCCGGTACAGTGCATTGGCATGGGCGGCCGGCAGGCGCGGACCGGCCCCGAATACGGTAACATCTATGACCACATTGCCGTCGAGTACGAGTACCCGGGCGGCGTCCGCATCGAATACATGGGCGCCCAGATGGACAAAGTGACGTACCGCCAGGACAACCGGGTGGTCGGAACAAAGGGCCGGGCCTACACAGACTCGGGAAACCTGATCCTCGAAGGGGCCAAACCGTTCAAATACGATGGGCCCAGTTGGTCTCCGGTGATAAAGCAGCACGCCGACCAGATCGAGGCCATTCGCAACGGCGAGCATCTGAACGAGGGCAAGCGCGTCGCCGAGAGCACGATGACCTGTATCATGGGGCGGATGAGCGCCTATACGGGCCGGGCTCTCAAGTGGGACTGGGCGATGAACGCTTCGAAGCTGGATCTGAGCCCACCGAAATATGAATTCGGGGATTTGCCGATGAGGCCGGTTGCCATTCCGGGCCAGACGCCCCTTATCTGACACACCCTGGTCAAGAACCATTCTCTGAAAGGAAATCTTATGCACAATAGAGCAGGCAAAGAAAACTCGGAACTGTCGCGCAGAGATTTTATCAAGACCTCCGCAGCGTTGGGCACGGCGGCCTGGGCGGCCGGAACGAGCCGGATGTATGCGGCAGGGTCGGACAAAATCCGCCTCGGTCTGATCGGCTGCGGCGGACGAGGCACACACGATACGACAAACTGCCTGAAGGCCGCCGAAAACGTCGAGCTTGTCGCCATGGGCGACGTGTTCAAAGACCGCCTCGATACCTCGCGGCAGCGCCTCACCAAAAGTGCGCCGGACAGGGTCAAGGTGACCGACGAGACCTGCTTCGCCGGCTGGGACGCGCACGAAAAGGTGCTCGCCCGAGACGATGTGAACATGGTCGTTTTGACGACACCCCCGCACTTTCGCCCCATGCAGTTGAGGGCGGCCATTGAAGCGGGCAAGCACGTCTTCATGGAAAAACCCGTCGCGGTCGATCCCGTCGGCGTTCGCTCGGTGATCGAATCGTCGGCCCTGGCGGACCGGAAGAACCTGACCATCGTCGCGGGGACGCAGATGCGCCGTATCGCGCACCTGATGGCGGGCGTTGGCAGAATCCACGGCGGGGACATCGGGGACGTCGTGGGAGGTCAGTGCGTCCGAATCGGCAGCGGGATGACAACATGGGGACCGAGCCCGCGTCAGTCCGGCTGGACGGATATGGAATGGCAGTTGCGAAGGTGGTTGTTCATGACGTGGCTCAGCGGAGACTTTATCGCCGAGATGCACGTGCACAATCTGGACATCATGAACTGGGCGATGGGAGGCCACCCGGTCCAGTGCGTGGGCATGGGAGGCCGGCAGGTGCGAACCGCCCCGGAATTCGGCAACGTCTTCGATCATTTCGCAGTGGAGTACGAATATCCCAACGGCGTGCGGGTCGAGTACATGGGCGCGCAGATCGACCGCGTCTCGGACAGGTGCGATCAGTGGATCGTCGGAACAAAAGGACGAGCCTACCTCGATTTTGCCAACGCCATCATCGAGGGCGACAAACCCTTCAAGTACGACGGGCCCGCCTGGAATCCCGAACTCCGCCAGCACAAGGACCAGATCGCCGCGATTCGCGAGGGCAAGCGACTCAACGAGGGCAAACGTATCGCCGAAAGTACGCTGACGACCATTATGGCCCGGATGAGCGCCTATACGGGCCGGGCCCTGAAGTGGGACTGGGCGATGAACGCTTCGAAGCTGGATCTGAGCCCGCCCAAATATGAATTCGGGGATTTGCCGATGAGGCCGGTGGCCGTGCCGGGCCAGACCCAACTGATCTGAGGCAACCGGACATTGCACGTTGAAAGGAGAATCCGATGAAACGTTACATGGTGGCAACGGCAGCCGCGGTGGTGACAGCAATCTTGTTGGCAGCAGCAACAGGGGCCGCGGCAAAACAGGGCAACGCGATCGTGCCGAAAGAGAAAACAATGCTGTGGAACGGCAGAGATTTTACCGGTTGGAAGCTTTACACCCGTGAACCGGGACACGACGTCACAAAGACGTGGTCGGTCAAAGATGGACGGATTCGCTGCGAGGGCAAACCGGCCGGCTTCATGCGAACCGAGAAAGACTATGCCGACTACCTGGTTCACGTCGAGTGGCGCTGGCCTGAAAAAGGCGGCAACAACGGCGTCCTCGTACACATGAGTGAGCCCGATGTGGTCTGGCCAAAGAGTCTTGAATGTCAGTTGTACTCGGGCAATGCCGGCGACTTTTGGGTCATCGGCGGCCTTGAGTTCAAAGAGCACGCCCGGGGCGGAAACCGCGTCAAAGGACGCAGAACACTCAAACTCAAAGAAAGCAGTGAGAAGCCCATCGGCCAATGGAACGCCTACGACATCATCTGCAAGGATGACTGGGTCGTCGTCCTGGTCAACGGCGTTCTGCAAAACGTGGCGACCGAATGCACGCCGAGTTCCGGCAAAATCTGCCTTCAGAGCGAAGGGACGCCGATTGAGTATCGCAACGTCTATATCGAACCGCTTGAGTAGGCGGCTGCGAGTGACGGGTCCGGAAAAATTGCTTGACTGGGGCCCCGGCAACTGATATACTGGGTTTTCTGAAGCAGCATAAACGGTCGTCTCGTCTATCGAAGGAGGGCACTTATGCGCAGCCCGGATACTGCTATCGGCTTGTGGGGGCCACATAGACGCATATGCAAATTGGCGGTATCGCTCTTTGTATTGATCGCTCTATGTCTTCCGGCGCGACCCGCGAAGGCGAAATACGATGGGGGCGCCGGAACGGAAAGCAGCCCCTATCTGATTCGCAATCCCGAGCAGTTAAACAGCATCGGGGCCGCGCGCAGCGACTGGAACAGGCACTTTAAGCTCGTCGCTGATATCGATCTGAGCGCGTACCCCGGTACGGCCTACAACATGATCGGAACGGAGATGTTGGAATCATTCAGCGGTGTTTTTGACGGCAACGACCACACAATCTCCAACCTGAACATGACGTCAACGCGCGAACGATACATCGGGCTCTTCGGATACGTATCGGGCCAAATCAAGGATCTGGAATTGGTCAATCCGAGGATCTTCGCCCAGGGAATCAATGTCGGTGCGCTGGCCGGTTTTCTGGATTCCGGTACGATCACCCGCTGCTGCGCCAAAGGGGTCGATGTCACGGGAGACGACAACATCGGCGGACTTGTGGGCCACAGCACCGGAAGAATCTTCGACTGCTATTCAACGGGCAAGGTCTCCGGTGACTGGTATATCGGCGGACTCATCGGCCTGGTCACCGACAGTACCGTAAACGCATCCTTTTCAAAAGCCCACGTTTCAGGAAACGGAAACGTCGGCGGCCTGGCCGGCAAAACCGGTGATGAAACAAGTGTACTCAGCGACTGCTATGCCACCGGCAACGTCAACGGCGGTACGTACGTCGGCGGGCTCGTCGGACAAGTCGAGCGAGGCAGGGCCTATAAGTGCTATTCGGTGGGCCGCGTCTCGGGCAATCAGAATGTCGGGGGCTTCACCGGCTTTATCAGGGTCTTGGGAGACGCCGTGTACTGCTTCTGGGATATGCAGACCAGCGGCCAGTCAACAAGCGCTGGCGGAACAGGAAAGACGACCGCCGAGATGCAGACCATCAGCACCTTTACCGACGCGGCCTGGGATTTCTGGAACACTTGGACCATGTGTGAAGGGACGAATTATCCGGTGCTACTGTGGCAGATTCCGCCCGCTGATTTCCAGTGTCCGGACGGCGTCGATATCATCGATTTTTCCTTTTTCGCCGCGCACTGGCACATGCGGGGCTGTAGCGCAGCTAACTCTTATTGCGAGGGCACGGACATCAACCACTCCAGCATGGTCGATCTTCTTGACCTTGAGATTTTCGCCGACCGCTGGCTCGAAGGGACTCCGTAAAGATTCTTTGGACACCACCGTCTACGGCTGCGGCAGATGCCGTTTTCTCACTCACGTTCGTTGTTCGTGCGGAGGACTTCGCCAGCCTTGACTTCTCAGTTCTGAATCTTCGATGCCGGAATCCTCTCGATTGTGAAGAGGTCACTTTCTTCCATATCGCTGCATTCTCGTGACAGCCTCTCTAATGCTTCCGGCTCCGGGGCGTCGATGCGGCGCAGGTACGGACGCCGGGGCTTCACAATCAGGATAGGACCGGCGCCATCTTTTCGCCGTATGCACACATGGATGAGGTCCAGGGATATGACCTCGGCCAGCCGAAGGTCAAGTCGGCCGATGCTGTTGCCGGTGCCGATGACCAAGCCGTCGGCCATGCACGAATAAGGCGTCTTGATGGGAACGTAGCAGATGATATCAAGCTCGTGTCTGCCCCATTCTGTGCTGAATTCTTTCAGGGCCGCTTTGCCGATGCGCCATCCCAGAACGTTCCAGGGGCCGACGTGTCCGTGCATACGTTGAATTTCACCCCACCAATCCTCAGGCGCCCGGCCCTTGTTGTAATCGTTGTCGCCTCCGACGGCACCTGTGAATTGGTGCGCCGGGTCTGAGGCGGCGAACACGAGGCCGCAGATGACGACAATGCTAACGATAAATGAAACGCTCTTCATTATTCCGGTCCTTTCAGAAGATTTCTTGCACGGCACAAACGCGTCCCGGTTTCACTCAACGACTCTCAAATGAACCTATCTGGCGGCCGTTTGCCAGACGCATCCGAACAATGACCCCTTGCCGAGTTTGCGGGCTGTACCAGGTATTTGTCGGCACGGGGTATTTGAGCCCCTTCATACGGTTCAAGTCAAATCTCGGTCCTTCGCTGTAAAGAACCCAGTGCACGGGCGATTCTCTGAGATCAGCGTAGTCGCGGCCCTCTTGCCGCTCGTTGTCGGGAAATCCATCAGGAACCCACAGAGACGACCCGTTTTGAACGACAACGGTTCTGTTGTAGAGCAGTATTCCTACTGATCTGTACTTATATGTGTAGCCTCGATTGAATCTATCCTCTATGCGTGTGGACATGAAGGTATCCCCGCCGGGACTCGGCAGATATTCTCCATCGACCAATTCGACGGGAAGCTGATAAAAGTGGCCTCCGAGCATGCAGTCAACGCGCGTCGGCGGGTAGGCGCCATCGTCGTCCAACGAATAAGCTTCAAGAGCTGTTCCGATCGCTTGCAGTTCGGCGTTGACGGCAACGACTTTTGCCTGGAGACGTGCCCGCCCCATCGTGGGCAACAAAATCCCCATCAACAGAGCCACAATGGCAATCACGACTAACAACTCAATCAGAGTAAAAGCCCGTTTCATAGACTAACACCGGTTTTCTCTTGTCAGGCGTTACTTGAGCCAATCCTCCAGCAGCTCTTTGATGTCATCATAATTGACGATCCCATCAAGATTAAGGTCGCCGGGTTTATCCGCCCGGCGGTGCTCTCGGCCGGCGAGAACCAAGCCGTTTCCGTCATAGTTCATGACATACAGCCGATAGCCACGGGTCAGGTCTGCACTCTGCTGGTCCATGATTCCAATGACGTCGAACGGTTCGGTCAGATTATTTGAGCCGGGGTAGATGCCGTCGCCGCGGCCCAACTTGACCGGGAAGGTTTTGACGCCATCGGTAATTGTCAGCTCAGCATTTGAATCCCAACCGGCTGCCCCCATGAAATAGACATCCCTAATCTTGACCAGACGCGACTGATAATGCTCGCACCCGGTCTGTCGAGTTGAGTCAAAAATGAAGTTGTCCTCGCTGTCTTTCAGCTCATCCAGTGTGACCTCTTCCGGTCGAGGCAATCCGGCGCCCCGATCAACGACTTCGAGGGTGAAATCATGGTCCGCATTCTTATTGTGCTGCTCATTGACATTCAGTTTCCCGCCGTACGACAGATAGTAACCCGTCACTCGGATTCTGTCTCCGGGACTGAACTGAGCGGCGTTCAAGCGATTGAGCTCCGAGATGAATTCCGCATTGGTGTAGCCCCCATCGACAGCGACCCAGGGCAGATTGCTATAGAGTTGGCCCATCCAAACGGCCGTGCCGGCATGGTCGTCTCCTTCCCCCTGAAAGAAGATCTGCCACTGACCGCCGATGTTAAATGGTTCGGTAATCGTCTCATCCGGCGCCGGATCGAGCATCTGGGCCGGGCCGTGGAGCACAATCCCTTCAAGAACCACCTTGTCGGTCCTGTTGTACGTCTGTTCGCCAGCGGCATTGACCGCCTGAAACTCCGAGTGAGTGACCTCGGTAACAGTGGGTGCGGCTTGCGCCACGGCAACGCAGAACAGAGTCAAAACTCCTGACAGAACAGCAATGCTTTTCATAGCTAAATCCTCCAAGAAACTCGGGTGTTTCGCTGGCGCATAAAAACATAAAAAACGTGTTATTGCGCATACAAATACGGAATTCGTGCTACGCCGTCAAGGAAGTAATTGACAGCAGGAGAAAATTTCCCTAAATATGGTCATTTGGAAAGAAAACGCGTGTTCAGGAGATACTATGGCGTCTTCAGAAGAAGTTCTGGTCATCGATTTGGACAAAACCTGCGAAAACCAGCGGCTCTTAGCCGGCCGGCCAAAAACGCGTGGTATGCGTTCCGGCAGGGTGTATTTGGCGCCTGGTCAGGCTTGTGGTCAGCACAGTACCAAGGATCGCGAGGAATTGCTTGTCTTCCTTTCAGGCCGGGGCGAGCTGCTCATTGATGAGCAGGACCGTTTCCAGGTCGGAGAGGGCAAGGTTTCCTACATACCGCCGCAGACGGCCCATGACGTCAGAAATACAGGCGCCGAGCCCCTTGTCTACGTCTATTGCGTTGCCCCCGTGGGCGACGAAGTGAGTCAGTAAATACCCAAGAACTTGGCCGGACAAGGGTTTCCAGCCCCTCCAGACTGGTCTCGGCGGGCGCAGCAGGTGCGTGCGAGCCTGCCTTTTTCAGAGCCTGGGCGGGTATCGGCCTGGCCAGACGATCAGAAATTCGCAGGATTGCGATGCCAGGCTGTGGGGCGGGCAGAAAATGTCGAAAAATCGTAAGAAAGTGCTTGCCGAAACTGCGAAAACGCGTATAATTGAGAGTGTATTTATAGTCCTTTTCTTCTAAATATGTGTTGGTTTTGGTGAGACGGTAGTTCTTTATAAGTTCGCAGTATATCTTTCTAATGAAAACTGTCTCACAGAGGCTGGCGTTTTAGGCGACGCCAGCCTTTTTTACGCGCGGTGGGCGTGCCCGCGCTGTTAGTGGCCTGGTGGTCCGCCCGGATCGGGGTCGGACCTGGCGCTTCGCGTCGCATTCCGGGCAGGTCTTCTGTTGGTGTTGGGCCCGATAAAGGGGGTGCTCAACGGGAAAAAAGCTCCTATAGCCTCGACATTTGCCTTGATGAGGGCCTTGATATCTGGTAGAATAGTAGTGGGTATGAACTCAGCTAAACGGATATTGGGTATATGGTTGTCGTTCCCGCCTTAGGTGGGGTATTATGCCTTCGCTGTCGTGGGAGAAACTGAGGGAAAGAAGGTTACCAAGGGAAAGGCGGTATAGTATGTGCAGGCGCAGGGGGTTCACGCTGATTGAGCTTCTGGTGGTCATTGCCATCATTGCTCTGCTGATGGGGATATTGATGCCCGCGCTGTCGCGCGTGAAGAAGCAGGCCAGGTCGGTGGCCTGTCAGGCATTGCTCAAACAGTGGGGTGTCATTTGGGCTATGTATTGCGATGATAACGATGGTCGTTTCTGTGAAGCCGGCGACCTCGGCTGGAAGCGCGGGACATGGGTCATAGCATTGCGGCCGCAGTACAGAACAAAATCGCAGATCCTTCTGTGCCCGGCGGCGGCGAAGCGGCGTCCGTCTGGCGGCAGCAGCGATTTAGATTACGGAGATTCCACGCACAGCTACATCATGGGATCAGGTGGAATTTTTGACTCGCGAGAAGAGGCCAGTTACGGCGGAAACAACTGGCTCTATTACGCCGAAGGCGCGGGCAAGATTCAGGGCCGTCCGATCCCCTGGAACTGGAAGACCAAGGACGTTGCCCATGCGGGGAACGTACCAGTCTTCGCCGATGCCATGTGGCGGGGAGGCGGGCCTTGCTATCGCACGAGTGAGACCGGAGCACTGGCTCCCAGTTTCAACCGCATCGTTCCTCCCCAGTTCGATGGCCAGTGGCGTGGCTATGGCTATGAAATGATGCACTTTGCCATGAGCCGGCACCAAACCGGTACGAACGTGCTCTTTATGGACTGGACGGTCAGGAGCGTAGGGCTCAAGGAGTTGTGGACGTTAAAGTGGCATCGTAAGTACCCCACGAACGGCCCCTGGACGCAGGCCGGCGGCGCCCAGCCGAGCGATTGGCCCGAGTGGATGATGCATTTCAAGGACTATTAGCAAAAAGGCACGTAGATACAGGGCCGACCGAACAGAAGGCGGGTTTGGCGCATCTGAAGCGTGGGTGATGTAAGCAGAGAAGGTCGTGAAGGTGACGCATGAGCAAGTCTGAGGGGTTCGCGCTCATAGAGCTGCTGGTCGCCATTGCCATTATCGCGCTGGTGTCCGACGGCTATGAAGCTGCTGATCGACGAGAATCGCCAGCCTTCTCCGCAGTCCAACGTATTCTCGGTCCGGGGCCGATCCTGAAGCGAGGGCTATGACCCGGCGAGTGAGTACGGCGGTTACAGGATCAATGACCGGGCGGAGAATACGCCGCCGGCGTTCAGCCGAGCGATTGGCCTGAATGGATTAGGAATTTTGGGGATTACCGAGGCAAATTTTGCCCGTCCAGACGGGCGAAAGACACAAAGTACAGTATTGGAAGTAACCTGCAAGAGACTTGAAAGAGATTCTGGTGCATAAACGTAGTAAAGGTTTTACCCTGATAGAGCTTCTGGTCGTCATCGCCATCATCGCCCTGCTGATGTCAATTCTGATGCCCGCACTGCAACGGGTAAAACAGCAAGCCAGGACGTTAGCCTGCCGGGCCAACATGAAACAATGGAGCCTCTACTTCTCGCTGTACACCGAAGATCACGACGGCAAATTCCAGGCGGGCGTCGGCAACGGGCACACCAACCATTGGACCAATGCGCTGAGAACGTATTACAAGAACGATGCCAAAATGCGCTGTTGTCCGACGGCTATGAAGCCGCTGATCGACGAGAATCGCCAGCGGTCTGCTCAGTTCAACGTATTCTCGGCCTGGGGTCGATTCTGGGGCGAGGGCTACGACCCCGCGGGTGACTACGGCAGTTACGGGATCAATGGCTGGGTGGAGAATCCGCCGGCGTCGTACGCAACAGTCTATGAGGATTTCGAGACGGTCAACAACTGGCGGACCCCCAACGTCAACGGCGCCGGCTATGTGCCTCTGTTTATGGATGCGTTGCGGTTCAATATCTTCCCGAGGCACACGGACGTCCCGCCGGAAATCCCGGATATGGCCTGGCAGGGGATGCAGCACATGAGACGGATCTGCATCGACCGACACGATGGGTTCATCAATATGGCGTTCCTGGATTGGTCGGTCAGGAAGGCCGGACTCAAGGAGCTGTGGACGTTCAAATGGCATCGCGTCTATCCTACGGCGGGTCCATGGACCACGGCCGGCGGCGTTCAGCCGAGCGATTGGCCCGAATGGATGAGGCATCTTAAGGATTACTGAGATAACTGGCGCCCGACCGGACGGGTGAGAAACGAAACATACAATCTCGAAAGAAACATGCAAGAAACTTGAAGGAGAATTTTTGATGCACAAGCGAGGGAAGGGTTTTACCCTGATAGAGCTTCTGGTCGTCATCGCCATCATC
>CP070806.1:3965205-3968182 GCA_020343675.1 Phycisphaerales bacterium
CGACGGAGATAGGCTTGATGGTGATGCCCGATTTGCCCCTGACCTTCTTTTCACTGTGTTTGTTGATCCATCCGATCAGCTCATCGGTGTCGTCTTCGCCGCTTTGAAACTCGACACCGGCGTAGCAGTCCTCGGTATTCTCGCGCACGACCACCAAGTCGATATCGGTGTAGCGGCTCCGCACGCCTTCGTAGCTCTTGCAGGGCCGCAGGCAGGCATACAAATCCAGTGACTGGCGAAGGTGCACGTTGATGCTTCGAAAGCCGGTACCGACCGGCGTGGTAATCGGGGCTTTGAGGGCAACGCCGGTTTTCCTGATCGATTCGACGGTCGCATCCGGCAGGGGGGTTCCGAGCCGCTCCATGACCTCCACGCCCGCTTCGGCCATGCTCCAGTTGATATCGGCGCCGGTTGCGTCGATACACCGGCGTGTCGCCTCGGCGATTTCAGGCCCAATACCGTCGCCGGTCACTAATGTCACATCAGTCATTTCCTGTACTCCAAAAGTTCACAAAAAACGAATTTTAGCCGCTCGCACGACTGATGTCAACCGGCGGCTTTTCGAAATTGCCCGGTCTGCGAGGTTCGTTATAATCAGGCCATACGGATTTTACCGAAAGGAGCGCTGAAAATGAGACTTTATCTCGTCCAACACGCACAAGCCACGTCGAAGGATGCGAATCCCAAGAGGCCCTTGACTGAGCAGGGCCGCCGGGACGCCGAGAAGGTTGCTGCCTTTGCCAAACCGCTCGGCTTGTGTGTCGATTACGTATGGCACAGCGGTAAAACACGCGCAGCCCAGACGGCCGAAATCCTGGCCCCAGTCGTCCAGGTCACAGAAGAAACCGCGGGCCGTGACGGCCTGGCGCCGAACGACGACGTCAAAGCTTTCAGAGACGACATTGAGGCCGCACAGCGTGACGTTATGCTCGTCGGCCACCTGCCTTTCCTGAGCAAATTGGCCTCGCTGCTGCTGACCGGTAGCGAGTCCGCCGAGCCCGTAGCCTTCAGGCAGGCCGGCATTGTCTGCCTGGAATACTCTGACACCAGCCGATGGCAGCTCGTATGGATGGTGACACCGGAAATTCTGCATGAGCAGTCGGGTGAAAGAAGAGTCTGAATGACAAAGTTCAGTAAAAAGGTATGTGGACTTGCCGCGCAGAGCAGATGCAACGGCTTTGGAGATGAAGGAATTCAAAGCGGCAGGTCGCGGCGCGACCAGATCACGCCGCCCAATACCGTCGAAACGACCAAAAGCGACACCAGCACCCCCATGTCACCCAGAGGCCATGCGGATGGATGGAACATCTCGGGGCCCTCAACATAATGGAAAATAGTGGTCGGTTTCAGAAACCTCATCCGAGGCCACCAATCGGCGATGATCTAGACAAAATAGTTTACGACCAGGTAAGCGACTGTCAGCGTCACTGCGGCCCCCCGGCGAAAACACGCCGCGGCCAGCAGGGCGATCCCACCGGCCGCACTGGCGAGCAGGCCCCCGACGATGGCTATCTTAAAGAAGAAGTAAAGCGGAACCGGCTGGCTGAACGCGTATAGACCAGTGAGGACCACCGTGCCCAGGTACATCACCAGCACGAGTGCGTACATGCCGATCACGGCGATCAGGCCCGCGCATATATAGACGTGCGTTCTTGTCGCGTTCCGGCTCAGGATCAACTCCATTGTCCCTCGCTGCACCTCGCCGGCGAGCAGGCCCGTTGGAACCCCCACGGCAAAGAGCATGTACAAGGTCAGGACCATCGGATGCTGGTAGCCAATCGCGATGAGTCCCGCGAGGTTGCCGGCCTGCAATGCCTCACCCCCCAGAAGGGTCTTGATGAAGGACGGCAAGATATCCAGAAACTGAAGGAAGACCTTGACGCTCTCGTTGTCCTGCACGATGCCGCCGATGGCGAGCTGAAACAGAAAGATGATCGACGCTATGAAGGCCCAGAAGGGCAGCGTTCGGCCCGTCCAGAAACGCAGCAAAGGCCAGGGAAACCTGGGGCGCGGCTCAGCCTTCATGAGCATCCTCCCGGCGGTAATACTGGATGAAGGCATCCTCCAACGACGTCTCAGGCGTGGTGATACGCTCAACGGGCAGCCGCGCCAGCCACTTCAGCGCCGTATCGGCGGCGCCGTGATACGCAAGCTGAAGCGACACCGCATCCTGGCGAATCAGGCGGACCCCCGCCGGAACGTCGGGCAGTGGAGCAGGAACCTCCGCTCCTTTGATAAACCAGACCCGCAAATGTCTCTCGCCCTTTTGAACGATCTCGGAAATCGGAGCCAGTTCAATGAGCCGGCCTTCGCGAAGGATCGCAGCCCGGCCGCACACCGCGGCCACTTCGCTCAGGTCGTGCGACGACAAGAGCACCGTCGCGCCCGCCCCGGCCGCTTCGCGAATCAGATCCAGCACGACCTGCCTCACGAGCGGGTCGAGCCCGATGGTCGGCTCGTCCAGGATGAGCACATCGGGCTGATGTTGAAACGCATAGACCACGCCGACTTTCTGACGATTGCCCTTCGACAGGGCACCGACGCGCCGATCCAGGTCCAGATCGAGTCTCTCGGCCAGCTCCTCCTGTCGCGTGTCGGCTTCGTCCCCGTTGCCCAATCTGGCCAGGAGTCTGAGGGACTTTCGCGCCGAGCGCGCGGGCCAGATGCGAAACTCGCCCGGCAGATAGCCGATTCGCCTGTGCTGCGTCGCCCGGCCAGGCACAACACGCTGGCCCAGAAGGCGGCATTGACCTGCGCTCGGCCGCAGCAGGCCCATCAGGCAGCGAATGGTCGTCGTTTTGCCCGAGCCGTTCGGCCCCAGATAGCCGAATATCTCGCCCTGCTCGACGCCGAAGGACAAATCCTCCACCCCTCGCGCTGAGCCATACCGTTTCGTCAGTGTCTCGACTTCAATCGCTTTCATAGAACCCCGGTTCACTTCACCTTGGCACGCATTGTCCGGTCCTGCACGATGCCT
>CP070806.1:3968282-3979749 GCA_020343675.1 Phycisphaerales bacterium
TACAACGCATCGAGAACCGGTGTTCCATTCGAATACAGCCCCCCCTCGTCGAAGGAATTGATTTGTATGGCCCCGTCATTCACATTACTGGTCGTGCTGTTTACCGTCAAATACCCGCCACCGCCCAGCTCCAGTCCCGTATAGTCTTCTCTGAGGCAAATCAGGCCCGCTCCGGTTCCCCCGACCGTCACGGCGATGGCATAGGGCCCGGATTTGCCCTCCCACCAGCCGGTCAGATCAACCGTAGGGACATCCGCGATGGCTCCAAAATTCAGGGGAAGGGACCCGCCATGCGCCGGATCGCGTGAGGCGATCACAGCCAGAGCGTTGACAGGTGTCGGAAACGCCGGGTCATAGGGAACGAAGACACTCAGCCCCAAGTCCCGGTCATATCCGTACTGGCCGATAATGATGTCACCGTCGGGGCTGTTGGATGTGTTCAGGTCCAGAAGCACAGGGATGGTGTCCGCCAAGTTCATGGCGGCGACCATCTGCGCCATGCGACGCGCCTCGTCGGGATCGACCTTCACCAACCGGCACCCGGCCAGGGCGCCGGCATCGGCGGCATTGTGCAATTGGTGGTACGTTAGGGCAACCTTGCCGCTATCCAGGGACAGACCGACCAGCAGAATCATCAAGAGCAACAGGATCGCTGTCCAGACCAGAACGACACCGCGCCGGCGAACGTGCCTGCGCGCCAAGTCCGGCGCTCGCGTGCAACCGAGCGCATCCGACAAGGATTGTCCACTGCGATAAACCACAATAGTCTTCTCTCGCCTTACCTGACCGCGCGTTTTTGTGCTGACGTGCATCATCACCTCCCTGATTACGCGTTAATGTACAGGGTTATCCACCAATACTTCCAAACCATTATTCTACACGGACTGGGTGTGGAAGTCAAGCTTTTTTCTCCGTTTCCTTTCTCAGGTCGGTCCAACACTCGAGGACTGATCATGCGCCCTTTGATAGTCAGGTATGCGCGAAACTCCATTTTCTGCACTGAGAACAGCGTTCAAGGGCGTGATGAGCGACGATTCACCGCCTTTACGGGGTTGCCTTGCCCTCCCTCGTAGAACTACGGGTTCTTCAACACCAACAACTCTGATTGCTCGGGACCCTGTCGATTGCACCCAGACAGGGGGCGGATGGCTCTAAGTGGTTTTGCCAGAAGCAGTTGCACACAGCCGCTGCCGGCGGTTAAAAGCATGTCACCTACCACTAAAGATATATGCAGAAATACGTATTTCTGTGGTACCGGTACCGATAAGGCAATTTTCTTCTTTTTTCCTCTTGACTTGAACCGGTGCGATATGCTATAATGTTGTTTTGGTTGGCAAGGGTGGGTAGCTAACCTCATACGAACAGAGCAGCGAGGGTGTCGCTCGTGCATTAACGCTTGTTGCATTTTGTGGCCCCAAGAGGGCGAGAAGGTAATCAACGTTACAGCATATGGGAGGTGTTGAAAATGAAGGCTGCAGTAAAAAGATTTCTGAAGGATGAAAGAGGGCTGGAGACGGTCGAGTATGCGGTAATCTTAGGGCTTATTGTCGCTGCTACGATTGGCTTGGTTGTCACCCTCGGCAAGTGGACCGGAGGCCAGTTCCAGGGAGTCGTCAATACCACGGCAGGAACAGGCGCCGCGCCGCTTCCGTAACAAGGCAAGGACAGCTTTTCGGGGGGAATGTTGTGGACTTGCTCTTAGGCATTACGGATGAAGGTATGACAGTATTCCGGTGGGGCGTCGTCATCGGCGCCTCACTGGTCGCGTCTATCGGCGACATACGCGAGCGCCGAATTCCTAATGCGCTGACTTTTCCACTACTGGCCGTTGGGCTTATCTGGGCAACCTGGTCCGGCGGCTTGTTCGGCTTGGCCGAAGCCACGGGCGCCTGCCTGATGCTGGCTGTTCCCTATGTGTTCCTGTTCGTGTTCGCCGGCGGCGGCGCAGGCGACGCCAAGCTGATGGGCGCGATCGGACCATGGCTCGGATTGAAACACAGTGTGGTCGTTTTATTATGCGTGGCGACAGCAGGAATCGTGCTGGCTTTGGTTAAGGCGATAGCACAAAGACGTCTGAAGTTTGTTCTGACGAGTGTCCTTATATCTTGTTATACGTTCACGGTTTGCGTGGCGGGCGGCAGAAGACCCCGGCCCGCCGGCGAACGGACAGACGGCCCCGGGCAGCCGGGCGGATCGGAAGTGCCTTACGGCGTTGCGATCTGTGCGGGCGTGTGTGCCGCGGCGGCAGTCGTATGGATGTGGGGAGTTGAATGGCTATGGTAGGGAGACTGAAAAAGAATCGGCGCGGCGCGGCAACGGTTGAAATGGCCATCGTGCTTCCGCTGTTGCTGATGCTGAGCTTGGGGGCAATCCGCTACGGCTGGCTGTTCCTGAAGGCCCAGCAAATCACCAATGCGGCCCGCTATGGCGCGCGCATCGCCATCCGGACCGATGCGACCGCCGCCGAAGTCATCGCTGCCATCGACGCGTTGTTCGATGTGACCAGGGCAAACATCACCGGATATACCGTGAAGTTCTTCAGAACAGATATAGATGCGGGAACGGGCGCACAAAT
Source organism: Phycisphaerales bacterium (assembly GCA_020343675.1). Lineage (GTDB taxonomy): Bacteria > Planctomycetota > Phycisphaerae > Sedimentisphaerales > Anaerobacaceae. The sequence continues at coordinate 3,970,858 of CP070806.1, forward strand.
CCTGACGGAAATAAACGATATTTCTGCCGAGGTGGGTGTTCCCATAACGGTCGAAGTGACGGTGCCGCATGAGAACGTCGATATCGTGCCTGTGCCGTTTGTCACGGAATTGGAGCCCGAGAACTGGAATCTCGGGGCGTCGGCCACGATGACCAAGGAAGGGTTTTAGTGGATGTGACACCAGGTCGCTGAGACGGACACAATGACGTAAGACGAAGGGGGAACAGAACATGAAATGGGGTATTGCAGTATTGCTGATTTTAGGTGCGGTGGCGGCGGCGTGCGCAGCGCTGCTGGTCGGCGCCATGGGGGCCGGCTCCTCGGCTTCAGCTGCCAAGAGTTCACCGGGTGTTGAAGTGGTCGTGGCCGCGAAGTCTCTGCCCGCCATGACGGTGGTGACGCTTGAGCACTTCACCAAACAAGCCGTCCCAAGAAATGAGCTGCCGCAGGGGCAACAGTTGACGAATCCGATCCGGGTGGTTGGCCGGATCCTTGCCGTACCGGTCATCGAGGGCCAGGTCTTAACCGAGTCCTGTTTTGTCGCGGACGGGAGCGGGGCGCAGTTGGCCGCCGCGCTGCCCGAGGGGATGCGCGCCTTTACGGTCAATCTCTCCAGCCGGGCGATTCCCGACCAGTTCCTGCTCTACCCCGGCTGTGTGGTCGATGTCCTGGTCTCGTTCAGGCTGTCGTCTTCGCCTCGCTCCGAGGGACAGGCGATCTCGACGACCATGCTTCGGGGAATTCAGGTCCTCGTGGTCTCAGGGGAGTCCGTTGTCTCCACTCCGGAAGAAGAACAGGCCAGTCAAAGAACGCGGAGTACGAGTACGAGCCGCGGCCTGCAGGTGACCCTCCTGGTTGACTCGAAACAGGCCGAAGCCCTGCAATTGGCGGTCGATAACGGCAGCAGCATATCGCTGGCGATCCGAAATCCTCTGGACAAGAGCCAGATCCATATGGAGGGAACCGTCCTGAGTCAGGGTCGGCTGGCAGATTTGGGTTCTCTGTTGACACCGGCCGTACTGGGGCCCGGCGAGAAGCAGGATGCCCTGCTCCAGCAGCAGCCAATTCCCGACATCCCACAACAGGGTCAGGCAGACAATACCTCCGCCACGGACCTGCCGGAGCCACAGCCCAAACCGGACGAAGGCTATCAAACTCGCCAGTACCCTCGCTGGGGGGTCACGGTGATTCGCGGCCGGGAGACGAAGACGGAGGAATTGGCCGTCTCCGGAAATGAAGGGGCCGCCGGGGCAAATCAAGAAAAATAGTGCCTAAGTTCCTTTCACGTGCGGACGATATACAGTAGTGTTTGGCACCACATTACTGCGGACTTAGTGTGAAAGGACGAAGCATGAAATCAGCGGTTAAGAGAGCAAGAGCCGGCGGGTATGTAGCAGCGCCCATCGCTCCTATCATATTGGTTTGCATTCTATTACCGGTCCATTCGGCACAGGCCGGTTCGGGAGATTCTTCCACTGAACCGGAAGCCATCACGTTTCTTGTCGGCCAATCGACCATTGTCAGGTCTCCGTGGCCCACGGTCCGGGTGGCGGTCACCGACCCGGCGATCGCCAACGTCCAAGTTCTGACTCCGGAGCAGGTGCTGCTGCAGGGGCTCAAGGTCGGCACGACGGACCTGATTGTCTGGAGCGAGGACGAGAGGCAGATCCAGCAATGGAGAGTCCAGGTCAGACTCGACACGGTCAGCTTCAAGGCCAAGCTCGACGAGCTGTTTCCCGACTGTACGCTTGAAGTGAACCAGTCGGGCGAGGTACTGATTGTCAACGGCCTGCTGCGCAGCACCGAGCAGGCAACGCAGCTTCACGATCTTCTGGACAAGAGCGGGACAACCTATGTGGATATGAGCAGCGTCGCGGGCGTGCAGCAGGTTCTCCTCCAGGTCCGCATCGCCGAGGTCAGCCGGGTCGCGCTGCGTGCCCTCGGTTTCAATGCCTTTCATACGGACGACGATTGGTTTTGGGGGCTTCGCAGTGGTTCGTCGAGCGGGCCTCTGGTTTCCTCAATCGACATCGGGGTCCCATCGGGAACGATCGCCGGGGACGTGACGCCTTTTCAGTTCAACCAAAACGTAGCGGCAAGCCCGGCAGTATCGCTCTTCGCCGGCTTTCCGAGGGCCGATTTTGAGTTCTTCCTTCAGGCGTTGGCCGAGAATCAGGCCTTGAGAATTCTGGCTAATCCGACGCTGGTTGCCCTCAGCGGTGAGCAGGCCAGTTTCTTAGCCGGCGGCGAATTCCCCATCCCGGTTGTCCAGAGCGGTAGTGGGGGCGCCGGAGGAAATGCGGTCACCATTGAATATCGGGAATACGGCGTTCGCGTATCCTTTCGGCCGATCGTTCTCGGCGACGGAACAATTCGTCTGACCGCGGCCCCGGAAGTCAGCGACTTGTCTGACGCCGGCGCCGTCACCGTTCAGGGCTTTCGCGTCCCGGCCCTGGTCACTCGTAAGGCTGAGACCACGCTGGAACTGGCCAGCGGGCAGACATTCGCCATGGCCGGACTGCTCCAGCACAAGAACGAGGCCATCAACTCCCGCATTCCGGGACTTGGCGATTTGCCGGTTCTGGGCCCGTTGTTTCGGTCGGTGCGCTACCAGAAAAACGAAACCGAACTGGTTGTGCTGGTCACGGCCACGCTCGTGGAACCCATGTCCCTTGCTGCCGTTCCGCCCGTCCCGGGGTTCAAACATGCCGAGCCCAACGATTGGGAGTTCTATATCGACGGACGCATCGAAGGCAGGGAGCCGGCCAAGATCAACGCAGAGGACGCTCAGTGGCTCAGGCAAATGGGGCTCGACCAGCTCGCCGGACCGGGCGCATGGGACTCTTATAACAGGCCGAGTTCTTCCATTCCGCCAAACCCCGCAGTTCAACGCACAGACACGCAGAGAGCAAAGGAAGAGGAGCAGAGGTGGTAATCAGGCTAAGCAGGCTCCGCCGGATCGGAGCCCTGCCAAAATCGTAGAATCCTGAATCTCATCTGAAAAGCAAACAGAGAAAGTCAGTGCCGTATGATATCAGGTTCGGACATATTGTTGGTGACCAAGGAGAAAGCTACCGAGAAAGCGGTCAAGTCCGTGCTGGGCAAGAGCGGACAGGTGACCTTGTCCGGGGTATGCAAAGACATATCGGAGCTTCGCAGTTACCTGTCTCGCAAGGAGGCTCGGGCCGCGATAATTGACATCGACCCTGACCCTTCACAAGTTCTGTTCGAATTGCGTACAGTCCTGACGGCCTACCCCGACGTTTATATGGCAGTACTTTGCAGCAGTTTCACCAAGGAACTGGTCCTCCAAGCCATGCAGGCCGGAGCCAGGCATTTCCTGGAGAAGGGAACCATCGAATCTGAGCTCTCCAAGGAGCTCCAGTCGCTCATACACGATGGTGCAAAAAAGGGACCCTCGGCGGGTTCCCAAATCATATCCGTATTCTCCGCCGGCGGAGGCTGCGGCGCAACAACCGTCGCGGTCAATCTTGCCAACGAATTGCGGCTTTCCTCATCCGGGTCCGTCCTGGTGATCGATTTGGATGCCAGCTACGGAGCGGTCTCGACCTATCTGGGCATAAGAAGCCAGTACGGCATCGCCGACGTGCTGGCCCACAAGGGTACCATTGACCAGCACCTGATACAATCCAGCGCCTACGGTTATATGGAGGATTATCATGTTCTGGCCAGCCCGGCCGGCATCGAAACTCCAAGGATCAACTCACTTCGGTACGAGAATCTGGCGCCGGCTTGTGAAGCGTGCCGAGATGTTTATGCCTACACGGTCATCGATGCGCCGCGTTTGCCACAGCCTACTTCCATCAGAATAGCCGGTTTGAGCGACATCGTACTGGTTGTGTTTCAACTGACGATCAAAGATGTACATTCCGCCCGGTCGATCGTTTCAACTTTGACCAAATCCGGGATTGCAGGCGAGAAGATCATGCCCGTGGCGAATCGGGTCAAGAAGCGGGGGCCGTTGGTGAGACTGGAAGACAGCAAGAAGGCCGTCGGCCTGAGTTCCTGCTATCCTATTCGAAGCGATTGGCGCAAGGCAATGAAGGGCGTCAACAACAGCCGGCCTCTGGCTCAGGTCGCCGGAAGATCCGCCTTGCGGGCCGACTTTCGAAAACTTGCGGCCAAAGTGCAAGCCGCCGGAACAAACAGCCGCGGCAAAATCTGAGGGTGATTAAGAATGAACGAAGAACAAGGACAATCCTATCAGCCGGAGCATGACAGCCACACTGAAAACGTGGTTCTGCAGAAGATAAAGGCCGACATGCATCGGCAGTTGCTGGAGGTGCTGGATCTAAATGAAGCCCGGCACATACCGCTCGAAAAGCTCCATGAGGAGTGCTCGAAGAGAGTGGATGCGCTACTGAATGCGAGGCAGTACCCCATGTCCGGCCCCGACAAACAACGGCTGTTGCGCGAGGTTATGGATGAGGTTTTCGGCTTTGGTCCACTGGAAGTGTTTCTGCGCGATCCGCATGTCAGTGACATCCTGGTCAACGGTCCGTCCAAAATATACATAGAGAAAAATGGACGGCTCGAAAGCACCAATGTGACCTTCATGGATGAGAAGCATCTGATGCGAATCATCCACCGGATTGGTGCGAATGTGGGACGGCGCATCGATGAGAGTATGCCCATGCTCGACGCGCGCCTGCCGGACGGCTCCCGAGTCAACGCCATCATCCCTCCTCTTGCCCTCGACGGCCCCATGGTGAGTATTCGGCGTTTTGGCGCCACACCGATTGATATCCAACGATTGCTCGAGCTGGATGCAGTCACACAAGACATGGCCGACTTCATGAAGGCGTGCGTGCAGTGCAAAATGAATATCCTCATATCGGGGGGAACCGGAACGGGCAAGACGACCTTTCTTAATGCGCTCTCACGATGGATTCCATCCGGCGAGCGTGTCGTGACGATTGAAGATGCCGCAGAACTGCAACTACAACGTGAGCACGTCGTAAGACTGGAAACCCGGCCGCCCAATATCGAGGGCAAAGGGTGTATCACCCAGCGGGACCTGGTCCGCAACAGTCTTCGTATGCGTCCCGACCGGATCGTCATCGGCGAGGTTCGCGGCGCCGAGACCCTGGACATGCTGCAGGCGATGAACACCGGCCACGAAGGATCCATGACCACGGTGCATGCCAACAACCCCAGGGACGCTCTGCGGCGACTTGAGAACATGGTCAGCATGTCCGGGATCAACTATCCGATACGGGCCATTCGAGAACAGCTCAGCTCAGCGCTTGACGTGATGGTTCATCTGCAGCGTATGACCGGCGGAAGACGAAAAGTCGTGCAAATCGTGGAAATAACAACCATGGAGGGCGACACCATCTGCCTGCATGATATTTTCAGTTTCAATCAGACCGGGGTCGATGAGGCGGGGCACGCCACCGGTCATTTTGAAGCATGTGGGGTCCGTCCCCTGCTGCTGAATCGATTGAAAGCCAAAGGGGTGGACATGCCGATCGATTTGTTCAAACGCAGAGTCCTTACAGGCGCCAACACAAGCCACAAGGCAAAGTGACCCCTCGAACAGGGCAAAGTGGAATGAGTATAATCGGCCAAGACAAGATGTGAGAAGCTTATGGCCCCACAAAACCTGATCAACATTATTGTAATGGCGGCCGTATTCGGACTGATCTTCTCAGTCTGGTGCATCTGCATAGTGTTCTGGCTGAGCCAGTCTCTGGCCCGTTTGCAGTCGGTACAGAAACGATTGGGCATTGTCAAGCAGGAGAGCGGCGAATCACATACTCTCCGCCTGTGGCGCGAGGCCAAACAGGCTGGCGATGAAATCGGTCTGCGCGAGAAGCTGACTCTGGCCGAACGCATGGAGAGCTTGAAGCAGGCCGCCGGATGGCGCGCACCCGCACACGTGGTCATCATGGGCGTCGCCGGGGCGAGCCTTGTAGCCTTTGTCGTGGCATATACGGTTTTTCGAGGGGCTACCTTGGGCATGGTCGTTTCGATGGCGATTGTCGTCACATTTTGGTGGTACACCAAGAATTGCATCGCGAAATACTCGGCCCTGTTCGAGACCCAACTGGTGGACGCATTGGGCATTTCCGCTCGCGCTCTGCGCGCCGGGCTTCCCCTGTTGGGATCGTTTCAATTGATTTCAGAGGAAATCGATGATCCTGTCGGAAGCGTATTCTTTCAAATCTGTCACGAACAGTTGCTGGGCCTGGACATGAAAGACTCTATTCGCAAGGTGGCGAAAACCATCCCCAACCCGGAGTTGAAGCTTTTCGCCACGTCGATAGCAATACAACTTCAGAGCGGAGGAAATCTGGCCGATTTGATGGATAGTCTGGCCTCGGTCATCAGGGCACGGATGAGATTGAATCGACGTGTCCGCGTTTTGACCGCACAGACGCAGTTCAGCAAGAGGATACTCATTGCTATGCCCATCCTCCTGTTTCTTCTGTTGAATATTCAGAGCCCAACATATATGGAGATGTTCTATACGACGCCAGAGGGCAAGTACATGTTGATCGCGATGGCATCGATCGTGTTGTTCGGTGCGTGGGTCATGAACCGAATGGCCGTGTTGCGTTTTTAGCTGAGAGAGGCGTTTTACTAAACTTGCCGGGCACATTTGAAAATGGATCCTGTAACAGAAAAATTAGTGATTCCCGGACTGACGTTCTTGTCCATAACAACTGTTGGCGCCTCGATCCTTCTGGCGAAAGCGCAGAAGAGAAAGGCGCTCGAGACACGAATGCGGGAGGGCGTCCCGACAGTTGCCGATGCGACGGCGGGAGAGAAACAGCAGTCCCGTTTGCTTCGATTTCTTGCGAGAATCGGCAACATTGCATCCCACGGTCGGGCCAGCACCACGCTCTGGGAAGAGCTCGTCCGGGCCGGCTATTATGGCAGAGCCGCTCCTGCGGTTTACACGGGAGTCAAGCTGATTCTCTTCGCTATCGGATTTGCAGGTACGGCGATACTCGTCGTGCCCACAGATTTTCACGTTGCGGCAAAAATCAACTTAATCTTCTGCGGCGGGGTATCCCTATTCTTCGTCCCCAACATCATACTGAGAATACGCTTGAAAGAACGTCATGATGAAGTTTGTCGACACCTGCCCGAAGCGGTTGACCTGCTCGAGATATGCGTATCCTCCGGAATCGGTTTGGGCATGGCCTGGAACATCGTAGCCGATGAGATTCAGCATGTCAGTTCTACGTTGGCCGGGGCGATGGCTCTGGCCAACTTCGAGATTCACCTTGGGGTCAGCCGGATCGAAGCCATGAAACACATGGCCACCCGTACGGGCGTGGACAAGCTGTCCTCGTTGGCAGCCACGTTGGTCCAAACCGAACGATTTGGCACCAGCATTGCCACGGCGTTGAAAGAGTTCGCCCAGTCCATGCGAGAGGAACGCTATTTTACAGCGGAAGAAAAGGCAGAGAAGATGGCCGTGAAACTCATCATACCAATGGTCTTATTCATCTTCCCGGCGGTGCTCATTACTGTGGCCGGGCCTGCGATAATAGCCATCTTTAAGATGATGGCAAGATATTGACCTGGACAGCTTATATCAAGGAGAATGTCTTATGAAACTGAGTGCGAACACGGCCGTAACGACACTGTTGTCTTTCGTTGTACTGGCGGGATGCCAAGAGAGCGTGAAGGACAGCCCTGATGAGCACCTCGTAAACAGCCATCTGGTAGATTCCTACAATGAAACAGCTATCCGGAATGCGATTATCGCTCAACACACTTTGTTTGCCTACCATTTTGTTCAAAACGGGCCGGAACTCAATGAACTTGGCGAGCGGGATCTTGCCGTCCTGGTGCGACACTTCAGTAAGAACAGTGGTCGTCTGAACATTCGGCGGCACAACATTCCTGCTGAGCTCTATGGAGCTCGCGTCAACTCGGTGCGCGAAGGACTCGAGGAGGCAGGCATCGATATGGAGCGTCTGAGCGTCTCAGATGGCATGCCGGGTGGTTCAGGTATGGCTTCGGAGAGGATTCTGGTTATCTTGGAGGACGAAGGAGGCACCGCCGGGTCCGCCATGACATTGACATCGGGAGCAAGACAATGAAAGACATCCAATCGAGAAAATCAGGCGTATGTGTTGGGCTTTGTGTGGGAATTCTGCTCGGCGCGTTCTGCCTCGGCGGCTGTTCAGAATCCGCGGCACCCGTGCCCACCTCAGAATGGGCTCAAGGCAGCTCCGATCTTGACTTTCAAGCACAAGCGGATCGCCCACCGACGGCCAAGACCTTGTGGGCCATGGCGGATATTCTCGCCACGCAGGGCAAAGACTCCGAATGTGAATATGTGTTGAAGAGGGTCATCCAAAGCGATCCCGAATTCCTGCTCGCCTATAATAGTCTGGCAGAGCTGCAAATGCGGGGCGGGCACACGAACGCTGCCATTCAGACGCTTCAAGAAGCCCTGCGCATTTGCCCCGACGACCCTGTCCTCTTAAATAATCTGGGCATGTGCCGGCTCGTGCGCCGCGACTACGAGAATGCCTTAAGGGTGTTTAACAAGGCTGCAGCGATCGCGCCCGAAAATATGAAGTATCGCGCGAACATGGCCGTCGCATTGGGCCTGATGGGCCGTGAAGAGGAAGCATTGGCGCTGTTCAGGCAAGTGTTGCCTGAAGATCAGACAGTTCATAACCTGAGCGTATTGCGTGAGGCCAGCAAGAGTGAGAAGCTCGCGCCCACGGCTCCCGGCGACTCCCGACTGCCATGACCACGAACCCACGCAACCATGCTCCTGCCGCCAGCCGATGACTGTGCTGCGATGCTGGCCGGGCGCCTTCGGTTTGACAAGCCACTGTGCGAACTCCCCGCCAAGCCGCGCAGAGTGTGATCAGAAAATCGAGTGGAACGACACCTCCG
>CP070806.1:3979849-4020819 GCA_020343675.1 Phycisphaerales bacterium
ATAGGCCCCCAGCTTGATGGCTCTGACTGCGCTTTCGATGGTGCCGTAGCCGGTGATTACAAGGACCACGGTCTGGGGGTATCTTTCTTTGATAGTACTCAGCAATTCGAGGCCGTCTCCGTCGGGGAGATTGACATCCGTCAGGGCCAGACAATAGCTCTCTTCTTCCAGCTCGGCCAACGCGTTCTTTACCGTCTGGGCTCCGCGGGTCCGAAAGCCTTCGATGGACAGGAATTCGCACAGCGAATCCAGGATGATTTTGTCGTCGTCTATAACCAGAATGTTCTTTCGTCTCATCGAGCGTTCCAATCGACTCTTCTGAATTCCTTGTACCTTATCTTCTTGTCGGCAGATATACAGTGAAAATGCTGCCCCCGCCGGGGGCGTTCTCCGCAGTTATCCGGCCACGATGGCTTTCGACGATGTCCCTGCATATCGCCAGGCCCAGGCCGGTTCCCCTCCCGTCGGCTTTTGTGGTAAAGAACGGTTCGAATACCGCTTGCGCATCCGGCGGCAAACCGGTTCCCGTGTCACGGAACTCCACCACAAGGGTATTGTCCGCCGTCGAACGGGTCGAGATTCGCAGCTCTCCGCCGTTCGGCATCGCATCCAGGGCGTTCTTGGCGAGATTGCAGAATACTTGAAAGAGGTTGCCGCCTGCGACCTGTGGCAGGCCGAGGGCATAGTTTCGCACGATCCGAACGTCTGACGCCTCCGCTCTTGATTCCATTGTCTTGAGAGCGTCTTCGACAATCTGCTCGACTTTGACATGTTCCAGAGGCGTGTACGTGCTGCGCGCGAATTCCAGCAGCTCACTCACGATTTGCACCATGCGCATCAGTCCCTGCCGACACTGCGCCAGATACTCTTTCGGTTTTTCCAGCCGCTCCTGCTCGACTATGCGTATTGCGAGGTTGATGTAGCGCAGGATGCCGTCCAGGGGATTATTCAGTTCATGGGCGACTCTGGAGGCATGTTTACCGACGCTCGCAAGCCTTTCAGCGTTGGCCAGTTGCCTCTGGACATTGACCTTCTCGGTCACATCTTCGATAATGACGGCGCCGCCGAGAACCTTCGCCGTTGTGGCGTCTTTCAAAGGCGAGCAGGCGATCCGCAGAAGTCGTGTTTTACCGTTCCGCGTGTAGGCCACATCGTCGAACAGGAGGCTTTCTCCGGCTGCGACTGCCGAGCGCAGTTGGTCCGTCCAGCCCAGCCATATCTTCTCGTCCGTGCCTTCGGCAAGGGACTTGTCGATGTAATCGCTCAGTTCGAGAAGCCTCGCGGCTTGGGCGTTGGCCTCGATGACCTTCAATTCAGCGTCGAAGGCGATAACTCCCACCGGCAGCGACTGGACAATCGATTCGCCTAACGGTCCGGATCCGGTATTTTCTTTTGTCTTCTTCGGCGGCTTTTTTGAGCGTTCCACCATGACTACGATGATAGACCTCATGTTCAGTTTGTCAAGCATTCGCGTTGCGAAAAAGCAACGCGACCGTTTCCTTTTTCGGACTGAAAAGGCTGCGCGTTTAGCTCGAAATGTAACATTTTGCCAAATAAGCAGGTATGAAATCTCGCCCAGCGCAAGACTTTGCCGCTGGGGCCAAAACATGACTTTTAGTGTTGTGTTTTGTCAACGCCGCCGCGGCCTTCTCCACAGAGCATCGTGGCTCAGGTTGGATGATTGCGTTTAAGCTCATGCTGTGCAAGCATTTGGGAAAGTTAAAATGGGGTACTCATTGGCAGCTTGTTTTGGAACGAGTTTTGCAATTCCTCTCGTCGGTACGAGCGTGCAGCGACAATGGAAATGTTAAGAGAGTGCATGGAGGCGCATGATGGAGCGAGCCGAAAGACGAAAGGACAGACGACTGAGGGCGAGATTTGGCGTCTCATGTCATGCCGTGGGATCGACGGCAGACAAACCTTGTGACGGTCGGACCGTGAATGTGAGTTCGGGCGGGTTGTATTTCGAGACGACCGGGACATTTGAGCCGGGCAGTCTGCTGCGCGTGGAACTGTCGATACCACCGACGCCGGGGTTGCTTGAATTCGGCGGCAGGATCGCGGGCTTCGCGAGAGTCCTCAGAGCCCACAGCATTGGCGGTTCCCTCCCGGGCGAAGAATCATCTTCCGAAAGATACGGCGTCGCCGTACAATTCTGCCGCCCGCCCAGGCTCTGCATCTGAGTGTTATTTGTCCGGCCAGATGCCCTCAAAGACCTCCACAGCCGGGCCGGTCATATAGACGCAATTATCTTGTTCGCACCAGTTCAGACCGAGGTCGCCGCCGGGAAGATGCCCCGTGCATGTACGCTCTTGTCGTCCGGTCAGTGCCGCCGCGACACAGGCCGCACACGCGCCGGTACCGCAAGCCATCGTAATTCCGCTGCCCCGTTCCCACGTGCGCATGGTGAATTCCGTCGGCTTGTCAATCTGCACGAAATGAACGTTTATCCGCTTCGGAAACAGGCCATGGTTTTCGATAGCCGGGCCCAGCTTCGCAAGCTCAAGGGACCGGACATCCTCGCAGAAGAACACCGCGTGGGGATTGCCCATTGATACACAGCTCATCAGCAACGGCCTGCTGAGAATCTCGATGGGGTGATCAACCACCTTTTCGCCGGCGAGATTCACGGGGATCTCCTGCGGTGACAGCACCGGCCGGCCCATATTCACACAGACCTTCGAGACCTGATTCCTCTGGTCAACGACGAGCCCCACCGCGAGAATTCCATTGCCGGTCTCGATGTTCAACGACGCGGGGAAAGATTGCTGCCCCGGTACGGATATCCCACCGCCCGTTTTGGCCAGTGCATGCTCATACGTGTATTTTGCCACGCACCGGATTCCGTTGCCGCACATTTCAGCTTCCGAACCGTCGGCGTTGAAGATGCGCATTCGCACGTCTGCCGTCTGCGAGGGGCCGATGAGAATCAGTCCGTCGCCCCCGACACCGCGGTGGCGGTCGCTGACCACCCGGGCCAGGGCTGCCGGATCCTCAATCTGCTCTTCGAAGCAATTGACATAGACATAGTCATTGCCCAGGCCGTGCATCTTCGTGAACTTCATTGAGCTGCCCCCACAATGATCGGATCATCGTTAGCCCAGTTCCTTCAACAGGTCGATAGCCGCATCGGCCATCATTTCCCCGCCTCCGGGCGCGATCCGCGAGTTGACCGTCTCGTAGCTGCCTTCGGCGAATGCCTTCTTCGTGGGGATATAGCCCGGCGCATCCTGGCACAACTCAATCACGAGCGTCGTCGCAAACGGGCTGGCCCGCTTGATGGCCAGACCGAGATCGACGAAAACTTCACCCGGCAGGCCGACGACAGCCACATCGCGACTGAGTCTGAATACCTGAACCTCGAGTGGTATGGTTTGGCTCCGACGCATCTCAATGGCCAGGATTTTGTACGCCTCAACCTGTTCGAGAAATGACAAATCACTGGTGCCGACCTTCTTGATATTCTCGCGCGCCCAGGTCACTTTCTCGGGGCCATACCGTTGAAGGGGCGCCTCGACGATTGCATTGCGTGCCGCCAGAGATGGCTCAGCAATGGTTTCCAGGGATTCCGCTTTCGCACGGACCGTCTTTGCCAGCGTCCGGCCGATATAGTCCGTCTTGAGGCGTTCTTTCGTTGTCACGTCGATGTGGTTGATGTCGCCGCAGGTCCCCGTGCCGAACAGACAGACAAACTGATCGCCATACTTCTCGCGGAGGCACTGCTCCAGGTAGTAGGGATAGTCCGCTGCGTATTGTGTCCCGCCGACAGTGTCGAGATGGAGGGTGAAGTTCACCAGCCCCGCGAGGGCGTTGCCACCGTTGGCCTCGCGGAAAAAGACGGTCCCCACCTGGGGATCGATGGGGCCGGCGACGCGGACAATATCAGGATTCAGGACTCCGGGGTTGAACCGAACCGGACCGTCCTTCATGTGGAACCGCCGGTTGAATGAAAGACCCTGCTGCTCCGTCGAGCCGGCTTCCAGCCGGACGGGCTTTGTCTCGGCAGCGGCTTGCGTTATGGCATCGACGAGCTTCGAGACAAGCTCGTCGGCGTAGTTCACCTTCTCGCACAGGTCCTCGCCTCGTTCGGCGATGGCTGTCTCGTGAAAGTGCTTACGCAGGGCGCCGAAGTAAAGTGGGCCGGTGTGGGAATGGGTGGCCGCGATGAGGATGTTCGCCGCGGGAATGCCGGTCTTTGCCGCGGCTTGCGTGCGCGCCCGGGACGAGACGTCGAGCGAGAGGCCGATGATGTCGCAGAAGACCAGAACTGCTGACTCCTTGCCCTGGCGAAGAACGAGCGCCTTGGCGTGGAGCGGGTTCGAGGTCCCGGTGCTCAGGCGTTCGCTGAAGTATCCACTCATGCGGTAACCGACGGGCGGGGTGATGTCGGTGACGGCGACACCCGCCGTCAGTTGAGTGGCGCTCACAGGCGCCGCCTGTGAGGACGATGTCTTCTGGCCTGTCAGCTCTTCCAGGAACTGTCGAGTTTTCCTGGCTTCGGCGACCGTTTGCTTCAAATCCCCCGGGCCAAGGCATTCTACAACTAAGGCTCCCCGCGTAAAGCCGCCTTGTTTGAGGCGTGCAAGAACGCCGGGGAAGTCCACCTGGCCCGTCCCCGGCGTCACGGCCACGTTTTTGGGGTGCTTGTAATCCTTGACGCACATGCCGACCACGAGACCATCGACGGTGGCGGCATCAGCGACCGGGTCAAGCTTGCCGTCGGAGTAGTAGAGAATATTCCCCGGGTCGTACCAGATTCGAAAGTTCTTGTGGTTGACCATCTCGATGGTCCTTCGGCACTGAGGGCCGGTGGCATTGAGACCTCCATGTGGCTTGACGCTGATGCCAACACCTTTTTCGGCGGCATAATCGCAGCATTCGGCAACGGCTTTGTAGTACGCATTGTAAAGCTTTTCGTTGCCGATGCCGCCCATTAGCAGATTCGCCGCACCGCAGGCGGCGCAGTTGTCGATGAGCTTCCTCAGACCTTTGATGCCCGCTTCGAGCGACTTGTCCACGGGGATGCCTCCGCCGTAAACGGACGGAATCCCCAATCCCCGCTGCTTAGCCTCCCGGCCTACCTGCTCAGCCTCTTTGAGCGTGGTCGAGACCGAGATCACGAGCCTCGTCTCGGAATTCGTCGTCATCAGGCCGGCGTACTTGAAACCCGCCTCGGCAATGGCATCGAGCGCCACGCGATAGTCATATTTGGCCCAGGGGCGGGTGTAGCAGCCGATCTGCCATTGCTCGCCAGCTACCGCAGCCGCACCTGGCGACTCCAGCGCGTACGAGGCGGCCAGTCCTGCTGCACCCAGCTTCACGGTTCCGCCCAGGAATCGCCGGCGGGATATCTGCTCAAAAGAGTTCATTGACATAGTCTCCTGATTCGTGCTGAAAGTCATTCCGCGTTGTTTGTCCTATCCGGGGCGGATCTCCCTCGCTTCGACATCATAGACCATCCGCTGGCCCGCGTCGTAGGACCGCATCGCCATGATGACGGCTACGGCGTGCTGGTACCCTGCGTCGATAGGAGCATTGCATGTCTTGCGGGTCCGCAGGCACTGGAGCCAATCAAGGTAATGGTCGGGTCGCTCAACCTCCTTGACGGGATTCTTGCCCCGTATCGGGCCTTTCTTCTTGCTGTTTGCCCCTTCAGCGGTCAAAATGGGTGCGTTCCATTTGACCATATCGAGCACGCCGGCATCGCCGAAGATTTTGAAGCTGTTGCCGCTGCCGTTGCCGAAGTTCTGGGAGTAGCTGACCATAAAGCCTTCGGGATAAATCCACATCGCCTGGACGTGGTCGGGGCAGGTGAAGTTGTGCTCGTCCTTCCAGGTGAACGTACCGCCCATGCACATACAGTGGGTGGCAAACTTCGCGCCGGTGATGTAGTGTACCAGGTCGATAAAGTGGCTGCCCTGGCCCGGAATTGGCCCGTCGGAGAATTCCCTGTAGCCGTACCAGCCGGAGTAGAGCAGCGGGTCAAACGGGCGGTTGGGACGGTCCCCCAGGAATTCCTTCCAGTCCACGTCCTCGGCCTTGACGTCTTTGACGTACTGATACCAATACGGCCGTTCGCCATTGCGGCACTGCTCGATCCGCCCAACCGTGCCGAGGATGCCGGTCTTGTAGAGCTTCTGGCAGCCAGCGAACGTCGGGTAGCTCCGCAACTGCGTGCCGACCTGGACGACGATATTGGCCTCTTTGACGGCGTCGCACGCGGCTTTGAGCCTCTCCAGCCGCATCGCCAACGGCTTTTCGCAGTACACGTCTTTGCCTGCCTTTGCGACGGCCTCTAAGTGCGTGGTGTGCAGGTGGTCGGGCGAGGCGATCATCACGGCATCGACGTCTTCGAGGGACACCAGGTCGCGGTACGAGGAGAACTTCCGCGCCTCGCGCCCATACCATTCCTTCGTTTTGGCGGCCGCCTCCTCCTGGCGGAGCCGCCAGGGGTCGCATACGGCGGTAATCTCGAAGTTCTGGGTGTCCTGGTGTGCATGCACGCCGGCCATGTGCGCTCCGATACCCCGGCCGCCGCAGCCGATCTGGCCGATCGAGATCCGCTCATTGGCGCCGAGGACGCGCGAATAGCTTGCCGCCGAGAGGGCCAGCGCTGCGCTGCCGGCCGTGGCGGTCTTGAGAAACTTGCGACGAGAATAAAAACCTTCCATTGCAGGGCCTCCTAAAATGAATTTGGTGAGAGGAATTCCATAAAGTACTCATTGCCAAAGAAGCCGCTCAGCCACACAGCCAAGCTTAATTCCGGCATTATATCAAATCGACCCGTTGCGATACAGTAATTCCTGTCCGGAAATTCCTTGGCAAAACCCACGCGCACTCCGGCGCTTGTGCCGGAGCACAGCATGGACGGACCTGACGGATCGGTCTGCTTTTGAGCAGCAGCGGCGATCAGTCAGAGGATCAGCGAATGAGAGATTGGCATGATAGAATCGTATGCTTCCGCCACCGAAATCGCAGGGTGGGGCCTGCCCAACCGATCAAAGCTATAGGCGTGTTGTTCGAAGTCCTATCACGAAAATCAATTTGCGGTTAGTGTCTTTTAATAATTCAACAAATATTCTGTGGAGTGTTCCTCTTGGCCTCAGAGAATGCCTGTATTCTCTTGCGTATGGTCTTCTGGGGATTGTCATGTACGTTCCTATGGGGAACCAGTAGGCAAAGGAGAAGTAATGAGTACATTTGGAAGTCTATCACATTCGCCGTGGCATTGTAAGTACCATATGGTGTTTGTGCCAAAGTGTCGCAGAACGAGCCTTTATGGCAAAATCCGAAAGTATCTTGATACGACAACGCCATTTAGGTTTTCAAAATGCAACAACATATAGCCTTTGAGCCGATTTCCACTTCACGCAATCGCCTGCTATTTCTGCGAATATGACAACGGCGAGAACAAGGTACACGCAGTTGAGTTGAAGTAATAATTTCTGCTGTTTGCTCCAGAAATCTTGCTCTGACTGCTTTGTCCTCACTGATGCGTGAATTGGGCCCGCAAGGATTCGAACCTTGGACCAATGGATTATGAGTCCACTGCTCTACCGCTGAGCTACGAGCCCCGTTGACGCCTGTTTTCTGCGATTCCCTTCGGAAATCGCCATTTTTCGCTGCTCAAGAGAACAATTGATTCTGGAAATAATCTACATCATTGGCAGCGGTCTGTCCATTGAAAATCGCCGGAATCGGCACTTTTGCAGTCAGATGCAGTGAGCAGGGGCCGAGGGTTCAAGACGCACTTGCCTGGGCTCGAGGTCAGCCGACTTCGACTTCCGGGGCGAACGCACAAGAACTTGTGCGCGGCTGAAAACGGACTCGTTCGGCAACTTCTCATCCAAGAACCAGTAATTTTACGAGGTTGACCGTTGGGCGCAATTCACTGTCTAATAGTGCATCTGGTTTCTGCTGTGATGAGAGATCATCATGGTTGACTCCTTAAAGACAAGCTCCTGCTCTTTTCCGACGCTCCTTAGGGCAGGGGCTCTTTTTTCAGATTCAAGTTTCTCTCTGCTGTGCAACGCGGAACCCGAATCGCATGCAGAGTCCCATCGCCACCGCTCCGGAGCCGGCCGAATTGAAAGGACCACTCATGGTAGCAGTCCGCAAGAACTTTTTGGTGGATCCGGACGTATGTTATCAGCAGGAGAATCATCCTTGTTGGTGGTTTTCCGCGGAAGGAGGTTGAGTAGTGTATTCTATATGCACTACTACTGAAGCCCCTGTTCTGTTCCTCCCTCTCCTCCGGACAGGGGCTTTATGAGTGAATCGCCCTGTTCCACCTCTGTGATGCCTTTTCGCTCGGACAGCAGCATAGCCCGAGATCCCCCGTTCGATTCTTGTACCTTGCTCCGAGCCGCCCGAACTGTACAATGCTTTGATGCAACGGCCGGTTGAAACAGTGGCCAGTGATGAGACGCCAGACGTGGGGCAAAACGGTGGACCATCTCAGGCTTGAATCTCGAAGGCAGACTTGGTATTCTGCCGAAGACAAATCTCAGCGGTGCAGCTGAGCAGAGACAATTGGGAGGTCAATAATGGGCTTTATGACGAATCGAAATCTACTCCAGTCACGTTCTCTCTTTGCCTTGTCGCTTGCGCTCATCGCAGCGGTAGTAACGGCGACCGGCTGTGGTCCAAAGGCGGTCCGCGGCGGACCGGGAACGGACAATCCGCAACTCGACAAGCCGGCGATGAGCGTAACGCTTGACCGGGCCGACATCGAATACCTTGTGAGCGAGAACACCAAGGCCCTGTCGGGCTCGGCGATCTGGAATAAGACCATCATGAGGGCGCCAACGCCTCCGACCGTGGCGATCTGGCCCATCCAGAACGCGACAAGTCAACATATCGACGACCAATTGGCTGCAATTTTGTCCTCGGTGGAAACGTTCTTAGTGAATTCCAGCCACGTGCGTATGGTCAGTCGAGAGAGCCAGCAACAATTGATCGAGGAGCTGCGTTCGCGCCAGGCTGACATCTACGACCCGCAGACCATCGGCAGACTCGGCCGGCAGTTGGGGGCCCAGTACTTCGTGACTGGTAAGGTCAGCTCCGTCGAAGAGCGCTTCCGAAGAACCCGCCGGGTGCAGTACAGCCTCATTCTCCAGGTCCTTGAGGTTGAAACGGGTTTGATCGTGTTCCAGAACGAGGCGTCGCGAAGCAAAGCGCTGAAAGGCTAAGTCAACAAGTATCGGGGAGGCGTGGCATGGCCGAGCCGCCACGAGCCCGATTGCACAGACGGGCGCTCATACTATGTGTGCTGTGGGTCGGAGGTTGTGCGACATACACCGATACACTCAGCAACGCCCATAAGGCGGCGGAGCGTGGCGACTATGAGGCCGCCATCGCGGTGCTCAATGACGTTCTGGATGTCCCCAGCCATGAACAACTCCCCGACGAATGGACCGCCCGTAAACCGCTGGTCGTGCTCGAACGCGGAATACTGCTCCAGGCACAGGGGCAGTACGAATGGAGCGCTCGTGATCTGGGCGCCGCCGAGACGGAATTGGAGTTTTTGGATTTGAGCCGGGATCCTGTCGGCAGTATCGGCAAGTATGTCTATAGTGACAGCGCAAGGATTTACAAGGTCCAGCCCACCGAACGCTTGTCGCTCAACGCCCTGAACATGCTGAACTACCTGGCCGTAAGTGACCTGCAGGGCGCAAGCGTCGAGGCGCGGCGATTCACAATCGCCCGCGAGTACCTCCAGTCCTTGGCGGAGAACACTAATCAGGCAAGTCCCGGGGCCTTCGGCTCGTACATAGCGGGATTTGTCTTTGAGAAGCTCGGCGAGCCGGACAGGGCTCTGCGGTACTACGAGCAAACACTCGGCGCCGGCAATTTGCGCGTCCTTCGCGAGCCTGTCCTTCGTCTGTCTCGACAGGGCGGCTACGTGGGAAGAAAGCTCAGAGCATACCTTCGAGAGTTGGACGGAACCGGCTCGGCCGCGAATCCCAACTCGCCGGAAAGCGCCGAGCTTGACGGCGAGATCCTGGTCGTATTGGGCCTCGGCCGTGTTCCCTACAAAATCCCCAGGCGAATGGCGGTCGGAGCCGCCATCGGCTACGCCGGCTTGTGGGCATCCGGCGATCCGGATATCCTCACACGCAGTGCGTTTAAGTTCGTCACGTATCCCGAGCTGACCATGCCGGACGATCAGGTTACGGGAGCGACAGTCCGCTTGAACGGACAGGATTTGCCTGCGGAGCTTTTGACGGACCTTGCCGCCGAGATTACACGAGAGTATGAAACCATCAAGCCCAAGATCATCGGGGCTGCCCTGACGCGCATGATCGCCCGCGCTGTGGCAGCCGAAGGCTCGCGGTATCTGGCTCGCAAGGACAAGAAGAAGACGTCAAGACTCGCCGCTCTGGCCACTGAAGCGGCGCTGACCGGCCTGGATAAGCCCGACACACGTTCGTGGACTTTCTTGCCGGCTCGCATGTATGTCTGCCGCACTCGGGTCAGGCCGGGTCAGCACGAAGTACGAATCGAACTGCTTGGAAAAGCCCGGCACATACGGACGATACAGGTGCAGGTCCCGCCCGGAGGCTACGGCGTTGTCGTAGTCACGGAACCGCGGTGACGACAAGAAGTCGCAGCAACTTCGCTCGAAGAAGCAAGGCGCCACATTCCCGTTCTCAGGTGGCCCGTCACTCTTTCGCCGAGAGGTCTATGCAGACCATCTCGCGGTCGTTTCTGGCATAAATGCGTTTGTAGGCGAAGGCGGGATGGGCCCAGCAAACGCCGCCGCGCTGGCCAAGCTGTCCCTCGGTCGGCTCGATAATCTTCGCCCGACTGATTTCCCGGAATCCGGCGGGCGAGAGTTGGCTGATAATCAGCTCGCCGCGTTCGTTGAACATCCAAATCTCGTCCTCATGCCGCACCATGTGAATGTTGGACCAACGGGCTTTGGGCACGGCTTCGAGGCTTTCCCAGATGCGGTCGCCGGTGCGCACGTCCAGGCAGCGAAGCTCGCCGTAGCTGTCCACGCCGTAAATGTAATCGCCCGCAATGACGGGAGTTGAAATACAGCAGTGCAGAGCATCGGTATTCCGTTCACTGGCCCCCTTGCGCTGCCAGAGCTTCTCGACAGCAAGCTTGTCGGGATCGGCCTTCAGTAAGAACGAGCCATCGTAGAAACTGCTGAAGAACAGATAACCGTTCTCGAAGACGGGCGTGGCAATGTTGATAACCATACGGAATGGCTTGAACGGATGTTGCCAGTGAAGCTCTCCGGTCAGAGGGTCAAGTCCAGAAAAACTATCGCCCGTCCAGCAGACGAGCACGCGCCTGCCGGCTTGTTCGATGATAATGGGCGCCGAATACGAAGCCCGGTCGCTCAGGGCCCGCCATCGCTCTTGTCCGCTGACTTTGTCGAAGGCTATCAGGCAGGCGTTGTCTTGGCCGCCGACATGGCCAATCACCAGGTCCTTTTCTATCAGCGGGGCCGCGGCGATCCCCCAGATAGGCACTCTGATGTCATGCTCGGCTTTGAGATCCCTGCTCCAGAGGACATCTCCTTTGGCCGCATCGAAACAGAAAAGCTGCCCCATCGTTCCGAGCGAATAGGCCCGGCCGTCATTGAGGGTCACCGCCGCACGCGGGCCGTCACGATACTGGACCTTTTCGTAGTCCGACTCGTAGGCGTGAGACCAGATCTGTTTACCCGTCGCGGCATCGAAGCAGTGGACACGCTCAAGCTCCTTTGGAGAATCCAACCGGTCGGTCACATAAACCCGTCCGTCGGCGACGGTCGGTCCGCTGTAGCCGTTTGAAATCGAAACCCGCCAGAGAACCCGCGATTGCAGTCCATCGAGCGTCCTTACGATGCCTGTTTCCCGCCAGATGCCGTCCCGACCCGGCCCTCGCCACTGGGGCCATTCCCCGGCCAAAACCTGAACATTGAGCAGAATCCCGATGATAATTGCGAATATAGATTGTTTTCTCATGATGATATCGTACCCTCGCTGAAAAATTGGCTTTGTTTTTTCAAATTGGCGACAGAGGGCACAGAGGCTTTTGAAATTGGCCTTGTCTTCTTGCTTTCTCAAATCGCCAGATTCTCCATAAGCCATTCTTATTGCTGGCTTTGCATCAGTTTTGCTCTCGAGCAAATTGGCTTTGTTTTTTCAAAACAATCTCCCGGCGCGCCGGGACTTTCCGCTATTGCAGCCTGATGGGCAGACGGCCGAGACTCTTGATTCTTGCGTTGTGGTTTTGCATTTTGCATTTTGATTCTTGATTTGTGCTGTCCGCCGCCTTTGAAGGAACTGTGATTTGAACTATGAACGATCAACTACGAACAATGAACTATCTACTGTTCAGTTGTACTATACCACAGAACCGGCTTGAAGTCGAGTGAAATCCGAAAGAATCTTGGGGGCTCGTATCTTGTATTGCGTATCTCCTGAAGCGTATGGATACGAATTTGTAGGGTGCGATGAATCGCACCACTTGTCTATTCATTCCCCCACGGAATGAGAAATCGCCCCGAAATCAGGAGCTTCGCTCTTCTGTCCGCATTGGCACAGCCAATCACGCCCATAGACTCCCTCCCTGACCCAGCGATGAAAGCTCGAATGTCCCCATTGATGAGGGCACCTCACGTGTTCGTGTTTTACCGGATTGTAGTGTATGTAATCCATATGCCTGGCCAAATCCTGCTGATCGGCAATCAGGTGTTCCCAGAACCGCCTCTGCCAAACGCCTCGCTCTCCCCTTTTGATTCTCGATTCCGATACCGGCACATCCCGGCCGCCGGACGCGAGCCACGATTTCGTAAATCTCCTTTTTATCATGCGCCATCGCGCAGAGAAATCATCGTCATCGTCCGGCATCTTCCATATACAGTGACAATGTTCAGGCAAAAGCACAACACCCGGCATTTCAAAAGGGCGTACTGCCCGGACTTCTGTTATGGCCCGATGCAGAAATGAACGGGCAAGTTCATTGCAGAATATCTTCCGGCGGTTGAATGTCACGACGGTAAAGAAATAGGTCCCGCCCGTACGAAACCATCGTCTGTAATCCGGCATGATTCTGTTCTATTCACTACAGTTTCTTGATGCGGACAATTTCTTTGGCCAGGATACTCGCTGTTCCCAGGGCAAACATCGCAAAGACAATCAGCATGGGCCCGAAGCAGAAAACAACGGCGGCGCCGATTGCACAACCGGCCAAGGGCCAAAGGACAATATCGCGGCGTTTGCTCTTTCTCGTGCCCGGCAGCAATTCAAAGAGTGCAAGCCCTGATGCAAAACCGGCGCCGGTTATTACAGGGGCCGACAGCCAGCAGAGGGCTTTTGCAGGCAAAGGGCCTGACATAAGTACCCCAATGGCAATCGCCATCCAGCCTACATAAAAGATACCGGCAAAAGCGACAGAGATGATGACCCGAGCGAACAAGCCAAATAAGCATTTAAGATTCATGATACACGCTTCTTCCCGACATGCAGGGTGTGATATTTCGAGACATTCTAATTAGATCGATATGTTCTCAGAAGTTCATAGCCCGGTATGATTAAATTCCATTAACATTCGGTGCGATTCGTCGCACCTACCGGCTTGTTCAACGGCCCCAATGTCATTTATTATTTATGTAGTTCAAATAATTGAAGACTAGCGTGCCAAAGACAGAAAGCAAAAGTAATATGACAGAAATAAGCATGTAGAAACTGTGATTCTTTGTTGCTTTTGCAGTCTCTTGAATTGCCTGTGTCTGACGGCGAAGGAACTCGGCTTTAGCCTTCTGATCAATCATAGATGATGGTTGACAACCAGCCATCATCTCGGCAACTTCATCTAAGGAGTTATTCTTAGAATCATTACTCATATCTTAACCTCTTTAGCCTTGTATGGCGTGCAACTTGTTGCACACACAGGTCTATCCACTAACAAAGAAATCTTGCTCGCCTGTAATTTGACATAGAGACATCATAGTCATTTCTCCTACGCTTCTTCAAGTTCACACGATTCTGAGAGTTCGTCCAGAAATTCGGGTTTGAGGAACCTAATATATGCTGCTGCATGTTTGATCTGGTCTTTTAGGCCGGAAAATGAAATGAACCGGCAAACTTCCGAAAGGGGTGGACTTAACCGGCAGAACGTCGGACGATTCACTTCCGTCATGACCTTCTCACGTCTATCGTCTGGCGCAACAAGGTAAAGAGGAATATTGAGATTGGGTTGCATTGCTATCAGATCTGACATGCGAAGCAGTCCGGAGTAGATTGACGTCGTCGATTCAATCTCGAATGCAGCGACGATGGCATTGCCCTGCAACCAAAGAACATCAATCAACTCGATCGTGCGGTTCGTCGCATCATCGAATTGGAGAGGAAGGTCGGTCTTTAGTCTCGGGAGGTCGGCGAAGTTCTTTCCCCTGAAGTGCTTGGCCCGGTCGTTTCTGGCAACCCACACGTCGAAACCCATATCAACTCCGAGCTTGAGCAGAAGCCACTGCATTTCAGTGTGTTCGGTAGGAACTATGGATTCCTTCAGTTTGAGTGCAGGTTCCTCGTCACTGGTCTCAGGCACTGTAACCGACCCAATCTTCGCCCGAAGGACAGCGGGTCGGTACTTCAGTTTCCGTCTGTCCACTGGACGCTTGACCGGATTCTGTTTGGCATCAAGCAAGGCCGCAACGACGGCGTCGCCGTCAGCTTGCTTCCATTTGGAGGGAGAGGATCGGAAGTGCCCCGTCCATGCATGAGGGCTTGTGAGATTCTCGAAGAAACTGAGTCTGTCTCGCAGCTCAAACACAGGAATGGACGTTTCGGGCGTCAGTTCCACAATTGGTTTCACACGAAAACGGCACGGGAAGTCGTCGTCATGCCAGATATCACGCTCCGATTCCTTAAACGGTTTGGAAGCGACTTCAAGGATGCCGATGAACCGGGAGACCCCGGTGAGGTAGCATAGGAAATAGTCACCCTTTGCAATCTTCTGAATCCTCTTCCAGCGTGACTCACGGAATCCCGTAATGGAACTGCCGGCGCGCTGAAACTCATCCCAAGTCGTGCCGGTGAAGAGATCGAGCCAGTAGTTCCGTTTCATCGTTCTTTCCCTTCATATGCTCAACATAATAACAATACGCAACACTGTTTTATTAACAGTCGAGTCTGCTGGGACTGAAGTCACGAAACTCTTGCATGGCTGACGCTGGTGCTTTGTCGCTTGCTCTTTCGTCTGAAACCATCCACAAGATGTATATTAGCAGATGTGGGTGCGTTTGTCACGGATTATTCGGGGAAAAACAGAAACAAAAGATTGCCACAGCCCTTCGGGCCTCGCAATGACATTTTTGTAGTTTTCGGCTTGACCCTGCGAAGCCCTCCCACATTTTCCCTTTGTACCTTTATTGCCCCGGTAGTATAATTGCTCCGTTGTGTTGACATCACATTTTCCGTTAGTCACTTTAAAATAGAGGTAGGCTATTTATGGAAACCAATCGACGACAATTCATCAGGGCCGGCCTTGCAGGCGGCGTGGCGGCCACCACATTACCACTGTCAACTTACGGCTCCCAGGCCCGGAATTCCGGCTCAGCAGCAGCCCTGAACCCCAAGTACCCTAAGCTCGATGAGATACTGAAACAGCCGGTACTGAAAAAAGAGCTGTTTGCCGCTCCGGTCATCATCGAGACCCTCGAGCTGCTTCGCTTCGACGGTAATTTTCTGTGCCGGGTACGTTCGACGGATGGGGCGGAAGGCCTTTCGGTCGGTCACGGCGGACTCAGTTCGCTCTATCCCATTTTCGTCAAACGGCTGCAACCTTTCTTTATCGGCAAAGATGCGCGCGACCTGGACTTGCTGCTTGAGAAGGTTTACATCTACAGCCTCAATTTCAGGTTGAGCGGTATGGCTCTGGGGATACCCTTAGCCACCATTGAGTTCGCCATTCTCGATATGCTGGGGCGTATTGCCAACAAGTCCATGGGCCAGTTGATCGGAGATATCCATCACCGGCGCGTACCGGTTTACCAGGCCACTGAGTACCGCGAAAAACCAGTAGAGGAATCCCTGGAGCTGATCAAAAGGGCTGTTGCGGAAAATAACGCCCACGCCCTTAAGATTAAGGTCGGCGCACTGATGTTCATGACGGAGGACATCCATGCCGTCGGTCCCAAAGGAAGGACCGAGACAATCATCCCGCTTATCCGCGAGACATTTGGCGACGACATCGCCCTCTATGCCGATGCGAACGGTTTTTATTCCGTGGAAGAGGCCATACGCGTTGGACGTTTGTTGGAAAAGTACCGTTACCGCTTCTTTGAAGAACCTGTTCTTTTCGACTGGTATGAAGAGACGAAACAGGTCGCCGATGCACTGGCAATTCCCGTCGCGGGCGGCGAACAGGAATACAGCCTGCACGGATTTCGCTGGCTGATTGCCAATGATGGCCTTGAAATTGTCCAACCCGACAACTACTATTTCGGAGGAATGGTTCGTTCGATGAAGGTGGCGCGCATGGCAGACGCATTCGGAAAAGCCTGTACGCCGCATATGTCCGGCGGGGGGCTCGGATACCTCTACATGATGCATTTTGTATCGGCCCTTCCCAATGCCTGTGCGCATCACGAATTCAAAGGATTTCGAACGAACGTGCAATTCGAATGCAAGACGTCAGCCCTGTCCGTCGTAGACGGGATGGTTAAAGTTCCCACCGGTCCGGGATTAGGTGTGGATATTGACCCTGATTACGTCAAAAAGCACCAACCGGTAAAAGCGTAACTCAGGCAAGCCCGCACGAGACCATCGTCTATCGTCCGACATGATTCCGTTCTATCCATTATTGGTGCGATTCATCGCACCCTACTGCTGACTGTGTTTATCACATCGTCGAATTCGTGCAAAACCCCCTCGTCTTTTTGCCCGATGAAGAAGTTGACCAGGATAATCGTCAGGCAATTTGCGGCGAAGCCGGGGACGATTTCATACATGGTCTCGCCCAGGCCGATTTGCTTCCACAGCACGAGCACGACCGTCCCGGTGACCATTCCGGCCAAAGCCGCCTGCCAACTGGTTCTGCGAGAGAACAGCGCGAAAAGAATCAACGGCCCGAACGCAGCCCCGAAGCCGCCCCAGGCATAAGAGACGATTCCCAAGATCGTGTTATCGCGGTCCATCGCCATAACCAATGCGACAATCGAGATGATAATCACGCACGCTCTTCCGACCAGAACAATCTCCCTCTGCGATGCCTGTTTCTTTATCGCCTTGCGGTAAAAATCCTCCGACAGCGCCGACGATGAAACCAGCAGTTGTGAATCTATCGTTGACATAATCGCCGAGAAAATCGCGGCCAGCAGAATCCCCCCGAGCCACGGATTGAACACATCGCGTATCATATAGATAAAGACCTTTTCCTGCTCGCCGCCGCTGAGATTCTCGTACATCGCGATGCCGATAAAGCCAACAATAACGGCTCCGCTTAGCGACAGCAGGACCCAGACAATGGCGATAACCATCGACTGACTGAGTTTGTCGGCCGATTTGATGCTCATAAATCGCACGAGAATGTGCGGCTGGCCGAAGTACCCCAGGCCCCACGCCATGCTCGAGACAATCATACATATAGCCGTGGGCAATGTGCCGGCCGACGGCAGCAGGGTGGGTGAAATGTTCTTGAGTTCCATGGCTTCGCTAATCGCTTCAATTCCGCCGGCCCGATGATACGTCAGGACCGGCACGACTACAATCGCCAGGACCATTAACGCACCCTGCAGCAAATCAGTCCAACACACGGCCAAAAAGCCGCCCAGGAATGTGTAGGCAACGATAATAAGTCCGCCGATGATGACCGCGGTGTGATATTTGACGCCGAATGTGGACTCAAAGAGCTTTCCCGTCGCCACAAGGCCCGAAGAGGCGTAGATAGCGAAGAAGATCAGGATGATGATCCCCGAGACGATTCTCAGCAGCCCGGTGGGATCTCTGAAACGTGCCTCGAAAAAGCATGGCAACGTAATCGCGTCGGTTTTTTGGGTATAGACTCTCAACCTCGCCGAGACCAGCCGCCAGTTCAAAGCCGTCCCGATGAACAGGCCCACGGCAATCCAAATCTTCCCCGTTCCAGCCAAATACACCGCCCCGGGCAGGCCCATCAGAAGCCAGCCGCTCATGTCACTGGCTTGGGCCGAAAGCGCCGTGACCCACGAGCCCATGCCCCGGCCGCCCAGCAGGTAGTCTTCAATGCTGGCCGACTTGCGATAGAAACAAAAGCCGATAGTTAGCAGAATTATGAAATAAGCGATAAACGTGACTAAGGTTGGAATTGACATCGCAAAGTCACTCCGTTTCAGTGGCAGTCCATCTCAAGGGAATTTGTCCGGCAGTAGGCTTCGATGGTACTGAGAACAGCTTCGCCGTACTGCCGGCGTTTCTTCTCACCGACGCCCTTGACGTCGAGAAGCCTGATATAACTCGAGGGCCTTCGCCGGGCCATGTCCCTCAGTGCGGCGTCGCCAAAGACGACATACGCCGGGATGCCCTTCTTTCGCGCGATGCCCGCCCGCAGCTTTCGCAGAGCCTCGAACAGACCCTTATCGACTCCCTCCCAGGAATCTTCAACGGCTCTGGAGACTTTGGCCGGTTTCTCGGCGGGCTTGAGCAGCCGAGGCGTTTCGTTTCCTCTCACGATGTGCCATCCCTTCTGGGTGACGGCCAGCACGTTATAGTCGCCGACCTTCTCGATGTAAGCCTGCCCTTCGAGCTGGTCGATCCAGCCGCGCACCGTGCGCGTCGAGTGCTCGGCGAGCAGGCCGTAGGTGCTCAGCGAATCATGGCGGTTCTCAAGGATGCGTTTGTCATTTGAGCCGGTTAGCACAGCCGCCGTATAACCGCCGCCGAATCGCTCTCCGAGGCGAAGGACACACGAGAGAATTTTCTGGGCGGTCTCCAGGGCATTCTCGATCCCATCCAGCTCGCCGAGACACGTATCGCAGGCGCCGCAGTTGTCTTTGGCCGGGGCCTGGCCGAAATACCGCAGAATCGCGTTGTGCCTGCACGCGGCGCCCGTGCAGTAGCCATACATGTGGTCGAGCTTCACCATCGCGATTTTATGAGCTTCCGGCTCCATGTCACTCAGCAGACCCTTCCACGTTCCATAGTCGCCGCCCGAATAGAACAGGCAGCACTCAGCCTCCAGACCATCCCGGCCGGCCCGGCCCGTCTCCTGCTGATAGTGCTCCAGGGACTTGGGCATGCCCGTGTGAATCACATAACGCACATTCGATTTGTCGATCCCCATCCCAAATGCAATCGTCGCGACAATGATGTCAACCTTTTCCCTGATGAATGCATCCTGATTGTCCTTGCGGTCCTGGTCCTCCATGCCGGCATGGTACGGCAGCACGTTATAGCCTTTGGCCTTCAGCGTCGCGCACATTGCGTCAACGTCTTTACGCCGAATACAATAGACAATGCCGGATTCTCCCCTGTGTTGGTCGAGCACCGAGCAGACCTGTCTAAGCTTGTTCGTTCGCGGCCGGACTTTGTAAATGAGGTTCGGTCTGTCGAACGAGCCGACCAGTATTGCAGGCTTCTCAAGATGCAGTTGCTCGGCGATGTCACGGCACACGTGCTCGGTAGCGGTGGCCGTATAGGCGCCGACAGTGACATCGGGGAGAATCTTCTTCAGCAGACCCAATTGTCGATACTCCGGGCGAAAATCATGCCCCCACATGCTGACGCAATGGGCTTCATCAACCGCGACGCAGGACAATTGCATCTGTTTGAGAAGCTCGATAGTGCGTTCCGAGACAAGCCGCTCGGGGGACATGTAAAGGAGCTTGAGCTTCTTGCTGCGAACCGCGGCCAAAACGGCCCTTTGCTCGTCGAGCTCCAGAGAGCTGTCCACCCTGGCCGCCGGGACGCCGCATTCTCTCAGGGCGTCAACCTGATCTTTCATCAAGGAAATGAGCGGCGAGACCACGATGGTCAGACCCTGCATGACCACCGCCGGCGCCTGAAAGCAGAGTGACTTGCCGCCCCCGGTAGGAAGAACCACAATCGAATCCCGCCCGTGACCGACACACTCCATCGCGTCTTTCTGCAGGGGCAGGAAATCATTGTAGCCCCAGTATTTAACCAACGCGCTTCGAATCTTGTCCATCATTGTTGAAGATTAACTCTAATCGCTGCTTGTGAGCACGTTCTTGACCGACTCGCCAGCACCGGGGCCTTCCAAAGCGTTTGCCCAATCCGCGGCCCCGTCATGTCCCCGGTGACGAAGGGGGATTATACAGTCCAGCCTCATCCGCGTAAAGTCCGGATAACAGCCTCTACCCATCTCGCAAGACCGATAAACTCTGCAATCGCGCCACCGCACGCGCCCGCGTCGCTTGGCGCGCATCACGCCGCTCGAAGGCCAGAGTAGTTATGGGTCCTTCACGGTGCGGCGATTAGAAGAAGCGGCTTGAGTATGAATTTACGTATTATTCCCAAAGTACCTATTTTGACTCAAGTTTTTTGTTCAGGCCCTCCGATAGCTATTACTATTCAATTATACAAATTACCCAAATTAACACACGAAGGTTTGAATGGAGCTAACACGTAAGAAGAAAGTTGGCAATTGGGAAGTTTCTTGGAGAAGAACCTATGATCAAGCAAAACACTCTGGCTCGCTACTTAGAACCCCTGCTCCGAGGCGACAGAAGAAGCTGTCGGGCCGTAGTAGAGGAAACGCTGCAAAGTGGGATTCCGGCCAACTCAGTCTACATTCACCTGGTGTGGCCGGTCATGGTGGAAATCGAGAAGCTGCTGCGCGAAGACAGAATCACCCCCGTTCAGGAGCATTTGGCCACGCGCGTCAATCGGACAATTGTGGACCAGCTTCAGAACAAATTGCCTCGCAGACCCGGCAAGAGCAAGAAGGTGGTCGTCTGTTGTGCGCCGGACGAGCTGCAGGAGCTTGGCGCTCAAATGCTGACGGATCTGTTTGAAAGCGACGGCTGGGATGTGAGATTCCTCGGCGGGGGACTGACCAATGATGATATCCTCGCTTTCATAAACGAATATGGCCCTTCGATTCTGCTGATTCACGGCACCTCCCCAAGACAGGCGCCTGACGTGCGCCGGCTGATCGACACCATCAAATCCGTGAACGCCTGGCCTGATATGCGGATCATGGTATCGGGAGGGTTGTTCAACCGGGCCGAAGGGCTATGGCAGGAGATGGAAGCCGATTTGTACGCCGCAGACCCTCTCGAGGCCATGCAGGTTGCTTCCGGCGATGCGCCAATCACGCACGGCGAACAAAGAACGATAAATCGCCGTAAGAAGAGGCTCCAGGCAACGCGCCAGACGCTGCCGGCCCCGGTGTAAGCACGCGCCTTTAGAGAACCACGACGTGCTTGAGAGCCAGCCCTTGCGATAACGGATGCGGCCATATCCGGCCGCATCACCTGTCACCGGGACAGTGACGCACCCCGCCGGGCTGCGGAACCTCAACTCGCAGTCCCTCGTCCAATAATGGTATTCCGAACCCATTCTCGGGCATTTGAGGCCCGAAAATGCCCACTCAAATGCGGCCGGGCGCCTTGAGTCGAACGTTCCCAGCCATAGAATACCCGCACTGCAGTTGACTCCGGAGGGGGCTGCTTTTTTGTTGACAATGGCTCCGGCGGCCAGTATAATAAATTCATACTTAGGGGTGTCTCTCGTGCCGCCGATACGGCGAAAACACCCGGGGGCCGATGAACAAGGAGAAATGATGAAGAGCGTTTCTATTTTTGCAGGCAAGTTCATTTTGGCATTTGTTCTGTGGGTTCTGGTTTTCCTGCCTTGTGGCTGTGGGTCTTACGCCCAGCCGGGCGAGACCGCCGCGGAAGGGCGGCGAAGGCACGAGCGCGTTGCCCGGATCAATCAGCAGGAAATGATGGCGGATACAGATAGGGCCCTTTTGCTCGACAAGCCCGGCACCCTCACCGACAAAAGGATACCGTAATTCATATGTCACATGGCGTATCACGCATATAGCACTGCGTCAGTTTCAACGCAATGCGCATCATGGCACACGACACGGACAAAGGGATTTGACTTGGGGTCGCACGCCCATTGTTTTTGGCCGGATAGCTACTGTCTAAGAATAGAATAGCAGGGGTGTTTTCCACGTCAGAGAGGACTGTGTCGTACGTGTCAAATTTTTCGACAATTCACCCGCTCCTCCATCCGTATTTTTCAGCGATATTCGCAGCGCACTGCGTATTTCGACGCTTCCCCGGAATTTGGCACATTACTTGCTCTCAAGCCTGTGATGTGTGGCTGAAGGTACGTATTGCAGGTACCAGGATTGGGGATCTCTGGGCACGGGATTATGAGAATTCAGTACAAGATTGTCGCCTTGTCGCTTGTTTGTGGCCTCTGCGTTTGTGTAATCGACGCGTCTTTGGACCGCCTGCTGTTCTATGAGGGGACATTCTGGGAATTACTTGTTGCCAGCCCTCCAACACAGGAGTTGTACGTGCGAACAACCATCATCGGGTTTTTCGTAGTGTTCGGTCTGTTTATTGCCAGATGCGCGGGCAAGCGTGAGAAAGCAGAGCGAGCATTACGGAATTCCCACAGCTTCCTACAGACAGTCATCGATGGCGTTCCGGACGGAGTGATGGTCATCGACCTTGACCACCACATCGTACTCAGCAACCAGCCCAGCGAGCAACTTGCAGAGGAGACGAACGGGGCTCCTGGCGCCATGCTATGCTATCAGGTTTCACATCATCGCAGCGTGCCATGTGACGGTCTGGAGCACCCGTGCCCGCTTAGGCAAGTGGTCGAGACCAAGAAGGCGGCGACCACCACCCATACCCACTTTACCACCGATGGAGACGAGATTGTCATGGAGATCAGGGCCGCGCCGGTTTTTGACGAGGCCGGTGAAGTGGTCCAGATCATCGAATCCTTCCGTGACATCACTGAGCGTAAGCAGGCAAAGGAGAGATTACAGGTAAGTGAAGAACGATTCAGGAATGCGTTTGAGACCTCTGGGATCGGAATGGGCTTAGTGGGTCTTGATGGTTGTTGGCTCAAAGTCAATACAGCATTGTGTGAAATTGTTGGATACACTGATAGTGAGTTGCTGACTAAGACTTTCCAGGATATCACGCATCCCGATGATTTGGAGCCTGACCTTGACTACGTGCGTCAACTGGTGGCAGGCGAAATCCCCAACTATCATATGGAAAAACGATACATACATAAGGATGGACACAATGTATGGATTATCTTGAGCGTATCATTGGTTCGTGACAGTGCAGGAAATCCAATGTATTTTGTTTCGCAGATCAATGACATCACTGATCGCAGGCAGGCGGAAGAAGAACTCATCCGATACCAAACTCAGCTTCGCTCTCTTGTGTCCCAGTTGGCCCTGACTGCAGAGCGAGAGCGAAAGGAAATTGAGGCGGTACTTCATGACGACCTGCTGCAAAGACTGGTCCTGTGCAAGATGAGGTTGGATGAACTGGGCAAATCGGAAACACTAACGGACCCAGCCACTTCCCTTGGTGAAATCAGCGAGAGCATCTGCGAAATGCTCAAGAGTGCCAGGGCCTTGACTTTTGACCTGACCTCACCCGTCTTGTACGACATTGGCCTGGAGGCAGCTATCAGGGACTGGCTTGACAGAGAGATAAGCGGCAAATACGATATCGTTTTAGAGTTTGAAGATGATGGCCGGAACAGACAACTGAGCAATGATCTGCGGGTGATGTTGTACAGGGCCGTGCGAGAGCTTTGCACGAATATCGTTAAGCATTCACAGGCCGAAAGAGCAAGAGTCTCCATTCGGGGCAGAGGCGACGACATGGAAATCATCGTCGAAGATGACGGCATCGGAATGGAGGTTCACGAGAGCAGAAGCGATGCCGTCGATTTCAGCGATCGCGGCGGACTCGGGCTGTTTGGCATCCGCGAGAGACTGGACCATTTCGGCGCCAGCATGAAGATAGAATCTGGGGCTGGAGTGGGAACAAGAATCAGCATAATCGTACCGCCACATTATCAGAAAGCATGAGAGAGGAAGCAAGATTACATGGGTGTCAAAATTCTATTAGTTGAAGACCACGTTGTTATGCGCGAAGGATTGCGCATTTTAATCAACCAGCAGGCCGACATGGAGGTTGTCGGCGAGGCGGACGACGGCAAGGACGCCGCAGAGATGGCCCGTCAACTGCAGCCCGATGTCGTCATCATGGATGTGTGTATGCGCGGGACTAATGGGGTCAAAGCCACGCGCCAAATCAAAGCCAAAATGCCCGATCTCAAGGTTATCGCACTTTCGGCGTACGACAACCGGGAGTATATCATGGGCATGGCCAAAGCCGGCATGTCAGGCTACTTGCTCAAGGACTGTGCGTTTGACGAGTTGGTCGGCGCCATTCGAACGGTGCTGCAGGGCAAATCGTACCTGAGCCCGGGCGCAGCCAGGGTCATCCTGGACGTGGAATCCGAAACCGAAAGCACGCACGACGCCGCCGTCACCGGCGGTGCCCTGAGCGAGTCTGACCGCCAACTGATCAGGCTTCTGGCAGAGGGCAGATCCGCCCGAGAAATAGCAGAAAGTGACAATCTGAGCATCAAGACTATTGAAGGCCGGCGGCGTAGAATCATGAAGAAAACGAATGTTGCTACCATCGCCGAACTGATCCGACATGCAGTGCGGGAAGGAATAGTCTCCGACTGATGCAATGACAGAGAACACGGTCTCATCCATGCCAACGTCCTAATATGCGCAGCCGTAGTCGGGCAGGGACAAAATCCCGTTTTGCAGGGGGATATTTCTCATAGGCGAAACACCCAGCCCTCTAATCCGATGGCTCATGCAGAGCAAATCCGTTACCTCCAGGAAGCGATCCCTCGGCGAGACATCCCACATCGAGATGTAATCCACAGGCTTCTTGACAATCATCCATTCGTTCTCATCAGTGAATCTGATGGTGCACTCCACAAAAGCAAATGGCGTTCGTTTTTTCTCCCCTATGTCCCTATCAATAGTGAGAGCTGAGTTCTACCAAGGCGCCGCTTCACAGTGAACCGTTCCCGCCGGCAATGCAATGTGCAGATACAACAGCACAAGCAGAACATCGTATGTCAAGCCTCGCCGCGTAATCCATTGGTCATCGTCAGAGCCGGGCACCAACGTGCAAACATTGTGAATTTGCTGAATTGTTGATTCCACGTACCGAAGATAGGGAACACAGGAATTCGCTCAAGAGTCGTTACTTGTCTGTTGCTCTTTTGAAAAACTTGGAACAGCAGGAATCGAACGATTATTCCGGATTCGCGATTTTTTCGCCAAACGAATGGCAGGGGGATACTGACAATCCCCCTGTTATTCGTTCCTATGAATGGGGATGTGAGTACGCTCGGGGGAACACCGAACGTATTTCGGTTACAGAATCGTACGAATGTTGGCAAAGCCGTCCTAATCAAAGGCCCTGTCACCTTAAAGCTGCTGCCCCAACGCGATACGATTCGTCAGGTTTCGTTCTTACATGGTCGTGAACAAGAATGTCAACTGTTCGAAAGAAAGGGATTACTATGTCTCAAGCAACGACCCAATCGGAGCAGTCCAGCAAAGTGCTGTTGGAGAAGGAAGGTAAGTATCTTACCTTTGCTCTTGGGCCCGAGGAGTACGGGCTGGAAATCTTGAAGGTCCGCGAGATCATCGGCTACATGGATATCACCGCCGTCCCACAGACGCCCCACCACGTCAAAGGCGTAATCAATCTGCGCGGCCAGGTCATACCGGTCATCGACCTTCGGGCCAAGTTCGGCATGGAGACTGCTGAAGTGACGGAGCAGACGTGCATCATTGTTGTGGAGATATCTCAGGGCAACCGCAAGTTCAGCACCGGCATTGTGGTTGACCGTGTGCAGGAGGTACTGGACATCGCCGGTGAGCATATAGAAGAGGCACCCCAATTTGGTTCGAGCGTCAATACGGACTTTATCCTCGGCATGGGCAAGATTGCTGAATCGGTCAAGATTCTTCTGGACATCGATAAGGTATTGGCCGGCGAAGATTTTGGGAATCTGACCAGGCCTGTGACCGAGACGACAACCGAGAAGCGAGTTTCCGAGGAGATCTGAAAATGAGAACGATGAAAAGACCTCTGTGCATAGTCGCTGCTGTATTTTGTCTGGCTGGTCTTTGCCAGGCGGAGGACAGCCTCGACGCCAAGATCGCAAGACTCAAAGCGGCGTCGAGAACTCGCCAGCCCACCCAACAGGGTATCAAAACCACGGTGAATGCCCCTGTGACACTGGCGGAGCAATTGCGAGGCAAAGTCAAGACTCTGGCCGAGAGGCTCGATGAGTTGGAGTCCCGGCAGAAAGGTATGCAGGAATTCAGCACAGGGCTGGATGCCCGGCTTGCGGAACTTGAACGCAACTTTGAAGTTTCAAAGGCCCAATCACAGGAGCAAGCTCGCAAGAGCCATGAGGCTTTATACGCCAAGCTTACTGATCTCGAGAGCAAGATCCAGGGATTGGAAGCCCGGTCACAGGCCGCTGCCCCGAGCGCTTCCTCAGACGGCTCTGCCGGCCAGCCGGCCCTCACCGCCCAGGTTACCGAGTCGCCCAACAAGGTCAAAGGGGTCGAAGCCCATGCAAGTGCTTCTCCCGAGTTGGTAGCGGCCAATTTGCTCAATGTCACCGCTGTTCCTGATCCGGATGACACCGATTTGTGGAACAGAGAGACGCTGACAAACGGATTCGGAGGGCTCGCCGACGAGCTGGCCGATTCGGGCATTGAAGTTGGTCTGAGCATGACCAACATCTATCAGGCAAATATCCGTGGCGGTCTGGACACACATGGCAGAAAAGGCCGGCATACGGGCAGTTATGACCTCGAAATCGGAGCCGACTTGGAGAAACTGTGGGGCATTGAAGGCGGCAGCCTTTTGGCCCACGCCGAAGGAAGCTGGTCGCGGTCGGACACAGATACCGAATCGGTGGGCAGCGTCTTCGGCATTAACGCTGACGCCGGCGGCAGGCGTGCGATGGACCTGACCGAACTCTGGTACGAACAGGCCATGTTCGACGAGACGCTCCGCCTGCGTTTGGGCAAGATGGACATTAC
This sequence comes from Phycisphaerales bacterium, assembly GCA_020343675.1. Taxonomy (GTDB): domain Bacteria; phylum Planctomycetota; class Phycisphaerae; order Sedimentisphaerales; family Anaerobacaceae. Next base: position 4,006,946 of record CP070806.1, read on the forward strand.
CGGTGGATTCGAATGCCGGGGCTGTCCGGTCTCGTTCGATGGCAGTGCGTACGCCAATGATGAGACGGCCCAGTTTCTAAATGGCGCCCTGGTGAACAATCCGACGATCCCCTTTCCGGAGATGGGCCTGGGTGCGGTTCTGTACTGGAACCCGGTGGAATGGTGGTATGCGTCCATCGGGGCCATCGATGCCCAGGGCGATCCCAGAGAGGCCGGTTTTCACACCGCCTTCCACGGCCAAGATTACTTCTTCTACGCCGCCGAGACCGGTATGGCGCCGCATTTGGATGGCGGCAACGGTCCGATGATGGGCGCCTATCGCATTGGGATGTGGTACGACCCCCAGGAGAAAGAGCGTTTCTCAGACGGCCGAATGCGTCGGGACGATGCCGGTTTCTACATGAGTTGCGATCAGATGCTGCACAAGGAAAACGACGATCCGGAGGACAGCCAGGGGCTGGGTGTTTTCACACGAACCGGCTGGGCCAGCGAGAAGGTCAACGACCTGAGCGACTTCTGGAGCTTTGGTGTGCAGTACCAGGGCCTGCTCGAAGGGCGCGATGACGATGTCCTCGGTCTGGGTTTTGCCAAGGGTGTTTTCAGCAATCAGGCCGGTTACTCCGACGAGCATGAGAGTGTTGTCGAGCTCTATTACAGCGCTCAGATTTCCCCCTGGATGGCCATCAGTCCCAGTCTTCAGTATGTCACCAATCCCGGCGGCGACACGGCCAACAGTGACGCTGTGGTCGTCGGCGTCCGGTCGCAAATGGCATTCTGAGGGACTTTTTGCACTATGTACGAGTTTTGCCTTGTGTAGGGCAAAGCCAAGAAAGCAATGCGAAGAACGAACTAAGGAGATTTGAAATGTTTAAGAATATGAAACTTGGGACGAAGATCATTCTTGGGTTCCTGGCCGTCGTTGCTCTGGTATGCGTTGCCGGCGTCACCGGCTACTGGGGCGTTCAAACGGTTGGCAAAGCACTCCACGTTGTGGCGAATGAAGAAGCCCCCATAGCCGATGCCAGTATGGAAATGATGCTGGCCGTAAGCGAGAGCAAGATGCTGGGTGACGAGCTTAGAGGCGTAACGACGGTCATAGTCGATGAGGATGCATCTCAAATTGACGGAATTGTCAAGGCATTCGATGCAGCCACCTTGCAGTTCGATACATGGGCCGAGGCGATCCTGGAAGGCGGTGAGATTGAAGGCGAAACGATCATCAAGACGGATAACACCGAACTGGCCTCTGTTACCCGGGAAGCGCAGCAACTGCATGACGAGCAGTTTCAGCCGGCGTTTGACTCTTTGAAGGAAACCGGCCAACTGCTGGTGACGGCCAAAAGCGCCGCCGATAAGGCGATGCTTGAGATGGAATCCGTCTGCGAGACTCTTATTCAGGCGGCGGAAACCTTCGAGCTAACCGTCACGGAAGAGATTGACAGCAGCCTGGCGGCGGCCGATACGGCCGAGAAAGCCAAACAGGTGCTGACAGAAGAAGTCCCACTGGCCGACTGCGCGATGGAGGCCAAGTACTCCATTGTCCAATCACGAATCACCCTGGAGGAAATTGCCCAGGCAACAACTGAAGAAGAAATCACGGCGATCCTTTCCGAGTACGAGAAGACGATCAATGATTTTAACGTGTGGGTCACTGCTGCATTGCAGGGCGGTGTGATCAACGGGACCAAGATCATCGCCACCGATAACGAAAAAGTCCGCCAGGTGGCTGACCAATTGGACAAGAGCCATGAAAGCTTTCAGACGGCTGCGATTGAAACAATCCGGGCACGCGGAGACATGATTGCACGCGCAAAAGACTCGGACCAGGCCATAGAGAAGCTGGACGAAGCGGGCGAAGCCATGACGGCCCTGCTGGTTGAGATTGAGGGCTTGGCCGGAGACGAGATGAGCCAGGCCAAGCAAAGCGGCCAGGCTGCCAGGGCAACCGCAACATGGTCGCTTATCGCCATAGTCGTCGCTTCGATCATCGCCGGGCTTCTGATCGGCATCTTCCTGACGCGCTCCATAACGAAAATCCTGAACCGCATCGTTTCGGCTCTGTCCGAAGGGTCCGAGCAGGTCGCCTCTGCGTCGGGGCAGGTATCCTCTGCATCGCAGTCGCTGGCAGAAGGTTCCACTGAGCAGGCGGCGGGTCTGGAGGAGACCTCATCGAGCCTTGAAGAGATGTCCTCGATGACCAAGCAGAACGCCGACAATGCCCAGCAAGCCAACACGTTGGCTTCCGAGGCTCGTAAATCTGCAGATACCGGCACCGAATCGATGACCAGAATGAGTGCCGCCATCAACGATATCCAGAAAAGCTCCGATGAGACGGCCAAGATCATCAAGGTTATCGACGAGATTGCATTCCAGACCAATCTGCTGGCTCTGAATGCAGCCGTTGAAGCGGCAAGAGCGGGTGAGGCCGGCAAAGGCTTTGCCGTGGTGGCTGAAGAGGTTCGAAATCTTGCGATGCGTTCGGCCGAAGCCGCCAAGAACACGGCCAACATGATCGAAGAGTCGGTCAAGAACGCCAAGAACGGTGTGGATATTGCCACCGAAGTGGGCAAGGTGCTCGAAGAGATCGTTCAGCGTGTCGGTAAGACCACGGACCTTGTCAGTGAGATTGCCGCTGCTTCACAAGAGCAGGCGCAAGGCATCGACCAGGTTAACACCGCCATAGCCCAGATGGACAAAGTGACCCAGCAAAACGCGGCCAACGCCGAAGAGAGTGCGAGCGCCTCCGAAGAACTCAGTGCTCAAGCTGGGTCCATGAATGAGGTCGTCAACGAGCTGGTGACCCTGGTCGGCGGTCGTGCGGCGAGCGGCAGGAGCCAGATATCGGGAAGGCCCCAAAGGTCGCAGGGCCATACCCGGTTGGAGCACGCCATGGGCAAGGAACACTATGAGCCGCAGAAGAAACTGACGCAGTTGGACAAGGCAGACGGAGTGTTTCATAGAATAGCCGGGGACAAGAAGCGAGCCCCAGACCCGGCCGTAAGGCACGTCGCCGCCGAAAAGGCCATACCGCTGGATGATGGCGAAGACGGTTTCAGGGACTTCAATACGTAAATAACTCTTGACCATTTCTTGGTGGGCTGGTGAAGCCTTTATGGCTTCACCAGCTCTTCTTCGTGAAAGGGGACCGGAGGCCGGGGCCACAAAATGGGGGGTTTTCCGCCATGCGCTCGCAACGCTTTCTCAAGGTTTATGCACCTGTGCTGCCGCCGTAAGGGCAATAAGCAAGCTGAGAACCCATACAAGAGACAGCGAAGATGAAATTGACCCTAACAAATAAACTGGGGTTAATCACAATCGTCATGATTGGCGCGGTCGTTGCATATAGCCTGTGTGCAAATCTGTACATGTGGTCACTTCATGAGAGAACGCGTTGTATCGTGAACGGGTCTGTTCCTCTGGTGAGGGCGGCCGAGGAAATGGAGGTGCACAAAACAGCAGGACGAACCGAACTCAAGAGCTACTTGTTGGAGAACGATCCTCGTAAGTTGCCCGCATTAGAGAACAAAATCCGAGCCTTTGCTGCAGCGCACGATGAATTTGAAATGAGAATCGGCGAAGCCATAGAAAATCTGCGTCACGAGTATCCCAGGGAAGAAATGCGCCGAATATGGGCCGAGGCAATGACCACCATTATGCCCGAGTTCGACCGGGAGGCCGCCAGGGCGCTGGCGGCCCACAGAGATTACCTTAAACTCCGCGCCCGCCGAATGGCAAAGATGAAGGAACACGAGGAACACGAGATGCGCCTCTTCGGTCTGTTAGTGGATATGCAGAGCCAAAGTCAGAATCTTGGGCCTGTCATATCCACAGTCAACAATCTGAGAGCGCTTCATCGGGACATGAAGGACGCTGATGAAGAGTATATCACCAAGGGTCGGACGACTACATCAGAAGAAAGGCTCGGACTCAAAAAGCAATTTGTCGAACGCAGCACGGAATTTGGCAAATGGCTCAAGGCCCTTGAAGATTCTGGAGCCCTCGCACAGAATCAGGTCTTGGTGAGTGAGGTATCGCACGCGTATACCGAGTTTGTCTCCTCAGCGTTAGGGCAGGACCAGCTCTTTGACCTCTGTGAAAAGGAAATGAAGACATGCGCCAAAAGGTTGGATCACATAGCAGATGTGGACGTATTAGGCCAACTGGATTCGACAATGGCCAGAGAACTGACCGTGCTGGCAAGAAGGCAGCTGAGCGATGTGCAGAATCGAACCGCTCGTCTTGTAAAATGGACCTGTGCCGTTTTGATGATTGTCTCTGCCGGCGTGATTCTCGCGTGCTGGGCCGTGATGAACGTCGTCTCCAAGAGAATAGTCAAACCAATCCTGGCCCTGTCGGATGCCAGCAAGGCACTTGCCAAAGGTGATCTGATCAAGAAAGTGGAGGTCTCGGCGAACGACGAAATCGGCGACCTCTGCGCGGCCTTCAACGAAATGGCCGACGACTTGAGAGAGACGACCACATCGGTAAGCCATCTGCAGAAAGCGATTGTCGAGCGCAGGCGAGTCGAAGTTCAACTGCGAAGAAGCATCGAAGACCTGGAGCAATTCAACAAGCTGGCTGTGGAACGAGAACTGCGTATGGTTGAGCTCAAGAAGGAAGTGGATGGCCTCCTGGCTGAATTGGGAAGGCAAGAGAAATACAGGCTCGGTTTTGAGAAGCTGCAAGATAAACTCTCACGCGGGAACGGCGATCTCATTCCCGCGACCGCTACATCGACCGGGACAACGTGATGAGCAAGAGCACGGTCACAAATGGAGCAAGCCCCTGGCGTATCTATCTATCGGCGGGCTCGGTGACGTTAATCATTGCCGCCACGGCCGGCTATTCGCTGTGTGCAGGAAGGCACATGGCAATATACACATCGTCGATAGAAGCAAGCGTGATGATGAGATACAAAACCTCCCTGGCTCATCTGTGGATCGAGGAGATAATTGCCGGTGACAAACATGAACAAATCGAAACAGTCTGGGGACTCTTGGATGAAGCGGAACGGTGCGCTGCGGCTATCTCCCAAGGAGAACAGGACTGGAAAGCATACCTCGTTCCGCTAAGAAACGAGGAGCTACGCCGGCACATCCGCGCTGCACAAGCCGCCGGAACGCAATTTCGGGGCATCGCCGAACGCAGAATTGCCTGCATTGAAGCGGCCTCTGCAGGCAGCGACATGGACCAGAATTTTGACTCCACCTTTGTGGATTTTCTCACGCACGCTGAGCTTCTTGAAATCTCTCTTCACAAGTCGATGAACGAACACATGGCCAATATCCGCACCATACAAGCGATCCTGATTGTCGGCGTTATGGGCTCGGGCGTGTTGTCAGCGACGCTTCTGCACACGTATAACAAACAGAAGAGTGCGACTTTGAAGAGCCTTGAGGAATCAGACGCGAGTATGAGAAGGGAGATACTCGAACGAAAGCTCGCGGAAGAACGTCTGACAGCAAATCTGTGCGAACTGGAGCAGGCTCGCTCGGCGCTGTTGAACATGATGGCCGACATCCAGCAAGCCAAAAGGGAGCTGGAAGAACTGAATGAAGACCTGGAATCAGCCAACAGGGAATTGACGCGGACGAACAAGGAACTCCAGGAGTTTGCCTACATAGCCGCTCACGACCTGAAAACGCCGCTGCGAGCCATCGGGACGCTGGCGGATTGGATCTCGACGGACTACGCGGATAGGTTTGACCAGCAGGGTAAAGAACAAGTTCGACTGCTCGTAACAAAGGCAAAACAAATGGCCGCTCTGATTGATGATGTCCTGCATTATTCGAGCGTCGGGCAAAGTGTCCAGAAGTCGCGGGAGGTTGATCTAAACCCGGTTCTGTCAGAAGTAATCAGAGAAATCGACCCGCCGAGCCATATCGAAGTAGTCGTCGAGCAGGAACTGCCGACAATAGTTTGCACGGAAACGCATATCATACAGATTCTTCAGAACCTTCTGGGTAACGCCGTCAAGTACATGGACAAGCCCGGGGGCCGCATCAAAGTGGGCTGCGTCGAGCAGGACGGCTTTTGGGAATTCAGCGTCGCAGACAACGGACCGGGAATTGATAAGAGGCATTTTGACCGCATTTTCAAGATATTTCAGACGCTTTCTACGAGCGATAGAATCGAAAGCACGGGTATAGGACTTTCGGTTGTCAAGAAGCTTGTCGAACTGAACAAGGGCAGGGTCTGGCTGGAATCCGAAGTCGGCAAAGGAAGCACATTCTTCTTCACACTGCCCAAACAGGCAGCCAGAGCGAGTTACGTACCATGGGCCACCTCACTTGACGCCGTTTGAATGGCCCGAACAGCCACGCAGAGGGGCTCGGGACACGTCTTCGAAACCCACCGGCCCATGTCGCTGCAACGGTATGCCGACTAATCCATCCCTGTAATTCTCAGTCAGCTTCACCTTTACAATGTCATTGTTTTCCAGCGCCTTCTGCTCTGCTTTTCTCATATAGACTTTGAAGTATCTTTCACTTCGTCCGGTCGTCATAGCCTCCCGGGCAATGTCGGAGCCATTATCGTTCTCGATCAGGACCTCAGCGGTTTCGCCGATGAATTGCTGGCGAAACTGGCGACCCAGCTCGCCATCCAGGTCCCGCAGTATTCTCGATCGCCTGGTCGCCACTGTCTTCTCGAAAGTAGCTTGCATCTTGGCGGCAGGAGTTCCGCGACGGGCTGAAAAGGTGAAAACGTGCATTTTCGCAAAGCCCACAGATTTGGCCAAATCAAGTGTCTGCTCGAAGTCGGCGTCTGTTTCGCCTGGGAAACCGGCGATAATATCGGTCGTTATGGCCGGCTTGTGGAGCCTTGTTTTGATGGATTCTATCTTCTTTCTGAATTCACCCACTCTGTACTGTCTGCGCATTCTTCTGAGCATGGCGTCCGAACCCGACTGCAACGGCAAGTGCAGGTGAGGCATAATGTTACGGTGCTTGCAGAACGTATCGAGCAATCGCTCGGTTACATCGGCCGGCTCCAGCGAGCTCAGCCTTATTCTTGCAAGATTGGGTATCTGCGTCATCTTATCGAGCAAGTCGGCCAGGTTGTCATTTCGACGGTCAGGCCAACTGTTTCTTCTGACACTCTCTCGCCCGTACGCTCCAAGAAATACTCCTGTCACCACAATTTCCTTATGTCCTGAGTTCACAAGGGCTTGTGCCTCAATTAGGGCCGTCTCAATTCGCTTGCTGTGAACATCGGGCCGCGTTTTGGGTACAATACAATAGCTGCAATATCCATCGCAGCCATCCTGGACCTTTAGAAAAGCTCGGGTTTGTTCGTTGAACGAGGTGAGCGTCGGCAGCCTGGATTCACTGCGGAACTCGTTTTTATACTTGATTTTGTGGCCGTTCTTTGCTTTAATAGTAATATTCGGGCAGGATTGGGCGCTCTGGCAGACCGGGGTGGCAGTTTCGCTTTCGGCCCAGTGTCGAAGGGTGGCGGCAAGATCGCTTCGGTTACTCACGAGATGGACATTCTCGTCGAAGCCGCTCAATTCCCCGGTTTGTGCCGTTGGCAGGCATCCGGATACGAGTACGACGCTGTCAGGGTTCTGCCTGAGGACTTTTCGGATGCATTGCCGGCTCTTGGCTGAGGCAGTATGAGTTACACAGCAAGTGTGAATGACAACCAGGTCGGGCTCTTGTGGCGATTGGGCCCGGCGGAGTCCCTGTTGCTCGAGCAGTTCTCGAATCTGCTGACTTTCGTATTGATTGACCTTGCAGCCAAGCGTATTGATGGCAAAAGTCTTCATGATATGATATAATGTATAAACGTTCGAACGGATGTTCAAGGCTCATTAGGAACTGAGCGGGAGGCGTGTTATGGCTGCGGAAACCGGCGCGGTTTGGGCGATTGATATCGGTAGCAATTCCCTCAAAGCTTTGTACCTGAGTACAGAGCGCGGTGTTGTGGAAGTCATGGGCTTTGACAACATTCGCCACGGCAAAGTCCTCAGCGGAGGCGACGTAACAGAGGCCGAGCGGGAAGAGCTTGTCGCACTCAGTCTGCGCAAATTTGTCAACAAGTACGATTTGAGCGCAGATGAGATCGCCATTTCCGTACCGAGCCAGAATAGTTTTGCCCGGTTCGTGACTCTGCCGCCCGTGGAACAGAAACGCATTCCCGAGATGGTCAAGTTCGAAGCGGTTCAGCAGATTCCTTTTGATATTAACAATGTCCAGTGGGACTGGCAGATGATGTCGGAGCCGGACAGTTCCGAGATCAAAGTGGGTATTTTCGCGATCAAGAACGAGGTGGTCGACTCAGCTCTGGAACATTTCAACAGGGAGGACATGCAGGTCAGCTACGTGCAAATGGCACCGATGTCGCTGTACAACTACCTGCTGAACGACCGCCCCGAACTGGTCACTTCCGATAGTCAGGCGACGGTTGTGCTGAACATAGGCGCCGAGAATACGGATCTGGTCGTTTGCACAAAATCAGGCGTCTGGCAGCGGTGTATTCTCATCGGCGGCAACGCCTTCACAAAAGCGATAGCAGACACATTCAGGCTCAGTTTTGAAAAGGCCGAGAAACTCAAACGCACCGCTCCCGTGAGCAAATATGCCCGCCAGATATTCCAGGCGATGCGCCCGGTTTTTACGGACTTGGCCTCCGAAGTGCAGCGGTCACTGGGTTTTTATAACAGTTCCAACCCGAATACCAAAATTGTGCGGATCGTTGCGATGGGAGGCGGAACAAAGCTGCGCGGCCTGCTCAAGTATTTGCAGCAGACGCTGCAGATCCCGGTGGAAAAACCTGACGCGTTCAAGAGACTTGGGATAGGGCCGGGCGTTTCGCCGGCGAAGTTCCACGAGAATGTCGGAGATTTTGGCATTGTTTACGGTCTTGCCCTGCAGGGTCTGGGGCTGGCCAGAATAGAGAGCAATTTGCTGCCCCGTACCGTCGCCCGGTCCATGGCCTGGGCCGGCAAGAGCACGTACTTCATCGTGGCCGCGTGCTTGCTGCTGGCGCTTTCGATGCTGGCTTTTGCGCGGACCAACTGGGACCGGATGAATTACACGAAGAACAATCAGGTCCGACTGAGAACAGCCTCGATTGTCAATGATGTCCAGAATTCGATACAGCAGTTCGATGAGGTCAAGAGCAAGGGTGCTGACTACGAGGCCAGGATAAACGCGCAATTTGACCCCTTCAAGTATCGTCAGGTCATTCCGCTGTTGCATGAGACGATAATCACCGCCTTGCCCAATGAGAAGAACAATCCGGAACAGGCCGGACTCTACAGGGCGTTTGCAGAGGGTGACGTAGCGGAAATCAAGAAGATTCCACGCAGCCAGCGGAAACAGATATTCCTCACTCTTATCTCGGCTTACTATACGAATGACTTGGCCAAGGGGCAGTTTGGCGGCGCGGACCTGTGGAGAAAAAGCCGGGCCACCCCCGGGCTCGAAGGCGGCGAGTTTGAAGACGAGTACTCGGAGTACGAGTATGAAATGATGATGGCCGAGGAGATGGGATACGACATGGGGATGTACTCGCCCGGCTTCATGCCTGGGGCCACGACTGAGGACCAAAGGAAGCAAGGCTTTGTCGTGACCATCGCCGGCTACAGTCCCTATGGCAGCAGTATCACGGAACTGGGCACACTGCTCGATCCGCACGGCGTCGAAAACCAGCCGGAAAGATGGGGATTTGTGACCCGGCTGGCGAACCTTGACACCATGGCTGAGGACGGCAACAGCCCCTTCGAGTTGTACGAGAGGGCCGATCCCGAGCAGTTCAAACTGGAAATGAAGGAAGTCACTCTTGATGCGGAGATGCCCGAGGGGATAGGCGCGTGGCAGGAACGGCCCCCCAAAATCGCAGTCACGGGTCCGATTGCAACCGCAAACGTCGAGTGGGACCTGGTTGATCCGATGACAAATGAGGTCATTAACAAGATCGCAGAGGTGGACGAGGCTGGAAAACAGAGGCTCTATCGAGGCAAACCCGTTTTCAAGGTCAACGACCATTGGTTTGTATTGAACGTCAAGCTCGTCTGGAAGGACGCCCCCGAGCCTCCCCCGCAGCCTGGGGGCATGATGCCCTTCGGAATGCCTGCAATGCCTTCAGCAAGGCCGTCGTCACCGCCGAGTGGCGGCGCAAGCCCAATGCCTGACATGGATATGTGAGTGAGAAAATGAATCTACCGAATTTCAAAGATGTCCTGCAAAAATTGGCCGTCTTCAAGAACAATAAGTCTCTGTTGGTGGCGGTGATCCTGGCCGTGGCCGGTGGGCTTCTTCTTGTTCCCACGCACTTGATGAGCCGCAGCTTGCAGGCGCGGGTCCAGCAGGAGAGCATCAGCCGTGGGGCCCGGGAAATCGACAGGCATATGCCGAACGTTGTTTCCAAAGACCAATTCGAAAAAGCGGCGGCCATCCAGGATGCTTATGCGAAAGATTTCAACGACGTGAAACAGTTGGCCGAGCAGACGACGAAGCGCGAGCTGCTGAGCTATGAGATTTTCCCCGGGGTGGATCCGAATGCCGGTTTCTCCGCGTTGGTTTTTCAGGTATTCGGCCAGCGGTATCGCAATGGAATCGATGAACTCATCACTCGTGTGAATGCCCGCGATTGTCCGACGAATGAGGAGATCCAAAGGGGTCTCGAGGATTTGTCGTCCGGCGCGCGTTCGAGGGGCAGATTCTCGATGATGGATTCTTACGAAACCATGTCGACCGGCGGTCTCTACGGAGGCTCGATGATGATGGGTAGTGTGCAGCGGATGATCGTTGATGAGATGTGCGTGGACAGGGCCAAATCGACGTTCGTGTACATGAATGTGGCTGATATTTCCGGGTATGATTATTGGGGCAACTACGTGTACGATGTCAAGCCGGAGGAGGCGGTCAAGGATTGCTGGTACTACCAGCTCGCGTACTGGGTCATCGAGGATATTTTCGACACGATTGAAGCCATGAATTCGGGCCATGACAGCGTTCTGACGGCGCCGGTCAAACGTTTCCAGCGCGTCACCTTTACAATGGGCTTGAAAAGACCAAGAGCGGGCGGCGGCGTCTTCACGGGTTTCAGTCGCCAGAAGAGACAAGGCCAGAGCAGGGAGGACGCAGACAAACCCACCTACGTTCTTTCTGCGACCGACGGACTTACCGAATCCTGCACGGGGCGGTTCTCGGACTTAGAGGGTGACATTGACGTCATACATTTCAACGCGGCGTTTGTTGTCGGTGCCAGGGACGTGTTGCCTTTTATGGAGGAATTGTGTAGCGGCAAAGAGCATCAGTTCAGGGGCTATCCGGAGGGGACCGACGCGCCGCAGACCTTCAAGCACAACCAGATAAACATTTTGGAAAGCAAAATCGGATCGCCCACCCTCACCGATATGACGCACAGGTACTACCGCTACGGGCAGGACAACGTCGTGGTATTGGATTTGGTTTGTGAGTACACCTTCAACAAGAAGGGCTACGAGGCCATTATACCGGAATCGGTCTTGAATACCCTTGCCGGGCTTGATGAGGAAGCGACCCGGTAGGACAGTCAGCAAACGGTGTGAAACGGGATACCAGATATGATGCTACCAGATTTCAGTAAAATAGGCGGCTTTTTCGAAGAGCATGTTGAGAAGATGGTCCTGCTTGTCGTCGGCGCGTTGTGTGCATGGCTTCTGATTACACGTGTTATCTTAAGCCCCAACATGGTTTCCTACGATGGCAAAAACATCAGCCCCGCGGCTCTCGACGAAGAAATCTACAAGAAGGCCCAGCTCTTACGACAGAAGCTCAACGAGCCGCCCGAGGACGTGGCGCCCTATGACCCCCGGGTCGATGATTTCGTTGCTCTGCTTGATTCGGCCGTCACGGGCGTTGATACGAGCTTGTGGCCGGTGGCGCCGTCTGAGACCGGTGTCGGCCCGGTTCCGGAAGGAGGCGTCTATGGTCTTCCTCGCGTCGGCGATATCACTGATGTGGACATCGAACATATCCGGACGGTGGCCTACGTGCCGCTTAATGTCATCACCCCGGAGGTTCCTTACGATAAGGGCAACAATGAGCCGAATGATATCGATTTTGTGACCGTCTCGGCAAAGTATGATATTGCCGGATTGTTCGAAAGGTTCCGCGAGAGCTTCATCGAGTACGTCGTTGACGAACAGTATGCCGATCCTTGTCTGGCCAAGCCGGTTTTTGCCGCCGTGCAGTTACAGAGGCAGACGCTGGACGATAACGGCACTTGGGGCGCCTGGCAGGATGTTCCTCGGACCAGGATCGACCAGTACAGGAGGCTGTATCAGATTGTCGAACATGTGAAAGACCTGCCGCCGGGGGGGCTGAAAGTGCAGTTGCTTCAATACGATAACAGGCTGACCCAGATCGACCTGTTGCAGCCGGAAGCCTATCAGATCGCCTCGGCCAATGAGGAGTGGTTTCCTCCGGAATTGCATCGTGAGTTCCTGGAAATCCAAAGAAGGATCGATCTGGAAGAGAAGATGGAGGCAAGAGAAACGGAAAAGCAAGAGCGAGCGAGAGACAGCACCACGTCTGACCTGCGCTCGAGCAGACGCACAACGAGAACGCGGGGAGGAGTCGGCTCCGGCTCGTACGGCGGCGGCGATGTCTATGGCGGCGGGGACACGCGTTCGAGAAGGACAACCAGAGGCCGTGGTGACCGGACGGGGATGACGGGGCAACTGCCCGGGGAGGGAGGGCGTCTGACGGGACGGCGCGGTTCGAGAGGGAGAACCGGGGGGGACCTGGGTGAGATGTACGAACCCGGATTGGACGGGCTGGGCATGGGGACAGCGGCTGACCGAAGGGCCGCTCTCAGGAGGCCGACGGTCAATACCGTTTACTATAAGTTCGATGAGATTCGACTTACTCGATTGACGCAATTCGAGAAACTCCGCGAGCCGCTGGTTTTCTGGCACCACGATGACACCATTGAGCCGGGCAAAACCTACCGATACAGGATTCGGCTGGGTGTGTTCAACCCGCTGGCCGGGACAGACAAACTGGCTGAGAAGGACAAAGCCATGAAGGACCAGGTGATTTTGTGGAGCGACTTCTCCGACGTCACGAAACCCGTGGAGATCATGGAAAGGTTGTATTTCTTTGCCAACAGTGTCCGCGAGATGGACAAAGCTGTTACCGTGCAGGTTTCCAGACTCGCATTGGGACGCTGGTACAGCCATGATTTCGTGGTTCGGCAGGGGGAGCTTATCGGAGATGTAATTGAGCCGGAGCCTGAAAAACCGGATCGCAGCACGCTGGCGGCGAGGCGCGGTCTGGTGCCGGGCAGTTTACTGAGTGGCCCAGCGGGCGCTCCGCTGGGTAGCCCCATGGGCCGACCCCTCGGTATGGGTGTATCCCAGGAGAAATCCAACGTGCCTGAGACCGTTGATTGCACGACTGGGGCGGTCATGGTCGATGCAGCCGTGGTGAACGACTGGTCGGGTAGGGCGACGCTTCGCGCCCGGAATTACTATGATATGCTCTACAGCTACGACGGGATCAGTATCGAGCACATGCCCGTTGGCTCGACTTATTGGGAACCGACATTACAGTCTGTATTCAGTCATATCGCCCGAAAGCAAAGAGAGCCTCATGAACCATTCAAGGGCTTTGGAACCACCAGTCGCCGACAGGGCATGGGCGAAGGGATGGACGAGTACTATGACGAATATATGGGCGAGGAGATGTACATGGAGGAGATGATGGGGGGAGCTATGCCGTATTAGCCCGGACAGGACAATAAGTAGGTCTGCCCATTGTGTTCTTAGTGTTCCAACGCAATCCTACGGATGAGAATCCGTAGATGAAGTTATCCGCCGTAGGCGGACAGGCAAAGCCTGTTGTTGCAAATGCTACGGGCGTGAGCCCGTAGAAATTTAC
>CP070806.1:4020919-4047778 GCA_020343675.1 Phycisphaerales bacterium
CTGGAGCGACGTCTTCAGTGACGACGATAATGAAGACGCGACGGTGCTGTTCACGATGGACCCCGGCACGTACACCCTGGAAGTTGTCCGCCGTGAAGATGGCGCACAGTTGGATCTTATCGTGATTTCGAAGATTGACTAAGCGTCGTTGCCAATTGTCCTTGCTGAACATGAAGGACAAGCAGAAGAATGTATTTGAACTCAGGGCCTGCATCGATGTGTTCGGTGCAGGCCCCATTCTTTGGACGCGGCCGTTGACGAAGTCAAAGTGAACGGGCGCGAACACGGCCGGGGGTAATACCAACGGGTGGGAGACACCGTTCGCGCAACGGCAATAGATTAGAAGTTGTTGTTGAAGTATTCGGGCCTGCCGTCGTCGGTGTCGTAGTTTGCGGCCTCTTCGGTCTCGGCATCGACCCGGATGCGCTCGATGCGCTCGGCCTTACCTGTGTTGCTCTCAATGGTGACCAGGACGGCGTTCATTCTCACGTCGCCGGTGGCAATCTCAAAGGGGAACGGCATTTGCGTCCTGAACGATTTCAGGACGCTCTCGACGCCCCGGCCGAGCACGGAATCATGCGGGCCGGTCATGCCGATATCAGTGATATACGCGGTACCCTTAGGCAGGATTCTCTCGTCGGCCGTGACCACGTGCGTGTGGGTGCCGAAACATAAGCCGGCGCGCCCATCGAGGTGATAGCCCATCGCGATCTTCTCGCTGGTGGCTTCGGCGTGAAAGTCAACGACGACGACCTCGGCCTTCTGCCCGAGTTGGGACAGGATCCGGTCAATGGCGTTGTAGGGGCAGTCACTGCCCTTCATAAACAGCCGGCCGATCAGGGCGACGACGGCGACGGTCGGCCCTTTGCCCGTTTGATACAGCGCGAAGCCCTTGCCGGCGGCGCTGACGCTGAAATTCGCAGGTCGAACGATGTCGTCCGCCCTTTCAAGGGTCGGGATAATGTCTCTCTTGCGATACGTGTGGTCGCCCAGGGTAATCAGGTTGACGCCGTAGCGCTGCAGCTTGTCGTAGATTTGAGGCGTCAGGCCCGAGCCGCCGGCGGCGTTTTCCGCGTTGGCGATGACGCAGTCGATGCCAAGCTCCTTGACGAGGGGCTTGAGCTTCTCGGCGATAATCCGCCTGCCGGGCCGCCCAACGATGTCACCAATGCAAAGGATATTTAGTTTCATAATTGTATGTCGCGCTATGGGCCGGATGCGCCCGGCGCTTTAGAATTCCTTATTTCGCATATTCAATGCAGCGGACCTCGCGGAGCAGCGTAATCTGGATTTCACCCGGGTAGGTCATTTCGTTTTCAACTTTGTTGGCAATGTCGCGTGCGACTTTCACAGCCGACTCATCGTCCACCTCGTCGGCCGATACAATCACGCGGATCTCCCGTCCCGCCTGAATGGCGTAGGCATTTTGAACGCCTTTGAAACCGCCGGCAATCTCTTCGAGCTTCTCCAGCCGTTTGATGTAGCGTTCAAGCGTTTCTCTGCGGGCGCCGGGACGCGAGGCGCTGATGGCATCAGCCGCGGCCACAAGCGGGGTATAGGGATTGTCGGGCTGAACGTCCCCGTGGTGGCCGGCGACTGCGTTCAGGACGACCGCCGATTCGTTGAAACGCTTGAGATAATTGGCGCCGATGGTTGGGTGATTGCCTTCGACGTCGTGGTCGATGGCCTTGCCGATGTCGTGCAGCAACCCGGCGCGCCTGGCGATCAGGCCGTCCAGGCCAAGCTCATCGGCCATGACCTGGGCCAGGAATGCAACCTCGACGCTGTGCCGCAAAACATTCTGGCCGTAGCTGGTCCGGTAGCTCAACGCACCGATCAGGCTCAGCACCTTGTTGCTCAGTCCCCGAATGTTGGTCTCAACGGCGGCGTCTTTGCCGAGCTGCAGGAGCTTGAGGTTGACCTCCTTCTTGGTCTGAGCGACCAGTTCCTCAATTCGAGACGGATGGATCCGGCCATCCTGGATAAGGCGTTCCATGGACAGGCGCGCCACCTCGCGCCTGACGGGATTGAAGCCGCTGACGACAATCATGCCGGGCGTGTCATCGACGATGACGTCCACGCCGGTCGCCTTCTCAAACGCACGGATATTACGTCCTTCTCTACCGATGATCCGGCCTTTCATATCGTCGCTCGGTATCTCAACGGTTGAGACGGTCACTTCGCATGTATGCTCGGCGGCGTACCGCTGAATGGCGGCGCTGATAACTTCCCGGCTCTTTTCGTTGGCCACTTCGTTGCTCTCTTCCAGCTTTCGCTGGATCAGCGAAGACATCTCATGCTCGCATTCATCTTCGAGGCGCTTCAAGAGCAGCTCCCGGGCCTCATTGATGTCCATCGCCGTGATTTTGAGCAGTTGGTTCTTCTGCTGGGCCATCAGAACGGAAAGCTGCTTCTCCCGCTGGCCAATGTTGTGCAACCTTCGCTCGGCTTCCTGATGTTGTTGTTTCAGCGCGTTTTCCCGCTGCTGGAGCAGCTCGGCCTGCCGGTCGAGTCCGTCTTCACGCTTGGTCAGCCGCATCTCCGTTTCGTGCAGCTCGGCGCGGATCTTGTTGGCCTCGCCCGCAAATTGTTCTCGTTTCTTTATCGTCTCGGCCGCAGCGTCAATCTGGGCGGATTTGATTATGTTCTCCGCCTCTCTCTTGGCCCCTTCAACCTGTCGATCCAGATCCTCTTGAAAGGTCTTGGCCTTCGCCCGGGCAATCATCTGGTGGACAACGGCTGTTAGACCCATTCCCAGAAGAAAGGCAATTATGGTCAAGGCGACGGCCGGCAGGCCGATTTCAGCGAGTGCAACGGTCATAATTCCTACCTTTCCCTTGCAGTTCTCAAAGAGTCATTAAAACATCGCTCAATGGAACAGATCACGGGTCTAAAGGCAGGAAAGCGGCAAAGAAATGCCCATGAATTACGAAATCCCTCTCGCCCGAGCGCAAAATCAGCTATCAGTTGCCAAAATCTGCCGTAAGCCAGGCATTTCGGACATTAGCAGGTCTTTTCTGTTCTGACAATTAGCTGATTTCTTGTTCAACACTAACAACCCCTCTCGGGCAAGCAAACGCTTTTTCAAGCAGATTTCGTTTCACGCTAAATTCACTTCCGTCATCGCCTCAGAGGCCATTGAGCCCCCGTTTTCGCTCACGGCCCTTCGCCGGCGCCGAAAGTGTCTTTGAAGCTTAACTACCTTCAAGGAAAAGGCTTAAAAAACCTTCTCCCCGTCGTTCGTCCCTTTAGCAAGTCGCAAAAAAGCATCGGAGCAGATACGGGACGACCCGCAATCTGAATCATCATCAGCTGCTTACTTGTTTTATCGTAGAGCATTCTCAAAGAGCGGTCAAGAAAAAAATTCCAATAGTTGAATTTGTTCTCTGTGATATCTTGACAAGAACATATCGGCCGAAATGAATGCCCGGTTTTCCACATTTTCGGCAAAAAAGTCCCGTAAGTCTCTGTTGGGAGGAAAACTATGGCGTCCATGGGATCGCTGTGCGTGCCGAGCCAGTCCATCCGCGGGCTTCGCTCATGCCACGGCATCGTTCAAAACGGGTCTCTACGGCCAGATTTGGGCTTCCAGCCAGTGCTCGGCCAAGCGGGCAAAGTCCGAGAAGTCGATTTGGCTGTCGTTGTTCAGGTCGGCAGGGACCAGTAGTGGCAGGTCGAAGATGCCTGTGCCGCCAGTGGCCGTATGGACGATCTCGGGCTGCGAGAGGGCATAATCATAGATGCGGAAATCATCGATCAGGCCATCGTAACCCCCATACCACCCGGAACCGATTTCAAATGAGGTGATTCCGGAAATGGGCGTGTGTGCACCGTCACGGCTGTCAAGGAGGTCGCCATTGAGAAAGATTTTCATTTCACCGGCGCCGGCATCTTTTGTGAAGGCCCAGTGGTTCCACCGGCCCGACCACTCGCTGCTGTAGCGGTGGATTCCACTGAGGCGGCCATCGAAGGACCAGGGCCGACCGCAATCCCAGTTGTACCTGCCCGGCGACTTCCAACAGCCAAGATTAACGGCTATGGCCGGCCCCTCGATGCCGTAGTCGTAGTCCGAGCAGCACAGCGTATCCGTGTGGTGTGGTGACTCTGCACCACGCTGCCAGAAGGCAATGGTCATCCCTGTGCGGATTCTCGAAAACAGGTTCGCCGCATCGGGAATCTCCACGGCATCCTTGTACCCATCCAAGCAGATGGCCTGACCATAGACGCCCTGAGCATACGTTGGGCTACCACGGAGCTGGCCGTGCGCTGCGCCGGCGCTGTCCTCGGCGTCGCCGTCGAACCTATACCAAGCCAACGGCGCGCTCGCAGGAGAGACGGGATAGACGTTATATCCTTTGTCGAGCCAGTTTCGCATCATTTCGTCAAGGTCCTCAGAGTTGACGAAGCAGTCAGCGTTGAGGTCCACGGGAAGTCTGTTTTCTTCGAGGCATCTGGACGAATACAGCCCTATATCGTCCAAGAATACGGTCCCCCCGCCGGCGCCGTATGGATCGGTCACTTCCGCGCTGAACCCAATCGCCATACTCCGGATGCAGCTCAGGTCGATGTCGTTCAAATCCTGCAGTTCAATTCTCCAGCTCTGCCAGGCTTCCTTCCTGATGTCGTTGGCATCGCCCGGGTAGAGGACAAGCTTCTCCGTGTTTCCATCATGCAGAGCGAGGTACATCTGCGCCGTCATATTCTCTGCCGTGCCGGAGAAGAACAGCTCCAGCACTTTGACGCCAGCTTCTGTCCAGTCCTGCGGCACGCTGAATGTGCGGACCGCCTCGGAGTATATCGAGGTGTGGTAATACCAGTAGTCAAACGCCATTGACTTTTTGCTGCATTCGTGTGCCCAATCTGTCCAGAGGTACGCATTGCCTCCTATCCATGTATGGTGCAGCC
This sequence comes from Phycisphaerales bacterium, assembly GCA_020343675.1. Lineage (GTDB taxonomy): Bacteria > Planctomycetota > Phycisphaerae > Sedimentisphaerales > Anaerobacaceae. The sequence goes on from CP070806.1 coordinate 4,025,825, forward strand.
AGTTGCTGTTCGGATCATTCTCACTGAGTGTGTTGTATGCCTCGAAATCATCGACAACAAGATGGTCGGTTGTCGTAAAGCTCCAGACGTCGCCTTGCCAGGTGCAAGGGTCGTTGACCTCATCGACTCGCCAGTAGTAGGTCATGTCCAGTTCAAGGCCGCCGGGATCGAAGGTGTTCGCGTCCTGCACCTGCTGGGCTTCGCTGGCAGCCGGTGCGCTCGCGTCCACATCGCCGAGATCCGTACCCAAATACACGACCTGCTTTCCTGCAGAATGACCCGGGGACCAGCTCAGCACTGCGTCCGTGGACACATTTCGGGCGCCATCGACAGGCATCGGACTGCATGCAGTCTCTCCGCAATCGGTGTTGATTCGCGCGCGCACACTGGCCACATCGAATCCGGGTGCTTGTCCTCCCGTGTCAACGCCGAGGATCCGCACGGCGCGCGGTACGAACGGCAGGGAAATGCCGGAGATGTCAAAACCGATCTCGGTTGGGTCCACGCCTCCGCCGACACTTCCGGAGGTTGCCAGGCCGAGCAGGTACTCCCGGCCCGCACCGTCTGTGATGAAAATACGAGCCTCCTCGCTCACCGGCCCCAACTCGATGAGGACGATGTCATCACCCGGGCCGTCGACGATCGGGCCGCGGAATTGCAGCTCGATCCAGTGATCCGGCGGCAGAGTGACGCCCGATTTTTCCGACGGGGGAGGTCCGACGAGCCATTGCTCCGGGACGACCCGAATTGGCCCCTCGTACCGTCCGTCGGTGTCCATTCCGGCCCAGCAGCTTGCATCCGCGTCGTAGGCATCGAGCAGATAGCATGGATAGTCGAGCGCATTGTCCCCGGCCAAGACCACGCCGCCAAGTGCGAAGACCAGGGACACACCGGCTATGCTCACCAAGAAGCCCTTTTCCATGCCTACCCTCCAGCCCCATCGCAGAGCCAGTTTTGGAAGCCGTGATATAAATATACGCTGAGGACCTATGGATATTGTATCACTTCGTCGCCCTGAATGCAAGAGAATATGGGGCCAGAACTGCGTAAGGCCCGGCGCTGCCGACACAGAAAAGACTTGATAAGCACCAGCTCATACTGGTAAATTCCCTGAGCGCCGTCTTTTGCGTATTCGTCTGGGCCGGGGCTTGACCGCCTGGAACAAATGCCTATCCGTAATGTCCTGTGTGATTGTCGGGGGCAGGAGTAGGCACAATATGAGCAAAACGTACATACAGACTTTCTGAAGAGGTGTAAGGCATGACCAGATATTCAACAAGCCCCGCGGGTGAGAAATTCATCATTCCCGGTAAGGATGAACATGCCGCCGAACTCGAACGCGTCCGGTCGCTGGTGGAATCGGCGCGCGCCGAGGGCAGGGAAATCGTTGTTGTCATGGGCGTCGGGTTTGTCGGCGCCGTCATGGCGGCTATCATTGCCGATACCGTCGATAAGAAGAGCGGAAAGTCCGGCAAGTTTGTCATTGGCTGTCAACGGCCCAGCGTGCGGAGCTACTGGAAGATCCCCCTGCTGAATCGAGGCGTATCGCCGGTCAAGGCCGAGGACCCCGAGGTCGAGCCGATGATTGCCCGCTGCGTGCTCGAGAAGAAGACCCTCGTCGGCACCTATAACAGCGACTGTCTCCAATTCGCCGATTGCGTGGTTGTGGACGTCCAGTGTGACTACACGAAAAAGGATCTCGGGAACATGCGCACAGGCGAAGCGGAAATGGGAGCCCTGGAAGCCACGATAAAGACCATCGGCGCGAGGGTTCCGCCTGACTGCCTGACGTTGATTGAAACGACCGTTGCTCCCGGGACGACGGAATTCGTGGCCTGGCCGATCATGAAAAAGGCCTTTGCCAAACGCAGCATTAAGACCGAACCTCTGCTGGCGCACAGTTTCGAGCGTGTCATGCCGGGCCGGGAGTACGTTGCATCCATCCGGGACTTCTGGCGGGTCTGCTCCGGCTGCAATCGCGAAGCCAGAGACCGCGTCGAGAGGTTTCTGCGCGAAGTCCTGAACACCGAAGAATTTCCGCTGACCGTGATGGACCGTCCCATCGAATCCGAGACGACGAAAATCGTCGAGAATTCCTTCCGCGCCACCATGCTGGCGTTTCTCGACGAATGGAGTCTATTCGCCGAACGCAACGGCGTGGACCTGATCAAGGTCATCAAGGCCATCAAAGTCAGGCCCACACACAGCAACATCATCTTCCCGGGCCCCGGTATCGGCGGATACTGCCTGCCAAAGGACGGCGGCCTCGGGCACTGGGCGTACAAGCATATCCTCGGCTTTGACGACGACCTATTCAAAATGTCAACGACGGCCATCGATATCAATGACACGCGCGGCCTGCACGTGGCCACGCTAACCAAAGAAGCCCTCGAAAGCATGGGCCGACAAGTCGCCGGTGCAGCCGTGCTGCTGTGTGGAGCGAGCTATCGGCAGGACGTAGCCGACACGCGCTACAGCGGATCGGAAATCGTCGCTCGAAAGCTCACTGAGATGGGCGCATCGATGCGGGTGCACGATCCCTATCTCGAATCGTGGCCCGAGCTTGAGCAGCAGCAAACGTACCCGGCTCCGGGACAGTCCTGGGCGCGGTTCTTCAACAATCAGGAGGCTCTGGTGGACCTCCGCGTCCAAACCGACTTAGCCAAGGCGCTGGCCGGCGTGCAGGCAATCATATTGGCGGTGCCGCATGCGCCTTATCTGGAGCTTGATCCTGAACAAATAGTCGAATGGGCGGGTGCCCCGCTCGGCGTGATTGATTGCTTCGGAATGCTGGACGATGAGCGAATCCGCCGGTACATCGAGCTTGGCTGCGAAGTCAAAGGCCTGGGCCGGGGGCATATCCAGCGAATCAAAGAAGAAGTAAGCAAAGCGCAAGGCGTATCTTGAAATGCCCGAGATTGCAGAGCTTAAGGACAAACGGATAGCCATTCTTTCGCCGGTCGCATGGCGAACGCCCCCGCGCGCCTATGGGGCGTGGGAAACCGTCGCGAGCAATATCACCGAAGGGCTCGTCGCACGCGGCTGGAAGAACGTAACGCTTTTTGCCACAAAGGACTCGGTAACAAGTGCAAAGCTCCAAGGTTTCATCGAGAAAGGCTACGAAGAAGACAAATCGCAAATCCCGCTGGTTTCGACCTGCCTGCATATATCGAAAGTCATGCAGCAAGCGGACGAGTTCGACCTGATTCACAACAATTTCGACTATCTGCCCCTGACGTACATTCCCCTGATCGGCACGCCCATGCTGACCACCATCCACGGGTTTTCCGAGCCTGACATCCTGCGCGTCTATCACGACCACACAGAAAGCTATTATGTCTCCATCAGCGATTCCGACAGGGATCCGGGATTGCCTTACCTGGCCACCGTCTATAACGGAATCGATCTGTCGAACCTTACCTTCCGGGAAGCGCCGGGCGATAAGCTCGTCCATTACGGCCGGATACACAACGACAAGGGCACACACCTGGCGATTGAGGTCGCAAACAAATGCGGCATGGATTTAATCATCGCGGGCATCATCCAGGACCAGAGTTACTTCGACAATCTCATCAGGCCGCACTTAAGCCAATCGTCGATTCAGTACATCGGACCTGTTGATCCGGCGCAGCGAGATGCGCTACTCAAGGAGGCATACGCGGTTCTGCACCTGAATCTGATTCCCGAACGGTTCGGCCTTGTAATGGCCGAGTCGATGGCGGCCGGCGTGCCGGTGATTGCCATGGATTTGGGTTCATGCCGGGAAGTCATCGCCGAGGGGGAGACGGGCCTGCTGGTGAACAGTGTGGACGAAGCCGTCGAGGCCGTCGCCAAGATCGACCGGATAGACCGCAAAAAATGCCGGCAGCGCGTGGAAGAGAGCTTCACCATCGATAAGATGGTCGAGGGCTACGAAAGAGTCTATGCCGAAATCTTCCGCCGGGAAGCTCAGAAGAAAGACGTATCCGCACAGAGGTGAACAATGAACAAGCTGTTTGTTACGCGGTATGAAGGCAATCCCATTTTGACCAGGGATGATATTCCTTATCCAGTCCAGACCGTTCATAACGCGGGCGTTGTGAAGTGCGGCGATCGATACATCATGCTGTTTCGCTCGCACCTCGATACGGGCCGCTCCATTATCGGCTTGGCGGAAAGTGACGACGGGTTCAGTTTCAGGGCCGGACCCGAGCCCTTTATGGTGCCGAGCAAAGCGCCCGTCTTCGCCGAGTACGAGGCGTTCGGCGTCGAAGACCCGCGGATTACGCGCCTGGAAGACGCCTATTACATGACGTACAGCGCGTATTCGGCCCACGGCGTTCGAATCGGCCTGGCCAAAACGCCCGATTTCAAATCGGTCGAGCGCATCGCTTTTATCACCCAGGCGGACTACCGAAATACGGTACTCTTTCCCGAAAGGATCGACGGCCGGTACGTCAAGCTGGACAGGCCCCACAGTGATATCAGCCCCTGGTCGATATGGATAAGCTACTCGCCCGACCTGCGTCACTGGGGCGATTCGAGGCTGATCATGAAACCCGTGCCTTATCATTGGGACCAGACGAAGATCGGCCCAGGCGCTCCGCCGATTCGCACAGAGAGAGGCTGGCTGAATATCTATCACGGCGTCTTTCCCACTATGGCCGGGCACGTTTATCGGCTCGGCGTCGCCTTGCACAAGCTCGACGACCCCGCGCAGATTCTTGGCGTGGGCGACCGGTGGATCCTCCAGCCCGAAGACGAATGGGAAATTGTCGGCTACGTGCCCAACGTGGTCTTCACGTGCGGCGCGGTCCCCGAAGAGGATGGAACCTTGAAGCTCTACTGGGGCGGAGCCGACAGCGTCATGTGCGCCGGCACCGCTGTAATCGACGAACTCGTCGAGCTTTGCCTGACAGACTCTCGCCCTGCAATTTGAAGTTCATGGAGGATTTGCCGGAGCAAAGATGGCGGACTGCAAAAACGCCGGCAAGGTTGGTCCGGATTAGGCCTTTGTTGCAGCGGCAGTTCTGCTTCGGGGCTGCGGCGGTTCGGGGGCGGTTTTGCCCCGGTAGATGATGACCTTAGTGGGACATTTGTTCATGGCGGCTTCTTCCTTTTCGGTCATCTGGTACTGGGCGTAATCAAACCGGGCTATGTTCTGCTCGACCTTGAACAGCTCGGACTGCTTGACGCACAGGCCGCACCCGATACAACCGACCTTGCAGAAAGCGCGAGTGCTCTTGCCGGATTCTTTACTGCTACACGCCACCGTCATCATGTTCTCATAGCGGAAAGGCACCATCTCGATCAGGTGTCGCGGGCAGGCCTTCGAGCAGGCGGTACAGCCCGTGCACTTGTCGTAATCGACGGTGGACAAGCCATCGACGATATGGAGCGCGTCGAATTTGCAGGCCCTCGTGCAGTCACCGAAACTGAGGCAGCCGAATCCACACGCCTGGACGTAGGGCAAGGCGTTGGCCGCGGTGCAGCTCTGGATGCCCTGGTATATCGCATATATCGTCTTGTCATCCGCGTGGGCGCGGCAATGAATGATGGGCCTTTTTGGGGGCCCCGAATCACTAACCTGGAGATTCAGAATATCGGCGATCTTCGCCGACGTTTCGGCCCCGCCCGGCGCGCACTTGCCCAGCAGCTCGGCGTTGCCCAGGATGGCTTTGGCATACTGGCCGCAGCCGGCGAAACCGCAAGCCCCGCAATCCAGATTCGGCAGGGCCCCGTGAATCTGCTCGATCTTCGGGTCCACTTCGACTTTGAGCTTCTCGCTTGCAATCAGAAGCACAACGGCAAAGCCACTGCCCAGCCCGAGCATCGTCAGGCCGGCCGGCCACGCACTACTCCACAACTCAAACACGGCAGCCAAAATCATCTTATCATTCCTGCAAAGCCCATGAACGCCAGAGAGAGCAAGCCGGCGGTGATCAGGGTAATCGGCGCGCCTTTGAGACAGTCGGGCACGTCCGCCATGTTCAGGTTCTCGCGAATGCCGGCCATGATGCAAATCGCCATCGTGAAACCGATACCGGCCCCAAAGCTGCGAACGGCCGCGTCCAGCAGGCTCTCAATCATCCACAGGTTCAAAAACAGACACAGTCCCAGGATCGCACAGTTCGTTGTAATCAACGGCAGGAAGATGCCGAAACTGTCGTACAACGAAGGGAAGAACTTTCGCACGTACATTTCAACCAGTTGCACCGCGCCGGCGATAACCAGTATGAAGCAAACGTATCGCGTCACCTCCAGGCCCAGCTTCATCAGAATCCAGTTGTCAATCATCCACGTCAGAGTCCCGCTGAGCGTCACGACGAACGTCACCGCCATGCCCATGCCGAACGCCATGTCGATTCGGCCCGAGACGCCAAGGTAGGGGCAAATACCGAGAAACTTGGTAAAAACCAGGTTGTTGATAAGAACAACCGATATAAAGCCCATCAGTAAAATATTGAGTGTATCCATAAATCGTGCCTCTTACGCCTTCTTTCCCGTCACGAGATTGACCAATCCCAGCATCAGTCCCAGCGTCAGGAAGGCCCCCACTGGCATGCCCATCGCGGCCCACTTGACGAACCAGCCGCCCTCTTTGGCCAGGGCAAGTATCTGAATCTCGAATATCGCGCCGGTGGCGAGCAGTTCCCTGACAGAAGCCAGGACGCACAACGTCACGGTAAAGCCGACACCCATTCCGAAGGCATCGATGATACTGACGATAAGCCCGTTCTTGCTGGCACAGGCTTCCGCCCGGCAGATGATGATACAGTTGACGATGATCAAGGGCACATACGGGCCAAGCGTCTCACTCATCTCCGGCTGAAACGCCTTCAGAAACAGATCGGCGATGGTCACAAACGTTGCGATGGTCAGTGTGAACATCAATATGCGCAAGTGCGGCTTGAGCAGGTTGCGCATCAGGCTCACGATAATGTTGCTGCACAGCAGCACAAAGATGACGCAGCAGCCCATCGTAAAGGCCGGCTTGACCGCGGCGGTCACCGCCAGCGTCGGGCACATGCCCAGCAGCAGGCGCAGAATCGGATTCTCTCGCCACAGGCCCGCGAGCAGCGTCTGAGAGTACAGTGCCGGTCTGGCGTCACTGCTGTTTGACATTGCCGATGATCCCTTTCCCTTGCATCTGCTCTTTGACCTGCGTGACCGAATTACTGATGATCTCCACGACCGCTTCGCTGCTTACCGTCGCCCCGGTTATGGCCACGATTTTCGAATCGATATCCTCAGGCTCGCCGATACTGACAAGCTCCAGCTCGCCCGCGGGCGCGCCTTTGTACTGGTTTCGATAGTAGTCGTACTTGATCTGGTCGCCGAAGCCGGGGGTCTCATTGCTCGAGAGGACGTCAAAGCCGGCAATCTTCTCGAATTTCGAATCGACCGCCACAACCAGCTCGATCTTGTCCGCAAAGCCGGGCCCGGCTGCGTTGAAGCTCCAGCCCACACACTCGGCCGCCTCGGACTCGGCCCTGAAGACCTCGACTTTTTCCTTCCGCCCGCTGACGGATACGATCTCAAGCGCGGTATCCAGTGCAACGAAGTTCCTGGCCTCGGGCAGCAGCGCCCCGACCAGGCGGTTGCGCTTGTTGATCTTGTTCTGCTCGATTCTGGGCGAGAGGCCGGCGCTGGTGACCGCGATCAGCAGTCCGAAGAAGAACGACGCCGCAATCAGCAGCCAGCTCTGTTGAATAAAATGCCTGATCTTAGACACTGGGTTTACCTCCGGCCGGGATGCGTTTGAACAGGCGGTCAATCAGAGGCGTTACGGCGTTCATCAGCAAGATCGAAAACATCACGCCTTCCGGATATTCCCCGACGATTCTGATCAGCATCGTGATCGTGCCCACGCCGATGCCGAAGAGCCACATTCCCCGGCGCGTCAACGGAGCGGTCACGGGGTCGGTCGCTATGAAGAGCGCGCACAATAACATGCCGCCGCTGGTCAGGTGGAAGAACGGCTGCACATAGACGTAGGAATCGAGAAGGTATGCAATCCCGCCAAAGACAAATGCCGAGCTCAGAACCGCCAACGGGATGTGGAAGCTGATCGTTCGCCTTATCAAAAGATAAAGCCCGCCGATGAGAAGCATGATGGCGCTGGTCTCGCCCAGGCAGCCGCCGACCTGGCCCATCAGCGAAGGCATGAATTGCTGTTCGCCGTAAATGTCGGCTCCCAATTCGTTTTTGATCGCCAGCTTGCTCCAGGCTAACGGCGTGGCCTGAGTTCTGGCATTGAGGGCATTCTCCTGGGCCACGTCGGGCATGGCCCGGTCGATGGTCGCCGGCACCGTCCAGGTTGTCATCAGCAAGCCGAACGAAGCGGTCAGGAACGTTCTGCCGACCATGGCGGGGTTGAAGATATTAGCGCCGAGTCCGCCGAAGACCATTTTGCCGATGGCGATGCAAAGCACGCTGCCGACTATCGCCGTCCAGATCGGCAACTTCGGCGGAAGGGAGAGGGCAAGAATAATGCCGGTCACCACGGCACTGAAATCATCGAGGGAATTCGGCTTCTTGCGAATCCGGTTGCAGAGCCATTCGCTGGCCACGCATGAGAGAACGCAGACGGCAATGAGAATGGCCGCATGAACGCGGAAGTAGTAGCCGGCAGCCGCCATCGCCGGAGCCAGGCCGATGATGACGTCGATCATGACGCTTCGCGTCGATAAAGGCTGACTAATATGCGGAGCACACGAAACTCTGATATCTTTGAGCATCTTCTCGTATCTCAGACTGAGTGTCCCGCTTCACGAGACACGCTTGGCACGGATTACTCTGCCATCTTTTTCTTCTCTCTGGCCAGAAAGATTTTGCCTGTTTTGACATATCCGGTTAGTTCGATGTTGGCCGGGCAGACGTAGCTGCAGCAGCCGCACTGGATGCACGCGTTCATGTAGTAGCCCGCTGCCACGTCCAGCAGGTTATGCTTGACGGCGTGCGCGATCTTGGTCGGGTTCAGATTCTCTGGGCACACCTGCAGGCACCTGCCGCATCGAATGCAGGCCGTCTGACGCCTTGCAAACTTCGCCCTGCCGATTTGCTCTCTGGTCAGGACCGTCACAGCATTCGTCGCTTTCGTCACGGGGGTTTTCAGATCGGCGATTGCGATTCCCATCATCGGCCCGCCCAAGACGACCTTGGCGCATTTTTCAGTGACGCCTCCACAAAATTCGACAAGGTCCTCGACCGACGTTCCGATTGGCACGTAGTAGTTGCCCGGCCGGGCGATGGCCTCTCCGGTAACGGTCACGACCCTGTGGGTCAGCGGCTGACCGGAAACAACCGCTTCGGCAATTGCCGCCGCAGTGGCAACGTTGAGCACCACCACGCCGATCATCGGTGGAATACCCCCGGTGGGGACATACCTCTTGAGGACGGCCCTGATCAGCTGCCTCTCGCCGCCCTGCGGATATTTCGTTTTCACGGGCGCCACGGCGATACGGTCGCCGTCCGCAGCGTTCTTCAGCGCTTCGCTGATCGCCTCTATCGCCAGCGGCTTGTTGTCCTCTATCGCGATGAAGACGCGCGAGCAGCCGGATGCTCTCCGGGCGAGCCTGACCCCTGCGATAATCTGGTTCGTCCACTCAAGCATGATACGATAATCGCACGTAATGTAAGGCTCGCATTCACAGCCGTTGATAATCAGTGTCTCTTTGGGTAATCGCGGATTGGGCTCGATCTTCACCCGCGTCGGGAACCCCGCCCCGCCCATTCCGACAAGGCCGGCCTCACGGACGGCCTCGCATATTTGCTCGGCCGAGTACTTGCGCTCATCGAAACCGTCGGGCAGCGTGAAATGGGATCGCTTTGTCGGATTATTGGGCAATGCCTCGATGACGATGGCCAGGCCTCGTCCTATTACCGCGTGCGACCGCAGAGCGATTTCCTTGACTTTGCCGTTAATGGGCGAATGAACGGGAGCCGAGACAAACGCGTCCCGGTCCCCGATCTTCTGCCCCGCCTGAACGGCATCCGCCTTTCTGATCAGCGGATCACAAACGGCACCAAGATGCTGGCTCAGCATGACCGCAACTTCCGTGACGGCGGGGCCCGGCTGTATCGGGCTCTCGCAGGCAAGCTCCTTCTTCTCCGGCGGGTGGACGCCACCGGGAAACGAAAATCGACCTTTTAACTGAACGCTCATAGACTACAAGCCACAATTACCTGTCTCGACCAGGTCTTCTGCTTATCGCTCTGACAACCAATATGCAGGCAAGTGTTGACACCAGGGCCATCGCAAGGCCAAAAGCGGTCTTCACCGGTTCAGCCTCCTCGGCAAAAATCTTCTGAAAAACGGCCAGGGTGACTATAAAGACAACCAGCGGCAGCAGAAACGCCAAAGAAACCTTCACGGCAACCGAAGGTCCCCGGCTGCTGCCCAGCTCGCGGTACACTTTTTGGCAATCATGCTTTTGAATGCACGTAGGACACAAATCCTGCTCGGCCATAGCATCCACTACCCTTATGAAAAACAATTCTTCTAACAAGGGCGGTGGGACTTTTCAAGTAAAACTTTTTTAAATTTTGCGGGTCTTTCTGCAAGTGGAAAAGCTCACGGGAGGTTCGACGCAGGCATACTCAAGGAGATTGTGTCTGAGCGTTGCGGAAATGAGAGTCGCAGAAGAAAACCACCCCAAGGCTGCTCACTTCAGACCGGGAAGCCGGGGCCGGGCCCGTGGAGGGTCTTATCATGCACCTGACGACGGCGACAAGAGATGTCAGCAGATTGTTCTCTCAGGCTCGCGGCACCGCGCTCACTGGTTCGGCGCCCTGCGTCGCTCGCGGGATCTTCGCGCAGCCCCGGTCTTGCATATCTTGCACCACCGTGCAAGGCCGTCACTGCGCGAGGCGTTCTTGTGGAACTCGCTCTCGGCTTTCCATTCTCCGCATTTTCGGCAGAGCTTTTGTTTTGCATCATCGACGACCCGATGCTCATCCTCGTACGTATAGACCCGCCGCTTGGGGCCGGTCTTCTTGAGTTCAGCGACTTCATGTTGGAGCTGTTTGTTGGCCGCTGTCAGTTCGGCAAGCTTCCGCTCGAAGCGATCCTGAGCCTGCCTGTGTTCCTCAGCTTCCCGCCGAAGCCTTTCGTTGGCAGTGGTCAGATCGCCGACCTGCTGCGCCATGGCGTCGTCGGCCTGTTTGCTCTCAGCCGCTTCACGTTTTGGCCTCTCGTTCGGGACCCTCGCATCCGCCGGCTTCGGCTCGGCCCGGCCTTCGGTTCGCTCGCTCCCGGCCGCCTCCTGCCTGATCTGTTGATTGGCGGCGGCCAATTCGGCTATTTTATTTTCAAGACGCTGCACAGCACTCTTGCCTTTGCCCACTTCACGACGGAGCTGCTCGTTGGCAGCCGCCAGCTCGGCCACCTTCGTCTTGGGACTCTCACCGGGCTGCCTGGGTTTTACGATGTCCCATTGAGGCCGCCTGGCGCGTTCGCCGGACTTTTGCTGCTGCTTTGCGACCTTGCCCGCCTTCGGCGGTTTTCCGCGCTTTGCCGAAACATGCGCGGCCAGAATCTTTTTGGAATCAGCGAAAGCCCGGCGACTGTGTCGCTGCCCGGATAGCTGCGCGCCGATGACAGACGAGCGGTCGGCAAAACGCTCCGGGTATATCGTGCGAACGGCTTTCTTTCGCCGGCGTCTCAAAATCAACAACAGCAGAACCGACAACCCCAGGACGATAAGAAGCAGTTCCTGTCGCGTCCACTCCCGCTCTTGGTACAGCCAGGACACTCTGTCGGCAAGCTCACTCACAAAGCTACATAGAAATACTCTCATTCTTTCCTCCGAATATCAGGCCAAATGCGGGCCGGATACAGCAATCATCGGCGTTCTGTCATATTACGACATATTATACATTATTTGGCCGCTTTTCCCAAGCCTGTTATCCGGGCGCTCCTTCAGATATTCTCTCAGGAGCCCCGGCCGCGGGACCGATCCTGTACGAGGCAGTGCTCAAGCCAGAGCACGTGTACCTGAACGGCCCAAATCGCCTCTAATCACCCTGAAACAGCCTCTGACACCCATTGGAGAACCTGAAAAGAGGCCCCCGCGGGCAGAATTGTGATAGTCCGATATATCGTTCTTGGGATGGCCAATGCTGTTGACATCTCATGGGCCGTATAGTTGATTGTCTGGAGGGCCCCCTTGCCGACGGCGCAGGCCACCGGTAAAACCCTGAATGAATGTCAATCAAGAGGAGAAGTATCATGAGAAAGCCGTGCAGAATGTTCGTTCTCGTGCTGTGTGCAGCGCTGGTGTTCGCCGGGATGCTTCACGCTCAGGACCGTGCCGAACGGAGCCCCGAAGGCGAAGGAAGGACAATGACTCGAAGAGAGACCCGGCGCCACCCGGGTGAATTCACGGACAGGCCGGAGGGCGAAAGAAGACCGCGCCAAAGAGACGCCCGCCGGGATCAGGAGCAACCGCGGGAAAGCCCGGAAGCCAGGAGAGACCGGGCGCTTCGCAGCGAGCGAGAGCGGGAGCGTGTTCGCGCCGACCGGGAGCGCGAGCTCGCAAGAGTGATGCCCGGTCCCGAGCAAGTGGAAGCACAGATCAGGCAGATCGTCGTCCGGCAGGCCGAGCAGATGGGCCGAGCCCTCAGAGAAGTCTTCGGTGCGCACCTGGAGCGCATGCAGGCCGAGTTTCGAGAACTCCGTGCTCATACCGAGCGGATGGAACGAGAGCTGCAGGAGCTTCGCGTCGAGAACGAACGGCTCAGGAGACAACTGCGAGGCAGAGGCGAGCCGGTGCCGGAACGTGAACGACAAGTGCGCGAACGAAGAAATTCTGAACGAGAGCGAGACAGAAGGCAAGCCCGGGAACGCGAGCCGCAAAGAGACCCGGACCGGAGGCGAGACCCTGTACCGTCACCAGGGTAGTGTGTATCGCTCCTGCTACTCGTCGAACGCCTCAAAGCCGAGAACTGCGGCGACACAAGCGTTGACGCCCGAGGCTCAGGCGGACAGGTCCAGTTGTCTTCACGCTCGTGCCCAGGCGCGAAGTGCCCAGCGTCGTGGGTCTGGTAAAGACGTTCAATCCCCAGGCTTTTTGTTCCATCGAAGAAGTCGGCTTCGTCGAAAAGGGCATATTCCCCCTGCGAAAATCATGGCGCGATTTGGCCCTGCTGAAGATCGTCAGGCCCCTCCGAAAGGGCAAATAGCATTTCAGCGGGCACCACAGACACGAAAACCGGCAAAAACAGGTAAACTTACTCCTTAATAAGGCCGAAGAACAATATAGAACGTGTTCTCGAAAAGGCGATGACACCTTTTCTACCCTCCGGCCCTGGTCTATTCCAGGGCTTCTTTCTGCGCCCCACAGGCCGCGCACTCTCGCGCCATATTCCAGACTCCGGAGCATACACGCCGCATTTCGCGTTTCCGGCTTTGGGCTGATGGCCTTCCATTGGTCCTCGGCAGGTTTGAGGGTGTACTCGTCTCTGGCGAACGCCGTTGGTCACAACGCCGATCAGATGAAAGGGAATCTCTGTTGTCTGTGTGATAAGGCCTGTGAGAGGGCAAAATATTGACGACAAAATCCAAAAAGATGACGTTCTTCTTCATCCGCCTGACGAAGCATCTGTTTATCGGCGAATCGACCACCGCACTGCCGCTGCCGCCCTCCTGCGCTTGCCTGCAGCATGCTGCTTCAGCCTCTATAACCGGCCGAGAACCGCCCGAATCCGTTTGCACCATGAGATGCGGTTTCTTATAGTTTATACAGGGGGGTAAACAATGGTCATTGTCACGAGTATCGCCTTTTGGGCGCTCTTGATTCCCGCGGCGGTCACATCCTGTTTCCTCGCCAGGCGACACAAACAACTCCGAGATTATACCTTTTGGGTCGAGCAGTCGTTACTGCAGCATCGGCCCGAGACGTATATTCCCCAGTGGCGAAAACGACAACGCGACAAGGACATCTGCAAGAAAGACCACCAGGGCCGGACTCACGTACAGACCGTCGTGGCCGCCGGAGACCGATGACCGACTGAGACAGGCTCGTCAAAGGTGGCCTGAGGCGCGAGCTTGCCCGGCATGAGCACATCAGCCCGCAGGTTTCCCGGCAGCCGCAGGCTCCAGTCTTTCTGTGTCCTTTCCTGCGGGCTGACTTCTCTCACGTCCGCATGCCGCTCTGGAAGGTCCCGGGACTTTTTCTTGAAAAAAAGAAAAAATTAAAGTACTTGCTTTGTCCGGGGCCCGGCCATATACTCATTTCAAGTATCTTTGATTGAAATGAGTGCGTAATGAAGCGCTTCCAACGGGATAATACGCTGCGGAGTCGCCGTCGAGGCATCTCGTTATTCATCAATTCAATCATACGGTCATCCTTGAGAAAGGCATGGTGCTTGCACATGGTGTGCATGCCTCCTGCGGGGTGGCGGTTGTGAAGTCATTAAGACCAGAGAAAAAGGAGAAGAAAATGAACATCTATGTTGGGAACTTGTCACACGAGACCACCGACGACGACCTGCGTCAGGCGTTTGAGGCATTCGGGCAGGTTGAAAGCGCCACCGTGATAAAGGACAGATTCAGCGGCGAATCAAGAGGATTTGGATTCGTGGAAATGCCCTCGAAAACTGAAGCGCAAAAGGCCATTGAGGAAATGAACGGCAAAGATCTGAACAGTCGCGCCATTAACGTCAACGAGGCCCGTCCGAAGGCCCCGCGGGGTGGCGGAGGAGGACGCGGTGGCGGGCGCGGCGGTGGCGGTGGAGGCGGTCGCAGACAGGGTGGCTTCGGCGGCGGAGGCGGCCGGGACCGCGGCGGACGGCGCTACTAACAGGCCGCAGCGCCGAAGAACTTTCAGAATTCTGAGGCGTCGCAATACGGACATGCCAACAACAGGGCCGGCAGACGAATGCCGGCCTTTGTCTTTGCGTATCGCCGGGTAGCCCCGATCCGGCTTATCAGGCACTGGAATGGCCAGAAGAAACGTCACATTTCACGCGGGCAACGGCACTTAATTGTGGTCCATAGTGATAGGTTTTCCAGGGAAGGAGGCTGCGGCGTGCACTGGATACAAACCGCCGCGCGGGCCCCTGCTCGAATCCCCTCTCTCCTCCGCGAAGCGGGGGTTCTCTTGAAAAAATACGTAGTCACCACAATAGACTCGCTGCCTGCCCATTTCATAGAATAACTGATGTGTTCACTATCACAGCCCCTGCTGTCTTCAAATTTCATCTCTCCTGGGAGCAGGGGCACTTTTTCGGCGCTGCCCCAGGGCCGGTTGTCGAATGCCCCCGGCCCGGGGGGCACGAACAGGCAAATGCCATCTGGCCGCGCGCGAAAACTTTTGCATTCGAGCCTATAATATATCTTCTCCTTTGACTGCCTGGCGTCTGAGAATCGTTCTTGAGGGTCCGTGGCCGCTGAAGGCTTGAACAAGATCGGCTCTTCTGCTACAATATACCTGTTGACAGGCAGCGGGCGGAGTGATTGACCGCCGGCGTCGGAGAGTGATGGGGAGGAGCCGAGGGTGAGAACGCAGACATTTCGAAGGTTCGTGGCGGCACTGCTGTCGGCAGCCGTTTGTGTCGTCTCAGGCTGTGCAACAAGTCCTCTCCGTCTCAAGGGCGAAGCACCGGTCTTGCTCGAGCATGTACCTTCAGAAGACGTTCACATCAGTGAGGCTCACGCCTACGAAGATGGGGATACGCTTGTCATTTATGGCAAGGTAAAACGCGCTGCGGCCAATTGCTGTGAGACAGCCCGAGGGCACGTTGATATCGCGGCGGTCGGACCGGACGGATTGGTTCTGGACACAGTCAGCGTTCAATATAGCCCCCGCAATATTCCCAAAGTCAGAAGCCGGGCATCGCGTTTTGCGGCAAGACTTCCGTACGCCGTCCCCGCCGGCGTGACCTTGCGAATTGCGTATCACGACGGCCATAACCTCGTCAACGTGGGCGATGACGTATTCGTGTGCCGCAGGAGCGCAGCCCTGACAGATCTGACAGTGGGACGCAGCCACCGCGGCACCGCGGGTATGTGAGTTCGCAGGTTAAGATGGTGCGGCTCTTCGCGCGGGCTTCCTAACCCTCTGGTCCGGGCCATGACGTGTGCCGGCTCTGCACCTGTTCCAGGGCAGCAGCCTCATCGCAGGCAAACTCGAAGACCGTCAAGAGGTCGGTCCGCACAAACACCTTCTTGACCCGAGAAGGGACATTGAACAAGACGAGCTGATGTCCAGCCCCTCTGAGCAGCCTGTCCAGAATGATCAGACTGCAGATGGTTCCTGATGTGAGCATTTGAACCTTCGAAAGGTCAACGATGACATCCCGGTCCACGGAATCGCCAAACATCTTGTTCACCTCATCAAGCTCATCGGCGTTCTGCGGCTGTTCCGGCAACGCAATCGAGAGAACATCTTCAGAGAGATTCGTAATTGGCATTCTTCGCCCCTCCTCATAAAAGACCACGGATCGCTCTGGCGTCTGATTCGTTATCGGAATCGCTTCCTCCGCCGCCAGCCCTCTGAATAAAGTATAGCCGAACAACGGCCAAATCCAAATGCAATTACGCCGCTGGCCGGCCGGCTTGATAAGATTCGTTCCGCCGACCCGGCCAAGGTGCCACTCAGTACCGGTCAGGGGCCTGTTTTTGCCACCCATAGCGCTTACTCACGCGAAAACGCCTGCAAGGGCAAAAACGTAATTCTTCCTGAAAATATTCATCTGGGCAGACTATAGACTCGACCGCCGAGATCTTCGTCATAGCTGGCCCGAGCCAGCCTGTGGGTTTTTCATCCCATAACTCGTAGTTTTACCAGTAGCATTGCACTGACAATTCGCAATAAAATACAGTGAACGGATTCGGTGGCCCTGGTTCTTGAGATGCAATACAACGAGTAGGGGTCAGCCAAGTTTATCGCTTTCTCCCTCGGCGAATCGCGTGCTGGTTGGCCCCTTTTTTAGACTTCCCCCATCGGGCCCGCGCAGAAATTCATTAAGACGGCGCCGCCAAGCCGAAATACAATGTAGATGTACTGAAAAGGCGATGACACCTTTTCTACCCTCCGGCCCTGGTTCATTCCAGGGCCTTTTTCCTGGACCCTGCCAGAGAGCCCCCCTGCTCACGGTCTGACGGCTGGACTGCGCAAGGTCGGGCAGCTTTCGAGAATCAAGCCCACAAAACCGCAGACGCGGATCCCGTGCCTCTTGCAGTCGCGGAAGCGAAGCCATCACGCTCCCAGGCTCTGAGGATGCAATCACTATGGAGCGTATATGCCGTGCCAGCCTTCGGAGATTCTATAGGACCCCAAAAAGCGGGGCCCGTACCGAATAAATCGATACAGGCCCCGAGCTAAAACCAACCCTGCCTGCCGGACCCCGCAAGCGGCAAGTCCGGCCGGCATCATATCAACGCCGATTACAACGGCGCGTCAACCGGCAATGTCGCCCCGGTCAGCGAACGAACTTCGCCAGGCGACAGAGCATAGTTGTAAACGCGCACGTCGTCTATCACGCCGATAAAGAACTTCTGCACCACGCTGTCCGGTAAGTTCCACCCGGCTCCGATATACGCATTCGCTTGTGATGTCCCGGAGAGGTCGTACCCATCGGGAAGTGCGACGTCGCCTCCGTCCTGGAAACCATCGACATATAGACGTATGCTACCTCCATCTCTTATCCCGACGATATGGTGCCACTGACCATCATCCACTGAGACCGAACTCGTACTTTGCACCTTTGAAGCATTGTCATCCAGGGTCAGACAGGCTTTGTGATCGTCAGTTTCACTCACACCTAACATGTACCGTATTCCGCCGGTGTTGTCTCCTCCATTAGAGAAAATGTTGCTATTCTCAGCAGTTGGAGTTGGCATCGTTATCCACGCTGAGACAGTCCAACTGCCCATTCCGAAGTCAAGCTGGGGCGGATTACCACAGTCCACATAGTCAGCACCGCTGAGGCTAATGGCCTGCCCGAACGTGCCTGCGACAAAAAGGCCGCCGGTTGCACCGCCGTGAGCGGTCCCGGTGCTGTCGTTGGCATTGCCTTCCAATTCGTAGTGTACCACCAGGCCGGCCGGGTCGGGCGGCACCGGCGTGACCAACTGACGCTCATAAGCATACAGCCGGATATCGTCAAAGTACAAGGTCCCCGCGGCGCCATTGCCGTCAATCCCAATAGCCAGCGTCGTGACAGACTGCAGGTTCACACCTAACGCTGTCAGGTCAATGTTCCAGGGTTGCCACGCTGCGGCCGCCAGGTTGCCGGCATCGCTATCGTACAGGACCTTGACGCCGTTGATCTTCACATACAACTGCCCGGTGTTGCCCGCAGCGCCGTGGAACCACAGTCCCAATGTCTTGACGCCGTACTTGGTCCAATCCTGCGGAACGGCAAACGTGCGTGCGCCCTCTGAGTACATGGCGCCGCCGGTGTTGCTGTAGAAGAACGGCATGGATTGGGCATCGCCGTGAACAATCGTCGTCTCAGCAAGAGGAGGCAGGAGATTGCCGACCTGGGAGCCGTTTGCCGGATCCTCGTATCCATCCGGCCACGTTGTGTAGATCTCGTGGGGCGGCCAGTCGTTGTAATCCTCGAAGTCATCCACGACAAGATATTCAAGCGTCGAAAAGCTCCAAATATCCCCTTGGTACGTTGTGGGCGTCTCGGCCTCGTTGACCTCCGCAACCCGCCAGAAGTACGTGCTGCCCAAGTCGAGGGCCGAGGCACTGTAGCTCGCGTCGGTCACGGTAACAACCGGGGCGCTGCCGTCGTTCACAGCCTGCTCGTCCGTGCTCAGGGATAGATCGTGCGTGGCGGCCTCTCGCCCTGCGCGCCAACTGAGGGTAACCTCCACATCCACATCCCCAGCCCCGGAATCGGGGGAGGGCTCTCTGGCAATCACAGGAATGGAGAAGAAGCGGACCTCACTGAGATTATATTGGGGCAGGATGCCTCCCCAGTTGCTGGTCGCGGTCAGCCTGACGTACTTGGCCGCGGCGCCACCAAAGTCAACCGTGGTATTGGATGCATAGCCATCTGCCCCAGGCGCCCTGGCGAATTCAGGCACGTCGGCCAGAGCCGTCCAGGCAGCGCCGTCGGTCGAATATTCAACGGTCACAGCTTTGCACCCGAAACCGAACAGACTCTCAAAGGCTTGATTGCCGTTCCACACCAACATCTGGTGGAGTTTCTGCACCTTGTCAAGCTCGTATTGGATCCAGGCTCCGGCCGGCTCATCGCCGCTGAGCCACATATCCGTCGGCGCTACCGAGTGCAGGTCGTCCGCATCCAGGCCCGAGCCGTCAATAGTCTTTTCAGGGCCGAAGCCAGGGCCGCCCGAGCTGGAGGCTGTGGCCGTGATGGTCGCGCCATCAATAGGATAGCCGACAGGCTCGGTCGTAAAGCTCCAGACATTGCCTCTGTGCACAGTAGAATCGGGCGGGGCATTGACTTCGTCGACGCGCCAGTAGTACGTCGTCTCGAAATCAAGCCGCTGGGGTGGAGTGTAACTGCTGGCATCCTGCGCAATGCCGCCAGTGCCTTCGTTGACGTCAGTGAATACCGTACCCAGGAGAACTCTGTGCCCGTTGACTGCGGGTGCATACGCCCCCGGCTTCCAGCTCAGGGCCACGTCCCGGGGTACATCGGTCGCCCCGTCAGACGGACTCGGACTCGCGGCTTTGCCAAGAGCAGGCGCCGTGGCATTTTCATAATCCGCATCAGTCGGCACGTAGTCAGGATCATTCGTCCACATGAAAACGTCCCAGGTTGCTCCGGATTCCCGGGCGAGGACATACATCGTGTTTTCACCGTCCTGAAGTGTTTTGGTATGTGACTCTTCGCCTGCACTGCCCGGAGTAGGGCCCCATACCCATTCATTTGGAAGGCCCGATTGCTCGAAAATTCGCTTATCGTTGGTTAAGCCGCTTACCGGCACCGCGATTGGGAAAAAGCTGGCATCACCCGGATCTCCTTCCACCAGCATGAAATCGGAATTGTTGTTGGTATTGATCACCCGGCCCCAGAAATACCACGTCCCGCCGCTGCCGCCGGCTTTGCTGATATCGAATGTGTAGCGAATCATACTGGCGCCGTCGCTACCACTGTTACTGCTAATGGATCGGCCATAGCAGCCGGCTACGTCACTCAAGGCGAAACTACTGTCATCAGCAGGATCGCGTTCATCGAAATCCTCAACTTCAAACCAGAGCTGGACTCCGGCTCCATAGTCGGAGACTTTGACGGCTTCTACGGCATAGGCCGGCATGGCCGACAACAAGGCCACGAAGATACTGAATACAATAGGTTTAAATAGTCTGTGGAACATTTTGTCTTCTCCTTCATACACCTACACTTCTGATTAGATCTTGTCCAAACACTTGCTGGATGGCGATCTTATAAACTTCGTTAGCCCCCCCTCGCGAATGGTGCGTGGACACGCTGCATAGACAGAAATTGTTTCTCGACACATAGCTACCCTTCTAATAGGAACAATAGAACTGTACAACAATCGACAACGATCTGCACGTTCGCTGCCCAATGTTCACGTCATGCTCGGAACATCACTTTGGCGACTTGGCCCAACCTCCTTTCCTCGAGGACCAACCATAAAACTGCAGGGCAAAAACTATGACCCCGAAGCGAGCGCATTCGGCGGCTATGAAAGGTCCTGGATTCGTCTTAGCACGCTCCAGCCATTTCATAAGAAACCACCCTCGACAATCCAAGGACTGCCCACATTGTTATTTGTACCAGATTCGCCCTACTCTCGTCAAGAAAAAAATGCCGGACCGGCAGACTGGGCAGAACCCCAAAATAAGCGGGGCCCATACCGAGTCAATCAGTACGGGCCCCGAAGTGATGCAAAACTCAAAAACTACGGCTGAGCAATTGCATCTGGAAGCACATCCTGGTCCTGATCAAGGTTGGTGGTGATCAGAATGGCGTCAAGCAGCATGCCGTCTTCACGCTTGGCAATCTCCAGCGTGTGCTCGCCAGCCGGCAAGACCCAGGTCACAACCGCATTGTCGTGGTCGTTGCTGTGAACCTCATCCCACGCCCAGCCGCTCGGCGCATCGAACCCGTTGAACCGTACCCAGCCGGTGCCGGGCTGATCGGGATCCTCATGCGTCTGCAAGATGGCGCCCGGGATCCGTACCCAGAACGAGTCGCTGCCGTTCTCCTGGCCGCGGAGCAGGATTTTGTACTCCCCGGCCGGAGCCGTAAAGCTGTACGTGGCCATCCACTCCGCGCCAGGCGCAAAGTCGTTGTCGTCGCCGTCACCGTCGTTGGAACCGATCCCCTTGCCGCCTGATGCGTTCGGATCGTCATAGCTGCGCCAGCTCGCGCCCAGCGTGCCGGCTGCTTCGGCCTCAAACCACACTTCCGTCAGAGGCACCGACTGCGGATACAACCCAATGTCATCAATGTACATGGTACCGGAACCACCCGGCTGCGGATTGGCCTTGTCGCCCAAACCGATGAAAATCTTGTCCACATCGGTCAGGTTCACGCCCTGGGCCGCGAATTCCTGAAGGTCGATACGCCACTGCGTCCCGATGCCTATCTGGCTGGCCGCCGGATCACCGTACGGCACAATCGCAGGCGAACCACCGGCGTTGGCAATGCCGACGTACAGCGCAACAGGATCGTTGCTGGGCATAGCTTCATCCCCAACGACCTGCTCTGTGAACTGCCCGGTCACCGCACCGGTGATCGTGACCTCAGAGAATACGGCCTGGCTCGTTACACCGGAGCTGTGCGAGGTCAGCGCCAGGCCGATATACACCGGGTCCGGCATCGTAACCATCGCCGGATCACCTTCCTGCTGCCACTGGCCGTCCAGGAAGACATAGCCGGTAAACGTGTTCCCTTGACGCACCAGCTTGATAGAGGTAGGCGGCGATATGCCCGTCAGTGTACGCGAGGAACTGGAGCTGCCGCCTGCACTGGGACGCCACTGGAAAGTCGCGCCGTCGCCGGCGCCACTCGTAACAG
>CP070806.1:4047878-4064555 GCA_020343675.1 Phycisphaerales bacterium
GTATCGAGAATGACCTTCTCTTTGCCTGTTGCGACAGGGCCGTGGCCCGCAAGCAGTAGTACTAATGCGGCAAGCACGATACCCAAGCGTCTCATCGCAACCATTGTCTTGTCCTTTCTCTTGGAGCCAGCTTGAAAATCAACATCCGACTGAAGAACATACGTTTCTCTTCCGCCGTGACCCCTTGCTTGCTTCAGAAGAAGGAAAGGGGGCAGATGGACTGCCGACATTCTGCGGGCCAGTGAGCCGGCCTATCGTTTTTTAAGTGTGACACCGAGTCCGGAACCATCCATCAGAAGAAATGACGTGTCGAGCTGCGGGTTCTTCGTGACCGCCTCGATATAGCGCGGATCGGGCGTCGGCCGGCTCATATTGTGCGCGAAGATCAGGCCGCCGGGGCGGACCAGCGAGAGCAACTTATTGAGATAGTCGATATACCCTTCTTTGTCGGCATCGAGGAAAACAACATCGATTGGTTCGGTGTACTTCCTGACGGCCTCGTGGGCGTCGCCCACAACAACGGTGATCAGGTCGTCGACGCCGGCTCTTTTGAAATTCTCCTGAGCAGTCTTCGCCCGTCCGGGATCGATCTCATGCGTGGTGAGTTTGCCGCCGGTCGAGCGCAGCGCCAGGGCGAACCAGAGGCCCGAATAGCCGGTCGAGGTGCCGATCTCGACAACGCGCTTGGCGCCAATGGCTTCGGTCAACTGCCGCATGAGACGCCCGTCACTCTGTGAAACGCTAAGGTATCGCCGGCTGCGGTCGTTACCCATTTCCTCAAGAACAGCGAGGACTTTCTTCTCAGCCTGCGACCTTGCCAGCGGCGTGTTTTCAAAAGAGGATGCCCCGGCACGCGGCCTTCGACCTCGCTCCTGCGCAATTACAAGGGCGGCAAATGCCAGCAAAACCACTGCAGCAAAGCTCATGGCTGTTCTCTTCGACATCGTCAGTTCCTTTCAAGAATCTCAGATTTCGCATCTGTACCTGTTCGACTATATGGCTGACCCTCATTTCCTGAAGAACATGCTATGAAGTCTGCCTTGAAAGTTCAAGCTTCCCGGCCGCCCCTGCGCTGGATCTCCCTGATGATCGCCGAGTTGTCCAAATCTGCGTCACCGGCTTCGATGGCCTTTTGCAGGACGTCTAAGTGCACTTTCGATAAGGGCAACTCCTGTCCCGCCTGCTCTGCGTACTTCAAGATGAGTGAGACGTCTTTATGGTGCTGGCGGACTCTGGCCTGGGCGCTGAAATCGCCGGTCAACATCTTTTCGCCCTTGGTATCCATGATGGCCGAATAGGCGGGCGTTGCCTTCAGAAGTGCAAGGAACACTTGCAGGTCGAGGCCCAGCTGCTCGGCAAAGACGAGCCCCTCGGCCAGCGCCAGGCGGTTCAATCCGAGGATCAGATTGCTTGCGAGCTTCGCTTTGGATCCACTGCCCGAAGGGCCCAGGTAAAAGACCTTCTCAGCCAGCGATTCAAAGATGTCCCTGCACTTCTCAAGAGCTGTCTTGTCACCTCCGACCATGAAGACAGCCTCTCGATTCCTGACCTGCTCGCTCGAACCGGAGATCGTCGCGTCGAGAAAGTAAACGCCCTTCTCTTGCAGAGTCGTCGCGAGGCTTATCGTTCGGTCAGGGTCGCCTGTGGTCGTATCGATAATGTATGCCGGCAGGCAGCTTGCTCTGACCAGTCCCTTCTCTCCTTCGACGACCTGCTCGACGGCGTTCGTATCGGGAACCGAGAGGACCACGCGTTCGACCCGGCCGGCAACCTCGGCGGGGCTGCTCACCCACGTTCCGCCCAGCTTCTCAAGATGGACGCGCCTGTGCTCGCCGATATCGAAGCCAACCACATCGAACTTGCTGGCCCGCAACGACTCGGCAATCGCCGTGCCCACGAGACCAAGCCCAACCAGGCCGATGCTGCCCGTCATTATCCGGCCCTCAGTATCGCCAGCATGACCAGCACGCAGGCTAAGCATATTCCGAAAGTGACCACAAAGCCGACCCATGACTGACGCGATGGCTTGACGATGAACAGGCCGCCTGAAGTCAACCAGCGATTCGAGGCCGGCACGGCTTCATCGAAAGGTAGCTCGAGTCTCTTTTCCTGGCCGATGGGAACATAGATCTTCTTGAAGAATTTCTCAATCGTCTCGACGCTCGGAGGTTTGGTGAGCAGACTGCCCGCCACGCCGCCCAGCACCCCTGTTGCTATCGGCACGCCAATAGTGATCTCGCGCGAACAATCGAGTCCATAGCGGCTCACAAGGAACGTGATAACCGCCGCAACGGTGCTGCAAAACATCCCCGTCGAGTTCATTCGCCGCCAGAGCAGGCCCATCGCCGTGGAAATGCCGACAAGGCTCAGGATATTGAAGTAATCAAGGATCGTCTTGACGAGGCTGTGGCGCATCAGGATGGCCCCGGCAAGTGACAGCAGGGCAATGGCAATACCGATGATCCGCGTCACGTACACCAGCCGCTTTTGATCGGCCTTCGGATTGATGTAAATGCGGTAGATATTCTGCGAGAACAGTCCCGCCACAGTGACCTGGACCGCATCGCCCGACGACATGGCCGCGGCCATCACGCACGCAAGCATCACACCCTGAAGCACCGGCGGCAGCAAGTGCCTGATCGAATTGCCGAAGGCGGCGTCCTTGTGAATCTCCGAACCGGAGTTGATCAGATACACCAGCCAGCAGAGTCCAAGCACGCACCAGCCGATGGTGCAGGCGCGTTTGAGAATGTTGCCATAGGTGAAGCCGACTCGCCCTTCCCACTCGGTCCGCCCGGCAGCGCAGACGCTCATCAGATGTGGAAACGCCAGCGCGGTCAGCGGCGCATTGATGCTCAGAAGCAGAACGACCCAGATGTTGAATCCGTTCGGGTCGAAAAGACTCAGGTACTTAGCGCCAGACGATGATTGCGCCGTCAGTGTCGCGTGCATCCCGGCCAAGCCCCCGACTTCGCTCAGGCGAAGCGCCGCGGGAATCGCGATGAACGACAACGCGATGATCATCAGCCCCTGAATCATGTCGGTGCGGATCGCGGCGATGATCCCGCCCCAGTAGCTGTAGATAATAAAGACCGCCGTACTGACGAACAGGATACCGAAGAACCACGCTTCGCTGTCGGCGCCCGCGGCCTGTCCCATCATGCCCTGCACGGTCCGCGTCGTCGCCAGAAGAACGCCGGAGAGAAAAACGACCATGCCCACCGCAGCCACGATGATGTAGAGAATGCTGGCCGCCCTGCCAAATCGCTGCTCGAAGTAGTCGGCCATTGTCAGACACCGCATCCGCCGGATGACCGGCGCGATCAGCCAATAGAAAGGCGTTCCGAACAGCCACATCCACGAGACCCAGATGCTCGAGGCCCCGCTCACGACGGCCTCGCTCATGACGCCGGCGACGTTGCCCGGGTGTGTGCCGGCGCCGAAAGCGTGCATGATCATCATCGGCACGCCGAACTGCCGGTTGCCCAGGAGGTACCCCTCCTGGCTGTGCGTGCCCCGCTTGCTCCACCAGCCCATCAGCAACATGCCGGCGAAGTAAAGCACCAGGACGATCCAAATCGCATAATGCAAACCGAGAATACTCATACGAACTCCTTCACACCTAGCTATGGTCCAACGAGACGTAGTTTTCTAACACGAATTGCTTTGAGCCGCCACAGGTTTTCCCGGTCGGTCCGCAATTTTTCAATAGCTCACAACGGAATTCGTGATATGATGGTCGGCGGTTTCGATATGAAAGGGATCCTATGAAGAAGACCATTCTGGTCCTGTCCATAAGTTTATTGGCCAGCTGTGTGGCTGTGGCACAGCCAAGAGTCGAGTTTGTCAAAGGCAAGAACAGAATCGACGTCGTCATCGCAGGCGCGCCCTTCACCAGCTACCTGTACGGCCCGGAGTTGCCCAAGCCGCTGCTGGTCCCGGTATGCACGCCTTCGGGCGTAGAGATGAACCGGCCCCATCCACTCGTGAAAACCGAAGGCGCCAGCACGGACCACGAGCATCACGTAGGCATCTTCTTCGCGGTCGATCAGGTCAATGGCGTCAACTTCTGGAAGAATACCGGCGTCTCGCCTCAGATCAGGCACGCCGAAATCACGCAGATGGCCGGCGGCCGGGGCAGCGGAACCCTCGCAACCGTCTCGCACTGGATCGACGATAAACAGCAGATTGTCCTGGAAGAGAAACGAAAGATGATCTTTCTCGCAGGCGAGCACAACGATGAGCACGCCATCGACTTCAGTATCGACCTGACGGCGGAAAACACGCGCGTACTTTTCGAGGACATCGAAGAGGGCATGTTTGCCATTCGGGTAAGCGATTACCTCAGAGAAACTGACGCCGGCGCTGCATTGGAGCAGGGACGGCCGCTGCCCGAGGAATCACTCTCGGGGACCGGCCGATATTTCAGCTCCAACGGCGACCAGACGGCCAAGAATATATGGGGCAAGCGCGCCCGGTGGGTGGCTTTGCAGGGCGTGCGAAAAGATAAGGTCGTCGGCGTCGCCATCCTCAACCACCCGGCCAGCATCAACTACCCTACCTATTGGCACGTCAGAAATTATGGCCTGTTTTCGGCCAATCCGTTAGGCCAGGCTGACTTTCAAAAACAGCAGCCCAAGCGGTATCGAAAGAACAAAATCATCCCGCTCCGCCTGACACTTGAAGAAGGCGAGACGGCACATTTCAGATTTCTCGTTATCGTTTACGACCGAATCAGAACACACGAGCAGATGGAAGAGCGATTCAGAGAATTCGCAAAGTGACTCTTATTGACGGGAGGTTGACCATGAAGACTCTTACACGCAGAGATTTTGTCAAGCGTTCGGCCGTGACGGGCGCGGCACTGGCCCTGCCTTTCTCGAAGGCCCGGGGCGCGAACCAGGATATTCGCGTGGCCGTTGCGGGCATTCGGGGACGCGGACGCGGCCTGGCGGGCGATTTCAATAGCCTGCCCGGTGTGCGGCTGGTCGCCGTCTGTGACGTCGATGCCAATGTTCTCGAACAGCAGGTCAAGAGGTTCAGAGATGACAATATCAACGTCCGGGGTTATGGCGACCATCGGCAAATGCTCGAAGACAACTCCATAGACGTCCTCGCCGTCGCCACGCCCGACCATTGGCACGTGCCTCTGGCCGCGGCGGCTATCATCGCCGGCAAGGACGTCTACGTCGAAAAACCGATGAGCCACACCATCGCCGAAGGACGCTTTCTCGTGAATCTCGCACGTAAGCATGGCAAGATGGTCCAGCACGGCACGCAGGCCCGTTCCTCCGAAGGCATTAGCGAAGGCATCGAGTACCTCCGCTCGGGCAAGCTGGGCAAGGTCCGCATGGCCAAAGCCATCAACTGCCAACTGCGCGGGCCCATCGGCCGCGTGCCCGACAGTGAAACGCCGCCGGGAGTCAATTACGACCTTTGGCTTGGCCCGGCCCCGAAGCGACCCTTCAATAAAAACCGGTTCCACTATAACTGGCACTGGTTCTGGGATTACGGCACGGGCGATACCGGCAACGACGGCATCCACCAGATCGACATTGCCCGCTGGGGACTGGGCGTGGAGATGCCGAAGGCCGTCTCGTGCAGCGGGGGGCAGTTGTTCTACGATGACGACCACCAGACACCCGATACGCAGGTCGCAACGTTCGAGTACGATGATGTCTATCTGATGTACGAGATGCGGCTGTGGACACCTTACGGCCTCGAAGGCCACGATAATGGCGATATTTTCTACGCCGATGGCGGGACGATGTCCATCGGCCGAAAGGGCTGGCAGGTGACGTTCAAGAATGGCAAGGCCGGACCCGGTGGTCCTCGCGGAGAATATTCGCACGCCGAGAACTTCATTAAGGCGGTCCGCAGCCGAAAGACGAGCGATCTGAACGCCGGCGCCGAGGTCGGCCATCGCTCGGCGGCGCTGTGCCATATGGCCAATATCGCCATGCGGGTCGGCAGGAGGCTGAGATTCGACGCCCGGAACGACCGCTTCATCGACGACGCCGAAGCCAACACGTACCTGACCAAGCAATACCGCAAGGGCTACGAGCTGCCAACTCTGTGAAGCCAAGAGACGCCTTCGTGAATCGTGAATCGAACAACGGTTGGGGCGCACCCTCAAACGGTGTCCTGAGTGAATCGAAAGGGTGAACTGCGCCGAAGAATTGGATACTGCCTGTCATTCCCGCGCAGGCGGGAATCCAGCAATGTAGGGTGCGATATTTCGCACCACATGTTTCATTGTTCTTGGCGGCCCGTGGTTCATAATCCGCCATTCCGATGCATCGGGATTGTTCCGCAATTGGTGCGATTCATCGCACCCTACCGGTCTGTTCTTCCTTACGCTCGAGGTCAGCGTGAAGTTGTCTGTCGCAGCTAAGGCAAAGCCAAACAACATCCAAAGCTCTGCTGCAATCATCATGGTGTGCAACGATGTAACCGCTATTTCCACATTTGGAACAGGTATCAGGCCGCAATTCTTGTGCCGGACAGGATTGGGACGCCATCATATTTCTCTATTGAGCTTCTATTGGCGGGAGAGCGGGAGGGTGCGGAATTAGTGAAGTAGCCGGAAACACGCTCCTTCATCATGCTGAGCCTGTTCGGCTGTCCCTTCAACTCCGCTGAGGGCTTTGGCTAATGCAGGGTAAAGTCCGTTGATGCACAGTCAACCGCTCAGCATGTCACTCCGACCGAAGCGATGCGACGCATCGCGAAGTGGAGGAGTCTGGCTGCGAACGAGGAGATAATATCGGCCGTAGCCAGATGTCTCGGCTGCGCTCGACATGACAATGACTAAGATTTCATTCTCCGGCCTTTGAGCCGTCGGGGCCCCAGGGGTCTATTTGCTTCAGGTCCTTGTCCTGAAGGGCCTTGTAGCAGTCGGGCAGGTCGAAGGACTTCAGGATGTCGGGCACGAGCGACGAGAGCGGCCATGAATACGTTTCCGATTCGGCGATATCGGAATAGGAGGTCAGGGCGTTCTTCAGTGTGACCTTCTTGACATTATCCGACATGACCGCGGCGAACGTGGCCGGGATTGTTCCCCAGCCCCTGGCGACCAAATGGACCTCCTCGTGGCCATTATTTTTCAGCCACTGGATCACACGGAGTATGTCGCGGGTCCGCTGGCCGGGGTAGGGCTTGCCGAGCATGATCGAATGAATCGCATAGAAGTAATCGCTGCCGTAGGCGGTGAGGTACGAGTTCTGGTTACACGTGTCGGGCTGTGATTCGCCGACGCCCCGCACATCACACGTGTAGAAGGCTGCATCCGGTTCAGCTTCGATCAGTTCTTTGATCAGCGGCTCGGAGCGAAGCTCGGCGTCGCTGGATTGATGGCTGATGTACAGAATCGCTCGCTTCTGGCCCTTGGGCGGGCGCGAGAGCAGCCGCTCGTCGCCAAGCCGATAGACCACGGCCAGAATCCCCGGCTCCGTCTCGACAAGATACGTGGTCCAATTCGGCTTGGGATAGCCGCGCGAGCGCCAGTTTCGGAGAATGCGATAGTCCGGCGCGGCCGTCTGAGCTCTCGGCCCGGCTCGCAGGGTCAGTACCTGGACGATACGCCGCCTGAGATCCCTCGCAGAAAGATTGCGGCGTCTCTGCTTGGCCAGGGCCCGCGAGGTTTCCTTCGTGAAGGAATAGACCGGCCGCGAATTCAATTCGCAGACCTGGCCTTGCGGCGCACAATAGAGCGTCTCGCCCTTCTCGATCACCAGCTCAGGCTCACTCGCGGCCTTTGAGACGCCGGTGACGCGATTGAACAGGCGGTACATGGCCTCGCGGTTCTCTCGAGAATAGCCGTGGTAGCCCGGGCCGACAAACAGTCCCGCGTTCTGCTCGGCACCCAGCAGTCTATACAGCTTGGCGAGCCTTCGATGCGCCTCTTCGGCGCCGCGCGCGTCGAAGTAATCGCCTTCTTTGGCGAGAATTGTCACCGGCTTGGGCGCCATCGCGGCCAGAAAATCGCAATGGTCTAATCCAAGGGCCAGTGCCCGCGGGGGACATTGCTCGGTGTCGGCGGGAAGCTCGTTTTCCATGTTCCGGCGGAAAGTTGTCACGAAACAACTCGGGGCGCCCATCGTCCAGCGGCCCTCGACGCCGCATAGCCAGGTTGTCATTGTGCCGCCGCCCGAGTTTCCGGTGACGCCGATGTGCTTCGGATCGACTTCGTCGCGGGTCAGCAGGTAATCCAGGGCACGAATGCCGTCCCAGGCGCGCCAGGAACCGATGAATTCGCCGATGAGAAATTGCTGGTTGCCGGCGTAAAGATGCTCGCGAACGCCGACGCCGACTTTCGACTTGAGGTTTTCATCGGGGTATTGCAGACGCTCGCCCTGTCCGATGGGGTCGTAAATAAGTACAACGTAGCCCAAGCGGGCCAGCCCCTGAGCGAAGGATTGGTAAGGTTCCACTGCTTTTCCGGTGGCCGAATGGCCGCAGGTTCCCACGACGCCCGGCAGCGGAAACGGCCGGCCTCTCGGGATGTACAAGTTGGCGGTGACAAGAAAACCGGGCCGGCTCTCGAAAATGAGCTTCTCGATGTTGTATGCATCGCGCTCGACGACGCCGGTGATGCGCGGCTTCAGCGGCGTCTTTTCGGGCCAGGGGCCGAAGCTCTGCTGAATCTTGTCGCGAACGTCGCGAACGTACGCCTCGGCGTCGGCGGCGGTCTTGAGGTCCTCTCGCCGTTGATCCGCGCGTTTTTCGATGCGGCGCACGACGTCAACGAAGTATTCCTGGACCATGCGCGGGAAACGATTAAGCGGCTCGACGGACGTGCTCTGTGACGCAGCCTCGACCAGGGTCATACCTGTGCCCAGAGAGGTGAACACAAGGACCATTGCGAGCAGTGATGACGCTTTTGAGGTCTCGGTTAAATGAAACATCTTTAGTCCTCTACAGAATCATTTCTAATTCTTTCAACGCCGGATTATAACCCAGGGACGCGCCGATGAAAACTCTCATTTCTCGCATCAGATTTTCCACCCGCCCGTCCGGCAAGGAATCCCCGGCTAAAATCGTTGTGCCCGGAGCGGAAAAACCTATAATTATCCAGGTGAACAAACGCATAAGTGCACAAGAATCGCAGGATGGGCAGGCTCGGCGCGAATGCGAACCATGAAAATTGCCATGTGTCAGATTTTCTCGCTCGATGGCGACCGCGCCGGAAACTTTGTCCGGATTGAAAATTCGGTGCGCGAGGCCAAAGACGCCGGGGCACTGATCGCCTGCTTGCCGGAAACGGCCGTCCTTGGCTGGGTCAATCCCGATGCTCATAAGAGGTCATGTCCGATTCCGGGAGGCGACTGCGACCATCTCTGCAGGCTGGCCGCTGATTGCCGTATCGACCTCTGCATCGGCCTGGCGGAAAAGGACGGCCCAAGATTGTACGATTCGGCGGTACTGATCGATAGCAATGGGCAGATTCTACTCAAGCATCGCAAGATCAATCTGCTGGCCGAACTGATGACGCCGCCTTATACGCCGGGCGAAAGTGTCGATGCAGCCGAAACGGCATTCGGCAAGATCGGCCTGCTGATCTGCGCCGATACCCATGAAAATACAATCCTCGAGCGTATGGCGGCGTTGAAGCCGGACCTGCTGCTCGTGCCATACGGGTATGCGGCCGAGGAACACGAGTGGCCCGGGCACGGCAAGCAGCTTGAGAAAGTCGTCAAAAACACGGCGAGCAAAACCGGCGCTTTCGTTGTCGGGACCAACGTCGTTGGTGAAATAACACATGGGCCATGGCGAGGCCGCGTCTATGGCGGTCATAGCATCGCCGTCGATAGAACGGGCCGGGTGGTTTCAGTAGCCGCAGACCGCGACAGAGACATCAATATTTTCAGCATCAACGTGGACTCTTAAGGAGACTGTGCGATGAGACTTATACGATGTCGTCCTGAACGTTTTCATTTGGCCCTTGTTTGCAGTGGATTCGTGCTGCTGCTTTCGGGCCGGGCGTGGGCAAAGGTCCAAGCCTGGGAAGGTACGGTGACGATTCCGACATACGGCTGGTCGGACGACATCAATCCCAAGCTCTGGGCCCTCGAAAGCGAGGTGAAGTTTTCCACCACGGTCAAAGGCTCTATCGTCTATCCGTACACGATGCAGGACCATCTTTCCAGAACGAAGGCGGACCGGACGTACAAAGCCCTCTTTCTTGAAAACGAGTATTTGAAAGTCACGTGCCTTCCCGAGTTGGGCGGGCGCCTGCACTCGGTCTTAGATAAGACCAAGAACGAGCAGATGTTCCACCTCAACGATGTGGTCAAGCCGGGCATGATCGCGATGCGCGGGGCCTGGATCAGCGGGGGCGTCGAGTGGAACGCCGGCCCGCAGGGACATACGGTCACCGTTTTATCACCGGTCGATGCCCTGACCGGCCGGAATGCCGACGGCTCGGCGTATATCGAGATTAGCAATCTGGAGAAGAGCCAGCGGACCCAGTGGACGGTGCGCGTGACTTTACATCCGCAGAAGGCTTTTCTGGACGAGCAGATCCGCATCTTCAATCCTGAAGACGCGATCAGCCCCTACTATTTCTGGAACTGCACCGCGTTTCCGTGTCGGGACGGAACGCGTTTTATCTATCCGATGGCGCTCGGCACGGACCACAACGGCGTGAAGTTCTTTTCATGGCCCATTGATAACGGCAAGGACCTGTCCTGGCTGAAGAACTACGAGACCTCCGCATCCGTTTTTTCTGTGAATTGCGTCTTTGATTTCTTCGGGGCCTATGACGTCGATGCGGACCGCGGGATTGTGCAGGTGGCCGATCATTACGAACTGAGCGGAAAAAAGGCCTGGACGTGGGGGACCTGGGACTTTGGGTTGGTCAGCCAGCAGAACCTGACTGACAACGACGGTCCTTACATCGAGGTCCAGAGCGGTCCCCTGCCGACGCAGTCCGACTACGGCATGTTGCTACCCAGGCACGCGGTG
Organism: Phycisphaerales bacterium; assembly: GCA_020343675.1. Classification (GTDB taxonomy): domain Bacteria; phylum Planctomycetota; class Phycisphaerae; order Sedimentisphaerales; family Anaerobacaceae. The sequence continues at coordinate 4,058,844 of CP070806.1, forward strand.
TCGTGGCGGGAGTATTGGTATCCCGTGCACGGGCTCGCCGACGGCTTCGAGTACGCAACGGCGGATGTCGCCATCCAAACGGCTCGCAAAGCGGGCAAGCTCGAGCTGCGCATCCTGGCGACCAGTCTCTTCCAAAGGGCTGTCTGTACGCTCGGTCGGAACGGCCGGGAGTTGCTCAGCAGGACCGTGAACCTGACGCCTGAAAATCCCCAGATAGTGACGCTCTCCGCGGCTCCGCAATCACCCGTCGATGTCACTATCAAGACCAGCAGAGGGAAGGTTCTGGCCTCATTCACAACGCCTTTGCCGATTCCCGATACCCCTCGTCCCGAACCTTCCAGGCTCATGACAAAATCCGATGAGCAACTGACTTTGGAGCAGAAGTATCTCAGGGGCCGCAAGTACGACCTGGCGACAAATCGCAGGAAGGCGCGGCAGTACTACGAGATGGCGCTGGCCGAAGATGAAAACTATTCACCCGCCCTGCAGGCCTTGGCTGTGCTCGATATCGAGGCCGGACTTTACCGGAAAGCAGCCCAGCGACTGAAACAGGCCTTGAGAAGGGACGACACCGACGGCCTGTCCTGGTATTTCCTCGGCGTAAGCCAATTGAGGCTCAGGAACGAGACCGAATCACTCAGATGTGCATCCAAAGCTGTCCGGTGCCTTGGAACTGCGTCGCTCGGCCATGACCTGGCCGGACGTGCATATATGCGACTGGGCAATCATGAAAGGGCCCTGGAAGACTTCAGGGAGGCAGTCCGGTCAAATCCGGCCGATACCAAGGCAATGAACCATTTGCTCCTTGCTCTGTATGCCGCCGGGAGGACAAAGACTGCACAGAAGTACGCTGAAGCAAGAATTGCCCAGACGCCGACCGATCTGGTCCCAAGAGCCGTTCTGGCGCTGCAGGGTGAAGCGCAAAAGAGTCGCTTCGTCCGCGAGGCTCGCGCCCTTGCAGGTGAGGATGATTTTCAAATGATCGAGGCCGTTCTTGTCTTTGCAGGACTGGGGCTGGCGGATGAAGCCGAGAAGCTGCTCCAGGCGGTTTGCGTGGAAGCCGTGCCGGAGAAGGAATGCAGTCCGCTGCCGCTCTATTATCTGGCTTACTTTGCTTCGCTGCAAGACGATGCAGCAAAGGCGCAGAGCTATCTGAAACAAGCCGCGCAGATACGGCGGGATTTCGTCTTCCCATCGCGTCCCGAGGCAGTCGAAGTGCTCGAATATGCAATTCTGAACAACTCCGATGATGCGCACGCGCATATTCATCTCGGAAATCTCTGTGCCCATCTGGACCGGCTGGATGAAGCGGTGCAGCACTGGCAGCAAGCAGCAGATTTGGATTCGTCCCTGAGCATCGCATTTCGCAACCTCGCCCTTCACGCCTGGGCAGCCGAAGTGAACCTGTCAAAGGCCGAGAGACTGTACCGAAAGGCCATCAGCGCCCGGCCGAGTGACCAGACCTTGTACCGGGACCTGGCCGACGTTTTGTTGGCGGCCAAGCGCCGTCCCGAGGCGATAAAGGTTATGGAATCCACGCCGTTTGAGACGCTCCGACGGGCGGACATTATCATCATGTTGGCGCAGGCTTATGTCGATGAGCAAAGATACGGCGAGGCGATCGACCTGCTGGAATCCACGCCGTACTTTGTGAACTGGGAGGGCCAGAGCATCACGTGGGACCTGTTCCACAAGGCTCATCTTGAACGCGGCCGGGAACGCTTCGAACTGAAGGACTTCATCGGGGCGCTGAAGGATTTTGAGGCGGCCCTGACGTATCCTGAGAATATCGGCGTCGGTCGCTCGAACAGGCCCAGGGAAGCGGCGGCCCAATACTGGCGAGGCAAAGCACTCCAGGCCTCGGGAGATCTTGAAGAGGCGCGGTCGGCCTGGAAGCAGGGCGCTGCCGGCCACGAAGGCTCAGCCGAACAGAACAGACACATAGAACTCTGCAAAGAAGCTTTATCAACCCGAACATGATGCACAACGGAGAATTGTATGGACTTGAGCGCTGTTGGAATTCAGAGCAGTTTCCGTATCCTGGATTGGGGCATCGTCGCGGTGTATTTGATCGGCATTGTTGCCGTTGGCGTGTACATCAAGCGCTACATCAGCAATGTCACAGATTTCATCGTTGCGGGAAGGGGCCTGAAAATATTTCTGGGAATTGCAACGATGATCGGCACAGAACTGGGGCTGGTGACAGTCATGTATTCGGCCCAGAAAGGCTTTACCGGCGGATTTGCAGCGTTTCATATTGCGCTGGCCTCGGCGATTACAGCGCTGGTCGTGGGATTGACGGGATTTATCGTGGTCCCCTTGCGAAAAATGAAAGTCATGACCATTCCGGAATTTTACGAACGTCGTTTCGGGCACGGTGTCAGAATCCTGGGCGGAACTATATTGGCCCTCTCCGGCATCCTGAACATGGGCATGTTTCTCAAAGCCGGCTCCATCTTCGTGATGGGGATCACGGGCATGACCGAGGATATTCATTTGAAGATCATTATGACGGCTCTGCTGGTAATGGTCCTGCTCTATACGGCCCTCGGCGGGATGGTTTCAGTCGTCGTCTCGGACTACATACAATTCGTACTGCTGTCGGTCAGCCTCGTGGCAACGTGCGTGTTATCTATAAAGAGTCTGGGCTGGCATAATATCATCGAGACGGTTTCGGCATTGAAAGGACAAGCCGGGTTCGACCCGTTTGACGCCGAAGGATTCGGTGCCTCCTATGTGATATGGATGTTCTTTCTGGGGTTGGTGAGCTGCGCGGTCTGGCAGACGGCCGTAATACGCGCTTGTTCGATGGAAAGTGTCCGCAGCGTCAAGCGACTCTATGTCTGGTCTTCGGTCGGATTTCTTATCCGAAACCTGCTGCCCTTCTTCCTGGGAATCAGCGCCTTTGTCTATATGGCCGATGACCCATCGCTCAAGAGCATCTTCCTTCCCGAGGGTGCCGACGCGGATCCCCAAGTGACGTTGATGGCGATGCCGGTATTCCTGAGCCGGCTTCTGCCGGCCGGCCTTCTTGGAATTGTCGCCGCGGGTATGCTCGCTGCGTTCATGTCCACCCATGACAGCTACCTGCTCTGCTGGAGCTCGGTGCTGACCCAGGACGTGGTGGCGCCGTGTTTCAAGAACGGACTGTCCTCGAAGGCACGGTTGTTGTTGACACGAGTCTTCATCGTAACCATTGGCATCTTCATTCTGGTCTGGGGACTCTGGTATGACCTGGGCCAGGATCTGTGGGACTACATGGCCATCTCAGGCGCCATTTACTTCACCGGGGCCATCGCCCTATTGATCTTCGGCCTCTACTGGAAACGAGCGAGTAAAGTCGGCGCGTACCTGTCTTTGACTTCCGGCTTTGGCGCCGTCGTGGGATTGAAGCCGGTTCAAACCGCGCTGGGCATCGAGGTATCCAGCGCGATCGTGGGGCTGGTCGTGATCGCCCTTGCCGTGGCGCTGATGGTCGCCGGCTCACTGCTGTATCCTGATCGCAACAAACCTTCGGATTACAAGGAGTAGCGAGATATGAATTTCTGGATCTATTTCTGGACGGTCTTCTTCTTTGCGAGCCTTGCCGTCTTTGCCGGCGTGGCGATTGTGGTTTCGATCGGCGGATTCTTCGACGTCCGGTCTCTCTTCAAGAGCTTGTCCACTGGCTCGGATGAGCAGGCCGGCACTGTTTCCTGGCAAGATGAGTCCGAACAGTCGTGACGTGGGGAGTTGGCTGTGAAGATGAGCCGGCGAAAAAGGTTGATGGCTACGCTGCGGGGCGAACCGGTTGACCGTCCTGCTGTCAATTTCTATGAAATCGGGGGATTTCAGATCGACCCGTCCGACCCGGATGCGTTCAATGTCTATAGCGACCCGTCCTGGCCGCCGCTGCTTCGGCTGGCCGAGGAGCAAACCGACCTGATTCGAATGCGCAGCCCTGTCAAGTCACGCTGTCACGAGGTCGATACCGGCAACCCCCGCGGTGAGTTCTTCAGGACAAATGAATATGTGCAGGACGGACGCCGTTTCGTTCGCACCGTTTTGAAAATCGGCAGCAGGGCCATGACGTCGCTGACACGCCGCGATCCTGAACTCGATACGGTCTGGACGCTGGAGCACCTGCTCAAAAGCACGGAAGATATAAAAGCCTACCTTGAGCTGCCCGATGAAGTCTTCGCCGAGGACGTCGATGTCACCTCACTGCTCGAAGAAGACAATAAGCTCGGCGACCGGGGCATCGTCATGGTTGATACGGAAGACCCGATATGCGCCGCGGCGTCTCTGTTCAGCATGGAAGACTTCATGGTGGTTGCTATGACCGAGCAGAGTCTGTTTCATCGCCTGCTCGAAAAACTCTCGCTCCACATACAGGCCAGGACTCAGGCGACGGCCGAAGCCTTCCCGGGCCACCTCTGGCGCATCTACGGGCCCGAGTACGCCACGGAACCGTACCTGCCGCCCCACCTTTTTGCCGAATACGTCGTGCGCTACACGGGCCCTATGATCGAGACGATTCAAACGCGCGGGGGGTTCGCCCGAATTCATTGTCACGGCCGGGTTCGCGCTGTGCTCGATTCTATCGTCGAGATGGGCGCGACGGCTATCGACCCAATCGAGCCGCCTCCGCAGGGGGACATAGAGCTTGCACAGGTACGCCGCGAGTACGGCGGGAAGCTGGTGCTTTTTGGCAATCTGGAGTTCGCCGACATAGAGAGAACGGAGCCAGCCGAGTTTGAAAAGATCGTCGAAAAGAGTCTCAATGATGGAACAAACGGCGACGGCAAGGGCTTCGTCCTGATGCCGTCAGCGGCCCCTATCGGCCGCAAGATCACGCCTAAGACAATGGCAAATTACGAAACGATGGTGCGCCTGGCCACCCATTTCAATCCGTGAAAGAATCCGATTTTGCGCGGCAAAAAACACTATCTTGAATAGCCAAATCTATTCATCTTCCGGCGGGCTGAAATACTTGAAGAACTCCGAATCGCCGGGCAAGACGATGGTTGTGCCTTCGCCGAGCGAATTGCCGTAAGCTTCCAAAGTCCGGACAAATGAGTAAAACTCAGGGTCCTTCTCATAGGCCTGGGCATATATTTTGACGGCCTCGGCGTCGCCTTTGCCCTTTGTTGTCTCGGCCAGCATGTAACTATCCGCGAGCAGGATTGTCTTATCTTTGTCGGTCTGTGCCCTAACCTTTACAGCCTCTTCCTCGCCTTCAGAGCGATACTTTTTTGCGATTCTTTCCCTTTCGGCCTTCATTCGGTCATAGACCGACTGCCTAACCTCTTGCGGCAGGTCAGCCCGCTTTATTCGCACATCAATAACCTGGATTCCATAGTCGTCCGCCTTCTGGTTGCACTGCTCGGCTACTTTGTCCATTATCTGCTTGCGGTTGACTGAGACTATTTCTGTCAAGCTGTGTCTGGCAATCTCTTCGCGCAATTCAGAAAAGACGATATCATCCAGTCTTTCCTGCGCGCCGAACTCGCTTCCCACGGTTTGGTAGAATTTGAGCGGATCGATGATTTTCCACCGGGCATAGTTATCAATAACCAGGTACTTTTTGTCGTCGGTCATAATATTTGCCGCAGCAGCGTCATATTCCATAACCCTGGCTTCAAATCTGCGCACTTTTTGAATGAGTGGAGTCTTGAAATGCAGGCCTGGTTGGTTTACGTCTCTTACGGGTCTTCCCAACTGGGTGACAAT
>CP070806.1:4064655-4087191 GCA_020343675.1 Phycisphaerales bacterium
ATGTCCAACCGTCGGTCATCATCAGCGCGGATCGGCCGGAAATCAGGCCGCCTCTTGGGGCGGCCACGGCCAGCGCGATTCCATTCGCCCGAGCCACGGGGATATGCTCGGATTCGGGATTGACGGCGACCTCCGCCCTGACGTTGGGATTGATATCGCCTCGCTCGGCGACGTCGTTGGTCACGTCCACGGCGCCGATTTCAGTCAGTCCGAGATTCGAATGGCTTTCGATCAGGCCCGGATAAACGTGTTTGCCCTTGATGTCCACCACGATCGTATCGGGTGGAGTCTCGACGCCTTCTCCAATCTCAATGATTCTTCCCTTGTCCATGACAATCGCTGCGCCCTCAACCGGCTCGCTGGAGACCGGGTGAATTGTGCCGTTGACCAGTGCAATGGGCTGCTGCTGGGGCGGGGCCGGGATCTGGCCGTGCGCGGAAACCGTCGCAATACAGATCAAGAGAAGGACAACGCGGCCTGCATGTGGTCCGTTTGCCATGATTCTATACTCCTTGTAGAGTCCGCTCCGGCGGCTGGCTCGGATCGGCGTCTTGTTCAGATGCTTTGTCTTCATCCTTCTTGTCTCTCGTTCCTTCGTTGAGGATCTTCTGTATCAAACTCGTGCGTTGGGCGGCGACGGTTTCGCGGAGCCGCTTGTCCTGTTCGATGTCGAAGTACTTGCGGCCGTCGATCCAGGTCTGCTCGCAGAGACTGTACGTCGAAAGAGGCGAGCGGCTCCACACCACGAAATCCGCGTCCTTTCCCGTTTCCAGGCTGCCGATGCGGTCATCGAGACAGAGCTGCTGAGCGGCGTTCAACGTGATAAACTTCAGCGCTTCTTCGGGAGGGACGTGGCCATACTTGACGGCCTTAGACGCCTCCGTGTTCATACGCCGTGCCAGCTCGACACTGTCGGAATTAAAACTGACGACCACGTCCTGTTCGTACAGGATGGCGCCGTTGTAGCCGATGGCATCGTAGGCTTCCATCTTATAAGCCCACCAGTCGCTGAACGTCGTGGCCATTGCTCCGTGCTGTTTCATCTCTTCTGCGACTTTGTAGCCTTCCAGAACATGAATAAACACATCGAATTTGATCCCCAGTTGCTCGGCCAGCAATAGCATCGCCTGAATCTCATCCTGGCGATAGGCGTGGCAGTGAATGAGCATCGTGCCGTCGAGAATGTCCAGAAAACATTCGAGCCTCAGATCAGTGCGCGGCGGTATCAGATTCCTGTTTGTGCGGCTCTTCCGGCGGTGCATCTGCCACCGCCTCCGGTAGTCCCGGGCCGCCACGAAGGCATCGCGAATAATCTCGACCGTGCCCATGCGAGTGTCTGGATAGCGCTGGGAAGAGCGTTTGACATTCTCACCGAGTGCGAGTTTCAGGCCAGGCTTGGCGTCCTGCACGAACAGCTCGTCCGGCAGCGCGCCCCACCTGAGCTTGATGACGGCATACGTCCCGCCGATGGGATTCGCCGATCCGTGCAGTATGCACGAGGTCGTCAGACCGCCCGCTAATTGCCGGTAAATGTTGATATCATCGCTGTTGATGACGTCCTCGATACGGACCTCCGAAGTCACTGCGTGGGTCGCCTCATTGCCCCCGCCCCGAATGGCCAGGTGCGAGTGGGCGTCAATCAATCCTGGGGTCAGATGCTTACCCGTGGCGTCGATAACTGCGGCGCCTTCAGGCTGAGATAGGTTCCTGCCTATCTGGGCAATCTTGCCCGCTTTGACGAGGAGATCTCCAGGACTGAGAATACCGTCGGGACCACACGTCCAGATCGTGGCGTTTCTGATCAGCAGGATGTCCGGCTGTTCCGGCGGCGCCGCTCTGCCGAAAGCCCCGTCGGGACAGACAACCGGGAACTCGGCCATTTGAACCGGCTTCGGGATTTCTTCGGACTCGGAATCATCTATTTGGGGTTCGGCCATTTCCGCGTGCCAGTCGAAGCTGCTTCCGTCGTCCAGATGACCGTGTCCTTTTATAATCCGCTCTTCGATGATGCCTGTGATTCTGATCCATCCCTCGCGGTCAAATACCTCGCCCGGCAACGATAGCATCAGGACATTGTCCTGGCGTGTTACTTTTTGAGCCTTCAGCTCTTTATTATCCTCACGGGACATCTCGACAGTGAGCTTGGTCCCGCTGCCGGAAATTTTCATGTTTGCTTTCACACGCTTGTCTTGCAGTTGCGCGACAAATGTCCATCGGCCGCGGATATCGATCTCGGGCTCGTCGGTTACGACAAATCGCTCGCCCGCTACCCAGGTTTCGAGGACTCGTGTCTTGTGGTCGAAGATCTCGCCGTCTGTGACTGTGAAATTGGCGAGCTTGCCTGACGCCAACGTGCCCAGAATGTGCGAGATGCCCAGCCACTCGGCCGGCCTGGTTGTCAGTGCCTCAATCGCCGTTTCTTCCGGCAGTCCGCGCTGCACGGCCAGCCGCACCTTCTGAAGGAAATCCCCCTTTGACTTCAGGTAAGCCGTCGTCAGCACAAAATCGACGTTACTTTCAGCTAACCGACCGGGATTCTCGGGAGCGAAATCCCAGTGCCTCAGCTCGCGAAGGCTCAGGTGAAGCTCCCGCTCCAGAGAGGAGACATCCGGGGCCTTTGGGAAATTGACGGGGACAATTAGTCTCAGGCCCGTTCCTTTGACGGCCTCAAGGCGGCGGTATTCGCTACCGGAGCCAACCACCCACATATCCAGGCCGAATTCTCGGGCAATCTTTGACGCGCGCAGAATGTCCAGTTCGTCAGAGACTTGCATGACAACGGGCTTGTCGCCATGAACATAAGGGTACAGGGCCGCCAGCGCCAGATTCGTTTCCGGCGCAGTCTGGCCGGTGCTGGCCTGTCTGAATTTGGCCCAGGCCTCTTCATACCACTGGGCGTCCAGCAGGGTCTGGCGAATCAGGGCGATTACGCCCATGAGCGAGGCGGGATATTGTCTATTGCCCGGTCTTCGCAGTGACATCGCCTGGGCGAGGTCCTCGGCCAGGATGGTCTGGTTGGGTGACTTACGGCCGAGAAGGACAAATGCCCCTGTGCCTTTGAAGATGCCGTCTTGCGGGAAGGTCAGCACCGCACAGAATCCGGATTTGCGAAGATTCTCGGCGGAGCTGGAGTCCGGACTCAACATCGTCGAGGCTTGTCTTTGCGCGAGGACAGCAGGATTCCAGTGCTTTGCGCCGCCAGTGTCGCCGTCTGACTCGGGCCCAATGCCGTAGTTCGTGTAGAGGTCGATGAAGCCCGGGTAGATTGTCTTGCCCTTCAGGTCACGAACCACCGCGTCGGAGGGAATATCCACTTGAGCCCCGACTTGCTCAATCGTGCCGTCGCGAACCAGAAGGGTTGCCTCGGGCAAGACTTCGCCCGGCCGGGCGACAATCCGTGCATTGGTCAGAGCGTTTATCCTTGGTGTGTTGGTATGTAAGCCAATGACGGGCTCGGTCTGCCCCACAGCAGCCGTCGCAGAAAGCAACAGCCACAATAGAACCAAAGACCTCTGAGTGTTTGACTGCCTGATTGAATTGCCCATAAGAGGTACCTCTTTTGTGTGCGTCCGGAATCTGGCGGTCGCACGTCAAACAACATCACTTGTATCACGCTGGAAACAAGATTCTAAGACAAGCCGAAGCGATGTCAAAGACCTAACGAGCCCGGATCACAAATTTCGGACGAGTCTTTCAGAGGCATCCTTCATACCACTGCAATAGCTGCTATTTTCGGACCTAATCTTCAGGCTGACCAGACGCTAAAGCAATTTCTTACTGCCGGGAGCCAAGATTGACAACCAATCTCATGGCGGTATCATATCCGCAAGCTTAGAATTGACATCATGAACGAGGATAATGCATGAAACGACGCACATTCATAAAGACGACGGGCGCTCTCGGACTGAGTGCGGCTATTCCCTGGGCGCAGTCAACAGCCCAACAACGGCGATCCGCAGGTTTTTTGAAAGAGAAGAGCTCCGACGCGATGCTTTTCCCGCGCCCGCTTGACGGGGCCAAGGTGGCCATATCCCCCGTTGGATTGGCGTGGCTGCCCTGTCCGAGGGCGGATAGTTATCGGATTGATATATTCGATGATGGAGGACGCCGTGCTTATAGTAAAAACGCTGGACAGGATCCCGTCCATTGCCCGGACCGGGTTCTGCCTCCGGGAGTATATACGTGGGACGTCATTGCTCTGGACGCCGGCGGTACGGACCTCGCGCGGCGAGGCAGGCAATCCTTCACCATCCGCCAAGGCGCAGCACAACTGCCCTGGATCGAGCCGGAAAAGCTGCTTAGCCGCGTTCCCAAAGAGCACCCGCGCATTCTGTATCCGAAGTCGCAGCTTGCCGAGATTCGATCCACTCTGAGGACTTCTCGTGCGACATCGTGGAGCACCTGCAAGGCCGCGGCCGAGAAGGCCCTGTCCAAAGGTATCCCTGAGTTCCCGACATATCATCGTATCGAAGATTCCGGTACGCGACGGCTGGAATACCAGAGGTACTTCGGTTATTTCCGCGGATACGTGGACGGCGCTTTGGTGGATCTGGCCCTGGCATACCTGATGACTGAAGAGCCAAAGTACGCCGACGCCGCCAAAAAAATCCTGATGGAAATCGCCTCCTGGCCCACCGACGATAAGGATGTCACCTCCGTCAGCGCCCGCTGGGGCGACGAGCCGGGCCTGTCCTTTTCCAAGTGTGCACATATTGCCTATGATTGGCTTTACGACGCCCTTGACGAGCGGGAAAGAGCGCAGGTCTTCACCATGTCTCGTCAGCGCGCCTGGCAGACCTACCGGCGGCTCGAACGAAGGAACTATCTTACGTTCCCGGGAGAGAGCCATAATGGGCGACTGATTGCCTATCTGACCGATATGTCACTGGCCATGGCTACCGAAGCACCTTCAGATGCGAAGACCTGGCTGACCTACTCACTCAAGGCGCTGTTGACCTTTTACCCCCATTGGGCCGGGATCGACGGAGGTTGGGCCGAAGGAACCCCCTACGGTCTCTGGTACAACAGCTTCTATATTCCAGCTTTCGAGGGATTGCGCCAGCTTGCCGGCTATGACCTCTGGCAGCGTCCTTTTTTCAACAACGTGCGATACTTCTTTTTCTACTGCACGGCCAATCACGGGGAGATCCGCCCCTTCGGAGACGGCGCCGAATCGGGCGGCCCCGGGGTCCGTGGCGGCAGCGGATACGGCGACTTGATGGCATTTCACGCCCATCGGTATCAGGATCCTCACATCGGCTGGTGGGTGCAGCAAATCCCCGGCTACGAAGGCAAGAGCGACGGATTCGGCGCCCTGTTGCATGAAGACGAGCTGCCCTCCAAAGCGCCGACCGATTTGCCCAATTCCCGCGTTTTCAGAGGCGTAGGCTGGGCGGGACTACATAGCGACATTGCCGATCCTCGCAACGATACCTGCCTGATCTTCAAGAGCAGTCCCTACGGCAGCGTCTCGCACAGTCACGCCGACCAGAATGCCTTTGCGATTATGAAGGGCGGGACGGCTCTGGCAATTCCGTCGGGATATTACGGCCCCTCCTACGGCAAACCGCACCACGCGGAGTGGACCCGGTCCACCAAAGCGAACAATTGCATATTGGTCGATGGCCAGGGGCAGACGATACGTTCGGCCGCGGCCCACGGGGTGATTATCAATTTCAAGGATGCACCGGGCTATTCATACGTGGCCGGTGACGCCACGCCCGCCTATATGGGCAAACTCACCAAATGGGTCCGCCGCATTCTTTTTCTTCGTCCGGGTCTGTTTCTCCTGCTGGACGAAATTGAAGCCCCGACCCCGAGCCAATACCAGTGGATGCTCCACGCATTCGAGAAGATGGATGTCGAGGGCACCAGAATCACATCTCGCCGAAAGGCAGCCACGTTGGAAGTCCACCTGGCCTGCTCCCGGGGCCTGATCTTGTCGCAAACGGACCAGTTCGACACACCTTATAATCACGCCATCCCTGAAGCCTACCACAGGCAGCGGGCCAACCACTGGCACGTCGAGGCCGAGACTGTGTCCAAATCGCCGAGTGCGCGGATTGCGGCGGTGATGGCCGTCTTTGGCGAGAGTGAACGGTTTGAGGTCGGGCTGCAAGAGCAGAATGGCTGGTTTGGCGCCACGGCGACGGGACAGTTCGGCCGGGTCGAAGGATGGATTCGCACCGGTGACGTGGACACGGTCCCGGAAGGTTATCCCTCAGGAGTTTCCGGCAGACGCATCGACCTGTACGGCCGCAGCCGAGACGGAGAAATCTGCTCCGTGTGACAATGCGCTCGATGCTCGACCAGAATCGAGCATCAGCTTAGAGCTCCCAGCCCTTTCTGTATTGGCGCGTGAGGTATTTGTTGGCCTCCGGGAAGTTCGTGATTCTCATGCTCTCGGTGTCGTAGTCGACTTTCCTTCCCGCCCTTAGCGCCACGGCGGCGAGGTTGATTGTTTCGGTCACAGGACCCGCAAGAAGGAAGCTGCCGGGCGACTCCTGCCCGTTCTTGATGGCGCCGACCCAGGTGTTCGACCGTCTCTGCCGGTCGTCGTCCCGGACCTGGCTGTCTCCGGCGTAGGCCCGCATTCTCTTTTCCGGTATAATCTGTGGGTCTTCGCCGCGGAAGCCGGCCAGAATCTTGCCTTTGTCCCCGACGAACAGCATTCCTTCGGATGGCAGGGATTTGCTATCTTCTTCTAATTCCGCCGGAGGGAAGGGCTTCATGCCGCCGTCGTACCAGAACAAATCGAAAGCAGGCAACGCTTTCTGTTTCGGGAACCTGAACCGGATCATGCAAGAGTAAGGGAAGGCCACGTTGTTGTTCACTGCCCGGCTCACTTGATCGACGATCGTCCGGGTCGTCGTTCCGTAGGCCTCGGCGCTGACCGGCGGCGTCTCAATGCCAAAGGTCACGAACAGAGGAAACAGGCTATAGTGTCCCATATCTGCAATGCTGCCGCCGCCGAAATCATACCAGCCGCGAAAGACGTTGTGCGTGTAGTTCGGATGATAGGGACGATCTGGCACCGGTCCCAGCCACAGGTCCCAGTTGAACCCCTTCGGTATCGGGGGTGTCTCCGTCGGATTGGACGTCCATTGCGGCCAGACGGGCCTGTGTGAAAAGTTGTGAATTTCCCTGAGCGTGCCGATGACCCCGTCCTTGATCCATTGGAGGGTCTGGGCATTATCGCGCCTGTCGCTCCAGGCTAACAGGTGCGTGATGACCTTTTCCCGGCGGGCCGTCTCCATGGTCAATCGTCCCTCCGAGATCCTGTTGGCGATGGGCTTGTGAGTAATGGCGTGCTTGCCCTTCTTCATCGCGGCGATGGCGACGGTCGCGTGAAGATGGTCCGGCGTCATAATCTTCACGGCGTCCAGATCTTTCTCTCGATCGAGCAGGTCGCGGAAATCTTCGTACGAATTACATCCGCGGTATTTGCCCGACGGCATGTTCTTGGCGTAATATTTCTGGACGTACTCCTGGCCGATGTCACGCCCCCCGGGAATGCCCTCAATACCCGCGCCCCAGGTCGGGTCGCCCAACGTATTACGGATCCCGTTTCGGATGCCGTTTGACGACCAGTCGATGTAATCGGTCGTGAATTTGTTCGCGTCGCATACGGCCACGACCTGCACATCCGGATTCTCGAGCATACCGGGCATCTCACGAAGGCCCTGCGTGCCGCATCCGATGTTGGCAACGGTGACTCTGCTGCTCGGGGCCACACGGCCGGGGCCTGCCAGCACGTGCGCGGGAACCATGGTAAATGCCACGGAAGAAGCAGCGGCAGAGCCCAGCAGCTCACGGCGATTCATGATTTTTTCAGGCTTCATTTTGAAATCTCCCTTTCCAAATCAACAACTTCAGGGTTGAAAAAAACGAAACAGTCAAATTACTTATAACATAGGTTGAGGCCGTCAAAATAGGGAATTTCCACAGGGAAGGCATTGTTGTCTTTAGCATGAACAATGCAATTCCACCTATCACGATTACATGAATGATGTAAACGTAATAGGAATTCTTGTTCAACTCATTTCTGAGCTTTCCTGGTTTATCCAGATAACGTCGAAATGTTTCAATCATCGCGTACACGAGGCAGAACAATGAAAGCTGGTAGTTGAACCACAGGATCAATCTGTCAAGAATCTCCGAGACAATGAACTTACCTGGCCTGAACCAAGGATAGAGCAGGAAGAAGATGTAGACAGTAATTGGGATCCAGGCAATCGAGTTCACGATGTGGTAAAGCATCTTGCTTCCAGGCTTGCCGTCAAATACCTTCAGCCTGAAGCATAGAGCCCCCAACAGGAAAAACATGAAGTGAATCAATAGCCTTTCATTTTGAAAATCGAGCAATCCGCTCTTTGTCCAACCCCGAAGGCCGAGCATATCCATGCCAACGCTGCAGACCAATCCGATTAGAAAGGCGCCCAAAACGGCGCCCTTCAGTGAAATGTTTGGGATTCTGATCTTTACTTTCGAAAAAAGCAGGTAGAGGACATTGAACAAGAACAGCACAGGTAGAAACCATAGCCAATTCTGACTCCAAATTCCGTTGCTCCAGTGAAAGTAGGTAGTCCAACTTTCCTGAGGTAGATTTCGAGAGAACAAGAATATTACTTTGTAAAGAGGGATTAGAGTCAAAACAGCGATGATCCAGGGGAGAATGAGCCTTCTAAATTTAGCTATGATAAATGTTCGCCCTCTCTTGCTTTGAAGGGACGCTGGGACCAGATACCCTGAGATGAAGAACATGGTGGGCATCATGAAAATATCCAGGACGATATTTAGAAGGCCGGACAGGTTATTAGTTGAAGGATCATCAACAATCCAGAAAGAAGCCCACATACCGGAAGCTTCGTAAACGCCGCCGGCATGATAAAGGACCACCAAAAATATGACAGCGGTTCGCAAGTTATCTAAGAAGTAAACCCTGCTTTCCTTGCTTGTGCTTCTTTCGTTACAAGTCATCGTTTGCCCCGACTGTGTCAATCAGCCCCGCCGCATCAATTCCCAGAACTTCGTTTCTTCATTCTTGTACTCCTTTTGTCCCACATAGTGGGCCCTTTGAGTACGAACTTGCTCCAGAGACCCTACACTATCAAAATCCTGTCGTTTTGTCACCAACCGCTTGGCAAATCCGAGGTTAACGCAAGATGTGCCCCGATTCGCGGAAAGAATCAATGCCAAGATGGACGGCAGGCTAATTCAGCATAAATCAGAAAGTGCAGACGCGCCGCTGTTGCAGTGATGATATCTTGACGTTAGAATGCGTGCATATAGGAACTTTCAAGGTGGCTGTTTGATCTGAAGGAGACCAACCTATGAGCCCGCGAACACGATTCATTCCAAACACTCTGTTTCTCCTGCTGGTATCGGCTCTGATATCTGTCGGAGGTGCCCAGCCGGCCGATTCGGGGCGCGAAGCTGCCCAGATCCTGGATTTAGCTGATGTGAAAGGGGGCCTGGTCGTCCACGTTGGCTGCGGCGACGGCAGACTGACCGCGGCGCTGCGAGCCAGTGACAGCACCATCGTCCACGGTCTTGACAGGGACCCAGCGAATGTCGCCATGGCCCGCAAGCATATCCAGTCGCTCGGCCAATACGGCGATGTTTTCGTCGAGCAATGGGCGGGCGAGCGGCTGCCTTACATCGACAACTCGGTCAATCTTATCGTGTCCGAGGACCTTGGCGGAATATCCGATGCTGAGGTCATGCGCGTCCTGGCACCCAACGGTGTGGTCTGCACCAAGTCACGGCGACGCTGGACCAAGGTTGTTAAGCCCCGGCCGCCTCAGATGGATGAGTGGACGCACTACCTGCATGATCCTACTAACAATGCCGTGGCACACGACAGCCTCATCGAGCCGCCGAGCCGGTACCAGTGGGTGGCCGGGCCTCGCTACTCGCGGCAGCACGACCACATGTCGAGCGTCAGTGCCGTTGTTTCGGCAGGCGGGCGCCTGTTTTACATCTTTGACGAAGCCCCCAGGGCCTCGATTCTCCTGCCGCCGCAGTGGCGGCTGATCGCGCGCGACGCCTTCAACGGCAAGCAGCTCTGGGAGCGGCCGATAGAGCTTTGGCATCCGCACCTGTGGCGGCTCAAGAGCGGCCCGCAAATGCTGGCCCGCCGGCTGGTAGCGGCAGGTGAGAGGCTGTACGTGACCTTAGGCATCGATGCGCCGCTCTCGGCGTTGGACGCCGCAACCGGGCAGACGATCCGCACGTACAACAATACGAAGGCAACCGAGGAAGTTTTGTGCTCCGACGGTGTACTCATTTTGTCGGTTGCAGCCGAGGGCCAGCCTCTGCGCAGTGATCCGGCAAAGCGCTATGCGACGCTGAACGAGATGAACAACGACGTTACGAATCCGCTGTGGACGCAGGCGCCGCGAACGATCATGGCGGTCGATGCCGACTCGGGCCGGGTGCTCTGGCAAACGCAATCGGAACTGGTCTCGCTTTCGTTGGCGGCCGACAGTCAACGGGTACTCTTCCATGACGGCCGGAGGATTCGGTGCCTCGACCGGCGCAGCGGGCAGCCACTGTGGGCGTCAGAGCCACTGCCCAAGAAAGAAGGGATGCGAAGCTCCGGCGGCGCCACACTCGTTCTTTATGACGACGTGGTTCTCTACAGCGGCCAGGTCCCCGAGAAACCGAGGCAGAGCACGACGACCATGTTCGCCCTCTCGCTCAAAGACGGCAGGACGTTGTGGAAGGCTTCGCACCACCCGTGCGGGCACATGGGCACCCCGGACGATATCCTCGTTGCAGGAGGACTGGTCTGGAACGGCGCCGTTGCTAAAGGGACCGACTCGGGCACCATGACCGGCCGGGACCTTTATACAGGGGAGGTGAAAAGCGAGTTTGCACCTGACGTCGAGACCCACTGGTTCCACCACCGCTGCTATCGGGCCAAAGCGACCGACAAGTACCTGCTCTTCTCGCGTACCGGAATCGAATTCATCGACCACGCCGACGAGCACTGGATCTGTCATCACTGGGTCCGCGGCGCGTGCCATTACGGCATCATGCCCTGCAACGGACTCATCTATGCACCGCAGCACCCGTGTGCGTGTTACATCGAGGCGAAGCTCTATGGTTTCACCGCCTTGGCGCCGCCTTCGCCGGCAATGCAGCCCCGCCGCAACGTGCCTGACCGCGAGCGCCTGACGCGCGGCCCGGCTTATCGTCAAATCGCAAATCTAAAATCGCAAGTCGAAGATTCCCTCGACTGGCCGACATTCCGCCATGATGGGCAGCGCAGCGGAGCCATCAAAACCACGGTCGAGCCGTCCGAGCTGAAACGCACCTGGGGAACAAATCTGGGTGGCAAGCTCAGCGCGCCGGTTCTCGCCGACGGCAAGCTCTTTGTTGCCTCGGCCGATGTGCATAGCGTGCATGCGCTCGATGCCGACACAGGTCAGCCGGAATGGAATTTCACCGCGGCTGGGCGTATCGACTCGCCGCCGACGATCTGGCAGGGCCGGGCGCTGTTCGGTTCGGCCGACGGCCACGTTTACTGCCTGAACGCAAGGGACGGCCGGCTCGTGTGGCGATATCGCGCTGCGCCGGAGGATCAGCGGATGATGGCCTTCGAACAGCTCGAATCGCTATGGCCCGTGCACGGTAGCGTGCTCGTGCAAGACGACGTGCTCTACTGCGTCGCTGGCCGTTCGATGTTCGTCGATGGTGGGTTACGGCTGCTGCGTCTGGACCCGAAGACCGGGCGGAAGCTCTCCGAGACGATCCTCGATGACAAGGATCCCGAGACACAGAAGAATCTCCAGGTGCGCATCCAGACTCTCAATATGCCCGTGGCACTGCCCGACATCTTATCAAGCGACGGCAAATACGTGTATATGAGGTCACTGCCGTTCACTCTGGAAGGCCGGCGCAAGTTCGTGGCGTATGTGCCGGTCAATGAGCAGCAGGGCGATGACCTTCACCTATTTTGCCCCACGGGTTTTCTCGACGATTCTCTCTGGCACCGAACGTACTGGGGCTATGGTCGGGCCTGGGCCTCCGGGGCCGGCGGTTACTACCGGGCCGGTCGCGTGATTCCAGCGGGCCGGCCGCTCGTGTTCGACGACGAAACAGTCTATGGCTACGGCCGGCTCTGGCAGTACTACCGCTGGTCAACCCCGCTCGAGTTCAGTCTGTTCGCCGCGAAAAAACAGCCTGAGATTGTCAAGGCGGGCTCCGAGAAGAAAGCCGTCAAGAAAGGCGGCAAGCGGGTCGGGGTGAAAACGCTCCCCTTCACGCGGTTTGTCCAGGACTGGTCCGACAACGTTTCGGTACAAGTGACCTCTATGGTACTGACGGACAACGCGCTGTTCGCCGCCGGTCCGCCCGACGTGGAAGACGAAGAGCAAGCCGTCAAGACATTGCTCGATCCCGAGACGCAGAGCAAGCTCGCCGAGCAATCGGCCGCCTTCGAGGGCAAACGCGGCGCGGTGCTCATAGCCGTATCACGAGACGACGGAGCGAAGCTCGCCGCCTACCGCCTCGACTTTGTCCCACGGTTCGACGGCCTGATCGCAGCCAACGGTCGGCTCTATGTATCGACCCTCGGCGGCGAGGTCCTCTGCCTCAGCGGCGCAAAAGGCCGGCCGCTCTCACCCGCCGACGAAGTCGTCGCGGCTGCAAGCAACTGAAAAGCTTAAGGAAACTTGGATTGCCAATAAATGAAGAATCTCAAGAAGCGAATTCGTGGCGGTGAAACACTGATTGGGTGTTGGCTCAATCTCGGCTCATCGATAACCGCCGAAATTGTCGGCATGGCCGGTTTTGACTGGGTTCTCATCGATTTAGAGCATGGCAGCGGAACGGACAGCGATGTGCTGCATCAGTTACAGGCGCTGGAGCATACTCCGGCGGCGCCCGTGGTGCGCGTGGAGTCCTACGAACGACAGCGTTTTCATCGCATCCTCGATTTGGGGGCCGAAGGTATCATGTGCCCGCGCATCAACAATCCTGCAGAAGCGCAGCGAGCGGCCGACGCCTTGCGGTATCAGCCGCAAGGGCTTCGCGGCGTCGCGCAGATGGTGCGAGCGACAGGTTTTGGTGCGAACTCGAAAGACTATCTCGCCAGCAGCACAGAGACGCTGGTCGGCATTGTGCAGGTCGAGAGCAAGCAGGTCCTTGAGCATCTCGATGAGGTTGCTGCCATTGACGGAATCGATGTTCTCTTTGTGGGGCCGTCCGATTTGTCGATGGCATTGGGCATTTTCGGGCAACTGGATCACCCTCGGTTCATCGATGCCCTGGAGACCACAGCCACGGCTGCAAGAAAGGCCGGAAAGGCAGCCGGGGTACTGATGCGCAGCCCGGAAGAATTCACGAAGTATCACGACCTGGGCTTTCGGTTCATTGCCTGCGGAGCCGATGCGACATTCGTGGCCTCCGGCGCGCGAAGCACGGCCGGCACCTTGAATGAGCTGAGGACAAGTTCGGGAAGGCAATAGCGAATGAAGATCACCGATGTAGAATCCTTCTTAATGTCGTATCCAATGCCTGAGCCGTTAAAACTTCCCTTCTGGGGGGGAGAACGCACGATCATCAAGCGAGATGCCATGCTCATTCGCATCTCGACCGACACCGGCTTGGCAGGTTACGCTCCCGGTCCGGCCCATGAACGCGCTCGGAGGGAAATCAACAGCGAAATACGTTCATTTCTTACTGGCAAGGACCCGCGTCACTGGAAGTCTTTCCGATTCGAATCCAATCCGGAAACGATCAAAACCTACCGTGCGACGGAAATCGCATTGCTTGACCTGGTTGGCCGGTATGAGGCTTGCGCCGTTTGCGAACTGCTGGGCGGACGCGTGCGCGACCGTATCAAACTCTATGGCAGCGCCGGCATGTATATGTCGCCTCAGAAGTATGCCGAAGAGGCGGCGGCGATTGCCGCTATGGGATTCGACGCCTACAAAATGCGGCCCGGTATAGGTCTCGAAGAAGATCTGCAGACTGTAGAATTAATGCGGCGGGCCGTTGGGCCTCAGATTGGCCTGATGATCGACGCGCATACCTGGTGGCGCATGGGCGAGCGCAGCTATTCTGCCGAACAAATCGAGCAGCTTGCCGATGACCTGGCCGCTTATAATCCGCTCTGGCTGGAAGAGCCGCTGCCACCGGAGAAACACGATGCTTATCGCACACTCCGCGGCCGGCTGAGGGTCAAGCTGGCCTCGGGAGAGCATGAGCCCGACGTCGAAGGCTTTCTGGATTTGATGGATTCTCAAGCCGTTGACTACGTTCAGATGGACGTGCTTTGTCAGGGCGGATTTGCTGTAGCGCAAAAAATCTTCGACCATGTTCAACGGCATGGATTGAAGTTTGCATTTCACAGTTGGGGAACAAACCTCGAAGTACTGGCTGCGGCGCACGTGGGGATATGCCGGCCTGAAGAGGTGGTCGAGTGGCTGGAATACCCGTGCTACTCGAACGAGGGGCGAGCGGGGATGTATCCATTTGCACTCTCGGATGAAATTTTGACCGAACGGCTTGAGATTGAGCGCGGGTATCTTGTTGTGCCCGACGGACCCGGCCTGGGAATCGACGTCGATGAACGTGTGATAGAGAAGTATCCATTCATACCGGGTCCGTGGTCGATTTTCCGTCTGGACAATCCCGCCGAGACCATTGCCGTCACGGGAGACCACAGCATCAAATGGGTGAAGGGACAATAGCATGATCGATCCGTTATGGCTGATGTTCATCGGCATGGTGGTCGTCCTCGGGGGGATTCTCGTACTGCGCCTGCACGCGTTCCTGGCGCTGATCCTTGGCGCGATCATCGTGGCTTCTCTTACCGCAACACCGGCGCTAAGACAGTATGCCTTGGACAAGCAGATGACACCGGCTGCAACCGAGGCCCTTATGCAGCAATCTGTGGGCGAGCGCATCACGACAGCATTCGGCCAGACGTGCATGAAAATCGGGATTCTCATCGCTCTAGCCTCGATCATCGGCAAGTGTCTGCTGGAAAGCGGTGCGGCCGAACGGATTATCCGCACGGCCCTGAAGTGGTTCGGTGAGTCCAGGGCGCCTCTGGCGTTTCTCAGCAGCGGATTCCTGCTGGCCATTCCGGTTTTTTTCGATACCGTCTTTTATTTGATGATTCCGCTGGCCAAGGCTATGGGCATGCGAACCCGCCGGAATTACGGATTGTACATTATGGCGATTGTGGCCGGCGGAACTATGGCACATTCGCTGGTGCCGCCCACGCCGGGTCCGTTGTTTGTCGCCGGCGAGCTGTCCGTCAGCCTCGGCCTGATGATCATCGGCGGCATTGTTGTCGGCTTGTTTACCATCAGTGCGGGCTACGTTTACGCACTGTGGGCCAACCGCAGGTGGCAGATTCCATTGCGCGACTCGGCAGATATCTCGACGGCGGATCTCGAAGCCCTCTCGAAAAAGGATGAGCGGGAGTTGCCTGCATTCTGGCTATCCGTCTTGCCTATTGTCCTTCCTGTTGTCCTGATCGCCGGACGAACCATCATCGGATCCCTGCTCAAGGCGACCTCTTCGGGCGAATCGTCCGGGGTGTTGCACGGGTCATTCAAACTGCTTGATTACCTGGGCAATCCCAATATCGCACTGGCTCTGGCAGCCGGCATTGCTCTGGCTACGCTTGCGTTCGGACAACGCGCGAATCGCAAGAAGGTCGCGGCCTTCGTCCAGAGCGCTCTGTCGAGCGGCGGCGTGATCATTTTGATCACTGCCGCGGGCGGCGCCTTCGGCGGCATCCTTCAACAGACGGGGGTCGGTCATCGCATCCAGGAACTGGCATCGGCGCATCAGTTGGCCGTGCTGCCGCTGGCGTTTGTTGTGACCGCCGTGGTACGAACGGCGCAGGGCTCGGCCACCGTCGCAATGATCACGGCCATCGGTATCATGGGCGGCCTGGCCGATGCCGGCCAATTGGGATTTCATCCGCTGTATCTTGCGCTGGTTATCGGGTGCGGCTCGAAGCCCATCGCGTGGATGAACGACAGCGGCTTTTGGGTCATCAGTAAAATGTCCGGGATGACCGAAGGTGAAACGCTCAGGTTGTCTTCGGCCATGATGGTGGTCATGGCATTGACGGGATTGGCTGTCACTATGATACTGGCACGCTTGCTGCCCTTGGTATAGGGTACAGCGGAACGATGTTGGAGTCCGGCATGAAAATAGTCGATATGCGAATTCATTCTATTGCCATTGCGGATCCGCCGTTGCGCAGCTCGTATGGCCTGCACGCCCCTTACGCACTGCGCACGATTCTGGAACTCGAGAGCGATGACGGCATTATTGGCATTTCCGAAACATATGGCGGGCAGGCCCCGGCCGAGGCTCTGCGCCAGTTGCAGCCGCAAGTCATCGGCGCCGATCCGTATCGCCTGACGGGCTATCTTTCGTCCTTGGTAGAAGGCCGGGGAGCGGGCTCCGAGCGGTCCCAGACCTATCTCGTCCCCGGCGAGAATCCCCTCGACGCAACCACCCGCACCTATGCGGCCATAGAAGTCGGGTGTCTTGACCTGATCGGAAAATCAGTCGGCCAGCCTGTCTGTGACTTGATTGGCGGCCGCGTCAGAGACCAGGTGCCGTTCTCGGCGTACCCGTTCTACAAACACGCCGGCGGGGGCGGCGAGGGCGACGATACCCGAGAAGATGAATACGGAGAGGCTCTGACGCCCGAGGCTCTGGTGGAACAGGTTAAACAAATGGTGGCCAAATATGGATTCGGCTCGATTAAGTTCAAAGGCGGCGTGCTGGAGCCGGAGATAGAAATCGAGACCATCAAACTGCTTCGTCAGGAACTCGGGCCGGACGTGCCCCTTCGCATCGATCCGAATTCCGCATGGACCGTTGAGACATCCGTCCGCGTGGGCAAGGCGCTGGCCGAGGAGCTTTCCGGCGGAGGATATCTGGAGGACCCGGTCGCCGGTCTGGAGAATATGGCCGAAGTCAGAAGACGGCTGGTGGCCGAGGAAATCTTAACGCCGCTGGCCACCAATGTGGCGGTCACGTCGTTCGGGGATATCCCCCGTTCCATCGAATTGGATGCCGTGCAGATTATTCTGTGCGACCATCATTACTGGGGAGGCATGAGGCAGGTACAGCATTTGGCGAATCTTTGCAAGGTCTTCGGTATTGGATTGTCGATGCACTCGAACAGTCACCTGGGCGTGTCTCTGATGGGCATGGCCCACGTGGCTGCGGCGACGGCCCATTTGACTTACGCATGTGACACGCATTACCCCTGGCAGTCGGAAAAGGATGAAGTCGTCCAAGGCGGGCGTGTATCCATCGTCAACGGCTGTGTGCAGATTGGCGACAAACCCGGCCTGGGTGTCGAGCTCGATTACGACCAACTGGCCCGCGGCCGAGAGCGTTACGAAAAGTGCCCCTATCGCAAACGGGACGATGAATCCGAAATGCGCAAACATATCGATCCCAACTGGACGCGAACTCTGCCGCGGTGGTGATATTGAGCATCGCCGGTAAGAACAAGCGACTTGGTTTAAGTTGCTTGAGAAGCCTCTCTTTATCCTGTATACTTGCGGTTGGCATTGTCTCGTGTTTATGGCACCGGCGCGCCAAGCAGCGCCCTGTGGTGGAGTGAATTCGAATCATCTGAAAGGATCAAACATGTCGAAATACCTGAGATTTGGTATTGTCATTACGGCGATTCTGATTCTGTGCGGGCCGGTAACCGGCCGGGAGGAAGGGCAGGGTCGCGAATCCTTTGGCGGCCGGGGCTATCGCGAGGCAGCGAGCTACGTGATTAAGCGTCTGGGTTTGCGACGGAACAGTGTCGTGGTCGATATCGGCGCCGGGGACGGATGGTGGGCGTCGAAGATGGCCGAGAAACTTGGCCCCAAGGGTCTGATCCACGCAGGTGAAGTCGATCAGGAAAAGGTCGATGCCATGGAGCAGAAGTGGCAGGACGTGTCTCAGATAAAGCCGTATCTGTGCCCGACGGACGGGACGGGTTTGGGCGAGGACTCATGTCACGTTGCTTTCATCTCCAAGACCTACCACCATTTTGCAGAGGGCACCCACGTTGATTACCTTCGGCATCTCAAGGAAGTCGTCAAGCCGTCGGGACGGGTGGTGATCATCGAGCGACACGCCGACCTGGCGAGCGGACGTGGCAAAGAACATGGCTGGCAGCCGGGTCTGTTAGGCCAACAGGCTGAGCAGGCCGGGTGGATGCTGCTTCGATGCGAGCTGATCCCGCGCAGCGACCACTTTATGGCAATATTTGTCCAGCCGGAAGCCTTCGCAAAGCGATTCGCAAAACGCCTGCCGGCTGCGAGGAGCGAGCAGCGGCAAGGCAAACCGTAGCGGCCGCTTTCATCGGCTGTTCAAGAGATTGGACGAAGTGGGCTACGCTATGGCCTGGATCATTTCTGCCGGGACAGTGGCTGCATGGATGTGCGGAAATCCGTTGCGATCCGAGTTGAAGATGACCCATTTCAAGTCGGGCGTGAGGTAGGCGTGTGCGTGCGTGTTCTGAGGGCGGCCTCTGGATGTTTTCGATTCGCAGACGACAGCAATCCGGCCGGTCTCGATCGAGCCAATGACTATCTTGCAGCCTTCCTGCCAGTCGTCACAGCAAAAGAATCGCCCGCATGGCGAGACATTGACGTGATTGAAACGATATCCCTTGGCTGCAACCCGTGCCGCCTGATTCACTTCGGCGGCCAGCAAATTACCCTTCGGCGGTGCATGGTCGTCACGGGCGCTGACCGTCAGGAGAATCTCGCCGGTCTTGGCTATCCAGGCCTGATGACCCGTGGCCGCAGTCGTGTAAGGTGTGCCTACCTGCAAGCTCGTTCTTTGCGAGTCTGATATGGAAAGTAAATAAAGCGTAGCCCCCTCGGGGCCGACGAGCTGCTCAAGCTTGCCATCGGGCGAGAACTTGCCTCCACGGTTGTGCTGGATCAGCAGTTGCCTGCCCTTGTCCGGCTCGAACTGGGGGTGAGGGTTGAAAATACATGGGTCTTCGTCGATGACGGACTCGGTATGCTTCTGAAGGTCGATAAGCAGTACGCCGAATCTTGTGTACTGCTCGTCGATTCGCTTGCCCCAGGCGTAGTAACGGCCGTCCGGCGAAACGGTTCCCATGCTGACGATACGTTGCCGCAGTGGCATTTGGGATATGCTCTCGGGTTTTCCTTCGGACAGATCGGTTCGCATCAAGTCCAGAGTGTGTTCGGATGTCTGTTTGAGGTAGTAGAAGACGCCGTCATGTGATATCGCCGAGCCTGAGATTCCAGCGGCCACATCCAGAAGGTGCTGTTTCCATGATCCGATCTCCACCACCATCAGCTCAGTTCTATTGATGCCCGACGGCGCCGGCTTTCTTCTCTCGTACACAAAATACTTTGAATCGCGTGAGCAATACGGAATTTCACAATAGATATTCGACTGCTTGAGCTGTTCCGTAGTCACCTGCCAGATTTCCGAGCCGGTTGTCTGCTGCTCCAGTCGAATGGCGCCGGCTACAGGAGGGCTGCTGCCGCCCAGAGTGGCTTTGGAGAGGCCAACGGCTCCGGTTATCGCATGAGCGATTTGACGCATTGCCGTTCGCCTGGTTATCGATCGATGACGCTTTGCGGCTCGGAGGGTGTCTTCTCTGCTCATGATTTTTGCGCGCCTGTTTACTGCTTTTTTACCTTACGGCCAGCAGATAATCGCTCAAGGTTCTGACGTTGCTGATGAAGGTTCTGCTACTGATGACCCGGCGAACGGGAGGATCCCGATCATCGGTTCTCAGTCGGCCGCGTTCCACCCAGCGGCCCTCTTCGTCGAGACTGTCAATGACAGTTTTTGCACGAGCCGCCAAACCTCTGCTCATGCGAGGGGATGATTCCGGCTCCGGTTGCTCCAGCTCAGCCGGATCCATGGCCCGGAGGCGCTCGTACTGACGTGCGATCTCGTCGATGCCGAAGGACGACTTGAAGGAGTAATGTGTGGGCATGTCGGCATCGCTGTAGGTAAGCTCGTAGTCGTCTCGGGTGAAGTAGAGCGGCTTGTTGGTCTTGAGCTCGTAGAACCGAGCCAGGCGGCCATCATTCAGTCGCGACCGGCGCAGGTACTCGATGGCCCGGGGAAGGGGTTCGAGATATTTCCTGTTGCCAGTCGCGCGGCAGAGCGTCAGCAGGATCCGCATGACCCCTTGTGATTCGCCGCCGGTGACGGCGGGCGGCTCGAATTTTCGGGCCCAGGATGGATGCATATCCGCGTCATATTGCTGGGCCCACGCCGGCTGAGGCTCGGGCATCTGAGCGAGCAGGATAAAATCGCCCGCCTTCTCGGCCGCCGCCTGGTATTTCGCGTCATCGTATATCTCAAAGGCTTCCAGCATGGTTGTTATCACATCGGCAATGCCGTTATCGTTGAAGGTGTAGAAACTCCTGTAGTCGCGGCCCGGAAATGTCCACGACCATGAGTCCGGATAGCCAGCCTTCCTGACTGGAAACTTCGCTGGATCGGGAGGGCCGCTGAACCGCTGGGGCCACGCGCCGTTGGGGTATTGGACCTCCAGTAAAGTCGAGAGGGCAAACTCCGTGGCCTCGTGGATTTTCTCGTCCTTGAACTCGAGCGCCCGATCAACCCGCATCAGCAGCCGGACCGCGGACTGCGTCGTGTTGTCATCCAACGTACTGACGTTGCGGGCATCCTCCCGGGGAGGATCGATCCGATAAGCATAGCGCCGGCGCTGCCTTGGGTCGAACTCGATGCGGTAATCCCAGCCGCCGGAGCGCAGTTGACCGTTGACCAGGGCATAAGCGGCATCCCGAGCCGCTTCGAGATAATAGAAGTCACCCGTTGCCTCATAGGCTCTCAGATAAACCATGCCCACCGAAGGCGTACCAGGAGGCTGGACCCAGATCATCGTGTCGGTCGCCTTGCCTTCTCCTTCGCGGCCGGTCAGGTCCTCACTATAGCGCCACAAATACCCACCCTCTGTCGAGACGTGTGTGCGAAAGAAGTCAGTGGCCCGGCGCAGTGCTTTTCGGGCCTGGTCCTTCAACGCCTCCTCGCCTGCAAGCGCCCCATGAGGCGCCACGCCTACACAAAGTGCCAGGAAAGTAATAGCCATGCGATTCATCATAGTAGGTGCTCCCAATAAAAGTTAGTGTCCAGCAAAATCAAAAACCATTTCCCTTGCTTCGTCTGCACGTGCTTGTGACAAACATCACCCTGTTGCCGTCCTCATTTGCATCTTCGCCGGATTTAGCCCGGATCCGGCCAGAGTGAATTGATCACGTTCACCGTACGGTCAACAAGAACAGTTCCGCCTTCCGGACCGACTAAACTGCTGTGGACAACGGCGCTGTAGTGACCCCCACGGATTGCCTTCTCCGTCGGTAGATAGCTCGCCTGCCCAACCAACTGCACGACGAATGTCTGCACCGCCTTACTCCGGGCTTTGATTCGAATCCCGTAGTCGGTGAACAGCTCGAAGGGATTCGTGCAGATAGCGACGTCTCCAAGTCGAACGACGTGCAGTTCCATCTCATACGTTGGTCGCCGGTCTTTTTGTTGTCGCTCGAACCGGCGGACCGTCTTTGCGTACCATTTCATCCGCCGGTACTCGCGCGCCGCCGCTTCGGGATTCTGCGCGATCCGAGCTGCTGCTTTCTCGACGGCTGCCTTCGCCTCTGTATATTCGGCTTGCGTTACAAATCGCATCGGCAACTGAATCGTCTCGACCTTGTGGATCAGAGCAACATCCGAATGTCGGTCGTTCTTGACGGCTTCATAGGCTTCGTCCACTGCCCTTGTAATGCGGCGTGCAATCTCCTGCACGCGATCCAGCCCTCTGAGCCGACGCATTCGCTCGTCGGCGGCTTTTCTATACATCAGGTGCGGCGATTGATCGCCTGAAGCGCCCGTCCAGCCCACGACGCATAATTGCTGACCGTACTGCTTGTGCAGGATCGTGCGCACCGGATGCCAGAAATCGGCGTTTACGGTGGACCTCGACTCGATTTCTTGCGAAGGGCAGGACACATTGACCGCTATAGCAATAAGCTCACCTTCGCCATTCCAGAAAAACAATGTATTGACGTCATGATCTTCGTATCCTTCGAGGTTCCGAAAGTCAGGTCTATCGGTCTTGCCATACATCTGCGCCGAGCCGTCTGCGTAAACAGCACGGCGGTTATACGCCACAACAGCGTGGCTGAGCCCCCATGTCACGCTTCCGGCCCGTCGAGCGTTCCAGGCCCGGATTATCGCATCGGCGACCCGCCGCGCAAGCAGGGACCGATACTGCTCAACCTGCATCACTCCATCGCCCGGAATGGGATATTTGTCGAGCAGCAGCACAGGAGCCGTATGCGTGTGCGTTCCGTTGAGAAAGATCTTGTGGGTATCCAGCTTGGGCAGACGTTCTCGCACAGTTGTGCGGACAAGCTCCAGAACTTCGAACGGAATGTAGAGCAGGTCGCACGAGACGATGATTGCTGTATCACCACCGAAGTCTGCTTCGCGGGACTCCAGGGCGATCACGTTGGCTGTAAT
>CP070806.1:4087291-4106881 GCA_020343675.1 Phycisphaerales bacterium
ATGGAGAAGAAGCGCACCTCACTGAGACCATATTGGGGCAGGATACCTCCCCAGTTGCTCGTGGCGGTCAACCTGACGTACTGTGCCACCGCGCCGCCAAAGTCAACCGTCGTATCGTGTGCATAATCCTCTGTTGCGGGCGCTCGAGCGAATTCAGGCACGTCGGCCAGAGCCGTCCATTCGGTTCCGTTGGTCGAGTATTCGACGGTCACATCCTTCATCCCGAAACCGAAGAGAGGCTCAAAGATCTGATTGGAGTTCCATACCCACATCTCGTGCAGCTTGTACACCTTGTCGAGTTCATATTGGATCCAGGCTCTCAGCGGCTCATTGTCGCTGAGCCACATATCCGTCGCGTCTGCCGAGTGCAGGCCGTTCGGATCCAGTCCCGAGCCGTTGACGGTGTTTTCAGGGCCGAAATTTGCCTCGGCCGCGCTGGAAGCAATCGCAGCTATGTTCGCACCGTCAATAGGATAGCCAATAGGCTCGGTGGTGAAACTCCAGACACTGCCCTCGTACACCGTCGAATCCGGCGGGGCGTTGACCTCATCGACGCGCCAGTAGTATGTCGTGTCGAGCTCAAGCCGTCCAGGATCATAGCTGCCGGCACTCTGCGTGGTACCGCCAACGCCGTCGTTGACGTCGTTGAAGCTCTCACTGAGGTAGACAATGTGCCCATTGACCGCTGGCGCAAAGTCTCCCGGTGTCCAGCTAAGAACCGTATCTCGCGGCACATCTGTTTGCTCATCAGGTGGGGTCGGGTCGGAAGCGACTGCCGGCGAGGCGCCTTTATATGCAAACAGCTCCTGTATGTCGGCCAACGTAAGAGCCCGGCTGTAGATGCGAACTTCATCAATCGCGCCGTCAAAGGGTTCCCTCACACTCGTTGGGCTTCGCCGTTCTGCGCCAATCGAACCCTGAGCTTGAGCCACACCTGCGTTACCGAAAGCTGTTTCACCCACAGACTCTCCGTTTACGAACAATTCCAGTTTGGCGCCGTTCTGTCTTACAGCCACCAAATAAATCCACTCATCCGTGATAACAGGGCTTTCAACAGTGATATTTGACCCGCCATCTCCGTACCTCCACTCCCATTCGCTGTTGTCAATACGCAATCGTGCTCTGCCGTGGCTTCCATCTTCATTCGTGAACCACATGACTTGGTCTTCACCTGTACCGCGGTCTGCTTTAACCCACATGCAAACGGTAACCGCATCCTGATTCTGTATTCCAGTGAAATCTGGGATGTATACGCTTTGCTCAGAGCCGTTGAAATCCATGGCTTGGCCAATGATGCCAGGTACATAGGATGGGTTCCCGTACTCTTCGCCGTGATAGCCGTTGCCGGAGCTGTCGCTGGCGTTGCCGTCAAGCTTCCAATAGCCCAACAGGTCCGTGGTGATATCTGCATTCGCCGCATCTGCAAGCAGAACAAGTGCTGTCACCAACATCAAATGAATCAACTTCTTAGACATGATAATCCTCTACAAAAAAGAAAGCATACATTGGAACGACCGACAAAGAGTTTTGCCTTCACTACACTTCTGTGCATGTCTGCTCCGGACATGTTTTGCTCTTCGATATGACCTCCTTCCTTCAAGAAACCGGCAATTTGTCTTACTGACTTGGCCTGTTTCCATCACCTTGTGTCGGTTCGCCGCGGATGAGCAGTTGCCGGATCGGCAGAAAGACCTATCTCGGACGACTCTGGTGGTCTAACTCATCGTGCGCTCTGGGTCCTGGGTCGAATGGTCAGACAACGATGAAAACCTGCCCTGCTGCCAAGGCCCAAGGATACGCATACTCTGCCTATCAAGAGCTTACCACAATTGCCACCCCGCTGTCAAGGAGAAATCTGCCTGCACATTGGGATGTTCCTTGGACATCCCAGCATTCAGACACAATCGCCTTGACAACAAGCCGGCGGCGCATTTATATGACGGCGGTACGAACGTTTCTCTGGCGGCGGTTTGGCCGCATTCGTGACATCTGGCGCCGGCCATCTCCGGGCGGATGTTCCCAGTGGAGGTCGATGTACGTGGAAGGGACAAGAGTCTCAATCGCAGTTATCGTGCTGACGTGTTCGGTCCTGGTGGTGGCCGAATCCGTCACGTCGGCGCCGGAGATGACTTTCCCGGGCGAACGATGGCAAGAAGTTTTGCCCGAATCACAGGGCGTCGATTCGCAAAAGCTCTATGAAGCCATATCGTACCTGAAGAGCCACTCCGGCCCCGATGGCGTCACCGAGCTCGTCATTATTCGCAACGGCTGCATGATCTTCAAGGGCTCAAACATCGACAAGATGCACGGCGTCTGGTCGCTGACCAAATCATCTACCAGCACCGTGCTGAGTCTGCTCATCGACGACGGCAAGGCCGGGCTCGATACGCTCGCGAAAGACCACGTTCCGTCGATGGCAGCGACCTATCCTGATGTCACACTCCGACACTTCACAACTATGACCTCTGGATATTACGCCGTAGGCGACGAACCCCGCGGCAGCTACAAACACGGCCCCAGCACCACCCCGTTCAAGCCGGCCGAGACGCCGTTGTTCGGACCGCCCGGCTCGCGGTATGCTTACTGGGACTCAGCGATGAACCAGTTTGCCAACGTCCTGACGCGCATCGCCGATGAGCCGATAGAGGACCTTTTCAAAAGGAGAATCGCCGATCCAATCGGTATGGACCGGGCCAAGTGGGATTGGGGTGACTTTGGGAAGGTAGATGGAATCGTCGTCAATGGCGGCTCCGGCAACAATAACAAGCACATGTTTATCTCAGCACGCGAGCTGGCGAGGTTCGGGCATCTGTTCCTCAACCGGGGCAGGTGGAAGAACAAGCAGTTGATCAGCGCCTCCTGGGTCGATATGGCAACGAAGTCCCACGTGCCTGCCTCGATGCCGCTAGAGCCGCTCAGCGGCGCTGACGGCCGGGGCGTGTATGGATTCAACTGGTGGACCAACGACACCAAACCCAACGGCAAGCGCAACTGGCCCGGCGCTCCGCACTGCACGTATTCGGCCAGCGGCTATAATAACAACGATATGTTCATTATCCCCAAATGGAACATGGTGATTGTGCGGCTCGGCCTTGATCAAAGAGATGTCCCAATCACCAATGCCATCTACGGTGCTTTCCTCGAAAAAATCGGTCAGGCCGTCACACAGAAATGAAAGGAAGAATAATGAGAAGGCCCAAGACGTTGCTATTGGTTCTGTTCGTATGTGTCTTTTCTGGCCCGCGCGTCGCTTGCGGGGCTGACTCGGTTCATGAAGACGTCGGGATTACACGCGGAATCTGCGTGATCCTCGGCGATGATGCAGCGGAGCGTGCCATCAAGCTGGCCGGCGAAAGCGACCTGATGATATATATCCAGGTGACTCAGGACGAGGATCTCCAGGCCGCATGCGAAGCCGCCGATGCCGCGGGCCTGTACGGCACGCGCATCTTTGTGGACAAAGGACCGCTGAAGAAGTTGAGCTTGGCGGATAACATAGCAGATATCATCGTGGCTTTACGCGGAGCGGGCGGTGTTCCCGAGGCCGAGGTGCTGCGCGTGCTCCGGCCACAAGGAAAAGCCCTGCTGGGACGCAAAGTTCTGACCAAGCCGTTTCCGCAAGGGATCGATGACTGGACGCATCCATATCACGGGCCCGACAATAATCCGCAATCGAACGATCGTCTCATCAAGGGGCCTTATCTGACCCAGTTTCTGGCCGAGCCGCGTTATGCGCCGGTGCCCCAGGTGGCGGTTGTCTCGGCCGGCCGGGCGTTTAAGGCCTTCGGGCACGTGGCCTTTAAGGAACGCGAAGAGCCATTCCTGAATAAGCTCGTCGCCTTCAACGGTTACAATGGCACAATGCTCTGGCAGCGTGATCTGGCCGAAGGCGTGATGATCCATCGCAATACGATGATTGCGACGCCGACTAAAGTCTATGTTGGAGATGACAAGTCTTGCAAGATCATCGACGCGGCGACGGGCAAGCTGCTCGACGAGATTATTCCCGCGCAGGACGTCGCCGGCGGGACATTCTGGAAATGGATGGGGATGGAGGATGGCATTCTCTATGCCTTGATGGGCCAACAGGAGCAGCGGGATCCCACCATGCGATGGCATCGCGAAGCTCATGGCTGGCCCTGGAATCCCATCTCACAGGGCTTCAATCAGCCCGACAATCCGTGGGGCTTTGGCCGAAACGTGCTGGCTATCGATCCCGAAAGCAAGGAGGTGCTCTGGAGCCACCGCGAGGATGAGCCTGCCGACGGCCGGGCGATATGTATGAAGAACGGGAGAATCTACATCTTTCGATTCGGGGCGTATCTTGCCTGTCTCGATGCGGGAACCGGCAGCGTCATCTGGCGCAAGACACTACAAAATGCTCCGGAATTGTTCGAGGCGCTCGGCCCGTATTCAAACCGCCAGGGCGCATCCTGGAACTGGCGAACGACCTGCTACCTCAAATGCAGTGACGATGCGTTGTACTTCGCCGGCCCACAGGTGGGTAAACTCTTAGCCGTCTCTGCAAAGACCGGGGAGGTCCTCTGGAGCGATCCGTATAACAATTTTCAGTTGGTCCTCAGAGGCGATGGATTGTATGCCATCAGCGGTCAGAACGATCAGGGGGCCCCGAGTAAGATTTTCAATCCCCTGACGGGCAAAGTTCTTGCGGAGCTTCAGACGGGCCGGCGGGCCTGCACCCGGCCGAACGGCGCCCTCGACGCCATCTTCTACCGCGCCCGAGGCGGATCGACGCGATTTGACTTAACCACCAGACAGCCTCAATTAGTCTCGCCGATGCGTCCGCCTTGTCAAGACGGCGTCACCATCGCTAACGGCCTGCTGTACTGGTGGCCCTACGTTTGTGACTGCCAACTGACGCTTTACGGCGCGACTGCTCTGGCGCCGGCGGGGGATTTCGATTTCCAGCCCAAAGTCAAGACAGCAGAGCGTCTGGAAAAGGGCCAAGCCGACATAATGAGCATTGCGGCTCTTTCAGTGTCGCCGGCCGACTGGCCAACCTTTAGAGCCGACAATACCTGCAGCGCGACTTCTCAAGCAAGGATCTCCGAGAAAGCCGGGCTCTTATGGCAATATAAGCCAGATGCGACCATCCCGTTGTCAGGTCCGCCTCCGACAGCGCCGGTCGCAGCGGGGGGGCTGATATTTGCCGCCGGGCCGGATGGCATTGTCCGCGCCATGGACGCCGCAACGGGTACGCTTCGGTGGAAGGCCTTCACGGGCGGGCCGGTTCGGATGCCTCCGACAATCTGGAAGGGACGCGCTTTCGTCGGCTCCGGTAACGGATGGATTTATGCCTTCGAGGCCAGGACGGGACGATTGCTCTGGTGTTTTCGAGCGGCGCCGGAAGAACGGAAAATCCCGGTCTATGGCGCATTGCAGTCCACCTGGCCCGTTGCCAGCGGGGTGCTGGTCGAAGATGGCATCGCTTACGCGGCGGCCGGCATCATCAACTACGACGGGACCTATGTCTATGCCCTGGATGCACAGACCGGTCGTCTCAAGTGGTGTAATGACACGTCGGGCCATCTCGATGCCGAAGCCCGCTCGGGAGTGAGCGTTCAGGGCCACCTGCTGCTGCATGACGGCAAGCTCTATCTGGCCGGCGGCAACGCCGTCTCGCCAGCGATCTATGACGCAGAAAACGGAAGATGCCTCAATGATCCCGAACAGGTTCAGACACTCACACAAAACAATGTCCTGCTGTCATACAGTCCCCGCGGCTGGGAGCTGTCGCTATTGGCGGATCGCGTTGTCGCGTGCGGCCGACCGTTCTATGCCCACCCGAAGTACGATGTCTATGATGCGACGGTCTTCTGCAGGGTCTTTCTGGCATCCAATGGCGGGCGCGACGTGGTCTGGATGACGCACGAGAAAAACAAGCAAGTGCTGTGTTTCGAGCATATCAACAGAAGGAGCCTGAGCCGGAGCCTTGCGAATCCTCGAAACCAGTTCCTGGTGGACTGGGTGCGACTGGGCGTCAGAGATAAGCCATTGTGGATTTACGACTGTAAAACAAGCCGGGCCGTCGCTTTCTGCGCCAATGCCGTGGTGATCGCCGGAGAATCGCAAATCGCCGGCTTGAGCATGGAAGACGGCGGGGTGCTCTGGTCGTACGATTTGCCTACCCCTGCGATTGAATGGGGTCTGGCCATTGACAGCGAGGGGCGCGCCGTGGTTACTCTCGAGAACGGGACGCTCCTGTGCTTCGGGCAGGCCGGACGGATTTGAGGATATTGTCAAAGACATAAGATGGGATAGAGCTCCGGCTGCCTGGGATGATTACTCCTGCACGATTCGGACGGGGATGGCTGGAAAGACGCCCATCGAATAGCGGCGTTTCTGATTTGTGGGTTTGCCGCCTTTTTGTCGAACGACAGACTCTCTAAAGGCCTCGACGATCAGATTGCCCGCGAAACTACTTTGGATAAGATCCTTGTCGGCCTCCAGCCGGAACTCCACGCCTCCAGGCACGATATTCACGTCACGGAGAGTCAACCCCTCGGGCGGCTCGCTGAGCTGAAGCTGCACGTCTTTGAAGTTTGCCCGCCTGGCGGCTGCTCGCCACTGCACCGTCGCCGAGCCGCCTACAGGAATCCGGACGGGACTATCGGCGGCCAGCTCAACCGGCGGCGCCCCCCATCTGGCCTTCTGGACAAGGACCAGCAAGCTTTGCGCCGGGACCAGGTGCCGGTAGAGGAACGCCTGCATGACGTCGTCGGCCGGGACGGCCCGGTGACTGATCGTCCGCTCCCCAATCCGGGCGCGGCCCTCCAATTGCAGGCGGACGGGCTGAGCGGGAGGCTTCAGCGGCGCCGTGAGAGTCATGCGGACGTAGTCGCACCCGGCGGGAATCCGCGCGCCGTTCAGCTCGAAGCCGGCCGGAGCACCTTGCAGCGCGACCTCGATTTCGCCGTCGAATCCGTCTTTCCGCAAAGCGTGCACTGTGATGGGGGCTGTTCCGCCGGCCCGCATACTCACAGTCGAGGGAGTCACAGACAACGCGAAATCGCCCTGCGCCGCGGCGATGCGCAGGCGATAGCTATACGCCCCCCCACCGTGATGCTGCGAATCGACCAGACGCACGAAGTACTCCCCATCATTCGGCAATTCGGCCGTCAGATACGAGTCGGCGTGATGCGTGAGCAAGCCCTGCGTGTCTTTGTGAAGATGTTCGGCTTTGAGGACGTGATCATCGTTCCATTCAAGCACGTTGCCCGAAGCATCAGTCAAGTGCAGCAGCGAATCCAGCGGAGAATTCAACCGGCGTCCATAAACTTCGGCCGCCACTTTCTCGCCCGCGCGCGCAACAAAGCGGAACATATCAACGTCCCCCGGACGGTCGATGCGTCCGTTGATGATCTTCGGTAACTCGATTCGCTGTGCTTCTTTGATCGTGTCATTAGCTTCGGATTCATCGCACTCGGGCAGCGTATCGACGGCATAGGGCACAGAATTGGAGGACTGTCTTCCTCTCGAGAGAGACGCTGTACGATGCTGGCCGCCTTCTCGGGTATCCAGCGGCAACGAGGTCTCGGGCAGGTTCCAGCCGGATACGGAGGCGACGGTCGTGACGCCCGATTGACCGCCCAATGGGAACATCTGCGTGATAAAAGGCCGTTCGCTCACGGCGATACGATAGACAAAATCCTCGCGCCCGCGATAGATCGAATCGCGGATCTCCAGCTCGTATTCGCTGTTGGCGGGAATCTCGAAGAACAGAACCGGGTCCGGATTGAACCGGTAATCGTCCGCAAACGCTACTTCTTTGCCCTGCGCATCATAGAGCGCCAGCGTGGCCTGAAACCAGCCGGGGACGGCATCGGCCAGATACGGAATCAGGCTCCGCGCCTGCACTTCCATCACGAGCCGCTGACCCTTCCTCGCATGGAACCGAAAACGGTCGATGTCACCGGGCATGATTTGCCCGTTCAGCAGCACGGGCAGATCCAGGGCCTTGTCCTTCGGCAGCTTTACCACCTTTGGCATGTTCGGCAGGGGCGGATAGGCCTGCCGGTTATTGGGCTCCAGCTCCCGGGTTTCGGGCAGAATCCCGACCTGGAAGACCACGGGGTTGGTCAGGCCCGTAGCCGTTTTGAACCTCAGCTCCCTCTCGCCCGGCTCGGCGTCGGGCTCGATGGTGACTTCTATCACCACCATCTCGGCAAGCTGTCGGTTGGTCTGCACCTTGGCCCTGGGGAAGAACAGAACACTCGAAACATGGGCCAGCTCTCTGAGGCTCTTATCGTCGAGATCGTACAACAACGGATGGTCGGGCAGTTTCACCTCCGGCGTCCCCGCTGACTCCTCCTGCGTTGCCGGCTCGGCTCTGGCCACAGGTTTTTTCGCTGCGGCCCTTCTGGCGGGCACGGAACGCTCTCGGCCCTTCGGGGACAACTCAGCTAACCGTTTCTGACGCACCTCTTTGAGGCGCTTCTGGAGCAACTGCCGCTGTTCCCTTTGCAGGTTTCTAAGCGGTTTGATGTACTTGACGACTGAAGCGCGCACGCCTTGCCCGGAGATATAAACATCGGTAACGCCTCTGAGGAACTGCCCGCCCGCGGTCACGCGAATGACGCACCCCGTCTGCCCCCCCGCCGGATACAGATACCCGATGCGCGGTTGATTCGTACTCGACTGCCCGCACGCCGTCGCCGCACAGA
Organism: Phycisphaerales bacterium; assembly: GCA_020343675.1. Classification (GTDB taxonomy): domain Bacteria; phylum Planctomycetota; class Phycisphaerae; order Sedimentisphaerales; family Anaerobacaceae. The sequence continues at coordinate 4,095,976 of CP070806.1, forward strand.
AGGCCAGCGCAACAAACATCAGTATTCGGATATGTGACATGATTGAAGCTCCTGATACAGAACGCAAGAGATTGAATCCAAGAGACATACATTTGAAATTAATGCTTTGCCACCCTTCTCTTAAAGGTGCCTCTACAAATCAAATTCATTATACCCAATCCCCAGCCATTTGCAAGAATTCCGTCCGAAAAAGAGGCCGAAGAATTCTCCATAACTCATTGAATTATAGCCATTTAGATTAAGAGCGACGATATTAGTTTTCATTTGACATTTCCCCCCACAAACTCTACAATCCCACCACAGGCGACGGAATTTGATGTATGAGCACCTATTAAGAACAAGTTGGTGAAAAGGCAGCGTCAGTTTCATCGGCAAGCTCGAAAGGTTGCTGGGCCGGCAGGTCCGCCCGCTGTCTGCTGGCAGACGGAGGGAAAGCGAAAGAGTCACAAAGGGAAGAGGAACTCTGATTCAATAGGTGACGGACTGCCCCTGGTTTCGTCCTGCAAGCACCTATGAAGAATCTGACTTTGCTCAGAATGCAAGCCAAGCAGGAGTCCATTGGGTTATGGGTCCAGGGTCTTAAAAAGAAGGGGAAACAAAATGGAAAAGAAATGTAACCTCCGGTGTTTTCTGTGGTTCGCTGTGATGTCTTTACTGGTCGCCAGTCCCAGCATGGGTGCGATTAAGGATGCCGAATCGACCAGCCACGGCACCGACGCATCACAGTATCAAATCGTTGAGACATACAAATTCACAGGATATGAATTGATCCAGATCAACCTTCCTGTGCTGTCTCATTATTCTTACCTGCTGGTCAGCGACGGGAAGACCCTGGTTGTCGATCCAGGCAGAGATGTGCAGTTCTACGCGGATCTCATCAAGGAGAAGCAACTGTCCGTTTCCGGGATATTCCTGACCCATAGTCACGCCGACTTTGTTGCAGGGCATATGGAACTGGTCGAGCTGTTCAACTGTCCGGTCTACCAGAGTGGCAAGAGTGGGGCCAAATACAAGATTGAACCGATCTCAGACGGTGTCACTCTACAAATAGGGAAGGCCATCGTCGGATTCATCGACACTCCTGGCCATGTCCTGGATGGAACCAGTGCCACGGTTGGCCCGACCAAGGATTCCCCGGAGTCGGTTCTCACGGGGGACTTCCTGTTTGTCGGGGGAGTGGGCAGACCGGATCTGGTTGTGGGCACAACTTCTTCGGCACTGGCGGGTATGCTCTTTGACGCATGGGCTGAGAAGGTGTCAAAGCTACCGGATACTGTCAAGGTGTTTCCAGCTCATGGAGCAGGTTCTCTGTGCGGCGCCCATCTGAAAGATCAGCCGTTCTCCACGATAGGAGAGGAAAGGACATCGAATCCCACTCTCCAGCACAAGAACAGGAGCGAATTCATAACTGCGGTGTTGTCTGAATTGCAGGAGCCTCCACAGTATTTCGGCCACAACGCAGCGATGAACCGAGATGGCCCTCCTCTGGTAAATTGGCAGGAGCCTGTTTCAAAAGTCGCCCCGAACGCCGGGCTGACCGACGCCTCAAGATACTATGTGGTTGACCTTAGAGACGGCAAGGCATTTGCGGCAGGACACATACCTAATTCCGTTAATATCGGCTTGCGTGGCCGATTTGAGACCTGGACGGGGATTATGGTTCCCTGGGGATCGAACATGGTGGTTTGCGGGACCGCCGACGAACTCAAAGAAGCTGCTCATCGGCTGCACCGGATTGGGTATACCACGAAAGCCCTTGGCTTTGAGGACTGGACCAGGGCAGGTATGCAACTGCCGACAAACAAGCTGATATCTCCTAAAGAACTCTACGCTCAGATGCAGGCGAACAACAGTCCTGTGATCGTTGATGTTCGCTTGCCCAATGAATGGATGGGACTGAGAATCGGGACGGTACTGAACCTGCCTCTTAACAGGCTTTCGGAGCTGTCCTCGAAACTGGATGTATCCCAACCAGTGGTGGCTGTATGCAATTCGGCTTATCGCTCCAGCATGGCGATCGGCATCCTCGAGAGGAGAGGCTTCAAAAACGCCACCAGCCTTGAGGGAGGTAGCGAAGCATGGATTGAGGCCGGCCTGCCCGTGTATGGAGCAGAGAAGGGCGTATCAGCAGCGACTTCGGCTCAGATACGCAAGATGATTCCTCTTCCCGAACGTATCTGTGCCAGGGAACTCAAAAGACTGATGATGGACTTACCCGGAACATTTCAGATCGTGGATATTCGGTCTGCGGAAATGTTTGCCGATTACAGTCTGCCAGGTTCCCAGAACGTGGATATTGTCGAACTGGCCACCAATCCTTCTTTCCATGTGGGGACGACCCCCCTGATCATCGTGGACCGGGACGGCTCCTACGCCATGGCCCTTGGGGGTATACTGTCGCAAAAGACTGAACGTCCGATCAAGGTGTTGTATGAGGGTCTGGAATCCTACTGGATTGGGTCCGATTTTGAGAGTATGTCACTACCGGGAACAACCCCTCAGATTCGCACCGCACCTCCGGCAGTAGGCCCCTCACCTGCGGCTCCTTCCGGAACTCAACCGATCACCAGGAAGAAAAGTGCGGGGTGCTGATATGGAAAACCAGGACATGACAAAAATCAAATACACGAATCCCTACCTCGCCGGGATTGGACTGGGATTGACGTTGCTCCTATCCTTTCTGATTCTTGGAGCAGGTTTGGGAGCGTCTTCAGGACTGGCCCGCATTGCCGCCTGCACAGAACTGTACATCGCCAAAGCCCACACCCTCTCCAGTGAATACTTCGGTAAATGGGGACAGAATCCCATGCGGTATTACCTGGTATTCATGTTGGTCGGAATCTTTATCGGCGGACTATGTTCGGCCCTGCTTGCGAATCGAATGGAGCTTCAGGTCGAGCGCGGCAGGCGCAGCTCCGTTCGTCTCAGGAGTGCTTTTGCATTGATTGGGGGCGTTCTTGTCGGCTTTGCGAGCCGCCTTGCAAATGGATGCACAAGCGGTCAGGCTCTGTCGGGAACAGCGTTGCTTTTGACGGGGAGCTTTGTGTTTCTAATCTGCATATTCGTGGGAGGCTATGCCACAGCAGGATTGTTCAGGAGGCAATGGAATGATTAGCACGATGTATCAATTGGGTACGCTCGATTCCGCAAAGGCATTCCTTGCTTCACTATTGGTCGGCATAGCTTTTGGATTCTTCCTGGAGCGGGCGGGTTTCGGATCGAGCAGGAGACTGACGGGCGTCTTTTATTTCAAAGATATGGCCGTTATCAAGGTGATGTTTACGGCCGTGATTACGGCGGCACTGGGGCTGACGTGTTGCATTGTTCTGGGCTGGGTTACTATCGAGGGCATCTACCTGATGCCCACCGTATACGGAGCATATGTCGTCGGAGGCCTGATCTTCGGGGTAGGATTTGTAATGGGAGGCTGGTGTCCGGGCACCGCGGCCGCCGGAGCGGCAAGCGGCAAGATGGATGCCCTGATATTCCTGCTCGGAGCAGTTATTGGCTCGGCCCTTTTCAATGAGATGTTCGCTCTGATCAAGCCGCTTTATGAGTGGGGGCAAGGAGGTGTAGTCTTTATCTATGACACACTTGGTATGAGCAAGGGGACATTCAACATCATATTGAGTGTCGCAGCCGTTCTGATGTTCTGGGGATGCGAATGGATTGAGAGGCGAAGGACGGGTCAATCTCTTGGTGAGAATGCCTCGATCCTAAAGACTCTATCTGTTGCAGTGCTGACCCTGGCTGTTGTGCTCGTTGCCGTTGGCGCAGGTCGGCCGTCAGGTGAACAGCCTATGGGACAGGCCGGCGGAGTCATTTCATCCGAATCCCAACTGCTTGAAGCCATTGATATGGCACAGGATCACATTGAGCCTGAGGATCTGGCGGATAGAATGCTCCGGCGAGAATCCGGGCTTATCGTTGTGGACATCCGCCCGGTCATTGAGTATATGGACTATCACCTGCCGAACGCCCTGAATATACCGATGAAGGATCTTCATCAGACCCTCATGCCTTACAGGAATGTTGGAACCATCGTTCTCTATTCCAATGGAATGACCCATCCGGTGCAGGCCAGAGATTCGCTTTATCGCAGTGGATATACGAATGCCTACATACTCACTGACGGCTTGAACGGGTTTATTGAGCGCTGTCTGACCCCCGTTTCTCTACGTGATGAAATCGTCCCGCTGGAGATTGCCGCTAAGATCAGGGCATGGAGGAGTTTCTTCCTGGGTTCGGAAGCCCCCCCCCAGGCGGAGCCGGCCACCCCCAGTGAGCCGCTGCCGAGCAGCCTTCTGGTGGATGTACAGTGGTTGGAGAAACAACTCAATCGTCCTGACATCCGAATCCTCGACCTTCGGTCCCAGCCTGAGTATAGTACGAGCCATATTCAGAACTCACTTGCCCTCAACGTGGAGAACCTCAGGACAAATATCAATGGCGTCGGCTCGATGCTTCAGCCAGGCGACATGCTGGCCGGATATATGTCGGCAATGGGCATCCGGCCCACGGATACCGTTGTTATTCTCTATGGCGATAAGACTCAGGATGCCACTTTGGCGGGAATTGCGCTCGAGCGGCTTGGGCACGCTTCATACAGGATTCTAAACGGAGGCTTTGCCGCATGGAAATCCGCCGGCAAGCCGATCGTGACGGATCTTCCCGAAATAGCCGCTTCCAACTACGCCGTTACTAAGAGTGACATGTTCTCTGTCGATTACATGACGGTTTTGGAATACGTGAGGTCTAAGAAAGGGATTATCCTGGACGTTCGCCCCGCTGAGTACTACGAGGGCGCCAAATCCAATGAAGCTCGTGCCGGCCATATTCCCGGCGCCATCAACCGCCCATACACCGAAGATCTTGTTAATGTCGATGACATACCGCAGTTAAAGCCTGTCGAGGAACTGGCCAGGGCCTATGCCCGGCTCATACCCTCCGAGAATTCCACGGTGGTTGTTTACTGTCGGACCGGCCATCAGGCCAGCCAGACGTTCTTTGTGCTCAAGCGACTCCTGGGTTATAAGAATATTCTTTGGTTCGATGCAGGATGGAGTCAATGGGCGGCAAGACAAGAGTTGCCCATTGAATGATCTGCGAATCATTCCTTTGTCGGGTCATTCCTGACCGCCTGAAAGCCAAGGATGCCTGTCGGAGGATTCCCGGAATTCGTTTCAAGGCGGTATGTGAAATCTGGGCCACCTGGACCCGGAAACGTGTCTCCCGCGTGCTCAAGGCCTATCGTCACGAGCACAACACTTATGTGGATTACCGGGAGATGCTCGACAAGGAGAAGGATCTCGACGCGGTGATAGTCGCTACGCCCGACTTCTGGCACGCGCCGCATGCCGTACTCTGAGCTTGTCCCGGGAGGCTTCGGGTCGGCTCAGGTGATTTCCTTGAGGCGGCCGGCGCTTTCGTCGTCTTGGGGCATTACTTTGAGGTCCATTCCTCGCGGGTTGGGCATCGGGCCGTCGGGGTCGATGCCGAGCAGGCTGTACATGCTGCCGATCAGGTCGGTCGGATGCACGGGACGGTCCGCCACTTCCAGTCCTTTAGCGTCGGACGAGCCGACGACCTGGCCTCCTTTGAAGCCTCCGCCTGCGACTACCGCCGAGAAGCATTTGCCGTAATGGGACCGGCCTCCGTTCCAGGGCGGGTTCCACTGGACTTTCGGGCCTCGTCCGAACTCGCCGCTCCACCAGACAATGGTGCTATCGAGCAGGCCGCGATCGGCCAGGTCCTGCAACAGCATGGCCATACCCGCATCCATTTCGGGCAGCTTGCGCCGCATGGTCTCGAAGTGCTGTTTGTGGGTGTCCCATCCTTTGTAGTTGATGGTGACATAGGGCACGCCGTTCTCGACGAGCCGGCGCGCCATCAGGCACGACTGGCCGAATGTGTTGCGCCCATACTGGTCCCGAAGCTCATCTTTCTCCTGCGACAAATCGAACAGCTTTCGAGCATCGCCAAACATCAAATCGTAGGCACTCTCTTCGCACTGGCGGAACTTCTCGAAGTGTGGATTGCCCGGCATGGAATCGCCCAGCGAGTCGAGCTTGCCGAGCAGTTCGCGCCGGCTGCGCTGGCGCTGGTCGGTGATGCCCCGGGCCACGATCCCTTCGACGGCGAACGGGTTCTGATTGGGATCGCCGCCTGTGGCGAACGGCTTGTAGCGCGGTCCGAGGAAACCCGCTTCGGAGAAACGGCCCTGAGGCTGGGTCAAGACGATATAAGGCGGGACAAGCCCCTTGTAGCCCTGGTCATAGCCCTTGAACAACGAGACCACGGCCCCGACACAGGGATAGACCAGCCTGCCCGGCTCGCGACCGGTCTGCACGATATACGAAGCGGTCTCGTGACTGTTGTTTCCATGTGTCATGCTGCGGATGATGGAGTACTTGTCGGCCTGTTTGGCTAACAGCGGGAGCAACTCGCCGATGCGAATGCCATCGACGTTCGTGGCGATGGGCTTGTTGAGAGGCCCGCAATAATCATAGCCCGCATCCGGCTTGGGATCGAAGATGTCTATGTGGGACGGGCCGCCCCACATCCAGATCTGTATGACCGATTTGGCCCTGGGACGTGAAGGCGCCGGCGCCGCCTGGAGTCTGAGCGGATCAAGCAGTGCCAGGCCGGCTGTTCCGAGAAGCCCCCGTCTTAACGCTTCGCGCCGAGTCATGAACTCTGTGGCTTTTTGCATATTCATGTGACCATCACCTCACTTCTGTCCGGTCCGGCTCAATGTCGGTAAAGGAATTCCTTCGTATTGATCAACACCCAGGCCAAGTCGTTCACGGCCTGCCTGATATTTATTCCCTTGGTCTGGAAATACGCCCGGGCGGCGGCCGATTCGGCCTGCGTCGGATAGCGCGACAGGATATTCAGATAGATCAGGTTGACCAGCGTGCCGCGGTTGTTCTTGGCGGCCCTTATTGCGGCGTTCAACCGGGCGCTGCGCTCGATCTTGGCTTGAACATGGCTTGAATTCAACAGGTGCAGCCGCTGCGCGTCGGAGGGCTGATTGTTACGTTCGGATTCCAGGCCGGTGTCGCGCGCCGGCCGGCCGAACATTTCAAGGAACTGACTTGTGATGCTGCCGTCCGCCAGCTCGATGGTCCGGTTCTCTTCCGGAATGAAAGTGAACGGCTCCGGAATGGCGCTGGAGTAGCTCTCGCGCGTTCCCGAAATCCAGCATAAGGCGTCGATGAGCACCTCCGCGTCCAGCCGGCGTACAGGATAATACGCAAACAGGGCTTCCGCCTCGGGATGGTCGCTGCGCGGAATCGAGGACTGCTGGTAGGTCCGGGAGTTGAGAATCAGGGTGTAGATACGCCGCAGGTCGTAGTCGGCTTTGACCAGTTCCTTCTCTAAGTAGGCCAGGAGCCGAGGATGGACGGCCGGATTATCGGGGCGGATATCGTCCGGCTCGTGAATGATCCCGCGGCCTGTCAGCCAGGACCAGATGCGGTTGACGATGTTCCGCGCGAACCACGGGTTCTCCGGTGCGATCAGCCAGTCCGCAAAGACCATCCGCGGGTCCTGACCAGCCGGGATTTGCACCGCGACTCCATCGGGAAAGACGGCCTGCAATGCCCCGGTTGATGCCGGATCAAGATAAACGATTTCTTCCTTCCACTCACTTGTGGTCTTGTAGGCCACGCGAGAGAAGAAAGCCTCCATGCCCGAACAGCGTTCCGCAGGCCAGTTCTCCAGGCGCACGCCCATGAACGTCAGAGCCACCGCCCCGGCAATAGCAGACGGCTCCCGGCCTTGAATCGCACGATAGAAGTTCACCTGCGGCACCCGAAAGTTGCTGCCGCTTGAGGTCAGCAGTTCGCGGGCGAATAGATCGTAGGGCATGTTGCCCCGGAGGCAATCGTGAATCCAGCGGTGGTATGCCTGCACCGCATTGGGCCAGAGATTGATGGGGAACTCGGCCTTGACCCGCAGCAGGTCGCACCACTTCAGCGACCAATAGTCGGCAAACTCATCCCGCCTCAGCAGCTTATGAATCAACGCCACACGCTTGCGGGGGCTTGAGTCCTTCAGAAACTCACGAACCTCCTGCGGCTGGGGCAGCGTGCCGATCACGTCCAGGTAGGCGCGACGGATGAACACGGCATCGGAACACAAGCGGGCCGGTTCAATACCCTCTTCACGAAATGTTGCCATCACAAGGGTGTCTATACGATTGTTGGGCGTGTATTTGTCATCCGTTTCAAATGGCCCGAAGCGTGAGTCTGTACTGTTTGGCTGTTGCCGCAGATTGCTGGTATTGGACCTGTTCGCTTGAGCGGAGTTGCGCCTGTTCCGCAAAGTAGCACCGGGCCGACCGGTGCGCTGCCGCGCGTAAAGCGGCAAAAAGAGTACAAGAATCAAAATGATAATTGCGAAATGAAGAACGTTTTTCCGAGCCATTCTGACTTCTTCCTTATTGACCCTCGTCTTCACTGATACCCTCAGATCCAAAATCCGTCCCGCCTCGTACAGAGACCCACACACCCTACACAATGCGACCCTCGACCGTGAATGTAATTATAGCTCTATGCTGATTTTGTGTCAATAGCCGGGCCGAATGAAAAGTCAAATATCAAATCCGTTGTGAGCCGGGTCGAGGAATATCAGGGAACGCTGGAGGACGCAGAGGCCCGGGCCCTGTAATTGAGCTGCACGTAGTCCAGCTTGCCACCCCTTTGGGGGCCCCCGACCACCACCATAATTTCGTCTCCACTTCCGACGGTCACATCTTCAATCGTATGCGTGGTCCACTGTTCGCTGTCCTGGGAAGCGTACCAGGGCGAACCTTTCTGCTGACCGTTGACGTGCAAAGCAAACCGGCATCGACCGTTCTTTTCGTCAAAGTATCGAACCTCCACATCGTATCGGGCCCGGTCCGCCGCATAGGGTTGATTGAAAGGTGTGCGTATGCGTCCGTCGGCCGTGCTCGTGCGCTTGACGCTGAGCCGGTGGGATGCGCGCCGGTCGTTGCGCTGCTCCACAGTGTAGTTGTCCAGCGTCTTGAAATTCTCGGCCTCAATCCTGATCTGCTGTCTCGGATCCATCGGCACCAGAACCTTCTTATCATCGAGCAGGCTCTTCAATTTGCCCAAGTCGGCGTCTTCATCTCCTGTCAGAAGAAAATACGTCATAGTCGAATCAGAAATGTCGGCCCTTCCCTCCGCCTCCAATCGAGTGAAGATCCATCGGAGTCTGGGGTCGCTCGAATCTCTGAACCAATGATATAAACGCCACTGTTCGGGTGTGGACGTCCTGCCAACCCCGCCCGGATGAGCCAGGTTCGGATTCCCATCCTTGACCTGGATCCAGTTGATCCCCGAGGGTATCACGTCGCGCTTGTTGTGGTTGTGCAGTGCCCGGTCGCTGCTTGTGTAGCCGTCGTTCCAGCGGCTGTGGGAGATGCAATAGACGTACTCTCGTTTGTCCGGGTCGGATTTTTCTATGCCGAGAAAGGGCACTTCCATCGGGCCTGCTAATACGTAATACAGTGGATTACCGGCCGAAGAGGCATTGATGGCATTCTTGATGCTTTCGGTGGTGCCGCTCAAATCTTTCTGGCAGTCAAACAAAATCCCGCGGGGAATATGGTACCTCTCGGCCGAGCCCAGGACACTCGCAGCCATTTCTCTATAGAATCGTGGATCGTTCTGGGCCAGTATGTTGCTGTAGTCAACATGGACCAGTTTTCCGACCAAGCCAAAGGCGTCAAGTATGGCGACAGCGACGGGGAACGCCCCCCAGTCATCTTCGTCGTTGTAGTTGCCGTCGGAACTAAAAGCGATTCGCCCCTTGAAATCCCTTCCGTCAAAAGGCCCTGGGTGCGAGTACACACTGCACGTGGAAAAGAGAACGAGTATTGCTGCTGCACCGGTAATCCTTCGAGTCCGCTCAGGATGGCGAGCTTGTCTCGCCATTCTCATACGAGGTTTCATGTGCATGTCCTGCTTATCCGTCAGCCAATTCCAGGTCCTTGTCCGGCACCGAAACCGGAGCATCGGGCATCAGCTTCTCAGATATTTTTTACATTCATTTTACTTTTTCGTCAACCATTCATCCCGGATAATAGTCTATAGCTGATAGAGGTGAAGCGTGTGGTCGCGAGCGTTGTATTAGTCCGAACGTGAAGTTCGTGCCGGTACGGTCAATGCGAAATTGCGGACGTTGCCAAAGTCCTTCTCTACAAGGAGAACGCGTCATGAATACTCGATGTTTCAATGTTCTGGCTGTCTTGTGTAGCATTAGTCTTGTTTTCGTCTCGGCAGGCAAGGGCGCGGAGGACCGGGATGGGAACAAGCCACCGGCCAAAGTCTATGTTCCCTATCAAGAGCTGATGGACGTCTTCGAGAAAGAACCGCAGGGAGTGTTTCTGCCCTACAAGGAATTTCAGAGGCTTTGGCGCGCCGCCCAGGGAAGGCCGGAGGTCGTCCCGGAAGCGCCCTTCGAGTATCTTACAGGCACGGCCCGGTTTCACGGCAGCGTCAAGGAGGACATTGCGACCCTCAGGCTTGAGCTGACCCTCGATATTCTCCGCGACGGGTGGGTCGAGGTGCCGCTCGGCCTCAGTGAGGTGGCCGTCTCGGAAGCGACGATACTCGAAGCCGAGAGCACGAAAATCGCCCCTCTGCTGCGCGTCTCCGACGGCGAGTACATCTTCGTCACCAAGGGCAAGGGCCGCTACGTGCTGGCGCTGGATTTTGTGCGCCGGCTCGAAACGCAGCCGGGGTTGGCGGTTCTGAAGTTCCGCATTCCGTCGGCCGCCATCACCACCCTGGAGCTGCTTATCCCGGAAGAGAATCTCAAGGTCGATGTCCAGCCGATGTTGGCGGCGACGACCTCCCAGGTGGACGCCGACGGCGCCAGGGCGACCCGGCTCCAG
>CP070806.1:4106981-4124743 GCA_020343675.1 Phycisphaerales bacterium
GGCCGCAACACCGCACGGTTCGAGATATGGGACGGGATGCGAGCGATCGATTATCTCCAATCGCGCCCGGAAGTAGACTCCAGCCGCATCGGCTGCACGGGCAACAGCGGCGGAGGCACGCAGACGTCGTACCTGATGTCGCTGGACGAACGCATCATCGCCGCGGCGCCAAGTTGTTATATCACCGGCTTCGAGCGCCTGCTGGACACCATCGGGCCACAGGACGCCGAGCAGAACATTCACGGCCAGATTGCATTCGGCATGGACCACGCGGATTATCTGATGATGCGCGCGCCGACGCCGATACTCGTCTGTGCTGCAACGGGAGACTTTTTCGACATAAGCGGCACGTGGAACATGTTCCGTTATGCGAAAAGGCTGTACACGCGCCTGGGATTCGCCGAACGTATCGACCTGATGGAAAATGATGCTGGCCATAATTACAACCAATTGCAGCGGCAGAGTGTCGTGCGGTGGATGTCGCGATGGCTGCTTGGCAAAGACGAGCCGCTCACGGAGCCGGAGATCAAGCTGCTCTCCGAAGAGCAGATTCAGTGCACCCCCGGCGGGCAGGTCATGCTCATCGAGGGTGCCCGGTCAACCTATGACCTGAACCGGGACTTTGAAAGAGAGCTGGCCCGGCGCCGCAAGAAATTGTGGGCGACAAACGACCGCGCCGAATTACTTGAGAACGTCCGCTCCATCGCCGGTGTCCGCAAACTGGCGGAAATTCCCGATCCCAAAGTAGCCACCTCCGGCGCCGCTGAGCGAGAAGGTTATGCGATCAGGAAAATGACGTTCAGTTCGGCCGATGGGATTCGTCTTCCGGCACTGATGTTCGTCCCTGCTGCCGATGCAGGCGGGCAGAGACCAGTGCTGTATGTTCACGAGCGGGGCAAGGCGGCAGATGCCGAACCGGGCGGGCCTATCGAGACGCTGGTAAAATCGGGCCGGCGCGTGCTGGCCGTGGACGTACGGGGCGCCGGAGAGACGTACCAATACAAACCAGGAGGCTCGGCCGAGGGGGTCGGACCCCGCGGGAAGGACGTTTTCACTGCGTACCTGCTCGGACGCTCGTACGCGGGCATGCGCGCCGAAGACGTGTTGGTTTGCGCGCGTATCCTTCAGGCCGAGCTGGCCGGGCCGGTGGACGTGATTGCTGTGGGCAGCGTCGGTGTCCCGGTGCTCCATGCGGCGGCACTTGAGCCTGAGTTGTTCGGCGCGGTGAAGCTGGAGCGTTCGTTGGTCTCATGGGCGAATGTGATAGAGCTTGCCCGCTCCTCCGGCCGGCAGGCAAACGCGGTCTATGGGGCACTGACGATGTATGACCTTCCCGATCTGGCCGCCACTCTCGAAGAGAAGCTGACCGTCGAAGAGCCGCGTGACGCGCTGGGAGAACCTTTGCAGGAATGAAGGCATCGCAACAAGAGGTTCGTCTGTGAGCGAGCAAGCCGGTGCAGGTCCTTCAGTCCTGAACCTGCACGGGGCCTGCCGTCCGCTCTTCTCTGTCCCACTCCGTAGCGTACAGAGGAATCAAGAATTGTTAGCTTATACGTTCTTGTCTTTTCGAATGTCAGTTAACTGTCCTTTACCTCAAACTCGGCATCGATCACGTCGTCGGATTGCTCTTTCTTGACTTCCTCCTTGGGCGGCGCCTGCTCGGCCTGACCGGCGGCAGCGGAAGCCGTCTGCTTCTTGGCAGCTTCTTCGTAAAGCGTCTTGCCCAACTCTTGACTGGCAGCGCCGAGGTTTTCGATGGCCTTTTTTATCGCATCGGCGCTCTCGCCTTTGATCGCTTCCTTGAGGTTGTTGACGGCGCTCTCGATCTTTCCGCGGGTCTCGCCCGAGACCTTTTCCCCGTGCTCTTTCAGCGTCTTTTCCGTCGAATAGACCAACTGGTCCGCCTGGTTCTTCAAATCGACAACCTCTCTGTTCTTCTTGTCCTCTTCGGCGTGGGCCTCGGCGTCCTTGGTCATCCTCTCGACCTCCTGTTCGCTGAGCCCCGAGCTGGACTTAATCTCGATGGACTGCTGCTTACCCGTGCCGAGGTCCTTGGCCGAGACGTTGAGAATACCATTGGCGTCGATATCAAAGGCCACCTCAATCTGCGGAACCCCCCGCGGTGCCGGCGGCAGATCGGCAAGCTGGAACCTTCCGAGCGTGCGGTTGTCTCTGGCGAACTCACGCTCACCCTGCAAAACATGGATGTCCACGGTTGTCTGGCTGTCGGCGGCCGTCGAGAAAATCTCTTTCTTGCTGGTCGGAATCGTTGTGTTGTGTTCGATCAACCTTGTCATCACGCCGCCCAGAGTCTCAACGCCCAATGAAAGCGGCGTCACATCCAGCAGTAAAATGTCCTTGACGCCCGCATCGCCGGCCAGCACGGCGCCCTGAATCGCGGCACCGAGCGCCACGACCTCATCGGGATTGAGGCTCTTGTTCGGATCCTTACCGAAGATGTCTTTGACGATCTGCTGGACTTTTGGAATCCGTGTCGAACCACCCACCAGAAGGACCTCCGCGACGTCGCCGGCTTTAAGCTTCGCGTCGTCGAGCGCTTTGTGGCATGGGTTTTTCAGGCGTTCGAGGACCGGATCGACCAGCGATTCGAACTTGCTGCGCGTGAGCGTAATCTGCAAGTGCTTGGGCCCGGAGGCGTCGGCGGTGATAAAGGGCAGATTGACCGTACTTTCAACCTGCGTGCTCAGCTCGCATTTTGTTTTCTCGGCGGCTTCTTTGAGACGCTGATGCGCCATCGGGTCCTGGCGCAGGTCAATGCCCTCGGTCTTCTTGAACTCTTCGGCCAGATAATTGATCAGAATCGCATCGAGATCGTCGCCGCCCAGATGCGTATCCCCATTGGTGCTGAGTACTTCGAAGACGTTATCGCCGATATCGAGGATTGAAACATCGAACGTTCCGCCGCCGAAATCGAAGACGGCGACTTTTTCATTCTTCTTCTTCTCAAGCCCATAGGCCAGGGCGGCAGCCGTCGGTTCATTGATGATTCGCTCGACTTCGAGGCCCGCGATTTTCCCCGCGTCCTTGGTCGCCTGGCGCTGTGAATCGTTGAAGTAGGCCGGCACGGTAATCACGGCGTTCGTCACCGTCTCGCCCAGATAATCCTCAGCCGTTTTCTTGAGGTCCTGGAGAATCATGGCCGAAATCTCAGGCGGCGTGTATTCCTTGCCCCGGACATCGACCTTTACCAGCTCGTTCGGCCCGCCCGTGATTTTATAAGGCACAATCTTCTCTTCGGAGCCCACTTCGTTATGGCGCCGGCCCATGAAACGCTTGATGGAAAATACCGTGTTTTCCGGATTGGTGACCTGCTGATGGCGTGCGATCTGGCCGACCAGCCGCTCGCCTTTATCCGTGAAGCCAACCACCGACGGGGTCAGGCGCGAGCCGGAGGAGTTGACCAGCACCTTCGGCGCCGAGCCTTCCATCACGGCCACGACGGAATTTGTTGTTCCCAAGTCTATTCCAATGATTTTAGCCATAGTCGTATCCCTTTCGCTATAGTTTCGTCTCTTGGCTTAGATTGTGCAAACAACGTGCCAGAGAGATTATTGCCTCGATCCAAGTGACTTAACCTGCTTTTATGCAAGAAGTTAAGTTTTTCCCGCCCGCTGTTGGGCGGACTTTCGAGCGTCTATTTTCGTGCCATTTTGGCAGACTCGGCCACGATTGAAGAATGCGTCATTCCCGTCGAGATGCGGAATCGAGGGTCCGTTATCTCAACTCTCACTATGGATCCTATTGGTTTGAGCTTTTGGTCAGGTCAGTATTATCAGGTTCTTCCCAGCGGCCTTTTTGTGTGATCTCATCGATCTTTCTGTCACGTTCCGGATTATGACTGTAGTGGTAATACCATAGACTGGGAAGAAGTTCTCTGTTTCCATACTCGAAATAGCGGCGCGGCCTCCTGAAACCTTCCGGATAGATCTCCACCCCGAAATCTGCTATGCCTCCCTGCATTTGCAGCTCTACATAGCCGTTGAAATTCATGAGGCTCATATTAGAATCCCTGTTGCCATAAAAATCTTCTCTGAGGCATCCTGTCACGATATGTCAGCCATCTCCTGCTTCGCAACTATACTCAGCCAGAACATTTCCTAATCAATCAGGTTGCTCTACGCACAGAAGAGCAATCGCCTCCCAAAAAGGACAAATGGCAGGCGTTGCGGTCGAGTGGGATACTATCTGCCGCAAACCGGTGGATTTTCACTTACCTGCAAACCTGCGAGTCTTCGGATCAATACCCAGCACCTTTGCCATGGTCAAACCCCACATCTTCTCGCGGGTGGCCTGCGGGACGTTGTTGGCGTCCAGCATCCTCTGAAACCTCTCGATATTCGCCGTCAGCCCGCTGGGCTTTTCATCGGTGCCAAAGACGATATGTTCCCACGCACCGGGCCCTCCTTTGAGGGTGTGGGGATTATGCTCTGCTTCGTCACTGGCCCACCACAATATTTCACTCATTCGAGCCAGTCTGCCCAGCTTGATGAATTTCAGGAGTGTCGAACCTGTGACGTCAAAATACAAGGTCGGGTTCCAGCGGGCGGCTTCGGCCGCTTCCTCATACCAGGGATTGCCGAGGTGCGCACCTTGAACTGTCAGCCTCGGAAACTGCCGGCAAATCGTGTCCAAAGACATCGGGCGCATTCTGGCCGATGAGCCCCATTGCGGCTCGTCCCTGATGCTGTGGGACGAAATCCCGGTGTGGAACAGCGTGTGCAGCCGGTACTCCTCGCAGAGCCGGTATATCTGAAAATAGGACGGGTCGTCGTAATCCTTCTGAGGGCTGTGGAATTTCATTCCGACGAATCCGTTCTTCTTGAACGTCTCTATCTCGCGGATCGCATTGGAGTCATCCAGATTGACGCGGCCACACTTGATAAACACATCCGGGTAGCTCGCAGCGGCGTCCTTCATGAGCTCCATATCATCCATCCACGTCAGCACGAAGGCCATAGCGCCGTGGCGGCGATATGTCTTGACCATCTGCTCGACCCAGACCTCTGTACCGCCGCAGTGAATATGTGAATCAAGAATGAACTTCGGAATCTTTGCCGAACTGCTGCCTGATGAAGCTGCGGCGGGTTGGGCGACATTGTCTGCCGCGGTCAATACTACAGCCCCCATTGCCACTTTCGCACCATTGCCAAGGAATTCTCTTCTTCGAATTTTCTCTGTCAACTTGTCCATCGTAAGCTCCTTTATGTAGAAACCCGTTCAACTCGTTCCCGAAGTTCGTTTAACGTCCAGTCTTCAACGTCTTCGTACATATCAACGTCCTTGCCCGCCCAGGTAAAGACCTGCATATGCGTCTGCTCGAAATTGATTCTGGCCCTGACATCACACCTGCCACTGAAAGTCGTATTTTCCGGCAAGATCCTCCAATAAGTCGCTCACGATATTGTGCCAGTCTGTGATCTCCAGCATCTGCCACCATGTATCATCAACATCAGAGGGCTTATCCACATGGCGCAATCTTGTGCAGTTGGCGTCCTATTTGCCATACATCTAATCGAAAAAACCCCGCGATGCAAACAGTAAACTTGCGCACTTTTGTTAACGCCTTAAGCCGCGTTGGCGAGGGCCTCGATTAAGAAGTCGCAGAGACCAGGATGATACGTGGAACGGCGGATTAACATGCGAAGTGCAACAAGCTGCGTTGTGACGGTCACAAGCCAGCCGACGGCACAATCGTCATCGAGCTTCTGGGGACTCTGTCCCCATGCCCCTGGACCGTTGCAGTGCTCAGGGCGCCTCCCGGCAGAGCCCTATCCTCCGCAACGGCGCCTGCAGCTCATCAATGGTATTCGACTCAAGCAACAGGCAACAGGCAATTATCGTGACGGCCTGGGCTATATGAAAGGATACCATGCGTCGGTCATGGGGAACCCGCCGCCGGCCAATCCACAGCGCTACCTCAGCCATCCACCTTTGGAGACGCTGATCATCGCTTTCGGCATGCTGTTCTTCGGAGGTACCGAACGAAGCCAAATCTTCGCGCCCATCCGCGTCTCATTCGAAGGTCTCACTCGACGGCCACGCGATCAGGAGCAAGACCGATCCGTCAACAATATGACGGACGAGGGACGACCGACGATAGACGCGGCCACGACGCTCATTTGAAAGAACAAAGCCAATTCGCGTTTTTCACCGCCGAGAACGCTGAGATCGCGGAGAAAACGAGAAAACATACGTAAAGTGTTCAAAAACAAGGAATTACGTGCACACTCCTCTCAGCGGTCTCTGCGAACTCCGCGGTTGAGACCGTTTTGAAAAAGGCAAAGCCAATCTCAAACGGGGCGCCTAACCATTGGCCGGATGGAGCAGAGAATTCTGTCTTGGCACGGTCAGGCCTGATGCTTCGGCGGCTGGAAAGCCGTAACTATTTGAACCAAAAGGCTTTATGGCACAGGCACGAGACTGCTTGCTCGATAGCCGAAGCCGAAGATCGCGGGCTTCTCTGTGTTACTATCCCCGGTTTTACACCATCAAAAATGGGAAAATCTCGATATTACCTGTGGCCCATCCTTAGGTATGCGTGGCAAGAAAAATGCGGTCTGACTTAGGAAGTTTCTCAATTATTGCCGGAGCAAAGCATAAGTACTACAGGCGAGGTTGTTGATGGCCGATACAACATAGATAGCAAAGGGCCGTTTTCCGTGCGCTAAGGCAGTTATGAGCGATAAACTTAGGTCCGCGTCGCCCAAAAGCTGGCGGGAAAAACCGGAACCCCCAAGTTTCCAGGCAGTGTTGCGGCGCAAGGTGCGATTGAACGTGGAAGGACACGAGATCATCGGCGGCAAGGGGGAAAAAGCCCCCGAAAAGGCGAGATTCTGAGAATGCACCGGCCCGGTAGCAACTTGCAGGCGCGGGATTCGACAATGAGATAGTTGTTTGATAAGGTGGATTTTGATGCCTTGGTACTTACTCAGTGGACTATACCTGATGATATGGTCGGCGCTGCTGGTCCATTGCCTGCTCCAGCGCCAGTTCTATCCGGTCTTCGGGCGGCGATGGGGCACGAGAGCCTTCTGGTTGTTGACATTCGTTTTTCTCAATCCGCTGCTGACCTTTCTGTACTTCGTTTTCGGCTTCCTTCTTCGACCTGTCAAGGCTGCCGAGTCGCAGAAGCCCATCGGTTTCGCTTCGGTGGCTGCGATTGCATTCGTTGGCGTCGTGCTGGTGCTCTTCGAATGGCCTCTTATCGAGCAGGCCCCGGAACCTGTGGTCGTCTCAAGCGAAGCCGGAGAACAGCAGTCGCAGGAGCCCGGTGAATCGCCCCAGTGGCTTGAGGCTCATGTGGCGTTCGTAAAGGCGAGAAACGGTGTGCAGACGTTTGGCAGCACTTCGGCCAAAGGCGATAACAGAGCGAGCGTGCGCCGCATCGGGATTATCTGCCAGAATCCTCATCGGCTTCTCGATCGTTCGGTGCGCGAATTACAGAAGGTTCTGGTCCGACTGCCGGACGTGGACAAAGTTGAATATTACCCTTACGGAACTTGGCCCGAACCGGGGGGGGTGTTGCCGGATGTCTTTATCACCGTGGATATGCTTGAGGTCGATGAGAAGAGTTTTCTCCGCAGCCGTCGGCTTGGAACACTTATTCAATGGAAAGTGGGCAGCACGCTATTTGCAGGTACGGCCCGGACGGCTCACGCCAATGCGCCTCCGAAGGTCACATTCGACATGGAGAGCCGGCTCGATCACGACAGCACGATGATGGGGATTGAAAGCCCTCGCGCCGTGTACAGGCTCGAGGCAAACGGCATTGTCGGCGAGATGGCAAAATCGATCAGCAAACAGTTTGGAAATCTGCTCGGCAAGTATGGGGAACTGCCCCCGGGCGCGGCGATGCTCTATGGAACGTATTGCGAGCCGCCGGAGTTCTCCTTTCTGAAGGATAACACGGCCCAGCAGATCATCTCGGGCTACGGATTGTTCAAGAACAACCATACCGTCTGGCGGTTCATGGAACAGCGCACAACGGATGAGGCTT
This sequence comes from Phycisphaerales bacterium, assembly GCA_020343675.1. GTDB lineage: Bacteria > Planctomycetota > Phycisphaerae > Sedimentisphaerales > Anaerobacaceae. Next base: position 4,114,999 of record CP070806.1, read on the forward strand.
TGAAGGCCTATCGGGATGAATTGCGAACCCTGGGATGGGATTCGGAGGCGTTCGGAAAAGACTATCTGCAGATGCGAAAGCAGAATGAGCACATCTACGTTTTCCACGAGCGCCGGCATGATCCAGCAGCGGGAACAGCCGAGGACGGCGAATCCGGTACGTCCTTATCGAGCGGTTCGATGATTGCCCACTACGAATCGTACTTTACCAGTGCCCAGATACAAAAGGCGATGGACGCGCTGTTGGCGGGCCGGGCGAAGGCCGAAGCGCTTCTGGCCTTCGAGCGATATTTGCGCACGCCTGAGCAGATCGAGCGTTTGCGGGCCAGCGTCGAAGCCAGTCCCGTTCACACGCTGGATGGATGTCTTATGCTTGGCCGCTATTGGGCGGATCAGGATCGGACAGACAAAGGACAAGAGTGGCTCATGCGGGCCAGAGCCATGCAGCGTGCTGAGAAGGAGTCCAACGCGAGGTCACAGGAAATCCGGAGCCTGGCAAAAAAGCTTGGAGACGAGGGTCTGGCTGAAATTCCCGTGAGTGAGCAGATTCTTCGCGATGCGGGTTTTGTAAGCGTGGCAACGCTCACGGGGCCGCTTGAGATCGAGAGGGCTCTCGATGAGCCGGTCCTGCTCTATCGGCGCCTTGACGATGGCCGGATGCGTACGATTGCCCTGCGGGTGGTCCGTTCCCGGGACATCTCGTCGTCGGTGCCGTATGGATTACTGGCCGTAGATAAACGTGAAGGACGTTCAAGTTCGAGCCAGACCGCCGGAAGGATCCGACCCGATGGCCTCTGGGCGGCGGACCTCTCTCTGCAAGACTTGGCTGCGGACAATGACTCCATGCAATCCACCGTCGAATCCGCGGGTGACGAGCGATTCTTGTTCGTCATTCGGCCATAGCCGGCTCGAGGGTCTTCTCTGGCACATCAAATACGCCGCGAGATAGAAGTGCCGGTGAATCTCTACAATAGCGTTTGATAAAACACGATCGCGGGCGGGCCTAAGAACCGCTGCCTGAATCCCGGTGTATCGTGACTTCACCTGTTGTCGGGTCAATTATCCTGGGGCCACAGGTATGACATTCCTTCGACTGGTCTGTGGAACCGGCAGCGGCAGCGGGCGCTCCGGAATAAAAGACGCTGCACGGGATCTCCAGTTGCCGGTCCCCCTTGACCTTCACGAAAAACGCGTCGGAGAAGACGCGTGTTCTATCTGCCGGCGGCGTGATCTCCAGTTCCAGCTCATAACCACCGCCGACTATCGCATTGCTCAAAATCCTGACTGTCCCGTTCTGTGACGAAGCGGATTCCAGTTCGAAAGGCTCGCCGTAGTTGTTCTGTATCCGGACTTTTCTCACGACAGGTTGATCAGCCCGGACCCCGCGCACGATAACCGACCTCGGAGAAACCCTGAATCTCGGAAGAGTATTGACGCTGACGGTGACCTTCTTGCATTCCGGGTGGCTCAGGCCAATCTCGATCGCACCATTCAGCGTTCTTTCAAGAAGCTCCATGTTGACCTTTGGCTGGAGAACAAAGCTCGTCGCCTCCACGGCCGGATTGAAGTCGGCGGTGATGCTATTGCCGGTTGAGGTGAAGTGCGTTATGGCAAACGGCTGGTTGTCGATGCTGGCAAGTGTAAGCGCCGGACAACCTGCATTGTCCTGCCTGAGCGCGAGGTTCAGAGTCTTCGGCTCATAATCGACCTTGGCGGCGACCGTGGCCCTGATGGCCAACGTGACCTCGGGGTTGGTCGCGTCGTTACTGCGGACCAGCAACTGTTTCGTGGTCGCACCGAACTGGGTGTCCGAGATGTACTTCACTCTCAATGTCCCTGTTTCACCCGGCGCGTACTCGGTCTTGGCTAACGAGAACGGCGTACAGCCGCAGACCTTCTCGATCTCTCCAATTCTCAGCGTGCCGGTCCCCGTGTTCTTGAACGGGAACTCGCAGAAACTGCTCGTCTCCGGGCTGACAGCGCCGAAATCGTGAACGACTTTTTCGAAAGAGATTCGTGGCACGGTTCTGCTCGGCGCGGTCCGTACCGTCCTGGCCCCCGCCATTGGCTGCGTCGGCTGCTCGAATTGCAGGAACCAATCGGGACTAAGTTGTCGCGGCGCCGCGGCCTGTTCCTCGCAACCGCTCGGCAGCAACAGAGCGCACGTCACAATAAGAATCGCTGAGGTGAGTTGACAAGTTCTCATATTCTTGCTTCCAAATCACATGGCGATGATGCGTTTGAGTCTGCCAAATAAGGTCTCTGCTTGACAACAAGAACACGTCAAAACGGCGATCTTCGTGTGACCTCCTCACGGTCCGATCGTCGGGTTCTATGACGACTATTGTATCTAAATACGCCGTTCAAGTCAAACGTTAATTTGCGGGTTTTGGGCGTTTTCTGCAAGCAGAATCCATATACGGGCATGCAAGTCCTATACTAACTGCGTTTTGACGGGCATATCCGTGTACCCGGCTTTCACACTGGCTCCGGGGGCGATCCCGTTCGCAAATGAATCTGTGACAGGAGCCGTCGGCGCTTTGCCCTCGTGACGGCGTCTGAAATCCGCCCGGCGAATCATTGTTTTTGGCGGCAGAATTCCCATGTCCGCCTGGGGATGGCCGGCGCCATTTGATGCCGGCGTTCAGATGAAAAGTCGTCCAAATGCGAGGCCTTCGCGGCCAAGATCTCGCCGTGATCCCGGGACGAAGATTTTTTGCTCTTTGTTCTTGACGGACAGACCCATAAGTGATAATTGATGGTTCATTATTGACCAATAGGATTGAGTCTTGTTTGCGATTGAAAGGAGGCCGTCATGGCGAGGATAGCGTGTACCGGACTACTCATTGTCTTACTGAGCGTGTTCGTGGGCTGCGGGAGTGTGGATGAGGGCAGAGGGCAGCTTCTGCCGCAAAGCCCCACACAACGATACGGACCTGGCGCGGTCATCAATGTGGCCGACAAGAGCGAGGTCGATCTTGTCGAAGAGATGGCCGTCAGCCGGCAGGCCTATCGGCAGGGTCTTCAACTGCTCGTTGGATACTACACCCGGACCGGCAACAATATGAAGCTTCGGTGGGCCGAGAGGGAGCTGAACGCACTAAACACGATGCCCAAGTACAACTACATCGTCGGTCCGGAAATCATTGGCCGGAACCTGAGACCGACCGCCTCGATCCCCGCGGCGGACGACCTGTTTTTCGAGGGCGAGGCATTTGAAAAGAAAGCCGGGCCGCTGCCTCCTTTCAAGGATCAAAATTCGTTGCGTTTGGCGTTGCAGAGTTACAACCAGGTAATCAAGGTACATCCTACCAGTGACAAGATCGACGACGCGGCCTATAAGGCCGGTGTCATCTATGAGTATTTCCAGGATTACTCCATCGCGCTGCTGTACTACCAAAGTGCGTTCCAATGGGATCCGGATACGATTCATCCTGCGCGGTTCAGAGCCGCGCGCGTCCTGGATAAAAACCTGCACCGAAACGCCGAGGCGCTGAAGCTCTATCAGGAGGCCGTCAAAACAGAAGGGCGGTTTGACAAGTACCGCGAGTGGAAAGAATATGCCGAAAGGCGGATACGCGAATTGCAGAAACTCGACGAGCAGTAGAGCGAACGTTGACGGAAGTTTGCGAGCACACTTCTGCCGATATAGAATCTCGGGCCTGGCTGGATATCAGGCCCGTTTTTTTATGTTAGAGAAATGCTGTCGGAATTTGAAAAGAAGGTTGCCTGTTTTGTTGAACAGCACGAGCTTTTTGGCTCAGCGCAAAAAGTGATTCTCTCGGTCTCCGGCGGAGCGGATTCGACGGCGCTTTTGTACGCGATGCAGGCGCTGAAGGCCGAGAGGCTCCTGGGCGCAGAGGTGCTCTGCGCCCACATCAATCACCAACTCAGAGCGGCTGAAGCGGATCTGGATGAGACTTTTGTTCTGTCGCGGGCGGCCCTTTTGAATCTGGCTTCTGCGGTGAAGCACGTGGATGTTCGGGGATTTGCCCGTCAGAACAAGCTGTCCATCGAGACGGCCGGTCGAGAATTGCGGATCAGGACCCTGGCTGAGATCGCACGAGCAAACCACGCTGAGCTGATCGCGACGGCGCATCACAAGAACGACAATGCCGAGACCGTCCTGCATCGGCTCGCTCGCGGGACTGGTTTTCGCGGTCTCGGGGGGATCTGGCCGGCGCGGGTTTTTGCCGATGGAGTCACCTTTATCAGGCCTCTGTTGTCTGTCACACGCGATGAGATTCTCGGCTATCTGCAAGAGCGAAACCTGCAGTGGCGCCGGGACCATACCAACACCGACTGTACGTACCGGCGCAACTATATCCGGCACCGGCTGCTTCCGGCGTTGCAGCGGGACTGCACGGGTTCGGTCGTGGAACAATTGTCCGAATTAGCCCGGCGTGCCCGGGGCGTTCAGGATCTGGTCAGCCGTCGCGTGGACCATCTTTGGCCGGACCTGGCCGATTGCAGGGGCGAACACATCACGCTGGACTCGACGGCATTTCGGGCTCAGCCGCACCCGGTGCAGGTTGAGCTTGTCCGCCGTAGCCTGACCTGCATCGGCTGCGGCGAGAGAGGTTTGACGCTGCGGCATTATGATCGAATCCTGTCTTTGGCCCAGCCGGATGGCACCGGAAATAGAACGGAGCTGCCGGGAGGATTTGTGGTTGAACGTGAACATGGGAATTTGACTTTCGCTCGCTCTGAAAAAGCTATTCTATGTACCGAGCCTGTCCGATTGAACATTCCCGGACGGACGAGCTTCGGGCAGTGCACGGCAGAAGCGAAAATTCTCGAAAGCGGTGACATTGATCTTGATGAATTCATCTCATGCAAAACAGACCACGTCGAGCGGTTTGACTCGGAGAAGTTGAGACTGCCTTTAACCGTTCGTTCCCGGCAGGCAGGGGACAGGTTTGTTCCGTTGGGTCTTGCGTCAGAAAAAAAGCTCGGCAAATTTCTGACTGCTCAATACGTCCCACACCGGATACGCACGAGGGTGCTTGTTGTCAGGGACATGGAAAAGATCATCTGGGTCTGGCCCGTTCGGATAAGCGAGCGAGCCAAGGTGAGCCCCCAAACGCGAAGAGTCCTTCAGTTGCGAATAACGGATATCGACGACGAGACGCGCATTGCGCAGCCTCTGACGAAATTCGATTGATGCGACGGACCCCGGCCAATAGAATGCAGGCCGAGTTGACCAGAGCGAACGTGGAAGCAGGAATGGAGGCAAGGACAAGTGAGCACGGGAGGTTATACGCGTCGGTGTTTCCTGAAGGCTCTTGGTGTCGGCACCGCGTCACTGGCCATGCCGGGCTGTATGGGAAGCAACCAGGGGTCCGCGCTCGGTCCGGACAAGCCGAATTTCATCATTATCTTTACCGATGACCAGGGCTACCAAGACGTGGGCTGTTTTGGTTCGTCTTCGATAAAGACGCCGAATTTAGACCGCATGGCCGCCGAGGGGATGAAGTTCACGGATTTCTACGCGGCTGCTTCGGTCTGTTCCCCCTCGCGGGCGGCGCTGCTGACCGGCTGTTATCCGCCGAGGGTCGGTATCACCAAAGTGCTGTTTCCAAGAGACAATATCGGCCTGAATCCGGAAGAAGCGACAATTGCCGATGTTCTGGGAGGACAAGGCTATGCCACCGCCTGTGTCGGCAAGTGGCACTTGGGTCATCTGCCGAGTTTCCTGCCCACCAACAACGGCTTTGATTCCTATTTCGGCATTCCGTACTCCAATGACATGGACGGCGTCGAAGGAAAGAACAAGAATCTCGACCGAGCGTGGCGGCAGAAGGACTACTCGCCCTGGAATGTGCCGCTGATGTGTGATGGGCAGGTCATCGAGCGGCCGGCGGACCAGACGAAACTGATCGAACGCTATACCGACGACGCCGTCACATTCATTCACGAGAACAGAGACAGGCCCTTCTTCCTTTATCTGCCTCACACGATGCCGCACATTCCGCTGTTCGTTTCGGACGGGTTTTACGTCGAGGATGTTCAAAAGGCGTACAAGGCGACCATCGAACAGATCGATTTCTCGATTGGCCGGGTCCTGGTCGCTCTCAAAGAAGCCGGGGTCGATAGAAAAACGCTCGTGGTCTTTACCAGCGATAACGGGCCGTGGCTGGGCAAGAAGCATTATGGTGGCTGCGCGTTACCCTTGCGCGACGGCAAGTTCTCCACCTACGAAGGCGGCATGCGCGAGCCCTGTATCATGCGCTGGCCCGGTCGAATCCCTGCTGGCAAAGTGTGCAGTGAATTATGCGGCACGATTGACCTGCTGCCGACGCTTGCGCGCTTGGCCGGCGCAGAGATGCCTGCCGCCCGTGTGATTGACGGCCTGGACATTTGGCCCCTGATGGCGGGCGAGCCGGGCGCGAAATCGCCGCACGAGGCCTTCTTCTACTACCGGGGCGCCAGTCTTGAAGCGGTCCGAAGCGGAAAATGGAAGCTCCGCCGCGTTAAGAAGAAAACCGAGCTGTACAATCTTAAAGCCGACATCAGCGAAAAGAACAACGTGGCCGGGACGCATCCCGACCTCGTCAAACGCCTGACGGGTTTGATGCAGAAATTTGACCGGGACCTTAAGGCGAATGCCCGACCGGCCGGGAAGGGCCTGAAGGAAAAGAAAACCTGAATCCCTCAAGTGAATAATCTGAGGTAGGCATACACAGGAGCAGACAGATATGAACAGGATCAGGAATACGCGACGCGATTTCTTAAAGGCAATGGGGCTGGGGGCGGCGTCGCTGGTGGCACCGGAGTTTTTGTCGGCTGCTGCGCCCAGCCGAAAGAGGCCCAATATCGTGCTGATCTTGGCGGATGATATGGGGTTTTCGGATTTGGGCTGCTACGGCGGAGAGATTGAGACGCCCAATCTGGATGGTCTGGCGGCCGAAGGGTTGCGGTTTTCACAGTTCTACAATTGTGCCAAGTGCGCGCCGACACGCACTTCGATACTGACTGGCCTGTACCATCAGCAGACAGACATCGGCAGAAGCCGCAACTGCGTCACCGTTGCCGAGGTCCTTCGCAGCGCTGGCTACACCACTCTGGCCTCGGGCAAGTGGCACGTGGGCAGCACACCCATGGATCGCGGATTCGACCACTACTTCGGCATGTTGGGCGGTTCATGCAGCTACTTCGTACCTGATAAGACGTTCCGCCTGGGCCGAGGGGCGTTCATGACAGACGACAAGGATTTCTACACGACCAATGCCTTCACCGATTACGCGCTGCAGTTCCTCGACGAGGTGGGCCGCAGGGACAAACCCTTCTTCCTCTACCTGGCGTACAATGCGCCGCATTATCCGCTGCACGCCTTGCCCGAGGACATCGCCAAGTACCGGGGCAAGTATATGAAGGGCTGGGACGTCATACGCAGGCAGAGATACGCCCGGCTCATTGAGCTGGGACTGATCGACAAGAAATGGCCCCTGAGCACACGCGGCGCGGACAGGCACAAATCATTCAGTGACATTCTTCCCTGGGAGCAGGTCGAGGACAAGCGGGCCGAAGATCTGGACATGGCCGTTTATGCGGCCATGGTTGATCGCATGGATCAGAACATCGGACGCATCCTGAAGAAACTGGGGGACCTGAATGTGGAGGACGATACGCTGGTGATGTTCCTTTCGGACAACGGCGGCTGCCCTTACGAGCGGAATCGAACAAAGGATATTGCTCCCGGGCCGGCGGAGTCCTACCGGACGTATGATTCGTCCTGGGCGAACGTCAGCAATACACCGTTCCGCCTCTACAAGCGTTTCAACCACGAAGGGGGCAACGCTACGCCATTCATCGCGCGCTGGCCCGCTGTCATCAAGAAGCGCGGCGGCATCACGCACCAGGTGGGACACATCATCGATCTCATGGCTACATGTCTGGATGCGGCAGGGGCGCGGTACCCTTCGCGCTACGACGGACACGAGATTGCCGCAATGGAAGGCAAGAGCCTGATGCCGATTTTCGAGGACCGCACGCGAGAAGGTCACGATGCGCTGTTCTGGGAATTTATGCGGAACAAGGCCGTGCGAAAGGGCAAATGGAAGCTGGTCACGGTTGGAGACAATCCGTGGGAGCTGTATGATATGGAGGCCGACCGAACGGAACTGAATGACCTCTCGGCAAACATGCCGGAGAAGGTCGAAGAACTGGCGGGGCTCTATGAGGCATGGGTCCGACGCTGCAAGAGCGCCAGGAGTATAACGGGGCGGCGGTGACACATCGAGTAGCAAGAGAAGGTGAGCAAAGAGAAGAGGATTGAAATGAACCGACGTGATTTTATGAGCAGTCTGAGCGGCAGCGCCCTGGGTCTGCTGGGCGTGGCGGCGTTGGGAAGTTGTGCTCTCGCCGGTGAAGGCCGAAGGTCGAAGAAGAAACCCAACATTCTTTTCTGTCTTGCGGATGACTGGTCGTGGCCCCACGCGAGCATCGCCGGCGACAAGGTCGTCAGGACGCCGACCTTCGACCGGGTCGCGCGCGAGGGCGTGCTGTTCGAGAACGCCTTTGTTTCGTCGCCGTCATGCACGCCTTCACGAGGCGCGATGCTGACCGGTCAATGGCACTGGCGTCTGGAAGAGGGGGGAAATCTCTGGAGCACGCTTCCGGCAAAGTTCCCTGTCTATCCGGATTTGTTGGAAGAAGCCGGCTACCATGTCGGTTTCACTCGCAAGGGCTGGGGCCCCGGTCGGGATGCGCCGGGCGGGCGCAAGCGAAATCCCGCCGGGCCGCAGTACAAAAATTTCCAGGAATTCTTGAAAGCTCGCCCCGAGGGCCGGCCGTTCTGTTTCTGGTTCGGAAGTCAGGACCCGCATCGAGCGTACAAATGGCAATCGGGCATCAACAGCGGCATGAAGCTCGACGACGTCCAGGTGCCTGCCTGTTTCCCGGACAGCGAAGAGGTGCGCACCGATATCTGCGACTATTATTGGGAGGTACAGCGCTTCGACAAGGAAGTCGGCCAGTTACGGGCGATCCTCGAAGAACAAGGCGAGCTTGATAACACGCTGGTCGTCATCTCCGGCGATAACGGCCTGCCGTTCCCGAGGTGCAAGAGCAACCTTTACGATACGGGTACACACGTTCCGCTGGCGGTTAGCTGGCCCGCCGCCGTCAAAGCAGGGCGGGTCGTCGAGGATTTCATCAGTATGTCGGACCTGGCGCCGACCTTCTTGGAGGCGGCGGGGCTGAGGCCGCCGGCGCAAATGACGGCGCGGAGTCTCCTGGACATCCTGACTTCGGGCAAGTCGGGCCGGGTGGATCCCAAGCGCGCCCGCGTCCTAACCGGCAAGGAGCGCCACGTTCCCGGCCAGGAAAACGATATGGGCGGCTACCCGATGCGTGCCATCCGAACGCATGATTTTCTGTACATTCGCAACTTCAAGCCCAACCGCTGGCCTTCCGGCTACCCCGCGAGCTACGCCGAACCGATGGAAATTGACGTCTCCAAGCCCCGGGCCACGAAGCTCGGCTACGCGGATACCGATGCCTCGCCGACCAAGTCTTACATGATCAAACATCGTGACGAGCCGAAGGTTCGCAGGTTATTCGAGCTGGCTTTCGGCAAGCGTCCGGCCGAGGAGCTTTACGATTTGCACAAGGATCCCGATCAGCTCAACAACGTTGCGGAAAGGTCGGAATATGCCGCGACGAAGAAAAAACTCGCGGCCGCGTTGATGGCCGAGCTCAAAGCCACCAAAGACCCGCGTGTTCTGGGCAAGGGCGATATGTTC
>CP070806.1:4124843-4136959 GCA_020343675.1 Phycisphaerales bacterium
GCCCTGCGGGTGCTTGCTGGCCGGCAGGATTTGGCACCAGAGATAGCGCTTCAAGCCTGCATTGTAGCTGACCTGCGAGCGGTAGCAATTGCCTGGATTAACGAAGACGGCACCCCGTTGAGCGATGTCTTTGGTCCAGATGGGCTCGCCCTGCTCGTCGAGATCTTTGAAGAATTCGTAGGCGGCGCGATGTGTAATCGCGTTCTTGGGGACCCGCGCCATGACCACCTCGTCGGCGGCTTCATAGGCGCTGTCGGAATTGTGCGAATAGATATAGACAAATCCGTCGCGTGCCCCGGCGTAGTTCTTGCCGAAGTTCAAAAAGGCCGGCGCGCCGAAGCTTTCGGTGAACTTCCAGTCGCACCACGTCCAGGTCTTGCCGTAATCGCCCGAGAAGGCGACCTGCGAATTTCCGGTATTTCTGACCAGCATATACAACACGCCATCGACCATGAGCATTCCGCTGGCCTTGGCGCCTGCTGCGCCCTGGCCAATGCGCTCGCCCGTTTCCGTACGAACGTTGACGCCCCCGAATTCCGGCGGCGTACCGAGGACTCTTGCAATACCAAGGCTGAGCTTCTTTTTCGTCTTCGGGATGAATCCCCAGCCGTCCCCGTAGGCCGTGTATTGGCTATTGTCATCGGCCCATGTGATGGGCCAGTTGTCGCTGCCGGAGGCCAGGCGGATAATCTGTTCCTGAGGCGCCCACACGACACCCTTTACCACGGGACTTTGCGGATAAGGCGGACCGGCTGGAGCGATGGCCTCGATCACAGGATTGAACAAGTACTGCTCTATCCCGGCCCAGAATTCTTCGCCTATCGAGCTGTCATATAAATTCGAGCCGTTGCGCACGATGATAAGATCGAGGCTCGGAACCACCAGAAGTACCTGGTTGCCTGCCCCTGCTCCTGCAAAGGCGTCGCGCGGCACCTTCGCCCATATGCCGTCGAAGTTGCTCCACCAGCCGAGTCCCGACGCCGGAGCGGGATTGTTGGTCGTCCGGACAGGCAACGGCGTGTCCGCAAACTTGACGACTTCGTCGACCCATTTGGAATCGACGAGCTGTCTGCCTTGCCAGCTACCTTTGTGCAGCATGAACCGCCCGACTCTCGCGACGGCCCGCGCGGTGTAACCGCCGCCGCCCCAGTTGGCGACAAGGTCCAGGCCGCTGACTTTATGTGTTTTTCCATACCCGATGGACCAGTCGTCGTCTTTGACGCCGATGGGCCTCATTATTCTCTCGCGCAGGAGCGTTCGAATGTCCGTGTGCCTTGCGCCTCGCAGGCTCGCGGTCACTACATAGGAGAGCATCGCCATCCCCGGATTGCTGTAGGCGTAGTCTGTGCCCGGCTCGAATACCACCGGTGCTTTGTCGCGCGAAACGGTAAAGGGGTCCGGGTCTTGCTTCCAGAACTGCCCCTTCCAGCCCGGCAGCTCGAAATGACCGATACCGTCCTGCTCGGCGTCTTCAACGCCGGACGAATGGGTCGCCAGATGACGGATAGTGATTTTGGATTTTTGTGTGTGGTCTGTCCATTCCGGGACGTATTTGCAGGCAGGCTCATCGATGCTGAGCCGCCCATCGTTCAGCGCGAGCATCAAAGAAACGCCGCCGACCAGGGCTTTGGCCATTGAAGCGGTGTAGTGTTTCTTCCCAGTGTCAAAGCCCGGGGCGTACCACTCATAGACAATCTTGTCGTTCCTGACGATTAGAAATGTTTTTGTCCCCTTGCTGGAAAGGACGTCTCTCGCTTCGTCCAGCTTCTGTGAGGACATCCCCTCGGCTTCGGGGGATGCCTTCTGCCATACAAAGTCCGTCTGCGCCGCCGATGTATATTGATAAAGGCCCATCACCACGAACAAGCTCGCAACCGTTTTTCCACACCTCATTTCTGTTTATCCTTTACCGAAAGAGCAATCGGCTCGATGAATGGTTCGATTGATGTGTAAGCTGAATTGCGCGCCTTATTCAGCGACTTTCCCGCCCGCGCTGCGACAATATCGAGACTCGGCATCACCACGATCAGGCTGTCGTACAGTCCCCATGACCAGTATGTGTCGCGAGGAACGCGCATCATCGTCCCGTCGGCATTGTTCCACCACAGTAGCCCATAATGGTCCGAGGCATTGAAGTAGGTTTCGCTCCTGACCACCGGCAGACCGTCTATTTCCTTCGGCACTATCCGCGCCATATCGACAAAAGAAGCGTCGATGATCTGCTCATCCCGCCAGCGGCCCCGCCGCAAGTAAAGGTAGCCGATCCGCGCCATCGCATCGACGTTGGCGCTTATCCCAGAGCCGAATTCGCGCCGTGGGATACCGTCAATCTCTTTCGGGCGATAGGCGTTGCGGCGCCACGTCAAATCGGATGGCTTGATACCTATCGGGCCAAAGACCCGCTCGAACATCAGTTCGTTCAGGTCTCGCCTATAAACTAAGGTCACGCACTCGGCCAGCCAGTTCGGTCCGCCGTCGCTGTAAGACCATTTGGCCCCCGGCTCGAAGAGCAATTCAGTATATCCGCCATTCTTGTCGAAGCCGGCGGTCTGCGTGGCCAGATGAAACAATGTGATCTTGCCCAGCCAGCCCGTTTCGGCGTTGGACTCGGGCGGCACACCGAGGCTCGGATGATATTTCGCCGCAGGTTCCTTAAGGTTCTTGATCTTTCCGTCCCTGAGGGCCAGCCCCACGGCGGTGACGCCGATGGCTTTTGTGGAGGACTTGAGGTCGTATCGCTGCTTCTGGTCGCCCCAGTCCATGACGAGCCGGCCATGACGGATGATTCGCCCTGAGCCGTCGCCGGTCAGCGCGTAGTGTCGAGCCTTCTGCAGAACACTCGCATCCATCCCGACCTGCTCCGGCCTCACCCGCTCCCACTGGGCGCCGGGCCAGACTTCACTGCCCCCCTGCCCGAACAAGTTTGGGCAGTGACACAAAATTACCCCCGCAATCAGGCCTATTCTGTTCATGAGACCTCCTACTTGCCGATGCAGTGAAGGTTTTTTGCGGTGCGGATGAACAGGTGGCCGTCGGCGATGGCGATGGAGGACTGGATGGGTGTCTCATCTATTTTGGCCTCGAAGAGAATCCTGAATTCATCGCCGCCGGCGGCGAGTACGACGATCTCTCCGGTCTCGTTGATGCAGTAGAGCTTGCCGTCGCCGGCGGTCAGTGACGCGCGCCAGGGACCTCGGCCCCCGAGTCCGCCCTGCCAGAACGGCCGGGCCGTCCTCGGATCGAGGCACGTGACGACCTTGTCGCCCTTGATGCCGTCGAGCACGTACAGCCGCCCCTGATAAAAGAGCGGCGTACTGCAATCCGGCGCCGGGCCTGCGAATTCCCACACGATGCGCGCCTCGGGGGAATTGCCCGGACCGGCGGGTTCGAGGGCGAAGACGCCGCCGCGTTTGTGGCGCGTGCCGAAGATAAGCCCGTCCCCGGTGACAAGCGAGGGGATAATCCGCGAGTCCCGCACTTTTCGCGTCCAGTACTCGAAACGCCACAGTTCCGCTCCGCACTCGGGGTCGTGCGCGGTGACGAAGTCGGCGCCGGTATTGAGGATTTCAGTGCGTCCGTCTCGATCGAAGGGAATGGGTGTGCTGTAAGTCTCCATCCCTTCGTCAAAGGCGTTGGTCGGGCGCTGCTGCTTCCAGAGGGTCTTTCCGTTTTTCGGATCCACTGCCATCAGAAACGAGTCCAGGGGTCCGTCTTCTTTGGCCCGGCCCTGAGGATAGGGCTTGTTTCTGCGAACAACCAGCACGAAGAGCTTGTCATTGTATAAGAGCGGGCTGGAGCCATATCCGAACTGAAGGCAGAGGTTGCCGTACTCGGCTTCAATGTTTCGAGACCACAATTCATTGCCTTCATAGTCGACACAGACCAGGTCACCGCTGGCGTACAGGAAAAAGACGTGCTTGCCGTCGGTGACGGGCGAGGGCGAAGCCATGTTGTTGCGTGGGAACCGGCGCGTATCCGAGCCGACGTGCTTTTCCCACAACTTCTTGCCGTCCTTTGCCTCGAAGCACAAAGCCACGAAGTCGGGGCCTTTCTCGACCATGGAACTGACGAACACCCTGCCTCCGCAAATAACGGGCGTGGCACCGCTGGGCCCCGGAAGCGGGCTGATCCAGGCGACGTTTTCCGTTTCGCTCCAGGATTGAGGCAGATTATTCTCATCGGTGGAGCCGTTGAAGAACGGCCCTCGCCATTGCGGCCAATCAGTCGCTTGGACGGACGCGGACAGTATCAATATCGTAATGATTACGTGTGAGTGTATCTTCGCTATTCTCATTCACTGTTGCCTTTCCATTGTTTTGCCTACGTGACCGACCCATACCTCGGTCCCAGGGTTGGTGCCAGTTTCTTCCCGTACTCCATCAGCAAAGCGCGCTGCGATTGCGACAGCGGTATGTATTTGCGGGCGAACTCTACGTTTTGGATAGACTGCTCGACGGTGTAGGGACCGACCACCGCCACGCTGACCTGTTCGAGATCGAGCGCGTAAGCCAGAGCGTGGGGCAGGTAGGCCGGCTCCGTGGCGCAGCCGACGTAGCCGCTTCTGTGGTTGCGAAAACCGCCCTTGATACCTGCATAGACCTTCATGGCCGCACAGCCGACGTTGCGTTTCTTCGCTTCAGGCAGGACCTTGCTCTCGAAATCATAAATGTTTCGGTCGGCGTAGTTCATCACGCACATCAGCACGTCGATTTGATCCGTTTGAAGCATACGGACAAAGTTAGACGGCCGGTTATGTCCCGACATGCCAATGAAGCGGATCGTGCCTCTTTCTTTTGCTTTGAGCAGATACTCAAGAACCCCGTACTGGGCCAGAACCCGGTCAATATTCTTGCTACCGATACTGTGGATGTGTACGAGATCGAGATAGTCGGTCTTGAGCTGACGTAGCGAGATATTCAGGGATTGTTGGGCCCTTGTTCCATTGTCGGTTGAGACCTTTGAAACCACGAAGAGCTTATCGCGCCGTTTCGGGATGATGTGGCCGAGGATTTCTTCGGCGTTACCATAGATTCGCGCTGTATCAATATAGGTCACACCACGGTCGATAGCTTCGCTAAAAATACGAATCCCCTCCTCGACGTTGGGAGGACCTTCACCCACCGGCGCCGTGCCAAGCCCGAGAATAGAGACCTTCTCTTTCGTTCGTCCGAGGACGCGCTTTGGCAGTGCATCGCTCGATTGGGCCCGGAGCGGCTGCTGCATCGCGGCCAGCGCCAACCCGGCACAGCCCGCCCTCTTGAGAAACTCGCGACGATCCATATTATTTCTCCACAACAGCGCCTTTTTCAGCGCCGTCTTTCAATAGAAAGGGATTCTTAGCGGCGGAAAGCTCGTTTCCAGCCAACGCGATGCCTCTCGTCATCTTTCCTTTGAGTTCCAGAAAGCTGCCGGTTCCTGAATACGCCCGGCATCCCTGAATAAAGGCATCCTGGACGTTTTCCAGCCTGACGACCGGCTCATCAACTCGCGGATCTGTCGTTTTGACGGCACGAAGTTCCACATCCTTGCAGTTTTTGATCTCAAACGCCGGCCCTCTGTCCGCGTCCACGTGCACGTCCCGCAATTCCAGACCGGCCACGCTATCGCAAGAGAATCCGACTCGCGTCGAGGCGGTGAGGTCGGTGATTCGCAGCCGCTGTATGGGCATCTCGGGCAGGCCGAGGATTTTCGCCGTACAGGGCGAATTCTTGATCGTGAAATGGCTGATGGCGATGTCGCGAAAAATCGGAGTCCGCTCCGAAACAGGCTCCGGCTTGGTCTTCGTATAGAAATTCGTGATGTAGATCGGTTCCTTGACGTTATCGACCACGAAATTAGCGAAGCGGATGTTCTCCACGACACCACCGCGTCCCCGCGTACTCTTGATACGAACGGCGCGGTCGGTTCCGACGCATACGATGTTGCTGGCGGTCACGTTGCGAATGCCTCCCGACATTTCGCTGCCGATGACCACGGCCCCGTGGCCCTTGTACATGACACAGTTAGTGATCGTGACATTCTCGGTGGGCCTGGCTTTCAACCTGCCCTCTTCATCCTCGCCTGATTTCAAGGTGATGCAGTCGTCCCCTGTGTCAATGAAGCAGTTGGCAATCTGCACATTCCGGCACGATTCAGGATTCACGCCGTCGGTGTTCGGGCCGGACTCGGGATTGATGATCGAAATGCCGTTGACCACGAGGTTTTCACAGCCGACGGGATGGACCGTCCATGAAGGCGAATCGACGATAGTCACGCCCTCGATCAGGATATCACGACAGCGATAGAAGTTGATCACCCGCGGCCGGCCGTAAGTCAGAATCTTCGGCTGGCCATCTTTGCTGTTCTTGTCCTCGCGCAGCGCGTCCCACCAGGGCTTGCCCTGACCGTTCAATGTGCCGCGACCGGTGACGGCGATGTTTTCAATATCCACGCCGGTAATCAGACTCGATCGCTGTGTGTCGTCGGATTGGATCCGCCAGCCCGGCTTGAAGGGCGGAAAATCGTCGAAGCCAGTGCTCGCGAGCAATGTTGCACCCTCGCTGATATGCAAGGTCACATTGCTTTTGAGAAAGAGCGCGCCCGACAGATACCGTCCCGCCGGAAGATATACCATGCCGCCCCCTGCCGCGTGGCAGGCATCAATCGCCTTCTGAATGGCCTCGGTGCAGCGTGCCTTGCCGTCCCCGACGGCGCCATGGTCGGTTACGTCAAAGCAAGGCGTGCATGTGGCGGCATGAACAACAGAGATGTTCACGCCCCAAACAAACACCGCCAAGAAAAGTAACCGCGCGAACTTTCCAGCTTTTCTCATAGTTGTCTTGTCCCTATCCAGTCATTGCCTTCATTGAGGATCAATCAGCAAGACCCAGTCATTTCTATCGGCCGTCTTGAAGGTTTGCCGGGTTTGTTCGACTTTCCCGGCGTCGAGCCAGCCGCCGGTGCGCGGATGATACCAGCGAGCATGTAGGCCTTTCTCGAGCGTATCCGTTTTGATTGTCACGGCGCCGCCATCGGGCAGATACACAACCAGCAGGTCGCCGGCCTGCGACTTTGCCGCCGCGATGAACTTCGAGGCATCCTTCCTGCCCGGCTGCTCGGTCAGCGCATCCTGGGCGGGGACGAGCCTCCACCACTCGATGCTCTTGAAGAACTTATGGAGGTACTTCATGCTGAACGCACCCGGGAGGTCTTTGGCGGCATACCAGGGCGAGCCGAGTCCGGTGCTGACGTGGTCGGCGGGGGCCTGGACTTTCGTGTGCCAGCCCCAAATGCCCTGACCGCCGTAGGTCACACCCGCGGTCGGAGCAACCAAAAGACTCCAGTACGCAGCACGACGGACCGAATGGTCAGTGTGCACCTTCCGGTAGGTGTAGCCGTTATGGGCTTCGTAATTGGGCTCGATATTGATCACGGGCAGGTTGGGCTGGTTGCCCCATTCTTTGCTGGGCGAGCCTTGGTTGAGCCAGCGAAAGGTCTTCTCGTCGTCACCATGTCCGCTCTGATAACCGACAAAGCTGAACCACGGCTCGTTGCGGAAATCCTCACCGACCCAGCTTCTGCCTCCCGGGTGCATGGTAGCCAGGCGATGCTGGTCCTCATGAAACACGGCCCGGCCGACCCGTTTCCACGTCTCGGCATTTTCGCCGGAGTATCGTCCATCACCACCGAGAAACCATATCACCTGGTGTGCGCCGTACCGGGCAATCATGTATTCGGCCAAGACGATTTTCTGATCCTCGGGCAGGTAGTAGCCTGGATTATCGTCGCCCCGAATAGCCCAGAGCAACACCGGCACGGCTAAAAGCCCCGCATCGTTTATGGCATTGACGTATCGGTCGAGCCGCTGGAAATAAGCGGGATTGACGGCGACCCGGTCCGTGCCGCTGAAGGTTCGATTGTCCTCGGCGTCGGTCTCGGCCATGCGCCATTGCGTCATCACAAACTGAATCGCGGCAAATTCCTTCTCTACCCGGTCTTTTAGAAAGACCTTCCAATCCTCAAAATCAGCAAAAAGCGGGCCGCACCAGACGGTATCGGCAAGCCAGAAAAACGGCGTACTGTCAGCGTGCTCGATATAGCGCCGGTTGCCCGAGAGGCGCAATTCGCCATGACGAAATAACTCCAGGTTACCGCGGTATCCGATACATTCAAACGAGCCGCTCCGGCCGTGAAGACCCGCATTGCTCTTATCCGAACACAGCGTTTTATACGTCCACCGGCCCACCTCATCGGGTGAAAAACGAACGCGCCAGAGACGGCCTCCATCCCAAAAAGCCGACAGCGTCCTTTTTGTTCCTTTCGGGGAAGTGAACTCGACACGGACCTTCGCTTCCTGCACTGGATTGTCATAATCCCTGGAGCTTGTCAATGTATCCTCAAAACGCATCCACAATTCGACATTGCTTCCTGCGGCACTGCTTGAGGCGTCGGCGCAGACCGTCACAACAAGAATCATGGCAATGGCGGGTTGAGAACGAATGAAGCGCTTCATGGTCCTCTCCTTCAGATTTTGCGAACTCATTCGGCGGCGGTCTTGACCGCGTAGAGATTCTTCATCGTGGCGACGTAAAGCACACCGTTGGCGGCGACCGGCGTGGCGTGCATTGGGCTGTCCAGCTTGATTTCGCTGATGACCTTCTTTTGCCTGCTCGCGGCCAGAACCCAAAAATGCCCCCGTCGCGTGCCGATATAAACCTTGCCATCGGCCACGAGCGTCGAGGCCCATATTTCTGCTTTTGCCTCGTGTCTCCAGTAAGGTTTACCGGTTTCGGCGTCCACGCAATGCACGAGTCCGCCGCAATCAGCGACAAAGACCAGGCCGTCGTGTACTGAAGGTGTCGAGCAACAGTGGCGTTCGAGAGGATAGCTCCAAAGCTCGGCCGAGGACGTAATATCCCCGGTCCCGGCGGCCTTGAAGCACTTGATCCACGCCTGGTTCTTGCCCCACCAGATGTCACCTCCATAGGTGACATACAGGCGGCCCTGATGGAACACGGGTGTGCTCTTGACGTTACTCGGGCTTTCGCTGCGGTTCTTGATGTACTGATGCACGTTGTCTTTCGGCGCAGTCGGGTCGCAGTCGAATCGCCAGACTCTTTTCAGACCGGCCACGGTCCCGGCGGCGGGAAGGGATGTCACAGGATCGAAGGCGTAGCAAACACCGTCACCGCCGCAGAAGAAAATCAGCGTTCTGCCGTTAACTCGCCCCAGAGCCGGCGACGACCAGGTCGAGTGGAAGGTCCTGGGGCCGATGTTCTCATTCTCCCGGGCCGCGAGCCGGCCCGTTGTCTTGTCCAGCGCAATGAGGCTCGGGGCGCCGGTTGCAGGGATATGGTCGTGTTTGTCGTTCAGGCCGTTGCTGGTGTTGACGTACAGAAAATCGCCGTGCAGGAGAATCGCGCTGTGCGAAGCATCATGCTGGTGAACCCCGAGCTCGGCCTGCATATCGAACAGCCAGATAACGTCGGCGTCGGTTTTTACCACGTCCATCGGTTCGGACGGGTCGGGACTCATCAGCCGAGCTTCGTCAACGAACGGGCCGTCATTGCCGTTGGCCTGACCGGCCAGGTCCAGGCACATCACTTCGCCCCGATTGCTCACGATATAGACCCTCTCGCCTTCCACCGTCGCGGGCGAGCAAATCCCCGACCTGGGCCAGTCCCGATAGAGCATGGGGAGAAACTTGGGAACAACAAGCTGCCAGCAGAGAGTGCCGTCGGCCTCATCGAGACACAACAGTACGCCGCGGTCACCCTTATGCCGCGGGTCGCGGGGTCTCTGGTTGTTTGTGCCGATCAGCACTTTACCGCCGGCGATGACCGGTGTGGAATACGTCTCCGTGCCCAGCGGGGCGCGCCATTTGATGTTTGTGCCCGCGGCGGGATCGAAACTCTCGGGCAACCCCGTCTCGGCCGAGACCATGTTTCGGGAACAATCCTGACCCCACTGCGGCTGGTCCTCCGCTGAAGCAACGCCGGCAAGTCCTAAGCCGCAGAACAGGACCGCATTCAGCAATGACCGGATGAATGTTCGTCCACGCCGCCGGCCCGATTGCCCACCTCGATGGCCGCGATGAAAGACCGCCTCCGGCCGATGTGCGATTGTCTCGGGAGATGAGGACGTTTTCAACAACCCCACGGTCATCCATCTTTCGAGTGTCAAGAGAGGCTCGTAATCGAAGCCCTTCTATGGTTTTCTGTGAATGCGGCCATTCACACGTTCGGTGCGACAAATACCCCGGCTCAGGCTTCGGTCTCGTCCGATTTGGGCGCCTCGACGTCGGCTGCGGTCGCAGCCTCTTTCGCCGGCGCTTCCTTGCGACCCGCGTGGCTCTTGCGGTGCGCAACCTTTGGCAAGCCAAGTAAAGGATCGCCCTCAGACCATCGCTCCTCGTCTTTGAGTTGCTCAATGCGTTCGGCCCGCGTCAAAACGTTGCGGTGCCGGACCAGGGCGCCTTTGATTTTCAATGAACGATCAACAGACATTCAATACGTCTCCTAAACTACTACTTTATCTTCTTGCCGTACGCATCTGAAAAATAATGCGGCGCAAAAGTCTCATAGCCGGGTGGGGCCTTACCCTTGTACAGGGCCCCGACTTGGCCAATTTTCTGTTTCGCTTTGTATCCATCGCTGCCGGGCGTGGTCGTGCTCTCATATCTTTGCTTTGTCTGCAAGAGATACCGGCCATTCTCCGGCACGATTTCAGTCTCAATATCGTGTGCAGCAAAATGCGCCTGCACGGGACCCAAATCGGCCATCGTGTGGTACTGGACCAGGACAATAACATTGTCTCCGGTCGATACGGCCGGCTCGACCCTTTCAGGCTCCGGCGTCCTTTGAGCCGGCGCCGGAGGCCGCGGTATTTCGTTCGCCGCCCGGCTTGTTAACTCAGGCGTCTCGGCCCGCTGCACCGGGCTGCCCGACGGCCCCTGCGGCCCGTCCTGGGCAGAAGACTGGCCGATCCGATAGCTGGCCAACAGCGCAAACACCAGGACCAGCCCCGCCGCCACGGCGATCTGGTACGGCATCGAGAACTCGATTCGCCCGGCGTTCAACTGAACGATTCTCGGCTTTCTCCACCATTTCGCGGCGTCTTTCGGCGCTGTCGCCTCAGGCCCGGCTCTGGCGGGCGGCGCGTCTTCGACGGAACGTTCGGGCACCGTCTGCTCGGGCGTCCTGCCGAAGCCCGACTTCGATCGAGCCGTGCTCATCACCTCGTAGAGCGCCTTTTTCCCACGATTCCGTGCCATGGTGGAATCCGTTCAAGTTCGGAGAAACGTCCGTCAAGGCATCATTATAACAGCATGAGTTGAAAGCACAAGCCAATACCGGCCAAAAGATTCCCAAATCTTCTACAATATTTCGACCCTGGTTTCAATGAGAAACTGCAACCTGAGCAAAATAATCGGGCTGCAAGCATCCTGCTCACAGCCCTTCTTCTTTGAAATCGGCTTGTCAGCGTTCGATAGTTGAACACATCCCGGCCATTTCGAAAAAGCCCGCACGATTCGGCTTGTTTCTTGAAACTCTACCGTGCGAGGGTCTCGATTGTCTATGGGCTCACTGCCCGGTTGTAGATGCGAACGTCGTCGATCAGGCCGGAGAAGAAGGTTCCGGCTGCCATGGCCTTGCCCGTGCCGATGTTCAGGCCGCCGGCAGAGCCGCGTAATCCTGCCTGTGTGTCTTGAGCAACGGGAACGTCATCAACATAGAGCGCTCTGTTCAGACCATCCCACACCAGACCGATACGGTGCCAATTGCCGTCGGTTATGACTGTCTGGGACTGCAAGGGACTGCCGACCCGTCCGGGACCTTCAAGCTCTGTCACCAGTGCACCATCCAACGGATCGGTCCCCAACCAGTCAGCACCGTCAACCTGAGAAATAACCGTCTGCCCAGGGACTCCGCCCTGAACCCATGCAAAAACGCTGAAGGGTCCGTCTGACGGATTCAAGACGGGACCGGCAATAACCGAATCATCGACTCCATCTAATAGAATCGCACCATCTACCATACCACCAGCAGGCAGCCAGAGAGGACTGCCGATAACAACGGCGTCATTTACAGCAGCACTGTCGTAGGCGATCTCTCCTTCTGTCTCATCCAGTTTCCAGT
>CP070806.1:4137059-4171990 GCA_020343675.1 Phycisphaerales bacterium
GGCAACATATCGGGCGAAAAAGCCGAAGGCATGCAGCCCCTCGGCCTGAGCCGGACGGTGGTCGAGGAGGGGCGCCTCATGGTGCTGCGATTTCGCGTCAGCGGCGAAGTCTTCGTAACTACCGACGAGAGAGAAGTCGCCGATCCCCGCGCATCCGAGCTTTACGCGCGGGCCTTTGCCGCGCTGCGGGCCGCCGGAATTGAGCCGATGAGCGCGGAGATTGAACCGAAGCCGCCTGAGTTGACCACAGAGAGGACAAGCTCAAAGGGCCCGTCCGAAGACGCCGCCGGACCACAAGAAGCGGAGCCTCGTTTCAGGTACCCGATAAACCTCTCACCCGTCGGCACCGCCGGTTTCCAGGTAGAGTGGGACGACAAGGAGAGAATCGGAACGGTCATTGGCAGGTTCTACATCTCGCAGAGACAGGATGAAAAAAGCGAACTGCTGGAACTGCAGGCTGATAACGCGGTCATATTCCTGTATGAGCAACAGCCTCAGGCGGACAGGAACAGGCTGGGCATCGACAACATTCCCGCCAAAGCTATTTATCTTACGGGCGACGTTGTGATGAACAGCGGACAGCGGACGATTCGCGCTGATGAGATATACTACGATTTTGAGGGCAAAAAGGGTCTGGCGACCAATGCGGTGATGAGAAATTTCGATCCCGGCCAGGGTGTTCCGATATACGTTCGGGCGGCGAGGCTGAAACAACTGGCCGAGAATGAATTCGAAGCCGAAGATGTCACTGTCACGACGAGCGAGTTTCACCTGCCCCAGATTTCCGTCAACGCTTCGAGTTTGAAGGTCACCGACACGACGCCGGCCGACGAACGACAGGGCGGCGTTTCCAGGACCAGCTATGATGCACAGATGCACGATGTGCGTTTGAAGTTCTATGACAGAACGATTTTCTGGTGGCCTTTCATGCGAAGCAATCTTCAGCGCCCCGATCTTCCGATTAAGAGCGTGCGCGCCGGTTATGACAGCACCTGGGGAACCGCGGTGGAGACGCGGTGGTACCTGGCCCGGCTGTTGGGGCTGCAGGAACCGGAGGGTACCGAGAACACTCTGGCGCTGGACTATTACGGCAAGCGTGGTTTCGGCACCGGGATCGAATCCGAATACACGGGGGACGACTACTTCGGAAAGACGTTGGGGTACGTGATTCACGACAGCGGCGAAGACCGGCTGGGAAGGCTCAGTACGCGGAAACATATTAAGCCGTCCCGTGAGCTGCGGGGTCGCTTCCTCTGGCAACATAGGCATTTTTTGCCCTATGACTGGCAGCTCACCTCGGAAATCAGCTACGTCTCAGACGAGAATTTCCTCGAAGGGTATTATCGCAGCGAGTTCAACGTTGGCAAGGAGCAGGAGACACTTGTCTATTTGAAGCGCATCGAGGACAACTGGGGTCTTTCTTTTCTGAACAAGGTGCGGATCAATGATTTTGTGAACCAGTTGGAGGAACTGCCCACCGCGGAGTTCCACTGGACGGGTCAGTCGTTCCTCGACGACAAACTGACGTTCTACAGCGACACGCAGGTCAGCAGGTTCCGCCAGCGCTACGCTTCCTCCAATACCGCGCCCGGCTCGGAGCAGTTCTTCTCGTTCACGACGACGCGAAACG
The DNA here is from genome assembly GCA_020343675.1 of Phycisphaerales bacterium. Classification (GTDB taxonomy): domain Bacteria; phylum Planctomycetota; class Phycisphaerae; order Sedimentisphaerales; family Anaerobacaceae. Next base: position 4,138,690 of record CP070806.1, read on the forward strand.
AAGTGGATATGCCGCTCAGGATGGGCAAGACGCAAGTCGTGCCTTTCGCAGCCGGGACCGTGGGCTATGAAGACGGATTGGGCTTCTACAGAGAGATCGATGGTGGTACGGCTGCCCGAGAAGAGAATGTCTGGCTTGGCGAAACAGGCGTTCGTCTGTCTTCCCAGCCCTATTGGAAGGTCTTCTCGGATGTCAAATCCGAACTCTGGGACCTGAATCAGTTACGGCACGTCGTCAGGCCGCACATGACGGCTGTGGCCTATACCGAAAGCGAATCGGCCTTCGAACAACGAGACGCGCTGAACGTAGGTATCTCACAGCGGCTTCAAACCAAGCGCGGCCCCCGTGAGAGCCGCAGAAGCGTTGATTGGATGCGGCTGGACCTGGACGTTACGTGGGTGAATAATTCCGGCGATGCCTCTGCGGGGCCGGACAGATTTATCTGGAATAAGCCGTTTATTCCGCCGATAAATACTCTTAGCGGGATGGTCCCGCTGCAGGACAGACGCGGAAGCCATATTTTCGGTCCGAGACGCAATTATATCGGAGCCGACTACGCGTGGCGCTTGAGCGACACAACCGCAGTAATGTCCGATATGAATTTCGATATGCAAAGCGGCGTGGTCCAGCAATTCAACGTCGGTTTTTCGCACCTTCGGTGGCCCAATTTGCAGTACTATGTCGGCAGCAGGTATTTGAGGCGACTCGATAACGGTTATGGCGAAGAAGGTTCGAACGCTTTTACGCTCGCGGCCACTTATGTTCTCGACCCCCGATATACCCTGGTCTTCTCGCAACAACTTGATTTTGACTATGGGGCTGCCGTGCGAAGCGACATAACGCTCATAAGACGCTACCACAGGCTCTACTGGGGCCTTACATACAGTGCGGACGAATCGCTGGACAGACAGTCGATCTCACTTAGCCTGTGGCCCCAGGGTCTGTCAGGACTGGCTTTTGGCGAGACAAAATACATTGGATTGGGCGGCGAGGCGGGGTATTGACCGCCGGCCATCGTGGAGTGAAAAACCTTGCATAATTCGGGCAAGAGACGTATTATGTGGGAAACTCGGTTTTCTTGACTTGCACGAACATGCGGGCCCATCCCATGTTCGGCGTCAATCGTTGTTTGAGAAGGGAAAATCCGGCAAAAGATTTTTCCTTTTCTGATTATGCCTGACTTCAGCTTCCCAAGGCGGCATGACCGGGCCTTCAGGGGCGTGGCGGCACGCGGCTGTGGTTTCGCAGGAGTTTGTTTTCAGCCAATAGGTAATTGAAAAGGAGAATGTTATGGCGTTGGTTAACACCAGGAAAATGTTTGAGATGGCCTACAAGAACGGCTACGCCGTCGGCGCCTTCAACGTAAACAACATGGAAATCACGCAGGGCATCATCGAGGCGGTTGCCGAGGAAAAGGCTCCGTTGATCCTGCAGGTCTCCAGAGGTGCGCGCGAATATGCAAAGAACAGCTATCTGAAAGCCATTATCAACGTGGTTGTCGAGGAGAACCCGGACATTCCTGTCGCGATAAACCTCGACCACGGCGACACCTTTGAAACGTGCAAGCAATTTGTCGATGACGGTTTTACCTCAGTGATGATCGATGCCTCGCACAAGCCCTTTGAGGAAAACATCGAAGTAACCAGAAAGGTTGTCGAATATGCGCACGCCAGAGACGTCGTTGTTGAGGCTGAATTAGGCCAGTTGGGCGGCATCGAGGAGGACGTTGTGGGCGTGGCCGACGATGATATCAGCAAACACCTGGCCGACCCGAATCAGGTCGAGGAGTTCGTCGGGAAAAGCGGCGTTGATTCTCTGGCCGTGGCGATCGGGACCAGCCACGGGGCTTACAAGTTCAAGAAGGAACCGAAGCTGGCTTTCGATGTCATACAAGAGATCGCCGCCAGGTTGCCTGGATTTCCGCTGGTCATGCATGGTTCGAGCAGCGTGCTGAAGGAGTTCGTCGATCTGATTAACACATACGGCGGCAAAATGCCGAATGCGATGGGGGTGCCGGAAAAGGCTGTGAGCAAGGCCGCCGAGATGGCCGTGTGCAAGGTCAATATTGACACGGACCTGCGCCTGGCGCTGACGGCCAAGATCCGGCAGGTGTTCGCTGAAAAACCGGGGGAATTTGACCCGCGCAAGTACCTCGGACCGGGCCGGGAAGCCATAAAGCAAATGGTCAAGCACAAACTGCACGTTCTGGGGTGCGCGGGCAAAGCCTCCGAGTGCGTGTGATGAGCATAATGCAAAGAAACTACGAAACCGGAGTAAGGGTCAAGAGCGGAACCCGAAATCGCCGAAGCAACAAAGGCCCGGATAGGTGAAGCTTTCGGATTTTGACATTTAGATTTTGGACGTAGCGTCAAATGCAGGAAGATAAGTACAAGAAACAGTGTCTGATGTGGCTTTTCTGGCTGGCGATGATTGTCTTTTCGTCCGCTGTCTATGCCGGTGAAATTCCTCAAACCGTCTCAACCGAAATGGCCCTTGTCGAGCAAGCCTGCCGGCTGATTGACGAGGGTAAATTCGAGGCGGCCGATGGGCTGATAAGACAGAATGGCCGGGACAATACGATTGACTTGAATGCAACGGCTCGCCGGTTGTCGCAGATTACCGACGAATACAAGGATATCGCACAGCAGCGTCAGAAGGCGCGAGACGCCGCATACGCCGAAGTGTTTGCCGAACTGCAGAAGTCCCGGGAAGAAACGGACCTCAGCAGCATATTCGACGCAAACGATACAAATGATCTCAGTTCCCTGTTTTCGATCATCGCCAAGGCCGGTGAATATGCAGGCGAGGCGCAAAAAGAAGAACTCCTGGCCGATCCGTTTGTCAAACAGGTCGTGCAAAAAGCGGTCGACAAAGCGGCCCGGTTCGAGGTAGAGGGAAAATGGCTCGATGCCTACGCCAATTGTTACGGCTGGCTCGTGGCTATCGATCCGGACAACAAGGGATATTCCGATTACTCAGACCAGCTTCTTGAGAAGGCCTCGCTGGCAATGGTTTTCGAGGATAGTCCCTGTGAGACCAGCGAGGAACGTTTCCAGGGTGTGCGCAAAGAAATGTTTGTTCATGCGATAAACTTCCTGGATTCGCACTATGTCAGCATCATCGATTATGACGAAACGGCGACCAAGGCGATTGAACGTTGTAAGCTCCTGGCTGAGGTCCTGGCGATATCCGCTCAATCAAGCCCGCCTTCACAAGAGACCGAAGGAGACGCCTTAGGCCTGATGAGCCTCTCATTGGAGCCCGAGAAACGCGCCGCCTGGTCCTCGACCCTGGATGGGCTTCTGGATGAAGTCGAATCCTCCGCCAACAGCCTGACGGGGCTTGGCAAGAACAAGTTCCTGGACATTTTTGAGAAGGTTCTGCAACTGAACGAGGCCACCGTGGATTTGCCGGAGCCCGTACTGATTTCGCAGTTCGCAGAGGCGGCATTGGCCGCTCTCGACCCTTATACCGTCATCATCTGGCCCAAACAGGTCCAGGATTTTGAACAGATGATGACCAACGAGTTCATGGGTATCGGCATAGAAATCTCGAAAGTCAAAGGGCTTTTGACGGTATCGAGTCTGCTTGTTGACACACCGGCATACAACTCCGCTCTCGATGCGGGCGACGTGATAGAAAAGGTCGAAGGCGTTCCGACCAAGGACATGACTCTTTTCTGTGCCGCCAAGAAGATCAAAGGTCCGGCCGGGACGAAAGTCAGGCTGACGGTAAGACGTCCGAACGATGATAAAACGGTCGAGGACAAAGTCTTTGATATCACCATTACCCGGGACAAAATCGTTGTTCCGACGGTCCGCGGCTGGCAAAGGACGAAGGAGGGAGAGTGGTTGCATATGATCGATGAAGAGAACAAGATCGGTTATGTTCGCCTGACGAGCTTCTCATCAGATACGGCCCCGGGCCTGGAAGGAGTTCTGCGCCGGCTCGAAAGAGCAGGCATGAGAGGATTGATCCTGGATCTGCGCTCCAACACAGGGGGGCTGCTCGACAGCGCGGTTGCAGTGGTTGATAAATTCGTAGAAGAAGGTTTCATCGTAAGCCGGCAGCCCAGGGCCGGGCAAGTCGCGATTTACGAAGAAGCCCACAGGCGGGGAACGCACCCGGATTATCCGCTGGTTATATTGATCAATTCGCGTTCGGCCAGTGCTTCCGAGATTGTCGCCGGCGCCCTGGCAGACCCGGTTCACAAGCGAGCGATCCTGGTCGGGGCCCGAACCCACGGCAAAGGCAGTGTGCAGGGAATCACGGGTTACCTTGGTCGAGGGGCACAGTTGAAATACACCATGGCGTACTATCATCTGCCTTCCGGCCGGAAGGTGGAAAGCAGGGAGGCGATGGAAAAGGCAGGCAGGAAGGATTGGGGCGTCGGTCCGAATGTCGAGGTGGATTTGAGAAACGACGAACTCAAGAAAATGTTCGAGGCGCAGAGACATAACGACGTGTTGGTGAAGGCCGATCATGAAGATGCGAACGAGGACTTCAAAAAACACACGATCGAAGAAACGCTCGCGTCCGATCCGCAGTTGGCGGTTGGCCTGCTGGTCGTTCGTAGTAAGCTCCTCCGGGCTGAAACGCTGGCCCGGGCGCAGCTCAACAACTGACGTTGATATCACTGACATTTTGACTTCTACAGGTGCATTGACTTGACAGTTCCGGAAGATGTGAGCAAGTTTGAGCAGCAGAGGCAGGAGAAATTGGCCCGGGCCAAAGAGTTGGGCGTTGAGCCTTACGGGAACCGGTACGAAGGGACCGAGCCGGCCGAAGAAATCAAGGGCAGATTCAAAGAGGACGATCCGACGCAGCAGGCAAACTGTGCGGGCAGGATCGCGCTGCTGCGGGACATCGGAAAGCTGATTTTTATCACGCTGCGCGACCGCAGCGGCACGATTCAGGTCGGCCTGAGCAAAAAGCTGCTGGGTGAGCAATGGGAGTCGGCCAAACTACTCGATCTTGGCGACATCATCGGCGCCTCCGGCCCGTTGGCCCGGACCAAAACGGGCGAAATCACCATATGGGCCGACCATCTCACGCTTCTGAGCAAATGTCTGCTGCCGCCGCCGGAGAAATTTCACGGCCTCGCGGATATCGACCAGCGATACAGGCAGAGGTACGTGGACCTGTGGGCCAACCCGCAGGTGTTGGAGCGTTTCAAGACGCGCAGCGCCATCATCACCACGATCCGCAATTTCCTCGAATCGAAAGATTTTCTTGAAGTCGAGACGCCGATGATGCAGACCATCGCCGGCGGAGCGGCCGCCAGGCCTTTTGTCACGCATCATAATAGTCTGGGCATGGATCTGTTCCTGCGAATTTCACCCGAGCTGTTCCTGAAAAGGCTGCTTGTCGGCGGAATGGAACGGGTCTTCGAGATTAACCGAAACTTTCGCAACGAAGGACTCAGCAGGCAGCATAACCCCGAGTTCACCATGCTTGAAGTATATCAAGCTTACGGCGATTACGACGTTATGATGGATCTGACCGAGGAGCTGGTTTCGCTTTGCGTCCAGAAGCACTGCGCGGGCACGCGTCTCCAATTCGGCGAATTCACGATTGACTTCACGCGGCCCTGGCGCCGCGCCAGATATGCAGACTTGTTGAAAGAGTATGGCGGCTGCGATATCGACGATCTCAAGGCAGTCCGGACGAAGGCCCGGCAGCTCAATCTGGACGAGGCGGAGATGGACGACGCCGTCGTGGTCAATGAAGTGTTCGAAGCGACGGTCGAAGATAATCTTATCGCGCCGACGTTTGTGATTGATTATCCGGCGGCCCTGTGTCCGTTGGCCAGACGCAAGAAGGACGATCCCAAATTCGCATCGAGGTTCGAGTTGTTTGTGGCCCGAATGGAACTGGCGAACGCCTATACCGAGCTGAACGATCCCGCCGAACAATACGAGAATTTCCTCAATCAACTGCGCGGGCAGGAAGAGTCGTTGACAAAAATGGACAGCGACTACGTCACAGCGTTGAAATACGGCATGCCTCCGGCGGGCGGACTGGGCATTGGAATCGACAGGCTGGTCATGGTGCTGACCGGCGCCGAGACGATCCGTGACGTTGTGCTGTTTCCGCTTCTAAGACCTGCAAAAGCTCAGGGCTGAATCGCACATGAACCGGCCCCTGCAATGTGGAGCGACAAAGTACGGGCGAGTGACACGATGCTGAAATTATTTCTGTGGCTGCGATACCTGCGCAAGAAAAAGATCGTGTTCCTGAGCATTGCTGCGGTAGCGGTGTCCGTCTCGCTGCTGGTCGTCGTCGCAAGCCTGTTCACCGGCTTCATCAATGCGTTCGAACGGGCCGCCGTTGAAGCCATAGGCGATGTGGTTCTTTATCCCCCGATGCGATTTGCAGAATACCCGTTGTTGATCGAGCGCCTCGAACAAACGGAAACGGTCGAGGCGGCCACGGCGATGACACTGGTGCCCGGTCTGCTGCATTTGGGCGCAGGCACGGGCAACGTGCGCCCTGTGGAAATTTGGGGAATCGAGCCTGGCCGGCGCGCAAAGGTAACCGGCTTCAAACGGTTCCTGCTCGAACAGAAAGACGCGCCGGGCGAGCCCACTTTTGACACTCCGGGGGCCGGTGAAAAGACCGCCGGCTTTGTCGGGATCGGCGTGTTGGGTGAACCCGACGAGAAGACGGACGAGTATGATCCGGCGATCGCCGAAGAGATGATCGGCACACAGGTCGTCCTGACCACGGGGACGGCGTCGCAGACAGAGCAAGGCGATGCCGCGAGGCCGCAGTTCAATAGAAGAGTGGTTCCGTTTACAATAGCAGACATTCTTCATACGGGGGTCCATCAATTCGATGAGGGTTGTGTCTATCTGCCAATCGAAAAGCTGAACAGAACCCTTTACCCGGACGATGAGTCACCGACGGCCGGACAGATTCTCATCAAGCTCGCCGGCGAGACTGAGACCGACGTGGCGCTGGCTGTGATCGGTGGAATCTGGCGGAGTTTCGTCCAGGACCAGTTGGAGAGCGACCCATACCTGCTCCAATACACGAAGATTGACACGGCAAAAGAATTGCAGAGGCCATACGTCGCCGCCTATCGAAAGCAGATGGGAATTCTGCTGCTGATATTCGGCGTTGTCAGCATCGGCGTGATCCTGCTGATTTTCTGCATCTTTTATATGATTGTCAGGCTGAAACAGAAGGATATCGCGATCATAAAAAGCTGCGGGGCCACAAGCCGTTCGGTCGCTTTTGTCTTTGTCGGGTTCGGGGCGTGTGTGGGAGCGGCTGGCTCGGGCGTGGGAGCGGTCCTGGGATACGTTATCACCAAAAACGTCAACACCATCGAGGATTGGATCAGGGTTATCTTCGGGCTGAAATTGTGGCGAAGCAGCGTGTATTTTTTCACGAAGATACCGAATGAGATGGATTGGCTCTGGACGGGGCGCATCGTATTTCTGGCCATCATAGCCGCGGCGATTGGAACGCTCATCCCGGCCATCGTCGCCGCATTAACAAAGCCCGTTGAGACACTGAGATATGAATAATGAATACGGAATTCGATAGTCGAAATCTTCCTGATTGATGTACAAGATTATTATTCCAACGCGCTACTTAGTGAAGCGCCGCATCACGTACTTTGCGGTGATGGCGGTTGCACTCTGCGTCTTCATCGTTCTGGTGGTGATGACCGTGATGACGGGGCTGGTGACTGATTTCAAGCAGAAGAATCATCGCTTTGCGGGCGACTGTGTTGTCGGCACCAAGTCATTGGTCGGTTTTGCCTATTATGAAGATTTTGTGCAATGGCTTGAGGGGGCAGACTTTGTCGAAGGTGTTTCCCCCGTAATAAAGAGCCCTGCGCTGATACGCCGAAGGAGCTCAGAGAGGAACAGTCGCGTTGAAATAATGGGCGTCGACCCGGTCAGGCACAGCCGTGCTACCGGCTTCGGAGACACCCTGTATTACCACAAGGACGATGTATCCAAAGCCTTCAGGCCAGCGTACGATCCGAACCTTCCCGGATGTATATTGGGAATTGACCTGGAGCTGCAGCGCGGCGCCCGGAGCACGTACGCTTACCAGGCCAGCCCCGCGCAGGTGGGCTATTCAATCAGTTGTCTGCCTCTGACAGCCAAAGGGGCGCTGGCCCAGGCCGGCACGGATGTGATCGACACGAAGACGTTCCACTACAGCGATAATTCACACAGTGGATTGCCCAGGGTGGACGGGTCCATCGTCTATGTGCCCTTCGAGCAGGCCCAACAGCTTTGTATGGCCGGGTCCGAAAAAAGGGCCAGTGCTATCCACATACGATTTCAGCCTGATATCACGCCAGAAGAAGGATGCAGGAGGGTCGCGGCGCTGTGGCAGCGTTTCAGACGGGAAAAGGCGGGCGCCGCTCTGGCGTATCTGCTGGAAAACGTGACGGTTCAGAGCTGGAAAGGCTACAGACGTGAATCCATTGCGCCGATGGAGCAGGAACAGACGGTCATGGGTGTCATGTTCGGCCTGGTGGCAATCACAACGGTCTTTATCGTCCTGGTCGTATTCTACATGATCATCAGCCACAAGAGTAAAGACATCGGGATACTCAAGAGCATCGGCGTTTCGGACTTCGATGTTATCGAGCTGTTCTCAGGCTTTGCCTTTCTGGTGGGCATCTTGGGCTCTTCCATCGGCCTGTCCGCCGGCTGGGTCTTTCTGGTCAAGATAAATCGAATCGAAGATTGGCTTTTTGAGCGTTTTGGGTTTCAACTCTGGGACAGGACGATTTATGCCATTGGGGATATTCCGAACCGGGTCGAGCCGGAAGTCCTGGTCGCGATTTTCCTTTCGGCGGTTGCCGCTTGTCTGGCCGGCGCGCTGCTGCCGAGCTGGCAGGCAGCAAGGCAGAGACCGGCAGAGACTTTGCAGGTAAACCAGCTATGACTGATTCCACAGACAAAAACGATATCATACTAAGAGCCGACGGACTCCACAAATCCTATCGCATGGGTACGACCGAAGTCAGGGTGCTCAAAGGCGTCGATCTGGCGGTGAAGAAGGGCGAATTTGTGGCCATCATCGGAGCCTCGGGCAGCGGCAAGAGCACTCTGCTGCACATATTGGGTGCGTTGGACAGGCCGAACAAGGGCGTCGTGAAGTTTGAAAAACGGGATCTGAGCCAATTCAGCGGCGGGGAATTGAACAGGTTTCGAAACGGAATGGTCGGATTTGTCTTTCAATTCTACCATTTGTTGGATGAGTTAAGTGTGCTGGAGAACGTCTATCTGCCCGCCATGACGGGTCGAAGTGTGCTGGGCTGGTTTGCGTGCCGACGATGGGCCAAGAACCGGGCCGGGCAGTTGCTCGCGCAACTTGGCCTCGCGGAGAGGGCCAAACACAAGCCCTATCAACTCTCCGGCGGGGAACGACAGAGGGTCGCGATTGGCAGAGCCCTGATGAACGAGCCGAAGCTGCTTCTGGCGGACGAGCCGACCGGAAACCTTGACTCTGCCACGGGAAATGGTATTCTAAAGGTTCTTGAGCGCTTGAACAGGGCGGGCCAGACGGTGGTCATGGTCACCCACGATGAAAGGATCGCACAGAGGGCTGGGCGAACAGTAACACTGATCGATGGAAAAATAGGGCACAAGCATACAAGGTAACACACGAGGTGTGGCTTGTGTGCCCCATAAAGGGACAGTTCATGGCACAGAAGATTTGGCTTAATGGCAAACTCGTGAATCCGAAAGACGCCAAAATAACCGTATTCGACCACGGTCTGCTTTACGGGGACGGGGTCTTTGAAGGTATTCGGGTTTACAGCGGCACGGTTTTCGAGTTGGATGCGCATATCACGAGGTTGTACGAATCCGCCAAAGCCATCCGGCTCAGGATTTCCGTCAGTCAAGCCAGGCTGGCCCGCGCAGTCCGGGAAACCGTCAAAGTCAACCGTGTCAAGGACGGCTACGTTCGGCTGGTCGTGACCAGAGGAGTAGGGACGCTTGGCCTCAATCCCCTTGTCTGCAAAAAGAGTTCCATTGTCATCATCGCCGGCAGTATTCAGCTCTATCCCAAGGTGCTCTATGAAAGAGGGATGAAAGTCACCAGCGCAACGACCGTTCGCAACCACCCTTTGGCCATTCCCCCCCAGGTCAAGAGCCTGAATTATCTCAACAACATCCTGGCCAAGATCGAAGCGTTGGACAGTAACGTATCTGAAGCCGTCATGTACAACCACGAAGGTTATGTGGCCGAGGCCACCGGCGACAACGTTTTTATCGTCAAGAAAGGGGTGATTTACACGCCACCCGACGAAGCCGGCGCACTGGGCGGGATAACACGAAGTATCGTCATCAAACTGGCCCAGAAGGAGAACCTCCAGGTCGTTGAGAAGAACCTCACGAGATTTGATTTGTACGTGTCTGACGAGTTTTTCCTCACCGGGACCGCCGCCGAGGTCATCGGAATCGTTGAGATCGACGGCAGAACAATCGGTAAGGGAAGGCCCGGCCCCATCACGAGCCTGCTGAGACGAAGATTCTTCGAATACGCCCACGGAAAGGAGAAATAGCGGACAGCGGATAGGCTCGACTTCGAGAGTCGCTCTTTTAGAACCTGCTGTACGCCAAACACTATGCGGCTACCGGAGCACACCGACAGATCGACCTCCGCCTCGCGCGTTGAGATTCCGACTTTTGGCCTTGTCGCAGAGCCTTTGACACAGGTCAAGCGCTTGATCCATGAGCAATTGACCGAGCATCTTCCGGCTTTCACAGGATTGGAACCCTCCGCGCACCGACACAGGCCTCGGGACCTGGAGCAGTTGATCGAATACGTCAGCGGTCGCAGTGGCAAAATGCTTCGCCCCGCCCTTCTGTTGCTTTCCGGCCGCTGCTGCGGCGAGATTACAGATGAGCACATTCGTGTCGCGGCCATCATCGAGATGATACACAACGCCACCTTGCTGCATGATGACGTGATCGACGAGGGCCAGAAACGGCGGGGACTGCCCACCATAAACCGCCTGAGGGGGAACGAAACCGCCGTGTTGCTGGGCGATCTTCTGCTGAGTAGAGTTTTCCAGATGTCCGCGGAGCTGGAAGAATCGCAGGCGCCCAGAGTCATTGCCGCCGCCGCGGTCAGGCTCTGCGAGGGTGAACTCAGACAAGCAATCCAAAAACATGATTGGCAATTGAGCGAACCGGACTACATCGACGCGATCACCGAAAAAAGCGCTGTTCTTTTCAGCAGCGCCTGCTACCTGGGCGCCGTGTTGGCTAAGACCAGTGACGAGCGCGCACAGTCGCTGGCCGATTACGGCCTGAATGCCGGCATTGCCTTTCAAATCACCGACGACCTGCTCGACATCGTTGGCGACGAGCAAAAAACAGGCAAAACGTTAGGCAGTGACGTTGATAGACACAAGCTGACGCTGGCCGTCATCCACCTGCTGAAGTCCGTCGATGAACAAGAAAAGCAAACACTCATCAATTCGCATCTCGAAAGCGAAAAGAGTCAGCACGACAGAAACGCCCTCGCAGAAATCCTGGCCCGCCACGGCAGTCTCGACTATGCACGCGCCCGGGCGCGAGAATACGCCGCCAAAGCGACGGGGGCATTAGACAACCTCCGGCAGAATCGCGCAAGAGATGCACTGATTGAAGCGGCGGAGTTCATCATCGGCAGAGCCGTTTAGAATAGTTCGTCCCGTACTGCAATCTCCTCCCATCGAATTCTGTCTGTGTCACGTCAGTCTTCGGACTCAATGCTTGCCGTAGTTCATTACGGCTCCGCTGCGCTGGGCGAGAATATATGCCTCCAGAGCACGCATTGCCGGGTCGTCCGCTTCCAGGCGCTTGCCGCGAACCGGATGCTCGATGCACCAGTTGACCATGTCGCGCAGCAACACCACCCGACCCAACTGAGACTGGAATTTCGGATATGTCTCGGGGTGGGTGTTGGCTGCATGGGGGTGACACATATCACACGAGACGGCCACTGTGCTGCCCAGCAGCTCGCCGCTGTGAAAGATGCGAGAGCCTTCCAGAGCGAACTTCTCCGTCTCACGGGCCCATAGCAGAAGGTCTCTTCTGTCATGTTGGCCATAGGTATGTCCCTCGGCCTGCCCGCCTTCAAGCAAGGCGGAATTGTCAGCCGGCGGCTTGAGCTCATGGCGTTCCTTTTCCTCGGTCACCCAATCCCTGTCCGGGTGATCCCGCTTCCACTGGTCCATCAGTCCGTCCGCAAGGACTTGCCCGGTGGCATTCTTGGCGACCGTGGCCTTGCCGGTGCCGTCGCACGTGGTAAGCTCGACCTGTTCACTGCATCCTGCCAGTATCGTGGCCATCGAAACACAGGCGATATACAGCAATACGAATCCGACTTGAGAAACGATGGAAATCCTTCGCATGGCGATCTCCTTCCTGGCTCTAATAGCTCGCGCGGTTTGGCTTTGGCGGAACGCTCTGCCTGCCCCAACTCGCAGTATACGCTTTGCTGACTGTTATCGGCCCGCGGTTCCACAGGCTATAGACTTTGTCCACGAGGCCGTCGGCGTGCACGTGCACTTGTCCATCCCCACAACCGTCGTTCGGATTGAACGGATCCGGACGATTCATCTCGACGGTCAGTTCCGGCATTCCTTCGGGGGCGTAAGGCCACGGCCAGGCGGTCGAAAGCATGCCGTGGAAATGGATGTTGCCAATCCTGTTGGTCAGAAGCTGATGGGTGTGGCCGTGAATGACAACTACCTGTTTGAAGCGTTTTAATATCGCCTGCACCTCATCGGCGTCATCGGTCCAGAAGTTCCATTTCTTGTAGAGCTTGTAAAGGGGTGAGTGAGAGAAGACGATCAGCGGTGTCTCGTCGGAGTAGGCGGCCAAATCCTTTCTCAACCACTGTCGCTGCTCTTGGCCCACTGAAAAGGGACTTTGAACACCGTTGTCCAGACCCGCCACGGTCATCATGCGCTCCATGGGTGTCAATCCTCTCCGGGTCCAGAAATCCCGCTCGACGACGCTGTTGAGAGTGACGAAGTGAATGCCTTTATAGTCCCATGAATAAGTCGGCTTGCCGAACAAATCGCGCCACTTCTGGCCCATGTCAAAATACCAATCATGCTCCCCGACCATCATCTTTATCGGAGCCTTGACGTCTTTGAGTATTTGCGCACCCAGTTCAAGCTCTTTGGGCTGGCCCAGTTGAGCTAAGTCGCCGCCGTAGAATACAAAATCCGGCTGAGCATCCAGGTTGTTCACGTCCTCTACCGCGCGCAGAAGAGACCGCACGAAACGGTCGTTGATCTTCTTCTCATAAAGGTGCGAGTCGGATATATAGGCAAAGCGAAACGCGGCGCTGCCCTGTGCGACGCTTATCGACTGGAATGAGTGGGAAGGCATTACTCCGGACGCGACGGCGGCGCCCATCGCGGCAGCCGAGACCTTCAGAAATGACCTTCTGTCCAGGTTCTTCAAGTCATGGAAGAATTTGCCGCGTTCCTCCATGTACCGGGTTTCAACACTCTTGAGCTTATTCATGGGTCGCTCCTTATCGCTTCTCGGTATTCATTTCGCCGCAGACTTATTGTTCGAAAGCGAGTTTCAAACGAAAAGCCATATCGTTATCCCGCAATGGACGTTTCTTCCGCGCCTGAGCTCTTTGGCGCTCGAACTGCCTTCGGTTCTCCACGGCAAAACGCTCGTCGGTAAGCGCGAACAGAAACGCAACAATCTGATCGATCTGGTCTTCCGTCAAGGCCAGCGGCTCTATGCCGCCGTCGAGAAACAGATTCGCTTCACCGCCCTTGTTGTAGTGGTCCATCACATCCCAGAGTGTCTCGATGGACCCGTCATGCATGTACGGGGGCGTAATTCCGATATTCAGCAGGATCGAGGTGCGAAACGCCCCGATATCCGACCGCCTCTTCGTCACCATAAACCGGCCCAATTCGCTCATATCGGTTGACAGCGCGAGCTCGTCGAGCTTCTGTTCCGAAGGGTCCTCATTCAATGCCTTCAGGGCCTGCTTTGCAAGGACATCGAAGTCATGATGCCGGGCGGAAACACCGATGTTGTGAAAACGGTTGTCGGTCCCCAGCGGATTCGATGTGTTCATGGGATGGCAGCTCACGCAGCGAGCCTTCTGATTGAACAGCACCCAGCCCTGTCTTGCCTCCGGAGAAATCGCACGTTCATCGCCGGCAAGGAAACGTCGGAACGGCGAGTCCACGAAGATAAGCGTCCGCTCAAAAGCGGCGATGGCCCTGCCGATGTCTTCGTAGTTTACCGGCCTTCCATAGGCCCTCTGAAAAGCGGTTTTATATTCTGCGTCATTCTGAATCGCGGCCACGGCGGCCTGTCCATCGGGCATACCCATCTCGATAGGATTAATGATAGGCATCTGCGCCTGGTGCTCCAGCGTCGGCGAACGACCGTCCAGAAACAGCGTTTGCAGCAGTGCAACATTCAGGGTGGTCGGCGCATTCCGGCGTCCGTGCTGATCCCTGATTCCCTCCGAGACGGCCAACTGATCCGTGAACCCCCGGGTCACATCGTGACAGGTCGCGCACGATACCGTAGCGTCGGCCGATAGGCGCTTTTCGAAATACAGCTTTCGCCCCAACGCCACGCGCTGGCGCGTCAGCGCATTGTCCTGGGGAATGAACGCCTGCCAGACCACCGCATCGAAACCGGCTGGGGCCCTGCTGAGATCAACCGTTGGCATGAGCCTTTCCAGCGTCTTCGTCTGGTACTCCATGGTCGCAGCGCCATGGTCACCTTTGGGCACGTCGTCAACCGCCGTCGCCACATTCCAGGACACCAGAGAAATGCCGATCAGCGTGATGCTGCAAATAGTCCGCCGCCTCGTGCCTGAAAGAGCCTTCTTGACATTCATGGTACGCTTCTCCTTATAAACAATCCAAAGACATAATAATTCTTGGAAGATCCGACAATTATGTCAACTGGAAAAGAGAGCTTTGTCAAGAAAAGATTTGCGGCTTGGTTCCCGAGCAAGTACATGCGATAGCGGTCTCAGAATTGGGTAGGAGATTGCCTAAACACCCAAACAGCTGAAGGGGCCACGTCTTTGGGTTCAATCCTCCGGGGCACCGGATCAAAAAAGGCCGACTTTTTTAAGGCCGGCCTTTCTTATTCTACATGGTAATCACTGGAGTAGTCTCAGAATTGACACCTCAGACCTAGGCTGAGCCAGGTTTCGTCTGAGTCGGGGTTCACCGATTTGTCCATTGTGATCTGGTGATAAACGCCGGGGGTTCAGAGCGACGTTGTCCGCCAGATCAAAGTTTGTCGAGACGCCAAAGACGGCGTTGGTCCAGTCGTGATCCACGTTCGCGCCGTTCGGACCGACGCCGTCATTAAAGACCGCCTCGGCGTGGAGGTTGAGCACCTGCTCCGGCGTATCGGGCATAATCCCGCCGACGGTCCAGGCATAGTCCAGCATAAAAATGTGTGCCCAGCCCGAGGCCGTGCCGCCAAAGGGGGACCTGCTTCCGACCATAGAGCCGCTCTCGGACGGCCAGAGCTTGACCAGAACATAGCTCGGGACCGTTCCGAACGGACAAATCTTGGGCAGCGAGAGAATCGCGTGCGCTTCCTGCAAGTCAGCGACGCCGGAACTCATGTCCGGGTAGTTGTAGTAGACCCAGCCCAGTCGATACTGGATGTCCCCGTCCAGCAGACTATTGCCGTAATAGAGGTTGTAGTCCCAGCGTTCGCCGTTCTCGAACTCGCCGGAGTTCGCCCGGTGTCCGGTGACATTGACGCCCCAGCCGGAGCCGAGACTCAGATCGATCCCGGGGTGAATGGCGCTCTTGTCGTCAAAAATATCGAAGCCCCGCCAGACATACTTGCCCGAGAAGGTCACGTCCACGTACCCGTGCAGGTCCGGATCCTGTGCCTGGGCCATGGCTCCTACGGCCAACAAAACCACAGCCGTCACCAAAATTCTCTTCTTCATAGTCATCTCCTTGAAAACGATACCTTGCTCTCACAGCACTTCACGTCAATACATTGTCTTGGATAACGTCGGTAGTCAAGGCAATTACCAAATAGATCTTACCATTTTCCACTTTTTCTAATCTCTGCTGGCGGCAGGCTCTGGAGCTCGGCCGTGTACTTCGCCAGGTCCGTATCCGGCAGTTCGTAGTCGGTAAGCTTCCCGGACAGATACGCATCGTAGCCGACAAGATCCATCAGGCCGTGTCCACTGTAGTTGAACAATATCACCTTTTCTTTGCCTTCCTCTTTCGCTTTCTTGGCTTCATCGATCACTGCTGCAAGGGCCTGGCTGGTTTCCGGAGCGGCGATGAACCCTTCCGTCTGAGCCCATGTCACGGCCGCCTCATAGGACTGCAACTGATGGTATGCTCTTGGCTCCAAGAGCCCTTCGACGATGGCCTGGCAGACCAGCGGCGCCATGCCGTGGTAGCGCAGCCCTCCGGCGTGAATTGGAGGCGGCACGAAAGCGTGTCCGAGCGTGTGCATGGCCAAAAGCGGCGTGGTGCAGGCAGTATCCCCGAAGTCGTAGGCGAACGGCCCGCGCGTCATGGTTGGACACGCCGTCGGCTCAACCGGAATGATCGTGATGTCCGCGCCGTTGATCTTGTCGGCCACAAACGGGAACGACAAACCCGCAAAATTGCTGCCGCCCCCGGCACAGCCGATAACCACGTTCGGCAGCTTCTCCCCGGCTTTCTCGAGTTGTTTCTTTGCCTCAAGGCCTATGATCGTTTGATGGAGCAGTACGTGATTAAGCACGCTGCCCAGAGAGTAACGTGTCTTTCCCGACGGATCGGTTACCGCCGCCTCAATGGCTTCGCTGATGGCAATCCCCAGGCTGCCCGGCGTATCGGGCATTTCTTCCAGCACTTTTCTTCCGGCGTT
Organism: Phycisphaerales bacterium; assembly: GCA_020343675.1. Taxonomy (GTDB): domain Bacteria; phylum Planctomycetota; class Phycisphaerae; order Sedimentisphaerales; family Anaerobacaceae. Next base: position 4,155,567 of record CP070806.1, read on the forward strand.
TGTTTCCGAGCTCGGGCTGGCAACGCAGTTTGCGCCCCAAACCGCCATCATCATTTTTCGGAACGGTTTCTGGTCAAAACTGATTCGCACCATGAAGACCTTGCATTCGAGCCCCAGCAGTTTGCAGGCGAAGGCCAGTGCGCTGCCCCATTGCCCCGCACCGGTTTCGGTGGTCAGTCTTTCGATGCCAAACTGTTTATTGTACCAGGCTTGGGCCACCGACGTATTCGGCTTGTGGCTTCCCGGCGGGCTGACACTCTCGTCCTTGAAGTAAATGCGCGCCGGCGTGCCGAGGTGCTTTTCCAGAAACACGGCTCTGCGCAGCGGCGTGGGGCGCCAGCGGTAGAGAATGCCCAGAATCTCTTCCGGGATGTCAATCCACCGATCCGCGCTGACTTCCTGTTCAATCAGATTCATTGGGAACACCGGTGCGAGCATATCGGGTGTGACGGGCTTACCGTCCGGGCCGAGCGGCGGCAGCAACGGCGTGGGCAGGTCGGCCGCCAGGTTGTACCATTGTCGGGGAATGTCACTCTCATTGAGCAATACTTTTACGGGCTCCATTATTGTGCTCCTAACAAAACAATTGTAGGGTGGGCTTTGGCCCACCGATTCAACGATGGTGGGGCAAGCCCCACCCTGCGGCACGTCCGTTCACAGGTTCGTGCAACCGCCGCGATACTAATCCGCACCTGCAGGAAGGTCAAGCATAATTGGCCCTACCCAGCGATTTGCCCATTCACGACGGCTCAATGAATGGGATGAGAATACCCCACCCGGACGATAGGACTTGCAGCAATGGTTCCCTAAAGTCGGAGGGGGTCTATGGTTACAATCGACAGAGTCTCCGGGCCCCTGTATGCTTTCTCTCCGACGTATTCATGGGCATCCTGGCTCAGGAGCCTCACGTCACCCAAGGGCTTGAAGAGCAAGCGATTGCCTGAGTCACTGAACGACTCCCAGTGCGTTAAACCAGAGCACAGAGGGACTTGGATGGTGGGGCGCCTTGGCCGGTTCCTTCAGGCCCGGCGTTCGGGTTGGCCCTTTTCTGACCGGGCGACTTGCCCTTGGGTGACGGACTGAACCCCTGTCAAGAAAAGGCCAATTTTTTCGCTTTTTTGGGCGAAAAGTGTTTGCCCATCGGGACGTCACTCGCTAAAATACCCACGACGTCACACACAAACCATAGGTCCGGTAAATATGAAAGGGGGCACGCAATGGCAAGGAAGAAAGCCATCAAGGGTTTATGGACGAAGAGCGACGTGAGCCTGCTCAAGAAACTCTTTCCCAATAACCCCACTGCTAAGATTGCTGCGAAGCTTGGCAGGCCGACCGATGCGGTAAAGAAGAAGGCCTCCAGAATGGGACTTCGCAAGTCGAGAAGGTACATGAAGTCTCTCGGCAGAGCGTAGGCTGTAGAGCCTGCTCTTCAGCAGTGAGGTTGACAGGATTCCTCGCTTTTGAAGGTGACTGCGGCACCTGCGAGTTTATGAGTTCGGTGCAGCCCAGGCAGGTCTGCATGTACGTCATGGCTTTCGATGCGCGTGGCAGGTCTGGCTCCGGCAATCTGGAGTTCTGCGCCCATTCCCATCTAAATCCTTGACATTCACGTCCACGGACACTATTGTCATGAAGGTTATTTGCGTTTTCTGGTTTATGTTTTTTGCATCTGATGACATCAGGAGGCTGACTTGAGAGTACTTTCGGGCATACAGCCGTCCGGCAGGTTGCATGTCGGCAACTATTTCGGCGCCATGCGCCAGCACCTTCAACTCCAGGCTGAGCATGATTGCTTTTATTTCATCGCCGACTATCACGCCCTGACTAGCAACCCCTCGCCCGACGACGTTGTTGCCCATACTCTCGATGTCGTGATGGACTACATTGCCTTGGGCCTCGACACCCGGAAGACCATCTTCTGGCGCCAGTCCGATGTGCCCGAGGTCACGGAGCTTACCTGGCTGCTTTCCTGTGTGACTCCCGTGGGCCTGCTGCAGCGGTGCACAAGCTACAAAGACAAGGTCTCTCAGGGCCTGAGTCCCAATCATGGCTTGTTTGCGTACCCTGTTCTACAAGCGGCCGACATCCTGCTTTACAACAGCGAGCTTGTTCCCGTCGGCGCCGACCAGAAACAGCATATCGAGGTCACGCGCGACATTGCCATTCGATTCAACAACACGTACGGCGAGATTCTCACCCTGCCCAAAGAGCACATTATCGAATCGGTTGCCGTCGTCCCGGGCGTCGATGGTCGAAAGATGAGCAAGAGCTACGGGAATACCATCGAAATATTCGAGCCTGAGAAAAGTGTCAAAAAGAAAATTATGAAAATCGTTACCGACTCCACGCCGGTCGAAAATCCGAAAGACCCCGACAAATGCAACATCTTTGCGCTTTTGAAACTTGTCGCCTCGCCGGAGGAGTTGGCCGAGTGGGAAGACAAATATAGAACCGGCGGTATGGGCTATGGCCAGGCCAAAAAACGCCTCTGCGAGCTGATGACAGATTATTTCGAACCGTTCCGACAGAAAAGAACCGAACTCGAACATAATATCGACCATGTCAAACAAGTCCTTGCCAACGGTGCCGAGCGGGCAAGAGCCGTAGCCCGGGAGACGCTCGAAAAGGCCCGCCAGGCTGCCGGATTGAGAAAGTAGCTATGGCTGATAAGCTTGTTACAATTGCGAAGTTCCCAAGCTATACTGAAGCCGATCTCGCAAAGCAATTGCTCGATGATTTCGGAATCAAGTCGGTTGTTATAGGCGAGAAGCTTGGGCTCCCGTATCCGATTCCTTCTGAGGCAAAACTGCAGGCTTTCGAGCGCGAGGCTGAGCGAGCACAGGAAATCCCGGAATCCAATGAGAGACAGGAGTAATAATACCGAGGGCATACATTGGCCGATTACCGCGTAAATCTTGACATATTCGCAGGGCCTCTGGATCTGCTTCTCTATCTTGTACGCAAAGAGGAAGTGGATATCTATGATATTCCCATCGCCACGATAACGGACCAGTACATCCGCTATATCGAGCTGCTCAAGAGTCTTGATATCGATCTGGCGGGCGATTTTCTGGTGATGGCCGCGACGCTCATGCAGATCAAGTCGGCCATGCTGTTGCCCCAGGCAGAGCCTGAGACGTTACAGGATGAGGAGTTGAGTGATCCGCGAACAGAGCTTGTGCGTCAGCTCCTTGAGTACAAGAGGTTCAAAGATGCGGCCAACCTGCTGAATGCCGCAGCAGACGAGCAGCAAGAGCGCTACCCGCGACCCGGCACGCTTATTGACAGGCTCAAGCCGGACGCCGAGCCCGAGCTTGATATTGAGCAGGTGAGTGTTTGGGATCTGCTCGAAGCCTTTGATACCGTCTGCAAGGCTATCGGGACGGTCAGCGCCATAGGACATATCCAGGATGATACCCCTATCGATTTATACCAGATCGAGATTTTGCACCGTCTGCAGACGGAAGGCCCGATGACATTTGAACGGATCTTCGAATCGAGGACCAATCGTGTTGTGATGATTGGCTTGTTCCTTGCCCTTCTGGAACTAATTCGGGAGAAATTGATTTGGGCCGAGCAGCCTGCCCAATCCACCATCTATCTGCGTTCTTTGACAGAAGAGCCTGCCGAGGAGGCTGTACAAAAGGCGATCCTTGCCGCGGAGGCCGGCCGCGCCGCGCCGGTTCGGACCGAGCGGGAGGAACAACCGCCTGTTCCCATTTCGGAATTGCCCGCAAGACGCAGGACGCCCGTATTGACGGATGCCCAACAGCCGCAACGAACGCCCATACCGATCGCCGAGCTACCGGCGAAAAGCGAGCCTGTGATTGCCCCCCAGGAGCAGGAGGCCCAGGAATTGCGACCCTCCGAAGACCCTGAGCACGAAAGGGCAAATTAGCAGCTTCGCCCCCTTGCCGCCTGACGCCTGAGCTTCCGGGGTTTGCTTTTGACCAGTTCTGCCTTATACTTTAAATGGCGGAGAACAAGCACGGTTCCGACAACGATGAATAGAACCGCCTGGGCAGTCGCGGCACGTGGGGAGGGCCGAAATGCGGCGGTTTTCACATAAACTTCCCTGTGTTTTACGTCGATTAAACCTATCAGTTGCCGCGAGTGTGCTTAGACTTTGTGTGGGGGCTCTGTAAAGAACCCGGTCTGAGATAGCCGCATGTGACAAGAGGCGTGAAGGCATAGTCTGATAAAAACAGGTACACAGGTCTCTTGGATTTGTCAATTGCAGCCGCACGGGTAAGGCCACCGCATCGTTCGGCTGTTATCCGCAGCGAGGAGGACAAGAATGGGTTCGAGGGCAAACAATATTCGGCGTTGCCGGGGTGTGTCGCTGGTGGGCTCCATGGTCGCCGTTGTCATCCTGCTGATCGCACTTATCGGAACGTCCAGCTTCAGATACTGTGCTGCCATGGATGCGCGAAAAGCCGACGCACACACAACAGCGGCAAGAGTCGCCCTGATGCTTTGCGAGAGTTGGCGGGGTATCAGTGGTGATGTGACTTACGATCCGGGAGCCCATCTGGGTACGGATTTGGACATCACACAAAGCACCGCGGGTCCCGCCAAGCCGTCGGATTTTACCCTTTTGGGAAGCTACGTCGTTGAGTTGGATGATGTCCGTGATGTGACCCACTACGCGACGTTGTCCTGGAAGGATGTTCAACCTGGATTGAGGGCCTTGAATGTCATTGTCGCGTGGGCCCAGCGAGGTCCGGATGAAGACGGTAATGAGAACGTCGATAAATCATTCAGGCTCACAATTTACACGGCAACCTGGTAACCAGTTATGGGGACGGAAATGAGCAGAAAAAGACCGAGAGCCTCAGGTGGATTTACCCTTGTGGAGCTGGTGATAACCGCAGCGATCGCTTCTATTGTTGCGCTCGCCATCGGCGTGGTCATTGTTGACAGCCAGTCAAGCTGGAATGCCATGTATGACCGTGTCAACAGCGACGTTGTCACCGACGGCTACGTCGCGAGAAAGAAGTTTGACGTCGTGATGCGCAAGGCAAGCGGGGACAAGCTCGTACTGGGTGATGCTGGCGGCTCGATTGAGGTCTATTATTACGCAGATGCCTCTTCGACGGTTGTTGACCGGTATGCGCGTTTCTACGCATCCGACGACGATTTGAACCTCGAGTACGGCCAACTGGACCCAAGAGTGACACTGGACGTGGAAACCGTCTGCGCAAACGTCTCGGCGTGCACGTTCAAGCAGGTTGGCCGGTCTATTCAAATGATACTTACACTCGATAACGGAACGCACTCGAACACCGTTGTTTCGTCTGCGGTGACGCAAAATCAATAGGACCATTGTCCTGTATGGGGGTGAGGGTAAGATGGGAATGAAAAAGCTGCTACAATCGAAAAAACGGGGTTCGGCCATACCGTTAGCGGTGGTTGCGCTGTTAATACTTCTTGCTGTCGGTGTGGGGCTGCTGAGTCTCGGTTTCAACAGCCGGGTCTATTCCATCCATATGGCTTCGGATATCGCCGCGCGGTGTGCTGCGGACGCCGGACTCACAAATGCCCTTTTTGAAATGAACCAGAAACTCCAGGTCAAACCCTGGAATGACAGCACTCTGCCACAGGCAATGAATGTCAGCCTGCCCTATTCTGACGCGGTTTGCAGTTACTGGGTCGGCGGCAATCTCGCGGGTGGCTATGTGATCATGTCCCTCGGCCGGTCCGGGCGGGCCAACAGAATGGTTCGTGCGGCCATAGGATTGGAGAGTGCGTTCAACCATGCCATTCTGACGAAGCAGACTCTGACATTGAAGTCCGGCACGGTCGTTGATGGCTACAATTCCCTGGCGGCAGATCCATTCGGTGCTGACGTAGAGGTAGGTATCGGCAGCCAAAGTGCTTCCGATTCGAGCGTAGTCCTGAACATGGGTTCGACCGTGGAGGGGGACGTTTTTGTGGCCGGCAATGTGGACTCTGCCATAAAGGACTTGGGATCCACGGTAAGCGGGGATAAGTTTGCCTCTTCACCGCAACCTTTACGCCGCGTAACTGCCCCGGCCCTGCCCGATCGGGGAGCGATTAGTGCTGCCGGGCAGACCGTAAAAATCACGCCGGCGAACAGCGGGACATATTCGAGCATTGATTTGCAACAGCTTTCGGTTGTGGAAGAGAAGAAAGTCATCGATACCCTTCCGGCGGTACTGGTCGTGGAGGGGGGGGATGTTGTGCTGCACGTGACTGGAGATATCGAACTTGGCAACTCGTGCGAGATTGTTGTAACAGATAACTCGACTTTGACCATTTACACGGATGGAAACATTCACTGCCGCAACGGCAGCGGGATCAACACCGAAGCTCCCCCTGAGGAAGCCGAGACATTACAAATATATGCTACGGGTACCGGAGATCAGTATTTCGATATCAAGGCCAAGAGCGAGTTCACGGGGATTATCTACGCCCCCGATGCAGATGTCGATCTCTACGCCAAGGGAAACGCCTATGGAGCCATCGTTGCTCGGGACTTTGAGTATAAGGCCGGGGGCAATTTTTACTATGATGCAGCGCTCAGAGACAAGAACACCGTCAAAGACGAGGGCGTCCAGTTCGTGGTGACGCGCTGGTATGAGAGCGCGCCCCATTTTTCAACGTGGAATTCAAAGGTCATTGCCGCTGAGCCTGTGGCGATAGAACCAGTGAAGTAGATGTGATTTATGGTCCCGACGTGGATGTCGTGATGAACAGCTCTGCCAACCTCTGCCGAGCGGTTGTGGCGAAGAACTTCCAACAGAAAGACGAACCCGGACTACGACGTCTCTGCCCGGCGACAACCTCCCCATGGGCGGACAAGGGAGTATCGAGCACATAGTGTGTACTCCCCAACGCCCGCAAGCCTGTCTCCAACCTTCCGACCTGCTGCACTTGGCAATAATTCTTGACACGAAATCTCCCATGTGCAATAATCCCGGCTCTTCCGAGACTCAGGGCTCTGTTGGTGCTCGGGAAAAGATTATCCTGGCCCGTATCCAGGGCGGCATAACCGCCGGAAAGTGCACTATTTTGACTAGCAAGCGAAGATGACCAGTTCGAGAGACAAAGGCTTATCCAGGATCGCTGATATTTTAGCTAAGCACCCTGCGAACCGCGGGAGTCTGATCCCTGTCCTGCAGGATATACAGCAAGATTTTGGCTACCTGTCCGAGGAGGCGGTAGCAGAGCTGGAACGGCGGATGGGAATATCCGCCAACGAAATATATGGTGTGGCCACGTTCTACACGCAGTTTCGCTTCAGTCCTCCGGGCGAGCACACGATCCTAAGCTGTCAGGGGACGGCGTGCCATGTTCGTGGGGGTCGCCAGATACTCACAGAGTTAGAACAACGTCTGGGAGTCACCGCTGGCCGGACGACCGCGGATGGAAAGTTTGATCTGGAACGGGTTGCTTGTATTGGCTGCTGCGCACTGGCGCCGGTTGTTGCGGTGGATGGCAAGGTGCACGCCCAGGTGACCGCCAAGAAAATCCCGTCCATAATCTCTCGATACGCCGGGGAAGGGAATTTCTCGTAAATGACCTCATTACAGCAAGTTTGCACCGAAGCCAGAGTCCAGTGGGACAAGCTTCAGGACAGTGAAGTGCCCGTTCTCTTTGTGGGGGCTGCGACGTGCGGCCGAGCGGCCGGCGCTACAGAGGTCCTGGAAGCATTGCGAGAACGAATCGAGCGAGACGAGCTGAACGTTCTGGTGATTGAGGTCGGCTGCCTGGGGCCGTGTTCATTCGAGCCGTTGGTAATTGTGCACAAGAACGGCTCGCCGCGCATCTGCTACGGAAATGTCGGACCCGACGAGGTCGTCCGCATACTCGAAAGTCACGTCTTCGGTGACGACCCCTGTGCCCGATGGGCGCTCGGAAAAATGACGCCGGGAAAACTCGACGGCATTGATGATTTCAACACGCACCCGATGATGCATCGGCAGGTGCGTAATATCCTGCGCAACTGCGGACTGATAGACCCGGAAAACGTGCACCACTACCTGGCCCGCGACGGATATCGCGGATTCCTGAAGGCTCTGGAGCTTGGCCCCGACAAGACCCTTGAAGAGATCAAGGCTTCCAGGCTGCGGGGCCGGGGCGGGGCTGGATTTCCAGCCTGGCGCAAGTGGCAGTTCTGCCGTGATGCGCCCGGCCCGACGAAATACCTGATATGCAATGCCGATGAGGGGGACCCCGGCGCATTCATGAATCGCTCCCTCATCGAGGGCGATCCGCATGCGGTGCTGGAAGGCATGCTGATAGCGGCTTTCACGTTGGGGGCATCACAAGGCTACATCTACTGCCGGGCCGAATATCCGCTCGCCTTGCAGCGACTGGACGTTGCCATTGGCCAAATGCGCGCATTGGGGCTGCTGGGTCGGGACATTCAGGGCTCAGGCTTCTGTTTCGATTTGTCCGTAAAGAAAGGGGCCGGGGCCTTTGTCTGCGGGGAAGAGACGGCCCTGATTGCTTCCATCGAGGGTCGGCGAGGAATGCCACAGCCTCGGCCGCCATTTCCCGCGGTCAGCGGTCTGTTGGGAAAGCCGACCGTGATTCAGAACGTCGAAACGCTTGGAAATCTGCCGCTGATTCTTCGCAACGGCGCCCAATCGTACAGCCAGTACGGCAGCGAATCCAGCAAGGGGACAAAGACCTTTGCCTTAGCGGGCAAAATCAAGCGGACCGGCCTGGTCGAAGTGCCCCTGGGCATCAAGCTCAAGGATATCATCTGTGAAATTGGGGGCGGTGTCCCGGACGGCAAGGCGCTGAAGGCCGTCCAGACGGGCGGCCCCTCGGGCGGCTGCATCCCGGCCGAGAAAATGGATTTGCCCGTTGATTACGAGGCCCTCACTCAAGCTGGCAGCATTATGGGTTCCGGCGGCATGATCGTGCTCGATGAAGATACCTGCATGGTCGATGTGGCAAAGTACTTTCTGTCGTTCACGCAGGCCGAATCCTGTGGAAAGTGTGCGCCGTGCCGGGTGGGGACGCGTGCGATGCTGAGCATCCTGGAACGAATTGCGGCCGGCGAAGGCCAAATGGCCGACCTTGAGAAACTTGAGAGTGTTGCCCAGACCATCCGGGACGGCTCGCTGTGCGGTCTGGGCCAAACCGCGCCGAATCCCGTCTTGACGACGTTGCGCTATTTCCGAAATGAGTACGAAGAGCATATCCGCAAAGGCCAATGTCCGGCGTTTGTTTGCAGCCGGATGATAAGCTATCACATCGACCGTGACAGGTGCAGCGGCTGTGGCGCGTGCGCGCGAGTTTGCCCGGTCGAGGCCATCAGCGGCCAGAAAAAGAAACCCCACGCAATCGACCAGGAAACATGCATCCGGTGCGGTATGTGCCTGAGCACGTGTCCTGCCCGCTATGCAGCGGTCTTTCGCCGCAGCGGCGAACTGACCAGAGTCGAGCCGCGTAAAGAAGTTAAGAGAAAGTCTGATTAGACAAAGGAACGCGCTGAAGTGAAACTGACCATCGATGGAAAATCTGTAATCGCCAAAGAAGGCCAGACGGTTCTCGAATGTGCGCTGAACAACGACATTTCGATTCCGCATCTCTGCACGCATTCGCAGTTGTCTGCGTTCGGTGCGTGCCGGTTGTGCCTCGTCGAAATCGATGGGATTCGGGGATACCCGACTTCCTGCACGACGCCGGCGGCCGACGCGATGGTCGTGCGGACGGATACCCAGGCCCTGCAAAATCTGCGCCGCAATATTCTAGCGCTGATGATGCTCGAACACCCCAGTGCATGTCTTGTGTGCAGCCGGCGGGAGCTTTGTGAGCAATTCCGGCCCGAAGCTGAAAGAACGGGTCGCACAACTGGCTGTCACACGTGCAGCAACAAGGAGATTTGTGAGGTGCGTGCGTTGAGCGAGGAGCTAGGATTTGCGGAGCTGCCGGTGCCGCCGGCCTACCACGAGCGGCCGGTCGAGCGGTCCGAGCCTTTCATGGATCGCGACCTGAATCTCTGTATTCTTTGCGGTCGCTGCGTGCGTATCTGCAAGCATCATCAGGGCCGGGCGGTCATTGATTTCGTCGGCCGCGGCAGCCAGACCCATATCGGCCAGGCGTTCGGGAACTCGCTGCTCGATGCGGGCTGTCAGTTCTGCGGCGCGTGCGTCGATGTGTGTCCCACGGGCAGTCTGGCCGACCGATACGCCAAATGGTACGGCAGGCCGGAAGCCGTCGCGGAATCGACCTGTATCTTCTGCGACCATGCGTGTGCGTTGGCGCTCGGGACTAAGAACGGAAAAGTCACTGCCGCGCAGGCGGTCGATGAAAATGTCCCTGTCTGTGTGCTCGGCAGGTTTGCTGTTCCCGAATTCCTCAACGGCACGGACCGGCTGAGCACGCCGCACATGCGCGTGGGCCAGAGATTACGTCAGATACCGTGGGAACAGGCCCTCGAAATGGTTGCCGGCAAGCTCAGGCAATTCGCCGGCGATGGTTTCGCCCTGGTTTGCGATACCACGAGCACACTTGAGGACCGCCATATCTTCAAGAAGTTCACCAACGAGGTGATGAAATCAACGAACTACATCGAGATTGAGCCTGATGCACATGGCGTTTCGCGCGGCTCACTGCCGGCAGGCACTAAAGCCGCGCTGCTGACGGGCAACTTTGTCGATTTGGCCGCCCTCAAAGAGCTTGGACTATCGATTGTTCAGGATTGTTACCCGACGCCTGTGAGTCAGCGTGCCGATGTTGTGCTGCCGGCGGCTGTTCTTGCTGAAGTTGAGGGTACCATTCTCGATCGCTCCGGCCGGAAACGGCCTCTGCACAAGGCGTGCGAGCCGCCTGGCCAGGCAAAGCCGGAATGGTGGATCATCTGCCGGCTGGCTGAAGCCATGGGAGCCGAAGGCTTTGAGTATGAGTCGGCTGAAGCGATCTCGAAGGAGCTGCGTATCTCGAATGCCCAGTTGTGGGTCGATCGCGTGGAGGCTCCGCCGGCCGCGACGGATTTCAAACTTCGACGAACACATTTCCGGGGGCATCGCATCGACGAGAAGGTCCGCGGGCTGCGGGAGTTACCCGTCGAGGATCCTTGTGCCCTCGAGCCGGCGCAGGAGAAACACGAAGGGGCATTCGGAATCCTGGAAAAACACGAGATTGCGCCGAACGTGCACGAAATCATCATCCAGGCGCCCGAAGTAGCCAAGAAAGCTCTGCCCGGGCAGTTCGTTATTGCCATGGTCGATGAAAAATCCGAGCGTGTGCCTTATACATTGTGCGGCTGGGATGCTCAGGCGGGCACTATCACGCTCGTGGTGCTCGAAAAGGGTCAATCCAGCCGCAAGCTCATACTCTTGAGCGCAGGCGACAAGCTGGTGCACGTGGTCGGGCCGCTCGGCGTCCCGCTGGACATCGAACTGTACGGCACGGTCGTTCTTGCCGCGGGATGCTATGGGATCGGCGGGATCGTGCCTATTGTCGAAGCGATGAAGGACGCCGGCAATCGCGTGGTCGTCGTCACCGAGGCCCGCAGCCACTATCTGCATTACTACAAGAAGAAGCTCCAGGGCCTCTGCGACGAGTTTGTTGAGACGACGATTGACGGCTCCGTGGGCGTCAAGGGGCACGCCATCGATGCCATAGCTGAAAAACTCAAAGCGGGCGAGAAAATGGATTGCGTCATTGCCGTCGGATGTCCCTTCATGATGATGGTGACGGCTCAGGAAACAAAGCCGTTCGGTGTAAAGACGTTGGCGGCGCTGAATCCGATCATGCTGGACGGTACCGGCATGTGCGGGGCGTGCCGGGTCACGGTCGGCAACCAGACCAAGTTTGCCTGTGTGGATGGGCCGTTCTTTGATGCGCATCTGATCGATTGGGACGAGCTTCGAGACCGGCGCGCGGCATACAGCGCCCAAGAGATCCATTCGCTGGGCCGGACCGAGGCGGTCGTGACCGGTCACAGCGGCGGGTCCGGGTGTAAGTGCTTGCATTGATGGGGAACCGAGAGTAATCAATGGCCAAAGAGAAGATTCCAAGACAGCCGATGCCCGAGCAGGCCCCGGAAGACCGGGCGAGAAACTTCGAGGAGGTCCCTTATGGCTACTCGGAGCAAACGGCCATCCTGGAAGCTGGCCGGTGCCTCAAGTGCAAGAAGCCGAAATGCGTAGCCGGATGTCCCGTCGGCATTGACATCCCCGGTTTCATTGCTCTTGTGCAGGAGGGCAAGTTCATCGAGGCGGCCTGGAAGGTCAAGGAGCAAAACGCACTGCCGGCCGTGTGCGGGCGAGTGTGCCCGCAGGAAGAGCAATGTGAGAAGCTGTGCGTGCTCGGGGTCAAAGGCGAGCCGGTGGCCATCGGACGGCTGGAGCGATTCGTCGCCGACTACGAACGCAACAGCGGCAAGATCAGCGTGCCGAAGATCCCGCCCAAAACGGGCAAGCACGTGGCCATCGTCGGCGCCGGGCCGGCCGGACTGACCGTGGCCGGCGATATGATAAAACGCGGCCATGATGTGACCGTTTTCGAAGCGCTTCAGGAGCCGGGCGGCGTGCTGACCTACGGCATCCCCGAGTTTCGCCTTCCGAAGACAATCGTCCAGGCGGAAGTGAATTACCTCAAGAGGCTTGGGGTCAGGTTTGTGATGGATTTTGTGGTCGGCCGCAACAGCACCATCCGTGAGCTCATGGACGACGAAGGTTACAATGCGGTGTTCATCGGCAGCGGGGCGGGTCTGCCGTCCTTCATGAGGGTTCCGGGCGAGAACCTGGTCGGCGTGTACTCGGCCAACGAGTATCTGACGCGTTCCAACCTGATGAAGGCGTACTTGTTTCCGGCGTACGATACGCCGCCGATAAAGCGGCAGCGCGTCGCGGTCATCGGGGGCGGCAACGTGGCGATGGACTCGGCGCGAACGGCGCTGCGATTAGGGGCCGATGTGACCATCGTCTATCGGCGCGCGCGCGAACAGATGCCCGCCCGCGATGAGGAAATCCACCACGCCGAGCAGGAAGGCGTCAAGCTCAAGCTACTCAACAATCCCACGCGCGTCATCGGCGACGACCGCCACCGCGTTGTGGCCATGGAATGCATCAAAATGGAGCTTGGCGAGCCGGATGATTCGGGGCGGCGCAGACCGATTCCGGTTGAGGGCTCCGAGTTCATCATGGAGCTTGACACAGTCATCGTCGCCATCGGCAACAAGCCGAACCCGCTGATTCCGCAAACCATGCCCGAGCTCGAAACGACCAGGTGGGGCACCATCGTCGTTGACGAAAGCACGATGGCAACCAGTGTTCCGGGCGTTTATGCCGGCGGTGACATCGTCTCCGGCGCCGCCACGGTCATTTTAGCCATGGGCCAGGGCCGCATCGCCGCCGCCTCCATGCACAAATACCTCAACGGCGCACAGCCAAAGTAAAAAAGGGGTCAGGAGCATTTTTGGCTTGACAGGCGATACGTTGGCGACATAAAATTCACTCATGCCCAGAGCGAGACGACAATCTCCGGGAGGTATCGTTTATCATGTCCTGAATCGCGCCAACGCTCGCCAAACAATCTTCGAAGGGTCTTTTGATTACAACATGTTTGAGAAAATTCTTGCCGAAGGTCTTGCGAAGATTCCGATGCGTCTGACCGGATATTGTCTGATGTCCAACCACTGGCACCTGCTGTTGTGGCCCTGCAATGACGGCGACCTCTCGGCGTTCATGCACTGGGTGACGATGACGCACACGCAGCGGTGGCACTCCGTTCACAATACCGTCGGCACAGGACATCTTTATCAGGGTCGTTTCAAGAGCTTTCCGATTCAAAGTGAATACTACTACCTGACCGCACTACGATATATCGAGAGCAATCCTTGTCGCGCCGGGCTGGTCAAAAGCTCATCGGATTGGATTTGGAGTAGCTTGACTATACGAAGAGGCGTCGCCAAAGAAGGCGTTGCGATCTCTGGCGGTCCGGTCGAGTTGCCGGACAATTGGGCCGGGTTGGTTGACATTTTGCCATGGGAAAATGACTTGGGCAAAATCGAGCAGTGTATTCGACGGGGAACGCCGCTGGGACAAGATAATTGGGTCCAGCAAACTGCAGAACATCTGCTGCTGACTTCGACCCTGCGACCTCGCGGCCGTCCCAGAAAAGGCTCCTGACCCCTTTTTTCCTTTTGTCGCATTTTATTGATTGTCCCCCGCCCGCCGTGCGTATATCATGTTGAACAAACGCGAGCAGGATTATTCCAGAGCCGTTCCTTGTTCCTGTGAATTAGTCAACGCACGTTCCCGATGCGCAAGGAAATCTGTGAATTTGCGAGAGACGACGATGAACAATATCAGCCATAACATGCCCACGATTGTATGCTGCATTTGTTTCCCGATGGTCCTATGTGCCCTTGGAGCACAAACCTCGACTCTGCCACCGGACCCCAATAACGGCGCTTTGCTCTATTATCAGGCGTTTCTCTCTCGCCCTGAGCCTGATTATGTTGCTGAGCAGCTTGTGTACGAAACGCGTATGGAGCAGTTCAACGACGTCCTACGAGGCGGCAAACTCGAGTTTGGCACCGACACCGAAGAACAGATCCGCCAACTTGAAGAGCAGCTCGATGACCCAAACAAGGCGCCGCCTGAGGTGCGCGAGATGATGCTCAAGCTGCGTCAGGTGATGCCTGAGGGCAATTACGAGGGTCAGGTCCGTTCTACAATCAGTAGGTTGCGCCAACGTCTCGAACATGAGCAGAAGATGGCCGGCGTTGACCCCAATAAAGAAATCAGGAACTATCTGAGAGAATGTCGTGGCACAATCGAACTGGCTCAGGCCGCTTCTGAAGTGTCCGAATGTGATTGGGGCTTTCTGTATTCTCGTGGATTCACTCTTAACGCACCGCAACTGACTGAGATAAGAGAGCTTGGTACTCTCCTGCGTACAGATGCTCTGCTCCTTGCCGCGGACGGAGACTACCGAGCTGCGTTCAGACGCTGCCTGATGATACGCCGATTCGCCCGACACGTGGGCGACGAGGGGATCTTTCCCTATTCGACTTCAACCACTTTAGATGGAAGTGCCCTGTACTGTATGCGCGTTCTCTTCGGGCATATGAAACCGGATGTGGAGATTCTAACGTGGTTGAAGGGTGAGCTTCTTACTGAAACGGGTTCGCCGCCGTCTGTTGCCAGGGCATTCATGACGGAGATGGAACTTGCCCTGCGGAAATTGCGCACGAATCAGCAATTGCTGAAGTCCGTGAGGGATGAATTTGTGGAAAAGGCAGGCGATGATGAAGCCGCCAAGACAATTGCCGGTCTTACAGACGAAGAGTTTATCGCACTTGTTCAAAAACCTTACGCTGATGTTCTGAGTTCACTTCTTCAAGTAATGGCAAGCGAAGCTCCCCATACGCAGAAACTTGCTGACATGCAGAGATTAGCAAGCGAACTCGAAGGGCAATTCGAGAGGTACTTTTTCATCCACATGGTGATGTACCGGCCCGAAAGTGCGCCGTCATTGTACACCCACCAGGTTCTTCACGAGAGCAGTTGCAACGCTTTTATGGCTGGCATGGAAATCTACCTCGCCCGGGCAAAAACGGGGCGACTGCCAGAGGAGCTTCCGGCTGGTCTGCCAAAGGATCCGTTCACCGGCAAAGATTTCACGTATGAGGTCATAAAAGACGGTTTCGGGCTCTCATTCCCTGACAAAAACGTCCCTAAGCTGAAGAACCGGCGTTACGAGTTCAAGGTCCGAAGGTAGGACCAGAACGGGGACCTTAATATGAAGACGGGTAAAGCGCACGACAGTACAACGGCTCTTGTCATACTCACTATTGCCCTGATTGTAGGCTGTCTCTTGTTTCGTAGTCGATTCTCAGCGTCCATTTTCTTGGATACCCCGGAACAGCGTGCACAGCAGCGCCGGATACTGCTGTTATACCATACCGACCATGAGGCGTTGCTAAAGGCCGGCAGGGAAATTCTCAGGCAGGGCCCCAAAGACCCTATGAATTACCAGTATCTTGGGCCGATGCATATCGACGGCTTTCCAGTTCCAGGGGGAGTGTGTATCCCCAAGGTCATCCGGAAACTCAGACCACATGCCAGCCTGATAAATTTCAACGGCTTTGTCGTCCTGCAAATGCGCGGAGGCATAGGAGATTTCGGCGTGAGGATCTACCCGGAAGGCTTCGCTGCGCCGCGCCGCTATTTCAGATATGGTAATAGAGAGCTTCTTGGCGGCCTGTGGTATTACGATTATGAATACAATCATCATCCGGAGTATGACAAAAGGATTGATGAGATCATACGAACCGGCAGATGGGAAGAACCCAATAACACCGACCTCAGCGGAAGCTCAAACTAATAGGACTTCGGGGCTTATTCAGGACGGCCAGCGGTTCTTTTATAGTCTGCCTTACGTGGTATATGGCTTCGCTGCGCTGGGCTTACAATGATACGAAGAACGGC
>CP070806.1:4172090-4175809 GCA_020343675.1 Phycisphaerales bacterium
CCGCCAATAGTAGGTCTGATCGAATTCAAGGCGGCCGGCATTATAACTATTAGCGTCTTCGGCTGGACCGACTAATTGAGGACTCCCTGGGCCGGCACTGTTCACGTCATTGAAGCTGATGCCGAGATAAACGTCATGTTTGTCAGCGAGTTCACCCGGAATCCAGCTCAATATCACATCGCGGGGTACATCCTGCGCTTCGTTGGCAGGATTAGGCTTCGTCGCTGCAGTCTTCGCCCCTATGACTGCGGCAAGCTCCAGCCTTGGACGCCATTGCTCAGTGTCATTCTCTTTGGAAGCGAGCCCATATCCTCTGCCAGAACCACCGCCGGGGAACTCCAGAAGAAACGTGACCAAACCGTTGTCATCAATTCGGTTTTGAATGAAGCTGACAAGCGGGTCTCCCGAGATGGTGACCGTTGTTCCCCCTGGATCCCAATAATTTGCACCGGTTGCAGCAACATCCTCGGTGATTCCCGGAATATCATCGTTCAGACTGGTGACATTGACCAATGGGTCGCCACCATTCGTGCCATACTCGGCTCCGACGTTGCTGACAGACAAAACAGCTTCATCCCAATCCTGAGGCGTGTTGCCGGCAACGTTATCCAGGCCGCTCAGGGCAAAACGGCCGTTGTTGAGTGTGTCATTGCGTGGCGCATTCCCACTATAAGTCAGTATCAACGTCGCGCTTTCGACCGAGAGGACATTGTGAGCGGCGAGATCGAACCGCAGATAGCCAACGTAATTGGCGTTATGAAGATACATATAAACTT
This sequence comes from Phycisphaerales bacterium, assembly GCA_020343675.1. GTDB lineage: Bacteria > Planctomycetota > Phycisphaerae > Sedimentisphaerales > Anaerobacaceae. The sequence continues at coordinate 4,172,867 of CP070806.1, forward strand.
CATTGCCATAGACCGTGTCGTTCTGGACATAGGTGTCGGCATCACTGCCGACAGCAATCGTATCTGCCTGAACACCGCCGACGATGCTCAGAATCAACATTGAAGAAACAACGTAGATCATTGTTTTACACATAATAGTCCTCCTTCAAAAGAATAGCTGGAATAATGTAACAGATGAACATTGAGACCTTCCTACTTCTAAGACTATTCTGCTCACGATGATGTTTCTTGATTTGTCCCACCTCCTTTCTCCAATCACAAATCAAAAGAAATAGCTCAAAGCCAGGAAATAAAGCTATTAAGCATTGAAATCTACTTCGTCGCACCTCCCTCATATTGTGAAATAGTCCGTATCCGACATCTTCCTTTTGCACGTTGTTTGGCCGCTCCTGCACACCTCACGTCCTATAATACCAACAACTCGCATAGATGTCAACAGTCTTTGAGCAGGCTTTGCATGTACGGCAATCAGGGCTCTTGAATAAGGATAATGGGAAAAACATGCCATTATTGCCCGAACGCTCCCCTGAAGTGTCCTGAGCTACCCATCCTGGGACTATTCAGGACAGCCACCGGCGTCTCCATAGCCTCAGCTCGAGCGCTCACAGCCTCAAGTGGCAATAGGGTCTGCGGTTTCTTCCTGATGTTTTGGAGATGTCACTTGACGTCCAATCGCTGCGGCGCAGGATATGTATCTAACGAATTGCCATGAACGGGAATGGTGAATAACGATGGAAAACAGAATACGAGAGCCATAGCACATTGCAGCGGATGAATAGTCGGCAATCAATAGACACCCGTAAATCAGGCGCGCAAAGCCAAGCCGGCTCAGGCTCTTTGTGAAGAACAAACCCAATCAGAGCCAATTCCTATTCCTGCCGCAGAAAAAGCTGAGGCCGCAGGGCAAAAGGATGTGCGCGGGTCAGCGGCTCAACAGAGGCTCATCGGCTCCTGGTCGTGGCTTCGCCGCCGGTAAACCGTAACGCCTTTGCAGCCGAGCCGATAGGCTAATCGATACGCCCGGTCCACGGCGGCGACGGTCGTCTTCTCCCTGATTTTCAGGTCTCCAAAATCCCGTTTCGTTCGCCGTACGCTGTAATCTCCGGGATCATCGTCCAAGGGCTGTAACCGTGAAGCTCCAGACATCGCCGGTGTGCTTCGTAGTACCATCGGCCTCGACCGCATCGACCCGCCAATAATAGGTCGCACCCTGGACCAAGGCTCCGGGACTGCAGCTCGTCTCCGTCTGGTTCACTACGGCAGCCGTACCGTCTGTCACAGCCTGCCGATCCGTGCTCAAATACACATCGTACGAAGCGGAAGTAGCTCCCGGTCTCCAGCTAAGAGTAGGTCTCCTCGACACCCCCGTCGCGCCATCAGCCGGCTCCGGCATCCAGGCCCATAAATTCGCATACGGCGAGAGGTAATAACCGTCAATGACTGATCGGGTCGGGTTATCAGGACCTTGCCATGCCACCGAACAGTGGTCGTCGTCCCAGTCTTCCCTGTACAGCGCCATGATGTAGTATTGCCGGCCGCCCGTCAGTGAGACGGGTTCGGACTTCTGCTCAGGAAAGACGTCCCACTGGCGTGGATTGGTCGGCTGATTATTATGGGCGATCAGAACGGCGTTGGCAGGGCTCGAATCGGTGCTCAGCCACAGTTCGCCGGCATAGTCAGTGGCAATCCAGAACGTATAGTCGCCCGAGGTCTCCGGCTGAAGGAAACCGTGGATCCGGCCGCCAAAGGCGTCGCCGATATCTGTCGGTGCCTCGAATAACCCTGACTCAGTGGTAAATATCGGTTCGTACGGGTAGTCCGCATTGCTTGTCAGATCTGAAATCGCAGTGCCCAAACCGAGGACCCAGAACTCAAGCAGGATCGTACCAGTCCCGGGTCGAGGGGTCTTGAAGCTCCAGATATCACCGGCGTATATCGTCGTACCATCGGCCTCGATTTCATCAATCTGCCAATAGTAAGTCGTGCTTAGTTCAAGGGGTCCGGGATTAAAGTTAGAGGCTGTCTGGTTGCCTATGAACGGCGGCGGATTGCTGGTACCGAAGTACACATCGTGCGTCGCCGCAGTATAACCCGGCGACCATCTGAGAATCGCATTCAAGGCCACACCTAAGGCCCGATCCGCCGGGCGGGGTTGTGTAGCGTAACCAGGAGCAGTCATAAAGCTCCAGACATCGCCGGTGTGGGTCGTCGTGCCGTCGGCCTCGACCTCATCGACCCGCCAGTAGTAAACAGTGCCTTTGACAAGACCTGAGGGACTATAGCTCGTCTCTGTCTGGTTGCCGATAAAGGCCGTACCATCCACCACAGCTTGCCGATCGGCGCTGAAGTACACGTCATGCGTGGCGGCAGTAGCTCCCGGCAACCAGCTAAGAGCACATGCCTTCTGTACGCTTGTGGCGCCATCAGCCGGGCCCGGGGAATAGGCCTTTAATTGCACGAAAGGCGACAGATAGTAGCCTGCAATGACTTCTCGCTCCGGGCTGTCAGGACCCTGCCATGCCACTGCACAGTTGTCACCGCCCCAGCCTTCCTTGTACAGCGCCATGATGTAGTATTTCTGGCCGCCGACCAGAGAAATCGGTCCCGATGGAGTCACGGCGAAACTGTCAAACTCGAGATGGTCGGTCCACGGGCTTACCGTGGAAATCAGGACTGCGTTGGCAGGGCTCTGGTCGGTGCTCAGCCACAATTCGCCGTTATCGTCACTGGCAATCCAAAACGTATAGTCACCCGAGGTCTCCGGAATGAGATAACCGTGGATTCGGCCCCCAAAAAAATCACTCCTATCGACCGGCGCGTCGAACGACGATAGTTCAGTGCTCGATGACGGGTTGAATGGGTAATTCGGGTTGCTCGTCAGGTATGAGACCCTTTCTCCACCGATATCTTCCCAGACCTCATAGAGAATCGTACCGGTCCCGG
>CP070806.1:4175909-4188899 GCA_020343675.1 Phycisphaerales bacterium
CGGTATAACAATACCAGAGGTTCGGACTCTGTGTGCAGTGGCCGGGCCCGTCGAACGTCGCGTTTCGCGTGTCAAACCTCAGGTCTTCGACATCGCCGACGGGCTGGGCGCCGGCACAATCATCGTTGTCACCGAGTGCGGCTTGGGCAGCGCCGAGCAACGGTACCAGCGCACATACCACAACTAATTTTGATCTGAGACTTCTCATCGTTCAATCCTCCAAAGACAAACAGTAACCGATATTTCGATATTGCCGACATACGCTCTATTGAAACACCCATATATGCTTGAAACTTCATCGTAGCACAATCTCAGCCACATGTCAACAACCCTCCGATAAGTAAATACGTTCTGTCGCAAAAAAACACCCAAAGGGCCCGTTGCTTGCATCAAAACCCCGCTTTCTTGCCACTTTTTTGGCACACCGCGGCCGTTGCTCTCTAATTGACAGGCAGCCCACCTCAGAGACGGAAGGCTTTCTCCCTATTGGGGGGATATTGGAAGCATTGACGCTCCGCAGAATGGGGTTATAATTCATACATCAGATAGTCAATCTTGTTGAGAGGCTGGATTGTACTTTGGGCGGGATAGGAGCTGATGCAGCGACGTGGATGGAGCGCAACGACATCGCGTCCTGTGGGGCTGTTTGTTGGCGCGGCAAAATGGACATTCTGGAAATCAACGATATCAGGAAGGAGTTCGGGACGGTCGTGGCCGTCAATGAGGTGAGCTTCTCACTCGAACGGGGACACGTGCTCGGGCTGATCGGCCCCAATGGGGCGGGAAAGACCACCTTGCTGCGTATTTTGGCCACGGTGCTTCGGCCCACGAGCGGCTCGGTTCAGGTCATGGGCTGCGACTCGGCCAAAGAATACCTCGACATCCGCAAACATGTGGGCTTTCTGCCCGATTTTTTCAATCTTTATAACGACCTAACGCTCCGCGAATGCCTCGATTTCTTCGCAAGGGCGTACAGGGTGCAAAAAGCTCTGATTTCGGGGCGCGTCGCCGAAGTACTCAAATACATCGAGCTTGAGGACAAGCGCAACGATCTCATTCGGCATCTGTCTCGGGGCATGGTCCAGCGCATGGGCATCGGTGTTCTGCTTGTGCACGATCCGGACGTCTTTCTGCTGGACGAGCCGGCCAGCGGGCTGGACCCGAAGGCGCGAATCCAACTGCGCGCCGTCCTGAAAAAGCTCAGCGGCGAAGGCAAGACCATCATCATCTCCTCGCACATCCTCACCGAGCTGTCGGGCTTCTGCTCGCACATCGCGCTGATGGACAAGGGCAAAATCGTTCTGCACGGCGCCGTCGATGAGATTCAACAGGATGTCTTCGGCTCGCGAAGAATCTGCATAGCCGTGCTGGATAATCGCGATGAGGCGGTCAGGCTGATTGGAGAATTCCCGAACGCGGATGTCGAGCAGGTCCGGGACAATCAGATCATCGTTCAGATGGCGGCCGGTGAGGCTGAGTTGGCCCGTCTCAATGCACACTTGGTGGCAAAGGGCGTGAAGGTTTTTGGCTTCAGCGAGCAGAAGACGGACCTCGAAGATTTGTTCATGAGAATATCAGGCGGCGAAGCGCAACACGCTTTGGGGCAAGCACAGTGATACTGAATAATCCACTCATTCGACGTTACCGTTACAGCCTGATGCGTCCCAGGCAACTCTGGGTCTATGTCACCATTTATGCCACCCTCATCGGGCTGCTTGTGTTTCTCAACTACGCCGCCTACAAGCACCCCGGCATACTTCAGGTCCCCACAGACTTCTTTGCGAGCGTCTGCTATCAGCTTCTGGTTTTACAGGTGCTGCTGTTGTGTGCGGTGGGAGCGTACAATTCCGGCTCAGCCATCCGAGATGAAATTACCGGCAAATCGTATGATTTCTTTCGAATGCTTCCGATTTCCGCGGGCAAGAAGGCCGTGGGCGTTCTGGTGGGCAAGAACCTTGTGGTGCTGTTATTCGGCGCGGCTAATTTTGTGCTGATTGGGGTCTTCGGCAACATTGGGCGGGTGGATTCCGTGTTGTTGCAGCGGTCTGTTTTCGCGTTGATATCGCTGGCGATCCTGGTGAATTCCGTCGCTCTGCTGGCCTCGATCCATCCAAACAACCAAAAGAAGAAAAGCAGCGTGGCAATGATTATTATCCTGCTGGTCTTTGTGGGACCGTTCCTGATCCGAGCCGTTGCGGCCGCCTGGCGCCTCGGCGAGCATTGGAACGTCATGGGCAAGTTCTACACCGTCGAGCTGCCGGCCCTGATCCTGGCAGGATTAGTTGCGCTGTACCTGAGCGCCTGGAGCATCATCGGCGTCCTGCGCAGATTCACGCGGGAAGATGAGCCTCTGTTCACCCGAACAGGGGCCTGTCTGTTCATGATCGGTTACGAATTTGTCCTTCTCGGGCTGTTCTATTCCCGTCTGACGAAGGCGGGAATGATTGCGAGCTGGGTCAACTACTGTTACTGGTTGATTTCACTACTGCCGGCTCTGGCTGTTCCGGTCTGGTCCCTGCGCCGTTTTGAGAAGTACCTTGAATACAGCGGACTGGTTCGCACCACGTCGGGACAGAACAAGAGTGTGATACCCCGCATGCTCCTGTACTCAAACCTGTCTCTTGATCTGGGTCTGTTTGCGGTCTGGGCGGCCTGTTCGATAGGGACAACGCTGCTGGCCGGCCTGGAGCTGGTGCCTCATCTGTATATGATCCTGGTCTTGTTCTCTTTTCATCTGTTTCTTGTTCTGCTGCTGGAGCTTTACGTAGTATGCACACCTATCTCGAATAAGATCGGGTTGCTGTTGGTCTTTGTCGCTCTTTTGTACGTGACGCTGCCCGTGATTTTGCATTGGATTTTGGATAGTCAAACGCTCTATCTGCACAGCCCGGGTGGATTTCTGTTTGGAATGTTCCGCAAGCCCAATGCCGGCCTGGCCATCCCGCACACCGTTTGGATGCTGAATCTGCTGCTGTGCGCGGCCTCCGTCATCGTGATATGGAAGCGCCACGTGCACATTCTCAGAACCCGCCGAGCCATGTGAACGTCACGCAGGGTGAATTTGGCCCTTGAGTTTGAACGGTCCTGTTTGTAACCTATTCCGCCATGGACGAGATACGGCGGAAATTAGAGCTGATTGACAGACAATTAGCGAGGCGGGACTTTCACGATCACATCATCACCACTTGTCCTCTTGTGTTTGCCGCCGTGGGGCTTATCGCGGGGATTCTGGTCCAGAGCGTGTTTGACGCGCCCGTCGCAATTTGGCTCATACTGCTTGGTTTGTCTGCGGCCGGGGGCGTGATTTTCTTTGCCGCGCGCCCATCATCGGCCGCCAATCGCCGCGTCACGGCCTATCTGGCGCTGGGCTGTTTTGCCTGTCTCGGCTCCATTCGACTGATGGATTACAGTCGGCCCGAGCCGGACGACATCCGCAATCATGTCGCCGACGAGCGCAAGCTGGCCACCATTCGCGGGCTCATTGTCACCGATCCGTACGTCAGCCGGTACCCGGACTGGAAATTCGCCCGGTTCAAGCCGACCGACCCGAGCACCAGTTTCTATATGAAGGTCTGCGAGGTCAAAGCGATTCATGGCTGGGTGCAAACAGCCGGCACGGTTCGCGTACAGGTGGGCGAGCCGACTTCGGACTTGAAGGCCGGCGACGCGATCCGGGCGTATTGCTGGCTCGACAGATTCGAGCCACCCACCAACCCGGGCCAGTTCGACACCGCCGCTTATTTAGCCAGGCGAAACATCTTCGTCGCTGCGTTCGTAAATTCCCGCGACGGCATCGAAGTCCTTCGAAGCCTTCGCGCTGGGCGGTTTACAAGACTCAGGGCGCAGCTCAGGAAGCTTACGATGCAGGCGTTGGTGGGCGACGTGCCTGAGCAGGATGCGAGCCGGGGACTGCTCGAGGCGCTGCTTCTGGGCGAACGACGCCGAATCGATGGTGACACGTACCGGGCCTTCCGCAAAACGGGCCTGCTCCACTTCATTAGCCTCTCCGGCATGCACATGGGCATCCTGTTCGGTATAATCTGGCTGGCATCTAAAACGGCAGGATTCATGAAACCCGCCCGGGCCGTGATTTGCGCGACTGCAATCGGGCTTTTTCTGCTGATTGTCCCGCCGCGAGCGCCGACGGTGAGGGCGGCGATTATCTGCTGGGTTTTCTGCGCGTCCATCCTTGCCCACCGGCGTGCGAATCCGGTCAACACACTATCGCTGGCGGCGATCATCCTGCTTCTGGTTCGGCCGACACAATTGTTTGAGGCGGGCTGGCAACTTTCATTTGCCTCAGTACTGGGAATCATACTGCTTACAGACCGAATTGGGGACTTCCTGGACGGGGTGCTGACAGGTCGCCTGTGGGTCGGCACTGGTCAGAGAAAAACACTCTGGTCTCACACACTGGGCAAGTTCGGCCTCTACGCGAGGAGGCTCTTCTCAGTGGGATTTGCCGCATGGCTGGGCTCGGCTGGCGTGTTGCTGTACCACTTTCACACGATCAATCCCTTTGCGAGCGTCTGGACGGTGCTGGTCTTTCCTTTAGTCAGCGCCATCCTGGTATTTGGATTCTTAAAGATGATCTTGTCTCTTCTGCTGCCGACACTAAGTGCTGCTTCAGGGATCGCAGTGACCTTATTGTCGGATATGCTTATCCACATAGTCAAGTTCATCGCGCATTTTGACATTTTCCAAATACTCATCGGACGAGTGTCGCTTGTGTTCATCGTTTTGTATTACTGCATTATTATTTTTATCGGCTTTGTATATCTTCGGCGGTGGCCCCTGCTAAAGACGTCTGTCTCTGCCGTAATGCTCCTGGGAATCACTGTTTATCTGGGTGCTGTAAAATGGCAGAGAACCTACCGGGACGAGCTGGTCCTGACGTGTCTCGACGTCGGCCACGGGCAGGCCATACTCATCCAGCTTCCGCCGAAGACGAACGTCCTGTTTGACGCCGGCTCTTTGTACAGAAGCGACATCGGGACGCGAATCGTCGCGCCGTTTCTCGATTATGCGGGAATCAGCAGGATCGACGCTCTTATCATAAGCCACAACGACACCGACCACATCAACGGGATTCCCGAAATTGTCGCACACTGCAAAGTCGGCAGCGTTTATGCCAATCACGCATTCTTCGATAAGACGGATACGTGGGGGACCGCACAGTTTCTCACCGATTGCCTGGGCGAACAAGGCCTCGAAATAGAGCGCCTTCAACACGATCTGAATTTGCACAGCAGGGCCACGGTGAAACATCTTTGGCCCGACGGGACGATCAACGGTAGCGAGAAATTGAGTGACAACGACCGGTCGCTGGTTTCGCTCATTGAATTCGCCGGCGTCAAAACTCTTCTATGCTCCGACATTGAAGCGTTTGCGCAGAGAGAGCTTCTTCGATTAAATCCCGACCTTGAAGCGGATATTGTCGTCATTCCTCATCACGGCTCGGCCAAGACGCTGGCGTCCGATTTTCTGGCCCATCTCGACGCGGGTGTTTTGGCAGGCAGTTGCGACCGGAGTCAGTACGAGAGGATAATGAAAGGCCCTGCCTCCGCTGCTCGTTCGTCCGACCGGTCTCGATATTTCTATACAGCCGGGCATGGGGCCGTCCGTGTTTGTGTACGGGCAAACGGGACCACGCAGGCGAACACTTTTAAGCGGTGAATCGAGTCACCGCGCACCGACCATGCTGAAACAAAGCGAGCGTCCACCGCCTCCGGACTCGTGGATCTTCCAGGTCCCGGGTATTGCACCCGCGGCAGCCTTGCCTATCCCCTCACGTGCACGACAATTTCGACCCGGCGGTTCTTGGCCTTGCCGCTGGCGCTGGCATTCGAAGCAATGGGCTGGCTTTCTCCGCAGCCCACGGCGCGGATCCTGTCCTCAGGACTTCCGCGCTCGATGAGATAACGAGTCACCGTCAGAGCGCGCTCGGCCGAGAGTTGCCAGTTGTCCTTCCATTTTGATTTCTTGATCGGGTCCGAATCGGTATGGCCCACGACGTCGATTTGCTTGCCGTTGTATTTCTCTCTCAGCACGGAGCGAATATGATCAAGCTCCCTGATGGTGACTGACTTGAGTGTCGCTTTTCCTGAATCGAACAGGATCGCGTTCGGTAGTGTGACGGTGATGGTCCCGGCAGCCGGGTCAAAGGCGACGTCGTAACCTTCGCCGAAACCGGAGGCTTCAGCCGGCGTTTTGCGCTGCTCTTCGATCTGCCTTTGCAGTTCTTCAATCGTCTGCTGGTCTTGCGAGATTTGCTGGGCAAGTTGGCCTTTTTCTCCCCGCTCATATTCGAGCTGCCCCTTGAGATTCTCATGCTCCACCAACAGGGCCTGATACTTCTTCTCCCAGTTCGTGCAGCCGGACAGAAGGGCAAACGAGACAAGAGATGTGAGCAAGACAATGGTTTTCTTGTTGACTTCTCGCATTTGATATCTCCTTACAATGCCGAAATATGAATCCGTTTTTCCTATCGATAGAAAATAAAGCCGATCCTGTTCAGAATCAACTCATGCAGAATCATAACAACAAATACTCCCAAAGACAAGAAAGGCCCATAGGGAATTTGGCGAATTTTTTTAAAAAACATTTGGACGCCCGCCCAGGCCAGGCCAGAAAACGGTGCGATAAAAAACGCGATCACAACGGGAAACGCCCCGATGACCGCTCCGGCCGCTCCCATCAGGTGCACATCGCCCAGTCCCATGGCCTCTTTTCCAAAGGCGAACGTCCCAAAGATGCGAATGGCCCAGACAATACCGCAGCCTGCGAAATAACCCCACAGACTTCCCAGAAGTCCCGCGACGACAGGACGTTGTGAGAAGCTCCCCCAAAAGCTGTTGACCGGCTCGACGCTGCTGCTCAGCCTCAAAGCCCCATACGCACAGAGTATGATCGGCAGCAGGAAAATGATTTCTCTGCATGCTTCGAGTCGATGGTTGAACTGCTCCTCGTGCGATTTTTCCTGCTCCGCGGAAACGTTATCCTTAACAGCCTTGTCCTCGGGCTTGCTCGGGCCGACATCGCCGACGTCGGATTCATAACTCCTTTTGAGCAGGCCGGTTGCCAGCAGCATCAACGATACAGCCAGCCCGACAGTCGCCCCGAGCGCCAGGGCGCCTGTCTTCGGCGTAGCCAACGGCAAAAGCGAATAGGCCCTGTTCAACTCCGGGTCGATCACGTAAGCGCCGGCCGCCGATCCGATGAGTCCCACGGCAGTGACGAACCAGCAGATGGACAGTGGAATGATCCAGTGCTCCAGGTCGATAGCCGAGGCGGCGATGAATGCGCCCAACATGGCAATATGAAGGAGATAGACCAGCCATCCTCGCTCTGAAAACGGCTGGAGGTCCCGGCGCAGGTCGGTGCGAAAATACAGAATGAATAGGCTCAGAAAGACCACACCGGTCAACATCTCAATCACGAAATAACGAGGCGAGACCGGCGCTTTGCAGTACCGACACTTGCGGCCGAGAACGAGCCATGAAATCAGCGGGATATTGTCGTAGAAGCGAATGTGCCGGCCGCAGGCCGGACAGGCCGAACCCGGAGTCACCAGAGACTTATCGCGCGGCAGGCGATAGATGACCACATTCAGAAAACTGCCGATGCAGCAGCCAAATGCAAAAATGAAAACAAACCAAATCCAATCCGGTACTGCCACTACGCCTCCTTGGTCAAGACCGTACAGTCTGCTGGTCTTGGCTTACTTCTTCTTGTTCACCACTGCGGCCACGCGTGCGGGCAGGCCGAACAAGCGAATGAAACCCGTCGCGTCAGTCGGGTCGTATTCGGCCCCCATCCTGAAGCTGGCCAGGTCCGTCCGGTACAGGCTGTTCGGACTTGTCACGCCCGCCAGCGTGCAGCGCCCCTTGAACAACTTCAACTTCACCTCACCGGTGACGTTACGCTGTGTGACATCCACGAAAGCATCGAGGGCTTCCCGCAACTGGCTGAACCAGAGGCCGTAATAGACCAGTTCGGCGTATTTCAAGGCAACCTGCTGCTTGTAGTGCATGGTTTCGCGGTCCAGCGTCAGGCTCTCGAGCGCGCTGTGGCCCGTCATAAGAATCGTGCCGGCTGGTGTCTCGTAGACGCCCCGAGACTTGATGCCGACCAGCCGGTTCTCGACCAGGTCCGCCTGGCCGACGGCGTGTTTGCCGCCGAGCTCGTTGAGCGTTTCGATCAGCTTTGTTCCGGTTGTCAACTTGCCGTTATATTTCACCGGCGTTCCTTCAAAGAACCCTATGGTCACGTAGTCCGGCTTGTCGGGCGTTTTGGACACGGGCCGGGAAATCACGAACAAGTCGTCCTTCGGCTCGTTGGCCGGGTTCTCGAGGTCCGCGCCCTCGTGGCTGATGTGCCAGAGATTTCGGTCGCGCGAGTAGATTTTCTTCTTGCTCTGCTCGATGGGAATCTTGTGCTTTTTGGCGTAATCGACCGCCGCTTCGCGGGAAGTGAGCGTGAACTTCGGGTCCTTCCAGGGCGCGATGATTTTCAGCGCCGGATCGAGCGCCATATAGGTTACCTCGAACCGCACCTGGTCGTTGCCCTTGCCCGTCGCGCCGTGGGCAACAGCCGTGGCGCCTTCGGCGTGGGCCACTTCGACCTGATGCCTGGCGATTAAAGGCCTGGCCACGCTCGTGCCTAACAGATAGTTGTTTTCATACACGGCGCCCGCCTTGAGCGTCGGCCAGAGGTAATCTTCCACAAACTCCCGGCGGAGGTCCTTGACGATGCACTTGGCCGCCCCGCTGGTCAAAGCTTTTCGTTTGATCCCGGCCAATTCGTCGCCCTGACCCAACTCGGCGGCGAACGCGATGACTTCGTATCCGTATGTTTCCTTGAGCCAGGGCAGGATCACGCTCGTATCCAGCCCCCCGCTGTAGGCCAAGACTACTTTTTCAGGTTTCTTCGCACTTTTTGCCATTGAATATGTCCTTAACGGGTTTGTTGCTGCACGCGAAGTGCGTCGCGGGCGGCGTCGCGAAATCGCCGGCAGCAGTGTTGCGCCCGGGCCGCTGATTCGGCGTCGGCCGAGCCGCCCGGGTAGTTAGAAGCCACGGCCAAGTCTGAGATGTAAGCAAGGTCTTCTCGAAAGCCTTCCCAGTCCGCTTCAACGGCGATGGCCTGATCGAGCAGAGCCGAGAGGTCGTGGATTTTACCGAACGGGACGTCCGCCTCGTAAAGCCTGGCCTTCAGGTATCGTTCGGCGCACTGCTGGGCGTGGCAGCAGACTGCTTCGTAGTTGGGATTCTCCGTCACGCGGCCCTCGCGCTCCATCGTTGCGAAATCTCCTTCGGCCTTGGCAACCCATTCAGCAGTCATCGGCTTCATAAAGCACCTTCCCTTCTTCGAGGATCTCCTGCATGAAATCGTCGCCCATTGCAAGCCGCTCGCGCACCGTCCGGGCCGTGCGAATGACAAGGTCCAGGGCAAAGGCCGGACGCAGCGCCATCCGGATTTGGACGGATCTATCGACGCTTCGGCCCTCGAACGGTCCGATGACCAACAGGTCAACGTCCGAATCTCCGGTCGCGGCCCCCCGAGCGTGCGAGCCGAACAGAATGACACGCTTGGCGCCGAACTGCCGCCCGATACGCCGCCCGAACTCCTCTATTGTGTTCATCGCCACCATAACCAAACGCTTCCCGCCGTTGGCTCAGAATATCCTGAGGTCTTGCTTCACGAGACTCCCGAAGATTATATCGGCCATCGGCCGCAAAGACAAGCAATAGCAATGGAAATGGAAGCGATTTTGCCGCCGGAGCAGGTGAAGCTTGAATCCCGGATTTCGATACGGCGATAATGATGCCTCTCCGCTTCGATGATATCAGAGACGCCCTACTTCTGTGCCAGTGAATCACAGACGACATTTCGCATCAGCTCGGCGTTGGCGTCGTGGCCGGTGAAGAGTTTGAACTGGGTCATGGCCTGGTTGACGAACATGGCGATCCCGTCGATGGTCTTGGCCTTCTTCTTTTTGGCTTCTTTGAGCAGCAGGGTCTTGGCGGGGTTGTAGACCGTATCGAAGACGGCCATCGTCTTTTTCAGCGATTCAGCCGGGACGGGCGTCGCCTCGACGTTCGGGTGCATCCCGATACTCGTGCAGTTGATCAGAAGCCTGGCATCGACGCTTGGCACGTCCTCCAGCGGCGCAAATGCACAGCCGAACTCCGCGGCCAGCTTCTCGGCCCGTTCGACGGTGCGGTTGTAAATCGTAATGTCTGCCCCGGCGTCGCTGAGCCCGGCCACGAGCGCGCGGGCCACGCCGCCGGCGCCGACAATCGCCACGGCAAGGCCGTTCAGCTTGGCCTTGCTGATTCTCATCCCGGCGATAATCGCATCCAGCGCGCCGGCGTAATCGGTATTAGAGGCGATGAGTTTGCCGTCGGCGCCCACGAGCAGCGTATTGGCCGCCCCGATCCTGGCCGCCAAAGGCTCGACGGAACCGTGCCTGGCCCTGACGTACGCCAAGGCATTGGCCTTGTGCGGGATGGTCACGCTGAAGCCGCCGAAGTGCAGCCACTTTCTCAAGAGGGCGTGACTGACAAACGACTCAAATCCTTGCCGGTCCCCTTCCACCAACAGCGGCAGGTACAGACAATTCAGGCCCTTCTCTGCGAAGCAGGCGTTGTGAATCGCGGGGCTGAGCGAATGGGCGACCGGATCGGCAATCACGCCGAAAAGCTCCGTGTCGGCCACAATTGCGTCGCAGCGGTACAATGTCTTGAGCTGCTTGATGGTCAATTGGCCCGGCGCGGTCGCGTTTTGCTCGTCGATGCTTGCGAACGTGACGAAGCCGCCCAGCTTCTTCGCAAGGATCCGGCTGATCAGGCCCGCCTCGCCCATACAGAAGACAATGCGCTCGGCGCTCGTTTGATGGAGCAGGTCGAGGGCCTCGAAGCAGTCGTTGATGTGATTAGCAACGTAGATGAGCTTGGGGATCGCCCCGGGGCAGGCGTTGGAGATGTTGCGAAACAGCTTGCCGATGTTCTCGAACTTGCCCTCGAAATTATGGGCGGACAATATCAGGCGGCCCCTTGAACATTGTGACAGCGCGAGCCTGATCCTCTCCTGATTCTCAATGACGCGGAAGTTGTCGTATTCGAAGTCGATGAATTCCACTCCGGCCTTCAGTGCCCCAATCAGCACATCGACCCGCAGCTTCGCGGGATAATCCAGCGCCCCGCCCTGCTGCTTGTCGCGACAGGTCACAATCATGCGGGGAGGCTCCTCGCCCGCGTTTCGCATCTTGCCAACCAGCGTCCCGACCAGCTCGACGCTGAGACCTTCGAGATAATCGACTCTCAGTTCGAGCAGGTCCGCCCCCGCGGCCTGCGCTGCTTCGGCCTGCTGATGCGCCTGGTCCGGGGTCCTCGCTGCTATTGGCACGGCCACTTTCGTCTCCATAGCCCGAAATATATAGCAGCCGGCAAAAAGTAAAGCAAGGGCAAAACGCCCACTTCCACCCCCCAAACAAGAGCAGGAACGCTGCTGGCGGCTGCCAAAGAGCCGAAGCAGAATTCGTGGCCTTGGCTCTTGTATCGCTTACGCAAATAGGTTATGCTACTTGGTTTGCGTTATTAGCGAAGCTCCGAACAGCGCCATGACGAGTGTATGGCGGCTTTATTGGCACCGAAATCACGGTTTTTGGATAGGTTAGTTGGTTTTGGATGATGTTAGAGCACAAGGTTAGAATTCCGGCTTCGCCTGGGGCGGGCTACACGATCAGCATCGGCACGGGGATTCTCGGTGCGTTGTGGGCCAGGTTGGAGGCCGATTTCGGCCGGCACAGTAAGTTTGTCGTCACGGATGAGCACTTGGTCTCGGCGGGCCATTTGAACACGCTTCTGGGCGGCAGAGACGTTCCCGCCTTTGTCATATCTCCTGCGGGCGAGACGGCCAAGACCATCCATACCGTCACCTCCATCATCGAGGCGATGGAAAAGGCCTACCTGGGCAGAGATACGCTTGTGATTGCCCTCGGCGGCGGGACGGTCGGCGACATCGCCGGTTTTGCGGCCGCGATTTTCAAGAGAGGGGTCCCCATCGTCCATATTCCGACGACTACGGTCGCGCAGGCCGATTCGTCCATCGGCGGCAAGACCGGAATCGATTCGAGCCTCAGCAAGAACGCCTTCGGCGCCTTCTGGCACCCGGCCGCGGTCTATATCGACGTGGCGACTGTAGGCACGCTGGACGACAGGCAATTCAGGGCCGGGCTGGTCGAGTCCGTCAAGCACGCGATCATTGCCGACAGCCAGTACCTTGACTATCTGGAGGCCAATCTCGATGCGGTTCTTCAGCAAAAGCCCGAGGTGCTGGAGCATGTGACCCACTGGAACTGCAAGATCAAGGGCAGCGTCGTCGAGGCGGACCCGAGCGAGCGGAACAAGAGACGAATTCTAAACTACGGGCACACCGTCGGCCATGCCGTCGAAGCGGCCAGCGGCTTCGAGCTGCTGCACGGCGAGGCCGTCGCCGTGGGGATTATTGCCGCCGGAATGATTGAGGAGCAAATGCAGCTCTGCGAGCCCGGCCGGCTCGAGAGAATCCGGGGAATTCTGGAAAAACTGGGCGTTCCCGTAAGATTGCCCGGGAATATGGCCGAAGAAAACTTGATCGACCTGATCAAGCGCGACAAGAAAGCGGTCAACAAATGGCCGAGGTTTGTACTCATCGCCAAAATAGGCGAGGTTTACCGTCAGGGCGGCCAATATGCAGTCGAAGTGGCGCCTGATGTCGTAATGAACGTTTTGGAAAGACTTTAGAGAACATTGGTTGAAGGTTAGGACATGTACAGAGAACAAATTAAGGTGCTCGATTGCACGATCCGGGACGGGGGATTAATCAATAACCACTATTTCACCGACGAGTTCGTCCGCGCGGTGTACAAGGCCCTCTCCAGGAGCGGCATCGACTATATGGAGTTCGGGTACCGCAGCAGCCGGGAGCTGTTCCCGCCCCAGGACT
>CP070806.1:4188999-4192106 GCA_020343675.1 Phycisphaerales bacterium
ACCATCTCGGTAACGGTGTTGTCATCGAGAACACTTATGGCTCGGTCGTCTCAGGTAACATGATCGAAGAGTGCAAGGGCATCGCTATCGTGCTCGACAGGGACTGCTACGGCATCGCGCTGAGCGCGAACGTGATTGCTCACGAGCAGACCGGCGGCATCGCGCTGCTTGATGCGCACGGTTGCGCCGTCAGCGCCAACACCTTCACGATCATGGGTAAGGACGCGCTGCGCATCGGGCCCAAGAGCGGGCGCATCACCGTGACCGGCAACAATTTCTGCGACAGCTACATCGGTGCCGACCAGCTCAAGCGGACGCAGAACGACCGCCGGGCCGGGGGGATGGTCCTTAACGGCACATCCGGCATCGCCGTGACGGGGAACCTGTTTTCGGGTCTGCGACCGAAAGCGGTGGCCGTCGAAGGCCGGGCGAGCAAGAACGTGCTGTTTACAGACAATGTCCTGGTCGATACAGCGGGCGATCAGAACAAGCTGGAGGCGTCGGTGGTTAAAGATAATCTGGAGGGCAAGTAGGAAGGACGAACCGGTATGAAGCTGACAGGAATTCTGCTGGTCGGGCTTTTGGGCGGCACGGTAGTCGCCGAAAGACTACGAGTGAGCGAAGAAGCGCCGGTATACCCTGGGAGAGAATGGGCTGCGAGAGAGCCCGCGCAAGTCGGCCTAGGCGCCGGTAAGCTCGCGAAGTTGGCAGAATACGCCGGCGGCTCTGGCTGCGTTGTCCGGCACGGATACATGGTCTATGCCTGGGGCGATGCGACCAAGCGGCGGGACGTGGCTTCGGCGGCAAAGCCCTTCTACTCGCATTTCCTGCTCAAAGCCCTCGAAGAAGACAAGATTTCGAGCCTCGACGAGCACGCCAACAAGTGGGAGCCGCGTCTGAATGGAATCAACAAGGACCTCGGCTGCAAAGACCGCGGGATCACATGGCGGCACTTCGCCAACCAGATATCGTGCTATGGTCTTGCCGAACCGCCCGGGACGGCCTATGCGTACAACGACTGGCAGATGGCGCTGTTCTGGGATACGCTGTTTCAGAAGGTCTATGGCGCCGGCTACGAAACGGTGGACGCCGAAGTCTTGCATCCGATGCTGACCGACCTGCTCCAATGCCAGGACAATCCAACATTCATGGCCTTCGGCGTCAGGGATCGGCCGGGCCGGCTGGGGATATCGCCGCGTGACTTCGCGCGTTTCGGCCTGCTGTATTTGCGAAAGGGAAAATGGAAGGATAAGCAACTGATCAGCCGCGAGAACGCGACGGCGGCGGTGACGAGCCCTTTGCCCAATTCAATTCCGAGAGCGGGCGATCAGGCGGCGGAAATGATACCGCAACAACGTTCCATCGGCTCCAAGAACATCCCGGACAATCAATGCGACCATCTCGGCAGCTATAGCTGGCTCTGGTGGACAAACGGTATCGGCCGGGACGGAACACGGCATTGGCCCGATGTGCCGGTCGATACGTATGGCTGCTTCGGACACGGCGGGCTGCGCGCGATGGTCGTTATGCCGGGCCTGGATTTGATCGTAAGCTGGAACGATACAAAAATCCGGGGCGCGGCGATGGAAGACCACGCGCTGGGGCTGCTCAGAGAGGCTGCAACATCGGCCAAACCGGGAAGTAACCAGATTATCGCCGACCCCGAGCATCCCCAATGGCTCAAACGCAGAGACGGACGGCCTTTCTTCATGTGCGGGCCGGGCGATCCGGAGGATTTTCTCTATCGCGGAAAGCTGAATCCCGACGGAACCCGCGACGGCGACCAAATGTCGTTGATCGAAAAGCTCAAGGGCACCGGCGCCAACTGCATCTATCTGATGGCGCTGCGCTCCCACGGCGGCGACGGCGACAAGGCAAACAATCCCTTCGTCGATAACGACCCTCGCAAAGGCATCCATCCAAAGGTGCTTGACCAGTGGGAAGCTTGGTTCGCGGAGATGGATAAGAACGGCATCGTGATATATTTCTTCGTCTATGACGACGCCGTCCGGATCTGGAACACGGCGGATGCCGTGGGCAACGCAGAGAAGGACTTCATTCATACCCTCGTCAACCGGTTCGAGCATCATGCGAACTTGATCTGGTGCGTCGCGGAGGAATATCAGGAACGGCTCAGCGTCGAACGGGTCAAGAGGATTGCGGCGGAGATTCGCACCGCCGACGATTACGACCATGCTATCGCCGTTCACAAGCTCAATGGGCTGGATTTCTCGGAGTTCGCCGACGAAGCCAATATCGACCAGTTTGCCATTCAGTACAACATAACAGACCCTGATGCTCTGCACGAAGCAATGGTAAATACCTGGAAACAAGCTGAGGGTAAGTATAATCTCAATATGTCCGAGGCAAAGGACTGGGGGACCGGGCAAGAGTTGCGCTTCAGATGCTGGGCCTGCGCGATGGGCGGCGCATACGTCATGGTCCTTGGGATGGACATTGCGACCACGCCGAAAAGCGACCTGGAAGATTGCGGCCGGCTGGCGCGATTCTTCGAGTCCACAGATTTCAATGAAATGGCGCCTAATGACGAGTTGGGATTCGCGGGGACGCAGTACGTGCTCGCGCAGCCGGGCACAAGTTACATCGCTTATGCTTCGCAACTGCGGGGCGAAATGGGTTTGAAAAATGTCCGGCCCGGAGTGTATAAATTCTGCTGGTTCGATTGTGCCACCGGCAAAGAGGTGACGCAACACAAAGTGAGCGTGACCGGCGGCGACCACACCTGGAAAAAACCGACTGACATCGGGAACGAAATTGCCGTTTACATCAAGCGCATCGGGAAGCAATAAAAGGGGAAAGAAGTCCAATGAATGATATTCGAATCTTTACAACGCCAATTCTGGACGGGATTAGAATCAGAGAGTACAAAGGTTTCGTGATCGTGCGAAACGTTCGGGCGGTTAATATCATCCGCGATTTCTTCACCGCGTTTCGCGATATCTTCGGCGGACGCTCGGAGTCGTACCAGGAAGTGATGAAGGCCATGCAGGACGACGTGATCGCCGAAGCGAGGGACGAAGCCCGAAGGCTGGGAGCTAACGCCATCGTCGGCTTCGCTCTGGACTATGACAACATCGGCTCGAAGA
>CP070806.1:4192206-4198012 GCA_020343675.1 Phycisphaerales bacterium
GCCCGACCGAGTCGGGCGAGCAAATCGGCAGGGAGGATTACAACAGCCGCATTGACACGAGCGATTTTCTCGAACGGCTTATGGGCTTCGGAAGGATTGTCATCACCTTCAAGGACAAAAAGAGAGAGCCCATCGCCGTGCTCGTCTGGAGAATTCAGAGAAAGGCCAAGTTACTCGAGAGAGTCCGAGCCAAATTTGCCATCGACCACCTGCAGCAAACAACTCCAGGGATGGTGAATAAGTAAACCGCCTCGTGCTTGCTGTTCCCGAATTGCCCGCGGCAGGAACGGCCGGAATCCTTCTGGCCCCTTACTCTTCCACTTGCGGGCACGACAAAATGTAGTCCATGCACTCGCTCAATTTGGCCGATGCGACGGCCACCGTACTATCGGCCG
Organism: Phycisphaerales bacterium; assembly: GCA_020343675.1. Lineage (GTDB taxonomy): Bacteria > Planctomycetota > Phycisphaerae > Sedimentisphaerales > Anaerobacaceae. The sequence goes on from CP070806.1 coordinate 4,192,602, forward strand.
CACCGTAATAGAGATGCACCTGGTCGGTTTCTTTCTGGATGGTCGCGCCGGTAGGGAAGACCACATCGCTGACATCCCCGATACGCTCGTAATCGGCGCTGGGCCCCAGGACCCATTCATCGCTTCGGCGCAGGACCTTCCAGGGCGAGTTCAAATCCAGCAGCGCCAGTCCGACACGATATATAGCCCCGGCGGTCGTACATCGAACGCCGTGGTAGAACACCATCCAGCCCTGCGGCGTCTCTATCGGCTGACAGGCCAGCCCGACGCGGTGGCCGTCCCAGTAGGCCGTCCTTGTCATAATCAACGGCCTGTGGTCACCCCAGTGCTTCAGATCAGGGGAGAAGCTGATCCACATGTGAGCTTCGCCCCGAACGATGGGCCGGTGAATCAGGGCGAACCGACCGTCAAATCGTCGGGGAAACAGGCACGCATCCTTATCCTCGGGCGGCAGCAGCGAACCGAGGCGTGCGAAGGTCCTGAAATTATTTGTAATCGCCAGCGAAACGACCGGGCCGCCTTCGCTGAATGAAACGTATGTGACGGCGAATTGCTTCTGCTCTTCGAGCCAGACAATGCGCGGATCCTCCAGCCCCCACCGCTCTTCCCGCGAGCTTTGGTCCGCCTCGAGGGTCGGCGTAGAGTCGATTTCCCAGTTGGTGAACCCGTCGGCGCTGCGGGCGACCGTCAGGTGCGAGAAACCTCGCATGTCCTCGACGCGGATCAGCAGCAGCGTCTCACCGTTCAGCTTCGCCGCCGCTGGATTAAAGACGGCATTGGTCGCATAGGGCCAGTCTTCCGGCCTCAGGATGGGATTGCCCTGGTACCGCCCAAACAACTCATGTGCCCTTTTCTGTCGTGCAAGCTCAGGCATAACTCTATTTCCTCGAAACGTCAAAAAGTATTTCTATCGCGAGAACGCAACAAGCAAAAACCACCGTCCAACATTCAGACGACATGGCCCTGCATCCCCGGCCAGTATTATCTAATGTAATCGGCAAGACGGATGATTTCCAGTGAGTCAAAGTGCTTATTTCAAGCGCCGTCCCCGGAAAATGCCGCTCTCGCTCAACAGATCTAAGTGAGGGTGATTGTTCCTTGCTGTGAGGATCGTCGAGCAATTCATGTCCTTACGCTCTGACCAACTGGGTTTCATACAGACTCTGATACAGCGGGCAGACCTGCATCAGCTCCTCGTGCTGACCCTGAGCCACGATTTGCCCCCGATCCATGACCACGATGACGTCGGCGCTGATCACGGTGCTGAACCGGTGAGCAATGATGAAGCTCGTTCTGTCCTTCATAATCTCCTCAATTGCGTTGTGGATTTTCGCCTCACTATCGGCGTCAACCTGGCTGGTTGCCTCGTCGAAAATCAGAATGGCAGGATTCTTGAGAATGGCTCTGGCGATGACAATTCGCTGCAACTGCCCACCGCTCAGGCCGATCCCTTCTTCCCCGATGATGGTGTCATAGCCAGCGGGCAAAGGTGCGATGAACTCATGGGCAAACGAGCGTCTGGCCGCAGCAATGACCTCCTCTCGAGTAGCATCGTGCCTTCCGTAAGCGATGTTGGCGGCAATCGTATCGTGGAAAGTAATGACGTTCTGCGTAACCATTCCAATCTGACCGCGCAGGCTTTCAAGCGTCGCATCACGCATGTCGCGGCCGTCAATCAGGATCTGGCCCGAATCCGGGTCGTGGAATCTCGGTATCAGATTGGCCAGCGTGGTTTTGCCCGAGCCGTTTGGTCCGACGAGGGCCACGTTGTGGCCGGCCTCCACCGAAAGATCAATGTGATTCAAGGCGGCCGTTTCGGCACCCGGATATGTAAACACGACGTCGCTGAATTCGATCTTATTCCTCAGAGGCTCAAGAACATAGGCATTCGGACTCTCGACCTCCGGCTGGCGGTCGATAATCGCATAGACTCTCTCAGCGGCGGCATTGGCCTGCTGGAGCTTGTTCCAGATGTCACTGCTCTTGCGGACCGACTCGGCCGAGGCGCCGAGAAGCGCCACCAGCGTGATGAAGTGACTCGGGTCAATTTCCTGTCTGGCCACCCAGTGGGCCCCGAACAGAAGCGCTGCGCCGCCTGCGAACATTGCAAGAACATCCATGATCGGTTCTGTGCCCGCATCGACCTTGGCGATCCGGAACAGCTGTTTTAACAGACCCCGGTTAATCGCGTCAAAATTCGCGTTCTCGCGATCCTGTTGGTTATACACCTTCACCACTTTGATGCCGGTGAACGTCTCTTTGAGCTTGCCCAACATCAGGCTCCAACTCGCAAGCGATTTCCTCGTGGCGCGCTTGATCTTGCTGCCGAGTTTGGCGATGGCATAGCCGATGAAGGGCACGGAACCCATGAAGATCAGGGTCAGTTTGAGGTCAATGAGCATCGCGCCGGCGAGCAGCGCGACAGCCTTCAACGGTTCCCTTAGTGCCTTGCCGAACACCGTCTTGGCGCCAATCGAGACTTCTGCGGTATCGCGAACCAACCGGCTGACGGCATCACTGGGACTGTCCTTCTCAAGAAAGCTCACAGGCATCCTAAGTATGTGTGAAAACACCTCTTTGCGCAATTCTGAGACAGCCGTCTGAACGACTTTTTCCGAAAAGTATTGCTGAAAGAACCTCGCGGTACAACGCATCACAGTAAAGATCGCCATCGCGATGATGATGAAGCTCATGACGCGCGTTTTGTCTCGTGCACTTTGCTGACGCGGTACAAAACTCATCAGCCGCTCCATGGAGTCGAGGTAGAACGGCTTCGGACCGCTCTCGAGCGTAGCCTCATGCAGGACGTCGCTTCCCTCAGCGCCGATCCTCCTGTACTGAATGCGTATCGGCATATTGTTCTGAGAAAGGGCAAGCTCTTCGAGGAGTCTCGCCGAAGAGACCTGGTCCGTCTCTTCGGCGATCAGCAAGTCTCCGACACCGACGATCCTGTCCCGCTCTCGCAATCCCGCGGCCTCTGCGCGCCCCTCTGCTTTGACCCGTGTGACATCGAGGTAGTAGGCCAGGTCAGGTTTGTTCGGATCAACAAAATCCACCCTGTCAGGCATATAGAACCTCAGGCCGTATCGATCGTCACACACTTTGCGATCGGCCCAGCCGTGCAGACCTTCTTCGCCCATCATCACTTTCAGCAGCGGCGCAATCGTCAGAAAACTCAGCGAAAACAGAATACTGATAAGCACCGCGCTAAAGACGATAACAACCAGCAAAGGCCATTGCGGCCAGATATGCTTGAACAATCGTCCGAAAGCATTCATTCCACAACGTTCTCCATAGTCTGAACCATCCGGGACAACTCTGGCCGTCCCGGGACACGCAGAAACCTACGACCTATAATCCGTCAGGCGTTTGCTTCGACGCAGGCACACTAACACACCCGCGCCCGCCAGTCAAGCCCAAACAGATATTGACTGCGAATGTCATTCCTGTTAACTTGTGGGTTTTTGTGGGAGTCGCGGCATGAAAATAGAACACCTGACGTTGGGGGCGTATGAGACCAACTGCTACGTTCTGAGCGACGGCGACGCCGCCCGGGATTGCCTGGTCATTGATCCGGGTCTCGATGCCGGCGCGCTCATCGACTTTGTGAAAGGACGAAACTTGAATCCCGTGGTGGTGGTGCTCACGCATGGGCACATCGACCACATCGCCGGCGTGGCGGCGCTGCGCGCCGAGTTCCGGGACGTGAAGGTCCATATTCACGAGCTGGACGCCCCGATGCTCTCGGAGCCGCACGCCAATCTATCCGTGATGAACGGGATGGCCTTCAGCACCGAACCGCAGGACGTCTCGTTGCAGGAGCGGGACGTTATCGAGCAGGCCGGCATAAAGCTGCTCGTGCTTCACACGCCGGGCCACACGCCGGGCGGGATATGCCTGTATTCGCAGCCCGACGGCGCTGCCTTTGTCGGCGACACGCTCTTTGCCGATTCAGTGGGCCGGACGGATTTCCCGGGCGGCAGCATGTATCAGTTGCTCGACAGCGTCAAAGACAAGCTCTTCACCCTCCCCGACGAAACAAACGTCTATCCCGGCCACGGCCCCCCCACCACCATCGCCCGCGAAAAAGCCCACAATCCCTTCTTTTGACAGCAAGTCGGACCCCTGGTCCCCCAGGAGAAGTGCTGGACGCGAATGGCGGCCTTTTGTTGATGCGGCAAGGTTTCGGCCCAAAGGTCTCCTAAGGAGATGCTATTCATGCCGGCTCCTTTTGGTCCTTCCAAACCAGCAGAATTTCCTTGACGTGAGATACGTGATTTGGTATAGATAAGGTAGGCAGACCTTGGATCTACGGCGTCGCGCGGCGGACGTTCTAGCGGGTTCGCTGAACGAGGTAGGGTAGCAAGGCACAGGCAGGACCACCGGAGTCGTATGCTTCGGAGGCAACATTCTTGTTGCATCGATCAACGGTCAGCTCGTGGAGAAAGGAGGTGATGCCAATGCACAACGGTTTTCCTGGGCCCTGCAAAGACACTATCTGCGCAAGGCGGGAATCACTGTCGCTTGCTCTGGCGCGTGTCCGGAGCATAATCACCGCAAACTCACCCTTAAGGAGGACTGTCATGACCAAGAAATTCATCTATTTGGCTTCTTTTGTTTTTGTGCTGTCTCTGGCTGTCGGGCTCGCCGGCGCTCAGGAGGTGCATGTCAACTTCCAGCAGCAAGGAGCAGCCGTACCGGACGGATACCTGCCCGACTACGGGGACGTGTTCGCCGACCGGGGCAATGGCTTTAGCTACGGCTGGGACGTGAGTGTAACCGGCGACTCGCGTGACCGTAACAACTCCAGCTCACCCGACCAGCGTTATGACACGCTGATCCATATGGAATTGACCGGCGGCGAAAAAACGTGGGAGATCGCCCTGGCAAATGGCCCTTACTTACTGTTGATCGTTTGCGGCGATCCATCGAATGATGACTCGATCAACACCCTCGACGTAGAAGGGACGGTGATAACCGACCCGGACGGGCCGGATACCTATGATGAGTACACCGTGAACGTTGTCGTCAGAGATGGACGTTTGACCATCAAACAGGCACCTGATTCCCGCAACACATACGCCAAGATTTGCTTTGTGGACATTATTGTCGACATTCCGCTGGGAGCCGCCAGATACCCGGACCCTGTTGACGAGGCAACGGATGTACCGCGAGACGTCATCCTTAGCTGGACGCCTGGACAGTTTGCGCCGCCAGTCAACGGCCATAGACTTTACCTCAGCGATAGCTTCAGCGACGTCAACGATGGTCTTGGCGGTGTCACTCAGAGTGCCACCAGCTACGCTCCTGCCCAACGGCTTGATTTCGAAACGACTTACTACTGGCGCGTCGATGAGGTCAACGCCCCGCCGGACTCGACCGTGTACAAGAGCAAAGTCTGGAGTTTTACG
>CP070806.1:4198112-4206840 GCA_020343675.1 Phycisphaerales bacterium
CATGCCAGAGACACCATGGCGATGCGCATCGAGCCGGAACTCTCGCTGATCCGCTCGAGACTCGCCGGCAGCTCGCCGAGAAAAGCGTATCTCTGCACTTTCAGGTACATGATGAGCGTGCAAAGGCTCACGAAGACGATTATGGCCGCGATCCAGTAAAAGTGAGCTTGTACCGCTGCGATGATCAGAATCAGCTTGCTCCAAAACCCACTGAACGGCGGGATGCCCACAATCGACGCCGAGGCCACGGAGCACGTGGCGCGGGTAAACGGCAATTTCGCCGCGAGCCCTCCCATTTCTCTGAGCTCTCGTGTGCCTGTTGACATTTCCACCGAGCCGCTGGTCAGAAATAACAGGGACTTGTAAACGGCATGATTAAGAAGGTGGAACAGTCCGCCGAATACGGCCAGAGACGCCCATGCCGGGCTGTTCCCTCGGGCAAGCAGCAACGCGCCCAAGCCGATGCCAAGGACGACGTAGCCGATCTGGCTAATGCTCGAGTACGCCATGAGGCGTTTGATGTCCCACTGCCCTATCGCCAGAAACGCACCGGCGACCATGCTCAGAATCCCGAGCACAATCAACAGCCATCCGACTTCGACCGAGACGCCGAAGATGTTGAACACCACGCGAGCCAGGGCGTAAATGCCGAGTGTCTTTATCAGCACGCCTGAGAGCATTGCGGAGATCGGAGCGGGGGCCGACGGGTGTGCGTCGGGTAGCCAGGCATGGAATGGGACCAGCGCAGCCTTGAGGCCGAAGCCCACAATGAACAGGCCGAGGGCAAAACCGAGGCCGGCATTCAAGCCTGAATTTTGTACCGCTTTGGAGATGTAGGCCATGTTGAGCGTGCCCGTGTTCCCATAGACCAGCGCGATCGCCAGAAGAACGAACAACGAAGCGATTGTGCCCAGCACCGTGTACTTGAAGGAGGCTTCAAGCTCCTCGTGCCCGCAGCCGAAGCCGACAAGAGCATACGAAGCAAGCGAAGCGATTTCCAGAAACACGAACAAATTGAAGATATCGCCCGAGAGCACGACGCCGTTCATACCGGCGACCATCAGCAGGAACAAGCTCAGATATTTCGACTTTGCCGTGTATCGCTCCATGTACCCGGCGCTGAAAAGCATCGCCCCGGCGGCGACGACGCCAATCGCCAGAAGCATCAGCGAGCTCAGGCCGTCCAGGACAAGATTGATTCCCAACGGGATGGGCCTGCTGCCTATTTCGTAGACGCCCGACTGACCGATGCAGACGATGGCAAGCACAAACAGCGAAAGCGTCGCCAAATTGGCGATGACCGTCGCGGCGGTCTTGTGCCTTGTGCCGAACATGGGCAGAAGGAAGGCCGTTGCCAGAGGAATAGCAATAAAGGCAGGCAGCGGAATGCTCATCCTCTTAACCTCCTTATTTGGGTAATGTCAAAGGTGCCGTACTTTTCGTAAATCCTGATACATATCGAGATCATCAGCGCCAACGATCCCAGGCTGATCACAATGGCCGTCAGCACAAGGGCCTGAGGCAGTGGATCCACAGCGATGGAGACAAAGCCGTCCAGCGCAGCCTTCGATTCGAGGTGAGTTCTGTCCACGATAGGCGCGACGCCCTCATGACGGTATCCGAGCATCACCAGAAAAAGATTGACGGCGCATTCCATAATCAGAATACCCAGAACGATCTTGACCATGTTCTTTTTGACGACTGCACAATACAGCCCGATCACGAACAGTAAAAAGCTCAACGCATAAGGCATTGTTTGTACTCCTTTTTCATTCGTCGTCCAATTCGGCGCCTTTACGGCAGACGGCGAGGCTGAAGATGACAAGGAACAAGGATGCTCCGACCTTCAGGCCAATCGCGATGTTTGACAGGGGTATCGTTCCGGCACTGAGAAGCTCGAAGGGCTGGCCATATCTATCGACGAGGAAGTTGGCGAAGAACGCGCCGCCGAAAACGCAGGGCAAAATCGCTATCATAATGAACGCGAACGCCCCGAGACAGTCAAGTTTCGAATCGAGCGCCAGAGGCAAATCCTTCTGTACGAAATCGCTGCCGAACGCGAGCATGAGTAGCACGTAGGACGAAGCCAGAATCACGCCGCCGGCAAAACCGCCACCGGGAGTCAGGTGGCCAAAGAGAATAATGTAAATGCCGAAGATGAAGATCAGTACTTTGACCCAGCTACTGATGGTCTTTACGATGATTGTCATGCCTTTCATTCGTCTGATTCCTCTATGAACGTCTAAGATGGCGACACGGGCCGCAAGGTGTCGATTGTTCGCTTGGCGCTTCTTCGCAATATGACGGTCGCTCCGATGATCGAGGTGAACAGCACGGTTGCTTCGCCGAGTGTATCGTAAGCGCGGTAATCCAGAATGACCGACGCAACAACGTTCGCCGCACCGGTCTTGGCCAGTCCTTCCCTGATGTAGGTCTGAGAAGCGGTGTCAGGACGCTCTGCAAAAACAGGCGTTCCGAACTCAGGCAACGTCTCGAACACTCTCAGCCCAGCCAGAAAAATCACAAAGACAATCGCCACCGAAACAATCGTCGCGAAGAATTCCTTGTCGCCGCTGATGAACGTCAAGTCGCGAGAGATCGTCGCGCGAATCAAAATAATCAGGCCAAGGATTTCCACCACAATCTGCGTAATGGCGATGTCCGGCGCACGCAGGAACAGGAACAGCAGAGAGACGCCGAACCCCATCGCACCGACACAAATCACCGCACTGAGCAGGTCGGTGGTTTCCACCGCAATCAAGCTCGCTATGACGATGAATATAAGCAAGATATAGAAGATAGTCATGTTCACCTCACCAAATTCCACAGACGACAAACAGAACGATCAACAGGCCCAGCGTGACCCAGGTCAGATACATGGGCAGCACGCCTGAGTGGAGCCATCGCAGGAAGGCTGTCAGCACTAATGCGCATCTGCCGCCCTGCTGGTATGAATCGAAGTAGCCCTTTTCCTGGCCCTCGTAGAGTTGCTTCAAGCCGCCCATTTGGGACACCGTTTTGTAGAAATGTGTTCCCGGGATTCTCATCGCTTCGCTGGGCTGTATCTCGCCGCAGTTCCACGTCGGGACGACCCTGACATTCTTCGAGAAGCGCCCGATGGTCCAAATGAGAATGCCCAGCCCGATACCGACAACGATCAGGATTGTGGCAACCCCCGATCCCCATGTGCTCAGCGCAGGCTCCACGCCGAGCGCCGGGTAAATGAACGTCTTCAGGGGCACATGATAGAATACTCCGAAGAACACGCACAGCGCCGCGAGGATGACCATCGGGAGGGTCTGCAACACAGAAACTTCTTTTACACGTTCAAGCCCATCGGGCAGCCGTGACAGAAATACCGAATGGATGAGCTTTACAAACGAAGCCAGCGTCAAGGCACTTGCGAACATCGCGCACGTGAGCCAGACGGGCCACAGTCTGGCCGCCGCACCGCCCTGCTCGGCGCCCATCTGAATCACCCCTTGGTAGATCATCCACTTGGATACGAATCCGTTAAGAGGGGGAATACCGGAAATACTCAACGCGGCGATCAGACACGTGGCAAAGGTGATCGGCATTCTTTTGCCGAGACCGCCGAGCCGGTCCAGCTCAGGCGTTCCGGCTTCCTGCTCGACCGCCCCGCCGCACAAAAACAGGCAACATTTGTAGATGGCGTTGTTGAGCATGTGGAAGACCCCGCCGGCGATACCCACGCCAGTACCGGTGGCGATGCCGAGGATCATATAGCCGACCTGGCTGACTGCGTGGTAGGAGAGCAGCTTCTTGAGATTGTGTTGAACCATTGCAATCATGACGGCGATAATAACCGTCGCTGAACCGATGACGGAAAGCAAGGTGGTCAGAGCCGCTGAATTGAGATCAAAGATGCCCTGTGTAATGACGATGAGCAGATAGATTCCAAGGAGCTTATCGATCGCCGCGGGCAGCAGCGCCATCACGGAAGCCGGTGCCGACTCGCCGCTCGTGGGCAGCCATGTGTGCATGGGTAGTGCCCCCGCCTTGGTGATGGCGGCGGTCATTAGCAACAAGAAGGCGATAATCGGCATGGCCGAGGTGGTCGCAAGGCTGACATCCGATATGGTGAATGTGTTCGACAGCCCCCAGACCAAAAAGACGCCCAGCATGAAAGCGGCATCGGATGCGCCTATCATGGCAAAACTTTTGGTGGCGGCAAAGTTGGAATTCCTGCCCCCCGTCGCAATCAGAAGATACAGCGAGACGGTAACGATCTCCCAGAAAATCAGCAGAAACAGCAGATGATTCGAGAGCAGGATTCCCGCAGAGCCGCCGATGGTCAGCAGGAGTGCGCCAAAGTATTCATTCACTCGGGCCGTGCCCCGACCGACCGACCTGAGCGAATACAGACTGATCAGCAGGCCAAAACCCATCGCGAAGACCAGCATGAACGTGCCCAGCGGCTTGGCGCTGAGCATCAGGTCCAATTTGAAGCCGCCGAATTGCTCAGGCAGCCTTAGGATGGACCAGGCATATACTGAAGGCTCCCTGGTAAATATCACAACGCTCAGTATAAAACAGACGCCTGAAATAATCAGCGTCAACATCCTGGAAACCATCCCCAGCCGCGCGGGCAGAAACAGCAGCCCAAAGCCCACGGCCAATGGCAGCAATACAGGGATCAGCAGTAAAGAATTCGCCTCTACCAACTTATATGTCCTCCAGCTTGAATTCCGGCGCGCCGATTTCCTTCTTGATTCGCGCCGTTTTCTCACGGCTCATTTGCAGCAGGGCTTCGTAGTCGTGGATGACGGCACTGTGCCCATCCACCACGGCCAGCCGCTCCGTGCAGCTATAACACGGATCGACCGCAGCCAGCGTCAGTGTCACGTCGGCGACATGCTGGCCGATACACGAGGCCTTGAACGAAGGCACGTTGACATAACTTGGCGCCCTGACTTTGTGACGCGTCGGTCGGTTCCCGCCGTCGCTTCGGATGTAGTGAAACGTCTCGCCCCTCGGTGCTTCGGCGTGGCCGCACCCTTCGCCCGGTGGAATCTCCCTGACCTCCACGGCGATAGGCCCCTTCGGAAGTTCCTTGAGCGCTTCTCTGACCATTTTTATCGATTCGAACGTCTCAAGCAGGCGAACAACCGCCTTTGCAAAGACGTCCCCCTCGGTTTGGCTGATGACATTCCAGTCCAGATCCCCATAGGCCGCATAGGGGTCATCTCGTCTGACGTCGATGGCCACTCCGCTGCCCCGGGCCGTCGGACCCGTGACCGCGAAACTAACGGCATCGTTCTTGCTTAGGATGCCGACGCCTTTGAGCCTCGCGTGCAAAACCGGGTCGTCCAGCACGGCTTTGGTGAGCATGTCGGTCTTCTTTTCGACTTTATCCAGCTCTTTCAATATCTTCGGCACCATCTCGTCGGGGATGTCCTCACGGCAGCCGCCGACCCGGACGTTGCCGTAATTGTTCCGGTTGCCGGTGATTTCTTCGAGCAGGTCCAGCACGGGTTCGCGATACTTCCAGGCCCACATGAAGACGGTATCGTAACCGATGAAATGCCCGCCGAGACCGACCCACAGAAGATGGCTGTGAATACGTTCAAGCTCGTTGATGATGGTCCGGACGTATCGCGCCCGCTCGGGCACTGCCACGCCGGCAATTTCCTCCACGGCCTGAATATAAGCCAGAGGATGCGAAGCCGAGCAGATGCCGCAGATACGCGAGACCAGGAACGGAATCTGGTCGAACTGCAGCGTCTCGCTGAGCTTTTCTATGCCCCGATGGTTGTACGATATTCTCACGTCGATATCGGTCACAGTCTCACCGTCAACGGTGAGCTGAAAGAATTCCATCTCTTCCTGTAATGGATGAAACGGACCGACCGCAAGAATCGGTTTGTGCAGTGTCTTTTTCATTTTTTCACGTCTTTCCTCAACGGATAAACACCCTCAGGCCAATCATCGAACAGAATCAGCCGTCGCAGGTCAGGGTGATTTTCAAAGTTGATTCCCAATACGTCGTGTATCTCGCGTTCGATCCACTCGGCGCCCCGTACAAAGGGCGTGACCGACTCGATGCTCGGCGTTTCTCGGTCGCGGATGAAGGCTTTGACGGTGACCATGCAGCCGGTCTGATCGTTTGAGAAATGGTAGAGCATCTCAAAGCAATCATCGGCATCAATTCCCGTGACAATCACAAACCTCAGGGACAACTCTTCGAACAGAAACCGGGCAACGCCATAGGCGTTCGAGGCTTCACACAGAAGGAATATTCTGTTGTCCGCGGTCTGCTCGATGTCTATGAGCTCATCTTTGAGTTCAGACAACCTGTTCTTCAGCTCTTCCTGCTCCATTTTCGCACCCTAAGTCTAAATAGCCGACAACACCTTGACGACCCCGGATATCATCGCTTCCGGCTTCGGCGGGCAGCCGGGTACGTAGGCGATAATGGCGTCGGGATCCACTTCGCGAATAATCTCGTCCACCGGCCCCGCAACGTGATAGCCGCCTTTGAAGATGCCGGTCCCGCAGGCACAGGCGCCGACGAGAAATACGGCACAGGGCTTGGGGGTCTGGCGATAGACTTCCCGAAGGCGAATGGCCGCTTGTTCGGTGCCGACGCCGGTGACCAGCAAGGCATCGGCGTGCCGGGGCGATCCGACCAGCTTGATGCCAAACCGCTCCACGTCGTACTTCGGCGTCAACATGTTCACGATCTCGATGTCGCAGTTGTTACAGGCACCGGTGTTGACGTGAAAGACCCACACCGACTTTTTCAACGCCCATATTTTCACGCTCATAAACTCAACCTTTCGGCCCTGCTCGGGACTTTGGCTTCCATCAAAGCAGGTTCTACAGCCAGCGGATGTCCCACCAATAGCCTATCGACGCAAGCACGACCGCTGCGGCAAGCGCCCCGCCGCAATAAACCCAGAAGAATCTCATCGCCTGGTCGATTCGCACCCGCGGATTCGTGTTCTTTATCAAAATCAGCAGCACCACGATCAGAACGTACTTGCCAAGCCCCACCCAGATGCACAATCCGATGAAAACCAACAAGGACAGCACGTCCATCAGCTTGCTGCGGTTCGCCAGAAGCCTTGCGCCGGCCAGGACCAGCAAAGCCGCCGCGAAAAAAGGCACGTGGCCCGGCGCTGGCAGGGTTGCATGGAAGCCGCCGAGAAACACCATCCCCAGGAATAGCGGCAGCGCGACAAGCATCACCGCCTGCATCAACTTCCAGACGGCAAGCAACGCACCTGAATACTCCATGAGAACCCCGCTTCCCAGTTCGGTCTCCGCTTCGGCGATGTCAAACGGAACGAACCCCAGCTTTGCCTGCACGCACAGCAAGGCGGCCAGGAAGGCCAACATGCCGGACAGGCTCAAAGCGGGCGTCTGCTGCGCGATGGCCGCCAGGCTGAGCTGCCCGCCGGGTCCCACCGACCCGGCGGCCTTGATGATCACGACAACGAAGGCCAGGATCAGCGGCAGTTCGTAGGCCATCACAAGTTTCATCTCCCGGCCTGTGCCAACCGCCGCGTGAGGGCTGCCGCTGCCGCTGCTGCCGAGGATCAACGCCAGAGACGGAAGCACCATCAGATAAATAGCTACAATGATATCGCCCATGAAAGCGGTTTGGCTGAGCGTGATGCGCCAGAGCATGATCGAGAGCAGCAGCACACCGACCAGACCCACAAGTGGCGCGGCCAGAAATACGATTCTCTGAGCCTCTTGCGGCACGAGGATTTCCTTGCCCATCAGCTTCATCACGTCGTACGCCGGCTGCAAGAGCGGCGGACCCACGCGCCACTGGACCAGAGCGCTGACCTTGCGGACGATCCAGGAGGCAACCAGACCCAGCACTACAGTCCCGGGGACAACAAGAACCCAAAACAGGATATTCATCAGTTGCTCACTCATTTTTTCGCCTTCACACTCAAAAACGGCTCCCACAAGACGCCGCCGGAGACCTTCGCGACAATTCCATCAAAGACCTCGACCAGATCGCCCTCGATAGCGGCGTCCCGGTAATCGATGCTTCCATCCTTGCAGGTCCGGACGCACAACGGCTTTTCGCCCGCCTCCAATCGGCCTTCGCATCGGTCGCAAACGCTGCTTGGAAAGGGAATCAGATCGGCGTATATCGTTCCGAACGGGCACGCGATGGCGCAGCTCCCACAGCCGGTACACAGCATCGTGGCACGCTTGAGAGTGCCTGCGTCGTTGTGTTTGCTCGGCACCTTCTCCAGAGCCTGCCGGGGACAAGCCGTGATACACGGCGCTGCCTCGCACCGGCGGCAGATCAAGGCAAACCGAACCATCTCCAGCAAAGAATCGATTCCCCTGTTTTGTGGATGGTGTTTGTACGAACATTGCACGTCAGACTCATCCTGAATCCTGCATCTTGCCAAATCGATGATCAACTTTGTATTCATGGTCTTATCTCGGGTATTTCGCTTTCTACGCGGTCCGGTTCACTCCCAGATATTCGGGTAGTCTTCTATCTGCTCCAGGGTGAAGACGGGCCCTTCCTTGCAGACATAGTATTTGCCGAGCATGCAGTGACCACACTTGCCGACTCCACAGCTCATGTTCTTCTCCATCGAAAGGTATATTTGTCCGGGGTTGAATCCGAACTCCAACAGCTTCATCGTCGCGAATTTCATCATGATCGGCGGCCCGCAAACCACTCCCACGGCGTTATTGATGTCCACGTCATCGCGCTTGCAGATACTGG
>CP070806.1:4206940-4217279 GCA_020343675.1 Phycisphaerales bacterium
CGAGTATTTCTTTGAATAGGAATCGGATGATGAAGACGATAAATCGACGTTCTTTTCTCAAGCAGCTCAGCCTTGGCGCGGCATCTTTGGCACTGCCGCGAAGATTATTTGCATACCAAAGCAGGAGGCCTAACGTACTTTTTATTTGCGTCGATGACATGAACGACTGGGTTGGTTGCCTCGGCAGGCGCGCGGACATCAAGACACCCCACATCAATCAATTGGCCCGGCGTGGTGTTCTATTTACCAACGCGCAGTCTCCTGCGCCGCTGTGCAATCCATCCCGCACAGCCATCATGACGGGACTTCGCCCAAGCACCACGGGCATCTACGACAACAAACGCGTATGGGCACATGACATGCCGGACTGGATAACGTTGCCGCGGTACTTTAAGAAGAACGGCTACTTTGTCGCAGGCGGCGGTAAGATCTACCATCACACGCCCAAAGGATTTAATCCCAAGGATCAGTGGCATGAGTACTTCGACTTAGTGCCGGATCAGGGGACACAGGCCGAACACGTCGAGCATCTTGGGCTGAATCGCGAGTATTTCTCGAATATGCCCAGGCATCCGAATGGCAGTTGGGACTGGGGCCCGTTTCAAAAAGATGATTACGAGATGGGCGACGGCCACACAGTCAAGTGGGCGATGGACTTTCTCGGGCGAAATCACGAAAAGCCATTCTTCCTTGCAGTCGGGCTTTTTCAGCCGCACTTGCCCTTTTACGCGCCGGCCAAGTACTTTGACCGATATCCCAAAGAGCGTATCGTTTTACCGTTGGCTCCGAAAGATGACCTCGACGACCTTCCACCCGCATCGGCAGAGGTGGCCCGGGCAGGTAAGGATAAAAATTTGAAGATGGTAGTCGAATGCGCAGAACTGCCGGCCGCCGTGCAAGGCTATCTCGCGAGCATCAGCCATGCCGACACGCTTATTGGCGGACTGCTGCGCGCTCTGGATAGCAGCAGCTATGCCGGTAACACGATCGTCCTATTCTGGTCGGACAATGGCTACCATTTCGGCGAAAAGCAACGTATGGCTAAACGCACGCTCTGGGATCGGGCCACCCATATACCGCTGATCGTGGTCGCGCCGGGCATCACGGCACCGGGCAGCCGCTGTGGCCGTCCGGTGGATTTGATGTCGCTGTATCCGACGCTGGTCGAACTCTGTGGGCTGCCCGCAAAACTGGAAAATGAGGGCGTAAGCCTTGTCCCGCTCCTGCGAGATCCGGCCGCAAAATGGGAACATGCGGCCCTCACCACACACGGCCACGGGAATCACAGTATCCGCAGCCAGCAGTGGCGCTACATTCGTTACGCCAATGGCGACGCAGAGCTTTACGACCGTCACGCAGATCAGAATGAATGGGAGAACCTGGCGGATAGGCCGGATTATGAGGCTGTGAAGAAGGAATTGGCGAAGTGGTTGCCAAAACAAGGAGTAACTCTATAGAATGATTTTTGAATCCTTAGTCAAAAGACATACACCCGGACATCTGCTGGAAAGAGAAAGTGAGCGGAAGATATGGATAGGCTAAACAGGCGCCAGTTCTTGCAAGTCAGTGCGGCTCCCGGCATGGCCATGGCCTTAGCGCCAATGATCAATCCACTTCGTGGACAACAGTCGCGCAGGAACGGTATGACAGGTAAAGGGCCAAATATCCTTTGGATCTGTACTGATCAGCAACGCTTCGACACCATCCATGCGCTTGGCAACAACCACATTCGTACGCCCAATATTGACAAGCTCATCGCAACAGGGACGGCATTCACCCGGGCACACTGCCAATCGCCAATCTGCACACCAAGCAGGGCGAGCTTCTTGACAGGTATGTATCCGAGCACGATTCATGCCTGCATGAACGGTAATGACCGCTGGGCCGAGGCTGCGCCGCTGATTACCAAAACACTCGCTGACATTGGATATGATTGCGGTTTGGCCGGGAAATTCCACCTTTCATCGGCCATGGCCCATGAGCCGGAATTGCGTCCAAAGGATGATGGCTACCGCTGCTTCTGGTACAGCCACGCCCCGCATCAGGGTATCGGCAAGGGCAACCAGTATACAGATTGGCTGGCGAGTATCGGTCAGGACTACAAGAAATTGAAGAAGAAGTACGGCTATATCCCCGCTAAATGGCATCAGACCACATGGTGTGCCGATCGAGCAATCGAGTTCATGAAAGAAGAGCGCAAAGGCCCCTGGCTTTGCAGTGTCAACATTTACGATCCCCACGGCCCGTTCGATCCGCCCCAGGAATACGTGGATCGTTTCGACGTCGAATCCCTTCCCGAACCCTTGTTCCGTGAATCGGATTTGGAGGCTCAGGAACGGCTGGCCGCCGTCAATTTCCAGGGCAAGGCCAAGCATCCCACCTATCCCGATGCCAAGCTGACGCTCGCGAAATACTGGGCACAGATCGAACTCATCGACGAAAATGTCGGCCGAATGCTGGATGCACTTGAAGAAACGGGGCAGCGCGAAAACACCGTCGTGATCTTCACCAGCGACCACGGTGAGATGGCGGGAGACCACGGATTGAACAAGAAGGGCTGCCGTTTCTATGAGGGGCTTGTTCGTGTGCCCCTGATATTTTCCTGGCCCGGACGTGTTGAACAAGGACTCAGAAGTGATGCACTGGTCGAACTGGTGGACATCGCTCCAACGCTACTTGATATGATCGGCCCTCCCGTTCCTGTAAGGATGCAGGGACAGTCTCTGTTGCCAATTCTCGATGCAAGGGCCGAACCCGACAAGCACCGGGATTTCGTGCGTTGCGTGTACTACAAAGTGCTCGAAGGGCCGGAAAGTTTTGCTACCATGATCCGAACACGTGAGCACAAGCTGGTCAATTACCATGGCCACGAGATGGGAGAACTCTTCGACATGACGAGGGATCCACATGAGTTTGAGAATCAGTGGGACAACCCCGAGTATGCCGCGATTCGTTTTGATCTGATGAAGAAGAGTTTCGATGCTCTGGCGTTTGCTGTCGACACGGGACCGCCCCGCGTCGGCAGGTATTAGAAAAGAGAGACAAAATGCATAACGTATGGACTCGCAGAAGTTTTTTGATCTTTATCCGCCCGACAACGTTACTATGCCCGAGATACTCCGGGTAGATATTGATGATCTTCCTTCGGGGGCTACGAAATTACTGTCGTCTAAGAAGTGGTTCTTCAGAGAGCTGATAGAGATAGAAGCACAGTCGCCCGGAACCTGGAAAGAAGCGGTGCGAGCCTATCAGGCCAGCGCGACTTTCGCGGATGCCCAGGTCGGTCGGATTCTCGATGCCTTGGACAACAGCCATTACACCAACAACACTATCATGGTTCTCTGGTGGCCTGCTCCCCAAAAACTGGTCCAGTTCTTATGAGAGGATAACCGACAGTCAAGGTATATTTTCAAAGGAATCCTCTCATGAAAAAGAAGCATAGTGGGCCGCAGATTGTGGCCAAGTTAACGCAAGCAGACATTCTTATTGGCCAGGGAAAGGCCATTCCAGAGGTCTGTAGAGAGCTTGAGGTAAGTGAAAACACCTATTACCGCTGGCGGCAGAAATATGGTGGGATGAGCCCCGACATGATCAAGCAGCACCGGGCTCTTCAGAAAGAGAATACTCGTTTAGGAAAGGTCATCGCCGATCAGGCATTGGACATAGCGATCCTCAAGGAAGCGACACAACTGGGAAACTGATCAGCCCAGCTTCCCGGCGAAGAGCCATTGAGCATCTGTGCAGGAAGCTGGGGATCTCACAACGCAGGGCGTGTAAGGCTTTGGGCCAGCACAGCAGTACCCAGAGATATCAGTCCAAACAATTGGAAAAGGATAAGGCATTGGTCAAGGATATGCTGAAGTTGTCATTGAAGCATCCGAGGTACGGTTACCGCAGAATAACGATACTGCTGCGAGAGAGCCTTGCTATTGATACGGCCAACGATGGCAGAATAGGCCATTTCCGCAGAATCTAGCGTTTGTCAAGCCCGAAATGTGGACACCTTTTTTCGCAGAATTTAGCTTTTTTCTGAGAGGGACAGGTTTGTCGACTGCGGGTTTGAAAAGCCCTTCCGGGGGGACTCCTGCTTCTAAAGCACCATTTCCCCTCATAAGTACTTGTCCTTCATTCCTTTATATCCATTCTTTTGGCGTCAATACGGATTCCATAGTGGTGACACACTGGTTGCATACCGTAGCCATGCTTAGAACAAAAATAGGAATGACGCCAGAATGACGCCGAGCGGTATGAAGAAGAGGCGGAGAGCAGCCAGGGTCCTGGTTATTAGACGTATGAATCACCGCTCAAAGCCCCGGCGAAGTATTCCAACTCTTACTCAGAAACGGACTTCAACATTGTCTCAATTCCTCGATGGAGATCTCTTCGAAGGCCAGTTGTGAACTTGGTGTCATAGGTTGGGACATATCCATCATCAGAGGCTCTCCGTATCGAATCTTCATTCATCCACACACCTACACTGCCAATAGCTGGTCCAAGCAGAAGTGTAATTGCGTGGCCTACGGCAAACGAGATACTCATCCCGACAGCAAATATGATCATCTGCTGGCCCGCCCTGCACTTTAGGAACAGGCCGAAAATACCAGGATATTGAACATTTCCTGGCTGAAGTTCCCAGCTCCATGCAGCCAGTCCAGTGAGTATGAGAAAGAGTAAAAATACGGGAAGAAACACAAAAGAATGAACTTTCTCTGCATACACGATTTCAGGCTCATAGAACTTTCTTACACCAGGTATTTGCTCGCCAATTGGATGCCATTCAAGCTTGCGTTTCCAGTTAAGAACGTTCGTTTTGTCGCTAAACTCATTATTGCTTTCCGCAGGCTTAGGTTTAATCCACCGACTTAAGTTATGCCTGGTTAAGTTACCTTGAATCAAATGATAATAGAGCAATTCAATAGAGTCAAAACGTGTAATCTCATTGCCTAGCATAACCTCAAGGTATGGCTTGCTACCTTGGCGAGGAATCTCTGATGCTAGTGGTGATCTCGTTTTCGAAGAATCATGACTATTTGCATCCTGTTTACTTCTTAGTGGACGCTCAATGAGTTCGGTCCAAGATGAAAAACAGTTGGGACACTGCTGGCAAACATTGGTTTTTAACCTGCCACTAAACATTGGACAAACACCGGGTTTACACTTAGGCTCTTAAGACGAATGGACATTTTGGTCTCCTACTCTTGAAAGCGAACCTCTCATTGTAACCTCCTTCTTTTCCTGGTCTCCTCAACTTCGCTCCTACCGCATTTGGGACAGCGGTCGGCAAAGTCATTCGGCACACTGTTCGCAACGAAGACTGCGCCACAACTCGAATTGCCGCACTTGAAGGCCTTATATACACTGGCCTCGTTGCATTTTTGGCAGATCAATGTGGGCGTGGACAGCATCGCCGCCGGATTCATGCGTTCCTCTACGTTTTTGAAGTACTGCTTCACGCTCATCTCGTATTCGGCTTTGCAGTTCGTATTGTTGCATTTGACCCAGGTCATCTTATCGTCCGGTAGGCTGTCAATGCCTCCTACGGAATCCCCGCTTGGCATAGACGTATCCTGAGGATCTTCCATTCGCCTTGCCCAAGACTTGCCATAGAGAAGAATGGAATTATCGTGCATTATTTTTCCTCTCACGTCTCCAAGAGGGGTCATCAGTAGTATTTCATCTCCACGTACCCTCCACGTGCGCTCAAACCCGCTGTACCTAGCTTTCCTTAACACAACAAACTTAGGATCATTCTTCAACCAACAATAGGCTGTACCTTCATCTCTAATCTCGATATATTCATTTGGATCATCTCCATTGTAATACTTTCCATAGATTGCGTGCTCCTTACCGACAAAGACCACATGGTCTTCCTTGCCATTCTCTTTTCCTTTGCAGCCCCCGATCGCGCCCACTGAAAGCAAGACTACTCCTAGAGCAAACATCGCCTTAACTACACCATTCATAGCTTCTCCTTTCGGAATTGCACGTTCTTAACGGCCAGTATTCTTTCTGAGTTCTCCTGTTTCTCTATTCTCTGTAGTAGTTACGTAAAAAGGCCATGAATCTTGTCGGCCTATATGAAGAAATTATGAATCAACGAAGTGACTCAATCTCCTAATTAGCATTAAGTAGCCGGAGATCTTTGGAGATTCACAAGGATCTGAAGTTTCACCATCGAAATAGAAACATGCTTGCCAGTATAAGTCTCTAAGGATAAGATTGTTGTGGCAAGAAATGAATTGCCTCTAATCACAGCCGAGCTGGGAGGCTCGCATGATGTTGCATCTCGGGTATTACTATGGCGTATGTAGAAATCTGGAAAAGTGGGCAGTTGGTGACGCGCCGCCGCTTGGATGAGGAGAAAGCCCGGAAGGGATGCAGAATCCGCCTAGGACCGGCCGGTGATGTGCGTATCGCCACAGGGGAGTCTCAAACGCTCGGCCCCTACGAAATCCGTATGTTGGCTGGAGATCCGCCCGAGGTCCAGGTAAAGGCTAAAGACGATGCATCTGGAAGAGACAATGACACTCAGGCACGCCCGACTCTGGAATTTTCCGCTGACACAGCTTCACCCGACGCCGACAAGACAGGGATACGGCCGGACATTGAAGGCTACAAGATCATAGAACCGTTGGGTGAGGGGGGGATGGGGATAGTCTGGCGAGCCGAGCAACTGAGCACCAAGCGGCAGGTGGCCCTGAAAATCATGGCTGCTCCGCGATTTGCCTCCGAGAAGGCCCAGGGGCGCTTTGAGCGGGAGGTGGAACTGACCGCTCGTCTGGATCATCCGAACATTGCCCGCATCTATGAAAGCGGCCTGCATCATGGTTTGTACTATTATGCCATGGAACTGGTTGATGGAATGCCTCTGGATCGGTACGTCAAGAGCAAGGGCTTATCGAAGAATGAGATTCTGGCCCTGATGCAGAAGGTCTGTCAGGCGGTGCTGTATGCACACTTGCGTGCTGTGATCCATCGCGATCTTAAGCCATCCAATATCCTGGTCAGTCCGGACGGTCAACCCCATGTACTCGATTTTGGATTGGCCAAGGCCTTGCTAGACGAAGATGAGGCTCTGACGATATCGATCGAAGGACAGGTTGCCGGCACTCCTGCCTATATGTCGCCGGAGCAGGCGGCGGGTCACCACAGCCAGACCGACACGCGCACGGATGTCTTCAGCCTGGGAGTGATTCTGTATGAACTTCTGACGGGCCAAGCACCTCATGATCATTCCGGCTCCATGTTTGATTTGTTGCAGCAGATTACCGAAGGCAAGATACGGCGTCCGCGGGAAGCTAACAAGTCTATCGATGCCGAACTGGAAGCCATTCTGCTCAAAGCGCTTGCCCGGGATCCCGAGGAACGTTACGCTTCCGCGGGGGCACTGGCAAAGGATATCACCAGTTATCTCGATGAAGAGCCGCTGGATGCTCGACTTCCTACGACGCTATACTTCCTTCGCAAGAAGGTTCGCAAGTATCGGGTGCAGGTCGGTGCGGTCGTGGCTGTCTTAGCGCTTCTTTTGGGGACGATTCTCGTAGCGTATACCCGAGTCGTTGCAGAGAAGGCTGTGCGCGACGCTCAAGAGACGGAATTGGACTTGAAATCCAAGAAGCTCACGTGGGCGGAGCTTGAACTGAAGGCACTCAGCGGTGATCGGGCGGAAGCTCTGGCCGCCCTGGGAATCCTTCGAGACGAGTACGTTTCAGCGCAGAACGAGGTTAGCCAATTGAATCACAGGTTGGGTGAGAGGCAGGCTCCTGTAGCCGTCAGGCGGATAGACCTTGTACCAGGTCCGGCCATAGCGTCAACCGCACTGGTCAGAGCTCCCTCTTTGCCAGGAGGTGTAGAGTCTTGGACCCTCGAAACCCGTGGCCACCGTGGACGGATTGCCAGGCTTGCCTATAGTCCCGACAGCAGGCAGCTCATATCGGCAGGTAATGACGGGACAGTTCGGACATGGGATGCGCTATCCGGGCAGTTACTGCAGGTTCTTGTAGATCCTAACAGCACTGCCGAATTGTCCCGGCTCGCAGATCATGAAGAAGTCGGTCGCTTTTCGTGGTCGATTGATGACGCCACCCGTACAGTAGAAGAAACTTCAAAGCTTTGGAGAGTAGACATGGGAGCCGGGTGGCAACCGCTGCTGCGAACGGCTACTGCCATAGCGATGTTTCCTGATCGCTCCACACTAGCCATGGGAGATCGCGATGGTACGATACGTGTCGTGAATCCCGAGTCCGGGCAATTGCGTCACACCCAGATACCGTCTTGGTGCGGCCCGATCCGGTCGGCGTGCTTCTCGCCGGACGGCAGGGTTCTGGCCGCGTGCGCCGGGCCGGGCACAATCTGTTTGTGGGATACCCATAGATGGGAACCGCTTCGTAAGTTCGAGGCAGATGGGATCACAGCGGACTCGTCATCAACAGACAGTCCAATTGCTTGGGCTCCGAACGGCGCTGCTATCGCCAGAGTAAATGGCAAACAGCAGTCTGTCGAAATTGCAGATTCACAGTCCGGTAGTGTCCTACGCATCTTGTCTGCACCTGCGCACGGCATCACTGCGCTCGGCTGGTCGCCAGACGGCAGGCTGGTTGTCGCAGGAACAATGGATGGAAGGGTTTATTCGTGGGATCTTATGTTAGATTCCAATGAACCTCTAGCAACTATGTCCGCTCATACCGGTAGTCTCAATGCACTGGCTTGGATGTCGCAAGACCAGAACCTGATTACTGCCGGAGACGATGGAAAGATCAACATTTGGGAGCCACGATCAAGAGTGCAGATCAGAAGCATCGAGGGATATCCAGCCCCGATCACCTGCCTGGCCCTTTCACCTGACGATAAAACACTCGCCGCCGGAAGTGAGAACGGAATCATTCGTTTATGGGATGCCGCAGGCGGTTGGACATCCAGGCTTTTGAGGGGTGAGCCAAACGATGTTGAGGCCAGGGAATCGAAGTTTACTGCAGTGGCTTGGTCACCTGACGGCACACTTTTGTCTTCCGGCGATTCCGTCGGCAATATCCGGATATGGGATCCAAATTCGCGCCGATCCACCCGGTCATTTGCCGCCAACTGTGGGCCGATAAGCTCTTTGGTGTGGTCACCGGACGATCGCGTGCTGTTATGTGGTGGTGCTGATGGGACTATCCGGGTATGGGATGCCAAGAGTGACTTTCACGAGCATGTAGTGCTGTTGCCCCTCTGGGGCTCGGTTGGCCCCGGCATTGCCGTCAATGCCGCGGGAGACTACCGCGGGCCTCCAGGAATTGAAGATCATCTCATCAACGTTGTTCGGACCGCTGAGAGCCGCCAGACACTTAAGTCGGCAGATTTCCAGAGTCAGTACGGCTGGGTCAATGAACCGTGGCAGGTGGGATTGTATAAGCCCGGTGCTGAAATTATAGAGCGGATCTACGTGAACGCAGCTTCAGAGGGGCCTTATGATGGCAAGACATGGCAAACCGCCTTCAGTGATCTCCAGGATGCGCTGACCATCGCCCAGCCTAACACTGAGATCTGGGTGGCCGCAGGAACCTACACACCTGACCGAGGTACCGGAGCACGCACGGCCAGCTTTCATCTTAAGAATGGGGTGCGGCTCTTGGGTGGCTTCGCCGGAACGGAGACAAGCAGTTATCAGCGCGATCCAAAAACTTGTGAAACCATCCTCAGCGGTGACCTGAAGGGCGATGATGGACCTGATTTTGCCAAGAATGATGAAAACAGCTACCATGTCGTGATCGCTGTTCGAACCAACTCGGACACTGTTCTTGATGGATTTACCATTACGGGCGGCAACGCCGATGGCCCTGGAGAGCAGCGGTATAATGAGGGTGGAGGTGTGTACACTACTGACGGTGGGATGACACTCATAAGCTGCACTCTCAGATTCAATGCTGCAACCAGACCTGGGGGTGGATTGTACCATAGTTCCAACCAGTCAAATCTGTCTTTGACCGCCTGTATATTCAGTAATAATCGGGCCGTCATCCAAAACGGCCACGGCTGGGGCGGTGGAATCTATATCGGCGGTGCCAAGGGCGCAATGAACGATTGCACACTTGAGCGTAATGTGGCAGGCGACGGAGGGGGAGCCTTCCTCAGCCGTACATCCAACTTCGTACTGCGAAACTGTACATTCGTTGATAACCGGGCAATAAGCTCAGGTGGTGGTCTACGTGGCTACACAGAGAATAATTACGCGTTGGTAAATTGCAGGTTTGTGCGTAATTCAGATTGGTTCCACGGTGGTGGCGTATTCAACGGCGGTGAGAGCAAAGCAACGCTCGTCAACTGTATATTTGTCGGTAACAGTTCGAGGCATGGCGCA
>CP070806.1:4217379-4225387 GCA_020343675.1 Phycisphaerales bacterium
GGGGGTGCTTCAGCCGTCGGTGCAAGCCCCTTAATTTCGACGATTGGCAAATCCGTCATCGGTACGAAATCAAGCACGACCTGCCGGCCGTCCACGTAGAACTTGACCGGGCCTGATTTGACCAGGGCCACGGGCCTGCGCCACCGGGCCTCGACCCGAAGACAATCGTGAGTAGTTATCACCCTGATGTCGTCCAGCCACGCAACCTGCTCGGCGAGATTGCGCTGCACCAACAGAGCGGTGTCGTCGTCGGGTCTCAGATGGATACCCATGCCCTGCGCGACGGCATAGACCTTCTCTTTGAGCTCATCGCTGACCCAGAGCGGGACGCCCGCCAATTCCAGGTCCACGGTGTCGTGTGAATTCGGGGCCTCCCTGACCACGTATCTTTCCAGGATCGCAAGGGCGACGACGATTGCGCAAACAATACCGGCGACCGCCAAAACTTTCCCGGCACCGAGCAGACTCGGCCCCACCCACTTCGCTCGTGGGTTGGCCTTTTTTCTCAAGGCGCCGGGTCTGAAGGATATTCTCTTGCCCTTGCCCCTCTTTCTTTTCTTGCGGGTCCACATTGTCTCACGTCTTGTTTACAGTTATCGGCGCGCAAGGGACGAACATGCTGCCTCGATGATTTTCGAGCACAAATCGCCCATAGACAGTCCCGTCCTGGCGGCGGCCTTCGGCAGCAGTGAGTGACTGGTAAAGCCCGGGATTGTATTGACCTCCAGAGCGTAAGCGACTCCCCCGTCGCTCAGGATAGAATCCACTCTCGCAAAGTGCCGACAGCCCAGCGCGCCGAAACAGTTCAGCGCTGCCTGGCTGATTGCTGCGGCGACGGGCTCCTCAATGGTCCCGAAGAGAAACTCCGTCTGCTCGTCAACGTACTTGGCATGATAGTCGTAGAAGGTACCTTTTGTTCGGATCTCGATGACCGGTAAAGCACGCCCGCAGAGGATGCCGACGGTGACTTCTCTGCCGGGAATGAACTGCTCGATCATGCAGTCGCCAAATTCCGCGAGCGTCTGCTGCGCCGCGGCCAGAGCCTCCCCTGGCGTCGAAACGATGCTGATTCCCACGCTGCTTCCCTGCTTGATGGGCTTTATGACGTACTCTGGCCCGAAATGCCGCAGTTGTTCCTCAAGCTGCCGGAGGTCGCTGCCGGCGCTGAGCTCAATGGCCCCGGGGGTGGCCACACCGGCCCGTTCGAAAAGCTCTTTGCTCGCCATCTTGTCGAATGCCAGCCTGCTTGCAGCGGGGCCGCTACCCGTATAGAGAAGTGATTTGTCCTCGAGTTTTTGCTGGAGCCGACCGTCTTCGCCGAATGTGCCGTGCAGTGCGGGAAAGAACACATCGATGCTGCTATCGTCCAATATCTCAAGGTTATCGGGTCGAATGTCGGCTCTGACCACACGAAAGCCGGCTTGCTCCAACGCTTCTGCAACGCATGTGCCGCTTTGAATGCTGACGTCGCGCTCGGTGCCGATACCGCCGAAAAGGACGGCTACTTTCAACTCTTCGTTCGCTGTTTCCAATCCAGTTTGGCCCATTTAAAGTTGCCTGCCGGTCTGAGCGAGGCCGGAGGAGAAAAATCTCTTGCGCCGGCGCGGCGGTTCGTCATTTTGCTTTGAAACCCGGAGCCTTCGCCGCCGCTCACGATGGCGGCGAGCATCAACCGCCTCGTCACCAAATTTCTATTTCAAGTTCCAGCTCAACGTCGAACTGTTCTTGCACTCTTTGCTTTATAGCCTCTATCAATCTCATCACGTCGCGACTGGTACAGCCATTTTCGGCAATGATGAAATTGGCATGTTTGTCGCTGACGACGGCCCCGCCGATACGCAGCCCTTTCAGGCCGGCCCGGTCGATCAACGCGCCGGCCGAGACGCCTCGTGGGTTCTTGAAAATGCAGCCCGAATTTTTCGTGTTCAGCGGCTGACTGTTCTTCTTGTAAATCCAGATTTCCTTGACGGTCCGCATCACCTGTTCGGGGTCGGCGGCGCTGAGTTTCAGCCGGGCGCTCAGGATGAATTTCGCCGTGATGTTGGTCTGGCGGTAATCGAATACCAGCTCGGGCTTGCTCTTTTCAAATATGTTGCCCGCCTTGTCCATCAGGGTGACCGTCTCAACGGCGGCGCCGAAATCGCCGAAGTTGCCGCCCGCATTCATCCTCACCGCTCCCCCGACGGAGCCGGGGATACCCGTCAGGGCTTCGATGCCTGAGAGCCCTTTCTCCACGCAGGTCAGAACCAGCTTGCTCAATTCCGCTCCGGCCCCGGCGGTGACCTCGTGGCCTTCGAACTCGATATGCGCGAATGGCTCGGCCTCGAACTTTATCACAGCGCCGCGCAGACCTTCGTCTTCGATAAGAAGGTTAGAGCCGAAGCCCATGACGTACATCCGAATTCCGTTCTCATCGCATCGCCTGACGACGTCTTTGAGCTGCTCGGTCGTTTGCGGTCTGATAAAATAATCAGCCGGTCCGCCGAGACCGTACCAGGTCCGCTTGGCCAGCGGATGGTCTGTCTCAACTATGTCCTCCAAGCCACTGAAGATACCCATCTGCCACCTTCCAAATATCGCCTGCGCCCATCGTCACCACCAACTCGCCCGAACTGACGTTGGCCTTGAGATAGTCGCCAATGGCGCCGAAGCTCTCGATAAACAGGGCCTGCGTTCCACACGCCCGCATTCTTTCGACCAGAATCTGCGCATTCACTTGCCGTTTGGCCGATTCCGAATCCCGGACAAAATAAATCTCCGGCACGATTGTTACATCGGCCAGCTTAAAACTTTCTGCAAAATCATCAAGCAAAAACCGCGTCCTGCTGTACTGATGCGGCTGGAAAACACACCAGATTCGCCTCGGCTGATACTTCTGGCGTATTGCGGCGAGCGAAGCCCGAATTTCCGTCGGGTGGTGGGCATAGTCGTCCAGAACGGTAATGTCCCCGAATTGTCCCTTCAGCATCAGCCGGCGATCCATCCCGGTAAAGCCGGGCAGCAACTGGAGTGTCCGTTCGGGTTCCAGCCCGGCGTGCGTCGCCATCGCCACGACCGCCAATGCATTGTAAATATTATGCTTGCCCGGCACGGAAATTCGCGTTGCGCCCAGGAACGCGCCGTCCCGATAGACGTCAAACGCATAGAGCCCGTCATTCAAGGTGATGTTCGCCGCGTAGAAATTGCAGCTTTCATCGAGCCCGAACGTCTCGCACGCCGCCAGATCGAAGCGAGAGTCCGAAAAGATTTTTGCCACGTTTGTGTCCTGCCCGTTGGCGATGATGACCCCGTCCGGTTTCGTGCCCCGGGCGAACTCACCAAAGGCCTTGATGATTTCATCTTCGTCCCTGTAATAGTCCAGATGGTCCTGCTCGATGTTCAGTATGCAGGCGATTCGAGGCTTGAGGTTCAGAAAGCTCCTATCGTACTCGCACGCCTCGGCGACAAAGAACCTGCTGTCGGCCACTCCGGAGGAGCCGCCCATCTGATTGATGCTGGCCCCGACGATGAAATTCGCATCAATGCCCGCTTGCTTGATCAGATAGCTGAGCCATCCGCTTGTCGTGCTCTTGCCGTGCGTGCCGCTGACGGCGATGCCCTCATAACAGTTCATCAGCTCGCCCAGCATCTCGGCATACTTATAGACCTTGACACCTCGCTCTCTGGCAACCCTCAGTTCGGGGTTCTCTTCTCTTATCGCCGCCGAGACGACGACCGCGGCGGTCTGCGGATTGAGGTTCCCGGCGCTGTGGCCGATCTTTATGTCCGCTCCCGACCGGGCAAGGCTGTCCGTGACCTCGCTGGGCTCCTGGTCGGATCCGCTCACCAGTGCATTGTTCCTAATCAGAAGCCGGGCCAGCCCGCTCATTCCAATGCCGCCGGCGCCGATAAAATGAAATCGTCTGCCTGCCACTTCCAGTCTGCCGGCGGTACTTACGGCGGTCCCGTTATCATTTCGGCCCAGGCAGGCATGCGTATCATAGGTGTGTGTATTTGGCCGGCTCATAGCATCCTTTCTTTACCCTTGCTCCGTTAACGAATTCGCACACAATGTAGCACAAGAAACAGTCCAGGCAAAGAGAAAACCTGTGTTTGCACAAGCCGATGACTAAAGATGGAGCGTTTCACCAATTCTTCACGCTGACCTGGCCTTCATAGATTATCGACAGTTTCACCAGGACCTCTTGAACCTGCTCTGCTTATAAGTGCTATCTCGATCGTCGCACTACATCCGGGTCATAGACGACCAGTCACATCGGACGCACTGACACGAATGAGTCCTTCAACGATTGAAAGAGTTGTCCGCCCGGCGCAAAACCCGGGCAGAGCTGCGAGCGAAGAATACGTGGTTGACCCGGAATGGCTTTGATGGTACCTTATCGTCCACACAATGTAAGGAAGTCGAATTATGGAATTATCCTGGGTAATGAAATTGAGAATCGCTGCTGCTGCGGCCGTCGGAGCGGTGTTGATAGGGATCTTTGCCTGGCCCCTGAGCGAGCCGTCCCAAACGAGTGGGGCCATAAACCAGAGCGGCGCGGCTGCCCTGCTGGCCTTGGCGCTGCTGGCCGGTTTTATCGGCTACTTTGTCTCCTGGCCTTACGGCCGGGAGATCGGGATTCTGGCTGTCCCGTTCGGATTAGCCGTCTGGGCTGTGCGTTCGGGCAGCATGGCGACGTTGATGCAGCTGAACCCGACCGATGCCCAGCGCAACGCGGTTGTCCAGTCGCTCAGATGGCAGCCGGTTTTCTGGCTCGTCGTCGTCGCGGCCGGTTTTGTAGGGCCGCTGCTGTGCCGGAAAATCGTTTCGAAGCCCAGGCCCGCCGAACGAGGGCAGGGTTCCAAGCCAAACCCGGGAACGTACTTAAGTCCAATAATCGCGATAGCTGCGGCGGCTGTGATAGCACATCTCGGCATCGGAATACTCGCGCAGGATGTCAGATTGCCCGACGAGCGACTGGGCTTCGTGTCGGCCCAGCCGGCGTTAGGGCAGCTTGCCTTTGGCGTGTTGGTCTCGTTCGGACTCGCTGCCTTCGCAGTCCGGAAGTTGCTTGGCGTCGGCTACATCTGGCCCATAATGGCCAGTGCTTTCGTAACTGCTTTTGCTATGAGTACTTATGCCAAGAATGTGCCGTATCTGGCTCAGCAATGGCCAGCGTTTTTCTTCTCGAATGCGGTTGCTTCGGTATTGCCCGCGCAGATGGTCGCTTTCGGGACACTGGGTTCCGTTGCCGGCTACTGGATGGCGGCCCGGTACGACTACTGGCGAGAGCACGAAATGTGAGGCCCAAACAGGCCTGATCCGCCAAAATTCACGCATCTTTTTTTGGGCCTCTGACTTCGCATAAGTGGCTGCAATCAAACTACTTGTGTGCCTTCTGGCTCGAAAACCAACCCAATTGCCCGTCCAAAAAAGAGAATTGGTTGTTTTTGGTCTCCGAATTAGCCGAAATATATTTGTGTTGATGGCTCGTTGGTAGGATACCGTTTTTGAGCTAAGTAGTTATGGAATAAAGGCATAAAGAGGCTTTTGAGGAGCAAAAAGGACGAACAGTTGGCCGGAATTTTTCGTAACGTATAGCATGGTAAGACCAGCCGACAAAAGGAGTTAACAATGTTGGTTTTGAGCAGACAAAGAGATGAGTCGATTATGATCGGCGACGATGTCGAGATTATCATCGTTGATGTTCGGGGGGATAAGGTTCGCCTCGGCATAACGGCGCCGAAAAGCATACCGGTTCATCGAAGGGAAATATACGACGCGATACAGCGCGAAAAAGGCGAGAAGAGCGATGTCGATAGACCGCAGCCGGAGCCGAAGGCCGAAAAGGTAGAACAACCCCCGACCGAGCAGGGAGAAAAGCCCCAAGCGGAGCCCTCCAAGAAATCCGAGCAGGCGTAACAAGCTGCGCGAAACCGCTTCTCGGACGTTCTCTCCAATACCATCTCCCACCCTGATTTCATTCGCTTCTGCAATTGTCCCATAATTCAAATGTGCCCTGCCTTACGTCGTTCTGCGCCTTTCCGCAGGGGAGTCTTCGCCCCCGAGCAGGGGCCTATCAAGTCAGGATTGGCGGATCATTCTTCCGGGATTCACGTTCCGTATTGCCGGATGCAGCGCCGGCCAATAGAATGGCGCTGCACGGATGGCCGGGCTTTGGGTTGACTTGGCATGATTGAATACATTACCGACAGAGACATCTACGAGCGGGTGATCAAAGGCCGAATCGAGAAGGCCCGCCAGTTCGTCTGGATAGCCACCTCCGACCTGAAAGACCTACACGTGCATAAGGCCGACAAGATGGTACCGTTTCTTGAGATTCTGTCCGGCCTGGCGGCAAGGCGCGTGGAGCTGAGGCTGCTGCACGCCAAAGAGCCGGGTCCCGCTTTTCGAGCGGATTTCGATAGGTACCCCAACCTGATAAGCGGCATGGAGCGAATCTTGTGCCCAAGGGTGCATCTCAAAGCCGTGGTTATTGATGGGCGTTTTGCCTATGCAGGCAGCGCCAATCTCACCGGCGCCGGGATGGGCGCCAAGAGCGAGCACAAGAGAAACTTCGAGGCGGGCATTATCACCGACGACGAACGACTCGTCGGCCAGGTCATGGAGCAGTTCGACAATATCTGGAGAGGAACCCACTGCCCCCCCTGCAAGCGGAAAAAATTCTGCGCCGACTATAAAGACATCCTGGCATAAACGCGGTTCGGTGCCGGCCTTAGTCCTGAACGGGAAGTTCCTATCAAAGTACGAGCTAAGGGTCAATCAAAGTGGAATGTTCTCTGCCCGCCTGGTTTATTCCAGGAGATTTTACGCCAGAAATTAGAGCCAACTTCGCTTCTGGAGCAGAAAATGAGATAGTAAAGGGGATGCCCCTGGCTTGGTATGCGTTCGTGCTCTACATGTTGATATCCCAGATCTTGCCTAACTCGCTCCACGTAGAATTTCCTAAGGACCTCCGCCCGGTTATTCGGGGGAGCATTTTCCAGAACAGAGCGCCAACCGGAACCCAAACCTAAGTGGTGGTCCAGCTTCGAATTTGGATCACTGTAATAGTAATGCTTCCAATTGCGCAAGATGTCCAGTCTGTCAGGAAAGAATATGATGAGGTCAGCGCGTTTCGCTGCAAGCACCTTTAATGTTTCAAAGTCAAGTTCCAATCCATATGGATCAAGAAAAGCGAGGGACAGCGTTCCCTGAGGAATCTCCCTTGTGATGTTGTGAACCTCGTTGTTGGCGTCACCGTTCAGGATTTGCGAATCAGGTCTTGTGTCACCTACTCGCTTCTCGAGTGCCTGGTACTTCTGGCGATTCAACTCGCAAAGATGCAGTCTCGTGAACGACTTAGGCGCCTTAGCTGCGATCATCGGCGAACCCCATTGCAGTTGTTCCGAGCCTCTCAGTTTCTCAATCCCGGCCCCAGCAAAAAGGTCTATGTAGTGAAGGCCTTTCCATTTGCCCGTTATTGCTGTTGTAAAGATGTTGATGTATCTCATTAGGAAGTAATGCTTGTCGGATGACTGCTTACCTACGGTTGGAATGTATAGACCATCATCTTTTGGGGGCGGCAATTCAGACATAGTTTGTTTCCCACAAATCAGCGGTTTGGGGCATATCATCCCACGTGCGGTCGTCGAGGATGCGGCCGGCTTTCTTTTTGTTGATTCCGCCCCATTGTTTGAAGAAGAAGGGGACGTTTGCGGCAAGGCATTGATCGCGTATGTCGGTGGCCCATTGTGCTTTCATCGGTCTTGCTTTGGGGCCGGATTCGCCGCCCACAATCACCCAGTCGATGCCTTTGAGGTCGATCTCAGGAATCGCGCCCAGAAGGGGCTCGAACGAGAGGAATTTGATGGCTGCGCCGGTTTCTCTCAGCTCGTCTATGCGGAAAGCGCAATCGGCGTTTTCGACGGTGACGCCCATCCACACGTTCTCGGGCCAGACGAGCTTCGAGCTGAGCTGCTGCAAACGGCGTGAGCGTTTCGTCAATATCTGGAATCGGTGGTGCGA
>CP070806.1:4225487-4267879 GCA_020343675.1 Phycisphaerales bacterium
GAGAGCTCGTCGCCGGAGGGCACACGCAGAAGTCGGTGGCGAACAAGCTCGATGAGTGGTTTAGCGCCGGCTTGAAAGACTGGGACATATCGCGCGACGGGCCGTATTTCGGATTCGAAATACCGGGTGAGCAGGACAAGTTCTTCTACGTCTGGCTGGATGCGCCGATTGGCTACATGGCCTCGGCCAAGAACTATTGTGATAAAAACAACCTGGATTTCGACGCCCTCTGGCCCGGCACCGGGCCGAGAGAGGCCGGCGCAGGCGAGTACGAGCTTTATCATTTCATCGGCAAGGACATCATGTATTTTCACGCGCTGTTTTGGCCCGCCATGTTGATTGGCTCGGGTATCAAGACGGCCGACAAACTGTTCGTGCACGGCTTCCTGACCGTCAATGGCGAGAAAATGAGCAAGTCGCGCGGGACTTTCATCAGGGCGGGCACGTATGCAAAGCACCTGGATCCCGAATACCTGCGCTATTACTACGCCAGCAAGCTGAGTGACAATGTCGAAGATATCGATCTGCGGATGGAGGATTTCATCAGCAAGATCAATTCGGATCTGGTCGGCAAATTCGCCAACCTTGCATCCCGCTCGGGCCCGATGCTGACGAAGAAACTCGATTCTCAGCTTGGCCGGCTGGACGAACATGGCAGAGCGCTCATCACCCGACTGACGGGATCGAGAGACCGGATCATCAAAGATTTTGAAAATCTCCGGTTTGCCGCCGCGGTCCGGACGATTACCGCCTTGGCCGACGAGGCGAATCGGTACGTCGAGCAGAATCAGCCGTGGGTGATGGTCAAGACGGACCTGGAGAAGACGCGAACGATCCTGACAGCCGTAGTCAACGCCGTCCGCATTCTGACGATTTATCTCAAGCCGATTCTGCCCCGATACGCCGAAAAAGTGGAACGATTCCTCAACAGTGACAGCCTGAGTTTTGCGGATCTCGATACGGTGCTGGAAGATCACAAGATAAATGTTTTCGAGCGATTGTTCGAAAGAATTGATGAAGAACAGGTGAATGCGATGATGGAAGAGAGCAAGGAAACTCAAGGCTCGCCGCCGAAGGCCGGTCCCGCCGAGCCGATCAAGCCTGAGTGCACCATTGAAGATTTTGCCAAAATCGACCTGCGAATCGCGAAAGTCACAAACGCCGAGCGGGTCGAGGGCGCCGACAGGTTACTGCAACTGCGTTTGGACGTGGGCGGAGTTGAGAAAACGGTTCTGGCTGCGATAGCGACAGCCTACAAACCGGAGGACTTGACCGGCAAAATCGTCGTTTATTTCGCCAATCTCAAACCCAGGCAGATGAGGTTCGGCTTGTCCGAAGGGATGATTCTGGCCGCCGGCACGGGCGGAAAAGACATTTTCATGCTCACCGCCGACTCAGGCGCGCAGCCCGGGCAAGAGGTGCATTAGTCATATTCGATTTCAACGGTGTGCGGGAGCTCTTCGAGGGGGCAGCCGGGGCATCGGGCCTTCGGTTTGCAGAACTCTTTGCCGGTTCTTACCAGCAGAGCGTGATATTCGTTGAAAAGCTGCCTGTCGGGCGCAAGGTTCGACTCGAACAACTCCCGCAACTGCTCATAGTCGGCATCCGGATCGATGAGTCCATGCCTTACGGCGATGCGAGCGGTGTAAGCATCCACAACGAAGATGCACCTGTTCAGCGCATAGAGCAAGATCGAATCGGCGGTCTCCGGCCCCACCCCTTTGATGGCCAGAAGCTCTTGTCTTAACTGCGCCGTGCCGACGGATTCGAGGTTTGCAGGGTTGCCCGCATAGTTGTCAAAGAGCCAGCCTAAGAAGCTCCTGAGCCGCTTCGCTTTTATGTTGTAATACCCGGCCGGGCGAATCAACTCGGCGAGCCTTGCCGGCTCGATGTGGTGGAGTGCCTCGGGGCTGAGGCGCCCGGCCGATTTCAAATTCGCGATTGCTCTTTCGACATTGGCCCAGCTTGTGTTCTGAGTCAGGATCGCACCTGTAATAATCTCGAAAGGCGTTTCCCCGGGCCACCAGTGCTGGGCCCCGAACGCCTCGTACAGCAATTCGTAGATTTCCATCAGTGTTTTGCTCGTCATGCGAAAGCTATGCCGAGAGTACGGGTATGTCTCCATCGCTTTGCTCGATGCGTGAGAACCATTGCGGCGGCGGCTTTATGCGTTGTTCCTTCAGGTCAAAACGGTAGATGGCGGAATCGCCCTCAAAGCCGGATTCGATGAAACTGTTCTTGCTCAGGATGGCCCGTTTCTGGTCGTTCTTCGGGCCTCTTGCGAAAGGTACAACGGCCTCGTCAACATTGCGGGCGCGCGCATGATTGAGCACCGATGTGATATACTCGAACTCGCATCCGCCCAAAAGGCACACGTAAGCTTTCATTCTATTTGCCGGCCCCATGTCTTTCGTATCTTCCGTCTTTACCTATTGTATTTTCGGCACAGTCGGATTAGACTCTGTAGAAATTCAGTGGTGGAAATTGTTGAGGCCCGCAAAAGGCAGACAAGGACGCGGTCGAGGGCTCATGATGCCAAGAGCGAAGAAGAACGACAACGCCGGGAACAAACGAAGCAAGAGTCAGTTGTTCAATTTTGCACGGGACTCCTACCTCGAGAGGACCTCGCGTCCGATCTACGCCATTACTTTCCTGCTGCCGTTCATCGTTTTCTACGAGATAGGGACATTTGGCATCAATACGGATGTTCTGAACCAGTCGCAGATACGCGTTGTTGCCTTCGTATGGCTGCAAAATCTGCTTGAATCATTAGGTTTTGGCGGCAAATTCGCGTGGGTGGCCCCGCCCGTGGCAGTCGTGGTCATTCTCATGGCACTGCAAATCACCTCGGGCAAGCAATGGCGTCTTTGGCTTGGCGACATTCTACCGATGGGCGTCGAGTGCATTCTGCTGGCGGTTCCCTTGATTGTTCTGACGTTGTTTCTGAGCAGCTCCGGCGGTCCGCAAAGCGGCGCCGCTGTATTCGGCGACAGTCCGCCGGCCGTACAGTCAGAGTTTGTGCCAATGTGCCCCTCGGCGGCGGAACAAGGCCCGGCAACTCTCAGTAGCGAGGCCCGACGAGGAACGCCCAATCGCTCCCTGCTGGCCGATATCGTTACGGGAATCGGCGCGGGGATTTACGAGGAGCTTGTCTTTCGCTTGATCCTCATATGTCTTCTGATGCTGTTGTTTCAGGATGCGTTGAGGCTGGGTCACAAAGGTTCGATTGTACTGTCGGTTCTTATTTCAGCGGCATTGTTCAGCGCGCATCACCACGTGGATTTCCTCACGGGGCAGCCAAATGTCATCGACCCGTTCAATCTTACGAAGTTCGTATTTCGGACTATTGCGGGGATCTATTTTGCCGCGCTTTTTGCAATTCGCGGCTTCGGAATTACAGCCGGAACTCACGCTTCGTACAATATCATTGCCGTCTCGATCACCGCCCACTTTTTTCAGTAGCAGAAAATATCAGGTGATTCTGAATTTTTGCCATTTTTTTTCAAGAAAGTGCTCCCCTGTTACTCTTTGACCTTGCGATGCTTGCACAACAATCGTCCTATAAGGGCCGGAATCGCCCCTTTCAGTGCTGATATCGCCCTTGAATTGGCGTGTCTATTATGGTATAATAAGCCCATACCGAAGAGGCAGTATTCTGTGTTAGGACTTTACGATGGAATCACCGCAGATGAACGTTGCTGTTGAGGAATTGATGTTCAGTCTTTTCCAGAGACCGCTGCACCCTGAGCTTTTTCAGATTTACGCCAGCCGAACCTTGAATACGGAAAAATACGAAGCCATCATCTGGGTGACCGGCTGCACTCACGTCGTTAGCGTGTTCGCCGGTGAAGTCTGTCTGACCGAAGTTGTCAGCACGCCGGGCCAGATGCTGCCTTCCCGAGGTCTTCTGGAGCGTTTTCAGTTCCGCGGCCCGCGCACGCACAAGTGTACGCTGAGCCGGGGGGCGAGCTACGTCACTGACTTTCAGGTCGAGAAGATGAGCCCGAATCTGTATCGTCAGAGTCACATGGATCTCGAACGGTTCGCGCGAAATCGCGGTGTGTTTGTGAAGTTCCCGGAACTGGAAACTGACAGGCTTCAGCCGTTCTGCTACGTTGACTTCGAGGCCAGGCGCACCGAACTGCATATCCATACCTTCGCGGCTTATCCGGATCAGGTCACGATGATTAAGACTCAATCATTGTTCGACCTTCAGTAACACCCACGTCCGGCCCGGCCACTCGATTTCACCGGGTTACTTTCGCTTACTTGCCGTGCAGGGGCAATCCATTCTGGTGGCGTCGGTACCGGCCTCTGCTGCCCGTTGGTTCCTGAAGATGAAAGAGACCGATAGCGGCAAACAAGAACAGTGCTCCTACCTGAAGTATGAAAACTACCCCGCTATTCGACTCTCGCCGCGCTCGGGCCGAGGTCAAACTAACTCAGAGATTCTCAAGGCCGTGATGGCAGTGCGGGCTGCTGCGGCGCCATCAACCGTCTATTCCGTAGGTCTCCAGAACGCATTTGACCAGGCGGAATCTTGGCCTGAACAATCTAAACAGTTTGGAAGACATGTACTCCCGGGAGTGTACGCCCAGCAACTGCTGCAGGTTTGAACTGGCTTTGAGAAAATGCCGATAGACACACAAGCCGTAAGGCAGAGCAAAGAGTCTTAAGGGGTGAGGCGTTGAATTCCAGACAACATTGACCAGTCCGGCCCAGCCGATCACATCGTAAATACTCGTTCTCTGCACTCCATTGACCATAACCTTGGACTCCTTCCCATCAGAACCTACTGAAATCTCCTATTTCACGCTCACATCCATAGTCCTGAGTCTTTCGACTTGCCGATGTGACCGCGCAGCCACGGATGTTTGCCATCCTCATTCCAAGGAGCCGTGTCTGCGGTGGCACTCTTTTAGCCCGATCTTGACGACACGTCAAGACAAAAAACCTCGAACAGGCAAAAAAAGAAGACTTTTTTTCGGACCGTGTTGCGGGATCATCCGGAACAAATAGACGCAAAACTTCCTTGGACTGATTTGCGCTTCCTGTGCGTGCCGGCGCGGCTCAGAAGATGCGCTGCTCAACTGCTTTGCATTTGAACGTTTTGCCTGAGAACATCGAGTTTGTCGCGGATTTCCTCGGACATCTTACTGTTCGGGAAATCTTTCATGATTTGTTGGCCGATCTCCAGCGCGCCGACCCATTGCTTGTCGGCGACGGCGATAGCGAATTGCACACCAAGGTTGTGAAGTTTTGTGCGGAAGACGTCCCGGGCTGCTTCCTGCAGGGCCAATCCCTCGTTCGGGCTGAGATAGAAGTCGAGTTCTTTCAGGATATCGAGACTTCGATCCGTTTCCTGTGCTTTCACAGCGTCGTCCCAGGCGGCCAGCAGTACTCTTTTGCGCTGCCGCTTCTTATCAAGCAGGATCTGCCTCATGGCTTTAGCCCGTTCATTGTCCGGATGAGCCTTGATCAGTCCTTCAATCTGAACGCTGGCCTTGGCCCACTGGCAGGTGTCCAGCAGCCTCTCTATATGCGCTATGACCTGAGTCATTCGCTCTTGGTCGGTTGCGTCATGGTAGCGACGGGCCTGCACTCTGAGTTGTTCGGCAAGCTCCTTGTACTCGGGACGCCGGGCTATCTCGCCAATAATCTCATTCGCTGCGTCAAAATCTTGCTGTTGCAGCTTGTCAAAGACGGCTTCTCTTAACGACTGTCTGTCCTCATCCCGGAAGGCGATGGCCTTTGCGGTTTCGCTGACGCGGGTGCTGTGATTGATGTGCGTCAGTTCCGTGCTGATGTTTTCCAGTGCCCCAGCCACCTCCTTGAGCCTCGCACTGTTGTCCTTGAGGGCATCAAGGATCTTGAACAGTCTCGAGAGCATGGCCAGAAGGGCGCTGAGAATGACAAGGGCGCCGAGCATAAGTATGAGCTGACGGAGCAAGTCCGTTTGAGGTTTCGCGAAGATATCGGTAAAGAGCACAAGCACCACGACAATGACCAGGGCGAGGCCGACAACGAAGGTATGCCAACTGAACCGCCGGAAGAAACCGTCTTTTCCAGAGTCCATAACGTTCCTCTCGAAAAAAAGACTTTAAACACTTCGTTTCCTATATCTATATTACAATATGCTCCTACGTTTGTCAATGGTTGAGCCGAATCGGCGAATAAATGTGGTTCCGGCCAAGAAAACGAGGCTTGCGGTTGTTTCCCCTGACTGTGGCCGGGTTTTTCGCAACGGTTTTTGGGAATCGGCTGTCAACCCGCTCGCTGTGGCCGGCGTCATAACCTGTGTCGGCGCGTTGCAATGGCCTTTTTTGGGAAGGATTATCTGAGGGCGACAAAATGAAAACCGGTCGATGGGTTTGGGTGTTCGTTGGGGTGGTCATGGCCGCGGCTCACTGTTTCGCGGCGGAAAATGCCGAAGAAAGAACCGAAGCGGCAAAACCGTCCATCGTGGAGGCAAACAACAGGTTTGCCCTCGAACTCTATGTGAGGCTGCGGAGCCAGGGGGGAAATTTGTTTTTCTCGCCTTACAGCGTCTCGACCGCTCTGGCGATGACCCACGCCGGCGCACGAGGCCGGACGGCCTCACAGATGGCCCAGGTGCTGCACTTTCCCACCGAGGCGAACGATACCAGCGAAGTTGCACCGGTCGTGCTCGACCGCCGGCAATTTGCCTCCGCCTTCGGAGAGATCATAAAAGACCTGAACAACAGAGGTCAGAAGGGGGGCTACACTCTGACTGTCGCCAATGCTCTCTGGGGTCAGAAGGAGTACGGATTTCTCAGAGAGTTTCTGGAGCTCATCGATTCCAGCTATGGCGGGCGGCTCAACGAGGTGGATTTCATCGGGGCTGCGGAAGCCTCGCGCAAAACCATCAACGCCTGGGTCGAAAAGCAGACCAAAGAGAAGATCAGGAATCTCATCCCCAGAGGACTGCTGGATTCGATGACCAGGCTGGTTCTGACGAATGCCATCTACTTCAAAGGCAATTGGGCCAGGCAGTTCAAGGAGGACCAGACAGAAGATGCGGCGTTCATTCTTGCCGATGGGCGAAAGATTGAGACGGCTATGATGAACCAGACCGCGGAGTTCGGCTATATGGAAACCGAGACCCTGCAGGGCCTCGAATTGCCCTATGTGGATAGAGAGCTTTCGATGATTATCCTGCTTCCGAGAGAATCTGACGGCCTGGGCGAACTGGAAGAGGCGCTCAATCAGGAGAATCTCTCGCAGTGGCTCACGAGGCTGTACCGCCGCGAGGTCGTCGTCTCGGTTCCGAAGTTCAAAGCAACGAGCCAGTTCAGCCTCGCTTCGGTGCTGGCCTCGATGGGAATGAAGGACGCTTTTACATCGGAGGCGGATTTTTCCGGTATCAATGGCCGACGGGACCTGTTCATCTCGGCCGTCATACACAAGGCTTATGTTGACGTCAACGAGGAGGGCACCGAAGCCGCTGCAGCTACGGGTGTAACTATGAAGCTGACCTCTATCGGACCCAGCCGGACACCCGTCTTCCGCGCCGACCATCCCTTCCTGTTCCTGATCCGCGACAACCGCTCCGGCAGCATCCTGTTCATCGGCCGGGTAGCGAATCCGACAAAATGAACCGTCGATTATGACTCTTTCTTGAGAACGTAATACTTCGGTTTCATACCTCGGATCGTGTAGTCGCCGCTCTTCCATTCCAGGAACATATACGTTGAGCCTTCGATCTCTCTGATGATATACTTCGAAGCTGTCTTGTCGCCGGAATGAAGCAGGAGCCCCTTTGTCCAGCTCCAGGCCCAGTTCGTCTCTCCGTTCTCACGAAGGATAAGTTCCTTCAAATACAGATCGGACTTGAAACGTTGGGTGTCCGGCTCGAATTCCTCTGGGCTTTCGACAAAGTCAACACTCTTCCACGCCCCGATAGCTCCAGCGTCGGTTACAAACGGGTAGTCAATCTTGTCTATGATGCGACCGTTTTCGCCTATTCTGCTGGTCGGAGGAATATCGGCTTTCTTGCCGAACGGCGGATCATCTTTCACGCTATCGAGAGGGACTTTCTTCAGCACGTAAAAAGACGGCTCCATGTGCCTGATCGCATAGTCCCCGCTCTTCCACTGGAAGAACAGGTAGGTCTCGCCGCCCATCCGCTTGATTTCGTAGGTGCTGGCTGTCTTCGATTTCTGACTCAGCACGAGCCCTTTGGTCCAGGTCAAAGCAGTCCGGGAGATCTTCCCCCCTTCTTCGAAGACAAGATGATTGAGCCACAGATCGCCCGCCCATCCTTTTCGGCCGGGCTTGAAGTCCTTCGGCGTTCCAACAAAGTCTATGCTCTTCCAGGCGCCGATCACTTCGGGATCATTGGCGAACGGATAGTCGATCTTGTCCACAATCCGACCGTCCTCGGAAAAGGTGCTAGTAAGGGGTATCTTTGCTTTCCTTCCCCCGCCATCGTCCGAGCCATAATCGCTGCGGGTCATGTAGATAGCTCCTACCTTGTAGTCCATGAACCACAGGCGAACATCTTGATCCGTCCGCGCGTAATAGCAGTAGCCTTTCCGTTCGTCGATATCCTTGTACAGAACCGCATCCTCAAACCGGTTTTCCTGGCCCTGCACTACTTCCTCTGGCCGACCGACTACATTGAGGACTTGTCCGAGCGAGTCACCCACCCGGATTTTGCCGCGCCAGGCATAACCGGTTCCCGGGCCCTCGTGCCGCAGCTCGACCACTTTGTCATTGGACATGAACACGTGAAACTCGTCCGGATAGACAACCACGTAGTGTCCGGGCAGAGTATCTTCATCCAGGGTTTCACGGCCCCAAACATATTTTGTGGGCTTGCCGAATGTCTTGATGACATCGCTGAGCGTTGCCTTGTCTATATCCAGTTGCGCAATCTTCTGGCTGATGTCTGCGACCGCAACCGTAGTGGCCAGCAACAAGCCGGTGACCAGCCAACTGCAAAATCTCTTTCTAAACATTTTGACTCTCCTTTCACATTCTCACTCTTTTCTCAAAACGTAATAACAGGGATCCCTGTGGCGTAACGTGTAATCGCCGCTCTTCCATTCGAAGAACATGTACGTTATTCCGCCAATCTCCCGCAAAATGTATCTGCTGGCTGTCTTACTGCTCGAGTTCAATAAGAGTCCTCTGGTCCATCTCTTACAGGAATGGGGCGTCTCGCCACCGGGACGGAAGACGAGTTCTTTCAGAAACAGCCTGTCGGCCGTCCACCGTCCTTCGCCCGGCGTGAACTCTTCCGGCGTCTCTACAAAATCGACGCTCTTCCAGGTCCCTACGACTTGCGGATCGTCAACAAATGGATAATCGAGGTTGTCCACCGTTCTACTCTCAACGTAGACTTTGCCCGGGACCTTCTTCAGAACGTAGTACTTCGGCCTGGCATGTCGGACCGTGTAGTCGCCGCTTTTCCATTCGAAGAACATGTACGTCGAGCCGGATAGTTCCTTGATGATGTACTTCGAGGCCGTTTTGGAGCCGGCATTAAGTACGAGACCTTTTGTCCACGTGCAGGCCCAATTGGTTTTGCCGTCGTCGAGAAAATACAATTCCTTGAGAAACAATTCGCCCCCGAAGTGTTCGGCGCCGGGCTCGAAATCATCTATGTCTGCAACGAAGTCAACGGCCTCCCACGCCCCGACTGCTTCCGGATCATTCACGAACGGATAATCGATCTTGTCGACGATCCGTCCGTTCTGGTCGATTGTGCTCGTAGGCGGCAAATCCTCTTTCGTCAGCACTTTATCCGACCCGGTCATGCCATGATCGCTGCGGGTCACGTAAATGGCTGCGATTTTGTAGTCCGCAAACCACAGTCGAACATCTCGATCAGCCCGGCTGTAATAGCAGTACCCTCTCTTTCCCTCGATATCCTGGTAAAGAACTCCATCCTCGAAGCGGTTTTCCTGGCCATGCAATATTTCTCTTGGCCGGCCAAGCACCGCCAGCGCTTCGTCCAGCTCTGATCCTACTTTCAGCTTTCCGCCGAGGACATATCCCGTACCATCCCCTTCATGGCGCAGTTCGATGACTTTGCCGTCGACCACGAGCACATGGAATCCATTCGGATAAACGGCAACGTAGCGCCAAGGCAGATTATCTCCGTCGAGAACCTGCCTGCCCCACACGTATTTTAGCGGCTCACCAAAGGCTTCGACGACGTCTTCGGCGCCGGCCGTGTCGATATCGAATGTTTTGAGCTTCTCGATCAGAATCCGGCGAAATGCCTCCGACATTACAGGCCGATCGTTCAGAAACGTCTTCGCGGCCAACACGATGGCCAGAGCGGCGACTGCCGCAAAGCCCGCCCACCACATGCGTTTTCGCGGCGATGCTTCAGGCGTCGAAGAAACACCCGGGTCCAAAAGCTCGGCATAATCAGAAGCCGGGCCCATTTGCGTTATGATGGTTTGGAAGCTCTCCCACGTTTGCTCCTGCCGCTCAAGCTCGGCAAACCGCCTGTCAAGATGGGCACGCACGTCTTCAATGACTTCTTTGCCGCGAGGGTGTTTTACCAACGCCAGAGCCTTTTCCACTTTGCGGAGATATTCTGCCTTCACAGACTCCCATTTCCTGCTTTCTGAGGTCATTTGTCGGCTCCTTTTCTGATGGTTCGGATGCTCTCGATCATCTGGTCCCAGTGAGCATTCATCTCGATGAGTGTCTTTTCACCCCGCTCTGTAAGCTCGAAGTATTTTCTCGGCGGGCCGTCCTGCGACAGTTCGGAGTGGCTCGCCACGAGGCCGTCCGTCTGCAGACGAACGAGGATCGGGTAGATGTTGCCCTCGCGCATCATCAATCCGTCGCTTTGCTTGAGAATCTGCACCATCTCATAACCGTGACATTGGCCGTGCCGCAGCAGATTCAGAATGACGACGTCCAGCAAGCCTTTCCGCAGTTGAGTTTGCCAGTTATTCAGATCCAAAATGCACCTCGCTATTCCATCACAAGGACGCGTTTTCCAGTTGTTTCCAGTATACTATAATACAGTACACTGCGATATCAAAGAGAAACTTCACATTTTTTCAAAATTTTTCTCGCAGCTTGATCCGGTCGGTATTCCTCGGTTGTTGGGCTCAAAACAGGGTTAAGAATCCAATCAGACGCTGAATTAGGGCAACACCCATTGTCTTCAGACGTGAATTTTCCAGTTGTATCCCCTCAGTCAGACTCCGACGGGGTATCTCGGCGTGCCGACGATATCTCACCTCCTATGCAAAACAAACCCTATTTCACTTTCTGAGGCA
Organism: Phycisphaerales bacterium; assembly: GCA_020343675.1. Lineage (GTDB taxonomy): Bacteria > Planctomycetota > Phycisphaerae > Sedimentisphaerales > Anaerobacaceae. The sequence goes on from CP070806.1 coordinate 4,236,758, forward strand.
GCGACAAGAAGGAAACGCTTGGCCTCACCCCTTGCAGAGGGGTGTAGCAAGACAAGAGAACGACAAAGCCGGCCGGGCGAGGCGTTGACGAGTTGAGCGGTTTCGAGTATTGTACGGCATCGGCCAACATCAGGGCAAAAACGCACATACAGACCAACAAGGAGAAATCGAAAATGAACAGACGGGAGTTTTTGGCGGTTGCAGGCGTTGCGGGGGCCGCGGGGACGAGTTCCTTAGCAGCGGCGGCGGGCGGCGATGACGGCAAACAACAATATTTCGAGTTCAGGGAATATCGTCTGCACGTGGGCTCGAAGAAGAACCAGGTGGGCAATTTCCTGCGCGACGTGGGCATCCCGGCGATGAACCGCATCGGCATCGGGCCGGTCGGCGTCTTTTCTGCGATGTACGGGCCTAATAGCCCGACGCTCTACGTGATGCTCGTGCACAACTCGCTCGATACGGTCGTCAAGTCCTCATCCATGCTGATGGCGGATGACGAGTACCGCAAGGCCGGCGCCAAGTTCGTCGATGCTCCGTTGTCCGAGCCGGCATACGTGCGCGTGGAAAGCTCGCTGATGCTCGCCTTCAAAGACATGCCCAGGCTCCACGTGCCCGAGAAGAAGCCTCGTATTTTCGAACTTCGCACGTACGAGAGCCACAGCATCAAGGCGGGCAAGAAGAAGGTCGAGATGTTCAACGAGGGCGGCGAGATCGCGATTTTCGACAAGACGGGTTTGCAACCGGTGTTCTTCGGCGAGACGATCATCGGGCCGAAAATGCCGAACCTGACCTACATGCTCGTTTTCGACGATCTGGCGGACCGCGACAGGAAATGGGACGTCTTCCGTGTTGCCCCGGAGTGGAAGAAACTCAGGAGCGATCCGCAGTACAAGGACACTGTCTCGAATATTACCGATATCATCCTTCGGCCGGCGCCGTACTCGCAGATATAGCCTGGCGAGGGGTCAATTCGAGTCGGCGGGTTTTGCTCCGAGGACTTGGAGTGTACCTCCGATAACGGGAAGCGTTTGCGTGGTCACCTTCGGGTCGTGAAAACTGCCGGTGACGTTCATGCGGACAACGGCCTGGCCCAGACCTTCGGTCAACGATTGCAGGATCGAGGGATCGTCCGTGGCGAGACGCTGACCTCTTGCGGTAAGGGTCAGATCGACGTTCTGGGTCTGGAGGTCCATTTGGCCCGAGCCGTAAAAGGCGACGCTCCGGCCCGACAGGTCGAGCTTCTTGACGAACAGACTGTTGTGCCTGACGTACGAGTCAACAAACATCTGGTCGAATGCGTAGTCTGTCGGCTCCGTCAATTTGAGCACGTTCAAAAGTTTTGCCAGCGGCGAAAGTTTACCGACCTCCATGTCGCGTATGATGAGCTTACACGCGCCAATCCGTGACGTGTTGTCACCGATGCGAGCATTGATGCCGAACGAGCCATTCATTTTCCCGCTGGTATGGCCGTTCTCACGGGGGAGATCCGATTCAGTATCTGCGAGAAATCGTTGGAGGTCAACGCTGTCGAAACCTGTCTGCAGCACGTATTCCGCGGCCTGGCTGGCCGGTTGCCTGAGCACAAGCTTCCCCTTGAGCTTGCCGCCGTACCAGTCGGCGGTTAAATCTTCCGCGGTCCATTCGTGAGCGTTGGGTTCATAGACAATATTGGCCTTCAGACTGGTGAACGATTTGCCTCGGATCTTGAGTGTGCCGTCGTCGAGAATGGTCTGACAGCTCATGAGGCCCTGGCCAGTTTTGTAACGGCCCTCGGTCTTCAATTCTGCGCCCGCTGCAATTCGTGAGCCGGACACTGCGAAACCACAGTTTTTCAGTGTGACAGCGCCGGCGAAGTCCACTGATTTCTGACCGTCATTCGTCCCGGAGACACGAATATTCTCAAAATCCAAATCAAACCGCCCGTTGGGGGCCAGCTTGTTGTACACGGACTGGAGGTGCTGGGGCAGGGCCTGAGCGAACTGCTCGTCGAAAGGAACGTCACTGACCAAGAGGTCCAGAGTTCCGCTGCCGAACCCTTCATCTGTCAGGGCCAGCTCGCCGCTGAGGATCACAGTTGCCTGGGTTTGGCTGGCAGGTGCGTCCTCATGCACGACGGCGTTGACATCCACGAACGTGATGCGATCAGGTTCTATTGTCAGGCCGCCGCGGACGTCTTTCAGGAGATAGCAGAGCTTCGGGAGGATAACGCTGTTGCCCAAACACTCCAGAGCGATGCTGTAATCGGGAGGCTCTGCGAGGTTCTGTTTGTTCAGATCAGCGGTGAGGTTTACCCTTCCCTCGGGCTCCAGATCCGAAATGATCCTTCCTGGGGACTCGGGCAAAAGGCTGAACAGTTCGCCATTCAGCCGGGCCTGCTGGAGCTTCAACGCGAGATCATACATGACCTGTCCATCTTCTGTATCCGGCCAAACTTGACCCGTCAGCGAAACCAATCCATCGTCATACCGGCCCGAAAAGTCTTTGACGATGATCGAGTCAGGAGTGAACAGAGCCCTTGCCGTGACCTCTGAGATGGGAAATGGAAGCTGATCGGAATTCAGTGAAGCTTCTCTAAAGGACAAATCCGCCGTGAAACTTGAAGAGGCGGCGTTCTCCGCCGAGACCTTTACCCATCCGTCCACCAGACCGTTCGGATCGAGTTGTCTGTAAAGGTTCTTTTGCTTCTCCGGCAGAGCTGCTTCCAGGGTTGAGTCCAGCGGGAGGTTATTCACCTGGACGGAGATATCGTATATCGATTTGCCGGCGCCGTGGATGGCTGTTTCGCCGTTGACGGTGATCTTTCGCTCGTCTGCCTCAGAGACGACGTCTAAAAAGAGTACTTTGTCGCTCTCGAAGGAGAGTTGACCAGTGAGATTTTTCAATGGGTAAGGAAAGTGCTGATACATAGCGTCCATCCCGCGAAGCTCGACCAGCAGCTTCTTGTGCTTGTCCGTTTGCGAAGTCCGAGTGAGCCGGTAGTCAATTGCCGCCGATCCCGTTGGCGAAAAGACACGCCAGAATTCCTGTTGTTTCGTGCTCATCGCATTGTACAGGTCCGTGTCCAGGGGCATGTGGTCGCTTGTGATCCGGATATCGTATTTCCAATGCGGGCCAAAGTCGCTCGACCGTCCATTGAAGAAAAGCTCAACATCCTCGTGCCTGCCGCTGAGATTGTTCAGTCTCACGCTGCGGTCGGTGAAATCTACTCGGCCGGTCAAGTGCTCTATCGGGTACTGAAACTGGCGGTGGCACAGCGCAACATCCTTACAGTACACGGTGCCGGCCAGCGTGCTCTCAGCGATCCGGTTCAGATCCCCGGATGCCTCAAGCTCAATGTCTATTTGTCCCCGAGGCTGATAATACTCGAAGAACTTCTGCAAGGCGGCAAATGAACCGGACCGCTCCAGAAAGGCGGGGCCAACCAACGGCAATCGTTTCAGTTCGGGACTGCGCCGCGACTGCAAATCCTTTATGTTCAGCTTCAGGGAGAACGCGTCGTTTTGGTCATACGTTAACTCTGCCGCCAGAACGTCTATCATCCAGGCCATCTCAAGCTCGGGGACATCCGCCGACGAGATTCCACCCGTGATTGTTACAGCGCCCGGCTTCCAGTGTCCCGCCAGGCGACTCCTGCCGAAACCGGACGCCATGGTGGCGGTTGTGATCTCAAAACTATAGCCTTTCTGTGTCTCGTCATCGAGTCCGAATCGAGCGTTCAGAGGGACGCGAAGCGCAACCTTCTCCCGGCCTCTCGATATCTTACTGTACTGAAGAGTCCCACGTCCAAGGTGGATCGCCGGCATTCCGCGGGGATCCTGTCTGAGCGGCCTGAACTTAAGCGCAGACAGATTCCAGCGAGCGGCATCGAGGTTGTACCGCGCATTGAAGACAAAATCATTGACGTCAATGACCTTGAGACTTGGCCGCAGCGACAACAGGCTGCTCAGCCTGAAACGGGCATACACATTTTCCGCGCTGAGTATGGTCTCGCTGTCGGCTTGCTCCTGGTGCGGACTGATTGTGAGGTTCTTAATATAGACCGAACCATTCGAATGGAAGGCGACGGATTCGGTTCTTATTTTAGTGTTGGTCAGTCCGGCAATCTGCCGCATGGCGATATAGCACAGAGCCCGGCCGGCCGCGATGTAGAATACCCACATGAGTACCGCCAACAGAAGACACGTAAGGATGCGGCGAAAGATGGTCCTGGGCCTCAGGTTTTTAACATCAGATCGGGCCATGGAAAACGCGAACTATGCTCGGCCTCTCTTTTCCGGCGCTCTTAATGATCGATCATTTTCTTGAAGTTGTTCTGACCGCTTTGTCGGCGATATCCCGGCGGCAGTAAGCCCCCTCGAATTTTATTTTGTCCACCGCTTCGTAAGCCCTGGCTTTTGCGCCGGCAATCGTTTTTCCCAATGCCGTGACGCCCAGAACTCTGCCGCCATTGGTCAGAATACTTCCATCCTGCTCTTTGGTGCCGGCGTGAAATACGATCACATTGTCAAGCTGCCGCGCTTCTTCCAGGCCGGTTATCGGCTTGCCTTTTTCGTAATCGGCCGGATAGCCCCCTGAAGCCATCACGACACAGACCGCCGGTTGTGGGTCCCACTTGAGGGTCACCCGGTCGAGCGTGCCATCACAGACGGCAAGCAGCACTTCCAGCAAATCGCTCTTGAGCCGCGCAAGGATAGGCTGGGTTTCAGGATCGCCGAAGCGGACGTTGAATTCCAATACTCTCGGTCCGCCGCCCGTAATCATCAGCCCTGCGTACAGGACCCCCCTGTAGGGTCTGTCGTTGCGATTCATGCCGTCCACCAGAGGCACGAACACTTCTCGTGTAATCTGATTCATCAGCTCATCCGTCACCACGGGCGCCGGGCTGTAGGCGCCCATGCCGCCCGTGTTCGGTCCGGTATCCCCGTCGCCGATGGGCTTGTGGTCCTGCGATGATTCCATCACGTAGATATTCCGCCCGTCCACAAAGGCCAGGATGGAGGCTTCCTCGCCGAGTAGCTTATCCTCGACGACGATTCTATCGCCGGCCGAGCCGAATGTTCGATTGACCATTATCCGCTCGGCCGCCAAGATTCCGTCTGCGGGGTCATCGCAGACAAAAACACCTTTGCCCTGGGCGAGTCCCGTCGCCTTGACCACCACTGGTTCATCTCTGCTGGCGATGTATGCCTTGGCGTCGCTGAACCTGTCGAAGATTCTGCTCTCGGCTGTCGAGATACTGCTGGAGCGCATCAATTGCTTGGCAAATGCTTTGTCCGCTTCGAGCTGCGCCGCCGCGGCGCTCGGGCCGAATGCCTTTATGCCGGCCTCCTCGAAGACATCGACCAGGCCGGCTGCAAGGGGAGCTTCCGGGCCGACTACCACAAGCCCCACACTATTTTGCCGGGCAAAATCCAGAAGCTTGTCGGTGTCATCGCTGCCGATTGGAACATTCTGGCCGCATTGTGCGGTGCCCGGATTGCCTGGGGCCGTGTAGAGTTTGCTCAAGCCCTTCGATTGGGCCAGTTTCCAGGCAATCGCGTGCTCGCGCCCGCCGCTACCGACCAAAAGTACGTTCATCTGTCACCTCGAATTAGTTTTCGTCTTGCTTATCATTCCCGCGCGAGCGGGACTCCGCAGGACGGACAACAATCTACCAGAACAGGCGGGTTTTCTCAAGTCTTTTTGGCTGGGGGGTATTGTGTCCGATAAGGCGTGAAGAGCTTCAAATTGCACCGGTGGCGGCAGCAAAACGCGGAGAATTGCCCAAGTCCCGCGAGTTTAGGCTTTAACCATGATGGCAAGAACCTATAATGGGCGCGCCTCGCGTTGTGCCGCGAGGCGCGAACTTCATGAAGGAAACGACAATGCACGATAGATCGACTGCCATTCTGATGTACGGGGTTTTGCTCGCCGCGCTGGGTCTTGCCGGCTGCTATCAGCCGGTGGACTATCCGCAGGTCGTAAGCCCGCCCGAGCCTCGGATCACGGTGATTCCGTCCTATTATCGTATTGTCGGCACTTCCGTTCAGCGTCATCCTATTCTCTCTCATGTACTGGGCCACGGTCCTGATGTGACTTTCATTATGGCAACCATTCACGGCAGTGAGGCCGCCGGAACGCCGCTGGTGCGACGGCTTGGAAACTACCTGCGAGCGAACCCCGGCTTGCTGGAGGGGCGCACGGTCGTGCTCTTGCCCGTGGCCAATCCAGACGGCATGGCCCGCGGCAGCCGGTACAACGCGCGCGGGGTTGATCTGAATCGCAATTTCGAGGCGGCCAACCGAGTGGTCGATGAACACTCCGGCCCGACGGCTCTTTCCGAGCCCGAATCTCAGATCATTCGTCAGCTTATTGCCCAGTACCAGCCGGACAGGATTGTCAGTATTCATCAGCCTTTGGCCTGCATCGATTACGACGGTCCCGCGCAGGCTCTGGCGGCGCGAATGGGTGAGTATTGCGACCTGCCCGTCAGGAAGCTCGGCGCCAGACCGGGCTCTCTCGGCTCGTACGCCGGCGTGACTTTGGGCGTCCCAATCGTAACGTTTGAAATGCTGTCAAATGACTCTCAACTCGACTCGCAGACCCTCTGGAACCGGTATGGAGAAGCATTGGTGGCCGCTATTGTCTATCCAGAGCTGATGAAATGAAGAACTTCTTTTTCTACTGATCCCCGACGGGCGGGTGGTCGGAAGGTTCCTTCCTGATAGCAACGCTCTGCTGATACCCCGCCGCTATAGCGATAAAATTGTTGCCTTCCGGGGGTGTCGCCTGGCCATAGTATTTATCAAAAAAGAGTCCTCCAGATGGCAATCCCCAGCCGACGATTGAACCATCAGATTTGAGGGCAAGGCTATAAGAGTCTCCTGCAGATATCGCCACAAAATCATTGCCTTCCGGAGGTGTCGCCTGACCATCTCTGTCATCACCCCAGCCAATGATGGAACCATCGGATTTTAATGCAAGACTATGGCGATCTCCGGTTGATATGGCTATGAAATCATTGCCGTCTGGAGGTGTGGCTTGACCATATGTGTTATAACCCCAGCCGACAACAGAACCATCTGATTTCAACGCAAGACAAGTAACCCCTGCCGACGCAATGGCAACATAATCATTGCCTAATGGCGGTTCTCCGGCACTGAGCCAGCCAACAAGAGAACCATCTGATTTCAATGCAAGACCTGTCGCAACAGCAACATAATCATTGCCGTCTGGAACTGTCCAATAGTCATTCCAACCCCAGCCAACGATTGAGCCGTAAGATTTCAATGCAAGACCGTAGTCACTTCCTACATCAATAGCGACATAATCATTGCCTGACGGTGGTTCTCCAGCACTGCCCCAGCCAATAAGGGAACCGTCTTTTTTCAGAGCAACTCCGTTATGGTGTGTATAATAGATTCGGGCACTATATTCGACTGTAGCGCCTTGTACAGCTACTGCAATAAAATCACTACCTATTGGTGGTTTAGATTGGCCATCGTCGTTGTTTCCCCAACCGATCATAGAACCATCTGATTTTAGTGCGAGACTATACCAGTATCCTGCTGCTATGGCTACAAAGTCATTGCCGTCCGGGGGCGTCGGCTGACTATGGTATTTACTAAAACCATCTTCAGGCGATAATCCCCAGCCGACGATAGAACCATCAGACTTAAGGGCAAGACTCTGAATATGCCCCGCAGATATCGCCACAAAATCATTGCCGTCTGGTGGGGTCGCCTGGCCATAGCTATCCACACCCCAAGCGACGATGGAACCATCAGATTTTAATGCAAGACTATTGTCAACTCCTGCCGCTATGGCTACAAAATCATTGCCGTCTGGAGGTGTAGCTCTTCCGCCGTAATTACCACCCCAACCGACAACAGAACCATCAGATTTCAATGCAAGACTATGGTAAGTTGCTGCCGCTATAGCTACAAAGTCATTGCCGTCTGGAGGTATCGCTTGTCCAGCGTGATTGGCACCCCAACCGACGATGGAACCATTGGATTTCAATGCAAGACTATGGCCACCTCCTGCCGCAATACCCACGAAATCATTCCCATCAGGCGGTGTTGCTTGGCCATGGTAATTCCCACCCCAGCCAATGATAGAACCATCGGATGCTAATGCAAGACTATGGTAGTGTCCTGCGGATATGGCTATAAAATCGTTGGCGTCGAGGGCTTTGGAGTCGAAGGCGATGGCTCCCCAACTGACGATTGCCCCGGCTTCGGTGGCGGCAGCCGACCCGGCCAATGTGACCACCAGAAGGAGGGCAATGACTTTAGCAGTTCTCATACTGGTTTTCCTCTCTAAATCAATCGTATAATATACCAGATTATGAGACGTAAAGCAACCAAATCAGAGTCTATCTATTGCGTGATTTTCCGTGAGATTTGCCCGCTATTCGCCTAAAATAGTGAGGATATGGGCCTGTTCAAGATAAACAATGCGTTCAAGCCGGCCGGCGATCAGCCGGAGGCGATTGCCCGCCTGGCCGATGGTCTGAACGCGGGCAGCAAGTTCCAGACGCTGATGGGCGTGACCGGCAGCGGTAAGACGTTCACTATGGCCAATGTCATCGCGCAGAACAACCTGCCGACGCTGGTCATCTCGCATAACAAGACATTGGCCGCCCAGCTCTACGAGGAATTCAAGGAGCTTTTCCCGGAGAACGCGGTCGAGTATTTCGTGAGCTACTACGATTACTATCAGCCCGAGGCGTATATCCCGCAACGGGACATTTACATCGAAAAAGATGCTTCCAAGAACAGCGACCTCGACCGGCTTCGTCTTTCGACCACCACCAGCCTCTCGGCGAGGAGCGATTGTATCATCGTGGCATCCGTCTCCTCTATCTTCGGGCTCGGCTCGCCCGAGGACTACAAGGCCAGCGTCGTGGCGATTCGCGTCGGCGAGCAGTGTAACAGAAATGAGCTGCTCGGTCGCTTAGCGGACATCCAGTATTCGCGAAATGACGTCGATTTCGAGCGGGGCACTTTCAGAGTCCGCGGCGACGTTGTGGAACTGCATCCTTCCTACGAATCCTTCGCGGTCCGTATCGAATTCTTCGGCGACGAGATAGAACACATCAGCTACATCAATCCTGTATCGGCCGAAACCCTGGCCATCGAGGACCAGGTCTTCATCTATCCCGCTCAGCACTATGTCATGCCGGGCGAGAGGATCGGCTCGGCCGTCGAGAGCATCAAAGCCGAGCTGCACGACCACCTGGCCGAGCTGCGGGGCGAAGGCAAGCTCCTGGAAGCCCAGCGGTTGCAAGCGCGGACGATGTATGATATCGAGATGATGCAGGAGGTGGGCTATTGCAGCGGCATCGAGAATTATGCCCGGCACCTGGCGGGCCTGGCGCCCGGGTCGCGGCCCTATACGCTGATTGACTATTTCCCGGCCGATTTTCTGCTGTTCATCGATGAATCGCACGCCACGATTCCCCAGTTGAAGGCGATGTGGGCGGGCGACCGGCGCAGAAAGGAAGTCCTGATTGAGCACGGTTTCAGGCTGCCGAGCGCTCTGGATAACCGGCCGCTGCGCTTCGAGGAATTCCAGGAAAGCTGGGCGAGGGTCGTCTTTGTCTCTGCGACGCCCGGCCCATTTGAGCTGGAAAAATGCAATCACGAGGTCGTCGAGCAAGTCATCCGGCCGACCGGACTTCTGGACCCGCAAATTCACGTGTATCCGGCCTCGAACCAAGTCCCGCATCTTCTCGGCGAGATTGAAAAGCGGGTGGCCTCGGGGGAGCGCGTGCTTGTCACGACCCTGACTAAGCGAATGGCCGAGGACCTTTCGGGTTTCATTGCCAAGAAAGGCTTCAAGTGCCGCTATCTGCACAGTGAAATCGATACGCTCGAAAGAATCGACATCCTTCGCGACCTGCGTCATGGAAACTTTGACGTGCTTGTCGGCGTGAATCTGCTTCGGGAGGGTCTGGATTTGCCCGAGGTCTCGGCCGTGGCGATCCTGGATGCGGACAAGGAAGGGTTTCTCCGGAGCCAGACTTCGCTGATACAAACAATCGGCCGGACCGCGCGAAACATAAATGCCACCGTTTTTCTCTACGCCGACAAAGTAACCGAGTCGATGCAGAAAGCCATTGACGAAACAGACAGGCGGCGTAGAATTCAGGCGACGTACAACAGGGAGAACAATATTACGCCCGAGACGATAAAGAAGGAAATCCGTTCGGGGCTGGCCCAGCAGATTAAGGCCAGACAGACGGCTCGCGAGGCCGTGCGTTTCGGGGCCGGTGAATACGAGAAGGTCGAGCTGGCTGCTCAGATTGAGACGGAAATGCTTGAGGCCGCCCAGAGCCTGGATTTTGAGCGGGCCGCATTGCTGCGAGACCAATTGCGGGAGCTCAAAGAGTTGCCCGAACTTGTTCTTGTGGACTCGAAAAGAAAGAAAAGCGACTTCATGGCTGCAAAGAGACTCAAAGGGCCAAAGAGAAAGAGCCCCTCATCCCGCAACTGAGAACAAAAAGGGAAAGAGAAAACGATGCGAAAACTCGACATTGCCAAAGCGCGTCCCCTCATTCAGATGGCGATTGAAGAAGACCTCGGACGCGGCGACATCACAAGCGCGCTTCTGTTCGAAGGAGACGCCGTCGCCAGAGCAACCATCATCTCACGTGAAGAAATCGTCGTGTGCGGCATGGGCGTGGCCAGGGAGATTCTAAAGTGTTACGATGGCACGCTCAAACTGCAGGCCCGCATCGACGACGGCGAATCGGCCCACGTCGGCAGCAAACTGGGGACCATCGAGGGGCCGCTGCGTCCTATGCTCAGCGCCGAGCGGGTGATGCTCAACTTCCTGCAAAGACTCAGCGGAATCGCCACCACCACGCGGAAATACGTCAACGCCATTCAGGGCACGAAGGCGAAAATCTACGATACCCGCAAAACGATGCCTGGCTGGCGCATCCTTGAGAAATACGCCGTCCGCTGCGGAGGAGGGTACAATCACCGGATCGGGCTTCATGATGGCGTTTTGATTAAGGACAACCATCTCGCTCAGTTGGGTAGAGACTTTCAGCCCAGGCTGCGAAAGATCGTCGGAGAGGCCCGAAAGATCAAGAAAGCCAAATTTGTCGCCGTCGAGGTGGACCACGTGGATGACCAGCTCAACTATGTCCTGGAGATTCCGGGCATCGACATCGTCTTGCTTGATAACATGGGCCAATGGCAGCTCAAGCACGCCGTCGAGATGCGGGACAAGATGTGCGGCAAAAACAAAAAGCCCATGCTCGAAGCATCCGGCAACATCACGCTCAGCAATGTCTCGGCCATCGCCCAGTGCGGCATCGACAGGATCGCCGTTGGAGCCATTACCCACTCGGCGAAAGCCGTTGATATCGGGCTTGACAGGTGATGCTGGATCCCGACGAGATAACGACGAACCTCAAAACCAAACGGATCGGCAAAAAGGTCCTCGTTTACCACAGCACGTCCAGTACAAGCGACGTGGCTGCTGAGTATGCACGAAGCAGAGAAAACGACGGTCTGGTCGTATTCGCCGAAGAGCAGAGGGCGGGCCGGGGCCGGGCCGGCACCAAATGGGACAGCGGCAAGGGGGATAGCATTCTGTGCTCGATAGTCCTGGCCGGGGATCCATTGCCGTCACATTTGCTTTCGCTGGCGTCTGCCGTAGCGGTTGCCGAGGCGATCGGTTCGGTCGGAACCGCAAGCCACGCACGGATCAAATGGCCGAACGATATACTGCTCAACGGCAGAAAAGTTGCCGGTATCCTGCTCGAATCCAGGACGGATCGCCAGGGCAGTGTCTGCATCCTGGGCATCGGCATCAACTGCCACCAGCACCCCAATTCATTCTCGGAAGAGCTCAGGCCGACGGCCACGAGTCTTGATATCGAGAGCCGTTCGACAATTGATCGGGTCTCTCTGGCCAGGCGACTGCTGAGCTGCGTGGATCATTGGCTCGAAGTGGCTCGCAGAGACAGCGATAAAGTGATCGAGAAATGGAGCAAGCTCAGCATTCAACTTGGGCGCCGAACGACACTCATCTTCAACGGTGTCAGATTCTCCGGCCATTGCATTGGGATTGACCCTGAAAAAGGCCTAATCCTGCGGCTGGATGCAGGAGGGATAAGGATGTTCGACGCCGCTCATACAACCATCGCCAAATAGTGCCCCATAGTTGCTGGCGCTCGGGGGCAATCCGAAAATGTCCCGAAAATTCGCAGCGCAAACCTTGAGTTGCCGAAACCCGCAGGATAGAATCACATTCTCAAGAGGCAACTGAATGAATACATAGGACAAACCAGGAGAATCAATCAATGAAGAAGAAGCATTTTGTAAGTCGCCGTGATTTCCTGTTTCGAGGGGCTGCGGCCCTTGGCGCGGCGGTGGTGTATCCATCCATCGTGCCCTCGACGGTTTTTGGCGCCGCCGCTCCAAGCAATCGCATCAATCTGGGCATGATCGGTATGGGGCTGATGATGGGCGGACATCTGCGAGGGATGCTCGGGCGCGATGACGTGCGCGTGCTGGCCGTCTGCGACGTGGACAAGGGCAAACGTGAAAACGCCAAAAGAACGGTTGAGAGGAACTACTCGGGGCGGACTGCCGGCGGCACGTACCGCGGCTGTGACGCCCACTTGGAGTACGAACAGCTCTGTGCCCGGCCCGACATTGACGCGGTCTTTGTCGTCACGCCTGACCACTGGCACGCGGCATGCTCACTGGCCGCAATCAGAACCGGCAAACACGTTTACTGCCAGAAGCCCATGACGTTAACCATTGCCGAAGGGCGGTTAATGAGCGACGCGTGCAAACAGTACGGCACGATCTTTCAGGTCGGCTCGCAGCAGCGTTCCGAGAGGGCCTTCCGGAAGGCCTGCGAAATCGTCCGCAACGGATGGATCGGGAAAGTCCACACCATTTATGCAAGGCTGGGACAATTCGCTCCGCCGGCAACGCTGCCCGAGCAGCCGATTCCGGAGGGATTCGACTACGACCGCTGGCTCGGCCCCACGCCCTGGTATCCCTACAACGAAGAACGGGTCAAAGGCAACTATGGCGGTGGTTGGCGGCGATTCTGGGAGTATGGCTCCCGCAAGAATGGCGACTGGGGCGCCCACCACTTCGATATCATCCAGTGGGCGCTCGGAATGGATGATTCGGGGCCGGTCAAATTTGTCCCGAAAGGCTGGAACGGAACGCAGTACCAGACGCACTACTACGCCGACGGAACCAAAGTCTTGCGCGACCACGATACGTGGGGCGGACACATGATTCAGTTCATCGGCACTGAAGGGCAAGTGATGGTCAGCCGCGGAGGGCGTCTCGATACCGAACCGGCCGAGCTGGCCAACACGCCGTTGCTGCCGAGCGAAATTCATCTTTATGAGTCGAACCGTCACGAAGGCAATTGGCTCGACTGTATCCGCACGGGCGAAAAGCCAATCTGCGACTGTGAAATCGGCCATCGCACGGCGACCATCTGCCACCTCAGCGGTATCGCTGAGCGTCTGGGCCGGCCGATCAAATGGGATCCGGTTGAGGAGAGAATCCTGGACGATCCGGCGGCCGACCGCTGGTATGACCGCCCGCGACGAGCGCCGTACTTCTTATAATGATGATACATCCATTCTTGACATACGTGATTGGTGTCAGTTGAAAGGGGAACAAGAATGAGCAAAAAGCTCTTAGGAATAAAAAATCTGGTGGTGATATGTGTTGTTCTTGTATGGATCCAGGGTGCGTACGCACAAGACGCGGACCAGTTGCTTAATCAACTGCGCGGCAAGGCGGAAGCCCCGAAGCGTAGTGCCGAGCAGATGACTCGGGCATATCGGGCGGCGGTTGACTATCTGCTGCCTCTGATGTCGGCTGACGACGTTGGCTCTCGGTACGAACATCAGATTGCATTGCAGGACATGGGTTCGCACGCCGCTCGCTCTGGTGCCGAGGCTGAACGCGAAGCACTGGCGCGCGTCCTGTGTCGGACGGTTGAGACGGCCGAGATGCCGGCGACGGTCCGCCATTGGTTCGTCTTACAGATTGAGCGAATCGGCAAGGAGGAATCCGTCGAGACATTGACGAACCTGCTCTCAAGTAAGGATAGGGAGCTGCGCGACTACGCCAGGCGGGCGCTGGAGAAGAACCCATCGCAGGCCGCTCTTCGCAGCCTCGAAAGCACGCTGAAGCAAACCAAGAATCCCGCTTGGCGGACCGCGTTGCTCAATTCCTACCAACAGCGTCCTGAATACGAGGCGATTACTGCGCAAAAGCCGGCGCAATTTATGCTAAATGTCCTCAAGAATGGTACCGGCCCCAACCAGATTGTTGCCGCCCAGGGCCTCGTGGACATTGCGGGAAGGCTCGTCAAGCAGCAGAAATTCGAGCAGGCCATGAGCATTTACGTTGAACTGAACAACTGGGCGCTTAGCCAACAGAACAAGGGCGAAGATACGTTCTATATTCGCGCCGCGGCGCTGAACGGCATGGCGATGTGCGACGGTAGCCGGGCAGCGGAAGTCGTGGCTTTGGCCATGGCAAGCGACAGTCAAAAGGTTCGCTCGATTGCAGTCCAGGCCGCCCGCAACGCGCCGACAAAAGATGCCATGCGGTCTTTGAGTGCGATGCTTTTCGAACTGGAGCCGTACTACCAGAGGCAGGTGCTCGGCTTGATTGTTGAGCTGGGTGACCTGTCTTCGGTCAAGGTTGTTCGGCAGGTTCTGGACAGTGCAGATGAATCCGTGCGGTTGGCTGCGATTGATGCTCTGGCGCAGGTCGGAGACGACAAGGCGGCCGAATCGCTGCTGGAGATCGCCGCCGGCGGCGAAGGAGCAGTCGGCAAAGCTGCTCATGATGGCCTGGCCCTCATGGCAGGCCCTGGCGTCGACGATGTGATCAAGGAGCAAGCAGCTTCCGGGGATGCAGGCTCCCGTGTCGTGGCCATTGGCCTTTTTGGCGAGCGCCGAACGGCTGGGGCAGTCGAGACTTTGCTCAACTATGCCGGCGAGGATAATGCTCAGATCAGCGCTGCTGCTTTTAAGTCTCTTGCGGCTGTCGCTGATTCGAGTGACATCGCCGCGCTGGCCGACTTATTGGCCGGCACGAAGGACCGTCAGGCCCGTCAGAGTGCCGTTGCGACTCTCAAGTCTGTTCTGGCCGGCAGCGATGACAAGGACGCTGTGACTCGCGTCATAATCGAGCGGATGGAAACATCCGATGCAGACGCCAAGTTGTCGCTTCTGACGACTCTCAATGCGTCCGGGGGGCCAGTTGCTCTGAAGGCAGTGACCGAGGCGGCCCGGTCCTCCGATGAGGCCTTGCGTGGGGCCGGAATACGCACTCTGGGCGACTGGCCCGATTATGAGGCGGCTCCAATCCTGCTTGGCATCGCCTCCAGGCCCGAGACCTCGCTGACGCACCATGTTCTGACAATCAGGGGCGCCGTACGCCTGATCAGGGCTGCCACGTCGGCGCCGCTCGGTGACCGGGCGGATCTTTGTTTCTCCGCCTTTGACTATGCGCGGCGCGAGGACGAGAAGAAAGAGGCTATTTCAGCGATGGGTTCGGTCCCTGACAGGAAGGTTGCCGAACGACTGCTGGAGCTTGCCAGGAATGGCCGCCTGAAGATAGAAGCCGGCCTGGCGGCCGTGGAGCTGGCGGGCAACATGGCCCGGACGAACAGTCAGGCGGCCAGGGCTCTGGCGAAAACGATTCGTGACATGGACCTGTCGGCTGAGATTAACCGCCGGGCTGATAATGTCATAAGAGGCAGAAGAAGGCGATAGAAAGGCCGGGAAGAGCACTGCCAGGAGCGGTCTGAATGGGCTGGAGGCCCCCTCGCATGTGTCTTAAGTCGAACACGAGTTCTCGTGCCGCGAGCGGAAAGGATCATAGAAATGTCAAGCAATAGTCATTTCAAGTCTTTGACTGCAGTCTGTGTTGGGCTGGCTATGTGCTCGTTTGCAGCTTCGATTGCGGCTGGCGCTGCCGGAAAATCCAGGGATTATCTCAATGCCGATCAGCAGGATATTCAGGCCTGGCGCGAAATGAAATTCGGCTTGTTCATCCACTGGGGGCCGGTCAGTCTCAAGGGCACCGAGATCGGCTGGTCGCGAGGCGGGCAGCGGCGAGGCCGACGAGACAAAAGTACAGGTTCTATCCCCGTTGAGATTTACGACAATCTCTACAAGCAGTTTAATCCGGTTGAATTTGACGCCGACGAATGGGTGCAAATCGCCAAGAACGCCGGCATGAAATACCTCGTGTTCACCAGTAAGCATCATGATGGCTTTTCGATGTTCGACAGCAAGCTGACCGACTACAAAATCACCAATTCGCCGTTCAAGCGTGACGTTGTCAAGGAGCTGGCCGACGCCTGTCACAAAGGCGGGCTGAAGCTGGGCTTTTATTATTCGCCCGTGGATTGGTACCACCCCGACTACCGCACCGAGGATCACGCCCGCTACATCCGGTTCCTCCACGGTCAGCTTCGCGAGATTTGCTCCCACTACGGCACCATCGACATCGTGTGGTTCGACGGGCTGGGCGGCACGGCCGAAGACTGGGACTCAGAAAATCTCTTCAAGATGATTCGGCAGTTGCAGCCGCATGTGATTATCAACAACCGCGCCGGATTGCCCGCCGACCATGATACGCCGGAGCAGCGAATCGGTAAATTTCAGAGCGATCGTCCTTGGGAGACGTGCATGACGATTTGCCGGCAGTGGGCGTGGAAGCCCGACGACGAAATGAAATCGTTCGCCCAGTGCATCCGGACGCTCGTGAACGTGGTCGGCGGAGACGGCAACTTTCTGTTCAATGTTGGTCCGATGCCGGATGGCCGGATCGAGCCGCAGCAGGTCGAGCGGCTCAGAGAGATGGGTGCCTGGCTCAAGGAATACGGTTCAAGTATTTACGCTACCCGCGGGGGGCCGATCAAACCGGGGCCCTGGGGCGCCAGCACATACTCGGGCGACATGATCTATTTGCACATCCTCGACTGGCCCGATGAGACGTTGCGGCTTCCTCCCATTGCCAAAAGAATCGTCGCAAGCTCTGTCCTGACCGGGGGCGCTGCGGTCGTGAAGCAGACGCAGGAGGCCATCGAGATCTCCGTCCCCAAGGGAGACAGGCACGGGATTGACGCGATTGTAAGACTTGAGCTCGACGGGCCTGCAGGTGATATTGCTCCCATTGACTTGCCGTCGGCGTCTCTGGCCTACAACAAAAAGGCTCGTGCATCCAACGTGTATCAGAAGAACCGCCGGTACGGTCCGGACAAGGCCTTCGACGACGACCCGGCTACACGCTGGGCGACCGATTCGGGTACGAAACAGGCCTGGCTGGAAGTGAACCTGGGAACCGCAAAGAAATTCAATCGGGTCAGGATTAAAGAGGCGTATGATCGTGTACAGGCCTTTGAGTTGGAGTACAAAAACAACGGCCAATGGAAAACCTGCCTTCGAGGCACGACGCTCGGCTCAGACTACGCACAGACCTTTGAACCGGTTACCGCGCGACAGGTACGATTGAACATACTGGAATCCACCCAGGGCCCCACCATTTGGGAATTCCAGCTTATCGCACCGAAGAAGTAACGAGGCAGTTTCTCGCCGGATTGATATAGATATTTCACAGGGAGAATCCTATGAATCGCCGCACTTTTCTGCAAGCGATGGGGCTCGGTGCTGCGTCACTGGCTGTGCCAGGCTGTGCGCCGGGCGCCGGGGGACTTGCGACGACATCCGATCTGCCCAAGAGGCCCAATTTCCTTTTCTTTCTCATTGATGACATGGGCTGGACGGATGTAGCCTGCTACGGCAGCAGG
This sequence comes from Phycisphaerales bacterium, assembly GCA_020343675.1. Taxonomy (GTDB): domain Bacteria; phylum Planctomycetota; class Phycisphaerae; order Sedimentisphaerales; family Anaerobacaceae. The sequence continues at coordinate 4,254,569 of CP070806.1, forward strand.
TTCCATGAGACTCCCAACATTGACCGGCTGGCGCGCCAGGGGATGAGATTCACTGACGCCTACGCGGCTTGTCCGGTCTGCTCACCTACGCGTGCCAGTATCCTTGCAGGGCAGTACCCGGCGCGTGTCGGCATCACTGATTTTATTCCGGGTCATTGGCGCCCTTACGAGAAACTCATCGTCCCAGAGAACCGTCTGCAGTTGCCGCTCGAATCTGTAACCATGGCCGAAGCTCTCAAGGAACTGGGCTACGCCACAGGTTACATAGGCAAGTGGCACCTTGGCGGAAAAGGTTTTTTGCCCAGCGACCAGGGTTTTGACACAGTGATTGCGAGCGTCCCGAACCGGAACGACAAGCAGGTCTCGGGCTTTACCGACGAGGCTATTGCGTTCATCGAAGAGAATAGGCAAAAGCCGTTCTTTCTGTATCTATCGCACCACACCGTGCATATTCGATTGGAGGCGCCGCAGGCGCTGGTTGAGAAGTATGAAAAAAAGCCCAAACCGAAGACCGGTGTGAACAATCCGGCCTATGCCGCGATGGTCGAGCATCTGGATACCAATATCGGCCGTATCCTTGAAACGCTGAATGAGCTGGACCTTGCGGATAACACAGTTGTAGTCTTCTTCTCCGACAACGGCGGGCTGTATCAGCCGTATGGTGGTTACCGCGGTGACACATCGCCCGTTTCCAGCAATGCGCCGCTCCGAGGCGAGAAGGGCACCTTGTACGAAGGAGGAATCCGAGACCCTCTGATTGTTCGCTGGCCCGGCGTGGTGAGGGCCGGGACCACGTGCAGCACGCCCGTTTCGAGCGTTGATTTTTACCCGACGTTCCTGCAAATTGTCCGCGCGGATGCTACACTGGGTCACGCTCTGGACGGCGCGAGCATCTTACCTCTGCTGCGCCGAACCGGTACGCCCGAGCGTGATGCGATATATTGGCATTACCCCCATTACCATCACTCCACGCCCGCCGGGGCGATAAGGGCTGGCCGATGGAAACTGATCGAGTTCTATGGCGACGGCCGGCTGGAATTGTATGACCTTGAGAAAGACGTCGGTGAGAAGAACGACCTTGCCGGGAAAATGCCGCGAAAGGCAGCCGAGCTGCAACGCAAGCTGGCGGCCTGGCGCACCTCGGTCGGGGCCAGGATGCCGACCCCGAACGCGGATTATGATCCGGCCAGAGCCAATGAGTGGAAGCCTCGACCGCGCAGATAATGTCCGAATTGAGAATCAAGAAATGATTGACCGCTACCCCATCAAGAGAAGACAGTTCCTGAAAACGGCGGGAGTCGGCGCTGCTTCGGCTCTACTGGGCCCTAATTCTGCCAGGGCAAATCCCTCACCTCGGGAGCCACATGACGACAAACCCAATGTACTCTTGATCATGACCGACCAGCACCGCGCCGATCTGATGACGTGTGCGGGCAGGGACCTGGTTCCGACGCCCCATATCGACCGGATTGCTTCGCGCGGCGTTCGCTTCAACAATGCGTATTGCCCTTACCCGGTCTGCGTCGCCTCGCGGATGGCGCTGCTGACCGGCCTTTACGCGCATAGCACAGGCGCGATTACCAATAGAGACCGGCTTGACTGGCGCTATCGCACAATGGCCCACCATTTTGCACAGAACGGTTATCTGACGGGCCTGATCGGCAAGATGCACTTTGTGGATGCCCACAATCACGGCTTTGAATATTATTTATCCATCAACGACTGGTTGATGTACCTCGGCCCGAAGGTGCAGCACTACGCCAATGAGATCGCCAACCATCCGCTCGGACCGAATTTTTTCAAGACAGTCAATGATGGTGGGGCGGGGCTGCCGGACGTCGAGGGATTGTGGCTTCACGGCAGTCCGTGGGTGGGCAACGTCGAGAAATGGAACTTCGACAGCATGGCCTCCAGGCTTGAACCCGAAGACCACTTGGACATGTTCATCGCCCGGGAGGGGGCCAGGTTCCTGAACAGATACCGCGGGCAGCCGTTCTTTCTGGTTGCCAGTTTTATGAAACCTCACTCGCCGTTTTATCCGCCGCGAGAATGGGCCGAGAAATATCCCGTCGATAAGATGACACTTCCCGAGGTGGGGGATATCTCCAAGTACCCCCAGCACATCCAGAGACGCATCAGGAACATTGCCCGGCAGGGCGAGAAACGCCAACGGGCCCACCGCGCAGGCTACCTCGGTAATCTTGCCTTCGTGGATACGTGTGTCGGTTATCTCTATGATGCGCTCGAAAAGGAAGGCTTGTTGGATAACACGATTGTTGTTTATACATCCGATCATGGCGAGATGGACGGCGACCACGGCCTGTATCAGAAGTTTTGTCTGTTCGAGCCATCGGTTCGCGTGCCTTTGATTGTTAGCTTCCCGAAGCATCTTCCTGAGAACAAGGTGACGGATGCACTAACCGAGTACATCGGTCTGTACCCGACGCTCAGCGAGCTGGCGGGCCTCGAATCGCCCGAAAAGACAACCCTGCTGGATATTGAGGCCGCGCCGGAACGGATGGACGCCAGAAGTTTTGCTGCGGTATTGCGGAATCCGGTTTTGGAAGGGCCTTCGGCGGCGTTTAGCGAGTATAACCTGAGATCACAGATTTGCGAGTATATGATTCGCACCCGGCGGTACAAGTACATCTTCAATCACGGCTCGACGCACGAGTTATACGACCACGAAGCCGACCCGGGTGAATTTGTCAACCGGATAGACGATCCGGCCCTCAAGAAGGTCTGCGACGAGTTGCACGAGCGGCTTCTCGCGTGGTATAACCCGCTCAAGAATCCGTATCGGCCGGCGACGTAGATTGACCAAATGAATTTGACAGGACTTATTTTGAAAGAGGCAAGGAGCTGAGATTATGGCAGAGCGTTTTGATGTTGTTGTTATCGGCAGCGGCCCCGGCGGTTACGCCGCCGCCATCAGAGCTGCGCAAAGAGACGCATCGGTGGCAGTTATCGAGAAGGGTCTGATTGGCGGGACGTGCCTGAATTGTGGATGTATCCCTTCCAAGACACTGCTGGCCTCGGCCCATACGCTTTTATTAATGAAACATGCCGGCCTGATGGGTATCGATGTCCCGTCCGCGGTTCCCAATTGGCCCAAGATACAGGCGAGGAAGGACGCGGTGGTGGCCGGTTTCCGTAAGGGTCTGACCGGCTTGATTCAGAGCAATAAGGCGAGAATCATCCAGGGCCGGGGTATTGTCACGGCGCTGAATCGAGTCAAAATTGAATCGGAAACTGCTCCGATGGAACTTGAAGCGGGTACGATAATCCTCGCTACGGGCTCGCAGCCGATTGAGCTGCCCGGTATCCCGTTTGATGGCCAGACTATCATCAGCAGCAAAGAGGCCCTGGAGCTGGATCAAATTCCGCAATCCATGGTCATTGTCGGCGGAGGAATCATCGGCTGTGAGATGGCGTGCGCGTACGCGGCCGTCGGAACCAAGGTGACGATAGTAGAGGCTCTGGAACGCCTGATACCGATGGAGGATGAATGGGTCGGACGCCTCATGACGCGCGAACTCAAGAAGCTGGGCATCGAGTCTCTGACCGGCCAGAAGGTAACGGCTGTTGAGAAAGCAGGGGGCTTGGCTAAGGTCGCTCTCGAAAGCGGACAGGCAATCGATGCAGAAAAAGTGCTTGTTTGTGTTGGCCGGCGTCCTGTGATTGACGCCGAGACCGTTGAGGCTTTGAACTTGCAGATGAACGGACCAGCGGTTGCCGTCAACGACAAACTCCAGACAAATGTCGCCGGTGTTTATGCCATTGGCGATGCAGTCGGCACGACTTATTTGGCGCACGGTGCTTTTGCCGAAGCGGACGTGGCTGCGGTCAACGCTACCGGGGGCGAGGCGACAATAGGTGATTACTCGCTGATCCCGCGCGCCGTCTATACGTTTCCAGAGATCGCCTCCGTCGGAAGGAACGAAGAGTCCTGCAAAGCCGGCGGTCTTGATGTTTCCGTCGGGAGGGCGTTTTTCAGAGCCAATGGGCGAAGCATTGCGCACAATGAGACAGTCGGCGAAGTGAGGGCCGTCAGGGATAACTTAACTAATCGCATCGTCGGCGTGACAATGGTCGGCGCGGTTGTCACTGAACTGGCCGGGGCCGCCAGGGCGCTCGTAGGCAGTACGGAAAAGATTACCGAGATGAGCTTTCCCCATCCGACGGTTTCGGAAGTACTCAAGGAAGCCGCCGAAGACGCCTTCGGTCTGAGCCTGCATAATCTACCCCGATAGGGTTGTTCGGCCCGAGATCCTGCAAGTTGTGAATTTCGCACATGTCGAGCCGCTCTGCAACGCAGGGCGAGCTTCTGCTTTGATCGTGCGATTAGTGTTTAAAGTGACGCTTGCCGGTAAAGACCATGGCGATTTTGTGCTTATCCGCTGTGGCGATAACTTCATCGTCTTTTTTCGAGCCGCCCGGCTGGACGATACACGCCACACCTGCTTTGGCGGCATTTTCGACGTTGTCCGGGAAGGGGAAAAACGCATCGGAGGCCATTGCACAGTCTTTGCTCTCGTCGCCTGCGTGCTTGAACGCGATCAGGCCCGACTCGACGCGATTCATCTGCCCGGCCCCCACGCCCAATACCTTTCTGTTCATGACCAGCCCGATTGTATTACTCTTGGTATGCTTGGCGGCGAGCCAGGCTATCCTCAAATCCTCAAGCTGCTCGTTGCTCGGCCTGGCTTTGGTCGGATACGTCAGCACATCGGGTTCCCAGCTTGCCAGGTCGCGCTTCTGCAGCAGCATTCCGCCGGTGACGCAACGAAGGTCGTACTCGCCGGAATCGATCTTCGCTCTGTCGATTGGACCGGTTTCGACAAGCCGGACTCTGCTGCCCCAAGTCTTGAGCGTTCGGATGATCTCGACGGCCTCTTTGTCGAATTCCGGCGCGATGATCACCTCGGCGAAGAATCCGCCCGCACCGAGTGCCTTGCCGAACCGGCTGTAGGATTCCATAATCGTCTGGGCCAGCTCGACGTTCACCTTTCTGTTTAACGCGATGATTCCGCCGAATGCGCTGACGACGTCGCCTTCATAGGCCTTTCGGTAGGCCACGCAGATATCGTCGTCAATAGCGCAGCCGCACGGATTGAGGTGTTTGACGACAACCGCCGCGGGCTCGGCAAATTCCTTCACCAGCTCGAATGCCGCATTCGTGTCGAGCAGGTTGTTGAAGCTGATCTCTATCCCGCCTTCCAACAGAGTCCCGCTGCTGACGGATGTTTCTCCGCTTGCCGGCAGCTTGTAGAAGGCGCCGGTCTGATGCGGATTCTCGCCGTAACGCAGCGTCGCCTCTCTCGTCAGCGCGATCGAAACTCTCTCGGGGTACTCCACGCCCGCCCTTTTGTTCAGATATTTTGCTATCGCCGCATCATAGGAAGCGGTCAGGGTGAAGGCAACCCGCGCGCAATCGCTTCGCAGCTCTTCGCTGACGGCGCCGCCGTTCTTCTCCATTTCGCCGATGACTTTGTCGTATTGGCCGGGTTGTGTGACAACCGTCACGAACTTGTGATTCTTCGCTGCCGAGCGAAGCATGCTCGGTCCGCCTATGTCGATATTCTCGATGGCCTCGGCCAGCGTGCAGTCGGGCCTGGCAATCGTCTGCTCGAACGGATAGAGATTTACGCAGACTAAATCGATGGGCTCAATCTTGTGTTTGTCCATTGCGGCCGCGTGTTCCTTCTTGTCGCGCAGTCCCAGCAGGCCGCCGTGTATCTTCGGGTGAAGTGTTTTGACTCTGCCGTCCATCATCTCCGGAAAGCCTGTCACCGACTCGATGCCGACCACACTCACTCCTGCGTCGCTCAGCGCTTTTGCGGTCCCGCCTGTGCTGATTATTTTGACCCCCATTGCGCTGAGCTTCCGGGCAAAATCAACAGCGCCGCTCTTGTCCGAAACGCTTATCAATGCCGTCTTGATTTTCACTTCCATTTACACTCATTCTCCTTCTTGTTGACCCGATGTGGTTTACTTTCGTCCCTTTTCTATTCAACCGGCTGCAAACAGGCAATCCGGCCGCGTTTGTCGGCAATGTAGATTTTGTCGTCCATCGCATTGCCGGCGTGCTTTGAGACTCCCGCGAAGTTGACGGAATACAACTTCCGGGCCTTGGCATTGTCCATCACCACCAACGTGGCGGCGTCCGTAATCACATAGGCCCGCCCCTTGGCCTCCGCCAGCAAGTCGTCCCCACCCGGCACGGACCATATGGACGAACCGGTCTGTTTGTCTATCGCCACGATGCCCTTGCCTCGAACGTGCTGATAGACGACGCTTTGTGTCACCCGCGGCGCTTTTTCGAGCATGCCGGCCGCTCGATATTTCCAGACGAGCTGCTTCTGCCCGGGCTGCCCTGCCATGTCAACTCTATAGACGTTCGTGTCTTTGCTGGCAAAGAACAGCGACATCCAGTCCCTGACGACCGGCCCGGCGATAGCGCCGGCCGCGTCGAACTGCCATAGACGCGCAGCCCGGTTGGGCGCGATGCAGATCACATTGCCTTTGTCCGTAGTAATGAGGACAAAACTCTCGTCAGCCAGGATCGACGTAATCACCGACTCATTATCGGCGGCTATCTCGAATGCCTGGACCATGTTTTCGACACGAAGTGCGTGTAATCGCTTGTCAATGCCGGCCGCGTAGAAATGCGAGCCGTTCCGCGCCGCCGGACACGTCATGCCCTGTCCAAAGTCCACGGTCTTACGCTCCATTCCGGATTCGGCGTCAACCCGCACCAGGCTGCTGCCGTTCACATAGAGCAGCTCATCGCCATACAGCATCATGCCCGAGGTCAGCAAGCCCGCGGGGGCAACCGTCTTGGCGAATACGATCTTGCCGTCGTCCTTATTCAGCGAAAGCACATAGTTGTGGTCGGAGATCACATAGATACGATTGGCGAGCAGGAACATGCGATCCACGCTCTCAGCCTTCTTTATCGGCAGCTCGTTCTCCCACACTATTCTCAAATCGGCGTGCTCGAGCAGCTCAGGTGAAACAAGCCGGGATGAACCGCCTTCGGCACAAAAGCCGCCCTGCACTGTGCACAGAATGACCAATCCTGTCAGCCAAATAAGTCTTTGTCTCGACGATTTCAGCATTTCTTCAGCTCCTCGCAAAAAATGTGTCTTCTCGTCACCACGCTGCGTGCTTTCGGGGCAATCGCGGGGCCTCAATACCTCCCGCCTACCCGTGCTCACGACAGTTCCACATGTTCTGCCAAATCAACGTTGTGCTCTTGTTCAAACGTCCGCATCTGCTCGATGCGTTCGATATCATCCTTTATCCGATTGGCCAGCTTGAATATGTAAGGCTTACCCTCTAAACGGTTCTGCAGGTCGTCGAGCATCGGCTCCCATGTGCCGCCGTACAACTGGGCCTTGAGGATGACCAGCATGCGATGCTCGTCGCTCAGTCCTGCCACGAAACTGCTGACGACCCTGCTGACGCTTGTTCCGAGGCCTCTATCGGTGTTTTCGCTCGGCTCGTCCATCTGCCAAAACCTCGCCTCGTCTGAAACCCTTCGTTCGTCATATCGCCCCGCCGGTGAGCCTCTGACAGGGACCGTATGGGCCGAATACTAATCGTCACGGCGAGAAATTGCAACTAATTTTCGCAAATTCCTCTTCACGGCAGGAGATTCGACGATATCCAGGGTCATTTGTGGGCACATCGCCCTTGCTCTGCGTCCCTCCGCACGCTGGCTCAGAGCTTGAAGTCGATTTGGCAGCCTGATTCAAGGTTCAGAAGCTCAGGTATGGGCTGGCTTTGCCCAGCCTGACTCCGACTTTTCCCACATCTTCTATGGAACGGATACGGGTTTGTCGTCGCCGGTCCAGGATATGCTTTATGGTCATCGGCCCGAGGCCCGGCACTCTCAGCAGGTCGGACTCGGGTGCCTGATTGACATCCACGGGATAAAACTCCGGATGTCTCCGGGCCCATGTTTCTTTCGGATCGACGGTCAAAGAGAGATTGCCGTTTTCTTCAAAGACAATGTCTGATTCGGCAAAACCATATTTGCGAAGCAGGAAATCCACCTGATACAGCCGGTGCTCTCGCATAAGAACATCGGCGGTCTCGTCCGGCTCGGCCCGCTCACCGGCGATGGAGCCTTCGCCCAATCCGCTCTGGTATGCGCTGAAATAGACTCGGTGCATCCTCAAGCGATTGTAGAGCCCGTACATGTACCTGACGATCTCGGCATCCTGTTCGCCGGCGGCCCCGACGATGAACTGCGTTGTCTGCTTGACCCTTTCATATCTCGATCCGCGTCCGGTGAGTCTGCTAATCAGCTTGATGGGCTCAATGATGTCGGGGATATATCGTTTCTTCTGCGAGAGCCTGGCCAGGGCCTTCTCGCCCGGGGTCTCGATGTTAAGCGAGACGGCGCTCGCCAGTGAAACCGCCTCCTCCACCGCGGCATCGCTGACTCCGGGAATAATCTTCAAATGGATATACCCTCTGAACCGGTGCTTGTTTCGCAATAGTCGTGCGACGCTGTTGAGCTGGTCCATGGTCGCATCGGGCGAGCCAATGACGCCCGAACTGAGGAACAGCCCGAAGACTTTCCGCTGATTGTAGTAATCCAGGAAGACCTTCGCCGTCTCGTCGGGCCTCAGACTGCACCGGCGAACGTCCATTTGTTCCCTGAGGGGACAGTACTTACAGTCATTCGTGCACACATTCGAGAGCAGCGTCTTGAACAGCGTGCTTCTTCCCCCGCTTGGAAGTGTGACCGGATAGATCCATCTTCCGTCGCCACCGCGTTTGCGGTGCTCATCCCTGGACGTACCACACGCACAGGCCAAATCGTACTGCGAATCAGCGCTGAGTATCTCCAGTTTCTGTTGCGTATCGGGTTTGGATATGATGCCGACCATCGTTTTCTCACCTTCGCCACCCTCTTTTCACATCATCGGTTCCTGGCTCCTTTGAGCTTTTCCATGATTCTCTCGGCATTTGCCAACAAGGCAAAGACTACAATCCAGATGACGAAAAGTAAAGCCACAGCATCCGAAAGAATACCCAGAAGAAGGAAAATGAACCCAAGCACTCCGGCCACCATCACAGAGCACAGAAACGGCCCGGCCAGCTTGCCCACTATTTTCGTCACTTTCGGCCGTTGGGCCTGGTCCCATTTCCGCAAAACCGACCTGGCTGCCGGAGCTTCGTCTTTTGGCACCGCCACACTGATCAGGTAGGTGGCTTTCCCGCACCCGCTCAGGGCCGCCGCAGCGCTCGGATTCTCCAGCGTTGTCGGATTGAATCCTTCTTTTCGCAAGAATCCAAGCACCGTTTGCAGCGATTCAGGATTGGCTTCATAGACGACGACACTATTCATGGCTTTGTGCTCCGCCTGGCCGCTCTTTGCGTTCGTCGGCTACTGCTATCGATTGTCTTATTCATGGCGCCACGATGGCTGTCCGCATCGTTTTGACAGCGGCTCTTACGGCTTTTCCCAGTATCTCACCATCGACCAGTTGTTCAATCCGGGCCTTCCGGCCGCCCAGTTTGTTCTTGTCAAAGACGGCTGTCAGAAGGCCCGCGCTATCGGCTACAGACAGGAGAATAAGAGTCCGGGGATCGACGTGCGGGGCTTCGGTGAAGATGGCGCCTCTGAGCCGTTCAACCACTTCTCGCCTGGGTTCCGGATCCGCTTCGGGGTATATCCTTCGCCTGAAAATCAACAGAATCCTCGCGTGTGCGGCCCTGAGAATGTCGCGCTTGCACAACTGTTCGGCGATCCGATCATTCAAGTCCTTCACGCCGGCCAGCCGTGCTATCCACATCGCGAGGCTGAGGCGTCCCTTTTCGCTGTTTATCCTTTCAAGACACCTGTCAACGAGGGGTTCGCCCAGAGGGTCTGTGCTGACCGCCTCGACAACCTGTTTCTTGCCGGACTGTTGCACGGCGATGCGCCCGTTCAGCAACAGCTCAGCCATTACCGCGCCGCCTACGGCATAGGGGTACGCGGTTCCTCTTACAACAGTGCCGCGCTTCGGGCGCAAGGCTAACAACATGATCTCGTGGTGCAGGAACAGCGTACTTGGTATTGTCATCCGAGAGTCCCTACCGGGTTTCTGCAAGACTTCTGTTCTGACATAACGCGTTACTCGGTCTGACCCACGACAGCCGCCTGCTCTCTGATGACCGAGGTGGCTGCTTTAATTACGCCGGCTATGTCTGCGAGGTTCGTGGGGATGATGATCGAGTTATTGGTCTTGGCGAGTTTTCCAAATTCATCGAGGTACTGCTCTGCAATCCGCAGGTTCACGGCGTTGACGCCGCCCTTTTCGTTGATCGCCTTGGCGATTTCCCTGATCCCATTTGCCGTTGCCTCGGCAACTTTCAGAATTTCGATAGCTCGACCTTCGGCCTCATTGATTCGTTTCTGCTTTTCACCTTCAGAGCGGGCAATCATTTCCTGTCTGTCGCCCTCGGCCCGGTTGATCTTTGCCTGTCGGTCACCTTCCGATTCGGCAATCGTCGCCCGCTTCTCTCGCTCGGCCCGCATCTGCTTTTCCATCGCATCCTTGATGCTCTGAGGGGGCAGAATGTTCTTGACCTCATATCGCGTTACCTTGACGCCCCACGGGTCCGAGGCCTTGTCCACGGCGTCAACAATGGCGCTGTTTATCGTCTCGCGTTCCTCAAACGTTTTATCCAGCGTCAACTTACCCATCACGCTTCTCATTGTTGTCTGAGCTAATTGCGCCGATGCGAACTGGTAGTTATTTATTCCGTAAGAAGCTTTCTTGGGATCGACAACCTGCATGTACAGAATGCCGTCAACTTCGACTGCAATGTTGTCCTGCGTGATGCACTGTTGCGGCGCAACGTCCACCGCCTGCTCCTTCAAGGTGTGCTTGTATGAGACCCTGTCCAGAAACGGGAACAGGATGTGAAAGCCTGCTTCGAGCGTGGCCGAATACTTGCCGAGCCGCTCGATGATATACGCCTGCTTCTGAGGCACAATCCTGATCGTCTTGAAAAAGACAATCAGCGCGAACAGTAGTATTCCGCCAAGAATAATTGTCAACGTGACTTCCTTCGATGTTGCCGCCAGAATTGCTTCGCTCGGTATCATTGCCAACATAATTATCTCCTTTCCTCGTAAAATGGTTTGTGCCTTGTTCTCTCTTCAGTTTCAAGGGTCATTCCTGTCCTCTTATACAGCTTTGACTCTCAGCGTGATGTTGTCCTTGCCGACGATTTCGACAGCGGTTCCCTCGGCGAGCTCCTCGTCCGCCTGGGCCTCCCAGTTGCTGCCGTGAAATTCCACTTTTCCGCCGAGCTTGGGCGCAATCTTTTCCGTGACGACCGCGCGTTGACCGACAAACTCCTCCAGGTTGTGCTTGAGGTCCTGCTTGGACCCCGCATGGCCCAGAAAAACACCCTTGAGCCAGCGTCGCAGCAGCGCTAACGACAGAACCGAAGAAGCGATGAAGATGAGCAACTGGGCATTGATCCCGATCTCAGTGATCAGGCAGACAACGGCGACGATCCACGCGCCGACGCCGAAGAAACCGACAATCAATCCAGGCAAAGCAAACTCGAAGAGCAGCAGCAGGAGCCCGACCAGGAACCAGATGATTTCAGGTGTCAGAAAGTCTTTGATCGTGTCCATCGAATCTCCTTTCCCAAAGAATAGGAAGAACCATATGTGGCAACGTGTAAACTCACTCGACAACCACCGCCGTGCCGAACACCAGTATTTCAGCGGCCATTTGCATGACCATCGACGTCGCGAACGATACTCCCACAATGGCATTGGCCCCCAGCCTCTGGGCATCTTCGATCATTCGGTCAATCGCCTGCTCGCGCGATTCGCCCATCATCTTGGTGTAATCGCTGATCTCACCTCCAACGACGTTGCGAAGGCCGGCCATGATGTCCCTGCCGATGTGACGAGCCCGAATCGTGTTGCCCCGCACAAGCCCCAGATGCCTGACAATCTTCTTGCCGTAAATCGTATCTGTAGTGGACAAAAGCATCGCCTTATCTCCTTACATCCTTATACCGGTCTCTTTTCCAGAAATAGATTCGCTCGCGAAGCACGGACACAAACAGAATCGCCAGCCCGACGAGCAACACCAGCAGCCCGGCCTTGAAGATTAACTCGACCTTCGGGTCCCTGATGATTTCTTCTATGGCTCTGAAGCCCCCGTAGATGGTCAGCAGGATCGCGGCGACGGAGAATACGATCCACCCCAGGCCGCGCTCGATCCGGTTATAAATGCCGCCCCAGTAATCCTGCCATATTCGCTCCTCGGGCTCAACTAATGTCACCTCGTCGGTTATCGCTTTGAGTCTCTTGAACTCCTCAAGCTCGCCGGCACATTCGGGACACCCGGACAAGTGTTCTTCGAAGCGACGCCTCTGCTCGTCGTTCAATTCATTGTCCAGGTAGCCCATCAACAGGTCTTTGTAGTCATGACACGTCATGGAGACAACCTCCTTTTTCTGTGCCTAATAATTCTTCGAGTTTCTTGCGGCCATAGTACAACCTGCTCGTGACAGTGCCTTTGTTGCAGTGAAGGGCCTCTGCAATTTGATCGTAGGACATGTTCTGGAAGTGCCGCAATATGATCACCTCGCGATGCTTATCGTCCAGCTTGCCGATGGCCTGCCAGACTTTATCTTTTGTCTCATTTCTTCCAGCGACGACCTCGGGGCAAAAGCTATCGTCCCTCGCCGCCACTTCCGGGCAGTCCTGGGCATCGAGAGAGCTGGTCTTCCGATACCGCCTCTTCCTCAAATGACTCACGCACAGGTTCTTTAATATCTGATAAAACCAGGGGAAGAAACGGCGGCCGGGCTTGACGTGTTTGATGTTCCGGTACGCTCGAATAAACGCTTCCTGCGACAGATCCAGCGCATCTTCACGATTACCCACCAAACCTAACGCGATGAAATAAGCGTCCTTCATGTACCTGTTCACGAAAACTTCAAAAGCCTCTGCTGAGCCCCGCCGACAACGCCGCATCGCTATCGTTTCATCCTGACACACGCTTGACACTCTCTCAGGCTCCAAAAGCAGATTCTTCCAGCTCAAACGCACATTCTTAACTTTCTTTTCGGAGTAATATACACCTTGAAGGGTGGATTTCTTCAAACTATTTTGCCCTTGCGGAGGATTCGCACAGAAATTCTGCGCCGTCAGCCCAAAAAGCGTCCCATAATGGCTAATGCCGAAGGCAGCGGCCTGCTCCTTGCCTTCGTATTGGTCCGCTATGCTGCCCCCTGAATAACGTCAGTTAATTTGTATTTCTGATGATGTTATCTCCA
>CP070806.1:4267979-4301020 GCA_020343675.1 Phycisphaerales bacterium
TAGTAATAGACGGCGTTGGCGTCGGCGACCTCGATCATGCAGACGGGCTGGTCGATCCCTGGGCCGTACATGTACTTCCTCAAGAGATTGTTGTTCCCATCGTACTCGGCAATGACTTGCGCCCCATCATACACGTATCTCGTCGAATATCCATCGACTTTTTTCTCGACACGCCGGCCGGTTACATCGTGCTTGTAGTCGATTTGCTGCCATTCCGCCGGATCTTGTTGCGGGGAAGGGCCGGTCCACTGGACGAAGTCCACCCAGCCGGAGTCGTCGCCGTCATAATCGCTGCCATCCTTTTCGTACACCCATTTGAGGATGTGCGTACCTGCCGGGACGGAATAGGACTTGAGCGTCCAGTCCACCTCGCCGCTGATTTCGTCCTTGAGGGTCTCGTCGATGTAGAACTGGAGATAATCGTCGTTCTGCTCGGAGGAGACCTTCCAGTAGAAAGACATTTCATCGCCGTCATAGTGACTGGGCGTGGTATGAGAGTAGCTAATGGAGCTGTCCATTTTTCGAGTGGGCCAAAAATACGTAGCGGCCGCAGCGAACAAAATGCACGCTAACCGGATATGTTAATCAGGCCGCATGCGAGCCTCTATACGAGTCAATTTCGTCTTCTCCGGAGCCCCTGCTTCGATAATTGCCTTCCATCCGAGCAGGGGTTTTTTTCAAAAAATACGTAGTCACCACAATTGACCAGCGATGATCTGAGCCTGTATTCTGCGTACAAGCACAACAGGCGGAAAAGGCATTTTGCGGCATTTTTCGGGCGAGAGTTCTGCGGTCAACATCTGCCCGGCATGGTCTGTCAGAGGCTCCGGGGTCGTGTTGCCATGGGGTGTGTCTGGCAAATCTCGACGGAGTTGACCTCGGACAGGAAAGATAAACTCAAAACCATTCAACGCGAAAGGAGATTCAGAATGGCACGGAAGAAAAGTCTCAGGAAGACCGGCAGCGGCGAAGTCCCGGGCCCGACTGTCGAAGGCAACGGAACGCAATCAGCGGCGGAAGTAGTCAGCGCAGCGCTCCATGAGGTCAGAATCCACAAGAGGCGGATTCTTAATTGCGTTCCATCGCTGAAACAGGAAGAAGACTGGACCATCGAGACGGCTCGCGAAGCCAAGCTCCTGCCTGCTCGCTTGTTACGACCGGCACGCCGCGACCTACGCGCATCCTGGTGGAAGATTCGCAATCAGAGGCAAACCGGTGCCTGTGTCGGCTTTGGCTCCGCCGATGGCGTGCTTCGCTGGCATTATGTGCAGGCCAACCTGATCGCCAGGGCCCAAGAGACCTCGCCCCGATTCATCTGGATGGCCAACAAAGAAACGGATGATGTTACCGCTTACCCCACGACCTTTATTGAAACGGCGGGAACGCAGACCAAGTGGGCGCTTCGAATTGCCCGTAGGTACGGGTGTGTCTTAGAGAGGGACCTTTCGATGCGGAACGGCCTGTACACGGGTTCCACCCTGTCTTTCTACACGATGGCTGCCAAGCTGCGAATCAAGGCGTACTTTAATCTCGGTCGAAATCTCGAAATCTGGCGCTACTGGATCGGCCTGCAAGGTCCCATCTTGACGCGGCTGAACTGCGACCGCTCATGGATGAACGCGACCAGAACGAGATGCCATCTGAAGACGTACCCCACCGGCCCTCTCTACGGTGGCCATGCGGTCGCACTTGTTGGCTACACGAGGGACTACTTCATCGTGCGGAACAGTTGGGGCACGGCCTGGGGAGACCGGGGCTTCGTCTATGCGTGGGATTCTTACGCCCAAAACGCATTCACCGAGGCCTACGGAGTCGTGCTGTAGCGACCGACCCGTGACCATCAAGTTGCTATCAGGGAGTGGACCGTTGCAGCATCGCGGCGGTATGCGGAGGGGCTCTGTCTGCTTCGAAGCCGGATATTGTGAAAACTCCCCCCAAGTTCATTTCTCGCTTTCACGTAGAATGCTGGCGGGAAAGAACGCAAAGATCGTGCGGGAATTCGTCCTTCACGATGAAAATGGTCGAAATCCCCGGTCCGAAACACCAAGTGAGCTCACAGTCGGGCAGCGAGACGCTCAGGATCGTGTATTTGGAGCCTTCCGATACGGGGCGTCCGTCTTCCTTACCCTCTTTGAAGGGCTGCTTGCCCCGCGTTTTGACAGGTTTGTCTGAAGCGTACGTATACATAATCCACTCCCGCAATTCCATTGCCCTCCTCTATATGTATGAAGCGTTTCAGAGAGGCAGAATGTTGACGGTTATTTTCGGAGAATTTTAAATTTTTTTCATTCTCCAAGCTGCAACGATTGCACTGAGTCCGCTCAGCTTGAAAATGGCCTCAAATCTGCTATAATGCGGCCATAAATGCCCACAAAGGGGGAGTAGTGCCCCGCGCTGGCGGGCTGAATCGGACGAAAATAAGTCGAGCGGCAAGGAGATTTCAAGAGCGATGATCGCACAATATCCGGCTTTTTCGGAGATTTCCGCCGACATGCGGCCAGTCCTGCACCCAATGTTCAAGGCGCTGGCAGAGGGAATTTCAGAATTCACTTTCGCCAACATCTACCTTTTCAGGAGGGCGCACGAGTACAGAGTCTCTGCGTTGCAGGACGGGCTGGTTGCCATCTTCGGCAGGGATCGCGATGTGCCTTTTTTCATGCTCCCATTCGGATTGCCTGACGAAGGCATTCTCCGCGAGCTTTTCGCCCATTGCGGGGCCATGAAAGCGGTCAGCGGGTCGCAGGCTGAGAAACTGGCGGTTCTGGGATACCGCGTTTCGGAGGATAGAGACAATTTCGACTATCTCTATTCGCGGGCCGACCTCGTGAATCTGACCGGGCGCAAGTTTCATAAGAAGAAGAACCTGCTGAACATGTTTATAAGGAACAATGAGTGCAGAGCCGAACCGCTGCTGGAAGAATACCGCGATGATGCGCTGCGGATTCTGTACGAATGGAATCGTCGCAACAGCGGGGCGAGCGATTTTTCTGCCGCCAGGGAGGCGTTGGAGAAGATGTGGCCTCTGCAACTGTGTGGCGGCATCTTTTATATCGGTGAGCAGCCGGCGGCGTATTGCCTCGGTGAGGAGCTGGCCCTTGGCAAGAGTTTTGTCATACACTTCGAGAAAGCGGTGCTGGAGCCGGAGTTCAAGGGAATCTACCAGTTCATCAACCAGGCTTTCGCGTCAATTCTGCCGGAGAAATACGAGACGTTGAACCGCGAGCAGGACCTTGGCGAGCCTGGGTTGCGGCAGGCGAAGGAAAGCTATCATCCCGCTGGCTTCGTGAAGAAGTACAGAGCCTGGCCCCGTTAGGCTGCTCTGTTGCGGCGGGTCCCGGGCTGGCTTTTTGGCCCCGTGTGTCGCAGGGAATATCCGGATTGACATCGCCGGGCGCGGCTGGTTTAATTGGCCGTCATGTTCAAGAATATCTCCATCATAGGCGATGGCGGGATGGGCACCGTCCTGGGTATGTCACTGTATGACAAAGGCATTGCTGCTCGCATATGGGGCTATGACCGCGAGCAGCTGGCCCAGATTGCGGCCGATCGTGAGAATAAGAAATTCCTGCCCGGCTATACCTTGCCCGCGGCGCTCGTGTTTGAGCCCGACGATGAGCGCATCATGGCCGGGGCGGACCTGGTCATCTCTGCCGTCCCGTGTCAGTTCATGCGCCGTATCTGGAGCCGGCTCAGAGACCACGTTCCAGAGGGAGTCCCGATTGTCTCGGTGGCAAAGGGCGTTGAGAATGATACCTTGCTGCGCCCCACGCAGATACTGGCGGAGGTTCTCGGGTTTGCTCAGCATGACAGAAAGGGGCGGGGGAATGCCTGGAGCGACGGATTGGCGGCGCTCAGCGGCCCGACCATTGCGGATGAGCTGGCCAGAAGACTGCCCGCAACGGCCTGTGTGGCAACCATGGACCAAGAATTAGCCAAACAAATCCAGCGCACTTTCAGTTTGCCCTGGTTCCGTGTTTACACCAATACGGATATTGTCGGTGTCGAACTGGCCGGAGCGATGAAGAACATCATTGCCATAGCGGCCGGCATCATAGACGGCACAGGAGCCGGCGACAATGCTAAAGCCGCTCTTCTGACCAGGGGGCTCGCCGAAATCACGCGGTTGGGGGTAGCTATGGGAGCGATGCCTCAGACGTTTTCAGGCCTGACCGGTCTCGGGGACCTGGTGACAACCTGCATTTCGCCCAGGGGAAGAAACCGTTCTTTCGGCGAGAGGATAGGTGAAGGCCAAACCGTGGATCGAGCCCAACATGCCAACGAATCCGTGGTTGAGGGCATTGCGACTTGCGAATCCGTCGTTGCGCTTGCCCGGCGATACGATATTGAAATGCCGATTACGCAGGCCGTCTATGAAGTCCTGTTCAAGGATAAGCCGGTACAGAAGGCGATTGCCGATTTGATGCGGCGCAGGCTTAAGGCTGAATGACGGCACGCCGGCGGTCCAGACCCGTCGATTTGTCCTATAAGCCTCCTGTTGAGTTTTGCCCGTGCGAGAGCTCATGCGCTCCGATCAGACCGCTTGTCGAAAATGACGTCGCGCACGGAAATCCTGGGGCGCTGGCGGGGTCTTCTCAGACCGGCAAAACGCCGGCATGCCCCAAGTTGCTCCTGTACCCAAAAAGTGCCCCGGCGGATGGGGATCGCCGATTTTATCAGAAGCGGGAGTATCCTTGCGCAGTCCCTCTCGGAATGAGCGGCCAATATTTTCGCCCCCATTTGGCTCTCTTGGGTTCTGTTTCATATATTTTAGTTGGTGTCGCAATTGTTGTCAGTAATGCGCAGGTAGATCATTTAGTTGAGGCGGTGAGTAAGACAATGTTGGGGCTTCTGAAAAACCACGCATATTCAATCGGTGTTGACGTCGGGTATGACAGCCTGAGGCTCGCGCAGCTCGGTAGCAACGGCCACGGTCTGACCCTGATCGCCGGCAACCACAAGGACAGGCCCGGGAACGTCAATCCCGCCAGCAGCGACTGGCAGAAATGGGCGATTGACAGCATGCATTTGCTGGCTGCCTACGGCGACTTTCGCGGCAAAGAGGTCGTCGCCGCGATGCCGGCGAGTGAGGTTTTCATTGATCACATAAAAAAGCCCAAGGTCGATGATGGCAAACTCCAGGAGACCGTCTTCTCGAAAGTCAAACAGAAACTTCCGTTTGAGTCTCTTCGAGAGAACACCCTGATGCAATACATCCTCATGGAAGAAGACAACGTCATGGTTCTGGCCACGGAGCGCAGGAAGGTGGACAGGAATCTGGCGATATATGAAGAGGCCGGACTCTCGATCAAGTGTATCGGTGTCTGGCCGGTTGCCCTGACAAACAGCTACATCAGGTTTTTTGGCCGGCGCAATTCCGACCTGAACGCGATTGTGATGCTCCTTTGCATCGAAGCCGATTGCACGAATGTTGTCGTTTGTCGCCACAGCAATCTGCTGTTGGCACGTTCGATCTCCGTCGGGTTCAGACGGTTGGATGATGAGCAGGCCGTCACAAGGCTGGTGATGGAGTTGACTGCGTGTAAGCGTCAGTTCAGCTTGATGTATCGAAACAGTCGCATAGAGCGTTTGCTTTTCCTTTCGGGTCGGGCGACGGACAAGGAAGTCTTTGCGACCATAGCAAGGCAATTGGAGATGCCGGCGCAGGTGGGAGACTGCTTGGCCGCCGTCGAGATAGCAAAATCCTGTCGCATGGGAGCGGCCGAGGCGGACAAACAGGAGACCACGACTGTCATAGACAGAAGAGATCCGCGCGTCAACTGGGCGGTTGCTTTCGGATTGAGCCTCTTGTAAGAGCGCGAGAGGGGCCTCGAAGCCGGGGCGACTACCAGAAAAGAGGAGGTAAACCAAAATGGTCGATGTAAATTTTGTTCCTGAAGACTATGCTCAAAACAACGAATCCCGCAGGACAAACTTCATATATCTTGTGCTGTTCGCGGTCCTGATGACGGCCCTGGGCGGCTCATTTGCGGCGGTCAAAATACGCCAGCGTGCCTGCATCGCGAATGAAGAGCTTGTCAACAAGAGGTTGGCGGAAATGCAGGAGGCCATAAAGCAATTCGAAGAGCTTCAGGCAAAGCGAAGAGAGATGATGAAGACGGCGCTGACGACCGCAGAGCTGATTGAGCCGGTGCCGAGAAGCATTCTCTTGGCGTCGCTGACAAATAACCTGCCCACGGGCGTCTCACTCTCCGATCTGAAGCTCGTTCAGAAACAGATCAAGCAGAACGCCTCCGTCGCAACGACCAGCAAGTACCAGGCGACGCAGGCTCAAAAAAGATCGCAGCAGGAAGACCAGCAGAATGCGGCGTCCGTGAATCCGGAGAAGCTGGTCGAGACGCATATCAACATAGGAGGTGTCGCCCCGAGCGACCTCCAAGTCGCGGCTTACATTAAGAGACTCACCGGCTCAAGTCTGCTGGATAACGTGGCCCTTGTGGAGTCGAAAGAATACAAGGTGGAGGCAACCACCCTTAGACAATTCAAACTGACGGCGATGCTCCGCAAGGATGTGCATCTTACCAAGGAAGACGTCGAGGGAATCAGGAGCAAAGCGGTCAATAGTATATGGAATTTTTGAGTACCCGTGCCGCTTGGGGGCCCTGTTCAGGGCCCCCAGGGCAAAATGGGTTCATCCTTAAGACGAGGGTATCATTATGACTGGCAATCTCAGAAAAGTTATCTTTCTTATCTTATTGGTGGGTGTCGCCGTCGTCGGCTACCAGTATATGATTAAACCGGCGAATGCCCATCTGGCCGAGGCCAAGGGGCGGGTCGATGCGAAACTGGCCCAACTGGCCAAATTCGAGGAGGCTACCGCCGCCGCAGAAAGCCTGACCAAGCAGCTTGAGCAATTGCAGCAGGCCATGGGATTCTTCGAAAGTAAACTGCCTCCTACAAGCCAGATCCACGAAGTGCTTGAGCAAGTCACGGTTATCGCTCAGAAGCAAGGCCTCAAGCCCAAGACCATTCGGACCCTCAACAGAAAAGACAACAGCGGCTACATAGAACAGCCGTTGACAATGGCGCTGGAGGGCAACTTCAGCTCCTTCTATTCGTTTCTTCTGGAGCTTGAGAAACTGCCGCGCATCATGAAAATTCGCGAGTTGGATGTGGGGAAGACCAAGGATGACGACGGACAGATAGCGGCTGATTTCACCGTGAGTATATTCTTCCAGAATGTGAACGGTTAAGAGCAGAAACCCAACCTCAATCAGATACGAAATTAGGGAGCCTGACTATGTTGTCTTTCTTACGCGACCAAAACAGCGCGGATTTGCCCGGGCAAGCATCTTCGACCCCTGTCGGCAAGCCACCGGTGGATGGCGCGGAGCCGTCGCAAGAGCAGCAATTCCTGACCACAGCGGCTCATGGGAAACGAACCCGCAAGAGTACGATGTTGCTGGCCATTCTGTTTGTCATGGGTCTGTTGTGCCTGGGGTATATGATTAAGAAGAGCACTCCCCAGACCGCCTCTGCGACGACTAACCAGACGGAAGAAGCGAAGGTGGAGGCTGCTCTGGCCCGACTGACCGGCGTCAAATCCGAGATGTTCAGCAAAATGGATCAGATCGTCAAAAAGTTCTACGAATTCTCCAGCGTGATGCAGGTCCAGGTCAATGAGCTCGCAAAGAATCCGTTCACCCTTGAACTGCTCCTGGCCAACGCGAAGGAAGAGCCTGTTGTGGAAGAGACCTCCGAGATGGATCTCGCCACGATCTGGCGACAACAGATGAGACAGAAAACCAGAGACATGAGGCTTTTGAGTGTTATGTGCTCCGATCAGGGCAAATCGTGCATGATCGGCAACAAGATTCTCCGTGAGGGAGAGTCCATACGAGGTTTCACAATCCGAGAAATCGGCGACAGTTTTGTGAAGCTTCAGTGGAGCGGTGAACAAGGCAACGGCGCCCTCGGCGCGCCGCCGGACGACATGGAGATTGTACTGAAGCTGTCGGAGTGAGTTCACCTGCGTTCTTCTGGAACAGCATTCAAAAATACTATTGAAGGAAGCATACCATGGTTGACGTGAAAGCGATATTAACAAATGTGATCGAAAACGGCGCAAGCGACCTGCACATAAACGTCGGCATGCCGCCGATCTTGCGGAGGAATACCGAGCTGATCGATCTGGATTTTCCCGCCATCAGCAATGAAGACGCCAAAGAAATGGTCCTCTCGATGATTGGGCCGGACAGGTTCAAGAAATTCGAAGCCAATAAAGACCTTGATTTCTCGACGCACCTCGACGACGGGCATCGCTTCCGCGTCAATGCGCACTACCAGCGCGACACGATTGCCATCTCATTCAGGGTCATTCCGAATCAGATTCCCGCCATCGATGATTTGCACCTGTCGCCCATCGTCAAAGAGCTGACGGACCTGCCCAGGGGGCTGGTGCTCGTGACGGGTCATACCGGCTCGGGAAAAAGTACAACCCTTGCTGCGATGGTCGAGGTCATCAACATGAAATACCGAAAACGTATCATCACGTTGGAAGACCCGATTGAGTACATGATTGAGAACAAAGGCAGTATGATCGAACAGCGAGAAATAGGCTCCGACTGTACGAAGTTTTCCTCGGGGCTCAAGCACGTGCTCCGGCAAGACCCTGACATCATCATGGTCGGCGAAATGCGAGACCTGGAGACCACGGGTTCGACCATCACCGCGGCCGAAACCGGACACCTGGTTTTCAGTACGCTTCACACGATCAATGCGTCCCAGACGATCGAACGTATCATCGATATCTATCCTGCGGCTCAGCAGAATCAGATTCGAACCATGCTGGCCAATACCCTCCAGGCGGTTATTTCCCAGACGTTGTTCAGACGCGTGGATGAGCCCGGCATGGTCCCCTGCACGGAAGTACTGCTGTGTACTTCGGCCGTGAGAAACTGTATCCGGGAGAACAGGATCTATGAGATTCCCAATATTATTGAGACGTCCCGAAGGCTGGGAATGCAGAATCTCGACAACAGCATCTCGGATATGTATTTCAAGGGATACATAGACAGGGAGGAGGCCATCATGCGTTCGAGCAACCCGTCGAAGATGGAGAAGCTGCTCGTCCCCGCAGATGGATTCGAGGTTGTCGAATCACCCGAGGAAGAGGCCGTGGTATGATCGGTCGCCGGCACGCTACTCTTGCCGCGCCGGTGTGTGCCGATGAAGGCGCCAATAAGACCGGGAATGGAGAACCGAGGAGACAGGATTGACAGACATGTTTGAAGAATCTTCACAAAACAACACAGGGGCAGCGGCTGTTGCGGAACATCGGAATCCCGACCGGCCTTCATGGGAACAGGACCAAAGCAACAGGGAGTCGGCATCTTCGTCGAGGTATTCGGCCAGGAGGCCGCAGCAAGGTGCCTGGCAGAAAGTAAGCCAGTTCAAGGTTGAGTTTGGGCCCAGCCGAAAGGACATTCTGAACTTTACGAACCAGCTTGCGGTGATGATCCGGGCCGGCATCAGCCTTCAGGATTCACTCGAGGCCATTGCCGAACAGAATGACAATCAGAAATTCAAGCTGGTCATCATGGATCTGAAGAATCGGATCGAAGCCGGACAGAGCTTCTCGCAGGCGCTGGCCGAACATCCTCAAGTGTTCAGCGACCTCTACATCAACATGGTGGCCGCAGCCGAAATCAGCGGTTCGTTGAGCGGGATGCTCCAGAAATTGGCCGAGTACTTAGATTCCGAGGCCGAGACTCGTTCGCAGGTCAAAGGCGCGATGGTCTATCCGATTATCATCGCGGTCATGGCGGTATCCGTGACGATCTTCCTGCTGTGCTTTGTTCTTCCAAGGTTCACAGCTATTTTTGCGGGCAAAGAACACCTGTTGCCCAAGCCCACCAAAGCTCTGATGGCCACCAGTGCATTTCTACGGACGTACTGGTACTTCATTCTACCCGCGGTTGGTGCTTTCTTCTGGGGATTCTGGTATTTCATCGGCACGAAGGAAGGCCGGTTGTGGTGGGACAAGGCGAAGTTGCGCTTGCCCCTGATCAAGACGCTCTGTCAGAACCTTTACATCACCAGGAGTATGCACACAATGAGTGTGCTGGTTCGGGCCGGAGTACCCATATTGAACACGTTGTCAATCACCGCGCAGATAGCCGGGAATGTTCTCTATAAGAACATGTGGCTTGGCGTCTATGAGGAGGTTCGTCAGGGCAAGAAGATTGCTTCCAGCCTGCACCAATATGCGCTGATGCCGAGCAACGTGGTGCAAATGATACGAAGCGGCGAAGATTCGGGAACGATGAGCGATGTGCTCCGAGATGTATCGAATTACTATGCCCGCGAGCTCAAAACGGTGATCAAGACGGTCACGTCGATGATCGAGCCGATTATGATTGTGATCATGGGTATCCTGGTCGGCTTTATCGCGATGAGTATTATTCTGCCGATCTTCAAGATGTCCAGCATCGTGATGGGCAAGTAGATTCGTCGCTCGTGTTCCCGTCGGCTTGGCGCGCGGGAGCACGATTCGCAACCGAGGGGCGAACGACATGCGAAATGGTAAATGCAGCAGCGGCTTTTCACTCATCGAGGCATTGATCGCAATACTGTTGGTCGGTATGGCGGTGGCTTCTCTGCTGGCCGCCAACAGTGCTTTCACGAAAGCGAACGGCGCCGGGACGGATCTATCCACCGCCGAGTTTCTTGCCGAGCAAATCCGCGAGCTGACGGCTCTGTTGCCCGTAATCGATCCGGAGACCGAAGTTGCGGTGTTCGGCCCGGAATCGGGCGAAACACTATTGGACTACGACGATCTGGACGATTTCGACGGTTCGAGTTTCTCGCCGCCGATTAGTGCGGATCGAAGCCCGCTGGTCGATTATGGCGCGTTCTCTCAACAGATTACGGTCCAAAACGTAGATGCATCCAATTTCGAGCAAGTTGTGGTGGATCATGGCAGTTTCTTTGTCCGAGTGACCGTGAGAGTCTATTTGAACTCGAAGGAAATCAGTTCGGCGAGCTGGCTTCGTGCCCGGTACTGAGAACGACATGGAGCGTGGGTCGCCACATTCAAGCGACGTGCGAAGAATTTAAATGCAGAAGACGACACACGAAACCGGTTTTACCCTTGTGGAGCTGCTGCTTGCGGTGGCTATAGCCGGGATGCTGCTCGCGGCCGTCGCCGTTGCCTTCAACGCCTCGGCCATAAACTGCCGCGAGAACGAAGAAATCTTCAAGACAATCAACAACGCCCGACAGGCCATGTTCCGCATGACGAGTCAACTCCGAACTGCGGATGCGGTGGATCCGAATGCGCCAAATGATGAATGCACTCTGATTACCGCTGCGGGAGAAGATATCACATATCGATACAACAGTGGAGATAACAGGCTCTATCTGGTCACGAATGACGACTTGTCCGACCCCGACTATGTGCTCTGCGACAACGTGACCGGCATGACTTGCACCAAGAATACAGTGGTCGAAGAGACGCAGGTGAAAGTCAAGAGTGTTCAGATTTGCATAACTGTTGCCAACGGCGATATGCAGCGAACGGTTTCGACGGCGGCGGTCATCAGAAGAAATTTGAACTGAGATTCGCAAAAATCCTTGCTTTTTCGTTTTCCCCGCCATAATATGAGTCAAGCGTCCATGGGGGCGGTTAGCTCAGTTGGCTAGAGCGCCTGCTCGACACGCAGGAGGTCACTGGTTCAAGTCCAGTACCGCCCATTTCCCAGAGCTGTTGTCCTTCGCTCGCCATGCGTTTGCCTTTGTTGGCCAACATCCTTGCGGCCAAAGAGTTGTGTCCGTTAAGCTCCCGATGAGGATTCTGTGCGCCGTGGGCGCCGTTCAACACGCGGCCCTGCCTGCCGCCAGCTTTTGCCAGTATCACTCTATCATCGGGTATCGGCTCGGACGCGAACCCCCAGTTTCTTGCCAGCCCCACTCGTGAGCAAATCCACCTGTTAGATTTTTGCCCCAGAACCGGTAGTTTTACGAGGTTGACGGTTTAGGCTCATTTTCTATCATAGTTAACAAATGGAATAATACGCGGGTTTCCAAGTGTGCGGTCATCATAGCCTCCTCCATGCTTCGAGCCCCTGCTTCCTTCACCGCTTGCTCCCGAAAGGCAGGGGCTTTCTCCTTTTTCGTGGTTCCTTCATCCTCACGTCGCGTCCACGCAAGAGGGCTCTGGTCGCTGTTGACAAGGCACCGTCCGTCCGATATGTTCAGGACGTTAGCCTGATTTCCCAGTCTGTTACGGGGAAAAGTCCGGGATGTTCGCGGGCGGCTTGTGTGAAATGTGGAGGTGACTATGGATTACACGTGTGACGACATCGCCCAAATGATCGATCATTCGTTGCTGCGTCCGGAGCTGACCCGAGAAGGCATCCGCAAGGGGTGCGAGATAGCCCGGAAGTATAAAGTGGCGACGGTTTGCTGCAGCCCGTCTGAGGTGGCTGTGGTGAGGGAGCTTTTGAGTGGATCGGATGTCAAGACCACGACGGTTGTGGGCTTTCCACACGGGTACAATGCCACCGAGACAAAGGTGTTCGAGGCCGAGCGGGCGATCAAGGACGGCGCGGTTGAACTGGATATGGTGCTCAACATCGGCAGGCTTTTGAGCGGCGACCACGAGTACGTTAAGAACGACATCAGCGCCGTGGTCGAGGCGGCCCACCGCCGCAACGTGCTCGTCAAAGTGATTCTCGAGAATTACTACCTGACCGATGAGCAGAAGAAGATGGCCTGCCGGCTCGCGGAGCAGGCAGGCGCGGATTTCGTCAAAACTTCGACGGGATTCGCGGCTGGCGGCGCGACACTCGAAGACCTGCGGCTCATGCGGGAGCAGGTATCTCAGAAAGTTCAGGTCAAGGCGGCTGGCGGCGTCCGCGACTTGGAGATGGCGCTGAAGGTACGGCAAATCGGTTGCACCAGGTTCGGGGCCACGCGGACCGAGACGATTATTGAGCAGTGCCGTCAGCAACGCGCTCGAAACGCGGGTCGCGTGTAGGGACTCGACGGTATGGAGCGAATCAGGGACGGCGTCATCGGCACGGTTCTCAGAGCCGCGTTTCACGCCGTGAGCTGATACGGCTTGGGCTTGGCGTCGAGCTCGGCAATGAGCCGGTCAAGCTCATCCGGATAGGACCACTCAAGATGGCGCATTGTTGTCCACCGCCCCCGGCCTTTTCGCAGCAGGGCCCTGACCGCTCTGGCGCATTCTCTGTAGTCCGGAAGCGGCGACAGCGGTTTAAGCAGGTCCGTAACCAGAGAGGCATACGCTTCGAGGTTCTGTATGCACTCATGCTCGGTAAACGCCCACGCGGCCGAGCCGTCCCGGCGATACGAAGGCAACCTTCCGGTTGCGCGGTCCCAGATTTTGTCCAGAATCCCTCTGTAATTGCTCAAACCCGTGTTGTTGACGCGGCATTCATACTCGTCGCCATCCGCGGTCTGGAAGGTGAATTCGTGCTGACTACCGCCGTACACGGCAGCGAGCTCGCCCTTGAGCTCGTCCGAGAGTTTCTCAAATTTGCACTGACTGGGGATCGTATCGGTCCGGCAGGGGCCGCGAACGTGAGCGCCCCAGATAAACTCGACGCGCAATTCTTTCAGGTACGAACACAACACCTGCAAGCGGAGCGATGCGTGCTCCTCCGGCTCGTATTCCGCAAGTACATCCAGCAAATCATAAAGGAGAAAGCCGCTCAGCATCTGGCTGGCGTCTTTGAATTCGATCCGTTTATCCTGCTCTTTGGGCCAATTCTTCTTCTCCTGAATCAGAGAGACGCAGAATTTAGCCGCAGCCTCCAATTGGCCAGCTAATTCCAGAGTTTGCCCCCATATCTGTGCGCATCGCTTCAAGTCCTCCTTTGTGGCGAGCGACTCCAGGGCTGACGGATTATCGCTGTCGAGCTGGGGCAGGGCCCTGAGGCGCTTGGATTTAGCCACGACATCGGGATCTATCTGGGACAGCCGGGCGATCAACGCTGTGCCGCTCACGCATGCGTCCAGGAAGGCCGGGCGTGCTTCGATTCCAGCCCATGGATCAAGCTGCTCACAGCATGCGACCTGTTTCTCCATGTTCTCTAAGAGTCTGCTTAGCTCTGATACTTTTTCTCTTTCCGTCATATTCACCGAAACCTCATACATCTTCAATGTTGCCAAAACGGCGTTGCACCATTGCCTCTCGGTCATCCGAGGCGTGATTATAAGGTCCTCGACGATCCTTCACAAGCGCCAAAGGCGTGGAAATCCAAGATACCGCTCCCCGCGAAGGCGTTGCTCGCTATTGAATACCATCGGTCGAAGATGTATAGTGAGCAGCAGCCAGACATGACATAGTCTATTTTTGAAGGGGCAATCATGAAATCACAGCAATCTGAGACATTGACGGCGCCACAGGCAGGCCTTGAAGAACCCTCTCGTCGGCGGTTTCTCGCGCAAGGGGGGAGAATGGTGGCCGGTTCGGTCCTGAGTGGTGTTGCCTTGTCGCGAATCTATGCCTCCGAGGACAATACGATCCGGCTGGCGCTGGTCGGGTGCGGCGGGCGCGGCAGCGGGGCGGCTGGCAATGCTCTTTCCTCGACGACCGGACCGACCAGGCTCGTTGCGATGGCCGACGTTTTCGAGGATAAACAGGCCAGGTCTTACAAAGCCCTGCGCAAGCAGTTCGGCGAGCGGATCGATGTGCCGGAGGACCGGCGATTTCTCGGCTTTGACGCCTATCGCAGAGCCATTGATTGTCTGCAACCGGGCGACGTGATGATTCAGGCCACCCATTCGGCCTTTCGGCCCACCCATGTCAAATATGCCATCGACAAGGGCGTCAATGTCTTTATGGAGAAGTCATTTGCACCCGACCCGGGGGGAACGCAGGATATTCTTCGCCTGTGTCAGGTAGCGCAAGAGAAGAACCTGAAAATCGGATGCGGCCTGATGTGCCGGCATTCGCACGCGAGGCAGGCCTTAATTCAGAAAATCCGCGAGGGCGCGATGGGCCAGGTCCAGTTGATTCGCGCTTACCGTATGGATCCCGGCGCGCGGATGGGGCCGTTCCCGGGCGGCCAAAGCGAGCTGCTCTGGCAGATCAAGCGGCCGTATTTCTTTCTGTGGGTCTCGTCGGCGTGGTTTATCGAGATGATGATTCATCAGGTGGACGAATGCTGCTGGATCAAGGATGCCTGGCCGGTCTCGGCTGAGGGGCTGGGCGGACGCGAACCAGGCAGTGCCGATTGCAGTCAGAACCTCCATACCTATGCCATCGAATACACTTTCCCCGACGGTACCAAAGCGATAGTCAACAGCCGCTCATGGCAGAACTGCAAGAATGAATTCGCCACGTTTGTGCACGGGACAAAGTGTGCGGCCCAGTTCTCAGGCAATGTCCACGCTCCGACCGTGCATATCTATCAGGACCAGCGGACGACGAAGGATGGTATTACGTGGCGCCCGCAGAAGGAGCGAATGAGTCCCTACCAGATCGAGTGGGATGTGCTGCTTGATGCCATCCGCAAAGACAAGCCGCATAATGAGGCCCGCCGGGCGGCCTATGCAAACCTTGCCTCCATCATGGGGCGCGCCGCGATTCACTCAGGCAAAGTCATTACCTGGGACGAAATGCTGGCTTCCGATTTTAAGTTCTGCTCAAATGTGGCGGATCTGACATACGACAGCCCCGCACCGGTGAAGGCCGATGCAAAAGGTGTTTACCCCGTCCCCAATCCGGGAAAGTGGTCGGAGATTTGAAGTCGGAGGTCTGTCCTCTGTCCTCTGACTTCTGTCGTCTATATTTGATATGAAGGAGATGTCATGGACAAAACTGTCGCACAGAGATTGAATGGGATATTTCTTGTTGCTATCTTTCTCCTTTTTGGCCCGGTCCTGAAGGCGGCGGAAGGGACTGCATTCTATGTTGCGCCCGATGGTAGTGACACCGCTGCCGGGACAACGCCTGAGCGCGCGTTTGCAACAATTGAACGTGCGCGTGATGCGATAAGAGCCCTCAAGAAAAGCGGCCGCTTCGATAGGCCGGTCACCGTGTATCTTCGGGGTGGAGTACACCAGCTCACCGATGAAGTGGTGTTTACTGCCGAGGATTCGGGCACTCTCGATAAGCCCATTACCTACACGGCTTATGAAAATGAAGAACCCATCGTCAGCGGAGGCAGGAGGATTACGGGTTGGAGAGAATTCGAAGACGGATTATGGAGCGCGGAGCTGCCTGATGTCAAAGCCGGCGTGTGGAGGTTCCGGCAGCTTTACGTCAATGGCCAGAAGCGTTCCCGCGCGAGGATTCCCAATGAGGGCTTCCTTCGAGTGGCCGGGTTCCCCGACGGGGGACGCGAGGTGAACTACCACACGGATTGCCGACGGTTTGAATTTGCGCCAGGTGATTTGAATCCGGATTGGACCAACCTGGGGGATGTCGAGGTAATCGTCTATCACTTCTGGACGGATTCGCACCTGCCGATTGAGTCCATCGACACGAAAGCCAATATCGTGACGTTCAAACACAAGGCCGGCAAGGTATTTACAGACGACTTCACGAGCCAAGGCGCCCGCTACATTGTGGAGAATGTCTTTGAGGGTCTGGACCAGCCGGGCGAGTGGTACCTGAATCGCAAGGCCGGTATGCTGTATTATATGCCGATGCCCGGAGAGGATATGGCCAGGGCCGAGGTCGTTGCCCCGCAGGCGCCGGCGTTTATGCGTTTTGAAGGAGAGCCTCTCAAGCGCAGATTTGTCGAGCACATGAACATAAAGAATCTAACCTTTATGTACACGAACTGGGACCTGCCCCCGGGCAATTCAAATGACAGGCAGGGATCGGCCAGCGTCCCGGCGGCGATTCGTCTGCGCGGGGCGCGACAATGTGCGATTGACCGCTGTGGTATCACGAATATCGGGACATTCGCTTTCGAGATCGCCGAGGGCAGTACAGGCAACCGCTTCACGCATAATAGCCTCAGCCATATCGGCGCCGGCGGCTTTCGCCTCACTGGCGGAACGGAAAAGGACCATCCTCTCGAAAGGACCGGGCATAACGTCATCGAGGATAATGTTCTGTTTCACTACGGCAACGAATTTCCTTCGGCTGTAGGCATCCTGCTGATGAACACTAACGGGAATCGCGTTGCTCACAATCACATCCACCACGGCTGGTACACGGGAGTTTCGATAGGATGGAACTGGGGATATCAGCGCAGCCTCAGCCGGGACAACGTTATCGAATACAATCATATCCACAATATCGGTCAGGGCCTGCTGTCCGACATGGGGGCGGTCTACACGCTGGGCGTTTCCCCCGGGACCGTGATCCGCAACAATTTCATCCATGACGTGAATGCGAACCAGTACGGAGGCTGGGGAATCTACAACGATGAAGGCTCCTCCCACATCCTGATTGAGAATAACGTCGTCTATAACACCAAGTTTGCAGGCTACAACATCCACTTCTGCAAGGAGGTGACGGTCCGGAACAATATCTTCGCGTTTGGACGATTGCAGCAATTGAGCCGCAGCAGGGTCGAGCCGCACAAAAGCGTCTTTTTTGAAAACAACATCGTCTATTGGAAAGAGGGGGTTCTGCTGGACAAAAGCTGGCGCGATAAGCCATACACATTCCACTTTCATCCCAAGAACGCAGGGGGAACCCGGGAGGTGACCAGCACCTTTGACATGGACTGGAACGTCTATTACAACCCGGCTCTGAGCCTCGACGACGTTCGGTTCAACGGTCTGACCTTTGAAGCGTGGCGCAAAACGGGTAAAGACGTTCATTCCGTGTACGCGGACCCTCTCTTTGTGGACGCCGAGCGATTCGATTTTCGACTCAAGCCCGAATCGCCCGCGCTGGCTCTTGGCTTCCAACCCATCGATTTGAGTATCGTAGGACCGCGAGATGTCTCCGATTAAAGCTCGGTCCATCGGGCCTTCATTTCCGGCGTGGAATTGCCGGATGGATCAAGGGACGATTTGCTCCGAGAGCGGCTGTTGATATCCGTTCAGGTCGATGGCACCTGCGACTTCGGTCGTGGCGAACCTGATTTTTACCTGGCCGACCGAGACCGTGACCTGCTTGGCGATCACATCTGCCGTTGCTTCGTCCGCGGAATCGGTATTTCTATCGGTAGCTGTCAAGACGTGCAGGAAATAATCCCATGAGCTTGGTTCGGGCGGCGAGACCTCAATCCGGCACGCGGGTGCAGGGCCGGTGTCGCGAGCAGGCAAATAGCTGCGGCCCTCATAACTGTACAGCTCGGGAGCGGTTACGAGCCTCACATCCGGGTTGAACGGAAGCAGTGTCTGGACGAACAGGCGGCCTTTGCCGTTGGTGATGATCAAATGCCGGCCATTGTGGGTGGGGGCTTTCATGGCCTGCAGCAGCCAGGTCTTCTTGAAATCCGGATTCGTGGACTGCACCCGGTCGAAGATGACGAACGTACTTGGCCGGACGAAAACAATCTGACGCGTGAAGCAGCCCATCTTCTCAGGAGCGTAAGCTCGCGTGCAGTCGCCGGCGACGTATAAATAATCTCCTCGATCCTCGAAAGCCACAATGTCCGCGATGTCATACAGCTCGCGTCCCTCTTGCCATTGGGCCGGATCGGTGACCGCGCCGTTGTGATGAGGCCAGTTATGGGACTGCCCGCCGTCGTTGCCGGTAACATTACCCGCACGGATGCCGGGCCACGTTTCTGACGGGTTATAGAGCAGTATCGTGCTGTGGGCGATGGTTCTCAGATGGTAGTTAACGTCGTGGCCGGAGCCGAATGAATCGTAATGTCCGCCGTCGCCGGCTAATTCTTGGTATTTGTAGATGAGGAAATGCCCCACGTCCAGATGCTGATGGGCAGTGAATCGGTCGCCGCACTTGAAGAAGAAATACGTCGCATCGTCGTCCCACGAGCTGCGGGCGTAAACGTAGCCTGGCCCCGGACTGATGTGCGAGCGCTTGAAATTTCCCAGATCGCCCTTTTCGACGGTCGTATCGCGCCAGAGCAAGTCCTTATACGCATACGCTCCGACGCTTGACCGCGGAGTCTGCTCGTTGAAGGTGTGCGCCGCCTGGTGGGCCGGGTTTTCCCGGAAGTGGTTCACGAGAATGCGGCGGGCCGAGAGAACCTTATCGCGGTCGCCGCCGAAGACGCGCCCTCCTCCGTCGCCCATAGGGATGGAACGTCGCGAATGATACGTGCTCAGGCCTGGATATGCCTCAAACATGCTTGCCACGGCCCGGTTCTCGAAAAATTTGGGCGCCTGGGCGTAGTAATCGATACCCTCACAGTAGCGGGCGACCTCGCAAAAGAACAGCCACTCATACAGCCAGTAATTGATATAATAGCCTTCAGCCCAGCCTCCCCCGTCGCCCGCCAGTTCCAGCGCGGGAGCGGCCCGCGTGCGCCAGTCCTCTTCCAGCGTCCTGAGAATTTCCGGCGCGCGATCGTTTTCGCAGTAGGTGGCGTAACAAGCCAGCCCGATACCCCAGTGTTTGTACCCGTACCAGCCGTTGTGAAATACGTGCGTCTCGGAGCGAACGTTCGCATTGACTGTTTCGTTCACATACTTGTGGAACTGGAGTCGCTGCTCTTGCGTCCAGGATGCGTAGCACAAGTCATATACAATCGCGCATCGCGCCAGATCATGTGCGAAGGGGGTGTGTCCCTTCTTGGCGGGGGCGTTGATATATTTCATGGCCAACTGCACCGCCGCTCGGCCGAGCTGTTCATCCCGCTCGATCGCGCAGACCAGCGCCATGGATATCATCTTGGCGTGGTCATCGGCGCGGGATTCGCGAGCGACTTGCACGACTCGTTGATAGGCTTCGGCCCGATGAGTCGCCAGAGACTGCAATTGCTCGCGCGAGCCTAACAGACGCGGATGCTCGATGGGTACCGGATGTATTATCTTCTCCGCTGCAAAAGCCGAGATGCTCGTCAATGCAATACAGAATAGAGCGATTCCGAACATTCGAGTCCGACCGAACGGATGCTTGCTTATCGGCATAACTGTCGTCCTCCAAGGCTTCGGTGTCCCTCTGCTATCGGGGCACCGTTTTTTCAATAAGTAAAATGGGCCGGACAATGCCGCCCAGAGAAAGCTCTGTGATCTTTGTATGGTCCACTTTGATTGCCACGATATTCCGCCCGGCCTTCAGGGCATTTGTAACGTCAACTTCAAACGGCTTTCGGCGGGCCTGGGCGCCCAGTGATGCCACTTCGTGACCGTTGACAT
Source organism: Phycisphaerales bacterium (assembly GCA_020343675.1). Lineage (GTDB taxonomy): Bacteria > Planctomycetota > Phycisphaerae > Sedimentisphaerales > Anaerobacaceae. Next base: position 4,288,203 of record CP070806.1, read on the forward strand.
AGACGCTTGCGGCCTGGCCGTCCACCTCGGTGAAGAACAGGCTGAATCCACTCGTCTGATTTGTCCGACGGGTCGGACAGGCTATTGACGTGCGGTACCACAGAATGGACTTGATATCGGGCCGTCCTTGTGCATTCAGCGTGTTGGAGTACGTGGCGACCTGCATCCACTTTGAATCGTCAAAGTCGGGCCTGTGGTAGCCTTTTGCCATGCCCTCGTCCGCCGGATCGTAAGTTAACTTCATCCGGTCGGGAAGAACCTGCAAGAGTCTATTAGGCGGCGCCACAGCTTCGGCCCCGGCCAGGATATGTGTGCCCAAAAAGCGTTTGAGGTAGGCCAGCGTATAACGGGTGCCGTACCCTTTGCTCTCTTCGAGCTCATTGCGGGCATAGAGCTGGTCGTATGTTCTCTTTGCCGTGGCGAAATCGCCTTTGTTCATCGCATTTCGGATCCGGATATACTGTGCGGCGTTCTGCAAGCCCTGAGCTGTCATTGCGACGCGCGCCGAGTAAGCCTCGTTATTGCCGGTAATATCGGAAGCTCTCTGAACCAGACCGCTCAGTTCTTTGAGCCGCTCGGGTGTATAGACCAGGTGCAGCGCATAGAAGCTGCCGGATTCGCATTGCATATTGGCGAACGCCTCGTCGATGGTCAGCCAGTACTGTTTCATAAGTGGGCCGGCCCGGGGACCGTAAAACTTCATGAAATAATCGTCCATCATGGCGTCGCTGTCGGCATCGGGGGCGTAGCCCAGGCGGATGCTCTGGTAAAGATGCGGGCCGTAGATTTCCCAGTTCACAAGAGATTCCAGATTGATCCCGATGCAGCCTTTTGCTTTGAGATAGGGAATGTCGTGCCTCCATACCGAGAGCTTCGAGAACGGAACGAGGCACTCTGCGAGATTATAATTGTAGGTGCGATATGCAATCCGTTCGGCCGCGGCTGCCCAGTTGTCTATGGCTTTGGCAAGCTGCATTCTGCCGGGCGAGCTGGGGCTGCCGATTCGATGAAACCGCGAGTACCGTATCGGCGCAATCCAGGCCACCAGGTTCGGCGCGCGTCGGCGATTCAACGTGGGCGGCTGCGTGTAATCCGCGTAGCAGTAGAAACTCAAGAGCCACTCGGGATGAGCCTTACCGACTGTGCAGGCCACCTCATCCAGGAAATCCACGTATCGGTTTGTCACGCTCGGTCTGTTAGAAGAAGGCTCGATGCTGCATGGGTCATCCTGGGCAAGGCAGCGCTCGCACTGACAATATCCGGTTCCGTCGGGCGGAGAAACGGACGGATTGGAGCCACCCTTTGAGATCACGCCTTCGGCAAAAACCTTGCGCAGCTCAGGGTTGGAGGTGCAGTACCATGCGCCTTTCTTGCGCCGGCCGTCACGCAGGGCGAAATACTCCGGATGTGTCTCGAACAGATTCTCATCGACGTACCTGGCCCAGGCGTGTCCGGTTGCCATTACGGTGCCCCCTGCGCCGTTCCAGATTTTCCAAAGACTCTGCCCCGTCCATTGTGAGCCCCAGATTTTGCGCAGCATCAGGCCTGGTTTCTCGGTGATGTTGAGCGGGCCAACCGTGATAGTCCTGCTCTTTGGATAGACTTCACCCAGCCTGTTATCCATAAAGTATCGGCACCCCAATTCTTCCAGGAACCGGCAAACAGCTTTGACCGTCGAGGTCGCGTTCTGCCCTGCGATGAGAATCCGGTCTTTTCCATCGCAGACGATATGCAGTCCTTCCTTCGTCGGACTGTCTATGTCGCTCAGATCCAGGCCCGCGTTTATGGCCGCGGCCCCAACATAGATGGCGGCCTTATTCGTCTGAGGTCGATTCACAATCGCGGGGCGCACGTCGGCGATCTTCTCAATCCAGTCGGCCAGGACGTTCGCCGCCGTTTGATCGTTCCACGCAGACTCGCGCGCTCCGGCGGCCTGCGATTTCCTGCCCCGACCTCGCTCAATGTTCGCTGAGGCTCTCTGTGCAACGATGACGGCGCGCACCTGACCGTCCTTGACAACGTCCATTCCTGCGCCCGAGAGCGGCACGCCCGCCATGACAAGAGCTGTACCTCCCACCAATATACGGCAGATATACGCATTCATCGGGTGTTCTCCTGAGACGGCATTGCTCTGATTAGCCCGGCCCCCTGGGGGGCATTTTGCAGTCGTCAGGATACCAGAACCGAAGCATTTGTTACAGTGTCGGCTCAAGGCAAAAAGGCGAATTGCTTTTTGGGTGGGGATCTGGTAACGTGTCGCATCGTGGTTCGTTGCGATATTCTATTGTCCAACAGGGGACGGCTTGTGCCGGAAACCGCAAGAATGGAGAGAACAATCATGGAGCATATAACACGCCGCAGATTTCTGAAAGGTACTCTGGCCGGGGCCTCCACCGTTGCGTTGGCGCCCTATTCACGCGTTCTTGGAGCGAACGACGATGTCCGCGTCGCAGTTGTCGGCTTTCGAGGCCAGGGGAGCAATCACATTAAGTACTTCAGCAGGATTCCGGGCGTGCGTCTGGTAGCGCTGTGTGATGCGGACCGGGACGTCATCGACCGCGAGGTGGGCAAACTCAAAGCCAGCAATCGAAAGGTTAATGCTTATGTCGATGTTCGTAAGCTGTTGGAGGACAAGAACATCGATGCGATTATCACTGCCACGCCCAATCACTGGCATTCGCTGGTCACTGTCTGGGCGTGTCAGGCAGGCAAGGATGTGTACGTCGAAAAACCGGTATCGCATAATATCCGGGAAGGCCGCAAGATGGTCGAGGCGGCGCGGAAATATGGCCGGATCGTGCAGGCCGGTACCCAGCGCCGCTCGGACGAGGGGCTTGTGAAGGCTTTCGAGTACATCAGACAAGGCAACCTCGGCAAGATCCTTCGCGCGCGCTGCTATTACTTCAGTCCGCGCGGCCCTATCGGCAAGGTCAACGGTCCTCAGGCTGTTCCGGCGAGCATCGATTACAGCCTTTGGACAGGGCCGGCTACGCTGATGCCGCTGATGCGCAAGAACCTGCACTACGACTGGCACTGGCAGTGGCCTTATGGTGACGGTGACCTCGGCAACAATGGCATTCATTTTCTCGATGTGTGCCGGTGGGGACTGGGATATTCAAACCTGGCGCCGAAGGTGATCAGTTTCGGGGGAAAATTCCTTTGGGACGACGACAGGCAGACACCCAATGCACAGGTGGCTTACTTCGACTACAAACCGGCACCGATTATCTTTGAGATGCGCAACCTGCCCCGAAAGAAGGGGGACCGAGCCATGGACCTGACCTACCGCCGGACGCGGGCCGACACGGTCATCGAGTGCGAGGGCGGCTATTGCGCCGGGGGATGGGCCTACGATTACCACGACAAGAAGCTCCAGCAATTCAAGGTCACCGGCGGCGGCAGTCACCATGCGAATTTCATCAAGGCGGTGCGAAGCCGGAAGGTGAGCGACCTGAACGCCGATATTCTCCAGGGACATCTTTCGACCGCCTTGTGCCACATGGGAAATATCTCCTACCGGCTGGGCCGCACAGCGGGACACGATAATATCGTCCGCTCGCTAAGCTCGAACGAGGTGGCGCTGGATGCGTACGAGCGGCTCTGTGAGCACCTGGCGCTCAACGAGGTGGACTTGCAAAAGAGTCCGATGATTCTGGGGCCGTCGTTGTCGATGGATTCCGACACGGAGCGATTTGTCGGTGAATTGAGCAGCGAAGCCAATATGTATCTGTCGCGCAATTATCGGCAGCCGTTCATCGTGCCCGAGAAAGTATGAACGCTGCGGGCGTGCTGTAAAATCAAATCATGAGAGCGCTGATTTATGGCGGCGGGGCGGTTGGGCTTGGCCTGGCAAGCTGTTTGCTGAAATCTCAGGTCTCTGTGGATATCATAGCGCGCGAAGGTACCGTTTCGGCTTTGCAGCGGAACGGTCTGGTCAGAACGGGCATTTTCGGTGACTTCCACGCGGGCGCATCCGCCTTCGGCAGCTATTCGTTGTTGACTGCACTGCCGCCGGGAACGTATGCGTACATTCTTGTCTGCACGAAGTCGTTTGACTCGTTGAATGCGGCGAAGGATCTGTCCGAGCACAAATCTTTGCTCGCTGATAGAACGAAAATCGTGCTGTTCCAAAATGGGTGGGGCAACGCCGATGCCTTTCTTGGCTTTTTCGAGAAAGAGAGAATCTACAATGCGCGGGTTATTACGGGATTCCAGCGGCTCAAGCCCAACGAAGTGGACGTGACGGTCCACGCCGATGCGATTCATATCGGCAGCCTTTTCGGTGCTCATGGGGCGGCGGTCAACGACTTGGCTGGCACGATAGGCAAGGGGGGCATACCATGCCAGGTAACGAAAGACATCGGCAAGGACATCTGGGCCAAGATGTTGTACAACTGCGCTCTTAATCCGCTGGGCGCCATCCTCGATGTTCCATACGGGACATTGGCCGCGCATGAGTTCACACGCGCCGTAATGAATGGGATTGTCGAGGAGACATTTGACGTGATGAGCCGGGCCGGCTATGAGACGCATTGGCAGTGCGCGGAGGATTTTCTCGATGTCTTTTATGGCCAGCTCGTGCCCGATACCGCCGAGCACAAATCCTCCACACTTCAGGATATCATTGCCGGCAAACCGACGGAAATCGACGCCCTGAACGGCGCTGTTATCCAATTGGCCGGGAAGTTCAGCCTGTCCGTCCCATACAACTGCGTTGTACACAATCTCGTCAAGTTCATCGAAGCCAAGAACCGTTAGACTTCTGGAGCTGCCCAAAAACAGGCCGAAAGAAAGCCCCTGCCGTTCGGATAGTGTTGAAGACCTTTGAGGAGGAGCTTACTGAGCAGGGGCCCAAAGGGGCTGTAAGCATCCTTGCCCACAGCCCCCGTTCCAGAATTTGCCATGGCTCGACGTTTGTTTCTCTATGACGCCATATCGCACTCCAAGCGGCCTTCGCCAGGCCGGCGCGCCGAGATTTCCCGTGTTGGGCCTGTCTCAGCACTGGATCGCCTGAGCAGGCGGGAATTCGTGGGGAAGCTCGACTCACAGCGTGCTTCTTCACCACTCATCCGCGAATGTCCCTTATACTACGGTACTGAGGGTGAAGCCGTCTATTGTGGTGACTACGTATTTTTCAAGAAAATCGGCGTATTCTCTGCAAAAAACCGTGTATTCTTGGCCAACATCTGAGTTTTTGCATATGGTTGTCAGTTGAGCTTGTCGTCTTTCCAGTATTTTGTTCCGGCTACCGTTGCCTGCAGAGCCAGACCGGATTCCGTCATCGAGAAAACCTCAATGCCCGAGCGGATATCTCCCTCGACGCTTGCCTCGCCGCCGGTTTCGCCGGCCTTCGCTGCCGCATCTGCGTGGGCCCCGAAGTCCCATCCGCTCTCGACGAACTTGTCCAACGTGGTTTTGTCTTTGAAGATCATCACCACACGATAATCCTTCACGCCCAAGCCAAGGCCGACGCCGCCCAAGGCCATCTTCATGTAGGTGCGTTGCCCGGTTGCCTTATCCACAACGACGCCGTATCCGCCCCCGGCGCTGGCGAGAATCAGATTGACGTTGGCGTTGCTGAAAGTCCCGTAGCCGGCGGACTTCTCAATCTTATCTTTGGCCTCGGGAGCTTCTCGGTACAGTCTATCGAGCGTTTCCTTCTCCATATCCATCACGGCCTGCCGCTTCTCCGTGATCGTGAGATTTCCGCGAGGCCCACAGCCGCTGACGATTGCGATGATCGCCAGAGTGAGAATTGTCAGTATTCGCGCGTTTCGCATCTTCTTCTCCCTAAATTCACAGCAGTTCGAAAACGACCGGACGACAACCGCCGGATATCCCACATATCCTGTCTGTTGGATATTGAAATGTCAACTGCCGTTTCTGCGCCGGATTTCAGATTCTCGATGGTTGAATCCGGCTGCCGTGGAGGTTATCATACGGATGGTCTGCAAATCCGCTGAGGAAGGCAGGCCCAGCGGGCACGATAAAACCTGAAATGGAAGGCCAATAGGGCCCGGGAGGCATGTAGGACAGCCCGGACAGAAAGGAAGACCATACGATGGGGAAGAGATTAGAAGTGTTCTCATTATCGTTCTTGTTGGCTCTGCTCTTCTGCGCAATGGGCTGCGCGGATTCCGGCGGATTGGCGGTCTTGGGCAAGGGCGGCACGTTGGGATTCGGCGGTGAGCTGGCCACAGGGATTACGTCGGATATCAACGCCCGGCTGGGCTTGAACACATTCGATTACGACTTTGATGAAGAATTCGATGACACTGAATACGACATTGGATTAAACTTTTGTTCTTTCTCGGCATTGGTTGACTGGCATATTTTTGGCGATTCTTTTCGTGTCACCGGTGGCCTCTTATCCGTGAACCATGAACTCGATCTGGACGCAACACCAACGGCTAATGAAAACATTGGTGGCACGGTTTATACGCCGGCTCAAATAGGCACCTTGTCCGGCGACGTTGACATCGATGGCGCCGCCCCCTATTTGGGAATCGGCTGGGGCAATCCGCTCGACCGTAGCCGCCGGTGGGGGTTCTACTGCGATCTGGGCGTTGCATTCACCGATTCTCCCGACGTTGCTCTCTCTGCCAACGGTACGCTGGCATCCGACTCCACATTTCAGGCCAACCTGGCGAAGGAAAGGGATGATATCGAAGACGACCTGGAACCGTTCAAGTTGTATCCGGTCATTTCTCTGGGTCTCTACTACCGATTTTAGACTGTTCCCTGCGGCGTTAATCAGAAGGACGCCCTTATTGGAAGTGCTCTGCGATTCTTGTTTCCTGTTTTGTGTCCCCTGCAAGGGGCCAGGGAATACCCGCCTGGATTCTAACGTGGGATTGTCACGAAAAATGCTTGACAAGTCTCTCAAACGATGTTAGGCTCCAAATTATTCCTGGCGTGGTCATATTACCAACCTTAGCGAAGCTCTTTTCAGAAAGAGAGGTGTAGGATGAATAAGACCATTGAGTCACTGGGCTTGGGACTTCTGCGGTTGCTCTGCTATTCCTACGGCGGTTTTCTCCTGGTCGTTTGCGCCGCCTGCTTTTCGGGATCGGAGACAAGAGCCGTGATCGATGCGCTACACCCCAGTGTGGCCGTCCTTGCCATCATTGTCATCGGGGCGGCGATCTATGTCTTGCACCGCACTGTAGTCGTGCCCGTTCACTATCTGCTGCTTTCGGTCTTCTTCAGGATGGGGGACCAGGCTCGAGGGGCCGGAGAGCACGGCGAATTCTCGGCCAACCCAATCAGGTATCTCGGCGAAGCCCTCGGTGTACCGCTTAGAAAGAGAATCACTGCATATCATATCCTGCGGCGAAGCGACTTCTTCCCCAGCCGGGATTCTCTGGATGTGGCTCACGCGGAAAACGGCCTGTTGATCATGACGGGCGTCGGGCTGCTCATCGCAACCGGCCTCGCATTGAGCCAGGGCAAATCGTTCGCCCTGACGGTCACGCTATTTGTCTTGTCGCTCGTTTTTCTTGCCGCGTCATTCCGGGCTGAATGGGTTCAGCACTCGGTGGAATGCTCGATGATCAAGGATCACCCTGTGGAGGCGATGAAGATCCTCGCAAGGATAGGCATTCTCCGACCGGAAGACGTCGAGGCGACCAGGGAGCTGAAAGATCTCAGGGACGGCGAAGCCCTGGAAATGCTGGGCGATGAGGAAGGCGACCCTGAACAACCCTCCGCCCATGGCGCCCTGTGAGCATAGTGGGAATAAGAAGGGCTGCGAGCCTCCGCGCCCGCGGCCCTTCCTTGGTATCCTGTTCTATTATATAAAATACCTCACCTGTACTGCTATTGTGGTGACTACGTATTTTTCACATAAAAAGTGGATCTGCGAAAAATATCAGCGGGCCCCGATATCTTGACAACTCTTCTTCAAACAAACGAGGACGCCAGCCTCATTCACTCATAGGAAGGGTCTTGAGCGTGGTTTTATTGCCTCGTTTCGCCTTTTTCACGTGAATCCGTTTGGATTCCTCAGATTGTTCTGCTATACTTTAGTTGAGGGGTCGACTCTCCAAATCCCTTCCGATAATAAACGTGACAATACCCGTGAACGCCTGTTCGGGCGGTGGGAGCAGAAATGGGAATTCAGAACTTGCCGAGAGATATCCTTGTAGTGACTTTGCCGGCACAGCCACAATACGGCCACGAACTCGAAGATGTCAATGGAATGCTCTGTGAGACAGTTGACCGTGATGTGGCGATCGACTTTGCCAATGTCAGGATGCTTACCTCCGAAACCATCTGCGGTCTGATGATCCTTGACAAGCTGCTCAGCGGGGCCGGACGTCAACTTGTCTTGTACAATCTCTCGTCAGCCATCAAGCAGATCTTCGTGCGGACAGGTCTTGTGACGGTTTTCCACTTTGCCGATGATGAGCTCGGGGCTCTGGGACAGATACGCAGCCGGTACCTTTCCTGGGCCGAGACTGCGCGGTGATCGGAGCAACTGAGCCTGTCGTTTTCCATTCTTTTGCCTCTGGCTGAGAGGTTTCTTCCCTGAGCCGGATCATCACGCGTCTGATACACTGAAGAGATGTTCTGTGAGGATTTCTATGCAGCAGAATAGAGGGGCGGACGAAGCCTACGGAGTCTGTGAAGTCGGCACTGATGGTTCCTCAGCCGCGGGTCTCTCGACGGTGGCGGTGCCGTCTTCGTCATTGCTCGGCAGCTTCTTCTCTTGCCCTGGAACGCGCGAAGGATCTTTCGATTCGGAAGCTACCGTGGACCCGACCATCCGCGGGGGGCTCAACAGAACGTTCTCACCGACCTCCAGACCGCCGGCAATCTCGACGAAGGTATTGTTGAACGCTCCTGTCTGCACTTCACGTTCCTCCGGACCCCGCTCGGTGGCGACGTAGCAGACCTTTTTGCCGGCCCGATTTGCGACGACTTGGAGCGGCACGATCTTCACGTCATACAATTGCTCCACGAGAATCTCGACTTTCGCCGACATTCCCGGCTTGAGAACTTCGTGTGTTCCGTCTATCGTAACCTGCGTGGTGTAAACCTTGACGCCGGGGTCGAACCAGCTATGTTGCGGGTCCGGCAAAGGGGCGACCTTGAGTACTGTGCCATGAAACAGCATGTCGGGGAGGGCTTCGACCGTGATGGTCGTATATTGACCCGGCAGGACCTTGTTGACCGAGGACTCATGGACCCTCAACTCAACCCCCATAACGTTGGAGTTCGGAATCGTGAAGATCTTCTGGCCTTTGCGAACCATGTCTCCGACCTCAATCGGATCCTCACGCCGGGAGTGCCAATCCGCACTGGTGCCGTAGATGATGATCCCGGGGCTTGTCGCTCGGATCGTGCAGGCTGCGATCTGACGCTCCAACTTGGAGACATGTTCCCTCTGTAAGTTGAATCTAGCCTCCGTACTTTCAAGTTTGGCCTGGGTTTGGGCCAGTCGGGATCGCGTACGCGCGAAAGTCCGTTCTAATTCGCGCTCGGCTTCAAAATAGTCACTCAGAAGCTGCTTCGTTTGCTTGGGAAAATCGTAGCGTTTGTACAAATCCAGAGCATCCGAGGCCTGTTCGTGTTGGATCTTGTAGCTGTTCACGGACAGTTCTTTTTGCCTAACCTCGATTTCAGGGGCGTAATTTGCCTGGAACAGCTTTTTGGTGGATGCGAGCTCGCTCTGAGCCTGTGTCAGTCTCTCTTCGGCGAGAATGATCGTGTCGTTGAGTTCCTTGAGTTTCTGTTTTGCGCCTCCACCTTCGCCGGTGGGATTATCGAGAAAGTCCAGAAGAGCTGCCGCATCGATCTGAGTGTTCGGATCCAACTTCACTTGGTCCATGAGTTTCGTAGAAGCCGTTTTTCCCAGGTAGTTCTGCAGATCCATCAGACCGAACTCGACGGCCAGTTGCGCCGTGGCGATGTCGGATTCGTTCTGTTTCTTCTGGATCAGGTGAGCTTCCTGAGCCTCCAGGTAGGAAGCCTTGGCCGAAGAGAAGTCAATCAGTTCACGATTGTAGTAGTCCTGAAGATCCGATGCGTTTAATTCACAGAGAATTTTTCCCTGGGCGACGTCCTCAGGGGTGATGACGGTTCCCTCAGGAACGATATTAGCGATTTCGACGCCGCGTCCCTCCACTTCACACATGACGTCCGTGGACTCCTGGGCCTTTATGCTGCCGCTTTCGGTCACCGTGATGGTCAAATCATCCGTGCGTACCGTGAACGTACTCATTGCCTTATCGGCATCAGCCGCTGCGGGCATTCTCATCCATCCCAATAGCACAGATGCGGCGGCGACGATGAGCAACAAAGAGCCAATCACCCAGAATCGCTTGCCCCTGCCTGCTCTTGTGCGGCCATCTTGACCGCCTTTTCCATTCTCGACTTGCCGTTTGTTGTTCCGTGCCATTTATCGCTCACCAATCCCACACCTGAGTTATATGCTCGACCGCCGACGCTTCCACATCTATCAGAATACAACATCCGACGCGAATTTTCAACTGTTTTTCTCATTTTACGGAATGGCGCGATGCAATGTTCAATAACAGGCGAAATCGTGCGGAATCCACATTCCTTGGCGAGAATTGTGCCAAACTCCCTTTCCTCCAGCATTCATGGGAAGTGAAGGGATTCTCGAAAAGACTGCAATAGAATGGCAACTGTAACGTCTTTGGGCTGGGCAGAACGGCGAGAATGCCATAGGATAAGGATGATCTCGGGATGCCCATTGGCCCTTGCCGGTCAGAGGGGCCAGACCATTGTCAGGCTGTGTGGGGAATTGGAAATGAGAGGAATCTTCAGAAGAACTGGCCCAAACATCGCCGGAGGAGTGGCCTTGCTCTGCATTGCGGCTTTGATGCTCATACTCTCCCGGCCTGGCCGGACGGCGGCGCGCTCCAGCGGCCGGACGAGGGAATGACCGAGTCGCAGTGCCGACAATCCTCTGGTCAAGCCCGGCGAGTATCCGCCCGATTTCGATCTGCCCAAGTTGACTCTTACAACCGGTGCCACCGGAAAATCCATCGGCGTCATAAGTGCAAAGGGCAGGATCAGACTCTCTTCGTTCAGAGGCAAGAAACCGGTATGTCTGATTATGTCCAGCTACACGTGACCGCCTTTCACGTCCCGCGCGGCGGAGATGGAAAGGTTGTACGCGTCGTACAACGATCAGATAGAGTTTCTTGTCGTTTATATCCGCGAGGCTCACCCCGAGATGCTGAAAGAGGGCAACAGAACCGGAATCGTGGGCCGGCCCAAGGATTTGGACGAGCGGGTCATCCTGGCCACCGAGTGTGTGAGCAAGTACAAGCTCACGATACCGATGGTCATCGACGGCATGGAGGGCAAAGTCAACAGCGACTATCAATCCTGGCCCGTGCGCGTTACCGTTACCGACATTGACGGCAAGGTTGTGTTTTACGGTGCCCCCGGGCCGTCCGGCTTCAGACTTGCCCCCGTCGAGCGAGTCCTGAAGAAGCTTAGCTCCAACGGGGGCCGTCTTCCACCGCCGCCGGAGCCGAAATGGAGTCAGGCGGCCAATGGCTTGCGATGCGGGCTCAGCATCGATCCGGAGAACCTGGTCATTGGCGAAAAGGTTGCCATCCAGTTGAGATTTGAGAACACAACGGACCGACCTGTTGGCTTCTATTACCGGCCGAGTGACGTCGTCAAGAACATTGCCATCAACAACGGCGCCGGACAGACTCTGCACGCCGAAGCTCCCGGCGGGCGCCGGTCTCGTATGGGCAGACGGGGCGGTAGTCCGATCCGGAGAATCGCGCCCGGGCAGACATTTGAAACCGAAATTGAGGGCAGAATCGTTGCTGGTTCCGGCGAGGTGGCATTTGCCGCCGGCCGGTTTGACGCCGTTTATAATCTCGAAGTGGATGAGGCAACGCTGGTGCAGGCTCAGCTGCGTCCCGCTCAAAGCCTCTGGACAGGCAGGCTAAGTTCAGGCACGTTCACCCTCGACATTGCCGCACCGCCGCCGGCGGGATGCATGGATTGTCATGGAGACGGAGATTATCATCACAAGGAAAACGAGAACTGTGAAGAGTGTCATGTCGGAGAGGTTGGCAGCGAGAATTTCGGAACCAAAGAGGGGTCATGTGCTCGCTGTCACCCGCGAGAGGACGTGTATGGCCGCCGGCAAATCCTTGGGCCGGGTGGAGAATTCGACATGGTTTCGAAACACTTCTCCGACACGATCGAGGACAAACACTGCTTTTTCTGCCACGATAACAGCCGGCATCGCACAGGCGTGGTGAGCCTGATTGACCCGGATTCCGGAAGAGCCAAACCGTGGACGGGCACACGCACCGGTTTTTGCCTGACCTGCCATGATGGCGAGCCGCCCGGTCACATATCTTTCCCGGATAGGTCCGGCGGCTCCGGCTTCGACAAAATGAAGTTTTCAGGCTCGCGTCTGTCGCAGATTGAGGAAGGTTGCAGTTACTGTCACATGCCTCATGGTTCGCCCTATCCGTCACTACTGAAGGACCTGCACGGTCATTGACAACAGCGGCATCGGGCTTCGCTAAAACCGGTGGGCGTCCGTGCGGGAAGCTCTGATGTTTTCGAGGGCAGGGACAGAGGTTCCCGGAAAGCTTCTAAATGTCGGTACTCAATGCTCGGCGGTGATTACTGTCGAGCCGATGCCCACCATGCTTCGGCAGCTCCGGCAGCCACAGGCACCCACTCGTCTCAAGTGGGAAGTCCCTGCAAGGTTCCTGGTAGAGACGACTTTTGCCCCCTTCGCTCTGATCTTACGTATGGCCAGCTTGGCCTCTTTTCTGTCATGCGAACCCAGGGCGTCCACGACAACC
>CP070806.1:4301120-4304428 GCA_020343675.1 Phycisphaerales bacterium
TTAATATCAGGCAAAATTTTCCATATATTGATACTGTTATGCCGCCGAGTTGATCGATTCGCGTAGACTTTGGCTGATTCACTAAAGGAACTCCCGAAGGAGGTAAGTAATGCGAAACCCATTTGTCCACGGCGTTGGTGGTGTCCTCAGCGCCGATATTGCGGTGCCTGATCATGAACGTGAACTCGCTTTCTATTCTAAAATCCTCACGACGGGCGACGCCCCACTCTGGCGTGATGATCTGATGAACAACCTGGGCACACCGGTAATCGGCCTCGGGGCTCGCACTCCCGAATACAACACTTTGCCGCTGCAGTGGATGCCTCACTTTCAGGTTGCTGATGTCGCCACCAGCGTTGCACGTGCGATTGACATGGGAGGCAAAGAACTTATGCATTCCAAAACCGATGATGGCCAAAGCCAATGGGCTGTTCTTGCCGACCAGGTTGGAGCAGCCTTCGGCGTTATTCCGGTTGTGCCTGGCGAGTCAGACAACACTCAGCAGAATGAACGCTTCGGCTGTATCTCTTGGCTCTCGTTGACCGTTTCAGACGCTTTGTCGAGTCGGGACTTTTATCAACAGGTTGTGGGATGGAACGCTAAGTCCATTGAGACCGAGGATAGCGAAGGGCATGCCGCAATAATTGAGATGCATATTGACAATGAGTCTGCCGCAGCGGAAATCCGTCAGTTTCGCAGTGAACAAAATAGTATCCCATCGGTTTGGTTGATTCACTTACCTGTTGACGATCTTGTTGAAAGTCTTCGACGAGTAAGCGAGGGTGGTGGTGAAGTCATTAGGGAGTACGCCGAGGAAAAGTACGCCGTTGTCCGCGATCCAGTTGGCGTCTATCTAGCACTACGGTTCGGCTAGTGACGGACATCGGCATAATCGGGTAAGCGGGGGTATGTCTCCCCCACTCCCCACACCACCCAGCGTGCGGGTCCGCACTGGGCGGTTCACCATGTTTCACTTCGGATAGTGAAATGCAATCCAGAGTTCGCGAACAGAGACTAATCCCTGCTCTTTTAAGTAAGCATTTGTAAGACCAGCCTGACCGCCAAAAGTTTTGGCAAGCCGCCAGGGGCCTTTACTGCTTAATCCTACGCCAAGCGCCTGCTTTTTCGGCGAACCCAGTTCGAGGAGCTTCCGAATCCGGGTGCGGGGTCTGCGCCATTGTTTGATATAACACATCCGCACTCTCCGGCGAATCCACTCATCTAATCCGGGCAGCGGCGAATAATATTCTGACAAAGCATAGTATCCTATCCATCCGCGAATATATTCTGACAGCCGTTGTAGTCGTTCAGCCATCGAAATGCCCCAACTACGGGCAGTGAGACGGCGGATATTATACTTAAAATTCTCCAGCGATTCATCCGACCAGATGATGCGTTTCCCTTTGAAGATAAATCCCAGGTATTCACATTCATCAGCGGTAACAATTTTGCTCTTTTCCTGGTTCACAGCCAGTTTGAGCTTTTGCCGGAGGAATTTCGTAACGCTGACCATTACTCGCTCCGCCGCACGTTTGCTTTTGACCAGGATAACAAAGTCATCGGCATAGCGGGCGAAACGGTGGCCACGTCTTTCCAGTTCCTTGTCAAAATCATCCAGCAGGATATTCGCTAACAGTGGGGAAAGAGGGCCGCCCTGGGGAACGCCTTCAGTCGTCGGCATTACTTTGCCGTCTGTGAAAACGCCCGCTCTCAGGTAGCGACCGATCAACATCAACACGCGTTTATCTTTCACCTTACGAGCAACACGGAGCATCAGGAGGTCGTGGTTAACCCGGTCGAAAAATTTCGACAGGTCAACATCTACGATTACCCTGAATCCCTCGTCTATCATCTGCCGGACATACCGCAGCGCATCATGGGCAGAACGACCTGGGCGGAACCCAAAACTCCAATCCGAAAAGTGAGGATCAAAGAGGGGTTGCAGCACTTGAAGAATAGCCTGCTGGATCAAACGATCAAGAACTGTTGGTATCCCTAAAGGTCTTTTCCCTCCGGATCGTTTGGGGATTTCTGCCCGTTTGACCGGGGAGGGGCTGTAGGTTCCTTCCAGTAATTGACGCTTGACTTCAGCCCAGTGTTCCCGGAGGTATGCCGGAAATTCCTCGATGGTAATTTCATCGATTCCGGCTGCTCCACCGTTTGCCCTAACACGCTTCCATGCCAGAAGCAGGTTGGCGCGGCTCAGGATTTGTTCCAACATTACAAACTCCTTCTTCACATTCAAGCCGGCTCTTGCCCTTGCGCCGTTCCAGTGGCTACGCTGCTCAGCGATCAGGGCCAGAAACGAGCAAGGCAAGGCTCATACTTGATCACGATGTTCGGCCCTTCGCCCTGTCTCAGACATTACCCTGAGCATTTGACTACTATGGCCTCTGCTGACTTCTGCCTCGTCACTTCATCGGTTACCCGGTGAAGCGCTCTGGCCGGAACAGACGGGTCGCTGCTTGTTTCGTGTTCCTAAAGGCTCATATCAGACGACAGCTTTCTGATATGCCAGGGGGTTTGGTAATCCGGGTTCCCCTTACACCGGAGTCTTACCGCTGATACAACCATCGCTCCTGAGACAGATCTCCCCGGATAAGAGCATGAACTTTCGCGACACAACCGCGCCATTTACCCTATCCACTCAGATCAGGGGCTTCGTTGCCTTGTGCCAACTCACCCGCAGACTGGGCCTTCTATGACGTTCGTGTTCCTCGGCTCATCGCTTTGCTCCTGGCTTCCTCCAGACAGAACCTCGCAGTTCTGCCCTTGCCATTCACTAATCGTTTCCGTATCTTCCTATGGATCAATACGGTGATCTACCGATAGGGGACTCGCATCCCATTAGTTCATGCCCATGCCGGGCGTACACAATTCGCTGGAGCAGACCTGGGATATGCGAGAAATTCCAAGCGAGAAATAAAGACCAATTCTCGCGTAAGTAAAACTAAGTATTGCGACCCAGGCTGCTCAACTCAATGCCGTTAAACACACGCCACGTGAAGGATGAAATGATGGATCCGCTGAAACTGCTCGGCGCGTTGGCCGCCATGGTCGGACTCATTCGAGCCCTGATGGGCTTGGTGAAAGAAGTCCAGGGCACGCTAAAGGTCCTTGGTCTCGGCCACGCGACGGCGCATTACCGCAGGCATTTGATTGACGGTATCGAATAACGAAGGCTGATTGTGGTTTGTATGGGGAACAAACAATGGAAATTTCTCCACAGTTTCTGAAAAGATTCAAAGATTTAGCAAAAAAGATAGTACATTGAACCGGGTTTTACAAATACCTTTTTGCAGGAGACT
>CP070806.1:4304528-4363570 GCA_020343675.1 Phycisphaerales bacterium
ATGACAAGTACGCAAGTTGCATGTGACAGAGCACTAGTACAGCTTATCGCCTTCAGAAGTTCGTGTGCAGGCACAGATTCCACATTGTGACAGCAGTGGCATTTTCTGTCGTTATTGGAACTTTGATCGTTATTCTTGTTACGTGGAGGACTAATCAGCTTCGAATATCGCAGACTGAGTTGACGATGCATAAGAATATTCTCTTAAAAGCCGAGAGTTCACATTCTAGAGGAGATCTCGCAGTAGCTCTCGAGGATCTTAGGTCGATCTTGGACAGTGAATATGTTGGTTCCGAAGCAAGTCTTTTTTATGAACGCATCTTAGATGATGTTCGTCAGTCTGTAGAACACTACTCTAATAGGATAGAGGTTAATCCTGAAGATACATATGCTTATCTACGTCGCTCACAATACTATTGCTGTTTAGGGGACGAAGAGAAAGTCTATGCTGACATAGCAAAGTATGCGATGCTGGTTTCTCAACGTAATGGGAGTTCCCACAACAATTGGCTTCACCGCTTAATCATTGGTCTTTCCAAAAGTACTCCTGTAAATGTTGGAAAACCGCTGAATACAGCCAAAGATGATGGTACGTACAGCTTCTCAAAAGATGGCCTTGAGTTGTACTTTGGTTCGTCTCGGTCTGGCGGATATGGCTTCTATGACCTGTGGGTAGCAAAACGCCAGACTCAAGATTCGGGGTGGGGACAGCCTGTGAATCTCGGACAAACGATCAACACACGGTCCTACGACAGCATGCCATGCCTTTCACCCGATGGGTTAGAACTCTTTTTCAGTTCTGACCGACCGGGCGGCTTGGGCCGGCCGGATCTATGGGTAACCAGGCGGATAACGAAGGATGATAATTGGGGAGTACCTCAGAATCTTGGATCAATAGTCAATAGCAGAGCTTGGGAGCAGCACCCGACTATTTCATCTGATGGCCTGACACTCATTTTTGAATCCACTCGGTCCGGACATGGTGATTTTTGGGTGACGACTCGATCAAGCAATAATGGTGAGTGGAGCAAGCCTATGAACCTTGGCACTCCAGTCAACACAGACTATGATGAGTGGTGGCCGCGTCTGTCGTGCGATGATCTCGTGCTTTTCTTTACATCGCGCAATCGCCCGGGTGGCATGGGCGATTGTGATCTCTGGGTGACAACGCGCTCCACGAAAGAGGATCCGTGGTGTATGCCGGTCAACCTTGGCCCTGCAGTGAACACTACAGCCAGAGAAGGGGCACCAACACTATCACTGGACGGCTCTATTCTGTATTTTGCTTCTGATCGATCTGGTGGTCTGGGTGGTTGGGATCAATACCAAGTCCCGATTGCCCCTTTGCATGAGGTTATCCAGAATGATCATAGCAAGAAACTAAAAGGATCTGTTCGTCTACGCGACAACGCTATAAAAGTGATATCCGACAGGGATTTTTAAATAGGGCTATATGGCAATAAATGTATAAGAAAAGTGGCCGGTGAGGTCTTAGCCGCCAAGCAGAGAACCCACCGGCCCAACCCGACCCGGGCGGATGGTTTGCGCGCCCAAGACAAGGGTTTCTTAATGATACCGCAAACCGGTAAACAAAACAAGTTTGGAGGTACGCATTATGAGTATGAACAGAAAAATAAAAGGGATTATCATTGTGGTGGCAACCAGTATTCTTCTGACGCCAGGTAGGGCTGCAAAAGGAGATTTCGTTTTCGGCACACCTACCAACATGGGTGCTCCTTTCAATTCCTCATCTGACGACGGAACTTATAGTTTTTCTCAAGATGGTTTGGAGTTGTACTTGGCAAGCAATCGCCCAGGTGGATACGGACACTATGATCTATATGTTATGGCGCGTGAGTCGCTCGACGCCGAGTGGGCCGAACCGGTGAATCTGGGGACAATGATAAACAGTCCGGAGTATGACAGTATGCCCTGTATTTCCCCGGATGGGCTTGAACTTTACTTCAACTCCGGGAGTACCCCTACCCCCGACTTGTGGGTGGCCAAACGCACCACCGTCGACGACGCCTGGGGACTGGCTGTGAACCTTGGTCCGACGGTAAATAGTAGTCACTGGGAACAGCATCCCACGCTTTCATCTGACGGCCTGACACTTATATTTGAATCTTCCCGACCAGGAGGGCACGGAGGTAGTGACCTCTGGGTGACCACACGAGCCAGCACAGGTGATGCATGGAGTAATCCGACGAATATCGGGCCCACAGTCAACACTCCATACAATGAGTGGTGGCCTCGTTTTTCACCCGATGATCGAATGTTGTTCTTTACCTCTAACAACCGTCCCGGAGGATTTGGGAAAACTGACCTTTGGATTTCAAGACGGGCAACCACAGAAGACGCATGGTCTGTTCCCATTAATATTGGTCCTGCTCTCAACACTCCGGACGATGAGGGTGCACCGACTTTTTCACTTGACGGCTCTGTCCTTTATTTCGCCTCTGACCGTCCAGGTGGGCTGGGTGGTTGGGATCAATGGCAGGTATCAATCGATCCGGTTGTTGACCTGAACGTTGATGAGATTGTGGACTGTGCCGACGTCAGCGAGATGATCGATTTCTGGGGCACGGACAACACGCTCTACGACATCGGCCCAATGCCCTGGGGCGATGGTGTCGTGGATGCGCAAGACCTGCTCGTCCTGGCCGAATACATGGTGAACAACCCCGTCGATGTGAACGACATTCAATTGACTATTGACAATTGAATATTGACCATTGGCTCTGAAAGACAGGATCCCATCCGCGTGGTCCAGAATGCGAAATGTTTGTGTAGGGGCAGACCCACGTGCTCAGCGCTTCGGGAGGTCTGGGAAGACCTTTGAAACTGCGTCGTTGACGAGGCGGTGGTCGCGGATATTGAGCGAGGCGGCGTGGCCGGCATCGACTGCGGCGAAGCCATCGACGCTGAGCGAGGCCAACTCCCGCACGTAGGGCAGCGTGGCATTGCACAACGCCTGGCTGGATGTTCGGCTGACCGCCCCCGGGATGTTGGTGACGCAATAATGCACGACCCCCTCGACGACGTACGTCGGCTCGTGATGCGTGGTCGGCCGGCACGTCTCGATGCAGCCGCCCTGGTCGATGCAGACATCTACAATGACGCTGCCAGTCTTCATTTTCTTGAGCAGCGGGCGGTCGATCAATACGGGCGCCCGGCCGCCCGGGATCAAAACGGCCCCGATGACCAGGTCTGCGCCAATCGCATAATGTTCGACGGCGTGCGGGTCGCAGTATATCGTCGTGACGTTGGCGGGCATGATTTCGTCGAGATACCGCAACCGGTCCTGGTCGATGTCCATGATGGTGACGTTGGCGCCCATTCCGGCGGCGATGCGTGCGGCGTTGGCGCCGACGACGCCCCCGCCGAGGATGAGCACGTTGGCCGGGGCCACACCGGGGACGCCGCCCAAGAGAATCCCGCGTCCCATCATCGGCCGCTCCAGATACTTGGCGCCCTCGTGGACCGACATCTTTCCGGCCACCTCACTCATCGGGGTTAGCAGCGGCAGGCGGCCCTGAGCGTCTCTGAGGGTCTCGTAGGCGACCGCCGTGATGCCCGCCTCCAGGCACCCGACCGTCAGCTCGCGCGAGGCGGCGAAGTGAAAATAACAGAAGATGATTTGGCCTTTTCGCAGCAGAGCCATCTCATCCGGCTGAGGCTCCTTGACTTTGACAATCAGCCCGGCCTTGGCGTAGATTTCGGCGGCGCTCTCGATGATTTGCGCTTCCGCCGTCGAATACTGTTTGTCGGAAAAACCGCTGGCCAGGCCCGCCTGGCGCTCGACCAGGACCGTGTGCCCGTCGCTTGTGAGCAACTGCGCGCCTACAGGAAGCAAACCGACGCGGTACTCGTCTGGTTTGGCCTCTTAGGGACGCCAATAGTCATCCGGTCAATCCGTGTCTTTGATTCCAAGGTCGTCTTTTGTCAGGATGGCCTCGAATGTGTAGCCCGCCCCGACGATATTCTCCCCGGCGCCCTGCTTGCGGTCGATCACGCAGACGATCTTCTTGACCGTCGCACCGGCTTCGGTGATGATTTTCGCTGCTTCGAGGACCTGTCCGCCCGTTGTGGCGATATCTTCGACGAGCAGCACGACGTCGCCGGGCTTCAGGACGCCCTCAACCATCTTGCTGGTGCCGTAGCCTTTTTTGCTGTTTCGGATGATGACCCAGTTCTTGCCGGACTCCATGGCTGTCGCGGCCGCTAAGGCCACGCCGCCCAACTCAGCGCCGGCGATCAGTGTAACATCGTCGGTAATATACCCGCTGAATTCCTTGCCGAGCGCTTTGAGTATGTCGGGGCAAGTCTCGAACAGATATTTGTCGAGATAGTACTTGCTTCGCTTTCCGCTGCGAAGGACAAAATCGCCTTCCAGATAAGCAGTTTCCTTTATCCGTCCAATCAATTCCTCTCTGGTCATTCTCTGTACCTCGTGATCCGGGTGCATCGCCACAAGCGACGTTTACACGTTGAGTTCCACTTTTCTGTTGAGTTCTTTTCGATATCTTCTGCGAATAGGCATCAGGACGGCGCCGATGAATTCATCAACCTGCTGCGGGGCTCGCCCGATGTAACTTTGCGGGTCGAGTATCTTCTCGAAATCGATCCCGGCGAAGGCAACATCTGCTCTGAGCCGACCGACCAGATCGTTGGACCTGCCCAGCTTCTTGACCTGAGCGGCTGCCGCTTGCGAGTGCAGCCTGATTTTCTCGTGCAGCTCCTGACGGTTGCCGCCGGCTTTGACGGCCGCCATCAGGATATTCTCGGTGGCCATGAAAGGCAGCTCGGCCTTGACACGTGCGGCGATCACCTTCGGGTACACTACGAGCCCGCCGGCAACGTTGATAAGGATTTGCAGGATGCCGTCCACGGCTAAGAAGGCTTCGGGAATGACCACCCTTCGATTGGCCGAATCGTCGAGCGTTCGTTCGAGCCACTGCTCGGATGCGGTCATCTGCGGGCTGGAAGCCAGGCTCAGAACCAACCGGCTCAGGGCGGTCGCCCTCTCGCAGCGCATCGGATTCCTTTTGTACGCCATGGCCGAAGAGCCGATTTGCGTCTTTTCGAACGGCTCCTCGATTTCTTTGAGATTTGCAAGCAGCCGGATATCGTTGCACATTTTGTGAGCCGACTGTGCAATCGAGGCCAGAGCATTGACCACCTGAGCATCGATTTTTCGCTGATAGGTCTGGCCCGTCACCGCACAGATGTTCTTGAAACCGAACGCCGCCGCAACGGCCTTGTCGAGCTGCTTGACCTTGCTGTGGTTACCGTCGAAAAGCTCCAGGAACGAGGCCTGCGTGCCGGTGGTGCCTTTGACGCCCCTGAAGGGCAGTGTTTCAAGCCGATGCTCGATTTCCTGCAAGTCCATGACGAACTCGTAGCACCACAACGTGGCCCTCTTGCCGACGGTGGTCAACTGGGCCGGCTGATAGTGCGTAAATCCGAGCGTGGCGAGTGAGCGATTCTTTTTCGCAAATTTTCCGAGCAAATCGATAAGGGCGGCCAGCTTGCCGGCGATCAGTTGCATCGCCTCACGCATGATGAGCAAATCGGCGTTGTCGCCGACGTAGCAGCTTGTTGCGCCTAAGTGGATGATGGGTCCGGCTTTCGGCGCTGCGTCGGCGAATGCGTACACGTGTGCCATAACATCGTGGCGGAATTGCTTCTCGTAGCGAGCGGCCTTCTTGAAGTTAATCTCGTCGAGGTGCCGGGCCATCTGCTTTATCTGGCTCTGGCTGATATCCAGGCCGAGTTTCTTCTGCGCCCTGGCCAATTCCAGCCAGAGCCTGCGCCACGTGCCGAATTTCTTCCGAGCCCCGAAAAGCTCAGCCATTTCCCTCGAAGCATTCCGCTCAACAAGCGGACTTGTGTAAACGTCTTTGTTCTCAGCCATTTTTCTCTCGATGTTCTAATTCACCTGTTATTGAGTCCTTGTCTTACGTTCGGCCAATAGCTGTTCGATCTGGTCGATATCTTCCTGGCTCAACTCCCAGTCCGCCGCCGGAGCCGTTTCGAGAATCTGCTCGGGTCGTCGCGCCCCGGCAATGGCGGCGGTGACTTCGGGCCTGCGAAGGACCCAACTCAGGGCCAACTGGGCGCAGGTTTTGCCGTGGCGCTGAGCGATTGCTTTGAGGCCCTCAACGAGCTCCAGGGTGGCGCTGAATTGCGGCTCGTGAAAGTCGGGATTTCTTCTTCGATGATCATCCAAAGGCAAAGCCCCGAGCCTCTCGGCGCTGAATTTGCCCGTGAGCAGGCCGCGCTGCATCGGGCTGTACGCAACGACGCCGATGTTGTTTTGAGCACAATAGTCCAGCAATTCATCTTCAACCTCGCGGTGCACCATGCTGTAGGGCGGCTGGAGCGAAGCGACAGGGTGAATCTTCTGCACGCGCCTGATCTGGTCAACGGTGAAATTCGATGCGCCGAGATATCGCACCTTGCCTTCCCGGCACAACTTTGCCATTTCCTCCCAGCCTTCTTCGAGATCTTCATCGGGGTCGGGCCAGTGTATCTGATAGAGGTCTATGACCTCGACGCCGAGTCTCTCAAGGCTGGCGTGGCACTCGGCGCGGATGCTCTGCCGTTTCAGACAGGTTAGTTTCTCCTTTTTCTCGTTCCACAAGATGCCACACTTGGTTGCGATGACGGGCTTGTCACTTCTTTGTTTGAGGGCTTCTCGGACAAGTTCTTCGGAATGGCCCAAGCCATAGGCCGGCGCCGTATCGATCCAGTTGATGCCCGTTTCGAGGCCCGCCCGAATCGCGGCGATTGCTTCGCCATCGTCCTGCGGCCCCCAGCCGTACTCCCAGGGCCCGCCCATCGCCCAGGTCCCCAGCCCCACGGTCGTCAGTCCGAGGTCGGTATAGCCTAATTTTCTTGTTTGCATAAGGTCGCTCCCCAAAACGCCTGCGCATTCGGACAATAGCATATTCTCAGATCGAGCGCTTATCAACAGTCTGCCCGCGCAAAATCCGGGCAGAGCACCTAATCCGCCAATAGGACATAGTTATGTCCGGCTTTCGTGTCGAACTCGACGGTTTTTCCGAAGATGGCCCTGTCCGATTTGAGCTTGATTGCCGCGGCCGAACGAATCGAGCATTTTGCACCGAGCTTCGAGCGTATCACGGCCCGGCGGAGCTTGCCGTCTTTCCACTCGATGTCCACCTCAAAGCCGCCGCGGGCGCGCAGGCCTTTGACATAACCGTCCGGCCAGGCAGAAGGCAGCGCGGGCAGCAGGTGGAGTTGCCCCGCGTGGCTTTGGAGCAGCATCTCGGCGATGCCGGCGGTCCCACCAAAGTTGCCGTCGATCTGAAAAGGTGGATGCGTATCGAAAAGGTTGGGCAGCGTGGATTTTTGCAGCAGAGCCTGCACGTTTTCGTGAGCCTTTTGGCCGTCTTGCAGGCGGGCCCAGAAATTGATGATCCACGCTCTGCTCCAGCCGGTATGCCCGCCGCCGTGCGAAAGACGATACTCAAGCGATTTTCTCGCCGCGGCCGCCAGGTCGGGCGTGCCATTGACGGTAATCTGTTTGCCGGGGTACAGGGCGAACAGATGTGAAACATGCCGATGACCCGGCGCGGGCTCCTCGAACGGCTCGTTCCATTCCATCAGTCTGCCGTCCGAGCCGATCTGAGGGCCTGCCAGATTTGCCAGTGCGGCCTTTACCTCCGCCGTGAAATCGTCCTCAATGCCGAGAATTCCAGCAGCCTCTGTGCAGTTGGTGAACAGGTCATAGATAATCTGCTGGTCCATGGCCGGGCCCATCGTGAGATTCGAATTCTTGCCCTCGGGTGTGCGGAAGCGGTTTTCAGGGGAGATCGACGGGCCGGAAACCAGCTCGCCCGTCTTCGGGTCCTCCACGAGGTAATCCAGCAGGAACTCAGCAGCTTCTTTCATTATGGGGTAAGCCCGTTCTTGCAGAAACTCCCGGTCGCCTTCGAATGCGTAGTGTTCCCAAAGATGCTGGCAGCACCAGGCTGCGCCGCTGGGCCACATCCCGTATTGTACATTTCCGATAGGGCTGGTCCAGAAACACGCATCCGTGGTGTGATGGGCGACGAAGCCGCGGCAGTTGTAAACGTCTCTGGCGGTCTTCCTGCCGCGCGGCCGCAGGTTATCCACGAGATCGAAGAACGGCTCGTGACACTCCGACAGATTGCAGACCTCGGCAGGCCAATAGTTCATCTGGACATTAATGTTGATGTGGTAATCGCAGTTCCACGGCGCCTTGATGTGCTCGTTCCATAGGCCCTGGAGGTTGGCGGGCATACACCCCGGGCGCGAGCTTGATATCAGAAGATAACGGCCGAACTGGAAATACAGAGCGCATAGGTCGGGGTCATCTGCGCCAGCTTTCATCGCTGCCAGGCGCTCATCCGTCGGTTTATCCGCTCCGGCGCCGAGGTCCAGTGCCACTCTTCGGAAAAGGCGCCGGTGTTCGGATACGTGCGCCCGCTGCAGATTGAGATACTTCTTCTTTGCAGCCGAGGCCATCTGTCTGTCGCAGAGCGTGTGCGGGTTATCGCCGCGATAACTCGTCGCCGCAACGATCAGCAGCGTCGCCGCATCGGCGTTTTCCAATTGCAGACTCTTGCCAGTCGCCGTCAACTCGCCACCTTCGGGAATGATCCTCAACTGGGCTTCGTACCTGACACCTTTGTGTTCACCCTGCATTGTCGCCTGGCCCTTCATCAGGATGCGATCGCGACCCACCACCTCCACGGCGAAGTCCTCGGGGCGGGATAACTCGGCATGGAACGTGATCTGTGCCGGCTTATCACACGAGAGGTGAACGACGATGCACTGGTCAACCGGACTGGAGAAAACCTTGCGGGTAAACGCGGCGTCACCGAGTCGATACTCGACTGAGGCAATCGCGGTATCCAGATCAAGCTGACGGCAATAGTCAGTCACGGCATTGCCGCCGGCGAATCGCAGTTTCAAATCGCCGAGCGTTTGATAGCCGCGAATCAGCCGCTCGCCCATGAACTGACGCTGCATTAAGCTCTGGGCCTCGACGTATTTGCCCTCAAAAATGAGCCGCCGGGCCTCGGGCAAATACTTGTGCGCCCCGACGCGGTCACGGTCAAGCGGATGGCCCGCCCACAACGTATCTTCGTTGAGTTGCAGCCGCTCGGTCTCTACCGTCCCGAAGACCATCGCTCCGAGACGGCCGTTCCCGACCGGAAGGGCTTCGGTCCACTTCTGGGCCGGTTCGTCATACCACAACTTCAGGTTCTTCCATTCCCGTTCATTGAGTTGATCCGCCCGGGGGCCGAACGTCGAGCACCCGGCTGCAAACAACATACAAATCGCTGCCAATTTCAAATGTTTCATCTTGAATTCTCGTTACTGAAGTGGAATTGAGACTACGTACGTTTGACCGGCTGTGGTTTCAAATTCCACGACGTTCTCTTCAGGTCTGAACGCTTCTGCCGGTTTACGGCTGGATATCACGCCCAGAGGCGCGTTTGAGCGGACTGTACACTTGTTGCCAAGCCTGGAACGAATCACACATCTGCTAAGCTGCCAGTTTTTCCACTCGATATCGACCTCGAAGCCGCCACGGGCACGCAGGCCCCTGATATGGCCGCTCCGCCAGGCCGAAGGCAGGGCCGGCAATAGATGCAGTTCTCCAGCGTGGCTTTGGAGCAACATCTCAGCGATGCCGGCGGTCCCACCGAAGTTGCCATCGATCTGGAACGGCGGATGGGCGTCGAACATATTGGGATACATTCGCTGCGGCGTCAGCAGACTGCTGAGCATTTTGTAGGCGTGATCGCCATCCTCGAACCGGGCCCAGAAGTTGACCTTCCAGGCCATCGACCAGCCGGTACCCCCGTCGCCTCGCATTTGCAGCGATTTGCGCGCCGCCGCGAAAAGCTCGGGCGTACCGCGCTTTGTGATTTCCTTACCCGGGTGAAGACCGAACAAATGCGAGACATGTCTATGCTGGTTTTTCGGGTCGTCCTTATCTTCAAGCCACTCCTGAAGCTGGCCGTATTGCCCGATCTGATTGGGCGCGATGCGGCTTCGCAGCTCCATCAGCTTGCGACGAAAGCCCTCATCCACATCGAGGATTCTGGAAGCCTCAATGCAGTTGGTGAAAAGATCACGGATGATCTGATGGTCCATCGTCGGCCCGGCGACAAGTCCTCCGTTCTCCGGCGAATTTGAAGGCGTGCTGATGAGCCAGCCGGTCTTCGCGTCCTCGATGAGAAAATCAACAAAGAACGTGGCGGCCCCTTTCATCAGAGGATAAGCACGCGTCCGGAGAAACTCTTTGTCACCGCCGAACGCGTAGCGCTCCCAGAGGTCCTGACACAGCCAGGCACCTCCCGTGACCCAGATGCCGTGGTTGGAGGCGTTTATCGGCGCGGTGCCGCGCCACAGGTCGGTGTTGTGGTGGAGCACCCAGCCTCGGCAGCCATAGTGGGCCCGGGCGGTCTCCCGGCCGGATTCGGCCACATCATCGAGCATATCGAAAAGCGGTTCGTGACACTCGGAGAGGTTGGTCACTTCAACAGGCCAGTAGTTCATCTCGGTGTTGATGTTGACGGTCCACTTGCTGTCCCAGGGTGGGTCAAGCTGGTCGTTCCAGATGCCCTGGAGGTTAGCCGGCTGGGCGCCCGGACGGGAACTGGCGATCAGAAGGTACCGGCCAAACTGAAAGTAGAGTTCCATCAGCCCCGGATCATTTTGTGTGGCAAAATTTTCGATGCGTCTATCCATCGGCTGCTCCGCCGCTTCGGACGTACCCAGTTCCAGTGCGGCCCTGCGGAACAGACGGCGGTGGTCGGCAACGTGCGCCTTGCGCAAGCTGCCGTAGCTCTTGTGCGCGACGGCCCCAACGACCCGGCGACAAATCTCGGCCGGATCTCCTGTAACATCTCTGAAGTTCCTGAAGCTCGTCGCGGCGGCCAGAACCAGCGTCACCGAGTCTGCCTTTGTGACCTCCAGGCTCTCAGCGGTAGTTGTGACGCTACCTCCCCGGGCCTGCCATCCCAGCCGGGCTTCAAACTTTAACACGCTGGGCCTTGACTCTTTTGTTCGAGCGTTCACGTACTCGCGAAGCCGACCGCGCAGCACGAGGGCCTCGTCAACAATCAGCGTCCGAGCAGCCGGATGGGGACTGTCAAGCTCGGCGGTGAATGTCAGATGTCCCGGCTTGTCACAGGCTAAGTGGACGACAATCACCTGGTCGGGAAAGCTGGAAAAGACCTCGCGAGTGAACGTCGCACCTCCGGCGCGGTAGCGAACCGTCGCAACGCCCGAGTCGATGTCCAGCTCCCGGCGGTAATCACTGATCTGTGCGTGGCCCGAGAAGTGCAGACGCAGGTCGCCGAAGGGCTGATATTTTTCCTGCCGCAGCGGCACGCTCATCATGTGCTCCGTCGCCAGCTTCTCGGCCTGTCGCTGGTCGCCCTCGAAAAGCAGCTTGCGAACGGCCGCCAGGTATTCGACCGCTCCCTCATGGTGATATTCATGAGGCCGGCCCGTCCAGAGTGTGTCCTCGTTGAATTGCAGCCGCTCGTGCTCCGTTCCGCCAAAGTGCATTGCTCCGAGGCGCCCGTTTCCGACCGGCAACGCCTCGGTCCATTTTTGCGCGGGCTGCCGGTACCAGAGCGTCATACCGCTCCAATCTTCGGCGTCCAGGCGATTCCGACCGGCCCGACCCTCGTAATCCATCGCGCATCCGGCGACCACAAGGCAGACAGCCGCCAGGAAAAGAATTGACACCGGTGACTTGCTTCTTTTGCCCTTCATGCCGACTCCTTGGAACTATAGACTTCAGTTCAACGTTTGAGGGTTTTGCAGCAGGTGCTGCGCGTACTCCGGAAACGCACGTGCCACGCTCTCCACGGTCGTGCGCTCGACGCGATACGTGGCTTCCTGCTGTAGAACCGCCCCGTCGATTTGCCTTTGCTCGTTGAGAAACACCTGTTCGGAGAAGCCTCGCCCGTCCAGAAACTTCAGTTCGAAGACATAGGCAGCGTCTTTGGCGGCCTCGATTTGGGAGACGAACGTCGGGGTGATCGTACCGTCTGCCTCGATAACATCCACGAGGATTTCTTTCCTGCTGCCCTCGAGCACTTGTCTCAGGACCCGGTCGAGCAAAACATCCGGTATTGCCGCACGCCCGAGACGATAGCGTTCTTCTTCGGGCCTGGCGCCGGATTTCCTGGCGGTCATGATTCCGGCCTTGTCCCGGGCCAGCTCCGTGATAGTTCTGCCCGCGCGGCTACTGGTCCGGCTCCTGTAATCAAACTCCTCGAGATCTCTGCTGCACTGAAAGACCGTTCTCTCTTCCCGAGCATCAGGCCCTCTGATATACGCCAAACCTGCCGTCTGTATATTCCATTGGGTGTCTGTGTCAGAGTCTATCGGTCCGTCCGCGGTGAACCCGATGGGCTGTCCTTTGGAATCCTTGATCCAGTAGAAGTTTCGTCCGCCTTGGTTGTCCAGGCCGTGACTCTTGAGTTCATTTATGATCTGGGCGCCGGCCTCAAGCCGTCGATTCTCTCTGAAATCCAGACTCGCGACGATACGCTTGAAGGTCCCTTCGGCCAAATCGGCGTTGCCCGCGATCTGGCGCAGCTCGATATCAAGCTGACGGTCACCCGGTAGGGCGGTCGTTCCAAAGAACACGTCGAGGAAGATGTCCGACCTCTCTATATGTGCCCAGTTAATTGTCAGCGAAGCTACTTGTATTTGACCCGCCTTGACAACCGCGCCATCAATCTCTGACGCCCGCTGCTCGAAGCGCACCTTGTGTGACGCCGGCTCGGCGGCCAACAGGTACCGGCAGTGGGCCTGGGCAGTGGGTTTGCCCGAACGCAGGGCGAAGAGGCTCCTTACGGCGAAGGTGTTTTCCCGAAATTCCCATTGTTCTTCACTGTGCCAGCCGTTGCCCGAGGGCATGGATACCGATAATTCTTCGCAAGGCAGCTCGATAGGCTCGGAGAGCGAGACCGCGGATTTCAAGCCAACTACAAGGCGCGCCGTCAGCAGCGCCAAAACAAAAAGGCCCAGAAGGGCCATCTTATCGCCCCCAAATTTCTTGAATCGGTACGTTTCGCCCATATGTGCGGCCATAGTAGCCGATAGTCCAACGTCTGGCAAGCTCGGCCCCGGCGTCCGAGCTGGTCCCTCGGGTCGAGAGAGCGCGGATCACCCGTGGAGGTTATTTTGTTCATGGCCGAATAATTCATATATTTTGTGAAAGGGTCCCCTCGATTGCCGATTGAAAATCGCAAATCGCCAATCGAGAATTCTGTTTGGAGGTTGACATGAACGAAGTAATGACGCCGCGCGGAGTAGAACCCGGAAAAATCCTTCAAATCGCCCTCGAAAAGAAGGTGCCTGCCATCATGTCGTATCTATCCAAACAGAAGTGGCACGTTGCGAAGGTGGTTCTGGCCGAGCTTGTCGGAGACCGGCTCAGCGTTGAAAGCATGGCCCCGCGGAAAAGGCAGCGTCCCATAAACATCCGAGTGGGCCAGCCTGTCGGCATCTCATTCAAGTACGAATATGGCAAGTTCGTATTCGATACGACCGTGGTGGGGCTTGAGCCGTCGCGCAACCCGGCAGACCATCGAGAGGGCGGCGGAACGATAATCCTCACGGTGCCGGACAAGATCGAGGTGGTCCAGAGGAGAAGCTACTTCCGTGTCAGCGTTCCCGAATCGCTGAAGGTAAAAGTGCTGCTGTGGCATCGCAGCGGCAAGCGCGAACAGAGAAGCCACGTACACGATGGGGCGGAAGAAATCCACAACGGAGCCCCAGGTCGCTTGGTGGACATCTCAGCCGGCGGCGCACAGGTGGTCGTGCCTGTCGGCGCTTCCGGAGAGAATCCTCCGGGGCAAGAAGGGAACTTCAATAAGGGGCAGTTTGTCGGCATGCGATTTACGCCGCTGCCCTATGAAACGCCACTGGTGCTCAGCGCCCAGATCAGAAACGTCCTGCCCACTGCGGATGGCGAAAACGCCTCACTCGGGTTGCAGATTGTCGGATTGGAGGCAAGCCCCGAAGGCCGGGAGGTTCTGACGCGGCTTATTGGTGTCGTCGAGCAATATTATCAGATCAACCA
The DNA here is from genome assembly GCA_020343675.1 of Phycisphaerales bacterium. Lineage (GTDB taxonomy): Bacteria > Planctomycetota > Phycisphaerae > Sedimentisphaerales > Anaerobacaceae. The sequence goes on from CP070806.1 coordinate 4,318,641, forward strand.
ATCCGGCGCCAAGCAGAAGGATGCACACCCGGTCTCCGACGCCGTATAGCAGGCGCTATCGGCGGTCCCGTCAGCAAGCGCTGCCGTCCTTTCGGCCGGCGGGGCTCTGCTCGGCAACCGCCAGAGTGGAGTTGGGCCGGGCCGCCGGAACAAGATCCCCCTCATCACGGACTGACTTGAACCTCCATTTCGCAGGCAGGTGCGAAACCAGGACCCTGAAGTAGAGCCACTTCCCGAAGCTGGTCGCCGCAAAGCCGCAGAAAATGACCACCAGAGCAGCTTGTATGTTCCATATGACGAAAGCCAGCAGCAGCAACACTCTGATGAGATACGCGAACGGTTTCTTGCCCCTGAGATACTGATTCAGAATGTGCGGATACCGGATCCTGCTGACCATCAGTATCGATATCCCCAAGGCCACGAGAGGAAGAATATACAGGATGGCATCAAGCGTCTGGAGTTTCTCCTGATGGAGTATGATGAGGCTGACGATGACGCCCGCAGCGGCCGGCGTCGGCAGGCCTATGAAGCTCATGTGGGCGGATTCGTCCTCTTCGTTCTCGACGTTGAATCTGGCCAGGCGAATGGCCGCGCAGCTCATATAGGCGGCCGCCGCCAGCCACACTGAGCGATGCACAAAACTGCCTTCACCAAAGCCGATTGAGTTCAGATTGTGCTCCAGGGTTTTGAGCATCAAAAACGCCGGCGCCACGCCGAAGCTGATAATGTCGCAGAGGCTGTCGAGCTGACCGCCGAAGCTGGAGGTACTCTTGACCTTTCGGGCGAGCCGGCCGTCGAGCATATCGGCAATCATGGCCACCAGGATCATATAGCCGGCCATCGCGAAATAAGTGGTGGATCCGAACGTAAAGAAGGGTATTTGTGAATCTGCAGAAGCCGCGTCTGCGCTGAGTTCTGCGCCTTTGCTGGCGAAAATAATCGCGGTAAAGCCGCAAACCCCGTTGAGAGTGGTAATCAGTGAGGGCAAAATCGCAATGTACTTTAACCTCTGCCTGCGCACCCGCCGGAGCAGCCTTTTGCCCGCCGCTTCAGTCTTAACTCTGGCCATCTGTCGTGTCTCGAATCTCGTATTTTATCAACGCCGTTTGCCCCGCTTTGACCTTATCGCCTATTCGGACGAGGCACTTAACGTCCTCTCGGGCGGGCACGTACAGTTCCGTTCTGGACCCGAACTTTATCATCCCGAACTTTTCACCGCCAGCCAATTCTCTTCCGGCCGCCGTCTGGCAGACGATGCGCCGGGCAATCGCCCCGCTGATTTGCCGGACGATCAGCCTGTCGGGCGGATTGTCCATTCGGACCAAACTCAGCTCGTTGGATTCATTGACCCGCCCCGATTCGGGATTCATGGCGTTCTTGTACCGGCCTTTTTTGTAGTTGATTGTCTCGACCTTTACCTTGCACGGGGCCCGATTGATGTGGACGTCGAAAATGCTCAGGAATATCCCTATGCGCAGGACCGGGCCCATGATGAAGCTGTTTGCCTCGACCTGCTCGACGTCGGTAATCCGGCCGTCGGCCGGTGCCAACAACAAAGTGGTGTCCGATGGGCAGCTGCGTTCGGGGTCGCGGAAAAACATCAGGGCCCATATCAAGATGGCGGCCAGGACGCCTTCGGCCGAGAGAATCGCCCAGCGCGGAAACCATGACATCGCGCCCAGCGGCAGGACAACCATGACCGCGACCACTATCGCCGGATAGACAGCCACCTGCGGCCAACCATATCTGGTCAGGGGGATTCTCATAAGAGAATATGATAATCTCTGCGCGGCGGATAATCAACCTCAGAAGTGGGCCGGCCGGCGGCGTTCGCAATATCGAAAGAAGCGCATGAAAAAAAGGCCGACCCTGTGGGTATCGGCCTCTTTGAAGGAGGGTGATGACGCATGATTTCGTTCTCACCACCGCCTGCCGTCCATGGCAGGCTGATTTGCCCCGGGCAAGGACTTATCTGAACGGCCTGTCATGTGCTTCTATACATATAGACGCAGAACCACCCAAAAAGTTACAGGCTTTTTCACAATTTCCCCAAAGTTTGCAAAAAACCTCGTTTGGCTGCCGCCAAGGCCTGGTCTATCCGCACCTTGACGGCATCGGAAAAAGTCGATAAGCTCATGCGCGCATTGCGTGATGCGTGTTGAGTCAAAGGACTGCGCACGGTGCAATACGAGATACGATTTATGCAAGGACGAAACGTTATCCGGGCGGTTCTGTTTGTTGTGTTCTTCAGCATTGGCACGGCCGCGCTGAGCAGCTCTATCCTCTGCGACGACCTGGTTCGGTACTATCAGAACAAGGAACTGCTGACCGAAGCGCAGGAATCCCTGAATCGGCTCAGGTCCCTCAACGACGAGTACGATATCCTGCTCAACAGGCTAAAAGAGGATCCTAATCTTATTGTCGAGCGTCTGGCCCCGGCGACGCTTGGCCCCGATCCCAATCTGCACGATCCAAACACAGTTTATCCAAGGGCCACGGCCGAGCAATTGGCCGCCGCTCGCAGGGCCTTGATGACCGACACGAACGAATCGACCCGCGGTCGAGCGCCGGCGCAGGCTATGCCGCGGTGGCTCAGCCGGTGCAGCGAGCCTCGACGACGGATCATGCTTTTTGTCTGCGGCGTTGTCCTGATCCTGACGTCCTTTGTTTGCTTCAGACCGCCGAAGCAGACTGTTGAGAATACCGACGCATGAAAGCGTCTGCGATTGTATAATCCCCGTGAATTTGTTACCCTGGTGCGAGGCAAGGGGCACGGGCCCCTCTTTGGTGGATAAGAATGCTGAGCAAGAAAGACGAAAATACCAGACTCGATTTTATTCGGCAAATTGTTGCCGAGGACCTCAAGACGAACAAGTGGAACGGGCGCGTGGTGACGCGATTTCCGCCGGAGCCAAACGGCTATCTGCATATCGGACACGCCAAGAGCATCTGCCTGAATTTCGGTATCGCAGCCGAGTTCGGCGGTCGATGCCACCTGCGATTCGACGATACCAATCCCGAGAAAGAGGAGCAGGAGTACGTAGACTCGATCATCGAGGACGTTCACTGGCTCGGCTGGGACTGGGGCGAGCATCTCTACTACGGATCGGACTACTTCGAGCAGATGTTCGAGTACGCGGTCCGGCTTGTCGAAAAGGGCAAGGCGTATGTTTGCGACCTGACCGCCGAGCAGACGCGCCAGTACCGCGGCACGCTCACCGAGCCGGGAACCGAAAGCCCCTTCCGCAACCGTTCGATCGAAGAGAATCTGGAGCTGCTCGAGCGAATGAGGGCGGGCGAATTCCCGGACGGCTCGCGCACACTGCGGGCGAAAATTGACATGGCGCACCCCAATCTGAATATGCGCGACCCGGTGATGTATCGCATCGTGCACGCGGCTCATCATCGGACCGGCGAGAAATGGTGCATCTATCCGATGTACGACTGGGCGCACGGGCTCGAAGACTGCGTCGAACGAATTACGCATTCGGTGTGCACGCTGGAATTCGAGAATCACCGGCCCTTATATGACTGGTTCCTCGATGAGCTGGGTGTCTATCACCCTCAGCAGATAGAATTTGCCCGACTGAATCTGACCTACACTGTGATGAGCAAGCGACGCCTGCTGCAACTGGTCCAGGAAGGGCTGGTCGGCGACTGGGACGATCCGAGGATGCCGACCATCAGCGGCTTCCGCCGGCGTGGTTATTCGCCCGAGGCAATTCGGGAATTCTGCAAGCGCATCGGTGTCAATAAGTTCAACAGCACCGTGGATATCGCACTTCTGGAGCACTGCCTTCGGGAGAACTTGAACAAGACATCCCCGCGGGTCATGGCGGTGCTTCGGCCCCTCAAAGTGGTCATCGACAATTATCCCGAGGGCCAGGTCGAAGAGCTTGACGCGGTCAATAATCCCGAAGACCCTGCGGCCGGCACGCGGAAGGTTCCCTTCTCGCGAGAGCTGTACATCGAACGGGAAGACTTCATGGAAGAGCCGCCGAAGAAATTTTTCCGTTTGGCGCCCGGCCGGGAGGTTCGACTGCGCTACGCGTATTTTGTCACCTGCACGGATGTTGTCAAAGACGCCAAGGGCGAGGTGGCGGAGCTGCACTGCACTTACGACCCTGCCACGCGCGGCGGCGACGCCCCCGACGGGCGAAAGGTCAAATCCACGCTGCACTGGGTCTGCGCCGAGCGCTCGCTCGAAGCCGAAGTCCGCCTCTACGACCATCTATTTACCAAGGAAAACCCGGATGACGTCGCTGAGGGCATGGATTTCAAATCCAACCTGAATCCGAACTCGCTGGAGGTTCTGACCTCATGCAAAGTGGAGCCGTCTCTGGCGGAGGCGAAGCCGTTGAGCCGCCATCAATTCGAGAGACTGGGTTATTTCTGCGTCGATCCCGACAGCTCTGAAGGCAGGCTCGTCTTTAACCGGACAGCGACGTTGCGCGACACATGGGCGAAAATCCAGAAGGCTCAGGAAAGGCGTAAATAAGACCGGCCGTCATGGGCTGCAGTGGTATATATCTCAGCCGAACAATTCCGCGAATTTCTCTTCGATATCAGGATGCTCGCACAGCGTTTGTCCGATGAGGACCGCCCGCACGCCGAAAGATTTGAGCTTTTCGACGTCGGCCCGCGTTTTTATTCCGCTCTCAGCGACCAGCTCGTCTCTGCTGTCGAGAAGTTCTGCCAATCTGCTCGTCGTATTCAAATCGACCTGCATCGTGGTCAGGTCGCGATTGTTGACGCCCAGCACACTGTATCCTTTCTTGGGAAAGCCTATCAGACTCCGAACGGCCAGTAGCGTGTCGGCCCGGTGGACTTCCAGCAGCACGGTAAGGGAAAGTTCATTTGCGGCGATCATCAGGTCCATCAGCTCGCCTGGTTTCAGGGCTTCGGCAATCAACAATATCGCATCCGCACCGGCGGCGCGCGATTCATAGACTTGCCAAAGGTCGATGATAAAATCCTTTCGCAGGACCGGCAAATCCACCACTTGGCGTATCCGGTCTATGTACTCGAGCCGGCCCTGGAAATAGCTTTCGTCGGTCAGAACACTGATGGCGTCCGCCCCGCACCGCTCATACGTTTGCGCGATGGCCACCGGATCGAAATCCTCTCGAATGACCCCAGCCGACGGAGAGGCCTTCTTGACCTCTGCGATGACGTTTATGCCGCGCCGGCTGGGCCGGGTCACGGCCTTGTAGAAATTGCGGCACCGGGACAAATCATGAACCTGTTCTTTGAGCCGGTCGAGACTTGTTTGCGACTGGCGCGCGCGAACTTCGGCCTTTTTGTCCGCGATGATTTGGCCCAATATGTTCGCCAATTCAGCTTACCCCGCGACTTTCACGTAGCCCATACGAAGCTCATCGAGTGTATTTGCCAGCACGGCTTCTTCCTCCTCGGTCAGATTACCCCTGGTCTTGTCCTCGAGGGTCTCGAGCATATCGATATTGTATTTGGCCAGCTCCAGGTCGGGCTGCCTCTGTTCCTGGCCCTTGATCTGAAGCAGGCCCAAGGCAAACAGCGATTGCGTCGTGAGCATGCTTACCAGCGCAGCAAAATTCCCCTCCGGCAGAGGCCCGCGGGGCTTCTCTTCCTTCGGCTCCTTCTTCTTTTCAGCCTCCTCCCGGGCCGCTAATATTTCCTTTTCTTTTTGAGCTTCCTGCTTCCAGTCCTCATCGACGATGATCTTCTTCTCCTGCTCTTTCTCTTCTTCAGCCATAATCGAAGGTCCCCGTTAATCCCGCGTTTATTTATTTTCGATACCTTTTCATGTCTCTATCGACGTCACGTTTCTGATCCCGTTCGGTAATTGCCTTTCTTTTGTCATATTGCCTTTTTCCTCTGGCCAGGGCCAGCTCCATTTTAGCCAATCCTCTTTTGTTGAAGTAGATACGCAGGGGCACCAGGGTGAAGCCCCGCTGTTCGAGCTTGGTCGTGATTTTGCGAATCTCGGTCTTGTGCAGCAGCAGCTTTCTCTTTCGGGTCGGCTCATGCTGGCGGTTTCCGGCCTGCTGGTACTGGGCGATTTGCGCGCCAACGAGCCAGCATTGCCCGCTATCGACCCGCGCGTACGATCCGTTGAGGTCGGCGGCGGCGGCTCGCAACGATTTGACCTCACTGCCCAACAGCTCAAGACCGGCCTCAAAATTCTCAACGAGCTCGAAGTTACGGTATGCCTTTTTATTGACCGCCACCGGGGCCTGCCGGTCCTTATTCTTGTCCTTGTGCGCCTTCGCCGTCATTTGCGCCATGATAGCGACGGCAAGCCCATTTTGCAAGGAGCACACCGAACGGGCAAACGCTTCTCGCGTGCGGTCTCACAAAAAAAGCGGCCTTATGCTCACTGCATAAGGCCGCTTGAAGACGACCGAAGCGAAGATAATCTCTACGCAACCAAGTTGCATGCCGGACAGCGTCCTAATCCGCGAGGATCGAACACCATTGCCGGCCTGCATCAATAATCACGCACGATTACCGCATCATTGCCGACCATGTACTGGTCTGAGCCTTGGACCTTCAGATTGTAAACCTTGCCCGTATAGGCGGTCGTTCTGGTCGTGACGCTCTTGATACCGACGGTTCCATTCTGGGTCTTCAACCTCAGGCCGCTGGTCAGGTTCTGTGCCGCGATCCATTTTCCGGAATCGAGCATGAAGCAGTGTGCATCGACAACGCTGATGCAACTTCCGCTCTCGAGCACGATATCACGACACTCGAATGTTCCCTGGTGCTCTTCGACCTTCTCGAGAGAAGACGTCGCACAGATCTGCTTGCCGACCGACTGGCCCGCGGTTGAGATCTGGACAAGCTGACCATTGACCCAGACAGGCGTCTCTGGGGTGAAGCAGGCCCTGCCTTTCGGCGGGGCGACGCCGCCGGCGCCTGCTGCGCCGTCGTTGACCAGATAGGAATCTGTTCTGCCCTTGGGCTCAGTCCCTGCAACGGGCAAGCCGGCTTTTCGAATGTCACTGCCGTCCCAGAACGTGTAGATGTTGTCATCGTTGACACCGCAGAATGAGTTCTTCTCAAAGCCCACGTGGTTATCCAGGAACAGTACGTTTTGCCCGTCTTCCTGGTGCTGGATGGCGTTGCCGATCTTTAAGCTTTCTCTGCCGCCATCAGGATTGAACGCCGCGAACTGTGCGCCCTTGCCTTCTCCGGCCGGGGAGTCCATCCATGGGTTCCTGTCGGCCGCGACCGCCAGACCGGGCTCGCTGGCCGTAGTCAGAGCATACAGGCCAAAGGGCATGTGGTAAGAGTAGCTGCAATGCTTCATGGGGTCAGTGCCGAAATCCCACAGGTCAATCAGTTCACGGTCGCCAGCGGCGTAATCGGCGGGCTTGAACTCCGCGGATCCGGAATCGCCTTTGCAGATGAACGACTTGGGCGTGACCTCGGCATACTTGACCAGCAGGTAGAAGCAGGACGTGATGCTGCCCATGCCGCCGCTGCCGTCGGCTGAGACGCCGTACGCCTGGAAGCGATTAGCCGCGTTCCACATAGGTATTGGGTTGGCCCACTGGCTGTTTCGACCGCCGGAGCGCGGCAGTTCGTCGTCGTAATCGTTGCTGTAGATGAGCATCGCCTTGCCGATACCGGACAGGTTCGTTCCGCAGACCATCCGGAAGGCGATCTGCCTGACCCTGGCCAGAGCTGGCATCAGAATGCCCATCAGCAGCGCTATGATCGCGATAACGACCAACAGCTCAACTAATGTAAAACCTTTCTTCTTCATCTTTTTCTCCTTATCTTTGCTTCTCGAGATTCGCGAATCCGACCGTTTTCACGTACGCTTCGGCTTACATTTCAATAGATAAATGCCTACTGTCCCACACGCGTGGGACACCAAACACTACTCCTTCTCCTGCGAATCTCCACAACTTCTCATGTTTGTCTAAAAACGGTCGGTCTCTACCTGTAATACCGGTTTTTCCACAGAATCAGCACACGGCGCCCCGCCGCAGAATCCTCTACTATCGTCGGATTCAAAGGCGCACGTCTAAACTTTTCGAAAAACTTCTTCCCGACAGGTAGGTTCTTTGATATGAAATTGGGACCACAAATATGATGACAGTTTTCTTATGATAACAGAACTTTTCAAACCAACCTGCATCTAAAGCCGATATTAACACACAACGGGCTCATTTGTCAAACGAATTTCGGCAATTTTCGGAAGTGTCTTGAAAAATTTTTCCAATTCGCCTAAAATCTCCATTTTCAGCCCGGATTTGAAGGTATGCGTATTCAGAAAACTCTCGAAAACTTGCGAAGCCGGCTTCAAGAGCATGGTCAGAGCCATCTGTTGAGATTCTGGGAACACCTGGACGAGGGCCAGAAGCAGGCTCTGCTGGAACAGATCCAACGGCTGGATTTGCCGAAGATAGACCAGTGGGTGGCGGATTCCATGGCAGAGGCCCCTCATGCCTCGATGCGGGCCGATTTCTCACCTGCTCCTTTCTACAGCGCTCGTCCGTCCGGTACCGAGTGGCGTAGCAAATACGCCGAAGCCGTCAAATTGGGCCGGAAGACGATATCGGCGGGCAAGGTCGCCGCTTTTGTGGTGGCGGGTGGCCAGGGGACCCGGCTCGGTCTCGACGGGCCCAAAGGAGATTTTCCCATCAGTCCGGTCAAGAACAGAACGCTGTTTCAGATCTTCGCCGATGCCATCAGGGCGACCTGCCAAGAATATCAGGCCGTCTGTCCGTGGTACGTGATGACCAGCCCGCTGAATTACAGCCGGACCGTGGAGGTGTTCCGCTCGAGTGACTATTACGGCCTCGATCCCGGGAACGTCTTCATTTTTCAGCAGGGGACGTTGCCCAACTTCAGCTCCCAAGGCAGAATCCTGCTCGCCGACAAAGCCAATATCGTCTGTTCGCCGGACGGTCACGGTGGAAGTCTCAAGGCGCTCCACCAAAGCGGCTCTTTGAAAGACATGAAGAAACGCGGCGTGGAATTTCTGAGCTACTGGCAGGTCGACAATCCTCTGATCAATATTTTTGACCCGCTCTTTATCGGTTTGCACATTCTCGATAGGGCCGAGATGTCCTCAAAGGCCGTGCGCAAAGCCGGACCCGGGGAAAAGGTCGGCAACTTCTGCCTGATTGACGGCAAGATCACGGTCATCGAGTACAGTGATTTGCCCGACAAGCTGGCCCAGAAACGCCAAGCTGACGGCTCACTGGTCTTCCAGCTCGGCAGTATCGGCATTCACATTATCAATCGCACTTTCGTAGAGAAGCTCAATACCAGGGATTTTTCTCTGCCGCTGCACAGAGCGGTCAAGGCCATCCCGCGGATCGACGAGCAGGGAAATCTTGTTGAATCCGACGGCATAAAGCTTGAGAGCTTTGTTTTCGACGCCATCCCGATGGCCTCCAGGTCGATGATCCTCGAGACGCTCCGGAGCGAAGAATTCGCCCCGACCAAGAACACCACGGGTGTTGACAGTGTCGAGACGACAAGGCGGATGATGGTCGCCCGCGCCGCGGCGTGGCTCGAATCGGCGGGTGTGGCCGTTCCGAGAAAACCGGACGGCTCCGTGGATTGTCTGATCGAAATCGCGCCCAGCTTCGCACTGGACAAAGAGGACATCAAGGCAAAGCGGGATCAGATACCCCGCATCCGGCCGGGCGAGACGGTTTACCTCGCGTGATTATTCACCTGTCCGCTGCTGCCGGCCGATGTTCTCTTCGATGAAGTCGCACCTCATTGCGTGGAGAACTTGAAGACGGTCGTCGAAGTGAACTTCTGTCCTGGGTTGAGAACGACGGATGGGAAATTCGGTTTGTTCGGCGAATCCGGAAAATGCTGCGTCTCCAGACAGAATCCACCGTGTTTCTCGTACACCTTGCCCTGCTTTCCGGTGACGGAGCTGTTGAGCCAGTTGCCCGTATAGAACTGGACGCCGGGCTCGCTCGTGTGGACTTCCATGACCCTGCCGCTTGTCGGCTCAGATACCCGCGCGCACAGGGCTGGCGATCCCCCGCCGCCCTTGAGTACGTAATTCTGATCGTAGCCTTTCCCGACTTCGCCAATCCGGGCTCCTATGGACGTCGGCGTCGTAAAATCGAGAGGCGTGCCTTCCACGCTTCGGATTTCTCCGGTCGGTATCAGAGCTTCGTCGAAGACGGTGTACCTGTCGGCGGCGAGCTCCAGGACGTGATCGAGAACATCACCGCTGCCGTGGCCGGCAAGATTGAAGTAGCTGTGATTTGTCAAATTGATCACGGTGGCCTTATCCGTCTCAGCTTCGTAGTCAATCTTCAACTCGTTATCGTTGGTCAGCGTGTATGTCACGCGACACGCCAGGTTGCCCGGATAACCTTCTTCGCCGTCCTGGCTGACGTAACTTAGCTCTACGGCAGCCTGGCCACCCTCGGCCCCAATGTCCTCAAGTCTCCAGAGCACTTTGCTGAATCCCTTTCTTCCCCCGTGGATGTGGTTGGGCCTGTTGTTCGGGGCCAGTTCATACTCGGTGCCGTTGAGCACGAATTTGGCGCCGCCGATGCGGTTGGCATACCGCCCGACGGTGGCCCCGAAGAGGCCTCCCCGCTTGAGGTAATTGTCCAAATCATCGTAGCCGAGAGTAATATCCGCGAGGGCGCCGTCGCGGTCCGGGACCTCCAGCGAAACCAAAATCGCTCCATAGTTGATCATCCTGGCTCTCAGACCGTCTGCATTGACGAGAGTGTACACATCCACTTGCCTGCCGTCGGGCGTCTGCCCAAAAGACTCCTTGTGAGCACTCATTGGTTTGGTCTCCTTCACATCGGATTGAGCCTGCTCTTGCTCCGGCGTCGCTTTCTTTTCTGCGCAGCCGGGCACAGAGAACAGGGCAATCCCCAGAACCACATTAAATGAAATTCCCGTCCTCATTTTCATGCTCCTTTTTTGAAAATGCCCGTTGTTGTTCGGATTGCGGATCAAGGTACAATTCTACACCGGCAACGGAATTTGTCAAAAAGATTCGTCTGCCCCGGTCTCTTCGTGGCGGTTGCATCTTCCCGGCAGACCGTCTATCATATCATCATACGGCTGAGACAATACTGCTGAAGGAAGACTGCAGAGAAAAATGTCAAACGATGCGGCTACGAATTCTGCTCCTCCCGGCGCCGGTCGATTTGCCACGACGCACTGGAGCGTCGTTTTGTCGGCGTCGAGGCCCGAATCGGCCCACTACCACCAGGCTTTGGAGTCGCTGTGCCGGACTTACTGGTTTCCGTTATATGCGTATCTTCGCCGGCACGGCTATCGCGCTGATCAGGCCGAGGACCACACACAGGCGTTCCTTGCCTCTCTGCTGGAGAAGCACGGTCTGCGCCTGGCCGAGCCGAAACGCGGAAAATTCCGCTCATTTCTCCTGGCCGCGCTCAAGCACTTCTTAGCCAACGAGCGCGCCCGGGCCGGCGCGCAGAAACGCGGCGGCGGCCGCAAGATCCTCTCGCTGGATTGCGGGAATGCCGAAACTCAGTACGCCCTCGAGCCGCGCGACGAGTTGTCGCCGGAAAAGCTGTTCGAGCGGTCCTGGGCGCTGACGGTGCTGGACCGGGCAATGACGCGACTGAAAGCCGAGGCGGCGGCTGCAAAGAAACAGGATCAGTTCGACCGCCTGAAGATGTACCTCACCGCAGGAAAGAAGGCCGTCGCTTACCGAAACGTGGCAGCCGAGCTGAAGATGAGCGAGGGAGCCGTGAAGGTTGCCGTGCACCGCTTGCGGAGGCGCTACCGTGAGCTGCTGCGGGACGAAATCGCACAGACGGTGGCAACTGAGGACCAGATTGACGAGGAGATACGTCAGCTCTTCGCCGCCCTGGCTTGCTGAGGGTGGTGATCCCAAAAAGCCTGACGGCGCGTAACCTTTCCACCGGGTTGTTTAAGTAATAGGTGGAAGCAGCCGGAACGTTGAACGGAGATGCCATTATGGCTGAAGAGAGACATTGTCCCGAGTGCGGCAGGTCACTGCCGGCCGACGCCCCGCAGGGGCTTTGTCCGCAATGTCTGGTCAAACTGGGCCTGCCGACCGGCGCCGAGGTGGACTGCGCCGCCGCCTCGGACGACGGCAGCGACGTTCCCACAAACCTTACGCCGCCGCCGGCGTTTGTGCCGCCCGAACCGGGCGACCTGGCCGAGCAGTTTCCCGGGCTTGAGATTCTGGAGCTACTGGGCCAGGGGGGGATGGGCGCGGTGTACAAGGCTCGCCAAAGGCAGCTCGACCGCCTGGCGGCTCTGAAAATCCTGCCTCCGCAGGTCGGCCAGACCGAGGCCTTTGCCGAACGCTTCATGCGAGAAGCACGTTCCTTAGCCAGGTTGAACCACCCGGGTATCGTCATGGTCTATGACTTCGGGCACACCGAGGCCGGGTTGTATTATTTCGTTATGGAATTTGTGGACGGGACGGATCTGAGACACGTCATTCGGGCCGGACAGCTTGCACCCGCCGATGCACTTTCCGTCGTGCCCCAGATTTGTGAGGCCCTGCAGTACGCCCACGAGGAAGGTATCGTGCATCGGGACATCAAGCCCGAAAACATCATGCTGAACAAAAAAGGCCAGATAAAGATCACCGACTTCGGCCTGGCTAAACTTCTCGACCAGCCGGCCTCGGTTCACACGCTGACAAAGGCCGGCCAGAGAATGGGCACGCCGCACTATATGGCCCCGGAGCAGATCGAGCACCCGCACAGGGTCGATCACCGGGCGGATATCTACTCGCTGGGCGTCGTGTTTTACGAGATGCTCACAAGGGAGCTTCCGCTGGGGCGGTTTCCAGTGCCCTCCCGGAAAGTCCACATCGATGTGCGACTCGACGAAGTCGTGCTCAAGACCCTGGAAAAGGAGCCTGATCGCCGCTACCAGCACGCTTCCGAGGTCAAAAGCGATGTGGAAACCATATCGTCCAAGAATCCGATGCCGGGCCCTGCACCCAAGCCAGCCGAAGTCCCCGGAGACGATGACGCGACTAAAGCCATTCGGCATCAGGTGTGGATCCCGGCCGTGGGCTTGTTGGTTGCGGGGGGAATTAACTGTCTGGCCGCCGTTGGTCTGCTTCTGGCGACGGTCTTTTCACTGCTGGCGCAAGGCTTCACGGACCGGCTCGTCACATTCGGTTTTCTCCCCGGCGCTGCGAGGATTGTCTTAGTAGCAGTCACTGTGGCATACGCCGTTCTTGTTGTTCTGGGCGGCTGGAACCTGATGCAACTACGATCCCGCCGTCTGGCCCTGGCCGGCAGCATCCTGGCCCTATTCCCGTTCTCTGCCGGTTCTGTCGTTGGCCTGCCCATGGGGATTTGGGCGCTGGTCGTAATGAGGAGACAGAACGTCAAAGCCGCGTTCGGTCAGGAGGGAATCGAGGTGGCGGTCCCGCCGAAAGTGCGCGATTTTGCAGTTTCGGCAACCGGGGACATGAAAGAGGTCTTCAACCGCGGAAAGGCCGAGGTCGAGAGGATAGTGGCTCAGAAGAAAGCAGGCTTGCAGCAGGAGGACACGCCTGCACAAGACAGGACGCGAGTCATGGCCATCGGATCGTTTGTGCTTGGATTGGTGAGCATCCTGATCGCATTTCGTGCGCCGGGATTCATCGACTGGCTTGTGTTGATTTTTCCGCCTGCCTTCATTGCTATCTTCCTGGGGGTGCTGGTCATGAGGAGGATCCGACCTTATCGGCATCACATTGGCGCCGCGATACTTGTGATCATGGGAATTGTTACAGGATCCATTTCCGTTCTGTCATTGTTCACCAGGGTGTTCTGACCCCGTCAAGTCTGCCGGACCGGATTTGGCGATATTCAGAAGCACCCCTATCGCCGCGGCCGAGAGCAACATGCTCGTTCCGCCGGCACTGACGAACGGCAGCGGGATACCCTTGGTCGGCAGCACGACGGTGGCGACCCCGATGTTCAGAGCGGCCTGAATCGCAATGGCCAGAACAATACCGCCGGCTAAGAGCCGGCCGAATTGATCCCGGCAGCGAACAACGACAAGTATGCCCAGAGCGACGAACGCGATAAAGAGCAGGATAACGGCCGCGTTTCCGATGAAGCCGAGCTCTTCGCCGATGATGGCAAAGATGAAATCCGTCGTATCCTCAGGCAAATGGCCATACTTGCAGATTCCCCGGCCCAGCCCTTTGCCCCAGAGTCCGCCGGAGCCCAGTGCAATCAGAGACTGGTTTGCCTGATAAGCAGCGGAGTCGGTCCACTGCTCCGGCCTGATGAAAGCCGCGATTCGCTTCATTCGGGTCGGCGAGCGCACCAGCATGAAGAAAAACGCCACGGCGCCAAACGGCATGGGTGTCAAAACATGCCACCATTTGACACCTGCTATGACCAGCATCAGAAAGGCCAGAAGCGCGATGAAAGCCGCCGTCCCGAAGTCTTCGACGATCACCAGCGCAACGACCAAGCCGACAACAAGGCAGATCGGGACAAAACGCTTCCAGTACGACCTTATCTGGTCCCCGAGCTTGTCGCACACGGCGGCCAGGAAAAAGATGACCGCCCATTTTGCCAGCTCAGAAGGCTGAAAACTTACGGCTATGGGTCCGGCTGGGATTCGCAGCCAGCGGTAGTGCTGATTGATCTTTGGAACAAGGTTCGGCAGCGTCGGATAAAATCGCTGGGACAGGACAACCGCAAGAAGCACAATGCTCAGGACCAGCAGGTAGCTCGTCGGATTCCTCCACCAACCCCTGGCAAGGCTCAACCTGCGATAGTCGCAGCGCGAGACCCCATACATAACCAGACACGCCAATGGGAAAAAAAGAATCTGGCGCAGGCCGGGGTAATCGTAGAACCGCTCGAGGTCAAACTCCTGACCGATATTGGCGCCGGCCGAGAAGACAAAGACTGTTCCGATGGCCATCAAGAAAACGACAACCATTGCGATAGAATCTGAGACCGGATTATTTCTTGCTGTATCGACCACCGTATCCTGCTGTCGGGCCGGCCCTGCGCGGCCGCCCTGATATCGAGAACGCAAGCATTAGCTCAGGAGCAAGCACACGGCTCAGCCCCTGATCCTGAATATATATTCGGCTTTCTCGGGCCAGCAGCAGCAGAAATTGTGCCAAGCACAAGTAAAGCCGCAGGGGCGGGGCGGCCGCACTAATCCGACCATCCGAACAAGCTGCGATCGCGCCGTCGTTGCGCTTGACAAGAGGCGATTGACAGCCTAAAGTGGTGTTTTTCGCGAATTCTGACTGTTGTCGAGGAATCATAAGTCTTATGTCGGAGAAAGCAGTAACGCGTTTTGCACCGTCGCCGACGGGGTATCTGCACGTGGGCGGCGCCAGGACCGCTCTTTTTAACTGGCTTCTGGCCCGGCGGACCGGTGGAACGTTCATTCTGCGCATCGAAGATACCGACCAGAGACGTAACACGCCGACCGCGATGCAGCAGGTCATTGACGACTTACGATGGCTCGGAATCGAGTGGGATGAGGGCCCCGAAGCCGGCGGACCGAACGGGCCCTATCTGCAATCCGAACGCAAGCACATCTACGACAAGTACCTCCGCAGACTGCTTGACGAACAAAAGGCCTACTACTGCTTTGACACCCCCCAAGAGCTCGAGACTATGCGAGAAAAGGCCGAAGGCCAGAAGGGGAACTTAACCTATCTCCGGCCCGAACGGTTTCCCGATGAGAATGAGGTCAGAATAGCAAGAGAGCAAGGCCGACCCGTCACGGTTCGCTTCGCCGTCCCGCAAGAGGGGCCTATCGTAGTGCAGGACGTGGTCCGGGGCGAGATCACATTTGCCGCGGCGGAAATTGGCGATTTCATCATTCAGAAAAACGATGGTTTCCCGACGTACAATTTCGCCTGTGTGGTCGATGACCACCTGATGAACGTGACGCACATCATTCGCGGCCAGGAACACCTCAACAACACACCGGGCCAGCAAGCTCTGTGGCAGGCTTTGTTTACGGATGCCCCGCTTCCAAAATATGCTCACATGTCCGTAACCGTCAGTGACACCGGCGGCAAACTCTCCAAGCGCGAGCGTCCTGAGGCGCTTCGAAGAGCCATCAAGACATTGCAGGCTGTCAACCTCGGCAGACTCGCCGAGGCCGGCGCCATTGCGGCCGACCAGCTCGATTCCTTCATCAACGGAAAAACCACGCCGGACATGCCAAGTATCGATGCAATGGCTCGGTATCTTGGCGTCGCCCTGCCCGAGATTAACATCGTTGACTTCCTCAAGAGCGGCTACCTGCCTGAGACGATGCTGAATTTCCTTGCGCTTTTGGGCTGGAATCCCGGCGACAACCGGGAGATTATGCCGGTCGAGGAACTAGTTGAGTCCTTTGACCTGGCGCGCCTGACCAAATCGAACAGCCTGTTCGACCGCCAGAAGCTGCTCGCCTTCAATACCGAGCACATACGCATGGCGGCAGGCGGCCGGCTTCTGG
Organism: Phycisphaerales bacterium; assembly: GCA_020343675.1. Classification (GTDB taxonomy): domain Bacteria; phylum Planctomycetota; class Phycisphaerae; order Sedimentisphaerales; family Anaerobacaceae. Next base: position 4,335,066 of record CP070806.1, read on the forward strand.
GACGCCTGAAAGATTATCTTCAAGTAGTCGAATCGCCGATGGCCTCTGCCGACGATGAGCTCCTTTCAAGAATAGCGGGGCTCTGTGAAGGGGCGAGGACCTTAGCCGACATTGATCGCAAGAGCAGATTTCTGTTCCTGGACAATGAAGAAATCGAATACGATGAAAAGGCTGTTAAGAAAGTCCTGTTGAAAAGTGACGGCCTGGGCATTTTGGCCGTTGTCCGCGAGAGGCTCGCCGCGACGGATGAGCTTACAGAGCAGGCGATTGAGGACTTGCTTCGCGGCCTGGCCGAAGAGAGAGAACTCGGCTTGGGCAAGGTCGCCCAGCCTTTGCGTGTGGCCATTTGCGGCACCACAATCAGCCTGCCGATCTTCGATTCGATCCAAATGTTGGGCAAAGCCAATACGCTCAAGAGAATAGACAACACTTTGAAGAAATTCGGAACGCAAACTCAAACTTGACGAGTACAGATATGTCACTATTGGTCACGGGTTCAATCGGTATTGATACGGTCAAAACGCCTTTCGGTGTCAGTGAGAACTGCCTCGGCGGTTCGGCGATTTATTTCAGCCTGGCGGCGAGTTTCTTCTCGCCGGTCAGGTTCGTGGGCGTTGTCGGCTCCGATTGCCCGTTTGATCTGGCAGAGATTTTCACCGACAGAAACGTTGACCTGACGGGCCTGGAAGTCAGAGCGCAGAGCAAGACCTTCCGCTGGACCGGCGCGTATCACGAAAACATGGACGACAGAACCACCGAGTGCATGGAGCTGAATGTCCTGGCCGAATCGCCGCCGAAGGTGCCCGATGCGTTCAAGGACAGCAAGTTTGTCTTCTTGGCCAACACGGCGCCGGCCCTCCAGCTCGAGCTGCTCGGGCAAATCAAGCAGCCCGTTTTCGTAGCGGCCGATACCATGAACTGCTGGATTGAAGACCATCGGGACGATCTGAGAGCGCTGCTGAAGAGAATTGACTGCCTGATCATCAACGAAGATGAAGCGAGGATGCTGGCCGGCGAACACAATCTGATCAGGGCGGCGCAGAGAATCCTGGAGCTGGGCACGTCTGTGGTCGTCATCAAAAAGGGCGAATCCGGCTCGATCATGTGCAATGCGGCCGGCGAAATGTCTGTCCTTCCGGCCTTTCCCGCCGCCGACGTCAAAGACCCCACCGGGGCGGGCGACAGCTTTGCGGGCGGGTTCATGGGCCATCTGGCGGCACAGCGCAAGACCGAATTCGAGACGTTGAGAACAGCGGTCGCATGCGGCACGGTGGTCGCCTCCTTCACGATCGCTGATTTTTCAATGAACGGATTGACGTCCACAGACAGGGCGAATATCGACAGAAGACTGGAAATGTTGCGAAGTGTAACAAGGTTTTAGCGGGTCGAGAGCAGGATGCGGTGTTTCATAGCCATTGACATCAGCGAGCAGATCAGAAAGAGCCTGGCCGATTTGCAGAATGAGCTGCGCCGCAAGGCAGATATCCGCAAGGGCGATGTCAAATGGGTGGCCCCCGAAGCGATGCACTTGACGCTGAAGTTCTTAGGGGAAATCAAGGCCGAGCAGACCGTCGATGTCTGCAACATAGCCGGGGCGGCAGCCGGCCGGCATCGCAGTTTCGACCTGGAGGTCGAGCAGGTCGGCCATTTCGGCGGCGCAAGTGCCAGAGTTCTATGGATCGGCGCGGGACAGGATTGCAGGGCTCTTGTGCAATTACACGAGGACCTCGAACAGGAGCTTGACCTGGCGGGATGGGCCAGGGAGGCCAGAAAATTCTCGGCCCATCTGACCCTGTGCCGGGTAAGAAATGCCAAGGCGGGAATCAAGCTGGTGCAGATGATTCGGCCATACGAAGACCTGAATCTCGGTTCGATGCCGGTCGATTCGCTCTGCGTTTATCAGAGCGAACTGACGCCGAAAGGCCCGATCTATACTGCGTTGGGAAAATACGAACTAAAATAAAAAATGCAAAGGGAGAAGAATAGAAATGGCAAAAACAAAGAAGGCTGAGACAACATCCAAGACGAGCGGCAAAGAGAATGCACTGCAACGCGTGATTGCCCAGATCGAAAAGCAGTACGGCCAGGGTGCGATCATGCAAATGGACGAGCACAGTTACGCCAGGATCGAAGGTATCAAGACCGGGGCATTATCTCTCGATATCGCCCTTGGCGGTGCGGGTATCCCTCGGGGCAGAGTGACCGAGCTGTTCGGACCCGAGTCCTCGGGCAAAACCACTCTGGCCCTTCACGTTATTGCCAATGCTCAGCGCGCGGGGGGTGTCGCGGCGTTCATCGACGCTGAACATGCCCTCGATACCACCTGGGCCAAGCGGCTCGGCGTGGATGTCAGCAGTCTGCTGGTCAGCCAGCCCGATACGGGCGAACAGGCGCTCGAGATCGCCGAGATGCTCGTCAGCTCGAATTCCGTGGATATTATCGTCGTCGATTCCGTAGCCGCACTGACACCCAAGGCCGAGATTGAAGGCGAGATGGGCGACACACACGTCGGGCTCCAGGCACGATTAATGAGCCAGGCCATGCGGAAGCTCACCAGCATTATCGGCAAGAGCAAAACCGCCCTTGTCTTCATCAATCAAATTCGCATGAAGATCGGTGTCATGTTCGGCAACCCCGAAACCACCACCGGCGGAAAAGCCCTGAAATTCTACAGTTCAGTGCGAATTGACCTGCGACGCATCACCACCATAAAGGATAACACCGGGGCCATCGGCTCCCGCGTCAGGGCCCGCGTAGTCAAGAACAAAATCGCGCCGCCTTTCCGGGACGCCGAGTTCGACATCATGTTCAACAGCGGAATCAGCTACGAGGGGGATCTGCTCGATTTGGCACTTGCCTGTCAGGTCGCCGAAAGAAGCGGCGCATGGCTGAACTATGGCACGATCCGGCTCGGTCAGGGCAGAGAAAATGCGAAAAAGTTCCTCGCCGAGAATAAGGACCTGTGTGACGAGATGAAAGGGAAGATCCTCGCCGCCAAAGGCCTTGTGTGAACCCCGAAGTGTCTCCGGCGGGGCGCGAGGCAAAGCGCGAACAACCAGGTACGGGAAACCCAATGAGAAGTGCAAAGCAAATCAGAAGTGACTTCATTGATTTCTTCAAGAGCAAAGAACACGAGTTCGTCCCCAGCTCGCCCATCGTCCCGGTCGCCGATGAGACGCTGCTTTTTGCCAACGCCGGGATGAACCAGTTCAAGGACGTCTTTCTCGGATTGGCGTCGGCAGAGCACCCCCGTGTGGCCAACAGCCAGAAATGTCTGCGCGTCAGCGGTAAACACAATGATCTGGAAGAAGTAGGCAAGGACACCTACCACCACACGTTTTTCGAGATGTTGGGCAATTGGTCCTTCGACGATTATTTCAAGGCCGAATCCATCGCATGGGCCTGGGAGCTCTTCACGAAGGTCTGGGGCATTGATCCGAACCATTTGTGGGCGACGGTTTTTGCCGGCCACGAAGCTGACGGCCTGCCCGCAGATGAAGAGGCCGCGGGACTATGGCCCAAAGTGACGTCGCTCCCGGCCGAAAGAGTCCTTCGGTTCAGCCGGAAAGATAATTTCTGGGAAATGGGCGAGACGGGCCCGTGTGGGCCTTGCAGCGAAATTCATATCGACCTCGGTCCCGACAGGTGCGACATGAAGCATGTCCCGGGCCACCAGTGCCGGGTCAATGGCGGCTGCGCCAGATACATCGAGTTGTGGAATCTCGTCTTCATACAATACAATCGCCAGCCGGGCGGCAAGCTCGTACCGCTTTCGGCCAAATATGTAGATACCGGCGCGGGACTGGAAAGAATCGTCGCCGTGATGCAGAACAAGGCGAGCAACTACGATACCGATTTATTCATGCCTATAATCGAGCGTACCGGCCAGATTACAGGCCACAAATACAGCTCAAAACTGGGCAGCAAAACCGACAATGCGTTTCGCGTCATCGCCGATCACGTGCGCGCCGCGGTCTTTGCCATCACCGACGGCGCAGCACCCTCAAACGAGGGGCGGGGATATGTGATTCGGCGGATACTGCGCCGCGCTTCGAGGTTCGGCAGAGAATTGGGAATGCACGAGCCGTTCATTTACAAGCTCGTTCCGGTCGTCGTCGATTGCCTGGGCGACGCCTTTGAAGAGATACGCCATCGCGCCGACTACGTCTCGACGGTTATCGAATCCGAAGAGGCCAGCTTCGGCAGAACGCTCGACCGAGGTATTGAAATCTTCAACACCGCCGCCAGGCGGGCGCAGAAAGCCGCAGATAAGATCATCAGCGGCGACGATGCCTTCCAGCTCTACGACACCTACGGTTTCCCGCTGGACTTGACGCAGCTCATGGCCGAAGAGCGCAGCCTGAGAGTCGATACGGCCAAATTCACCGAGCTGATGGAGCAGCAAAGGCAGCGCGCCCGGGCTGCTTCGGCCAGGGATTCGCTGTCGCTGACGGACAAAGTCAGTGGTCAGGTTCTGCCGGAGACAGAGGACCTGTATAAATATCGCGCGGACCAGTGCGACGCCGCAATAATCGGCTTCATTGACGCCGAAGGTTTTCAAACCAAAGGCCGAATCGGAACCGGCGTGCAGGTCGGGCTTGTCCTGGACAAGACCTGCTTTTACGCCGAGGCGGGCGGGCAGGTCGGTGACTGCGGCCTCATTACGTCGGGCGACGTTCGATTCATTGTCGAGGGTACGACAAAAATCGCCAACTGCATTGTCCATGAGGGCCGGCTCGTCAAAGGAACGCTGGGCGTCGGTGACATCGTAAAAGCCATCGTCGCCAAAGACCGGGCCGCGACAAAGAAGAATCACACCGCAACGCATCTGCTCCAATGGGCGCTCCAGGAGGTCTTGGGCAAATCCGTCGCCCAGCAGGGCAGTTTTGTCGGGCCCGAGTACTTGCGATTCGATTTCACCTACCCCAAGGCGCCGACTCCCGAGCAGCTCAGGCAGGTCGAAACTCTGGTGAAAGAGAAAATCGCCGCCGACCCGCCCGTGACCTGGACGGTCATGGCAAAGGAACAAGCCCGGAAGCTCGGCGCGATGGCCCTGTTCGGTGAAAAATATGGAAACGAAGTCCGCGTCGTGGCCATCGGCGCCGAGGACCAGAACCATATCGATGAAGCGTTCAGCCGGGAGTTTTGCGGCGGCACGCATGTGGACAGGCTCGGCATTATCGGCGGCTTCAAAATCACCAAAGAGGAAAGCATCTCAGCCGGCGTCCGCAGGATTACGGCGCTGACCGGCCCGGCACTGGCTGAACATTTAGACAAGGCCGGTGAGGTTGTCGATGCGCTCTCGGCCATGCTCAAGGTCCCGTCCGAATCACTTCTGGACAGAGTCAGCCGCTTGATGGAGGACAATAAGAAACTTTCCAGGGAATTGAAGGCGGCGGCTCGTCAGTCCGGCTCGGATGTGATGGCCGAGGCGAGAGAGCTTCTTGCGAAATGTGAAAACATCGGCCAGGCCTCTATCATCATCGGCCGGATCTCGACGACGTCCATCGAGCAGGCGCGCGAGGCGGTTGACATGCTCAAGAAGAAGGCGAAATCCGCCGCGATCGTCCTGGGTTTCGATGACGAGGCAAGAGCAACGCTGTTGGCGGGCGTCACCGACGATCTCATCAAGAAAGGGCTCAAAGCAGGCGATATCGTCAGGCAAATCGCTCCTATCGTCGATGGCGGAGGCGGAGGCCGGCCCCAGATGGCCCAGGCCGGCGGAAAGAATCCGGAAAAGATCAACGACGCCCTCGCCAGGGCCGCTGAACTGGTCAAAGAGAAGCTGAATGCCTGATCAGCCGGACACGAAGCCGCTTTGCGTCAAATATGCGCGCGCCCGCGACTTACACTGAAGAAAACTCAAGCCCAGGCGTCTTGTTTGACAGAGTAGTCTGCGGTGCAGCCCCTGAGCGTGCAGGACTGCGAACGGTGCCGCAGCCGCATAACTGATGAGAACTGCGAATCACTGAGTCCGTGAGAAATGCCGGAGGTGAGCACGGCTCAGGAGGAAGAAGGTTCATGATTCGGTTTTTCTGCGAGCAGTGCGGTCACAAGATCAGCGTTCACGAGGAACACGCAGGCAAGAGATGTAGGTGCCAGCGATGCGACAGCGTCGTTGTCGTGCCGCAGAGATCCACCACTGTGGATTTTCATTGCGAACACTGCGGTCACAAAATCACCGCCCGCCAGGGCCATGCCGGAAAAAAGGGAAAATGTCCAACGTGCGAGCATGCGTTTGTCGTCCCAAAACAGGCAGCGCACACAGGCCCGGGCCAAGGCAGGCACACCGTGCGTTTTGCATGTTCAACGTGTGATCAAACGATACACATCCTCAAAGATCTGAGAGGAGAACTTATAGAATGTCCCCACTGCGGCTCGCATGTAGAGGCTCCGGAGGAACAAGTCCCGGAAGAGACTTCCAATGAGCCGGCTCAGGAAGATACGGAAGATGCTGTTGACGGGTTGAGCCTTGAAGAGCGGGAGCTGCTTGGGGGGCAAATAAGAATGGAGGAGCCCGAGCGAACGGGCGAACGCACACTTCCGTGGCTCGCGGACATGTTCCTCTACCCGGCAAGTGCATCAGGCATGGTTCATGTAGCCGTGTTCGTGATTGCACCGATGCTGATCGGCCTGTTTGCTAGATTCTTCCTTATGCACGTTCGGGGCATCGGCTTCATGTTGCCCGGCATACTTTTCGCATTCCTGATTGCGTACTGGTTTCACTATTTCACTGAATGCATCCGTGACAGCGCTGGCGGCGGGGTGCGAGCCCCCGAGACGTTCGGCGGTGCGCCGGGCAAGGATGAGATAATCGACCAATGTCTGACTCTGCTTGCCTGCTATGCCTTCTTCTTTGGGCCCGCAACCTTCTATCGCAGTTATGCTTATTTTTTTAACGCAGAGGTGAACAATGCGATTTTCTGGTCCCTGCTCGCTTATGGAATCTTCTTTTTCCCGATGGGCATGTTAGCGGTTGTCATGTTTGACTCGATCAATGGGCTGAACCCCATATTGCTTGTCTGCTCAATTGGCTGTACGTTTTTCCAGTACTTCGGACTCTTCATATTCTTCGCCGGCCTTTGCATTTTGCGCATCCTGATATCAACGGTGTCGCTCGGCTGGCCCTGGCGGATTCCAGTCGCCATTCTTTGTAACATAATCTCAGTTTGGCTGCTGTTTGTGGCCGCCCATTTAATCGGGCGCTTCTACTGGCGGTACAAGGAAAAACTCAACTGGGAAGTGTGATTAACGCGGATGTCATTGAGAGCAGGAAGTGAGAATAGTCGACGGAGAAGCAGGTTCAATGATTAAGTTTCATTGCGAACACTGCGGTCACAAAATCACCGTGGAGGACGTGCACACAGGCAAGCGAGGCAGGTGCCCCGCATGTGGTGAGGTTTTCGTTGCGCCGGCCGCATCGACCGTCATTCAGTTTCATTGCCAAAACTGCGGCCGGCAGCTCGCCGCCCCCAAAATCCACGGCGGCAAAAGACTCGCCTGCCCGAAATGTGGGGACACGGTTGTTGTCCCCACCGGGCGAGAGACACCAGCTCGAAGTGTCCGCACTATTTGTTTTACATGTTCGACGTGTCATCGGGAAATTGAGGAGCCGGAAAGTTCAAGAGGAAAACTCATAGAATGTCCCCACTGCGGCAGTTATGTCGCGGTGCCTTCGGAAGAGATTTCAGCGCAGCAAGCCGAAGTCACCAGTCGACAAGATATCCGCGACGATGCGTCCGGGGAACACTTCGAGCAAATGCAAAGAGGCATGGGGAGAATGCCCGTGCGGGAGTCCGATCCCGTCGTCGAGCGCAAGCTGCCGTGGATTCTGGACATCTTCCTGTATCCGACAAGCAAAACGGGACTGACGATTCTTGGAATTGTCGTTGTCGTGCGAGTGACGTTCCGGATTGTCGTCAGATTCCTGGGCGTAGCGTCTCAGCAGTTTCTGCCGTGTCTGGCGTTCTTCGGGCTTATGTGGGGGGTGGGTCTTCTCGTAAGGATCGTGCTTTATTTGTATCTGTATTGGTACCTTTGCGAGTGCATCCGCGAAAGTGCGGCAGGCGGGATCAGGGCGCCCGAAACGGCAGGCCGCAGCGCCGGCGTCGGTGAAATGCTCTGGCAGGTGATGATGACAAGCGGTTGTTTCATCTTTTGCCTGGGTCCGGCGCTGTTCTATTTCATAGAAGCCAGAGAAACGGACATCATCTTCTGGTGCCTTGCGGTCTATGCAGTGGTCTTCTTCCCGATGAGTTTTCTGGCCGTTGTCTTGCTCGAGTCTTGGCGCGGTCTGAATCCGATCCTGTTGGGCCGGTCCATACTCAGCACATTCCTGCCCTACTGTGCGATGATCGCAGCATTTGGATCAGCAGGCCTCTTCATCGTCGATAGAGCACCGAACCCATGGGCTTCGTCGCTCTCACTTTTCGTCACTTTCTGTCTCGGCGGCTATCTGGCGATGGTTGTGGCTCACTTGTTGGGGTGGTTCTATCATCGCTACGCAGAGGAACTCGATTGGGGCGTGTGATCTTTGAAGGGCAAAGTCGAATGGATTCTAAAAAACATCGAATGTTCAATCCGGATTTGCTGAGTACTTCGTTCAATTTTCGGAGCCGATAGACGAACATGCTGATTTGCCCGAGCTGCAGAGAGACGCTGGACAGAAAGAGAGGAAGGCTGGGATTCTTCTGGGTTTGTCCCTCATGCAAAGGCCGGGCCATGGCGTTGGAAATGGCTAAGAAGGCGATGCCGCGACAGGCGGTGAACGCTCTCTGGCAAAGGGCGCGTGCCCGTCGACACGACGACGGCAAACAGTGTCCGGCGTGCAGAGGGCGGATGACCGAGGTTCCGTTCTCGTGCAGCGGGAGGACTGAGTATCTCGATGTCTGCGCCGGCTGTCACTTCATCTGGTTCGATCCACGGGAATTCGAATCTCTGCCCAAAAGCGCAGCGGCGAAGATCCCGAAGGCGCGGCAAATGTCCGACAAGGAAAAAGAAGCCCTCGCTCTGGCGCGTCTGGAAACAGTCAAGAGCATGCAGAGGGACCAGGATGCGCACGAGACCTGTCCCGACAACTGGTGGGAGGTTGTCGTGGCTTATACGGGGATTCCGGTCGAATACAACTACACGCCGCTGAGGCACCGGCCGATTGCAACCTGGTTGCTGGCCGTAGTGATAACCGCGGTCAGCCTCGCGACCTTCCGCAACCTCGAACCCGTGGTTATGAACTGGGGACTTATTCCCGCCGAATTGGGCCGGCATTTCGGGCTGACGTTCGTGACGTCCTTCTTCCTGCACGGTGGTCTCGTGCACCTTTTCGGAAACCTTTACTATCTTGTCGTCTTCGGCGACAACAGTGAGGACATTCTTGGTAGGGGACGTTATCTCTTGCTGATTGCGGCCGCCGCGATTGTCGGCGATATCGCACAGATCGTTAGTGATCCGGGTTCGACGATTCCGTGCATAGGAGCCAGCGGCGGAATCTCCGGGGTTCTGGCTTACTACTGCTTGCGGTTCCCTAAAGCAAGCGTGGGCATTGTCGTGTTCTTCCATTGGGTCCGCCTGCCTGTCGGCTTCATGTTGGTCTTATGGGTGATGCTGCAGATCATCGGAGCAATGCGGCAGTCGGTCGGTATCGGCCACGTAGCTGTCTTCGCACATCTCGGCGGTGCGGCGGTTGGAGTCCTGTTCTGGGCGTGGACTCGTCGCTCCATATCCACAACAATCTGAGTCCGTGACGTTAAGGGCAAGTGACATTTCTGAGGCAACGGGTTATCAGTCCTGCTGGCGGATTCGCACGCTCTTTGCGTGGGCGCTGAGACCTTCGACCTCGGCCAGGCGGGCGATGTCGTCGGCGCTCGCGGCTAACATCTCCTGATCGTATTCGACGACACTGATGGATTTGAGGAAATCGTTGCTGGTCAGCGCGCTGGCAAATTTGGCCCGCGCTCCTGTCGGCAAGGTGTGGCTTGGCCCGGCCCAATAGTCGCCGACCGCCACGGGGGTATAAGAGCCGATGAAAATCGCCCCGGCGTTGTGAATGCTCTCGGCGATTTGGCGGCTCTGCGGCCCACACTGAATCTCCAGGTGTTCGCAGGCGAAGTCGTCCGCCATTTCGATCGCGCGGCTCAAGCCATCGACAACGACAATGGCGCCGAACTTCTTGAGGGATTCCTCGGCGGCTTTGCCTCTGGGCAGCTCGGCCAGTTGTTTCTTGAGCTCCTTGAGGACCTGTTCGGCAAACGGCTCCGAGTCCGTAACGACAACCGCGCTACTGTCTGAGGCGTGTTCGGCCTGGCTCAGCATGTCGGCGGCGATCCAGGCCGGATTGGCTTCTTCACTGGCAATGATCAACACTTCACTGGGCCCGGCCATCGAGTCTATGCCCACGTAGTCGCCGGAGACGTTCTTCTTGGCCGCCTGGACCCACTTGTTGCCCGGGCCGACGATTTTGTCGACTTTAGCGATGGTCTCGGTCCCCGCGGCCAGAGCCGCCACGGCCTGCGCGCCGCCGATTCGATAGACCTCGTCGATTCCCAGTTCCCGGCAGACGGCTAAGATGACCGGATCGATGGTGCCCTGATATCTCGGCGGTGAGACCACGACAATCTCCCTGACCCCTGCGACCCGCGCCGGCACGGCCGTCATGATAACCGTCGAAGGCAACGGAGCCGATGCCCCCGGAACGCAAATGCCGACCCGCCTGATGGGCGTGTATCGTATGCCGCGAGGGACGTTGTGCTTGTTGAGTAAAATGTCTTTCTGATATGCACTGACGTTGTCAATCGCCTGGCGCAGTGAAGCGAGCACGTCCTGATTCACCTGCTGGTATGCCTTGTCCAAAGCCTCATTGCTCACGCGAAACTCTTCGGGCTTGAGCTTGATACCGTCGAACTTCTCGGTGTATTCTGCGACGGCCTCGTCGCCACGGTCGGCAACGTTGCGAAGAATCTCGACGACCCGCTGATTTTCCTCGCTGCCATAATCGGCGAACCGTGCCGCGGACGTCATTCGGGAGCGGAGTCTCTTGATCTTCTTTTCAAAACCGGACTGCGATGAGCACATGAGAATCTTCTCGAGTTCCTGGGGCACGATGATCTCCTTTATCTGCCGAAGTTGCCGTGACTGTAGGCCCGTGTTGCCCTGTGCAATAGAAGATAGCTGTTGCCTTTGTATTGGGTTACGATCCCGGCAATCTTAAAGCGCACCCGCTCCGGCTCGGCGGATTGTTCCTGCTCGGCCAGTTCCAGGGCCTCGCACGGCAGCAAGCGCAGTGACCCCTTCTGGATATTCCGGCCCAGCGCGTCCAGAGAGAAAAGGAGCCGACCCTGAGGTTGCCTGACCAGGAATGCCGTCCTCTCGGCCAGGATTGAGTCGGCGTTGCTCGTATAGGGCACGGCCCTGGGCAAATTCGCATCCTCAATGGCCTGTTGCAGCTGATCAATGCCGACTGTGTTGCTATCTGCAACCCGTTGGGCGCGGGGGGCTTTTTCCTGCCGCCTGGCTCTGAGCTTCTCGGCGATCTCGGGCGGCATGGCCAGCACGTCGTTTGGCTCATCAAGGGCCATCTCGCGCCCGGATTCCCGCTCAGACCCGGCGTCACCCGGGCTCTTCTGATCCTGCCCCGGCTCAGGCGATTCTTCAGCCTGCGGCTTCTTCGGTTCGATCAGAGGCAGAAAGGAATTCGGGAATATGAAATTCCTGCCCTTATACTTTGTGACTCGACCGTTCCGGAGCCGGTAAGTTACTATAGAACGCATTTTCGCGTCGGCGACCATCTGCTCCAACGCCGACGAAGGCAGCAATTCCAACCTCGTACCTGCCCGGACGACCGAAATGGAATCGTTCACATCCTCGCTCAGTTTGAAGGACCGCACGTCATTACCGTCGCAGCCGGTCAACGTGCCATCAACGTCTCTCAGAATGAAACCGTCCCGCAGCAGCGGCGTTTGAGAAGCTGTTTCGATGCCGAGTCCCGCCGCCCCGGCGATGCCTGCAAACAATCCTACAAGCAAAAGCCCCGTCTGCCAGAAGCAAGGTTCCGCGTGGGCAAGACGGAATTTGCCCACCCTACCAGTTTGCGGTCTTCTGTCTTCTGACTTAATCATATCGATGGTCTGATACTTCAAGTATTCAATTTACTGACAATCAACTCGACGGCTGGCTCTGGCCCGTCCGCTAATTCCACGTAGCGACTGCTATCGGCGTCGTCGGTTGCCGCCAAATCAATCAGCGGCTTCCAGAATCCGCCTACAAGTATAATCGGTTTATCGGCCTTCAGAAAGCCCTTGTTTTTCAGTTCCCAGACCTTTGCCAGCTCCAGCAGCGTTCCCGTGCCGCCCGGCAGCACGAGATAGGCCTGCCCCAGTCGGATCAGCGTATCCAGGCGCTCATCGAGCGAGGCCGTCACAATTTCACGACTAACGTATTCATTGGCCTTGCCGGATTTGAAAGCCGAGCAGGTTACGCCGATGACTTCGCCGCCCGCTTCCGCGGCCCCTTTGGCGGCCGCAAGCATTGTCCCGCCATACCCACCGTTGGCTATAGTAAAACCCGCCCGGGCCAGCAGCCCGCCCGTATCGACAGCCAACGAATAGGCCGGATCCGGTTGCGCGGCTCGGCCCGTCCCGAAAATGGTCACTATTCTCTCAGGCATCAACCTTGCTTCGCGTATAGTCCAGAAGACCGGCCGAGAGCAGAATTTGCCTGTCTCGCTCGGACAAGGCCAGTCTTCCGGCGAATTCATAGGCGCCGTCCGCTCTGGCGATTTTGATCTCGTTCTCACTCTTTACCGCTTCGAGCAGGTAACCTATCCGAAGTTCATCGCCCTGTTCCACGTTGTCGTAGTCCCCCGGGTCGGCAAATTCGACTGGCACGATGCAGAAGTTAATCAAGTTCGCCTTGTGAATTCGCTCGATGCTCTTGGCGATGACGACCCGTACACCGAGATACATCGGGCACAGCGCCGCATGTTCTCGCGATGAGCCCTGGCCGTAACTTTCACCCGCGACGATGACTCCGCCTATACCTCTTCTCTTCAATTCGAGCGCTCGTTGGGCAAATGTCGGTTTGCCCTCTTCATTAAAGCAGTTGAACACGACCTTGGCGTATTCAGGGACATTCGAGCGCAGCTTCAGGAACGTACCGGCCGGCATGATATGGTCGGTAGTGATTTTGTCGCCGCACTTGAGCAGCACCTGAGACGTCAGGTTCTTCGGCAAAGGTTTGGGGGTCTCAGGCACGACAATCGTCGGGCCGCGCAGAACTTCAATTCGGGCCACCTTCCCCTGGTTCAGAGGAGGCTCGATCATGTTATCGTTGACGGCGAATTCATCGGGAAGTTCGATCCGGGGATACGCCATCCCGAACAGGTCTTGAGCATCACGCGGGTCAGTCACCCGGCCAGTCAGCGCCGAGACCACGGCCGTCTCCGGACTGACCAGATAGACCTGGTCGCCCTTGGTTCCGCTGCGGCCCGCAAAATTTCGGTTGAATGTCCGCAGACTCACAACACCATCAGCCGGCGAGAAGCCCTGCCCGATGCACGGCCCGCAGCCTGATTCGAGTATTCTCGCGCCGGCCGAGATCACCTGCGCCAATGCCCCGTTTTCGGCTAACATATCCAGCACCGCTCTGCTGCCCGGAGCGATCGCGAACTCGACCATCTCGTTGATGCGCCGGCCTTTCAGCACCGCCGCGACCATCATCAAATCCGCAAAGCTCGAATTCGTACAGCTCCCGATCACGACCTGGCGCGTTTCCAGGCCCGAGACCTCTCGCACCGCCTTGACGTTGTCCGGTGAAGAGGGACAAGCCGCCATCGGCTCGAGCTCACTGAGGTTTATCTCGATAACGCGGTCGTATTCGGCGTCGGAATCGGCCGCTAAAGGCCGGTAGTCTTCTTCCCGCTTCTGGGCGGCCAAGAATTTCCTGGTTTGCTCATCACTGGCGAAGATGCTCGTTGTCACGCCCAACTCGGCGCCCATATTTGTGATCGTCGCTCGCTGCGGGACGGACAACAACGCCGCGCCCGACCCGAAACACTCGACCACCCAGCCGACGTTTCCTTTGGTGGTCAGGATACTCAGCAGCTTGAGAATCACGTCCTTGGCGGCCACCCAATCGTTCAATTCGCCGGTCAGCTTGACGCCCACGACCTTTGGACATTTCAAGTAAAACGGGCCTCCCGCCATGGCGACCGCGACGTCCAGACCACCGGCCCCAATGGCCAGCATGCCGATGCCGCCGCCGGTGGGCGTATGCGAATCGCTGCCCAACAGAGTCGCGCCGGGTTTGCCGAACCGCTCCAAGTGGACCTGGTGGCAAATGCCGTTGCCGGCCCGCGAGTGATAAGCGCCCGACTTGGCGGCGATGGTTTGCAGATAGAGATGGTCGTTGTGGTTCTCAGGGCCGAAGCCGGCCATGTTATGATCCACGTAACTGACCGACAAGTCGGTCTTGACCAGCTCGGCCCCCATCGATTCGTACAACAGAAAGGCCGTGGTTCCGGTCGCGTCCTGCGTTAGTGTCTGGTCGATCCGAATTCCAATCTGCTCGCCCGCCGTGAGCCTGCCCTCAGCAAGGTGCTCGCCAAGTATCTTATGAACAAGTGTTTGTCCCAATTGTGCACTCCTTAAAATCAAAGCCGATAGTTTAGCACAAATGCCGGCGGAAGACAAATTCTGACGAATGCGGATTCTTCACTTGCCCATTCTATAGAGACTGGGCCCGGCCCTATGTGGCGCCGGGCCCATCTGCTATCACAGCAGGGTCTATCTCGGCGCGATCCGGTCACCGAGCGATGAGGCTGTGTGGAGCTGACCGGCTACCAGTCGCGCACAACGACCCGGTCTTTTCCGACCAAGTAACGATCTGAGCCCCTGACCCTGAGATTATAGACTTTGCCGACGAAAAGCATGGGTCTCTTGACGATGCTCTCAATGCACACGGAGCCATTCAACGACTTGAGCCGAAGTCCGCTTTTCAAATCCGGGGCCGCGATCCATTGCCCCGAATCGAGCATGAAGTGGTGAGAGCTCACAACGCTGATGCAATCTCCGGTTTCGAGCAAGATGTCGCGACACTCGAAGGATCCGAAGTGCTCCTGGACCTTCTCCAGAGACGATGTCGCCGAAAGGTGCCGGCCGATGGACCCGGCCGCCTGACAGATTGGGATAAGCCGGCCAGCGACCCGCACAGGCGTCCCGGGAGTGAAGCACGCCCTGCCTTTCGTGCCTTCGAGGTCGTGAACGACCATGGAATCCGTCCGCCCCTTCGGTTCGCTTGCCAGTGTAGGCGGCGAGCCGATGCGCACGTCGGCCTCATTCCAGAAGGTGTAAATGTTGTCGTCGTTGACGCCACAGAAAGGCACCTTCTCGAAGCTCACGTGGTTGTCAAGGAACAGGACGTTTTGTCCCTCTTCCTGGTGGGAGATCGAGTTGCCGGCATTTACTGCCTCTCTGCCGCCGGTGGGCGAATAAAGCCCGGGAAATTGTCGAGCCTCGCCAGCGGGCGATGACGTCCAGGGATTCCTGTCGGCCGCGACCGCCAGACCGGGCTCGCCCGCCGTGGTCAGAGCATACAGGCCGAAAGGCATGTGATAGGCGTAGCTGCAATGCTTCTTCGGCTCCGGCCCGAAATCCCACAGATCGATAAGGTCCCGGCTGCCCGCGTTGTATTCGCTCGGCTTGAATTCCGTAGTTCCGGAATCACTCTTGCAGACGAACGACTTTGGCGTAACCTCGGCATACTTGACCAGCAGGTAGAAACAGGACGAGATGCTTCCCGTGCCGCCGCTACCGTCGTTGCCCAGGCCATAGGCCTGGAATCGGTTGGCCGCGTCCCAGGCAGGTATCTTCGCAGCCCATTTGCCGTTTCGCCCCCCGGAGCGCGGCAGCTCATCGTCATAGTCGTTGCCGTAGATGAGCATCGCTTTGCCGATGCCGGAAAGGTTCGTCCCGCAGACCGTCCGGAAGGCGATCTGCCTGACCCTGGACAGCGCGGGCATCAGAATGCCCATCAACAGAGCGATGATCGCAATCACGACCAGCAGCTCCACTAATGTAAAACCTTTGCGTTTCATTTTCTTTCTCCTTCTGACTTTTTCGGAGATTCGCACGCCCGGCCGCTCCTGAGCACGTTTCGATGGTCAATTTCGTACAAATAAGTCCAACGCGCCATCCGGATCGCATCATGACACGTACCGCTAAACGCCATTTCATCGCGAATCTCCACAGTCCTGTTCTTTCGCTCAAAAACGGTCGGCTAATAGCGAATTCACTTCAGCAGATTTCGGCAGACAAACTCCGCGCAGTCGTGCCTGGCCCGAAGGGCCCCGGTCTTTGGAAAGACAGGTCTAAGATATGAAACAACGAGGGAATATGATGACAATCCACATTATGATATGGCTTTCAAACCTGCCTATCTGTCGTTGTTCTCCATAAGGGCGCAAACGCCGCGCAAAGTTGCCCTCAACACATCAAGTCAAAGCCAAACTGAAAAAGAACCCTACTCGGGCAGGCGGGTTTAAGATAGTACGAGCAAGCAAATATGATGACGACTCAAATTATGAGAGTTTTTATCGCCTGCCTACTGTAATATACGATATCGGCAGAAATTGGTTCGCCTGTGCAAGAAATCTTATCGAGTTTTGCCGATTTACTTTCAGGACTATTAACGGTTTTTTCGTTTGTTGTTGGTTGGCTTATTGACGGGCCAGGGTTGGACTCCGCACCGGGTCGCCCAGGCCTCATACAGTGCCTTCAGATGCTCGACTTTCTCCGGATGTTCCCCCGCCAGATTGTTCAGTTCCGTGCGGTCGGCCTCAAGGTCGTAGAGCTCCCACCCACCCGGATGCCTGGAGACTAATTTCCATTTGCCTTGTCGTACGGCGCGGTTGCCCTCATGCTCCCAGTAAATGGCCTCTCTTTCGATGGGCTTGTTGTCGAAGACCGGCCGCAGGCTCTTGCCTTCCATCGGCGCGATCCTGTGGCCTCTATATTCCGCGGGATACTCCGCACCGGCGACATCGACGCACGTCGCCATAATATCGATAAGATGCCCAGGCTGATGCCGGAGCTTGCCCCCTGTTCTAATCCGTGCGGGCCAATGGGCTATCAGGGGCGTGGAGATGCCGCCTTCGTGAACCCAGTGCTTGTACAGACGGAAGGGGGTATTGCTGGAATTGGCCCAAGGTTTGCCGTATGCGATGTACGTGTCCGGCGGGCCGGGCATGACACCCTTGCCTGTCCGGACACGCCGGCCGTCGCGAGTCACCTTGGGCTGCATATCGGGCTGCAACGCATCTTTGTCCATCGGTCGCAGCGGGATTTCCTCGGATGGGTCCGGCTTGATCGCACCGCGACTTCCGTACTCTTCGGCGCAACCGCCGTTGTCGGCCAGGAAGAAGACCAGCGTGTTATTGAACCGGCCCTTTCGTTTCAGTTCCGCAATGATCCGCCCAACGCCCTGGTCGAGGCGGTCAACCATCGCCGCATAGACCTCCATGCGGCGCTCGTGCCATTTTTTATCCTCAGCTTCCTCCCAGGCCGGGACTGCCCGATCACGGGGCGTAATTTTCCATTCCCTCTTGACGATACCCATCTCGACCATGCGCTTATGTCGCTCGGCCCGCAGCGCATCCCAACCCTGAGCATAACGACCCTTGTATCTGGCAATGTCCTGCGACAAAGCATGCATTGGCCAGTGCGGCGCTGTATAGGCAACGTACATGAAGAACGGATTGTCCGAGTCGTGTTCACGGACAAACTTGACTGCGTTGTCGCTGATAGCATCGGTGTAATAGAAGTCGTCGCTATCCGGCGGAATCTGGGTATTGTCGCGCGTCAACGAACAAGGATCGTAGAAACTGCCGGCGCCGTGAATTGTGCCGAAGAAACGGTCGAATCCGCGCTGACGCGGCCAGTTGTGCTTCGGCCCCTCGGGCCTGCGATATCTGGTCACGTGCCATTTGCCCGACATATACGTGTTGTAGCCGGCCTGCTTGAGGGCCTCCGCGATGGTAACGCAGCGATTGTTCAGATCGCCTCGGTAACTCTCATGTCCCTTGTCCTCCATCATGTGCCCTACTCCCGCCTGATGCTGGTAAAGACCGGTCATCAGCGAGGCCCTCGTCGGACAGCAACGCGCGGTATTGTAAAACTGTGTGAAGCGCAGCCCGCCGGCGGCCAGGGCGTCCAAGTTGGGCGTATGAATCTCGCCGCCGTAGCAGCCGATATCGGAATATCCCATGTCATCGGCCATCATCAGCACAATGTTGGGTCGCTTGTTTTTACCGGCACGCGGCTGAGTGATACTCGCGCATCCCGGCACAGCCAGCGCCGCAGCACCAGAACCAACAGCTTTGATAAAATCACGACGCGTGGAATAGAGCGAACTCATAATCATTTCTCCGTAATGCGTTTGGCCAATTGATCTTGGCCGGGGATCAGGTTAGCTAAGTGCAGCGCCACTTCCTTGTGGATATCTTGTATAACCTCCGGATGGTCTTTGGAAATATCGTATTTCTCCGACGGGTCGTGGCCGAGATGGTAGAGCAGAGGCGGCTCGTGCCTTTTCTCTTGGCCCTTGCCATAGGCCGGCTTGGTGAAAAAATGCGCCTTGTAGGGACCTTTGCGGGCCGCGTACAGCTTTGCCCCCCGGTAGTAGAACATCGTCTTTCGGGGGCTGGATCCGGTCCCGAACAGAGCCGGTGAGAGGTCGAGGCCGTCAACAATCCGGTCGGTCGGTACTTTCACGCCGGCCAGCGTAAGAATCGTCGTGTACAGATCCATCGTGGCGCCCATATCGTTGACGACGCCGGGCTTGATTCTGCCGGGCCACCACATCACACACGGCTCGCGCATGCCCCCTTCGAATGTGCAGCCTTTGCCCTCCCGGAGCAGGCCCGCAGAGCCGCCGTGCTGGTCGAAAGTAAGCCAGGGGCCATTGTCGGAGGTGAAAACGACAAATGTGTTCTCCGCCAGACCTTCGCGGCGCAACGTATCCAGTATCCGCCCAACGCCGTGGTCGATCTCTTGGACGACATCGCCATACAGGCCGCGAAGGCTCTTGTCTCGGAAGTCCTTGGAGACAAACAGCGGAACATGAGGCAAGTTGTGGGCCAGGTAGAGAAAGAAGGGCTTGTTCTTGTTCTGCGAGATGAACGTGACGGCTTGCTCGGTATAGCGTTTCGTGATGGTGTTTTGGTCGGCGGGACGTTCGGTGATGTCTTCATTTTGCATAAGAGGGACATTCCAGTATTCGGTTTTGGGCTCGAAGAATGCCTGACGCCCCGGGCCCCCGACCCTGTCCATATCGTTGCTGTACGGGATGCCGAAGTAGGAATCGAAGCCATTGCTGGTCGGCAGATAGGGCTTCAGATGGCCCAGATGCCACTTGCCAACGCAAGCGGTCGTATAGCCCCCGGTCTTGAGCGCCTCAGCGATAGTGACTTCGCTTTCGGGCAAACCGCCGGCCGAATCAGGAAACAGCACGCGGCGCTTGTCGCTGCACATGCCGCTGCGAATCGGGAGCCTGCCCGTCAAAAGGGCCGCCCGGCTCGGCGTGCATACCGAAGCGCCCACATAGAAATTCGTCCACCTCTGGCCTTCGGCAGCCATCCGGTCCACGCAGGGTGTGCGAATCGTCGGGTGCCCGAAGCAGCTCAGATCGCCATAGCCGAGGTCGTCACAAAAGATGATGATGAAGTTCGGTTTCTTTGCCGATGACTTTCCGGCACTCAACTCACTCAGAGAAGTGCAGCCCGGCACGGCCAATGACGCAGCGCCCAAACCCAGGACCTTAATGAAGTGACGGCGATTCAATGAAGATTCCATAGATTATCTCCGGAACTTGCTTTTCTTGCATAGTCTCAGTGTCTCATGACGCTATAATAGCCGCACCGACAAAGAAATGCAAAACTCAAAGTGCACAATTAAAGTGGTCACGCTCGATGGCACCCGAGACGTTGATGAGACAGAGATTGGGCCGAAGGCGATGAGCCTTATACGCCTTGGCCGAACCGGTCTTGCAGTCCCCGCCGGTTTCTGCATCATCGCAACTGCCTACCGGGAACATCTGGAGCAAAACAAGCTTATCGACCGCCTCAAATCAACTGTGGATGAGCTTGCCAGAGCCGGGCCCGAAGCGAAGGGGACTATTCTCTCCGACTTGCGTGCAGTCATCGTCCAGGCTCCTCTGTCGGAAGTGCTTCAGCGCGAAATAGAGTCCCATTATCGCGCGCTGTCGGCCGACCGCATCGCGGTGCGCTCCTCAGGCACTGCCGAGGACCTGCCGGGACACTCCTTTGCCGGTCAGCACGAGACGTATCTTGGCGTGAGCGGCCTAGCCGACTGCATCGAGGCCGTCAAGAAATGCTGGGCGTCCCTCTGGACGCTGCGCGCTTTTGAGTATCGCCGGAAGAATGATTTTGACCATCTTGAAACCGCCATGGCTGTCATCGTTCAGTCGCTGGTCGGCTCGGATAGTTCCGGCGTCATCTTCACCGTTGATCCGGTTACAGGCAGCCGAAGCAACATCGTCATAGAAGCCTGCTTCGGTCTCGGAGAAGCCCTGGTTTCAGGTAAGGTCACGCCGGACCGATTCGTCGTCGGCAAAAAGAAACTCAAACTACGTTCTCAAACCATATCGGAGAAGAAGGTTCAGTGCGTCGTTGACGGGAACGGTCGGGTTCAAGAGCAGGCCCTCCTCAAAGAGCGGGCATCGATCTGCTGTCTGAACAAGAAACAGATACGGCGTCTGGCGAAGCTCGCGAGGAAGGTCGAGGCCGAATTCGCCCGTCCTCAAGACATCGAGTGGGCAATATGCAAAAGAAAAGTCTATTTCCTTCAATCCAGGCCCATTACGGCTCTGCCTCCCGAGAAGCCTTGGGAAGACCGCCAGATATGGTGCTGCACCCCTGCAAAGGAAGTCATACCGGATGTAGTGACGCCGGCGACGTCCTCGGTAATAGAGGCGATGTTGGATAACTTCATCGATCCAATCTTCCGTGTACTTTGCATGGAGCGCGGCAATCATCCTGTTCACGGACTCGTCGCGGGGCGCATTTATTTTAACGCCAACATCTGGGGTTCCGTGTTCAGAGACCTGCCCGGCGCCCGTGATTTTGACGGCATGTCACTTGCGGGCAGCCATCGGGGTCTTCAGGAGGTCACACGGAGGTTGCAGGTCGCGACAGACGAGGACCTGCCGGACATGAAATTCAGACGGTATCGATTCTTTCTGAAAATCCCGCTGATTGTCATAGGCATACTTCGCAACACGCCTAACAAAGGCTGGGGTATTCTTGCAAAAATTGAGGCCAAAAATGACCAATGGTCCCGTTTAGATCCGGCAAGTCTGACAACCGAAGAAATCACGATGTACTGCCGGGAGATAATGACGGGCTTCCAAGAGCTGCTGGGCCACGTGCTCTATCTGTTCAGCATGATAGCGGCCCTTCCTATTCTCGAAACCGTATGCAACAAGTGGCTCCCGGATGGCAACGTAAAGGCCGGAAAACTTCTTGCAGGCATAGGTGGCATGGTCGATGCGGCGGCGGGTCTGGATATCTGGCGCTTAGCTGCCTCGGCCAACTCGAAAGCCCAAATCAGGGACCTGGTCCTCTCAAATGACGACTGGCATACTATTGAAGGCAAGCTCTCTGAAACGGATTCGGGCAGAGAATTTCTGGCCGAATGGAACCAATTCATGCTTCTGCACGGCCACCATTGCCGCGGTGAGTTAGAGCTCTACAACAAGCGCTGGATCGAAACGCCGGGCTACATCTTGAAATTCGTGCGCAGTCATATCACTCAAACAGATAGAATAGACCCGGTCCAAAATTTCACCACGGTGGCAAACCAGCGACGCGAAATGGAACAGCAGTGTCGCCGGCAACTCAGGAATCCCATAAAGCGAACGATATTCAATCATCTCCTTGCCCGCGCCCAGCACGGCTCGGTTTTTCGGGAGAACGTCAAGAGCGAGGTCATAAAGCTGTTGACGGCCATGCGAAAGCTGCTCACCGAGCTTGGCAAAAGACTCAAAGACGCAGGCACATTCACGAATGAAGATGATGTCTTCTTCCTGCGGCTCGAAGAGGTCGGCCCGGTGATGACGAAAAAAGCGGATTTTGACATTCGTCAAGTTGTTGCCGCTCGCCGCGGCGAATATGATAGAAACTGCTCAGTCACGCCGCCGGATGTCGTCTTCGGTAGATTTGACCCCGAGAATTTTATCCCTGAAACGTGGGACGAGCAGGCGCAAGTATTGAACGGCCTGGCGGTGAGCCCGGGTGTCGTCACGGGCAAAGCCCGCGTGATTCTCAGAGCCGACAGCGACCAGCAGCTCCTGGCCGGGGAGATTCTTGTGGCGCCGTTCACCGATCCGGGCTGGACGCCTTATTTTGTGCCAGCCGCTGGGATCGTCATGGATGAGGGGGGAGTGATATCGCACGGTAGCATTGTCGCCAGAGAGTACGGCATCCCCGCCGTGGTCAATGTAGGCGGTGGCACGAAGATTATCAAGACCGGCCAGACGATACAGGTGGACGGCAATCAGGGCGTGGTCAGGATCCTCGGATGAATTTCGATGGCCGATATGAATCGGCCTACCCAAGCAGCCACTGATGAACAAAAGCCGCGAGCAGCCAGACCCCAAAGCTTGCGCAGAGCACAATCCACAGGGGAAGCTGCTTCTGGAAACACGACAAGGCCACCAGGAAAAACAAGATGCTCGGCACAATACCCCACAACGCCCCTTTGGTGTAATCGGTCATGAGCGCGAAATTGCCCGGGTTGTCCGAATACAGCCATATAAGCACAATCAGACCCGTCAGGGGCATCACGGCGATCAATCCCGCCAAACTCGGCAGCTTCCGGGCGACAGCCACACAGAAGCTGATAACGCAAACACTGATCAACAATTTGATTGCGAATTTCATCCTCGGACTACAGCCTCAGACCGCAGGTGCTTGTTTGAAGAACCGGATAGTCAGCGGATAGCGGTAGTGCTCGCCCGCGTTGACATGGACCGCGGCAATGAGCACGAAGATCAGATCGACAAGGCCCACGACGAAAAAGACCACCGGTATCAAAGGGACGGCCACAAGGGTTATCAGACAGATAACGGCGCCAACGGCGCCGTAGAGCAACATGGACAGTTGGAAGTTCACGGCCCGCCTGCCCTGCTCGGCGACGAACGGAAATTCGTCTGCTTTCAACTGCCAGATCACGAACGGCGCGACCGCACTGCCGACCCCGGGCAGAATAGGTGAGAGCCCCACCAACCCAGCCAGATGGCAGAACATCGCCCACATGCGGGCCTCTTTGGTGATTTCTCCGGTCACCCACTGCGCCTGCGCATCAGAACCTGCGCTGGGAGTATCCCCTGTTCTTTCGTCAGTTTCTGTCATACCCCTGCTCCCGTTTTCAAATTTCAATTGTCTTCTCTATTTGATGAATCTGATGGTCAACGGATAGCGATAGTGCTCGCCATTGTTGGCCTTGATCCCGGCAATCAGCAAGAAAACCAGGTCGAAAACGTACACCACCGGCAACAGGAAAAAACCAATGCATGCAAAACAAAGAAGGCCTGCCACAAGGGCATATATGAGAATCGAAATCTGAAAGTTCACGGCTTCCTTGCCCTGGTCATCCACGAATTCGAACTCGTCCTTCTTTATCTGCCAGATGACCAGCGGCGCGATGATACTGCCAATAACCGGCACGATGGGTAACAAGCCGCCAAGTCCGGCCAGATGGCAGAACATCGCCCACATGCGAGCATCCCTGTTGATTTCTTGGCCGGCCCCGCCGGAGGCGGCCGAGGTTTGCTCCTCGGGCTTCTCGGCGGGTCCCGGAGTTTCGTTCATTTCCGCCATGGTCCAGCTCCCTTCGAATTAACTATCCCTGCATCGACCTTTCGGATTTCATTGTAAGAGAAGGCCGGCCGGCCGAGCAAGGACAAAATCTGAAGCTATGGGCCATCTGCACGCCGGCGCGGTCCGGCGTCGCTGACGTCAATCGGTTCTATCCCCAGCTTTGACACGGGCGAATCGGCGGCAAAACGCACGGCGCCCCGATCGAATTCGACCAGCAGAGGGTCCAGCAGCAGGTTGCCCCGGTCCGCCTTCAACGTGTAGCTGCCCTTTTGGCTGTACCTATCGAGCTGGCGACACTGAACTGTGCCGTCCGCGCTGAAGAGCAGATTATTGCGAAACTCCGTCATCGCATCCGGGTTCTCGAACACGATCTTGCCCCTGGCACAGATAACGTTCTTCTCGAAGACATAGTCTGATGACCGGGGGAAGGTGAGCCTGGCGTCTCTGTCGCAGACGAAGACGTTGTTGCGAATCGCATTGTGGTGGGCCATGTGGTTATGCGAGGGCCGCGCGATGCCGACGGAAAGGTTACCCTCAACGAGACAGTTCTGTGATCTCTCGTCAAGGTAATAGGCCGAGGCCCCGTAGCCGCCGGTATCGATAATATCCCGAATGAAATTGCCCCGAAGGACAAGGTCTTTGCCGGCGAAGCAGTAGATGCCGCCTCCGTCGTGGAGTTCGAGCATCGCCCGGTAGATCACATTGTGCTCGATTCGGTTTCGCTCGCCGCCGCAGTTGATGGCCGTATAGGTGCAATCGTGAATCTCGTTGTGACTGATCCGGCAGTCCCTGCCGCCGCCCTGCAGGGCGATAGCGCTGGGATACGTCAGGCCCACGTCGTGGATATGATTGTCGATCACCACGGCTCCGGTCCCACGACATCTAATGCCGCACGCACCGGTATGATGAACGTGACATCTTTCGATGCGCAGGCCGTCCCCTGAAGCCTTGATGCCCTGCCCGCCGACGTTAACAATCTCCAGCCCGATCAGTCGGCAATTCTCGGTGAATGTCAGAGAAACCGCCCCATCGAACTTGCCTGCTCCGAAGCCGCCGGTTTCAAGCGGAGTGGTCGTGACTGCAAGTGCAAGACCGCGAATCGTGATGTCTCCAGCGGGTTCTTCCCGCGTCCCCTGAATGCGAATGATCGATTCCAGAGTTGGGGCGATAACCTCCGCCCCGGCCATATCTTCTCCGGGCAGGGGCCAGTAAACCAGCTTGCCGGCCGTGCGGTCGAGATACCACTGTCCCGGCTGCGTCAATCCCTCGCGGATGTTCCAGACGACGTATTTGTTGACGCCGAACGCCCCCGGCGGATGGCCCGCGGGCTTGGCGAAAGTCAGGACCTGCGATTCGGTGTCCATGCCGGCCAGGCCGACCAGCGATTCGTCCCACATGTGATAGATGTTGACTTCTGCATTGTTGACGTCCAGCCAGGGGCCGAGGTCCTCGGAGCGGTATTTCAGCGTGGTGAGCTCCTCGCTGGTGGGCTTGCGTCTCCATCCGCCGCCGGTGCTGGTCATCCAGGGCACGTCGAACGTGTTGAGGTGGTCGAAGAAGCCCTGCCCCGGGAGCCGGGCGCGCCGGCAGAAGCGGCCGTTCACAACCAAGGCCCGGAAGTCCCACTCTCTGCTTCTTATGCCGGACAGCTCGGCGCAATAGAACTTATCGCCATCGTTTTCCCAGCCGGTGATTTGCCTGCCTCCGTAGAGACGAACATCCGCTCCGGGCGCCGACTCTATCGTCAGGCCGGAGTCTCGTTCGTCCAGCACCAGCGTTTCGTCAAGGAAGTACCGTCCTGCTTGTACTACGATTCTCTGAGGTGCTCCGGCAACCCGCTTCCGGGTGGCCAAGCCAGCGGCACCGAGTGTGGCGAACGGGCCGTCCGTCTGGTCTCTATTGGGCCGGGGTAAACGGCCCGACCAGGAATCGCGTCCACCGACGGCAACAAAGAATGAATCGGTTTGAGCACAGGCCTGCTGAGCGGGTGCAAACAAACAGCTCACGATGAGTGTGGACGCGACCAGCCTGAAGGTATCTCGCATTCTCACGGGTCTTCTTCCTCGCAAGCGGTCGGTTTGGCCGCAACGATGGTTTGCGTTGGGCTGATCAGCTTGTACCGAATTCCCCGCCAGCAAATGGTTCTGCCGAAGGCCGAAGAGAGGATGAGAAATAACAGCAGCAACGACCAGAGCCAAAAGGCGAGAACATCGGCGGCACAGGCGGCTCTCATTGCACGGTGCTCCTCATGGAGCAGCTTGTGGGCCATTCTCTGGCGCAGTGTAGCCCGGATCAGTTGGCTGGCGAAGAACACAACCGGTACAACAGCAAAAAGCCGCACGTGCTCGTCCTGAATCCTTGCCGCGTAGATGGCCAGAGCCGCTGCGCCCCATATTCCCAGGACCGAACACAAGCTGCTGCACAACCCGAACCACCAGGTCTTCGGGGCGCTCACACGGGTGATCAAAAATTGCCGCCGGCCGAATTCAAAGAGTTCTCGCCAGGTTGTCTGCTCGTGCGAAGCCACGAGGCAAGCGGGAACAAAGGCGATTTTCATCCCGGCTTTCTTGACGGCACAACTGAGGGACAAATCATCACTCAAGGTTGTCTGCCAGACCGTATCGAGTCCAAGCCTGCGAAAAATATCCACCCGGATCGCCATGGAACCTCCCCATGCCTGATTGAAACGCGTGTTGCCCAGCAACTGGGCGATCTTTGCATTCAGCGCCGAAAGGGCCAGGCTGGCCAGGTTATTCTTCTTCGGGATGAACCACCGATACCCGCTGGCTGCGCCGCTCTTTTCCCTTCGGAGAGGATAGACTAAGTGGCTGAGCCAGTTGCCGTGGACGCAGATGTCCGAATCGGCAAAGGCCAGAACGTCAACGTCGTCACCGATCCTCCGGCAACAATACAGCAGGTTGTGAATCTTCTGGCTGCATCCATTCCCCCGGCCCGCCACGAACACCTGCACGTCCTTTGCCTTGGAGCTGGCTTCAAGCCGGTTTTTCAACTCGCATAGTTCGCCGTAAGCGGGATCGGACTTGTCGGCAACCACGAACCAAAGCAGGTACTCTTCATAATCAAGGTTGAAAAATGACGTGATATTGGCATGAAACGCAGAATCCAGACCCTTGCATGGAACGATCAAAACCGTTCGCGGCCGATACCACGAACGTTCTTTGCTGTACTTCTTGAGGGCGTACCGGTAGTTGTTGTACGTCTGGAGCAGAAAAAGTAATTGGCAGACAATGGCAGCCAGAGCTATGTAGTAATACCAATCCATTCTTGTCTCTTGTGTCTCGTATTCCGATCCAAGCGAGTGTCACG
Source organism: Phycisphaerales bacterium (assembly GCA_020343675.1). GTDB lineage: Bacteria > Planctomycetota > Phycisphaerae > Sedimentisphaerales > Anaerobacaceae. The sequence goes on from CP070806.1 coordinate 4,362,277, forward strand.
ATACAGAAGCCAGCGGCACAATGGACTCAATAAGCTGCTCAACCGTGTAGAACTTCGCCAGCTCGATTGAGAGCAAACAGCCGTGATTGTGGTTCGAGGCAAGAATGATCAGGTTCCTGCCGGCCCGGCTCCACCCCTGCTCCTGTGGCTGGTGACCCAAAACAAAAATGTCAGTATCCAACCGTTCGGCCATGATGTCAAGCAACGCCTGGCTGTGTTTCCTGCCCCACGTCAGAAGATAGGCCGGCCCCGGCCTGACCACATCGTTGATTTTCAAAGGCCTGTGCAGCACCTCCGGGTCGAATTGTCCGCTGAAACGGTCACTGGGCAGCGAATGGGACATCCATATTCTGTTGCCGCATCTGACCGCCAGGGGCTGCGAGAACAGAAGCTGCTTGATCGCCAGTTCGATCTCGGCGCCGGCGCGCGGGTATTCTCGCTCCAGGGCCAGACGCATGGCCCGGTTCATTTCCCGGCCGTCTTTCATCACCTCGCTGTTATTGATGAAAGACGTGTCATGGTTGCCCATGATGACGTGAACCCGGTCGGGAAAGCTCACCTTGTACCGGACAACATCAAACAGAAGCTTGTAGGACAGGCAGCCGCCTTCGGAGTCCTCCGGACCGCCGTGTATGATCTCCTGGAGAATAATGTGCCGGTCGGGATGGTTCGCCAAATCGGCAAAGGCGACGATCCGTTCGAAATTCCTTCGATGTCCGTGCAGGTCGCCTGTTACGATCAGGTTGCCCCCGGCGGGTAAGTGAACCACATTACCGCGTCGAAACGTATCCGCGCTGTTGGCTTCGATACCCTGGTTCAACAAGTCAACTGTGGTTTGAGGCATTTTTGTTTGTCTTGATTTTGCCCCCGAAGATGCTGTGCACCATCAAGTCCAGCCTGGATATGACCGTCATCATGTTGGGTGGTCGGCTTGCAGGGTCGCCCTCAATGCAATCCATCACCAGCTTGGAGATACCCGTCGGTAATTGTTTTTTCAGTTCGTGAGGGGCCCGGCGCGGCACCGTGACGGGCAAGCCGAACTTGTTCTTTTTGGGTATCAGAGTCGGGGCGTGCTTTCCCGTCAAGGCCCAGTACATCGTTGCGCCGAGGTTGAACAGGTCCGTCTTGGGGCTGAGTGGCCTGCGTTTGACCTGCTCGGGGGCGATGTAGTCCGGGGTCCCTTGAATTCTGGTCTTAATCGTCCCGATCTTGCAGCTCTGGCCGAGGTCTATGATTTTGATCGCCCCGGACTTGCCGATCAGGATATTGTTGGGCTTTATGTCGCAGTGGACGA
>CP070806.1:4363670-4395253 GCA_020343675.1 Phycisphaerales bacterium
GCATTGGTCACAAGAGATCAAGAGCGAAGATGAATCCGGCGAACCGCCGGTCGCGTTCACACTTTCAGCCGGGACACATAACCTGGAGATTTCGTACAGGGGTGCCGATTTGAGAATCGATGCTATTGTGTTTTCAAAAATTGACTAAACGAGATTGACTATACCAGTCAGTCAAGCCCCTGTTTGACAAAGTCGTTCTGCAAGCAGGGGCTTTTTTGCTCGTCTGAATTGTCCTGTACAAAATATTCAGGAAAGCCCCACAGCCATCTTACGCACGAATCCCGGATGCTTCGCTGCGCTGAGCATGACAAAAACTTGAGCGACGAGTTCTCGCACACGCTCCAAGAGGAATTGAAGGTGGACGAGGACGCAAGACACTGAACATAGAAGGCAGGAGGCGCGGTTCTCAGCGAATTGGCGCATTGGTGGACTGGCAAATGACGGGGCACGCCGCAGCCTTACCGACGGATTTTCGCAAATATTCTGCCGTTTTCATCAGAAAATCCGTAACGTTTGACGCTGATTTTCGTCTTTGTTGAATGGACGCGCCCTGCCGTGGCATATTGATTTTCGGTCAAGGGCTGAATCCGTTGGATCGCGAGCGGGGAATTAGCGGTCTGCGGCACGCTTTTCAGGGAAATCTGGCCCGAGTTTCAATTCCCCCTTGATTCATGGGATATTGTTCTTGACCGGAGGGTGGGCAATGTGGTATAGATAGGATAATTGGGGGCTGCCAGATGAGGTTCTGTCGAGGGCGTGGTTCATGTGGCGTGCTCTTAGATTTCAGCACGCGAGTACCTGTTTGGCTGTGAAACGAAAGAGAGAAGGCTGAACCTATGCGAATTATGCTGGCTCGCACGGGGTTGCAGGACGGAGGCCCACTCCTTTTCGTTTGCGATACATAAGTTTTTTGGCTGGAGGACTGTCATGTTCAGGAAATCGAGCTGCCTGCTTTGTCTTGTTGCGCTGCTTGCTCTGGGGATGGGCCCCGTTGGGTCGGCCCAGGCACAGCCGAAGTACGTGTTCTTTCTGATCGGGGACGGAATGGGCTTTGAACACGTCAAAGCGACGGGAATGTACGCCTACGGCGAGGCGGGTACATTGTCTTTCGAGATGTTCCCGTTTGGCGGAGAACTGACCAACGATACCGCCAGCGGCGGGATACCGGATTCGGCGGCGGCCGGCACGGCGCTGGCCACCGGCGTGAAGGTCGATAACGGGGTGATTAGCATGGCCATTCCGGGCGATGGCAGCGAGCTGGAGACCCTTCTGGAATATTTTAAGGCCCGGGGCAAGAGCACAGGGCTGGTGTCCACCAAGTTCGTGACGGACGCGACGCCTGCGGCCTTCGGCGCCCACGAGCCAAGTCGCCAGAACGGCCCCCAAATCGCCGAGGACTACCGAATGCAGACCCGGCCGAATGTGCTGTTCGGCGGCGGGGGCAGCGGCATGAGCATCCCGGCGTTCGAGAGTGCCGGCTATACGGTCGTGATCGACAGGGATAGCATGCAGGCACTGGACACCGAGAATATCGACATGGTCTGCGGCCATTTCGGCAACGGGAACCTGCCCTACGAGCCCGACCTGGGGTCACTGCCGCATCTGAGTGAAATGGCCGAGACGGCGCTGCAGATACTGGATAACGACCCTGACGGTTTCTTCCTGATGATCGAAGGTGCCAAAATCGACACCGCCGGGCACAGTAATCTGACCGGCAACATGGTCCTCGAAACCCTCGAATTCAGCAATGCCGTACAGGTGGCCATCGACTGGGCGCAGGGGCGGACGGATACGCTGATCATTGTCACCGCCGACCATGAGACGGGTGGCTTGGTCGTGCTGGAGAACAACGGCGCGGGCCTGCTGCCCACGGTAGAATGGACCAGCGGCACCCATACGGAAAGTAACGTTCCGGTTTACGCCTGGGGCGCGAATGCCGAATTGATTTCCGGAGTCATGGACAACACGGAGATGTTCAGCGTCGCCACCGCCGGCCCCCAGGCGTGGAATCCCAATCCTGTCGACGGTGCGGTGTTGGCTAAGACGCAGGGGCAGTTCTCCTGGACGCCGGGCATGGGTGCAGTCACGCACAACATCTATTTCGGCGAGAGTTTTGAGGATGTGAACGACGGTACGGTCCAGACATTCAGGGGCAACCAGACCGACGCGGTGTTTTCCGTCGGTTCTCCCGGAGGCGCCTATCCGGATCGTTTGGCTCCAGGCATGACCTACTACTGGCGCATCGATGAGGTTGAAGCCGACGGCACGACGACGCACAGAGGCCCGGTCTGGAGCATCGTGGTTCCGCCCAGCACGGCCCATCATCCCGACCCCGCAGACGGTGCCAGATTCGTTCGGACCGATGTGAGCCTTGGCTGGACGGCGGGAACGGACGCGCGATTGCACCATGTGTACTTCGGTGACAACGTTGACGATGTAAATGCTCGTGCTGCGAGCACCTACGTAGGCGCTAATCGCCCAACCACAGCTTATCTCTCCGATCCCCTTGAGTTGGAGAAGGTGTACTATTGGTGCGTCGACGAGTTCGATGGTTGGGAGATGCACAAAGGTGATATCTGGCGCTTTACGACCACGCGTGCGGGCGGCGGCTGGCGAGCGGACTACTATCACTGGACTGGAAACGCGCATGGTTTTGCTCCTATGCCTTCGGCGTCCGCCTTCAGGACGCCGGTCCTCAGCCGCACAGATGCGCAAATCAACTTTGGCTGGGGCATGAGCTCGCCGGACCCATCGATCAACGCGGACAACTTCTCGGTCATTTGGGCCGGCGAGATTGAGGTCGCCTTCTCCGAGCCCCACACTTTCTATGTCAAAACCGACGGCGGAGTGAAGCTGTGGGTGAACGATGAGTTGATTATCGACGACTGGCGGACCCACGAACTCGCCGAGAAGGCAAGCGAACCTATAGAACTTGTGTCTGGACAGCGCTATCCCATTGTAATGTGGTGGTTCGAAAGCGTCGGATCGGCGCGGGCCGAGCTTCACTGGCAGAGCCCTCACACGTCCAAGCAGCTCATTCCACAAGCGGCGTTATGGCCGCCCGTGAGAGCCGGCAGCCCGAGTCCGGCCGATGGGGCGCGGGACGTCGCGCCGGCACCCGTGCTGAGCTGGGCCGCCGGGGACAATGCGGTTCAACATGATCTGTACTTCGGAACTGACCCGGCCGCGGTGACCGATGCCGATACTGGTACGGCAGGCATTTATCGGGGCCGCCAGGCTCCGACGACGTATGTCCCACCGGGAGATTCCGAGTTCGGCCGGAGCTACTATTGGCGTATCGATGAGGTCAACGCCGACGGGACAGTCGGCAAAGGCCGGCTTTGGAGCTTTGCGGTGGCTGACTACCTGCTCGTGGACGACTTTGAGGACTACATCACCGAGACAAACCGGATAGTTGAGACGTGGAAAGGCGGAGCAGATGGCTCGGGAAATGGCGCGGTGATTGGCTATCCTGATTCGGATGCTACTGTGGGAGAGCATTCCCTTGAGACTCGAATCGTTCACGGCGACGGCCACTCGATGCCCTATTTCTATGACAACAGCGTCGGGTATTCCGAGGCAGCCATGACGTTGGTCTGGCCGCGTGACTGGACCCAATATGGCGTAGGAGCACTCTCGCTTTGGTTCAGAGGTTATCCAAGTGTGATGGGCAGCTTCACCGAGGAGCCGAACGGCATCTATAAGATGACCGCCGCCGGCGCCGATATCTGGAACCTGAGCGACGAGTTCCATTTTGCCTACAAAGAATTCTCCGGCTCCGGCGGCATCGCGGTGCGGGTCGACAGCGTCGAGCATACGAACGACTGGGCGAAAGCCGGCGTGATGATCCGCAGCACTCTTGAGGCAAACTCGGCCAATGCAATGATGTATGTCACGCCCGACGGCCGGGCCGGTGTGCAGGTCCGGTTCATGGATGGCGACGTCACGTACGGCGGGTCCACCGACCCGGGCGCTTTCATGGGCCCGATGTGGCTGAGGCTGGGGCGTGCGGGTGATGACATTATATTCGAGATCTCCTCCGACGGGGTGGACTGGATGAATTTCCTGGGTGAGGACGGCACCGTGGCTGTTCCCATGGGGCAGGAGGCGCATATCGGCCTGGTCGTGACCTCACATGAGCCGGGCGTGGCATGTACGGCCGAGTTCTCGAACCTGGAGATCACCGCTTCGGTCGAGCCGCTGTGGGCAGACCAGGACATAGGGATTGTCAGCAACGTTGCCGAGCCGATGTACGTGTCCCTGGCAAACGCCGCGGGCCCACCGGCTGTCGTGTACCATGATGACCCGAACGCAGCCATAATTGACACCTGGACGGAATGGACAATCCCGCTGAAGCTCTTTGCAGACCGGGGCATAGATCTGACCGATGTGGACGCAATTGCGCTTGGGTTCGGTGATAAGAGCAATCCGCAGCCGGGCGATTCGGGCCAGATGTACTTCGACGATATGCGGCTGTACCGGCTGGAAACTGCTCCCTAAAGGACGCTGGATCAGTATCAGGATTCGTATTCCGGGGCCCGCACCGAGGTGCGGGCCTTTTCATGGAGCGTGCTCGCTCGGCCGTCGAATACCTCGATGTTCTCCATACTACGGTTCTGAATGAGGTCTCGCGAGAACGTCCCTATCTTATCGAGATTGCAGGCAGGGACGTTGAAGATTCTCTTGGGTATGTGCAGGATTAACGGAATTGTCCGGCTCAGAAGAGGCGTCCACGACTCTGTCCCTGGGGAGCCGGAACGTCCATCTTCGGGATTTCCGATTCATTTCTCGGTTCTCTCTGTGTCCTCTGTGACGCAGAAGTCTCAACTGCCCCTTGATTTTTCGGATATTTTCTTGACATGATGGTGGGCAATTTGGTATACGTAGAACTATCAGGGGCTGCTGATGAGGCTCCGTCGAGGGCGTGATTCGTGTGGCGTGCTCTTGGACTTTGGCACGCCGGTAGTTGTTTGACTGTGAAACGAGAGAGAGAAGGCCGAATCTGTACGAATTATGCCAGCTCGCATGAGGTTGTAGGACGGAGGCTCACTCCTTTTCGTTCGTGACACCGGAATCTTTTTGGCTGGAGGACTATCATGTTCAGGAAATCGACCTGCCTGCTTTGTCTTGTCGCGCTATTTGCTCTGGGAATGGGCCCCGGTGGGTCGGCCCAGGCGCAGCCGAAGTATGTGATTTTTCTGATCGGTGATGGAATGGGTCCTGAGCAGGTCAAGGCGGCAGGAATGTACGCCTACGGCGAGCCGGGCACATTGTCTTTCGAGATGTTTCCGTTTAGCGGAGAACTGACGAACCAGACTGCCAGCGGCGGCATACCCGATTCGGCGGCGGCCGGGACGGCGCTGGCGACGGGTGTGAAGGTTGACACGTTCGTAGTCAGCGTGGCCATTCCCGGCGATGGCAGCGAGTTGGAGACCTTGCTCGAATATTCCAAGGCGCTGGGCAAGAGCACGGGACTGGTGTCCACGAAGTTCCTGACGGACGCGACCCCCGCGGCTTTCGGCGCCCACGAGCCAAGCCGCATGAACAGCTCCCAGATCGCCGAGGACTACCGAACGCAGACCCGGCCAAACGTGCTGTTGGGCGGCGGCGGCAGCGGCATGAACGCCCAGGCATTCATGGACGCCGGATACACGGTTGTGACCGACAGAGACAGCATGCAGGCGCTGGACACCGAGAATATCGATATGGTTTGCGGCCCGTTTGGCGGCGGAAACCTTCCCTTCGAGCCCGACCTGGGCTCGATGCCGCATCTGAGTGAAATGGCCGCCACGGCGCTGCGCATACTGGACAACGACCCCGATGGTTTCTTCCTGATGATCGAAGGCGCTCAGATCGACACGGCCGGACACGGCAATCAGACGGCCAACATGATCCTCGAGACCCTCGAATTCAATAATGCCGTCCAGGTAGCCATCGACTGGGCGCAGGGGCGGACCGATACGCTGATCATTGTCACCGCCGACCATGAGACGGGCGGGCTGGTCGTGCTGGAGAACAACGGCGCAGGCGTGCTACCCACGGTGAACTGGACCAGCGGCAGCCATACGGAAAGCAACGTGCCGGTTTACGCCTGGGGCGTGAACGCCCAGTTGATTGGCGGGGTCATGGACAACACGGAGATGTTCAGCGTTGTTACCGCCGCTCCGGTGGCAAGCAAGCCGGACCCGCCCGATGGTGGCGCAGGTGTCTGGCTGCCACCGGTTCTCAGTTGGAGGCCGGGGACACATGCCGCTTCACACGAGGTGTACTTCGGCCCAGTATTTAACGACGTGAACAATGCCACGGGGGCTTCCGGTCAAGCGGATGCCATTTATGTTCCAGCCGGACCTCTTGAGGTCGGTACGCCATACTACTGGCGCGTCGATGAGGTCAATGACCTCCACCCCGACAGTCCATGGGTGGGCAACGTCTGGAGCTTTACGACGGCGCCCGGCAACGCAACGCAGCCCGATCCGGCCGACGCTGCACCGGCCGTGCCAATAGATGCAACTCTTGGCTGGCTGCCGGGACCTACTGCCGGTACGCACAATGTGTACTTCGGCGCCAGCAGCCCGCCGGCATTCATTGCCAACCAGGAAGCAGCCACCTACTCTCCCGGGCTTCTTGAACCAGGCATAACTTACTACTGGCAGATCGATGAGGTCGAGGCCGACGGTACGATGTACACCGGCGATACATGGAGCTTTACGACGGTGCCCGGCTCCGCTACGCAGCCCGATCCGGCAGACGGCGCCCCGGTTCCGGCATTGGATATCGTGTTGAGCTGGTCGCCCGGTCCGACCACTGCGACGCACGATGTGTACTTCGGGTCCAGCAATCCGCCACCCTTCGCAGGCAGTCAGGAATCGGCCAGCTATTATCCCGGCCCGCTTGAGCCGAAAACCACGTACTACTGGCAGGTCGATGAAGTCGAGGCCGACGGTACGACGATATACACCGGCGATCTCTGGAGTTTTATGACGCCTCGCCCCGGGACCGGTACCATCCTTTTCGAGGTCTGGGGAGGCATCATGGGTTTCAATATGGGTCTTGCTGCTCTGACGAGTAGTCCGGAGTACCCGTTTAATCCGCTGGCCAGGGAAGAGCTGACAGCGTTCGAGGCGCCGGCAGAGCTCGGCGACTTTTTCGGCGGCCGGCTCCATGGCTACCTCCATCCGGAGACCTCGGGCGACTACAGATTCTGGATCGCCTGTGACGATATGGGCGAGCTGTGGCTGAGCACCGATGAAAGCCCTGCCAACGCGGTCCTGATTTCCAGGACGCGCCGCGCTGTCGAACCCGGCGAGTTTGACAATTTTTCCGTGGTTCCGTCGGACCCGATTCATCTGGAAGCCGGGCGGAGGTACTACATCATGGCGCTCTACGTGGAAATCTGGCAGAATGACCACTGCGCAGTGGCCTGGCAGGGTCCTGACAGCCCAACCCGGTCGGTCATCAGCGGCTACTATCTCTCACGGTTTGTGAACTTCTGGGCCGCGCTTCCGGAGCCCGCTGACGGCGCTGAAGGCGTTGCCAGGAGACCTGCTCTGAGCTGGAGACCCGGCGACACGGCTGCTTCGCACGATGTGTACTTGAGTACGGATCGGCAGGCTGTGACAGACGGTACGGCCCCCGTCGTCAACCGAACCGAAACGACCTACAGCCCCGAAGCCCTTACCCAGGGCGCGACGTATTATTGGCGAGTCGATGCGGTCGAGGCCGATGGTACGACCAAACACACCGGCGATGTCTGGAGCTTCACGGTTACTGCCTTTGGACGATGATCCTGGAGACTGCAGCGTACGACGAACGAAACAGGATATTGGAGACTTGGACGGACGGACAGGGCACGCCGGTTCCGGGTCTCGAATGGACATATGGCTTCGATACAGTCAGCCGTCTAATACTTCGATATTGTCCGTATCGCCGAGCAGGCCTCAGGGTGTGCAAGATTCATCTCGCACACGCGAATTACTGAGATGACCAGAAAGGTAGGATGGGCAGGTTCCCTGCCCATGCGGTTCGAACAGCCGTTTAGGTCCGTTCATTCGCCTACGATGTCAACCTCACAATCTTTCAGTACCTTGTGTTCATAATGCCCGTCGCGCACGAATTTACGGTACGTTGACCAGGGCCAATCGTCAACCGTGTCAACCAGTCCATGCTTGATGGGATTGTAATGAATGTAGTGGATATGTCTCTGCAAATCCTCTGCATCTCGTATTTGATGTTCCCAGAATCGTCTCTGCCAGATACCCCGTTCTCGCTTCTTGTCTCGCGAGGGGTTTTGTATAGATTCGACACCGCCGGCTTTGAGGTATCGACGGGTGAATCCTTTCTTGATGAGCATCCAGCGCCGTGAGAAACGGTTGTCGCCTTCCGGCAGTCGCCATAGACAATGCAGATGATCGGGCAACAGACAGAACGCCACCACGTCGAAAGGCCAATTACGACGAACACTCCGTAAAGCGCTACGCAGGCAATTTCTCGATACATCGTCCACGAGAAAGCGGCGGCGCTTATATGTCACCACCGTGAAGAAATAATACCCGCCTGTAAATTGTGCCCGTCGATAATTCGTCATATCGTTTGTCCGCATGGGCAAAGAATTTGCCCATCCTACGAGACTGATTGAACCCATGATGGCATTCTGGGGGCGAGTTGGATATCACTGCAGTTTCAATTCCATAAAGACTGCTCCTTCAACAGGGATGGATTCATAAGGTTCTATTTCTCTGAAAGCTAGAGATTCATACAATGCCCATGCCGCTGGTCTCGGTGAAATGAAATCTAAGCGCATGAAGCGATAATCAAGTTCTTTCGCTACATTGATGACTGCTTCAGCAAGACGTCGTCCTATACCAAGTCCCCGGTAGTCTGATCTGACATACAACCGCTTCATTTCACAAGTGACGCCGCCTAAATTCCGTAGAGCGACGCAACCTTGGATGTCTCCCTTATGCTTGGCAAACAGAATGCAACCAGTAGGCGGTGCATATTCGCCGGGAAGGTGGGCCAACTCCTGCTCAAAATTCTGAAAGCGCAGATCGAACTCTAGGCACTTCTGGTACTCGACAAAGAGTTGCCTTGCGACCTTAATGTCGTTTGCGGTCTCTGCTGGGACAATATCCACTATCGCCATTGGTTGCGCCCGGTTATCCTTTGTCCTAAAGTTATTACTCGGCCCCCTATGCTTCTGGATCTGATTTCCTTCGTTGGTAGTGTTCCATTCGATTTTGTCTGGTTGCCCCCAGGAGCTTAACGGACAGAGAAAATGCAGTGGCTCTCGTCGGTCCGGGTCAACCGACCTTTCATACTCCTATGTTGACCTTTTCCAGAAACACTAAAGTCAGTTTGTCAGAGACCTCCTTGTTTGCAAAAGGCCGGTAGCCGCACTTCTCATATATGTGCAGATTCTTTTCGCTTCGTCGGCCCGTGAACAATTCGTAGCGCTTCGCATTGGGATATTGATCCTCGGCGGCATGCAGAAGCTTTGTGCCGATGCCGCGATTCTGATGGTCCGGGTGCACGATCAATTTGCCAATGTGACATGTTCCCTTTTCCAGGTAGCATCTAACCGACCCTACGATTCTATTTTCGAGTTCGACCTTCAAGAAGATCTGATGATCGAACTCAGATAGGATCTCGTGTATTGTCTGATGTAAGGGTGGTATCGTGAAGTCATCAGTTATTTCAGCTTCACTTATGTACGCGAGCTTCTGAAGCTCAAGGATTTCTTCGACATCTCCGGTTGAGGCCTTTTCAATCCAACATTCCCCATATGAGTCCATAAACAAGACTCCTGAGTTCCAGACTTTTATGATGCCGCTGGATGGGCAAGTTTCCGCCGCAAGGCGTCCTAAGGACTACTTTGGATTGTACTGGCCAAGTATCCTTCCTGAGTCCATTTATTGATCTGAGCGCAACGATATATAACTCATCGTTGCCGGATTTAAAACGTCATATCCCACGGGGCATTTGTTGCCCATTTGTTTGGCTATTAGGTCCGATCCAGGTGCGGTCGTCAAGAATGTTTTCGGGTCGTTTGCGAGTATCCTGCGTTTGCGGACCGGGCCATATGAGCGAGAGGGGCATCGTGAAGGCCACATTCTCTACGAGTGGCCCTTGAATCAGCTCCGAGAATGTGCTATCATCAAGGTCTGTGGCAGGTCGATAAATTGTGTCATGTCTCCTTGAGAAGAAAAGGGCAATTGAGATGCGCGACCGACGAGGCTTCACGCTCATAGAACTGCTGGTTGTCATCGCAGTGATTGCCGTGCTCATGGCCATCTTGATGCCCGCCCTCAGGGCCGCGAAGGAATTGGCGCGTGGTTCGAATTGCCTGGCCAACCAGCGATCCCTGGTGCTGGCCTATACGATGTACGCCGACGATAACGATAGCCGCCTCGTTCGGGGCTATGTAGCAAGGATCGATCTGGACAGGCCGATGTGGGTCTTGCCCCCTATAGACGCATCCGGCGCGTACATTAGCGGCACGCCGCTGCTCGAGGATCGCTTTCGCGGCATCAAGCGAGGCGCTCTGTATCCCTACATAAACGACCCCGAGATGTACCACTGCCCAGGCGACAATCGGTATCAGACGGGGTCCCCCGAGGACCAGCGGATGTATCGCAGTTACGTCATCCCCGATGTCTTAGCGGCTGCCAGAAAAGGATTTCGTCCCTGGGTGGAGGGCCGTCACAGGCATTTCCCCAAGAAATTACAAGAGATCACGCACACGAGTCTGAAGTACATCTTTGTCGAAAGCGAATTCCAAAACCCCGAGTTCAACTACGATCACGGCGGCTGGAGCTTTGCCCCCTGGATAGACAATCGGTGGATCGATGAGCTGGCCACCTTCCACAGCAAGTCGGCCACGTTTGGTTTCGCCGACGGCCACGCCGAGAAACATAAGTGGGTTCACGCCGAGACGTGGAGGATCTTCATAGAAGACTTACCTATCGGCACGCTCCTTCCGGCCGCAGGCATGAACGAGGACTGGCGATGGTGCTGGGAGCACTGGCCGTATTTGCACGAATCGGAGAAACCTCGCTGAATTGCGTCCTCTGTATGGCGGCGCGCCGGTTCCATGTCTGAAACAGCCCTGCGAATTTGACGCGGTCAGCCGTCCAGGATTTCAATGTTATCCATGTCCCCGAGCAGGCCGTGAGCGAGGGTCAGGTAGGGCAGCTTTTTGGGGTTGTGGCCCAGCAGCTGGCTTCCGATGGTATCGACAGCCACGGGATCGAAGCCGGCTAAGATCAGGCCCATCTTCTTCTGCTTTCCGGCCAAGTGCATTCCCGTCAGAGCGACCGAAGCATCCACGATGGACAGATCAGGCTTCTTGTACCGGCAGATATCGACGACGGATTTGTCGGTCGAGGGGCTGTGCAGCTTCGATTTGTTCCACGAACCGGCATAGAACTTGCCCGGGGCGATGCCGAACATGTTCTTCATGGCAATGGTCGTCTTAGTAAAACTGTGGTCCTTGAGCACGGGCAGTGAAATGATGAAGGCCTGCTGCACAATGCGCGGCATGTGAAATCGTTTTAGCCCAAAGGCGTCGTCGTCTTCGAGCGTGACCGTCTCGGCATCGTTGAAGTCGATCAGCTCGATGCCGGTTCTGCTGGCCAGCTCCGTGTATCCGAGGGCGGCGAATACCTCGGGCGTCCGGCCGCTTCCACAGCCGTCGCCGATGGCGATTTCAGCCTTCGTGTGGGCTTTGCAGTAGTCGTACACCGCTTCGGCGGCCGCGACGTGTGTCGTGACCGGGGGGCGCGACGAGTTCGTCAGGTTGGGCTTGATGATGATGAGCCCTCGTTGCGGCAGCCTTACGCCGGCGCCAATCAGATCGAGCGCTCTGGTCATGCTGCCGGCGTAGTCTGTGAATCTTACCTGGGCGACCTTGCTCATAAGTTCATGTCTGCATTGTGGTTATTGCGTTTGAACAAAATAATCCCGACATGGGTATTGACTGTCAAGGATTTTCGAGTACATTTATGGATTTTCGTAACAGAGAAGGGGGGACTGGGGGCAAAATGTGGTGCGTGTTTTGTGGAGACAGACATGATAGAAGTCAAAGAACTTCGGCGCAACTTCGGGCCGGTCGTTGCTGTTGACGGTATATCGTTCAGTGTGGAAAGGGGTGAAGTGCTGGGCCTTCTGGGACCCAACGGGGCGGGCAAGACCACCGCGATGCGAATCCTGGCGTGTTTCTTGAAGCCGGACGGCGGCACGGCCACCGTCTGTGGGTATGATATCCTCAAGGATCCCATCAACGTCTGCAGGTCGCTTGGATATTTGGCGGAGAACGTGCCGGCGTATAACGAGATGACCGTCGGAGGGTTTTTGAATTTCATTTGTGACGTGCGAGAGATCAGGGGCAAGGACCGCAAACAGGCGCTCGACCGAATTGTCCCAATGTGTTCGATCGATTCGGTCTATCATCAGACCATCGAAACGCTCTCGAAAGGATACAAGCGGCGCGTGGGGCTGGCTCAGGCACTCATTCACGACCCGGATGTGCTTATCCTGGATGAGCCGACCGACGGGCTGGATCCGAATCAAAAACACGAGGTCAGGAAACTCATCGGCAAGATGGCAAAAGACAAGTGCATTGTTATCTCCACGCACATTCTCGAAGAAGTCGAGGCCGTGTGCTCGCGGACGATCATTATTGCCAGAGGCCGAATCCTCGTCGATTCAACGCCGAAGAAATTGAAAGAGGAGCATCAGTGCAGTCTGGATGCTGTTTTTCGCAGGATTACCAGGACAAAAAGTGCATAGAGTTTAGGGTGTGCAACCCGTTCGGCTACGCTCGGGGCGTGCTTGTTGCACACGCGGATTCATTCGGGTTATTGCACGCCGGCTTAATCCGCGTGGGCAAAGACGAAATTTGCCCATCCTACCGGTACAGGAGAAGCTAATGAATAGTTTTATGGCCGTGTTCAAAAGGGAGCTCAAGAGTTATTTCACGACTCCGCTTGCGTACGTGTTTCTTGTGATTTTCCTGTTCTTCTCGGGGTACCTGACGTTCAAGCAGGGCTTCTACGAAATGCGGCAGGCGGATATGAGCGCATTCTTTATGAATCTGCCACTGTTGTTCGTCTTTATGGTGCCCTCGACGGCCATGCGCCTCTGGGCCGAAGAGCGCAAGGTCGGCTCGATTGAGCTGTTGTTCACCCTGCCGATCACAATCACTCAGGCCGTTCTGGGCAAGTTTTTTGCCGCGTGGCTGTTTCTGACGATTGCGCTGGGGCTGACGTTTCCCATGGTGATAACCGTCTGTTACCTGGGCGAGCCGGATGTGGGGCTGATCATCACCGGCTACGTGGGCAGCATACTGATGGCGGGTGGATTTCTGGCCATTGGCTGTTTCTTTTCGGCCCTCAGCAAGAACCAGGTCATCAGTTTCGTGCTGTCCGTGGTGGCCTGCGCGGTGCTGGTTTTCGCCGGGATGCCGACCACGCTCAATTACGCCTCGACGTTCCTGCCCATCGGCATGGTCTCCGCCATCGAGAGCATGAGTTTTCAAACACATTTCGAGTCCATACAGAGAGGCGTGCTGAAGTTTGGAGACCTTTCTTATTTCGTATTGCTAATCGTTGGGTGGATTGCCGCCTGCAGTATTATTTTGGATGAAAGGAAGGCCAGATAATGAACCGAACGATACGAGCGATTCTTGGGGCGGTCCTTGTCTTGGTGATCGCCTTCTCTGTGATAAGTATTTGCCAGGACACGGTAGCGCCGCTGAAGGTGGATATCACCGACCAGAAGCTTTATACGCTCTCGGACGGCACGCAGTCGATCCTCGCCAAGCTCAACCAGCCGATCAAGGCCAAGCTCTACTACGCCAAGACGGCTTCGTTCAAAGGACCCGACCAGATTCGATTTTTCAACAATTACTATGAGTTTGTCAAGGCGCTTCTCGAACAGTACGTCGCGGCCTCGAAAGGTCTGGTTCAATTGGAGGTCATCGACCCCAGACCTTTTTCCGACGAGGAAGAGCAGGCCATGAAGTATGGGTTGCGCCGCTTTCCCATTACCGAGGAGGAGAACTTCTTCTTCGGCCTGGTGGTGCAGACGCAGTTCGGCGTCGAGAAGGCGATTCCCTTCTTTTCACCCGACCGGCAGAATTTTGTCGAGTACGACATAAGCTACCTCATCGACACGGCGGTGACCCGCCAGAAGAAAACCGTGGGCGTTCTCAGCTCGCTGCCGGTCATGGGTGACGACGTGAGCGGGTACATGCGCGAGATGATGATGAGACAGGGCCAGCAGCCAAAGCCACCGTGGACGATTATCGAACACTTACGCAAGCAGTACGAGGTCGAGACGGTCCCGACGGACGTCAACGACATCAATGACGTGGATATCCTGATGGTGATTCACCCGAAGAACCTGCCGGAGAAGACGCTGTTTGCCATAGACCAGTTTGTGCTCAAGGGAGGCCCGACAATCGTTTGCGTCGATCCCCACTGCTTTGCGGATGTGCCCCCGCAGATGCCCATGCAAATGCAAATGCAGATGCAGCATGAGCGGAATTCGGACCTGAATACCCTTCTGCGGACCTGGGGCCTTGAGATGCCGGCCAATACGTTTGCCGGGGACAGGAGCTTGGCGTCGATGGCAGCTATCCGGGCCAACCAGAGGCCGGAGAGAATTATCGGCTATCTCAATCTGGTGCCGGAAGGGGACTGCTTCTCGACGGACAATGTGATGACTGCCGAGCTGAACCAGGTACGATTTCTGTTCTCCGGCGTACTCAAAGAGGTTTCGGATCCGAACCAGACCGAACAAAGTGGGGCAGAAATCGAGCGGGCGCCGCTGATCACAACAAGCAACAGAGGCAACACGTTTTCCGTCAGCGGTCCATATGAGCTGATGTTCCTCGATGGGCCGAGTCTTATGAAGAAGTTCGTCGATGGGACCGAGCCCATGGCCATGGGGTATCTGATCACGGGTCGTCTTGAAAGCAGCTTCCCCGACGGCATCGAGGTGGACAGTGAGTCGCCCGATCCGAATGATCCAAACGAAACCATAACGGCTACTACGCAGCTCGCGGGTTTGACCGAAGCGCAGGAAGACTGCACTGTCGTGGTGTTCTCGGATGTGGACTTCATCACCGACAATATGGCGTATCAGAATTCCTTCTTCGGCAAGATGGTCGTCGGCGATAACAGCACGCTGCTGACCAACGCCATCGATGATGTGAGCGGCTCGGGCGATCTGGTTTCAATCCGGTCGCGGGGCAACTTCAAGCGGCCGTTTGTGGTCGTCGATGAGATTGAAAGGCAAGCCGAGGCCGAAACCGCCGAAGAGGTGGAGAAGATCAATCTGCAAATCGCCGGCTTCCAGGGCGAGTTGCAATCGATTATCTCTTCGGCCAAAGAAGGCCAGGAAGAGGTCATCGGCAGCTCCATCGTTCAGAAGAAGAAGGAGCTGGAACTCAAGATTCTCCAGGCCCAGCGTCAGTTACGTCAGGTGAAAATGACCCGACGCGAGCGCATCGAACGGCTGGGGAACCGGCTGCGCCAGGCAAACATGCTGGGCGCTCCGATGGTGATTCTGATCATCGCCATTGTGTTGGGACTGCGTCGCAGCGTCAGAAAAAGGCACTATATCAGCCATGCGAGTGATGCTTGATCAAAGGTCGGAAGTCAGAAGTCGGACGTCTGTCTTCTGTCCTCTGTTTTAAGGAGTTTTATCGATGAGTAACAAGAAGCTTACGATATTGGCTATTGCAGCGGTCGTCACTGTGCTGTGGGCTGTGATTCAGTCCCGCGTCTCGAACACGCCCCGGAGCGAGCCGGGCGGGCCGGCCTATCTTATTCAAGGCCTCGATCCGGCCGACATCGATACCATCGTCCTGGGGACCGGTGAGGATGAGGTGACTCTCAAGCGGGACAGGGGCGGTTTTGTTGTTGCCAGCAAAGAGAATTATCCCGCCAAGACCAGTGAGATCAACAGCCTGCTCTCGAAGTGTCTGGAGATTAAGACATCGGAATTTGTGACGGACAATCCCTCGAATCATGAGGACCTTGAGGTAACCGAGGAGAAGGCCCGCAACGTAGTCAAGTTGATGACGCCTGAGCCTAACGCGACGACGCTGGCCGGAGTGGTAGTGGGCAAGACCGAAGAGCTTGGCCAAGGGACCTACGTGAGATTGCTCTCGAGCGACCCGGATTTGAGCAATAAGGTCTATGTGGCGCCGAGCACGCCGTGGTTTTCCAGCGGGGCTACAAGCTACATCGAGCAGGAACTCATCTCGGCGAAGCGTGAGGATATCGAGTCGGTGACGGTCAGCTCGCCGAACGGTCAGTATATCCTCAAGAAGACCGAAGGCAGCGACGATGCTGTGCTCGAGAATGTTCCGCCTGGCAAGAGGTACAAAAGCAGTGACGGTCAGAGCGTCTTTACCGCCCTGACGAGCCTGCGGTTTGACGACGTCAAGAGGCAATCATCCGACTTGAAATTCGAAAAACAATATGTCTGCCGGCTGAAGGATTCGACCGTTTATACGCTCGATATCGCCCAGAAAGACGACAAGACGTACGCCGCCTGCAAGGCCGAGTACACCGACACAACACAGGTAACCAAAGGCAGCGACGTCGAATCGGAGGAGGAACTCAAGGCCAAGGAGGCGAAACTGCTCGCCCGCGACAATGCCCAGAAATTCACGGCCAGCCATCAGGCGTGGGTCTATGAAATTGCCGACTGGAAGGCGAAGAATCTGACGAAGGAGCTTTCGGACTTACTCGAAGACGAGGAGCCTGAGCCGGAAGAGTCCGCTGCAGACCCGAACGCTGTAACACCCGAACTGATCGACGCACCGCAGACCGAGGACCCCAATACGGTGCAGACCGAATCGTAGGAAACTGGGGCGCGACTTGTTCAGCGTAGAATTGTCGGGGCGGACACCACAAGGTGAGATCGCCGTGTGATATAGAGGTGGAACGGTTATTCGGGAGGGCTGCGCTATGAGCAGAATTTCGCGCAGGCGGTTTCTGCATCGCGGTCTCTGCTTTGGCGGGATGGTGGCCGCGGCGGCGGCTGTGCTGTGTATCGTCCCTGCGCCTCGGACGGCCCGTGAGCTGGGATCCTCAGACCGAACGTTTTGTGAACGATTCGGACGCTGACAAGATGATATCCAGACCGATGCGATGGCCCTGGCGCCTGTAAACAACGAAGGGAACAGATATGAACAGAGACGATGGACCTTGCTGTCGTTACGTTGGGGGCCTTGTGCTGCTCATGTGCCTCGTCGTTCAGCCCTCCCATCCTGCAATCGCCAGGGCAAAGAAACCGGTGGAGTTCGTTATGCACCGTGTCGGGCAGTTCCGGAGCGAGGCGTGTGGCGTGGCCGATTTCAACAACGATGGAAAGCTCGATATCGTGGCCGGCCCCTACTGGTATGAGGCGCCCTCCTGGAAAGCCCACGCGTTTCGTTCGCTCGAAGGCAAGCCGGATGCCAAAGGCAGGAACCACAAGGTGAACGAAAAAGGCGTTGGCTATTGGGATGATTTTATGAATGCGCCGCTGGACGTTGATGGAGACGGCCTGACTGATGTGGTGACCTGCTGCTGGTTCAGTCAGGAGCTGGACTGGTACCGGAACATGGGCGCGGGGCCGTGGCCGATGACCGTTGGCGACAAGGATGGCAACTTCGAGTGCGGAGAGCTCTGGGACATTGACGGCGACGGCAAGAAACTCGAAATTCTGCCCGATACCAGGGACACGAAATGGTACGAGGTTGGTCTCACTGCGGATGGCAAGCGGGGCTTGATAAGGCACGATATTTCGCCGAGTCAGAGGCCCTTCGGCGGAGGCGTGGGAGACGTCAATGGAGACGGTCGCCCCGATATTCTAAGACCTGACGCCTGGTATGAAGCGCCGGCTGATCCTCACAAGGGTCAGTGGAAGGAGCATTCGCTTGCGGTGGGCAGCCTCACAGAAGGCCAGGCCGACCATACGCCTCAAATATGGGTGTATGACGTCGATGCCGATGGGCTCAACGACATTGTCACCAGCTCAGCACACGGCCATGGAATCTTCTGGTACAAGCAAATTCGACGCGGCCCGGAAACGTCCTGGTCTCAACGCGTGATCGACAAATCCTGGTCCCAGGCGCACAGCATCACGTTGGCCGACCTGGATGACGACGGCGATCTCGATCTTGTCACCGGAAAGCGCTTTTTCGCTCATAACGGCAACGACCCGGATGCTCACTCTCCGCTCGGTGTCTATTGGTATGAGCTCAAGCGCGGCGCTGGAGTAGAGTGGGCCAGACACGTCATTTCCCACGGCCAAGGCATCGGCTCAGGCCTGAGCATTCCTGTTGTGGACCTCGACGACGACGGAGATCTCGACGTTGTGGTGACGGGCAAATGGGGCGGTCCGGTTTATTTCGAGAACACCGCTGGGTCGGACTGATAACTCAACGGACACGGGGGCAATGTCGGCAAAAGTGTCATTTGTGGCGGCGCTTGTGACTTTATGTGTGGCTCATGGTGCAGCCGCTAAGGAATTCGACAAGGCGGACGTTGACGAGAAACTCTCGGGGATAGTTAGCTACGAACGGGGGATGGACCGGCAGCCCCTTATCGCCATCGAAGCGCTCATCCGCGAATCTCAAAATCAGCCTGCACAACGCACGTACATCGAGCGCCGCCTGGCCGACCTGCTCGACGGCGCCACGCTCGAAGCCAAGTCCTTTATCTGCAAGCAGCTCTGGTTCATCGGCACGGCCGATTCGGTGCCCGCTGTGGCGAGACTGCTGCTCGATGAAAAGACAGCCGACATGGCCTGCTATGCCATCGGGCAAAATCCGAGTCCGGAGGCCTCGCAGGCTCTGCGAGATGCGCTGGACAAGACCGGTCCCAGCGTCCAGGTGCGTGTGGTCAATCTGTTGGGTGACAGACGCGATGGCCGGAGCGTCGAAGCCATTGGCGAGTTTGTCTTCGGCGAGCACAAGTCCGTGGCCGAAGCAGCCGTCGCCGCATTGGGCAAGATCGGCGGTGTGCAGGCGACGGAAATACTCGCCCGGGCCAGGGCCAAAGGGGACTCCGATTTGCGATTCGCAGCGACCGATGCGTACCTGCGATGCGCTGAGGACCTTGTCGCCGCGGGCCAGGCGGCTCAAGCGACCGTTATCTACAGGGAATTGGCCAAAGAAGGCGAAGCTGCGATTTTCCGCAGTGCGGCGGTCAAGGGACTTGCCGACATCGGCGGGCCCCGTGCCGCGCCGGTGGTGGTCGCTGCTCTACGCGATCGCAATCGCATGGTGCGAACGACGGCCAGAGGCTGCGTGCGAACGATGCAGGGAGAGGGGGTGACCGAAATGACTGCGGCCGAGCTTTCGAAGGTATCGGCTGATGAGCGGGTACTGCTAATCGGCGCGCTCGCGGATCGCGGCGATCCGGCTGCGCTGCCTCAGATAATCGCATTGGCTGAAAGTGCGGATGCCCAGCTCGGCAAATCCGTATTGCAGGCCGTTGGAAAACTCGGGGATGCTTCCTTCGTCGATTTTCTTGTCGGGGCGGCTGCAAAAGGAATTGGTGACAGCCAAAAGAAGACCGCCTTGAACAGCTTGGCGCTGCTTCGCGGCGACGGCGTGAACGATGCGATAGTCGAGAGTTTCCAAAACGCGGAGCCGGATGTTCGTTCGCAGTTGATTGATGTGCTGTCCGATCGCGATGCCGTCGATGCGATTCCCGCCCTGTTGGACGAGACGACGCATGCCGAGCCGGTGGTGCGCAGAGCTGCGCTCAAAGCCTTAGCCGGGCTTGGCGGTCGCAAGGACCTGCCCTCGTTGGTCGAGCTTCTTGTGAACATGCAGGATAACAGCAGCCGCAGAGAGGCCGAAAGAGCGGTGGTCGCCGTCTCGCGCAAGATAACGGATGCGGAAGAACGAGCCGATGCAGTTCTGGCCGCCCTGAGTGCGGAACAGCGTGTATCGATCCGATGTTCGCTGCTTCGAGTTCTCGGAGGCATTGCGAATACACAGGCGCTTGAAGTGTTGACTGCCGCCTTGAAAGACCAGGACCCTGCCGTCGAAGATGCGGCTGTTCGCGCGCTGGCTATGTGGCCAGACGCAGCGGCGGCAGATGTGCTGCTGGAGATCTACGCTCGGACACAGAATAAGATTCATCGACTGTTGGCACTGCGTGGTTTTGCCCGGATGATGGCGATGCCGGCGGGCAATCGATCCGCCGAGAATACGCTGGAGATGTGCCAAAAGGCGGCGGCCCACGCCGGGGGCGCGGAGGAACAGAAGCTCGTGCTCTCAGCATTAGCTCATGTCGCCGACCCCGGGGCGCTGAAGATGGTCGAGCCGCTCGTGCAAAACGAGGCGGTCAGGGCCGAAGCAGCAATGGCGTGCATCAAGATCGCCGGGGCGATCTCAGAGGCTTATCCCGACCGGGCCAGGGCGGCGATGGATAATGTGCTGGCCCTCGTACAGGACGAAGACTTGCGGAAACAGGCTGAGGAGATGATCCGCCGGATCAGCCGACGCGAGCGGCCCGGAGGCTGATTTTTCACTTTGCTTTATGGCCCGGATGTCATACGATGTCGGGTACCACTGAGGTTTCAGTTAGATGAAAGGCCGAATATTGACCATGCACGAGCGAAGGGGATTCACACTGATCGAGCTTCTGGTGGTGATTGCCATCATTGCGCTGCTGATGGGGATATTGATGCCGGCCCTGCAGCGGGCCAGGAAGCAGGCCAAGGGTGTCATGTGCAAGAGCAACCTCCGCCAAGTCGGCCTGGGGGCCAATTTGTATGCTGAGCAGTACGACCGGTTCGTCCCTCGCGGCCTGGCGGGCGGGACAGGCAGGGCCTGGTTCCAGCTCTTCATGCCCTTTCTCGCTCAGAAACCCATCAACAATGATTACCGCACGGTCGATATATATCGCTGTCCCAGCTATCCCGACAAGGAGCAGACGGTTTGCTATGTCGTCAACGGCTGGGATTTCAAGAATAGAGACGACATGCAGGGTACGGAGATATTGAAATCCTCCAAGCTCAGCGAATGCACGCGTCGATCCTCCACGATCTACCTTGCCGACAATGAGGACGGTCCCTGGCGGCACATCATAAAAAAGGCCAACGATGACGGCAACAATCGGTGCGACGTGTGGAATCCGGGCCACCTGCCGGACTCGAACAGTCAGGACGTCACCCGGGGCAGACGGGTCGCGCGGGCCCGGCACAGAAAGGGGTCTCACTGTCTGTTTCTGGATTGGCACGTCGAACGGATGGCCGCCGAGGAGGTCACGATCGACCTGTGGAGATTCAAGAAATAGCGCATTGGCCGACCTTTTCTGCTCCTTTTCATGCGGATTCACACCGATTATCTGAGTGAATCTCTCAAAAAGACCCGCATCTATTATACCCCGGCGGGGCCCTACTTCATTCAGAAAGACCGCAGTCCTGCGCTGAAGATACTTGAAAAGGGATGAGCGTTGCTTTCTAATAGAAATCGCGAAACCGCAATTTGTGAGTTAGAACCGGACTTTTGCAAAACTCTTATTGGGAGACTATGAAATGGCAAAGGTGCATATCGGAGTCAATACGGAATTTGTCCGGCACGCGGACAAGGGTTTTGAATGGGCGGTCGAAAAAGCGGCGGAACTGGGATACGAATATATCGAACCCTGGGTGCACTTGGGCCGTGAGCTGATGAGCGAAGCCGGCTACTACATGACGGTTTCGATGTCGGACGACCCGTATCGCGTCAGGCGGGCGTGCGAGAAGGCGGGGATAAAGCTCTCCGGCTTGTCATGCCACACTCCCCTGTGCAGGCCCGACGTCAGCGGTAACTACCTCAAGCAGGCGATCCGCTTCGCGGCCGAATGCGGCGCGCCCGTGGTCAATACTGATGAAGGTCCCAAACCGGCCTGGACCACCGAAGCCGAAGACCATGTTCTGATGCGATACGTCCTGGCCGAAGCGGCAGCATTTGCCGAACCGCGCGGAATCCTGATTGGCATCGAGCCGCACCAGCAGTACAGCAAGAGCCCCGAGGGCCTGGACAAAATCTACAATCTCGTGGATTCTGAGGCTATCGGCATCAACTTCGATACCGGCAATTCCTACCTCAGCGGCCACGATCCCATCGAATGGCTCGAAAGAGTCAAAGACAGGCTGGTCCACGTCCACGCCAAAGATATTTCCGTGCAGCAGTCCGAGGACGAACGGGGCAAAGTCACCGGAACCCCGGCCGGCTGTGCATGCGGCGACGGCGTGGTGGACTGGAAGAACGTGGTCAAGGTGTGCAAAGGCGCACCGCGCGACATCGTGCTGAGTGTGGAGTGCGGAACGATTGAACAAGCCGAGCGAAGTATCGAGCATCTCAAGAAGTTGGCTTAGTGGACACCGAGGTCAGTTGCCCATTCACATATTTCAGACAGGACTTCTATGTTGAAAAGCAGAAGATATTATTTCATCGGCAAAATGGGTTGGCGCTGTGTCGTGCTGTTTTCGATTTTTGGCTTGGCAGTGACGGGGCCGGCGAATGGAGTATCTGTTGTCACGGAGGCTCGATCTTCGTCACCTCTTTATCTGCTGACCTACGATCACGGCGGCGTCGTGCTCTGGGGCCAGGAGCATTTCCTGGAACATCTTCGCAGTGCCGCTGAATGGCTGGATCGCTACCCGGGTTTCAAGATCGGCCTTGAAAACGAAGCCCATACTTACGATTACCTGGCCGAGCACAGTCCCGAAGTCCTGCAGGAAATTCGCGACTGCCTGAAACGTTACCTGGGACGCTTTGGAATAGGAACTTGTACATACGGCCAGCCGCTGTCCGTCTTCGTCAACGAGGAATCCAATATTCGCCAGATCGGTTATGCCCTGGAGGCCGACCGGCGTCATCTGGGTTGCGCGCCGGATGTTTATCTGATGAGTGAACATGCCATGCACAGCCAGATTCCGCAGATACTCGAAGGATTCGGATTCACGGGCGCTATCATGCGGACGCACTACATGATGTATGGCTACAATCCGACCTTCAATGCCGCGATAGGCTTGTGGGTGGGATTGAACGGCTCGCGAATCCCGGCGATTCCAACGTACGTGGGTGAAGGGGCGCAGTTCGGGCGGACCACGAAGGACAATTGGATTTTGACCCGCTATCCCGGGCCGCAGTGCGATACCCCATTGGAGAAGTTCCGTGAAGAGTTCGCGCATATTGAGCCGCTCCTGGCGACGCGCGCCGACGATGCGGGACTGCGTCGTGAGGAGCTTGTGAAAGAATATGAGGGCAAACCTCAGTACAGGTGGATCCTTCTTGAGGAAATATTCCCGGCATTTCCACCCCCCCGGGCGGAGCTGAAGACGGTGCCCAATGATTTTCACGTGCGGATGCCGTGGGGCTACTGCGGCAATGAGATTTGGAATGCCTCCCGTCGTGCCGAGGTGGACGTGCTGACGGCCGAGCGATTGGCGGCAATAGAGCATCTGCTTGGCGGTGCGAACCGTCAAGAGCAGATCAAGGAGGCATGGAAAAACCTGTTGGTTGCGCAACATCACGATGTGCAGATATGCGGGCTACTTGCGGACGCCCGCAAGTTCCTGCGAGCTTCGGTTGCGGCATCCGGCGGCGTCAAGGATGCTTCTTTGCGTTACGCGGCCTCCTGCATGGAAGGCGGGAAGATGGCGCAGGTGACGGTCTTCAATCCACATTCCTGGTCTCGCCGGGACTGGGTCGATGTTACAGTATCACTGCCTAAAGGTGCTGCTACAATGCTCGGGGTACAGCGTGGCAAAGAAGCGGTGCCAACGGCTCTGTTGTCGGCAGACCGCTATTCCGACGGGAGTATTCAACAGGCCCGTCTGAGCGTTCTGGTTGATGTTCCGGCCCTGGGCTTTGTCTCTTATGCATTAGTGCCGATGCAGGATAGATTGTCACAAAAAAGCACGGAGATCGAGATAGACACGGAGAATCTGTGCATTGAAACGCCGTATCTGGTGGTTCACCTCAATAGGGACGGCGGAATAGACTCGCTTCTGGAGCGAAAAACCGGCAGAGACGTTCTGCAATCCGGCAGAAGAAGCGGCTTTTTTGCCGGGACTATTGACGGGCGGAAGTGTGAGTCCAGAGGGCACTGGGCTATTGAAAAGGGGCGCGGCGGAGCGCCATGGGCCATCGCTCGCGAGAGCGGCCTGGTCGGCAGTATCCCCTATACACTGGAGATGGTTTTGCACGCGGGCAGCCCCAGGCTCGATTGCCGTGTTCGTTTTAACTTTCAGGGTCAACGAATCGGACGTCTGAGCGATAACAAACGGGATTCCAGTTCGCCCTTTGTGCACGAGGAGAAATTGCGTTTCAAAATGTTTCCGGCGCTCGGGGACAATACTATCGGCGTGCGCGACCTTCCCTTTGCCGTGGCAACGACCTCCGAGAGCTACGTGAACGGTCTTTACTGGACGGCGCTGGCGGATGCCGGTGGCGGCGTGGCGATCTTCAACCGAGGCACGATGGGCTCCGTTCGTGAGATGGACGGAAGTTTTTCGGTTCCGCTGGCCTACGCCATGTATTACATCTGGGGCACGCGGATGCTCAACGGCGACTTCACCTACGAATTTGCGATTCATCCTTTTACAGGAGATTGGAGCAAAGCGGACCTGCATCGACGCGCGCTGGAGTACGGCTTCCCTTGTATCGGTGCCTGCACCGCTCCCGGTGACGGCCATCTTGGAAGCGAGGTGTGTTTGTTGGAGGCGGGTTCTTCGGATGTGGTTGTTTCGGCCCTCTACAATGAGGCTGGAAAGAGCTACGTCCGGATGTATGAATACCGGGGGCGCGGCGGCCGTGCTCTGCTTCGCTACCTCCCGGGCAAGGCCCGATTAACGGCCGTGGACCTTGCGGGGCGGGAGGGTGAAGCGGTGTCGGGTTCGTTGATGTTCCGGCCGTGGCAGATTCGCACGGTACGGATTGACCCGCTGAACTAAGTGCCTTGGAGACAGAGGAGACCTATGGGTGGAGAATGTCTTGGAAGAAGAGAGTTCTTGCGGACTGCCGGACTTGGGGTGGCTTCGCTTGTCTGGAGTTCCGGTTTGGCAGGGAGCGCAAGGGCGCAGCAGGCTGCGGCGAAAAGCGGCCAGCGGGCGCCGAACATAGTATTCATCTTCGCCGACCAGTGGCGGGTGCAGGCGACCGGCTATGCGGGCAATAAAGATGTGAAAACGCCGTATCTTGATAAACTGGCGCAAGAGAGCGTTGACTTTACGAACGCCGTTTCGGGTTGCCCGGTTTGCAGCCCCTATCGCGCCAGCCTGTTGACCGGGCAGTACTGGCTGACTCACGGAATATTCTATAACGACAAGCCCCTGGACCCGAAGGCGACGACGATAGGAAAAGTGTACGCTCAGGCAGGCTATGAAACCGGCTATATCGGCAAATGGCACGTGGACGGTCACGGCAGAAGCTCGTTCATCCCCGAAGAGCGAAGACAGGGCTTCAAGTTCTGGAGGGTCTGCGAGTGTACCCACAACTACAACAAATCACTCTACTATGGCGATACCGACACCAAGCGGTACTGGGACGGGTATGATGCTATCGCGCAGAGCCGCGAAGCTCAGGCGTATATTCGCACCCATGCGAACAAATCACCTTTTGCTCTGTTTCTGTCATGGGGTCCGCCTCACAGTCCGTATCAGACGGCGCCACAGAAATATCGAGAGCGGTTCCCGAATCCGGAGAAAATCACCCTTCATCCGAATGTTCCCCAGTCTTTGCGGGATAAGGCCCGGAAAGAGATCGCTGGTTACTATGCTCATATCGCAGCGCTTGATGACTGTATCGGGGATATTTTCCAGACATTGGACGAATGCCGCATCCGGGAGGACACTATTCTTGTCTTTACCTCCGACCATGGCGACATGCTGCATTCTCACGGCCAGACGAAGAAGCAGAAGCCATGGGAAGAATCGGTCAGAATCCCATTCCTGCTGCGTTATCCCGCAGTGCATGGCGGGCAGAGCAGAAAAATCGACATGCCGGTCAACACGCCGGATATAATGCCGACCTTGCTCGGCCTGAGCGGCATGGACATTCCGGAATCTGTTGAGGGCAGGGATTTCTCAGGGGTCATCAGAGGAACGCAGGCGCCCGACAACGATGCGGCCCTGATTATGTGTCCCGTGCCGTTTCATCAGTGGAGTTATCAGCGGGGCGGGCGGGAATATCGCGGCGTGCGAACCCGACGTTACACCTATGTGCGCGACTTAAATGGGCCGTGGCTGCTTTATGATAACCAGGCGGATCCATATCAACAGACAAATCTCTGTGACGATCCGAAATACAGTCAAATCAGGCGGGAGCTTGAAGACGTGCTGTCTCGGAAACTCAAGCAGACAAACGATGAATTTCTGCCCGGGCCGCAATACATGGCGAAGTGGAACTATCAATGGGATGGAAGCGACGGAAAGAAATAGCAGATCCACAAAAGAACTGAAGGAGAGCCATTATGCGAAGCATCAAGCACCTGCCTGCTGTTTTCCTGTTGGTTGTTGCCTTGGCGTCGCCGAGTGCGTTGCCTGCGGAGAAGCCAATACGGGTCATAGTCGAACCGAACACCCTGTCAATTCACGACGGGACGAGCGTTCTGATGCGCTACCGATATGACAACGTGCCTTTCAAGCCATGCGTTCAGGAATTGTCTACTCCCAGCGGGACCAATGTTTTGCGCGATTCGCCTGCCGACCATAAGCATCATCACGCGCTGATGTTTGCCGTTGCCGTCAATGGCGTGAATTTCTGGGAAGAGCAGAAGGCGCCGGGTCGCCAGGTGCACAGGCGGTTTGCCGAGGTCGAAGCCGATAAACGCAAAGGAATCCCTTGTGGGGGCTTTGTGGAACGCCTCAACTGGGTCAATCCGCGAAGTGGAGGATTGCTGCTCACAGAGTCTCGTAAAATCGAGGTTTCTCATTCGGAGGATTTCAATGCCACACTGCTGAGCTGGCAATCCAGCCTCAGCGTGCCGCGAGGGAAGGAATTCGTCACCCTGACGGGCTCGCACTACTTCGGCCTGGGCATGCGGTTTGTGGAATCGATGGACGCCGAGGGCCGGTTTCGCAACGCCGCAGGCAGGATGGGCGAGGTCGTCCGGGGTGACGAACGGCTTGCGCGAGCGAGCTGGTGCGCCTACACGGCGGCGGCGAACGGCAAACCAGTCACAGTAGCCGTGTTCGGACATCCCGACAATCTGCGCGATCCGACGCAGTGGTTCACTATGACCAAGCCCTTTGCATATCTTTCCGCGACACTGAATCTTCACAGAGAGCCTTTGGAAATCGCGCGGGACAAACCTTTAGTCTTTCGTTACACCGTGGCCCTCTGGGATGGCGAAGCCGAAGATGAACAAATCGGCCGGCTGTACCAGAAGTGGGTCCGGGACAGCTGACATGCAATCACAATCGAGTTGAGGAGAAAGCCATGCCTGACAAACAAGAATCACCAGATAAACCTGATGGTACGATGACGCGCAGGCGATTCATTCGCACAGCGAGTGCAGCCGCGGCTGTTACGGTTGCAGGGGTATCGACGAAGCGTACAGCCGGCACGGCATGGGGGAGCAACGAGCGTCTTGGCGTGGGCTTCATCGGCTGTGGCGGCCGGAGCAACGCGCACCTCAAGGCGGTCCATTACCTCAAGGGCCAGGGCGTCAACGTTGAGATTGTTGCCTGCTGTGACGCGTATCGCCCGCGGATGCAGAAGGTTGCGACCGGCTATAATGCCAAAGGCTATTGCGACCATCGCGAATTGCTCGATGATCCCAACGTGGACATCGTCTGCATCGCGACGCCCGACCATCAGCATGGCTATCAGGCCATCGACGCGGTCCGTGCGGGCAAGGATGTGTATTGCGAGAAACCCGTGACACACTGGCGGCAGTTCGAGCTGACCAAGCGTTTGGCCGCGGAAGTGAAAAAGAGTGATTGCGTCTTTCAACTCGGCACGCAGGGCATGTACGACTCGGCCTGGTGGCAGATCAGAAAGCTAATCCAGGATGGGTTGATCGGCCAGCCCGTCCACGCCGAGTGCGGGTATTTCCGGGTCGGCGACTGGGGCGAACGGGGTATGCCAATCGACGATCCCGATGCGAAGCCCGGACCCGATCTGAACTGGGAAGCGTTTCTCGGAGAAGCGCCAAAACGTTCCTTTGATGTCAGCCGGTACTTTCGCTGGCGGATGTATGAAGATTACGCGGGCGGGCCTTCCACGGATTTGTTTCCGCACAGCTTGACGCCGATGCTGTTCATGCTTGGCGTCGATATGCCGAGCAGTGTGGTGGCGACGGGTGGCATGCTGCGTTATCAGCAGCGCGAGATACCCGATACGTTCAATACGCTCATCGATTATCCCGAGAGGATAACCGTTGCGGTTCTTGGGACGCAGGCGAACGATTATCCGGGGACGGGCGGTCGAGGTTCCGGCGGCAGGATACCGGTGATCCGCGGATGGGAGGGAAGCTTGACTATCGAAAAGGACGAGATCGTCTTTATTCCCGCCCAGGGTTCCAAGAACAAGGCGCAGCGTTTTGCCATCGAGCACGGCGAAGACTTCGTTGGATACTGGCAAAAGTTCCTCGATTGCTGTCGCTCCCGACAGCAGCAGACGCTGAGCACAATGGGCCTGGCATACCGCGTTCAAACCGCATTGCAGATGGGCATGCTGGGCTTGCAGGAAGGCAAAGTGGCGCGATTCGACCCCAACCGGGAGAGGATACTCTTGTAGGGAAGACGCATCGGGAAGCTGAGGCCATGTTGCGTGAGAATCTCGCGTCGTTCGTGGTATTGCGGTGCCCGATGGTGGCGGGCGTATGCGCGGCGCGCTCATTACGCAGGTCTCGGTTCTGCGCTCTATCTTCTCTCGCAAGCGTCATCTGACGGCCGACGTGGGACGGCCTTGCCCGGCGTATGCGGCGGAAACTCACAAGTATCTGGTGAATTTCGCCGTCGATTACCAGCGGCCAAGCTGGCATCTGGCCGGGAATGTTGAGATTATGTGGCGCAGTGAATGTCCTTCTTCGTTTGCGAGCAGGCCGGGCGCAAATTTATCCTCGCGTGTGCTGATCCTTGGCGAATCCGCCGCCGAACCTATACACTTCCTGGGCATGCCGCTGGGAAAGGGCGACCTGTTCTACATCCAGAAACTGGTCTCTTGCATGGAGGTGGGGAGCGAAATCACGTGGTAGAGCGAACCCCTTTGTCAGTGGTGCAGTCGGTGTTCGAAGGCGCGTCGATTGCCTCTGCGGTTGTGACGCCCTCGCGGTACGGGCCGTGCTGGCTGTCACCCGATTAACATATTTTCGGACTATGTCTGTATTTTCCTAATGATTTACTCCTCGAACGTCCGATATAATGAATGTATCAGGTGTCCCCGAGGGTGTTTGTTCGTGAGGAACGTGTCCAGACAAAGTGTCAGCACGCAACCATGGCCGGCCGGTAACTACATCGTGATGTTGCTGGCGACGGTGACTTTCGCGATTCAAATGGCCGGCGATCCCCAGCAGCAGTATTTGAATGGGCTAATCCTGGACCACGTGTCGTTCCTGGCCTTGTTCGGCCACATGTGGCTTCACATGAGCGCGGCACACATAGTCGGGAACCTTTTGACGTTGTGGATATTCGGTCGGCACGTTGCGCTGAAAGTGGGCAACGCAAACTTTCTGCTCATCTACGTGCTATTGGGACTGGCTGCGGCGACGGTCCATGTGCTTTACGATGGTCGCCCGACAATCGGAGCAAGCGGCGCCATCATGGGGGTTCTGGGAATGCACGTCGTTCTCTGCTTCAGGCGTTTCAGTGCCGTGGGTCCCTGGCTGGTTCTGACGTGGTTCTTCCTGAATCTTACCGCCGCTCTGATCGGGGGCTATCCGACGACATACGCGGCGCACTTGGGCGGCTTTGTGGCTGGGATTCTTATGGCCAGCGTGCTGATCGTCTTGAAGGTCGCCGAGTGCGACGAGACCGACCGGACGCTGGTGGAACTGCTGAGCCCTTCGCTGCTCAGGAACCGGCCGAGCGGCCACAGCCGTGTCATTGGTGAGCCGGAGCCGTGATAATATCGGGGAGCCGAAAAAAAATTGGTGATGGCCGCTGTTCAACGCGAGAGCCGCTGCTGACGAAGCCGGTGAACGATCGGCATCAGAGATTTGTATAAGCAGCGTGCGGGCAGGATTTTACGAGCGAGAACGATCCGGGCTCGCGGTCACGCTGTTTTGCGCTGGTCGGCAGTGGGTCGCCCGCGCAATCGTTATATCCGCTGTAGTCGGACTTTCCTTGCAGATTCTCAGGTTTTTCCTTGACGTCTCACTGTCTTTTCAGTAAAATAGGTGCAGTTAAAAGATACGAGCGGGAGAAGGTCACCTTCGGCCGCGCCTGGGAGGGTGCTGAGAAGGTCAGAACGCATTGCGTGTGCGTGCGTTTAAGAAGGAGGCGGAGTTGATGAGGCTGTTGAGGAATAACGGCTCGTGTATGGCTCTATTGGAGTTGTTCAGGACAATGGAGACAGGAAGGAAACGGGCGGCTGGCCGGGGCGCGGGATGTCTGCCTGCAGGCTTCTCGTGGTTTGGTTGTCCTGCGGCGCTGGTTTCTGCCTATTTCACCACGATGCATGTTGATCCTGCAAATAGACCGGGGGGAGAAGTGTAATGATTAAATCAGGCGAAGTATCTCAGAGTTCAGACAAGAGAACGAATGTTCGTTTCGGCGAGCTGCTGGTGTCTAAGGGGCTGTTGAATCGGCGCGAGCTGACTGAGGCGCTGAGCGAGCAGCGCAGCCGGGGCGGCCGCCTCGGCGACATTCTCGTCAAGATGAAGATGCTCAGTGACGAGGACGTCCGGTGCGCTTTGGCCGAACATCTTTCCACCGAGCGCGTGCATCTCGATGACAAAGAAATCGATATGAACGTGGCGCGTCTGGTGCCCGAGGCCATCGCCAAGCGGTTCAGTCTTGTGGCGATTGGCGAGAGGGAGCAGAAGGTCATGGTAGCCATGGCGGACCCGCTGGATATCATTGCCGCCGACACGGTGACGATGAAAACGGGGCGTGAGATCAGGCCGGTCCTGAGCTCGCTTCGGGAGATTCACCGGGCCATCGAGAAGGTCTATCACGGCTCCGACCTCGACGAGCAGCGGCTGCGCGACCTGGTCGAGCATGCGGTGAGCACCGAGGACGACGAGGGCGAGGGCCATGCCGACGAGCTGATGGAGAATGCCTTAAACTCGCTCGAAGCGGATATCAGTGTCGAGGAAGCGGCGACGCGGGCCCCGGTGATTCGCTATGTCGATCTGCTGCTTCGCCAGGCGGTCAAGAGCCGGGCCAGTGACATTCACGTCGAGCCGCGCGAGCGATCGATGACGATTCGGATGCGTATCGACGGGGTGCTTCAGGACATGGTTCCGCCGCCGCGAAGGATGCAGGCGGCGATTGCGACCCGCATCAAGATTCTCTCGCGCATGGACATCGCCGAGCGCCGGCTTCCCCAGGACGGGCGTTTCAAAATCAAGGCGACGGGGCGCGAGATCGACGTCCGCGTCTCGGTGATTCCGACCATCTACGGCGAAAAAGTC
>CP070806.1:4395353-4413233 GCA_020343675.1 Phycisphaerales bacterium
ATTCGTCCTGAGTCGAGGAGTGA
Source organism: Phycisphaerales bacterium (assembly GCA_020343675.1). Taxonomy (GTDB): domain Bacteria; phylum Planctomycetota; class Phycisphaerae; order Sedimentisphaerales; family Anaerobacaceae. The sequence continues at coordinate 4,395,377 of CP070806.1, forward strand.
ATATAAATGCATCTGACGCGTGTGGGTGGACGGCTCTGCACCGTGCGGTTCTCTACAACCGCCCGGAGATTGTTGAGTTCCTCATCGCCGAAGGAGCGGACGTCGACCTCAAGGACGGTGACGGGCGAACGGCTTTGTTCCTATCGAAGGAAAGGGGTCACGCCGAGATCACAGAACTTCTCCGCGAGCATGGGGCAAAGGAATAGTCAGGGCCGAAGAAGAGCGGACAGGCCGGGTGCGCCGGCGCCCGGTTTGTCAATCGATTTGGCCTGTTTTGGCGTAGTGGTACAGGAGGCCCCAGGCTTTGGCGGCTATTTTCTTGTTGGAGGCGAGTAGATCCCGGATTCCTTTGACGTCCAAAAGAAGAACCTCGATGTCTTCGGTGTCGTCGAGCCACTTGTTTGAAACCTGCCCTTTGGCCTCGACTAATACCATGTGGCATGATTCGTCGGTCAATCCTGCTGAGGAAAAGACCGGCGTGCTGACGTGCTTGATTTCGGCAAGCTCCAGGCCTGTTTCTTCTTTCAGCTCTCGCGCGACGGTTTTCCCTATATCTTCATCATCGTCAATTAAGCCCGCGGGAAAACCATATTCATAATCCCAAATCGGCACGCGAAATTCCTTCGTCACGACGAGCTTCCGGCCCTCATCGGTCTCGACCGTCGCAACGATAACGACAGCGTCAGCTTTGGCGGCATCTTCGATGGGTTTTTCTTTGCGGGAGCACATCAGCCACGACTTCTCGGCCATCCCCCTGCGTTTGAAACGGACCTCGAACAGATTAACCCAATCGCAGTCCGTGAGCTTCTCGATCTTGTAGGAATCATCCATACATATTCTCCGAGATATACACCTTCTGTCTCCAGCCAAGATACCATGCTTCGGCAGGCACGCACAAGCTTGTTCCGTCTGGAATTGCGTCGTTGATTCTGGTATGCTAAGAATGAAAATCATGGCCGTGTGAGTTGAACGGTAATCTCAAGTTGATGGAGGTATGCGTTGATCGGTGAAGTTGACAAAATCAATTGGCGAGGTGTTGGGGCGTGCTTGTGTTTGGGGATGATGTTGATCGCCGCATCAGGTGAGGCGGCTTTTGGCGAGAATTGGCCTGGGTGGCGAGGCCCGCGGGGCGATGGAACCAGTCTCGAGAAAGACGTTCCCGTCAAATGGAATTCGACCGAGAACATCGCATGGAAAACTCCTCTGCCGGGCAAAGGACACGCATCGCCCATCGTCTGGGGCGACCGCATCTTCGTCGTCACGGCGCTGCAAGAACAGCAACAGCGTTTGCTGCTGTGCCTGGATTGCTCTACAGGCCAGGTGCTCTGGCAGCGCGTGGTCCTTGAGGCGCCGCTCGAGAAGATCAATCGGCTCAACAGCTACGCTTCCTCGACGCCCGCCACCGACGGCGAGAAGGTTTATGTCAGCTTCCTTGATCGCGATAAGATGTTTATCGCGGCCTACGACTTCGAGGGCAACCAGGTCTGGGCGGTTCGTCCAGGGCCGTTTGCGAGTATGCACGGGTACTGCTCCAGCCCCATCCTCTGGAAAGACAAGATCATCGTCAACGGCGACCACGATGGCCCCGCTTACATCATCGCTCTCGAACGCGCTACGGGAAAGACCATCTGGAAAACACCCCGGCCCAACCTGACGCGCAGCTACTGCACGCCTATCATCAGGCATATTGAGGGACGAAACCAGTTGGTCCTCTCGGGCAACAAATGCGTGGCCAGCTATGACCCCGATAGCGGCGCGCAGCATTGGATCATCGACGGCCCCACGGAGCAGTATGTTGCGTCGCTGGTCTATAACGGCAGCTTGCTGTTTATGACCGCCGGTTTCCCGGACCGTTTTATTCAGGCAATCCGGCCGGATGGTTTGGGCAACGTCACGGCCACCCACGTCGCCTGGCAGACGGACAAGGACTGTTCCTACGTCCCGAGCCCGATTGTGGCCGGGCCTTACTTACTTGTGGTCTCGGACACGGGGGTCGCCACCTGTTTCGAGGCTGCGACCGGGCAAGTCCTCTGGCGTGAGCGTCTCGGGCCGCATTACAGTGCTTCGCTGGTGATGGCCGACGGATTGGTCTATTTTCTCTCGGACAAAGGCATCATGACGGTGGTCAGGCCGGGACCGAAGTTTGAAATCGTCACCCGCAACGAATTGGGTGAGGAAACGTATGCCTCGCCAGCAATAAGCGGCGGCCGGATATTCCTGCGAGGACTCCAGCACCTGTATTGCATCGGTGATTGAGGCTTGAAGGAGCGTGTCCTGCTCTCAGTACTTTCCGAGTCGCGCAGCCAGCTCGGCCAGTTTCTTGAGTCTGTCGGGTTTGACGTGGGGCGCGACGCTGCATGCCGACGAGAGAATGTACCCGCTGCCGGGCATGCCGATTCGGATTCGTTCTTCCACCGCCCGCTCGAAGGTCGGATCGTCCGCATGGAGCATCTCGTTGACGGCATCGAGGTTGCCCTTGAAGAAGAACCGCTCGTCGTACTGTGCCTTCGCCTCTCGAAGGCGGACGGTTCCAAGGGGCGGCGGGTCGAGCGTGTCAATGCCATCCACCGCGGTTTGGCTCATCAGGTCCAGGCGATCGCCGATCGCACCGCAGGTGTGCACATAGGACTTGGAACCGCATCGGTTTATCGCCTGAAAAACCTCGTCCTCATAGGGCGCGACAAATTCTTCGTACATCTGGCGGCTGATGAAGCCCGCACCGGCAAACGCCGAGCTGACCAGGATGGCATCCGGTCTGCAGGCGGCGTAGAGCTCGACCTGGGCCAGCACGGTTCGCGTCAGCACGGCCAGGGCCTTGTGACATCTGCCGGGCTCATCGATCAACGCAAGAAGCCCCTGCTCGTATCCAAACAGCTCCATCAGATGCGTAAAGGGCGAGAAGACTTCCGCGTGGACGGAAGTCTCCGGCGCGAGCCGCTGTGTTGCCTTGAGCGTGCTTGTGAACCACGCAGGATAAGCCGCGGGGTCGCCTAGGTCCGCCCGAGGGTCAATGCCCCACAGTCCGGGCGCATGAGACGTGTTCCAGAGATAGCCGCTCAGTCTGTACGTGGCCGGGTCTTCAATGTCCACGGCTCTGTAATTCGCGCGCTCTAATGGAGCTCGTCCGGGCTGGTAGCTCTGTGCGTTGTCGTCGGGTGGGAAGATGGTCTCAAGCCCCGAGTTCCAGCACAGGTGCTCTTTGTCGTCGATTTTTTCATGGGATTTAAGATAGTCCGTCCAATTGGGGGGCCTGCCCGGCAGATTGACTAAGATACCGTCGAAGGCATAAGCTCGCTGCAGTTCGACCAGTACCTTTGCAAAGGTCTCGCCGTCAAACCAAATCTGGGATGCGCTTTCGGCGCAGTTTAGAAAGTAGTGTCCCAGGGCAAGCTGGCACATCACCGGGACGCGATCCGGCGTCTCGTGGTTCATTGCCGCTGCCATTCGTTCTTTGGAGTTCATTGTTCCTGTTGGCTCTCTACTTAGGGATAAAGGCCATTGACGTCTGCAAGGGAAAGCCGCATGTGCAGCCCGAGCTGCTTTCGGGGACAAGAATGAGCCCCCCGGCGGGGATGATGTTGATCCAGCAGCCCGGCCGCGTGACTTTATTGAGCCGCTGCGGCCCTCCGCCTGGCCCGAGGTCGTACATCCACGGGTTGCCGCCTCGCCAGAATAGGCAACGGGCCGATGCGGTGACGCCGCCGCAGCCGTGTCCGTGGCGGTCGAATTTCCACTCATCGACTTTCGTGCCCGTCCTCAAATTATACGCGCAGGGCCAGGCATAGACGGTGTCTTCGATTATTGTCGGGTGTCGGTTGTATTCGCCGTGAGCGCCGTCGATGGCCAGGTCGGTGTCGTGGGCCGCGTCCCAGCGAACCCGGCCCGAGCCGGCGTCGAAAGCGCGATAGTAATAGCGCACGGACCGATCGATGAGCCGCGAGCCGCTCAACAGAAGCATTTCTCTGGCGTAATTTAGATACACGGGCTCTTCGAAATTCGTGACATCGAGTTTATTTTTGAACAGGGTCCGGCCCGTCTGTGTATCAAGTGCGACCAGGTACTGATCGCCTCCATCGAACAAGGTTTTGACGGGCATGCGACCGAGTGTGTCCGCCAGGGCCTTTGGGCTGGTTGTCTCGACGAAATACATTCGCCCGCCTCCGATGGTAAGGGTCGTATTGAGTATGAGTCCGCCCTGGTACGTCCACAGCCGCCGACCGCTTGTCTTTTCGAGCGCGAACAGATAATCGCTGACCACCACCTTCATATCTCTGTACCACAACGCCTCGTCGGCCTCGTAGCTGGTCTGGTCGTACGAGGCTCCCGGTCTTACAGCACTGGCGAACAAGATATTGCCCGAGTAAGCGATGTACCCCCAGTGGCGCGGCTCGGATTCGATAAGCGGGGGCACACGGTACGTGACCGCGCGCCGGCCGGTCCGAACGTCGAAGCCGAAGCACTTGTCTTCGGCGGCCACGTACAAGCACTTCTCGTCCACCGCCATGCTGCCTGCATCCAGAAACGCTCCGAGCCGGCGCGAATTGGGAACCTCGATTCGACACTGGACGGTTCCATTGTATGCATCGACAACGAACACGACGCAGTCGCCCGGCACGAAAAGGCGTCCGTTCTTGAAGAGCGGCGGTACGTTGCGATGGTGCCGGTCGATCATGTCCCTCGGCCCGGGCTCGCCGAACCACTGGACCGTCATGTCCCCCTGGACGAGCATGTCCCCGCTGCACGCACTGTTGCCCGGCTCTGCATAAATATGGGTCCACTCGCCGGCGCCTTTGGGGGTGGTGCGCACGGCCCGGGCCAGAACGAATTCGCCGGCGTTATCCGAAATCCAGTCCGTCAGGGACGGTCGCCCCCACTTCTTGAGTTCTTCCTGGTTGAAGCTGCCGGTCGGCTGCATCACAGCGACCACACCGCCATAAGGCCTGAGCATCCTGAAGATTTCATCGGACGAAGGCGGCAGTTTGTTGGCGTCTATGACGATGAGATTCGCGAAGCACTTCGTGTAGGGCAAGGTTTCAGAGTTCCGCTGATGAATGACGACTCTGCCGTAGAGGCCCGCTTTGTCGATGGCCTGGCGTGCGGCGGCGGCCCGCCCAGGATCTCTTTCGACACCGATGATTTTCAGATCGCTCCTGCGCGCCAATTCATACGCCAACTGTCCCCGGCCCGAATCCAGCACGAGGCAGAAGCCCTTCCTGATCCCGGTTTGTTGGAGGAGACTCTCGGCCGTGTAGGCATATTGTTTCGCCAGAGAATCATTTGGATAAGGTTTGTCGTTTGTCTCGACGGTGATTGTCTTCGTCTGGTCCTGGGCGCCCCGTCGAAAACAGTGTATTCGACCCTTGTCTGTGCTCGCGAAAAGCGCGCCGTTGATTACGCTCAGCCCATAGGCTCGACCGTCAACAGGGGCAGTCCAGAGGGTCTTGCCGCTGCCGGCTTCAATCGCGGCGATCTCATTGTCTCCTCCGGCAAAAAGAACCTTGTCTGCCATGATCATCGAGTATAGATAGTCACACGCGATCTTCCATAAGTAACAATCCTTCATTTTCTCGGATAGCTGGTCGATCTGCGAGACGAGAGTCTTTATTTGCCGCTGAATTTCCTGAGCTTCGGTCGCGCCCTGGGGCATTTTCTTGAGCCGTTCTCTAAGCTTGTCGCGCTGTCCTGCCAGGCTGAATTGCTCTCGGGAAAGTTTGAGATACGCCCTGCGGTCGAAGGCCGAAAGCTGGGTCTCCGACTGCATGTATGCCGCAGGTCCATTGATTAGCATCCGCAGACCCCCGAACATGGCGATTTTGCTCTTTGTCTCGATGTCGGCGGCATTCAATTCTTTTGAGCCTCGGCCGGGCCCGGCCACGAGGACGTTCTCGCTCAGCAGAGCAAAGGTTCCGCCGGCACTGGGAAGCTCGCCCAATGCGCGGCCGTCCATCCGGGAGAAAACGGCCGGACTGGCTCGGCCCGTCGGGACATAAAGCCGCTCCTCGGAGGCCAGCGTATAGCCCTGAGGCGATATTTCTACCTGTTGTTTCCACGTTACGGCGCCGTTTTGGGCGTCAAGGGCGCATAGGAACGTTCCCTGCTGGGGGAACAAGCCCGCGCCCAAATAGACGGCGCCCTTATCGACGAGAAGTCCCGTTCGCAAGGGCCACATCGAAATCATGCGCTGATTGCCCGGTATCATGCGATCATGTCCGGCGGCTCTGTATTTCCACAGCAGCGCTCCGTCCGGGGCCGAGAGACAATAGGCATACCCGTCGTCGGAACCGGCGTACACTTTGCCGCCGGCCACAGAAGGGGCGAACCGAACGGGGCCTTCGGTGAAGAACGTCCAGCGCGTGCGCCCCGTTCTTGCGTCGAGGGCATAGACTTTATCGTCGGCTGAGGACCCGAAAAATATCGTTTGGCCGGCGCCGACCACGCCGAACGCGCGGTCATAAGCGACAGTCTCCCGCAGGTTGTGATGATGGTGGTAATAGTCCTGCTTTGCCGGCGGCGGCCATGCAGGCTCCGGCGGCCTGACCGCCTCGAACACCCACGATTGGCTCAGGGGTGGTTGGAGCCTCTCCCCGGTCACGCCGCTTCTGTGGTTGTCGTGCATGAAGGTGGGCCAATCATCGGCGTTAGCTGATCGTAGGCTGAAGAACATTGCCAGGACAAGGGCAAGCAAAGGTGCGCGCCTGTACATCAGGAACCTTTCAGTCAAAAACACCCAAAAAGCATGGAAAGTCCTTTTCTCGCGGCAGTCTAACAAATCGACGCCGAAGGTTCCACCCTATTGCATCAGTTTGGCGATAACCTTTGACCAGTTTCGTGTGGCCGGATAGAATCCTTCTGATTTGCCGGCAAAACCACAGACCCGTTCGAGCGAAAGGAGTAATGAGCGATGGAACATGAAGTTTTGTATCGTCCGTCCTATTCTTTGCTGAAGGTGCGATTGCAGCAGGGTGAGGCTGTCTGCGCCGAAGCTGGAGCAATGGTCAGCATGTCCGGCGGTATTGAGATACAAACGGCCGCCAAAGGAGGTCTATTCGGCGCTCTCAAACGGAGCATGTTGGGTGGAGAGAGCTTCTTTGTCAACACGTTTAAGGCAGCCAATGCCGGGGAAGCCACTTTTGCGCCTGCGCTTCCGGGCGACATCCGTGCGCTGGAATTGAAGGGCCAGACGGTATATGCCCAATCGGGCGCGTACATTGCCTCCTCACCTGAGATTCAGGTCGATACAAAGTGGGGCGGGGCCAAAACGTTCTTTTCAAGAGAAGGGCTGTTTCTCTTGCAGATCAGCGGCACGGGCGCCGTCTTTCTCTCCAGCTACGGGGCCATCCATGAGGTCGATCTTGAAGCAGGCCAGAAGTACATTGTGGACACGGGCCACATGGTCGCGTTTGCCGAAGGCGTCGGGTACAGTGTCAAGCGGGTCGGGGGGCTCAAGTCGACGCTCTTCAGCGGAGAAGGCCTGGTCTGCGAGCTGACCGGCCCGGGCAAAATTATGATCCAATCCAGAAGCGCCGACGCCTTTCTTTCCTGGTTGATTCCCCAGATACCGAAAGACAATCGGCGATAGAACACAAAACGTCTGACTGACGTGATTTCAAGGGGAGATTCCAATGGCAATATGTGAAAAGCGAAGTGGGCTGCTACTCGTGGCGGCGGGCATGGCGTCTCTGGCAGTACAGGCAGTCGCGTTCGCCAAACCCCCGTCCATCCTCTCAGTTCGGGCGGACTCGGCTCAGGTCGGTCTCTATGAGAAATTCGAGTTGCGGATCGACCTTGAAGCAACCTACGGTAACCCTTTCAACCCGGAGGACATAGACCTGAAGGCCGAGTTCACTGCGCCTTCGGGCAGGAAATGGAACGTCTGGGGCTTCTATAATCCATCCAGTTGGACTGCTCTGTGGATGGTACGTTTTTCCCCGACCGAAAAAGGCGAATGGCAATATGTAGTTACCGTAAGAGACTCCGAAGGTACGGCGAACAGCCGCACGGGCAGATTCACCGCGGTGCAGTCTGCTCATCATGGATTTGTGACCATTGCACCGAACCGGCGGTACCTTAAGTATGACGACGGCTCCTCCTACTACGGGGTCGGCTTGTGGTACAACGACAGCTACGAGCTGTTCGGCCAGGGCCGCATTACCGAAGCGGGACTCGATGATCTCAAGAGGCGCGGAGCGAATTTCGTCAGTTTCTTTCCAACCCCGCTGGAGACGATGGGCACGGGGCTGGGCCGCTATGATCAAAACCGGTGCGGCCGGATGGACCAGCTCTTCGAGTGGTGCGAGCAAAGGGACATCCACATTAGCTGGAATATCTGGTTCCATTCCTATATTTCGATGGCCGTCTGGGGCGGCGGCAACGCGCGCTACAGGAACAATCCCTACAGCCTTGTCAGCAGTGCGAAAGACTTCTTTGGAAGCGACGAGGCCTGGAAGTACCAGGAAAAGCTCTATCGTTATATCATCGCCCGCTGGGGGTACAGCCGCGCACTTTTCCTCTGGTTCACTGTCGATGAAATCAACGGCACCGAGGGCTGGACTCAGGGCGGCCAGGCCGTCGCCGAGCAATGGTCCCGTAAGATGGACAAGTACTTCAATGAAAACGATCCGTACGGCCGACCGACCACAGGTACGCAAAGCGGCGGCATCAATCAATGGTGGCCGGAAGGCTATGAAATCTTCGACATCGCCTCAAGGGAAATCTACGAAGCCCAGGGGCATCCGATGCCTAAAAGCGGTAAGCTTGGCCCGAACGATGAAAATCCGCTCCAATTCAGTTATCGCAACTACGCAACGCAGACGCAGAAACTCTGGAACGGCTGGCACAAGCCCGCGATGATTGGCGAGTGCGGCTGGGATCACACCTATTACGAGCCGGGCATGCCCGGGTATCTGGCCATGTACCACAACGCCTTGTGGGTGTCTCTGGCTAACGGTTTGTGTGCGACGCCGTTCTGGTGGTCCCACTCGGAGTGGCTCAACGACAGCGTCGTCACTAACCAGATGCTTTATTTCTCGCGGTTCGTCTCCGACATTGATTTTGCACATCTCGATCTGGAACCGGCGGAGATTGCGGCGGGCGGGTGCGACGCCTGGTCAATGAAGAGCGACGAGTTGATTTTCGGCTGGGTCGTCAATCCGCGCACCAGTGTGGCGAACGAATCGTTCACGATCTCGGGCCTTTCCGAAGGCCGGTATGACGTGCGATTGTACCGAACGTGGCGGGGCCGCTACCTCGATACGCAGACTATCGAATCCCGCGACGGCAGACTCACCTGCACCATCCCGGAACTGAAAACCACTCGCGGCCACGCTCTGCACATCGGCAACGACGTCGCATTCAAAATTGTACCCAGAAAATAATCGATGGAGCCTGAGCAGATAATGGCCTCGAGATCATCAGTCTCGTTGTGTTTTGGATTTGTTCTGGCCGCGCCGGTTCTTGCGGTTCAATCCGGGCCTGTAGATATTGGATCCAGGCGTGAGTTGTTTGTTGACCGCTATCTGATTGCCGATCTTGACGGGGCGAGCCTGAGACTGCATCGGCCCCGTGACGAGGGGGCTGTGCTGAAGTTCGATGAGCCTTGGGAAGGCCCGTTCTGCGGTTACGTCACGGTCATCAAGGACCGGGATAAGTATCGCTTCTATTACCGGGGCCTTCCTCAGACGGGCCGGGATGGCAACAGTCGGGAAGTCACCTGCTATGCCGAGTCCTCCGATGGTGTCCATCTCGTCAAGCCCAGGCTCGGTCTTTTCACAATAGACGGCTCCAAAGCCAATAATGTTGTTCTGGCCGGAGCTGCACCGGTGCATCACAATTTCAGTCCCTTCCTCGATAGCCGCCCCGGCGTCGAGCCGGACCGACGTTTCAAAGCCCTGGGCGGCACCAAACAGAGCGGCCTGATCGCATACGTCTCACCCGATGGTATCGGCTGGAAGAAGCTTCAGGACGAGCCGGTCTTCACCGAAGGTCTTTTCGATTCTCAAAATGTATCCTTCTGGTCCGAGGCCGAGCAATGTTATCTCTGTTACTTCCGCACGTGGACCGGCACGGGATTCTCGGGCTTCCGCAACGTCGGCCGGACCACGTCGAAGGATTTTCTCCATTGGACTGAGCCGGTGCAAATGAGTTTCGGCGAGACGCCCCGCGAGCACATCTACACAAACCAGACGCATCCCTATTTTCGGGCGCCTCAAATCTACATTGCCGTCGCCGCAAGATTTCTGCCCGGCAGGCAGGTCCTCAGCGAAGAACAGGCAAAGCAACTGAATGTCAATCCCAGCTATTTCAAAGATTGCTCCGACGCCGTGCTGATGACCTCGCGCGGAGGCGGCGTGTATGACCGGACCTTCATGGAAGGTTTCGTCCGGCCGGGCATCGGTTTGCAGAACTGGGTCTCTCGCTCCAACTATCCGGCCTTGAACATCGTGCAGACCGGCCCGGCCGAAATGTCGCTCTATGTGCAGCACGACTACGCCCAGCCGACCGCCCATCTGCGCCGTTACAGCCTGCGTCTTGACGGTTTTGCTTCGGTCCGCGCCCCCTATGAAGGCGGGAGCATGACGACCAAACCGATTGTCTTCGAGGGCAAGCAACTTCTTCTGAATTTTGCCACCTCCGCCCCCGGATTTATTCGCGTCGAGATCCAGGACGCCGACGGCACACCCATCCCCGGCTACTCTCGCGACGATGCCCGGGAACTGATCGGCAACTATATCGAGCACCCCGCCTACTGGCGAGGAGGGACCGGCGTCAGCACGCTGGCCGGCAAACCCATTCGGCTCCATTTCATCTTGAAAGACGCGGATCTGTACTCACTTCAGTTTCGCCCTTAGCCGGTTGTCAAAGCCGGCGACGACAGAGGCGGCGCGACCTGACTTGCCGGCTTCCCCGACTGCGGCTCGACAGAGCTCTACCTCTGCGAAACGCTCTAAATGGCGGAATCGGTTGCTACTGAGTAGGTCCCTCGACTTCGCTCGGGACGCCTGCGCGCGCAGGCCGCGAACGACACGCGGCCGTGTGCTCGGCGTTTCGGGCTGATGGTTGACAGGGGCTTGTGCCGATATAGATACAATCAGATATGACGGCAGAAAAAGAGTTTTGTCGAGGAGTTTGATACATGATCAGAAGCGTGTTTTCCGCCGGGGGACGCCTTACGGTGCTGGTGATTGCTTTGATGCTCGTGATATGTTCGCTGATCGGCTGCCAGACCGTCCAGGGGCTGGGCCGGGATATCACCACGGCCGGCGAGGCGGGCGAGAGAGCTCTGGAGAAACCATGACGACCGGCAACGGATAACGGGCACTATAATGGATACGCGAAGAAGCGCCAGTGAAAAGCGAACTTGGCGTCTTTGTCGTCCTCAAGAATCACTAAGCCCTTGCTATTCTCGCGATGCCGCCCGGAGGCTCTCGATGAATCCGGGCGGGACCGGCAAGCCCAGGCCCTGCATCCTGCGCGCATCGGCCCACGCTTCCTCGTATTGGCCTTTCGCGTAGAAAGCAAGACTGCGTCGTAGGTGCATGTCCCCGGACTCCGGGTCAAGCTCAAGGACCTTCGAGAAATCGCTGATGGCCTGGTCGTATTGGCTCATCGCCATCTGGAGAATCCCCCGGCTCCTGTAGGCTTCCACGAATTCCGGCCTGATTCCGACGACCGCGGTCAGGTCCGAAACGGCCTGCCCCAACTGACCCAGAGCGACATAGACGAGCGCCCGATTGTAATAGGCGTCGGCAAACGTCGGGTTTCTCCTTACGGCTCTGCTGAATTCTGCGATGGCCGTTTCATACTGGGCGTTTCTTGCCGAGTCAATTCCGCGATTGTTGCAGGCGTTGGGGTCCGAAGGGTCGGTCTCAAAGATTTGGATTTTCCCCCTTAGCTGCTGATGCCATCTGTCAACCGAAGGGATGCCGGACCGGGGTCTGCCGAGGGCGTGCTCGAATTCGGCCTGCCACCGGCTCATATCATCCCGCAGGTGGCGTATCGTTCGCGTCTCGAAGACTTTGCCGGACGGTAGATAGTCCGCCTTCTGGAGAGCCTTGCATCCGAGCGGGTATCGTGTCTTTGCGACCAGATAGGGCAGCGCTCTTATTTTCGTTGCGTTCACGAAGGTTTCTCTATAGCCGAACACGTCTTTGCGAACGATGTCGAAGGGCAGGCTGTAAGGCGAGATAACACCTGTGATGATATGGACAAAGCCCAGCCCAATCACGACCAGGCCCGCCGCTATGCACAGGGTGACGGACGTTCTCTCGTGCCACTTCTTCGGCTTGGGGGCGAGCGGCTTTTTGAGCGGCGCCCCACAGTGGGGGCAGACATCCACTCTCTCAGGAGCCGTCTTTTCCCCTTTTTTGCGTTTTGTCCAGGCCATGACCTCTTCTCTTGCCGGCGCTGATCGCAAGGACTATCTCGGCGGTCGCACGACTGCACCTGCTGTAGAATACCATCGTTTCCCGACAAACGCAAGTTCATTGCGGGCTTTCCATGCCCGCCGCCGGATACGCGACGAAGATTCGCAATCGAGAGTCTCGGCTTTTACCTGATTTTGCCGAATCGCGACCAGTCTTTGGCCGGGAAGTAAAGATAATCGGCTCGGCCTTTGATCAATCCCAGGTGAACCGGTCCGAAATGCCTGCTGTCCCGGGATAGGTTACGGTTATCGCCTAGGACGAAACAGTGATGCTCCGGGACGGCCGTCTTCTCGAAGTCATCTGCCGACTGTTCATCAGGCGGTCCGGCTGAGAAGATTCTGTATCGAGCGTTGCCGTTTGTCTCCTCGAAAACACGACCCTCAAGGATGTCTTCTCCCGCTTGTATCCTGATCTCTTCCGGCGTTGAAGCGGGCAGCTCCCGTCGCGGCAGTTCCTTGCCGTTGATGTAGAGCCGTCCATCCCGAACCTCGACGGTATCTCCCGCCAGCGCGACGACCCTCTTGATGTAATTGCTGTGACGGTTCTCAGGGCAGATATGAACCACGAGATCGCCTCGTTGCGGACCATTGGTTTGATAAACACTCTTGTTGGCAAGGATGCGGTCGTTGGGCAGGATGGTGGGATAGCACGAGGCCGTGGGAACTCTGAATGCTTCGAGCGCACGGTCTCGAAGATACAGACTGCTGCCGATACTGCCTCCGGTGACGATAAGAACCAGCAATACATAGACCAGAGGGCTGTTGCAGTCGTTCAGTTGATACTCCGCCCCCGCACGCTTGGCCAGATAAGCCGAATCGAGAAGGGCGGCTAACTGCACTATTCCGCCGGTAAGAATCAGGCCGATCACTGCCTGCATCAGCATTGGCGAACTGCTCAGGTAGAACAAACCGGTGATTGTGGGCAGGGGCAGGATATTCAGGAAAGTGAGAATAAGGCCGCGTTTGAGTCGGCCGCAATAAACCTGTCCCAGACCCGGCATAATCAGAGAGAACATCACGGCCACCCATATACGCCTCGGATGTTTGTTTTGGGCATTCAGATCAGCCATTTGCAACTCCATCGCTCAAAATTACGATAACCATAATGATTAGTCTCACGACACCGGTCATAGCGCCGGCGGCAACGAACGCCGTTTTTACCGCCGGATGCAAAGATACCAGCTCCACGAGCCTCTCTATGCTCAATACGCGGCTCCGTCTTTCCCGCTCCCACGTATGTATCCGGTTCATTGCCTCATCCGCAAAGCCCGGCTTGACGTCAATTTCACGCTTTTGTCGTTTCCAGCGGTCATAGACCTGTTGTGGTTTCATAGGACTACTCCATCGGGGCTTCCAAGGGCGGATCTGAGTTTCTTCTTCGCCCGGTTGATTCTGGATTTGACGGTCCCGACTCGAACGCCTTCGATCTGTGCAATCTTTTCGTACGAGAGGTCTTCAAACTCGGCCAGAACAAGGGCTCGCCGGTGTCGGGGGACTAATGCGTTCAGGGCCGCATCCAGCCTGGCGTACAATTCATCCTGTTCGATCGCGTCCGCCGGGCCGGTCGAGTTCATGCGCTCAGGCGGACGGCCGACCGACGCGGCTCTTCTCTTTTTCATCGCATTGATGCTTCTGTTTCGTGCGATAGTGAAAAGCCACGTCGAGAAGCTGCTGCGAGCCGGGTCGAAAGAGCCCAGCTTTCTGTATGCGGCGAGGAATACTTCCTGAGCGATGTCCTCGCAAATGTGGCGGTCATTTATGAGGTTGCCTATCATTCTTGTCACCGGTTTCTCATAGCGTTCTACCAGCAGCCGGAAAGACTCCGTGTCCCCGTTCAGCACAGCTTTGATAATGCCGTTCTCTTCAGTCATTCTCTGTTCCAGCGCCCGCCGAATGTGGTGTTCGCAGTGTTATACAAGCGAACGAAACGAAAGTTCCACAGAAAAAGCTTGCTTTCATCATTCAATTGCCGTTTGCTGAATGCAAAGGTGATTCCCTGGGACTTTGATTATCCCGCAGAAAGCGAAAGGAGAGTATCGATGAGGGTCATCGTTGTTTGTCTGAGCATTGTGTTTTTCTGTGCTATCCTTGGTTGCCCAGGTTGCTCGTCCTCGGTCCCGAAGGACAAAGAGCGTTCGGCCCCTGAAGCAGGGGGGAGTTTTCACTGGCCCCAGGGAAAGCGGGCCGCTATCAGTTTGACGTTTGACGACGCCCGGCTTAGCCAGATTGACCGGGGCCTGCCGATTCTGAATGAATACGGCGTCAAAGCGACTTTCTACGTATCGCTCAAGTCGCTGGAGAAACGGCTTGATGCCTGGAAGCAGGCTGCGGCCGACGGCCACGACATCGGCAACCATACGCTGACTCATCCCTGCTCGGGCAATTTCCCGTTCTCGCGGGAAAGGGCCCTTGAAGACTACACGCTCGATCAGATGCAGGCCGAGCTGCGCCGGGCGAGCGATAGCATCGAGAATCTGCTCGGTGTCAGGCCCGTTTCGTTTGCCTATCCGTGCGGGCAGAAATTTGTCGGGCGCGGGCGCAATCTCAAGAGCTATATCCCGCTCGTGGCCGCTGAGTTTCAGACCGGCCGGGGCTGGATGGATGAGTGGGCCAACGACCCGGCCTTTTGCGATATGGCGCAACTGATGGCCATGGAGCTGGACGGCAAGGATTTCGAGCAGGTCAAGCAGATAATGGACCGAACGCTGGCAAACGGCGGATGGCTGGTCTTCTGCGGCCATGACATCGGCGAAGGAGGACGGCAGACGACTCTTGTCTCAACGCTCAGAGCCCTCTGCGAATATGCTCAGGATCCCGCCAACGGCGTGTGGCTCGACAGCGTCGAAGCGGTCGCCCGCTATGTCCTCAGGCAGCGCTCCGGCGCGGGACATTGATGGCCGCGACCCTGGTCCCTCGTAGCGCTCTTTGTTCCGCCTTCTTCACATGCGGCGACGCAATCCTGCAATTATGCGTGGCCATAGCCTTCAAACATCGTACGAAAATGGAATCCACAGATGGCGAGTGTAACAGCCAAATGGAAATGTCGAGGACTTCTAAGGGACCAGAAAATGAGCTTCCAATAGGCGAGCCGGCCTTTCCCTATTATTCCCAGACGCCATGTCGATCGCAGGAACGCCTTGACATCACAGAACCGAAATCTCACCTTGTTATTCTTTCCGGGCTTGTAATCCCTCAGAAAGGTCAGGATCCGCTCGTAATAGTTCCGGGGCGAATAGATCGTGCTCACAACCTTTTCATACCCTTTGAGAAGGTCCTCAATCCCCATCTTGGGGACAAAGTTCATTGAGAAATCCGTATTATCACCCGTGGCGGCTTCCGAGAGCCTGTTCTCGGTCATGAGTCTGTGATAGAGTTTTGTTCCTCTGGGGGCGTTCAGCAGCCCGACCATCGCAGTCACCACTCCGCTTTGTTGAATGAATTGAATCAGACTGTCGAACACGGATGCTTTGTCGCTATCGAAGCCGAGAATAAATCCGCCCTGAACCTGCATGCCGGACCTCTGGATCTTTTTGACACAGGCCACCAAATCACGGCCCTTGTTCTGGACTTTGTTGCATTCGATCAGACTATCCTCATTGGGAGTTTCAATCCCGATGAAAACACAGTCAAAACCCGCCTGAACCATCAATGCCATCAATTCTTCATCGTCTGCGAGATTGATGGACGCCTGCGTATTGAATGAAAAGGGGTACTGTCTCTTCTTCATCCAGTCTATGATAGCGGGGAGTAGTTCCGTTTTAACACGGCTCTTGTTTCCAATGAAGTTGTCATCGACAAAGAATACTTCGTCTCGCCAGCCATGAGAGTACAGACTCTCCAATTCCTCCAGCACCTGATCCGTTGTCTTCGTGCGAATCTTGCGTCCGAACAGTGTTGTCACATCGCAGAAATCGCAACCGAAAGGGCATCCACGCGAATATTGGACGCACATCATCGCGTACTTCTTCTTCTTGATCAGATTCCAACGGGGAATCGGCGTCTGACGCAAATCGGCTTTGGCGTGCGTGTTGTACACCTTCCTGGGACAACCTTCCTCAAGATCCTTAATGAACAGCGGCAGAGTCAACTCGGCTTCTTTGAGAACCAGGTGATCTGTGTGCACGTACTGTTCCGGGAGACTGGTAAAAAGAGGGCCGCCCACGACCACCTTCGTTCCAATGTCTCGGCATCGCTCAATGATTTGATCCGCCGATTTCCGCTGTATAAGCATGGCCGTCACGAAGACGTAGTCGGCCCACTGAATGTCCCGGTCCCGTAATTTCGTCGTGGCCATGTCGATCAGCTTCACTTGCCAGTCTCGGGGCAGCATGGCAGCAACCGTCAGCAATCCCAGAGGTGGTATGACGGCTTTCTTCGAGATAAACTTCAAGGCGTTCTTGAAACTCCAGAAGGTAAGCGGTATGTCCGGATTGACGAGAAGAATCTTCATAATCACGCTCCAGTGCCTGAGTACCTGCCACAAGCAGAGGAGAGCTATAGGGGGGGTCGCTGCGATATATGCAGATCAGCAGAAGGCAAACGATGCGATCAGGTAAGTCATCCGGATTCTTCAACAGGTTTCAGCATTTCACTGGCCGCTGCTGGAACGTTTTGACGAACGATTCTTCGCATCCAACTACTTCTTCAAATTCGCTTAAACCGGCCTTATACCGCCTTACTCAGGCTTTTGGTAATAAAATAGCTGACAGACTGTTATTCCTATCGGCTTTCGTGCCACGTATTATATATGAAACATCAGGGATTTGAAGCAAAAGGCAGAATATTACGCAGATTTACACCGGAACATCTTCTGGTCACCTTCTTCCCAATGAGGGCGTGTGTCCGGGAACTGTGCGCAGAGATACACACGTCTGCCTTTCGTGTACCAGGCAATGGATACGGTCAACAAGACCAGACCCGATATCCTACCACTTCGGTATGGGTGGTCCGCCCGGCCAGCTCAATACGAACGTGTTCCCGGCCGGATACGCCGAGACGACCTCGACGTGCATATCGACGAAGACGGCATTGGCCGTGCCTTTATTCAAATCGCCGCCTGGTGGGCTGTGGAACGTCGCGAAGCAGTCCGTGTTGCATGGAGGCGTCGAACGCAGGTTCGTGTCGTTGATGCCGGCGCCGCTGAGCCCCGGGATCGACCAGGTGTTTTCCTCGGAGAAGAAGAACACGCGAGATGGATTCTTGACCTGTCCTTCCTTCTTGAAATTCTTGATGGCCGTATGGAATTGGGAGGGCACGGCGCCCCATGCATCGCCGTGAAGGTAGGAGTTCATCTCGTAGCTATATTGAGGCTCGAGGGGAATGGAAGTGCCACTGCAGCGATAACAGCCCATCATCATAGCTACGACTTTGAAGGTCGGACACATGTGAATGTCTTTATCCTTCAGGTAGGGCCACAGAGAGCCCGCAAGCTCGGGG
>CP070806.1:4413333-4425020 GCA_020343675.1 Phycisphaerales bacterium
GGGGGTGTTTCTGTTTCCACGCTTCGAAATCCGTCGCTGGCTTTTCCGAGCCGATTATCTCAGTCAGGGCATCATCGAGCCATGTGTTATTGTCTGGACGTTTCATGATCGTCTCCCGTAATACCGTTTCGTTTCAAATACTCTGCAATCTTGCGTTTGGCCCGAACGAGCCGGCCGTTCACGGCCTGGGGCGACAGTTCCAGCACCTGTGAGATCTGTGCCTGTGAGAAGCCGTCGAAGTAGCGCAGGACAATCAGCTCTCTCTCGGCCTCCCGAAGGCTCCAGACGGCCCGGCGAACCGTCTCACCGCGATCCCTGCTCTCGGCGTGGCCCGGGACAACATGTTCATCGCTCAGGGCCGCCGGCTTGAGCCGGTTGGCTCGCAGCATCTGTCTGGAGATATTGCGGCAAATACCCGCCAGCCAAGCGGCGAATCTGTCTTTACTTTTCAAGCTCCCGATGTCGCGGCAAGCTGCGGCGAAGACTTCCTGGGCCGCGTCCTCTGCGAGGTCCCGGTCCGCCAGCATCGAGTAAGCCAGCGCGACCATCGGGCTGTGATACCGCTCGTAGAGAGCACCGAAGCTTTCCAAATGGCCATTTTGGGCGGCTTCAACCAACTGTGTTTCTGAATTCGAATCCACAACAAATCCACAATTCAAAAGAGACTTCCGATACCATCTTTCGTTAGTATAGTGTAATTTCTCGCTCGAGATGTGCGCGGAAAATCGAATTTCTTGGTGTTTTCAGCCCTCCGTCGGCCGGATCGCCGGTCGTGATTTTCCGCGATCCCTCTTCATGGTACGGCGCTGCGATGCGCCCGCGCGAAACCTAATCCTCCGCGTTCCTGTTTTGTGCAGTCCCCTGGCTCGAATCGAGCGCTTCCGTTGCGTCTTTCTTTACCCCGGCTTCTTCCTTTGCATCAAGCCGCTTATTGATGTCGTCCAGGTCGTCCGCGAGTTTCTCGGTCTGCTTCCTGAGCTTCTCCACCGTTTCGCGCAGTCGGACGATCTCATCCGGGACGAGCTCTTTGCGCTGCCGCAATTGCCTCAGGGCGGTTGTTGCCGCCCGCTCGACGGCGTCGTCCGGCTCGTCGCTGGAGAACGTCTCGACAATCGGAATCGCCCTGGGGTCGCCGAGGGTCCCCAACGCCCGGATGGCTCCCGCCTGAATCCTGTTCATGGGATGATGAACGCAGCCGGCCAGAAAGTCACGGACTTTGGCCTTTTCGTCCTCGTTGCGGGCGATGTGCGCCAGCGTGTCGAGTCCCCGGGCGAAAGACCGGGATGGCAACTGCATCCGGCGCTGGTCCAGAGTCTGCTGAAGAGGGGCGATAAAGAAAGGCTCGTCTGACATGCGAATGGCTTCGACCGCGGCGCTCGCCAGCTCGTTGCGAAAAGACCTGGATTCGAGGTAATCAAGAATCAGACGCCGCGTGTCCCTGTGATGATAAAGGCCCAGGTTGCGAATCGCCACTTCCAGGATCGCAGGATTCTTCTCGTTTCTCAGAGTTCTTCTGATGACGTCCAGGCTCTGAGGTCTGTAGAACCGGCCGATGTCTCTGACAACCTGCAGACGCACGCGCGCATCGGCCTGATCCAGCGACTCGGCAATCGCTTCAAACGCTTCGTCGGTGCGGATCTCCCGCAGCGCTTCGGACGCCCTCTCTCGCACGGCGTGAAACGGGTCGTTGTTCAGAACATCCTTGAGCTTTGCGACGGTTTTCTGATCCTTTTCTTTCTTGAGCGCATCGACGGCCCGCAGCCGTCCGATCACATCGTTGGCGTCCTCCAACTGCTCGTACAGCATTGCCGTCGGCTTCTCGAAGTCGATATTGGCCAGCAAACCGTAATCGGGATCGAATCGGACAATCTTCGGCTCGCCGGGCAGCAGAAAATAGAAATCATGCTGCGTGGCATCGATGGTGATCGGGCGGTCGATGATTTCGTCGCCGATCATAAACCGGACTTTCGTACGGAAGCCAAAGAGCATCACCTTATCACTGACCTGATGCGTCTGCTCGATGGAGATTTTCGCAAGCTTGTCCTTCTCGGACCAGTTGTAGCTGACTTTCAAATCGGGATGCCGGCCGTGATAAATCCACTCATCGAAAAAGCGGTCGTATGACCGGCCCGTCAATTCTTCGATCACCGAGCGAAAATCTTCCGTGACCACGCTGCCCAGCGCGTGACGTTCGAGATACTTTTTCACGCACTTGCGGAACATCCGCTCGCCGAGCTCGGTCCGGAGCATGTGCAGGACCCAGCCGGCCTTGCTGTATGTCCGGTAGTCAAATTGCTCGCCGGCTCTTCTGTATGAGCGATAGACAATCGGCTTGTGCTCGGGACGGTCGGCAAGCAGGTAGGACGCCGTGCCATAAAGCCCCGCTAACATGCTGTCTGACCCGTTCTTGTAGCCGTCATACAAATCTTCATAATAGGTCGCAAAGCCTTCGTTGAGCCATGTATGACTCCAGTCTTTGCACGTTACGTAGTCGCCGAACCACTGATGAACCAGTTCATGCGCGACCAGACCCTGGCTCGACCGGATGTTCTGCGTTTCATCCGTGTGGAGCGTGCGTTCTGTGAGTATCGTCAGTGTGGTGTTCTCCATCCCGCCCGCCACGAAATCCTGAACGACGGCCTGGTAGTACTGGTCCCAAGGATAGGGCACGCCGATCTCCTCCTCGTAGAACTCCAGCATGTCCGCCGTGTCTTTGAACGAATTCTGCGCGTACTCTATCAGCGATGCCGGCGTGTAGAAAGCTATCGGAATATCTTTGTACTTGGACTCGATCTTCTTTAGCTTTCCCGCCACCAGGGCGATCAGATAGTTGACGTGAGGCTTCTCCTGGAGCCAGGTGACGGCCTTCAGCCCCGTCTCGGAATCGACCTCTTCCGAGACGAGCCTGCCGTTCGAGAGGACCGTCATCTCCTTCGGCACCCGGCAGATCACCTCGGAACTCGAACGTTCGTTGGGATAGTCGTAGTTGGGATACCAGTGCGGAGCGAGGTGGGATTCGCCCTGGGTGAAAAGGTGTGTGTCCTGCTCCGGATAGCCCATCTCGGGCGTGCGGAAGTACAGACCCTGCTTGGGCTCGGCTTCATAGATGACCGTGACGGTTGTCTGGTCCCCGGGCCGAATCGCCGGCTCGAAAGTAATCGTAATCACCTCGTCCGTCACGTTGAATCCTTCGATGTTCGCGCTGGACGTGACGGAGGAGACATCCAGGTCAATCGCATCGAGCCTAAGCTCCGCCAGCGGTTTGACAATCGGCGCGAACTTAATGCTTGTCGTCCCGGCGACCGTCCGGGTCTTGAAGTCGGGTGTCACATCGATGGTGATATGGAGAATGTCGGCTTCCCGATCCGGCGCATACTGAGGCGCGGGGACGTCCGCTTCGTCCCGGGCCGCGCTAACTGCTGACCGATAGCATTGGAGCTCATAAGCCCGGTCCTCCACTGCTCCCGCCCTTGCTGCCGCGATTGCGCAAACGAGAAGACACAAGCTTATCATGTGAACGGTCCGAATCATTTTTTGCATCTCCTTTCACCGAGACGAAGAGACACGCTGCCACGATTTCTCAACTCTCAAATAGCCAAAATACGAGATGACGTGTTGCTGCACGTTGGTGCAAATATACCGTGATGGCGCATGCGCGCCAAGACGGAATCTTCGGACGGATTTCCGGAACGCATTATCGGACTATTACTTCCCGGCTCGCTCGATGGCCTTTTCGAGAGCGTCGAAGCCGACCTGCCATTCGTTCAGGCGCGTGATTTCTTTTTTGTCGGCGACTTGCCTGAACGTGTCATAACACGTACGGATAGATTCGGGCATGGGCCAATCGGCGTCGGCCTCTTCGCACGCCTTCCGCATTTCGTCCCATCGCATCATGAACGTGTACATGACCGGAAGCTGCGCGACCTGCACGCGAAACCGCAGGTCAGAGTCGTCCGCGACGGCGGCTTCGGCGGCCTTGAGCTTTGTCCAGCCTTTGCCGAGGGTCTCGAAAGAGAGAAATTTCTCCGTCTCCTTCGAGAAGCACCCGAGCCAGTCGCCGCTGGCCTCGACGGCGTCGTGCGTGATTTGCAGGTAATCCTTTATGTGGGGGCCGGCCGCGCCGTAATAGCCTGCGATGAATTCGTCGATCAGCGCCTGACTGTCGCGCCTCGAGTCCCACAGGAGCTTCGCCAGAACCCAGGCGCGCAGCTCGGCCATCTCGGCGCCGTTGGTCGTGTAGGCGCCTTGCTCGAAGATGCCCTTGACGTTGTGGTCCACGAAGAACTTCACGTTCGGTCCCAGGACACGCAGGTTCGGGTGCGGCATGATGTGATGCCTGAAGTTCGTCGTGTAATCCCAGATGTAAAGCCGGCTGCAAATCTTCGACCAGCCTATGATGTCATCGCGGAACGCTTTGTTTCGCTCGTCACTCAACGGCGTGCTGAACGAGCACTCAATGCTGCACAGCCTG
The DNA here is from genome assembly GCA_020343675.1 of Phycisphaerales bacterium. Taxonomy (GTDB): domain Bacteria; phylum Planctomycetota; class Phycisphaerae; order Sedimentisphaerales; family Anaerobacaceae. Next base: position 4,417,805 of record CP070806.1, read on the forward strand.
ACGATGACATTGGGCCTGGGCTTTGTGATTTTGGGCGGCTTGCGCGTGTATTGATACGCCAGCGTGCTGACGGCCACGTTCGGGAATTCCCGCTCGATATCCTCGGCCACGGCGTTGACGAATCGCAGCATCAATCCCGCCGGACTGTCTTCTTCCTGCTCTATCGCCGCACATCGTGTGCACTCGCAGTTTCCATGCCAGTCGTTTTGCGAAACCGAAGCAATCGTAGCCGCCGGATTTTTTCGCAGGCGCTCCTTGAGGTTCCTGACCAGTTCGGCGCGCATTTCTTCGTTGGTCAGACAGAGCTGCGCCCGGTCGTGGCTGCGTTTGCCCTTGATTTCGCTGAACCATTCGGGATGGTCCTTGAAATATTTGTCAGGCCGAATCAGCGGATAAAATGTATGTACGAATCCTTCGTAAGTGTGTTTGCCGCCGCGCCGAGCGTCCAGCCGCTCGCTGTTTCCATTGCTCTTGTTCCGTGCGGCCCAGTCGCCGTCAAAGGCGTCGAACCAGAAGGTCTCGCGGTACTCCAGCGCCGGCACGCAGCGAATGTTCAACTCGGCGAGTGTCAGCGTGGGCTTTTTGGGTATCGTACTGACTTTCGAGGACCACCAGCGGCAGCCGAGTTGGTCTTCCAGAAACGTATAGACGGCATAGAGCGTACCTTGCGGCCGGCCGCCAGCCAGGACCAGGTCGTCTCTCACGGTGCGAATGACGATGCCGTCGGCGCCCAATCCGTCGATGGAAAAGCCCGGCGCAGCCAACTTTGCAGCTTCAGTGCCGACGAGAAGACGTGTCTTGCCGGCGGCGGGGGCCTGGCCCGAGGGGTCGTGCGAGATATCGAACGCCGCTCCGGTTATCTGCCCAAGAAAATCAGCCAGCTCATCTGCGGCGTGCTCTTCCGCTTCGGTTGCCTCCCCGGCTACAACGATGACGGCTTTCGCTACGCCGTCCTCCGCGATGGTTACAGTCTGACCTTGTCCCCGTCCGACAATAAGTGCCGGAACAATGAGCCACATGGTAATCCTGGTTTTGTTTGAGATCATGGTACGGTCTCCTTAGACAGTGAAAGGCCCAAATCCAGAGAACAGTTGAGTTCAGGGTTCAGCTTTGAGACGACAATCATTCATCTGAGAAACCGATCTTCCACGAAACGCGTCGATTGTCAGGGCTGCTGATAGTGACGCGGACTTCGGGGCCTGCTTGCTCGGTCTTGACTGTCACGCCGGCCCGGCGGTCCGCATCTGAAATCTGCGGCGAGCGAACGCGCCACGCAACCGCATCTCCGGGTGCGTAAATCCGGAGCTCGTATGGGTCATTGCCGACGAGGTCGGATTTGCCGGAAAGCTCATTTCTCTCGCCGTGCCAGCGTTGCTCGACGACGTCCATGGTGCCCTGGGTAACGTGCCTCGACGTACTCACGAGCACGGGTCGTTCGCGCAGCGGCCTCAGAGAGAGCACCCGGCACGAGCCTGGGCGAAGCTCCGATTCAAGGACACCGGCGAAGGGCGGCACGAATTCATTCGCCCAGTAGTCGAAGCCGACGTATGTTCCCTTCCCGGCGCCGGGCAACTCGAGCCTGCCCGGATCGACGCGCACCGTGCCTGAATTCTTGTCGTCCCAGTTGAACAGGGCGATGATGTCTTTTCTCTGGGGCCCCGCGCCCGCTCTCAGATGCCAGATGCGTGCCATCGAGCTCTCGAACAAATCGACCGGTCGGCTGCACAACCCGTGGTTCGGCACGGTACGCCTGAGAACGTCGAGCCTCTCGGCGGGCAGGCCCGGCAGCCACTCGCTGACGATATTGAGCTGTCCGCTGATGGCGATCCACGAGCCCCATGCCCGGGCCTGGTCGAGAGTCAGCGGCTCGCGCAGCATCAGGCAGTCGGGGTCGTTGTGCCAGAGCCGGTTGTGCATAAAGTACAACCGGCTGCCCATCTCGGCGCAGGGCACGATTTTCGACCAGTTGGCCTGGATGTCCCTTCCGATTCGCATTGCGTCCACCAGGCCGACCGAAGCGCCGAGGGTTCGCATGTTCTGCGCGACGTTGCATCCGAGGATATAGACGTCGTCGCCGGCGGCGTCGCGGACGAGCTTCAGGCCGTCCCGATAGGCCTCGACGTTTGTTTTGGCCGGGTTATGAAAGACCGCGTCACCGAGGTTGTCGTCGCGGTAGTCGGGCGTCGGGTACAGTATCTTCACGGCCATGCCGGCCCACAGCCCATCGATTTTGAGGTACTTGTAGCCCCACTGCCGGGTCAGTCGCGAGACGACTTCGGACAGGAACGCGCTGGCCTGCGGGTGCGTTATGTCCAGACAGCTCCCCGCCCAGCGCACCGCGTAAATCGAGCCATCGTTCTTGTGAACGAACCAGTCCGGGTGGTCCTTAAGGACGGGCCGGTTCGGGTCCCAGCCGGTGGGGATGAGCCAGATACCCGGCGTCATGCCGGCGGCCCGGATCGTCTCGGCGGTGGGCTTCATGCCGTTCGGGTAAGGGCCTTTCGGATTGTGGCTGGTGAAGTCCCGCCGGCTCAGTTGCCACTTGTCGTCGATTTGCAGCAGATCGAAGCCGAACTTCGTCAGCTCCTTGCTGCAGAACCGAGTCAGCTCGGCCATGTGTTCTTCGTCGGAGGCCCCGCCGTGCGGTTTGGAGTACCACGTGCAATAGCCGGACGGAATCTCGCGCAATTCGATGTCGTGTCTCTTCGCCATTGCCCCGGCGTACTCTTCGAGCCCCGCGAGGGCGTCATCGAAATACCCGACGGCGAACGTCTCACCCATGACGTCGTGCTCCGGCTCGACGAGCAGATTCCCGTATTCGCTTCTGCCCTCGATGAGGACGCGCGAGCCGTTCGGTTTCGATGAAACGATGCCGCTTGCGCGGTCGTGCGTGAGCCAGCCGGCCACGACGCCGGAGCGCGTCACCGGCTCGGCCATCGCCAGAAACATGTAGCTGGTCCTCTCGTCGCCGGCGGTGGTCAGCCCGTCGCAGCCCAGCACGCGAAGGTCATTCGCCGGCCTGGCAAGGTCGATCTCCAGGCTGACCGGGACCTTTTTATCGACGATGACGTTCCGGCCCGTCGGGTTGTGTATCTTCGAGCGGATGCAGATGAAGGGCAGGTTCCGGTACAAGGCCAGCGTATGGACCTCGCCCGATGCGAGCGTCACTTCGATGGCCCGGCCCGCTCCGAGCTCATCCTTGATGTTGACGGCCCGCGCCCCGGCCGTATCGGCGGCGTCGAATTCGCAAAAACGGCCTTGCCTGATGAACGTTGTCTCGCCTCGTCGGGCGCAATACGTGCCCTCCTTGAGGTCGTAAGAGACGCAGAGCATACCGCTGTACATCGCAATGTGTCCGTTGCGCTGAACGGTTTTGATCTCGACGTTGATCGTCGCACAGCCCGCCACAAAAGCAGACAGCAGCAGAAATGTCACAGTCGAAAGTGCAGTTCTCATAGCGTTCCTTATTTGAAGGTCTTCATACCCGTCCGGCGCCCTTGGGGTGGCAAAGCCACAATTCCCACAGAAGCGATGCAGGCCTGACGGTTCGCATACAGGCAGCGCATAGTATAACCGCTGATGACAAATCGCAAGGTCTGAAACATGAAAAGCTTGACGACCAGGACAATCCTGCCTTGCAGGCCGGCTTGGGGCTTTGCCCGGAAAAACCTTCACCGGCCAGGAACAGAACATAAACGACCAGAACCGTTTCAATCCGTTGCGCCTGATTCTCGTATTTCTACTCTTTATTTTTGCGGGCGTATGCCTCCGGCTATGGAGCAAAGGGATAGTGATGCGATGAACGGATCATACGGCGTAGGGCGTTGTCAGAGAGAGACTTATATGGGCTGGCGGTCCCTGAGCCAACATACAGGCCGTAGGATTTACGGGCACCATGGGCGACGCCGCCAATCCCGCGAAAGAGGATATTTGCCGCAAGAATGCCGCGTGCCAGCATACGGACCAGAGATTTTGCTTGACGATAGGCACCTGATTTGGTATAGAAGAAACAGGCAAACCTTTGATTCTTGACCTCGCGCGGTAGATGTTGGTTTCAGACAAGACCACTGGAGTCGTGTGTGGCCTTGCCACACTCCCCTTGGGATGGCTGGGACACAGGGGCGCTTCGGACATGAGGATATCTTCTGAATTGGCAAGGTCGGTCGTTAGTTTGTTGAAGGAAGGAGGCTATCTCAAATCACAGACTATATCCTGAGCGGAGATTCAAGCGTGGCAAAAGGCAGGAATCAGTGTCGGTTGTTCTTTCCTCAACTCTTTTTGAAGGAGGACTATCATGTGTAGAAGATTGATTTGTCTGGTTTCTTTTGTTTTGGCCCTCGGGTTGACTCTGACGGGCCCAGCTAAGGCGGACCTCGTCGGCTGGTGGAAGTTTGAAGAGGGTTCCGGGGCCACGGCCAATGACAGCTCCGGCAATGGCCACCATGGAACGCTGCTTGGAATCCCGGAATGGGTGCTTGGCCCGGACGGCTTTGGCGGTGCACTTGCATTCAACCCAGACGGATGCACGGGAATTGACTGTGGAATTTTCGACCCTACAGATGGAACAGGGCAATTCACTGTTGCCCTCTGGGCGTTCTGGGACGGAACGGGAACATACCAGCATTTCCTTAGCAAGTCGAACGCGTACGGCGCAGATACTATGATGTTCCAGTTCGAGTTGTGGGGAGCCCACACAGACGCCGCTTATACCGACAGAGTGGGTGTTACGTATCAAGCTGCCGGGTCGGTTGCCTTCTCCATTATGCCCAAAAACCAATGGGTTCACCTGGCCCTTACGTTTGACGGAAGCAACGCTGTAGTTTATCTCAACGGCGTCGATGAAGAAGGCCCTAAACCATTCTCGATAGGCCCGAATGTTGATGCCATGGTCGAAATCGGCTACACCAGTACTCGCCCCAGTGGCATCTGGAGAACTTTCCACGGGCCATTCGACGATGTCCGTATCTACAGCCGGGCACTGACCGCCAAAGAGATTCAGCAGCTCATGATAGGTATACCACCAGGTGCGGCTTCTGACCCAAGCCCTGCCAATGAGGCAGCAGATGTCCCCAGAGATGTGGTTCTCAGCTGGACGCCGGGTGAATTTGCGCCGGCAGTCAATGGGCACGCGGTTTACCTGGGTGAGAGCTTCAGCGACGTCAACGAGGGCACTGGCGCTGTCACCCAGGATGCCAACACGTATGATCCCGGACGGCTTAATCTGGGCACGACGTACTACTGGCGCATCGATGAGGTCAATGCCCCGCCGGATTCCACGGTGTACAAGGGCAATGTCTGGAGTTTTACGACCGAGCCTGTTGGTTATCCTATAAGTGGTGCGAACGTCACCGCCACAGCATCCAGCACGGGCCAGGCAGATTTCGGCCCTGAAAAGACCATTGATGGCTCGGGACTGGATGATAATGGTTTGCACTCGACGGGTGCAACGGATATGTGGCTCAGCAGCAGTGAACCGCTGGGGGCCTGGATCCAATATGAGTTCGACAAAGTCTGCAAGCTGCATCAGATGTGGGTCTGGAACGCCAACCAGATGTTTGAGGCTCTTTATGGTTTCGGGCTCAGGGACGTTGCCGTCGAGTATTCGACCGACAGCGTCGAATGGGCGGCTCTGGCTGGCGCACCTGAATTTGCTCAAGCACCTGGAACAGCTGATTATGCACACAATACCACGGTTGACTTTGCAGGTGCGCTGGCACGGTACGTCAGGCTGACCGCGACCAGCAACTGGGGAGGTATCCTGCCCCAATATGGTCTCAGTGAGGTCCGCTTCTTCTCCATTCCGGTCAGCGCCAGAGAGCCCTCCCCGGATTCCGGAGCCACTGATGTGGATCCGGACGTGACCCTCGGCTGGCGAGCAGGCAGAGAGGCAGCTACGCACAATGTGTACTTGAGCACCGATGAGCAGGCCGTGATCGACGGTACCCCCCCGGCTGTTGCCGTGTCCGATGCGAGCTATACCACAATCCTCGATTTAGGCAGCACGTACTACTGGCGGATCGATGAGGTCAATGACGCCGGGACGCCCACAACGTGGCAAGGCGATATTTGGAGCTTTTCAACGCTTGAGTATCTTGTCGTGGAAGGTTTCGAGGATTACAACGACTATCCGCCCGATGAGATCTACACGACGTGGCTGGATGGATACGAGAACCCCGCAAACGGTTCCCAGGTTGGCTATCTCACGCCTCCTTCGGTCGAGACGGCCATTGTCCACGGCGACAACCAGTCCATGCCGCTGCTCTACAGCAACACCGGCGGCGCTACGTACTCGGAAGCGGAGCGAACGTTTGCCGTTCCACAGGATTGGACCAGGTACGGTGTTAAGACACTGGGGCTGTGGTTCCAGGGCACGGCGGGCAATACGGGGCAGTTGTATGTGAAGGTCAACGGCGTCAAGGTCCCCTACGATGGTGATGCCGGCAACTTGGCGCTGGCAGCGTGGCAACCCTGGAATATCGACCTGACAGCGTTAGGCATGAACCTCCAGAGTGTAACGACACTGGCTATTGGCATTGACGGCAATGGCGCCGCCGGTACATTGTATGCAGACGATATCAGGCTGTATGCTTACGACCGTCAGCTCGTCACACCGGCCGAGCCCAACAGCGAGGGATTGGCCGGGCACTACAAACTTGATCAGGACGCCAGCGACAGCTCCGGCAACAATAACCATGGCACCCTGGTTGGCAACCTGCAATGGGCACCTGGGAAGGTAGGCAGTGCGCTGAGTGTGGACGGAACTACAGGCATTGCCGACCATGCTGCAATTCCGACGGCAGGTCTTTCCGTATCGGCCGGGACCATCGCCATGTGGGCTAAGCTCGCGCCAGATCCACAGGCTCCGGCCACCAGATACTTCTTCGGTCATACCACAATACCTGCCTATGGCAATAGAATTCAGCTATATATGGATGATTCTGATACCACGCTGGATATGGGCCTTGGCGATGATCATAACAGACACAAAGACATCATCCCCTTGGCGACCGAAATCTGGTATCACATAGCTCTAACCTGGGATGGGAGCCATTATGTTGTCTATGTCAATGGCGCAGCGGCGGCAAATGGAAGCTACGCCGGCCTGGACACTCTTAATACGGTAGCAGACATTGGCAATGATGGAAATACCGATGGCAGAGAAGAGGCCTTCAACGGTCTTCTCGACGATGTCCGCATTTACAGCCGGGTGCTATCC
>CP070806.1:4425120-4473130 GCA_020343675.1 Phycisphaerales bacterium
TTGTCGCCCGCGATGGCCTTTGAGTTTCGCGCCGTGGACCGCGGGCAGAGTGCGGGGGCAACATTCGATGTCAGCCTCAAGCCCGCCCAGGTATCGGCGACCGTTCACCGGCTTGTGAACGTCCAGCCCGGCTCAATCGAGCAGGAAGCAGTTATACAGTATCGGGTCCGCTATGCCCCGCTCGAGACCTTCTATCTGAAAATGCCGGCGGAAGTGGCCGATTCCGATGTGCAGATAAGCGGAGCGGACATCAAGGAAAAGCCCCGCATAAACGAGCTGCCCCCCGACCAGCTTGGCGAGGCGCCCGACCCGAATACCGAAGGTGGGAATTGGGCGTACTATAAAATCGTGCTGCAATCGGGCGTAACCGGCACCTACGATCTTGTGGTGCGGCTGCGTCAACCCTTCCTGGCCGGCGAGACCGAACAAGCCACGACGATCAAGGTCGAACCCATCCTTGCGGCCGGCAGGCTCTCCGACCAGAACGGCCACATCGCCGTCGCCAAAGCGGACACACTTGCCATCGGCGAGCCGGTCATCGAGAATCTCATACCGGCCGACGCCGGCAGTGCGAGCGACCTGCCCTATCCGCGTCACCGAGCGATTGCCTCGCTTGCCTTCAAATACAACGCGCCGCCGTTCAGCCTGTCTCTGCCCGTGATCGCGCAAAAAGAGGCGACCGTCTTCACGACAATCGTCAGCGGAGCAATCATCGAGCAGGTGCTGGCCCGTGACGACATGCTAAACACCCATGCGACCTACCTGGTAGCCACCAGTCAGGGCGACAGGCTGCCCGTGGCACTTCCCCCCGATGCGGAGCTTACCGCCGTGCTGCTCAACGGCAATGAGACCCCCGTGGAAAGAGGTCTCTCCGGTGATGAACTCGTCGTGCGCCTGCCGCCGTCGGCGGGACAGGTATCGAGATTCATTCTTGAGATTTCGTACAGCCTGAAAGATGTTTCCGCATTCAATCTGGCCGCGCCGGCTCTGGCGGAGGAAATCCCGACCCAGCAGACCCTCTGGCGGTTGTGGATACCGGAGGATTATTGCCTTCTGTGGCACGACAGGGTTTTCTCACGTGTCGGTTCCGGCAACAGCGGGTATGTCCTGCAGAAACTCAGAGCGAGCCAGCCGGGCGAAGTCACGTTCAAGCTGCCCGGCCAGGGCAAGGATTTCAACTTTACCCGTCAAGGGGCACCGGGTCGGCTCTGCGTGATGGTGGTCGGCAAGGAAGTGATCAGTGTCGTTGTCTGGGCGCTGATTATCGCCGCCGGCGTATTGATGCTCAAGCTGAGCGGATTCCACCGAGTCCTTGTCATCCTGGCCGCCGCACTGGCGGCCGGCGTGATTCATCTGTTCGCCCCGTTGCTGGTCCATCGAATCCTGCGCGTGGGTGTATTTGCCGCGATTCTCATCCTGCTGCTCTGGCTCGCACAGTGGGCGTACTCGCGATGGCCTCAACTGCGTCAACAGTGGGCCGCCGGCAAACAACGGGCGGCCCAAGAGAAGCGCGACGCCGGGGCCCGGAAGCAACAGAAAACGAACGTCACCGAACAGGGATCTGAGATTCCCGACAAAAAGAAGAAGCCGTCGAAAAAAGACCAGGGGTAGTTTTATGAAATCTCCTATGCTATGGCCGAGAACCCGCCCACGGCGGAATCGGCAGACCAGCAAACCGATCAGCCTGATATTCTGCGCTGCACTTCTGATGGTTGTATGCCATTTGGGGTCTCCGGCGCGGGCGCGGGAGAGCGGCCCGGATATTTATGTCCCGTACGAGGACCTGGCCCACTTGATCAAACCGGCAGACAGAGCGGTATTGATGGGCCGCGCGGAATTTGAGGCGCTGCTGGCCGCCGCCGAAGCCGCTGCGCGAGACGCTTCCACTATCGAGCTGGGCCAGGTGCTGCAGGCGCGGTATGCCGGGGAGGTTGAAGAAGACAGGCTGACGTTGACCGGCACGTTGGAGGTCGTCTCTCTGGGCAGGGGGCCGGTCGCCGTGCCGCTGGCCTTCGGGCAAGTCGGACTGACGCAGGTGCTTCTCGACGGCAGAGGCGCACCGCTGGGATACGATAAGCGGGGCAGACTGACACTCATCATCACGAACAAAGGAAGCCATCGCCTCGAGGTCAAAGGCACGGCGAAACTCAGGGAGCTCTCCAGCGGCGGCATGCAATTCGGCCTGTCTCTGCCCGCGGCGGTAGCCGGCAACATGGCGCTCAGCGCCCCGGGCGATCTGGAAATAGCAGCGAGCGTGCCCGTATCGGAATCGCGTTACGACAAGCAGGCCGACCGGACGAGTGTCGAGTTGACGCTCGGAGGTCAAGGCAAGGTGACGGTTATCCTGCTGGGGAACGGACGCCGGCAAGAGAAGGGGGCGATCTTGTTGGGTGAGTCGGCCGCAACGGTGCATCTGACCCGCTCGCACCAGGAATTGGGGTGTCTCTATACGGTGCAGGCGCTGCGGCAGGGCGTTCGCGAAGTTCGGTTTCATCTGCCTTCGGAATGGACCATCACAGAGGTCACGTGCCCGAACCTCGTCCGGTGGTCGATTGACACGGCTCAACTGTCACCGGGGCGGCAGACACTCACCGTGCGGCTGCGTTCGGAAAAGGCCGGCACAACGGGGCTCCATATCAGGGCCTCCGCGCTTCGCAAAGGCGATGCGTGGCGCGCGCCGCGCGTGATGCTCGTAGGGGCCTCCTACCAACGAGGCTACGTGCTGGTGAACACCGATGAAGAACTGAGCGTGCGGGCTGAGCAGTTGACCGATGCCCGGCGCGAGGATGTCTCGGCCGGTGCTCCGGCACCCCGTATGGTCAGTCCGCCATCTTCGGGGGCTGCCGGAGCAGGGCGTTTGTATTTTCACTGGGGTGATCGCTGGTCGGCACGTCTCGAACTGGCAGAAGTAGAGCTGCGGCGCAGTATCAAAGAGCGGCAAACGGTGTCCGTTTCGCCGCAGCGGGTGACACTCACGGGGGATTTCGAGGTGACCGCCATCGGCCGGGAACTCTTTGAGATGCCCTTCGTACTTGGAGGCCCGGCTCGGCAATGGCAGATCAAGACAGTGCAGGTTGACAGCCGGACGGCAGGCTTCGAGCATCGGGTCGAAGAGTCCGGCCCCGGAAGCCGGAACGGGCGTCTGCTCACAATCGAGCTGCCCAGACCCATTCGGCCCGAAAAAGTGGCAAACGTGACCATCGAATTGCAGCACGTGCCCTCCGACTGGTATTGGCCGAGCGATGCGGCTGCTCGCAGCATTTCGGTGCCGTTGATCCGCCATCAGGTTTCCCCAAGCGAAGAATCGCGGATGCAGACGGTATCAGGAGAGGTCTTGATTTCAGCCGTGGACGACCTGGACGCTTTGCCGGAGGATGTGCCCGAGGCGCTTGAGGCGGTGCCCGTCGGCCGGATGGCATCCTTGGGAATCGAAAGATCCGTCCAATACGCCTACAGCTACAACACGCCCGCACCAGGTCAGATTCAGTTCCAGGTTTCCCGGCGCCGGCCTCGAACATCCGCAGACGCCGTCGGACTTATCACCGTGGGACCGCGCGAGTTTACAGGCCACTGGCGAATCACGTACGCGATCTCGCGCGCCTCTGCCAGGAGGTTGTATCTGCTTGCGGACAAGTCCCTCGGACAGGAAATCAAAATCACATCGCCGACGGTGCTCCTCAGTTCCAGGAGCATCGTCGTACCGGATGCAAGAACCATATCTCTGTCCGCCGAGCTTGCACGGCGCTACGATGTGTGGCTGCTGAATCTCGATCGCAAAACCATCGGCGAGGTGGCCGTCCACGTTCGCTACGAGCGCCCGAGGACTTCGGAGACGTTCGATATTCCGCTCGTGCGCCCGACGTGCGAGGGGCAGATAAACGAGCAGTTGGCGATTCAGGCCAGCGAGGAGCTGGCACTGGCCGTCAGTTCCGCGGGAGCCAAAGAGATTGACGCCGTGGATCTTCCACCGCTCCCTGTTGAAGCCGGCCGAGTGCTGGCGGCGTTTCGCATGGATGCGCCCACGACCGAAACCGGCTCTGGCGCAGCGGTCCAGGTCAGAACAGCCGTCCACGAAAACTACGAGATTCCCTCGGCTTTGGCCATTTCGGCAGAGCTAACCACATTTCTCGACGTCCAGGGCGGGCAACGGACCGAAGCGAGGTTCAACATTGCCAACGCCAGCCAGCAGTTTCTTACCATTGGCCTTCCCGATGGTGCACAGCTTTGGTCGTTGCGCCTCGGAGATGAACAGGCCAAGCCTCAGCAGGGCGCAGCAGGGACTTACCAGGTTGCTCTTGGTCCATTGGGAAAGCCGGTTGGCGTTAAGATTGTGTACGCGTATCAGCCGGGCCGGTCAAACCTCGAACGGCTGGAACTGGGCGGGGTCGAACTTCCCGGTGTCGAGATCAACCAGATGAACTGGACCGTCGTTCCGCCGCCGGATTATTCGGTGACGACGCAGGTGACGAGAATGCGAACTCATGGTCTCATCGAGCCAACGCCGGCCTATAAGCGGCTATATGATGTCCTGCTCAGGAGCCGATTTGTCAGCCCGGTACTGACCTATCGTCACGCCCAACTCGGGAAGTCCTATTATGCCGAAGAGCTCGCAGAAAGCAGGCGGGCACAGATCGCCCCCGGAGATGTGCTGTATCATGAATATGAAGGCGAAATGGGAGGAATGGACCGAAAGGGGACAATGGGCGGATATGGGGGCGGCATGGCGGGCATAGCGCCCCCGGCGGCCCCGCCTGAACGTGCCACACCTTCGCCGGCCAAGCCTGCCCAAGGCAAGCCGGCAACCCAGAAAGCTCTGAGCGTCAGGACGCTTCACAAAGGTCGTTTTACATTGCCGGTGGATCTGGTCCCGACACCCGGCGCCGGGCCTGCGGTTCGATTCAAGGGGCTGGGGCCGGCTGAACTGGTCGTCGGCCTGACGAGCCGGTCCCGGCAAACGAGCTGGTGGACGCTGGGTTTGGTGCTGGTCGCAGCAATCGGTGTGGTTCTGGCTCGAAAGCGGGCGACAGTCAAGGCCGGGCTGATCGTTGCTGTTCTATCGGCGGCCTCTTTGTCGGCGCTCTGGCTGCCCGCGACGGCAAGTTTCGCCAACGGCGCGTTCACCGCCGGCGTGTGCCTGGTCCTGTTCTACGCTTTGGTTTGGCTCGCGCGGGGTATATGGAGCCGACTGTTCCTGGCCCCGGGTCCGGTAATGGCCGTCGTCTTGTTGGCATTGCTTGTATCAACCGCCCAGAGCACAGCGAGCGAAGCCAACTCAGAAATCCGACAAAATGCTCCAATCGCAGCGGTGGATCCGCCACCGGTGGTGATTCCCTATACGGGAGACCCCGGCACGGCCGAAGAAGCAGACAAGGTTCTGGTCCCCTACGCGCGTTTCGTCGAATTGTGGAACCAGGCCTATCCTCAGGACGCCATCGACTGGGTCCGAGCCGAGACCCAAATCTCTCTGGCGGACGTTCGGTACAGGGTGACGGTGAGTTCCGAGCAGCTTAATCTCGTGCTGACAGCTCAGATCGAAACGCACGGCGCGGATTGGAGCGTGCTTGCTTTGCCGATCTCGTCTCTGGCGGTAACACGGGCCACGTTCGCCGGCTTGCCGGCGCAGTTGCAGACCGGACCCAAAGGGATGGTCCTGATGCTCCCGGGTCAGGCATCAGGAAAGCTGGAACTTCATGCCGTGGCCAAGCCTGAGTATCTCGGCCGAAGAGGTAGCGCCGCCCTCTCTCTGCCGCCGCTGCCCGCGGCCGTGATGACGGTTGTTTTGCCTGAGGCGGACCTGGAACTTGAGGTCGAGCAGATTGAAGCCGTACCGGCTAAGCGCATCGTCAACGGCTCGGTCGAATACACGTTTGGCCTGGGAATGGCGCGAACACTGACCCTGCGCTGGCTGCCGAAAATGGCGGGCTCAACGGCGGACCGCACGCTCTCGGCGAACGCACAGCACGATGTCCATGCATTCCACTGGGCAACCGTGGGAGTCAGCAAGATAACCTACAGTTTTTCGAGCGGCCAGTACGACCGATTCGCCCTGCTGATGCCACAAGGTATGACATTGACGGAGCTGGAAGGGACAAATGTCCGCGATTTTCGAGACGTCGGTGAGTCCGCCGCCCTGCCGGACGAGGGTAAGCCGTTCAGACTCATCGAGGTCCGGCTGCACCGCCCCACACAGAAGCAGTATGAGCTGACGGTCCGGTGGCTCAGCCCTCACGCTGACGGTGGGGGATTTGACTTCGATGAGCCTGTGGAACTGCCTCTGCTCCGGGCAGGCGCGGTCAGTCGCGAAAGCGGAACGGTCACTTTGCATGCCGCCGGAGGCATGAGCGTGAAAGTGACCAAGGTGACGGGCGGGCGCAGAGCCGATATCACCGCCCCGAATCAGCCGCAAGGCATCAACCTGCCCGCGGACAGGGCCAGGCCCGTTGCACGGTACTACTGGCCTTACAGACCGTTTGCATTGTTTGTCGAACTATCGCGATTGGCAGTGACTTCAAAGGTTCGTCTCAACCAGCTCGTGCGCATCAACACCGACCGCGTGGAACTGCTTGTTCAGGCCAATCTCAAAGCCGAGCAGGGTAAACTGTTCGGCGCCGGCTTCATCCTGCCTGAAGGCTACGAGCTGCTCAGCGCCGTTGGGCCCGCAGTGGCAAACTTCTACGAGCGTTCGAGCGAAGAAGGAAAATTCGTTCATATCATGTTTCACGGCGGTCAGGCCAAGGCCCAGCTTGCGTTGATGCTGCTGCGAAAGGATGCGGAACTCGATTCCTTTGACGTGCCTGCGGTTATGTATCTCGACGAGCCAGGGCGTCCGTTGGCCGGGCAGCAAGGCCGGATGGCTGTGCAGGTGGCGGCGTCACTCGAAGCCGAGACCGCGGCCAGCCAAAACCTCAAATCCATCTCGCCTGCGACGTTGAGGGACTGGCTCGATGAAAGAACCGTCAATTCGGTACAGTTCGCCTACCGATACGAAGCCGCCAATCCCTCGCTTCGACTGACAATTCGTCGTCTGCCGACAACGATACGGGCAGAGGTTTTTGCCGGTCTGGTCGTCCGAACGACCGCGGCGGCCTACACCTACCGGCTGCGTTACAATATAACCGGCTCGCCCGTGGATCATCTCAGCTTCCTGCTGCCAAGCGAATACGCGCGACTTGTCAGCGCCAACTCCCGGGCGCTGCGAAGCGTCACGCAATCCGACGCCGGCAACGGCCGGACGCGATGGACCGTTGCACTGGTCAATGAGGTCACCGGCATCGTGGATGTCGTGGTGAACTTCGCGCTGCCGATTGACCCATCCACCAGCACGCTTCAGATTCCGCCGCTTGCCGCTGAGACGGCCTCGGAATATCGCGCCGTCGTCGCCCTGCAGAACATGTCACGGCACGAAATCAGTGTCAGGGACAGCACGAATCTGTCCGACCTGGCCGCAAGCGAGCAACAAAGGCTAATGCCCCACCAAATGAGAGAATCCCTTCAGTATGTTTTCCAGTCGTTTGAAGAAGACTGGTCGCTGAATCTCGAATTCAAGCCCGCCAAGACAGCCACGCGGATTCAGGCCGTGGTGGATTTGCTGGAGGTAACAACCGTCGTTGACCGCGGCGGCCGGTGCCGCTATGAGGCAAAAGTCGCCCTGCAGAACCGGAGCGAGCAATTCCTGCAGGTCAAGGTGCCGCCCGGTCTGCGTCTGTGGAGCGCGAACGTGGCCGGCCAGCCGGTCAAGCCTGTTATGGCGGAGGACTCCTCCGAGGCGGGAGTCCTGATACCGCTGGTGAAAACATCGCCGGGCGGCCTGCCCTACGACGTGTACTTCTACCTTGCAGACGATGGCGCCGCGCCGCTAGTGACTCCGCTGAACGGGATAACCAGGCTCAAGCCGCCGAGCCTATTGATCGTCGGAATTCCCGTCATGCAGACGACATGGTCGCTTCGCCTGCCGGGCGGCTATCGCTATATACGGCCGGGCGGGAACATGTCGCCGGTGGCTGGAACGGTCGAGGTGCTGAGCCTCGGTATCGAGGCAAAGCTCGAGCAGTTGAAAAGACTCGAAAGAACATATCGCGACGTCGCCGGCTCATCTGTTCGCAAAGAGCAAATCGCCAAGTCGAACTGGGAAGCATTCAACAGGAAACTTGCCGCTGATATCGGCCAGGCACAGTCCTATCTGGCCTCTCGGCGCGGCCAGGTCAGCGAAGATGACTACAGACGTCTCAACACAAAGCTCGACGCGCAGAGGCAACAGCAAGCCGGACTGCTGGGCAGCAACACCGTTTTTGTCCGGAAACAACAAGAGCAGGCTCGCCAGGATTTGAATGTCTTTCTCAATGTGGACGCCTCAAATGCCGGGGTGGCGGAGATCGTCCGGAACGAGGCTCTGCTGGAAAAGCCCGAATTTCTCAGCAAGAGCGAAGAGCAGCAGATTGCCCGGCTGGAGCAGGAACTCGAACTCTCACAAGAGCAGTTGAAGCTCCTTGAGCAGCACAAGGAGGGACTGGTCGGGGCCGATGAAGATATCAGGGAGGATGACACTAAAGCCGCGGGCACGAAGGCCGGCGAGTTGATCGTCAAATTCAAGGACAAAGAAGCGGAGATGGGCAGAACGCTGGATCAGTTGGCGCGCGACACCGCCGCGCAGATCGACCAGAAACAAGCCCAGATCAGAGGACAATTGGACGAGCTGAAGGACAGCCGGCTACAAAGACATTTCCAGGCCAGTTTGGGCAAGATGCTGGCACTTCGCCCGGAGGCCGAACCGCAGGGACAGCGGAGAGTGGCGGGTCCCGGACTCGGAGTCGAGGCCGAAGAAGCGGCGGAGCTCGCGGGGGGACTCAGGGGGGGGCTCGATCAAGCTTACGAATTTCGAACAGCCCGCACAGACTTGCAGCCTTACACGGCCAGGGGCACCTACTCGCTGCCGGTGAGCCTGCCCGAAGGCGAAGTTCGGCTGGATTTCGCCCGGCCCTCCGGTGAAGCGGAATTGAGTCTCTGGGCGGTGCCGGTCAGAATGATTCACAAGCTTTACGGAACAATCGCCATCCTCGCAGCGCTGCTGGCGATACTGGCCCTGGTGAAGATATGGCCGCAGCCACAGAGCAGGCAACCGACCTCGGCCAGGCGCATCATCGGCTATGCCCTGCTGTTTGTGGCTCTGAGTCTGGCGCTGGGTATCTCGGGCGTGCTTATCAGCCTTGTCGTTATTGTTCTGTGCGAGGCCAGACGCGGCGCGTTCGTCCCCGCGGGGCCGGGCCCGCACACCGCAGGTACGCACCAGAAATAAGATTTGAGGGCATCCGCCGCGGGCGGGCAGGCAGGCAACGCAAGGCCAAAGATCAGCACCCGGACCTTCAATACCAAGGTAAACGATGTCACGTGATACTCTTCATTGCGTGTCCTGCTCATATGGCTATTGCCCTATCTTCTTGAGCAGCCAGGCCATGTTTCTACCCAAAGTTTCCATGGTTTTCAGGCCCTCCTCGTCTTGCTCGACGTCGCCTATGGCTCGTCCGATTCCCACGTTCCAATACGATGACCCGGGCACGATCATCTGGCCGATCAGGAAGAAATGGTTGATCGAGTCGAAGGCGTGCATGGCCCCCGCTCTTCGCACGGCGACAACGGCTGCTCCGGCCTTGCGCCGGAGCATATCCGAATTGGCTCGCGCGACATAGCCTGCGCGGTCAATCAAAGCCTTTATTTCCGTCGTGACATCAGCAAAATACGTCGGTGAGCCTAAGATGATTCCGTCGGCCTGGCACATCTTCCCAATGCACTCATTGGCAAAATCGTTGGTGACTGCGCATCTCTTGTCTTTGTTCTTAAAGCATCTGCCACAAGCGATGCACCCTCGGATGGTATTGCCGGCTAACTGCACCAGCTCCGTCTCGATGCCTTCGGCTTCGAGCGCGGAGAAGACTCTTCCAATCAAAATGGCGGTATTGCCGTCCTTGCGGGCACTGCCGTTAAAAGCTACGACTTTCATACTGTTCTCCTGATCTGACCTGTTAAGGGTTGGTTTGCCGGATTGCAGCACAATAGCTATTACTCCAATGCAAAACGAGCCGCAGATTCCGCATGAATCCTTGTCGTATCGAACACAGGAACCTGAACATCCTGCTGCTCGAGAAGCAGATAGATCTCCGTACAGCCTAAGATGACTCCTTGCGCGCCTGCTGCAACGAGATTCTGGCTAATCCTGCGAAACGTTTCTTTCGACGACGGCTGCACCTGGCCGATGCAGAGTTCATCATAAACGGTTCGATTCACAATCTGTCTCTCGTTGTCATCCGGTATAATCACTTCAAGGCCATAGTGTTCAACTAATCTCGCCTTCCAGAAATCCCCTTCCATGGTGAATTTCGTTCCCAGCAGGCCCACTTTCTTAAGGCCGGTCGCCTTGACTTCTTTGGCGGTCGCATCGGCAATGTGCAACAGAGGAATCCTAATATCCTTCTGGACCTCGTCCGCAACCTTGTGCATCGTGTTCGTGCAAATAACCAACACGTTCGCTCCGGCGGCCTCCAGTCTCTGAGCCGCACTTATGATTGACCTTGCGGCGGTTTCCCAGTCTGCTTCCTCTTGAAGCGCGGCCATTTCCGCTAAGTCGAAGGAGTGCATGACAATTCGGGCCGAATGAAGCCCGCCAAGTCGTTCCCTGACGGCCTCGTTGATGATGCGATAGTATTCAAGGGACGACTGCCAGCTCAGGCCCCCGACGAGTCCTATTGTCTTCATGCCAGCACCCTTCACAAATCGGAGCCGAACCGGACACGCCGAAGGTCTTCTTCCTGTCCGGTCGGGACCGCGAGCGGGCCATACAATTCAGGTCTGCGCGTCTTGATCCACCGCACGCCCGTACAATTGTCTCGCAACCTCGCATCCAAATCAGCAACGACCATATCATCATCGGCCTTCCACGTCTCTTCGAGGATGCGCCCGTACGGATCCAGGATCGTCGCATTCCCGGTCCGGACCTCATCACCGTCAATGCCGACGCCGTTGCTGAAAATCAGAAACAGCCCATTGTCATGCGAGCGGGCCGGCAGCCACGTCAAAAGCCATTGCCGGCCCTTGGCCCCCTTGAGCTCGGCCTCAATGGCCCGGGGATTTTCCTTTCGATTCTCCCACAGCGATTTTTCGACCACGCCCATGCAGTGAGGGCTGGGCGTTTTGCAGCCGCCGGTCTGGTGCGGCGCCAGCAGAATTTCTGCGCCCTTCAATGCGGCAATACGGACATTCTCCCCGAGATTATTATCATAGCAGGTCAGCACGGCCACGCGGCAGTCATGCGGGGTGTCAAAAACAGTATGATCGCAGCCGCACGAGAGGTGCTCGTTGATGAAACAGTGAATCTTTCGATGCCGCTGAAGCTCGCCGTTAGGCATCGCCACAACGTAGGTGTTGTACATCTTCCCGTCGTCGGCCATCTCGACGAGCCCGGCGCCGATGGTCATGTGGCGTTCGGCCGCCAGGGCCACCAGGGCCCGCGCTGAAGGCCCGTGGGGTACCGGCTCAGCCAGGGCCTGCACCTGTTCTCGCGAGAGCCGTCGCAGGAACAGGTAGCCGGTAATGCAGCATTCGGGAAACACGATAATCTCGACGTTTTGCGCCGCGGCCTGCCTCACGAAGCTCTCGATCTTGGCAAGATTGGCCTGCTTGTCTCCGGCTACATGCTCGAATTGAACGGATGCAACGCGAATATCTCTCATGTCCGTCAGGTCCTCATTGCCGGCGTGGAATGGCCGGACTGGTCAAAATGGTTTTCGAAGCCTCTTTGAGTTCGGCCCTTCTTTATCAATTGTCGATTGGGAATTGTCAATGCAAATTCTCCTCCGTGGACATCCCAAGGGCCTGACGGATTTCCCTTGACAGCGGGGAGGCGATTGTGGTAGGCTTTGAACAGGCAGGGTTTGTGCGTCCCTGGGCTTTGGCAACAGGGCGGCTTTCATCTCTGTTTGACCATTCGGCCGGGACACAGAGCAGAATGAATCAGGCATCGGAGTCGTATGCTTCGGAGACCAGACCCTTGCCCCACCGATCAATGGTCGGTTCGCGAAGGAAAGAGGTGATGTCAATTCGCGAAGATCTTCATCGGCAAGTGATTAGGCATAGTGAGGACAAAAGAACTGTTGCGCATTCATCTATTAACTTCTTTTAGAGGAGGATTGTTATGTACAGACAACTCATTCATCATTTCCCTGTAGTTCTCGTGCTGGGCCTGATCCTGACAAGCACGACCAGTGCCGAGCTTATTGGCTGGTGGAAGCTCGATGAGACATCCGGCACGATTGCTTCTGATTCGTCCGGCAACGGTAATGACGGCACCCTCCAGGGCGACGTGACGTGGGTGCCCGGCAAGATTGGCGGTGCATGGCAGGGAGACGGTTCCGGAGACTATATTCGAGTCCCGCATAGCGAGCTTTTAATGATCCAGGATGCCATCACGATTTCCGTGTGGCTGAATCATCAAGCGTCGCCTGCAGACCAGGTTATATGCAAATCTAACGGGACTGGTTTGGGCTGGCAGTCAAACTATGCTATTCGGCTCGACGACCAGGGACCACGGCGGGTCAACTGGCGTGGTCGCAACAATGCCAATCAGAGTCTTACCTCGACGGCTTTGCTGGCGCAGGATGAATGGATTCATGTCGCCTGTACATTTGACATCGCCGAGGGAGTCAATAAGATCTATATCAACGGAGTGTTGGATTCTCAGAACACATCAACACTACAACTCGATCCGGGAAGTGGCGATCTCTTTATAGGCGCCGATCAGTATCCCACCAATTCCGCCCGTTGGACATTCCAGGGAATGCTCGATGACATACGGATCTATGACGAGGCTCTTACCCAAGAACAGATTTTAGTCGTTATGAGCGGCCGCGGTTTGGACACTGGAGCTGCCTCGAGCCCGATCCCGGATAACGAGGCCATAGACGTGCCCAGAGAGTCGGTCCTGAGCTGGGAACCGGGACCGTTTGCGAACACGCATGATGTGTACCTGGGAGCGAATTTCGACGATGTCAACAATGCCGATGCAAGCAGTTTATTACTGGTTGGTCCAGGCCAGAATGCGAACACCTACGATCCCGGCCGTCTCGAACTTGGACAGACTTATTTCTGGCGAATCGATGAGGTCAACGCCCCGCCGGATTCGACAGTGTTCAAGGGCGAGGTTTGGAGTTTTACGACCGAGCCGATTGGCTATCCTATTGATGGTGCGAACATAGCTGCGACAGCGTCCAGCGCGGGCCAGGCAGATTTGGGCCCTGAGAAGACCATTGACGGCTCAGGACTCGATGATAACGACCTGCACTCGACGGCAGCGACGAATATGTGGCTCAGCGACAATGAACCGCTCGGGGCCTGGATCCAATATGAACTCGACACGGTGCACAAGCTGCACGAGATGTGGGTCTGGAACTCCAATCAAGTGCTTGAGGCCTTTTTTGGGTTCGGGATCAGGGATGTTACCGTCGAGTATTCGACCAACGGCGTCGATTGGACGGCTCTGGCCAATGTGCCTGAATTCGCCAGGGCGCCCGGAACAGATGATTATGCACACGATACGATCGTTGACTTTGGCGGCGCGGTGGCACAGTACGTCAGGCTGACCGCGACCAGCAACTGGGGAGGCATCCTGCCCCAATATGGTCTCAGTGAGGTGCGCTTCTTCCACATCCCTGTCAGCGCCAGAGAGCCCTCCCCGGACTCCGGGGCCGCCGATGTGGACGTGGATGCGACCCTCAGTTGGCGAGCAGGCAGAGAGGCCGCCACGCACGATGTGTACTTGAGCGCCGACGAACAGGCCGTGATAGACGGTACCGCCCCGGCTGCGACCGTGGCCGACGCGAGCTACAGTCCCTCACCCCTCGATTTGGGCAGAACCTACTACTGGCGGGTCGATGAGGTCAACGAGACCGAGATGCCCACAACGTGGCAAGGGGATGTCTGGAATTTCTCAACACCTGACTATCTTGTCGTGGACGGTTTCGAGGACTACAACGACTATCCACCCGATGAGATATACTCGACATGGCTGGACGGATACGAGAACCCCGCAAACGGCTCCCAGGTCGGCTATCTGACACCTCCTACGATCGAGACTGGGACCGTTCACGGCGGCGCCCAGTCCATGCCGCTGCTCTACAGCAACACCGGCGGCGCCACGTACTCAGAGGCCGAACGCACCTTTGCCGTTCCGCAGGATTGGGCCAAATATGGCATTCAAACACTGGTGTTGTACTTCCAGGGCACTGTGGGCAACACCGGGCAGGTGTATGTGAAAGTCAACGGCGTCAAGGTGCCCTATCCCGGCGCTGCGGCTGATATTCAGGAACTCCGGTGGAAGCAGTGGAATATCGACCTTGCATCGTTGGGTGTGAACCTGGCAAGTGTCACGACGCTGGCCATTGGCATTGACGGCAACGGCGCCGCCGGCACATTGTACATTGACGACATTGTGCTGTATCGGTTGGCTCCCGAGATTGTCGTTCCCTCGGAAGAAATCTGGATCGAGGCAGAGGCGGCCGATACGATCACAGCACCGATGCTGGTTTATGATGACCCCATAGCATCAGGTGGAAAGTACATCAGTACAGACGAGAGTGTTGGCAACAGCAGTAGCAATCCGCCTGCTGACGGTGTCGCGACGTACAATTTCGCGGTAGCGGGCGGAACCTACAAGGTCAGCATTCGCGTACAGACTCCTGACGGCAGCAACTCCTTCTGGTTCCGCATCCAGGGAGCGACCACTCCCGCCGAGACCGGGCTGCACAGCAGCGGCTGGGTTCGTTGGAATGACCCTCCTGATTTAGGCGGGTGGTTCTGGAGCGACGTTTTCAGCGACGATGACAGTCAAGATGCAACGGTGCTGTTCACGATGGATCCAGGCACGTACACCTTAGAGGTCGCACGCCGCGAAGACGGCGCCCAGTTGGATGTTATTGTGATTTCCAAGATTGACTAAGCGTCGTTGACAGAACGCCGGCTCGGCTTTGGCGCCTACGCGGGACGGCGGGTAGGATTTGTATTACTTCGGGGCCTGTATCGACCGATTCGGTACAGGCCCCTTCTTTCCTCATGCGTTGGCCCTTTGAGTTCGCTCTGTCCGGCCCTCGTTGCCGGCGTTGAATTGCCGGACAAGCTCGCGCGCTGTGGGCTCTTGTTTGCTCCAGGGCGTTCAAGGCAAGTGAGAGGGGAAAATTATTTGGCTTTTCCTGCTTGCTTTTGTTTTCTGAGGGCCGTTATAATTATGCTTCTCGTGCCTCGATCCGAGACGTCAAAAGTCCGACATCGAAGGTCGGATGCTGGAGGTCTTCTGATCCAGTGAGAAGGAAGGACACAGGAACTACCACAGGGTTCACCCCATGGGACGTCGCCACTGGCGTTTCTGATGGGGTAGAGTTGGAGAGAAAGACATGGACCAAAAACAGAAACTGACACGACGAGAACTTCTGAAGAGTTCGGCCTTCGCAGCCGGGACGCTTGCGCTGGCGGGCGCAACCGGCCCCCTGGCCGAAGCCAGGGGCAGCAACACTATTCGCGTCGGCGTGATCGGATGCGGCGGCCGAGGATCCGGGGCAGCGCGGAACTGCGTCGAGTCTTCGCAGGGCGTGCAGATTGTTGCTCTGGCCGACGTTTTCGCCGACCGCTTGAACGGTCTGAAGAATGAATTCAAGATCCCCGACAGCCACTGCTTCACCGGACTCAACGCATACAAAGAATTGCTGGCGTTGGACGACGTGAATCTGGTCATCTTAGCGGCGCCGCCGGGCTTCAGGCCGGTGCAGTATGCGGCCGCGATTGCCGCCGGCAAGAATGTCTTTATGGAGAAACCCGTGGCGGTCTGTCCGGCGGGTATCAAGATGGTTATCGAGAGTTCTCGGCGGGCGGGCCAGAAGGGTTTGGCCGTGGTGGCGGGAACTCAGCGACGTCACGAGCCGAAATATGTTGAGACGATGAAACGCATTCACGACGGAGCCATCGGCGAAATCGTCTCGGCCCAATGCTATTGGAACATGGGCTCGCTGTGGGTGGATCGCGCCAAGACCAACTGGGACAACTACAAGAGCGGGAAATGGTCGGATGTGGAATGGCAAATTCGCAACTGGTTGTTCACGGGGTGGCTCTCGGGCGACCACATTTGCGAGCAACACGTACACAACATCGACGTGATCAACTGGGCTTTTAATGACCTGCCCGAGCAGGTCCACGGCGTGGGCGGCCGGCAGTACCGAACGGAGCCCCAGTACGGCAACATCTTCGACCACTTCGGCGTCGAGTTCTTCTATCCCAACGACGTGCGGACCATTAGCACGTGCCGGCAAATCGAGGGAACCACAGGCAACGTCAGCGAACGCGTGGCCGGGACCAAGGGTACCAGCGACTGCTGCGGGATCATCCAGGGGGAGAACCCGTGGCGCTACGACGGACCGAATCCCAATCCGTACGTGGTCGAGCATACCGACCTGATCAGGAGCATCAGGACCGGCGAGCCGCTCAACGAGGGCCAGAGAATCGCCGAGAGCACGCTCTGTGCGATCATGGGCCGGGAGTCCGCCTATTCGCGGCAGCAGTTCAAGCGGTCGTGGTTCATGAGCCGGTGCACACTGAATCTGCTACCGCCCAACGACCTGAAGCTGAGTGATTCCAGACCGCTGGAGCCGTTTGCGATCCCGGGTCAATACAAGTTGCCCGGCCTCGCGCCGGAGAGTCGGGGCAGAAGGCGCGGGTAGCCGATCGATAGCAGATTGATCGAACGCGCCTGCCGATTCGATAGAAAAGCTCGAAAGAACGAACAAAGGAGATTCATAATATGACAGCGTTAGAGAAAGACAAAGGCATATCCAGCAAGCACGCGACCACGGCCGCCGGTGCGATGGCGTTGGCCGGTGCGGTGGCCAATGTAGCCTACACACAAGGGTCCGGCAGAATCAGGGTCGGATTGCTCGGATGCGGCGGCCGCGGCAACGGCGCCCTGCGCCACTGCCTCCAGGCCGATCCTGCGGTGGAGGTCATCGCTCTGGCCGACCTGTTCGAGAGTCAGGTTCGGGGAACCAGAGATCGCTTCATGAAGGACGATAAGTTCCAGGGCCGGGTGAAGATCGACGACGATCACCTGTTCTGGGGATTTGACTGCCATGAAAAGCTGGCCCGGTGCGAAGCCGACCTGCTGTTGATGGCGACGGCGCCGGCGTTTCGGGGCCGGCAAATGATGGCGGCCATCAAAGCCGGCAAGCATATCTTTACCGAGAAACCCGTGGCCACGGACGTCGCAGGCTGCCGGGAAGTGATGGAGGCCTCGAAGCTGGCCAAGCAGAAAGGCCTGGCCATTGTCTGCGGCACGCAGCGCCGGCATGAGTTCAGCCGGGTGGAGTTGATGAGGCGCATCCACGACGGTCAAATCGGCGAGCTGGCCGGGGGCCAGTGTTATTGGTATGGCGGCGGCATCTGGTTCCGGGGCTACAAGGAGGGCATGAGCGAATTAGAGTGGCAGTGTTATAACTGGTATCACTTCAACTGGATATCGGGAGACCAGATCTGCGAACAGCATATCCACAATATCGACGTGATGAATTGGTGTTTCGACGGCCCGCCGGTAAAGTTTACCGCCGTGGGCGGCCGGGCCTGGCGCAGCTACAACGAGAGCCAGGTCAAGTCGGCCAAGGAGGTCTGCCGCAAGTATAACAACGGCAGCGAAGCCAATTGGGAAAAATACAACGGCGACATCTGGGACCACATCTTCGCCGAGTTTGAATACGCCAACGGCGCACGCTGCCTGAGCTTCAGCGGGCACAGTCCCGGCAAAGGACGCAATGGCGAGAAGATCGTCGGCACCAAGGGAACCAGCAACTGCAGCGACAGCATCTCGGGCGAGAACCCGTGGAAGTTCAGCGGCAAGCACGTGAACGGACAACAGCAGGAACACATCGACCTGATCCAGAGCATGCGCAGCGGCAACCTGCTCAACGAGGGCCAGCGCATCGCCGAGAGCACTCTGACGGCGATCGGCGCGCGAATCGCCGCGTACACGGGTCGCACCTTCAGTTGGAAGTGGCTGCTCAACGCCTCCAAGCAGGAACTGGTACCGAAACAAGAGGATTTGAGGCCCGGCCCGGGGATATTCCACCCCGTCGCCAGCGGTGCTGATGAACTGGTATAAGACGTAGCGCCCCGCTTGTCATCAGGCACAGAGGCACAAGGGAGCAGAGGCAATAAGGCTCTTTTGTGCCTCTGCTTTTTTGTCCCTTCGGGCCTTGCCCCTTTGGTCCTTCGCTCTTGAGTTTTGCATTTCCTGCACGATTTCTTATATTTTAATAGGAGGGTGTCTCGCTATGAGTACGATAAGAGGATTCTGGAAGCACACAAGCGGCGGTATCTATGCGATTGAGAGCGACACGTTTGGAAGAATCGTAGGCGGGGTCGGCCCGTTGGATCCCAACGACCTGCGCGACCTTGACGAATACGATTACAAACCCGCCATCATCGGATGGATCCAGGACGCAGTCGCCGAACACAGGCTGCATAGAGTCAATATCAGTCCCGCCTCGTATCGCTGAAGCAGAATGCAGATTGCGGAGAATTATGAATTCTCACTTCTGAATTCTGAATTCTGAATTCAAAGTGCCGATTCCGAGTAAGAGACAGGATTGTAATCCAGCTCTCGATACAAATCGAAGCCGGCCGGAATCTTCGTGCTGCCCGCCCGGTCAAAATTCATGACCGCGTTGCCCTCGACGACCGTCGGGCTATTCGAGTAATTCACAATCGAGCCTTTGATCTGCGCATTTACATTGCCCGAGAAGTGTATGCCGCTGACCGCTATGACTCCTTCCAGCGTGGAGAAGTTGCCGCTGAAAGTCGTGAAGAAACCCGGAGCAAGGATGGACGTGCCCTCCTCGGCGCGAAGCGCATCAAACTGGGGATCGTTCGGGTACGGACCGCTGGCGAAATTGCCCTGAATGTCAATTCTGCGAGTGCCTGGGTCGGGATTATGCACGTCCCCATCGCCCACGATGATGCCGTTGAGGGCCACGTTCTTTCCAAATGTCACCCTGTTGGGCGATTCGATAAACAAGACGCCATTTATTGTGGCCGTGCCCTGAAAAACAGGATTGGTCCCAGCCTTTATCATCGCATTGGTCAGAGTGATTCCTGGAGCGCTCAGATCGGTGGAGCTGTCAATGAGAGGCCCCGTAGCATAGGTCCTGAAGCGATCCGTGTCAGGGACGGGAAACTCGGGGCTGTCATTGCCGATAGAGACGTGATTGTCGATAGCGGTCTGGCCGTGGTCGCCGGCGATTTGCACATCGGACTGAAAATCGACATTGGCGACCGGGTTGCCTATGTTGACCTCCCCATCGAAGTTCAGGTTGCCGATACTGAGCATGGCAATGGGATTGGCTAGACTTTCGATGAAGATGTCCGCCTCCCATGCGGAGTTCACAGCGGTTATCGTGGGGTTGCCCGGGAAGTTGACGGGCCCTTTCGTAGCCAGGCCAAAATTGAAAATTGGAAAGACGTAAGGCTGGATGTTGTACTGAATATCTATGGCGCGCTTTATGTCCCCACTGTAGCCTGTGACGCGAGTCTGCAGGATTGTGGGTTGGCTGGCATCGATCTTCAAACTTCCGTCGAATCTCCGGCCGGTTGTCGAGTCCAGCATCACGGCTCCGATCGTTCCGTCGCTCTGAACGGTCAGATTCGTAACCGCGCTGTCGCTCAAGTCGTTCTGCAGTGCAGCCACAATCGTAGTGAAGTACTCGGCCTGTGGCGTCGAGCTTGAGAACAGCACACGACTGAGCCAGTACCTGATGACCTCCTGGCCGGATTGCGCAGTCGCAAGGGCCGCGTTGACATTGTGGTGATTCGAGGCAAGTTGGATGTTTGTACTCGAAAGAGTCATCATACTGATGGCCAGGGCCGAGAATATGAGCACAAACATCAGCGAGACGATCAGCGCGCTGGCGCGGCGATTGCGGCACGCTTTCTTTACCTTTTTTGCGGGCGTCATCTTTCTCCCCCCCCAAGGAAAAGCCCCCATTAAGCAGACATTCTGTGACTTCTATGTGCCAGTTAAAGTATAACAAACGCCTGACCGGGGGCAAAACGGCCGCCCCCAAACGAGACCGCACTCCCCTGGCTCTTCGGAACAGCTATCTCTTTCTCTTCTTTATGGGACTTTATGAGTGCCCCGATGGACCACCCGAGTTCTGGAGTTCAGGCCGACTCCTGCGAAGTCCGACTGTCCGAAGTTCGGCCATAAGTCAACTTTGGTGTGCTCTTTGATTTTTGAGAAAGTAGTGAATAGGGGTGCTCTTCCCGCCGAAATGGAGATGGAAACCCATCAGGTTCCCAATATTGGCAAATTGGCAAGCAGTCGCAAGAACTTTTCTTGCAGTCTGGGGTATAATCTGCTACAATAAACGTTTTGTGAGGGTCTTTTCCTAATCATGGGAAGAATCAACGGTTATGTATGACCCATCGAATCCCTTTGGTATTGTTCAGTAGTAAGAATGACCGATGAAGTGTCCGATTTCCGATGTTGACCGGAGGGTGCTGACTGTTCTTCAGGGGGGATTTCCCAGAAGTCAAACCCCCTACAAGGACATGGCCGAGCAGGCGGGAATCAGCGTGACAGAACTGCTGGCCACCCTGGAGAACTGGAAGCGGGAAGGCAAACTCCGGCGAATAGGCTCCATTGTCGATCATTTCAAAGTGGGCCTGTCCGGCGGGGCGATGGTTGTCTGGCATGTTGAGCCTCCGCGTCTGGAACAGGTAGGGGCGATGTTGGCAGGTTTCAAAGAGGTCAGTCATGCCTACGAGCGGGATGTGGCTGAGAACTGGCCTTTCAATCTGTACACGATGGTCCACGGGACGGATAGCGAACACGTGGAGCAGACGGTCGAGCGTATGAGTCGAGCGTGCGGCATATCCGACTGCCGCATACTGAAGACTGAAAAGGAACTCAAGAAGGTCCCGCCGACCTACTTCCCGGATCCGGGTTCGGACGGTGCTCAGGCTAAGGGAGAATAAAGGATGTCTGGACTGCCTTTGCGTGAAACGGTGATTTTTGCTCTGGTCGTTGCGATATATTTAGCCGCGGCGGTGGTGGGCGTTCTTCAACTGCGTTCGAGGGGGGAGAAATACAGGCGATTTCTTCTGCCCTTGGTTTCGTTGGCCCTGACCCTCGAGGCGGTGATACTTGTTTTCAGGGCCGTCACGATAAAAGCGGTGCCGCTGACCGGCCTGTTTGAGTCGATGATTGTATTGACTATCGTGTTTGGCCTGACCTACCTTTTTCTCAGTATCGCTATCCAGCAGGTGTGGTTCGGTTCGGTGATGGTATGGGTGATCCTGTCGCTCGTTTTGCTGGCCGGGATAGTCGCCGAACCGGCCGCGCAGGCCCATGCCGCCGCTTCCACGCCGTGGGCCATTATTCACGCCATAGCCATGATCCTCGGAGGCGCTGCAGCGATGCTCGCAATGGCCAGCGCGGTGCTTTACCTTTTTGCCAGGCGAAGACTCAAACAAAAGGACCTGCTCGGCGTCCTTGGCAAGGTGCCCAACGTCGAGAAGCTCGAGCGCATGAACCTACTCGGTCTGAAGTCCTGCTTCGTACTGATTACCTTCGGGCTGGTAAGCGGCATGGGCCTGGCGGCGACATCAACCTCGCTCGACATGACGGCCCATGATTGGCTCACGGACCCGAAAATTGTCCTTGTCGCAGTCGTGTGGCTGCTTCTGGGAACAATCCTGGCGTTGTGGAGGACGGTCAAGCTGAAGGAAAAGACGATTGCTCACGTGACGATTGTCGCGTTCGCTTTGATTCTATTTGCCGTGGTGGGCACTTCGATATTCTGTGGGACAGGGCACGACTTTACCGGCGGTGACATTGAGACTTCCGAACAGGTCAGATAGTAAGAGCAAGGCATGAAGATCGCAGTATTGGGACTCAACCATAAAACGGCTTCGGTGGAGATTCGCGAGAAGCTGGCCTTCGACGCCGAAGCGACGAGCAGGGCGCTTTGCGAGCTCAAAAAGAGGTTCGCCCAGGCAGAGTTCGTGCTTCTATCGACGTGCAACCGTGTCGAGCTTTATTGCGCCGGCAAGCACTGCCAGGGCGCCGATCCGGAACGGCTCGCCGAGTTCCTCGCTGAGTTCCAGAATATCGAGTTGGACAAGTTCAGCCCGTTCCTTTACATGTATGAAGACGACGATGCGGTTCGGCACCTGCTGACCGTCGCATCGAGCCTGGACAGCCTCGTCGTGGGCGAGGCGCAAATCATCGGGCAGGTCAAAGAGAGCTACAAGCTCGCCTGTGCTGCCAAGACCACGGGCAAAGTCCTCAACCGTCTGTTCCACTGTGCCTTTGCCGCGAGCAAGCAGGTTTGTACGACGACTTCCATCTCAAGCGGCCGGGTCAGTGTTGCAGGCGTCGCGGTCGAGCTGGCCAAGCAGCTTTTTGCCGATATCTCATCGGCCAGGGTGGTCGTCATCGGCGCCGGTGACATGGGCCAGCTCCTGGTCCAGCACCTCCTTCAAGTGGGGGCCCGGGACATTACCGTGGTCAACCGTTCGTACGACCGCGGATTGAAGCTGGCCAAGGAGTGCGGGATCAGGGCTCAGAAATGGGAACAGCTCGAAGAGCAGTTGATTCAGGCCAACATTGCCATCGCCTCGGCCTCGGTGCAGGATTACCTGTTTAAGAGAGAGTCGTTCAAGAAGATCATGGCGCAGCGCAAGGATGGGACGCTGCTGATTATCGATATTGCTGTACCGCGGAACTTCGAGTCGGCGGTCAATGAATTCGAGGGCGTTTATCTGTACAGCGTGGATGACCTCGCGGCGGTGGTGGAGCAGAATCGAAAGGCCCGCGAGCGGGACATGGCCCGGGGGATGAAGGTCGTTCTTGAAAATGTCGCGGACTTCATGGAGTGGTTCGGGGCCAAGGATATCGGGCCTCTGATCGGCCGGATGAAGGAGCAATTCGTCCAGATCGGCAAGAATGAAATGGAGCGTTTCTTCGTCGGCAACAGAGAAGAGGCCTCGTGCAAAGAGGTCATGGAGGCCATGGTCAATCGCGTTGTCAACAAGCTGCTGCACTGCGTGATCAAGAACGTCAACGTGGTTGCTAAGGAGAACGGAGCGACCGAAGCGGCAAAACTGGTGACCCACATTGTCAGGCAGGCCGAAGAGATAACATCAGAACCGGATGACGCGGAGGATACGCAGTCGTGAAAGATATGCCGGAGGTCAGGCAGCTTTTGAGGCTCCTGTTTTGGGAGAGCACGATACGGTGTAACCTGACCTGCGCGCACTGCCGGCGCGTGGAGTCCGACCAGACCGCTCACAGAGACCTCTCGACTGCCCAGGCCAAAGATCTCATCGGGCAGTTGGCTGAGATGGGCAAAGGTGGACCGATGATGCCCGTCCTAGTGTTTTCGGGGGGTGAGCCGCTCTGTCGCGAGGACCTGTTCGAGTTGGTAGGACAGGCCCGGAGCCTGGGGATTACGCCCGCCCTGGCGACGAATGGGACGTTGATCGATGCGGCTGTGGCCGGGCGGATACGCGAGAGCGGAGTCGCGAGGGTCTCGGTGAGTTTGGATGGAGCAACGGCTGAGGTCCACGACCGGCTGCGTCAACTGGCCGGGGCGTTCGAGAGGGCGATTGAGGGGATCGGCCATCTGCGTGATGTGAAGGTGCCCTTTCAGATAAATCTTACCCTGACCAAACATAACGCCGGACAACTGCACGAAGTCTATGAGCTTGCCAGATCGCTCGGCGCAGTGGCCGTGCACATATTCATGCTCGTGCCCGTCGGCTGTGGCCTGTCATTGGCCGAGACCGACATGCTCTCACCTGAACAGTACGAACAGAAAATGCTCGAGATATGCAGGCTCGATGGGCAGGGCAAACTTCAGATGAAAGTGACCTGCGGTCCTCACTATGAGCGAGTAATCAGGCAAGAGGGCTTGTACAAGTCTCGTATGAAGGCGAGCCGTGGCGGTGCCGTTCCGGGCAGGGCCGGACATGGAGGGACCTCGAAAGGCTGCCTTGCGGGTCTCGGGGTGCTCTTCGTCGGCCATCAGGGCGACGTTTTCCCCTGTGGATACCTGCCCGTCAAGTGCGGAAACGTACTGGAACAAAGACTTTGCGATATTTGGTCTAAGAGCGAAGACCTCGCGCGCATGCGCAACACCAGCGAGCTCGAAGGCAAATGCGGGCTCTGTGGCTACCGCCAGATATGCGGCGGATGCCGCGGCAGGGCCTACGCCGCCACGGGCAACTACATGGCTGAAGAACCGTTCTGTGCATATGTGCCGCCCGAGGTCATTCGTTGATGTCTCCGAGGATATTTTTTTAAAGGTTTATTTATGATCAATATCAGTAAATTGTATTGCGACCAAGTGACACCAGGCGATTGGCTGCGCTACGGAAAACCCGGTTCGGGCGAACGCGCCGGCGAAGTCGTGCCCAAGAAAGCCTCTGAAAGACGCCCCATCGTCGTCTGGAACATCACCCGCGCCTGCAATCTCAAGTGCGTGCATTGCTACAACGACAGCGGGGCCTGCAAAGCCGACGATGAGCTCGCCACCGACGAGGCCAAAGGCATCCTGGACGATCTCGTGCAGTTTGGCGTTCCCTCGGTGTTGTTCTCCGGCGGCGAGCCTCTGATGAGGCCCGACCTGTTTGAACTGATTGGACATGCCGTTGAGCGGGGCCTGCGCGCGGTCATTTCAACGAACGGCACCCTCATCACGCCCGAGATGGCAAAGCGAATCAAGGACCACGGAGTTTCATACGTGGGCATCAGCCTGGACGGTATCGGCCCGGTCAATGACAAGTTCAGAGGCGTCACCGGGGCGTTTGAGCGCGCGGTCGCAGGCATAAAGAACTGCCAGGAGGCCGGCGTGCGAATCGGCCTGCGATTGACCTTGACGGGTAAGAATGTTCAGGACCTCGAGCGTTTGTTTGACTTCTTCGAGGCCGAGCAGATCGAGCGGGCCTGTTTCTATCATTTTGTTCCCAGCGGCAGAGGCGGGACAATGGCGGACGAGGACCTTACACACGTTCAAAGCAGGGAGGCCGTCGAGATGATATTAGCCAAAACGAAGCTGTTCAAGCAAGCGGGCAGGACGACGGATATCCTGACTGTGGATAACCACGTCGATGGCGTGTATCTGTACCTGAAACTGCGGCAGGAGGATCCCAAACGCGCAGATGAGGTCTGGAAACTGCTCTGCTGGAACGGCGGTGGGATGTACAGCAGCGGCGTCGGTATAGGCTGTATTGATTTCCACGGAAAGGTGCATCCCGACCAGTTCTGGTGGCACTATAGCCTGGGCGATGTCCGGGAGAAACCATTCAGCCGGATTTGGATGGACACCTCCGATCCGCTGCTTCGGGGCCTGAAGGACCGTCGAGGCCACATCAAGGGAAGATGCAGGTTGTGCCGGTTCTTCGATGTCTGTGGCGGAAGTCTGAGGGTTCGCGCCGATCTGCATTTTGGCGATCCCTGGGCCCCGGACCCCGGCTGCTATCTGACGGATAACGAAATAGGCCTGGACGAGGCAAAACAAGCGGAGTTGGCGCGTACCGGAGACGCTTTCCAGATGCCCATGTAGTGGGCAGATGGGCTTGTTCCTCGGACGTATGGCAAACAGCCGGATTCAGCATGGTGCCTGGAGAGTATTTGTTTATCGACTGTTGATTCTTGAATCTTGGAAGTCGAAGGACAGAGTGAGGTGCTCAGAGAGTCAGTTTTTTCTCGAATACAGGAAGTTTTCCTTGCTTTTCTGTGGCAAAAAAGGTAGGATACCTGTTGTCTTGGAAAACGCCGCGTAATAGAAGATGCCGATGCAGGAAGGAAAGGGTGAGAGACAACGATGACTGCAAAGTCAGTAGTGGCAACCGATTTCATGGACAAGCCAAGTCAGTGTACTCGCGAAGCCCTCGTAGAGCAGATTCTCTGGCTGATACGGCTACGGTGGATAGCCATCGGCGGGATGATCGGAGCGGCTCTGTTAGCCAGCCGTGTGTTTACTGTTCTGACCAACGTTGTACCCATCTATGGCTGCGCTGCCGCACTGCTGATCTCCAATATTCTGTATTTCCTGGCCGCAACAAAGAAGCCGGAGCAGGCAAGCCCGAGAGATCTGGTGTTGGGGATGATTCAAGTCGAACTGGATTTGTTCATACTCACGGCGGTTCTTCACTACTCGGGAGGCGTTGTCAATCCGTTTTTCCTTTTCTACATATTCCACGTCATCATCGCGGCCATCATATTGCCGCGGAACCTGTCGTTCTGCGTCGGTCTGACGGCCATCCTGCTTTTTGGCCTCTTGGAGGTCAATGAGCTCAGCGGAGGTGCGCTGCTGAAAGGCTATCATCCTCTTGAGCTTTCCGGCACCGGAGGCGTGTGGCGGGATCCGGTGTACGAGCTTGGAGTGTTCGGGGCGTTTGCCTGTACCGTGATGCTGGCCCAGTACCTGACCCGAATGATTATTACGCGAATGACCGCCAAGGAGCTCGAGGCGGCGCGAAATCACGATGTGCTCAGGGCCATCATCAACGCCATGTCGGAGGCACTCATATTTGTGACTAATGAGGGCAATGTGGCGATATGCAATCCGGCGGCCAAACTCTGGAAGAGGCAGAATGACCTTGGCGAACCGGGGCGTCCTCTCGACGATTTTCCCGCCCCTTTGGCCGAGGTGCTCAAGAGGCTTGTCTCTTCGGATGACAAAGCCGGGACGGTGGATACGTCCATAACATTTGAGACCTCCGGCCCACAGGCCAGCTATGTGGAAGCCAGGTCCTGCCCCGTCGTGGGTATCAACGGAAAGAAGCTGGGGAACGTCATTGTCGGCCAGGACCTCACCGAACACAACAAGCTGGAGACCGATCTGCGGGAACGAACCGAGGAACTGACGGAGATCAACGAGATCCTGAAGATGTCCCAACTGGAGATGGCCCAGCGAGAGAAGATGGTCGCTATCGGGCAGATGGCCACAGGCATCGCGCATGAGATAGGCAATCCGCTGGCCAGCATCTCGTCGGTGGCGCAGTACCTGGTCCGAAAGCTCACCGTGCACGAACAGAAGGAACATCTGTTAGTGATACAGTATCATGTCAGCCGAATTTCAAATATTCTCAAGCGAATGCTGAGCCTGTCGCGTCCGGCCACGAGCGAGTATCGATGGACGGATATCAACGAGCTTATCGAGAGCACGTTGTCCCTTGTTAATTTCGACAAGCGCGCGCGATCGGTGGCCATCCGGAATATTGCCAATCCTGATGTGCCGACTGTGTGGCTGAATCCACAGCATTTCGAGCAGGTGTTTCTCAACATCTTTATCAATGCCCTGGACGCGATGGATGCCAAACAGAACGATCAGGAGCATGTGCTTGAGATAACGAGGGAGCTGAAGGACGGAATGCTCGAGATTCGAACGAGTGACACGGGCGTCGGGATGAGCCCCGAAGTCTGCCGGCGGGCCTTCGAATCGTTCTTTACCACCAAGGAGATTGGCAAGGGGACGGGGCTGGGGCTGTTTATCAGCTACAACCTTATTACGGAGGTGGACGGAACGATCGTGTTGGAATCGGAGCCGGGCAAAGGAACGACGGTTGTCATCCGGATTCCTCCGAAGCCCAAGAAAGATTTGATGGATGGACACGACGCCCAGAGCCGTTTTGGCAACCGGGCCCGGGCGGTCTGAATGAAATAACGAACGATAGGTGACAATAACGTGAATGTTGCTGAGGAAAGATGTTTGGTGAAAAAGGTATAGGTGAGCAATGATTAGGAAAATACTGCTGGCAGATGATGAAGTCACCTTTCGCAAGACCTTCGCGAAGGTCCTTGTGGAAGAAGGCATGTCCGTGAAGGAGGTGGGCAACGGAACGGATGCCCTGGATGCGGTTACGAAAGAGCGTTTCGCCGTGGCGATACTGGATATTCGGATGCCCGGAGCGGACGGCATAAAAGTCCTGCGAGAGATCATGCGGATACGGCCCGAAACGCGCGTGATCATGATCACGGCCTACGGCACCGTCGAGATGGCCGTAGAGGCGGTGAAGCTCGGTGCATGTGATTACGTAATGAAGCCGGTCGTGATGGATGATGTCCTGACGAAGATCCGAAAGAACTTGCGGTACCTGGAGCTGCAGGAGGAAAACAAGCAGCTTAAGCAGGAGCTGAGCGGCCGGTTTGATATCGGACAAATTGTGGGCCAGTCTTCCGCGATGCAAAAAGTCCTTGAGATGATTCGCAAAGTGGCCCCGACCAAGAGCAACGTCCTGATCACAGGCAAGAGCGGCACCGGGAAAGAGTTAGTCGCGCGCGCCATCCATTCTCTGGGATCTCAGAACGGGAGCCGGTTCGTGGCCGTCAACTGCAGCGCGATCCCCGAGAGCCTGCTCGAGAGCGAATTGTTCGGACACAAGAAGGGTAGCTTCACGTCCGCCTTTCAGGACAAGAAGGGGCTGTTCGAGTGCGCACGCGGCGGGACTTTGTTCTTGGATGAGATCGGGTACATGCCGATGAGCTGCCAGGTGAAGCTGCTTCGCGCCGTCGAGCACAGGCAGATCATCCCCGTCGGTTCTACGGTGCCCATCGACATCGATTTGCGCTTGATTGCCGCCACCAACAAGGACCTGGCGAAAGAGATCAAGGCGGTGCGCTTTCGAGAAGACCTGTATTACAGGATGAACGTTGTGGGCATTCACCTTCCCCCGCTGCGCGAGAGGAAAGAGGACATTCCACTGCTGGTAGAACATTTCATCGGGAAATACAATGCCGAGATGGGCAAGCACTGCGTTGGGGTCAGCGACGACGTGATGCGGCTGCTGATGAGTTATGACTGGAAGGGCAACATAAGAGAAATGCAGAACGTGATTGAGCGGGCCGTCATATTCTCCGAAGATGAAGTTATCAGGATGTCCGACATCGGACTGTTGGGATGCCACGTTGTTTCATTGAGTGAGGAAAACGAGAACCTTCAGTTGGCCGTCCGAGCCTACGAGCGCGAGCACATTTGCCGGGTATTGAACAAGTACGACTGGAACAAGGTCGAGGCGGCCAAGGCTCTGAACATTGGACTGTCGAGTCTTTACCGAAAGATTGACGAGCTGGACATCGATTCTCAAAAACGCAAGCGTGAGAGCAAGGGAACCGCGGTGGCTTAGACCATCCGGAACGAGCCAATGGTCTGTGACCGGCCGGTGTGAGCCAGCAACTTTGGAGTCCAAGACATGAAAGTCACAAGGTCTTCCGTTTATGCGTTGCACGCGTTGATGTACATGGTCAGGCACAGCACGCAACTGCCCGCCACAGCGGCCACCATCGCCAGGGCCGAAGGGATGCCGTCCGATTATCTGGTCAAAATATTTCAGCAGCTCGTCAAGGCGCGCTTTGTCAGAGCGGTAAGAGGCAAGAAAAGGGGATACGTTTTCGTCAAATCGCCCGAGGAGATCAGCCTGCTGGAGTTGTTTGAGGCAATTGCGGGCCATTCGCTATTCGACGATTGCTTTTTGAGACACTGTGAATGCGGGGGGACTGTGGAGAATTGTCGCATCTTCTCGGTTTGGTCGCAGGCTACGCGTCAGATCAGGGAGCTGCTCGCCCAGACATCGGTGGCCGCCGCCGCGTGGAGCCATCCCGAGCATCGCTTCCTGAGCCTGTCCGAATCACTCACCGGCCCCGGGGCAAACGAGGGAACAGACCCGGCGGAATCCCAAATAGCCGCGTTGTAAGAACACGCGGGCGCACCGTCAGGGGAGTTTTTCAGAACCGCGGGGTTCAACACATCACAGCGAGGCTTTCCGAGCGGCGGCAATTGTTTTGCCCATGTCTTTGTGCTTGTGTTCGGTCGAGACAAAGCACGCCTCAAACTGGGAGGGCGGCAGGTAGATGCCCTCGCCAAGCATCGCGCTGTGAAATCTCGCGTACCGTCCAACATCGGATTTCACCGCGGAGACATAATCGATCACTGGATCGGGATTAAAGAACACGGTGAACATCGAGCCGACGCGATTGATGGTATGCTTGATGTCCCGCCCGGACAACGCCTTGCCAATCCCATCGCAGAGTTCTTTGGCGGCGCGCCCGAGAGCGGGATATGTGCCTTTTGATTTGAGCAATTTTAGTGTGGCGATGCCCGCGGCCACGCAGACGGGATTTCCCGAAAGAGTGCCCGCCTGGTAGATCTGCCCGGAGGGGGCCAGTCGATCCATCAATCCTTTCTTTCCGCCGCACGCGCCGATGGGGAATCCGCCGCCGATGATCTTGCCTAAGCACGTCAGGTCCGCCTTTACGCCGAACGGCTCCTGGACGCTTCCATATCTGATTCTAAAGCCCGTTATGACTTCGTCGAAGATCAGAATACTTCCGTTCTTCGTACATAATCTTCTGATGGTTTTCAGGAATCCGTCTGCCGGGGGGACGACTCCCATATTACCGGCGATTGGCTCGATAATGACCGCGGCTATCTGGTCTCGATACTTACTGAAAGCCCTCCCGATCATCTCGGGATCATTGTAGGGCAGCAGGAGGGTGTGTTTCGTGAAGTCCCTGGGCACGCCCGGGCTGCTGGGCGAGCCGAGGGTCGTCGCGCCCGAGCCCGCCTGGACGAGCATGTGATCGACGTGGCCGTGATAGCAGCCGATGAATTTTATGATCTTATCGCGCCCCGTGCATCCGCGGGCCAGACGAATCGCGGTCATAACCGCTTCGGTGCCCGAGCTGACCAGGCGGACTTTTTCAATCGAGCCGATTGCCTGGACAATCATTCTGGCCAGGTGCGTTTCAAGGGGCGTGGGGATGCCGAAACTGGTTCCGTTGACCATGACTTTCCTCACCTGGTCGAGGACTTCGCGGTGCGCGTGGCCGAGAATCATGGGCCCCCAGGACAGGCAGTAATCGATATAGCGGTTGCCGTCGACATCGTACAAATAGGCGCCTTTTGCCTTGCTGATGAAGATGGGGTTGGCCCCGACGGCTTTAAAGGCCCGAACGGGACTGTTGACCCCGCCGGGGATTACTCTTTGGGCGTCCCCGAACAGCTTCTTGCTCTTGCGAAATACGGTCATCTGATTCCCTTTGCTTTGTCAGTCTTTTTACTGCGACAAGATCTCGGCATCGATGCCATGTTTGGCCGCTTCCGCCTGCGTTGGCGCGCCGAGGCAGCAGGCCTTGATGTGGGAGGGCACCCGGCCGAATCTTTTTACGAACGCCCTCGCCGTCGAGCCGCTGGTGAAAAGGATCTTGTCGATGTGTTCCAGGTCCACATCGGCGGGCTCTACTTCGACGGTTTGATAAACGGGCGCCTCTTCGACCATTGCCCCCATCGCGGCCAGGCCCTCGCGCAATTCACGGGAAGCAGCAGCAGCCTGGGGCAGAAGCACTTTCTTATCTCGCATATCGCGCTTCTTGAATTCTTCGAGCAGGCCCGCGCTGGATTCTGTATCCGGAACGAGGTCGGCCAGAATGCCGAAGCTTGTCAGCCTTCGGGCGGTCGTCCTTCCGATGACGGCGACTTTTGCCGAACAAAGCGCCCGGGCATCGAGGCCGCTCTGCCGGAGCCGCTCAAAAAAGAATCTCACGCCGTTGGCGCTGGTGAACACAAGCCAGTTGAAACCTTCGAGCGCCTTGATCATGCCATCAAGCTTCGAGGTGTCTTCCAGAGGCACGCACTTAACGATGGGCCGATGCACAATCGTACCGAGGTGTGTGTATTTTTCGGGATGCGTGCCGAGGACAAGAATCCTTGGCTTGCCGCCGAACCAGTTCAGCTTCTCGTGAAGCTCTACGACTTTGCCCACGATGAAAATAGCGGGAGTGGACAAGCCGGCTTTCTTTACCGTCTGAACAAAACTCTCCAGGAAGCCCGTAACGACTCTTTGGTTGTAAAGCGTGCCTCTCTCCACCGCGGCAATCTTCGTCTGCGGGGACCAGCCTGCTTTGAGCAAAGAGCCGATGATCTTCTGAATGTTGCCGACACCCATAAGAAAAATGATGGTGCCGGCGTTTGGGATTTCAATGTCCTTCTGGGCTTTACGGTGTCCGGTTACGATGGCGACATTGGGCGTGAAATCTCGATGGGTCGGCGGGATTCCGGCGTATGAAGGAGCCGCCAACGCGCTGGTGACACCCGGCACCACTTCAAAATCGACACCCGCCTGCGCACACGCTTCGGCTTCCTCACCTCCCCGGCCAAAGAGAAACGGGTCGCCGCCCTTGAGGCGAACGACGATTCTGCGCATCCCGGCCTTCTCGATAAGCAGCGCATTGATCTGGTCTTGTGACATCGTATGCCGGCTGGCGAATTTGCCCACCGTGATGATTTCGGCTTCGGCCTTGGCCAGGTGCAGCAGCTCGGCCGGGATGAGATGATCGTGGAGAATGACATCGGCCTGGCAGATCAGCCCATAGCCCTTGAGCGTAATCAGCTCGGCGTCACCGGGGCCTGCGCCGACAAGATAGACTTTTCCCTTTGGCATTGTTGTCCCAAGTTGGAGGTCATTTCAGAAAAAATGTAAAGATTTTTTTGACATTCTCAAATGTGAGAAAGCAACGGCATCATTCACATGAACGCCAGGAACAAACCATTGTCCGACGAGCCTCGGCTTTACTTTTCGCTGTCATTCAACTATAGTGTTCACCTATAGTAATTTGAGAGCCAGGCGTCAAGTGAAAACATGAGGCCGGTCGTGGTAGCCGCCTCATCGAGAGGATTTGTCAGAGGGCAGAAAGGACATTATGGATAGTATCGACCGCCAAATACTCCAGGAGCTTCAAGACAATTTTCCTCTCAAGGAAAAGCCCTATGAGGTTTTGGCCGAGCGGTTGCAGATTCCCACAGAGGACCTCTGGGACCGGATTCAGCGGATGATCGATGAGGGAGTAATTCGCCGGATCGGGGCAAGCGTTGACTCCAGGAAGTTCGGTTTTCAAAGCACGCTGGCTGCCGTGAGCGTCGAGCCCGAACTCGTGGAGCGTTCCGCCGAAGTCATCGGCCGGTTTCATGAGGTGACCCACAGCTATCTTCGCGATGATGTCTTCAACATCTGGTTCACCCTAATTGCAATTGATCAGAAGCGAATAGAGGAGATTCTTGAGCATATCCGCAGTTCTCTATCGATCGAGAAGTCAAAGGTCCTCAATCTGCCGGTCAAGCATCTGTTCAAGCTGGATGCCCGTTTCAGCGTTTCCAGGGGGCCTTGATACCTGGGGATAGGTCCTCCGGGAATTTGCAGGGATATCGTTGGAACGGTGTTTCCTGCCGGAATCTGGGCAGTGCTTCGGAATCACGTCACTCTTCGAAAGAATCTCAGAATTGAGAAAAAGCAGCTATTTTGGCCAATGGATGGGCCTTGGAAGGCAATAATGGAATTGAACAGGGTGGTTCGTTTGTATAGAATAGTGCGCGTATAACCGCGTTTGGGATACGGTTTGCAGGGCAACAGGCGCAGACGGCGCTGTTCTGTCATCGGATGGAGCAGTTCAAGGGTAATGTATGCTGCGCCCTCGTGACTTGGATAGTTCCCGGCGGCCTGCGGCAGCCTGAAGGATATTGGGCCTTGAAGTGCACAGGATGGTGACTTCGTATGATGGGGCCGGATCTCCGGAGTTGTTGCCGGTTGTCGTACCGTCCCCTTCAGAGTACCTGACCCCGTATCAGGGTGTGTCAGTTACTCCGAGGATGAAGTTTGAATCATTTAGTGGGGAAGCTAAGAAAGTGAAATTCAGAGGCGGCTACAATATACTGCTCAAAGGAAAGCCCGAGGGCGCTGTAAAGGTGATGCCGGAACCGAAGGTCCTATATCTTCCCTTGCGCAGTGAGCGTTTCACATTCAGCGAAGTTCTCGTCAAGGATGGAGATCGAGTCAACGGCGGCGACGCCCTGGCCAGGGATCCGGACAACCACGACGTACCTTTGCTCACTCCGCGTGCCGGGACCGTTCGCCTCAAGGCTCTCGAGAATCACATCGTGCTTGAAGACGTTGCGCATCGTGACGAGCATGCCGATATCGCTGAAGAGGAAATGTCGCACATCGCGCAGGAAATGGGCGCCGGAGGCATCAAGCG
This sequence comes from Phycisphaerales bacterium, assembly GCA_020343675.1. Classification (GTDB taxonomy): domain Bacteria; phylum Planctomycetota; class Phycisphaerae; order Sedimentisphaerales; family Anaerobacaceae. The sequence goes on from CP070806.1 coordinate 4,459,226, forward strand.
ATACAAGCTCCTGTCGCTCGGAGCCTGGCAGTTCTTTTATGACGCCTTCACAGGGGCACTGCCGGACCCGCTCGGGACGCCGCAGGCGATCATCATCTCCACGCTGAGCCTGGAACCGTTTGTCACCCGGGGAGACGTGCTGCTTCACAAGCGACTGCTGAACTTCACGCGCGGTCTGGAGCATTTGCAGTCTCTTCTGGAATATCAGCCCATTTATCTGGCGATGCCCGATGTCAGTTCTGAATTTGCCAATCTGGTTCGGAACCAGATTCGGGGTTATGCCTGGGCGAAAATGCTGGAAGTACCGCTGACCTACCCCTATGACAACTTTGCCATTCTTGCTCGAAGGCTGGAGCTCAGGCGGGACAAGGGGCCTATCTGGGGTGTTCGAACCGAGGGCGTCCTGGCGGTGGACCGCGCCCTGACTATGACCAAACCTTGTACGGTGAGGATCGTTTCCGTCGGCGGAATGGGCGTCAACGGGCCCGCTCACCTGAAGGTGGTGCCGGGCTATCCCATTGAGAGAATCAGGGAAAAGTACGTCTTTGAGCCGGCGGCGAGAGTGATCAACGGCGGCGTCCTGACCGGACGCGCTTTCACCGCAGAGGATGTGGGGATTGATGCCGAGTGCAGAGGCATAACAGTTCTTCCCGAATTGAGAGAGAGAGAATTTCTGGGTTTCATTCGGCCGGGTTGGAGCCGGAGTTCGTACTCGGATTGTTTCTTAAGCTCCATGAGGAAGAGATTCGCGGAACGACTCACCACAGGCATGCGAGGGGAAGAGCGGCCCTGCGTAGCGTGCAACTTCTGCGAGGAAGTTTGTCCCGCCGGTATTATGCCTTACCTCGTCCACAAATACCTGTATGCGGACTTGATTGAGGAAGCGGAGCAGGCCCGGGTGGATTTGTGCGTTGAATGCGGATTGTGCTCGTATGTCTGCCCATCGAAGATAGACGTGAGAAAGCAGCTCATCGAAGCTAAGGTTCTTATCGAGAAAGAGAAGGAAGAGATACGTCAAGAACAGTTGCGTCAGGAAGAAGCACGCAAACAAGCTGAGGAGAAAACCGAGTGAAATGGTTGTTAAAGGTCATTGATGCCGTTCGCCCCAACTTCGAGGAAGGCGGCAAGCTGCGACTTCTCAATCCCGTGTTCGAGGCGCTGGAGCATGTGTTCTTTGCCCCGGGCACGACAACACTGGAGGCCCCTCATGTTCGGGACCCGATCGATCTGAAGCGTTTTATGTCGATGGCGATCATCTCGGTCGTTCCCACGGTATTGGCGGCGTTCTACTTTTTCGGGCTCCGGTTTGTCGCCATGATCATCGTTTCCTATGCGGCGGGCCTGACAGTGGAGGCCCTCTTTGCGATAGTACGCAAGGAAGGCATTAACGAGGGCTTTTTCGTGACGGGCATACTCTTCCCGCTGATTCTGCCGCCCAGTATGCCTCTTTGGATGGTGGCTCTGGGGGTGGCGTTTGGCGTGTTCATCGGCAAGGAGTTATTCGGCGGAACGGGACGAAACGTCTTCAATCCGGCCCTTGTCGGTCGCTGCTTTCTGTCGCTGGCCTATCCGAAAACCATGGCGAAAAGTTGGGTGGAGCCCAGTGACTACCTTGCGGGCGCGCTGACGGACTGGGTCGGCCCCTCCCTGGACGCCGTGAGCGGGGCCACACCCCTGGCGCTGGCCAAGCAGGGAGAAATGGGAGCTGTCTCGCATTTGTTCCTGGGAAGTGTTCCGGGGAGCGCCGGGGAGACCTCGGCGGTTTTGATCCTGCTCGGCGGCGTGTTCCTGCTGTTCACCCGCGTCGCCAGTTGGCGAACGGTCGTGAGCATTCTCGGCTCATTCATTGTCTTGACCGGCGCCCTGGTGGCGGGCGGCGCGGTGAGCTACCCGATGGCCGGCGTGTTCGGCCCGGTGATGTGGCATGTGTTTGCGGGAGGATTGCTTTTCGGCGTGTTCTTTATGGCGACCGACCCGGTGACAAGCCCGACGACGAATGCGGGCAAGTGGCTCTACGGCATCGTCATCGGTTCGACGACGGTTCTGATCCGGAACTTCACCGGATACGTCGAGGGCGTGACATTCGCCATCTTGTTGGGCAATATTGTCGCCCCCATTTTCGATGAAATCGTCATTGGCATTCGCATCAGGAGGCTCCGAAGTGAAGGGTAACGTTTACACGCTTTGTTATGCCGCGGTGCTTGGCTCTGTTTGTGCCCTGCTGCTGACCGCTGCGGCCAGCTTTACCGCGCCGCACAGGAAAGCCAACGCCGAGGCAGAAGAAACTCTGAACATTCTTCTGGCCTTAAACGTGCCTTTGGATGGCAAGTCATCCCCCGACGAATTAGCTGACATATATGAGGATAATGTCACTGAGGGCCAACGCGGGGATGTCACGACTTATGTTTACGCGCCGCCTCCGCCGGATCCAAACGGCGCAATCGCGGTTCGGTTTGCCGGTCCCGGTTTGTGGGGTCCGATCAAGGGCTTCCTGGCTCTTGACCCGAAAAGAACGAAGATTCGCGGGATCACGTTTTACGAGCAGGAAGAGACACCCGGTCTCGGTGGTGATATCGTCAATCCGTCGTTTCGCGACAAGTTTGTTGGGCTGATGACACGTGATGAAGCCGGAAACCCGGGAATAGTCATTAGCAGCAGAGGCGAGGATGCACCGAACAAAGTGGACGGCATAAGCGGGGCGACGATGACCTGTGATAAAGTGCAGGAGATGCTGAACGAAGCCATCCAGAGCCTTGTTGAGGAGAAGCAATAGCAATGGCAGACAGTCAACAGTTAGCTTGCGGACCCTGTGCCAGCCAGGGATTGTGCGGCGGCAAAGGGCTACTTACTTTGAAAGAAGGGGCCTGGGCGAACAATCCACTGGCGATTCAGATGTTGGGCATTTGTTCTGCCCTGGCCGTGACAAACCGGCTTGAGAACTCGCTGGTCATGGGAGGGGCACTTATTTTTGTTTGCGTCGGCTCGAACCTGCTTGTTTCCCTGCTGCGCAAGGTCACGCCGCACCGGATACGCATGATTGCCGAAGTCGCCATCATTGCGACCTTTGTGATACTGTTCGACCAGTTTCTCAAAGCTTTCTACTGGGACATGTCGAAACAGCTTGGCCCGTATGTCGGCCTGATCATCACGAACTGCATCGTCATGGGGCGCGCCGAGGCCTTCGCGCTGCAAAATCCACCCATGCTCTCTATCGTCGATGGCATAGCCAACGGCGTGGGCTACGCCGTAGTCTTGGGAATCATCGGCTTCTTCAGAGAGCTGCTGGGTGCCGGAGAGATCCTGGGACGCGAGATTCCCGGCTTTAGCTCCTGGTACACACCCAACCAGCTAATGATTTTGGCTCCAGGGGCGTTTTTTGCGCTCGGCATCGTGATCGGGATATTCAACGCCATCAAAGGCCCGGAGCCTGAGGAGAACAAGTAATGAGCGAAACATCGGCGTGGGTCATATTCATTGCGGCGATATTCACAAACAACATTCTGCTGACGAACTTTCTCGGCATGTGCTCGTTTATCGCCTGTTCCGGCCAGATCAAAACCTCGCTGGGTTTGGGGACTGCCGTCATATTCGTGATGATTATGACGACGATGATAAACTACGTGGTTTACCACTTTGTCCTGGTGCCTCTGAGCCTCATTCATCTGCAATTCATTGTTTTCATAGCTGTCATCGCAGCCTTTGTGCAATTGGTGGAGATGTTCGTCGAACGGTTCAGTCCGAAGCTGTACTTTGCTTTGGGAATATTTCTGCCTCTGATTACGGTCAACTGCGCTATTCTCGGCGCCTCTCTGTTCATGATCATCCGGAACTACAGCTTCATACAGTCCGTCGGTTTCGGCCTGGGGGCGGGAATCGGCTGGGCGGTTGCCATCGTGCTGTTGGCCGGTTTGAGACAGAAGATGACGTACAGCCATGTCCCGAAGCCATTTCAGGGCGTGGCGATAGCCATGATCGTTACGGGCGTGCTCGCCATGGCCTTTATGGGTTTTGCCGGAATGGTGGCCATCCAATAGGAGTGCTCAATGGATTATTCGGTTTACTTGTATTCAATACTATCTTTCTCCGGTCTGGTCGTGCTTCTGGCGGCCGGGTTGATGATTGCTGAACGGTTCCTGATCAACTACGGGATCTGCAAGCTTGACATCAATGCCGGCGAAAAACCGCTCGAGGTCCAGGGCGGGCAGACGCTCCTGTCGTGTTTGTACGCCAATGAAATCTTTATCCCATCTGCATGTGGCGGCAAAGGCTCGTGCGGACACTGCAAGCTCACCGTGACTTCCGGCGGAGGGCCCGTGCTTCCCACAGAAACCCCGTATTTGTCGCGGAAGGAAGTTCGCTCCGGCGCCAGATTGGCCTGTCAGGTCAAGGTGCGAGAGGACATCTACGTTCGCATCCCCGAAGATTACCTGAACGTGAAGCTCTTCTCCGCTGCGGTGGAAAGCACCCGTAGTCTGACCCACGACATCAAGGAGATTAGGCTGAAATTAAACGATCCTCCGGAGATTTCCCAGCGACCCGGTCAATATGTGCAGGTTCAGGCCCCATCCCCCGACGGTCCGGTCTTTCGCGCGTACTCTATTAGTACTCCCGCTCATGAGCCGACCGTTGTGGAGCTTGTTGTCCGATTGGTGCCGGGGGGCATTGGCTCAACCTATCTTCACAATTTGCATGTGAATGATGGGGCGGCTTTTACAGGTCCCTATGGAGAGTTTCACCTGAACGAGGATCCGTCTGTTGAAATTGTCTGTGTCGGAGGGGGCGCCGGAATGGCACCGATGAAGAATATCATCTACACGATCTATGACCGATGGCCTGATCGTTCGTGCTGGCTGTTCTTCGGCTGCCGGACGACGCAAGACATCTTCTACCTTGACCAATTCAAGGAGCTTGAACGCAAGCATTCCAATTTTCATGTGGTCTATGCCCTGTCCGACGAGTTGGGACCTGAAGAAAAGTGGGATGGCGAAACCGGTTTCATTCATCTGTCGGTGGACAAATGCCTGGAAGCCGGGGTGGCTCGGCAGGCCTTCCTCTGCGGGCCGCCTTTGATGATTGAGGCGGTCACCAGGGTCCTTGAAGAAAAAGGCCTGCCTCCGGAAGACATCTTCTACGATGAGTTCTAAAAGCGGCCCGATCTTGCGGAACTCGGGCCTGATAAGTACATCTTGCGGCGCTGGCACGAGATATTGGATTTATTGCAGGCGAATAATACTGTTCGCGGAAATGCACGAAATACTTCTGAGGCAAGTATGGGAAACAGCAAAGTTTTGATTGTGGACGACGATCCTGATTTCGTTGCGGTTATGAAGGTTGTCCTGGAACGCGAGCAGTACACTGTAGCGACAGCATCCGACAGGGAGGAAGGCATGAGCCAGATTCAGGCGGGTAAGCCGGACCTGGTTATCATGGATGTGATGATGTCCACGTGGTCGGACGGATTTGAAATGTCCAGGAAATTGAAAAAAGACCCGCGGTATAAGGATATCCCCATTCTGATGCTGACCGGGGTCGAGCAGAAAACGGGCATCGGTTTCAAGTCCACTGCCGGAGACCCGGAATGGCTGCCGGTGAATGGATTCCTGGACAAACCCGTCGAACCACAGGTTTTGCTGGACGAGGTCAAGAGACTCCTGTGCCGGAAAGAATGACATGGAGCCGGTCCCCGAAAACATCAGACTGCTCAAAGGTGCTTACTGGCTGGCCAAACTCCGTTGGATAGCCATTGTTTATGTTGTTGTCGGGACCTACGTCGCGCACAAGATGTTGGGTGTGAACTTGAACGACGGCGCCCTATACGTTATTGCAGGTTTGCTTGTGGTGTACAATACAACAGTGTTGGTCATGTTAAATCGTCTGATGCAGGCCGATCAGCAGGTGCCGTGCAGGGCGGCAAACAAGATTGCCTCTGCGTACAATATGGTGGTGTGGGTGCTGTTCAATCGTTTCACAAGGATTGACCCGCACGTCTCGTGCAAAGCGGTCAAGAGAATCATCAATTTCCAGATCTGCGCGGATCTATTGCTTCTGACGGTTCTGCTGCATTTCTCCGGCGGCATTGAGAACCCGCTGGTTTTCTACTTCATCTTTCATATGATTATCGCGAGCATTCTGCTTTCGATGCGAGAGAGTTATCTGCAGGCGACTTTTGCCGTTTGCCTTTTCGGTCTTCTGGTCTTGCTTGAATACGAGCAGATTGTACCTCACTACTGCCTGACGGGGTTTGTGTCCACGTGCTTGCGTCAGGAGAAGCTGTACATGCTCGGCACGTTCTTCGTTTTCACAACGGGGGTTTATCTGGCCGTGTATATGGCCAATTACATCGCCATAAGGCTTAAGCATACCGAGTACGCCTACAGGCAGGCCAACGCAATGCTTCAAGAGAAGGACCGGATCAAAGACGAATACGTCTTTCGTGTCACCCACGATATCAAGGGGCATCTGGCAACGATACGAGGGTGCCTTTCGGTGATTGTGAATCGATTAGCCGGACCTCCGGGCGGCGTTCAGGAGGCGGATCTGATCAGGCGGGCGCACAAGCGGACCGTCAAGCTCGCCAATTTTGTCAAAGCACTATTGCAGTTGACCCAGATGCGACTGACCGACGAATCAGAGATGGACGTATGTTCGCTGCCCGAGATCCTGCAGTGTGCGGTCGGCGCCGTGGAGGCCAGGGCGGAAGAGAAATCCATCACCCTGGATTGCACGGTCGAATCGTCCGTGGGGGATATTTTTGGCGACCGGTTTTCCATAGAAGAAATGGTTGCGAACCTACTCATGAACGCCATCGCGTACACGCCTGAAAAAGGAACCGTCTCGCTGAGTGCGAGAAGCGACGGAGACGGCGTGCTCGTTGAGATTTCAGATACGGGCATCGGCATACCCGAGCAGGAGCAGGGCAGGGTATTTGACGAATTCTACCGCGCGGCGAACGCCCGGCAACTCGAGCGGGACGGCACTGGCCTCGGACTGTCGATCGTCCGGCTTATTGTGGGAAGACACGGTGGTGAGATACAAGTCGAGAGCAAGGAAGGCTGCGGCACCCGGTTCAGGCTCAGGCTGCCGCAGGGCCAGGGGTCATGAGTGGGTTTCAACCGACGTATGTGAACTGAATTGTTGTTTGGGTGAGAAGCAGAATCGTGAGAGACAAAACGATATTTACAGCAGTGATCAATGTGTTCAGACAGATGAAATGGCCGGCACGAATCCTCTTGCTGGTCATCGTGGTGGCCCTGTTTGCATCCGGAGCGATTGTTGTGACCGGCCAGCCCGGTTTCTGCAATTCCTGCCACATCATGAATCCCTATTATGCGAACTGGAAAACGTCGGGGCATTCGCACGTCAATTGTCTCGACTGCCATTTGCAGCCGGGTTTTGCCGGGTACATCAAAGGAAAGATTAACGGGCTTGCCCAGGCGGTCGATTGCGCGGTGGGCAGGATCGGCACTAAGCCAAGCGCCACGGTGAAAGACGCCTCCTGCCTGAGGTCGGAATGCCACAGCACCGGGGAAATCGCATCGAAGAAGATCGATTACAACGGTGTGAAGTTCACTCACGAAAAACACATGGTGGAAGCCATTGACGGAATAAGAATCTCGTGTGGCACGTGCCACAGCCACTTCGAGGGAGACGAACATTTCAGCGTCAACAACGAGGTCTGTTTTACGTGTCACTTTCTCAGGGGAATCGAAACCGAAGGCAACCTGGTTCGGACAAACTGTACGGCATGCCATGACGTTCCGGACACGCCCATTAAGCGCGGGCTGGTCACGATCAACCACGCCGAGTTCATATCCTACAAAGCGAGCTGTGAGGAATCCTGTCACAAGAACGAGATACAGATGACAAGTAAGGTGGATGGTCGCGTGTGCCTGAACTGCCACAGCTTCAGCAAAGACCAGCACGCCAGCGGCACGGAACTGCACGAAGCTCACACGGCCAAGGAGAAGGTCGAGTGCTTCGCCTGTCACGGGCAGGTCCCACACGGTCAAACGGCTGTGGCGTCTCTCGCGGTCATGATGGATTGCCGGAACTGCCACAGCGACACGCACCAGGTCCAGCGCACAATCTATGCCACCGAGCACCCGATGCAGGAGGAAGCGACGGATCGCGTTCTGAGTCCGATGTTTCTAACGCACGTCGAATGCACCGGCTGCCACATCGAACGCGTACAAAAACGATCCGGAGTGTTGGACAGTTTCGGAACAGTGGCCAAAGCAGTCCCTCGGGCCTGTGACGCATGTCACGAGGAAGGGACGGGACAACAGTACGTGTCGTTCTGGCAGGGCAAAATCAAAGCGAAGTTCGAGCAGGTGCGACTCAAGGTCGCGAATCTTGAGGCGCAGGCGCAGGTCCAGTCCGACGAAGAAACCGTCAAAAAACTTCGCGACAAGATCGGGCAGGCGAGGGCGATTCTTGAGTCCGTCACCTCGGATGGAAGCTGGGGTGTTCACAACTTCAAGTACACCGAGGCGATGCTTGCTCGTGCCGAAGAAATAGTCAGTGGAGCAAGGTAGCGTTATGAGGTTCCAGCCCCACAAAAACGGCCTCGGTCCTGTCGTGATGGCCCTTCTTTCGGCCGCGGTAGTGACAAACCTGATCCGGGTAAATGTGGCCTGGGCCGGGCTTGCCGGAGCACACCACTCCTTTCTTGGCGGCCCCTGGGAGCTCGTCGTCAAGATGGGCCTGGAGGGGGATGGGCTGCGTTTTCCCCTGACGGTGTCCGACGAGAGCAAGCCCCAGAAATTCGATGCGGTTCTGCCCGTTATGGGGACGCCTATCCAGGTGAAACTCGAAGAATACGTACCCGACCTGATGTGGGAGACTGTCGGTGTCGAGCACCCGGACGGCGGGATTGTCGCAAAGCTGGCCATCAAGGGCCAGAAGCTGCGCCAGGAAATCTGGCTGAGCCCGGCCGACCCGGCCAGGCAATCGATATCGTCCAGAATTGGAAGCGTCGCCATACGGAGATTCCACAACCCCGACACTGCGGAGGTCCTGGTGCGGGAGCTGACCCATCCGAAGGCCGTTGGGTTCCTGACGATCTGGCCGGAGGACAGCAATCGACCGTTTGAGTGTGTGGCCAGGACCGGAGAGAAAACAGCCATACCGGGGTCCGGATACGAGGTAACCGTATTGGAGTACCTGCCGCATTATTCGATTGATACCGAGGCGAAAAAAGTGGTCAACCGGTCAAAGAAGCCCGTGAATCCTGCGGCCCGAGTGGCTGTCAGCGATGGACGCCGGACACTTGAGCGATGGCTTTGGGCCAAGTTCTTGTCGTCTCCGCACGAAGATGAGAAACTGCCCTTTCGTATGAGATATACCGATTTTAACCCTGGTGACGACAAGAGCGCATATATCCTTGCGGTCGCGAGTGGAACTAAGGCATGGCTTTTTCTGTCTAATAATAAGGGTTGGCGTGCGCAGAAAGCCGTTCCGGGGCGTTTCTACCCTTTCGCAGACAAGGAGTACGCTTTCAGCATTGAACGTATTATGGATAGGGCGATTATCAGGACCGAGTGGAAAAACAACTCTGAGAGATTGTTGTGTCCGGCCGTCATCGCGACGATTACCGAAGGCGGCGAATCTCAGCAGGCGGTCTTGGAACTGAACAAGCCCCTCCACCACAAGACAAAGTCCGGGATGTTGGTGCTGCTTTATAAACGCAGGCCCGTCTCGGCCGGGAGTCGTTGACCAAGTGGACGTGAGAACGGAATTCCTGAGTGCAAGAGTACCTGATTGATATGAGTCTGTTATGAACGTTGGCAAGCATTAAGAGGGCGTGATGATGGCAAAAAGAGTTTACCGAGTAGTAATTGTGTTCATGTGTGTCTTGATCTCCGGCGCATTGGCCGTGGACAAACCGACAACGCCGCAGAAAACGTGCGCCACGGACGAATGTCACGCAGACTACGGCAAGAAGGCTTTCGTCCACGGTCCGGTAGGCCTTGGCGACTGCAAGGCGTGCCATAAGCCGCTGAACCCCCAAGAGCATACGTATGAGTTCGACCGCAAAGGCAGAGATCTCTGCGAGTACTGCCACCTCGACCAGGCGACGAAGAAGAACATTCACGAGCCCGTGAAGACGGGCGACTGCATCGAATGTCATGATCCGCACAGCAGCGACGGTAAATTCCTGATTCCGGAGAAGACGGTTGCGGCTCTCTGCGCAAAATGTCACACAGTGACCGAAGGGTTTGCATTTCTTCACGGGCCGACCGCTGTCGGTGAGTGCACCGTATGTCACCAGTCTCACAGTTCAGACTATCCTGATTTGTTGGTGAGTGACCACGCCGAGCTTTGTTTTTCATGCCACGTTGTCACACAGAGGGAATTGAAGAAATATGAATTCATACACGAGCCCACGAAGAACGACTGCATCGGCTGTCACGATCCGCACGGAGGCAGCGACTCCAAGCTGGTCAAGAACCTTGCTCCCTTCCTGTGCTACACGTGTCATAAGGATATCCAGAAGATCGCGGAGAACTCCACGTACCAGCACAGCGTGGTGGGAGATATCGGCGGCTGCATGAACTGTCATACGCCCCATGCTTCAACCGTCAAGTTCCTGCTGAAGAAGGACGCCGCGACCCTCTGCATAACGTGCCATGATAAACCCGTGGGAATAAGCGAAGACGAAGTTCTCCCGGCATTTACGGATGAGATAGAAGACAAAGAATTCAAGCATGGCCCTGTCGCCGAGAACGATTGCAGCGGCTGTCATGTCACCCACGGCGGCGAGCACTTTCGTCTGCTGGCAAAGGAATACCCTCCACAGTTTTATGCGCCTTTCAGTAAAGAGAATTACGCACTGTGTTTCAGCTGCCATCCTGAGAGCGTCGTGCTGACACGAGAAACATCCGACCTGACCGATTTTAGAAACGGCAATCTGAATTTGCACTATGTGCACGTCAACAAACCGGATAAGGGCCGGACGTGTCGTTCCTGCCATGCAACGCACGCGAGCAACCTGCCCAAGCACATTCGCGAAAGTGTTCCGTACGGCGTGTGGAAGCTACCCATAAAGTTTGAAAAGACCGAGACCGGCGGCCGTTGCACACCGGGCTGTCACTTGCCCTACAATTATGATCGCCAGTCCCCGGAGGTGTATGAGCGATGATCGTCTCTCGTGCGAGTTTTGACTGGAAAGGAGCCAGCGGCTTCAGAAAGGCGGATTTATGTTGTGGCCATCACGCAAAGGAAGGCCTCTGAAGATTCTTGTCCTTGGTCTGTTGGTGCAGACTGCTCTGTTAACATCTGCGGGCCGGGCGGAACTGCGAAAAGTGAAAGTCGGCGATACGATGCCCGAGTTCTCCCTGCCGGACGCGACCGGAGCAACGTTCACGTACAAGCACGGCGCCAGCAAAGTCTTAACTCTCACCTTTCTTCCTACGGTCCAGAGTCGATTCGAACGGGCGATTGCAGATATCGAAGCCGTCGCTGGCGTTCTTCCGGAGACCGCTGAAGGCTTAGGTTTTGCAGGCGTGATCAGCGGCTCGGCGGGAAAAGAACTGTTGAAGTCTTCCGGGTCCGGCTCCAAACCCGGTTTTCGCATATTGCTTGACGGCCAGTATCACTTGTGGGGCACACTTGGTGTCGTCGCAGCGCCCACAGTCGTGATCGTTGGAAAGGACGACAGGGTCTTGTGGATAAAGGCCGGATACGGCTATGACTTCGTGCCCGTCGTGCGTGCCTACCTGAACCAGGCGATGGGCATTGCACAGGAGACCGCTCCCGAGCAGGCACAGCACGTCAAAGCCGTGACGAATGACACGGTTGTGGCCCGACTCCAGAGGCATCTTCAGATGGCGAGAATTCTCGAGCAGAAAGGTCGTCTCGAATCGGCCATTGCCGAGGTACAAAAGGCCATCGAACTCGATCCCGACTCGATTGAGCCACCCCTTGTGCTGGGCGAGCTGTTCTGCAGGTCCGGCCGCAACAAAGAAGCGCTGGAATTGACGGGCAAACTCAAAGCCGTCAGAAAGACCCACAAAGCCAGACTGCTCCTGCTATCCGGCTGGGCCAGACGTCAAATGGGCGAGCTGGAGCCGGCGGAGAAACTCTTGATCGAAGCAACGACCCTTGATCCAGAATCCGCGAGGGCCCTGTTTGAGCTGGGAAAGGTCTATCAGGCCCAGAGCCGGACAGGCAAGGCAATGGAATCCTACCGCAAAGCCCTGACGCTGGTATTCGACACCTCTGATAGGGTAGAGGTCTCGAACCGAGGGCAAGGCTCCGATCCTGTTTCTCAAAAATGAGAAACGCGGAGGGTGGCCTCCAGGCTGTTCAAGCAGCAAGGTGAGGGCCCTTTGGGAGCGGACTGCAGTAAGAGAAAAAGAGTGCGAATTATGGCCTCGTTTCTGTTTGAGTTCTTGACTTGTGTGGGGCTCTTGCTTATAATGTAAGATGGAAGTGTGATGAGTGAGGAGGCATTTCTCTGCCGTTACACTTCTATGTCTGGAACAGGTGAGTCCGGCGTACGCGGAACGCGTTCTTGGCGTGGCGTCGGCACGGGAAAGATTGTGGACCTTGGGGTGGGTATGGAGAAGTAGCTATGAAGTTGAGGCTTGCGAAGGTTGGCTTGGTGGCCGTTCTGGTTGGGCTGTTGGCACAGACGGCCGTGAGGGGCGTCGCACACTCTGATCTGTTCGGCTGCAATGGGTGCCATACGCCGCACAACGCGGATGCCCTGCCGGGCGTACCATTGTGGAACGGTCTTGAGACACAAACGACATTCACGATGTATTCCAGCGACTCATTCCAGGGGACCATCGACGGCCAGCCCAGTGGGAACTCCAGGCTGTGTCTGGGCTGCCACGACGGCGCCAACCCGGACTTCGCCTGGATGAACCCGGAACACGCGTTTGGCGCCGACGACTTGACCTCTTCACACCCCGTTTCGTTCGTGTATGATTCAGGCTTGGCCGTCCTGGACGGCGCATTGAAGGATCCTTCGGAGGCGAGCACGCTCGGCGCAACGATCGCTGAAGACCTGCTCGACGGTGAGAGCAAGCTGCAGTGCGCCAGTTGCCATGATATACATTCGTCCGGCATTGGGGACAGCCTGCTACGGGGTTACGATTACGGCAACGGACACGGCCCCCAGCTGTGCCGTATGTGTCACCTCAAGTAGATTGTTGCGCTGCATACGTGTGGGACATTCTTGTGTAACCAGTCAGAGTTCTGCCATCCGGCAGTCCGTCCAGGATCGCGCCCCATAAAATCCACTGCGCACCCGTTAGTACGCAGGGTCCGTGTCTTTGACGCGTGCGGCACCGCGTCTGCAAAAGTCACGACGCGGAGCGTGGACGTCCCATATACTTCGGGCAGGAGCCTGAGTGCATTTTGAACGAGATTGTTTGAGGTCCTGACAATAGTCCATTCCAGGTCAGATGCTGACGAAGGCAGCGAGGATTCGACGCACGGAAGCCGTCTGATTCGCCTTGGCGCAGGAGGTGTTCGGCGATTCTCGCGTTTGCGTTTTTCTCGCCCGAGTAGAGCGTTCTTTGTGGGTCAAAAAGACATGCACTTTAGTTATCCAGCCCCCCTGAAATTGCCGAAGTAGTACTGATGAGAACGCACAAATCTGTGTTACTTAAGGGCTTAGCATTTTTTGGCGTGATCTGGACGGCGTGCCTTTTCCTGGGGTGCCGGTCTGTCAAAATCGAGCAGCCTGTCTCAGAGCCGGTTTTCTTCCCGCCGCCGCCGGAGGTGCCGCGCTTGCAGTTTCTCACGTCTTTCTCCGGACCTGAGGATCTTGGTCCACGAGCGACCGGCGGCCTTGAGCGGTTTGTGCTCGGGGAGCCGGAAGCGATGGAGGGCATCGCCGCGCCTTATGGAATGGCGCTTTTCGAAGGCAAACTGTACGTGTGCGACGTGGGCAGG
>CP070806.1:4473230-4505869 GCA_020343675.1 Phycisphaerales bacterium
CCGTCCATGTTGGCGGCCTCACAATCCATCCGGGTGATCTTCTGCACGGCGACTGCAATGGCGTGACCACGATCCCGCTGGACATCGCCTCGGACGTCGCCGACGCGTCCGAGGAATTCGTACAAGCGGAGGCAGTGCTACTGCAGTACCTGCAGGCAGGTGACGTCACGGTGGATGGGCTTTCGCAGGCAAACGCCGAGTGCCATCGGCTAATCAACGAGCTCCGGAAACGTGTCACCCGTAATCCGCAAAGAACAGCGTCAGGTGGGCCAACCAATCCAGCACACGCGGTAAACCGCGCCGCTGATGCCGATCGTTAGCATGAAATAGTCATGATCATTTCTTAATGCATCCTGCTAATCAGGCCGATTATATTAAAGGTGTTAACATGACCAAGACAGAAGATTGCAGGCCCAGATATTTATGTATAGCCATAGTAGTACTCCTGCTCATAGTCATACTTATCCTCATAGGATATATTGATCCGGATTATCCACCACCAGCATTTTAGCCTGGCTTGTGATTGGAAGCCGCCTGTAACTTCCGACATGTGCTAACATGTCGTTCGTGCGGGACGGCTCGTACCTCGCCGCCCCACAACTCATCGTTAGGCCAGACGGTTACGAAGTTAAGGGAGCTGATAATGAACCGATTAATAACAGCATCAAAGTAATTACGGCCCTCCTAATCATTTGTACATTCGATGATTTCTTGTCATTGCACGACATCAAGAATGACTATGTAAGCAAGGCAACATTAGAGTATCTCAGTATCGAAACCTCGGACGAATTACCCGCATGGACAGATACGAAGATAGAATGGACCTCCATAAATATCAGTTATCTCCTGAGATCAGTTTTGATCATTTCAAACCTAAGCATTCTCATTCTTCTAAAGAAGAGGAACGCCATGTCAAAGGCGGAGCAACATCAGTGTTAGGGGGGGACAAACTCTATTTTAGGAAGCCGGAAATGGTGGGGCGCAGCCCCACCCTACGAGCGCTTGACAGGGAGAGGCCCTATTCGAAAAAGGCCCGAACACGACGTTCGGGCCTTTGAGGTTCAGGAAATGGTGTGCACCGGCTTACACATCGGCCGCTTCGAGTTTGTGGTGCGGGGGTTTGACGAGTAACGTCATGACCGCAGCCAGAATCAGCAGGGCTGAAGCGCCGTAGTAGGCAACGGCAAACGTCTCGTACTTGACATACATCGCCCCGGCCAGCTTGGCCAACATGAAGCCGCCGACGCCCCAGGCGGTGAAGACCAGCCCATAGTTCATGCCGAAATTCTTCAGGCCGTAAAAATCCTTCGTAATCGACGGGAACAGAGACAGGTTCGCGCCGTAGTTGGCGCCGATGAGCGCCGAGATGATGGCCATGGCCGGAATCGTCCCTAAGGCGTTGTCAGCGGTTGCTCGGGAAAGGAGGAATATCAGGAGAGCCTGAACCACGAAGCAGATCAGGAAGGTCGCTTTTCGACCGATTTTGTCGCTGAGCATGCCGGCAAGTATGCGTCCGCCGCCATTGCCGACAGCAAGCACCGCCACGAGCACAAAGCCCAGTTCGATATTGGCCTGTATCTTGGCAATCGCGGCCAGCTTGGCAATGATCATCAGGCCCGCCCCGGCGCCGCAGACGTACATGAACCACAGCAGGTAGAATTGCACGGTGCGCAACATCTCTTTGGGAGTGAAGTCTTCTTTTTGGCCCACAGGGGCCGGGGGCGTTTCTCCCTCAGCCTCCGCTTTTTCTGGAGCCGCAGCCCGTTGTTTCAAGCGTCCTGCTTCGCCGTATCCCTTGACGAATTGAAGAACCTTGTGAGGCGGCCTCAGCAATTGCGCCAGGCTGACGACGACCACCAGGAATCCGATCCCCAGTATCAAAATAGCGGTCCTAAAACCACAAGCACCTATTAGCCCTTTTGACAGTGGTGCGGCATAGACCGAAGCTAAGCCGAAACCAGAAACCACAATACCGGCAATTAGTCCCGTCTTCGCCGGCGGGAACCACTTGACCGCAGGGGGTGTGGCCGATGCGTAGCCGAATCCAATCCCCGCACCTGCGAGCACGCCAAAGCCAATAACAAAGACCCCAAGCGATGTTGTCATGCTGGCGATCACGAAGCCGAGGCCGACCAGGATGCCTCCCAACGTGGCGACAATCCGCGGCCCAATCTTGTCCTGCATTCTGCCGGCCGGCACCATAATAAGCGAAAAGACCAGACAGGCGACCATATACGGCAGCGACTTGTCGTCTTCGTTCCAGCCCCAGTCATCGGGCACACGCTTGCTGATAACACTCCACGTATAAAGAATGCCAAGAGCAAGATTGATGCCCATGCCTGCAAAGGTTACACGCCAGCCGTGATTCTCGACGCTCGTCTGCGGCGCTGTCATTTCCTCAGCCATTCTCGGTGAGCCTTTCCTTTTTCACAGTGAAACGGGCCGAATGTAGAGGGTTTCCACATTCGGCCCAACCATCCGTTCGATCCGTTTAATGCTGTTTTTCGACCGGGCTGTTTGTTCAGCCCCGGCCTTTGATCAGGGCCTCGACCACGCTCGGGTCCGCGAGCGTGGTGATATCGCCGAGGTTGCCTGTGTCCTTTTCTGCTATCTTGCGGAGAATTCGCCGCATAATCTTGCCCGAGCGGGTCTTCGGAAGCGCCGGCGCGAACTGAATCGCCTCAGGCGCGGCGATCGGTCCGATTTCCTTTCGCACGTGCAGGATCAATTCCTTCTTCAACTCTTCGCTTTCCTCGACGCCGCCGACGAGTGTCACAAAAGCGTACAGTCCCTGCCCCTTGATCTCATGGGGAACGGGCGTCACCGCCGCTTCAGCCACTTTCTCGTGGCTGACCAGAGCACTTTCGACCTCGGCCGTGCCAATGCGGTGGCCCGAGACGTTGACGACGTCGTCGATCCGGCCCATCAGCCAGTAATCGCCGTCATCGTCAATCCGGCAGCCGTCGCCGGCGAAGTAGATATCGTTGTACATTGTGAAATAGGTATCGATGAACCTGTCGTGGTCGCCCCACATGGTCCGCATCATCCCGGGCCACGGTTTTCGGATACACAGCTTGCCGCCCTCGTTCACGTCGCATTGACTCCCATCGTCGCGCAAGACAACGGCATCGACGCCGAAGAAGGGCCGGCTTGCACTGCCCGGCTTGAGCGTGTGGGCGCCCGGCAGCGGCGTAATCATGAATCCACCGGTTTCGGTCTGCCACCAGGTGTCAACAATGGGGCAGCGGCCGCGCCCGATTTTATCGTAATACCACATCCAGGCTTCGGGATTGATGGGCTCGCCGACCGAACCGAGAATTCTCAGCGTATTCAGGTCGTACTTGGCGGGCCATTCGTCGCCGAGACGCATCAGCGCTCTGATAGCGGTTGGCGCCGTATAGAAAACAGTGACGCCGAACTTGTCGCATATCTGCCAGAAGCGACCGGCATCCGGGTACGTGGGGACACCTTCGAACATCAGCGACGTGCTGCCGTTGGCGAGCGGGCCGTAAACAATGTAGCTATGCCCGGTTACCCAGCCGATGTCGGCGGTACACCAATAGACGTCGTCGTCGTGCATGTTGAAGACGATCTTGTGAGTAAGAGTAGTGTGCAGCAGGTAGCCGCCGGTGGTGTGGACGACACCCTTGGGTTTGCCTGTCGAGCCCGAAGTGTAGAGGATGAACAACGGATCCTCGGCGTTCATGGGCTCTGCCGGGCAATCTTCGGAAGCGCTGGCCATCTCCTCGTGATACCAGACGTCCCTGCCGCTTTTCATGTCGCAGGGTTCCTCGTTAACCTTGACGACTATGACGTTCTCAATCGTCGGGGTCTTTTCGAGTGCGGCGTCGGCAATATCTTTGAGTCTGATGTGCTTGCCGGCACGCAGCGACACGTTGGAAGTAATAAGCATCTTGCAGTCGGAATCGTTAACGCGACCCTCGATCGCGTCGGCGCTGAAACCGCCGAAGATAATCGAGTGAATTGCGCCGATGCGCGTGCAAGCCAGCATAACAATCGCCAATTCAGGAACCATCGGCAGATAGATCGCGACGCGGTCGCCCTTGGCGATGCCTTTGGCCTTCAGGACGTTGGCGAACTTGCAGACTTCCTTGTGAAGCTGCTCGTACGTAAACTGCTTAACAGCGTCCTCGGCCTCGCCCTGCCAGAGCAGCGCCGTTTTCTTGGCGACGGGCGTTCCGAGATGGCGGTCCAGGCAGTTGTATGCAACGTTCAGTTGCCCGTCGGCGAACCATGTGTGTTCAATCTTGCGCCCTTTTGTATCCCACATGTACTCCAGCGACCGGGTCGGCTCCTTGAACCAATGAAGGCTCCGGGCCTGCTCCAGCCAGAAACCATCCGGGTCCTCGACAGACCGGTCCCACATCTTTTCGTACTGCTCGACGCTGTTTACATAGGCATTATCCTTGACCGAATCCGGCGGCGGAAATGCCCGTTTTTCGCTCATGAGGGAGTCAATACCTTTTTGCTGTCCCATGTACTCTCCTTTGTGCCATTCTAAAGTTACCGTACCTTAGCGGCTCTGAACTATGTGCGTTCCAACGAACCATACATAGATTCGTCAAATAATACACCTGACTTCAAGAAAACCATCCTCACGACTTTCGTGATGAAGACAAGGCGGAAGTCAAGAAATATCTCAAATTTGAGAAGATGTCAAGCGAAAAGGACCCCGTTTTAGAATTTGTAGATCATAGACGCCTGCGCCCGCAGGCTGTCGCCGTCGCCGGATCCATGATATTCCGTCCGCCAGTGCGAAAGCTCGAAAGCCCATTCCGTACTCTTGTTCAGAGAGTAGAATACGTTTCCGAACGCGGAACGGTTCATCGTTCGGTCGCCGGCATTGACATTTCCTCTTTCTACATCGTCCATCCCGACTCCGAGGTTGAAGCGAGCCTTATCCCAGGGCCCGAGGCCGGCCGCAATCCATCCACCCGTGCTGCCGATCTCTTCGTACTGGTTCAAGCCGGCTGTCGTAACGCCTTGTCCAATTCCGCCCAGATAGGCGCTCAGGTTCTCTCCCGTGAACAACTCGCCCTTGATCGAGAGCCACTTGTGGACCGGCTGGGTAACGTCCAGGTTCAACGACCAGGTCGTGAATTCCCTATTGCTGCCGCCGGTGGTGATGTCATATTCCTCTTGTCCCCAGTGCCCGGATACACCGATGGTCGAAGGCTCAGGCCCAAACAGCGGGCGGGACAAGCTGGCCCTGCCCTGCAGGGACGGAAAGCCCGCATCTTCGCCTGAGTCGGTCGTTCCGGCCAGCGACACATTATCTCGGCCGATGGTTCTGGCAAATGCGCCCTCCAGCCTCAGGTCCGTTTGCGTATCGAGCCCGTATTCCTTTGTCAGGCGGACCTGGGGACGCCGATAGCCGATGTTGCCTGTCCACCAGCCGACGGTGTAGTTGACCGTCGAAGGGAATAGCGGGCTAATCACGTCGAAGGTCTGACCGGCGATAATGCTGAACCGATCGTCCGGCCAATCCAGCTCCATATAGGCGTGGCGCATCATCAAACGCGCCTTGTTCTCGCCGCCGCCTTCATAGAAGTCCACTTCCACGCGCCCGCTTGTGCTCATAGCGCCGCCGTCCGGCCCGTTGATCAACATCCCCAACCGCGTCTGGTTGGCCGTCATGTTGAACTGGTCGTCGTCCCCGTTGGCGTTCTCCTGCTCGACCCACTTGGCATAATTCCCGTTGTCGATTCGCGAACTGTCGTAGGCCGCGTCGAGTTTCAGGTAGCCGTACAGTTGGATATCCAGGCTGGACCATACGGGCTTGTGCGTCTGCGCATCTGCCGAAGCGGTCCGCTCCATGACCGTTTTCCTGAGTTCTTCCAGTTCCTTGTCGAGCTTCTCAACTCGCTGTTGTAACTGGGCATTCTTCTCGGCCAAATCGGCGTTATCGGCCGCCAGGGCAGTGGAAGCCGCGTTTGTCAACAGGAGCAGGCTCACCAAGATAGCAGGAGCAGGCGGTACGCATTTGTTCACAGTTCTTCTCCTTGAGAACTCTGTGTCCGGTCTCAAAATACTTTCTAAAAGAAAGTCGGTATTATACGGAAGGAGAAAGCGAGGTAAACAATATTCCCGGAAATTTTGGGGGATTCCACTCCGTCAGGTCTTTTTCGCCGGCGTTGGAATCGCCGGGCTGAGTCCTGCCCAGCAGCCACCCCCCGATTCTAATGTCTGTTCTCAGTTGAGGCTGCCTAACTTGCATCGATCCCTGCGGCGCGCCTGGCGGATTCGACGGTGTTATACAGCAGCATCGTGATGGTCATCGGGCCCACGCCGCCGGGCACGGGAGTAATCAGCGAGGCTTTCTCCTTGACCGCCTCGAAATCCACATCGCCGACGAGGCGGTAACCTCTCTTCTTTGTCGCATCCTCGACGCGATTGACGCCCACGTCAATGACCACCACGCCGTCTTTGACCATATCGGCAGTAATCGTGTTGGGCCGACCTGCGGCGGCGATGACAATATCCGCTCGTTTTGTGTGATAGCTAAGGTCTTTCGTGCGGGTATGACAGACGGTTACAGTCGCATTTCCTGTGGGATTTTTCTGGATGAGCATGTTCGCCAGGGGCTTGCCTACTATGTTACTGCGCCCGACGATTACGGTCTCGGCCCCCTTAATAGTAACACCGCTGCGCATCAGCAGTTGAAGGATGCCGTGCGGCGTGCAGGGCAGAAAAGCCTTTTCGCCCACAACCATTTTGCCGACGTTCACAGGATGAAATCCATCAACGTCTTTGGCAGGGTCAATCGCCAGCAGAACTTCGGCCTCGTTTAGGCCTTCGGGCAGAGGCAACTGAACTAAAATGCCGTTGATTTTCGAGTCGCTGTTTAGTTTCTCGACCAGTGCCATCAGCTCGGCCTGCGAAGTATCGGCGTCCAGGCGATTATCGTCGGAAAAAATCCCCATATCTTCGCAGGCACGCTCCTTGGCTGTCACATAGGACTTCGAAGCCGGATCCTCGCCGACCAGGACAACTGCCAGCCCGGGCACAATGCCCTTCTTTTTCAATTCAGCGACTTCAGCCTTCAATTCTTCCCGCATGTCGGCGGCTACTTGTTTTCCGTCTATGATTTGTGCTGTCATTGGTAACTCCCTAAGCAAAAGATTCACGATTTCCGATTTGCGATTGCCGATCTCAAATCGGGAATCCAAAATCGGCGGTGTCTTAAAACAGGCCCTGCACTTTGCCGGTTTTGACATCCACGTCGATTCGCCGGAACGCCGGGTTCGAGCCGGTACCGGGCATGAGTTTGATCGCCCCTGCCACGGGCACGATAAACCCGGCCCCTTTGTACACCATGATATCGCGAATCGGAAGCTCCCAGCCCTTCGGGCGGCCCTTCAGGTCCGGATCGTGCGAGAGGCTCAGGTGTGTTTTGACCATGCACGTTCCGAGCTTGCCGGCCATCGGATCCGCTTCAAAGGCTTTGGCCTTCTCGAGCGCTTCATCCGTGTATGTGACGCCGTCGGCACCGTAAACTTCCCTGGCGATCAGCTCGATGCGCTTTCGCAGAGGCGTTTTCAGATCGTAGAGGAACTTGAAGCTGTTCTTCTCATCACAGGCCTGGATGACGGCTTCGGCCAGCTCAATGGCGCCGTCGCCGCCTTTGAGCCAGTGTTCGGAGACGGCAGCCAGGGCCCCGTTCTGTTCGGCGATCTTTCTGACGAGGGCAATCTCGGCCTTCGTGTCGGTGTAGAAGCTGTTGATACAAACGACCGGCCGGACGCCGCTCTTCTTGACGGTCTCGATGTGCGCGATGAGGTTCTCGCAGCCTTTCTCCACCAATTCGAGGTTCTCTTTGATGTATTCCTCCGCCAGAGGCAGTCCGGGCTTGACCGCCGGGCCGCCCCCGTGCATTTTCAGAGCACGGATTGTCGCGACGATAACGATGCAATTGGGCGTGACTCCCGACCAGCGGCATTTCAGGTTCCAGAACTTCTCAAAACCGATATCCGCCCCGAAACCGCTTTCGGTGACGTGATAATCGCTCAGCTTGACCCCGATTCTGTCGGCGATGATGGAACTTTGCCCGATAGCGATATTCGCAAACGGGCCGGCGTGCACAAAGACGGGCTGGCCTTCGACCGTCTGGAGTAGATTCGGATTAAGCGCATCGGCCATCCAGGCGGTCATCGCACCATCGACTTCCAGGTCGGCCGTTGTCACTTCATTTCCCCTCTTGTCGTACGCGACGACGATCTTACCCATACGCTCGCGCATGTCCTTGAGATCCTTGGCCACCGCCAAAATCGCCATCACCTCACTGGATACGGTAATGGCGAATCCCGACTCCATCTCATAGCCGTCCATCTTTCCGCCCTTGCCGACCGTGATGTTGCGGAGGGCCTGGGCGCAGAAATCAATGACCCACTTCATCTGGACGCGCTCCGGATCGATATCGAGGCGTTTGAGCCCTCTTTGTGCGAGTTTCGCATCGTCGTAGTTCCTCTCGTGCTGCATCCGCGAAGTCAGCGCGACCATAGCCAGATTGTGTGCATTCGTGATGCAGTCGATATCGCCGGTCAGCCGGATGGAGAAAGGCGTCAGAGGAATACACTGGGCCAGGCCCCCGCCGGCCGCCGAACCCTTGATATTGAAGGTAGGCCCGCCGCTCGGCTGCCGGATCGCTCCGACTACGCGCTTGCCTAATTTGCCGAGACCCTCAACCAGCCCCATGCTCGTGGTCGTTTTGCCTTCGCCTAAAGGCGTGGGGGTAATCGCGGTCACGTCGATATACTTCGCATCGGGCTCGTCCGCCAGCCGGTCCAGGGCTTTGATGTAATCGACTTTGCCCAAGAGACGTCCCATGGGCAGCAATTCATCCTGCTCAAGCCCCAATTCTTCGGCCAATTGGCGAACGGGTTTCATGTTCTCCTCGGCAGCCTCTGCGATCTGCCAGTCCTTCATTTTTGTCGGGTCAAGCTTCATAATTCCTTCCTCATATTAGACAATCATTTTTCAATGCTTATGTGCGGCACAATGGAAGGCAGTGACGCCCGGAATGCTGTCATCAAAATAGCCAAGAAGAAGCTCACCGCAGCACTGTACATTGCGATTTCCCATCAAAATAAAAGATTTTGGGTCGGATTGTACAATCCCCTACGAACTGGGACAACAATAAACTGCGCCGGAAAAACAATCTTCGCCTCTTTTTGGACGCGGGAAGCGACGCTCAGAGCGGGACACATTTTGGGCATCAATTAACCGTTGCCGCCGGGCTGATTGCCCCGTATAATCCCCATGTCCTGAATCAGGAAGGTTCACTGGTGAATCGTATTTCAGGCGGCAAGATATGCAAAGTGACAGGAACGCACCGCTCGATAAGACTGCGGCACTGGAAATATGCCGATCCATGGGACAGATCACCTCGGACAGCCTGATCCCCATCCTCCAGCAGATTCAGGATTCATACGGCTATCTGCCGGCGGAAATCCTCTTCGAGGTCAGCAGGCAGACGGGCCTGCACGTCAATCACATGTTTGGCGTCGCGACCTTCTATGAGCAGTTTCATCTCGAACCTCGCGGACGCCACACCATCAAGTGCTGCCGGGGGACCGCCTGTCACGTAAGGGGAGGACGAGAAATAGCCAATACCCTGAAGCGCCAGCTCGGAGTCGAAGAAGGATGCACGACGGCGGACATGCGGTTTACGTTCGAGACCGTGGCGTGCCTGGGTACGTGTTTTCTGGCGCCGGTGATGATGGTCAACAACGACTATTACGGCAATGTCGCATCGAGCAGGATAAAGTCGATCCTGGAGAAATATAAGTAGGGCAAATGACCACCAAGAAGATACGTTCGCATCAGCATCTGAAGGAAGCAGCCCGACGGGCACAAAAAGTCCGTCAGAAGTACCGTTGCCGCGCCCTTATCTGCATGACGGGTTGCCGAGCCCTTGGCGCCGCGGACATCGCAGCGGCGTTCAAAGAGAAACTGGTCGCAGCGAAGCTCAACAAGGAAGTCGCGGTCGTCGAGACCGGCTGCATAGGACTCTGCGCACGTGCCCCGGTCGTGCTGATTGAGCCATATGAGTATCTCTACGGAGGCGTGAAACCGGGTGACGTCGATGAGATAATTGAAACGACAATTCGCAATGGGAAGCCGGTAGAATCACTGGTCGGTGTCGAAGACGGCAATGCTCTGCCTAAGATCGACCAGGTAGGCTTCTACAAAGCCCAGCACAAAGCCGTGTTGGAGAACTGCGGTAGGATCGATCCCAAGAGAATCGAGGACGCTATCGCGCGCGGATGTTACGAAGCCGAAGCAAAAGCCTTGTGTACGATGGCTCCCGAAGAGGTGATCGAGGAGGTCACCAAAGCTGATCTCAGAGGCCGGGGTGGTGCTGGTTTTCCAACCGGTCTCAAGTGGAGCTTCTGCCGAAAGTCCCCCGGAGACGAAAAATATCTGATTTGCAATGCCGACGAGGGCGACCCTGGAGCGTTCATGGATCGGGCTCTCAAGGAGGGCGATCCGCATAGAGTCATCGAAGGAATGACAATCGCGGCCTACGCTATCGGTGCGGCCAACGGCTTTGTCTATGTGCGTGCCGAGTATCCGATAGCCGTCGAGCATATCGGAATCGCACTCGATCAGGCGAGAGAATACGGCCTACTGGGCAAGAACATACTGGGCTCCGGATTCGATTTCGACATCGAAGTCCGTATCGGAGCCGGAGCGTTCGTCTGCGGGGAAGAGACCGCGCTGATAGCGTCGCTCGAAGGCAAGCGAGGCATGCCCAGGCCCAGGCCGCCGTTCCCGGCGCAAAAGGGATATCACGGCAAGCCCACCAATATCAACAACGTCGAGACCTTTGCCAACGTGCCGCTGATCATCAACAAGGGCGCAAAATTGTACTCTTCCGTAGGAACCGACGGCGGCAAGGGAACAAAGATTTTTGCTCTGGCCGGCAAGGTCAACAACACGGGACTCGTCGAAGTACCAATGGGCGCTACCCTGCGACAGATAGTCTTCGACGTCGGCGGCGGCATCCCTGACGGCGGCAAATTCAAAGCAGCACAGATGGGCGGCCCTTCCGGTGGGTGCGTTCCTGGGCAGTTCCTCGATCTCGGCATCGATTACGATTCGGTCAAAGACATCGGCGCTATCATGGGCTCTGGCGGCCTCATCGTCATGGATGAAAGCACCTGCATGGTAGACGTGGCCCGGTATTTTCTGCAATTTGTCCAGAGCGAGTCCTGCGGCAAGTGCACCCCCTGCCGGGTCGGCGCCAAAGAGATGCTTCACATCCTCGATGCGATCTGTGAAGGCCGGGCTGCAATCGAAGACCTGAATCGGCTGGAGCGGCTGGCCGATCACGTCGGCAAAGCATCGCTCTGCGGGCTGGGCCAGACGGCGCCGAATCCGGTCATGACAACGCTGCGATACTTCAAGAATGAGTACCAAGACCACATCGAGAGGAACCAGTGCCCGGCCTTTGTGTGTAGCACAATGCTCAGCTTCCATATCGATCCCGACAGATGCACCGGCTGCGGCGCTTGCGCCAGAGCCTGCCCCGTCGAGGCGATAGCGGGCGAAAAGAAGAAAACTCACGTCATCGACGGCGGCATCTGCATCCGTTGCGGGGCGTGCCTGGGAGCTTGTCCCCCGCAGTTCGCAGCGGTCTACCGTCGCAGCGGCAAGCTGACCAAGCGTGAAAAGCAGAAAAAGCCCCGTAGCAAGAGCTGACAGGTAGAAGGAAGTGGTTCAAGTGAAGCTGACCATAGACGACAAACAGGTAACGGCCAAGCCGGCTCAGACGGTGCTCCAGGTCGCGCAGGCCAACGGCATCGACATTCCGAACCTCTGCTATGATCCGAGATTGGCGCCTTCCGGCTCGTGCCGGTTGTGCCTTGTCGAGATCGAGGGCCAACGGGCATTGCAGCCCTCGTGTGTGTTCGAAGCCGCCGAAGGTCTGGTGGTTAGGACCAACACTGATGAGATCCGCCAAATCCGCAAGACAATCCTCGAGTTGCTCTTCAGCGAGCACAAGGCCAGGTGTACGACCTGCGACGAGAACGGCAAGTGTGATCTCCAGAGCTACGCCTACGAGTATCAGCTCGATGAAGCATCTCTCGGCGCGGGACGTGGCGCCGAACCGGCACCCAACTACACCACGGGCAATCTGGCGCTGGAGTACGACCCGAACAAGTGCATCCGCTGCGCCAGGTGCGTGAGAATCTGTGACGAAGTGCAGATGGCCCACGCTCTGACGTTCAAGAACCGGGCCGCCGAGACCGAGGTGGCCACGGCGTTCGATATCCCGCTGAATGACTCGACGTGCGTGCTCTGCGGCCAGTGCATCTCGACCTGCCCCACTGGGGCGCTCTACGACCGATCTGCAAAAGGGCTATGCCAGGCCAAAGATATGGTGCGCACTCGAACGACCTGCGTCTATTGCGGCGTCGGCTGTCAGATCGACCTGAACGTCAATCCCAAGACAAACCGTATCGTCAGAGTTACCAGCGAGGTCGGCTGCATACCGAACGACGGCAATCTCTGTGTAAAGGGAAGATTCGGCATGGACTTCGTTGGCCATCCCGAGCGACTGACCACGCCCCTGATCAAGCGCAATGGCTCGTTCGAGAAGGCGTCCTGGGACGAAGCGATCGAAGTGATTGCCGGCAAGTTCAAAAAAATAAAATCTGAAACGGGGCCCGACAGCATCGCGGGACTCTCTTCGGCCAAATGTACAAACGAGGACAATTACGTCTTTCAGAAGTTCATTCGCGCCGGCATCGGGACCAATAACGTGGACCACTGCGCCCGGCTCTGTCACGCATCGACCGTGGCGGGTCTGGCCCGAGCCTTCGGAAGCGGCGCCATGACCAACTCCATCGACGAGTTCAGAAACGCCAGGTGTATCTTCGTGATCGGCTCGAATACGCCCGAGGCACATCCGGTGATTGCCCTGAGCCTCAAAGAAGCCGTGGTCAAACACGGCGCCGAGCTTATTGTCGCCGATCCCAGAGAAATCGACCTCGTGCCCTACGCAAAGCTGCACTTGCAGCAGCGCCCGGGCACCGACGTCGCTCTGATCAACGCCATGATGAACGTCATCATCGAGGAGGGCCTGACTGACAAGGACTTCATCGCCGAACGGACCGAGGACTTCGAGAAGGCCACCGAAGCGATTAAGGAAATGACGCCGGAGAAGGCCGAGAAGATTACCGGCGTCCGGGCTGAGGCCATCAGGCAGGCCGCCCGTATTTACGCAACCGCCGAGACCGCGAGCATCGTCTTTAGCATGGGCATCACCCAGCACACCACCGGCACCGACAACGTTTTGTCGCTGGCCAACCTGGCCATGATAACAGGCAACGTCGGCAGGGAATCGGCCGGCGTCAATCCTCTGCGGGGCCAGAACAACGTCCAGGGTGCGTGCGACCTCGGCGCTCTGCCGAATGTCTATCCCGGCTATCAGCAGGTCGAGGCCCCGGACATACATGCAAAATTCGAGAAAGCCTGGGACAGAAAACTGTCGGCCAGAAACGGTCTGACCGTTGTGGAAATCTTCCACGCCATTGAAGCCGGTTTTATCAGGGCGCTGTACCTGATGGGCGAGAATCCGGCGCTGTCGGACCCGAACCTCAGCCGGACCCGCAAGGCCCTTGAAGAAGTCGAGTTCCTGGTTTCGCAGGATGTGTTCCTGACCGAATCGGGGCAATACGCCGACGTTGTGCTGCCGGCCTTCTGTTTCGCCGAGAAGGATGGTACCTTCACGAACACGGAGCGGCGAGTCCAGAGGGTGCGAAGGACCGTCAATCCCCCGGGTCAGGCCCGGGACGACTGGGAAATCGTATGCGATATCGCCACCGCCTTCGGCTATCGGATGCACTACGAGAACGCTTCGCAGATTATGGACGAGATTGCCTCTGTCTCGCCTATATACGGCGGTATCTCCTTCGAGCGGATTGAAACGGTCGGCCTGCAATGGCCCTGTGCCAACAAAGATCATCCGGGCACGAAATACCTCCACAAAGGCGAATTCAAAAGAGGCAAAGGTAAATTCCACCCGGTGCGTTTCAAAGAGCCGGCGGAGCTGCCGAACAAGGAGTTTCCATTTGTTCTCTCAACCGGCAGGCTTCTGTATCAATACCACACGGGAACCCTCACGCGAAAGGTCCCGGCCATCCATCAGGTCTGCCCGACCGGATACGTGGAAATCCACGTTCAGGACGCCGAGAAGCACGGGATCGGAGACGGCGACTCCGTGGAAGTCTCGACCCCCAGAGGCAAGGTCACGACAAAGGCGCGCGTCGGTACGATGGTTGCAAGAGGGTGGCTCTTTATGCCGTTTCATTTCGCCGAAGGGCCCGCCAATATGCTCACCAACGACGCCCTCGATCCCATTGCAAAAATACCGGAATTCAAGGCCTGTGCCGCGAATATAAGACCCATATAATCCGCAAATCAAACCGAACTCGAATAAAGGAAGATTTCATGGCTACGCAATCAAACAATCAGCTTTCAAGGCGGACGTTTATCCACAACAGCGCGTTTGTCGCCGCCGCCGGCTCGCTGGGCATCGGCGGATGCGCCGGGCCGACGAAAAGCGAGAGAATCGTCACCAAGGGCCGCATCAATCAATCCGTGAGCAAGTGGTGCTATGGAAAAATCCCCCTCGATGAATTCTGTGTCATCGTCAAGAAAATGGGCATGAATGCCATTGACCTGCTCGGTCCGAAAGACTTCCCGACACTTAAAAAGCACGGCCTGGTCTGCTCGATGATCAACACGCACAACCTGAGAAAGGGGCTCAACCGAAAGGAGAATCACGCCGAATGTCTCGCCAGCATCCGTTCGGCCATCGATGCGGCGGCTGAATACAATTTCCCGAATGTCATCACCTTCCCGGGAAACCGCGCGGGAATGTCCGACGAGGTCGGCATCGAGAACACGGTTATCGCGCTAAAGCAAATCGCCGGCCATGCGGAAGCCAAGAAGGTCACGATTTGCCTGGAATACCTCAACAGCAAGGTCAACCACAAGGACTACATGTTCGACCGAACGGCCTGGGGCGTCGAGGTCTGCAAGAAGGTCGGCTCCGAGCGCGTCAAGATTCTCTACGACATCTATCACGCCCAGATTATGGAAGGGGACATCATCCGCACGATTCGCGACAACAAGGACTATATCGCCCACTACCACACGGGCGGCAACCCCGGCCGAAATGAAATCGACGAGACACAGGAGCTGTATTACCCCGCGATTATGCGCGCCATTGCCGAGACCGGATTCAAGGGCTATGTGGCTCACGAGTTCGTTCCCAAGCGCAATCCCATCGAGTCCCTGGCCTACGCCGTGCGAGTGTGCGATGTTTGATGATGTGGACGCTGAAAGACCCTAATCCCGTAAAGCTTATCGTAGGAATTCTGGCGGCCAACTATCAGTGCCTTCATACGGCCGCCGAGGCGCTCACCGATACGTTTGGAACCGCCGATTTCACGAGCGAGGTCTGGCCGTTCGACAAGACGGATTACTACAAGGACCAGATGGGCCCGCGGATCTTGAGGCAGTTTGTCAGCATCGAACGGCTCATCGACCCGGCGAAATTAGCGAAAGTCAAACTCCGGACGAACAAGCTCGAGCAGAAACTCACCAAAGCCCTGCGCATTCCTCTGCCCCGCCCGGTGAATCTCGACCCCGGCGTCATCGAGCCTTCCAAACTCGTCCTGGCCACAACAAAAAACTATTCGCATCGTATATATATCGGCAGGAAAATATACGCCGAGGTCACGTTGATTTTTGACAAGGGACAGTGGCAGCCCCTGGACCATACGTATCCGGATTACAGGCAGCAGTGCTACTATGATTTCTTCGAGAAAGTCAGGGGCCGGCTGCTGGAGCAGCTAAAATCATGCCGCCGGTAAGGACTATATCTCAGGATGTCATGGGCGGCGCAATGCGTCAGGCGAGGCGGCGTTCCGCCTGCGCTTCGGCTGTTTATTTGTGAGGGATGGTCGGTTTGGTGGTTTTGGCGATAGCTCTGTTGGCAGGTTCGTTTGTGCTCTCGGCCGCTATGACGGCGGCGACGAGAAAACCGGCGCTCCGCGCGGGCTTTGTCGCTCACCCGGCCTCGGATCGGTACCACCGCAGCGTGATTCCCCTGGGGGGCGGCGTCGCCATTTTCGCCACACTCACAGCGGTCATCTTTGCGGCCATCGTCGTCGTCAAGTTTCTCGTCGCCCCGGGCCGCTTGGGCTGGCTGGCCGAACGCAGCACAATCGACGCGGGCGATTTCCTGGCCCGGGTGGACGAACTTCTGGTGATATGGCTTTGCGTTCTCGTTCTTTTTCTGCTGGGTCTCTGGGACGACTGCAGGCATCTCGGGCCGTTCGTCAAGCTCGCCGTTCAATTCGCAGTGGCGGTCGCCGCCGCGGCGTTCGGGGAGATCCGCGTCGAGTTTTTCATCGAGAGCCGAGCCGTGACTTCCGTCCTCTCGGCCGTCTGGATTGTCCTGATCATCAACGCGTTCAACTTCCTGGACAATATGGACGGCGCCTCGGCCGGCATCGCGGCCATCGTCAGCTCCATTCTGTTTGTCGCCGCGGCGTTCAGCGGGCAGATTCTCGTCGGGGGCCTGGCCCTTGTCTTTGTGGGCACGCTGCTGGGATTTCTGGTCTTTAATTTCCCACCCGCCAGGATATTCATGGGCGACGCCGGCTCGCTTGTCGTGGGCTTCTTCGTCGCCCTGCTGAGCCTGCGCACCACGTATTACCACCAGGCACAGAGCGGAGCGTGGTACCCGGTTTTTATGCCGCTGGTGGTGATGGCCGTGCCGCTGTACGATTTCATCAGCGTCACCCTGTTGCGGATCAGCCAGGGCAAAAGCCCGTTTGTCGGTGACACCCAGCATTTCTCGCACCGTTTGAAACGGCACGGCCTGACCGATACGCAGACCGTCCTCGTGCTGTATCTGGCGACGCTCTGCACCGGTCTCGGCGCCACGTTCCTTTACCAGGTCAACCGGGTCGGCGCGATTCTGATTCTCAGTCAGACCATTCTCGTATTGGCCATCATCGCCGTCTTTGAAACGACCGCCAAGAATGACAAAGCAACCCGCCCATAGCAGTCCGCCCAGGAGCAGGCCCCTGGTGTATCTCGAATACATCCTGCTTGCTCTGTGCCTGTGTTCACTCGCACTGCGGGCCACGTTCGCCGAAAGCCCGGCGATGCAATCCAGCACTCTCGCATCGAATATCGACGACAGCATTTACAGTCTGTCGGTCTCCACGGTCCTGATTTTCTCATTTCTGTTGTGGCTGGTCTGGAGTCTGTGCAGCGGCAGACTCTCGTACCGCCCCGCCGGCACGGAAATCGGTCTGGCCATATTGGGACTCGCTGCCGTCGCCGGCGTCTTTGCGGCCGCAGACAAGCGATTGGCGCTGACCAGTATCACGACGCTTCTGGCGCCGCCGCTGATGGCCTTGCTGCTGGTGCAGATACTGGATTCGCAATCGAAGGTCAAACTCGTGCTGGCCGTCATTGCCGCTCTCGGCGCAGTATCGGCGTATCAATGCGCCGAGCAATTCTTCTTCAGCAATAAAATGACGATAGAGCAATACGAGCAGGACCCCCAAAGCCTGCTCGATCCGATGGGCATAGAACCGGGCTCATTCCAGCAGTTCATGTTCGAGCACCGGCTCTACTCCGGCGGCGTTCGAGGCTTCTTCACGACGCGAAATTCCGCCGGCTCGTTCGCTCTGTGCGCCTTTGCCGCGGCTGTTGCCTTGTTCATCGAAAAGCTCAGGGACCGGAGATCCGATTCGGCCGGCCGCCGGTACCTTCTCGGCTGCGGCTTGGTCGCGGCGGTTATCCTGCTAAGCCTGCTGATGACGCGCAGCAAAGGGGCGATTGCCGGGCTGTTGCTCGCCATCGCGACGTCTGTCGTGCTTCTTCTGTTTGGCAACCGGCTGAGACCTTACAGAAAAATCATACTCGCCGCCTGTACCCTGCTGGTCATTGCCGGCGGCTGGGCGATCGCCCGGTACGGGTTGAGCCACGGCCGACTGCCCGGCGGTAATTCAATGCTGGTCAGGTGGCAGTACTGGCGCGCCGCGGCGAAAATGTACGCCGACCATCCCATCGCCGGCGTCGGCCCGGGCAACTTCACACACTACTATCCGCGCTACAAGCCGGCGGCCGCTCTGGAATCCGTGGCCGATCCGCACAATTTCCCATTGAGCCTGATGACTCAATATGGCCCGCTCGGCCTGGTCGGGTTCTTAGCCATGATTCTCATCCCTCTCTGGAGGACGACTTCTCCTGGAGCTGAAGGGTCTGCGGCGCCAAGGGGCTCTGGTCAGCCCGCGTTCCGGACCTTCGCCACAGCCTTCGTCATAGTCATACCGATAGCGATGCTGCTCGTGCGCCCATTCCTCATGGATGCAGCCCCTGGAGAGTCACTCGAAGTGATGATGTATGTGATTGTCACAATGTACATCGCGCCGGCAGCTGTTTTTGTCGTCGGTTTCGTACTCTTGGCCGGGCCGTTGGGCGGCAGAGCCGAGACGGCCCGCAAGAAGCAGAATACCCACGTGGTCATCGCTTTGTCCTGCGCCGTGCTGGCGGTGGCTCTGCACAATCTGACGGACTTCGCCATTTTCGAGCCGGGCATATCGACTGCCTTATGGGCGATAATGGCCTGTCTTATCGCAACGAACGCGCGCTCGAGCCAACGAGCGCCGCTCGTTCTCAAAGCGGCTCCGGCCGTGAAGCTGTCGGTGGTGGTCATGGCGTTGGCAACGACCTGCATCTACGTGAGCTATGTGCTCGCTCCCACCGCCGCAAGCACAGCCAAAATCGGACACGCGAATCAGGCGGTCTCCGCGGGGCGCATCGATAACGCTCACCGACTTTTACAAAAAGCCGGCGAGGATGACACTCTCAGCGCCGCGGCACTGTCCCTCGACGGCCGCTTGTATCTGCATCATTTCCAGTTGACCCAGGGCGCCAATCCGGACTTGCTGCTGCGAGCCGCTGAGTCTCTGAGGACCGCAATCAGTCGCAACGACGCCGCGTTCAAAGACTTCGAGCGGCTGACGGATGCCTATTGCACGCTGGCCGAGGTGGGCAGGGATCACGAGAAGACCGACTGGTTGAATAAGGCCTTTGACGCGGGCTCGCGTGCCATCGAGCGTTATCCCGGCTGCGGTCGGTTGCACTCCAAACTCGCACAAGTCGCCGAGCAATTAGGCGAGAGCAGGACAGCCATCGAACACTATAAGAAAGCCATTGAAATAGAAGATGAATATCGTGGGCAATTCCGCCTGATGTACCCCGAAAGGGAAAAGATCGTCAGCCGCCTTGGCGAGGACGCCTATCAGCTCGCCATCAAGCGAATGAGGGAGCTTTCTGAGCCGTCGCAAGAGCTCCGTTAAGAAATGCGAGCGATAGTCTCCTCGGGGATATCGAAGTTTGCATAGGTGTTCTGCACGTCGTCGTGATCTTCGAAAGCCTCCATCAGCGAAAGAATCCTCTTTGCAGTATGGTCATCGCCGATATCGATGGTGTTTTGAGGGACCATTGAGATTTCCGTGACCTCGGTCGCGATTTCCTTCTCCTGCAACGTGCTCTTGAGTTGTTCATAAGCACCGGGCTCGCAGGTAATCTCGAAAACCTCGCCCGTATTCTGCATATCGTCGGCCCCGGCGTTCAGGGCGATTTCCAGAAGCTGCTCCTCGTCGGTGTTGGCGGTATTGACGGTGATCAGCCCCTTCTTCGTAAACATCCAGTTGACGCAGCCGGTCGTTCCCAGCGAGCCGCCGTGCTTCTCAAAAAGTCTCTTAATCTCCGGGCCGGTTCGATTGCGGTTGTCCGTCAGAGCCTCGACCATAATCGCCACCCCGCCCGGGCCGTAGCCTTCGTACAGCACTTCCTCGAAACTGGTTCCCTCTAACTCGCCCGTGCCCTTCTTGACCGCTTTTTCGATGGTGTCTTTGGGCATATTAGCGGCCTTGGCCTTGTCGATGGCGTAGCGCAGGGACAGGTTCGCAGCCGGATCACCACCGCCCTGCTTGGCCGCGACGATAATCATTCGGGCGATTTTGCTCCAGACCTTGCCCCGTTTTGCATCGGCGGCGGCCTTCTTATATTTTATGCCCGCCCAGTGTGAATGACCTGACATACGCGCTCCTGACCAATCCCAAGAACATAGAACCACAAATTATGAATTCACAGCCGCGCATTATACGCCTTTTTCGGCCTTGGGTAAGACTTTTTTTGAAGAAATGTCCGCCGGAAAGCTGCCCCCGGATTCTCCGAAATCTGGCGAAAAGCGGTATCCCCGTAAAAACGCCGCTTGCAGTGTACGGAACCTTAGATTCTCCTTGACGCAGGGGGACGGATCTGATACAAATAAGGTAAGCAACGGTTGGCAGTCTCCGGGCTGTCAGGGGCGCGGTTTTTGTGTGTGAGCGCGTGTAATCGCTCCTGGCAGATCCCAGTATCAGTCACGACCACCGGAGTCGTATGCGGCCTTGCCACGCTCCGCCTGGGATGGCTGGGCCACAGGGGCACTTCGGAGATGAGGATTCTTGCCAAATCGATGATATGAGTTGTTGGCTTGTGTAAGGAAGGAGGTGATCGACAGTCACGAAGCATGCCTGGGCAGTCAGATTTCAACACGCAGTAAAGACGGACTCATTGTTAAGGTTTCTTTGGCAACTCTTTTTTCTGAAGGAGGATTATTGTGTGCAAAGAATTGATTTGTGTAGCTTCTCTTGTCGTGGTGTTGAGCCTTGCCGGAAGCACTTCGGCTGATCTGGTGGCACACTGGAAATTCGACGATGGTTCCGGCACGACGGCCGTTGATTCTTCCGGCAATGGCTATCATGCCATCCTCGTTGACAACCCAGAGTGGGTGCCGGGAAAGATAGGCCCCTTTGCGCTTAACCTTGAGGCCGGCGGCTACGGAGGGATTCGGGGAATGTTCTACCAGAGCAGCGGAATTCCGGAAGTGACCGTCTGCGCCTGGATCCGTACAAGTAGTGGGTCCGGCCAGTTCATTGCCTCATTTGACCGCAACGAGTACTGGCGCCTGGCGCTCTCCACAGAAAGTGCCGCTACAGGGCAGGTCGGCTGGCACGTGAGGACCGATGCCGGACAGAGTGACTACGCCAGCGGCGCGCCCTTGAACGACGGTCAGTGGCACCACGTATGTGGTGTCTTTGACAATGGAACCTCGACCATCTATATCGACGGCGAACCTGAGCCATCGACGCAGTTGGGTTCGACAATGGGCAGGAATACTCTGCGCTATGGTTATATAGGCAAGAACTCTGAGGCAGCCGTTGAAAACCAGGCCGGTCCCACTGGGAACCCACTCGACGGTGACCTTGATGATTTGCGCATCTACGACCACGCGCTGACGCAGGCAGAGATTAGACAGGCCATGAAAGGTCTGCCCCCAGGTGTGGCCACAGACCCAAGTCCTGGCGATGAGGCGACCGATGTGCCGCGAGAGGTTGTTCTCAGTTGGAAACCGGGAGAATTCGCGCCGGCCGTCAATGGGCACAGAGTCTATTTCGGCGAGAGCTTTAATGACGTCAATGACGGCATTGGTGGCACCACCGTTAGTACCACCAGCTACGCTCTGCCCGAACGCCTTGATCTCGAGACCACCTACTACTGGCGGGTCGATGAGGTTAATGCCCCGCCGGACTCTGCGGTGCACAAGGGTGAGATTTGGTATTTCACGACCGAACTCGTTGCCTATCCTCTCGATGGTGCGAAGATCACCGCCACGGCCTCGAGTTCGGGCCAGGCCGAATTGGGTCCTCAAAATACCATCAATGGTTCCGGACTGGATGAGAAAAACTTGCACTCGACAGTAGCCGATGATATGTGGCTCAGCGGCAACGAGCTGGCCGGGGCATGGATCCAATACGAGTTCGACAAGGTGCACAAGCTGCACGAGATGTGGGTGTGGAATGCCAATCAGAGTTTTGAGGGGCTTTTCGGTTTCGGGTTCAAGGATGTGACGGTCGAGTATTCCGCCAACGGCGTCGATTGGACGGCCTTGGCCGGCATCTCTGAATTTGCCAGAGCACCCGGTACGGTTGGATACGCACACAATACCACGGTTGACTTCGGCGGTGCGGCGGCAAAGTACGTCAAGCTGACCGCTGCGAGCAACTGGGGAGGCATCCTGCCCCAATACGGTCTCAGTGAGGTTCGCTTCTTCGCCGTCCCTGTCAGCGCCAGGAAGCCCTCGCCCGAGTCCGGGGCGGCCGACATGGCCGTGGATGGGACCCTGAGCTGGCGACCGGGCCGAGGGGCAGCCACGCATGATGTGTATCTGAGCACCGATGAGCAGGCGGTGATCGACGGCACGGCCCCGGCGGTTACCGTGCCCGATGCGAGCTACAGTTCCCCCCTCGATCTGGCCAGCACATACTACTGGCGGATTGACGAGGTCAACGAAGCCGAGACGCCCACGACGTGGCAAGGCGATGTCTGGGATTTTGCGACACAGGAATCTATTGTTGTGGAGGACTTCGAGGACTACAACGACTATCCGCCCCACGAGATCTACACGACGTGGCTGGATGGCTATGAGAACCCCGCAAACGGCTCCCAGGTCGGTTATCTCATGCCTCCTATTGCTGAGACTGGGACCGTTCACGGCGGCGAGCAATCCATGCCGTTGCTCTACAGCAACACCGGCGGGGCCGCGTACTCAGAGACCGAACGCACCTTTGCCGTTCCGCAGGATTGGACCAAACACGGCATTCAGACACTGGTGTTGTACTTCCACGGGACTGCGGGCAATACCGGGCAGTTGTATGTGAAGGTTAACGGCGTCAAGGTGGTCTTTCCCGGCGATGCGGCCGCCATGCAGTTGTTCCGGTGGCAGCAGTGGAATATCGACCTGGCATCGTTGGGTGTGAACCTGGCGAGCGTCACGAAGCTGGCACTTGGCATTGACGGCAACGGCGCCGCCGGTACATTGTACGTTGACGACATCGTGCTGTATCGGCTGGCTCCCGAGATTGTCGTTTCCTCGGAAGAGCTCTGGATCGAGGCAGAGGCGGCCGATACGATTACCGCACCGATGCTGGTTTACGATGATCCTCTGGCATCGGGCGGTAAGTACATCGGCACAACGGACGATGTCGGTGACAGCAGTGATAGTCCGCCTGCTGACGGTATCGCAACGTACAATTTCACAGTCCAGGGTGGAACCTACAAGGTCAGTTGCCGCATCATCATCCCCAGCGGCGACTCCTTCTGGGTCCGCATCCCGGGCGCTACCAATCTGACACCGGGCGAAGACCCTGACAACCCCGGCACTGGCTGGGTGAGGTGGAGCGACCCTCCAGACTCGACCGGCTGGTACTGGTACGATGTCTTCAGCGGCGATCATGGTACAGAGGCGGCAAATTGGACGCTGCCGGCCGGGGCCTATACTCTGGAAATCGCTCGCCGTGAAGACGGTGCGCTGCTGGACGCTATCGTGATTTCAAAGGTTGACTAAGCGTCGTAGCCGGACGCCCTTGCTGTGGGGTTTTGCAGGGCAGCGCGAGCCCAGCGGGGCGGACGGCAGAATGTGTATCACTTCGGGGCCCGCACCGAATCAATCGGTGCAGGCCCCGCTTGTCTTGGCCCATATCGCGGAGGTATGATCGTGCCGGAGCAATCGACGCAGGATGAGGGGATCAAGGTGCTTCTCGTGTATTCGCAGAAGGTGCAGGGTATTGTCAATCTTGCCGCAGGGCACACGTGCGATTCACCCGGCGCCGGCGGTCACAGACTATTTGGCAGTGTCCTGCGACTTCTCCTTGCGCTGCGCGAGCCAGCTCAGCAGTATCCCCAATTCAAACAGAGCGTAGAGCGGTATGGCCAGCGTGATCTGAGAGATAACATCCGGCGGCGTGGCGATTGCAGCGGTGGCAAACATAGCGATGATGACGTACTTCCTCGAGGCCTTCAGGCTCTCGATCG
This sequence comes from Phycisphaerales bacterium, assembly GCA_020343675.1. Classification (GTDB taxonomy): domain Bacteria; phylum Planctomycetota; class Phycisphaerae; order Sedimentisphaerales; family Anaerobacaceae. The sequence continues at coordinate 4,497,213 of CP070806.1, forward strand.
AGATCAATCCCGTCCTGTTCAAAACGAAAATAGCGATCGGCGTCTGAAAGCCGAGCCCGAAGACGAGCATGAGCATCGTCACGAAAGAGATATATTTCTGGAAGGTCCAATTGGCCGAGACGCCTATGTACTCGCCAAAGCCGAGAAAGAACCTCAGCGATATCGGGGCGACCACAAGAAGAAAAAACAGGGCGCCGATGACGAATAGTGCCGTGGAGAAAGGCACCGCGATACGGACGTATCGTCTCTCATTCGCATAGAGACCGGCGGCGACAAACATCCACAACTGATAGAATACCCAGGGCGACGAGATGATCAGGCCTGAGATCAGACTTATCTTCATGAACCCTATGAATGCGTCGGCCGGAGCAAGCACGCCCAGCTTTTGCGAGGCTGCAGAGTGCACATTGGCCACGGCGGCGACGTAGTTCGGGTCGTTGGCAAGCGATTCGACGGTGTCGGCGTAAATCTTCTGCGCGTATGTCACGACATTCGGGTCGATCTCAGGGGTGTTCGGGTCGGAGTCGATCGCCCCAAGCATGTTGTTGAAAAATGCGCGTGAGAGATACGTCCACGGGGCCTGGAATTCCTCCACCTTCGATTCGCCGTACCTCTCCATAATCCTGTTATATGGGCCTTCGATAAACGCGATAATTCGCCTCCCAAAGAACAGGCAAATTACGGTTCCGACAAGCAGCCCGAGGATAGCGAGGATCAGCCGGGCGCGCAGCTCCTCAAGGTGGTCGCCCAAACTCATGGTGGTCTCAAGAGGGTCGGCTGGCTTTTTCTTCTTCTTTCCCTTTTCGCCCATTTGCAGACAAGGTGGTTTAGCTCATCCCGTCCTCGGGCTCATCCAAGCCAGCGGCGCTCTTGGTTTCCTTGGCCACATCGTTGCCGATTTCCTTGACGTCGTTCACGAACTCGTCCTTGGTTTCCTTGGCCTCGTTAATGCCTTTCTTAAACTCGGTCAGGCTCCGGCCCACGCTGCGTGCGATATCAGGCAGCCTTCTGCCGAATATCAATAGAGCAACGACAAGGACAATAAGCAGTTCCCAGTGGCTGAATGCCCCGAAGGCTAACGTGTATGGCATGTATCCAGTCATTTCAGTCTCCTTATTAGTCAGTCGCTATAGTATAGCGCGACATAGGTTGCCTTGTCAACAATGCACTCGTCAGAAAGCCTCAAGAAAGTCATAAACGCAGAAATCTAATTCACACCGGTCGCAAGGTCAAGGCTAATTCCCACGACGAATCGCTTTTGTACACTTTTTGCGCAGCGAATTCGGCTGCCGAGCCCCCATACGCGGTGTTTGCGCCCCCGGATTGAGGGCAGCTTCGCCGGCTGAACCTGGCCTCCGAAGGGGGCAGGAAAAAAGTGCCCCCCGAGCCGACTGTAAGTGCTGTTTCGATAAATGGTTACGGTCTGAATGGAGTGTTTTTTCTTGCTTTTGAGGCCCATTTTGGTTATCATAGTAGCACAGTGATTGAACGGAAACTTGATGTAACGGTCCTTTGAGAGATCCAATGAAGAAGTTCTATTACGAAACCTGGCTCCCTTTTGTGTTCAATAAGCGACGCATCCTGGTGCTGGCGATCGCCAGCTACATCGCTTTGTGCTGAAAACGCGTCGGATTTGGAGTTACTCACAGCCGCTCGGCCCTGGGCGGCTTTTTGTATGCGCCCGGCAGGTCGAACATTTGACAGACACCTCACTGCCAATTAGGCTTGTGCAGACTTGAAAATCTATTTACAGGAAGCCAAATGCCCGGTGGGTATGTAACTGATCGGAGCCAGCCGTCAAATGCCTTTTACGCCGTATCATCTCGGGCCCAGCGGATTTGTCGGGCTTCTCTTGCGGAAATGGATAGACGTTCCGGTGTTCATCCTGGCCAACGTCATTGTGGATGTTGAGGTTCTGTTCTTGGGGTTGACCGGTATAGGCGCGCCGTACCACCGGTATGTTCATACCCTGCTGTTCGGTGCGGCGGTAGGCGCACTCTGGGGCGCGGCGGCGTACCCGCTCCGGCGCGTGTTCAAAACCGTCATGCGAACACTCTGCATATCCTATGAGCCGCACTTGCTGAAAATGGTCATCTCCGGCATCTTGGGCGTATGGCTGCACGTCTTGATTGACGGGACCTATCATCACGATGTAAAGGTGCTTTGGCCGAGTCAGACAACGTCGCTTTGGGTAGCCGTAATGAGCCGTATCAGCAGAGAGCAGGTAAGGACGATATGCCTGGTTTTCTTCATCGGGGCCGTGATTCCGTACGCCTTGGCCGTCTCTTCGTACATGAGACGGAGCAAGAGGAGCTGAATCTCTGGCCAAACCGGTGCCGCAGGGCCGTCGTACAGGTTCTTGCGTGTTCGCGGTCCATGTTCTATAATCCCGCTCGTTGAAAATAATCAGTGGCAGAGAAAAGGTTTATGTCAGAGACAATCGCAGAACAAATCGAGTCCCTCAGACGCGGCACGGTGGAAATCTTTACCGAGGCCGAGCTGGCGCAGAAACTTACCGTCGCGGCCAGGGCAGCCAGGCCGCTGCGAATCAAGCTTGGCCTGGACCCGACCAGCCCGGACATTCACCTGGGCCATACGGTCGTGCTGCGCAAAATGCGCCAGTTCCAGGACCTCGGCCACAAGGCGGTCCTTATCATCGGGGACTACACGGCCCGAATCGGCGACCCGACGGGACAAAACGCCACAAGACCGATCCTTTCGCCTGAGCAAATTGAAAAGAACGCCGAGACTTACCTTCAGCAGGCCGGAAAGATTCTCGACACATCGCCCGAGAAGCTCGAAGTCAGGTACAACAGCGAGTGGCTCGAGAAGCTTACTCTTATGGAGCTGATTCAAATCGCCGCCAAGAAGACAGTCGCTCAGATGCTCCAGCGTGACACCTTTAGAAAACGCCTGCAAGCCGACGTGGACGTCTATACCCACGAATTCCTCTACCCCCTGATGCAGGGCTACGATTCGGTGATGATCAAGAGCGACGTCGAATTGGGCGGAACAGACCAGACTTTCAATAACCTTGTCGGCAGGGACATCCAGAAAGGATACGGCCAGCCCCCGCAGGTGGTGATTACGATGCCGATACTTGTCGGCCTGGATGGGGCCGAGAAAATGAGCAAATCCAAGGGCAACTATATCGGTGTCACCGATGAGCCGAGCGATATGTTCGGCAAGGTGATGAGTATCTCTGATGCTATGATGGAAAACTACTTTACGCTGCTGACCGGCCTGGCAGCCGGGCGGATAGCCGAACTGGTCGATCCCGACAAGACCCACCCCAAAGAAGCCAAAGTCCTGCTGGGCAAAACGATGGTGGGCCAGTTCTACGGCGAGGCCGCCGCTGATTCTGCCGCTGCCCAATTCGATAAGGTCTTCGCCCAGGGTCAGTTGCCCGATGATATGCCCGAGTTTGCTCTGCCTGCCGAAGCCATCTCGGTCAAACAACTGCTGCTGGCCTGCGAGCTCGTCGAGACCGGCGGCGAAGCCAAGCGCATGTGCGCCCAGTCCGCCGTCTCGATAGATGGAAAGAAGGCCGCCGACCCAAACGCCCAGATCACCCCCGAAAACGGCATGATCATCCAGGTCGGAAAGCGAAAATTCGCGAGGCTCCAGGTCAATTCTTAACGGGCACTTTTGCCGGGAGGATCGATATCAGCCCGGAATCCAGATCTTTTTGGCCTGGATGAGTTCGGCGCTCGGCCGGAGCGTCAGAGGGTTGACTGATTTTGTGTAGAATATGAGCCCCTTATATGCGGTCAGGTAGTGGTACTTCGTCGAGATGAACTTGCTTTCGGAGCACACCACAAGAGGATTGTCCATCTTATTGAGCATCGTCATGAAGTCCGTTGACTCTACATTGACGATTGCGCCGGAGGCCTTTATCGCCTGCGCGACGGCCGCCGCTGCCGCTCCACCCGCGACTGCTCCATTTGTCATGACCAGACTCCTGTTTGTTCTGTCATCCCTTTGTTTTATATATACGCTTCGCCGTCGGACTTTATTCAATAGAATCGTAAGTTCCCCACCCCGCGTGTCAAGAGTTTTGCCACAGTACAGGTGGTATCAGATGCAGCCTGAGAAAATTCGTGCAATCGGGCAGACCCACAGGTATAATATTCATCTATGAAGTTGCCGGAATTACAGGAACCTGAGAAATACGTTGGCCTATATATCTTCGATTTCGGAGATCACGTGGGCGTGGGCTTTACCGCTGCAGAAGTCGCTGAGCTTCTGGAGAGCGAGAAGTACAGAGACGGTAAGGTCTATAAGATTCACAGAGCGTACCCCGACGGCAAACTCGAAATCAAAGGCGTGCTGGCCGAGACGTTTGAGCTTGAGGCCGGGGTGTTCTTCTATTCGGGCGACCCAGACTCCGGCCGGCGGGATTTCAAGGCCCTGGTCAACCTCGCCGTTAGGACGGCCCCGCCTTGCCGGGCGAAGGTGCATCTGGCCCAATACGGGGACGACGAATTCGTTGTCGCGCTTATCTATCCGGCCGAGTACGACGCCGAGATCAGCTCGTGGCTCCTGGACGGACAGTACAGGACCGCCGGCGCGACCGAAGGCGGTCTCGGAGCGGTTCAGAGATACTATAATCGCCAGGAGGAAATTCTGGACAGGCACCAGTTGTTCGGCACGTCGGAATCGATGAGCAGAACGGGCGAGGAACTGCTGGCGTCGCTGAAACTGGCGGTCCAGAGATAGCCGTCCGGGACGGCGAGTCCCGAATCACACGTATGCGCTTTTGCACCAGAATAAGTTCGTTTCTCGGATTTGTGGCAGCGGCGATATTGTCACTGTTTGGCAAGTCGCCCGCGCCCCCAACCGCCGATGATTTCAAGCGAGCCGATTTCGGAACCAGCACGCAACGTCTGGGAATTCGATTCAGCGAAAAGATCCGGAATGTGTTCCGGCCCAAGTGGTTGCACGTCAGACGCGGGGCTCAGGCGCGGCACGACGCTCGCACGGAACAATCCAGGGAATCCGGTCGTATCCAATAGCGGCGGAGCGTTCTCAGGCGAGCAGCCGCGGGTGGGCTCCTGAGGTATTCGGAGTTTTCCTATGACCCAGGCAAAAACAAGTCCGGTACCCGGGGCCGAGCCTGTCCTGACCGAGAATGCGTTGAAAGTCCTGCAGAGCCGGTATCTGATCAAAGACGCGCGGGGCGACTGTGTCGAGACGCCCGCCCAGCTCTTCAGCAGGGTCGCGTTATTGATAGCCGAGGTCGAAGCTGCGTATGGGGCGAGTGCCGGCGACATCAAGCGATGGCACAGAATGTACTATGACTTGGTGGCGTCGCTGAAATTCCTGCCCAATTCGCCCGCGCTGATGAACGCCGGGCGGCGTGGCATGCTCAGCGCCTGCTTCGTCCTGCCCATCGAGGACAGTATCGAGGGCATCTTCGAAGCCATCAAGCAAACGGCCCTGATCCAGCAGGCCGGAGGCGGAACCGGTTTTTCCTTCGACAGGTTGAGGCCGACCGGCGACCGCGTTGCCTCCAGCGGCGGAACCACATCGGGGCCGATCAGCTTCTGGCGTGTCTTCTCCGAGACCACCAATGCAATCCAGCAGGGCGCGTTCCGGCGAGGCGCGAATATGGGAATGATGAGCGTCGAGCATCCGGATATCCTCAAGTTCCTGCGCGCCAAACAGAATCTCGCGGCCTTCACCAACTTTAATATCTCCATCAAGGTCAGCGATGTGTGGATGAAAAAGGTACTGGCAGGCGGCAAAGCCCCGCACGTCGTCACCAATCCCCGGACGGGGCGCAGGTATCTGCTTCCCCGCCGGATCGACGTCGCAGAATACACCATAAACGACCTGCACGAGTGGGCCGACAAGACGGCCCGGCCGGCCGCGCCGGCGGGGCGATTCCACACCGTCGGTGACATCTGGAAAATGGTCGTCCGCTGCGCGCACAAGACGGGCGAACCCGGCGTCGCGTTTATCGACCGGATCAATCGGGAGAATCCGACTCCGGCGCTGGGGGCGATAGAAGCCACCAATCCCTGCGGTGAACAGCCGCTGCTGCCCTACGAGGCCTGCACGCTGGGCAGCATTAATCTTGCCAAGTTCGTCCGCGCGACCGAGGCAGGGGCGGATATGGACTGGCCCGCACTGGCCCAGACCACCAGGCTTGCCGTGCGCTTCCTGGATAACATTATCGACGCATGCACCTATCCGGTTGAAGAGACAATCCACCTGGCGCACGGCAATCGAAAGGTCGGCTTGGGTGTCATGGGTTTTGCCGATTGCCTGTTCGCCCTCGGCATTGCTTACGATTCACAGCGGGGCGTCGAGTTCGGCGCGCGGCTGATGAAGTTCGTCAATGACCATGCGCGCCGAGCCAGCGCCGAGCTGGCGGCGCAGCGCGGGCCGTTTCCGAACTGGAACCGGAGCATCTGGAAGGGCAGAAGAAAGCCGATTCGCAACGCCGCGCTGACGTGTGTTGCTCCGACGGGTACGATCAGCATCATCGCCGATTGCTCGTGCGGCATCGAGCCGGTCTATTCGCTGGTCTTTATGCGGCAGGTCCTGGAGGGGACCACGATGCTCCAGATTGACCCGGTTTTCAGGCGGGTTGCCGAAAATGAAGGCTTCTACAGTAAGAAGTTAGAGCGCAAAATCGCCGAGGCCGGCAGCATTGCGAAACTCGCCGATATCCCCGCGCGCATCCGCCGGGTCTTCAAGGGCGCTTATGATATCGAGCCGCGATGGCATGTTCGGATGCAGGCGGCTTTCCAGCGGCATTGCGACGCTGCGGTCAGCAAGACAATCAACTTCGGCGAGAAAACGAGCGTAGCCGCCGTGGACCGGGCGTATCGATTAGCCTATCGGCTCGGCTGCAAAGGCGTTACGGTTTACCGGCGGCGAAGCCGCGACCAGGAGCCGATGAGCCTCTGTAATTGGTGATTGGCAAATGGTAATCTCGCATCGCTGCTTATTCACCGGCGGTAGATGGGGGCTCCTCCGACATGAGCTCGGGCCGGAAGCCACGTAGGACGCGACGCATCGCACATCGCGGTTATGTCAACTCATTCTCAAGATATATGTTCGTGGCAGCCCCGTGCCCAATTGCGCAGACCCGTTTGTGCAGCAGGCATGTGTTCGGGAAGCTAACGTGATTTTTGGACTATTTCGGACTTTTGCGACGGTTTTTGGGGTTCATCATTGAATATTATTGTGGATAGCGTCGTCATTCTATATGGGGCGCGATAAGAATGAGGGCACTATGGCGACGGTAGCGGCGGTTTCGGGACTTGTTGCGACAATTATAGTGATGGCAGTGCTGTTCAAGCCTCTCTTCGAAGACTGGGAGGGGCGATGGGCAACCGCGATGGATTTTGGCAAAAACTGCGGTTTTTGCAGGAAAAGTTGTAACGTTTGGGGCCGGTTTTCGTCTTTATAGATGGATAGCCAAACTGTCTGGGCCGAATGGCAGTTCCTTTGGCCACATAGTTGCGTGCCATGTCGGGATATTGTTCTTGGCCCGAGGCCAGGCAATTCGGCGTAGATAGAAGTATCGGGAGCTGCAAATTACTTTCCGTCGCGGGTGTGATTCGTTTAGTGCACGCCTCAATTTCAGCGCGCGAGGATCGGTTTGGCCGTGAAACGAAGGACACAGGCCGAATCTGTGCGAATTACGCCGGCTCGCATGCGACTGAAAGGCGGAGACCTGTTTCTTTTCGATGACAATGCATGATTTTTTTGCCCGGAGGACTGTCATGTTCAGAAAACCGACCTGCCTGCTTTGTCTTTTCACACTGATTGCCCTGGTGATAGGGCCTGTCGGACCGGTCCAGGCGCAGCCGAAGTATGTCATCTTCCTAATCGGCGACGGAATGGGTCCCGAACAGGTCAAAGCGGCGGGAATGTACGCCTACGGTGCGCCGGGCACATTGTCTTTCGAGATGTTTCCCTTTAGCGGCGAACTGACCAACTATGCTGCCGGCGGCGGCATACCGGATTCTGCGGCGGCTGGGACGGCACTGGCTACCGGTGTCAAGGTCAACAATGGCGTGATCAGCATGGCCATTCCCGGCGACGGCAGCGAACTGGAGACCCTTCTCGAATACTATAAGGCGCTGGGCAAGAGCACCGGGCTGGTTTCCACCAAGTTCATCACCGACGCGACGCCTGCGGCCTTTGGCGCCCACGAGCCGAGCCGCCAGAACGTCGTGCAGATCGGTGAGGACTACCGAACCCAGGCCCGGCCGAACGTGATATTGGGCGGCGGCGGCAATGGAATGAACATCCAGGAATTCGAGGCCGCCGGATATACGGTCGTGACCGACAGAGACAGTATGCAGGCGCTGGACACCGAGAATATCGACATGGTGTGCGGTCAGTTCGGCGGCGGCAACCTGCCCTTCGAGACTGACCTGGGATCACTGCCGCACTTGAGTGAAATGGCCGAAACGGCGCTGCACATATTGGACAACGATCCCGACGGTTTCTTCGTGATGATCGAAGGCGCTCAGATCGACACGGCTTCGCACAGCAATCTGACGGCCAACATGGTTCTGGAAACTGTGGAATTCAATAATGCCGTCCAGGTGGCCATCGACTGGGCGCAGGGGCGCACCGATACGCTGATTATCGTTACCGCCGACCATGAGACGGGTGGGCTGGTCGTGCTGGAG
>CP070806.1:4505969-4532734 GCA_020343675.1 Phycisphaerales bacterium
GCCTGTCCCCTCTGGTAACCGGTGAGAATCCGCTGACGAGCGTGCATCCAGGCACCTTATTAGGCATCGGCATTGCCGGTGGCCTGGCCGAGTTCGCCAGTGCCTGGATTCAGGGCCTGATCGGAGCAGCCGGCTGTCGCTCAATCTCCGAAGGCCAGGGCAAAGGGCTGGTCTTTATCATTATCACCATGGGCATCGTCGAGACCGTCGGCCTGTTCGGCTTCGTCTTCCTCCTGCTCGTCCTGCCGAAATAGCTTTTAAAAGAAACGCCGGAGGCTGCTGTGTGCATCGGGTGTCAGTATGCAGCAGTCCCCGGCAGAAATTCCACGCGACACCTCACTCTCATCACTTCTTGTTCGATATCCGACACTCAGTCATACATTCTGTGGTTCGCGGCCGATCTTGAAGGGCGGCTCAGCGCGGGCGTTGGCCATCCGCAGGGTAGCCGACGGTGTGGGCGAAGAGCACGCGCTGCTCGGGTCTTAGCTTGAATTCTCTCGGCGTATTGGTCTTATCGCAATTATGGAAATGGGCGGCCAAGCCTTGCGAGGCGGCAAACAAATACACGTTGCCCGCAATCAGACCCGTTGCGACGTAATAATAGGACTTGACCACGTCCGAATCCTTCAGGCCCGGCTCCTGAAACGGCGCTTTGCTGTATTTTGCGAGGTCCACAACGTAGAAGATGTTGACCGGCGCCGTAGCCACCGCCCGCCTGCCCGATCTGGCTCGAAAATCCCCGGCGACAACCGGCCTCAATCGGTGAGGCACCGCCTCGTAGAGATAGACCCCTTCGGGCAACGCCACATATAGGTCGATCTCCTGAGAGTTGCTGGCCGATGCGGCCGTTCTGCCCGGTCCTCCGAAAGGCTCATTTTCCCGGTTTACGCCGAACGCCGCCCACAGAAGATTGGAAAGCACCTGCATGGGAATCTTCTGAGGGCTAATATTGCGATTGGTCTTTCTTTCCCACAGCGCTGCCAGCACGGATTTTCCACCATCCTTCTCGGGTTTTGGCAGCGAGATAGGTTGCAGATCCTGCGAGAAGCTCGTCGCCGTTCCAGCCAGCACGCCGAAGGCCGGCAGGGTCTTGAGAAATGTTCTTCGATTCATCTGATTGTCCTTTCTGCAATTGTTCCCGGTCGAGAGGCCTGTGCTGTCTTACTCCGCCATGCCCAGATTTTTGGCAAGGAATGCGTAGATATCCGCTTGTTCCTCAATCACCATGGAAGTCGGTTTGCCCGAGCCGTGACCGGCGCGGGTCTCGATGCGAATGAGGACGGGGCTGTCCCCCGCGTGACAATGCTGAAGCTGTGCGGCGAATTTGAACGAGTGCCCCGGAACCACGCGGTCGTCGGTGTCCGCCGTGGTAATCAGAGTCGCAGGATACCGGACACCCGGCTTCAAATTATGATAAGGAGAATAGCCCTTGAGGTATTCGAACATTTCTTTGCTATCCTTTGCCGATCCGTAATCATCGACCCAGAAGCGTCCAGCGGTGAATTCGTCGAAGCGCAGCATGTCCATGACCCCCACAGCGGGAAGGGCCACCGCATACAGAACCGGACGCTGCGTCATGCACGCCCCGACCAGCAGTCCTCCATTGCTCCGGCCGAGTATGGCCAGCTTTTCAGGGCATGTGTATCTGCTATCAATCAGATATTCGGCCGCAGCTATAAAATCATCGAATACGTTTTGCTTGTGTATCTTCTTACCGGATTCGTGCCACCTCTGGCCGTATTCGCCGCCCCCGCGTATGTTGGCCACGGCGTAAATTCCTCCCATCTCCATCCAGGCCAGGCGCAGAGCGGAAAAGGCAGGGCGAATCGAAATGTTGAATCCGCCGTAACCATACAACAAAGTGGGATTTAAGCCATTTCGATGGATGCCTTTCTCGTGCGTGATGAACATGGGTACGCGCGTGCCATCCTTGGACGTATAGAATATCTGCTCGGTAATGTATTCGTCAGGGTCAAAATCGACTTTCGCCCGCTCCAGCAGTTCGGATTCACTCGTGACCAAGTCGTAGCGGTAGATCGAAGGCGGCACGGCGAAGGACTGGAACGAATAAAAGGTCTCGGTATCTCTTCTTTTACCGTGAAATCCGGCGGCCGTACCCAAGTCGGGCAGTTCAATATCGCGGAGGTGCCGGCCGTCCATCGTATAAAGCCTGACTCGAGTCGTCACGTCCTTCAGATAGGTACAAACAAAAAGGTTGTTTACTACGTCCGCCGACCGTAACGGCTCGAGCGCCTCGGGGACAATCTCCCGCCAGCTCTCGCGTTCGGGCTTACGGGTATCGATTGCAACTACACGCCCGTTAGGCGCCTCTGAATCCGTACGGAAAAAGAACACCGGGCCATCGTTGTCGATAAAGCTGTAATCACTCTCGAAGTTGTCAATCAGATCAATAGGCATGGCGTAAGGCTGATCGAGGTCCTTGTACATGATCCTGTACCGGTCATCGGTTCCGATCCAAATCGTGAGAATCAGGTATCGCCCGTCATCCGTCACTTCAACATCATACCCCCACTCCGGCTGATCGAGCCTGTAAAAGACAACGACGTCATCCCGCTGGTCCGTGCCCAGACTATGATACATCACTTTCATCTTCTTGTTCAGTGACGTGAATTGCTCATTCGGATCAGGATCGGGATACTTAGCGTAAAAGAAACCTCTGGATTGGGGATCCCAGGCGACACTGGTGAACTTCAGATACTTCAATGTGTCGTCGAGTTCCTGCCCTGTTTCAACGTTCCTGACCTTCCAGGTCCGCCAATCCGAGCCTGCATCCTGGATGCCGTAGGCTGCGAACCTGCCATCCTCGCTGAAGGACAAGCCCCCTAAAGCGGTGGTTCCATCTTTCGACCATTTATTGGGATCCAGAAGAATCCGTCGCGGTCCGTCCAGGGAATCCATCACATAAATAACGGAGTGATTTTGCAGGCCGTCGTTCTTGGCAATGCAGTACCGTCCGCCGGCCTTTCCAGGGACCGAATACTTTTCGTAGTCCCAGAGTTCAGTAAGACGCTTCCTGATCGGTTCGCGTCTCGGCAGCGACTTCAAATACTCAAAGGTCACTTTGTTCTGAGCGTTCACCCAGTCGCGAACACGTTCCGAGCCGCGGGCATCTTCTTCGAGCCACCTGTAAGGATCCGCCACTTCCGCCCCGTGATACACGTCAATGTGGTCAGCTCGCTGCGTGTGCGGATACTCTACGCTGCGCGCCGAAGCGAAGCCGATAAGACATGTTGCCGGCAATGCGATCCGCATGATTTGTCTGGCGTTTCGGCCCATCCTGTTATCTCCAAAAACGGGGGATCATTCTTCCGGTGCGGCTCATGTAGTCACGGTATGCCTGCCCAAATTGCTCAAGCATCATTTCTTCTTCACGCGGCACGCGCAGCAGATACAAAGGTACAAACGTCACCATAAACGCCCAGCCCGCAAGCCAGTTGCCTAACAGCAGAGCCTGCGCGATGGCCCACAGCAGGTGGGCGGCGTACATCGGGTGCCGGATGTAGCGGTATATGCCGTGCGTCACGAGCGAGTGTTCGGGCCTGATCTGAAGAATCGCCGACCAGTTGGCCCCGAGATCGGCGTGTGAGCGCCACAGCAGCACAAGGGCTCCGGCGAAAGCGACCGTCCCCGTCCAGCCCATCCAGACGGGCAAATCATAGTCGGCACAATCCATCCACGACGAGAACAAGTAGATCAAAGGCGCAACCATTCCAACGCCCGCCAGAGTGATCAGTGCGGTATCCGACACAGTAAAATGCCTTCTGGCAGCCTTGTGACCCCGGCACCGGGCCGTATAGACCTTGCGGATTACTGAGCCTGCAACAAAGCCGATTAGAAAGATAATGTCAAAGATGTTCTCAGATCTCAGCATTCGGCTCCTTCTGCCTGCATAGAATCACTTGGATACGCCTTACCGGCGTCCCCGGTCAACCCACAAACACGGCCATCAACACGCCGGTCATGGCGACGCCGACGGCCGGCAATGCTATTGTCAGAATAATCTTAAGCAGCGAGGTCTGAAAATAGCCGGCCGAGAGGGGCAGGCACAAATGGACCGGCGTCAACCAGAGGCCAAAGAGCAGGCCGGAGAAGGCCAGCGTTTCCAGCCCCATCTTCACGTCAGGGCCCGTCCCGATGAAGGCCAGCAGGAACGGGTACGTAATCGCAACGGTCGGCATCGTCACGCCGGTCGTGAAGCTGACCAGCATGGGCAGCAGGAATAACAGCATCTGCGGCGGTACGTGGACGCTTCTGAGAAATTCGACGACGCCGCTGATCGCACCGCCCGTTTCGAGGTTGACCTTGAAAAACAGCGCGCCGAACATCAGCAGCACCAGGTCCAGCTCGCGGCCGGCCCTGAAAATGGAGCGCCACCGCGTCGCCGGAACGCGGTGCAGCAGCAGCAAACCGATGATGGCCAGGAAGATTCCGACCGCGGGCGGCACATCGAGGGCGATGTACAAGCCGGCGGTAAAGACGATGGGCCAGAAGGCGTGGAGGAAATCGCCAAGATGGTGGCCCACGTGACGCCCGGGCGACGGCTGATCGGTGTGCTTCGGCGGAATCCCGAACACAAGCAGAACGACCATGCCGACCAGCATCCCCGCGCCGGCCAATGCGATGTGATGGCAAAAGAGCGTCAGGGCCGATATGCCCAACATGCTCTGAACCAGAGGCACCGCGGGAAAGAGCGGCCAGATCGGCTCCCATAGGTGCCTGAACAGAAAGTTGATCGCGGCGAGCCGGCTGCGCTCGAGACCCATTCTGTCGCCAGCCTCGCGCACCATCGGCGCCGAGAGCATAATGCCGCCGGGTGTGGGCAACATGCCCATCATCAGCGGCATCAGGGCCAAGGCGAACCGGCGGCTCTTGAACAGCCCCTGCATGGCCGGCACGAGCCGCTGCGAGAGGCCGATCTCTTCCATCGCCGCGCCGATGACATTCACCAGCAACAGTAGCGCAGTCAGCGAAACGAAAAGATAGCCCGTCGTGCGGGTCAGAGGCTGGCTGTGCCATTCTCCGGCGAGCGTTCGCGCGACGTCCGCCGGCCAGATGCGCAGCAAAAGCGCCAACAGACAGGCTGAAACCACCATGGCCACGCCGATCTTGACCTTCAGTCGCAGCAGCACCACAAGGGCCGCCAGCGAGACGATGATTGCGGTCAGTTCATACACAACCACTATATTAACACGATGAATGCGAAAACGCACCTGTTTAGCGGAAGGATCGGAATCGGGGCGATTCATCTCACTCGATCTGTCGTGCAACCCATGCACAAATTGGAACCTTCTGAGCTATTCTGTGATGCGCGATTTATATTGGGCTCGGGCTCTCTCGAAATCGACGGCGCTCAGGTTCAATTTGGCAAGTACGCGGCTCGCGAGCAACGTAGCAAGGATTTCACCGCTGGGGTCGCTGGCCGAGACAAAGTGGGAGATGAATATTAAAGCCCCGGCAAAGCTGAAATCGCTGTCCAATAGCGGAGTGTGATGCCGACGGACCCCTTCCTCGATAGCCGGCGAGAAGTTCCACCTCCGGCAAATCCTCGCTCCCACTTCACAATGGTCCGTCCCCACGTCGGCCTTCTCATCGCGCACCACCGAGACCATCCTGTCCCACAACGTGGCCAATACACGGCCGGCGGTCTGATTCGCGGCGACCATGATGGCCAGCCGGCCCACGTCGTGGATCAGCCCGGCCAGCGCATACATCCGGCGCTGCTCGGCCGGCAAGGAGCAAATCTCGCCGAGTATTCCGCACGTGAGGTAAATGTCCTCGGCATGGCCCACGTAATCGTTCAGGTATTTCAGTGCAGCGAACTCCCGCCGGATCGCGTCTCTGGCGTAGGAGATTCCAATCAACTGCACCAGAGGCTGAACGCCGAGGTGCTCCACGGCGTCTTCGACGCTCTCGAAATCGGCCTCCGCCCCAAAGTAGGAGCGTGCCAGAGGCAGAAGCTCATCCCGAACTCCGGGATCGCTCTCCATCAGCCGCAGCATTTCCCTTCCATCGGTGCTGGGCTTTACTGCAGCAACCAGAAGCCGGTTAACGTCAGTCGGGAACAAGGGCAGATCGTCCACGAGTTCAGCTACCCTGCGCGCGATCGTCTCCCTCTTGTTGTTGTTCGCCCCGGTTTCTGATTCATTTCTCCGGCTGAACATCACTCACCGCGAGAGATAATCACACCCTGTTTTGCTGCTGTCCACCTGAACGAACAAGGCGGCAAACAACGGCCTTAACGCTCCAGCATGTCCAGCTCATCTGAGCCGGCACCGGCCCTCTCAGGCTTCTTTGAGCAGAGCATCATATTCAGCCTCGAAACGAAGCTTATGCTTAACCTCTTGCTGAGCCAATTCCAGAAGCACCTCATGCGACTGTACATCTTCGACTGTGCCGATCAGATTCACATAAATCCGAAATGCAGCTTCCTCCTTCTGTATCGCCAGCAGAAGGGCATCTCTGTAATCCATATTCAGCACCGCGGCGCCGTCTATTAGAACATAACCGTCGCCGGAGCGGCCCGGCTTCAGTTCTGTGGAAACCGTCTTGCCCAGCTTTGTGATCTCCAGCTCCAGTTTTGCCTTGTGCTCGAGCTCTTCGTCGGCAAAATCTTCAAATACTTGCCGTATCTTCGGATCGTCCACACGGCCGGCTAATGCCATGTAGAAATGATATGCCTCCACTTCCTTGGCAATCGAAAATTCCAGAATCTCCTCATTGGAATTCACTTTGCTCATGGCCGATTTCCCTCGAAAAGCTTTGTTTCGCAGACGGCCGTCAATCCGTTCAGACACCTGCGCTGCTTATTGTATACCACTCGCGCCATTCCTTGTTCAATTGTATCGGCTCTGACACTGGCCGCAATAGCTTTTTCGCTCACTCCGCGTTGCGAACGCCCTGAGAGTTCGCCGGCCCGCACCGGACTAAGTTCTCCACGGACGCGCCCTCTTGAGCTGCTTGAGGGCAGCATTTGCTATGAGGACGTCCTCGGCGATCTCAAAGTCAAACATCCCGGCCAAAACAAAATCAGCCCCATTCTCGAACGCATAGCGAAAGGCATCCTTGGGCGGTATCGCCCCTGCAGCCATCACCTTGAACGCGATCCAGGGTTTCTCGACGCCCTTCATAAAATCGATGACCTCATCGGGATTGTTGCACCAGTAGCCCGGCACCTCGGCATAGACTCTTGTCAGCTCATTGGGCTTCGGCCCGCTCGGGTAGCGGTGATGATGAAATGTCTTGATGTAGAAATCGGCGTCGATCTTTCTTTGCTCACATTCTTTGACCACGCTTAAGTCGTGCGCTCCGACGCCCGAGGGCACCCCATTCTCTTTGGCAATCTCCACAGCTCTGGCAATCATATCGACCTTACCCTCGGAAACGAGGCGGTCGGCGCTGACGCCCCAGAGGTAAATCGCGTCAACGCCCTCCTCGACAAGCTGCTTAACCTGCGTCGTGTAGCCTTCGGGATCGGAATCGACCTGCGCGGTCGGGCATATAATCCACTGAATCTTTCCCCCCTGCTTGTACCGGTACTTCTTGAGCATGCTCACCACGCCCGGGGCCGTGTGGATAACAAGCGTGTTGACTCCGTGCGCTTCGGCTACTGCCATGGTTTCGAGAATCTTCTCTTCAGTGTTGTAGTGCGCAGTCAGATTATAGACGTATTTCAAATCGCGGCTGTGGGTGAAATGGGTCAGCAGATTGCCGCCCAACAGGAGCCGGCTGATTTGAAGGTCTTTGATCCGTCCGGTCGGCAGGCCCGCCCTTGAAGCAGCCGGAATGCGCGGAGTCCCGGTTTGCCCGGCTGCATTAGCGGCTGAGGTTCTGCCTTGCATGGCGTGCATTGCCAATGCACCGGCCGCGGGGGTAAGCAGCGACTTTCTGATGAAACTCCGACGATTGACACTTTGTGACATCGGCATTCTCCTTCTTGCATATCCTCTTCACATTCTACTCGTTTGTGCAGTTCCCGACAGAACTTTTCCAGCTTTTTCCCCGACGCCTCGCAAGAGAGCGTCTGAAGACAGGTGTTCGCTCCCCGGGCGATAATTGCCAAATATATCTGGATTCCCTTGCCGATAAGTAGTAAAAAGGGACAATATCGTGGCAATCAAGGAGCATGTATGTCGTGCGAGAAGCTGAACATTATTAAGAAGCCCCAAGTATCCAACACGCGGTTATTGCTCGGTTTCTCGGGCTGGATGGACGGCGGCGACGTTTCCACCGGCACCGTCAAGTGCCTTATCGAGAAGCTCGGAGCTGAGAGATTTTCTGAAATCGAGCCTGCGGGGTTCTATATCTACAGTTTTCCCGGGGCGATGGAAGTGACGGCGCTTTTCCGCCCGCACACGCAGATAAGCGACGGCTTGATCGAGTCTTATGAAATCCCGACAAACACCTTCTACTGCAGTGAAGAGGCCAATCTGATACTTTTTTTGGGCAAGGAACCCAATCTGGGCTGGGACGCGTACGCCGAATGCATATTCCGGGTATGTGAAGAATTCGACGTCAAGACGATATATTTCATCGGCAGCGTAGCGGGCCTCGTGCCCCACACGCGCGAGCCGAGACTTTTCTGTTCCGTCTCGCACTTCGCACTCAAAGAGACTTTCCAGCACTACGGCGTGAAATTTACCAACTATGAGGGCCCTGCCAGCATCGTGACTCATCTGACCGCCAAGTGCCGTGAACATGCCGTGAGCATGGTCAACCTCGTGGCCACGATTCCGGCGTACGTGCAGGGCAGCAATCCGAAATGTATCGAAGCGGTAACAAGACGCCTGGCGGGCATGCTGGAACTGGAAACAGACTTCGGCGATCTCACAGTCGTCAGCGATGAGTTCGAGAGGAAACTGGGCGACGTTGTGCAGGAACAGCCCGAGCTGGAGAGCAACATCCACAAGCTGGAAGAGGATTACGACAACGAGATTTTCAACAACGAAATGGGGGACCTGAAAAAATGGCTGGAGCAACAGGGAATCAGGGTAGATTAATCTGAGTCAGAAGCTTCGATGCCAGAGAGGCAGTATGAATACGAATCAAGCCACGCGCAGAGATTTTCTGAAAATGGCCGGACTGACAACCACCGGGCTGGCCCTGGCCGGCTGTCAAATGCCCACCGCCGGCGGGACGGCTGAACGCCCCAACGTCGTCGTCATCTTTACCGACGATCAGCGATGGGACTGTCTCGGCGTCGCGTCCAAGCCGCTGCTGGGCATGAAGACGCCTCATCTGGACCGCCTGGCGAAAGAAGGGGCGCTGTTCGAGAATATGTTCGTCACCACCTCGCTTTGCTCGCCGAGCCGGGCCTCGTTTCTCTCAGGGCTCTACGCCCACTCCCACGGCGTGATGAACAACTTTACTGATTATCCGGTGGACCTGGGCAGCTACCCGCGCCGGTTGCAGGAGGCGGGCTATCATACCGCCTATATCGGAAAATGGCACATGGGCGAGCAGGACGACGCAAAGCGGCCCGGCTTCGACTACTGGATCACCCACAAGGGACAGGGACAGTACTACGACACGACTTTCAACGTCAACGGAACCCGACAAGTCGTGAAAGGCTATTACACGACGGCGGTAACGCGCATGGCCGCCGAGTGGCTCAGAGGCATACGCAAAGTGGGCAGCCCCTTCCTGCTGATCTTAGGCCACAAGGCCCCGCATGGTCCTTTTGTTCCCGAAGAGAAATACAAACACACTTACGACGACGTTCAGGTTCCGTACCCGGAAACGGCATTTCATTTGGAAACAAAGCCGAAGTGGGTGACCGAGCGACTGGACACATGGCATGGCATTTACGGACCCTTGTACGGTTTTCGCAAAGACTTTCCCGATAAGCGTCCTGAAGGTGTCAATATTTTCGGAGAGTTCGTCCGCAGCTACGCCGGCACGATCAATTCTGTCGATGACAGTGTGGGTGAAATATACAAAACGCTCGGGCAAATCGGCGAACTCGATAACACGCTCTTCATTTTCACCAGCGACAATTCATTCCTGCTCGGCGAACACGGTATGATCGATAAGCGAAGCATGCACGAAGAGAGCATCCGCGTTCCGCTGATTGTGCGTTATCCGAAGCTGATCAAAGCAAGCACCCTTATCAGGGAACAAGTCCTGAACATCGACATGGCTCCGTCGATTGTCGATATCTGCCGGGCCAGACCGCTCGATAATATTCACGGCCTCTCCTGGAAACCGCTGCTCGAGGGCAATCACAGCCGCTGGCGAAAATCATGGCTCTACGAATACAACTATGAGAAACAGTTTCCTTATACGCCGAACGTGCGAGGCGTCCGCACGGACAAATGGAAATATGTCCACTACCCGCACGGCGACGGCGAGCCCGACCGTCACATGGCCGAGCTGTACAACCTCAAGGACAACCCGAACGAGACAATCAACCTGATTAACGACCCGAAATACGCCTCTGTTGCCAAGGAGCTGAAGGCCGAATTGGCTCGTCTGCTCAAGGAGACCGGCGCTGTGCCCGACAGGATGCCTCTCGACGAGGGCGTGAAACTGGAGCTGCCCGAAGAATCGATTCGCTAAGCTGACCGCCGGTCGTTCGATTTAAACAGAAGTCATAATACCAACGAAGGTCACGAGTTCACCAGAGACAATTTGTTTGGAGGTTTGCAATGAGTAAGCACAGCAAGAACACTTCGAGGCGGCAGTTTCTGCGGCGGTCGGTGGGCGCCGCAGCGGCGTTCACCATTGCGCCGCACTACGTGCTCGGCGGAAGGGCCGGCGCCGCTCCCAGTGACAGGCTCAACATTGCCCATATCGGCGTCGGAGGACGAGGCGGCGCCAACATCAACGGCACTCGTGGAGAGAACTTTGTCGCGTTGTGCGACGTGGATGAACGGCGCGCCGGCAAGGCTTTCGAGGAGTATCCTAATGCCAGGCGCTATCACAACTTCCACAAGATGCTGGATGAGATGGACAGCAAAATCGACGCCGTGACGGTCTCCACACCCGACCATACGCACGCCGTCGCGTGTATGGACGCGATCAGAAGAGGCAAACACGTCTATTGTGAAAAGCCTCTGGCGCATTCGATCTACGAAATTCGCGAACTCATGAGGGCCGCCCGAAAGCACGAGGTAGTGACGCAATTGGGCAACCAGGGACACTCCTTTGATAATATCCGCATGTTTTGCGAGTGGATATGGGACGGCGCAATCGGTGAAGTCTATGAGGTTCACGCCGGCTGCGGTTCCGACCACTGCACGATTGACCAGTTTCCGAAACGCGGCGAGAGACATGAGATTCCGCGCGAGCTGGACTGGGATCTGTGGCTCGGGCCAGCCATGTATCGGCCGTACAACCCGATGTACCTGCCCGGCAGATGGCGAGGCTGGATGCCGTTCGGCTCGGGCACCATCGGCGACTGGGTCTGCCACGTCGTTGACCCGGTTTTCTGGGCCCTGGATCTCGGGGCGCCCGGGATGGTCCAGGCCGAAGCCGAAGGCTACGATCCAAAAGAGCATGCCGACACGTTCCCGCACGGCTCGGTGATAACCTTCGAGTTCCCGGCCAAAGGCAAACGCGGCCCCGTCAGGCTTCTCTGGCACAGCGGCAGGGCTGCGATCCCGCGTCCGGCCGAACTGGAGGAGGGCAGAAAGGTGAACAGGACCGGGGCGGTTGTGACCGGCACCAAGGGCAAAATCATGTACGGATCGCACGGCGCCGGCGGCGCACGAATCATCCCGGAAGTGAAAATGAAGGCCTACGACCCGCCCGAGCCGACGCTGCCGCGTGTGAAGAACCACCACCATGACTGGTTGCAGGCCATCAAAACAGGCGGCAAGGCGGGCTCGAACTTCGATTACGGCGGACCGCTGACCGAACTGGCCCGGCTGGGAATCATCGCGATGCAGATGCTGGGCCGCCAGCTCGAATGGGACGGCCCGAACATGCGATTCACCAACTGTGATGAGGCCAACCAACTCATCAATCCGCCCTATCGGGACGGCTGGATTCTATGATCGCAAGTATTGTCGCTTAGGTAGAAAACCCGAGGGGAGACAAATATGCATGTACGGTTTGTATGGGTGATCGCCTTTCTGCTCACGGCGAGTAATCTGATAACCGCCGCGTCAGCCTCGGCCACGGAGGTCATCGTCGATGGAGCACAACGGTATCAGACCGTCGAAGGCTTCGGGACCTGCCTGATTGCATGGTCGGACCGATTCCGCCGGCTTTATCGCACCGAGGACTTTCAGAAAATCTACGTCGAGGGCGTCGGATGCAACATGCTTCGCGTGAACATGTGGGGTCCCACATTCGAGAAACCGACGGAAGACTGGACCCAAATCCGCTGTGAGGATTTCAACATGGAGGCCAACGGCGGTCGGCCGCAAATCTTCGTAGATTTCGGTCTTGGGATTCGAAAGATCGACCCGGCCGTCAAGATCATCGGGACGGTCTGGAGCCCGCCAGCCTGGATGAAAGTGAATAAGTCCATCACGGATAAACGCTCCGGCGCCATTCGCGCCGGCGGCTACGGCGAATTCACCAACCGCGTCGATCCGAAGTATTTCAAGCACTTCTGTAAGTGGATGGCCGAATACGTCAAGCTCCACGATAAGCAAGGCGTGCCCTTCTATGCTGTCAGCCCGGGAAACGAGGTGCAATTCACACAATCGTTCGAGAGTTGCGTCTGGGGCGGCAAGGATTACGTCACAATCCTTGCCATGCTCCGTGAAACACTGAACGCCGAAGGCTGCAGCCATGTCAAGATCTTCGGGCCTGAGACGATGACCAGCCACTTGTACGAAGGCGGCACCGGCTCCTACGTCAAGGCCATCAAGGACAACCCGAAGGCCCTCGAGGCCCTCGACGTCTTTGCCACCCACGGCTACGAAGACGGAGTCAAGGCCGAAATGTCCGCCACGTCGTCCCACAGGTTCTGGGAGTTGGTCAGGGACACGGGCAAACCGTTCTGGATTACCGAAGGCGGCACGGGCGACCACGCGTGGCCCGCCCCCATTCACAAGGGAATCGGCAACGCCCTCCACAATGCGCTGGTGGCCGGCAACTGCTCGGCCTTCGTCCCCTGGCAGATCACCGAGAGCAGAGAATCCATCCACGCCATGATGGTGATGGACCGGTACACGCCCAAAACCTATACGGCAATGCACTACAGTAAATTTATCCGCCCCGGCGCGCGGCGCATCGAGGCCCGGCCCGGCTTTGGTGACGTCCAGGTCGGCGCTTTTCTGCACGAAAAGAACACCGATCTGACCGTCGTGGCCATCAATCCCACGCCGCAGCACCAGTCCCTGAGCCTGACCTTCAAGAACATCAAGGGCCTGACTTCGCTAAGGGCGTACCGCACTTGCGCTTCCGAGAACCTTCAGGACGCCGGCCAGATCGCAGTCAATGACAACAAAGCTGCATTCGAGATGTCCCGCCAGAGCATCGTCACCTTCTCGGGCAAAATAGCCCAATAAGAAGAATTGAAAAGAAATCTGCATATCCATCAAGGAGCATAGAGTATCAGCTACATCAGAAGCGGCGGCAGACGAGGCTGTTTGCGAGGCCGGCAGAGGCGAAAAATGCCCCCGCCAGGCGTCATGGGCAGGTGGCCATGTGGAATTCACAACTTTTTTCGGACTTTTTGCTTGATGAAACGGGGCTGATATGGTACAAGTAAGTTGGATTGGGTCTTCGAGCAGACATCTTGGGAGTCGAGTAATTACCTGTTTTTTTGGGATGGAGGAGAAGTGAATGCTTGGGGCTCTGGTGAGGGAGTTACAGGGGCCATTCGAAGGAAGGAGTTAGTGTCAATTCGTCAAGTTACTTCTATTACCGTCAGAATCATTCTCACGCTTACTGCGTCAGATTGCCTGAGCTATAGGCTTGCGGTATGTCGAGCCGGAAGACGTGCCCCATGTCAGAATGAGCTTTAGCGTACAGGTAGAGTAAAGTTACTGTCACTTTTTTGTAGGAGGAATATTATGGCTGGAAAATTGAAATGTTTTGGAACGGTCTGTGCGCTCACGCTGCTGCTTGTGGCACTGAGCGGAACAGCACAGGCCAACTGGATTGACACCTTTAACAACAACACGTTCGATCTGGCAACGTGGGAATTCCTTGCTGTTCCAAACTTTACCACGACGTACAACGGTATCATCCAGGATGGGCCCGACGACAATGACTACCTCTCTCTCGTCGAGACGACTTCCATTGGCGCCACGCCCCCAGGCTCGATATTCGGTGGGGCCTTTGGTTCAAACGAACAGTTCACCGACGTTCGCGTTGGAGCCGTGGTTAATGTCGCTGGCGATGCTTCCCGAAATAACTACGTTTTGTTAGGCAGGGCGGAGTACATCGTTGACGATGGATCGACGATGCCCTATCCTGGCTTGTGGACAAATTGCTACGTATTGATCCTCTACTATGATGATGGCCCTGCCAACCTACATTTTGAAGTCCAAAAGGTAATTTACAACGATCACACTGACGTTATGAGTGAGGATATCGGCGCCATTATGCCAGGTTTGAATCATGCGCGGAGCTACTATGCTGAACTGGACATTGTCGGTTCCGATCCCGTGTACATTACGGGAAGCCTCTATGAGTACAAAGGCGGCCCATTGGTGGCGAAGGCACCAACACTCATCGATACCAACGGGAGAGATCCCTGGGAAAAGGAAAGAGAGATTAATTATCCAGTGTTCGCAAACGGCGTAAGTGGTGTTTCCGCATATAACGGAGATCCTGAACCACCCGGTTACTATTGCACGTTTGACGATGTCTTCTCAGTTTCGGACGGCCCGGCCGCGGTTAATCCCAGCCCTGCCGACGGAGCGATCGATGTACCGGTGAATGCAGCCCTTAGTTGGGTCGAGGCGGCGTTCGCAACCGGTCGGGAAGTCTGGCTCGGCAAGCCCGGAGCGATGGAAAAGATTGCCACCCCGGCGGATGTGACCCATATGGCCGGACCGCTCGAGTTTGGTCAGACATACGAGTGGCGCGTCGATCAAATCGGCCCTTCGGGCACTGTCATTGGTCACACTTGGACATTCACGACAAGCGAGTGCCTGGCCGTGGAAGATTTTCAGTCGTACACCGACGATGCGGACCTAAGAGCTGCATGGGTGGACAACATCACTGAAGCAGGCCTTGAGTACGTGTTCCTCGCAGAAGACGCCGAGGGCAACAAGTCGATGCGCTTCGAGTTCCAGAATCAGTACGAGCCTTACTACACCGAAGCCACGCGGACATTTGTCACTGCGCTGGATTTAACCCAGCTGGGTGTTGAAGCGGTGTCTTTGTTCTTCATCGGTGAGCACGAAAACGCTGAGCATCCAATGTACGTGATCGTAGAGGACACTGCCGGGCAAAGTGCAAAAGTCGTACATCCATATACCCATGCGTGTGAATCAGAAACGTGGCAGGAGTGGACCGTGGCGCTGGCGGACTTCAGCGCAGGCGGCGTCGATTTGACCAGCATTAAAAAGGTCACCATCGGCCTGGGCACCAGCGAAGGACCTTCGGCCCAGGCGGTTGTAGTCGAAGAAAGGGATCATATTTATATTGACCCAATTCGGCTGTGTCCGGTCAGGTGTTTCAACGTCGATCAGGTGGACCTGCGAGGTGACCTCAATGGTGATTGCAGGGTGGACATCGACGACCTTGTCATCATGATGGATAACTGGCTCAACAGCGGATTGTCCGCAGCGCCGTAACCGGCGCCGTCGCAGGACCGAACAGGTCTGTGCATGTTGTGTAAGCTTGGGGCTCGCGCCGAAACATTTGGCGCGAGCCCTGGTTGTTTTTTGGGGTGACATGCGCTCTACGCTGAAAGCCCGAGGCTAAAACTCGTTCACGGTTTCGGCCAGCGCCGTCAGCGCCAATTCGATATCCGCGGCACTGATTCCATAGTGGGTCACCGCCCTGAAACGAGCGGGCCCAACCTGCAGGATTTTGACGCCTCGATCGGCCAGTCGTGTCACGAGTGTGCCGGCATCGAATCGTCCATCGGCCAAGCCAAAATAGACAATATCCGTTTGGACCCGTTCCAGGTCGACGGACAGACCTTCGATGGGGGCGATTCCCTCGGCCAGACGCCGGGCATTATCGTGGTCTTCGGCCAACCGATCCACCATCTGCTCTAAGGCCGCGATGCCCGCTGCGGCAATGATCCCGGACTGCCTCATACCGCCCCCGAGTGCTTTGCGGTTCCGGCGCGCCTCGGCAATGAATTCGCTCGTACCGCACACCAAAGACCCGACCGGCGCCGACAGTCCTTTCGACAGACAGAAGCTCACAGAATCGACATAGCGGGTCAGCACCGCCGCGCCCAGACCCAGGGCCACAGCCGCGTTGAATATCCGGGCGCCGTCGAGGTGCACTCGCAGACCTCGCTCGCGAGCCAGGTCTGCTACTGCCTGCGTGTACTCGGGCGTCAACGCCGAACCGTTGCAGCGATTGTGGGTGTTCTCCAGGCAGATCAGACGACTGCGCGGGAAATGCACGTTTGGGCCGCGAATGGCGGCAGCGATATCCTCAAGCCGCATTGTGCCGTCGGGCTGGTTGGGGATGGTGTGGGGGTGGATGCCGCCCAGGGCCGAGATGCCGCCCGCTTCATAGAGAAACGTGTGAGACTGATCACCTAAAATGGCCTCTTCGCCGCGTTGGCAATGCGTCAGCGCACACACCAGGTTTGCCATCGTGCCGCTGGCGACCAGCAGGGCCGCTTCTTTTCCCATGCGCTGGGCCGCCATTTCTTCAAGGCGTATCGTTGTCGGGTCCTCGCCGAACACATCGTCGCCCAATTCGGCGTCATAAATCGCCTGCTGCATGGCCGGCGTCGGAAGAGTAACGGTATCGCTGCGCAGATCAATCGTATTCACATGCCATCTCCGCCGTATAAAGTTCATGGTTCATCGTTCACAGTTCGTAGTCGCGAACTACGAATACCCACTGCCAATTGACAGCTACCATACCAAATCCGCCCACCGAATGAAATCATTTTGCGCTTCTTTAGCACACGGTATCGAGTGTTTGGTGCGCATCTTAGCTGTCCGGCCTTTCTTCAGGCCATTCGGGTCTCATATCCGTGCGTTAGAGCATACAGGACCGGCAGGACAATCAATTCCAACACCAGTGAGCTGGCCATGCCGCCAAAAACCACGGCCACCAGCGGCTTTTGTATCTCCGAGCCCGCACCGCTGGCGTACAGCATGGGCAGTAGTCCCAGCAAGGTGGTTGCCGTGGTCATTACCAAAGGTCTGACGCGCAGTCGACACGCTTCATTGACCGCTTCGAGTGTCCCCATGCCCTTGGCTCGAAGCTGGTCGCAGAAACTGATGAGCACCAGCCCATCCTCCACTGCGACGCCCAGCACGGCAATGAACCCGATGGTGGCCGAGACACTGAGATTGATGCCAAGAAGATGCATCGCCACGACACCGCCGATCACGGCAAACGGCAGATTGACCATAATCAGAGACGCGCTCATGGCCGACTTCAAGGCACTGATCAACATGACAAAAATCAACAGAAATGCCACAGGTACCACGACGGCGAGCCTTTTCATGGCTCGCTGCTGGTTCTCAAATTCGCCGCCCCAGACGAGGCGATACCCGGCCGGAAGTCCGGCTTCAATCCCGGCCAATCGCGATTTGGCTTCGCTGACAAACCCCCCAATGTCCCGGCCTCGGACGTTGCACTCGATCAACAGCCGTCTTCGCGAATCTTCCCGGTTGACCTGGGCAGGGGCCTCGACCAGACCGATGCGTGCAACCTCACTCAGCGGCACATTGTAGCCCAAGGGACTGGCGACAAGGAGTCTGGAAAGCTCAGCTCCGGACACTCGGACGTCCGCCGGCATACGCACAACAACATCGACCGGGATAAGCTTCTCATATAGTCTCGACGCCGCTTTTCCGCCGACCGCAACTTCCAGCAGCTCATTGATCGTCTCGGCATTGATCTTGTGACGAGCCATCGCCTGACGGTCAAGCTCCACTTCGTACTGAGCGAAGCCTGAGACTTGCTCGATAGCGATGTCTCGTGCTCCTTCGACCCCCGCCAGGATGGGAGCAATCCGCTCGGCGGTCTCTATCAAGACCTGGATATCGTCGCCAAAGACTTTCAGAGCCACATCGGACTTGATACCACTGATCAGCTCGTTGACGCGCAAGGCAATCGGCTGGGAAAATGCCGGTCGAATTCCCGGAAAAGCCTTCAGCTCAGCCTCGATCTTTTCTATGAGCTGAGCTTTTGAATCGGCGGCAGACCACTCACTCCTGGGTTTGAGCATGATGATCAGGTCACTCTGTTCCGGTCCCATGGGGTCCTCGGATATCTCCGCACGACCGGTCTTGGAGACAATCGTCGCGATTTCGTCGCCAAAACGATCCATCAGACGCTTCTCTATGCGCTGCGCCTGGGCAACCGACCCTTCCAACCCGGCGGTGGGTAACCGGACGATGTTAATGGCAATAGAGCCCTCATCCAGATCGGGCAGAAACTCCGTACCGAGTTGTCCGAATATTGCTGCCGCCGCGACCATTAACGCTCCAGCTACAGCCACCGTGATCCAGCGTCCCTTCAGGGCAACCTGCAGAACGGGCACGTGCAGCTTGTGGAACAGTCGAACGAGAGGATTCTCGTGAATGTCTCTGGCCACTCGCTTCGTGATGAGCGAGGCCAGCACGGGAACCACGGTCAGCGAAACGGCCAACGACGACAGAAGGGCGAAACAGATGGTCAGAGCAAGAGGCTTGAACATTTTGCCTTCCAGCGACTGAAGGGTAAACAGCGGCACGAAAACGACGACCATGATGAGTACTGCGAAGATCACCGGCCGGGCCACTTCTCGAACCGCCCCAAGGGCGATCTCCGCCCGGCTCTCCGACGTGCGAGCCTCTTCACCCATGTGCCGGGTGATGTTCTCTGTAACAATAATGGCCGCATCGACAACCATGCCGACCGCTATGACCAGACCGCCCAGACTCATCAGATTGGCCGTCACGCCGCGCCAGTCCATCAAGGCAAATGTCGCCGCCGCAGTCAGAGGCAGCGACGCCGCCACTGTCAGCGCCGCACGCAAATCCCACAGAAGAACAAAAAGAATCACGACCACAAAGAACCCGCCCTGGGCCAGTGCACGCGAGACCGTCCGTATGCATGTCTGGATCAGGTCCGTCCGGTCGTAGAACGGCTCGATTCGCACTCCCGCGGGCAGCGACTTCTGTATCTCGGGTATCTCCCGTTTGACCCTGTCCACGACGAGCTTGGAATTCTCCCCCTTGAGCATGATAGCCATGCCGACAACGGTTTCGCCCTTCCCGTCCCGACTGGCCGCCCCGGTTCTGACTTGAGGGGCCACTTTCACCTCGGCGAGATCTTTGACATAGACCGGAGTGCCGTCGGAAGCCTCGACGACAACGTTCCCGATGTCTTCTGTGCTCTTCAGCAATCCGCGCGAGACAATGTTGATTTGCTCGAAATCCTTGACAACAAATCCGGCGCCAGCATTTCGATTGTTCGTTTCAATCGCTTCCATGACACGACGCAGGGAGATTCGGAACTTCAGCAGCATCGTTGGATCAACAATGACGTGGAACTGTCTGACAAATCCCCCCATGCTATTGACTTCGTTCACTCCCGGCAACCTTCGCAACTGCGGACTGATCAGCCATTCCTGAATCGTGCGGCGGGCCATGAGGTCCGCATCGCTCTTCGTCAAAGGTTGGCCGCATTGGGGGCACGTCTGAGGCGTCTCGGACCAGACGTCCTTGTGGGAGGCGCAGTAGTAGCCGGATTCAACGGTGTATTGGTATATCTCACCCAAGCCGGTGGATATCGGGCCGAGCTCAGGCTCGATTCCCTCGGGCAGGTCCCCGGAGGACATCGCCAAACGTTCGAATACCAACTGACGTGCAAAATAGGTGTCCACGTCATCTTCGAAAATTGTCACCACCTGGGACAGGCCCGATTGGGATAGCGACCGCACTTGGCGTACGCCCGGCAACCCAGACATTTCTGTCTCGATTGGAAAGGTGATCAGCCGCTCAACTTCCTCGGGGCTCAGGCCGGCCGCTTCGGTCAGAATCATGACCTGAACGTTTGTCACGTCCGGAAACGCATCGACCGGCAGCCGAATCCAGGTAACGGCTCCGAACAGCAGAACTATAGCTCCCAAAAGCAGAACCAGAAACCGCTGCCGCAGAATGAACCGGAGTATATGGTCAAGCATGTTGGATTCCCGTCATTGTGGGTCTGGTTTCTTGAGGCGCTCAATGCGCACAGCCGGCGCCCATCTTCTCCTTGAGTACTTCGCTCTTGAACATGAAGGCCCCACTTGCCGCAACGGTGGCCCCGTTGGCTATGCCGGAGAGCACTTCCACAAAATCCCCTTGCTCTTCGCCCACACGCACGTCGCGGCGCATCCACAGGTTCCCCTTCCAGTGCTGGAAGACAAAAGTCTGGCCCTCATCGGTGAGCAGGGCGCTGGAGGGAACCGCCGTTATGGCACCTTCAATCGCAAGGGCAATTTCGGCTTCGGCGAACATGCCGGGCTTGAGCTTTCGTTCTTCATTCTGGACCTGGATGCGGACCTTGATGGTGCGCGTATGCTCATCGACCTCGCTGCCGATAAGGTCAACGGCCCCATCGAAGACCTCCGCTTCAAACGCCTTTACGCGCACCTTTGCGGGAACGTCTCGCCCCGCCACAAGTCGGTCGTGAAGTGACTTGAGATCCCTTTCGTACAGATCGCACCAGACCCAGACATGTGAGAGGTCGGCTATTGTGTAGAGACTCTCGGTAGCCTCCACCAGGGCGCCGGCGGAAACATTTTGGGCGATAATCGTGCCGGCCTGCGGCGCTCGCAACAGAAGTTCCGCGAACTGACCGTTCGCTTTCTGATCCTTGACGGCGTCGATTTGCTCCGTGTTCAGGCCAAACAGACGCAGCTTCTTTTCAGACGCGGCGTAGTACGCCTCGGCTGCCTTCAGTTCGCTCAGGGCGCTGAGGTAATCGGCTTTGCTGCTGACTTTCTTCTCATGCAGTTGCTTCTCACGCTCGAACGTGGCAGTTGCCAGCTCCAGGCGTGCCTGGACCTCAAGAAACTCGGCTTTTGCCTGTCCCAGGTCGACCGAGTGAATTACGGCCAGCACGTCCCCTTCGGCCACGTCCTGACCCAATAGTCTGTCCAGGCGCTTCACCTGGCCGCCGCCGCTTGGCACCACATCGACAACTCTTGTCTGGTCCAACTGAACCTGGCCGACGAGCTTCAGCGTTTTCGTCCGCGCCATGCTCTGAACCGAAGCGGTCTCGATCAACGCCTCGGCCACCGACGACTCAAGCCTGACCACACCTATCTCGTACCTGCATTCGTCACATTCGATGGTGCGCACGCCGTGTTCGCACATCGCCGTTTCGAGAGCGTTTGGATCGGAAGCCGAAGCCGCAGCCAAAGACGTCTTCAATCCCGGGTTGCAGAGCGTGCATTGAGATTCAGGCACATCGTGCCCGGCGCACCAGTCTCCTCTTGCCTTGAAAGACGCGACCAGTGAGGGATTGCACCGGACGCAAAGCGATTCGGGAAAACCATGTTCCTCGCACATCTGTCCATCGGAGAGATTTCCGTGCTCGTGTCCATGCCCCTCAATGGCAAAGCTGGCTGCGGCCGGGCCGGCCGAGCCGAAGTGCAGATTTCCCGTGAGCCAAAGAACTACCCCGGCAAGAGCAACAAATACAAATAGCGCCGTGCCAAAATGATTTGCGTTTCGTGAAACCGAACCGCTGTTTCGACGATCCTTTCTCGACATAATAAATTCCCCTTATTCATTCTGCTGAGCGTTCACTTCGTGAACGCCCGGTACTGCGCTGAGGCCGCACCCGATCAGATGTTCGACATCAGCTCTGGCAAGATGGTATGAACTCAGCGCATCGATGTACCGCGCTTTTGCCTCAAAGAAAGTCCGCTGGGCGTCCAGAAGGTTCAGGTAATCCAGCTTGCCCTGGCTGTAACCTTCTCTCGATGCATCGAAAACTCTTTCCGCATTTTGCACGACGTTCTGATCCAGCTCGTACGCTTCGGCGTATGCATTGGAGAGAGCGTGATAAGCTGAGGCCAGTTCCACTTCTATTCTCGTCCGAGTCGCTCTCTGTTCCTCTCGCGCCCGGGCCAGATTGTACGCAGCTTCGGCCCGTCCACCCTGATTTCTATCCGAGACCGGCAGCGGAACGCTGATTCCGAATACTATTGCGTTATCACCGGCTTCTTCAAATCTCTGGAGGCCACCGCTTAGGGTAATATCCGAGACGGCTTTGGCTTTCTCCAGCTCCAGCGCAGCTTTCTCCCTGTCCACCTCCAGTGACGAGCGAACGACGTCTACATTTTGTTCAGTCAAACCGGCCAGTTCATCCATCGCCGGTATCGGCCGGACCGAGAGAAGACCCGAGACTTTCTCAAACCGCGGGGCTGTGCTGCCCCAAGTCGCGGCGAGTTGCATACGTGACAATTCAAGATACTTCAGAGCCTGCTGATGCCGAATCCTGGCGTTCGCGACAACGACGGCGGCCTTGGTCTCTTCCAGAGGCGAGTCTTTGCCGGCATCCACCCTTTGCGAGACGGTCTCTGCCAATTCTCCCGACAGTTGGAGCATGTCTTCGGCTAATCGTAGCCGCTCCTGCGCAGCTAACGTTTCAGTAAAAGCTTTGACGACCGAGGTAAACACATCCAGTCGCCTGGCCTCATAATCCCACTGCGATATGTCGTTTTCCAACGACGCCACCTTCGTCCGCTTGCCTCGCTTGTCACCCAGCTCGATGAACTGGCTCAACTGCACAGTGGTTTCGGCGCCGTCGAAACCGCTGCGGTCACCCGCCCCCCCTACCTCCTCGACTTCCAGATCGAATTCAGGATTGGGCCAGACGCTCGCCTGCAAAGCCCTGGCTTCTGACGCTCGAACTTCCCACGCGAAAGTCTTCAGCTTGGGATTGTGCATCAGCGCCAAAGACAGGGCCCGGGGCAGTGTCATTATCTCGTTTCGGTCAGCAGGTCCCGGCTCGTCACCTAATGCTCCGGCGGCTTCCTTCGGCGCATAATAGCTCTCAATCTCCCGCCCGAGGACAACAGACCTCACCCGCCCATCCTCAGAGCGGTCAGACGCGCAGCCCGAGAAGATGACTATGAACAACGTCGCAAAGACAGACAGAAGTTTTTCATCCATAATGCTAATCCCAAAACATGGAATCCGTGCAACGGAAACCCATACACGCGATTTCCGGGACAAGAGTCAACAATCCGGCGCTTCGACATGGAGCGCAGGGAAAGCCCGTGATGGTTTTTGGGATCAGATGAGCAGGATGACTGAGCGTAAAGGCGTGAAATAGGATTGTGCGATCAAAAATGTCAAATCCCGATGGGATTGACAAACACTGGTACGATCAAGAAGCGGAAGGTCAAAAGAAAGAAGGACCGACACGTCCGGCTGTACATCATTGGGAGCCTTGAGGGCCTCGGCAGAGCCGCTGGAAATCGGAATATCCAGGCACGGACCACAATCGTCGTCCTGGGCCGAACAACCGCTAACGGCGAGCGCGTGGGTGCTTTGGGGGCAGCATACCCAAGGGAGATGGCCACAGCACCGGCTGTCCGAGGCTTCTATGGCGACATGGCCGTCCTCGGCGATGCACAACACCATGGCCTGTGAGCTGTTGAACATAACCAGCAGGCAAAGCACGGCACTGAGACATCGGACATGAGTTGTTCGGCGTTCCAGTCCCATCACTGTTTGCTCTCCATTGGCCACTCCAAAACGATACAAACCAAGCACTTGCACGGCACTAAATACGTCTCAACCCTGCGGTAGTTCGTGTCTGTTTTATTGTATCGCCCGGCCCCGGGGAGCGTCAAGTGGTTTTTCCCCATGTCAGAGGCCTATTCCGGGAAGGGGATTTCGACTTGGCGAAACTCAGATATCGCCGACTGGCGGTGATGAGACCGCCGGCTTTGTCGATGTTGAGAGAACCTGGCGACGCAGCCGCCTCCGACAGAGTCGTCTATGGGGCAGAAAACAGTGTCTCGGCTTGTGAGGTCTGTGGAGACCCATAACGGGACTGCTGCATTTCCTGCCGGCACACTCGCCCCAGTCTCTGATGCTCCGCTTCCATGTCGGCCACCACCGGATCAAGGCATCCCGGAAGTGCAACTGCCGCAAAGACCACTACCGCGAATACCAACAATCTTCGTATTATCGAATCACAGCAACTCTTCATCATTCTCTCCACGTCTGCAGCCTATTGATTTGTCTTTCTTCCCAACACCTCAACTCGCAATTGTCGCAACGGTTCCGCCGAAGAATCTGCCCCTGGTCCCGGGCTCCGACACGGGCCGGCACCCGGCGGCCAGACAATGCGCCGGAGCAGCAATCCTTGGCGACATCGCCCCGGACCCTCTCACAGCGTTCTGCGCCGTCTGAGCCAACTGACAAAACCCACGCCGAGACTGCCCAGCAAAACCGAACCGGGAGCCGGGATGGGATTGATGGACAAGTTGTCCACTGCAAACCGACCCGCAGCCTGCTCGTTGAAGCCAACAATGGCCCGACTTATCGGCGTCCCACTGTATGCGAACAGGTCTTCCGACCACAGTGTCAGAGGATACGTGTTCCCCGAGAACGTGCCGAGCGCTGCGAGCGAAGCGTCGAAAAGCTCAACCGTGTACGCTGCCGTCACAGGAGAAAGGCTGTTCAGGGCAATGCCAAATTGAAGCATGTCGGTCGGCTGGACAAAGTCGAGGGTCAAGACACCTGCCGCGTTACCCTCCAACGTCGTATCCTGCAGATACGTTACGAATCCCGGCCCAATCCCGCTGTAGAGCGCATCCGCCGAAGGATTCCCGTCGATCGTAAAGCCAAACGTGACGCCCTTGTAGGTCAAGCCATCGACCGGCTGCGTGGGCAGCTCGTCAAACGTCAACGTCACGGCGGCATCGGCAGCGCCCGCGGACATTAACCCTGCGAGTACGCAAATTAGCACGAACTTCTTCATTTCCATCCCCTCACTTTATAACTGAATTCTAATTTCACCTCCGAAGACAAACATCCTGTCTTCGCCTCGATCTTAAACGTCTTTCATTACCCCCCGGCCTTTGTTGTCCTCAGGCACTTGTTCGTCCGCAGCACGCCAAAGAAAGCCAGGACGCAGCTACAAAAACGCCAACACACGGACAGAACTCGGTGTCGCCTGAGATTCCCCCTCCGGTCCATGTTATAAACCACACCCCCAGTTTTCCCCTCGTCTCCTGCTTCGTATTATTTTACCAAATTCACCATGTCTTCGTCAAGAAAAATATCGCCAAAAGTATCCTGCCGGGGGCGCCACGCAAGCCGCCCCGCCGGAAATCCCATAAGACCCGACGCGCAGCCGGATTTCCCTTGACAGCGGGGAGGCGATTGTGGTAGGCTTTGAATAGGCAGGGTTTGTGTATTCTCGGGCCTTGGCGACAGCGAACTTTCCATCTTTGTCTGACCATTCGGCCCTGGGCACAGAACAAAATGAATCAGACCGCCGGAGTTGTATGCTTCGGAGATAGGGGTTTTTGCCGGTCCGGCAGTTCCTCGCCGGCGATGACCCGGCGCAAGGTAACGGAGACGGGCCAAATCAATGAAATGAGTTGTTGGCTGTAGTCAGTTTATGAAGGAAGGAGGTCATATCGAAGGGCAAAACATGTCCGGGGCAGACATACAAAAGTGTAGTGACGGCAAGAATCTTTATCGGTCGTTCCAATGTACACTTTCTTTCTCTAACGAGGGCTGTTATGTATAAGAAACTGATTTTCTTTGCTTTTTTTGTTTTCGTGCTCGGTCTGGTTCTGACCAACAGGGCCAACGCTGCTGACCCGAGTCTTGTCGGCTGGTGGAAGTTTGATGACGGCTCCGGCAACATAGCAAAAGACTCAAGCGGCAACGGCAACGACGGCACTCTCAATGGCGGAGCACAGTGGGTGGAAGGTCAGCTTGGCGGCGCCATAGAGTTTAACGGTTCCAATTCTTACGTCAGTGCTCCGCATATTCCGCTCAACAGTCGAAGTTTCACCATCGCTATGTGGGTCAATCCGGTGTTGTACACGGATCAGCAAGTCATCTTTGGCCAGCACCAGACCGGATCGCAGAACTTGAGTATCCACTTTCGGTTGTATGGGCCCAACAGTGGTCGTGTTCGCATGGGATTCTACAGTAACGACCTCGACACTTCGGGCAACACCATCCAAGAGAACAACTGGTACCACTTGACTTTCTGGTACGATTTTGAGAATCAAAACAGAAGGATATACGTAAATGGAGCACAGGAAGCCGAGGGTTCTGCCGGTCCATTTCTGGGGACATCCGGTGAGACCCGTATTGGTCAATGGAACAATAATCAGTGGTTTAGGGGCATTATTGACGATGTCAGGATCTACAGCCGGGCCCTGACGGACAGCGAGATTATACAGGCTATGATCGGTATCCCCCCTGGTGTGGCGTCTGAGCCGAGCCCGGCTGACGAGGCAACAGATATACCCCGGGACGTGACCCTTAGCTGGAAGCCGGGAGAATTTGCGCCGGCAGTCAATGGGCACACGATTTACTTGAGTGAGAGCTTTAACGATGTCAACGACGGCATTGGCGGTACCACCGTCAGTGCCACCAGCTACACTCCTGCCCAACGGCTTGATTTCGAGACGATTTACTACTGGCGCGTCGATGAGGTCAACGCCCCGCCGGACT
>CP070806.1:4532834-4544486 GCA_020343675.1 Phycisphaerales bacterium
TATCTGCCCGTCAAGGCGCCGCTGGGCTCGAAGCATCTGGACATCGAGGCGGTCCGTGAGAAACTGACGCCGATTCTGGCCGACGAAGACGTCAAAAAAATCGGGCAGAATATCAAGTACGATTTGCTTGTGCTGCGAAACGCTCAAATGCCGATACGGGGGGTTTATTTCGATACGATGGTCGCTTCGTATTGCCTGGATCCCGAGCGAAGTCACTCGATGGACAATATGGCGGCCGATTTTCTCGAGTACCAGTGCATCGCGCTTTCGTCGTTGATTGGCAAGGGCAAAAACCAGCTCACGTTCGATATGGTCGATACGACGGCCGCGTGCGACTACTCGGCCGAAGATGCGGATGTCACCTTCAGGCTGTATCTCTATCTGAAGCAGCGACTGGAAAAGGAGCCGCTGCTTAAGGAGCTGTTCGAACAGGTCGAGATGCCGCTGGTCTCGGTGCTGGCCGAGATGGAGTCCAACGGCGTCTCACTTGATACGCGCGTGCTGCGAAAGATGTCGGACGAAATCGGCGAGAGGCTCAAGACAGTCACGGAGCAGATTTACGAGCAAGCCGGGACGATGTTCAATATCGATTCGCCAAAGCAGCTTGGCGAGGTACTGTTCGACAAGCTCGGCCTGACACCGATCCGCGTCGGCAAGACGGGACGCAGCACTGATGCCGCGGTCCTCGAACAGCTTTCCGGCCAGCATCCCGTGGTTGAACTCGTGCTTCAGTACCGGACTCTGAACAAACTGACGACCACGTACGTGGACAAGCTCGGCGTGTTGATCAACCCGCGCACGGGTCGCGTGCATGCTTCGTTCAACCAGACCGTCACCGCGACCGGACGGCTGAGCTCGAGCAATCCGAATCTGCAGAATATTCCGATCCGCACGGAGCTGGGCAGCAAGGTCCGCTCGGCGTTCGTTCCGGGCAGAGACGGTGATTGTATCCTCAGCGCGGATTATTCGCAGATCGAGCTTCGCCTGCTGGCGCATTTTTCAAAGGACGAGGCGCTGATGGCCGCGTTTGCCGCGGATCGGGATATTCATCGTTTTGTGGCCTCGCAGATTTTCGGGGTACCCGAGGAGGAAGTGACGGGCGAGATGCGCTCCCGTGCGAAAGCCGTGAACTTCGGTATCATTTACGGCCAGGGGGCGTTCGGGCTCTCACGCTCGGTCGGCATCAGCCA
This sequence comes from Phycisphaerales bacterium, assembly GCA_020343675.1. Taxonomy (GTDB): domain Bacteria; phylum Planctomycetota; class Phycisphaerae; order Sedimentisphaerales; family Anaerobacaceae. Next base: position 4,534,025 of record CP070806.1, read on the forward strand.
GGCGGAGGCCAAAAAGTTCATCGAGGATTATTTCGCCCGGTACAGCTCGATTCGCGATTTTCTCGACGAGTGCGTCGCGCGGGCCAGGCAGACCCGCTACGCCGAGACGATTCTTCACCGCAGGCGGCGCATCCAAAACCTCAACAACAAAAACAGCAACAAACGCGCCCAGGCGGAACGTCTGGCCGTCAATACCGTGATCCAGGGCTCCGCGGCCGACCTGATTAAACTCGCCATGCTTGCGATTCAGCGAAAGATCGAAGCCGAAGGTCTGCCGGTCATTGCACTGCTGCAGGTCCACGATGAATTGATCTTTGAGCTGCCGGCGGCCGAAGCGGATATGCATGCCGCGTGGATCCGCGAAAAAATGAGCGCCGCCATGAAACTCCACGTGCCGCTGAAAGTCGATGTCACCATCGGCCCGAACTGGCTCAGCGGCAAATAGAGCCGGCTGTCGCTTTAGGGCCGCATCGTGAACGTCTCGATCAGATCTCGCAAGCTGTCCACATCCGGCTCGCGTTCGTACAACGGAGCACTATTATCCCGATAGATCCCAACGTTTTCTTCGAAAGGCAGCTTGGGCGGGCTCACATAGAAAACTCCGAGGCCCAGCCGGTCCGTTTCGGTCGCCTTCGCAAAAGCCTGCTGCCTGTCCGCAGGATCATGGTTCTCAAGATAGTACGTGTGTTCCTTAAACCACTGGTTCGTATTGAGCTTGTTAAATGTCACACACGGCTGAAGGACATCCACAAGCGCATAGCCCTTGTGCTCGATGGCCCGGGCCAGAATGTCGGTGGTCTGCTCGATGTCTCCGGCGAAGACCCTCGCGACGAAACTCGCATCCAGCGCGATAGCTACGGCCAGCGGATTGAACGGCTCCAGGAAAACGCCGTTGACCTGCACCGGACTAACAAAGCCCTTCCGGCTCGTCGGCGAGGCTTGGCCCTTGGTCAGGCCGTACACCATATTGTTGTGGACGATGTTCGTAATCCCGGGATTCCTGCGTATTGTGTGGATAAAGTGATTTCCACCCTCGCCGTACATGTCACCATCCCCGCTCTCGGCGATGACGGTCAGCGCCGGATTGGCGGCTTTAATCGCCGTCGCTGCGGGCAGGGCGCGCCCATGCAGGCCGTTAAAAACGTTCGTCCTGAAATAATGCGGGGCCTTCGCCGCCTGGCCGATCCCGGAAACGAGCACGAGCTCGGTTGGGTCGATGTCCAACCGGGCCAGGGTCTGCTTGAGTATTTTGAGGATGGGGAAATTGCCACAGCCCGGGCACCAGGCAATATCGATATCGTTCATATCGAACATATGAGCGTCCACGGCATTGTCCTCACTTCAACAGAAGGTTCAGCTTCTCGGCCAGTTCTTCGACATAAAAGCTCAAGCCGTCGTACTTGAGGATTTTGTTCTCAATCTCAATCCCCGTCTGGAGCGTTATCAGTTTGCCGAACTGCGACGTGGCGTTGTTCTCCACGATGATTGTCTTTTCAGCCTTCTTCAAATAGCCGACCGTTGTGTCGGGCAGCGGATACACCTGCTTGAAGTGCAGCAGGGTCACATCATCCCTGCCCAGATTCCGCATGGCCTCGGCCGCGATGTGATAGGTTGAACCCCAGCACACGACAAGGGTTCTATAGTCTTCGCCCCCGACCAGCTCTGGCGCCACGGCATCGCCTCTGAGTGATTCGAGCTTCCTGAGCCTCTTATCGACCATCCTGACTCTCAGCCGGAGGTCTTCGGTGATGTGCCCTTGCGTATCATGCTCGTCGCTATCGACGACGATGAGTCCTTCCCCGAAGCCGGGCATGCCCCGCGGCGATATGCCGCTCTCGGTGAAGGCATACCGTTGATACTCCTTCTCCGTCCAGACGATGTGCCGGTCATTTGTGACCTCTGATAAATCCGGGGCGGTCGTATTGTAGTACGAATCCATCAAGTATTGGTCGGTCAGCACGAAGACAGGCACTTGGTATCGGTCGGCCAAATCGAACGCTTTCTGCGTCAGGTAAAAAGCCTCGTGTATCGTTCCGGGGGCGAGCAGGATTCGGGGGAATTCACCATGCCCGCCATAGAGGGCCAGTTCGAGGTCGGCCTGTTCGGTCCGCGTGGGCAGCCCCGTAGCCGGGCCGGGCCTTTGCGCCAGATGAATGACCATCGGGCTCTCCAGCATCCCGGCCAGGCTCAGCCCTTCGGTCATCAAGGCAAAGCCGCCGCCCGAGGTGGTCACCATCGCCCTGGCCCCGGCGTACCATGCTCCGAGCCCCATGTTTATCGCGGCGATTTCATCTTCGGCCTGCTCGGCGACAATCCCGAAATCGTTCGCATGTTGAGCGAGAAACGTCAGCACGCCCGTCGAGGGCGACATGGGATAGGACGCGATAAAGTTGCAGCCCCCTGCAATGGCGCCGAGGCCGACCGCTTCGGCCCCCCTAAGTAAAACCTGGTCCGAAACGGTTTCGTCGCCGGCGATGTCGAGTTGTATTTTGGCGGATTCGGTCAATGCCGCGCCGAGCCTGAAGCCTTCTTTCAGCGCTGCGACGTTTTGCCGGACGACCTCCTCGGCCTTAGACGAGAAAAATCGCTTTACATAGGCCCTCGCGGTCTCCAATTCGATTCCGAAAAGGCTCGCTACCGCCCCGGCGGCGACCACGTTGGAATAAATCTTGTTGCCGATTTCAACGGCCGTGCCGGTGAACGGCACATCGATAAATCGGTGTCGGGCCTCGTCGAAATCGTCGCCGATGGTCTCCTTGTCCGCCAAAATGAGTGTTTGGACGGAAATCCTCGGCTCGATACGGTGCAAAGCACCCTTATTGAGTGGGATGAGAATGTCAATCCGGCCGACGGACGCCCTGACCGGTTCGGTCCCGATCCGGATTCCCGTCGAGTTCACGCCACCTCGAACGCGTGACATGTATTCTTTCGTCGCGAAGACGTTGTACCCGGCCAGCTTGAAGATTCGCGTCAGGAGGTGCTCGACCGTCTGAATGCCCTGCCCCGCCTGCCCGCACAGAACAATCGATACGTCCCTGGTTTCGCCTGATGACAATCTTGCGCTCATGTCGCTTCCCACAATCCGTTTATCCGACCCGTCGTCACGTCCCTTGCTCCCCCGGACAACCGTTTCACTACTGTTACGTCAACATTTTCGCTTTGTTCACGTCAGACGTCCAGAGATAGGTTCTGCATGTTGCTTATCAGGCAACCGGCACATTTATCCCGCTGCCTTCAGGCAAACACGAGCAATCGCCGGCGGCCACTGTCGTTCTTGCCATTTGATCGGTTCACTTTCGGATGTTGATTCTTCTTTGCGCGGTTATCTGGCCGTAGAGCTTCTGCGTTTCGTAGGTCACGATTACGGTCAGCTCTTCCTGGTCGCCGTTGAGTTCCAGATCGTTCGGCACACGCCACGTGTACCCGCAGGTGCCGGCTCAGCCAAAGGGCATGACACCCTCGGCGACGACCTCGCCGTCGGCGCGCGCGACGACCACGTTCGGGTCCAGCGGCTTATCCACTGGGGCGCTATGAATCACCTTGCCGTCTCGGTCTTTGTACTCTTTATCCACCTTGACGGAGGTGTCATTGAGCCCGCGTATCATGATATCGAGCTCCGGGTCGATCAGCACCGCGGCGAACGCAATCTCATCGCCGCGCGAAAACGTGGTCTGGCTCGTGGGCGGCTGGTCAAAAATGACCATGGGCTCATTCGAGAAATCGAGCACGTAGGGCTTGTCCTTGCGCACCTTCATGCCATAGACGACGTCGGTGCCGCTGCGCAGGCCCTGCGCATTGGTGTGGTAGTTGTTGGAGATCTCGATGGCCAGGTTGTCGCAGGTCACATCCATGATATGCGATGTATAGTCACCGACAGGAATCTCGCATTCGGTCACCGCGCCGGTCCAGTATTTCTCAATCGTCCCAATCGGCGCCGAGACATTCCCCTGCTGATGCACCGAGCCGTTGAACTCGATTTTTTCCAGCTCCCGGCCTCCCTTGCCGACCTTGATCACGCCCAGCTCGCCTTTGTACGGCCTGGCCGCGATTCTACTGCCCGCCTCAACAGTCATAAACTCGTAAAACGCATCGTCGATCTTGTGATACGAATGCAGGCTCCACGATCCCCACCAGTAAGGACCGAATTTCTTTTCGACGTCAAACAGGTAGAATTCCCGTTCGGGCCTTTCGCCCAAAAGAACCTTGAATGACCGGCCGGCGAGGGTGATCGTACCTTGCTTGAGAACCTCCTTACTCTGCCGCTCCATCCTGCGGACGAATGACGGCAGGCGGTCTTTTGGAAGATCGAGCTTCGAGATCGTGATTGTCTCAAGCTCACAGGTTACGACATCCGGGTCCGACAGGAATTCCTTCTCTTTTACAGCTTGCTCTGCCGTCGATACCGGTGGCGCGCCCGGCTCTTCGGGCGGCGGTACCTCTTTTTTGCAGCCGGACACAACAAGGCCCAGCCCCAGAACGACAGACAACAGAATCCAACTTGCTTTCAGACATGATGGTTTCATGGCACGTTCCCTCACTTTCTTGGAAAAGTCCCCACACAGAAACCCCAACGACTCACTTTGCAAAACAGTGTACGTGAAATCTCTGAGGCTGCACAAGACAAAATTCCACAGGAGCGATGGGAAAATACCTTGAGACGAAAAAGAGCCGGACAGCATCGCAGCGACCGACCTGGAAATCAACTGCTCGCAGACCGGTTGGGCCTGTGCCGGCTCGATTCGGAGGATATCTAGCCGACCCGGCCGTCGCCGTCGATGTCGAGCCCGTGGATTTCTTCGATCTTTCGGACCAGCGTCCTGAGCGTGTTCTGCGTCAATTGGAGCTGGTCTTCGAGGGCCTGGACGCGATCCTCGACGGTATCGGATTTTCGCTTCTGGCCGTACATCAGGCCGGTTTGTACAACTTCCCAGAGAATACCCATTTTTCTCCTCGATTCATTCCCGCGGTTTTTAGTCTGACCGATATCGATGCCTTGGGCAGCAGCGGAACCTGCCCCTGCAACCTTCTGAGCGTAGTCTATGCTCTTGACGCGGAAGGTCAAGCGCCGCGACGGGCATGGCACATTTTTATACTTGCCCCCATGCGCCACGCCGGATAGATTGTGCGCAGCGGTTATACCCTGAGATTCGGACTCAAGAGCGGACATTATTGCTGGGTGACGGGCGAAGCGCCTGATTATGTCAAGAACGTTTCGAAAGGAGATTAGCGATGAGAACGTGGTATTTGGTCATTGGGCTGATGTTGGTATTTCTGGCGGGGTGTGCGACCCTGGAATCCATGTTTGAGGATGAGAAGGAGATTCCCCTTGCGCAGGTGCCTGATGCAGTCGTGACGGCGGCAAAGGGTGCTGTCGATGGCATTACCCTCAAGGAAGCCGAAATCGAAGACGAAGACGGCCAAACTGTGTACATTCTGGAAGGCGTCGCGAATGGACAAGAGTACGAAATTGAAGTCAGCGCCGAAGGCAAAGTCCTTGAAGTCGAACAGGAAACCGAAGACGAGGCGAAAGACGACGATTAAGGCAACCGCTGCAGCGGCCAACAGTCAACCCTGAGAAACACCATGAGTACGAGGTTTCCACTCGGACGAATCATTGCCACGTCTGTGGCCGTGTGCTTTCTCGGCGTGGCCTGTGTAGGCTTCTTTTTGTCCTACGTAACGCGCGCTTACTTCTGGCATCCGGCAAGGTTCAACTGCCTGGCAACCCTAAGCGTGGACTTCTCCGCTCCCGGGACATATGCCGCCACCTTCGACTACGGACCCACAGCTATGCATGATGTTTCTCTGGGGCTCGATGTGCCCAAGACGGTGCTGTCGAAGACGCCGCTCAATGTGCTTCTCTCGGGCCTCCAAGGCACTTTCTCGATCTTAGATGAGGACGGCACGGAGATTGTCAGAGGCTCCCTCGTAGGAGACTCTAATGGCATCAGGGTCCGCCACTTTCAAAACATCGTGGAATTGTGCTCGCTGCGCGATTGGTACGGGAAGGCGAACTGGCAAATAAACGTCACCGTCACACGGGGGGCGCCTCGGCTCAAAGGGATCCGGCAGCGGCTTGTTCTGTTCGACGGCGAGGCTGCTTTCAGACTCAGGACGACCCGTCTGTTCCAGGCTTTTGTCGCCTGTACAGCCCTGCTGCTGGCGGCTATTATCCTGATCGTCGTTGCCCTCAAATTTTTTCGCAAAAGGAAACAGCAAGGGAATAGTCACTAATGGGAGTGGTATAGCAACCATCCCGAACAAACAGAAAGGAGGATTCTTATGGAGCCTGTTACGGCCGGTCAGATACTGTATTGCGACAACTGTGGCGTGGAACTCAAGGTCATCAAGGACTGCGATTCGACCTGCGTATGCAATATCATCTGCTGTGAGAAACAGATGCGGCTCAAAGAAGAAGCCGATGACGACGGATGCTGAGCGGCAGCGTTTCAGTGTGCATTGGTTGAGATCCCACAAGCCGGTAAATTATGCTGGCCGCAGAGGAGCACTCTCATGAAATTCAACGGTGTCAATCATCTGGCGATGGTGACCGGGGACATGGATGCGATGATCCGCTTTTGGCGCGATTTGCTCGGCATGCGCCTAGTCGGCGGGCTGGGCGAGCGACGCATCTACACCGGGGCGGGAAGCGAGCTCTATCAGGGGAAGAAACAGTAGGAGTACAGCCAATGAATGAGGATAAAAACCATCTTAGACTCCTGTCCATATTTCACTATATCGTAGGTGCGATAACGGCTTTGTTCGCGTGCTTTCCGCTGATTCATGTGGCCATCGGAATCGCCATCCTCTGCGGCGCCTTCGAAGGCAAGGACGAGCCGCCGAAATTCGTAGGCTTTTTCCTGGTTATGTTTTTCAGCATTCTCATACTGTGCGGCTGGACGTTAGCCATCTGCATGATCATCGCAGGCAAGAAACTCGGTCGCTGTCAGGCCAGAACCTATTGTCTAGTCATCGCTGCGATTGAGTGCGCGTTCATGCCCTTCGGCACGATCCTGGGCGTCTTTACCATCATCGTGCTGATGAAAGACTCGGTCAAAGAGCTGTTCACAGCAAACCAGCCCTTCCAGGGAGTAACGTAGAAACGTCGATGGACAATGGGGCGAATAATGCGGTCGGACAAGCCCGGCTTTTGTCCGAGGCGATGCAGTGTGACGATTGGGGCGCGGCGGCGCGCCTGCTGTCGCCGGACTGTTCCTATTTCCACGTCGCGCGGGACGTGCGGGGCCCACAGGCGATTGTTGAATGTTTCCAGCGGGACAATAAATGGGGCGACAATCAATTCGACTCGATCGAGCGGGAACGGTCTGTCGAGCCGGGGCCGGACGGCCGGGCCATGATCACCTGCCTATACCATATCCGCCACAAGGGCCACTCGCTGACCATCAGGTCCGAGCACATTATCGAGCTGAACGAGGCGGGGCTCATCGGGCGAATCGAGCAGATCGAGCTGGCCAGCCAGGCCAACGCCCTCTTCAGGTTCTATATGAAAGTCGGCATTATCCGCAAGTCGAAGCCCGATCAGGACGGGCGCGACGAGGCGGGCAATTGAGTGAGGCGTAATTTTCTGTAAACTCGGTATTGACATTGGCCGACTATTATGGTACGAAAAGGATACGTGAGGTTATTGTGACGGTTTGGATATGGACGCAAGTATGAACATCGCAATTATCATAATTATATCGGAGAAGATGAAGCTGCCCTGAGAAAGCTACAGTACCAGGTATGTCAAGCCTTCCGGAGCAGCGAACTTCGGGAGGCTTTTTTTGTTGTATGGATGAGAGACCGGTTGGCGGCAAATAAGGGCCGATGTTGACAAGGTCGCCGGGAGCCTTTATTCTGACGCGCCTGATTTCTGCGACTTTTGAGGAATTGTTCGATGGCTGAGAAAGAGACGAAAGGGTATCGCGATACGCTGAATCTTCCGAAGACGGATTTTGCCATGAAGGCCAACCTCGTGCAGCGTGAGCCGCAGCTCCGCAAGGAATGGGCAAAAAAGGATATTTATGCCCAGATCCGCGCAGCCCGCGCCGGCGCGGACCTCTATACCCTCCACGACGGCCCCCCCTATGCCAACGGCGACATTCACATGGGTCACGTCATCAACAAAGTCCTCAAGGATTTCGTCGTCAAGTACCGGACCATGGCCGGCTTCGACGCTCCCTATGTGCCGGGCTGGGATTGTCACGGGCTGCCGATCGAATCGAAGGTGATGACAGAGCTGGGTGACGAGGCACGCGAGATGAGCAAGCTTGACATCCGCAAGCGGTGCCGCAAGTACGCGAGCAAATACGTCAAGATCCAGAGCAAGCAGTTCCAGGAACTGGGCGTGTTCGGTGATTTCGGGAACCCATACCTGACGTTCAAGCCCTTGTATGAGGCCGGGATTCTGGAAGTCTTCGCCGAATTGGTCGATAAGGGCCTGGTCTATAAACAGCTTAAGCCAATCCACTGGTCCATTGGATGCGAGACGGCACTGGCCGAAGCCGAGCTGGAGTACAGGGACATTGCATCGCCCAGCATCTTCGTAAACTTCCCGGTTGCCAAAGAGAGCATCGCGAAACTAATCGACCTGGGCCTCATTGAACAGGCTGACGCTGATGAGACGACAATCTGCTTTATGATCTGGACGACGACGCCGTGGACTCTGGCGGCGAACCTGGCTGTGGCGGTGCACCCGTATCTCGATTATGTCACGCTGCGCTACCAAAAGCACGGGCAGCACTTCGTCTCGGTCGTCGCCGCCGATCGGATTGAGGCGGTCGTTGCCGCCGGCGAGCTCAACGAAGGCCAGTATTCGGTCGGCGAGAAAAAAGTCAGGGGAAGCGAGCTCGAAGGTCTGCGTTACGAGCACCCCTTCGTCGAGAACAATCCCACCGACAAGGACGCCTACATGCTCATCCTCGCCGACTACGTCACTATCGAAGACGGTACGGGCCTGGTCCACACCGCCCCGGGTCACGGGCTCGAAGATTACATGTCGGGACAGAAGTACGGCCTCGCGGTTTATTCGCCCGTTATGGACGATGGGCGATACGACGATAGCTTGCCCGACTGGCTGCAGGGCCGAAGCGTGCTGGAGGTCGATGCCGTCGTCAACAACGACTTGCAAAGACGCGGCTGGCTCTTCGCGCAGGGCCAGATCTCGCACAGCTACCCCCACTGCTGGCGCAGCAAAGGTCCCGTCATCTTCCGCGCGACCGAGCAATGGTTTATCAGCGTGGACAGGGAACTTCCAGGCACGGGAAAATGCCTGCGCGATATGGCGGTCGAGAGCATCGCGGAGGTCACCTGGATTCCCGCGTGGGGCCAGAAGCGCATCGGCGGCATGCTCGAATCGCGTCCCGACTGGTGCATCAGCCGACAGCGAAGCTGGGGCCTGCCGATCCCGGTTTTTGTCAACGCTGCGGGACAAACACTGCTGACTAAAGAATCCGTCTTAGCCGTGGCCAAGCACGTGGCCGCACACGGCTCGAACAGTTGGTTCACCGATTCGCCCGGAGAGATTCTGGGCGACGATTTCGAGCTGCCCGAAGGTTTCGTGCTCGACGAGCTGCAGAAGGAAGAGAACATCTTCGACGTCTGGTTCGAGTCCGGCTGTAGCTGGTACAGCGTCTGCGTCGCCGAATCGGGCTGGCCCGTGCCGGTGGATTTGTATCTCGAAGGCTCGGACCAGCATAGGGGCTGGTTCCAGCTGTCCCTGCTTCCCGCCCTCGGCGTGACGGGCAAGCCCCCCTTCAAGAGCGTCTTGACGCATGGCTTCACCGTCGATGAAAAGGGCATGAAGCAGTCCAAGTCATTGGGCAACTACGTCAACGCCCAGGAGGAAATCGCCAAATACGGCGCTGACATCCTCAGGCTCTGGGTCGCCAGCGTCAATTACCAGGAAGACGTTCGCTGCAACGACGAGATCATCGGAAGGACGCAGGATGCGTACAGGAAAATCCGAAACACGCTGCGTTACCTGCTCGGTAATATCGACGATTTCGATCCGGCCAAAAACAGCGTCCCCTACGAGAAGATGTTCGAGATCGACAAGTGGGCGATGCAGCAGTTGCACAAGCTCATCGCCGGCGTCACCGAGGCGTACGAAACATCGGTCTTTCATCGGGTCTTTTCGCTGCTCTACAACTTCTGCACCGTCGAGATGAGCAGCATCTACATGGACGTGCTCAAGGACCGGATGTATTGCGACGCCGCCGACGGCCTCTCCCGCCGCAGCGCCCAGACGGCTATGTACAGCATCCTGGATGCCCTCGTGCGGATGTCGGCCCCCATCCTGGTCCACACCGGCGAAGAGGCCTGGGCTGCGATGAAAGGAACGAGGGACGAGGCCGACAGCGTCCATCTGGCGCTGATGCCGAAAGTCGATGATTCGATTGATTACAAGAGCGAACAGGAGCGTTGGGAGAAGCTGATGGCGCTGCGCGACGAGGCGCTGCGC
>CP070806.1:4544586-4548555 GCA_020343675.1 Phycisphaerales bacterium
GTTCACCCGTCCGGCGGTCGAATTCATCCGGGGTCCGGGTTGGCGGGATTCGGAAATCCGTGCGCTGCGACCAATCACTCAAAGCCTGCCGAAGCTCTCGCAGCGTCTGGGCGTGTTCGGGGTCGTCAACGAGGTTATGCAACTCGTGGGGGTCTTTGACGACGTCATAGAGCTCTTCGGCAGGACGCGGCCTGGCAAAGCACGCCCTCTGATGCTCATCGAGCTCGCCTCGCGTCCGCAGGCGCTGCATTGCCCGAAACGTGCGGCTTCGACCCACATCAGCAGGAGGCGTGGCAGGCAAGTCGGGATAGTCATTACGAATGTACTTGTACTGCTTTGAACGCACCGCGCGCCCCAAGTCCTCGTAGTCGTGCCAATGGTCCTCGGCGTATGTATAATTACGAATGCTCGTCCCGGGATCCGCCAACAGCGGCACAAAGCTGCGGCCCTGGAAGCTCGACGGTATGTCTATGCCCGCCAGCGCTAGGATTGTGGGGGCAATATCGACAGAGCTTACAAGCTGTGTGCACGTACTTGCCGCCTGGACTCGCCGCGGCCAGCGCACAAGCCACGGCGTCTTGATTCCGCCATCGTAGAGCGTCGTTTTATCTCTGGGAAACGGGCGGCCATTGTCGCTGATGAAAAGAACGAGTGTGTCTTGTTCGATTCCCTGCTCTCTGATCTCTTCAAGTACTTTGCCCACATAACCGTCCAGGCGCGCAATCTCATCATAGTATAACGCCATTTCCTCCCGGACCTCCTTCACATCCGGCAGGTAAGGCGGGATACGCACGTCCTGCGGCGTGTGTGGATCGGCAATAATCCCGGTTTCGTAGTCGCGATGGGGGTCAAGAGCAGCCAGCCACAAGAAGAAGGGCTTATCCGCAGGCCGGCGGCAGAGCATTGATACCCAGTGCTCACAGCCGCTCTTTTCCTTCGCCACCATCGCAGTTTCTGGCGCGCTTGCTCCTGCAGGGAGCTGGAATCCCGAAACGTCCGCCTCCTGGATAAGGTCGAAACGATCCTTGACCGCATCGCCAAGGTGCCACTTGCCCGCAGCGGCGGTCCAGTAGCCGGCTTTCTTTAACAGCTCCACAAAGGTCTGTTGCTCGGCCGGCAGCGGCCAGTGCAATTGTTCCGCGTCCGTGTTATGCGGATAACGCCCCGTGATAATGCTGGCGCGGCTTGGGCTGCATGAGCTGATGGTCAGGAACGCATTCGTGAAGCGCATCCCTTCGGCGGCAAGTCTGTCAATGTTGGCAGTTCGTATCGTTGGGTGCCCATAGGCACCGCAGTCGTCCCATCCCATATCATCGGCAATGATCAGCACGATATTGGGTCGGGACCGACGGCTTTTTGCCAGGCTTGCGACATGCCAAATTGCCGCCCCGGCAGCCGCTCCGAGAAGTTTGACAAAGTCACGTCGTCGCATCAGGTTGTTCCCGATTCTCTTTGCACAACATTTCTGTTTTGCTTCAATGTCGCATTGTACCGCGCCGGAGGGGACACGTGAACCCTAAGCCGAATTAAAAGCAGTGTCTATGTGCATCTGAGAGAACCGGAGACGGTTTGCGAGAACTTCCGGGCGAGTTTATCGCGATTGTACCAATGATGCTGTGTTCAGAAAATCAATTTCGGGAAGCTGAGGCAAGATGATTGTGTCATAATCAAGCTGTCCGAAGATCGGCAAGGCCTGTGTCTCAAACCAACTCTCGATGACCCGGGCGTATACTGTACGGAAGTCGATTCGGTGGCGCAGATTACCTCTGATGAGGTTTTCGGAATTCAAATCCGGCTGACCTCCATAGACACCGCCTCTGACCTGGCCCCCGATAACAAACAGGCAGTTTCCCGCCCCGTGGTCCGTACCGGCGCTGCCATTTTCCGCGACGCGCCTGCCGAATTCCGAAAAAGTCATGATGAGCACCCGGTCCAGATTCCCGGACAGCTCCATTTCCCTTAGAAAGGCATCGATGGAGCTGTTGAGATTGGACATGAGCACAGCGTGCCGGCCGCTGTTGGCCGGGTCGGCAGCGTTGACCTGATTGGCATGCGTATCGTACCCTCCCTGTCGGACATAGAAAATGCGCGTGCCAAAACCGGCGCGGATAATCTGCGAAGCCAGCTTCAGGCCCTGACCCAGGCTGTCACTTGTGTACGCGCCGTCTTCCACGAGCAGGGGCACTTCGCCTGCAACGGCAATGTCCTGTGTGGAAACCTCGACGGCATTCTGGCTTCGCTGCAGAAAATCAATATGTGGATCAAGAGTGGGAATCGAGTTCAGGGCTGAGATAGCCGCTAGTCTCAACGCTCTGTCCGAGGAGACCTCAAGGTCGTAGGCATCGGGCGAGTCAATGGTTGGTGGAGCGTACCCGGTCATTCCATTGAGGGCATCGGGTGTGCCGCCTGACGTGCCGGCTACGACCGCCAGCAGGGCGTCAACGTTCTCGGCCCCGGCGCACGCATTGTCATAAAACCGCGCGACCCAGCCCTGTTTAGGTAACGGCGCACCCGGGATGGTCCCGAATTCCCAATAATCCGTTGAGGTGAAATGGGAGAAGTTCGGGTTCTCATATCCGACGTTCTGAACGATCCCCACAATGCCCTGCTGAAACCAACCAGCTAATTTGTCCAGCCTGGGATGGAAACCGTTGAGCCCGTCAAGATTAATCTCAATCCCTCTGGGAATCTGCAGACTCGGTCTGGTCCGGCCGTCATAGTAGGTCTCATCCGTTCTGGGTATCACCATATTAAGGCCGTCGTTGCCGCCGGCCTGCTGGAGAATAATGAGTATTCTATCGGGAGGCAGACAATCGACCATGGCCTGGGCCGATCGCAGGATCCAGCGCGGCACAGTGGCTTCGATGCAAAAACAGGCCACGCCGGAAAGACCGAGTCTTAGAGCGTCACGTCGGGTCGCTTTCATTATCTGCACACCTCATTCTTATTTTAACTGATATTGCGGAAGGGCCATCATTAGGTGAATCAGGCCGCGGATCTTCCTGCGATACTTGCTCTGAGCGCTGCCGCCGCCGTTTTGAATCTCGCTCAGGAAATCATTCAGGATCGCGTACTCTTGGGGGCGCAGCTCGGTCTGGATGAGCCGGGCTCGAAAGAACTCAATCATGGCATCATGGTTTCTCTGGCGTGCCGGTATCAGGTCATCCACCCATTCATTTGTGGCAATCGCCGAGGAGGACAACCGGTTCGCATAGTTGTATCGATTCAGGAGGTACCCCGAATTGACCCACGCCTGACCGTGGTTCCATCCGGCGACGTTCGGCGGAGAGAACACGCGCATCCCCATCCGCTGCAGAAAACTCCTGGCCTGGCCCGTGTAACTGTTCTCGTGCAGCTGAAGGTTCCGCAGTGCCATGACCACAAAATCAGCCGGGTGTTTGTACATCGTATAGCGATATTCGGGCCTATAGAACAATTGGGATTTGAACAACTTCCGCAGTGTCTGCCTGATGTGATATCCGTCGCCGTCAACCGGGTTAGTGTGGAAGAATTCCGCCAGTTCGCGAACCGCCGGGGCCTCGATTGTAATAGACTCACTGACAAACCACGTGAGGATCTTCCAGGACATATAGAGGGCCGTTGCCGGATGCGTTGCGTGTGCCGGGCTGATGTCTGTGGCGCCGCTGATTCGGTCCAGGATCAAATCGATCACATAATTGGTGTCCTCTGCCTCGCCCTCAAAATTGAAGACCTGTCCAAAGACCGATTTGAGATTTCCGTCATGTTTGCCGGCGTCGAAAACGTACGAATAGGGCCAGTTATCCGCACACTGTGCATTGATGGTCTCTCCGGTGAAAGCCCTGGCTACCTCGCGTACATCCTCTTCGGTGTAGTTGCCCACTCCCATGGAGAACAGCTCCATAATCTCACGGGCGTAGTTCTCCTGCGGCTTGCCCTTCTTATTGAGTCGGTTATCCAGGTATATCAGCATGGCAGGGTCGCGCGTGA
>CP070806.1:4548655-4573620 GCA_020343675.1 Phycisphaerales bacterium
CCCTTCGTGAGTTGAGCAGGGCTGTATTGAGGGCCACCTTGTACATCCAGGTAGTGAACTTGGCGTCGCCTCGGAACGACTGATAGGATTTCCAGAGCTGACAGACGATCTCCTGACTCAGATCTTTGCGACCATCTGTGTTCCTGGCGTACAGACCGCAAATCTTGTGGACGATGTCCTGATTCTGCTCTACGAGTTCCAGAAACCTGGTTTTTCTATCCGCGTCGACCATCTCATAGTGCTCCTGTCTCATACTATTAGTTGCAGAACCGGTGGGAAAACTACAAGATTTGCAGAAATTTTTTCCCGGTCTATCCAGAGCTTCGACCCAGCCCCTTTTTCTCTGCCCCAAGTGACCTTCTGGGGTTATGATAGCTGAGAGATGATAATTCGGCCAGGATCCTATCTGCCCAAGCCCCTGCAAGAAGCCGTGGCTGAAGGAGATCTGGGCAGGTCACTATTGTGGTGACTACCTATTCTTCAGCGAGATCGAATAAATACTTGAGCCCAACACCAGGGTAGCTCATAATATCAGCAACCGTTGGTCATAGACAAAACCGGGATTTGCCATTTGGCGCCATAATTGGCACTCCTGCACGCAACACCGTCAATAATATCAAAATCGGGGTCTCAATCTCAAGGCTTCCGCTCAGCAACATAGCCGATACGCCTCCCAGAAGCGCCCGCAAACGTGCTAATTCGGTGAAAGCCCAGCATTTCGGCGTTTTTTCGACGAACCTCGACCGGTGATTTCTCCTCAGCGGTGCGGATTTTCGCCACATTGCTGGTCATCCTGCCCTCACGAGCTCTGGGCCGGCTCTCAATCGGCACGGATTTACAGGAGTTGCTGGTGGAACTCCGGCCGATCAACATGGCCAAGTTGGCCAACATTGCCAAAGGTAGAGCTTGGCCAACTTGGCCATCTTGGCAACCTCGGCTCGGATAACCTCCGGTTCAAAACCGCGGGCAGTAAAGTCAGAGTGAACGCTAATCACTCAACGCAATGCCCCGAAGCACCAGCCGGTCGAAGCGATAGGGCGACTCCTTCGCCGCCCACGCCATGCCGCGGAGCAACAGGATCCGTACATACGGATCGTCGAACGTCCATGTGTAATGCCCGAGGATACAACTGAAAACACGGCCTTTACCGGACTCATATGTGTAGAACATCGGCTCGGGCCTGGTCTGAACCGAATCCTTGCTGATGGTCTCATCAGATGTGGCCAATACGGTGACTGTGCTGCGATCACCCTTCAGAGGCCAGTAGGCTTCGTCCAGAAGGTTAATCGTTGCGGGCAGTCCCACACATATCGGGTGGTCGGGGGCGGCAATCTTCAAAGCGACCGGGCCGTGGCGCCACCGCGTGTAATCGTGTTCCCAGGCCAATCCAACGAGCCTGGTCATTTCCTGCGTGATGTCCATGCCCTTAGGAATAATCACGGCCGGGTGAAGGATGACATACCCTCCGCCACGAGACAAGAACGCATCGAGGTCCTTGAGTTTCTTGCGGTCATACTGGATGTAGCAGAAGGCGGCGATCAAATCAGCGGTCTCGAACTGCTCTTTGCTCGGCCATCCATACGCCGTTGAGACGTTGACCTTTGGAGCGCCGGCCAACATTCGTTTCTGTCTGCCCTGTGGTCGCGGGCCATAGAGGTTCACCTGTTTTTCTTGCCCCGCCTCTTTGCCGCCGAGGAGCACGGCCCATCGCTTCTGCCACAAAGGATAATCGTGCTCATTTTCAGCGTGATCTTTGTCGAACGCGACAAGGACAATATCAAGCTCACGCAGCCTCTGCCTGCTCGTCGGTTTTGGAGCCTTCGCGAGGACCGCTTCGACCTCGCTGTGGCTACGAGGTTCTGGCGCTTCAGCCGCTACCAGACTCGACGCGACCTGTGCGCCGATAGCCGTGATAATGAGACCATACACAACCGTTTTGCTTCGCATGACTTATCCCTTTCACTTTGCGGCAACCACAGCACCTCAGACACAACCTCCTCACTACCTATCTGGTAGGTTGCCGGTCGTGCCAAGTATGGCTTCAACCAGACACGATTGCAAGTCAAAAGGCGGTGTAACAGAGCAACAGGCGGGAGGACAAGGTTCCCGATGTAGCATCCGAGCTCTGCCCATGCTTGCCTGTTGGCCTGCGATTTGATAATATCCAGTGGCGTCCAGTGAGCTCCAGCGTTCCAAAATCGAAAGGAATTGCCATGGGTAGATCCCACGTGAGATATCGACAGCCCCTTGCACTAACGAGCCTCCTGTTTATCTGTGCCGGTGCAATGCTGCTGCAAAAAACGAAACCGGCGGCAGCCCAGGACATGGATATGGATCGCGTTGCCGAGATTGCCGCTTTGCTCGGCCGGGAGCCGGCGGGTTTCGGCACACCCATCGACAATCGCGACCGTTGGACGGAGCTGTCCAGGCATGATTCGTTCGCCGGAGAAATCTCGGATGCCGAAAGGCTTCTTGACGAGCCGATACCCGAACAATCCGATGATCTCTACCTGGACTTTTCTCGAACCGGGAATCGCACTCGCTGGCAGAGAGTCAGCGGGCGTCGTCGTCGAAGAATCCCGACGCTGGTCGTGGCCGAGTGTCTGGAGAACAAGGGACGTTTTCTTCCGGCCTTCGACGAGATTGTGGAGGTGCTGTGCTCCGAACGGACATGGGTGATGCCCGCCCACGATGCGAAGCTCACCAACTTCCACGGCGAGAGTATCGACATCGATCTCGGCTCATCGGCGCTGGCCTGGTCGTTGGCGACCGCCGATTATCTGCTGGCCGATAAGCTGAGTCCGGAGACTCGCCGGCTCATTCGCGAGAACCTCGAGAGGCGTATCTTCCAGCCTTATCGAGACATGGTGCTGGGTCAACGCCAGAAGAACTGGTGGATGACCGGGACCAACAACTGGAACGCCGTCTGCCTTGCCAACGTGACCGGCTCAGCGATGGCTGTGATCGACTCGCGGGACGAGAGGGCGTTCTTTGCAGCGGCCGCAGAGTATTACTCGAAGAGTTTCCTCGAAGGCTTCACCGACGACGGCTATTGCTCAGAAGGCCTGGGCTATTGGAACTACGGCTTCGGCTATTACGTCATGCTCTGTGAAACGATCCATCAGGCGACCGGCGGCAAAGTCGATCTGCTTGCGGACGGCAAGGCAAAGCAGGCAGCCACTTTCGGATCAAGAATCGAAATCATCAGTGAGGTTTATCCCGCCTTTGCCGATTGTTCGATTCGGGCTGAGCCGAGCTCCCGGCTGATGTACTATCTGAGCCGCCGTCTCGGTCTGGGCCTGCGTCGATGGGAACGAATCGATCCGGTTTCGGCCGGCAGCTCCCTCTATCAGAGTATGATGTACTCATTTGACAACTCCGCGACCGCGACGCCGCCCGCCGAGAGCGCGTCTGAAGGACCGGGCCTCCGGTCCTGGTTCGACCAGGCAGGAGTTCTGATCTGCCGGTCCGGCTCGGATTCATCCTCTCGTTTTGCCGTTGCCCTTAAGGGTGGCCACAACAACGAACACCATAATCACAACGACGTCGGCTCTTTTGTGGTCGTTTTAGGAAACAGGCCTTTGCTGATTGATCCAGGCGGGGAAGTCTATACGGCTCGGACGTTCAGCGGCCGCCGGTATGAAAGCAATGTTCTGAATTCCTTCGGCCATCCCGTTCCTCTCGTGGCCGGCAAGCTGCAAGAAACGGGACGTCAGGCTCGTGCCCGTCTCGTTCGCCACGCCTTCGGCGCCGACACGGACGCCGTGGTTTTTGACATTGCCTCGGCGTATGACGTGCCGGAGCTCAAGAAGCTGGAACGCACGTTTGTCTATTGCCGTGATGGCTCAGGCTCTTTGAGCGTAACCGATGAAGTCGTTTTCTCACAACCTTGTGACTTCGGAACTGCATTGATAACATTCGACCAGTGGCGACAAGCCTCTGCGTCGTCTCTGGTGGTCAGCGACGGCGAGAAGGCCCTGCGTGTGGACATCACGGCCGAGGGTGCCGGTTTTCAAATCCAGCCCGAGACCATTAAGGAAGATCTCAGCGCCCGCAGAGAACCCGTTCGCCTGGGAATCAATCTGACGAAACCTGTAACCAGCGCCGTTGTCCGTCTGACCATCAAGCCGCAAGGATAGGCAACGCAAGCGCCGTAGGAGCAAGAAAATGGAAACAATGAATCGCAGAGGATTTCTGAAAGGTTCGCTGGGTGCCGCGACAACGTTTACAGTCTTGTCGCAGAGCGCAGGTCATGCGGCCGCCAACAAGGTCGTTTTGGGAATCATGGGTGTCGGAGGGCGGGGACGCGCCCTTCTGCAAAGCCTTGTGAAAAGCTCCGGCGTCAGGATCAAGACCATCTGCGACGCCGATACCCGCTGCTACGGTCCGGCGGCGGAAATCATCGTCGAGGGCCATGACTACAAGCCGCAATTCGGTCAGGATTTCCGCGAGATGCTGGATGACCCCGAGATCGATGCAATCGTCGTTGCTACCTCCGACCGCTGGCACGCGCTGGCGACCATCATGGCTTGCCAAGCGGGCAAAGATGTTTACGTGGAAAAGCCGCTTTCGCTGAACATCTGGGAGGGCCGAAAGATGATTGAGGCCGCGCGCAAGTACGGCCGCATCGTTCAGGTCGGCACTCAAAGCCGCAGCGCTCCTTATACTGATAAAGCAGCCGAATACATTCGCAGCGGAAAACTCGGGGACGTGCGTCTGGCCCGTGTATTCCTGATGCAGAATTCCCCGCCCATTCACGTAGCCGAGCCGCAGCCGGTGCCGGATAGTCTGGATTACGATTTATGGTGCGGCCCGTCGCCCATGCTGCCCTATCGTCCGGGCCGGTGGTTCTGGCGGCTGTGGGATTTCTACGTGGGCTACATCATGGCCGATATGATTCATCAGGTGGACCTGGCCCGATATCTGATTGACAAGAAATACCCCGACACCGTCTGCAACGCGGGCGGGGTTTATCACTTCAGCGACGGCCGCGAACAGCCGGACACGCAGTTTACAACCTTCGAGTTCGGCCCGTTGACAATGCTCTTTGAGGCATCGCTCTGGTCGCCCTACATGCACCGAATCGTTCACCTACAGGACAAGACGGCGTTTCCCGACTGGCCTTTTAGCGCGACAAAAGTGGAGATATGCGGAACGAAGGGATTCATGTGCTTTGGCCGGCACGGGGGCGGATGGCAGGTCTTCGAAGGGGACGGCCGGAGCCGTCAAAGCAGGGCCGTCGTTTCGGAGCCGGCCGGCCTGAAATTCGGCAGCATCATCGATGCACATTTCGAAGATTTCATCGACTGCATCCGCACCCGAAAAAGGCCGAAAGCGGACGTCGAGCAGGTGCATCACTCGATGACGTTGTGCCATTTGGCCAATATCTCTTACCGGGTCGGAAATCGCAAACTCAGGTTCGACGGCGCAACAGAGACGTTTGCCAATGATGCAGAAGCCAATAAGTACTTGAAGGGCAGCTACAGGAACCCCTGGGTTGTGCGGGAAAACGTGTGAAGGCGAGCGGCCAAAGCCGCCTGCGTCCGGGCCGGACCGGTCGGACATGAAATTCATCTACTATCTAACGGGCCACGTATGTATGGGTCGCCGGCCGGGTTAGCTCAACGGGCCCGATGCTTTTAAGGTGCTTTGCTCCGATAGCTCAAGAATGCATTTGAGAATATCTGATCTGCTGATTACCCCCGCCACTTTGCCGTTTGACGTGACCGGCACTCTTCTGATAGAGTTGTCTCTCAGGCAGTAGCACACATCCAATAGACGTTCGTTTCCTTCGAAGTGGATTGCAGGTTGTGTCATGAAATCGTTTACGGTCCTGTCTTTTTCGTCGTCATAAGTGTGGAAGAGTCGCAGGACGTCCTGTTCCGAGAGCATTCCGACCAGGGTCATGTCGTCTTCGACGACAGGGACGCCGGTAACATTGTTCTGCACCATGAGTCTGACGGCTTCGAATATGGGCGTGTCTTTCCTTATGCAGATAACCTGCTTCGTCATGATGTCTTTTGCTTCAAGCATGGCAGGGGCCCCCTTGACACCCATTCATCGCACTAACCGGCTATCGCTTTCCAGCTCTGGTTAAGTTCTTCCATCAGGCCAATCACCTCGCGAATTATCTGAGGATCACGTCTTGTGTTCGCCTCACAGAGGCGTTTGTTCATGTATAGATAAAGTCGGCGAAGATTGGATGCTACGGCACCGCCGGCATCCAGATCAAGCACCGCGTTGAGTTCGTTGATGATATCCTGGGCTTTGTTTATGTAGCGCCCCTTGGCCTCATGGTTGTCGGCTTCCATTTCCTTGATGGCCAGCTTCATGAACTTGATGGCGCCCTCGTAAAGCAGGACGATGAGACGACCTCTGCTCTGGGTCGTGACCGCGTTGTCCTGATATGCTTTGATTCCGTTCATGGTATCGCTCCGTTATGTCTATGGGAGGATCATGATCCGCCGGCAGGTGGAACACGGGGAGATGACCGACGGTTTGTACCTCAGTCATCTCCCTCGTGAATCATTCAGTAAACCGACGCTCCTTCTTATCTGAGCAAGCTCAGTGCCATCTGAGGCATTGAGTTGGCTTGTCCCAACATGGCGACGCCGGCTTGTGCGAGCACCTGGGTTCGGGTCATGGCCGCCATTTCGGTAGCCACATCGACATCCGAGATGCGTGACTCGGCTGCCATCAGGTTCTCCGCCTGATTATTGATGACCGATATCGTGCTTTCCAGCCGGTTCATCTTGTAACCGAACTTCGCACGAGCGGTGTCTTTGGTCGTGATGGCAGTGGACAGGGTCGCCAAAGCGGCCTGAGCGCTGGCAACCGTGCTGATGCTTGCCGTGCTAATGCTCATTGCACTGCTGGTCAAATCACTGCCGGTCACCTCAATCTTGTCGGTTGTGGCCGCGCCGAATTGAATCGCTATGGTGGCGGTGGCACTGTTGAGCAGGGCGTTGCCGTTGAATTCGGTTCCTCCTGCGATACGATTGATTTCCGCAGCCATCTCGTCAAACTCGTTGTCCATGATGACTCGCTGTGCGGAGGAGTAGGAACCGGTGGCCGCCTGTTCGGCTAACTGCTTCATACGCACGAGAGCTTCGTCGATGGTACCCATGGCACCTTCGAACGTCTGCAACATACTGATGCCATCCAACGCGTTACGAGCACCCTGCTCGAGCACGGCGATGTCGGCACGCATCAGCTCTCGGACTGCCAGCCCGGCTGCGTCGTCTTTGGCACTGTTGATGCGCAGGCCAGACGACAACCTTTCGACCGACTTGGCCAGGTTGTCGTAGCTCTGACCGAGGTGTCGAGCGGCATTTGCTGACATGATGTTGTTCTTGATTGCTAACATATTCTTGACTCCTTAAATAGTACCAGACACGTTCTTGTGGCCCTGTCAAAAGCCCCCAAAGTATTTTATGCCCAACGTGCAACAAGCACGCCGCTTAGATTCTGCTTTCAATGCTCCTTATCGACCAGAATGAAAGAGACTTGAGTAATTTCTTTGACGGAAATGGCTCCGGGGTCGTTGGACCGGTAATCCGGACGAAACTGGGACCGATATCGTGACTGCCAGCTCACCCACCGCGAAAAGAATCCGAGGAAAATCTTTTCACATTCGAGAAACTCTGGAATTCAACCGCTCTAACTCGTTGACTTAAAGCGTTTTGCAGAAACTCGATACCGGGCAACTCTACGCCGCCGACCGCCGGCAAAAGGCGAGTTCGGATTCCTGTGCGCTCATGTCGCGTTTGGCCACAAAGAAGGAAACGGCCAGCGGCGATCGTGACGGTACAACTCGACGACGGTCCCATCGGCCCACAACATTATCGGATCAAAGGGTCGTATCGGCGGATTGGCCAGACGCGCCCGGAAGCGCTGCCCCCGAAGAACATTTGTCAGAACAGACGACTCTTGTTTCGAGCTTATTGGTGGGGTATAGTGGTGGCGATATATGCCCAAATTACAGCAAGACATTCATAACGAAACGTTGCTTGTGTTCAACTGCCACGAGGCATGGGTATATCAGCTTTGTGCATTGGGTTGCAGTCTGGATATTATCGTGGGGCTCAGAGGCCAATACAGCCGAAGCTGGGACCTGCACATGCGTCCACTGCCCCCCAATTCGCGGTTGATCAGCCTGCCTGAAGCACTGGACTCACCGAAGCGATACTATTGTATCATCGCCCACAACATGACGGATTTGCTGGAGGTCAAATCCCGGCCCGAGCCGCGCCTCGTTGTCCTGCACTCGACGCTGGAAGGGCGCGTGATAGAAGAAGGATCAAGCGTCACTCCACAAGAAATGAGGGAGGTCCTATCCAAGTACCTGGAGCTGGTCGGCGGCCACGCAGTGGCCGGCACGATCCTTAAAGCCCAATCCTGGAGGTTTTCCGACGATATTGTTGTTGTGGGCGTTGACCCAAGCGATTATCGGCCGTATTCAGGACAACTGGCTTGCGGCCTTCGCATCTGCAATTTCATTGAGAGCCGAAAGAAGATCCTGTTATGGGACTTTCATGCAAGAGCTTTTGCAGGGATCCCTGTGCGGCTTGTCGGGCACAATCCGAACATGCCCGGAGTGACGGCTTCCGAGAGCTGGGACCATCTGAAGGCTCTGATGCAGGCTCATCGGTTCCACATCCACACAGCCGATTTGCAGCTTGAAGATGGATTCAATATGGCCACAATTGAGGCCATGGCAGCAGGGATGCCGGTTCTCGGCAATTGTCACCCGAGCTCACCGATTCAACACGGCGTGAGTGGTTTTCTCAGTAACGACCCCGATGAGTTGCGGAAGTACGCCCGGATACTGTTGGAGGACCGAGAGCTGGCGGCGAAAATGGGCCGAGAAGCGAGAAAAACAGCCATGGAGCGTTTTCCGATGGGCAGATTCAGAGAGTCTTTCCTGATGTCCATCGAAACTGCCCGGCGAAAACACGAGAGCTGCAAGGTCAATCCGTCGGATATTCGGGTCTCGCCTGAAAGCCCTCGTCCCGATGCCCATCAGGTCCTGAAGCCATAGCCTTTTTTCTGCCGACGAGTGTTTCCAACTCCTGTGAGACGCGCTGAAATACGTCGTCCCAGTCCCCATATTGTCTCTGCCTGAAGAGCCTCATCGTCGGATACCAGGGACTGTCCTGTCTGTCCAGCATCCATCGCCAGTCAGGAACAAAAGGAAGAATACCCCATGCCGGTTTTGCCATGGCCCCCGCTAAGTGCAGAACAGCGGTATCCACCGAAATGACCAGGTCCAGATTCTCAATCACGGCGGCGGTGTCCGCGAAATCGTCAAGCTCGTCGCCAAGGTTAGTCAGTGACATGTCTGGTGCCAAACTCTTCGCCTGGGCAGCAGCGTTACCTTTTTGCAGACCGAACAGCCGCATCCCCGGGGTCCCTGATAATCGCAGAAAATGTCGCAAGTGACAAGATCTCGCTCCGTCTTCAGGATGAGCCGGCTGTCCCGCCCAGACAATCCCTATGTTAAGCTCAGTCCGCGAAAACCGCCCCCGCCAACGCTGGGCCTTGGCCGGATCGGCACGAAGATAAGGCACGCTGGCGGGGATTGTTGCCACAGTTGTCCCCAATATCCTCGGCAGCTCCAGAAGCGGTATGTAGAAATCGAAGTCTGCGGGCAGCGCCGTGGCCGACGAAGCCTCTGCCAGCTCGTCAATTCCGGGGAATCCACGAAACAGGCCAACCAGAGGTCGCAGCATCTCGCAGATCACCGTCCCACCAAGGCGTTTAACCATCGGCAGATAGCGTATGAACTGGATATTGTCACCGAAGCCTTGCTCGTGGTGAACGAGGAGCCTTCTGCCCACAAACGGAGAACCATCCCAGCAGGGTACCGGATGGCGACGGAGGTGTGCGGCTTTGCCCGTCTTCAGCCGCCATGTGTATTCAGCCCAGCCTTCTTCGAACCGGCCGGTCAGCAGAAGTGCCATCCCGAGATTGCAATGGGCCTCGGCGTAGTCCGGTTTGAGTTGCAGCGCGTGCTTATAATGCGAAATCGCCTCAGCGCAGAGACCCTTCTTCATGAGGACGGAAGCCAGAGTGTTGTGGGCCTCGGCATAATCAGGTTTGACCGATAGCGCCTCGTTGCATCTTTGAATGGCGGCGGCATATTCACCGAGATGGTGAAGTGCAACCGCAACGCTGTTGTAGGTTTCGACACTCTCAGGGTCGAGCGCTATCACATGATTGTACTTCTCAACGGCGGCTTCATACCGACCCTCCGACAAGAATACGTTGCCCATATTATGATGCGCCTGGGCATACCTGGGGTTGAGCACTGTGGCCTGCTTATAGGCAACGAGCGCTTGCTCATGTTTGCCGGCAGCCCTCAGGACAACACCCAGGGTATTGTGGAATTGCGGCACTTGCTGGTTCTGTGCAATCGCTTGGCGAACCAGCTTAATCGCCTGCTCGCATTGTCCGGCCCTGTAGGCTATCACCCCCAGCAGATGCAACGCATCGGGATGATTTGTGTCGCTGCCCAAAATTTCCCGACACAACTGCTGTGCCTGATTCAGGCGCCCGGCTTCATAACACTGCACGGCCTCGTTCATGCTCTGGTCAACATTTGTCAGTTGCACGTCTGCACCAATATACTTACTGAAGCTCTTGTACGTTCCTTGATGGATCACTACCGGCCTGCCGTGACGACGTTTTCGCACATCTGCTCCAGCTCCGCCTGCGCTTTTTGCAGGTCATTCATAACCTGCGATACCCATTCGGGCGTAAGCTCTGCGCCTTTGTGCGAAAGCTCCTGATAGAGCTCCCCGGTCAACCATTTTTGCCCAAAGTAAATCATGTCTTTGATCTTCAGCAGTTCGACGTTTGGCTCGCAAAGTTTTCCAGACGCTCCGCATTCGTGGATACCTCTGGCGCCTGCTATTCTCCAGACCTGCCAGCCTCGTGAGCGGGCGGCAAAGCAGTAGTCACTGTCACTGCCGATAAGAACATAGTTCTCATCCAGCACGCCAATCTCCCGGATCATTTCTCTTCTCAGAATCATGCAGGCGCCGTTGGCCCAGAGAATCTCTTTATCTTCGGTGAATTCCTGCAGTGGACCGTGCTGGTGTCTTCCCAGGGGAAAGGCTTCGCAGCCCCCGGCGAAAATCACATAATCGGGATTCCCGCTGTGCAGTTGCAGGGGTGCACCTATACCACAATCAGGATGCGAATCCATGAATGCCGCCATTCTCTCAACGGCGGTGCGTTCAAGGTACATGTCCTGGTTCAATATGAGGATGTACTTGTACGGCTGGTCCAGGTACTTCTTGATTCCTTCATTGACCGCCGCGGTGTAATAGACATTGTCTCTGTCGTTATCTCTGACAAATATTTCCACCGGGACGGTCTGACCCTCCAGGTAAGATATGCACCTGGCAAGCTGACTTTTGTTTTTGTAGTATGGGATTATCGCTGGAATCATTTAAGTACCCACAATCGTTCTGCCTGTTACAGGCCTTGGTTCTTATCTCTCCTGGTCATCATGCACAGCTCTTCGGCAACGCGCTGAAATACGCCATCCCATCCGCTCCACGTGTCTTGACGAAACAGCTTCATTGTGGGATACCAGGGGCTGTCCCGGCGGCTCAGCATCCATCGCCACTCCGGGGCAAACGGCAAAAGCGCCCACGTGGCTTTGCCCATGGCCCCTGCTAAATGGAGTACGGACGTATCAACCGAGATGACAAGGTCGAGGTTCTCAATCACGGCCGCAGTGTCTGTGAAATCGTGAAGTTCGTCGGCAAAATTCGTCAGTGGCTTTTCCCCACCCAAATCCTTCACCTGCCCGGCAGCCTCGCCTTTCTGCAATCCGTACAGACAGACATTGTCGATTTCCCTCAGCGGAGCAAAACACTGGAGTTTACAAGACCGATACCGGTCGTTCCCGTGCGCGGTAGATCCCGCCCAGACAATGCCAACCTTGAAGCCCGGCCCCAAGACCCTGGTGTGCCAGTATTCCACTTTGGTCGGGTCGGCGTGAATGTACGGCACATCGGCGGGAATGGTCTCCAGCGTGGTTCCGAAGATGAAGGGCATGTCCAGAAGGGATGCGAAGACATCAAACGCCACGGCTGACTCTCGATTCGGGTCGTACTCGACCAATTCGTCGATCTCCGGAGATTCCCTCAGCAGACCAGTCAGCGGTCCGGGCGTCTCAAGTATAACGGTCCCGCCTCGGGCCTTGACCATGGGCAGGTATCTGGCGAGCTGTATGTTGTCCCCGAAGCCCTGTTCGCAGTGCACGAAGAGCCGTCTGCCCGCAAAGGATTCACCCGCCCAGCGGGGCTTGCCCGAGCCCTCGTGGCGGTGGCGCGTCTTGGGATCGGCGTTCCGGCGCCATTGATATCCCTTCCAACCTTCTTCGAAGTCTCCGCTCAGCAGAAAAGTCAGCGACATATTCCAGTGTGCTTCGGCGTAATCCGGTTTCAAACGGGTGGCGCACTTGTAGTGGTCGAGAGCCCCGGCGCACCGGCCCTCATCGCGGAGACTGTTGGCGAGATTATAGTGTGCCTCAGCAAAATCAGGATCAAGCTCAAGGGCCCGCTCGAAATGTGTGATCGCTTCGGCAAATTGCTCCCGGTCTTTCAAGACAATGCCCAGGTTGTTGTAAGCCTCGGCATAGTCCGGGTCGATCCGAAGCGCCCGCCTGTAGTTTTCGATCGCCTCGATTGACCGACCCCGCTCGTTTAGAACAACGCCCAAATGATTGTGCGCCTCAGCGAAATCCGGTTTCAAGCGCACGGCCCGCTCATAGTTTTCTATCGCCTCCGTGTGCCGCTGCTGTTTCTCCAGAGAAAAGCCCATCGTATTGTACGCTTCGGCGTGGTCCGGCTTGAGGGACACCGCCTGTCTGCAGTTTTGGACCGCAGCGGCGTAATGCCCCTGTGACAGGAGCGAGATGGCCATGTTGTGATAGGCCTCGGCATAATCGGGCTTGAGCGACACTGCCTTCTGATAGGCATTCACCGCCCGTTCAATGTCTCCAAGAGCCTCGAAGATGAGTCCGAGCGTATTGTGAAATTGTGCTCTGTGCGGGTCCCCTGCAATCGCCTTACTGAGAAGCTCAATAGCCTCGTGGTGGTTTCCCGCCTGGTGAGCAAGGATTCCCAGGGCGTGCAGGGCGGCTAAATCACTGGGATTGTCCTTCAGAACCCGCCGATACAACTGCTCGGCCTTTCCGAGGTTCCCGCCGCTATGATACCGTGTGGCACGCTCCATGGTTTCGGCAGCGGTCGGCATTCGTGAAGAACTTTCCCCCTCTGAGCTTGGGCAAGACAAACGCGATTGCATTTCATATCAGCATATTAATGGAGTCGTTGGCAACAAGCGCTTCCTGCGGTTCGAAGAAGTCGTCATAGCTGTCGTTGTTCGGCGACCATTCGTTCATCGCACTAAGGTCCGGCTCATCAGCCCAGGCCCCCTGGTCCGCCGGATCGTGTTCGTAGGGCCCGTTGTTTTGCATCGATTGCCCCCCGAAAGCCTCTTGTTCCGGCCGTCCCTGCTCTGAGAGCACAACGTCAAACCGTCTGACGTGAATACCGCAATCGGCAAGATTGCGAACGATTTCCGGAAGGGCCTGTTCGATCTCGAACCTGGTTTGCGTCCTGCTGACTTCGAGCACGCCCATCAGCTCAGTGTTTTGTTCCTGGATTCTTATGAACACCTGCCCCAATTCGGGCGGATTGAGACGAACGGCAATATTCCGCTCCGCCCCTTGTTGGGAAGCCGAGCCCTGAATAGATTCGAGAATTTGCCTGCCGATGTCGGCAGAGACATCGCCGGGCAGACTCTGCGCCGGTAAATTCGCTCCCCTGGCGCCCGCGGCAGCGGCGGCGGGCTGCGATGTAATCGCACCTTGCGGATTGCTGTGTGTGAGTATCTGCTCGAAGTTCTGAGTCGGACCGTGGTTGGTGGCTGAGCGGCCTCGGTTCCTGGGTTGGCCGTCTGATACCTGGACCTCTGTCGCGTTCAACTTCGCAGAGCTCCGGGCATTCGCAGCGTTGCTGCCATCGGGCGCGGACTCCTTGCCGTGTGCATCGGACAATTTGGCCTTTGTCTGCTGGATGCCGGCCTTTCCACTGGCCTCGGCACTCGGCAGATGTTTGCCCGGGTCATTTGCCACCGGCTGAGGTGGCTTCTCAACGACCTTGGCGTGAGTGGACGGCAAGGCGCTCTTCATCGAGGCCTTTCGTCCGTCGGCACTCATCTTCTTGTCATCCCCATCGGCGAGGGCTTCGGGCATCATGTCTTTCTTCGCACTCTGCACAGGGGGTTTTGTGACATCGCCTTGAGCCAGTATATCCACGCCTTGCAGCTTCTTGTTGGCAGCGGTTATTTTGTTGCCGGCATCATCCGGCGCTTCAGGAACCAGTTCTTTGACATTTCCCTCTTTGCTGGGGATTTTTGCATCGAGCACTTTCCCATCCGGCTGCGCCGTCTTATCGGTCCTTGCCTTCAAGCCCGGCTGAGCCTTTGTGGCGGGCATAATCGCGGATGCCTTGGGCAAGACAGCCTTCAGCCCGTTTTGACCGTTGGACTTCGCGGGCAGGACGGTTTTCAACCCCAGTTGCCTCTTCTCACCAGTGGCCGCAAGAGCCTTGATCTGAGCGGATTTCGCAGCATGTCCGGTAACCGGAGGAGACTTCTCTGGTTTCAAGCCGGCCATCAATTGGGCAAGTTTGGACCCGGCTTTCGACTCGACTCCTGCCACAGTCGCACCTCGACTCTGGAGGACGGGGACCGAATTCTCGGCCAAGACCGTCTGTGCCGCCTTCTTCGGTGTGGCAGGATCTGAGACCGGGTCGTGTTCCTTTGACTCGCGGCCTATCTGATTCTTCGGGGGCGACTCGCTTGCGGCTTTCTCACGAAGCACCTGCCGAAATTCTCGTGCTGTCTTGCTGCCACGCGTACCGGCGGCATCTGTCCGTACATTATCGGTCGCTTCAGCGCCGGGTGAGTCCACTTGAGCCGTACCATCCTCCGCGACAGCGGCGAAGGCGTTCTCTGCCTTTCGGGCATCCGCTTTCGGTGCCGGTGCGGCCATGGCAGCCGGGGCGGCAAACAGCTTATCGATTGTCAGTGCGCTGGTATCCATACAACAATCCCAGTAAAGCCAAACCCCAAATTAGCAACTGCCGTGCCAATAGGGGAATATAGGGCTGCTATAAGATGCTATCTCTTTTTAAATAATACACTTATGTGTATAAAAAGAATACAGGTTCGCGCTTGCCAAGGCACGCGCGGCTATGCCTATGGAGAAACATTCCCCATGCACAGGAAAGAACTTCCGGACCGCAGCGTGGCTGGGGCCCTCATCCTGACCACTGCGGCTCTTGAGAACGCCTGCACGCGCGGCTCAAGCGAGCTCGGCCTGGCGTCGGGCGATGTCAAAAAACGTGCGTCACTGTATAGAATCCTGACATCACCGGCGGCATCCGAATGGAGAACCGCATGCACAAAGTGCCTTTTTTGGGCACATGAACGCGGTCGGTGCGCCGAAAATCGCGGGCCGCTAACATTTGGCACGATTCTTGCTTATTCATTTTGGCCAGACGATGTTTGTACAGATATTGAGTGACTTTGGATGTCAGGAACGAACAACATAGTGGACCTCATTGAGGCCGGCATAAGAGCTGAGAGTCTCCGTCAGAAGGCGATCGCGAATAACGTCGCCAATCTTGAGACCCCCGGGTATCGCAGAGTCGATGTCCGGTTTGAGGAACTGCTTGCCAAGTGTCTCAATTCATCGGGCAAGGTTGACCTGACCGAGGTCGAGCCCCAGATATATCAGCCCAGAGAGACACCCGTAAAGTCCAATGGCAACGATGTTGATTACGAGGTGGAAGTGGGCCGGATGATCAAGAACGCTATTCGTCACAAAGCGCTCATTCGGCTGCTCAGCAAGAAATACAGCCAAATTGAGCAGGCCATTGGACCAAGGTAACGGTTCGGCGCTTGCTGCCCGTGACGGCTTAAATAAGAATCCGGCAGCAACAGAGACGGGAAAGGAACAGCGGCTATGGAAGTCAACAACAGCTTCGGCCCCATAGATATAGCAATTTCCGGTTTGCGAGCTCAAGGCAAACAGATGGAAGTGATTTCATCCAATGTCGCCAATGCTCGTACCGTCGATGCCGGCAAGGGCGAGCCCTACCGCAGACGTGAAGCAGCGTTCACATCGGACGACGAACTGGGCGGCGTCAAACTCGACAAGATGGTCACGGATATGAGTGACTTCTTGAGAGTTCTGGATCCGGGCAACCCTCTGGCGGACGGAGCCGGATATGTGGCTATGCCGAATGTCAACTTGCCCGTTGAGATGATGAATCTCAATATTGCGACCCGGGTCTATCAGGCCAACGTCGCGGTCTTGAGACGTTATCAGCAAATGGTTGAGACTACGCTCGAGTTACTTCGATAAGTTGGGGAACGATGAATGGTCAATCCAAATACACCCGTGAGCGGACTGCTGAACTCGACGAAAGGGCCCTGGGGGCCTGGTTTCATACGTCCGGGCAACGGTCCTGATGCTCCAGGGACGCCGAAGGCAGCCAACTCGGACGAAAAGAAAACTGACTTTGCCGATGCCGTCAAGAACATGGTCTCCAAGGTTGACGACCTTCAGCAGTCGTCCGATACGTCCATTCAGGATTTGCTGTCGGGCAAAAGCGAGGACATTGCCTCGGTGGTTTCGGCCGTGGCAAAAGCTGATATGAGTTTCAAGCTTCTTGTGGGTGTCAGAAACAAGTTGATTGAGGCGTACAAGCAGACGATGAGCATGCCGCTGTAATCGGTTGTTCCATGTTGACCGGCGCCGGCGTTTGTTGAGATCCGGGGCCGTCAACTGACGAAAGGGCTTCATGGGCTTTTTCCAAAGGATAAGGGCAGTCTGGGAGAAGATAGGGCTGGTTCAACGAGCCTTGCTCGTAGCTATCGTAGTGACATTCCTGATTGTCAGCGGACTGCTTGTTCACTGGGCACAGAGGCCCGATATGCGAATGCTTTACCAGGAGCTTGCCCCCGAAGAAGCCGCCCAGATCACAGAGAAGATCAGTGAGGAAGGAATTGCCTACCAGTTGCGAAACGGCGGCACAAGCATCTACGTTCCGAAAGAGAACGTCTATCAGCTGCGTCTGGACATGGCCAAGGAGGGGCTTCCCGCCGGCGAGCAGGGCGGATACAAGATATTCGATAACGAGAAAATCGGCGTCAGTCCGTTCGTTCAAAGCGTCAACCTCAAACGAGCGCTTCAGGACGAGCTCGCCAAGAGCATCCAAATGGTTGACGGCGTGGAGCACGCACGCGTTCATATCGTGCGATCGGAACAAACGCTGTTTACATCCGAGGCGGGCAAGACCACGGCTTCCGTGGTCCTTCGTCTCAAACCGGGTTATCGACTAAGCGCATTGAATGTCGCGGCTATCACACATCTGGTCTCCGGGAGCGTCGAAGGACTTAACTCTGAGAACGTAACGGTGATCGACAGCCAGGGACATCTTCTGTCCGGCGAATCGGACCCAACAATGGCCAACGGGGCAGGCACCGTTCAGGACTACAGGGAACGGGTGGAGCAGAATCTGGAAGACAAGGTTGAAGAGATGTTGACCGCTGTCTTGGGGCCGGGTCGGGCAAAGGTGAGGATTCATGCCGTGGTTGATATGAACAGCGTCAGCACCGTCACGGAAAAATATGAACCCAAGGGTGTCGCCACCAAGGAAGAGATCACAACCGGTTCCGAGACGGAAGCAGCAGGTGCAGCCGCCAATTCGGCCGCCCCCGGAACCACCAAGAAAGATGAGACTATTGTCACCGAATACGAAGTCGGCAAGACGGTCACACAGCAGGTTATCCTGCCGGGCGAGATCAAGTCCCTATCGGTAGCCGCCGTGGTTGATTTGTCACCAGCTGACCCAAATGGGGCCCAGGCAGGCGGACAACCGACAAAGATCATGGATCCCAACGATGTCGAGAAGCTCATTGAGAATGCGCTTGGCCTGGACCTTGCCGGAACGGATTCGCTCAAGGTGGTTGACGCCACGTTTCAGAATCCTGTGGCACCGCTGTTGGGTGAGGAAACTGACGGCGGTCTTGATTTTGTCGCGGTCGCCCGACAGGCTTCGTTGGGGATCATGGCCGTTTGTGCCCTTCTCGTCTTGCGGATGTTCCGAGGCGCCAGGAAGAAGGCGGGCCCGGGAGCCGCGTCGAACCAGCTGCCCGGTGCTGAAGGTGTCACCGGCCTCCTTCCCGGCGGGACTTCCGTGCCGGAGCCGGCACTCCTGCGGCAACAGATAGCCAACGTGTTGGAACAGGACCCTGAGCGAGCCAGACAACTTTTTGCCAGTTGGCTTGAGGACAAGGGGGGCTAAGTCGATGGCGCTAACGGGCAGGCAAAAAGCAGCATTTCTGCTAATGAGCCTGGATACGGCCGCGGCCGCTGATCTGCTCAGGGGGCTCGCCCCCGAAGATGTCCAGGATATCGCGATAGAGCTTGCGCGAATCGACGCATCGGAGCAGCATGACGTCAAACAACAGGCGAAGGTCGCGCGAGAATTCTGCAACGCTCTTCAGCAGAAACATACCCAGAAATTCAGTGTCAGAACCTTTCTCAACGAGATGTTGGTCACCATTCTTGACAAAGACAGAGCCGATCAAATTCAATCCGAGATTCGAGAAACGATAGAGAAAAAAGACCTGTTCGTGGACATTCGTCAGGCCAGCACAGACGAATTGGTCCTTGCGCTCGAGGGTGAGCACCCACAGACAATTGCCGTGGTGCTGTCCGAGCTGGTTCCGAAGAAGAGCCAGGAGGTCCTGGCACTCTTGGAGGAAGAAGCTCGGCGCAAAGCCGTGTGCAGGATGACGAACCCGGAACTGGTGGGCAACCGAGTCAGACAGCAAATCGCATCGACAATCACCCAGAGGCTCAAGAGCCTTAAGGGGGAGACCCTCGTGGAAAGACCGGAGCAGACGCTGCGAAAACTTGCCATTGTGCTCAGTGGCTTGGAGAGAGCGCTGCGGGACCAACTGCTTGATGAGATCGCCAAGCAGGACGAGGAAACAGCCACCATGGTGAGGCGTCTGATGATAACCTGGGAAGATATCCCGTCGGTAGCCAACAGGTCTCTGCAGGAGGCACTGCGGGCCGTGGACTCGAGCAAATTGGCGATTGCGCTTCACGGAGCCGATGAAGACATCGTCCAGAAGATACGTTCGAACATATCCGAGCGGGCCATGGCCACGCTGGATGAAGAAATCTCGTTGATGCAGGAACCGCTGGAAAAGGAGGTGCTTGACGCCAGGGAAGAAGTCGTCAAGCCGCTCAGAGAGGCAAATGAAGAAGGCACACTGAGGGTACAGGGGCGATAAGACAATGTCACAGACGCTGACGGTCAGTCTCGATAAGCCGATTGCGGCGACAAGACTGCTGGATGGTTATCCTCAGAGCGAGGGCATTCCAGCCTCATCTGACGCCCCTGCCGATTCGGCTACGCAGGCCGCGTGCATCGCGACAGGAGGCTCGGAGGCTCAGAGAACGGCCTTTTCGCAGGCGTGCCAAACGCTGAATGGCGTAGTCGCCAAGCTCAATGACTTGTACGCCCGGATATTCACCGAGCACGGAGAAGAAATCGCCAGGCTCTCGGTGGAAATCGCCAGAAAGATCCTGATGCAAAAAGTGGAGAAAGGGGACTATGAAATTGAATCTATCGTCAAGGAAGCGATCATGCACGCGCCGAGTCGCCATGATCTGGTGGTGCATTTGAACCCTGACGACCTCGCCCAGTGCCGAGAGGCCCAGCAGCATGGTGAACAAGGTGGCGCCCTGGCAGGCATTAAGCTTGTTCCCGACCCGAACATCGAGCGGGCGGAATGCCTTCTCGACAGCCCAAAGGGGATCATCAAATCCCTGATCGACGAGAATCTGGAACGCATTGGCCGAGCGCTCAGGAAGGAAGAATAACCCATGACCACAAGTGAAGTCCATCACCGCTTGATCGATTTTGCGGAGTTCCACACAGCGCTGAGCGGCGTGAAGCTGCTGGATTGTCAGGGTCTTGTGGTCAGGGTCTCCGGTCAGACCGTTGAATCTGCCGGCCCCGCACTGGGGCTGGGGGAACTGTGCAGGATCCAGATTCGTCATGGCCGGCAGGTGCTGGCGGAGGTGGTGGGTTTCCAGCACGATCACCTGATCCTGCTGCCCCTGGAACACATCGAGGGAATATCCCCGGGTGATACAGTCACAGCGCGGACCACGCCGCGGCATATCACCCTGAGTAACAGTGTCCTGGGAAGGGTGATCAACGGCCTTGGAGAACCCATGGACGGCAAAGGACCCCTCGCCGGGCAGGACAAGAAGCCGCTGGATGCGAGCAGCCCGGAACCTTTGAGCCGAAGGAGAATCACCAGTCCTTTGTCTTTGGGAATTCGTTCGTTAGATGGAGTATTAACCTGCGGCAAGGGACAAAGGGTCGGCATCTTCTCGGGCAGCGGAGTGGGCAAGAGTGTCCTGCTCGGCGACATTGCCAACTCGAGCGACGCCGAGGTCAATGTCGTGGCGCTGATCGGCGAGCGAGGCCGGGAGGTTCGAGAGTTTCTCGATTCAGATCTCGGTGCAGGGGGTCTGGCGCGCAGTGTCGTCGTTGTTGCCGCATCGGATTCGCCGCCGATTCAGCGGGTCAAGGCCGCATTCGTCGCGGTCACAATCGCCGAGTACTTCAGGGACAAGGGCCAGAACGTCCTGTTTATGATGGACTCCCTGACGCGCTTTGCCCAGGCGCAGCGTGAAATAGGCCTTGCCGCGGGTGAGCCGCCGACCACGAAGGGGTATTGCCCCAGTGTCTTCTCCCTGATGCCGAGGCTCATCGAACGTCTGGGGCGCTCCGAGACCGGCAGCATTACGGGCATTTTGACGGTCCTGGTCGAGAACGATGACCTGGCAGATCCCGTCGCGGACAGCGCAAGGAGCCTGCTCGACGGACATATCGTCTTATCGCGGAAATTAGCTGAGAGGGGCCATTATCCGGCGGTCGATATTCTCCAGAGTGTCAGCCGCTTGATGCCGGCAGTAACCAGCAAGGAACATAAGCTGGCGGCCCAGAAGCTCAAGGAGATATACGCTGTCTATTGTGACGCCGAAGACCTGATAAACATCGGCGCATTTTCCCCGGGCAGCAACCGGCGCATCGACGGGGCCGTGGCTCTGATCGACAGGATACGGAGCTTCCTTGTACAGCCGATCCGGGAGAGAACAGCCTTTGCAGAGACGGTCGAATGTCTGGCCGGCATCACCCGCGCCTGGGACGATCTGTTGGGTTCGCAAACGCAATAGACGGATGCGACGTGTGAAGAACTGGAAACGCAATGAAACGTTTTGTATGGAGGCTGCAGCGCGTTCTCGATATCAAGAAGAAAAAGGAACAGAAGGCCCGAGCAGAGCTGTTCGAGTTGACTGAGAAGCTGGCAGAAGCACGAGGCGAACTGCTGAGCCGGCAGAAAATGCTGGAAGAGATAGTCCGTGGCTTGACGAAAGAAAGTCCCAAGAAGCGATTAGGTCAACAGGAGTTCTTTCTGAGGTATTCGGCGGCAAGTGATGAGCAGGTCAAGAAGCTCAAAGACAAGGTACTCGCCTTCGAGCTGCAGCAAAAAGAGAAAGTCGCCGAGGTCTTGAAACTCAGGAGGTTCAAACAAGGTTTGGAGCAGTTGCGTGTAGAGACGAAGAGGCAATTCATCAAAGAGCAGGAGATGCTGGAGCAAAAGGAACTGGACGAGAGGGCCAATGTCTCCTTTGTCCGCAACGCGCACAGTCAGGAGAGAACCAATGACTAAGAAATTGATAATCATGGTGGCAGCGGGGGTGGTCAGTTTCGCCGGAGCTTTTGTCTTTGCCTGGCTCACGCACCCGTCTGGGCAAAGCCATTCCGACACATCAGGGCCGTCAGCCGCCGGCCAAACCGAACAGGCAATGTCGATGTCGGGGCCCGCGCCCGCAGGGACCATTGATGCAGGTTCCGGATCCATGAAGAAGACCCTGACCGAGCAGCAACTCAAGAACCTCATTCAGGACATCCGGGAGAAGATGCGGGAATATGATAATCGGCTGCAGGCACTGACCGTGCGTGAAGGCAGACTCCAGATGGCTCAGGATATGCTCAAGGAGGACATCGACAGGCTGGACAATCTGCGAGTCGAGCTTGCTTCCACGGTTGTCAATCTCAAGAGTGAGCGAGACAAGCTGCTCAAGAGCAGGCTCGAAATTGACCAGGCCGAACGGGTCAATCTTGTCTCCATCGCAGCAACCTATGACAAGATGGAAGCCGCCAGCGCCGGCAAGATACTGACGAATATGTGCGCGGTGGGGGGCGAAGAAGCGCAAAGCGGCGAAGGCAGCAGAGGATACGGCAGCTTTGACGATGCGGCGAAAATACTGCACTACATGACCGAGAGGACCAAAGCCAAAGTGCTGGCTGAATTGGCCGGCGCCGAGCCCGCTCTTGCCTCGGCATTGTGCCAGAGATTGAAACAGATCATTGAGGGAACATAGTCTTATGGATGTTGCAACGATCATCGGCGTTGTCCTTGGTTTTCTTGTCGTCGTCAGCGCGATTGTTGTCGGGGGCGGGTGGCAGTCGTTTGTACACATCCCTTCACTGGCGATAACCATCGGTGGAATGTTGTGTGCAACACTCATCCATTTTTCGCTCCCTCAGTTTCTGGGAATATTCTCGGTCGTCAAGAAGACAATTGTCACCAAGATCCCTTCCGCCGGGGAGTTGGTCCAAAACATGGTGAATTTTGCCGCCATCAACAGGCGCGATGGTGCGCTGGCTCTGGAGCAGGAGATACCCAAGCTCAGCGATCTGTTTTTCGTCAAGGGCCTGCAAATGCTTGTCGATGGGCACGATCCGGAGGCCATAAGAGATTTTATGACGCTGGAAATTGACAACCTTCGGGACCGTCATAGTAACGGCAAAAAGATCCTGGAGTTCATGGGGGCGGCGGCCCCGGCCTTCGGAATGATTGGAACGCTGATTGGCCTGGTTCAAATGCTCAAAAACCTGTCTTCGCCGGACCAGATCGGCGCCGGCATGGCGGTGGCGTTGCTCACCACATTCTACGGGGCATTTTCCGCCAATCTGATCTTCATCCCGCTGGCGGGCAAATTGGGCATCTACTCCAAGGCCGAGACGACCGCAAAGGAAATGATTGTCGAAGGCGTCTGTTCCATTGCCCAAGGCGATAACCCAACCGCTATTCGCGAAAAAATGCAGGCGTTTATCTCCCAAAACAGGCGCGAAGAAGTCAAGGCCAACATATAATGACGCGGGCGACGAAACAAGAAGAATCGGACGAGGCCCCCGGCGCACCGGAATGGATGGTCACGTTCAGTGACTGCATGACACTGTTGCTGACGTTCTTTGTCCTTCTTTTGAGTTTCTCATCCTTTGACGACCGGGTCTTTCGCCGGCTGAAGGTGAGTTATTCCCGTGCCTTCTCCAGGATAACGCCGCTCCTGGGCAGTAACAGAGATTCACTCCTGCTCCTGCCGCGCATCAGACATACCGATGATCTCGACGAGGGCAGCGAGAAACCCACTCCCGAGAACGGACTCACGGACGGCTTAATGAAAGAAACGCGGCTTGTGGATCTTCACGGCGCAATGGCATTTCTGGTCCCCTCGAAGAGGCTCTTTTGGGGTGCGGGAACGGTTCTTTCAGCCAAAGGACGCGGCACGATGGAGACAATGGCCTCCCTACTGAGGCGAGTGCCCAGCCGGGTTATCATCAGCGAAAACGGGCCGGCAGGCAACCGCGGCGGCGAATACTTCGGCCTTCCGAGGGCCTGGGCGATCATGGAGTACCTCACCACAGAGCAGAAGATTGACCGCAAGCGTTTCAGCATCTCAGCAGCAAGCACCTTGCCTCAGGAGAGCCCGCCGAACATCGGGCCGGACTCAGGGCGACCGGAGTCTGAACGTACCGTTGAAATCCTTTTGCTGGAATGGAGTATCTGAAATTGAGGCTTCGCCGACGGACAAGTGAAGCAGGGGGCGCCAAAGTCCCGGGGTACATCGTCACATTCTCAGATATGGTCACGCTGCTGCTGACTTTCTTCGTCATGCTGTTAAGCCTGGCCGACGTTCAGGATCCGGAACTCTTCAATCAAGGCAGAGATTCCTTTGTTGAATCGCTCATGTACATTGGACTTGGATCGCTTTTCGGAAAGGAAGACGCGCCGTCTTTGGGCGACCATAAGGCCAAGCACTTCGTACCGGAGCCGGACGAGTCGCCCGACCGCAGAACAATCGACGCCAAGGCAGAGGAGCTTCGCAGAATCGTTGAGAAACTCAGGCAGTTGACGACCATTGTGCCTTCCCAAATCATGCCCAAGGCGGCCCGCCTCACCGTGGCCAATGTCCATTTCTCCTCCGGCCGGCTGGACCTCAACGAATCGGCAAGAAGATCCCTGACAGGATTTTGCCGGGATCTGCAGCAGCAGGCCGATTCGAAACCCGTGGACCTGTACGTACTTGGTCTGGCGGCCGATGCCGAAAAGGGAAAGGAGCAATGGTTCCTCTCAGCAAAACGCGCCCGGGCCGTGGCGGCGTTCCTTGAGAACACGCTGTCTCCACCCTCGGGCCTGCCGGAGCGAAACCACCTGTTCAAGGGGCCCTCCAGGTGGTCCGTGTACTCCTGGGGGGCGGGCGCCGGAGGCAGTTGGGTGGGCCCCGACAGCCCTATTTCCGAAAAGTCCCAGATTCTGATCGGAGTTCTCCGGAGAAATCCTTAGCCTGCATTCCTGACGGCGATGGATTCTGTGTCGCTCTTGGCGCGGAGAGTCGCTGCCCGGCCACTCAGAGCTTCAACATGCTCATCGCCGTGCGTTTATTCATGCCGCTCCTTCGGGTCCTGGTGGGCGAACCGGCCTGGGGTAAGCTG
>CP070806.1:4573720-4578336 GCA_020343675.1 Phycisphaerales bacterium
CGATAGATGCACCCTGTCCCCCCGCGAAAAATCGGGCCGTGCTCGTGAATAATGATTTTGGCATCGCACAGAGACCTGGCGAGCAGGCAACTTATGATTGATTTCTGCAGATGAGCGTGGACGATGTCGATCTTGTTCTCCCGGCAGAGCTTCGCAATCGCCGTGAAGACAGACGGATTATACTTGTGGTATCCTAAGTTCACAAGCCGGACATCGATGGGCATGGCGTTGGGATTCGTGCGTAACGTGCAGACCGTACTCTCGATGCACTCGCCGGCCATCCTCTCGGCGATGTTCTTGACCACCACGGGTGCTCCGCCGTAGCCAAAGTGGTCGATTACGTGCAAGACTCTTATCGTCATCTCAGTCTGTCATAGAGGGTCAGGTATTGCTCAGCCGAATGGCTCCAGCCGAACCGCTCGGCCTGCTTTCTCGCTGCAAGGGACATTTGCCTGCAAAGCGACCGGTCGTCCGCCAGTTTCTGTATCGCTTTGGCGATTGCTCCGGCGTTTGCCTGTTCGACGATCAGCCCGTTATCGGCGATCAGCTCGTCCAGACCTTCACAGCGCGTGGTCACAATGGGCAGCCCCGACGCCATTGCTTCGAGCATGGCGTTGCTCATCCCCTCCTGTATGCTGGCGCTGACGAAAATGTCATTACGCCGATATAGCTGCGGCATATCGTCCGAGTCCATTCTGCCGGTGATCTCGATAACACCCTCGAGATTTCTCTCCAGGACAGCGGCCCTCAACTGAGGCTCCTGGGACCCGCCGCCAACAACAGTAAAACGCAGGTCATAGCCCTGTTTGTGCAGTATCTCCACCGCATCAATCAGCAACTCGACGCGTTTGGTCACCGACAATCTGCCGACCGTCAGCAATCGGAATACTTGGGGCTTTTCGTCGTCTTCGGCGGGGCTGAACCTGTCCAGCTCAACACCGTTAGGTATCACCTCAATCGAGACCGAGGGGAGAAATCGCAGCGCGCGGGCCTTCAATCCTTCGCTGCAGGCGACTATGGAAGCCGCTTTTTTCCAAATGGCGCGGAACACCGGGCCGAGAATCTTATACTCGAGCTGAAACCGCGCATGCTGTCCCGGGACGTCCGAGCCGCGCAGGGAAATCACGTAGGGCAAACGGCCGGCAGTGCGGTAGCACAGCCACCCCGTAGGAAAGCCGAAAAAGGCATGAACCAAATCGTACTTGTTCTGACGCAGCAAACGGCGATAGTGAAAACGGGCCCTGATCAACCATTCGACAACTTCGATCCTTCGCCAGTAATGCAGTTGTTTCTTGTGTATTCCGACCTTGTGAATCGTGATATTCTCGCTGAACTTCTCGGTAACGGCGCCCGGTTTCGGCGCGGAGGTTAACACGTCCACCTGAAGGTCATTCCTCTTGGTGTACTGTCTGAGCAGGCACAAATGAGCCTTCGCCGCCCCACCGCCGATGGGCGGGAATTCATAATTGAGCATCAGGATTTTCATTCTTACGGCGTTTGTCGATTTCCTCTCTTATCGGCGATGACGTAGAGATTCGTTTGGAGCGCAAGGGGCAGCCTGCGAAAATCCACGTGCCCGAGCACGTAACCGATGGGCCCGAGTTTTTTCAGTTTTCTGAGGGTGAATTCATTGACAGGATTCATCTTGACGAATCGCGCGCCGAATCCGTACCGGGCTAAGCGCCGCCTCAACTGGCCCGGTGAATGAAGCGAGGGATGATAGCGCCGCCACTTGAACGATTTGGTCCACAGGGTCTCGTAGATGGCGTTGCTGTATTTATTCGGCGTCTGAAGGAGATAATAACCTCCGGGCCGCAGCACACGCGCGACTTCGCTGACATGCTCGTCGATGCGGGCGATATGCTCGAACAAATCGAAGCTCAGCACAACGTCGAACGATTCATCTTCGTAGGGCAGAGTTTCAGCGGCCTGCACTTCAAGATGAACGTCACCGTATTTCTTTAGGCCGTACGCAATTGCTTCAGAGGAAATATCTGTCCCTATGATGTCGTGTTCCTGTTTGCCCAGCTCAAAGACGACGCTACCGATCCCGCAGCCGATCTCCAGGATTTTGTCGTTCGGCTTGAGTAAGTTCGTCTGGGCGAGAAATTCCAGATTCGTCTGGAGGTTGCCTCGTTCTTCCTTGCCCGCCCGAAGCTCCTTGCCCCAGCCTTCGTTGTAAAGTTGCTGCTGCTTTTTGAGATCCTCGTCCATGAGCCTGATCGCTTCTCACTTCTGTTTTAGCTTGAACAGAATCTCCTCGCCAAAGAGCCGATGGCCCAACCGGCCATTTGAATCGAATCCATACTGGTTCGTTTCTGCAATTTCGTAGTTCTCCCTAACGAATTTTCTGAGAGGCGCGAGGATATTAAACCGTTCAGCTTCCTCGTCACCGAAGTCTCTCCGTAGCATGTCGGCCCAGCTTTCTTCGTAAGCTGTGATTGCATTTTCATCTAACGCCAAGAATGTCTCTCGTTTCGCGCCTTGCCAGCGTACGATTGGCCATAGTTCGTACGGTGGTCTGTTGGCCGGGATGTGACGCTTGCGGGTATCGACAATAAACTTTGGCATCTCCTTTCCAAATTCGGCCAGGAGTTCATCGACAATTTCGGCCAGGACCGATGGCGCTGGGCGGGGCAGACAGCACGCTTTTGAAGCGGCACTGAATCGCTGAGCCTTGACATAGATGCCGGGCATCCAGCCCCAGACGTAAATCTTGTCGGTCGGGTTGGAATGAGTCCGAATGTATTCGCCCGTTCCCTCCCCGCGAAACCGCGAGCGTGGATCACCCTTGCGACGCAGAGAAGCCGTTCTGAGCATATACTGATAGCTGTTGGAGGATCCTCTGGTGCTGGAGTCGAAGAAGACATGCCATGATAGTACGATCATGAGCAAGAGTCCGGCCATTCCGGCAATGAGCCACCCGGTCTTCTGCACAGCGCTCTTTGCTTTGTCCCAATAAACCGCAACTAAATACCCACCGAGCATCGCAGCAGAAGCGGTCAAAGGCAAGTAGTACTGCACGTATGATCGGGGGCTGATCCAGACGAAAGCCATGTCCAGAATCCACCAGAATGCAAAAAGCAGAAAGAAGCGATCGTGGGTCGTCCGTTGTGCATGTTTGCGTGCCCGCAGCGCCAAAATCCATCGAACGATTCCCACCACAATTGAAGAGCCGGCCAGTACGATGGGCATGATCACTTGCCCGTAGTGGTACATGACTTTACGCCATTGTACTGAGAAAGGCACGAGTTTGCGGCTTCGGGTGACGTAGT
Source organism: Phycisphaerales bacterium (assembly GCA_020343675.1). Lineage (GTDB taxonomy): Bacteria > Planctomycetota > Phycisphaerae > Sedimentisphaerales > Anaerobacaceae. The sequence continues at coordinate 4,576,996 of CP070806.1, forward strand.
CCAGAGCAACCCTGGCCTCCTCCGTTTTCTCGCCAGCCGGCAGGAACTTGACCAGAGTCTGCCAGATAAACGCATAAGGAAGAGCCATTTGCACATCCCAGGCCAGGATCCAGACATACAGCGGAATCATACCGGCGACCGCACCGCCTAACAGCAGCAGGATGTCTTGACCCGCGTGCTTCCATGTCCTGTTTTTCAGCAGGGGTTGAAGAATCACGAATAAGCCGATGGCTCCGATCGCCGAGACGCCCGTTTGCTTGAACAGCGGCGCCCAACTGAGGACGCCTCCAGCGATGACGGCCTGCCACCATCTGCCGCTCAGTTGGTACAGAACAAAACAGCTTATGCCGACCACCATGCAGGCAATCATATACTGTTCTTTGGTGTTGCCGCTCTTACCGATAAACGACCAGGATAGATACATCGCGGCAACGATTACGCTCACGGCAGCGGGCAGCAAGCCATAGAGCCTTCGCAGGGTGACGAACATGAACAGAAATGCGGCGATCTGAAATATTGTCTGAATGAGTTTCGGGCCGGTTTCGTTGAATCCGAACAACCAGACTCCCAGCAGATTCACGAGCAGTGTGCCTAATTGGGCGCTGGATTTTTCTTCGACTCCGATCTCGGCGCCGGAGAGTATGTGCGCCGCCGAATAAACATAACCGCCGCTGTCAAACGGATCAGGGGAATTAAACTCGAAATACTTGCCCATCGCAAAGGGAATTGCGGCCAGGAGTATAATGACGGCAGATATCAAAAAACGTTTCTGAGTCTCGGCTTTGAAAGGCAGTATCGGTTTACGTGGATACTCTTGCTGTTTGGCCGGGCGTCTGCGCTTTCGGGGAGGTTTGCTCATGCCGGGCCTCCAGTCTCATCCTCGTCTTCGAGAATCTCTCTGATGACATAGGTGGGGCGATTCTGAGATTCGTGGTAGGTCCGCACCAGCAATTCGGCGAGCAGGCCCATCAGGATAAATTGAATTGTGGCGATAACTAACACGGCCGTCAGAATCAGCAGCGGGTTGCCGCTCATATCGGTTTGGAAATTGACTTTCTGGTAAATCACCGTCAGGGCGAGAATAACCGCACCAGCCGCACTGAGCAGGCCAAGGCCGCCAAAGACATAGATGGGTTTGGTGGAGAACGAGCCGAGAAAGTTGACAGTGATCAGGTCGAGCAACACCTTCCAGGTGCGCGCCAAGCCGTATTTTGCAACGCCCGCGGTCCGTGGCCTGTGATTTACAACCATTTCGGCGATTCTCGCTCCGCTCCAGCTCGCCAGCGCGGGGATGAAGCGGTGCATTTCGCCGTACAGTCTCGTCTCGGCCAAGACTTCACG
>CP070806.1:4578436-4586664 GCA_020343675.1 Phycisphaerales bacterium
CGGCACGCTGCGCAGATCGGTGCCTGGGGTATAGGCGAAATGGGCCCCATCTTTTACAGACCTGGCAGTGTTGAAGAACTTGCCGATCATGCAGCACAAACTGCTGCCCAGGCTCCGGATCTCGCCTATTATTATTATCACATGCCGTCTATGAATGGTGTCTACTTTTCTATGATTGACTTTTTGAGATCAGCGAAGCTGAATATCCCTAACCTAGCTGGGATCAAGTACACTCATGAGGATCTTGTTGATTTTGAGTTGTGCCGTGAATTCAACGACGGCGAGTACGATATTCTCTACGGGCGCGACGAAACGCTTCTTTGCGCGTTAACTCTTGGTTGCAGGGGAGCCGTTGGCAGCACCTACAACATTATGACCCCGCTCTACACGCAACTTATCGATGCTTTCGATTCCGGCGATTTTCCTGAGGCCAGGCGTCGTCAACAGATATCAATGAAGGTGATCCAGCTTTTGGCAGGAACAAGCAGTTTCAACTCCGCCCTCAAAGAGGTTATGAAAATGATTGGACTTAACCTGGGTGGAGTTCGTTCTCCCTTGAAGAATATCGAACCTGCAAAGATTGCCGGATTGAAGGCCGGCTTAAAGGCACTCGGCTTCTTCGACGTCTGTTCCAAGCAGCCACCCAACTTAATATCTGAAGAACTATGAAGTGGAAGACTGTCATTCAGTTGGCAATATCCTCATTTCTGGTGATCGCATCACTTGTTGTTTCAGCCCGAGGAAACACAACAGAGCTTCTGCATTGGAGTCAACTCGCCGAACTGCCGCCAACACCAGGGCAGGTGATACAGCCGGGATTAGCTGGGGCTTTTTGTGGAGTCCACAATGATGCATTGATCATAGCCGGCGGGGCCAACTTTCCCCTACCTGTCTGGGAGTCACAAAAGGCATGGCATGATGATATCTATGTGCTCGTAAAGGAATCCGAAGGCTCAGCGCCGGACAATGCGTCTTATCGCTGGATAACAGGCTTCAAGCTCGAAAGACCCATGGCCTACGGTGCTTCTGTTTCCAGCAGCCATGGAGTTGTATGCATCGGCGGTAATGATTCCGGGCGGACGTATGCGGAAGTCTTCTTGCTGCAATGGAATCCGGACAAGAAGACCATAACAAGAACCTCCCTGCCGAGTTTGCCGGATACCTCCGCATATTCGAGCGCGGCAATGATCGCAGAGGCCATCTATGTGGTGGGTGGAACAATTGGTTCGGGCCTCGAAACAGCCAAGAGGAATTTCTGGTCTCTGGATATGTCAAAACTCAATGATCCAGGCTCCTTCAAATGGGAACAGCTTCCTGCCTGGCCGGGACCGTCTCGGGCCTTCGCGATCACTTCCGCGCAGCACAACGGTACGACCAATTGCCTCTACGTCATAAGCGGTCGCCGGACAAATACCGACAAAGCAAGTAATTCGCAAGTGCAATTTCTCACGGATGTATATGAATTTAGCCCAGCAGTTTATGAGCCGGACAAATACAATCCTGTAACCGATACGTACACGGGGCCAGTTACTCCCTGGCGAAGACGCAGAGACGTTCCACGGTGTGTCATGGCGGGTACCGCGATGAGTGTGGGGCAGAACCATATCGTCGTGCTCGGCGGCGACGACGGCCGCCTGTATCACAAGGTCGATGAACTCAAAGACGAACATCCCGGTTTTCCAAAGGAAGCACTGCTTTATCATACAATCACCAATACATGGACCAGTGCCGGCTCCATTCCCGTCAATCATGTAACCACCACCGCTGTCCGCTGGGGGACTGACCCAGTGAGTGATCCAATAGTCATTCCGAGTGGTGAAATTCGACCCAGAGTTCGCTCAGCAAAAGTGTGGCAGGTTCGCCTGCTCGACAGTGGCAAACGTTTCGGCATTATTGATTTCTCTGCAATTGGAATCTATTTGTCTGCGATGATTGGCGTTGGCGCTTTTTTTTCCTTTCGCAATAAGAATTCTGACGACTTCTTCCGCGGCGGTCAGCGTGTTCCCTGGCTGGTAGCCGGATTGAGCATCTTTGCGACCATGCTCAGTTCCATTACCTTTATCGCCATCCCGGCCAAGGCCTATGCCACCGACTGGGTGTACTTTATGTACAACATGACGGCCATTGCGATCACGCCTTTGGTTATCCTGTTGTTCCTTCCGTTCTTTCGAAAGATCGATGCGACAAGCGCCTATGAATACCTTGAAAAAAGGTTCAACCGAGCCGCACGCCTTTTTGCCAGCGCATCCTTCATCCTGTTTCAAATCGGCCGAATGGCGGTCGTCATGTATTTGCCTGCTCTGGCTTTGGCGGCGATAACCCCTATGTCGGAGCATCAGTGCATTTTTTTGATGGGCATGCTCAGTATCATCTATTGCACAATGGGCGGACTTCAGGCTGTCGTGTGGACCGATACGATACAGACGTGCGTTCTCCTGGGTGGGGCCCTGATCAGTCTCGCATTGATTGTCTACCGTCTGGACGGTGGAGTGGGCGGTTTCATTTCGACCGCTGCTGCTCATAATAAGTTTCACATCATAAATTGGGATTTTTCTTCGATGAGCTTTGCGACAACCGCTCTGTGGGTGGTTGTCTTAGGTGGAATCGCGCAGAACCTGGTGCCCTATACCTCCGACATGGCGGTCGTACAACGGTATATGTCTGTTCGGGATATGCCCAGTGCGAAAAGGGCTATCTGGACGAATGCTATTGCCGTCCTGCCGGCCTCGCTTCTGTTCTTTGGAGTCGGTACGGCGTTGTTTGTCTTTTACCAGCATCATCCCGGCCGACTCGACCCTGTTTTCAAGACCGATGCGATCTTCCCGCTTTTTATTGCGCGTGAACTTCCGGCAGGTATTGCCGGCCTGGTCGTTGCGGGCGTTTTTGCCGCGGCGCAATCGACGATCTCCACGAGCATGAACAGTACTTCCACCGCCTTAGTAACCGATTTTATCCGGCCGTTGAACCGCATCCAATCGGAACGAGGGTACTTGCGCGTGGCCCGTGTATCGACATTTACCCTGGGTGTCTTGGGGACGCTTTTGGCCCTCTTGTTTGCCTCATCGAACATCAAATCGCTGTGGGATCAGTTTATGAAGATACTCGGGCTGTTCGGCGGCTCGATGTGCGGACTGTTCTGCCTGGGGATATTCACTAAGAGAGCAAACGGATCCGGCGCGATCATTGGAGCTTTGGTCGGAGCGGCCGCCGTGTTCTTTGTCGAGCGGTACACAGACGTGCATTTGTTGCTTTATGCGTTTGTGGGGATAGCGGTCTGCTGTCTGTGTGGTTATTGTGCAAGTGCAATGTTCTCCGCTTCGGGAAAATCTATTAGGGGATTGACCATCCATACACTTGAAAAGGCTGAGAGTGTTGAGCGCTAGATAGACAGAAGGGATGAAGAAATGACGTTGAAGAAGACGTATCGACGGAAATTTAGATCCATGGCTGCCATGGTGATGATTTTTCTCAGTTCATTGACCTTCGTAAAACCAGTGAGTCAGAAAGCTCTTTCTGCCGAGGGGGCGCGGGGCTACAAAGGCGACGCCACCGATATCCGAGTCGTCCGGCGCGTCGAATCACACCCGGACGCGTGGCGGCTGTGGCAGCCCTTCATTGCGCAGTGGAAACGGAAGCATCTGGTCGTGGCATTTGGCGCGATGACCAATGGCAAAAAGGACATGGGTGATATCTTCGCAAGCATTTCAAAGGACGACGGCGACACCTGGAGCGAGTCGGTAGCCATATTCGACCACAACCGGCGGCAGGGCGCGATCCAATTCGCCTACGCCAATCCGGTGCTGTTCAAGCCAGCGGACCAGGACGTGCTCTGGTGCTTCGCCATGCGCTGCCCTATCCTCTACAAAAACAGCGAGGATTCGCAACTCGCCAGCGCCTTTAGCGCTGACGGCGGGTACTCGTGGACGTCAGTGGAACTGGCCATGCACTACGCGGGCCCGCTCATCCTCAACGCAGGGATCCAGCCTGCAGAAATCCGGGGCCGGCCGTGCTTCCTGCTGCCCGCGCACCGCAACTCCCTGCAGAAAGATCCGCTCGGTTCGCGCGACCATTTCGTCCTGAGCAGTACCAGTCTATTAGAGTGGAAACTGGAGGCCTTCATCCCCCAACCGGAAGGCGGTAGGATCTTTCTCCACGAGGGCAATATCGCCCCTTGGGGCTCACCAGGCGAACTCAAGATCGTGATGCGCACCGCCAACTACGACGACACAAGTCTCACCACCGATCCACCACGGGCTTATTCCAGCCTCAGCCGCGACGGCGGCCGCACCTGGACCCCCGCGCAGCCGGAATCTGCCCTGCACAACGCGAAGTCCAAGGGTTTCTTCGGGCGAACGGAGAATGGCACGCACATCTATGTGTATAACGACGGCCCTGCCCAGCGGGACATCGCGCCGGGATTCCCCCATGGCGGCAGGACATCCCTGCGTTATAAGATCAGACCGGCCGGCGGCACCTGGAGCGAAGAAAAAACCTTCTTTGACGCCGGCATCAAGAACTCCTACCCCACGCTCATCGAAGTGGCCCCCGGAGACTTCCGCGCCGTGTGGGACAGCGGCACGTCCGACAAGCCGCGTACGCACATCCACTTCGGCAAATTGAGGATTACGCCATGATCCCTACGGTACTACGTGAACGCCTGATTGCCGGGGACAAGCTCTTCGGTACGTTGATCGTCTCGACCTCGCCGCGCTGGCCGGACGTGGTACGCGGCTGCGGCCTGGACTTTGTGTTTATCGACACCGAGCACATCGCCCTGGACCGCGCGGACTTGAGCTGGATGTGTCAGACCTACGCCGCCCTGGGTCTGCCACCGCTGGTACGGATCCCTGCACCGGATCCGTATACGGCGAGCATGGTGCTGGACGGCGGAGCTGCCGGAGTGATCGCGCCGTATGTGGAAACCGTTGCACAGGTGCAGGCCCTGCGCGGTGCCGTGAAGTGGCGACCCATCAAGGGGCAACGGCTCGGGCAGATGCTCAATGGTGAGCCGATTGAGCCGACACTCCAGTCCTACTTGGCTCAGAGAGCGAAAGAGCTTCTGCTCATCGTCAATATCGAAAGCGTTCCGGCCCTCGAGGCCTTGGACGACATCCTCGCCGTGCCGGATCTCGACGGCGTGCTCATCGGGCCACACGATCTCTCGTGCAGTCTCGATGTGCCGGAGCAATGGGAACATCCAAAGTTTTTAAGCGCCTGCGAAACGATCTTCCGCAAAGCGCGGGCCGCCAAGGTCGGCGCGGGCATACACTTCTGGGGCAGCGTGGATCAGCAGGTACGTATGCTCAAACTTGGCGCCAACTTGCTCATCCACAGCGCGGACATCACCCTGTTCCAAAAATATCTGCGCACTGAACTCGAAACCATAAAGAAAGCCGCTGGACTGCGCAGCGTAACCGGTGAGGCTGGGGCGGACATCAAAATCTAATGGCCAGTCAGTTGTAAGGGCAAGAGGCCATGCACTTGAAAAGACCTGAAATTGCTTGTGGAGTGCATAGAAAGGAATTGAATATGAAATTGGAGAATATTTGCTGTAGTAGGTTCAGGGCTGCGGCCGCAGTGCTGATTGTGTTCCTAAGCGGCAGTGCGTCGGCCGCGCCGTTAATGCAGAAGAACCTTTTCGTTCAGGGCCGGGGCGGCTACAACAATTACCGTATTCCGGCGTTGCTGACCACGCAAGCAGGTACGTTGCTGGCCTTCTGCGAAGGCCGCGAAGGAGGTGATAGCAGTGACATCGATCTGCTCGTCCGGCGTTCGGAGGATGGGGGCAATACTTGGACACCCAAGCAGGTGATGTGGAACGAGGGCAGAAATGTCTGCGGTAATCCGTGTCCCGTTCAAGATCGAGATACCGGTATCATTTGGCTGCTTTTAACGTGGAATGATAGTACGGACAGCGGCAGGAAACTCCATGACGGTACCTCAAAGGATACGCGTCGCGTTTATGTGTGCTGTTCGGACGATGACGGCCGCACCTGGTCGAACCCGATTGAGATAACAGCAACCACCAAGAAAAAGGACTGGTGGTGGTACGCAACGGGCCCGGGGGTAGGTATCCAGCTGCGTCAGGGCCCTCACAAGGGGCGTCTGGTCATCCCCTGTGATCACACGAATAAAAATGGCCATGGCTCCCATATTATCTACAGCGATGATCACGGCAAGAATTGGAAATTGGGCGGCACAGTAACCGGCGGCTGCAATGAATGTCAGGTGGTCGAATTGGCGGACGGAACGCTCATGCTGAACATGCGTATGCAGGAAAACGGTCAGGGCAAACGAGGCATTGCCACGAGTCAGGATGGCGGCCAGACGTGGTCTGAATTGAAACTCGATCCTATTCTGATAGAACCGGTATGCCAGGCAAGCTTCCTGCGTTATACGCTTGCCTCGGCCAACGGCAAGAACAGGTTGCTCTTCTCCAATCCTGCCAGCGCACCGTCTCCCGGACAATCCAGGGGCGACCGGGTCAATATGACCGTCCGTCTGAGTTATGATGAGGGCAAGACATGGCCTATCTCGAAACGTCTTCATGATGGTCCATCAGCCTATTCCTGCCTTTCCGTGTTGCCCGATGGTAATATCTGCTGTTTGTACGAAGGAGGGAAAACCAGATACGGTGAGATAGTGTTTGCGAGGTTTTCGCTGGAATGGCTGACGGATGGTAAGGATCACTGGTGAGGGCACGTAATCCTGAGTGTATGAAGAGCAAAGATAATGAAGAGACGGGAATTCCTCCAACTATCAGTGCTCGGCATGACGTGTGTATTTTCGCGCAGGCTGGTGGCATCTCAAGACAGACCGAACGTTCTTTTCATTGCCCTGGACGATATGAACGATTGGATCAGCTCCTTAGGCGGATATTCGGGAAAAGTGCACACACCTAACCTGGATCGTCTTGGGCGCAAGGGGATCACTTTCACCAACGCCCACAGCCCATCGACTGTCTGCAATCCATCACGAACAGCGATCATGACCGGCTTGCGGCCATCCACAACGGGCATCTACAACAATGGACAATGGTGGCGGCCGGCCCTGCCCGATGTTGTGACAATACCCGAATGTTTTCGAAAAAACGGCTACCATGTCGAAGGAGGCGGGAAGATATTTCACCACACGCTGGGTAACAACCCGCCGGCGATTTGGGACAATTATCAGCCCCAGGTCCAAGACGACGCATGGCACTACGATTATCCTGTGCGGGGGCAGCATGTCCCCAAAGAAGGTGTGAATTGGCCCGATGGTTTTCCACTCAATGGGATTGAAGCCGTCAAACGTGGAAAGAAACCGCCGGCCAACTACCGGGAATTTGACTGGGGCCCCTTTGACAAACCGGATCGTGCGATGGGGGACGGTCAAATGGTACAATGGGCTGTGGACTTTCTTGGACGAGCACAGGATAGGCCGTTCTTTCTGGCCGCTGGAATCTATCGCCCCCATCTACCGTGGTATGTCCCAAGAAGGTACTTCGACTTGTATCCCTTGGAACAAATCAGGCTCCCGGAAGTTAGAAACAACGATCTGAACGATGTCCCTGCCGCCGGCAGGAAACTGGCTCAAGCACGATGTGCCGATTTCGAGCTCATCAAGAAGACAGGTAAATACAAAGAAGCGATTCAGGCCTATTTGGCTTCAATCAGTTTTGCCGATTCATTAGTTGGGCTTCTGTTAGATGCCCTGGAGAAGAGCGCATACCGTGACAACACGACTATCGTGGTCTGGTCTGACCATGGTTGGCACTTGGGCGAGAAAGGGGCCTGGCACAAACGAACCCTCTGGGAGCGAGCCACCCGTGTGCCGTTTTTTGTTGTCGCGCCCGGCGTCACACAACCTGGATCGGTCTGTCATCGCCCTGTCAACCTGATCGACGTCTACCCGACTCTTGTGGATCTCTGTGGCCTGAAGGTAAATGCTAAGTTCGACGGGATGAGCCTGGTTCGACTTTTGAAGAATTCACAAGCGGCCTGGGGAATCCCGTCGATGACCACGTGCGAACGAGGAAACCATGCCATCCGGTCTGAACGATGGCGATATATCCGCTACCAGGACGGCACAGAAGAGCTGTACGACTGCCGGAGCGACCCTCACGAGTGGACAAACCTCGCAGGGGATTCACGATTTAAACCCGTCAAACAGGCGCTGGCGAAATGGCTCCCGAAGAGGGATGCGACACCTGCCCCTTCAAAGAGCGCCTACCATTTCAATCCAGAATC
>CP070806.1:4586764-4608790 GCA_020343675.1 Phycisphaerales bacterium
GCTGGGCTCTTCTGAGCCTGCGCAGAGCCGCGCGATGCTCGGGCGAATCCGCCAGATTCCGCACCTCATCCGGATCCGCCTGCAAATCGTAAAGCTCCTGGGAAACCTTCTTTTCCCAGAATCGCCTCTGCCCGGCGTTCTGCAGCTTGCCCTCGTCGTAAAGCTGTTTCCATTTTTGCGTCGTCGGCGTCTGGAACATGTACGCGACATGCTGGCCGTACATCTTATGCGGCATGTAATGGCGCAAATAGACGTATCGCCCGTCCGTGGCGGTCCGAACCATGTCGTAGCGCTCGTCCATCCTGCCTCTGAATCCGAACATATATTGGGGCGCTTTGGTGACATACTTGCCCGCGAACGCCTTGCCCTGCATCCATTCGGGCGGCCTTGTGCCCACGATGCTCAGCAGCGTCGGAGCCAGGTCCACAAAGCTGACCAGCCGCTTTGAGACGCCCCCGGCCTTGTACTCCGGCGGCGCCAGATGCTTGAACTTGGCGGGAAAATGAACCACCATCGGAACGCGCAGACCCGAGTCGTAAGGCCATCGCTTGCAACGCGGCATTCCGGGGCCGTGGTCGCCATAGTAAAAAATGATAGTGTCCTGCTCGAGTCCATCGTCCTTGAGCTGCTTGAGAACCCCTCCGACCTGGGCGTCCATTTCGGTGATCTTGTCGTAGTACTGCGCCCAGTCCTGCCTGACCTCGAGTGTGTTCGGATGATACGCGGGGACTCTGACCTTCGCGGGATCGTGCACCTGTTGATGCGGCCGCTTTCGAATCTGGCTCTCGTGACTGGTCGTGAAATTAAATATCGCAAAGAAGGGCTGTCCGGCCGTGCGGTTGCGCCAGTGCCCCTTCCTGCTCGACTCATCCCAGACCTTCCCGGGCTTGGCCAGGTTGTAGTCTTCTTTCGAGTTGTTCGTGCAGTAGTACCCCGCCTCGCGCAGAAACTGTGGATACATCTTCATAAACGCCGGCATCGCCACCTGGCTGCGCATATGCTGGGCGCCCATCGAGGGCGGATAGAGGCCGCTGATAATCGTGGTCCGTGCCGGTGCGCAGACCGGCGCCGCCGACCAGGCTCTTTCGTAAATCATTCCCTGAGCCGCGATGCTGTCAATGTGCGGCGTATCGGCAAACGCATCGCCATAGCAGCCCAGAGCCGGACCGTTGTCTTCGCTGGTGATCCACAATATGTTTGGTCTATCCTGCGCCCGGGCCATCACTTGCGAGCCGGTCACGACGCCGACCGAGACAGCTGCCGCCGTCCTGATAACGTCCCGCCTATTCCACCTTCGGTCCATGTTGTTCCTGCCTTGTCAAATCGATTCGCTCCGAATTCTGCCCTCGCGTCTTCCTCTCAGAAGGCAGGAGCAGCAGCTACAATCACGACGTTAATATACAAGCCCGTCGCGATATTCGCAACATCGGCTTTTCACACAACCCTGATATAGCAGACAACATGCGCCGGGGACAAAACACCTTGCTTTGCGTGACTGAACTGAGATTTTGACATCGACGCGTGCAGGAAATCCGCTATCGGGCTGGAATGGAGCTTTAAGAAAGGGTGCTCCGCAGGGGCGGGCTTGCCGCCGAAGTTGCTGCTCAATATCCTCTCGCTGGTCAAGCCCGAGGTACTGCAAGAAGCGACCGACGCTTCCGGTCGGCCCATGGACGCTGAGCTGACTGGTAAGATCCTCGATGCAATCGCCGCACACGAGGCCAGGAACCCGTAGCGATGATGAAACCGCGTTCTTGAGAACCGGCTTGCCCAAGAGAACGTATTGCCTTATAATAGGACTTGAAAGTATGAGATGAAGTTATTCTTTATGAAGGGAGACCGGCATTGACGACAGCAAGTACGGCCAACGGCCTGTTGGGGCCACTGAAAGAGAACCTTCAGAGTGTCATCTACGGCAAGAGCGAATGTATCGACGTGCTGATTGTCTCGCTGTTGGCCGGCGGGTCGGTCCTGATTGAGGACGTGCCGGGCGTGGGCAAGACGACTCTGGCCAAGGCCCTGGCCAAGAGCATCGACGCGAAGTTCCGGCGGATCCAGTTTACGCCGGACCTGCTGCCGGCGGATATCCTCGGATCCTCGATTTATAATCCCGTTAACGGGGACTTCCGCTTCGATCCGGGGCCGGTGTTCTGTAATATCCTCCTGGCCGACGAGATCAACCGGGCTTCGCCCCGGACGCAGTCGGCGCTGCTGGAGGCGATGAACGAGAACCAGGCGACGATCGAAGGCAAGCGTTATCCACTGCCCAGGCCTTTCATGGTGATGGCGACGGAGAATCCCATTGAGTTTCACGGGACCTATCCGCTGCCCGAAGCGCAGATGGACCGTTTCTTGGTTCGCCTGGGCATCGGGTATCCGGCGGTTGACGTGGAGATCGATATTCTCAAGTCGCATGCCGTCGCTGAGCCGCTCGAAAGAATCGAGCCGGTGCTCACTCTCGAACAGGTCCAGCATCTCCAGCAGGAAGTGGCCAATGTTCACATGGACGAGAGCATCCTCGAATATATCGTCGAAATCGTCCACGCGACCCGCCGGGACAATCGTCTGCGATTGGGCATCAGCACGCGGGGCACGCTGATGATGTCCCGAGCGGCCAGGGCCAGGGCGTATTTTCAAAGACGAGATTTTGTCGTTCCCGACGACGTACTGTGGCTCGTCCGGTATGTGCTGCCGCATCGCGTTCTGCTGACGACCAAGACGCGCCACAGCGGCACGACGGCCAGGGGCGTCGTCACGGACATCGTCGGCCGCATTAAAGTGCCGGTGTGAAGAGGCGAGTATCATGGCCAGCAGCAGCAATGCCAGATTGCGTCTTGGCCTGACCGAGGCCGGCAAGGTGATTCTGCAGGGCATTGGCTTTGTGGCCCTGGCGGCCCTGGTCTTTCCCGCGTTTGGCATCCTGTCGGCCCTTGTGTGGGTGGCGTTCGTGGCTTTTCTGGCCGGCTTTGTTCTACGGCCGAAAGTGCGGCTCAGCGGCAATCTGCCCGACCGGGTCATGGCCGGTCAAACGGTCCGCGTGACTTACATTGTCGAGAATATCGGGCGATTCCCGGCCTACAACCTCTGGCTAAAGTCGGCCGGGCCTGAAGCGATTGAGCACGTCGAAGACGGACAGATGATCTCGCGCCTCAGGCCGGGCGAGACCGTCGAAGTCTCCCTTGCGATACGGCCCCGCCGGCGAGGCCACTACCGCATTGAGCAGCCCGTTTGCCTGTCCAGTTTCCCCTTCAATCTGTTCAGTTTCGGTCTGTCGGCTCAGGAAAAGGAGAATCTTATCGTCCTGCCGGCGTTCTCGCGGTTTCGCATACCGACCAGAGGCCCGATCCGGCAGGTCCATGCCGGCAGCACAAGACTCGCCGGTCGCATGGGCTCTTCTCCGGAATACGCCGGAAACCGGCCTTTTGTGCCGGGGGATTCGCTCCGAAGAATTGATGCGCGAGCCTGGGCCCGTCTGTCCGTGCCGGCGACCAAAGAATACCACGATGATTTTGACAGCTATGCGGCGATCGTTCTCGATACCGGCGTGCCCGAAGCCCTGCTGCGCTCGAAGCCGAAGGAAATCAAAGAGCTCGAAGCGGCTGTCTCTCTCTGCGCTTCGCTGGCGTTCAGCATCAGCAACGACTCTCTGATCGACATGTTGGTCGCCGGGCCCGACCTGCATCCATTGGCGGACCGGCCGCGAAAGGTGCGCCTCGAGAAGATACACGAGATTCTGGCCGGCGTGGAACCCTCGCCAGGCCGTTCTCTGGAGCCGATAGAGCAGATTCTGGAAAACCGTTTTTCTGAGATATCTGATGTCTTCTTCATTGTGCTTGGCTGCAAGTCCGCGTGGGGAGGGCCTGCGCCAAAGGCATACGGAACCCTGCTCGATTCGGCCGCTCGGGCCGGCTGCCGCTGCACGGTGCTCTCTGTGAGCGGTTCGGGCGAGATAGCCCCGGAACAGAACCTCGCGAGCCGGGCCTCGTACGTTCGGGTCCTGTCCCCTGAGGAGATCCTGACCGGACAGATGAGATTCGTATGAAGATGCAAAAGGCCATTGCTGTCACCATGATACTGACCAGCTCGATTCAGACCGCGCTGGCTTGCGGGGACATTGCCTACCCGGCCCTGCTCTGCGTGCTTGGGCTACTTGGTTTACAGCGACGGTTCACCTGGGAGATCAGGCCCGAGCGACGAGTCATCAAGTCTTTCCTGCTGCTGTTCCTGGCCGTCATGTTCGCCCTGCAATTCCGTTATGCCGGCTTTTCCAGCCGGATGGCCTTCGACGAGGCGGCTGCGATGGCCTGGCAAACCATTACCCGCTACTTCCTGGCCTCAATGATCCTGATCCTGTTTCTCGGGTCCCGGCGGCAACTGCCCGCTTCGCTGGGGCTGTTCCACATCGCCGTGACGATCTCGGCCGGACAGGTCCTGCTGCTCGATGACCTGTACGTCGCCTTTCGGCTCTCGGAACTGCTGAGCGTCCTTCTGGTCGTGTTCTATGCGACCGCGGACCGCCCATCGATGCAGAGATGTGCTCCTAAGGAGCGAAGGCTCGCGTCCCATTGGCTCGCTTACGGCCTGATACTCCTGCTCGCTCTCAACGGCGGTTGGATTATGAGTTCGATCCTCTATCGTCACGTGGAAGTCCTCAACTACCTGCCGGTTTGGTTTGGCAGGGGCGGGGCCGGCCTGGGCAGCAGCTCAGACGGATCGGCGTTTGTGGGATTCAGCAACAGCGGTAAACTCTCGAGTATTCTGCAGATCAAGGGCGAGCAGGATCCGACGCCCGTCCTGAGTATCCGGTCCGACGGCAACCCGGGCTATCTGAGGGCCGGCGCTTTCGACGTGTACCGTGAATCCGAATGGTTCGGGTATGCAGCGCACAAACAAGAAATTCTGCCGCAACAAACCGGGCCGTTCGGCATCTACTTCGCCGGCAGAAGGAACATCTTTCGCCTTGACGTCAGAGACACGTCCGGTCTACAGTTTATGACCGTTCAGCATGAAACGCCGCTTGCCAATACCTTGTTCACACCGCTGGGCACGTCGTTCCTCGAAGCGCCGTTTCATTTAATCCTTCGGGATGAAAATGACATCGTATATGCATCGAATGTGCGCAGCGACCTGAACTACCGCATTGCCCACGGGGTATCCGACTATCGCAAACCTCCGACCAGCTTGCAGCAGCATCGAATGCTGGGCGTTCCGAGAAACCTTGACCGGCGCATCGTTGAGCTGGCGGCGACGATTTTTTCCGGTTGTGACACCCCGGCGGAGAAAATCGAAGCGGTGATTAGCCACTTCAACACCCACTACAGCTATTCGCTTGGATTGGACGCTCCATCCGATCGGGACAAACTGACCTACTTTTTGACCGAGGCTTCCACGGGGTACTGCGAGTACTTTGCCTCCGGCGCCGCGGTCCTGCTGCGTCTGGCCGGCGTGCCGACTCGATACGTTACGGGTTTTCTCGTGACCGAGCAGAATCCGCAGCGGGATCTTTGGATCGCGCGGAACATGGACGCCCACGCCTGGGTGGAGGCCTGGGACAGGGAAAAGAACCAGTGGACCATCGTCGAGGCCACGGTGGGTCAGGAGGCGGCCCAGGCGGGTGTCACCGAAGACTTGCAGCGTGAAAGCGGCGGTGCGCGCTTTCTGCTCAGCCGGCTCGTACAGGCCGTGTACGAGTACGGTTTTCTCGGCGTGCTGAGTTGGTTCTTCCAGTCCTATGGCCTGCTTGCCGGTATATCCGTGTCGCTGCCTCTGTTTGGAGCGGCTTTGGCGCTGGCCCTCGTGCGACGACGCCATTCCAGAATATCCCAGGGCAAGACCCGAACCGCCGTTGCGAAGAGCCCCGCACTGTTGAGCTTGCACAGGATGCTGGCCAGGATGGACCGCAGAGTGACAGCAGCCGGGGCGAAGCGACATCTGAACGAAACACTCTACGCGTTTTCAGACCGGCTCGGCGCAAGAGATTCGGGCGACGGTCTCTGGCAAAAGATATCAGACTGGTATCGCCAATACGCGGATCTGCGCTACAGCCGTTTGACGAGCCCCGAACGCGTTCACGAGCTACAGCGGCGCGCTCACGGCCTCCGGGATGCTCTGTGAGCGTCTGATTCGGCCTGCTGCACGCGGCAGAACCGTCATATTCGGAAAAAGCGTTACGCGTGACACAACTGCCGGCACTTAACTACAGAAAGATGTCCTGGGCGAACGTAATCAGCGTACCCCATCAAGCCCCTGCTTTGCTGAGCACCTCCTGCCCGAAGCGGGGGCTTTTTGAGTTCGGCTCCGCCGTAAGGCGTCCCTTGCGGGACTGCGACAGCTTACCGCCCTGCTGCCTCGTCTTGCAGGACGAGCCGACAAGCGAGACATCTGTTTCAGATTTACACCAGAACTATTCTCCGCCATTCTTAAAGGCCCCTGACCATAAGGTCGTCAGCATCGTATCAGGACATCAGGACCGCTCCGCCGTGCCGGCCGCTACGACGCCTTCTTGTGTTTTCCGTGGGACTTGTCTTTGCCGTTGCCCTTGGCCTGAAGGCCCGGAGGCAGTGACGCCATCGAAACCGATGTCCAGCCTTTGCCGGGTTTGAGGCTCATTTGCCAGATGCCGCCGTGCAGACGGTAGAAATACCCGTCGTGGTAGTAATGATCCGTCAGGCCCACAACCACGTAGATACCGCGCCCCGAGTCAAAGACGAGTTCCATGCCGCAGACCCGCTTACGCCGGTGGCCGATAGCGCGTGCGTGCGGCGGCGGACCCTTGCCCGGTCGGACAACCGGTCCCCTGTGAACGGCATACCTGGAACATGAGGCCGTCACGAGCAGCATCCAGACAGATGTGACCGTTAGTGCGGCTATTTTCCTGAATGGCATTTCTGGACCCTCCAAACGTGTTCGCGAAAATTCGACAAAACCATCTAAAGTCTAAGAAACAATCATGCCCCGTCCAAACGAACCCTTCGCGTACGACCGAAAAAAGAGGGAAACAGCGGCAGAAAAGCCACCTGATTCTTGCCAAGGAATTCGGCTCAGGATAGACTCTCGGGTTGGATTCTATGAGCTTTTTGGAACATGAAAGGAGCCTTCTCGATGTCTGACGAATGCCGAACTGCAATGTGTGGTCTTTTCCCTGGCCGTAGCGAAATGGTGGGGCACGGCCCCACTCTGCGATTGTCTTGCCTTCTCCTGATTTTTTTGTTCGGATGCGGTCAGCTTCGCGCCGGCAGCGCACAGGGGGACGCGAAAGTCCCCGATTGGGAAGATCCCGAGGTCGTCGGCATTAACAAAGAGCCGGGCCACTGCACCCTCGTGCCCTACCGTGACATCCAGGAAGCGCTCAAGGCCGAGCGAAAGGCCTCGCCGTTCTACAAATCGCTCAACGGCAACTGGAAGTTCCACTGGGCTCGCAAGCCCGCCGACCGGCCTGTCGATTTCTACAAGCCCGATTACGATCTCAGCGATTGGGCCGAGATTCCCGTGCCGGCCAACTGGCAAATGCATGGTTATGGCATACCCATCTACCTCAATGTGCCCTATCCGTTCCCGCCGAATCCACCGTACATCCCGCACAACTACAATCCGGTCGGTTCCTATCGCAGAGCCTTCACCATTCCCAGCACATGGAGGGAGCACCAGATTATTCTCCATTTCGACGGCGTCAAAAGCGCCTTTTATGTCTGGGTGAACGGGCGCAAAGTCGGATACAGTCAGGATAGCATGATGCCGGCGGAATTCAATGTCACCAGGTACCTCAAGCCCGGAGACAACACGCTGGCGGTCGAAGTCTATCGCTGGTCCGACGGCAGCTATCTCGAAGATCAGGATATGTGGCGGCTCAGCGGCATCTATCGAAACGTCTATCTGTTCGCGACACCGCAGGTTCATATACGTGATTTCTTCGTGCGCACGGACCTCGACGACAGTTACACGAACGCCACGCTGATGATCCGCCCTAAGATTGTCAACTACGCGGGGCAGGACCTTGCAGGATGGAATATCCAGGCCCAGCTTTATGATAGTCAGAATAACCCTGTTCTCTCCGCACCTCTGAGCCGGACGGTCGCATCCATCATCGACGAGGCGTATCCGCAACGGGATAACGTCAAATTCGCGCTGCTCGAAGCGGAAGTGAAGGCCCCCCGAAAATGGTCGGATGAAACTCCATATCTCTATACCCTCGTTTTGACGCTGAAGGATTCCGGCGGGCGGGTCGTTGAAATCGAAAGCTGCCGTGTCGGCTTCCGCGAGGTCGAGATCAAAGAAGGCCAGCTCTTCGTCAACGGCAAATCCATCAAACTTTTCGGTGTCAATCGGCACGAGCACGATCCCGACCATGGCAGGGCCATCCCCATCAGCCGAATGATTCAGGACATCGAGCTTCTCAAACAGCACAACATCAACGCCGTCCGCACTTCTCATTATCCTGACGACCCCACATGGTACGATCTGTGCGATGAGTACGGCATCTATCTGATCGACGAGGCGAATCTCGAATCGCACGGCCTCAAAGGATATCTGTCCAATGTCGCCACCTGGCACAATGCTTTCGTTGAGCGTGCCGTGCGAATGGTCGAGCGAGACAAAAACCACGCATCCGTCATCATGTGGTCGCTCGGTAATGAAACCGGCTGCGGCCCGAATCACGCCGCGATGGCCGCCTGGATTAAGGATTATGACCCGACCCGGCCTATTCATTATGAAGGCGCCCAGGGCCGGCCCAAAGACCCCTACTACGTCGATGTCATCAGCCGGATGTACGCCCGCATCCCCGAAATCATCCGACTTGCTACCGACCCGGTTGACGACAGGCCGATGGTCCTCTGCGAGTACGCCCACGCGATGGGCAATTCCGTCGGCAACCTCAAGGAATACTGGGACGCCATCCGCTCGCACAAACGCCTCATCGGAGGGTTCATCTGGGACTGGGCGGATCAGGGCCTTCGCAAGAAGAGCCCCGACGGAAAGGAGTTCTGGGCCTATGGCGGTGACTACGGCGACAATCCCAACGACGGAAATTTCTGCTGCAACGGCCTTGTCCAGCCCGACCGAAAACCCAATCCGTCTTTGTACGAAGTCAAGAAGGTCTATCAGCGAATCCACGTCACGCCCGTCGATGCGAAGGCGGGTAGGTTCCGCGTCCGAAACGAGTACGACTTTTCGGACCTGAGCTTCACGAAGATCCGTTGGGAACTCTCAGCCGATGGGAAAGTGATCCAACAGGACACGTGGCCCAGGATTTCTGTCGCCCCCGGCGCCGAGCAAAACATTAAAATTTCGTTCGAGAAGCCCAACCTCCGGGGCGGTGCCGAATGCTGGCTGAAGATGAGCTTCGCCCTCGTTCACGATACGAGCTGGGCCAAGAAGGAACACGTCGTCGCCTGGGATCAGTTCAAGATTCCTTTTGACGCGCCGGACGCTGAAGTTGTGAAGGTTGACGCAATGCCGCCGCTTGAGCTAAAACAAACAGCAGAGAAAATCGCCGTCAGCGGGAAAAGTTTTGAGGTCACATTTGGAAAGAATTCCGGCGTGCTGGAATCCTTTGCGTTTAATGGAGAACGACTTATCGTCTCGCCTCTGGTCCCGAACTTCTGGCGCGTGCCTATCGATAATGACAACGGCAACCGCATGCCCAAGCGTCTCGGCGTATGGCGTGACGCCGGTCCGTGCAGAACAGTCAAAACTATCCAGGCTGAGCAGGTCAAGCCGCAGGTTGTCCGCGTCACAACCGAGGCAGGTATCAGCGTCGGTCAGAATTCGACGTGCAAGAGTGTTTATACCGTTTACGGCAGCGGCGATATCGTTGTCGAGACATCCGTCAATCCCCGCGGCGGGAACCTGCTGAAATTGCCGAGGTTCGGCATGCAGATGGCGGTGCCGGGGCGGTTCGACACGCTCACCTGGCTTGGCCGCGGACCGCACGAGACGTACTGGGACAGAAAAACGGGCGCCGCCTTCGGCCTCTATTCGGGACCCGTTGATGAAAACATCCACACATACGTCAGGCCGCAGGAGAACGGCAACAAGTCGGATGTCCGCTGGATGGCTTTAACCGACCGCGATGGTACGGGGCTTCTCGTAGTTGGGATGCCTACAATCGACGTCAGCGCCTGGCCCTTCACGATGGCGGACCTTGAGAGTGCCGAACACATTCACGAACTGCCGCAGCGCGATATCATAACGGTCAATCTCGACTACAAGCAGATGGGCGTCGGCGGTGACGACAGTTGGGGCGCGAGAACACATCCTGAATACACGCTGCCCGCCAGAGCCTACCGCTACAGCTTCCGGCTGGTGCCCTATGCGCCAAGTCTTGGTTACATTGGCCAACTCGCGCGGCGCAGGGTAGAAGAAGCGCCGTAGCCACCTCAGAAGATCTTTCTATAGATGTGGCAGTAAGGGGTTTTGCCGTTGTTCTTGTAGTAGTCCTGATGGTATTGCTCTGCGGGCCAGAATTTTGCCGCCCGGGTGATTTCTGTTTTGACGTCAAAGCCCTTCTTTTTCAGAATACCAACCAGCTTGTGGGCGATTTCTTTCTGCTTATCGTCCAGGTAAAAAACGGCGGAGCGATACTGTTTGCCGACGTCTGGGCCCTGGCGGTTTAACTGCGTGAAATTGTGGGTCTCGAAAAATAGCCGGGCCAGTTGCTCATAGCTCGTCTTTGACGGGTCATAAATCACCTCGACCGCCTCGGCATGGCCCGTCCTGTCGGTGCATACCTGCTTGTAGGTCGGATTCTCGACGTGGCCCCCTGTGTAGCCGACGGTTGTGGAAAGAACACCGGGCACCTTCTGCAAATGGTACTCTGTGCCCCAGAAACAACCCGATGCGAAAATGGCCCGTTCCGTTCCGCCACTCCGACTTGCGGGAACAAAGCCCATTGATATCGAGTTAACGCAATAGCGCGTATTCCTGGGGGTCAGACGCTCACCCACGAACACATGGCCCAGATGCCCGCCGCACTTGGCACACACGATTTCCGTCCGAACGCCATCGGCATCGGGCAGCATCTTCACCGTTCCCGGGATCTGGTCATCGAAGCTGGGCCAGCCGCAGTTGGAATGAAATTTGGACGAAGAGTCGAAGAGTTTCTCGCCACACTGCTTGCACGTGTAAGTACCCTCTTCAAAATGGTTGGTGTACTCTCCGGTAAACGGCCGTTCGGTCCCCTTGCCGATGATGACTCGTTCTTCTTCGGGCGTAAGCTTCTTGTACATCTTCGATTCCCTGTAGAAAGCGATTTCGTCAACAAATATATCCACCTCGAATTCCTTTGCCGCCGACGAGGCGGGGGCCACGACAGCGACACTTCGCAGCGTCCTTAGATTCAAAGGCTTCCTCAGAGACCTCGGCACGAATCGCGCGAACGGAATCTCGATATCCTGCCACGCTTCGTTTGTAGGAAACGAAGCCTCATAGAACTGCCGAGCAAGCCGTGTATCGCTGGTTCTCAGATGCAGGGCATAAGGATGACCGTTACCCTTGACCGTCAATCGTATCCCCTTGAAACTCCGCGCATCAAATGCCCCACGTCTCGAACTCAGCGACGCACGTGCCTGGATAAATCCGCCATCGTTCTTTGCAGACACCGAACCAGTCAGGTGCAGGCACGAGCGGCTGTCGTGGTTGACGAATTCTATTTTTCCGCCGGACGCCTCACCAGTCACCCGGTCGGAAACAGACTCCCAGCGGGTACCGAACCTCTTGCCCGAACCTTCGCCGGAGAAATCGTCAATTAACATCGGTTCCGACGGCCTTGCCGACCCGGGCCTGGGGCGTTCCGGCTGTGCCCCGTTGCTTCCGGCCAGACCCAAGGCCAGAAGAAGCGAAACCAGCAGCCCTAACAAAACAACTGCACGTTCTCGTATTTTCATGCCTATACTCCTTGAGCTTGGCTACAACATTACCTCTATGTCATACTCAGGAATGGGTGTATTTGTTTGGCTAAAAAAGATTCCTCACAGGAGAGAAATCCCAGGCGGGGCCATACTATTGCGGCTTATTTGTGTCCACAGGCAGGCTCGCCTTGATGGAACGAATATGAATGTCGCGCTGGGGAAATGCGATCTCGATGCCAGCCTGGCGAAACGCCTTGTCAATGGCGCAGTTGATCTCGTGCCAGACGGGGACGTAGTTCTCGATCCCGGCGATATAGACGCGCAGCTCGAATTCCAGGCTGTTATCCCCGAAGGACTTGAAAATAACCACGGGCGCCGGATCCTGCAGGACCAGCGGGTTAGCCCGGGCCACCTCGTACAGAAGCGCCTCGGCCTTGGCAGTGTCGGAGCCATAGGCAATACCCACAATGAACTCACGTCGCAGAACATTGTCCGACAAGGTCCAGTTAATCAGACGCCCCGTGATGAATTCCTTGTTGGGCACAACCAGCTCGCGCTGGTCCCATCGGCGAATCGTGGTGGCGCGGATTCGAATCTTGGCCACTTTTCCCGTCACTTCGCCGATGGTGACCACATCATCAACGCGGATAGGCTGCTCAAACAGAATGATCAAGCCACTAATGAAGTTGGCAAAGATCTCCTGCAAGCCAAAGCCCAGGCCCACCCCCATGGCCGCAATAAGCCACTGAACCTTGGACCAGCCGATTCCTATCTCGGTGCAGGCCCACACGATACCAACGATGCCCAGAGCATAGCGGAAGAGCGTCGTGATGGCGAAGCGCACGCCGCGGTCGAGCGGAAGCTTCCTCAAGATGACAATCTCGAGCAAACCGGGAACGTTTCGCGTCACGATGATGGTCAATGCCACGACGAGCACAGCCATCGCCAAGGATCCGAGCGTCACGGCTTCGCCGCTGGACATCCGCCACAGTTCGGTCTGTGCCAGGGTGCTCAGAGCCGGAAGAAAATCACTCCAGACAAACCAGATTCCGCCGATAGGCAGGAACACGGTAATCACGTCGATTAGACGTCGTGTTTGTTGAGAAATTTGAAAAATGGTGGCTTCGTCTTTGGCTTTGCCCTGCTGGGATTCCGGCGCTGGAGTAGGCTCTGCCTGCTCCTGGGCTTCCTGCTCGGCGGCCTCGCGTTTCTGGCGCTCCAGGAGGGCGAGCCGGCGCTGAGCGACCATCAGCCAGCGGACGAACATGGCCCGGACCAGAAGCGCCAGCAGAATTAAAAGCAGCGTGACCGCGAATTTCTCAAAGAGCTGTCGGGCCGCGTAGAAATAGCCCATGCCCGCCAGCACAGCAAAGGCCGCCGGAAGGACAAAACACAGTGGATACCAGAAATAGCGCAAGCGTTCCAGCCAACTGTCTCGCTTCTGCTTGAGAAACGGCTCAACAAGCGGCCCGGTGGGGCGCAGCAACAGCAGTAGAAGCAGCGCCAGCGCCGTCAGGCCAACGATAAGGAATAGACGCCCCGCCGAGTTATACCATTGTTCGCCCGTCTGCTGGGCCTGCATGAATTCGACCACCAGCGTTGTCAGAATCGCCAGGGCGAAATACCACATCAGCCAGTGTCGCATGAAGGACAAAGGTTCGGGGCGCACGCGTAAGTGGCTCTGCGCTAAACCGTTCGGCATGGCACAGTGTCTCAGAAAGCTCAGGACCAGAACGACCGGTATAAGAGCACGCAGACCCGACGCCATCGCTTGTGAATAATCGTGATCCGGCGCAGCGGCGAAAAGACGCCATTGAAGCAGGAACAGTATCACAGGCCACATCACCGCCAGAAAAACTGTCAATCCAAGCGCCTTGACTGTATGAGCGAAGCTGTCCGTCTGCACTTGATGGACTTTCATGGCGAGGGCTTCAAGACCGTCTCGGGCCTTCGGGCGGAGCACGACTATCGAGATGACGATTAGCAAAACTGCACCATACGTCAACATGTTTGCCTTGATATCCGCCCAGAGAACAACGACAGTCTGGTACCAGTTGACCGGAGAAAGAAGCCACCCAATGGCCGGGACACTCGCACGCAGGTCGGACAAGCGCAAGGCCGGGCTGCTTCGCACCCAAAGAACATTCGCGTCGAGAAAGTCCGCAAATTCCTGTACCGTCTGAACGTACTGGCGTTCCGTGGCGTCGAGCTCTGCCAACTCTGCGGAATACTCTCTGTATCGATCGATTACGGAGCTGAGCATGTTACGCTGGCTCTCGTAGTAACCGGTGGCTTGTGCCTTGACGGCTTCGCGCTGCGCCGGCCCGACGGATGAGCCAAGCTGGGCCAGAACGGCGTCGATCTCCTCCGTCAAGTCCCTCAGTTCGGACCATTGCCTATCCCGATCCAGCTCGTTGAACTGAGCCAATGCGATCTCCGCCGGCCGGGTCCGTATTCGTTTCAGACTATCACGGATGTGCGGTAGCTTGTCGCGATGCCCAAGCAGGATCATCCCCATGGCATCGGTAACTCTCCCGGCCGTTTCCACTTTCGCCCGTACGTCAGCAAAGTTCTTCTGCACAGCGGCCAGCTTAACCTCAATCTCTTCGGAGTACTTCGTGACCGCCTGAATTTTGCTCACTAACTCGGCCTGAACTTGAGCCATCCTGGCGTTCTCGTCGGCAATGTCCCTCAGCGCAGGATCGTCGTATTGTGTTTCTTCTTTGGCGCGGATGGCCTCTTTCCTGGCAGCCTCAGCCTCCCGTTGCCGCAGGTCGCCGACTTGCTTCTGCCAGAACTCCACCACCGTCCCTGCGTGAGCCAACTGTTTGGCAGCTAAGTCTCTGCGAGCAGCCAGCAGGTTGCCGGCGGCATCATAAGACAGCAGCTCCTCAGTGTTGGCGGCTATCTGGCTCTCCAGGACACGCTGCTGGGCAAGCAAAAGCGCCCGGTTGGCCTCCGTTAGTTGCGGGGGCTGCCCCTCAGCAGAAACCGTGCCCAGCTCTGTTTTGATTTCCTCAAGTTTCTGTTTCGCTATGTTCGTTTCTTCGGGAATCCGCGTCCGGCGATCCGCCCGTCTCTTCGGCTCGCTCTCCCAATTGGCAACGTTCTTCTTGGCTTCCTCAAGGGTCAATCGTGCAGCGGTCAGCGCCTGGTCGGCCTGCGCCAAAGTGGTATCGGCAGCCACATCGGGAGCCGGCGCGGCAGCGTCCTGAGCAAGCAATTCTTTGGTCTTGGCTAAGGTACCCGGAACCTCTTTTCTCGCCTGGCTGTATTGCTGCCTCTTGGCGTCGAATTCCGCTGCGGATTTCAACTGAGCGATTGCTTTGTCGTACGCTTCAGTGGTCCTGACCTTGACCTCGTCACTCAATTCCTGCGACTCGGCAATCTGCTTCTTTTTGCCCTCGAGCTTCTCGACCGTAAGCTGGGCCGCCGCATCGGTGACCGATGCGCCCTGAGGAACCGGAGCCGCGGAATCGACGGAATTGGCGTCCAGCCCTTCGCGCACGGTCGGTGCACCCTCTGGCTGAGACTGAGCTGCCCATGAGACGGAGCAGACAAGAATCGAGAACACCACGAAGGTAACCACAAGTATTCTTGCTCTGGTTCGGGTTAGCATAGACTCTCACCGGCCTTTGTTTGTACACAGGAGCTCACCGCTGCTCTTATCCCAGATGACAGTGCGGACCTTCATCCGGTGGTCTCCGTGGCAATCCGTACAGACGATTCCTTCGGCCTCGCTCTTGTCGAGACCCCGCTCAATCCACCGGACCACGACCTTCCCGGGCGAAACGTCGTGCGTCGCGTGGCAGCTCCTGCAGAACAGATCAATCTTGTCGGCTGAGTACATGGTCTCCGGAGGCGTCGTATTATTCTCGTCGTTCTTGTGCGCGACCGAATCGCCGTGGCAGTGGGCGCAGCCAATGTCGGCTCTGGCATGCCGGTCCGCCAGGGATTCGACCCTGTAATTGGCATGGCACACAAAGCAGGTTGCGTTTTCTGCACTAGCACCAGACGTCGGGGCAGAAAAATCCTGCTGTGTTCTGTCCGGCTCCTCAAGCAGCAGCGGTGTGACGGTATCTACCACCAGAGGAGGAGGACCTCCTGAAGCCGAATTCTCGTGCTGTGCAGATATTTCGACATTGATCTCGGCGGATTCGTTATCTGTAGCGGGCGTGCAACTCAAGAAAATCACCGTCACAAATATCACGAACACAATCACTATCGCGACAAGAGTATCATCCGTTCTCATGCGTCGTCCCTGCACCGAATCTCAGACGTATTCCCAATCCTTGAGCCACTGGTAGTTGGCAGGCAATGACGCCCAGGCCCGCTCCATGGTCCGGGCCAGCTCGGCTTTCTCCTGCGCGTCGAGCTGGCGGCGCTCCTTGACGGCCAACGCCACATTATCGACCTGCTGGACGCTGATGAGACCCGGGATCGGCGCAGTGATAGCCGGATTACAAAGGATGTAACGAATAGCCAGACGTGCGGTTTGGCTGTCCTGCTTGGCGTAGGGGCTGTCCGGCGAGCTGTCTCCTCGAAACACGGAATTGCTGGCGAAGGGCTTGATGCCGAACCAGCCAACGTCGTACTTCTTGAGCGTTGCCCACAGACCCGAGTCGTCGGTGACGAGCTTCGTCTTGGCCGTGTACGGCGTAAGAACAACTTCAACCTGGTCGGAGTATTTTTCGATAATCTGCTTCAGGTGCGGCCGGTCGTGAGACGAGAATCCGATGAACCTGGCCCGGCCGGTTTTCTTCGCCCAATCGAGAGCTTCGACAGCCTCCTGGACCTCGCCCTGCGTGTGCTGACTGCTATCGACAAGCAAACTGATTCGCCACAGATCGACGTAATCGAGACCCGCTTCCTTCATCCCTTCGTCCAGTCCCTGCTTGAGCTTCCTGGCCGAGCGCCATTCTTCAAAACGGCTTTCTTTGATGTGCCATGAATAGCCGAAGAACATCTTGTCCCGGCGGCCTCTGAGGGCTCGGGCGTAGGCAAGGATTTCCTCCCGGCAGCAGGCGTCAACGTAATTGATGCCTCGCTCGATGCAGCGGGTGACAACGTCGTAGCGGTTTTGCTGGAGTTCGCGGTTGTCGATGCTGGTTGTCATCCAGCCTTCCGGCTCGTTGCCACCGATGATTTTGACTAAGCGCTTCCAGTGCCCGCCGAGCGCAATCGCAGAAATCATCAGACCCGTTCTGCCGCATCGGCGATATTCCATATCGCCGTTGTAGTTGAGAATCTTGCCCGTCTCGATTGTTCCCCGCTCCTCCGCGCGGGTAGCGCGGAGCGGTGAAAATCCGGCGCCGAGAGCAGCACCGGCGACCGCACCATCCCGAATGAAGCGACGGCGTGTAAGCTTACCATCCATCTTCTGAGCCTCCCAGCTTCCGATTTCTTTTCCGACTATCCGATTTCCGACCTCGAGCTTCGGACCTATGCTACCTGAGATTTCTCCAGTTTTCAAGAAAATAAGCGGGGACTTCGGCCGGTTCTCCGCCCTCCACATTCTCACCGACGCGGGAATCACTGCCGGAGGGTTGCGTTAATCAAGGTAAATTGCTAATATCCTGCATCGAGCGGCTTCAGGACTCCCGCCGAAGCGTTCTCGCCGCATATGTTGAATCGACAGTACACAAGGGTATACCGAAAGAACCTTTTTGGAGGCATTCGCTGCTGATGAGAATGACACGTCGAACCGCGATAATCCACATGTCGTTGTTGATCGCTCTGACGATGACCAGAGCTGAACTGTCTTTGGCCGAGGACTGGCCCGGCTTTCGAGGACCGGGCCGGCAAGGCATATCCCAAGAGAAGAACATCCCTCTCGAATGGAGCGAGACCTCGAACATTGCCTGGAAGACACCCGTCCCGGGCGAGGGCTGGTCATCGCCCATCGTGTTCGAGGACCGCGTATTCGTGACGACCGCAACAGAGGAAGGCACCTCGTTCCGTCTGATACGCCTCGATCGCAAAAACGGGGCGGTTCTCTGGAACAAAGAAGTGTTCAGGCAAAAAGCCGGGCACAAGCAAAGGTTCAATTCGTACGCCTCTTCGACACCGGTCACTGACGGACAAAAAGTATTTGTCGTGGGCGCCGATGGGAGTATCGCCGCGGTTTCCAACGAAGGAAACGTCGCGTGGACCAATCGCGACGTTGAGTTCTACAGCGAGCACGGCCTGGCGGTCTCGCCCGTTCTGTACAAAGACCTCCTGATCGTCCCCTTCGACGGCAGCAGCTCGGGCCCTGACCCAAAGCTCGGCTGGCAGAAGCCCTGGGACCGGGCGGTCATCATGGCGATCGAGAAGAACACTGGAAAAGTCCGCTGGAAAGGCAAGCGTGGTCTGTCCTGTGTTGCCCATGTCTCGCCGCAAATCCTTCGCGAAGACGGCCGGGACCAGCTCGTCAGCTCAGCCGGTAACGTCGTGCAGGGTTTTGACCTCGAAACGGGCCACAGAATTTGGACGGCCTCGAGCCCCGGCGAAGGCGTCGTCCCTTCGGTCGTCATTGGCGAGGGTCTCGTCTTTACCGCCTCGGGCTTTGGCGAGTCAACGATTCGCGTCGTCCGTACGGGCGGCGAAGGCGATGTCACGGATACACATATCGCATGGGAATCGACCGAGGATGTGCCGAGGGTGCCCTCGATGCTCTACGTCAGGCCGTGGCTTTTCCTGGTCACCGAGACCGGCGTGGCCAAGTGCCTCAGGGCCGCAACCGGCCAGGTCATTTGGCGACAGCGTCTGGACCCGAAATACTCGGCGTCGCCCGTCTGGGCGCAGGGCCGGATATATTTACTCTCGGAAAAAGGAACGACAACGGTAATCGAGGCGGAACCCGAATTCAACGTTCTCGCTCAAAACGAGCTCAACGAGAAATGCTGCGCGAGCCCCGCGATCTCACAAAAGCAGATTTTCATCCGCTCGGAACGTAACCTGTACTGCATCGGCGAGAACTGAAACAAGACCAGGCGGAGTCGATGACTATGACCGAGAACATGATGCCGAAGCTGACAACGTCGGGGAATCTTTGGGCGTTTGCCGTCATGGGGGCCTGGCTTTTTGCAGTTTCGGGTGCAATCTCTGCCGAGACACACCACGTCTGGGAAAAGGTCGAAATCACCCTGCAAACAAGTGAATCGTACGAGAACCCATATGCAGACGTGGAGGTCTGGGCCGATCTCCAGGGCCCGGGCTTCGAGAAGCGATGTTATGGATTCTGGGACGGCAACAACACATTTCGCATCCGCGTTTTGGCCACTGCTCCCGGTACGTGGACATGGAAGACCGGGTCGAATCAGAACGACGCCGGACTCAATAACAAGACGGGCCGGTTCACCGCAACCGTGTGGGACGAAGCGGCGAAGAAAGAGAATCCGTGCCGACGCGGCATGATCAAGGCCTCTGCAAACGGCCACGCTTTCGAACACGCCGATGGAACACCCTTCTTTCTGCTCGGCGATACCTGGTGGGCGACGCCGACCTTCAGGTACCCGTGGCACAACGATAATAAGGCCCGACCGCTGGGCCCTGGAGCCGGACTCAAGGACTATGTGAGATTCCGTAAGAAGCAGGGCTTCAACTGCGTCGCCATGATCGCGGCATTTCCAAACTGGGCCAACGACGGCAAGCCCAGAAGGCTCAAGACGGCTGACGGCACGATCCTGCGCGCCGCATGGCAACAGCCCGGTACGCAAAGCGCGAAGGACATGCACGATGAGGACGGTAACCGCGCCTTCTTTTTCCCGGGCAAAATACCGGGCTACGAAAACATTTTCCCGGATCTGGACCGCATCAATCCCACGTACTTCCAGAATATCGATACGAAAATCGATTACCTCAATGCGAACGGTTTTGTTCCCTTTATCGAGGTCTCGCGTCGTGACATCGGTCAGGCATGGAAGAAGTATTACTGCTGGCCCGAGTCTTATACGCGATACATCCAGTATATCTGGGCTCGCTATCAGGCCAACATTTGCCTGTTCAGCCCGATTCATTTCGACACCAGCAGCGCGACGATTCCCGCCGAGGATTACAACGAGGCCGCCAACGCGGTCATCGAAAAGTACGGCGCGCCCCCCTTCGGCACGTTAGTCGGCACAAATTCCAATCCCTCGACGCTGCGCAACTTCGGCCACGTGGACAAGGCCAGATGGCTCACGTTCCACCAGATCGGCAACAGAAGGACTCACAACAATTACGCATACCTGACCGAAATCTTCAACGCATCCCCTCCCGTGCCCGGCATCAATGGCGAGCCTTATTACGCCGGTATGAACGATGCACCGGGCGGCACGCCCACCTCGGCGCTGTACTGCCGCTCGGGAATGTATGGCAGCGTCCTCTCGGGCGGTCTGGGAGGCCACATCTACGGCGCCGGCGGCTGGGATGGAGGACTCTGGGGAGGCAACGTCGAAGAAGCGGCCGAGAATCATATCTGGGACGCGATGAAGTGGCCCTCGGGCGATCAGATGCGTCACCTGGCGACATTCGTTCTGTCTGAAGGACGGGCCTACCAGGACCTTGTCCCCGCCAGAGAGCTTGTCCGGCCAAATGAAACGGGCGAGCCCGAGGGATACACCGGCTGGGCCTATTGTGTGCGCACAGACAAGAAGAATCTCTTCCTGTTGTACTTCGAAAGAGATTGCCCGAATGCATCGCTCTCGGGGACCATCCCGGGCGGCACGTATCAGGCCCGGTGGTTCAATCCGCGGACCGGCGAGTGGACGGATGCGGGCGTCTTAACCGCCGATTCGGCCGGGAAGATATCCTTGCCGGACTTCCCCGACAATTCGAGCATATCCGAAACGGATTGGGCCCTGAAGCTCACACTGCGTTCTTGAACAGAGGAGTTGACAATGAATTCGCGACGCATTCTGTTGCTCAGTATATCTCTGTGTGTCATACACGCAGGGACCCTGGACAGCTTTGCAGCACAGGACAAAGGCGTCCGCCTGATTGTTCGAGGCGACGACATCGGATCATGTCACGCCGCCAATGTGGCGTGCATTCGAGCTTATAAGGAAGGAATCATGACCAGCGTGGAGCTGATGGTGCCCTGTGCGTGGTTTCCGGAGGCCGTCAGGATGCTCAACGAGAATCCGGGCCTGGACGTCGGCGTGCATGTGGTTCTGACCAGCGAATGGGATGGCGTCAAATGGCGCCCCTTGACCTCGGCGCCAAGTCTGACAGATCCGGATGGATATTTCTATCCCGCGATCTGGCGACGCAAGGGCGCCACGGCCGGGACGGCCCTGCGCGAGGCCGACTGGAAAATCGATGAAATCGAAAGAGAAGTACGAGCCCAGATCGAACTGGCCAAGCGAAAAGTGCCTCATGTCAGCCACCTCAGCTTCCACATGGGCTGCTCGGGGTGGGATCCCAGAGTCAAAGAGCTCTGTGCCGGGCTGGCGGAGGAATATAATCTCTACATTCCGCCTTCTGCAGGTACCTTGCGAAGGGCCGGTGGATTCGGCAACGCGAGAACCACGGCAGAGAGAACACGTAGATTCATTGAAATGCTCGAAGGATTGAAACCGGGCACGTATCTCTTCGTCGAGCACCCCGGATTGGATACGCCCGAGATGCGGGCCATCAGGCATACCGGATACGAAGACGTAGCCACAGACCGCCAAGCCGTGACACAGGTTTTCACAAGCGACAAAGTCAAAGAGACCATCAAGAAACTGGGGGTTGAGCTTATCAGCTACGCCGACCTGAACAACTCGCAGAAGCAGTAGGCCATTTCATGGAAATGGCAACATCCATTTCTGCTGAGCGCCATTACACTTTGTGTTTGCAGAAAGGCCGGCACAAAATTACAATAGTCTCGATGTGAGCCTTCTGACATGAATGACAAGGCGATAGCTGTGAAAGGAGCATTAGAGATGTCCGATACAATCAATCTTTCCCAGGATACACAGTCCGCCTGCAACCGCCGGCAATTCATCGCCGGGGCGTTGACCGGTGCGGGCGTTCTGATGGCCGGACCGACATGGTCGCAAGCCGCCGGAACCCGCCGCGCCTCACGCAGGCGCCGGGCCACCGATATTGTGACGCTCGGCCGAACCGGCATCAAAACCACTCGCCTGGCCCAGGGGACCGGATACAACGGATCAGCGCGTTCTTCGGCGCACACGCGCCTGGGCGAAAAAGCCTTTGACGAATTGATTCGGCA
>CP070806.1:4608890-4613585 GCA_020343675.1 Phycisphaerales bacterium
TACATGTGCCAAATCACCCCCCATTGATGCAGGTTGGATTTGCAGACGACGGCACTGGCCTGTCTCTTGACACGC
The DNA here is from genome assembly GCA_020343675.1 of Phycisphaerales bacterium. GTDB lineage: Bacteria > Planctomycetota > Phycisphaerae > Sedimentisphaerales > Anaerobacaceae. Next base: position 4,608,966 of record CP070806.1, read on the forward strand.
TGCAACGCGGGCATGAGGATCGCCATCAAAAGAGCAATGATGGCGATGACGACTAAAAGCTCTATGAGCGTAAAAGCTTTTTGCTTTCGCATGATCTTTCGCCCTCCATTTTCAAAGAGACACAATGACCATTGCTGTTATGCTTGTCTGCCATAATTATAGCACACTCGTCCGTGGTGATACAAGCGATTTTATGCCCCCTCGTCAAGAATTTGGAAACGAATTTACACCAATTGACACGGTTTCGTACGGCTGATTTAAGTGAGGTGAGACTATGAAGCAAGTCTCCTTACTTAGGGTTGTCAAACGCTGACCATTATCCACATTCTGTCAGCCACCCGGAAGGAGGCTTGCTTCATAGTCGTCATCATACTCAATTCGCGTCAATAGTCCGTGTCAATCCGTGTTAATCTGTGTAGATCCTTCGACTGCGCTCAGGAAGGCGCCTACCTCCAGGTTCCCGCCGTCTCGTTCTTTCCACAAACATATCTCGGCAGTCTGCACCCCGCGAAGGACAAGTGCAGCCCGGCGTGGGCGGGGAAGCAACCTAAAAGACAGAATTTAGAATACAGAACACAGGACACAGAAGACAGAATGACGGGGGGAAATCTACGGACGGACCCTATTTGAATTCGTGTCGGTGGGATGATACGACGGGATTGGAGATTGCCGCGGCCCTCCGGACCTCGCAATGACCGTGTTCATTCGTGTCTATTCGTGGTTACATTTGGGAAGTTGAGGACGGCAAATTGGCCGTGGAGGGTTGTTGCGGCGGCGTCGTAGGCCTGGGCGGCTTGGCGTTTGTCTTTGAAATAGCCCAAGTGCATTCTTTGGCCGTGACAGACTATTGCGGCTCGGTAGAGGCCCTTGTCCCTGACGAACCAGACGCCCTTATAGCCTGAGCGCGGATTTCGCTTCCTGGCGTTCCAGGCGTTCTGAGCAACGGTGGCCAATCGCAGATTGGCCCGGCGGTTGTCGAGGCCGCAGCCGTTGATGTGGTCGATGACATAGCCCTCCGGCGGCCGGATAAGTTCGCGGTGCATGAGGATGCGCGAGTATTTCCCGTCGGGCCGGCGGACGGAGCGTTCGGCGTAGAGTACGTTCTTGCCTTTTGTTCTGCACAGACGCCACTTGTACCGGCTCAGGGCGGCGTAGTCGGCCGGGTCGATAATGGCGTAGCGGCCCTGAGTCAGCGGGATTTTGCGAAAGGCGTACCCGAAGCGCAGCCGGCGGTACAACAGCACCAGCCGAACGGCGATTCCTTCGAGTGAGTCGGGGATTTTTATGACAAGTTCAGCGATTCTCCCCTCCGCGGAGAATGTTGACTCATGACTCTAGAATTTGCACGGCCCCCCATAATTGGACGAACCTGCACGATTCGTTAAAAAATCTACAAAATTGTAGGTGGCAATTTTGATATAAGTCGTTGTGGAAAAGGGAATAAAAAAAATTCCGTTTTTTTTTATTTTTTTCCGGGGTACCTGCGTGTTTCATCGAGGGATAAAGGGCGTTTGCCAAAGCGCCGATAACTGTTAGTATGGCGACCGAATCAGTGACATACGAGCGCACGGAGCAAGCGATGCAGGAGCAAGGAACGCCACAGGGGCAGGCCGGGATGAAGAAATGCCCCTTCTGCGCCGAGCAGATTCAGACCGAGGCGATTAAGTGCCGTTATTGCGGCGAATTTCTGGATGGCCGCGGCCGGGCCGTTCCCGCGACGCCCGCCTCGAAGAAGTGGTACTTCGCCACGGGCAGCGTAGTCGTCGCCCTGCTGTGTCTGGGGCCGCTCGCTATGCCACTTGTGTGGCTGAATCCCCGCTACAAACCCCTCACGAAAGTGTTCATCACGCTAATCGTCTTGGCCGCGACGGTCTTGTGCATGTATCTTGTCGTCGCGGTCTATCAGCGAACGCTCAGCCAGCTCGATGCGCTGGGGATGTGAGACGGACGGCGGGACACAGAATACAGGACACAGAACGCGGAGGACGGCTAAGCCCTCGACACGCGATACGCCCGAGGCAATACGAGATTGATCCCTGCCTAAAGTCTTAGTGGCCGTGCCAGCCTCTGTGGTGATGCGGCGGTCCCGGCGGAATGGGCAGAGGTCTCGGGCGGGTTACGATGACCGCGTGGGGCCCTCGCCTGTGGTGGACGTGTTCCTCGACCACGACACAGCCGGCCAGCGTCATGGACAGTATCACCTGTACGATAATCGATATGAGCCGTTTCATGGTCACTACTCCTTCTTGAATTCCGTTGCTGGTTGTCATTGCGTCTCTATAGACTTAAGGCAGCAAATACCGAAGAAGTAACGGATTTTTCAGGTGTAACGCTTCTGCCATTACTGCGTTCTATACAGTAGAATTGTGCAGGATTTCGCTCAGGAAGGATTTTATGCCAGACGGCCCGAAACAAACGATGACCCGAGACGAGCAACTCATACGCTCGGCGCTGGCCGGCGAAACCGCGGCTTTCGGAACCCTCGTGGAGCGGTACTGGAAGCTGGTGGTCGCGATGGCACTGACCAGGATCGCCGATCCTGCGGAAGCCGAAGACGTCGCACAGGAGAGTTTCCTGAAGGCGTACTCGCATCTGCACACGCTTCGGGACCCGTCGCGGTTTGCCGGCTGGCTCAGTAGGATTGCCGTGCAGCAGTGCACGAACAGCCTCAGAAGAAGCGCTCGCTGCAAGACCGCCTTCGGCTGCAAGGCGACGCCTTTGGACGAGCTGGATGCGAAGCCGGCCGAGCCGGCCAATCCCGGCCTGACGCAAAGTCAAATCCACTTCGTCAGGCAGACGGTCCTGCGGTTGCCTGAGAAGTTCCAAAGCCTGATCGTCATGCGATTTGTGGCGGGCCTTTCCGCCGGGCAGATTGCCGGGCAATTGGGCAAACGCCCCGGTACGGTCCGGGTCTGGCTGCACCGCGCCTACAAGATATTACGCAAGGACCTTGCTCCGTTTTTTGAGGAGGTCGAATCATGATCGACTGTTCGAAATACAAGAACCTGATCGAGAAGTATCTGGACGGCATCATTGCCGAAGCCGAGCTTGCCGAGCTCAAGAGCCATGCGGAGGCGTGCCCCCCCTGCCGAGAGGAATTCAGCCATTGTGCCCTCATGCAGAAGGCTATCGGGCAAGCCCTTTCATCCGGCATTTCCGCCAGGCAAGCGAGGGCGGCACTGCTTGAGGAGCTTCCCGTCGAACCCAACCGATATGTCAGTTCAACCTGGTTCGTCAGCAGACGAGTTGCCGTCGCCGCGGGCATATTGCTTACCGTGGGCCTGCTTGCCGGCTTCGCTCTGGGCAGATTGAGCGGTCCCGGAAAGACCGTGACGCCGGTGACGGCCCAAGTCCCCATCCGCGTCGCCGAGATTCAGGGCACGGTCCTGGTCAGGCACGAAGGCTCCGAGCTGTGGCGCGCGCTGGGAGCCGATTCAAGGATATACCTGGGTGACACGTTTCACGCCACAGCCAACTCCGCGTGTATCCTGAAGTTGGTCGGTGAGTCCACACTTGATTTGAAACAGAACAGCATGCTGGTCTTGAGGTCGTATAACGGCGCCACGCAATTCCGTCTCGAGCACGGCGAATTGACCGCCGCGCTGGAGAGCCCGCATCCGCCGTTTTTCATCAGCACCCCACACGGCCGGGTGGAGGCGCTGGGAACCGAATTCACTGTAACCGTCGAATAGACTGGCGAAATCGCCCCCCTGCTGCTCCTTCGCGGGGGCACAAGGAGCCATACAATGAAAACGAAATCAATCATCCTCTGCGCCACGGTTTTACTAACGGCCCGGACTGTTGCATTCGCACAGAAAACAGAAGTCAGTGTCAATAAAGGAAAGGTCATCGCCGAAACGCCCGCAGCCAGCATAGACGTAGAAGCCGGCAGAAGGGCGATCCTATCGCCGGACAGGAATCCAACTGTCGCGGTTGACAATCCCTTGGTGGATGATGTGATGGAAATGTACAAATGGGTAGAAGCAGAAAAACAAGCACAAAGAGAGCAAATCGACAGTACCAGCATCATGATTTACAAAGTTGAAAATGAGCATCGCTTTAAGATTGCCGCCCTACAGGAGAGGCCCAACTCGAAGTCTGAGCCAAGCAACGTCTGTCAAATAATGACCACCGGGGAACTTCACGAAGGAGCCAGGTTCTATGACATGCAGGGCAATCTGCTGTCGTATGACCGGGAACAGATAAGTTCTTCGAGGAATGATTTCTTTGTGCGTTTTCGCAGAGCCGTTGAACCGGACGAGAAGTTTAGATACATCGCAGTAGCCGAAATGAGCGATAGCGGTCAGTTGTGGAAGGAAGGTCCACTATGGCATCTCAAAGGCGGAGGCTCTGCAGCATATTGTCTCAACTATTATCGCGTTGTCTTGCCCGCCTCGGCGATTCTTGTTGATTCCTCTTGGCCGGTAACAACGACGGACAGTTTCGACGGAAAGCTCGCTGTGACCTGCAGAGTCCTTGGGGGTCCGGCTGATAACTCGTTCCACATCGCCTTTCTATGGCCGGACAAGGACCGTACCACCCTTGCCGATCTTCCTCCGCAGTATCGCGGCCTGCGCGATCTGTCGGAAGAGGAAGTTGTCCTGGAGGGCCAGCGGCGGA
>CP070806.1:4613685-4624790 GCA_020343675.1 Phycisphaerales bacterium
CGGTGGATTATACCCTTCTGGTGGGCGTGCTGGACGGCACTACAGACCTGGATAAACAGCTCCAACCGTTCTTGCGTGGTAAGCCTGTTTGCGTCACAGCACTCCGTAATCAGCACACCGCGCACCAGCTCCATTACAAAGTAGGGCCGGCCCGTCTCGGTCGCGCCGCCGTCAAAGACCTTGGCGATATTGGGATGGTCCATCATGGCAAGGGCTTGGCGTTCGGCCTCAAATCGGGCGATAACCTGCTTGGTGTCCATGCCCAATTTGATGATTTTCAAGGCCACCTTGCGGCGGATCGGCTCGGCCTGCTCGGCCATATAGACCACCGCCATGCCACCTTCGCCGATTTTCTCCAAGAGCTTATAGCGGCCGATGACAGCGCCGGGCCCCTCGGTCAGCGGGGCGTCATCGAGGATCACGTCAGCATCAAGAGGCGGCGCTTCAAGAAAATCGCCCGCCTTCTCATTGGCCCTGAGCAGGGCCTCGACCTGGGCACGCAGAGTGGCATTGCCGCCGCACGCCGAATCGAGGTAGGCAGTCCGCTCCGGACCCGCCGGTTTCTCAAGAGCCGCGTGATAAACTGCCTCGATGTCCTTCAATTTGAGTCCCACAATCTACTCCTCTGTAAATGCGGTCATTCTATAGTGCGAAATTCGGGCCGGGACCGACTCACGAAAAATCAAAAAGATGCAAAAAATGCGTTGCGGCCGTCCTTTCAGCCATCTTTGCCGATGTAGTCAAAAAGCCAGGCCCGCGCGAACGACCAGTGTCGAATCGCCGTGGCGCGGGAGATTCCCAGCACTTCAGACGCCTGATCGATACTCAGGCCCGCGAAATAGCGCAGCTTCACCAGGTCAACTTTGGCCGGGTCTTCGGCGGCAAGCTTGGCCAGAGCGTCGTCCAAAGCGATGAGTTCTTCGGGATTTCCGCCGGGAGCGGCCGCAGCAGCATCGAAACCGACCCTCCGGTGACCGCCGCCATGTTTGAGGCTCTTTTTGCGGCGGGCGCTTTCGATGAGAATCCGGCGCATGGCCTCGGCCGCGGCCATGAAGAAATGGTTCCGGCCGCTCCAGTTCCGGCATTCGGCTCCCACCAGGCGAATATACGCTTCGTGCACCAGAGCCGTCGCCTGGAGCGTCTGGCCGGGCGGCTCTTGCGAGAGCCTCTGAGCGGCAAGGACGCGCAGTTCTTCGTAAACCAGCGGGAGCAACTCGTCTATGGCCTGACTGTTGCCCTGCTCAATCGCATTCAGAATCCGCGTGACGTCGGTCATGCTTAGTCATTCCCTCGTGGAGACAGCAGGATTCTATCAAATACTCTGCCAGAGTTCAAATACTGCCGTACTGAGGATACAAGGGAATGAGTTATTTTCGCGGATTCATCACGACCACAGCTACGTCGGTCAGGCGCTCGAGGTCGCAGGCGGGGGTGACGGTGATGTCCCAGAGGAGGGGGTTTTCGCTGTTGCCCGCACATTTGCAGACGCTTCCTACAATCACCGGCGTCCCCAAGAAGCCGGGCTTCTTTTGTGCATAGACCACAGCGCCGGTTTGGATCTTGCGGCTGGTTGGAACCAATAGGACCTTGGCGCGGTGACGCCCGTCGCCCTGCATGATTCTGTCCGAATCCGATCCTTCTATCTTGACCGCTATTTTGGAGGCGGGGTCGGTGACAAGCCGCACGTGAGCGGTGCGGCCGCCCAGGGCGGTGATGGTTCCGATGATGCTTTCATCTGACAAGACGAATTGGCCGAGGGCCAGACCGTCTTCGGCGCCGCGGTTGATGATCAGCTCGCTGCGCGAGGCATCTGTCGAAGCGACAATAACATCAGCCAGCACAAAATCCACGCCCTTCCAGACGGGCCTGTTGCGCAGCCGGGACAGTCGTTCGACTTTCTCGCGCTCCTGCCTCAACCACTCTGTGACGTTGGCAAGGCGGTTATGGAGCGTGTCGTATCTCTCGCGGCTCACGAGCTCACCGGGCGAACCTCGCGCCGAGGCCACAAGATCGGACGCCGAGAGCGAAATGTCCCCAGCCGCCCCTAAAGGCCAGCAGAAAATGCGAACAAAAGCAAACTGGAACTTGCTTGTCAGGCTATGGGGAGCGAAAAGCACAATGAGTCCGGACAACAGAAGCGATGTGAATAGAACTCGGTCAGGAACTGGGGGCTGCCTCTTTGCCATAATCGTACTGCGTTGCCTTGGGATGTCCCTTGCGGGGCGTACTACACGCGATGCGCTGCGTAGCGGTCCCAGCCGTACTGGTTTTGTTCCATCGTATCTTTCCACAGCTCCAGATTCTCCAGATAGATGCTGGTTCCTCTGGCTACTGCGGTTAAGGGATCCTCGACCTGCTGGACTTTCAGGCCGGTGGCGTTCGCCAGCGCGACGTCCAGTCCTCGCAGCAGTGAGCCGCCGCCGCAGACGTGTATGCCGTTGTCTATCAGGTCCGCAGCCAGCTCAGGCTCGGCCTTTTCCAGCGTCGAGGCCACCGAGTCAATGATCGCCGCGATGGGATCGCGCAGCGCTTCGCGGATTTCCTCGCTCGTGATGATGATTTTTCTCGGCATCCCGGAGATGGTGTCCCTGCCGGCCACTTCCATCGTCAATTCCTGCTCAAGCGGAGCGGCAGAGCCGATTTGTATCTTGACCTTTTCCGCCCGGGCTTCGCCGACGAGCAGGTTGTAGGTCTTTTTCAGGTGACTGACGACCGCTTCGTCCATATTGTCGCCGCCGACCCGGAGGGATTGGCACGCAGCGATGTCGGCCAGACTCATAATCGCCACTTCGGTGGTTCCACCACCGATATCGACAATCATTGAAGCGGTGGGATCAGTAATAGGCAATCCCGCCCCGATCCCCGCCGCCATCGGCTCTTCAACCAGATAGACGCTGCGCGCTCCGGCACGTTCGGCGGTACTTATCACCGCCTGGCGTTCGACGTCGGTGATGCCGCTGGGCACGGCGATGACCACGCGAGGCCGCACGAATCCATTGCCCCCGTGCGCTTTGCGGATGAAATAGGCAAGCATGGACTCGGTCACTTCGAAATCGCTGATGACACCGTCTTTGAGCGGCCTGATGGCGCTGATCGAACCCGGCGTCTTGCCTAACATTTCACGAGCGATCAGCCCGACGGCCTCACCGTTGTTCAGGACGATGTTGGTTCCCTTGCGCACGGCCACAACGGACGGCTCGTTGAGAACAATACCCTTGTCGCGAACGCAAACCAGGGTCGAGCAGGTTCCCAGGTCGATCCCCATGTCCATGCTGAACAAGCCTAAGAGAATGTCCGGCACCATTATTGATTCCCTTCACAGTATTGACCTGTCCGGCGTCAACGGCGCATTTGCCGCCGACATAACGCCGGAGTCATCTGTAGGTCGGCTGTGCAAAAAAATTACTTTACGTAGATTTGTCCGCCGGTGCGCATGCCCGGTATGCACGCCGTTTCGGCGTTATTATAGGAGGGGGGATTTCTTAGGTCCGATATAAAACAGCGATGGATGCACGAAGACATCTCCAGCGGCTTTATGGCAGGTACCCTCTCGCGATGGTCTGTTTTTATCGCCGCGCGTCGGGATAACGAACGGACTCAGGCCAGATATTGAACCTTCTGCACAATTCCTCCACCAGCGCCTCGGCCCTCTTGACCTGGAAGTCGGTTGGGCGATCCGTTTCGCGGTTCGTGACCAGACAGATGAAAACAGTCAGCGCATCTCCCAGTGCCGGTTGCATGTCGTTGTGCGTCTGACGATTCACCGAACGCTGATTTTTCCAGTGTTGGGTTGCATCAATCTGGCCGTCGCGCCCTGCACGCCCATTCCAAATGACAAAATGACAATTGCCCTGGACACCGCCGAGGGCGTCATTCAACGACTCAGCCGGTTTGACCCCGGCAAGAACACCGCCTTTTGCCTGCTCTTCGGAGCTGCCGCCGCAATAGATCTCGATCCGCCTCCACCGTCCACGGTACTGGGCCGTTTCGCAAACGACGGATTTCTCGACAGGCGCCAGACGGTAGTAACGCGAAAGGCAAAAGGCACCGGCCGAAGGAGGGTTGTAACCCAGCGCATTCAGAATCAGAGCGCCGGTTATGATGGAAACCAGAAGAGCGACAAGGACTGTGGTTTGCCTTGACTGAGCCGTCATCATCCACCCTCTTCTTTGGTCACGATATTTGGCATTCTCTTATGACCGTTGACAAAGTCCCTTTGCTCTGTCCTCCTGCCATGGACACGCATCCTCATTGTCGGCGTTGGAGCATGGCTGCTTTATCTCAAATGCGCTTTGACGCCACACGTCTCCGGCTGGGATGTTTTTATGGGAGCCGGTGGGTCGTTAAGTCCTATAGTATAGCTCGACCTGATATGTTCGGGGCCGTCACCGGTACTGGAAAACGGACTTGTCGCCCAAAAAAACCTGATTTAGCGCTTGTCTTGGCCGGGGCAATACCGTTTAATGGCCGCTTTAGTGGTCGGGGATCAGGAATGTGAGCAGGACGTGTTGTTTTTGATTGAGGGCAAGTGCAATGGCAGATTTGAAGGCGTTAGCTGACGCGGTCATAAAAGGCGACCAAAAAGTCGCGGTGGAGATTACCAAAACCGCTCTTGAAGAGGGCGCTGCACCCAAGAGCGTTCTCGATGAAGGGCTCATCGCAGGTATGGACATCGTGGGCGCTCGTTTCAAGAAGAACGAGATCTACATCCCCGAAGTGCTCATCGCCGCGCGGGCGATGAAAATGGCGATGGAGATTCTTGAGCCCGAACTGGTCAAGGCCGGCGTCGAGCCGGTCGGCAAGCTGCTGATAGGCACCGTGCAGGGCGATTTGCACGACATCGGCAAGAACCTGGTCGCCATGATGCTCAAGGGAGCCGGCTTCGAAGTGATCGACCTCGGTGTTGACGTCGGGCCTGAAAAATTTGTCGAGCAAATCAAAGCCTCAAATGCCCACTTGATCGGGATGAGTGCTCTTCTGACGACAACGATGCCCGGGATGGAAAGAACCATCCAAGCCCTGAAGGATGCCGGCGTCTCGGCCAAGGTGATGATCGGCGGAGCGCCGGTCACGCAGGATTACGCCGATAAGATCGGCGCCGACGGTTATGCCCCCGACGCCGCTTCGGCCGTCGATATGGCCAAAAGCCTCGTGGCCTGAACGGAATACGCACGAGCACAAGTTGCCAGGGGTAAGAGACGAGCAGCCGGACTTGTTGACTCACACGCGCAGCTTCCTGTCTGACAATAATGAACGGACGCCCTGGTCCCGCGATGAAACTGCCAAACAGCCGTCTGGACGGCTGTTTTTCTGCGCCCAAGTCTGGTAAGATGAGCGAACGACCATGCGGAAGATAAAGAGTCAGAATTTGGCGCAGTTGCTGATGCAGCTGCGGTTTACGCCGGAGAAAAAGCGGCGCAAACAACTCGACGCAGTTGAGCAGCTTTTTGCAGTCATCAAGAAGGACAAGGAGTACCCTTTCGAGTTCGTATGTTTTCGCATCACGGGTTTCCACCCCAAGAGCGAAGCCGCAAGTGAGCTTATCAAGGGCGATGAATTGCTGGAAGACCTGCGCATCTTCATGGCGAAGCTAAGCGGCCGGCTCGCGCCTCCGGCCGCCGAGCAAAGCCAGAAAATCTATACCATCAAAGAGCTCTCCAAGACCATGCACGTTTCGACAAAAACGGTTTATCGCTGGCGAAAACGAGGCCTGATTGCGCGAAAATACATCTTTCGTGACGGCATAAAACGTTTCGGTTTCTTGCAGTCAACGGTCGATGAATTTCTCGATGCGCACCCGGAGCTCGTCAGGCAGGCACAGGACTTCGCCAGGCTGACGGACGCACAGAAAGACCGGATCATCAAGCAGGCCGGCAAGCTCAGTGCAACCGCTGAACTGTCGCGTCACCAAATCATAGCGAGGATCAGGCGGCAGACGGGCAGAAGTCACGAAACCATCCGGTACACGCTGCTCGAATACGAGAAGGCCAATCCCAACAAAAGCGCTCTCAAGAACTCGACGGCCGCGATCGAACCGGCCCAGGCTGCCGAGCTCTACAGGTTGTTCAGGCAAGGTTGTCCCGTTAAGGAGCTGATGGAGCGTTTCGGCCGGAACAGGAGTTCAATCTACCGCATAATCAACCGGCGCAGGGCAAAAGCACTTCTGGCTCGCAAGATCGAGTTCATTCCCAGCGAGGAGTTCTCCGAGGAAGACGCCGAGGAAAAGATTCGGGCAAAGCCCACAGAACGCCCCCATCAGTCCCGAGCTAAAGTAATTGAACCGTCCGAATTAGTTGACGAGTACTTTGTGCCGGAATACTTGCAGATATTGAAGGAAACGCCCGTGCTGACCAGAGAACGCGAGGTCGAGCTGTTTCGCCGATACAATTACGTCAAATTCCTGGCCTGCCGAAAGCGCGCCGATGTCAAACTCAGTCACGTCTCAGCCACGAAGCTGGGGGAAATAGAAGGCCTCCTGGCCGAGGCCGAAGATATAAAACGAACCATTATTGAAGCGAATCTGCGCCTTGTTGTCAGCATAGCGAGCAGGCACACGGGCATGGGCACGGACTTCAGTGAGCTGGTGAGCAAGGGCAATTTCGCGTTAATTAACGCCGTCGAGGAATTTGACTACACCAAGGGCTTCCGATTCGGCAGGCGGGCCTCGCTGAACATCGCAAAAGAGTACGCCAGGCTATCCGGCAAGCGCACCAGAATAACGAGGACACGAGCAGGCTCGCTGGGCGATATCGAGCGGGATATGCGGACGAGGCTGGTGCGTGACGTGGCGTCCATCGAGAAGACCCGGCGCAGCCTGGTTCACGTCATCAAGAACGAGCTGACTGAGTCCGAGCAGTATGTCATATTGCGTCGTTACGGCCTCATAGGCCCGCCGCTCAGGAAAGAGACAAAAACGTTGCAGCAAATCGGCGAAGAACTCGGCCTGAGCAAAGAAAGAATCCGCCAGATCGAGCTGACCGCCCTGCAAAAGCTCAGGCAATCGCTCAGTAGCGAACAATTCGAGCTGCTGACCGGCTAATGTTCGGCAGGCCGGCGAATTACCGATGAGCCGAAAAATCTGACGCTGTACGAGGAATGGTTCACATTCTCAGGAAGCCGGACCCAGTTTGTGGCCGGGGCCGACCGTATAGAGCCGCTTCTTCGGCTCGGTATTCATGTGGGAGCAGACGATTTCGCCGATGAAGGTGATGTGGTCTCCGGTCGGCACCTGCGACGTGAGCCTGCACTCGAAATTGGCGACAGCGTCCGCGAGTAAGACCGAGTCAATCGCCTTGGCCGGCTCCGTCCTGCATTCGAACTCAGCGAATTTATCGACGTTTCTGCCGGACCTGGAGCCGAAGAACAACGCCGCATCGGCCATCTCGGAGGAAGGAAATGCAATGGTGAAGCATTTCGAGTGCGTGATCGCCTCAATGGAATAGTGCTTGCTGGCGACGCCAATGGCCATCATCGGAGGCTTCCCCGAGACAATCATCGTCCAGCCCAGCGTGACGGGGTTGGCTTTGCCGTTCTTGTCCTTTGCGATGGCAATGACCACCTGTTCCGGATACTTGGTTTTGACGGCATCGGCATATTCGACTTGTTTTTGCATTGCTTTTCTCCATGACTGCTTTTATAGTGGCCGCACAATTTACCGGTGGAATTTTACGCTCTTAGATGGGTTCCAACAAGGAGAAAGACGTGAGCACGATTGGCTTTGTCGGCAGCGGGAATATGGCAGAGGCCCTGGTTAAGGGCATCATCGGGACCGGACTATATACACCTGAGAATGTCTTCGTCAGTGATGTCCGGGCCGACAGGCTCTCGCTTCTTTCCGAGAGTTATGGCGCTGTCCCCGTGCAGAGCAATGCCGAGCTGGCCGCAAGAGTCGATACGCTTGTCCTGAGCATCAAGCCACAGAACATGATCGATGCCTTGAACAGCATCAAGGAAGCCATCGGCGCCGAAACACTGGTCATATCCATCGCTGCAGGGATCAAGGTCGCCAATATCACTGCGGTATTGGGTGATATGGCGATAATCCGCGTCATGCCTAATACACCGGCCCTGATTGGTGAAGGCGCCAGCGCGTTGTTTGCCAACGAGAGGGCGAAACCCCTGCTGGAGAAAGCGATGTCCATGTTCGGCTCGGTCGGCAAAGCTGTGATTGTCGAGAACGAGGATTTGATCGATGCCGTCACCGCGGTCAGCGGCAGCGGCCCTGCCTACTACTTTCTCCTGATGGAAGAGATGGTCAAAAGCGGCATCAAGCTGGGCCTGCCCGAGACCGTGGCCAAGGACCTGGTCCTGCAGACCGCCAAGGGGGCCGGGATGCTGGCGGCAGCAGCCGATAAGAACGGCGAAAGCCCCGCTCGCCTTCGTCAGAAAGTCACCTCACCCGGCGGGACAACCGAAGCTGCATTGAAGGTCTTCACTGAAGGCAAGATCGGGGAGCTGATATTGGCTGGAATCACCCGAGCTCGCGACCGCGGAAGAGAACTATCCAAATAGGGAATACGCGATTTTTCGCCGTCTCTTTGCAGAATAGATTTGTATGATTAGGGCCGAGAATCTCAGCAAACGATATGGCAAAATCGTTGCGCTGGATGATGTCAGCTTCGAGGTGAACAAGGGAGAAACCTTCGGCCTGCTGGGTCCGAATGGAGCGGGAAAGACTACTGCAATCCAGCTACTGTGTGGACTTCTCAAGCCGGACGGCGGAAGCATCTCGCTGGCCGGAAAGACCGATCCTACGTTGACCGAGGTCCGTTTGTCTCTCGGGGTCGTCCCACAAGCCCTGGCGATATACGAGGAGCTTTCGGCTGAAGAGAATCTGCGGTTCTTCGGCAGAATCTATGGACTCAGCGGGCGGAAACTGAAAAACCGAGTTGACGAATGCCTTGAGATAGCTGGGCTCGAGCAGCGGGGCAAAGAGCGCGTGTCCAAATACAGCGGCGGGATGAAACGCCGACTCAACATGGTATGCTCGCTGCTCCACGAGCCGACGCTGTTGCTACTCGATGAGCCAACGGTGGGAGTGGATCCTCAGTCCCGCAACCTGATATTCGATACGATCGAGCAGATGAATCAGCAAGGCCGCACTATCATTTACACGACCCACTATATGGAAGAGGCCCAGCGTCTCTGTGGCAGGGTTGCGATTCTTGATCACGGCAGGATTCTGGATATGGACACGGTGGACAATCTCATCGCCCGGCATGGGGGGCCGTCGCATGTCGAAGCTGAACTTGAAGAGAAGCTGTCGGATCCCGAGGAGATAACGAAGTTCGTCGAGGACGAGAACGTGCAATTTAGGGAAATGAGCGTCAGATTTGCGACGAACCGGCCCATGGAATCTCTGGCCGCGCTCAATCGCAGCAGTGTTCGTTTCCGTTCGCTGAAGGTTGAGACCGCCGACCTCGAAGACGTTTTTCTAAACCTCACCGGTCGGAGGCTGCGAGACTGATGATCAGAGCACTGCTACTTGCCGTCAAAGACATCAAAGTGATCCTAGCCGACAGAGGCAACATCTTTTGGGTCTTTGGCTTTCCGGTCATATTTGCTCTGTTCTTCGGCGCCATATACTCCGGTATGGGCGAGGGTCCTTCGGGGATGAAGATCGCCATCGTGGATGAGGATGGATCCGAATTCTCGAACGCGTATGTGTCCGAACTGGAGGCCAACGACTCGCTGACGGTGTTTCGCCTTGAAAGGGCCGAAGCCATAGACCGAGTCAGACGAGGGAAAGTAACTGCCGCTGTAATGATCAAGTCAGGATTCGGAGACGGCTTCGGAGCTTTGTTTGACAGCAGTGATCCCAAACTCGAAATCGCGGCGGATCCGGCCCAGAAGATGGCAAGCGGCTACCTTCAGGGCCTTCTGGCCAAGGCGCAGTTCGAGGCGCTGAGCAGCAGATTCGCCGATCGCAGTTGGATGAGGGGGCAGATCGACGGCTGGCGCGAGGATGTATCGGGTGCTCCCGGTCTGGAAAAGAAGGAAGCCGATCTTTTTCTGAGTTTCTTCGATTCGCTTGATACTCTTCTGGAAGATGTCAATGACGAGGATCTTCAAATGCCTATGGAAGGAGGGATTCTCAACATCTCCACTCTGGATGTCGAAGAACAGAGAGAAGGTCCAGCTACTGCATTTCAGATTATCTTCCCCCAGGCAATGATATGGGCAATCCTGGGTTGTACGGCGACATTTGCCGTATCGATAGTGAAGGAGCGAACAGAGGGCACGTTTGACCGCTTGCGTATTGGCCCATTGGGAAGGTCTCACATCCTCGCCGGCAAAGGTCTGGCATGTTTTGCGACGTGCTGTTGTGTGATGTGCATTCAGTGGCTCGGGGCCAGACTCATATTCAAGACACCCATAGACAATCCGCTGCTTCTAATCTTTGCCGCGACGTGCGCGATACTGTGTTTTGCGGGATTGTTGATGTTCGTCTCCACGCTGGGCCGCACCGAGCAAAGCGTAGGCGGGGCGGCGTGGGCCATGCTCATGATCATGGCCATGATTGGCGGCGGTATGATGCCGTTGTTCTTCATGCCAGAGTGGCTGCGGTCTGTGAGCAACATCAGCCCGGTCAAATGGGGCATCTACGCAATCGAAGGGGCAATCTGGCGTCACTTCACGCTGGCCGAGATGCTTGGCCCGTGCCTGATCCTGCTGGCAATCGGACTGACGTTCTTCGCGTTGGGCGTACTAACGCTGCGAAGGCAGGAAGGCTAAACTACTGGCAAGCCATAGTCGCACAGATGACAACAGCCCGCAGATTCTAAGCGTAGGCCGTAAATGCCTGCGGCCGACCCGTTCGTGATTATCGAGCGCAGATCTTGCCGGGGCTTACTCGACGATGATGGCCTCGACCGGGCATTCGTCGGCGGCCTGCTGAACGGCATCCTCGCACTCGGCCGGCACTTCATCGACGATGACCTGTGCCATATCATCGTTCATTTCAAAAACCTCGGGGCAGGTATCGCAGCAGAGCCCACAAGCTGTGCAGGTATCTTCAATTCGGACTACCATAGTAAGACTCCTTCCGTACACCTGATATCCGGCGCCCGCCGCCGGGCGGTTCGGAATGACAAGTGGGTCGTCGT
>CP070806.1:4624890-4660742 GCA_020343675.1 Phycisphaerales bacterium
ACGTCAGGCTGGTCGCGCGACAATACAGGATCGTCGATACGGTTCCATTCGAGGGGCCGGGTCGGATCGTACGTCCACGCGACGCCTATCGCCAGCGGATCCGTCTCGTAGCCTTCCAGCGCGCCACCGATATAGGAGAGCCAGTACCTGCCCTCGTATCGGCGCAATTCGTACGAGCCGCCCCACGTGTGTTCCTGCAGGGCGATAAAACCGGCGGCCTGCCTCGCGTCCCATGTGTCCTTGCGAAAACGCATGATCTTACCCAGCGGCTTCCATTCGAGCAGGTCCGGACTCTCTGCGATCGCCGTCTCGTACCCGCTTCCGTCGAAGACAATGTACATCATGTACCATGTATCGCCCCGGCGAAACACACTTGGGCAATCAACCTTCCGACCCTCCCGGCCTTTGAGGATGATCCCATATTTGTAAGGTGTTCTAATTTGCCCGTAGATTCTCTGCATGGTTTCCCTGCTGACGGTCCGGTCTGACGGTTTCGCCGGAATGACCTGCCGGGTGCGTTCGAGGTTCTCGTCTTGCTCCGGTGCTCTCGCCCCGGCAAGACGTGTTGGGTAAAGAACGGCAAACAGACAGATGCCAATATTGAGAAACGGCCGTGACCTTTTTCGATCTGTTCGAGTGCTTTGCATTGAATGGCTACCTTCCCAATGAATCAAACGAAGGTTATTGTGCCCAAACGTCAAACGAAAATCAAGCACAGATGATTTGTACCTGTCGGTTGACAGGGTGTTCACATCCGTCTAAGATCGCACTATGAAGTCATTCGGTTTGGATAATCATCTGGAACCCTCGTATGGCAGGCCACATGCGTAAGCCCGTTTTCTTTCTCCTGGTCGTCGCTGTATGCCTTGCCAACGGCATCTCCAACGGGGCAGACAAAGGTATAACAAATACCTCGGCCAGTCCGTCCGTCACGCTTCGGAGTGTGGATATCGACGCCGTGCAGTGGACGGACGGATTTTGGGCCGACAGGTTTGAATGGTGCCACAAGGTAGTGATTCCGAACATGTGGAGGCTCCTCGATGACCCGCAGATCAGCGGCGCCTTTGAGAATTTCCGTGTGGCGGCCGGTATGGAACAGGGCCGACACCGTGGTCCGAAATGGCATGACGGTGATTTCTACAAATGGCTCGAAGCCGCCGCGTTTGTTTATGCGCTGACCCGGGACGACGAGCTGGATCGGCGGATGGATCAGATTATCGAGGTCATCGGAAAGGCCCAGCGAGAGGACGGATACATTCATACGCCCGTCATCATCGCTCAACGCCGGCAGCCTTCTGAGGCCGGAGAATTCCGGAATCGGCTGGACTTCGAGACCTACAACATGGGGCACTTGATGACCTGCGCCTGCACGCATTACCGCGCCACGGGCAAGACCAGCCTCTTGCGTATTGCCGAGAAGGCCGCGGACTTCCTCTACAAAACGTACAAGAAATCGCCTCGCAATCTGGCGAACAATTCGATTTGTCCTTCTCATTACATGGGTATCGTCGAGCTATATCGCACTGTCGGCGATGCAAGGTACCTTGAATTGGCCAAGGGGCTTATTGACGCTCGGGACCTGGTCGAGCAAGGCACGGACCACAATCAGGACCGGATCCCCTTTCGCCAGCAGGACCAGGCCGTCGGACATGCCGTCAGAGCAAACTACCTCTATGCCGGCGCTGCAGACGTCTATGCCGAAACGGGGGACAAGTCACTGCTTGGCGCTCTGGAGAAGGTATGGAGCGATGTGGCGTATCGCAAGATGTACGTGACCGGTGCGACAGGCGCGCTGTACGACGGCGCTTCGCCCGACGGCTCAGAAGCCCACTCGGCCATCCAACTCGTGCACCAGGCTTATGGCAGAGCTTATCAGTTGCCCAACGTCACAGCGTACAATGAGTCGTGCGCTTCGGTCGGCTTTGTCTTATGGAACTGGCGAATGCTGGCTATTACGGGTGAGGCCCGATTCGCCGATCTGCTCGAAACGGCACTCTACAACGCCGTTCTGGCAACCGTGAGTCTCGACGGGATAAAGTTCTTCTATACGAATCCTTTGGCCCGGGTGAAAGGGCTTCCTATTGAACTGCGCTGGTCGCGCAATCGCGAGCCATACATAAGCTGTTTCTGCTGTCCCCCGAATTCCGTGCGCACTATCGCTGAAGCTTCGGCCTATGCCTATGGTATCTCGGACCGGGGCGTGTGGATTACTTTGTACGGCAGCAGCGTACTCGATACCCATCTTGGTAGCGGCGAAACCATCCGATTGAGGCAGCGAACTCAATATCCGTGGGAAGGTACGATTGACATTACCCTGGAGAACGCGCCAAAACGGGAATTCTCGCTGTTCCTACGGATTCCTGGCTGGGCCGAGACCGCGCACGTGACCGTCAACGGCAATGCGCTCGCGGATAATCCGGAATCAGGGCAATACTTCGAAATCAGGCGATCATGGTCAACGGGTGACCAGATCGAGCTGGTTTTGCCCATGGCGGTGCAATTGCTGGAGGCGCATCCTCTCGTTGAGCCAGCGCGCAATCAGACGGCCGTTCGCCGGGGACCACTCGTGTATTGCCTGGAATCGACCGACCTTCCGGATGATGTTGAAGTAACGAACGTGGCTATCCCTTCCGGGGCACGTTTTCAAAGCCGTTTCGTCAGAGAGCTGCTGGGTGGAGTAGCTGTCCTGGAGGGCAAAGCGCATGTTCTTGCCCAGCGCGACTGGAACAAGACCTTATACCGCAGGGTATCTGCCCAAGAGATTCAAATAAGAGAGATTCGCCTGATCCCTTACTATGCGTGGGGTAATCGGGGTGAGTCCGAGATGGCGGTCTGGATACCTCTGAGATAGAAGTTACATCACAGTTTTTTTCAAAGGAGCAAATATGATGACTCATCCTTCGATTCGAATCGCTCTCGGCCTTCTGCTGACCGTGTGCACTGCGACTCCGGCGCAGCGCCAGATGGAAAACCTCACTCGGGGCATCGTGGCCGTCAGGCAATCCGACGGCAGCGTCTATATTGGCTGGCGTCTGTTCGGAACCGATCCCGAGTCCGTCGCCTTCAATCTCTATCGCATCACCGGCACAAACGGCCCGACGAAAGTCAACGAAACGCCGATATCAGGCGCCACGAATTACGTGGATCGCGATGCCGAGACCGACGAACCACTGCAATACTTTGTCCGGCCGGTGCTCAACGGCGAAGAACTGGAGCCGTCCAGGCCGGCTCCCCTCTGGCACACTAACTACCTCGAAATTCCGATCCAGAGTATTCCGGAATACCGGCCCGGCGATGCCTCCATCGCCGACCTCGACGGCGACGGCGAATATGAAATCGTGCTGCATCAGGTCTCCCGGGGCCGGGACAATGCATTTGCCGGGATCACCGGCGAGCCCGTATTCGACGCCTATAAACTGGACGGCACCCACTTATGGCGCATCAATCTGGGCATCAATATCCGCGACGGCGAGCACTATACCCAGTTCATGGTCTATGACCTGGACGGCGATGGAAAGGCCGAGATGGCGTGCAAAACCGCCGATGGTACAACCGACGGGACCGGCCAGATCATTGGCGATAAAGAGAAAGACTGGCGCACCTACAAGGAAGGCGACCGAACCCACGGACGGATTCTCGACGGCCCGGAGTATTTTACGATCTTCGATGGCTCGACCGGAAAGGCCCTGAAGACGGTGGATTACATTCCGAACCGCTACCCGATTGACGGCTGGGGCGGAATTGGCGGAAACGGCGGCAACGACAACTACGGCAACCGCTGTGACCGCTTCCTGGCATGCGTTGCCTATCTGGATGGCGAGCGCCCGAGCGTGGTCATGTGCCGTGGCGTTTACGGCCGTATCGTCATGGCCGCCTGGGACTGGCGCGATGGAAATCTGACCAGCCGTTGGGTCTTCGACTCGGGCATCAGTTATCCTCCCTTTGACGACGCCTCGCTCTTCTCGGGCATGGGCGGCCACTCGCTGTCCGTCGCGGATGTGGATGAGGATGGAAAGGACGAAATCGTCTATCATTCGATGGTTGTCGATGATAATGGGCGAGGGCTTTACTCCACCGGATTGCGGCACGGCGATTCGATGCACATCAGTGACATGTATCCGGACCGTCCCGGCCAGGAAGTATTCACCATCCATGAGAACGAGGATGACACAGTCCGCTTTATGACCCCCGGCGCGGCGATGCGGGACGCCCGCACGGGTGAGCTGCTTTGGAAGCACAGTCCCGGCGTGGACGTCGGCGCCGGGCTTGCGGCCGACATCGACCCGCGCCACCGAGGTTACGAGGCATGGGGAGGGCCGGGGGGCCTTCGTGACTCACGCGGCAACGAGATAGGTCCGAATCCTCGCTCGACTCGTTTTGCCATCTGGTGGGACGGCGACCTGCTCCGCGAGCTGCTCTCTCGTTCGGCCGTGACCAAATGGAACTGGGAGACAAGTGCCGAAGAAACGCTTTTCGAGACCGGCGTTCGAGGCGGCGGGCGAGGCCCCAACCTCATGGGCGATTTTCTGGGAGACTGGCGGGAAGAGCTGCTCATGACCGCGCCGGACGGTCAGGCGCTGCGGCTCTACACCACGACGATCCCGACGAAGCGCCGCCTCTATACGCTCGTGCACGATCCACAATATCGCCTGGCGATTGCCTGGCAAAACGTTGTCTATAACAAGCCGCCGCATCCGAGTTTCTTCCTCGGCGACGGGATGGCGCCCGCCCCTCGACCCGAAATCTACCTCATCGGAAAGGGAGAGGCAATTATGGGCACCAAGCCCGATTCGCCGAACAGGTAGCCAGGCTCGGATGGTCGCATTCCTATAGACAAGCGACTTGTTTCGGCGGGAGTGACTTGTTATACTGGTAATGCTGTTGGATCGCATTAGGAAGGAGGAAATCGACAATGAGTCATTCTGCAAAGAACCCTCGAAAGACAGAGAAGATAATCGCAGCGGCAGTCCTTGCGCTCCAGACCATGCTTGTCGCCTGGCCCACCTGTTTGCACGGGCAAGAGACCGTCCTTTTTGAGGAGGACTTTGAAGATTCAGATACCCGACGTTGGGAACTGGAGCCCGGGTGGGCGATGGCCGACGGCATGCTCAAGGGCCACGGCCATAGTTGGGCGCGGCCGATCGCTGGGCCATGGCAAGACTTCCGGCTGCAGTTTCGCCTTAATCTTGAACAGGGTGCCATCCACCTGGTCTATCGCCTGAACGACACGGGACGTTACTTCATCGGGTTTCATGAGTACGGATCGCATCTGGCCAAGCAGTACTGGCCCGAGACCTTTATCGATCTTCTGGACCATCCCGTCACCGCTCGCGATTTGGGACGCTGGTATGACATAGAAATTGCCGGCTCCGGACCGACCCTTCGGTTCTTAGTGGACGGTGAACTCGAATGGGAATACGTTGACCCCGATGCTCTACAGGGTGGAACATTTGCCTTCGAGACTCTGGATGACGGCGCTGCGACTATTGATGAGATACGCGTATTGGGGGAGGCTCAGGACACTTCTTCGGCCTGGGTGCGCACGGGCGGGCCGCTGGGTGGCCTGGGCTATGACGTCCGGATGCGGCCCGACCATCTCGATATGATGTATGTCACCGACGCCTGGGCGGGCGTGTTCATCAGTGATGATAGTGGCCGGTCGTGGTACCCCTCCAACCAGGGCATCAGCACCCGGACGGGTGAGTCGGGCGACGCCATTCCTGTCTTCAGCCTGACCATCGATCCCCACGACAATGACCTCATTTGGATCGGTACGCAGAACGTTCGCGGTATATTCAAATCGACGGACGCAGGCCAAACCTGGGTCGAGAAGGACAACGGCGTCACCGAGTATGAAGGGATCACCTTCCGCGGCTTTACCGTGGATCCGAACTCGTCGGACATCGTCTATGCCGCGGCCGAGATGGCCAGCTTTGCCTGGAGCAGTCAGGTGCAGCAGGGCCGTGAGTTCGACAAGACCAAAGGAGTGGTCTATAAAACCGTTGACGGCGGTGAAAACTGGACAGCTGTGTGGCGCGGTAACAACTTGGCCCGCTACATCTGGATTAATCCCAACAATTCAAACGTGCTCTATATTTCCACGGGAATCTTCGATCGGGAGGCGGCCAATTCTGACCACACCATCAACAAAGCCGGTGGCGAAGGAGTGCTCAAATCGATTGACGCGGGCCAGACGTGGCAGCATGTCAACAGTGGTCTGAGCAACCTCTACGTCGGTACACTTTTTATGCACCCGGTGAATCCCGATGTTCTTCTGGCCGGGACCGGCAATAACGCTTATCCGGACGGCGGAGGTATCTATCTGACTACCAACGGGGGCGCATCCTGGCAGTACGTACTTGCGAACGAGAACATTAATGCCGTGGAGTTTTCGCTGGCGGACCCGAACATCGCTTATGCCGGCAGCGCCGGCGCCATCTACCGAAGTCCGGACCGCGGGCAGACATGGACAAAGGTCTCCGTCGGCAATGAAGGCTGGGGGGCGCCGGGCGTACGAGCGGGATTTCCCATAGACTTCCAGGTTGATCCACGTGATCCGAATCGCATTTTCGCCAACAACTACGGCGGCGGCAATTTCCTCAGCATCGACGGCGGCCAAACCTGGACGGTCGCCAGCGATGGCTATACGGGCGCGCAAGTCCGTGCAATTGCCGTTGATCCCAACAATCCGGCGGTGGTCTATGCGGCGGCCAGGAGCGGCTTGTTCACAAGCGCCGATGGTGGCGACTCGTGGGCGGGATTAAACAAGCCGCCGGCCTATAACCTTGAGTGGAATGTCGTGGCTGTCGATCCGTCGAATCCACAACACGTCCTCGCCGGTAACAACTGGGATCCGATTCTGCTCCGGAGCTATGACAGCGGCCGGACGTTAGAGATGGTGGGCCAGCGGCTCACGGAGGGTATGGCGTGGCGCGTCATTGCCTTTGCCCCGTCTGACTCCAGGACGGTTTACGCCGGCTCCTCGGCGTTCTTCTCGGCCGGGGTGTTTGATGACCGGATGGCTGCGGCGGGCATTTATGTCTCACACGACGGCGGCACGACGTGGAATCCCGCTAACGATACCCTTTCCTCCCAGGCCAATGTGATCGATTTGGCCGTGGATCCCGGCGATCCGCAGACAGTATACGCGGCCACAGGTAGCAACGGCCTGCTTAAATCCTCCGACGGCGGTCGTACCTGGAAGAAGATGAATCGGGCAGATTCCACAGCGATAATCCCTTCGGTGGCAGTCAACCCATTTGACTCCAACGTTGTTTATGCAGGCATTGGACGTATGGGTCTGTTTCGCAGTGACGACGGAGGGACCACGTGGCAGCTCTCGATGGAAGGCATGCCGCCGGAGGCACGCATTAGTGATATCGTCTTCGACCCACAGAACCTGCAGGTGGTGTATGTGAGCGACCATTTCAGCGGTGTCTATCGTTCGGGCAACGGCGGCAGCACCTGGCGCCAGGTCAATTCATCTCTTCGCACGCGGGCGGTTAATCGCCTGGCTCTCTCCAGCAACGGGCTGCATCTTTACGCCGCCACCGAAGGCGAAGGCGTGTACCGTCTCGACATCGACGGTGTGCCCCCACTCTCGGAATCCGACACGGAACCGGCAGGTGGAACCAACTGATGTATGATGCAAACACTCATTCCGTTCACAGCATAAGGTTGGCCCTCGCAGGCGCATGCGCGGGATTGGTTCTTGCCGTGCTTGTTCAATCCGCCCCGTCAGCTTCGGTGTCGGGCCTGGTGCGTGACGCCAACGGCCCTGTTGCGAGCGCGACGGTACGGGTGAAGGCGACGGCGAATGCGACGACCACTGACGCGGATGGGCGTTTTGCCCTGGCTGACCTGGAGCCCAATAAACCGGTTGTCTTGACCGCCTGGGCAGAGGGTTACTACATCGGCGGGGGCCAGACGGAATACCTGCCCGGCGCCTCAGACGTGGATATCATGCTGAGCGCCCACAACGATCAGGACAACGCGAACTACGCCTGGTTGAGTGCTTTCGCGAGCGCCGGCTATCCCGGCTCGGGCGAGGACGGCAATTGCGAACACTGTCACGCCGATCCCAATGACGCCCAGGTTTCGCTGCCTTTTGACGAATGGCGAGGCGATGCTCATGCCCTCTCGGCCGAAAACCCGCGATTCCTGACCATGTACACCGGGACCGACACCGCCGGCAGTCAGAGCTCCCCAACGCAGTATTTTCAGACCCGCGATTACGGCCGTATCCCCCTGCGTCCTGATCCGAACGAGTCCTACTTTGGCCCCGGCTATAAACTTGATTTCCCCGAGACTGCGGGCAACTGTGCGGCTTGCCACACCCCCGCGGCAGCGATTGACGCCGCCTATGAGACAGACCCCACGACCGTCACCGGCGTCGGCGCCGAGGGCGCGGCATGCGATTTTTGCCACAAAGTCTGGGATGTCCGTCTCGATCCGGCCTCGGGTCTGCCCTATCCCAACATGCCCGGTGTGTTGTCCTTTGAGTTTCGTCGTCCGCCCGAAGGTCACCAGTTCTTCGCCGGGCCGCTTGACGATGTTGCGCCGGGTGAAGATACTTACAGCCCCATCCAGCGACAGAGTCAGTACTGTGCCCCATGTCACTTCGGCGTGTTCTGGGACACGGTTGTGTACAACTCTTTCGGTGAATGGCTGCACAGCCCCTACAGCGACCCTCAGACGGGCAGGAGTTGTCAGGACTGCCACATGCCTTCGGGTCGAACAGACCATTTTGCCCGCTTCGACAAAGGCGGCGTGCTGCGCGACCCGACGACGATCTTCAGCCATCGCATGCCCGGGGCCGCAGATGAGCAATTGCTGCAAAATGCCGTCAGCATGGATGTAAAGGCCGTTCGAGAAGGTGAGCGGCTCGCAGTCACGGTGACTATCACCAACGATCAAACCGGTCACCACGTACCTACCGACTCTCCGCTTCGCCACCTCATTCTTCTGGTCGCCGCCACGGACGGCCGGGGACGCCGCCTCAAACAGTTAGATGGGCCCGTGGTTCCTGAATGGGGCGGGGTCGGAGATCCGAACCAGGGTTTTTATGCCGGTCTGCCGGGAAAGGCGTTTGCGAAGGTACTGGAGGAACACTGGACCGAGCTGTCCCCGTCGGGGGCGTACTGGAACCCGACACGTGTGCTCAGCGACAACCGCCTTGCGGCCTTTGAGGTCGATACCTCGAGCTGTGTGTTCGCGCAGACCACCGAAGGGGAAGCCATTGTGGATGTGACGCTGCTCTTTCGCCGGGCGTTCATCAAGCTGATGGCTCAGAAGAGCTGGCAGTCGCCCGACATCGTCATGGAGCACGAGCGGATAACTATCGGCGGTTCTCCGGTACCGAATGCGGGCTTGCAGGAAAGATGAGACTGGTTGCCCACAAGCCCGGTGATCTGCTCTCAACCGATCCGGCTCAGTTAATTGTCCAGAGGGTCAGCGACTCCTGATCCTTTATAAAAATCCTGTTGCCGGCGACAACCGGATGGGCGTAGGTTGGCGTTTCCGAGACCTTGATCTTCGCCACTTCCGAATATTGCTTATTGGTGGGCTTGAAGACAATCAATTCCGAGCTGCTGGGCAGGGCTAACAGGCATGAGCCGGCGCTGACGACAGGTCCGAAGCCGCCGCGATCTCGCTGTGTCTCATCGGTCCAGGCGGTCCGGCCGGTCTTGGCGTTGATGCAGAACAGATTGCCGCCATTGGACAGACCAAAGAGCAAACCATCCCTCAGGACCGGTGTATTGAATTGGACACTCAGCTCAGCATTATGCCAGAGTTCATTCGCGGCACAGCCGTCGCCCTGCTCTGTAATCTTCAAGGCCCGGGTTCCCAGACCGGCTCCTGAAATGAACACGACCTGACCATCCACGATTGGCGTGGCGGCGTTGTAGGCCCTCCTCTGCGGTTCAGACGCAATTTGCCACAAGAGCTTGCCATCCGCTACGCTGATCCCAACGATGCTTTTCTCTGTCGGTGTGGCAATTTGCCTCGTCCCGCCCACCTTCAGCAGCGCAGGTGAGCCGTAGTCCGGCCCTTCGCCCGCCCATCGCCATTTCTCGCTGCCGGTCGCCAGGTCGTAGGCAATGATGGAACCGTTGCCCGCGCCTCCAAGATGTGCAATGACCATCCCGTCAACAATGATCGGCGAAAAGGATGTGAAGAATCTCGGCACGACCTTGGGGAACGGGTCTTTGCGCCAAATCAGCTTTCCGGTGTTTGCATCGAGACACGAAAGAACACCGCCGACGCCGATCGTGACGACCTTTCCATCGGCAACTGCAGGTGAGCTTCTCGGTCCCGGGTGCCGGGATGCTGCTCCGGTTACCGCCTGAGCGGTGTACTTGTCATTCCACAACTCTTTTCCGGTCGCTGCTTCGAGGCATAGAGTAACCTCCTCGTCACCGCGGCGTGTGAAGACATAGAGTTTGTCTGCTACCAGGGCCGGCGTGGAGTCCCCCTGCCCGACGGTCACACTCCACTTCTGTTTGAGTTCACGGGGCCACGTCTGCGGCGCCGTAAATCCGGCTACCTTACCATCCCGATTGGGACCGCGCCACTGAGGCCAATCCTGCGCCAACGCACCACTCGCACCCATCACGACTACACAAATTGTAAGCACAGCCTTTCTACTACGTGTGGCTTTCATAACAAGTACCTCCAATTCGATTTGCAACAGTGATCAGGTTCTTTCCCACATATGAACAAGATGCCCCCTGACAGGCTGCTTGTCAAAGAAAAAAAGGCGAAGAATCCGGGCGGGGCCGAAGCGGCCTATGTTCCTACGGGCTTGCTAAGTCTTCTTGTCTCGGAATCAGGACACAATCAGTCCTACTCAGAGAAGTGATAATTAGGGTTTCAGTTTTATTTATCTGTCCCTTATAATAGAGATATTATGCGATTGCCGAAAAAGTCGTATTATGGACTATAATCTGAAAAAACTGACTGATGCGGAACTTCTGACGCGATATACAGCCGGAGAAGAGGCTGCTTTTCACGAGTTGGTGAGCCGCTACAAGAACAGCTTGTACGCGTTTCTGAGGCAGTTTTTGAACCGCCACGACCTCGTTGAGGACGTATTTCAAGAGACTTTCCTGCAACTGTTTGCCAGCCGGGCGAGTTTCGACCAGAGCCGGCCTCTGCGTCCGTGGCTGTTTACAATAGCGGCCAACAAGGCAAAAGACGCCCTGCGAAAATGGCAGCGTACCTCCGCGGTACCGATCGGCACGATGGCGGATTCCCAGGAGTTGTCGTTTGACGATATGCTCAATGCCGTTACGGCCGACAGCACACTGCCTTCCGATGAGCTCCAGAAGGACGAGACGGCCTCGCGCGTGGGGCAGATTGTAGCGGATATGCCGGAGAATCTGCGAGAAATTCTGATTTTGGCATATTTTCAGAGATTTTCTTACAAACAAATGGCCGACATGCTGGGTATACCTATCGGAACGGTGAAGAGTAGGCTGCACACGGCCGTCGGTCGTTTTGCGAAAGAGTGGAAGGCATCCGTCGGGAGCAAAGAGAGCAAATGATTCCGCTTACCAGCGAGCAGAAACAGCTATTATTCGACCATTCAATTGGCTTGACATCCCCAAAAGAAACTGCCCAGGCTGAAGCCTTGATCGCATCCCATCAGGAAGCAGCAGGCATTGACGCCAAACTTGGAGCCGCGCTTGCACCCCTCGAACAGTTAGAGTCCGAACCCTGTCCGGATGCACTGGCGGAGCGCACCGTGTGGCGACTCAATAGCGCTTCACATTCAAGTCAGGACCGGCTACGCGAATTGCTCGCCACCGAGCAGAGTCGAGATGCCGGCCTGAAGACTCGGGTCTGGGTGGCCATGGTCAGAAGGTTGGCGACGGCGGCAGTGTTCTTGATTGTGGCGAGCATTCTGTTCAACACACTCAGCTATTTTCGGTACAATTCGCGGCGTCAACGGTGCCAGGTTCAAATGGCCGGCATTTTTCGAGGTTTGGCCAACTACATCGCGGACCACGATGACCAGGCGCCGGCTGTGGCCGCTGCCGCGGGAGACCCGTGGTGGAAGGTCGGGCACCAGGGCACTGAGAATCACTCCAATACGCGCAACATTTACCTGCTGGTCCGAGGTAGCTATGTCGATGCGGGTGATTTTATGTGTCCGGGCTGTCCGCGCAGCCAGACCGAAGAAGTGACACCTGCCGAGTTAGGAGCCTACAAGGATTTTCCCCACCGAAGTTCTGTGACGTACAGCTTTCAAATAAGCTGCCGACAAACGAGGAACGGCAAGCTGCTGTGCAGAAAGGTCCTGATGGCGGACTGGAACCCGCTTTTTGAAGAAGTGCCGAAGGATTTCAGCAAACCGCTGCGGCTGCAGCTCACCAAGGAGATGCTGACCCGCAACAGTGTCAATCACAAGCGTCGCGGGCAGAGCGTTCTGTTCGGCGACGGTCGCGTTGAATTTCTCAAGACACGCCTTATCGGCACGGACGATATTTTCACGCTGCAGGACACCGACATATATCAAGGCTGCGAGATCCCTTCCTGCGAGACCGACTTCTTCCTTGCCCCGTAGAAGCCGCGGGGACAAGTCTGCTTCCGACGCTACCAGTCAAATCCCGGGCACGCAAAGGCACGTGCATTCGGGAACCTGTCTATGAGAATCCCGCAAGAGAGCCCTTTGACGCCTCCCGGACCGGCGAGCGTCCCCTTATTGGAGCAGCCCGTAATCTCTCAACGTCTGTTCGAGGACAGCTCTCTTGCTTTCTTCCAGGGAAGTCATAGGAAGTCGCAGTTCCTCCGGGGCCATCTTCAGCATGGCCATCGCTGCTTTGATCGGTATCGGATTTGTGGCCAGAGTCAGCATGCTCTTGCACAGCGCGAAAAGTTTGTTGTGCCATTGTCTGGCCGAGACCAGGTCGCCCTCCAGGATCAGGTCCGTCATCGCTTTGACATCAGCGGGCACAATGTTCGCCACGACGCTTATGACGCCTTTGCCCCCGACGGAGGCCAGCGGAAGCGTAAGGGAATCGTCGCCCGAGATGATGGTTATGTCACAGCGGGTGGCAATCTCGCTTGCCTGGTCCAGGCTGCCCGTTGCCTCTTTGACCGCGACGATGTTTTCGGCTTCGGCCAGCCGGGCTATTGTCTCGGGCGTCATGCCGGCGCCGCATCGGCCCGGTATGTTGTAAAGCACCACCGGAAGGTCAACTTCTTCCGCGATCGCTTTGAAATGCTGATAAAAGCCTTCCTGTGTCGGCTTGTTGTAGTAAGGCGTCACCTGCAATGTGGCATCGGCTCCCATCTTTTTCGCATAGGCGGTCAGTTCAATCGCTTCGGCCGTGCTGTTTGAGCCGGCCCCGGCGATCACGGGCACCTGCCCCCCCGAAGCCTTGATGACTCGCTCGATAACGTGCTTGTGCTCCTCGTGGCTCAAGGTGGGGGACTCTCCCGTTGTTCCGACCGGCACAATTCCATCGATACTATGGTCCAATTGGAATTCTACGAGTTCATCGAGCGTCTCGAAGTCAATTTGGCCGTCCTGAAAAGGCGTGACCAATGCGACCATTGCTCCTGTAAACATTCTCAATCTCCTTGTCTGCTTCCTGTCGCGGGATCGATGGAAACCGCCGGGTCATTTTCAATTCTGTTTGTCTTTTGCGATCAGTGTCACTCTTCGCTGAACTTGTCTATCAGTCCGATCATCTCGGTGGTTGCCTGCCCTATTCCAACGAGGACCGCTCGCGCTATAATGCTGTGGCCGATGTTGAATTCACAAAGTCCCCTGATACACGCCACCGCACCGATATTGCGATAGGTCAAGCCGTGGCCCGCATGGACCACCAGTCTCTTTTCCGTTGCGAAGTCCTTACCGGCTTCCAGGTCGGCAAGTCTCTTTTGGACTGCCTTTTGACCTTTGGCGTTCGCGTACATGCCCGTATGCAATTCGATGGCGTCGCACCCGGTCTGAGCCGAGGCAAGAATCTGTTCCTGGTCGGGCGCGATAAAAGTACTGACCAGGATGCGCTTCTTGTGCATCCTCCTGACCACCTGGGCCAGACGTTTCTTGTGCCTCAGACAATCCAGGCCCCCTTCCGTGGTCAGCTCCGCCCTTTTCTCGGGCACCAACGTGACCTGGTCGGGCCTAATCTGTTCGGCGATCCTGACGATAGGCTCGGCCATACACATTTCGAGGTTAAGCTTGCACGCGACTGTCTCTTTCAACAGTCGGATGTCGCGGTCGCAAATGTGCCGTCTGTCCTGCCGCAGATGAACGGTGATTCCGTTTGCACCGGCCAATTCGCACTGGACGGCCGCCCAGACCGGGTCGGGCTCATCGGTCAGACGAGCTTGCCGCACGGTTGCGACGTGATCGATATTGACATTTAATACCGCCATGTTCTTGCCCTCGATTTACGTGCTGAATTATATCAGGGTGCCGTCCTGACACAAGAAAATTAGGCTCCCAAATATTCGGCCATTCTGCTATATTAGGAAGGTGTGGGCGTTCTCTATGGACTGGCAATTATTAGGGATTGACCATGAAATGCAGACTCTTGTACGTGTTGGCAATCATTCTGGCTTGGGCCTTTCTTGCGCTGGTTTCGTGCCATAGCGTGACGATTGGCGTCGGTTCGGGCCACAGACACGGGCCTGCCCCTCACGCTCCGGCTCATGGGCATCGCCACAAGCATCGCGGCGTGGATCTTGTATTCGATGCTGACTGGGGCGTCTATGTGGTGGTCGGTTTTCCCCGCCACTACTACCACGGGGGGCGGTATTATCGCCGGCATGAGACCCGGTGGCAAGTGGGCGCGTGTGTGGAGGGGCCGTGGAAGTCCGTATCCGAAGACGCATTGCCCCCCGGACTGCAAGGCAGGTGACGCGGACACAGTAGCACATAGTCGATGATGCGCGGTGAAGAACGATGAGCGTGAAGCTGAACTGGGCCACTCGGATCACCATCTTTCGGATTTTTCTGATAATTCCCTTTGTCAGCTGCATGCTGAAGACGAACGATCCGGCACTGGGGGACGCCGGCCGCAGCGCGATGCGCTATGTGGCGATTCTTCTGTTCCTGCTGATGGCAATCAGTGACGCAGTGGACGGCTATTTGGCACGCCGGAAAAATCAAATCACCAAGCTTGGGGCCTTTCTGGACCCGATTGCGGACAAACTGCTTATCACCTCGGCAAGTTTGCTGCTGGCCTCCCAGCGGGGCCACGTCGAGGACTTCCTGCTTCCTCCGACGGTGGTCGTGTTCATCATCGGCAAGGACTTGTTCCTGTTGATTGGCTTTGTGATTGTCTATTTGATTACCTCGAAGATCCATATTGCCCCTGTCTTCATCGGCAAGCTTGCGACGGCTCTGCAGTTGTCTATGGTCGCCGGGATTCTAATTGCCCCGGAAGTTTCCGGCTTCCTGCCGGGCTGGATCTGGCTTTTGCGCATTCTCTGGTGGTCGGCTGCGGGAACGGCCCTTCTGGCGACGCTTGTTTACATCCGCGGCGGAAGTCGTTATATTGAAGCGTACGAGCAGAACCTCGTGAACAAAACCGGCAATAACCAGTAGCACCTGAAGAGCTATGGCCGGCAATCGGTTCGAGCCGCAATGGCGGCGGTTCCAACGTAGTATCTCGCTGATGGTTTTGGAGCTCTTCGCCAGGGATAGACAGATGGCAATACAATTTAGTGATATACCGGAGATTCTTGAGGATCTCCGCCGGGGCAGCATGATCGTGCTTGTCGATGCGGAAGACCGTGAGAACGAAGGGGACTTGGTCTGCGCCGCAGAGAAAGTCACCCCGGAAATCATCAACTTCATGGCCCGGTTTGGCCGGGGTCTTATTTGCCTGCCGCTGACGGCCGTCAAATGTGACGCACTTGGTCTATACCCCCAGACGGTTGACAATACGGCTCGTTTCGGGACCGCTTTTACGGTTAGTGTGGACGCCGCCGACAGCATTACGACGGGAATCAGCGCCGCGGACAGGGCGCGGACGATTCAGGCGGCCGTTGCCAATGATGCCAAACCTGCCGACCTTGTTCGTCCGGGCCATATCTTTCCGCTGCGGGCGCGCGAAGGAGGCGTGCTGGTTCGAGCCGGACAGACCGAGGGCGCAGTTGACCTGATGCGCCTGGCCGGCCTGAAACCGGCCGGTGTTATCTGCGAGATTATGAACGAAGACGGCTCGATGGCGCGAGTGCCCGACCTGCTGGATTTTTGTCAGAAGCACGGTCTCAAGATCGCTTCAATAGCCAAGCTCATAGAGTATCGTCTCCAGCGCGAGAGCCAGATCAGACGCGTCGAGTGTGTTAGCTTGCCGACCGACTACGGAGAGTTCACGCTGATCGGCTATGGGAGCATCACTTCCGCCGAGCCGCATTTGGCGTTGTGCAAAGGAAGCGTCGGCAAGCTCGACGAAAAGGGGCGTCCGGTTGAGCACGACGAGCCGGTGCTGGTGCGCGTGCATTCGGAATGCATGACGGGTGATTTGTTTCATTCACAGCGCTGTGAGTGCGGTTACCAGTTGGTGACCGCGATGAAGATGATCGAGCAGGCCGGCGAAGGGGCCTTGATTTATCTGAGGCAGGAGGGCCGGGGCATCGGCTTGACGAACAAACTAAGGGCTTATAAGCTCCAGGAGCAGGGTCTGGATACCGTTGATGCCAATCTGCAACTGGGGTTCAAGGCGGACAAGCGCGACTACGGAATCGGGGCCCAAATTTGTCGCGACCTCGGCCTGCGAAACATACGCATACTGACCAACAACCCCAAGAAAGTCAGTCGGCTTGAGGTGTACGGCATCAAGATTGTCGAGCAGATACCGCTCAGAGCGGAACCGGGGCAGCACAACATCACGTATCTGAGAACGAAGAAACGCCGTCTCGGCCACATGCTCGATGAGGACTTGTAACTGTTTTTATTCGTCTGTTGTATCAATGGTGCATGAAAACCTTTGTTTCAATCGGGAAGGCAAAGTGAAGATGAAGCTGGCCCACGTTATAGTGCGAGTGTTTGTGCCTGTGTCCCTCTTGATGAATGTTGGCTGTGAACTGCCCGCGTCGCCACCTGCGGTCCCCGCCGAGACGAATAACCACCCGGATGCATCAGCCTCTTACGCTCTCTACGCTCCTGAGAAAGTTGATATCATGCCGCTGACCGAGCTCGTTCCGGCGGGCGGCACCCAGGGGGCCGCCATTAATCTCTACGTCAGCCTGCTGGACGCATTCGGCTCTCAGATGAAGTCGCCTGCGGTGTTTCGGTTTGAGTTGTATGAATACGTGCAGCGCTCGGCGGAGCCGAAGGGAAAGAGAGCGGTCATCTGGGCCGACGTTGATCTGGCGGACCCCGCCAGCAACAATCAGTACTGGCGGGACTTCCTGCGCGCTTACGAATTCCGTCTCCCGTTTGAGCAAGCCGGCGGCCAGAACTACATTCTTCAGGTAACGTGTCTGTGCCCCAACGGCAGCCGCCTCTCATCCGAATTGATGCTCAGACGCTCCGAGTAGCCGTTCTTCCAGATATTCGCGCGAATCCAAGGCGCGCATTTCGCAGCTGAAATTACAGGGGCAAAAAGAGCGGTTCAGCTCCCCTGATGGACATCCCATAGCATTCAGCGTTTTTTCTTGACCAGAGGGGGCCGATTTGGTATACATAAGAGAGCCAAAGCCTGTGAGTTATCAACTGCCGGCACCGGGTGTTAGCGAGGACATTTCTTGTAGTTGCTGGAGCGGTTGAGCAACAAAGCAGGATATGACCATGGCGGTCGTATGCTTCCAAGACAAGGGTTTTTTCCGATTGGCCGCCCCTGGCGTGGCAAGGCCACAATTCCTCGCCGGCGATGACCCGGCGTGAGGCGACGGAGACCGGCCAAGTCAGCAAAGCGTGCTACGAGTTTTCGAGAGGAAAGGAGGTGGAGCCGAGTTCAAAAAGCTATATTCATTGAGGATGTTCTGCGAGGAGGAGGTTCTCAGCGGTTGTTTTGTTGGTGCTTTGGTGGGCGGCCTGAGCGAAATGTCCTGTGAGTTTCCAGTTGAAAGGTGCCCTCGCCGGAAGAACTGAGAAATGTGTATCTGAAATAAATCTATGGAGGTAACAAAAAATGACGCGCTTAACCATAATTTGCATCAGTGCGATCATCGCCAGTTTGATGTTTGCAGGGCAAGGCTATGCCGACATTGACCCCGACACCATTCTCGGGATATGGCTCCTTGACGAAGGAAGTGGTGACACGACTAAGGACTCCTCGGGCAACGGCCATAATGGCACGCTCGGAGGCGGACCTAAATGGATTAACGGTGTGTACGGCAAGGCCTTGGATTTCTCTGGGTCATCGAGTTACGTTGACTGCGGCAATGCTGCAGAGCTAAATGTCGAGGTTTTTTCCGTAGCATTTTGGTGCTATATCCCAAGCACTCAGAGCTGGAACCATATGGTTTCAAGGGGTGAACATCATGGCGGTGGCAATCCTGGCGCAGTAAATTGGGGCGTTATGATGTACGACGCCCAACAGACCATCCTTTATGAAGCGTTCAATGACACCGTTAAGCCCAGTATCAGCGCCAGTACTACTACCGGCGAATGGCACCACGTCGTTGCCACCCATGACGGAGCTACGATGCAACTCTACCATGACGGCCAATTAGCTGGAACCTCATCGACAACAGGTATTTTGCTTGATGGGAATTTGCCGTTTATAATTGGCGCTCAATCTCGCGCTAGCGGTCCATCTGACTACTTTAGTGGAAGCATTGACGAGGTGGGCTATTTTAGTGCCGTTCTCTCGCCTGAAGATATTAAAACGATAATGGACAATGGTCTTGCGGAAATCATTGGCGTTTTGCCCGTGGCTGCTGACCCTCAGCCGGCTGACGGGGAAACCGATGCACAGAGAGATCTTGTGCTTGGCTGGACGCCGGGAGAGTTTGCCAACACACATGATGTGTATCTTGGAACGACGTTCGGCGACGTCAACGACGCCAGCAGGACCGATCCGCTGAATGTATTGGCCAGGCAAGACCAGAGCGACAGCACGCATGATCCCGGACGCCTTGAGTTCGAGACGACCTATTACTGGCGCGTCGATGAGGTCAACGCCCCGCCGGACAATACGATCTTCAAAGGCGACATCTGGAGCTTTATCACCGAGCCTGTTGGCTATCCTATTGACAGTGCAAATATAGCCGCGACGGCTTCCAGCACGGGCCAGGCGGATTTCGGCCCCGAAAACACCATCAACGGCTCAGGACTGGATGCGGACGACCTGCACTCGACGGGCGCGACAGATATGTGGCTCAGCGGAAACGAACCGCTGGGGGCCTGGATCCAGTACGAGTTCGACAACGTTTACAAGCTGCACGAGATGTGGGTCTGGAACTCCAATCAAGTCCTTGAGGCCTTTTTCGGTTTCGGGATGAAGGATGTTACCGTCGAATACTCGACCAACGGCACCGAATGGACCGCTCTGGGCGGCGTGCCTGAATTCGCTCAAGCGTCCGGTGCGGCTGGGTACGCACACAATACCTCGGTCGACTTCGGCGGCGCGGTAGCCAAGTACGTCAGGCTGACCACCACCAGCAACTGGGGAGGCGTCCTGCCCCAATATGGTCTCAGTGAGGTGCGCTTCTTCTCCATCCCTGTCAGCGTCAGAGAGCCCTCTCCGGATTCCGGGGCCATCGATGCGGACCTGGATGCGACGCTGGCCTGGCGAGCGGGTAGAGAGGCCGCCACGCACAGGGTGTACCTGAGCACGGATGAGCAGGCTGTGATGGATGGTACCGCCCCGGCTGTTAGCGTGACCGACGCGAGCTATAGTTCAGTGCTCGATTTAGGCAGCACGTACTTCTGGCGAATCGATGAGGTCAACGACGCCGAGACACCCACAACGTGGCAAGGGGATGTTTGGAGCTTCTCAACACCTGAGTACCTTGTCGTGGACGGTTTTGAGGACTACAACGACTATCCACCCGATGAGATATACTCGACGTGGTTGGACGGGTACGAGAACCCGGCAAACGGCTCCCAGGTCGGCAATCTGACGCCCCCTCTTGTTGAGACCACGACTGTCCGTGGGGGCGTTCAGTCTATGCCGCTGTTCTACAGCAACACTGGCGGTGCCGCATATTCAGAGGCCGAACGCACCTTTATCAGTCCGCAGGATTGGACCAAGCATGGTATTCAGACATTGGTGCTTTACTTCCACGGGACTCCAGGCAACACCGGGCAGTTGTATGTAAAGGTCAATGGCGTCAAGGTGCCCTATGATGGAGATGCGGCTGCCATAGCGAAAATACGGTGGCAGCAGTGGAATATCGACCTGGCGTCGCTGGGCGTGAATCTGGCGAGCGTCACGACGCTGGCCCTTGGAATTGACGGCAACGGCGCCGCCGGAACATTGTACGTTGACGATATTGTGCTGTATCGGTTGGCTCCGGAGGTTGTGGTTCCCTCGGAAGAACTCTGGATCGAGGCGGAGGCAGCCGTTACGATCACCGATCCCATGAAGACTTATGACGACCCCGTAGCATCGGGTGGTAAGTACATCGGCACAGACGACGGCATTGGTGATGAGTACGA
This sequence comes from Phycisphaerales bacterium, assembly GCA_020343675.1. Taxonomy (GTDB): domain Bacteria; phylum Planctomycetota; class Phycisphaerae; order Sedimentisphaerales; family Anaerobacaceae. Next base: position 4,645,463 of record CP070806.1, read on the forward strand.
CAATCCGCCTGCGACCGGTGTCGCAACGTACAATTTCGCGGTAGCGGGCGGAACCTACAAAATCAGCATTCGCGTACAGATTCCCGGCGCCAGCAACTCCTTCTGGTTCCGAATCCAGGGAGCGACCACTCCCGCCGAGACCGAGCTGCACAGCAGCGGCTGGGTTCGCTGGAATGACCCTCCTGATCTGGGCGGCTGGTTCTGGAGCGACGTCTTCAGCGACGACGACAATGAAGATGCAACGGTGCTGTTCACGATGGATCCCGGCACGTACACTTTGGAAATTGCCCGCCGTGAAGATGGCGCACAGTTGGATCTCATCGTGATTTCCAAGATTGACTAAGCGTCGGTGTCCCAAGTCCTTGCTATTGAAGGCCGCGGGACGGACAAGGAGCATTTGCATCAGTTCGGGGCCTGTGCCGATTGACTCGGTATAGGCCCCGCTTTTTCTCAGCAGAACTGTTCTGTGGTGACGTGCAGGCAGGAAGCTGAATTTCGGGTCGCGCAAAAAAAGAAGACCCGCAAGCGGCACCTGCGGGCCTTGAGAATGACACGCATTACTGTCTTCGGCTTTTACGGCTCGTCGCTGTCGTGCCCATTGTTTCGGGGATGAGCGTTGTCATATACCTCTTTGAGTTTCTTTGTAGTCAGATGCGTATAGACCTGCGTGGTTGACAGCGACTGGTGGCCGAGCAATTCCTGGACGCTTCGCAGATCCGCACCGTTGTTGAGCATGTGCGTTGCAAAGCTGTGACGCAGCGTGTGGGGGCTGATCGCCGGGTCCAGTCCGGCCATCTTGAGATACTTATCCATCTTCCGACGGACGCTGCGTGTGCTGAGCCGACGGCCGTGTTTGTTGACGAACAGAACCTTCGAATCGAAATGTCCGTTGCTCTGCGCACGCTTATTTCGGTATTCCATGTAGTGCTGTATGGTTTGCAGGGCCGATGAGCCGATCGGAGCGATTCGTTCCTTCTTGCCCTTGCCCCTGATGTGTACGACTTCACCGAGAAAGTCGATATCATCCATATTGAGCGCCACAAGCTCGCTGACTCTGATTCCGGTGCTGTAAAGCGTCTCCAGGATGGCTCTGTCTCTGGCACCGAGCCAGCTATTGACCGGCGGTGTGTTGAGCAGTCTCTTGATCTCTTCGTATTCGAGGAAACGAGGCAGTTTCTTCTCCTGTTTCGGCGTTCTGATGGACACGACCGGGTTGGAGGGGATGTGGTTTCTTTTGACCAGAAACTTGTAGAAGCTGCGCAGCGTTGCCAGTTTTCGAGCGATGGTGGCCTTCGAGTAGTCCCTCTCGTTCAAGAAAGCCAGGTAGGCTCGAACGGCCTCGGTCTGCGCCGAAAGAAGCAACTGATCGATCTTCAAATCAACCTGTGTCGCGACGGCCGTGGCTGTCCCGTGGTCGTGCGGGGCCATTGAGACCGATTCTGCGTCGGCCGACGCGCTCTGGGGCCTGCCCGTGAGGAACTCACAAAACTGTGCCAGGTCGGCGCCGTAACATTTGGCCGTATGTTCGGAGAAGCGCCTTTCGAATTTCAAGTAATCTAAGAACTTGTGGATAATAATGCTGTCTTCCATAATCTACCTATATCTATCTGTTTGACCATGCCTGAGATTTCTGCAACTGTCACAGAACACAACTTCAAGTACTCCTGTCTGGAGAAAAGCTCCTGCGACTAACTCGTGTGAAACTGGGCGTCTGCATTCTTGCCTAAGAGATCGTCCGCCTGACAGATAAGGGACTGGGTGAGCTTGAAACTCAGTACGGCGGCATCAAACCAGTCAAAATCCGTGCGTCCGTCTTTTGCCTGGTCAATCAAGGTGTCGAGAAGCTCGTCTTCCCCACCTCTCTGGAAGCGGAAAATGTACTTCTCCGTACCTTTGTTGAGCACCAGTTGTTGCTTCATGTTCTTCATGACAATCCCACAAAACGGACCGGCACGTGTTTACGCCGACGAATACTACACATTCACCCGCTTAATCTGTTATCGGCCGAAAGGCTGTTCCCTGAAGGATAAAATTCCAATTTTCCTCAGTGAACGTGATAAAAACGACGCTCTGTAAAACACTACAACGCTTTTATCGGCCAATAAGCCTCCTGGCTTTACAAATTGCATGTGAATATGAGTAAATTAGAGGCGAATTCGGAGAATTTTTGGCAGGGTTCTGCGACACCGATGCTTGTGTTTCGCTCAAGGCAAGGCCTTGTAGAATGTGACTGCACCTCTTTGTTCGGCTCGGATCAGCCCCTGGCTCTGGAGGTCACCGATGTGTTTCAGTGTGTCGCCGAGACTCAGGCCCATGCCCGCACGGATATCGTTCAGCGAGCACGGCCTGCGTTTCAGCATTGATAAAAGGGCTTGGGTCGTGGCGCTTGCTTCGGTAACGGCTTGCTGAGTGTCACCGGGCTCAGTGTCGGTCAGTGCCCCGCGGCGCGAGGCTGAAGGATCGGCTATCACGTCACAATGAGGGCCCAACAAGGCAGCGATTTCGTGCAGCGTCTCGGTGTCGAGGCGTCTGACATTCGGGTCGGCGGTAGGTCGCACGGCCGTATTGAGCTGAACCTTGTCGGGCCGGATTTGCTCAATTGCCTCCTTGATCGCGGTAACTTGGCCCCGGCCCGTGTTCATACCTTCGATAAAGAAGACTTCGAGCCATATCCGACCGGCAAATTCATCTCGAAACGCACACAGCCCCGAAATGACCTTCTCAATGCTGATACCTTGGCACGGGCAGTTTATTCTCCGGAATGTTGCCTCATCGGCGGCATCTAACGAGGGCATGACGACGTCGGCCCTGGCGCAATCCTGCCGCACGTCGGCTCTAAAAAGGAGCGTGCCGTTGGTCAATATGCCCACGGGAATATTGGTGATTTGTTTTATGCCCCCTATGAGTTCACCCAGCCGGGCATGAAGGGTCGGCTCGCCCGAACCGGCAACGCTGATAAAATCGGCCTCGACGCCTTCCGCCAATGCCTGCTTGAACTCGGCCAGAACCGATTCGATGGGCACGTAGTCCTTTCGTTCAGTGGTTTTCTGGAGGGTCCTGCCGAGCTGGCAATAAACGCAATCGAGCGAGCAGACCTTGAATGGCACGATATCAACGCCGAGACTTCGGCCCAGCCTTCGCGACGGCACCGGACCGTATAAATGCTTCTTTCGTTCAGCCACTTCTTTGTCCGCGCACGGCCTCGAATATCTTTTTGCAGACCATCAACAACTCTTCGAGCCAGTCTATCGGCATAATGCAGGCAGCATCGGACTTGGCCTTTTCAGGCTGTGTGTGTACTTCGATAAAAAGTCCGTCGGCGCCGGCGGCGATGGCTGCCCTGGCGAGGATGGGCGCCATCTCTCGCCGGCCTGCGCTGGCGCTGCCGAGCCCACCCGGCTGCTGTGTGCTGTGTGTGGCGTCGAAAACAACCGGGCAGCTCAGCTTCTTCATCGTCTCAATGGCTGTCATGTCGTTGACGAGCCGGTTGTACCCGAAAAACGTGCCGCGCTCGGTGAGCATTATTCTCGTGTTCCTGCAGGCGCGAATTTTCTCGACGACATTCTTCATCTCATCGGGTGAGAGGAACTGCCCCTTCTTTACGTTGATGGGCTTGCCCGTTCTTGCACAGGCGCGTAGTAAATCCGTCTGCCTGCATAGAAAAGCAGGCACCTGGAGACAATCGACCACCTGGGCAACCGGGGCGGCCTGGGCCGGCTCATGCACATCGGTCATTACGGGCAGACTTGTCTGGCGTCTGACCGCTGCGAGGATATCCATGCCTTTTTGCATGCCTGGTCCGCGAAAGCTGCGCAAGCTGGACCGATTGGCCTTGTCGAAGCTGGCCTTGAAAATCATTCCTACCCCGGTTTTCTGACCGATATCCACGAGTTTGCGCGCGATGCTCAAACAACCGGCCTTGCTTTCGATGACGCATGGCCCGGCCATGACAAACAGAGGCGCCTCCAGACCGATTTCGGTGTTGCCAATCTTGAAATCTGCGTTGCTCATGTCGTGCTCCAGAGTCCCAAGCTTTGCGTTATCCTATGGCCCTGATAATTCTTGTTCGAATCCCGGCGGGCTTTGCCCCCTCCGGTACGACGCAGTTGACGGCGTGCGGTATCACGTTGATTTGTACGGGCAGGGGCGGCCCCGGATCGCCGTCGATTTCAGTCCTGATACGCGCCGTGCTGGAACGAACCGTAACGTTTTTGCCCTGACGGTAAATAACGTCGCGTCTGTTGGCGTGGTGTTTGAGGATGGTCATCAGCGAGTGCTTGGCCAGGTGAAGCTGCGAGGCACATCTATAGACACACACATCCAGCAAGCCATCACCAAAATCCGCATAGTGCAGGATCTGCAGGCCAATGGCGTAACGCGAGATGTTTCCGACGAACACCAGTCCCGGGCCGGTAAACATCTCCTCGCCGTCAACCTCCACCTGCATCGACTCGAACTTGTATTCCCAGAACGTTCTCCATATCGGCCAGAAGTAGTCAAAATGGTTGATGTGCCCCACTCGCTGCTGGCTCATCCGCCGGACCACCGCGCCGTCAAAGCCGAAACCGGCGATGGAGGTGAAGCACTTGCCGTTCGCCCTTCCCAAATCCAGAGGTCGAACGTATCCGGCTTCAAACGTCCTGATTATGGTTTTTGGTCTTGCGTCAAAACCCAATTCGTTTGCGAGAAGATTCTCCGTGCCTTGGGGGATGATTAGCAGCGGCTTGTCGCTCCCCTCAAGACCATGGGCGACCTCTCTGATGGTGCCGTCACCCCCGACGGCAACGACCATCGCACAGTTGTAATCTACCGCGGCGTCGGTCGCCAGCTCGCAGGCGTGGGTCAGCGACGCGGTCAGACTGCCTCTGACCTCGAATCCCTTCCTGACGAGGTATTGCTCGAACCGGCGTCCGATGCGCTTGCTGCTGCTGGCGCCGGCTTTTGGGTTTACAATATAGGCAATGTAGCCGTCGTCCGGTTTCATGTTTTGGGCTGTGCGGCGGGTGAATCGATCAGGCGTCTTAGAATCATCCGCCGCGACGGGCCATTTCTTTCTTTATCAATACTGCATAACTTTCTGCAATGTGCGGCACGTGCTCCAATCCCATGCTCTTTTGGACATCGGCGATTCTTGCATCATCCGGCCCCTCTATTTCCACGAAATCGCCCAGCAAAGGCAGTCGGTCCAGAGCCACGCTGCAGCCGCCAAGCTGCCAGAGGCGGCGTTTCTTTTCGACCGTGAAGACCTTCTCATACCCAAGCGCCGCCAGTAGCTTCTGCATCGAATCTGCATCTCTAATTTCAATCTCTATTTCCTGTCGCTTCTTAAAATCACTTTTTCCCTTGGCACCCTTGTACGTCAAGAAGAACTCCTCGTTTTCACCGACGGACTGCCGGCGCAACCGAAGACATTGATCGGCAGTGGTCAGAGTCGCATTTACATCGTCAAAATGACAATCCGTCTGCATCTGCTCGGCCAGAAACTCGGCGCCAAGCTCCTCGAGCTTCTCTTCTATTGCCGGAAGCGAATCGACCTTGAGCTTTGCCTCGATCTCGATACACATCAAATTTGTCTCTGCTCCACACTAAGCCCGCGAACCGCTTCGACCAACCCGGGCGGATTGACCACAAATCCTGCGTTTGTTTGCACGGCCGTCTCACGGCACAGCGTCACAATCCTCTCCGGCTTGGTTCCCGGATGGGCGGCGATGACGAGAAGACACGACAGAAGTGCCGAAGTCAGTGTACTACGATGCAATGCGCATACACCTTCACTTGATATGGACGTGCACATATGGGGCACCTCGTTTCACCGCGAACGATGTTGTTCTATCCGGTTCAAATCACGATATTCACCAGTCGCGACTTGATGACGATAACCTTCCTGAGTTCTCTGCCTGCGATAGCCGCGGCGACCTTTTCGCTGACCAATGCCTTCTGCTTTATCTGCTCTTCGTCCGCATCGGCGGGAACGACGATCCTGTCCTTGATCTTGCCATTGACCTGTACGGCGAGCTCGATTTTCTTTTCCCTGATGAGTTCTCTGTCGTATTCCGGCCAGGGCTCATAGGCGAGAGTTCCGGCATGACCGAGCTTCTCCCAAAGCTCTTCGGCGATATGAGGCGCGAACGGCGCAAGGATCAGGACAAGCTTCTCGACGACGGCTTTGGGCCTGACGGATAGTCTGCTCAGGTGATTAACGAAAATCATCATCGCGCTGATAGCCGTGTTGAAGCTGAACGTTTCGATGTCGTCACCGACTTTCTTGATCGTCTGATTCAAAAGTCTGAGCGTTGGCTCATCAGCCTGGGCGTCTTCGATCGCCTCAGCAAGCTCTCCGGTCTCCCTGTCGACGACGGCCCGCCAGAGCTTCTGCAGGAAGCGATGCACGCCTTCGACCCCCTGCATGCTCCAGGGCTTGATCGCTTCCAGGGGCCCCATGAACATCTCGTAAAGCCTCATCGAATCGGCCCCGTACTCGGCGATCACTTTGTCGGGATTGACGACGTTGCCTCGCGACTTGCTCATCTTCTGGCCGTCCTCGCCGAGGATCATGCCCTGGTTGATCAGCTTCTTGAAGGGCTCTTTCGTGGTGACATAGCCCAGGTCGTACAAAAGCTTGTGCCAGAACCGGGCATACAACAGGTGCAGCACGGCGTGCTCGGCCCCGCCGATATACAAATCGATCCCGCCGTTCGCCATCCAGTACTGTTCCTTCTCCGGCGCCCAGCCCTGTTGGTCGTTGTCTGGATCGAGGTATCTCAGATAGTACCAGCAGCTGCCCGCCCATTGAGGCATCGTGTTGGTCTCTCGTTTGGCTTTCGAGCCGTCAGACAAAGTGACATTGACCCAGTCGAGAGCGTTGGCCAGCGGCGGCTCTCCCGTCCCCGTCGGCTTGTAGTCGGTCACCGCCGGAAGCTTAAGAGGCAGCTCGTCCTCGGAGATGGCCATGATCTGCCCATCTGGCCCATGCAGGATCGGAAACGGCTCGCCCCAGTACCGCTGCCGGCTGAAAAGCCAGTCGCGCAGCTTGTAGTTGACGGTTTTTTTGCCGAGGTCCCTTTTTTGGAGCCAATCCGTAATCTGCTCCTTGAATTCAGCGGTGCTCAGGCCGCTAAAATCCCCGCTATTGATCGCTCTGCCATCCCCGATGAAGCACAACGTACCCTGTCGCACGGCTTCGGCCTGCTCGGCATCCGCAGGTTCCACAACGGGAATAATCGGCAGATTGAACTTCGTGGCGAACTCGAAGTCGCGCTCATCGTGCGCCGGCACGGCCATAATCGCCCCGGTCCCGTAGCTGATCAGCACATAGTCACTAATCCAGATTGGAATCTTTTCCCCATTGACCGGATTGATTGCGTGGGCGCCTATAGGTTCGCCCGTCTTCTCCTTGGCCAGGTCCGTGCGGTCCAGGTCGCTCTTGCGCGCGGCCGCCTCGCGGTACGTCCGGACGGCTTCTCTTCTATCCTGGCTTGTAATCTTGTCCACCAGCGGATGCTCGGGGGCCATGACCATATAGGTGGCGCCGAAGAGCGTGTCGGGTCGCGTGGTGAACACACGAATCGTCTCATCGAAGCCATCCACTTTGAAATCGACGTCGGCTCCGATGCTCTTGCCGACCCAATCTGTCTGCAATTTCTTTATCGACTCGGGCCAATCCACTTCGGTCAGGTCGTCGAGCAGTCTTTCGGCGTATTTGGTAATACGCAGCATCCACTGGCGCATCGGTTTGCGGATGACCGCGTGGCCGCCGCGCTCGCTCAGCCCCCCCACCACTTCTTCGTTGGCCAGAACCGTCCCCAGTGCCGGACACCAGTTGACCGGAACCTCCGCTTCGCAGGCCAGGCGGTGGTCGTCGATGTACTTGGCTTTCTCAGCGTCGCTCAAACCCTCGGGAACCGGCAATTGGTCAATCGGTCTGGCCTTCTGCTCAGCCTCGTCGAAATAGCTGTTGAACAGCTTGAGGAAAATCCACTGCGTCCATTTGTAGTACTTCGGGTCGGTCGTGGCGACTTCTCTGTCCCAATCGTAGCTGAAGCCCAGCGATTTGGTCTGGCGGCGCATGTTGTTGATGTTGTTCTGTGTGGTCTCTTTCGGGTCGGTGCCGGTCTGGATGGCGTGCTGCTCGGCCGGAAGCCCGAACGCATCCCAGCCGAAGGGGTGCAGCACGTTGAATCCTTTCGCTCGCTTGTACCGGGCCACGATGTCGCTGGCCGTATAGCCTTCCGGATGGCCCACGTGCAGCCCCTGGCCGCTTGGATAGGGAAACATGTCAAGCACATAGTATTTGGGTTTGGACGGGTCACAGTCCGGGGCCTTGAAGAGCCTGGATTCTTCCCAGAACCGCTGCCACTTGCCCTCTATTTCTCCAAAGCTGTAAAGACCTTTCTTAGCATCCATCTATTCGTTTTACTCCCTAATCAATGCAGAAAGCGGCCCCGCCATCCCAGAGGGAGCCTGTATTTCGCACCACCATATAGCAAATAGACGAAAAAGTCCAACAGAAAGCGCCGAGCACCCTGACGGTGGTTTTTATGTTGGCTGTGGGCCAGGGCGGTTGGTAAAATGGTGTGTCACGTGGAAAAAGTAAACAGTATAAGAATCGAGTGAAAAGGCAGTCTGTGTTTACCGTTCTTATACAGACGGCACAATCATTGTTAGCCATGAAGAATATTGATGACAAGATGATTGAGAAAGCTCTTCGGAATCTGAAGTTGGTGTGTGGGGGAAGGCCATTCATCGGGATTGTTGGGCTCGTTTGCCTCGTCGGAGCAGGTTTTTCCGGCTACATTCTTTATCTGCACGTTCAGAAGCCTTGGCACTCTTCGGGAACGTCGGTTGCTTGGGTGGCCTACTTGACGTTCCTTACTGGGTTCCTTTTATGCGTAGGCCCCCAGCTACTCTGCATGGGATTGTTCAGGAATTACAAGGATATCATTCTTGAGCGCCTTGCAGAACAATATCTGGAACAGCAGAAGAAGCAAGAGAACAATTCCGGCTGACATTGTGCTGGAACGTATGCGTTCTTACTGCCGCGCCGCTGAGTGTCAGAGCGTTGGACGTGTGAGATGGGATAACGACGTTACATGAATCAAGCCAATCCAGGGCCGGCTCGAAAATGAGACAAGAATAGGGTCCGTCCGCGTCCCTCTTTATTTGCCTTATTATGGAATACCGGGCGGCACCCTCAAGCTTGTTTGGGTGTGGTCTTTAACTTTTGATTTCGAACACCACCGAAGTATTAATATTCTATATAAAGCACCGGCGGGTTTTGCTGATCACCATCATAGGATACGGCGCATCTTTCACCCGATCCAGTGACGATGAATACGAGTGCGTTGCCCTCCTGCCAGTCAGGCTTGGCAATCACTTCTTGTATAAGGGCAGACACATCTGGCGTTCGCTGTTTCTCCGACCGCTCGCCGATCACATTCCAGGGCTCAGGCGACCATTCGACCGAGGCCCAAGTCCGTTTGCGCCGGGAGATATTGTGCTTGTCCGGTGCAAACCACCGGACGAAGTAAGGTGTCGTTTCCGCGTGAATGACCAATCTGGTCGGTTTCGTTTTGATCTTGTCTGCCGTGAACTGCAAATATGCCTTTTTGATCCGAGACCCTCGTGTAATCGGAATGTCGGTGAAGCGTATGCCGACGATCTGCGCACCCCTCCGGCCGTCATTGATTAAATCGAGATCAGAACTGTCGATGTCCATCGAGCCATCCTCGATTTCTTCCGCATCATTTATCGAGCGGGTGACAAATCTCTCCAGGGCCCGCATACCGACAAAGAAGGTAACCGGGAGGGATTCGCTGGTTCTTCCCTTGCTGTCATAAACCTTGGCCTTGACAGTATGGCGTCCCTCTTCTGGTCCAGCCCAGTCGAACACATATGGGGCTTCAGTATCACCGGCTACGGTTTTGTCATCAGCAATGAACTCTACTTTATCCACCTTACTGTCTTTGCAGACAGTCGCCCTGGCCTCTAAGTGAACTGACCCGCCGGGATCAAAGCAGTCTTTAACCGGGCCGAGTATTTCGATAGTTAAACGCCCGGCCCGCAGAACGTGCATGACGATGTCCTTGACTTCTCCATTTTCGATCTTCGCCTTCCTCGCGTCGAGGACGAGTACGCTGCTGTCACCGACGACCTCGAAGGACTTCCCATGGAGGAAAACGGCGGTCTTTTCGTCGATTCCGACGCCGATCAACTCCGGCCTGTCGATCACGGCCTCCAGCAGGCGGTTGAACCGGGAGCGCGCGAGGAAATGCTGGTCCACGATCGCGTCCGGCCAGAGTCCGAGACCCTCTGAAAGCCCGTCGGTGCTGAGCATGAATTTCGACATAACGGCCGCTCCGGCGCTGGCCCCTCCGATGACCGCGCCTTCGCGATAGCGGCGGTTTAAGGCCTCGGGCACACCGGTCCCCTTGAGTGCATTCACCAATCGATTCTGATTGCCGCCAGCCAGCCAGACGAGGTCCGCATTCATCACCGCCTCGACGGCCTTCTCCGGGTCGGAGAGGTACAGGATCGCAACGTCGCCGGCGCCTGCCTTCTTCCACCAGTCCGCTTCTCGCAGCCAAAGTCTCCTCTGCAGAGTTGCCTGCGGAATCACGAGGACCTTTGCCTTTGCTCCGCCCGCCAGCTCGAGGGTACGCTTCTGGACTTCCGTCGGCACTGCACCACCGCCCATGATCACAAGGCAGCCTTTTGGGTCTTCCTGGGTGACCTCGGTGGTCTCAGACTCCATACCGGTCCGCACAGCCTCGCCAGATACCTTCTTGTTAAGCTGTGTACAGCCGGTGAACAGTAATGTACAGACCGCTGGGACCATCAGGATTGCTGTTATTCGGCTACCGGCCCAACGCCTTTGGTTGTGAGTCACTTCACCACTCATTTTCGCATCCACATTTTAGCTGAGAGCAGATCGTCCTTGTACTTAAGCGGAAATCCTGGCTAAGGGCACGCACAACCCGCCGCCGCTTTTATGCGCGCTTCCATTAATGGCCGATTGCCACAAAGGTAAACCGGGATTTAACATATATCTTTATAATCGGCAATCCTGCACGCTACAACACATTATACTACCCGAATTGTTTGGATCATTTCAACCTCCTTGGCGGTTCAATTGCCCAAATCATGACGAATGCCCTCAAGTATAACATTTTGGCACTTTTCCGATTTCCGACGCACCTCGACCAGATTGTAGGGTGTGCAAAATCCTTTTTTTGCACACGCGGCGAAAGTGCTTATGATGGGGCCAATCCGGGATAGAGTGAGCGGCGCATTTGTTGGGCAATAGACCCGCGTGTGCAACAAGTCCCGCAGGGACAAGTTGCACACCCTATTCATGAAAGGCTGCCTGCTGTCAAATACTACCTTTTGCTTTTTTCATCTTTTGTTTTCTTCAGAGAACCTTTGACCGTGCAACGACTTATCCATCCTTATAGTTCCTTTACAGCCGGTCCTGTTCGTTCAGACGCGGATTGCTCCTCACGGCCAACCGGCGCACCGGCCGTGAGCGGTCTGCCATTGAACAGCCATCTTTTGTCCGTTACTTTCTTGCTCGTTCGTACACCGGAGCAGGGCTCGGTTCGGCCCACCTATTCATTTGTTCCCATGCGCTTTGTCATGTCTGCCGCCGAGTAGGCGGCGGCCACATGATCTGGTCCGGTGCGGGCGGCCCACATACCAAGAGGTCTCTCTGCCCTCAGGCCTGGACCATAGGGTGCAAGAGCTGGCCCGTTCCCGAACGAGATTTCTTCTTAGGCTTCCTGCGGCCGGGACGCACAGGAGCCGTCTGTTGGTAATCCACGCCCTTGGCCCAGACCGCATACACGACCTTGACCAGTTCGCGAGCCACTTTGATGTAGCCACGGCTGCGATCTTTCCGGCCGCCATCGGTTGCCCGGTCAAACAGAGTACGCCATTTGCCCCCGGAACGCACCGCGCCGTGAGCCGCCTCGATAAAGGCCCATTTAAGGGTCTTGTTGCCTCGCAGACCAAGGTGGCGGCCCTGGGGAGAGTGCCTTGGATCCTCCTGGCCCGTGTCGTCTGCACGAGGGGCCAGAAGACTGTAAGAGGCCAACGCCTTGTGGTTCTTGAACCGCTCAATCCTGCCAATCTCGGCCGCCAGAACGTGAGCGAGGATTAAGCCGATGCCCGGAATCGTTTTCAGACGCATCGTCAATGGCGTGGCCGCCAGTTGGCGATGAAGGGTTCGAGCCACATCGGCCAGTTGGCGGCGAAGATGCTCAAGAAGCTTCACCTGTCCACGCAAAGCCAGCAACGCCTGAGTAGGCAACTGGACAGGATTATACAAACAAAGCTCGACGAGGAACTTGCGTCCGTGGGCCCCGAACAAGTCGGAGAATTCGTGGAATATCCCATGACGATGGAAAATAGCATGAATGCGGTTCTTGACCATGCTCTGCAATCCGACCAAGTCCCCGCGAAACCGCATCTGCTCCCGCTGATTGCGGACCTCCGGCGGGGCTCGCCAGACCTTCCACCAGTCGGAGGACTCGAACGGAAGCAACGAGACCAGGTCCGCGTCTTTTTTGTTGGTCTTGACCCAACCGCGTGCTTTACGCATCTGCTCGAGCTTGAAGCAGTTGGACAAATGAACCTCCAAGCCCGCAGCTTCCATCAGGTCGCTAAGCCAGCCCCATCCGAACGACGCTTCCATCACCACCGGGATGCCCGCCGGCCACTGACCCAGACGCTGCCGCAACTGCTGGCGGTCCGGATGATCCAGCCGCTGACGAGAAACAACGATACCTCCGGCGTCGCGAAAGGTTACGTTGCTGAATTTGTAGTGGACATCCATGCCGGCACACGCTACTTTTGATGTTATCTTTTTCATGGCTATCTCCTTTCTTTGGCCTCTATCCTAATTAGACCAAACGATGGGAGACAGCCTTTCATGAGATTACCGTCCTGTCTCAAAAGACGAATTAGACCGCAAATTCGTCCGGCTGGAATTCCAGCTTGCGGGCGGCTTCGACGGCGTCGTTGACCTTGAGCACCGCCACAGCCGTTTCATATCCGACTTCGGCCGGACAGGTGAGCCTGGCCCCGCCGCGAATGGCCTCGAAGAAATTCTCAAGGTGCGGCTGATGATACGGCTTGTCCATCTGCACCGTCAGCTTGTAGCGCGGCAGCTTGAAGGGTGGCGGCGTCTCGTCACCGTACATCGGCAGGGCCGGCTTGTGTTTGGACGGTGTTATTTGCCTCGGTGCTTTGAGATAGCCCATGTTCACCCATTTCGTCCAGAGGTCCGGAGCAATGCGCGGCTCTCGATAGACTTCGCCGATTTGAGTTGATTCGGATATCAGCAGTGTCGCTTCATCGCCCATGAAGGTCTCGAAGTATCCTCCGCTGCTGTTGGCGCTGACCGTCTGATAGTACGCGCTGACCGGCCCCAGGGCAGTTGCATATTCGTAAATCGCCATGACGGTGTCGTACCATTCGTGAGTCTTCTTATCGTAGTAGTTGGTGCGTCCGCTCGCCGTAACCGTTTTCGGAAGGGCGTCCAGGAACCAGTTATAAACGTCAATCTGGTGCGAGCCCAAATCGACAATCGGACCGCCTCCAAGTCCTCTGTACCACCGCCAGTTCCGGAAATGATGCATGGACTCGTAACCATATTTCTCCAACGTTGCCTGTTCAATCGGCGCATTTTTCGGCCAGCCTAACGGCTCTCTGGCCGAGCGATTCCATTGGCCGTTGACGGCGATAATCTGTCCCAGCAGCCTCGCTCCCTTTATGAGGTTTTCATAGCAGAAGATATATCGCGGATTGCTGCGCCGCTGATGGCCGATTTGCAGCAGCTTACCAGCTCTTTTGGCAGTCAGAACCATCTTGCGAGCGCCTTCGAGTGTGTTGGACATCTCTTTTTCGCAATAGACGTGCAAGCCCGCTTTCAGAGAAGCCACCGTGTGCTCGGCGTGCCAGAAATCGGGCGTGGCGATAATCACTGCATCGAGATCCTTCTCTTTGTCGAGCATTTCTTTGAAGTCCACATACACGTTGTGCTCGTGGCGATAGGCCGTGAGGATGCGTGAAACACGCTTCTGGTTGAAAGCCGTCCAGATGTCGCAAACCGCCTTGAAACGAACGCCGGGAATCTTCAGGCAGGTGTTCATCAGGACCTGTCCCTGGACTCCGGCGCCCAGCAGCGCCACGTTGATATCATCCGCTTTGTCGTCGCTCGCCTGAGTCCATACCGCCGGGACAAGCGCCACTCCCGCTCCGGCGGCCGCTGAATGAAGGAACCTGCGTCTATCTATTGATCTGTCTGCTTTTTGATCATCCATTTTTCGCACTCCCGCAAGGGATGGCCAAGCCACTTTCAATTCTCGAAGCGCGCACCATCCGCGCCTTGTTCAACATTGACAAATCCCCGCTAACACTCGACTCTCACACCTCAAACCTGCCGGCTATCTATGCAGACGCTCCGCTCAAGATTTTTGGTATAAGAAAAATATCGTTCATCCGGCGAATGCGTACTCAAGTAGTCCGATGAGAAGCTGCGGCGACCTATCTGACCCAATATTAGAGATGGTCGAGAAGTGAACCCTCTGATTCAGTCAGAGCAGGTCGGAGATGTCGTACACGCGGGCTTTGAGTGTGTTGGGCAGCGACTCGACCGTTGCGATGATAATGACGCCGTCGTCGATGACGTAGCCGAGCAGGTCGTATCGGCCGGAGACCGACGCCAACAGCAACTCCAGCGCGGTACCGACGGAAACCCCCGATATCTCGTCCATGTTGATGGGCGTCGTGCGGTCGATATCGGCGTTGTCGTACAAATCGCGCCAGAGCACGGCGATCTGCAACGGCGGCTCGACGCAATTTCGTATCCGGTCAAGCGCCTCGGCAAACGGCATCTGCCGGTTGAACTGCAAATGGATTGTCGATACCGGTGGCACAGGTTGTCGATTGCCGGTTGCCGATTTTTCAATCAGAAATCTGAATGATTGCCATTCTCGCTCCAGCGAGTTTGCATCCAGCCGGCCGGGATGAACCAAGACGCGGTAGCGAAGCATCAGACTCTTTCCGGCGGGCAGGGTGTATGGCTTGTTGAAAAGCAGCGCCGGGCCGAAGTAGCCGAACGGTACCTTCGGATCCATGATAACGAAAGCCAGCTCGGGATGTCGCAGGTTGTTCGGATGGTCGAAGATGGCCATGCCCGCGGTTTTTCCTTGCGCGAATCGGCCGCTGAAACCCATCCAGCGGGTCTTTTGGCCATGTGCGGCCAGGTCCTTTCGCCCCTCGC
>CP070806.1:4660842-4671701 GCA_020343675.1 Phycisphaerales bacterium
ACCCCGGCAGAATTGTTCAAAATCCCGGCCGGCAAAGACCCGCCGGCCCAAGCGGCTGGACAACGGCCGCACGACGGACGAGGTTGGGCAGATGCTGGATTCTCGATACTCAGCCGTTGCCGGGCCTCCGCAGCCGCGGCAATGTACTGCGTCGGTCGTCATTCGTCCCTCGTCCATCGCTATTCCCCCCGATCTGCCCCTCCCTTCTGTCTTCTGAATTCTGGCTGCGGTATTCTGCATTCCATCTTTGCCCATTTTAACATTCAGCACTTTTATTCACTTTTTTTCAAATTCTCCAGATTTTACCGTCAAGATTTGGCCTATGAGAATCGCTTTATAGATAGATAGAAAGGCCAGATAAGCCATGAAAAGGCCTAATTCAGGATACGAAGACCTTTGGAGGAAATGAACCATGCTTGAAGACCCAAGATGTCACATGAGGGAATTTAGTTTTTCGCAAGCTGCTATCCGGGAAGGAAGGGTAATGGTGTTAGCATGGTTCCTTTACGCGATGGCTTTTGGTCTGGCATTTGCTTTGTACATTTCCAATTTCAACATTGGACTTTCTTTGAAAGCTGCAGGCATTTCTTTTTGTTGGATTGGAGTGCTCCTGGCGATAGAAATACCTCTGCTCAACTGGAAACAGCGCAGACTTAAAGTGCTTGTGTATGAGGATAGACTCGTCAGGAAGTGCGGCAAAAAAGAGCAGATGCTGTTCTGGAAAGATATTACAAGGATAAAGACTGTCGAAAAGAAGAAAGGAGGTTTGTTCTATATATCTTTATACCGAAAACGGCCAAGGATGGCGATGTCGCTTCACGGATTCACGGAAATGGAAGATTTGGCTAATCTGATAAAGGAAAGAGCCTCCGAAGGGGTCTCGCTCCAGGAGAAACGCTGCAAACTGGACGGGCAAAGGCCTTTTGCTGCTGGGCCCATAGTGCTCATACCTACGCTAGTCGTAATGTGTGTCATTGCTTCGATGGGCAGCAAAGCCATGGATATATTCTTCGTCTCTTTTAGCTTGTTGGCGGGTCTATGTTTATTGATATTTCGGCCGTTAACGAAATTCGACTTCTCCCTGAAATGGATAGAATTGATCCTGGCAGTTGTGCTTCTTATACTTGGCGCCCGCGCGTTGGATTGTTTTCTTTCCATTGGATGGATACCGTAAAGCCACGCAGGCGGGCGCTGTTGATTTGTTCCCCCCAATCATCAGAATTTCATTTGACGGCCAGGCGGATACATTGTATAATATATAGTTAACTAAATAGAGTAGCGCATGGCGTATGGCGTGTAGCGTATGGAGTATAGCGGATCCCTCTCAAAAGACATGCCGGACACAATACAGTATACAAGCCGCTGGGATACCGGGGAATCACGAGAACTTGTCGGGAAAGAAGCCCTTCGTGTCTTCGTGCCTCTGTGGCTATGAAGTAACTTGAAAGAACAAAGCCAATTCACTATCGTTGTTCGTTTAGCGGACAGCGTTAAGATGAGAAAAAGGAATCTGAGAAAACAAAGCCAATCCGCCGGCCGTTGGCCGGAAATCCTAAGCACTCAGTTCTAAATCCTAAGGAAGGTGGCCCTTGGCAGAACACCATTTGAAAAAACAAAGCCAATTTGGCTCTGATTTGTGTAAATGCTTATGGAATAAGGAAGTACAAGAATTCTGCGGTGTGGAGGCAGCGGAAAACAAAGTCAATTTTATACCGTTCAGCGTGCAGCGCAAAGCGTGGAGTGAGGTAGAGAAAAGGAATCTAAAAAAACAAACCCAATTGCCGGCCAGGACGGACGTAAGCTGTTTTGGCAGAAATAGTTATGGAAACGCTCCTTCGACGGGCTGACGGAGAACAAACCCAATCAAAGCCGAGCGTCTGCTTCGCGGACTGCGACTTCGAAAAACAAAGCCAATCCGTCACGGACAACTTGCCGGACAGGTTCCGCGGCCGGGGCTGGCTCAGAGGCGGGTCTGCATTTCCTTGAGAACAAGCTCTCTGGCGTTTTCGAGCGGACCGGGCAGGAAGGTTCCGGCGGACATGGTGTGGCCCCCGCCGCCGAACTTCAGTGCGATCTGGCTGACGTCGAGCCCCCCCCTGCTTCGCAGCGAGCAGCGGATTCGGCCGTCCTTGAACTCGATGAACAGGGCCGAGGCCTTGACTGTGCCGATGCGGTGACATTCGTTGATGAGGCTCTCGGTGTCGCCCAGGGCCGCGCCGGTCTGTTGGAAATCGCGCTGCGTCAGTTGCATTGCGGCGTATCGACCATCGAGGTGCAGCTCGAGCGAGCTGAGCATCACAACCATGAGCCTGAACCGCGCGTGCGAGAAGTTCTGGTAGAGATTCGCATAGATGTCCATCGGCCTGGCCCCGGCGTCAATCAACTCGGCGCAGGCGCCAAGAGTGCGGCTGTTAGTGTTGCTGAACTGGAACCAGCCCGTGTCGGTCGCGATGGCGACGAACAGCGCCCGCGCGATGCTCTCGGTGACGGCCCAGCCCGCGTGCCTGAGTAACTCGAAGACAATCAGCCCCGCCGCCGCGGCTGACCGGTCGTTGAGCTCGACGTCCCCCAGACCGTCGGAGGTCTCGTGATGATCAATGACCAAGACCGGCGCATCGCTCTGTTTGAGGTACTCGTCGAATTGAGGCAGTTGGCTCGTGCTGTTGGTATCCACGATGATGATTAAATCGAACCGCTCCGCTCTGAGATCTTCAAGCCGGACGTCCTCGTCCAGGACGGTGACCTTCTCGGCAAACAGGAACGCGTACCATTGCGGCACCGGTGAAAGTACCAGTGGCCTGACCTTTTTGCCGAGACTGTTTAACAGCTCACACAAGGCCGCGATGCTCCCACACGCATCGCCGTCCGGTTTTAGATGCGTCGTAATCAAGACGCGTTCGGATTTTTTGACTAACTCAATCGCTTTCTGGAAATCACTGCTGCTTGTCATTCCAATCCCTTTTTCCGTCACAGACAAGACTCTCTCGGTCTCATTGCTGGAGTTGGCCGTTGATTTTCACATTTCTCAGCGTCAGGTCTTTGGCTCCGACCAGCACGTTGGTCCTTTCCACGTTATCGAAGGTGCAGTTCGTCAGATGAATGCCGGTTATCGGCGAGCGCTCGTATCCGGTGATCGACAGTGCGTATCTGCTCTTTCGGCTGGTGACATTCTCCATGTTGATATTGCGAACGGTGGGAAGGAAGTCGCCCGCATCTCCTTCACCATAGAGGAAGTTGACCTTGAGCACTGCCTCGGCGACCTGGCCGATCGTGATGTTCCTCAGATAGATGTTCTCGATGACTCCGCCGCGAACCGAGTTGGTTTTGATTCGCAGCGCCCGGTCCAGGTTCGGGCTGTCCATCGTGCAATTCTCGGCGAAGACATTTCGAGTGCCTCCCGATGTTTCGCTGCCGATGACCACGCCGCCGTGGCCGTCGCGCATCTGGCAATGACGAATAATGATATTCTCGCTCGGGGTGTTCACGCGCCGGCCGTCGTTGTTGCGGCCAGCCTTGATGGCGATGCAGTCATCCCCGGTGTCGAAATAGCAGCCTTCGATGAGGACGTCCCTGGACGATTCGGGGTTGCAGCCGTCGTTGTTGGGGCCGTGGCCGATGACCCTGACGTTTCGGACAATCACGTTCGTCGAGAGCACCGGATTGATGTGCCACATGGGCGAGTTCTTGATGGTCACACCCTCGATAAGAACGTTGGAGCATTTGTAGGGCTGGATCATATTGGGACGCAATTGCCTGCCCGCTCCAAACAGCCTCCGGCCGACGGGCACGCCCTTCTGCCCCTGGCTCTGAAGCATCTTGACGTCGCCGCCCTGGGTGCGCTTCCATGGCCACCAGTTCTCGTCGTTGGCCCGACCATCGAGTATGCCTTTTCCCGTTATGGCGATGTTCTCCTGCTCGTACGCATAGACCAGAGGCGAGTAGTTCATGCACTCGATGCCCTCAAACCGGGTATAGACGACCGGTATGTACCTGTTGGGATCCACAAAAAAGTTGACGATGGCGCCGTCGGAAACGTACAGATTGACGTTGCTTTTGAGATGAATCGGGCCGGTGACAAATGAGCCGGGAGGGACCACGACGCGACCGCCGCCAGCTTCGTGGGCGGCCGAGATGGCCTTGCGGAAAGCCTCGGTGCAGTCTCTTTCGTTGTCTGCGAATGCGCCGTAGGCGATGATTGAGAAGTCGCGCTTCGGGAACCGCGGAGCCTTGATCCGGCCGAGAATCTCATCGGCCTGCTCCCATCCCGCCTCCAAGCATTCGCCAAATCCAACGAACAGACAGAGACAGAACACGACATGGAGAAACCTGAACGTCACCGCCACATCACGTTTTGAACCGCTTGAATTCTTCCTATCCATGGAAAATCTCCTGTTCTTCAATAGTTCTTCTGGGGCAAGTCTATTGCCCGTTTTGCCTCTGGGTCAGCTCCAGGCCCGCCTTGGCTAATATCGCCCTTGCTTCGTCGCAGTCTTTTACGATCTGCCGGCGGAGGTCTTCGGGGGTTTTGAATTTGTGCTGACTGCGAATCCGTTTGACAAAATCCATCGCCATAAACCTGCCGGCAGAGGCATCGACGTCCTCATTGAGCAGGTGGGCCTCGATCAGCAGGGGGAAATCGTCGCCGTACGTTCGCGCCTGGCCGATACTGTACGCAGCCGGGATTGCCTCGCCGCGGGACAATACGTCCTCGGCGCTGTCGCCGACTCGCACAAAGCCGGCATAGACACCCTCGGCGGGAATCACCTGCTTGGGCTTGCTCATATTCAGCGTGGGAAAGCCAAGCTTCTTGCCGATGCCCCGGCCGGGGATAATCTCTCCGATGAGCTGGTAGGGCCTGCCCAACGCCTCGCGGGCGTCGGCGGCGTGGCCGCTCTCAAGCATATAGCGAATCATGGTACTGGAAACCCGAACGCTCTGACCCGTGGAGAGCTTGATTTCTTTCGGCTCGACGACCGAAACATCGAAGTCCCTCTCGGCACCGAGCTTGCGCAGGGTTTCGATGCTGCCCGCGCGCGCAGCGCCGAAGTTAAAATCCCTGCCCTCGATGACCGCGCGGGGCCTGACGTTTTCAACGAGAAATCGGCCCACAAAATCTTCCGCCGAGAGGCTCAGCAATTCCCGGCTGTCTTCGAGCACGATGAGGGAATCGACGCTGCATTGGCAAAGCAGATCCGCCTTCAGCTCCAGCGGGGTCAGGACGCCCGGGGCGCGTTCCGGGTACAGGATGGCGACCGGATGAGGCTCAAACGTCATCGCGACCAGCTCGGCCCCGCGTTCATCTGCGGCTGCTCTGGCGGCGCCCAGAATCTCCTGATGGCCGCGGTGCACGCCGTCAAAGTTGCCAATGGTCAGCACGCAGCCCTTCCGGATTTGTTGCAGTTCGGATATGGCCCGTACGACTCTCATTTCGTAGATCCTATCCAATATCCAAGTCCGATTCTCACGTTTCCGGGACTATTGTGCCTTCCCAACGGGCAATTTGCAATGCTTTTCGCCTCGCCGGAAGTATCGGCTGCCCCTTGCCTCTATATACGTGGATACCAGACGAGCGCCGGAACGTGAGAAAAAATCCCGAAAAAAACATTTGCAACTTAGTTGCAGATTTGTTATTCTGCGTTTGTTTGCCCGGCGGGTGTTGCCGTGTGAGAGTCAGAGTCGAATATGGAGTACAGAGAAGGATGAGCCCGAAATTCGGAATCATAGCGACGGAATTAAAGTGCCACGCTCCGTTTACCCTGTTCGGGGCATTTACCGGCATCGTCTGCATGCTGCTTTTCAGGAACCTCGAGCACGATGTGAGTCGCAGGATTTTTTACGTCTTTCATCCGGGGCACGTTTTGCTCAGCGCCATCGTGATTGCGTCGATGTTTCAGTTGCACGCCGGACGCGGAAAACTCATCGCGGTCGTGTTGGTCGGGTTCCTCGGCTCGCTTTGTATCGGTACGCTGAGTGACTCGTTGATTCCCTATCTGGGTGAAATACTGCTCGGCATGCGCTTGGAGACTCACGCTCACGAGCACGGCGGTTTCGCTGAAGAGGCGCATATCGGGTTTATCGAAGGCTGGTATGTTGTCATCCCGGCGGCGATTGCCGGGGTGGTGATCGCCCTTGTCAAGCCGAAGACGAAATTCCCACACGCCGGGCATGTCCTGCTGAGCACGTGGGCTTCCTCGTTCCACATGCTCATGGCCATGGAAGGACACATCACGGTGTTCAAGGCGCTGGGCAGTTTCGGCTTTTTGTTCCTGGCGGTCCTGGTGCCCTGCTGCTTCAGTGACATTGTCTTTCCGCTGCTGTTTGTTAAATCGAACGCGGCCTCATGCCACGCGCATCACTGAAATGACAGGAAGGAAGCGGCAAGCTTCTCTGGAGAAATAATGGCAAAGCCGAATCTGGACATGCAGGCACGCACGATGCTCAAGGCAGCGGCGCTTTACTGCACGCAAGGCAGAGTGGCCATCCTCAAAGTGCTGCTCAAAGCGGGCAGGCCGCTGAGCCAGGACCAGATTGCCAGGCGCTCGGGCCCCGGGCGTTTCGACAAAGTGACAATCTACCGAACGCTGGAGAGCCTGCTGAAGGTCGGGCTTGTGCATAAGGCTTTTATGGACAAGCGAGCGTGGCATTTTGAATTAGCCCACAATTGCACCGAGAGCCAGTGCCATCCGCATTTTACCTGCACGAGCTGCGGCGACACACACTGCCTGACGGAAATCTCGTTGCCGATGGCCAAAAGCCCTCACAAAGGCTTTGTCATCCACCGCCAGCAGGTCCGGCTTGAGGGCCTCTGCCCCGCCTGCGCTTGAGGGACGGGACGTTAAGACCTACAATGAATCCACCCTTGCAGGGTGAGCGGTTTCGTAGTTTCATCTCAAGATATTCTGTCTGGATTTGTGCCAAATGCTAAAAAAGTGCTGGTAGAAGTGAGTTTCTTCGTCTGCGGCCGGTTATACATCTGTAGGAGCCTATGTGGCTAAAGCAGGGTCGAGTGCTTCAATGACAAACTATACGGATGAAGAATTGATGAGCTTTGTGAGGGATCAGGACGTTTCTGCTTTCGAGGAGCTGTTCGGCCGATATGAACGACGCGTGTTTGCTTTCTTCTGCCGCTTGATTTGGAACGCCGAAGAGGCCAAAGATTGCACGCAGGAGACATTCCTGCGGCTTTGGCGAGGCCGGGCCGGATACACTCCAAAAGGAAGGTTCTCGACGTACATCTTTCAGATCGCCAAGAATCATTTCCTGCACGAGCGACAGAAGCAGAAATCCCGAATCACCATGATACATACCACCAGGGCAAATACGCTGCCACGCGCGGATGAGTCGGCTCTGCCGGACAGCACTTGTAGTGAGGCGGTTGCCCATGAGGTCGAGGCTGCGATAAGCAAGGCGGTAGCCAGTTTGCCGGAAGCGCACCGCTTAGTTTACGTCCTGAGCGAGCAGCAGAGGCTCTCCTACAAGGAGATTGCGGATGTTCTGGGCTGTCCCGTGGGCACGGTCAGTTCCCGCAAAGTCGAGGCGATCAGGAAACTGCGGAAATTGCTTGAACCTTTGAGGGATGAGTTTTTGGGCGAAGAACCACATAACCGGGAGAAGAACAAATGATTTCGTGCGATGAATGTCAGAGAAAATTAGTGGCCCTTTTCGATAACGAAGCCGGCAAAGATGACGAAAAGTTGATTGATGCCCATCTGAAAGACTGCTGCGAGTGCAGGGTGTTTCGGCAGGATATGGTCAGGCTCAGACAGCGGTTTGTCTCTATCACCATGCCCGGCCTGCCGGCATCGGTCCGAGATGAGATAATGCAGCTTGCCCATACCGATTCCCGGCGGGGGGAGGATCGGCGGCGCGATGAAGGGCCGCAGCGCCGACCGTTGTTGCTCAGGTTCCCGCGGTTGGTGTGGGGCGCCGGTTTGGCCGCCTTGTTTCTTATTGCAGCTTCTTGGGTCGTGTCTTACAACCTGGCGCGAAAGGTAGAAGCCCTGAAACAGGAGCTGGAGACTTCAAGACGGGAGATTGCCCTTGCCAAAGAGAAAGAGCATCTCGAACAGGCTCAAGAAAGACAGCAGAAGGCGATCTCCGCTCTGTACTTTCGAATGCAGGAATTAGAGACGCGCTTCGACCGGTATTCTTCGCCAAGGACAACCTTCCTCCCAGGTAGACAGAACGGCCGTTTTCACCGGCCGGATGACATGTGAGGATAATTAGCTTGTAAGAATGGAACGAAAGAGGTGACAAGATGATTGCGAAAAAACCGTTGATTATTCTGGCAACGCTTGGACTACTGTCGAGCTCAAGCGCAACAAGCCAAAAGTACCGCGTCATCAAGGTTTGGCCTGAAGTGCCTATTGGATGGCATTTTTACGGACCGAGAGCCGTGGCCACGGATAGGACCGGAAATGTCTATGTCTGCGACGCCGGTAACTACCTCATTAAGAAGTTCGATTCACAAGGCAGACTCCTGCTGCAATGGGGAAGCCCCGGTGAAGGTGACGGACAATTCGGGTCGCCATGGAGAGTGAAGCTGGATAGCTCCGGCAACGTTTTTGTGGTAGACCCGAAGAACAAACGGATACAGAAGTTCACTCCACAAGGACAATTTATAGCGATGCTGGAAAGGAGAGCGCCCGGTGTCGAGAAATTTGAGACACCAATCGATGTGTCTGTGGGGCCCTGGGGGAATGTGTTCGTAATTGCCTGGGGTAAAGCGAACGGAACTGAATCCCGGGATCCTGTCCGAGTAGAGAAATACTCACCGAAGGGGGAATTCATCGCTCAATGGGGTAAAGTGGGTACTGGTGACGGGCAATTCGTTCACCCCCTTGGGATAGCCGTAGATGCGCTGGGAAAGGTTTACATCGCCGATGGGTGGAACCAGTGTATTCAGAAGTTCACTTCCGATGGGAAATTACTTTTGAAATGGGGAAGCTGGGGCGAAGGGGATGGACAGTTCCGTAGTCCTCTCAGTATAGCTCTGGACAAAGTGGGAGATGTTTACGTCCTCGACCGATCTTCCGTTCAGAAGTTCACCTCGGAGGGGAAATTTCTTGCCAGATGGACTATAGATCTGACAGCCGGACAGATTACCGTGGACGTTCAAGGCAACGTGTACGTGCCCGACCTGAGGGGTAAGGTGGCGAAATTTGATCCGAATTGGGATTTGGTGGAAGAGTGGGGAATCGCTGGCGGCGAGGGACAGTTCATGGAACCTCAGGGCATCGCTGTTGATGATAACGGTAACATGTATGTGACTGAGACTCAACGGAATCGCGTGCAAAAATTCGATTCCAGGGGGAAGTTCCTGTCGAGCTGGTCATACCCGCCTGGTGTAGGAGGCACGAATTTCTGGGATGCTATTGCTCGCGCTATTACCACGGATACTTCGGGGGACGTCTATGTCCTCGCTTATAGCGTGCAGAAGTTTTCTGCCAACGGCAAGCTCCTCGCCAAATGGGGGGAAGAGGGTAAGGGAGATGGTCAGTTCCACGGCGCAGACAGTATCGCCACTGACGGGTTTGGGAACATATACGTGGCAGATACTCTGAACCACCGGGTACAGAAACTGACAGCCCAGGGAAAATTCGTGGCCAATTGGGGGACCGAGGGTATAGGTGATGGCCAGTTCAAGCAGCCCAAATGCGTCACGATCGACCAATCAGGAAACGTACTCGTGGCGGATAAGATCAACGATGCACTGAATCGAATCCAGAAGTTTGATGCGCAAGGCAAGTTCATCTCAAAGTGGACAGTACCGTGTCAAGTCATGGCTTTGGATCAATCAGGAAATTCCTATGGTTTGCGCAAAGGGGCTGCTGAGGATGGTATAGAGAAGTACGACTGCGATGGAAATCGCATAGCCAACTGGGGTCATTGGGACAGCGCCAACGGCAAGCTTGGTCAAGTCGGGGGTATGTTCGTCGACATAACGGGGGGCGTCTATGTCACCGACACGAGTAGCGGCTGCATCAAGAAGTTCAACTCGACTGGAGAGTTTGTACGCGCGTGGCCGATTGCCAAGACGGACCTTGAGCGTAGCTTCTATTCCAGCCACCTTGCTAAAATAACCGTGGATAGCTCTGGGAACATATATGTGGCGGAAGATAGCTACACGTGGATTCGAAAGGTCACGCCGGACGGAGAAGTTGCAGCGAAGTTCCAGATGGAACCACCGGCAGCTGAAGGAGAGTTCTACGCGCCACGGGGCGTTGCAGTAGATTCCCGTGGTTGCGTTCATATCGCTGACTTATATCCAAATAACTGGAGAGTGCAGAAATTCAGTCCTGCTGGAGCATTTATAAGACAGTGGGCCGAGCGAGAGAAAATACAGTTGCCGGCGTTCTACGACTACAGCAATGAGCCACCGTCCGTAGCCGTCGACAACAAGGGTAATGCGTACGTTACCGTCATGGAAGGTGGGGACCATTTTATCTGTGTGTCCGACCCCAACGGCAGGCTCATTAGAAAGTGGGGCAGCAAGGGCATCGGTGACGGCCAGTTCGATTCCCCGGAAGGGATTGCGGTCGATGGGTCGGGCCATGTCTATGTATGTGACCGCCAGAACAGCCGCATCCAGAAATTCGATTCCGACGGCAAGTTTCTGACAAAGTGGGGAAAAGAAGGCAGTGGAGAAGGCGAATTTCACTTTCCGGCGGCCGTCGCGGTTGACGAGGAAGGTAACGTTTTCGTCGCCGACAGCGACAACCACCGTGTCCAGAAATTCACGGAAGACGGCCAATTCCTGACCGAGTGGGGAGAATTTGGGGAAGAGCCCGGCCAGTTGCGAGTCCCGCTCGGCATTGCTGTGGATGCTTCCGGCAACGTTTACGTCAGCGACAGCCACA
>CP070806.1:4671801-4695253 GCA_020343675.1 Phycisphaerales bacterium
ACGTCATTTCTTCACGAATGGACATTCTCTCTCAGATGCTCCTGTTCAATTCGGCTCCCATAATACCAAAATGACATCACAATTTCAACGAATTTCCTGGATATGATATTAGGGACAGTCCCGAATGGCGGTTCCTTAAGCAGCATATTGAGCCCTCCATTGTTCTCTTGTTATTCTTAATCGGGGGTAATGCTTAGGGTCGTGGGCAAGCCTGCGAGGTTCTAATCGGCCAGGTCTTTCGGGCACAATGTGGCTGGCGATTTCTTTGAGCATTGATTGATAAATCAGCGGCAGTTGATGAGTCGGCCGCATAGCCATCGCCGGTGCATAAGCAATCATTGTTCGCACTGCTGTGACAAAGCTAATTCGCATCGGATCGACATTGCTTTCGATTGCCGCCTCAAGCATGATTGTTCGTACAATATTGACGGCACAAATCCTGGCGGCGACTTCTTTGCTGATTGCGTCAACAGACTTGCTTCGCAGTTGGTCGCTGCTGAAGTTGACCTTGAACTGCCTGAACAATGTTTCGATTCGCCATCTCTGCAAATAGAGTTCAGCTATCTCATTAGCCGGATATTCTGTCGCATCCAACAACGAGGTGACCAGCCACATATCACGCCCCTTGCCTCTGATAGACGCTGCAACCTTTATGAATCGCGCGGTGACATATTTCGGCAGTTCAGGATCTCTGCGGCGATAGAGGTTGCCGATCTTGAGCTTAGCTACGAAGTCATTTTCGCTATGCTGATATAACCGTTTTAGTCTGGATATCTTCAGCTTCTGATGGACTCGCGTCAGGTACTCCAAGCCGTTTACCCGATAATTGTGATATAGATTGGCTCCGGCGAAATGCCTGTCTGCCACAAGTAAATCGCCTTTTTGAAGTGTTTTAAGCATGGGCGTTAACAACGTGTTTTCATCTTGCCTGTATTTTCCAATACGATAATTGACCACGGTCATAGTTCTCGCCAGCGACACACATACCATACGCGCCAGCGGATATCTGCCATAGCCATGATTGCCTTTCGGAGGAGGGAAGTTCTTACGAAGCTCCGGCTCATCGGGCAAAGTCAAACATGTTCCGTCAACCAGCACAACCCGGTGACCACGCCATGCGTCCATGCTTGCTGAATACTGCTGAGTTTGCTGACAAATCCAGTGTGCCAGTTTTTAATATTAGGGACTAATATTAGGGACAGTCACCTATTTATTCTTGACGGGGCTTGGGTGTTCGGCTATTTTGGTCTCATGCCAAGATTAGCCAGAACGGTCGCGGTCGGATTCGCCCATCATATCACGCAGCGCGGCAACAACCGCCACGATGTGTTCTTCGTCGATGATGACCGGCGGGTCTATCTCGAACTGTTGAAAGAACAGGCGGACAAATACGGCCTCGACGTGATCGGCTATTGCCTGATGAGCAATCACGTCCATCTGATCGCCATCCCGCACGCCGAGGATGCGCTGGCCAAGGCCGTCGGCCGAACGCACTTTCGCTATGCGCAGTACATCAATCGTTTCCACCGCCGCAGCGGCCATTTGTGGCAGGGGCGGTTCTACTCCTGCGCCCTCGATAAACGGCACTTCTGGCTGGCGATGAAATACGTAGAGCTGAATCCCGTTCGCGCCAAGCTGTGCCGAAAACCCTGGCGGTATGGATGGTCGAGTGCGGCGGCGCACGTCGATGCCGGAGCGCGGTCGGAAATGTTGAACTTGTCGGAGTGGTACGATAGCATATCGGCTGCTCAGTGGCGCAAGGAGTTGGAGGCCGGCCTGTCGGATTCTGATATAGGTCGCGTTAGGTCGAGCACGCATACGGGAAGGCCGTTGGGCAGTGACAGTTTCCTGAGCAAGCTGGAGAGGGCGCTGGGTCGGCGGGTGCGTCCGTTGCCCGTGGGCAGACCCAAGAAGAGTAAGAGAATGCAAAAGCGAAAGAAAGGACATCAATAAATAGGTGACTGTCCCTAGTTTCCAGTTTCTCGCCGAAGTGGCCGGCAGAACGGAACCTTGCGGCCCGGAGCATGAGCGCCGAGCCTCTTCAAAACGGGCACGTTGAGACCCTCAAGAACGAGAGCGTCTCCGGCTACGCCAGCTTGTCTCTGTTGTCGTAGAGTTTCTGTATGGCGTCCGCGATGTCGTCGATGTCCGCCTTGCTGCCGAGAAGCAGAGTCTGGCTGAGCCAGACGGCCTCCTGGCACAGTCGATCGTTCGCGGGATAGCGGAGCTCTCTGCGATATTTCTTGAGCCTGGCTTTCGAGAAGGCCCTTGTGAAATTCTTGGAATTCAGGAAGACTTCCATCAGGCCGTCTCTGTATTGTGGGCCGTACCCGCTGGAACAGGGGACGCCTTCGGCGCTGAGAGCGGCCAGGAATCTCGATCTTGGAACGTTGTTGAACTGCTCCTTCTTATACCGGAACGGATACAGGTGGTACGCCGCGCGGGTGACACCCTCGTAGAGCTTGTGCGGGACGATGCCCGGGATGTCTTTGATCCTGGAGGTCAGGTACCTGGCATTTTCGTTACGTCTTTGCGTATCGCTTTCGAGGCGCTTGATCTGGGAAAGTCCCACGGCGGCCTGGTATTCCGTCATCCTTCGGTTGGTTCCGATGATGGGATAGCTGCTGGTTCTCTTGACACTGCCGAACGGCCTGCCGCAGTTGTGATAGGACCAGACCCTGTCCATGAGTTCCTCGTCATTGCCGACGACGGCGCCGCCTTCGCCGATGGGCAGATGCTTGGAGTTCTGGAAACTGAAGCATCCGAGATCGCCGACAGTCCCGGCCTTCTTGCCTCTCCATTCGGCCAGCCACGCCTGGCACGCATCTTCTATGACAACGAGGTTATGCTTTTTGGCGATAGCCATAATCCTGTCCATGTTCGCAGGCAGGCCCAGAATATGGACGGGCAGGATCGCCCTGGTCCTTTCGGTGATTCTTTCTTCGATCTTGTCCGGGTCGATCTGGAACGTTTCCGGGTCCGTGTCGGCAAAGACCGGCAGGGCACAGGAGCCGATGACCACATTGTACGTGGCGATGAACGTGTAGGGTGAGACAATGACTTCGTCGCCGACTCCGACATCGAGTGCGTGCAGAGCGGTCAGCAGCGCGTTGGTGCCGTTGACCGTGCAGACACAGCGCTTCGCCCCCAGCAGCTCCGCGTACTTCTTCTCAAATTGTGTGACCGTTTCCCCTCGGCCCCGGAACCAATGGCCGCTGCGGAGGATGGACAGGACATGCTCCTCGGCCGATTTGTCCCAAACGGGCCAACCGGGGAAGGGCTTGGTTCTGACGGCCTGGCCGCCAAGTATCGCGGGCTTGCCTGCTCTATTGCTGACGTTGCCGTATGCAGGAACTCGGCTTGCCGCGACGGCCGCGACGGTCCCGGTTGAGACGGTAGCCAGAAACTCGCGTCTGGTCAGATTTCTGTTATTCATGCTTATCTCCCTTCATTTTACAAGACCTCTTTGATTTGCTTTGAATTCTGTTTGCCCGGAGCGTGCTACGTCGCATGGATCCATACATCCAAATTATACCACAGTACGGCCAAACCACTCAATCTCCTAATCCGCATAATACCCGAACAAGCAGCCTGGCGCCAACCCAATTTCCCGATATCCGCACCGGCAGGCGAGAAATTCTTGCACAAGAGGGCCTCTACGGATATCATCAATCCCGGCTCTTGTCACGAAAGGCCAACGGCTGTTCTGAGCATATTTACAGGAGATGACTATGAAATCGCTGAATCGTCGAGAATTTATGAAAGGTACCGTGGGCGCCGCTGCGAGCCTTGCGGCGTTCTCGCAACGCAAGGTGTGCGGAGCGAATGAGAAGGTTGTGATAGGCGTGATGGGATTGGGCGGTCGAGGAACATACCTCGCTGAGAGTTTTGCGTTGCGCCCGGACGCGGAAATCGCCTATCTCTGCGATGCCGATACCAGGCGGTTTGCCCGGGCGCGCGAGGCAGTCGAGGAAGCCCAAAACAGAAGGCCCAAACTCGTTCAGGATTTCCGGACGGTTCTCGAAGATCGCGACGTTGACGTCCTTGTCAACGCTACTCCGGACCACTGGCACGGGCTGGGGACCATCATGGCCTGCCAGGCGGGCAAAGACGTCTATGTCGAAAAACCCATGGCGCACAACATCCGGGAGGGCAGAAAGATGATCGAGGCGGCCCGAAAATACAAGAGGGTCGTCCAGGTAGGCATGCAGTCGCGCAGCGCCCCTTATACGAAGAAAGCGAAAGAATATATTCAATCCGGCAAGATGGGCGAGATTTACCTCGTACGGGTGTTCAATATGATGCAGCATCGCAGGCAGGGTGATAGTCCGAACCAGCCGGTGCCGGAGGGATTTGACTACGACATGTGGTGCGGCCCGGCGCCGAAGATTCCTTATAATCCGAGCCGGCGATGGCTTAATCAGTGGGAGTTCAGTTGCGGACCTATCCCCGGTGACGCGGTCCACCAATTGGATTGCGCTCGCTACTTAATGGACGACATGCCGTACCCGCAGACGGTATGTCATGCCGGCGGCGTAAATGCCCTGAAGGACGGCAGGGAGACGCCGGACACTCAGTTCGCGACATTCGAATATGGTTCACTGACCTTGATCCTCGAATCCGCCTTGTGGACGCCTTACATGAAGAAGACGCCCGGCGACATCCGGGATTCGGACCGGTTCCCCAACTTCCCCTTCAGCAGCACGAAGGTTGAGATCTGCGGAGCCAAAGGCTTTATGCAGTACAGCCGCCACGGCGGCGGCTGGCAGGCTTTTGACGCCAACAGCGAATTGGTCCATTCCGAGTACGGCCGGCAAGCAGACAAAGAGCACAAAGATAACTTCATCGACTGTATCCGGACGCGAAAGAGACCCAACGCCGATGTGGAGGTAGGTCATCAATCTGTTCTGCTCTGTCACTTGGCCAACATATCGTACCGGGTAGGCAACAGACAGCTTGAGTTCGATCCGAAGACCGAGACGTTCACCAACAACGATCAGGCCAATCAGTACCTGGGGCGCACGTATCGCGAACCGTGGGTCTTACCTGACGAAGTATAATCACGAGATTGAACAGGCAAAAACGATGCTGCGTAAACTCCTGTTGTCCATGGGGATGGTCTTTCTGTGCTGCCCCTGCTCCCATTCGAGGTGGCTTGAGATCTCCGATGTGAAAGTCAATCAATATTCGACCGAACTGGCCGGCCCCAAGGTCGTGGCGGAGTATGATATCAAGGACCCGAATATTTCACCGGCGGCTCCCGCCTACGTTTTTGTTCGTTACAGTATCGATTCGGGGAGAACCTGGCAGTTGATTCCGGCGGATTCTCTTCGGGGCAACGGATTTGACATTGTCGAGGCGCCCGGGCGCAAAGAGATTATATGGTGGGGGACAAGCCACACGAGCTTCACCGATCTGACTCAGATGGACATTCGCATTCGCGGCATCGCGATGGCGCGCGTTCCGGCCGGGGAATTCGTGCGCAAAACTCTGCCGGGCGCCGGGCGCGATGAGTCGAAGGAAATCAAGCTCGACGCCGACCTGCCCGAATTCTACATGGCTAAGTACGAGACGACAATCTCCATGTACGTCGATTATCTCAACGAGGTCGGCGGCGAAGGCGCCGGCTTCAATGCGCGCATGGCCAACAGTGACCGCTGCGGCATAGTCCGAGACGAGAATAATACCTACAGTGTCCAGCCCGGCAGAGACCAATACCCGGTGAACTACGTCTCATGGTACGATGCAGCGAACTTCCTGCAATGGTGCGGCTTGAGGCTGCCGACCGAAGCGGAGTGGGAAAAAGCCCTTCGGGGAGGGCTCTATCTCGACGGCGACCAAGCCAGGGGAAAGCCCAATCCATTGCCCGAAAGGCGTTATCCGTGGGGGGATGAATCCCCCAACGCCGATGGCGTTTTCCGCTGCAATTTTGACGGCGCCGATGACGGATTTGACTACACGGCACCTGTCGGGTCCTTCGCGAAGTTCAGCAGCCCCTATGGGATTTGCGATCTGGCCGGAAATGTGGCTGAGTGGACCCTGGATTGGTACACAACGTCACATCACGCCGGCCTCGATGGTTTTCGGGTCGCGCGGGGCGGCTCGTGGATGGCTGTTCGCGCGGCGTGTGACGCCATCACGCAGGCCACGCAACTGCCGCTCAAGGAAAGCAGCATTATGGGATTTCGCGGAGTCAGAGGGCCGAATCCGCCGCGCTGATCCGCCATAGCGGATCGACGGCCTGACCTTTAACCACACACGCAGAGGTGCAATGATGAACAAGAAACACATCCTCTCCATTGTCATTGTTTGTGCGGGGGTCGCTATCGCGCCGGCGGCCTCACCGGTTAGAATATGGGAAGAACCGCTTACCCTTCCGACCTATAGACTTGATGCGCCCGATTCCAATCCGATGTTCTACACACATGAGTCATATCAGGGTGCTGAGAAACGGATTTATCCTTATCCATTTCAAGATAAAGTGACAGATATTCGTGAGGAGCGGACGTATAAAGCCCTCTATCTTGAGAACGATTACGTTCGACTGTCGATTCTGCCCGAAATCGGAGGGCGCTTGTTCTCGGCCCTCGATAAGACCAACAGCTACGAGATCTTCTATCATCAGCACGTAATCAAGCCCGCGTTAATCGGCATGCTCGGCGCGTGGATATCGGGGGGGATTGAATGGTGCGTCTTTCACCATCACAGGAACACAACGTTCATGCCGGTGGACTACACGCTGGCTGAGAATTCTGACGGCAGCAAGACGATTTGGTTCGGAGAGACCGAGCGCCGACACCGGATGAAGTGGATCATCGGCATCACCTTATACCCGGACAAGTCCTACATCGAAGCCACGGTCAAGATTTTCAATAAGACAGCCGTCCCGCACTCGATCCTGTATTGGGCGAACGTCGCCGTCCATGCGAACGATGATTACCAGGTCATCTTCCCGCCGAGCGTTCAGTATGCCACGTATCACTCCAAGAATGACTTTTCACGTTGGCCGATTTCTAATGAAGTGTATCGTGGCATCGATTACAAAGGCGTGGATTTGAGCTGGTGGAAGAATCATCCCGAGCCGGTTTCATTCTTCGCGTGGAACCTTCAGGAAGATTTTTCGGGCGGCTATGATCACGGCCAGGACGCCGGCGTCGTACACGTGGGCAATCACCAGGTTGTCTGCGGCGCAAAGCTCTGGGAGTGGAGTCCGGGCCCGCGGGGGCGCATGTGGGACAAAATCCTGACCGACGAGGACGGCCCCTATGCTGAGCTGATGGTGGGAGCCTGGTCCGACAATCAGCCGGACTATAGCTGGATCAAACCCTCCGAGGTCAAGGCGTTTAAGCAGCACTGGTATCCGGTTCGCCGAATCGGCGGGTTCAAGAACGCAAACCTGAACGCGGCCGTCAATCTTGAGATCGGGGCCGGCGGCGAAGCAGAACTTGGATTCTGCACTACATCACAACATTCGAGCGCGAAAGTGCTTCTGACGACCGGCGAGAAGACAATTCTTGAACAGACGATTGACATCGGACCCGATAAGCCTTTCACGAAGCAAGCGAAGGTCCCGCGTGGCACAAAGGAGACGGACCTCAAGGCTGCTTTGCTTTCATCGTCCGACGAGGTTCTGATTTCCTACCAGCCCATCGAGAGAGAATATAATCCAAAGCTTCCCGACGTCGTGAAAACGCCGCCCGCGCCCGAAGATATCGAGAATATCGAACAGCTATACCTGACGGGCTTGCGCCTTGAACAGATTCACAACCCGCGTGTGGACTCTTACGCCTACTACGAAGAGGCCTTGAGACGCGACCCGGGCGACTCTCGCACGAATACGATTCTCGGCATCAATTACATCAAGCGTGCGATGTTCGAGCAAGCCGAGCAGAACCTGCGAAGGGCCATCGAGAGAATCTCCGCCGAATACACCAGGCCGGGGAACACCGAGGCCTGCTATTATCTGGGCCTTGCTCTGCGAGCGCAGGGCAAATTCGATCAAGCCGGTGACTTCTTCCACAGAGCCGCGTGGGACTACGCTTTTCACTGCCCGGCGTATTATCAGTTGGCTGAACTCTCGTGCCGAAAGACAGATTATGCCTCAGCTCTGGAGCAGATAGACCACTCGCTGGCTACGAATGCTCTGAATACAAAAGCGCTTGGTATCAAAGCGCTTGTCCTCAGAAAACTTGGAAGAGTCCAAGAGGCCAAACGCATCGCCTCGGGCGTCCTCGCCGTGGATCCGCTTGATTTCCTGGCTCGAAACGAGTTGCATCTCGCTCACAGGGCTTCGGATTCAAAAGGTAGAGCGAAGCAAGTTCTGTCAGAGCTGAACCGCCAGATGCAGGGTCGGGTCGAGTCGTATCTCGAACTGTCGGCCGACTACGGTAGCTGCGCCCTGTGGGATGAGGCGATTGAAGTGCTTTCACGACCAGTCAAAGACAAAACCGAGTTCGCCGGCACCTATCCCATGGTGCATTACTATTTGGGTTATTTCCAGCAGCAGAAGGGCGATGCGGCTGAGGCTTCGAAGAGCTTTCGGCGGGCCGCCAAAATGCCGGCGGATTATTGTTTCCCATTCCGTGCCGAATCCATCGAGGTTCTGAACGCCGCTATCAGGCACAACCCCAACGACGCCATGGCGCATTACTATCTTGGCAACCTCCTCTTCGATTGGCAGCCTGAGGAAGCTGTCAAACTCTGGGAACGATCCCGGCAGATAAATGATTCTTTCGCTACTGTCCACCGCAATCTCGGCTGGGCCTATTATCGAGCCGAGAAGGATATCCCCAAGGCGATTGCCAGCTACGAAAAGGCAGTGGCGTGCGATACTCAAGATCCCCGGCTGTACGCCGAACTCGACAACCTTTATGAGACAGGTAACATCTCACTCGAAAAACGGCTTGCCTTACTCAAGGCCAATCATGAGACGGTGGTCAAACGAAACGACAGCTTCCTGCGGGAGATCGCTGTCCTTGTCCTGGCGGGGCA
Organism: Phycisphaerales bacterium; assembly: GCA_020343675.1. Lineage (GTDB taxonomy): Bacteria > Planctomycetota > Phycisphaerae > Sedimentisphaerales > Anaerobacaceae. The sequence continues at coordinate 4,680,793 of CP070806.1, forward strand.
ATACGACGAGGCCGTTGATTTTCTGGCCAACAACCACTTTCATGTCCGCGAGGGCGGGGGTGAGATTCGTGACGTCTATGTGGATGGGCATTTGCTCAGGGGACTGCGTCATCTCGAGAACGGCAGGCCCAGGGAAGCTTTGGCCGACTTCCACGCCGCGTCGGAATACCCAGAGAATCTTTCCATAGGCAGGCCGAAGAACGACAGCCGGGCCCCGCAGGTGAGCTATCACATCGCCACGGCCTACGAGTCTTTGGGCGATTCCGACAAAGCCCAGGAATTCTACGCCCGGTCGGCCGAACAGAAAGGGAGTCGGTCCGAAGCCATGTATTACCAAGGACTGTCGCTGGTCAAACTGGGCCGGAAGAGTCGGGCGCAGGATATATTCGATGAGCTGATAGAGACGGGCAAGCAGAGGCTCTCCGAAAAGCCCTCGGAAGACTTCTTCGCCAAGTTCGGGGAGGGCCAAACGCCGCAGGCCCGCCAGGCATCCGCCCACTACATCCTCGCTCTGGGCTATCGAGGCAAAGGTCAGAACGACCTGGCCAAAGCCGAACTCGAAACCGCCGTCAAGCTTGACATCAGCCACGTCTGGGCCAGAGCACAGTTGGCCGAATGATAGAGGTTCTCGCCAGGATACACCGCGCAGAATCCGGAATTTTCTTCCACTTATCGGGCATTTCTGGTAGAAATGTCGCACTGAAGACGATATAGACTGCACTGTAAAGGGTCCTATGAAGCTGATTGCGAAGAAATCTCGATTGGAAGGGACAGTTTTGGTCCCGGCGTCCAAGTCGCACACGATTCGCGCCGTGGCGATTGCTTCTCTGGCCGACGGAGCGAGCCTTATCCGCAACCCGCTGGATTCAAGCGATACCCTGGCCGCGGTGAGCTGCTACCGTGCCCTCGGTGCGGAAATCGACATCAGCGATCCCGAGAGGTGGAAGGTCGTCGGCACAGCCGGCCACGTTGCCATCCCCGACGAGACCATCGACGTGCATAACTCGGGCACGACGCTGCGGATCGCCCTGGGCTCGGCGGCTCTGGCCCCGCCCGGCCGGAGCATCACCTTCACGGGCGACGAACAAATCCGCAGCCGGCCTGTCGGCCCGCTGCTCGACTCGCTCAACGAGTTGGGAGCCACGTGTACCAGCCTCAGCAACAACGGCAAAGCACCGGTCCAGGTGACGGGGAAACTCACCGGCGGACGGACAACAATCGCGGCTTCCACAAGTCAGTACTTATCGAGCCTGCTTCTGGCTGCGCCTCTGGCGCCGAAGGACACCGAAATCGCCGTGACAATGCTCAATGAGCCCGGCTACGTGCAGATGACCCTCGACTGGCTCGACAGACAGCGGATCGAATATGAGAACCGCGAGATGCGAACATTCAACGTCAAAGGCAATCAGAGCTACAAGGCATACGAGGGGACCATCGGCGGCGATTTTTCCAGCGCGACCTTTTTCCTCTGTGCGGCGGCGCTGGTCGGCGACGAGGTGACACTGCTCGGGCTGGATCTCACGGATAGTCAGCCGGATAAGGCTGTGGTCGAGTACTTGCAGGCAATGGGCGCCGATATCCGCATCGCGGCCGATTCGATAGCGGTCAAGGCATCGTCGCTGCACGGGACCGAGATCGATATGAACAAGACGCCCGACGCGCTGCCTGCGATGGCCGTGGTCGGTGCGTTTGCGGCCGGGACGACAAAGCTGCTCAACGTCCCCCAGGCGCGAAGCAAAGAGACCGACCGGATCAAGTGCATGGCCGAAGAACTCAAGAAAATGTATGTCAGAGTCGAAGAGTTGCCGGATGGCCTGATTGTGCATGGCAGCAAGCCCAAACCAGCGGAACTGCACGGCTGGGGCGACCATCGCATCGTGATGGCCCTTTCACTGGGCGCGCTGGTGCTGGACGAGCCGTCTGTGATCGACACCGCCGAGGCCATGAAAGTGACGTTTCCACAGTTTGCGCAACTCATGCGAAGCCTCGGAGCGGACATGGAGTTAGTCAGTTGAAATCAAACATCAAAGATAAGAAATCAGAATTGCGGAAGCATCCCTACGGGATGTTGACTTCCTTAATTTTGCTTTCTGGACTTTTTTTGAAAGGGTGGCAGAAATGATCGGATGTCATGTCGGACGTTGTTTTCAGGTAACGGTTGCGGGCGGCTCCTATCAGGAGGGCCTAACCTCGGTGGTTCAGGGCGTTCCGCCGGGTCTTCTGCTGAGCGAGCAGGAGATCTACGGCGATCTGCTGCTGCGAAAACCCGGGGCGGACGAGTTGAGCAGTCCACGGAAGGAGCCCGACCTGCCGATTATCTACTCGGGTCTGAATGCGGCTGACACTATCGAGAATGCGGGCAACAAGAACCACACGAACGGCACGCCGCTGTCGATTCTGATTCCCAATCTGGATCGTCATTTCATTCACATCAAGCAGTATCAGGACACGAATCGCACACCCAGGCCGGGCCATGCGTCTTACGCGTCGTTCATGAAGTACGGGCCCGACGATGACGCCATCGGTGCGGGCATCTTCAGCGGCCGCTACACTTCGACGATCGTTGCGGCCGGGTGTGTAGCCAAGAAAGTGTTGAGAAATTGCGGCATCAATGTGTTTTCGTACGTCCGAGAAATTGCCGGCGTCCGGTGTCCTGATATCGCGGCCGAGAAGGCCCTGAAGTACACGGAAGATTATAAGCGGATGCGGCACGACCTGGACCCGTTTTATCAGCAGGTCTATGTCAAGGGACGCATCACGATGGAGATGCGATTCCTGGACAAGACGCGGATCCTGGCCGAGATCGAGCAGGAGATTGACGCGATTCGAGGTAAGGGCCCGCAGCTCAGCGGCGATGCCGTCCGGGACAAGTACGGCGTCCACCCGGTCGTGAACTGCCCCGACATGGATGCCGCTCAGGGCATGGTCGATGCCTGTAATCGCATTGCGGCGACGGGGGATTCGGCGGGCGGCCTTGTTGAGGTGGTCGTCACGGGCGTTCCGGCAGGGCTTGGCGAGCCGGTCTTCTGCAAGCTCGATGGTGAATTAGGCAGGATGCTCGGCATTGGGGCCGTCAAGGGTGTAGAGGTTGGCGCCGGCGTTGCGGTCAAAGACATGACGGGCTACGAAAACAACGATCAGATGCGAGCCGAAGACGGCAAGGTCGTTTTCGACTCAAACCACGCGGGCGGCATAACAGGGGGACTCACCACCGGCCAGCCTATCGTGGTGCGGCTGGCCGTCAAACCAACGCCGACCATCGACAAACCCCAGAAGACCATCGACAAGTACACGCTGGAGAACAAGGATCTGGCGGCGATTACCCGTCGCGACCCGACGATTGTGGCACGGATATGGCCCGTGGCTGAGAACTACACGGCCATGGTCATACTCGATCACCTCATTGCACACTACGGCTACCAGGCCCTGAAGGCCAAGTAAGCGGCCGGGTTGGCTTGGGTCTCTGCACAAATTGAATGAGGACGGACGATTTTTCATAGTCGTCCGTCCTCGGTTTTTGTCATCTGTTTTCTGAGTTCTGTCCGTCCGCCGTCAGTCGGCCACCTCCTCGGGTGACCAGGCGGTTTCGTTGCCGTACTGGTCACGTGCCCTGACGCGGAACCGATGTCCCTGGCCGCTTCTGCCGACCGCAACGATGTAGTACTCGGACGCTTGCCAGCCACTGCTGAAGCCGCTGTCGGTAGTGCACTCGAAGAAGTACTCCACAGGCCCGCCGCCGGCATCGACAGCGATCACGGCTGTCATCTCGGCCCAGTAATCGAAAGTCGTGCCGTCGTCGATTTCGATCTCGTGAGGCGCCCCATCGACGCCATTAGCATCCGCGGTCAGATCCCATTCCATCGGGTCCGGCGTCGGAGCAATCAGATCCGGAGCCAAAAGGGTTGTTACCACGACCGTCTCCGACCAAGGCGTTTCGTTCTGATTGCTGGATCTGTCTCTGGCTCTGACTCTGTAGCCGTACTCGGTGTTGGGATCGAGCCCGGCATCCGTGTAATTGGGGTCGTCCTGCCAGCCACTGTCGTTACCATCGCCGATGATATTCTCGAAGTAGTATTCTACTTCGCTGTCGTCATAGGCGGTCGTCGCGATCATCGCAATCGAGGTCGGTGTGGCGACAGTGCTCTCTATATGTGGAGCGGGTGCCGGGGGTGTGCTGTCCAGACCGGCGTAACGCGGCTCGGACCATTGCCCCTCGTTGCCGAGGGCGTCCCGCGTCTTGACTCGGTAGCCATAGAGGACACCGGGTGTCAGGCCACCGTCGGTATATGTTGGACTCTTCTGCCAGCCACTGTCGTTGCAGCCGCCACCGTCAATGCACTCGAAGTAGTATTCGACGTCCCAGCCCCAGGCGTCGATCGCCGTCTCAGCGGTCATGCGGATAGCAGATGCGAAGGCCAAATTCGGTTCGGTTTCCCACCGGCTCGGGTTGGGAAGCGGCGGACTCGTATCCTGGACGAGCCAGCAGTCAGCCATGTAGAGCACGTCTCCGAAGTTGACAAATGTGTCGGATGTAATATCCGCACCCTGGCACCAGGCATCCTGCTTCGAGCAGCCTTCACTAAGCCACGCTTCGGCAATCTTGGCGAAATCCCGGAAGTTGATGATGCCGTCGAGGGCGAGGTCGGCCAATCTGCACGGCTGTCTTATCGGGTGGTGGAAGCCGACGTCGATCAGGCCCAAATCGGCGGCTTCATCGGTCCGTGTCGTGTAATTCACCATGCCGATATTACTGGTGTAATCACTGCCGGCATCGACACACGGACTGGTTTGCGACTGGCCGGCGTCGGTTTGGCTCAGATAGTAGTCGCCGAGCGATCCTGTCGCAAACAGCGGGTCTTTGTCTATGTTCCCCTGGCCCCAGTGAACGGTACTGCCTCTGTCGGCCCAGACCCCGGCTCGACCGTCTTTGATATCACTGTAGGAGACGGTGAGTCGTGAGGGCCTCGAATCAAACTGGAAGTCGGACCCGACTGCAATGGCGTCGCCTTTGAGGGCGAAATTGTCCCAGAAGATGCTGTCGGTCACCACAGCGGTGCTTTCATACCCGCAGAATAAACCGCCGCCAAAGCCGGCGTCGTTGGGTTCGCCGATGTTGTCCACCGCAGCATTGCCGGCCAATGTGCAGTTCGCAACAATTAAAGCAGTATGCCAGTCAGCTGAGATGCCGCCGCCGTCTCTGCCGGCCCCGTTGTTCAAGATCAGACTGTTTATGAATGATGCATCATTGACGTCGCGCACGTAGGCGCCGCCGCCAGAGAGATCAGCGAGGTTGCTGCTGATGTTGCAGTCCTGGACGTTCAGGCCGCCCAGCCAGCAGTACAAGCCGGCGCCGTCGCCAACGAGACCTTGATTGTTGGGATCGTCCACGTCGCCGGTCGCCCTGTTCCCGGTGATCTCATTGTTGACCATATTGACAAAGCTGCTCGCGCCGAGGAATCCGCCGCCGCGGAGCGCCCTGTTGCCTGCCAGGTTACAGTCAACGACGGTAGCATCCGTGTCGGCGACATAGATGCCGCCGCCGGAATCGGCTTGATTATCGACAAAGTTGCAGTCAACGAATGCGACCGCGGCGCTTTCCTGGGCACACACGCCACCTCCGTACCCGGCATAAGGATCGAGACGATGATTAGGGTCGACGCCCGCCAGAACGTCGGAGGCAATGTTGTCTTCAAACGTACAGCCTGTGAATGTGACCGAGGACTCGGCTGCGCAGTAAACGCCGGCTCCGAATGTCGGCATCTCAAACGAAACGAGGGGTTCCAGATTCCTGCCGGTCCCTGCGATTTCGCCGCCAATTCCACTCATCCCGCCATAGGTGCGATTCCCTCGGATTTCACAGCTCACAAAGGACACATTGCTTCTGATATCACAGAACACTCCTCCTCCGAGCGCCGAGTACAATTGGTGGTCACCCAAGTAGCCGGTCAAGTTAGGATCGTCATAGAGAGGCGCAAGTGCGAGGCCAAAGTCCCAGGCAAACCTTTCCCACAGGTTCCCGCTCACAAACTCGATGCTGGCGCTGAAGGGGTCGTAGAAGGCCGCCTGAGACCTGCTGTAGTTTCCGCCGTAGTTGGCATAGCCTTCGTCGGCCCCGCCGCCGGCTCCCCCGTCGCCACCATCGCCGCCACGGGCCACGTTGCCTTCAACGGTGCAGTTTATGAATCTGGGGCTGCTGTCCGGGGCGCAGTAGACAGCGCCGCCGTGAGCCCAGCCTGCCCATCCGCCTCGACCGGCGTTGAGAATTGGGTCGTCCCCATCGGCGTCCACGCCGTTTCCGCCGTCGCCTCCGCGCACCAGGTTGTTTCTGATTATGCAGTTCTTAATGACGGGAGCGGCGCCCTTGTAGACGAGTATCCCGGCACCCTGGCCGGGTGAACCGTCTTCGCCGTTGGGATGACCATCGTCGCGGTCGCCGTCGTCGCCGCTGGACCACTGTCCGCCGCAGTTTTCTATCGTAATGCCGTTCAGAACCGTCCGGGAATCCGCATTGGGTCCGAACAGGACGCCAATATTCTCGAACGGGTTGGTGCCGAGGTACCCGTCGATGATCGTTGCCGCGACGGCGCTGGGGTCATCCGGATTGCGCGACGTGATTACAACCGGCTTATCTACCAGCAGTGAAATGCCATCGGACCCGCCGAAGTACCTGCCCGGATCGACCACGATGGTGTCGCCGTCCTGAGCATGGTTAACCGCTTCCTGGATGGACGGGAAGTTGCCGGGCACCGTGACAGTTTTGCCGGTGTGCTTTGTGAATTCCACTGTTACGGTCTTGTGCGAGTCCATGGTCACTGTATTGGTCAACGTCTGGGAGCTGTCATTATCGGTGCCGATCCACCTGACCTGATAACCCGGGTCTGCCGTCGCCCGCAGTGTGACGACGGAGAATCTGTCGAAGTTTCCGCCGAGTGGCTTGACCGTGCCGTGCTCGCCGCCAACGACCCTCACCGTTAACTGATACTTGTCCTGGGCGACGGAATAATGGAAGCCCATGTCAACGGTGCCGGTGTCGCCGACGCTGTCGGATCGCGTGCTGAGTGTATCGAAGCCGAGAGCCACGGCCGAACCGTTGCCCGCATCGATGCACGGACTGTTCACGGCCTGTCCCGCGGCAATCTGACTCAGGTTGAGGCTCGAGCCGACAAAGAGCGGATCGGCATTAATGTTCCCCTTGCCCCAATTAAGAACGCGCCCAGGCTCGACGTGAACCGCTTCACTGCTGCGCCCGCCCTGAACATCCGAATGCGATACCGTCAGAGTCGCCGGCCTGTTGATATGCGTTGGCTGGAAGATGCTGCCGACTGATATCTGGTTACCCTTGGCTGCTGAGTTACCCCAGAGGATGCTGTTGACAAGGGTCGTCTGGCTTTCATAAGAGCAGGCCAGAGCCCCGCCTCTTCCCTGCTCGGGGTCTTGCGGATCGCGTACTGCATTGTCAACAATGGTGCAGTTGGCGATTGTCGGTGTCGTGAGCCAGTAGGAAACGATGCCGCCGCCGTCAAGCACCGAGGAGTTTGCCCTGACCACGCAGTTCTTGAGATTTGGCAGGCTGGGCGCGCCGCCGAAGTACACGCCGCCACCGGACGCGGCCGACGAATTGCCGGTGATGAAGCAATTCTCGATTTGTGCGTCGGAAGACCAGCAGAACAATCCACCACCGCCGCCATACGGCCTTGGAGCGCTTGCGAGATAGAAGTAGTACTGTTGATAGAGGATGCTATCGGGCATGAACCTGCGTGTCTTGGCTCTGTTGCCCGAGATGCTGCAATCGATAATCGTCGGTGCTCCATCGGCCCAGAACAACCCACCGCCTTGTTCGGCCGTGTTGCCGCTGACGGCCGAATTGGACATCGAGACGTCCGCATCGATGCCGTGCCAGTACAGACCGCCTCCGTAAGCAGCGTCGTTGCTGGCAAAGTAGCTGTCTGTGACTGTAATTGTATTGCCGTTGTACCATCGTAATGCGATCCAGTCCCATTGACCGCCGCCGTACATGCCGCCGCCCCGGCCGTAGAGGCCGAGGGCCGAATTGCCGATGAAGCTGCTGCCAACAATCTCAAACGCGGAGTCGGTCAGGGTAAACAGGCCACCACCTTCGGCCCCGGCCGAGTTGCCGATGTAATTGCAGTCACGGATCTCCGCCGTGCATGATGCGCTGAAATACTGTCCCCCTCCGCTATTGCTCAAGCCGGCTATGTTGCCGATGAACTCGCAGCGATTCAGCACTGCCGTACAGAAGCTCTGGTAATACTCACCACCACCATCCAGACCACTTCCATCGGGCTGTTGTGTAGCATTATGACTTATTGTGCAGTCTCGCATCTCGACGTAGCAGTTGACGTCGTAGTAATTGCCCCCTCCGTAGGCAGTTGTGTAGCTGCCCAGGAGGAATCCGTCGAAGCCGTCCAAGCCGTCGTCGCCATCCGTGCCTCCAGGGCCTCCGATGCCTCCGATGCCGGGACGCCAGATATTGGGATCATTGACATCGTCGGTCGGGTCAAGTGGAGGTCCGCCGGCGCCGCCGTCACCGCCGTTTCCGCCGTTTCCGCCAGGAGCGTCCCCTTCACCGTCTCCGCCTGCGCCCCCATCTCCGCCGTCGCCGCCGGTATACGTATATGTTGGGACAACGGTCGTGGCCGCATTGTGACTAATGGTCGTATCAGCCATATCGACCTGACAGTTCTCTCCGAAGTAAATGGCGCCTGCCCACGACAGTGCACCGTTAAGGCCTATGTCTCCGCCTCTTCCGCCATCGCCGCCGTTTCCGCCGGCGCCGGGCAGCCCTTCATCGCCGGCATCACCGGCCGGTTCACCGTCACCGCCGTCAGCGCCGTCGCCGGCGGCTGCACCTACGCCGCCGATGCCGCCGATGCCGCCATTGCCGCCGCGGTCGCCAAGACCTTGTCGCGTGCTGCAATTGAGGACTTTGCAGAAGCGTATTGTCGGGCGACAATTCGGGCCGAAGTAGATGGCTCCACCGAAGGCTTCACCCCCGTCACCGCCTTTTCCGCCGTCACCGCCTTTTCCGCCGCTTCCTCCCGCGCCGCCGTCACCGCCGTTACCACCATTGCCGCCGGCTCCCTGTTCGCCGTCACCGAGAGGGTCGCCGCCGTTTTGTCCGGGTTGGCCCTCTTGGCCGGGCTGACCGTCCTGGCCGTCCTGACCGTCCTGACCTTGCCCGCCGGCACCGCCGTCGCCTCCGATTGCCTGACAGTTCATAAGTGTGCAGTTCAGGATGATTGGCGCGCTATTGGCGTCGAAATACATTGCGCCGCCGTGGGCGAATCCGCCAGAGCCGCCGGGGATGCCGGCTGCGCCTTCCATGCCGTCCATGCCGGGTTGACCGGGCAGGCCATCGGGACCGTCTTCACCGTCGAAACCATCCTCTGCTGCGTTCGGGTCGTCGGGATCAGGCGGCGGTGGCCTGTCGGGGTCTGCCGGAGCCCAATGATCCGGGTTGGCCGGATCCGGCTCTTCCGGATCGGGCAACTGGTCGTTCGGATCCAGCGGATCCTCGGGGTCGGCTGGATCCTCCGGATCTTCAACAGGAGCAGTGGCGTCCTCGCCATCCTGGCCCCGTGCAACAACGTCTCTGATTACGAGGTTAGCCAGCGTCGGACTGCTTCCATTGAGGCAGGAAATCGCTCCTCCACGGGCCTCCACACCCGGCGCACCCATCCCTCCGGTGTCGGATGCAAGGATAGGGCCGAGATCGCCCGAGCCGGCGATGGTAAAGCCGTCAACGACCGAGTCGTGACCTTCGCCACTCCGGAAGATGAAGGCAGGAGTTCCATAGAAGACCTGAATAATGGTAGCCGCAACGGCGCAGGGGTCGTCCGGACGTTCGCTGACAATCGTGACGGCCTTGCCGTCGAAGTCGTTACCGCCGAAGTACGTTCCGGGTCCCACGGTAATCTTGTCCCCATGGTCGGAAGCGGCCTCGATGGCCTGGGCAATGGTCTGATATTGCCCCGGCACGTGCAGACTCCTCGGTTGACGGAAGGTGACGGTGATGTCCTTATCGGAGTTGATAGTCACGGTATTTGTGCCGGACCAGGACGCGTCGTCGTCGGTTCCCACCCATCGGTCAACGATGTATCCCTGGTCGGGCGTGGCCACGAGTGTCACCACAGTGCCGTCTGGGTAGTATTCACCTCTTCTGTGGTGGGGCGAGACCGTTCCGCGGCCGCCGATAACTTCAGTGCGCAGCCGATACAAGGGAACCTCTTCGAATTCAATCGTTACGTAGGTGTCGGAAGACATCGTGACCGTGTTGTCGGCGCCGCTCGAGGAATCATCATTGGTTCCGGTCCACTCCTTGATTCGGTACCCCGGATCCGGATGCGCCGTGACCCGTACGACTTCATATTCCCGGTACAGAGGCAAGTTGGGTTCGCGATCGACATGACCGTGAATCAGCTCGGGGTGATCCAGAGGCAGCGGGAAGCCCATAACGGCGACTCTGATATTCAATGGGACCATTTTAGCCGGCAAAGGTTCGAGGTGAGCGCCCATATCGATGATGTCACCTGCATCCGGCTGGCCATCGGTTCTCGTGGTGTAAGCATCTATCTGGAGCGCAGGGTCTGTGCCGGGGTCGCCGGTGTTCACACAGGGACTATCGCTGAGCTGTCCGGCCGCAATCTGGCTCAGATAATAGTTGCCGAGGGGGCCGGTGACAAACATGGGATCGGCGTGGATGTTGCCTTCGCCCTTGTCATTGTCCTCAATGTTGGAATACGTCGCCGAGCAGTTGTACAGGTCGTCTCCGTTGCCCCACAGGATACAGTTTGTAATGACGGGCTGCGAATCACTGTGGGCGGAAATGCCGCCGTTCTTCGGGGCATTGGGATCATCGACAACGATGGTACAGTTCGTAATTACCGGCGACGAGTGCTCCAGGTCAATTCCGCCGCTCTTGTAAACGGCTGCGTTGTTTGCAATAATACAATTGACGACGGTCGGCTCGGCGTAGTAGCACGCGATCCCGCCACCGACGCTGTCTGCAAAGTTGTTGCGGATGATGCAGTTGGCAATCATCGGAGAGGCCTGTTCGCAATTCACACCGCCGCCGATGCCGGAGCTTGAAGATGTTCGGTTGTCGGCAATGGTGCAGTTCTCGATCGTCGGCGAGCTTTTATGACAGTCGATGCCGCCGCCATAATATCTTGCGAAATTATTGCTGATGATGCAGTCGGTAATTGTCGGTGATGCCTGGTTGCAGCTTATGCCGCCTCCGTAGTCGGCGTTACCCCAACTGATGGTCAGACCTCTGAGGACGGTGTCGGGTCCTTCATTGCTGCTGAAGGTTACCACCGAGCCCTCATTCCCCAGGCCTACAATGAGCGTATTGTCAGGGCTAATGTTCGGATCATCCGGCCGGTTGATATCCCCGCTGCGAAGTGTTATCGCCTTGCCTTTGAAGTTAATGGTTTCTCTGAAGATACGATTGGACTCGGCAATCAGCACGTCGCCGTCATTTGCATCGTCTATAGCCGCCTGGATGGTGGAGTAGAAATTATCCGGGTTGGCGGGGTCGTCTTTGCTGTTCAGGACTCTGCCCGGTGTTCCAGTGGGGATTAACGTTAATGCCTTGTACAGATTAATTCGTCCGCCTGTCTGACAACATCTGGGTGAGGTCAATGTATGATCAACCGTCTTCAGGAGGAGGCCCTTCACGATTTCGTGGGGCAGGGAAGGGTATTGCGACCAGATCAGTGCGCAGGCACCCGCGACATGCGGAGCGGCCATCGATGTGCCACTCAGCGTCTCGTAGTTGGGATCTACGTCGGAAAGGCGCATCTCATCAGTCACCGTGGTAGGAGTTGTGCTCAGAATATCCGTTCCCGGCTCAGCGACGTCAACCGAGCGGGCCCCGAAGTTGGAGAACACCGACCTGTTGTCGTTGTGATCCGTTGCCATCACAGAGATGATGTTGCCCAGGTCGAAGCTTGCGGGGTACAGGGGATGGATATCATTGTCTGCGCCGTCGTTGCCGGCGGCGGCAACAAACAGCACTCCGGCATCGCCTGCGTCTTTAATGGCGTCATAAAGAGACTGTGAAAAGTAATCGCCGCCCCATGAAGCGTTGATGACCCTGGCCCCGTTGTCAACAGCGTAGCTTATCGCCTCGACCGCTTCGCTGGCAAATACAGCCGGCTCCACCAGGGAGTCATCCGCAAGAATCTTCAGGGCCATAATTCTGACGTTCCAGCAGACGCCGGTAGTGCCCACACCGTTGTCGCCAACCGCACCGATGGTCCCTGCAACGTGGGTACCGTGAAAGATACTATCGACCGGGTTGCTGTCAGCATCAGTAGGATCGTTTGCGACCTGTCCTGCAAAATCATAACCATAGATGTCGTCAATGTACCCGTTCTTGTCGTCGTCAACATCGGGCGGGCCGTTCCGCTCCTGGATGTTCACCCACATATTGTCCGCCAGGTCAGGGTGGCCATAGTCCACTCCGGTGTCGGTCACCGCTACGATTATCTCGGAGTCCCCGGTTTGAATATCCCAGGCCTCGGGGGCATCGACGTCGGCGCCGGGTGTGCCACCTGTCTGGCCCGTGTTGTTCAGACCCCACAATTCCGGAAAATTCGGGTCGTTCGGGGCGAGAAACAGCCTGTACCTGTAATTCGGCTCGGCGTAGAAGACATTAGCCGAGCGATTGAATTCGATGAAGGCGTCCAGGACATCTGTGCCCTCGGGCAGTCTGACCGCCGCCAGACCGCGCGCGACGGCATCGTATTCCTTCTTCACCGTTGCCCCGGCAATGATGGAATCGGAGATCATCGTTCTGATCGTGCGGCGCGCCCATGGGCCCGATATCACCAGCCCGTCTCGAAGCTGGCTGCCTGGAGCCGGATCAGCAAAACGGACAATCAATTCGCGTTCTCGGTAGGCGGTCGATCCGGTTTGCGAGACATCGTCAAAGGCGGGCCAGGACGACTCAACCGCCCGGGCAAGACCGCAGATGCCCACGAGAATCAACATGCTGAGCAGAATTCTATGTTTCATTCTCCGCATTCTAAAAAGATAGTGATCATCATTTCTGAAACTGTCCATAGCCCAAGGTACTCCAGCCCGGTATAACGGCACAAACTACGTTTCGCACAAATGTGGGATCAAGCAAGACACCCCTGCGATGGCCGGCAGGTCTAATACTCGTTCTCCAGCGCGGCAATGGCCTCGGCTTCTCGCTCTTCCTGCAGCAAGATCGTCGGTTTGACGAGGATCAGCAGTATTTTGTGGTCCTTGACCGTGCTGCGGTTGGCGAACAATCGCCCAATGACGGGGATCTTGCTCAATACTGGGACGCCTGCCTCCTTCTCAACCTCGGCCGTGAGTTTGTGGCCGCCCATCAGCAAAGTCCCGCCGTCAGGCACACTCACGCGAGTCATAAGCGTGGACGTTTCCGTCTCAGGAAGCTGAACATCGTACTCCAGAACTTCCGCTCCCCCGACCCCACCGACAACGGGCGTCTCCACCGTGCTGGTTCGAAGCCCGAGGAAATCTTGCTGCGTGGTGAGAATGTTGAGCAGCACATTCTTCTTGTCGTGGGTAATGATGGGGGTAATGCTTAGCGTACTTCCTGACGGCACCGGCATGTACTGCGGGGTCTGGCCCCCACCAACACCGGTTGCCGTGCCCGCCTGACCTCCTGTGATGCCCACTGTCGTGACACCGGGCTGCTGAATTGGGGGCAGCGCGATAATAAACTGTCTGTTGATGCTGAAGCTGGCAGATTCGCCGCTCAAGACGCTGGCGATCGGGGCCGTCAATTGCCTTGCGTCTCTGTGCGCCTGGGTGGCGCGCAGGAGGAACGCCACCTGCAGATCATCCAGAATGGTGCCATACCCGCCTGACACTTCCGCTGAGGCACCGATACCGCCCAAGCTCAGAGGAACCTGCGTGGGCTCTGCCCGCGTGGTAAACGCCGAGTCCTGCTCGAACGTGAGTTGACCCCAATTGGTTCCAAGGTTGACCGTGAAATCTATGTCGAGGCCGACGTCTTCAAGGAAATTCTCAGTCACGACCAGATATCTGGCCTCAATCGAGACTTGGTGGCCGAGGGCTTTACGAAGGGCCATCAGCAGGCTGTCAATCTCTGTGTGAATCTCATGGGTCGCCAGAACGGCCAGCTTCTTCGGCTGCTGAGTCGGATAAGGCGTTATGGTCCCTCCTTCACCTGTTTCGCTCAAGTCGGCCCAATTCTCCCAGCCGGTGGAATCTTGTATAAGATATGTCAAATCTTCAGCGATAAACTGTCCGACGCCGGAGCCGCCCATGCCGCCACCGCCGCCGTAACCGCCGCCGCCGTAACCGCCGCCGCCGCCGTAGCCACCGCCCATACCGCCGCCATAGCCGCCGCCCATGCCGCCGCCGCCATAGCCGCCGCCCATGCCGCCGCCCATCATGCCGCCGCCCATGCCGCCGC
>CP070806.1:4695353-4703572 GCA_020343675.1 Phycisphaerales bacterium
TGAGCAGATGCGCGAGGTTATCCGCGAATCCGAGCCTGGGACTCCTAGCACTCGTCTCAGCAGTCTTGATGCTAAGGCCTCGACAAAACTGGCCAATTGCCGTCAAAGCGATGCCGAAACCCTTCGGCGCAAGCTGCGCGGAGACCTTGACTGGATCACTCTCAAGGCCATGGAGAAGGACCGGATGCGCCGCTATCAAACGGCGCAGGCACTGGCAGAAGACATCGAGCGGCACCTGAACAATGAGCCTGTAGCGGCCAGCCCACCCGGTATGCTCTACCGCGTGCAAAAGCACATCCGACGGCACCAAGCACTGGCCACGGGCCTTGCGGCTGTGTTCCTCGTGTTGTTGGCGGGTATCGCCGGGATTGTGGTTTTCGCTATCAGAGCAGACCGGCAGGCACGCATAGCCCAGGCAGTGACGCATTTCCTCGTGGAGGATCTGTTTGGGGCGGTGGCCCTCCAGCAGGAAATGGGCCAGGATGTTACGGTTCGCTCTATGCTGGACGCGGGGGGCGCGAACCTCAAAGGCAGATTTGCTGATCAGCCGTTGGTTGAAGCCTCTATCTGTCATTCGCTGGGAAAGACCTATATCGAGCTGGGTCGATATGTGGATGCTGAAGCTCACCTGAAGCGAGCCTATGAGCTTCGGAGCGAGCGAGTTGGCAAAGGGAACCCTCAGACTCTGGACTCGATGAGTCAACTCGGGCGATTGTATCTGTTGCAGGGCAACTACAAAGAGGCTGAACCGTTGCTGGCTCAGGCCTTGGAGTCCAGACGTCGCATCCTGGGGACCGAGGACACTCATACCTTGCAGACAAGTGCTTGGCTTGGTCGAGTCTACTCGGAATGGGCCCGGCCCGACCAGATCAAAAAGGCGGATGAACTACTCACGAACGTGTTGGAGTCGGGCATACGTCTCCTCGGCAAGGAAGACCCGATCACCCTAGAGGCTATGTACGGTCTTGCCTTTATGTATGCCGGCAACCAGGGACGAGTCGACAAAACGGCGTCTCTGTGCTTTGAAGGCTGGGAAATCTCCAAGAGAGTTCTGGGAGAGGGGCACAGACTGACCTTTGACTTCATGCTCTTGTGTGCGTGGATCGAAGCGTTGGATGGACAATTCGAGGAGGGACGGCGCCATGCAGAAATTGGTCTCACGACAGGTCTACGGGTCCTGGGTGCGGAGCATCCGCAGACAATCATCGCGATGGGTATTCTGGGGCAAATATTAGAAATGCAGTACCAACCCGAGTTAGCAGAGTCGCGCTTAACCGAATCGGTGCGACTTGGACAGAGGATCCTGGGCAAAGGCCATATGTGGGTCCTTCACTTCACGCTCATCCTTGGCCGCGTCTATATGATGCAGGGCAAGTATCAGGAGGCTGAATTGCTGTTGACAGATGTGCTCGCGGAAGGGCGCCGTTCGCTTACAGACAACCACATGGTTGTGAGAGGTGCCAAGACCAGCATGATGCGATTGTACGCCATGCAGGAGCGAGCCGATAAGCTTATGGCCTGGTGTTCAGCAGAACTGCAGAGACTGGACCGGGCAGGTGACGTCAAGCCTTATTTGAAGGCACTAATCCTGAATCAATTGGCCTGGTTGCAGGCTACTTATCCTTCGGCCACGATACGGGACGGAGCCAAGGCGATAGAGAACGCCAAGAAAGCGTGTAGACTGAGCGGCTTGAACAGGGCTACGCTCGTAGATACACTTGCAGCGGCTTACGCGGAGGCGGGGAATTTCGCCGTCGCTGTTGAGAAGCAAGAGGAAGCGATCCGGTTAGCCACACGCCAGGGTGACGTACCTGCTCCCACAGCTTTCGAGCGCAGCTTGAGTTTGTACAAGTCGGAGCGTGCTTTCCGTGAGAGCGTTCTAACGGGCCGTGCGAGAGCAAGGATCGCTGAGGCGAAATATGACCTAGCAGAACAGGAACTCGGTGCGCTGCTGAAGTCGGTGCGGAAGCACTTGGGTCCGACACATCCCGAAACCCGCAGCTGTATTCTGGCCCTAATTGAACTCTACGAAGCCTGGAACAAGCCAGAAAAAGCTGAAGAGTGGCGAACAAAACTGCCGAAAACGGAAGCGGAAAGAGAGTGACATTGACTGATACGTTGTGATATGGATGCCCAAGAAAGACTTGTGGCAAGTGCGACTGTAGTGTTTGGCTTTGAGCTTCATAGGCGGATCATGCTGACTGAAAAGGGCTGCCCGCATCAGATGTATCCTCGTTGTTCAATTTCTCCTGTAAACCGGATAAAGATCCTTAGGAATATTCTTGTAGGGCAACATTGTCAAATCCGCCGGACCCCAGCCAGGGGCGTCAACTTCAAAGATCGCCCCTGCAACACCTGTTTCATGATAGCCTCTTCTGAAATGGACACGCGACTTAAGGACGATGATGTCGAGCTCTTTGAAATTTATGCCGAGCGGCCCAAAGATACTCGTGTTGGTAACCTGCCGAAGAGTTGGTGTTAGGATGATTCGATTGTTCTTGCCGAAGTGAAGTACCACGATTGCCTCAGCCCCATATTCGCCCAGGAATTCGATCTTTCCATTGATTTCTACTGGATTCCCGGCAAATTTGTCCAAATTACCTCCGATCCGAATCGCAATCGAATCACCGGCATTATAACAGGCTTTTATCCTGTCTATTGCTTGCTCATCTCGAAGGGTAGTAATGCAGAAATTCTCTGCGCCTTGCCTGATTAACTCTTCGAGTATATGTGAGGAACCACCCGTTCGATCACTGTGATCCGCAATGATGACTGGTGTTCTCCCAGCCTTTGCTGCCTTTATTGCCAAAGCAACGCCCTCGTTGGTCTTGGGCAGCGTCTTTCCTGCAAACGCCTTTCTAGTTCTCCAGATATAGTCAGACATGTCATTGGCAATTCTATCGGCAAGTCTCTGATCGTTATTGGTCACCACCATCACTGTGGCCCCGGCGTCCGGGACATCCGCGTAGGCGAATCCGAATACCACGGATACGTAAACATCTCTGTGTTGACATTCCCACCGTCGCGCCCTTTCCATGATCTCCATCGCAGGCGATACGCCAGTGCCTTGAAAAACGCTTGGCGTAATCACACCGGGCTTGCGGGTGGCCATCGTAGGAATGTAATCTCCCCGAATGGTTTTGATCATTACACGAGCAGCGCGCTCACCTATGAGCGCTGTGTCGTAGTGCGGATATCTCTTTATGATGAAGACAGCGTCGGCGGCATCAGACAGCTCATGGTCTTCGTTGGCGTGGAGATCGAGAGTGACCATGATGGGGATACGCCCAACGACCTTGCGCAATCTCCTTACAATCTCCGCTTCCGGCTTGGGTATGCCAGTGACCGCCATAGCGCCGTGTAACGCCAGGAACAACCCGTCCAAATGCCCCGCCTTTTTGAGATCTTCGGCCATCAAATGGGTATATTTGTCGAATGCGTCGGTCGTGTTCCAACTCCCGGAAGAGCCACCGCGAGCGCTACGAGGAGACGTGATCCCCATGAGCTCTACACCACCAAACTCGTCACACATCCTTCTAAATCCCCCAATGTAACCACTGAATGTATCGATGATATCAGCCGTTGGAGGGCCAAAATACTCCCAATCCTCAACGGTGGTCGGTTTCGGGGCAAATGTACATGTTTCATGTGAGAAAGTAGCAACAGCAATTCTTATCGTCTTTTGTTCGGCACAATTGCAGACCGAAGCTAGAACTACAACGAGCAGAATACCATATACGACCATTTTGCCGATCCTCATTTTCACCTCCCATATAAAGGATCTCTATTTTCAGTAGGATAATACAGGATCACCAATCTGCGATCATAGCTTTGGGGGATCAATTATCAATCACAAAAAATGAGCAGTTCTACAATGGATGAATATTCGACAAGCTCCGAATATGTGTTTGACAACGTATCCATGTATTCTGGGCTATGGTCCCAGGAAAGCAGCTTATCTAATGATTTCTTAATCGATTCTGACAACCGAGACACAATCCCAGGGAAAGACGAAGGTTGGAGCGTTGCAATCCGCGACATTCTCGATGGCATCGTCAGGGCCATCGTCACCGCCCCAGCGTTCTACACACATCAGGTAAGGGCTACTCCCTGGGTCTTCGATATATACCGGCCCCCGATAACATCGACCTCTACGAAATCCGGAACACGCCTGAAAAGGCTGATCGGAAGTAAACAATTTTGAGTTGTAGAATACACCTCGTGGGTTAGGTATTGTTTGGTTCCGTATATTCCTATAGAATTAATCAGTAATTATTACTGAGAAATCTTAGAAAAGCCTATGGAAATCAACTAATTCGACTTCTTAAGTAGAATAGACGTAGCCCTTCTGTTAACAGCTTTCACTAATCGTAGGGGTTGGAGAAATGACATCAATCGATCAGCAGAAACACAATCTTCTTTGTATCGTTCTTATACTGTTTATGTCCCGATTAAGTCTGTCTGCCCAAACCGCCTCGGATATAATAAAGCAAACCGGTGTACAGGGTGGGTTGGTGGTGCATCTCGGTTGTGGTAACGGCAAGCTCACCGCAGACCTACGAATAAATGAGCGTTATCTTGTCCAGGGATTGGATACGGATCCTATATGTGTTGCTAACACACGAAAGTTGCTTCAATCGAAGGGCTTGAACGGACCTGTTGCAGCCGACTTGTTCGACGGGGAAGAACTCCCCTATGTCAACGGCATTGTTAATTTGTTGGTAGCAAGTGATCTTGGTAATGTTCCGATGGACGAAGTTCGGCGCGTGCTCGCACCTGAAGGCGTTGCATTTATTCGTGATGGTAATGAGTGGCAAAGAACAGTAGAGCAGCGACCATCCGATATTGATGAATGGACACATTTTCTTCACGATTCCAGCAATCACGCCGTCGCAAATGACATGCAGGTCGGTCCTCCAAAGCGTTTGCACTGGCTGGCCGGTCCCAAGTGGTGTAGAAGCCATGAAACTCCCAGCAGCGTAAGTGCTGTTGTCACCTCAGGTGGCCGTATCTTTGCCATTCTTGACGAAGGTCCGACAGGTGTTTTTAGAAAGCTGCCTCAGAAATGCATGCTCGTTGCCCGCGACGCGTTCAGTGGTGTCTTGCTTTGGAAACAGCCCATGCGCCACTGGCAAGCAGAATTCGGCACTGGTGAAGGCAACCGTTGGAACATACATCACACAATACCACGGCGGCTTGTTGCCAAGGACGATCTTGTATACGTCACGCTAGGTTTTTTGGATTCTCCTGTCTCCGTACTCGACGCGGCAACTGGTGAGATTAAGACCGAGGCGATCGAAGGTACAAAAGGGACCGATGAGATGATACTTTCCGAAGGTGTACTAATCGTAAAGATTACCAAGGAGCGGTCAGTTGGAGCAACCGTCCGGTTTAGCAAGGAAACCCTTGACGATGCACTTGCGGCAATTGATGTTGAGACAGACAAAGAACTCTGGCGGCAAGAACATATTAGGGTAGTGTCGTATGCATTGGCTGCCAAAGAGGACCGGCTTGTATATCACAACATGGAAGAAATTGTCTGCCTCGATTTGAGAAGTGGGAAGGAATTGTGGCGTGCCCCGCATGTAATTGGTTCCACGCTTGGGGGAATCAGTAATCTTGTTGTCAGTAACGATCTCGTGTTCTTTTATGGCAACAGGAGAATGCAGGAAACAGCGGGTGGAACGGGCGAGGGGAAGAATGGGGCTGGGAACAAGAATCCATCGTCGTCTATCTTTCTTACCGTCTTTTCCATGGAAGGCGGCAATGAACTCTGGCAGTGTCGCAGTAAGATGGCCTGGGCGGGGGCGTGCACACAACCAGCAGACCTGTTTATTATCGATGGGATAGTATATTGCGGTTCGTTTGAAGGCCGGGACATCAAAACCGGTGAGATCAAGAAGAAACTAACGACGTACAAGCTTATCTCTCCGGGGCATCATTACCGCTGTCACCGCAGTAAAGCAACGGTAAACTACTTGATCCTGCCCAAGCGAGGTGCCGAGTTCGTTGATGTTAGAGGGGATAATCATATGCGCAATGACTGGCTGCGTGCTCCATGTTTCACTGGTGCTACGCCTGCCAATGGTTTGCTCTATGTCCCAACTGATCAGTGTTTTTGCTATCCCGGTGTTAAGTTTAACGGTTACTTTGCGTTGTCAGCCGAAGCTGCCGATAAGCTCAGCCCATCCACGAACGCTGCCGTTGAACGGGGGCCGGGCTTCGATAGAATTCCAGGATTCCAGTTGCTGGTGTCAAAAGATGATTGGCCTATGTATCGACGTGATGTACAGAGAAGTGGGTCGACTGAGACCAAGGTACCTCTGAATTTGTACAAGCAATGGGAAATCGAGCTTAATAGCAACGGATCACAACCAGTCATCGTAGGTAAACGGCTCTGGGTGGCCGAAAAAGAGGCACATCATATCCGCTGCCTTGATGCAGACAATGGAACAGATATCTGGAGTTTCACAACTGGCGGACGTATTAACTCTGCTCCGACTGTCTATAAGGGCATGGTTTTGTTCGGTTGTCGAGATGGTTACGTGTATTGCTTGGGGGCTGACAATGGAGAGCTGGCATGGCGTTTCCGCGCGGCACCAGATAACAGACGATTAGTATCCTACGAGCAGGTTGAATCGGTCTGGCCTGCCCACGGCAGCGTGCTGGTGCAGGATGGGGTAGTATATTTCGCAGCAGGTCGTTCCTCGTTTCTTGATGGAGGTATCATTGTTTATGGGTTGGACGCATGCACAGGCGAAGTACTCTACAGTCATATCCTAGAAGGACCGTGGCCGGACATAAAGAAAGACACCGGGACACCATTCGCAATGGAAGGCTCCCTGAATGATCTTATGGTCAGTGATGGCAAGGACCTCTACCTGCAGCGTATTAAGTTTGATGCCAGGCTGAATCGCCTGGAGACGCCACAGGGCAGTCCTCTTGGAGATTTGGATATGGGAGCGAATCACCTCGTTGCTACGGGAGGATTCCTGGATGACACGGGTTACGACCGGATCTACTGGATGTACGGAAAACGGTGGCCCGGTTTCTACTTTGCTCAGCAGTCACCAAAAGCAGGGCAGATAATTGTTTTTGATGATAATACGACTTACGCAGTCAAATACTTTTATCGCCGATACCAATGGAGTACCCTGTTCATACCGGCAGAGCATGGTTACCTTTTATTTGCAGATGACAATAATAACGAACCAACATTTCTGAAAAAGGGCGCTAGGCCTGGCCTTCTTGAATGGCTGCCTAAGGAAACTCTGAGTGATAATCACAGGAGAGGAGGGCAGGGCGTAGAGAAAGGTACGGGATATGTGCGTCAGAAGCCGGAGAAGTGGCAGTCGATGGTACCAATTCGTATTCGTGCAATGTTATTAACTCAGTCAGTAAGCCCAGGTCCGAGAACAAAACTTCTGTTCACCGCCGGCTTGCCGGATGTTATTGATCCGGAGGATCCGATGGCATCCTTCGAAGGAAGGAAGGGTTCGCTCCTTAACGTATACTCAGCCAGGGATGGCTCGATATTGAAATCGATACAGTTGGCATCAGTGCCGGCATTTGACGGTATGATTGCGGCTAACAGCAAAATATATATGGTAACAAATGATGGTAAGCTGTTTTGCATGGCAGGTAAGAAATAGGTGCAGGTATACTTTTCTACACGTGGATACATGGGACAGGAGATCAACATGGGGAAAATGACAAGGCGACAGTTCATGCGGACTAGCGTGTGTGGCGGCCGGAACCATGGCAATGGGTCTCACGAGGGTATTGGGGCTGGAGTTGCCCAAGCGTCCTAATATTGTCTTTATTGCCATAGAGGATTTCAGTCCTCAACGACTAGGCTGCTACGGGGGACCAGTGAAATCTCCGAATATCGATCGTTTGGCGAGTGAGGGAATGTTGTTCGAGAACGCCTATTGCATGAGTCCGGTATGTAATGCGTCTCGCACGGCGTTATTTACGGGATTACGGCCTGACACTACGGGTGTTTTCAGTAATAGTCAAGACTGGCGAAAGATGCTGGGCGACATTGTTACGATGCCGATGCATTTTCGCAAGCACGGGTACGATACTATACGGATAGGGAAGATGTACCACGGCAAGTGGGAGCACGACAAGAGCTGGACACGGGTCATTCCGTCGGTCTATGACTCAAGGGTTGCTAAGTAGGAACGCATAAACTATCATGCAGCTTTTTTCTGAAC
>CP070806.1:4703672-4721755 GCA_020343675.1 Phycisphaerales bacterium
TACACATTGGGGCCCGAGCAGCGCTGCCGGCTCCGCGCACGGACCATCGGATTTGTGTTTCAGCAGTTTAATCTGATTCCTTACCTGTCGGTTCGTCAGAATATCTTAGCCGCTTCATTAGCTCTACCCAGTGAAGAAGCTTCCGAGAGAGCGAACCGGCTCGTTAGTCACTTCGGGCTGGAAGATCGTGCCAGCCACGTGCCGGCGCAGCTCAGCACCGGCGAAAGGCAGCGCACGGCGCTGGCTCGTGCTCTGATGAATGAGCCGAAGGTTATCCTGGCGGACGAACCGACCGGTAATCTGGACGAAGATAACGCCCAGACCGTATTCGGCTATCTCAGTCGATACGTCAATGACGGCGGCTGCGTGTTGCTGGTCACTCACGATGCAAGGGCGGCCACACACGCGACGCGAAGCGTTCAAATGGCCCGGGGTTCCGTTACGTCTGATGGATGATCGGGCATAAGATTTGTCGGGATTGAACAGGATCGACGCCCCCGAGAAAACACCTTCTGAAAGGGAGAAAAATGAGAAGGACTGGAATGAGTCTGTTCATTGCAGTGGTAGTCACTCTGCTGGGTCTATCCACGGTCTGTCCGGCGGGCCAGGGCCGAGAGATTCTTGATAAAATCGGTGTTACTCGCGGCATTTGTGTCGTGCTCGGCGACCCGACGTGCGAACTGGCTCTGAAGCTGGCCAGAGACAGCGAGCTGTTGCTGTACGTGCAGCTACGCCCTCAAAGAGATTTGGACAAGGCACGCAGAATCGTGGATGAGGCGGGTTTCTACGGGACGCGTATCTTCGTAGAACAAGGGCCGTTGACGAAGATACATTTGGCTGACAATCTGACCGACGCGGTTATTGTATTACTCAAGATCCCCAACGATGTTGAGGACGAGATTCAAAGAGTCCTGCGTCCTGGGGGCAAGGCCCTGTTACCCAACAAAGTGCTGGGCAAGGCATTTGCGAAAGGAGTGGACGATTGGAGTCACCCTTACTATGGGCCGGACAATAACCCGCAGTCACAGGACAAGGTGATACTGGCTCCTTATTTAACACAATTTATGGCCGAGCCGCGCTATGCGCCGCTGCCCCAGGTGTCGGTCGCTTCGGCGGGCCGTGTATTCAAAGCCTTCGGTCACGTTGCCTTTAAAGTACGAGAAGAGCCTTACCTCAATAAACTCGTAGCATTCAACGGCTACAACGGCTCCATCTTGTGGCAGCGTGATCTGACCGAGGGCGTGATGATCCACCGCAATACCATGATCGCCACACCCTCGACACTCTACGTCGGCGACGATACGTCCTGCAAAGTAATCGATACGGCGACTGGCCAACTGAAAGATGAAATCATCCCGCCCCTCGAACAGGCCGGGGGAACCTTCTGGAAGTGGATGGCGATGGAGGATGGAGTGCTCTACGCCCTCGTGGGAGAGCAAGAGCAACAAGACGAAACCAAACGATGGCGGCGGGAGCTGCACGGCTGGCCCTGGAATCCGATATCGGAAGGTTTCAATCAGCCCGACAATCCGTGGGGCTTTGGCCGAAACGTGCTGGCTATCGATCCCGAAAGCAAGAAAGTCCTGTGGAGCCATCGGGAGCAGGAGCCGGTGGACGGCCGGGCCGTGTGTATGAAGAACGGGAGAATCTACATCTTTCGATTCGGAGCGTATCTTGCCTGTCTGGATGCGAAAACCGGAAGCGTGCTCTGGCGAAAAACACGCGACAACGGCGCGGAACTGCTCGCGTCGCTCGGTGAGTATCTGCATCGTCAGGACTATCGCACGAACTGGCGCACCACGTGCTACCTGAAATGCTCCGACAAGGCGTTGTATTTTGCCGGGCCGCAGATTGGCAAGTTGCTGGCCGTCTCGACAAAAGATGGCAGCATCCTCTGGGAGCATCCCTACAGCAATTTCCAGTTGGTCTTGCGCGAGGATGCACTCTACGGCCTCAGCGGCCAGGTTGATAAGCACCCGTCCGTGAAGTTCGACCCGCTGACGGGGCGCGTGTTGGCCGAGATTGACCACAGCCGCAGGGCGTGCACACGACCGACGGGCTCAGCCGATGCAATCTTCTTCCGCGCCAGCGGTGGTTCCGTGCGGCTGGACATGGCCTCGGATCGTCCACAATGGATTTCACCCATGCGCCCCGTGTGCCAGGACGGAGTCATTATTGCCAACGGCCTGCTTTACTGGTGGCCCTCGGTATGCGATTGCCAGCTCACGCTTTACGGCGTCACGTGCCTGGGGCCGGCGGGAGACTTCGACTTTAATCCGACAGCTACTGAACAGCAGCGTCTGGAGAAAGGCGCTGGTGATGTGGCAAACGTTGTCGATTTGCCCACGTCGTCCGCGGATTGGCCCACATTTCGCGCCGACAATACCGGCAGTGCCACAACCCAGGCGGTTATTCCCGACAAGGCCGGACGGCTTTGGCGTTTTGACCCGGCGGTGGAATTCTCGGAAGCGACTGTGCTGCCGGCCGCCCCGGTGGTCGCCGGCGGGCTTGTTTTTGCCGGTGGGCCTGATGGTATCCTAAGGGCTTTCGACGCGGCCACCGGCGAGCTTTGCTGGAAAGCCTACACCGACGGAGCGATCCGAATTCCGCCGACGATCTGGAATAGTCGCGTCTTGGTCGGTTCCGGTGACGGATGCGTCTATGCCTTTGAGGCGAAGACGGGCCGGCTGTTATGGAAATTCCGTGCCGCTCCGGCGCAGCGCAAGATACCCGTCTATGGTTCGCTCCAGTCCACCTGGCCGGCCGCGAGTGGAGTACTGGTCGAAGAGGGCATCGCCTATGTTGCGGCGGGTATGGCCAACTTTGACGGGACCTACGTCTATGCTCTCGATGCCGTAACGGGCCGAATCAAATGGCAAAACAACACATCAGGCCACCTGGACCGGCAGGCCCATACGGGCGTCGGCGTACAGGGGCACATGATGCTTTACGGCGACAAACTCTTCTTGGCCGGCGGGAACGCCGTTTCGCCGGCTGTCTATAACAAGGCCAACGGCAGATGCCTCAATGATGCCGAGCCCCTGGAGAGGTGTCAGTCGCGGAGTCCTCGCGGCTGGGAGCTCTCGCTGCTCGGCGAACAGGTTGTTGCCTGCGGCAAGCCTTTCTACGCCCATCCGAAATATGACGTCTATGATAATACGGTCTTCAACAAAGTCTTCCTCGCATCGAGCAGCGGTCGTGACATCGTCTGGGTAAGCCGCCAGAACAGCAAACAATTGCTGTGCTTCGATCGAATTGACAGAGACTCGCTGAAGGAACAAATGGCTAAGCCTGGGAATCGCTTCAACCTCGATTGGAAAAGGCTCGGAATCAAGGACAGGCCTGTGTGGCAGCACGACTGCAAAGACAGCGTTGCATTCGCAGCGTGCAGAAACGCCGTCGTGGTCGCGAGCAAATCGGAGATCGTCGCTTTGAACCTCAAAGACGGCGCGCCGCTGTGGTCTCAAAGCTTACCGGCCTCACCCGTTCCGTGGGGTCTGGCGGTTGACCGGGAAGGTCGCGCTGTGGTGACTCTCGAAGATGGACGGGTTCTGTGTTTCGGCCGGAGGGGCTGAGCCCGGTGCACAATCATCAATACTAAAGAAAAAGGAGTCGAAAAATGAAGGATGAACACACGAAAATACTAAGAACAAGTTTGTTTCTGTCGTTGTCGGTTGTACTTGTCCTGACGATGTCAATTGGATGTGATAAAAAGCAGGCTCAAGAGCAAACCACAGAACTGGTCGTTCTGTGCGGCAGCTCGTTTGTGCCGCCGACCGAGCAGTTGTGTTCGGAATTCAAGGCCCAGACAGGCGTCGATATTGTCAGCACTGTTGGCGGCAGCGAGGATCTTCTGCCCCACGTCAAGGCTCGGGTGAAAGGAGATATTTTCATTACACACGACCCGTACCTCGATTACACGCGCGATGCCGGAGCGCTGGCGGATCACGTCCATGTTGGTTTTGTAGCCCCGGTCCTGGTCGTTCAGAAGGGCAATCCGCAGGGTATCGAAAGCATCGAGGACCTGACCCGGCCCGGCCTGAAAGTCGCGCTGACCGACCCGCAGTACTCGACCGCCGGCGAAATGGTCTTTGCCCTTCTGGAGGCCAAAGGCATCAAGGATGCCCTGATGAAGAACGTCGAAAACCGCCTGACCAAGGGACATAGCAACATTGGCAATTTTCTCAAAACGCAGGCCATCGATGCGGGCATCATGTGGAATGGTGTCGCCCACACGTTCCGGGATAGCCTGGATATCGTCAAGACGCCCTATGAGTACGAAGAGGAAATCCGCGTGCATATTATGACTCTGAACTATGGCAAGAACACCGACCTGCTGAAGCAGTTCGCTGAGTTCGTTAGTCAGAGGGGGCCCGAAGTCTTCGCCGAGCACGGTTATGTGAAATAAAGGAGTGAGTGATCCAGGTGAAAACACTCGCATTACGCACGATCCTCGCCATCGCTGTGCTGCTATCGGGCTGTAACAGCGAAACGCCGGAAGAGTCGGATGCCGGGACGAACGAATTGCTACTCTATTGCGGCGCCGGCATTCGCCCGCCCGTGGAGCAAATAGCGGAGACCTTCGAGCGCGAGCACAGCGTAAAAGTGGTGACCGATTACGCCGGAAGCGAGGTGCTCCTGTCGAAAATAAAGCTGGCCCGGCGGGGCGACCTCTACATGCCCGGCGACAAACACTACGTCGATCAGGCCGCCGCCGAAGGCATGATTCTCTCCCAGCAGTCCGCCTGCTACTTCGTGCCGACCATTCTGGTTCAAGAAGGCAATCCGGAGAATATCGTCGAACTGAAGGATTTGCTCCGACCGGGTCTGAAGCTCGGGATCGGGGATGCCAAGGCCTGTGCGATCGGCAGAAGGACGAAGCAGATTTTCGCCAGGAACGGTATCGCCTGGGAGGACGTCGAGAAAAATCTGGCCTTTCAGTCGCTGACCGTCAACGAGCTGGGGATGCAGATCCAAGCCGGCTCGCTCGATGCCGTCATTGTCTGGGACGCGATTGCCCGGTATTACAGCGACCACGGAACCGAGGTTCCCATTCCCGTTGAGAAGAACGTGATCTCAACCGTGAATGTGGGCGTGCTGACCTTCACCAGGAACCGCTCATTGGCTGAGAAATTTGTGGAATTCGCTGTTTCCGAGCGGGGGCGGGAGATCTTCTCGCAACATAACTACCGCACCGAGCCGCCCCAATAGCACAGAATCATCGGACAGCCATGTCTCAGAAGCACGATTTGCCCATTATGCTCAGGTATTTCTCTTGAGAACGGGCATCCATTTCCTATAATGAGCCCGTCAAAAAGAACATAGGGTTCTGTCGTCCCTTGAGGATGACGGAACAGGCCTTTTTTGGAGTTTTCACATGATAGCTTTGCTGTCCAATCCGTGGTGGGCCTTTATTCTGTTGGGTATTTGTGCAGGTGTGATCAGCGGCGCCTTGGGACTGGGCAGCGGGGCGGTGGTTGTTCCCGTGTTGGTTCTTCTTCTTGCTTTTGAGCAGAAGGCGGCCCAGGGAACGGCTTTGGCCGTCATGGTGCCCATGACACTGCTCGGCGCCCTTCGCTACTGGAGGAACCCCGAAATTGAGATGAATCTGTCGATTATTCTGTTGATTGCATTGGGGGCTTTGGCAGGCGTTTTGGCCGGGACCGAAATAGCCGGACGCTTGCCAGGTCAAACGCTGCGCAAGATGTTTGCCATTTTCCTGGCGATAGTCGCAATAAAGATGTTTACCGCCTCGCCAAAGCCCCAAAAGACAGGTATGGGCGAGGATCTGACGAGTCAAAACAATGTGAGCTTAGTGGACCCTGGAGGTACGAAGAATGACGCAAAACAGTGATGGCGGGCCGGTCCGTGTTTTCAGTGCAAGGGCGTGTGCAGCGCCGTTGGAGAAGGCCGCCGAATTATTTGAACAGCAGAGCGGTATCCATGTGGAAATCAGCGTATGCAGCCGACATTGCGCAGCGCCGGTCGCAGAAGAAGCCACCGGAGAAACCGGCGGAGATGATTTCCTTCTGGAAATCTCCGACGAGGGCATCCACGACCTCGCGATCGGAGGGGCCGAATATTTGCTCGATGACGGCGAGATAAGAGGGATCGTGCAGAAGGGCCAGCGGCGGACGATTGGCTGCCGCACTTCTGCGATCATCGTGCCGGCCGGAAATCCCGCGAATATCCGTTGCATCGAGGATATGGCCCGGCCCGGTGTTCGCGTAGCCGTCTCGGTCATCGACTGCCTCAAGGGATTGTGGGAAGATATCACGGGCCGGCTGGGCCTCGTGGACAAGATCCGAAGAAACATCTGCTACTATGCCAACGGCTGCGTCGCCATTGTCGAGGCCGTCGCCACGGCGCAAGTGGATGCGGCGTTCGGCTGGACGGCTTTTCAACATCTCGAACCGGATAGAATAGAAGTCATTGAGATACCGCCGGAACAACAGGTGCTTCGCGGGACATGTGTGGGGCTGTTGTCTTTCGCCAAGCAGACCGAGGCGGCCAAGCAATTCATGGATTTCCTTACCACGGCCGAAGCCCGCGCGTTCTACAGAGAACACGGATGGGTCATTCCGAAAGATTGAGTCTACAGATTCTATTTGGGAGGACAACGCCTATGTCTGAGGTATTCTTGGAGAACTTCTACGGCCCTCTGCTATTGGCACATCTATTTGCGACCTTCGTTCTCGTGGGGAGCATGACGCACGATTTGCTGATCGTCATCAACTTCGTCCGCGGCAAGTTCGGCCGGCAGAAGCTTGAGTGGCTCTATGTTCGAGTGTCCCTATGGTCATATGCGATCGTGTATGTCATCGGTGCTCTGATATATCCGGCGTACAGAATTCACATCCGCTACCTTTATTTTGACCCCGAGCTGCCGTGGGCCACCGGGCTGTTCGAGGTCAAAGAACACTGGGGAGCGGTCGGCCTGGCCATGTTCTTCGTCTATTACATGCTGCGCAGGAGTTTTCAGCCGTCTGAGGAAAAGGACAAGCTCACCCTGTACGTGCCGCTCTGTCTGCTGCTGAATGTCATCGTCTGGTACAAGGTCGTTGTCGGATGTTATTTGACGCTTCTGAAAGGGTCGTGGTCATGAAGAAGTCGGATGTAGTCTATATTCTCAGCGCTGTTTTCATGGCATCGACGAGCCTGTTCTACTGCTGTACCATGTGGTTCCACATCAAGCTGCCACGCTATTATCCGCTGGAACACGCGTGGAAGTGGGTTAACGAGAAGGGCGTTCCTTCGCAAGGCTGGTATGGTATGCAGGCCTTTGCCTTCCTTGCAGCCGGGATCGTCACGCTCATGGTCTGGTTCGGACTCGGCAAACGGCTCGCATCTGAGCAGGCAAATCTCAAGCCGGCACAGATCAAGATTTGCGGCGCTGTCGCCACCCTCGTCGTAGTCGTCTGCATGGGGTACATGCTGTATCATGAGTTCGGCAGGTGGGGCGTTTTTGCATCGATGGGTCTGTGATGAAATCGGCAACGAACACCCCCGTCCGAGGCTGGCGCGACCGGGTCTTCTCCGCTGCGGCGTTTCTGTTTGTGACCGTTTTCATTGCCTTCGTACTGGTGTTGATCGTGACGGACGTCCTGTACGTCGACAGAAAAGCCGTCCTGACCGTGCTGACCTCCAAATTCATCCTCCATGCTCTCTGGATGAGCATCTGGACGAGCCTTCTTACCACCCTGATAGCCCTGCTGTTTGCCGTGCCGATGGGATATGCGCTGAGCCGCTTTCACCTTCCGGGCCATATACTTGCGGACGCCATTGTGGATTTGCCCATCGTATTTCCCCCTTTAGTGGCTGGCTTGACGCTGCTGGTGTTCTTTTCGGCAACGAGCCTCGGCCGCTGGATCCAGGAAGACTTGGGGCTCGAATTTGTCTTTCAGCCCAAGGGTATCGTGCTGTGCCCGTTTGTGGCCGCGGCCAGCTTCGCCATCCGCTCGGCCAAAACCGCCTTTGACGATGTGGACCGCCGCTATGAGAATGTGGCGCTGACCTTGGGCTGTACCCAATGGGGCAGTTTCCACCGGGTCTCGCTTCCGCTGGCACGCAATGGCATTATCGCCGGCGGGATTCTGACCTGGGCGCGGGCCTTTGGGCTCTTCGGCCCGTTGATGATTTTTGTCGGCTCGTTTCGCGGCCGAACCGAAGTCCTGAGCACCACCATTTTTCTCGAACAATCCGTCGGTAACCTTGAAGTTGCCCTGGCCATCGCACTGCTGCTGATCCTTATAGCCCTGATTGCGGTAACCGGTATTCGCCTTGTCGGCGGCTCGGCCCTGGTGAGATTATGATTCGCGCTGAGGACATTTCTTTTCATATTGGCACGTTCCACCTGCGGGGCTTGAGCCTCGAGATGGCCGGCGGCGAGTACTTTGTCCTGTTAGGACCGCCCGGCTCGGGCAAGACCATTTTTCTGGAGTGCCTTTGCGGCCTCAAAAAGATCGCTTCGGGGCGAATCCACATCGCCGAACGCGATGTCACCGAACTCGAACCTCGGACCCGCGGCATCGGTTATGTGCCGCAGGATTATGCCCTTTTTCCCCATCTTTCCGTCGAGCAGAACATCGCTTTTGGCTTGCGCGTTCATGGCTACACGGAAATGAACGTCACGGAAACCGCCGATATGCTCGGCATCCGGCATTTGCTCCGGCGACCGATTGAGGGTCTCAGTGGCGGGGAAAAACAGCGTGTTGCCCTGGCGCGGGCCCTGGTCCTGAAGCCGAAGGTCCTGCTTCTGGACGAACCCGTTTGCGCTCTGGACGAAGTCACCCGCCAGGACGTCTGTACACAACTGTTGGGGATTCAGCGCCAGCTCGGCCTGACGACGGTCCACGTGAGCCACAATCTCGAAGAAGCTTTTTCGGTTGCCGACCGGGCGGCCATATTACATCAGGGAGTCCTCCAGCAGGTCGGTTCGCTGGATGCACTGCTGCGCAAACCAAAAAGCGAATTCGTCGCCCGTTTCATGCGCTGCGAGAACATCTTCGACGCGCGTGTTAAGCAGCAGAATCCTTCCGGCTTGAACACGGTAGTCGAGGTTTCGACCCTCGAATTGCAGATACCGGGCCGCCACAACGGCAAAGTTCAGTTTATGATTCGGCCTGAGGATGTTCAAGTTCGCTGCGGCTTAACCCCTGACGGCCGGAGCGAAAACACCTTTTCAGCCGCGCTTGAGCGCTGGCGCGATTGCGGCGGCTATGTTCGGGTCGAATTGGCCGGTCCGGTGAATCTGTTAGCTCACATGACTCATGGTGCATTCGCGGGGCTCAAGGCAAGGCAACAGCGCAGCGTGGTCGTCCAGATGAGTATTGAGCACATACATGTGCTATCGGTGCAGGGGCAGGCGGCAATGAGGAAGGAAAGGACTGCCTAAAAAAATTGGCAGAGGATTCCCATTCCTGGGAATGTCTGCCCGGCGTGGTCTCAGACCTGAGAAGAATTTGTCATATACAGGGGCAGCCTGAAAATAATGTCGCGCCTGTAAAGTGATGTAAGCCATTTAATATAAGGCGCTTACGATTATCGTAGCCGAAGAGAAAGCCACGCCTCCATGTCATGGTATGCTGTTTGCTATCAATCCTATTACGTAGGGAGTGTACCTACGTACAGGTAGGGTTTTTTTGTGTACAGGTAGGGTTTTCCTGTATAATAACAAAATGTAGTGTCGTTGGTCCTGTGCGTCCATGGACGACCGGGATCAAGCAAAGGAGCCGAAGAGTGATGGTTCACCAAAGGAGGTTGTACGAAAGTCCGAAATCATTGATGTGAATACTCGGACTCTCTATGTACTGTTTTTCCTTGTTTGAGGATAACTGAGACGAAACATATTTCACATATTCAGATGCTCATCATCACCGGGCGGTGGATCAGGATTCTATGTAGAGAATTACCAGCGGGCAAAGTCGGGGAGATACAGCCCCTGACGTGCTCGATCTGCTCAATGGTGAGTCAGAACAATGAGCAGGAACACTGTTGCTCGTCGTGATTGGATTGGAAAGGAGGTGGTGTCCCCTTTAGATTATGCTGACAAGATTCGGCTAAGCATGTTGATACTTTTCATGTAACAGCCAACACACACTGAGATTTGTGCACAAATTTGTAGTAGCAAAACAATGTAAAGGAGAATACGATGCAAAGACGAACAAGCTTAATGGCCGTAGTGTTCGCCCTTTTCGTGCTGTTGGCGGGTGCTTCGAGCGGGTTAGCTCAGGCAGTTACCTGCACGGAGTGCCACGATGACACGACGGTGATCACCGGCAAGCAGTTTGCCTGGGAAGAATCCCTTCACGCGACTGGTCATTCTGCTGCTTATGCCGGCGGTAGATCATCCTGCACAGCTTGCCACTCTGGTGCTTCTTTCAGCGCTATGGTTGCTGCGGGACAGAAGCCAAACGAAGTTACGAATGTCACAGACATAACCCGGCAAGACTGCCGCGCCTGTCACCAGATTCATACGACCTACACTGCCGCGGACTGGGCTTTGGAGACCACCGCGCCGGTGGCGCTCTACGCTTTCGAAGGCGTAACCTATGATGGCGGTACGGGTAACCTGTGCGCCAATTGCCACCAGCCGCGCCGAACGATTACTGGATATGTGGATGATGTTAACGGCGTTACCAATGTCAGCAGCTCGCACTGGGGCCCCCACCACGGCCCGCAGAGCGCAGTGCTGCTTGGTGTGGGAGGTGCCGGTGATGTTACAGGTACTCCCAGTGCTCACGCCATGCTGGTAGGGGATACCTGTGTTACCTGCCACCTCGGCACAGACGACGGCCACACTTTCGAGCCCGTTATGTCAGCTTGCGTGGTATGCCACTCAGATGCCACAAACTTCGATATCGGCGGCCTGCAGACTGAAGTCGCAGCACTGATCGAACAGCTTCGCGATCTGCTGTTAGCCAAGGGTTTACTCGCTGCAGAAACAGAATATGAAATCGGTGAGAATGGTGTCATTGAAGGAGTAGTAGTAGGGTATCACCCGGTTAAAGGATTCTATCCCTCTGCGGAAGCTGCTGCCCTCTGGAACTACATCTTGCTTGATTATGAGGATAGCAGCCTTGGCGTCCACAATCCGCGCTACACTAAGGACTTGCTCAATGCGTCTATAGCGGCTCTGCAGTAAGCTGGGTAGTATTGAAAGCTCGATAGGTAATGACAATGGGACTGCCCCAAGGGTGGTCCCATTTTTATTTGGCCGAGGGCAAGTTCGAATCGCGGATTGTCCCAAATGTAGTCCTACAGAGACAATCGATAAGGGCCGACGGCCCGCCGTCTAAGATCAATCGAATGCCCCACATCAGTTTTCCCGCGGTCAGTACTCTTCGGGGGAGTGCTGCTTATTGTGACATTGCAGGTAGCATCGGCCGTGAAGCGTGCCCGTATCTTCAAATTCCAGACGTCCCGTCGTCGGGTCGGAACGTACGATGGAGGTGTCGAAGTTTATCAAATGACTGTTGTTGGTTACGGTCCCCTGTGCTGAGCTGACGCCGTGCGCATCGTGACATGCCGAGCACGGAATCTGCTCGTCCAGATGTTTCTTGTGCTGTGTAAAACTCTCATCGTTCAGAATGCTGTTCCGGCTGTGGCACTTGTAGCAGAGTTCATATGAATAACTGCTCTCCTGCGTAAAATCGGATGTTTCGTATCGATGCGCGAGAAGATAACGATAGTTGGAGCCGTGAGGGCCTCTGGTGCCTGAGGGGCTGTCCGAGTTATGACAGTCAATGCAGTAAACCAGCGTCGCCACAGTCATCGGAGACTTCAGGCTGGGAACGTTCGGATTCAGGCCCGGTGCCACAACGGGATGATAAGAGACCGCGGTTGGGTCGAATTCCAGCCGCGTGTTCGTTTGTGTGATCTGCCTGGTTATTGTGGACTGAACGCGGCTCGGATTGTCCGCATGACACTTGAAGCACACCTCGTATTCGTGCTGGACCTGCTGCGTCACGCCGCCTGAGACCGTGACGCCGGATACCCCCCGCATCACCCCGGGCACAACCGGCGGCTGAGCCAGCACGTTCTGAACCGCATGAGGATTGTGACAATCAACACATTCGACGTGCCGGGCGGCGGCAAGCGGCGATTCCTTCAAATCGTGGATGCCGTCGTAGCGAACCACATCGTGCCGGCTAAGCTTGGACAAATCCGTTCTCAAATTGGAGCTCGCCACGGAGCCGTCGTGGCAGTTCAGACAATTATCTTCCGACCTGGTGAAATGAAGGAGCCGTTCGTGTCCGCCGGCCGAATGGGACAGGTGGCAGCTCTGACAGCCGTTTTCCATCATGGAGGCATGTTCGCTGCTCTGCAGGTAGGGGTCGTTCGCAACCGCCGACAGGGCTGTTGAGCGTTCGTGCGTTGAGAGCCTCCATCCGGATAAATCATGGCAGGCCACGCACATCGCCGACCGGCGATTGGACATCACCAGGAAGCTGCCGTGCAGGTTCTCGTGGGGGTTATGGCACGTGGTACACTGCAGCTCGCCCGACCTGTCCAGCTTGAGCTCATCGGGCAATGCTGAAGGCGGGCGTATTTGAACGTCCTCGGCCGACAGCGCCGCCGAATAGACAAAACTGATCGGATGGTCGTCCGAAAGGTCAGTTCCGAGGTTTGACCCGCCGGGGGCAATGTACGTGCCGCCTTTAGGGCCGCCGCCCACGGTCTCGGTCAGGGCCACGGTGCCGTCGTGACAGCTCAGGCAGAGTTTGCTCGAACCGGTCGGCTGGCCCACTCGGGCCTCCAGAGACGAGCTTTGGTAGATCTTATAGACCGCAGCGGAGAGTTTGTGGCTCCACAGCGGAGTCCCGGACAGGGCCCCGTGGGGCGTGTGGCAGAAACTGCACGCATTGCCCCCGGTCACGGCCGACAAGTCATGAGGCGAGCCCTCCGTCTGAGCCATTGCGGTCGAGCCCGAGACCGCGACGGCTGTGAGCAACGATATGAGGTCCGTCCATTTGGTTTTCATGTGTCAGCTTACTCCAGTAGTTCGAATACCTGGATTCTTTTGTTGAATGAATCGGCGACATAGATCCTGTTGCGGTCGTCTATGAAGATGCCGGCCGGCAGCCAGAACTGGCCCGGCTGCGTTCCTTCCTCTCCAAAGGCCATGAGAATCTGGCCCTGCGGATCGAAGATCTGAACGTTTTCAAACTGACGATCCGTCACGTAGATGTTGCCGAACGCATCTGTGGCAACGCCACAGGGATGGGCAAAGTTGCCCGGCCGGTCTCCCTGCCGTCCGAACGTCGTGAGGAACTTCCGGTCCGCGGTGAATACCTGAATCCTGTAGTTCAATGTGTCGCTGACGTACAAATAGCCGCGTCTGTCGAGCCACAAATGCGTTGGGAAGTTGAACATCCCCGCCGCCAGACCCCTCGATCCGATTTGCTGGATGAACTTGCCGCCTTTGGTGAATACATCTATCGTGTGGCGGGCCGTATCGGCCACATAGACCGTTTCGTCGTCCTGCCGATACGCAATTCCGGAGGGCCTTGCAAACCGTTCACGTCCAAAAGAAAACAGGAATTCCCCCTTGGTGTCAAAGACGCAGACCTTCCGCAATATGCTGTCGACAACATAGATCCAATTGCCCGCTATGGCCAGGCCGACCGGCTTGAGCAAGCTTTCCTGATCGGCCATCTCGCTAAACTGTTCATATCTGCGCGTGCTCATATCGAACATGTGAATGGCCGCTCCGGCGGTATCCGAGACAAACAACCTGTTGTTCCGGTCAACCGCCACCGCATACGGGGCAACGAGTACGCCGATTTTCTTCTTGCCGAAGAGCAGCTCGCCCAGTCCCTCGGTCCACGAGATTTCTCTTTTCAGGTCCACTTCTGTCGATATCGCTCCGAGGTACCTGATGCGCGGCGCCTCCGGCGGCTCGGGCCAGGCCAGCGCCACATCAGGTGCCAGAGATACGGCGTCGCGCCGACCCTCACATCCGGCGCAGAAGGAGATCATCGCAAGCCCCAGGATGGACAATTGAATACCGACGTTGCCTCTGGCGAATATATTGCTCTTTGCTGCCATGTCCTACTTCCCTGGCTCAATCAGAAGAATCGTTTCAGCCGAACATATAGGAAACTGCCGTCAATATCATCATTTCTGCGATTGAGGGTATTAAATTCAACACCGGTGACAATGCTTAACTGACGAACATGATACTGTAATTCGGAGCTGAACTGAAACCCTCTGGTTGTGCCGAATCGGGTATCGTCTTCGTCCCGATAGTCGGCGCGGGCGGAAACGCCATACTTGTCCGTCAGTCGGCTGAAGATCTCCGTGCCGGTCTTGAAGAGCATGACGTCCCGTTCGTCCGGCGCGCCGAAATCCAGCCAGTGATTCAGAATCCGAACGCTCGCATTCGTGTCGCGGTTGACCGGCCAGCTATATCGGCCGTGCAGCTTCTTGCTCGTTGAGGGGACCTGGGTCGAGTCCTCCTCGCTGTACTCGGCCTGCAGGAACAGACCCTTGTTGGAATAATCGGCGCCGACGGCGTTGATTGTGTACTCATCGGGCGTGATTTCCGTCACGGTTGAGCTGACGTCCTCATCCTGTCGTCGATGAGCGTAATAGACGGAAAAACCGTTGTCAAAACGTTCTCTGACGGTGATGTTCTGACGAAGCGTATCTTCCTGCCTTTCAGGCTCGATGAAGAAGTTGTAATCCACGAAGAATTCCTGCCCCTCCGTGAAGTTGGGCGGAACCGCGCCGCCGACGGTGATGATATTCAACCATACCCTCCCGTTCCTCTCTGTGATGGTGTAGTCTTCGCCCTCCTGGAACAGCAGCCCCACGTCGTTCTTGACCTGGATGGACGAAACGTCGATGTTGACCCTGTCGAGCTCCACAGGGATCAACTCCGTGGCCGTGTGCGATTCATTGATGACGACTCCCGTGCCGGTCCCACCTGATTGCTCGCTTTTCGTCAAACCCGCGGTATAGGTGCTGAGCAATAGGCCCCAGCGATTGTTCTTTCGATAGTTCAGAGCGACGGTGCCGCCGCGCTGGCTAAGATCGCC
This sequence comes from Phycisphaerales bacterium, assembly GCA_020343675.1. Classification (GTDB taxonomy): domain Bacteria; phylum Planctomycetota; class Phycisphaerae; order Sedimentisphaerales; family Anaerobacaceae. Next base: position 4,718,714 of record CP070806.1, read on the forward strand.
CTGGGTCTCGAGGTCGGTTTCAGAGGTGAAGACATTCGCTGTGGTCACCAGGCTTTCATAAAGCCTGTGCTCGAAGCCGGCCTCGCCCCGCGTCTCTTTGTTCCTGATCGTCTCCCGTTCGTAGTCTGCAAACCGGAACTTGTAGTTGGTCAGGAGACTGTCAAGATGTTGCAGCTTCAGGCGCTCCTCCACCTGCAGATTCTCAAAGTTGAATGTGCCCGACTGATCGACAAAATTGAAAAAAGAATCGAGCCGATGCTGCTCGTCACTGCCGAAGATCAGATCGTGCAGTGCTGTGTATCGATCCGTGTCCGTTTCGATGAAGGCCCCCGGGCTTCGTTGTGAAACCTCGGTCCTGTCAAAATCGAAGCTCATGCGAGACAGATCGCTGAAACTGTGTCTCACGGTGTACCTGAAGCGCTCGTCATCCCTGGAAAAGAAGTCCGTGGCCAGTGCCGTAAGCTCATCCTGGTCGGACTCGCTTCTCGTGTACTGGAACGTCATGGGCCAATCCTCGGACCGAAGGGACAGCGTCGCTCCCCTGTTCTGCCTCTCGGTCCTCAGCGCCCCCAGGAACTGCCTGGAGATCATCTCCTCGGACTTGGTCGCATAGACAGTCGTCGGATACCATTTCCCCCTCAACAATTCGGCGAATACGCTGTAATCATTCAGCGATTCACCATGCCTGTCGGACTCTTCGTCCGAGTCGAGGCGCTGTTGGGCAAGGCCGATACCGAGAACGGCGTTATAGAACAGCAAGTCCGGGTGGTAGATGTCACCGTCCGTCTTGAGCCTTAATCGCTCCTCGAAGACCGTCGTTTCACTGTCGCGCTTGTTCCCGCTCGTGCTTTGTTCGTCCGTGCGTCCTTCGGCGACCAGCTCCACCTCACCCTGGATTCCCTCGTGGCGTACAAGAGGGCGTTGCCTGCCGCCGACATTGACGTTGCACCCCACAAAAAGAACCACACTCATACAGCATAACATAACCGCGCGGCGCAGCCGGCCTGAAAGCATCCGTTCAGCACCCCAGGGTTTAGTCTTACTGTACCGTCTGTTCAGCAATTCGCTCAGCTCCTTACGGCTTTGTTACCGCCCTTGATTGCCCCGGGCCAGGGTCCTGTCTATGTCGGCGATATAACCGCGTATCGTATTTTCCATCGCTGTGGGAATCAGCCCGCTGCTCAGGACTTTGACAAAGCCTTCCCGCGCGCGCACAAGCTGACCATCGCGGTAATAGGCCATGCTTCGGTAGTAGAGGTCGGCAACTTCTTCTATGCGCTTGGCTGCCGAGCCGTCGCTTTTATCAGCGGCCTCGGGGGCCGTGGCCCCCGGTCCGTTCTGAGGTTGTCCTGCCCCATTGGCCAAGGCTTCGTCGATGAGGCTGAGCACGTTCTCGATCTTACCGCGTTCATCCTCGGTCAGTAGCTCACTGTCTGTGATCGCCTCAAGGTATTCTCTGGCCTTCTGAAGTTCACCTTGCTCGATGAGTCGGCTGACTTGCCAGAAGACTTCAAACAAGTGTCTTCTCTCTTCCACCGTTTTATCTTCTGTCTCCGGCGGCGTGGACAGTTTTTCAACATCCTTCACCTTCACGAGGCCAATATCTTCTTGCGCCGCCGTGCCGGTCGTTTTGCCGCTGCCGGATTCGTACTCAGTTTGGGAGGGCGATTCTTTGAGCAGAGCTTTCGTCGGACCCGCATGGGGATAATGGCAGTCCGTGCAGGCAGATGTTTGTTGTGTCAGGTGAGCAGGTATCAGCTCGATCATGCTCGTGTCGTGACAGAGGTAGCAGAGTTTGGATTCCGCCTCTCTGAGCAGGTGTTTGACTTTGCTTGTGTGTGGATTGTGACAGAACAGACATTGGCCGACAGCCACTGGTCCGTGAACAAATGACGCAGACGCGGCCGGATCGGTGTGGCACTTCAGGCACAACTGCGGCACCGGCGCGATCAGGTATGTTTGAGCGGAGAAGCCTCCCGGTCTCTGCTTGCGATGGCAGTTCGAGCAGTCCTTTCGCGGCTCATGCACATACCAGGCGGGCTTCTGTCCCGCCTGCTCCAACTCCGGGGAGCTCGGATCGAACAGCCCCCCTTCAAGCTCCGCGCCGCTCAGGGGCGGAACACCGTCGAAGAAAAACGTCAGAGCGTTATGACGCTCAACCTCGTCACAGCTCAATATCAGCGCTCCCAGACAGACGAGAAACACCCAGGCAGCGCGTGCGGGTGTCACTCGAAATAGCGCGATGTAGTATTCTTTCGAATCACACATAACTTCTGAATTCAGAACCCCGGAAAAGCTCCCCTGGCCGATCGGCCATCAAGCCCCGTTCTTACCGTCTATCGGCGGCGGTTGCCTTCCCTGGCGGCCAAGGCTTTCTCGATATCCACCAGGTAGCCCTCTATCGTCTTTGCCATGGCCGGGGGAATCGAGCCGCTCTTCACAACCCTAATCAGACCTTCGCGAGCTTTCTCAAGCTGCCCCCCGCGGTAATACCCCATGCTGCTATAATAGAGGTCGGCAATTTCCTGCTCCCTTTCATGATCGGCCACAGTGCCGTCAATATCGGCGATGTATCCCTTTATTGTCTCAGTCATATCGCCTGGAATCAGACCGCTGCTCAGGACCCGGACGAAACCTTCTCTCGCCTTCTGAAGCTGACCCGCGCGGTAGAGCGCCATGCTTGAATTGTAGAGTTGCGCGGTCTTCCTTGCCTGCTCGAGCTCATCGTTGTTGAATCTCTGGCGCGTTGCCCCCGTGGAGGCCGGGGAAGAGCCGGTTTCAGACCTCAATGAGCGCTGAGGCCGCGCCGGCGAGACAGACGCCCCCGCTTGCGCGATCGCCCTGCCATCAACGGGAAATGTGCCAAAACCATATACGCTGATCTTGTGTGGCCCATATTGATTCGAGACCAAAACCAGGAATTCTATACTGGCCCCTTGAACCGCGTACTTCTCAAAGAATTCCACGTTGTCGTAGTCCACGACAATCGTCGCCGGCAAATTCATCATACCAGGTTCGTTGCCGGGCAGGCCGAAAAACAAG
>CP070806.1:4721855-4727808 GCA_020343675.1 Phycisphaerales bacterium
TTGTTGTGCCTGTTCTTGACAAGCAGCACAAACTCGTCGGTCGAATCACCGCGGACCGGGTGATCGAGGTGGCCGAGGAGGAAGCCGCCGAAGACCTGTACACCATGGCGGGAACCGACCCCGACGAACTGGATACTTTCTCGGCTTTTCACGCCGCTCGCGTGCGAATGACCTGGCTATTGCCCTGTTTGATAGGTACGGGTATAACCGCCTTGGTTCTGATGTTCTTCCATGACACATTTGATGTCGGAGGTTTGTCCCTTGTTTATACGGCTGCGCTTTTCTTTGTGCCGATGATTGCGGCCATCAGCGGAAATGCGGGCCTGCAGACTTCCACGATTGTGGTTTCAGGATTGGCAACCGGTCACCTCGCGGCATTGAGATTCGGGCAGGTCTTCACGCGAGAGGTGCGAATTGCGCTTCTGGTGGCGTTGAGTTGCGGCCTGCTGGGTGGCGTCGCCTGCGCGATTCTGGTGAACTTCAGAGCGGCTGATCACACGGTAGAATCCGGGCGCCTTGTTTTTGCGTTTGGGACGGCTATGTTCTCGGCGATTATGGTCGCGACAACGCTGGGCCTGTTTCTGCCGTTCTTATTCCGCCGGATTGGGATTGACCCGGCGATCAGCTCCGGTCCGTTGGTCACCACCGCAAACGACTCGATAAGCGTGGCTATCTACATGACTCTCTCGCTGCTGCTGGCGACATGATCCGACACGCTCGATGTCAACGTCTCGGGATTTGAGATATTGGCAGGTCGGCTGTGGGTCTTACCCGCGCGCTCTCCTGACGCCGACCCTTCCCCTCGGTCTGCCCCTCTTGGCAATATCCTTGATTCGCAGGCTCTTGACTGTGCGCCCTTGCGAAGAAGCTCTCTGGGGCACCGCCTCTCCCAACAAGCGCAGGGCGTTTGTGCAGACCTCCCGAGCGGAGCGGTCGCGACGCTTGAGGCCCTGCTTGAGAACCTCCAGGGCCATCTTCTTCATCCTGCCGCGCATTTTTCGCAAACCGTAAGCGGCAGCGTTCTTTGTGGTGACATGCAGCTCGCCGAACAGAGCGTCTCTCAAGATTTCCAGTCCGTCTTCCTGCAGCCACGACAGGTTGAACGCTGCTCGTCGTCTGCTCGAAGCGTCCGAAGACTGGAGCTGTTCCTGCAGCTTTTCGAGCAGCTTTACCGCCGCCTCATCCTTTTCTCGGCCTGTACGTTTCCTTCTTTCTGACTCCATAAAGACACCCTACAATATATCGGCAGGGACGTATGAATTGCTGAAGTCGAAATGGCTTTTTGCACGGGGCGGCCGCTCGCGCGGGGTGGCCGTCTCTGGGGCCCGGCGGCGACTGCCCTCCGGGGATTCCTCAGAGATTTGCCCCGAAAATGCCTGTTCTTGCGAGCATCAAGGTTGACAGGCCGGGGTAAAATCTTATAATAGAGCAGTATATGGGTTTGTCTCTGCAGATCTTGTGGTAGGATAAAGTGTCCTTGCTAAACAATGACCGATGGTTCAGCGGGTCGAGGCCCGGGGGATATCGGTTTTGGAGTCCGTCGTCATTATGGCCGCCGAACAGCCTATTGATGGCCAAGTGAATCATGACCGCGATCCCGAGGTGAACAAGCTCTTCCGGGCCGCTGTCAAGACTCGGGCGAGCGATCTGCACTTGAAGGTGGGGCAGTCGCCCAAACTTCGTCTCTTCGGTGAACTCAAGAAGACGACCGGCGAGGTGATGACCGCCAAGAGGATGGAGGAACTCGTCTTCGAGATTCTCACGCCGGCCCAGAGAGAGTTCTTCCTCGAGCATGGGACCCTGGATTTTGCCCACGAAGTGGACGGCGAGCACCGTTTTCGAACGAACGTGTTCCGCCAGCGGGGGATGATCAGCCTTGCGGCACGGCGTGTCAACACAATCGTTCCTCCTTTTGAAGAGCTGCACCTGCCGTCGGCTCTGGCGACGGTATGCGAAAGCCGGCAGGGGCTGGTTCTCGTCGTCGGGCCCACCGGCTGCGGCAAGACCACGACAATCGCATCGATGATCGACCATATCAACCGTACCCGTTCCTGCCATATCATCACCGTCGAGGACCCTATAGAATATCTCTTCAAGGACCGGAAAGGGATCGTCTCGCAAAGGGAAATCGGGCTCGACACCAAAGACTATGACGAGGCCTTGACATACCTGATGCGCCAAGACCCTGACGTGGTCTTCGTGGGCGAGATGCGGGATGCCAGAACCGTCACGGCCGGCATGAGAGCCTCGGAGACGGGGCATCTTGTTTTTGGAACGATGCACTCGGCCAACGCCGCCCAGGCCATTCACCGGCTCCTGGACTTGTTCCCCCAGAACGAGCGTGACCTGGTCAGACAGGCCCTGACGCTGGCGATCAGGGCCGTTGTGAGTCAGGTGTTACTGCCGTGCCTGAAAGAAGGGGTGGACAGAATACCTGCCGTGGAGATCCTGATCTCAAATGCAGCCGCCCGAAGACTGATTTCCGAGGGTCGCGAAGCCGATTTGCCCAGTGTGATACGAAGCTCGGCGGCCGAAGGGATGCAGGATCTAACGTACAACCTCTGTGAATTAGTCAAAGCTGGATCGATCGACCCGAAGGATGCGTACAAGTATGCGCCGAACACTGAAGAGCTGAAGATGGCTCTGAAGGGAATAACGACCACGGCCAGCGGTATTTTGTGAGATGTAACGGAGCAGCTTATGCCGGACCTACTGTCAGCCTCAGCCCAATACGGTGGCTACATATCGATCATCAAACTCCTGAGCTATCTGATCTTGTTTTTTGGATGGTTGCCGCTGGTTGGCTGGGTGCATGAAGACGCCAAGGCCTTCGAGGGAAAGGGGAATCTCTGGACCGGTATCGTTCTTGGAGCGGGAATGGCCGGAGCCATGATTTGGCTGTTGATCCCGGTCTTCTTTGTGGGGATGCTGTTGTATCTGGCGGCTGTGGGCGGCACGTCCCTGGCCTACGTCAAGTTCCGCAATTCGAAAGTCATGGATTTCGATCGCGTTCTGACGGTGGACCACCTCAAGAGCGTGCTCGTGAGCAAAGAGAAAAAGCTTGAAGCCCTCAAGAGCTTCACTTTTGTCACGGCCAACAAGAATGAAATTCCGGTGCCTGAGCCCAGAACGAAGGAGTTCTTTGGATACAAGATCGCGTATGAAATCCTCAACGATGCGATGTGGCGACGAGCGACCGACATTGCTTTCACCCCCACGGCCCAGGACTACCAGGTCGCCTACTCCGTTGACGGCGCGTCCCTGAAACAGCCCAGCATTGCCAGAGACCAGATGCAGCACTTCATTCATTTTGTCAAGAGCCTTGCGGATCTGGACACGAAGGAAAAGCGCAAGCCGCAGAAGGGTCGGTTCAAAATCCGTCGGAAGAAAGAAGATACACCCTGGGAGGTGGCGACCGCCGGCTCCACGGCAGGCGAGCAGGTCCGGCTCAAGCACATCACTCAGGAGGGCATGGCACGACTGACTGACCTTGGCCTGATGCCCGAGCAGCGCGAGCGCCTCGGGCAGTTTCACGAGGTCAAGCAGGGCGTGTTCCTCGTAAGTGGGCCCAGGAAGAGCGGCGTCACGACAACGCTCTACGCACTGCTTCGAAATCACGATGCCTTCTTGAACAGCATAAATACGCTTGAAAGGCAGCCCGCGGGCCAGCTGCCCAACATCACTCAAAACGTCTTCACGCTCAGCGACACCGGTACGACGACGTTTGCCAAGAAGCTCCAGAACGTTGTGAGAATGGGGCCTGATATCATTGGTGTCGCCGAATGCGAAGACGCCGAAACGGCCCAAGTCGCCTGCGCCGCGGCCCGGGACGGCAAGCTGGTCTATGTCACGCTCCAGGCCGACAGTGTGCTGCAGGCGCTGGGCAAATGGCTGAAATTCGTCGGCAGCAGGGGCGCTGTTGCCGAGACACTTCTCGGGGCGAGCAACCAGCGGCTGCTCAGGATCCTCTGCGAGGAGTGCAAGCAGGCGTATGCGCCCGACAAAGAACTCTTCCGGAAATTCAACATCAACGCCGAGAAAACGAAGGTCCTGTATCGCGCCGGCAAGGTGCAGTACGACAAGCACGGCAAGCCCTCGACCTGCGAGCATTGCCAGGGGACGGGGTATTATGGCCGGACGGGCGTTTTTGAAATTGTGATATTGAACGACGCGCTCCGCGAAGTTCTCAAGCGATCGAAATCGCTGCCCGAAATCGGTACGCAGTTCAGACGGGCCAAAATGCTCTTTTTGCAGGAACAGGTGCTCAGGAAAGTCATTGCCGGGACGATGGCCATCAACGAGATGATCCGTGCGCTTTCCGGCTCGGGTGCGAAAAAACAAGAGGCAAGTGGTCGTCAGTAGGTTGCGGCTGGCAAAGTGAATCGCGAATTGCTGACAAACCAGGAGAAATCATCATGGCCAGCTTAGCTGTAGTGCTCATCATCTTGGGTTGTGCCGCCATCCAGTATTTCAAAGGCACGGTGGTCCGGGCGTTTGCCACAATTATTGTTACGATTTGCGCCGGTATGGTGGCATTTGGATTTTTCGAGGTCTTGGCCAATGTCTTTATCAGCCGGGGTGACAACAGCCGCTACATGTCGTTGGTGCCGTGGGCTCAGACACTCAGCTTTCTGTTGCTCTTTGTTCTGACCTTCGCCATTCTGCAAACAGGGGTGACCTTCCTGACGCGTCATCCGGTTGACCTGGGACTTCTGCCCGAACGCATTGGGCGCGTGGTCTGCGGACTCATCGCGGGCCTGCTCGCCTCGGGCCTGTTGCTGACGGCGTTTGAAATGGCGCCGCTGTCTCTTAGTTATCCGTACCCGCGTTTCGACCCGGCGCGATTGGATGTTGAACGTCCCCAGGGGGTCTTGTTGAATGCGAATGGCTTCGCAACGGGTCTGTTTAGCTTCCTGAGCAACGGCAGCTTCAGCGGGAAAAGAAGTTTCGCTGCCCTGCATCCGGACTATCTGGACCAGCTTTTTCTGAACCGGGTCCTCGGTATCGACAAAGGCGGGGCCGTCAGCAGCACAGCCCCGGCCATCGAAGTGCCCAGGCCCGCCGTCTGGCCCGCCTCACAGGCGATCGCCGAACAGGTCGATGCCTTCGTCGGCGAGCTCAGGACGCGTGGAGGAAAAATAGCCTATGACCAAGCAGGTTCATCCGTGTCTTTGCCGGTCTCGCCCGACAGCGGCTACCTCCCGACCATCGTGCGGGTGGGCGTGAAGAAGAGGGCGATAAAGCGGGATGCTGCCGTGAACGGCGGGGCGTTTACCCCTTCCCAGTTGAGAGTGATCTGCAAAAGAAAAGGCTACGGCGACGACCCGCTCGCCGGAGGCGGGATAAATGTCTATCCGCTCGGGTATCTCAAGTCGGCCGACCAGATGCAGGTCAGCCCTCTGATAAGCGTGGGGACCGATGATTTCGAGGGTAGTCCCGGCGCGAAGTACATCGACTTTGTGTTTTGCGTGCCTAACGGATTTGAGCCTGTACTGGTACAGCTCAAGCTCAACAGTGTTGTTGAGATACCACCCGGTGGCATTGTATCCGCTGATCAGGCCCCGGCCCCGGCGGTCTTTAGCCCGTCGGCCGGGCGAAGAAGAGATAGAAAAAGCTCCCCGAGCCCCTCGCCCCCTCCGAGCCCTCCGGCACAGCAGCAGGAAGCTGGCGCCGAACAAAGCGGTCTCAGTGACTTAAGCCGATCGGTGACAGGAGTGGACCTCGACGAATGAGAATCGTCTCTAAATGGACGATTCCAAACAAGGAAGGGCTGACACTCTCTCAAGCTGCCAGCCCTTGAAGTACTTGCTACAGGAAGCATCTCCTACGGTCTCACCGCCCGGTTGTAGATGCGAACGTCATCAATCAGGCCCGAGAAGAATGTCCCGACTGCAAGGTCGCTTCCACAGCCGATGTACAGCCCACCCAGGGAATCAGCTAACCCAGGCTGTGA
>CP070806.1:4727908-4741681 GCA_020343675.1 Phycisphaerales bacterium
CGCCACAGCCAATTTCTGCGACCATTTCATCAATGCCCTGAACAACTATTGGCGTCCCGGCCCAGAGACGGACCCGCGCAGAAAACCGATTGCGATGAAAGGCGGGCTGCCCCACGCTGCCCGAGGTTTCATGGCCGGCAATATCTTCGAGGGACAAGACGACTGGACGCGCGATAACTACGCTACGCTGGATTTCGAACGCTGGCTGGGCCCCGGCTCGGGCTATAAATACGCCGGAACGCTGGCTGACTGGAAGGCCGATGCGCCCGAGCTCGACGAGGACGCTCCGGCGACCCAGTCGGCCCATCGAGCCTACGAGCTGGTTCTGGCCCAGGCAGGCAGCTCGCTCAAACGCGATGCCGTTGACAAGCGAGTCATCAGCGATGTCAGGAAACGTCAGGGCAAGCTGCTCGATTCCCAGGACCAGGTGGGCGGCTGGCCTTCTCTCCAGAGCACCCCGGCCCCCAAAGACACCGACCGGGACGGCATGCCGGATGCATGGGAGAAGGCAAACAAGCTCGACCCCCACGACCCCGAAGACAGAAACGGCGACGACGACAGCGATGGATACACCAACCTCGAAGAATATCTGAACAGCCTTTGCCCGGCGGCCTATTGACCGGGCGAGGTACAGGAAACCCGATGGGATTTTGCAGGGGATTTAGAAGGAATAGTCACGGTTTCAGTAACCGTTAATCTGGTGACTGTGCGTCAGAATCATATGACCTGTCCATAAGGAGGCGTACCTATGATCATTCAGAATTTCCCCAAACGGATGTCGCTCATACTTTGCGCGCTGCTCTTGTCGTCCGGTGCCACACGAGCACGGCAATACCATGTTTCGGTCAAAGGAGACGATACAAACAAAGGAACCACCAGGGCTCCTCTTAAGACAATTTCCAGGGCAGCGGAGTTGGCGCAGCCCGGCGACGTCATCACGGTGCACGAGGGAACATATCGTGAACGCGTCAATCCGCCGCGTGGCGGCCGGTCCGACCGGAAGCGCATCGTTTACCAGGCCGCAGCCGACGAGAAAGTCGTCATCAAGGGCTCCGAAGTTGTCCAGGGCTGGCGAAAGCTACAAAATGACACCTGGAAGGTCGTCATCAACAACAGCTTTTTCGAAGATTTCAATCCTTACAATGACAAGATTGCCGGCGACTGGTTCAATCCCAGGGGACGGGATCACCACACGGGGGCGGTCTATCTCAATGGCCACTGGCTCACCGAAGCAGCGAATCTGGATGATGTGCTCAAATCCGTCGGAGACACCCCGCTGTGGTTTGCACAGGTGGACGAGAAGAACACGACGATCTGGGCGCAATTCAAGGGCGTCAATCCCAACGAGGCCGAGGTCGAGATCAACGTCCGCCGGACGGTGTTCTACCCGGACAGGCCGGGCGTCAACTACATCACGGTGCGCGGCCTTACGATGATGCACGCCGCGACGCCCTGGGCGCCGCCCACGGCCGAACAGATCGGCCTGATCGGCACCCACTGGAGCAAAGGCTGGATAATCGAGAATAACGATATCCGCTATTCAACATGCGTGGGGGTCACACTGGGCAAATACGGCGACCAGTGGGACAATACATCGCAGAATACGGCCGAGGGCTACGTCAAGACCATCGAGCGTGCTCTTGAAAACGGCTGGTCGAAGGAGAACATCGGTCACCACGTGGTGCGGAACAACCGCATCTCGCACTGCGAGCAGGCGGGTCTCGTCGGAAGTATGGGCGCGGTCTTTAGCACCATCACGGGCAATGTCATATACGATATTCATGTCCGGCAATTGTTTTCCGGCGCTGAGATGGCCGGGATCAAGATTCACGCGGCGATTGATACCGAGATCAGCCGGAACCACATCTATCGCACATGCCGGGGGATCTGGCTGGATTGGATGAACCAGGGCGCACGCGTGACCCGGAATCTTTTGCACGACAACAACACCTCCCAGGACCTTTTCGTGGAAGTTGACCACGGACCGTTCCTGATCGACAACAACATATTCCTCTCGTCCAGAACACTGCTCGACTGGTCGCAGGGCGGAGCCTACGTACACAATCTCTTCGCCGGTCAGATCGTGCATCGACCCGAGCTGAGACGCGAAACCCCCTTCCACCCACCGCACAGCACGAAGGTCGCCGGGCTCAAGAACATTTCGGGCGGCGACGACCGGTTCTACAATAATATCTTCGTGACCGGCGGTCTGGACGCCTATAACAAAGCAGCGCGGCCCATGCAGATTGAAGGCAACGTTTATTATCACGGGGCCAAACCCTTTGCCAAGGAGAGGAATCGCCTTGAAAAACCAGAGTTTGATCCCGAACTCAAGGTTGCCGAAGAAAACGACAGTGTGCTTCTTCACATCATGCTGGATAACTCTCTTCAGACTTTGAACAATCCCTTAGTGACCACTGCACTCTTAGGCCGGGCCGAGGTACCGAATGTGACATACGAGAATCCAGATGGCACGCCTTTGAAAATCGACACGGATTATCTCGGCAACAAGCGAAGCGAGACAAATCCCACCGCCGGCCCCTTTGAGAATCCCGGGGAGGGAGAGCTCACACTCAAAGTGTGGTAAGTTACCCCAGCAAACAAAAAAAGCGAACCTTGGGCTCGCGCCGCGACACATAATATGCGGTATGAAAGAGAACGCTGAACAGGGCTGGGTCGAACGGGCAAAGCAGTCAGAACCTGCAGCCATCGCTGAACTCTACCGCCGCTATTGGCGAGCGGCGAGGGCCGCTGCCTACGGTGTAACCGGAGATTTTGCAGTGGCCGAGGACGCCGCGTCCGAAGCCTTCTACACCGCCATCGAGGGGCTGGGCGCGTTGAACGATACTCAACGATTTGCCCCCTGGCTGCGTACGATTGTCATTCGCAAGGCGACAAAGGCAAAGACACGAGGCATCAAACCGGAGAATCTGCCCGCGGTGGAGTCCCCGTCGCCCGGCACCCGCCCGGAGCAGCAGGAACTGGCCGCCTTGACCCATGAAGCCGTAGCAAGCCTTTCCGCAACTCTGCGCGAGGCAATGTCCCTGTTCTACTTCGAGGGCTACAGCCTCAAAGACGCCGCCCGCTTCCTGGACGTTCCGGAAGGCACGCTCAAGCGCCGTCTTCATGAGGGGCGCCGGCGCCTGCGAGATGCCGCCGAGCGGATTTTGAAAGGGACAAGACCCATGAACCCGCAGCGGGAAGAAATCCTGGAACAACTCAAAGATGCCTTCAACGAAGATCCGAATTCCGAAACCTTCTATCAGGCGATGCGCCAGGCTATGAGCCTGCGCCCGTTTCCGGACAAACTTCTGAAAGAAGTCATGAAAAAACATTGGGCTGCGAAGCTTGAGAAAGCATCCAAAAGCGTCGAGAAAGACCGCATGGTGCGCGAGGCCCTGGGCCGCATCTATGCCCCGTCTGAGAGGGCTCGGGATCCGAATCATCCGGTCGGAGCAGTCGCCGCTGCGATTCGAGCGGCGCTACCCGAGTTCCAGCCGTGGCAGCCAGACATATCTCAAATCGATCTGACCCGGACAGCGCGGCAGATGTTCGAGGGTAAGAGCTTCTCCATGCCGCCGAATTTCGCCGACGCATCGCCTGCGTCATACATCACGGCCTTGCAGGCATGGCTCGTGCAGGACGAGGACGGCTCAGTTTGCACCACGTACGAACTGATGCAGAAGAAGGCAAGCCGGAGCGAATTACAGGCGCAAATGACTCACGGGAAGAAATTGAGCGATGCGCTGAGGCTCTTCTGGAAACGTCAGGAGCGATTGGAACTGCGAGCCGTTGAAGAACTGCTCCGACATCTGGCTGAGGCAATTGTCCCTTCAACGCCGGTGCGTTTCCTGGCCTACGATGTACCCCGGTATCGGGCAGGTTTGCGTATGCAGCTCGGAGGTGATTCTGTCCCGGCCGCCATAGGAGGCGTACACAACCCCTGGCCGGGATTATCTGACCAGGTCAGTGTCGCTTCTATCCTTATCTGCCTCGAGCCGTGGGCGGCGGCGCGGAGCGGCCAAATCATTGAGCTTGCGGATTTCTCACTACCCGATTTCCTGGAAAGACCGAACCAACAAAGTCCAAAGAAGTAGGGTGGAGCTCTGCCCCACCATGTCGGCTCTGTAAGGAGATACCTGTCACTCCCGTGAAAGCAACAGGCTGCTCACCAGCTCGCCGGCGTAGGTTCTCCACTGAGAGCACCCGTTTCTGACGAAGTAGGCAAAAGACTCGTCATCGACTAACCGCCCCAACGCGGTCTTGCGGTCGGCCGGGTTCGCCAAGTCCTCGATAATCTTCTTTCGCATGACTTCAAGCTCAGCGAGAAACTTCCCGTGCTCTTCGGTGAAGATTCCTTCCAGCTTTCTTCGAACGTGTCCGGCGTACGCAGGACACTGGCCTTCGGTCCCGACGGCGATCTGCAAATCGCCCCTCTTGACCACGGCAGGCACGAAGAAGTCGCACAGATCAGGCACGTCAACCACGTTGCACAAGACTTCAAGCTCCTGACAATCCCTGTAAATCTGCTTGTTGAGTGCGTGGTTGTTCGTGGCCGCTATGGCCAGCAGCGCGCCAGCGAGATAATTCTTGGAATATCTGGACGTTATCAACTCGGCGTCTGTCCCCTGGCACAGGGCCGTCAGCATGTCGTCGATGCGTTCGGCGACGACCACCACCCGCGCTCCGGCGGCCAAGAGGACCTGGACCTTTCGCACGGCCACGGCTCCGCCGCCAATCACAACCACACGGCGAGAGCCCAATTCCAGAAATATCGGATATTTCGCCATGGCAGAATTATACCACAGCGCATCCGCCAAGCCAGAAGAATATAGATGTAAAATGCAGAATCCTCAATTTCCTCTGACCCGGCTCAGGATGGGCTCGTTTCTCAATCCGCTCAATAGTGTGTGTCCTGCGTCTTGCCTTTTGAGTCTTTTCATCCCACAGGATCGCTGGTATAGTATCGGAGATATGAGTGCGATACAGAAACTACAGGCCCCTTTGAGCGACGATGACGTGCGTTCGCTCAGAGCAGGCGACCAGGTTCTGATCAGCGGCATCGTCTATACCGCGCGGGACATGGCACACAAGAGACTGTGTGAAGCCATCGACGCCGGTGAGGAGCTGCCTTTTGCGCTGGCCGGCGCGATTGTCTATTTTGTCGGGCCCACGCCTGCCCCGCCCGGCAGAGTCATCGGCGCCGCCGGGCCGACTACGTCGTCGCGAATGGACCCTTTCAGCCCCACGCTGATTGCCCACGGGCTTAGGGCGATGATCGGCAAAGGATATCGAGGCCCGCGCGTCAGAGAGGCTTTGAAGAAACATGGAGCCGTGCATCTTTCGGCAATCGGCGGAGCCGGGGCGCTGCTCTGGCGGCACATTGTCGCCGCCGAAGTCGTCGCTTATGAAGACCTCGGGACCGAAGCGATACGGAAACTTCAGGTCGTTGATTTTCCCGCCGTCGTGGCGTATGACTGCCACGGCGCCAGCGTTTATGAACGCGAAAGAGTGACAAAATGCAAATAGCATTGATCGGCCTGCTTCAGTCGGGCAAGAGCACGATTCTGGCGAGCCTTTGCGGCAAGGCGATTCCCGCGCTGGGCACCGCCGCGATTGAAGAGGCCATCGTACCGATTCCCGACAACAGGTTCGACCGGCTTATCGAACTGTACAAGCCCAGGAAGATAACGCACGCGACGATAGACTGCCTGGACGTACCCGGCTTCAACTTCGCCGACGACCACGGCCGCGCCGCCGCCCGGCGCCTAATCGCGCAGATACGCACCGTTGATCTGCTGGTCCTGGTCGTCAGAGCCTTTGAGAATCCTGCGGCACCGCCCTACCGCAATTCGGTGGACCCGGCCAGAGACCTGGCCGAACTCCAGACCGAATTGCTCCTGGCCGACCTGGAGCTTGTGACTACGCGCATCGAGAGACTCGAAAAGCAAATTCATAAGCCTGCTAAGACACAGGCACGGGATAAAGCAGAGCTGGCTCTGCACAGGAAACTCCAGGACGCCATCGAATCGGAAAAGCCCATAAGCTCGGCCATCGACAGCGACTCCGAGCGGGACATGATAAAATCACTCGGCTTCCTGACGCTCAAGCCCAGCGTTGTCGCGGTCAACGTCGGCGAGGGCCGTTTGGGCGAGACGTTCGATTTTTCCACCCGGCTGGACAGTCCCGTCCCCGTCGTGGCCATGTGTGCGGAACTCCAGTATGAACTGTCGCAATTGGACGCCGAGAGCCGGGCCGAGTTCATGGCAGAGATGGGCATTGCCGAATCCGCAATGAGTAAATTCGTCAAAGGCTGCTACTCAGCCCTGGGCCTGATCAGCTTCCTGACCGTGGCCTCCTGTGAGCTGCGCGCCTGGCCCATCAAAGAAGGCACGACGGCTCACGAAGCCGCCGGGAAAATCCACACGGACATGAAGCGAGGTTTCATCAGAGCTGAAACGTTCAGTTACGACCACCTGAAAGAATTCGGCAGCGAAAAGGCGCTCAGAGCCGCCGGAAAGATTCGGCTCGAAGGCAAAGATTATATTGTTCAGGACGGTGACATAATCAACTTTCGATTTAATGTTTAGCTTTGCAGGACATGGAGGTAACACTCGTGAACCGATTCGTGAAGCTATTCGTCCCGGCTCTGGTCATAATCGCGGCGGGGGTTTTTGTCGCATTCAGGCTGTACGTGAAGAATCCCGACGCCCCCGCGTCCTGGCGCTACGAGGTCGTCAACACCTTCAGTCACGACAGGCAGGCCTTTACCCAGGGACTGGTTTTCGAAGAGGGTGTTCTCTTCGAGGGAACCGGATTGCACGGACGCTCACAATTGCGAAAAGTCGAGCTGAACACGGGCAACGTTCTCCAGCAATACAAACTGTCCGACGAATTCTTCGGCGAAGGCATCACCATTCTCGGAAACCGCATCATCCAGTTGACCTTCCGCTCGAACGTCGGCTTTGTGTATGACAAGGATTCGTTCGATCTGCTGCGCCAGTTCCATTATCCCACCGAGGGCTGGGGCCTGACCCATAACGGAAAACACCTGATCATGAGCGACGGCACACCCATGCTGTATTTCTTAGACCCGGAGACATTCAAGCAGGTCAATCGAAAGATGGTGTTTGATCAGGACAAGCCCATCTGGGGCCTCAACGAGCTCGAATACATCGAGGGGCTTGTCTACGCCAACGTCTGGCCCACCGACCGTATTGTCCAGATCGAGCCGGAGACGTGCAAGGTGGTCGGCTGGATAGACATGGAAGGACTACTGAGCCCCGAGGACCGCAACGGACAGGAGGACGTTTTCAACGGCATCGCCTACGACCCGGCCGGCCGACGGCTCTTCGTCACCGGAAAGTTCTGGTCGAAACTCTTCGAGATAAAGCTCGTTCCCAACAAGTAATAATCGCAGCGAGGTCCGTCACGGCGCCCACGGCCTCGAGACTAGAGCACGAAATCCTGACGGACTATTGAAAAAGCCTGCCTTTGCTGCTATAAGAGGGCGTTTGTATGATGGATAGAATCGGCTGGTTTTTAAGGATTATAGATTTCAGGGCAATTGTATGAAAGCAGTCATGTTGACGGGCCTGGAGCAAATGGAGCTGCGCGAGGCGCCGGAGCCAAAGATTGAAAAGGACACGGACGTCCTGCTGAAGATCGAAAGGGTTGGCGTCTGCGGCTCGGACGTTCACTATTACGAAACGGGCCGGATAGGCTCGCAAGTCGTCGAGTACCCTTACATCACCGGTCACGAGTGCGCCGCAACCGTCAAGGCGGTCGGCAAATCGGTCACGCGCGTCAAGCCCGGCGAAGCCGTCGCTATCGACCCGGCCGTCTCGTGCTACAACTGCTTCCAATGCAAATTGGGTCGGGAGAACACCTGTTACAAGCTGCGCTTTCTCGGCACCCCCGGCCAGGGAACGGGGTGCCTGTGCGAGTACCTTGTGATGCCCGAGGAAAGCTGCTACCCCACGAACGGCGCCATCACGCTCGAACAGGCCGTGATGTGCGAACCGCTGTCTATCGCCGCTTATTCGGTGCAGCAGGCAAAACTGCCCGAACGAGCGAACATCGCCATTCTGGGCGCCGGCCCCATCGGCCTGTGTACCCTCGTCAGCGCGAAAGCGGAAAATGTCAAGACATGCTATATGACCGAGAAAATTCCCGAGCGCATCGAGGCGGCCCGGCGAGCCGGCGCAACCTGGGTCGGCAATCCCGACGAGCAGGACATTGTCACAGAAATCCTCAAGCAGCAGCCCGACGGCCTTGATGTGGCGTTTGAGTGTGCGGGCCAGCAGGAGACGATCGATCAGTGCGTCGAGCTGCTCAGGCCCGGCGGCACGCTCATCCTGACCGGCATCCCGCGATTCGACAGAATCTCTCTGGCCATCGACCTGACGCGAAGAAAAGAGCTCACCATTGTCAACATCAGAAGGCAGAATCAGTGCACACAGAAGGCCATCGATTTGATCGCTTCGGGCAAAGTCAACGTGGACTTTATGATAACGCACCACTTTGGCCTTGAGCAGACGCAGGAGGCTTTCGATCTGGTGGCCGGCTACCGCGACGGCGTGGTCAAGGCCATGATTCACCTGTAAGAATCGCAGAATAATCGCCATGTTGTTCCTGGAGATCAAAACGCAATGACCTGGCTCAATTTGGACGGAAAAGTGGCAATCGTCACCGGCGGCGCCTGTGGAATCGGCAAAGCTTGCTCTGAGGGCCTCGCCGAGGTCGGGTGCAGCGTCGTCGTCGCAGACGTGGACGGTCCCGGCGCCGAGAAGACCGCCGCGAGTCTGAAGGACCGCTTCGGGGGCGAGCATGTTTCGACAACGACCGACGTGACAAGCAAAGCAAGTGTCGTGGCGATGGTCCAGACAACGCTGGAAGCGTTCGGGCAGATTGACATTCTCGTGAACAACGCGGGTATTCTCATCCCGCGTTTGCTGGTTGACCCCGCGGGCCGAGAGGAATTGACTGAGCAGATCTGGGACAAAATGGTTGCCATAAACCAGAAGGGATACGTTCTGTGCGCGCAGGCCGCTACGCGCGTGATGATCAAGTCGCGCAGAGGTGGCGTCATTATCAACATGACCTCCGAGTCGGGCCTCGAAGGCTCGCAAGGCCAGAGTGTTTACGCCGCGACCAAGGCGGCCATCTATTCGCTCACACGCTCCTGGGCAAAGGAACTGGGCGAGCACAACATCAGGGTCGTCGGCATTGCCCCGGGGATCGTCGAGGCCACTGCCCTGCGCTCCGAAGAGTACGAGCGTGCCGTTGCCTACACGCGAGGAATCACCGTCGAGCAATTCCGCGAGAAATACGAACAGGTCTCCATTCCGCTGGGTAGGAGCGGCAAGCTCAGCGAAGTTGCGAACGTCGTGTGCTTTTTAGCCTCCGACCGCGCCGGCTACATCCACGGCACCGTCCTCAACGTCTCCGGCGGCAAAAGCCGAGCCTGAACCCGGGCGCGCAAATCGCAAATCGTAGAAATACGGCCCCCCGTCCGGGCTTCTTCTCTATTCACCGCTGTCGGCCAGCTCCTGAGAATCTGTGTCTTCGACTTGTTCTGTCTCGTAAACGGGGATGAGCACGAGTTTGCCGGCCTCGTCCCGCTGTGCCTTGTATCCGATGCACTCAGGGGCACGGGTGTCTGCCGCGCTGGCTTGAGGAACATTTTCAGCTAAAGCAGAGTCGTCGGCCGCGACCGTCGCACTGGAGTCAGTGAGCCAATAGTCCGCGAAAGAAAACACCTTGACTCGGTCGACACGCTGGGGCAGCTTATCGGCATCCAGATACTGATATCCCTTCGCCTGCATGCACAGGTTGATGAGGGTGGCCGGCCGGACCGCTCCCTTCGCCCCCGTATAACCATACGTTTCGGCTTCGTGGATACACTGCTGAAGGTCGTGTTCTCGCTCTGCGGCGGTCTTGCCCGCCTGGTAGAAAGAGGGCTTGGAGCATCCGGCAAACGATACAGCCAAGACAAGAATCGTAATTACTGACATAACGCGTTTCATGTGCAGCCTCCTCGTGCGAAAAACTGCTCGTCTGCCGCTACGCACGCGAATCGCTCTGGCCGCGGGACTTCCGCCGCGCACCGGCCTGAAAACAACCGACTATTCATATCCGGAAAAGCTTGAAGTGCCTCCTGCGCGCTTTTCATACCGCTCCTGTATCTTTCAGTATATCAGATTAGAGTGCAAAATCAATCCAAAAAGCCGATAAAATCACTCCGCCCAGCACCATATCCTGACACCCGGACTCTCTCCGAGCAATCACGGGGGACTTCCTTTGGCTTAGAATCCTCGCTTTCCGAGCCCAATTCACCGATTCGGCGAAGAATTTTCACTTTTTTTTTCTAAAAGTTCAGATTTTCCTATCAGGATTTCATCTGGTGTGCACTGCACACCAATTGGCTTTGACGGGAGGCAATTCTGTGACGGCATCTCGTATGTAGACAATTTGTCAGGTGTTTATCAGGGACGCTTGCGAATGGCGGAATCTATCGGGAGCATTTGCTGACTTCCTCCTGCGGTGCCGAAGCTGCTTCCGGGGCATGAGAAGTCCACCGACCACGAAGCTCGTGAGACGGCCGGGAACGAAAGAGTCTGAGCCCTCGGCGCTGTCTGTAAGGTTAATTCGCCTTAGTCTTCCTCTTTTTTCTTGGCGTACTGGGCGACGATTTGTTGCTGGACGTTGGGCGGGACCAGCTCGTAATGGCTGAGGGTCATGGAATAGCTGCCGCGTCCCCCGGTGACACTCTTGAGCTGACTGTTATACTGCGTCACCTCCGAGAGGGGCACCTGGGCCTTGATCATGGCGAAGTTGCCCGGCAGGACTTCCTGGCCCTGCACGCGGCCTCGCTTAGAGGCCAGATCGCCGGTGATGTCGCCGACGTTCTCGGCCGGGATAGTGACTTCCATATCGACGATGGGTTCGAGCAGGACGGGTCTGGCCTTTTCGAGGGCGTCCAGGAACGCCCCCTTGCCCGCGGCGCGGAAGGCGACTTCCTTCGAATCGACGGGGTGATACTTTCCGTCGTAGATGGAGACGGCGATGTCCTGTATGGGAAAGCCCGCGACGAAGCCGTTTTGCATGACTTCGTTGACGCCCTTGAGTACGGCCGGCTCGAATTGCCCGGGGATGGAGCCGCCGAAAATGTCCCAATTGTATTGCAGGGGCGGATCGGAATTTCGTTCGGCCGGCTCGACGCGAAGATAGACCTCGCCGAACTGGCCGGCGCCGCCGGTCTGCTTCTTATGGCGGTAGTGCCCCTCGGCTTTGGCGGTGATGGTCTCGCGATAGGGAATCTTCGGCTCCTTCGTGTTGACGGCCAGCTTGAAGCGATTGGCCATTTTCTCTAAGGTGACGCGCAGGTGCAGATCGCCGAGACCGCTGGCGACCAGCTCTTTGGTCTGCTGGTCCCGCGTGACCTTGAAGCAGGGGTCTTCCTCGCAGAGCCGCTCGAGCGCGCTGCTGATTTTCTGCTCATCGCCTCTGGAGGCGGGTTCGAGCGCGAGGGCAAACATCGGCTCGGGCACGGCCGGCAACGTGAACCGGCCGCAGACGCCGCCGTCGTGAACGAGGTCGCCCGTTTCCAGCTCTTCGACTTTGGCTAAGGTGATGATATCACCCGCCACGCCCGCATCGATGGGGTTGTTCTCGCCTCCCTGGGCCTTCAGGATGTGACCCGGGCGGATGCCTTTCTTCTCGTCGTTACGCAACAGATTTGTGTCCGATTTGATCGTTCCGCTGAAAATGCGGATGGAGGAATATTTCATGTTCGATCTTGGGTCGAATCCCACCCGAAAGACCAGCCCGGCCAGCGGGCCGTTGGGATCGGCCTTCAGTTCCGTAACGTTCTCGCCCTCCTTGAGTTGCGCGGGCTTCGCCTGAAGGGGCGAGGGGGTGCATCTGACAATCATCTCCAGCAGCTCCTGGACGCCGACTTCGTTCCGCGCGTCGGTGAAGACGATGGGGATCAACGTCCCTGCCATGAGGGCCTCGACGAAGACTGCGGCGATTTTCTCGGCGCCTATTTCCTCGCCGCCCAGGTACTTTTCCATCAGCTCGTCGTCGGCTTCGATGATGCTTTCGATCAGCTCGGTGTGGGCCTGGCCGACGTCCATCACGGGCGAGTCGCCACTGTCGTTCTCCACGCAGTCGATCACGGAGGCCCTGTCCGCAGCGGGCAGATTGGCGCAGCGGCATTGCGAGCCGAACGTCTCCTGAATCGTCTTGATCAGCTCAGGCCAAACAACGTTTTCGGCGTCCATCTTATTGACGACAATCATGCGCGGCATATTCGCCTCGGTCGCCAACTGGAACATTCTGCGGGTGTTGGTCTCGACGCCAGCCGCGGCGCTAACGACGAGGATCGCCGTCTCGGCGGCCGGGATCGATTTGATGGCCGGGCCTGTGAAATCGGGATAGCCCGGCGTATCGATGATATTGACCAGCTTTCCGGCGTGTGTGGCGTGAACCGTCGCCGAAAGAATCGAGTGCTGGTGTTCCTTTTCTTCGTCGTAGTAGTCGCACGTGCTCGTCTTGTCGTCCACGCTGCCGAGCCGGTTTGTCGCGCCGGTCTTGTGCAGTATCACCTCAACCAGAGAGGTCTTGCCGCTGCTTCCATGACCCAGGAGAACAACATTACGAATATCGCCGGTATCAGCCACTTTTGAGCCTCCAAAATAGCTTGTCTGCAATCCAACTGAAATCTTCGATAAATGGAGTTAAACCCCACTTTGAAAGGCAAGAAACGCCTTTGCTGACCTCAAAAGGCGTTATGATACAGCACCTGCGCTCCGATAGGCAAGGTTTTTTTCGCAAATCGGACAAATCGAACCATCCATCCCGGCCGGGGGGGGCCGAGCGAAAAAGGCCGGCAGTGTCTCAGGCTGCCGGCCCTTTGGTTATACTGAGCGTTTTGTCTCTCTACGAGTTGGCCTGCGGCGCCAAGGCTTCGGGCCTATGGGTGAATGGCCCGGTCGTAGATGCGAACGTCGTCGATCAGGCCGGAGAAGAAACTGCCGGGCGCGAAATCCTTTCCGACACCGATGTAGAGACCGCCGGCGGACGCTGCCATACTACTCTGTGTATCTTCAGCCACCACGACGCCATCAACACAGAGCGTTCTTTGCGAGCCATCCCACACCAAACCTATATTGTGCCATTGCCCATCGATAATGATTGCCTGGGACTGTAACGGCGTGCCGTCTCGGCCGGAACTTGTAAGCTCCGTCATTAACTTGCCTTCAGCGTCTGTCATCAGCCAATTGGCCCCTGCCGGTTGCGAGATGATGACCTGACCGGGTGCGGCGCCTTTGACCCAAGCATAAGCGCTGAACGGTCCCTTCGCCAGATTGGGGCCTGAACTGCTGATCACACAGTCATCCACGCCGTCGAATTCAAGCGCGCCATGTACTTTTCCGCCGGTCGGCCGCCAGTGCGGGCTGCCCATAACGACATCCTCGCTGCCGCCGACACTCTCGTGAGCAAAGTTGCCTTCGGTCTCATCCAGCTTCCAATGTGCCACAGCGCCAGGGTATGTAAACAGATGCTGGGCAAGAACCTTCAGGTCCTCGACATCGACGACCCCGTCACCCCAGGGCATTGGGCCAATGTCACATAAAGTATCGTCAGTGCCCCAATGGTCCACGATGACACACACGTCGGTGGCGTCAACAATACCGTCATCGTTGAGATCGACTATCGGATCGATGGACACCTGCCAAAGGTCGTAATTACCGTGCCCACCGGCCC
>CP070806.1:4741781-4748968 GCA_020343675.1 Phycisphaerales bacterium
CTAACCGACGGAACGCTGCCTGCCGGTCAGTCGCTCCACTCTCCTGCGACGGGGTCGCCTCTGCCATTGTGATGACCAGCAATGCAAGTGATGCCGTGACAATAGACAGGGACCTCCTGCCAAAGGAATTGGTCAAGAAACTCGCCGTGCTCAAAATAAACCTCCTGCCAAAAACCCACCCTGATAGGGGAATTCTGAATAAGTTACCGTTACTTACGACCCGACCTCCAGTTCCAAGAGTAGACCGGACTTACATCAACTCAGTTTATAAGAAAACATATCCTTTTGCAAGAGAAAAATTTGATTTATGCCCGCCTGGCCAATAATATCGGGGTTAACGCGCACCCGGCAAAGGAAACAGGGTGTACGGGGGGAAAAAATCGCCGCCTTGGCAACGCCTTTTTTGTACTGATAATGGCGATTTCCAAGACAGAAAAGACGCATGGTAGTTAGAGCAGGCAGGTGCATGACGAGGTCTCCGCTAATACTGGCAGTGGAAACATCCAGCAGGGTCGGTTCGGTAGCGCTGGCCCTCGGTGGTGAAATGCTCGCAGAAAGTGGCTTCTCAGCCCCGTTAAGGCATAGCGCGGAGATCTTTCCAGCGATCCGGGACCTCCTAGAGCGCTTCGACCGGGAGCCCTCGCAGATCGAGCACGTCTATTTGTCCTGCGGGCCCGGAAGCTTCACCGGCCTGCGTATCGCCGCCGCGTTCGCCAAGACAATGCACCTGGCCAATGCCGCGCGCATTGTGGCGGTCAATACGCTCGACGTGATCGCGGCTAATGTAGTCAATTTGGCCGGGGTCGCCCCGGGCTCGGCTTCAGATCACCCACTGCCGGCCATCGACTGCAAGAGACTCGCGGCGGTTCTCGATGCCAAGCGGGGCCAGTTCTTCGTCGCGGTTTATGAGCGCACGGCGGACGGAACCTGGGCAAAGACCTGCGAAGACTCCCTGATGAGCGCTTCGCAGTTCCTCGTCCGGTTTGCCCGCAAGGAAGAACCGATCCGGCTGCTGGGGGATGGACTCGTGTACACCAGGGAAAGATTCCAGGCCGAGGGCGTTGGCTTCCTCGACCAGCAGACCTGGAGCCCCCGGGCCCACAATGTGCACCGGCTCGGCTGGCAAATGGCATTGGCAGGGCGGTTTGCCGAGCCTTTGACACTAACGCCAAACTACCTGCGCAAGCCGGATGTGACGATGAAGTCACGCTGAATCCGGTCCCCCGGGTGACGAGCACCGCCGCTCGCACAGCCTCTTGAATACAACAAAAGGGGCCCACGCCGAATTGCTTCAGCATAGGCCCCTTATCGGTGCAAATCTACGATGTCAACCACGCAACCTCAGTTGCCGGCTGAATCCTGGCTTACCGTGCCATTTACGGCGCGGTTGTAAAGCTCCAGACATCGCCTGTGATGGTGCCCGATGGACTGAATTCATCGATGCGCCAGTAATAGGTCTTGCCTGGTTCGAGCGGACCAGGATTGTAGGTCAGTAGCGGCAACGGAAGCGCTCCGGTGGCATTGGTGACGGTATCAAGATCGTCGCCAAAGTACACGTAGTGCAACAGCGCCTCCAGACCCGGCGCCCAGCTAAGCTGTGCGTCGGCGGCCACATCAATGGCGCCGTCGGCCGGATCGGGGCTATTTGCCTTATCCGTCAGCACAGAGAAGCTCCAGACGTCGCCTGCGTGCACCACGTTGGGGTCGGCTTCGACCGCATCGACTCGCCAGTAGTACGTGGTGCCGGGAACAAGGCTGTCAGCGCTCATAGACGTCTCCGTGAGATTGCCGGCGAAAGCCGCCTCGGCACCGCCGGTGACATCGTTCACGTCTTCACTGATGTACACGTCGTGCGAGGCCGCGCTGAGCCCAGCCGTCCAGCTGAGCAAGGCAGATCTCTGCTCAACGACTGCACCATCAACCGGGTCAGGCTGCGAAGCCTGTCCGCTCAAAGTCGAGAAGCTCCAGACGTCGCCAACGTGCCTCGTACCGTCCGCGTCGATCTCGTCGATCTGCCAGTAGTACGTACTGGTTAACCCGAGACCTCCGGGATCAAAGCTGGTCTCCGCCTGGTTGCCGATGAACTCTGGCGGATCAGTGGTGCCAAGGAACACATCGTGCGAAACGGCATTGACTCCGGCAGTCCAGCCAAGAATCGCATCCGCGGCCACATCTGTGGCGCCATCAGCCGGATCGGGGGCCGTAGCCTCACCAATCACAGTCGTAAAGCTCCAGACATTGCCTTCGTGCGTCGTGCCGTCGGCCTCGATCTCATCAACTCTCAAGTAGTACGTTGTGCTGACCTCAAGCTCTCCGGGATCGTAGCTGATCCCTGTTGTGATGCCCATGCCCACTGGTGGTGGTGGATCCTCGGTGCCGAAATACACCTGACGTGCAACGGCACTGGTTCCAGGCTCCCAACTGACAATCGTATCCTGGGGCACATCCACGGCCTCATCAGCCGGGCTGGGTTGCGAAGCAGCTTCTACAACTTCACCCTGTATATGTAGCACAGGTGCGGCTGAACCATCAAGAGACTCGGCTTCCCGGATTCCCGTAGATGGTGTGGCCGGGTTGTTGCTAAAGATCAACACCAACGCATTGCCCTCTGCCCAATCATCCTGGTCAACTATCTCCTGGATGATACTGGAAATGTCTGAAGTCGCTTCATCAGGACTCTGCAAATGTGTTTCCATCCATTGCGCCGGATCCCACTCTACTACCGCTGTTGTTTTGGGCCTGCCCGTGATATTATTGGGCGTATCTTCAAACGTTACGGGGTCCGGATTCAACTCACCTTGGATGAGAACATGCACATCCCCAACGTGCCGATCATTATTTATATCATCGGCATCAAACTGCACATAAGCACTCGCGATGGTCGTGCCCGCCGGAATTGTGACATCCACAAAGCGGAGACCCACGACCTGCTCGTCTTTGGGGTCGGCTGGGTCGTTATCATACATGAACTCCAAGTCACTGCTGGTGAGGTCGATTTCAAAAGCGGCACTGCCGCCAACGTCCTCTTCAGCATCATCACTGCTGCTGGCGATGCTTATGTCTGCCTTAGGGGCGCCGGGGACAGTCGCGAAGCTCCAGATTTCGCCGGGCCCAACGACGCTATCGTTGGGATCGAGCGCATCGACACACCAGTAGTAAGTGGTGCCCACGTCAAGGGCTTCACCCGCGATGGAACCGGCATCACCTGCTACGCTGCCAAGTAATGCTGATCCGGCACGATCGCTGACATCGTCGATATTGTCGCTGAAGTAAACATCCTGCGAAGCCGCATTAACTCCGGGGTTCCAGCTGAGAACAATGTTGCTCTCCACAACCAATTGCCAGGCGTTCAGGGTCGCTGTGTTACCATACCAGTCGTCGATAATCTTCAGTTGCCACGTGCCTTCAGCATTGCGACCGTCGAAGTCCCTCAGTTTGCCCTCAGGCTTGAACAGGCCTGTGTAGGGCTCAGAGCCGTCCTTGATCGAAGTGGATGCTTCGTCGTCGAGAACGGTGTTCGTGAAGTGGCTCTGGCGCAGACCCACGTCATCAAACAGTTTAACCTGCTTTCCGCCAGGCGACTTGAGGTACACGTTGAGGTCGGCGTTGTTGCCGGGCATTGTAATATCAAGCTCAACGTTCAGATCAGTAATTGTCACTGAGTCCGGCACGCTCACTGTGGAGACAGCTTCTCCCAAGACGGTCGTTCCGGGAAGAATGAATCCCCTGTCCGGAACGGCTTTCGGCACATCGGGGCTGACATAGGTGGAGATCACAGGTGTGGCAGACATCCCTGTGATGCCGTCAGCAGGGGAAGCGTTCCAAGCTACGACCGGCGGTGCACTCAGTCTGGTGTAGGCGCCGTCGGGGGCGACGATATAGTCGTTGACGTCCACAACAATCGTGCCGTCGTCAATCAGTTGCAGCATGTCGTCTACGCTCACGCTGGCACTGCCAATCTTTAGCGCGCCGCCCGTGAGAATGATCTGGGTGTCGGCAATCTTGATGTCAGACAGTTCCTCGGCCTGAAGCAGACCACCGTTCAGGAAGATCCTCACCTGGCCGGTATCATCGCCACCGTCTTTACCGAGTCTGAGCCGGTCACCGGTGATCATCTTACCACCGTTAATCGTCAGATGTGCGGTGCCGTCGAGGTTGTCGCTGACATTCAAGTAGCCGCCAGTGTAGAAGCTCCCGTCGTTCAGGGTAAATGTGGCTGTCCCGTTGTTGTCGTCGTTGATTGTGCTGTTTCCGCTCACGGTGACGGTACCGCCGTCCATGATAACCTCACTGGTTCCCGGATCACCCGCGTCGTTGTTCATCAGGAATTCTCTCATGGTGATCGTCGGATTACCGCTGATGTGCAGGAATCCCGTGTTGCCTCCGTCGTTGACGACTTGAATATCATCCGCACTCACCGTAGCATTGCCGCTTATGGTCATGCTCGCTTCGATTCCCTGCTGATGGTGGGGGATGTAGATCGTGTCGCCAACCGTGACAACCGCGTTGCCGCCGATGTTACAGACGGCCGGGCCGTCCTCGCCGACGTCAAGATCGTCGCCGACATTGAGGGTAGCGGTTCCGTTCACGTCCAGGGTGGCAAATCCAGTAGGATTGTCTGTGAGGTAGAACTCATCGGGGGCATTAACCGTCGCGTTGCCGGTAATGATCATGTGACCCAGTGAGCCGGCGTTGTCAGCGACAGTAATGTCGTCGCCGATATTGAAGACCGCGTTGTCGGTTATGGTCAGATTGGCCACTGAGTCGTCATCGTCGGGCACATAACCATCGTCGCCAAAGGTGATAACTGCATTGCCGCCTACCGTTGTGGTGCTCTGGCCGTTATCCAGGTCAAAATCATCGACGATAGTGATCACTGCGTTGCCGCTGATATCCAGAAAGCTCACACCGGATGCATTTCCGGAGATAGAGAAATCGTCACAAGGGATGGCCGCATCGCCGCCTATAGTGACATGGTTCTCGCCTCTGTTTGTGCGGAAATCATCTCCGGGAGCGATCACCGCGGTTCCGCCTATATCCACAAAGCTCAAGCCGGCGTCACTGTTGCCGATGAGGAAATCGTCACCAGTTTCAATCCTCGAGCTTCCGCCGATATTTACGTGGGCTTCACCATCGTCTGTGCGGAAATCGTCCGGAATGATTATGGTGGAATCAACAACGTTCAGCAGACCCCAATTGCCGTTGTCATCGGCAATTGTAAGGTCAGTACCGTCACCTGTTATGGTCACGGTGCTTCCGTTCAGGATGTTGATCTCACCGCGACCTGCGTTTCCATCGTCGGTCGAAGTTGCCAGTCTGGCGTCCATGGTGAGCGAGGTACCATCCAACGTAAGCACTGCGGTCGTCGATCCATCGGGCTCCCCCTGAATGGCCAGTGCGCCGGTGCGCGTGACGGTGGCGCCGATGATATCGATCGCAATGGTGTCGGCGTTGGTCCACTTAATCGACGCGTTGGGGTCGATGGCGTTCGCAGCGACGGCCTCTTCGTTGGGCCAGGTCCACGCCGAATCGGTCACGGTCCAGTTGCCGGGCGTCTCCCAGAGACCGTCACCGGCGCTGCCGTTCCAAACGTACAGCGCTGCCTGAGCCGTGCCGCCCAGCGCGACCACAAAAGAAATTAGAAGAATCAATTTCCTCCACATAGTTTTCTCCTTTTCTCAATAATTGAAAGTTTAACCGACCGATAACAATCCTCACATCTTTAGAATCTTACCCATGCTATTCTGCCCAGGATTAACAGGATAAGTCATTCTGATCCCACATCACCTCCTTTCTTACCTGCGCGTCAGCAAAGCCAACCGTGCAATGAAATGCAAGGATCATTATTCCGGGTCACATGGACCCGACGGCCGTATTTCTACTCCGCAGCCCGCCATCTCCTTCGCAAAACCGCGAGAGGACACGCCGGCCGCGCAGCAACAAGCAAAAAGTCAAAACTCCTCACATAACAGCCAGTACGGGCGCTAAACTCCCG
The DNA here is from genome assembly GCA_020343675.1 of Phycisphaerales bacterium. Taxonomy (GTDB): domain Bacteria; phylum Planctomycetota; class Phycisphaerae; order Sedimentisphaerales; family Anaerobacaceae. The sequence continues at coordinate 4,747,777 of CP070806.1, forward strand.
ATTTATCCTATATATACCAGTTTCTCCAGCTTCTCGTCAACAAGAATTTCGGAAAAAAATGGGGGCGAATCCAATTTTTTCGCTTTTTCCATGCATCCGTCTTATTGGTTTTCACCGCTGCACTTAGGTGCCCGATGCTCTCCAGCCGCCTGACACCAAGCTGAGTTTCGCGCCATTTCCCTCCTAATTGCCGTCTGTGCATAGCGCTTTTTCTGCCGAGACAGGCCCCATCTTTGTCTTCGCCGGCCGTATCTTCGGCATAACCGATGCAAGCCGCGACCACTAACGCCTGGCCAATGGCCCTGTTGCCGCTTGGGAACACCGGTCAGGTAGTTGCGCCTGGCATGCTGCGGTCTTGCTCAGGCGAGAAAAAGCTGGGTATTTCATCCTCCGGAGGCTTCTTGATGCCCTTCGGCCCTGCTTTGCTGCAGGATCAGCCCTTGTCGCGGGCAATAGCCGGCCCAGCACGAGAGCCTCTGAAACGCAGCGCCAGCGGATTGCATCCCCGCCACAGATTGTGCTATAATCGTGAGGGCCGGTCTTGATTGAGGCGGCTCAAGGATCCGGGAACACGAGTGGAGACAGCTTATGCGACGAAGAGGATTCACACTTATCGAGCTTCTGGTTGTAATCGCGATTATAGCGCTGCTGCTGGCCATACTGATGCCGGCGCTGCAGCGGGTCAGAAAGCAGGCCAGGACGGTTGCCTGCCTGTCTAACCTCAAGCAATGGGGTCTGATCTTTTCCATGTACACCGATGAGTACGACGGCGTGTTTCATCAAGGGTTGACGCGCCCGCATCATTGGACGATGACAATGAGGCCTTATTACGGCAGCAACAAGAAGCTGTTCTATTGCCCCTCGGCCACCAGGCATATTGATGAAGTCGGCAAGTGGGGAAATGACACGGCCTGGGTTTTTAACAGCGGGGCCGAGGAAGGCGACGACTACGGCAGTTATGGGACCAACGGCTTTGTAGAGACGAACATCCGGCAGGGCGAGCACAAGCACTGGAAGACCAAGAATGTTGGCAGTGCGGGCCATATCCCCCTGTTCTTGGATGCGAATCGCCTCGATGGCTGGCCGGAAGCGTGGGATGAGCCGCCAAGTTTTGACGGTGAATTCAATATGGGCGAGGGCAACAACATGAGACGCTTCTGTATGAATCGGCACGATGGATTTGTCGGCTGTC
>CP070806.1:4749068-4822764 GCA_020343675.1 Phycisphaerales bacterium
CAAGAATCTCCCAGGCTAGCCGAGACAATTATTTCTTTGGCTTTGTATTTTGTGGTTTGCGCACTTCCCATATTAGTAGCCGGACCAACTTTGATATCCTTGGGCATAAGGGATAGTATTTAACATTGCCCCAGACAGAGACCTCAAGCCCGTAGTCCTTATCTTGTTGGCTCAATCTCACTGCAAAAATTCCAGATAATTTTTCGGTCTGATATGTTCTGATATCAGCAAGATCAGCTTCCAGCGTTGCCAAAACACCTTTTCCTTTTGACGCCAAACATATCAAACAATAGAATATCTGTTGTGTAACGCTCCAAAACAGGTTCAAGAGTGACACGTTGGCAGAATACGAGATACGAATCACGAGCGACGAATTATGTGTTTAGCGATACCAGCCAGGATAGTTGAGCTGGAGGGCGACAGGGCGGTTGTCGATGCGATGGGCAACCGCTGGAAGGCCAAGACGACGCTGCTGCCCCATGCCAGATTAGGCGATCTGGTCCTGATTCACGCCGGCTTTGCTATCTCGCAGGTCGATGAAGAGGAGGCGAAAAAGACCTGGCAGCTTATTGCCCAGATCTATGAATTCGACGATACGCCGAACAAAGTCTCAGGATAAGGGCGTGAAGCAGAGTACGAGATGCGCTTCACGAGATGCGAAGTTTATGCTCGATAGAATCAACAAAGCCCAACGTCAGACCAAAGCCGCCTGTGAAGCGTTAGGCCGGCAGATCAATGTCATGGAGGTCTGCGGAACACATACGGTCTCGATTTTCCGCAATGGCATACGCTCGATTCTCCCGGGAAATCTCAAGCTTTTGTCGGGACCGGGCTGTCCCGTTTGCGTGACCGACCAGGGCTACATCGACGCTGTTCTGGAGCTGGCCGAGCGCCAGGATTGTATCATCGCCACATACGGTGATATGATTCGCGTCCCCGGTAAAGACCGCTCGCTTGAGACGAAACAGGCAAAGGCCGGTGTCAGAGTTGTTCTGAGCAGCGAAGATGCGCTGCAATTGGCTAAAGACAATCCTGACAAAACGGTCGTCTTTATCGCCGTCGGCTTTGAAACGACAGCTCCGGCTACGGCGGTCGTCGTGAAGGAGGCAGCGGCTGAATCGATCGATAATTTCTGCATCTTGAGCGGGCACAAGCTGGTGGTCCCCGCCATGCGGGCCTTGCTGAGCGGCAAGAATAACAAAATCGATGCGTTTCTGTGCCCCGGCCACGTCAGTGTGATCATCGGCTACGGCGCTTTTGCCGAGATTGTGGAAGATTTTGCCCGGCCGTGTGTCGTGGCCGGCTTTGAGGCGGTCCAGATCATCGAGGGACTCAACGAAATTTGTGGGCAACTCTCGGCCGGCAAAGCGGCGCTGAAGTCGATGTATTCGGCGGTCGTGACCGAGAAGGGCAATGCCGCAGCGCAACAGGTCATCAAAGAATGCTTTGAGCCGGTGGGCGGGTACTGGCGAGGGCTTGGAAAGATTGAGAAGAGCACGCTCAAACTAAGAGACAAGTACGAGCGGTTCGATGCCTTCAAGCGATTTGGCTTAAGTGAGACGCCGAGCGAAGAAAGAAAAGGTTGTCGGTGCGGCGAAGTCTTGTGTGGGTTGATCGAGCCGCCGGAATGCGGATTCTTTGGCCAGGTCTGTACGCCGCAGAAGCCTGTGGGACCCTGTATGGTGAGCTCCGAAGGGGCGTGTGCGGCGTGGTTCAAGTACGGCCGGGAGAGAATACGGAAGCCATGAGCGCGAGTGGACACGAAAGAATCCTGCTCGCGCACGGCGGCGGCGGGCAACTGATGGACGAGCTGATTCGCCGCCATATTCTGCCTGGCCTCGCAAACGATACCCTCGCTGAACTGGGTGATTCTGCCCGGCTGAACCTGACTTCAGGCTCGCTATGCTTCACGACGGACAGCTATGTTGTCAAACCGCTGTTCTTCAACGGCGGAGATATCGGCAAGCTCGCTGTTTGCGGGACGGTCAACGACCTGGCCGTCGCTGGCGCCAGACCGGCTGCTCTGACGTTATCACTGATTATCGAAGATGGTTTTGAGATTGAAGTGCTGGACAGGATTCTGGCCAGTGTCGCGGCGGCGGCCCGCGAGAGCAGCGTCGAGGTTGTCACCGGCGATACCAAGACGGTTGAAGCCGGTGCGGCCGACAAGATCTTCATCAACACTGCTGGACTTGGCGTGCGAGTCGCCGGAGCGGATTTGGGCTTTGAAAAAATCGCCGCCGGCGACAGAATCCTCATTAACGGAACGATTGGCGACCACGGCATGACGATCATCTCTCAGCGGGAGGATATGGGATTCCAATCAGGGCTGGAAAGCGACTGTGCGGCTCTGGCATCCCTGACTTGCCGGCTTCTCGAAAACACAATGGCGATAAGGTTCATGCGGGATCCGACTCGCGGCGGACTGGCCGCGACGCTGAATGAGATTGCCGGAGGCGCCGGATTAAGCATCGAAATCCGTGAAACGGACATCCCGGTCAAACCGGCCGTGCAGGCCGCGGCCGAGATGCTTGGCTTTGATGTGCTGACGATTGCCAACGAAGGCAAGTTCGTCGCCGTTGTCGAGCGAGAATCGGCCGAGCGGTGTCTGAGCCTGTGCAGAGACCATCCACTGGGCAAAAATGCGAAAATCATAGGCGAAGTCGTCGAGACACGTGATGTGCCCACAGTGGAAATGGAAACGCGGATTGGCGGGCGAAGAATCGTCCAGATGCCGTATGGACGCGAGCTGCCAAGGATATGCTGATGCACGAGACGACGGTGGCCCAGAGCCTGATGGAGATCCTATCCGCCGAAGCGGCCAAACAGAATGCCGCACCGGTCAGCGCCAAAATCAGTTGTGGAACGCTCAATGCGGTCAATGATGAGATATTGCGTTTTGCCTTCGAGGCCCTTGCGAAAGATACACTGTGCGAGGGAGTTGAGCTTTGTATCGAGCACAAGCCAATCCGGGCCAGGTGTAGAAGTTGCAGCCAGGACTTCGACGTCGAATTCTCACGTCCGGCGTGTTCGAAGTGCGGCGGAGAGGATTTCGACTTGCTGCCCGATGCGCCTCTCGTACTTGAGCAGATAGAATTTCAATCGGATGACAACGATGGACAAAGTTGACGTCGGCAAGAAAATCCTAAGTGAGAACGAAAAGTATGCTTTCGAGAACATCATTTTTCTCGCCGAGCAGAAGAAATTATGCCTTAACATGATTTCGTCTCCCGGCTCGGGCAAGACGACGATTCTGGCTCGCACGATAAACGGCCTCAGAGGCAAAATCCGAATCGGCGTGATTGAAGGCGATATACAAACCGACATCGATGCCGAGAGAATCAGAGCAACCGAAGCGCCTGTCTTGCAGATTAACACTGAGGGGGCATGCCATTTGTCGGCGACTCAGATAAGCGAGGCACTGAAGAAATTGCCTGTTGCGGATTTGGATTTGATTTTCATCGAGAATGTGGGCAATCTCGTCTGTCCTTCGGCATTTGATCTGGGCGAGAGCGCCAAGGTCGTCGTGCTTTCCGTGGCCGAGGGAGACGACAAGCCGGCCAAGTATCCCGCCATCTTCGCCAAGTCGAAGGTTCTGCTTGTCAACAAAATCGATCTGTTGGCGGGGGGGCATGTGGATTTCGACCTCGAACGGGCGAAGGCAGACGCCCGCAGGCTGAACAAGGCCATTGAGATTTTTCCGATATCCGCCAAAACAGGCGAAGGTATGGACCTGTGGTGCGACTGGCTGCTGGGATCGGTTCAGAAGGGTATCGCGCAGCAGTAAGCTGTGCGTTCATCACGTCTCTTTGGCCTTTTTCGCCGGATAGAGGCCATGCTCGCGGATATAGGCAGCGACGGCCGGATGGAGCATGTCGATCACATCCCGGCCGGCGGCCAACCGGTTTCGCACCTCCGTGCTGCTGATATCCACAAGCGGTGTTTGGACGATGTTTCGCTGAAGCTTCTCGATGCGCCGGCGGCCCCAAAGACGCTCAAATCGGGAGAAACTCGGAGGTTCACAGCCCGCTCGATACATCGTCGTCAAATGGCACGCATCGATCAGTTCGACGATCCGGTGCCAATAGACCAAATCCTCGATGCCGTCGGCGCCCACGAGCCAGTGAATGGATGTCTCGCTGCCGTAGCTTTCCTGGAATTGCTTTACCGTCTCCAGAGTGTAGCTCGGCGCCGGCTTGTTCAGCTCGAAGTCGCTGACCTCGAGATGCTCTTCATCTGCGATGGCGATTGCTATCATGGTGAACCGGTCCGCGTCACTTGCCTTGGGCAGAAAGCCTTTCAGGGGCGAACGTTTTGCGGGGATGAAGACGACTTTCTCTGCGCCGGCCCGCCGACACGCTTCGGCGGCCACGGTCGTATGGCCGAGATGAACCGGATCAAACGTGCCGCCGAACAAAGCTATCTTCCTTTTGTTCATAAACAATTCACAACAAACCTGTGCGTTATCGAAAGAAGATCGTATAAAAGAAATCGCAAAACTTCAACCGGAAAAACGCGCTGTCACACAACGAGACACGCCAAGTGTCATTGCGCTCTTCTTCAAAAGAGCGTATAGTAGAGCATATGTGCGATTGTGTAAAATGTCGCTCGCAAAAAGTTTTTGTCAAGTATTCCTAAAGTTTTAGACGATAAAAAATTATATAGATTTTTTTGCTCTTTTTCTGTAATCTGCGATTGGAGTTTTTTAGTGTAAATGCGTATCGTAACGTCAAAAGAAATAGAAGGGATTTAGTCAGCCAAAAGGAGGTGACAAATAATGGCAAAGAAGAAAGCAAAGAAGAAGAAAGCAACAAAGAAGAAAGCAACAAAGAAGAAAGCCAAGAAGAAAGCCAAGAAGAAAAAATAGCGTAGCGATTCAGTGGCTTGCCTGTCTTTGTTACAAAAGCGGTGGCGAGCCGCCGGCCGAGGCCGGTTACGCGATGAATGGAAGGTTCTCTCGACATCGACGGAACCTTCCATTTTTTTATGCCAGATCAGAACAGCACTCGCCGAACGCACCGACCTGCCTGTCTTCTTGCAATCATCGCCCGGCGGCCTATACTGTTGGTTGATAGACGCGTAAAGTTCGGTAGACTTCAGGCAAGACGTGCGAAGAAGGTTATGAAATGGATTATTTCAACTATAACAAGGGCAGGTTGTTCGCTGAGCAGGTCAGTGTGGAAGAGATCGCCGACCAGGTCGGTACGCCGGTTTACATCTACAGCAGAGCCACATTCAAGGATCATCTGCGGAAAATCCAGCAGGCGTATAGCCAGCTCGAAACAATGGTCTGCTATTCGGTCAAGGCCTGCGGCAATATCCACATACTGAGATTCATGGCCGAGGCGGGCAGCGGTTTCGACATTGTCAGCGGGGGCGAGCTGTACCGCGTCCTGCAGGTCGGCGGGGATCCGGCAAAAGTCGTCTTTGCCGGCGTCGGCAAGACCGACACCGAAATCCTCGAAGCGCTGGACGCCGGTATCGGCTATTTCAATATCGAGTCCGAAGCGGAGCTGGAGAACCTGATTCGTCTGGCAAAAGGCCGGAGCAAACGACCCAAAGTCGCTTTGCGTGTTAATCCCGACATCGAGTACAAGACGCACGCCTTTCTGACGACGGGCATACGGGAGACAAAATTTGGTGTGGATATCGAAAGGGCCGTGAAAGTCTTCGCCGACTACGGCAAGGACCCGGCGGTCAATATTTGCGCGCTTCATGTCCATTTGGGGACGGGGGGCAAGAAAATCGATCCTTATGTCGGGGCCGTGAAGAAAATCCTGCCACTCATTGAGAGGCTTCGAAGCGAAGGCCATACGGTCGAAGCGCTCGACCTGGGCGGCGGCTACGGCGCCGACTACGAATCGGACACGGTGCCTTCGGCGGCTCAATACGCCGAAGGGATAGTCCCTCTGCTGAAAGACAAAGGCCTCAAACTCATCTTAGAGCCCGGCAAGAGTGTCTGCGCCAATGCGGGAATCATGCTGACGCAGGTCCTCTATGTCAAGCGCGGAGGCAACAAGAAGTTTGTCATCACCGATGCGGGAATGAACGATTTGATTCGCCCGGCGCTGTATGACGCCTTTCATTTCATCTGGCCCGCGAGGGTGGCGGAAAAGTTTGTGCCCCGCCAGCGCGTTTCAGATTCGAGACCGGACGGAGCCGAAGTGGTTGACATTGTCGGGCCGATCTGCGAGGGCGCGGACTTCTTCGCAAAGGACAGGGCTCTGCCTCCGGTCGAGCGAGGGGACTTGCTTGCTGTTTTTGCCGCCGGCGCGTATGGCTTCAGCATGAGCAGCAATTACAACGCTCGAGGCCGCGCCGCCGAAGTGCTCGTTGATGGCCGGACGTCTTCGGTCATCAGAAGGCGCGAAACCTACGACGATTTAGTCGCCCCGGAGAAGTGACCGAAAGGCGTTGCGTCCGGCGGTGCCGGGGGGGGCACATCAGGGAGGGTATGCTATCACCCGCGTTCACAGGTGCAAACCTCACACCGGGAGAAGGGGACTGGAAATCCACAAGGTTTGGATATGACACGGGCGGTCGCGCCGGGATGCGTCTGATCATCCGCCCGTGATTTTGACCATGGCCAAAATGCCCAACAATCCGAGCACGAGAATTGCGGCCCGCAGTATTCGCATGGCCTGAGTCCTTGGCTCCACGTAGCGCCATACGAAGGCCCAGAGCGTCGCAATGAGCGATACCTTCAAAGCGAAATACAGGATGTTTCCAAACATAACCTCAAGATATCCTATTTTAACTCGAAAGTCAAGCAAAAAATCACCCAATTTGCCACCCGGAACAACCACGATATTGGGGCAAAGCGCCCTCAAGAAGGACATGCCAGGCGGGCATGATGCTCCTGATGTCGCATGCCCTCCCCTCTTCGGAACCTGTTGAATGAGCAGGGGAGCTCCGAGCGAAAACTCGTACGATTCCGTAAGATCAGGATCTGTGTGGTGTCACCGGTGTGGTGCCCTTGGCTGCTGCGATTTCAATGCTGATATGCGTTCTTTGCGGGTTGCGTTTGTTCAGTGTGGCAGTTCCAAGTGGTGCTTTTATCGGCGACATTCCCAGCGGATCGAGGATAAATATTAAAGTAATCTAAAAAGACCAGCCGAACAAGATACTTAGACGTTCGTAAAGGACTGTTTTTTGTCATACTGAATTAGGAGAGTTGAAGATGCATTACCTGGAAGAAGTAAAGAAGTGGCTTGGTGAGATTACGGAGATCTTCCTGTTGTTGGTCGCTCTGGGGATTGTCGCGGGTATCCTCTTTGGCAACTCAGTTCCGTTCTTTAGCGGAGTTGTGGGCAATCTCACCGGACTGATCGAAAGCCTGGGCGACAATGGTCTTGTCGGCCTGATCACTTTGGCGGTCATCCTCTACCTGTTTCAGAGACGCAGAGTCTTTGCGCAGCAGCAGTAATTCGTCTGCCACCTCGGCTGTGGCATACGAACGCGTTCTGGGCTGGTGAGACACTCGAGTGTGAGCCTGCACTGATCTGATACGACAGGTCCGCGAGAGTACCGTGTTCGTCAGCTCCATGTTGAGCTTCACGGAGCGTAGATCCTACGCTCCGTTTTTTCGTTGCCCGGAATAACGACCGTCAAGTCGATGGTGAGACTGCGGTATTGACTTGGGCGCACTTCGGCATACAATCCGATGGCCCGCGCGAGAGAGCCCGGGCCTGTAGAGGAGTTCCGATGCGTGTGCCCCATGGAGTCTGAAGCCCATGAAACGACGTTCATTTCTGAAACTGGCCGGCTGTGCTTGCACATCGGCGCTTCTAAGGAGCAATATGTCATCCGCCGCACAGCGACGCACCGGCGCAGCAGACGGCAGCATGTTCATCGACGCCGGTTCACTTCAAAACAGGAATCAAAACCGCTCGACGGTCATCTGCCAGAATGGAATTGTCTGTTCCAGCCAGCCCCTGGCCAGTATGGCCGGCGTGGATATCCTCAAGGCCGGCGGCAATGCCATTGATGCGGCCATCTGCGCCAACGCCATGCTGAGCCTCGTCGAGCCGATGATGTGCGGGCCGGGCGGCGATTTATTTGCCATCGTCTGGGATGCCGCGGAGCGCAAACTGTACGGCCTCAACGCAAGCGGCCGCTCGCCCTACGACTGGAGCCTGGAAAAGGCGCTCGAACTGGGCCTCAAGGAGATTCCCCTGTATGGGCCTTTATCCTGGAGCGTGCCCGGCTGTGTGAGCGGCTGGGAGGCACTGCAGAAAAGGCTGGGCCGGTTTGATTTGGCAAAAGTGCTGGACGCGCCCATTGCGTACGCGCGCGGGGGTTTTCCCGTCTCGCCTGTGATCGCCCGGTCGTGGTCTTTCGGCCCGGAGTCAAATTCTGCTCTGGCCAAGACCTTTATGCCCGACGGCAAGCCTCTTCAATTTGGAGATGTCTTCAGGAATGAAGATGTGGCGCGGTTTTTCGAGACTATCGCCAAAGACGGTGCTAATGCCTTTTACGAGGGACAGATCGCCAGGCAAATCGTCAGGTTCTCCCGGGCCAATGGGGGGCGGTTGGCCATGCGTGATTTTCGCGAGCATACTGCGAACTGGGTTGAGCCGGTCAGCACGAATTATCGAGGCTACGATATCTGGGAACTGCCGCCGAACGGGCAGGGAATTGCCACCCTGCAGGTATTGAATCTGCTGGAGCACTTTGACATCGGTTCCATGCAGCCTAACTCCGCCGAGCATCTTCATCTGTTCCTCGAAGCCAAGAAGCTCGCCTTCGAGGATCGCGCGGTTTACTACGCCGACATGGATTTTGCCGAAGTCCCGCTCAAAGAGCTCATCTCCAAAGAGTACGCCGCCCGGCGTGTTAAATTGATCGATCGCAAGCGCGCCGCACAGAGTGTCGAACCGGGCCGATTGAAAGGTTCCTCCGACACTGTCTATCTGACCGCCGCGGACAAAGACGGCAACATGGTCTCACTCATTCAGAGCATTTATTATCCGTGGGGATCGGGATTCGTCCCGGACGGCTTGGGCTTTTGCCTTCAGAATCGGGGGCAACTGTTCTCACTCAACCCGAAGGACCTGAACAAACTGGAGCCTCACAAAAGGCCTTTCCATACCATCATCCCGGCGTTCGTGACCGACAACGGAACCCCGGTCTTCTCGTTCGGCGTCATGGGGGGAGATTTCCAGCCCCAGGGCCAGGCCCAAGTGCTGATGAACATTATCGACTTCGGCATGTCGCCTCAGCAGGCCGGCGAGCAGCCGCGGGTCCGGCACGTTGAAAGCTCGACGCCGACGGGACAGAAGATGTTGGCCGGAGGCTCGGTGATCTTCGAGCGGAACATCCCCGTCGATGTCAAAAACACGCTGGCCTCCATGGGGCACAAAGTCAATCCCGGGGTTGGTGTGTTCGGAGGCTACCAGGGCATCTGGAGCAAGTCAAATCCAAGACGTTATTTCGGCGCCTCCGACCCTCGCAAGGACGGCTGCGCGATAGGGTACTGAGCAGGATGCACGGCTCCTGCTCGTATTGCGCGGCGTTGCTATTGAATCGAGGGGGGCGATACGACCTGCCCGCTCTGCTGTGCTGATTGGCACTGAGGGTCATAGACTCCATAAAAGGGAGCGTTGCCATCCAGCCAGATATGCAGTCTCTGGCTGTCCTCTTGCGGCAGGTCAACGTGTTCTTTGTGTATGCGGTCCTCCATGACGTTCAGCAGATGGCTCTGGTCGGCGCCGATGTGTCCGGGCCTGGTGACAACCTCCTCGATGGTGTTGCCTCCCCACTCATACCATCGAACGTACTCCCTGAGGCTCTCGTATGATTGGCTGAACGTTCCGGAGGGCTCGCCCGTCAGCAGCAGTCGGCTTTTAAGGCTCTTCCCGAGCGCCGTTGAAGGATCGCCTGTTTGACCATCATGGCAGCGTACGCAATGCCTGTCCAGAACGGGCTGAACCAGCCGGGGATAGCTGAAAGGGCGCGTCCCATCCGGACCGGGCTCGATTTTGGAAGGCGGCCGCTTCAGGGCCAGCGGATTCCGGCGATTCTCCGGCGCCGTCCCGCGCGGCTCATGGCAGCCAAGGCAACTGCGCCGCTCACCCGGTTGCAGGTAGGTGGCGCTTCGCATGGTTTGAACGGCCCGGCCCGTTTCGTCGACGGCCTGGAAGTACAGCGGCTTACGGGCCGGAGCGCTGAAATAGGCCGAGCCGTCAGACTCGACCGGGACGGTACCGAGCATCATGCGGGCGCTTTCGGCGTTGGCATAGCCCAACCGCGGCTTGTTGGCAACGTGCGTGGTTGTCTTGGGCAGCACCTGAAAGACCCTGAGCCGGCAGATTTTTCGAGAGACCGGCATTGGGAAAAGGCTTCTGTTCACGTCGCTCAGGACAAACTCACCCTCGTCTTCGAGATTCGTACCCGGCACTGAGGGAATGGATCGAGGTGTGGGCCTGCCGGCCAAAGGAATCGGGTACATACTGGAGAACTCCGGGTCTCGATAGAGCAGCTCCAGATTGCCAAAACGGTCGAAATAGTAGAGTCCCGTATATGTGTCCTTCTCGACGTCGGGTCCCATCCCGGGCAGCGGCTCAAAACTGAAGGCGACGAGGAAATAATCTTCCGAAAGAGGCCAGGGGCTGTGGAAATAGCTGGCCGGCCAGCCCGGGGCTTCGGGAAAACAGACCTCGGGCGTCAGCACCTCGATCGCGTCGAACCGGTCCTGGCCCGTCTGAGCGTCCAGCTCTTCACGGGCCGGATCGAAGACGACAAGCGAGCCGCCTACATTGGCATGATGCGCGCCGGCGATAAAGACAATGCGATTGGAACCCGGGATGCTGCGAGGTTGATAGCACGCATTGATGCGCTGCGTATAGTTGCCGAAAAGGACGCTCGGATTTGTCCCGTCCGGGTTGCTGACCCACAGTCCGTGGTAGTTCGCGGCAGAACGATCCACATAGTCCCAGCGGCAGTACACGATACGCCCGTCCGTGAGCATGGAGGGATGCCACTCATTTGTTTCGTGAAACGAAAGGGTCTGCACGGTGCCTCTCTCCGCGTCCAAGCGGTGCAGCGTGTAGCTGGGCAAAGGTTCCCAGGGATTGTGGCACCGCCCAAAACCTCCCCGGCGGGTGGACATAAAGGCAATGCCGCCGTCGGGCAGAGGACAGGGATCGAAATCGTCGTAGGGCCCGTCCGTGAGCCGGCGAATGTTGCCGCCGTCTGCGTCCATAGCGTAGATGTGAAAACATCGCCGGTCCGGGGAGTAATAGTCCGGCTTCTCGGCGGCGCGCTCAGCAAAAGCGAAGTAGATGGTCCGGGCGTCGTAGGATAAAGCAAGGGTCGTATAGTTGCCGCGAGGCAGCCGGCCTTTGATCAGGTCGCGCACTTGCGCAGACCGGCCCGGTTGTTCGAGCACGTAAATGCCCCCGCCCTCTATGTCACCATAGTCGTAGAAGTACCCGAGGTATTCGTGGAGCATCTGGCAGATAAAGCGGCGGCGCTTCATGAACACCACAGGCTTTGAAGCGACGAGCGGATTCTTCATCGCCATGTCTCGGGTCACTGAACGAATCTTCTGATACAGGTGGAGTCTCGTTTCTCTGTCCAGCGAGTTGACTGTATTGACTTGGCTCTGCAGACCCTCAAGGGCTACCGCATCGGGAATGACTTGTGACCCTTGAGGCATTCTGCGAAGAGCCTCGCAAAGCCTCTGCGCCCGCTGATAGGCATCGCGCACGGCGGCGACACTGTCGGCCGTCCGATTTTTTCTTCTCTCCTGGGCGGCCCAGTCCGCTTCCACCATGGCCCGGAACGTGTCCTCGCCGAGCGTGCTTTGCCGGGCCTGCCCGGACGAATTGTGCCAGAGCAGTGTTGATAAAACCAGGATGACCAAATACTCCGGCGCCTTCATTAAGAACGTCCCTTCTTTCTTCCGAGCGCATGGCGCATCATTGCTTCATAGAGGGTGAGCTGGATGTCGAGTATCTGCCGGGCATCGACGCGGCACGCTCTCTCGCCTGTGAGGCCGTGCGGACACTCGAAGGTGAACGATACGGCGCCGCTGGTATGGTACATCGCACTGGTCAGATTGAACGGCGCCGGTTTCGGGCCGCCTTCGGGTGCGACAGAGAAGGGTTTTTGAGAGGGGAGGCCGCGCTCGGCCAACAGTGCATAACTGCTCTGGGCCAACGAACGCACCTCTTGCTGGATTTCCTGGGTGAGATAAGCCGGCCGCAACAGCGCCGGAGCGGATTCATGACTATGAAGCGATACCGCAAGGTCGGGTCCTTCGTCTCGGGCGACCTTCAGAATTGCAGGGCCCTCAGGGCCCATCGGAGCGAAGAACTCGTCGTGCATGGGATTGACGCCCTCGTCGTTGAAGTAGCAGCCTAAGAAGCCGACGGTCTCGCCCGCCATCGGATGCTGGCGTTTGGATTCCGGCCAGCCGCAGAACGTGTCGTCACTCCACGTGCCCTGACCCCAGAACCGCAGGTCGTCCGCTTCCATTCCGAACAGCGCGCGCGGCTCGAAACGCGCGATGCCGTCAGGATTACCCGCCGGGATAATCAGCAGGCGGCATTGCCGGCCCAATGCGTGCAGTACGGTTTGGTTTCTGCCGGCCAGGTCGTGCCCCGTTTCCATAATGTTGATCAGGTTGACCAGACCGGTCAGGCCCTCAACCTCTGCGCCGTGTACGGGACCGACAAAGAGGATAACCGGCTTGCTGCGAGCGGCCTTGTCCATGTAAGCGGCCGGCTCCCGCCCGCCGATGGCGGAGTTGAAGTTGGCTTGATGCCGGACCTGCTCGCGCCGACCAAATGCAACAAGCTGCATCGGCCGGCCTCCGGGTGATTGGGTGATGGTCGAAACCTCCGCCTTTTTGAGGCTGGAAAGACGCTGGCTGAGGCGCTCCATGTCTCCGATCCAGAACTCGGGCAGCTCGCGTTTCGGGATTCTTCGCCTGGCGGACTCGTGGGTCATGCTCGCGTAGGGCTTGGCCTTTATGCCGACCTGAGGTTGGACACCGCTCGCCAGAGCAGTGTTAATATTCCTCGGGCCTCCCATGCGTTTGATGTGTCCTCCCAGTTTGCCGGTTGTATTGAACACAACTTCCCACGTCCCGCTGTGTGTGGTCAGGCGGACTCCGCACATTCGGTCGGCCTGGAGCAATGATGCCTGATCCATGGCATTGAGCTTTTGGTCGCCGACCTGGATAACGTGAAGAAATACATCCTGTTTACGTTGCGTACGTGGTGTGACTTCGATGCGCCATTGTCCCATCAAAGCCAGGCTGTCCGGCTTGAGACCTTTGGAGACGATGTCCCAATTCTGTCCAGCCGCCCAAAATTCCTTGCCGGGCCCGCCTACTGGCGTGAGAACCGCGTCGTCCGGCAGCAATGTCCGGCAGAACATCCGACCTTTCCCGTGGTCGGCACGAATCGTCCGACTGGAAATTGTGGGTTCGTAGGCCGTGTGAAGCAGCCAGTCCTTGCGATACGAAGCATCGGTTGTTTCCACGCGGTCAAAGATGATGAAATGATTCGGCATCAGAAAAAGCATCTGGCGTGTCACTAAGTTGCACTTTTCGCCCAGATCGGGTTGCCCCTTGACAGACCCATGCTGATAACACGCCGTTGCATCGCCGGCAACATAAACATAGTCAGGGTTTGTCTCGAAAGCTTCGACTACAGAGCCGAGCTGCTTGTGCTGGCCCCCATGATTGTCGAGAACGTTACCGCCCCAGTAAGGCGCCGGGGGCTCGCCCGGCTGGTGGATCACGACGCAGTTGTGGGCCACGGTCTGGGCGTAGTAGTTTGCAAGGTGCTGGCCGTTCTCAAATTCCTCGTAGCGCGTGCCTGAATCAAGAGCCAGAAAACCTCGATGATAAACCACGAAGTTCAACGCATCATAATGGCGATGCTGGGTCAGAATCCCGCCACACGAGAAAAGACAATATGTATCGTTCTTACCCATGCCCGATCGCATAAAAATTTGCCCCATTGTCTCGAAGTGCCTCGCGTGCGGGAGGTTCTCCGGGAAAAAAGGTCCCGGCGAGTTGTCCATCCGTGACAGAAGAAATGGATAAATGAACCATGTGCTGGAGTAGGATTGACGTGGCTGGATTTGCTGCACGTGCCGGGCCAGAGCGGCGGCTTTCGGTGCAGCCTCGCTATACAGATGCCGGATGTTGGCCATGTGCGTATAGAGTTGTCCCGTAGGCAGCGTGTTGCTCGTATGAGGTCTGTCACCATATCCGAATTCCCGAGGGGCCGGGTCGGCCGCTATCCAGTTCCAGATGATGTAGTTGGTCAGCATCGCGCCGGCTGGCCAGTCCCAGGCGATGTTTTCACCCGTGCTGGAGAGCCACGTGGAGAAGAAATTCTGCTCGGCCCACGGATAAGCGCCGAAAACGTATCCGAGCGTGGCTGAAGCGCCGCCGCCGTCGTCTCCGCAAGCCTTCTTGCGGTGTTCGAGCATCTTGACGTTTTCATCGCGGCCCCACACGAGCCACTCATTAACCCGCTCAGGCTCGATTCCCGTCCCGAAGGCTGTGCAGCCGATAAACCACAGGCAGTTCCGCACGCCGTAGAAACCGGTCGAGTAGCCCGACATATTTTCACGGTAGATGCTCGGCCTGGCCTTGAGGACGTTATCAATGACCCGGACAAGGCGAGACATATATTCTCCTCGTTCGCCGACCGACAGGTCGTTGTACAGCCAGTCCCAGGCCAGGGTGGCATGAACGCGCGAGGTTGAGTACCAGTTGACCGATTTGGCCTGCTCGAAACAGGTTTCATAGTAGCTCAGGCTTGCCTCAAGGCATTTCTTCGCAAGTTCCAGATATTTCGTATCCTGCGTGACGCGAAAGACAAAAGCCGCCCAGGCCGCCTGAGGGCCGAGTTCCCGGGGTTCGGTGCTCTCGCCCTGTTCGGACATAAGCTGATCGACACGTCTCTTGAAGTTCAGGTACCACGAGCGTTCCGCACCAAGTGCTCGGTGCCTGACGGCGGGCCACGTCTCGGCGTTGAAGAAAAGCCGTGGGTGGTCGCTGCGAATCTTCCCGGTCCAGTCCGGTCCGGCAGAAGTGGCGAGTTGGGCAGATGCGGCCGCCGAGGCCACTATGTTCGATTGATCTGCTCGCGATGCCGCGAGAACAAGGCACGAGATGACCAAAACAGAGATGTGTTTACTCATGGCTTGACCTTAATTTCAACGTCCAAAGAATGGAAAGAGCTGTTTCAGCTTTTCAGTCGAGGCCCGGCTGCCATATTCACAAAGTTCAAACGCCTCGGCATACCGGACCTTCTTGCCCTTTTCCTGGCCGTAAAGCTCGATCAGTTTGGACCTGTACCGATTGGCCACCGACTCGGCCCGGCGGGCAAAGCGTTCATTCACCTGCTTGCGGCGAGCCTTTCGCGCTGCAGACTCTTTCGGAACGGGGACGACTCGCTCGAAGTTGCCCGTGGCCCAGAGGCTTTCGATTTGAGATTCCAGCGGCCAGAGGGCATTGGCTTTCTGTTCAATCACCTCGTCGATGGCAACCACCATGTCCGGCTCAAATGGATTGGGTTTTTGAAATCTGTCCGAAAGATACAGAAACACCGGATTGCTCGCGAGTTGTGGCACATCCGGACAAAAGAAAGTGACGGTCACCATATACGCGGCATCCTGCATCAGGATGCCGGTATAACGATGGTCCGGGTGATAATCGTTCGGACGATGTCCCATCACGACGTCAGCTTTCCATTGGCGAATCAGACGCACAAACGTCTTGCGGTTCTCCAGCGTGGGCATGAGCTCTCCATCGTGAATGTCCAGCACCTCTGTCTCGATGCCCAACACTTTCGCCGCCTCTTTGACCTCGGCGGTACGTCGCTTGGCCAGCTCTCCGCCGGCCATTTCGGCGTGGCCGATGTCACCGTTCGTGGTGGAGACAAACTTGACATGATGTCCCTGGGCGGCCCACATCGCGGCGGCGCCGCCAGCCTTGATTTCGCAGTCGTCGGGGTGTGCACCGAACACGATGATGCGCAGCTTCCCATCGTCCTGTTCGCTGGCGGCCTCTGCACCGAATAGAACGGATGCCGGCAGCAATAACGTCAGCGCCAGGCTCGCCAGGCAGAAGATGTCCTTCTTCATCATTGATCTCCTAACATGAAATGCCAGTAGACAAACCGGCCTTGCACCTGCTCAACAGTGCAAAGCCCACGTTTCGTTCCTGGATACCGGATCCTTATTTCAACAACGTCAACATCACGGCACGCACATCCATGACCTGTCGACCCGGGACATCGAGCGCCTGGAGTGTCAACTCACCCCGGTCCTTTTTCAGCCGGAACGTCCCGAGCCGAAGCGGGCGGAAGTCTTTGACGTATGACTCGCTTCCCCGGTCAACGCGGTCGAATTCTCTGCCTCTTAGCGGCGGGTCGTGCGGTTCGCTCACTTTACCCCGCACGCGGCGGCCGTTGAAACACAACTCGACCGTCGAGCCGATGTCTGGCTCCGGGCACGTGTAATAGACCACCGCTTCATAGTCGCCGCTGGTGGCCACCTCGATATCCCAGGTGATCTTGTCTTCTTTGCTGAGCCAGTTCGTAAAGAATGAGCAGTTGGGCGCCCTGCCGCTTCGCTGCACGTTTCCGTGCGGCACGCCGTCGCGCGCCGGCAGGGGGGTAGTAGGGAATTCCGCATAACCGACCGTGAAGGGACGGTCGTCCTTTCCGGAGGCCGCCAGAACCTCTTGTCTCCAGCGTGCAACGGCCTTCCTGAGCTTTGCGGCAATCTCCGGTTTGTCGTTGGAGATGTCGCGGTCTTGTCCCGGGTCGGCCTGCATATCGAACAGCTTGCCTGTATGGTCGAGCCGGTATCGCTGCGTGCGCACACTGACCCGGCCTTTCTGATGGGAGAAGATCATTCGGTCCGGCCAGTTCTCGGCCCGCCCGAAAAGAAGCGGCTTGATGCTGGTCCCGTCGAGCGGCTTGGTGCTTACAATCCGAACGCCGGTCATCTCGGCCAGAGTCGGAAGCAAATCGATCGCGCCGGCGATTTGTGGTATTCGCGTACCCGGCTTGATGCGGCCGGGCCAGCGGACCATGCAAGGCACGCGAAGGCCTCCTTCGTCGGTCGAGCCCTTGCGGCCTTTCATGCCGTCGTTCCATCGCCAGCTATTCGGCCCGTTGTCGCTGAAATAGACCACGATGGTTTTCCGCGCGAGCTTTAGCTCTTCGAGCTTCTTCAGCACCCGGCCCACGTTCCAGTCGATGTTCTCGCACATCGCCAGGGCACTGCGCGTCATCCGAATCTGCTCTTTCTCGGGGTCGCGGTTACGCATCTTGACGGGATTATCTTTGAGCTTGTCGAAGAAGGGATCAGGTACCTGCATGGGCGAGTGCGGCGTATTGTAGGGCAGATAGCAGAAAAACGGTCGGCTCTTGTTTTGCTCGATGAAAGCCAGCGCATGGTTAGTCAAATCGTCAGTGATATATCCCTGGCCCCGGACAAGTTTGCCGTTGTGTTCGAGAACGGGATCGAAGTAGAGGCCCCAATGGCCTGAGCAGAAGCCGTAATATTCATCGAATCCCCGCGCGTTCGGGTGATAAGGATACTGCGTGCCGTTGTGCCACTTTCCGAAGGCCGCTGTCGCGTATCCCGCGGCCTTGAACGTGTCGGCGATTGTTTTCTCGTCCACATTCAGCCGCTCCGCCCCGGTAGACACGCCGCGCACGCCGCCGCGCGAGTGGTACCGCCCCGTGAGAAACTCGGCCCGCGTCGGCGCGCAGACGGCGCAGACGAAGAATCGGTCAAACATCGCTCCGTCACGAGCCAGAGAATCGATGTTGGGCGTTTGTATGTTGAGGTTCCCATGAACACGCAGGTCGCCCCAGCCCTGGTCGTCGGCCAGGATGACCACGATATTCGGATGTTCATCGGCCGATGAGGCTTGGCTGCGAACGCCGATTGCGGCGGCAAGTGCACCGGCGCATGCGCTTTTCAAGAAGTTACGGCGGGTAAATGTCGAATGTTTCATGTCTGTTGCTCCTCTTAAGGTTCAGCCTGGTCCCAAGGGCTAAGCGTTCAGACATCATCATAAGTTGCGTTGCAACGCCATTCAACTGCTTTTTTGTTACGGCCGGCGCTGTTTGACACAGTCATCTCAACCGGCTACATTTGTGGCCTTGGGTTATCGCGTGGATTTGCATGGAAACAGAAGTTTGTATAATCGGAGCCGGCCCGGCGGGCTTGATGGCCGCGATTTTCGCTGCCGAAGCGGGCGCACGCACGACGGTCGTCGAGGCCAATTCAAGCCCCGGCCGAAAGCTGCTCTTAACCGGAGCGGGGCGGTGCAACCTCACGCACGAGGCCGCGCCGCAAGAGCTTGTCCGCGCATTCGGGGCAAAGGGAAGATTCCTCAGCTACTCGCTGTATCAGTTTTCGCCGCAGGCTGTGCAGGATTTCTTTGCCCGGCTGGGACTGGGCATGAAGCTCGAAAAAGATGGCTGCGTATTCTCCGCCGCGGGTCGTGCCAGTGACGTCAGGGACGCCCTTGTGGACCGGGCGAGAAGTCTCGGCGTGACGCTTCTATATGGAAGGCGCGTCGGCGTCGTCGCCAGAGAAGCAGGTTCTTTTGTCGTCGGCGCCGGGCAAGGGCAAATTCGAGCCGACAAGCTGATTGTTGCAACCGGCGGGCTTTCATGGCCCCAAACCGGCTGCACAGGTGACGGCTACCGCTTTGCCCGGCAATTCGGGCACACCATCGTCGAGACAAAAGCGTCACTGGTTCCGGTTGTGACCCGTGAAGATTGGCCCGGGCAACTCGCCGGGACTGCTGTGCAGGAGGCCAAAATATCAACACACATCAATAACAGAAAGCTAACCACGGCCGGAGCGATAATCTTCACCGACGACGGCATCGGCGGCCCCGCGGTCCTGGATATGAGCTGGTATCTGACCGATCATCTGCCTGCGGCGCAGACGCCCATCGGCCTCACGCTGGACCTGGCGCCGTACATCGAACAAGTGCAGCTTGAAGCGCAAATGACCGAGCGCATGGCAGGGAATGCAAAAAAGAAGATGCGGAACGTATTGGCCGAATTCGTGCCGAAGCGCCTCTCGGTTCTGCTGTGCGGGCAGGCGAGCTGCGATGATGCGCTGCCGGCAGGCCAGATCAAAAAGGATGCTCGAAAGCGACTCATTCGACTGATCAAGGCGCTGCCCCTGTCCATTGTGCGTACCAGACCGATCTCCGAAGCGACGGTCACGCGCGGCGGAGTCAGCGTCAGCGAGATCGAGCCCAAGACAATGGAATCAAAGATTTGTCCCGGCTTGTTCTTCGCTGGCGAAGTGCTGGATATCGACGGCCCCTGCGGCGGCTACAACCTCCAGGCCTGCTGGTCCACCGCCGCCCTGGCCGGCTCCCCTGGCGCCCAAGACCCGCACACTGTCTAAGACGAAGCCGTCAAAATCCCCAGCAATTCGTCAAGAGCCATCTGGTGAAACTCGAAACGCGGCGAAATCGCGATTCTCTTTCACTGCTTTCGATAGTAGCCCATGGCTTCGGGGAGCAGGTCTTTGATGTTTTGGATTCGGGTTTCGCCGGTGGGGTGGGTGCTGAGGATCTCCGGTGGCCGGGTGCCTTTGTCTGCCGCGGCCATTCTCTGCCAGAAAGTCACGGCTTCCTCTGGGTTGTAGCCGGCCATCGCCATGAACACCAGCCCCAGATGGTCCGCCTCCTTTTCGTGGACCCGGCTGTAGGGCAGCAGCACGCCGACCTGCGTTCCGATGCCGTAGGACTGCATAAAGAGGTTCTGGGTCTGCTCAGGGTACTCGTCCATCGCTGTCGAGAGCGCAATGCCTCCCATCTGCACCAGCAGGCCCTGGGTCATCCGTTCGGCCCCGTGCTTGGCGAAGGCATGGGCGACCTCGTGACCCACGACCACGGCCAGGCCGGCCTCACTCTGCGCGACGGGCAGCAGACCCGTATAAACCACAACTTTGCCGCCGGGCATGCACCAGGCGTTGACGTTGGGGTCCTCAATGAGGTTGAACTCCCATTTGTAGTTTGCCAATCGGCTCTCGATGTAGTTTTCCTGGCAATACTGCTCGACGGCCTTTTGGATTCTGCCGCCGACGCGTTTGACCATTTCGGTCTGCTCGGTGTTGGCGCTGAGCTTATGTGCCGAGAGGAATTCGCCGTAGGATTGAAAGCTCATGGAGTTCATCACCGAATCGGGGACCACATTGAATTGCTGCCTGCCCGTGATTTCCACTTCCGAGCAGCCCGCGAACAATGGCAGGAATCCGGATAGAACAACCAGTTTTAGCTTCAGAGCATTTCTCATAGTCTTGCCCTTTCTCTATAGATTCACTTCATTTACTCTTGAACGATTTCATTTTTTATTTCATTGAGCAGATTTATGGCTTCGATAGGTGTCAGGTTATTCACATCGGTTGAGCCGAGCTTCTCCAGGACGCTCTTGTGCTTCTGGACGAACAAGGTGTCTGCATCGGGTTCTTTGGTCTTGTGACGGGAGAAATGTTCGCCGGCGGCTTCCTTTTGGAAGGTGCTTTCCAGTTCTTCGAGAATCTCTTTGGACCGGTCCAGGATGGTCTTCGGGATGCCCGCTAATTTGGCGACGTGCAGGCCGTAGCTCTTGTCCGTCCCGCCGGGCAGGATTTTGTGCAGGAAGACGACCTCGTCCATCCATTCGCGGACGGCCACGTTGCAGTTTTTCACATTGGCGAACAGCTCGGCCAGTTCGGTCAGTTCGTGGTAGTGCGTGGCGAAGAGCGTTCGGCATTTTGCGTTGCCCGCGATGTGCTCGGTGATGGCCCAGGCTAAGGAAAGCCCATCATAGGTGCTTGTTCCCCGGCCGACCTCATCGAGGATGACGAGGGATTTTTCGGTGGCGTTATTGATGATGTTCGCCGTCTCGGTCATCTCGACCATGAAGGTGGATTGGCCCCGCACCAGTTCATCGGATGCACCGACGCGCGTGAAGATTCTGTCCACCAGGCCGATCCTGGCGCTTTTAGCGGGAATGAATGAGCCGGTCTGAGCCATGAGCACCAGCAGCGCAACCTGCCTGATGTAGGTGCTTTTGCCGCTCATGTTGGGACCCGTGATGACAACGATATCGCCCGCGCCGTCGCCGAGCTCGACGTCATTGGGCACAAAATCGGCGCCGAGCATTTGCGCCAGCACCGGATGCTTGCCCTCTTGAATGACAAGCTCGCCGCCGTTGGTCATCCTGGGCCGGACGTAGTTTCGCCGCCTGGCCATGTAGGCCAGCGCCGTCAGGCAATCACACTGCGCGACGGTCTCGGCCAACGCCTGGAGCCTGCTGACATACTGGGCGCACTGCCGGCGGAGCTGGTCGAAGAGCTTCTGCTCCAATTCAAGCGCCTTTTCCTCAGCGCTCAGGGCCTGGGTTTCGTACTCTTTCAACTCGTCGGTAATGTAGCGTTCGGCGTTTTTAATCGTCTGCTTGCGGACATAATCAGCGGGCACCCTGTCCGCCGAGGAATGGCTAATCTCGATATAGTAGCCGAAGACTTTATTATAGCCGATTCTCAGGTTTGCGATGCCCGTTCGCTCGGCCTGCTGTTTCTGGTATTTTCTCAGCCAGCTTTGGCCGTCCCGGCTGATGGAGCGCAGGCGGTCAAGCTCTTGCGAGAAGCCTTTTCTGATAACGCCTCCGTCGCGCAGATGCGTGGGCGGTTCGGGCTCGATAGCTACTTCAAGCAAGTCGGCAAGCTCATCCATGCTGTCGCACTGCCCGGCCAAATCGGCAAGGGCCTCGCCCTGAAAGTGCTGGAGGATTTCGCGCAGAAGAGGAATCTGACGCAGCGTCCCGGCCAGGGCCACCAAATCCCTCGGACCGGCTCGAAACGTGCTGATGCGGGCCGCGATGCGCTCGGTGTCGAAAATGTTCGCCAGGATTCTGCGAACCTCGGCTAATTGTGCATCGGCGCTGCTGATTTCTTCGACGGCGTCTTGCCGCCGTCCGATGGCGTCCAGGTCATAGAGCGGCATGCACAGCCAGCTTCTGAACTTGCGGGCGCCCATCCCGGTGATGGTTTCATCGAGACAGTCCAGCAGCGAGCCTTTTCGGCTTTCGGTGCGAATGGTTCGCAGGATTTCCAGGCTCCGCAGAGAAGCCGGATCGATTTGCAGGAAGCTCTCACGGTTGATTTTCCTCAGACTTCGGATATGGCCGAGCGTGGTCTTTTGTGTCTCGTTGAGATACTCGATGATGGCGCCGGCAGGGGGGATGAGGGCTTCATCGTTGTCGCCAATGCCGAAGCCTTCGAGCGTCGCGGTGCCGAAGTGCTTTAACAAGCGCTGTCTTGCCTGATAAGGGTCGAAATACCAGCTCGGACGTTCGGTGATGATGGCGCTGGTGAGTTGTTTGATATCGACGATGAGTTTCCTTGTCTCGGCTTCGAACAGCTCTCCTCGCCGGTCGGCAAGCAGGCATTCGGCGGGCGAGAGCCGCAATAGCTCGTCGAGCAGTTTCTCTTCGGGCAGCTCCTGGACAAAGAAATGGCCCGTTGAGATATCGACCCAGCTAAGGACGGCAAGGCTTCTTGTCCCCAGACCGACGGCGCAGAGGAAATTGTCTTCTTTCGCCTCCAGCAGAATATCATCGGTGAGCGTTCCGGGGGTGACGATTCGCACGACATCGCGTTTGACCACACCCTTGGCGGTCTTCGGGTCTTCGACTTGCTCGCAAACCGCAACCCTGTAGCCGGCCTGGAGCATTTTCTTGAGATACCCTTCGACCGCGTGGTAGGGCACGCCCGCCAGCGGGATGGGATTGTCGGCTTTGCTCCGGCTGGTCAGCGTCAGGCCCAGGACCTTCGAGCAGGTTTTGGCGTCTTCGTAAAAGGTCTCATAGAAATCGCCCATGCGAAAGAACAGGATGCAGTCCGGATGCTTCTGCTTGAACCGGTGAAACTGTTTCATCGCAGGCGTCAGTTTTTGATCGATCGGGGCCATAGGTGCAGATTATACACGGACCGGCCCACTTAACAACTCCGTTATGATCGACGCGGCATCCTGCGCAGATTGAGCGGTCGTTATTTGTTTGAGCAAGGTTTCCTGCCGGGTGGTGAAGCAGACCGGCTGATGCGGATCGACGTCGGCAACTCCGACGGTCCGGCAGATTTCTTCTTTGAGCCGCCCGATGCCGGTTCCTTCTCTGGCGCTTATTCGCACTATGTTCGAGAAGGTTCGGGGCAACGTGCCTGTATCGAATCGCGCAGGCAGGTCGGATTTGTTCAAAACCCCGATGACGTTCTTGCCGGCGAGCTTCTCGATGATTTGCCTGTCCAGTTCTTCCGCCGGCCGGCTGACATCGAGAACGAGCATGACAAGGTCCGCGCGTTCGAGAATCTGTGTCGTCTTTTCCCTGGCGGCCTGCTCGACGGTATCTTCGGACCCGAGCAATTCGGCGCCCAGTCCCGCGGTGTCGATCAACGTCACAGACAGGGGGCCGATCTGGCACGTCGCTTCGACCCAGTCTCTGGTTGTACCCCGGACGCCGGTGACAATGGACTTTCGCCGGCCGGCCAGGTGGTTCGCGAGCGTACTCTTGCCGCTATTTGGCGGGCCTGCCAAAACCACTGTACAGCCGCAGATGATGAGTTTCGCCGCTTGAGATTCTTGAAGTATCTGCGCCGCCTCGGCTGTGATCGTTTCGAGAGAAATCTCGGCGATGTTTGCGAGCCAATGCCGGGCTTTCTTGCCCAGGCCGGCGTTGAGTTGGTTGGCTACTATTTTCGTCCCCTGCAGGGTCCTGGCCTCTGCCTGAGCCAATTTGGCTTCGACGGCAATTGTGTCGGTGAGTTGTTGTGCCATGAGAGTCTTGGCCAGAAGCTGCTCAGCGGTCAGCAGCGTCGCCCCGCAGCGCTGGAGTTGTTCCATGATCAATTCGACAATAAGAGGATTGCCGTGGCAGTGGATGGCAAAAGTAGCCGGACCTTCACAGCCGATGGTCACCTCGTCGATGACCTGATCGCCCTGGCAGATTGTGCCAATCAGGATATCGCCGGTCTTGAATACCGGTGGTCTCGTTCCTCTGGGCCTGAATATCTGCTTGATGAGAGCTTCGGGCGAATTCCCGAAGACCTGGATGGTCGATAGGGCGCCGGTCCCCATGCCGGTTGTCACAGCGGCGAAAATAGTCATGGGTTCTATGCTCGACACACGAGCCTACCCTACTTTCTCTGCGATGTACTTCTGATAGGCCAGGACGATACCCTTAACAACGAGATTGGGTACATAGTTGTCTATGAACTCGCAGTCGCCGGCGATGACTTTGGCGGCCGAGCCGGTGATGACCGTCTGGGGCCACTTGCCGAATTCCTCGGCGTAGCGTCTGATCACTTCCTGCAACGCGCCCACAATGGAATAGTACAACCCGCAATTGATGGCATCGATCGTGTTCTTCCCATAAGGGGCCTTCGGTTTGGTGACCTTGATATTCGGTAGTTGCGCGGTATTGTCCCTCAATGCCTTGGCGCTGATCTCGAAGCCGGGGCAGATGACGCCGCCGAGGAAGACGCCGTTCCGGTCAACCAGGTCGATGGTCACGGCGGTGCCGAAATCGGCGACGATCACAGCGTCCTCAACGACGGTGTACGCCGCTGCCGCCGAAACCACCCGGTCGGTGCCGACCTCGTCCGGCTCATCCACCCAGAGCGTCATCGGCAGGGGGATGTCCTTGCCGATGATGTGAATCTCTTCGTCGAGTTGTTCTGCGGCGATTTGCTCGACAAGTTCGGTCCAGGCGGGCTTGACGCTGCTGACGACAATTACGCCGTCACGTCTCTTTTCCTTTGAGCTTTCGAGGATAGGTATCTTGTCCCATGCGGATTTCAGGCAGCTTGTCTGTTGAGCCGCCGACCGGCCCGGGATGGTTTTGACAAACTCTTCCTTGTCGTCGAGAAAGAGTCCGATGGCAATGTTCGTGTTGCCGATATCTATCGCAATGATATTCATAGATTCGCATCCCGTGGTTCGTAAATCGTCTCCTGTATTTTCTACCTTATTTCTCCGCCCATGTCAATCCGCGCCAATAGAGCGCGAAATCTCAAGAGTCTCAGGACTCCGACAGACACATTGCCCTGTTCATGAGGTGCTCGGCCGAGGGGGGCAGGATCGGCTCTTCAGGCTCCGCTTGAGAATCAGCCTCTGAGCCCCTTGACCTGTTGCCACAGAAGCTCGCGCAGTTCTTTGATGCCTTCTCCGGTGACTGCTGAGATGGGGTGGACCTCGTTTTTCAGCTTGGCTCTCAAGTCTTGAACAGTTCTTCCGTCGGGGTCGAGATCGATCTTGTTGGCGACGACGATTTCGGGCTTTTCGGCCAGAGCTTTGCTGTGTCTTTCGAGTTCTGAGCGGATCGCTTTATAGTTCTTCGCCGGATCCGAGTCGCCGGTCGGCATGATGTCAATGATGTGAGCGAGGATTTTTGTTCGTTCGATGTGCCTGAGAAAATCGTGGCCCAGACCTGCGCCGGCGTGGGCCCCCTCGATCAGGCCCGGGATGTCGGCCATCACGAACCGGCGGAAGTCGCTCAGCTCGACGATGCCAAGTACCGGCTCAAGTGTCGTGAACGGATAGTCGGCGATCTTGGGCCTGGCCGCCGAGCAACGTGAAATGAGCGTGCTCTTGCCCGCGTTCGGCATACCGACCAGGCCGACGTCGGCGATGAGCTTCAGTTCGAGTCTTATGTTTCGTTCCTCGCCTTTCTTGCCGGGCTCGGCGTCTCGTGGTGTCTGATTGGTGGAGGTTGCAAAGGCCTTGTTGCCTTTACCTCCTCGACCGCCTCGACAGACGCGGACCTTCCGGCCAACCTCGCTGAGGTCTTTGAGCAGTAAGTCGAGGTCCACGTCGTAGAGCAGTGTGCCGGGCGGAACCTTGATGATCAGGTCTTCGCCGCTGGCCCCCGATTTGTTACTGCCCGATCCGGGCTGACCATTCCGGGCCTGCCAGTGATGTTTGCCGGCGAAGTCCAGAAGGGTATCGAGATTCTCGACGGCCTGGAAGTAAACGTTGCCTCCATGTCCTCCATCCCCGCCGTCGGGGCCGCCCTTGGGAATGAATTTTTCCCGGCGAAAACTAACGCAACCGTGGCCCCCGTCTCCCGCCTTCACCCAGATTTGTGCCTGGTCGATGAACATTGTTCCATATCTCGCTCACTTGGCATTCCGGCATAAAAAAAAGGATGGTACATAGACCATCCTTAATAGTCCTCGGTCATCTTCGTGCCAGTCAGACGACGTGGATTTTCCGGCCCTGGAAGCGTACTTGGCCGTCGGCGGTGGCGAACAACGTGTAGTCCCTGCCCATACCGACATTGGAACCGGGGAAGAACTTCGTTCCGCACTGCCGGACGATGATTGAGCCGGCCTTGACCGCCTGGCCGCCGAAGAGCTTCAAGCCCCTGAACTGGGGGTTGCTGTCCCGGCCGTTTCTGGAAGAGCCTTGTCCCTTTTTATGTGCCATAATCAGTTACCTCAAACCTGTGCAAACTCTAATCCATCGAAATTCCTTGAACGGAAATACTACCAGTGTCTTTCGGGATTGTCCAGAAAAAACTCGCTCTTTTTTCAATTCACGATTTCAGCCGGTAGGATCCGGATGCGACTCTTCGAGTTTGACACAAGACAGGGGGGCACAATTTGATTTTTTTCAGATATTTTTTTTGCTGCCTTCTGACCAGGCCTCGGGAATCGCCCGCTCCGGCGTTTTCACCTTTCTTGTTGTGCCAGGTGGTCCGCTGGAAATCCTCAGAGCCTCACTATCAATAGTGAAAACGCGGTTTTTCACCCAGTGTGGATTCTCTGTCGCAGTGATGCAGGCATGAATTGCCGCCGCGTCCTGCAAAGCCCCGTTCCCTCCGGTCTTCCGGTTGCCGGTCTGCAGATGGCTCACTGCCTCGATAGTCCCAGGCAGGTCCTTGCGGGCACCGGCAGGGCCGTTATCAATACTGGAAACAAGTCTTTTGCGAACAGGCAGTCTCTCTGGCCTCTGATCGTTGCTGTTTGCATTCAACCTCTCGGCTCGTATGAATCCGCCCACCGACGTCAGGGCAGTGCCTCCTGAGCAGCACACGACGGTGACATTGCGGAGAGATTCTCGAACAATTCGTCCCATAAAAAGGTAGAAGAATTTAGAGAGTGTTTGCCGATTCACTTATTGATTGAATGGACGTAATCACGATGGATATGGGGGGAACTATCCGGAAAAAAGAGTACTGAAAGGCAGTGCACAGACAACTCCAGGAGCAACCATCACATTTGGCAGGGATGCGACAATGCAGATCTTAAAGAAGATTTCCAGAAAACGTTATGTGCGAAGAGGGATCATCTACTTTCTGGCGTACAGCTTGGCTTTGAACGCGTCTTTGCCGGCCGTGCTCGCCACGCCTTCCGACGGCTTGTTTACTGTGGGTACCGGTGTTATCGAATACGGGGCGAACACCACTGTAACAGTGGATCAGTTACAGTCTGTCATCGAGTGGGGGGCTCCGGGTTCCGGAGGCATCGATACTGGTCCGGCTGAGAACCTGACGTTCTTGCAGGCCGCGGGTCTGAGTGATTCGGCGGTGCTCAACAGGATCATGTCGGGCAACCCTACCCAGTTTGACGGTACGCTCAGCGGCCTGGACATGCGTATTTTCATTGTGAACCCCGCCGGTATAATCTTCGGCCAAGGGTCCCAGATCAATGTATCGCAGTTAGTCGCCTCGGGTCTGAACGTCTCGAACGATGCGTTCAACGCCATTCTGGAGGATGAAAGCAACCTGATGGTGTTCCGGGAGGGCGATGGAACAGTTCAGAATCTCGGTTCCATCTCCGCCGATAGTGTTCATTTGGTCGGCAAGAAGGTCCTCAACTCAGGCTCGATCGTTGCTCCGGAAGGTCTGGTCGTTATGGCTGGCGGCGACAGGGTGTATCTTGGGCAGAATGGTAGCAGTGTCCTGGTCGAGGTTGCAACGGAGCCGCTGGATTCCTCGGCCGATGTTCTAAACGACGGTTCAATTACCGCTGAAAGTGGAACGGTCATTCTCGCCGCCGGGGATCGGTTTTCCAGGGCCGTCAGCAACGTTGGCACCCTTGCGGCGGCCGGCGGCGACATCGCCGTTGATGCGGCACGGTTCGAGAACAGCGGCACGATCAATGCGGACGGCGGCGGCTCTATCAGTCTGTCTGCGACCGAGGCAATTGTGCTCAACGGGGAAGGCACGACAACCGCCGACGGTGGTTCGTTGCTGGTCGAGGGCCCTGAGCTGACCATAGCCGACGGATACACACCGGCCGACGCGGCTGAAAACACGCTCTACGAGAAGTGGGTGGAGGAGCAGTCCCAAGCCGGGACGGACCTGGAGCTGGTGGCCGGCTCGAAAACACTCGGTAGTATCCTTGTCGAGAATATCAGCGACGGTGAGATCACCGGTGGAAGCGGCGATATCGCGCTTCGCACCAGGTACGATACCGGCGGCATTACATTTCTGTCGCAGGTCGAAGGCGACCCGGTCACGACAACAATTCACACGACCGCCGGCGGAAGCATTTACATGCTGGCAGGCGCCGGCGGGATTACGGTCGGCGAGATCATCACAGAGGTGCCCTCGAACGACAAGCTGACCGAGCCCGGTAGAATCAGGCTGTTCACCAACAATTATGGAAGCATTGATACAGGACAGTTGACCGTCGAGGGCGGCAGCTACGACGAAGTCTCGATTATCGCCAGCGGCGACCTGACCATTCGGGGGAACATCAAGACCATCACGAATCAGGTCCCCTCCGATATCAAGGAGGTCGGGCAGGCCAGAACGTGTCTGGTCTCCGTTCACGGCGACGTGGACGTTGAGGGAGCGGTCATCGTCAGGGCCCACGGAAAATTCTACAGTACCGCGGACGTTCACATCTGTGCCGGCGCCAATGTGACAATAGCGCTCGGACCCGAGCAAAGAATCGATGCCTCCGCCCACACTTCAGAAGAGGGCCCTTCAGACGCGTCCGTCCTGATTCATGCCGGAAAGGATATCGAAGGGCCGGGTGTTATCAGCATCAATGGCGGCGGCAGCGATCCCATTCATGTTTACGCCAAGGCCGGCGGAGGTACGGGAACGGCTGAAGTGCGTTCAAGCGATGACCCTGCCGACTGGGACGAAACCAACGGCAACGCCCATGCCCTTCTGGAAATCGAGGCGGATCGTACAGCGCAGTGTCCCGATTGTCCGGTGCCGCCCGATTTGCCCCCTCCACTGCCGCCGATTACCCTGCCTGATGCGACGACAACTCACATGAACGACGCTGTGAGTGACAACGTCCTCGATAACGATACCATCCCTGACGGTGGGAACCTGACTGCTATTCTGACCAGCGAGCCGGTAAATGGCGAGTTGATGGAATTTGACTGGGAGACCGGCGACTATACGTACCAGCCCAAGGACGGCTTCGTCGGCACCGATACCTTTACCTATATTGCCACGGACGGCGAAATCTACACTGATCCGATTACCGTAACCATAACGGTCACGAATACCCTGCCCGATCTGGCGAATGACACGACGAGCACCCACATGGGCGAGCCCATCAGCGGTATCAACGTCCTGGCCAACGATGTGGACCCGGACGGCGATGAGTTCGCGGTGGATTCGTTCCTTTACGACGGCCCGGGCACGCTGGTCGAGAACGGAGATGGAACGTTCACCTATACTCCACAGCAAGGTTTTGTCGGACAGGACAGCTTCACATATACAACCAGCGACGGGCAGGACGGCGTTTCATCTGATCTGGCGACGGCCTACATCACCGTCATGAACGCCTTGCCCGTTGCAGGTGAGGACGCTGCGACAACCAATCAGGACGTGGCCGTTCTAATCGACGTTCTGGCCAACGACATCGACCCGGACGGAGACCTGTTCACGGCGGCTCTGCTCAGCAGCCCAGAGCACGGGACGCTGATGCCGAACCCGGACGGAACGTTCACCTACACACCTGAACCGGGCTATTCCGGCGAGGACGGCTTCATGTATTATGCCACGGATGGTCAGTCGGGCGCCGAGTTCACCGGGACCGCGGTGAACATCACGGTCAACCCGATTGAGGTGCCTCCGCCTCCTCCGGTCCCGGAACCTGTACTGCCCTTCGTGCCGGCGGCGCCGCTTCCCGAGCCGGTCGAGCTGGAGATCTCGGGTTGCCCCGCTTTGACAATGTGGGCGGCGAGCGAGCTGGGAGTCGGTGAAGGAATGATGCAGATATGGGTCGTCAATACGCTGGCCTCCTCCAAAGAGATACAGCCGTGCGATGCCTGCGCACAACTGAAGGCCTCAGCCGCCATCCTGCAGGATCCCGACGGAACTCATCTGGCTGCGCTGGCGCAGGTGATCAACGATTTGGCTCCGAGTACGGCTCCGCCGACCCCCGAACAAATGACCTCGATCGCCAGTGCCATAGCGGATAATACCGATCCCTTTAACCAATACGCAGTGGCCGGGGCGTACCTCGATGCTCTGACGATCTACGTCGGCGCGTTGAACAACGGTATGAACTTCCCAATGGAAGAATCGATCATGTTCACCGTGGATCGGTATGTTGCACCGCTGGCCGACAGCGGCAATGCTACTGTGGCCGCCTTTGTGGCCGAGAGACTCGTGGCTCTGGGTGGATAACGCGACAGGTGGACG
This sequence comes from Phycisphaerales bacterium, assembly GCA_020343675.1. GTDB lineage: Bacteria > Planctomycetota > Phycisphaerae > Sedimentisphaerales > Anaerobacaceae. The sequence goes on from CP070806.1 coordinate 4,779,743, forward strand.
TATATATTGATGGCAGCGCACAAAGTTGCCGTCGGGGACGTTGTGATTCCCGGCGGCAACTTTTTCTATTTACAGCTACGGTCGAGTCTATTGAGTGTTTGTTTCGGCGGGTGCGTAAGCCACCGGCCTGAGCACGCGAATCTCTCTGGCATACTGCTCAAGTCTTGCGACTTCTTTTGTGGTTCCGCTCTTGCGGGCTACGCGCAAGGATTTGTCAAGGAGCCTTTGTGCCTGCGCCGTCTCGCCCTTAGCCTGGCTTATTCTTGCCTGTACCAACCAGAGCGGGATGAGAAAATGATGGTCCGGGCCGTGGACTTTCTCGTAAACAGGCAAGGCTCGCTGAATCAGAGTCTGCGCTTCTGGATATCTGCCCTGCAACGAATAGAGAGTAGCGAGGCCACTGCGGACCTTGGCCGTGTACAGATGTTCAGGCCCGAAGCTCGTCTCGATCACGCCAATCGCTTGCGTGAAGTGAGATTCTGCATCCGTATAATCGCCCCGCGCCATGAGCAGGCGAGCCATATCGACTTTGAGGGGCGCGATTTCCTGCCCGTCCTCGGGACGGACCTTGCGTATGATGGTCATGGCTCGTTCGAGCGTGGTCCGGGCCTCTTCGTACCGGCCCAGCTCCCGGCAGATTTCACTGAGAATCCTCAGCGTGTTAGCCACATACGGATGATTGGGCTGATGGACCTTCTCCTGGAGCGCCAAGCCCAACCGGCACATGGTCTCGGCCTGATTCAGGTTCCCCTGCTCTTTGTAGAGATACGCCAAATCGATCAAACAGGCGCACAGTTCGGAATCGGAAGCGTTTGTCTTTTGCGCCTGATTCAACGCTGTTTCCAAAAGAGGCTGTGCCTTTTCGTAGCCGCCGCAGGCCATATAGACCCGCGCCATCGATCTCAACGCGGCGGTCGAATGTGTTTGTTTCACCCCGGCGCCGAGCGCATCGCCGCAGAAGGCCAGACATGTAAGAAAGAGGATAAGCCTTGTAGGGTGTGCAACTCGTTGTACACGCTGAATCGGACCGCGTGGGAAGAAACGGAATTTGCCCACCCTGCGTTTCTGCTGTTTTGTGGATTGCGCAATAACCGCCGCCTTCATCCAATCCTCCATCCTCCCCCGAGGGGTAGAAACGAATCGCAGTAGGTGCCGAAAGGATTCGTTCTGACGAATTTACGCCGATTGTTATTGGCCCGTAACGCTTGCTCTCGCGCACGAACCGCCCGGCCGTCCTCCATACGTGTCCTGTTAAAGTATAGCTAATATGTGCGCGGGGGCCAAACACAGAGGATACAAGGCTGAAGACAGAGTAGGAACCTCGGGCCTCGGACTGCTATTCGTGCCGATAGACTTCCCAGCCCATGTAGTTATCGAGGGCTTCGGCAATGGCATCGGCTTTCCGTGAGCGGCTAACAGCCACGTGGTGCTCAAAGCCGGTCCGGCAGATGTATTGCATCAGCAACTGCAGGTCCGGGATTTTCATCACGCCGTAGCCGCCGAAGGTATCAAGTTTGTCGTTAGTGAATTCACCTTCGCCCACGTAAGCAGTGATAATCCCGGCGGCATCGTCGGTCGTCGTCCGGCAGAACGTCGCCTCACCCGGCGCTATCCTGCCCACAATCGTCCCGTAGGTGTTCTCCTTGCCCACGGACCCGGCGATGATTTCCTGATAGTCCATCTTTGATGTCTTGAAGAATGATTTCGGCAAATTGCTGCAATGGAACAGGACCGTCTTGTCGGGATCGGAGCCGCAGTTGTTGTTCCAGTCCAGCAGTGCGCTGGGCGTCAGTGCCGCCAACTGGAGAATATACATCCCGAGTAGGCCGGTTATATCGACCTCACAGGCGCTCGGTATCAGCGACTCGCTCATCATGCTCATCAGCGTACAGGGGACGATGCCGAAAAATTCCTCCAGGGCAGTCCAGCATTGAATGGCGGTGCCGTCGAGCGCGTTCTCCCTGATCCATCGATCTATGACTGTGCCGAACTTGGCCATCTTCAGGAGCGGCTCGGCAGGAATTGCCCCGGTTGGCGTGTACTTCTTTATGGCGTCCAGTTTCTTCTTGACAGCTCTGTCATTGTCGCCGAGCCGCTCGACGCGTCCGAGGATTTCGGACAGGTCAATGGTCTCGACGGTGATGCCCGAGAGTTCGAGGATCTTTTCGCTGTAGCGGACCGTGTTGAACGCGCCCGTGCGAGCGCCAACGGCGCCGAACCGGACATTCCTGAGGCCCCTGACCACCCTGCACACTGAGGCAAAGTCATCGAGCTCGTCTTTGAACTGGGACGATGTCACCGGCACCGTGTGTGAATTTGTCAAAGTATATGGAATGCCGGCCTGCCTGAGATTGTTGCAGACGCTGATCTTTCCGCAGAAGGAATCCCGTCTGTTGGCGATGCTCATTGTGCCCTGCACATCGGGTTCGGCGTGAATCAGGATCGGCACGTTCAGCTCCGAGCGTTTGATCGTCTCGGCCACCGCCTTTTCGTCGCCGAAGTTCGGCAGAGTTACAATGATGCCGTCGATCTTCTCGCCTTTTCGAGCGAAAAGCGCCGCGCATTTCTTTGCATCGGAGAAGGTCTCAACCGCGCCGTATTTCGTCTCCTGCATTGAAAGAGCGACGGGGTTAAAGCCGTTCTTCCTGAGCACATCGAGTATGTTCTTCCGTCCCTGTTTGGCCAGTATGTCGGGGAAGAACCCGCGGTTTCCAACAATGACGCCGAATGTGGTCTTTTTCATTTTCGTTTCTCCTTTACACGGAAAAACACGGTCTGCAACATGGAAACAAGACGGACGCGTCCGTGACTGTCAAGGTTTGCGTCCGTGAGCGTCCGTGTTCGCGTCTGTGCGCTTCCGTGTTTGCCCATAATAAGCGTTCTTGCCGTGCTTGCGCAGGTAGTGCTTCTCAAGCAGCGCACGGCCGATGGGTTTCTGGCCGGGCTCGATGGTCAGGGTCCCAAAGGCCATCGCTGCGATTTGCTCCAATACCGCCATCGATTCAACCGCCCCGGCGGGACTGTGGCCCCACGTGAAAGGACCATGATTGGCCACCAGAACTGCCTGCATCTGCATCGGGTCCAGGCCGGCAAACCGCCTGACGATGACCCGGCCCGTGTTCAACTCGTAATTGCCTTCTATCTGCTCGTCCGTCAGGGAATCAGTCACCGGCACAGCGCCATAAAACTGGTCGGCGTGCGTGGTACCGAAGCAGGGGATTTCCTTGCACGCCTGCGCCCAGGCCGTTGCGTTGGGGGAGTGCGTGTGGCATATGCCGCCGACGGCTTTGAAGTTCCTGTACAGCTCAAGATGCGTAGGCGTGTCCGACGAGGGCTTGAGCGTCCCGGCGATGATCTTGCCGTCGGCATCGAGCAAAACCATCTTGTCCGGCGTAAGCTCATCGTAGGCGACGCCGCTCGGCTTGATTGCGATGATGCCTGCGGAACGGTCCATCCCGCTGACGTTACCCCAACTGCCAATCACAAGCTTCTGTTCGTGCAATTGGCGATTTGCCTCGCAGACGGCCTTCCTGAGTTCGTCGTGCATACTTGGGTACCCTAACAGAGAAATGCAAAAGTCAAAATGCAAAGTGCAAAATTAAGGAGCTCGTCCCGCCTTGGCGGGACTTCACAATTTTGACTCTTGATATTTGATGTTTTCATTCTTCTTCACGCGCTGTCTTTGATGCTCAGCAATTCTTTCATGACGTTCGCCAGTTGACCCGAACATTCTCGCACGCCGAAGGCGTCGTGCAACTGCTTGTAGAGGAAGTACAGCCGCCCATAGACTTCGTTGTTCCGGGCGATGGGTTTGTACGTCAGATCCTTGATGCCGCACATAGCGGCCTGGGCGTCGGCGAAGCGGTCGTAGCCCCCGGAGGCTTTACCCGCCACTACGGCGCCGGCGATGCACGCACCCAGGGCGCAGCTTTGAGCCGAACGGGAGATCTTCATTTCCCGGCCCGTGACGTCGGCGTAGATTTGCATCAGCAGAGGATTCTTCTCAGCGATTCCGCCGCAGTTTACGACTTCGCCAACACCGATGCCGTATTCTTCAAATCGGTTGATAATGGTCAGAGCGCCAAAGGCGGTCGCCTCGATCAGGGCGCGATAAATCTCCTCCGGCCTTGTGTGCAGGGTTTGGCCGAGCAGCAGTCCGGTCAGTCTCTGGTCCACGAGCACGTTTCGATTCCCATTGTTCCAGTCGAGTGCCAGAAGTCCGGACTGGCCCGGCTTGAGCTTTGCGGCCCTCTCGGTAAGCGCTTCGTGAGAACCCGCCTTGGCGCCGCCCGGCTCGATGCAATTGACGAACCAGTTGAAGATGTCACCTACGGCGGACTGGCCCGCTTCCAGGCCGAAATGCCCCGGCAGAATAGACCCGTCAACGATGCCGCAGATGCCGGGAATATCGGGCAGATTCGTATTGGTCGGCGCCACGACCATGTCACAGGTGCTTGTGCCGATGATTTTGACGAGAAGACCCTCCTTGATTCCCGAACCGACGGCGCCCAGATGCGCGTCGAAGGCGCCCATTGCGACGGGAATACGCGCTGGCAGGTCAAGCCACTCTGCCCATTCGTCGGTGAGATGCCCCGCTTTTTCATCTACGGCTTGTGTCTGCCTGCTCAGTGTCTTGCGCAGGGCGCCAAGCTTCGGGTCGAGCTTGGAGAGAAATGCTGCATCCGGGTAGCCGCCCCAGTCGTTACTGAACATAGCCTTGTGGCCGGCGGCGCAGCGGCACCGCTTGAGCTTGTCCGGGGCTTGGGTGCCGGTCAGGACGGCGGGCAGCCAGTCGGCGTGCTCGGCCCAGGTGTAGGCCGCGTCAAAGACCTCCGGGTCTGCGCGGAGGCAATGAAGAATCTTGCTAAAGAACCATTCGGAGGAATAGGTCCCGCCGCACTTGGCTAAGTATTCAGGGTGTTCATTCTGAGCCAACTGGGTGATCTCGGCGGCTTCGGCGTGGCCCGTGTGGTCCTTCCACAGCCAGGCGCAGGCGTTCGGATTGTCCTTGAATTCCTCCAGTGAGTTCAAGGGCGTGCCGTTCTTGTCAACCGGGATCGGCGTCGAGCCGGTCGTGTCGATGCCGACACCGATAATCTGATCCGCTGCAAAGCCCTTCGCTGTTTGTCTGGCCTCGGCGATAGCGGCCTTGAAGGTGACCTCAATACCCTTGAGGTAGTCGGCGGGGTTTTGCCGGGCCAGGTTATGATCGGCCGCATCGAGAATAATGCCGGCCTCACCGGTTTCGTATTCATAGACGCAACTGCCCATCTCATCCCCGTTGGTCACATCGACGATCAGGCATCGCACTGAATTCGTGCCGTAATCCAGGCCGATTGTGTAAGGCATGTACTTACCTCCTGCGCGGAAACGCCGCGCCAATATCAGTTCAGCCAGAAGCTAAAGTACAGGTACAGCCCAAGCACGAGACCCAAAACCACGACGGTCATCAGCACTTCGACAAGCCCCCAGCTCTCGCGGCATTCCTTCTTTTGCTCGGGCGTCGCCGTCCCATAGGTCAGCTCGGCAATGCGTTTGTAGTCCGGCGGAGCCGTCAACAGTGAGACGCCGACAATGGCCACGATGCTGATCAGCAGCAGCCAGCCTGAGGCGAAAAGGAAATTGTATTGTCCGATGCCGACGAGCCACTCGGGCGATGTAATGATGGCCTCCGCGCCGCCTCCGGTAAGGGCCTGCAAGGCCAGCTTGCCCATACCGGCGATGAAACCGACCGCCAGACCGGCCACGGCGCCTTTGCCGTTAATCCGTTTGAAGAAGAGGCCAAGCAGAAAGACCGCCGTTATAGGGGGTCCCAGATAGCTCTGAACGTCTTGAAGGTACTTGTACAATCCCCCCTGAGAGACCCGCTGCATCACGGGAATCCAGATAATCCCCATTCCAACGACCACCAGCGTTGCGATCCTGCCCACCGTGACAAGATGGCGTTCGGACGCCTTCGGATTGATCTTCTCATAAATGTCCACGGTAAACAGCGACGCGCAGGAATTAAACAGCGACGAGAGAGAGCTCATCAGCGCTGCCAGCAGGCCTCCGACCACCAGGCCGCGCAGACCCGCCGGCAAAAGCGAGCTGACCATAACGGCGAACACCTGGTCCCCATCGAGCACTTCCTGGCCGTTGGCCATCTTCGTGGGGATTGTAATCATCCCCTTTTGGTGCAGAGCGTAGCCGATAAGACCCGGCACGAGAAAGATCATCACGGGCCAGACCTTCAGGAAACTGCCCCAAAGCGCGCCTCGCCGGGCGTTGCGAAGGTCCTTGGCGGACAGCGCTCTCTGGACAATGTACTGGTCCGTACACCAGTACCATATCCCAATAATCGGCGATGCGATCAAGATGCCCAGCCACGGAAAATCCGGGGCGGTATTCGGCCGCCACAGCGCGAAATTCTCGGCATTCGGCCGGCATATTGCCTGGAGCTCGCTCCAGCCGCCGAGCTTGCTGAGGCCGAAAAACGTGATGAAAGCCGAGCCGAGCAACAAAATGACCGTCTGGATGGTATCTGTATAAACCACGGCCCGCAGACCGCCGAGAACGGTGTAGATGCCCGTGAGGACGACGGTTAAGAGTGCTCCTATCCAGAACGCGTCAAGGACGAGACTTTCGGTCAGTTGTACGTGAATTTCAGGCAGCAGGACGTTGAATACCACGCCGCCGGCATAGACGGTCACCGATACTTTTGTGAACACATACGCAACAAGCGAGACGATGGTGAGTATCCAGCGAGCTGTCGCATTATATCGCTTCTCAAGAAACTCGGGCATCGTAAAGACCCTTGAGCGATAGTAAAACGGAACGAATACCCAGGCCAGCATAACCACCACCCAGGCGTGCAGCTCCCAGTGCGCCATGCCCATGCCGCTGGTCGAGCCTTGTCCGGCCAGTCCGACGATATGCTCAGAGCCGATATTTGAGGCAAAGATTGACGCCCCAACCACAAACCACGGCATGTGTCTGCCTGCGAGGAAGTAATCGGTCGATGTTCTTTGTTTCTGCAAGACCACCCACCAGACGACCGCCAGCATGATGCCGAAATAACCTGCGATTGCAATCCAATCCAATACCTCAAAGCCACCCACAATTCAGCCCTTTCAAATCTCTGCCAAGAACTCTTTTCGTTGGCGCATTTTTCGACCCGGGAATTCCGTATATAAGTCCAAGCGCATGAAATTTCAAGATTTTTCCCTTTTCTTTGCGACACACCGCAAGAGTGTGATTACCTGGTTGGACGAAGCCCTGTCACTCATGAAAATTCAGCCTGACGGGATTGCACTTCAAATAGACCTTGCTTTTGCAGAAATACGACAAAACCGGCCAACAAATCGTTGCATTTGCGACCTAATTGTCTATGCTAATACCGATTTCAGTGGCCTCTTTTTGTTGCAGGGTTATGTGATTATCTATCGGATTGCGAAAATGGCGAAATGCTTCGTCTTTCTTATAACGTTTGCCATGCCGGTCTTTGTTTGTAGCTGCTCGGCCACCGAGGCCGGTCGTACCGAACCTGCGCTCGAAGAGAACACCGTATTCCTGCCCGCCGAGGTGGAGACGGATAGAAGGGCACCGGCCGGGGTGGTGCCGGACAAGGTCGAGCCCGTTCATGCCGAACCCAGCCAGAGCGAGCCTGCCGGCCTCGAACAATCCGGATTTGAACCGAATAATGTTCGAACTGTGGCCTCGGAGCCCAATGAGCCCGAGCCAAACGAAGTCGAACCTGCTTGGGCCGAGCCGAATAACGTCAGACCTGACCGGGCGACTTCGTTCCATGCCAGATGCGCCGAGATCCTCGAAGGGTTTGTCGATGACAAGGGGATGGTGGATTACAAGGGACTCAGGCGAAAACGGCTTGCTCTCAGGGCCGTGCTGAATGAATTCAATACCCTCGATCCGAATGAGTATGCGTCCTGGTCCGACGAGGACAAGACCGCCTTCTGGATTAACACGTACAACCTGCAGAAACTCAAGGTCGTGGCGGACAATTATCCCATTGAGCCGTCTTCGCGCATTCTCACGATCTACTGGGGCCCCAGCAGCATCAGGCATATCGAGCAAAAAATGAGTCGGCACAAGTTCCTCGTGATGGACGAAGAGTTCACCTTCCCGAGAGTCGAGAAGCGGTTTTTCCGCGGGGAATTTGATGATCCCAGAATATTCTTTGCCTTGTCCAACGCCTGTCTGTCGAGTCCGCCGCTCCGCAACGAACCCTATACCGGAGACAGACTCGACGAGCAGTTGGACGAGCAGGCCCGGAAATTCCTTGCCGGTCCGCGCGCATTCCGAATAGACCGCCAAAGACAGAAAGTTTACCTATCAGCCTTGTTTCAATTGTCATCTTATGGTAAAGAGTTTGCCGAAAAGTTCGCCATCGACAGAAAGTTCAAGGACCACGCGCCCGCGGCCCGGGCGGCATTGAACTTCATCAGCAACTATGTTTCGAGGCGGGATGTTTCTTTTCTTGAAGTTGGCAATTATACTATTGAATACATGACGTATGACTGGACGATTAACGACGATTCGTAAAAGGACAAGTAAGACATGGCAAAAAAATCAGTGCGCAGAAATCGTAGTACCGAGACCTATCTTTTTACCAGTGAGTCCGTGACGATGGGCCACCCGGACAAGGTGGCCGACCACATATCCGATTCAATCCTGGACGCCATGCTCGCGCAGGACCCGCAAAGCAGGGTGGCGTGTGAGACTCTCGTGAAGGCCGACATGGTGGTCGTTGCCGGTGAGATTACGTCCAAGGCCCTGGTCGATATTCCGACGGTGGTTCGGCAAACGATCAAGGAGATCGGCTACGACAAGCCCGAGCTCGGATTTCATCACGAGAATAGTGCCGTTCTGGTCTCCCTCACAAAGCAGAGTCCCGACATTTCACAGGGCGTAACCGAGGGAGCCGGTCGGCACCGGGAACAGGGGGCGGGGGACCAGGGAATGATGTTCGGCTACGCCTGCCGGGAGACGCCCTCCCTGATGCCGATGCCGATTCAGTTGGCGCACCTGCTCACTACGCGGCTGGAGAAGATGCGGCAGAGCAGGAAACTGCCGTGGCTGCGGCCCGACGGCAAGAGCCAGGTCACCATCCAATACGAAAACGGCAAACCCAAACGCATTCATACCGTGGTGATATCCACTCACCACGCGCCGACGGTTTCGGACGCGCAGTTGAGAAAACAGATCCTCGACAAAGTGATTCGTCCCGTTCTGCCCAAACGTTTCGTGGACAAGAACACGGTGTTCCACATCAACCCGACCGGCCGATTCGTGGAAGGCGGCCCTAAAGCCGACTGCGGCCTGACTGGCAGAAAGCTCATCGTGGACACGTATGGCGGCAGGGGGCGCCACGGAGGCGGCGCTTTCAGCGGCAAGGATCCGACCAAGGTGGACCGCACGGCCAGTTATATGGCCCGATACATCGCCAAGAATATCGTGGCCGCAGGCCTGGCCGATGCCTGTGAGGTCCAGTTGTCTTACGCCATCGGCGTGGCCGAGCCGATCTCCGTATTTGTGGATACGGCCGGGACCTCGAAAGTCAGCGAGCAGAAACTGTGCCAGATCATTCGAGAGCTCTTCCCCCTAACCCCGAAGGGAATGATCTGCCACTTGAAGCTTGCCCGGCCGATCTTCGGCGAGACCTCGTACGGCGGACATTTCGGACGCAAGGGGCCCAACTTCACGTGGGAACAAACCGATATGGCCGCCAAGCTCCGCAAGGCCGCGGGGCTGTAGGGACGGCACCGTCTTGACCGGTGCAAGTTGAAACACTGTACTGAACCGGCCCAGATTTTTGGATTTTGCGCTTGACACGATTGAAAAAAGTTGGTTTAATAGTACCATGATGAGGCAAATGAACCGTGGAATTACGGGTAAGTGGTGGTGGCCTGCAGGATAAATTCCGGCGGGCAAGCGGTCGTTTGCTGTACACAATTTGTTCCATTGACGAAGAACGCAGCCTGTCGGAAACGCAGGCTGCTTTTTTTGTTTGTATTTTGGGCGTTTTGGGAATAGAAATCTCATTAGAAGGTTCGAGGCATGGACGATTACAGACAAATCATACTCAATGCCGGCCCCGGCGAAATCGTGCCAATCGTCAAGCGGATCGACATGGACGAACCGGTGGACTTCTTTGCAAAGCTCAGCGACTACGGCCGGGCCAGAAATTGCTGTTTGTTCGAATCCAGAGAACACCTGGCCGGCTACACCGAACTGAGCTTCGGCACGGCAAAACCTGCACTCTACCTGACCGGAAGCGGCGCCGAATTTACCATCAGGGCTTTGAGCAAGACCGGCCGCCGGATGATTGAATTCTTGTCTGCCGAGAAGTCTCGCTTCGATTTCTGTGAATCCGTCGAATTCGACGCCGGGGCGATCACGGGAAAAATCAGACAGTCCCAGGAATTGGTTGACGAGCAGACGCGCCTGAAAACAACCAACCAGATGGATGTCTTGCGCGCCGTCGCCTTCAGATTCAAACTGGCGAGCAAGCCCTTCCGCGTGACCTGTGGCTTGCTGGGGGCCCTGAGCTATGACTTTATCGACCAGTTCGAGAAACTGCCGGCCAACGAACAGGACCTCCTGGGCAACCCGGATTACGAACTGTATTTTGCCGACAATATCTTCCTGATGGACCATGCCCAACACCAGGGTTTTGTGGTGGTGAACGTTATCATCACCGACGGGGACCGGGAGGCCGCCATATCCGAGGCCCAGGAATGCTTTGACTACTACCAGAATCTTGCACGATTCGACGTGCCGAAGGCGAAAGTCTCTACCGGCTCGCTGCCCGCCGCTTCGACCGATACGAATCAGGACCAGTACGAAGCGATGGTCCGGACCGCCAAGCAGCATATCCTGGACGGTGATATTTTTCAGGTGGTCTTGAGCAGGACGAAGGTCGAGCCATGCCCCGACGAGCCGCTCGACGTGTACAAGAGGCTCAGGGGGCTGAATCCTTCGCCCTACATGTTCTATTTGAATACGCCCAATACGGTACTGATGGGCTCCAGTCCGGAATTGAATCTCCGCGTCAGCGGCACGGGTACCCGTAGCGTGGAAATCAGACCCATCGCCGGGACGAAACCCAGAGGCCGGGTCGCGGGCAAAATTGACGGCGACATTGACTTCCGGTACGAGGCGGAGCTGAAAATCGACCGCAAGGAGTTAGCCGAGCATATGATGCTGGTCGATCTGGCCAGGAATGATATCGCCCGGGTGGCGGCCCCGGGAAGCCGGGTCGTGACCGAATTGTTGACGGTCGAAAAATATGAATCCGTGCAGCACCTCGTAAGCAACGTGAAGGGACAGCTCGCGGGCGAGCTTGATGCGCTCAGCGCGTACCTGGCCACGATGAATATGGGGACGCTGACGGGAGCCCCGAAGATCGAAGCGATGAAAATTATCCGCCGACTGGAGAGAACCAAACGCGGCTACTACGGCGGGGCGGTAATGTATCTGACGGTGGACGGCCAGTTCGACAGTTGTATTACCATCCGGAGCCTCCAGGTCAGGGACCACGCCGCGTATATCCGGGTCGGCGCGGGCATCGTTCACGACAGCGTCCCAAAGACCGAATTCGAAGAAACCGAGCACAAAGCAAATTCCTGCCTGCGTGCGATTCGCGGACAGTGAAAAAGGCAAAAGGCAGAATACACAAAACAGAAGACGGCAAATGATGGATATGGAAGAGAAAAGAAAAGTATTGTTTATCGATAATTTCGATTCGTTCACCTACAATCTGGTCGATGATTTCAGCAAGCGCAATTGCCAGACGAAGGTGTACCGGGCCGACACAGACCTTGAGGAGCTTAAGCGCGTGGCGGACGAATTGGGGCCTGATTTGCTCGTCATCTCGCCGGGGCCAGGCAAACCCGACACCGCGGGCGTATCACTCGAAGCCGTCGGCTATTTCAAAGATAAGCTGCCGATACTGGGCGTGTGCTTAGGCCACCAGGTCATTGTGCAATACTTTGGCGGCAAGATCGGCCATGCCCCGGAGCCCATGCACGGCAAGCCCTCCCGAATTACGCACAACGGAAAGGACATCTTCGCCGGCGTCGAGAATCCGCTCCAGGCGGGACGCTACCACAGCCTTTGTGCGCTGGAGCTTCCGGAGTGCCTGGAGAAGACCGCGGAGTTCGAGGGCGTCGTGATGGGTGTCCGGCACAAAGGGCTTCCGATATTCGGCGTGCAGTTTCACCCGGAGAGCATATTGACCCCCGCGGGAGGAAAGCTCATCGAGAATGCTTTGTCCATTGCAGAAGAAATTGGGGCATAGGTACAGCGGATAGCAAGGAGTCGAACATGGCGACAATTATCGAGTATATCAACCCTCTGTTGAAGGGCGAGAGCCTGAGCTTCGAGCAGGCCACGAGCTTGCTGGATGTTGTCTTTAAAGGCGAGGTGCCCGAAGTTCAAATTGCGGCGTTTCTCACCGCGATGCGCATCAAGGGCCCGACCGCGCCGGAGGTCGCAGGTCTGGCGCAGTCGCTTCGCAGTCACGCCGTCAGAGTCGAGCCGGGCATCGACAACCTGGTGGACGTCGTGGGAACAGGCGGCGCTGCGATAAAGACCTTCAACGTCTCGACGGCGGCGGCCCTGGTCGCGGCTGGGGCGGGAGTCTACGTGGCCAAGCACGGCAACCGCGCCATCACCAGCAAGTGCGGCTCGGCGGACGTGCTTGCCGAACTCGGTGTGCGGATCGACCCCGGCCCCGACGTTGTGGCCGAGTGCATAACAGAGGCGCGCATCGGGTTCATGTTTGCTCCGATGTTCCACCCGGCGATGAAATACGTTCAGCCTATACGCAAGAGTCTAGGCTTCAGGACGGTGTTCAATATTCTGGGGCCTTTGGCCAATCCCGCCGGCGTCCCGTCCCTGGTGCTGGGAGTGGCCGAGGAGCGACTCATGCCAGTGATGGCCGAAGCCCTGAACGTCTTAGGCACGCGGTATGCGATGGTCGTTCACAGTGACGGGCTCGATGAGATCAGCACCGCGGCGCCGACCAGGATAGCCGAGCTTAAAGAAGGGCGGATTACGAACAAAGAGCTGAATCCGCAGGATTTGGGTATCGAACCGGCTGATATAGAAGACTTGAAAGTTGCCGACGCCAGATCCAGCGCCAAGGTCTTGAGGGACATCCTGCGTGGCGGGCAGGCCGGCCCGGGCAAGGACATTGTGGTTCTCAATGCCTCGGCGGCAATCATCGCCGGCGGTCTGGCCCAGGAGTTCGCCGCGGCGATGAAGCTGGCCGAAGCTTCGATCAGCGAGGGTCGTGCGTTGGAGTGCTTGGAGAAACTCATCGAGGTCTCAAACAAGGCGTGAGATGAGTCCCTGCCCCGGGCTTCCGGCCCGCCAGAGACGACTATGTTAATACCAAAAGTCAAAATTTGCGGCATCACCAACTACCCGGACGCTGTGGCGGCGATGGACATGGGTGCCGATCTGTTAGGCTTCAATTTCTATCCGAAGAGCCCCAGATTCATAGCGCCGGAGAAGGCGATGGACGTCATCAGCAAGCTGCCGGGCTTCATGGACACGGCCGGTGTGTTCGTGAATGCTTCGATTGAACAGATCCACGGGACGAATGACGTTTGCTCCCTGGACTGGGTCCAGTTGCACGGCGACGAAGACCCGGACTTCTGCCGGCGGCTGCTCTCTCACAATGTCAGGACGATGAAGGCGATACGTGTCAAAGACCAGACGGACATCCAAAGTGCGGATAGCTTCTTCACGGATGCTGTCCTGCTGGATGCCTTCGATCCCGAAAAGTACGGAGGCACCGGCCTGACGTTCGACTGGAATATCATAGGGCACATGGGCAAACGCGTCTTTTTGGCTGGCGGGATCAATCCGGACAACGCGGCGGATGCCATGAAGCTCGGCGTCTATGGAATCGACGTTTGCAGCGGTATCGAAGCCAAGCCCGGAAAGAAAGACCACAAGAAGATGAGGAAACTGTTTGAGAATATCGGACATCTAAGAGGATAAGCATGAAGTACAAAGGCAGGTTCGGAGATTATGGCGGCTTCTACGTGCCCGAGGTGTTGATCCCCGTTTTGGAGGAGCTGGAGGAGGCGTTCTATCGCTTTTACGAAGACGCGCAGTTCGTTGCTGAACTGGCCCAGCTCTCCAGAGACTATTCAGGCAGGCCCAGCCCGCTTTATCATGCGAAGAGATTCAGCGAGCACGTCGGCTTCGAGGTGTATCTCAAACGCGAGGATCTCCTGCACGGCGGCGCGCACAAGGTCAACAACTCGCTCGGCCAGGGGCTCCTGGCCAAATACATGCACAAGACCAAGCTCATCGCCGAGACCGGTGCCGGCCAGCACGGTCTGGCCACGGCGATGATCGGCGCGTTGTTCGGGATGGAGACCAAAATCTTCATGGGCGTGACCGATATCGAGCGGCAGAGTGTCAACGTGCATAAGATGCGACTTTGTGGAGCTCAAGTCGTGCCCATCGAAGGCGGCACGGGAACGCTCAAAGACGCCATCAACGACGCCCTTCGTTACTGGACGGCGCACGTGACAGATACGTTCTACCTGTTCGGATCGGCCTGCGGGCCGCACCCGTATCCTACGATCGTCAAGCATTTCCAGAGCTGTATCGGAAAAGAGGCCAGGCAACAGTGCATCGAGCAGATTGGCAGATTGCCCGAGATGGTTGTGGCCTGCGTCGGCGGAGGCAGCAACGCGATAGGCATTTTCTCAGGCTTTGTAGAGGATAAGGATGTCAGGCTGGTTGGGGTCGAGGCCGGGGGCGTGGGCGTCGGCAGGGGGTTGCACGCAGCGACCCTTGTCGCCGGACGTGTCGGAATCCTGCACGGCGCCAAAGCGTATCTGCTGCAGGATGAGCAGGGCCAGGTGTGCGAGACCGAGTCGGTCAGCGCCGGCCTGGACTACCCGTCAGTCGGGCCCGAGCACTGTCTGCTCAAAGATACCGGCCGGGCCGAATACGTCGCTGCCGAAGACGACGATGTGCTCGATGCTTTCGGGCTTCTGACTCGGACCGAAGGGATCCTCCCGGCTTTGGAGAGCTCTCACGCTCTGGCCTGGCTTGTGAGTCAAAAGGGCAAGTTGGATCCCGGCACTGTGGCGGTCGTCAACCTCTCGGGCCGGGGTGACAAAGACGTCTCGATTGTGGAAGAACGCCGGCCACTTGCGGAATGACCATTGATTTATCACGAGCGATTGAAAGTAGGGATTTTCTCGATGAAGGCATACAAGCAGGTTTTCTCGGAACTCAAAGAGCAAAACAAAACGGCCTTGATACCGTTCTTTGTGATCGGCGACCCGGATTTTGACACGAGCCTTGCCGTCGTCAAAGCGGCGATTGACGCCGGGGCCGATATTCTGGAATTGGGCATACCGTTCTCCGATCCCATTGCGGATGGCCCGACTATCCAGAAGGCCGATATTCGTGCGATGACCAGCGGCATGAATGTGAACAAAGCCCTGGAGTTCATCCGTAGGGTAAAGGATTACAGGGATATTCCGATTGGCCTGCTGATGTACTACAACCTGGTTTACCAGTACGGAGCGGAGAAATTCTTCGGCGATTTTCACGAGGCCGGCGTCAACAGCGTTCTGGTGGCCGATTTGAGTATCGACGATGCAGGCGAAATCACAGGCCCCGCACGTTCTGCCGGTCTCGATACGGTTTTCATGGTGACCCCGAACACCGGCCCCGAGCGAATGAAGCGGATTGCAGCTAAAACGACCGGCTTTGTCTATACGGTGTCGGTGTTGGGCGTGACCGGCAGCCGGGAGAGACTCTCGGATACGGTCGAAGATCTGGTCGGAAGGCTCAAGTCGTTGACAGACGTGCCGGTGTGCGTGGGTTTTGGAATCAGCGGGTCAGAGCAGGCCGCAACAGTCACCCGGGCGGGAGCCGACGGCGTCATCATTGGCTCGAGGATCGTGGGCTTGATCGAGAGTAACCTGGGCGACGGAGAAGGCATGCTGGCTCAAATCTCCACTTTTCTGGCCGAGGTCAGAGCCGCCATTTGACTGCCTCTGATACGACATACGAGGCCCGCTTGATTCTACACGGGCTTTCTATGGCGCAAAACGCCATCGTCCTGCCGTGGCCGCCGGGATTTTTTACATTTCGGCAATAACAGGGCCCGTTTTCTCGTCTGTTCCGATGTAATCAGCGCCGACGCGCCGTTCGTGGGCGGGAGCTGGTGTGGAATTCATTACTCAACTATTTCTTGGAGGCTACTATTATGAAGAGGTACGTTATTTCGGCCGTTGCAGTGATGATGGTTCTGCTCACGGTCCTGGCAGCGGTTGGCCAGGAAGAAAGAGCCAGAGCCAGACAAGGCAGAGGCGGCTTCATGGGCCGCGAAGAGCGACTCAAAGCCATAGAGGCCATCGAGGCGCAGCTGGCCAAGCTCAAAGAGGGCTCTCAAACCACAGGGTTTAGCCGCGAGAGCTTTCAGAACATGTCCGAAGAGGAACGCACCAAAGCCATGGAGAGATTCAGGCAGGCCCGCGCGGAGCGGGAGAAGGCCCTTCAGGCAGTCATGGCACAGGTCGCCTTGCTTCAAGGTCGAAGGCCGCCCGACGCAGAAGGCGTGCGGTACTTGATCATCAACACCGAGGACCTCAAACCTATTCAGGAGGCCGCGACAAAAGAGAAAGCCAAGCAGACGAGCGAACTGCTCGCCCGGTTGGTTGCCAGAGGCAGCGGCCGACGATTTGGGGGCAGACGCCCGGGATCCGAAGGTGGCCAGCGTGATCGGGGAACGGGAACACGCGGCGGCGATGCCAATCGATAGCAAATGTGACGCCAGGACCCGGGCGGCGAAGCTTTCGTCTGCCCCAAAGCGTTCCCGCTGCGCACGAACATTGTCGCAGTCGGGATAGTATCACATAAGAAGACCTGCTCTGGCCCCAGCCGGCGCGGGCCGTCGGATTCTGATTCCCGCCGTGGGAGTCGGTCGAATGTGAAGTTCGTAAAGCTGTTTCTGGAGGTAAGACCATGAAGAGGCACATCTTTCCGATGGGCATTGTCCTGACCGTTCTGGTGGTCGCCTGGTCCGCGGCTGGGCAGCAAGAGCAAGGGGGCGCACGGAGGGAGCAGTTCCAGAACATCAGGGAAAGATGGGAAGACATGTCCGAAGAGGAACGGGAAGAATTCAGGGCCCGGATGCGCCAGGGCCGAGAGAGCTGGGAGAATTTGTCCCCGGAGGAAAGGGAGAAGCGCAGGGCCGAGGTGCGTGAGAGACTCGGCTCGGGTCCGGCGCGCATTGGGCGTCAAGAGCAGTTAAAGGCGGTCAAAGCAATCGAGGCACAGGTTGCTAAGCTCAAGGCTGCTCTGGAGTCTTCCGCCCCGGAAGCGCGCAGCAGGCTTCGCGATCTTTCCGAAGAAGAACGGGCCAAAATGAGAAAGGATATGATCGCTGCGATGAGGCAGCGCCAGACGGCTATTCGAGCGATTGACGAGGAACTTGCCAAACTCCGAGGACCCGTACGTCCGAGTCCCGAGTCTCGGATGCGGATCGGCGAGCTCAAGCAGATCTACGATTTGGCGGTCAAAGAAAATGCCACCGAGACAGCCAGGCGTCTCGAGAGGTTGATGGCCGGCTACCCGGATGAATCCCGGGGCAGGAGCCAGCCGGGCGAGACGAGACCGCGCAGGGACGTGCAGAGACCACAGCGCGATCGGCCCGCAAGGCCCCCAAGGCCGGGCAGTGCCCGGGATGCCGAACGCGGCCGACCGGCGCCGGCGTTTACGCTCAAGAGCTTCGATGGCAAGACGGTCAGTCTTTCCGAGTTCAGAGGCAAGACCGTTGTGCTCGAATGGTTTAACTTCGAGTGCCCTTTTGTTCAGCACCATTACAAAGAGGCCGGCACGATGACGGACCTTGCGGCCAAATACAAGGACAAGAATGTCGTTTGGCTGGCCGTCAACAGCACGAGTCACACTACGCCGCAGGCCAACAGGGAAGTTGCCGCTCAGCACAAGCTTGCCTATCCGATACTTGATGATCGCTCGGGGACGGTAGGCCGCGCCTACGGCGCGAAAACGACGCCGCACATGTTCGTCATCGGTCCCGAGGGCAAGATTGTTTACGATGGTGCCATCGACAATTCGCCCCTGGGCAGAACGGCCCCGGGTCAGGAGCCGGCCAACTACGTGGATAAGACTCTGGCTGCACTTACCACCGGCAGGGATGTGGGGACCGCAACGACAAAGCCCTATGGCTGCTCTGTGAAGTACCCCAAGTAGGGCAGGCTGTCCAAGAAAGCCCTTTGGACGAACACGGGCTCAGCCTTGCCGGCGTGCTTTTTTTGCAGGATGCGTTGGCAAGGCCGAGCCTTTTTTGTACACTAATCGCTTCCGGGAATCCATTTATCGACGGCATGAAAAGGAAGTGAACGATGAACCAATCCTGCATTTCTTCTGTCTTTTTGCCACAAAGACACCAAGGCACCAAGGCCATAATATATTGTATCTTGTGTCTTTGTGCCTTCCTGGCACCATCAGGGGCCGCCGAGAAATTCACCTACGTCGATTTGATCGAGCGCCTTACCGACCTGGAATATCTGGCCACGCTGCCCGCCCTGGGCGAGAAGTGCGCCCAGTGGTCGAGCTACGACCGCAAGAGCAAGTACGACGTCGCTTCGGGCAAATACGTCGATTGGTCCGCCAACGGTGACGGCACCGGTATCATCCGCAAAGAGGGGAACAGTTTAGTCTTCGCCGAGATCGAAGGCCCGGCGGTCATCTGGCGCATCTGGTCGGCGCTGGCCAATCAGGGACATGTCAAGTTCTATCTCGACGGCAGCGACGAGCCGGCCATCGATTTACCCTTCGACGGTTACTTCAACTGCGAGAATGAGCCCTTCACGCGCCCGGCCCTGGTCCACACGACTGCGCGGGGACGCAACTGCTATGTACCCATTCCCTTCCAGAGATCGTGCAAAATTGTCGGCGAAGGGGATTGGGGCAGATATTATCATTTCACGTACACCACCTACCCGAAAGGCACGATAATGCCCACGTTTCGGCGTGAACTTTCTGCCGCCGAATCAGAGGCGCTTGACAGGGCCAACGAGCTGCTCAGTCAATGCGGTGGCGATCCCGCCGACCAGCGCTCCGGCCAGGACACGATGTCAACAACGGTGACAGTTCCTCCAGGGAAGGCCGGGAGCGTTGCCAAGTTCACTGACGGGCCGCAAGCCATAACCGCCATCAAAGTGAATATGAATCTGCCCGATGCGCCGGAGGACTGCAACGTCCTGCGCGAGCTCGTCGTGAAGATGTACTGGGATGGTGAATCCCGTCCGAGTGTTTGGGCGCCGCTGGGGGATTTCTTCGGGACGGCTCCGGGTGTGAATGCGTACAAATCTCTGCCACTGGGGATGACAGAGAAAGGGTTTTATTGCTACTGGTATATGCCCTTTGAAAAGAACGCTCTGATCGAGCTGACCAACGATGGGGACAGGCAGCGCCAGGTCAATTTCACAATCAGCCATGCCCCGCTGACCAGACCAATTGAGATACTCGGCAGGTTTCATGCAAAGTGGCACCGCGATGCGTACGGGCCCGAAGAGCCGGAGCGTCGCGCGATTGACTGGACGATGCTCAAGACCGAAGGCCGGGGTCGTTTTTGCGGCGTCATGCTGCACGTCTGGAATCCGAGAGGCGGATGGTGGGGCGAAGGCGACGAAAAATTCTTCGTCGATGGCGAGAAATTCCCTTCGACAATCGGCACCGGCTCGGAGGACTATTTCGGCTACGCCTGGTGCAATCCGACGTTGTTCACGAACTGTTATCACAACCAGACCATCAGCATGAACAATCGTGGGCATATCTCCGTGAATCGGTGGCACGTCACCGACAATGTGCCGTTCCAGGAATCGTTCGAGGCTGCCATTGAGAAGTACTATTCGAACAGTAAGCCCACGCTTTACGCCTCCATCGTGTATTGGTACCAGGCGGCAGGACAGAGCGACCCGTACGGGCCTGTTCCCGTGGCCGACCGCAAAGGATACTGGGGACCGATCAAGATCTTCAAGGTTCGCGGCGCCCTGGAAGGTGAACAGATGAAAGTCCTGGCCAGGACCGGGGGCAACGCGAGACGGCAGGACCTGAGCGGATTCGGCGAGGACTGGAGCGGCGAGGCGCACCTTTGGTGGACGGACGCCAGGCCCGGCGATACGCTCGATCTGGCGGTGCGCGTGAAAAAGGCCGGCACGTACCGATTGAACGTCGCGCTGACAAAAGCCGTGGACTATGGGATCGTTCAGCTCTACCTGGACGAAGAAAAGCTCGGCGAGCCTATCGACCTCTACAACAACGGGGTGATTCCGACAGGGCCTTTGGACATGGGCATTCACGAATTCTACCGCGGCCCTCATGTGCTGAGAGTGGAAATCGTCGGCACGAATGAGAAGGCGGTAGAAAAGTATATGTTCGGTCTTGACTATCTCAAGCTCGAGGACGTCGAAGCAAGTTTCTATCTGCCGGAGGACCCGTCCTATACAATTCTTGACTCGGCGCGCGATTCCGTTCGGTTCGCGCAGTTCACCTTGGTTCCGTACAAGGGACATCTGTGCAGCAAGTCCAGCTTCGTCGATCCGAGCGGCGCCGTCATGGGCTGGCATGATTTTGGCAATCTCGAAGGCCCCGGCTGGGCGGCGAACGCCGTAGGCGGCGCGTACGAGCTTTACATGTTCGCCAGGTACAACGGGGATCCGGCCCTGGCCGAAAAGGCAATACAGCTTCTGGACCATGTCCTCGAAGACGGGTTCATTGACGAGAAGACCGGATTCATCACAGGGTATCGCGATACGGTCACAAACGAATTCTGCCTGAATTACCAGCACAAGAACAACTGGTTCTGCCCCGGATCGATGGCAAAAGTTGCATATCAGCTTCTGATTTTCGGCGACCGTTTAGACCACCGGAGACAAAACAGAACGTATCGCATCGCGACCCGGTGTGCCGCCTGGATCGACGAAAATGTCAAGTCGACGTCGAACGGCTGGTACCCCCGGCGCTGCACGCGGACCGGCAAGCACTATCCGAAAAACAGCTACGGTGACCGTGACATTCTCTTCAAGAAAAGCGCCGACGGCCTTTTCGTGATCCAGCTTTTCACGGGCCTGACCGACCGGAACCTGGCCAACTACCGGGGCAGGATCAGAGAGAAGGTCAAAGCATTTATGGATGCAGGGGGGATATTCGGGAGCATTAATCACGACACGTCTGACGAGCATGAAAACGTGGCGTATGCCGTGGCGTTCCGTGTCTTGCGGGAAGCGGCCAAGCTGCTCGGCGACGCGGCCATTCGCGACTTTGCGTACCGCAGGTGTCTGGCGGGCCTGGACCAGTTCAAAATGACCGACGACAGAAACGGCGTGCGGACCAAAGGCTTGCTCTACATGGAGAAAAGCTGGGATACGGCGTACCTCTGGGAAAATGCCGAGGCGGCATTGGCATACATTGAAGCGTATATCGATACGCATCACGAGCCGTATCTTGCCGATGGATTGACGATTCTGCGCGCGATAGCCAGGCATCATCACGGGCCGCACGGATTCCTGACCGAAGGTGTGGACTGGAACAACCACGTCGGCAAGCAGCATCATTTCGACGGGGCCGAATATGGGGACATCAAGTACACCGAGCCGCTGCTGAATAATCTGCACATTGTCGAGCCGACATTACTGGCCGCAGGTCTCAAACAATAGCTTGGGGGGAACGAGAAAGTCTGAATCGCAGTTACATCGCGCACACATAGTAGTAGGAGTGAACCATGAAAAAACTACTTGCGGCTGTCCTTGGATTGGTCATGTTCGGTTCTTTTGTGGTGTGTCAGAGCCTGGCCGGAGGGGGCGACGAGCCGGCCGGGCATCTTGTCCCGGCGGACAAGGGAATCTCAAGGGCGGCGATGGAGCGTCTTTTTGAGCGGGGCGAACGAGAAATCTATACAGGCAAAGACCTCGAGACCATCGGGATGCCGGTCGGCGGCATCGGGGCCGGGCAGCTTTATCTGCGGGGTGACGGAACGCTGGGCGTCTGGCAAATCTTCAACCGTCACGTATTCAGCGGCTATGGCTCGAACTGCTATCGCACGTACAGGCCGGATTCCCCCGTGGACTCGGGCTTCGCAGTGGTGGTCGAGAAAGGCGGCGAGACGCTTGCCAAAACGCTGGACCGGAATTTCGGGACGGTGGAATTTTCCGGCGAATACCCCATCGGCGTGGTTCGGTACCACGACGCGGGATTCCCCGTGAGCGTCTCCATGCGAGCCGGGTCTGCTTTTATCCCTCTCAACGCGCAGGATTCGGCTCTTCCGGCAACGCTGTTCAATATCACTATTGAGAACACGTCCGATGAGAATCTGAAGGTGGGCCTTGTGGGATGGCTTGAGAACGCAGTGCTGATTGATTCGGCTAAAGCCGTTCATGCGCTTCGACGAAGCCGGCTCGTGACAGAGAAGGGACGCGCCATGATCGCTCACACGGCCGAGAAAGCGCCGCTGCCTGACGGGGCGGTCCCCCCAAGGCCGTCAATCGTTCTGGCGGATTTTGAAGGTCCTGACTACGGCCAGTGGAAAACCGCCGGAAAAGCCTTCGGGCAAGGTCCGGCTAAGGGTACGCTCGGGGGCCAGCAGAAGGTCAGCGGCTTTGAAGGACAAGGACTCGTCAATACCTTCTTAGGCGGGGATGGACCGCATGGGACACTCACCTCGCCGCCGTTTGAAATCTCTCGCAAATTCATCAACTTCCTCATCGGCGGCGGAAGACACGCGGGCAAGACCTGCATGAACCTGTTCGTGGAAGGGAAAATCGTACGGACCGCCGTGGGCGCGAATAATGAAAGGCTCGATTGGAATTTCTGGAACGTCGAGGAATTCGACGGCAAGACGGCCAAGATACAAATCGTTGACAGCTTCTCCGGCGGCTGGGGACATATCAACATTGACCAGATTGAGTTCTCGGATGAGCCCCGCAAGGGACCTGTCGGTCCCATTGAAAAGTTGCCGGACTTCGGAACAATGACCCTGACCTTTATGGGCAAAGGCGCTTCGGCGAACGAGGCCGAAAAGCTGCTTGCGCGCCTCGGTGACCGTGAGGTGAGAATCCATGCTGAGAAGGACGTTACTTACCCCGTGACCGAAAGGCGCAGCGCCGCCCTGGCGGCTCGGGCCGTGGCGCTGGAACCGGGCGGCAGGCGTGTCTTGAGCTTCGTCCTGGCTTGGTTCTTCCCGAACCATCAGAACGGCCACGAATACGCCAACCGTTTCGACGGTGCTGGTGCGGTCGCGCATTACGTGTTGGACAACTGGGGCCGCCTGACTGTCGAGACCGCCAGGTGGCACGAGACCTATTACGAGCAGAGCACACTGCCTCGATGGCTGCTGTTCCGTCTGCATTCGACCGTGTGCAATCTGGCGACGGACACGTGCCAGTGGTGGAAGGACGGGCGGTTCTGGGCCTGGGAAGGCGTTGGTTGCTGCACCGGAACGTGTACCCACGTGTGGAACTATGCCCACGCACCGGCGCGGCTGTTCCCCGAGCTTGAGCGCAGCGCCCGCGAGATCCAGGATTTGGGCGAAGGTTTCGATTCCGGCTCCGGCCTGGTCGGCTTCAGGAGCAATCGCGCATACGCCGCCGATGGCCAGTGCGGCACTGTCTTGAAGGCTTATCGCGAGCACCAAATGTCCCCTGACAGCGCCTTCCTGAGACGGAACTGGCCTCGCATCAGGAATGTGCTGGAGTTTTCGATAGCGCGAGACGGCAACGACGACGGTCTGATCGAGGACAGCCAGCACAATACGTACGATATCAACTTCGAGGGACCGAACACGTTTGTCGGTTCGCTTTACTTAGCAGCCTTGCGAGCCGGCGAACAGATGGCAAAAGAAATGGGTGATGAGCCGTTCGCCCGGCGCTGCCGGAGGATTTTCGAGAGCGGAGGCAGGCTCACCGTCGAGCGGCTTTGGGACGGCCAATACTTCATCCAGCGTGTTGATCTCAAGGAGCATCCCAAGCACCAGTATGCAACGGGGTGCCTTTCCGACCAGCTCTTCGGCCAGGGCTGGGCCCATCAACTGGGTCTGGGCTACATTTATCCGGCCGAACATATTAGGAAGGCTCTGCAGGCGGTCTGGAAATACAACTGGACACCCGACGTCGGACCGTACAACGCCGTACATAAGCCGGAGCGCTGGTTTGCCCGACCCGGAGAGCCCGGGCTGTTTACCTGCACGTGGCCCAGGAGCCCCTTCATGGAAGCTGGCGTCCGTTACAAGAGCGAGGTCTGGACGGGTATTGAATATCAGGTGGCCGGCCACATGGTCTGGGAAGGAATGGTCGAGCAGGCCCTCGCTATTTGTCACGGCATCCACCGGCGTTATCACCCCGCCAAGCACAATCCGTTCAACGAAGTCGAGTGCGGCGACCACTACGCCCGGGCCATGGCAAGCTGGGGTGTTTATACGGCTCTTGCCGGTTATGAATATGACGGCCCGAAGGACCATATCGGTTTTGCGCCAAGGATGACGCCGGAGAACTTCTGTGCGGCTTTCACCGCCGCGGAGGGCTGGGGGAGATTCGCCCAGCAGCGGAACGCCGGGCGACAGCATGAGCAAATCAGTGTACGCTGGGGTAAGTTGAGCGTAAGAACCCTGGCCTTTGCGGTTGCCGAGCAGTTCCGCGCAGTCAGGGTGGCAGTCACGTTGGACGGCAGAGCAATCCCAAGCAACCACACCCTCAAGAACGGACGTCTTGCAATCACCCTGATGAATAAGCTGGTGGTCTCCGAGGGTCAAACACTGTCAATCGGCATTGACGCCAAAGGCCAATGATAGAGACGTTCACCCCGGATTTGCCAAGGAGTGTGTGACAAGGAGCCAAAACAGTGCAAACACGTCGTGATTTTTTATTGAGCCTGATGACAGCGGCTGTCGCCGGCCCTGCTTTATCCCGTGCGCATGCCGAGTCCGTCGTCGATCAGAAACGAAAACCCAACATGATAGTGTTCCTGTCCGACGACCACGGCTGCCTGGATACCCCGGTCTATGGAGGCAAGGTCGTCAAAACCCCGACGATGCAAAGGCTGGCCGAGAACGGCATGGTATTCGATCAGGCCTTTATCGCATCGCCTGCATGCGGCCCCAGTCGTGCCGCCTTGTTAAGCGGACTGATGCCGGCTCGCAACGGCGCTGAACCCAACCACACTCTGCCCCGTCCCGAAACCCAGACCATGGTGAAGCTGCTTCAGAAGCAGGGCTACGAGGTGGTGGCATTTGGGAAGGTGGCTCACGGCAGGAAGCACCCGCACATAGTCGGATTCGATCACTGGCAGGATGCACGGCGCGAGCAGATCGTCAAGCTGGTCAGGAAGTTTTTTCAAAGCCGCACATCAGATCGGCCGCTATGCCTGATGGTAGGAGATCATCGGCCTCATGTGGCGTGGATCAAGGAAAGCATCTATGATCCGGATGAAGTGGTATTGCCCGAGCATTTCGTGGATACAAAAGAGACGCGCCAACACTGGGCACGCTACTTGACCGATGTGACCGGTATGGATGCGACGATGGGCGAGGTGGACCGCATGGCACGTGAGCATTTCGGCACTGATGATTACCTTTTTATGTATAGTGCCGACCATGGAGCCCAGTGGCCGTTTGGAAAATGGAATCTCTACGACGCAGGTATGCGCACGCCCATGATCTTTCGTTGGCCCGGAAAAATCGCATCAGGAGTGCGGACAAAGGCCATGGTGAGCTGGGTGGACGTGATGCCGACACTCATCGAGTTTGCCGGCGGGGCGGTTCCTGAGAATATCGACGGTAGATCCTTTTCAGACGTACTGCTGGGTAAGAGCGATACCCATCGTGATGTCATCTACACGACCCACAGCGGTGACGGTGTCATGAACGTCTATCCCATTCGAGCTGTCCGGACCAGGCAGTTTAAGTATATCCGCAATCTGCGGCCGGATTGCTATCACTCAAACCATTCGGACATCCTGCGCAGAGATGGCGCAGGCGCCTACTGGGACTCCTGGGATGAAGCTGCCAAGAGCGATCCGAAGGCTGCCGCTGTCATCGCCAAGTACTATCAGCGTTCGGAAGTCGAGTTCTATGATCTGACGAAGGATCCAACCGAGCAACACAATCTGGCCGATAAACCGCAATATGAAGCGCATATCGAAAGAATGTCCTCCATGCTCGACGAGTGGATGGAACAGCAGGGAGATCGGCAGAAGGTATTTCGCGAACCATACCCCGTGTCCGGTCCTCTGCCCCATGTGGTTTTGCAGGAGAAGAATCGGATTGAAAAAGGTTCAAAGAAGAAAAAGTGAATGAAGCCATTGTGTGGTCTGGAGGTTAGACTCGTCGCCGTAAACCGACCTTGGCAGAAATTGAATTCAAACCCGACGGCAGCATTCAGCCTGTTATGCCAATCGATGTGGGACGATTCATTATAATAGTCAAGAGGTATAGGGAACACAACTCGTTCTTTACACTAGTGAGAATATGATGGTGAGAGATCTGATTGTCAAAAACAGAACCTGCAGGCGCTTCCGGCAAGACGTTGTTGTGGAGCGCGAGACTTTGCGCGAGCTTGTCGATCTTGCGAGGCTCTCGGCCTCGGCGGCCAATATGCAGCCGCTCAAGTATGTCCTCTCGTGGGAGCCGCAGAAGAACGCTCATATTTTTCCGCATCTCGGCTGGGCGGGCTATCTGAAGGATTGGCCGGGGCCGTGTGAAGGTGAAAGGCCATCCGCATATATCATTATACTCGGCGATACCCGCATAAGCCGGTATTTCGGCTGTGACCACGGGATCGCCGCCCAGAGCATTCTGCTCGGCGCAGCCGAGAACGGTCTGGCCGGCTGCATGATCGGCACGGTTCAGAGGCAACAACTCCGAAACGCTTTGGATATCCCCTCGCATTTCGAGATACTCCTGGTCCTTGCACTTGGCAAGCCTGCCGAGACAGTCGTGCTCGAAACTGCCGAACCAGCCGGAGACATTCAGTACTGGCGCGATGCCAACGGTGTACACCACGTGCCCAAGCGAGCGTTGGATGATATCATTATCGATTAGGCCGGGCCTCTGCTCAGGAGGCCTGCGGGCAGTGTGTTTTGTCCTTGCTTGCCCCCCGTCGTGTCGGTCTCGGCATCCAGCACTTCTGCCGGACAAATCCGCAAAAATCTTCTTGTATTGTTTACAGATGGCGGCAAAATGTTACATTGTTTGCCTTGCCCGTCGCCCGGAAAAGAGAGTCGGTGCAAGTGAGGGGATGGAATCGTAAATCGATGATATAGTAAGCTTTAGATCAAGGAGTACATTATGAAAAAGATATCGATTGGATCATGGGCCTATACGATCGGCCCTTACGCGGACAATCCGGTAGCATGGGAGGAGGTCATCAAGAAGCTGGCGGAGCTGGGTTTCGACGGCGTAGAACTGGGTGGTTTCCCCCCGCACCCGAACCCGGACGACATGCCCGACAGACAGCAGCGGGATGCGTGTAAGCAACAGGTGGCGGACCTTGGGCTTGGCTGGTCGGGTTTGGCCGCCAATCTGTGGAGCCAGCACCTCATTGATACCGATGACAATTCGGCTTATGTCGACTGTTTTCGTCAGAATCTGCAGTTCTGTGTCGATCTTGGAATCCCGGCGATCCGCGTCGATTGCGTTCAGCCGCCGACGATTTTCGAGACGGTAGATCCCGATACGGCGCTCAAGCGGGTCGTGGAGACCTGGAAGATCTGTGCCGCTGATGCGGCCGACGCGGGCATCCGCATGGCCTGGGAATTTGAGCCGGGTTTTGCGTTCAACAAGCCCTCGGATATCGTGCGAATCGTCGAGCAGGTCGATCACGACAATTTCGGTGTGATGTTCGATGCCTGCCACGGTTACATGGTCGCCGCCACCGGCGCCCGGCAGCCGGGCGAGAAGGAAATCCTTCCCGGCGGTGTGGTCGAACTGGCGCGGAAACTCCGCGGGAAGATCAATCACATCCACCTGATCGATTCGGACGGCACGCTGCACGACAATGAGACATCGACCCATGCACCCTTTGGCGAGGGCAAAATCGATTTCGACGAATTGATGCCGGAGTTGGCAAAGAACGACATGGGGCACGACTGGTGGACGATTGACTTGTGCTTCTGGGCCGATGCCTGGACGGTGACGGCCAAGTGCAAGCAAGCCGTGGATGAGCTCAACAAGAAGTATGGATAACTGAGACTCCTCTGGCGCTCCAGGGGAGCCTATATCGGGAGGAATCTTATGGCAAAGAAGAAATTGAATGTGGCGCTGATCGGCTACGGGTTCATGGGCCGGACACACTCGAATGCCTATTGCAAGGTGAACCATTTCTTTGACGTACCCTACGAGCCGGTTCTGCACGTCGTGTGCGGACTGGAGGAGAAGGTGGCCAAAGACTTCGCCGAGCAGTGGGGCTACAAGTCACACGCCACCGACTTCAGGAAAGTCATCGAGGACGACAAGGTAGACCTCGTGGACATTTGTGTCCCGAACAACGTTCACGCTGAAATTGCCATGGCCGCCGCCGAGGCCGGCAAGGCCATCATTTGTGAGAAGCCGCTGGCGCTGAACGGGTCGCAGGCCAAGACGATGGTTGATGCGGTCGAGAAGGCCGGCGTAGCCAACTTCGTCTCCTTCAACTACCGCCGGGTGCCCGCCGTGACGCTGGCCAAGATGCTCATCGACGAGGGGCGACTGGGACATATCTTCCATTATCGCGCCAACTTCCTCCAGGACTGGACGATCTCGGCAAATGTTCCACAGGGTGGCATGGCGACGTGGCGGCTGGACGTCAAAGCAGCCGGCTCCGGCGTAACCGGCGACCTGCTGGCCCACTGCATCGACACCGCCATGTGGCAGAACGGCCAGATCACTTCGGTCTGCGCCATGACCGAGACCTTCGTCAAGGAACGCATGCACGTCGAGACCGGCAAGGTCGAGGCGGTCGGCATCGACGACGCATGCACGTTCCTGTGCCGGTTCGACAACGGGTCGCTGGGCAACTTCGAGTCCACGCGCTACGCCCGCGGCCACAAGGCCCTCTACACGTTCGAGATCAACGGCGAGAAGGCTTCTATCGCCTGGGACCTGCACGATTTGCATCGGCTCAGCTACTTCGACCACAGCGATGAATCGATTGTTCGCGGCTGGCGCTCCGTGCACGTCACCGACGGCGATATGCCCTACATGGGCAATTGGTGGGTGCCCGGGCTGCAGATCGGATACGAACACACGTTTGTGCACCAGGTGGCTGATTTCCTTCAGAACCTTGCCCAGAACAAGCCCACCTCGCCGACGTTCAGGGAAGCCCTGGCGACGCAGTACGTCTGTGACGCCGTATTGGCCTCGGCCAAAGACAGACAATGGAAGGCCGTCGAAAAAGCATAGTGAGTTCTGGGCACTCGATGCTCGATACTCGACGAGAATCGAGAATCCAGAATCGAAAACACAGTGACGCATCAATGCATATATGCAAAGGAAGGATTTGACTCATGAGTGTTAGTTCAGTTGTCAGCAAGGCGCTTGAACAGGGCAAGGGGGTGCTCAGGCTGGCGCCCAACTGGGTTCCGCGTTCCTTTTGTGTTCCCGGCCGGCGGATCAAGCTGCACCCGGACGATTACTATGCGATGGGGGGCGAGCGCGGTGGAATCGACGAGCGCTGGTTTGCCTCAACCACGCCGGCGGATAACGGACCTCTGACATCCGAGAACGAGGGACTCAGCTTCGTCGTTTTCGAGGATGGCGGCAAGGTCGAGAAGGTACGCTTGCTGGATGCCGTCGCCGAGCTCAAGAGCGAAATCATCGGTGAAAGACTCTGGAAAGAGCATCAGCGCTGGCCGATGTACTCGAAGTTCTTCGACAACAAGGCTGCTTTGCCCCACCACATCCATCATCGTGACGAGCACGCCGCGCTGACCGGCCAACTGGGCAAGCCCGAGGCCTACTATTTCCCGCCTCAGGCAAACAACCACGGCGGCGATTTCCCGTACACTTTCTTTGGTC
This sequence comes from Phycisphaerales bacterium, assembly GCA_020343675.1. Classification (GTDB taxonomy): domain Bacteria; phylum Planctomycetota; class Phycisphaerae; order Sedimentisphaerales; family Anaerobacaceae. Next base: position 4,809,795 of record CP070806.1, read on the forward strand.
TCAGTCCCGGTGTCACCAGAGACCAGGTCCGCAAGGCCCTGCTGGACGCCGCAGAGGGCAGAGACAACTCAATCACGTCGCTGGCGCCTGCCTATCGGCTCAATGTCGGGACCGGCTGGGACGTCCCGCCGGGCGTTCTCCATGCTCCGGGCAGTCTCTGCACATACGAACCACAGAAGGCCTCAGATGTGTTCGCGATGTATGAGAACATTACCCACGACCAAGTCGTGCCGAAAGAATTATTGTGGAAGGACACGCCGAAGGACAAGGACGGCGACGTTGATTGGCTGCTGAGCGTCATCGACTGGGACCTTAATGTCGATCCGAATTTCGCGATGAATCGCTTCATGGCTCCCAAGCCGGCAAGGCCGGTCCCTGAAATGGAGGCCGCCGGATATATCGAGAACTGGATATGCTACAAGTCAAAAGCCTTCAGTGCCAAGGAGCTGACGGTTCTGCCCGGCAAGACGGTCACGATCAAGGACAATGCCTGCTACGGATTCATCACGATGCAGGGGCACGGCACCCTCGGCGCCTGGGATATCGAGACGCCCGCGATCATCCGGTATGGCCAATTGACCTGCGACGAGTTCTTCGTAACGGAAAAGGCCGCAAAAGAGGGTGTGAAAATCACGAACCCCTCAAAGGCTGATCCCATCGTGCTGCTCAAACATTTCGGACCGGACAACCCGGATCTGACGGTTGAATGAATGATGAACTCCATCCCGGCTTCGGCTGGGATGGAGCCTTCGCCTGCATGCAGGGTTCTCAGACGTCACACAGGCGGACCGCCTCGGTCAGACTCTTGAGCGGGTCCGCCGTCGGAATGAATTCCTGCCCGACGTAGCCGGCGTACCCGGTTCGGGCGACTTCCTGCATAATTGCCCTGTAGTTGATTTCCTGCGTGTTCCCGATTTCGCTGCGCCCGGGGCAGCCGGCGGTGTGGTAGTGGCCGATGTAGTCTTTGTACTGCCGGAGACGGCTGATGATGTCGCCGTCCATGATCTGCACGTGGTAGATATCGAAGAGCAGTTTCATTCGCGGTGAGCCGACTTTCCTGATAATCTCCATGCAATAGTCCGTGTGGTCGCCCTGATAACCGGGGTGGCCCTTCATCTCCACATCGACCCGGCTGTTGAGTATTTCCAGACAGAGGTTGACCTTCTTTCTCTCGGCATGACCAATTATCTTCTTCAGGCCCGTGATGCAGTTCTTGGCCCCCACGTCGTCGGGGATGTCCTGGCGAAAACCGGTAAAGGCAATGACGCTGGGAAACCCGTATTCGGCGCAGGCGTCAATCATCTCGGCGGTTCTGGCGATGACCATATCGTGGTATTTCAGATTGTTGAAGCCCTTGACGAACGGCGGATCGGGCATGCCGTTGGGTGCCAGGGCGCAGACGAGGCCGTGCCTCTTGAGCGTGGCAAAATCATTGGGGCCGACCAGTTCGATGCTCTTACAGCCAAGGGCCTTTGCGACTTCGCACATCTTCTCCAGATTCCAGTATTCGGCGAAGCACCAATGGGCAATCGACTGATTGATGCGGCCGGCGGTCGCTGCCGACTTGCGATGTCCCTCGATTGATGTGCAGGAGCCAAGGCCGACGGCGGCACCCGTGCCGGCGACCATCTTAAGCATGTTCCGACGGGTGATGCTGCAACGCCTGTCAAGACTTGGCTGTTCTTTCTCGTTCATCTTGCATCCCTTTCTATTTGTGTATGGCCGCCTCCCGGCGGACATCCCGCCGAGGATTGTCCTTTGGCGAGCGGTCCGTTGCGCCGGCGACACAAACAGAACTATAGGTTCTTTGTGCGTAAGGTCAAGGGAATAACGGGCGTCCTCGAATAGGCCGGGAATCGATTCGTTTGGGCCCGAAATGGCGTTTGACATGCGGCAGTGAATCTGTTAACCTACAGAGGCTACAGATGTGTACTTCGCAGGATGTCGTTAGAAGAAGTTAGTTGTAGAATGAACAAGGGCCTGAATCGACGCACTTTCCTCAAAGCCGTAGGCTTCAGTGGAGCGGGGGTATTAGCGGCGCCTGTGTCTTCGGCACGGGTGCAGGGGGCTTCACGAGGACGAATATGGCGGATGCGGCTGTCCACCTCCTCCATTCATTTCATGGGATTACCCATCGAGCAGGCCTGTGAGCGCATCGCGCAGTTGGGCTTCGAGGCGATTGACATCTGGTCGGCCCATCAGGGTTGCCCTCACCTCGACGACGTGGCGGCACGATTGGGACCCGAAGGCCTGAAAGAATTGCTGGCAAAACACAAACTGGAGCTCTTCGCCTTTTCGGTCTATAAAGGCGGCTATGCCCGCTACGCGGAGCTGTTGGGCAAGGCCGGCGGCGGCGTGGCCGTTCAAGGCAGCGCTCCAGCCTGTAAGCCTGAAGAATTGACGGTTCGGATGCGGAAGTTCATCGAGAAACTCAAACCTCTCGTGGAGCTGGCGGAGCGACACGACTCGTACCTGGCAATCGAAAATCATGGCAACGCGCTGCTTTGCTCGCTGGATTCGCTCAGGGCTTTTGTCGATGCCAACGCGTCACCCAGACTGGGCATTGCCCTGGCGCCGTATCACATCCAGACGCTCAAGGCTTCCGTGCCTGAAGCGATCCGAATCTGCGGAAGGCAGCTCAAGTTCTTTTATGCCTGGCAGCACTATCCAGCCTGCGAGCAACTGCCCGGCGTGGGCCCGACGGACATGACGCCCTGGCTCCAGGCCCTGGCCGATATTCAATACGCCGGGTACGTCAATCCCTTCATGCACGGAGATCCCGAACTCGATGTCATCTCGGCCAACCTGGCCAAGGCACGCGATTATCTGAAGAACGGCTACAAGAAAGTAGTCCAAATGTGAAATGCAACCAGCAATGAGAATCGGAACCAGGAAATCAAGGAGAACGTTATGGACCAGAAGCAGCAACAGGGCGGCAAGGCGAATGATCTGACCCGCCGGGAATTGATGCGCACAGGGGCGGCCGCGGCGGCGGGCCTGGCCGTCGGTGGTGTGCAGAAGGCGTATGCCGACGCCGACGTGACCAAGACCCGCAGCTACAACCCGGACATGAAGTACAGGCCGCTCGGAAAAACGGGCCTTTGGATATCGTCCGTCTGCCTGGGTGGACACTGGAAGCGCGTGGACAAAATGGTCCCCGGCGTCTTCAAGAGCAAAGGCTGGCTTAGCGCCGATCTGGACAGCGAGGGCTTCAGGAAAAACCGGCGCGACCTTGTCACGCGGTGTATCGAGCGAGGCATCAACTATATCGACGCCTGCACGATGCAGGAAGTCATGGCGTATTCCGAAGCCCTCCGGGGCAGACGCGACGCGATGTATCTCGGGTTCTCGTGGTACCAGGAGGAAATGCGCAGAGAGAAATACCGCACGACCGAGGCGCTGCTGGGAACCCTCGATAAGGGTATGCGCGAGGCCAGGCTGGAGTATGTGGATCTTTGGCGTATCACGATGCACGAGCAGAGCGGCCGGCACACACAGGCAGAAGTCGATGAGATGATGGGCGCGCTCGAAAAAGCCCGCAAACAGGGCAAGTGCCGCATGTGTGGTTTCTCTTCGCACGACCGTCCCCACATCAAGTGGATGATCGAAACCTACCCCAAGGTGGTGCAGGTCGTCGTTACCCCCTATACCGCCAAAAGCAAAGTCCTGCCCAAAGACAGCCTCTTCGAGGCAATCACAAAGAACGAGATTGGCTTTTTCGGCATCAAACCGTTTGCCGGCAACTCGCTGTTCAAGGGCGACAGCTCACCCGACAGTCCGACACGGGAAGAGGACGACAGGCTGGCCCGCATGGCCATCCGCTATATCCTCTGCAACCCGGCCATCACGGCGCCCATCCCCGGGATGATTAACCCTCACCAGGTGGACAACGTGGTCAAGGCCGTTCAGGAGCCCGAGCTGGATGAAGCCGAGGCCAGGGAGCTTGGACAGGCGATGGACGAGGCATGGGCCAGGCTGCCTGATGACTACCAGTGGCTCAAGAACTGGGAGTACGTATAGCAGCCGGAAGCTGTTGTGCCGCGCAATGATTGATGGTTGGAAGCAAGGGCCGAGCCAATGAAGGTCACGAGGCAGTGTGTCGTGGCAAGGATCGCATTCTTAGTGGGCAGCTTGTTGCTGGTTCTGGCAGCAGGCTGCTCGCTTGAGAAATGCACCGTGCACGACTCCGAACACAAACAGTTCCACGAAGCCCACGAAGCTGCCGTGGGCGAGCATCTGGCGGAAGAAGCGTCCGGGCACGAGGCCGAAAAAGAGGTTTGGGTCGCCAACGATTTCTGCATCGCCTGTCACTACGGTTTCGACGAAGAAAAGCTTGCGGCCAGACACAAACAGGCCGGTATCGGCTGCGAGAGATGTCACGGTGAATCCGAGCGGCATCGCAGCGACGAAGACAACGTCACGCCGCCCGAGATCATGTACCCCAGGGACAAGATCAATCCGACCTGCATGATGTGTCATCCGAGGCACGAAATTCAACACGTCGCGCACCACGAGAAGTTGCTCGCGGGCGCCAGGACCGCCCTGGATTCGACGTCGCAATCGCACGGTCATGGGTTGTACTGCACGAGCTGTCACGCGAAGGAACACCGCATCAACGTCCGGACCATACGGTGGAACAAGGCAACCGGCGAACTGCTGGATGAGTAAGGGCGGCCGCATCGGACCGCCCTGATGACGCTACGCAACCGGGTCGGTCGTCTCCTTATATTTTTCCCGCAGTTGCTTGAGCTCGGCCCTGAGCTCTCTAACGATGTCGGCATAGGCCGGGTCGTTGTGCACGTTCTTCATTTCTTTTGGGTCTTTCTGAAGGTCGTACAACTCCCACTCGTCGATGTCGTGGTAGAAGTGTATGAGTTTGTAGCGCTTCGTGCGCACGCCGTAGTGTCGCTTGACGCTGTGTACTGCCGGGTACTCGTAGTAGTGGTAGTACATCGACGTCCGCCAGTTCCCGGGTGTTTTGCCCTGCAGCACCCTGCGCATGGATTCGCCCTGCATATCCGCAGGTGCCGGGGCCCCCGCGAAATCCAGAAACGTCACACCGAAATCCAGATTCAGCACGATCTCGTCGCTCACCGAGCCGGCCTTGATTTCCCTCGGATACCGCACCGCCAGCGGCATGCGCAGTGACTCCTCGTACATGAACCGCTTGTCGAACCAGCCGTGATCGCCTAAGTAGAAGCCCTGGTCGGACGTGTAGAAGACGACCGTGTCTTTGGCCAGACCCGATTCGTCCAGATAATCCAAGACCCGGCCCACGTTCTCGTCAACCGAAGCGATGCAGCGCAGGTAATCCTTGATGTATCGTTGATATTTCCAGCGGACCAGGTCCTTGCCTTGTAGATTAGCCCGGCGGAAGGCTTCGTTCTTGGGTTCATACGCGGCGTCCCAGAGTCTCTTCTGCCCGGGCGTGAGGTTCCTCGGGGCCACGAGTTTCAGATCTCGGTCGTTCATCGTCTTGGCGATGCTCATATCCTGCTCTTTGGCGGCCCTTCCGCGATTGGCGTAATCATCGAACAGGTTATCAGGCTCCGGGATCTTCACATCATCGTACAGGGTCAGATACTCCGGGCCCGGCTCCCACGCGCGGTGCGGGGCTTTGTGGTGATACATCAGGCAGAAGGGCTTGTCGCCCGAGCGCTCTTTGAGCCACTTCAGCGCATGGTCGGTAATGATGTCCGTGACGTACCCGGTGTAATTCTTGCGCCGGCCCATCTCGATCATCTGGGGGTTGTAGTACCGTCCCTGTCCGGGCAGAACGTTCCAGTAGTCGAAGCCGGTCGGATCGGTCTTGAGGTGCCACTTGCCGATCATCGCGGTTTCGTAGCCGGCCTCGCGCAGCAATTTCGGGAACGTCTGCTGGCTGCCGTCGAATTTCTGCCTGTTGTCTTTGACGCCGTTGATGTGGCTGTACTTGCCGGTCAGGATCACGGCTCGGCAGGGGGCGCAGATGGAATTCGTACAGAAGCTGTTCTCAAATCGCATCCCTTCTTTCGCAATCCGGTCGAGGTTCGGTGTCTCGTTGATCTTGCTGCCATAACAGCTCATGGCATGCGAGGCGTGGTCGTCGGACATGATGAATATGATGTTGGGCTGCTTCGGCGCTGCCGTCTGGCCGGTCGTATTGCAGCTCGGAAGTATCGACAAGGTGGCGGCCGAACCCGCCATATAACCCAGACGCCTTAGAAACTCTCTCCTTGTTTGTCGCTTCATTTCGGTTCCTTTCTCACAGAATCTCAGTCACTACGTGTAGTCTTTCCCGGCCAGACTATTCTGGCATGATGCGCGCCATCGGGCCAATTCTGCCTTCATAGATTGAAGAATCTGCGGTTTTTCCGCCGCCAGGTCGCGTGTCTCAAGCGGGTCCTCAATCAGGTCGAACAGCATGAATCTCTTGCCCTTGTCGGCGCTGTATATCTTATAGCGATTGTCCGTCAACGAAAGCTGACTGCCGGACTCGAAGCCAATTGGCACGGGTCGCTGGGACATCGTTCCCTCGAACAGCGGCACCAGGCTGACTCCGTCGACCGGTTCCGGCTGTCCTTTCAGCCTGAAGCCGAGCACATCCATGATGGTCGGGCAGTAATCGGACGTGGAGCAGGGCAGGTCGGTGACTTGCCCTGCTTTGATGCGGGCTGGCCATTCGAGCAGGCCCGGTACGCGAACGCCTCCCTCGAACAGGCTGCGCTTGCGTCCGCGGAACGGCCCGGCTGAGCCGCGGGTCCGGCCGTGCTTGCCATCCTTGCCCTCCGGCCCGTTGTCGCTGCAGAACCACACCATCGTGTTGTCTGCAACACCCAACGCGCGCAGTTCTCTGCGAAGCCGGCCGACCTGCTCATCCATCGCCGTGATACATCCGTAATAGTGCTGCTCGTCCTCGCTGTATTGCGAATACATCTTCTGGTGTTCCGGCCCGGCGACCACCGGCAGATGCGGTGTGTGGAACCAAACGACCGCAAGGAAAGGCTCACCAGCCTGTGCCGCCTCTCGGATAAACGGAACGGCACGATCCATTATGACCCGGCTGTCGTCGCCTTCGAGATTCTCGGTTTCCTTCGTTCCGTCCTGTCTCCAGTAGTATGTCCCATAGGCTTCGCCTGTATTGCCGGATTTCATGGGATCCCAGGTCGGGACCTTTGCCTCAGTCGAAAAGCATACGTCGAATCCGTTCTCCCAGGGAGGGCTGTAGTGCTTGGCGCCTTTTGGGCCGCCGCGGTTGGAGTCTTTTTCTTTGGTGGTAAGGGTCCCCAAGTGCCACTTTCCGAAATGGCCTGTTGCATATCCTTGTGCTTTGAGGGTCTCTGCCAGGGTGATTTCTTCCTTTGGCATATGCCCGGCGTTTGCAGAGAAAATCCCGTATCGATACGGGTGCCGGCCTGTCAGGCAGCTTCCGCGCGTGGGCGAGCACACGGGGGCGCCGCAATAGAAGCGCGTGAACCGCATCCCTGCCTTTGCCATCGCGTCCAGATTCGGGGTCTTGATGATTGAATTGCCGTTGAAGCCTGTGTCGCCCCAGCCCAGGTCGTCGGCCATGCAGAGGATAATATTCGGCTTGTTGGCATCATCACCCTTTGAAAAGAGGGGCTGGGGCAAAACCATGCCAACGGCGCCGCCTGCGAGGCAACGAAGGAAGATTCTTCTACTGACCATCCACGCGTTCTCTCAAACCCGATGCAGCCTGATGTTGCGGCTCTCGGAACTGTGCCGAAAACCAAAACCCGGAGCCATAATAGGAGATGCGAACAGTCCTGTCCAGTGAATTGGCGTTCTTGCATGGCAGGGCCCCATAGCCCATCGCTGAAGGTTTGCATTCTCAGTTCGCCGGGAGTTATCGGTCTGAAGGACAGAGCCACCCGGAGTGGCGCGTGTCTGCGATAGGCCTGCCCGTGCGGGTGGTTTTTGGACCTCTTGAAAAAAAAACGGCCCGCAGCAAAGAAAATTGTTGCAGAATTCAAACATTTGTTTTAAGCTATCGTATAAAACGATTGTTTAGGAGTCAAATCATGGCAGTTTCACAAAAGGGTAGTCCGGTCGGGAATTCCGCCAAGGGGGTGCGTGACCGGTTACTCGACGCGGCGGAAGAGCTTTTCTCCGAGCGCGGTTTCGACGGTACAAGCGTCCGTGAACTCGCCGTCGCCGCCGGGTGCAACGTTGCATCGGTCAACTATTACTTCGGAGGCAAGGAGAAGCTCTACGAAGAAGTCTGGCGCCGCCATTTGCTCTTGTTGCGGGACAGCCGAGTGGCGAGCATCGACAAAGTCATGGCCGAAACCGGCGGCACTCCTTCTCTGGAAGCGCTTCTGCATTCTTTTGCGTATGCTTTTATCGGGCCACTTGTGGACAGGAGGGGTGGGCGGCGAATCATCAGACTGATGGCCCGCGAGATGATCGATCCGCACCTGTCCTCAGACATGTTCGGCGAGGAGGTCATCAGGCCCACTCTGACCATGATGCAGAAAGTCCTGAGCCAGGCCTGTCCCGGCCTGCACGAATCCAAGGTCCCTTTAGTTGTGTTCTCTCTTGTCGGACAGCTCTTACATACCATCAGAATCAGAGCCATGCTCCAGTGGACAGACGACAAGGCCTTAGCCATGTTCGAGCCGGCCGAGGTCGTCAATCACATCGTAGCGTTTTCCGCCGCAGGAATTCGGGCTTATGCCCAGGGGAGGATCGAATGAAGAAGCAATTACGTACTATGTGTCGGTTGTGTGTCCTGCTGGTTTGTGCCCTCTGTGCCGGCTGCACGGTCGGGCCGAAGTATTCCCGGCCTCCCACCCCGGCAGAGACATCCGATGTCTACCAACGCGCCGGGATTCACACGCAGGATGTGAACGATTTCAACGATGTGGACAGATGGTGGGAGCAATTCGGTGACCCGCCAACGGTGCTATTGGTGCGCGAGGCCCTTGAGAGCAACTACGATCTCAAGGCCGCCGCGGCCAGAGTGTTGCAGGCTCAGGCCGCGCTGGCCGAAGCCCACGGGCGCCGGTTGCCTGACGTGTCCTACGGCCTTAGCCGCGACAGAAGCAAGCGCTATCTTAACTTCGGCGGCGGTGCCTTCAGCGGCTTAGGTGGCCTCGGCGGCTTAGGTGCCGGCGGGGGCTTCAGTGTGCTGACCACAACGTGGTCACAGAGTATCTCTGTGGCCTACATGCTGGATTTGTTCGGCAAGCTCAAGCACGCCGAACGGGCCGCCTGGGCGGATATGTTGGCGGCCGAAGCGACGCAGGAGGCCCTGACCAATTCACTGATCGCCGGCGTTGTCGGCACGAGGGTCAATATCGCAACGATTCAGCGTCAGTTGGCGATAGCCTCGGCCAACACCGAAAATCAGAAGAGGACTCTTGAGATTGTCGAGAGGCGATACGAGCAGGGTTTGGTCGGGCCGGTCGATATCCGGCTGGCGCGCGAGAATCTGGCGGCCTCGCAAGCTGTCGAGCCGGTCATCGAGCTGTCTCTGATCAAGGCCCGTCACGCTCTGGACGTGCTGCTGGCGCGTCCGCCCGGCTCCTCAGCCGATCTGCCCGAGACGTTGGGCGAATTGCCCGACTTGAAGCCCGTCCCGATTGGCGTGCCCGCTTCGCTGCTGGACCGGCGACCGGACGTGAGGGCGGCGGAGCTGGCGCTGCGCTCGGCCAACGAAATGGTCGGCGTCAGCATCGCGCAGTTGTACCCGGACCTCACCCTTTCGGGCAGCTACGGGACAAGCGCCAACCGGTGGCGTGACATCTGGGAGCATTACGCCGAAACGTATGGATTGCTCATGGGTTTGGCCCAGCCTATTTTCAAGGGCGGCCAGATTCGCGCACAAATCGACGGGGCCAGGGCGCGCTATGAAGAGTTAGCGGCCAATTACGCCGGCACGGTTCTGATCGCCATGCAGGAGGTCGAAGATGCTCTGGCCGGCGAGCAGATGCTCCAGACTCAACTGGGGCACGCCGAGCGCCGTCTCAGCGAGGCCAAAGCCGCCGAAGATCTCTCCGTGCAGAGATATCAGCAGGGCATCACGGGGATCCTGACGGTCCTGGCATCCGAGCGACTCCGAAGAGCAGCGGAACAAGACCTGACCGTGCTCAAGGGCCAGATTTGGACCACCCGCGTCAATCTCTATCTGGCACTGGGCGGGGACTGGAATAGCCAAGAAGAAAAAATAGTGGCGGTAGGAAACGATGACTGAAAACAGAAGAAAAACCGGACGGGTCGCCAAACAGCGCCGCCCAGCGAGCAGAACGGCCAATGGATTCTTGCACGCGTTGCTCGCGCTGCTGATTGTCCTGCTGGGTATTGCCGCGACGATTACATTCATCAAGTTGAAGAAACCGCCCGAGCGCGCCGAGAAGGATGTCCAGGCGCCGCTGGTGAAGGTCGAGCAGCTCCGCGTAAGTGACATTCCGATGGTCGTTCGCGGCTACGGGGTGGTCAACCCCAAGGTCGAGGTCGATATCGTGCCGGAAGTGGCCGGTAGGGTGGTCTCCATCCATCCGGAGTTCAAGGTCGGCGGGCTCATTCGCGCCAACGACCGGATACTTCAAATTGACCCGCGGGACCACGAATCAGCCGTGCGACAGGCGGCCGCCGGCGTGGAAGACGCGAAAGTGAAGCTGGACACGGAGCAGGCTGAAGCCGATGTGGCTCGAAAGGAATGGAGCGATCTGCACCCGGGCGTTGAGCCAACCTCACCGCTGGTTCTGCGCGAGCCCCAGATTCGCAAGGCCCGGGCGGCACTGGAGTCCGCGGAGGCCCAACTGGCCACGGCGAAATTGAGACTGGAGCGAACCAGCTTATCGCTGCCGTTCGATGCACTGATCATCAGTGAAAAGGTTGACCTGGGCCAGTATGTCGTCACCGGACAGTCGCTGGCGAAGGCGTATGGAACAGGGGCCGTGGAAATCGAAGTGCCGCTTGAGGATGATGAGCTGGCCTGGTTCGATGTGTTCGAGAATTCGATATTTTCAGACGGGAACCGGGGCGCCGCCAAAACGACGCCGGCCGAGGTCCGGGCAAACTTCGCCGGCGCCGAGCACACATGGCAGGGCCGCGTCGTTCGGACGACCGGGCAGGTGGACAGAACGTCTCGAATGGTTTTCATCGTTGTTGAAGTCTCGAATCCGCTGCGGGTGTCCGACGGAAGGCCTCCGTTGCTGCCTGGAGTGTTTGCCGAGGTTCTCATCGAAGGCAAGACGCTCAGCGGCGCGGTGGCCGTGCCGCGCGATGCGATACGCGAGGGCAACCAGGTCTGGCTCGTCAATGGCAACCGCCTGTATATTCGACCCCTGGATATCGTCCGGGTGGACAAGGACTTCGCCTACGTTATCTCCGGCGTACAGGATGAAGCTCTGGTGGTTACCAGTTCGCTGGACACGGTCGTCGATGGCATGGAAGTGCGGCTTCAAAGCGAGACGGCGACCGGGGCCGGGCAGGCAGGACAAGATACCCCTGAGCCGAACGGGCGGGAGGAAATCAAGTGAAAGAAAGGCAAGACAGAAGAGGCCTGCTTGGGTGGTTTGCCTCGAACCACGTGGCGGCAAATTTGCTGATGCTCCTGATTATCGTCGCGGGGCTGCTTTCTATTTTTTCCTCGAAGCTCGAAGTCTTTCCCGAGTTGAGCCTCGACATGATTACCATCACTGTGCCCTATCTTGGGGCCTCGCCTGAGGACGTGGAAGAGGGTGTCTGTCTTCGCGTGGAGGAAGCGATTGCCGCGGTGGACGGTGTCAAGCGAATTACCTCCACAGCCGGCGAAGGCGCCGGAATGACCATCGTTGAGGTCGAGGAGTACGCCGACGCCACCGAAGTTCTCGATGACGTCAAGGCGGAGATCGATACGATCATCACCTTTCCCGCGGAAACGGAAAAGCCCATTATTGCCGAGCTCAAGACCCGCCACAAGGTGATCACAGTGGTCGTCTTCGGGGACGCATCGGAGAAAACGCTGAAGAAACTGGCCGAGCAGGTTCGGGACGATCTGACGGCCAGGCCGAATATCAGCCAGGTTGTTGTCGCGGGGGTGCGGCCGTATGAAATATCCATCGAAGTCTCGGAGGAGAGCCTGCGCCGGTACAATCTGAGCTTCGACCAGGTCACGCGTGCGGTCCGCAATTCCTCGCTCGACACGCCCGCCGGCTCGGTCAAGACCTCCGGCGGGGAGATCCTTGTCCGGACCAAGGGACAGAAATACTACGGTCCGGAATTTGAGAATATTATTGTCGTGACGCGAAACGACGGGACGGAAGTCCGATTGGGTGACATTGCGACCGTCCGGGATGATTTCGAAGACGTGGACCTGCGTGCCCGGTTCGACGGAAAGAACGCCGCGCTCATTCAGGTCTCCCGCATCGGCGCCCAGGACGCCGTGGATATCGCCAACACCATCAAGCAATATGTCCGCGAGAAGCAGCAATACCTGCCGGACGGCATTTCCTTGGCCCTGTGGGAAGATGACACCGAATTTCTCCGGGCGAGAATGGACCTTCTCACAAGGAACGCCTATATCGGCCTGGTTCTCGTGTTTTTGTGTTTGACGTTGTTCCTGAATATGCGGCTGGCTTTCTGGACCACGATGGGCATCCCCATTTCCTTTCTTGGTGCGCTTTGGCTGATTCCTCACTTCGACGTCTCCATCAACATGATCAGTCTTTTTGCTTTCATCATGTCACTGGGCCTTGTCGTGGATGACGCCATTGTCGTGGGTGAAAATATCTTCGCGTATCGTCAGCAGGGACTGGACAGAACCGCCGCGGCCATTCGAGGCGTCAGGGAGATGGCTATGCCCGTGACACTGGCGGTCCTGACCACGATGTTTGCCTTTATCCCGCTGGCCTATACGCTCGGCATCATGGGCAAGGTCCTCCGCGTGCTGCCCATTGTCGTCATCAGCGTGCTGGGCGTTTCGCTGATCGAGGCCCTGCTCATTCTGCCCGCCCACCTGTCGGGCAAGAGGTCCTGGAACAAG
>CP070806.1:4822864-4836018 GCA_020343675.1 Phycisphaerales bacterium
GCGGGCAGCTCGCGCTGCCGGTGCAGCTCATCGAGGATCTCGAAGGCCATGTAGGGATTGACTGCGTTGGCGCCGTAACCGCACAGCAGGCAAAAGTGCATGACTTCTCTGGGTTCACCGCTTTCGATAATCAATCCCGCTTCGCCTCGGAGACCGCGGTTGAGCAGCCCATGATGGACGGCGGCTATGGCCAGCAGCGAGGGGATCGGCACGTTTGTCTCATTCATGCTCCGGTCGCTGATGATAATCAGTGAAGCGCCGTCTTTGATGGCCTGCTCGGCCGCGGCGACCAGCGATTCGAGTCCGCGGCGAAGGGCGCCGGCGCCGTTGGATTTATCAGGTTCAAAGAGAGCCGGTATTGTAGTGACCTGAAAATCCTCGCGCCTGACACAGCGGAGCCGTTCGATATCTTCGTTACTGAGCACCGGATGCGGCAGTTTGAGTTGCCTGCAGTGCTCGGGCGTTTCGCCCAAAATATTGCGCTTCCTGCCGGTATAGACCATCAGGCTCATCACCAGCCCTTCGCGAAGCGGATCGATTGCAGGGTTTGTCACCTGGGCAAAGAGCTGTTTGAAGTAATTGAACAGCAATTTGGGCCTTTCGGAGAGAACCGCTAAAGGCGTGTCGTTGCCCATCGAACCTACCGGCTCCTGAGCGTTGACGGCCATCGGTGTCAGGATCATCTTGAGCTCCTCGCGTGTAAAGCCGAACGCCCGCATCCGTTGGGCGATGGTTCGCGGGTCGCTTTCGACGAGTTTGGGCGCGTCGAAGAGGCCGCGAAGCTCAATCCTGTTTTCATCCAGCCATCGTCGGTAGGGCCTCTGCCTTGCAATCTTGCCTTTGATTTCGTTATCCGATATTTCCCGGGCTTCGGTTGTATCGACCAGGAACATGTGGCCGGGCCGCAGGCGCCCTTTCTTGCGAATCTTCTCAGGCGGAAACTCCACCACGCCGGCCTCACTGGCAATCACAGCCAGGCCGTCGGTCGTGACAAGATAACGGCACGGCCTGAGCCCGTTGCGGTCGAGCGTGCCGCCGATAACGCGGCCGTCGGTGAAAACCATCGCGGCCGGTCCATCCCACGGCTCCATAATCGAACAGTGATACTCGTAGAACGCGCGTTTGTCCGTACTGATATGATATTTCGGGCCGAAGGCTTCCGGAATCATCATCATCATTGAATGCGGCATGCTCCTGCCCGAGCGAACCAGAAGCTCGAGCACGCCGTCGAAGCAGGCCGAGTCACTCATCTCGGGACTCAAGACGGGCAGCACGTCGTGGATATCCTCGCCGAAGACCTCGCTGGATATAATGGTCTCACGGGCCCGCATCCAATTACGATTGCCGCTGAGCGTGTTGATTTCACCGTTGTGCGCAATGCAGCGGAACGGCTGGGCCAGACGCCAACTTGGAAGAGTATTTGTGCTGTATCGCTGATGGACGATGGCCAGCGCGGAGAGAACTCGCTCATCCGCAAGCTCGGGATAGTATTCAAACAACTGCCAGGCCATGAACATGCCCTTGTAGCAGATTGTCCTGGATGAAAGCGAGGTGATATAGAAATCCTCAGCTTCATCGCCGAACTTCTCTACCACGAGCTGTTCGGCTCGCCGGCGCACCAGGTACAAACGCCTTTCCAGCGCTTCATCTTTCAAGCCCGCCCCATCGACAAAGACCTGCTTGATGGACGGCTCTGCCTCCAGGGCAATCTTACCGAGGCATTCGCTGGAGGTGGGCACATCCCGCCACCCAAGCACTTTCATCCCATAATAGCCGGTTGCCGCTTCGAGCAGCTCATCACAGCGTTCCCGAACTTCCGTGTTCTTAGAGCCAAAAACGACTCCTACCCCATAGTGCGAGACGGCGGGCAGTGAGAATCCCAGCTCTGTGCACTGGCTGAGGAGGAATTCGTGAGGAATCTGAAAGAGAATCCCAGCTCCATCTCCGGTAGTTTCATCCGCCCCGGCGGCTCCACGGTGGTGCAGGTTGAGCAGAATCTGTTTTCCGTATTCAATGATGGAGTGTTCCCGCCCGCCGGAGATATTCACAACCGCGCCAATACCACAGGCGTCGTGCTCTCGCCGGGCCTCGTACAATCCGAAATCTTTTGACTGTGCCGCCATCAAATACCTGCTTCAGGAGAAGAAAACGTCTATTCTCAATACCCATTCAAGGCTTACGAAAAAAGATGGCCCAAGGGCATTCTGACTCTCTGTCTAAAACATACGGTATTTGCGAAAGCTTGCCACGCACAATCTGCTAATAGGGCACATAAGCATATTTAATGGAATAATGCCATTTGTTAATAGAGGCGTTGGGCCGAAATTCAGCCCTGAAGGATAGAATCTCATGGGAGCGATGGGCAGGTACTCGTGAACAGGGAAGAGGCCCGCCCCGTCTCTCTGCCCTTGTCGCAGGACCGAGCAGTCGGGAACAGGCCTCACCCGCAATCCAATGCCGACTGCACAACCACGTGCAGCAGCAAACACCGCTGAGGTATCCGGGTCACTGAATCACATTCGTCCCTTTGCGCAACCGTCTCAACTGTCGTAGTAAAGCGAGAACTCGTGCGGATGCGGCCTCAGGGCCATTGCATCAAGCTCATCCTCGCGTTTCCACTTGATCCACGCGTCGATCAGGTCGTGCGTGAAGACGTCGCCGACGCGCAGGAACTCATGGTCCGTCTCGAGGGCGTCAATCGACTCAGCCAGTGACCCCGGGACCTTTGGAATCGCAGCCAGTTCTTCACCTTCCAGTTCGTAGATGTTCTTATCGAGCGGTTTTCCCGGGTCGATTCTGTTCTGGATGCCGTCGATCGCCGCCAGCAGGATCGCCGACCAGGCCAGATAGCCGTTGGCCGTCGGGTCGGGGCAGCGGAACTCAAGCCGCTTGGCCTTGTCGCTCGTGGAATACATGGGGATCCGCACCGACGCCGAGCGGTTCCGTGCGCTCAGTACGAGGTTGACCGGCGCCTCGAAACCGGGCACGAGACGACGGTAGGAGTTTGTCGTCGGAGCCGCAAAGGCCAGCAGTGCCGGGGCATGCCTGAGGATGCCGCCGACCGCGTACATAGCCAGCTCGCTGAGGCCGGCGTATTCCTTGCCGGCCATCAGGGTCTTGCCGCCTTTCCACAGTGAAACGTGTGTGTGCATCCCGCTGCCGTTGTCATCGAAGACCGGCTTGGGCATGAACGTGACGGTCTTGCCATGTCTCTTGGCGACGTTCTTGATGATGTACTTGTACCACATGAATTGATCGCACATCTTCGTCAGTTCTGAAAACTGCATATCGATCTCGGCCTGGCCGGCGGTGGCCACCTCGTGGTGGTGAGCCTCAATCACGACGCCCACCTTCATCAGCTCATAGACCATTTCGCTGCGCAGGTCATGGTACGTATCGGTTGGACTGACCGGGAAGTAGCCGCCTTTGAAGCTCGGTTTGTACCCCAGGTTAGGCTCTTCGAATCGGGCCGTATTCCACGCGCCCTCGACCGAATCGATGGAGTAGTAGCCGGTATGCTGATTCTGTTCATACCGTACCTCATCGAAGATGAAGAACTCGGGCTCGGGGCCGATGAAACACGTGTCGGCAATGCCCGTCTTCTTGAGATATTCGGCGGCGCGCTTGGCGACGGTCCGGGGACATTTTCCATACATCTTGCGCGTCTCCGGGTCAACAATGTCGGCGATGACACTGACGGTGGGCTCCCTGAAGAAGGGGTCAATCACAGCCGTTGTGGGGTCGCACACCGCCATCATGTCCGACTTGTGGATTTCCTGCCAGCCCCGGATCGACGAGCCATCGAAGCCCAGCCCCTCTTCGAAGACGCCCTCATCGATCGCCCTGATCGGGTACGAGCAGTGCTGCCACGTGCCGAGCATATCGACGAATTTCAGGTCCATCATCTCGGCGCCGTTCTTCTTTGCGAATTCGAAAAACTCCTTCGGTGTCATTGCTGCTTTCCTTTCAAAAAAGCGTTACTTCTCGTTGGCATTGGGATTTGTTCGAAAACTATCCTATCGCCTCACTGTCTTTTTTCCAGCTCGAATGCAGATGCACTCGGCCAAAGCCGCTATGAGTGTCTTTCGGTCGCCCTGCCCGTGGGCTACACCACAACTGCTCAACGGAGAGCAGAATAAGCAATAGCTGTGCCAAACCGGCTCGTTCGAGCTAAATGTTCTATAAAACTCCTGTTTACAAGTAGTTACGAGAAAGTCAATAGTACTGGCCCAGAATGGCGCAAACTACATTTTTGTAGAACAGGCCGCGATTTACATACAATTTTGTAGTTATTTGACACCGCGTGAGAGACATACCCAGCGCTCGGGACGGAGGTAGAAGAAGAAGTGACGAGACCGGACAATTCGTGCTAATCGTCCAGTCTCGCCGCGGGCGCATGCTATCCTATCGCCTCTTTGCCTTCTTCCCCGGTTCGAATGCGGATGCACTCGGCCAAATCGACGACGAATATCTTGCCGTCGCCGATGTGCCCGGTCCTGGCGCCTTGAACAATGGCATCAATCGCCTTCTGGACAAAGTCTTCATTCACGGCTACTTCAAGTCTGACTTTCTTGAGCAGGTTGACCTCGAATTCAACGCCGCGGTAGCTTTCGTGATAGCCTTTCTGTTCGCCGCAGCCGAGGGCGTTTGTCACGGACATCTTGAATACTTCATTCTTGTACAGCGATTGCTTTACATCTTGAAGCTTATGCGGCTGAATATAAGCAATTATGAGTTTCATCGTTCTATCTCCCGAATAGTGAGCGAATCTCTATGTGGTCGTAAATACCTGGAATCCGGCATAGGCTTCCATACCATGTTCGCCGATATCGAGCCCTTTGAGTTCTTCTTCCGGCGTGACCCGCAATCCGATGGTTTTTTTGATGGCGTAGAACAGCACCAGTCCCAGGCCGAACGCCCAGACAAACGCAGCGCCGGCGCCAAGGGCCTGGACACCCAATTGTCTTGGACCGCCGCCGTAGAAGAGGCCGCTGTTTATGTTGAACAATCCTGTCGCCAGTGTTCCCCACACCCCGCAGACGCCGTGAACACTTACTGCACCGACGGGGTCGTCCACTTTCAGAATATGGTCGATGAACAAGACGCTCAGGACCACCAGTGCGCCGCCGACGGCGCCGATGACGATAGCACCTGCGGGTGTCACGCCGTCACAGGGAGCGGTAATCGAGACAAGCCCAGCCAGCGCCCCGTTCAAGGCCATCGAAGCATCGGGCTTGCTCATAATTACCCAGGAAACCACCATCGCGACAATGGCCCCGGCTGCCGCCGACAGATTCGTTGTCACCGCAATGTAGCCGATCGAACCGTCGCCGGTTGTGGTGCTACCGGGGTTGAATCCAAACCATCCGAACCACAGAATAAACACGCCCAGTGCGGCCAGCGGGATGTTGTGCCCGAGAATCGCCTTCGGTTTGCCGTTGGGACCATATTTGCCGATACGAGGCCCCAGGATAATCGCGCCGGCCAAAGCCAGCCACCCGCCTACCGAGTGAACGACCGTGGAGCCGGCAAAGTCCAGGAATCCGAGCTTCTCAAGCCAGCCGCCCCCGTC
Organism: Phycisphaerales bacterium; assembly: GCA_020343675.1. GTDB lineage: Bacteria > Planctomycetota > Phycisphaerae > Sedimentisphaerales > Anaerobacaceae. Next base: position 4,828,437 of record CP070806.1, read on the forward strand.
GAGCAAACCGCCCCACGCCCAGGAGCCGAAAATCGGATAAATCAACAGTGTTATGAAAAAACTGTAGGCCAGGTACCCGACGAATTTAGTGCGCTCGGCCATGGCGCCTGAGACAATCGTGGCCGCCGTGGCGGCGAAGACTGTTTGAAAGATCAGGAACGTCCAGTTCCAGTCGGTCCCCGGTTCGACACCGCCCATCGCAAACAAGGTCGTGCCGAACAGCCCGTTGGTCTTTCCGAACATCAGGCCGAACCCAACGAGGAAGAACGCCATGGTGCCCACGGAGAAGTCCATCAGATTCTTCATCAGAATGTTCACCGCATTCTTGGCTCGGGTAAACCCCGCTTCAACCATAGCGAAGCCCGCTTGCATGAAGAATACCAGGAACGCGGCGATACACGTCCAGACAATATTGATGTTGGTTTGCAGCTCTTCTTTGACCGCTTCGACAGCGCTGCTCTCGGACGGGGCCGCAAGGGCCGCCGCCGGAGATGCTAATGCAAGCAACACTATCAACATAAGGTTTAATCGTAGCTTTTTCATTTGTTGTCCCTTTTGACGTTATCCAGCTAAAACTCTTTGGCAAAGCCGACGCCCGCATACCAGAGGTCGTCACTGTCTCTGCCATACGCGTCAGTTCTGCGAATGTCATCACTGACCAGCGTCACGTAATTAACACTGGGCGTGACGGTCAGGCCGCCGATCTCGAACGGAAGGGCAAGCGAAAGGACCAGATCGTTGAACTTGCCGTTGTCGGAACCCCAGTAGAACTTGTTGTAGCTTGCACTGCCCCAGCCGAGCGTCGCGCCGAGATCCAGCGAGACCGGGATTCTGGGACCAAGCTCAAGAACCTCCGCGAAACTGTGGCCGATCCCCAGCGAAACATACGCACCCTCGGCCTCGTCGATGTCGTGATAGACCGTCACAGATGGGCCGGCCGGGACGTCAAGGCTCAGACCCCAGTAGAGCTCGGTTGTATCATCCCCGGCCTTCGGCACGGGGAAGTCGTAATAAATCAGGCCGACCGAATAGCTCAGAACATCGAGCCTGGAGCACTGCCAGGAGTAATCGAGTGTAAGATCAACCTCGGAGAATTCACCTCTGTTGCCGTTCTCGCCGGTAAGGTCCAGGTTGCCCCATGCCGATGCAGTCAGGCCCTTGTACCCGATGCCGGCGCCGGACTGGAGCACCCGGTCATCGACCAGATTTTGTCCTCGCCAGAGGTACTTACCGAGAAAATCAGCCGTCGCACCGACAGTCGCTTCGTCCTGTGCTTTGACGGTCTCGGCGCCCATGAACGCCGCCATCGCGGCTGCCGCGATCAACCATTTGCCTGTTCTCATTTCACTTGCACTCCAGTAAAGAACCATCTTGCTGCTTTCTCCGGCTGCTTACGCGTACATTGGTCAACCATGCAGCCGACACAGGCAATGGTTTTCGCAATCATTGTGCCAACAGGTAATAATTTTGAGAAAAATATCGTAAGTCGTTGTTTGTAAAGTGGATATAACAAGCTGGGATTATGGGAGTGTCGCGCAGGTACATACAATAATGTAGCCAGGATGAGCTATATCTACAAAAACGTAGATTTGATGAGTACTCAGATATAGTAGCGCGGGTGGATGGCGTACTTCTTGAGCTTGTAGCCGAGCATGCGCTCAGTGATGCCCAGTTCTTTGGCCGTATTTCGCTGACTCCCTCGGGATTTCTTGAGCGCATCGACAATCAGCTCGCGCTCCTTGTTTTGGATGATCTCGGTCAGCGAGCGATTGGCGACGGCGTCGGTCTTCTTTATCATTTGCAGCGAAGGCGGCAGATGCTCGGAGCGAATGACCTGCCCGTCACAGAGCAGCACGGCCCGTTCGATGCAGTTCTCCAGCTCTCGAATGTTGCCGGGCCAGTGATACCTTGTGAGCATTTCAATCGCCGGGGTGGAGATGCGGTTGATATCCTTGTTGTTCTCGGCGGCGATTCGCTCGAGAAAATAATCGGCCAGCAGCATGATGTCGTCCTTGCGTTCCCGCAGCGGGGGCATGTAGATGGGAAAGACGTTAACGCGATAGTAAAGGTCCTCGCGGAAGAGCCCTTCCTTGATTTGCTCTTCGAGATTTTTGTGCGTGGCCACGACGATTCGGACGTTCGTCTTGATTGTCTCGAAGCCGCCGACCCGCTCGAATTCCTTGAACTGGATGACGCGCAGCAGCTTGACCTGGAGATTCAATGAGAAGTCGCCTATCTCGTCGAGAAAGATGGTTCCGCCGTGTGCTCTCTCGAACCGGCCGATTTTCCTGTCCACGGCCCCGGTGAAGGCGCCTTTTTCGTGGCCGAACAGTTCGCTTTCCAGAAGCGTATCCGGCAGGGCGGTGCAGTTGACTTTCACGAACGGCTTGTTGGCTCTGAGGCTGTTGTAGTGAATGGCGTGTGCGGCCAGATCCTTGCCCGTTCCGCTCTCGCCGCGGATGAGCACCGTCGCATTGCTGTTGGAGACCTGCTCGATAAGCCGGTACACCTCCTTCATGGCGTTGCTGCTGCCGACCATATTATGGATGTTGAAGTGGGATTTGAGTTCTTCACGCAGGCGCACGTTCTCTTCGCGGAGTAGCTGCCGGTCGGGTTCCATGAGTTTGTTGAGTTTGATGGCCTGGGCAACCATCGTGGCAATGACATTCAGCAGCCGGATGTTGGCGTCGAAGTCGTCACCGGGGTCGCACTCCTTGTCCACACTCAGCGCGCCGATGGTCTTGCCTTCCTGCTTGATGGGCACGCAGAAGAACGCAATTTGCCTGCCTTTGCGTTGCTTTCTCGACCTTGTCTTGTGCAGGAAACGCGGATCTTTGGAAATATCGGGCACGACAATCTCTTTGCCCTTCTGCACGACCAGCCCCGTGATGCCTTCACCCACCTTGTAGCTGGCCTGGCGGGCGGTTTTCTGGCTCAGCCCGTGAGCGGCTCGGACGTTTATCGTCTCGGTCTGCGGGTCCAGCAGCGTGATGGTTCCCCGCCGCAGCTTGAGGTGGGTGTCAAACGATTTGAGGATGGACTTGAGCGTTTCTTCGATGTCGAGCGACTCTGAGAAGTCTCTCGATATATCGCTTAATACTTCGACTTCCTTGACGCGTTTTGCCTTCATAAGACGAATTGGTGCGATTCGTCGCACCCTACATCTGCATTTTCTTTGTGTCTTTGTGGCTGAGCCTGCCAGAATAGTAACAAAATTGTAGGCGAAATACAAGAAATTACAATTTTGTCGCCGGAATGTCGCAAAGAGACCCTTGGCTTTCGTGCCGATCAGGTTTTCTCAGCTTCGGGCCGCGAGCAGTTTGAAGGCGTTCTCGCCGCCGTTGTTCAGGTGAAGCAAGGGCTGTGGTCTGTCCACGCCCTCAATGTATTTCGGCCTGGCCGCCCAGGGCGTCACGCTCAGCACTCCGGTCAAATCCATCCAGTGCTGGAGCCGGGCCACAGGAAATCCCCACGTCATGTGGAGGTGATTGGCCGGCGGATATTGCTTGTATTCCACCATGCTCGCGTATTTCGGCACAACAAACGTGTGCGGCCAGATGGGCGTGGTTAGATTGCACATGGCACGCGCGAGTTCAGACGGGACCTCAGTCGTGCGGGCCTGGTCCCAGGTCATGCTGAATCGTCCCGTAATGCTGCTGTAGGCTATTCGGCCCGCGATGCCTTCGATGCCGGCCGGCGTCAGGAACGTCACGGAATTGCCGCCTCCGGGGAAATACAACGCATCGGCTGCAGGCATGCCTACGCCGCTCATAATCGTTTTGACCGATGCGCCGGGCTTGGCCGCCCAGTCGAACGAAGCGCTGCCTGAGTTGTCGCCGTCCACGAGGCCCTTGCTGTACCAGTCTGCCTTCTTATCGAGCGACCTGACGCCGATTTTCTTAGCCAGTTCTTTGATTTCCCACGCTTCCCAGACTTTGCGGAAGTCCATAAACAGAGGCGGGTTTCCGCCGGACAGGTATGTCATGAACAGCATCGTCAAAAGGCCCTGGACGTCCGCTTCGGTTGCGTAGGGTAACGGGGCCTTTCGCCCCTCGTGGTCAAAGGTCGAGTTGAAAAGGCTCTCCATCACATCGGCCACGGGAAGCGGAATGCCGCGCCGGTCGCTGCCCCATTCCAATTGGCTCATGAATCCGCCGCCGACCGCATTCAAGTCCGCCATCAGGTCGCGCACAATCAGGTACATGGCCAGCGACTGATTGAACCTTTCGCTGTCGGCTTCGTTGCGAAGTTCGAGGCGCTTGCCGATGTGCCTGTTGATCCAACCTCGCAGTGTCTTAAGCTCTTTTTCATTGTATGCCTTCTTGTTCAGCATGTCGGCCAGCAGCTTCATGTCGAGGCGCGTGATTTCAATGCCGAAGGTGTTTCGGGTCGGAATGATGTGTGCCAGGGCCGTCTCCATGCCCATCGAGTCGTGACCCAGTATGACAACTCTTCGACCTCGCAGGCCGACAGCCGCCACGGCGGCATAGCACCAGTCGATGAGATTCTTCGCTGTCTGGTCGGTCATCTTCGGATTGTCACCGGTATCCGGCCATGTGCCGACGTTCAGGGCGGCCATACGCCCGCACTGGGCAAGAGCGCCGTTGAGTGCGTGGGCATAGACCACACCCGGCTTCGGCCCGCTGTTGCCGCAGGTGATGTTCAGCGGCGTGTTGGGTGGAAACTGCTGCAAGAGTGAAATGGCCGTCAGTTGCGGAAACGCCCACGTATCGGGCACGCAAACCAGAATATCCACGCCCGCCTTGCGAAACTGCTGAGCGACGATATCGGCCTGAGCTTCGCCATCGACCAGTACGCTTGAATAGACGACCGGCACAGGCGTCTTGTCCGGCAGAACCACAGTACCGCTGATCGTCTCGGCCGACATCTTGACGATGTTCTGGCAACGAATCCGGCTCGCCTGATCAATGCGCGGATCGCCCGTGGCGAAGACGCCAATCACCGGAACCTTCGGCGTCGCCTTCCTTATGTTCGGCAGGCGCATTGCCTGAACCTTCTTAGCCATTTGAGATGCTCCTTCATTTCTTTTCCGTGAAGCCCATGCTCAGGATCCAAGGCCAAAGGTGGAAACATCCTCCAACGTTTTCTTCACGAGGTCGAGGAACTGGGCGGCGTAGGCGCCGTTGGCGACTTTGTGATCCACGGACAGCGTCATGTTCATCCGCTTGCGGACCAGGATGTTGCCGTTGTCGGGCACGCACGTGTCGGTGATCTGGCCGACGCCCAGGATACTGCACTGGCCCGGCACGACAATCGGGATGAAATTGTCGATGCCGAACGCGCCGAGATTGCTGACGGTGATGCAGCCGCCCTCCAAATCGGTCGGAGCCAATTTGTTGGCGCGCGCCCGCTCGATAAGGGCCTGGCTGTCGCGGGCAATCTGACGGACGTCTTTGTTGTTGACGTCTTTGACAATGGGTGCGACCAGGCCGTCCGGCACGGATATGGCCAGACCGACGTTGATGGTCTCGGCCAATCGGATGGACTCGCCTTCCAGTTGGCCAGTCATGATCGGATATTTCTCCAGTCCCGTTGCCACCGCCTTCATAATGAAATCATTGTAGGAAAGCTTCAGACCACCGGCGGCGTTGAGCTTGGTGCGCAGTTGCACTAAGTCCGTCACGTCGGCTCTTACAGTCAAATAGAAGCACGGGATTTCGCGTTTAGATTTGAGCATTCGCTCGGCAGTTATTTTTTGCAGTCTGTTCAGAGGCACCGCTTTTCCAGGTTGGGTCTCTGCCGGGGCTGCCGGCTTGGGAGCTTTTGTGCCGGCCGCGTTCTGTACGTCCTGCTCGGTGATTTTGCCTCCGGGCCCCGTGCCGGTAAGCGCGGACAGATCGACCCCGAGGTCTGCGGCGAGTTTCTTTGCCCTTGGTGAGGCCATGACTCTGCCCGCGGGTTTGACTGGTTCGCCTTCAGCCGGGGCCGGTTCGGCAGGCGCAGTCTCGGCAGCGGGCGCCGCTTCGCAGGCAGTCGATGCACCGCCTGTGAACGAGTCGATAACACTCTGAGGCACGTCTTCGTCCTTGCCGCCCAGGATCAGCAGTGGCGCCCCGACGGGCAGGGTCTCATCGACCGCGACAAGAACGTGCTTGACAAAGCCTTCGGCGGGTGATTCCATCTCAAGCGTTGCCTTGTCCGTCTCTATCTCAAAGATTACGTCGCCTTTCTTGACCTCGTCGCCAACGTTGACCAGACAATTGACTACCGTTCCTTCCTCCATGGTCTGGCCGAGCTGAGGTAATCTCACTTCTTTCGCCATTTATGCAATCCTTATTATCTCGTATTGCGTATATCGTATGTCGTATTGCGTGAGCCGGAGGCTACACGCCAACGACTTTCTTGACGGCTTCTGCGATCTGCTCGACGCTTGGAATACTCGCTATCTCCAGAGGCTCACTCATCGGAGGCGGCACATCAGCGGCTGCTAAGTTGACCGGCGCGGCGTCGAGATAGTCGAAACCATGCGAACCGTCACTGAATTCATATTCCATGTACCGGCCCGTTACTTCCCGGCCTGCGCCGCAGGTGCAAAAGCCCTCGCTGACCGTAATGAGCCGTCCCGTCTTGCGGACCGACTCGGCGACCGTCTCGATGTCCATCGGCTTGAGCGTTCGCAGGTCGATGACTTCGGCGTCAATTCCGTGTTTTTCGGCGAGGATTTTCGCTGCTTCCAGCGACCACATTGCCATTCTGCTGTAACTGACAATCGTCGCGTCGTTGCCCGGCCTCTTGATGTCGGCCACGCCCAGCGGGATGATGTAGTCGCCTTCCGGCACCGGGCCTAACTGACCGTAAGTGGCTTTGTGCTCGATGAAGGCCACCGGGTTGTCGCTACGTATGGCGGCTTTGAGCAGCCCTTTTGCATCGTAGGGCGTCGAAGGCATCACGACGTAAAGCCCCGGGGGGTGCATGAGCCAGGCTTCGAGCGATTCGGAATGGTGCGCGGCGATACACCGGCCGACACCGCCTTCGGTGCGCAGGACCATGGGTACTTTTGCTTTGCCGCCGAACATGTAGCGGTTGTAGGCCCCGACGTGAACAAGCTGGTCCATCGCGATCGTCACGAAATCAACATACATGATCTCGGCCACCGGCCGCATGCCCCGCAGGGCGGCTCCGACGGCGGCCCCCGCAACGGCCGCTTCAGATATGGCCGTATCGATGACTCTGCCGGCGCCGAACTCTGTCAGCAGGCCCCGCGTCGCCTGATACGCACCGCCATAGAGGCCCACGTCTTCGCCCATCACGATCACGTTTGGGTTCTGTCGAAGCTCATCGGCCTGAGCGGCGGACACCGCCTGGCCGATCGTCATAACATCCATGCCGAACTTCGACTTGATTTCGTTGCCGGCTTCTTCGGTTGCCGCTTTTTTTGTTTTGGCGGTTGATGAGGCAAGCGCCGCCTCAAAGGCCGCCGTTGCCTGCACAACTTTTGCCGAGGTTGCCTTATCGGAAGCGACCAGCTCAGCCGGGTAAGACTCCTCGACGTAAACATCCTTTGTCAAATCAGCGGTATTCGGCCAGGGGCTGTCCAGGCCGAACTGCGTTGCTGCTTCGA
>CP070806.1:4836118-4841802 GCA_020343675.1 Phycisphaerales bacterium
GCCTGACGGTCGGGAGCTGCTCGTCTTTGACCAGCCGGCCCAGGGCGACGTCGCGCTTGACCTGGTCGATGATCTGCTGATAAACCGGCCTGCCGGAGGCGTTATCAATACGAATTTGCATGAGCAAACCTCAAATAGTTGTACTATGCTAACTAATACAACTATAACACATTCCGGCCCCCTGTCAAGCCCTTCCGGAAAAAAATCGCAAAAATTTTTCAAGACCAAGCCGACCCGTCAGGGCCGCCCCATTCCCCCTTCCGGCCCTACCTGCGGACCTTGAATTCGTACTGTTGAAATTTATCTGACAGAATCTCTGGAGGCTTGCCCGGTCTAAACTTCGTGGGTGACGCTTCGAGATCTCTGGCCTTGCAGCGGAGCACAAAGCCCTCCTCCGTGACCTCGTATTCAAAATCCCTGCCGCTAAAGGGGTCCCTGGGCAAACCTTCCGGGAGCATGTCGGGCAATTGCCCAGTTCTTGCGTTGATGAGGTAAATATCGACTGCGGCCTTCAATGCGTTGGAGTGCGCCGCATCCCGAATATTGAAGCCGTACTGTCTGGCTACCAGTCCCCCACCGAACATTGTCACATATCTGGCCACAGGATTACTCCTGTTTTCTTCCTGTAGTCTGTTCTCCAACCTCTGAATCTCCTTATACTTGAGCTCATATGCCAATTCACTGTCTATGATTTGAAAGATTACGTTCAAGAAATGAACGTAAGGCTCCCACACACGAGTAAGCAGCTCTTCATCTGTCAGGCCTCCGGTCTTCTCTTTGAGTTGATCGTCCACGACCGTTTGCACATATGAGTCTATTTTCTCCAGAAGGTCAGGATTTGTCCTTACATTCTGGACGGCAGACGTGAGACTGTTTTGCAGAGCTTGGGCAAGGGACGCTGGCGCGCCTTGCACGACGGCAAGCTGACCTCGCAACCACTCGAGTGTATCGGCATCCGCTGACATAACGCCGAGGACATGCTGCACAGTGCGTAGTGCCATACTATCGATCTGTCTGGCAGCAAGATATAGCAGGACATTCTCGTCGCCCACGTGCCGAGCAAGTTGCCGTATCACCAGAGAGCTGTCAATCGCTGGCCTGTAATGCCCATCGGCCACGAGAGCCCGTGCATACAGGCTCAGAACATAACTAAGTTGCCGCAAGTCTGCCAGTGGCACACTGCCCAATCTCCCTGCGGAAGAGCGTCCCCAATTGCACTGTGAAATTCGAGCGGCAGTTTCTGCAAGTCTGATCGTTTGGCGGCAGTGTTTTAGATACCTTCTGATATTCCTGTCAGGCTCGGCACCACGTAAGACCCTGTTCATGATTAGCCCGGTGGCGGCGCCCGGCTGTGGGCGGTTCAAAAATGCCTGATAATACAGTAGGGCCGCATTATCAATATCTGACGGGGAGACGGCAGGATGTGTTCCAAGCACCCATTGAGTACCCAGATAATAGTCGTCACCAGAGTCTTTCGAATACTCTTCGATCTTCTCTTGTGAAAAGAACCAGTCAAGTACATCTTTAATCTCGACAGCCTCGGATTCATTCCCCGCCCTGTCATAAACCGATACAAAGACTCGCACTTTGTTGGGTTCAGGAAGCGACAGCCAGACGGGTGGTATTTCCATCTTCTTCGTCTCGATGTGAAAGACTGCTTCCCCGGCAGCTTGCGCTTCTTTATTCTTGGCGGCCAACTCCTGGCGCACGCGTACATCCTCCAAGTACTGCTGCCATAGCTGTTCATCTTTGTGTTGCCTGAAGTGCACATTGACCGAATCGCGACCCCACGACGGAGCATACGAAGAATCAATCCAGACCGGATAATCCTCTTTGAGGGTAAAGAGCACGCCATTTGCATCCACAAATTGTTCCACGATGCGCAGGCCGTGTAAGTCCCTGTGCTCACCCTCAACCACCAGCCGCAGGGACGATCCCGGCCAGTGGTCAAGGCCTAGAGCCTCAGGCGTCGCTCGTCTGAGAACCGGCTTCTGGTTGGCCGTTGCGTCTTCCTGCGCCTTCTCTGTGCTGCCTGCACATTTTGAACCATGAGCTATCATGACTCCAAAGACGAAGGAAAGAAGGCAGCGAACCACACGTTTTTTCGTCAATACGAATCGGATCATGATATCGTCTCCCGATAAGGAACCGCTCTGAAAGAAACCTGCTCGCATTGCCTTTATACAATATACGCACGGAGGACCGGAGACAATCAAAAAAAGTGGGAAAGCACGATGGATTCCCGCCTGCGGGCTTGTTGCCAAAGACGAGATTGCTTCGTCGCTCCGCTCCTCGCAATGACAGGAAGTGCTTGTCCACGTCATTGCGAGCGATTCGTCGAATCGCGCGGCAATCTCAACCGTTACTGCGCTATTTCTTTAACAAGCCCCTTCTCGGGAATGACAGCGGAGCAGTGTTTCAGCTTTTTGGCTGGGTGTCCTGGTTGAGGGCGGAGCGGATGATTTGGGCGCGCAGGGCGTCGCGATGCGTGGCGTCGAGCGGTTTGCCGTAGTTGAGCTGCAAGTGAGCCGGCAGCGTGAGCATGAAGAGGCGATTGATAGTCGTAATGGAAAGACGGCTTGTGGCTTCGGCGTCGGCACCGACGCCGCAGAGGGAGCGAAGCCTCTCGATGGCGGGCGTCGAAGCGCCCATGTAGTTGTGCATGTTGATGCCCAACCGAAGGTGGCTGAGCAGGAACAGCGCTTCCTGTGAGCTAATCAAATGGGCGTTTTGCAGCAGCGCGATGGCGCGGGAGATTTTGTCGTCGAGCAGGTCGGACTGCCTGCTGAGCAGCTCAGAGCGGGCAGCGTTCTCATACTCGACGATTTCGGGGATGATGGTATCTTCGAATTTCGAGACGATCTCGGACTCGGAGACGCCGAGCGTGACCTGGTTGGACAATTGATAGAGGTCGCTGGCCGCCTCGGTGCCCTCGCCGAACAGTCCGCGCACCGCCAGACTCATGTCCTTGGCGGCGTTGAAGAACTTCTCGATCTGACCGGTCATTTTCAACGCCGGCAGATGCAGCATGACCGAGACGCGGATTCCCGTGCCCAGATTGGTCGGGCAGGCGGTGAGGTACCCGTAGCGAGGGCTAAAAGCAAAGTGGACCTTCTCTTCGATCATGTCATCGATGCGATTGATCTGCTGGGCGCACTGCGAGAGCTGGCAGCCAGCCTTGAGAACCTGGAGGCGAAGATGGTCCTCTTCGTTAATCATCGCTGTGAAGAACTCGCGCTCGGCAATCACCACGCCGCGCGGGCCTTTGCCGAAGGCAAGATGCCGGCTGATCAGGTGACGTTCGACCAGAAAGTGCTTGTTCAGAGCAGGCGCCTTGTCCACACTGACGTAGAAAACCTTGTCCCCCAGGTCCAGAGACATCATGACGTCCCTGAGCTTATTGACTATCTCGGTTTTCTCGATGTTCGAGCAACGACTGAGGAACTTGTGGCCCGCCAGATTTCGGGCCAGACGAATCCGCGAGGATATCACAATATCCGCCAACGGACCCGAGCCATCGAACCACTCGTTGATGTCACTGCTTATTTCGCTCAGCTTCATATTCGCACCGCGTATGACATGGGATTTATCGCCTTGTTATTGTTCGCTTTGCCTGATCTTGTCCCGCAACTGGGCGGCCGTCTCGTAATCTTCGCTTCGGACCGCCGCCTCCAACTTCTGCCGCAGGTTCAGCAGCTCCATCTGCTTCCTTTCATCGCCGGGGGTCGTCTTGGGAATCTTGCCGGAATGGGCAGCTCTGCCGTCGTGGGCCTTTTGGATCAGCGGAAGCATCGCGTCCTCGAAGACCTCGTAATCGCGGGGGCAGCCCAGGACACCTTCCTTGCGGAATTGTGCCAGCGTAAAGCCGCAGGTCGGACAAGCAAGCGCCTGGTCCGACTCGCCGGAAAGCTCGTCGTCCGTCGGTTGGACAGCCAGCAGGTTGCTGAGCAGTTCGTTGATGGGTATCTGACTCTTGACGGAGATATCCTGCTCGGCCGCACAATGCTCGCAAATGTGCATCTCGGTCCGAACGCCGTCGGCGATCTCGGTCAGGTGAATCGTCGCATCGCGTTTGCTACAAATCTGGCACTGCATAATGAACCCGGCTCTTGATTCTCTCCTTCCGTGGGCGCACCTTCGCGAGGCATTCGCCCCAGGACAGTCAAAGTACTATCTTCTTATATTATACCACCGGCGGCGCATTCCACAATATCTCAGGAAAATGACCACAGCGGAATCCCGCTCAGATAATCGGCAAATTTGCATCCTCGCTGCACGCCGATTTGCCTATTGGCCGAACTTTGCCGAGCAGCCCGGCTCCTCGACAACCCGGACATTTTGCAGTTTTACGCCGTCGGGCAGACGCATTCGGAGCTTGTCATATATGTATTTGGCTACGTTTTCGGCCGATGGGTTGTTCTGCTGAAAATAGCCGACCGTCTCGATGGCGGCGTTGTCAAAATCGCCGACCACAGAATCCATCAGCGCCCGCAGTTTCTGGAAGCTCATCACAACACCCATATTATCCAGCCTGTCACTGCTGAGATCGGCGGTCACCAGCCAGTCATGGTGGTGGATGGGCTCTTTTGAGCCGTCGGGCAGGGCCAACTGATGTGACGCCCGAAAGCGTGTCTCGACGCTGATTGTAAACATAATCTCGTATTTTGGCTCACGCCCGGCCGTCGGCGCCTTTGAGGTGCTGTTTCAAGCGATCGTGAACACTTTTCGGAATCAAATTGGACAGGTCGCCACCCAACGAGGCGACCTCGCGAATCAAGGTCGAGCTGGTGAATCCATACTGCTCGCTGGTCATAATGAAGACCGTCTCAATCCCGGCCACCGCCCGATTGGTCATGGCAAGCTGAAACTCATATTGGACGTCGGTGAGGCTTCGCAAGCCGCGAAGGATGACGTCGGCCTTCTTCCGGGCGGCGTATTCAACCGTCAGGCCGTCGAAAGTCTCAACGGAGACGCCGGGCATGTCGGTGATCAGCTCGGCGATCATTTCCACGCGCTCTTCGGGTCTGAAGAGCTGGTTCTTGACCGGACTTCGGCCGACCGCGATCACAAGCTCGTCGAAAAGCTTCATGCCGCGATGGACAACATCCAAATGCCCATTCGTAATCGGGTCAAACGACCCCGGAAAAATCGCTCTGACAGACTTCTTTGTGGCCATCAACTCACTTTCGTCAAGATGATACGCTTCGATCCCGGCAGCGGGTCAAAGCTGGTAGGATACCACATTATCCGCTACGGGTCACCAATAATCATTTTTTCAGCCATTGGTCGAGCCAGGCGATGACTGTTTCGTGCCAGAGGATGGAGTTGGCAGGCTTGAGGACCCAGTGGTTTTCATCGGGGAAATAGAGCAGCTTGCTGGGGATTCGGCGCCTCTGGAGGGCGTTGAATGTACCCAGGCCCTGCGTATCGGCCACGCGAAAGTCCAGCGCGCCGTGGACGACCAGCATCGGGGTCTTCCAGTTCTGGACGAAGTTGACCGGGTTGTGTTTCTCGTAGCCTTCAGGGTTGTCCCAGGGCGTGCCGAGGTGGTCCCACTCGGGGAACCAAAGCTCTTCGGTATCGAAATAGGCCATCCGTCCGCAAATGTTGCCATCGTGATTGACCAGGCAGCGGAAGCGGTCGGGCCAATTGCCGGCGATCCAGTTGATCATGTAGCCGCCAAA
>CP070806.1:4841902-4867848 GCA_020343675.1 Phycisphaerales bacterium
GACCTGGACGCAGATGGCCGTTCCCTGGGCCTACCTCGATAAGAACCTGCCAAGCTTCCCAGGAAATGGCCCTTCGCCGGTTGAGAAGGCTATGTAGCGGTACACTTGTACAGGTTTCGATCCTTCTGTATGATCGAGAGACAAACTTGGTCCCCAAGCCCCTGCGAATATCTCGCTTTTTCCTCTCCCTCCGCTTCGCAGGGGCACCTTTTCTCTGAAAAATAGGCATTTACCACAATAGACAGACGTGGGCTTTCGTGGTAGTTTGATGTCGGCAGTACAGCATCTATCCCGGATTTCCTAAGTAGTCGGTGAGTGGCAGTGAAAGCGCAATTTCACCATCGAGAACGAACGAAGAAAGGAGAGACGCAATGAAGCTTACCCAGTGTTCAAAGTCAATTAAGCCCGGAGTTCTGGTTCTCAGCCTCCTCTCGCTGCTAATCCTATCGAGCTGTCACGGATCAGCTGCGGACAAGGTAGCACCGTTGTCCTCAGCACCGTCCCAACTTTCCAAAGACATGATTGGCGCTTGGGTCCTGGTCGGGAATCCTCCAGCGGAAGGTGGGCAGCTCAAGTTCCGGACCGCTAGGCACTGGATCGCCACGCTAGCAGACCCCGATACCGGCGAGGTCATTGGCAATCACGGCGGCACCTATACCCTCAACGGTGACGAGTATGTCGAGAAGGTCGAATACGCCACCGAGAACATGGCCGACCTCATCGGGAAGGCCTACAAGTACCAGGTCAAGGTCGAAGGAGACAACTTTAGTCAGATTGGGATCGGAAATCCTTGGACGCAGGTCTGGAAACGCTTGAAGTGAGGATGCGCCAAGAAATATCTTCTTACGGCCCACGGTATTGGGCAGCTGATAGCTCTGAAGCGATCTATGACAAGGGCTTCGACCCACCAACTTGTGGTGGTTCCATCGTGATCAACGCCAAGGGGATCGGCGGGTCTTTCGCAAAGTGTGACTCAAGGGGCTGTGAGCATCCCGCTTGCAGCCCTTCTTTCGTTGCTTCATCCAGCCCTTCTGTATTTTTTGCTTGATTTTTCCCCGAAATACCGTCATAATCAGAGCAGGAGTAGTGATGAAAAACCCCGCAGGATGCACGTTCAACAAGCTTTTGTTTTCGAGCCGTCATGCTGTGTATGAAGGCAATGAGCTTTCGCAGTTTCTCCTTCTTGGCGGTTCAGCCTAATCGGAGTGGCGATGGGACCTAAAGCACGAACTTGGCCCGAGGGGAGAAAATGCAAGTTTCCGGACTGCGGGCGTCGCCTGAGTATCTATAACCGTTCGGACTACTGTCGTATCCATCGGGATGAGACGTCTTTGAAGGAGGCTCGCAGTACGCCATATCGTTATCGTGCATAGGCTGATAGCCGAGGATCAGCACCGCACGAACACCGTGCCCTACACCAAAATCTATGAATTTCTTGCTACTTTGCCCCAGTCTGGAGTGTTCCCGTTATGGGGGGATCGTTGATTTGCCAGCGGCAATCTCTATAGAAGGGCGGATTCTTGGCCGCCTGCGACAGTTTTGCAGGATCTCGGGCCTTTGAGCAGAGAATAGGCCATTTTCTGCAGTCATCCTCGGGAATTCTCTTGACTGCTACACAGGACGTCTGGTATAAAGCATATAGTGAAGCCAGTAATTCTTCACGGAGGAGTGCTTCAAAGCGTATTACTTATCCACGGTTCCTGGGCAAAACGCCTGATGCGTGATCAGGCGAACAATGGAGTCAGGGTAAGCTAATGCGGCAAGAAACGGAGGAAGAACGCCAGACAATCAACTGCTTGGCTCGGTGAGTCCAGTAGGGCGGTTTCTGTCTATCCGCATTTCTACCACGCAGTCCGTGGTCCGCTCAATCTTACCCATGAACAACACGAGGGGTCAGTGCGCAAGACCCTTCGCGCTGGAAGTTGGCGTGACTCATGCGAAGGAGAACTTATGATGAAGAGAACAATAGCCGTATGTGCCATACTGATGTTAGCGGGTAAGGTGAATGCGGCTCCAACAGTACTTCTTGATACATTCGGCCCCGGAGACACCTACAATACGAGTGTCGGTTGGACTATTGGGTTTGCCGGCAGTGATTTTGACAGCGCCTCTCAGTTGTTCTCGATAGTGCCTGCGACACCACACTACCTGGACAAGATTGAGTTGGCTGTGGGTTGGGTCTTGGGAACGAACCAACTCGATGTCTGGCTGATGAGCGATGCCGCAGGACAACCCGGGGTTATTATTGAAGTGTTCAGTTTCACAGATGCAATGGGATCCTTTGGCGCTGCCAACCCACCCTTAGCTGCGAATTCTGTGTTACGTCCAGTCCTCTATCCGGGTACTCCATACTGGCTCGCTGCTTCCGCACCTGTAAGCGACACATGGGCTGCCTGGAACCAATCTTTGCCGGCCATCAATGGCATGGTTGCCTACAGAGAGGGTCTGGGACTATGGAACGTGAATTCCGGCCCATTGGGGGCGTTCCGTCTAACGGGTAGCCCCATCCCCGCACCTGGTGCAATTCTGTTAGGTAGCATCGGCGTAGGCTTTGTCAGTTGGCTGCGGAGACGCAGAACGCTGTAAGAACACAGACGTAGACAATTCGAGATTTGACGGGGCTATGAGCGGGATGCTCTTAGCCCTTGTGGGCTTCTGTCTGCTTATTTGTCCAACTGGCGGGGGCCTTCGTCATATCGCGTACGGCTGGTTATCCCCGTGTTTCGAGCCGCTCTTCAATGTCCCTGATGTTAGCCTTTGTTAGCAGCTTCGCGCCTGTTATTCTCGCTGAGTGTTGGGCGTAGCCTGCCAGCCTTGCCGCCTTTGCTGCTATCTGGCCACGTTCTTCAGGGCGGCTGCAATCTCGTCAGACGTCAGGGCTTTGCCCAATTTCCCATTGGCCGCCTGGGATGAGCCACCGCCTTTTCCGCCGGCAACGTTCTGAATTCGGGCGAGGATATCCGTAGCAGTGCCGCCCGCGGAGCGTACCGCAATATTCAGATCGCTGACGGCAATTCCCACCCCGCCAACCGCCTCGGCGATCGTGGCGGCCAGCTTGGCCAAAAGAGGATTCGGTATCTCTGCGACCTGGATGCCGATCTTTACTGATTCGACTTCGACGATCTGAGCAGATTCTGCAAGACCCGGCAACAACAGCGACCACAATCGCTCTATCTCCTTGCTGAGCTCACTCGCACGGTCGAGTGCTTTTCGCAAAAGCATGGGCAACTCAGACGTCGAACATCCTGCGGCCTTTCTGAGTTCTCGCAGAACGGATGTTTCAAGCTGTGAGTACGCGAGAGCCCTCATCCCGGCCAGGAACGTCACCCGGCTGCCCTTCTTCTTGCTCTCTATGCCCAGAATCCTAATGACGCCCACCTGACCCGTCGTCCCAAGATGGGCTCCGCAGCAGGCCGATTTGTCGTAGCCGCCGATTTTCACCACGCGGATGACATCCGCCTCTATTGGGTCGGAATCATTCCTCATCCGGACGTCCGTATCGTTGAATACCGTTTCAACGGGGACATCGAGAGTAACAACCTCCATTGACAGTCGCTCGAGTTCGGCAGCGGTGTCCCAATCGGTCCTCTTGTCGAAATCAACCGTGCATTTCTCCAAACCTATGTGTACCCCTGTTGTCGAGAGCCCAAACTGGCTCTGGGCAATTCCCGAGACGATGTGTTGAGCTGTGTGCTGAGTGGCCGTATAGAGCCGGTGCTGCTTGTCTATGCGTGCAATGTGCTTCCCGTCAGCAAGTGGCCTGTCCAGCGTATGAACGATGCGCCCATCGACGACGTCAACATTGCAGACAGTCGCTTCGCCGATTGTCCCCTTGTCGGCGGGCTGCCCTCCTTCGTCGGGATGAAAAAGGATCGGAACGATGGTGACGCTGCAGTTCATCGCTGCCTTGACTTCGACTTCAGTTTCAAGCACGTCAGGATGCGTCCAGTAGAATCTCTTCATGGCACAAATTGTAGCATACGGTCCCGCAAGGAAAATGAGAAAAAGATGGCAGCAAGCCAAGAAATCTGGATAATTCGTCAAGTCAATATCTTTAAGGAGTGATGCGCCAATGAAGTTGAAAATCTGGTTCCTCGAAACGCGGCCGCAGTTTCTTGTGCTCTCGGTCATTTTAGTTTTGCTGGGAACAGCTATCTCCTGGAATGAAGGCCACTTTGACGGACTGCGATTCGTTCTGACCGCTATTGGCCTGGTTCTGGCTCATGCCAGCGTCAATGTGCTCAACGATTACTCCGACTACAAGAGCGGCATCGATCTGGAAACCAAGCGAACGCCTTTCTCCGGAGGAAGCGGCATTCTTCCCCAGAAGCTTCTGCAACCGGAAGCGGCGTACAAATTTGGCGTCGGCTGTCTGCTGGTGGCTTTGCTGATCGGCATTTATTTGGCCTATGTCTCGGGGTGGCAGCTCTTGCCGCTGATCATTCTGGGTGGGCCGGTTATTTACTTTTACACGTCCCACCTGACCAAATGGGTTGTCGGCGAGTTGTGGGCCGGCCTCGGCCTCGGGACCCTGCCCGTCCTGGGGACGTATTTCGTTCAGACGGGCCACTACAGCGTCGCAGCACTTGTCGCCTCGCTTGCGCCCGGCCTTCTGACGGCAAATCTGCTCTTTCTCAATGAGTTTCCAGATTTTGGGCCGGACAAAAAAGGCGGCCGCTACCACTTGGTGATCGCACTGGGCACAAGAAGAGCTACCTGGTTATATGCCCTGCTCATGGCCATGACGTACCTGTGCATTCTCGCCGGTGTCGTCTTAAAATTGATGCCGGCGCTGAGCCTCATCGCGTTTCATTCCATTCCTTTTGCCGTGCACGCAATTCGCGTAGCATTCAAACACCACGATAATCCACCCGCATTGGTCCCCGCCTTGAAGGCTAACGTGTTGACGGTCTTGCTAACGGACGCGATGCTGGCGTTGGCCTATTTGCTCGACGGCTTTCGCTAACATTCCCCCCCCGGCGAACCGGGCGCCGTCAACCTGGCTCGCCGCCGATCAGGTGGGGCAGACCTTCGTCCAGCACCATCTGTTCGGTGAGCCCCTGGCCGATCTCAGTGAGAAAGCGGCTCGGCTTCATCATCACCAGGCTGCGCGACCGGCTGCGACAGACCTGCGGCACAATCAAGTACACCTCGTCCTTGGCGCGCGTGACGGCAACGTGGAAGACACGTCTCTCCTCCTCCTGATCCTCATCCGCGTTCAGGGCAAAATCTGTGGGGAACCTTCCGTCCGCCAGCCAGGGCACAAACACGACGGGCCATTCCAAACCTTTGGCCTGATGGACCGTGCTGAGCGTGACAAACTCCTGCTCCGTCGGTCCGGTCACGACCGTTTCACCCGAGTAATCCCCCGCCAGGGCAATATCAGCCAAGAATGCTTCCAGATTGTTGTATTGGGCGGCGAAATTCGCCAAAGCTTTCAGATCCTCCCTGCGCAAGTTCGCTCCGTCGTAGTGGGAGACGAGATAATCACCATAGAAACGCTCGACCGTCATATCGATTATCTCAGCGGGTGCATTTAGCTCGGCAAGCTCGGCAATGAGATTCGCCAGGTCCGCATAAAACGGCCTGGCGCTGGCTGGCAGAAGGTTGGCTGTATTCGGCTCGCGCGCTGCCCGCAACGGATTGTCCACCTGGCTGATATGCCGCCAGATTCTCTGCGACAGAGCCGTGCCCACGCGGGGCAGCATCTTGAGCACCCGCAGCCAGGCCAGCTCGTCATGCGGATTCTGCATGATACGCATGTAGCACAGCACGTCCTTCATGTGAGCCTGCTCGAAGAAACGCAGCCCGCCCCGAACGTGAAAGGGGATATTGCGCCGCTGAAACTCCAGTTGAATTTCGAGTGAGTGCCAGTGGCTGCGATAGAGCACGGCGATGTCATTTAGATTCCGGCCTTCGTCGAGAAGATGAAGCGTGTATTCGGCAATAAAGCACGCCTGCACGAAATGGTCCTGGCAAGGCACCACCGCCGGCTTAAGGCCCGACGCCCTTATGGCGTGGAGCGTTTTCGGCAGCCGGCGCGTGTTGATCGCTATACTCCTGTTGGCCAGTGCAAGTATCTCGGGGCTCGAACGGTAATTCGTTTCGAGCCGGTATTCTTCGGCGTCCGGATAGCGCTGCTTGAAGGTGATGATGTTCTCGAAATTCGCCCCGCGAAAACTATAGATCGATTGCGAATCGTCGCCCACGACGGCAAGGTTGCGATGCGTCGAGGCAAGAAGGTCCACGATTGTTCCCTGGATGGCGTTCGTGTCCTGATACTCGTCCACAAGGATATGAAGAAACTGTTCCGCGAGCATCTTGCGGATATCCTCCTGCTCCATGAGCAGCCGAAGCCATGCGCTGAGCAGGTCGTCGAAATCCAGGAGCTGCCTCTCGGCCTTCCTGGCCGCATAGAGAATGAGCACGCGCTCGATTTCCGAGGCATCCTGGGTGAACATGGGATAGCGTTTGACCAGGACGGCCTCCAGAGGTTGGAGCGTGTTCTGGATCGCACTGCAAATGGCAATCAGCACGGACTTCTGAGGAAAGCGTCTTTTGCGGATATCCACCCCGGCTTCCTGCACGCACGAGGCAATCAGGTCCTTCGCATCTTCCCGGTCCAGTATCGTAAAGTCGGGCGAGATGCCCAGGGCTTTCCCATGCCGGCGCAGAATTCGATTGCCAATGTGGTGAAACGTGCCGCCCCAGATATCGCGAGTCCTCTGCTTGACTAATAATTCGACCCGGCTGAGCATTTCGCGCGTAGCCCGGTTGGTGAAGGTTACGAGCATGATCCGCGACGGATCTACGCCGTGGTGAACGAGCCACGCGAGGCGATACGTCAGCGCCCTGGTCTTGCCGCTACCGGCCCCGGCGATCACCAGCATCGGGCCGCCCGGCGCGGTAGCTACCCGGAGCTGCTCGGCGTTCAGCTCGGCGGCAAAGTCGATTTCGCCGGCGGAGGTCCGTGATTTTAGCGTGAATTTCCGTGTCATCGTTCCATGTCGTAAAACCGACCGCCCCTAATCCCTGTCAATACGTTTCATTACCGACGAGTATAACATAAACCCGCCCCAATGGCAGCGTAATTGGTGCGATTCATCGCACCCTACTTTGCTCACATTTCTCGGTGTACTCCTTGACCTCTGTGGCTATGCCAATAACGGCTTGAGCATTCATGCGGCGGTGCCCCAGGTTTGACATTCGACGGCGATGGAGGATAGATGTCGGGTGACTTTGCCTGTGACCCAGACGGGGCCGCAGGCTTGGCAGATGCTGTGGTAGTTCTCCAACTGATCGGGAAAAAAGGTCACTTCGGCTAAGCCCGAAGAATCTTCAAGGGTTACGAAGCCCATGACTTTGCCGTTATTGGTTCTGGCCCGTCGGGCCGTGGCGATAAAGCCCGCAACCGTGATGTTCTTATTGATATACTTGTCCAACTCGGCGGCGGGCACGTGCTTAATCTGAAATAGTACGGCCGGATGTATGCTGAAGGGGATTCCGGTCGTCTCGACCTCGGCCTGCAATTTCGCCCTCCTGTCGTACTCGGGCCATCGCGAGAGATTGTTGCCTATATCAAAAAGCAGCAACTGGTTTGGGTTCAAATGGGCAAAATGAAATCGCATCATCATCGCAGGCCGGCTTTTGCCCAAGCCATCGCAGGCGCCAACGTGGATGAGGTTTTGCAGCTCCGGCGCTCTAAATCTTACCCTCGTGCGCAAGTCATCGATGTCTGCGAAAAAGCGAATCTGCCTTTGCGTAATAATGGCCTGCATCGTCCTGTAGCTTAATCCTTTGATGATATTCAGACCGGCCCTGACGGCCTTTGCCTCCGGCGTCCATTCGACATCACTTCGGTTTACGTGCGGCGGCAGTATTCTTACGCCGTGCCTTATCGCGTCCCACACATACACCCGCAGCGGATACATCCCGTGGTGGTTGTTGAAAAGCGAGGTATAGAACGGCTGGGGGTAATTGGCCTTCAGGAATGCCGTCTTCCAGGCGATATTGGCATAGACGGTAGCGTGGGCCTTGCAGTAAGAATAGGCGGCGAATCGGAGGATATCGTCCCAAATGGCCTCGGCGACGTGCCGGTCGATGCCCGCCTGCTCGGCCCTCGAATACACAAAATCGATATACTGATTTTGCAGACGCGAGGCGGAGACTTTCTTCGATACCTCGGACCTGAACCGGTCGGCGTCGCCAACGCTGTAGCCCGCCACTTCCACCGCTATCCGCATCACATCTTCCTGATAGAGCATGACGCCATACGTTTCGCCGAGCATTTCTTTCATCTTCGGGTGCAGATACTCGAATGGTTTTCCGCCGACGTGGCGCTCGATGAATTCCGCCTTCATTCCCCCCGAAGCGGGTCCCGGCCTTATCAATGACAGGGCAATCGCTACGTCTTTTTTGGTTTTGACGCCAAGCCCCCTGAGCAGTTGCCTCATCCCGGGCGATTCGCATTGAAATACACCGAGACTGTCGCCGGCGCTTAGCATCTTTCCCGTCTTTTTGTCTTCCGAACTGACATGGTCGATGCTTAAACTACTTTGACTCTTGCCGACGATATTTACCGCCCCGTTTATCGTCGAAAGCGCCCGGTTGCCTAAAAGGTCGATCTTAATCAGGCCCACGGCCTCGGCGGCGTCCTTATCGTATTGGGTAACAACGACGCCCTTGGTCGCGCGCTCGAGCGGAACAATGTCCCTGACCTGCGACGGGGTAATCACGATTCCCCCGCAATGAACGCCCACGTGCCTGGGCGTACCTATGATTTTGTCCGTGAGCTCGTAGATGGCCGAATCTGCGTGCGCCGTGCGGTCCTTGACGAGCCGGTTTATTTCCACCGGCTTCAAGCCAAACGCCCTGGCCGTATCGCGAATAGAGCTTCTGCGCCGGTACCTGTTGATATTCGAAATCATGGCGACGCGTTCAGCCCCCCAGTTTTGGTAGCAATATTCTACGACGTCATCGCGCCTCCTCCAGCACAAATCAATGTCGATATCGGGGCAGTCCTTCCGGCCGGGGTTCATAAAACGCTCGAAATAAAGATTGTTCTCTATCGGGCAGACCCTCGTAAAGCCCAGCACATGGGAGACGAGCGAACCGGCCGCCGAGCCGCGCACTTCCACGGGAATGTTACTGCGTTTGGCGAAATTAACGATGTCGTGGACCACCAGAAAATAATCACTGAATTTGGTCTTTCGGATAACGGCCAGCTCATGCTCCAGCCTCTTGACGATCCCATTGCTCACGGGCCTGTATCGCCTCGCCAGACCCAAATGACACAGCCGGGCCAATTCCCCGTCGCCGGTCCTGCCTTTAGCAAGGTCAACGCGGGGCAGGTAATATTTCCCATTCAACAACTGGACGTTACATCGCTGCGCAATTTGCTCAGCGTTACTGACTGCTTCAGGATAATCTCGAAACTTTTGCCTCAACTGCTGCTCCGTTGGGAGGCTGTTAAACCCGCAATGATCCTGCGGGCCCACCCCGGCCACACTAAGCTGTCGTATTCTGCTCAGAAGCTTGGCTGTAACGATATCACCCCCTTCAATGACATTGAACGTCGTGCATGCCAGAGGCTCTGTTGCCCGGGCCTTCGCCTGTTCAACCTGGCGCGATTCCCGGCAACTTGCAAACAGACAATCTCTGTCGAGAAACTTTTTTAGCTCATGCAAAAGGCCGGGCTGATTGCTGATGCAGATTACCCCTTCATTGTTACATTTCAACTGCTCTATCAGGTCAAAATGCGGGCAGAGATTTCTGGCCGTGATGATTCTGCAAAGATTCCTGTACCCGGCCCCATCTTCGGCTAACAACACGGCCTGCTCGCTGTCGGTTAAAATCTCTACCCCGAGAATGGGCTTGATATTTACCTGCGCGGCTGCTTTATAGAAATCGACCGCGCCGTAGAGTGAGTTGACATCCGCCAGAGCAATCGTGCCGTAGCCGTATTCCTTGGCCCTGGTAACCCATCGCTGCACCGAGACCGAGCCTCGCAACAGGCTGTAATAACTTCGACATGTTAGAGCGGCGATGCGCATCTCGTCTCAACTCTAAGGGATGGCACTTCAGAGTCCATCTATCCATCCAATGCAATCCTCTCCAGGTTCGGATACGCCTTTAAAAGGCCCTCTGGAACGGGTTGTTTTTGGCCGCTGATGAGGGCCTTGAGTTCGAGCGCATTGGCAAGCTCGGCGCCCCGGTAGTGATTGTTGGCGATGACGGTGAGGGTTTTGAAGGCGTCGGCTAACCCCTCGATTCTCTGCTTTATCTGTGAAAGCTCAGCATCGCTGTAATAGTAATCATACGTTTCGTCCCTGCCCGCCTTGCTAAACCACTTCTCTCTATTCCTGCCGTGCATCCTGAAATAGCCGTGCTCGCCTACGATGCACCGTTGCAGATTGAACGAATTCGAGGCGGTTGGATAATCCAGATTGCAGACGGCCACGCCAAGCTCTTGCAGAAAATTCAAGGCCTCGGGCGCCTCCCATGACTTATGTCTTAACTCGACGGTGAGATTGAACGTATTGGAGAAGTTTTCCACAATCTTCAATAAATGTTCGCGGTTCCGGGCGCTGTCAGAAAAATCGTATCGGAATTGAATCAGCAAATGCTTCAGTTTACCTTCCCGCAGCAAAGGCTCAAAACCTTTATGAAATTGCTTTACAACGGCCGGATCGATTTTACCCTCGTGCGTGAAATCGCGGTGCAGCTTGGCGGTAAAGAAAAACTCAGGTTTTGCAGCGGTCCTTCGCAGCCACGATTTGCTGTTCTGCTCGGCAGGCGGCCGATAGAACGTGCTGTTGATCTCGATGCAATCCACAAACCCGCTTACATATTCGAGCTGGTCAATTCGCGAGTTCGTATATACAATCCCTTTCCAGTCCGGATAAGACCACCCTGCTATGCCGATATAGATTACAGAGGACATTTTTTCTCCGACTCACATTTTTCTGATACACCCGATGACCTTGCCCACAATCCGAATTCTTTTGCTGCCTTGCTGTACATATTTAGTTTTGTATCCTGCCGCCTTATTGGCGGGCTGCAATGCGATCCGGCCCTTTTGGACATAGATTCTTTTTATCGTGGCCTCATCCTCCAATAAGACGACGCCAATGTGGCCGTTCTCGATATCCTCCCCGGGTTGAACCGCTACATAGTCGCCATCCATAATCCCCTCATCGACCATGCTGTCGCCGGAGACCTTCAACAGAAACACCTCCTCAGGGAGGCCGAGAAATTCATTAAGGTCTGTATATCCTTCCACGTTCTCTTGTGCCAATATCGGCTCACCTGCTGCGACCCTGCCCACAAGAGGAATACCTTCAGCCCGTCTTTTCTCGCCAAGATATTCTTCTGACAATCGAAGTCCCCGGTGCCCGCCGGAGTCAACCAGATACCCCTTTTTCCTCAGATAGCCGACACGTTGATATACGGCGTTCTGGGCCAGGCGAAAATGCCGGGCGATTTCCCGCTGGCTCGGTGGCTTGCCCTCCCGCAGCCGGGTTTCAATAAACGCAAGTATCTTCTGCTGTTTTTCCGTTAATGGATCCATAGCTTACCAATAGTATATGGTCAAATAACCATATATACAAGAAAAAAAAAGAGAATTTCCCAGATAACTCTAAGTCGTTTTTCCTACAGTACTTATGGGGAATCCGGAACAACGGACACACAAGAGCAATGAAAGAGACCATCAGGTCACTCACCTGACTGTAACTCGAGGGCTCTCCTTTGTACCTCCGACCAGACGCGCAGAAAATTACCCGAACAAACCTTTCCAATGTCCTCCTGCACATATCCCTTCTGAAGAAGCTCATGAATCAAATTTGGATAACAGGAAACATCCTTGAGCCCTGTCGGCAGGCTGTCACCGACGCCATCAAAGTCGGAACCCAAACCGACATGGTCAACGCCAACCAGCTTCGCAACGTGGTCGATATTCGCGACGACATCGCAGATGTCGGCATCGCCGAGCGGATGAGTCTTCACGTATTGTTCACCATATTTCTGCTTGGCCTCGCCCTTCAGATTATGAGCGTCAACATACTCTTTGATGCGTTTTCTGCGCTCGACGAATTCCCGGTTCACTTGCGCATTGACAAACATAGAGCCGAAATTGACCTGCATCAGCCCCCCTTTCCTCGCCAACAGCTTTATCATTTCATCATCCATATTGCGCTCGCAGCCCGGTGTAAAACATCGGCACGCCGAATGAGTGGCGACGACAGGAGCTTTCGAGACATCCATGATCTGATAGAACGTCTCATCCGAAACATGTGAGACATCCACAATCATTCCCAGACGATTCATTTCAGAGACGACTTCCACACCGAAGGGACTCAAGCCATGCCATCTTCGCTCTTCATCGAAGGACGAATCGCAAATGTGATTGTTCTTCGAATGCACCAAGGTTATATAGCGAACGCCACGATCGTAAAAGTGTTTCAGGTTGCCGAGACTGCCCTCAATCGGCGCTCCATTTTCTATGCCCACAGCAATAGATATTCTGCCGGCGCCGAACTGATTTTTCACGTCTGCGACGGATCTGGCCATGATGAACTTATCCGGCCATCTGGAAGCGAACCCCTCCACCATGTCGATGGTCTCGTTGGCAAAAGCGTAGGCGCCGCCTTCTTCCTCGTATTCAGCCGGAATATAGACGGCCATAAATACAGCATCCAGCCCCCCTTCCCTGGCCCTCGGATAGTCAAAGTCCCCGTGCTCGGTCCTCTGCGAAATATCCTCCATTTTCTTCTTGAGCCGGTAGGGCACATCCTGATGGGTATCGATAATGATGTATTTCTGTGCCAATTCTTTTGCGTTCATCTTCACCTCATCATTGGGCGCCGCTGCAGATCGCTGCTCATGGTCGGCCAACAGCACAGCCAGGCACGCCATCACAACCCGCAGCGGAGTCATTCTATCTTTGATCATCAGCCAGGCCGCTTACGATTCTTTCCATGGCCTCCAGAGAAGACAGGTAGATTCCGCCGGAGTAGTTCGCCAGTATTCTTGAGGCTCTCTGCGTGTCTTTCTTGTACCAGCCGGAAGCAGCTTCTTCCAGCGGCCCCTGAAGGGCAAACGCATTCTTCTCGATTGCCACGGCGTGAGCTTTCACCTGCGCAATTACGCCGGCGCGAGCGCCGTTGAGCTTGTGATAGAAATTGGAGAACGTCCAAAAAGCCCGCGACGGTTCAGCTCTGAAAGGGGAGCCGACACAGGTATCGTAGAATTCCTCCGACGGTCTTTGCGATTCTGAGCAGAATCCGTTCGGGAAATCGGGAATGCCGAAGTGGAACGGAATATAGAACGACGTCTTCGGCGAAGCCAGGCAGACCCAGTACACGATGCCGATATCCGGGGGCATGCCCCTTCTCAACTGGGCCACAAAGCTGGTCTGCGTTGCACCGCTGCAAATGGGACAGCCGACGTCGGGCGGACCTGTGGACGACGGAGGAGAACTTGGCAGTTCCTTATCGTGCCGCAGAATTTGCATGACCTCGGCTACACTGAGTTTGCGCCGCGGCGCCACCGAGAAAGGCAGCCTTTCGCCCGCCTGAATCGGCTTGCGGCAGACATACCTCAGGCCGTCTGCCTGCCTGCCCACATTCGACGGGCTTGACGCCGAGAGCGGATTCGCGTAAATGGAGGCAAAATCAAACGCCCCATCTTCTTGCGGACTATACCAGCGGCGTGCCTGGGCGTATTCAATGATATCCTTCGAGCCAAGGAAGCGGTCCCCGTCCGAGAGGTCCACCTGTCGTATCGTGTACGTGTTCGCAACCATCGCCACCTCGTCATCCGCAACCCGCTGGGCCAGCCAGTGCTTTCCCTTGACCACACAGAAGAGCCACCCTTGCTCGGGGTCACAGATGACGTACGTCCGGCCTGAGTCGATGTAGCCAAACCGCTCCACCAGCTTGCCGGCCAGAAGGACACCTTCGCGCGCCGTCCTCGCCCGCTGGGCCACCAGACGACGGAGCATGTAGCCGATCCCGCCATCTGTGATTTCGGGCCGGTCCTCACGTGACGGGCAATTGTCCGAAGTCACGCCGACGCCCCATTCGTTGATGTAGCTGTCGGAGAACAACATCCCCGGCATTTCGGACCATATACAGGCCCAGGTTTGCTCGACCTGATCCAACGTGCCGCCGTTGCGAAGATGCACCTTGTCTCCCGGCGCGTGTCTTTTGCGCGGGATCTTGCGATGATTCACAATCTGAGGCGCGGCATCATCCTCGTTATGGGCCATGATCACATAGCCATCAACCGAAGCCTTCTTGCCAACGACGATTGAGAAACAGCCGCCATACGCTGCCGCCGGCATCAAGGCGGTCAAGGCCAATACAAATCCAGCAACAGCCAACAATGCCCGAATGAATGCTTTGGTGCTTGTCATTTTACGTGTCCTCGTATGCCACTGAAGCCTTGACAATCTTACACACACCGCAGATGATACGCGTTCCGAGTCAGACGTAGCATAACGAATAAGAGCACAGCAGTCAAGGAATGCTGAAATGGCGAACGGTGAAATGACGGCCAGGCCAGTTGAGCGGATTTCGATGAAGAAGCTAATCGCAATACTGTGTTTTGGCATGATTGCGGCGGGTTCAGGCTGTCAAACACAGAGCACCCCACGCGAGCCCGTGATAGGAATTACGAGCGTGTACAAGCGTGACAAGCAGGAAAATTCTGCAAGCACACTCGTAAATTTCGCTTATGTCCGGGCCGTTGCCGAGAACGGCGGCGTCCCGGTCATCCTGCCCACCATCGATAGTGAGGTCGCTATGCAGCGGTACGTGCGAGACCTGGACGGCCTGGTGCTTGTCGGCGGGGCCGATATTCCGCCATCCGCATATGGGCAGCAGCCACACGAGACAGTCGAGCCGTTGCCCGCCCAGCGGTATGAATTCGAACGCAAGCTGATCGCCCTCTGGCTGGCCGGCGGAAAACCCGTACTGGGCATCTGCCTTGGAATGCAATTCACCAACGTCGTCTCCGGAGGCACTCTCATCCAGGACATTCCCTCTCAGGTCGGCACAGAAGTAAAACACCGTGGATATCATCGGGTTCACATTGAACCGGGCAGCTCTCTGGCAAAAATCCTCGGCGCCGGGGAAGCGTCGGTCTACTCGAACCATCACCAGGCCGTCAGAGAAGTGGGCGATGGACTGAAGGTCGTAGCCCACAGCAACGATGGCGTCGTCGAGGCCCTTGAACGCCTCGGCGAAGGATTCGGATTATTCGTGCAATGGCATCCGGAGCAGATGGACGACAAGCAGCACCGCGACGCAATCTATGGCGCCCTTGTCAGGGCATCTGCGCCAAGACCGCAGGTGAGCCCCAAGGATTAGGAATCACAACATGGCGGACTTGACAAACGATATCCCCGATCCCGGCCCTCCAAAGACCACGGTACCGGGGACGCAGTCTGAGCTGGCGACGACGGGGTGCGTTTTTGACATCAAAAAATACGCCATCCACGATGGGCCGGGCATCCGAACCACCCTCTTTTTCAAGGGTTGTCCTCTTCGTTGCCGGTGGTGCCATAATCCCGAAAGCTGGAGGCCGGACCCGGAGGTCGGCTTCCGCAGGGGGCGCTGTCTCAGGTGCGGCCGTTGCGTGGAGGCGTGCCCCGAGCAGGCTACTTGCTTTACGGCAGAAAACGGGCCTGTGACCGATTCAGACCAGTGCCAGTTGTGCGGCGCGTGCGTCGCCGTTTGCCTGAGCGGTGCAAAAGAAATCATCGGAGCGGAGATGACCGTCAGTCAGGTCATTACAGAACTTGAAAAAGATTTGATTTTCTATGACGAATCAGGCGGCGGTGTCACATTCTCCGGCGGAGAGCCGCTGATGCAGCCACAGTTTCTCCTTGCGTTGCTCAGTCAGTGCCGAGCGAGAAAGATACACACGGCAATCGATACGACCTGCTATGCCGAAGCGGGAGTCGTCCTGCGCGTGGCCGAACAGAGCGACCTGTTTCTCTGCGACCTCAAGCACATGAACGCAACCATACACGAACATTTCACCGGTGTGGACAATAGTCTAATACTATCGAATATCCGGCAGCTCTTAGAAGCTGGGGCAGAAGTTGTAATCCGGGTCCCGATTGTTCCGAGCTTTAACGACGACCCGGTCAACATCGGCAAGACGGCAGATTTTGCGGCATCGCTGGCGGTCCGGAGTATTGACATTCTGCCATATAACCGCGGGGGCAAGGAAAAAGCGGGTCGATTGGCATCGGATTTCGAGCCGATGGAAGCCGAAACGCCCGACGATGAGAAAATGAAGGCAATTGCCGACACCTTCAAGAAACGCGGACTCGAAGTCAAGATAGGTGGGTAGCAATATGAACGCACGAGTAGCCAGACTGCGTGAACAGAGCATCCGGACCAGGCCCTACATTTCGACTGAACGGGCGGAATTGATGACGGACTTCTGCCAAAGTGATATTCCCATGCGCGAATCGGTCCCGGTCTGCCGGGCCTTGTCCTTCAAACACCTGATGGAACACAAGGCCATTTGCATCAACGATGGCGAGCTGATTGTAGGCGAGCGCGGTCCCGCGCCAAAGGCCACACCCACGTATCCTGAATTATGCTGCCACAGCCTCGAAGACCTGCACATTCTTAACACTCGGGAAAGAACGTCCTTTGTGGTCTCGGAGGAGGTTCGCAAGGTTTACCAGGACAGAATCATCCCCTTCTGGACCGGTAAGACGCTCCGCGAAAAGGTCTTCGCCGCAATGGACGCACAGTGGCACCGGGCCTTCAACGCCGGAGTGTTCACCGAGTTCATGGAACAGCGTGCGCCCGGCCACGCCATCCTCGACGACAAGATTTACCGCAAGGGTATGCTGGACTTTAAGCAGGACATCGCGAATAACCGAAAGAAAATCGACTACTTCAACGACCCGCGCGCCTATGAGAAAGACCAGCAGTACCGGGCGATGGATATCTGCGCCGATGCGGTCACCACCTTCGCCCGGCGCCATGCCGAGAAGGCGCGGGAGCTGGCCGCAGAAGAAACCGACCCGGCCCGGCGACGTGAGCTCGAGCAAATCGCAGAGGTCTGTTCCCATGTCCCGGCCCACGCGCCGCGCAATTTCCGGGAAGCACTCCAGGCCTACTGGTTCGTGCATTTGTCGGTCATCACGGAACTGAACACGTGGGACTCCTTCAATCCGGGGCGGCTTGACCAGCACCTTCTGCCCTTCTATGAAAACGGCCTTCAGGAAAACAGCCTCACCTCTGAGCAGGCCAGAGAACTGCTGCAATGCTTCTGGATCAAGTTCAACAATCAGCCGGCTCCGCCGAAGGTCGGCGTAACCGAAGAACAGAGCGGAACGTACACGGATTTCGCCTTGATCAATATCGGCGGGCTCAGGCCGGCCGACGGGGCCGACGCCGTCAACGAAGTCTCTTACATGTTGCTGGATGTGGTCGAGCAAATGCGACTGACCCAGCCCAGCGCCTGCATCCAGATCAGCAAGAGGAATCCCGAGCGGTTCCTGAAGCGCGCCTGTCGGGTCATTCGAGAAGGTTTTGGCCAGCCCTCCGTATTCAACACCGACGTCATCATCAAAGAGATGCTCCAAGACGGAAAGAGCATGGCGGACGCGCGCAGCGGCGGCCCGAGCGGCTGCGTGACGGTCAGCGCTTTCGGCAAGGAAAGCTGCACGCTGACCGGCTACATCAACTGGCCCAAAATTCTGGAACTGGCCTGCTACGACGGCGTCGATCCCGGCTCGGGCGAACAACTCGGTCCCCAGACGGGCGAGGCCCGACGGTTCACTTCATACCAACAGTTGATGGGCGCGTATCGCACGCAGCTTGAGTACTTCATCAATCTGAAGATCCGGGGTAACAACATCATCGAGCGCCTTTTCGCCAATCACATGCCTGCCCCATTTATGTCGCTTGTGATGGATGATTGCGTTGCGCGCGGAATCGACTACCACAATGGCGGAGCACGCTATAATCCCACCTACATCCAGGGCGTCGGCGTTGGCACGGTGACCGATTCTCTGGCGGCAGTGAAATACCACGTGTTCGACCGCCATGAGGTCACTATGGATGAGCTGCTCACTGCAATGCAGGCCAATTTCGAAGGATATGAACAGTTGCGCCATACGCTACTCGAACACTCGCCCAAGTACGGCAACGACGATGATTATGCCGATGCCATCACCGAGGTGGTCTTCAACACGTACTATGACCTGCTCAATGGCAGGCCCAACACCAAGGGGGGAAAGTACCGAGTCAATCTCTTGCCCACAACAGTGCACATCTATTTCGGCCAGGTCGTCGGCGCTCTGCCCTGCGGCCGGAAGGCCGGTGGGCCCGTCTCGGAAGGCATTTCGCCGAGCCAGGGGTGCGATTCGCGCGGCCCAACCGCCGTGACTAAATCGGCGGCGAGGATCGACCACGCCCGAACAGGGGGAACGCTTTTGAATATGAAGTTCAGCCCGCAGGCGCTGGCCACCGATGACGATATCGATAAACTTGCTCATCTTGTCAGGTCCTACTTCAAACTGGACGGCCATCATATCCAGTTCAACGTCATCACCGCCGAAACAATGCGCAAGGCTCAGCAAGACCCCGAGCAATATCGCGACCTGATCATACGGGTTGCCGGGTACAGCGATTACTTCGTGGACGTTGGCCGGGACCTTCAGAATGAGATCATTGCACGGACCGAGCAGCGCGCGTTCTGATGTATATGTGCCTGTCGCATGGATTTGTACGCAACGGCTTTGTTCCATCCTCTCGGGGGCAAAGCGGAGGCTTGCCATGGGAGATGTGTCAATCGCAGCGGTTTTCTTCGTTTTACTTTTCTTCCTTTCTGGTTGTCCGCCCGGTGTTGGTGAGGAGCACGTGCAGGTGTTCCTCACGGCCCACGTGCCCAAAGTCGAGCCCCTGACGGCACAGGCGAATCCATAGCAATCCACGCAGATTTGCATTCATCCGAGAGACCAGGCAAGCAGGACATATCAGGGACCCGAGGCTGGCACGCCAACTGGACAAACCGTACTACCAGTCGGTAACAGTCGATATGCAGGGTTTGAAGTCTTCTTGCCGATATGGAAGATAAACACATATCGGTAAGGAGACCGTAGATGAAGAGGGTTACGTCGGCTATACGAAGACAGTCAAACGTAATCCTGAGTTCGGGTAGCAATCGTTGAGGCTGACCAAGGCACTCGAACCGGGCCTTTACTTCATTGGCGAGCTCATCGGCCGCTGGATAGCCGAACACAAGCACGCGCAGCACATCGATTACGATGCCGCCGAAAAATACCGAGACTTCGGCGGCACTCGAATTGAGGATGACGTCCTCGTGTCCCTGAGAGACTTCGTTACTTCACTTTCGTTTTGTACTTGTCCCAGTAGTCGGGAAAGAATTCCTTCGCCTTGGCCTCAAGCTCCTGGTCGCTGATAGCAGTCAGACGGCCCTCCACGTCATATTGATCGATGACCCATCGGGCCAGCTTGTGGACTCTGATCTTGTTGATGCGGTCGTCGCCCCTGAGCCCGAAGAACTCGTTCACCCAATGAGCCACGCCATCAGCTCCGCTCTTGTCGGTGATGGCAACCCGGGGGGGACGGCTCAGCAGCTTGGCCGTGTCGAAGATGTTATATATCCGCTCGTCCTGGCGCAGCCCGCCCGCATGGATGCCGGCACGCGTTGTGTTGAACGCCCTGCCCGCGAACGGATAATTTTCGGGGATGGGCAATCCGATAGACCGCATGTAATCGGCCAGTTCGCTAATAGCACACGTGTCAATCCCACATGTGTCACCTTTGAGGGCTATATACTCGAAAATCGCCCCTTCCAAGGGCGGATTGCCGGTCCGCTCACCAAAACCGAACAATGTTGTGTTCACAAAGTCGCACCCGTACAGCCATGCGGTGCCTCCATTGACATGCACTTTGTGAAAATCATTGTGCCCATGCCATTCGAGTCTATCACTCGGTACGCCGCACTCCCGGTTCAGCTTGTAGATCAGCTTGGGGATACTCCTGGGCAGTTCGGCTCCGGGGTAGCTCACGCCGAAGCCCATTGTGTCGCAAAGCCTGACCTTAGCCGAGAGCTCTTCCGGCACCTGCTCGCTCATCTCCATCAGGCGGTCCACAAACGGCAGAACAAAGCCTTCGATGTCGGCCCGCGTCACGTCTTCCAGGTGGCATCGCGGGCGAACGCCTGCTTCGAATGCGGCTTCGACGACCTCGCAATAGCTATCCATACACTCCTTGCGAGTGCGGAATTTCAACTTCTGGAATATATGATAGTCCGAGCAGCTTGTCAGCATACCGGTTTCTTTGAGTCCGGCTTCCTTGACAAGGCGAAAGTCCCCCTTGACGGCGCGAATCCAGCCTGTACATTCCGGGTAGTCGTGGCCCAGCGCCCGGCATCGGTCGAGCGTCTCGCGGTCGTTCTTCGTGTAAAGGAAGAATTCCGTCTGCCGGACCACTCCGTTCGGTCCGCTGATCCGCGACAACAGATCATAAATCCGGACCATCTGCTCAATCGTGTAAGGAGGCCGTGCCTGCTGCCCGTCGCGAAAGGTTGTATCGGTGATGAGTATGGGCCTGTCCTTGACGGCCTCAAAGTCGAATTCCACAGGCTTGCCGTCGATATGTTCAACAGCAGATCCCTGCAAACGAATAAGCGGCGGCAAATCATACGGGAAGATATCCTCCAGCAAATTCGGCGCCTTTGCATCCACAAGACGATGCTTTTTCTTGACTTTGCTCATCGAAAGCCCTTTCATCTTTCGTAATGTTGCTCGTTGCTCGTCGCTCTACGACTCTATCTCAACACCCTGCTGCCTGCAGACCTCGGCGATGAACTTGACCGCGTCGCCGACTGTTTGCACGGCTAATGCGGCATCTTCGTCCATCTCAATGCCGAATTCCTCTTCGAACATCGCCACCAACTCAATGGAATCCACGCTCTCGGCACCCAAATCAGCGGTGAAACTGTCCTCCATTTTGATCTCGTCCACGCCCAGCTTCCTGGCCGTAATCGCCTTGACACGTTCTTCTACTGTTGCCATGGGTCCAACTCCTGTTTGTCAGTTTACTTGAACAACATTTTGCGGCCCTTCTTGATGGCTGCGTTCCGTTCCGGCGCCGTCATTTCAAAGACCGCATCCCACATCGCTTCGGCCTCTGCGGACCACTTGCATCCGCGCCGGCTCATCGCTGTCTTTGCCGTCTCGTACAGCCGGCCTTTGCCGAAGCCCTTTGTCGCAATGCCTTCGATGAACCAGGCGAACGACGGAATGTATTTCGGCAAGGGCTTGCCCGTGGCCATGATCAGGGTCATCGCACCCAGATATGAGCCCGTATTA
The DNA here is from genome assembly GCA_020343675.1 of Phycisphaerales bacterium. Taxonomy (GTDB): domain Bacteria; phylum Planctomycetota; class Phycisphaerae; order Sedimentisphaerales; family Anaerobacaceae. Next base: position 4,863,276 of record CP070806.1, read on the forward strand.
AGCAGAGTTCCGATGGACGTCTTGGTATGATCTCCAATCAACGAACCCACCTTGGTGGAGCCTGTGTCGATGGGCCGCCGGCCGTCTAACATCACCGACACACTCGAATAATCGTTCTTCAGGTCGCTGTTGGTCGTCAGTGCGCCGAGGTTGACCCATTCACCGACGTAGCTGTGGCCGAGAAATCCGTCATGGTACTTGTTGGAATATCCGTGAATGATCGACTCCTCAACCTCCCCCCCAATACGGCACCATGGCCCGATGCTGTTGCCCTCGCGGCACTTGGCGCCCAGCAGAATCGACTTTTTCCCGATGTAGCACGGACCCTCGATTCGGCTGAAAGGGTGTATCTCAGCGCCTTCATCAATATAGACGGGGCCGTGCTCGGCGTCAAGCGTGACCATCGGATGGATTCGGGCCCCCTGGGCCACATAAACGTCCTTCCTACTGCCTCGAATTGCGGCGGGCTCTTCCACTTCTCCGTCAATCCCGCTGCGCCCCGAAATCTCGAAATCGGCCTTCAACTGCTCACCGTTAGCCAGGACCAGATCCCACGTGTATTGCCAGACAGGAAGATTACACGCCACGTTTGGCAGGCTCGCTTTGGCGGAAGCGAGGAATTCGTCCATATTCCCCCCCCGGAGCCGCTCAACCTCGCCGCGACCGATTCGGGCGTAGAGCACCCTCCCCTGCTCGTCCAGGCCAACTTCACTCTTTCCCTTACCTGATATTTCGAGGCCATCCGCCTTGACCAGCGGATCCAAGATCACCAGGTCATGGCCGGCCAGAGCCGTCATGTCATTGACGGGCTCGGCCACTTGCGTCCTATAATACTCCTCCATGTAGTCCGGGACAAAATACGCCACATCGCCGGGCCTGATTCGCCCGACGAGCCTCTCCCTTAATGAAGACATGCCGCAACGAAGGTCCCACAGCGGACGGCCCAGCGACAGAGGAGAGAACTTGCCTCTGATTTCGTGTGATCTGTCAGTCAAAATCAGCCGCATCGGCATTCCTTAGTTATTTCAAGACAAACACTTATATATATCACAATGGCCTGCCAATCGCAGGCAGGCAAGATAATTCTCGCGGAATTCTATCAGACCACTGCCGCCGCGTCCACCCCAAACGACACCCCGTGTCAAAAATTCCTTTGCTGCATCGGCGCAGACGCGACCCGGAACAAGATTGTCGAATATGACGAGGCCCTATCGAGCAGTCAGGCGATCTTCATTAAGAATATCGCCATCGACACTGTAATGTCGAAACGTTAACGTCGGTCTGCCTTGAAGACGCTCAACTGTGCCGGCGAGGAATCCGCCGACAACATTCAGGTACTTGTGCTCAGGACGCAGCATGTCGTTGCTCCAGCCGCCTGCATGCTTGTCGCTGGCCGGTCCGCACGAATACTCTCTGACACCCGATTCCCGGTCCACCGAGATGTATTGCCAGTGACGGTCGCCGCAAATCACGTACATATTCTTCTGCGTTGCGATGAAGCTCCTGATCTCTTTGCCTTCGTGCTGAAAATCCACGTTGGAGTGATTGTCGTGCTTGTTCTTCCGGTCCGGGCCGACAATCGGCGTCGGGCTGATCAGAATACGAAATGCGGCATCGGATTCCTGAACGGTCTTCTTGAACCACGCTTTTTGTTCGTTGCCCCAGATCGTTTTTCCGGGGCCGTCAGGCATCGTGTTGGGGCTGCGAAAATCACGGCCTTCGACAAGCCATATCTGAAGGTCCCTGCCCCACCGGAAGGTTCGCCACGTGCGCTCGCCCATGGGCACCTGTTCCAGGAATATCGCCTGTCCCTGCTTGAACGTGAAGTCGCCCATGAATGGGGTTTTCATATCGGGCCAGCAGTCGTTCAACCAAGTATCGTGATCGTCTTTGATAAAGTAGCTGGCGACCCGGCGATGAAATTCGACGTTTGTCGAAAGGCTGTACATCCGGGCCCAATGCCAGCGGGCCAGCGCAGCCGTCTTGGCCAGGGCGTCATAATAGAGGATGTCACCGGTGTGGACGAAGAAGCTCGGATCGAGTTTCAGTATGGCCGGATATATCCTGAAACCGCCGCCGGGGGCATCCTGATCCGGATAAGCCTGACCCGTTGAGACCGTAAAGACAACCCGCGCGGACTCACTGCGACGCGGCGCAGTTCTAAACGCGCCCTCGACGACCTGTCCCGGGCTCGAGCCTGCATCCCCTCTGGCCTCCACACGGAGTTGATATCTGGTCTCAGGTCGAAGGTTTGTCAACTTGAACTGACACGTATAGTCACGTTTGGGATCGACGGCGCGCCAGCCGGTTTCGTTCCAGTTGGAGACATCCCCCATTTTGTACAGAACTCTTATCTGGCCCGGCGCACCCGGTACGGCCCCTTCGATTGTCTCGATTGTCGAATCCGCCGGATACGTCACCGCCGGTGTCAGATTCCGTCTGCTTCCCTTGGGCGAATCAAGCAGGGCGCCTGTCCTCAAATCGCGATACGATATCCTGGGCATGGGAGCCTCCTTGCCCACCCGTTGCGGATCGCGCGTCAGGCGCGCCCAGATTATAGCTGAATTATCTGTTACTTCGCCGATCTTAATACCTGTGGCTTGACAGGGTCCACTCGACAGGGCCTTGCTGGGGCCGCACAGGGCCAGAAGAGCGACCCCCGCCATCATCTTCACCATTTGTCTCGAAATCATCAGGATATCCTTTCACACTCAAAAGTTCACATTCTTCTTGAGTGTATCAAAGCTGCCGAAAGAAAGAAAGCCGCTTCTGACCGGAATATGGACAATCGCGCAGGAAATCAATGCTGATGTCCTCTTGCCCAATGAGCCAACTTAGGTATAATTGAGCCCGGCATGGTGGCCTTTATATGTCTGCGTAGGTGGAGTTCATATGGTAAGGCACGATAGAGACACAGGCAGTCATAGATGTGCAACAGGCATCGCAATTTCCCTGTCTTTGTTGTTTACATTGGGCATAAACGATGATGCACGTTGCGGCCCGTACGGGCAAAACAGGGCGCGAATGAGAAAAGTACCCTACCCACAGGGCAAGCTGGATCTTCAAGGGGTCCCTTACAAGATTCTCTTTGAAACGTACCGCGTGACCGAGGGAAAGAGAAACTGGGAGCTCTACCAGATGGATGCGGACGGTTCCAATGCGGTCAATCTCACGCGAACGCCTCACCTGGATGAGATGTATCCGCACGCTTCTCCCGATGGCAGCAAGATATGCTTCGTCGTTGACGAGGGAGGCAGAAGGGAAAAGGTTCGCAACGTGTACACCATGAACATCGATGGGACAGGACGCGTGAAAGTCGCCACAAATGCCCGCCAGCCCTGCTGGAGTCCCGACGGCAAGACCATCGCCTATCTGAAAGGAGAGTACGAGCGCTACAGCACCAGAGAATATGCGACTGCGAAGCTTCTGTTCTACGACCTGCGGACCGGCCAGCACAGGGCGCACCCGAATAGAAACCTGCACCATCTTTATGCCATCTGCTGGTCACCTGACGGCAATTGGTTTCTTGCGGCCGTGCACGGGGGGATGGGGTACAGCGATACGATTCTCGCCTTCGAAGCCGATGGAACAAGGGTTTTTGACCTGGAGAGATGGGGAGTCCGGGGATGCAGACCAGATTTCAGCCAGGATGGCAAAAGGATAACATGGGGTCAGACGGATTGGGACCTTTGTGTTGGCGATATTGACTTTGCTTCCGGTGAACCACGCGTTAGGAACGTACGAAAAATCGTCGAATGCCTTCGCACTGCGAAAGTCTATCACGTCGATTTCTCGCCCGACGGCAAGTATATCGTCTTCAGTTATGGCCCCTCCGCAGGTGGTCAACAGGTCGGTGGATTCGCGAGGGGCTGGGATATCTGCGTGACCAACCTGACAGGACCGTGGATTAAAGTCACCCACGATGGAAACCACAACAAAGAGCCGGATTGGGTACCGATAGCTTCAACAAATCCTTGAGTAAAGGAGATATGATGCCAAGTAGTTGGGCTGTAAAGAAGGAATTCTCTGTACAGAGCATTTGTGTTGTGTTGGTCCTTGTATTGGCCAATAGAGCGTTTTGCCAGCCGCCGTCGGGCGAGCTAAAGCTCAGCACTATGCCGTCACCGCGCACGGAGCTGCCGTTGAAGGACATCGGCTTTAAGATCGTATATGAGACGTTCCGCAATACAGACGGCAGGGATAACTGGGAGCTGTACTTAACAAACGCCGATGGTTCTAATCCAGTCAACCTCACGAATACGCCCGATGCAGACGAAATGTATCCGCATGCTTCGCCCGACGGCACAAAGCTCTGTTGCGTTGCGGATGAGATTGTGAGCGGTAAAAAGGTTCGAAACGTCTATTGTATGAACATCGACGGAAGCAACCGGGTCAAAGTCGCCGACAACGCTCGCCAGCCCTGCTGGAGTCCCGACAGCAAGACCATCGCATACCTGCCGGGTGAATTCTCTCGCTACACGATTAAAGACTATGCCACGAAGGGGCTTTCCTTTTACGATGTCGAAAACCATAAGCGCAAACAGCACCCGAATTCCGATTTATACCATCTTTA
>CP070806.1:4867948-4889442 GCA_020343675.1 Phycisphaerales bacterium
CCGAAGCCTCTGCCCGAATAGCTTCCGTTTTCACAGAATATCGTCTCGTCCTTGCTGATGGCCTTGGCTTCCAGTGCAATTGCCACGGCAATCGGCTTGATGATACTGCCCGGCTCGTACCAGTCCGTCAGAGCCCGGCTGCGAAAGGTATTCGGGTCGGTCGCTCTATTGAGCGGGTCGAAATCGGGCAGCGAGACCATGCTGATAATGGCCCCGGTTTGTGGCTCGGCCACCACCGCCACGGCGGCCTCGGCCTCGTAACTGAGGTATTGCCTGAGCAGCTCCTCTCGGACGATTTGCTGGACGGTCGAATCGATGGTCAGGACAAGGCCGACGCCGTTGGTCAGCACCCCGTCCTGCTCCTTGAGGCGGATAGGCCGGCGACGCACGTCGGCCAAGAAGATGTTTCGGGCGGCTGAGCCGCGGAGCTGCCGGTCGTATTTGAGCTCAATGCCTTCAAGACCGCGATTGTAGGGATCGGTAAAGCCGATGATATTCGCGGCGAGCCGTCCCGTCGGATAATGTCTTTGCCAATCAGACTCAACCGCAATGCCGCGATGGACCCTCTTGGCCAGAGTGCACTCACACGGGTCTGCGCCGACCTTGATTCTCACATGGCCCGAATCCTTTCTGTCCACAATAAGTCTGCAAATCTCGTGTGCCCCCATATCGATGATGGGCGCGAGTTCACTCGATACTTCCTTTGGCTCATCGATGATTCGAGGCTCAGCTTTGATGATTTGGATTCTATTGCTTGCGGCCAGCACCCGGCCCCGGCAGTCGAGAATCGCCCCTCGCTGGGGCTGCCGGCTGGTGTAGGCCCGCTGCTGTCCGAGGGAGAGCTCCGCATAATAGTCGCCGCGGTAGTACTGGAGGTATAGACACCGTCCCGTCAGGCCCAGGAACGAACCGATCAGGAGCAGGGAAAGAAAAACAGTTAATCGAAGATTTCTCAATGTTCAGTCATCCGTCTTCAGCGCGTCGAGACGCTGTGAAATCGCAGCAGGGTTGATCAGACCCTCGAGCAACAATTGTTTGGCGCCAAGCTCCTGTTTCAATCGGCTTTGCTCGGTGTTGCACGAACAGAGCTGATAGAAGACTTGATTGCCGGCGCTACGCAGATAGACGGCAAAGATCAGGACTGCCGTGAAACAGAAGACGACAAAAACAAAACGAAACTGGGACATCGTAAAGAAATACAGAAAAAACCAAAAGGCACAGAGGCACAAAGCACTTTGTCCCTTTGTTCTCATCGAGCGGGTATTTTCAATCGCAGGCCGACTTCGAGGTTGTCCTCGTCCTTGAGAGTATCAGCATTGAGCCTGGCTATCTCCGGGTACCGGTTGCCGTTTCCAAGTTGCCGTGCGGCTATTCGCCAGAGATTGTCGCCTTCCCGGACGACGTATTCGGCGGCCGGCTTTACCTTGCTGCTCTCAGGCAGAAGGTGCTTCTTTCCGATGGCAATTGCCTTTTGAAAAATTGAGCCTGGAAGCGCGTCCCCGCTCTGTTCCGTGTCCGGTCCAGAAACGCCGAGCCGGGGTATCGCGAGTTTCTGCCCGACGTCGATATCATCAACTGATTCCAGGATTTGGCGATTGGCCTCGAATATCCGCTTGATGTTCGCTCTCTTGTTGCCTTCCTCGGGGCCATAGAACTTCTTGGCTATGTCGGCCAGAGTATCGCCATCGCAGACGACATATTCCTTCGGTGCGGCGGGCCTGACCGGTTCTGGTTTTCTGGCCTCGGCTATCGTTTGCGGCTGCGGCGCCGGAACAGCCGGCTCGGCTGGTGGGGTCGCCGCCGGCTCGACGTCCCGGGCAACCTGCACGTTCGAAGGCTCCGTAGTCAAAGGGTCCGTGATAAACGAGATCTCCTGAGGCAGTTTCATCGTGAAGCGGACGTCCTCTTTCTCTTCAAGAGGCATCTGCGCGGTTGTGGGTGGCTGTTCGTTGGCCTGGGGCGGCCAGTCGAAATCGTCTTGGACGCGGCGTTCGTTGCCTCCTATGCCGATCGTGCCGTTCGGGGCGCTGACCATGGTCGTGGTCAGCTCGCTATTGTTCGTTACGCCTCGAAAACGCGGCAGGCCGTTGATGATAAACGCAATCACAAAAATAAATATCAAACCCAGCAACAACCCAATCTTTGCGTCCGAGGTCATAAGGAAAACTCCATTTCCGTGCTAAATTTTTGCCAACGCGGTTATTGTCTCTGTGCAATCCTCAGTTTTGCACTTCTTGCTCGTCGGTTCTCTTTGATTTCGTCCCGGGTCGGCACAAGCGGCTTCTTCGTGATGACCCTGTAAGTGCCGGCCTTCGCATTCTGTATAAAATCACGCTTGACCAATCCGTCTTCCAGGCTGTGATAGCTCAAAATGGCGACGTACCCATTTTTCCTGAGCAGCCCCGGCGCCGAAGTCAGCAGTTTCTTCAGATTCTCCAGCTCGTCGTTGACTGCGATTCTCAGTGCCTGAAAGGTCCGGGTTGCCGGGTGTATTCTGCTTCGTCGGCTTCTGCGATTTCTTCTAAGTGCCCTGCAGACGATTTCCGCCAGTCGCCCCGTGGTTGTGATCGGCTCGGCTTCACGTTCCTGCACGATAAAGCGGGCGATCCGCCGCGAGGCTCTGTCCTGGCCGAGCGTGTAGATCATATCGGCCAGAGATTTTTCGTCCGTTTCATTGATTATATCGGCAGCGGTACGCTCCAATCTTTTGTCTATTCTCATGTCGAGAGGCATATTTGCCTGAAAACTGAGCCCAAAACCGGCATTCGCCAACTGAGCTGAGCAAAGACCCAAATCCGCTAAGATGAGGTCAACCTTCTCGATTGCCCGGCTGAAGAGTTGCTTGCGGATTTGAGAGAAATTCGAGTGAATGAGAATCACCTTGCAGGCCAGCGGCTTCAATATAGCATGGGCCCTTCGGACAGCGTTCCGATCAATATCCATACCGACGATCACTGCCTCAGGGCCCAAAACTGAGCCGAGCAGAAGGCTGTGACCTCCATGTCCCACGGTCGCATCGACCATCACGCCATCCGGTGGCAACTTGATCCGCTCAGCCAACGTGTTGGCAAGAACCGGAATATGTTCCACTGTCAAACCATTCACTTCTCTCGCACGCCGCTATTAGCTTCACGCTGCACGCCGTATCGGGTTCCCACGTATGGGGACCTCGTGCCACAGTCAGCACGCGCCGAAGGCCGGCAGTCAGCCCACGGCAATGGGGGCCTTGCGGCTTCGAAGCTTCTCCACATGGGCGGAAAATTCCACACCCGCAAAAATGCTGTCAAGTCCCCTCAGATGTTCCAGCTTCTCACCGAGAGCTGCCAACGCGTCGGAGGTGTGTTCGTCAACCTCTCGTCTGCCGGCAAGACAGTCAGCGACAATCCGGCAATGGTTCGAATCCGTTCCAATCATTGTCTCTTGTCTCCACTTCTAAAGTTACTGTTCTTCGTTCCTGTTCTGCAGGACAACCTGACGGGCCTGCGACATCTGTTTCTGGTACTGGGCCATGTGGTCCGAGACATATTGTTCCCAGCTTTCACTGTTCCACAATTCGATGTGGTCTCTGACCCCGACAAGTGTGATATTGTCCCTGAGCCCCGCCCTCTTTCTTAATTTTTCGTTCAGGAGGAGCCGGCCCTGCCCATCCAGCTCTATTTTGCTGGCCAACGCGAAGCTCATTCGCTCGAAGGCCACCGCCTCGTCTGGTGCCGTGGTCCCGGGCGTAACCGACAGTGCGATTTGCTCAAAATACTTCTCCGGGTACAGGCACAATATCCCATTGGCTCCGAGGACGAGGTAGAAATTGCTGCCATGCTCCGTGGCATCAATCTGGTTTCTCAGCCTGTTCGATATGAGGACTCTGCTCTTGCTATCGACGACGTGCTGGTACTCTCCTGTTAATAACAGCATGGCACTTGTCCCACTTAAAACCTTCAGGTTGGGAAATTCTACCACTTTCTGCCACTGCGTCAACATTCCATACCACTTTTTTTTAGATTTTCGTAAAATTCTGTTATAGGACTGTTGCTGAAGACGGCTAATTCACGACAAGGCCGTTGGTTATGGAAAATGTACCGAATCAGAGACCGGTGTTTTTTTTCTGCCGGCGGGCTCGTCTTTCCCAACAGCCTGCGAGTGTTTTAACAATCGATTCATGCCGACGGCTTAGTTTGCGTCTGGGTTTGTCTGCCACGTGGGAGTACGGTGGGCTCGGTCCAGTGTCTCGTGATACCTGGGGACCCCGGGAGAAAGCGCTTTCGATTGCTCCCGGGCCGTGCTATAATCTATTTCAGCCTTAGAGTTGTGTGTATAAGTAGGGTTGTCGGTCGATCCCGCGCACGGCGTTCTTCCACGAGAAAAAGGAGACAACAGTGAAAACGAGAATCTACATTGTGATGACGGTTCTGGGCTGTGTGGCTGTGATGTCGGTCCATGCCGCCCAGGAAGGGGCTAAAGAAGTTGCAGATGCCCCGCGTTCTGAGGGGCAGGCGAAGAGCGGGCAGGAACTTGCTCTCAAGACTGAACAGGACAAGGTCAGCTACATCATAGGGACCCAAATCGGTCGCAATTTCAAGTCCCAGGAGGTCGAGGTCAATCTTGAGGCGCTCATCAGGGGATTGAAAGACGTGTTGGGCGGCAAGGAATTGGCTCTGAGTCAGGAGGAGATGCAGAGAATCTATGCAAGCTTCCAGCAGCGCATGAGGGCAAAACAAGCCGCCAAGGTAGCCAAGCAAGCGGCCGAGAACCTGGCCAAAGGGAATGCCTTTCTTGACGAGAACAAGGCCAAGGAAGGCGTGAAGGTGCTGCCGAGCGGCCTGCAATACAAAGTTATCAAGGAGGGTGCCGGAGCGACTCCCACCGCGGACGACAAAGTGAAAACGCACTATCGCGGGACCCTGATCAACGGAACGGAGTTTGACAGCTCCTATAAGCGCAACCAGCCCGCTGAGTTTCCCGTCAAAGGTGTGATCAAGGGGTGGACTGAAGCTCTGCAGCTCATGAAAGAGGGCGCCAAGTGGCAATTATACATACCGGCGAATCTGGCCTATGGTGAAAGGGGCAGACCTAATATTCCCCCCAACTCCACGCTGATCTTTGAGGTGGAGTTGCTCGAGGTGGTCAAATAGCGCATAGCGTCCTCTTCTGATGGTATCAGACAGTGCCTGTGTACTCCAGGTGCGAGGGCGCGCGGCCCATCAGGAATAACCTTCGTCCGGCATAGCCGGATGTTGCCGAAGTCCGTCTCGATCTGACGCCAGGCTCAAATGCCGCCGGAACTCACCGCAGGTCGATCGTCAGATCTACAGGAAGTCCTTTGTCGGGGGCAATCAGGAAGTTGCGCACGACATAGGACAATTTCAATTGCTCTGCGCCCTCTTCAGTCCCGCACTTCAAGAGCGTGGTTGCATTTGCCGGCAGCGCCAGTTTCGCGGGTCCTTGCGATCCCGTTCTATCCATCTCAACGTCAACGGCTGAATGATTTCTGATCGTGACCCATATCGCGCTTCTAGCGCGATGGTGGGGCTTGCCGATCTCGATAGATTCTCTGAAGATGGCTTCGAGATACCTGCTCCTGCCGATCAGCTGGTTCTGGAACCAGACGGCGGTTCTGCCCTCCGTCAGCGCTTCTTTGACTGCCTCGGCGGTCCTCTCGCGGGCGAAAACCAGCGTCATTGTCCTGTGATTCTCCGTTGTCGTCTGCCGCTCGAGGGCGGGCTGGTGGATGTCGGAGTTGCCCATCATGGTCAGATTCTTTTCGAGGGCCCATTGATGGGCTTCGCGATAATATGAGCCGCCGTTTGCGACCTCGATTCCATGCATCAATTTGTTTTCATAGAGTTGCGTGTGAATGTCGAACCATCCCTTGTGCTCCGGTTTCCAGCCCGGATGGTTCCAGAAAATAAAGGCCTTCTGTGCATCGGCCGCCTTGGCGGCGTCGATTAGATCTTCCGTGTCCAGAGGGTCTATGTCCTCCAGATACAGCACATTAAAATGTCCCGGCGGCGTCTCGCGGGTGATTTCCGCCCCCTTGATCAGCAGAATGTTCTTCTCTCTTGCCCCGGGCCGGGCGATTTCGTAGGAACGGTTGAAGTTGGTCGGGACGTCTTGCTTGTGGGGTTGATACTCGATGTGATCCGTGATCGAAATTACGTCAAGCCCTTCTCTCCAGGCCTCATCCACGCGGACGGTTGGCCATACGGTCCCGTCTGAAAAAACGGTGTGCATATGGAAGTCGCATTTGAGCGTTTTATAGCCTAAAATGTCGGGGAAATTGACCTCGCGTCTGATCTGGCCCGCGGCGAACGTAGCCAACAACAACTGCACAAGAATGGTGAACAACATAGCGTTCCGGCTGATTTTCATCTCCATGATCCTTTCTTTGACTGAGATTCAGATACTGCCGTCGGCACGCTGCCGGGGCTATTGGCTCTTGTATGATAACGGACGTGTTTTGGCATGTCCAGTCTCCTGGCCCCTTCATGCGGAAGGTCACTGCAACGACGTGTATGCACCACGTGATGAAGTACCCGGCTTAAAAGCCACGAGATTAGCTACTCAGACAGGTCCTTCAGGCAGATATCTTTGAAGCGGATTTTGAGTTCGTCGTTTCTGTGGATTTGAAGCGCGATGTGGCCAACCATGCCGACGCGTCGGGCCTTGTGAATCTCATCGTCCAGCACGCCGGCACCGTCGTAGTCCATGATTTCCACGCCGTTCAGACGGGCAGAAAGCCAAGTTCCTATAGCAGTGATTTCAAGCTCGTTCCAGCTTGGTTCTGTGTCGCTAAAGTAGAAGTCAAGATCCGGATTCGCCATTGACGGGTCCACCCATTCGCCTTTAGGGACGTCCGGATAAAGCCAACGATTCACATCCCGGGTCTCGTCCCAAATCATACCGGTTCGCCACGGCCCCGGCGGATTGATGTCTATCTGGGGGCCGTCGAGCCAGTTGGCCTGATCGTCATATCGACTTCGAAGTTGTATCCCGCTGTTGCCCGGACTGTCGCGGAAGGCCTGACATTGCAGGCGCAGGATAAAGTCACTGTACTGTCGATTCGTAAGAAGCCAGACATAGTCGTGTTTTGCAACGCTCATCGAATCCGCGAGGATGGCTCCGTCTTCAACACGCCAGAATTGCCTGTTCTCGTCAGCCGGGTGGCATTTTACGGTCCAGCCGGTCAGATCTATCCCGTTGAAAAGGGGCGTCCAGTCCTTGTTGTGCCCGGATGAAATGTCTGCTGCGCAACCGCCGCCCGCGAGAAGTGTAGCCACGATACATGTCGAAACGATCAGCTTGGTCATAGTCTCATATCCGAAAGAATCACACGCAATCGGCCGCGTTCAGCAACGAACGCTCCTGTTTGCACTGCCGGAATCCGTCACCAAGAGTTCTTTGCCGGTTCCTGAACAGTTTCCGGCACGAAGATACCAAATCTGCCTGCTGATGCAACGGTCTTTATCCGTTCGTACCGTGCTTCGGCAAGATGTGGGGCTCATGCGCGGTGCGCGGATTGCCGCGGCTTAGTGGGAATGACGTTCTTTGAGGGTAACCTGGCCTGAGGCGTTCACGCCATGGCAGGTTCGAGCGCTGCCTCCGCCTCGGATTGGCGGCTGTTCTGTTCGCCCGGCCTGAAGGGAAGCGGCTCGGCGAACTGGACGGCGACCCGGCGCAGGAAGCTGTTGACGTTATCGACCCGGCAGACGTGTCCTGAACGCGTGAAGTCTGCCATATCGAAGGAATCGTCCGGCCCATAATGCGGAACACTGAAGCGGGCTGTTATGTACTGGCCGAGGTAAGGACAGCCCTCGTGGGCATAGCACGTAAACGCCGCCGCCTGGCTGGATACATCCACCATCTGCCCCTGTGACAGCATTTTGCTGAAGTCCTCGGCGAACCAAATGGGCCAATAATACCGTAGTCTTTGCTCTGTCCTGCGCTCGTTGTTCTCGTCCATTGTCAATACTCCGAAATCTCTTACTGTGGTTCGCAAATCGACAGATTTATGGGCCGACTTTACAAACGAGCGCCGGAAAAATCGCAGCTTAGCGACTTGATAGGGATAGTCGCCGCGTTTCTCGTGTGCCAGAATGGCAAAAGGGCTTGAAACTTTTCTGCAACTTTTTCTTTTTCCTGTGAAGATATTCCTATAACCATATGCTGCGATGCACAATGGGTCTCGCAAATTGCAGCCGGAGTTTCCTTCGCGATACGTTTTGGCGCTGACGCGCAGATTCCCCAACGAGATTCTCAATCGGGCAAAGCTCCCAGGGCCGTGAGTTTCGGCAGAACATCAGAAGTGCGGGCGGGTCTGGTTAGGCGCGGCTTCTCTCAAGCCCTTTATGCCTGAGAACTGGCCTTCTCTGCGACAAGTGTTCGCACGAGTTTGGCGAATTCGCGGCCGCGCTGCTCGTAATTCTCGAACATGTCGTAGCTGGCGCAGGCCGGGCTTAACAGAACCACATCGCCGGGCTCCGAGAGTCGATTTGCCAATTGAACGGCATCGGCAAGCGAAGTCATAGTCTCAATCTTCGTCCTTCGTCCCTCGTCTCTCGTCCCTCGCCCCCTGGCCAGCCGGATGGCTTCAGCGATCTTGGGTGCTGTCGCGCCTATCAGGATGGCAGCTTTGGCCTTCTGAGCGATTTTCTCGCCGAGTTCGCCGAAGGGGATGTTCTTGTCATATCCGCCCGCAATGATAATCGTCGGCTTCTCGAAGGCGTTCAAGGCGGTGGTGGCGCCTTCTGGTGTCGTTGCCTTTGAATCGTTGTACCATGAAACGCCATTGATTTGCGCGACAAGCTCCAGCCGGTGTGCCAAGGCCTTGAATTCCGACAGGCAGAACTTGATCTGCTCATCGTGAATGCCAAAGTATCTGGCGATGGCCATAGCAGCGGCAAGATTAGAAAGATTGGCCCGGCCGGGTAGGTGCAAAACACTGCGAATCTCTTCGCTCACGTCGTCGGCTGAGAATCCGATGCAAATCCTGCCCGCGTCCTTGCGGTACTTTTCAAACCAGGCTGCGGCGATTTTGTCTTCGACATTGAAAACGGAAACAGCAGGGTGGTCTCGGCTGATTTGCTGAAACTTGAAGATATTCTCCTTGGCGGCGCAGTAGTTGGCAAAAGTGCCGTGGCGGTCAAGATGGTTCGGTGTGAGGTTTGTCAGCAATGCGACGCTCGGCGCCCTTTGAATTTCTGCCAATTGTTCGAGCTGAAAGCTCGACAGCTCCAATACGACGAGATCCTCCGGGCTGATTTGGCCTATCGTCGTCAACAGTGGTTGATTGCCGATGTTGCCGCTAAGCCAAATGTGTTTGCTGATCGTGTTCTTCAGCAGGTGAGCGGTCAGAGCGGCTGTTGTGCTCTTGCCGTTGGCGCCGGTTATTCCGATGATGCGCGCGGGGCATAGATCGAAGAAGATATTCATCTGCGACGTGACAAGGTTGCCGGCCCGGCGAGCAATTTGAAGAAACTCATTGTCGCATGGCACAGCGGGATTGGCGATGATGACGTCAGCCTGCTCAAAATCCGTTGGCTCATGCGAGCCGAGATGAAATTCAACGCCGTCAAGCGTCTGAATCTGGCGCACTGAATCACTCAGTTGTTCGGCCGAAGCCAAATCTGTAACGATCACTTTGGCCCCAGCGCAATGGGCGAAGTTGACAACATCACTGCCCCCCCCAAACCGCCCCAGTCCCATCACCAGGACTTTCTTGCCGCTCAACAATTCCTTGTTCATATCAAGGTTTGCATGGCGTTTGCGAGATCGACCTTCGCGTCGATGACGGCCTGCTCGATGCACCGCTTCCAGTCGTCGCTGAACTGCTCTTTGTACTGGGGTTTCTCGTAGGCATAGACGATCGACCGCGAGGCGTTGATCAGGGCCCCGGTGCCGTCGGGCTTGCAGAAGCGCACGCAGTCGGCCGCCGAAGCGCCTTGTGAGCCGTAGCCGGGTACGAGAAACCAGGTCTTGTCGTACTTCTTCCGCAGAGCGGTTGTCACAGCGGGGGCCGTCCCCCCGACGACCATTCCGACGCTGCTGTAGCCGTTCTCTCCGATTCTCCCCTCTTTCTGGCCCACTTCAGCGATGATTTCAGCGAGCTTCTCATACATCCTCTGGCCGTCGCCGTCTGCAAAATCCTGAATGGCGGCGGCGGAAGGATTACTGGTCCGGACCAGGACGAATAAACCCTTGCCCTGCTTGGCGGCCATATCCGCAAAAGGTTCGATCCCATCGGTCCCGACGTAGCCATTGACGGTGATCGCGTCCGGCGCCAGCGTGTCTTCCAGGCCAGCGAGTTCCGGGTTCTCCAGGTGCGCCGAGGCGTAAACTTCCGCTGTATGTCCGATGTCACCACGCTTTACGTCCCCGATGATCTCCAGCCCCAAATCATCGGCCTCGGTGATTAAGGAATAGTACATCTCCAGGCCTTCCCAGAGATACTTCTCGAAAAAGGCGATGTTAATCTTGACGGCCGGTACCATCGGGGCCACGATTCGCATGGTCTGCGTGCAGAAGTCAAAGATCGCATCGACGGCGGCCGCCGCATCAAACTCATCGTTCATCTGCCGGTGGTCTCGAATGGCAGCCGGAAGCCGGCTGTACACGGGATCCAAGCCGACGATAAGGGACGTATTCTTGGTTTTGACAGCCTTGCAGAGGCGGTCAGCAAAATGACTGGCCATGTTTTTGGTACCTCGTCTTTGGAAAAATCTTTTTACACAACGCGGGAGCTACTATAATCGCCTGGATGGTCTCGGGCAAGAGAGAAATATCGAATAATGAAGCAGAACCGAAAATTCGCAAGAAGACGCGAACCAAGAAGCTCATCTGCTGGCTATTCATTGATCTGTTGGTGGCCGTTGTTATTTTTGCCTTGCTGCTGCACAGACCAGGCCGTTATGACCCGGCCGACCGCGACGCCGTCGGTCTCGAAGACGGGCAGGTCAGTCCATATCTGACGCATGAATTATCGCCTCAGTTTTATAATGGCGCACAGCGTGGTGAGCCGTTTGAGTTGGTGATCACGCAGAAGGGGATCAACGAGATCGTCGCCGGGTGGGGTTGGCCGAGAATGTCCGAGGGCATCATGCTGTACGCGCCTGCTGTGGTTTTCTCGCCGGGATCGGTGGTGCTGATGGGAACCGCAAACGTCAAGGGCGTGGAGTTTGTCGTGACCATTGTTCTCAAACCGAGCATCGACGAGCGCGGGCTCTCCAATTTACCGGTGGCGGAGGTGAAGGTCGGCGCGATGAATATTACGCCGCTTGCCAAGATGATGGCCAAGAAGATGTACACGCAGAGGTTGGCCACGATGTCCGTCGACACAAGGTCATTCTATGCCAAAATCGCAGCAGCGCTGTTGAATGGTGAGCCGTTCGAGCCTGTCTTTGAAGTGGACCGCAGAAAACTGCGTATTGAAGGAATAATCGTTGAAAATGAGAAGCTCACAGCCCATCTGGTTCCCGCCTCCTGAGCCGGCAGATGCCGCGAAACTCCTACGCGTCGAAGCGGCGGCAAAAAAAACGTGCACCAGCCCATGAATTCAGAGATTTGACCTCGTTGCCGGTGCTCGATGGCGGCGACGTATTTGCCGGCAAAAACGTTACTATTGACGGAAAAAGACTGTTTTATGTGGACCTTAGTGGTGTTCGGCGGTCAAATCAGCTCTGCACGCGGGCTGAGCCAAAAATTGTGCAAATTTGGCAAAAAAGTTATTGCCCTTAACGGATTTGACGATTATTATAAGCAGTTTAGTTGTAAGGATTAACAACTGCCGAAGCAGAGCTTTGAACCCATGAGGTGTTTGAAATGCTTTTGACAGGATTGGCGAACCGTGCGAAGTAGGCGAACCATGGATGTGGACGGCTGCGCCTACGCGCACATGGTAGCCTGGCAGTCGCTGTTTCTGCTTCACGACCGGAAAACGAATGAGGTTTTGTCGCGGGGCTTGGCGTTTTCAGGAAAAACTGGGACGCTGCAGGCCCTGCCGGAGGCAGATGATGTAGCGCAAAGGTGAACTATAACCTCTGTTCGTTTTTGGCGTGCCAGGGAGTCCGTTCTTGACGGATTCCCGGTTGAAGTGGAAACCAGAATGGTTTCCATTTTTTGTTCGGTACCAGTTTTGGCGCCAGGTTGCAGGACATTAGACAGGAAGAAGATACGATGAATCAGGAATTATTGCGAATCGTTGATAATATTGCCCGCGACAAGAACATCGACAAGGAGTCAATTTTTGTCGACCTGGAAGAGGCGATGGTCTCGGCCGCGAGAAAACACTTTGGCGAGCCGGAAAGTAATATCGAGGTCAGTATTGATCGAAGCACCGGACAGATCAGCGCTTTCAAGGATGATGCAAAAATCGACATCAAGCAGCTCGGCCGAATTCCCGCCCAGACCGCAAAGCAAGTGATCATCCAGAAAATACGGGCCGACGAGAGAAGCAGCATCTTTGCCGAGTTCGCCCAGCGAAAAGGTGAAAGCATAAGCGGGACGGTTGTGCGGTATGAAAGCGGAACGCTGATTGTTACGCTCGACCGCTGGACAGAAGGCTTCATGCCCAAAGGCGAACAGATCATGGGCCAGACGCATCGCGTGGGCGAGAGAATTCGCTGCCTCATTCTCGATGTGAAAGAGACCTCGAACCAGGTCAAAATCATCCTCTCTCGCACGCATCCCGATTTCATCCGCCGGCTCTTCGAGCTGGAGGTGCCGGAAATCAACGAAAAAATCATCGAAATACGGGTGCTTGCCCGCGAGGCGGGTTATCGCACGAAAGTGGCAGTAGCGTCCTTTGACGAGAAGGTGGATCCAGTCGGGGCGTGCGTGGGTGTGCGGGGCAGCCGGATCAAGAATATCGTCGATGAGCTCGGCGGCGAGAAAATAGACATCGTCCGCTGGAATGAGTCTTCCCAGGTGCTTGTCTCAAACGCCCTGATGCCGGCGAAAGCCAGTGAAATCGCCCTGTGTTTTGAGTTGGGGCGGGCCACCGTGGTTGTAGATGAGGACCAATTGAGTCTGGCCATCGGCAAGCATGGGCAAAATGTTCGGCTGGCCGCGAGGCTGACCGGCTGGGACATCGATATCCTGACCCCCGAAGAATACAATCAAGGCATTGAGACGCTGACCCGCTGTGTCAAGATGGTCGAAGGCGCCGATGACACGGTGATTGACAAGCTGATAGCGCTGGGCGTCATTTCGATTGCGGACATGGAAGAAGTAGGGGCCGAGCCGCTGGTCAACGAGTTGAAGATTGACTCGGACATTGCGGGCAGGCTGGTAGCGGCGGCGGTCGCGGAATCGGAACGGCAGGCGCAGGAGGCGAAACAGAACGAGGCGGAAAAGGAACTGGCCCAACAGGCAAAAACAACAGATGAAGAATCATGAAGGCATCTTGTTCCGGACCGGGCATGCAGAACACGAATGAGATTGGAGACCTTTTTTGGCGACGACAAGAGTCTACATCTTAGCTAAGGAACTCGGAGTAAAAAGTTCCGCCATTGTGAAGAAGTGCCAGGATGAGGGCCTGGATGTCAAGAACCACATGTCGGTCATATCGGCCGGGCTGACGGCGACAATTCGGGAATGGTTCACTGAAGGTGAGAACGTAACGACGGTCGAGACCACGGAGAAGGTGGACCTGCAGAAAGTCCGAGTCAAGAAGAAGAAAGCCAAGCCGGAGCCTGCGGCCAAGCAAGAGAAAGCAGGAGAGGCCAAGAAGTCAAAGCCCGCTGCCAAATCAGCCGAGGCGGCGGAGAAGGTCGCCGCTGTGGCCGAACCCGAAGAAGGTGAAAAGGAAGCAGAAACTCCTGAGGCCGATAGCGATGCCGGTATCGCGGTCGTTGCCGAAGAGCCGCTCCCCCCCAAGGAACCGATAATCGAAGCTCCGAAAGAGCCGGAGCTGGAGCCCGAGCCGGAACCGGAACCGGAACCGGAACCGGAGCCGGAGCCGATCGTACCCGCCGGGCCAATCCTGGAAAAACCTGAGCCGGCCCGACTGAGCGGTCCCCAAGTGGTTCGAGTCGAGGCGCCTGAACCGCTTCGCCGGCCCAAGCCCAGACCGAGACAGAGAGCGAGGTACGATGCGCCCGTCACGGAGCCGTTGATGTACAGCCAGCAGAAGCAGGATGACGGATCGCCTGTTGCTTCCGGAGACAAGAGGCAATCGGCACAGCGGCACAGAGACAAAACGCATGGACGAAGGCGAGACGGGCAAGACGCGGCGACGACAGCAAAGAAGGCCCGAGTCGGGGGAAGATGGCGACAGAGAGATATTGAAGAACGACGGGCCCGACTTGATGCGGCCGGCGGCGAGGGGCTGCGGGCCAGGCCCGTGCGGAAAATTGCCGCCAAATCAAAGCAAAAGGTCGGCGTGCCTGTCCGGCCACAGAAAGCCGTCGTAACCGAGCCGATTACAGTCAAGGATCTGTCCGCAGCTCTGGCGGTGAAGTCGGCGGATATTATCTTCAAGTTGATGCAGCACGGCGTGATGGCCACGGCGAACCAGGTCATTAACAACGATGTCGCGGAGCTTGTTGCCGTGGAATTCGATACTGAACTGGTCGTTGAGCACAAGAGCACGTTGGAGGAGCAGATAAAGGCTGAATTCGAGCAGCGCCCGCGAGACAATCTTCAGAAGCGAGCGGTGGTTGCTGCCATGCTCGGGCATGTTGACCACGGCAAGACGAGCCTGCTGGATAAAATCCGCTCGACCCACGTGGCTGCCGGGGAGGCAGGTGGGATCACGCAGCACATCGGGGCCTCCGAAGTGACCTGGGACGACAAGAAGGTGGCGTTTCTTGACACGCCGGGGCACGAAGCCTTCACGGCCATGCGTGCACGAGGCGCCAACATGACGGATGTTGTCGTGCTGGTGGTTGCCGCTGACGACGGGGTGATGCCCCAGACCGCCGAAGCCATCGCCCACAGCAAGGCCGCAAATGTGCCCATTATCGTGGCATTGAACAAAGTGGACTTGCCCGGCTGGGACATCAACCGGATTTATGCTCAATTGTCCGAGCAGGATTTGACCCCGTCCCAATGGGGAGGCCAGACGGAAGTCGTCAAGACCAGTGCAACGACCGGCGAGGGCGTCAATGACTTGCTTGAATCGCTCGATTACGTGGCTGAGCTGCTCGAGCTCCGGGCCGACAACACAATCCCCGCCACCGGATGGGTCATCGAGGCAAGAATGTCCGCACAGCGGGGCCCTGTGGCCACACTGTTGGTCAAGGAAGGCCAGCTCAAGAAAGGCGATGTTGTGCTGGCCGGCGGCACCTATGGCAGAGTGAAAATGCTTCGAGACAGCTACGGCAAGGCGGTAAAGACCGCGACGAGCTCTATGCCTGTGGAGATCACGGGCCTCAGTGGCGTCCCCCAGGCGGGCGACCGGTTCTACTGCCTGGATGATATCAACAGAGCGAAGGCGGCCGCCGAGGAAAGTCAAACACAGCGAAGAGAGCGAACCCTGGCCGAACGCACACAGGTCACGCTCGACAACTTATTCAGCCAGATAGAAGCGGGCAAGACCGTATCTCTGAATGTGATTGTTCGCGCTGACGTCCAGGGCTCCGTCGATGTCTTGAAAGAGTATTTGTCCGATTTGAGCACAGACGAGGTTGGAATCAATATTCTGCACGCAGCGCCGGGTGGGATTACCGAGGGTGACGTCGTGCTGGCCGAGGCGTCAAATGCCATCATTATTGGCTTCAACGTCGTTCCCGAGGAATACGCGGCCAAAATCGCGGAAACCACGGGTGTTGAGATACGGCTGTACAGTGTGATCTACCGTATAACGGAGGATTTGGAGAAATCGATGGCCGGGCTGCTCGAGCCGGAAGAGGCGGAGAACGTCGTTGGCCGGGCCGTTGTCAGAACAACATTCAAGATTTCGCGTGTCGGCACAATCGCCGGCTGTTATGTCAACAGCGGCTATGCCAACAAGAATGCAAAGATGCGGCTGATACGCGACAATATCGTGCTCAAGGACAACATGGGTGTCGAGTCGCTCAAGCATTTCAAGGATGACGTTCGTGAAGTCAAGACAGGGTTGGAATGTGGTGTCAAAATAGCAGGATTTGACGATGTTAAAGTCGATGACGTGCTTGAGTTCTACGAAATCGTGAAAGTGGCCAGGACCCTGGGGTCATGACGCACATCGTTTAGCGCAACAGAAGTGGAAACGCGGGACCAAACCCCGAGATCCGAAGTGCCACAGGGAATTCGAATGGCAGACATTCAAAACGCTTCACGTCGAGTAGTGTGTCGTTGCTCATTGAGTGTATTTGGCGTTTCGGATCGTAACAACTGGACTTAGCAGTGTAATGGCAACTCGAAGACAGGAAAAAGTGGCCCGCATTGTAAAAGAGGGGGTCAGCGATGCCATCGCCCACCATCTGAGTGATCCCCGCATCGAAGGGTTCGTAAGTGTCACGCGAGTGGAGCTGACGCCTGATTTGCGCAACGCGAACGTCTATATCAGTATTTTTGGCAAGAACCAGGCAAATCAGAACAAGACGTTTGAGGCAATAACACATGCAAGGAGTCGGATACAGGCTCTGCTGGCCGGTCGAATCCAGAGCAAATTCTGTCCGGTTCTACATTTCTACACGGACGAGAAATTCAAGAAGACGCTGGAGACCATGGAGCTGATCGATAGGGCGGCCAAAGACATAGGACAACACGATTTGGAAAGCGAAAACGGATGAACGGGGGGAAACGATGTGGGATCGATATGCGTCTGGGCACACAGGCATATAGGGAACCGTCCCTGCAGGGGCAGATATGAAGAACAGTAAAGAGTACTCCAAGAAAATACAAGCTTTGTACCGCAAATTGAGCCGCAAGCACGCCAAAGCGCAGAAAGTCAGCCACGAGCAGGTCATCGACGCAATTATCCACGGTGTTGTGAGCGCCCGGTTGAGCGAGAAAGAGGCCGAATCCGCTGTGGGGAAATTTGCCGGTTCCTTCGTTGATTGGAATGACTTGCGGGTATCGCGGGCAGAAGAAATCGTCGAGGTCCTGGGCGACGACACGCCGGTCACAAGAGCCATTGCCTCGACCATCACGAGGATTCTGACCGGCATATTCAATGATTATCACAAAGTCAGCCTGGAGGCACTGAAAAAGATGGGCAAGCGCCCGGCCAAACAGGCTCTAGAAAGAATTGATGGAATCAGCCGCTTTGTGATTGATTACTGTATGCTTACAGCACTCCGGGGGCACGCGATACCGCTCACTGAAAGAATGGTGGATTATCTCAGAAGCAACGAGCTGGTTGCCCCGGACGCCGACGAGCAGCAGATCGAAGGGTTCCTGGCCAAGCAGATTTCGGCCAGGAACGGATACGAGTTCTATTGCCTGCTTCGGCGAGAAAGTGAAACGGCCAGGGGCCGCAGGAAGAAGAAAGCTAAAACGACACGTAAGAAGACCTCAAGAAGCACTGCCAGGACCAGGAAGAAGGCGAAGAAGTAAGAAACATACAAGGCGTACACCTTAGACGAGAAACCGAACAATGACAAAACAGATATTGAGATTGGGCATTCCGGCGGGCAGTCTGCAAAAGGCAACGATTCAGCTTTTTGGCAAAGCCGGTTTTCACATACTGGATTCTGAAAGGAGTTACCTGCCTCGTATAGATGACGAGCAGATCCGGCTGATTATGCTGCGCGCCCAGGAAATGAGCAGATACGTGGAAGACGGGGTCCTGGATGCCGGTATTACCGGCCACGACTGGATAACCGAAAACGGTTCCAACGTGACCGAAGTCTGTGAGCTGGCCTACAGCAAGGCCACGAGTAACCCCGCCCGATGGGTATTGGCGGTGCCCGATGAGTCCAGGGCCGCCAAAGGTGAAGACCTGGCCGGCGGAATCATCGCAACCGAGCTGGTGAACGTGACAAAGGCGTATTTTGCGGGCAAGAAAGTCGATGTGAAGGTCGAGTTTAGCTGGGGCGCGACAGAGGTCAAGGCGCGCCTGGTGGATGCCATCGTTGAGCTTACCGAAACCGGAACGTCTCTACGGGCGAACAATCTGCGAATCATCGACACCGTGATAAGCTCAACGACAAGGTTCATTGCAAACAACAAGGCATGGGAAGACAAGTTCAAGCGCGAAAAGATTGAGAACATCTCAATATTGCTCAATGCAGCAATCGACGCCGGCAGCAAAGTCGGCTTGAAGATGAACATAAAGAAAGACGATTTGGAGTCGATTCTGAAAGTCCTGCCGGCCGAGAAGAGCCCGACGGTGTCCTCCCTGGCGGATCCGGATTACGTGGCGATAGAGGTCATTGTTGACGACAAGATCGAAAGATCCCTGGTCCCGGCCCTCACGCGAGCGGGCGCTTCAGGAATAATCACTTATCCTCTCAACAAGGTCATCCACTGATACCGACAGCGGATGCAAGACCAGCCACAGTTTTCTTGCTTTCCGTGTCGAATCCGTTATACTTGCGTGCAAAAGTCGCCGTGATGGATATCATTGCCGCGGCAAAAGACGGGAATTGGCGTTCGTGGTAAAGCAAATTGCTATTTTGGGTTCGACCGGGTCGATCGGCAAGAATACGTTGCGGGTCATCGACGCGCTTGGTCCCCGGTACCAGGTTGCCGCGCTGAGCGCTCACAGCAGCGTGCAACTTCTGGCCGAGCAGACCAGACGCTACGAACCGCGATTCGTCGCCGTGACAAAAGCTGATTATGCCGAGCGGTTCGGTGCATCGTGCAACGGCCTGGACGTCGAGATATTGGCTGGACCCGATGGCCTGGTACAAATTGCAGAACTTGACCAGGTCGATATTGTGGTGGCCGCGGTTGTCGGCGCGGCGGGCCTTCCCGCTGTTCTTGCCGCCGCTCGCAAAGGCAAGAGATTAGCCGTGGCCAACAAGGAGCCGCTCGTTGTTGCCGGCGAGCTGCTCAAGAGAGAAATAGAGAAAAACGGCGCCGCGATTTTGCCGGTGGACAGCGAACATTCAGCGGTTTTCCAGGCGATGCAATCGGGTCATCGCGACGAAGTCAACAGGATTATCCTCACCGCTTCGGGCGGCCCCTTTAGATTGGCCACTGCCGAGCAAATACGAAATGTGACCGTGGGGCAGGCTCTTGCGCATCCTGTTTGGGACATGGGGCCGAAGATCACCATCGATTCGGCGACGATGATGAACAAGGCATTCGAGATTATCGAGGCCCACTGGCTTTTCGATATGCCGGTTGAGAAAATAGAGGTCCTGATCCATCCTGAGTCGATTGTGCATTCGCTGGTCGAATTTGTGGACGGCTCGATGATCGCCCAGTTGGGAGAGCCGGATATGTGTACTCCCATTCAATATGCGCTGACTCACCCGGCTCGTGCGGCCGGGATTGCCCCAAGGCTCCGGCTTGAGGACATGGGTCGCTTGACGTTCGAACGGCCCAATCTGGAGACATTCCGGGCCTTGTCTCTGGGATATGAGGTCGCGCGAACAGGCGGCACGGCGGCGGCCGTCTTCAATGCGGCCAATGAAGCCGCTGTCGCGGAGTTCCTGGCGGGCCGGATCCAATTCACCAACATAGTCGAACTGATTGAACAGTGCCTGAACAAGCATGATGTAAGACCAGGTGTGTCTCTCGATGAACTGCTTGAAGCGGACGCTTGGGCGAGGCGAGAGGTCACGGAACTGGCATACAGCGTATAGAATCGAATTTCTTAGATAACAGCATAGGTGTCTTAATGTCTGAATCAAACGGTTTCTTCAACAAGTACTTTCGGGTGTTCATGGTCATTATCATTGCAGTCCCGGTTATCCTTTTGGCTGTCCTGAACATCGGCGTCGTGGGTAACGTTCTTCTGGTCCTGCTCGGGTTCGGGGCTGTCGTCCTGGTTCACGAGTTCGGCCATTTCGTCGTGGCCAAATCATCCGGCATAAAGGTTGAAGCCTTCTCGCTGTTTATGCCTCCGATTTTGCTCGGGGTGCAAAGAACGGAAGACGGCGTGCGGATTCGGATAATGCCCGAGATCTTTACCAGGAAAGACGACGAATCGGGCGAAGGCACCTTCGGTTTCACCGTGGGTCGCAAGGGCAAGGCGAGCGAAACGGAATACCGCATCGGGCTGATTCCATTCGGCGGTTTCGTCAAAATGCTGGGTCAGGACGATACCTCCGCGGTCAAGGCCACCGATGATCCCCGTTCCTATGCCAACAAACCGGCCCATATTCGGGCGGCTGTTTTGGCCGCCGGAGTCACATTCAACGTGATCAGCGCCGTGATCATTTTCATGATCGCTTTTCTCAAAGGCATCGATTTGCCGCCTGCTGTGGTCGGCGGGGTGATGCCCAATTCGCCGGCGGCGCACGCGGGACTGAAGGAAGGCGACGAAATTGTGGAGATTGCAGGCAAAGCGAAAGACCTGGACTTCAGCAATATCGCCATAGCAGCGGCCCTGTCCGGACGGGACGAGCAGGTGCCCATCAGAGTGAGACGCACGGACGGCGAGGAAGAAGATTTGTCGCTGATTGCTGAACAATTGCCGGATGAGCCTATGCGAGGCTTCGGCATCGTCGCACCGATGGATCTGACCATTGCCAATCTCTCAAAGAGCGATGCCGATGACCTGTTTCAGAGGACGGGCCTGCGCCCTGAGGACCGTATCGTTGCTATCGATGGCAGGCCTGTGGGCAGCCACGGGGAACTGGTCGAAGTCGTTCGGGATTCTCTCAGGCCGGCCGTGACGCTGTCGATCGAACGAATCGGAGACCGAGGCCAAATCGAAGTGGCTGAGTGCAAGGTCGTGCTGGATATGCGCCCGGCCCGCAATCATGCCGTGGAGTCGGAATCCGCCTTAAGCCATGCCTATTCCATGGTCCCCCGTCTGCGAGTAGTCGGTGTTCTGCAAAAGCAGGACGCGCCGGCCGAGGATGCCGACTTGTCCCTGCGGCGCGACGATGTCATTCTGGCCGTCGGTGACGTGGACAATCCCACTTTCAAAGATCTTCGGGATACTGTGGCGAGACACAAGGACAAGCCGCTGCCGGTCCGAATCCTGCGAGAAGACGCAGACGGGGTCGAAAGGTCACTGACAGTCACAGTCACTCCCAGGCAAGTGGAGGGAAGTGAGAGA
This sequence comes from Phycisphaerales bacterium, assembly GCA_020343675.1. Taxonomy (GTDB): domain Bacteria; phylum Planctomycetota; class Phycisphaerae; order Sedimentisphaerales; family Anaerobacaceae. The sequence continues at coordinate 4,889,043 of CP070806.1, forward strand.
GTTCTGATCGGCGTTGAACTCGCGCTCGACGCCCAACGGCCGATTGTGGCCAGGACCATCACCGCCGAAGGGGGGGGCGCGAAGCTTGACATACCAGGCGGTGCGGCCATAACAGCCGTGGACGGGGAGGCCGTTTCAGACTTCTATGATGTCATCCGGGAAATCAGGCGCTATCCGGCGGGAGACCGAATCACGATGAATTGGCGCCTCGACGAACAGACGGCAGGCAGCGTCGCCCTGACTGTGGGCGCCGGCAGCGAGCGCATCGCCATTGAATCCGCTTTTTCGGAGGATATTCCGTTCGACAGTCTCAAAAGAACGTACAAGGCAAGCGGTCCCGTCGATGCCGTGGCCATGGGATACAGAAGGACCGTCATGTTTGTCGCCCAAACGTACTTGA
>CP070806.1:4889542-4904697 GCA_020343675.1 Phycisphaerales bacterium
CAAGTGCCTCGAAGACAAGGGCCTGGCCGAATCCACACTCGTGGTCTATATGGGCGACAACGGCTTTTGCTTCGGCGAGCACGGTCTGATCGACAAGCGCCACATGTACGAGCCATCCATGCGCGTTCCTATGTTGGCGCTCTGTCCCGATCTGATCAAGCCCGGCATGGTTGTCGAGCAGCTCGTACAGAATATCGACATCGCTCCGACCGTCCTGGAAGCCGCCGGCGCCCGGACGCCCGAGAATATGGACGGCCGATCCATCCTCCCGCTGCTTGGCGGTAAACAAACGTCGTGGCGAGATGCCGTCTTTTTTGAGTATTACTGGGAGGCCAACTTCCCCCACACGCCGACGACCTTCGGCGTTCGGACGGACCGCTACAAGTTTATTCACTACCACGGCGTCTGGGACACCGACGAACTCTACGACATCAAGAACGACCCAGATGAGATGCACAACCTGATTGACAAGCCCGAACACGCGGCGCTCATCGAGCAGTTGCGAACGCGAATGTACGACTGGCTCGAACGAACCGACGGTATGACAATCCCGCTACGACGCGTAAAGGGCTTCAAGGGCAACAAACGGGGTCCGATGAAAGTCAAAGAATACAAGTACTACGGCGACAAGGAATGACGGCAACCGACCCGGCGAGACCGCTCAAAGAATTCCGGCCGAAAAACGAGTTCTTCGTCGGCATCGATTCCGACGGCAGCGCGTTCAATACGATGGGCATCAAGCAGCGCGAGTGTTTCTGCCCGTGGCTAATAGCCTTTTTCGGCCTGCAGCCTGTGGCTCAAGCCGCCCGCGAGTGCAAGGAGTTCGCCGACCTGTTTTCCAAAACGCGCGGCGCCAACCGACACAAGACTACGAGGCGCATCATCGCCGAGCTACTGCCGAACCACCCAGAGACAGCGGCCAAAGGCTTTGAGGTCCCGCAGTACCCGCACTATTTCGCATGGGTCGATGATCCCAAGAGCCTGCTGAGTAATGAGGGCCTGAAAAAGGCTATCGACGAGACGGCCGACCCGCAAGCCAAACAGCAGTTGGCTCTTGCTCTGGCCTGGAGTGAACGCGTTGACTGGGCCGTCAGCGAGATCGTCGCCGGGCTCCCGCCGTTTCCATATGTGCGAGAGAGCCTCCGGAAGATGCAGCTCTCGGCCGATGTAATCGTCGTCTCGGGCACGCCCGACGAGGCATTGCGACGGGAGTGGGCAGAGCACGATATCGCCAAGTACACTGCCGTCATCGTCGGCCAGGAGACGGGGACGAAGACCGACATTGTCGGTTACGCCACAAGAGGCAAATATGAGAAGAACCATGTTCTAATGATCGGCGATGCGCCGGGGGACATGAGAGCCGCCAGGGCCAACGACGCGTTATTTTACCCGATCAATCCCGGCGACGAAGTAGAATCATGGAAGCGTTTCGGCAGCGAGGCGTTTGACAAGTTCATCAAGGGCGAATATGCCGGTCCATACGAAGAGAAGCTGATTGCCGAGTTCAATGCGTATCTGCCGGAATCGCCGCCATGGGAGCACTGAGCGTACATTCCGCTGTTGGATGAAAGGAAATATGCCGATGAAGGCCCTCGTTTTGAAATCTCCCGAGCAGATCGAAATAATGGACGTGCCGAAGCCGAGGCTCTCAGCCGGGCAGGTGCTCATCCAGGTCTGCAAATGCGGCATCTGCGGCAGCGACATTCGCTACTACCACGGCGAGAACCCCTGGGCCAAGCAGACTCTCGGCCGCCACGTTGACAACCCGCCAAACATCATCCTGGGCCATGAATTCACGGGTGTAGTCTGCGAAGTCTTCGACGATCCCGATGCACACCTTCTGGGCAAACGTGTCGGTGTCAATACTTTTATTACGTGCGGCCGATGCAACTTCTGCCGCAATGGACAGGAGAATCTGTGCGATTATACAAAACATCTCGGCCACGGACAGGGTTGGGGCAAGATGGAATTCTATCCTGGCGGCATGGCGGAATTCTGCCCGGCGTTCGCGGGCCAGGTCTATGAGCTGCCCGAGAGCGTGAGCGACGAGCAAGCCACGTTTTTCGATCCGCTGATTGCCGCCATTCATGCCGTAGATGTCGGCGGGCCGAAGCCGCTGGATAAGGCAGCGATTCTCGGCGCCGGTCCCATCGGCCTGCTGATCGCGCAGCTTGTCAAGGTCTATGGCGCGATCCGGACCTTCATTACCGACGTCGCCGCCGAAAATGTGGCAATCGCTCAGGAAATCGGCGTTGATTATCCTCTGAATCTCACCGACAATCCGCAGAGCCTCCAGGACCTTGTCATGGAGAAAACCAACGCCGAAGGCGTCGATCTGGCCTTCAACACAGTCGGCACCTCGGCCGACATTCTCGAATCGCTGAGGATTCTCAAGAAAGGCGGAACGCTTGTTCTGATGGCGGCCAAGGAAGATGAGCTTCGATTTCCCTCGCTGCTGCTCAGCGGCGAGCGAACCATACGAACCTCGTCAAATGCCATGTATAGCGATTTTCCGCGCGTGATCGAATTGGTTTCGGCCGGGCGCGTCAGGCTCGATCCGCTCATCACGCATCGCTTCGGACTCTCCGATGCCGTCGAGGCCTTTGAGGTGGCGTGCAACAAGAGCAAAACCGGAGCCGTCAAGATTATCATCGATTGTCAGGCATGAACACATTAATCCGTCAAATCGACCAAACGCGCGTCGAGTCTGGCCGTCTGCGAATCTGGTGGATCGGGCAGGAAGGATTCGTTCTGAAGTCTTTCTCACAGACTATCTACATCGATCCGTACCTGAGCACATACGCCGAAAAAATAACGCGAGGCAAACCGAACGAGCACGTTCGCATCAAGCCGCCGCCAATGAAACCGCAAGACGTCACGCACGCGGACATCGTATTCTGCACACACGACCATGCCGACCACATCGACCCCGAGGGCATTCCGATCATCGCCGACAAGTCACCCCGTGCTCGCTTCGTTGTGCCCGAATGCGCCCGTAAGACAATGCAGGGCTTCGGTATTGACGACGGCCGAATTCACACGGTCAAAGGTGACGATGAATTGCGTCTGGATGATATGCGCATCTGCGCTGTCCCCGCCAAACACGAAGAATTCGACAGGCACCCCCAAAAAGGTTATCCCTACCTCAGTTACGTCATCGACATCGAGGGCCTTACCGTGTTTCACGCAGGCGATACAATTCCTTACACCGGACAAGTCGATCGCCTCAGAAGACACAGAATCGATCTTGCATTCCTGCCCATCAACGGCCGGGATGAGTTCCGACGCAAACTCGATTTTGAAGGCAATTTCACGTGCGATGAGGCAGTCCGGTTGGCTCTCGACATCGATGCAGGTCTGACCATTCCGATGCACTATGATATGTTCGCCATTAATACCGCCGATATAAACGAGTTTCGCCGGATAGCCGAAGAGCATAATCTTCGTTACCTGATAATGGATCATGGCGGGTCCTTTTGTTTTCCGTTGGAGGCCCTGGCCGGAACTCGAAACTGAGGCAGCGCAGGGCATGGGATCAAGTCGGAAAATGTGCGCAGCGTTTCAGCAATCCAGTCACGTGCCTGCGGTATCTGTTGATTTTCACCTCTCCGTGCTGTAGGATACGCTTCGTTTGTCTTTAGACCGTGAACCGCGGCAGGTATTGGACAGGATTTGCTATGAGAACGACAAAGGCCATTATTGCGCTATCGGCCGCATTGCTTCTGTGCGGCCACTGCGCCTCGGCAAGTGGCGCGCAGGTTGATGATTCAATCGACCAAGCTTTTGAGCAGGCCGCCAGGTCAGCCGAAATAGCCGGTTATTCCCTCAGCAAAGTCCATCGCTGGCTGCACGAGCGGGCCCTGGAGCAAATCGACCCGGCAACAAAACTCTATAAGGCCGACGGCAAATGGAACTACCGCGACACCGCTGCGGACTGCTACCCCTTCCTGGTCTGGGCCGCCTACGTGGTCGATAAAGAAGTCCTCGACGGCCCCGTCCGCGACGTTCTGCACGCCGAAATGAAGCTCTGCAACCACTTCGACCGGATCCCCGTCCCCTACGATTTCGTCGACAATAAGAAAATCGAGACCCTTGACTGGGAGGAGGTCGTCTTCCAGGCCTCCGAGTACGTTAAGGACGGACTCATCGCAATCGTCGAGGCGACCGGCAAGGACGAATGGTTCGAGCGAATGAAAGCGATAGAGGAAGACCTCTGGGAGCATGCGCGAATCGAGACACCCTATGGAAAAATCCCTTCGACAAATGTTGAAGTCAACGGCGAGCAGCTCCAGGCCCTCGCGCGGCTCTATACAATGACGGGCGAAAAGAAATTCCTCACCTGGGCCGAGCGACTTGCAGACTACTACCTCCGTGAGGGTGATTTCGTCCCCAGCCGCCTGCGCGACCACGGCTGCGAGATTATCGGTGGGCTGGGTTTATTGCTTGGAGTCGAATCCGACGTCAATCCGCAGAAGGCACGCGAATACGGCAAGGCCATTAACTACATGCTCGATCAGATACTCGCCCGAGGTGTCAATGCCGACGGCATAATGCTCAATACCATCTCCGCCGAGCCCGGCCCCCATGACGGGCGACTCAGCGACGGCTGGGGTTACAACTATGTTGGCTTTTTGTGCTACGACATGGCGGTGGGCAAGCCGGTTTATCGCGCTCGGGTCGAGCAGACATTGACAAACCTCCTGAAGCCGAAATACCAAGACTACCCGTGGGAAGGCAAATCAATCGATGGATTCGCTGATTCCATCGAGGGCGGAATCTATCTCATCAATCGACTGCCCGTGAAAGCCGCTCTCGAATGGGTCGATCGCGAAGTCGCAGCCAACGTCGCCCGTTCGGGCGAACCACTTGAAACGGCCGAGCTCTGGGGCACCATGAAACTCGAATCAAACGGCGTCCGCACCGTGATCATGCACGCGCTGATGCACACGCGAGGCCTGATCGCCAGACCCTGGCGGCGAGACCTCCGCCTCGGAGCCGCCCAAACCGGCGATGCCCTGGCCATTGTCCTTGAGGCAGATAAGCCCTGGAAAGGAACGCTGATTTTCGATATCCCACGTCATCGCCAGTACATGGGCTTCTCCAAAGACTGGCCCAGGATGAACACGCTGCCCGAATGGTTTGTCGTCGAAATGAAATCAAAGTACTCCGTCAAGAACGTTTCGAGCGGCTCCGACATCAAACGTACGGGAGAGAAACTGCACGCAGGATTGCCCGTGAAGGTCACGGGAGAGACCCACTTGTTGATTGAACCCTGGGACGGACAAAAATGAAGAAGACGGAGCTCAAAGATAAAGTAGCGCTGGTTACAGGCTCGAGTCGAGGGATCGGAAAGACTATCGCTCGTGAACTGGCTCGCCAGGGCTGCAAAGTCATCGTTCACGGCTCGCGCGACTCAAAGGCCCTTCACAGCTCTTTCGAGGAGGTCAGGGTGCTGAGTCCGGAGTCCATCATGGTCACGGCGGAGCTGTCGAGACCGATGGAAATCGATGAAATGTTCTCGAAGATAAGGACGACTTTCGCCGGGCTGGACATACTCACGAACAATGCGGCCACGCAGAATCCCAGTGGCGTTCTAGAGCTCAAACAAGAGGATTGGGACCGCGTGCTTTCGGTGAATCTCAAGGCGCCCTTCCTGTGCGCCCAACATGCGGGCCGGATGATGCGCGACAACAAGACCGGCGGCAAAATTATCAACATCAGTTCTGTCCACGCTTATGATGCCAGACGATACTACGCCCATTACAGCGCCGCCAAAGGTGCCCTGGAGACCCTGACAAAATCCTTGGCCCTGGAATTGGCGCAGTACAATATTCAGGTCAACTCCATCGTCGCCGGCGCCATTGCCACGGAATTGACCCCGTTGGACAGGCAGGCAAGCTTCCTGACCTCTATCCCGGCGGGCCGGATAGGCACCACTGAAGAAATCGCCCAGCTTGTTGCTTTCCTCTGCTCGAACCGGTGCGACTACATTACGGGTGCCAGCATCACCGTCGATGGGGGGCTGACCCTGGGGTTCTGCGCGACCCGCCCTGATTTGTAGAGAATGAACGAAACACAGTCAGCGTAAGTATAAGAATTCGAGAAACGGACATTTGAGATGTGGCTTTGGGATATGGACGATTAGATTATGGTAATTGAGCAACAAAACAAAGACGGTTGTGTCGAAAATGAGCAGGCGCGGGACGCCATTGCTCGGTTCTTTGCACAAAATGACTATGCGGGCAAAAGAGTCCTGTTGATCATCCCCGACAACACCCGCTCGGGCCCCATCGGCGAGGTATTCAAAATCATCTACGAGTTTCTGGGGCCAAAGGCGAAAGCCGTCGATTGCCTGGTTGCGCTGGGGACCCATCAGCCCATGAGCGAAGAGCAGATATGCGCCAGGCTCAGCATGACCGCCGAGCAGCGCAAGGGCAAGTACGCATCAGTGAGGTTCTTCAATCACGAGTGGGACAAGCCGCAGACGTTCACTTCCATTGGAGAAATCTCCGCCGACGAGATCGAGCAGCTCAGCGACGGCCTGTTCCGCGAAGAAGTAGATGTAGCCATCAACAAGCTGATCTTCGAATATGATGAGTTCTTTATTCTGGGCCCGGTATTTCCCCACGAGGTCGTGGGCTTCTCAGGCGGGCATAAATACATCTTCCCCGGCATCGCGGGTGACGACATCATTCACTTTTTTCACTGGCTATCCGGCGTAATAACAAACCCGGTAATCATCGGTAACAAATGGACGCCGACAAGAGAAGTTGTGGAGAAAGCAGCATCGTTTATCACGCTGCCGCACACGCTGTTCGCCATTGTGGCGCTGGACAATGAGCTTAAAGGAATCTTCATTGGGGAAACACTTAAAGCCTGGGAAAGGGCTGCCGACCTGTCCGAACAGGTGCATATTACGTACAAAGACAAACCCTACGGCACGATTCTCGGTATCGCCCCGAAAATGTATGACGATCTCTGGGTAGCGGGCAAGGTGATGTACAAGCTCGAGCCGATACTCGCCGACGGCGGAACGTTGATCATCTATGCACCACATGTTACGGAGGTTTCCTACACGCACGGCAAATGGCTCGACAAAATCGGCTATCACACCCGCGACTACTTCCTCAAACGCATGGAACAGTTTAAAGGCGTCCCCAGGGGCGTCATGGCTCACTCGACACATGTCAAGGGCATCGGTACCTACACCGACGGCGTGGAGAAACCGCGGGTCAACGTAGTGCTCGCCACCGGCATCGGCAGGCAGCGATGCCAGAAAGTAAATCTTGACTACATGAATCCAAATGATATAAATATAGTCGACTACGAAGACAAAGAGGACGAAGGAATCCTTCTCGTCCATCACGCAGGCGAGGTCCTGCACAGATTGTCCAGCGGATATATTCCGACGATTCCGAGATAGAAGTTGGGTATCTCGCGAAATGTGAGGCGAATACACGAAAGAAGACACGAAAGGAGCTTTGGGAAATGGCGAAAGCTGATATTGGCCTGATCGGCCTGGCAGTCATGGGTGAGAATCTCATCCTGAATATGGAAAGCAAGGGCTTCACAGTGGCCTGCTTTAACCGTACCGTATCGAAGGTGGACAACTTTATCAACGGCCGAGCAAAAGGCAAGAACATCATCGGCTGTCATTCGATCGAAGAGCTGGCCGCGAATCTCGAGAAACCACGCAAGGTCATGCTGATGGTCAAGGCCGGCGCAGCGGTCGATGCCTTCATCGACATGCTGCTGCCCCACCTCGAAGACGGCGATATCATCATCGACGGCGGCAACTCGCATTTCCCCGACACGATGCGGCGCACCGAATACGTCGAGAGCAAGGGAAAACTCTATATCGGCACCGGTGTCTCCGGCGGCGATGAGGGCGCTCTGCTCGGCCCGTCGATCATGCCCGGCGGCTCACCACCGGCATGGGAGCACATCGGCCCCATCTTCCAGGCGGTTTGCGCCAAGACCGAAGACGGCGAACCCTGCTGCGACTGGGTCGGCGAGAACGGGGCGGGACACTTTGTCAAAATGGTCCACAACGGCATTGAATACGGCGACATGCAGATGATCTGCGAGACCTACCAGATGATGAGAGAAGGCCTCGGTATGACCAACCAGCAAATGCACGAGTGCTTCACAGAATGGAACAAAGGTGAGCTCGACTCCTACCTGATCGAAATCACCCGGGACATCCTCGGCTACAAGGACGACGACGGCAACGAGGTCATCGACCTGATCCTTGACACCGCAGGTCAGAAAGGAACCGGCAAGTGGACCGCCATCGAGGCCCTGAACCTGGGCCAGCCTCTGACGCTGATCGGCGAGGCCGTGTTTGCCCGCTGCCTGTCCGCCTTGAAAGATGAACGCGTCAAAGCGACCAAGGCCCTCAAGGGACCCAGGGCCACGTTCAGGGGCGATAGGGAGAAATTTCTCGATGATTTGCGTCAGGCCCTTTACGCCTCGAAAATCGTCAGCTACGCGCAGGGCTATCAGCTCATGCGCGCCGCCGCCATCGAACACAACTGGAACCTCAACTATGGCGGCATTGCCCTGATGTGGCGCGGCGGCTGCATCATCCGCTCGGTCTTCTTAGGCAAAATAAAGGAAGCCTTTGTCAAGAAGCCAAAACTGGAGAACCTGCTGCTCGACCCGTTCTTCAAGAAGGCGGTCAGGCAGGCCCAAAGATCGTGGCGCCGCGTCGTGATCACCGCGGTCAAGCTGGGGATTCCTATTCCGGCGATAAGCTCGGCCCTGGCCTTCTACGACGGCTATCGTCACGAGCGCCTACCCGCTAACCTTTTACAGGCACAGCGGGACTACTTCGGCGCGCATACCTACGAGCGCGTGGATAAACCGCGAGGCGAATTCTTCCATACGAACTGGACGGGCCGGGGCGGAACCACCGCCGCTTCGACCTACGTCGTCTAAGGCCGGGGACCGTAATCGATGCATGACAGCCTTCGGATGCAATCTGTGCAGTCGCCGATCATCCCGGTGGTCGGCGAGCTGATTCGCAGCCACCCCGGCACAATCTCGCTCGGCCAGGGCGTCGCCTATTACGGGCCGCCGCCGCAGGCCGTTGAGGCTATCGAGAAATTCCTGTCCGACCCGGAAAATCATAAGTACAAGCTCGTCCAGGGAATTGGCGAGCTCCTCGAAGCCATCGAACATAAGCTGGAAATCGAGAACAGAATATACCTGGACGGCAGCCGGATTGTCGTGACCGCCGGAGCCAACATGGGGTTCATGAATGCGGTCCTCGCAATTACCGAGCCGGGCGACGAGATCATTCTTCAACTGCCGTACTATTTCAACCATGAGATGGCGGTCGCAATCGCCGACTGTAAGGCCGTGTGCGTGCCGACCGACGATGATTACCAGTTGCAGCCGGAGGTCATCGCCGCTGCGATCACGGAACGAACGCGGGCGGTTGTCACCATCTCACCCAACAATCCGACAGGCGCCGTCTATGCCGAATCGGACTTACGGCAGGTCAACGACATCTGCCGCAGCAGAGGTGTCTATCACATCAGCGATGAAGCCTACGAGTACTTCACCTACGACGGCACTATGCACTTCTCGCCCGGCTCGGTGGCCGGAGCGGGTGGACACACGATTTCGCTGTTTTCTCTTTCGAAAGCCTACGGTTTTGCAAGCTGGCGCATCGGCTGGATGGTCATACCCGAGCACTTGTATATGCCCATTAGAAAAATTCAGGACACGATCCTGATCTGCCCGCCGGTCATCTCGCAGTGGGCGGCCGTCGGCGCCATGAACGCCGGCCGGGCGTATTGCCGGGAGAAGCTGCAGATGACGACTGAGATTCGCCGGACGGTCCTGGATGAGCTGGCCGGCATAGCCGATTTGGTCACGGTCCCCCGCGCCGGCGGCGCGTTCTATTTTCTGTTGCGCGTACACAAAGAGACGAATCCGATGGGCCTTGTCAGGCAACTGATTGAGCGGCATAAGGTCGCTGTCATCCCTGGCAGCACGTTCGGCATGGAAGATAGGTGCTACCTGCGCGTGGCCTATGGGGCTCTACAGAAAGACACCGCCGCCGAAGGCATCGGCCGCCTCGTGAGGGGATTGCAGCAGATACTGGCAATCTAACCCTGTTTATTTGAAGAAGTGTTGCCGGTCGTTGTCGAGTCTCCAATCATCTTGCTCAGGCTGGTGATCTCATCGAGCCGGAAGATATCCTCCGTGGGCTGCATACTGACGATTTGCGAGGACCGTAAAGCCAGGAAATTGCGGCCCTTCGGGGCCTCGAAATCCCAGAAGTAGTAGCAGTCGTTGTCATCTCCGGCCCTCATCCCCTCGCTGTAATGCAGCGGGGCGGCCGGTCTGACCATATTTCGCCGATGTTTGCTGCTGTAGAAGGTTAGTTTGACCTTCGCCTCCCGCTCCACTGCCCGAGCAAAAATGTCATGGTCCCTATGCACTGGGGCTATCCCTTCTGAAATAGGCTACCGAAGGCGCTGAAAATCCGGTTTTCTTGCGCCCTCGGCACCTTCCGCACCTGCGATTACACGCAAAAAACGCACATCATCGGCTCGATATTCGCGCAGAAAGCTCTTCTTGAGGCGCCTGCTCATATAGAGAAGCGTTTGAGGCAGGCAAAATGTTGACGAGAAAAACGGAAGAATTTAAATTTTTTTTCCTCAGGCCGACATTTCGCGGTCTGGCAAGCCGCTCAGGGCCACCGAAACACGTTTTTCGCCTCAAAAAACGCGGAAAATGCCAGCCAAAAGGTTGTGTTGACCTTCCCCGACGATTCGAGTATCATTCTGCGCAGCGACGAAACAGCCGAACATCAAGATACGTGGACAATGTGAAGGGAAAGCATGATGTACAAAGTATTTATGCTGATCGCCTTACCCGCCCTGGCGATCGGATGGATCGCCTACGCATTGTGGCTCCGCAAGATCCGTGAGGAAGAAAGAAACCAGCCAAAACCACAATCGCAGCGCCTCGTCAAGACCAAGACCGAGGTCTCCGACTGGGCCCAGAAAATGGCCCAATTCCAGCCACCGAAGATCAAGAGAACCTATGACGACGAAGAGTCCGCAAGGGGCCAACAAGACAAGCCGAACAAAGCCCAATAACGAATCCGGAAGACCAGCTTGACAGTGGGGACAAAAATGGCCGAATTTATTACTGAGGATTTTCTCCTTCAAACCAAGACCGCCCGGGCGCTTTACCACGAACGCGCCAAGACAATGCCGATTTACGACTACCACTGCCACCTGCCCGCCGAACTGATCGCCGCGGACCACCGGTTCGAGAACCTGACACGGGCCTGGCTCACCGGCGACCATTACAAGTGGCGCGCCATGCGAACCATCGGCATAGCGGAAAAATACGTCACGGGTGACGCAGGCGATTACGAGAAGTTCGAGAAATGGGCCCGGACCGTGCCCTGCTGTCTGCGAAACCCCTTGTACCACTGGACTCATCTGGAACTGAAAGAACCCTTCGGCATAAAAGACAAGCTTTTGGGCCCCGATACCGCAAGGCAAATCTACGAAGCGTGCAGCGAGATGCTCAGGACGGCGGATTTCAGCGTCCGCAACATCATGCGAAAGATGAACGTCAAGCTTCTCTGCACGACCGAGGGGCCGCTCGATTCGCTGGAGCACCACAAGAAGATTCGGGACGATGGTTTCGAGATCAGGGTCCATACGGCTTTCCGGCCGGATCAGGCGATGGCCGTCGAGGATATTCAGAGTCTCAACACGTTCATCGAGAAGCTCGGGATCATTTGCGATATGGAAATAACGAATCTTGATTCGTATCTCGCAGCGCTGCGCCGGCGCCACGACTATTTTCATCAGAACGGCTGCCGACTCTCCGACCACGGCATCGAGACCGCTTACGCCGAAGACTACACCGACAGCGAAATCGACAAGATATTCGGCAAGATACTGGCCGGCCGGACTTTGGAAGCATCCGAGCAGTTGAAATTCAAGTCGGCCATGATGTTTGAATTGGCGCTGATGGACCACGAAGCCGGCTGGGTCCAGCAGCTTCATTTCGGTGCGCTGCGAAACAACAGCACTCGATTGTTCAGGACGCTCGGGCGCGATATCGGGTGTGATTCGATGGGCGACTTCGAAATCGCCAGGCCGCTCTCGAAATTCCTCGACCGGTTAGACACGAACGATAAGCTGCCCAAGACCATCCTGTACAACCTCAATCCGAGGGACAACGCTCTGCTCGCTACGATGGCCGGCAACTTCCAGGACGGTTCGGTTCCGGGAAAAATGCAGTACGGCTCGGCCTGGTGGTTCCTCGATCAGGCCGACGGGATGGCCGAACAAATGAACGTGCTCTCGAACATGGGGCTGCTGAGTGAGTTTGTCGGTATGCTCACGGACTCGCGCAGTTTCCTCTCGTATCCAAGACACGAATATTTCCGCCGGATACTCTGCAATATGTTGGGCAACGACGTCGAGGCAGGTCTGCTGCCGAACGACGCGGAGCTGCTCGGCAAGATGGTCGAGGATATCTGCTTCAATAACGCGAAGAATTACTTCCCGATGCAACTGGACTGAGGGGGCCTTAATTCGCCCTGAAGTTTCTCATCCATTCGGGCCAATCGCCCGGTTGAACACCACCGGCGGTGGTCCAGGGACCTGCCGTCTCAAACTCGCGATTCCACTTCAGCGTCCAGAGTTCCTTCAGTCCTACGGTTCTGCTGGAGAAATCTACAAAAACAGCGTTGGTGAACCCACTGTGGCGATTGAGGCAAAGCATCTTCATGGCATTCGTGGACCAGCCCTCTACTTGACCCTCATATTCTGGTGGTTCGTCCGTATGGTGTGGGCGTGTATCCCAGTGATAGTCATCCAAGAATAGCGGAATATTGGCAGCGCCTCTGACGTCGCGGTTCCTCCAGTACCACTCAGGCGGCCGGCCTCCTTCCAGGCCCGGCAGAGGATCGGTCACGCATATATTGATTCCATAACTGCCATGCTCATCGTAAGAATTCGTCCAGGCCCCGAAGGTAGCATTGGCTCCATGATTGCGAGGTTTCATAGCCGCCGGGCAACAGCAAAGGTCCGGGTTGTCCAGATAGTAGGGCCGCAGCACAACCATCCAGCTATCTTCCAAACGCCCGCTGCTGTTCCATCCTCTGTGGAAATGGCCGTTGTTGTCATCGGTATAGAGCGAGAAGTAGAGGCCCCACTGCTTCAGGTTTGAGTGACAGGCAACTGCCTTGGCCTGCTTTTTCACCCGCTGCAGTGCCGGCATCAAGATTGCCACCAATAAGGCGATGATGGCAATCACCACCAGCAGCTCAATCAGCGTAAAGCCTTTTCGTTCGCGCATCATTTTCTCCTTCCTTTTCAGGACGAATAACCGGCTTGCGTCCCCGTGACAATTATAACACAACCAGTCGTGCCGATACGAGAAAATTTTCACATGAGAGAATGGAAGGAGGCATTTATTTAACTTGTACAACAACGAGCAGATGCAATTTCTATCCTCTCCGGTGCCTCGGCGGTTAGCGAAGAACAAACCCAATTTCGGAAGCACCAAAACGGCCGTAACGTTCTTTTTTACAATGGATTATGAAGATTTGCCTGCCTTCAGACTCCAAAAGACAAGGCCAATAAAAGCCAATCTTGAAAACATCTCCAAGGCCTGCCCCGAGCTTGTCGGAGGGGCCCCGATTTGCCTGATCGGAGTTCTTGCCGCTTGACAACCGAGGGGCCACAGGCTTTAATGTCACGAGAATACCGAAGATAAGCAGCGACAGACGAAATGGGTCGGTGCCCGAGTGGCTAAAGGGAACGGGCTGTAAACCCGTTGGCGAGAGCCTACGTTGGTTCGAATCCAACCCGGCCCATTGACGTTTCACATCGTCTTGCAGGGTCTCGTTTTACGTTGAATTTCGCAGGTTCACTAACGAGGTGCGAAGCCGTGCAAGACTCTGCGTGCATTTGCTGCGTCGGATTTTGCGTCACCTCCCGGCTCCCATCCGGGATCGCCGCCGCCGATCTCCTCGATAGCCTGCGTAACAGCGGCCGCAAAGCCGGCCTCGTAGTGGGGCCCGGACGACATTCGCCAACCACCTTTCTTTGCGGCGTCCATTGCAGGACTTCGGGCGGGGTCGGATCTGGGAACGCTGCAATACAATACTGCTGCGTAGTCAACTGGGACTTTCCCTTGCGTCGTCATCAGTCCAGGGATATACTCTGCTGCCTATGAGTGGAGACTGAGTAACTTATCAAAAACGGTTTAGAGTGAGGTGAATATGTTCGCTGCCAAGTACCGCAAGAATGCACACTTAACGCCACACAGAGCGAAGGGGAGTCCGTTGATGCTTCTGGTTATGGTCGCTTTGTGGCCAATCGTTGCCCCTGCTCAGGTCCAGGAAAAAATCGACCGTGGTCTCGTCGCTCTGACTCTGGAGGAGGGTACGGTTTACGTGGGCTGGCGACTGCTGGCGAGCGATCCTGAAGACGTCGCTTTCAACGTATACAGAAAAGACGTCGGCTTGGGCGATTTTGAGAAAGTAAACGACACGCCGATTACCGAGTCCACTAACTTCCTGGATTCGTCCGCGTCGCCCGGCCATGGATACAGATACAAGATCAGGACCATCAGCCGGAATGCGGAACGAGAGACCCTGGGACAGGCTTACGTCTTCACGCTGACCGGGAATCGACCCTGGTTTTCCATAAAGCTTCAGGACGAGGTGAGTCTGAAACGAGTCGGTATCGCGGACCTCGACGGGGATGGGGCCTATGATTTCGTAGTGCAGCATCCTGATTTCAATGTAGACCCGTACCATCGCCCCGGTTACTGGAAACGCAGCCCCGAACCCTACAAGCTGGATGCCTACTCTTCAAAGGGCAAATTTCTGTGGCGTTACAATATGGGCTGGGCGATTGAGACGGGAACCTGGTACTCGCCGTACATGGTCTTTGACGTGGACCAGGATGGCAAGGCGGAAGTCTATGCCAAGGCCGGTCAAGGCGATCCACGCGAGTTGGACGGTCATGTGCTCGAAGGTCCCGAGTACCTCGTGAAGTTGGATGGACAGACCGGAGTGTTGCTGGAAAGACGGGACTGGCTTTCAAGAGAGGGATTTGATTCCTACAACTACTGGTGCCGTAACTTCCTCACAGTTGCCT
>CP070806.1:4904797-4934391 GCA_020343675.1 Phycisphaerales bacterium
ACTGCTCAAGAGGTGTGAACAAATCGAACTGGCGGGGCTGTTGTCCAGGCCCGAAGACGTGAAGAACTGCTTCTTCAGTATTCACGCCGGCGCCGGGGGAACGGAAAGCTGTGATTGGGCGAACATGCTGCTGAGGATGTACACGCGGTACTTCGAAGCAAACAAATACGAGCACAAGGAGCTTGATATCACGCCGGGTGAGGAAGCGGGAATCCGGTCCATCACGTTGCGGGTGGCCGGGCCCTTCGCATTCGGCAAGCTCTCATGCGAGACGGGAGTGCATCGGCTCGTCCGGATCAGCCCCTTTGACGCGAACAAACGCCGTCACACAAGCTTTGCCGCGGTGGACTGCGTTCCGGAATTTGACGAGGATATCGATATCGAAGTCAAGGAAGATGACATCCGGATTGACTTCTATCGCGCCAGCGGGGCCGGGGGACAACACGTGAACAAGACCAGCTCGGCGGTGCGGATTACCCACGAGCCGACCGGCATCGTGGTGCAGTGCCAGAACGAACGAAGCCAGCACAAGAACCGTGCCCAAGCCATGAAGGTCCTCAAGGCCAGACTCTATATGCTCGAGCAGCAGAAACGCGATGCAGAGCTTGCAAAGCTGTACGGCCACAAAGGCGAAATCGCCTGGGGCAACCAGATACGAAGCTACGTTTTGCAGCCGTATCAAATGGTCAAAGACCATCGGACCGACCTCCAGGTCGGAAACGTGGAAGCCGTTCTGAATGGAGACCTCGATGGATTCATCGAGAGTTATCTGCGCCACAGAGCGAAAACGAGGGAAGGGAAGAAGTAGAGATCGAGAAGGAAAGAAGACCGAGAACATGAGAAAGATCATCAGCGTCGAACTGAAAGCAAGAAATGTCGATTTCGCCACATGCAAAACAGATCTGCTTGCCGTAGGGTTGTTTTCCGACGTGAAAACGCTGGACAGACTCAACAAAGAGCTCGACGGCAAGCTCAACGGTGCGATCAACCGGTTGATAAAGCTGGGCGATTTCAATGGGAAAGACGGGACGAGCGCCGTTGTCTATGGCGACGAGCGGATCGGCGCCAAAAGAGTCTTGCTCGTGGGTCTTGGTGAAAAGAAGAAAGCAACGCTCGACACAGTTCGCAGGGCGGCGGCGTGTGCGGCCAAGAAGTCTGTGGAGAGCAAGGCACAAACTCTCAGCCTGGCTTTGCACAGAGCGTTCGGCGCAGCTCTTGACGTCTCGGCGATGGGACAGGCGTGCGGAGAAGGGACGGCGTTCGGCAGCTACTGTTACGACGAATTCATCACAGGCAGTGAAGACGGCCGGTTGGGCTCGCTCAAAGTCGCGCTGATTGACCCGGATTCAGCGACGACACAGAAACTCAGAAAAGGACTCTCGGCCGGAGCTGTTATCGGTAAAGCGCAAAGTTATGCCAGGACGCTGGCCAATCGACCGGCCAACGTCGTCAATCCGATACAATTGGCCGCTGCCGCAAAGGAGTTGGCTCGCGGCTCAAAGAGGTTGAGCTGTACGGTTTTCGACGTAAAGCAGATGGCTGCAAGACGCATGGGCGGAGTGCTGGCGGTCGGCTCGGGTTCACAGAACAAGCCGAGATTTATCGTGCTGAAGTACAGCCCGGCCGGAAAAATCCCGAGCACACGGCCGAAAGTCGCAATCGTGGGCAAAGCCATAACGTTTGACTCCGGCGGGATCAGCATCAAACCGGCGGCCAATATGGATGAAATGAAATTGGACAAATCGGGCGGCACGACCGTATTGGGAACGATGAAGGCCGTGGCGGAGCTGGCCCTGCCTGTACATGTCCTCGGAATCGTGCCGGCGGCGGAGAATATGCCGAGCGGAACGAGCTATCGGCCCGGTGATATTGTCAAGACATTCAGCGGCAAATCCGTCGAGGTCCAGAACACCGACGCCGAAGGAAGAATGATATTGTGCGATGGGTTAAGCTATGCCGTCAAACAGAACTGCGACGTTATCATCGACATCGCCACGTTGACCGGCGCGTGCGTGGTCGCTCTTGGCAAATACATGGCGGGGCTGATGGGCAATGATGACAAGCTGATCAAACAATTGCAGAAAGCCTCAGAGAACAGCGGCGAAAAGGTCTGGCCCATGCCGAGCGGAGACGAGTACGCCGGAGAAATGAAGAGCAAGATAGCCGACCTGAAAAACATCGGCAGCCGATGGGGCGGCGCCTGCACGGCCGCGGCGTTCCTGGGGCAGTTCGTGGGTGGTAAGAAATGGGCACATCTCGATATCGCCGGCGTCTGGAGCTTCGATAAGGCCACGGAATCCACGGCAGAAGGTGCAAGTGGATTCGGCGTCAGGCTGCTTACGAGCTACCTTGCCACTCTGACGAATACGAAAAACAAATGACCTATTTGAAAAGATGCTGGAGCAATGAACAGAAAAACTAAAAAAGTAGATGGGCAGAAGATTGAAAAGGCCGTTAAGGACATACTCGTAGCAGTCGGCGAAGACGTGGCTCGCGAAGGGCTCAAACGAACACCGGAACGGGTGGCAAGAATGTACGTCGAGCTTTTGGGCGGGATGCAGGAGGACCCCAACAAGCATCTTCGCGGAGTCTTTACGGA
The DNA here is from genome assembly GCA_020343675.1 of Phycisphaerales bacterium. Lineage (GTDB taxonomy): Bacteria > Planctomycetota > Phycisphaerae > Sedimentisphaerales > Anaerobacaceae. The sequence continues at coordinate 4,907,397 of CP070806.1, forward strand.
AAACTACGACGAGATCGTCCTGCTGCGCGATATACCCTTCTACAGCATCTGCGAGCATCATTTGATGCCGTTTATCGGCTCGGCTCACGTTGCGTACCTGCCCTCCGGAACTGTGCTCGGGGTCAGCAAGCTGGCCCGCATTGTGGATTGTTTTGCGCGGCGGCTCCAGACCCAGGAAAGGCTGACGTACCAGATCGCCGACTTTATCATGAACAGTCTCAAGCCGCAGGGCGCCGCAGTGGTATTGGAAGCTTCTCATAGCTGCATGACCATTCGAGGTATCAGAAAGCCCGGTTCGGCCATGGTAACATCGGCTCTGCGCGGGATATTCAAGAGGGATCCACGGACCCGAAGTGAAGTTCTGACCCTGATGCACAAGTAGGAGGGATCTCGCTTATGCATGAACTGGCCAGGCAGGTACGGTTTTCCATCAATCCTTTCCTGCCCAAGCAGGAAAAAGGGCTCAATTCATTCGTCTCCGAGCCGGCGGGTGAAGGATTGTCGCTGTTCTTCGAGCTGTCTGTGGAAGTGAGAGGCGATGTAGAGCCGGCCACCGGATTCGTTGTGAACGTAACTGAGATCGACCGGAACGTCCGCGAATTCGTCGTGCCGATTTTCGTCGAACGCATAAAGCAGAGTTTCCGCCAGGTAAGACACATCGCATTGCCTGAAATGGTGGACATCCTGGGAGCAGCCCGAAGCCAATTAGCGGGCAGATTCGGGAAGGCCAGGCTGGGCAGACTTAGTCTGAAGCTTAATCCGTTCAGGACGATAGCTGTCGATATTGAGGATTTGGATATGGCCTATTTTTGTGAAAAGTTTGAATTTGCGGCAATGCATAAGCTCTGGAATGACGATCTCTCCGAGCAGCAAAACCTCGATATTTTCGGCAAGTGCGCGAACCCCACGGGACATGGCCACAACTACGTCGCAGAGGTGGAAATAAGGATGCCAGCGGCCAGAGACGATTTTCACATCGGCGATTTCGAGAGAACAGTGGAGCACGAATTGATCAAACTCCTTGACCACCGGAACCTCAACGCCGACCTCAGCCATTTCGGCAAAACCAATCCCACCGTTGAGAATATTGCCGTCTTCGCATGGAACAGACTCGCCGGCAAATTCGGCGAGGCATCGCTGCACCGCGTGACCGTCTGGGAAACCGACAAGACATATTGCTCGTACTACGGTTGAAGCCAGCCCAAGCGCCGCCCCGACAGACCGAAATGGCCACATAACATCGTTGAGGCATCGCTTCGTCATTTCGAAGCCTCGGCTGTCATCCAGTCAGAACCATCAGACTGCGAACCGGGATTTTATAGGACTCTTTTGGTGCGTAGTGTTTCGCAGAAGAGCCAATCGCTCGACGGCTTGAAGCCCCGGCATTGAAAAGCCACCCGCCCGGCTCGAACGCCCGCTCTCACTAAAGCTATGTTCTTTATTTGCCGATACTTAGGGTATCGTTGGACTTCTCGGCCGGCCCGTACCCGGTCAGGCGTGAGTATTCACCCGATTCCCACGCGATTGGCACGAGCGCGACGGCGGAAAAACCGCATCTACAGCAAACGTGGATGTGACGAAGAGGCTGCATTCACTTCTTGCGCAGCCGACGGGGACGGAGTCCAAGCTGATTGACGGGGCCGGACATGATTTTTACATATTGATAATTACCTGAAGATCATTATTCTGGCCGGGATGGAAATGTATTCGACGGAGCTTACATGAGAGCATTAGTAACAGGCGGCGCAGGTTTTATTGGGTCTCATCTAACGGAACGACTGCTCAAAAACGGCCATCAGGTCTCGGTCATCGATAACCTCAGCACGGGCAGACTCCAGAATATCGAGACCTGTAAAGCGCACTCCGATTTTGAGTTGATCGTGGGGGATATCTGCAGTACCGAACTTGTGGAACCTCTGATCGAGCGCAGCGATGCAATATTCCATCTGGCGGCAGCGGTCGGCGTTAAGTTGATCGCCGAAGACCCGGTGCATACCATAGAAACCAATATCGGGGGCACCGAAATCGTGCTCAACGCCGCCAACAAGTCCGGCAAGAAAATTCTCATTGCCTCAAGCAGCGAGGTCTATGGCAAAAGTGAAGCCGTTCCCTTCCGTGAAGACGACGACATCGTGCTCGGCAGCACGCGCTTGTCACGGTGGGCCTACGCGTGCAGTAAAGCGATAGATGAATTCCTCGGCCTGGCCTTCCACCAACAGTACGGACTGGATGTCGTCATCGGCCGCTTCTTCAATACAATCGGGCCGAGGCAGACGGGCCAATACGGAATGGTTGTGCCTCGATTCGTTCAAAGCGCGCTCAACAACGAGCCCGTCCTGATATACGGCACGGGTAGGCAAACGCGCTGTTTCTGCTATGTGGCAGACCTCGTTGAGGCCATCATCGGCCTGATGGACTGCGGGAAGGCGGCGGGTCAGGTGTATAACATCGGCACGAACGAAGAGATCTCCATCGACGAACTTGCCGACAGAGTCATAGGAGTGACCGGCAGCAGGAGTGAGAAACAGTTTGTGCCCTACGAAGTCGCCTACGGCAGGCCCATCGAAGACATGATGCGGCGTGTGCCAAGTTGTGAGCGAATCAAACAGACGACCGGCTGGGAACCCAAGACAAGCTTGGACGAAGCCCTGCAAAGCATTGCCGAGAGCCTCAAGCACAATCCTCTCGAGAGTTGAGACTGCACAGACAGGAAGTATGCGCATGCGTGCGAAGCTAAACCAGTGGGATTATCTCATCGTCACGGCGTCCAACGAGGCACAGGCACAAGCCTATGAATCGCAACTGAAAATCCGACAGGATTTGGGCCTTCTCGCCAGCGTGCGTAACGTTATCGTCGTGGCTGATCCGGGCGGGAAGCGAATCGGCAGCGGAGGCAGTACGCTTTATTGCCTGATGGAGGTCCTCCGTCGAGAGCTTGAGCAGGGCCCGAAAGCTGCCAACCCGGACGTATGGGAACAAGTCCTCAGAAGCCTGCGAATTCTCATCGTTCACGCCGGGGGGGACTCAAGACGCTTGCCCTCATACGGACCGTGCGGAAAGATATTTGTCCCTGTCCCGTGCGAAAGTGACGTCGTGGTACCCCTGACGCTGTTCGACCGGCTACTGCCGACTTACCTAGCTTTGCCCGAACCCGCGGCCGACGTGGGCCAGGTCGTGATCACCTCAGGCGATGTGTTGCTGAGGTTCAAACCTTCGGAGGCGGAATTTGCCGCTGAGGGTATTACGGGACTGGCCTGTTATGCTCCGCCTGAGCAGGCCAGTAGGCATGGTGTCTTTTGCAGAGGGCAGGCGGATAGAGTGAGGCTATACCTTCAGAAGCCCTCTGTGGCCGAGCAGAAGAAAGAAGGAGCACTCGACGCATACGGCCAGGCCTGTCTGGATATCGGGGTGATGAACTTCGACGGGGGAACGGCCGTCAGGCTGCTGAGGCTCTTCGGCACGCGCGCCGGTAAAGAAGGCAGACTTGCTCTGGGCGGGAACCTGGGCCGAGCCGTCACTGAACGGGGCCTGGACTTTTATCGCGAGATATGCTGCGCGATGGGCAGCGAAGCCGCCAAACCAAGACACCTCAAATCCGCACAGCAGAGCGGTTCAAAATGGAGCACGATGCTGTTGGGCAGGCTGTTTGAAGCTTGTTCATCCGTGCCCTTCAGTATGAGGTTATTGAAGCATTGCGATTTCCTGGACTTCGGGACCAGCAGAGGAATCATCAGCAGCGGCGTCCGGCTGCTGCAGGAAGACCGCGGTGCATCGCATTTGCAGACCTTCCTTGACATTAACAACGAGATTCTCGGCAGCGGCGCGGTGAGGGGGGCTTCCTCCTGGGTCGAGGGCTGCCGCATACGGTCGCCACTGACTCTGGGTGGAGATAACGTGGTCGTCGGCGTTGACATTGACGAACCGCTTTCATTGCCGTCCGGTGCGTGTCTCGATGTCATAAAGGGCAAACGCCCGAATGGCAAGAGTGCTTGGTTTGTCCGGTGTTACAGGCTGGATGACACGTTCAAGCAGACGATGGAAGAAGGGGCGAGCTTCTGTGGGATGGATGTGCTTGAATGGCTCCGGGCTGTCGGCGCCGGAGCCGAAGACCTCTGGGATGCGGACTTGTCTGCTGCCAAGCGGAGCATGTGGAACGCCCGGATGTTTCCGGCGGTGAGAACTCGGACCGAGTATAAGCGATGGTTGTGGATGCTTGATCCGACCGGCGCCCGTGGGGCGGACTTCAAGGCGTGGCGAAAAGCGGAACGATACAACCTCGAGCAGATTCTGGCGTTCGCCGATCACAGTGATTTCTATGAGCGGCGTGAGAAAATTCGCGGGACATTGATCCGACAATCGCTTCGGCAGGTGTTTCGTCCGCAAAGCGGGTTCTCGAGTTCTGAGCTGGCGTATTTATTGAACGGCGCCGAAGATTTGACGGTGTACGTCTCGGAAATCCTTGCGGCCGCCCACTGGCATTTCAGAAACAGCGACAGCGGGGACGCCGAATCCCTCGTATTTCCACGCGTCATCCATACACTGGGTTCTGCACTCCTTGAGCTGTACCCGCAGACCGATCCTCCGCTGTCAACTGTTTTGCCGGGCCTGAAGCGACTGCTCAGCCCGGCGGAACGCGACTGGCTGCTGTCTCTGGGTCTTGATTTGAAACCGGCCGGTTCCGTCGTCCGCTGGGCTCGTCGGGCGCAAGCTGTCGCTTTCGAGAGTCTTGAGAGCACTATCGTTGCCGGGGGGTTCAAACGGGATACTCATCCTCGAAGCGCTTTGCGCAGCGACGAGATTGTCTGGGCGCGTGCGCCGGCCCGCTTCGATTTGGGTGGAGGCTGGACAGATACGCCGCCCTACTCGCTCGAACGCGGCGGTTGTGTCGTCAACGCCGCGGTCAATTTAAACGGCCAGCCCCCCATCCAGGCATACGTTCGCATCATTGAGAAGCCGGTCATTCGCATCAGCTCAATCGACCAGGGGGCGAGAACCGAAATCACTCGTTTCAGCGAGCTTCTGGACTATCGAAAGGCAACGAGCAGTTTTGCCCTTGCCAAGGCGGCGCTGGCCCTGTCGTGCTTCCGGCGACAAGCGGATATGACCGCCGGGAATAGCAGTTTGAGAAGGACGCTCGCAGACTTTGGCGGAGGAATTGAGCTGACGACACTTGCGGCGATTCCGAAAGGCAGCGGCCTCGGCACTTCCAGTATCATGGGTGCTGTGATTCTTGCAGCGATTCAGCGCGCCGTGGGCAAAGAGCTGTCAAAGCGAGAACTATTCCACAGCGTGCTTCGCCTCGAACAGGCCCTAACGACCGGCGGCGGGTGGCAGGACCAGATCGGCGGGGCCGTCAACGGCGTAAAAATGATTGTGACGGAACCCGGATTTGTCCCCGATGCGCGCATCCATTATGTGCTGCCCGACATTCTGGACCCGAAAACGAACGGCGGCCAGAGCCTTCTCTACTACACCGGCATAACACGACTGGCCAAGAATATCCTGCAACAGGTCGTCGGACGATACCTGAATCGGCACCGCGCCACGATGGCGACCTTGAAACAGATTCACATCGTGGCCGAAGAGGTGGCCGACGCACTCGTCCGCAAGGACCTCGCAACGTTCGGCCATCTGATCGACGTGGCGTGGCGGCTCAACAAGCAGCTTGATCCGAACTCCAGCAGCGATGAAATCGAATCATTGCTGGCGCGAGTCCGCCCATTTATATACGGGGCCAAATTGCTCGGCGCCGGCGGAGGCGGTTTCATGCTGATGATCTGCAAATCACCCAAAGACGCCCGAGCCGTGCGGGAGATGCTCGAAGCCGAACCACCTAATGAGCGGGCACGATTTTTTGAGTTCGATATCAGCGGTGAGGGATTGGCCGTCACCGTTTCATAGACCAGCAGCGACTCCGGCTTCTCGCCACGGAAGCGCATCGAGATCCCCAGCAATACGTCCATGAACTCCACAAAGGCGAATTTAGCTCTGCATTACGTTGCCGCTTTGTGTGCGGCGCTTGTGCTTTACGTCGTCAGCTGCGCCCCGGGCGTGCTTTGGCAGGACAGCGGGCTGATACAGTACCGCATCTGCAACAACGACATCGAAGGCTTCCTTGGTCTTGCTCTGTCACACCCGCTCTTTTACATATTGGCCATCGGCGCCAAATACATGCCGGTCGGTGCGTTTGCCTACAAAGTCAATCTGGTCTCGGCGGTGGCGGCGGCCGTGACAGTGGCGAATGTATTGCTCTTTGTGCGCCTGTGGCTTGGAAGGACTTTTCCTGCCGTGATCGCTGCTGTGACGCTGGCGCTTTCTCACACATTCTGGCGTCATGCTTGCATCGCAGAAACTTATACACTCTGGACGGCTCTTTCTACCGCTGAATTGATAATGCTGCTGCGATACATCCGAACCGACCGAGTGCGCTATTTGTACTGGTTGGGGCTCCTGAACGGGCTTTCGATCGCCGTTCACATGCTTGCCGTGATACCGCTTGTCTGTTATGCGGTCCTGCTCATTCTTCTCCGGAACGAGCGTCAGATACGCGCGCGGGACCTGGCCATTGTCTCTGTGCTCTGGATTGCCGGCGCTTTGCCTTACGAGTATTTGATCGTAAGGAATATGATACAAACCGGTGACGTTGCAGGCACGTTGAGTTCGGCCGCTTTTGGAAGAAGCTGGCAAGGGGCGGTGCTCAACACGTCTCTGTCAGTGCGAATGGCGCAGGAGAATCTCCTGTATATCCTGTACAACTTTCCCACGCCGAATATCCTGCTGGTTCTTGCGGGCTGTCTCGGGCTGCTCAAAGACTGGACGCGACGCGGTATCAGAAAGGTATTGCTCGGCCTGCTTGTGCTGTTCTTCGTTTTCGCCTTTCGATATACGGTGCCGGACAGGTATGCGTTCTTCATACCGTTCTACTGTGTGGTCTCGATCCTCATGGGGGCCGGGACATATTGGCTTCGGAAACGGATTAGTCACAAAGCCGTTGCCTTTCTGGTTCTGTTTTTTAGCGTGCTGCCGGTTGGCATCTATACGACGGCCCCGACCCTGGCGGCGAGAATGCACCTGAACATCGGCACAAGAGGCAATATTCCCTATCGCAATGACTACAAGTATTTCCTGCAGCCCTGGAAAACCGGATATCACGGAGCCGAACGCTTCGCCAATCAGGCCCTGGATGGGGCAGCGGAGAACGCCGTTATCTACGCGGATGTGACGACGGTTGCGCCTCTGCTGCTGGCCCGAAGACGCCCGGATGTCGCGATTGTCTCGGGCACCGTCAACAGCAAAGAGGCCCCGCAGCTCAACGAGCACACGATTGCGCGGTTGCTCCGGAACAGGCCGATATACGTTGTCTCACCAAGACGACAGTATTGCCCTGAATTTGTGCTCAAGAATTACGATTTGGCTCAGGACGGTATTCTGTGGCGAGTCGTCGAGCGCCGAGAAGACAGCAGCAGACAAACCGGCGAGCAGGCAGCGCAATAACGCATATATGAACGAACAACCTGTCACAACCTCAAAGAGACTGGTCCACAATACGCTTTTCAACGTCGTGACGTTGGTGACTCACGCGGTCATCGCGTTTCTCATGATGCGCTTCTTTCTCAGTCGGCTCGGCCAGGCCCGGTACGGCGTATGGGTGCTCATCGGCGGCTCTATCTTCCGTTACGCCCCTTTGTTAAGTCTGGGTTTGAACAGCGCTATAAACAGATACATACCCGTTTACCGGGCAAAAAGCGATGACGAAGGAATCCAACGCGTCATCAGCACTTCACTGTTTTTCTTCGCAGCTCTGGCCATGGTTCTGGTCATGGCCAGTCTGGTCATTTACTTCAAGGCCGGCTCCTGGTTTTCCATCGAGCCTGAACTGGTCGGAACCACCGGCATGCTCGTGTTAATTGTCGGTTTCTGCTTTGCCCTTGCGATGCCCCTGCAGCCATCGACTGCCGTGCTGAGCGGGCTGCAGCGCTACGATATCAGCAATTCGGTCGCACTGATGGCATTGCTTCTGCGGACCGTGTTCGTCGTGGCGTTGCTGGTGCGAGGTTACGGGCTGCTGACAATGGGTATCGTGTTCGGCCTCGGTGAAATCGCCCTGAGAGCGTTGGATTATGTCTTTGTCAGGAGACTTCTGCCCGCAGCGTCACCGTCCCTGGCCGGGATTGATTTGCGGCTTCTGAGGGAGATGTTAGCTTACGGCGTAAATACCTTTTTGTATGCAATAGGCGGGGTCATCATTGTTCAAGCAAGCACCGTGGTCATCGCTATTTTCATGAGTGCCGCCCACATCAGTCAATTTGCCTTCGCCGCCGCCGGAGTCCTTTTGCTGTCACAGTTGCTCCAGGCCTCCACGGCTGCAATAAAGCCAGCCGTCAGCGATCTCGACGCTCGAAACGACCACCTCCGCGTCAAAGAGATTGCTCTGCTGACGCGCAAATACAGTCTTTTGATTATCCTTCCGAGCGGATGTTTCCTGATTGTGATGGGCGGGAATTTCCTGGGGATTTGGGTCGGGGACCAATTCGAAGAGCCGGCGGTCATTCGTGGAATGGCCGCGATCCTGGCCGTTCTGGCCGCGGGATACTGTCTGATGTTGGCGCAGCACAGCAACTTCCTTGTGCTCGTGGGGCGAGGAGAACACAGGATCTTCGGCATCCTTACCGGTTTAACTGCACTGCTTTGCGTCTCGGCGTCCGTCGTCTCGGTCAAAGTGCTCGGCCTGGGTTTGCTTGGCATCGCGTGGTCGAATTTCCTGCCCATGCTTCTATTTTCCGGCGTGCTTCTGCCGATATACTTCAACCGGAAGATGCGCATTTCCGCTCTGGAAAATGTTCGCAATGTCTGGCAACCGGCCCTGCTGGGTTCGCTGCCAGCTGTCATTATGATCTGTCTTTGGAAGTATGTGGCGCCGCCCGATTCGTGGCTGGAAATTGCCGGCGTCGTCGTCGCCGCAATGACCCTGACCGGCTTGGCCGGCTGGTTTCTCAGTCTGACGGAAGTCGAACGAAAACGATTTGTCCATATTGCTCTGCGGAAAACGGACCATGGCCGAGGTTAGTTACAGAGAATCTCATAAGTACGAGGGCAAAGGCGCCGAATACGAGCAGTACTACCGGACCGGCGCCTGGCAGAGGTTCCTTTGGTCGCGCGAACAGGAAATCATTCTGAAGATTCTGGAGAAATATTTCGCAGGCAAAGATGTTCATCTGCTCGACTTTGCGTGCGGGACCGGACGCATCGCAGCTCTTCTGGAAGACCGCGTCAAAACATCGACGGCCGTCGATGTCTCCGTCTCCATGCTGGCCATCGCCCGACAGAAGCTTGAGCGGACGGAAATCGTCGAAGCGGACATAACGGCGGGAAATATCCTGAAGCCCAGGACATTCAATTTCATAACAGCCTTTCGTTTCTTTCTGAACGCCGAGCCGGAGCTGCGCCGCGCAGCGATCGGGGCTCTCGTCGAGCTGCTGGACGAAGAAGGCTATCTTGTTTTCAACAATCACCAGAGTCTGGGCTCGCCCTGGACCAAGCTGCTCGATGTGCGCCATCGGCAAAAGAACCCGGAAGGCATATTCAACGTGATGAGCATCGAAGAGATGAAAGAGCTTGCCTGGGGAGCGGGACTTGAAATCCTCGAGGTCTTTCCGGTCGGTTTCTTTCACCCACCGAAAATTCCGGTTTCGTACCGGCTAAATCGCGCCATCGACAATCTGGCGTCCAGGCTCAAGTGTCTGAACCGATTCTCAGAGAGCCCGATTGCCGTCTGCCGCCGACGCAAGAATCACCGCGTTGATAGTTCGCCTGATAAGGAAATGACCGATGGAGTTGATCGGTGATCTAATTCGGAAAACCGGAGAACCGAGCCTCCTGGCTATCGAAGCGGCCAAAGCAGCCAGGGGATTCGAGATCGGCAAAGACAGCGGCCTGTTCTGCGTTCCGAGGGTCGTCAACTTCGATGCCGAGACAGGGGTGCTCGATTTCGAGCATTTCAGCGGCCTGGTGACATTGCTCGATTTGGCGGTTCGCAGGGATGGGCGGTTGGCCGGACTTTTGGAGAAGGCGGGCAGGGCGCTGGCCGTCGTGCACGAGACATTGACATTGCCCGAATCGATGAAACACGGGCTGCCGCCGGAATGGACGGGACCTTCCGATGAAAACGCCTTCATCCATGGTGATTTCGCATGTATCAATGTCTGCTTTCACGAGACATCGGGCGAGCTGGTCCTTGTGGACTGGTCGGCGGCGCCGCTGGTGGGACGAATGCCCACCTTCGGGAGCCGATATTTCGATATTCTCTTGTTCATAAGCTCTTTGTTCCACGGCGCGCCGTGCCGGGAGGTTCTGAGCTGGGAGGCGGCAGACATGTCCCGCGCATTCCTGGAGGGATATCGCAAAGCTGCGCCACACGTTAAATTGACCCGGCTCAAGGCCTATGCGTCAATGATATGCCGATTACAGAGGAGAAATGTCTTGCAGCTTGCCCGCCGGCGACGGCCCCTCACGGCCGCGGGTTACCTCTGTTGCCAAATGTTAATGCATGCTCGCTTGTGGTCGTTCCTGCACAAGCATGAATTCTAAAATGCGGAGTTCCTCATGTACACGGAATATGAAAATGAAATAGACGGCGAGGAATTATCCTACGAGCAGGGTGAAAGGACATCCGACATCCAGTTACCTGCCGTGATCAACGTCCTTCTGCTCGCGATCTGGGTTGTGTTCTGCCTGATAGGGTTCGCCGTCATGTTCCTGGCGAAGAATCCGGTGGCCGGCGCGGTGATTATCGCCGTTCCGACGTTTATCGGCATGGTCCTCAAACCCACATTCGGCCTGTGCATCATGATGCTGGTATTGCCGACAGGCGCCGGGGTCGGCTTCAGGCAGGTTTTCAGTCTGGACCGGGGCGTCGGCATCGCCCTGGCAGCGAGTTTTGCGTTGAATGTGCTGATCACGCGTCCGAGGCTGCGCATCGGTCACAAGGCGCTGTGGGTAATCGCTATCTACACGCTCTGGGTATGTCTGGTCTCGCTGGCCGGACCTTATCTCAACTACGAGCTCGTGCGGGCCTTCACGCAGGTCCAGCTTTTTGTGCTGATCTTTATTGTGTATTGGATACTCCAGACAAACGGGGAAAAGAGCTTTCGCTGGGCGCTGCGAGCATACGTCATGGGAACGCTGGGCACCATCATGTTGGCATTCCTGACCGGCTCGGCGATGCGGGCAATGGAAAGCGCACCGGAGCAGCGGTACTCCGCGACGCTCGGCCAGGCCACGGATGCAAACATGCTGGCATCGCTGACCGCCATAGCGTTCCTGGTCGCGATCTATCTGTTCGCCCGGGACAGGAGTCTATTCTGGCGGATACTATACCTGGGCGCAATCCTGTTTCTGCCGATCATGATGCTCAAGATTGGCTCTCGCGGCGCACTGATTGCGATCATCTTCACCGTGCTCTCGCCGTTGCTGTTCATCAGGCAGGTGGTGCGCAGGCCCGCCCTGGCGGCTTTGCTGCTGGCGGTCATTCTGATGGCCTGTGTTTCTGCGGGTCTTGTCGTCAGAAACAGAGGGCTGGAAGCGGGCGTTGCAGCGCGATTGACGGACCCCCACCAGGCCAGAGAAGCCATCAGCTACAGGATGATGCCGATTAAGAAAGCCGTCGCGTGTGCGGTCAGAAAACCGCTGGGAACAAGTTACTATGGGTGGTTTGAGGAAAGCGGACTGCGGATCTTGCCCCACAGCGATTTCTTCATGGCTCTCGGACTGTACGGCCTGCCCGCGGCGGCGCTTTTCGCGTGGTTCATTATTCTGATTATGCTCACGGTCAAGCGGACGCCACTCGGATTGGAGAAGCTCTATGCCAGAGCCGTCCTGACGTATCTGCTGGTCATGGGAATGAACGTGGGACAACTTTACCAGAAGCACTATTGGGTATTCCTGGCCTTCGTTCTGGCGAGTGAGCGCATCGCCGGATTCTTCCCTGCAACGACGGACGAATTGCCGGCCTTTGCCGAATACGAGCAAGATTTCCTGCCCCAGGAACAGTTTGCCTGATTCGAGAATTGCAGATGCACGTAGCAATGGTTACAGTCTTCCCTCAGGATCGCGGCTCCATCGACGGAGGTGTGGCCGGCGTAGCCAGATATCTTGTCGATGAGCTCGGCAAGCACAGAGATGTCAAGGTAACTGTCGTCGCTCCAAAAGGTCCGGCCGAAGAGATTACTTGTGAGGGATGGGGAGACTTTAGCGTCTATCGGGTGGGCAAGATGGGACCGTGGAGCTTTCTGCCCGGGACAGCGTATGACGTGCTCGCCGGCAAACGACGGATGCGGTCGCTTCTGAAGCAGTTGAAGCCCGACATTGTGCATTTTCAGGCAGGTACATTCTTAGCGGCCAATTGCGAACACCCGAACATTCTGACAGTACACGGTATTGCCGAGAAAGACGCCATATGGGACAGCCGGTGGGGCGTGCTCCGCCTGCCGAGGCGGCTGCTCTTGAAGCTGACGGAAGACTATGGCCGCCGCCGGGTTCCCCATGTGGTTTTGATAAGTGAATACGCGAGAGAATTCATTCCGGCCAAGAACAGTCTTCGCAAGACCTGGCTTATTGACAATCCGGTGGCGGATTCCTATTTCAATATCGAGCGGGCGTTCGAGCCGGGCCAAATACTTTGCTGCAGCAGAATCAGGCCCTTGAAAAACATTGCCGGCATGATTAAGGCCTTTGCCCTTGTCGCCCGGCAATCTCCCAACGCTCATCTTCGGATCTCCGGGACTGCGGAAGATGCCTATCTCCAGGCGTGCAACAAGCAGATCGAAGCGGCCGCCTTGCAGGACAAGGTGCATTTCCTCGGGAATCTCAGCATCCGGGACGTGCAATCCGAATTGTCCAGGGCGAATTGCCTCGTCGTCCCGTCGTTCCAGGAAAACGCTCCGCTGACGATTGCCGAAGCGATGGCTGGGGGCGTTCCCGTCGTGGCTTCGGCCGTGGGTGGAATTCCGGGCATGGTCGAGAACGAAAAAACAGGGCTTCTGGTTGACCCTCACGAGCCCAAAACTATCGCCAAGGCGGTTCTGAAGATACTCTGCGACGAATCGCTCGCCCGGTCGATGGGCTATTGCGGCAAGCAGACTGCCGAGAGACGGTTCAGAGCCTCGGTTGTCTGCGAAAAAACACTGCACGCATATCGGGAAGCGCTCGAAGCATCTTCCTGAACAGGCAAGGTGACTGATGCGAATTTGCTTTATCTCTCTGGGGACCTTCACGCACATCGGTGCGTACCTGGATTACTTCAGAGACGCCGGGCACGAGGTGATTTTCATTTCATTGTCTCCGGGCCCCGAACGCGGAGTACCCACTTACAACGTCGGGCTCGGAACCCGCTACTGCGAGAGCCGAGGCAAATGGAAGTATCCCATCAGTATGATTCGAGCAAGAAGACTTCTGAAACGGCTCAAACCGGACATCGTACACGCTCACTACGCCACCAGTTGCGGACTGACGGCGCTGGTCTGCGGCGTCCACCCGACGGTGGTCACAGTGCACGGAAGTGACTTGACTATCGGGATAAAGTCCAGAATATGGCGCCCATTGTTGAAAAAAATATTCGAGCACTCGGATTGCATCAACACGGTCTCAGAGGACCTTGCGAAGAGGGTCACCAGCTTAGGCACAGAAACGAAGAAAGTCGAGACCCTCACGCTCGGAATTGATACCGACCTCTTCTCATTTGCTGAGCGTGCGGCGCCGGACCCATCCCGAGCGTTGAGACTGATATGCACGAGACGTTTGGAGCCGGTGTTCGACCACAAGACCATCATCGGCGCTCTTGTCCTACTCAAAGAAAAGGCCGTCAAGTTCCAGATGACTTTCGTCGGTGAAGGTTCTTTGCTCGATGCACTTAGGCAGCAGAGCGTAAGTGAAGGGCTGGAGGACAGCGTGAGCTTCATCGGGAAAGTCTGCAATGACGATCTGCCTGATATCCTGCACGGGCACGACGTTTATCTTTCGGCTTCGCTGTGGGACGGGACGAGCCTGTCCCTGCTCGAGGCCATGGCAACGGGTTTGTTCCCCATCGTTTCGGATATAAAAGCCAACTCGGCCTGGCTGAACCACAACACCGATGGCCTGCTTCACAGGGTAGGCGATGCGGGAGATTTGGCGGATTGTGTCATGCAATTGCGCCGAAATCCTTGGCTCGCGATCGAGGCCGCCGGGCGCAATCGCGAGAAAGTTGTTCGGTCAGGAAACAGAAAGACCAACATGAAACGCCTGGAAAAGATTTACCGAGAGCTCATTCACAGTCGGAGGTAGGGCATGTCCAGATATATCATCAGCATCGTTATTTTGCTCTTAGCTTGCTGCGAACTTGCCGCAGAGACTTACTGGATTTCGCCCGATGGCAAAGCGTCGGCAACGGGCTCGCAGACCGATCCTCTCGCCTCCATCGAGGCGGCTCTGAAGAAAGCGGGCGGCGGCAACACATTCATGTTCAAACCGGGTGATTACGTCGGGACTCAAGTCACGCTTTCGGCCGAACACGCCGGCTCGGCGGAAAAGCCCACGATTCTCAGATCCCAGTACAAATACAAAGCGGTTCTGCATGGCTCCGCGTCCCACAACGTCTACGTCAAGAGCGGGTGCAAGTGGGTCATCATCGACGGTTTTGAGAGCGGCGGAGCCAAATACACAGGAGTCAAATCAGACGCGGATTACACCGTGATACGAAACTGCCGGATTCACAACAACGCCCTTGCGGGCATCGAAGCCCACAGCGTTCGTGGGACGGTCATAGAAAACAACATCATCGAATACAACGGCGAGCATCCTCAGTTCAATCACGGCGTCTATGCCGACGGCGATAACCTGACGATACGCAACAACATTGTCCGGTTCAATTCAGGCTGGGGTCTGCATTTATACCCGGAGATTGCCAACAGCAAAATCGAAAACAACCTGATCCACGGGAACCAGCGCTGGGGCATCGCTGTGTATTCCAGGCCGCACACCGGCTCCAACCGCATCGTCAACAACACGGTTGTACTCAACGGCAGCGGCATCGCCATCAAGAATGGACAAGACGATATCATTGCGAACAACATCGTCGGGGACAATACCCACTGGAAGTTTGAAAGAGCCGAGCCCATTCAGATTCCTGGAGGCGGCGACCCCGGCAAGAGCAGGATTGTCATCGACTACAATCTCTGCTTGCCGCCATTGCGGGGAGCCGGGCCGCACCGGGTATTCGGCAATCCTCTGTTTCTCGACGAGGGCAAGGGAACGTTCTTTCTCAGGAAGGGCAGTCCTGCTATCGGAACGGGCTCAAAAAAGTACGCGCCGAAGAATGACTTTTTCGGCCGGGCGCGACGTGAGGATCGACCTCCCGATTTGGGCTGTTTCCCCTACGAGCCTTCGTTGCTGCTGCCCCAGGCCCGCCGGGACTGGTATTATCAGTGGCCATTTCTTTTCAAAGGCCGCGCCGAGACGATACCGGATCTTTGGAACATGCCGAGACTGAGCGACTCGACCGCCGGTCTCCGAAAAGATGACGCTTCCCGCGAAGACATTCGTCGATGATTGGACGCAAATGCACATTTTCTATCTGCACCAGTATTTCGCAACACGCAAGGGCATGACGGGGACACGGTCCTACGAGTTTGCCCGGCATCTCGTGCGCAAAGGTCATCGCGTGACAATGATCACCTCGGGGCCGGCAAACCGGGAGTTTCCCGTGCCTGAGGGCAAGGAATATGCCGAGTTCGACGCCGAAGGAATTCATGTGGTTCCCATCGCCGCCGCTTACAACGATCCGAACGTCGGAACCGGCCTGAACGGCTGGCAGCGCATGCTCAAGTTCTATCAGTTCGCATGGTTAGCCGGACGCGTCGGCAAAAAGCTGCCCAGACCCGACGTGGTCTTTGCCACGCACACGCCGCTGACTATTGGTCTGGCCGGTTTGGCCCTGGGCCGGCACTTCGGAGTTCCGTTTGTCTTCGAAGTCCGCGACCTCTGGCCCGAGGCCCTGGTCAACGTTGGGGCGCTGAACAATCCTCTGGCGGTATGGTGGCTCAAGCGAATGGCGGCGAAAATATACGACGGCGCAGCGCACGTTGTTGCACTGTCACCCGGTATGAAAGAAGGTATCATCCGAAGGGGCGTGCCGGCCGAGAAGGTGACGGTGATTCCGAACGGAAGCGATCTGGATTTGTTCCGGCCGGATGTGGACGGTTCCGCCGAACGACAGCGGCTGGGACTGGGTGAGAAGTTTGCGGCCGTTTACTTCGGCGCGATGGGACTGGCCAATGGGCTTGAGTACATCATCGAAACGGCGCGAATCCTCGCCGAACGGGGCAACAGCCGCATCGTTCTGGTACTGCACGGCGGCGGGGCAAGACGGCCCGACCTGGAGAAGATGGCACGCCAGTACAAACTGAGCAACGTGGTCTTCAGCGAGCCGGCCCCCGGCAAGGAGCACGTCGCTCGACTCGTCGCCGGGTGCCAGGCGTGCATGACAATTTACCGGGCGACTAAGGAACACTCCTGGTCTCCGAACAAGATGTTCGACGCCTTAGCGGCGGGCAAGCCCGTGTTGATAAACGTGCCGGGTTGGCTGAGTGAGACCATCGAGAACAACAACTGCGGCCGATCCCTCGACCCGCATCACCCAGATGCGCTGGCCGATGCGCTGCAGGAGCTGGCGGCTGATCCGCAGTTGTGTCGCCGCATGGCAGAGAACGCCCGCGCGCTGGCCGAACGCGATTTCGCCCGGGAGAAACTGGCCGACCGCCTTGAAAGCGTTCTCGTGCAAGCATGCAGAACAATCGCAGAGAAAGAAGAAAATTGACGACAGACACGGCACAACATACGCGATGCGAACAACGAAATGCAGATGCGCCCTTTGTCAGTATCATCATGCCGATTCGCAATGAGGCCGATTTCATTGAGCGAGCCATCACAAGTATCTCAGAGAACGACTATCCCTCCGAGAAGATGGAGATCCTTATCGTGGACGGCATGAGCGATGACGGTACGCGAGAGATTGTCGAGAAATTGTCACAAGCAGATCGTCGAATCAGGATACTGGATAATCCCAAGCGCATCGTGCCGACCGCCATGAACATCGGCCTGAAGGCCGCTCGCGGCGATTTCTTCACTCGAATTGATGGTCACGCCGAAGTGCCCAAAGACTTTATTGTCAAATCGATCCGGTGCCTGCGCGAGCATCCCGATGCGTGGATTGCGGGCGGGCATATCAACACAGTGGCGGACAGCTACACGGGCCGGGCTATCGCTTCAGCCATGTGCTCGCCTTTCGGCGTCGGAAATTCAAGGTTCAGGCTGGGAGACTATGAAGGTTGGGTTGACACGCTCGCGTTCGGCACGCACCACAAATGGGTGGTCGATAGAGTCGGCTGTTTCGACGAGGAATTGGTGCGCAATCAGGACGACGAGTTTAACCTGAGAGTTATCCTTGCAGGCGGCAAGATATGGATGTCGAAGACCATCCAGAGCACGTATTTCTCCCGAGCATCCCTGCGCGGACTCTGGAGGCAGTATTTTCAGTACGGCTTCTGGCGCATCAGGACTCTGCAAAAGCACAGAAGGCCCGCGAGCATCAGGCAATTAATTCCTCTGATATTCGTATCCTCTTTGCTCTTTTTAGGACTGGCCGGTTTGTTCTGGCGGCCATCGCGGGTTCTGTTTGCTGTGGAGGTAATTCTGTACGTGGTGGGACTGGTGATAGGCGCCCTGGACGTCGGGCGCAGGTCCGGCTGGCAATATGCACCCGCAGCGCCTCTGATCTTTGCCCTACTGCATTTTGGTTATGGATTGGGATGCCTGTGGGGCGCCGTCAGGTTCAGCGCGCTCGCAGGACGGGGCGCCAGAACGCCTGAAGAAACACAAATGTCGAGGTAGCAACCCGACGATGCACCCAACTATCGAGCAATATCAAAATCAGTTTGCCCGTTTCTTCGGAGCCGAGCGGGCGTTCGCATTCTGGAAGGGTCGCGTCGCGTTATACGCCCTGCTGCGAACACTTGACGTTGGTCAGGGCGACGAGGTGATCCTGCCCGGATACACATGCGTGATGAATGTAAACCCGATTAAGTACGTTGGGGCCAAGCCGGTCTATGTCGATATCGAGCCTGCCACATTCAATATCGACGTCAATCTTCTGGAAGAAAAAATTACTGCCACGACAAAGATCATTATCGCACAACACACCTACGGTTATCCCTGCGATATGGACCCGATCCTGGACATTGCGCAACGTCACGGCGTCTCGGTCATCGAAGATTGCTGCCTGGCCTTTGGCTCGCAATACAAAGGCAGGATAGTGGGAACACTTGGGCGGGCCGGGTACTTCTCGTTCCAATGGAACAAGCCCTACACCACGGGCCTTGGAGGAATGGTCATAACCAGTGACAAGCAATTGGCCGGGCGGATCGAAACGCTGCAGGCCGACGAAATGTGTTCGCCCTCGCTGCGGGAAATTTTCATGCTCTCGGCGCAACTGCTCATCTACAGGCTGCTCGTCTATCCGCGGACAACCGCTTTGGCCCAGAGCCTGTTCAGGTATCTCACCCGGAAAGGCGCCGTTGTGGGATCGTCCGACAAAAGCGAATTCGAACCGAGCAAAGCGAAAGATTTTTTCAAAGGCGCCGGTGCCATGCAGGCCCGCTCGGGCTTGAGGCAGCTCAGGAGGATTGAGCAAAACATCTCTCATCGCATCAACATGGCTCGGCTCTACGATGAGATTCTCGCGAGCATAGGGTACAAGAGCAGGGACTACGACAAAACCGTTATAACACCGGTGATGGTAAGGTATCCGGTGAGAATCACGGAAAAGGAGAAGGCTCTCGGTGAGGCGGCCAAAGCCGGCATCGAGCTGGGAAGCTGGTTCGAATGTCCCCTGCACCCGATTGAGACGCCGCTGGCCTCTTACGACTACACGATCGGAATGTGTCCGGAGGCCGAGAAGGCCGGCAGAGAAGTGGTGAACCTGCCGCTGCATCCGCGAGCGGACGCCGGGACGGTCAAGAAAAGTGCAGACTTTATCACCGGGTTCAGTCATGCAAGCTCATGACTATTGCCGCTTGCGAACCGCGCCGCGCAGACCTTCCATTTTCAGGTAGCCCTTTCTCCAGACGATAACGCCCGAGAGGACGAAAACGAGCACGTATATGACCAGGGCGTATCTGGCCCTGATTTTCGTTCGCAGGCTCAGCCCGATTCCGATCAGCGCATACAGAGCGGCCAAGCCGTAACAGATAGCAACGGTCCTCTTGAGCGGAATACCCCGATCAATCATCTGGTCATAGATGTGGCCCCGGTCGGAGACAAACAAGGGCCGCCCGTTGAACAGCCTGCGAGCCAATGCGACGGCGGTGTCGAGAATCGGCAGGCCGAAGACGACAACAGACGCCATCCACCACCTGACGGCCTTCTCAGCAAACAAAATCATCAGCGCCGCCACGAAGAACCCGAGCAGCATGCTCCCGGCGTCACCCATGAATATCTTGGCCGGGTGACGATTGAAAGGTAGAAAACCGCACAGGGCGCCGAGAAGCGCCAGACACACGACGACACGGACCGAGTCACCGCCGACCTGGCTGGAGGCCCAGGTGCCTAAGTGGATGGCCAGGATAAGAAGGGCGACCGTGATAATGACGGTCACACCCGCGCACAGGCCATCCAAGCCATCGAGCAGGTTCAACGAGTTTGTTGCGCCAACGACGAAGACAATAACGATGGGGACCCCCAGAGCGATCTCGATGTTCTGCTGGATATTCAGTCCAAGATAGGCGTGGAGAAAACTGAGACTTGGTCTGATACCTGCGGCAACCAAAATCAGGGCGGCAACGACTTGCCCGAGCATCTTCTGATAGGGTCTCAGATCGAATATATCATCGACCAGGCCGACGAAACAGGCTGTTGCACCGCCGGCCAAGACGCCGAAAAGCCAGGTAAACGTCGAGGGCAGGTGTTCCTGTCCGTGGAGATAGTAGATTCCGGCGAGGATCCCGGCGGTCAACCCGGCGAGCATACCCACACCGCCGAGATAGGCCACCGTGCCCTTGTGGGTCTTTACCCGGTCGTCCGGCCGGTCCACGATCCCGAACTTCACTGCAATCCTTTTGCACAGGGCCGTCGCTGCCAGCGCTGAGATGAATGAAAACGCCAACACAGGCCAGAATTGCAGTACCCAGCTCATGGGCCTTTCGGAACCTATGAGATTATCCAGCATAATCTGCATCTTGTATTCCAAAAAACGCCCGAACAAGGGCATATTTGGCAATCTAGGTCAGTCTATCGGCTGTGACCGGGCGTGTCCAGACGAATCGGGGCAGTGTTGACTCCGAGCTTCTTGCCGAATAAAATGGCTAATATGAGCCTTTTTTGCACACTAAAACGCGGATGCGATATCCTTGTTTGTCTATCGGCATTGATACTTATGTGGCCGATTTTGGCCGGAATCGCTATCGTCATAAGACTTGAAAGTAAGGGCTCCGCCGTTTTCAGGCAGCAAAGAGCAGGAAAGGGCGGCAAACCGTTCATCTTCTACAAATTTCGCACCATGCGAGTCGATAGCGATCCCTTCGGGCCGAGTCCAAAATCCGGCAAAGACCCACGGTTAACAAGAGTAGGAAGAATTTTGCGCGAGTATTCCCTTGACGAATTGCCCCAGCTGGTTAACATATTACGCGGGGATATGAGCGTTGTCGGGCCGCGGCCGCTGTATCTTTCACAGATACCGGAGTGGAGCGAGCGCCAGAAGAGACGGTTGCTTGTCAAGCCCGGTTTGACCGGCCTGGCACAAGTATCAGGGCGAGCACAGCTAACTCGCGAAGAAAAACTTGAACTCGACGTCAGGTACGTCGAAACAGCAGGCTTTCTGACGGACATGAAGATCCTGCTGGCGACCATCGCCCATGTCCTGACGAGAAAAAGTGTGTATGAGAAGAGGTATTCGCACGCTGAGTACACACGAGGCATGAAACTGTGAATACTCGGCGCTCAGCACCGGGGACTGACAGCTTGCTGGTGACAGAGCACCAGAAAACGAGCATAGGATGAAATACTTTACAAGAATAGACCAGTTGGACCAATTGAGCCAGGCCGAGAGAACCGAGTTGCAGCGAGTGACCGATAAGTTCCCTTTTCGCTGCAACGACTATTACCTGTCACTCATCGATTGGAACGATCCCAAGGATCCCATACGCGCCGCCATCGTCCCGGGACTACAGGAGCTCGACACATGGGGTCGGCTCGACCCCTCCGACGAGAAGACGTATTGCATCATGCCCGGGTTGGAGCACAAATATCGTTCCACGGCACTGCTGTTGGTCAGCAACGTCTGCGACGGCATATGCCGGTATTGCTTCCGCAAGCGCGTCTTCATAACGCCGCAGAGCGAATACCTGCGAGCCCTTCCGGCTGCGGTGGAGTATATTCAGCAACATGATGAGATAACCAATGTGCTTTTGACCGGTGGCGACCCGCTCGTGCTCAAACCGTCAAAGCTCGATGATATCATCCGGCCATTAAGAGAAATCGATCACGTACAAATCATTCGCATCGGGACAAAGATGCCGGCCTTCAACCCGGCTCGGATTATCGAGGAGCCGGGGTTACTCGAAATGATCGAAAAGTACAGCACCGATCAAAAGAGACTATATGTGATGACTCACTTCGTCCATCCGAGGGAGCTGACTGAGCTGGCTGTCAGGGCCGTGGCGCTGCTGCAGAAAGCCGGCGCGGTTGTCGCCAATCAAGCGCCGCTTATCAAAGGAGTCAATGATGATCCCCGGGTGCTGGCCGAGCTGCTCGCAAGACTGTCCTTTATCGGCGCGGTCCCGTACTATGTTTTCCAGTGCCGTCCGGCCCTGGGGAACAGAGCGTACACGATCCCCGTCGAGCAAGGGTACGAGATCGTAGAGCAAGCAAAGGCCTTCGTTTCCGGCCTGGCAAAGCGCGTCCGGTTTGTCATGTCCCATTCGACCGGCAAGGTCGAAGTCATCGGCAAGACCGGAGATTTCGTCTATTTCAAATACCACAGAGCCGCCGACGACGCAGACAGCGGGCGCTTCCTGGCGCTGGCAAGCAATCCGGACGCTTGTTGGCTTGACGACTATACTGAAACGATCTCGGAGTATCCGGCCGAGCTGCCCTACAGATCCTACGGGCCGCAATAACGCTGCCGGCCCTGATTTCACATCTGAAATGACATTCAAAACCGGCCCTGTGATTCTGCTGACCTTGACCTTCGCCACAGCAGCCTCTGCGCTGGAGCCCGATGAGATTTTGGTCGTGTCAAACAGAGACATCGCGGATTCCGGACGGGTTGCCCGATACTACTGCAAAAAGCGCAGAGTCCCGGACCAGAATACTCTGATACTGTCATTGGGCGCAGACCTTGACCAGACAATCCGCAGAGAAGCCTACGAGAAGCTGCTTGCAGAGCCAATTCGCAGAAGATTGCTGAGCCATGAGCCGCTCGGCAAGATCCGATGCCTGCTTACCACGTACGGGGTACCGATAAGGGTGACGGGGAGAGGCCCCCTGCCGGAGAAGCAGGACAGTCGAAGGGAGCTGAGCGAATTAGCCGAACAAGAGAGAAGGCGGATCAAACAGTTGGAGCAGGAGGGCCCGGCCGACTCTGCCCAACGCCGTCAGCACAGTCGCCGGCTGGCTCAGTTACAGCTTGAGATGGATTGTATCGACGGCAAGCAGACAAGCGCTTCGGTTGACAGCGAGCTGTCCCTGGTTCTGTTCGACGATTATGAACTGTTTCGATGGCAGCCGAATCTGTTAAGAAATGACGCCATGGGTCTGCGTTTCAGAACCCTGATGGTCAGTCGCCTCGATGGACCGGACTGTGGGATCGCCATGGGCCTCGTGGACAAAGCGATAGCGGCAGAGGAGACAGGCCTCAAAGGCATCGCCTACATCGATTCCCGGGGCATTGTAAGAAAGGACGCATACGGTCATTTCGATAAGTCACTGCGAGACCTGGCAACCCTTACACAATCACAAACGAGACTGTCTGTAAGAGAGGAGCGGACGGCGCAGCTCTTCGGCCCGGGCTCCTGCCCCCGGACCGCTCTGTACTGCGGCTGGTACAGTCTGAAGAAATACATCGATGCCTTCGATTTTGTCGACGGCGCGATAGGGTATCACATCGCAAGCTTTGAAGCAGCCGACCTTCGCGACCCGAACAGCAGCCAATGGTGCGCCTCTATGCTCAGAGACGGCGTCACGGCAACACTCGGAGCGGCGGCCGAGCCCTATCTTCATTCCTTTCCACAGCCGAAAGAATTCTTCATGGAGCTGTACAAGGGCAACTGTCTCGTCGAGGCGTACTACCGCACGAAACCGTTCAATTCGTGGCAACTGCTCCTGGTCGGCGACCCGCTCTATAGACCCTTCAAGAAGGACCCAGAGGCGAAATAGCACATTGTCCTCAGCCCTTGGCTCTGCGAAATGAAGGCGCCAGATAAGTCGCGGCGATTACAGCTCCGATTCCACAGGCGCAAATAATCATCTCCCGCGCGCCGAACGCGCTGTCGAAAACCACGGAGAAAAGCTTCACGAACAATAACAGGGCCAGCGGTGCAGCCAATGCCGCCGTCAGATGTCTTATCCCGGTCCGCGGCGGCCGCATCGTAAACCGGAAATGCCGTATGTACTGTACCCACAAGGCCGTGAAAATGGCATAAGAAAACAGATAAAACGTTCCACCTATGATGGGCATGAGCTCGCCCAGATCTGCTCTCGTGACATTAGTCACGCCGAAAATGACGATCGCCACCACCAAAAGCCCCGCAGACAAAAACGTAAAGACCGAGAATAAAATCAGCCCTGCAAGCACACCGGTCATGTCAGCGAAGAAATCCCGAACGTCGCAACTGCGCCCGGCCACGAAGCCCTGAGACCACTCGTCAAAGACCCCATAGACCGCCAGTGCGGCCAAGACACACCACGCTCCCATTCCGCGCCAGCTCACTCTCTCTCCGCCACGCATCGAAAACCAGAGCAGATACACCAGGATCAGGTATGCAAGAAAATGGAGGCTCTTGTCGGAAACATCCGCCTCTTGAACCACCTGCGGGACCGGTATGTGGGCAAAGACAAAAAGCGTGGGCCAGTAAAGAGCCAGTAGAATAGCTGTTGTCTTTCTTTGATGCGATAAGGCCATAGATATAATCCGAGAATACTGCTCAGTCCTGAAGGGCGCTAACCACTTTGCGCCTCAGCATCACCAGTGCCTTCGGCGCTCAGAAACAGCAGCCAGTCATCGCCCCCGTCCGGGGCAGAGAACTTCCGCCCCCGGTCTGCCGTTCCCACGAAACGCCTATCGGACGTATCTTGCGCATTTATCCATGTGGTTTTGTATCGACCGGCCTTGAGAGTGATGTTCACGCTCCCCCCGTCAGCAAGATACACCAGATAGTACCTGCCCTCTTGCGCAAGACAGAACCCGTTGTCCACGATCCGCTGGTTGGGACTCATTCGATAGAAAGGAATCGTCTCAAAGAAATCCCACACTTTCCCGACAATGTCATGACCGGCCTGTTTTCTATGGGACGGGTCCATGCTCCCGCTGAAACCCGTGGATGAATTGCCGTCCATGTCTGCATAATTGACGGTCGCGGCCGACATTATCAGGACATACGCCTTCTTGCGGATATCGACCTCGCTCTCAATCTTGTGATACATGTTGCCGGGCCAGAAAACTTCCTGCGCGTAGAGCGGCTTTGCAGCATGGTGGTTCTTCAGCATGCCCTCGCCGATCTGCGATAAGTCCGTACCCTTCCAGCCCTGAAGCGTGACAAAAGACAGCCAGTCCTCATCCTTGAACGGGTCGTCGCCTCCCGGATTGTGCACCGAAACAAGATGTCCGAAAACGTCCAGCTCTCGTATCTGCCGGCCGAGCCGATTGATGTCGGCCGGGCTCATGGAATTCTGGAACGCGCCGGGCTTGAGCACCGGCTCAGGTCCGGCCACGTTGAAAAGGACATTCCAATAGGGACCCAGGCGGGCCAGAGTATATTTGATGTATAGGGTCTGCTCCTGATGATCGATGGGAAAATCAGAACTCTGCCCGAAGAAACCGGCGAAGGGGTATAGCATGATTTTGCGCTTGGCCAGCTCATCCATGACGGCTTCCATTTTCCGGTACTCGGCGGCATTCAGAGGCCACAGGTCGGGCGTCTTCCAGCCTTGACCCCGGCCCTTGGTTTGGCGATTGAGGTAATGGCTGGCCACGGAGAGCATGTTGTAGCCCTGGCCCTGCGCCCAGTCGAGAAAACTTCGGCGATTCTCACTCGCCCAGTTCTCCGCAAAGAACCGGTCGCCCACGTGAAAGCTGCGGACCAGAACGTGCTTGCCCCCCTTGTAGCCAAACCAGATCGGATTGGCCGCATCGGCGGAAATCATCCCGGGAATGTCCGACCCGACACACTCGAACGTTCCACTGATTCGGCCTGAACCGTCGGAAAAAACGGCCTCGTACTTCCACGTGCCGACCTCATCGGGCATGAAGCGAATCTTCCACGTCCGGCCGCCGTCGTAGAATCCCCAGAACTCAGTCTTCTTTCCATCAGGACTCTCATAAGTGACATTCAGGCTCACGTCCCGATAGGGATCACGATAGCTCTTTGTATTCGTCGCTGAATTTTCAAAACGGTCCCACCGGCCTATTCCGCCGGCACCTTTGCCGCTCGCCGGAGAACGAGAGTTGGCAGACAAAAAGAGTGTCCCAAGGAGCGTGATTTGCAGTGCTGTCTTAGTCATGCTGTGACGGACCTCCAAGGACATCAGGTGATACGTTTTGCTACACTCTTACGGCGGCGCTGCCCCGACAAGAGGGGCCGGCAAACCGCAAGAAACAACATCCCCGGCCATCATAATAAACGCCGCCCAACCCGACAAGCCCACGTTTCGATAATCCGCACCGTATCCGATCACAACCTCGCATTCCTTCAAGTTCAACAAGCATAGAGCTTGCCAATGGTTTCTCGTGGATGGTACAATGGCTACGTGGCCACCAGGGAGATAGCTTTGAAGACCATCGATGAACTTCGTGGAGATGCTTTCTGTAACGCCTGGAGCGCGGGCTCGCGCGTGTTCTGTGCTCGACAACACCCGGCCGAAAGCCAAAGAACAAACAGAATAGAGTATGGTGAATGATGACACTGGAAGAGCTTACAGCTTTGGAAAACGAATGGTTGAGGAAACACCCAAAAGGCTCCCTGGAAGACATGCATGCTCTCTGCCAAGAAACAGGAGTCTATGAGGCGTGGAGAAGGATTTTCGAGCTATACGTGATTGAGGCAAGAAAGGGCGACCTTGAGGCCTTGAAACGTGCGTTGTTTCTATATTGGTATGCTTGTTCGGAACCGAGCGAGTTCAGTGGAATCCCAGCGTTGGACGATGGTTTGACTGCAGAAGTGCTGGGAATGGTCAATGAAACCGCGAAGAAGGGCCGGCTTGACATCGAGCTCAAGTGGATGCTTCCTTACTACTACTACATAACTGACTGGTATATTGAGAGGCTTGAGGGTTTCTGTGAGCTGAAGGAGGTAAGTAAAGCGAATAGGGAGGCCTACATGCCGGATTGGAGCCAACCTGCCTGCTATGAGAGTCTTCGTGGACTGCAGGAAGCATTAGCAAGAAAGCTCGATCTAGATCCGTGGGAAGAACTATGCCTGAAGTCGTCTTTCTCCAACCGCGGGCAAATGGGGTATTATTGGAAAAGCGTCCAGGATAACCTCATCGAGAGACCCAGGAGGGAGAATTTGGAACAATAGTAGAAAATAGGGTCCGTCCCTAGTATTCATAGTATTCCAAGAGATATCATAAATATGATTTTGCAACATCTGAAATGGGCCTATTTCGGGATGTTATCACTGGCGATCCTCTCGTGGTACTCGGAGGTGGTGAGTTGGTGGCAGATATTACGATCACGGTGACGCGGGACACGGAT
>CP070806.1:4934491-4937252 GCA_020343675.1 Phycisphaerales bacterium
AAGGTCCAAGGGAGCGGCAACACTGGCACTGAAGTCTCTGGCACGGCAGCAATGGCCGGAAGGAGATTCATCGCGCAAGGAATACTCGAAGTGTTGGTATCAGCCTATTGCCAAGCGGCGTGAAGCAAGCCTGGCGCTATCCTTTACCCTCAGTCAGCCTATAACCGCTGCTATACCACCGGGTGAAGAGTCGTTGTTTCGTATGGCATTGGATCTGGCCATGAATTTCAAGCCAATCTCGAGACAGGATTTGGAGAAAGTCAAACAAATGGCGGAGTCTCTAAATCCCATTTTCCAAGCTGAGGCATGAGTAATCGGATAAGAGATGACATAATCAGAGAACGGATTGAAAAGGGAATTGACGATGCAATACACATTTCTGGGTAAGACCGGCATGAAGGTCTCGCGTTTATGTCTGGGCACGATGAATTTCGCCTGCCAGACCAGCGAACAGGACTGTTTCCGTATGATGGACGAAGCCCTTGATATGGGCATTAACTTTTTCGACACCGCCGATGCTTATGGCGCTGGTCTGGAAGATCGCGGCGGTGCCGAGAAAATCATCGGACGCTGGCTCGCCCAAGGCGGCGGGCGGCGCGACGCGGTCATTATTGCCGCCAAAGTCTTCGGCCACTGCGCCGCTTTCTACGACCGCCATGAAGAAAACAGTGCCACCGACGGCCTGTCAAGATATAAGATCCTCAAGCACTGTGAAGGCACCCTCAAACGCCTGCAGACCGACCACCTCGAACTCTTCCAGATCCACCACATCGACCACAACTGCACTCATCTGGAAATGTGGGAAGCTATGGACATCCTGCAAAAACAGGGGAAGATCATCTACGTCGGCTCCAGCAACTTTGCCGGCTGGGACATCGCCGAATGCTGCATGACCGCTGAACTGCTCAACAAGCAAGGTCTCGCCAGCGAACAAAGCCTCTATAATCTCAACAACCGCATGCTCGAGTTGGAAGTGATCCCCGCCTGCCGCAAATTCGGCATGGGCCTGATCATCTACAGCCCGCTGGCTGGTGGTCTCCTCGGCGGGAGTCCAAAGGAACAGAAGGCCGGACGTCGTACATCCGAGAGACAGCAACAAGCAAGAAGCAAGAACCGCAAGAAGATGGAACGCTTTGAAAGACTCTGCGCTGATCTCGGCCAATCCCCTGCCAATATCGCATTGGCATGGCTGCTGCACAATCCTGTCGTCACCGCTCCGATCATCGGCCCCCGGACAGTCGAGCAACTCAAGGAGAATAGACAAGCCCCTGAAATCATACTGTCGGAACAAACACTTAAACAGCTTGACGATATCTTCCCGGGCCCCGGTGGTGAGGCGCCTCAAGCCTATGCATGGTAAGAGCTGTGCGACACGTTGTTTTTAGAAACAAAACCGTTTTAAGTACTGTTTATTGAGAATGAATATAAAGTGTTTATCTTATGGTTAACGACAAGAGTCACTGAAAAGCTTGGGTATGAGAAGCTGCAATCGCTTGAGATACGCACAACAGCTGACGTGGCCAAATGACAGACGGAGAATGAGACATGAAAATAAAGCCAACAACGCTCTTATTTCTCGTCATTACCGCTGCCAATCTCAGTTGTGTACAGAATAGCAAAGATAGTATCCATCTGATTGATTTCAGAAACAGACAATTGATCGAACGCCAAAAACCGATTCTAATCGCACATCGTGGCGGCGTGATAACTGAAAAAACACCCGAATGCTCCCTGGCAGCAATACGCCTGGCCAAACAGCAAGGCTACGCCATGGTTGAATTGGATGTTCAGAAGAGCCGTGATGGAATGCCAATCATTTTCCATGACAGCGACCTTAGAAAAGCATGCGGCATAGACAATCGAATCGCAAACATGGATTCCAAACGGATTGTAAAAGTCAAATTCTCACAAACCGACCAAGCAATTATCACATTAGACCGCGCTCTGGAAGAATGTCTTACACTATCCCTCGGAGTCATGCTGGACGTTAAGGTCAGAGGCGATGAACCGTTCTTTCACATTGTTGCAAACCTGATAAAGAAATACAAATACGAACCATCGACTATTACGATTAACGCCGATCCGGCTCTGAGAAAATGCTTCAAAGGCATCGTCATGCTTACCGTCACCGAAGACGAATTCAATCGAGCGCAGAAAGGAAGAACTGTCGACTTAAGCGGAAAGTACTGGTTCGGCCTGCCACACAGAATACCTGACGATACGGTTAAACGCCTGCATCAAAACGGTGCATATGTTATCCCGGCGATCAACACCTTTCGATATCCGGAAGACAACCATTACGAATTGGCCCGAAAAGATATCAACCGCCTCATCCAAGCGGGAGTAGAAGGCTTCCAGATCGATTCTGTTTACAGGCCATTATTCGATAACGATTAGTCTGAAGCGGACTCCCTATATATCATACCTCTGACATAATGGTTCACTCCCTTTGCATTCATGAGTCGAACACATACGCTTGAAGATCCTCTCCTTGCTTGTCGTGTTCACAATGATTCCAGCAGGCCGTTACAAAATTCAAGGGCAGCATCGCGCTTCACTTTCTGCCACCTTACCGCCCCGATAAGATTGAGCGATGTGTTTGGCTAGAACTGCATGCCAATGTCACCCGCAGCCACAAGTGTCAAGAATATGGATGAACTCATGTGATCCGGAGGTTTACTCAAGGATCGAGTCAATTGCCTTAAGCTCCTCAGTATTGAAGTCCAGATTGGTCAAAGCAGCTGCGGCATCCTCTATATGG
>CP070806.1:4937352-4949655 GCA_020343675.1 Phycisphaerales bacterium
CAAAATATTTCACGGTTGAACGGTTCAATCACTTGATCGCTTGTGAGCCTCTCCCAGCTTCCTGAGTCAACGTTGCCGCCGATACCCTGTACATAGAGTTTCCGCTTTGCCGCGATAAGAACGTCTGTTTCAAGGCCGATGTCGTCAATGTGATCATCCCATCCCGGGTGTTTGCCAAACGCGCCCACAAAAATCCTTTCAGAGTGACGATTGTGCTTTGCGGCACGAAAACGCCCAAAGAATCTTTTGTAGGCAGAGTCCAAGAAACGCACCTCCCGTAACATTAACGCTCGCTTTTCAGCGAAGGCCACTGCTCCAAGCTCGGAAGATCGAGTGCATACTTTCCTTCAATGTCCCTGTAGAACCCAAGCTGCAAAAACAACACGCCACCCAAGCCCTTGTCACTCTTAACTTGAAGCTTGACGTACCCTTGTTTTCTTCCATCATAGCATTGACGCAGCATTCTCAGGGTCGCCCAGGGCTGTTGAAATTCTACATTTGTGTGCGTTTCAGAGTCGGAAGGATACTGGTAGAACTCGATGTTGAGAGACTGACCGGGATAGCCAAACATGCCCACGCTAAGATTCTCCCTTGAACGCGTGTTCAAGCGTCCGCTTCTGTTGTCTCCTTGGACAATCCGGAATTCGGTCAGGTAGTCAAGCAGCAGTTTCTCGTCCTGCTTGACAAGTGTGCGCTGTTCGTTCTGCCCCAGGAGTGTAATCCTACAGTAATAAGGGTCTGCCGCCTGTGGCAGTGTCTTGAATACCCTTTCAATCCGTTCGAACCACTGCGCGTAAGGCTCGGGTAGATCTACGCCGCGGAGCACCTGCAGCCGTTCATCGATTTCATCAGACCCAGTCTTGGCGCCGGAGCCGATTGTCCCCTGAGCAAATAATTCCTGCAGACGAACGTCGTTCAAGCTCGACCAGGCTTCAATCAGGTCATTCTGTGTCAAGTTGGCCTGGCTATCCCGTTCCAAAGGAAACTTGCCGCCGAACCGGGTCTTTAGGTCTTCGAAGGACTCGTTTCCCTGGCGTTGTGCCGTTGTGGACAACGTGCGGAGCAACCGTAGTGACAGTTCGGCCCAATACATGTCCACGAATTCGGCCGGCGAGTCGTAGCTAAAAGGTGCATAATCCTCAAGGTAATCAGCGGGCGTAACCCTCAACAACAATGGCCGGCTAACTGACACATCGCCGCTCAAGGTTCTCCAGTTGTCGAGTACAGTCCGGCACTCTCGATAGACCTTGTCATAGTTGCGTCTATCTCTCACCCTGCCCAGATTAGCATCGAATTGACTAACCTTCTCCTCGTCCGCCGAGGCATAAGGCCGAAGCGGCGCAACCGCTTTTTCAAGCAGAACACCCAGGCCGCCGACAAGCTCGTCGAAGACATTTCTCACGATCAAGCTCCTGAATTGTTGTGAATCCTCGTCAACCCTGCTTCTAATCATAGACTCAGGCACCGTGCCGAGCCAGTAGTCGAAGTATAGTGTCGGATACTCTGAGTACGCGGTATTCGCGTCGCTGAATTCCTGTTGAAGACGTGTTTCTTTGGGCAGACGCTGTAGCGAGATCCCAACCGCGTTCCAACCACCGAGCAGGGCTTCTGTCAGCTCAGGATCGTATCTGCGATCGACAATTTCAGCAGGAACACCCGTCCAATCCCAATTCCCTTGTTCTTCTATTAAGTCTCCGACTTCCTTGATGCCCTTCGGAGCGGACCGCAGGCTCTGGTCAAGAATCGAATATAACTGTCTCTGATGATTTGCAGTCACTGCAAACTTGCAGACACCGGCTGCCTCCTTAAAACGATAAGCCGTTTGGCCGAGCAACATCAACTCCCTTATCCGGCGGTCTGCTTCTGCGATGTCTGCATCCGCTTTCAGAATTGCACCCCGAACCTGATAGAGGGGGCACGATTCCGCCATGACAAACTGCTCGGCGCATATCTCATACATCTGGAAGCGGAGTTCATAAAGAGAGTCTCCCTGCCTCGCCCGAGCATAAAACCTCTCGTCGATCACACCCAACTTGTCTTCAAGTGCGCTGTTGATCAGCCTACTTATTATGTTGTCATAAACAGTCTCGAGTTCCGCCCGGATGTGCGCTAGGAATGGATCGTTTAGGGCGTGGTCGCTCTCCATTTCAGCAAGCAGGAATCGATAATGATCGTTCACGTCTTTGACCGTCTCTTGGGCCACATTTCCCCAAAGTTCTGCCAGGGATGGGGCATTCTTCAGCGTCGTGGCAAGCCGTCGGATATCGTCCCTCGCCCTCGTCAGAACTTCAAAACTTCTTTGCCAATCGTCGGAAAACCGGCCCCATTGATCGTCCAAGTACAGCTTGTCCGACTCGGTATTAAGGCGATTCTGCAGCATCAGAATATCTTGCTCGGCAGCGTCGAATTCCTCAAACACACCCACAAGTGTCTCAATTGTCTCAGCCTGGGCGAAATCCCGGCTGTCCGCGCCAACCTGGTTTGAATCACCCCAATATGCGTTAAACCGGGCGACCCCGTGTTCTATTGCAGCTTGCAGGAAATTCGGATCGTCCGTGGCGAACGTCGGGGACAACGTCCCTGCGTAGATAAAGTCGACCGGCTCATGCAGGTTCGCTTTGTCTTCATTGTACATAGTCATCAGTTTCGCGGAACCTTCCTCATCCTCCGGAACCTCGTCTGGCCTGAAGATATATTCAAACAGCGGATCTAAGATTGCCTTGCTTGAGTATTGGGCGTCCTTGTTGAAAGGCCTGTTTGCCTTGAGCCGAATGAACTGGCGCAAGACATGTATGTCGGCGTTCTGGCGCGTCCATTTGTTGCCCTGTGGGCCACTCATCTTTTGTGCTGCGGCATAGAAGAAAGGGCGGAGTACACCGGTCTCATAAATAGCGGCCTGGGCACTGATGAGCCTCTCCGGTTGAATGCCCTTGGCGAGCTTGGCTGCCGGTGCAAAGATCCATGGCACGCCTTCCTTCTCCCATCCCTCCACCAGCTTGGCGAGTCGCGAGGAAAGGTCTGACCTTGTGACATCCTCCGGCATCTCCGGGATTCCGGCCCTTCCAATATATCGGTACACTCCTTGCCCTTCGTCCCTGATGACCTCCAGTTGGGTTGCTGCCTGTATGCCACCTGAGGCCATCAGTTTGGAAGGCACTTCGAAGTATTCTTTCATGTCACCAATAGAGCGCCGAAAGCAAATCGCCGCATAAATCGTGCAGAACAGCAGTAAAATGACACTTGCAGCAGCAGCGAACAAAACAGCGGCCTTGCGGCGCATGTGTTGTTTCTTTGCGTTCGTCGCGTCGGTGACTAAGCCCTTCTCCCGAAAGACTTTTTTGAGAAACAGGTCTCTGAGAAAATACGCCCTGTCACGTTCCCAGACGCGACCATCCGGCAAGGCATCGACTGATATTCCAAGCGATTCAGCCAGATCCTCGTCCAAGGCCGAGCCTTCCCGCATGGAAGATGTGAAATAGATTCCACGGAAAAACAGCGGCTTGCAGGACCACTGACTGCCGACGCTGAATATCAACTCCAGGTATCGAGCCATCCTTGGTACTATTTTCGCAAGACTCTGGGGAAGTGCATACAACGCGTCCGCGGAACGCACCCGCTCGACACTGGCGTCGCCGGCTTCCGCGACGATTTCCTGGAGCAGCGCGAGTCTTCGGCGGAAGAGGCGCCCCCGGATGCTCCTCAAATGCTGGTCGATGTAGTCTGGATTGTAGGGCTCATCAAGTCGGGCGGGGTTGGACCAGCCGAGGATCTGGTGCTGCAGGTGCGGGTCTTCGAGGTCATCAAAAAAGTCACGAAAGCCGTTGATCAGATCGCTTTTCGTAACAACCACAAACACTGGAAAACGAACATCCAAGGTTCGCTGGATCATATCGAACTGGCGGGCAATTTTGGAGGCCTTCTGCTCGATCTCATCGGCGGTATCCTTGATCAGACTATCGGCGGGAATAACGAGAAAGACACCGTTCATCGGGCATTGTGGCCGATACTTCTTCAGCAGCTTGAGGAACTCTTTCCACTCACTCGACCCGCCGGTTTCGACCTCCTCGAACATCAGTCGGCCCGCAGTATCGAGGACGACCGCATGATCAGTAAACCACCAGTTCATGTTCAGCGTTCCGCCGGCTCCCTGGAATTGATCCTGCAAGCCGGGCGGAAAACCAACGTTGCAGTGACGTATCGCCTCTGTCTTCCCTGATCCGGGTTCACCAACGATCATATACCATGGAAAGTTGTACAGGCTCTTGCCAGCAGCACGAAACTTCGCGATCCCTTCTTCAAACTTTCTCCTCAGATCATCCAGCCGAGCTAAGTTAGCGGCCTCACTCACACCTTGTGGCGTAGCTGCAGTGTTCTGAATCACGCCATTCTCCATTGGTGCTGCCTTGCGCTTGTTTAACCATTTCAGGAGTCGCGAGTAGAGAAAGAGGAGAATAGCTACGAGACCCAGGCCAATGAATATGATCCAGAGGACTCGTCCAGGGATTAGGTAAAACATTCCCAACAGAATGCAACCGGCCACAGTTACCACCGTCCCGAGCTTTATCGGCAAGGGAAGACTCTTAAAAGCTGAAATTCCGGACCCCATATTAGTGACTCATCCTTAAAATAGACTACTCAGGCGGTCGCGTGTTCATTCAACGACTGCAGAGGGCGTCTGCTGTCCTGCAATGACCTCAAGGGACTCGGCCAAATCATCAGAAGTCCATTTGAACAAGAAGCAGTACGACACCGCCCAAATAATGAACAAAGCTGCCAAGGTGATCCCGATCCCCATCAATTTTGCCCCTGGAGGCTCGATAAGATCCCGCGTGTCCACATTCTCGTACGCATCGGGGCAGATATAGGATTTCTTGTCCGCATCCATCAACCCTGAGATACGAGCCGAGATTTGCGAGATCAGTCGCTGGATACTCTCTAACTGTCCCGTATAAACGCCCGTGAAACCCAATCCGAGGCACGTGTAGAACACTGCCAATCTCTGCGTTGCGGAATCGCTCGGATCTGCCAGATCCGCGTCCAGCAGATCGAAGAATTTCTCATCTCCGGCTAACTCGTTTCGTTCCCGGGCCAACTCGATCCAATCATACGAAAAGGGCAAGTTGCCCTCCTTGATCGTGAAGTCGGCGAAAAAAATAAGAGGCAGTTCAATCTTCTCGTACTGCGTTAGCAGTTCATGGTTACTCGATGCCTCTGCTTTCATTTCACTGAAAATTCCCACGATATTGTTTCGGACCTCATCCATCTCCATGGTGCGCCCCATTCGGGCTGACCGGCGCAGCCGACACATGTACTGAAAGAGTGGCTCACATAATTCGAGGAGCGTCATCTATTGTCCCTCCGTATCAGGAATAGTCATATAGAGCGTGATTTGAAAATCGGAAGTCTCAGCCCCGGGCCATCGCACGGCGATAGACCGTTCCTGCTGTATCCGATCCCAGAGCCGTGCGCTTTCGGCACGCATGACCCGGAAATAATGCAGGCCCACCTGGGCCGGAAGCTCCACAGGAGGATAGAGTTCCCGGGCGAGTTGCACTCCAAAAACGCGCTGATTTGCAAGACTCCGGGGCATCAGTTTGAACTTGTCTCGGTCCAACACTAACTCAGCCAATGCCGAAGGATCCTGCTTCGTTTTGACCGCGAGGAAATACTCGTTGGGCAGAGTTAATGCGTCCTCAGTCAGTGTTCCGGCAAAGAGTCTCTCCTCATGATCCAGAGCCAGCGATATCTTCATATACTTGGCACGAACCGAGCCTTTGAGCAACCCGCGAATCCGGCTTGACAATTCGGTGAAAGCAACCAACGGGTTGTCATGATCGTACGCTACGACCTCAAACTGGTCGCGATCGGGCCGCAATGCAGCCAGTTCCCCGAGAAGCTCCCTCAACACCACGTACATCTGAAACGGTGCAACCCGGCTGGGGATCGCAATCAGAGAGGCTAACTGAGCGCTGAAACGATTCAGCGTTCTCAGACGAAGCATTTGTTCGAACTGAACGCCACGCATATTCTCAATGCTGAAACCACCGCGACTGATCTGGATGACCAGTTCATTTCGGCTGGCCATAACCTGGTTGGCCAAATCGGTCAGGAGTTCTCGCAGTACCGAAGAACCGGCGACGACAAAGCATGGAGGGATATATGTCGAATCCTGCCGAGGCAATCCAATATCATCGCTCTTCCCATGAGTTATCCGCAGCAGCGGCAGCACTTCAAGGTCGGAGCGATCATCCTGATCCAGTAGAAGTCTGGCGTTGATTCTGCGAACGAGCACAGGCTGCGGGTTATCACCGGTGTTTTCATCGGCCTTCTCGATTTCAGCGACCCGATAGGTGCGCTTGGCTCGCCAATCCTGATCGTCTCCTTCGTCAACGACATTTCCCCTGGAATTGTACCACACAGGGACACCAAGGCTTATCGTCAAAGCACTGCTGGCAGATGCAAATGCCTGCTTGATGTCAATGGAGGGCAGGTGAGTGTTATCTGGAACGTCTACCTCGAGTCCGCTCGGCATGATAGCACACAGACGCTCAAAAGAGATTCTCATAT
Source organism: Phycisphaerales bacterium (assembly GCA_020343675.1). Classification (GTDB taxonomy): domain Bacteria; phylum Planctomycetota; class Phycisphaerae; order Sedimentisphaerales; family Anaerobacaceae. The sequence goes on from CP070806.1 coordinate 4,943,920, forward strand.
TCTCCAGCTGATCGTCAGATATCCTTGCCTCTATGAGACCGTATGGGTAGCTCCAAATCTGACGAGACTGCCTCGTAAACCTTTCCAGAATATTTCTCTGCATCACCTGAAGGTGATGGGGCTGAAGAAAGAGCCCCTCGCACCAGTGAATGTCGCCTTCTATAGCCATACAGCATTCCTTTTTATCAAAGTCACCGCCCCATTCCTTTTCCCAATGATTCCACGTAATCGACAACACCTTTCTTTATCTCAACGTCAATGGCATCTTCATCCAGCCTCTCGGCCAATTCGACGTACTTTCGCCAGCATTTCACCTCGTGACTTACGAAAACACCGCCGGGCTCCATTCGGACAAGAGCTGCAATCTCAGAAGGTGAAAATTTAGCCGCGTGGCTCTTCGCAAACTGACCTCCTGCCCGGCTGACCGCTGTTGTCAGGGCGGCAATAAGTCGTTGCAGGACCTTAAGATCTTCGCCCACCGAATCACTGGAAACATCGCAGTCCTTGCACAAGAACTGCTCGATCTTCTTCGCCAGAGAACCTTGGGGACGAATGTTGGACCGTGGTGACAGCGCTCGCCATGTGTTCCACACTAATGGCTCAAGCTTCAACGCAAATTCAGCAAGTACCGTCGAAAGTTCAGCCAGATCTCTTCGGCTGGCACTCAGTTCACCACTTATCTGAAGCCTTTCCTTTAATTCTTGGCCCGAGTCAGTGGACTTGCAGGGCGCGGCCACCGGTCTGAGGCCCGCCTCTTGCAGCCTTCTGTCAATAATGAGCTTCTGCTCTTCCGTAAGAGCCGGAATGATCTCCAACAGGCTTTGAATCAAAGAATCAACGTTTCTGAACCCTGGCTCGCCAATGGTCGAGGTGCCTTGCGACTCCTGTTCTTGCGCCCCGGACTGAACAGCAGAGCCAACGGTCGCAAGCTGCTCAAGCAGTCTCCTTAGGAATTCGTCCCGCTGGGCCGGCAGAAAAGTCGCCAATGTCTTCTCGAGTTCTTCACAGAGGTCATCCCTTCTCGCCTGGTCGCTCTCATCGGCAGAGGCGGCTCTTATATGACGAAACCGATTCGCCGTCTCAAGGACGCGATTCTCCATCTTGTCTTTGTCGTTTACAGGCACGGTTCTCCCAACAGTAATCCGGAGACGACAACCTTGTCAGTCAGCAACTATTTTCAGTCCTGCCTATTTCCCTGTCAACTGAAAAAGGGCGGCCCAAAGACGCCCATCCTTCGCATCCCGAGGCCGACTGCTTCTGCAGAGACCTGAGCACAAGACCGTCAGCGTCAGCCTCAAGTTTCTTGGCCCCAAGCCAAGCTGACCATCCCAGTTGCGCTGTTCCGTCCAGAGACACATCCGGAACCTCAACAGCCTTCAATATCAACTGAAGCTCCCACCTGAACTCATCTCCCAGATAATTTCTAACCCAAGAGATTAGACGTCGGACGCTATCGGACCCCGGCAGAAAATGTCGGTATTGAGAAAAGTCCATCGGCCCAAACGTGATCCTGAAAGTCTGCTGACACTCCCAGAAGCGGTTTCCCAGAATCAATGTTGAACCCAGCTGCGCATTAGAAGGACGCGCCCCCAGGCGGCAACGATACTTCTCCGGGAGATTGATCCATCGCCCGACGAATTGATGAATGCTCACGGGAATTCCAAAGTAATCCTCCAATATCTCTCGTAATCCCTCCGCATTCTTTCTCTGGCAGGCAAAATGTCCACTGTAGTGAAGCTTGGCAACATCAGGTAAAGCATCTCTATTGTGAAGAGAGCCATCACCAATTCCGAACAGGCTGCCCACGTAGAGCGCAAAACGGTCCTCGTGTCTACGATCATGGCTGACAACCTGTTGGTTGTGTGCCCAGGCGCGGTAGAACAAGCACGTCATTCGGTGATTGAAAATATCAAGAAAGCTTGCGAGTGTTGCGTCTTTGTGATTGTGCAGGCGGTCGTAAACAAACTCGGTTATCGCCAGCGGCATGGGGCCACTCGGACCAAGAAGGCCGAAGAAATTGACGCTCATCTTCGCCGGATTTTGCTCTGTGGCCTCGTCATACGCTGCAAGTGACGCAGGTGCAAAAGCCAACGATACATTCTGACAAAACCTGACCGGGTCAGATTGCGGCCGACTTGAAAGTCCAATCCGAGGCAGCGCAGGATCGACGCAGTCAAGCCGCCGGACGGCCTGAAAGAAATCGAAAGCGTATGGCTTGCTCTTCAAGCCCGTGGTCAGAGAATCGGCCGCAGTCCGTTTCGCATCGTCCATCGCATGATCTCTCCACGCTCGAGTGTCTTCACGACCGTTTCAGTAAAGGAGTTGATCGAAACATATTTGGCAAAAAACTGTTCGAGTACGGCCCCCAGCAGAAAGACTCCGGTTCCCTCAAAAGCTACTTCCTCGAGAGTAACCGTGACTTCCAGACCACGTGCAAAGCCAATAGTACCGGATGCCGTTACTCTGCGCGTGATCGGCCTGGAGCTTATCGACTTCAGGCCGTCGATTTGCTTGCGGGTCTGCATATCGCTGGCGTCGCTATAAAGTCTCAGAATGTCGCGAAGCGCTGATACCCCTTCACCCCCGCTCGTGTTGTTGAGTGAAAGGTAATTCAGTGAAAGGTGATTTATGACGCGCCAGGAAAGTTCACCATCAGCATGAGACGGCTTGGGCGCTGTTGGAGATCCAATGCAATGGATTGATGTGCAAGGCGCCGTCTTTTCCATACTGAAATCGGAGGCCCCGATACCTACCGGCATGTGCAGAGGCAAATCGCGGTTGGTGCACAAAGCCTCGATACCTAACTGCTTTACGTCCACACTGTACGGCGCGGCCTGGGAATCTACAAGCGATACATAGACTTCGCTGCCTGAATAGCTCTGCGACCTTCTGGCTTTCGTAGTCGCATCTTGAGTATTCGGCCTCGGAACTCGGCTCACTGCGTAATAACCACTCGTGCTGTCCCCGGAATCCTTTGCGAGATAGAAGGGGAAGAACTCCTGCAGAAGGTCTGACCGGGCTCCGTAGCCCATGACCTTTGTAAGTTTAAAGACCTCGAAGTCCTGCGCCCTGGTTCTGTCGGGAACGACGTGGAATTCGAAGAAGCGATCGGACACTGGGATCCGATCGAGACGCTTCTCGAAAAGGTTGACTGCGGGAGAGCAAAATAGTCCGAAGTTATCATCACCTATCACTCCCTCAAGCTCGACTTTCGACTCTCGAAACAGGACAATTACATCCAATTGGCTCTCATTGCAGCGTCTGATCGCATCACCCAGGCCGGAAAGCTCCACGAACATAAACCGCTGAGGACATGTGAAGTACTCGTGCAGAAGGCGATATCCTTGAAAGGACCGAGCGTCGTACGGCAACAGCTTCTGTTTGTTATCGAAACCCACGCGCCGAATAGATGGGGCATCAATAACACTGTGCCACTTCACCGGCCTGGCAGCAGGTTGTACGACAACGGCGACGGAATCTGCGAAAAACTGCTCATACAGCTTCATCGGAATATCGCCGACTCCCATCAGATGCAGATTTAAAGAATCCAACTTCAACTCGTTGAAACGCAGCCCGGCTGTCGTCTGGAATCGCAATCGGATTCCAGCTTTGACATTAGGCACAGTCGGAATCTCAAGGGAGGCCAACTCGCGAGTGTAGTAGCCCGCCTGTTCCAATCTGACGGGCCAGAGAGTAACATGATGTGCCGTACGATATTCACATCTGGTCTGCTCTGATTTGCCGAGCATGCTGTGAAGTGAACTGCCGCGTGGGATCGAAAAACCTTCGGCAAGCCCCTTTTCATCGGACTCTGGGTTGAACTGAACGATGCACATGGAGGGCGTAGGAGCCAAATAGTGGGGATAGATCGTTTCGATCAGAGACCGCGTGAACCTTGGAAACTCTGCATCCAGTTTAAGCTGAACTCGCGCTGCCAGAAAAGCAAAGCCCTCCATCAGACGCTCGACGAAAGGGTCCTGGCACCCATGAAACTCGTCCAATCCGCCGAGACGGCCTGCTATCTTCGGGAACTGCTCTGCAAATTCGGCTCCCATGATTCGAAGATGTGCCAGCTCGCGGTTGTACAGATCCAGGAATCGCCTATCCATTCACCTCACCTTTCAGTTTGTGATGGCCCGTCTCCAGATCGACCTCTGTTTTGACAAAAAGGTGGTCCGGCAGAGGCTGTGCCCACATTTCACCTTCTATCTCAAAAGAGACGGCACGAACGTACTCCGAATCAATCGGCGAGGCCATTCGGACAGACAACGACCCCGGCGCAATTCTGGGCTCGAAACGCGCGATAAACCGCTTTATCTGCGCCTCTATTTCGACCGGCCTGATATTCAGCACAGGTGTGCCACACAAGTCCGATATGCCGTAGTTGAGGACAGAATGAGCAACCTCGCTGAATTCGTATATGACATCTTGTGAAGGGTGATTTCTTGAGTTGAGTAGCATCGCCAGGTCGCGAATGACAGCACGTCTGTATTTTCTCAAGGACATTACGCGCTGGTCGCGGCTCTCTGTTTGCGAATCCGGTTCATCATCTGTCAGGCGGTCAAGCAAGCATGGTTGCAGACGTTCCATTGGCGTCAGTTCAGCCATTATCTGTTCCACCTTGTTGTTCTACTTCGTCGTGGCCCAACTCTATCTGTCGGACCTCCAATATTGAGAATTCACCGGCATCTGTGGCAAACATGCGCTGGCCCAGCCCAACGTACACGTCACCCGGTTTCTCAACCCACTCGGTCTTTCGTGCCAGGCGGACAGCTTCGTCGTCGCTGGATTCAGAACCGGGATAGCGAGCCGGTATAAGCCCCGGTACCTCTCCCTCGTTGACCCAGGTAAAAATAGCCGGAATCCACACTATGTCACGCAGGTCAGCAGGAGGTTCAATGCGAATTCTCTTTATTGCGGTGAATGGAATCCAATAGTATTTGCCGTCGACAATGGCCTCCAGCAGAGGACCGAACCTCGTGTCCGCATCCGCTATCCACCCAAACTGCTCGTTGTCAATAGTGCCGGCAAGTGGGGGAGCATCCTCAAATGCACGCTCTCTGAGTTCTCGAGATGCTTCATACTTTCCCTCCGAAACTAACTGATTAGCCTGCACCAACAATCCAACCCAGTCCTCTGGTTTTCCGAAAATAAGCGGTAAGTGTTCGCCGGCAAATATCCGTCCTCTAAGTGCCTCACAGTTCAGTGCCGACCGGCAGACCTGAGCCATCAGCAAATTCGTGGCATCAAGCTCCGCTGCCGTGTTCAATTGACTCAGGGCTCGCTCCCAATCTCCCAGAACGCACAATAGCTGAAACAGGAACACTCGAAGCTTAGCATTGGCAGGATCGGCACGAACCTCAGATTCCAGCGCTGCTAATGCCCCGTTCAGTTGACCGGACCGCAATAACTCTTCCGCTTTCACAGCAATGACCTCCGGAACCTAGTGAGCAAACACTTCGCACTCTATTTGCACAGAATTGGCTGAAGACGCATCCTCGGCCTCATATGGTGGTATCAGCCGCCCTTATTGGCCACTAAGTCCCACCATTTCTTTACTTCACCTTTCTTCTTACCTGTCTTGTGGTCGGTCTCAGTATATACCCAGTTCATCTTCCCATAGTTGAACGTCACCGACTCGGTAGGAATTCCCCCGCCCCCGCCCCCGATGCTGACAGATGAGATGATCACGTCCTCAAATTCGTATTTCATGTACGGCTGCTTGTCACCCGTGGC
>CP070806.1:4949755-4974941 GCA_020343675.1 Phycisphaerales bacterium
GTTCGACGAAGTGACCCGGTACAAAGGCAAGCTGACAAGCTCGGCTTCGGAACTGCTGGCGTGCATGGAATTCGACAGCTTTGTCTCGAAGGAATTCGGCCGGCTCTTTAGCTACGCGTCCATGAAATCCGACGAGGATACGCGCGATTCCAAATATCTCGGCATGAAGCAGCAGATGCAGCAGCTCGGCACGGACTACAGCTCGAAGGCGTCGTTCATCGTCCCGGAAATCGCCCAGTTGAACAAAGAGCAGGTCGATGCCTTCATGGAGCAGGAGCCGGGCCTGAGAATCTATAAGATGGCCTTGTACGACGTGCTGCGCAAGAAGGCCCATACGTTGTCGGAAAAGGAAGAGAAGATTCTGGCCGAGGCGGGCTTATTAGCCGACGGGCCATCCTCGATTTACGGGGTCTTCAGCAACGCCGAGCTGCCTTATCCCGAAATCGAACTCAGCGACGGCACCAAGGCGCTGCTGACCAAGGCCGGCTACACGCTCTATCGAGCCTTGCCGAATCGCAGCGACCGGGAGGCGGTCTTTGAGGCGTTCTGGGGCGCGTTTGACACGTTCGAAGGGACGTTCGGCACGCAGCTTTATGCGAACGTCAAGAAGAACATGTTCTATACCCGCACGCGCGGCTACGAGTCCTGCCTTCACAGCGCGCTGGACAAGAACAACATCCCAACGCAAGTTTATCTGGCTCTGATTGAAAACGTCACCAACAATCTCGACTCGTTTTACCGGTATCTGAATTTGAAGAAGCGCATGCTGGACGTCGAGACGTTGAAATACTCCGATATCTACGCGCCGGTCGTCAAGGGCATCGAGCTCGAATATACGTTCGACGAAGCGAAAGAGCTCGTTCTGGACGCATCGAAGCCGTTGGGGGCCGATTACTGCCGCATCCTGGCCAAAGCATTCGAAGATCGATGGATCGACGTGTATCCGTCGCCGGGCAAGCGGGCCGGGGCCTATTCCAACGGCAGCGCCTACGACGTACATCCCTATATATTGCTGAACTACAACGACCAATACGAGGACGTCAGCACCTTGGCCCACGAGCTGGGCCACACGATGCACAGTTATTATTCCAGCAAGACCCAGCCCTATCCGACGGCGGACTACTCGATCTTTGTCGCCGAGGTCGCTTCGACATTCAACGAGGCCCTGCTGATTCACAAGATGCTGACCGAAATCAAGGATGATGACGTGAGGCTGTCTCTGCTGATGAACTACCTGGACGGACTCAAAGGGACGGTCTTTCGCCAGACGCAGTTTGCGGAATTCGAGCTGCGCATGCACGAGAAAGCCGAGCGAGGAGAGCCTCTGACCGGAGAGGTCCTCACCCAGCTCTATGGCGAGATTCTAAAGAAGTACTACGGCCACGAGAAGGGGGCCTGCCATATCGACGAACTGTACGCGGTCGAATGGGCCTATATTCCGCATTTCTACTACGATTTCTACGTCTATCAGTACTCGACGTCCTTCACGGCCTCGACCGCGCTGGCCGAGAAAGTATTGGGTGGGGAAAAAGGCTCCGTTGAGAAGTACATCGCGTTTCTGTCCGCGGGAGGATCCGAATATCCCATCGATGTATTGAGAAGCGCAGGGGTCGATATGACCAGTCCTGAGCCATTTAGCAAAACGATGGTGGCAATGAATCGAACCATGGACGAAATCGACGCGATTCTGGAGAAAAAGGGCAAGCCGTAGGACCCGCTCGTTTCGCCCGGTGTATTGGCCGGGGGGCGCGGCACTTGCCCGAACCGATTCAGGAACAAGCATGGATTCCGACGGCTTTGTGACGATAGAGGGTTTGAGCAAGGTCTATTCGTCCGGCGCGATCCGGGTCGTCGCTCTCGATGATGTGAGTCTATCCGTGCGAGAAGGCCAGTTCCTCGGCGTGGCGGGCCCTTCGGGATCGGGCAAATCCACCCTGATGAACCTTCTGGGCGGCCTAGACACGCCCTCGTCAGGAAGCATTACGGTTCAGGGCAGACACATCTCCGAGCTAAAGAGCGAGGAGCTGGCCCTTTACCGCCGCCATCAGGTCGGCATGATCTTCCAGTCGTTCAATCTTATTTCGTCCTACACGGCGCTGGAGAACGTGGCGTTTCCGCTGCTCTTTGCCGGCGTGGCTAAGAAGCAGCGAAACGAGCGAGCCGCCCGGATGCTTGAAGAGGTCGGCCTGCTGGCCCGTAAGGACCATCGGCCCGGGGAGCTTTCCGGCGGCGAGCAGCAGAGGGTAACAATTGCCCGGGCGCTGATCAACCGGCCCAAAATCCTCCTGGCCGACGAACCGACCGGCAATTTAGACAGCAGAACCTCGAAGCAGATTGTGCAGCTACTGGCGGATCTGAACAGAGATCAGAGCTTGACCGTGATTATGATTTCTCACGAAAGGTCTCTGTTAGCCGAATTCGCAGACGAGCTTGTGCACCTCTGCGACGGCAAAATCTCCGAATGGGAGAAGATGCGGTAAAAGACCAATGAGACTGTCCGATTACATCGAGCAATCCTTCTGCAATCTGTGGAAGAAGAAGCTCCGCACGTTTCTGACCACGTGCGGCGTGGTGATAGGCATCGGAGCGCTGGTGTGCATGTTCGCTTTCGGCAAAGGTATGCAGAAGAAGCTCACAGAGACGTTCAACGAACTTGGGCTTTTCAACTATGTCGCTGTTTCTCCCTCTCAAACGCAGCAGAGTCCCGTCCTGGATGACGAGTTTCTCCGAAGTCTCGCTGATGTAGAAGGCGTCGAGTGGGCGCTGCCTGAAATACGTTTCCCCGCTATGATTCGATTCAGAGGTGAAGAGGAATTCAGCCTGGTCCAGGTACTGCCGACCGATATTTGTCAGGCCGGATTCATCAAATTGCGCGAGGGCGAGTTCTATAGAAACGACGACGAAAATGCGCTGGTGATCAGTGATTCTCTGCTCCGCCGTGCCAATGTCAAGAAACCCGAAACCGTAATCGGCGAAAACATCGAGGTCTGTACGTTGGTCTTCGATCTAAGTCCGGCAAGTCTGCCCAACCTCCTGTCATTCATCAGGGGGCAGGGTCTGCCGTTCACCACACGAAGCTACACGTTCACGATTTGCGGCGTCGCCGAGCGGATGGGAATGTCGGGACCCATGCCCATACGAAGCGACGTCTTTATACCGCACGGAACGGCTCAGCGGATGAAGAAGATACCGTTAACAAGCATCTCGGATATATTCAAGTCGATAAGGCAATCGCCCGGTTATTCCAGCGTGGGCATCAAGCTTTCGTCGCCCAAATACGTCGAGCCTGTTAAGACGCGCATGGAGCAGATGGGCTTTGAAACGTTTGCGATGCTGGACCAGCTCGAAGAAATCAAAACAGGATTCCTTTTTGTGGACATGTTCTTGTTCGCGGTCGGGATGATCGGCATTACCGTGGCCGCTCTGGGAATCATTAACACAATGGTGATGTCCATTCTGGAACGATACAGAGAAATTGGAATCATGAAAGCCATCGGCGCCAGCGACAAGGACGTGAAGAAAATATTCTTCTTCGAATCGGGCGTGATAGGTTTTCTGGGCGGAATTTTCGGACTGACTTTAGGATGGCTCGTCAGCATGCTCATCAACCTGATTGTCAACAGTTTCGCGGTCCGGCAGGGCGTCCCTTACATGAACTACTTCAGCTTTCCCTGGTGGCTCTGTCTGGGAGCGATTGTCTTTTCCATATCGATCAGCTTGCTGGCGGGCATCTACCCGACGCTGCGAGCGGCCCGGGTCGATCCGGTCGTGGCGCTACGGCACGATTGATGCGGCTTTGTCTTCCTGGCCGGACGGGCAAGGGGGTACTCCACGCGGGAAATCTGTGAAAAAACATGCTCGCAAAACACAAAGTGCGGGATTATACTATGAGTGAGGCTCCGGGTGATAATGGCTTTCAGCATCCGGGATTGATTTTCCGGTCGTGCCCGGGGTTTCTCTGGCAAAACAGAGTCTGATAAGGAAGGTGTTTGAATGATTTAGGGAGGAGTACCATGAGACCAAGACTCTTTTTCTTTTCCACGCTGGCCGTTCTCATCATGATCGCATTCGCCGTGGTCATCGTCAAGTCGATCAACACGCCGCCGAAGGCCGAAGCGAGCGCGGTCACGACAAAGGAGGACACCCCGGTCGAGATTTCCTTGGCCGGAACCGATCGGCAGGGCGATCCCCTGACATTCAGCGTGGTCGGCGACCCCTCCCACGGGCGTCTGAGCGGAACCTCGCCGAACCTAATCTACAGCCCCGGCGCGAACTTCAACGGCTCGGACAGTCTAACGTTCAAAGTCAATGACGGCAAAGCCGACAGCGCCGAGGCCACCGTGTCGATTGCAGTGACACCGGTCAACGACCTGCCGACTGCGAACGACGACAGCGCCGCGGCCGAAGAAGACACTCCGATTGTCACCATTGATGTGCTGGCCAACGACACGGACCTGGACAACAGCCGGCTCATGGTCGTCGACGCCTCCCAGGGCGCCGCCGGCTCGGTCACCATCAACACCAACAGCACCCTGACGTACGCGCCCAACAAAGACTTCTGCGGGACCGATACATTCACCTATACGCTCAGCGACGGTAACGGCGGAACCGATACCGCGACGGTGACCGTGACAGTCAGCGCTGTCAACGATCCGCCCAGGATCACGTCGAAACCGGCAGAGACCGCGAGGGTGTGGGCGCCTTATACCTATGACGTCGAGGCCAGGGACCCCGACACACGCGATTCGCTGGTTTACTCGCTGGCCAAATTCCCCGAAGGCATGACGATAGATGCGACCTTGGGTCTGATCAAGTGGAGGCCGACGAGCGCCCAGGCAGGGACCTTCGACGTGGAGGTCAAGGTCGCCGATAGTCACAGAATCCGTGCCTGGGACACGCAGGGCTTCACGATTACGGTGACCTCGCTGAGTTCGCCTTTGACGACAACCCTGGCCGTAGCCGATTGTTTCAGCCGCAAGGGCGCAGAAAAGCTCTCAGCAAAGGACAAGGTCCCGGTAGTCGAGACCAGCGACAACAACCGGATCGAGACCGGGCCGCGATCGAATATGTGCTACGATTTCTGCGACGGCTCCATTCCGAAGGGCGCTGCAATCAAATCACTCATCGTTTGCGTGGAACACTTCGAGGACCCTCAGTTTCCCCGGGGGAAACTTGAGTGGTCGGTAGGGGCAGGCTGGCCGGCCAAACCGGCAGTCTGGGCATCAATCGAAGCGCCGGTTCGCCAGGGAGAAGCCGGGGAGGCAATGGACTCCTGGGACGTGACAAGTTCAGTCGAAACACCGGAGAAAGTAAATAGCCTTCAGTTGCAGATTCAGAACAACGACGCCTCCGGAAGGGGAACGACGTCTGTGGATCATATCTACGCCGTTGTTGAATGGTATTGATTTCTCCAGAAAGATGCTCTCTGTCGCGAAATTTGATTTGGCATGCGGCGAAACATCCAGTATAATTTTAGTAGAGCAAGCGCAGTGGAAGCAGAAGAAACGGGGGGTGGAAAGGTCCTGTAGCGTTTGGCGTTGCCCCGCGGCTTTCTTGCTGGTCCGTGCCACGAACATTTCGGACGGAACCGTCGGCGCCGGTCGGCATCATAATACTCCTTTCTTCAATGGGGGGCTGGTCACGAAGGTCAGCCCTCACTTTTTTGCGCAGCGCTTGCCGCCTCTTCGGGCCACATCGCAAATTTCCAGCACTACCGGGCGACCGTGCCGGCGCAAGTCAAACCCGTGAGAAGGCGCACACATGCTGCCGCCCGGCCCTGTGAGATCCTCCACGCGTAGTCTTTCAAGAACTTCATTCGTCGAGGACTCAGGCGGCGCAGTCTCCGTTGAAAAAAACTGAGCCGATTGCGGCTCCAATCACCACCTCCGTCCCAAAAAAAATCCACTTCCGACCCGTGAGGGATACGTCGGAGAGAAACCTCCGTCTTCCATGCTCATGGACACCAAAAACTCTTGACTTTTGCAGAGTAATGCGGTAAACTTATGTTCATCAGTCGTACATGGGGGCGTCTGAATCGAAATGGGGGGTTCTCAAGTTTTCCTCTTTTGAGCACCCGGGTTGACGCGGTTGGCGGCTTCACAATAAATTCCGGCTCGCGCCGGACTTCTGGGGGGCCAGAAGCAACGTTTCATGGTTTGTGCTTGTGTTTTGGGAGAAGGAAAATGATGACTTCAGCAAGGATATCCGCAATGATCTGCGCGGCGTTTATCGTGGCGGTTTTTCCGTGTGCGGCAAGAGCCTATCCCGTCAACACGGTGGAGATTGTCAGTACCGGCAACGCGGCCAATGAGGTGGTCACGGTGTGGGGCGGCGGTCAGAGCGACTTCGACGTCTATGCCGGCGTTTACACCCTCGAGAAAAGCGGTGGCGCGGGTGAAGGGAAATTCTGGCCCAATGGCACCATCAGCGCTTTTTGCACTGAGTTGAGCGAAGCGGCGCCGGAGATCACCACGAAGTACGATGTGATCGCTCTGGAGCAGGGGCCTCTCAGCGCCGCGATGGGGACGGAAAAAGCCGGGTACATCAGCGAGCTTTGGGGCCGGTACTATGATTCGAGCTGGACGGGCAGCGGCCCCTTTACATGGCTGCAGAACGCTCAGGCCGCGGCGTTTGCCACAGCGGTATGGGAAGTCGTCTATGAGGATCTTCCCGTATCGCCTCTGAAATGGGATGTCAAGGTCGACGGGACGTGGGGAGTCGGAGGGTTCCAGACCAGTTTCGGAGGCGGCGTCATTGCCAATAACTGGCTACATTCGCTCGACGGGACCGGTCCGATGGCGAACCTGCGCGTGTTCAGCTACAACGGCAGCCAGGACTACATCGCCGAAGTGCCGGAGCCGGCAACCATTGCACTGCTGGGCCTCGGCAGCGTCTTTGGCCTGCTGCGGAAACGACGAACAGCATAGCGATGACTTAAGAGGGGGGCAGAGCCCACGGTCCGCATGAACGGCGGACGCTCTTTCCTCCCTTGACGTATTCAGCAATCTTCGGAAGGGAAAAGGATAACTCTCGGTTCGTTAAGAAACGTGGACTGACAAGGATGAGCCGACCGGATCGGCGGCCGGCAGAAAGGAGGGGGGCGTTCATGAAGCACCGTCGCCATTGACGTGAAGGACCAACCCAAAGACCAAGGGATCGGCAAGAAAGACAACGTCGCCGCGGGACGGCCGTGGTTTGAAGATAAGAACTCAAGACGACAACACTCCAGGAGCAGGGGGGAATGAAATGAAAAGGTTGGCAATAATGATTCTTACATTGGTGGTCTGTGCAGGGACTTCCGCACTCGCGACGCCCGGCATCGAATTCAGTCCGGATGCGGGCACGGCAGGCGGCTGGACCTACGACGGAGCAGGCACGCTCAGTTTTAATCAGCATGTCGCCGTTGATGCGGCCATGAGCAGCAACGCCGACGCACTGGTCGGCGCGCTGGTCTATGTCCCTTCCTTGACGGTGACCGGAGTTCCGGATGGCCCCTACACGCTGAAGCCGCTCGGCAGCTCGGTCCTGACGGTCCAAAGCCCGGATGATGGGACCCTCTATCTCAAGGCTACGCTCAGCAAAGGCGACCTGGTTCCCGTCGGAACCATCGGGGCTGCATACACCAGTTTTACGTCCGATCTGACGGACGTCACCGTCACCAATGCGGGCAAGGCTCTTGGCTCTGCGGCGTTGAGTGCGATCGTCAATTCGGGGACATCGACTCTCGATTTCGAGCTCTCACTGCAGGGTGGAAGCGGAACCAACTATCACAGTCTGACTCAGATGCTGGCCGGCGGTTACGTTGGCGGCAACGGCTTCAGCGGCGCCATGTCGATTCCGGAACCGGCGACGATTGCGCTGCTGAGTCTCGGTTCATTCGCCTTGTTCAGAAGGCGCAGAGCATAAGATAACACGTTACTGATTCGCAAGACGGGGCTGCGAGTGCTGCCACCCGCGGCCCTTCTTCTCGTGTGGGGCGAAGACTCGGAGGGCAAACGTGCGCGTGTTACGATTCATGTGGAGACTATGGCGCTGGTTGTGGCGGTCCGGTGCGGCATCCCCGGACGGCATGGATGCTCATAAATGGGAAAGCAAAGTCGAGATTCTCAAGGGCCTCTCGAGCCGACGTTAAGCCATTCGCGCAGCGAACAGGCCTGAAGGTCACAGATTCCACTCCTTGGAACCCTTGACGAATTTATGCTGTGCGATGATACCCACCATCGTCGGTATCATGAGCACGGTGGGCAGAAACCATCTCACAGTGAATACCATAGACTCGACCTGTTGTGTGGTTTTCGGATAGATGTACAGAAGCGCCAGAGCTCCGGAGACAATCAAGCTGCTGCCCCACATGCTGGCAAAGAGGATGACTGCGGCCTTGAAAACGATAAAGGAGATCATCCCGCCGGCGACGACCCCAATGAGCCCGCCGGCCCAGATGTACTGTTCGTTCAAGCCGCACGCATACCATATTCCGGACGTGAGAATTCCACCGGCGGCCGCTCCCAATACGCACACGGCCCACCGCATCAGCGGCACCGAAAGCACAGCCAGCACACCCATACCGATCAGCCCGCCCGCCAGTTGGTTGTTCAAGCCGACGATCTTCTGAGTGATGCCCATCCCCAGCACGAGGCCCAGGAGTCCAAAATTGATGACCACCAACACTTTGAAGACACGCCATCCATAGAAAAGACAAACCACTCCGAACGAGATGAAGGTCAGCGCTTCAAGCACACCAAGCGAAGTAATCTGTCTCCAAAACAAGTCAATGGGGACGACGGCTCCTTCCGCGGCCTCCGGGCCTGTGGTCTCAACGGCCTGGGCAAGGATGGTCACGCAATCCATGAGGGCTCTCCTTGATCTTCGTTTTGGCTTCTCACGCCAGGTCGATACTGGTTTTCATACAATGGCTTCATTGGCCTCGATTCGCACCTTGCGCATCGGCTCTGTCGGCTCCGGAACCGCTACGTCGCGCGCCAGCTTCTTCGTTTCTTTTGACTGGCTTTCTTCTGCGTACCGGCTTTTCCCTTACGGGCCGTCTGCGGTTTCGCAGCTCTACAGAATAATAGCTGCTCGAACGTTCCGAACACCACCATGGCCGCGCAAACCCCGGCGTAAAAGAGCGGCCGGCCGGAAATGCGGCTCACCGGTTCGGACCCTTTGTACAATAGAAGCAGAATCATGCCCGCAAAAATGAGCATCGTTCCCAGGGCCGAAAAGCACACCGCCGCGCTCAGGCGCCAGAGAGTAAATCCGCCGACAAGATAGAACAAAGCCAAAAGCGCTACTATGGCCCATCGATGCACCGGCATCCGCAAAGCCGCCTGCTTTACGTTCCTGCTGACGTCAACCGCGTATGCTTTCAGCTCTTCCATACTTGTATTGCTCTGACCCGTGCCGCTCCCGGCCGACAGGTCACTCGGGTCCGCCGCATTCGCCGGCTGCGGACTCTCGATGTACGGCCCGGCCAGAACGGCAAAGCCTATCGACACTGCCAGCGTCACGGCCAGCACCACGATGAACACCTTTTCAAATATCCTTGCGATAACCGCCGCCACAACGGCCGAGACGACCGTGGGGACCAGACCGCCGCCAATCAAAACGAAGCCCAAAATGCCTCCGATGATTGCGCCGGCAGTCGCGACGAACAGCTTTCGAAGGCCCAGCCCGCCGAGCCAGACGAACAACCCAACCACAACCGCCGCGGCCCCCGGCCCGATCAAGACCCCAGGGCTCAGCCGCGCCGCCTCGCCGACGGTGGACTCGAAATTCTGGAGGATCTCAAGCATAACACCGTTTTCAGCCGTGCTAATGCGACCCTGAGCCGAAGCAAGACCAGTAACAAATCATCTTTCCTTTTCGTGTTTTTCTATTTATCGGCCTATTCACGCCATTTTCGTTAGGTAGTTCCCCTCCTTGTGGACCGCTGGGAACAAGGGGACCGGCACGAGCTAATTACGGCCGGTTAATGCGGATGAGAGGAGTCGAACCTCCACGCCCCGAAGGGCACAGGCACCTGAAGCCTGCGCGTCTGCCAATTCCGCCACATCCGCGGACAAGGAATTCTGAATAGTGAGTCCAGAACTGAGAATTCTAAATTCGCCATTCTCAATTCACAATTCTATCTTCTTCGGGGGCCCCGTCAAGTCCCGTCATCCGTATCCGGGGGGAAATTCCCAACAGGAGTCCCATAAACAGTCCACCGCTTCGCAAAAGGCGAGATTTTTCCTCTACAGCGTGCCTTGCTCGGAGATTCCCGACATTTACGTAAATTATGGCCGTCAATCGTCCGAACCTGAGATAACCGCATTTTTTGTCTTCTGCGGTTTTTGCTGTATATTTTAGATAGGTGAGTCATAAGGTGAATAGCAGGGAGAAGAAGAAAGTCGGCTGTCCGGCAATATTCGCGGGCTCCCTATCCTTTCTTGTCTTGAGCAAGGCCGAGTGCGCCCCAACGAGTTATGTTGTGTCGCGGTCTGTGGCGACAGGAGACAGCTAAGGTGATTTAGAAGTATTTAGTGCGGAGGTGATTAGAAGCGAATGGACTCTGTGCAGGCGACCCCCGGTGCTCTCGACACCCAGGCCGGACTTCTTTTCGGTGAGCTGCTCGTCTCTAAAGGTCTGCTGACCCAGGACCAACTGCTGGACGTGCTGAATCAACAGCGCGACCAGGGTGGACGGCTCGGTGAGCTTCTGCTTCGGCTCAAGATGCTGGATGATAAGGCGATCACCGCCACACTGGCCGAACATTTCTCGATGGAATATATTCACTTCGACGATACCCACCAAACGGACAGAATCGACCGGGACATCGCTCGCACACTCCCGGAGAGCATCGCCAAGCGATTCTGTCTCGTGGTGGTCGCCGAGGAGGACAATCACATTGTCGTTGCGATGGCGGACCCGCTCAATGTTGTCGCCATCGACACCGTTACCCTGAAACTGAAGCGCCCAATCCGCCCGGCGATCAGCTCGCCCCGGGAGATTCATCGGGCGATAGAGCTGATCTATCACGGATCGGATGTCGAAGAGCAGCAGCTTCGAAATCTGGTTGAGGTCGAGGTCGGCGGCGAAAAGGACGACGACATCCTTTTGGAAGACACGGTGGAACCGGAGAGCACGGGCGAGGATGCCGCCAACAAAGCTCCGGTAATTCGGTTCGTCGATCTGCTGATGAGTCAGGCCGTCAAGACCCGCGCCAGTGACATTCATATCGAGCCGCAGGAGAAATCGACGCTCGTTCGTATGCGCGTTGACGGTGTTCTGCGGGACATGGTCCCGCCGGCCAAAAGAATGCAGGCCGCGGTCACCGCCCGAATCAAGATTATCGCACACATGGACATCGCGGAGCGCCGATTGCCTCAGGACGGTCGATTCAAGATGAAGGTTTCCGGCCGAGCTATCGACGTGCGCGTCTCGACCATTCCGACCATCTACGGCGAAAAAGTCGTGATGCGAATCTTAGATGCATCGGCGGTGAACCACGACCTGGATCAGCTCGGGATCGAGCCCCGGCTTCTCAAGGAGTTCAAGGACAAGCTCTCACAACCTCACGGCATTCTCATCGTCACGGGGCCGACCGGCAGCGGCAAGAGTACCACATTGTACTCGGCGCTCAGCTATCTGCACGATCCGACAAAAAATATTACCACGGTGGAAGACCCGGTCGAATATCGCCTGGCCGGCATCAACCAGATTCAGGTCAAACCGGAAATCGACCTGGATTTCGCGCGGTGTCTGCGGGCCATTCTCAGACAGGACCCGGACATTGTGCTCATCGGTGAAATCCGTGACAAGGAAACCGTCGAGATTGCCATCAAAGCCTCCTTGACGGGCCATCTGGTGCTCAGCACATTCCACACGAACGACGCCCCCAGCGCCATCAGCAGGTTGTTGTATATGGGAATTGAGCGCTACCTGCTGGCCTCGGCGCTGAACCTGGTCATTGCCCAGCGGTTGGTCCGGAGAATCTGCGACCGCTGTAAAGAGCCCATCACGTTGAGCGAGGAAGTCCTCAGGCGAATGGGCATAGACAGTGAACAGGCCAAGGAGGCCGTCTTCCATCATGGCCGGGGTTGCCCGGCCTGCGGCGGGACAGGCTATCTGGGCAGATTGCCCATCTTTGAGTTCTTAGACGTGGACAGCGAAATCAGCGAGAAGATTGTCCTCGGCGAGACGGAATCCAACATAAGGGCAGCCGCACGTGCAAAGGGTTACGGCGGCCTGCTCGAAAGCGGCGTGAGCAAGGTGTTGCAGGGTCTGACAACGGCCGAAGAGGTCATTGGCGTGGCTTTCACGGGAAAAGGCTAGAGCGACTGCACCGCCGGGGAAATGAGGATACTTTAGAGAAGCGAAGGTTGACCACATGAAAAGCTACGGGTATGTCGCTCGAGACGTCTCAGGAGTGCAGAAAAAGGGGTTCGCCCAAGCGGCCTCCTCCACCGAAGTACTCAATCAGCTTCGGGAGCAGGGATTCACGCCCATCTCGGTCAAAGAGGTCGCTCAGAAGACCAAGAAGACGCGGCAGTCAAAAGGCCAACGCAAGCGCATCAAGTCAGCGGATCTGGCAGCGCTCTGTTGGCAGTTATCCACGATGCTCCAGGGTGGAATTCCCATCACAACGGCCCTGGATATTATCGGAGAGGACACTGACAATCTGCAGCTTCGAATGATCCTGCAGCAGCTCTCGGAAAAGGTCAAGAAGGGACAGCCTTTCTCAGAGAGCGTCGCAGAGTTTCCGAAGGTCTTCAACCGCCTCGCTTGTGCGATGATTCTGGCCGGCGAGACCAGCGGAAATATCGCCAGTGCGATGGGCAAACTGGCGGAGTATTTCGACAACCGGGATAAACTTGCCAAGAAAGTCAAAGGAGCCATGGCGTATCCGATCTTTGTATTGACGTTTATCATCCTGATTGTTGTCTTTATCATGGCTTTTATCGTCCCGCGGTTCCGCAAGATATTCGATCAAATCGGTGGCACGCTACCCGCGTTTACCCGCGGCTTCATGGGCTTCTACGATATCTTGCGCTACAACATTCTTTATATTATCGGGGCCGTTATCGTGCTGATCGTCCTTGGAGTGGCCACCTCCAAGACTAAGAAAGGCCACTATCTATTCAGCAGAATCGCTTTGGCTCTGCCTTTGTTCGGAAAAGTGTTCCGTCAGGCGTTCGTCGCCACATTCTGCAGAACGACATCCACACTGCTCCAGGCGGGCGTCTCGGTGCTCGAAGCCTTCACTATTGTCACCGGGATGACGGATAACGATATCATAAAGACAGCTATCGTGCAAACCAGAGAGAATATCGTCGGAGGTGCGAACATTTCTCTGAGCATGAGTTCGGCCGGTTTC
Source organism: Phycisphaerales bacterium (assembly GCA_020343675.1). GTDB lineage: Bacteria > Planctomycetota > Phycisphaerae > Sedimentisphaerales > Anaerobacaceae. Next base: position 4,963,110 of record CP070806.1, read on the forward strand.
TTCCCGAATATGGTCGTCAAGATGATACAGGTGGGCGAAGAGAGCGGGTCCCTTCCGGAGGTTCTTGAGAAAACCAGCGAACACTACGAGCGAAAAGTCGATGCCACAATTAGCACGCTCCTGAGTCTTCTCGAGCCGATCATGATTATAGCGGTCGGTGCAATCGTATCGGTTGTCGTTATTGCACTGTATCTGCCGATCTTCACGATGTCGGACATGTAGGAGGAGCATAATTCATTGTCGATTTGTGATTTGCGGCGAACGTCTGAAAATTGGAAATCGACAGTGAAGTCGCGAGTTGATTTAGTCGATGATGTAAAAGCCGGGTGACGTGCCCGGCTCGAAAGCTCTTTTTCACACTTTTTGGAGAGATGAAAATGAAAAGCAGAAAAGGTTTTACATTGGTGGAGCTGATGGTGGTGATTCTCATCGTTGGCATCTTGGCCGCAGTGGCCATTCCTCTTATGCAGGGCCGTATCGACAAGGCCAAATGGTCGGAAGCGAACGCCACGGCCGGCACAATCCGTACGGCGATTCGTGCGTATGCCGCCGAGACCAGCGTGGCAACGGCTGCGGGCTTCGTTGGGAACACGCTTGATGATGCAGCCACACAGGCCGCCCTGGGTTTCAGCAACACGGACCTCGTGGGCACCTATTTCACAAGTGCCGATTATGCCATAACGGCCGTGAGCAATCCCGGTGGTATCGCCACGATTACGGTCACCAGCAGTGGTTTCAGCGCCGATTCGCCGACCGGTGCCTATCAGCTCACAGCAGCCGGCGCCTGGGTGAAGCAATAAAGGACTATTACTTTCGCGGCAAATCAACACACCGCGGAAGGTTGAATTATCCCTCGTCGTATCTGAGGGGGATCAAGGGTAACTAAGCGGGTGCGGAGGACCGCTTAGAGCCCCGTTACGCAGCCGCAGCGGCTCTAACACGATATAACGGTGGCTATGGTCGGAACGACCATAGCCACGCTGCGTTTATCTGCCCCCCGCGAGCTTCCACACAGAATCCGGCCGCCTCTCTGGTCATCCTGAGCACACGCTTTGTCATCCTGAGCCGCAGGCGAAGGATCTGAGTGACGAACATAATGCAACGTTGCTCTCATCCGATGGTCAGATGCTTCACTTCGTTCAGCATGACGACTGTGTAAAGGGCCTATAACAAGCCAATGTCCGCCGCCAAATTTTTCTGCACAAAATCACTCTGATTCCAGATTTCTAAGTAAAACGCATCCCTTATTAGGCCGATGAAAACAGGCGTAGAGTGAAAAAAAACATCCAACACCTATTGGGTACAGGCCCGCGGCTTGCGTGCGATGCTGCGGCAAATCACAAATCGGGGCCGCTTGATAGGCGCAGGATGCATATTTGACCTTTTTGTCTTCTTGCGAAGGATACATTGAGTTGAACTGGAAACGATCACTCAAATTCGGGACCGACACCGTGCTGGGTTTGGACATCGGCTCGTCCGCAGTGAAGATGGTCACTTTGGGCAAAAGCGACGCCGGTTACTCAACAAGCGCAGCCGGTTTCGCCGAGATTGCAGGAAGCGCCGATAACGACAGCAACCCAAGGACAAACACCATCAAGGCAATTCGCGAATGCTTTGGGCAAACGGCAGCCAAAAGCAAATTTGCTGTTTGCGGAGTGAGCGGCCCGGACGTGGCGGTGAGGGATTTTGAGTTTCCTCCATTGTCTGATGAAGAGATCGAGGCGGCGGTCCTGCTCGAAGCGGCCCAGGTCTGCCCGTTCAATGCGGCCGACAGCGCGGTCGGATATCAAGTCATGCCCAATGGCCATGACAAGACGCGCGGCGTGCTGGTGGCTGCGACCAACCCGCTGGTGCAAGGCAAGACGGAGTTTACCCGGAAGGCGGGCCTGAAGTGCGTTCTGGTGGATGTTGACGGCCTGGCACTGCTGAATTGCTACAACGGCCTGATGCAGGGGTACGAGAATCCTTCCGCGAACCAGACCATTGCGATTCTGAACGTGGGCGCTTCGCATACGACGCTGGCCGTCATGGACAAGGACGGCTGGCCGTTCATCCGCGACATGACGCACGCCGGCGATGACATTGTCGCACAGATTGCCACTCAGAAAGGCATGACAGCAGAAGCTGTCAGGCAAATTTTGTCCGGTGATTCGACGCCCGATGAACCGGACATACGTGACGGTCTGGAAAGCGCCTGCCTGAAACTGATTAACGGCGTCGGCGAGACGCTGCGCTACTATGTCGCGCAATCCAAATCCCCATCGGTGGACAAGCTGCTTGTGTGCGGCGGCTTTGCCCTGACCCGGGGTTTTGTAGAACTATTGAACAGCCAGCTTGGAACCGAAGCTGTCTTGTGGAACCCATTTGAGACAATACCCTGCCGTGCAAGCCGGCGGTCCCAGCAGGTGCTTGCAAAGGTCGGGCCCGCCATGGCGGTGGCAACGGGTCTGGCGATGAGGTCAATCTGAGTTGATTCTTGATGAAAAGTGAACGTCATATGAGCGTACCGGAAACCCTATTCAAGATAGACCTGCTCAAAGGACAGGCTATTCCGCTCAAGAGCAAGCCTGGCGGTCTTGCTATGGTCGTGGTCACCGCGGCCATGCCCATTACTGTCGCCATGGGGATGGTTAGTCTCTATCTGCACAATAACATCGAGGTGGCTGTCAAAGAAAAAGAAATAGCCCGGTACGATGCGCAAATCGGAGAATTCTCGGATGCCGTACAACTGAAGGCGGCATTGGAGAAAGAGAAGATCGCCTGCAAGGCTTACCTCTCGGACGTCAGCTCTTCGGTCAAGAGGCATACTCAATGGTCGCCCATACTGACAACCCTGATAGAGAACATGCCGGATTCGGTGGTGTTGACCGATATCGAGGTCGAGCAGAAATCCGTGAAGAAGAAAGTCCCGAAACCAGACGATCCCAAGAAAACAATCGAGATCGATGTTCTGGTCAAAACCCTGCGTTTGAGCGTCAGCGGCGGGCCAGAGCGCAACTGCGACGATGCCGTCAGGGATTTTCGCGACCGTCTTCGTTCTTCGGCGCTGCTCGGCTCAAAGCTCGAAAACATCGCCGTGGCGCAGGAATCCGAAACCCGTGAAGGCCGGGATGTGGTCTCGTACGAGATAAGCTGTGTCTTCAGGCCGGAGCTGTAGTATGGCTTTCATAGAAACTCATAAGAAGTACTTAGCGAAAGCAGCGATTGTATGGGGCGCGTGCCTGGTGCTGTTTCTTCTGGCTTACGTGGTTGTGCTCAGACCTCAGAGCCTTAGGAAGAAGCGCCTTGATGGAACGCTCACCGAGAAGAAGCAGTCCTTTGAGGCCGCACAGACCGCCGGTCGGCAGTCAACACAAGCCCAATTGCGCGAGCAGATCCGGCAGTTGGAGGAACGACTCCACGATTTTGTTATCGATTTCGAAGACTCCGCCAATTTGACGTTTGACATAGGTCAAATCGCCACCGAGAGGAACGTCACGTCGTTCAGCGTCAAGGGCAAAACCAGCCGCGCTGCCTCGGTGGCCCCTGAGCTCAAGCACATAAGCGAAGATCACATTGATATCAGCTTCATCGCGGGATTTCACCAGTTTGCCACGTTCGTAAATTCCCTGGAGAGACACCGGCCTGTCCTTTTCGTCAATGAGTTCACGATAAAGAAATCGAATAAGGATGATGCCGTTTATGAAGTAACACTGGACGTTGCGGCCTTTGTCAAGAAACAACAGGACACAGAAACAGCCGACAGGTCGTCACAGCCGTCGCTGAGTGCCAAGACATGAGAACGATAGCGATAGCCAATCAGAAAGGGGGCTGCGGCAAGACGACGACTGCCGTGAGTCTGGCAGCAGCCTTCGCCGAAAGGGGCTGCAGGACGCTTCTGCTGGATCTCGATCCGCAGGGCCACAGCACGATAGGATTCGATTACGACCCGGACAAGCTGAGCACGACGATTTATGACGCCCTCGTACACGTTCCCATCGGCATTGGCTCAGTGACAATGAGCACAAAAGTCGAATGGCTGGATCTGGCCCCGAGTAATGTCCTGCTCTCGGGCGCCGAACTCGATCTGACCAGGGTTCCGGGAAGAGAATTCATCCTGACGGAGAAACTCAGAGCGGTCGGGGACAAGTACGATCTGTGCATCATCGATTGTCCGCCGTCCCTTGGCTTGCTGACCCTCAACGCGCTGATCGCCAGCACCGGTGTCGTGGTGCCGGTTCAGGTACACTACTATGCGATGGAGGGCCTCAAGCAGTTGTTCGAGACCGCGAACATCATCAAAGAACGCTATCAGCCCCGCTTCGTTCGCATCATGGGCATATTGCTGACATTTGTCGAAGACAACACCCTGCTCAGCAGGCAAATCCAGCAGCAGATGCGGGAATTCTTCGGTGATTTGGTCTTTGACACGGTGATTCACAGAAGTGTAAAGCTCGCCGAAGCGCCAAGCGCGGGTGAGCCGGTCGTGATCTACGCGCCCCAAAGCAAGGCCGCTGTTGAATACAGAGCCCTGGCCGATGAGGTCATGAACAGTAAGACCTGGGCTGAGCAGACAATTAACCAGGAAGTCCTGGTCAGGAGATAAGTGATGGCAGAGCCTGAGAAAAACAAGGCCGGATTGCAGAAGAAGGTTTCATCTGTTTTTAAAGGGGTGCCTCTTCCGCAAAACAGCGGTGTTCCGCAAACACCCGGGACGCCGGCGTCGGACCCCACGCCCGGCGCCTCTGCACAACCACCGTCTGTGGATCATCAGGCGGCGCAAAGTTCTCTGCTCAAGAAGCTTCAACAAACCGAAGACACGTCGGACAACGCGCTGCCGGATACTACCGCTGCGGCCAGCCCTGAGCCAGCCCCCGCGGAACGTCAGAGGCAGCAACACTCCGAGCTCAAGAAACAGCATCAAGCCGGTGCGTCGTCCAAAGAAGCTCTCTCGGCCAAGCGGCCCGAAGGTCAGATGCCACAAAAGGCCGCTGGACCGAGTCTCTGGCAGCAGATTAACAACAGGCTCTTTCCCCAAGAACCGGGGGGCAGCTCCACCCGGCAAAAGGCCATGGTGATATTGGTGCCGGTTCTTGCTATCATCATGATTTTCATGTTCCGACAGGTTCTCAGTACATCGCCGCGCCAGACACAAGCAGCAACGGACGAGGGCTCGCCGGTCGTTGCGGCGGCCGCACCGGGCCATGAAATCGATTGGCAGATTCCGGACCCACTGCCGGCAATAGGCAGAGACCCGATAAAATTGCCCGACCAGGTCGTCTCGACGACCGCAGAGCCAAATGAGGCCGTCGTCGGGCCTGCCACAGAAATCATCGACATCCGAGATATTGTGTATTCGAAAGACAAGCCCTCGGCCGTGATCAATGCTCACATCGTGTACGTGGGCCACAAAGTGGCGGGGGCCACCGTGGTGCAAATACTCAGAGATGGCGTGGAATTCGAGAAGGACGGGAAAAAGTGGGTGCAAAGGATTGGCGACTGAAACTGAATGTGAATGCAGGTTTGGCGGATTTCGAGGATCCCTGCAAGGACCCTTCCGCCGCCGTGAGAATATGAAAAGGCAAATGACACAAGCGTAAGCTGAGAGATTATCAGGTGAGACTCAAGTTATAAAAGGAGCCGTTATGAAAAGCTTTTGGATAAAAGCCAGTCGATTATGTTGGGCGGTCGCGTGCGTGTGGGTCTGTCTCTGCGGCGCTTCGGCGCCTGCCGGCGAGGGCACGGAGCCGGCCGTGCAAACAGAACAAACGATGCAGGCCGAATCCCCCGAGCAAACAGAAAAGAAAACCGTCCTGAGTGATCTTGAGAGGCGAATGCAGAAGGTTGTATGCATCGACGTCAATGAAGTGCCTATCGGCATCGTTGTCAGGCAACTGGCCGACCAGGTGGACGTGGACCTGATCTTGAGCCCGAACGTGACCGGAAATGTAACGGTCTCACTCACCGAGGTTTCCCTCGAAGAAGCGCTGCGGAGCATTCTTGATGTGCACGGCGCCGCCTACATACCGGGCGAAAACATCATACGGATCGTTCCCCGCGAGGAACTGCCCGAGATCAACGAGAGGCTTGTCACCCAGACGTTTGAAATCATCTACGCCGACGTCAAACAGGTGGTGACGGCTCTGGGAAAATTCAAGTCGGCCCAGGGTTCGGTCTCCTCCATCGAGGGTACCAGTCACATCATCGTCACCGACACAGAGGGCAAAATCCGGGACATCACGAACCTCCTTACTACCATTGACCGCGTCACCCCGCAGGTGCTGGTCGAGGCGAGAATCTACGACATCACGAGCAAGGACAATCTCGATCTCGGCGTCGAGTGGCGTGCAGGCAGAAGGACCAACTTCGACTCCGGCAACTACATAATCAACGATGACATCGTCGTGGAAAAGGGAGGCGCCGACACCTATGTCAGCAGCACAACCGATCCGGCTGTTATCGCCGGTTTTGAGGGTGGAACGAGCAAGACGGCCGATGCCACCCTGGGCTTCCTTCGCTTTGGCATACTCAACGACCATCTTAACGTCGATGCCATATTGCGGGCCGAAAAGGAAAACATCGACGCCAAGCTCCTGGCCAATCCGAGAATCCTGGTCATTGACAACGAGCAGGCCACGTTCGATATCGTGACCGAACATCCCTACGTGGAGAAGACCATTACCTCGGGTACCGTCACCGAGTCGGTGAAATTCAAGAACGTCGGCGTCAAGCTCGTCGTCACGCCGCATGTGGCAAGAAACGATATGCTGCGATTGCTCATCGCGCCGGAATTCAGCGTTCTCGTCGAGCGGGTCCAGGTCTCGTCCAGTAACGTCCCGGTTGTGGATACGCGCAAAGTCCAGACCGTCGCCTTAGTCAAAGATGGCCAGGCGGTCGTTTTGGGCGGCCTGCAAAAGAAGGAAACGAGCCAGCAGGTCAACAAGATACCCGTGCTGGGCGACATCCCCGTGCTGGGCCATCTGTTCCGGTTCGAGGGCGAGGCAACGGTGAACAGCGAGCTGGTCATCTTTATCACGCCGCGAATCATTATGGATCCGACCTTGTCCGAAAGCGAGATGGAGGCCCTTGAGATCACCAGGTTCAGCGGTCCCAAGCCCGCCACCACCAAAGCCGAGGCGGCCATGAAATAATTCCGGCCCGGCCCGGCTGATGAACAGGGTCCCCCGCCAAACCGGGGGCCCCTTCGACCAACTCAGAGCAAGCTCTCGACCGGCGCCAGAATTGGCGGCGATTGGGTTTGTTTTTTCAAACGCAGTTCTGCCGATAGGCCTCCTTGTCTAAGATTCAGGGTTTAGTGCTTCGGATTTCCGGCCAAGGGCCGGCAGATTGGCTTTGTTTTTCCAAATTGTATGCTTTCAACTCATCCTTCGACGTCGCTCAGGACGGCGAGCCTGTCGAATCATTTCGGATTTCGAACTTCGTGCTTCGAGTTTCCGGCCGAAGGCCGGCGATTGGCTTTGTTTTTTCAAATTGCCTCACAGCCACAAAGGCACAAAGGGGCAAAGATACTGACGTCATTGCGAGGCCCGAAGGGCCGTGGCAATCTCTCGGCTGGCAAATTGGCTTTGTTCTTTCAAATTAGCCTTCTATATAGACACGGATTTACACCGATTAACACCGATTCTTTGGTTCATAAGAGCCCTTGACCTTTTGACATTTTGCCCTCCTTGTTGGCCATAAACCATGAACCATGAACTACCTACTCTTCTATCATTTAGTTTGATAGATATTATACAGCACAGGACGTTCGCCGTCAAGTAAAATCTTGGATTGGCCACAGAGAGCACCGAGAACGCAGAGCAGTAGTCAATAGTAAATCTTTGGGCCACAGATTTCACGGATTTCGCGGATTCGTAGGGTGGCGGCTTGCCCCACCAAAGATAATACCATCATTCCCGAATTCGCTAAGCCCAGTTCGAGAAACGAGATACGCTTCACGCTTCACGCCATACGAACTTGCCACAGAGGTCTCAGAGTTTTTCGTTTTCGGCTACGCCGGCCGGGCCAAATTCGGTCTCCGGTATCCGAAATTCTCGATCTTTAGCCTTTTTTCAGAAAACGCGTTTTTCGGTGCCTCAATGGGCATCTTATGTGCAAAAATACGTAGTCACCACAATAGACTTGCCTGGGCTGATTTGCACATAATACCCATGGTGGCTTCTGACGTGCGCTTTCAACAAGGTGTGTGGAGGAGGTATCCAATGGTATGCAATCCGCGAGGTCGTACGAAAATCAACCAAAGACGGTAACCGTGCGCATTGCGTGCGACACGAAAAACATCATCCAACTTTTGAAGGGGAAGTAAGATGAAATCAACAAGAATCTTAGCTCTAGTGTTCTTAGTGTTGGGCCCGGCTGTGCATGCCGTGAAGGCGGATTTCACTTTCGGCGACCCAGTGGACGTCGAGTCCGTCATCCCCGTCCTCGACGGAGCGTACGACGCCATTGATTGCTTCTCGCGCGATGGGCTAGAAATGTTCATCGATTCGAATCGCTCTGGCAGTTATGGTAACTATGACATCTATGTATTGAGACGTGACTCGCAGGACGCTCAGTGGAATCCACCGGAGAATCTCGGACCCGCTGTCAACAGTGCAAGTCAGGACTCCTTTTCATTTATCTCAGATGATGAACTAACCCTCTACTTCAACTCAAATCGACCGGGCGGAGAGGGTGGTCACGACATATACATGACAAGACGGACCACCAGAAACGACCCATGGGGCGAGGCGGAAAATATGGGCTCGAGCATAAACAGCTCTGCCATCGATGGAGGGCCCTGGATTTCGCCGGACGGTTTGGAATTCTACTTTGTGTCAACTCGGGATGGCGGATATGGCGCTTCTGATATCTATGTAGCAAGACGCGCGACACCTAATGACGCATGGGGTGTGCCGGTCAATCTTGGTCCCATGGTGAACAGCGCCTACTGCGATGATTGGTTCTCTCTTTCGCCAGATGGCCTTCTACTGCTCTTCTCCGACCACCAAGGCGCCAGTTCATTTCGCCCGGGTGGCTACGGCCAAGTTGACATGTGGATGTCAAGGCGTACGAACACCTCTCAGCCCTGGCAGTCTCCAGTGAATCTTGGGCCAATCGTCAATGGTTTCAAACATGATGGCGCACCGCGTCTCTCACTTGATGGTCGCACACTCTACTTCTGGAGTAACCGCAGTGGTAGTTGGGGGAACTACCAGGCACAAATCATTCCACTCGTCGACTTTAATCGCGACGAGATTGTCGACTCTGCCGACGTGCGCATCATGGTTGATCAGTGGGGTGAAGACTACCCGTTGTGTGACATCGGCCCCATGCCCTGGGGCGACGGCATCGTAGATACCCAGGATCTCATTGTTCTTTCGGAATATTTCTTTGAAGAAGTCCTCCCGGCCGACTTAGTGGCCTACTGGAAGCTGGATGAATCGGAAGGCAACGTCGCTCACGAGAGTATCGGTGGCAGCCAAGACGTTGTTACGGGCAGCCCTCAATGGCAACCGACCGGCGGTAAGGTGGGTGGCGCGCTTGAATTGGACGGTGTCGATGACTGTGTGACCAGCGACGTCGGCCCTAATCCGGTGGACGGGCCATTTGGAATCTTGGTATGGGTCAAAGGGGGTACCCCGGGCCAGGTGATCGTCTCGCAACCAGCAGGGGCAAATTGGCTAATGGCAGATGCCGATGGCAAGTTGACGACGGAGCTTGCAAGCGCCGGCCGGGACAACCGTCCTTTGTCGTCCCAGACGATCATTACCGATGGGCAATGGCACCGTATAGGCCTCGTGTGGGATGGTCTAAACAGAGCACTTCGTGTTGATGGCATAGTGGTGGCCGAAGACACGCAGAGCAGCATACAGCCTTCCGCCGGCGGTCTGCACATCGGTACTGGAAAGGATTTGGCCTCTGGTACATACTTCTCGGGCCTGATTGATGACGTCCGCCTCTATGACTACGCAATCAGTGGATCTGCGATAGATCCCGATCCGGCCGATGGCGCCCAAGACGTCGATATAGCTGTGCCCCTTCGCTGGAAACCCGGCCTGCAAGCGATGATGCATGATGTGTACTTCGGCACGAGCAGTCCACCGGCGTTTATAGGCAAGCAGGAGGTGCCCGTCTTTTATCCCGGGTTGCAGCCAAGCACTACCTATTATTGGCGCATCGATGAGTTCGATGGCACGACGATACGGACCGGCGATATCTGGAGCTTCACAACAGCGCCCGGCCGCGCCACCCAGCCTCGACCGGCTGACGGTGCTTTGGTTTCGGCATTCGATACAATCCTTAGCTGGTTGCCGGGACCGACAGCTGCGACGCACAATGTGTACTTTGGCACGACCAGTCCACCACCGTTCATACAGAATCAAGAAGCGACCACATATGATCCCGGACCTCTTGAACCAGAAGGCACCTACTACTGGCAGATCGATGAGGTCGAGGCCGATGGTACGACCATCCATACAGGCGATGTCTGGAGCTTTACGACTGAAGCTATCAGCGTTCAAAAAGGCCCGTATCTAATCTATCCCGGCGACAACACTCAAATGATGGTTCTGTGGCAGATGAACGGTCCCGAGCCTCATACGCTCCGATGGGGGCAGGACACCAGCTATGCTGACGGCAGTATTACACCTGAGATGGTTGGAGACTATCAATATGAACATATAATCACCAGTCTTACACCAGGCAGGAAGTATTACTATGAGGTGGAAGGTGTCGGCAGCGGCTCTTTTTTTGCAGCTCCGCCGGAGGATGCTGCGAAAGTGAAGTTCCTGGCATACGGTGATACGCGCACCAATCCGGACATACATGACGCTGTCAACGCGCAAATGATAGCAGCCTACACGGCTGATCCCGCATACCAGACTTTTACGATGCTTACCGGAGACTGGGTTACCAATGGAGACGTTGAATTGGACTGGACTGATCAGTTCTTCAACCGTTCCCAGGAGAACACGATGCAGATGCAGGCCAACCTGCCCATCAACGGCTGCATTGGAAATCACGAAAGGTCAGGTGCGATTTTTGGAAAATACTGGCCCTATCCTTATGAAAGCGACGGATGGTACTGGTCGTTCGACTACGGACCGGCTCATATTGTAATGGTTGACCTTAGGCGCGAGGGTGATAGTCTCGGCGACACACAGAAAGCGTGGTTAGAGGCCGATTTGGCTGGAAGCACCAAAGAATGGAAGTTCCTGCAGTTTCATGCTCCTGTGTATTCGGCCGGCCATCATGCGAACAATGTTATTGAGCAGGCCTATATTCAGTCTTTGTGTGAAACATACGGGGTCGCCATGGTTTTTGCCGGGCACAATCATTGCTATGCCCGCGCCATGGTGAATGGGATTGCCCATATTACTACCGGCGGTGGTGGGGCGCCGTTAAGAACACCTGAACCCGGGCAACCGAACATTGTAGCCTCTGATCAATCGAATCATTTCTGCAAGATCGACATCCAGGGAAGGCAACTCACGTTCGAGGCCGTCAGAGTGGATGGCACTGTAATAGAGACATTTACGATGAGTCATTGAATGAGGTAACACCGCTTGCAGCCCTGTTTCTATACCCATAGAATTATTGGGGACGTTTGCCGATTGGTGAGGTTGAAGGCGAAAAGTTCTGCCACATACGTATAGAAACAGAAGAAAAAAAACTTCAATACACGGAATCGGCAAACGTCCCGATTTGGCCCCGGATTCTCGTTTCTTCGCGCGGATCCGGTCTTATCTTGATAACCCACCCACTGTTATCCTGTTCTCTTAGTTTCCGGGTCTTACTTCTCCTGTGCCCTTCGTAAGTCCTGTTAGTACAAAAAAGGCACGCCTGACGCCC
>CP070806.1:4975041-4990816 GCA_020343675.1 Phycisphaerales bacterium
CAGGCGCCAATAAAAGATCCGCCCGTAGTTCGTGGCGGTTCGATGTATGACAAGTGGTGGGCCGTGACGGGTCTGGCCGCCCCCACAACCGACAACCCGCTGTGGGCCTCGCGTCCTGACACAACCAGCAACAGTCGCACCGGCGCCGATACCTGGCGATGCAAGGAATGTCACGGCTGGGACTACAAGGGCGTCAATGGCGCCTATGCCGGCGGTAGCCATCGAACCGGCATCGCGGGGATTCTCGGTACCACCAAGACGGCCCAGGAGGCGTTCGACCTGCTCAAGGGCGATCACGGGTACGGAACCGTCGGCCTCAGTGATGAGGACCTATGGGACCTGGCCGCCTTCGTTACTGAGGGGCTCATCGACACGGGCACAATCATCGACGCCACTGGGGCGTTCATAGGGAACGTGGCGACGGGCCAGGTGCTTCACGATTCCGGGATTGGCACGAACATAGCGTGCGCGGCTTGCCACGGTCAACTTGGTCTGAGTCCGCCTCCGGGGCATGCGGAGTTTGATGACTATGTGGGATTGATCGCCAACGAGAATCCCTGGGAGTTCCAGCACAAGGTTCAGTTCGGCCAGCCGGGTACGGCAATGCCCAGTTCAGTCGCTGGGGGCGGTACGATTCTGGACGTGGCGGACCTCGGGACGTATTCGCAGACGTTGCCTCTGGGGCCGGTTCCTTAGTAGCCGACTATACTGGCCGGTTTGTTGGGATCGGCGTGTGCTTGGCTGTGCGATGACGGTGGCGAATGCCAAACAGAGAATAAAGTATTTTCATTTTCTGAATTCCAAATGGCTCCGGGCTCCACAAATGCCGGGTTGGAATCATCCGGAAGGGTGGATCCCGGTGCCTTTCTTGTTATAGCTACATTGCGGAAGGGGGCGGACGCAAGTTCAGTTCATCTCGAATCCGCCATCCACGTTCAGTGTCTGGCCCGTAATGTAGTCCGAATCTGCGGAACATAGAAACGCGGCGGCTGCGGCCATGTCTTCCGGGCTGCCTGCCCGTCCGAGCGGGATTCTCGCGATAAAGTCCTGCATGGATCGGCCCGGTGAAGTGCCGAGTACTCGCGCATAGTCTTCATCGAGCTGCTCCCACATGCCCGTGGGGACGACGCTGGGCGATATCGCATTGACGTTGATGTTGCAGGCTCTGAAGGCCAGAGCGGCCGATTGTGTAACGCTGATAATGGCCGCTTTGCTGGCCGCATAGGCGAGCTGCAACGCGCGACCGCGTCGGCCCGATATCGATGAAAAGTTGACAATCTTTCCATGACTTCGGTCCGCCTTTCCAGCCTTTTTGACCGGCTCGGGGATCTGTTTCATCATTTGTGCTCCCACCGCCTGCATACAAAAGACAGTACCCTTCAGATTTGTGTCGATGATGCGATCCCAGTCATCCTGTGTTAAATCAAGAAACGGTTTTGTCTGTGCTATGCCGGCGACATTGACCAGAATGTCAACCCGGCCGAACTCGGCGACCGTCTTGTCCACCATAGGCTGGATTTGCGCTACATGGGCGACGTCAATGGAATAAGCCATCGCTCGCTGACCTGCGGAAAGGATTTCCCCGGCGGCCTGTTCGGCTTTCTTCATGTCAATATCGGCGATAATACAGTCGGCCCCCTCGCGGGCCAGACGCAGCGCCACGGCCTTGCCGATTCCGCCACCGGAACCCGTAACGATGGCTACTTTTCCACTCAGCCTTTGTTTCATGAGGCTATCTCCTCGCTCGTGTCGGATAATCCGGTATTCGACTGCATATTTGGCAAAAAGCTCATTGTTCTTGTGTTTCTTTCACGACGTGCCGCCGAATACGTCACTTGCCACTTTGCACAGGTAATCTGCAATACTATCCTGGTATTGTCTGTAGAACTCCGCCGGCAAATCGTAGAACTTCTGACGGTGCATAAACTGCCCGTTCTCATCACGCCGGCCAACGGTGGCAAAGCTGTAATAATGAAATACAGCGTGGCCCGGTGACGGTTCTCGATCATCGCATGCCTGGTGTTGGCGCAAGCAGTCGGCCGCAAAATCAGAGCCGGCTCCAGCCTCCCGTCGCGCGTAATCCAGAGTATCATCCCACCAGAAGCTAAACAGCTTTGGATCAAAGTCGTTAAGCGTCTCGGCGAAGATCACCTGCAATGCAGGTGACACTTTGAAATGGAGTTGACCATCCGCGGCGCGGCCGATAGCCTTCCGCGTCTGTTCACTGAGATCGTCACCCGAGTGACAATCCAGAAGTATCCCGTTCTCGCCGGCAATGCGACAGAGTCCTCGGATCCGCTCTTCCAGGCCCGGCAGGCCGTCCGGCCCTCTGTAGTTGAATCCCTTCTCGACACCGAAATTCGGCGCGATATGGGTCGCAGGTATTTGCCGCCGTCGGAACTCGGAAGTCAAGAACATCAACTCGATTTGTGTGGTCAAACATGCAAATGTGTCCACGTCCGTCGGTGTCTCATCAATGCTGAGTTCCAGGTCGAAAGGCATCCCGCTTCTTGCAGCGTGGATATGAGAAGATAGCTGTTCCACGGCGTCCAAAGCCGACCAGTACTTGCCCACCAGGCGCCCGATCGTTGCCTCATCTAATTCATACGTTCCCGCGGCAGATCGCCCCTTTCGGCCATGATAGAGCAGAATGTCCCGTCGTTGCCCGGAGTGACGAACATTCTTCTCAAGATATTGCTCGGCGCTGTCCGAGCTTGCGTTCATCGCGCCGTAGTCCAGAATATCCGACACATCGAGCGTGAAAAACGTGTATAGGCGAGCGGCGTCCACCACCTTCCCGGCGCGGGCGATGTCGTCATCGCCGCGTCTGACGGTGATGTGGTCGGCGTCGGCGCCGAACGGCGGGCAGGACCGGGTTTTCAGGCCCTCAAGTATGCCGGCCACCCAAAGCCCCTCGAACGTGCTGCCGGTATGTCCTTCCTCGACTCGGCCGAAGTTTGCCATGTAATTATGACGTGGCGGTCGTCCGGCCAATATGTCATCGAGCAGGTTGACCTCGCGGACCGAGTTCTGGATCGGGTTGGCTCGAGAATTGCATCTGTCCATTGCCCGCCATACACCGGGCCACGCAGCGACGGACATCCGCGATCCGACACCGAGTCGAGCTGTGGCGCCCAGCGCTTTTGGGCCTTTGTCGGGCCTGATTTGAGAGACGTAGCGTTCAACCGTGGCCATATCCGTCCCGTAAACAGCCATGGACATTCCGTTGCCAAAGGGTCGGGTCCCAATTGGCTCGCCGAGCACGGCCTCGGCGCGACCCGGTCCGAACTCAACGAACACATGCTGACCATCAGCGAGCCGGGCGAGAAGAAAAACGCGGCCCCGAGACTCGGCGGCGGAACCTGAATAGGCGAGACAACGTTCATCTTCAGGCAACGAACGTCCCTGTCTGATCGCCTTTGCCACCGGCTCAAAATACGATTCATCCAGGGCAGAAATGCTGCTCCAGGCGCTCGCCGCTTCCCACGTTGCGGTGTCCAGCACGGCGGGATTCTTCTGCGGATCAATGTCTATTTTGTCGAATCTCATCTCTTCTTTTTGCCGAAGCTGTCGCACTTACCCTGCGTAGCTTGCGACCCTCGCGCATAGTAGCCGATGCGGTCTTTGGCGTCAACCGTCAGCGCCGGGGACCGTTGTCCCCCAATGTGCAGATCAGGCCGAGAAAGGGGTTGCTCAAAGCGAGAGGATAGAATATAAACCTCGTCAGCGTGCAGTGCGATTCAGGGCAGTCCCTGCGTTTTATTGTCAAGGATAGTCACATGCGGACCGAGAAAGAACCGCAAGCCGGCGATGCTCATGACGGAACCGTGTCACCGGAGGGGGGATCTTCATTCACGAGCGAAGCGCCGAAGACGTTTGGCGCGACGCTTCTGAGGCTTGGCCCGGGGATGATCATCGCCGGTTCGATCGTCGGCTCAGGCGAGCTAATCGCCACCACGAAAGCGGGCGCCGAGGCGGGTTTCTGGCTGCTGTGGCTTATTATCATCGGTTGCGTCATCAAGGTCTCCACGCAGATTGAGTTCGGCCGGCACGCCATCACGTGGGGGCAGACGCCGCTGAAAGCTCTCAACGACCTGCCCGGACCGCGGGTCAGGGTGAATTGGCTTCTCTGGTACTGGATGATTATGACGGTGCTGGTGATCTCTCAACAAGGCGGTATCGTGGGAGGAGTGGGTCAGGCGCTGGCGATTACCCGACCCCTCACACGATACGGCGCCGAATACAACCGCGTTCACGATGAGCTGGTCAAGGTCAGGGTCGAGCAGGCCGTGGCACGGAGGCGCGAGGCCGGCAGCGACGAGGTCTCAAAGCTGCAACAGAGGATTGACTCGCTGATGACGCAGGTCGAGGGGATGCCCGAATCGAAGGACGCCTATCTGTGGGCGGCCCTGCTTGCGGTGGTCAGTTCTGTCTTGCTCTATATCGGCCGGTTCCGGCTCATACAAGTCGTCGCGACCGTGCTGGTGTCCGTTTTTACGCTTGTGACGATAATGACTCTGATCATGCTGCAGACCAGAGACGAATGGGCCGTGGCTCCTCACGAACTGGCAAGAGGACTGAGCTTTCGCCTGCCTCCGGCGGGCGAGGCCCTCGCAGCCAATCCCGTTGCGACGGCCCTGGCCGCCTTCGGCATCATCGGTGTCGGGGCTGCTGAACTGATTATGTATCCCTATTGGTGTCTTGAGAAGGGCTATGCAAAACTCACGGGCCCACGGGATGGCACGGCACAATGGGTCAGCCGGGCCCGCGGCTGGCTGCGTGTGCTGCACATCGATGCGTGGCTGTCCATGGTGCTCTACACGTTCGCGACGGCGGCCTTCTACCTGCTCGGTGCGGCGGTTCTCTGGCGCGCCTCTCTTAACCCTGCCAAGGCAGAGATGATCCGCACGCTCTCGCAGATGTATGTGCCGGTGTTCGGCGCCTGGGCGCAACCTGTGTTTCTGGCCGGCGCATTTGCGGTCTTGTACTCCACGTTTTTCGTTGCCGCCGGCGGAAACGCTCGCATGGTCGCCGACGCCATAGGCCTGTTCGGCCTGACCGACGGCTCGGAAGCGGCGAGAGTGAAATGGACGCGTACCATCAGTGCGGTCTGGCCGCTGCTGGCCGCGGTTATTTACATACTGGTTCGCCGGCCCACGGCCATGGTGCTTGCCAGCGGTACGGCGCAGGCCATTATGCTGCCGATGCTGGGCGCTGCCGCTCTGTACTTTCGCTATCGACGCAGAGACGAGAACTTGCGCTCCGGCCGTCTGTGGGACGGAATGCTGTGGCTCTCGTTCGCGGGTTTTGCCATAATAGGAGGCTGGTCTTTGGTGAGCGTGTTTTGGAGATAGTTGTCGCAAGTGGAAGGATTTGACTATGGATTTGAATGGTAAGGTGGTTTTGGTCGCAGGCGGGGCCGGCGGTATTGGTCTGGGGATTGCGAAGGCCTTTGCGGCCGAAGGGTCCAGGGTTGCGCTGTCGGACGTCAGCAAAGAGGCCCTGGAGAGTGCGGCCGGGACGGCAGGGGGGGGCGGTTCCTTTCCCTGGCGCCCCTGTGATATCACCGACCGCGGGCAGGTCTCGCAACTTTTTCAATGGCTTGATGACGAAGTCGGGTCTATCGATATCCTCGTCAACAGCGCCGGCATCAACGTCGGCAAGCGGATGATGTCCGATATCGACCCGGCAGAGTTCGACCGCGTCATGGATATCAATACGACCGGGACGTTCAATTGTATTGCCTCGGCACTGGAGGTCATGCGTCCGAAGCGTTCGGGGCTGATCGTCAACATCGTGTCTCTGGCGGGCAAACGCGCGATGCTTCTGGCGGGTCTGCCGTACTGCGTGTCCAAGTTTGCCACCGCCGCCCTCGGGACGTTTGTCAACCTGGAGGAGTGCGGCAACGGCATCAAGGTGACGAATGTGTATCCCGGGGAGACAAATACACCGATTGTCGATAAGCGTCCCTCGCCGCCTCCGCCTGAAAGACGTGCGCAGATGCTCCAGCCGGAGGATATTGCGGCCTGTGTCATAGCGATTGCGAAGTTGCCGCCGCGTGCGGTGGTTCCGGAACTGGTCATTACGCCGCCGCACATGATGGTCGGTTGAAAGTAAAATGTAAAAATCAAAGTGCAAAATGCAAAATGAAGGAAGTCACTGCCGCAAAGCGGCGATTCCACAGTTTTGACTTCTGATCTTTGATTTTTCTTAGTGAAAGGCAAGACCGATGAGCCGCTTAACTCGCAGAGATTTTGTCAAGGGTCTGGCTGCGTCTGCTGCATTCGGCGCTGCGCTGCGTGCCGGAGCTTCCTCAAGCATTCTCGGGGCGAATGATGACATTCGCATCGCCATCGTCGGTCTTCGCAAGAAGGGCAAGGAGCATCTGATCTTGTTCGGCAGAGAGCCGGGCGTTCGAATAGTTGCCCTTTGCGACGTGGACACGGAGTTTCTGGATTTCGAGGCCAAGAACTTCAAGGATCGTGGTCAGAAAGTGGCGACATACGTGGACTACCGCAAACTGCTTGAGGCCAAAGACATCGATGCCGTGGTGGTTGTCACGCCCGACCATTGGCATGCGCTCATGACAGTATGGGCTTGCCAGGCCGGTAAGGATGTATACGTCGAGAAGCCGCTCACTCACAATATCTGGGAGGGTCGCCGGATGGTCGAGGCGGCCCGCAAATACGACCGCATCGTGCAAACGGGCTCTCAGGACCGCTCCGATGTGGGATTGCGGGCGGCCGCGGCGTATGTCAAGGAAGGCCACCTTGGCCCTATCAAGCTCGTTCATGCTATCAGCTACGGCCTGCGCGAGAGCATCGGCAAGGTCAACGGTCCCCAGCCGATTCCCGAAACCGTGGACTATGACCTCTTCCAGGGACCGGCTTCGCTGGTGCCCCTGAGGCGGCAGAACCTGCACTATGATTGGCACTGGTTTTGGGAGACGGGCACTGGGGAGGTCGGCAATCTTGGTGCTCACAACGTGGATGAGAGCCGGTGGATGATCGGCCAGCAGAAAGTGGCTGACAGCGCAATCACCATCGGAGGGCGGCTGGCCCTTGGCGATGACGGAGAAACCGCCAACACGCAAATCACCTTTTTTGACTACAAACCGGTCCCGATCATGTATGAAGTGCGAGGCCTGCGACGAAAGAAGGGCCTTCGCGCCAGAGCCCACTATCGCGGGACCAGCTTCGGCATGGCAGTCGATTGCGAGGGCGGTTCTTTTATCGGGGGCAGAGGCGGCGGCTGGGCCTACGACAAGGCGGGCAAGAAGGTCAAACAGTTCCCGGGGGACGGTGGTCCGGATCACCAGTCGAATTTTATCAAGGCTATGCGCAGCCGGAAGGTCACCGACCTGAGAGCCGACGTTCTCGAAGGTCACATTTCCGCCACGCTTTGCCACATGGCGAATATCTCCTATCGGCTCGGCCGCAAGGAGAGCGTCGAGACGATCGCAAAAGCCGTGGCGGACAACAGCGTTCTGGCCGATGCATTCCAACGTTGTGTGGAGCACCTGCGGGCCAGCGGTGTGGACCTGCAGAAAGAACCATTGACCCTCGGGCCTCTGCTGGAATTCGACAGGGAGAAGGAAAGATTTACCGGCCAGGCGAGTGACTGGGCGAATATGCTTGTCCGAAGAGATTACCGTGCCCCATTTGTGGTGCCTGAACGAGTGTAAGATCGTCGGCGGCCGGATCAGCAGGGCCTGAATCCGGGTGACCCGGAAGCTAAGTATCCGGGAGGTTGCAGATCATGAATCGACGGGAAATGCTTCTTTCGATGGCCGGTGGGCTGGTGAGCGCGTCGCTGGGCGATGGCGCGGCAGTAGCCGGTGTCGCAAGAGTCAAGAAGAAGCGGCTTGGCATCGCGGACTTCTCGTACAACATTCGGCTCAGAGCCGAACGCGCCGGCGGGGTCAAGGGCGGACTTGGCGAGCCTCTGACTTTGCTCGAACATTGTCACAGCATCGGCGGAGGCGGCGTCCAGATGAACATTGGAATCCGAGACGAGCTCTATACTCGCAAGCTTCGTGAAAGGGCGCAGCGGCATCAGATGTTCATCGAAGGTTCGACGTCCCTGCCGAAGGGCCAATCCGACGTCGAGCGATTCGACGCGGCGATTCGCACCGCCAGAGACTGCGGAGCCGAGGTGGTCAGGCTCGCCATAGGTGGACGGCGCTACGAGCAATTCAACGAAATCGGAGAATTTCGGGTGTTTGCCGAGCGTGCGCTCAGGGGCCTCCAATTAGCCGAGCCGGTCGCGCGGCGTCATCGAATAAGACTGGCCATCGAAAACCACAAGGACTGGCGAATCGGCCAGATGCTGGATATGCTCAAACGCCTTGGCAGTGAATACGTTGGCGTGTGCGTCGATACGGGCAATAGCATCGCTCTTTTGGAAGAGCCCATGTCGGTTGTCGAGGCATACGCGCCATGTGCCTTCTCTGCCCATTTGAAGGATTTGGAGGTAGCCGAGTACGACGAGGGTTTCTTGCTCGCGGATGTCGTGCTCGGTCAGGGCCGGCTCGATCTGCCGAAGATGGTCGATGTCCTGCGCAAGGCGAATCCCGACATCCGGTTCAGCCTGGAGATGGCTACGCGCGACCCGCTGAAAGTCCCTTGCCTGATGGAGAAATACTGGGCGACATTCGAGGATGTGCCCGGCGCGGACCTGGCCCGGATACTTCGATACGTGCGGGCCCGGCCCGGGGAGGAAGCGATATTGCCCGAGGTGAGTCATCTGCCTCTCGGCGAACAAGTCAAGCTGGAGCAGGAGAATGTCAAAAGATGCCTGCGCTATGCATCGGAGCACCTGAATCTTTAACAATCCACAGCAAAGTAGGGAGGCCGAGACTATGAGTCCACTGTTGATTCTCATTATTGGCATCGTCGCCGTCATCGGGATGATTATTGGCTTGCGCGTGAACGCGTTCATTGCCCTTATCACGGCGGCTATTCTGATCAGCTTGTTGGCGCCGGGGGATCTGTCGCAGAAGGTCGCTCGGGTGGCCGATGCCTTCGGCGGAGTTGTCGGGGCCATTGGCATCGTGATTGCCCTGGCGGCCGTCATAGGCAAATGCCTGATGGACAGCGGCGCCGCCGATCAAATCGTGCGATCTTTTCTGAGAATCCTCGGCGAAAAACGCGCCTCATGGGCCTTGATGGGCAGCGGCTTTGTGCTGTCCGTGCCCGTGTTTTTCGATACGGTCTTCTACCTGCTGGTGCCCCTAGCCAGGTCGTTGTGTCGCCGGACCGGGAAAAACTATGTCCTCTATGCCACGGCAATCGTCGCCGGCGCCGGCATCACCCACACACTCATTCCGCCGACCCCGGGGCCGTTGTTCATGGCCCAGAGCCTTGGTATTGACGTCGGCCTGATGATCCTGGGCGGGCTCATGGTGGGACTGCCGACGGCCGCCGTCGGCCTGGTTGTTTGCAGGCTGATCAACCGATTTGCCCAAATTCCGATGAGGCCCTATGGCAGCGATCCTGAACCGGAGCCTTTGACCGATGATCAACTGCCCCCCTTGTGGCTTTCTCTTGCCCCCGTTGTGCTCCCGGTCATTCTTATCTCGACCAATACGATCACCAAAGTCCTTGCGGAAGCCGAGGGTGCAGGTGAGATTATCCGCAGCGCCAATAACATGACGGGCATCGTGGGTAATCCCAACTTCGCACTGCTCGTCTCGGCGGCTATCGCCATGTTTCTGGTGGTCTGGAAGCGCGGGCTTCGCCTGCGAGAACTCGCGCAGATGGTGGACAAGGCCCTTATGAGCGGCGGCGTCATCATCCTGATCACCGCCGCAGGCGGCGCGTTCGGCGCGATGCTGCGCGCAGCCGGCATCAAGGAATACATCGAAGGGTCCATAAACTCCGGCGGGCAGAGCCTGGGTTTGATGGTGCTCCCGGTCGCCTTTGGCGTCTCCAGTCTTATCAAGTTTGCCCAGGGTTCGGGGACCGTGGCCATGATTACCGCCGCCTCGATGTTCGGCGCCATGGGAATGTCCTCGGAGATGCTTGGTTTCAATCCCGTCTATCTGGCCATGGCTATCGGCAGCGGCTCGCTGGTCGGCGACTGGATGAACAACAGCGGCTTCTGGATTTTCTCGCGGATGAGTGTGCTGACGGAGATCGAGACTCTCAAGACCTGGACGATCCTCACCGCGGCACTCGGTGTGATCGGCCTGGGATTTACGCTTCTGCTGGCGCACCTGGTGCCCATGGTATAGCGGCTTATCCGACCCAGGGCCGGGGCCGTCTCTGGCGGCTCACCTCGTCCAGTATGTTGCGGGCAATGATCGCGTCCTCGCGAACCTGAAAATCGAACATGCCGACGTTGATGAAATCCGCGCCGTTTTCAAAGGCGAATTTAAAACCCTCGCGAGGATGAATTGCCCCGGCGGCCAGGACCTTGAACGCAATCCAGGATTTCTTGACCGTCCTCATAAATTCCATCGTTTCTTCCGGCCGAAGGCACCACATATTGTCGTTGGGCGAGCTGGCGTGGTCGAGCCGTTTTTCCTTCGGCATCGCGGACCAGTAGTTGTCGTCGTGGAACGTCTTCATGTAGAAATCCACCTCGACACCGGCCTCCTCCAGCGCCATGGGGACCCGGATGTCATGGCAGGCGCAGCCGGCAATCAAGCCGTTCCTACGGATGAACTCGATAGCCCTGGCCAACAAGTCCACCCGATTATTCTTGACCCAGTTGTCCCCGATGCCTCCATGAACGAAGGCGCCAACGGCGCCGTTGTCGATGGCCGTTTGAATTGACCCGGTCAGGTCGAAGGTCTTCGGGTACGTCTGTGCGATCCATTGAATCCGCCCGCCCAATTCATCGCGATACCGCTTATACACGCGCAGGGTCGGGTCTTCGCCGAATGCGTAGGGACTGTTGACCGGGCCGATCATCGTGTTGATGCCCACTTCCTCGCACAACTGCCAGGTCTCCATGATCTTGCGGTCGGTGAAGTAGTGTCTCATCAGCGCAGGGATATAGAGCAAATCGCGGTCGTGGGCCGAGCCGATAATGAGATTTCCGCCGCAGATTAATCGGCTGATCCGAACGTTTCCGATATGGCCCATCGGCAAGCCAGGCGTGGAATTCTGCTGCCCCGATCGGGTCTCCTGCTCACCCATGTTCTCTAACCCTGCCTCACCTGTGCTTTGGCCAGCTTCTCGTAGAATTGAATGATCCCGCCGTGGTCGTCCGCGCCCTTGCCGTCCACTTTCAGAGCCTGCATCACTTCCATGACCGCTCCGGACAGCGGCACGGGGACTCCCACTTCGTGGGCCGTGTCCAGCGCATTAGCCAGGTCTTTGATGTGCAGCTCGATACGAAATCCCGGTTTGAAATTGCCTTTGAGCACCAGCGGCATCTTGGCGTCCAGGACCGTGCTTCCGGCCAGCCCGCCGCGAATCGCCTGGAAGACCTTCTCGGGATCGACGCCCGCCTTGGCGGCCAGAACCATCGCCTCCGACATGGCCGCGATGTTCAGCGCCACGATAATCTGATTGGCCAATTTCGTCATGTTGCCGCTGCCGATCTCGCCGACGCGCGTCACCGAGGCGCCCATCAGGCCCAGAATGTCCTTCACCCGGTCAAACGTCTCCTGGGGTCCGCCGACCATGATGGCCAGCGTGCCCTCGACGGCCTTCGGCTCACCGCCGCTGACCGGCGCATCGAGCATGACGACACCCTTTTGGCCCGCGTGTTCGGCTACCTCTTTGCTGGCCAGCGGGGCGATGGAGCTCATGTCTATCAGGATGGTGCCCGATTTGGCGCCTTCGAGAACGCCGCCCGGGCCGAGTACGGCCTCTTTGACCTCAGGCGAATTAGGCAGCATCGTTATCACGATCTCGCTTTGCTGGGCGACGTCCTTGCTCGAAGCGCCGGCTTTGGCGCCGGCGGCAACCAACTCTTTGATCTTCTCAGACACGATGTCATAGACCGTCAGTGAATGGCCGGCCTTCAGCAAGTTCATGGCCATAGGTTTGCCCATGATGCCTAATCCGACGAAACCGATTTTCTTCATTGTCATACCTTTCCCTGAGCCACTAAGGCACAAAGGCACAAAGCAACAGTATATTAAGATCCTCGTGTCTTAGTGTCTTCGTGGCTAAGTCATAAAATTCTCCAGCAGCTTCCAACCCCCTTCGTGGAATTGTGCAAGCGTCTTCTGTACCACTCCATAGGCAATGAAATCCTCGGGCGGCATCCCGTCCGGCTCGTAGGCCCGGACAAACTCGGGCAACCCGTACAGTCTCTCAATCACATCGGCTGCTATCGGCTGGTTTATCCGCTCCTCGTGGGCCAGTTCCTCCGAAACGAACATCTGCTGGTAGGGCGGAGCAATCGACATGATGATCTCAGCGCCCGCCAATTCGGTCATGTGGTACGTCCCCCTCAGAGCGGCGACAATCAGAGTCGCTTCGTAACAGCGCTCGGTATAGATTGAATAGGCCCGCTTCGACACGGCTAAGCCCGCCTGACGAATGTCGGATTCGCTGATCTTCGCCTTGCGGTCGTGCGCGACGTCCCGCAGATAATCATCCAGCCGGCCAATCATAATCACCGCGAAGCACCTGCCCGGCTCAAGCCCCGCCTGTTTGGCCCGGGCGATTCCCTTGCGGTGTCTTTCGGCAATGGCAATGACCTGCGGCACGGTATAGCTGATGGTCAGGGTGGCGGTGATGCCTTCGGCGGTGCAGTCCTCCAGCACGTCCAGGCCCGCGGCCGTGGCGGGCAGCTTGACAGCGATGTTCGGTGCCCAGGTGTGAAAGCGTCTGGCCGCAGCGAGCATGTACTCTCTGTCGGCGGCGCGGGCGGGATTGACCTGGGCACAGACGTACCCCATCTTGCCGGCGCTGGCCTGATGCACTGATTCGAGCTTGCCGGCTGCGTGCTTCAAAGCGACGCTCATCAGCCGCTCAGCCTTGTCGGACATGTTTGACTGGTCTGACCTTCCGCGAAGCGCTTCGTCGATTTCCTTACTCCACTTGTCTTTGTTCGTAGAGACGGCAAGATGTGAGAGAAAAGGATTGGTGGTGACGCCGACGGCGCCCCGTTCGAGGCCCAGTTCGAGCTCGCTCGGCTCCGCCGAATCGTGCCACCAGACCGTCGGGGTGTTCTCGATGGCCCACTGCAAATAGCTTTCTCTGCCCATCAAAAGGCTCCGCCAGCCCCCGCGTCTCCCGACGCAAGTCGGGGCGGCGGGGGTGAATTTTTGCACATAGAGTACAGGGTTGTCTTTGTTTGGGCAAGGGATTCTTTGGATTGCCGATTGTCGGTTGCCGATTGAAAATTTCTGCCATAGGTATCGCAAATCACAGATCGAAAATCGATGTTCAATCGCCGGGTGAGCCTCGCCAAACCATTATTGACTGGCGGACCGACGTCCATCCTTGCCGGCTCTAAACGGAGAAATATGTAAGGCGTCCCCCGATTTAGACCCCCGATTTAGACAACTTCAGA
The DNA here is from genome assembly GCA_020343675.1 of Phycisphaerales bacterium. Lineage (GTDB taxonomy): Bacteria > Planctomycetota > Phycisphaerae > Sedimentisphaerales > Anaerobacaceae. The sequence goes on from CP070806.1 coordinate 4,988,521, forward strand.
TTCCGAAGAGCTTTCTCAATCATCTTGTCATCAATTCTTCTCATGGGTATCAAAAGTATATGGCCGGGATTTTCCGTCTACGCTTCATGTTCGTTGCTTAGCCTCGGATGAAAACATATGCACCACGTTTAACGGGACGTCTAAATTCATAGTTACTACTGTCCAATTTGACATGACCCTCCTCGGGTGTCTCCATCGCAGGAGAACCGACAATCAAACCATGTTCATCCATAAAATGGAACCAACCCATTTCCACACGTTGCCCGTTGTGGGAGTCGGAATCCCTAAATGAGATGAACGCCGGATTAAGCTCAAGCAAGCACTCAGGCAATTCCGCAGGGAGACCCTCTTTGGAATGTAGGGAATATAGTTGCCCTGCGTGCTTTGCTCCCTCGCTTGCCAGCCACGTCTGGATGGCATCGATGTCCGTCTCCTGTAGGACCCATTGCTCGAAGCCTTTCAGGAAGATAGGAGAAAGGGGAACAGTGTATAGGAAGGCACAGCAGACGATGACAGGACCAAGGAGTATCAATGCGAGCTTGAGCAAAACCTGACCAACATTGCCATGCCGGAGCACAAGACTTACCAGTGCAAGAATGGAAGCACTCGTCGCAATGGGTAGTAAAATGAAAAGGAACAATATTACAGAAAGTCCGAAGCCATACAACATGCTATAATCGACGTCATTTCGTGTACCGGCAATATACTCGAATCGGTGAGTTAGGATGGAACCTCCAGTCGCCAAGACTGTAAGAACGATGATGAGAATGATATAAGCTATACTGAGGGTTTTCCATTTATGCTTCATAGGAATACTCCTGCACGCTTAAACTTGCATAATACCGCGATTTCATCTCAATGTCAACAAATCGACATTCTCAGCCGAGGCTGTATCGGACTATGGAGGAGCAAAAAATGAATGTGCTTAAGAATGTGGTCTGTAGAAAAGGGCGTTATTTTCCTTGACACAGTCGTCTCGATTTAGTACAATATATATCAAACTAAATAGAGTAGAACAAAGAATGTAGGAGACAGGAGATAGAAGGTGAGGGACGATGGACGAAGGAAAATAGACGCGGTCCTTGTCATTGACTATCCGTTCGGCCTTCCCTTCGGCATGGCTCAGGGCTTCGGCTGATTCAGAACAGGTTTACGATTGACTATTGCTCTGTGGCCAAATCCAGGATTTTACTTGACGGCGAACGACGGACAGTATATGATGGTTACCAAACTCAAATAATAGAGTTCATAGTTCACCGTTCATGGTTTATGGACAAAAAGGAGGGCGCGGCGGGGATCAGGTTACCAGAGGATCGAACCGAATATCCAGTGTCAAATGATGACTATCCAAAGTAAGATTTGTGTCTTCGTGTCTTTGTGGCTCATGTGAAAAAACAAAGCCAAAGCCGGCCGTTGGCCGGAAACCCTAAGCACGAAGCTCTAAATCTTAGACAAGATGACGGATCTGGAGGGGGTATGCTTCGCAGAGCACCGTTTGAAAAAACAAAGCCAATTCGCCTCCCCCAAAAGGGGTAGGAAGCAAGCAAGATCGCCGGACGGCTCTTTGCGGCCCTCGGCCGGCGAAAAGCTTGAATTCCCGGATAAACCTGATATTCTACAAAGAGGCTCAGCCTATGAATAGTGATTGTGGCTTGGCCATCCCTAACGGGAGTGAATGAGCGGCTATGCTCGATTAACAGTCTCTAATCACCAAGTACGAATCACCTTTGGACAACAAGGAGAACGAAGGATGAGAAGCAGATTTCTGATCAAGTGTGTCGTCGTTTCGATGCTGTTGGGACAGGTCCTGCTTGCCGGCGACAAGCAGCACTCGGCCGTTTCGCCTGGGCACCGGCATAGCTGGTGGACGCTGCGCAACGACGCCGTCAACGAGCGAGTCAAACAGGGCAACGTGGATTTGCTGATGATCGGCGATTCCATCACGCACAGTTGGGAAAACGCCGGAAAGAAATACTGGGACAAGTACTACGAGCCGCGCAACGCCGTCAATATGGGCTTCAGCGGTGACAGGACCCAGCACGTGCTATGGCGGCTGGACCACGGCCATCTCGAAGGCATATCGCCCAGGCTGGCGGTGCTCATGATCGGTACCAACAACTCCAACCGCGACGACAACACCGCCGAGGAAATCGGCCAGGGCATTGTCGCCATCTGCAACAGGATTCGCACGAAATGCCCTCAGACAAAGATTCTTATCCTGGCTATTTTCCCGCGCGGCCCCGAACCCTCCGAGCAGCGCGAAAAGAATCAGAAGGCGTCGCTGCTGGCCTCGAAG
>CP070806.1:4990916-5025445 GCA_020343675.1 Phycisphaerales bacterium
GGAAAACAAATAAAGACCAACAAGCTGAAAAACGATTTCATCGCCACCGTTTCACACGAATTGAAGACGCCGCTGGCCTCCATGCGGGTGCTGGTGGATACCCTGCTGGAGGGCAACTATCGGGACCAGAACCAGGTTGGAGAGTATTTGCAGCTCGTCTCGAAGGAGAACGAACGGCTCACGGGACTGATCGATAATTTTCTTACCTTCTCGAGGATGGAGCGCAACAAGCAGGCCTTCGCGATGGCCCGGACGAGCCCGGCGGCGATTGCCCGCGACGCTGCCGAGGCGGTCGGTACCAAATTCGGTCAGGGGCGCTGTACGTTTGACGTGAATGTTGCCGATGATTTGCCCCCGATAATCGCGGACCACGACGCCATGGTTACAGTGCTTGTCAACCTGCTGGACAATGCGTACAAGTATTCTTATGATGACAAACGAATTGAGTTGACGGTTACCCGTGAAGACGGCGAGGTGTATTTTTGCGTTCGCGACAACGGTAAGGGGATCTCCCGTCGGACCGCCAGAAAGATATTCAAGAGATTTTACCAGGTGGACCGAAGCCTGGCCCGGCGTGCCGAGGGCTGCGGCCTGGGTTTGAGCATAGCGAAATTCATTGTCGATGCGCACAAAGGCACAATCGCCGCGGACAGCAAACCCGGCGAAGGGAGTGTATTTACGGTTCGACTGTCGGCTGCCGGCTGAACCGGAAGGGAAGGCTTTGCCAAATGAAATGCGTTTTGATTGTTGAGGACAGTGAGGCCATGCTGCGGGGCCTGAAGGATAACTTCGAGACAAAGGGGTATCGTGTTAAGATCGCTCGTGACGGGGAGCAGGGCCTTAACGCCGCACTTTCTGAAAAACCCGATCTGATCATTCTCGATATCATGCTGCCCAAAATGAATGGCTTTGAGATATGCAGTCAGGTCCGCAAGAAGAAGCTTGATATGCCCATCATCATGCTTACGGCCAAGGACCAGGAATCCGATATTGTCCTCGGTCTGAATCTGGGGGCCGATGATTACGTGACCAAGCCGTTCAGTATCAAGGAATTGTTGGCGCGGGCCGATGCGTTTATGCGCCGCAGAGGCGCAGAGGAACCGGACGCTTATGAGTTCGGTGACTGCCGGCTCGATACCGTCGCCGGTACGTTCACACGTGATGGTCAGGAAACCCGGCTTAGCCCCGGGGAATTCAAGATGCTCCAGTTGTTCCTGCGGAGGGCCGGATGCACCCTAACCTGTGACGAGATACGAGGTGCCGTGTGGGGCTATTCGCATTTTGTGACGTTGCGAGACATTGAACAGGCGGTCAACACACTGCGAGACAAAATCGAACCGGACCCGAAGAATCCTATCTTCATCCGTACTGTAGTAGAGATCGGCTATAAATTCGAGCATCCACAACCCTATGGAAACGATTCTGATAGTTGAAGACGACCCCGTCATGCTGCGGGGCTTGAAGGACAATTTCGAATTCAAGGGCTATCGCGTATTGACCGCCGCCGATGGCGAGGAAGGCCTGAACGCCGCGCTGGATAAGAAGCCCGATCTGATTGTTCTTGATATCATGCTGCCCAAGATCAACGGCTACGAAGTGTGCAGACTCATCCGCCAGGAGAATCTCAATATGCCCATCATCATGCTGACCGCCAAAGGGGAGGAATCGGACATCGTATTGGGGCTGAATCTCGGCGCGGATGACTATGTCACCAAGCCGTTCAGCATCAAGGAGCTGCTGGCCCGCGCGGCGGCGTTTTTGCGACGCAGCCGGCAGACCGACCAGGATGTTTACGAGTTCGCAGACTATCGCCTCGACATCCCGGCCAGAAAACTGACGCGCGGGGCCGAGGAAATCAAGCTCTCGCCGAAGGAGTTCAAGCTGTTGGAGCTTTTCGTAAAGAAGCCGGGCCGGGCGCTGACCCGCGATGAGATACTCAATGCCGTCTGGGGCTACGACTGCTTCGTAGGCCCCCGCACCATCGACCGGTTCGTCACCACGCTGCGGAACAAAATAGAACCCGACCCCCACAACCCAGCCTACATCCACACCATCCGGGAGATCGGCTACAAATTCGAACCCCCCGAGCAGAGTGATTGAAGTTCTTCTTGTGCGCGAGAACTGCCTGGAGGATTTCTCAAGCGGCTGGCAGCTACAGTTTTGCTGCTTCTATCGCGTCGGTGAGTTTTAGGGTGCCTTCGTAGAGGCTTCGGCCGATGATAGCTGCTTCTGGATTGAATTCGGCGAGTTTTTTGATGTCTTCTATTGTGTTTACGCCGCCGGAAGCTACCACGGGGACATCGACCGCCTCGACGAGCGCTTTAGTTCGCTCGAAGTTCGGGCCGGTCATCATGCCGTCTTTGGTGATATCGGTATAGATGATGGCTGCCAGCGGCAGTCTGGCCGCTTCGGCAGCGAACTCAAGCACGGTTTGAGGGCTGTCCTGTGTCCAGCCGTGCGTGGCGATCTTTGAGCCTCGGGCATCGAGGCCCAGAACGATTCTGCCGCTGAACTTCTGTGCCATTTCGCCGAACCACTCGAAGTCCTGCACGGCTTTGGTGCCGATGATGACTCTTTCGACACCAATATCGAGCAAATGTCTGATGGAGGCTTCGTCGCGCAGTCCACCGCCGACCTCGATGTTCAGCGCCCCGAGAGCTGCAATGGCTGAGATTGTCCCGGTATTGACGGGCCGACCGAGCTTGGCGCCGTCCAGATCGACGATATGCAGCCAATCGGCTCCGTCCGCGCTGAATTGCTGCGCCTGTTCCACAGGGTCATCGCGATAGTCTATCTGGCGGTCGTACTGGCCCTGGATAAGTCTGACACATTTTCCGTCCCGCAGGTCGATTGCCGGTATAATATACATCTGGGCTTCCTCAAAGTCCTTTCAGTGATAGTGTTATCGCCGCCGCATATTGTTTCTTACGCCGTCTTGTCACCCACGAGCGCGCGAATCTTGTCCACAGTAAAATATGCCAAATGCCTGACGGCATCCGGCGTCCGGTGAGTCTTCGAGTGCATTTGTTTTATCGCCTTGATGCGTTCGGGGTCTTTCTCTTCGCCGGCCATGGTAAGATACAGCCTCTTGCCGGCGTATCCTTCGCCCTGTTCAATGAACATGTACGCGGCCTTCGGATTGGACTGCACGTTCTTGAAGCTGAGCCGCTCCAACATGCTGAATGCAACGGTTTTCTCGTCGATGATATAGGGCCGGGAATAGATGGCGATATCGACGTTGCCTTCGGAATCGCTGGTGGCCAGGATCCCCGTGCCTTTGATGCTTGCAAAATAATCAGTCAGACTCATATTTTTCTCCTTTAACGTTTAACGACACTAAAGCCTTTTCCACATCGGGATAAGCAAACATAAAACCCGCGGCCGGCAGTCGCGCGGGCAGGACGCGTTGACCGGACAGGAGCATCTCGTCCGCCAGTTCGCCCAACGCCAGCCGGGCGGCAAAACCCGGTACGTTCAGCCACACGGGACGGTTCAGGACCTTTCCCAAAATTTGGCAAAATTCGTTCATGGACACCGGCTCCGGCGCTGCCAGATTGATCATGGCAAGAGCCCCATCGGCCTCGCGCTGCTATCCGGCCGGCGTTCGCGCATCCCATTGCACAACGTCGGCCGAAACGCCAAATACTTGCCGGGCGCTTTCGGTATTGCGTGACAGCGCGACCACTTCATAGTTGCTGTGCAATTCTCTGCATAATGCGCTGCCGATAAAACCAGTCGCACCTGTGATCACCACTCGCATAACGCCACCTGATTCTCAGCTTTCCTCAAGAGCCTGCACCTTCTTCACATACGCATCGGCGTTGAACTTCTTTTTCAATCCCGCGGCGTTCATATAACGGACCTTGCCGAGGACTTTTCTCTCGGCCCAGGCTCGGTCGTGCTTGCCGAAACACCAGGCCACACCGGTGAAGGCGTTCGGATCTCTACCGTCAAGCTCGTACTTGTTGTTGAGATATAATGCGATTTTGAATCCGGCCTGCGGGCTGCTGCTCCATTCGAGGATTTTCTTGCCCCAGTACATTCGCATATAGCCGTGCATTTTGCCCGTGAGGAGCATTTCTTTCTGGGCGGCGTTCCAGTAGGGATCGTGCGTTTGTGCCTTCTCGAACTGCTCGCAGGAATAAACGTACTGCCTTTTGTCCCTGCGGTGAAAATTTAAGGTTCTCTTGGCCCAGGGTGGAAGGCAGGCAAATGAATCGTAGTTGCTGTTGTAAAAGACGAAATTGTGACTGAGCTCGCGCCGGACGATAAGCTCCTCAAGATATGCGTCCTTGCCCCGGCCGGGATGCTTCAAAACCTCCAGAGCAATAAATAATGGTGAAATCTGCCCGAAGTGCAGATAGGGACTCATGTGTGAGACACAGTCTGCGTTAGGGTCGTTCCGTAATTCCGCAAAATGAGACAGCTTATTTGCCAGGAAATCATTCAGGCGCCCTTTTGCCTGACGGATTCCGCCCCGGAAACCGCCGGCTCTGGCGACACTTCGGTCGATATCGAGTTTGGAAAGTGCTTTGTCAATATCGTCAATGTCGAAGGTCTCGAGCTTCAAACCGAGCGAGCCGAGCCTGGGTCTTTTGTGCTTCAGAGGAACCAGATAGTGATTGAGTTTCTTGCTTATTCTTGGCCTGAATGTGCCCGCTGAGAAGTTTTCTTTATCCGATGCTTCTTCAACGGGGACGATTAGGTTCGTCTCGACTTGGTGCAAGGCGCAATTAATTCTCCTTGCTACGCGAGTCCGCCATTTCTTTTGAATGCGTAAATGGCCTGCATCCACAACGACCAGACAGGCCCTGCCTGCCAGTTCTATCGCGCCGGCGTCGGGAGACTGGTGCCGGACGACCATTCGAATACCTTTGGCTTCGAGCTTGTTGTGTGTTTCTCTGAGTCCCTCGAGCATGAAGGCGTAATGACGCTCATTTGCCTCCGGCCAGCTCTCGGTAACGCCGAAGAATACGACGATTGCTTTCTTGAGATGGTTGGCTTCTTGGATGGCGTACTCAAGCGCATGATTGTATTCGGCTCGCTGCGCGGCCTGCATCCAATAGAGCACATGGGTTCCGGCACGCACCGGCTTGTTATTGAGGACTTTTATCCGTTCGGGCTGAATCATCTTGACCAAAGGTATACCCCCAACTTCCGAGAAAATCAAATCATTTGAATTTGACAAAACGGTGTGTTTCGCTGATACTTGTCGGTAGGTCTGTGATAAAGATGATCGAAATCAGGGGCGAAACGATGAGCAAGGTGGACCCTTCCAGCGGTGCGCGACGGCGAGAATTCTTTTATCCTATACGGCGGGTCGCAGCGATGGGGATTCTGGCGCTGTTTCTGACAACGTCAATTTCCTGTACCGGCGGCGCCGGTGCAGTCTCCTCGCAAAAGCAGAGGATCCCCGTTATCTTCGACACGGATATCTGCGACGACATCGACGACACGTGGGCATTGGCCCTGTTCCTGCAATCGGACGAGTTCGATATCAAGTTGATTACCACGGAAGTCGGCAACACTGCGGGCAAGGCCAGGACCGTGGCTAAGTTCCTTCAAACGGTCGGCCGGCCGGACATCCCCATCGGCATCGGGGTTCAACAGCGCAAAGGCAGCCACAGGCAAGATGCATGGGCAGGGGACTACGACCTCTCGTCCTATCCGGGCACGATTCACCAAGACGGTGTCCGGGCTCTGATTGACACGGTCATGGAATCGCGTGGGCCGATTAAGATCGTCGCAGTAGGCCCTGTGCCGAATATCGCCGCGGCGCTCCAGCGCGAGCCTCGGATAGCGACAAGAGCGGCATTTGTCGGAATGCACGGCAGTATTCGACTCGGGTATGGCGGAAGCGCCACAATCAGCGCCGAATACAACGTCAGGGCATTTGCCGAAGAAGCCCAGAAGGTCTTCACGGCGCCGTGGGATATGACGATTACTCCGCTGGATACGTGCGGCCTCGTACAACTCAAAGGCCCGAAGTATCAAGAAGTGCTCCAGAGGAACAGTCCTTTGACTCGTGCTCTGATTGAGAATTATCGTGCGTGGTATAGGCAGGGACTATTGAACGAAGACAAGGATTTGAGAAAGGTCGAACTCAATAAACGGGTGGATCAAAAACTCAATTCGAGCAGCACGACCCTCTTCGATACCGTCGCTGTTTATCTGGCGATGTCCACAGAGCTGGTCAAGATGGAAAAACTGCCGATCAGGGTGACAGACGATGGTTACACAAGAATCGAAGAAGGTGCCAAGGTAATAAACTGCGCCACCGAATGGAAGGATTTGGGGGCCTTCGAGGACTTCCTGGTGGGCAGATTGACGAAATAACGATTTGTGTGCGATTTGACTTGGAAAAAGACCGGCCCCAAATTGTAGTTGTTGGCAGTTCCAATATGGATCTGGTGGTCACGTCTGCGAGGATCCCTGCGGTGGGCGAGACCATTCTGGGCGAGGACTTCATTATGACGCCGGGCGGCAAGGGCGCGAACCAGGCGGTGGCCGCTGCAAAATTGGGTGCCGATGTGCACTTTGTGGCGAAACTGGGCCGTGACGTCTTCGCGGCGCAATCGCTGAATAACTTCCGGGCCGAAGGCGTCAAAACAGAATACGTCCTCCAGACCGAGAACGCTCCGTCAGGTGTCGCTTTGATCACAGTTGACCATGCGGGCGATAATGTGATTGTCGTGGCTCCGGGTGCGAACCGGAAACTTTCGCCGCAGGACGTGGAAGAAGCCCGATCCGTCATCATTTCGTCGGGCGCGGTGGTGGCGCAACTCGAAGTGCCCCTGGAGACGGTGGGATCCGCCGCCCGGCTGGCCAACAGCGCCGGCGTGCCCTTCATTCTGGATCCGGCGCCGGCACAGAAGCTTAGCCCGGAATTGCTCGGAATGGTTGACGTACTGACACCGAATGAAACGGAGGCTGCGATTCTGACCGGCATGGAAGTCACAAGCGAGGACACCGCCAGGGCGGCGGCGCGGGAACTGTTGGAATGTGGTGTGAAGGCGGTCATCGTAACAATGGGGGCGCAAGGTTTCCTGGCGGCCACCCGTGAGAGTACGGGGTTTGTCCCGGCTGTTAAGGTTGATGCCGTCGATACCACCGCTGCTGGAGATGCCTTTACCGGCGCGCTTGCAGCGGGCCTGGCACAGGGAAGAGCACTTTCCGATGCGGCGCTGTTCGCCAATTATGTGGCGGCTTTGTCCGCTACAAAGATGGGAGCACAGTCTTCGATGCCCACCCGGCAAGACGTGGAGCGTTTTATGAAGAAGAGGTCTAATCGCGAGGTAAACGATGAGCACGCCTAACAAGCCAACAATGACCGTTCTTGTTTTCTGCGTTGCGGCCCTTCTTATCGTGCCGGCTGGTTGCAGGCAGCGCGAGGAGGGCAAACCGAAAATCGCGCTGATCATGAAGTCGTTGGCCAACGAGTTCTTCAAGACGATGGAAGAGGGCGCGCGGGCGCACCACAAAGAGCACACGGCCGAATACGAGCTCACAGTTGTCGGCATCAAAGACGAACAAGACGTGGCCAGACAAATTGACTATGTTGAATTGATGATTGCCCAGAAAGTGGACGCGATCGTCATTGCCCCGGCCGATTCCAAGGCGTTGGTCCCGGCGTGTAAGCGGGCCATGGATGCCGGGATCATCGTCGTCAATATTGACAATAAGTTCGATGCTGTCGTGCTCGTGGACCGGGGTGTGAAAATTCCCTTTGTCGGACCCGACAATCGCAAAGGCGCCCGGCTCGCCGCCGAGCACTTAGCGGCTAAACTGACGGCCGGAGACAAAGTGGCCATCATCGAAGGCGTACCGAACGCCTTCAACGGAATTCAACGCAGGCTCGGCTTTGAGGACGCGATGAAAGCGGCCGGGATGAACATCATCAGTTCGCAATCAGGCTACTGGGAAATGGCAAAGGCCGAACCCATCGTCGCAGCCCTGGTCACCGAGCACACGGATATCAAGGCAATTCTCTGCGCCAATGACAGCATGGCCCTCGGGGCCGTGGCGGCGATCAAGGCCGCCGGCAAATCGGAGGATATCCTGATCGTCGGTTTCGACAACATCTCGGCCGTGCAGAGGTTGCTCAGGGAAGGCAAGATTCTGTGCACGGTCGACCAACATGCGGACAAACTCGCCTTGTATGGTATTGAGTACGCCCTTGAGATGCTCGCAGGAGAGGGTACGCCTGTGGACAAGGAAACGCCGGTCGATCTGATTACCGTGGAAACGCTTCAATGAGGCCGGCGACGGGCAAAACACTGTTCAACGCTTGCGGCATCAGCAAGTCATTCCCGGGCGTTCAGGCGCTCAGCGCCGTTGACTTCGACCTGAAGAGAGGGGAGGTTCATGCCCTCGTCGGAGAGAATGGGGCCGGAAAAAGTACGTTGGTGCATATCATCGCCGGTCTGCAGAGTCCGGACTCGGGCCGGATGCACATTGAGGGAAAGACATACGAGCCGCGCGGCAAAGCCGATGCCGAAGCGCACGGGATCAAGACGGTCTGCCAGGAGCTGAATCTGATCCCCAACCTGACCGTGGCCGAGAACATCTTTATCGAGCGGCTGCCCGGCAGGTTGGGATTTGTCGACTATAGAAAGCTGAACCGTGCCGCAAGGGACGTGATGGGGCGAGTGGGTCTGGAGGGCGTGCAGCCTGATATGCCGGTCGGATTTCTGGGTGTTGGCCAACAGCAGATGGTTGAGATCGCGGCGGCGTTGTCGTCCGGCATGACACACAAAGGGCCAATGACGGACTGCCGGATACTGGCGCTGGATGAGCCGACCGCCTCACTGACGGACCGGGAGATTGAGCTGCTTTTGGCCCGGATCGCGGAGCTGAAGGCCGAAGGAGTCGGAATTATCTATATTTCGCATCGGATTGAGGAGGTCATTCGCGTCGCCGACCGCGTCACGGTTCTGCGCGACGGAAAGGTCGTCTCAACCTGCCCTGCGGGGCAGTCAAGCGTGAACGACATCATTTTCCGGATGGTCGGTCGCGACCTCGAGCACGAACACCTGCGTCACAGCTCAACAATGGGCCCGGTCGCGCTCCGCGTTGTCGGGCTCAGCGTCGGCCAGAGGGTCAGGAATGTCTGCTTCGAGGTCCGCCGGGGCGAGATTCTTGGCGCCGCCGGGCTGGTCGGCTCCGGCCGAACCGAGGCGATGCGGGCAGTATTCGGCGCGGACCGGGCCGATGCCGGCCAAGTATATCTGTACGAATCGAGCGAGCCGGCCAACATCCGCAGGCCGCGCGATGCGGTGCGAAACGGCATAGCTCTTCTGACCGAGGACCGCAAGGAGCAGGGATTGCTGCTGAGCCTGGCGGTCCGTGCCAACATCTCGCTGGCGCGATTAAATGATGTCAGCCGATTCGGTTGGATGGACGTGACCCGGGAACGTTCCATGGCGGGGCGGTACATCGAGACTTTGTCGGTTCGCTGCTCGTCCTGCGAGCAGGACGTCCGCGAGCTCAGCGGAGGCAACCAGCAGAAAGTGGTCATTGCGAAGTGGATGTATCGAAACTGCGACATTCTCATTTTTGATGAGCCGACCCGGGGCATCGACGTGGGAGCCAAGTTTGAGATATACCACATGCTCGCCGAGCTGGCGCAAAAAGGCAAGGCTATTGTTTTTGTCTCCTCGGACCTGAAGGAGCTGATGGCCGTCTGCGACCGGATCATGGTCATGTCGGCGGGTCGGGTCGCCGGCACGTTCGACAGGGGGCGGTGGAGCCGGGAAGAGATCATGTCAGCGGCATTCAGCGGATATATGGGCGTGTGAACGAAGATTGAGAGAGCCGTATGCGAGAGACTGTAAGAAGCAGAATAACGAGCCTGCCCGCTGTGGTGACGGATTACCTTGGCATGGCGCTGGCCTTGACGGGGCTGATTGTCTTCTTCGGTCTGCGGGCGGACAATTTCTTCACGCTGACGACCTTCCGGACTATTGCCAACCAAGTCCCGGATATAACGATCGTCGCGGTGGGGATGACCTTCGTGCTGATCATTGCGGGGATCGATTTGTCGGTGGGCTCGGTGATGGCCCTGGCCGGCGCGGTGCTGGGTCTTTGCCTGGTCAACTTGAATCTTTCGTTGCCGGGTGCGGTCCTTGCCTGCCTATTGGTGGGCGTTCTCTGTGGAGCGCTGAACGGGCTGGTCGTCATACGCTGGGGGCTACCCTCCTTTATTGTGACATTGGGGATGCTGGAGATTGCGCGAGGCGCCGCCTACCTGGTCACGGAGTCACGCACCATCTATATTGGCGGTCCCGTGGAGGCGATCACAGAGACCTCGATTCTCGGTCTTTCCCTTCCGTTTATTGTTGCGGTCCTGATCGTGGCTGCGGGGCAGTTGGTTTTGTCCCGGACGGTCTTCGGCCGGTATTTGATTGCCATCGGTACGAACGAAGAAGCAGTCCGGCTCTCCGGAATCGACCCGCGCCCGCGCAAGCTCGCCGTCTTTGTTCTGTGTGGGTTCCTGACTTCCGTCGCGGCGGTGATACACACGGCGAGGTTGTCATCGGCGGATCCCAACGCCGGTAACGGCCTGGAGCTTCAGGCTATTGCTGCAGTGGTCATCGGGGGGACGAGCTTGATGGGCGGCCGGGGTTCGGTGGTCCGCTCGTTCTTCGGTGTGCTTATCATCGCGGTGCTGGGGACCGGGCTGGCGGGGATCGGCGCGCAGGAATCCACCAAACGTCTTATCACGGGCTGTGTCATTGTCGGGGCCGTCATTGGGGATCACTACCGCCACCGGATTGGCAAATCGCGAACGCACATGTAGGGACAACGCTGTAAGAAAATCGAATGTCAAATATCCAGAATCAAAAAGGTGGAGGCCCTTCGGGCCGACTTCCTCAATTCTGCAATTTGCACTTTGATTCTTGACTTACGAGACGTGATTCGGCCCGAAAAAGAGGATTTCTTCCTGTAAAAAAAGACGGACTCAATCCCCCTTTTTCAATGGTGAGGCATGATTATGCGCGTTTCTTGCCTTCGAGAAAGACGTCCGATAACAATGCACTTGACATTTCCTCCTGAGTTCTGTACAATATTACCTCAAGCAGACAGGAGTCCAAGAGCACGGAGAAGAGCAATGCGCATCGTTGTGAAACAAAAAGACGGCCACACGAAACAGTTTCAATTTGCACAGGGGCCGGTCTCCATTGGCAGGGGGGCGAACAGCCACGTCTTTTTGCCTGATAAGGCGGTCTCAAGACAACATGCAATCATCCACAGCTCAGAGGATGGAGGATGGGCGATAGAAGATTTGGGCTCGTCGAATAAGACTTACCTGAACAGCAAGCCCGTTGACCGCGCCGAAATCAAGCACGGCGACTGCCTTCGTATTACCGATTTTCTCATCGAGATTATATTCGAAGAACAGGCCGAGGCGGATATGCCGATCCATCCCGAGGATACGCTCCAGCTCGAAGCGGCCCTGGCCACCCCCAAGCACGAGACGGTCGTCAGAAGACCAGATGCGCAGCACGCGCCGGCGATGAGGCTGGCCGCGGGCAGGCTCACCGATTTTTCCAAGGCAACGGAGAGAATCTTTGACGCCGGAACCCTCGATGAGCTCTTGTTGATTCTGTTGGATGTGACATTAGAGCAGTTCAATGCTTACCACGTTTGGTCGGCGCTGCGAACGCAGCCTTCGGGCCCGATGATTTGTCACGCGGGCAAACGGCGCGACGGTTCGGCGGTCCAACTGGGCGAGCTCCAGCTTAGTGACAAGATTACTCAGGCCGTTGAAAAGGGCCAGTTCTGCGTCCTGCCCCGCGTTTCGGCGCAGATGGAAGCGAAGGAAAGGATACGCTCGGCTATGGTTGCTGCGATCATGCGTCAGACCGGCTGCTTCGGCGTGCTCTATGTGGACAATGCCATGATCCACGAGCACTACAGCCTCAGTGATCTGGATTACCTGATGCTCATCGCTATGCACACCGCTGCGATATTGAAAAAATTCATCGATGACTGAACGTCACAGGTGCCAGGAGGGCGAAGCGTATGATCATGGACGAAGACTCAAGCCGGCGTGATTTCCTGAAATTCATAGGTGGTGGCCTCGCGGCGGCGATGTTGCCTTCTCGCACGGGTCGGGCCGGAGATGGCAGGCAACCGAATTTCATTCTCATTTTCGCGGATGACCTGGGCTATGGGGACATCCGCGGCTTTGGCCAAAGGCAGACACCGTACGAAACTCCCAATCTCGACCGTATGGCCGCCGAAGGTGCGAAGCTAACCAGCTTCTATGTGCCCACTCCCTACTGCGCGCCCTCGCGGGCGACGATTCTCACCGGCCGGTATCCCTTCCGAAATGGCGTCGTGCACAATCCAGCGCCTGATGCAGGCATCAACGAGGTGGCTCTGGCGCATTCGGAGATTACGATCGCCGAGGCGCTCAAGCGTGCCGGCTATGCCAGCATGTGCATCGGCAAGTGGCATCTGGGTCACACGCCCGAGTACCTGCCGCGGCGCCAGGGCTTTGACGAATACTACGGGATTTTGTACTCGAATGACATGCGTCCGGTGCAATTAGTGGAGAACGAGAAGGTCGTCGAATACCCCGTTATGCAGGCCACCCTGACCAAACGCTACACGGAACGGGCGCTTGATTTCATCGAGCGCAGCACCCGTTCAAAACGTCCGTTCTTTCTCTACTTGCCTCACGCGATGCCGCACAAGCCATTAGCGGCCTCGGAGGATTTCTATACGCCCGATACGCCGGATGACCTTTACGCTGACGTCATTCGTGAGTTGGATTTTTCCATTGGTCAGGTATTCGAGAAACTCAGGCAATTGCGGATTGACCGTGAGACGTTCGTGATATTCACCTCAGACAACGGCCCGTGGTATGGCGGCAGTACGGGAGGGCTTCGCGGCATGAAAAGCAGAACGTGGGAGGGCGGTCTTCGTGTGCCCATGATTGCCCGCTGGCCCGGCAGAATCCCGGCCGGCATAGTCAACGATTCACCCGCCGGCACGACTGACGTCCTGCCCACCATCCTCAAAGCCGCCGGTCTTGATGTTCCGAAAGACCGTGTGATCGACGGCAAGAATATCTGGCCACTGTTAACGTCCTCCGATGCCGGCAGTCCCCACGAAGCCATTTTCGGGATGCAGGGCCCGAACTTGGTGACCCTGCGCAGCGGTAAATGGAGGCTTCATGTTCGATCGCCGGGTGCGGCGCCGAAGCGCGGGGAGGACTGGGTGGATCCGCGGGGACCGGATGGGGTTACGATTATCGCTCCTTACGAGCAGGCCCGGCCGAGCGCCTACCCGGGCGTGATCGGCGGCGATGGGCCCAAAAACATGATGCTGTTCGACATCGAAGCCGACCCTGCCGAACAACATGACCTCAGCCGGCAGCATCCGGAGGTTGTCAAACGCCTCAGGGCCATCTATGAGAAAACGCTTGCTGATGTACCCGATTTCAAGCCACCGGCGCGCTTTAAGCAGCTCCGACGAATCACGGGGGGCGACCTTCGCTACGGCAACTAACCGAATCTCGCAGGGCGGCCCACCGAACGGTCGCCGGCGAGGTTCTTCAAACAAGCCGGTCATGCCCATTGCATGACGGCTTGCCAGCCAAAAAAAGGACATGAGTATGAGAACCAGGACATCGTTGTTTCCGCTAATGTTGACTATTCTTATCGCCGGTTGGGCGCCGGCCGTTTCCTCTTGTGCCGGAACCGCGCTGCGACAATCCGATGAACCTCCTGTGATCCCCATCGGGCTGGACGCCTACCGCATGTGGGAGAAAGTGGGCACCCATCGAATCGGAGTCCGGGCCTACATGCGCAGCACCTACGACCGCGAAGGAAACAATCGCAGCGCTGACGCCAGTCACTTTCTCTATCAGCAGTCCGACGAATTCAACGTGGCGCTCGATGTAAAGGGGCCAGGCGTTTTGTATTTTAAGCGGACCAATCACTGGCACGGCAGTCCCTGGCATTACGAGGTGGATGGCGAGGATTTCATTGTCCGGGAAACCGCCACCGCTGATCCGGTCAACGCCAAGAAGAAGCTCAAGGCAACGACCTTCATCCCCGACGAGCTGTTTCCTAATCCACTGACCTGGACCTGGTCAACCACCAAAGGCGCCGATTTGATGTGGGTACCTCTGGTGTTTGAAGATTCGTTTCGCATCGCCTACACGCGGACCTTCTATGGCACGGGTTACTACATCTATCACATTTTCCCTCCGGGAATAGAACATCTTTCTCGACCTCTTGTGTCATGGGACAAATCACCGCCACAGGCTGACGTACTGGACTTGATCGGCCGCGCCGGAACGGATATAGCCCCCACCAGTGACGGCATGACAACTCGGACAGGCACGCTGCCGATGCGCCCTTATGAGTGGACCACGGTTGCGGAATTGGACGAGGCGCCTGCGACCATTCGTGCATTAAAGTTCACGGTGCCGCGAGAGGATGCTTATCAGTTCGGTCAATGTCGCCTGCGTGTGACGTGGGACGGCCGATGGTATTCTTCTATCGATGTCCCGATAGATCTGTTTTTTGGGGCTGGCCATCTGTACAATAGTGACAACCGCGAGTATTTGGTCAAAGGTTTTCCTCTGGTCATTCGTTATGACCAGGAACACGTGCACCTATCCTGTTATTGGCCGATGACATTCTTCAGGTATGCGAAAATCGAAATTCAGGAGCGGCAGGGGCAGAGATTTGACAACGTGGAATGGGAGGTCCGTACCGAACCTTTTACTGATCCGATCAATCACGTGGGTTACTTTCATGCAACTTATACTGACCATCCTGAGCCAGCTCCGGGCCGCGATGTTGTCTTTTTGGATACGGACGAAGTCGAAGGGGGCGGCCCCTGGAGCGGCAACTTCGTGGGAATGAGCTGGATTTTCACGCGGGACGGTTTCCTGCCCACGCTCGAGGGCGACCCGCGTTTCTTCTTTGACCAGAGCAAGACGCCCCAGGCGTGGGGCACCGGAACGGAAGAATGGGGCGGGGGCGGTGATTATTGGGGTGGTCGCAACATGACCCTTCCCTTTGCAGGCCATCCCGTCGGGGCTCGCAAGAAAGACGCAAAGGATGAAAAAGACCTGCTCAACTCGGCTTATCGTTTTTTGATTGCAGATTTGTTCCCGTTCGGCAACCGGGCGGTCATCGGCTTAGAGCACGGGGGGACCAACGATTCGGCTGAACATTATTCCGGCGTCGTGTATTGGTACGGGATCGATTCGGCCAGCCTGGTCCTGACCGACCACTTCCACACTTGCGACCGGGACGTTGAGATCCGCGAGCACGAATATGAATCTCCCACGGCAGGAGAGCCCTATGCTCTGGTCTCACGCTACGAGTGGGGCCCCGACAGCCGGGGCGCACGCATGTACTTCCCCGCTGAGCAGGATTATGTGAGAACGATGAAGGGAACCTCTCAGTTCAAGATGCGCCTGGACCCGGACAACCTTGGCGTAATGCTGCGCCGTAAATTCGACTACCTCTATCCGAACCAGTGCGCCAGGGTATCGGTCAGGCCTGACGGGACGGATGGTGAATGGCAATACGTGGGTTTGTGGTACACCGCCGGCAGCAATACTTGTGTTTACAGCTATCCCCGCTCCAAGGGCGAGCTTGGCAAGACCCAGCATACCGTCATCACGAGCAACCGTCGCTGGCGTGAGGAAGAATTTCTAATTCCACGCCATCTGACCGAGAGCGTCAAGCGTCTGGAAATCAAAATCGAGTATGTGCCCGATGCCAGAGAACTCTTCCCCGGCCATCCATTCCCTGCCAAGTCGGCCTGGAGCGAATCGCGCTACTGGGCCTATTGCTATAAGATGCCGAAGGTAACACTGGCCGAGCAGCGTTGAGCCTCGGCGCTGCTTACATTCTAAATTCCTGTAACATGATAGCCCAGAGGCTCGATTTCCTTATCGTCGGCCAAGCGATAGGATGTATCGCCGAAGTTGACCGTGACGGTGATGCCATTGGCAAATGTTGTTTGCTGGACGTCTCTGTCGCGCGTGAGGAAGCAGTGGTCCGTCATCTCCGCATAGCCGACGGCGCGAGTGATCGGGCAGATGTCTTTGTAGCTCTGAGCGAAGCGGTCTTTGTATTGTCCCCAGACCTGGCGGTTGAACATGAACATCGGGGCCGTCCCATAGAGAATATTGAACAGGTCCCGCTTCTGCCACAATGCAGGCAGTTTGTTGTTGTAGTCGCCCCAGTACCACTGAGCGACGACGCAGTCATGATACACGAGTTCCCAAAGGGGCAGCCGGTACTTGTGACCCACCTGGAATCTGGCGACGCGTTCGGGGACTTCGTCCAGAATCCGGCCCATGTTTCGTCCGGCGTCGGGCACGCGATAGGGCCCGAGGCTGAGCATTCCCTCGAAGTAGTGAACGTACGGGACCGCCGCATCATGTCCGGTCTCGCTGCCGGTGACCAGCTTCATCCGCTCCGACATATAACGCAGAAGCTCCATCTTCCAGTGCCGGCTGTCGCCTCGCGTCATTAAGTGGTCCGGATGATAGCATTCGCGCCATGGCGAGGCCGTCGTGGTGTCGATGAAACGGCAGCGATAAGAATGCGTCTCTAATTCGGCGGGCACGCGCTGTGCGGCGTACTTCGGCGCCTGCTTATCGCAGAGCACGCCGCATGGGTACATCTGACCGTCTTTGCCCTTGACGCGCCACCCCGCGCGCGGCTCGCCTTTTTCGTCGAGCATGATATCGTTCGGCCAGCCAGGTTGCGTCCAGTCCGGATGCCGGCCGCGGAGCTTGTCTTTGACAATTTGCGGGTCCATCAGGTCCTGGTAAATGTCATAACGGCTCGTCAGGACGCCGTCCACCCGGTTCAGGGCCTCAATGACATCGGGCGGTTGCCGGCGGCTCCAGAGAATGCGATCGATCCCGAGGGCCTTCATCTCACGGACGAGGGACAGTGCATCCCTGTCCCAGCACCAGACGTTCACGGCTCCGATGAGTAAATCGACGTTTGGAATCTCCAGGCGTTTTTGTTCGAGCGTCTTGAGCAGGCCGGATACCCTCGCATAAGCGCGATAGCGTTTGCAGATGGCCACGTGTCCGCCCGAATCGAAGAAGACATAGCGCAATTTCCGGGTATAGCCAAAGCGTTTTTTTTGCGGGTCCCATACCGGCGCGACGCAGAGATTTCCGTCCAGGCGCTTTATTTGAATGGAGGCGTCCTCGGGTGTTTCGATGATCGCCATGTGGCCCCGCCCACCGTCCGTCACTCCCCAGAAGGGCATGCAAATTCCGTGCCCCCCGTAGGCGATCAGCCGCCGGGCCTTGATGGTTTTATCTTCGACGGGGTAGGAGATTCCTTCGTTCATCGGGACCACCAGATACGTGCCCGGCTCGGTAACGAACGGATGTGGAAAAACCAGCGACGATTTCAGGTCTGCATCCGCGGAAAGCTCCACAGTGAATTCCGGCTTGTTCCCATCCAGCCGGAGTCTTGTCAGGACATCGATATTCAGCCCGGCTTGTTTCCAGATCACATCGATACCGCCTGCAACACGCCGGGCCTCCGTCCCTTTACCTTTGACCGATATGTTCTGCCGCCAGGTTTGGCCGGTTCGCTTGTCGCTGACTGAGATTGTTCCGTCATCTGTGTCCACCGTTGCCGACAGGGCGGCATTGGCGACAGAGAGCTTCTCTGCGAAAGCACCTGGCGAGCAACACAGCAGTGCGGCCAGCATTACCGCCGGCCTTGCCCATGGTGTAGTCATGAGGTTTCTCCCCGGCAATTCACTCCCACCTCGTCATGCGTATCTCGTCCACTATCCACATCGTCTATTGCTTTTTCTTAGCTTTTTCGATGACCTCGGCCAGCGAAACGGCGGCTCCGCCTTTATCCTTGGATTCATCCGCCGCGGACATGAACGCGAATATCTCGATGGTCTCTTCCTGCGGCACCGGGATTTTGCCGGTCTTGAAAAACGTGATGATTTCGTTCACCAAAGGCTCGTAGCCGCCGTATTTGTCGCTCTGGACGATGCCTTTGGCGCCGAGGATCGTAGCGCCGTATCCCCTTTTGCCGGTCCGAAGGCCTCGGTAAGTGCCGATTCGTCCATCTTTCCAGAGGCCCACGACGAATTCCTGGTCCTTGGTCTGGACGCGCCGGACCGTCTGACAACCAGTTCCCATGACGGCGAAAAGCATCTCGACGCCGTGAACGCCGTACCAGTAGAGGTCGGGATGGTGCTCTTCAAGGCTGCATGGACTGAACACATCACAGCTGAGCACCTGGCCGACGGTACCCTTCTCCTTCATCTCCACGATGGCCGGGGCATAGCGGAGGGACGAGCTTGACCAGCACGGCACGTTGTTTTCCCTTGCCAGGCGGAATATCTCGAGCACGTCGGTGAGATTCCCGGCCATCGGTTTGTCGATGAAAAGAGGTTTCCCCGCTTTGATTACAGGTATCGCCTGCTTGAGGTGAGGTCTTCCGTCAACGCTCTCCAGCAGCACGCCGTCAACCTTGCGACAAAGTTCCTCGATCGTATCCACGATTTCCACGCTGTACTTGTCACGGAGCGTCTGCGTGAAACCCTTTACCCGGCTGGCCGAGGAGGACACGTCTGGAGAGCCGCCCGGGTATCCGGCGACGACTTTGCAGCCATGGTTCTTGGCCGGGTCGTTGATGAACTTCGTGAAGGCCGTAACGTGTGATGTGTCCAGGCCGATCATCCCAAGACGCAATACTCTGTTCTCGGCTTGAAGGGCAGGTGATAAGACGATGAACAATATCACTGAGACTGTTGGCAATATCTTTCGATTCATAATGACATCTCCACAAAAAAGAAGGAATTCTCATCAACTCAACAAGACTCCGTACACTCGGCCTGTACCAGCAAGAGAACTTGTCCTAAACCGGTTAATCCAGCTCCTTTATATAGATGTTGGCGAATTGAATGCGGTCGCCGTGATGCTGCAGGGCGATGGGGCCGCGTTCGGGCAGTCCCGGGAGCTGGGCTTCGCGGATGACTGTCTTTCCGTTCAGCACGATGCTGACCTTATCGCCGATAGCGGTTATCTCGAAACGGTTCCAACGCCCGACGGGATGATCCGCATTGAGGATGGGCGTCGCCGCTCGTCGCACTTGAGCCGGCATTTTCTCGTCCTTGCGGTAGCCCCAGATTTCACCTGAGCCGACGGGCCAGTTCCAGATATTTATTTGGCTCTTGGATGAGCCGCGCAGATAAATGCCGCTGTCGCCGGCATCCATCACCGCGGCGGTCAACGGCTTGCCGTCGGCGCCGGTCGCCTCGGACCCGTCGGGCAGAACGACAGGGACATGGTCGATCTTGGGTTTGCCGGGCAAGCGCCAATCAACGATTAGGACGAAGTCACCGAACTCCTGCTCCGTCCATAGATTTTTGTCCTTCGCTTCGCTCTTGCCGTCATAGTCGAGAATCCAATTCCTGGCACGCCAGTGCCCTTCGTGACCGGGTGTCTGCTTCCAGCCGCGAAGGTCCAGACCGTTGTACAGGCAGCGAAGTCCCCGGTCCTGCTGTGCGACGACGTCGGCGGGCGGATCGGCGCCGGGAAGCTCGCGAATGCGGATATTGCGAAAATGAATTTCACTGCCCTCGGATTCGAGGCAGATGTAGCCTTTGCGAGGATTCAGGTGATAGCCGCGCGTGACGACTTTGCCGTTGACGGCCAGCGTCGCGGTCCCGTCCCGGCTCTCAACCCGGTAGTGGTTCCATTGGCCCGTCGGGTTCATCCGATCCTCAGAGGGCAGGGAACGTGCCGAGCCTCTCGGATGCGGTTTGTCGGGCGTCATCGTTGCGCCGTGAATCGAGAACATGTCGCCCGCGTTGCCGTCCATAATCTGCAACTCGATTGAGCGCGTGAACGGCTGGCCCACCGCGGTCACCGGGTCCGAGTGAATGAACAGCCCCGCGTTGCCGCGTTGCTTGATGTGGCGCCACTCCAGTTCCAGGATGTAGTTTTCGTACTGCTTTTCGGTTCTGAGCACGCCGGTCGGAATCCCCGTGCAGATAATCATCCCGTCGCGGACGGTCCAGGTCTCCGGGGCGCAGTTGACGTTGACCCAGCCGTCAAGGATCCTGCCGTTGAACAGCGGCACGAAGTCTTCCTCGTCTGCATTCAGCGTTCTGATTGCGATATTTCGCAATGTAATCGTGCCGCTGAGGTTTTGAAATCCGATGTGTCCCTTGAGGGGCCGCTGGGCCAAGGCGGGGCCTTTTTGCTGCCGCGCCTTTGTCTCGCGCGACAGGTCCGCGTCGATGATCTTGAGGCCGTTGAGCACAATCGTGACCCGGCTGCCGCGCGCGGCAATCTCCCACGCATTCCACGCACCCGGCGGCTTGACGGCGTCCCGACTCGGGGCGATTTCGTCGTAGATCGAACCGGTTCGCTGTTGGGGTTGCGACTTGCCGCGGTAGTAAACCTCGTGATCGACCACCTGAATCTCCATCGCCGTGTAGGCAGGGTCACCCGCCGCCGGAAAGCGCAGCCCGATGCCGCCGTTGCTGCCCCTGCTTATCATAGACTCGAATCTCAGAACGAAGTCGCCATATTCCTCCGGCGAGATAATCCAGGTTCGCTTGTTCAGACCGTAGAGAACGCCGTTCTCGATTTTCCAGGGCGTTCCCTGGACTTTCTGCGGCGTGCGCAGGTCGGACCAGTCGCTGACCTTCCAGCCCTGAAGACTGTCACCCTCGAACAGAGGCACAAAACCGTCGTCGGCCGCCGGGGCGGCGCCGGCCGCAATAGCGATGATGAGGAAGAAATGTATCCCTTTCATGGCGAAAGCTCCTTATGAGTTTCTGCTGAAGTCGTACTACATGTCTATCGTCTGTGACCTGTTACAAGATCTCCAAACGGTGCCAGAAGCTCGTACTTGTTTCTCCAGGTCGTGTACATGATGCCGCAGGCGCCGGGCGTGTAATCGAGGACATCAAGCCATCCTGTGGGATTCTCCAGGGTGTCGCCGTCGTAATACGCCCCGGCAAGGGTCTGGAAGCCCAACGATGAAAAGAACGCAAGGCTCTCGGCCCGCTTATCGTAATACCAGCAGACGATGGTCAGGTCCTTCGGTATGTAGTCCCAAGATCCGGCGAAGTCGCCCTCGACGAGGTAGTAGTCGGCGTGCGCGTTGTGGTTCGGATCGAACATGTCGGACCAAATCAGGACTTCGGCGGCCGGGTTGACCTCACGGATGATCCGGGCCTGCTCCGTTACGCATTCGCCCAATATCTGTGCCATCGTCATGTTCCGGCCCTTGCACGCCTGACATGCCCCTCCGGCCCTTATTTCGTCCATGCTCAGCAGATACCTGCTCGGGCCAAGAACCTCGTGTATCAGACCGACCTGCCTTCTCCAGATATCATAGACGGCCGGCTCGGACATGCAGACCGTCACCTGGCCCCGGTTTATCGCCATGCCGTGGTAGTAGCTGACGCGCAGGCGCTGGCCGTGCTTGATTCTGCTGCCCGGCACGATCTCGATGTCAGGCGGCTCATGGTCGAATCTGAAGTTCAGCTTCGGGTCGGCTATCACGGCGAAATCTCTGTTTTCTTTGTATAGCGTCCCGGTTCTTTCGTTCCGGACCGTCACCGGCGCCCCGGGTCGCCGCAATACGTTCAGCAGCCCCACCTCTTCGACGTTCAGCTCATCGACCCAGAATCGCCCTGATGCGCCGCCCCACGCGCCGATATAAATCCTGACTTTGTCGTAGTCGAGGCTGTTGAAGCCCATCACGACCGGGCGCCACTGCGTGGTGGACGGAACCGCCGGTTCCCAGGGAGCGAGGTTGCGCCCGTCGGGGCCCAGAATCGTGAACCGAAAAGCGCCTTCGGGCTCGAGCGATTCGGTCTTGACTAAGCAGCTCAGTCGATAGCAGCGATGGGGCTGGACGCTAATCTGCTGCATGACTCTGGCGTGGCCGTGCTCGTATCGGCCGAAATTCTCAAATCGCAGGGATGCTCTGCCGCCTTTGAAGACCTGCCCGTCCACGAACGAGACCTCACCCGGGCGGTCGTGGAAGGCATATCCCGTCAGGCGGTTGCCCTCGTGATTCTCGAAACCGCCATTGACAATCTTTGCCTCGGAACTTGGGACGAAGCGGGCCTTTCTGTTTTGAACGATAAACAAGGCGTCCTCGACGGGCATTCCCGCCGCTAAGTTCTTGTCCTCGGCGAGGACCGAGCCTCCATAGCCAACGGAGAAGATGATCGGGATAATCTCGAAGTCATGCTGCTTGCAGATTTGCCTGACCTGCTCGAGCCGTTTGAGGTAATCGGGGCTTTGTCGGTCGAGCCGGTCGAGCCCCGCGGACAGAACCATACCGTTGAGCCCGGACTGCGAAGCGGTCTTGACAATACCCTTGATATCGGCGACGTCGCTGTCTCTGCGCAGCGACCGCGAGACATACACCCAGCGGTGTGGATAAACCTGTAGGGCCGGGCTTGCCTCACCGGGAGCGCTCGTCTGGGCCGAGTGCACTACAGCCGGGCCGGGGAAAATCATGAGCACCGCAAGCGTGAGAAACCTCGTCGTCCTGTTCATCTGTCAAATCATCTCCTATTGAAGTATGGAAACGTATGATACCGCAGGCGCAGACAAGACGCCAAGAAGATTTTGCCGTGATGCGTTTGATTCAAGGGCTGAGTCCTTGTTAAGACCGTGGGGGCACTGCCTATACTGCCAGGCCGCCGGACTACTTCCATCGAAGCTGCTGGAGTTCTTCTTTGGTGCGAATGAATTTCACGGTGCCGTCGTTCAAAAGGACGCAGCCGCCTTTGGGGTCGTGGTTGTCGAACGTAAACAGCTCCGGCCCGCCCTGCTGATTCCAGCCCGCTTTGGTCTCGAACAGAAGCACCATGTCCGGCAGAGAATCCGGTCTGCAATTCGGATTCATGGCGTAATGATTTTTACCTTTGCCTGCACTCGGGCAAATATGCGGTTCCGCATCGCATTTGCCTTGGGCAAAGCCACCCAAAGCTGGGTACGGGCGTAACATGTCGTCACACCAGTCCGTCGGCCCCGGGTACAGAGTTTTCTTTCTGATGGTTGGATCATTCTGGCGCAACGCCTCGTGCAGATTATAGAACCTAAGGCGATACCATTGGTTCTTGAGGTTTGCCGCGCAATGCATCCGCAAATCAATTGCACGTATCTGTGGTGTCAGTTTCTTTAAGCTTGGGAAGCCTTCGAAGCTAATCAAGTACTTTCCTTCGATTACGATTTCATCGTCATTGCATATGGAAAAAGATAAAAAAGGCTTACCTTCACTATAGCAGACAACTTCGGCATGACTTCGATAGCGAACTGGAATTCCAACAATAACAGTAGTGGGGGCTCTTGTATTGGGTATGTAATCGGCAACGGTGTGAATATCTTGTCTATCGTTCAAAACAATGGTTTTATCAGACTGCAAATATCCGATTTCATCAGGACTCAATAAGCTTTGCTGGCTCCCATATGGAAAGAAGAATTCGAGTATCGAAGGTCTATACTGAATCTCGATTTTTTCATAAGAAGCCAAACCCGGGGACTTAATCCTCGTTGTATGGTTTCGCTTCTCTTCGTATGGAATACTCAGGTTTTCGATGACGGTTCTTATGACCCGTTCTTCTTCGCTTTTGACTTCTTGACAACCCTCCAGGATTAATAATTCATCGTCTCTTGAGTTTAGGCACTCATTACACATGCTAAAAGCATCCGGAGATACAAGAGGATCATTCGGGTCTTCCGGGAAAACGTTTTCAGGCGGTTTAAGCGTTTTGAGAATCCTCTCAGGAAGGCTGCCTCGATAATAACCTAACTCGATCGCCAAACGCGTAGCATGTTCAATGACTTGTTCTTGTTGCCCAACATGTCCGAATTGGGGTATAGGATAGGCTGGTATTGTCATGAAGATCGATTCAGTTTGGCTATCTCCAGGGCGTAAACGGACGAATCTACCATAGAGAGGTTCAAAGCCGATCCCTGTTGTTGGGCCGTTGAAGCGTGCTCTTATCGTAAGAGTGTGCCCGTCTTCTGATATTAGTACACCGGCGCCCATACCAAATATGCTGTCAGAGAATTTGTACCATCCAACAAGAATCCAGGCGTCATCGTCACAGTCGTTTCCAATCTCATAGGTCAGGTTGAGAGCTTTATCGCCTATGTCGAGCTTGGTGATGGTGATTGTCGGGACGGTGGCGTGTTCGTCGGACTTGTCCTGTGCGGATGCTGCTGAGATAACGAAACTGAACAGTGCCGCGAAAATGAATGTATGTTTGTACATCGCTGACCCTTTCAATCTCGGCCCGCGTTTTTGTGCTGCCCGTTCCGCCTGTGCCCAATACGCCGGAGCTCTATCCGGAGCGGCTCGGACATCAATGCGGGATTACGCTCGCTAATTCGTATCATACCGCAATCGGATGCCTGATGCCAGCTCGTTTTCACGAGTCCGCCGTTCTCTTTTTTGGGGCGCGGCCTGCCTCAGGGTTCCCCCATCAGATAGGCGAAGCCGGCATCCGGCCGGGCTAATCCGTGGCTAATACAAAGATTTTCCTTGACGTCCAGACCGTCTCTGTGTATAATATATATCTAACTAAATGACTTGGATGAAAGAATACAGAAAACAGAATGTAGAAGCCAGAATGTAGCAGACACGAGCGGCACAGGCGACCACACTTTCAGGCCATTGGGCCATTACTCAGCCAGAAAGATGCCCTGTTCTTTTGAGTATCGTTTGAAAGAACAAAGCCAATTCTTGGGTTTCATTATGAAAAAACAAAGCCAATTTCCAATGAACCCGAATGAATGCAAAGGTGCGTGCAAAAAAAGATTATGAAAATGCGCCCGCCTTCAGGCTCCGAAAAAACAAACCCAATTTGCACGTCCCGCACCGGTGAACCCGGGCGCGCCGGGAGGGTTGGACTATGATTATGAAAGAACAAAGCCAATTTGCCCCAAAACCCAGATGCCTACTCCCACATCACGCTCTGCCGAGTACGATTATGCAAAACAAAGCCAATTTCCGAAGGGCGACAATGAATATAACATCCTTTTAGTAAAGGGTTTATGGAGATAGGCGGACCTCCGGCCTCCCCGAAAACAAACCCAATCATGGACCGGATGAAGCTGATTTTTTCGTTTGACTTGCCGGAGCGGGCGGGTAGATTGGCTGCACAGGAATGCGTACTTGCTGAATCCTTCAACGCAACATAAGGAGACATACAATGGCTATCAATCGTCGCACGTTTCTAAGAAGCTCGGTGGCATCCGGTCTGGCTTTTGCGGCCCCGGGGCTCCTTCGGGCCGGCAGCGGCCGCAAATACCGCACGGCTCTTATCGGCAGCGGCTGGTGGGGCATGAACATCACCGGCGAAGCGATTCAGTCGGGCCAATGCAAAATCGTTGCTCTATGCGACGTTGACCAGAGGCAACTGGACCCGGCCGCGGCGAAGGTCGAGAGGCTCACCGGCGATGCCCCCAAGAAGTACAGGGACTACCGCGAGCTGCTTGAGAAGGAAAAGCCCGACATCGCCATCGTGGCTACGCCCGACCACTGGCATCCGTTGGCCACCATCGCCGCTGTCAAGGCCGGCGCGCACGTCTATGTGGAAAAGCCCATCGGCCACACGATTATAGAGGGCCGGGCCATGGTCAACGCCGCCCGTGCGGCCGGCCGCGTCGTGCAGGTCGGGACCCATCGGCGGATATCGCCCCACAACGTCTCCGGCATGAAATTCCTGCAGGAAGGAAAGGCGGGTAAAATCGGCATGGTCCGCGCCTTTGTCCTGTACGGAGGCGGCCCCGAACAGCCGCAACCCAACGAAGAACCACCCGCAGGTTTGGATTGGGACATGTGGTGCGGACCCGGGCCGCTGCGTCCTTATAACCGGAAGATGCATCCGAAGGGCTTCCGCCAGTTCCTCGATTACGGCAACGGCACACTCGGTGACTGGGGCGTGCACTGGGTGGATCAAATCCTCTGGATCATGGAGGAGGAATGGCCCAGGACTGTTTACTCATCCGGCGGAAGGCCGATCAAAGGGCCGCCGGTCTTTACGGCCAAAGAGCAGACCACCGATGCGCCGGACCACCTGCTCACAACGTACCAGTTCGAGGACTTCACCGCTTACTGGGAGCACCGGCAGTTTGCAGGCAACCCCGCCGAGAAGGCCGAGAACGTCGGCTGCTATTTCTACGGCACCAAAGGCACGTTCCACATGGGCTGGAAGAGAGGCTGGACCTTCTATCCCGTCAGCAGAGGCCAGAAGGAGATTCACGAAGAGCCTCAGCTCAATGAGCCGGACCAGCAGAACATCAGGGGACTCTGGGTCGATTTCCTCGACGCGATTGAGACGGGCAGGCGTCCCGTCTGCGATATCGAGCTCATCCACCGCTCGACTAATATGAGCCTGCTCGGAATGCTTTCGTTCAAGCTCGGCCGAAGCGTTCGGTGGGATGGCCAGAATGAGAGAATCATCGGCGACCCTGACGCCAACAAGCTGCTCCGTCGCGAGTATCGAGAACCGTGGGTGTATCCGAAGGTTTAGCTGTGCGGCTTGGCGGCTTTGGCATCGACCGCTCGCGGTTGCATCTTGGCGAGCAAAGGTATGAACTGCGCCGTCAGCAGAATGATCATCGCGATGGATGTGCTGACAATGGTCCATGCAAGCACCGCGGCGATCATCAGTGCCCACCACAGTGACACCTGCACCGCTGGGGCCGGCACGGAAAGCGTAGTCTTGTGCTTGTGCCAGCGTCTCGTCTTGTGGACGACGGCAAGAACCGCACCGACTCCCAGGCCTATAGCCAGAAGAATGACGGCATGAACCGACCAGGGCAGTGTCCCTCGATCGGCCACCTCAGGCTGAGCGACGGACCTGCGCGTAACTGCAAACAGGACGGCGGCTTCGCCAAGGTACGGGGCGTCTGAGAGATTCGACAGAAAACGGGGCCCCAGCAACGTCCCGTCGGGTAGCGGCCACGAGCCGACGATAGCCTCGGCGCCAAGGGCGTACGCATGGTCGAATCGGCCCATGACTCTTGCGGCCCCGACGCCGAAGGCACATGCCCCGGCGCCGTAGCCGTATAAGACGGGCCCGGCATCCACGTCGTTGAATACGAACCATCCCATATCGACGTCCTTCGCATACTCGCGGAAGCCGGCAAGCCATCGTCCCTGCTGCCAGAACTGCTGCTCATATTTGGCGTACCAGTCTCGGGCCGTCTCGGGCCAGAGCTCGGGAGCCCAGATCAGCATGAACGACAGGCCCACCCCGCGGGCGCTGTCTCTGGCGCGCCCGGTCCTGGAATCGACCATGTAAGCGGGCAGGCCCGTATCCTCGTCGAGACGCGTTGCTTCAAACCCGCGAATTGCACGAGCGGCAAACGCGGCATGGTCGGTTCCCAGAACAGAGTCCGCCCGCCGGATTGCGGCGATGGCGGGCAGAATATCGACGGGGTAGCATTGGCCGGGATAATCGTCCAGAAGACCGTAAGGGGATTCGTCAAGCTCGCGAGCCAGCGACTCGACCTGACTGCGCAGGAGGTCTTCATATCGAATATCACCCGTGAGCCTCTGGTAACTGGTCAAACCGCTGATGAGCAGCATCCTGTAAAACAGATTCTTTTTTTCGAGGTAGGCACCGCCCCAGTGGTCCTTGACCCAGTTAGCGTGATTGGGATCGGCCACCAGAGCCGCGGCCGCCTCTATCGCACCGTGTGCGTAGCTTCGCGGCGAGGAAGGCGCCAACGTCGGATCCTCATAGAACGCTTGCTGTAATGCCTCGGTCGCCCACAGATAAAACACCGAGCCAAAGACCGGCCACTCCGTCCCGGAGATGTTCTGAGTCGTCAGCTTCGTGGCGGCGCCGCTTTGCACACGTTGGCGGGCCCATTTTTCGTACTTGGGCGAGAGGGCCCGATGCCACCGGAACGCGCAGCGCGGTATCTCGTCGCTGTAAAGGCCCGGATCCAGCATATCGTGAATCAGCATCCCCGCCGGGACGAGCAGAACGTACAGCGACAGAAAAATCAGAACCACGGAATTGACATTGACGCACAAGGTCATTTGCCTCTTCATGGCGGTATTTCTCCAGAACAGCCGCCTGTGCGGCCTTCGGCCCCTGTCGGAATTCCTGCCCATCTCTACCCAGGACGATAGCCCAAGGGGCCATTTCTGTCAAACGATTGCCACACTTCTGCATCGTGGGGCGGGCCGAGATGGAACTTTTCTTGCGTTCTTCCATAGTGGGTGATATAATACTTGGCATGTGGCGAGGAGATATCGGGCATCAAGGAGCGGCTTTGAAAAGTGAATACGGGGGCGAATGGCTTCGACCGGATGGCGGAGAGCCAAGTTGCATGCCCAGGACGCCGGTTGGCCTGGCTAATCATCCGGCACCAAACTTTAACTGGCAACTATCAGTTGCGCATGGCTGCTTAAATTAGCGGCCCGTCCTGCCTGACTTTGCCTGTGGGTCAGGCAAGGGCGTCAAACAGCAGGCTGGCCGAACCGGTTTTTCGGGCCGGCGAGGCGAGAACTCACCGAAATAGCCGGGCTAAGTGCCTGTCGTTTGGCGCTTAGTAAGGCGAAAAAACGATCAAGCGACTAAGCATGTAGAGGCTTGTCTTAAAGCATCTCGGGACGGGGGTTCGAATCCCCCCGCCTCCATTGTGCCGAATTAGGTGTAAGTTGCTTTCTTGGCAATAACTTGAGGATTTTGTCTTCTACGTCTGGTTCGGCTTCGTGCACCGTATTCGCACCTACAGGGCTGAAAAGTACCCGATCAGCCACCATTTCCGCCACTGCCGCGAGCCGCTCGTTTCGGGTCCGACCGTAAGTGTTGGCGGTCAGGACGGGTGTGCTGTGCCGGGCCAATTCTTGGGCTTCCTTGTGGTTGGCCTGCTCCCCAAGAACTGGTCCAGTTCTTATGAGAGGATAACCGACAGTCAAGGTGTATTTTGAAGGGAATCTTCTCATGAAAAAGAAGCATAGTGGGCCGCAGATTGTGGCCAAGCTAAGGCAAGCAGACATTCTTATTGGCTAGGGAAAGGCCTTTCCAGAAGTCTGCAGAGAGCTTGAGGTGAGTGAAAACACCTATTACCGCTGGCGGCAGAAATATGGTGGGATGGACGATCTCTAAACAGATTCTGTGGGATGGAATGAAGAATGGGCTGCAAGCGGGATGCTTACAGCCCATTTATCCATCAACTGAGGTTGCGATGGAGCGTTCTAACGCGCCGCCAGGGCCTCAATCTTCTCTACGCTCACCGCCACGTCGTAGATGCGAACATCGTCAATTAGTCCCGAGAAGAAGCTGCCAGGTTCCATGCCCTTGCCGACACCGATGCAAAGACTGCCGACTGAAGACTGTGTGCTACTCTGTGTGTCTTCGGCCACCACGACGCCATCAACACAGAGTGTTCTGTTTGAACCGTCCCACATCAGACCTATGCGGTGCCAAAGCCCGTCGGCGATGACAGCCTCGGACTGCAACGGACGACTGTCGCGGCCGATACTCTGAAGTTCGGTCATGAGCTTACCCTCGGCATCCGTCGTAAGCCAGTTAGCCCCGTTCTGTTGTGATATGACCACTTGCCCGGGGGCAGCACCGTTCGCCCACGCAAAGACACTGAAGGCCGAATCTGCCGGATTCAGGATGAAGGGTGTGCTGACATAATCGTCGATCCCATCGAACGCAAGAGCTCCATCTCGCTGGCCACTGGCTGGCTGCCAAAGGGGATCACCATTTAGGATGGCGTCATAGTTCCAGACACCATCGTAGGCAATGCTGCCTTCTATCTCATCGAGCTTCCACCATCCCACAAGGCCGGGGTGGGATAAAACATTAAATCTCCAGACATCGCCTTTGTACGGACTATTTGGATCCATGTCATTGACCTCATCGATCCGCCAGTAGTATGTTGTGTCGGGAACAAGACCATCGGGATAGGGACATTCAGCCAAACCAACAGTAAAAGACGTCTCGGTCTGACTGCGTTGGAATGTACCGCTCGTGCCTCTGTTGACATCGTCGAAATTCTCACCGAAATACACATCGTGTGAGACCACACCAGCTCCCATATTCCAGCTAAGGGTCATCCAGGTCTCCTGATGTGAGCTATAGTCAGCCGGGGTGGGCATATGGGCCTCAGATGGAATACCAAGAGTAAACGTGTCTATGACAGTGCCGTCAACTGAGACGGCCTCGAAGTCGAGCCGCAGACCGCTAATGTCCACCTTGCAGAAAATATATTCAGACAGTGCCGTAACAATGCTCGGATCATAGGACAAATCCGGTACCCGCAGTCGGGTACCTGCGCTGCCTGATGTTATGTGTTTGACACCACGCACATCGCAGTGGCAGTAATAATGATTGTGCCCCACAAAGACTATAGCGACCCCGTATGTTTCGCACAATGATTGGATGAAGGCCTGCTCATTCATGTTGTTCGGATGGCGACCACCCGCGGAATAAACTGGGCAGTGAAATTGCAGGAACTTCCATTGCTTGGAGCTTGCAGTTAAGTCAGCCTCTAACCACAGTCTTTGCGCCTCGCCGAGACTCTCCCGTTCTGAGGTGAGTTCCAGGACAGCGATGTGGGCCGGTCCATAGTCGAATGACCAGTACCGCCCACCACTCTCATAGGGATAGGGCCAATACTTGTCGTACATTGCCCCGTCCCCTTCGTGATTTCCGATGCACCCATTCATGGGCAGATTGGCCTGCAATTCTATTATGTTCGAGTACGAGCGATTGAAGACTAGATTTGTCCAGTCTGACTCACTATTGCCGGTATTGACCCAATCCCCGGTACGCAGCATGAAAGTCTGGTATGCCGGGTCAGTCGTATAGGTAAAAATCATTTCTGCGTTCAAGGCGTCCTGTATGTCCGGGGCCTGCTGAGTGTCCGCGTAGAGCATGAACTTCACATCTGACGCATCAGCAGGAGGAGCCGCAAGGAAGGAACCGCTGCCCACGCCTTCCACTTCATAATAGTACTTTGCACCCGGCGTCAGACCGGCAATGACATGCTCGTATTGGTTATCTCCGCGCATCGTCGGAACAGCACTGCCCTCGGAATAGCTGGTGTCCTGCCCCCATCGGAGGGTGTAGTCCAGGGGCGAGTCAAGCTGCCACAAGACCATCATCTGCGTGTTGTCGCCCGGATAAATCAAATAGGGTCCTTTCCGCACACCGACAACAACCGCCTCCGCCGTCACAGAATCTGTGCTGACCGGCATATCCTGTGCGGCCATGCGCTGTCCTGCTATCACCACCAGCAACAACCCTATTACACCCAACACTATTTTTCGCTCGGCAGCTCTCTCCATTTTCCAACCCTTTCTTCTACAGTTCAGGAATTCCTACTCTTTTTGTCGGGAACTACAAGTGCTCGCAGATCACAGAATTTCACCCTCGAATTGCTCCAAACGCCGCATTATGCCAGATTGCCGCCTTCATTGCAGGACAAAGCCCGTATGTTTACACGTCGCATTAGCTTCGCGACAGAACACAGCCGTAGTGTTAGTGGGCAGGAATGCATTTTGGGTAACAGGAAAAATATTCTTTTTGCTGAGATCAGAGACAATCAGCCGCCCTCGCACCTGTGTGCACGATGGTTCCTGGCAGGGGAATCGATTGTTCTCCAGAGAATAGCTCGAGCTGCGACCGTTTTTCTCGTTCACCACCACGAGTAGCCCTTCTTGCCGACAACGTCACCTTTCCCAACGTTGGATGCTCTTTCCTGTCCTTGTTGTTGACTCCTCCTCTTTTTGAGGAACGACAAACATTCACAGGTCGCAAGCCGTTAGCCCCTGAACCGCTCCACGATATCGTACCAGGACTACCCAATCCTCATCGCTTGGCCCGTGCTGTGAACCCTATCTATCTTGTCTGTGCCTTACTCCGTATGGAGACGGTTTCAGGGCCGGGTTTTATTGCAGTTCTTTAGAGAAAATGCCTTGGATCTGGTGACTCTGAGCCCGCCAAGTCAATGGGGGCTGTGACGCTACGGCCGAGAACAGTGGGTCTTTGGCTGGCAAGGAATCCGGGCTGTTCAATCGCGAATCATCCAATAGCGGTCTGCCGAGCGAGAGATTCTTGCGGATACACCGTAAAGGCGACCGATGAGCTGCGGCGAAATCACGCGCTCTGTCGGGCCTTTCTCAATGATTCGTCCATCAGAAAGCACGAGCACGTTTTCGAAAACGGGCATAATCTCCTCGATGTGCTGGGTCACGAGCACCATGCCCATTGTTTGCTGGTTCCTCGCCAAATTCGCAATGGACTCCAGAAGCAGCTCGCGACCTCCCGGATCCAAGCCGGCGCATGGCTCATCAAGAATAAGTAAGAGGGGACGGGCCATCCGGGCGCGCGAAATAAGCACCCTTTGCCTCTCCCCCTGCGAGAGTGTTCCGAACTTCTGGCCGGCAAGGTGCGCGCAGCCCATTTCGGAGAGATATTGATGGGCTTGAGCAACGTCGGCGTCCTCCAGCTTTTGCCCCGTGTACTCTCGAAATCCGAGCTGTGCGAATTTGCCCGAGACCACGCTCCGAGTTACGATTTCAGTGGGCGGGATATCGGCGATGAGTGAAGTTGTCACCCAGCCTATGCTTTCCCTGAGCTGTCTCAGATCGACAAGGGCTTGCCCGTTTCGGTGAATCTCCCCTCCGTCATTGGGCCAAAGGTAACCGCAGGCGATCTTCAGCAAAGTGGTTTTTCCGGCGCCGTTAGGTCCCAGGATAACCCAGTGCTCGCCTTTGCTGAGGCGCCAGCAGATGCGGTTTAGAATCAGCCTGTCATCTATCTTATAACTGACCTGGCGTATATCGAGTATAGGTGGCTCCATAGGGTCGAATGCCTCATCCATTTCAGCGGTTTCCATCAGCTTCTTCGGAGTTGGCGCAGAATGTCCCAATAGGCTCCGCGTGCACCCTTATCGATTGCCCGCGTCAGGAGCAAGTTCTCGTTGTAGTTGTAATTGGAAGCGTCACTATCCCCGGCTGCGTCCGGTTCGGCCTCGACGGCGGGCTCGAAGAACCTTTGGTCGCCCCCGATCAAGTCCCGCACGAATTCTGCGGGGCGCTCGCCCAAAGCCCCGGAGATGTAGAAGGTTGGCTTGAGCAGGTCTGTCGGGCCGCTGTATTTTCGGCGGATGTTTCCGTTATTCCCGTCCCGGAGTTCCTGCCTCACCAATTCTTCCATCGCCGTACGAGGATATACTCTCATACCGAGTGCCGCCCCGGCACAATCGGGATCGATCTTTTTTATGAAATCGATTGTCTCCTGAACGGTCTGTGTTGTTTCACCCGGCCCGCCGAGCAGGAGGTCGATCATGACGGCGATGCCATTGCGCCGGCAGCGTCTGACTGCGGCCGCAAGGTCTTCTCTGCGATGTCGCTGGCAGTACGTCCGAAGCATCGATTCGGAGGCTGAATCTCCCGTAAAATCTATTCCAACGCATCCGGCCCGGGCCATTGCCTCGGCCAGGTCGGCCTCAAAAGGCGATGGGGACATGTAGGTGTACCAGCGAATCTTGTTCCCGAGCGAGCGCCTGTTCAATTCCTCACAGACGGCATAAGCGTGGCTTTCAGGGATGTTGAACTCGGCATCACAGAGATGCAAAACGTCGATTCCCTGTCGCAACAAGAACTGGACCTCGTCGGCAACTTCAGAAGGGTTTCGCAGTCTGGGTTTGTTGCCTTTGGCCAACGGATCAGCACAGTATATACATCTACGATTGCAGCCGCGTTTGGTCTCCAATCCGCATTGTCCGCCTCGCTTGAAGTAGCTGTGGTTATCGATGAAACTGCGAGCCGTGCCTAATGAGATCGGGTCCGGCCACGACGGCGGATTGCTGCGAATCCGGCTCTCCTCTTGCCATAGAAGACCTGGGACATCCTCTAATTTGCGTCTTCCGCGCAATTGATGAATCAGTGCCGGCAGGGCTGCCTCCCCATCGCCGCACACACCATAATCGGCATGTGTGTACTCGAGGATCGGCTTGGGAAATATCGAATACCCCACGCCGCCGAGTACGATTGGGGCGTCGGTCACAGCGCGGATGGTTTCCACGACGTCTCTCAACCCGGGAACAAACCAGTCGGCGCTGGGCCAAAAACAGTCGTCGGCATTTCGAAGAGAGATTCCCACTAATTCGGGGTCCCGGCCGGAGAAATACTTCCTTATCGCATTCGCCGGTTCATCCGCCATGCCAAGGTCAAGGATTTCCACGTCGATGCCGGCCTCGCGGGCCGAAGCAGCAACATAATCCAAGCCAATAGGCCCGATGACAGGGACCATTCTATTTACGTTGACTAATGTGAGCATCGTTTTCGATCGAACATTTTCTCACTGTATTTTGAAAGAGAAAAGGCTGGTTTTCGGAACCAGCCTTTTCGAAGAATCAACGCAATACGTTCTGATAGAGCGTCTCAGAATTGACACCTCAGACCTAGGCTGAGCCAGGTTTCGTCTGAGTCGGGGTTCACCGATTTGTCCATTGTGATCTGGTGATAAACGCCGGG
>CP070806.1:5025545-5062302 GCA_020343675.1 Phycisphaerales bacterium
CAGGGAAAGCAACAACTGAGCCGGCCAAGCCGGCCGGGTCCGTGCGGGATGGTATGAACGGCGGCGGTGCGATGGCATCGGTGCGGACCATGCCCGAATCGTTGGCCGCCGAGGCGGCGGTCTTGGGCTCGATGATCATCGATCCCGAGTGCATCGGCGACGTGGTCGAGACCCTCGAACGCGACGCCTTCTACCGGATCGAGCATCGCCATATCTACGAGGCCCTGATTAGCCTCTACGAGAAAAACAAGGGCGTCGGGATCGATGCGGTGCTGCTTCGCGACGAGCTGGCCAAGCGGGGCCTTCTCGAAGAGGTCGGCGGCGTCGAATACATCGGAAGGATTTTAGACTCCGTGCCCTCGGCGGCGAACGTCGCCTATTACGCGGGTATTATCAAAGACAAGATGCTGCTGCGGGAGCTGATTTCCGTGGCGGGCGAGATTCTCGATACCGCCTATCATCCGAGCGGCGAGACCAAAGAACTGCTCGACGAGGCCGAGCAGAGGATTTTCGCCGTCACGGACAAGAACATCAGCGGCAGCGCCGCGGCCCTGAAGGATTTAGTGGTCCGTTCTTTCGAGTTGATAGAGAGCCGCCAGGGGACGCACGTGACGGGGCTGGCCACGGGCTACTACGAGCTGGACGATTTGACCTGCGGCCTGCAAGACGGCGAGATGGTCATCGTCGCGGGCCGGCCCAGCATGGGAAAAACGTCGCTGGCGCTGAACATCGCTGAGCATCTCGGTCTGGTGGAAAAGACGCCGATTGCGATTTTTTCGTTGGAGATGGGAAGGCAGCAGTTGGCCGAGCGATTTCTGTGCAGCATCAGTGAAATCGACAGCCAGAAGGTCCGGCGGGGCCTGCTGAGCGATGAGCATTATAAAAAACTGGCGAACGCCTGTGCGGAACTGTCCGAAGCGCCGATTTATATCGACGATACTTCGACGCTCTCGCCGCTCGAGCTTCGGGCCAAGGCCAGGCGGCTCAAGAGTAAGCACGATATCCAGTGCATTGTGGTGGACTATTTGCAGTTGATGCACCTCGGCGCCGGGCGCGTGGAGTCGCGGCAGCAGGAAATCACGACGATCTCGCGCTATCTCAAGGCCCTGGCGCGGGAGTTGAGCGTTCCGGTAGTAGTTCTGAGCCAGTTGAACCGGTCTCCCGAGGGCCGGGAGGGGCACCGGCCGAGAATGAGCGACCTGCGCGAGAGCGGCAGTATCGAGCAGGACGCCGACGTGGTGATGCTGCTGCACCGGGAAGATTACTATCATCGAGGCCAGGACGATTATCAGGAAGACAACACCGCTGAAGTGATTATCGCCAAGCAGCGCAACGGTCCCACCGGAACCGTGAAACTGATATTCCGGGAGAAGGTCACCCGGTTCGAGAATGCCTCACACGTCGGGGAACAGGTGACGCCATTTTAGAGAAGAAAACGGAATTTCTATATTCGTTATTCGGACAAGGTGTGTGGTTCATGCCCGGTCCGGTCCGTCATTGCCTCGGCGGCAATGCCGCAACGACAGACGGGGCATGAGAGACGAAATGCGAAATGTCATCATGACTATCTTTATATCGACCGCCGTTTCGAGCGTCGTCATGGCCCAAGCCTCTGAAGCGGATCTCGAACGGGAATCTCAGACAACAGAGCCCGCCTTGGAGAGCGGCGTCGAAGTGATCAAGTCCATCGAGTTCGAGAACAATCGCAAGTACAAGGACAAGGCCCTGCTCAAGAGGCTGGACTTTGCGGCCGGCGAATACCTCGATCCGGTTCTGGCCGAATCGGGCCGGGCCGCCATCGAAGAGTTTTATCGAAGCAAAGGGTACCCCCACATTGTGGTGACGCTTGACAATGCGAAGCTGGCCGAGGGTGAAGTCGTTTACTCGATCGTCGAGGGCCCAAGGATTCGCATCAAATCAGTCAGGTTCGAGGGCAACAAGGCCCTCAAAACCGGCGATCTTCACAACACCATCAAGACCAGGACGACGAGCTGGCTGATCCGCCCGGTGTACTACACCGAGGAGAAAATCGCCGCTGACGTTGAGAGGCTGCGGGAGTTGTACTACCAGAGAGGCTATCTGAATCACCGCATCGGCGTTCAGGGCCAGTCCGACATCACGTTCACTATTGAAGAGGGCCCGCTGTATAGAGTCAGGAATGTTACGTTCAGAGACAATACGCACTTCGACGATGAAACGCTGCTGGCCGGGCTGGAGTTGGAATCGGGGCAGCCCTATTACCAGCGGAAGGCCCAGACCCACGAAAGGCGGATTCTCAAGCTCTATCGCGAGAGTGGTTTTATCGATGCGCAGGTCACGTCGTGGGCCAAGTTTGTCACCGAGGTCAACACTGTGGACGTCGAGTTCACCGTCGTCGAGGGCCGACAGTTCCGGATCGGAAGGATTGACATCGTCGGCAATGAGCAGACGCAGGACAAGGTCGTCCGGCGGATCCTGGACGAATACGATTTCACGCCGGGCGCTTTGTACAACGCCGACAGGGCCCCCAGACAAGGCGGCGGGCAACTGGAACGATACGTCCAGAGAATGACGCTGGCCGAGGAGGCGATGATAAGACCCGTTGTGCCCGCCAACGGCGCGGAGGACCAAAGGGACGCCGTGGTGGATATCAAAGAGGGCATGACGGGGATGCTCAATCCGGGTGTCGCTATCGGCAGCGACAGCGGTATCATCGGTCGACTGATTATCGAGCAGCGCAATTTCGACATCACGGACTGGCCCGAGAGTTTCGACGATTTCATCATGATGCGAGGCTTCAAAGGCGGAGGGCAGAGCCTGAGAATTGCGCTGGAGCCGGGGACTATTGTCAGCTATTACTCGGTGACGTTCAGGGAGCCGTACTTCCGTGACAGGCCGACCTCTCTCGATGTCGGAGGCTCGCAGTGGGAGCGATGGAGGGAAAGCTACGATGAAGAACGGACCAAGGGCTATTTCGGTTTCGAGAAGCGGCTGAAGAACCGCTGGCGCCCGAGTCTTGACTTCCGTCTCGAAAACGTCGAGGTCGGCGCCCTGGAGTACGATGCGCCGCAGGAGATTATCGATGTCAAAGGGAACAATCTGCTCGCCGGAGCGCGAGTCGGTATCGGCAAAGACATGAGAGATGATATCTATATGCCCAGCAAGGGCTACAGATTCAAGGTAGGCTACGAAGAGGTCACCGGCGACGAAGATTTCGGAATCGTCAAAGGGACCGCAGTGGGATACACAACGCTGTACGAGGACCTGCTGGAGCGAAAGACGGTCCTGGCCGTGAAAGTGCTCGCGGCGACGACGCTCTCTGATGCTCCTCCTTTCGAGAAGTTCTACGCCGGCGGGACGGGCGAGTACGGAATCCGCGGTTTCGACTACCGGGGCGTCAGCACGAGGGGCCTGCAGACGGGCGTCCCCAACCCGGTGCGGAAGGACCCGATCGGAAGCGACTGGGTATTCCTGGCCAACACGGAAGTGACAATCCCCCTGCACGGCGAGAGCATCGCGGCGCTGCTGTTTCTCGACAGCGGAACGATAGACACAGGCCGGTACCGCGCCGCGGCGGGAGCGGGCATACAAATCATGATACCGCAGTTGCTGGGACCGGTCCCGATGCGGTTCGAGTTTTCCAAGCCCTTGAGACGGGACGAGGAGGACGAAACGCGGACATTCAGCTTCAACATGGGAAGATTGTTCTAAAATAGACAGCTGGATAATTGATTCAGAGCGAATTTCTGGAAAGGATAGCATATGAAGGTTAGGACGATGCTTTTGGGCAGCCTGGTCGGTGTGGCCGTTCTGTTTCTGGTCCATGCGTACGGCGCGGCTCAGGCGAACTCGGGCGGGCCCGCTCTGCCGGTCGCGACGGTCAGCGTCTCGCAGGCGCTGCGGGATTGCAGGGCCACCGCCAAGTACAGGGAAAGAACGACCGCCGAGAACAACCGAATGGATGCCGAGCAGGACACGCTCAACAAGGAGATCCAGGCGCTGGCAGCCGGACTCAGGACCGGGGCTTTGAAACCCGATAGCAGCGACTATATGCAGCAGTACCAGGAGTTGCTGCAAAAGCAGGCCGAGCTGAAGATCATGCAGGAGTTCAATCCGCAGCAGAAGGCATTGAAACACCAGTTGTGGACCGAGAAGCTTTACAAGGAAATCCTGCGCATCACCAAAGAGCTCGCCTCGCAGAAAGGGCTGGCTCTGGTGCTGGCCATCGATGAGCCTGAATTTCCGATCTCAAGGTACGAGGACCTTGCGATGGCTCTGCGGACTCATAAAGTCCTGTACAAGGGCGGCTGTCTGGACTTAACCGCCGAGGTGATCGCCGAACTGGACAAGGAAGAGGCGACACTCATCAACTGATACGTAGCACATAGGAGAAGTCTGCCCCAGGCGGGGACATCGTTGGGTATCTGACTGACATGAAACTGACGATTAAAGAATTAGCCGGGCGGCTCGGCGCCGAGTTGACCGGGGGTGCCGGCAGCCCAGATGAGCCGATTACCGGGGTCGGTCCTGTCGAACGGGCCTCCGAGAGCGAAGTGACTTTCGTCACGGACGATAAACATCGGGCTGCAATGACGCAGTCGCGCGCCGGCGCCGCCATCGTCGCGGCGCGCATCGACGGATTCAACAGGCCGCAACTGATTGTCACGAACGTGAACACTGCTCTGATAAAGACCCTGAACCTCTTCGCCCCCGAGCTCAAGGCCGCTCCCGAAGGCATAGACCCGACGGCCCGGCTGGGCGAAAACGTAAAAACCGCTAAAGGCGTTTCCATCGGCCCGGGCGTAGTGATTGACGACGGCGTCGAAATCGGGTCTAATAGTATTGTCGGCAGTGGATGCAAAATCGGCGAGAATTCAAAGCTGGGTGAGAATTGCCGTCTCGACAGCAACGTGGTGATCTATCACAACTGCTCTCTGGGCAACAACGTCGTCGTTCAGGCGAACACGACCATCGGCTCGACCGGCTTCGGATATTCGTTCATCGACGGTGCTCACAGGCTGATCCCGCACAACGGGGGCGTCGTCATCGAAGACTTTGTCGAGATAGGAGCCAATTGCTGTATTGACAGAGCGAAGTTTGGCCATACCACCATCGGTGCCGGGACAAAGATCGACAACCTCGTCCAGGTCGCTCATAACGTAGTCATCGGCAAATGTTGCCTGATTGCGGCGCTGGTCGGGATCTCGGGCAGTTGCAGGCTGGGCGACGGCGTCGTATTGGGCGGCCAGGTCGGCCTGAAGGACAATATCGAAATCGGTGCCGGCACGATGGTCGGCGCCCAGGCGGGTGTGATGGGCAGTGTTCCCGCGGGGCAGAAATTGCTGGGGACACCGGCGGTCAAGAAAGAAGAGGCACTGCGCATCATGTGTCTGAGCATGCGTCTTCCCAAAATGGCCGAGCAGCTAAAGCAACTGAGCAAGAGGATTGAGAGACTTGAAGCTGCAGAAGACGATAAAAAGTGAAGGCAGGGTGCGCGGCCGGGGCTTGTTCGGAGGCAAAGAAGCCAAGGTTGTTTTTCGTCCCGCTCCCGCCGACTCCGGCATCACGTTCGTTCGCACGGATGTCCCGGAACCGGTGCGCATCAGCGCCGTCGCATCGAATCTGGCCGAGCGCAGCCGCCGGACGACCTTGAAAAAAGGCTCGGTCAGCATCGAGACCATCGAGCACTGCATGGCCGCGGTCAATGCTCTTGAGATTGACAACATGGTTATCGAAGTGAACGGCCCCGAGCTGCCGGCGCCGGACTGTAGTTGTGCAGAATACTTCAAGATTCTCAAACGCGTCGGACTGGAGGAGCAGAACGTCACCCGAAAAGAATACGTTATCAGCAAACCCATCACAATCACCGCCGGCGATGCGTGCATCTACGGCCTGCCCAATTCCGACGACGGATTGAGCCTCACCTACGATCTTGACTACGGCGGACACACCGGCATTGGCAGGCAGATCTTCGGTTGCCAGCTCACACCGGAGAGCTTTGAGAAGCATCTGGCGCCGGCCCGCACGTTCTTGCTGGAGGCCGAGGCCAAGCAGTTTCAGGCCCGCGGGATGGGAACACATATCGGCCCCCGGGATCTGCTGGTGATCAGTTCTGACGGACCCATCAAGAACAGCTACAGGTTCCCCAACGAATGCGTCCGCCATAAACTTGTAGATTTGGTCGGCGATCTGGGGCTGGTTGGTAGGGCCGTGAAGGGGCGGATTGTCGCTTATAAAAGCGGCCACTCCCTGAACCAGCAGCTTGCCAGGAAACTGTACGAAGCGGCCAGGCAGCAGGAACGTATCGCCAAGTTCGGCACGGATGCTCTTCTGGATATTCGACAAATAGCGAAGATTCTGCCCCACCGGTATCCATTTCTCCTGGTGGACAAGGTCATCGAAATCGAAGGAGACACGCGCATCAAGGGCATCAAGAATGTCAGCTTCAACGAGCAATTTTTCCAGGGACATTTTCCCGGCACGCCGATCATGCCCGGCGTCTTGATCGTCGAAGCGATGGCACAGGTCTCGGGCCTGTTGTTTGCCCAGCGGCTGGAACACACCGGCAAGCTGGCCATGCTGCTGAGCATGGACAATGTGAAATTGCGCAAATCCGTCGTGCCCGGCGACCAGTTGATTCTGACCGCTGAAACGATGAGACTACGAAGCAGGACCGCCCAGTGCCGGTGTCAGGCTATGGTCGGCGACGCCGTGGTCGCCGAAGCACAGATCCGATTTATGCTCGTTGACGACGAGAAGGTGTAGAAGGCAAGTGGAAGAGGCCAACATGACACAGATACATCCCAGCGCAGTAGTCCATGAAGATGTCCAGTTGTCCGATGAAATTGCCATTGGACCCAATTGCGTGATTCACAGCGGCGTCTCGATCGGCCCCGGGACGATACTCGAGGCCAATGTAGTCATCCACAACAATGTCACCATCGGGCGGAAAAACCACTTATTTCCCAATTGTGTGATTGGATGCCGGCCCCAGATTTTGCGTCTGGGTTCCGGTTCCGACGTCGGAGGGCTCGTTATAGGCGACGCGAATGTCATCCGTGAGCAGGTGACCATCCATCCCGGTATTCATCCGGGCTCATCGACGACAATCGGGAATGAGAACTTCCTTATGGTCGGCGTGCACCTCGGACACGACTGTATCCTCGAGGACAAGATTGTCATGAGCAACTACGTGCAAATCGGCGGGCACTGCAAAGTCGAGACGGGGGCGTGGTTGAGCGGCCTGGCCGCATCGCATCAGTTTGTGACGGTCGGCAAATGGTGTTACGTGGCGGGCCTGGCCGGCTTGAATCGGGACGTCCCGCCGTTCTTGACCATCAGCGGCCATTATCCTCCGAGAGTCCGGGCCGTGAACCAGCGAGGCATGCAGCGAGCGGGTCTGAGCGAGCAGCAGCAAGAGAAAATCTTCGAGGCATTCAAGAAACTGTACAGGCAGGGAGGCACACTCCTTGAAAATGCGAAAGCTCTGGCGGCGCAGGAAGGACTCGATGAAAATGTTCGAGCCATCGTTGACTCTATAATCAGAAGCAGCGAG
The DNA here is from genome assembly GCA_020343675.1 of Phycisphaerales bacterium. Taxonomy (GTDB): domain Bacteria; phylum Planctomycetota; class Phycisphaerae; order Sedimentisphaerales; family Anaerobacaceae. The sequence continues at coordinate 5,033,080 of CP070806.1, forward strand.
CACCAGTTTGGCAGATACATCGAGACATTCAGACATTGAGAACATCTTTGTTGAGTACTTGAACAGTGGGCCTCAGGTCAGCGGGCAGCCGCCCATTAGGAATTCGAAATGCAAAATACGAAGATACGCGTCGCCGTAGTCGGCGCCGGCAAAATGGGGACGATCCATGCAAAGGTCTATGACCAGATGCCGCAGTGCGAGCTGGCTGCCGTGGTCGATATCGACGCCCAGAAGGCCCGTCGCCTGGCCGAGCAGCATCAGTGTCAGGCCTTCACGGACGGCGCCGATGTCCTCGATAAGGTCGATGCTGTGACAGTCGCGACGCCCACGGTGACGCACCTGGGCCTGGCAAAGACCTTTATCAAAAATAAGATTGCGGTACTGGTTGAAAAGCCGCTGGCGGCCAACGTCAGAGAAGGCAAGAAGATTGTCGCCCTGGCCAAGAAATACGACAGCGTAGTCGCGGTCGGTCATTCCGAGCGATGCAACCCCGTCGCTCAGGCCATCAAGAGGCTCGATATTCAGCCGAAGTTCATCGACGCCAACCGTATCAGCCCCTATCCTTTTCGCTCAACCGATGTCGGCGTCGTACTGGATGTGATGATCCACGATATCGATATTATTCTCTCTCTGGCAGCGAGCAAAATCAAGAAAGTCGATGCCGTCGGTGTCAGTGTCGTCGAAGAAAAAGAAGACATCTGCAATGCGAGAATCATTTTTGAAAACGGCTGCATCGCGAATGTCACGGCATCGAGACTTGCCCTGAAGACCGAAAGAAAGGTTCGAGTCTTCAGCCGGCAGGCATATCTGAGCGTCGATTATCTTAGAAAGAGCGGGATTCTCATCAAGGCCGACCCGAATATTAACGTCGTCAAGTGGATCCAGGAGCACAAAGAGGCCGGAAATCTCGACCTGACGGCGGTGAACTGGCCCGACATGCTGCACATCGAGCAGCTTGACATCGATGACAAGGAACCGCTCCGGCTGGAGCAGGAGGCGTTCCTGAGAGCGGTGACCGACAGAGCACGCAGGCCGGAGGTCAGTGCCGAAGAGGGCCTGGCAGCGCTGGAATGCGCGGAGAAGATATTAGTGTCCGTCAGAAAACACAAATGGAAAGAAAGAATCGGCGACGACGTATAGCAGACGGCTCTTGAGTTTGCGGAAACACGGAGTCTGTTGGAATTTTGACATCTTGAGGACCATAGAATGAGTAAGGCACGGATTATTGAGTTGTTGACGGTCGTTGTTTTAGTCTGCGGCTGTGGCAAGGAAACGAACAACGCGAAAGTGAAAGGAGAAACAGTGGAGTCGCAGAGCAACATCGTCAAGTTGGAAACAAGTATGGGCGATATCCTCATAGAGCTCGACCTGCAGGCAGCACCCGTCACGACGAAGAACTTCCTCGGGTACGTGGAGGACGGCTTCTATGACGGGACGATCTTTCATCGGGTCATACCGAACTTTATGATACAAGGGGGCGGCTATACTGAAGGCCTGGTGCGCAAAGACACGCGCAGTCCGATTGTCAACGAAGCCAGCAACGGCCTGAGCAACATGCGAGGCACCATCGCCATGGCCCGAACGAGCAATCCGGACAGTGCCACCTCCCAGTTCTTCATCAACCATGCGAACAACGCACCTCTGGATTACGTCAGCAGTGCGCAACCGGGATACGCCGTATTCGGCAAAGTGACCGGGGGAATAGACGTTGTGGATGCCATCGCATCGGTGAAGACAACCACGCAAGACGATATGAAGAATGTTCCGGCCGAACCTGTCGTCATTAAATCCGCAAGGATTGTCCCAAAATAGACTCGGCGGGACAGAGGCCGTCAGAGGCTCAACTTCAGTTTGCCTACGAGCTGGTGGGCGAGGCGCGTCGGCTCGGGCAGCCGATACCTTGTTGCACAGGCGAGTGTGATTTCAATCGCATCGTCTAACGTGCACTTGTTCCCGACCGAGACGAACACCGGCTTGACGTTCGTGCGGGTCCTGACAACGGCCCCAATCGTTTCAGACTGCATGTTTGACTCGACGCCTCTCTTGTCTTCCAACAGAGTGAAACTTCCCTTCTCCAGTGGAGGCTCTTCATAGGCGCCGGTTAGCCGGCTCTTGGCACAGCCGATTGTCGGTTTCGCGAAGAACAGGCCCAGGTGCGCCGCCAAGCCGAGCCGCCGCGGATGGGCGATGCCTTGGCCGTCAACCATGAACATCTCAGGCCAGCGGCGCAGTTTTTTGACCGCCGCGATGCAGACCGGGGCCTCGCGAAAAGAGAGCAGACCGGGGATGTAAGGAAAGGTTACTTTTCGGCTGGCCCCGCTCGTTTCGAGAATCTCGAAATCAGGCAGCCTCAACACAACCACCCCGGCGAAAATGCGCCGGCCGTCCTTAGTGAAAGCACAATCAAGCCCCGCAACCACGGTCGGCCGGCTCTTGAGGGGTGTAAATTGCACCCGGCCCGCCAGCCTGACCTGCAACTGCCTGGCCTGTGCGTAAGACAAATTCCAGCTATGCAACTTTTTCATTGATTATTGACGACGGAAGACCGGTTTTTGTAAAGAACCATTTTACCTTATTGCGTGCTTGTGCTACAATCACTCGTTTGGGTTATTGCTGAATTTTCACAACTGGACTGGTTAGTCAGCAAGAGGCACGATGGCCACACGGACAGAAAAAGCCATACGGATTACCGGCGCCGCCGAGCACAATTTGAAAAATATCAGCCTGAGCATCCCGCGGGATAAGCTGGTGGTCATCACCGGCATTAGTGGTTCGGGCAAAAGCTCGCTCGCCTTCGATACGATTTACGCCGAAGGGCGCAGGAAGTACGTCGAGTCGCTCAGCACCTACGCCCGGCAGTTCCTTGAACAAATGCAGAAGCCGGCGGTCTCGGAGATCACCGGTTTGCCGCCGACAATAGCCATCGAGCAGCGAAGGGCCAGCAGCAACCCCCGTTCGACAGTCGCCACCACCACCGAGATTTACGACTACTTTCGGGTGCTCTTTGCCCGGGTGGGCCAGCCGCACTGCTGGGTCTGCGGCAAGGAAATCACAAGCCAGCACTCGTCGCTGATTGTCGAGTCGATTCTCTCCCGGCTGGAGGGCACGAAAATCCAGATCTGCGCCCCACTCGTTCGGGGCAAAAAGGGCGAGCATAAGGACGTCTTCGACGCCATTCAGCGCGAGGGCTTTGTCCGTGTCCGGGTCGATGGAGTGACTTGTGACGTGCGCAGTGCCCCGGCGCTGGAGAAGAACAAGAAGCACGACGTCGCGGCGGTGGTTGACCGGCTGCTCATCAAGAATGGCGTTCGCGTACGGCTGGCCGACTCCGTCGAGACGGCGTTGAAGCTGGCCGACGGAATACTTCTGGTGCTGATGCAGGAACCGCAGGCGGACAAACAAAACGGCGGCGACGGCCAGTGGCAGGAAGTGATCTACAGCGAGAAATTCGCCTGCCCGGAACATCCGCAGGCCAGTCTCGAAGAGTTGTCGCCCAGGCTGTTCAGCTTCAACAGCCCCTACGGCGCGTGCAAAGGCTGTGACGGCCTTGGGACGATTCTGGAATTCGACCCCGATCTGATTGTGCCGGACAAGAAGGTCTCGCTCGAAAACGGTGCGATCGACGCCTGGCGCAAAGGCGGCAAGAGAATGAACATCTTCTACAACAGGCTCATCAAGCGGTTCTGCAGGAAGATGGACCTGCGCAAATCGACTCCCTTCGGGCAGATTCCTGAAGAATACAAAAGGATTCTGATGCACGGGACGACCCGGGCCGACGAGGGTAAGTACGGCGTGTCCTTTGAAGGCGTGATTCCGAACCTCATCCGGCGATGGGAGAACACCACCAGTGAATATGTCAAGACCCGATTGACGAGCTATCTCTCTCAGCAACCCTGCCGCAGTTGCGGCGGCGCCCGGCTTCGACCCGAGGCGACTGCGGTGACCGTCGGGGGCAAGAGCGTCCACCAATTGACGGCGCTGAGCATCGCAAAAGCACAGCGATTCTTTAGCAACCTGACCCTGGACGAGGAGAAGTCAGTGATTGCCGCCGCGGTGTTGAAGGAAATCAAGGCAAGGCTCAAGTTCATGGTGGATGTCGGGCTTGGGTATCTGACGCTGGACCGGACCAGCGGCACCTTAGCCGGTGGCGAAGCCCAGCGAATCCGTCTGGCGACGCAGGTCGGCAGCGGTCTGGTCGGGGTCTGCTACGTCCTCGACGAACCCACAATCGGACTGCACAAACGCGACAACGACAGGCTGTTGGGCATCTTGCAGCGGCTCAGTCGCTTGGGCAATACGGTCATCGTCGTCGAGCACGACGAAGATATCATTCGAAGCGCCGACCATATCGTCGATGTCGGCCCGGCCGCCGGCGCGCACGGCGGCGAAGTCGTCGTCGAGGGAACCCTTCGTCAGATCACCGCCTGCAAACACTCGCTCACAGGTGAATACCTCAGCGGCAGCAAGAGTATTGCTCTGCCCGCCAACAGACGGCGGTATAACCTCAGAAAGTGCATCGAGGTAAAAAGGGCGGCCCAGAACAACCTGAAGAACATCGACGTCAAGTTTCCGCTGGGCGTTTTCACGTGCGTCACCGGCGTCTCCGGCTCCGGAAAGAGCACCCTCGTGACCGAGATTCTTCTCAAGGCCCTGAAGCGCCGCCTCTATCAGTCGCGCGAAAAGCCCGGCGAGCACAAAAGCATTCTCGGCACCTCGCAGATCGACAAGGTCATCGAAATCGACCAGTCCCCGATTGGAAAAACGCCGCGCAGCAACCCGGCGACCTATACCGGCGTCTTCGATCAGATTCGAAAGCTCTTCAGCATGATACGCGAGTCCAAGATACGGGGCTACAAGCCCGGACGATACAGCTTCAACGTCAAAGGCGGGCGCTGCGAATCCTGCAAAGGACAGGGCACAAAGAAGATTGAGATGCACTTTTTGCCCGATGTCTATGTCACCTGCCAGAGCTGCAAAGGCACGCGATACAATCCGGAGACGCTTGCCGTGACGTACAAGGGCAAGAACATCGCCGACGTGCTCGGTATGCGGATAGACGATGCGCTCGATTTCTTTGCGAACTTTCCGACGATTGTCCGAATCCTCAAGACCTTGGCCGACGTCGGGTTAGGCTATATGCAGTTGGGCCAGGCCTCGACCACGCTTTCCGGCGGCGAGGCACAGCGCGTGAAGCTCTCGGCCGAACTGGGTAAAGCCGCCACGGGCCACACCTTATACCTGCTCGACGAGCCCACCACGGGACTACACTTCGCCGATATTCATAACCTGCTGAATGTATTGGCCCGGCTGACGGACTGCGGCAATACCGTGGTCGTGATCGAGCATAACCTTGATGTGATCAAGATGGCAGATTATATTATAGACCTTGGCCCCGAAGGCGGCGAGGCCGGCGGTAAAGTCGTCGTGGCAGGTTCGCCCGAGGAGATCATCAAGAACAACAAGAAAAGCTATACGGCGAAATTTCTGAAAGAGAAACTCGTCAGCAGCAAACAGTGAGGCAAACGAGAGAATGTGGAAATTCCGATTGCGCGGCATCGAGGATTTGAGGCAATTGTGTGACCAGCTCGAGGTTTCTGTCGAAGCGACCGAAGACGTTTCGATTCTGGCTGAGCCTGTCCGGGCGGGGCCATTGATTATCCCCAATTCGCTGGCCGTGCATCCGATGGAAGGCTGTGACGGCGATTCGCAAGGCCGCCCGGGAAAGCTCACGCTTCGCAGATACGAGAGATTCGCCGCCGGCGGCGCCGGGTTGATCTGGGCCGAGGCTACCGCGGTCGTGCCCGAGGGCCGAGCCAATCCGAGGCAATTGTGGCTTCATCGGGAAAACAAAGAGAGCTTTGCCTCAATGGTCAAGATGATGCGTCAGGCGGCCGCCGAGAGCATGGGGCCAAGCCATCAACCCGTCATCGTGCTTCAATTGACCCATTCGGGGCGGTACAGCAGGCCCGAAAGCACGGCGCATCCGATCATCGCTCAGCGCGATCCGTATCGCGATGCGCTCATCCCCCAAAAGAAGCCAAATCCAAACACCCAAAGCAAGATACCGGACGACTGGCCCCTTGTGACGGACGACTACCTCGAGAAACTTCAAGACGCTTACGTCGAAGCGGCGAGAATCGCTCTCGATGTCGGATTCGATGCCGTCGATATCAAGTCGTGTCATGGGTACCTGATCAACGAGCTCTTCGGCTGCCGCGATAGAAAAGGCAAGTACGGTGGCTCATTCGAGAACCGGACCCGATTTCCACTGGAGGTCATCGACAAGATTCACGAAGCCCTTGGCGGGGACGCGGCGGTCGTGACCCGGCTCGGCGTCTATGACGCAATTCCTTACCCATTCGGCTGGGCCATTGACAAGGACGACTACACCAGGCCCGATCTGACGGAGCCGAAGAAGCTCATTGGGCTCCTGCGCCAGCGGGGCGTCCATCTGATTAACATTACCGTGGCGAATCCCTACTACAACCCGCACGTGGGCAGGCCGTTCAACGAGCCTATTGTCGGCGGGTACGAAGAACCGGAGCACCCGCTGGTCGGGGTGAGCCGGCTCGTCAATATCAACGCGGAAATACAGAAGGCCTTCGGCGATATCGCCACCGTCGGCACGGGCTATAGCTGGCTGCGGACATTGTTTGCCAACGTGGGCGCCGCGAACAAAGCCGCTGGCCGGACCACCCTGGTCGGCGCCGGGCGGATGGCGTTCGCCTATCCGGATTTCGCGAAAGACATTGTCACCGGCGGCAGAATGGTCCCGGAGAAAGTCTGCGTCAGTTGCAGCGCCTGCACGCAGATCATGCGTGACCGCGGCACGACCGGCTGCGTCGTGAAGGACCACAAAGTCTATGGGCCGATCTTCGAGAAAGGGCGGATGAGCGACAGGGACAATCTGGCCAGGCTCGGCGCGGCGTGCCGCAAATGTCAGGAGCCGACGTGCCAGTTGGCGTGCCCCGCTGGCGTGGATATCCCCAAATTCATCAGCCAGTTCCTGGACGGCGATGAAAAGGGCGGCTACGAGACACTGCGAGAAGCAAACATATTCCCTGAAGTCTGTGCCTGGCTGTGCCCGACCGAACAGCAATGCGAAGGTTACTGTCTTCAGCGTTTCATCGGGGATGGTGCCCTGCCAATTGCGGCCATACAGAGGTATCTGGCCGAGCTGGCCAATGAGCGCGGCTGGTCGAAGCTGCGAATACCGCAACAGACCACGGGAAGAAACATCGCCATTGTCGGCGCCGGGCCCGCCGGTTTGGCCTGCGCCGCCAGACTGCTTGAGGCGGGCCATGCCGTAACGGTCTTCGATGCGAGCAGCGAATTCGGCGGCCTGATTGCATCGGTGATCCCGCCCGACAGGCAAAGCGATTCGCTCCGGAACGAAATCGCAGCGGTCTTTGCCGAGGTGCCGAAGGATCGGATGATTCTGCGGCCCGGCAAAGCGCTGGACGCGCAGTTCAATCTGGACCGCATCGTGGGCGAGCAGTTCGATGCCGTATTTGTTGGTATGGGCCTGCCCAAATCGGTCGGCATCAGCGACAAGAACCTTGACGGTCTTTGGAACGCGCTGGAATTCCTTTCAAAAGCAAAAGGGTCCCGCCGGCCGGATGTCGAAGGCAAACGTGTGGCGGTGATTGGCGGCGGCAATACCGCGATGGACGCGGCGGTCGCCGCAAAAAAGCTTGGCGCCAAAGACGTGTACGTCGTCTATCGCCGCTCGTTTGAAGAGATGCCCGCCTGGAGCGCCGAGCGCGACCGGGCAATCAACGGGGGCGTGCACTTTATGATATTGACCCAGCCGATCGATTTCTACTCTTCCGACGGGAAGTTAACAGGGATCAGAGTCTGCCCCACGCAGTTGGGCGAGCCCGACGCGTCGGGACGGCGCAGGCCCGAGCCGGTCGAGTCAAGCGCCTATCATATCGAGACGGACATCGCTATCGAAGCGATAGGCCAGGGGCCGCCTGAAGAAATCAGCAAAATCCTGCCGGGTGTGGAACTCAAGAGCGGCCTGATCCAGACAAAGCCAGGGTCATTGGCAACGTCCAGACCCGGAGTTTTCGCCGGCGGAGACCTGGTCAGGGGAGCATCGACGGTCGTGGCCGCCGTTGCGGATGGAATGGCCGCGGCAAGGGAGATAAACGAATTTCTGAAAACGCAGACCTAAGAGAGGATCCTGAACATGGCTGAAAGACCCGTTGCAATCGTCACCGGAGCAAGTCGCGGCATTGGAAAAGGTATCGCAAAAGAGCTGGCCTCGCTGGGTTACGACCTGGTGATCAACCATTTTGACTTTACCGCCGAAGGCCAACCGGACGAATCCAAAGCCGCAAAGACACAGAAAGAAATCAAAGAGCTTGGGGCGGCGTGCGAGGTTTTGCGAGGCAACGTCGATAGCGCCGAGGACCGCGGCAGCCTCGTGGCTCTGGCTAAGAGCAAATTCGGGCGCTGCGATATGCTCGTCAATAACGCGGGCGTCGCGCCCTCGAAGCGGATGGATATTCTTGAGGGTACGGTAGAGAGTTTCGAGAGGGTGATGGGAATCAACCTGAAGGGGCCGTACTTTCTGACTCAGCGTGTGGCCAACTGGATGATTGAGCAGAAACAGAGGCATCCCGAACGTGCGCTGCGAATCGTCAATACAGGCTCCATCTCGGCGTACACCAGCTCGCCCGGGCGGGGCGAGTACTGTCTCAGCAAAGCCGCCATCGGCATGATGACGGCGCTGTATGCGGACCGGCTGGCCGAGTATGGAATCGGAGTCTTCGAGATTCGGCCCGGCATCATCGCCACCGATATGACCAGCGTGGTGAAGGATAAATACGACAAGCTGATTGCCGAAGGGGTGACTCCGATCAAGCGGTGGGGCCAGCCCGAGGATATCGGCAGGGCCGTCGGAGCCATCGCCGAGGGCAGGCTCGATTTCTCAACCGGTCAGGTCATAAACGTCGATGGCGGCTTTCATCTGAGAAGACTGTGAGGGAACGTCAATGGATATCAGAAGCACAATCACCACACTGCTGCGGGACGGCTTTATTCTCGTCTTTAACCAGGACAAGCTCGACGTGGTCAAGACTGCCGAAGCGCTGATCAAGGCGGGCGTGAACAATATGGAGGTGACCTGCCGGATCAAGAAACCTTTGGAGAATCTCGCCCGCCTGCGCAAAGAGCTGCCCGATTTTTCCGCGGGCTCGGCCAGCCTGATCGATTCGCCGCGGATGCTCGATGTTTATAACAAGGCTCACCCACAAGACCCGCTGCCCTCGGTAGCCCAGGTGATAGAGGCTGGCGCGTGCTATCTGGTCTCGGCGATCAATTTCAGCGACGCTGGCTTCGAGGAATTCGCGGGGCGGATTCCGATGATACCCGGATGCGGAAGCGCCACCGAAGTCGTCAGCCAGTTTTCCAAAGGGGCGAATCTTTGCAAGATATTTCCCGCCAAGCAGCTTGGCGGCCCCGCGTTTGTCAAGGCCATCGATCCAGCGGTACACAAGACCATCAGCCTCGTGCCGACCGGTGGCACCAACGCCGACAACATCCCCGATTATATCAATGCGGGCGTTCTGGTCTTGGGGGCTTCTTTCAGCATGATCGAAAAACCTGTGATGAAGAAAATCGTCGACGAGCAAGACTACGAGCTGTTAGCCGGGGAACTAAGAAAAATCAAGGAATTGATCGATAAGCTGCGAAGGGAGAAATATCCCAACATCGATTTCGCATCCGCCTCCATCGAGCAAATAAGCCAGGTCACGGGCAGGAACTTCAATATCCCGTAGAAACCGAATTCGTGAAAGCACAGATGATACAAGTTCTTGAGAAGAGAAGTCTCTTGCGATTTCTGATTTTCGCCGGCTCTTCTGCGTCAATCGCCTGGCTGCTCGCCGCCCCGGCCGTCGGGCAAAAGCAACAGAATCAGACTTTGACCATCAATAGAAAGGCTACCGGCTACCGCGGCATCTGGTATATGAACCAGCCGTCCGGAGACGAGTACGTCTATAAATACAGCGGCGGACTCGGAACGTACTGCGCCAAGCACAAGCCTTTCGCGGTCTATTGCGACCAGGTCAAGAAGACCTTCTTCTGTTATGGCGGCACAACCGCCGACAGCAATCGCAAGCTGCTCCACATGGTCTCATACTACGACCACAGGACGGGCGGCGTGCCCCGCCCGACCATCCTGCTTGATAAGAAGACCAGCGACGCCCACGATAACCCGGTTATCTCGGTCGATGACAAGGGCACCCTCTGGATATTCTCCACCTCGCACGGCACATCGAGACCTTCCTACGTTCACAAGAGCGCCAGGCCTTACGACGTGAACGAATTCGAGCTGGTCAACGTCACGAAAATCGAGAACGCGCAAGAAGTTCCTATGACGAATTTCTCGTATATGCAGCCCTGGTATCTTGAGGGCAGAGGCTTTGTGTGCTTTTTCACCCGTTACAATTACCCTGCGGCTCGTACGATTTGCTGCATGACAAGCCCGGATGGCGTGAAGTGGTCCCAATGGCTGCGGCTCGCTGCAATGGACCAGGGCCACTATCAAATCAGCGCCGCAGCGAAGAATAAGGCGGGGACAGCATTCAATTTCCATCCGAAGACGAAGGGCCTGAACTGGCGCACGAACCTGTACTATATCGAAACCCCGGACCTGGGCAGAACCTTCAAGAGCGTCAGTGGGCACAAACTGACGCTGCCCCTGACCGACCCTGAGACTCCGGCCCTCGTGCACGACTACCGGGCCAAAGGCCTGAACGTCTATTTGAAAGACATCCGGTTTGACGGAGATGAACGACCGGTGATTCTGTTCATAACAAGCAAGGGTTACGAATCCGGCCCGAAAAACGACCCTCGCACGTGGACGACTGCCCGCTGGACCGGAACACAGTGGCAGATACGGCCGGCTTTCGTATCCGACAACAATTACGACATGGGTTCGCTTCTTGTCGAGGACGATGGGACCTGGCGTATCATCGGCCCGACGGAAACCGGACCCCAGCCTTATAACCCGGGCGGCGAGATGGCCATGTGGGTCAGCGGGAACTTGGGCGCGACATGGAAGAAGGTCAGACAACTTACCGCGAACAGTCCGTACAATCACACGTACGCTCGGCGTCCGCTTGACGCTCATCCTGATTTCTACGCGATTTGGGCCGATGGGCACGGCAGAAAACCGTCGCAGTCGTCTCTGTACTTTTGCGATAAACGGGGAAACGTCCGTGTCCTGCCCCGGGAGATGACGGGAGATTTTGCCACGCCGAAGTTGCTGAAGAACGACTCGAAAGACCAACCTTAGTGAACGGAACACCATTTGTCCAATGGGAGAAAGAGTATTATGGAAACAAGACAAATAGCGAACCAAGCCGTGACCTTTCATGGCTACAACACCGTCATCGTGGGCGCAGGGGCCGCGGGCATGAACTGTGCGGTCCACCTGTGCGAGTTTATGGAACAAAAAGGCATCACAGATCCGGCTGAGAGAATAGCCGTGGTGACCGGCGGGCTGGGACTGGGTGCATCGAGAATGAGCGGCTCCGACAAGCAAACGTACTACAAGATAGGCACCAGCCCCGACGTGCCTGACAGCGCCGAGGAGTTCACCAAGAGCCTGACCGCCGCCGGGTGCTGCCATGGCGACTCGGCGCTGGCCGAAGCCATCGGTTCGCTGCGAGAATTTTATCATCTGGTCCAGGCGGGAGTCCCGTTCCCGACCGATTCTATGGGCACCTTCATCGGCTATAAGACGGACCACGACCCCTTCGAGCGGGCCACATCGGCCGGGCCTAAAACGAGCCGGTTTATGAGCGAATGTTTGCAGAAGCAGCTCGCACGGTATGGCGTCAAGATTCATGATGGTCAGGAAGTGGCTCATTTGCTGACCGTTGGCTCGGGCGAAGCCAAGCGGATCGCGGGCGTTGTCACTGTCGACAAGAGCGGCATGGATGCGGGCAATCTGGCCATCAACGTTTTTCTCGCGGCCAATATCGTTCTGGCCGCCGGTGGGCCGGGTGAGCTTTACAAGACCAGCGTCTATCCGGAGGGCCAGCTCGGTATTCACGGGCTCGCGCTCAAGGCAGGCCTGATCGGGGCGAACCTGACCGAATCACAGTTCGGCCTGGCCAGCACGAAGTTTCGCTGGAACGTCTCCGGCACGTACATGCAGGCTCTCCCCCGCCTGTTCAGCACCGACGCCGACGGCAAAGATGAAAAAGAGTTTCTCACCGGCTTCTTCCCGACGATGAGCAAGATGGCCACGAATATCTTTCTCAAAGGCTACCAGTGGCCCTTCGACCCGCAGCGGATTGAGAAGCTGCAATCGTCGCTCATTGATGTGGTCGTCTTTAACGAAACGCAAAAGGGCCGGCGCGTCTTTATGGACTTTCTGCACAATCCCATTGGCGGCGATTCGATGAAGGAGTTCGACATCGATGCGCTTGAGCCGGAAGCCAAAGAGTACCTACAGAAAGCCGGGGCTTTGCAGAAGACGCCCATCGAGCGGCTGGCCCACATGAATCCGCCCGCGATTGAAATCTACAAAGAGAACGGCATCGATTTGTATTCGGAACCGCTTGAGATTGCGGTGTGCGCCCAGCACAACAACGGTGGATTTGCCGTGGACAAATGGTGGCAATCCAACATTGCGCAAACGTTTGTCATCGGTGAGATGGCCGGCACGCACGGCGTCAAGCGGCCCGGCGGCTCGGCCCTCAACGCAGGCCAGACCGGCGGCCTGCGAGCAGCCGAATGTATCGTGAACGTCTATGGGGGCGAGCTGCCCGATTATTCCGGCGTTCAATCTGAGATTGACAGCCAGCTCGGTGACATTGTCACCCGGTTGGGGCGCTGCGAAGGCTCGCCCGGCCTGGTCCCCCAGCACGTATTGGAAGAGATCCGAAGCCGAATGACCGCATCGGGCGGACATATCAGAGAATTGAATGATGCGCGCAAAGCCTTGAAAGAAGCCGTCGCGCTTTACAAAAATATCGGGGACAAGGGCTTCAGCGCAAAAGGCGGCGAGAGAGTCATTGAAGCCATCCAGGCCGAGCACCTGGCGTTGACCAGCGCTGCCTATCTCAAAGCCGTGGTCGAATTGCTCGCTCAGGGCAGCGGCTCGCGCGGCTCGCATCTGGTTCTGGCCGAGGACGGTATTGAAATACACCCAGATGTTATCAACAAAGCCACCGGCAAGCCCTTGAAGTTCAAGCCTGAGAATCAATCGCTGCGAAGCTCCGTCCTGCACATCGAATACGACCAGAACTCGCCCGATTTGTTCCGAAGCACAGCCGTCAAGCTCAGGCCCGCGCCGAAAGACCGCAAGGCCTTCGAGCCGGCGTGGCAGGACTATCGAGAAGGAGAAATCTACGGCTGACACAGACCAGCAAGGAGAATCGTCATGGCAGTCATAAAGCTCAAGCCCGCGTCACAATGTAAGTATGACATTGTCTCGTTGGGCGAGATCATGATTCGATTGGACCCCGGCGCCGAACGGATTCATACGACCCGGCATTTTCGCGCGTGGGAGGGCGGCGGCGAGTACAACGTCGCCAGAGGCTTGAAACGCTGCTTCGGCAAACGAGCCGCCGTCGTGACCGCGATTGCAGATAATCCCATCGGACGCCTGCTCGAAGATCTGATCTACCAAGGCGGCGTCAGCATGGAATACGTCAAGTGGATGCCATACGACGGGATCGGCAGAAAAGTCCGGGTCGGCTTGAATTTCACCGAGCGGGGTTTCGGCGTGCGGGCGGCCGTCGGATGCTCGGACCGGGCCAACAGCGCCGCCTCACAGTTGAAAAAAGGCGATATCGACTGGGAAAAAATATTCGGTTCCAACGGAAGCTGCTGGCTGCATACCGGCGGCATCTTTGCAGCCCTCTCGGAAACAACGCCCGACGTCATCTTGGAGGCGGTCAAAGCCGCCAAGAAGCACGGCACGATTGTCTCCTACGATCTGAACTACCGCAAGTCGCTCTGGCAGGACATCGGGGGACAGGAGAAGGCAAAGCAGGTCAATCGCGCCATCGCGCCATATGTCGATGTGATGCTGGGCAACGAGGAGGACTTCACTGCCGCGCTCGGATTTGCGGTCAAAGGGATGGACAAAGGTTACTCGAAGCTCGATCCCGCGAACTTCAAGAAGATGATCGCGGAAGTGGTCAAGGAATTCCCGAATTTGAAGGTCGTCGCCACGACCCTTCGCAACGCCAAAACCGCCTCGGTCAACGACTGGGGCGCGATCATGTACACCAACGGTGAATTCTACGAAGCAACCCTGCGGTCCGACTTGGAGATCTTCGACCGCGTCGGTGGCGGCGACAGCTTCGCATCGGGCCTGATCTATGGCCTGATGGAAGGCAAGACGCCCGAAGAGGCCGTCAACTACGGCGCCGCCCACGGTGCCCTGGCCATGACCACGCCGGGCGACACCACCACTGCCAGCCTGAGTGAAGTGAAGAAGGTCATGGGCGGAGGCGGAGCGAGAGTTGACCGATAAAATGTAGGATGTGCAGCTTGTTGCACACGCGGGCCTGTTCAGAGAATGCATTCATGATTGTCGAAGCACTCAAGTGGATCGGCGGCACAGACGGCTGCCTCGAACTTGTGGACCAGCGGCAGCTTCCGGCCGAATTCGTCACGCTGCAATGCCGGGACGTCCAGAGCCTTTTCGACGCTATCAAGACGCTCGCGGTGCGCGGCGCTCCAGCCATCGGCGTCGCCGGAGCTTATGGGCTTGTCCTTGCCCTTCAAAAACTGGGCCCAAACGACAGCGTAGAAGAAGCTCTTGAATCTCTGACCGAGGCGCGCACGTACCTTGCATCATCCCGTCCCACCGCCGTGAATCTGTTCTGGGCACTGGATCGCGCCTGTAAGCGTGCCAACGCACAACACGGCACAACACTGCAAAGCCTTCGAGAGACGGTCTTAGCCGAGGCCAACGCGATTTATCTCGAAGACATCGAGATGTGCAGGCGAATCGGGCAGCACGGCCAGCAATTTATCAAGGAAGGCGCCGGCATATTGACGCATTGCAACGCTGGGGCGCTGGCAACGGCGGGGCAGGGGACGGCCCTGTCGGTCATGTTCGAGGCGCACAAAAAAGGCAAGAGGTTCAAAGTCTATGCCGACGAGACCAGGCCCCTGCTGCAAGGGGCGCGACTGACGGCATGGGAGCTGCAGCAGGCCGGGATCGACGTGACGGTCATCTGCGACAACATGGCGGCTTACCTGATGAAACAGGGCAAGATAAACGCCGTCATAACCGGCGCCGACCGCATCGCGGCCAATGGCGATACGGCCAACAAAATCGGCACGTACGGCCTGAGCATCCTTGCCCGCGAGCATGGCGTACCGTTTTACATCGCCGCCCCGTCGAGCACCTTTGATTTGAACATAAAAACCGGCGCCGAGATCCCCATCGAACAAAGAGCCGCCGAGGAAGTCATCAGATTCGCCGGCACGCAAACCGCCCCATCCGGCGTCACCGTTTACAATCCCGCCTTCGACGTCACCGAAGCTCGTGACATCGCCGCCATCATCACCGAACAAGGCGTCATCGAGAACCCGAACACCGAGCGCATCGCCAGGCGCCTGCCGCCCAACCCCGTGTGATCCTCAGACGTACCGGCGCCGGAGCCCTGACGCAGCGCTATCAGTCCACCGCGACGACTTCTTTGATTTCGGGGACTTTCTCCCTGAGGATTCGCTCGATGCCCATTTTCATTGTCATTGTCGCGCCGGGGCAGCCCTGGCAGGCGCCCTGGAGGCGGACCCTGACCGTGTTATCCTCATCGATGCCGACCAGTTCCACATCGCCGCCGTGGCTTTGCAGCCCCCCGCGAATGGCCTCGATGGTATCTTTGACCTTGTCCTGAAGGCTCTGTTCCGTACTCTCCTGGCTGCTGCAACCACATGCGTCACACATAGCAAATCTCCAATAGGTTCTCAATCGCCTGCCATTGTACAAACATTCTTGAGCTTGGCCAGTACATTCTCTGTACGGCCGGTGAACGTCTTTGTTGGAGCCGAAAAGGCAAAAATTGTTGTTGGCCGTCGGGCAAAATGCCGAAAAACAATTGACAGAGGATATATGACTTTCGTATAATACTTTCGTATTTGCGTGAAAACACGCAAATGCGACCCTGAGACGTCCCAAAGTGGGATGGTTACGGGATTATGGCCGGGTTTGGAATCTTCGGCTGAGTCGGTCGTTTTTCGATGCAGAAGCGATTGCCTCGCCGGAGGCAGCCCGCAAAGCCATGATTGAGAGTTCCCGCACCAGCGGGGACCCGCCGGAATAACAAGGGGAAGCCTTGTCTCTGTGACAGGAGCCCGCCCCGATAACGTTTATCAGGAAAGGAAGACAACAAATGAAGACCAAGTCCCGCGCATCGGCTCGTTCGGCCGGTCAATCCAGCATCAAAGCAGGCGCTCAGATTATCGTCGATACGCTCATCGAACAGGGTGTGGACACCATGTTTGGCTATACCGGCGGCGTCGTGCTGCCGTTGTTCGACCGATTGTATGATGCGCCGATCAATTTCATCATTCCGCGCCACGAACAAGGCGGGTGCCACATGGCCGACGCCTATGCCCGCGCGAGTGGGAAGGTTGGCGTCGTAGTCGCGACCAGCGGTCCGGGGGCGTGCAACCTGGTGACCGGCCTGGCCACGGCGATGATGGACTCGGTGCCCCTGGTCGCCCTGACCGGCCAGGTCCGCACGGAGCTGATTGGGAACGATGCCTTCCAGGAGGCCGATACGACCGGCATTACGCGGCCCGTCACAAAGTACAACGGTATCGTCAAAGACGTCAAAGACCTGGCGCGTACCGTCCGCGAGGCGTTCCACATCGCCTCGACGGGTCGGCCCGGCCCGGTGTTGATAGACCTGCCCGTTGACGTCGAGGTCAACAAGTGCGCCGCCGACGGCAAGGCCGACATGAGGCTTCCGGGTTACAGGGTCCGGGCCAAAGGGCACAGCAGGCAAATTTCGATGGCGGCAAGAGCGATCAACAAATCCAAGCAGCCGGTCCTCTATGTCGGCGGTGGTGTCATCATTTCCAACGCCGCCGAAGAGTTGAGGGCCCTGGCAGAGACGGCCCATCTTCCCGTCACAATGACACTGTTGGGGTTGGGCAGCTACGACCAGAGAAAGCCTGAGTCGCTGGATATGCTCGGGATGCACGGGTCGGCGTATGCAAACTACGCGGTCCAGGAGTGTGATTTGCTCATTGCCGTAGGGGCCCGTTTTGACGACAGAGTCACCGGCAAGGTCGCCACGTTTGCCCCGAACGCGAAAATCATCCATGTCGATATCGACCCGTCGAGCATATCGAAAAACGTCAGTGTCGATATTCCCGTTGTGGGCGATGCGAAGACGATTCTCGGCCAATTGGCCAAGGAGGTCGAATACCAGGAAAGAAAGGAATGGTTCGCCAAGATCGCGCAGTGGAAGAAGAAGTTTGCGTTTCGATACGACCAGAGCACATCGGCGGTCAAGCCCCAGTACGTCATCGAGGAACTATGCCGCCAGACTAAGAACGAGGCCATTGTCACCACCGGCGTCGGACAGAACCAGATGTGGGCGGCTCAGTTCTACAAGTTTGTCAAGCCCAGGCAGCTCATCTCCTCCGGCGGACTCGGCACGATGGGCTACGGCCTTCCCGCGGCCATTGGCACTCAGATCGCCAAACCCGAAGCCACGGTCGTTGATATCGATGGTGACCACAGCTTCAATATGACCATGACTGAGCTGGCCACGGCGGTCGAGCACAATTTGCCGATCAATGTTTGTATCTTGAACAACGGATATATGGGCATGGTCAGGCAGTGGCAGGAGCTGTTCTACGGCAAGCGGTATTCCAAGAGCTATGTTAAGAATCCGCAGTACGAAGCCGTCGCTAAGGCCCTTGGCGCGGTCGGAATGACCGTCGATAAGAAGGCCGACGTACCCGGGGCCATCAAACAAATGCTCAAAGAGAAAGGACCCTGCGTGGTTGATTTCAGGGTCGAGCGTGAAGAAAACGTCTGGCCCATGGTCCCGGCAGGCAAGAGTATCAACGAAATGGACGGACTGGATATACTGGAAAGCATGGCATAGGCCAAAGGAAATCACCATGAAGCACATAATAAGCGCATTAGTTGAGAACAAGCCCGGAGTTCTGGCGCACGTCGCGGGGATGTTCGCCGCCCGCGCGTTCAATATCGACTCGCTGGTCGTCGGCCGAACTGAAGAGCCTGACTTGAGCCGGATGACGATTGTCGTTGTCGGCGATGACCGGGTCGTTGAACAGGTCCGAAAGCAGTTGGCCAGGATTGTCCCCGTCGTTAAAGTCCAGGATTTTGTCGGCCAACCGGTGGTCGCGCGCGACTTGATGCTTATCGCCATTTCCGCGCCGGCCGAGAAGCGGCCCGAGGTTCTCTCGCTGATCGAGATGTTCAAAGGCAAGGTCGTCGATATCGGCCAGAAGTTCGTCATGGTCGAGGTCAGCGGGCCCGAAGAAAAAATCGAGGCCTTCATCAACGTGTGCAAGCCCTACGGCATCAAGAGCGTGGCCAGAACCGGGACCATCGCCATGCCGAGACATGCAAAGACGGATACCGCCCCCGCGCGGAACGCCCAGACACAAGAGAGCCAGTGATTCAGCGATGTGGCGGCCCATGAGCCACCAGACTCCTGCGCCGTTCACACCGAGACCAACAAGCTGGGGGCCGCAGCAGCGCGACGTTCGTCCCGGGGCTTTTCAAGCCGGGTCGTCTGCTTTTTGTCACGAGAGCATTCTCTTAATCCACACGTGCGGGATGGCCTTCGCGGTCGTCAAATAGTCGATGAAAATGACGACACGCATCCAAAGCGTGAGGCGGGTAAGTCCTATATCGCAAGCGACATCAACACTGTTCGGGCGGGTTGCGCCGGGCCCGGAGGCGGCACGGCGGGCCGAAGCCAACCCGGAGCCTGGCGACCCGAACCCGAACGCAATTCACAGCTTTTCCACAAAGCATATTTACGGTGTGCAAAACGTGTGAAGAACATTTTTTTTTCGTGCGCAAAGCTAATAGCAACAGCAACCTCCGACAAGTGGAAAAGAAATCGGGCAAAACGCCATTGATTTGTATCGCCGAAAGCCGGATGATTCTTGAAGTCCGAAGTTCGATGGCCGTCGGTTCTGGGTGTCGGGATTCGAGTGGCAAAAAAGGAGTGTATCAATGCAGAGCACAATCACGGATGATAGTCTTGGTTCAACCGCCGCGATTAACGAGGCGCTCGCCGAGAAAATCGGCCCGCAGAAGTTTCGCATCTGGTTCAAGAATTCGACCACGCTGGCGCTTTCGGATGGATACCTCAAAGTCAGCGTGCCAAACGCTTTTATTGCAGGCTGGATTGAAAATCACTTCTCGAAAGAAATCAAACAAGCGGTTCGCTCCGTCACCGGAATGGACGCCAAGGTGACATTCACAGTGAATCCCGAGCTTTCCGGCCACCAGGGGCGCACCCCGCTGGATTCTCGAAGCCCGGCCAAGACTGCTCCGGAGGCCCGGCACCTGCCACGACCGCTTCCGGACCGGGCGAGGAGAAAACCGCCCGCGGACGGACGTGAGAAGTTCAAGTTCAGCCTGGATACGTTTGTCGTCGGCTCATCTAATGAACTGGCCTACAACGCAGCGAAGGTCATTATCAACGAGCAGCAGAGCCCCTTCAATCCGCTGTTCGTCCACGGAGGCTACGGCGTCGGCAAAACGCATTTGCTCCAGGGAATATGCAAGGCCATGCTCGATAAGCGGCCTGTGACGAATTGGCTCTACCTGTCGGCCGAGGATTTCGCCAATCAGTTCGTGTTTGCCCTCAAGACAAAGAAACTCGAGACGTTCAGGCGGCGCATGCGGCAAACGGACCTGCTCGTCATTGACGATATTCATTTCCTGGCCAGCAAACCTTCGACCCAGGAAGAATTCCTGCACACCTTCAATACCATCGACCTGGCCGGCAAACAGGTCATCCTGGCCTCCGATGCGCATCCAAAAATGATAGGGCAATTGTCCGAGAAACTCGTGAACCGGTTCGTATCCGGAATGGTGGTCAAGATCAATACTCCTGATTTGCAGACGCGATGCCAGATATGCAGGCAGTACATCAGCAATGTCAAAACTCTGACCACGCCGGTTCCCGAAAGCGTCATCGGATACATCGCCGAAAATCTTCGCACGAACGTGCGGGAACTGGAAGGCGCTCTGTTGAAGCTGATTGCTTTTTCGGCGCTGAAAAACGAAAGAATCACACCATCCATGGCCAAGGCAGTCCTTGCCGAGCACCTCGATCGGTGCGATCCAATTGTGCATGTCTCGGATATTGAATCGTCCGTGGCGAGTTATTTCGGGATCACGCCGGCGATGATGCGCTCGTCGAAGAAAGACAGGACCGTAGCACTGGCCCGGCACTTCAGCATGTATCTGACGCGAAAGCATACGAAGATGTCGTCCTCGGAGATTGGCCGGGTGATGGGCAACAAGAATCACGCCACTGTCCTGTTAGCCTGCAGGAAGATCGAAGATATGGTGCAAAGAAATGCCGAGGTTCGTTGGCTCAGCGATGCCGGCAACAGAATCTCAAGGGCCAAGACGGTTCTGACCCAGCTTCAAGAGAGCATCTCGCGTTGACTTGCGCATTGGTGGGTGTGTCCGCGTTATCTCGCTGTTCCGTCGATGGCTGCTTTCATTGTGCGCACAGCCGGCAACTGAGGCATCTTCTGGTAAGCTGCTTCAATCGCCCGTTGGGCCTCGACGAGCCTGCCCATGCGATAATACACGTAGCTCAGCAAGAATTGCAGCTGGCCTGAGCCGCTTCTTGCGTACCACTGTTCGATGTCCGCGAGTCTGCGAGCAATCCTGCCCTGGCCGCCCAAGAGAGCCACAAGGTCAACTTCCACCTGTGCATATTCGGGAAGAACCGACAATGCCCTGGAAAGGAACAGCGCGCTGCTCATATATTCTCCCGCGGCAAACAACGCATGGCTCTTGCCGGCCAAGACCGCGGGATGGTCCGGCTCATACACGGCCGCCAGCGCAAAAGAGTCTGCTGCACGGTAGTACCGGCCCGCTCTGAGATGCTCCTCGGCGGCCCTGATGTACTCGCTGAACCTGGCATGCGAAAGAGATTCAAGACTTGTGTGCGGCCCCATGATGCGCCTGGCTTCGGTGGCAATCTCGGCTCGCGACATCTTCCCAAAATCACTCAGGGCAGAAGTCTGGTCCTGAGAATCCGCTCCGCCGGCTGCCTCATCAAAGCCCAAGTGGGCATCTTCAGTGCGAACGGTACCAAGACCGCTGGACTCGTGTAACTGCGACCCCCACAACATCCGTTCGGGTTTTGTAATAGCTCCCCCTGTAGTCGTGCTCGCCTTGCCCGGCAGACTCTGCAAGCTGGTTTCGACTGATTTCGTCAGGACTTCAAGCTGTTGCCTGACTCGCTCGAGAACATCTCGCTGGCTCTGGCCGGATGTATTTTGTGAAGACAAATCCTCGCCGGCGACGGGAGTGTACCCGTCCCCGCCTTCCACAGCCAGAGCGTCCTTTCTGGCCAAATCGCCATAAACTTCGGATAGCGGTTTGGTACTATCTGTCCTGAGTGGCTCCCGGATATCCGGCCAATCAGTTACCGGCTCGGCGGGCGTCTGCGTTCCGGATTTCTCGAGATTCTCTCCGGGACTGAAGTACTGAAGGGGCCCTTTGGTTTTCAAGTCTTGTTCCGGCTGCTGCTGACTCAAGACCCGTAACTCGCGGTCCCAAGCCGAGCCGGCTGTGATGGTCTTTGTTGTGCCGTCGGCTTGCAGGCTCCAGTCCCGATATTGTTGAACCGCCGACCTTTCGCCTTCCCGGTCCGAGGTCGATTCTCGAACGTCCCGCGGATTGATTTGCGTGCGCTGCAAGAAGCTGCCGTCCGGCGATAAAAACGATTCTCCTAAAAAATTCTGCTGCGTCTGGCGCCCGCCCGGATGTGATAGTGTGACGGAAGTGCCCGGCGCCAATGACATCGGCTTGGTGAGCGGGGCATCCAATCCCAGGGCGGCGGTTCCTGGCGTTCGCGTGTCCTGCTGCATACGTGTACTCATCATTGCACTTGTCGGCGAGACGACTTCGGCCCGGCCCGGCCTCGTCGTCGTAACCGTCTCAGTCGCAGAATAGTAGGGCTGGGCGCCGTATCTTTGGGGCCGCGAGCGGATATCTTCGGGCCCGGCCGTATCGCGCAGGAAGGAACTGAGCGATGATGAACCAAGAGTTGAGCCAAAGCGCGTCGGCGACTGATACGGTACAGTGCCGCGGAAATGCATGCCGCGACGCACGTTGCCGGTCATCAGGAGATTGCCTGTGGTATCGATTGGGTCGGCAGTGCGCACCAGACCGCCGCTGATGCTGCTCTGAGGCACCGTGCTGGGGCCCGAGCCGATGGGGTTCCTTATCCCAAGGTTCTCCACCGAGAAGCTCGTAGGCGCAGAAAGAACAACGACCAACGCTGCAGTGAGCCTGAACAGCCAAGCCTTCATAATTCCCAATACCCCAAAACTTGCCAATTTAACTGGCTGACACTTACCTGCCTTACCTAAACATCCGGGTATTCTTTATACTTCGGCTTTTCGGCCCAACTGAGTTTAGCCGCTAAAGTATCCCACTGGCTTCGAAGTGGGTTATTCACAATTAAAAAGTCGCTCTTTTCCCTCTCGATGCTGACCACGTCGTTGATCGAGAGCCTCAGCGAAACCTGCCCATCGATGGAAACCGTCGTCCCTTCGTTGACCCTGATTCCGAACACCTCGACCGTGCTGTCGGCGTTTATCACGATCGGCCTGAAGCTCAGCGAGTGGGGGCAGATCGGCGTAATCACCACTGCTTTGACCTTGGGCGAGACAATAGGCCCGCCTGCAGAGAGATTATAGGCCGTTGAGCCGGTCGGCGTCGAGATGATCAATCCATCGCTGACACAGCCGGCCAGCGGCTGACCGTCCACCAGCATCCTGAGCTCGACCGTTCTAAAAGGCGGCCCGGCTGTTATGAAAATGTCGTTGATGGCGGCCGAGCAGAATCTTTCGGCTCGGCCCCGGCCCTTTGCATCGCCGAACACCCTGCAATTGAGCATCATGCGCCTGTCAATGGGAACCTGCCCTTTCCTGAGGACACCGAAGAAATCCTTGAGTTCACCGACGCTGAACTCGGCCAGGAAGCCGAGTTTGCCGACATTGACGCCAATTACCGGCAGAGACGCCTTGCTTACGCTCTTGGCTGTGCTGATAATGCTGCCGTCCCCGCCGAAGACGAGGGCAAAATCGCATTTTCTCAAGGTCTCAGTTCTTATCGTATCCTCGGCACCAGTGGTGTTCAGGTATTCAATGCCGTAGTCAGCCAATATCTCAGCTTTATCTTCGGCAAAACCGACGAATTCCTCGATGGCCTCTCGGACACCTTGCTTCCTGGGGTCGCCGAAAATGACCAGTTTGGGCCTGGATTTCATCTCTCGCATGGCAATCTACGCTTTTAATATTTCCGTGACAGTCTTTGCTATCCCTTCGGCATCTGCACCGGCTTCGGCAAGTTGCGCGTTCCGCAAGTTATGTCCGATAAATCTCCTCGGTGCACCAAGCACGCGGATGGCCTTCGCCGGACACCCTTCGACGGCAGCCAACTCCAGCACGGCCGAGCCAAAACCGCAAGCGATGGCGTGGTCCTCGACTGTGACGATTGCTTTGCCCCGCTTGGCCATAGAGATGATCTTTCCGTCAACAGGAGCAGCGAACCGGCTGTTGATCACATCCACAGCGATGCGCTGCTCGCGCAGCAGGGCCGCTGCCTTCAACGCCTCGGTCAGGATGCTGCCATAGCTGACGATTGCCGCCGCAGCACCTCTTGCCCTCTTGACTGTCACGCTCTTGCCCAATTTGAAAGGCCGGGCACAGGCGGACCTGGCAAACTCCGAGCCCGGAACAACCTCTTTCGGATACCGTATCACGACCGGCTTGTTCTCACTCAACGCAAATTCCAGGGCCAGCTTCATTTCGACGTCGTTGGCCGGAGCTGTCAACACCATGTTCGGCATCATCCGCAGAAAGCCTATGTCCATCAGCCCATGATGGGTTGGCCCATCGGTGCCAACGAACCCGGCCCTGTCGATGCAGAAAACAACGGGTAGATTCTGCAGAGCCACCTCTTGGAAGATCTGGTCGAAGCTGCGCTGCAGGAAGGTTGAATAGATGCAGACGACCGGTTTGAGCCCGTCTTTGGCCAGGCCGGCGGCTATGTCAACGGCGGCGCTTTCGGCTATCCCGACGTCATAGAAGCGGTCGGCAAACTTCTCGCGGAAATCGCCCAGTCCCGTGCCGTCGCACATGGCCGAGGTGATCGCGACAATTTCTTCGTCTTGGTGGGCCAGTTCCGTGAGGTGCTCACCGAACGCCGCGGTGAAACTGGGCCGGCTCGGCACCGATTTTGACTCAACGGTTTCTCCGTTGATTTTGAACGGGCCGGTCGAATGGAACTCGGTCGGACCCTGGTCGGCGGGGCGAAAGCCCTTGCCCTTCCTGGTGTAAACGTGCAGGATGGCCGGGTGGTTCAGCTCTCCCAAAGCCTCGAACAACTGGGTGAGCGCGCCAATATCGTGGCCATCGACGGGTCCAAAGTAAGGAATGTTCAGGCTCTCGAACATCTGGCTGGCCGGCAGAGCCATCCGGATGCCCTTCTTGACTCTCTCAATTGTTTCTTCAACGCTCTTGCCGATAACCGGCATGTGCTCCAGGATATTCCTGGTTGTCCTTCGCAAGCCCTCGTACGTATGGCTCAGTCGCACTTTGGAGAAATACTTTGCGACCGCCCCGACGGTGGCGTCGATCGCCATCGAGTTGTCATTGAGCACGATCAGAAGCTGCCTCTTGATGAGTCCCAGATTGTTAAGAGCCTCAAAGCTCGTTCCGTTAACAATGCTGGCATCGCCGATGACGGCCACGATCTTGCTATTGTCTTGAACGGTTTGCGGCGTGGGGCCCTTTCGGCCTCTGGCTCTCAACTGTTCGCCGAGCGCCATTCCAATGGCCGTGGCGATCGACGTTCCCGCATGCCCGACGGCAAACTGGTCGTGCTCGCTCTCGGCCGGGTTGGGAAAGCCGCTTATCCCGCCAGGGTGACGAAGATGCTCGAACTTGTCTCTGCGTCCCGTGACGATTTTGTGCGTGTAGCACTGGTGCCCGACGTCCCAGAGCAGCTTGTCTTTCGTGAAATCGAATACGCAGTGCAGGGCCAGCGTCAATTCCACCAAGCCCAGATTGCTGGCCAGATGCCCGCCGGTCTTGCTCACCGAATCGAGAATGAACTGGCGGATCTCCTCCGTCAAGGTCTTCAGTTCGGGCACCGAGAGCCTCTTGACGTCCGCCGGACTATTGATCTGCTCCAGAAACTTACTCATCAAAGCCTCTCTCAACGACTCATTACCGACAAGCTCAGACCCGTGTGCAGGTAGTATCCGGCCAAATTCAGCCTTCTGCAAGAATCTTAACTTGCTTTACTATAACAGGTTGTACGCGAAAAAGTAAGGGTTTTTCCTTTTACTTTTCCGGAGCGAGCCCGAGCGTCTTGCCGGCACGAAAGAATCTCCGGGCAGGCTCTACGCCGGGACTGACGCTCAGTCTTGAGCTCGTATGAGAATGGCGGTGTAGCCGCCGTCGCAGTCAAATCCTTCGACTGAGGGCAGAGTCAACGCTTCGGATTCAAGTTCGAAGATGCGGTTCTCCTTCACGAAGTCTCCGACAAGCCCGGCGTTCTCCACCTTTTGAATGCTGCACGTGCTGTAGCAGATTTTCCCGCCCGGCTTGACCATCTCCGCCGCGGCGCCGAGCAGCTCGGCCTGTATCTTGACGAGTCTTCGCAGTGCCTCGGCGCTTATCCGATAGCGGAGCTCGACGCGTCTGGCGAGAACACCCGTATTCGAACACGGGACATCGAGCAGAACTGTATCGAAAGGGCCAATCTCAGCGGCCGTGCCTTGCAGGTTTTGGTACGGAACAACTCTGACGCTTTCGATGCCAAGCCGGGTGATGTTTTCTTTGACCAACTCCAGCCGCCGGCCGTCGATATCAGTGGCGATGATCGTCGCCGAGTCGCCCGTCACCTCGGCTAATTGCGTCGTCTTGGTGCCGGGCGCGGCGCACAGGTCGAGTATTGTCCAGCGGGGCTGCGGGTCCAGCCTCGTGACCGCACATGAAGCGGTAATGTCCTGAACGGTGAATTCACCCTCGGCAAAGCCGGGGAGCTGAGCGAGCTCGCGCGGACTTCTGATTCTGATCATTAAACCGTTGCCGTCTGCCTCTGAATCGATGCCCGCTTGCTGGAGTTTCTCCACCAAAGTTGACGTTGTAGTCTTTAGCCTGTTGGGCCTGATGTAAATGGTCGGCCTGCGATTGGACGCAAAGCAAATCTGTCGCGTGGATTCTTCGCCGAATTCGGCGAGCCAGTCCGCCACGAGCCATTCGGGCAGCGAGAAAGCGATGCTCAGATACTCGGCGGGACAAGTCTCTCGATCGGGCAAAAACCCGGTATCGAATTCACAGCCGCTCGAAGGCGTCTGAGGCAAAGTACGCTCGGCGTTCGCCCGAGTCAATGGAGTTTTCCGATTACTCACGCGCCGCGAAATTTGTCGCAGGACCGCGTTCACGAAGCCGCTTTGCTTTTGGCCCGCAATGGCTTTCGTGCTCTCGACCGCCTCGCTGACGATGGCATAGGCCTCGGTTGCAGGCGAATAGAGAAGCTCATAGACCCCGATACGCAGGATATTGAGCAGCCGGCGCTGAATTCTGTCCACGGGCCGGCCTGAGAACGTTGAGATCACCGTATCGATAGCTCCGCGATTTCGCAGGGTTCCGAAGACAAGGTCCGTCGCCCGCTGCCTCTGGCTCGTCTCGGATAGCAGCGTTTCTAATATCGACCCGGCGTGATTGCTCTTCGGATCGCACCGGTTCAACACCTCGATGGCAATAGCCCGCGCGGATTTGAGTGTTTGATCGGCCATTCTTTGTTTGTCAATCTTGCCTATTCGCCAGACTCTTGTTCTGATGTCCTGCCCTCTTTGTCTTTGGAAATGAACCCTTCCAAGCGCCTGGAATAGGCATTAATTCTGAGCGCAGTCATCACCCCCTTGCAAACAAAGAAATGAATCGCAAAAGCCGACAAGAGTACGCACATCAAAAGCCAGTACTGACGATGACCTGCTAATATCGACAGGAGGAATAGGATTGGTGAAAAGACAACCCCAAAGATACTTACCACAACGGAAGGATTTTTCAAGCGGATAGAATCCGACTTGTCCAAAACAAGTCTCTCCAAGCGCGTAAAACATGTGTCTATTCTCTGATTCAGCAGAAGACCAACACAGCAATCAACCATATAAACAGCAAGAAGGAAGCAAAGGCCCATCCTGAACGCCTCACGGTGAAGCCCGGCCACTACTCCCCCATAGAGCAAAAGCACAACTGCCCCACAGAGTAAAACCATCGCTGCCAAAGTATTAGATCCAATAAACCTGAGTATTTTACTGAAGCGACTTTCCATAACGACTTCTCTCCCATTCTTCTAAAATCGACTTGGTTCGATATCGGTGGTTCACCATATCAATGAAATGCCCATGTGCGTTTCTCATTTCAACAATGATTTGCTCAGATATAGCTATCCAACAAGAACCACAAGTGTCGAAAAATGCGACCTAAGGCATCACATTAGAAGCAAGGCATTTATCCTTACGTACTTACTTGCATAAACAAATCGCCGGGCTGGGTTTTTCGGCCGTTGACGAAGGCTTTGAAGTCCATAAGCGGCGAGCCTGCGGGTTTGATTTTTTTGATTTTCAAGGCATTTTGGCCGCAGATGACATTCAGGTTCTCATCGAGGATCCCGGCCGACACATCAGCCGGACTTGCCGCTTTCACAACCTCAGCGGCGACGATGATAGCGCGAGTGGATTTGCCGGTCTTTTTTGAGACATAATTGGCCGAGGCACCGGGCCAGGGCCACAGGCCGCGTATCTTTCTGGCCAGGGCTTCGGCCGGCTCGGCAAAGTCGATAAAGCCATCGGTCTTCTTCAGCTTGGGAGCGAGGGTCGCCTTGGAATGGTCCTGCTCGGCGTAAACCACAGTACCGTCGGCGATCTGGTTTATTGTTTTCAACAGTAGCGGGCCGGCGATTTGAGCCAATCTGTCGTGCAGTTGATCCGCCGTTTCATCGGAGCCGATGTCTGTCTCTGCCTGGCCTAAGACCTGGCCTGCATCCATTTTCTCAGCCAGGGTGATGATGCTGATGCCGGTCTTGGTCTCGCCTTCGATGATGGCCCGGTTGATAGGCGCCGCTCCGCGATATTTCGGAAGCAAAGAGCCATGTACGTTGATCGCTCCCTTGGGCGGTAGATTGATCAGGTCGCTGCCGATCTTTTGCCCAAACGCAATAACGACGATTAAATCAGGCTTATAGCCGGCCATTGTCTCGATGACATCCGGAGTGTTTACGTTATCCGTTTCAACAAAGGGAATTTTGTGCACATCTGCCCACTGGGCCACCGGCGTCGGATTGGGCTTGCGCCCTCTGCCCGCCGGGTTCGCAGGCTGCGTCACAATGAGCTTCAGATTGTGTTCCGAGCTGCACAAAGCGTCCAGGCACTCAATGCCAAACTCACCACTGCCGAGATAGACAATTCGCATAACTGTAGTCCCTCACGGCGTTCTATTGCTCGTGTTGGTCCTGGAGCTTTTTCAGTTGTCTTCGATGGGCGATTCTGGCGGCCTGGCCCATCCGATTGACAATGGTCACCCCTTCGATGTGGTCGTACTCGTGTTGCAGGGCCCTGGCGTAGAGCCCGTCGGCCTGTTCGGTAAACTCGTTACCCTCCAGGTCGGTTGCGGTTACCTCGCACTTTTTATACCGGCGAATTTTCGTGTAAATACCGGGCACTGACAGGCACCCTTCTTCGATCGCGCCAAGCTCCCCGGCCGGTGTTAAGGTTGGGTTAATATAAACTCTGACGTTTTCCCTGCCCCCGTCGAGCGAGATGATGAATACGCGCAGCGGAACCCCTACCTGCGGGGCGGCCAGGCCCACACCCTTTCTCTCCACCATGACATCGACCATCTTATCGACCAGCCGGCGGATATCGCCGTCGATTTGCTCGACCGGCTCAGCACGGCCGGTCAGGACCT